>NZ_CALSBR010000001.1:0-4800000 GCF_943422735.1 Aquimarina sp. EL_43 | reverse complement strand
GTATTAAGCCCTCCTAAAAAGACAGCGCTCACGGCAATGGCTCCGCTAATCCAAGTAGCAATAGTAGGTTGTCCGGATCTGGAAAGCCTAGCCAGGAATTTTGGAACTAAACCATCCATAGACAAAGCTTGTAGAATCCTTGGTCCACCTAATATGCTTCCGAAGGCAGACGACAAAACCGCGCCCCAAACTGCTGGATATACAATCCATGGTCCAAAAACCGCCAGGCGTGTCCATATCGTAACGCCAGCTTCAGGGTCGGTCATTTGTTCTATTGTTAATGCTCCTGTTATGGCTAATAAAAGTGGGATAATAAGATAAATAACAGCTCCCGAAATAACAGCTCCCATAGTTCCTTTTGGAATTGATTTCTGCGGATCCTTTAGATCTCCACTCATACCAATCCCAGCAGTAAAACCTGTAACCGCAGGAAAAAAAACAGCAAATACGTACCAAAACCCTTCTGGAGCTGTTCGATAGGTTGCTTCTATAATGGGAGATTGTAGGTCTTTACTTAATACACCAATCATCAAGGCCAGAATTGAGACTCCTACTATAATCATAATAGGAATTTGGGAATGTAATACAAGCTTCGCACTCTTTCCGGAGAGTACTGTAATAATTACAATAAAACCAATAGTTATCAATTGCAATGTATATGAGGGAAGTACCACCCCAGTGATGGGCCACAATGCCAGGATAGCTTCTGAAAGACCGTAGCAATAAAAAGTAACACTTAGTGTCCTGCATAAATAAAGGGGTATTCCAATTGCTCCTCCTGGTTCTAACCCCAAACTTCGTGAGATCATGAAATACTCTCCACCCACACCCATTTTAATATTGGTCGCAATAGCCGATGCACTCAATCCTGTAATAAAAGTGATCGAACTAGCTATTAAAACAACGATTACGGTTTTAATCAAACCCAAGTTGCCTAAAACCCAACCAAAACGCAGGTACATAATCAACCCCAATATCGTAAGAATACTAGGCATGTAGACCCCCAGAAAAGTACCAAATTTATGGACAGACTGAGATGATTTAGGTTTTCCAGTCATTAGATCTTAGTTATGTTAAATATTACCAGTCGAACGCTACAATTGTATTAAAGATAGAAGAAAAACAGCAGAGTTGCAGCTTTAAAAGAGCTAAAATTGTAGTCAGAGTATAGCTGCAAGATAATACGGTTGGAATGAAGATAATTTTAAGGTTCTAAATCTGGCTTTGACATAATATCTGATATTACATCAAATACACGGTATTTATATATTTGCGTTATGCTGAGTGAAGTCGAAGCATAGGAGGGAAGTAGAATGCGTGTAAAATGGAAATAAACTATGTTACAATTTTGATAAAACTTCCAATTTTTTAAAAACAATAACCTTATAGGTAGCGCTCACAGGAACTTTATTATTTTCAATTAACAAATATGTTCTGGTTGCCTTTGTAACTCTATCTAGATTAGAAATATATGATTTATGTGTGCGTTCGAAATTTTCAGATAATAATGTAGTGATATTAGTCAATGTTTCAGAGATCAGGTACATTCTTGAATCTGTAAAGATTTTTAAATAATTTCCAAAACTTTGAATGTACAGAATTGATTTAAATGAAATATTAACAGGCATTCCATCATGTTTTATTTGAAGCTCTTCACTTCCACTATTTTTTTTAGGCTGTATTATTTTTGAAGCTGAAACTTTGTTTATTGCTTTCAAAAAGCGTTCAATTTTTACAGGTTTCAATAAGTAATCAACAACACCATAATTATAACTTTCTAATGCATACTCAGAATAAGCCGTAGTTAAAATAACTTTAGGTGGGTTTATCATAGAACGCAAAATTTCCATGCCATTAAGTTCCGGCATTTCTATATCAAGAAAAATGAGATCAACTTCATTTTGCTGAGTGAAATTGACAAATTCAAGTGGATTTCCCGTACTTAATACTAATTCAAAGTTGTCAATTTTAGAACAATAATCTTCTAACACTTTACGTGCTAGTATTTCATCATCTACTATGCCAATTTTAATCATTAACTATTTTTTTAATATTGAAGCTCTTAAATCAATAGATAAATTTACACGATATAGTTTTTCCATATCATCAATTTCTAATACGTGAGAATTAGGATATAATAGATTTAAACGTCTTCTCACATTTTCAAGGCCCAGTCCTTCTCTTTTGGGAACAGCAACCATGGGAGGCTTTGAATTATCTACACAAAAATGAAGGGTGTTATCTTTTATAGTGGCAGAAACATCAATTGTGCTCTGTTTATTAGTGCTTTGGGCACCATGTTTCACAGCATTTTCAACAAATGGGATGAGTAGCATTGGAGAAATCCTTAACTCTAACAAATCTCCGCCAATTAAAAACTCAATAGTACAACGTTTACTCAGTCTTTTTTCTTCGAGTAACAAATAATTTTCTATAAACTCAAGCTCTTCTCTTAATAAAACGGTATCTTTTTTAGAACTTTCTAATTGATACCTCATCAATTCTGAGAGCTGCATTACGAGATCAGGGGTTTCTGGTGATTGCTGTCTTGAAAGTGCATAAATACTATTTAATGAGTTAAATAAAAAATGAGGATTTACCTGCTCTTTTAAATAGTTAAGCTCCATCTCTTTTTGTAATTTATCTTTCTCTTCATTTTCTTTTTGGATGATCATATTCCTTCTTAAGAAAAAAACAGCCATACCTGCTCCTGTTGTATAAAGAAGAAAGAAGAATATTTTAGAAGTACCAGACCAAGTATTTGTTCTTAAGTGGGAAAAAATAAATATACTCCCAATGAGTAGTATTCCATATGCAAAATACCTTTTCTTATCTAATAAAAAAGGAATAAGAACAAAATGATTTACCCAAATGAAACCCATAATCATAACAGTATAATTAAGTCCATGTGCATGAAAAGAATAACTAGTATCAAAATCATCTCTAAAAAACAAATTACTCAATGTTTCAAGTATAAAAACCAACAAGAAAGCTCCTATATTAATGAGTATGGTGTGTTTCAAAGACTTTTTAATCATAAACTCTTTTATTTAAAAAAATAAAGATACTATCTACATCTACAAATCTCCATAATTTCTTTACAAAAGCCTTATATCAATGATGAAATGGCTTTATCATCTAATTATTGTGTTTATCCTATTTAAAGTATTAACCATGGATTATACTATATTTTTATTCAACATTTGATTTATGTTAAGCCAAGACCCGATTAGTAATCAATCATTCAGTAAAAAAAATATAGATATGAAAAACAGTATCTAGGTTCTCTTCATTAGTATTCTTTTTCAATCATGTACACAAGAATCAAATACTAATACTACTATTGATTTAATTAAAAAAGTAGAAACTGGTCTCACAACTCGAGTATACATCAATACGGTGTTTAAAGCCACTTCGCTTTTATGTCTTTGTACTTTGTTCTTCCAATAGGGATAAGTTCTCCATTTTTTAGCTCGGCCATATATTTGCTACCAGATTTTACGACAATTTCCTTTACTTCAGACATCTTCATTAAGTATGATTTATGAATACGTTCAAAAGTAGGTGATAACAGTTGTTCTAGCTTTTCGAGCGATTTATCATGTAGTTCTTTTTTTCCATCTGCTAGAAAGAGTTCGGTATAGACACCAGCTCCTTTTATATAAAGCAAATCTTCAATGGGTATGAGCTGTATCCTGTGTCTTCCTTTTACAGCTAAATACTTGATTTTATTTTCTGGTTTTTCTTTCGTGATAGTCCGATTGAAAGCTTGCTCCAAACGATCTCTGTTAAAAGGTTTAGGTACAAAATCTAAAACCCCATATTCAAAAGCAGTAATTGCCTGATCTTTGTAGGCAGAAATAACTATTGTATGAAAGGATTGGGAAACTACTGTAGTAAGCAGGTCAAAACCATTCTCACCATTAAGATTCAGATCCAGGAGAACGAGATCCAATGAATGGGTTTCAATATACGTCAATGCCTTATGGAGTCTGTTAATATGGGTTAGTGATTGTAAGGTGTCGCCAAAAATATCACGTGTCATTCGTTCAATTCTTTTGGCTATTCTTGATTCATCTTCAACAATTAAAATGTTCATATTCTCAGGAATAAATTTTTAGGGTGTTTTTCCAACCATGATTTGTTGGTTCAGAGGTGAAATCCCATTTCGAATGATAACTCTCTGTAAGTCTAGCTTTTATGTATTTCAGTCCTGTACCTTCTTCTCTATTATTTGTTGCCCGCTCCTCAAGAGCAGCAAACGTCAAAAATGTATAACACTTATAATGGCTATTCGATTCAAAAATAAGCTTAAATTTAATACTATTATCTTCTAGAGGCAAACTGTGTGTAATTCCATTTTCCAGTAGGGTGTGAAGAATGGCAGGAGGTATTTTTTGCTCAGGGTCTATGCCTTCATCTTGCCAGGAATAATTTATTTCTTTCCGATACTCCATGATCTCAAGATGTGTACGGCAAAGGGCTATTTCTTGCGAAATAGGTATCAATGTTTGATTTTCTATCTGGTTAAAAAGATCAAATTCTTTTGCTAATGCTTCTATAAACAAAACACCTTTCTTAGGTGCTTCTTCTACCCAATCTATTAATGAGGTCAGGGTGTTCATTAAAAAATGAGGTTGAATATTCTTTTTAAGTAATTCTAGACGCAGGCGTGTGGATTGAACTAAAGAATTTTCATAAGCCAGGCGTTGTTCTTTGATACTTAGAGAAAGTAAATAAAACATACCCAGAAGGATAAGACAGAAACCTGCGAATAGGCTTTTATTAAAAGGAGTGACAAAACCTATAGGCACGGATAATAGGAGGGTCAACAGTACGAGACGAGCACCTTTCATCTTTTTATAAACCCCAAACACCACAATCCCAAATGAAAAAATCCACATGCTCAAAGCCATATTATTGGTAGTCAATTCGATGATATGTTTTGATAGGAAAAAGAATAATAAAACACCCGTATAAATGGTCAGTAGTAATTTTCGTTTGGGGAAAGGAAACTGCATTGAAAAATAGAACGGAATCAAAAAAGAAATTCCGAACATTAGAAAACTTATGATCTGAAGACGTATAACATGGAGACTGTAATGGATGGGTACATATACTTTACTGAATTCCGCCAAAATCAGGATAAAAAAGAGAAAACAACTAATACTGAAAATTAGTGTGGTATATTCCTTTTTGTCACTTAGAAACAGAAATAGAAAATAGAAAGAGGCGATAAGAAAAGCTCCAGCAAAAAGATGCATATAGGAAGATTCGATGAGTCGATCGATTAGTAGATCATCGTAATAGTCTATCTCTAGCACCTTTATTACTGTATGATTTGGAAAATAATAAAGACTTGATCGTAGCGCCAATAGATGTTCTCCCTTTTCTGTTAGATGGGTAGGAATGCTAAAATTTGCCCACATTTTACCTTCAGGACCAAGTATTGCTTCTTGTCCAGGATTACCATTTTTCCCAATCAATACTCCATCCCAAAAAACCTCATACTCTCCATAGACATGTAACTGAAGACCATATGGGTGTAATGATTCCGAGGTATTTAAAATATCAATTTTAGTTCTGGACCAGAAAACCTTACCATCCGGCACTAATCTTATGCGTTTTCTCCAGTCCTGATCATTTAAGTTCTTCGAAGCCCATTCTTGTTGATCTCCAACCCGAAATACAGTCTCGTATTTCTTGTAAATAGAACTTTGAGAGCAAGAGGTCACAAGTAGTAATACGAAAAGAAAACAAGGCAAAAATCTCAAATTCATTTTGAAGTGGTTTTACAGATGTAAGCTAATCATTATCAGATAATTTCTTTGAGTAGTTCATTAATACATAGAGCAGTTGGCAAATTTTGCATTGAATTCATGAGAGAAAAATACAACTTTTGTATGATAAAAAACCATGAAAAATACATTGACACTGACAAAAGGGACTATTCCAAATCACTTTGTACACTAATTAGTTGCAAAAAAATGATTTAACCTGAAGAGACGCTCTAAATATACCAAAAGGAAGAAAATATGAAAACCAAAAATTTGAAACAAGTGAAAGTCCTACTCATATTAACTTTACTGTCTGTCAATGTCTATTGCCAGAATAGTGACAAATCTAAATCAACATACTATACAATTGCTTATTCATCAAAAGAATCGGGTTATGTAGAAATTTATCAAAAAAATACTGAAGGTAAATCAAATATTAAAAGTACAAATGAGAAAGGCGGCTACTTAGCTTGGTCTCCTGATGGAAAACACTTCGCTTTTTATTACAAATATGATGACAAAAAAACATGGTCTATTCATACCATGAATAGTGATGGTACGAATAGGAAACGATTAACTCACGAAAAAAACAAATGGGATAATTCACCTGCATGGTCACCTGATGGAAGAAAAATTGTTTTTTCAAGAGAATATAAAGATTCGGAAAAAAATTGGCAGCAAGAAATTTGGATTATGAATTCAGATGGTAGCGAACTGTCTCAAATAAAATCACTAAAAGGTGGTGGTCCTCATTTTACACCAGATGGTAGAATAGTCTTTCACTCAGAATTCAAAGATAAAAAAAGTGAGATAAGCATAGCAGATATTGATGGTAACAACATAATTCAGTTGACAAGTAATGAAGCTGAAGAGTGGCATCCAGAGGTTTCGCCAGATGGTAAGCAAATCGCTTTTATGTCTGATAGAGATGGAAATTATGAAATTTATGTGATGAATATTGATGGGTCTAATCAAAAACGATTAACAAATAATGATGTTGGTGATTGGTATCCATCATGGTCCCCTGATGGCTCTCAACTGATATTTTCATCACTCAGGGATGGAGAAAAAAGCATTTATATTATGAACAAAGATGGTTCTTCAGTAAGAAAAATTATAAGTAATGCTTCAAGTCCCGCATGGTTAAAAGTCAATAAATAAATAGCTATTAAGATTTTATAAATATGAAAAACCGTATCTCAGTTCTCTTCATCCTAATTCTTTTTCTATCGTGTGCAGAAGAATCAAATACTGATACTACAATTGATTTAATTAAAAAGGTGGAAACAGGTCTCACAACTCGGGTACATATAGTCGGTGATTCAACATGGTCTATAGAAGAACGAATGAAACACTATGGTGTTCCAGGTGTTAGTATTGCTGTAATACATAATGGCAAAGTTGCCTGGGCAAAAGGATACGGGGTAATGGATAAAGAAAGTAAAGTTCCTGTGACCGATAAAACATTTTTCCAAGTATCAACAATTGGTATGTCTTTAACTGCGTATGGTGCATTACGTCTTGTAGACCAAAATAAAGTAACTTTAAGTGAAGACATTAACAGTTATTTAAAATCCTGGAAATTACCTGATAGTGAATTTACCAAAGAAGAGAAAGTCACTATAAAAAACCTTTTGAGTCATTCTGCCGGAATAAACGTGCACGATTTTCAAGGATATAGTACAGATGTACCTGTACCCACTCTTAAAGAGATATTAAATGGAACTCCTCCAGCCAATTCGAATCCAATCATCGTAGATAAAACACTTAATGAAAATCTTTGGATTTCAGCTGGGGGCTATACGATTATTCAACAAATGATGATGGATGTTGAAGGTAAAAAATTCCCAGAGCTAATGAATGAATTAGTGCTCCAACCTTTAGAAATGAACAACAGTATGTTTAATCAATCTCTTAGCATAGAGCAATTAAAAATAGCAGCAACAGGTTATTTACGAGATGGTTCTATGGTAAAAGGTAAAAGACATATCTATCCAGAATTGGCTTCAAACGGATTATGGGCAACTGCAGAGGATCTTGCGAAATTTGTAGTCAATATACAGCAAACTCTAAAAGATAATAATCGTAACAAAGGATTATCAAAAGATATGACGGAATTAATGCTTACACCATCTTCAAAAAATCGTTATGGACAATATGGACTAGGCTTTTCAATTTATAATAAGAAAGATGAAGTCTACTTTGAACACCACGGATGGAGTACAGGGTTTTATAGTAGAATGACAGCTCATAGAGACAATGGATATGGTGTAGTTGTGTTAACTAATACCCCTCTTCCGGCTTTTGTTTTTGAAGTGTTTCGTTCTGTTGCTCTTGCTTATGAATGGGATAATTATTTCCCTGTACATAAAAAAATGGAAATTGAACAATCTTTAGTTGATAAAATTACTGGTAGATATCTGGCCAATGGCAGGATTGTAGAAGTTTTTCAAAAGGACAATCAACTGCTCTATAAAAATATACTTGACGTAAAAGCAGAAGAACTCATCAAAGTTTCGGATAGTAGTTTTGTTAGAAGAAATTCTAGTTGGCTTATGCAATTCAAACCAAATTCTGAAAATGAAACGCTCAATTTACTTTATCTTAATAGCAACGATGGAACAATAGCTTCAACCTTTGTTAAGATGGATACGGATAAAAAAGAACCCGTAGAATTCCTTCTTGAAGGTGCCTTTGACAAAGCACTTAATGCATATATGACCTTAAAAGAACAAGCCCCAACTTATCCTACAGTTACTGAAGATTATTTAAATGATCTAGGCTATAGTTTTTTCCGTGAGGATAGAATGAAATTATCACAAGATGTTTTCAAAGTGAATATGATGCTCTATCCAGATAGTTATAAAGTATACGAAAGTTATGCAGAAGCTTGTGTGAAAATGGGAGAAATTGATCTGGCAATTAAAAATTACGCTAAATCACTTGAGTTAAACCCTGAAAATAACCGTACCAAGCAGACAATTAGTGAATTACAAAAACGTGAATGAAACCAAATTTTATATAATACATATACTATCTACACCTACAAATCTCCATAATTTCTGTACAAAAGCGGTATATCAATGACGAAATGGTTTTATCATTTAATTGTCGTGTTTATCCAATTTAAGGTGTTAAACATGGATTATGCTATATTTTTATTCAACATTTAATTAAAGCCTTTTAATAATCAATCATTCAATAAAAAAATCATTATATGAAAAATATTATCTCAGTTCTTTTAACCATAATTCTTTTTCAATCATGTACAGAAGAATCAAATACCGATACCACAATTGATGTAATTAAAAAGGTAGAAACAGGTCTCACAACTCGGGTACACGTAGAGGGTGATTCAACATGGTCTATAGAAGAACGAATGAAACACTATGGCATTCCAGGTGTGAGTATTGCAGTCATACATAATGGTGAAATTGCATGGACAAAAGGCTACGGTGTCGTGGATAAAGAAAGTCAAACCCCAGTAACGACACAAACACTTTTCCAGGCAGCGGCAACTAGTATGCCAGTAACAGCCTATGGTGCATTACGTCTTGTAGAAGAAAATAAATTAGACTTAGATGAAGATGTTAACAGTTATTTAAAATCCTGGAAAGTACCAGAAAATGAATTTACCAAAGACAAGAAAGTTACTATAAGAAACCTTTTGAATCACTCTGCCGGAATACATCCTCGTGGAACAGGGTCATATAGTATTGATGAAAAAATCCCAACACTTACAGAGACATTAAATGGAACTTATCCAGCTACTAACGAGCCAATTACCGTCAATAAAGAGCCTAGTGAAAGTGTCCGTTTTGCATACGCTAGCTATGTGCCTATTCAACAAATGATGTTGGATGTAGAGGGGAAAACATTCCCAGAGATTATGAATGAACTCGTGTTGCAGCCCTTAGAAATGAACAACAGTACATTTAACTTATCACTTACTACGGAGCAATTAACTAAGGTAGCAACAGGTTATTTAAAAGATGGTTCTAAGGTAAAAGGAGGAAGAAAGATTGATCCTGTATTGGCTTCAACTGGATTATGGACAACTGCCGAGGACTATGCAAAATTTATAGCCAATGTACAGCAAACCCTAAACGGTAAGAGTACTAAAGGATTATCAAAAGACCTGACAGCATTAATGGGCACACCATATGGGGTGAGTAATAATTCTGGTTGGTCATTTACACTAGGCTTAGGTTTTCAGCTTTTTAATAGAAATGATGAAATCTACTTAAGGCATCACGGATGGAATACAGGATTCTATGCTGAAATAATGGCTCATAGAGACAAAGGTTATGGTGTGGTTGTGATGACCAATTCTACGTTTCCGGAGTTTAATGCCGAAGTTATTCGCGCTGTTGCTATGGCTTATGAATGGGATAAGTTTGTTCCAATACATAAAAAAATAGAAGTTGAACAATCTTTAGTCAACAAAATTAATGGTAGATATATGTCCAATGGTAGGATTGTCGAAGTTTTTCAAAAGGATAATCAACTGTTCTATAAAAATATACTTGACGTGCAAGCAGAAGAACTAGTTAAAATCTCGGATAGTAGTTTTGTTAGAAGAAATTCTAGTCGACTTATCCAATTCAAGCCAGATTCTGAAAACGAAACGCTCAATTTACTTTATGTTAATAGAAACGATGGAACAATAGCTTCAACTTTTGTTAAGATGGATACTGATAAAAAAGAACCTATAGAATTCCTTCTTGAAGGTGACTTTGACAAAGCACTTAATGTATATAAGGCCTTAAAAGAACATGACTCAACTTATCTTACTGTTACTGAAGACTATTTAAATGATCTAGGCTATGATTTTTTCCATGAGGATAGAATGACATTAGCACAAGATGTTTTCAAAGTGAATATGATGCTCTATCCCGATAGTCATAAAGTATACGATAGTTATGCTGAAGCCTGTGTGAAAATTGGAGAAATTGATCTGGCAATTTTAAATTATACGAAATCACTTGAATTGAATCCTCAAAATAATGGTACAAGACATAAGCTTAAGGAATTGCAAAAAAGTGAATGAAACTATTAAAAAGGAAGGAAAAAATGAAAACTAATAATTTGAAACAAGTAAAAGCTATAAAAACAACAACAGGATTACTACTTTTAATTCTTCTTGTACTAACACATAGTAGCTTTGCTCAACAAAGTGATAGTCAAACACCAGAAGCTACAGCTGCCGAAACCACGCTCTCATTCAGGGATATTCCTGATCTCAAAAAAGCATTTATCGATGCAGCTCCAGCTGATAGAAGAGACGGTATCCTCGTGGGCGAATTAGGTATCGATGGTGGCAATAAAGCAATGGTTCTTAAGTTGGCGCAGGAGATAGCTGACAACAAATATGGTAACTTCGACAGCTTTCTTATTGCCTATAAAGGTAAACTCCTCTTTGAATCCTATTATTCACGTGGTCGTATCAATCTACCACACCCACAAGCATCAGCGACTAAAGCCTACACCAGTTTGGCACTCGGTCGTGCTATCCAATTGGGATATCTGTCCATGGCCGATTTAGACAAACCATTGGTTGGCTTTCTAAAAGACCTGGACCCAACAAAGTTTGTTGAGGGTGCAGAAAAAATCACGCTGCACATGGCATTGACTATGCGTTCCGGTATCCGCATCAGTAAAGAACAGAGAGAAGAATTAGAGAAAACCCCTGCTCTGTTAAAAGGCCAGGGGCAAGTTCAGGCTTACCTCGAGCATAGTGCGCCTATTACTGCAGAGTCTCAGAGTTTTAAATATCAATTCGATCCAATATTGGTGATGCAAGTCATTGACGCCGTTGTACCAGGAACTGCTAAAGATTTTATCAAAAATGAACTTCTCGATAAAATGGGCATAACGAATTATGACTGGGAAACTGATGTTAGCGGCCTGCCAAGCTCAGGAAGTCGCTCGAGCATGACATCGCGCGATATGGTCAAATGGGGCACTCTGGTCATCAACAAGGGTAAATGGAATGGTGAACAGTTGGTTCCAGAAACTTTTATTGCGAGATCTACCAGTAAAATTGTCAATCAAAGTGATGAGTATGATGACACTGCTAATGGTGTTTCAGGCACAGCTTATGGTTATTTTTGGTGGCAGGCCGATTTTTCCGCAGGCGATAAAAGCTACCTCAGTAAATCGGCTAGGGGCGGCAGCGGACAAAATATCTATGTAATCGAAGCGCTTGATCTTGTTGTTGTGACCACTACTCATCGTCCTGTTGATAGCTCAGTATCACTGACATCCGCAAGAGTTCTGCCAGCTTTTATTAAAAAATAGCAAACATGATAAAAATCTAAACAATGAGAAATTACAACTCTATACTTTTAATGTTTGTATTTACTCTATTTTTAAATGCTTGTAATACCAAAAATCAGAAAGCAAAAGATAATGATACACACCCCCCTGTAAAAGATTCCTATCTTGGGCAAAAGCCACCTGGATTAACACCTGAAGTTTTTGCTCCTGGAATTGTTTCGACAGAGCATCGTGACCTTAGTGCTTTCTTCACACCCGACATGAAAGAGTTCTATTTTACTAGGAAAGATGTCAAAAGTAAAAAATGGTCGTTAATTGTTTTTAAATTCGAAAATAACCGATGGCGCGAGTTTGTGGTGGGCCCCAGAGTAGGTCGGCCCATCGTCGCTCCGAATGGTAAGATCATGCACTTGGGTAGCAAATATATGGAGCGTACCGAGACTGGTTGGTCAGAGGTAAAAAGTCTTGGTCCCATGTTTGACAGGGAAGACTGGGGTATTATGCGCTTGTCGGCATCCACCAAAGGCACCTATGTTTTTGATGATTATAAAAATAACGATGTAATCCGTATGTCAACAATTAAGGGTGGTAAGCGTCAAAAACCCAAACTTCTCGGTAAGGAGATTAACACAGGTAAATGGACTGCCCATCCCTTCATTGCGCCAGATGAGTCCTATTTAATCTGGGATAGTGAAAAAGACAATGGATATGGTGATTCTGACCTGTATATCAGTTTTCGACAGCAAGACGGTTCATGGGGTGCTGCCATTAATATGGGAGATAAAATTAATACTAGTTCTTGGGAATCTGGAGGATACGTAACTCCGGACGGAAAATATTTTTTCTTTAATAAAGCAGACTCAGATGGGGACATATTCTGGGTAGATGCTCAGGTTATTGAAAATCTTAGACCTAAATAGGGCGGAACGTATAGAAAAGGCCTAGTAGACCTTTTTAGTGAACGAGTCAGCTGGCGGGTTGAAATTATAAATAACGAACACAAAGAAAGAAAATATGAAAACAATGAAATCATTAATATTAACATTAGTTATATCGCTTCATACTGCCTTTGCTCAAGGTAATAAGGAAAACGCTTCTAGCTTTCCAGTATTTGAAAATCGTTATTTTGGACAAAAGCCACCAGGTTTAATTCCTGAACTTTTTGCTCCTGATATTCTTTCTCCAGAGGGAAGTTTTGAAGGGGGGAGGTTTTCACAAGATATGAAGGAATTCTATTTCACTAGGAAAAATGGGAAATATGAAAAACGCACATTTTTTGTTATTCGGTATGAAAATAATAGTTGGGGTCAGGAATCTGAGACCGATATAAAATGGCCAAGATTCTCTGAGGATGGCAATACGATGTACGTTGGTAAAGAGTATAGAAAACGGACAGACACTGGTTGGTCAGAGCCCAAAAGTACAGGCGAATTTTTAAAAGACCAAGCACATGGTTGGTCTATTTCATCCAATGGAACTTATTATTATGCTGTTTATAAAAAAGAAGACATGAACATAAATGGCTCTCTTTATTATTGTCCATTTGTAGACGGCAAGTATGAAAATCCAGTAAGAATGAATGCTGATATTAATACAGGGGAATACATAGCTCATCCCTTTATTGCACCAGACGAATCTTATTTAATTTGGGATGTTAGACGAGAAGATGGATATGGGCAAGCAGATCTCTATATCAGTTTTAAACAAAAAGATAAAGAAAACTCTTGGTCACCTCCAATGAATATGGGGCAAGCGATTAATAGTGAAATGCAAGAAAGCTCACCCATGGTGACACAAGATGAGAAATACTTATTTTTTACTAGAGGAGAATGGATAGAAAAGGAAGATGGAAGAACTTATTATGTGGGTAAAAAACATTGGGTATCTACTCAGGTTATTGAGAATCTCAGACCCAAATAGGGCGGAACGTATAGAAAAAGCCTAGTTGACCTTTTTAGTGAATGAGCCAGCTGGCGAGTTGAAATTATAAATTGCGAACACAAATAAGTAAACAATGAAAAAAAGAAGGATTATTTTATTTCTACTAATAGTATTCATTTTTTCAGGAGTATTTGCTCAAAAAATAGAATGGAAGGAAAAGGCAAAGCTTCCACAACCTATGAGGGGAGCAGCAGTAAGCTGCAATAATAATATCTATTTTATGGAGGCACATTCTAAAGTTTCAGGAGTTTATGAATATAATGTCGTTGAAGATACATGGAAGAAAACAACAAATATGATTACTCGGGGGTGGAATGTAAGTTTAGTAGAAATAAATGGATTAATTTATGTTATTGGAGGAGCAGGAGGAGCAAGAGGACCACTAGACAGACTAGAAGCTTATAATGCTTTAAGCAACAAATGGAATGTATTGACACCAATGCCAACTGGAAGACAACACAACACTTCATGTGTAGTTAATGATAAAATCTATGTTATGGGTGGAATAACTAAGTCTAGCACGACAAATAAAGTCGTGAAAACTGATAAAAATGAAGTTTATAATCCAAAATCAAATTCATGGCAAACCTTATCCCCTCTACCTATGCCTTGTGAAAGTTCAATAATTTCTGCTGTCGGGAACAATATTTATGTGCTTTGTGGCGATGTTTTATGGAAATATGATACACTTTCTGATACATGGGAAACGAAAAAGAATTGTCCTGTTTGGATTTCTATTTTGCTTGGTAGTGCGGTAATAAATGATAAAATTATTTTTCCTGGTGGGCAAAACAAAGACGAAAAAGCCGTTTCAAGTGTATATATTTATAATACAACAAACGATACATGGATTAAATCAACCAATTTACCCAAACCAATACAGATAGGAGGTATTGCTACACTCAATGGTAAGATTTATATGATTGGAGGGAATGATACTGATTTTAACAAATATGATACTGTATATGAAGGAACATTGGTTGAATGATAGTACATGAAATATCTAGGCCTTAGCAAACATGATAAAAATCTAAACAATGAGAAATTACAACTCTATACTTTTAATACTTGTATTTGTTTTATTTTTAAATGCTTGTAATACCAAAAATCAGAAAGCAAAAGACAATGATACACAACCCCTTGTAGAAGATCCCTATTTTGGTTATAAAACACCTGGTTTAACACCTCAAATTTTTGTTCTCAATTCCCTCTCCAAAGATGACTGGCAGCTTGGTGGTGGGTTTGCCGAAGACACGGGTGAGGTTTATTTTGTCAACTAATGTGGTATGGCATTATATCTAAAAGTATAACAATTCAGAAACATATTACGACATTTCAAAATATTATGATTTCATTTTTTTGTCAATCCTAAGATATTTGAACTACAAATAAAAGTCCATTTTTTTGGTTTGTACAGGATACAAATAATTCCGTTATTCGTATGATGCCTCTAATAATGGAAAACTAGAAGCAGGAATCAGGTTATTACTGTAATTGCTTTTGGATTTGTATTCTATCAAGTTAAACAAGGTATACTGCTAATACACTTATAGTTCATGGTACTATTTAATAAAAAAAAACGCATACAATATCTAGGATTCAATGATATTTGGTTTTCTGTAATAGGTATTCTTATTATAAGTCTTGTAGCAAACTATTTATTCAATAACCCATCAGAAAGAGCATCAATAGAATTAGTACTCATAGGTTGGTTTGCTTCATTAATTCCTACAATCTGTGATTGGTGTATCATAAGGTTTATTTTGATTCATTTACGGAAAAGATATCCTGACTTTAAAGATGATTTAAAACGTATTATCTTCCTTCTTTTTGCAATTATTTGTGTGATATTGTTTGTTGACTTTACAATGGGTTTTTTGCTTGCACAATTGTTTACCTTTTTGGGATTCTATTCTACCCATATGGTAATATTGAAAGTTCTTTTACCTGTTTTTATAATCATTATTATGACAATGGCGATATATGAGGCAATTTATTATTATGTTAGGCTTAAAAAATCAATTAGAGATGAAGAGCAGACCAAACAAATAATGATACAAGCACAGTTAGATACTCTAAGAAATCAAGCACAACCTCATTTTTTATTTAATAGTTTAAACACCTTACGTGATATTATTGATCAAGATGCTAAAGAAGATGCGAAGGGGTTTGTTGATAATCTGTCTGATGTATATCGATTTATACTAGAATCAGGAAATACCAACTTAATTTCATTACAAAAAGAATTAAAATTTGCAAAAGCTTATATTCATATTCAATCAGAAAGATTTGGAGATAACCTAAAGGTAAATTGGCGTATTCCGGAAAGCAAACAAATGGCTATGATTGTCCCTATGAGTTTGCAGCTTTTACTAGAAAATGCTATAAAACACAATATCGTTTCTAGGGCGAAACCTTTGATTATTACTATAGAAATTAAAGAGGATTATTTAGTGGTAAGTAATAAAATACAAACGAAGTCAACCCAAATACCATCCACAAAAATTGGATTAAAGAATATTGAAAAACGGTATCAACTTATATCAAGTAAAGCACCTATTATCAATAATAACGGGGAGCATTTTACAGTTTCTCTTCCATTATTAAAAGCATCAAATCAAAATACAACTCATGAAAATACTAATTGTTGAAGATGAACCCCGGGCTGCAAGTCAGTTACAAAACTTGTTAAAGAAAAGCACTCTTGATTTTCAATTATTAGATATTATTGATACCGTTGAAGATGCTGTCGTATGGTTTCAAAAGAACACTACTCCTGAACTAGTATTTATGGATATTCAACTAGCAGATGGATTGAGTTTTGAGATATTTCAAAAAGTAGAAGTTACTGCACCTATTATTTTCACTACGGCTTTTGACCAATACGCTATTCAAGCATTTAAAGTAAATAGTATTGACTATTTACTAAAGCCCATTCAACAAAAAGACTTAGATGCTGCATTACACAAATTTTCAAAATCTAAAAGCCTATCTAATCCAATAGAACCCAATATCTTAAAAGAACTCTTGAGCAGTATTCAAACCCCACAAAAACGCTCAGGAATATTGGTAAAAGAGGGGAGTGGCTTTGTACAAATAAGGGTATCAGAGCTATTGTATATATATTCGCAGGATAGTATTACTTTTGGTATCACCCATAACAAACGCTACATCATAGATGAAACTATGGACCAATTATTTGATTCCTTAGATGACACTAAATTTTACAGAATTAACAGAGGTCAGATTATCTCCAAAATTTCAATTCAGAAAATAGAACCATATTTTAATCACAGAGTAAAGTTATCTGTTTCTAATCCAAGAGATCAGGAGTTTATTGTAAGTAGACAAAAAACTAGTGATTTTAAAGATTGGATGAACAAATAATACTGCTGTGACGTTTCAAATATCAAATACGATACTTCAACAAAAAGCACTATTTCTAATGACATAATAAGACAATATTTGTGATATATAACAAACAAAATTATATCATGAAAACACAACTTATAGTCATACTTCTTTTAGTAACTACCGGAATACTTTCTGCACAATCAGATACAAATACGAGTTCCTACCAACAAATAGTAAAACAAACTGATGACATCTATAATAGCTTGGTTAAAATTAGAAGGGGTTTACATAGGAACCCCGAAATTTCGAAACAAGAAAAAAGAACTTCTCAAATTGTAGCAGAATACTTAAAAAATTTAGGATTAGAAGTTAAAACGAATGTTGGAGGACATGGAGTAGTAGGAATCCTACAAGGTGATAAAAAAGGAAGAAAAATAGCTTGGAGAGCCGATATGGATGCTATAAAAACAGACGAAGCAGATGTTGTAGATTTTAAATCTAAAAATAAAGGCATACGGCATATTTGTGGTCATGATGTGCATACCACAATTGGTTTGGGAATTGCTAATGTTCTATCGCAACAAAAAGAAAACTTAGAAGGTACTATTTATTTCATTTTTCAGCCTGCCGAAGAAACCTTTACGGGTGCAAAAGATATGATTAAAGATGGCCTTTTCGACATTATTAAACCAGATGAAATTTATGGATTACATATTGGCCCTGGTCCATCGGGAGAGATTAATGTTAAGGCTAATGAGTTATTTGCTTATCAAAAATCACTTAAGATAAAATTCAAGCCTAGCACCAATGAAAAAGAGTTAGAAAACTTCATGAATACTATATTAAAAGGTTTTGTTCGTAATATAGAACAGAATGGCTCAATCTGGGATATCATAAATAAGATTTCAGATTCTGAAATAGGGTTGACAAACAAAGAAACAATTTTTAAAGATTACTTCATTTTACAGGGTGCAGGACTTAATACAGATAAGGGTGTTACTTTTTATAATGCTAGTTTTCTTGAAACTGACGTAAAAAAAGTGAATAGCATACCTCTTGAAATAAAAAAGCAAATCCTTAATTCTAAATTTAAAGATGCTTTTATTTCTATTGAATATTCAAAAGACTACTCGGGAACTCCTATAAATGATCCTAAACTCACAAAAATTGCATCACAAACAATTTCTGGTTTCTATAACAAAGAAATGTTTAAACCACTGTACGGCCAAGCTCCTTATTTTGGTGAAGATTTTTTATTCTATCAGCAAAAAGTACCAGGAGTATTCTTTTTCTTAGGAGGATCTAATATTGAAAAAGGTATAAATTCTATGCCCCATACACCAAATTTTGCTGTAGACGAAACCACCATAAAATATGGCGTACAATCATTTGCTACTTTAATTTTAGAAAGAACGAACAGTAAATAAGCACTTTTAATTCATCAATCAATATATAATCAAAATCCCTGAAATACATTCAGGTTAAAAAATAATATTATGAAAAAAATACTAATTATACTCAACCTATTTCTATTTGCTCAACTATGGTCTCAAGAGAGGTTAACCAAAGTACAATGGCAAGAAGATCTTCGTTTTATTCAAAACACCATACATAACGATTATTCACATCTTTTTGTAAAAACAACTAAGGAGATTTTTGATACCGAAGTAGAAACACTATGCCATGACATTCCTAATTTACAAGAACACGAAATTATAGTTGGGATTTCTCGACTTGTGTCTTTATTCAAATATGGGCATACCTATATTAGTTTTCATCAAAAGCCTTTTGAATTTTCACAATTGCCTTTCAATTTATATGAATTTAATGATGGAATATATATTCAGGGAACACACAAGAACTACCCAGAAGCAGTTGGAGCAAAGGTCATAGCGATAGAAGGGAAGCCAATTTCAGAGGTTCTAAAAGCAATTGAACCGACAGTAGAAGTAGAAAATTCGCAATATTTTAAAGCCTACGGAATTAATAACATACGATATCCTGAAATTTTACATGCCCAAAAAATAACAAAGACCCTTCAAAATGAGGTAGCACTTACGTTAGAAAAAAATGGCAACGTATTTACCCAATCCTTTAGTGCATTGGCTAAAGGAGAGACAGTACCCACACACCGTGGTTATGTACATCAAGATGAAAATTGGTTGGATGCAAGAGACCAATCAACAACACCTTTATATTTACAACAGCTAGATAAGGTTTACTTTTCAGAATACTTAGCCAAAGAAAGGACAATGTATGTTAGACATAGTAGAATAGCAGATGAAGCCGAAGAAAGTACTAAGGATTTTTATGCTCGTGTTTTTAATCAAATAGAAACTAACGATACCGAAAAGTTAGTTATTGATTTACGTTTAAATGGCGGTGGAAATAACTATTTAAATAAAGATGTTATAAAAGGTCTTATTAAAGCCGAAAAGATAAATAAAATAGGAAAGCTATTTGTTATTATAGGAAAACGAACCTTTTCTGCTTGTCAAAATCTCGTTAATGAAATAGACAATTATACTAATGTTATTTTTGTAGGGGAACCCACAGCAGAAAATGTTAATTTTTGGGGGGATAACCGCCCTGTAACACTACCAAATAGTGCTATTAATATTTCTTTATCGTATTTATGGTGGCAAGATAAGCCAGCCTTAGAAAATGCAGATTGGATAGCCCCTAGTATTCCAGTTACTATGAGTTTTGATGAGTATGCAAGCAATCAAGATCCTGTATTAGAAGCAGCATTAACTTTTAATGTACAGGATTTTAAACCTAAGCCAATGGATTATGTCGTAAGCTTGTATTTATCTGGACAAACACAAAAACTGGCAGAAGAACTTCCTAAAATGATCCAGGACCCACTTTATGCGTTTTGTGATTTTGAGATGGAGTTAATTAAATTAGGAAACATTTTATTGCAAAGTGGCCGTGTACCTCAAATTCAGGCTTCTACTCAAGTATTTTCTATGGTTTTACAACTATTCCCAAATTCTGCAAATGCTTATAAATATCTAGGAGAATCATACATCGCACTGCAAGACCCTACTAAAGCAAGAGAAGCACTCAAAAAAGCCATTTCTTTAGATTCTGATGGTGATATAGGTAAAGTTGCCAAAGAAGCACTTTTGAAAATAGCAAATTAGTCAAAATTAAATAAAGGTTTGATCAGATTGGTTGGAAATCATGTGTAAAAATTAAAATGCCAGTTATGGCATTTTAATTTTTATAAAACACAGGAATGAATGCATAGTCAGGTCAATCGAAAACCTCAGTCCATAAATTCAAAATAGGGTTTTGTTAATTTGTCATTACACCTTAACGTTTAAAATTATAGATTAGTCACTTCATAACATTTAACATCATCTAACCTTAAAGGTTCTTTAATCGAGCTATTTGATTAAACGGTAGAAAAGTATATAGGGAAAATTCTTAGCTAAAAAGGTGATGATTCTGTAAAAATAAAAATTAGCTTTTTCTAGAAGGTTGAAAGTGGAAATTATTTAAAAAATAAAAAAACTTGTTATTGATATGAAAAATCTAGCAAAATTTCTTGTACTGTTTTTTGTGCTTACTGCACTCTTAAATTGTAGTAACGATGATGATCTGAAGATAGCTCAAAATAATATTCCCGTTATAAATAACCAAAGCTTTACTGTTGCTGAAAATATAGCTGATAATATACCAATAGGTTCGATTGAAGCCATTGACCCAGATGGTGATACACTAGTGTTTAGTATTAGCGTTAATGATGATCATCTTTTTGAAATTAGTGATGAGGGAATACTAAGTCTTGATGATTTGAAAGTTTTAGATTATGAAACTTCTCAATACCATACCATTACTGTAGTGGTTACCGATGGTAAAACTACAGCCGAGGCTATAGTAACCATAAATCTAACCGATGTAGACGATACTTCTTTTGTAACTACTTGGCAAACCACTAGTAGTAATGAAATGGTAACCATATCTACACGGTCAACGGAGTTCACCTATGATTACACAATAGATTGGGGTGATGGCACAACTCAAACCGGGAGAACCTCTGATGCTACCCATACTTACTCTAATGCCGGTATCCATACTGTGAGCATCAGTGGTACCTTTCCAGCAATAGTTCTTTCTAATAACAGCACTTCTCAAGGCCAGTTACGTGCGGTGGAGCAGTGGGGTACTATACAATGGTTAACAATGCATAGTGCTTTTGCAGGGGTAAATACCTTGATTATAAATGCTGTTGATGCTCCAGATCTTTCTCTAGTAACAGATATGTCTAATATGTTTTTTACTGTCAATACCCTTCTTAATGGAAATTTTAATATCTGGGACACCAGTAATGTAACTCAGATGGATTCTATGTTTGGAAACTCTTCATTTAACCAAGACATAAGTAATTGGGATGTGAAAAATGTAACCGATATGCGTTCTATGTTTAGAGGAACTCCGTTTAATCAAAACATTGATAGTTGGGATGTAAGCAATGTGGTAAATATGTTCTCTATGTTCAGAAATTCCTCATTTAATCGAGATATTAGTAGTTGGAACGTGAGTAGTGCGACCAATATGGGTTCTATGTTTAGAGATACACTATTTAATCAAGATATTGGAAGTTGGAATGTAAGCAATGCGATATTCTGTCATAATTTTGCCTCTAATGCACCACTTACTGCTGTCAATACACCCAATTTTATGAATTGTACACCTTAGGCATATCTGGAAATAAATTAGCAGGTATTCTAAAATTATTCTTTACTAAAATCTAAAAACCCGTTTTATTTCAATTTCTTTGTATATTAAGTTTAACTCTCAATTTATCTAAGGGTTTTCTGGATATTATTACGTGTATCATTTCTTTATTTCTAAAATAGTGTGTACACCATTTTCTAACTCATACAATGTTATGATTTCTTTATCTGTTAAATTTCTATTGAAAATGGATAGCTCATCCATAAGTCCGATATATCCTAATCCTAAATAAATATTAGATTTAGACAAATCCCAGGTAAAAGGCGTATCAATATTCTTACGAGTACCCTTTAACTTACCATTTATATACAGAGATGCCTGTCCGTTATTAGTATTTAGATTAGAAAAATTAATCAAAATATGTGTCCATTGATCACTCCCAAAAGGTGGATTTTTTACTCCGGTTAGACGCTTATTAAAAATGGGGTTCTCGTTATCAGGTCCTTCAGGATTTGGATTCCATACATTTCGATCTCCAATAACACCTAATCGAAAATCACGAGGGTTTTCTTTGGTGAAATCAACCCAAATTGCAGCATCATTGTAACTTACATCTGTAATTTGAATAGGATCACAATAGCCGGGTTTTAAATCTGTAGCAGGATCTAAACTTAACCAAAATGAAATTGCGCCACTCCAATTTTCTTTAGTATAGGCTATGTTTTTTTCACTAGGATAATAAATATTTCCTTTGCTACGCTCTGTAAAGACCAATCCATAACCATATTTTCCTTTCCCTTCTTGTCTGCTAATATCAGGTTTGTGTAATCCAACCTTTGCAGAATCTATCGCTTTTCTATTTGGTACCGTAAACATACGTGTATCGCCTAATGAAAAATCTGCATCAACTCCTTTATCAAAAGAAGCATAAAAGGTTAGTGCTTCTTTTAAATTAGCCTTACTGTGATTTGTAACAGTTGTTTCTTTAGATTTTTTTTCCTGTTTACAAGAATATATAGTAACAACAGAGATTGTAATAACAAATACGAATATTCTTCTTATTGATGTAATAGACATAACCTAAAGTAATATGGATGGAACAAATCAAAAATACTAATTAAAACTTAGCTAGTGTATATTTCTCTCAATAAATACTGTAGGGCAGAGGCGGGAGGCAAAATGTATATAAATTGTGAGATGATACAATTTATTAATACTCTTTAAGTTTTTGCGAATTCTCAACCTTTCTAATATATTCTGTAGGAGTAAAATTTGTTATTTCTTTGAATGCCTTATAAAAAGTAGATTTAGAATTAAACCCAACATCAAATGCTATAGATACTACTGTAAATTCTTTATGGTCATTTTCTTTGATTCTTTGTAAAAAATCTTCAACTCTATATTCATTAACCAGTTCATAAAAAGTTTTTTTGTAGATATTATTGAGAACCCATGACAATTTATTAGTTGTAGTATTAATTTCATTAGCTAAAATTGACAAACTTAATTCTGTTCGTCTATATCCTTTTTTTTCTTTAAAAAAAATATCAACTATGTTTTGAATCCTACTTATTTCATTTTCTTCTAGTATATTCTTTCTTTTAGATTCATTTTCATTATTAGATGAAAATCTAATTTTAAATACTTCAGGATGTTTTAAATTATAAAAACCTACTATATAAATCTGTATACCAAAGATTAAACATGATATATCCCATATCATTCTAATATCAATTGGTAATTTAACAATAAAGCGTTCAACAATGCCTAACAACCAAAAAATCATATAAACCAGCAAACCAATGAGCATAACCTCTATATATTTTATAATGGTTTGATTAAAGGATAATTCTTGCCTTTCATTCCTCTTATAGTAATTTAGTAGTCTATTAGATTTGAATAAATAAGCCGAGATAAAAACGAAAAATATGATGTCGTTACAAAACAATAAAGTGTTAAAATAACTGCTTACATCCTTTATTGAATCATAAATATAAACATGAAAAAAACAGTATGCTAAATACAATAGTGCTGGCAAATAGTGATAGTATGCTAACTGATAATTTCCGTTTTTATAAAAAAGTAACCGCCTAATATACGTGTAAACTAAAGGCCCAATAAAAAGATAAAAAATATTAATGATATTACCATATAGCCTCAAAAATTCTCTTTCAAATTGATGCCCCATAGCTCTTTCGAATAAAAAAAGGCTATAAATAGCTAATAAGTACTGTATAGCCCTATTTGCTCCTGTATGCTTTTTAGGGATATACTGAATGGCAAAAATCAAAAAAATACACTGACCAATAATCAATACCAGAAAAAGCTCATATAGCGATATACTCATCCACTCAAAATTTTAATATTGTTGTGTTTTAGTCTAACATAAAAATGAGTTTGATATTTTTTATCATTTCATTTAGTTAGAATTTGATCTTTATTTATGTATAGATTAACAAAATAGTCTGATACTATAGTTTAGGACATCTAATAACGACAATAGTTACATCTGATGACAAAAAAAAGTTTTCTTTACAAAAAAATTAAAGTGAAAAATAACAATGTTAATTTCATTTTATTAAGTGAGAGTTGCTTTCTATTAGTTTGATGATTGTAAAATTTTAAAAAATACCGATGAAATATAAACTCATTATCGTAATTTCTTTTTTGTGCGTTCTCGACAGTAATGCTCAACTTAATTTTTCTAAAACAAATAAAAGTAATATAGCTATAGACAAAGAGTATATTAAATCGGAAAAAGATAAGATTTTTGACTACTTACAACACAAACTTCCTGTAAAAAATCCCGATAAGAGAAAAGATCAAACAACAACAAATTGTTTAAGCCAGGTAAATGAAAAACTCAAATATCTAAAACAAAAACCACCATCAACCACTCCTCAAATTTTTGCACCCGATATTATTTCTAAAGAGGATGAATACGAGTTTGGATCAGTCTTTAATAGTGATGCTACTGAATTCTTTTATGGAGTTGCGACCAATGGAAAAGAAGAAATTCGATATTCTAAACTTGTAGGAGACAATTGGAGCAAACCCAAAATAATTTTGGCACATGAAAAATATGGTTATAATGACCCTTTTCTTTCACCTGACGAGAATAGATTGTATTTTATATCTAAAAGAGCTTTAGATGGTTTAGGGGATCCAAAAGATTATGATATCTGGTATGTTGAAAGATTTGCTAACGGATGGTCGGAACCTATAAATGCTGGACCAAAAATCAACTCAAATAATGATGAATATTACATTTCATTTACCTACAATGGTACTATGTATTTTTCATCAAACAAAGTTGGGTCTAACTTCGACATCTATGCTTCAAAATATGAAAAAGGAGAATTTCAAAAGCCAGTTTCATTAAGTGATTCAATCAACACTCTAGGCTACGAAGCAGATGTTTTTATTGCCCCAGATGAGTCTTATATTATTTTTTGCGGCACAAGACAAGATGGTCTTGGTAGAGGCGATTTGTACATTAGCTTTAAGAACACGGACGGAACATGGTCTAAATCTGTCAATATGGGTGAACGCATAAACACTAAAAATCATGAACTTTGTCCGTTTGTAAGTAAAGACGGAAAATACTTTTTTTATACAAGTAACCAAGATATTTATTGGGTAGACGCAAAAATATTAGAACGCTATAAGAGATTAAAATAAATGTCATAAGTGTTAATTCTATACAATTATAAAATGTTTTAAAACGACATTTTTCATCAAATCAAATTCCAATTATGAAATCAAATCATTTTTTAGTACTTATTGTATGTATATTAATATCATGCAAGAATAATAGTCAGTCAAAATCAGATAATACGAATTCAACCGAAATAGAAAATTTATATTTTTCAACAGTAGATTTTACAAAAGCTAAAATTTCCTCAGAAGAATATTCAAAAAACTTCAATTTACATAACGACAACTACCTTAGTATTGTTTTCAACTTAGATAAACCATTGATACAAAGTCTTCAAGAATTAGCCCCATCCTTATCTGAAGATGAATTATTAAGCAAAGGAAATTTTCAATTTTCATATTTAGTAGATGGAAAATTAATTTATGCAGAAAACTTAAACACTGGAGCAGGGCCAAAAACACGTAAAACAGAAAAACTTAGACAAGTAATACCACTAGTAACACCAGAACAAATTAATTTCTGGGGCTGGTTTATGTGGCAACGATTTATGAAAATTAATGGTGGGCTAGATGCGTTTACCGAAGGAAATCACACGTTAAGCATAGAAATAAAGCCGTATTTAAGGGATGGTACATTAAAAGTTGGTCCTCTTTTGGCAAAAGGAAATATCGTTGTAGAAGTGCCTAAAATACATATAGATGAAAATTTAGTTCCTGTTCAGAAAATACAGCCTAATAGTGGTTGGGAAATTTCTAAAGATAATTTTGACAACAATAAAATTGAAGCTCTAAATAGAAAAATAGCAGAAAGTAGGTTTGAAGATATTAACGGAATTGTAGTGATAAAAAATGGTAAACTCTTAATAGAGGAATATTTTAATGGAACAACAAGAGATAGTTTACACAACCCTATGTCGGTAGGAAAATCATTTGCCTCTACAATAATGGGAATAGCAATTGAAGAAAAATTTATAAAAAATGAAAATGTTTTATTAAAAGATTTTTATGATTTAAAATCCTATAAAAATTATAGTCCAAAAAAAGATTCTGTAACTCTAAAATCACTATTAACCATGAGTTCTGGATTTCTTGGCAATGATAATGACGAAGACAGTCCAGGGACTGAATTTAAAATGCAATCTACTGATAACTGGGTGAAATTTACTTTAGATTTACCTATGCATAAAAATAAAGTAATAGGTAAGGATTATAATTACTTTACTGCTGGTTCTGGTTTGCTAGGGGATATCATTGATAAATCAGTTCCAAACGGACTGGTTTCCTTTGCTGATAAAAAATTATTTGCCCCCTTAGGTATTACCAATTATAAGTGGTTTTATACCCCTCAACATATTGCATATACAGGTGGAGGAATACAACTACGCGCTATTGATTTTGCAAAATATGGACAACTTTATAAAAACAAAGGCAAATGGAATGGCAAACAAATCCTCACTGAAGAATGGGTAGAGAAAAGCTTAACCAAACAAGTATCCAGAGCTTATGCAGATGCAGGAGAAGAAGGATATTATGGGTACCTTTTTTTTAATAATATATATAAAGTAGATGGGGAAAACTACGAAGTTTTTTTTTCCGCAGGCAACGGGGGTAATAAGATCTTTGTTTTTAAAGACATTCCTTTTGTTGTGGTTATCACTGCCTCAGCATATGGTAAACCAGGTAATCAAATCAATGTTAATAAAATGATGACTGATTATATATTACCTGCAATACTAGAAAAGCAATAAAACCAATGGCTTTGACATAATATCTATCCATATAATATGCTGGCGCTTAGTTAACCACAATACGTAGCATTTGCCAACGCATCATCTCGCCAACAATATTTAGAAAGTCCACCGGACTTTCTAGATATTGTTATGTGTACTATAATGTACTTGCGTTATGTAACTTTGCTTTGGTAAATAGTTTTTACCAGTACCTAATCTTCTTTATTTTTTTCCTTTCCCAAAAAGTTTCTTTTAAAAATGTAATGGAATACTCTTTGCCCGAAGCGACGATATGAGCGAAGTGGGAATATATATGGAATGGGATTTGATTTATACCGTTTTATTTAACCTTTTAATTAGTTTTTATTTGGGAATTTTTATATCAATTTTAAACAATTAACCTTCAAGTATATCAAAAGAATATAGTGTTTATTTAAATCCAAGGAAATTATTTTTGATTATTGCTTTCCTAGAAAACAAACAGTAACGTTATAAAAAAGCAGTTTTATACTGAGAAAAACATTTCCTAACTTATTAAAAAGGTCACAAAAACTGATAAGGCATAAGAAGGAATAGACTTCAAGTTATTTATAATGTTTTTGTCTAAAATTCTAGAAAATAAAAAGTATGGACTTGTTTTGATGACTCTGATGATACTTCAACACCTCTTTGGTTACTGTTAATTAGCTTAGATGTCGTAAAGATGTCGTAAAGAATTCACAAGCGTTGTAATGTGTTATATTTAATTTTGATCTAATCTTTCTAGATAAATATAACTATGAAATTACTTCTCACATCCCTTTTTTTTCTTTTTATATTGAATATTAGTTTTAGTCAAGATTTAGAATCACAAATAGATAATATAGTTTCCTCAATTTATAAAGAAAATGAACCAGGAATTGTAATGTTAATAGCTAAAGATGGTAAACCCATTTATAGAAAAGCGTATGGCAAATCTAACTTAGAACTAGAAACACCAATTACATTGAATAGTGTGTTACAAATTGGGTCTATCACAAAGCAATTCACTGCAATAGCCATTTTAATGTTAGAGGAGAAGGGTAAACTTAGAGTTAAAGATGAGATTATAAAATATATACCTAACTATCCCACAAAAGGTAAGGGTATTACTATCCATCATTTGTTAAATCACACATCTGGCATTAAGAATAGTACACCTTCGGGCAATCAGAGTTTAATAGCTAGAACGGACATGACATCCACAGAACTTATTGATTATTTTAAGAATAAGCCTATGGATTTTGAACCAGGAGAACAGTTTAAATATAGCAATGCTGGTTATATAATTCTTGGGCGTATTATAGAAATTGTTTCAGGTTTATCGTATGAAGATTTTATTGAAAAAAATATTTTTGAAAAACTTGGTATGACAAAATCATATTATGGTAGTAATAAGGAAATCATTAAAAATAGAGCTGCTGGATATCAATATATACACAATAAATATATCAACGCGAATTATATGAGTTTGACATTACCATATTCGGCGGGCTCATTAATGTCCAACGTAGATGATTTATTAAAATGGCATAATGCTATCACATCTAATACATTAATTAAACGTTCTAGTTTGAAAAAAGCAATAAACCCATCAACACTTAACGATGGGAAGAAGATTCCATATGGATATGGTTGGAGAATAGGAAATTTAAATGGTTCAAAAGTAATTGCTCACAATGGCGGTACTTTTGGGTATACTGCCAGCGGCATTTTTATAACCAAAGAAAATATTTATATTATCGCATTAACCAATTGCAATTGTAAGAGTATTAAAAATGTGCCAGATGTTACAAAGAAAATCGCAACCATGATTATCAACCAAACTTCGACTATAGATAAAACGGTAGAAATTTCATCAGAAATACTTAAGCAATATATAGGCACTTACAGATTGAAGCCTAATGCTAATATTAAAATAACCAAGATAGGTAATTCACTCTTTCTTCAAGCTCCAAAGGAATTAAGAAAGAATGAGCTTTTTGCTAAAGATGAGAATCATTTTTTTGTAAAGGGTTCTTCGGTTAAAATAATATTCAATTCAAATGATAAAGGAAAAATTGTCAGCCTAACTTTAAACCAAGGAACGAGACAAGTTAGCGCTAATAAAATTAAGTAATTAAAAAGTGTAATGAAGAATAAAGATTTAGCAAAAAAAATAAAAGAGTTGAGAAACCGAAAAGGAATGTCTCAAGAAATACTTGCCGAAGAATCAGGCTTGAGTTTAAGAACTATTCAAAGAATTGAAAAAAGTAAAACGGAACCAACGGGCGATACCCTTAAAAGATTATCCAATGCTCTAAATGTTACTCCAGATGAGTTAATTGATTGGACAATAAAAGAGGATAGGAGGTTTTTGAAAATTCTTAATTTATCTGCACTTACCTACGTATTCTTTCCTATACTTGGAATTCTGGTGCCATTTATATTGTGGATTCTAAAAAAAGATAAATTAAAAGACATTAATAAAGTTGGAAAAGATATTGTCAATTTTGAAATAACATGGACTATTTTACTTTTCTTCATCCCATTAATTTCAATAATTTTTGGTATAACTGAAGAGATAACTTGGCGTATTATTATTAATTCTAACTTAGTGTTTTTAATAGTTATGTATATAATGAATTTTATATTTATAATTTTTAATACATTCCGAATTCACAACAAAAAGGATATAAAATATTATCCTAAAATTATTTTTTTAAGATTATGAATACAATAAAATGGTAGGTGTTTTATCAAATACGCGATTTAAAATTCATCTAAAAGTGTTTGCATTTTTTTAATCTTTAAAATTGTGCCGTACATAACGGCAAAATCCTAATCGCTGAGAATCATTTATTTGAAAATTTCTGAACCCGTAGTACAGAATATTCGATTTAGTAGAAAGTTTATTTTACAGGATATTTACATTATAGCTACTAATGTGGCAGGCGTATCGCAAATTGGCTTTTACATAATTGCTGATGATATAAAACACCTAACGTGTCGTTATATCTGCAACTATGTTAATACCACGTATTCGTCAATTTGCTTCCATAAATACATTTACACTATAATGTACTTGCGTTATGTATTACCCTGAGCTTGCCGATGGGCCACTTCGCTTTAGTAAAAGCGAAGTTCTTTAACCCAATTTTCTTAAAAAATGTAATACTTATTGCTCGAAACGACGTAGTCCCTGAGCTTGTGGAAAGGATAGGAGAGTAGGGGGGTGTGGAATGGGAAAATAAGGTTAAAGTTTCACCCAACCTTCTTTAACAGCATGCAACGCTAGACCAACTCTATTTTTAACATTCAATTTTTCAAAAAGTGTATTACGATACCCGTCTACTGTTTTTGGACTAACGAACATTTTATCTGCAATTTCATGATAGGTCATTTCACTGCAAGCCAGTTTAATAAAATCTCGCTCTCGTTCCTTTAATTCGTGAAATCTATAAGTGCTTTCGAATTCATTTACACCATTCTGAAACGAATGCACCAATTTCCCTGTAATAAAATCCGTATAGTAAAACCCTTTATTAATAACTGATCTAATAGCTTCCTCTAATTCTTTGGGCTCTACATCCTTACTCAAATACCCTTTTACTCCTAATTTTAGCATGCGAACTATGGTTTCTTCTTTTCCTATCATACTGATTACCAGAATATGTATACTTGGATATTCTTTGCGTAGCCATATAACGGTTTCAAAACCATCCATTTCTGGCATATTAACATCCAATAGTACTATATCTGGAAGGTTTTCAGGATTAATACAAGATTGTAGTTCCTTACCATTAGACGCTTCAAAAAGGATTTTACACTCCATAGATAGCATGTAAATAAGACTAATTAGTCCTTTTCGAAATAGATTATGATCATCAACAACCCCCAATTTTACTGTTGAAAAAAATGTCATTTAGTTCGTTATTTCAATGATAACTGTTGTTCCTTTTTCTGAACTCTCTACATTGAAAGCAGCATTAATTATCTTTGCTCTATTTCGCAAATTAAGTAAGCCATTCCCCCATTTATTTAATTTTTCATCAAAACTGAACCCCACACCATTATCGTGAAATACTAAGGTAAGTAAATTTTCTAAAAATTTAAACTCCACAATAACTTCAGTAGCTTCACTATGCTTGATGATATTGTTCATAATCTCCTGAGACATACGATACAAAATAATAACAGATTCAGATGGCAGTACGAATTCCTTACCTGTTATTTTTAAGTTAGTCGTAAGCGTAGTTATTTTGTTTAATTTATCTAAATCATTAGCAATTGCAACACATAGTCCTTGCTGAATCACTCTATCTCCGTTTAGGTCTAATGATAACAGTTTTAAGTCTTTTATGAGCTGTTTCAATAATTCTTTAGAATCGGAAATTCTTTTTTCAGCACTTACTATATCATCAAATTTTATTGTATTTAAGTATATTTTTATTAGACTAGCTGTATGCCCAAGATTATCATGAAGCTCCCGTCCTATGTTCTGAAGTGTTTGCTCTTTGATTTCTAATTGGGATTGAAGTAATGTAGCAGCAAATTCTGAAGCTAATTGTTCCCTTTCCTGCTTATTTTGCTTTCTTTTTTTAAAATATAGCATGGTAAAAACCACTATAAAAATACATAATACAGAGAGTAGTATTGATCCTGCTATCACAGAAATTAAAATGTCTTCGTCTATTTTATTTACCATAAGGTATATTCTTAGATTAAGATTTTTTTGGTCGAAATAGTTTTACTTCTATAATAAAACCGATAGAAAACGATACATACATTACCACATTATATATAGAATGTATGGCATTAAGATTTTTTAAATATGAATTTTCATGACTTCTAATATAATCCCATAACCCAAATACTAATATTGTACAACTTGTGTAAAAAAAGAGACCAAAAATATAGAATAACAACGAATAGGAAGTGTTAAATACCGTATCGTCTCTTTCATATAGTTTATATAACAGCAATAAGGACCACATAGTGTAAGCAATATTGTTAAAACACAACCAAATAGTCTGGAAGTTGGTAAATCCATTTTTGATAATTAGCATAACTCCTAACAAAAAGCATAGTACTACTGATGTTCTAAATATAGTTTTCTTAACTCCTGAAGGGAAAAACTGATTGAAGAATATTGCTAAAAAAAGAAGTTCCTGTATCATATATATATTAAAAAATACATATCGAACAGGAGTTTCTTTTTTAATTTCAAAATAGCTTTCTACATATGTAACAATGTGTGGTACGCACGCTAAAAATACTATCAGTGCAATCCACTTGCTATCTGCACTAAGCTTTCGATAAAAAAACAAACCGATTAATGCAGGGAGAAATACACTCCAAATAGCTATTTGACTTATTAGTTGTTGAATAATTAAAAGTTATTTCATAAATAAATTTCCAGTATTTTTTTCGAAAATTAATTGGTCCTCTTTTAATGTAGGTTCGATGCTCATTCTTTCTCCATCCTTTCCTACTTTAATTTTTGGAGTTCCTGTAATCGCTGCCTTTGGAGGATATTGATATGCTACTGGTTTCTTTTTTATTATATTCAGTTTAATTTCATCTCCTAGGTAATTTTCATCTTTAGTATATCCTAAGGCCATAACAGTGAAAGACCCCGCCTTTAATTTATGCTCTGGAATATCTACATTATGTGCACCAAGAATAACTACTATATAATCTGCTTTTCCTTTTCCTATTAAACTTTGGATATGTTCAGCCTTAAAAGCAAATGCATTGGATTTATTTTTTATTAATTCATCCACTTCAGGTGATTTGATCTTTGGCGTTTTTGTAATATTACTATTTAGTGTGTTATACTTATCTAAAAACGCTTCTGCTTCTGTTATTAAAATAGGTTTTGAGTCAATTGAATTTGTTCCCATGATTAAAAGTTTTAATTATTAATAATTCTCAAACCTATCTTTAAAAATTCATTTAAAAAACTAATAACCAGAAATATAAGGTTTATCTTCCGATTTAGGGGAAAATCCCTCCTTTCATTTTCCATGGTTTTCCTTTTGACCGGTATACAAGTAATTAATCAACTTTGTAAAACTATTTCCTTAGGGAATATTAAGGGGTAAACTGTTAAATAAATGTAGTTTCCTTTTTTGAAGAAAAAGAATTAGTTTTTAAAGAGAATTTTATTAAAAATAAAAGTTATGATAAGCGTATTAAAAAAGTATTGGTGGGTTTTGTTAATGTTAGTAGTGGTTATATTAATCTTTTTTTTGAACTATGATGAGAATCACATAAAAGATTTTGAATGGAAAAACAATCCTGAAAAAATTTTAGGAGAATTAGCGGTAGGATTATTGCTTGTTGGTGCTCTTTTGGATCAATTCATTACAGTGTTTTTCGCTGAAAACAACGATTCACAAGAAATAAGGAAGGAAACTGAAACGACTTTATCTTTTTTTAGAGAAAGACGAAGAATAATAAGAAGAGATATCCTTCAGGAACAATTAACAGCTGACACGGGCGCAAGGGCAGCTAACATAACAAGATTAAATTCAGAATTAGCTAATTCAGAAGGTTCTATCAAAAGAGCAGAAGAAATAATGACAACGGTTAATTCTGAAAGAACAACCTATGTAAGAATGGTAGCTTTTAGTATTGGTTTAATTTTAGCTGTAACGGGTATTAAAACCCTGACTCCTTTTATTTCAATGAGTTCGATAGAAAGTAATATAAGCACAAAACTCTTATATTTTTGTGACCTTTTATTTACAGCTGCATTACTTTCAGGAGGTACAACGGGTATTAGTCAGTTTTTGAAAGTAATTAAAGATTCGTGGAAAAGAAATGGGTAATGTTTTGAAGCAAACTTTTTTATTCTAAAAATTTCCTTGCAAATGTAATAGAATGCTTATTCCTCGAAGGAACAACAGATTGCACATGGAAATTGATTTTGTATAAGTATCTATAGTTTTTTCTACGTACAAATTAAACAAAAATACCCTATATCCGGTATTGGTAGTATTCCTAGTAGCCCATAATTTGGATGAATAAATTGAGTATTTTATACTTTACTCCAAAAAAATATTTTCTGTTTTTAAAAACTATAATCATGATAAAAATGAAACAAATAGGGCAGATGCCTTGGCCTAGAGGGTTATGTTTTGCTAATGTACTTGTTATTAATTTTAATTGTTAACCGATCAAAACTCATAGATTATGATACTTTTTAGATTTTGCTTAGCCCTTTTTCTGTACTTGCTGCTAATTTTAAATGAGAATTGCCTAGCACAAGAAAATTATGACCCTACTTTATCGGTAGGGTTAGAAAGTCTAACCTTTGGCAAAGGGACGATTGATATCGATGCCTTGAGAAAAATTATTGTTAAAAAACAAAATGAATTGAAGCGTGAAGGATTGAAACGTTACGTATTTTCAAAGTTCCCGGAAAATAACTATACAACCAAATTGTTTATTCAAAATACTATTAACACTCTAGTTGATGAAAAGAATCAAGACATTATTGAAAAAGAGCTTTTAGAGTTAGCAACAAATTATGCATTGGTCATTGGGTTCACAAAACTTTATAAAGAGGTTTATTACAAAGGGAAAAAGAGCGATTTAAGATCTAAAGATTCTACTTTAATTAATGAAATTACTAAATATTATGATTCTCTTAAGTTGGTCATAAAAATAGATAAAAAAGATACCTTATTAACACTAAATCAAAAAGATCAACTATTAATTGATATAGTTGGTACACAGCTAAGCCATAATAAATTACTCAAAGAAAAAGGATTTTTTGATTTTGATTCCAAAATAAATTTTACGTATTCTAGACTTTTTAATTCGCTTGGAATTAAAGAAAATGTAAGTAATGAGAGTGATGCGAATAAAAGTAAGGAAAATGAAAGCAATAAGAATCAAAATTCGGTGAATAAAATAAAGAACCAAGAAGTAAATGAGAGAATATTTAATAGTTTAGGATTAGAAATTAACGATATAATTAATGCCTATTTAAATAGTTACAATTATATTAAAGAGATATTAGTTTCAAAAGATTATAATAAGCTTAAGAATATACGGAAACAATATCTCGATGATATACACAAAACAAATTTTGATCCAGAGATTTTTAAAAATTATGCCACCGAAAATGGGGATAATGAATTATTAGGAATATTTAGTATTGGCTTTGAACTTAACAAATATCATGATTTGGTTAAAGATTACAACCGAGGAATTGATAAATTAAATTCATTTAAAAAAAATGGTGAGAAATTAGGAGATATAAATCTAAAGAATGTTACCTCAGAAGAAAATGTTAACTTTAATCTGAGTGTACTTACAAGCCGAAAGCTGAACTTAGAAAACTATAAGAAAGAGTTTGTTAATATAGCCAACAAATTAGAAGAGGCAAGGTTCATATTAAAAAAGATAAAAAGTGAAGCAGGATCAATTGTTCAAGAAAATTCTTCTTTAATAAATGCTAGAGACCTAGTAAGGGAAAGATTGGCCATTATTAGAAATATAAACTCACATAAAGTCGATATTAATAAACAATATGATAAAGCAACGAGGATTTTGCAAAAATTGAGGGAAACAGAAGATAATTGGAAAAATTTCATATCTAATATTGAAGTTTCTGATAATTCAACCGAAAGAATTGAAATTCTCAAAGATAGTTTGATCAATAAATCGAAATTACTTAAAAATGAGTTAGATAGTACATTTGATGATTATCGGTTCAATGCAGTAACTGAGAGATTAAAAAAATTGACAAATCTAGAAGAGTTTGAGTCTCTACTAAAAACAAATAGCAAATCTTTATTTAATAATACAAAGTCAAATATTGGATTTTTAAAAGGTTTATTAAAGAATATTTCCAATAACTTGGTAAGTAAAAATTTTAATTTAAAGGATAGTATTTTCATTAAAGATAAAGCTGAATTTTTTAGCAATTTGTATATCCGTACAAGGAAGCTTTCGGAGAAAGATAATTTTACAATAGATGATGTTTTATATTTTGAAAATCAAGTATTACCAGAATTAATCCAAGCCAAAATCCTTATTGCTGATACTAAAAATGATGAAACAATTGATGCTTTTATTAAAGCAATTAATGGTATAATTCCAATAATGAATTATTTTCTTATTCCACCAGAACTTGAGGATCTTGAAATAAACGAAGACGTGATTTCGTTTTTCGGTTTCATATCCAAGATAAATGAACTAGATAAAGCAAATACATTTAGTTATATCCTACAACTCTTAGATGAGTCTCATAATTTTTTTGTAAATACAATTGATTCTAAACTGGAGAGTGAAGAAAAAATCAAATACCAGAATCTATCAAAGTTTAAAAACATATACGAAAAAATAATTAATGGAATTGATAAATACACGATCATTAACAATGAAGAACAATTGATAGAAATAGATGTTTTATCTTTTTTAAATACATTTATTGAAAACTACAATAAGGAGAGTTCTTATGGTAAAAACACATTATATTTTTCAATAGGCTTTAGCCAAAATCTATTTTTATCTGATTATAATTATACGGAGAACAATCAAAGTCAGACACTCAACTCGATTGGTTTTGCCTCTGAAAAAATTGGTTACAAGAAAAAGCTTCTTGGATTTAAAAATAAAGGATATGATTATTTGGCTAAGTCTTCAATTGCATATGAGGACAAGTCTAATGAGTTAAACCCATTTGTAAATCAATGGTATTTAATCGCATATGGATCTGGTTTGTTATATAAAATTGCAGACTTAACAACTAATGAAAATTTTGATTTTCCTCATGTTGGAGTAGGTACTGGACTAAGGCTTTATAATACTTTAGATGTTTCAATTACAATAGGTTTTCCAATTATTGATGGTAAAAAATTTGGTGACAATGGATTTTTAGGTTTATCATTAGATATACCTATTACCGAATATTTATCGGCAATAGGTAGTAAAAATTAAAATGGAATTATTAGCACAATTATCGCTTTTACCGCATTTTAGATGTTTAGTACTAAGGTAATGTACTTGCGTTATGTATTACCCTGAGCTTGTCGAATGGGCAGGAGAGTAGGGGAATGTGTGTGTAATGGGAATATTATACATTCAGTTCAAACAAAGAGATCTAAATATTATTGCTCTTTTCTCATAGTACTCAAATCAAATAAAGGTAGTGTTTCTTCAATCCAGGTAAATGTCGATCATATTCTTCAAGTATTAAGAGATGATGACGGATTGATTTTAATGACAAACAACCAAAAAACACCTTTATCAAGAACTCATAAAAAAGAACTATTGAAACGTCTGAATAGACTTTAGAAAAATGAAGATGGTTCTCAATTAACTCAAAAAACAATGATCGATATTGAACCAGGTCCGAAAAATGGTATATAAAAATATCTGTACGATACTAAAAAAGATACGAATTCAAACCAATCTCATTTTAAAGGTTTTCTCTTTATCATGCCTCCTTTAATATCCTTGACCAGATCCATTACAACAAAGGCATTTCTGTCTATTTTATCAATTTCTGTAGTTAGTTTTGCTATTTCTAGCCGAGTTAATACAGTATATACAATTTCAAAATTAGCGCGTTCCTCATTTAATTTATCATATCCGTGTTTTCCATGATATATAGTACATGCTTTTCCCATCTCATTAGTTAACATTAATCGTATCTCTTCGTTTTTTTTTGAAATAATGGTAACTCCAATATATTCTTCAACACCATCAACTATATAATTCACGGTTTTAGCAGCCACCAGATAGGTAAGAATTGCGTACAGTGCCGTCTCCATTGACAGTAGATATGCTCCTATTGAAAATATGATGATATTGATCAACAGTATGATATCTCCTACTGTCATATGCCATTTTCTACTTAAATAAATTGCCAGAACCTCAGTACCATCAATAACACCTCCTCCTCGCATAGTCATCCCTATTCCCAAACCTAAAAAAAAACCTCCAAAAAAAGCAATCAGCAATTTGTCTTCAGTTATTATTGGGTACGGCACAAAATGAACAACGATGGCCAAAGTCGCGATGGCCACAATACTCTTAATTGCAAAAAAATTACCTATCGTCCTTGCCCCTAATATGACAAATGGAAGATTGACAATAATAAGTAATAGTCCTAATGAAATATTAGAGAACACTTGGAGTAAGAGGCAAACACCAGTAGCACCGCCATCAATGAACTGATTGGGAAGTAGGAAACCATTAAGTCCAAAGCCTGCCGAAAGCACACCCATCGAAATAAACACCATTTCTTTGACTGAATGAACGAATTCTACATGGCCCTTCCTTAACTCATTCACAATATGCCGTTTGAGAATTGCCTGATCACCACTTTTGGATTTCAACCTTCTTTTGGCGCGTTGTAATAGTATATATTGCAATAGTGGATTCATCTTTTAAATATAATCAAAATTGGTATGACCAGACACATATAAAACCGTTAAGAACAGTTCCAAAAAAAAGTTCATTTTTTGGAACTGTTCAATTTTATCCTTAGTTTCAATTCAGCCTAAACGAAAGTTCAATAAAACGATGATTGAAGAGCTATTTAATTTGATTGCAGAGTATATATTATATCAAATACGCGGTATTCGCCGTTTTACTCATATATTATATTTGTACTATAATGTACTTGCGTTATGTATTACCCTGAGCTTGCCGAAGGGTCACTTTGCTTTGGGAAAAGCAAAGTTTATTACTTCTACAGTTTATTTTAAAAGTTTTCTAACGAAATCGAAGATTCACGAAGTCCTCTAAAACAATGTAAACCTTCTGAGCTAAAAGTTCCTTTAAAAAAGGTAATGGAATACTCTTTTTGCTGAAAGGGTAGAGGCGTGGAGGCAAAATGTGTATGGAATGGGATTATATATCTAAATGTTATCAATTGTAATCCGAAGATTCGTGAGCTTTGTTGCTCTGATGCTATCACAAATATTTGAGACTTGTAAGTATCAAAATTTAACTTTGGCAACCTATAAGGATCAATTTTTTCATAGAAAAAACTAAACCACTATAGACTTTTGAGTCCGTAGTGGTTTAGTTTCATAATTAAATTTATTTTTTGAGTTATTGAAATTTGTTTTAATTTATTTTTTTGCAAGTTAATGGGGCAGTAGCTCCAACAGTATGTTGTCTAATAGAAGAATTATAACGACCTCCTCCTTGGTATTTTCTTATAAAACCAAAGTTTCTATAACCGCAGCCTTCATCGCTCTTGTATAAAACATCACCTTCAATATATTTACCTTCAATGTTTCCGTATTTATCTTTTAATATTGTCCAATCTAAAGTGATTATTGCACGTCTAAAATCAACATCGGACCAATTGTTCTTTGACCCCCATAGTTTAACTTGCATTAACATTTCATTTTCAATATTTGTATCTTTACGTACAGCAGAAGGCAATTTCTTTTCTTCTAAAACTTTATTTGCTTTGGCTTTAGACAGCGCCAATAAACTTTCAGTTCCAGATGTAGCGTCATAATTAAAATACCCTGAAATAATTTCTTGATTTTGTTTCATTTCACCATCTGTTAATGAAACTCTAATACGATGTTTTTTACTTTGTAAACGTTCGCCCATTCGTTTAAGTAAAAAATCACTTACACCTTTATCTTTAACCGTAGATTCTAAGGAGGCTGGAATTAATTGAAATACGACATAGTTTTTTTCTAAATCATCTTTATATATTGTTTTTACAGTACATTGGTTTACTATCTCATTTTCTTTTGGCAACCTGTCTTTATCATTTTTATCAACACCAACAGTAATCCAATAATGTGTTTTTCCGTAGGCATCGTAAAAAGAATTTGTTAGTCTTTTAAAGTATTCATTAGAATTGAAAGTGCTTGGCAAATAAGCTACAGCCCAAATTTCTTCTCCTACTTTAAAAGAGTTTTTAATTAACCCCTTATCTTCTTTTCCAATGACAGGTTCTTCAGAAAAAAATACTATTTTCCCTACATTATTTTTATGAAATTCTGAAGTTGGGTGTCTTAAAAAATATTCTTTAGGTTTAGATTTTTGTTTGGTATTATTTAATTGAGAAAAGACATTGCTTTTTATCCCTAATTTTTTCTTTGCTTCTTGTAACTCTTTTTTTGAAGTAGCAAGAGCAACAGTATAATTAATTAAGTTATTTTTATCAAGCTCTAAAAGCGTTAAGACGTCTTTTTTACTTGTTAGAATAAACCCTCCTTTTGTTGATTCATAGCTCCCTTTATTTTTAGCCAATGGATTAAAAATATAGTTATAGTTACCTCTGTTTGTTTGAAAGTCTGCTTTAATAGTATTATCATCTCTAAGAACGAGGTTGATAGCGCTAATAGCTTGACTTGAAGTGTAATATTTTCCTGTTTGAAAACTTTGAGCAACTAACTGTTGTGTAAATACAAGTAGTAGTAGTAGTGTATAAATAGTATTTTTCATTTTCTTAATTCTATGTTTTTTTAAGTTAAATTAATCGTATTTGTTTTTTATCAGATGGATCTAAAGCAGCACTTTTAACATCTACTTCTGCTTTTATATAATATGCGGATTTTTCATTGTTAGCAAATTTCGATAAGCTCTCTATTTTGATTATCACCTCTTCCTCTAGTAAATTCTTCTATAAATACAAAACGCATATTTACTATTTCTTGATCACTTACCAAGTAGGCTCTTAATAGTTTTTAATAATTTCATTGTGTTTTTTTGTCGTTTATGAAGGTGTAAAAATATTTTAAGTAAATAGTTTAGAATTCACCCAATAAGGGTGAATTTTAAAAAATGCTCATTTAATTAAAAATGAGCATACATAAACGTAAGTTTAGAGAGTTACAACTTTATAAAATGGGGGCTTGTTTAAGAATTCCCCTTGATTTTTTTCCCTAAATGTTCTTATTCTAAATTAATAGAACGCTTTTTTATTCGACGCGTAGGAGTGAAGCAGGAAAGTGTAAGAGACAAAATAAATTACTATGGTTTAAAAATATTTGTACCCTATACTCAAGTGTACAAAAAGTAAAGTTCTGTTTTTATGGTGTCATTATAGCTACAGTTGGATAACGCATTTGCGCAAATTACTTTTTACATAATTACTAGCGTTATACAGCTAAAGCTCTAGAACTGTAATTTAATGACCCCAGTAGCTACGATCACTATGAAACTACAATCACTGTGGGATATTTTACATAGTATTACATTATAGCTACTAATGAAACTTAACGTTGAGCAAATTGGCTTTTACATAATTGCAGATATAGCGACACCACCAGGTGTTCTATATCGTCAGCAATTATGTAAAAGCCAATTTGCTTCAATAAATACATTTGTACTATAATGTTCTGCGTTATGTAACTTTGCTTGGGTAAAAAGCTGTTACAAGCAATATCTTTTTTTGATTTTTTTCTTCTCAAAAGTTTCTTTAAAAATGTAATGGAATACGCTTTGCCCGTAGCGACGTGGCCCCTGAGCTTGTCGAAGGGATAGGAGAGTAGGGGAATGTGTATGGAATGGCTTAATTTCTCAATGTTGATAATTATACAATTTAAGTCTCTATAAATATCTCATTAATCAAGATATTATTTTACATTTATGATGTAAAGTAAATTCAAATGAACCGTATAAAAGAAGTTCTAGAAGATAAAGGCATTAAACAAACCTGGTTATCAGAAAAACTAGGTAAAAGCTATAATATGGTTAATTCTTATGTTCAAAATAGAACGCAACCTAGTTTGGAGGTATTAAATCAAGTTGCTGAAATATTAGATGTTGATGTTAAAGAACTTATTGTTTCAAAATCAAAGTTCAAATCATGAAGACAGAAGATAAAATAAAAAAAGAACTAGAAGCAGTACTAAAAGCAGAAGAAGTTGATTTTCAACAATTTTTAGAACTAACTTCTGACTTCATAAGTTATGATAATAAACACCTACGATTTAGAACTGACGCGGGTACTATTGCACATTTAGGTAGGGATAGCATTAAAGATCATACAACTGCGATTATTGAACTTGTTAAAAATGGTTACGATGCTGATGCTGAAAAAGTTGATATAGACATTATCGTAGACGGAGATGCCAGTTATATTAGAATTGCTGATTCTGGAAGCGGAATGACTGAAGATGAAGTTATAAATAACTGGTTAAGAATTGGTTTTTCAACTAAAAGAATTAATAAAAAGACAAAAAAAAATAGAAGAAAAACAGGTGAAAAAGGTATTGGTAGACTATCAGCGGATAGACTTGGATCAACAATTAATTTGATAACAAAATCAGAAGAAGCAGATGTTTTTGGATTGGAAATCAATTGGGATGATTTTAATAAACAAGGAGTAGATTTATTATTAATTCCATTTAATAAAATTGAATCACCTGAGGTTAATTTACCTGAAGAAAGCAAAACTGGAACAGAAATTATAATAAGAAATTTAAGAAATAATTGGAGCGACTCTGACTTCAAAAGATTATATGAGGAACTGTCAATTTTGACATCTCCTTTTAAAGTAATCAAAGATTTCTTAGTTACGATAAATACAAATATCAAGACAGAATACAAAGGAGAAGTTAAGCCAAAAGAGCATTTAGAACCTGAAGTAAAATTAAATGTCTATTATGATGGTGAAGGTGACGAAATATCTTATTTCATAAGTGATAAATATGGGTTTGGTGATCCGAAGAAAGAGAAAAAAATCCCTTGGAAATTACTATCACAAAAAACAAATAAAAAAACAGAACAAGGTGGATATCTTAATGACTTTAAAAGTTTCGATATTAGTGATAAAAAACCTACTTGTGGACCTGTAATGTTTGATCTTATGTTTTATCCACGTGAATCTGGATTAGTTAAAGGAACTGGATTTACTTTAAAACAATTGCGTGAATATTTAGAATATAATGGTGGAGTTAAAATATATAGAGATAATGTAAGTGTTAAGCCATATGGCTTTTCTGGTAAAGATGGAGAAGACTGGCTTAACTTAGGTGGTCGTCAGGCACAAAACCCAGCCGGAATTGGTAGACAAGACTGGATGGTGAAAAATAACCAAATGCTTGGTGCCATATATATTAATAGAGATGAAAATCAAAAATTAGAAGATAGCGCAGCAAGAGAAGGATTAGTTCATAATGAAGCATATTTTGATCTCAGAGCGCTTGTTCTATGTGGAGTTAGACTATTAGAATTACATAGACATAATATTCATAAAGAAATTGATAAAGGCAATCAGAAAACTCCAAGGAAATCTTACAAAAAAATATTAGACGATTACAAAGAAGAGCTTTCAAAATTAAAAGAAGAACTTTCTGAATTAAGTAAAAAAGCTGAAGAAAACAACCATATATATGTTTTGGATGCTTCAAAATCAGTTGATGCTGTGCTTGTTAAAACGGAATCTACGGAAAAAACTATTGAAGAAATTTTAAACAAAAATAGAACTTTAGGAGGTCTAGCTACGATTGGCATTGCATCAGCTGTTTTTGGGCATGAAACTCAAATGTCAATTTCTCAATTCAAAATGGCAAATGAGGAAGCTATTGAATCGCTAAATGAAGTGCCTCCGAATTTAGATGAAGCACTTGAGGAACTTGAAAGCGCTAAACATTATTCGACACATGTATCAAAATGGGGCTCCTTCGCTTTAACAAGAATAAAAAGAGATAAGCGAAAGAGAAAGCAAACAGATATTAAAGCCCTTTTGAATAATACAATTGATGAAATGAATACTGCATTTAAAGCAAGAGGGATTAAAGTTTCAACTGATATGGAAGATGTGTCAGCCAAAACATTTCCAATGGATATTGAAACAATAATAATTAATCTATTGACTAACTCTTATTCAGCTTGTTTGCATAATGATCAAAAAAGAGAAATAAAAGTTGAATTAAAAAATGTTTTAAAAGGCAAACAAGATGGATTTGAGATAGTAGTTTCTGACTCAGGAAATGGAGTTCATGAAGATTTTAGAGAGATTATTTGGGAAGCTCTTCATACAACAAAAACTGATAGTAAAGGAAATGAAATCGGAACTGGTTTAGGACTCACAATTGTACAATCAATAATTGATGACTTAGATGGCAGTAGAGAAGTTGAGAATGATAAAAAATTAAAAGGAGCAAGATTTACAATTTGGCTACCAAAAAAATAAATTATGGCGTTAGTAGCAGTAATAGACGATAGAAAGGATGTAAGAAAGCGATTAGCTAAACAATTCAAAAGATATCTTAAGAATGAAGGAATCGCATGGGATGTAGATCACTTTGAACCTTTAGAACAAAAAACAGATTATCCAAATTGGATTTCTCATAATAAGGTAATCATATTGATAGTTGATGAAAGATTAAAAGAGGCTGAAAAAGATGGTGGAGGTTTTACAAATTATGATGGACACGATCTTGTAAAAGTTGTTAGAAATACGAATAAGCAACTACCTATTTATGTTGTTTCAGCTCATGCTGATGATCCAGCACTTGTGGATAATGATGGAGAGTTTGAAGGTGTTATCCAAAGAGATAAGTTCAAAGAAAGTGACAGTGCAAATCAACAATTCAAAAAGTTCGTAAGAGTAACTCAAACTTATTTTGAAAATTTCAATAAAGAATACTTTAGGTTAGCTGAGTTATCCGAATTAATAGCCCTAAACAAAGCCTCAGAGGAAGAAAAATATGAACTAAAAGCTCTACAAGTTAAATTACAAATACCTCTTTCTAACTTCATTTCTAAAGATAGACAAGACTGGATAGAAGAGTTAGAGATGAAAACTAAAGAATTAGAAGATTTATCAAATAAAATAGAAGATTACTTGAAAGAATAGATGAAGTACACTGTTATAGCAAAAGAAGATTCGGTAATTCCAGATAAAGTATCAAAATATGGTGATTACAAGCCGTATTTAAGGAGAGAAGCAAAGGAAAAATGCGTTTATTGTGCGATTCATGAAAATCCTATTGGAGGAAGTGATCATTTTCATGTTGAACATTATAGACCAAAATCTTTAAAGCAATTTGCTAAGTTAATTAAGGACTATAATAATTTGTTCTACGCTTGCGCAATTTGCAATAGGTTTAAAAGTAATGATTGGCCTAACGACCCAAGTGATGATCATTCAGTTATTTCATATCCTGACCCTAATCAAATAGATTATAATGACCTTTTTGAAATTGAAGAAAATGGGTTAATTTCTGGAAAATATGTAGCCTCTAAATATGTTATAGAGAAGGTTTTTTTGAATAGACCACAATTAATAAATGAAAGAAGAGAAAATTTCATCAGAGAAACATATATAAATGAAGCAAATAGAATGAAAGCTCTTAGTGAACAGCTTTTAACTAAAAAGGATAATCCTAAGACAGCTGAATTATTAGTTGCAGTAAATAAAAAAATCATTGAAATAAGTAATCTGTTAAACGAAGACAAAAAAATTTCTAGATATGAACCTAGAGAAATAAAGAGAAATAAATAGGTGCTAAACAAAAAAGAAACAGGATCATACTACACTCCAACAACTCTTTCAAGGTTTTTGGCTAGACATATTGTGCAAAAATATTTGAGAGTCAATGATATTTCAATTTTAGAGCCAAGTTGTGGTGATGGACAATTCATATCCTCATTGTTTGATTCTTTGGATTTAAATACTACAGATAGTATTTCTATTGATTTATTTGATATAGATAAAAAAGAATTAAATAACGCAAAAGCATTAATTCCAAGTTCAAATAAGATAAAAAAAGGTATTTATCATCAAGATTATTTAAAATATCATTTAGATAATAATAAAAAATATTCCCTAATTATAGGGAATCCTCCTTATATAAAGAGAAAGAATCTTCAAAAGTTACAACTAAAAAGTTGTGATGAAGTTCACGAAACATTTAAAGATTCAAATAAGCTGATTACTTCCAATGGAAAAATTAATAATATTTGGATTGCTTTTGTAGAAGCTGCGATCATGAGTTTAAAGCAAAATGGTATACTTTGCTTTGTAATTCCATCAGAAGTTTTACAGGTTAAATATGCAAAAGAATTAAGAGCTTTAATCATTGATGAGTTTGACAGAGTAGAAGTGTTTGCTTTTAATGAATTAATTTTTGAAGGGATACAGCAAGATGTTATAGTATTAATTGGAGTTAAAGGGATTGAAAATATCAATGAACATGGTTTTTCCTTTTATCAAGTTGATGAGTTAGAAGATTTGAATGAACCAAGATTCACAGAAAAGCATAATAATATTCATAGAACGACACTTGATAAATGGACAAATTATATTCTAACAGATGAGGAGTTAGATTTTATTGATGAGAAAAGAAGTGAATATAGTTCAATTAGTGGTTATTGTGATAAAGCGCAAGTTGGAATTGTTTCTGCAGCAAATGATTATTTTATTCTTACAGATAAAGAATTAAAACAAAATGAATTAACAAGATTTAGAAGTGTAATAAAACCAATTCTACCAAAAGGAGCTTTGGTTCCAAATGTTGCTAATTTCACAAATTTAGATTTCAATCTTTTAAAAGCTAATGACGTTAAAGTAAACTTTTTACTTTTTCCAAATCTGCCAAAAACTGAATTAAATCAAAAAATAATTAATTATTTAAATAAAGGAGAGGAGAAAAAAGAAGACAATTCTGGTGAGCTACATAAAAGATATAAAATGACTTTAAGAGATAATTGGTATCATGTTCCAAGTACTTGGGTATCTGAGGGGCTTTTTGTTAAAAGGTGTCATAAATATCCAAAGATATTTGTTAATGAAGCTAATAGTCTTGCTACGGATTCCTTTTATAGAATAATAACTAAAAATCAGTATAATATTCGAAATTTAGTATTTTCATTTTATAACTCTTTGACATTTGTTTTAGCAGAATTAGAGGGAAGGTTTTATGGAGGTGGAGTTCTTGAATTAACACCAAATGAATTCAAGGAATTATCAATTCCTTATAACGATAATATTACAGATGAGGAATTCAATACATTAGATGAAATGCTTCGTAATGATATAGATATCGAAAATATTTTAGCTTTCACAAATTCAATTTTAATTCCTGATTTGGACACAATAAAACTAGAAAGAATTAGAATTAAATTGGTGAATCGAAGATTAAAAGAAAGTGAATCTAATGAAAGTAAAGTAAAAACTATTATTCAAAAGGAAATTGAAATAATTTCAGCTTAATTATATGAGTAAATGGACAGATGATATTTCGAATGCTCTAGTACAGTTAGGTGGTCTGAGCCACTATTCAGATTTATATTCCAAGATTGAAGAGATTCGAGAAGAAAATTTATCAGAAAACTGGAAAGCTGTTGTAAGAAGAACAATTCAACAACATTCTTCTGATTCTGAATCTTTTTTAAATAAAGAAGATCTTTTTTATACCATAAGTGGAATTGGCTCTGGAGTTTGGGGGTTAAGAAATTATATTCCCCAAGAAAAAAATGTTGATTTAACTGAAGATGATATCACATTTCCTGAAGGTAAGAAAGTTTTAAGAAAGCATATTCTATTTGAAAGAAACCCTAAATTGATGATTGAAGCGAAGAGACGTTTTAAAGAACTAAATGGGAAATTATTTTGTGAAATATGTGATTTTGATTTTGAAAAGATATATGGTAAAATAGGAGAGGACTTTATTGAAGGTCATCATACTATACCTGTTTCAGAAATGAAGGAAGGAGATAAAACCAAAATCGAAGATATTGTTATGGTATGTTCTAATTGTCATAAAATGATTCATAGAAAAAGACCTTGGTTAACACAAGAGAAAATCAAACAATTGCTTAGATAAATTATCAAACCAATAACATTATGTAAAATAGAACTTCAATTTTTGTAACGGCCTCAGAAAACTTTGGTTAAAACAATAGGTGAAAGAGCGTCTATATTTTAGAGGGCTAGCAAATACATATTCTAAATAAACGTGAAGTTTAAAGCGAGTTCTAAATAATCTTAATGAGTTCCAATGTTTTCTAAAATATAGCGATTGAGCCGTAATTGTTTCCAAAGTTTTCTGCAGCCTTGATTTTTTTGTTTCTTTTTGTATCAAGACAAAAAGATATGTAGACCTTTAGAATGTTTAATCTGTGTTCTGTGGTTAGCATGTGCATAGAAATTACCTCGTCAGAGTAATTTTATGCTTATGCGGCAACTTCACGAGAATCGCATAAAAACTTTTAACACGTATATTTTATCATATACGCGATTTATAAGCTAGCTAAAAGTTTTGCTTTTTTTGGTGTGGCCAAGCGATGGCAAATTGTGTGTAGAGAAAAATGCATTGAGCATTTTTATTTACAAAACAATAAAGCGGTTGGGCGCGGCAATTTTACATAACGGCAAATTATAGCTACAAATGTCAAACGTGAGGTTTAATCATAAACGCCTTAAAATAGTTTTAATGACCCAAGTAGCTACGATTACTATGAAATAGAATTATCCTGGGATATTTTACATAGTATTACATTATAGCTACGGATGTAACAGGCGTGTCGCAAATTGACTTTTACATAATTGCTGTCGATATAAAACACTGGCGTGTTGTTATATCTGCAATTATGTAAAATGCAAGCATCCGCCAATTTGCTACAATATACATTTGTACTATAATGTTCTGCGTTATGTAACTTGAGCTTTGGTTAAAAGCGAAAGTTGTTACTACAGTTTCTTTAAAAAATTTTATTCTAAAAAGTTTCTTCTACAATGTTAATGGAACACTTTTTATGCGACGACGTAGGAGGGAAGCGTAATGTGTGTGGAATGGAATTAATTAAATTAATTGCTTTTTTTTAATTCAATAATCATATTTTAGATGGATAATTTCATCGGCATATAAATATGAACAAAAATAGTATCATTGATACAATAGATAAAGTTGGAGACTTATCGAAACTAATAGAAGATTTATTAGTTAAAATGGGGTTGGAAAATGTAAATAGAGTTTCAGAAAATCTAATTGAAGCTACACAAAAAACAGCTCTTAAAAATCAAAAAATTTATTTTTTAATTACTTTAAGTGAATTGAATGGTAAAGTTGAAGTTCTTGATGAAAGAATCAAAAAAATCAATTCTAAATATGACCAATTATATGTTGTTACTTCAAATGGTAAACTCTCAAATTATTTTAAGGATTGGTTAAATGATGAAAATCCAAAGGCAGTAATTGAATATTGGAGTAAAAAAGAAGTAATTGATAATATAAACGATTATTATGAAGACTATTGGTCACATAATGATACGTTTTTAAAACCGTATGAAATTAGTTTTAATGATTCAATTCAAGCAGATAAACATCTAAAAAGTTTATTAAAATTAGATGATAAATATGATAAATTATTAGAAATATTTATTGAACCAAAATTATATATATACAAAGAAGATTCTGAAACAGAAACATTAACAAAAAGTAGAGTAAACAAAGATAAAATTGTAAAGTCTGGTAATTATATCCTTTCAGGAGAAGCTGGTACAGGAAAAAGTACATTGCTCAAAGAAATAGGGAAGGAGCTTATTGAGAAAAATAAAGAATTAATTTTTAAGAATATACCTGTATTAATTAAAGCTAGTAGTATTCTTGAATCAAAGTTTGATATTAAAACTATTTTAGATAAAGAGTTACTTAAAATATATAAAGAATTTGATATCGAACGAATTTACAATGAGTATCAAATAATTTTGATAATTGACTCTATTGATGAATTTGAACGAGATAACCAATTGAAGGTTCTGAATGAAATTCATGGCTTAAAAGAAGATTTTGGAATTCGTTTTATTATAGGAACAAGAAATTACGATTATCTGGTAGAAGGTTTTGAATTAAATGACCACATAAGAGTTAACTTAAACAATTTTGACATGAATCAAGTTAAATTGTTTTTGGATAATTTTTTTAGGTTTAATTTAGAAAAATCAGATAAACTATGGGTTACACTACATGATAATAATATACTAGAAAAAATACCAATAACTCCTCTGACTGTATCTCTAATTTCTATACTTTTTGAAGAAAAGCAATATGAAATTCCAGCTACAATAACTGACATATATGATAATTTTAATGTTTTTTTATTAGGAAGAACATCCGTAAAGTCTAGTCTTGAATTTCTTGATATAACAATAAAAGAAAGAATATTATCTATTTATGCGGTTGATATTATTGAGGATCCAAATAATACAAGAAAATCTATTGAAGAGTTTGAATCATCAATTAAAAAATTTTTTAAAGGAAAGAATATAACTATCAAAGATGAAGTCTATCCAGAACTTCTAAAATCATTGACACAAGGGACTGGTGTTTTATATGTAGATGAAAATGGTAAAATAGATTTTAAGCATGACTATTTTATGGAATATTATGCTTCAAGAGAAATTTTTAATCAGAGACGTGATTTAGTACCAACATTAATTGAAAATTTCACAAAATTTAGTTGGCAAAATACCGCAATATTTTTTACTGGTAGGACTAAAGATATGCCAGATTTTTTAAGAGATTTATTGATAAGGGTTGATAAATATACCGAACTAAAGGATGAGTTAATTGCATCTTCGGGTTTAGGATATATTTTACAATCTTTGTGGCTTACAGATTCTGATATAAGAAAAGATGGTGTAATTAAATCATTGGAACTTTTAATAAAAGCTGACCAAGATGTTAAACGACTATCATCAACTTTACCAATATTTAAAAATTTAAGAGATACTGATATTGCATTAATGAATTTCTTTTGGTTCTTCAATCATTTTAATTCTAAAACCCTTGAAGACACATTGAAGCTGGCATTTGACCATTTAAGCGAAGAGTTAGACAAAATTGAGGATACTGGTTTAGCTAGTGATATAGTTAATTTAAAATATAAACTATTTTGTATAGGAGCAACTTTAACATCGGATAAATTTGATAAAAATGACAAATTGGATTTGTTTTATTCAAGAAAAAACACTCTCTCAAATCCAATTTTCGCACTGTTATTTGATAATGGACTTGATATTATTGACCCTAAAAACAAAGATGAATTAAAAGACAGATACAAGTTAAAAAGCCGACTTCAGAAAATGCAACAAGGTATCAAGTATTATCTTGAAAATGGTGTTGATGTTACTAGGTTTACAAGTTTAGAAGCAATTAAGCCTATTAAAAAAGTAGAAATATATACAGAAGGGAAAACTGATGCAGTATATATGATGCAGGCTTTTAAAGCTTTAACAGGAAATACAGAACCTTATTGGAATGTGGAATCATGCGAGATTAAAACTAAAAAAGAAGGTGGTGGAACACATGAATTAGCTAAAACATTAAATAATATAGCTAAAGAAATGGATAATGGAAAATATCAAGATAAAACAATTATTGGTGTTTTTGATAATGATGCCTCTGGACATCAGGAGTTTAATGGTTTTAAAAATGAGGATTATGAAATATTTAAAACAGGAGTTGTAAAAAAACATAAGACAAAAAATATTTATGCCATTATTTTACCAATTCCAGAAGAATTAGCAAAATATAACCAAGCCAAACAAGAGTTTAAGTTTTTCGAAATTGAACATTATTTTGAGGAAGATTTTTTAGATAAAAACAAAATGCTAACTAAATTAGAGATTGATGGCCTTTTTGAAATAACAGGAAGTAAAGGCGGTTTTGCTGATGAAATCAAAACGATTAATGAACCTCAAATATATAAAAGATTCGAAAATTTATTTTTTGTTATTGATGAGATAAATGAAAAAGAAGTTGACTATTTTTAATTCTCTCTTGGCCTCATAAAATTTTGGTAAAACAATAAGGTGAGATGAGCGTGTATATTTTAGTGGTTTAGTAATACAGTTTCTTAAGAATTCCAATTATACAAGGGATTTCAAAGCAATCTTGAAAACAGTTACAATGTTTCCTAAAATATAGCGAATGAGCCGTTAATTGTTTCCAAAATTATATGCAGCCTTGAATTTTTGTTTCTTTTGTTTCAAGACAAAAGATAATGAAAGAATAAAAAAATGGTTAATTAAAGTTCTACATATAACAAGTGTATAGAAATTTTTAAGCAAGGATTAGAGCTAGGGAAAATTTTATACTCTTGTGGCAAACTTACGAGAATCGTCTAAAATTTTTTATTACGTACATTTTATCGAATACGCGATTTTTAATAAGAGTAAAAAGGTTAGCTTTTATTTTGGCGTTGGCAAGCGATGGATAATTGTGTGTAAAATAAATTGCCAGAGCAATTTGATTTTATAAAACAATCGAGCGCTTGGTAGCGGCTATTTTACATAACGGCTAATTATAGATACATAATGTTTTAAAAAACTCTGCGAAGCAAACCGCTTATTAGTTTAATGACCCAAGTTCCAATTATTATAATGAAAACGAATGCTTCTGGGATATTTTACATAATACTACATTATAGCTATCAAATGGATAGACCACTCTTATTAACTAAACAATACATTTGTACTATAATTTATATTATGTAAAATAGAATATTTGAGTGCTGCTCTGCTATTGATTTAGTTCAGATTAATTATTCGATACCGCTGTATGATTCTTATCTTCTAATTTTGATACCATACCTCTATATCGTATCGATGTTCGGTGATTGCTCTGTATCATAATATCACTTCTCAAATTTGAATATAGTGTTATTGATATTCTAAGCCATTCTGTAGAATTCCTAATTTCAAAATTTATGGAGTACCGTTGCTTTTTCTCATTATATGTAACCTTAGTATGTTCTGGTACACCATCAAATTCTATATTGTTATTTTTATTATTAAAACCTGCAGATATTTGACGTTCTCCAAAATATGGTAAATCCACAGAGATACTATCTCCCAGAATTCTAAAATGATTATAATTTCCGATTAGATTTATATTGTTTCCTGTACTTCCTACAGGTAATAATCCGCTATTGGCCAATGCGTTAAAACTACCGCTCGTTACTGGTGATGCCCAATCCGATATAATCTCTAGTTTTTTTTGCGCTACCAATTCATCTAATTCATCTAATGCTTTACTTTGTTCTGTAGATACTACTGGACTTTGTGAACTTCCACAACTCAATAGTAAACAGCTTATAAGTACTAAAAAAAGAGTTTTCATTTTTTATGATAAATATTACTGATTATTGCATCAAATAATATACCATTTTTTTAAATATCAGCACATTTTTTTAACATAAGTTTCAGTGAATCAGGTAGTATATAGAAAATTTTAGTCCCTAAAACCTATACCTTCCTCGCACATACAATAAATTTGGAGTTCCATAATATCCAAACTCCGATGTGCCAAAGTTTAGATTATGATTTACCTCTAAAGAAAAATTAGTATCAAAATCATACCCCATACCATATATAAACTTAGTTTGTAAAGGAACTTCTATATCATGAATATCTACATTTCGTGTAAGTTCTATTTCCAAACCAGAAAAAAAATGAAATTTATTTGTTAATTGTAATTTTCCTCTAATCGGCATTTTAAAAACATCTGCAGAAAGATATGTGTCATTATACCCTTGTAATTCTATAAACAAATTTGAATTTACTTTGTAGTCAATTGTAAAATATGCATGCTGTTCACGACTTGATAGTCCAGAATATGAAAATCCACCAATTGCTAACTTTGATTTCTTATCTACTACTCCATTTGCATCTGTTTCTTTTTCCTGAGCATGTATTTGTTTTCCGGATAAGAAAACAGAACACACGACTCCTACTACAAGTACATAATGCCTTTTTCTAAGTATTCGAAACAGTTTTAACCTTGGTTTGTTATATAGTAAAATGTCACTATTTCTCATAATTAAGTGATGGTATTGGTTAAAAAAGTACGATTCACATAAAAGACTATTAAAAATAGTATAGCGTTACAGAATATAACATTCTGCTTTAAACCTTTGTGGGCCAAATGCATTACTTTTGCCAGATGCAAAAAAATAAGTTCGCCCAGTTTGAATTTGTAACCCTTATGGCATCTCTAATGTCTATCGTAGCTTTGGCTATAGATGCACTTTTACCTGCGTTAGATATTATAGGGATTACTATTGGTACCCGGCAAGTCGCAGACAATCAGTTATTAATAACCATGATTTTTCTGGGTCTTGGTATTGGTCCGTTATTTTTTGGGCCCATATCAGATAGTATAGGTAGAAAACCTGTTGTGTACATGGGGCTATTACTTTTTATTATCGCAAGCTTTATCTGCGTTTTTGCGACAAGCATAGAAATGATGGTATTGGGACGAATTCTGCAAGGTATAGGGTTATCTGCTCCCAGAACCATTGCTATTGCTATGATTCGAGATATTTATAGCGGAGATTATATGGCACGTATCATGTCATTTATTACTGTAGTATTTCTTTTGGTGCCCATTATTGCTCCTGCATTGGGTAAATTTGTATTAGATCATTATGATTGGCAAGCTATATTTTATGTGCAAGTACTATTTAGTATACTAGTTTCTTTTTGGTTTTGGAAAAGACAAGCCGAAACCCTCGAAATATCTAAACGTATAAAATTTACATCTACTATTTTTATAGATGGCCTAAAGGAATTAATGCAATACAAAACGACCATTGGCTATACCCTTATTTCGGGCTTTATTGTGGGTTCTTTTATGGTATATCTAAGTACTTCTCAACAAGTTTTTGAGCAGCAATATCAATTAAAAGAAGAGTTTCCGTATATATTTGGTCTTTTGGCAATCTCTATAGGTTCTGCTATTTTCTTAAACGGAACACTAGTTTTAAAATATGGTATGGAGAAATTGGTTACCACTTCTCTACTCGCATTTTTTGCAATTTCACTTTTATATATTGTATTGTTTTATAATTCTTCAAATCCAAGCGTAGGTATATTATTGCTATTCTTCGGAATGCAATTTTTTGCTATTGGTTTTTTATTTGGAAATTTAAGGGCGTTGGCCATGCAACCTATTGGTCATATTGCGGGGATAGGTGCTGCAATCACAGGTTTTGTTTCAACTATTATGGCGGTTCCTATTAGCACTTATATAGGAAGATTTGTTTTGGGGACTACTCTACCTTTATTTATAGGGTTTTTGGTCTGTGCACTACTTTCAATTGTAATTCTTGTATATTTAAAAGTATCTGTAAAACAACAACGTGCTACTTAATTAATAAAGTGATTACCTATGTGATCAACTATGCATGTTTACGATCTTCAGGTATAGATAGATCACCGTTTCCGGCAATAGCGAATTGGTCTCTCTTTGATCCGTATCCAAAATTAGAAGATCTACGATATTTATTCTGGAAATCTGCGAATCGTCTTTTTCTAGTGGTTTTTTCTTTATTACTCATAGTGGAAAGTTTTAATGAATCACGCGACTAACAATTAATTCTCTTTCTAAGTTATCATTTTTTTTAATTTTAGTCTACTCATTCGTAGTACTTTATATTTATTTTAAGATACGTACGAACAATCCTTCTTTTAGGGTTTAGAGTTCAATAAAAATTTCCTGTTCTTCGTTTGTATTTAATAGGATTGAAATTTTTCTGTTTGCATACCCTTCTGCTATAATGAGTATATCGTATTTTCCTGGAGTTAGATCATTCCAGAAAAAAGCTCCAGTATCATCGGTTACTTGAGCTATATCTACTAATCGTGTCATCCCAGTGATCGTTAAAGTTATCACTGCTTCTTCTACAGGGTTTTTAGATTTTTGATCTACTATTCTTCCTCTAATTGTAGCTGCCATTAGTTTTTATATTTGTTTTTTAAAGAATGAGCATTCTCTCTTATAAAAATGCTCATTCTTTCTGTTTTACTTACTATTTGTATTTGTTTTTCCAGTTTTTAAGATTCTTAAACACGGGTTTTGTAATTCGAGTAGCAGAATTACCCAAAGAATATCCATTGGTATGGATTCCTACAGCATAACGTTTACCATTTTTGATTCGCCATACCGGAGAACCACTTTGCCCTCCTGCAGTATCAATATTATATACTAATGTTCTGGATGTAACTGCTTTAATTTTTCTGGCATGCCACCACTGTGTACCTGCTGGTTTATCCCCAGGATATCCAGAAAGATTTACTTTTAATCCTAATAAATCAAAGAAACCATAGTTTCCATATCCAAAATACCCTACTTTGTTACCATACTTACAGTTTTTGGGAAGTATAATAGCTCCATAGTCATGGCTTCTCTTTTTACTCTTAGTCCACCCTTTAACCGAATGGAAATGAGAAGATTTACATGATCCGTATGGTTTTTTAGCACCATTTCTTCCCGGGATTACTTCGATACTCTTAGCCCAGCCACCATGTTTATGCATATAAACTACATGGCCAGCTGTAATAACTGTTCTGGGGCCGATAAGAAATCCTGTACCAATCCAATTGGTACCATCTTTTGCTTTGATTCTTAAAGAACAGATAGCACGCCAGGGATACTTGGTTGTTCCCTTAATTTGTTTACGATCATCTTTACCGATAACAACTTCTTGCATCATTTTCTTACCACTTTCGCTACGCATTAGCATTGCTGCAGTAGGATCTCCAAACTCAGCGTAATATGCATCCAAAAGATTTTCTTCATCTTCTTCTTCGTTTTCTTGCTCTTCTAATACCGAGTAATCGTACCCCGAAACTTTTTCTAGAGTACCTTCTTCGGTTTGAGAATTTTCTGTGGTACCACTTTCATTACCTTCAAAAGGTGTTTCGAGATCCTCAAAATCCTGATCTCCCCCACTGTTTTCACTACTCACCTCTAAGTAGTCGTTGGCAGATTCTTCTGTTTCCTCTTCCAAGGTATCATCAAATTCTTCAGTTTCTATGATATCTCCTGTTCCTTCAAAAGCCTCTTCGACAACTGTTGTTTCATCAGTAACCTGATCTTCATATATTCCATTTTTCTTCATGATCTGTGTTTTTATAAAATTTGTTATATCAAGAGTTCTCATGCATAGGTTCCCTCTACTTCTTTTTTAAATTGCAATTTTATTAAGAGCAAAAGTATAAATAACTAAAACATTAGTAAAGAGTTAAAAGTCTGTAAATCAAAAGGTTGAATACCTGTTGGTTTTGTAGTTGAATGATGGTATAGAATTGGGGTAAATAAACCCTTGGAATGATTCTTGATTATTTCTAACTTAGTAAAATTATAATTATCCCTATGAGAACTTTTCTCTACATATTGATTGGTATTTTGTATGCTCAAGGATTTGGGCAAGATATTATTCCTAACGCCACACAATTACCAACCAGCCCAACTTCTGATTATGCCTTAATCAATGACTATCAAGGCATTGTTTTTGACAAAGAAAAATCAAGAGTTTCTTTTGATTTTATAAAAGATGAAACTTCTGGTACTATTGCGGGTTTAGATTTTAAGATTAATTTCAATCCTAAAGATCCAGAGAATGCAAGTTTTAAAGGTACTGCCCTTATTAATACACTAGATACCGATAATTTTTTGCGTGATGGACATTTAATGTGGGAAAAATTCTTCTATAGAAAAAAATACCCAAAAATAAGATTTGTGAGTACCGATGTAGTTGCTTTTGACACCAATACTTATAAAGTTATTGGCAATCTTACTATTAAGGGAATACAAAAAGAAGTGATTATCACATTCTCTCTTGATGACAAAAAATTATTAGGCAAAACTACGATTTACTCTAGTGATTTTGATGTTAATATCCACGACAAACGAGAGCAAAACAAATTAGATATTCGTTTTTATTTTCCGATACTTAGATAGTTTTTTAGTATCTAACTGTTTCCATTTTTTCACTGAAAACAAATATATTTAAAAAAGATACCCCAGATTGCTTCTTCTTAATTGTATAGGTAAATTTTATCAGTAAGTTGTGTATCAAAGAATACCAAACAACGCTTAATTGTTTTTTTAAATCCTATTACTGCCGAAATCTAATTCTATTAACGACAAATTGTTAAATTGAAACGACAAATGCCGAGTATTTTCCGTGATGTGTAAACGACAGCGGTAATTGTATTGCTTTTTGGTCAATATGTACTAACGGAATTCCCTTACTATTTTTAGTAAAATAAATCAGAGACGAATCTATATTTAGTTTTTCAGAAATTGTTTCTTTCAATTTAGAACGTGCATTCGTTTTTTTACCATATACAGAAGAGTGATACTTTTCATCAGATACCATTGCAATGCTATACACATATTCATTTTGCGTTTCTGTAATTGTTTTATAACGGTAATTACCAACATAAACCTCTCCTTTTGGCGTACATTCAAAGTTTTGGGGGTTATACCTTCGAGAAAGGTTAAATCGCCTTTGGTGGGCTTTATATGCCGCCTCTTTCATACTCCAAAACTGCCAGAGTTGTATTTCTGCTTTTTCTGAAGTAAAAATATGTTGTTGTTCCTGTATGGTACATATTTTTTGAAGCCACCCTTTTCTCTGCCAATTACTTTGTGTTTTGGCTAATTGAAGGTCTACAATATCATTACCGATCATTTCGACGCTAATTTATCTTCTATCACAGCAATTGAAGCCTTAACAGTTAACATTTTCTCCATCGATTCATTATCAATCTCAATATCGAATTCATCCTCTACATCAAGCACTACATCTACCAGATTGGCAGAATTAATTTCCAGATCCTTTATAAAATCAGTGTTTTCTGTAAGAGTAGTGAGCCCTTCTTCATTTTGTACATACGGTGTTATGATTGTTTTTAATTTAGAAAGTAATTCTTCTTTTGTCATAATTTAATTAGAGTTGATTCAATATTTATTTTTGATACTATTTTTATATGTATTTTTTAAAGATAACGCAAGCGTTTACATCTCCAAATCCAAAACTAGCTTTTGCAATAATATTAGGAGCATAATCCAATGTTTTGGTAGGGATTCGATCTCTGGATACCCAATTTTCTATTTCGGGATGTAAATCTTCACAATTTATATTTCCAAAGATGAAATTCTCTTTCAATTGTAATACAGTTGCTACGCTTTCTATACTACCAGAAGCTGCCAGGCAATGCCCTACTAAACTCTTAAGTGAATTGATATACGGGAAATCCTGTCCTTTTCGCCCCAAGGCTATGCACCAATTTTGTATTTCGACACTATCCATCGTTGTAGCGGTTAGATGACCATTGATTGCATCAATTTCTCCCGGATCTATTCCTGCATGCGTTACCGCTTTACGAATACAATACTGCACTGCATCATTATTAGGAGCTGTCATACTTCCGCCTTTACGTTGTCCACCGCTATTTACATGTCCACCCAAAATCTCTGCATAGATTGTAGCTCCTCTTTTTTGGGCATTATCCAGGCTTTCGATAACTAAAGCTCCTGCTCCACTCCCAGGCACAAAACCATTAGCTGTGGCGCTCATGGGGCGCGATGCCTCGGTCGGGTTATTATTATACTTATATGGGAGAATACGCATAGCATCAAAGCCTCCCCATACATAGGGACCGCTATCATTTGTACTACCCGCCAAAATGATTTCTGCTTTACCATCACTTATTCTGTCATAGGCCATCAAAATAGCTTCGGTTCCTGTACTACAAGCCGAGGAATTAGTGGTAACCACATTTCCACATCCTAACATACCACCTAAAAAAGCACTAATACCACTGGCCATAGTTTGTGTAACTGTGGTACTCCCTAATCTTCTTACTTTACCTTCGTCTACCTTATAAATAGCTTCTCTAAATTTATCGACACCTAATATTCCGGTTCCAAAAATTACCCCGGCATCCCAAAGTGGTGTTTCAGAATCATTGATAGGCAACTTGGAATCTTTCCAAGCATCCATACCAGCAATAACTCCATATTCCATCCCAGAAGCATTTAAACCACGTAGCTGAATTGAATTAAAGTAATTGTTTAAATGATCATGTTTATAAATTGGTAAACCACCTATTTGACATGAAAAATTTAGATCCTCTAATTTTTTAATATGTTGTATACCACTTACTCCATCATAAACATGTTTTTTAAAACTTGAAACGTTCGTTCCATTTGGAGCAACCACACCTAAGCCTGTTATAACGACACGCCTTTTATTCATCATCTATAGCTAAATTAATAATCGATACTATTTTCTTTATAGCAATTTTAGCTTCAGATAGTATAGGTAGTATTGGCCATATATGAGGCATTCCTTTTCCTTTAATAACTTCTATTTCACCTTGGGCTTTTTTTATTTTATCTATTAGCATCTCTTGATCAGGAGTACAGATATCATTTGTAGCTGTAAACAAGTGTATTGTCGGAAAATCATCAAAATCACCGTATATGGGAGAAATCATCTGGTCTTTTAAAGATAATTGACCTGCACACATTTTCTTTGCAGACTTCACCCCTTTTATGCTAAGGATAGGGTCTATCAAATCAATTTTTTCAATTTTCGGATTTGTTAGACTGGCGTCTATCATTGGTGTAATCGCTATTAATCTATTTGGTAATTTGTATTTTTCTTTTAGTAATCGTTGCGTAAGCGTCATAATCAAATTTCCTCCTACAGAATCACCAATTAAAATGATTTTAGATGGATTATATGTTTTTATCGCTTCGAGATATACTTGATATATGCTTTCTGTTATCGTTTTAATAGTGTTTTCTGGTGCTTTTGGGTAATCTACCATCCATGCATGAGAACGTGCTTGTTTTGCGATCTTAGCTATTGCTATCCAGTTTTCTTGAGTTGGACCATAAACAAAGGCTCCTCCATGACAATACAATAACAAAAAATCTGTATTTGTATTTTTAGGGGCAATACTAGTCACTTTACTATTGTATATCTCTTTAGTTTCAAAGATACTACCTAATAAAAGCTTTGTGTTAGGAGTATGTACATCTTGTTTTCTTTTTTTACGGTAATCAATAGGATCTTGAGACCAGGATTTCTTTTCTCCTTTTAGTTTAAGCACTAGTTTTACTAACGAATATCCTATACTACTCATCTCTTGGTTTTATTTTTTAAAAGCTACTCCTGCTACAATACCTTTAGCAACCAACACGTCCTCAGCATTATACATAGTAACTTTACATTTTAACTTATTAAATCTAAAATATTCTTTAGCAGCAATTACAGTCACCTTCTCCTCTGGGTAAACAGGGTGGTAAAAATTAATATCACTACTAGTCATTGCCACTCCGAAATTGGCTTTACTCCATTCTCCTTTTAAAAGATAAATCCCAAAACACGCCATCCCAATTTGCGCCATACATTCGGTAAGGATCACCCCCGGAGTAATAGGATTATCTTTAAAATGTCCTTCATAAAAATATTCATCCTTTAGAAATGTGTAGCTACCTTTGATATGATCATCATCAATCTCCAGAATTTTATCTACAAACAAAAATGGTTTGCTATATGGCAGTTCTTGTATAATATCTTCTATACCCAAAATTAAACGAGTTTAAAACGCACATCCATCAGGAAGCGGTTGTGTTCTTTCTAAATGATTAGCAAATTCACTTTCTAAAGTGCTTTTTGTAAATCCTTCGCTTACATTGCCTTTAAACACTTTATTGCCATATTTGCTTGTATTCATATGTGCACGCACATACACGATTTGATCTTTTTTAACAGGAACAGGCCCTCCTGATCTCACAAAAGGCTGCTCATTTACATGACTATGTGCCAAAATCCTTCTGTAGAGCAATTCTCCATCTTCAGAAATAACTTCCCACCAATCAGCATATTGATCACATCCCTGATCCGGACTCTTAATACCAACATTAAAAGAATACTTATTCTCTTCTCCTGTTACCTCGACACTTATAACCTCTGCTTTATTATCATTTACACCAGCAACTACATCTCCCGCACTATTGTTATCTTCTTTGCAAGACAGAATGTAAAGGACAATGGGTAGACATAGAATTACTATATTTTTCATTTCACTTGTTTTAGTTTAAATGTTCTCCTCCATTCACAGGTATCACACAACCATTAATCCAGGAGGCTTCTTCTCTACATAGTAAATACACCACGTTCGCTACATCTTCTGGTGTCGTAATTCGATTAAACGGGTTACGTTTTAGACTATGCTCTATAATCTGTTCATGACCAGGTATCATTCGTAATGACTGAGTATCTACTGCTCCAGGTTGCAGACAATTGGCTTTAATGCCATAAGGTGCAAATTCTAACGCTATACTTCTGGTAATAGCTTCGAGAGCTACTTTGGCAGCAGAAACAGCTGCATAATTCTTCCAGGCTTTCGTATTTCCTTCACTTGTAAAAGAAATAACTCTAGCATCTTCTGCAAACAATGCCGCTTTAAATACCAAAGTAACCCAATCATAAAGACTGATTGCCATAGCATCAATAGTTAAATGAAAATCATCATTCTTCAATACATGCGTTGCATCAATCATAGGTTTTAGGTTGCCTTTTGCAACGCTATGCACAATTGTTTTTATACGCCCTTCGTCTATAATATTTGCTATTTTTGCTATAGCTTCCATTCGTTTTTCAGGCTTCAAAAGATCTATATTTAACGAAAGAAAACCAACTCCCGTTTCTTTTATTTTTATAAAATCAGCTTCGATTTGGTTCATTTCACTTTTACGATTGCGATGTACAATGATAATATTCATACCGTGCAAAGCCAGTTTTTTGGCAGAAGCTAAGCCCAAACCACTACTACCACCCAGTATGAGTGCCCATTCATTTTTATTTACAAAATCGTTATTCACACATCTAAGTTTTTAATATTTGTTTTATATAAATAATATTTCGCCTACGCGGAAATGAAAAAATAGTAATTTTTACCATTCCAGTAATATTCGTTGCGCAGAAAATCCTGGTCCAAAACTAAGCATAAGTCCTGTTTCCCCTGGCATCGGGTTTTGCGCCATGAATCGTTCTAATACATACAACACCGTGGCGCTACTCATATTGCCATATTCCATCAAAACGGCCTTTGTATCCTCTATATTCTTACCTAAATATCCAAAAAGCTCTTCTACCGTCTGTACTATCTTTTTTCCTCCGGGATGAAAAATAAGATGATCTACCTCCTCAATGGTTTTGTTATATTTTGCCAGAAAAGGATGAATTACATTAGGAAAATGGGCGGCAATAGTTTCTGGCACTTTAGGGTCTAATATCATTTGTAAGCCCCCATTAGTTAGCTTAAAACCCATCATTGTCGTTGCATCATAAAAATGATACATCTCGTCTCCTATAATTTTTGGGCCTGTAGCATCTTCTTCTGATGATAACAATGTACATGCTGCACCGTCACCAAAAATGGCAGCACTTACCATATTTGTCATGCTGTAATCATCTAACTGAAATGTTGCTGTAGGTGATTCTATAGCAATAACCGCAGCTCTCTTTCCCGGATTGGCTTGTAGAAAATTTCTCGCATAAATAATTCCCGAAACACCCGCTGCACACCCCATTTCTGTAACAGGCAGTCTTACAATATCTTGTTTGAGATTAAGGTCGTTAATAATAAATGCATCAATAGAAGGAATCATAATACCTGTACAACTTACAGTGATAATGTAATCAAGAGATTTGGGATCCCAATCGACTTTTTCTAATGCTTTTTTTAAAACAGAAGTTCCTAATTTCTTTACTTCTCGGATATAAATGTCGTTTTTCTCTTCAAAAGAGGTAGCCAAAAACACTTCTTCGATACTCATAATGCCATAACGACGATCTACTGCAGCATTCTCAAAAATCTTAATCACTTTACGTTTGAAACGTTCATTCTGACCTGATAACCATTGAGAAACAAAGGGTAATATTTCTTTTGTCTCCCGCATGTATTGTGGAAGTTGCTTAGTTACAGCAGTTATTTTTACACTCAATTTTTCTTGCTTTTTTAATTTTATTTACTTGCGGTTTTTATAATCCACCGATACCGGAAAGCCCATTTCCAATCTATTTTATACTCTTGTAAATGAAGTGCTTTGGCAAAATATAATAACTCTTTCTTTTTGAATCCTCTTTTTATAGAAACCAATCCGTCATTTTTCGCTACATATCCTTTAATAAAAAAGAAACTGAATATTTTAAAAAGATAATATGCCAATGTACTACGGTGAAGATCATTGATCACAACTGCAGTTTTTGCCAGGTTAATAGCTTTTTTTATAATTTTTTTGATCTCTTCGTTTCTAAGATGATGTAATGTTAATGTACAGATAATGATATCACAAGAAAACTCTGAAGCTTCTATTTCTAAAATATCTTTGTTAAAAAATGATATTTCTGGATATAAAGTACTCATTTTGATAGCGTAATCTAAACATTTGCTATTCAGGTCAATACCTATAAGATTTGTGTTTCTTTTTTCTTTTCTAAACGAATCTGCAATTGCCCTTAACATCTCACCATCACCACAACCTAAATCAAGAATTGTAATCTCTTGTGAAGGATTGAGGTTTTTGACCAAAGTGTGTATAGCCTTATTGGTAATTGCATTACCTCCCAACCATTTATTTACTCTCGAAATATCAGATAATGCAATTTGTAAAGCCTTTTCTTCAATCTCTGGATTGTCCATGAGTTCTGCCTCATTACTCCTATATTGTAAATTTGCTAGCATATCAAAGGCTCTCCATGGGTTTGTTTTATAATTCTAGGTACAATAGCTGGTATGGTATTAGCTATTGTATAAGAAAGCTGTTGTAATCTATCATTTAATAAGATTTTTTGTAATGCCCTACCAGTATACAATCTTTTAGAAAATGCTTTATTCCATTGTTTGGTGTATTCTATTTCTATTACTTTTCTGGGCGTTATTACACCCTGATTATAATTATGTATTAGTAGTTCACTAAGTATCTGTGCACTTTGTATTGCCATTGCCATACCATTACCACAAAGAGGGTGAATTAAACCAGCAGCATCTCCGGTCATAAAGACATGATCTTCAACAGGGTTTTTCTTATCAAAATTTATCTGACTTATCGTAATAGGAATATCAAATAATGATTCGGCGTTCTTAAAGAATGCATTTAAATGTGGATTTTTGCACAGGACTTCCTTTTGAAATGCATCTAAGTCTTTATATTTTTTAAAACTGTCATAGGTAGCCAAATAACACGCGTTTACGATGTTGTTTTCTACCATAGAAAGACCACAGTATCCTCCTTCAAAATTATGTAATGAGACCGTATTTGAATCAAAATCAGCTTTGTAGTGAGCCTTAACAGCTAACCACGGGGATTTTCTATAGCTAAAATCTCGTCGTAAAACTTTATCTAATAGAGTTCGCTTTCCATATGCGCCAATAACATGATCACTGGTTAGTACACCATTGACAGCTGTTTTAATTTGGAAACTATTATTATGATAATGCACATCGGTTACCTGATCTTGTATTAACTGTACTCCTGCTACCGCTGCTTTTTCCCATAGATAATGATCAAGAGCATATCTACTAACTCCAAAACCTCCTAAGGGTAATGTACTTTGTATACACTTTCCTTTTTGTGTACTTATAGTAAATTTTGAAATTCTGGTAGGCTGTAAAGCATTGATATCTATATCTAAAAATTCAAAATATGGTAGTACTTCATTAGATATATATTCGCCACATACTTTGTGTTTTGGATATACATTCATTTCGATAAGTGTAACAGGAATACCTGCTTTAACCAAATGAATAGCATTGGTTAGTCCGGCGAGCCCTCCGCCAATGATTATTATGTGTGAATACTTGTCCAAGTATTGAAGATACATTAAAAATTAAGCATAAAAAAATCCCGACTGTATAGTCGGGATTTTAAATGTTTTATTACAAAAGTTTACTGCTTTACTTGCTTTTGCGCATCTTGCTTCATCTTTTCATTAGCAACAATACCAAGTTCAACTCTTCTATTTTTAGCTCTTCCTTCTGGAGTTGCATTATCATATTTTGGAAGTGTCTCTCCGTGAGCATAAGTCGTTAAACGACTCTTGCTTATTCCCTGAGATATTAAATAGTTTGTAACAGCATTTGCTCTTTTTTGAGATAATGACATATTATAGCTATCATCACCTGTACTATCTGTATGTCCTTCTACAATAATATTAGTATCTGGATATTCTTTAAAAATACCAGCTAATTTGTTAAGATTAGTTTTAGACTTCGAATTAAGAGTAGATTTATTCGTAGCAAAATATACTCCACTATTCTCATCAAATACCACATCAATACCTTCTCCTACTCTTGTTACTTCGGCTCCTGGTATTTCTGACTCAATTTTCTGAGCTTGTTTATCCATTTGTTTACCGATAACACCACCGGCAACACCTCCTACGACACCACCAATTACGGCACCAAGTGCAGAGTTCTTGTTTTTTACATTATTTCCTATAATTCCTCCTATCACAGCTCCAGCTGCAGTACCAATTACCGCTCCTCTTTGTGTGTTATTTGAGTTTTTAACGGCTTCACAACTTGTTAAAATTGCAACAGCCATTACAGCAACCACTATTTTTTTAAGATTTGTCTTCATCATTTATCGATTTGAGTTTATTGTAATTTATTAAAATTCATGGTGATTACAAAAGGTTTCCCTTCTAGACTTACAGTCATTTTCCATGTCATAGTGGTATCATCAAGGTGATCCAAAAGCATTCTGTAACCAGCATTATTATTTGTGCTTTTTTTCTTTTCGTTTATGGGTTTAAACATAAAATAATATGCTCCATTACCCTCGGGCTTAGGAATTGTAAATCTAAAGTTTCTTGCTCCTGTAGAAACACAACTACTTTGATTTACTTCATACTTTCCGGTATTATTATTTGGGATAAATTTCCAGATACTTCCAGTAAAACATTCTGCAGAGGCATCATTATAGAGATTTACTTCAAATATTCCCTGACGGTCATAAGAGATTTTGTCAAGAGACCACTCCCCTTTCAGGGTCTTTTTTGCTGCAATAACGGTTTGTTGAGTAGTATTACAGGAAGCTAGTAGTACAACTACCAACGCTAACATAAGTTTTTTCATTGTCATGAGTTTTATTATATAAAAGTAGCTAATAACGATAACGTTTCCAATATTATTATATTTCAAAATGATATTTAATTATCACAGACTAAATAATCTTAAAAACTAGATGAAATACACAAAAAAAGGATAAAAGATTTTTATCCGCTTTTACCCTTTTTTTTATTATTATAAAAACCTTACAAGGTTTTAGTATGTAATCATTTTGTTTTTGGTACTCTGAATAATAAGACAAGACCAACCACAAAGAAAAGGATTAAGAAAAGAATCGAATATCGTACACTCCCAGTTACCTGAGCGATAATTCCATATGAAAACATCCCAATTACAATACCTATTTTTTCTGATACATCATAAAAACTAAAGTATGAGGCCGTATCGATAGCATCTTCTGGCAATAACTTTGAGTATGTAGATCTTGATAATGCTTGTATACCCCCCATAACAAGACCAACAATTGCGGCGGTAACATAAAACTGAAATGGAGTCGTAATTGTATACGCATAGACACAAATACCAATCCAGATAAAGTTAATTACAATCAATGTTTGTATGTTTCCGAATTTTGAAGACGCTTTAGAAGTAAGATACGCTCCCAGTACGGCAACAAGCTGAATTAGCAGGATGCTTATAATTAAACCGGTAGTTGCGTTTTGTTCTCCCCAGTCTAATTCTTCGATTCCGAAATAAGTTGCAATAAGCATAATGGTCTGTACTGCCATACTATATACAAAAAACGCACTTAGATATCTGCGAAGTCGTATATCGTTTTGAAGTGCTTTCCATATCATTTTTAGCTCTTTAAAGCCATTAAAAACAACAGCTTTGGTTAGTACATCTTTCTTATTCCCTTTTGGAAGATAATAATATGTGTATTGGCTAAACCCAATCCACCAAATTCCTACCATAACAAAAGATAATCTCGTTGGTACACCTTCACTTTCAAAACCAAACCATTCATATTTTAAAATCATAACAAGATTAATAATCAATAAAATTACACTTCCTATATACCCAAGAGAATATCCCTTGGCACTAATAGCATCTTGTTGTTCTGGAAATGCGATATCTGGTAAATACGAGTTATAAAATACCAAACTAGCCCAAAAACCAATTAGGGCCAAGAAGTAACATAGTAATCCAAACCAAAGGTGTTCGAGATTAAACCAATAAAGGCCAATACACGATAATGCACCTAAATAACAGAAAAATTTAAGGAAATTCTTCTTGTTCCCCACATAATCCGCTATTCCCGAAAGTAATGGACTAATTATAGATACGGTTAGAAATGCCAAAGCAGTGACATAACTTATTAAAGAATCATTATTAAAATCGTATCCTAAGAAGCGTACTGTATCATTAACAATTTCTCCCTGATCATTTCTAACTATAGTGAGTGCTCCCCAAAAAATGGGAAAAACCGCTGAAGAAATCGTTAAGTTATATACTGAATTTGCCCAATCGTAGAAAGCCCAGGCATTTAATAATTTTTTATGCCCTTTTGGTAGTAGTTTACTCATTTACTTATAAAATTAAGATATATCCATCAGATAATAATCACTTCGAGTAGTGATTTAATATGACAATTTATATAAAAAAAAGCTGTTCTGAATTTGCTCAGAACAGCTTCTAAAGTAAGTATAATCTTTTTAAGATTATAAACTTTACAATTATTTAAAAGAGGTTACCCCAAATTTTTTGGCTTCAGCCCTTGCTGCAGGGGCCCATGCTGTTAGATTAGCAATACGTGTATCACTTGATGGATGGGTACTCATAAACTCTGGTGGAGCTTGTCCTCCACTATTTGCTTTCATACGTTTCCACAATTCTGCAGCTTCATCAGGATTGTAACCAGCGATTGCCATTAGTTGTAATCCTATACGGTCTGCTTCTGTTTCATGACTTCTACTAAAAGGCAGCATTACTCCAAATTGACTTCCTAAACCAAATGCAGTACCAACGATTTGTTGTGTCTTTTGATCTTTCCCGCTTACTGCAATTGCAGTTGCCGCTCCTGCTACTTGTTGGATTTGACCAGCACTCATTCGCTGTTGACCATGATTTGCTAATGCATGAGCAACCTCATGCCCCATTACAGCAGCAATACCAGTTTCATTTTTTGCAATCGGTAAAATCCCGGTATAGAATACAATTTTACCTCCAGGCATACACCAGGCATTCACAGTTTTATCATCTACAAGATTATACTCCCATTTATAATCTTTAAGATACCCTTGATAGCCATTAGCATTTAACCAGCGTTCTGATGCTTTTGCTATTTTTTGGCCAACTCGAGTGATCATTTGTGCGTCAGATGTTCCTTTTATAACCTTATTCTCTCCTAAGAATTGATTATACTGCTGAAAAGCCATTGGTAATATCTGAGAATTAGGGACTAATGCCAATGTTTGTTTACCAGTAAATGGATTTGTCGCACAGGACATAAATAATAAAACAGTTCCTAATAGGACTATAGATTTTCGCATGTTCATATATTAATATTAATCTTGAATTTTCATTTTGTTAAAATTACGAAAATAACAGGCTACCTTCAAAAAACAATAGCTAATATTTCTTTCAAAAAATCTATATAATGCTTTATTGTTCGATAAAAGGTAATTACTTCGCTATAATATGAAGTTCTGTAAAACCTTTAGGAACACTTAGTATATTATTTTTCGTATCAAAACGCACACTTTCAAATGAAACTACAACATTGTCAATTTCAATTTCATTTATTTTAAAGGGAAGCCCTACCAGTTCTATTTGCATCGTTTCATATTCTGTAACATAACTACCATCTTTATGTTGTTGAATAATAACTTCATTTTCTTTCCCTGTAAAGGAAAAACTTCTAAGACTATATCTTCCTTTGGCATAATCATACCCATCCTGGGCATCCTCATAAACTTTGGATACCTCTTTGTTTCCTAGTTTATAGTATGCTTCTAGTTTTAATTCTTCGACCTTCTTTTCTCCTACGTACTGTTGTATTGGATATTTAGGTATAATTGCTCCTTCTTTAATAAATAATGGAATAATATCCAGATCAGCATCTACCCATTGTTCTTTCCCTCCTTTTACATATGTTCTAGTCCAGTAGTTATACCAATATCCTTTTGGAATGTACATTCTTCTACCTTTGGCATTAGGCTCTTGTATTGGACATACCAGAATTTGGTTTCCAAATATAAATTCATCGGTCCTATAATGAGTTTGTAAATCTTCCTGGTCATATAATACCAAAGATTTTAGCATTGGGATTCCTGCCTCTGCATATTCCCAGAACATGGTATACAAATATGGCAATAGTTGATATCGTAATTCTACATATTTTCTGGTAACATCTACCACTTCTTCTCCAAAAGTCCAAGGTTCCTGATTACCGTGATCTCCAGAGGAGTGTGTACGACAGAACGGATGGAATACTCCCAGTTGAATCCATCGGGCATATAGTTCTCCTGTTGGGTGCTCTGCAAATCCCCCAATATCACTACCTGTAAATGACATACCACTCATGCTCATACGCTGTGCCTGAATATTGGCAATCCACAGATGCTCCCAGGTAGCCACATTATCTCCCGTCCATGAAGAAGTATAACGTTGTGCTCCAGAATATGCAGATCGTGTAATAATAAAAGGTCGCTTAGGATATGCAAATCGTTTTACTCCTTCATAAGTGGCTCTGGCCATTTGCGTTCCATATATATTATGTGCTTTTCTATGACTGCAATAGTTACCATCATAACTATGGCGTACATCATCTGGAAACGTTTTTCCGGGAACCTCCATCACGGCAGGTTCATTCATATCATTCCACACTCCTTTCACTCCTATTTCATCAATTATTTCTTTAAATAATCCAGCCCACCATTCTCTTACTTTTGGATTGGTGAAATCTGGGAAGAAACATTCTCCAGGCCATACTTTTCCTCGCATATAGGGGCCATCGGCTCTTTTACAGAAATAATCATTTTTCATCGCTTCCTGATACACATCGTATTCGTCGTCAATCTTAATTCCGGGATCAATGATAACCACTGTTTTAAATCCATCTTCTGCCAACTCTGCTACCATACGTTTGGGATCAGGAAAATATTCTTTATTCCAGGTAAAACACCTGAAACCATCCATATAATCAATATCAAGATATATGGCATCACAAGGGATTTGAAGCTCTCTAAACTTATGAGTTACTTCTTTTACTTTTTTCTCTGGATAATAACTCCATTTACATTGATGATACCCCAAGGCCCATAGTGGTGGTAATTCGGGCTTACCAGTTAGATCTGTATATCGTGTTACCACATCTTGCATATTAGGCCCATAAAAGAAATAATAGTTCATCTCTCCTCCCTGAGCCCAAAAGCTGGTTACATTACGTCTCTCATGACAAAAATCAAAAAAGGTTTTGAACGTATTGTCAAAAAATATCCCATAGGCTCTTTCTTCATACATTCCGATATAAAAGGGAACGCTCTTATATAGTGGATCCTGGTCTTTGCCAAAGGCATATTGATCGGTTGCCCAATTTTCTACACGTTTTCCTTTTAGATTAAGATGCATTGGTTTATCACCAAGGCCATAGTAGCACTCACCCTGAGGTGCAGATTTACTCATTTTTACAATATTCCCTCCATATTCATAGCTTTGCTCCCAATGAAAACCCCAGTCATCTTTACAAATAATGTTATTTTCATTATCATAAATAGTTACATGAATATTTGCTTTAGCAATACAAATACTAATTTTTGAAGTTGTAATGGTGTATTCTGCATCAGTCTCGTCGACTTTTAACATACTATATCCCCTAGCTCCTGTTTCACTTATAGCATAAGAGAAATCTTTTTCAAAATTATTATCGGTTGCATATCGAAAACGAATTACACTTCCTCTTAGAATGGTAACCTGTAGAATTACTCCGTTTTCTGTAGTAAAATTTAGAGTATCTACATGTTGCGAAAAGGAAATGATCTTACCAGGAAACAAATTTCCTTTTTGTTCTAGTTCTGTATTGATAATCATATCTGTTCTCTTTTTTCGATTAGTTAGATTCGGGAAACTCCTAATTGTTTATAAAATTATTATATACTTACGTATTGATTTTAAATACAACTGCTGCTAATGGTGGAATGATAATCTCTACAGAATATTTTTGGTAATGCCATTTTTTTACTTCTATAGCTATTTCTTTTTGGTTAGAAATACCACTACCTCCATATACTATAGCATCACTATTAAATAATGGTATTAATCTTCCTTTACCAGGCAGTCCTATACGATAATTTGTTCTTGGTATTGGCGTAAAATTGCAAACAATAATCAAAGGATCTTCTTTATCATTTCCTTTTCTGATATATGCAATTACCGAATTCTCATGATCATCATAACTTATCCATTCAAAACCAGAAGTACTAAATTGTTGTTGATATAATGCAGGGTGTTTCCTATATAATATATTTAAATCTTTTATTATTTTCTGAATTCCAGAATGATAGGTATACTGAAGCACATACCAATCTAAGCTATTCTGAAAATCCCATTCTTCTCGCTGTCCTAGTTCTGCTCCCATAAAAAGCAGATTTGCTCCCGGATGTGTGAACATATACGTATATAGCAGTCTAAGGTTAGCAAACTGCTGCCATTCATCTCCTGGCATTCTTCCAATTATACTGCTTTTACCATGAACTACTTCATCATGTGATAGCGGAAGCATAAAATTTTCGGTAAATGCATAGGTCATACTAAAGGTAAGGTCATTCTGATGGTGTTTTCTATAAATTGGCTCTTTTGCAAAATACTGTAATGTATCATGCATCCACCCCATCATCCACTTCATCCCAAACCCTAATCCTCCCAGATAAGTGGGTTTAGAAACCATAGGGAACGATGTAGATTCTTCTGCTATGGTTTGTACATCAGGAAAACTACGGTATACTTCTTCATTTAATTCTTTCATAAAAGCAATAGCTTCGAGGTTTTCTCTCCCGCCATATATATTGGGTTCCCATTCTCCATCTTCACGAGAATAATCCAAAAATAGCATAGAAGCTACAGCATCTACTCGTAACCCATCAGCATGATACTGATCCAGCCAAAAAATGGCGTTACTAATCAGAAAACTTTTTACCTCATTTCTTTCGTAGTTAAATATTAGACTTTTCCAATCGGGATGGTATCCTTTTTTCTTATCTGGATGTTCATAGAGACATGTTCCATCAAAAAAACCAAGACCATGAGTATCCTCGGGAAAATGCGACGGTACCCAGTCTAAGATAATTCCAATATCGTTTTGATGAAGCTTATCTATTAATACTTTAAATTCTTCTGGGTATCCAAAACGAGATGTGGGCGCAAAATATCCGGTAATCTGGTATCCCCATGAGGGATCATAAGGGTACTCCATCACGGGCATCAATTCTACATGGGTAAACTGCATTTCTTTAACATAAGAAACCAATTCATCAGACAGTTCTATATATGATAAAGATCGATTTTCTTCTATCTTTTTTTTCCAGGAATCCAAATGCACTTCATAAATAGAATAAGGAGCATCAAGAGCATTATGCTCCTTGCGTTTATTCATCCATACTACATCTTCCCAATTATAATTATCATCCCAGACAACAGAAGCTGTTTTTGAAGGATGTTCGCACCGTCTGGCATAAGGATCTGCCTTTTCTGTCTTAATATCATTATGGTTAGAGTGAATTTTATACTTATATACACTTCCTTTTCTTATGTTTGGAATAAAACCTTCCCATATTCCAGACTCATCCCATCGTACATATAATTGATGTTTTCCTTCTACCCAATGATTAAAATCTCCAATTACAGAAACAGATTTTGCCGAAGGTGCCCAAACAGAAAAATAAGTACCTTCTACTCCATCAACTGTAGTGATGTGAGAACCAAATTTTTCGTATAAACGATAGTGTTTACCTGTTTTAAAAAGATTAATATCAAATTCTGAAAAGAAACTAAAAGGAAGCACACTATCCATATACACTACAGTTTAAATCCATCAGGAATTACAGTTCCCTTTTTTATAACAACAACACCTTCTCTTATCACATACGAATCTTGTTCAATATCTTCAAGATGCATACCTCCATTAATAACAACATCATTTCCTATCCTGGCATCCTTATCGATAATGGTATTGGTAATAGAACATCGATCTCCTACACCTATCGGCGGAATCCCATTGTCTCGATCATTTTCTAATTCATTTATATTCTGATAGGTGTTACTTCCTATCATATAAGTATTTTTGATCATTGTATCGTTTCCTATTCTAGAACGAATACCAATCACAGAACGTTCTATTTCTTTAGCATTAATAATACAACCTTCAGCAATCATGGATTTGTTTAATCGGGTACCCGAAATTTTTGAAGGAGGAAGTATGCGTGGCCTGGTTAAAACCGAATGTTCTTTGTTAAATAAATCGAATTGAGGAATATCATCGGTTAAGTTAATATTTGCTTCGAAAAAAGCGGGTACATTCCCTATATCTGTCCAATATCCTTCATATTGATATGCCAATACTTTATTTTTTGAAATTGCCTGGGGAATAATTTCTTTTCCAAAGTCAATAGTATCAGGATTAGATAAAATATCAACCAAGAGTTGTTTATTAAATATATAAATCCCCATAGATGCCAGATAGTGCCTGTTTTCATTTTTCATTTCATTACTAACTTCAGACTCCCATCCAGAAAGTTCTTTCAGCTCTGGTTTTTCTACAAAAGAAGAGATAAAACTATTCTCATCGGTTTTTAGGATTCCAAACTGGGTAGCTTCCTTCGATTTAACAGGTATAGTTGCAATTGATATGTCGGCTCCTTTATCTACATGAGCATCCAGCATCTCATTAAAATCCATTTGATATAACTGATCACCAGATAAGATCAATGCATATTCAAACTCATGATTTAATAGTTGATACATCGATTGGCGTACTGCATCTGCAGTACCTTGATACCATGTTTTATTATCCGGAGTCTGTTCTGCTGCCAGAATATCAACAAAAGCATCGCTAAAATTGCTAAAAATATAAGTATTCTTAATATGCCTATTTAAGGATGCAGAGTTAAACTGGGTAAGCACAAACATTCTTTTTATATCACAATGTATACAATTAGAAATAGGAATATCTACTAATCGGTACTTTCCAGCTATAGATACTGCAGGTTTAGATCGTTGATCTGTAAGAGGGGATAATCGGGTTCCCTGGCCTCCTCCTAAAATAATGGCAAGAACTTTTTTGTTGATCATTTTATGGTATTAGTGATTCATATATGGCGATATATTGATGAGCAGATCGATCCCATGAGTGATCGATTTTCATAATCTGTTTTTGTATTTCTTTATATTTTTCTTGATCCTTATATAGAACTACCGCACGTTCTATTGCATAGTAAACATCTTGTACAGAAGCATTATCATGACATATCCCAAAACCTTCTTCACCTATATCTATAACTGTGTCCTTAAGCCCTCCTATTCTTCTAACTATAGGAATGGCCCCATATCGTAATGCATACATCTGATTAAGGCCACAAGGTTCTACACGAGATGGCATTAATAAAAAGTCTACACCTGCATAAATGATATGAGATAATTTTTCGTCATACCCAATGTATGTATTATATCTACCAGCAAATTTTTCTTGTAGTACCAGCAATTGTTCTTCGGTTTCAGAATTTCCTGAGCCCAAAATCATAATGTTTATATCGGTAGTATGTAGTGATTCTTTAATGATATCTGGTAATAGATCTGCTCCTTTTTCTCCTACTAATCGTCCTATGAAACCAAAAAGAGGTTTGTCTATATCTAGATCAAAATGATTACAAATCCATTTTTTATTTTCCTTTCTACCAGAAACCACATTAGTTCTTTGGAAGTTACTTATTAGCATTGGGTCTGTCTCGGGATCCCAGGTATGGGTATCAATTCCATTGAGGATTCCGATACATTTTTTTCTTTCATGTCTTAAAAGCCCTTCCAGACCATTTGCATTTTCTTGCAGTTCTTCCATATAACTTGGGGAAACCGTAGTCACTCTCCAAGCACATTTTATTCCTGAAGCCAGGGGATTAATACAGTTATCCCAATCTAGCAGCCCTATTTTTTCTCTATTGAAAGCAGGTAAATAATGTAGTTTATCGTACGATAACTGCCCTTGATATTGTGCATTATGAATAGTCAAAATCGTAGATATTTCCCTAAGATTTGTATATGGGTTTGCATGAGTCATCAAAAATGGAATCAATGCAGTATGGTGATCGTGACAGTGAACTATATCGGGCATCTTTTCTAGAGTTGTTATCCAGTCTAGAACCGCTAATTGAAAAGTAATACATCGTTCTGCATCATCTTCATAATTATACACATTAGGTCTATCTAATATATCCTTGATATATACCAAATATGCATTGAATCCAATATCAGGAGATTGTACTTTTTCTATACTATATGGATAAGTAATTTCTCCTAACTGTATTGTACTCTTATATATAGTTTTTTGTTTCGAATCTTTTACAAACTGGTTATCATAAAACGGAGTTATTACACTAGTTGCAAGCTCCATTTTGTTTTGATATTTTGGCAAAGCACCTACAACATCTGCAAGCCCGCCAACTTTGGCAATGGGATAACATTCAAAACTTATATGGAAAATATTCATGAATAAAACGAACCTATTTTTTTAATCTGTTTTTATTGATTTAAAAATCATTTAAAACTATGAAAAACCCAATAGATACCGGCTGAAGTTATCTCAAAAACAAGCAGTGTTAATGATTATTTAATAAAAAAATAACCAAAAAATTTCATTATCAACATTCAATGAAGAATTCGTAATAGAATGGGTTAGATGATATCATTTTCTAACTACTGATAATTCAAACTTGGTCATGCAAAAAAAGTAAAAACAACTACATTTATTGTAATAAAGAACTTTACTTATTAATAGTTCGTAATGCTTTTTTTAGAATATACTGTGTTTCTTTGGTCGTGGATTCTTTTGCCCATCTTGAACATACATTTTTCACCCATTCTGGTCTGGATTTACTGGCGTCATTGAGCCAATTGGCAACAGAATCCCTAACATATTTAGAAGGATCAGATTTAAGAGGATCTAATAGTGAGATTCCTTTTTCTGGGTGTTCTTTTAGCTCATCTATTTTTTTTGTCCACACTCCTATAGGGCGTGTAGCTTCTACTGCATATCGTCTAATATTTTCATCATTGCTAGAAGTCCATTCTGATAAAATATTAATAGCTATATCAAGATGTTCTATAATACCTTCTTTACAGGAAAATATAGCTACTTCCCTAACTCCAAAGTGTAAATCTGCTGCATAAGGAGCAATGGCTTCGAGTTTTTTATCAATTTTACTTTCTCTAAGACCTACCCAATAGATAGCCCAACATCTGGGAACATCAGAAATATGATTAGAAAGGTAATCAACAATACTTTGATCATTGGTTAGTTCTAGAAACGTCGTTCCTATAACTTTGGTATTAGCATTAGCAGAAGGTTTTTTTTGGGCAGATACTGCTTCATAAAAATTATCATACCAATCTGGTTTTTTTATATCATCGAGGATTTTTTTTAAGAGTGTCAACTGGTCTACGGTAAGCCACTCCATAAGATTTGCTGTTTGGATCAATCCTTTATTTAAATAAGATATAACTTCATCATCAAGGTCTTTAAAACTTCTGGCACCTTTTCTATTGAGAATATGTTCTGGGATCATAATAATGATATGTGAGTGAGATACTTTTCAAATGTAGCAAAATAGTATTTAAGATAGAAGCATGAGATTGCTTAACCCCCTTCATTAAAAGAGGGTTTTTTGGTAATTAAAAAGAAGAATTACTCTTCAAAGTGATTAAATGTATCAAAGTGATGCATTTGAACAGATTCTTGTTTAATGATACTAAAAGCAGAAGTTGCTATATCGTTTTTCATAATACCTGTAGCTGCATCTTTAGCAGATTTCATATCGCTCCAATATACAATATCGATATATTTTCCATCTCCATTTTTTGCTGTGGTTCTTTCTATAAATCCGTAATATAATTTTAATACATCATTTAGAGAAGCTAATGCTTTTTCAGCTTCTTGCTGTGAGTATCCGGGATTGACTTCAAACAATACGACTTCTACTACTTTACTTCTGGTTTTCATTAATACAGGGTTTTGATTTGGTTTTGTTGTACAATTAAACAATAGGCTTATCATAATGATTAGGATTAATTGTTTATGATTTATGATTTTCATCAAAACTAAATCACACCTGTGACAACCCTATGTCAGTAGTATTTTTCTTTTGGAAAAGTCGAAAAATCACACTCCTCGGCTCTTTTTTTGTAATAGTCCTCGAGGCTAAAATGTTTTGGAGAAAAAAGCTCCTGAGTTTCAATAAGATTAAGAATGCGATCTGTTCTAAATTCGCGATAGTCTTTTCTTAATCTACAATGCGCAATCATGATCCAGGTATTGTTAGTAAAATATACTCCAAGCGGTTCGATTAATCTTTTACTATACTCTCCAGATGCTTTGGTATATTGGATTTCGAGCACTCTAAAATCTGTAATTGCTTGTTGAATAACCGATAAAGAAGTACTTGTACGAATTACAGTATTGTTATACGTAAAAACACGTTCTTCAAGAATTTTAAGTTTTTCTTTTTGTGTAGTTTTAAGTACTGCAATTACCTTATCTATAGCTTCTTGATATTCATTAATCAAAGATTGATCATTGTTTGTTTTTATGATCTTGGAAGCGGTAAGTAATGCATTTGCCTCTTTTTCTGTAAACATAACGGGTGGTAGGGAATATCCATCTACCAGATAGTATCCTGTTCCTGCTTCTGCTCCAATCGGTACTCCAGCATCGGTGAGCGCTTGCATATCCCTATATATGGTACGTAAACTTACCTCAAACTTATTTGCTAATTCTGCTGCCTGAACAACTTTTTTGGATTGTAATTTTACTAATATGGCAGTTAATCGATGTAAACGTTTCATTATTCGGTTTCATGTTCATCAGATGATGGCAAAGCATCATCAATTTCACTTAGATCTGTTGTATTATTAATAAAGTATTCGGTTTCTTCTATACTTTCATTGGGTTCTGTTGTTTCCAATTCTTGAGTTGGATTCATTTTTTTATCTCTTATCATCCCTCCTGTCATAATCAAACTGGTCCCTATAATTACAAATAACAATATTCCCGGTTCGAATCCTTCAACCATAGCTTCTGCAGGGATAGCATAAAATAAAAGTACTGTAATTAACCCTCTTGGTGCAATAAACAATTGAGGTGAAATATCTTTCCCCATGAAAAGACGTAACAATCCATATCGTATAACATAAATAGAGATTAATATCAAAAGACTAATCAGAGTAACTTTTAGACTTAATAAAGAAGAAAGCACAATGGTTATCCCAAAAATCACAAAGAATAATGTACGCACTACAAAGGCCGTTTCGGCAGTAATTACATGTAATTCATGATAAATAGATTTTGCTTTTTCGAGATGAAGATATCCTCTAAGTTTTCCTTGAAAAAATAATTTCATATTGGCAATTACTAATCCAAAAATCAGAATAATTATTAATGATGATAAATGCATTTTTTTTCCCAAAGCATACAATAGCAGTAGTACAGCAATAAGTAAAAACAGTTTTACCTGGCTTTTGATTTTCTGAAATATGAGAATAATAGCATAACTAGCTACTAATGAAATCACAATCGTAAGTATTAGGTTAAGAAAAAAACCGCCTACTCCCGAGTCTTCTGCCGGGTTTAGTCTTCCGGTAAGGAAATAAAACAACATAATTCCCAGAATATCAGAAAATGTACTTTCATAGATATGAAATTCTTTTTTTGCAATAGGTAGTGATGATACGCTGGGTATAATAATTGCACTGGATAATATCGATAATGGTGTTGCGTATAACCATGCGGATTGCATTGTCATTCCTTTTACTAATGCTTTTAAAATTACAGCTGCTATAAATGTAGAAGCGACCAATCCTATTAATGCAATTGCCATTGATTTGAGAATGGGCATAAGTTTATCGCTTTTTAATTCTAATTCTAAGGCAGCCTCGAGAACGATCATAATCAACCCGACAATACCCAATACTTCGAGCATTGGAAAAAAATCAATCGTGTCCCCACCAAAAGCTTTAAGAATATACTGTATGATAATCCCCAGAATGATTAATAATAGTACCGCAGGAACATTAGTTTTTTTAGCAACTCCATTAAAAATAAAAGATAAAATAATAATAAGCGAAATTCCTATAATAACATTGTAAGAAGAGAAAATTTCCATAGAGAGGTCTTGGTTGATTATATTAGATGATCTATAAACGTATGAAAAGATAGTAAATTATTTTAAAGTAAAAGAGCTCCTATCAACTACTTTATAGTTTCATATAAGTATACACCAGAGAAAGAGGTTTTTATCAAAAAAATCAGACAATTTTTATAACAATCAATTGTACTAGCTAAACAACTATTTACATTGTTTCAAAAAATATTACCTCCATTGCAAAAGGGATAGTCCTACCCCAACAGTAGTTTGTTTATGGTTATAATCAATAAGACTTTCTCCGTACCCATGAAATACTTGAGCATGAATTTGTAATAGGTCTAATACTTTAATTGCGTAATCCAATCTAATACTACCTCTATTTCTACTTCCCCCTCTTAGAGAATGTCTTGCTGTTATACTAATATCATGTCTTCCTTTTGAGAATGCAGATAAAAGTTCAACACGTCCTATATAATTCTCTATTCCCGGGTTGTTGTCTTCTATGGGAGTTTCTTGTACACGCCACCAAGGTTTCAATACGATGCTCAAAGAAGGAGTCTCCCACCCAACCTGTAAAACAACCCTGTTCCAACTTCTGGATAAGGGATTTGATCTTCCATTACTTTGATGATTAATACCAATACCTGCAAAGACCCCATTTAATCCCCATATTTTATAAGTTGTAGGAAAAGTTAACATGAATTCTGGCTCGTAATTGGTTTCTCTAAAAGGTCTTGAAATATGTGCACTATAAAGTTGCCAACGTGAGGACTGGGTATAGGCAACCCATAAATCCCCACCAATCTTTTTACCAAATATATTTCGTATAGCCTTGGTTTTAAAACTAAGTTGAAATTTTAATTCGGTATTAGTAAAATCAGAAGGTTCATCTACAGAATTTATTGGATTATCGCTTACGGGTTGATTATTTATATCGCTAGTATAATTGGCCAGTAAAAAATAAACGGGTTTGTATGGCACTATTTTAAAAAGTTTAATAGTATCATTATTGATTTGCCAGCGTCGAGACAAATTTCCTCCCGGATCGTGAATTATGGTTTGTCCTAAACTAAAAGAATAGGTAAAAACCAATAAAGTTAGAGAAATAAATACTTTCACCAGTGCAATTTTCTTATTCTTAATACTTAACTATATCGAAAATGATTCCTAAATATTCTAAATGAGGTATATTGTAATTTTAAAAATGTAGGATGGGATAAATATACATACTTTTAACAAGTAATTATTTAAGAAATATAGTAATTATTTGTACACCAGAGACGAATGATCCCCTTTTATGCACATTTATTATTCATTAGCTATTGGTCTAAATTTGACATTATTTAAATTTATTATCAAATCTGTTTTTTGTACCGCGATACTCGTTTAATCTTATAATAGAATTTATATAAAATAAGAGTACTAATGTAACAACAACAAACACGGGTGTTTTAGGAATTTTGGTTAGTACACTTAAAGAAATATTGCTATAGTTTAAAAATTTAAAAAGAATGAATGTTATGGTTAGTATCAAAATTGAACATGTAATCAAAATAGGCTTAAATGACCACCAAAAAGACGTTTCTTTATTTTTTTGATCTACTTCAATAGTATTCATGAGTGTATTTATAAAATCATCTGAGGTTTCTATGGTACTCTTACTCATGATTTTTTTTAATTCTTCTTCTTTCATAGCAAATGTTTTAAATCGTTTCCTAGTAATCGTTTTAATTGAAAATGTATATTTTCTCTACCTCTATGTAAATCGACTTTGATTTTTGAAGGTTTAAAGCCGGTAATCTCTTCTATTTCTTTAATACTTAACTCACAGAGATAAAAAAGCCGCAATAATAAAGACTCATCCGGGCGTAATTTTTGTAATGCCAGATTGATGTATTTCTTTTGGTCGGCTTCACTTAGTATGCTTTTTTCTTCTGAAATGATAATAGCTGCATCCTCAATAACACTTAGGGATACATTTTGCTTTTGTTTTTTTAATTGATTGTAACATGTATTAACAACAATTCTATACAACCAGGTAGCAAATGAAGATTTGAAGCTAAACGTATCTAATTTATGATACACTTTAATAAATACATCTTGCACTACATCCTCTGCAATACTTGAATCTTTTATAATAGAAGAAGCCAAAGAAAGTGATACATCTTTATATATATAGACAAGTTGTCTAAAAGCAGATGTATCACCTTTGTTTATCTTACGAATTAGTTCGTAATCCTGTTGTGTAGGATTATTTCTCAAGTTTCTTTCTTATAAAATGAGCAACTACTAATCCACCAGCAGCAAAAATTAAAATCGTACCCCAAACCAATAAATCTGCAGTGTCTTCTAATAAGTTCATTGTAGTAAACAGAGATGAAACCAATAATCCTATTCCTAATCCAAATACAATACACCCAATATCAAGGTATTTGAATTTATTAGTTTTTTGATCCAGGTACATCCCTTTCTCTATCATTGCTTTTTTAATGAGGTAGTTATATCTGGCAATTATAAAAACAAGAAGTATTGCTGCTATAATAATGGTAATAAATCCTAAAAATTCATTTAAATTGTTCATATGATTATCTTAAAAATGTTTTCCTAAAAGTTGTTCTATTGTTTCTAGTAAAGGAAACAAATTATCCGAATTCCCAAACATTACAAACCCGTATTCCTGATTTGGAATAAACATGGTATATGCCTGAAAGTCTTGATTGTTTCCTGTATGTAAATGCATCATTCCATATGGTGTAGGTTTCTGAGCAAAACCGAGCCCCCAACCTGTCTGTCCTGTTTCTTTTAAAAGTTTGTTATCTGATTTAAAATGATTATGCTCTTTAAGCATTTCATCTCGAGTCTGTTTTTTTATATTCCTGGGATTCATCATTTCTATCAAAAACAAAGCATAATCCCGGGCATCAGACTGCAAACTATATCCAGGCCCTACTTTTTTATCCCTATGCATTTCTAAGTTTACTTTACCTTTCATATGTCCCTTAGCTGCATGGTTTTCTAATATATCATTCCAAGTATAAAAACTTCTATCCATACCGATGGGACGTGCTGCTTCTTTAAGAAAAAGAGAGTCTAGTGCACTGCCCCATCCAATATCTAATTTTGTCCCCAAAGCGGCTCCTAAATGCTGATACGCTTCACCAGAATAAGAAAAATCTGTTCCGGGTTTGAAAGCTATTTTGATAGGTCCTTTGACCCAATTAGGAATTCCTGTACCATGAGACATTATAATGCGAGGAGTTAAAGTCTTATACGCTTCAAAAGATTCTTTAGCAATAACTCCTGCAGGAAATATAGCTTTAAGATATGGATAAATTGGTTTATCTATATCAATCTTACCCATTTCTGCCATTTTCATTATAAAATATGCAAACAATGGTTTAGAGAGAGAGGCTGCTTCAAAGATAGTTTGCTTGGTTACAGGCTCCTGTGTCTTATTATTCACAACTCCAAATGTATTATGATATACAATTTTGTTATTATTTACTATGGCAATAGAAAGGCCCGGCACTCCTATAGAGTCCATTGCTTTTTCTAAATGTTGGTTAAGTTTAAAGACGTTAATATTTCTGCCGTCAGGAACTCTTATAAATTCAGAATTAGTTTGTCCAAAAGATATTCCTGACATTGTTATGAATAACAATATATATGCTATAGAAATTTGTTTTAATTGATTCATTTTATCAAATTTTAAATGTGAGTAACTATGGTATTGCGAATTCACATGTATTTGACAAGACGATTAAAAAAAAGGTTACAAATTAGATTTTAACTTGTAACCTTTTATATACATTTTCCTATTCTTTTTCTTTTGATTAAAAATCAAAGCGATAATTCATTTTAAAGGCGATTCCCCAGTTTGTACGGGTAATGTTTTTATTATAATTGTCAGAAACAACCAAATATACATATGATAAAGGTTTGTATTCCCATTGTAACCTACTATTGATGTTAAAATTATCTCGCTGTGTATTGTATTGCACATAGGTAGTCCAGTTTAATCGATTAGAAAAGAAAATTTGCCCTGTAAAACGAGCTAAATGAAAAGTTTCTTTTCCTAGTAGATTTAAATCAATTTTATTAATATCATATCTTAGTTCTAAATTCGCAAAAGGTAATAACTGATAATTTAAATACGTTCCTGCAGCTATCCTTTTTCCGCTATAATAATTTCCAGTTCGAAGATTAAAACGATATCTAAATTTTTGATTGTTGGCTGAGTTGTACCCTATTCTTAAAATCCCAAAGCGGTACTCATCTGGAATTAATGAATTACCATTTCCTAATGGATCAAAACCATACTTTAAATCAACATACTCATATCTAAATACATAATATAAAGCTGATAGATTTTTAAAAAATATAGCAGAGTTTAAGAAATGTGATGACTGGCTCAATTTACCATGTTCGTCTAAATAGGTATCATTGCTATAATTTAAATAACGAATAGAGTTTACTGTTTTAGATTTTTCATAAAATTTCTGGTATTCTATTCCTACTGTAGTTTGGGTATACCCTTCTCTTACCACAACATCATTAATAGCATCATAATTATACAATCTTGGTGTAAAACCAACATCGGTTATATAGTTTTTACCTACATTTTTGATTGCAGCATTCCATTCTAATCCTCTTTTATTAAACCAAATTCCTGCATTATAAAAGTTATTGTCTTTAGAAATTCCATTATTGAAACTTTTTCCAAAATTTGCTAGGCCAAGCCATTTATTATCATCAGATTTATAATTTAGATTGATACCTGCTACTCGATTATAGTCATTTGTGAATTCAAATTTATCGGTTTGTTGTCGATTGATAAAAAAACCAGTTGTGGTAAAGTTTTTTGATAGTTGTTGTTCGGTAACAAGAGCTCCAAAATTTTCTGAAGCGATTTCATTTTCTTTATCGGTTTGTACGTTTAGAATTCCGATTCTGGTTTTTGGAGATACATTTCCTGATAATTTTAACCCAAACTGAATATCTGATTTTGCTCCTATACGTCTTGAGTAAAAAGGATTCACACCATCAACACCCAGATTTGAAAATAGGTCAGAGTTTTCGAGAAAAAAATTACGCCTTTCTGGGAAAAAAACCGAGAATCGGGTTAAGTTTGTTACTTGTTGATCAATGTCGATTTGTGAAAAATCAGGGTTTATTGTGGCATCTAATCGAAGAGAAGAGGTTACATTGTATTGTACATCCAAGCTTGGTTTAACTGTAGTTTCTGTATCATCCTCTACAACGTCATTCTGATAGTTTGCAGTAATAGACGGTGTTGTTGTAAAACGAGAATTTGATGTATTGGGTAAAGCTTCAACGGTCATTTTTTCGGTAAACCGTAAATCAAAAAGGCGATAATTACGTTTTACATTTTTTAAAATAGTCCAGGAATTATTTTTAATATCCCTAACATAAAACTGAACTCCGAAAACAGCATTATTCGTATCAAAGTTTAATGCTTTTAAGGGAATAGCTATTTCATATTGTTTTTGCTTACCGTTCATAAAGGCTTTAGCTTTCCATATCGTATTCCAACTTGTGCTAAAATCGTATCCTTCATTAATGCGTTCTACAATGCCGTCTATTTGTGTACTGTAGCTATTTACCGAAAAATAATACGCATTTTGTTGTTGATTTTGTGTATCTAAAACCATGGCAAATCCATCGCTTAATCCAATAGGAACATCTCTTTTTAAAGAACTAACCTGTGTTTTTGGAGTAGTATCATTATAAATTAAGCTTACATATAAATATTCTCCATTATGAAATAGTTGTACCGATGTTTGATTTTCTGCTAAACCTTCATCTATTGGCATATAATTATAAAAACCAGAATACTCAGGAAGTTCTTTCCAAATAGATTCATTTAACTGGCCATCTATTGTAATTGTAGCCTTCTTAAATTGAATGGTTTTTGTTTGTGCCTGAGTATGCAAAGCAGATAAAAAACAAAGTGCTATCAAAAATATTTTTTTCATATATAAAATTTAGAAACCTATAGCTTTGTAGCTGTTTTAGTAATTATTTTCCAATCACCTTTCAGCTTTTTTAATAGAAAAAGATCCATTAGTTTTGTTTTTCTCTCCGGAATAAAAATTTCGACTTTGGCTGTGGCTATATCACGATATATCTCGATTGATAGAATATTTCCTGTTCGTCCGTTATAGACTCCTTTTTTCTTATTCTTAAAATAATTGAGATAATCTACTGGAGTTAATCTTTTAAAGGTACCTTTTACTGTAAGGTATAAAGATGCATCTGCAGCAAAAGCACTTTCTAGTTTTTCTAATTCATTATAAGAACTCCCTTGAATATAATTATTAAGCGTTTTTTCAATCATTTCCTTTTCTGAAAATGAATGGTTTGTTTTGACTATTTCGTTTGTACTCTTATAAAGAAGTGTATCGTTGTTTATAATAGTTTTATCATGGTTCATCATCTTGTATTGTGATAAAACAAGTAAAAAACAAAAAGGGAACGTAGTAAAAAATAGACGTTTCATAGATTTATATTTTAAGTTTAATCAAAACTATGGTTGATACTCTTATGTTTTTTTAAAAGTAGACCGAAGAGGAAGTTCAGTCTATTAAGACCTTTTTAGGTTTTTGTAGTTATTTTTCACCTATTTATAGCCTTAAATACTAGCTTGGTAGATAAATAATCATTATACGACTAGTATAAACTATATTTGTTATTTTCTTTATGAAGTCTTTAAAAACATACTTTGACAAAACAGAAATACGACACGTATTGTTCTGGATAGGTATATTCTTGTATTTCACATTATCTGCTAATATTGATAATTATAATGGTAGCTATCTACAACTATTTGAATCTTATATCATCTTCATTGCCATACAAATACTAATAGCATACACTTGTCTATACTATTTGGTACCAAATTTTTTGAATAAAGGAAAAACAGGTTGGTTTGTTCTATGGTTGATTATTCTATTGTTTGTTATGTACGCCATGTATATATATTATAGAATATACTATTATGATGTAAGGTATTTTGACTACTATAGTCCAATAGTTCAACATTATGCAAAGCAATCTTTTTGGGAAAGACTTTTAAGTTTTTCTGTTTTTTTGAGTAAGAGTATAAAATTTTTAACCCCTACTGCCCTACTTTTAATGTTTAGGTTTTATAAAAACCAGCAGAATTATTTAAAACTAAATGAGCAAAAAAAAATAGCTGAATTGACTGCTTTGAAGAATCAATTAAATCCGCATTTTTTATTCAATACATTAAATAATTTGTATGCTCTGGCCATAAAAAAATCAGATCATGCACCAGAAGTGATTGAAAAACTATCTGATATTTTGGATTATATGTTGTATCGCTGTAATAGTAAATTTGTATCCATCCAAAAAGAAATTGAGTTGATCGAGAATTATATTGCTTTAGAAAAAATACGGTATGGAAACAGAGTTCGTATTTCTTTTAAAAATAATAGCACAGAGGATTCAAAAATAGCTCCTTTACTGCTATTAACTTTTATAGAAAATGCTTTTAAACATGGTGTGACTCAGGAACTAAAGGAAGCTTTTATTTCAATTATAATTAGTTCGGATAGCAATCATATTATTTTTAATATAGAAAATTCTAAATCAACGATATCTGTTGAAAATAAAAATCAGAGGTGTATAGGATTGAGTAATGTTCAAAAACAATTAGATTTACTGTATGGAGATGATTATTCTTTGGATATTAAGGAAGAAAGTGATAAATATTGTGTTCGTTTAATTTTGGAAGCTAAATAATGTATACGTGTTTAATAGTAGATGATGAAGAATTAGCCAGAGAGCTAATAGAAACGCATTTGAAACAGTTAGATGGTTTTGAATTAGTGGCATCTTGTAATAGTGCTATAGAAGCTAGTAAAATATTACAGCAACAATCAATTGATTTACTTTTTCTTGACATAGAAATGCCTGTATTAAAAGGCACAGATTTTTTTAAAAACCTTATTGTTAAGCCTCATGTAATATTTACAACAGCGTATAGAGATTATGCTCTTGATGGATTTGAATTGAATGCTGTGGATTATCTTTTAAAACCTATAACTTTTAGTAGGTTTTTTATGGCAACCGAAAAATTCATTTCGTTACAAAATACGCGATCAGCCTCTACCGAAATTGAAAAGACTATCCCAAAAAAGGATGATTTTATTTTTATACGCGAGGATCGAAAACAAGTAAAAGTCTTCTATGATGATATTCTATATATAGAAAGCGTAAAAGATTATATTAAGATTCATTTGTCTAATAAAACCCGACTTATAAAATATAGTTTAACAGCATTTGAAGATAGATTAGATGAACGATTTATAAGAACACATCGTTCTTATATCGTAAATCGGGATAAAATTACAGCATATACAAAACAGGATATTGAAATTAATACTATTGAAATTCCCATTGGGGAAAATTACAAAATGAATATATCTGATTTGTAGTTTTTTGTTATTCTAAAAGTGCTATTTGAAAATTGAAATGAGTATTGAGAACTGCACAATATAGTGGTTTCCCATCAGACCCCTTTCGCACACTATGATAACGCCTTTCGTTAACATATTCTCCCGCGCTTCTTTTTTGAACAGATAAAGAGATAGCATGATCTTCTTGTAATTCTTTTAAGTCTTTTACAAGTATTTCTATAAAAGAATCTGCAGCTTTCTCTCGATTAGTTTCCTTTTCTAATCTAGAACTAATTCCTCTACATAAATCTTCAAGAATTGATTCTGTAATAGTTAATGTTTCCATTATATAATGATTTAAAAATTAATATTAGTTTTTATTCGTAGTTATCGATTGTATACATAAGTACAACTACTTTAATACGCAGTAAACCCACCATCGGTAGCATAATTTGCTCCAGTGATATTAGATGCTTCTTCAGACAATAAAAATAACATAATTGCTACCTGTTCTTCGGGTGTTGCATCTCTATGGTTAGAATCTGTATACTGCAGAAGGCTTTTGGTCTTAATGTTTCCCATACCAGCATTACCTCCACTAGCTTTTACTTTAGCCATAACAAGTTGATAAGCTCGCTCTACCATAGGCGTCGCAGTATTGGCCATACACACAGAATTGATTCGTATACCATATTCTGCATAATCTATCGCTGCATTTTTTGTTAGTCCATTAACTGCATGTTTGCTTGCGACATATGAGGGAGTTCCCGAAAAACCTCGTAACCCTGCAACCGACGCGACATTAACGATTGCACCACCTTGATTTTGTGCTACCATTTGTTTTAATTCTTCACGCATGCATTTAAATACTCCTGTTGTATTTACTCGCATTACTACATCCCAATACTCATCTGTTGCTTCATGACATCGACTAAATGTAAGGTGTTTTTGTTTTTCATAGTTTATTGGGTCTCCGGGAAAGATTGCATCCATTACACCTGCATTGTTTATGGCGTAATCTAATTTACCATAAGAATCTACTGCTGTTTTAACCATTTCTTTACAGGTCTCATTAGTAGAAACATCGCCATAAACGAATTTTGCAGAACCACCATCTTTAACAATTTCATTTACAACAGTATTTCCTTCCTCTTTAAGCCAATCTATACCAACAACGTTTGCACCTTCTAGAGCTGCCCTTTTTATTGCTGCTTTCCCCATTCCTCTTGCGCATCCGGTAATAATAATTGTTTTGTCTTTAAAACGATTAGGTATGAAATATGCTGGATTAACTGGACTAACATCTTTTTTTCCTACGGTATTTTCTGAGGCTAATAATGCAGAAGCAGTTTCAGATCCTTTAGAGTCGTTAGCACAAGCCATACCAGTGCTGGCACCTATAGTAGCGAGCGTTGTGTTTTTTAACATGTTTCTTCGATTCATGATTTTTTGTTTTATTGAGTTACTAGAATATGTTTGTTACATCTAACTAATTACAGTGCGTATCGTATAAATAGCATAGTACTCCACCAATTCGATGGCTCTTCTGTCAAGGCTTTGTTTACAGCTTCACCGGGAAATGTAACTGCCACATGTCCCTGGATATAAATCTTACGAGACCAAAACACTTTGAAAGTTAGATTACCCTCTACTCCATAATCTTTGGATTCTAAAAATGAGAGTGCTGGGTTTCCTCCTAAATTTGTTAAGTTATCTGCTTTAAATAACCAAAATTGGGGCACCAGTTCAAGTTTTGGAATGGGGCGTACGCGTAATTGAAACCTGTGTGCAACTACATTTGAAATCTGCACTACTTTAAAATGATTTATTCCTTGTACCCATTGTTCTCCGTTTCCGCCAGATAATAGAGGATCCCATCGCTCAAATCGATCGGTGCTTAAATCATCACCAGAAAAACGAGCGTGGCGATAGCTTAAAGTTGGTGTCCAGGGAAGTTTTGAAAAACTCCAGCCAAACTCACCAAAGTAGCCGTATGCGCGCATTGGAAAATTTTTATTTCTTTGCAACCCACCTTCTCCGGCAATAAAAAAACCTGAATTACCTGGCGGTTTGGGTTGCCAACGAAAACGTGCATCTACAAGTTGTAGGCCTTCTCGACTAAGAACTTCTGTTGGCGTAAAATAACCAAAATCAGACTTTGGTACATACAATAAGCTCGCTCCTACAGAGAGTCCTTTTGCAGGTTGTGCTTCTACATTAATTCCTGCGATCCTTGTTTTAGAATCTACTACCGGTAGTTCATCTGGATCGAGATAGAATAATTCTAATAATGTGTTGTTGTATTTTACACTACCACGAGCCACCATATCTGCTGCCCAACGAGGGTTAGATTGTAATGCTGCTCTTTTACTACCATTTGCCGAGGTATTTATGATAAGAAACCCATCTCCAAGGGTAAAGCGTTGTCGACCAATAGAGGCATTTACTACAAGTCGATTACCATTTTCCCAGATTTTTCCTGTAATTAAACCAATATATGCATCCTCAACACCGATATAACCTCTTGTCTTGTTTGTGAATAGCTCTTGTCCTTTAGAACCGCTTACTATTGCACTAAGACCGGCATATATATGAAGATTATTATGTAATGGAGTAATTCCATAAGTTCCCAAATGAGTAAATCCTTCGACCCAATCGTCATATCCATCTCCCGAGGGTATCCCCGATACTAATGGGTTGCCATCAAGAAGTGCGTCGGGTCTACCGTACCATGCATTCGTATTGCTATAATGAATTGCAAGCGCTTCAAGTTTTAAGCGAATAAATGTAGATCCAAAATTGTATAGCTTTGGAAGGTCATTAATTTTTCCTGACGTTACAAATCCGGTTTTTGTCGATTCGCCAACTTGATTTCCTAAGGTTACATTAATGGTAAGTATAATTCCCCCAATTGCCCCAAACCCTACTTCTATTTTGGTTGTAGCAATCTTAGGATCTTGACGTGATCGAGATAAAGAAAATTCGATATGATTTCTTAAAAATCGATTATCAGGAAAAGTCTTTAAATCTTGACGTATTTTGTCACGAATCCGATTATTGAGTATAGAATCATTTGATGGGTTAGTAATTATGATTTTAACTTCTTCAATTCTTTTATTATGGTAAGGATCAACATCTCCGACACCCTGCGCAATGGTGGTGCCAAATGAAAATGTGAAAATAAAAACTGTAATTCTTAATAAATCTAATTGTTTACTGAGACAGTTTAATAGGTTTGGTTTTATAAGAGTAGTCATATCCGAAGGTCATTGTAATATTCTATTATATTTCTGACAATCTAATCTATATCAAAAAAACAATCTTAATTAGTACGAAATGAAATGAACCACTTATAAATATACAAAAAACAAAGCATGTTTTTATACATACAACTCTTATAAAAAACTTAATTTTCAATGCTTTACACTCGATATGTACATGATATATTTCATAACCTTCATTTATAGCTTTTAGTATGAATGAGACCAGAATCCATCAATTTTGCATATTACTAAAAATGGATTCTGGCCTCATTCATTACTATAATAACAAGTCCCTTTCTGTTTTATATTTCGACCCGATTATTTTGTCATTTTCACTTCTCTTCCATTTAATGGTTGTTCATTTCTATAATTATTTAAAGGCATCAGATCTCTTAAGATATTTACTTGTTCTAAAGATATTGTGATGGGTTCTTTAAAAATGACCCAGTTTACACCTTGAGTACATGGTGGTGTGGTTAATGATCCTATATAGGTATAATATCCTTTATTTTTAGGAAGATTATAACTAAGATTAAATGGCTTTCCTATAGTTTTAGTTTCTCCTTTTCTAAGAGGTAAATAGCTTTCTAAAAACCTAAAAGGAGCGCTGGTTTGACCTTCTTTTGCCATTACAGCAAGCACTAAGTATTCGCCTTTAGAATTGGTATGTACCATATGTATCACTATCGGATATCTAATACCATTTATGGTATGTTCTGAAGATTCGTGAAAATGAATTTGTTTCAAATCATATTTTTCATTGTGATATATAAGATAATCTCCTTCTTCAAAATTATATTGAATGGAGTGACCATTATTAACTACATCATGTATTTTGGTATTTGATACATAATGAATAGCTAAAGGCTTTAAATTAGTATCGACGATTGCATCTAAACTCACAATATTTATAGGAGATTGATACTTTCCTCCACATTCTGAATTCTTTTCAATTTCTGCCCAATGTTCTGGACTTGTTTCTCCTACATAACTCCAATGTTTTTTTACGTGATCAGTTGTCGAAGTAGTTTTTCCTTTAGCAACTTCTATAGAATGCTCTCTTTTAATTTTTTCTTTTGTATTCGTACAAGAGGATACTATTATAGCCGTAATTACAGCTATAAATACTGTATTATTAGTGGTTTTCATTTCTTTTATCTTTAAATATGAAACTTAAGTGTTGTTTGTAAAATCTGGTTACTTCTAAAATGATCTGCTGTTGGCATATAATCATTCATATAGCCTAGCCCTATAGATGTGTTTTTTAATATTGGATAGGATATCCCAACATAAAACCAGTTTTGATTTAAAGATTTAGGAACAATCCCCGAATCTGTATTCAACCATATTTCATCAAAAACAGCTGCTTTTATTTTTGTATTATTATATACTGTAAACAAAGGAATTTGAAATGTAAAACGATATCTAAATCGCATTTTATAATCTGTTTCATTTGCTTTGAAAACATTAGGAGTTACTTCTACAAACTGTTCAATGAAACGTTGTTCAAATCTAAATCGATGTTTGAAATTGGAATTTCCTGATGTATGAGATAATGTTACCTGTTCCCAAACATTGTTTTCATTAAAATTATGCGTAGCCCTATAATTCTTAGCAAAACTATAGCCAATTCCAAAATCCAGAGTTGTATTGAATTTATAATGTATAGATGGCCTAATTAATATTTGTTGCCAATTTTTTAAAAAGTCTGTTCGCCTAAAATGAGCTTCATTTTTTATATAAACCTTATTGTTTATAGTATAATCGATAATTAGAGAACTCCAGGAACTATAACTTTTTTCTGTAGTCGAGTTTTGACTAAATACTGTTATTGGAATAATAAACAGTATGATTTTTATATATTTCACAATATTATTATTAAAATTAAATATCAAAATCGGGAACTAACAAAAGTTAATTCCTAACATTTAAGACTTATAAATAATAACTTTATGAATATACTTTTAGGCAGCAGTACAGAATATAGTATTTGCCTTTTGCAGTGGGAAATTGATAATTTTTTTGATTAAAATTATCATTGTTTTTAGTAATAATCTTTTTGTCTTGAAATGCACAAAAAGCGCTTTTCACATATTCTTCTTCCTCTTCCCTGTCTTCAAGTTCATTTAAGTCCAGACTATCGATAAACGTTTGACCATCATGCTCATAGTCTGTATCATTATCTATACTATGTATAGAAAAAGATTCGATTACTAAATTGTCATGAGAAATAGTATCTGCATTAGCTTTATTACCTAAAAAAAGTGCAGATACCAGAGTTATTAATACTCTAAATGAATAATATTTAACTAAGGAAAGATTCATTGTATGAACAAAAGTATCTATTTAGAGTAATACGTTATCTGCAGCACAGTTGTTTTTAACACAAACTTTAACACCTTTTTTCTCTTACACCATATTTTTTATGTGATGCACATTACATTTTTTTATTAATGTTAGAGTATATTCCATAACGGTATTTATATCATATAGATAATCTTTTGGTTTCTTTATAATTGTAAAATAAAGATGAAAACAAAAGCCAGTAAGAATGTGTTCTTACTGGCTTTTGTTTTTATTTACTATAATATTTATTCCTTCATTCCTTCAAGATCCATCATAAAGGCATAAGAAAGAGCAGTACGTTTGTAACGTTGAAAACGTCCTGAAGCACCTCCGTGACCTGTTTCCATATCACAATCCATGATAAGGAGATTATCATCGGTTTTCAATTCACGCAATTTAGCAATCCACTTTGCAGGTTCCCAATATTGTACCTGGCTATCCCAATATCCTGTTGTGATCAACATATTTGGATATGCTTTTGCTTCAACATTATCATAGGGAGAGTACGATTTCATATACTCATAATATTCTTTATTCTTAGGATTTCCCCACTCATCAAATTCAAAAGTGGTTAGCGGTATAGTTTCGTCCATCATAGTAGAGACTACATCAACAAATGGTACAGCTGCTACAACACCGTTCCATAGTTCGGGTTTCATATTTAACACAGCTCCCATCAATAAACCACCGGCACTACCACCCATTGCATACATATGTTCTGCACTTGTAAAACCTTCTTTTACCAAAAATTCTCCACAATCAATAAAATCGGTAAATGTATTTTTCTTTTTAAGTAGCTTTCCATCTTCATACCAATGCCTTCCCATTTCCTGTCCTCCTCTAATATGCGCCATGGCATATACAAAACCTCTATCTAATAAACTAAGTCTGTTAGATCTAAAAAATGGCTCAGTACTGCTTCCGTATGAACCATAAGAGTAGAGTAACAAAGGAGTATTAGCATTTCTTTGTACTCCCTTTTTATATACTAAAGAAATAGGAACTTTTACACCATCTCTTGCTGTTGCATAAAGACGTTCTGATACATAGTTGTCTTTAGAAAAATTTGGGTCTACTACTTCTTCTTCTTTTAATACTTTTCGTTCCTTAGTATCCATATTATACTCGATAGTACTATTAGGAGTCGTTAAAGAGGTGTATCCATATCGTAAAATATTGGTATCAAAATCTAGATTAGTAGTAGGATATGACACATATGCCGGATCATTAAACTCGATATAATGATCATTATCTCCATTCCATTTCATAATACGAATAGTACGTAATCCATTAACACGTTCTTGTAAAACCAAATGTTCTTTAAAAAGCACAAAGCCTTGTAGTAGAATATCTTCGCGATGTGGAATAACATCTACCCAGTTTTCCTTAGTAGTAGCTGTAACGGGTGTTTTTACTAAACGAAAATTCTTAGCATCAAGATTCGTTCTTATATAAAAATGACCATCATAATGATCAACACCATATTCTAAATCTCTTTCTCTAGGCTGAATGATCTTCCATTCATCATTAGGAGTATTGGCATCTAAATATTGATACTCTGTAGATAGCGTCTGATTACTACCAATCATAAGATATTTATCGGATCTAGATTTAAATATAAAACAGCTAAAAGTTTCATCTTTTTCATGAAAAACTAACTCATCTTCAGATTGATCTGTTCCTAATACATGTTTATATATTTTATCTTGTCTAAGTGTTACAGGGTCTTTAGAAGCATAAAAAACAGTTTTATTATCATTTGCCCACACAGCTCCTCCTCCTGTATTTTTAAGTTCATCAGAAAGTATTTCTCCTGACTCTAAGTTCTTAAAATAAACTACATAACGACGTCGTGAAACGGTATCTACACTATAGGCCAAAAGTTTATTATCCGGACTTACAGATCGACCTCCTATAGCATAGTAAGCATGATCTTTTGCCAGTTCTGGTCCATTAAGCATAATTTCTTCTTTACCATTGTCTTCTATTTTCTTACGACAGTATAAAGCATAATCCATGCCTTTTTCATATCGAGTATAATACGAGTAACCATTATCATTGTAAGGAACAGAAGAGTCGTCTTTTTTAATACGTCCTACAATTTCATCATACAGTTTTTTCTGCAAACCTTCTGTATGTTTCATTGCCTCATCCTTGTAATGGTTCTCTGCATTAAGATAATCCAGTACATCCTGAGTCTGCGCATCAGGTGTTTCAGCATTTTTTTGCTTATCACTTAGACGCATCCAAAAGTAATTATCGATACGTGTATCTCCGTGCGCTTTTAACTCTTCGGCAACCTTTTTGGCTACAGGAGCTTCGATGGATTCATAGGGTTCTAAATCAGGTTTTTTTTCTGTATTACATGCCATAAAAAACATTGTAAAAATTAGAAGTGAATAAATGAATTTAGTTTTCATAAAGTATTTAAAATTAGTTTTTAATAAGCCTCTTTTAAAATTGTTGCCACAATTTAGATTATAAAATGTGAAAAATGTATAAAAAAAATATAATTATTAGTTTCCAGACCCATTTATTGTTCTAAAACAACACATTTCACATTACCTTTTATCTCTATGAATGAGTAGTACTAAAAATTATATGTAGAAATTTAAGGTTATACATTTTTATAGTCTAGAATAGCAGTAAGCATAGCTTGTAAGGTTACATTTTCTTCTATTGCAGAGCTTGGAGAAATTGTACGATTAAGATCTAGTTGCCCATCAGATATTATTAACTTGTTACTTTTGATAATGGTAGTTGTAATTATAGAAGCCTCTTGTAATTGAGTATTCGATATGTTTTTTTGGGTTTCTTGTGATACCAAAGCGGCTTGTTTAAGTTGATTAAAGTAATTAACAACTTCTGAGGCTGTTAATTCATTTCCCTCTGCATTAAACTTTATAACTTTATAATCATCACGATTTTGGATACTGGCAATTGCAGAATCAATAGTTTGAATTAACTGGTGTACAGCATTCATAGGGTTTTACTTCTTTTTTTATTAAAAAAATTGATTACTTGCGATTTGTAGTAGTTATTATAATCATTATTCTTTCATAGCAACTTTACCTCCAAAATTTACTCCCCAATTTATTCCAAATACAGTAACCAAATTATCATCTACAGGGAAATCTTTTCCAAAGCCACCAATCAATGTAATATCTTTCGAAAGCGTGTATTTTAAAGTCCCTACAGAACGTTCACTATTTATGCTTCCGCTACGAGAAATATATTCGTATGCCAGTGAAAATCGATCTATTTCAAGTTCTACTTTTGCTCCCAGATCCCGATAAAACGTTTTAAAGAATTGGTCATTTGCATCAATATTAAATTCATCCTCAATATACCTGGCAGTTACTAGTACATTTAGATAGTTATTTCGTTCACTATCTGATCCTTCATTTAGAACCAAACTTCCTTGTCCTGTAATCCAGCTCCCAAGACGATTAGCAGTACCAGAATCTATTTTATCTCCCTTAAACAATGCGCTATATCCAATAGCGCCATCTACACTAACATAGGGCTTAACTGTCTTTTTAAACTCTTTTAATTGTGGGCGTATTCTCTCTTTTTCTTTTTTATAATGCTCGATAATGGCTTTCTCTGCTATTGCTCGTTTTACAGGATCATCTCCGCTAGCATCTGCTAATATATCAACAGGAGGATTATCAAGATTTTTAAGAATATCACCAACTTTTTTTGCTTCTTCGTATATTTTGTCCTTATCATAAAAACGTAACAAAGTTGTACGTAATCCTACCGCATAAGTTTTTCTTTTACCTACAATACCTTCAAATTCTTTATCAACATAAGCAAAAGATAAAGTTGTTGTGTTTAATCCTCTAAATGGTTTTTGCTTTACCTCTCCTGTGGTTTGATCCTCTTCTATACCAATATATTTATAGTAGGTTCTGTTCTTGCTCTTTCGATTGATAAAAAAGTAAGGAGCTACTTCTATAGAAAAGCTTTCTCCAAAGTTATTGAATACGTGTAGTGCTAATGCTTTAAGATTAGTAGGTGTATAAATTTCTGTTGGAGATTCTCCTACTAATGAAAACGCAGGAGAACTTGGATTACTCATTGTAAAATCGCTCAGGTTTTGATCCGTTTTGCCTTCTTGTGTCCAACCAGAAAATGATAGACATACACATAGAATTATATATAAGATAGATTTGTGGTTCATTGTTTTAATTTTTTACTAGTTCAACAACAATAAAAACAATGAAAAACTCATCATCAATTTTTAGTTTTTTACCTTCATAACTTTGTTCATTCCCATCATCTTTTAGAGTAATCTTAAAAACAGTATTTTCTAAGATTGGATCAATATTTTCATCGGTTACAAAGCAATTTGTTACTACATTAAGTTTTTTATTTACGATATCAGTACTATTACCTAAGTTGGTAGAGAAGTTGTATGTGCTACTCTTTTTTAGGATCTTACTATCTAATTTAACATTGGTACCTACCAAGGCTTCGGTACTAATTTTTACATTAAGTTTTACCTCAGAATTAGTACTCATTTTAAATGTTTTCATGGTTATATATTTATATTTTGTAGTTGGTTCTTAATTTAATAGACTGTTTTCAGTGTATTACATCAAAAATACCAATAAAAAGGTATTTTTGATATGAGATTCGGTGTTAATATTTGTAGACAAAAGACATTTAATCACTTTGCTTTTTTAGGAAAAAAAAGAATTTCGATCCATCTTTCCATAATTAATACAAAATAATAAAGTGAAATCGTTACTGTCATTAATATAAAGAAGATCACAAAAACCCATTTCAGCCTAACAAACCAATAAAAAACAGAAAAAATATTGGATGTATTTTTACTAGTGCTATTACTAATCAAATCCACTAAATACAAACCAGATATATTTTCTATACTATCAAATATCCCAGGGATAAAACAAATAATAAAAAACCAAGGGCTAAGTGTTAAGCTTAAAGTTTTCTCAAAAACTCGCAACGAATAATAGAAAAGAAATGAATATGCTATAATAAAAACAAAATCATAATATGTATTATTCTCGAAATACAATGGTTTTTTTACTAATTCATTAAACTCTATTAAAGAATTGGAAAATTGAATATTGATAAGATTCTCTACTTGTATTGATGGAATATACGCAAACAAGACACCTAATATCACAACTAGTACTACACTGATTTTCCATAGGTTACTATAAAATTTTAGCTTTTTCATTAATTCAGGTTTTTAATTTTTTCTTCGCGTATATCTTTATAGATTTTCCAGTCAAATTGTTCAATTTGCCTAATCGCAGCATCAACACCTTTATTAAATAGCTTTGCTTTTTCTACATCATCCATCCAAAAGTCTAACCAATTATGATCTTTTGTATCTACTGTCACTACCCTTTTCTCGATTTCTCTATTATTAAATAGAAAATCATTATCATAAAAATTTCTGAATGTACTTATGAAAGATGTGACATATCCAATTAAAGTAATATCTTCTAGTGGTTTTATGTTTTTTGCTGGATCTTTATTTTCTTTTTGATCACCCACTATTCTCTCACTAAGAAGAACACCAAAGGTTGGAAATCTTGGCACAACATTGTCTTTTCTATGAAATTCGCGAATAGGAAAATTAGAGAGCATCCCTCCATCTACAAACCTTGCATTAAGTTTTACTAAATTTTCTGCATTCTTTTCATTTTTGTAGTGTTCTTTACCCGGAGTAAAATTTTTATAAATAAAAGGAATCGACATCGTTGCTCTTAAAAATGCTGCAGGTTTTATATTTCCAGGAGTAGTCCAGTAATCATCTGCTCTCTCAGGAAATTTCACAATACGATTATGAGTTAAATTAGAAGTAATTAGTACTAATCGCGGTTTATCACCTTTTTTAGCTTTAACCAATTGCACCTGTCCCATTCTTTTTGTAAGATCATTTTTGGTTTCTATTTCTATAGATAATAGAAGATTTTCTGCCCAACTATAAAATCTTTCCCCAGTGTTAATACCAAAATCCTTGTCTAATATTTTTACAAAAAGGATATAAATAAATAGCAAAAGCGCAGCTACATTTAGCGTTCCTATTATAAAATCAAAAAGTCGAAGTTCTGTTCCCGAGATTCCGTTTGCAATATTAAAAACAATACCAAAAAGGCCATATATCCCTACAAGAAACCCAATAGAAAAAACACCTAAAAAAAGTTTTAAAATAATAGACTTGTAGTTTCTAAGTAATTTTTGCTGTAACCACCCTATTATTCCATTTTTCTCCATGAACTTACTAAAATCTGTATTTGCAATGATATGTGTAAGGATTTCAGACTTAGTAGCTTGATGTGGTTTATCATTATATTGAAATTTTGAATCTTCGTCATATATAGCATTAGGAATAGATGCCAAAAATAAAGCATTGATTGCTCCAGCACTTGTTCCTCCATGACTATAAAAACGAATACCTATCTTTTCCATAATATAAGTATACCCTAATAATGCAATCCCATACATTCCACCACCCTGTTGAACCAAATCGACAACTGGTCTTTCTATAGGTTTTCCTGCATAATTATCATGAACAGTGGCATCAGATATGAGCTCTTTTTTTATAAGACCATCAGCAGTAAATTTATTCTTTAATTTGCGTTGCGGGTCATTGATTGCGTTTTCTAAAATTTCATTTGCTGTAGTAAAAAAACGAGTTGTTCTTTTTATATTTTCTTCATCATGTAGGGAAATATTAGATGTAGTAGAAAAGCCCCCCATGATTTGTTTTTGTATACTCATTTTAGAAATTACTTTTTATTGCTGTTACTATAAAATCAGGGTGATATTACAAGACGATTGAAGTATTTAAATTTAATAAAAATCTACTTCTAAAAAAAGAGGTAAATCCCCCTATTTTTTTAGAAGTATAAAAGTATTTGGGATGCTTAATCGAAATAAAATAAATATTAGTAAGTATTTTTATGAAAAAGGAGAATAATTTGACCTGAACACTCCTAAAAACAAAGTAAGGCATAACCAAAATACTCTTAAAATGAAAAACTCATTAAAAAACCTATTAATTTTAAGCTACCTTTTCATCCTTCTCTTTGGATGTTCAAAAGATAGCTTACCAGACAACGAAAATTTGGTAGAAAATGGAAACGATTCTGTATTTAAAACCATAGTTAACTTAGGGTTTTCAGAAAACGTTATTGAAGATCAAGGAAGCTATTATTTGGTTGATGGAGATATTGTTTTTTACAAAAACAAAAAATACCATTCTCAATCAATAGACCCTGTAACTAAACAAAGACGACATCCTAACTCTGTAACGATTAGTAATATTAATGTATATATAAATCCGGGAATGAATTTGGCTTGGAGAAATGCATCTACAGCTGCTATTAATCGTTGGAATGCTCTTAATTCTAGTCTCAATTTAAATATTACAGCATCTACAGCTAATGCACACATTCGAATTATGTATGATTCTCAAGATCCTAGTGTTACTTTGGCTAACAATGTTTTTGGAAGAGGAGAATTTCCTACAGCTAACGGCTTGCCGGGGGTAAGAATATGGATAAATCCTGATTTTGCATCTAATGTCTTTTGTGGTGGACCTATAACCCAAAATATGAGAATCTCTAATGTACAACATGAATTAGGGCATAATCTGGGTATTACCCACACCAATCAGGCTTTTGGAAGTTTAATCCCGGGAACACCAGGAACAGATGCACAATCTGTAATGAATGGAGGACAAGCCTGTACTATAAACAATTTTAGTGCTGGTGATATCACTGCTATAGAATACTTATATCCAGTTGCCTGGGTAGGATTACCAAAAGCATATACCAGATTTCCTGATCCAACAATATGTACAAATGTTTTTGTTCAGCAAGATCCATATATGCTACCTGTATCCCCAGGAGCAGATACTTATGAACTCACTTCTAATTCACCCAATCTTTATGTAGATACCAATGTTAGCCCGGGACACATAATAACTATGATTGCTAATCAAGCCGGTAATTATACGATTACACTCAAAACTACCAATCAATATGGTAGTAGTTATGCAACAATATATGTTACTGCAATACAGTGTAATGGCGGTGGTGGAATCGGATTTTAATTTATTAATCTGAAATTCTAAGAAAGTTAACCTCTACAGTTAGATACTGCAGAGGTTAATTTAATTGTTTTTATAATCAAACGATCTTGTTATTTTACTTCGCCTTGGTAAGCATTTGTAGATTGTTTTCAATTTTTCTGTCGATTAGTTTACTCAACGGGTCAATACCTGCTTTGACAGGTTTTTTATTTACAAGAATCTCTAATTGTGTTATCTGGTCTGTAATTTTGTGTTTCTCTAAATAGATCAACTCTTCTTTTCCATCAGATCCTTCTCCATAGATACCAATATCAATCCAATCTTGTGTCGATATAGATTTTTCTATTCCTTTATTATCAATACGGTATTTTGTAACATCTACTGTTAGGTTTACTTCATATTTATTTTTTGAAAGCTCTTCATATACTCCTTTGGTTGTTTTATTTTCATATAGTGTCACTGTTTCGAATAAATCAACAATAATATATTGTAGATTATCTGGTGTGACTTCTCTAAAATAACGAAGTAAATCTCTTGTAGTTGGATATCTTTCTGTCTTTGTTTTTAATAGACCATCGTAGCTGTTCCAATCTCTAATAAAATTTCTTAAGGCGAGATTTACTCTATCTTCTCCGATATAATCCTGCAATGCATATAGATTAACCAATCCTTTACCATAATGAATATATTCTTGCCCAGATTCTACTAACGACAAAGGCGTTTCACTTATTTGCTCTCCTGCCCTTCCGATTAGATAGCGGTTCATTTGTGTTCGAATAAATCGCCTTACTTTCTCTTCGGGATAAGCCTCTTTTAGTACCATAATGGCAGAATATTGTGCCAAAGCTTCAGATATCATTGATTTTCCTTGCACAGATGCAGGATTTACCTGGTGGCCCCACCATTGGTGTGCCAGTTCGTGTGCAGTTACATAAAAAGCCATATCTACATCATCTTTATCGTCAATCTTCAACAAGAATCCGATCCCTTCAGAAAAAGGTACTGTGTTTGGAAAAGATTGGGCAAAGGTCTGATAACGAGGAAACTCTAATATTCGCATTTGCTTGTATTGATATGGTCCGAAATGCTCACTAAAATAATCAAAAGACATTTTCATTCCTTTCATCATTCTTTTCAAATTATACTCATGTCCTTTGTGATAATAAATTTCAAGATCAACGGCATTACCCAAACTATCATGAGTAGGCATCCACTTATCTTTTAATACTTCGTACCTGGCAGAAACAATAGAATAAAAATTAGACATGGGTTTATCCATTTTATAATGAAAATAACTACGATTATTTTCTTTCCATTTTTTCTGTAAATACCCGGGAGCAATAGCGATTTGATCATTATCAGTACCTATAACTATTTCAAAATTAATTTCTTCTCCATCACCTTTAGACAACCCTTCTTTAATTGCATATGGATCATCTATTTTGGCTCTTCTATCTCTGGGTTTCAAGCCATGTTTCTTACGCTCATCATCATCACGTAATTCATGGCTTCTATTGTATCCCAATGTTGGAAAATGAAAATTGTCGAAAAATGTTCCGTTATAAATGATTCTTGTGCCTGATTTCTCAACAAAACCATTTGTGGTAAATGTTTGTTTAAACTCCATTTTAAGAGAATCTCCAGGTTTCAGAGGTTCATTTAATGTATAGATATAATAACTATACTCTTCATTATCATTATTTATGGTAGCTCCTTTTTCAAATTTGATATATTCGATTGCTACCTGATAATTTGGTAGTTTTTGAATATGAACCTCATTAATAGCTGTATCATGAGTATTAGTCAATACATAATACCCTTCTGCCGTATAATCTCTATCAGATGGAAAAAGATCTACTTTTAGGTTTACATCTACAATTTTTGGTTGTGGCAAATACTCAAAATGCTTAAGTTTTTTCTCATAATTTACTCTATACATGTTCTCTTCCTTCGGAAATGAATATTCATTAAGAACATTAGTATTATAAAAAATGTAACTTCCTAATAAGATAAAGATTAAAATAGTAACGGTTCCTAGCTTTATCAAAGGTTTTGTCAATCGTTGTTTACTTAGTTTCCAACGTTTTTTCATTTGTGTTTCTGTTCCCCGCACCGAAAAGATGACAGCAACAATAAACAGAATAATAGAAAATAATATCCAATATATTTTGAAACTTATATAGGGCCATAGATAATGTCCATAACCATTCATATCTGAATATGTTCCTAAATCACCCGCACCAAAAGTGTATAATCCATGATCTAATTCTAATACTTCTAATAAAATAAAAGCAACAAAGAAGAAGATAACAACCATAATATGTCCTAGGAATTTATGGTTTGTTAGCACCTGGAAGAAAAAGGAAACAAATGTTAAAAGAATAAGAAAAGGGAAAATTTCAATAAAAAATCCTATAAAATACACATCCAATTCATAGTTGTAATACCCACTAAGAGTTTGAAAAACAATACCTGAAAGTATTAGAGTTACCATTAACACTACATATATGAGCATAAGTCCAATAAATTTACAAGCCAAATTGATAAAATCAGACATTGGGATAGCATCATAAATACCACTTAATTTCGTGTCCCTCTCTTTCCAGACAAGTTCTCCAGAATAAAATAAAAGAATCATTAAGAAGAAATATATCGATAGTTCCTGAAGTTCTTCTACTATGATATATGTGGCAGGATAACTATTAACACCATAAGAGGTTCCTAAATTAATAGAATTGATAAATATTATACTCACCCCGCATAAAACAATGGCCCAGAAAGAAGTTTCTTTAAGAATTGATTTAAAATTAAATAAAACGTGCTTCCAAAATTGAAATATACTGGCTTTGGTACCAAAGTATAGGTCAGCCTTTGGAACCAGACTATTCGTATTGCTTACAATAGTTTTATTTTCTTCCTCAGAAATAGCAATTAATTTCTTTTTTGAAGCTTTACCTCTAATCAAATTGAAATTAAACTTATAATATCCTATTGCCAAAGTAATTATCCCTATTGCTATCCATAACAACCTGTTATATAACAGTACTCCTTCTACAGGAAGCATTAACGTACTTTTTTCTGCTTTGGTCCAGAATTGAGTTACTATACTAATAGTTTGAAAAGAAAATGGGTCGAGAAGAGCTGCAAAAAAACGATGATCTGGGTTTTGTAATAATGTAAGCGTTACGATATACGCCATTAACAAAAATACCCCCTGAATATATACTACCATTAATTTTCGACTTAAAGCGCCTCCAACATAGAAAACTGCCCCGCAAAAGAATATATTAGGTATAACCAGATATAAGAAGGGTTGTAAGTAATGCCAGAAATTAAAAGGTAACATAATATCTGCGTCTCGCCATGGCATAAATTGACCTAGCATAAGTCCAAAAAGCAAGCCACTGAAAATACATAATAATATAATGAATGACCCAATAAAACGCCCGATTAGATAATCTCGTTTTTTGATTGGATTTATAAACATCAGAGACTCCATATTATGATCAAAATCTCTTAAAGCAGCTACTCCCATAATCATAGAAGTGATCATTGTAAAAAAAGCTGAGACAATTGCCATTATTCTTGCTATATCCAGAGGAGAGTTTGTACCTAAGGAGCTAGAATTCTTATCCATAAGAACATCTGCCGCTACAATTGAAAATAAAAACACAATCGCAAAGTATATATAGGTATCAGGGCGTTTGGCTCTGTACTTTATTTCGAATTTTAGTATTTCGTACCACATAATGTTATTGAAATTAGATTGAAATGAAAAATATTAGATCTGTTTTTATAATAATGGTAATGCATTTTGATGTTGATCTCCACCAAAAATCTGTGAGAAATACACATCTTCTAAATCTGCTTGAATAGGTATAAATCCATCTCCCGGATCGTTATCACTAAGGACATGAATGATGGGTTTACCTAACAAGAATTTTTCTGCAATTACCACATGATGCTGTTTGTAACTCTCTAATTCATTTTTCTCAATTATCTTTTTATATACCCTGCCTTTTAATTGCTCGATAGCATGTACAGGATTTCCTTTCAGAAGCACCTCTCCCCGATTAACAATAGCCATATCTGTACACAATTCTTTAACATCATCAACGATATGAGTAGAAAGGATGACAACCGTATTTTCGCCTAACTCACTTAGTAAATTATAGAATCGGTTTCTTTCTGCAGGGTCAAGACCAGCAGTAGGTTCATCTACGATGATAAGTTTTGGATTAGAAAGTAATGCTTGCGCAATACCAAAACGTTGTTTCATTCCTCCAGAGAAACCACCCATATTCTTCTTTCTATGTTCGTACAAATTCGTTTTATATAAAAGTGCCTTAACCACTTCTCTTCTTTCCTTAGTATTTATCAATCCTTTAAGTACCGCCAAATGATTCAGTAATACTTCTGCAGATACCTTAGGATATACTCCAAACTCTTGTGGTAAATACCCTAATACTTTTCTCAATTCATTTTTTTGAGTTAATACGTCCAAATCCCCAAAAGTGATTGTACCTTCATCTGCTTCCTGAAGTGTGGCAATAGTTCGCATTAGTGTAGATTTCCCTGCACCATTAGGTCCTAATAATCCAAACATTCCCGTACCTATTTCGAGGCTTAGGTTGTTAATGGCTTTTACTCCGTTTTTATATGTCTTTGTTAAGTTTTTTATGACTAATTCCATAATTGTTCGTTTTTTGATTGAAGTTGTTAAATGAGATATACAGTGCTGTATTATTTTTAGCTATTAATTTTCTTCAGATACTATAGGGAGTTTTTCACCAGAAAGGGTTCCACGAGTAAATTCACCAGATTGCCACAATAGAATTTCACCCATTTTTCCACTTTTCATATTTGCATCAATCACAATTACTTTTCCCTGGTAACGTGTTTCAATCTGTCTATGTGTAGTATGGCCAACAATGATATGTGTTACCGCAAAATGTTGTAGTAATTGATCAATTTGTTTTGTAGTAGCCAGTTCTCCCTGAAAATACCCTCTATAATAGATAGGACCATTATTTCTATGTAGAAAAGTGCCGAGATCATTACGTGCTTCGGGCAATTCACTAACTACCAACTGTTGTTTAAATTCTTTATTGATTTGATCGATTGAAACCCCTTTTGATACGAGATCCGGATGAAATCCGCCATGGGTAAATAGAAGATTATTTATTTTAACCAAAACAGGTCGTGTTCTTAACCAATCTCCCAGAACACTGCCTTTAGCAAAAAGAGATGCTAAAGGTTTACCTAGTATGTTTGCAATGTCCTTGTATTTAGGATGCACAGAGCGTAAATTTCCATTAAGAACCATTACATCATGATTTCCTAATAATACATGTAGTTTTCCTCCTCTTTTTTCTGCTTGTTTTTCTAAGTCATACAAAAACCATAGTACTTCGGTCACATGAGATCCTCGATCAAAAATATCCCCAGTAACGACAACATGACCATTACCAAAGTTCCATTTTTGATTCTTATCGATAATACCATTACGTTGTAATAATTGTATAAATACATCGTATTGCCCATGAATATCACTAATAGCAGCAATTTTAAATTTACCATTGTACTCTAGTTTTTCTACTTCGGCAGGATTACTATCCCATAAAGTTGCTTTCATCCCATTGTATTCAATAACATGAGGAGTTTTATTGCTGATTTTTTTGGTGTGCTTTTTTCCTTCACTTATCCAAACAGCAATACGTTCTGTTTCAGATTCTGTTTCAGATTCGGTTACGTAAGGGCCATCAGAAGGCTCTTTATAAGGTACTTTCAATACTTCTAAAATGTCTCTGATATTATCTTCTTTTGCTAAATCGATAGCTGTGTATTCATTATTGATTTTAATACTGGGATCTGCTCCATGATTTAGTAGCACTTTAACCGCTTCTTTATCTCTGCTTTTAATGGCAATTGCCAGTGCAGTTTGTTTTTTACTGCTCACATAATTGATTTCTGCTTTATGATCGATGAGTTCATTAATAATTGTATAGTTTCTATATGCTACCGCATACATTAGTGGTGTAATACCATCAGAAACTAAATTTGGGTTCGCACCACGATTCAATAAATACTTGGCGATCTTATGAGTTCTATCGTTTTTTATAGCATACAAAAGCAACGTATATCCTTTATCATACCTCTCATTAATGTCATTACCTTTATCTAAAAAAATGTTAACAGCTTCTACATTACCGAGTTTAATATTTTGATGGATATCATTTGAGTTTTTAACCGTTTTGGTTGTATTGAATCGTTTCCTAATCTGTTCCTCGGTCAATTCCCGAGTCATATTTAAAGTAAGTTGTTTTCCACTTTTAGAACTCCAGATACCTGTAATTCCTTTTTCTGAAATTTGACCAGAATAGCTTCCTTCAGAATGTATTTCAAAACCGAGTGTTGTATCGGTAATAACAATATGCTGCATTGGTAATGTTGCAACTCCTTTAGAAGCTGGTCCCATAAAACCAATTAGTTTACCTTGATCTGATTTTTCGAAACGCCAGATAATACCAATTGATTTATTTTCATTAATAACGATATTACCATCCCAGTTTCCTAGGATACTGTCACTGGGAATTTGCTCTTGAGCTGTGGTGACCGTACTAAATATTAGTAGTAGTATGAAAGAATAAACAAAGTTAAATACGTGTGTTCTCATAATGTATGAATGAAATTTATAATGGTTAGTATTTGTAAGACTGCTCATTTTGATTGAATTATTTGATCAAACATAATAGTCAAACCAAGTAGTATTATGATAAATGTGATAAGCTTGGTTTGATTAGGGACACAAAGGCTTTTGACAGGTATTAAGTGACTTCATCACACTTTTCTCGAAGTTGAAACCTGTATAAGGTATGTTTATCAACTTCTTTGGTTGTACCATTTTATTACCCTAGTTTTGGGTATATGATGTTATTATTTAGAAAATATAGACGAACGATATTCTCCCTTGGGATATCCATTTTTTTATGGTTTATAGGAATAATCTGTATGGCTTCGGGTATCGAGCTTACAGGTACCTTATTCGTTTTTTTGGCAGTTAGTAGTATTGGGTATTTACTGCTCTCCTGGTTATTCAATAGAAAAAAACAAAGAAATTCCTCTCGACTATGGTCAAAAAATGAAATTAGAATCACCACAGTCCTAACGGGATTAACATGCTTTATCGGAATATTTGAATCTCACCCAAATCAACCCGTATTTACAGCAGTTTTTACTTTATTATTTATTTATATTTTAATCTTTGGTATTGTACTTATCAGAAATTACTACCTCCAGAAAAAAGGAGCTCCCACTATTTCTAAATCGGTTATAAAAAAAATAGTCTTTTGGTCTTTTGTAATTGGTGGAGGAAGGATTTTGATATTACTCGAAGAATATGAGAACAATGATGTATTGGTTATTATAGTCTTCATCTATTTTCCACTAATCATTTTTTTAACAATTCGATGGGTTTTCAAACAAATAAAATCGATTTTAACTTTAAAAAATGAAAAAGCAAAAACCGAACTATTGCATTTAAAAAGCCAGGTCAACCCACATTTCTTTTTTAATATGCTTAATAACTTATACGGTTGGGTAGATAAAGATTCAAAAAAAGCAAAAGAATTGATTCTTAAGCTGTCTGATATGATGCGATATAGTATTTATGATGGCCAAAAAGACGTGGTTACCCTGGAAGAAGAAGTATCATATCTAAAAAATTATATAGAATTGCATAAGATGCGTTATCATAAAGCAATAAAAGTTAATTTTAATCTCCAGATTGAAAATGAAGGATATAAAGTGATGCCTTTACTATTTATTATACTTTTAGAAAATGCTTTCAAGCATGGTGTAGAAAATTTAAGAGAGAATGCTTATGTAGATGTTAATATGATTGCCAAAGAAAATGAAATACATTTTGAAGTTGAGAATAATTTTGATCCATCAGAAAATACTGAACAACCAGGAATTGGTTTAAATAATTTGGAACGAAGACTTGAACTTGTGTATCCTAAGAAACATTCTATATCGTATACCGTAACTGAAGATGTTTATAAAGCGCAACTAATACTAAATCAATTATGATCAAATACTTAATTGTTGATGATGAACATATAGCTCATGATATTATTAAAGGGTATTGTGATTTATTACCCAATATGAAATTGATGAAGAATTGCTATGATGCATTAGAAGCATTCGAATACTTAAACAAAAATCAGGTAGATTTAATTTTTCTGGATCTCAACATGCCAAAATTAAAAGGTTTCGAGTTCTTAAAAACATTACCCTCCCCTCCCAAAGTTATTGTAACTACAGCATATAAAGAATATGCTTTAGAAGGTTATGAGCTCAACATCTCTGATTATCTGCTAAAACCTTTTGGTTTCGAGCGATTTCTAAAAGCAGTAAACAAGGCGGTAAGCACCACTACTAGAGTACAACCTCCAACCGAAGTAGCTGGAAATAGTACTACAGCAGAAACAATTTTTCTTCATAGTAACAAAAAGTATATACAAGTAGTTATTGATACTATTCAATATATGGAAGCTGCAGGAAATTATACCAAAGTAATCACCACAACCCAAACTATAACCGTTAGAGAGAAAATTTCTGATCTGCTAGAATCATTGCCCAAAGATTATTTTTTACAGGTCCATAAATCATTTGCTGTAGCTGTAAAGCACATTAAAAGTATTGAAGGAAATAGGATATCTATTGGTAATGATGTTATTCCTATTGGGAAAATCTATAAAACAAATATTATTCAGTTATTGAAGTAATAATCGCTACAGGTTAAACAAAATTATGTATTTCATAAGAGCAATTAAGATGTTGATAGATTAGAATTACTCATTCCATGCAAAATTCTACAAATCATATATAAACAAACCCCTAACACAGGAGTAATTAATGTATTAGATATCCCTTGAAAGATTAATCCTGGGGCAATTCCTCCCGTTTTTCCAATAAAATAGAAACTGTGCATCAGCCCCAATAATAAAGACAAAACACTTAGAATAAGTACCCAAAAAGCAGCAGCCTCAATTTTTAGATTGTGATGCTTTATCAACTCCTGGTTTTTCTCATCCTTTTTAGTTTTTAGTTTTTTGAAAAAATGATACCCCGCTATAGCAGTACATATGCAAAAAGCAACAACGAACTTTAAATCTCCACTAGTAATAAATTCTGAAAAAGGCATTCTCATAATTGTAAAATTTGTATTTATATCTCTTCAAATTTAATAACCGAAGTGGTTGCTCTCAATGCTTTGTGATAAACGACAAGATTGAATCGAGTTTTAACAAGTTTGTGCTGTTTTTTGATTTAATACGATCAAAAAAATAAAAGCCTTACTGGATAGCAAGGCTTTTGAAATCATTTTTACATTTCTTCGTACTCTTATAATTTTAGGTGCTTTACTTGTTCTTTATATAGCATTGCCAGATATTTGATAATTAGTATTATATGTGTACAAATTTTATTGTTACTCTTTAATCAACTGGTCGTACTTTATCAATAACCTCTGTACTTACCCAATAAAAATTTGATAATCCTCCTTCTTCGTTATATCTGCCAAAAAACAAAAATTTACCATCTGGAGTAATACTAGGGCATGTTTCAGCAAAATTAGAATTTACTTCATTTCCAAGGTTAATTGGTTTTGTCCATGTTCCGTCTTTCTTCTTAAAATAGACATATATATCGCTTTTTCTTTGATCATCTTCTTTGTTTCTAGCATTTACCACTAAAAAATCTTGAGACGGGGAAATAAAACCATGAAAACCAGATTCAATTCCAACTTCGTGTACTTGAGGAAATTTGCCATTTTTATTAGGCGCATAATACATTTTTCGTTTTGATACATTGGTATAAAAAAGATCTCCATTTTTCGCTTCATTCGAATAAAAAACAAAATCTTCATTTATAGGCGAATCAAGCTGTATAGCATCACTCCAGGAATTCTCAAAACGGTTTACATACCAAGTTTTAACTGATTCTTTATGGTGAGGCGATGTAAAAGAGTCATGAGCTGCAAAATGAATCTTTTTACCATTAGGACTAACAAATGGATGCATTTCGCCAACTTTTTTACCTTTTGTAAAGTTTGCTTTTTTAGGACTTGTCCATTTTTTGTCTTCGAATTTTGAAAAATATATACTTGGATCTTCGTCTTTTTTATTAGCTGAAAAATATACTTCATCCAAATCAGGAGAAAACGAAATACCATGTTCATATCTTCCATTTATTGAAATAATTCCAGGAGCAAAAATTTCAGGAATTAAGCCTGGAGGTTTTTGACCAAAATAAGATACTTCTGTAGTTAGTAAATCATCACCTTTTGGTTTATGATTTTTAGTATTACAAGCATTTAAAAATAGTGCAAATACAAGTGTTAAAAATATAAAGTTGTAATTTCTCATTATTATAATGTTTTGTACTATATAAACAATAATATAGTTATGTATCCGATTAATTTCTATTACTTCGCTGTACTCGTCGGGTTTTGTGTCCGGATTTACCATTAAACTTATATACAAAACTCAATGACCATCTCGCACCATTACGACTTCTCATCTGGTTTACAAAAAAATCTGTTCCAGTTATCTCCTCTCGGGTTTTACGACTATCAAAAACATTACTAACATTAAAAATTAAGTTTCCACGATTTTTAAATAGTTTTTTACTTGCCCCAAGATTTAAATAAGAAATTGATTTTCTTTTGGATTGAGCATTACCTCTTTCTCCCTGGTGATTAAATCTACTTTGAATTGAAATCCCATGTTTAAGTTTTATTCTAGTACTTAAAGAAGTCTGCCATGTTTCGTCAGAAAAGTCAAGTTTTTGTGTGCCAGCTATACCTTCCTGGTCAAAGCGATAGGCATTAAAATCTCCATTAAAACTAAGCCATTTTAAAGGATTGTACGACGCCGAAAGTTCAAAACCATATCGTTTTTCTAAATCTAAATTGATAATAGTACTTACAAAAACACCATCATCATTCTGAGTAGTATACCATTGTGTGTCATCTGTAGTATAGGAATAGTAAATACTTGGGTTTATGGTGAACTTGGTTCCTTTTTGCAAAAGCGATAGCTCTACAGCATCTGTAAATGCAGATTTTAATGTTGGATTACCAAAAAATCGAGCGTTAAAATCTTCAAGCTCAGAAAATGGATTTAACTGCCATAGCGATGGTCTGTTTATTCTTTTACTATAGCTTAACTGAAAATTTGTGTTTTCACCAATAGCATATCCTAAGTTTAATGTAGGAAACAAATTAGTAAACGTATTAGTATTATTAAAACTACCCTCCTCATCTTTGATCTTAATATTAGTATCTTCGATTCGTAGCCCCAGTAAATAGCTGAACTTACCAATCTTACTTCCGTATTGAACGTACCCTCCAATAATTCGTTCATCATATGCTATCTCATTATCCAGATTATCTAATAATTGATAATCATCATTTACAAGTTCTTCGGCAATAAATCCATCGGTTACATGCCTGTTTTCAAATTTGGCTCCGATTTCCAATTTTGTTTTTTCTCCAAAAGGAGTTACTAAGTCAGATTGTAAAACAATATCATTATTTTTGTTTGTAGATTTTGTTCTCAAATTTGATATTGGGGTCATTATAGGAGTCTCTTTTTGAGTACGAACATTCCATTTTTTTGTACTATCCCAAAAATCATACTGTAGGTCAAAAGTTAATTTCCTTCCCTCTTTTGCAAAGGTTTTGGTATAATTCATTTCAAGTTGGTTATAGGATCTTTTTTCTTTAGAGTTTCCTAGCGTAGTCAATATACTATCAATTGCTGTTGTAGCAGAAGTATATCCATAAGAAAGTTTCGTTTCATCTGTATCTTCTGTTTGATTTCTAAAAAAAGCAGCTGTGATCGAATTATTTTTATTTAGATAGTAATCTGCTCCAACATAGATTAGTTTTCCATCATCATGTCTGTCCTGATCCTCGCGTTGGTCTAAATATACAGTGGTGTTATTTCTAATCGATCTTTGTTGTTTGGTATACTCTCCTTCATAATCTGTATATCGAATTCCGGCATTAGCAAAAAAATTAAACTTTTCTGCTTTATAGCTAAAACTACCATATAATCTATAATCATCTGGGGTTCCCACAACACCTCTTAATTGTCCTGTTAGCCCTCCTTTAGTATTCTTCTTAAGAATAATATTGATGATCCCTGCCGATCCAGACGCATCGTACCTTGCAGAAGGAGTAGTGATGACCTCTACCCGATCTACATTATCAGAAGGGATTTGTTCTAATGCCTGTGCAGATGTTAAACCAGAACGTCTGCCATTAATCAAAATAGTAACATTAGCATTACCCCTTAATTGTACCGTTCCTGATGGATCTACTGCAACCGATGGTACATTACCTAATACATCTGTAACCGAACCACTTTGTGATAATATATCTTTACCCACTTTAAATACCTTTTTGTCTAAACGTAAAGAAACTTGTGATACCTCGGTAGTAATTTTTACTTCATCAAGCGAAACTGTTTCTTCTAATAACAGGATTGGTTTTAGATTTATTTTCTGACGATTTTCTTTGATTTCTAATGGTTGTGAATGTCCTTTAAACCCGGTATATGTTACCTCTAAATTGTAATTTCCGACAGGAATATCCAAAATGGTATACACTCCTTCTTCGTTGGTGATTACTCCTTCAACTAATTGTTGTGTTGCATCTTTTAAAACTACTGATGCAAATGGTAACGATTCATTTGTCACGTTCTCAATTACTTTTCCGGTAACTTCTGCTTTTCCTGTTTTTGATTGTTGTGCCATAGTACAGGTTATTGAAAACCAAACTAGTATTAAGGCTTTTAAATTTTGTCTCATCTGTTTTACGTACTTGTTTTTTTAGTTATCAGATGGAATTACCAATATTCATTTAGATTTTCATTTTAATCTAATAGGTCATGGTATATCACATACTGTCGATTTTTAATTGATAGAGTAAAACTCGGTTTTAGTCTGTATCTTTTCAAGGTATTTTTCATCAACTGCTCTATATATGATTGAACAACTCTAAGAAGTCCTGTTTTTAAGTTAATTTTACTTGATACTATTTTACAATACATGAATTTTAAATTATTACACTATTTCCTTTTAGTATTCACTGTTCTGCTGGTAAGTTCTTGTTCTAGAGATCGTGTTTCTAAAACCAACGATTCTCGATATAAAATAGGAGATCGCCCAGAATGGGCTACCAAAAACTGGAATGACCAGCAATGGAAAAATAAAGCAGATGTAACGGAAGGAGAAGTTTTTTGGTCCAGAACCGAGGTTGAAATTACAAAGTCCCCCGAATCATTTCAGCATTATGGAGTATTTATAAATACTTTTGGAGAATACGATGTCTTTTGGGACGGGGTACTCATTGGTGAAAATGGAAACCCGGGACAAGAAACTACTCATGATCCGTCTGGTCAGTTATGGGCGACTTTTGGCATCCCTGACACTTTAGCAACAAAAGGATCTCACGTACTGGCATTACGAACTAGTCTATATTATTATCCTGATCATTCGAGAAAACTTTATGTATATGTAGATGATTATGATCACTTGGTAAGATCCGAGCTTATCAATACAGCTTTTATGCATATTTTTGCGGGTGCATTCTTATTAGCTTCGCTATATTTCTTTTTCCTTTTTTTAAGCGAAAACAAAGGATATCCAATCCTAATCTTTAGCATTAACTGTTTTCTCTTTTTTGCTTTAATTATGATGGAATATGTTAAATTCTATATTCCTATTCATTATAGTCAACATCATATTCGATTGGAAATTATAGGAGTTCTAACTTTTATTATTGCAATTTTGACACCACTATATTTTTCTTTGCAATTTCCATTTCCTAGACAAAAGATGATTTTATACATATATATTGGTGTTCTGATATTTGTATTTTCAATACAACATGAAAATCATGATTATACTGCTTATAACATGGCTATGACCATGTGGTTTTTTTCTTTTGGGATAGTGGTTTTTGGGATCTACAAAAGAATGAAAGGAGCTGTCATAGTACTATTGGCATTGCTCATATGTGCCCTCATAAATGCTATTACTTATTATGATATCAGTCTTTTTGCAGGTTTTGGTATTATCCTTCTAGGAATGTTTTATATCCTCTCTGTGAGAACAAAAGAGCAACGACTCGCTTATGAAGAATCTTTGGTACAATCTACTCGCCTTCGGCTAGAATTACTAAAAAAGAATATTCAACCACATTTTTTAATGAATACACTAACTTCATTGATAGATTGGGTTGAAGAATCACCACAAAAAGGAGTTGCTTTTATAGAAGCACTGGCTCAGGAATTTAAACTTTTTAACCAAATAGAAAATCAAACCTTAATTCCTATTGGTCAGGAAATAGAACTATGCCGTACACATCTTAATATTATGGAGTATCGAAAAGAAATAAAATATCATTGGGAAGAAGAAAATATAGATGCTGATCAAAAAATACCTCCGGCAATATTACATACCTTATTAGAAAATGGAATAACTCATAGCCTTCCTAATGATAATAATAGTATAACATTCAAATTAATTTTTGAAACCGGTGATACTTATAAAACCTATACATTTTTAACGATTGCCAAAGTGAGAGATGCAGAAAAAAAGGTAATAGAAGGTACCGGAATTAAATATATAAAAGCAAGACTAACAGAAAGCTATGCTTCGAAATGGAGTTTTTCTTCTGAAGCTATACCAAATGGTTGGAAAAACAGTATAAAAATAGACCACTAGCCCTATGAATATCTTAATAGTTGAAGATGAAGCCAGAATAGCCAAGAGAATTGAAAGAATGACCAGAGAATTCTTTACAAACACACTAGGCTCGTTGCACCGTGTAGAAGCACTGCCTGAAGCACTGGAGTTTATTAAAAGTAATTCGCTCGATCTAGTACTTTTGGATTTAAACCTTAATGGAGAAAATGGTTTTGACATCCTTGGCACGGCAGTTTCAGAATCATTTCATACTGTTATCATTTCTGCAAATAGTGAACGAGCAATATCAGCTTTTGAGTATGGAGTATTAGACTTTGTACCTAAGCCATTTAGCAAAGGTAGATTAGAGCAAGCCTTTAACAGAGTTTTATCAAAAGAAAAAACAGAAACCCATAAGGTCAAACTATTGGCTGTTAAGAAAAAAGGGAGAATACAATTGATCCCTATCGAAGATATATTGTTTATAAAAGGTGCAGGTGCATATACAGAACTATTCCTTACTAACGGAAAAAAAGAATTGCATGATAAATCTCTTGAAAAACTTCAACAATTATTACCAGATACTTTTGAACGTATTCATAAATCATATTTGATAAAAATATCAGAGATAAAAGAAATTATTGTAAAATCGGGTAGTAAGTATATTGCAGAATTAAAAAATGGAGAGCTTATTCCTATCGGAAGAACAAAATATAAGGATATAAAAGCAAAATGGCTTTAATATTTTTATGACTTCTCTTTAAGTTTATATATCATATAAATAAATGCTATAAAAACCATAAATGCGCACGCATACATAATGAGTGGAATTTTAGAAATTACATCTTGATAATACCATCCAGAAAAGAAAGCTCCCAAACCAATACCGGCTTCTAGCGCAATGTACATTGTAGCCATTGCTTTCCCTCTATGATTAGGGTCGCTCATATCTACGGTCCAGGCGTTTAATGTAGGAGACAGTACTCCCATTGCTAATCCGTAGAAAACTGCTGCAATAAGTAATCCATTAGTCGTATCTAGAAGGCCTATGAGAATTAATGCCAAAAACAAAACGATAAGACTTATAATAATGATAATTTTTCTTCCATAATTGTCTGATATTTTTCTTGTAACGAATCGAATACACAAAGAAGAAATAGTAAAAACAATAAAGAATGTTCCTTTATTCATGATTCCTAAATGATCACTCCAATCAGGAATTAAGGTTAAAATAACTCCAAAAGCGATATAACATAAAAACGTTACAATCGCCGACGGCAGAACTTCTATAGCAATGATGTCATTTTTCGAAATCCTGAGAATAGATTTATTAAAGTGCTGTTTGTTTTTTAGCGTTTCTTTTGCATTAACTATTAACGCGAAGGCTATGAAAGCAACTAGCGAAGAGCTATAGAATAGTACATCAAAAGAATAGTACATTTTAATAAAGCTCCCCAGAGCTGGCCCCAAAGCCAAGCCTGTTCCAAAGCATAAACCTTGTATCCCGAAAGCTTCTCCCCAACGTTCTTTGGGAACAATATCTGCTATGTACGCAGAAATTGCTGTCGGACTGAAGCCCGTAGAGAAGCCATGTAATAGTCTTAAAAAAAGAAAACCAGAAATAGTAGTTAATACAGGGTATAAAAAACCACATATTAAGCATACAATTACACCAATAGTCATTACTGGTTTGCGCCCGATTGTATCTGTAATTTTACCACTAAAAGGCCTTGATAACCCTGCTGTAAGTGTAAATAAAGAAATGATTAACCCTTTATACTCTGCCCCACCAAGATTACTTAAATATGCAGGTAATTCTGGGATTAACATATTATAGCTCGCTGAAAAGAATAAGGAACTTAAGCAAATCAAAGCAAAATTAATCGTATAAATAGAATGTTTCTGATTAATCATCCAATACGACTTTATAATATTTATTAACTAATAATTCAGAATATTCCCACAAGCTATTAGAACCTTTATTTATGGTCTTTGTCTTTTCATATACTTTCTCGTATTCAACATCAAAATCACGCCATGTACCACCATTATTAGAGTCATTTTGAAGAGTAGGCTCGAATCTATCTAATGTTTTAGCAAATTTTGCCTCATTAGTTTTTCCTTCTTCAAACTCTAACCAAATTTCAATAAGTTCCTTTGATTGTTCCTCTGGAAGTATTCCGAATATTCGTTTGGCAGATTTTAGTTCTTCTTCGGTATTTGTATGATTTTTTACCGTATCATAGATAAAAATATCACCTGTATCAATTTCAACAATATCATGAATCAATACCATTTTTAAAACTTTGAGAATATCGATAGGTGCGTTAGAATGCTCTCCTAAAATAAGTACCATCATTGCCAAATGCCAGCTGTGTTCTGCATCATTTTCGCGTCTATCACTGTTAAATAATTTGGTTTGGCGTTGTATATATTTTATTTTATCGATTTCTTTAATAAATTCTATTTGTTTTAATAATCTTTCCATTTGCATTATTTTATCCCTTTTTTATTGTATAATTTTACTGGGTTCAAAGAAATAATTTGTAATGTTAAATAAAAAGGACAAATGTCCGAGAACAAAAAATGATAAGAACAGACCAGGAATTATTGGATTATATAGATATTCTTTGTCGTTTGGATATTAATTATTTTTTTGAAGAAAGATTTCTGCCAAAACAAAAAATAATAGAACAAGATAAAAGATACGCTTCGGTTTTTATTATTAAGGAAGGTATTGCAAAATGTTATTTATCTGATGAGAATGGAAAAGATTTTATTCAGGAATTCCTTGGTAAAGGAATGAAGTTTGGAGAATTAGAAGTTTTTAGTGGTAAACTAAGTTTTTGTAGTATTGAAGCCATCACGAGGTTGGAAGTTTATAAAATCTCTTATACCCATTTTAATTACTTATTAGAGCATGATAAAAGATTTAACCGGTTAGTTATGAAAGCAATGGCGATTAAAATTGGGTATAAAGCTCCAAGACACTCTTACCAGCAATCCTATACCATAGAAGATAATATTTTAAAGCTTAAAGAAGCTTTTCCAGAGCTTACCGAAGTAATTTCTAAAAAAGATATCGCTAATTATATGGGGATTACTTTAAGAAGTTTAAACAGGGTATTGATGAAATTAAACGAGAAAAAACAATAAATTAAGTAAGCGTGCATCCTAATAATATTCATAACAAGCCATATGATTTTGAGACACTCACTACCACACACAATGCATTAGAAAATTTTGTATTTATCAATACATTTGGAAACAGCACCATAGATTTCTCTAACCAAAAAGCAGTTTTAGAACTAAATAAAGCTCTTTTAAAACATCATTACGGATTAAAGGATTGGAGTATACCAGAAGGTTATCTCTGCCCTCCTATTCCGGGGAGAGTGGATTACATACATCATTTAGCTGATATGCTGGCAAAAGAAGGAGGTACTACCCAAATAAAGGGTTTAGATATTGGCATGGGTGCTAATTGCATTTACCCTATTTTGGGCGCACAAGTATATAATTGGCATATGGTAGGAGCAGATATTGATGAAAACGCGGTGATATCTGCAAAAAATAATATTAAAATAAATCAACAGCTGACTGATACTATTGAAATAAGGCACCAGACTAACAATGCGAATATATTTGAAGGAATTATAAAAAACGAGGAATTCTTTGATTTTACGATGTGCAATCCTCCATTTCATGTTTCGCAAAAAGAAGCTTCTAGGGGAACACTTAGAAAGTTAAAGAATTTAGGTATTACAGAACATAATGAGCTTAATTTTGGAGGGCAGGCCAATGAACTCTGGTGTAATGGTGGTGAAGCCTTATTTTTAAAACGAATGATCAAACAAAGCGTTGCTTTTGCCAGGCAAGTAGGTTTTTTTACAAGTCTCGTTTCTAAAAAAGAACACTTACCGAAATTAGAGAAACAATTAGATAAACTGAAAGCAACACATACTACCATTGCAATGGAGCAGGGTAATAAAAAAAGCCGTTTTATTATTTGGAAATTTTAGATACTAATCTTCTGGCGGTCTACCATGAATTTCTTCAAATAAAGTATCAAAATTATCGCGTAAATATGTATTCAGTTTCTTTCGGTAATCATCTTTTAACCAGGTTAAAAAATTATGAGTACTCTTACTAATACATTTGGCATAGGCTTGAATTCTATAATTAATATCTTCCCCCAGCATTTTAGCTAATCCTAATGCATCATAAATATCTTCACTATTTTCGATACATATCTTGGCATGTTGAGCTATCGATTGCTCTAATACAACCTTAGATGATTGGCCATTTTTTACAGATTGTATATATGTATCTTTGATATCAAAATATACTTCTTCAGAATTAGCAAACTCTGCTCTTAACTCCTCTGGCATCTCATGTTTAAATTTACTTTCAATCTCCTCATCATTAAGGAGTTTGTCCATATAGTAATTTGGAGAATTAAATATTTTTTGCCAATCCAAATCTGCACCCCAAGGTCCAAAACGATATAGGTTATTCCCCAGATCAATTACAGAAAATTTAGATTTATTTTTTAGGATACGAGAACCACGACCAATCATTTGATAATACAAAGTCAAAGATTTAGTAGCTCTATTCAAGATAATAGTATCTACCGTAGGTTCGTCAAATCCGGTAGTTAAGATACTTACCGATGTTAAAATCGCATTAGGTGTTTCTTTAAACCATTTTAGGATTTGATTTCTTTGCTTTTTTGTAGCAGTATTATCTAAGTGTGCAATAGGAAACCCTGCTGCTCTAAATGTATCAAAAACATGTAATGAAGTATTGATTCCATTATTAAAAATTAGCGTTTTCTTACCTAGAGAATGTTTTTTATATGCATCTAGTAATTTACCCAGCATATCCTGATTTGTGTACAGGTCTTCTGATGATTTTACAGTATAATCCCCATTAGATCCAACTTCTAAAGAGGTTAACCCCATATTATAAGCAAAGACTTCTGCTCGGGCAAGAAATTCATTTTCAATTAAAGATTCTATTGTTTCGCCAACAATTAGTTCGTTATAGTTATCCTTCATCGGCAATTTCATATTCGAACTTAACGGTGTAGCTGTAACTCCTAAAATAAAAGATTTTTCGAAAAACTTAAATAATTTGGTAAAAGAATTATAATGTGCTTCATCAATAATAACTAAACCTATGTCTGAGATATCAAGTTTATCTTCATTTAATCTATTATTTAAAGTTTCGACCATAGCTACAAAACAGCTATACTCCTCTTGATCATCCAGGTTTGCCTTACTATCAACTACTTTATTTATTACCCCAAATCCAGTAAGCATTTTAGATGTTTGTTTACACAACTCTATACGATGTGTCATCACCAATACTTTTTTGTTATGATGTTTAAGGTATTGTCTTACTATTTCAGAAAAAATCACTGTCTTACCACCACCGGTTGGTAGTTGATATAACAAGTGATAGTCTTCGGGTGCATCTTCAAAGCTTTTAAAAATCTTATTGATTGCTCCTTTTTGGTAACTGTATAATTCTTTTCCGGTTTTTCTTTCTTCTGACTCTGTAGTCATCTCAGACATAACTTTCTGTTTTTTTAGGGCTGTAAAATTAATGTCTTTCGGGAGTTTTGAAAGGATTTTATCTTAAAAAATAATAAACTTTATAAGAAATGTTCTTTCAGCGTGTTATAAAGAAAGAGACCTATCAATAATGATAGACCTCTTTATTACAAAATTTAAGCGTATATGTTTAGATAACTTTTACGTTTACTGCATTCAATCCTTTTTTACCTTCTTTAAGATCATATTCAACTTCATCACCCTCACGAATTTCATCTACTAATCCTGAAATGTGAACAAAATGCTCTTTGTTTGAACCTTCTTCTTTAATAAAACCGAAACCTTTGGCATCGTTGAAGAATTTTACTGTTCCTTTACTCATTGTAATATAATTTAATTTTAATAATTATAGTATGCATTTCAAATATGATGCCATGAATTTATAAGCAATGAAACTGTGTTTCTTTCTAGATACTGGTTACTCTTATTTTTTTCTTCTTTAATCTACTATTATTCAATGTTGCAACTAATTCATCGGCTATAGAAACAGGAACAGCAACAAACGTACAATCTTGTTTTAACTCTATAACTCCTAATTGATCTTTATTAATTTTACCTTGTTTAAAGAATAACCCAGCGATATCTGCTTTAGAGATTTTATCCTTTCTACCTCCAGAAATAAATAAAGTTTGCCAGTATTGCGGTTTTCGTATAGATTCCTTGGTAATTGTTTCTATTTCTGCGTTCTCAATAAAATCTGGTAAACTTTCCTTTTCCCATTTCAAAACATAAGCAGTTCCTTTAGCATTTACTCTGGCTGTTCTGCCGTTTCGATGTGTAAATTCTTCGACTTTTAGAGGAAGCTGATAATGAACAATATATTTTATCTCTGGGATATCTATTCCTCTTGCAGCCAAATCGGTGGCAATAATGATCTGGTGGGTTCCGTTTCTAAATTTGATTAAAGAACGTTCTCTATCTTTTTGTTCCATTCCTCCATAAAAACAACCGTGACTGATATTATTCTTATTCAAGAAGTTACTCACTTCACTTATAGTGTCTTTTAGATTACAAAATATAATTCCGGGTTGATTACCTAACTGATTTAATAACGCAACAAGAGTATTTAATTTGTTTTTTGAAGGGGATACTACTGTTTTTATTGTTAAATTAGAAACACCATCTCCTAAGTAATCAATAATAGTCGGGTTTTCTAATCTCACAAAATCTGGAATATCTATTTCTTGTGTAGCAGAGGTTAATATTCGTTTATTTATTCCTTGCAGCTCATTTATAATACCTCTCATTTCATATTCAAAACCTACTTCTAATGACTTGTCAAATTCATCTAGAACTAATGTTTTTATACTTTCTTTAGAAAAACGTTCTCTACTAAAATGATCTGCAATTCTACCTGGGGTGCCAATAAGAATTGCCGGAGTATGTTTTAGTTCTATTTTATCTTTGGAGATAGAGCGACCACCATATACTGCATTTACTTTATATCCTGATCCCATTTCTCTAACTACTTGTTCTATTTGAATAGCTAATTCTCTTGAAGGTACCAAAACTAAAGCTTGTATCTCTTTACATTCTGGATCCAAATTAGCAATAATCGGCAATAAAAATGCCAGAGTTTTACCTGTTCCAGTAGGAGAAAGTATAATTGTATTTTCGGTTTCTTCAATGGCAACAAGAGCATCTTCCTGCATTGAGTTCAAACACTTAATATTTAATTTATCAAGAATATGCTGTTGCTTTTTAATAATATTTGCCATACGTTTTACTTCTTTTTCTTCTTAGGTATTTCTGTTTTTGTAATGATAGAATTTTTATGTTGTGCAAGGTAATTTGCTAACATTTTTTCTATCAACTCCTCTTTAGTAAGGTGATGAAAGACCGTTTTGATTTTGTCTTTAAACTCAGTAGATACTGTATGGTTGGGTTTGGTTTTAAATATTTTCTTTGCCCATAAAAGTCCATTATTCTCTTCTATACTTTGTTCATTAGCTTTTTTAAATTCTTTAAAAGCTATACCTAAAACAGATTCAAATTCTGTTATATCTTCTACTTCTTCTTGTTGTAATATCGTTAAAGATAGTCCCTTTGCCCCTGCTCTTGCTGTTCTTCCACTTCGATGTACATAAGTATCATAAACATCTGGTAAATGATAATTGACTACATATGATATTTCTTTAATATCAATTCCTCTAGCAGCCAAGTCTGTAGCAACAAGAATATCTATATGTCCTTCTCTAAATTGACCCATAATTCTATCACGAATCGGTTGTGATAAGCTACCATGTAGTGCTCCAGAAGAAAATTTATTAATCGCCAGATTCTTTGCCAGCTTATTTACGGCTGCTTTCGTTTTGCAAAAAATAATACCTCGCTCTCCTTCTTTTGAACTAAGAAAATGCATTAGTACTTCTAATTTTTCTATAGGCTCAACAACAACATATTTGTGATCTATACCTTGATGTCCAACGGTTTCCATATCAGCACTTACTTGAATAATGTGCTTAGACATATAATTTTGTATCATCTGTTTTATGGTTCCTGGCATTGTAGCAGTAAACAGAATGGTTCTTCTCTTTTTTGGTAGCGCCGTAACTATTTTATCCAAATCTTCTTTTAAAGATTTTACCATTTCATCTGCCTCATCTAGAACCAAATAGTTAGCATTTTTAATATCAATAGCATTACGATTAAGTAAATCAATTAAACGACCAGGAGTTGCAATAACTATATGGGTTGTATCAGTTAAACGTTCTATTTGAGGTTTGATAGGAATTCCTCCACACACAGAAACAATAGAAATATCAGGTAAGTACTTAATAAAAGATGTTAAATCGCTATGAATCTGATGCCCTAATTCTCTGGTCGGAGCTAATATTACCGCCTGAATACTTGGATTACTTGCATCAATCATTTGCAACAACGGCAATCCGAATGCAGCTGTTTTTCCTGTTCCGGTTTTGGCCAAACCAACAAAATCATCCTTCTTCTGTAATAAAATAGGAATTGATTTTTCCTGAATATCGGTTGGTGTAGAAAAGTTTAGATCTACTAAACTTTTTTGTAATGGAACTAAAACTCCTAAATCAGAAAACTGTCTTGACATAAAATAATTTTTGGTAAAGATAGAAGTATAAATAGAGTATTCTGTACAGTTTTAAAAAAGCTGGCGAATAAATGGCTTTACATGGCGTATCATATTCATCACGATTTTGTCCAACAGTTGTGAGGCCTATAATATTTTGCCTTCAGCCATGGCATAAGAGTAAGAAACTAAAATTAGAAGTATTAATCATTTTTTTGCTTTACCCTACTCTTATGCTATTTTGCTGAATATCTATAAAAGATTAGACCTATCTCAAAATTCTTTACTATTATCATCGATTACCCGTTCTATTAATAATCGTTTTGGATCGATTACAGCTTTTGCAGGAATGGTATCAACCTCAAAAGAAAAATTCATCTTCTCATCGGTAAAAAGAACCCTTTTTGAGTAAATCAAGTGCTTTTTATCTGTATCTCTATATACTCCTATATCTACCCAATCGTGTTGTTTTACTTTAGTTTCTGTACCCAGACTATCAACTTTTATTTTATACGCTTCAATATCCATAGAAACTTCATATTTTCCGTTTCCTTTTCTTTTATAATCAGCATTATTTAAACGATAATCATATAAGGTGATTTCTTTTATCCAGTCGGTTATCAAGTAATTTAATGAATCGGGAACTTGTGGTTTTAGATGTCTTAAAAAATCATGAGTTGTTGGATAGGGTGATTCTTTATATTTATATTCATCCAAAAAGGTTTTTAAAGCAGTATTCATTTTCTTTTCTCCTATATAATCTTGTAAAGCATACAAGACAACACTTCCTTTACCATAATGAATATATCCTTGATTTTCTACTTTGTACAAAGGCAATTCTTTTTCGGTTTCAGCACTTCTGCCTTTTAGATATTTTTCAAAATCATAATTTAGATATTGTTTCATTTTACTATCATCCTTTATCCTGTTTTTCATTACCATCAATGCGGCATACTCTGAAAAACTTTCAGATAACATAGTAGCTCCTTGCATATTTGCTCCTACTATCTGGTGTGCCCAATATTGGTGCGCCATCTCATGTGCTATGATGGCTTCAATAACATTGTTATCATTTTTGTTTGACAGGTCTGTTGTAAATCCACCGCCCTCGGTATAAGGCATCGTACCCGGAAACGCTTGTGCAAAGTTATAATACCTCGGAATCTCAATGATTCTGGCTTGGTTATGGACATAAGGTCCAAAGTTTTTGGTATAATATTTCAATGATTCTTCTATAGCATCCAGCATCATATCAATATTATAATCATGATCTTTATGATAATATACTTCGAGATCTATACCATTCCACTTTTTGCGAGATACCTTATACTCTGCAGACATAAAATTGACAAAATTTAAAGAGCTGTGATCATTTTTATACTTAAAATATGAACGCCCATTAGCTCTCCATTCTTTTATTAATGTTCCAGGAGCAATAGCAATTTGATTACTTGATGTTGAAATAATCGTTTCAACATTTACCCAATCAGATTCTCCTTCGGTAAAATAATTTTGTTTAGTGTTAATATCATCATTAGCATTTAAAGTAGCCATTCGTTTTCTGGAAGGGAAATTATATTTCTTTCTGTCATTTTGATCCATGAGCTCATTATTTTTATCATATCCAATTGTAGGTAATATATAGCTACACTCGATAAAAGTTCCATTTTTTGCTACACGTAAATTTGAAACAGTGTTTTCGAACCCCTGACTTTTATATACAGCATCTATAACAATATCAATTTTAGAGCCTGGTTGTAACGGAGTATCTAATTTATATATTTGATACCCTAATTCTTTATCATCAAGAACTAATTTTGCATCCGGAACCTTTAAAACAATATCCCATTTCTCTTTTGCATAGTATCGTGAAATAGAGTAATGCAAAGAATCTATTGTCACATTTGTCTTGTTTAATAAACTAATATGAGTTTTGGCCAATAAATTACGTTCCTTGGGATAGATATCAACTTTATAAGTAACATCACCAAACTTAGGTTGTGGGGTATTTTCATATTTTTTATATTTCTTTTCGTAAGAAACCTGCATGACTTCTATTTCATTGGCAGATTTATAGGGATTTATTATTTGTGTATTGTAATAAACAAAGCTGGTTGTTAAGAAAAATAAATGAACAATTGTAATTAGAATCAATGCATATTTCTTTGTAAAATGCTTCTTGGCAGACTTAATTCTATCTTTTATTCTTTTTACAGAACCTCTTATCCATAAAAGACTTCCTATAGTAATAAGTAATAAACCAAACAATATCCAATATAAACTAAACCAGTTTTTTGAAATCAGAGCTTCACTAAAACCGTTCATGTCAGAATATTGATAGTTTGGTGTAAAACCAAGATTTAACATAAATGACTCTATTCCTAAAGCATCCACAATAACAAATTCAAACAAGAACAGTAATACTATTGAAATAAAATAGCTTATATATTTATGGTTTATAATAATTTGTATGAATACCAAAATACAAGACCAGGCTATATACATTAATAATCCAGAGTAGATAAAATCTAATACATACACATGGATATCTGGACTAGTGTATCCACTTAATAATTGATAACTTATAGAAATCAAAATAAGAAATACATCAAATACAACATTAATTACTATTAATGAAGTAATTTTGGCAAGAAGCAAAACGATTGAACTGTGCGGTGATCCATCTATAACTCCGTTAATATTACTTGATCGTTCTTTCCAAACTAATTCTCCGCTAAAAAAAACTAACATGATCATTCCAACAATCGTACATATAGGTCGATTGAAATCCAACATTTTATAAGTAACATGATAAGACTTAACTCCATAAAAATCAAAACCATTTAGTAATTTATTAATCAAAATTAGAGCCCCGACAATAAGCATTATTTTAAAAGTGTTACTTTTTAAAATGGTGTAAAAGTTTATTTTAAAAAAACTAATAAACTGCTTTATTGAAGTCATGAAATTAAAACTACTTTGCACTCTTGGAAGACTATAAATTTTGATAGTTTGATCCTTTTTACTGGCTTTCTTTTCTTTTTCTGCTTTTTTATTCTTCTGAATAAATGAAAAAGATATATATGAACTAACGATAATAACAAGTGCTATAATTACCCATATAATTCTATTGATAAATAACCAACCATTAACAGAAATAACATTTGTGTTTTTTTCAACACTTGTAAAGTATTTAGAATCTATTTGATATGCTCTAACTCCTAACATATCTGTGATTGCAGCTAAGTATTCGGTGTTTATATCGGTTAAAAATGTTCCCGCAACCAGATATCCAATAATAATGATAACTGTAGCGATAAAAGATATAATAGTACTTTTCCATTTTAGAGCTATGGCATAAATAATGGCTCCCGAAACAAACATATTTGGTAAGACATATAAAAAATAATTATTTACAAAAACGTTCAATTGCAGGTCTCCTACTCTATTGGCATTCATCATTCCTTCTTCGGGTCCCATATTTGATCCAATTAAAAACCCAAGAAACACACCTAACAATGGGATTGTAGACAGAAAAAGCGCTCCAAAAAAACGACCAAAAAAGTAGCCAGCTTTATAAATGGGTGTGCTAAAAATAATTTCATCAAAATGATTTTGATAATCTCTCAAAGCCGCATTATTAAAATATGCTGTAGCGATTAGCAATCCAAAAATTGACATATTCGCTACATAAATGGTGATAATATGTGGTGCATTTTTTAAGACGTTTCCTACTGCTCCTCCAAATACTATATTTTCATTGACAACCCCTATAGTCGCAATTATTGTAAATATGGAAAAGAATATATATGTCATGGGTCTTTTTATACCCATAGAAATCTCTTTCAAAAAGAATGTTTTAAACATAGTGTTACGTTTTTAGTTGATGAATACAGTATTTAGACTACTTCTCTGGTCGTATTAATTTTAGAGAAAAACACATCTTCCAGAGTTGGTGGAACAAGAGTAAATCCTACTCCCGGTTTTATGTCACTTAAAACATGAATTAAAGGTTTACCCCCAACCATTTTATTCGAGATAATCATATGTTCATTACTATACTCTTCAAGTTCATTTCGCCCAATTAGCTTCTGCCATACTTTATCGTTTAATTCATCAATTACATGTTGCGGTCTACCCTTACAGATTAGTTTTCCCTGATTCATAATCGCCATATTTTGGCATAGTTCTCTCACATCTTCTACAATATGTGTAGAAAGAATAATAATAACATCTTCTGCTACATCTGCGAGAAGGTTATGAAATCTATTTCTTTCCCCGGGATCTAATCCTGCAGTAGGCTCATCAACAATAATTAGTTTAGGATTGCCAATTAAGGCTTGAGCAATACCAATTCTTTGTTTCATCCCACCAGAAAAACCTTTTACACTTTTGTTTCTTTTTTCATACAGATTTACTTTTTGCAATAAAAAATTTACTAATTCTATTCTTTCCTTGTTATTGGTTATTCCCTTCAATATTGCTAAATGATCTAGTAATTGCTTTGCTGTAATTTTTGGGTATACTCCAAATTCTTGTGGTAAATACCCTAATATTTTTCGCAATTCAATTGGGTTTTCGAGAATATTGATATCATTCAAATATATTGTACCACTATCGGCCTCCTGTAAGGTGGCTAACGTTCTCATTAGCGATGATTTCCCAGCTCCATTAGGCCCCAACAAACCAAACATTCCGTTAGAAATTTCTAGGGAAAGGCTATCTAATGCTTTTACTCCATTCGAATATGTCTTGCATAAATTTTTGATTACTAATTCCATAAATTATTGTTTTAAAATCAGGAACAAAAAGAAGGTAAGAGCAAGAAGAAATCAATTTTTTTTAACCAACTCCTTTATATAAATAGCTAAAAAGTATATTATTATTAATGAATGCTGTTCGTTGATAAAAAACATAGTTTCATTGATGAAAATATGGTATTCATTAATTAGAATAGTCAAACTCCAATAGTTTTAATATTTTTATTTCCAAGAATACATTACTATGAAAATTCAAACATTAGATGCTAGGAAAAAAAACATTTTTATTAATGTTTTGGTACTGTTTAGTATCATTTTGATAGTTGTATTTGGTTTTGTTATTTCAGATAAAAACGCATTTACACTATCATCTTTAACTAATTATTTTCTTCAAGCTACTACAAGCATTCTTTTGTTAATAGCCCCTCCTGTTTATTTCAATATTTATTGGATTATCCCCAGGTATTTAGTAAAAAAACGATATTTCATTTATGTTATATTACTTCTTATCGTAATCATTGGTTGGGGGTATATAATAGGATATGGCGAACCCTTAATGGATCACTATTGGTTTAATCAACCATACCAGGAAATGGAACCAGAAAAAGGTATCACTGGCATGATTGTTATTATACTGATTTCTACATTATTAAACTTATCCTATAGATGGTTTATTCAACTCTCTAAAATAAACCAAATCGAAAATGATCGTCTTCATTTAGAATTGTCATTACTAAAAAATCAAATCAATCCGCATTTCTTCTTTAATACATTAAATAACTTGTATGCGCTTTCACTTGAAAAATCTGATAAAACAGCATCGTTAATTTTGAAATTGTCTGAAATAATGCGTTATACAATTTATGATTGCAAAGAACCCAAAGTTTCTATTGGAGGAGAAGTAACATATTTAGAAAATTTTATTGAATTGCAAAAAATGCGGCATCATAATCGTGGAATTATTACTTTCGAAAAGAATATAGATAATGAAGCAAAACAAATAGCGCCCATGATCTTAATTGTGTTTTTAGAAAACGCATTTAAACACGGTTTTGATCACATGGAAAAAAATGCATTTATAAATTTTAAACTACAAGCAACAGAAAAATTAGCACATCTGTATATTGAAAATAATTTTAGTGATACAGAAAATGGAAATGATGGTGGGATTGGTCTTGAAAATGTAAAAAGAAGATTATCTTTAATTTATCCAAATGCACATGAACTAAAAATTAGTAAAAAAGATACTGTTTTTACTGTTGATTTAAAATTAAATCTAGAATGAACTGCATAACTATAGATGACGAACCTTTGGCACATAAAGTGATAAAAAACTATTGTACCAATCTTTCATTTTTAAATGTTGTTAAAGAATGTTATTCAGCATTTGACGCTATGAATTATTTGAATGACAATCAGGTAGATTTAATTTTTTTAGATATCAATATGCCAAAACTTAAAGGATTAGATTTCTTACGTACGTTAAGTGATCCTCCTCTAATTATTGTAACTACAGCATATCAGGAATATGCTATTGAAGGTTATGAATTAAATATTCTGGATTATCTCTTAAAACCATTTAGTTTCGAACGGTTTTTGAAGGCTATAAATAAAGCTCAAAGTCAAAAGAAAATGATGGATAGCATGCAAAAAGGAACGCAAAACCAAGTTTTATCAAACACTAAAAATATAAACCAAAATGATAGCATATTTGTAAAAGGAGACAAAAAAATGCATCAAATTCAATTAGATAGTATTTTATATCTAGAAAGTTTAGGAAGTTATGTCAAAATACATCTCGAGAATGAGACCATTACATCATTAGACAGGTTAACCAATTTTGAAAACACTTTACCAGAAAATCAATTTTTAAGAATACATCGTTCCTATATAATTGCTCTTAAAAAAATACAAACGATTGAAGGTAATCGCTTAAAAATAACAGGAATTGATATTCCCATTGGTAATGTATATAAACATAACTTAACCAATGCTATTAAAAAATAGTGTTAGTATTAAAAGATGATGTTTCTTTTTCCTATCTCTATTTAATTGTATTAATAACACTACCGCAAGTTAGCATTGCATCACCAAAATAAGGATTACGAATTTCTTTTTCTTTACTTATCCAAATAGCTCCTTTATTAGTATTAGCCATCGGGCATTTTTGTACATATATTGCTGTATTTAATTCAGTAAAGTTGGATACTAACGCTACTATATTCTCATTCAATAAAACAAAATAGGTTCTTTGTTTTTCTAATTCTTCAGTATTTGCAAGATGATCTAACGTGTTAATACTATTTGTAAAATGAGTTTTTTCTACGGTACTCAGGTTTGAAGTTTTAATTGCTTTTAAGATTTTATTTGTCGCTTTAGCAAAAGTAGAAACCTGAGAAGCATTAGAATCTACAAATGCATCTTTCATTTGTAAGTATGGTATAAAGGCTGGTAAAAAGTCTTTCTGAAACGATTTTGACACCTCCATTTGCATTTCTATATGTCCTTCATGGCCAGTCATAGCTTTTCCTCCTTCTTTGTTCATCATTGATTTTTTACCTTGTAATTGTGCAGCTGCATCAACAGTAAATGCTCCGTTAGTTACAATCTCATCATCATTATCAAGTCCATTTAGAATTGTATATGTATTTCCTGTAGCACTTCCCAATACTACTTCTCTCATTTCAAAAATAGGTTCGGTAGCACTTGTTTTTACGTACACTACAGAACGTTCACCTGTCCATAATACAGCACTTGCCGGAACAACAAGGGGCTGCGTTGTCATTTCGGTTTTACTTGCTACACTACCAGTCACGAACATTCCTGGTTTAAAAAGATGATCACTATTATTAAGATTAGTTCTTATTCTAACGGTTCTTGTTTTAGCATTTAAAGTCGGATCTATAAAAGAAATTGTGCCTTTAAATTTTTTGTCGGGATAGGCTGTGGTAGTAATATTGATTTGCTGCCCTTTTTCAAATTGTGCAATTTGGTTTTCGTATACATCAAATTCTGCCCATACTGTACTAAGATTACTCACTTTTAAAATAGGCTGCCCTTGTTTTATATAATCACCTTCTGCACTCATTACTTCTAAAGCAGTACCTGAAACGGTTGCATAAACGGGAAAGTTTTCCTGAACTTTACCAGAAGATTCTATTGCTTTGATTTGATTGTCTGAAAGTTTCCATAACTTTAATTTATTACGAACAGCTTTATATAGTATTGGTTGAGATTCTTTAAGTGATACTGCAGTAATAAGTTCTTGCTGTGCTGCGATAAGATCAGGGGCATATATAGTTGCTAATTTTTGTCCTTTTCTAACTTCTTGTCCTTTATAATTAATGTTTAACCGTTCGATTCTACCATCAAAATAACTGGCTTGTACTGCATTTGCCTCTTCATTTTCCATTATTTTCCCAGATAACGTAATCCCGTTTTTATCGCTTGTTGTTAAGTCCCCAATATTAGTAGTTTGGATATTTGCTAATGCCATAGCATTCTCGGTCATTTTAAATTGATCAGCAGATAGACCATCTGTTTTGGTTCCTGCCGGAATTAGATCCATACCACATATCGGACAATCACCAGGTTCTGTCTGCATGATTTGTGGGTGCATCGAGCAAGTCCACATTTGATCCGTTGTAGCTTCTTCCTGATGATTATTGTGATTATGTTGTGTAGAATCGTTACTACCAAAAATAAAGTAACCTCCTAATAGTCCCACAAGAACTGCTATACCTATATAAATGATGTTCCTATTCATGACGTTTATTTTTTTTTATTTTTCTAATGGTTGGCGAGGATACAAACCATAATGTAAATCCACTTAATACCGTTATTAATCCTAATAGAGAGAAAGCTCTAAGAATGATTGTATTAAAATTATCTCTTCCTTCATAATCCATGGTATGAGTCATCCAAAGAAAATCAAACCAACGCCACGATCGATGTCTTACTCTTTGGAAATTTCCATCTTTTACCGAGATATATGCTTTTACTTTTTGAGAGTGCTCATATGAAATAACATAGGCTGGTAGTGGTCTTTCACGATATTCATGATGATTACCTACTTTTTCTATTTTTTCTATACCTATTACTTCTAATTCTGGTGACATATTCTTTTCTGCAATTTTTAAAGCTTCAGAAGCAGTAATTTCAGGTTTTGATACTCCGGTTGTTGCGTTAAAAAGTTGCTTCTTATTTATCCAATAATATGGTTGCCCCGCTATTTCTCTAAGCTCTAATGATTGGATAGCTTCCTTTGTTTCTATTTGAGAAGGTTTTATCAAGTCGTTAAAGGATATAACATCAATATTTTCATTTTTAAATTGATCTCCATGAATATCATCAATATCTGTCCAGCTAAAATATAAACCACTAACCGTCCATAGCAAAAACTGAATTCCTAAAAAGAGGCCTAAGTACCTATGTACTTTTCTAATTTTTATTGCTGTTTGTCTTTTAACCATATCTAATTAATATGTATTGTTTTTAATCGTAAAGCATTAGTTATTACGGATACAGAACTAAAACTCATTGCCAGAGCTGCAATCATAGGAGATAACAGAATTCCGAAAAAAGGGAAAAGTACTCCGGCAGCTATAGGTACTCCTAATGCGTTGTAAATAAGTGCGAAGAAAAGGTTTTGTTTGATATTCTTCATTACTTTATCACTCAATTTTTTTGCTTTCACAATACCTTGTAAATCTCCTTTTACCAAAGTAATAGTTGCACTCTCTATTGCTACATCAGTACCTGTACCCATTGCAATACCAACATCACTTTTTGCAAGAGCAGGAGCATCGTTAATACCATCTCCAGCCATCGCAACTACCCTACCACTATGTTGTAATTTTTCGACCTCACCGAGTTTATCTTCTGGTAACATCTCTGCTTTAAAATTTGTGAGATTAAGTTCATTAGCTACTGCATGGGCTGTATTATAATTATCCCCAGTAAGCATAATAATTTCAATTCCTCTATCCTGTAATTGTTTAATAGCTTTACTACTAGTTTCTTTGATTTTATCTCCTATAACGATATAACCTGCTATATCTTGGTCAATAGATAAATACGACACAGTTTTTCCTTTTTTCTGATAAGATTCAGCTTGTTTTTTAAATTCATCTGAAATAGACACATTGGCATATTCTAGCAGTTTTTCATTACCCAATATCACTTTTAGGTTTGCAATACTCCCTTCTACTCCTTTTCCTATTACTGCTTTAAATTCGCTTACATCTAACAATTTAATATGCTGTTCTTTTCCATATTTCACAGTTGCCTGAGCTAATGGATGTTCACTTAAATTATTAAGAGAAATGATGTATTGAAGAATTTCTTCTTTACCAAATCGATCTCCAACAGGTACTACGTTTTCAACAGTAGGTTTTCCTTCAGTTATAGTTCCTGTTTTGTCTACAATAAGGGTATCAACCTTGTTCATGATTTCGAGTGCTTCTGCCTTTTTAATAAGCACACCATTTTGAGCTCCTTTTCCAACTCCAACCATTACAGACATAGGTGTAGCCAATCCTAAGGCACACGGACAGGCAATAATGAGTACAGCAATCGCATTTACAAATGCATAAACATAAGCAGGATTGGGACCATAAAATGCCCAAACGGCAAATGTAATTAGCGCTATAACAACCACTATAGGAACAAAATATCCCGAAACAATATCTGCCAGTTTTTGAATAGGTGCACGACTACGACTTGCATCATTTACCATTTGTATAATCTTTGACAAAAGCGTTTCGGATCCCACTTTTTCTGCTTTCAATAAAAAAGAATGATTTCCATTAATTGTACCGCTACTTACCTGATCGCCTTCAGTCTTATCTACTGGTATTGGTTCACCTGTAATCATTGATTCGTCTACAGATGTTTGCCCCTGAAAGATTGATCCATCTACGGGTATTTTATCTCCAGGTTTTACACGTAAGATATCACTCAATTCGATCTGGTCTATAGAAATTTCTTCTTCTATCCCTTTTACAACACGTATTGCTTTGTTAGGTACAAGCTTTAATAACTCCTTAATCGCAGAATTTGTTTTGCTATGTGCTCGCGATTCTAATACTTGTCCCATAAGCACGAGCGTTAAGATAACAGTGGTCGCTTCAAAATAAACATGTACTGTTCCTGATTCTGTTTTAAACTGATCTGGAAAAAAATCAGGGAAAAGTATAGCTAAAACACTAAACAACCATGCAACACCTGCCCCAACACCAATAAGAGTAAACATATTGAGGTTCCAGATTTTTATAGAACGTACGGCACGTTCAAAAAACATCCAGGTAGCATAAAACACTACAGGAACAGAAAGTACAAACTGAATCCAGTTCCAGTATTTTAAGTCTAAAATATCATTAAGTGGATTACTCGAAAACATATCTGACATCGCTATTATAAAAATAGGGACCGTAAATAGTACAGCTATCCAGAATTTCTTTAGTAGTTTTTTATAATTCTTCTCTTCTTCAGAAATATCTGGTTGTAATAGCACTAAATCCATACCACAAATAGAACAGGACCCCGGAGCATCTTTAATTACTTCTGGGTGCATCGGACAACCATATTGTTCTTTAGTAATGGTATGTATAGTTACTTCTTCAACCAAATCCATCCCACACACGGGGCAATCCTGTAATGTATTGTATGTTTTATCTTCTTCGCAATACATAGGACAATAAAAAACACCTGCACCTTTTCCTTTAGGTTTAGCCTGTTTTGGTTTATCATCGTGATTTTGCATCCCAGGAAGGTGAATTTCATAACGTCCTCCTTCTCTTGCTAATCTTTCTTGAAAAACAGTTAAAGAAATGTGTTCTTCTGTCTCAATAATTGCTTCTGCTTTTTCAAGATCAACAGACGCACTGATCACACCATCCATAGTATCAAGGATGTACTCTACATGACCTCTACAGCCATTACAAGTCATTCCAGATATTTTATATATGTGTTTCATCTGCTATATTTATTGTTGTTTGATCTTCAAAATTATTGAGTTCACATCTCTTTTTATTTGATAATTATGGTTTCTTCTTATACAATTCGGTCTAGTGGTTGGCGATCCCACAATTGTAGGTTTTTAAAGTTACTCATAGACATCCCGGTAATTGTTTTAAACTGTTTTGCCAGATGGCTTCCGCTTTTATAATTCAATGTATATGCTATTTCAGAAAAACTTAAATTTCCCATTTGAATATATTCCTTCGCTTTTTCAATTTTAAGACGAATAAAATATTTTTCTATAGTCAAACCTTCATTACTACTAAACAATTTACTTATCACAGAATAGTCCCTATGCATATATTTTGAAATAAGGTCAGATAGATTTTCATTTAATATGTTTTCTTTTGACAATTCGCTTATCAAATAGGATTTCACTTGTTCTACAATAAGATCTACTTCATCATTTATGATCTCGAAACCATTACGGGTAATGATCTCATTTACTTTTTTAAAAATCGAGCTATCAATACTGCTAAAGACGATCTCTCCCAATTCTATTGTTTCAACAGGAATTTTGGCATTTTCAAACTCCTGTTGTAGTACAGTTTTACACCGATTGCAGACCATATTTTTAATTAAAATTTTCTTCATCTGTTAATAGTATTGTTTTAGAGATCAGATGGAATAGCCAGTATACTTATTTTATAGTTTTGGCAACACTACCACATTTTAACATACGATCTCCAAAATATGGGTTTCTAATTTCTTTTTCTTTAGACAACCAATATGCCCCTGTATTATCAAATGCCATTGGACAATATTGCTTATAAACTTCTCCCGATGATAATGCTCCGTTAAGTAAGGTTTCCATTTGAGTAGTAACTTCTGTAAACGCTTTTCTTTGTGCCTCGATGTCATCTGTATTGAATATTGACTCAGCCGCCAATTTAAACACTTCATTCTCTGTCACTTTGGCAAGCATTTGAGCTCCTGTTTTTGCTTCATTAACATCTGTGTTTACCAAAGCAGTCTTAATATGGATATAATGCTGAAAAGCTTCTGCTGTCTTAGCATCTGTAAACTGAACCTCTGTTGTTTGTTCTACATCATGACTACTATGATCTTCGTTATGCTCCACCTCAGAATGATGATCTTGTTTCTCTTCTGTTTTAGATGTATCATTCTCTTTGCAAGATAGTATTGTTAATGCTAGTATTGCTCCCAAAATTATTCTAATATCATAAATTTTTAAGTTTCTCATTTGTTTATTTTTTTTAAATATTATTGTTTTTAATTTGTTAAGTAATTGATTATTGCAGCTTCTATATAGTATAACTGTATGCTCTCTATTTGATTGAGCTGAAATTTAAGCTGTAGTTCCTGGATGTCTAATACATCATTAAAATCTATAGTCCCTGTTTCATAGCTTTTTATTAATATTTCTTCTGCATTTTTAGCCTGTTTTAAATTTTCTTTCTGGGTATTGTATTTGATTCTTGCAGTATTTCTATTCGAAATAGCCTTTCCTAAAATCGTTTCCATACGATTTAATCGTTCTTCTTTTTGCGCTGTAATTTCTTGCTGACGTAATTCGTTTTGACGAGTTCGGGAATCATGACGTTTATTAAATATTGGTATAGAAAAAGACACCATAGGCATTATAATATCCTTACCATTATCACTTATAGTAACATCATTTCTCTCTGATACTGGTATGTAGTCAAGTCCAAAGCCAATTTGTGGTGCCTTTTCTTTTCGATTAAGTAATTCTGATTGTTTTATGCTTTCATATATTTTATCGTATTTAAGTAATTCTGGATTAAGTTGTAAATTTTCATTATTGGTAATAGGATCTTCTAGTGGTATGTTCATTTCACCGGGAACAATTATATCAATATCAGAATCTCGATTGAGTAAAGCATTAAAAACTATTTGTTCTGCCAGAAAACTTTCTTTAAGTACTCCTTTATGCTGTTTTAATTCATTTTGACGGATTTGTAGCCTTAGTACATCAACTGCAGAGGCTTTACCAACTTCTACAGATGTTAATGCCAGCTTCTCATATGTTTGCAATAGTAGAATTTTATCTTCGAGGATTTTTTGTTTGTTTTGTATAGCAAACAATTTATAATACGATTGAGAAATTGAAAGTGCTAATTTTCTTTTCATAATTACAATATCTACATATTCTGCCTCTGCCATAGCAGTAGAATAATTCTCTCTTGCTGTGATTGTTCCAAACCAAGGTAGCTTTTGTTGGATCGAAAATTTTGCACGCTGCGCTCCTGTACGTGTTTCAGGTTCGCTTACAAAATACCCTACACCAAACTGTGTATTAGGTATCGTGTTTACTTCTTTTATTTTTTCTTTTGCAACAGCATAACGCAATTCAAAAGACTGAATTTTAGCACTATTAAGCCATCCTTCTTGAATATATGATTCAAGTTGTTGAGCATGTGTAAAAACTGAAATGAAAAGAAATCCTATTATGATATTTAAATGTTTCATTTATTCATTTGTTTAAGTTGAACTTCTTTTTTCCAACCAAATAATACAGGTACTACAAATAGTGTTATAAGTGCAATCCCCATCCCTCCAAAGGAAGGAATTGCCATGGGTATCATAATATCACTCCCACGACCGGTAGATGTTAATATTGGTAATAGTGCAAGAATTGTAGTTGCGGTGGTCATGAGGCATGGACGAATTCTTTGCTCTCCTGCTTCGATTACAGATGTTCTAATATCATCAAGGGATTTTGGTTTATTTTTATCAAACGTCTGTTTAAGATAAGTAGCCATTACTACTCCATCATCTGTAGCAATACCAAAAAGTGCTATGAAACCAACCCATACGGCAACACTCAGGTTGATTGTATGAACCTGAAACAGATCTCGCAAGTTTTCGCCAAAGAAACTAATGTTTAAAAACCAATCCTGACCATATAGCCAGATCATTAAAAACCCGCCAGAAAAAGCTACTGCAATACCTGTAAATACTATGAAAGAAGTAGTTATTGAGCGAAACTGAAAATAGAGAATCAAAAAGATAATGGCCAAAGCTAGAGGTACTACTATAGACAATGTCTTTTCTGCCCTAAGTTGATTTTCATAAGTACCTGTAAATTGATAGGTGATTCCTTTTGGAACAATCAGTTCATTATTATCAATCTTAGTTTTTATCAGATGTTGCGCATTCTTAACGACATTTACTTCTGCAAAACCATCTTTCTTATCAAATAAAACATAGCCTACAAGAAATGTATCCTCGCTTTTTATCACTTGCGGTCCTTGTTCATAACGAATATCTACCAATTCGCTTAACGGTATCGAACTTCCTTTTTTTATGGGAACGTAAATAGTTGCAAGATCTGTTGGATTTGCCCGAAGTTCTCGTGGATAGCGTACTCGAACTCCATAACGTTCTCTGCCTTCAACTGTTTGTGTAAGGGAGATCCCTCCTACTGCGACTTCCAGAATTTGCTGAACCTGTTCAACAGATACTCCATAACGTACTAATTGTTCTCGATCAATGTCAATAAGTAGATAAGGTTTCCCAACAATACGGTCGGCAAAAACAGCTTCATCTTTTACACCATCTACCTCTTTCAGTATCTCTTCTAATTGGATTCCAAAAGCTTCAATTTGTTTTAAGTTTTGCCCTTTTACTTTAATACCCATTGGTGCGCGCATTCCCGTTTGTAGCATTATCAATCGGGTTTCTATCGGTTGTAATTTTGGAGCAGAAGTTACTCCAGGTAATTTTGTGACGTTTATGATTTCACTCCAAATATCATCTGGACTCTTGATTTCTGGTCTCCAGTTGCGGTAGAATTCACCGTTATTATCAGGAATAAGACTTTCTCTATTAATCGAGAAATATTTCTTTTTTGATACTTTACTGGTTTTATCAGGATTAACATCATAGTTTTTATTGTCAATCAAATTACCATCTTTACTTATAAATAAGCCGTCCTCATTAACCTTATATCGTTGTCTCTTACCATTTTCATTAAGCATATACTCGGGCTTATACAAAATAATGTTCTCATACATTGATAATGGAGCAGGATCAAGAGAAGATTCTGTTCTTCCGGCTTTACCAACAACAGTTTTAATTTCAGGAATACTTGCTACTGCCATATCCAATTGCTGTAATATCCTTTTATTTTCTGCCACTCCAGCATGTGATAATGTGGTCGGCATCAATAGGAAAGATCCCTCATTTAATGAAGGCATAAATTCTTTCCCAATATTTTTCATGATTAAAAAACCAAAAATAACGATAATGGTGGGTAGAGATAGGAATAGTAATTTATTGTTCAACGCCCATCGTAATATTCTGGTATAGTATTTTCTAAACAGCGTAAAAGTACCTAACAACCCAAAGCAAATGATTCCTACAAAAATGAGGTTAACAAACATACTTTTATCAACTCCAAGAGGTCTCCAATACTCTGATAGTAAAAACACTATAGTTATTACCGCTATACTAATATTTGTCAAATCAATATGCTTTTGTGAAACCACACCTCTTAAGCCAAGAATAGCAGTTATTGCGAAAGCTATCAAAATGATACCTAACCATATACCATTAAAAATTACTATACCTCCTAATACAATTAAAACACCATTGATGATATAACTTATTGAAGTTTTTATATTTTTCTTTTTGAATAGAAAAGCAGCAAATGGAGGGATGAGGAACAAGGCTACTATGATTGATGCTGTAAGTGCCATTGTTTTGGTAAATGCTAATGGTCTAAATAGTTTTCCTTCTGCACCAATCATCGTAAATACAGGAATAAAACTGATTATGGTGGTTAGTACTGCTGTTAATATCGCTCCAGAAATCTCTGCAGTAGCATTATACACTACTGTATTCACTGGTAAATGATTTTTATTTTCATCCAAATGCCTTATAATGTTTTCTGAAAGTATCACTCCCATATCTACCATAGTACCAATAGCAATGGCAATACCGGATAAAGCAACGATATTGGCATCAACGCCAAACAATTTCATTGCTATAAAAACCATTAAAATGGCTACTGGTAAGAGTCCTGAAATAAGAATTGAAGCTCTAAGATTAAATACCATAATAATGACAACAAGAAAGGTTATCAAAATCTCTAAGGTAAGAGCGTCATTAAGTGTACCTATTGTTTCATGAATAAGTTCGGTTCGATCATAAAAAGGAACTATGGTTAATTGTGAGGTACGACCATCTTTTAATTGTTTAGATGGTAATCCGGTACTGAGTTCGCTAATTTTATCTTTCACATTATTGATAACCTCTAATGGGTTTGCTCCATAACGTGCAACAACAACGCCTCCTACTACTTCTGCACCTTCTTTATCTAGAATACCCCTTCTTGCTTCTGGCCCTAAACTAACGCTGGCAATATCTTTAATACGTATTGCGGTAAATTCTTCTGACGTCACTACGGCATTTTCTATATCGCCTATAGATTTTATGTATCCTAAACCACGAATAAGGTATTCTGCTTGATTAATTTCTAAAGTCTGCGCACCAATATCCCGATTTGATTGTTTAACTGCATTAACAATTTGCTGTAAACTAATGTTATACTGGCGCATTAACTCTGGATGCACATCTACTTGATATTCTTGTACGTACCCACCAATAGAAGCTACCTCTGATACTCCGCCTGCAGATGATAATGCATATTTTACATAATAATCCTGGATACTTCTTAGTTCTTGTAAATCCCAACCACCAGTTACATTACCGTTTTCGTCCCGTCCTTCTAAAGTATACCAAAAAATCTGACCTAAACCAGTTGCATCGGGGCCCAAACCAGGGCTTACTCCATTTGGCAATAACCCTGATGGTAGTGAGTTTAGTTTTTCCAGAATACGACTCCTACTCCAATAGAATTCTATATCTTCTTCAAAAATGATATAAATACTAGAAAATCCAAACATCGAAGAGCTACGAATGGTCTTTACTCCAGGAACTCCTAAAAGTGAAGTAGTTAAGGGATATGTAATCTGATTCTCGATATCTTGCGGCGACCGTCCTTGCCATTTTGTAAATACAATTTGCTGGTTTTCGCCAATATCTGGTATGGCATCAACCGCTACAGGGTCGCTAGGTAATATTCCGGTTTGCCACCCAAATGGTGCATTTACTACGCCCCACCCTACAAAGAGAGCTACCATAAGGACTGCAACCAATTTATTCTCGATAAGAAATTTGATGCTTTTGTTTAGCATATACTTTGATTATTTGATAATTAGAAGAAGACGTTATCTGTAAAGTACAAACAACAATTCTAGCCCAAATGGATCATCACCGGGCATAATTTTAATACTCTAATGTATCAAATAAGAAAGGTTTCGTTAAGCACATGAATATCCTTGACTAAGAAAGGAGGCGGATACTCTTTAAAAGGGATGATATTATTCTCAAGTCCTTCGAAAAGGTTTATATATGAATAATAAAAGATAGCAACAAAAGCCTGTTGCTCTAAAGTGATTTTATCCAATGAATTTTGAAGCTCATCCTGTCCATCAAAAGTAAGTTGCTTATCTGTACAACAGCTTTTTTTGGCCATTATCGAACATTCGATGGAATTAGAAACTTGTTGGTCCATTCCACAAGTTTTTGCCTCTTTAAACAAAGCAACATCTACTAAAGTGTTTCCACAATAATGCATATCTACAGTAAACGATATAGTAGATACAAGTACTACCATCGCCATTAAAACAGATAATATTTTATGGATTAACTTTTTCATTTATATAGCAAATCTACAAAAAATAGATCTAACGAATTTTGTTTAACAGAAGTTTAATCTTTTAGTTTAAAAAAATTACGCTTTAAATATTTAACATATCGAAAGACTTTTCTGTAATAATTAAGGTCGATTATTCTCCTTTTTATTACTTTGTAACTGTATTTTTTAATTCCTGAATGGCCTTCTTATTTTTTAATAATATTAAAGAAAGATGTTCTATATGTTTTTCCTATAGGAACGGCTTCTTTTTCTATGTGCACAAGGTTCCCTTCTATTCTATCAATTTTTCTAAAATTAATAAGGTATGATCTATGAATCCTTATAAAACCATCTTCTTTAAGTTTATATTCCCAGTTGCTCAAACTATCCTGAACTAGCAATTTCTTTTCACTATAGTGTATATATACGTAATCGGCTTCTGATTTAATATAATTAATATCGGTTTTGATTATTTTATAAAAGGTTTTATCTGTATATACAAATAGTTCTTTTTCATTATGAATCGTATTTTTATCTGTAAGGGTATTTTGTATTCGCATTACAGATTTTAAAAATCTATGATAAGAAAAAGGTTTGAGTAGGTAGTCTTCTACGGCTTCTTCAAAAGCATCAATTGCATAATCTCTATAGGCAGTTGTAATAATAACTTTTGGTTTTATTTCTAAACTTTTTAAGAAATCTAAACCATTAGCTCCTGGCAATTGTATATCTAATAATATGAAATCTACTTCGTTAAGGACATATAAAGGTAATTCTGAAACTGACTCAAAAACACCAATGCATTCGATATCTGAAGACTGCTCTATATATTTGATCAATAATTGCTGTGCGGGCAGTTCATCTTCTATAATGATACATCTCATTTTAGATCAATTTTTAAATTCACTTTAAAAGTACCTTCTAATGACTCGATTGTAAGCGTATGTTTATTTGGATACAATAAAGCTAATCTCTTTTTTACATTTTCGATACCAATCCCACTATCTTTCCATACTTCTGATTGTTTTGAAGAATATCTGGGATCATATCGATTTTCTACCCATAAATTGAGTACATCATTTGCTAGTTTTACATCGATACAAAGCGGTATTTTCTTCCCTTCTACCATACTTGAATACTTAAATGCATTTTCAATAAAAGGAATCATTAACAATGGCGGTATATCCTGTTTTGGATTATCCAGAGTATTAGAAAATTTAATATCTATTTTTTTTCCTAGTCGGGCTTTTTGCAATTCTATATATCCATTAATAAATTCTATTTCTTGTAGTAAGGGCACATTTGGTTTTTCTCCTTCATGCATTAAATAATGTAAGCTATCAGAGAGTTTTAGAATTTTATCTGCCAACACTTCATCTTTAAGAATTGCATTAGAATACAACATATTTAAGGTATTAAATAAAAAATGAGGGTTTAGCTGTGCTTTAAGACTCTTTAATTCTGCCTGAACTCGTTCTTGTTCTGTTCTTTCTAATATTTGGTTACTTATGATATTTTTCTTAATCGTAAATATGGCCAGAAAAAAAGCATTTATCAATAAGTATTCTACTGTTTTATTAATAAAACAAAGCCTAAAATTGCATTGACAAGTTTTACCATTTAGGTAACAGTTTAAATATACTATACAAAGAAAGATTATTAAAAATACGATCAACGCTTTTATGCCTTTGTAATTTTTTACTAAGAAAAAATGAGCAATATATACCGAAACTCCAATAAAAACAGTATTCAAGACTGCTTCAGTGAAATCAAAAGAAAACCTGTTACGATCACCAAACTTAATGATAGGATAGGTAAAGTATAATATCCAAAATAGGATATGTAACCCTATTTCAAAATATTTTATTTCAAACACTTTTTTCATACGCTTCTCGTAAATTTAATATTAATCAATGAGACCACTATTGTAGCGTCTTGATTTTTTATTTCGCTGTTTCACAGTTCCCCCATCTATGCGATAAGAAAACGCCAAATGTACAACCCTGGAAATAGGTTTATATGCATAGTCTTGTAAAAACCCAGTGCCAGAATTGATACCTTCAAAACGTTGCGTATTAAAAAGGTCTGTTACCCGTAAATTTAGACTTCCCATATTTTTTAAGATTTTATGCCTGATTCCTAAATCTATTTTTTGGGTAGTCTCCTGGGTATAAAAAAATCCTTTTGAAGGACCATTATAACGCCAGGATACCACCATGTTCGTTTTTTGAGATATTTTGAATTGATTTTTTAGAGTTAGGTTATAGCTTCTGTTAAAATTACGGGTAAAGCCAATTTGATCATTTTTAAATTCTTCATAATTCCAATTAAAGTTTAAATCAGTATTTAACCAATTATAGGGTTTTATGTGTATCGCCATTTCTACTCCATAAGCATTCGTTGCGCCATTATTTACAGAAGTATATACATTAATACCATCATCATTTACATAATTATTGGTTGTAATAACATTCTCTTTAAGACGATAGGCAAAAGCTGGTGTTATTTTTAGACTTTTCTTTTTGAATTGATAAGAAACATCAAAATTATTTGAAAACTCTGGCTCCAAAGCTGGATTTCCCTGACTAATCGAAAACTCATTAATCTGAAAAGCTATAGGGTTTACTTGGCTTAAGGTAGGTCTGGATGTTCTTCTATTGTATCCAAAAATAAATGTTTGATCTTCTTGTACTGTATAACTTAAATGCAAAGAGGGAAATAAGTTCGTAAAATCACTTTCTATACTGGTGTTATCTGTTTTAAGATTTGCTTTTCTCACAAATAACTCTCCCCTCACTCCTGCCTGAATGTTTATTCCTTTTAGATTATATTTTAGTAAGGAGTATGCTGCATACGTTGATTGTGTATTTTCAAAACTTTCTTGTGATATAGTAATATTGTCTTCATTAAAAAAAGAACGTGAATTATCAAGGTTTTGTCGATTCCAAAATGTTCCAGCTTCAATCTTGAACTTCTCACTTAGGACTCCCGAATAATCCATTGCCATACTTGTGATAAAAACGTCGTTATCGGTAGCATTATCTGTGATTCCCAGATTTGGTCTAAAATCACTTTTTAGAATATTTGCATTATCAGATAACTGAATATCTATTTCAAGAAAATTTTCTCTCTCCTTAAAATAACGCCTATAATTACCATTGGCATTAAATGTTTTATGAGAATGACTACCCAAAATGTTTTGAAAAGTAGTAATATCATTCTGAAATATATTGGCTTTATTATCTAAAACATGTCCATTATCTGTATAGTCTAAACCTAAAGAAAATTCATTATCATCATTAGGAAACCAGTCAATACCACCATTAATTTTATACACGTCTCCATCAAATTTAAAATCGCTTAACTGTGTAAATGGTTGAGTTCCTGATCGATTTTGGGTATTTTCATTTTCAAAGATATTCTTCTTGTAAGAACCACCAAATCTATAACTAGTTTTAGATCTTCCATAATTAATTGCACCATTTGCACCGTGGCTTCCCAAGGAATTACCATTTAAACTTGTAGTTATGGCAATCCCTTTACGTACTTTTTTATGGGTAATGATATTAATAATTCCGGTAAGGCCATTAGCTTGATATTTTGCAGATGGTGATGTTATTATTTCAATTTTATTGATTTCATCAGAAGGAATTTGTTGCAATAATTCTGTTGTACTTAATGGCGAAGGTTTCCCATTAACTAGTACATTTACATTTTGACTTCCTCTTAGACTAATATTTCCATTTTGATCTGCCTGTACTTCGGATAATTGACTCAATACTGTTGCTGCATCCCCCCCGCCAGATAATAAATCTTTTCCTACATGTACTACTTTTTTATCGATTAATTGTTTTACGGTAGTTTCTTCTGCGACAAGTGTTACTTCATCCAGCGTTGTTGCTTCTGTTCTCATCGTAATATCCAAAGTGGTATTTTTATCGATTACTACAGAGGATACATACGTTTCGTATCCTATAAAACTTGCTTCTACAGTATATTTACCATCTTGATAATCAATATTATAAATACCATTATCATTAGTTGTTACACCTTCTAAAAACTCTCCTTCTTGGTTTTTTAAAATTACAGTTACATAAGGTATTGGTTTATTGGTATCTATATCAATAATTTCACCTTTCAAAGATTGAGAGAAAGAGTTGAGAAAAGACAATAATAGAATAATAATGATTGTAATTAATCGAGCCATTACTTTTTGTTTTTGATATGGCTCAAAACTACAACCAGATACTAGCACTAGTAATTAATATCTATGAATGGCTTTAGTTTATCTATGAATGTCATTTAGAGAATATTCATTTTTAAAATTAAAATACGGGAGAATTGTACGTTCCTCCCGTATTATAAAATTTAGATATTAGAATCATTTCAAGCAAACCATCATTCTAGTTGGCTTCATTTATATAGATTAACTAAAATGATATCTCTTGATAGCTAAAACTAAACACTCCAAAAAAACCTAATGCTTTTCTATCTGTTGTTGTATTTCTAATATTCCCTATTAAATTTATAGGAGGTTTTGAAAATATTAAAAAAGGTTCTGTGGTTTCTGGGTCTCCAAAATCTACTTGATTTTCGTATTGTTCATGGGCAGCCACATAATACTCGTAGGTGTGAAAATTTAAATTTAAAAGACTCACCGTTAAAATATCTCCTCCACTAGTTAGAGTTTCTATAAATGCATTTTCATTTCCATTAAAAAGAATATCATTAGATAATTCGAATACTTCGGAAATAAGGCTTCCATTATTATAAAAGGAAAAGTGAACCTGATAAAAATTGGTTTCATTTCCTGGATCACTAAAAATTACTCTCGGATAACCATTTACTTTACTTATAGTTTTGATTTGTACTGGTTCTTTTAATGGCTCGTGAACAGACTCATAAGTAGTTCCGTCGGCAAGTATAACTTCAATCCAATACTTGTTTCCAATAAGACCAATCACTGCATCAGTACTTAAATATACTCCTTCAGACACCTGAAAATCATCAGTAACAAGTCTAACAGTACCGTCAGAATCTTCGGTATATAGAAATACAGAGGCATCATTAATAGGATCCAGGGTGGTATTATTAACCGGAACTGTTCTTTGAATGGTGATTTTTATGTTATCTGTATTATTGATAAGGTATCCATAGATAAAAACCTGTGGTTCAAACTCTGCATCTAACGGTGTTTCTTTAAGGCAACTTAATATAGGGATAAAACAAAGGATGATTACTATAATTCGATATAATGATTTCATAGTCTTAAAATTTAAAATTGTACGTGATAAAGGGTACAGGTGCACCAATTAGATAAAAATCATAGGATCTTAATCGATTATTTTTAAATATCGAAAAAGATGAAAAAGCATTTTTACGTGCATACAGATTATAGAGCCCAAAAGACCAACTACCTTTCCACTTTTTATTAGGTTTTTTTGGAGTATATGTAAATGAAATATCCATTCTATGCGTACTGGGCAACCTATATGCATTTCTATCTGAATAGGTTAAATACGGATTGTTATCAAAAATAAATCGCCCTGTAGGTTTTGTTATAGGTCTTCCTGATTGATATGTAAAAAATAGTCCAACATTCCACTTTGACCCTATTGTATAATCGGTAGTAATATTAAAAACATGTGGTCGATCATAATTTGATGGGTAATATCTACTATCATTAATATTATCTGAAGAAAAAATACTGGTCGTTTTTCTTTTGGTAACAGAATAGGTATAATTAATACTTCCTCTTAATTTTCCTGTATTTTTATAAATTCCAAATTCTGTTCCGTAAGAATACCCTTTTGCAGGTAACAACTGTGTTTCTATATTTTCATTTAATAATAAATTTGCACCATTTTTATACTCTACTATGTTTTTGAAGGTTTTATAATACCCTTCGACAGTAAAATTATAGTGTTTATTTTGTGTATCATATGCATATCCGGCAGAAATCTGATTTACTTCTAAAGGTTTTATATGTACTCCCGATAGTTTCCATACATCGAAAGGAAAAGCTGCAGTTGTATTTGATATATAATGAATGTATTGAAACATCCTGTTGTACCCTAATTTTAATGCTTTATTATTTTTTAAATTATATTTTAACGAAATTCGAGGTTCAAAACCAGTATAACTTTTAATAAGCTTTCCTTTTTTATACTCACGAGTATCTATAATGGTAGTTACATTTTGCGGAACCCCGGGGCTGTACACCGCAACTTTGTTATATCCAAAATTACCAAACCAGGAATACCGTAATCCGGTACTAAATGAAAATTTTTTCCATTTTTTTTCATATTCTATATATGGTGCAACTTCTACCCCTTTTTCTGTTTCGAGATTTATAGTGTTGATACCAATATCGTCACTGGTAGCCTTTGCCGGAGTAAAACGATATAGTGTACCATTTATTCCAAATCTCATTTTCGTACTAGGATTGAGATAATAAGTAAAATCTGGTTTTATGATAAAATTTTCAATAGAAGATTTCCATTTTATACTACTATTGGTCTCTAAAGGCCCTCCATCTGTACTTTTTAATTTATAATTGTACTGGCTATATATTCCAGAAACATTCATAAATAGTTTGTTAGAGAATATGTGATTCCAACGTAATGTAGCTGTAGCATTTTTCCAGCTAAAATCTGTTTTGTCATCCGGCTCTTTACCTTCTGGAATAACTTCTCCTTCAAAAAGTAGTTTCATGACATCGGCCCCAAAATAACCTGATAGAAACAATGTATTATTTTTATTAATTTTCCAGCTAAGTTTAGAACTCAGATCATAAAAGAAAACTTTTTGATCTTTTACTTCTCCTCCTATAATTGGAAAAAACGCATCAAAATAAGATCTACGACCAGAAACCAAAAAGCTTAGTTTTTCCTTTTTTATTGGCCCTTCTAGCGTAAGCCTCGAAAACAATAGCCCTAGTCCTCCTTCTCCTTTAAAAGTTTTAGTATTTCCATCCCGTTGTCTAATCTCTAAAACAGAAGATGCTCTCCCTCCAAAACGTGCAGGAATCCCCCCTTTATATAATTTCATTTCTTTAATCGCATCTGTATTAAATCCCGAAAACAATCCAAATACATGAGTTGGATTATAAATTGGTGCCTCATCTAATAGCACTAGATTTTGATCTATATTACCTCCTCTAACATTAATTCCCGAAGCGCCTTCTCCAATCGTATTTACACCAGGAAGGGTTAATAATGCTCTCATGATATCTGGTTCTCCCAAAAAAGCTGGTAATCGTTTAATTTCTGAACCTTTTAGCGTAGAGATACCAGATGCAATTGTATTTACCTGGCTTTTATTTTCATTATTAGCAGTAATCGTTACTTCATCTAATTCATTCGAAGATGGTTCTAGCTGAATATCGAGTTTTGTATTCTTGGTTAATTCTAGGTTTATCTCTTTTAGAGTATATCCCAAATATGAAATTTGGAAACTATAACTACCTTCGGGAAAGGTTATAGAATAAAAGCCATATTCATTTGTAGAAACCCCTTTGTCGCTATCTTTTATATAGACACTGGCTCCAGGTAGCGTTTCGCCTGTTGCAGCATCTTTAACAGTTCCACTTAGGGTATACTTATTTTTTTGTTGAGGGCGATTAGAAAGTATAATAAAACTATTCTTCACCAAATATTTGATCGAGGTAGTTTGCAATAATTCATTAAGTGTTTTAGTAACATCTTTATCAATTACTTCAATATCAAGTTTTTGTGATACGTTAATTTCATCATTATTATAAATAAAACTATATGAAGTTTGTTTCTCTATTTGTTTTAATATGGTTTCTAATTGAGTATTCTCGAGATTTAATGTAACCTTATCCTGAGAAAAGCCATTGATAGCCATGAGTTGTAAACAACCTAGTAAATAAAGAGAAAAGGATAATTTCATTAATAAAATACTTTTTTTGCCAGGGTTTTTTACCTGCCAAGACAGAACGAACTGTTTTATTTTCATAAATTTGAATGTTGTTAATTATTACTGATTTCGCGATTAGAATACTATTGACACATCGGTGGGAAAATGGCAGTTTTCCCACTTTTTTATTTTATTACCCACTCATTTGCTTTTGTATTATATTCATATTTAAAATTTTTTGAAGCTTTCAATACTTCCAGAATGTCATTAATTGGTAAATCCTGATCAAAGGATCCGGTAAATTTTGAATGTGATATTTGTTCATTTTCAAAACGTATATTAACATTATGTTGAATTTTTAAATCATTAGCTATTTCTAAAAATGGTTTATTATTGAATTGTATTTTACCCTCTCTCCAGGCAATACTACTAATAGCATTACTGGATTTTGAAGCAAGTACGCGTCCATCATTCTTAAAAATCTTCACTTTATCATTTGGAAGCATTATAATGCTGTTTTTTAAATACTCCTTAGAGCTCATTTCGACTTTACCGGTTAATAATACGGTTTCTGTAAATGTATTTTTTGCATACGATTTTACATTAAAACTTGTTCCCAAAGCTTTTACGATAATATGATCTGGCGTCTCTACAGTAAAGGGGTGTTCTTTGTCTTTTGCTACCTCAAAAAAAGCTTCACCATCTAAAAATAGTGTTCTTGGAGATTTTGGATTGTAAGACAGCTTACTTGAAGAATTTAACCAAACTACAGAACCATCAGGAAGATGTATTTGTTCATGATCACTATACGCAGTCTCAATGCTTATAATATCATTTGCTATTATTATTTGATAGGTATACACGGCAGTTGATACCAAAATCGCTGCCATAGCTGCATATTTTATGATCTTTTTCCAACTAGAGTTTTTCCTTTCTTTATTTTCTATTGAATTAAAAAACTTTTGTTTGGCAACATTTGTTTCTAAATCACTATGCTTTGGGATTTTTTCGCCAGTGGCATTGTAAATATTCTGTATTTTATTAAATAGATTTTCATTGAAATCATCAGAATTCATCCACTCTTCTACCCTTTCATTTGTAGCTATATCTGCACTTTTCGAGATATATCCCCAAATGTCTACTTCTGTTATTTGATCCTGTTCCATAATAAGGTATTTTACTATAAGACGTTGGTCGCATAGTTACACCCTATCAAAAATTATAAATAATCTTGTAACCCTTGTCTAAATGCTGTTAAAGCCTTGGAAATATGAAGCTCTACTGTTTTTACAGAAATATTTTTTTGTAGAGCAATCTCCTGATAAGTAAATCCCTGGTCTCTTGATAATCTAAATATTTCTATCGTTTTGGGAGGAAGTGAAGCATAAATACTATCTATTTTTTGTGACAGCTCCCATTTATTATCTATGTTTTCTTGTATATCCCGGTTTAGTGAATATAAATTGGTATGTTTTTCCCGGGTTTTATGCTTTCTGCTATGATCAATTATCTTATTCTTTAAAGTGACAATAAGAAATGATTCTATCGAACGATCATTTGATTGAACTTGCTCTATTTTTTCCCAAAGCTTAATAAATGTTTCTTGTACTAATTCTTGAGAAAGATCTCTTTCTTTAACCACCTTAAAAGAATAATTGAAGAGTTTTTTGTAATGTTTATCAAATAAAATTGAAAACCTCTTTTTCTTTGATGATCTCATTAATTTATCTTCCTCCTAGTATTTAGATCGTTAATAATATACATCTTCAGTATCAAAAAACTACACTTTGATAGATAGTGGCTAATATATAAATAATACCCTATTACTTACCTATATTCATTTTTAATTGAATGCTTTATATCATTAAACATCTTTATTTCAAAACAATACAATATCATGTAATCATAAAACTATGTCTCTTTATATTGATTTTTCATCAACACTTAAAGGACGTTCATCAAAATAAATAGCAAGATATGGATGCTATAAGTAGGTTCGTACCATCAATTAAAACGAATCCTATGAATATTTTAAAAATTGAAAATCTATCTAAAACTTATTCCAACGGAGTAAAAGCATTACAGGATATCAACCTAACGATTACCAATGGTATGTTCGGGTTATTAGGTCCTAATGGGGCAGGAAAATCTTCACTAATACGTACTTTAGCTACACTACAAGAGCCTACTCATGGAAGCATATTATTTAATGATACACATAGTAGTAAAGAACCACAAATTATTCGAAACCAATTAGGATATCTACCTCAAGAATTTGGGGTATATCCCAAATTGTCAGCAATTCAACTATTAGATCATATAGCCATATTAAAAGGCATATTGAATAGCAAAGAACGTAAAGAACAGATAGAAGGGCTATTACATCAAACGAATCTATATACGGCACGTAAAAAGTCTGTAAAGACCTTCTCAGGAGGTATGCGTCAGCGATTTGGTATCGCACAAGCATTGCTAGGCAATCCCAAACTTATTATTGTAGACGAACCCACTGCAGGTTTAGATCCAGAGGAACGTAATCGTTTTCATAATTTACTAAGTGAAATAGGAGAACATAGAATTATCATTCTTTCTACCCACATTGTTGAAGATATTAAAAATCTATGCGCTCATATGGCAATTATGGGAGAAGGGAAGATACTAAAACAAGGCATTCCTTCAGAACTTATTACTCACTTAGAAGGTAAAATATGGTATAAGGTTGTCGCCAAAGAAAATGTTTTGGCTTTCAAAAATGCCTTTAATGTCTTATCAACTCGATTATTTGGTGGTAAAATAGAACTTCGCGTATTAGCAGATGATAGGCCAGAACAAGGATTTAAAGCTTCTAAACCAGATTTAGAAGATGTCTATTTTTCTACAATTAATAAACAATCAATACTATACTAATCATGACTACGAAATTACTTCAATTCGAATGGCGATATCATACTCGCCAAACTTCCTTCATACTATTTCTAGTATTGTTTATAGGATATGGTGTTCTTGCCATTACACAAGCTTTTCAATATTTAGAATTTAGCAACATGTATAACGATGCTTATAACCTAAGTTTTCTATCAGGTATTATTAGTATAGGTGTTGTATTTGCCAGTATATTTTTTTGTGTAAATGGATTACTTCGGGATACAACTTTTCATACCAAAGAAATAATTTTTAGTACCGGAATACAAAAACATAGCTTTTTAATCAATCGTTTTCTAGGCCTCTTTTTGATATCTCTTCTCATTGGTAGTAGTGCGTTATTAGGGGTCTTTATTGGAACAAACATTGCCAATCTAAATCCAGAGGCATTACACCATTTTGACATAAGTCATTATCTATGGCCCTGGTTAACAATTATAGTGCCTAATGCTTTTATCTGTACTGCTTTTCTATTCTCGGCGACACTTCTATCTCAAAAAGCAATAGTGACGTATATCACCGGACTCCTGCTTATTATTATTCATTGGATTTCGGGGTTCTATATTAATTCTCCTCTTGTTGGTGGCTCTATACTTTCTGATCCAGAGGTTTTAGAAATTGCGTCTTTAGTAGATCCAATAGGATTAAGTGCTTTTTTTGAACAAACTCAGTTCTTAACACCAATAGAAAAAAACGAAACTCTTATTTCACTATCAGGGCATTTTGTATGGAACAGAATTATTTGGATGTTTTTTGGCCTTGCATCTATACTAATATCATATCGGTTATTTCATTTCAGGAAACTAGATCAAAAAATAAAAAAACAAGCTATATCTATAGAAGGTACAACTAGTAATTCTACTTACACACCTGTAACTACTGTTTCAGATACATTAGCAGCTAGAATAGCACGCATTAGATCGATTGTAGTATTAGATACAAAAATGATAATTACAGGAATTCCTTTTCTTGTCATTATGCTATTATGGATTGCTATGATTGTACTGGCATTTAATAATAGCGTACGTAGTTTTGGGATTTACGGAAATCGTTACCCTACTACAGACCTGTTTATAGGTTTGATTCATGAAATCTTACCAATAATGGGATTGCTACTTATTGTTTTTTATACTGGTGAGGTGGTATGGAAATCAAGATCTAACAAGTTTCATGAGATTATTGAGGCAACACCTATAAAAAATAGTACATTTTTTATTTCTAAGTATATTACAATAGCTATAATCCCCATACTACTTATTTTAATATCAATATTTGTTGCAATAACATTTCAGCTTTCAAATGGTTATTACGATTTAGGATTAACTCATTATTTTTCGATGTTGTACTTCGGAGGGCTTCAGGTTTTATTATACACAATTTTTGCATTATTAATTCAAAATATAGTTTCTAACAAGTATTTAGGAATGGTAATTTCAGGAGGTATTATGTTATTATTTGGTCCCTTAAGCAATAGCATAGGATTAGAACATCCTTTGGTTCTTTTCAACAACCTACCCAGTATGGCCAGAGCATATTCTGATTTTAATGGATACGGACAATATGTTGTAAAATTTAACTGGTTATCCTTGTATTGGATCACTTTTGCAGGAGTAACGGCCCTATTCGGTTTTAAATTATGGAAAAGAGGAACCATTTCTACTATCAAAACATACACTAAAACGATATGGAATAAAAAAGAAAGAGTACTATTGATAGGCTTTGTTTTTCTATTCGTAACTATCGGTAGCTATATCTACTATAATACCAACATCATCAATGAATATGAAATAGCGGATGAAGCATATGATTTTAATGAGAAATATGAACGTGCTTATAAAAAATATGATCATCTGGTAGTACCAAAATTAGTTTCAGTACAAACAGCAGTAGATATTTTTCCAAATAAACATAAATATGAAGTAAAAGCTTCCTGTTTGATAACGAATACAAACACTCAACCGATAAAAGAAATCTTTATTACTGCACCGATACCATTAAAAAAACTATCTATAGAAAATAGCACACAAGTTTTTCATGATTCCATCATAGGGACCTACTTATTTAAACTTCATACTCCATTGCAACAGGGTTCGATCCTAAAAATGGAATATAATTTAACCAAAAGTTCTTCTGGGTTTAATATCGATAATAGTATTACAAATAATGGATCTTATATTAAAAGTCACCAATTTAGTCCTCATTTGGGTTATGTAAGCGAATACGAGATTAATCATGTTTATGAACGGGAGAAACGAGGATTACCTGTAAAAGAAAAACCAGTAGTTAATGACAATTATTTGCAAATCGGAGGGAAATTTAATTTTGAAAATATAGATTTTGAAGCCGTAGTCTCTACATCAAACGATCAATCTGTACTATGCTCTGGTGATTTAATAAGACACTGGAAATCGGATAATAAAAATTATTATCATTATAAATCTAAAGGTAAAATTAACAGTATGGTGGCGTATCATTCAGCTCGCTACAAAATTGAAAAAACAAACCACAAGGGCATCCAAATTGAATTATATTACCTCCCAGAGCATTACAGAAACATAGCAGAAATGATAAAAGTGGCTAAAGCAACTATTGATTATGCAACCGATAATTTTGGAAAATATCCTCATAAACATCTTCGTATCGGTGAAATGTCAATATTCGGAGGTGGTGGAGCCAATGGCCAGGCAATGCCAGGTGTAATTAGTATTAATGAAAAAGTTTTTAAAAGAGATGTTTCAAACCCACAGGACTTTAATGTAATTGCTAGAGTGATCATTCATGAAATAGCTCATCAATGGTGGGGAGGGCTACTTACACCAAAGCGAATTGATGGATTCATGGTACTATCAGAATCTCTAGCCAAATATTCTGAAACTGTAATTATGGAAAAATTATACGATAAAGCTATGGTTAGACAACTATCAGAGCATACGATAAAAAGATATTTTAGTGGTCGTTCTCATGCAACCGAAACAGAACCACCATTATACATAAGTCAGTTACAACAATACCTAGGATATAGTAAAGGAGCAATTGTTATGTCTGCGATAAAAGATCTTATAGGAGAATCCAATCTAAACATTGCGCTACAAAATATGATACACAAATACAGCCATAAGCCCATTGCAACAACACTTGATTTTCTTCAAGAGTTATATTCAGTCACTCCAAAAGAGTATCATACTTTAATAGATGATTGGATGAAACGTGTAATCACGTATGATTTGGGGATTAAGAGTACTTCTTATAAAAAACTTAATAATGGTACATACGAAATTACCATAGATATAAAAGCGCAACGCTTTGAAACGGATACTACTGGAAAAAAAATCACAATCAATATTAACGAACCTATTAAAATTGGAATATTTAAAAAACATCCTGAAGCCGTCAATAATAATAAAGATATCCTCTATTTAGAACCTCAACAGATCAATAAAAAAGAAATGGTTTTTAAAATTATTACCAAAGAAATACCAGTCTATATCGGCATCGATCCATATTACACCAGATTAGATAGAAATATGGCTGATAATATAATTTCTGTGAATCTTTAATATATTTGAATAATGACATTAAAAAAGAGATTTTATATTACAACCATTCTTGCAGTAATTCTGGCTACATTAAGCTTAATCTTTAAAGATAGTAATAGTGAATTACATATTTTTTTAAACTTTCTTACCGGTTTAGTGATTTCTTATATGATATTATTTCATCTATTCAAAACAGGTAAATTAAAAACAAATTGGCCTAATTCTACTATAAAAATAATTATATATATAGCTATAATCGGGCTGTTGATTTTCGGAATGAATATGGCCAATAGAATAGATGATGATCAAGAAAGTTTTTGGGTAGTTAATCATAATATATGGCTTACAGATCTATTTGGGATATTACTAGCACTATTGATTTTTTATACCATTTTTTCATGGGCATTTGAACAGTGGGCAAAAATACAGACCCTTAAAAATGATAAAGCCAAAGCAGAATTAGAACTTTTAAAAACTCAAATAAACCCTCATTTTTTCTTTAATACACTTAATAATTTATACTCATTAATTAAAAAAGACCCTGATACCGCACAAGAATATGTGCTTAAACTATCAGATATGATGCGATTTACTATTTATGATGGAAAAGAAGAAGCTGTTCATCTTGAAGAAGAAATTAAATATTTAACCAATTTTATTGAGCTACAAACAGCCAGGTATCATAAAGCAATCGATATTGATTTTAAACATAGTATTATTAATAAGGACTACCCTATCCCTCCGTTATTGTTTATTATCTTGTTAGAGAATTCCTTTAAACATGGGGTAGAAAAACTTGTAAATCAATCTTTTATACACATTGAGCTACTAGAAAACGACAGTCAAATACTATTTACTATCAAAAATAATTATGATCCCGAAACACATGTAAAGTCCAAAGGTATTGGTTTAGAAAATTTACAAGATCGCCTTAATTTACTTTACCCAAACGGTAAACATAAATTGACGATTAACAATCAAAATCAAGTATATTTTGTAGAATTAGAATTATACAAATCATGATCACTTACATAATAATAGACGACGAAACCGCTTCACACGATATTATTGAAGATTATAGCAGTAATTTACCCTATTTATCGCTTCAAAAGCATTGTTATAATGCTTTTGAGGCTATAGAGTACCTAAATCAGCATCAGGTAGATTTAGTATTTTTAGATATTAATATGCCTAAACTTACAGGTTTTGATTTTTTAAAAACATTATCTAATCCTCCTAAGATTATTGTAACTACTGCTTATAAAGAGTTTGCATTAGAAGGTTATGAACTTAATATTGATGATTATTTATTAAAACCATTTAGTTTTCAGCGATTTGTTACAGCAATACAAAAAGTGCAGGGAACATTGTCATTACATTCGCAAAACGTAAAAAATATCGATGATTCCAGTATTTTTTTAAAAGACAACAAAAAGCATTATCAGGTAAAATTAAAAGATCTTTTATTCTTAGAAGCTTATGGAAATTATGTAAAGGTATATTTAGAACATCAAATGATCATTACGCATCAAACCTTATCTTCTTTTGAAGAGATACTTTCTAAAAAAGATTTTATAAAGGTGCACAAATCATTTATTATTGCAAAGAGTAAAATAGAATTAATTGAAGGCAACCGAATAACAATTAAGGATCATAAAATTCCTGTGGGGAAAATATATAAGCCAAACATTAATAACTTACTTAGCTAAATTTTAATTATTATTCGGTCGCATCATCTCTATCAAAGATTCACAATCATAATTTTCATTACTAGATTGCTTTATTGTATTTTAATCCCATTTTGATCGGGAAATTTCCCTGTTACTAACCAGCCTCCAAAATCTTCAGAAACGGCCAATAGAAGTGTGTTTTCTCCTTTTTTAAGATTTAGATATATTGCATCAAACAATCCTACAGTACCCAAATATCTATAATCTCTAGAACGCCACCTATTTGTTCCTTTATAAATAGGCTTGCCGTTTAAAATAGCTACTACTCTATCGCTGTATCCAAATTCAAAAAGCTTTATTTGATCTTTGTTTGATGTAATTTTAATTTTTGCAAAAACAGTATTTCCGGGAGTTCCGTCAACCAAAACTACTTCTCTCGCAATGTTTGCAGCAGTACCTTCTTCTACCTGGATTGTTTTTCCCCATTTTCTAGATTGAATTACTTCATTTAGCTTCAATGGATTATTTACTAATTTTTCTTCAAACATATCAGACACTTGCCATTCTGAAATTAATCCTTCAATAGGTTTTCTTTTTATAGGCTTAAAATCTACTATTTCATATTTACTTTTATCAATTTTGAAATTCGCATAATGCATGGCCGCGGGACCCCCGCCTCCTATTGCAATCTGTCCTTCTTTGGGATCATGAACCAGATTCCACGATAGGTTTGGAGTTTCAGAATAGTCCAGGTATATCTGTGCTCTACGACCATTCACTACTATTTTTACATGGGTCCAATCATCATAATTATAGTCATATGCAAAAGAATATTTAGGTCCAAAATAAAGTTGCCACGGTGTTATACCATTAATAACAGGAGCAGCTTGATTGGCATCGGGTTTACCCGAAAGATGGGCTCGCAGGTAAAAAGATTCCATATTATTTCTATCAGAAGCTCTAAAACGAACACCAGGGAACCCTTGTCGGTTAGTAAGATATACATCAAACTCAATAGTACCATTCAAGAATTTAGTATCTTTTAAAAATGCTAAGCCACGCTGAATATAAATTGCATCTTTCCCTTTATAATTTTCTAAAACATAAGATTGGGCATTTATTTCCCAATGAATCGTATCTAAAGGAATTATATTTTGAGAATTCCCTTTTTGAATAAAAAAAATACTTACTATAGAGAATACAATATATCTAATCATGAGTTTCGTTTTTTGATTTCATTCAAAGTTCTAATGTATAGTATATAAAGTATAAACAAGTTGGTGCAAATCGGTTCAATGTTGTTCAAGTCGTAATTTTTGATGACTTTTGTTTGATATTATGAATACGTATCCAGAACATAAATTAGTACAAAAGTGTTTGCTCGAAATCGAGGAGAAACTCGAGTGGGGAAACTCTGATCAATGGCATAATGATGTATTTATCGAACTGAGTGATAGTATTCAGCAAAGCACAGGTATTCTCTTAAGTCCAACGACTCTAAAACGTGTTTGGGGTAAAGTAAATTATAAGAGTGCTCCTAGTATTAGTACATTAAACACACTTTCACAATTTGCTGGATATGCAAATTGGAGAGATTTCAAGAATAAAAAAGATGTCAAAAAACCGTCTTGGGTAGAGAAAAAAATAACTCAGAATCTAGGCGTTATTATGGTTTCTGCCTCGATTATGACTATTGTGTTTATTTCGTTTTATTCTATGATTGGAGCTAAAAAAGAGGAAGTAACCAATATTGATTCCTCAAAAATCATTTTTAGTAGTAGACCAATAACCGAAGGGTTACCAAATTCTGTAGTCTTTGATTTTGATTTAAATACGATTAAATCCGATAGTATATACATTCAACAATTCTGGGATGTTACAAAAACTATTAAAATAAAACCAGGACAAAAGAAAGCTACTGGTATTTATTATTTTCCAGGGTATTTTGGTGCCAGACTTCTGGTTGATGGGCAAATTATAAAAGAGCATGATTTGTTTATTACCTCAAATAATTGGATGGGCACTATAGATTATAAGCCTATCCCAAAATATGTCTCAAATACAGATATGTTTCGAGATAGATTATCTTTTTCAAATACTATCATTAATGAAATTAAGTCTACTACAGAACCTGTAGTCTCTACTTTTCACTTGGTAAAAGATTTTGGGGCTGTGTCTGGAGATAATATCAGGATCAAAACTTCTGTTCGTAACCTGTATAGGGAAAAATGGGCGGTTTGTCAAAAATTCAGAATAGTTATATTAGGTACCAATGGAGCTTTAATAGTACCATTTTCTATTCCGGGATGTGTTTCAGATATCAATGTAATGCTTAATGATGTGTACTTAAGAGGTAAAGAACATGATCTTTCTGCTTTTGGGGTAGATTTTTCTGATTTCAAAGCTATCGATATCAATATTATAGAAAAAAAATTGACTGTTTTTGTTGATGATAAGGAAATTTACTCGAGACAATACAATAAATCCATAGGGAAATTTGTAGGTATTCGTTACCGGTTTTTGGGTGCAGGGGAAATTAATCATCTAAATATTACTGAAAGTCCTGATGAAAAAACTATTATAAATCATGATTTCAATGCAAAAAATTAAATTTTGCGTATCATTTTAAAAAAAACAGGGTTTTAACTATTACCTATCAGTCTTTTAACTCTTTTATCTCAAAACCTTCCATTGTATATTTGGTCATAATAAATTTATAAAGTTATGGCACAATCATCTTTTCAAGTAAAAACATATTCATATTACAATTGGTCATCCCGAAGCTTAGGAAAAACCAATCTAATTTTAAAGGGAGCTGGTGGGGAAACCTGTTCTGTTTGGTTTAGAGAAGATCCTAATGCTGTATTACCAGTAGCAACAGTTTCTGGATCAAATTATAGCTTTTATTATCATTATGATCAATTACAACATTTAATAGATATGCTAAGAAATGAAAGCCCAATCTATGTTTATTTCAATAATGATAATGGATTCAATAATTCTAGGATTTCTACTGCTAATGAACCTGTTGGTGAAGGTGAAATGAGTTAAATATCAGATAAAATTAAATACGTTGTAGGATCACCATATCGTAGTAGTTTATCAATAAACTGTTGTAAGTGTAATTGATCAATTAATTTCACTTTCATAGAAATATTGTGTGCACCTGTAACACGGTGCGCTTCAACAATTTCTGGAAATTTATCTAATTCGCTACAAAACACATTCAGGTTTCCGCTAAACAATTTGAGCATTATAAGAACTTCAATACCAAAGCCTAGTTTTTTATTATCCAACTCTAGTCTATAGCCCTTTATTACGCCAAGGTCTTCTAATTTTTGAATACGCTCCCTAACTGAAGATGGAGAAAGCCCTATTTGTCGACCAATTTCAACATAAGATGCTCTCGAATTATCTTTAAGTCTATCAATAATTTTATGATCAATACTGTCCAACATAATACAATACTATATTTAAGAATGTATTAATTATCTTCCCACCCCCAAGGAGCATCTGGGTTTTTTACTGGTTTTGTGATATCCATTACAACTTTAAAAACACGAGGAGTTCCTAAACGTCTTAAGTTATAGGTAAAAGTTGTATCATCAATTGTAATCCACCAAATATTAGTAGAAGCCGCCGGGATCATTTTTTTAGTTTCTTCATCTGCAGGAAACACTTGTATACCTTGCTGCCCAACATTTGTTGTCTTGCCACCATATTGTGTTATTTTATCCTCAGAGCCATCCTCATGTCTATGATCATGTTTTAAAGTAATACGATCATTTTTATACGTTAACACCCAGGTTCTGGATCTATCATCTCCAACAAAAAAAGGTATTTTAATAACGTTATCACTACAATAACGCACATGCATCACTAATCGTTTACCGCCAAATTGCTTATCATCTACGGGTAGTTCTAGAGTGCCTTCAAATGATTTTCCGCATAAATTCTGTAATGAGTTCCAAAATTGATCAGCTTCATTTATATCCTGAGAGAAGGATGCTGTAAAGCAACCTAATAAAAAAATAAGGAAGTGTATTTTTTTCATAAATTCAATATAATAGAATTTTGAAAGTTATGAATTCTTTTTTTACACTCCCATTATTTTTCACCATATCATAAATTAATCATTTAAATACCTATGGGTTTCTTAGTATTATCAACATTATTTGCATCCAAACGGGTACCAAAAGGATCAATTGAGATATATTGTGGAATCTCATCTACAATAAGTTTAATCTGCATTTGATCTGTATTGATCTGATGAGGCTTTAAATATAGTATAGCATCTTGATGATCTATCGTACTTGGGTCTTTTGAAAACATCCCAATTTGAATAGGTTCATCTATTGAAATTGCTACCGCTTCTCCATTTTCTTTGGTTTCAAAACGTTTTGCCAAAACCTCTATAGTAACTTCGTATTTACCAGTATCGAGTACAGTAACCTTTGCATTTTCAATTTGTAAATCATATGTAATAATACGTTTAAACCAATCATCTATCAAAATATGGTACTTCTCTGGGGTAACCGCATAAAACTCGTTTAATAATTCTGTTGATGTAACTTTAGATTCCTTTTCATCTTTATATTTGATTGCCAATTTTCTAAGAGCTTCGTTCATATTCTGTTCTCCTATCAAATCTCTAAGTGCTAACAGGGACACATAGCTTTTTCCATAAAGCAAATAAGACTGCCCTTCTCCAATGTATAAAGGAGGTTCTGGATCGGTAGCATAAGAACGACCGGTAAAATATCTAGTATTAGCAGATTTACTTAATTGCCAAATTGCTTTTTTACCATAGTATTTTTCCATAATAACTGCTTCGGTATATTTGGTTAACCCTTCTGTGATTAATCCTCCTCCATCTACATTTTTAGGAGTAAGTATATGGCCCCACCATTGGTGTGCAACTTCATGAATAGTTCGTTTGGCTACAAGATCAAAATTGTCTGTATTACGATTATCTGTAAGGTATAATCGATTCTCTACCATTGCAATAGTTCCTGGTTGTGCTTGTCCTCCAAATCGCCAATGCCCTGGTATTTCTGCAATTCGTATGTGATCAAACTTATAATCTGTAAAGTGTTTTTGACAATAGTCTAAAGTTTGTTTAGTACTTTCTGAAATAGTATTGATATTATACTCATGTCCAGGATGATAATATTGTTCGATTTCTACTCCCTTATAGTTTTCTTTTTCGATCTTATAGGCTCCCGAATAGTAAGCTAAAAAGGGAATAATATCATGAGACGATTTATAATGGTAAAAGTTTCTATCGTTTTCTTCCCAGGTTTTTATTAATTCTCCTGTTGCTATAGCGGTCTGATCTTTTTGTGTAGACACAACAGTTTCATATGGTAATTTAACATGTGAAACATCAACAGCACTAAAATGGCTAGCATTGTTTTCATCCTCTATTTGTTTTGGTAACCCACGTTTTTCTCTTTCGAACGAATCTGTGATTTCAAAACTCGTAGTGTACCCCAAAATTGGTTCAAAATTACTATGCTGTATAAATGATCCATTATTGACCAAAATATTACTGGTTTCAAACCCTTTTTTTTGATAAGTTAATTCATAGGTATATTTTATTTGTTCTCCTGGAGCCAGAGGTTCTTCAAATTTAAAAATTCGAATATCATAAACACTATCGTGTTTTTCTAATATTGCATTTTCTATAGACATATTAGTAACCGGAACCCTCTCTGAAATAAAGATTTCTCGTAAACTATCTTTTCCTCTATTTTCGAGAATATAATCGGCTTTAATAGTATAGAAGTTCTCATCTGGATATATATCCATTTTGGTTTTTATTGCTACAGGAACGAGTTGTCTGGGGACATCATATTTTTTATATTTTTTTTCGTATGCCTCGCAAAAATCTAAGGTATCACCTACTGTAACATACTCATTTATTACATTTTTATTATAATAAATAGTTGCTCCTGAGGCCATAAAAAGTATTCCAAAAAAGACAAGTGTAGCAAGTTCCCATTTTTTCCAATGATATCGAAGTTGTTTTAATCTGAAAAGAAACTTGTGTATTGTACCTCGTTGCCATAATTTAAAAGATAACACTGTGAGCACTAAACCTAATGCAGTCCAATAAACAGCATAATAATGAAAAGGTTTAGTATAATCCCCATAACCTGTCATATTTGTATATTTTGTAGCAGGCAAACTCCCTATTCGAAGTAATGAATGTTCAATTCCTATAAATGAAGCCATAGAACTTCCAAAAAAGATAATAATCAATCCTGTAATTGCTATACCTGCATATTTACTGGGAGATAAACTTTGAATAAATAAGGCTAATAAAATGTAAAAGAGAAAACTCATCCCCAGGTAATAAAACATAGAGAGATATTGCCAAATTTCAAAAATATAATAGCCTTTTGTAATTTGAATCCCAATAGCGATAAGAATACTTATTGTGATCAATATAATTGGCAATAGAATAAGTGTTATGGCTTTTGATAAAAAAAATACCATATTCGAAGCTGGGGTAGCATCAATTATACCGTCAAATTGCAAGCTACGTTCGCGCCAAACTAATTCGCCACTATAAAATACAATTAGAAATAACCCCAAAAATGGTAACGGATCTTTAATTAACCAAATGAGTAAATCTGTTGTTGGATATAAACTATCATTATATGCCCCACCTTGATTAACTCTTGTATAAATTTCGGTAACAACAATAACAATCCAAATTAGTATAATAGCTATAAAGGGTAAACTCTTAAATACATTGGTAAGTTCGATTCTTAATAAAGATTTAAAACTTGCTATATGTGTTCTTACCGTAGTTGTTATAGTAGTAATGGGGTAATATGCTTTTTTTACTATTTCTTTTTCTTCTATAATTGCTACTCTTTTACTTTTTTGTTTTAATTTCTTAAATGAAAAATAGGTGTACGTTATTTTTAAAACTAGTAGTGATATTGAAATCCAGAGCACTCTGTTCCATAGAAAATTACCAGAAAAAGAAAGGAATCGTGTATTTTTTTCAAAAGGAGTCCAGTATTGAGTTTGCTCAAAAAAGGCAGAAAGTCCAAACGGATCTGCTAATGCAGCTATAATCAAATTTTCTGGAGAAGCAGGTGTTGCATTGACCAACAAGGGGGAGTTAAAAAAGATAGAGCAAATCCAGTATAGTGCATATATTAGAATTGCACTAATATATGTAGCGATATTATTTTTGCTAAATGCGCTAACCGAAAAAACAAATGCGGTACAAATAAAAACATTAGGTAAAACTATGAGCAACCATGTCGACAAATAATGAGTCACCTGAAAAGATCCCAGTCGTTCTGGATCTAAGTTAGGCATAAATGTTCCCAAAGCAAAACCGACTAAAGTCATCGAAAAAACAAGCAAACTAAATACAAATACTCCAAGAAATCGACTAAGAAAAAAATGAGATTTCTTTATTGGTGTGCTATAGATTATAGTTTCCATTCGATATTGCTTATCTCTTAGCATTCCACTAATGGCAAAAAACATAATAGCAAACATACACCCAAGTGATAATACGGCAATGTTATAACTAATCTGGTATCCAGAATTAAAATTTACTTTAGCCAAAGAAGAACCCTGACTTCCCAACATAAATCCAAAAAGAAGGAAAATAATGATGAAACCAATAAATGCCTTTTGTTTGAGTTGGTAGCTGGCTTCAAAACGTAATAAAGAAGATATCATAGCTTAGCTGTTTATAGGTTGATTATTAAATAATGTAGAGAAGTACACGCTTTCCAGATCTGGTTGCATAGTTTCAAATCCGTTTTCGGGAATGGTCTCGGCAAAAACCTGAATCTGTGTTTTCCCCGAAACTAGTCGTGTGGAGATTATATTAAACTGCTCTTTATAAAATTGAAGTTCTTCCTTTGTAATGGTTTTTGTCCAGACATTTCCAGCCAAGGCTTTCGTAAGCTCTATGGGATTGCCTTGTTTTATAATTTTTCCTTCTCCCATAATAGCCATATTTGCACATAAATCGCGAACATCTTCTACAATATGAGTCGATAGAATAACAATCACATTCTCTCCTATCTCGCTTAATAAATTCAAAAATCGGTTACGTTCCTCGGGGTCTAATCCTGCAGTAGGCTCGTCTACAATAATAAGTTGTGGATTACCCAATAACGCTTGAGCTACTCCAAAACGTTGCCGCATACCACCAGAAAATGTATGTACAGCTTTTTTACGATGTTGATATAAGTTTGTTTGTTGTAATAGCGCTTCTACCTGATCTTTACATTCGCTTTTATTAGATATTCCTTTTAAAATAGCAATATGATGAAGTAGATTTTGAGCACTAATCTTAGGATACACTCCAAACTCTTGAGGTAAATACCCTAAATGATTTCTAATTTCCTGAGGGTGGTTAACAATATCTTTGTCATTAAAGGTTATTTTACCCGATGTAGGTTCCTGTAATGAAGCAATTGTTCTCATTAAAGATGATTTTCCTGCTCCATTGGGCCCTAATAGGCCAAACATACCATTGGTAATGGTAAGAGAAACATTATCCAGAGCTCTTACTCCATTAGGATACGTTTTAGATAAATTTTGAATATGTAATCTGTTCATGGTTTGATTAATTAATGATTTCTAATACGAACCTATTCGGAAATGAGATCACTAACCAACTTTTATGACCACTACACTAAAAAAATCGATACAAACATCTATAATAGATACAAAGTAGGATTGATATAAAAAAGAAAGGTGTATATGCAAAAAAAAGTATCGTTCATCAAATTTATTGTCAAGACACTATAACATCTGTATTTTTGTAGATATGATTACATTTCTAAAAAAATATAAAGCTTTTGTAATTGGTTTTTTTGTGGTCTTCTTTACAATACTGTATTTAGAGCATATAGAGTTCATCAAAATTCCAGAAGATAATCATATAGAAGTTATTGTTATTTTTACATTTTGGTGGCTTGTTGCATCACTTCCTATTTATAAATTCAGGTATTTCAAAAAAAATAAAATTGTAGTATATAAAATACTTGGACTAATACTTTTACTCATAGTAGCCATTACGGTAGATAGTTATTGGAAAATCCCAGATAATCCTATTGTTATATTTCTAATTACATTGTTCTGGTTAGGTGTTTTTTATGTGTTATTTTCTTCATTTTTTAAAAAGTATAAGCTGCTCATTCTAGTAATCTATACCATCGCAATATCCTATTTCTTTTATGTTCGCTTGTTTTCTAAAAACTTAGACACTTATTTAAATGATGAAAAAGATATTGCATTCATTATTCTTACATTACCAATACCCATTCTAATCATGCTTTGGTTATTTGAACAATGGAAATGGCTAAAGACATTAAAAGCAGAAAAAGGGAAAGCCGAGTTGGCTTTATTAAAAAGCCAGGTAAATCCACATTTCTTTTTTAATACATTAAATAATTTATATGGCTTAACAGTCGAAAAATCTGATAGTGCTCCAGAAGTAGTTCTAAAACTATCCGATATGATGCGATATACTATTTATGAAGGTAAACAAGATGTTGTATTATTAAAAGATGAAATCAAATATTTAGAGAACTATATAGAATTACATAAAATACGGTATCAAAAAAAAGTGGTTATAACATTTGATTATACTTATGATAAAGATGATAAGGTTGCACCTTTGTTATTTATCATTTTGCTAGAAAATGCGTTTAAGCATGGCGTAGAACGATTAACAAAAGATGCTTATATTCATATTAACTTAACAACAGAAAACGATACCATTAAATTTTGTATCGAAAATAATTATGAAGAACCAAAAGAAACCGGTCAACATGGGATTGGATTGGATAATTTAAAAGACAGATTAAAACTTATTTATCCTCAAAAACATAAACTACTTATCAAAAAAAATAAAACCATTTACAAAACAACGTTAGAGATAGACACACAATGATACGATATATTATTATAGACGACGAACCTATTGCACATCGTATTATCGAGGGGTATTGCAATAATTTACCGCATTTAGAAAAAGCAGGTAATTGTTATGATGCTTTCGAGGCTATGCAAATGCTTAATAAAGAACAAGTAGATCTTATGTTTTTGGATGTTAATATGCCAAAATTATCGGGTTTTGAGTTCTTAAAAACACTATCTAATCCCCCTAAAATTATTGTTACAACAGCATATAAAGAGTTTGCTATCGAAGGATATGAACTAGATATCACAGATTATTTATTAAAACCTTTTTCTTTTGAACGGTTTGTAAAAGCTATTAATAAAACGATTAATACTGTTGTAAAAAATAATACAACCACTACGGCACCATCCCCTATTGCAAAACAAAGTCGTTTCTTTATTAAGGGCGATAAAAAATACCACCAAATAGCTACAGAAACAATTTTGTTTATTGAAGCATATGGAAATTATACCAAACTCTACCTTAATGATGATGATATAATTGTTAGCCATGAAAAAATATCATCTTTAGAAGAGCTTCTGTTAAAAGACAATTTTATAAGAGTTCATAAATCTTTTATTGTTGCTATCGATAAAATAAAAACTATCGAAGGAAATAGAATCTTGATCGATACACACAAAATACCTGTAGGTCAAACCTATAAGAGTAGTATATATAAACTCTATAGTTCTAATGGATAGAAATGTATTGTTTTTTTGAAATATGATTAGAGTATAATATGTATTACACTAAAAAATTAATGGTATTTAGTTTTTGCAATTATAAATAAACGCTGGCGGAATATTTTTAATACAAAGTGTTGTGCTTGTGTCTGTAAAATTGTTTTTTAAGAACTCTAAATCTTTTTTAGAATATTGATACTGAATTAGGCTTCCGCTATCTTTAAGTATAAATTTTACATCTTCAATTAATTGTTTTTTAAATGTGTGTTCAATATTTGCTAAAGGCAAACAAGACACTACAAAATCCACTTTGTTTTCAGAAAAAATAGTAGCCAAATTAGATACACATGTATTATGTATAGTTAAGCGCTCATCATTTATAGTCTTTAATATAGGTACAAACGAAAGGTTTATTTCAAAGGAATGTAAATAAGAATTCAATCCTATTTTATTTAAAATTTGTTTTGTTATAATTCCATCCCCAGCACCTAACTCAATCACTACCAAATCTTTATTCCTATCCAAAGGTTCAATAAGTTTATTTGCTAATGTTTTAGAACTTCGAAATAAACTCCCTGTTTGTTTTAGGTTTTTTAAAGCAGTAATTGTGAAAAGGTTTGACATGATTTTTTGATTATGATTGATTTTTAATTGATGATGAATGCGCTTCCAAAGATATAAATTGAACATAAAACTAATTCTCCCAATAAAATAGAAGCTATAAATACAGGGATTTTAATTTTAATTGCACCAGATAGATAACAAATTAAATCTGTAGGTACTACCGGTATAAAAGACCAAAGGATAATATATAAATACCCATTTTTACCCAATAACTTATTCTCTATAACATTAAACTTGGTATTATTTTTTTCAAATATCTTAGAAAAACCTAATGTATTCGAAAAAAAGTAGATTAATAATGATGATGCAAGAATTCCTATTAAAGAAATAATGAGTACCCAAACTAAATTATTAGGAAACAATAACACACCTGCAAAAATTAAAGGTGTACTGGGTAACAAAATGAAACCTCTTATCACATGTATTAGGAAATAAGCCATCCAAGCGTATCTATGAAACTGCCCTACAAAAGAAGCAATTTTTTCTTTTGTAAACAGGGTTGGATAAATAAAATATATCAACAAACACAAGGCAACGAGACCTATCCAGGTATACTTTATTATGTGTTGAAGTTTTGATGACATTTTGGTCGTTTAAAATATGACGAATATGTTCAAAAATAGTTACACATTAAATCGCTTATGTATAAAAAAATCTTATTACGTGTTGCAGATACTGGTATACTGTAGAGTTCATAAAAAAAAAGAAGCCACAAAATGTGGCTTCTTTTTTTATCAAAATAGGTAAGTTCAGGGGTTACTGATTAATTCTTAATCACCTGCTAAGAGCACATAAGAACTCGTTACAGGAGAGATACTATAATCTTTTACATTTTTTATATTCTTTAGGTGCTTATCTGCTTCTTCAAAAGCAGTTTGTAATGCACTTAGGCGTGAGTTTTTACTCACCACAATCGTCTTCGATATTGTATTACCATTAACATATTCAATCGTCATTTTCCATTTTTTCAGAGAATGGACATTTTTATTTTTTGATGTCTTCTCATCAACTTCTTTCTTACGCTCTGTTTTTTCTTTTTTATCAGTAGTAGGCTCTGTTTTAGAAGGAGTTGCATTTCCTATAGATACGCAAAATAGTACTGTTGCAAATAAAAGTTTCATAGTTCGATGATTTGAATTTGTATGCTACGAATATACAAACATATTTTTAATAATCAAATATTTTTTTAATAAAAATTTATTTGATTAATCAAATGTTATATGTATGTTTGTAATTATGATTAATAAGAAATTAAAAAGGCTCCTTAAAAAAAGTAAAGGAGCCAAAACGGTATACGGTATATCTAAAGCTTTAGGAGTTAGTCCTCAGGCAGGAGATTATGTGGTTAAGCGAAAAGATCTGGTAAAAGATTTTGAGCGGCTAAAGAAAATTGCCGATTATATGGGAGTAGAAATAAAAGATATTATTGACTATAAAGAGAACTAATTTCATTTTTTCTCCTCTTCTATATTGGTAAATCCATACTTAAAATTTAATTAAGTATTGAATGCAACGTCTGGTTTAGATATAAAAAATGCCAAATAAGCTCTAAAAAAATAGAGCTTATTTGGCATTTTGTTAGTGATTTTAGAGTTCACTTTAAAATCACATATCTATTATTTCATATACCTATTGCGACTTAATTCTTTTTAGCATTCCTCTTGCATTTTCTCCTACTCCTCCTTTTGGATCCATTTCAATTGCTTTCTCATAATATTCAATTGCTTTTTCTTTGTTTTCTAGTCCCAAATAACTTTCAGCAAGACTATCCCAGGCATTGGCAGAATCTGGAAATAACTGAGTATTAGATTCTAAAATAATTAAAGCTGTTTGTGGATTATTGTTTTGTAAATAATAATACCCCATTGCATTAATTTCACTTTCATTTATCATACCGGTTTGGGTTAATAAAACAAGTTGTTTGTAAATATCATTTTTAGACTCTTGGCTTGTTGTCTTATTTTTCTCTATAACTGTAAGAGTTTTTTCTAAGGGTTCAAAAAATGAATCTTTATATATTACAGCTTGTACTGATGCTAGTTTTTTTGCTTTTTCTAAAGCTTTACTTGCAGATATTTTTATATCAGGTTGCACCCCAACACCTTCCCAATTGGTCTTAGTAACCGGATTTATTGTTCTTGCAAAAGGGATTGCAATCCTAAATCCATTTGGTAGAGAGAAACCTCTGGTTGGGTGTGCTCCCCCTCCCGTAACTTCTCCTATTACAGTGGCTCTACCTCTACTTTGCATAGTGTATGAAAAATCTTCGGCACCAGAAAATGTATAATCACTGGTAAGTATATAAACAGGTACTTTAGGTCTTTTTATCCCTTTCACATCTGCCACCCATAATTCTTCGGTATGATCATTGGCACGAGAATAAATAGTATTTAACAATAACTTCTCATTAAAGAAGTAACTCGATAAATAATTTACCGTAGTTGGGCTTCCGCCACCATTTCTTCTCATATCTATAATTATAGCATCTGCAACAAGCATATCATTCATTACCTGATCTATTTTTGCCAAATGTTCCTCAGAACCACCAAAAAAAGCAAGGTCGATATAACCGATATTAGATTTCATAAGTTTAAATCCCCTTAGCATAGGAGGTCTATATCTAGATAAGTTCTGTATGAAAGAAGCTTTTGTATCTTTTTTTGATTGTTCTGGTGGCCTGGGAGATAAAAACCGTAGATGCTTGTCTTTTGTGATTTTTCGTAATTCCTGGGTGAGTGTTTTGGCAAAATCTTTGGGAGATTGATTATCAAAAAAACCTTTTTCCATCAATGCATCCAAATGAGCATTGGTTTCTTTTGCTTTATCTAAGAAGATATAGTTTTTTTCTAATAATTTTTGCGCTTCTTTGATGATTTCATTATTAGATTGAGCAAAAAAAGATGTTGTAATGAAAAGAAATGCGATTACTATTTTACTTTTCTGTAATACTGTTTGTTTCATGAAAGCTGAATTATTAATTATTGGCAAGTGATTTTTACCTAGTGTAAATTAATAAAGAAAAATCCATGAAAAATAGGATGAAATTAACCTCTAGAGCACATTTCTCTATATTCGCCTAAATTCATTGGGTTTGAACCCTGTACAAAGTTTAAAGGTTTTAGAAAAGTGACTTTGGTCAGAAAAGCCACAGAGGAATGTAATTTCGGTAAGAGGTTTGTTTGTATGTTTTAAAAACAAAATTGCTTTTTCTATTTTAATCCTACGCATATACTCTCCCAATGTACAATTAAAATATTTTGAAAAATACCTAGAAATTGTAACCGGATGTATCTGTACTTTTTCTGATAACTCCTTTAGGCTAATAAATTCATCCCATCTATCGCATAACAACTCTCGAATAGTATCGACCCATATAGGTTTATAATCGGTCATCTTATTATATCCCGAAAATAATGTAAGTAATGACGAATGAATCGAATCTGAAGAAGATGCATCATCGATCTTTAATTCCTTATATATTTTTAATAGTTGAAACTGAACTGCAGTATTTTTAAGAATCGAAGTCCTAAAATCTGAAGTTGGCAGTTCATTTTTCATAAAAAAAGAATCATCGATTTCTATATTTAAATTCTCAGACGGAAATGCCGTATGCCTATTACGATGTACCTCTAGCTTATCATACAACACAATATTTCCCGGAAAAATTTGAATATCCTTTCCCTTTCGAGATTCTAAGTTACCGCCTTGCAAAACCAAAGAAAGGTGATATTTTTCATGAGAATGCCAATCTTCTGAAACCGGTTTATGGTATTTCACCATAGAAATATCATAATTTCTAAAAGAAAAATGTTCTGTTGTTGTTCCTAAAAATTCTTTAGTTTTTAATGCAATCATAATGTACCACTAAAAAAAGAAACTTTCTTTCCAAAAGATCAAATTCATGAATTATATAAAAACAAAAATAATGCCATTAAAATAGTTTAAAAAATTACAATTCATATTGGCATTTCTTTAACTGTAGGCATAGTACTTTTTTCCTACATTTAGGAACTTTGATCATTCTATAAATCAATCATTATGAAAACATTAATAACGTTCGTTCTTTTATTGATCCTTTCTTTTTTAGAAAATCCTATTCTAGCTAATTCTTCTTTAAAAGCAGATTTTAAAACTGGTGATCCCGGTATTACTTCTATCAATTCGATGACCTTTGGACCAGAAGGTATTTTGTTTATTGGTGATAGTAAATCTGCACAAATTGTTGCAATAGACCTAAGTACTCATCCAAAAGTTGATAATAGCGCTGTGAAGATTGATTTTCTTGATAAGTTAATTGCCGATATGCTGGGCTCTGCTATCGATCAAATACAAATCACAGATATGGTGGTTAATCCAGAAAATAATAATATTTATCTCTCTGTTCATCATAGTTCGGGTAATGTGATATTGTTTCGTGTAGAGCATAATACATTAAAAAAAGTTTCTCTAGATAATATATCTCATACCAAAACTTCATTAATCGATCCTGTAAATAAAGAAGCGAAGGATAAACGAGGTCGAAAACTTCGTAAGTGGGCAGTTGCAGATATCAAATATACTTCTGGTAAAGTATTGCTTTCTGGTTTAAGTAATAAAGAATTTGCTTCTACTTTTAGATCGGTTGATTTTCCTTTTACAGATAAACAAGATTATGGTTCATTAGAGATTTATCATGCCGCTCATGGTCAATATGAAACTCATGCTCCTATAAAAGCATTTATCCCCACCAAAATAAAAGGTAGCTCCCATATCATCGCTGGCTATACCTGTACTCCTCTTGTTATTTTTCCTATGAATAACATTAAACCCGGAGAACATAATAAAGGTAGAACCGTTGCAGAATTAGGAAGTGGTAACAGTCCTGTAGATATGGTAGAAATCAAAAATGGTGGACAACGATACTTACTTATAGCCAATAATAACAGACCTCTTATGAAAATGGAATTTACTGACCTTGAGTCCTACAATGGTTCTCTTACTACTCCGGTCGTTAAAAAAGGGGCTGCAGAAGGAGTAAGTTATGTAAACCTGCCTTATGTTAATGTACAACAGTTAGACAAATTTGGAGGCACTGGTTTTCTTATCGTTCAAAGAGAATCTAGTGGAAATCTCACTCTAAAAAAAGGAAATAGCTGGTGGCTCGAGAAATAATAGCACCAGTAAGATTTATATTACTTGTTAGTAAAGTGAAAAATCCTATACTTTTCGTTTTAATAATATTCTTTACTGTTCTGGAGATCTATTCTCAAACATCTCCAGAATTTACTTTTAATAAAGAATATATTACTGTAAAAAAAGATGTAAAAACATCGGGAAATTTATATATCTATAGAGGTGAGATTTCTAAAGACGAGCTTTCTAATGTAAATCCCGTGTTAGGCAAACTGATCGAGGAAAAAACATCGTTACGTTTTACTCCGTTAATACCCTTTGGGTGGAATCAAAAATATACATTAGTATATGGTGATACAGTAGAATATTTCTCGTTTGATATTCCTGAAGAATACAAATATCTTTCTGTAACGTCGATTTACCCTTCAGCAAAAACTCTTCCTTCAAACCTTTTAAAATGGTATATTCAGTTCTCTCATCCTATTAATGAAACTCATATTTATGACTACATTCGATTTGTAAATGCTACAGGAGATACATTACCAAGAGCTGCTTTATCGTTAGAGAATGCGCTCATTAGTGATCATGGAAAACTGCTAACTGTTTGGATAGAACCTGGGCGTCAAAAACGAGATTTAATCCCCAATAGGCAATTAGGTCCGGTTTTTAAAAATGAAAATGCATATAAACTCGTAGTTTTAAAAAAGTTGAAGGACAAAAATGGAATATCTATGCAGGACAATTTTACACACTCATTTCAAATTACTAATGAAGATCGTGTAAAACTCGATGTAAACTTATGGAAAATACAGTCCCCAAAAGTAAACTCTAAATCACATGTATTAATTTCATGTCATGAGTCTTTAGATTATGGTAGTACGCAAAACAGTGTTATCGTTGTAAATGTAAAAGGGGAAAAAATTGATGGAAATTGGCAACTTATTAATAATGAATCGACCTTGTCTTTTACACCATTATACCCTTGGAAAAAAGGAAGTTACAATGTTTTATTCGACAATCATATTGAAGATTTGGCAGGAAACAATTTAGACAGGTTATTCGACAGTGAAATTACCGATACGATATCTCACCGTTTACCTAAAACGCATAAAATAAAGTTTAGTATTAAATAATTATTCTACATCCCATCTATTTTGTCTAAAACCAATTTTCGATAGGATTTACCAATAGGTAAAGTAGTAGTATTATTAAGTATTAACTGGTTCCCTTCTATTAGTTTTAATTCATTAAAATTAATAACATACGATTTATGAATTCTTATAAAGTCTTCTTTAGGAAGTTTATCAAAAAAATCTGATAACGTATTGGGGGTTAAAATCATAGTATCTGTAAAGATCTTAATATAGTTACCATAAGCTTCTATGTATTGAATATCTTTAAAAAGTACCTTAATTAATTTCTTATCGCTTTTTACAAAAACCGAAGTTATTATCTCTTCTTTTTCTGAAAGGTGTATTCCTACAGTATCTGTTATATTTTTTTTCTGAATTTTTGTGACCGCCTGGATAAAACGTTCTAATGAAAAAGGTTTTAATAAATAATCAGTTACCGACAATTCAAATCCTTCAATAGCGTACTCTGGATACGCAGTTGTAATAATCACATCTGGTCGTTTCTGCATTGTTTTTAACAAACTTAAACCTGATAGTTTTGGCATATTAATATCTAAAAAAAGAATATCGGCAGATTGATTTTGAAGAATTTTCATAACCTCAAAAGCATCTTTGCAAGATGCTAATACTTCTAAATTAGGGATTTGCTCAATATAATTTTCTAATATCTGACGAGCAATAGGCTCATCATCGGCAATAATGCATTTTAAAATCTCCATTTATAGTTTTAAGGTTAATTGAACTTCGAACTCTTCTTCTTTTTTATCAATATTCAAGGTATGTCTGTCTGGATATATCAGCGTCAATCGTTTTTTTGCATTTTGCAAACCAATACCACTTTTCCCCTTTTCAAGATCAGATTCATTATGACTTTTATAATCAGCTGTGTTTACACAACTAAACCATAATTCGTTTTCGATTATCTGAGTAGTAATCACTACTCTACTCTCTCCTTTTTTAGATACTCCCAAATGTTTAAAAGCATTTTCTACAAACACAATCAGAAGCATTGGAGCAATATTTAAAGTACTCATTTCGCCAGAAGTACTTAACACTATCTCTGTTTTATCTTCTAGGCGTATGCGTTCTAAAGACACATAATTTTGTAAATATTGAATTTCCTTTTGCAAAGGCACTAATTGTTCTTTGGTATCATATAAGCTATATCGTAGTAAGTCTGAAAGTTTTAACATTAAATCTGGTAATTTATCAGAATTCACAACAGATAAACCGTATAAGTTATTTAATGTATTAAACAGAAAGTGTGGATTTAACTGTGCTTTTAATAGTTTTAGTTCTGCATCTTTTATTTCTTGCCTACGAGTAAAACTATCTTTTGCAATCTTTATCGCAGAGCTAAACAATAAGGCCAAAACCATTACAGAAAAAAGATTGTACAACATCGACCATTCGAATTTCTGAAACTGTTTACTCATAAAAAAGACAGCAATACTACTAAATAAAAAAGCATTTAGACAAAAAAGTCCAATTCCCAAAAGTTTATTTTTCCTGTTAAATAGTGGTAGTATTTTTAGGTTGTTTATATACACAGGGACAATAAGATATAATGTAACCCATACAGCAGTAAGAAGTCTGTTTTCTGACTGAATTGACATTGCAAGAATTAATGTAGTAAAAAGCCATACTACAAGATTCTGCACAAAACGGTTATCGATCCATTGATCTAATTTGGACATATTTTTTCTTTAAATGTTCTCAAAAATACTAGAAAATGCTTCTAAAACACAGATATTAATGATCAAAGGAGTTCTTTTGATTGTAAACATCTTCAATATGCTGATGAAGGGAACAAACACACCTTTTGTACTATTGATCATTAAATCCTGCACATTGATCATTCTTTCTTTTTAATGTATTGACTTACCCTCACTTTTGAAGTGTTAATTCAAAAATCAATCAACATGGAATCAATCGTAAACTTATGCCTTCTTATTGTACTATTTATTATTAGCATGATAAAAACTTTTGTTGCAATCTAAAAAGGTGAATCATAAAAAATATATCAAAACCACTAAAACGATAATAAAATGAAACTAGATATACAAAACGTATCCAAAAAATACAACAGCAATAAATATGGTCTAAAAGAATATACCTTAAATATCGAGAATGGTATTTTGGGATTACTTGGTCCTAATGGTGCAGGAAAATCTACACTATTAAAAATGATCGCAACGATTAGTAAACCATCAAATGGAAGTATTTTATTAAACAAGAACAATGTTGTAAAAGATCCAAATTATATGCGAAAACAATTAGGGTATCTACCTCAAGATTTTGGTGTATATCCCAACTTGAATGCTTATGAATTCTTAGAATACATGGCCGCACTAAAAGGTATTGGAGGAACACAATTAAAACAAAGAATCGCATTTCTTCTAGAAGGATTAAACTTAACCGAAGTAGCCAAAAAACCTATAGGTAATTATTCTGGTGGAATGAAACAACGTATCGGGATTGCCCAGGCATTACTTAATCATCCAAAAATATTATTATTTGATGAACCAACCGTTGGTTTGGATCCAGAAGAACGTGTACGTTTTCGCAATCTAATTTCAGAATTAGCCAATGATTGTATTGTTATTTTATCCTCGCACATTGTTTCTGATATTGATACCATTGCCGATCAGGTAGCTATAATGAAAGAAGGTCAGCTATTATGCCAGGGAAATCAAAAAACTATAATCGACACCGTAAAAAATAGAGTATTTGAAATGACAATGAACAAAGAGGAAGTATCTAACTTCAAAAATCATCATATTATATTAAATACTATTCGTAAAAAAGAGGCCGTTATCGTACGATACATCTCTGACACCTTAATAGAATCAGCAACACCATGTGAAGCAACCTTAGAGGATGCTTATCTGTATACTACTAAAAAATAATACAATCGACTTATGAAAAATTTTATAACGATAATAAAATCAGATTATTTACAACGTACTCGTAGCTACGCTTTTTTGATTACACTATGCATTAGTCTTGCTGTAGCATATTCATTTATCCCAGCTCCGGGTGCTAGTTATTCTACTATTCGAATCGGAGATTATCTAGGTTTTTATAACTCCTCCTGGATAGGTTATGTAACAGCACTTATGACCAGTATCTTTCTTTCTTTAATTGGTTTTTACCTGGTTAACGGAACAATCAAAAATGATATCAATAGCAAGGTAGGCCAGATCATAGCTACTACAAGAGTTTCTAATTTTGGATACCTACTATCTAAAACAATTAGTAATTTTTTAGTCTTATGTACTATAGCGTTTATTATATTTATAATGAGCATTATATTATTCTTTTTATACAATGACGGATTTTCTTTTGAAATACTTCAATTTATCACTCCATACAGTCTCATTGTCATTCCTTCGTTGTTTTTCATTTCTGTACTGGCAGTACTATTTGAAGTTTTTTTGATTCAAAAATCTATACTTCAGAATGTTCTCTTTTTCTTTCTTTTTTCGATAATGGCCCTTTATGATCCTACCGATACATCAAGGAATTTTTATTTGGATGCATTTGGCACTAAGATAATCACATCTCAAATGGAAGAAACAGTAAGAAACACTGCAACTCATGAAGATTTAGGTGGATTAAACATTGGATTCGTATTAGGGAATGTATCTGAAGCTAATCATTTTCTTTTTGATGGAGTAGATTTTCCCATAGGTTATATTTTAAGTCGTATAGGGTGGATCATTTTCGGAATTCTTTTACTTGGCCTTGCCTCTCTGTTTTTTCATAGGTTTAAAGTTAAAGGACGTTTTCAATCAAAAAATAAGAAAGCACTCTTACAAACCAAAATTGATAATGATATTGATATTTCCAAGCTTCCAAAAGTTTCTCTCTCATTTAAAATATTGCCTCTTATAAAAACTGAATTTGTATTACTTGTACGAAGTGGGCATAAATGGTTATGGATATTAAATATTGCAGGTATGTTAGCATTATGTTTTGCTCCTCTATCTATTGCTCATCAAATGATATTGCCCATACTCTGGTTCTTACAAGTAAGCAGATGGTCTTCATTGGTAACCAAAGAGCGAATATTTAGTACACACTTCTTTACTTTTGCTTCATATCAACCTCTTAAAAGGCTCTTGTTGTCTCAAGTACTATCTGGGATTCTATTGGCTCTTTTACTTGCTTTACCACTACTATTAAGGTATATGATACAGCTTGATGTTATGCATATTACTTCTATTATATTAGGTGGGGTTTTTATTGTTTCGCTTGCTGTTCTAACTGGGATTTTGACCAAAGGAAAGAAATTGTTTGAAATTTTATTCTTTATGATCACCTATGCCAATATTAATGCAATACCATTTACAGACTATTTTGGCGGCTTACATCACCAATACAGCTATCTCGCTGGCATTGCTATTCTGGTAGTAATATCCCTAACCATTAGCTATAGTATTAGAAATATTGAGTTGAAAAGAATATAAATACAATCAATATTACAATCAAAAAAGCTTCCGGAAAATTTACTTCCAGAAGCTTTTATTATGTAGATAAAATTACTTAGTTATAATAAACTTTTTGGTAATCGTTTTGTTACCCGTATTAACCTCTAAAAAGTACATCCCATTAGGTAAACGTGTTACATTGATTTTATCTTCAGATAATTGATCTTGCATTACCGTTTGCCCCATATAATTGACAATTCTAAAGGATACATTTTTTTGATTTATATTTTTTAAAAATAACACTCCATCTTTTATCGGATTCGGATACAATACCAAATTATTTATCAAAGAAGGTTCATTTCCTTTAGAAAGTAAAGTAGTACTAATATTTACGGTATAGTCTTCTACTTCTCCGTAAGTAAAGGTATCACATGGTCCAGATGCTGTACTGTATTTCATAGACACACGCATTCTTGTATTACCTGCCACAGCTGTGGTAGGAACATCAAAATTAAAAGATTGATTAGCGCTACTATTAGATAAATTTGATACAATCTGCTCAGCAGCATCAAAAGTCCCATTTTGATTATAATCAATCCATATACTCCAATATTCTCTGTATGCCGTATTTGCAAAGCCAGCACTTACTACAATTGTATTTGTTCCTGTTCCAATATTTGCAACTAAATTGGTAAAATCTCCATACCCCGCATTTGCAGCTGTCGCATTTGTAATACCTCCTAATTCTACATAATCGATATACTCATAACTTACATTATTCCCTTTAGAAGCACAGTATGTAATTGAAACATCTGATGTGGTTGCACTAGCTGTATTACTAGATGAAGAAGTGTTTCCTGCTGCATCTTTGGCCTTTACAGAAAAAGTATAGCTAGTATTAGGAGTCAATCCAGTAACAGTATAACTGGTGCTTGTCACGGTTGTAATCAAAGTAGCGCCTTGGTATACTTCATATCCCGATACTCCTATATTATCTGTCGAAGCATTCCAGGATAACCCAATAGTAGTCGAAGTAACCGACGATGTTGAGAGTCCAGTTGGTACAGAAGGAGCTTCTGTATCAGGAGCAGAAGATTTTATGCTAATATTATCTATTGCCATATCACTTCTAAAACTTGTTCCTGTAGTGCCTTTAAATTGTAGTTTTATGACCGATCCGGCGTAAGCAGTAAGATCGATTGTAGCTTGGTTCCAACTATTGCCCAGATCCCCGCTCTTTGTCCATAATGATGTATAATTAGCTCCATCATCTGTACTCACTAAGACTTCCATAGTTCCCATATTAGATCCGTACATATGATATCCAAATTCTAAAGAAATACCAGAAAGAGTTGCCAAATCAATACAAGGGCTATTAAGAAGTGCTGTTTTATTTGGACTTCCTGGTGGTGTAACATTTGTAGATGCTTCGGTATATAGATAAAACGTACCATCTTGAGCCGACGAAGGTCCTGTTGACGATGAGGAAGTTCCTCCAGAATCTCGTGTCCAATTAATATCATCTCCGGTAGCATTAGTCCAAAGGCCCAAACCAGTTTCAAAACTTTCTGTATATGGGAAACTATTTATCCCTGTACAAGCCTGAGTATCTGTAGTTGTAAAGTTTATTAAAGTACTATAAGGAGAACTTGCTCCTCCTGCGCAATTACTTCTTACCTGAGCTTCATATTGAGTTGAAGCAATTAACCCGGTTATGTTAATTGTATTTGTATTGGAAGACAAAGTGGTCCAATTCGCCCCCCCTGTTGCACGATACCTTACATCATATGTAGCTCCAGAATTAGCATTCCAGTTCAATGTTGCTGTTGTAGGTTGTATATTTGATGCTGCTAATCCTGTTGGTGCTACTCCAGCAATAGGTGTTAATTGAACATTTTTAACCACTGCAGCATAATCTGCTACTGTTACCCCGGTTAAAGTAAGTGATTCATAACATTCTGCTTCGTATAAAATATCATAAGTTCCTGCTTTTATTGGTCTGTAATAATCTCCTTCTGGTAATTCTGTGGGTGTCCAGGAATCATAACTCTCACGACCTACAACGGTTACTTTGGCTTGTATTGGCTGGTTGGTTGCTGCATCGGTTACTACTCCGCGAATACCATAATTTATTTGTTTTAAAAATGCCAGAAGAGCTTCTCTATTATAGTTCCAATAATTTACTAATTGGCTAGCAGCAGGAGTTTTATTGTTTGACAGTTCAACAGTTACCTCCCTTCCTTTCTGATTATATATTTGGTAATCCTGTCTACCTCCTTGTACTTCATACCAGGCATACCCGTTTGTAATACCGTTATTTTGTCCGGTAAAATATCCCGAAGGGCTATTAGCCTGACAGTGATCTCTGTATTCTTTAGATACATAAATAAAGTAATCCTCATCGGGATGTGCTCCTGCGTATGTATCCCACGGGTAGTTGATTAATTCTATTCCGCCATGAAAATTAGCAGACAATACAAAATGTTTAGTATCTGCAAAATTCATAAAAGCAACGGTTTCTGTTTGATAACTATTACCATCTGGATGCGCCCCATCATCTGGATCAGGATAATTTCTATTTAAATCTACATTATTGGCATTTCCTCGGGTAGCATTAGCTACAGATGTGTTATTTGCACTATTGCGATATGTACCATCAGGATTTGCCAATGGATTAATCCATACCTCATTATTATCTAAAAGGTTTTTGATCTCGGCATGTTTTGGATGACTTGTATTGTTATAAGCTCCAAGTAAATAATCAATAAGATTAAGCATCATAGGATATCCTGCGATCTCATCACCATGCATAGAAGAAGTATACATTACTCGAGGTTCTTGCTCGTTTTGGTTTACATTATCTGATAATTTCACAAATAATATCGATTTATCGCCTTCTCCCGTGGCTCCTATATTTTCTACTTTACATAAAGATGGATTATTAGTGGCAAAATCATTCATCATTGTTACATAATCAGCATATGTTGGGTATGCAGTAAGTGGAAATGTAGCAGCTTTTATCGCTAGATCAGAAGTCATGGTCTTATATCCTATGATATTATCTTCTGAAGTGACTGTAAAAGGAACATTCTTTTGTAAGAAAGAAGAAAACTGGCTTTTATTTGCCATTACTTTAACGCTATTGGTATTTTCATCAAAATGAACAATAGCTAATTCTTTGGTAATAGTACTTAATTCTGTTTTGTTGTTGATTGTGAAGCTAAAAATTACTTCACCCTTTAGGTTCAGATATTCATTGGCGAGCTCTTTATTACTTTTTTGCGCAAAAAGAGAAATGCTCATGGTGCAATACACCAACAGCATTAACATGATGTTTTTTTTCATTGGTTTTAAGAGTAATTTAAATTGAGTTAATATTTAGGTTTTAATGATATCGTGTAATAAATATCAAACCTAAAGGTACTAAATTCGTGAGAATTAAGTAGAAACGTTTTTTTCTTTGTTATTGGAGAAAGTCCCTATTAGTTCTTTCTTGTAGAAAACAATATAAAAAAACAACACAAAATAATTACTACAAATACACCATATACCCCCTCTGTTTTTACTACATCACCATCCAGTTTGTTGTAGAGGTCTCGGGAGTAATTTCGACTTCGTAATCTCCCAAATCTCCTATTTTTTCTGGTAGCTTTCCTTGAGAAAGCGCATTAAACATAGGTGTAGGATCGGCATCGAATGTAACTACTCTAAGAGTTTCATCCATTAGAGTATCTAGTACAGCAACTTCATAATTAAGTAATCGATCTAACCAAGGAAGCTTATAATCTTTATGTATTAGATAAGCAGCAAAATTCTTAGCTTCTTTATGACTTAGTTGTTCGGGAGGATAATGTTTCCAAAAATCATTAAGAATAGCAGCAAATACTTCCATCCCTAACACTAACATCATATATCGTGTTGTAAGCTTAAAAATTCGAGCTACCATAGAAGCTCTAAATTCTTTTATTAGCTTTTGATATATTTTAATTCTATCTTCATTCTTTAGCACATCATGTTCATCTACTCGACCAATAACATGATTACCTAGCATATTTTCCCATGCGATAGGATCAAATTCCTGGCTAAGTTTTTGAATATTACACACCGTCTTAGGCAATTTTTCTTCTTCAGAAATATGATACAGCTCTTTTCTGTTTTCCCAAAGCTCTCTTACTTTTTCCATTTCAGAAATAATAAGGGCATCACCAACTACAGGAATATAAGAATCAAATATTTCATAAGTAACAGCCTTTAAATTAGTAAGGTCTGGTAAAATTTCTTTTGTTATAGCAAGTAACCTTTTATCTATAGGTCCAGAATGAGAATCCATCCATAAATTATTTAATTCGGTTCCTCCTGCAATATGCATTTCTACTACATGTTCTAGTGGTATTTCTTTTAAGAAGTCTGTAATACTTTGACGACCATTTAATTGGTTAGCAAAAATATTATGAATATCCAGTAGTATTCCACATCCTGTTTCTCTACATAATTCTGCAACAAAACTTCCATCATTCATTTCATAACTATTGGGTTTTAAATAATTTACCCCAGTTTCAATAGCTATTGGTTTTCCTATTTTATCTTGAAGATATTTTATGTTTCGTATGGCTAATTTCAGTCCTTTTTTTGTTTGGCAAGGTGGAAGAAAAAAACCAGTATTAAATTCGGTAGTGGCATTAAAACTAAGATGCTCTGTTACCCAGGGGCTCTCAAAAAGAGTTGTAGCATATTTTATTAATGCTAACTGATCATTTTTGGGCAGTAAGCTTCCTCCTACGGGCGCTCCTATGCTATGTACTAATTTATGATGTGGTAGTTTATGTATTTCTTCAAAAACTTCTGTTGGCACCTTCAAATTGTCATTTTCATCTCTGATGCACAATGTTTGAGGTTCTATTTCAAACGTATCAATTAGCCCGCTAGGGAAATTAATATTGGCCACTGTAGGCGAGTAAATAATGCCTACCCCTAATTGTGGTAGGCATTCTAATTCTAGCGTTTTTTCAATTACACCCATGATTTGTTTTAAAAATTAAAATCAAACTGGTTTTGAAAGAATATATCATTCCCAGAACAACATGCCAAGCATCCTATTTCTTCAAAAATACTTTTTATAGCTTCATCAATCTTACCAATATCATAAGATACTGCCGGGGACACCCCAACATTTAGAGTTTTTGTTGCTATTAATTTACTAGGTTGTGGAGAAGGATCTCTAAAAGCCAGTGATCGTGAAACTACATTTTCTCTCGGGTCTAAAACATAATCTCTAATCGTCTGAAAATAGCAATCTACACCAGAGAAACATTTTGGACATCCCAATTCATCTAACAGCTCATAAATACTATTTTGAAAGGCTTTTGCATCATATGCAACTTTTGCTGGGATTGATAATCTTACTGCCCCTCTTCCCACTCTTTGATTACTTTTCATCTTTTTTTGTGTTTTAATTATTAATCACATAAAAATACTCACACAATCAATTGTAAAACAGAGTTTTACAACTATAAAACATAAGGTAAACACCCCATAAATATATGGGTGTTATACTCCTTAAAAATCTACAGTAATATTAACAGTGTTTGCTAAAGTAATATGACCAAAATGCCGTATATTTAAGGATAGATCTCTTCTTGTCAACACATTACACATGTAGACAATACACACACATTTTATTACTTAAAAACCTTTAAATCTAAAATTATGAGTATCTCACAAGCATCCCCTAAAAGTAAAATGGAAAGACCAAACTTTAAGGACCAATATGATAATTATATTGGAGGAAAATGGACCTCACCAGTAAAAGGCCTATATTTTGAAAACATCTCTCCGGTTGACGGAGTTAGCTTTACCAAAGTGGCTCGTTCTACCAGTGAAGATATAGAACTTGCAATTGACGCTGCATGGGCTGCTGCACCAGAGTGGAACAATTCTTCTGCCACATATCGTAGTAACTGTTTATTAAAAATTGCAACGGTATTAGAAGAAAATCTAGAAGTATTAGCCCGGGCAGAAACCTGGGATAATGGAAAAGCATTACGCGAAACTCTTGCTGCAGATCTTCCATTGGCGATTGATCATTTTAGATATTTTGCAGGAGTAATTCGTGCAGAAGAAGGTTCGGTTAGTGAACTCGACGCCAATACGGTCTCTATAAATGTACCAGAACCTCTGGGAGTTGTTGGGCAAATTATCCCATGGAATTTCCCTTTATTAATGGCCACTTGGAAAATTGCCCCAGCACTGGCAGCAGGAAACTGTGTTATTTTAAAACCAGCAGAACAAACTCCTGTAGGGATTATGATTTTAATGGAACTTATCGAAGGTATACTTCCTGCTGGTGTTCTTAATGTAGTAAATGGTTTTGGAGTTGAAGCAGGTAAACCGTTAGCATCAAGTCCACGTATTAATAAAATAGCCTTTACCGGAGAAACTACTACAGGGCAGCTTATCATGCAATATGCATCAAAAAATATAATTCCGGTAACTCTGGAACTTGGAGGGAAATCGCCAAATATCTTTTTTGAAAGTATCATGGAGGCTGATGATGAGTTTTTTGATAAGTCTTTAGAAGGAGCAGTAATGTTTGCTCTCAATCAGGGAGAAGTATGTACTTGCCCTTCCAGAATTTTAATTCAGGAAAGTATATATGACCAATTTATAGAACGTGTTATTGAGCGTACAGAAGCTATTAAATTAGGACATCCATTAGACCCCGAAACGATGATGGGAGCTCAGGCTTCTAATGATCAATATGAAAAAATACTAAACTATCTTTCTATTGGAAAAGAAGAAGGATGCGAAGTATTAACAGGAGGAGAATCTGCTTATATCGAAGGGCTCGAAAATGGTTACTATATAAAACCTACACTTCTAAAAGGGAATAACAAAATGCGCGTATTTCAGGAAGAAATCTTTGGTCCTGTAGCATGTGTTACTACGTTTAAAGATCAGGCAGAAGCTATTGAGATAGCTAACGATACATTATATGGATTAGGTGCCGGAGTATGGACTCGTGATACTCATCAGGCATATCAGGTTTCGAGAGCAGTACAGGCAGGTCGTGTTTGGGTAAATTGCTATCATACCTACCCAGCACATGCTCCTTTTGGAGGGTATAAAAAATCTGGAATTGGTAGAGAAACTCACAAAATGATGCTTAATCACTACCGCCAAACTAAAAATATGCTCATATCTTACGATAAAAAAGCGATGGGCTTCTTCTAAAAAATGAAAAAATGATATCACGTATTAAGATTACCGATGCAGCAAAAGCTGTAATCGATACCCTTACTGCAAAACACGGGGAGTTGATGTTTCATCAAAGTGGAGGATGCTGTGATGGCTCCTCCCCGATGTGTTTTCAAAAAGGGGAATTAATGATTAATGAAACAGACATCTGGCTGGGCAATATCCATGGTTGTGATTTTTATATGTCTGAAGACCAATTCGAATATTGGAAACATACACAATTAACAATAGATACTGTAAAAGGTAGAGGATCTAGTTTTTCACTCGAAATCCCTATGGGAATTCGTTTTGTAATCAAATCAAGAATATATACTGAACAAGAAATGAAAGAGCTAAGCGCTATCCACATTGGTGAAATATAGATGATCAAACAGCAAGTGATATCTACTATTCGATATAACATGATAGTAACATTAATTATTTATATTAGTCTATATTAAAAATGAGAGCAATCTCTGGTAAAAAGATTAATAAAAAAATGAATGAATGACCTTAATTCTGGATTTTATCTTAGTAGTTGGTATTACTATTACTGTTTTAATTCTATTTTTATTAATAAAATCAAAAGAAAAGCAATTACCTAAGTATATTCTTATCGTTTTATTTGTTTTTCTACTATTTGTTTCTATATTTTTTTACGCCGATTTACACGACATCCATGTATTACAATGGATAAGCTTTGTTCCTTTCGATATTACGCAGTGGTTAATAGGGCCATTATTATTTTTATACATTAAATCTTTGTTTCATAAAAAGGAAAAATTGATAAGGAACACCATAGTACACTTTATCCCGTTTGGTATTTATCTTGCGCTTATTTCAATTCCTGAACTAATATCAGATATCATTAAAAAACCAGTATTTAATTATTTAGATTTTTATTTCAAACATTCGATTATAGAAGCAGAACTCTCTAATGTATATACTATTTTTTACTTATTATTATCTTTCAAATTATTTTCCCGCTATAGAAAAGCCATGAAATCTAATTATTCTAATCTTACCGAGAAAGATGTTGGGTGGATTAAACATTTATTATTAGGTAGTGGGATAGTTATTAGTATTGATTTACTAATATTGCTCTTTCAGCATATTTTTGATTATCCAGATACAGATCATGGCTATATCACGGTTATAGCAATGATACTTCTCATTTCATACTTAGGATACTATGGTATAAATCAATCAAAAGTATTGTTGCCAGATTTTTTAATCCTTGAAGATACTCTCGAAACTACCAAAAAAGAACGTATTCATCACTTATCAAATTCGACTGATGCAGAACTTTCTGAACTAAGATTAAAGCTAGAACAGGTACTAAAAAATGAAAAACCATATCTGGATGAAGAACTTACTCTTATAAAATTAGCTCAACTCATCCCCACTACAGATAAAAAACTTTCTGCTCTTTTAAACCAGTATATGAATGTCTCTTTCTACGATATTATTAATACCTATCGTGTAAACGCTATAAAAGAAAAAATAAATTCTGCTAAATACGAAAACTATACACTTTTAGGAATCGCTTATGAATGTGGTTTTAGTTCTAAAACCAGTTTTTACAGGATATTTAAAAAAGAAACGGGGGTTTCTCCTTCAGAATATAAAAATAGCCTTTAATCATTCTTTATTTTTATAAAAATTGGTTCCAATGTATCCATTGGAACGCTTGATACTTATTTTATTTTTTGATTTGTGGTAGAAAATATTCTAATACATGATAAAGATAATTCTAATAATAGCCCTGTTTGTGCTAAATCAGATATATTCACAGAATAATGATAATGAAGAGCATATTAACTCTTTGACCTGCGAATTAAAAATGTTACAAAAACAAGGGTATATTAATGGTTTTTCTGTTGCTATTGTAAATAAAGATGCTGTTTTATATAAAAAAGGGTTTGGGTATGCAGATGTGTCAAAGAAAAAGGAATATACATCTCATACCATACAAAATATTGCTTCGGTTTCTAAAACATTAATTGGTATTGCTTTAATGAAAGTTCAGGAACAAGGAAAACTTAATCTTGATGATCCTGTAAACATACATTTACCTTTTAATGTGATCAATCCTCACTACCCTCAAACACCAATAACAATTAGGCATTTAGCTACGCATACATCAACAATACTAGACACCAAATACTATGACAAATCTTATATTCTGAAAAATAATAAAGGAACAGATAAAGGTATACTCATGAAAAAATATCGAATTTTTAATGATCCCGAAGAAACTATTGCTCTACCGATTTTTTTGAAAAATTTACTTTCTATAGATGGAGAATGGTACAAAAAGAGAAACTATCTCAAAAATAAGCCTGGATCTATTTTTAAATATAGCAATATAGGAGCTACTTTGGCTGCTTATATTATAGAGCGTGTAACGGGGATTCCGTATAATGAGTATACTATTGCGCATATCTTAAAACCATTAGGTATGGATGCATCAGGTTGGTCATTTGATACCATAGATATGGATAACCACTCTGTACTTTATTCAAGTAGTAATGATAGTTTACCAAAATATTCTCTTATTACATATCCCGATGGAGGTTTATTAACAGATATAACTGATTTCAGCAAGTATCTTATCGAACTCATTAAAGGATATTATGGAGCAGGCACTTTACTTGATAAAAACAGTTATACAGAACTATTTAAAGAACAGCTATCTTCTAAAAACTTACCAAACAGAAATACAAAAAACCCATACAATGAAGAGTATAATAGTGGTCTTTTTATGGGGATAACTCCTGTTGGCTATATAGGACATACTGGTAGTGATCCTGGAACAGAGACCTATATGTTTTTTAACTCCAAAACCGGAACAGGTAAGATATTAGTAATAAATACGGCTATTGTTACAAAAGAAGATTACAGGCATTACAAATCTATAATGAGTGTTTTGGACAAGTACGAACATCTTCTAACATACGAATCAAAGATATAACCGATAAAGCTACTTGTTTTTAGTTCCTACCAAAATCCAAATCGTTTTATCTGTTTCATTTTTCCATTTTCCAAAATCCTTAATTTCTTTAGAGATCAAAAACCCTGCTTTTTGTAATTCCTTCTTCACATATTTTAAAGACAACGTATGTGCTTCGGTCTGCTCTGCCCTTGATGTATTAAGCATATGTTTTTTAAATTTCTCAATGATTACAATCCTTCCTCCTTGTTTTAGTGCATTTTTTATATGATCCAGAATTTTCATATAATCATCCATCTCATGATATGTATCCATTACAACAACTACATCTAATGCTTCATTTGGTAATTTAGGGTTATCATAATCTCCAACTACAGTTTTTATATTTCGAAGTTTACGATCTTTAATATACTTATTTAATTTTTCGATCCTATCTTCTCGTACATCTACCGCATAGACTTTTCCTGATTCCCCTACTTTTTGAGCCAGATGCATCGTAAAATACCCTTCGTGACAACCAACATCTGCAACTGCATTACCTTGCTCTACTCCTGCAAGTTTAAAGATTTCTGGTACATTCATCCAGGTATCTCTTTCTTCCCAATCTGTTTTTTTGTATTGGGCATAACTCATCTCTACTATCGATATTAAAACTAACAAAACCAAAAACTGTACTCTTTGTTGTCGCATACTAAATATTTTTACAACTGCTTTAGTTTTCAAAATACTTTTTAATTGGATACAGTAGGCTCATTTTATGAAAATTTTGTGTTTTAAACACTTCGATATTAGTCTATAAACACTCGATCTTCTCCTTTAAATTCGGGAGTTTGCACAGAAATTACTTTCAACGGTATTTTGGATAAGACTTTTACAGCATGTATAGTTTGTTCTGGTATAGTAACCCAATCCCCTTTTTGTACTATAATTTCTTTATCATTTAATTGTACACTTGCTTTACCTTCTAAAACTAATACTTGTTCGGTATGTTTTATATGTTTATGGGGTTTGACATTCTTTTTAATCCATATTACAAAAGTCGAAGTATGTGTATCGGTATACACTTTCTTAACTAGTATATTATCATAGTCCCGATCGGGCTCAAAATCCAGAATTGCATTTTTAGTTTGTGCAAAAAGCCCTGTTGAAATGATAAAACAACAAATAATGGATATAACGTTCATGAATTTCTTTTTTAGCGAATTAGATTACGATTTTTCGGATTCAAACTTTGCTCCTGTAGGTGCACGATATCCTGAAAAAGGGAGTTTTAATAATTTACCCACATTTGCATTTGAATCCACATCCGGATAGGTATCTACCCCATATATCAAATCCTCATTTTGTATTTTGGCAAAAGTGCCGAAAATTCTATCCCAGATAGAAAAGATATTCCCATAATTTGTATCTGTATATGGCAATACATAGTGATGGTGTACTTTATGCATATCTGGAGAAACTATAATCCAACTTATCATATCATCTACTTTTTTTGGTAAGGATATATTAGCGTGATTAAATTGAGATAATACTACAGATAAAGATTGATACAACATAATTATACCTATAGGCGCTCCTACAATAAATACGGCCAAAGTGGTAAATAAAAATCGAATAATGCTTTCTCCAGGATGATGCCTATTAGCTGTTGTGGTATCTACATGATTATCGGTATGATGTATAAGATGAAACATCCATAATGGTTTTATGATATGTTGAACATAATGTGCCAACCAGGCCCCTATTAGATCTAGTAAAGCAATACCTAGTATTATTGTAGCCCATAACGGTAATGCTAACCATTGTAATACTCCAAATTGATTAACCACTGTCCAATCACTAGTTTTAAGTAATATGAAAGCCAATACAAAATTGATAACTATAGTTGTTAGTGTAAAAAATATATTGGGCCATGCATGTCTAAACTTTTTATAATTAAATTTAAACAAAGGCATAGCATATTCTATAAGCCAGAAAAAAGTAATCCCTCCTACTAAAATTAAACTACGATGAGATGATGGTATCGTTTCAAAATAATTAATTATACTTTCCATACACACAAAATATTCTATTTTTAATAATTAGACAATTGTTTTTCTATAAATGTGGTGGATATAATGGTGGTTTGCTTAATAAGCAACCAAAAAGTTGCGTATTAAATATTTTTATTTATATTTGCAACCATATAGTTGCATATTAATCTAAAAACTTAATACATATGAAAGATGTAATAATCAAAGAGAAAATACTTAATCACCCTATCGATAAAGTATGGAACGCTATAACCGATGCCAAAGAGATTTCGACCTGGTTTATAGAAGCAGATTTTAAAGCTGAAAAAGGATATCAATATATCTTTAACGCTTCTGGAGGAGATTGCTCTCCTATAAAAGGTGAAGTAAAACAAGCAAATCCCTATACTTTAGTATATTCGTGGATTGTAACAGAAAAACCAATAGAAACTACTGTTAAATGGGTATTAGAAGAAACCGAAGGAGGAACTAAACTATACCTAGAGCATTCTGGTATTTCTGGTTACAAAGGAGAAACTGCTGTTGAAATGTTTAATAGTTTTAATGGCGGATGGGATAATTGTATTTCGGGATTAACCGATTACCTTAAACAAATGGTTCATGCAGGATAGAATCACCACAATATTAAAAGCTGTTGCGGATCCCACCAGACGTGAAATTTTTCACGCTTTGGTGGTTGCAGCTACTGCCCTACCTATAACTCAGATATCAAGTCAATTCGATATTAGTCGCCAGGGTATTACCAAACATCTAAAAACCCTAGAAGGAGCAGGTTTGATTAATATAGATACTAAAGGAAGAGAACGTTTTTGCCAGGCCAATGCCAATCCATTGAAAGAAGTAAATCAATGGTTAAAATTTTACGAACAATTCTGGGATGGTGCTCTAGATGATTTAAGTAAATATTTAGACAATATGTCTTAATATTATAATGTATTGAATAGTTAAGTACTAGAATCGTTTTTTAATTGTTCTGTAACCCACCTAATTGCTTCTTCAATATTCTCGAAAGACACGATACCTTCTTGGTAAAACATATTTTCTATTCTTATACTTGTCTTTTGAGTTTCGTTGTACGTAACTGCAGCAAAAGCCTTTATATTAGGAAATACATCCTTTATTTTCATATAATCTGTAGCTTCTAATGAATATGAATTTATTCTATGAGAGATATAACCAAAAGAGCGATTACCAAAATGTAAGTTTGTTAATAGAGATAATGTCTTTGCTTTTTCATAATCAAAACAAACACCTTCTGCCACCTCAATGATCAGATAATTTACATAGAAAAAAACTTTACCTAGCTCAAGATCATATTGTTTAATAAGTTTGTCATTCTTTATAGGGTTTGACATATTTAATATTCAGGTTTTAGAGTAAAAAAATCAGAATACAAACGTTTCTACTTTTTTAATGAGCTTTAGAAATTACCTAGTTTTTCGTTTTCCTCTGATTAAAACTTGTTAATTCTATATATTTCAACTTATAAAACCAAGCAAGCCTATATTAAAAGTACTAATAATTATCGGTATTTTGTAGTTACTAGAATTATATCACTTTATGTGAAAAGGTATCTCTTTCATCTATTGTGCTTTAAAAAATTAGTATCCATAAAACTCTCAATTTGTATTTCATTGAGTTTCTAACTACATTGTTACAGCAAAACAACTTAATATCAATAGATTATGGAAACAAAAACAAAAACACCCGTATGGTTTTGGATTATTAGTGTCTTAGCACTTTTATGGAATATCATGGGGGTAATGGCATATATTGCTCAAGCTTTTATGACAGATGAAGTATTGGCCACTTTGCCAGAAGGAGAGCAAAATTTTTATAATAATACACCTGCTTGGGTAACTGCTGCTTTTGCCATAGCTGTATTTGCAGGAGCTTTAGGTTGCCTTGCATTACTCCTTAGAAAAAAATGGGCTTCTCCTCTCCTACTTCTTTCACTCATTGCCGTTATTGCACAAGCTACATATAATTTCTTTTTACAGGATTTTGTGGTATTATCAGGCAGCCGAGTTATAATGCCAATCATGATTATAATCGTCGCTATCTTTTTAGTTTGGTTTTCGAGAAACTCTATAGCTAAAGGATTGATTTCGTAATAAAAAACATTTTACTATACACCATATTACTACCTGAATCACGATTATAGATTCAGGTTTTTTTATGAATTTATTTTATATAAAGAATAAAATCATATCAGATCGATTTCATCAAATATTCGAGTCGTGTCATTAATTTTAAGAAAGTTTAACGGTTTTTTTAACTCAGTCTTAAAGACTAATCAGGTGTGTCACCAGTTTAAACATTGTGCACAGATTAAATTAAAATCATAAACTCAAAATTAAACTTAATGAAAACGAAAACCGTATTAAACCGATTTAAAATCGGAGCTTTGGCAGTTGCTCTATCTTTTGCATCCTGTCAAAAAAATGAAGATTTTGATCAAAATCCAGATACTATTGGAGGGCAAGATCAATTTATCGAAAAATATTTCCTGGGAGAACGTGTTCTTGTAAAAAAAGAAGATGATGGAACTTATAGTCTTCAAGGAACTGATGCCAGATTATTTGAAGATCAGTTAACCGATACACAAGTTCCTCTCTCTGATAAACTAGAGCCAGATGCAGGAATAAATGCAAAGTTAGGACTTGGTGGTGGTGTTCGTAAATGGACAAATAATACTATAGTCTATGTAATTAATGGACTGAGCCAATCTGTGAGAAGTGAACTTCAAAAATCGATGGATGAATGGACAAGCAAAACTAATGTTCGTTTTAAAGAGCGTACTAATGAATCAAACTATGTTACGATTAGTAGTAATGGAGATAACTGTAATTGTGGCGTTGCGACTCTGGGAATGAATGGATCAAGAGGATTTATTCGTTTAGGTACTCGTACAACAGCTGTTGTGATCATTCATGAAATCGGACATACTTTAGGGTATATTCATGAGCAAAACCGTTCGGATAGAGATAATCATATTATTATCAATTTTGACAATATCCAGAATGGAGCTAAGGATCAGTTTTACAAAAGTAATTCTGCTACTTTGCTAACCAGAGATTTTGATATTAAATCTACAATGATGTATGGTAGTTATACATTTAGTAAAAACGGAAAACCTACCATAACAGACCTTAACGGAAATGTTTTACCAAGAAGACAAGCTGCACTTTCTGCTCTTGATATCGAAGGAACAAACAAAGCATATCCATCTGATGGTACCCCTCCTGTAGGAACAAACCCATGTGATGGTATTGCAGAATGGGTAAGCGGACAAAGCTATTCTGTAGGAGATAAAGTAACATACCGCGGATTCTTATACGAAAGAGATTTTACAAGATGGAATCGAATTGCAGAATGTAAAGACACTACTCCAAGTGCAGATATTTGTGAAGGAGTTAACGAATATAGTAGAAATAACAGCTATACCGCCGGAGATAAAGTAACCTATAACGGGTTTTTATATATACTAGGAACCAATGGAAGATGGAGCAATGGTGGACGTTGCGGTTCATAAATCTTTTTTTGCCTTAGATTAATATAAAAAAGGCTGTCTAATGACAACCTTTTTTATATTATAGTACGTTTGAAGTATTGTCTTTATGATATATCAACATCCTTAAGTTCTTTAAATAATGCCTCTGCAGAATTCATATTGTTATTATAACACTTGGCCACCCATTTTGAAAAGGTAATAAAGACTATAATGGCGATCGGTATCGATATTACAAATGGCCAAATAGATTTGGTACCAGAAAACAAATCTTTATTATTAAGAATCTTTGTAGCTACTGGCAGGATAGCAAACATTAAAAAGAAACCTAGATAGAGCCCTATTTTGGTAACTGTTTGAAATCGTTTTTTACCTTTACTATACTCCAGTAATGTTTCCTTATAATTATTTACAGCAATATTTACTTTTTTCATTTGATAAATTGATCTTAACGATAACACTGGTAAAACTAATAGAATAACTGTAGATACTATTCCTGATAACAAAGTGTACCAGTTATCTAACTTGTTAACATTAATTAATATCAATATTGCCGTACCATAACATATAATAGCTCCTATCATCTCTGGATATGCTATTTTATTTAATTTTTGCCTGTATTGTTCTTGTGTCATCATAATGATCATTTTATCGGTTAACTTTTTTTGTTTTTCTATCTGGTCACTCATCTGAGACCAAACTGTTTGCATTTCTTCCAATTCCATCTCTCTTATTTTTTTACAATTTGCGTTTTCAATTTTTGCTTAATCCTAGAAATTTTAGTTCCAACATTTGTTGGAGATAAACCCGTTATCGCTGCTATTTCTTCATACTTCTTACCTTCTAAAAGCAGTAAAATCAACCCTTTATCTAGCTCATTGAGGTTATGTATATGGGCATATAATTTTTTCAATCGTTCTTCAAATCCTGTGTCATATTGTTCGGTTTGCCGCATGATCACATCATATATTTCTATTTGATTTCCCCTTCGTTTTTCTTTTTTTAATCTTGTAATAGCAGTATTAAGACCTACGCGATACATCCAGGTACTAATTTTAGAATCTCCTTTAAAACTATCATATGATTTCCATAATTGGTAAACAATTTCCTGGTAGAGATCTTTTTGATCCTCGTAATTATTGGTATAAATGGTAGTTATCTTAAAAATAACTCCTTCATTTTCTTTAATAATTCGAGTAAACTCGTATTCTTTACTCATATAGGCCTACTTTTTCCTTATTAGTATGAGACATATCAAAAAAATCACAGAATATTTTATACATATTATATGAGCTCTTAATTATACTCTTAAAATTTACTAAAAATAAGCTATCATAGATAATAATGAGTAGCTCTAAAAAGGTAAGTCTTTTAATCTTTTACCACAATCAATGTAGCTTTAACACCAGTGGTAAGATTCCATTCGCTACTTGTAAGCATGTTGCCTTTGTCATCATAAAGATGAAATTCTGCAGTATTAGGCCCTGATTCTCCTTGATTTAATGCCTGTATGTCTATTTTATTAAATCCTTTAGCAAGATCAACCGAGATACCTTTAAAATCTCCGGTAAGAAATATTTTTGAAACAATAACAGCATCATTAAGATAAATTCTAACCACATCACCATCTACAAACTGATGATCTCTATACATCAATCTTACAAATTCCCCGTTACTTTTAAAATCGCCAAGATATTGATCACTTCTATACTCGTCTTTGATTTCATTATCTTTTTTGAACCATTTTGGAACAGCATCTGCTTTGGGTTTAAAAAAACCATCATTACCTGTCATATCAAAAGTTGGCTTACTACGAGCATACTCAGATAATGCTTCTGGAGTTTTATATAAAGACGAATCGCTATTAAAATTTGGGTTTAAACCTTTAGACAGACTATACTTATTTGTATTAAGATCACTTTTGGCATCAATTCGCAAAGAAGTAGAATTTTCTATTTGAGCATGCATTACCATTCCCATACATAACAAAAAAACTATACAAAAATTAGCTTTCATCTCTTTTATGCCTCCTATTAATTTTAAGTAAAGATAAATATTATAGGTCTTTTATGACTGTTAATTCACTATAAAATCTTATTTCCTGTCCATCATTTATACTAATAAAGACGTTATAAATCTGTAATAATTACAATTTCCAACAGTATTAGTTATGCCTATCAATAACTAATTGATCATATTTGAAAATCTTTTTATGTTGATTTTGGAGAATACCCCCTATAAAATACCATGTGTTTTGATGTCTAAATAACTAAATTTGTTCTTATTACTCCAATAATTTTACGGTAAACCATAAATTATTAGAAATATGTAAAAAAATACACCTACAAACTTGTAAGATAAACCTTATATTTATTATTTTGTTATTAAAAATAGGTATGATCTATTATGCTATCGGGGGAGTACTTCTGGTTATGCTCCTTTTTCTGTATATACAGTACAAAAAAGTTACCAAAAAACTTAAAAAAAAGAATATAGAATTAAAATCTTTAAGCAAGGAAACGGAGAAACAGTTTCAATTGCAACAAAACCTTATTTCTATTCTTAGTCAAGAGTTGAGAACACCTTTGTATGGAATAATGGGGCTTACTAATCTCCTAGAAGAAGAATATCCTGATCTTAAAAATGATAAAAACCTGAAATCATTAAAATTTTCTGGGGATTATCTTTTTACACTTATCAATAATGTTTTACATGTTAATTTTTTAGATTCTGAAGAAATTACTGTACAAAATGTATTATTTGATATAAAAGAGGTTACTCAAAACCTTACACATTCTTTTAGTTATGCTACAGAGAATAGTGATAACATATTGCATTTTGAGTTTGATCCAGAAATTGATCAAATGATTTATGGAGATCCTGGTATTCTTTCTCAAATACTGATGAATTTAATAAGTAATGCCTTACGTTTTACCAAAAATGGAAATGTATATTTCTCAGTAATTTTAATTAAGAAAAAAGAAAATATATCTACTATTTCTTTTAAAATTAATCACGATGGAGATGAGCTTTCAAAAGAAGACAAAAAATCTATCTACCAAGAGTTTATTAACGTTGGAAATGCCAAAAAAACATACCTGGGTACAGGAATTAATTCAAAAATAATAAATAGACTTGCTTCGGCTCTAGATGGCGAAATTATTATCCAAAATAATTCTCATGTAGGGTCTGAGTATGCATTGGTTATTGATTTTAAGTCACAAGTTAATAAAGAAGGTATAAACCACAACACTTCGTTTAACAATTCTAATACTTCAAAGCTTAAAGTATTAATTGTAGATGACAATAAATTAAACCTCCTGGTTGCAGACAAAATACTATCTAAAGAAAACTTTGACTGTACGACTATTGATAATGGTTTTGATGCCATAGAATTAGTTAGAGAAAATGAGTATAATGTAATACTTATGGATATTAATATGCCAAAACTAAATGGAATTGGTACTACAAAGAGGATACGTGAGTTTGATACAAAAACACCAATTATTGCTTTAACCGCAGTAGATGTTACCCAATTAAACAGGCAGATTGTACAAGCAGGGCTAAACGATTACATATTAAAACCTTATAACAAAAATCATTTATTAGAAATGATCCACAGACATGTAGATAATCCAATACATACCCACTGAACTAATTAGTTTATAATTATTTGTTGCCCAATTTTTAGCACCGAATTATATTTTAGCGAATTGGTTTTACATATTTCAGAAACTGCCAATCCGTACTTATTGGCTATTCGATGAAGAGTATCTCCTTTACGCACCGTATAAATCTTTTTTTGTTCTTCTTTAATCCTGGCGATATCCTCCATAGTTTTATGAATAACTATTTTGCTCATACGAGTCGATCTATGATATCTGGGCGTCATCCATTTCTTTGTTACAAAAAGAGTATCTGATCTAATTTTTGTATCACTGGCAAACTCAAACAAATACTCTGGATTAATACTTTTACCATGATATCGTACTTCTAAATGTAAATGGCTTCCTCTTGCATTTCCTGTTACCCCTCCTGTGCCAATAGTTTGTCCTTTTTTTACCTCGTCGTTCTCTTTTACTAACGACTTAGAAAGATGAGCATATACAGTCTCTAATCCATTATAATGCCTTACCACTACTGTATTTCCATGTCCACCATGATATCCAACATATCGAATTTTACCTTCTAATATTGATTTTACACTATCTCCGACCTGAAGATCAATATCTATACCTTGATGTGGCCGTCCTCTTCTCCAACCATAACGAGATGTAATTACCATTTTACGATCAACCGGTGGTGAAAAATCTTCATCCTGAAATGCTAATTGAAAGGGAAATGTAAGGTTCTCATTCCAATATGGGTTAAATTGTTGGTTATCCCATTTTGTATTATAGGCCTCTAAATTTTCTGATACATCATTTTCATCAGGAAAATAATTATTATTCTTTTTAGGATAAATGGGTAGACAGATAATCTCACCTTGTACGACTAATTTTTTATGATCAACTGGAATATTTTCTGTTTGCTCCAAAGTTTCCTGTGCGACTATCATCAGGAATGGTGAAAATATCAGGAAGCAAAATACAAGTCTTTTTTTAATTAAAAACATCAATTATTGTTATACTTTTTTAGTAATTAAAGTAGACCTGGGTAGTGGGTTTATTTTCTACAATATAACTGTAAAAATAATACGTTATTACAATAAGTTAATAATTTATTTTTTAACATCTGCCATGTTTTTTTCGACAATCCCTTTAGAATTTTGATAATCAACACGTTACAAAACATAAGCTATACAGGCTTTCCGTAGGTATTTTACGGGATAATATGTATTCAAAAAACTATTAACACTTTTTAAGAAATTGATATGAAAACATTAGTAATTAGTACAACAATAAATGGCCCTAGTAGTAGTTTAAAATAACACTAATTATTAATTAAATAACCATGAAAAGATCATTCACATTTATTGCTTTGTCAGGGGCATTAATCATGACATCGTGTGTGTCAAAGAAGAAGTATGTTGCATTAGAGCAAGAATTGCAAGACACTCGTAGTACGTTGCAAAAGACTGCAGTAGAAAAAGATGAATTGGAAGGCAAGTTTGCTAAAATTGAAGCTAGAGTAGCTGATTATAATGCTAAGATCAGTTCTTTAAAAGACTCTAATGATGAAAAAATGGTAATGGTAGAAGATGTTGCAGCAATATCTAACAAAACCAAAGAGAAAATGAAAGAAACCTTAGCCAAGGTTGATCAACAAAAACTTCAGGGAGCTAAATCCTTAAAAGATTCGATGAATTTGGCAGTATCTCATAATTTAAAAAATTCTTTATCAGATGATCTAAAACAAGATGAAGATATTTCTATAGATATCGATAATACTGTAGTTATGATATCTATTTCTGATAAAATGTTATTCAAAAGCGGTAGTTACAGAATAAGTAATAAAGCTGATGAAGTATTAAAAAAATTAGCAGATGTAATTAATTCTGAGCCAAGTATTGAAGTAATGATAGAAGGTCATACCGATCCACGAACCATTAGTAATGCAGTTGTGCAAGATAACTGGGACTTAAGTGTAAAAAGAGCAACATCTATTATTAGAAAACTACAATCTAATTACAATGTTGATCCTGCTAAATTAATCGCTTCTGGAAGAAGTAGTTATAAACCTCTTGTAGAGAATGATAGTGAAGAAAATATGGCAATCAACAGACGTACAAGAATCGTACTATTACCAAATATGGATAAGTTTTTTGCAATGCTATCTTCTAACTAATCATACCTTTTAAATAACAACTACGTTATTTTTTAAAACGAGATGGATCATCATATTCATCTCGTTTTTAATTTTTATCATATAAAGAATACGGATTAAACCTTTTTATGGTTAGAGTGTCTTAGTAATAAATCAAAACATTTAAAAACTATGAAAAATATAACACTACAAAAAATCCCTGCTTTTTTATTCTTACTAATAACGCTACTAATAACAAGTAGTTTTACTTCTACTATAAATAGTTGGGAACACCTTGGCTCAAGAACAGTAAATTATAGATTAGATAAAGATGTTATAAAGGTAACGGCAAGAAAAGGAGGGTTCAAAAAACTTAAAGTTAAAGTTACAGGAGGCTCTTTAAACATGCACAAAATGGTTATCCAATATGGTAACGGGAAAAAAGATCTAATCCAATTAAAACACAATTTTTCTCGTAAAAGCGAAACAAGAATAATAGACCTTAAAGGTGGAAAACGCATAATTAGAGATATTACCTTTTTTTATGATACTAAAAATTTATCTAGAAAAAAGGCAAAGGTTCATGTCTTTGGAAAGCATTAAAAATAATATGATACCAGGTTTGTTTAGATAAATCTGGTATTATTTAATCAAGTCTATAATATCCGCATTTAAGATAAGCTCCTTCAGGAAAGGAAATGGGATGATCAATATCATGATTGGTTTTTTCTAACATATTAAACTTTCTTCCAGATTTAAGAATACTCTCCTCAGAAATTTTAAAAAAATCCTCGGCCAAAATCCTAGAAGAACAAGAAGCCAAAACCAAAATCCCGTTAGGAGATACCAGATATGAACCCAGTTCTGCTAATCGAGCATAACTAATCATAGCTTTATGAATTTCGCTTGCCTTTTTCGCAAAAGAAGGAGGATCTATAACTACAATGTCAAATACAATTTTTTGATCTATTAATTTCTGTAATCCATCAAAAGCATCGGCTACAATAACATCATGTTTTCCTTTATGTACGTTTAAAGCAACGTTCTCTTTAGCCATATCCAAAGCTTGTTTACTAATATCCAAACTTACAACTTTCCTTGCGCCGCCTTTTAAAGCATGAACCGAAAACCCACCAGCATAAGAAAACACATCCAAAAGAGTTTTATCATAAGCAAGCTCCCCTACTCTTTTTCTATTATGACGGTGATCAAGAAAATATCCTGTTTTATGACCTTTAATTACATTTGCAGAAAATAAAACTCCATGTTCTCTAAAAACCACAACCTCATTTTTCAGGGTTCCATAAATTACTTGACCATCTTTTAGATCATACACTTCACCTTTAGATTGTAACAACCTACTTAATCTAAGCACAACACATTTACAACCCGACACAGCAACCAAATGCTCTATGATCCAGTTTAGATAAGGAAACCAAATATGTGAATATAGCTTAATTACCAGAACCTGGTCATACACATCTGCAATACATCCGGGAAGATGGTCATTCTCTCCAAATAACAATCGGTAACTATTGGTATCTGTTTCTAATAAAGGTATTCTTTTTTCGTATGCCTCAGAAATTTTTTCAGCAAACCATGTTGTATTAATCTGTGCTGTTTTCCTAAATTGAATTAATTTAATACGTATAGGAGAATATGGGTCATATAAACCACAAGCCAAAAAAGTATTCTTTTTGGTATCATAAACGATCACCAAATCACCTGCTTCTCCTTCTACATTTTGCTTTATAATACTATCTTCAAAAACCCAAGGATGTCTTTGTTTTATTATCTTTTCGGCCGAAGGCCTTACCTTAACAGCAAGCCTTTTAGTTGTTATTTCAGGAACAATATTCATCGTATGCAAGAATAGTGATTATTTTGTTTTCCTAAAATAATTATGTCAAATGAATTAAGATTTTGTTAAATAAAAACCACGAAAATATTGATATGTTTAAATTGTAGAAATAAAAATCAATCCATATGAAACGCATACTCACACTTATCACTATTGTAACGTATCTTTCTTGTTTTGTCACATCGGCGCAGGGTAAAGATCCATTAATTGAAAAAATTATTAAAGAAGCCACAGAAAATTCTAAATTAAAAGAACTGGCACATGAACTTATGGATGGTATTGGACCTAGATTGGTTGGTACTCCACAAATGCAACAAGCTCATGATTGGGCTGTAGCCAAATACAAAACCTGGGGAATTGATGCCAGAAATGAAAAATGGGGAGAATGGCGAGGATGGGAACGAGGAATTACTCACATTGATATGGTATCCCCTTGGGTAAAATCTCTTGAAGGGACTCAACTAGCGTGGAGTCCTGGTACTGGTAGCACCGGTATTGTAGCCGAGTTAATTGTTATTCCAGAAGTAAAAGATTCAATTGCTTTTCAAAAATGGTTACCAAATGTAAAAGGTAAAATTGTAATGATATCTATGAATCAACCTACAGGAAGGCCTGATTATAACTGGGAAGAATTCGCTACAGAGGAATCTTTCAAAAAAATGAAAGAACAAAGAAGTAAGCAAACAAAAGCATGGAGAGAAAACATAAAAAAAAACTGGATATAATCGTCGAACTCTTGCTCCTGCTTTAGAACAAGCCGGTGCTGTAGGTATAGCACAAAGTAATTGGTCTAAGGGGTTTGGAGTGAACAAAATATTTAGTGCACGAACAAAAAAAATACCAACAGTAGACCTGTCATTAGAAGATTACGGAATGTTATATCGTTTGGTAAAACATGGTTCTAATCCAAAAATAAAAATTGTATCAGAATCTAAAGAATTAGGAATGATGCCTACATTTAATACAATTGCAGAAATAAAAGGAACCGAAAAACCTGATGAATATATTATTCTTTCTGCACATTTTGATTCATGGGATGGCGGTACCGGAGCTACAGATAACGGTACCGGAACCATAACTATGATGGAAGCTGCACGTATCCTTAAAAAAATATATCCAAATCCAAAACGTACTATACTTATAGGACTTTGGGGAAGTGAAGAACAAGGTTTAAATGGATCCAGAGCTTTTGTAGAAGATCATCCAAAAATTGTATCGGGTGTACAAGCTTTATTTAATCAGGATAATGGTACAGGACGTGTGGTTCGTCTATCTGGGCAAGGGTTCCTACATTCTTATGATTATGTAGGAAGATGGTTAGAAGCTGTTCCCGAAAACATCACTAAGCATATAGAAACTACGTTCCCAGGTACTCCTGGCGGAGGCGGTTCGGATTACGCTTCTTTCGTATCAGCCGGAGCTCCCGCGTTTTCATTAAGTTCACTTAATTGGTCGTACTGGAATTATACTTGGCATACAAATCGTGATACATATGATAAAATTATATTCGATGATGTACTTAATAATGTAATTTTAACTGCGATTCTGGCATATAAAGCTAGTGAAGACCCAAAGAAAACTTCGAGAGAAAAAAGTGTATTACCCGTAAATAAACGTACAAAAAAACAACGCATCTGGCCAGAATTAAGAAGCCCAAACCGAAAAGGAGGACAAAACTAATTATAACAGAAACAAAAAACGAGACTGTTTTAGTACAGTCTCGTTTTTAAACTTGTTTTTCGAGTAATGATCAATACCAGAGACAACCTCCAGATCCGCCAATACCAGTACAGATACCAGCATCACAGAACGGACCTCCAGGAGCAAGTTCACAACACATTCTACCTCTTTGTGTGCAGGCATAACGTCCTGCCCCAGAGATTTTGCTTTGCTCCTCTTTACTGAGAGCTTTTACGCCATCTAGGTTTAAGATAATTTTCATTTGTGTAAATATTTGTGGTTAATTGAGATTTCATAGTATTTATTTGATTAGTCTTCTGTTGATCAATAGAATATAGTTTTTATAACAAGTTCTAAATTCATAGAATACTAATCTCAGTAAAAGTAATATAATTACGCTGTATTTGGATACAGGAAAAACTCAAAAAAAGTACTGTTTAATTATCAGAATGACCATAAAAAAAGCATCCATCCCAAGATGTATCAGGATAAACGCTCTTATTTATATTGTTTGAATCAAGAATTCTTTTAATTAAAAACTCAATTCTATGATTGGTTTAAAGCAAATAAACCTTTTTTTAAAGCACTCATCTCAAGATATATCAAGATACGCGCCCTATAGGTATCGTTAAAACTAATTTGCTTATCTTCAAGAAATTATTCATTTCTTTACTGCCTATACTTACTAGACGAACATTCTTTATTTTTGTTACACAATAAAACTGAATTATTTTACAAAACACTGATTAACAACACATTATAATAAAAAATAATAATCATTTGTTATAAATGAATGTTATAAAAAGATTTTTATCATATTTATAAAATTAAATATGTATATTTGTTATATGAATAATGCAAGAATACTTGAAATAAATAAAGCTTTATCGAATGCAACACGTTTAGATATACTTAAGTGGTTAAAAGATCCAGAGGCTAATTTCCCTCCTCATGAAGAACTTGGGCATTTCAACGATGGTGTATGCGGACAACATATTAAGGATAAATCAGGATTATCTCAACCTACTATATCACACTATCTAACTGGCATGTATAAAGCTGGTCTGTTAATTACCACTAGACATGGGAAATGGACATATTTTAAAAGGAATGAATCTGTAATTAAAGAATTTTTAGAAACCATAAATAAGGAGTTATAAAAAAATTTAGTTATACATATTTATAAAATTAAATATATAATTATACTAATATCAAAATGAACATAGAAAAAATAAACATCGACGACAAGTTCTCTCTCTTTTCTGATCATTGGAATCCTCGAATTGTTGGAGAACTTAATGGGCAACATGTAAAATTAGTAAAGTTTAAAGGTGAATTTGTATGGCATAAACATGATAATGAAGATGAAATGTTTTATGTTGTAAATGGTGAATTTAAAATGGAGTTTCGCGATCGAACGGTACATTTAAAAGCCAATGAGTTTTTGATTATTCCAAAAGGAACAGAGCATAGACCAGTGGCAGAACAAGAAGTTTCTGTAATGCTCTTCGAGCCAAACACTACAATCAATACCGGGAACACTCCTGGAAATTTAACGCGAGATAAATTAGAAACCATCTAAAAAGAAAATGTATGAAAATCTTAGTTATTGGTGCTACTGGTACAATAGGCAGTGCAATTTATGACACCCTTAAGAATGAGTATAATGATGTATTTGGTGCTCATCGAAATAGTAAATCCTACCCTGTAGACATTACGGACAAAACATCTATAAAAGCGTTATTTGAAAAACTACCAAAAATAGACGCAGTAATTAATGCCGCAGGCACTGCTTCCTGGAAACCATTATCAGAATTAACAGAAGATGATTATTATATAGGGATACGTAGTAAATTAATGGGCCAAGTCAACCTTGTACATGTAGCAAAAGATTATATAAATGACAATGCCTCAATAACCTTAACAACTGGTATTCTGGCAGAACATTATGAACCTAATGCTGTTGGGTTATCACTTGTAAATGGTGCTCTACACAGTTTTGTTAGTGCAGCATCAAAAGAATTAGATCGTGGGATTCGGTTAAATGTTGTGGCTCCTGGTGCTATTGCAGGAGATTTTCCCGAAGATCAAAAATTTGCTGGATACTACCCTGTTAATATTACAGATGTAGTAGATAGTTACAAACAACTATTTAACAACAGCAACACTGGTACTATTTGTAAAAAATATTAAATAACAAAACACATAAAATCATGAAAATTTCAATGTATCAGATCGATGCTTTTACCAAAACGCTATTTGGGGGTAATCCTGCTGCAATATGTCATTTACCACATTGGTTAGAGGACCAAACTCTACAGAACATTGCAGTAGAAAACAATTTGGCAGAAACAGGTTTTTTTGTAAAAAAAGATAATATCTACGAAATAAGATGGTTTATGCCTCATGCAGAAATTGACTTATGTGGTCATGCTACACTTGCATCGGCATATGTAATTTTCAACTTTCTTGACACTTCTATCAACGAAATTACGTTTTCTTCAAAAAGTGGAATTCTAAAGGCCAAAAAAGAGACTAACGGAACAATCACATTAGATTTTCCTTCGAGACCTCCGGAGCCTGTTGAAATTCCATCCGAAATTTATCAGGCTCTAAACGCAAAACCTATTGCTACTTTTGCTGCTCGTGATTTGGTGATCACACTTTCGTCTGAAGAAGAAATATTAAACGAGAATCCTAAACTCGATTTACTTAAAGACCTGCCCTACTTATGTATTGTAATCACTGCCGAAGGAAAACATGCAGATTTTGTTTCTCGTGTATTTGATGCAAATGGGATTATTCAACCCGAAGACCCGGTTACAGGCTCTGCTCATGCTTCTCTGGTCCCATTTTGGGCTAAAAAACTAGGTAAAAATAATCTTAAAGCTCAGCAACTATCTGCTCGCAGAGGAGAATTAGATTGCAAATTAGATGGAAACCGTGTTTTCCTTAGCGGACATTCGGTTCCATACCTTATTGGAGAAATAGAAATATAATTTATAGAAAGTGTAATTTTGTAAAACCAAATACTGCTATTTGGTTTTACAAAATTAACACGGTATACTATCATATTAGTAATACTTATCATGACAACATTAAGAAACAGGCAATGGATTTATACTAAAAGACCTGAGAAATTAGTAGACAATAGTCATTATATCATAAAAGAAACGACCATTTCTAAGTTATATCTTAAACCTGGTGAAGCATTGATAAAATCAGAATATTTTAGTCTAGATCCATATATGCGTATTCAGCAATCCAGTAAAAACACCTGGGAAAGCCCTCATCCTTTAAATACTATTCAAGGCGGAGCAGTAGTTGGTCAAATAATAGCTATAAACGGCTCTAACACTTCTCTTAAAACTGGTGATTGGGTATTGTCATACACTGGTTGGCAAGAATATGCTATTACTGAAGCTAATAATCTTCGGAAATTAGACCCAAACCAAACTCCTGTAACCACTGCATTAGGAGTCTTAGGAATGCCTGCGCGTATTGCATATTTTGGATTAATTGAAGCTGGAAAACCTAAAACAGGAGAAACTATTGTCGTGTCCGGTGCCTCTGGAGCGGTTGGGCAAATTGTTGTACAGATAGCAAAATTAAAAAGGTGTAAAGTGGTAGGTATTGCAGGATCAGATAAAAAGACCAAATATCTACAAGATGAGCTGAAAGTAGATGCTATAATCAACTATAAAAAACACCCCTCTGCAATAGAAATGAAAAATGAACTTTCTAAAATATGCCCAGAAGGAATAGATATATATTATGATAATGTAGGAGGGTTTATCACCGATGCTATATTCGAATTAATAAATACTAATGCAAGGATCATAATTTGTGGTCAAATTTCTCAATATTCGGGCGGGTTGGATAATCCAGAATTAGGCCCTAGGTTTTTACATAAATTACTATATAAGAGAGCAACAATACAAGGAGTATTAGCAAGAGATTATAATCATAAAATGGATGAAATGCTTAAAGAAATGACTCCATGGGTAATTAATAAGTCAATAAAATACAAAGAAACAATCATTGAAGGATTTGAAAACCTACCCAATGCTTTAAATATGCTTTTCTACGGGAAAAACATGGGAAAATTAATTGTAAAAATATAATTACTATTAATCATCCATAAATAGCTGATTGATTTTAGATCTCAATTTTCGTTTATAATCTTCTTCTAACCAATCTCTATAATTCTTAGTACTTTTACTAATACAATAAGAATATCTGCGTACACGATACTCTATGTCCTGATCCAAAAGTTTACTTAGAATTCGTGCATCAAAAACGTCTTCGCTATTTTGTACGCACATTATAGCATGCTGCTCTATAGATTTTTCAAGAACCGTTAAACTTCTATGTCCATAACGTTTGGTTTTTGCATATTCGGCTTCGATATCAAACTCGATATCTTCAGATTTTAAAAACTCTTTTCTTAACTCCTCTGGTAATACATACCTAAAATTACGTTCTATTTCCTCATCCCCTACCAGGTTATCATAATAGAAATCTGGCGACCTAAAAATAGATTGCCAGTCAACATCAGAATTCCATAATCCAAATCTTGCCGTATTATTTCCTAAATCGATTATTGAAAATTCTGGCTTAGTAGGTAATATACGGGACCCCCTACCAATCATCTGAAAATATAATGTAAGTGATTTTGTCGCTCTATTAAGTATAATACTCTCTACTGTGGGTTCATCGAATCCTGTAGTAAGAATGCTCACAGAAGTAAGTATTGCATCACTCGTATTTTTAAACCATACCAAAATATCTTCTCTTTCTTGCTTACTATTTGTATTATCAAGGTGACGAATGGGATATCCGGCTTTTTTAAAAGTTTCATAAACATAAATAGAAGTATTGATTCCGTTATTAAAAATCAATGTTTTTTTACCTTTTGATCTTTCCTCATAAGCATGCAATAGCTTATCCTGCATTAACATGTTGGTATACAGATCTTCTGAAGATTTTACAGTATAATCTCCATTCATCCCTATTTTTAATGATCCTAATCCAACATCATAGGTATAAATTACAGGTTTAGCTAAAAACCCGCTATTAATTAATGAACCAATTGTATCACCTACAATCAATTCATTATAATTATCCTTCATCGGGAGTTTCATATTAGAACTAAGTGGTGTAGCAGTAACCCCAAGGATAAAACAATTGCTAAAAAATTTAAAAAGCTTTCTAAACGAATTATAGTGAGCTTCATCGATAATAACCATTCCTACATTATGAAGCTCTAGATGATCCTCATTAAGCCTGTTATTAAGGGTTTCTACCATTGCAACAAAACACATATATTCGTTTTGATCATCGAGTTCCTTAACAGAGCTATTTATGATTTTATTCTTTACCCCAAACTCGGTTAGCATTTTTGAGGTTTGACCACAGAGTTCAATTCGATGTGTAAGAACAACGACTTTTTTTCGAGTGGATTCTATATATCTTCTAACAATTTCAGAAAAAATAACTGTCTTTCCTCCTCCAGTAGGAAGTTGATACAACAGATTATATTTTTGGGAAAATTCTTTTAGACGATTAAATATCTTATCTATATCCCGTTTCTGATAATCGTAAAGTACTTTTTGTTCTTTTTTATCTACCCTCTTGGGTTGTAATCCCATGTAATTCCTATTAAAAAAATAAACTACAAAATTAAACACTTTTAAAGGTTATATGAAAGAATTGAGAAGATATATTTAATCTATTTACATTTTATTTTTACTATCTTATCAGAATTCATATAAGTCCTAATCTGTATGTAAAAACTAGACATTTTTTGTTTCTTTACGTTTTTTTGTATACTATTAATTTATCATCATTGTAAATTTCAAGAACAGTTGTTATTTTACTTTTATCTTTTCAATAAATACCTATTTAATGGCTAAAGCAGACAAAGATCTAATCCCTGTACAGGCACTTTTAATTCCTAAATCTATTGTATATACAGCAAAAGTATTGAATTGGATATCCCCTCTTCTGGCTTCAAGATTTGCTGCTAGAATATTCTTAACTCCTTTTGGTTACAAAATGCCCGATAGAGAGAAAGAAATGTATGAAAAAAGTAAAAAAGAAAGAATTCGAATTAAAAAAATTAACCGAGAGGTTATCGTCTATAACTATGGAAATTCTGATAAAAAAATTCTTTTAGCTCACGGTTGGTCTGGAAGTGGAACGCAACTTTCTAAAATTGCAGATCAATTATTAGAACATGGATATAGCACTGTAAGTTTTGATGCTCCAGCACATGGGCATGCTCCGGGAAAAAGAAGTATGCTACCCTTTTTTATCGAAACAATACACCAATTAGAAAAAACTCATGGTCCATTTGAAGCAGCAATAGGACATTCATTAGGTGGAATGTCATTATTAAGAACTACCCGGTTTGGATTACAAATTAAATCCCTGGTTATTATTGGTACCGCCAATAGTATTACTGCAATCACTAAAAATTTTGCAAAAAATTTACAATTAAACCAAAAAGTGGGTCGTTTATTAAAAACATACTTTGATAAAAGGTATGGAGAAGATCTTGACAATTACTCTGGAGCAACCTCTGCTGTCGGAGTTAACATACCAACTCTAGTAGTACATGATAAAAATGATGTTGATGTACATTATAGTGCAGCTCATGAAATCATTAATAATCTAGAAAACGGACAACTGCTTCTTACTGAACAATTAGGTCACAGAAAAATTTTGGGAGACCCAAAAGTAATATCCAAAATCATAGAATTTATTTTGGAATAGTTATTGATTAGTTATTCTAAGCCAGTTTATACGACTACTTAGGTATAACTTTAATTAAAATTAGAAAAAACTATGAAACGTTTTATTGTATTATGTATTAGTATTCTGGCAATAAGTTGCACAAGTACAGCGCAAAAAGAGGATAAAAAAGAGAGTAAAGTATATGCTGTTTCTAAAACGGATGCTGAATGGAAAAAGATTCTAACATCCGAACAATACTATATTCTTAGACAGGCCGGAACAGAAAGACCATTTTCTAGCCCTTTAAATAAATTATATGCTCATGGTACATTTTATTGCGCTGCATGTAATACTCCGCTATACGAAAGTAAATACAAATTTGATAGCGGAACAGGTTGGCCAAGTTTTGACCGTGCAATAGAAGGAAGCATAGATAAGGATATTGATCACAAATTAGGATATGCTCGATCTGAACTCTTATGTGCTACATGTGGTGGACATTTAGGCCATGTATTTAGTGATGGACCCAAAGAAACAACAGGAATGAGACATTGCATTAATGGTGATGCTCTAGTATTTAAATCTAATGAGTAAAAAAATGAGCAAATATCCGATACAAAAATCTGAAGCCGAATGGAAAAAGAAGCTAACAGAAGAACAATATAGAGTATTGAGACAAAAAGGAACCGAAAGACCATTTACCGGAGAATATAATATGCATTTTGAAGATGGAGCATATACCTGCATGGCTTGTGATACACCTTTATTTAAAAGTGTTTCTAAATTTGATTCGGGATGTGGCTGGCCAAGTTTTGATGAATCAATAGAAGGAAGAGTAGAATATATAAAAGATACATCGCACGGTATGATACGTACAGAAATATTATGTGCAAACTGCGGTAGTCACTTAGGTCATGTATTTAATGATGGCCCAACAACTACAGGTCAACGTTATTGTGTAAACTCTGTTAGTATAGACTTTAATAAAAAATAAATCGATAATAAATAAAATTTAGAATTCATGAGAAAAATTTTCGCACTACTATGTCTAGCCACATTTATATTTACATCTTGTTCTAACGATGATGATACAGATTTTGATACTATAGCAAATACCTTTGAAGTAACAGGAACATTTAATACAGCTAATAACTTTCGAATAGAAGCTGTAGTACCAGATAATGTTAATGTGTTAGACTCGGATGTTGCGTTGGTTTATATACTAGACCCTGAAAAATCAACAGCTCAGGTTGATGTGTGGGAACCACTACCAAGAACTTTTTTCTTTGCTCCTGGTGAATTTGCTCAATTTCAATTCAATTTTATTTTTAATGAAGCACAAAATATTGCAAGTATTGATATATTTTTAGAGAGTGATGATCTAAATGCATTGGCTGCTGACATTACAGACAATCAATCTTTCAGGATTGTAGTTATACCTTCAACCTTTGCAAAAAATTCAAAAATAGATTTCTCTGATTTTAAAGCTGTAAAAAGAGCACTTAAATTAGATTTTTAAAGAAATACATAATTCAATTATATTTTATAATACGTACTAATTATAATAAGAACTACTAAAAATTAACACCACGTTTATATAACGTGGTGTTTTTTTGTCCTTTTTAATGAAAATCTTATTCTTAGGGAATACTTAAATCCTTTTTTGGTTAGCCGAATTATCCTTAAATTCGTGACTTCAAAAAATCGACATTTATGAACACATATGATATCATCGTTTTAGGAAGTGGTCCTGGGGGATATGTAACTGCAATTAGAGCTTCGCAATTAGGGTTTAAAACCGCAGTAATTGAAAAAGAAAGTTTAGGCGGAGTATGCTTAAACTGGGGATGTATCCCTACAAAAGCACTATTAAAAAGTGCTCAAGTATTTGAATACTTAAAACATGCTTCTGATTATGGTCTTACTGTAGATAAATTTGACAAAGATTTTGATGCAGTTGTAAAACGTAGTCGTGGTGTAGCAGAAGGAATGAGCAAAGGAGTTCAGTTTCTTATGAAGAAAAATAAAATCGATGTTCTTGAAGGTTTTGGCAAATTAAAAGCCAGTAATAAAATAACAGTAACAGATGCAGATGGAAAAGCAACTGATTATGAAGCAAAACATATTATTGTAGCTACAGGAGCTAGATCTAGAGAGCTACCTAATTTACCTCAAGATGGTAAAAAAGTAATTGGATACAGACAGGCAATGACCCTAGAATCTCAACCAAAAAAGATGATTGTGGTTGGATCTGGAGCAATTGGAGTCGAATTTGCACATTTCTATAATGCAATGGGTACAGAAGTTACTATCGTAGAATTTTTACCTAACCTCGTTCCTCTTGAAGATGAAGAAGTATCAAAACAGTTTGAGCGTAATTTCAAAAAAGCAGGAATTAAGGTAATGACCAATTCTTCTGTAGAAAGTGTAGATACAAGTGGTGATGGAGTAAAAGCAACTGTTAAAACTAAAAAAGGAGAAGAAATTCTCGAAGCAGATATTGTATTATCTGCAGTAGGTATTAAAACCAATATAGAAAACATAGGCTTAGAAGAATTAGGTATAGCTACAGATAGAGATAAAATTGTAGTAAACGATTGGTACCAAACCAATATTCCGGGAATTTATGCAATTGGTGATGTAGTCTCTGGCCCTGCCCTGGCTCATGTTGCCTCTGCAGAAGGAATTACCTGTGTTGAAAAAATCGCAGGAATGCATGTAGAACCAATCGATTATGGAAATATCCCTGGTTGTACATATGCTTCTCCAGAAATTGCCAGTGTAGGAATGACCGAAAAACAAGCCAAAGAAGCTGGTTACGAATTAAAAGTAGGAAAATTCCCTTTTTCTGCCTCTGGTAAAGCGAGTGCAGCAGGAACCAAAGATGGTTTTGTAAAGGTGATTTTTGATGCAAAATATGGTGAGTGGCTAGGTTGCCATATGATTGGTGCCGGAGTTACCGATATGATTGCAGAAGCTGTATTAGGTAGAAAATTAGAAACTACTGGTCACGAAGTATTAAAAGCTATCCATCCTCACCCAACAATGAGTGAGGCTGTAATGGAAGCAGTAGCAGATGCATACGACGAAGTAATTCATTTATAAATAAATTATATATCCTAAAAAACGCCTTATTATCTAAGATAATAAGGCGTTTTTTTATATTAATTATTTTAAAAACAGGTGTTTTTATTCTCAACTATTTTGTAGAAAAACTTTGTATTGCCAGTATATAGCTTTGTAAACCAAACCCAAGAATAACACCTTTTGCATTAGGTGATATATAAGATTGATGTCTAAACTCTTCTCTGCCAAAAGTATTTGATATATGAACTTCTACAACAGGAATTGATATTGCCTTTATAGCATCTCCTATACCAATAGAAGTATGAGTATACGCACCTGCATTAAGGATAACTCCATCACACCAATCATCTGCTTCCTGTATTTTAGTGATCAACTCCCCTTCTATATTAGATTGATAGTAAGATAATTCTAGTCTAGAAAAGTCAGATTGTAATTGAGCAAAGAATTCATCAAAAGTTTGACTTCCATACACTTCTGGTTCTCTTTTCCCAAGAAGATTTAGATTAGGGCCATTTATGATTAGTAATTTCACACGTCTATTTTTTTAGTAATTTAACTCATATCAAACAATTATACATTGCATGCTTATTATTCAATATTAGAATCCTGTCTTCGGTTATTCTTGGTTTTAAACAAATACCCAACCGATAATTGTGCTACAGAATGTTTAAAATCTATATCTAATGTATCGATATCATTAATATTTGTTAGGCCTAGATTATATCGTAATTGGAAAAACAAACCAGATTCTGTCTTATAACCAGCTCCTAATCCCCAGCTAAAATCAAAACTATTAAAAGAATCAAAGAACTCATCAGGAGTATCCTCTGCAGATTCTGTTGCATTTGCCAATATAGCCAGTTGTGGGCCAGTTTCCAGACTAAATTTATTTGTGAAATAATATTTGGCAATAATAGGCAATGTTAAATAATTTAAGCTGATCTTGTTTTCTTCTCCATTATCATCAACTTTATATCCTTGTGCTGTATACAATACTTCTGCCTGTACAAAAAATCGTTGAGATACAGGAAATTCTATAACAGCTCCCAGATGCATTCGCACTCGCGCATCTGTATTTTTTATATCTCCGGTTATATTTGCATAATTAAGCCCAAATTTAAACCCTGCACGAGTATATAATTCTTCACTCTCTTGCTGAGCGGTTAAAGATGTGATCATCATTAGGGCAGAAACAATAAGAAAAAACTTCTTCATCATATAATAAATACTATTACTACTCAAAAGTAGTTTTATTTTTTAAAAAACCTGAATCTACAAACAAAAAATGCACTTCAATATTTTAGAATACTCTTAGAAGTTATTATTAATATGATTTTAGAATTTATGTTCTACCATAAGTTGATGCTTTTTTATTATTTACTTAATCAAAGAATATACTTACCAAATGAGTCTCTAAAATATTAATAACTAATTAACTTTTTGTATTGACAAATTAGATAGTTTAGCAACCAATTTTAAACCAATAATAGAGTATGAAAAAAATAATATTATTTGTTTTAGCAGGAATAAGTTTTGTCTTTGCAAATGCTCAAAACAATGGTCAAACCATTAAGGGAAAATGGCTAATCGAAGCTAATACAAATTTTGGAGCAGCAAGTGCTTCTAATACAAGTATTCAATTTATAAGTTTTTCTGATGATGGGGGATCAACCTTTAATATCGGTACCGAAGTAGGTTATTTTATTATGGATGATTTATCTCTAAAAGTAGGTTTAGGCTATGGATCTACTGATAAAGGTGGGGATTCTGAATCATTTGACTCTTTTTCATATAAAATAGGTGCCAAATATTATATTATTGGAGTAATCCCTGTACAAATCGATTATAATGGTGCAAGTACAGATCTAAATCAAGATCCATCCTATTTTGGTGTTCAGGGAGGGTATGCATTTTTTCTAGGAGATATGGTAAGTATTGAACCTGGATTACGATATAATTTTAGCTTAGATGATCGGTTTCATAAAGATGCTTTCCAATTCAACATAGGATTTGTCATACATCTATAAGAACATTGATTTATTATTTCTAAACCATCTATAAGTAAATTGGGATGGTTTTCTTTTATATTATATCTTAGTAGTAATGAAATGGGATCACGCGATAAAAGACTACAAACATTACCTGAAAATTGAAAGAGGATTGTCTGAAAACTCAATTATTAACTACACTCTTGATATTCAGCGATTATTAAAATTTCTAGAACATCAAGACATAGCAACTACTCCCCTTTCTATTGAAAAAGAAATACTTCAACAATTTATTTTTGAAATAGCAAAACTGGTTAATCCTCGTTCGCAATCAAGAATTATTTCTGGATTAAAAAGTTTCTTTAATTATCTTGTTTTTGAAGATTATAGAGAATCTAATCCAATGGAACTTATAGAATCTCCAAAAATAGGTAGAAAACTACCCGATACGCTATCTGTTGAAGAAATAGATCTCATTATTGCCCAAATTGATCTTGGTAAACCAGAAGGAGAACGTAATCGTGCAATTATTGAAACTCTTTATGGATGTGGCTTACGAGTAAGTGAGCTTATCACCTTAAAAAAATCCAGTCTTTTTTTTGATGAAGGGTACATTAGTGTTACCGGAAAAGGTGATAAACAACGTTTTGTACCTATAGGAGAAACCACTCAAAAATATATCAATATTTACACTTCCGAAATCCGTAATCATATTGATATCAAAAAAGGGCATGAAGACACCTTATTTTTAAACCGAAGAGGTAGACAACTCACCCGGGCGATGATTTTTACGATCATAAAACGACTGGTAGAAAAAGCAGGAATCCATAAACAGGTTAGTCCACATACTTTTAGACACTCCTTCGCTACTCATCTTTTAGAAAATGGTGCCGATTTAAGAGCTATTCAATTAATGTTGGGTCATGAAAGCATTACGACTACAGAAATATACATGCATATCGATCGAAGTCATTTAAGCGAAGTTATACATAGTTTTCATCCAAGGAGATAATATGTACACTTATTTCCTAAAAAATTTAAAATAATAAAAGGCTGTTTGAAAAATAGTATTTCAAACAGCCTTTTTAGTATACTATATCTATTTTAAAAGATTAATTCGGTCTCTTTACAATTCCTGAAGGAACAACAGTATCAGACAACATTGTTACAGGATTCCCAGATCCAGTTGTAATTCCTGCAGTTGCGCTAAGCGGTGATATAAAAAATGGTTTAGGATCACCATCTGCTATTGGCTCAACTGTAATAAACACTTTTTTGCTCGTTACAGCAGCAGGAAGTGTAATTCCAGTAATAGGAACTTGGGTTGGTAAGACAAGAAAATCTTCTCCAGGAAATGCAGGAACAGTTCCTCCTGCACCTTTAAAGAAATTTCCGTCATCAACACCGCTAACATTAGAAAAAGTCCCTGTAGATAAAATTTGAGTACCAAAATCTACCCAACCTTCATACTTCCATCCGCTAGACAGAGCAGGAAGAGATAAGCCAGGAGCATTAGCACCATTCATAAACCATACACCAAATTCATCATTACCATTATCCACTCCTCCAACATTATCTGTAGGAGTTGCTAAGAAAAACTGACCCGATGTATTAGAAAGATCAGCAACTACTGGTTGAAAGCTAAGCTGTGCAGAATTACCATTAAAATTACCAGTCAAAATTTTTGTGTCAGAAGGTCCATTATCAATATCTCCCACTGGTTCTACTGTCAATATAAACTGAGTTGCACTTGCAAGATCAGATGCAAATACGTCTAAACGAATAACTCCTGCAGGGTTAGTAAACTTATTAGTACTAACTGGTTGTCCGTTAACAATAATCCATCCTTGATAAGCAGTTCCTCCTGTAAGAGGCTTTAATCCGATCGTCTCTAATTCTATTGTGGCAACCGCTGGACCGTCATCATCATTAGAGCACGAATTCAATAGCACTCCAAAAAGTAGAGCAGCTATTAATAATTTTGTTTTTGTCATCATTTTGCTTTTTAATTATCTTTCAAATGTAATTAGATTACACTAAAATTAACTCCAAAACACTTACAAAATTGTGTACGAAAACATATTCTTTCTATGTTAAAATGTATTCGTTATGTCCCTTGTTGCCCTTCAACATTGGGTGTTTTAAATAATTCTATAAAAGCTGGACCTATATGTGATATGATTTCACCCGCAATCAATCCTTCAAAACCAGTTTTTTGAACACCTATGTCTCCCGAGCTTCCATGCAGATAGACTCCAAAAACAGCAGCATGCAGAGGATCATAACCTTGAGACAGTAAACCGGTAATCATCCCTGTAAGCACATCACCGCTTCCTGCTGTGGCCATTCCCGGGTTTCCTGTATTATTCACATACAATTGATCTTCAAATACTGTTATAGAGTTGGCTCCTTTAATTATTACAACACAATCATATTGTTTAGAAAATGCTTTTGTTTTTTTAATTTTATCAAAATCATCTTTCCATTTACCTACTAATCGTTCTAACTCCTTAGGATGTGGTGTTAAAATAGTTTTCTTCGGAAGTTTTTCAAGAAACTCAGGTCTTTTTGATAGGATATTAATCCCGTCGGCATCTATTACAAGAGGAGATGTATTCTCTTTTAAAAACTCTTCAAATGCACTAATGGTTTTTTCTCCAGTTCCAAGACCAATTCCAATTCCTATAGCTGCGGGTTTAAAATCCAGAGTGATCTCTTCTAATTCGTCATCACTATCTGCAATTACCATAGCTTCCGGAACAGCAGTCTGAAGTACTTCATATCCACATTCTGGAATATATGCAGTAACCAAACCAGCTCCTGTCTTTAAGGCTGCTTTAGTAGCCAAGACCACACTTCCTATCTTACCGTAACTTCCTCCTATCACTACACAATGGCCATAAGTGCCTTTATGGCTAAATTTATGTCTTGGTCGATATAATGGCAATACTTCGTTTTTATTAATTAAGACGCCGACACCAGGGTTTTGCATTAAAAAATTGCGATCTAATCCAATATCAATCACCTCCAGATCTTGTGTATACATACCCGTTTCTGGTAAAAAGAAAACAAGTTTTGGTAATTGAAACGTAACCGTAACATTGGCAAAAATAACTCCTTCGGGGTTATCTGGTGCTTTATCAGAATATAAGCCCGATGGAATATCTATAGAAAGTTTAAAACATCTTGAAGTATTAAGATGTTTGATCAAAGAAACTACCCAAGGCACCAATGGTCTGTTAAGTCCGATACCAAAAATGGCATCGATAATCATATCCTCACGCTTGAGTTGAGGAAAATCTTCTTCACATTTAAGCTGGATAGGCCAATCCTTGGCTATTTCTTTTAATCGATCATAGTTAGATAGAAATTCCTTTGATCTGTTATCACTAAAATTTACAATATAAGTCTTCACATTATACCCATGTTCCAGTAATAATCTCGAAACTACTAATCCGTCTCCTCCATTATTTCCAATACCGCAAAAAACATGGATCATAATTGGAGACCCTTGTAGTCTGCTATGAATCAAATTAAAAATTTGTGTTGCAGCACGTTCCATCAATTCTAATGATGTGATCTTAGCTGAAACCATTGTAGCTTCATCTGCCATACGCATTTGTTGCGCAGAAAATATTTTCATCTATCTATATGTATTAATATGTATTCTATATACTTCATGCTTTTATATTAGAAACTCTATGCTAAGAGTTTTTAACAAATTAAATAATCCTTTCTCAAAATCACTAAATACAATTTTAATCTAGCCAGTTTCATATTTTTTTTATGAATTACACAATGAAATAAGTTATTAATTATTGAATTAGCAAAAGTTTAAGAATGCCGTTAATTTAATTTTCTTTAAAAGTAAAAAATTATACATTTGAACACGCAAAGTAAAGCAAACAAATGTTTAGTACCATTTTCTTATTGGCTTTATTATTTACCTTAGGAACGATTATCGTATCTGAGGCTTCTTCTATTACAACAGGTACTATTACTATTATTACCCTTAGGGGTTAGTTCATTCATATATTACCACCGGACCACGTATGTAATTCACAAAAAAAGAATTACTAACGAAACTTTTATTAATAATTTCAACTAAAAAAATATAATATATTATGAACGTTCTAAAATTTGGAGGTTCTTCTGTCGCTAATGCATCGACCATAGAAAGTGTAATAGAAATCATAAAACAACAATCGAAAAATCAATCCTTATATGTAGTCGTTTCTGCAATGGGTGGAATTACCGATTTGTTGTTACAAGCGGGAGAGGAAGCTTCTGCTAATAATGAGAATTATAAAAATACACTGGCAGAAATCGAAAAAAGACATTTTGAGGCTGTAAAAACTCTTATTCCTGTCGTATCCCAAAGTGCAATAATAAGTAAAGTTAAAGCAGAGCTTAATACCTTAGAATCATTGTGCGAAGGAGTATATTTACTAAGTGAATTATCTCCCAAAACTGCTGCCGTAATCGCAAGTTTTGGAGAGATGCTCTCTTCTTATATTATTTCAGAAACAGCCAAAATAAAAGGCTTAGATATTGTTTTAAAAGACTCTAGAGAGCTTATTGTTAAAACCATTAACTCTAAAGTTGTAATAGATTATAAAGAAACCAATGCCAGAATTAAAGAATTTGCAAATAGCAATACGCACAAAGTAAGTCTTTTCCCTGGTTTTGTTGCAAGAACGAAGGATGGTGAACCTACAACATTAGGAAGAGGTGGATCTGATTTTACTGCGGCTATTCTAGCCTCGGCTATCGATGCCAACGAATTACAAATCTGGACAGATGTAAGCGGACTATATACTGCCAATCCAAAATTGGTAAAACAGGCGAAACCAGTATATCACATTTCATATCAGGAAGCCATGGAGCTTTCTCATTTTGGAGCTAAAGTAATCTACCCTCCTACTATACATCCTGTATTAGAAAAGAATATTCCTATAGTGATCAAAAATACTTTTAAACCTAAAGATCAAGGAACTTTTATTACTCGAAAGGTAGAAGAACGAAAAAAAACCAGTAACCGGAATTAGTCATATAGATAGTATCTCGATCATTTCTCTGGAAGGAAGTGGCATGGTTGGCATTCCTGGATTTTCAAAACGTTTATTTGAAGCTTTATTTTTAGAAAATATAAATGTAATCCTTATTACACAAGCTTCGTCTGAGCATTCTATATGTCTTGCTGTCGAAGCTTCTGAAGCAGAGAAAGCTAAAACCATTTTGGATGCTACATTCGAATTTGAGATTTCTAAACATAAGCTAGATCCTGTTAAAATAGAAAACGATGTAGCCATTGTCGCATTGGTTGGTGACAATATGTACCATCACCAAGGGTTGAGTGGTAAAATGTTTAGTACATTGGGTAAAAACAATGTAAATATAAGAGCTATTGCGCAAGGTGCTTCAGAAAAAAATATCTCTGTAGTAATTGCAAAAAAAGACATCAAAAAAGCCTTAAACATATTACATGAACGATTTTTTGAAGTAAAAACGAAACAGCTCAATTTATTTATCACTGGTGTAGGAAACGTAGGGAGTAAATTACTTGAACAGCTTCAGCAACAAAATAAATATCTTAAAGATAAATTACGTTTAAAAATTCGTGTGGTCGGGATGTCAAACTCCAAAACAATGGCCTTTAATGAAAATGGAATTGATCTTGATGAGTGGCAAGAAATCCTTACGCAGGGAGAAAAAGCTAATGCAGAATCATTTTTTGCGAAAGCAAAAGAAATGAATCTACGTAATTCTATCTTTGTAGACAATACTGCAAATCCTAATATTGCTAAGATTTACAAACACTATTTGGCAGAAAGTATGGCTGTAGTAACTTGTAATAAAATTGCATGTGCCGATGAATATTCTAATTATGAAGAACTGCAAGATCTCGCCAGAAAATTTAATGCTCCGTTTTTATATGAAACCAATGTTGGAGCAGGTTTACCAATAATAGATACACTTAATAACTTAATTGCTTCTGGAGATAATATTCATAAAATACAAGCTGTATTATCTGGCAGTCTTAATTTTGTATTTAATAATTATACCGAAGAAGTTACTTTTCATGATATCGTAAAACAGGCTCAGCAAGAAGGATACACCGAACCCGATCCAAAAATAGATTTAAGCGGTGTTGATGTAGCCAGAAAAATCTTGATCCTCGCTCGTGAAAGTGAAAAAGTTATGGAATTAGAAAATATAGAGAACGAAGCATTTCTTCCTCAGGAAAGTTTAGAAACCAAAAGTGTAGATGAATTTTTTAATTCACTAGCTCAAAACGAGGATCATTTTAAAGAAATTCTGGCAGAGGCCAACAAAAAACAATGTCGATTAAAATATGTAGCACAATATGAAGAAGAAAGTGCAAAAGTAGGATTGCAACACATACCGGTTGATCATCCCTTTTATAATCTCGAAGGAAGTGATAATATTGTACTTTTTTATACTGATAGATACCCTAAACAACCTCTAATTGTTAAAGGAGCTGGTGCCGGAGCCGAAGTTACTGCTTCTGGTATCTTTGCAGATATTATAAGGATTGGTAAAAGTAAGTAGTCTAAAATGTCAGTCTGACAAATAAAACGTACTAAAAAAACAACAAATGAAAAGTATCAAAATATTTGCTCCTGCTACGGTTGCTAATCTTTCTTGTGGATTTGATGTATTAGGATGTTGCTTGGATAATGTTGGTGACGAAATGATAATTTCTATCACCTCAGATCCTGGTGTAAAAATAACAAAGATTGAAGGAGCTAACCTTCCTATGGAGGCTCACAAAAATGTTGCTGGTGTCGCTGTTGAAGCTTTTCTTAAAGCATATGGGAAGAATATTGGAGTTGCTATTGAAATTTACAAAAAGATAAAAGCAGGTAGCGGAATAGGAAGTAGTGCTGCCAGTAGCTCTGGTGCTGTTTGGGCTATAAATCATTTATTAGGCAATCCATTTACCACACATGAATTGGTAAAGTTTGCAATGGAAGGAGAAAAATTAGCAAGCGGTAACGCGCATGCAGATAATGTTGCCCCTGCCCTTCTTGGTGGATTTACTTTGGTACGTAGTTATGACCCATTGGATATTATAAAACTACATTCTCCAAAAGACCTGGTAATGACAGTTATTCATCCACAAATAGAAGTAAAAACATCAGATTCACGATCAGTAATCAAACATAAGGTAACCTTAAAAAAAGCAATTCACCAATGGGGAAATGTAGGAGGATTTGTTGCTGGATTGTTCACAGAAGATTATGATTTGATCGGTAGAAGTTTAGATGATGTAATTATCGAGCCATTACGATCTATTTTAATTCCTGAATTTAACAATGTTAAAAACGCAGCAATAGCAAAAGGCGCTTTGGGGTCAGGAATATCTGGTTCGGGACCATCAATTTTTGCACTTAGTAAAGGTATGAAGGTTGCAAACGACGTAGCAGGTGCGATACAAGATATTTACGACAAAACAGGAATTGATTTTGATATACACATCTCAAAAATTAATAGCACAGGAATCAAGATAATAGAAGAAACTGAATACAGAAAATAAAAAATAATGCAATACTATAGTTTAAATAATAATGCACCTAAAGTATCTTTTTCTGAAGCTGTCATAAAAGGTTTAGCTCCAGATAGAGGATTATACTTTCCAGAAAATATAACTCCGTTACCCAGTTCGTTTTTTGAGAACATAGAACACCTGGATAACATTGAAATTGCCTATCAGGCCATACAACAATTTGTTGGGGATGAAATTCCTGAACCAGAACTACGGGATATTTTGGCAGATGTTTTAAGTTTTGATTTCCCTGTAGTAGAAGTCGAAAACAATATTGGGACATTAGAGTTATTTCATGGCCCAACTATGGCTTTTAAAGATGTTGGAGCCCGTTTTATGGCACGATGCTTAGGATATTTTAATAGAAATAACGAAAATCAGGTTACTGTTTTGGTTGCTACTTCTGGGGATACAGGTGGTGCAGTCGCAAACGGATTTTTAGGAGTAAAAGGTGTGAATGTAGTTATTCTCTATCCAAGCGGAAAAGTAAGCGAAATACAAGAGAAACAATTAACTACACTAGGGCAAAATATAACAGCTTTAGAAGTCGACGGAGTATTTGATGACTGCCAGGAAATGGTGAAAACTGCATTTCTAGATGTAAGTATTACTAATCACAAGCAATTAACATCGGCAAATTCTATCAATGTAGCCAGATGGCTTCCTCAATTATTTTATTTCTTATTTGCTTATAAACAAGTTAAACATAAGAAAAAGGGTATTGTATTTTCTGTACCTAGTGGTAATTTTGGTAATATTTGTGCAGGAATTGTTGCTCACAAATTAGGACTGCCTGTTAAACAATTTGTAGCCTCGACCAATATAAATGATACTGTTGTTAGGTATTTAGAAACTTCTGAATATCAACCAAAACCATCAAAAGCTACAATTTCTAATGCGATGGATGTAGGTAACCCTAGTAATTTTATCAGAATACAACAGCTTTTTAATCATAGTTTTGCTGAGCTTAAGAATAATTTCTCTGCATATAGTTTTAATGATGATCAGACTAGAGAAACTATGAAAATGATTTATGATGAAACAGGATATATTGCAGATCCTCATGGTGCTGTTGGGTATCTAGGTCTTAAAAAGTACGAGGTAACTAATGATCAATATGGAATATTTCTTGAAACGGCTCACCCGGTTAAATTTCTAAATATAGTCGAAGAAACTCTCGATACAACTATAGAAATCCCTAATCAAATCCAAAAAGTGATGGGTAAAGAAAAACATAGCATAATGGTGAATAGTTATGAAAAACTAAAAGAGTTCTTACTTCGGTAAGAACTCTTTTAAAAATATAGTTTTATTTTTTCAATCTTTATTTAGCCAGGGATTTCATTACTCCATGAACAATATCCGTAGTAGATGCTAAGTATTTAAAATTTACTGTAGTATACTTATCTTCACTCTGACGTGCATAAGGTGAGTTATCAGCATTTTTCAATTCTGCTGTAAGCGTAACGGTTTCAAAACCAAAATTAGCAAAAAATCTACTTTCTGGTGTAGCTACTTCTCTCTTATAAATAGGCACCGGAGATTCTATACGATATAATGACTCTAAACTAAGGCTGGATGCCAACATTTCGATTGCTCTATCTTCATCATTATCCCATCCCATATAATCAGATCGATGCATTGAATGAATTTTATATTCTTCATCTTTCAATTTTTTGGTAAACATCCTTGTACCAACCATATTGCTTTTCCAATGGTCAAAGAACACAACCATAAAATTTCTGTTACGCTCTTTTAGTTCTGTTAGTTTCTTAGCAACATAATATGCTATCGCAACTCCCGTGGCATTATGAACGGCACCAGGGCTATCTTTAACAGTATCAAAATGCGCAGCTATTACCACGTATTCATCATTGCCATTGGTAGCAGGAATCTCGGCAAAAACGTTTGTACCATTAAATAAGTTTCCTTTTTTATCCTTCACATTATAAGAATGCCTTTCAGGCTTAAGTCCTATATCCTTTAAAGAATTATATAAAAAGTCTGCAGAAGCTTTCCTTTCGGAAGCGCTTTCTCTACTTTTTAATTTTTTTCTGCCTTTAATAGGTTCATGACCTGTAAGTTTGGCAACAATTCCTTTTTGGACATTAATAATCTCTGCTTCTTTTCGATCTTGTTCAGTCTGAGCTGGGGCCATCTGAATTACGAAAATAAATAATAGTAAAAATTCTCTATAATAATTCATTTTGTAGGTTTTGTATTCTATTCCCTTTAACACAAATTTATGAAAAATCTGTAATTATACAATTTTGTATTTTTATTGCTTAAAATAACATTTTAATATGTCTTTTGCAAAAACCATACCTTTTATTATAATAACGTTATTATTTGTTCAATGTGACAATAATACCAAAATCAAAAATTTATTAAGTGCTTCAGAAAATTGGAGGAGCGAAGTTATTGAATTTCCTTTAGAATTTGCCAATTCTTTACAATATTCGGGTATAGAATATGTTCGTTTTGCTCCAGGATGGGGAAAAGAAGGTGCTTCTGACTATTTTTCATATGCATTTTTATGGGATTTAAATGACGATCCACGGCTATCTCCCAAAAAAATTGAATCCGAAATGGAAGATTATTTTGATGGCTTAATGCGTTTGGTATCCAAAATGGATTCTAAACAAAAGAACAAAATACCTAAGTCTAAAGCTTTTTTTGAAAAAGTAAATGATTCTGTATATGTAGGAAAAATACTTACTTATGATGCTTTTACTACAAAAAAAGAGCTGAATTTAAATATTACAGTAAATCATAGTACATGTGAATCACAAAATAAGCACCTTGTATTGTTTAATTTATCTCCGCAGCCCCTAGAACATCAAATCTGGAAAAAATTAAAAAAGATTACTGTTAATACCAATTGTAAATAACAAGCTTATTTATAATTGGTAAACTTTACTTATAGGTTATTTTAAACCATTGTAGTGCTATAATGGTTTTTGCATCGTTTACCTTTCCGGATATTAACAAATCATCTATTTCTGAGATATGGTATTTACATAGCTCTATATCTTCCTCCTCCTCCTTTAATCCCCCACCTATATATATTTTGTCTTTCTCAGAAACTTCGGCATAATACAGATACATTCTTTCAGAAGAACCGCCTGGTGTAGCATAAAATGTAGTAATATGTCTTAAATCATTTACCTGATATCCCGTTTCTTCTTCGGTTTCGCGAATAGCACATGCAACAGGGTCTTCATTTTCTTCTAAGCCTCCCGCCGGAATTTCAATAAGCCAGCCATTATCATTTTTTGTAGTAGGGTAACGAAATTGATTAATCAATATCAAATGATTGGTGTCTTTCTCATACAATAAAATTGCGACAGAATCTCCTCGATCTACCATTTCTCGGGAATATGTCACCGGAGTACTTTTATGAAATCGGTCATGAGTAACTACAGCTTTTTTAATTTTTAAAAAGCCATCATAAACCAAATCTTCATCAAGAATTTTATAATTCATCCATTCAGAATTAGGCGTACAAAATATTACATTTTGTTATTGCCAAGATATGGATTTTTAAACGGAAATATAATGATCAAACAGGTCTTTATATTAAATGGGCTCGACTAATTTTTAATATTAATCGAGCCCATTACCAATGACTAACTCAAATCCCTTTACTTTTTTTATAAAATTCCTTTTATCGATATAGAATCTAGTATAATCATTTCTGTACCTGCTCCATTTCTAAATGTTACTACCAATCTTCCTGTAGCTAATTTGTTATCTGGTATTGGTATTCTCAATTCTTGCCATGTTCCTTCTACTGCTTCAACATCATCATCAAAAATAGAAAGGATAGGGTCTCCTAAACCATCAGCTGTTTCAAAATAAACCACAATTCCATCTTCTGTCTCCCAGGAAGTAGTTCTAAAAAATAGTTTTACATCTAAAACAGCATTAGTAACATCAGGATTTAAACCTGTAATTTCATCAAAGGTTAACGTTACAAAACCATCGAGATCAGATGTAACATATCCTTGATTACCGTCTATAAAATTAGTTTCGAAACTATCTGGGTTTGCAGAAGTAACTGTAGTATTATAGACTCCCATTATTTCTTGTTCAATTGCACTAACGCTAGCAGCTAAAAAGGATGCTGTAAAACCCAGCTCATCACCTGTACTTATATAACTTACATAAGGCACTTCTGATCCCGGGTCTGTATCTTGAATATTTGGTAACGGATCTTGTGTTGCTGCCGGACGCGGATACCTGGTTAAAGTTCCGAAAGTTGGTATTTCTTCAAAACTAGTATATCCAAATTCGAAAAGATCATCTTCTCCTATATTTATGGTTACACTTTTATTTTCTCTTTGATCTGGCTCTCCTAAAATATAGCCTTGTATAGGTTGAAGACTAAATGTTACTGCTCTTGATCCTTTAGAAAGCTCATCATTAACCAAAGATTCGAGCAATGTTACATCTACTGTTGACTGTCCGGCAGGTAAAACAAAACTTCCTGAACTTGCCGGAAGCATAAAATCAACTCCTTCTTGAGCCGCATCCTGATCCGGAAATGTCACAGTATAATTTACAGTCAGGTCTGTAGCAAGAAGCTCTCCTGAGTAGGTAAACGTAGTAGTAACAGCTCCCATATCAGACTCAAGGACATTGATCTCATTAGTTTTAAAAGAAATATAATTAAATTCTGAAGGTAATAGTACATCGTTTTCAGTATCACAACCTAGGATACTTACTAAACCTATGAGGTATATAAATTTTATACTTTTCATTTTTGTTTTGTTTTTAGTATCCTGGATTTTGTTGATTAGCAATACTAGGGTTTACATTGATTTCATCGATAGGTATGGGTAAAATCGTTCTATTCGCAGGTGCATTAATCTCGATTGGATCCCCATCTTGTCTGTATTTATTAAAAGTGACACCATGTCTGGTAAGGTCAAAAAGCCTAAACCCTTCAAAAGCCAGTTCTTTTCTTCTTTCTAATAAAATTTTATCAAGCAATGCCTGCCCTGTCTCTGTCGATACTGGTAATGTATCTGGAGGAATGGGTGCTTCTAATGCGCGATGAATAATGATATCTAATGCTTGCTGAGCGTCTGAATCTTCATTTAATTGTGCATGCGCTTCTGCTTTTATCAAATACATCTCTGAAAGTCGTAAAACATGTACATTATCATCCTGAGTGTCATTACGAGGGAATTTTTGTATCAAATTTACTGCTCCATCTGCTGGATACAACTCTTTTCTAATATCTGTATCAGATAAATTATTTTTAAAATTATCTGTAGCAAATGCATCTTTATAATTAAGATAAAAATGGCTAATTGAATTTGATCCCGAATTATCGGTTTCATTATTAGCAACAACAAATAAACTTTCTGAACTAAAGTCCTCTGCCCAAGCGGTAATATAATTATCTCTTGTTAGTAAATTTTTACCGCTAGTATTAATAACATCGGTAGCCATATCTCTTGCTCCTGACCAATTCTCTTGATGTAAATATACTCTCGCCAATAATGCTTTTGCAGCATTGATATCCAACCTTGTTGGCCTGGATTCTGTACGCATAAGATTAATAGCTTCTTGTAAATCACTAATTATTTGCTGATAAACAGCTGCTGTTGAACTTCGTGGAGGCTCTTGCAAGTTTGCTCCATCACCTAGCAGTGCAAAATCTGGTATTGGAACCCCTAAATGAGAGGCATCTGTAGTAAAATTATAAGGTTGAGCAAATAATAGTTGAAAATTATGAAAAGCCAGTGCTCTCAATGCATACATTTCTCCTATATACTGATCTGCATCTTCTTGTACTGTCTCTGGAAAAGATAATTTCTTGGCTTCACGAATTACAATTGAAGTGGTGGCAATTATCCGAGACATAATATTCCATGCCTCGTTAGTTCGGGCATCATTCGAGGTAACTATGTAATCATCAAATTCTAAATACCTTCCTGTGTTATCAAAAGCATCAATAAAAGCATTATCCGACATAATTTCGGGCAATAGCGTAAAAGTTCTGTTATATAGAGCTGAATTTGCTAAGAAACTATATGCTCCACTAGTAGCCAGTTTCAGAGAATTAATATCTGTAATAGCATTTTCTACTTCGACAGCATCAGAAAAGCGTTGCTCTAAAGTATCCTCACACGACAATAAGGTGAGTATTGCGGCAATAAATATATAAATGTATTTTTTCATGATAATTCGTTTAAAATGTGATATCTAAACCTAAAAACAATGTACTTGAAATAGGTATTTCCTGATTTAATCTACCGTCTGATCCGGCTTCGGGATCTCGTTCTAATCGATCATCTTTGATAAAAGTGTATAAGTTGTTTCCTTTTATATACACTCGAGCCGTAGAAAGCCCAATTCTTTCTATAGAAGTTAAAGGAAGGTCATAAGAAAGCGCTACTTCTCTTAATCTTATATAGCTTCCATCATACACAAATCTACTTGATCGTAGTGCAGAGCTTCCTGATTGTCCATTTCCATATACAAAAGCAGGAACATCTGTAATATCTCCTGGTTTTTGCCATCTTCTTTCGTAGGTACCACGGCTTACATTTCCGGTAGACGATAATCGTCGAGAACCATCACTATTAGTAAATCTATTCCATGTATCATACACTAAACCTCCCCAGGCTGTATATAATTGAAAATTAAGAGTAATTCCTTTATACGAAAAAGAGTTTCTAAGGCCTGCATAAAAATCTGGAGTGGCATTTCCTATAATTACCTGCTCTGCATTATTATAGTTTGAAGTTACTTCTGTTCTAGTATTATCAACATACCAAAGAGCATTACCATTTGCCGGATCTACTCCAGCATATCTAGGCAGGTAAAATGTTTCTATATCCTCTCCTATTGCTACAATACTAGTACCACCTACTATAGGATCACCACCCCTACTTAATTTGGTAACTTCATTTCTATTTGCTGTAAAATTAAAATTTGTTGTCCAGGTAAATCCATTAGTATTCGAAACTACATTACGAGAAGTAATATCGAATTCTATCCCTGTGTTTTCCATAGATCCAATATTTTCTGCGATATTATTTCCTTGGCCACCATTCTCTCCTCCATCTCCATTAGCTGCAGAAATAGGTCTCTGTCTTAATAGATCTGTTGTTTCTCTTGTGTACCAATCAACACTACCTTGTATTCTATTATTTAATAAGGAATAATCTAACCCTACATTGAACGCTTTATTTAACTCCCATTTTATATCAGGATTCCCTACTGATGTAAAAATCAAACCAGGATTACCATCACTATCATTAACTCTGAACAGGTTAAATATTCCTGTCTCAGGATCATTACCATTTACACCATAACTTGATCTTAATTTTAGGTCGTTTATAAAACCAACAGACTCCATAAATGACTCATTGGCAATATTCCATCCCAGACCTGCTGACCAAAATATTGCAAATTGATTATTTTCTCCAAAACTTGAGGATCCATCACGTCGTACAGAACCGCTTATCAAATATTTGTCATTTTGTGAATATTCTGCATTAAGAAATACAGAGTTTAAACCACTTTGTGCTTTATTGGTAGAAGCCAAGGTTGGAGTACTACCATTATTAAGATCTTCAAAACCATCTGGAATATTTTCTACTGTAAGATCACTAAATTTGTTTCTGGTTTTTTGTAATTCGTACCCTCCGAATGCGGTTAAACTGTTGTTATTCCAATTCAGATTATAACGTAATAGGTTTCTAAACAACCAGGAAAACAAAAAATTAGAATCCTGTTCTCCTCGACCTAAAGGTCTTCCATCTCCATAACCAGCTGGCAATCTTACAAATTCGTCCTGAAAGGTTTGATTCATGTTGATCAAAGATTCAAAAGATAGACCTTTTGCAATTTCATATGATAATCCTGCACCAGCCAGTATTCTATGATCTATATCTTTTCGTATCTCATCTTGCGCCTGTGCAATTGGGTTATGGGTACTATTAAACCCAAAATTAAATGTTCCGTCTTCATTATAAGGAGATATATCTGGTCGAATTCTGTATATTGAACGTACGGGATTAGCAAATGTACCACCTCTTGGTCTTTCTTTGGAAATTGATTTATTATAAGAGATATTAACATCTAGTTTTAAACGATCTGTAAATTTATGGTCGATCTTTAACCTAGTATTCATTCGCTCTAACTGCGAATTTAGAATAATTCCTTCTTGATTAAAATATCCACCAGAAAGGTAAAATTTTGTGTTTTCTCCTCCTCCTCTCACAGAAAGATTATGCTGTTGGTATAATCCATCTCTGGTAAGTTCATCATACCAATCTGTATTTACATTAGGATTAAATCCATTATCGGTTAAAAAAGTTAGTGCATCAGCATCATTATCACGTATTCCTGCATTTTGCACTCCTTCTACCAATAATTCTTGTAATTCTGAGGTGTTTAATGGTTTAAATCGTTCTGCGACAGTCGCTGATGACAAACCAGATTGTACACTATATGAAACCTGAGTCTTACCAGAAACCCCAGATTTGGTTTTTATAACGATTACCCCATTAGCTCCTCTTACTCCATAAATTGAAGTAGCGGCAGCATCTTTTAGGATAGACATTGCCTCAATATCATTTGGATTAAGTGATGTTACCACAGCAGAGTTTGTAGTCTGAAAACCATCAATAACATATAGAGGAAATGCAGATTCAAATGATCCAACTCCACGTATTCTCACATTGGGAGATGCTCCAGGTTGCCCACTGCTAGCCGTTACCTGTACACCTGCAATATTACCTTGAATACTCTCCTGTATAGCTGCTCTGGGTGTGGCAGTAATTGATTTTACATCTATATTTAACGCCGAACCTGTAAGTCTAGATTTTCGCTGAACACCATATCCAGTTACAATAACTTCTTCTAGATTACTAATATCCTCTTTTAGGACTACATCAATAATATTCTTAGCAACTATAATTTCCTGTGTTTCAAAACCTACATAAGAAAATACCAGGGCATCACCTTGGTTAGCTTCTAATTTATAATTACCATCAAAATCTGTTAACGTTCCTTTATTTGTTCCTTTAATAATTACGTTAACTCCTGGTAAAGGGTAGCCTTCTTCACTTTGTATTGTACCACTTACAAAATTTTGCTGTGTTTTGGTTTTATTATCAATTGTGTTTTTATTGGTTTGCTCTATTGACTTTTCTTCAATATAATCCAATAGATTTTTAAGAGCTAGACCTGATGTTTTTACATTTCTTGGAAATAAAACGATTTGATTTTTATATATCTTAAAATTTATATTAGTATCATCAAATAGCCCGTACAACACTTTTTTTACTCGTTCATTAGTCGCAACAAGAGACACTTTTCTTGAAATATCGACCAAATTATTATTATAAAAGAAACGAAATTCGCTTTTTTGTTCAATCTCTTCAATAGCAGTTTGTAGTGTAACTTCCTCAAGTGAGATTGAGATATTTTGAGAATATGTATTAAATGAAAATAGTTTTGAAATGGTAATACATATAAGTAAAGAATAAATTTTCATAATTCTTATAAGATGTTTTCTGGATAAGAAAACTCCGGAAAGGTTTTTTTTCATAATTTTGTGTGATTTTAATTATTCTAATTCTGAGTCTAATTAAATGATTAACAGAAGAGGATGTTACCGCATCCTCTTCTCTATTTATTATATTATTCTGAATTGAGCATGACTTTGTTGTTTACATATTTATAATTAATTGGTGAAGACATTTTGATGAGTTCTAAAACCTCTTTTAGGGTAAGGTTATCAAACTCTCCTGTATACTTGTATTGTAGAAGTGAATCAGATTTAATTGTAAACTCTACATTATATTTTCTGTTTAGATCTAATACAACTTGTTTTAATGGGGTTTTGTCAAAAATTAATTTACCTTCTTGCCAGGCAACTATATTTTTAGAATCCACTCTATCCACTTTAATATCACTTTTTTCTTTATCAAAAATTGCCCTCTGCGATGGTTCCAAAACGATGGGTTCTTCTTTTTGTTGTTGAAAAACTTCAACTTTTCCTGTTACCAATGTAGTTTCAATTTTTTCGTCTTTTGGGTAGGATTTTACATTAAATGATGTACCCAAAACTCTAATATTGATATGATCTGTAGTTACTATAAAAGGTTTGGTTACATCCCTCTTTATATCAAAAAATGCTTCTCCTACCAAAGTAACTTTTCTAATACTATCTGTAAATGTATTGGGATAAGTAAGACTACTATTGGCATTTAATACAATCGTAGAACCATCTGGTAACACTACTGTTTTGTACCCTCCATGGCTCGTAGCTACATGCTTAGTATTAGAATTAAGGATTTCTGTAGTATCAACAACCGAATTGTTATTAGGAAAAGGTGTAAATATATACCACATCATAAAAGGGACTACTATCGATGCTGCAATAGCTGTGTAATAGTATCTTTTCTTCTTAGTTCTCTTTGAAGAAAAACGTTGGTACTGAGCATTAACATCCATATTACTTAGTGAATCCAAATTAGAGGCAACATATTCTGCCTTAAGTAAATTGAACTGTTTTTGATGCTCACTATCTTTTTTAATCCATTCGATTACTACTTTCTTTTCATCAGGATTAGCATCTCCCTTTATAAACTTTATAAGGTCTTTTTCTTGCATTAATTACAATCTTATATTTATACAGACGTACAAATATGGATTACCCCCCAATAAAATTTTGGTTTTTTTAAAAAAAAGATAAGAATTCTCGTAAATGTAGCCTCATATGTTTTATTGCCTTAGACATATGATTCTCTACAGTTTTAATCGAAATATCTAATTCATCAGATATTTCTCTATTCTTTAAACCTTCAATTCGGCTTTTAACAAAAACTTTTTTACATTTCTTCGGAAGTAATTCAATACCTGTCTGTATTCTTTGTTCTAATTCTTTCTCTAGTATAGAAGAAGCATCCTTATCTGCAAGTGCATTATGGTTTATGAAAGCTTCAAGTTGTACTATATTATTTGAGCTATTAAGCTTATATTTTTTGGATCGTAAATAATCTAGGCAGGAATTTTTGGTACTCTTAAACAGGTACCCATTAATATTAGTAGTAATATTTTTTTTGTTTTTCCAGATTTTCACAAATACATCCTGTACTATCTCTTCTGCTTCTTCCTTATTAGAAACATAGCTTCGAGCTACATATAATAACTTACTATAATAAAGTTCAAAAAGAATCTTGAAGGCTTCTTCATTTCCTTCATTTATATTCTTAATGAAAAAGCTTTGTGTTATTTGTGATTCCTTTTTCACTAGTACAATAATTCATGATAAAGGTAAATATTTTTTTTTAACGATACTACAACAAATAATTAACACTAAAAATTTCATTATCACAAAATAAACTACAAACCCTTGATATATATACATATATCCAAGGATTTTATTAGTTTATTATTTGGGTATAAAATCTTCAAAAATAGATATATTAAGAAATTTTTACCTCGTTAATTTCTGTCCCTGATTCTGTATACAAATTTTAATCCACTCCAATCCTTATCTATTGCAGCCACTTTTACATCAACCAGCCCAATACTAATTAGATAATTTCTTATAGGATCTCTTTTAAGATCTGTAGGAATTACTGAGCTTCCTTTTGGCCAGCTTACCCATAACATTCCGTTCTTTTTTAAAGCCGCCTTATATATAACTGCTACTTCCTTTAATTCTGCAAAAGTGGTACAAAAAATATGAATAAAATCTACACTTTCATTTTTTGGCTGCTGTACCTCTCTAATTCTTTTTGGTATATCTGAAAAAAGGCTATAATAATAATTTGGTTGTTTATAAAGCATTAATATATCATCATCCTTAATCCCTAATTTTTTGGCTAGAGGTGTACCCGAATATCCTGTTGGCATAATTAAAATGTGTTTACAATACATTAATGACACTATTCAAAGTTACTAAATACCCAGAACAGAAATGCTCTTTGAATTATTTTGTACCTTTTATCTTTTCAAATTTTTAATCCTCATTATAATGTCTAATCAATAATTTATTAGGATTATACAAAAAAGCATTGGATACCGACACAAAGTTTTTTACATTCGGCGTCTATTTGATAACCATAAATCATCTATTATGCAAAATACTGCTTTGACAGAAATTCATACTGCCTTGGGAGCTAAAATGGTTCCTTTTGCTGGTTATAATATGCCTGTATCTTATGAAGGTGTAAATATAGAACACGAAACGGTACGTAAAAGTGTTGGAGTTTTTGACGTATCTCATATGGGAGAGTTTCTTATTACTGGTCCTAACGCATTAGATCTTATCCAAAAAGTAACTTCTAATGATGCTTCTAAGTTAGTAGATGGAAAAGCTCAATATAGTTACTTACCAAATGATAAAGGTGGAATTGTAGATGATTTAATCGTATATAGAATTGCTGATCAAAAATATCTTATGGTGGTCAACGCATCTAATATCAAAAAAGACTGGGATTGGATAAGTAGTCACAACACAATGAATGCTGATATGCGTGACCTGTCTGATGAGTATTCTTTATTAGCTATTCAAGGGCCAAAAGCTGCGGTAGCTATGCAATCTTTAACTTCTGTTGATCTTGAAGCAATGAAATTCTACACTTTTGAAGTGTCTGATTTTGCCGGGATCGAACATGTTATTATTTCTGCTACAGGATATACAGGTAGTGGTGGTTTTGAAATCTACTGCAAAAATTCTGAAGTAGAACAAATTTGGAGTAAAGTATTAGAAGCTGGCGCAGATTATGGTATTAAACCTATTGGTCTTGCTGCCAGAGATACATTAAGATTAGAAATGGGATATTGTCTTTATGGCAATGATATTAATGATACCACCTCTCCTATTGAAGCTGGGTTAGGTTGGGTTACTAAATTCTCAAAAGATTTTATTAATGCAGAAGCCTTAGCCAAAGAAAAAGAGCATGGTGCAGAGCGAAAATTAATTGGTTTTGAGTTAGATGAACGCGGTATTCCTCGTCATGATTATGATATTGTAGACGGAAACGGAAATAGTATTGGGATAGTAACTTCTGGTACTATGTCTCCTTCTTTAGGAAAAGGTATTGGTCTTGGATATGTTCCTTCGATTTTTGCAAAACCGGGAAGTAAAATCAATATCCAGGTACGTAAAAATGCAATTCCTGCAACAGTAATAAAATTACCTTTCTACAAAGGGTAGTTTTACAATAAAAATAGTATAGTTAAGTTTCAAAGTTACAGCAGTAATATTTGGAACTTAATTTTTTTTACACATAACTAACATTGAAGAAAGTTTTAATCATAGGAGCCAGTGGTTTTATAGGAAATGCGCTATATAAAGAGCTTAATTCCTATTTTGACACCTACGGTACATACCATACAGATAATCCTTTTTTTGAAAAAAATCAAAAGTTTTTTCAGTATGATATGGAACTGGAAGATATCTCTATTTTATTGGATAATCTTAAACCTACTATTATTATTACTGCTCTTAGAGGTAACTTTAATTCACAATTAGACGCACATCAACGTATCATACAATGGATTCAAAAACATAAATGTCGACTTGTTTTTATCTCCAGTGCTAATGTATTTGATTCTTTTAGCAATTACCCATCATACGAATATGATAAAACCCTTAGTGATAGTGTTTTTGGCAGATTCAAAATCAAAATTGAAAACGCACTAATGCGATTACCTACTCATAAGTATGTAATAGCACGAGTACCCATGGTTTTTGGCTCTACTACTCCAAGAGTGCAAGAGCTTAAAACTCTTCATGGTCTAAAAGCACCTATAGAAGTTTTTCCTAATGTTATTATTAATGCAACTTCGATATTTAAATTAACACAACAAATACATTATATCATTAATCGCAATAAGAAAGGAGTTTTTCACCTTGGAAGTACTGATCTTATTTATCATCTCGATCTAATTAAAGAAATTTGTGATGCCTTGCAATTAGATGAACCGGTTTTCAAGCAAGTCTATGATTCTAATAATGACCGCTATCTTGCTGTTTTACCAAAAGATAATAAACTTCCTAAAAATCTTCAAATTACGACACAACAGGTTATTGATTCTGTAATTGCGAAATAATTCTTAATATATTGATAATTGGTTATTAATAATACATATTCCAATTATCTTTGTACTATGATTGAAGATGGAAAAAAGATTATATTATTTGATGGTGTTTGCAACTTATGCAACACTGCAGTCTTATTTACTATTAAACGAGATAAAAATGATGTATTTCGCTATGCTCCATTACAAAGTAAAATTGGTAAAAGATTAATCGCAGAGAGAAATATTGATTCTACAAAATTAGACTCTATATTATTAATTGACCCTGATATTGCTTACTATTATAAATCAACAGCTGCTCTACATATTGCAAAACAACTCTCTGGTATATATCCCCTACTTTCTGTTTTTCTTATTTTACCTAAATTCTTTAGAGATTGGATTTACGATATTATTGCCAAAAACAGATATAAGTGGTTTGGTAAAAAAGAAAGTTGTATGATTCCAACCCCAGAACTCAACGCTCTTTTTATAGATCAATAGTAATTGAATCATTATCTACATTCCTTCATTTAGTCTCCGGTATAATAACCGAAGAATCATTTGTTCTATGTTTTACCGTATGTTCAGTTTGATATTTTTTTCTAAGCTCATTTGATTGAGCATCTAACTTATTAATATTATCAATATGTACGATACTAAGACATATTACAGCGAAGGTAATAAGCACTATGGGTAGTAAAAGCCGTTTCATCTTTATGAGTGTTTATGTGATACTTCAAATGTATAGATAAGAACGATACAGCGTAAGGGGATTTTAACTAAGAATGCTCAGGGGGTTTTTCCCCTGCTAAAAACATAAACGAACAACTTTAAAAAGAAGCATTATCTAAATCAAAAGAGAAACGAAAAGTAAAATATCAAAACCGGTATTATGATCTGGAAACTAAATATTTCTTCTAACCAAAAAGCAGAAAAACAATTCTTTTACCAGGTTAAATACCCAAAAAAACAAGCAAATTAATCTTTAACGTTGAAATGTATAACGAAAACCATCTTTAAACTGCTCGTCAACTATAAATTCATTAGTTGTAATCTCAAAATTACCTAAATTTCTTTCGTTGACGATCAGTTCTTTATTACCATTTATGGTAACAATAGAAAAAGTATAAATTCCTGTTGGAAATAAATCCTCGGTAGAAGAATTAGCCGCGTTATTATTAGTTACTTCTACTCTTTCTTTAGTATCATCAAAGTCCCAAACTATGACTCCTTTTTCAAAATCATCATTTATACCTGAAAATCCTCCTGTAACATTTACTAAATGCCAAATCCCTGTTAAACCAGATGGATTAGAAGGCGGATTAACTGGGTTATCATCATCATCTCCACTACAACCTATTATGACAAATAAGGATACTACATAAATAAAATGTTTCATCTCTATTATTTTTGGTTACTACTATATAACAGTAGATGAATTACATTTAGTATACGTTGCGTTAACAAATGTTAAATATCAAAATATACAACCATATCATTTTATCAGAACCAAACTAAATCAAAGTTTCTGCAATGTGTTCAATTTCGTCCAAAAGAGCTACCAGGTCATCTTTCTCGGTTAATGGATTCATAATTGTAGTTCTTAAATAACGATGCTCACCTATTGTTGTTTGAACAATATAAAATTTACCAGATTTCACTAACCATTGGCGAATTGCATTATTAAGAGCATTAAGATCTTTATTATCGGTTTTGATATATCTGAAATTAATAATATTTGCTTCAGGCTCTAGGGCTAACTCGAAAGAAGATCGCTCTCTTACCATTTTTGCAAAGACCGAACCCAGATCATAAAGTTTATCAATATTCTTCTCGAATATTTCTTCTCCATATGTCTTAAGGATGGTATATACCTTAATAGACATCATTAATTTTGTACATTCAAATGTTCGTTTCCCCGAATTGTACCATTCTTTGGTATGCTGAGAATCCCAAAGATATTGAGCTTTTTGAGCAAATGTCTGATATGCATTTTCTCCTTTCTTAAAAATTAACGCTGTGTTTAAAGCTGGAGTCATTAACATTTTATGAAAATCTATAACTACAGAATCAGCACGAGATATTCCATTGGTTAGATGTTGATATTTTTTTGAGAATACCACTCCTCCACCATGTGCTCCATCAATGTGAAACCACAAGTTATTTAGTTCTGCAAAATCAGCTAATGCTTCTAAATCATCATATGATCCTGTGGCTGTAGAACATGCACAACCGATAAGTGCAATCACATGAAACCCATCAGATTTAGCTTTATCCAAATATGTATCTAACACACTTGTATCTATTTTAAAATCTATATCTACTGGTACTTTAATAATTCCTTCACTTCCTAAACCAAGAATTCTGGCTGCTCTATCAATACAATAATGTGCTTCTTCAGAAACCATAACCGCCAATTTTTCTTGATGCCCCTGTTCCCAAACAGCAGATGGAGCTTTAGCTTTACGTGCTGCTAATAGTGCAGTAAGATTAGCCAAAGTACCTCCAGAAGTAAGAAAACCAGAAGTTTCTGCAGTATATCCAATTCTTTGCGCTACAAAATCAGTAACGATCTTTTCAATTGCATTAGCCGCCATTCCCATTTCATATACACCAGTACCATTACTTAATAAATCAGACATCAGTCCTGCCAAAGTTGAAACCAATGCAGGAACTGCAACTTGATGACCAATATATCTTGGGTGATGTACCTGAACCGAGTGATCTAAAATGTTTTTAAATACATCTAGTGTTCCCGAATCTGATGCAAAATCTTGTTTCCAGTAGGATAGTTCCTCTTCTGGATTGCGAAAAGGTAGTACAGGGTGTTCTCGATCGGTCTGAACCTTTTCTAAGTGATCTGCTAGTAAATCAATAACTTGATGCCCCATCTTTCTGAAATCTGAAGGGTCGTAAGCTTTTTCTAATATATCTGTTTTTGGTATTGTATTCTGCATGTTTCGTATTAGAATTAGGTCTTTTAATAGCACATATATAAAAAATTAACAATTCAGAAAAAGTCAGCCTGTATAACAAGCAATTAAAGTATCAACTATATTAAGACAATCTACCAGAATAGCAGGCTGACAAGTTCTGATCAGTAATTCTCCAATATGCGCAATGGATTAAACAAACATTTAAACACTCCAAAATTAGCTATCTATATTTATAATAAAAAATACTTAATTTTGATAAACTAATAACAAAAAGTAATAAATGACTCTTCAGCAAATAAAAAGTGTAGTTGTATTATCAGAGAAATTAAATTTTACAAGAGCAGCAGAAGAACTAAACATTGTTCAACCGGCTTTAAGCAGGCAAATTAAGCAGTTAGAAGAACAGATTGGAGCTATTCTATTTATCAGAGATAAACGTAACGTAAAACTTACTCCTGCTGGGCAACATTTTGTAAAAGAAGTAAAAAAACAACTTGCTCAATTAGAAAGATTAAAAAAGCAAACTATTAATATTCATAATGGGCATGCCGGAGAAATTAATATAGGGTTTACACATTCTATAATGCAAACCATCCTACCCGAGATTTTAAAGACAATTAATTATCAAATACCTGGTATAAAAGCAGTTTTAAAAGAAATGAACAACCGTGATCAATATTTGGCATTACAACAAAACGAATTAGATATTGGTTTTGCTACAAACCCGATGGTTCCTTTTAATTTGAAAAGTAAAGTGCTTCGTATTGATAATTTTTTAATACTACTCCCCGAAGATCATCCTGTTGATAAACATAATTATACCGATTTTTCTATTTTTTCTAATGAGGAATTTATATTTCCATCTGTAGCGGATGGTCCAAATTATGTTCATATTCTGGAGTCTATCTGTATTGATGCTGGTTTTGCCCCAAAAATTATTCACGAAACAGATTCTGCAAGTACTAGTTTCAGGCTAGTCGAAGCTGGATTGGGAATTTCTTTCGAGCCTGTATCTTCATTACAGGGGCATGAATTTCCTATAAAAATTATTGAATTAAAAGATATAAAACAGAAGGCACAACTAACTATGATGTGGAATCCCGAAAGAGAGACAGAATACCCACTATTATTTGAATTACTTAAAAACTGGGCTGTTAGTTAAATAAAATAATTGATTAGGTTTAGTCTAATCTACCCTTGATAATCATCGTCCCATTCTTTTACATTGGGTTCTCCTAATTTTCCAACTGACTTTGCTACAATCATAGATACCGTAGCATCTCCAGTAACATTAACCGTTGTTCTTAACATGTCTAAAGGCCTGTCTACTGCAAAGATTAGTGCCAAACCTATTGGTAATTTATCCGAAGGGAAACCAATTGCTTCTAATACAATAACTAACATCACCATTCCTGCTCCGGGAACAGCTGCCGATCCTATTGAAGCCAATAAAGCAGTTAGTACAATAGTAATTTGATTACTAAAAGTTAATCCTTCTGGCCAAAGCACTTGCATAATAAATACTGAAGCTACTGCCTGATATAAACTAGTACCATCCATATTGATCGTGGCACCAACTGGTAATACGAAACTAGATACTTCTTTATCCACACCAATATGCTCTTCTACTCTTTCCATGGTAACAGGAAGCGTAGCTGCACTAGAGCTTGTTGAAAACGCTAATAGTTGTGCAGGACTGATTTCTTTTAAAAACCATAATGGAGATTTCTTGGTAATAACAGCAACCAATGTACAATAGAACACAATCATTAACGCTAGTCCGAATATTACAACACCAGCATATTTTAATAATGCTAACAATATATCAGGATCATCAGAAGTAACCACTACATTAGCTAATAATGCAAAAACAGCATATGGCGCAGTAAGCATAATCAAATCAACCATCTTTAACACTACATCATTTAAGCTATCAAAGAATTTTTTAAGAGGTTCTGACTGTGCAGGTTTTATCAATAACATACTGATACCAAGAAAAATTGCAAAGAATATCACCTGCAACATCATCTTGTTATCACTCATTGCTTTAAAAGCATTTTGAGGAACCATATCAACAATAAATTGCAAAGGACCACTTTCTTTTTGTCTACTTGCTTCAGCTATACGTTCTGATATTTTAGCGTTACCAGCATATTCTGTAGTTAGTTTCTCTATAGTTTCGGGAGTAATCCCATTTCCTGGTTTAAAAGTATTTACTAATAATAAACCAATGGTTATTGCAATAACCGTAGTTAAGATATAAATAACGATAGTTCTTCCTCCTATCAGTTTAAATTTAGAAATATCTTTTAGATCAGAGATTCCTTTGATCAAAGAAGCTAAAATTAACGGAACTGCAATTAGTTTCAGTAGATTTACAAATATGGTTCCCAAAGGTGCTATCCAATCTCCTGTAAATTCCTTTCCCCATGAAAATGTTGTCATTAAAAACCCGAATAATATACCTAATATCATTCCGATCATAATTTTCCAATGCAGTGCGATTTTTTTCATGTGAAGAATTTAATTTTTAAGCCAAAACAGCGTCCAATATATAAATTTAAAATAATAAAAGGGGATAGAAATTGCGAAATACGAAATAAAAGACCTGTTTTTTTTAATATATAAGTGTTTTACAGGTTAGTAATTCTAATTTGTACCACACATTAAAACTACACTACTCTATATTAATTTATTTCTTAATTGTTCTATTCATTAACCAATAATCGACAAGTACCAAAGCAGCCATAGCCTCTACAATAGGTACTGCTCTTGGGACTACACAAGGGTCATGTCTCCCTTTTCCTTGCATAGTAACAATATTACCTTCTTTATCGATAGTTTCCTGATCCTGCATAATTGTAGCTACAGGTTTAAAAGCTACATTAAAATAGATATCCATCCCATTAGAAATCCCTCCTTGTATACCTCCAGATAAATTCGTTTGTGTAGTCCCATCGGTATTAAAAAGATCATTATGCTCACTTCCTTTTAGTTCTGATCCGGCAAAACCACTTCCATATTCAAATCCTTTAACTGCATTAATAGATAGCATAGCTTTCCCTAATTCGGCATGCAGCTTATCAAAAGCTGGCTCACCTAACCCTACTGGCACACCAGAAATGGCACAACTTACAATTCCGCCAACAGTATCTCCTTCTTTTCTAATTTGTTTGATATAATGCTCCATTTCCGAAGCCATCTTAGGATCCGGGCAGCGTACAATATTACTTTCGGTTAATGATAAATCAAGTTCTGTATGACTTTTTTCTAATTTGATGGAGCCAACACCGCTCACATAGGCCTGAAATTTTATATCAGACAATACTTGTTTAGCGATTGCTCCTGCGACTACTCTACTTGCTGTTTCGCGAGCAGAAGAGCGTCCTCCTCCTCTATAATCTCTAATGCCATATTTTTGATCATAGGTATAATCTGCATGAGACGGTCGATAAGAATCTTTAATATGAGAATAATCTTTAGACTTTTGATTTGCATTTTTGATTGCAAAACCTATTGGAGTTCCTGTTGTAACACCTTCAAAAATACCAGAATAAAACTCGACAGTATCGGGTTCTTTACGTTGTGTAACAATAGCCGACTGACCAGGTTTACGACGATCAAGTTCTTGTTGAATAGCGTCTAAGTCGAGTGTTACACCAGCTGGGCAGCCATCAATGACTCCACCAATTGCTACTCCGTGTGATTCTCCAAAAGTAGTAACCTTAAATAGGTTACCAAATGTATTTCCTGCCATGCATACAATTTTTAGCAAATGTAATTTTTAATCTTCAAAAATACAGTAGTATTATCATATAAAAAATTGGGTTTTATTTACAAAAATTCAATCAAAATTCATTTTTTATTAAAAGTTAAAAATTGTATCAATTTATACTCTCACCGAAAACGGAGTATTTTCACCTAAGAAAACACTATCAATTGCACTCTTATTTATAATAAATTAGTTAGGTTTGAACTATTACAACTAAAATACATACCACAATAACAAGGACATTATTAAGCCTGTGCACGCAATCAAAGTGGTCATTACTGTCCATGAGCGAAATGTCTGTTTTTCGGTTAAACCGAGGTATTGTCCTACCAACCAAAATCCGCTATCATTAACATGCGATAAAATAGTCGCTCCAGAAGCTATTGATATAACAAAAAGTGCAATTTGAGCAGCACTAAAATCACCGATTAAAATAATTGGAGATGCTATTCCGGCAGCAGCAATCATTGCTGTTGTGGCTGACCCTTGAAGTATACGTATCAAAGCTGCTACTATAAAAGCAAATAGTAAAGGATGTATAAACGATCCTTGTAGTGAAGAAGCTAATATTTCCCCTGCTTTAGTGTCTACTAAAATTTGTTTAAAAGCACCTCCTGCCCCAGTAAGTAATATTATAGCTCCTGCGGGTTGAAAAGATTTCATTGACAATTTTAGTAATTCGTCTCTTCCTGTTCCTCTTCTAATCCCTAAAATATACCATGCAAGAAGGTTTGCTATAATTAAAGCAGTAAATGGATGCCCCAGTAATGCAATACTATATGTTACTGATTCTGGCAAAAAATTCTCGCCCATCCAATCTCCAAGAAAAATAGTCTTTAAAACGATTAAAAGAATTGGTAATGCTATAATTGCTATAATAGTGATTGGATTAGGGTATTCTTTATCTTCTAAGATATTTATGCCTTGTTCTGGTATCGAAACACTTATTTTCTTAGAAACATATTTTGCAAAAACGGGTCCACTAATGATCGCGGCAGGGATACCAGTAATAAATCCTAAGATAATTACCCAGCCTAAATTAGCTCCAAGAATATCTGCAACCGCAACGGGTCCAGGAGTTGGCGGAATAAAACTATGTGTAATAGCTAACCCTGCTAGTAAAGGAATCGCATATAATAATACCGATTTTTTGGTATTTCTCGCAATAGCATACACTACAGGAACTAAAATGATAAATGCCACATCAAAAAATACCGGAATAGCGATAATAAAACCAGTAATCATCATCGCCCAGGATGCATTTTTTTCACCGGCGATTTTTAATATATATCTTGCTAAGCCCTGAGCTCCGCCAGAATGTTCTAATAATCCTCCAAATAAGGCTCCTAACCCAACTACTGTAGCCACAAAACCTAAAGTTCCTCCCATTCCATTCTTTATACTATCAAGAATCATTTCTGGTGACAACCCAGCAATGATGCCGACAAGTATGCATACAATAAGAAGCGCAATAAAAGCCTGTATTTTCAATTTTAGAATCATGAAAAGTAGAGCAAAAATACCTACTCCTACAGCAATTAGTAATTGATATTCCATATATATTAGCTTTTCCAGTTTGTGTGAAAATATTCGGTAATTGGAGCATCAACTCGTTGGTATGTATGTGCTCCAAAATAATCTCGTTGTGCCTGTATCATATTTGCAGAAGATTGTGCCGATGTATAGATCAAAAAATAGTTTGTAGCAGCAGACATTACTGGCAAAGGATATCCAGCTTTCATTGCCATAGAGACCGTATCTGTTAATTTGGTGATATTAATTTTCATCATCTCTACAATTTCTGGAAACAAAAGCAATGAAATTGGATTACTATCTTTAAATAAAGTAGATATTTTCTCCATTATATCACTACGAATAATACATCCATTGGTCCATATTCGTGCTATCTCTGATAAATTAAGATTCCATTGGTATTCTTGAGATGCCTGTGATATAAGGTCAAATCCTATTGCATGATTGATAATACTTGTGGCGTAAAAAGCTTTTTCTAAAGTAGCTAATAGTTTTTCATCATTAAAACCTGTAGAAGGCTTCAATTTATAAATTTCTGAGGCATGAACACGTTCTGATTTCATACCAGAAAGATTTCTTGCCATTACAGCTTCTGAAATGGTTGATATTGGCATTCCTATTTCTAAGGCTGATACTGCTGACCATCCTCCAGTTCCTTTTTGTCCCGCTTTATCTAGAATTTTATCAATCAAAAACTCTTCTCCTTCCATTTTTCTTAGAATATCTACTGTAATTTCTAAAAGGAAACTATCTTTTTTATTCATTCTCCATGATTCAAAAATATCACTAATCTGCTTTGGGTTTTTGTTTCCATAAAATCTCAAAAAATGATATATTTCTGATAATAATTGCATTTCTGCATATTCTATCCCATTATGAATCATTTTCACATAGTGCCCTGATCCCTGAGTACCAACATAAGTACAACATGGATTATTATTTTTATCTCTAGCTGCAATAGCCTCTAAGAATTTTCCTGAACGCATATATGCTTCTTTCGACCCTCCTGGCATAATAGATGGTCCTTTTAATGCTCCTTCTTCACCACCAGAAACTCCAGTTCCAAGAAAATGTATTCCAGATTTGGATACTAATTGTTCTCTTTCCAAAGTTTTTTTATAATGAGAATTCCCGCCATCAATCAAACAATCTTCTCTTGATAACAATGGTAATATCGATTCTATAACCATGTCTATAGGTTTTCCTGCATTGACCATGATCATGATTGTCCGAGGTTGCTCTAACGAATTCACAAAAGATGATAAGTCATCAAATCCCAGAACATTTGTATCATTTGATTGCTCATTCACAAAGTGTTTGGCGATATCAACTTCTCTATTCTCAACCTGTCGATTATAGACAGATAAACTAAAGCCTCGGGATAGCATATTTTTAGCAAGGCTTTTCCCCATAACGCCAAGCCCTATAAGTCCTAATTGTGATTTTGAAATATTCAATTCTAATTTTATTTGAGTAATACTATTTATAATACTTTGTTCTGCATCTATAAAAATTCCATGTTCGGGTTTTTCTAAAGTTTCAAATTGGGATACTAATAATTCTTTTTTAAAAAAATGTCCCTGCCTTGCTTCTAAACGATTTAAAATCAATTCGTATGAGGCTTCTAAAAAAATCCAGTTTATATAACTATGACCAATAGGTTGTAATCCATCTCTATATTTTTGTTTTAACGCAGAACAAGCTAATACAGCTCCTTTGTCATTACTCCAATCTACAATATGATCTGCCAAGATTTGTAACCACGGAGCTCTATCATTATCATTTAGAGGAATACCATCAGACATTTTTTTTATGTTTTCTTCTGGATGAAAATCATCTGCATCATAAAAAGGAATTCCTAATGTTGTTGCTAGTTCTTTACCTAAGGTCGTTTTTCCACATCCTGAAACCCCAAAAACGATGTATATATTTTTTAAACCCACTTCAACAATAGTTATTCTATAACAAATTCTAACTCATGTGTTTGGTCTAAAGCATGTTTGCCAACCCATAATTTGAATTTTCCCGGTTCTACAACCCACTTTTTATCTAGTCCATAAAACGAAATATCATCCTTACTAAATACAAAATCAACGATTTTTGAGGCTCCAGGTTCGAGTTCTATTTTCTTAAAACGCAGCAATTCTTTTACAGGCCTAGTAATACTACCCACCATATCTCTAAAGTATAATTGTACTACTTCTTCAGCTATTACATTTCCGGTATTTGTGATTTTTGCACTTACTATAATTGGACCATTTTCATTAATCTCATTTGATAAAATTTTAACGTCACAGTATTCAAAACTACTGTATGTAAGACCGTACCCAAAAGGGTATTGCGGTAAATATCCCAGATCTAAGTAATGTGATGTATTTCCCAGAGAACTTTGCCATGCTCCTATAGGGATAGAGTCAATTTGAACAAATTCTTCAGGAATTGTAGGGCGGCCTGTGTTTTTATGATTATAATATATTGGTATTTGACCTACTTCTTTGGGCCATGTAATTGGTAATCGCCCTGACGGTGAAGCTTTACCTGTAAGTATATCCAATATTGCAGGGCCTCCCATCGTTCCTGGATGCCATGCAAATAATACCGCATCTACTTTATCAATAATATTGCCTAATGTAATAGGTCTACCTGCCATTAGTACTAATACTATTGGTTTTCCAGTTTTATGAAGTTCACTAATAAGAGACTCTTGTTTACCAGGAAGATTTAGGTTTGCTCTACTATGAGCTTCCCCAGACAAGATAGCTTCTTCACCTCCAAAGAATACGATGATATCTGAGTTTTTAGCTATTTTGATCGCATCATTAAACCCTTTATTAGATTTATCTCTACTGTATGATAAACCTTTACTATATAAAATAGGATGTTCGCCATCTTCTTTAAAAGATGTTAATGGGGTAATCGTACGTGCTTTTTCTCCATCAAAAGTCCATGTGCCTAATTGATCGTGTGGTGCGTCTGCTAAAGGACCAATTATAGTTAATTTTTTTTTAGTACTTAGAGGTAATATTTGATTTTTATTTTTAAGTAATACCATACTTTTTTTTGCAGCTTCTTTAGCAGCTTCCAGATGTTCTTTGGCATACAGTACATCAGATTCTTGTTCGAAGTATGGTTTATCAAATAATCCTAATTTAAATTTGATTCTAAGAATATTCCGAACCATTTCATCCAATTGATTTTCAGAGAATTTTCTTTCTTCTATTAAATTCTTCATATTATCCTGATATGAAGTACTGGTCATTTCCATATCCAGCATTGCATTTGCTGCTTTTCCTGCTGCGGCCACTTCATCTTCTGCAAATCCGTGAGGAACCATTTCAATTATAGAATTCCAATCACTTACCACAAACCCATCAAAACCCCACTGATTACGCAATACTTCTTTTAAAAGATATTTATTTCCTGAAACCGGAACTCCATTAAGATCATTAAAGCCAGTCATTAAGGTCGCAACGTTAGTTTCTACAGCTTTTTTAAACGGTTTCAAGTATGTGTTGTGTAAAGAAAATTCATTGATGTTTGCCGTGTTATAGTCTCTCCCTCCTTCGGCAGCTCCATAACCTACAAAATGTTTTGCACAAGCGGCTATACTTGTAGAAGATGACAAGTCATCTCCTTGAAAACCTTTAATATAAGCTTCTCCCATAATGCTGGTAAGATATTGATCTTCTCCTGCAGATTCTGCGATACGTCCCCATCTGGGGTCTCTGGATATATCGAGCATTGGCGCAAATGTCCAACGTATACCATATGTAGAAGCTTCGATCGCAGATATTCTGGCTCCTTTTTGCACCAGATTAGGGTCAAATGAAGCAGCTTGACCTAATGGAATTGGAAAAATGGTTTTAAAACCATGAATAACATCTCTTGCAAATATTAATGGTATTTTATTAGGGCTCTCTTCCATTGCGATACGCTGTAGTTCTTTGGCATCATCCTTATTCATAATATTAAGAAAAGAGCCGATTTCTCCTTTTTTTACAGCCTCCTTAAGCTCTACAGGTAGCTCTTTTACTCTACTTGATTTTCCACGTTGGGCAGTTTGACCTATCTTTTCCTCTAATGTCATTTTTGATAGGATGCTATCGATCTTAAATTCAATGGCATCTTCTTTTGATATCAAAACATTAGTTATTGATTCTTTAGGAGTACAATTTGATAATAAGCAACAAGTAATAAGGGTCAATACTAGATAATTTCTCATATATAAATTTGATTCTATTCAATACATCTAAACATATCATCGGTCATATACGACCAATACTATTCTCTTTAATAGAGTATATTAAATGAGAGATATAGACTAAATCTTAGAGAAATTATAAGTCCTCTGGGGGTTTTACCATAATTCTTATCAAAATCTGTAAGCAATAATTAAATTTTAATGTTTTGATAACAACTCATTAAAATGATTAAATTTAGATAACAATAAACTTATAATAAGATAATTATCTTTGAAAACAGATTCATTTAATTTGTGATATTATCATATTTTATATGAAGAAACGTATTGTAGAACTTGTTGTAATTTCGGATATCCATCTTGGTACTTATGGATGTCAAGCAAAAGAACTTCTCAACTATTTAAATAGTATCAAACCAAAAACTCTTATTCTTAATGGTGATATTATAGATATCTGGCAATTTAGAAAACGATATTTTCCAAAATCCCATCTTAAGGTTATCAAAAAGATTATTTCGTTTGCATCAAAAGGAACAGAAGTTATCTATATCACAGGCAATCACGATGAGATGCTTCGCAAGTTTAGTGATGCTCAAATGGGAAATTTTAAATTAGTTGATAAACTTGTTCTGGAATTAGATGGCAAAAAAGCATGGTTCTTTCATGGCGATGTTTTTGATGCCTCAATTCAAAACGCAAAATGGTTAGCTAAATTAGGCAGTTGGGGATATGATATGCTAATTCTTTTTAATCAAGCTATTAATTGGTTTTTGCTACGTATAGGAAAAGAAAAGTTTTCTCTTTCTAAGAAAATCAAAAATAGTGTAAAAAAAGCAGTAAAATATATTAATGATTTTGAAGATGTTGCTGCAGAGTTAGCTGTTAAAAACAAATATAGCTATGTAGTATGTGGTCATATCCATCAACCTCAAATGCGTAAATACGAGGATAAAAACGGGTCCTGCATTTATTTAAATTCTGGAGATTGGATAGAAAATCTAACTTCATTAGAATATCATGATGCAGCATGGAAACTAGTACATTATGAGAATGAATCAATGAAAGCTTATGAAGAATCTGTTGAAGAGGTAGAAAGCTTAGAAATTGATCCCGAGACCCTGCAAGCCTCTTTTATGGTAAACGAAGTAATCACATCTCTCAAGAAATCATAATCTGTCTTACTCCCGCTTTACTGTTATTACTTTTTCAATATCCCTGAAAACCGTGACTTTTTCTTAAAAACCTCACAGCATATTTGTGATGTCCCAATAAAACCTGTTGTTGTTACTCCTAAACTTTTTTATGATATACAAAAGACATGTTTTAATTTTTGCTGTTTTAGTATTGGCTATAAATACTACTCAATCACAAGAGTTTTCTAGACACACCCTAGGGGTTCGACCAGAGTTTCTTATTAGTAATCATGATAATTATAACGATCCTAATATTGCAGGTATTGGCATTTCTTATCAACTTCGTATCAACAGTAAAAATAGATTAGAATTTGATACGGGATTACGCGTTTATGGGAGTGAATTCATACCTACTGTTGGTCTAATGGCTACAGGGATATATCAAAGAGTATTTCCTATTTACAATAGGTATTGGCGGAGGAGCATTATTTAATGCTAATTTAGGAATAATAGCTGATGGAGGTATTGGATACAGTCCTAATAAGTCCCCAATACAAATTTCTTTAAATATAAGGCCAGAAATATTTTTTTCTACCGATAATAAAAGTACTGATTCAACATATTTTTATACAGGATTTGGATTAGGGATTCGTTATCAATTCTAATATTTCTCTCTTAAAAATTCTATCCATGCCAAAATGAGGTGTTACACCTCATTTTGTATCTCCTCATCTTTTATTTGATGCCAGCAATTTATATGTATATATAAATATTTTGAAAAATGATATATTAATAAGTTGTTAGAATCATTGAAATAAAAATCGCAAAACGTATCTTTGACAATACTATATATCTCTTAAAACAATATAAATATGCTTGGTTTAAAACTGGCAACAGATCCACGTTGGGCAGCTCTTGCGGAAACAAATATTGAAGAAATCTTAACAGATCATGCATGGTGCGAACAAAAAGCAGCCACAAATGCCATTACCATCATTACGTTAAATTCTGAACATACTGATTTGGTTACTGATTTATTAACTTTGGCACAAGAAGAATTACAGCACTTTGAAATGGTTCATGAAATTATTAAAAAGCGTGGTTATAAATTAGGTAGAGAACGAAAGGACAGTTATGTAAATGAATTATTTAAATATGGTATTACAGGTGGTAGTCGTAAGCAAAGCTTAGTTAACCGATTGTTATTTTCAGCAATGATCGAAGCCAGAAGTTGCGAACGATTTAAGCTTCTTTCAAAAAAAATAAAAGACCCTGAGCTATCAAAATTCTATCACGATTTAATGATTAGTGAAGCTGGTCATTACACCACATTTATTGGTTTTGCACGTAAATACGGAGAAGGTATTGATGTAGATAAACAATGGGAAGATTTATTAAAATTTGAAGGAGAGCTTATTCAGAACTATGGCACTTCTGAAACTATACATGGATAACATTTTAGTATAATTTTAAATCCAACATTTATTTGAAATTCCTGGTTTTAAAACCTTATCTACACTAAAGCACTTTTGAGAATACTAATAGGATGTGATGCTTCTCGTTGCGTTCCATCTTTTATTTGATGTCTACAGCTAGTTCCTACAGCCACAATAATAGTATCCTTAGGTGTTTTTCTAACCGATGGAAATAAGGTCTGCTCCCCTATTTGCATACTAACATCATAATGCTCTTTCTCATATCCAAAAGATCCTGCCATACCGCAACACCCAGATGGAATAATCGTAACATTAAAGTTTTTGGGTAAATTTAGAATCGAAAATGTATTGTGTATACCAGATAAAGCTTTTTGATGGCAGTGACCATGTATTTTAATTGTTTTAGTATCTGCAGTAAATAAATCAGCATTTATATTTCCTTTTTCTATTTCTGCATGTAAGAATTCATCAATCAAAAAAGTATGTCTTGCCACTGCAGCTGCATTTTCTTTATCATCAGCCAATCTCAAATACTCATCTCTAAAAGTGAGTATGGCAGAGGGTTCTAACCCGATCAAAGGAGTTTCTGCAGTAATATGATTATTAAACGTTTCAATATTAAGATTTGCCAGAATTTTGGCTTGTTTCAATAATCCTTTTGATATAAAAGTCCGTCCACTTTCTTTATGATCAATTATCTTTACTTCATAATTTAATTTGGTCAGTAACTCGATAGCATCTATACCGATTTCGGCATCCAAATGATTCGTAAATTCATCTATAAAAAAGTACACTGTTTTTATAGGTTGCTCTGGTTGTATTCTTTTTATATTTTGTTTACACCAACCTCTTAAGGATTGTTTGCTTAACAAAGGTAAATTTCGTTGTTTGGCAATACCTAAAGTAGATTTTAAAATACTAGATGTTAATGCATTAGAAAAGAAAAAATTTGTTAAACCAGGCGCGATTCTCCCTATAGCATTCAATCTATTATTGTGAGCAAAAAGCTTTGTACGTAATGATACTCCATTTTCTTTTTGATATTGATATTCGAATTCTGCTTTCAGTGCAGCTACATCAACATTTGAGGGACACTCACTGGCACATCCTTTGCAACTTAGACAGAGGTCAAAAACTTCTTTTAATTCTCTATTATCAAATTTATTAACCTTCTCACTATTGGTTAAAAACTCTCTTAGTGTATTTGCCCTACCCCGGGTAGTATCTTTTTCGTTTTTTGTAGCCCGATAACTGGGGCACATGGTTCCTCCCGCTTCTACAGACTTACGGCAATCACCACTACCATTACATTTTTCTGCAGCCCTTAGAATTCCCATCGAATCGGTAAAATCAAAAATGGTATCTATCTCTGGTTCTTTTCGATCTATCTCATATCGTAATTTTTGATCCATGGGATAGGCATCTATAATCTTACCCGGATTAAGAATAGAATTAGGATCAAATGTATTTTTAATACGTTCTAAAATCTTATAATTATCCTCACCAATCATAAAAGGTATGTATCCAGCCCTTACAATACCATCACCATGTTCACCACTCATAGAGCCTTGATATTTCTTTACCAAAGATGCTACATCGTCTGTTATTTTTTTAAATAGGGTTACGTCTTTACTTTTTTTCAGATCCAGAATCGGTCGAAGGTGAATCTCTCCTGCTCCAGCATGTGCGTAATACACAGCTTGTTGGTCATAAGACTTCATTAAATCTGTAAATTCTGATATGTAATCCGCCAAATCAGGAATAGCAACTGCCGTATCTTCTATACAAGCAACTGCTTTTTTATCGCCAACAATATTACCTAACAATCCTAATCCTGCTTTTCTTAATTCTAAAGCCTTATCTATTTCTTCTTTACGTAAAATTGGATTGGCATAGCTTAGTTTTGATTCATCAAGAGTTTTTAATAATTTATCCTTTTGCTGTTCTAAATGATTCGCATCTTTTGCTCTAAGTTCTAGCATTAAGATTGCTTCTGGATCATCAACAATAAAAAAACGATTCTTTAATTGCTCGATATTATTTTTTGTGCAATCCAAAATAGTTTTATCCATCATTTCGCAAGTGAATAACGAATGTTGCATTACAGGCGCTACTGCTCTCATACAATCATCGATAGTCTTAAAATGCGCGGCAATCATTAAAGTTTCTTCTGGTGGAAGTTCATCTAACTGTAACGTAATTTGTGTTGTAAAAGCCAATGTACCTTCGCTTCCTGTGAGAAGTTTACACATATTAAAATGTGTATTCGTTGTAGAAAACACCTCAGAATCAATTAGTTCATCAATGGCGTAACCTGTGTTACGTCTATGAATTTCTCGTTTCGGAAAATGAGTCGTAATTTGTTGTTGAATCTCCTTAGAACAAAGTTCGGTATAAATCTGGTCGTAGATTTTTCCTTCAAGGGTATTCAAATTTCGTTTCGTCTCAAAATCATTTGATGATATTTCAGAAAAAGTAACTTCACTACCATCAGACAATACTGTTTGTAACTCTAAGACTTTATCTCTTGTAACACCATATTGAATCGATGTAGTACCACTGCTATTATTTCCGACCATTCCTCCAATCATACAACGATTAGATGTCGATGTATTAGGTCCAAAAAACAATCCATACGGTTTCAAAAAACGATTAAGATCATCCCGTATCACTCCTGGTTGAACAGTCACTGTTTTTTTGGTTTTATCAACAGCAATTATTTTAGTAAAATATTTAGAAACATCTACCACAATACCATCCCCTACACATTGCCCTGCAAGCGAAGTTCCTGCTGTTCTGGGAATAATACCAATATCGTGTTGAGATGCAAAAGCAACTATTTTTTTAACATCTTGTATTGATTTTGGAAATGCTACCGCCAGAGGAATTCTACGATACACTGAAGCATCTGTAGCATATAAAGCAGTAATTAGAGTATCAAATTGTAGTTGACCTTCTAGCTGGTTTTGTAAAGATGTCAATATACTTTTATCAATCATATGAAATATTCTTTCCTAAAGAATTTAAAGAAACCTGCCTTCTAAAATTAGTATCAAAACAAATAAAACTATCCGTTCCTGCGACTCCATCAATCTGATGCACTTGTTCATACAGAATCTTACGTAAATGATGGTTGTCAAATGCAAAAATAAGAATGAAAATAGCATAATGACCTGAAACATAATTACATTCTAATATTTCTGGAATTTCTTTTAAACCATCAACCACTTGTTTTGCATATCTAGCTTCTCTTAGACGAATACCTACATAAGATTTCGTTTTAAAACCGATCTGTTTTTCATCTACAACAAACTCGGCTTTCTTTATTACACCACGTTGCTTAAGTTTTTTAATTCTTTGATGTACCAAAGAATTAGAAATTTTTAAATTCTCTGCTATTTGAGAGAAAGGCTTTCTGGCATCTTCACGTATCTGCAATAAAATCTGCTGATCTATATAATCAAAATGATTCATACTCATAAAAAATTTAAAACACTTGCAGTCAAAATTGATAATAAAAACAAAACATTATCTTCAATTTGACACAAAATTTATAAAATTGAGACTAAAAACAATATATATACACGCAATAATAGTCAAAAATAATAATTTTGCTTCAAATAAAAACATAATTAGAATGGATTTGACTTATTTTTTTGAAGAACTCTGGAAACAATACACTGTAAAAACTCCTTCAGCACAAAAAATTAAATCTTTATTTGAAGCAGAAGGCAATACCGTTTTTAATGATCATATTGCAATACGCACTTTTAATGATCCAAGAGTTAATATTGATATTTTGGCAAAACCTTTTATTGCTATGGGTTATGAACCCAAAGGAGAATATCATTTTAAGGCCAAAAAATTGCGTGCAAAACATTTTGAACACAAAAGTGATCGTAATGCTCCAAAAATCTTTATTAGCGAATTGCTTCTTGAAGAATTTTCTGTTGAGCTAAATAGTATTGTTCAAAACACTATAAATCAAATAGATCATACAGTTATACAACAAGAAGATCTTATCCTAAAAGGTAGAGTTTGGGCTAAACCATCTTTTGAGATTTACAAAAGACTTCTTTCGGTATCAGAATATGCGGCCTGGGTATATGTTAATGGCTTTTGCTCTAATCATTTCACAGTAGATGTTAATAAACTTCAAACATTTAAAAATCTATCCAAGGTAAATGAATTCCTCAAAGAGAATGGTTTCAAAATGAATACTTCTGGAGGTGAAATAAAAGGTTCTCCATCCCAACTACTAGAACAATCCAGTATTTTGGCCGATGTAGTCGAGGTAGAATTTGAAGAAAACGTTAAAGAAATCACATCCTGTTATTATGAATTTTCATATCGTTATAAAAATAGTCAAGATGTTATTTTTAATGGCTTCATTGCTGATTCTGCAGATAAGATTTTTGAGAGTACCGATATGCAGTTACAAAGTAGTTAGTTCAATCTTAACAAAGATTTAAGATTTATCCTTACAGAATAGAAGATTTATGACGTTATAGTCGGAAAGTAGGAAATTACTATTTACGATTATGACGAAGAATATTTTTTTTACACTTTCTTTTCTATTTCTTTGTATGGGTAATATACAGTCTCAGGAAATTTCTAAACATACTATTGGTTTACGTCTAAGTGAAGCGAATGGTTTTTGGGCCGAAGCCTCATATCAAAATGCTTTAAGTTCTAAGACAAGAATAGAAGTAGGACTTGGAGCACAAGGTAAAAGAAGCTACAATGCTCTAAAACTTACAGGGATGTATCAGTGGGTTTTTAATATTAACGGAGGCCTAAATTGGTATATTGGTCCAGGAATTGGAGGTGGATTAGTTGATTTTGATTCTGATATTATTCGTGATGATGATTTAACCACTTTTGGGTTTGTAACGGGGGATGTTGGTATTGAGTATCATTTTGATTTTCCGCTATTAATCTCTCTAGACTTTAGACCAGAAATATACTTCGATAGCTATACTAATGACGATATCATTTTTAACTTTGGCTTAAGTGCGAGATATAAATTTGATTAATATTCTCAATACACTGGTTTTATAAACCATATTTTAAGATACACTAACCATTTTTATAATAATCAATTAAAACTTTTAAAAAATTTAAATCATGAAAAAACTTTTTTTTATTCTATCAATCATTATCTCGGTTTCACAACTGCAAGCACAAGATATTCCTGAAAACGCTATAGGAATTCGATTATCAGAAGGTGTTATAGGAGATGAAGGCTTTGGTCCCGAAATTACATACCAGCGACAAATAATAAGTGAACATAATAGAATTGATGCCAATTTAGGCTTTAAAACAAATTCTTTTATCTCTACATATCGTGGTGGAGTATTTTTTCATTGGACATATAATATTTGGGATAAACTAAATTGGTTTGCAGGCCCAGGTGCAGGTGCAGGGTATATAGATTTTAAAACCCGATACCTTGGTGTGATTATTGGTGATGTAGATAGAGATGGTGAATTTTTCCCTTACATCGGAGCAGATTTTGGAGTTGATTATCGTTTTGATTTCCCACTTCAGGTGGCATTTAGTATTCGTCCTACATTTGATATCCATGATATCGATCGATCAAACGGATTTAGAGACGTAGACAATACCGGAGTAAATGTTGGTATTTCTGCCAGATATACATTTTAGGCATACACCATAAAATAATAACCAAAAACCCCCTTGTTATACCATAACAAGGGGGTTTTAATTTTAAAAATAAATGATATTATACTGCTGATAAAGCACTCTCATACATTTTTATATATAGCGGGATAATGTTACTTATATCAAATTTCATTGCCTCTCTATATGCATTTTCCTTAAAGGTTTCTAATCTGCTATCATTTTCCAGAATTTTGATCGAATTTTCTGACATGTCTTTTACATCTCCTATATCACTCATATAACCAGAAACACCATGGTTATTAACTTCTGGAATCCCTCCTGCATTACTCGATATTACAGGCACCTTATTTACCATCGCTTCTAATGCCGCCAGACCAAAACTTTCTCGTTCTGATGGGAGTAAAAACAGATCAGAAAAGCACAGTATCTTATCTATTTCATTACTGTTACCAAAGAAAACCACTTTATCTTTTATACCAAGTTCTTTACATCTTTCTTCTGCCGGTTTACGCTCCGGGCCTTCTCCAACCATCAACAACTTTGCAGGCATCTTTTTCTGAATATTATAAAAAATATCTACAACATCAGTAATACGTTTTACAGCTCTAAAATTACTAATATGAGTAACTATACGTTCTTCTGCAGTTGCCATGAGTTCTCTCTGGCAATCTGTAAAACTAGTCTTTCTCTGGCTCGCATCAATAAAATTAGGGACTACCTCAATATCATTTTTGATATCAAACAGACGTAATGTGTCGTCTTTAAGGCTTTGAGATACAGAAGTAACCATATCACTTTTATTGATGCTAAATGTTACTGCCGGTTTATAAAAAGGATGGTTTCCTACCAAGGTAATATCTGTACCGTGCAATGTAGTTACCATAGGAACATAAATTCCTTCTTCTTCAAGCATTTTTTTTGCCATATATCCCGCATATGCATGCGGAATTGCATAATGAACATGAAGTACATCAATTTTATACTTTTTAATGGTATCTACTAATTTACTAGATAATGCCAATTCGTATGGTTGATAATGAAAAAGAGGGTATGTAGGTACGTTAACTTCATGAAAATGAATATTCGGATTCAACAGGTTTAGCCTAACAGGCTGTTTGTAGGTAATAAAATGTACTTCGTGGTTTAGTTTTGCCAAAGCAATCCCTAATTCTGTGGCTACCACTCCACTACCTCCAAAGGTAGGATAACAGACTATAGCAATTTTCATTCAAATAATTTTTCTTGTGGTACAAGGTACAAGAAAATTGATATTAGATATTGTTAAAAGAGTTGTAAAAAAAAGCAGATCATAAGCCGGATTCTGTTTCCCGATATATCGGGTCCTTATCATTTATCTAGACTAATAATTACTTATCAGTTCAAACCGCCTACCCTCCAACATTGGGCGCACAACCCTCAAAAGCTGGTTTACATGGCGTTGCACCGTATAGAGTTTACCTGGTTTCACTACAGCATTACCTGTACATACTTTCTGCTGCACTTGTCCTCGCCTTACGACGGACGGGCGTTACCCGCTATACTGTGCTATGGTGTCCGGACTTTCCTCCCCCGAATAATCGAGAGCGATAAGGTGATCTGCTTTGTGCAAAAGTATTATAATTCTGAACTTAGAATTCAGAATTCAGCATTATTTTTTGGCTGTTAATAACTAAAAATAAAAACCGATGTCTATAATTTATTTTTTGTAAGCAATTTTTAACTTTGTAGCGATGGAGCATTTTATAGTATCAGCACGTAAATACAGACCCCAAACATTTAAGGATGTTGTAGGGCAACAAGCAATTACCAATACACTGCTTAATGCTATAGAAAACAATCATCTTGCACAAGCTTTATTATTCACCGGACCAAGAGGAGTAGGAAAAACTTCGTGTGCCAGAATTCTTGCAAAAACAATTAATCAGGATGGAAATGAGCATCCTGATGAAGATTTTGCTTTTAATATTTTTGAACTCGATGCAGCCTCAAACAATTCTGTTGATGATATTAGAAGCCTTATCGACCAAGTTCGCATCCCTCCCCAGGTTGGAAAATATAAAGTATATATTATTGATGAGGTACATATGCTTTCTCAAGCGGCCTTTAATGCTTTTTTAAAAACATTAGAAGAACCTCCTAAACATGCAATTTTTATCCTGGCTACGACAGAAAAGCATAAAATCATACCTACAATTTTATCGCGATGTCAAATATTCGACTTTAAACGTATTACTGTAACTGATGCAAAAAATCACTTAATGCAAGTAGCAGTGCAAGAAGGAATTACTGCTGATGAAGACGCTTTGCAAATTATCGCTCAAAAAGCAGATGGGGCAATGCGAGATGCGCTATCAATCTTTGATAGAGTTGTTAGTTTTAGTGGAAAAAATTTAACCAGACAGGCAGTAACTGAAAACCTAAATGTATTAGATTATGAAACTTATTTCAAAACTACTGATTTAATACTTGAGAACAATATCCCACAACTCCTTATAGAATTTAACGAAATTCTTGCCCAAGGTTTTGATGGGCATCATTTTGTATCTGGACTTGCATCGCACTTTAGAGATTTATTAGTATGTAAAAATCAAGCTACTATCAATCTTCTCGAAGTGGGACAACAAACGAAGACTAAGTATTTAGAACAATCACAAAAAGCTCCCCATGGTTTTCTTATTAAAGGTATTGAGATTGCTAATGATTGTGATCTAAAATATAAAACCAGTCGCAATCAAAGACTGCTGGTTGAGTTATGCCTAATGCAGCTTGCCTCTATCCTTGTGGATGGAGAAAAAAAAAATGACAAACCCTACATAATTCCTCCTTCTTATTTTAAGGAAAAAGGAATTAAGCCAGTTAAAATTTCATCTGAAATAAAAGAAAAGGTTTTAGAAAAAACCGAAACCGAAAAACAAAATAGCACACCTCCTCAAACAGAAGAAAAACCAGAACCTTCAACTACTCCTGTTTCTGAGGTTTCACAAGACAAAGATACAGAACCTCATATTCAAGAAGAAAATTCTGAGGATACAATTACCGCTGAAGCTCCTGTAGTAGAGAAAAAATCAGTTTTAATAAATAAGAAACGCAAAACTTCTGGATTATCGCTAAGTAGTATTAAGAGGAAGAAAGAACATGAAGAAAGTAAAGAAGAGCAGGTAATTGATCCTGAAAATTTACCAAAAGAAGAATTTACAGAATCACAAATGCAGGAAGGCTGGATAGAATATGGTAAAATGCAAGATAAAAAAGGAGAACGTATTATCGGATCTATGTTTGCTATGAATATTCCTACCCTTGATAAAGGTTATATTTCATTAGAATTACCTAACCAATCGATGAAGATTGATATGGAAGCTGCTCAATCTGGATTATTGCAGTTTTTATTCAAAAAATTAAAAAATTACAGTATTGAAATGAAGATTACTGTAAACGAAGAAGCTTCTAAAAAATATGCTTTCACCCCTCAGGATAAATATGAAAAATTAAGAGAAAAAAACCCTCTTATTGATAAGTTACGCTCCTCTTTTGATTTAGATATTTAGTATTACTCTGCCCTCCAAATTATTTATTTTTTTAATATTCATAAAGTATTTGATCATCTGAGTTCTTTATATTAAGCAGTACCTTATTACCATCTACTTTTAACCCAAGAATATTAAACGATATTTCTTTGGTAATAAATGCATTACATAACTCCTCATTTTTTAAAGACAATCTCAAATTCCTTTGTGGTGGATTGGTTTCCAAAATCTCTTCAGAATCAATAAGTTTTAACTCCCAGGTATCTCCACTACATCCGCTAGAGCCAAAACTGATTTTCAAACAATTTCCATTTATTTTCAAACTACTTATTGTTAGATTATGATTTGGTTCACTAACATATTGTTTTGAGTTAATTATAGTTAATTGATCGCAACTATCTGTATTATTGTTGTCATCATCACTGTTACAAGCCAAAATTCCGAATATTACGATTAGACCAATCAGTTTTTTTGTATTCATGGTATCTACTTTTTAATAAGATGAATAAAAATCTATAAGGTTGCTTAGAGTAAGGATAAATGAAAAATTTAATATTTTCTTTCGAATCTTAGTTCTATAATGAGTTACTTCATAAATTTGCGATTATTATTAAAAAACACCAGAACCATGTTAGGCTTAAAACTTCCTACAGACCCTAGATGGGTAAATATTGTAGAAAAAAACATTGAAGAAATTCTTACAGATCATGCATACTGTGAGCAAAAAGCTACTTCTACAGCTATATCGCTTATGGTGAGTTTTCCTGAATACACAGAATTAGTGCAAGAAATGGTAAAACTGGTAAAAGAAGAAATAAGTCATTTTAAAATGGTTCATGATAAAATCCTTGAACGAGGTTGGGTTTTGGGTAGAGATCGAAAAGATGATTATGTGGTTCAATTAATAACTTTTTTCCCAAAAGGAGGAAGTAGAACAACCCAGCTTGTACATCGTTTATTATATGCGGCTTTGATTGAAGCCAGAAGTTGTGAGCGTTTTAAATTATTATCTGAAGAATTAGAAGATCAGGAACTAGCTGACTTTTATAGAAGTCTGATGGTAAGTGAAGCTAATCATTATACTATGTTTTTAAATTTTGCACGCCAATATGGAAATCGTGAAGAAGTCGATAAAAAGTGGCAGGAATTACTAGTTTTTGAAGCAGAAATAATGAAATCTTTGGGAAATAAAGAAACGATTCATGGATAACAAGATAGATTAAAATAGAATAAAGCTACCTTTCGATAGCTTTATTCATTACATCACAAGTAAAGATAATATAACAATCTGAACTGTGAAAACGGACTTTTAATCCTTACCGCATAAATTGGTATACGGATTAACACTTATCCTTTTTAAAATGGTATAAAAGCAGATACTTTATAAAATTCGTCCGATGCTCCTACATCTGTAACCAGGTTAGCTCCTGCAGAAAATCTAAATGCCATACCGTTATCAAGTTTTAATTTCACAGAACCTCCTAAATAACGATATACCTGTATATTCTTATTAACATCGTCATTTTCTAGGTTCATAAAGGCTAATTCTTCAAAAAAACCACCTAACACTAAACGATCACTTACATTAATTCCGGGTGCTGCCCAAAAAAGAAGTAAATCTTTGGTCGAGATATCATCTCTATCTCTTAACGATTTATAATAAGCCAGATATGCTTCTATATCAAAAATGGAGTTATGGTATGCTACAAAAGTATTAGGGATTACGGCCTCTCCTATCTTTGTACCTGCAACATCAGAAAAGAATTTACCGTGCGCAAACCCAATTCCTGGGTTAAGAAATAATTTTCCGTCCATTAGTTTAAATCCTAATCCAATACCAGTTTCTAATAATTGATCACTACCAGATTCTGGGGTTCCGAAAGAAGGATTCGTCCAGAACATACTATAAAAAGTAATATCGAAATTTTTATTAGTTTCAAAACCTCCTAAAAATAAGGTTGAAAACCCCGCAACACTGTTTTGGATCACTTTTACTGCTAATGTTGCTTTTTTCTTTTTCTCTTCTTGTCCTTGTATTGTTGAATACTGAAAACCTATTACAATTAATATTATTATGAGTTTTTTCATGATTTAGTTTCTTTAATTATGTGTTTAATGATTAGTGAGCTTGAATGATTTGTTTTTGATTAGGTATAGAAAAGTTAGCTTTTCGTTTTTCTACAAAAGCCTGCATACCTTCTTTTTGGTGTTCTGTAGCGAATAATGCATGAAAGGCTCTTCTTTCATATAGCACTCCCTCGCGAAGACTTAACTCCATAGCTCTATCTATAGCTTCTCTTGCAACCATAGCTGTTGTTTTACTATAAGAAGCAATAACTGCTGCAGCTTCTACAGATTCTTCTAATAAGGTTTCTACTGGTATTATACGAGATACCAATCCTGATCGTTCTGCTTCTTCTGCATTCATTAAACGTCCGGTAAGAATCAAATCCATAGCCTTTGTTTTTCCTACCATTTTTGTTAAGCGTTGGGTTCCGCCAATACCTGGGATCACTCCCAGTTTTATTTCTGGTTGACCAAATTTTGCTGTATTCGATGCATAAATAATGTCACACATCATAGCTAATTCGCATCCTCCACCTAAAGCATACCCTGATACGGCAGCAATTTTAGGTGTTCTAATCGCTGTAAAAGCTTCCCAAGCAGCAAAATAATTTTCATGAAACATATCCATATAGGATTTATTTTCCATTTCTTTTATGTCTGCTCCTGCTGCAAACGCTTTTTTAGATCCTGTGATTACAAAACACCCTACACTTGGGTCCTTATCTAGTTTCTGCATAACAGAAACCATTTCTCGCATCAATTCACTATTTAGTGCATTTAATGCTTTTGGGCGATTTAAGGTTATAATCACTACCCGTTTTCTTTGTTCGATTTTTATATTCATAGTTTTAATTTTTACATAGCATCTCCTAAAGACTATTCATTTTTTAAAGATGTCTTTATTAAAATTGCTGGTTTCAGCTATGTGTTGTTGTATAAAAAAGTTGAGTTTGTGTTAGTACATATTTAAGTTTAAGAATCCCAAATTGCGCCATATGCTGGTATCCCTCTACTTTCCATTCCGTAGACTACTTTCCAGGTAAGTTTTTTATTAGAAATACATATTACTGCTTCTGCATCAAAATCTTTATATGCTTTGTATGCAAGTTTCACCATATCGGGTTTTCCATGTGCATCTGTATCCCATATGATAGCTTCTGGTTGTGATTCGAGAATTTCTTCTACCAATTCATCTCCATATGTTTTTCTTGGATTTCGCGTTGCCCATATTAAACGAGCGGGAGTTTCTCTAGAAAAAAGATGTGGTAAACATGGGCCAATACCGCTACCTGTTGCTACCCAAATGACCTTTTTAAATAGCTTATCAACATTCCCTACTCCTGCGGTAGTAATTCCCTTAACCCACAAGTATTTTGGCATATCATCAATAAGTTCACCTGTCCAGTCCCCTGCTCTCGAGATAGTTAGTCGAAATCCATCTCTGCCTGGTTCTGGTACATTTGCAAAAGAATGCCACTCCATTAAAGGATCTCTACTAATCGCCGTAGAGGAGCCGGCAAAAGGAGTTTCTCCATAATTGAATCTTGCCAGAATAACATGATTTGATGGTCTTGTAATATCGACTTCTACTTTTTTTAGTCTTAACCATGGTAATACAATACTAATCGTTATTACTGTTAATGCCCAAAAACTAAAAGAATCGAATACGTTTTCTAAAAAAGGTTGCTCTGAACCATTCTCGCTTAATATAAGCATCGTTTGTACCCAAAATAATATTAGCGCTGTCCATCCACCAAATCGATGCGTTTTTTCAAAACTATTATGAAATTTTGCTCTTAATCTTGGCAAAGCCATAATAATCATAAAAACTAAAATTCCTGTAAGCATTGTAGTTACCCATAACAATGTAATGTCCTTAGAAGTTTCATTTTGAGGATTAAAAAAATCATAATATAAGGATCCCATAAACACTATAAACCAAAGGGTTCCACTTATTGTCCCACCGATATGAATTCCTCCAAAATGATATATTTTCCCTGCTCTTCTTCTTATCGACAAAGGCCAACTTGTAGGAATACTAGTAGCAACCCAAAACAAGAAATTAATAATATATTGTTGTCTAATAAGGATCCCTATTGTAAAGTTAATCAATGTGATTTTAGAGATAATATCCAAGCGCATTTCTTGCTGAGACCACCAATTACCCTCTGTTGCCCCATAGATCATTATTCCTATATTTGCTATTAAAAGCAGTGCAAATAAACGATAGTAGTGCATTAGTTTTTCTCCTTTCCATATCCTACTAAAAGATTTTTTTTGAGGAGGTAACTGTACCATTTCTAAATTAGGAATTTCATCATTTTCTACAGGTTTTTGACCTGTTATTGAGGAGGTTGTTTTTTCTTCCTGTTCTTGTTTAAGAGGGATCAGATTCATTAATTTCGTTTTATCTATTTTACCACGGTCTGTCATTGGAAGTTCTGGCATAGCGACCACTATTGCAGGAACACAGTAGTATGGGAGTACTTCTTCTACCTGTTTTTTAACTTTTTCCTGGTCAATATCCTCTGGGCTTACAAAGGATATTAAAGTTCTATTATCTATTTTTAAAGTAGCTGCTCTTTTACTTTCTGGCATTTTCTCTATAATAGAGGATACAGAATCCAATTCTACTCTAAACCCGCATATCTTTACCTGATCATCGGTTCTTCCCAAATGTTCTAATTCACCATCTAAAGTCCATCTTCCCAAATCTCGTGTTCTGAACATTTTTTTACCTTGACCCAGAAATGGGTCATCTACATATCTTTCATTTGTTAACTCTTGATTATTGATATATCCGTGAGTTACACAAAGACCTCCTGCCCACATTTCACCAGGTTCGCCTATGCTACAGGGTTTCAAGTTTTCGTCTAAAACATATACTGTATTATTTGGTGTAGGTTTTCCTATGGTAAGTAATTCATCTGTTGGAAAAAACCGCTTTACGGTATTGATAATTGTAGTTTCGGTAGGTCCACAAGAGTTATGAAAAGCACAAAACGAAGACCATTTTTCTGCTAAAATCCTAGGACAAGGTTCACCTGCAACTATAGCTACGCGAACATTCTGGCAACGAGTAACATCTAAAGAACTAAGAATCGTTGGTGTAGAAATCACTACATCTACCTCACTTACTGTTTCTTGAATATTTTTTCCGCGTATAACTAAGGTAGCTCCGTTTGCCAAACTCCCCAGAATTTCCCAAACAGACATATCAAAAGCAATGCTTAAAATTTGTCCTACTTTTAATCCAGGTCTCATTCCTAAATTACCCGGTGACGTAAGGAGTATATTACACGTATTTCCGTGGCTAACCTGGACTCCATTAGGATCTCCAGTTGTTCCTGATGTAAAAATTATATAGCAAATATCATTTTCGGTGACAGGTACACTTGGTAGTATAATTTCCTTATTACTATTTGTATTTGATTTTAAAAAATCATCTATTACAATAAGTTTATTATCGTTTATTGCGGGTACTAAATCTTTAAACTCTGATAAAGTGAGTACTAATTTTATACTTGCCGACTTGACAACATACCTTAATTGCTCATCTTTGGCTAGTCCGATATGCTGAGGAACATAAGCACCTCCTGCTTTTAAGATGGCCAATATCCCTACTAACATTGGTATTGATCGTTGAACAAATAATCCAACATTATCACCTTTTTGAACTCCATTTTTTATGAGTTCTAAAGCCAGTAAATTTGCCTGATGGTCTAATTCTTTATAAGTGATTACCTCACCTAAATAACTAGCAGCAATAGCGTTAGGATTTACCTTGGCATGAGCCTCAAATGCATGATGTATGCATCTATACGGAACTCTGGTTATTGGTCCTTGACCAAATCTTTGAAAAAGATATTGATCTGATAATGATAAATTTGCTATTGTAGATTTTATAAAAGTATCGCCCGGTACTAAGGGTATATGCCCAAAAGTGTCACGTACTTCTGCTTCAGAAGTAGCATGAGAAACTGTAGTTTCCATAATAAAAATACCTTTCTAATTTAATCTACTAAATGAAATTATCTGATATCGACTTCTGGGAATACTATTTTTATAGAGGTCGTATATACCTCTACACGTTGAGTTTGTGCGCTTCATGAGTTTGTGCAAATTAAGAGTTAATATTTGTTGCATCGAAATTAGAAACGCATAGAAATTATTGATATAAAAATTCTAACACTTAATCATTTTTATTTTAGTTATGATTAGTATGATATTACATTTTTAGCGTAAAAAGAATGTGTTTAAGTCACAATAAAAAACTTAATTATCTGTTAACAATTCGATTTTTTAACATTTATTTAATGAAAGTTAGTAAATAATTCAATTTCTAAAAATAACCCCTATTATGTGCTTTGAATTATTAAACATTCTAGTAAAAAACAATCAATACAAGTGTAACATTTATTATCAAAATGAGATTATAAAAAGTACTGGGGCATGCTCTAAGAAGATCTATCTTATTAAGAATGGAGTTATGAAAATTGGTTGTTTTACTGACCACGGAGCGGAGGTAGTTCTTATTATATTGACAAAAAATCAAGTTTTTGGAGCAAGCTCTATTTTTATAGACTTTTGTTCATATTGTATATATGAATCTCTTAGTGAAGAAACAAAAGTGTATGAATTTGATAAAAACATCATACAAAAAACGATAAAAAAAAACCCTAATCTTTATAAAGATTTTTTGTCAATACTAGGTAAGGAATATCAGGAATATGAAAACAGAATAAAAACACTTCAGATTCAATCTGCAGAATTACGGTTGATAAAAGTGCTCTTTGAATTTAAAGAAAAATTTGGGAGTCCTTACAATTCTGAAAAAATTATTATAAACTCTCCTCTTAATCAAAATGAGTTGTCTAATTACATTAGGGTTTCTAGAGTAACAGCCAATAAAATCATTAATAAATTTAATAGTAACCTTTTGTTAGAATATAGCAACAAAAGTATTATCATAAAGAAGTCTTTCTTTGATAACTATAAGCAATATAATGTATAATATTTTTACCCTATTATTATAACTTATAACCAAAAGAGAGTTGAATATTCCTATTACTTCCTTTTGCTCCTCCAGGAATATCTTCATCATCTATAATATTAGAGACCCCAAAACCATATCGTAAATCGGCAAAGAAATTCTCTGTAATACGTACTCCAACACCTGCAACTGCAGATAAGTTAAATGTGTTAAAATTGGTTTCTCCTGTCGAATTATCTTCCCATTCCCATATTTTAAGCCCTACTTGAGGGCCAACATGCACATTAAACAATTCAGAAAAATTATATTTAAGCACTATTGGTAATTGAAGATAGTCTACTCTTAGGGATTCGTCATCATTACCTAAAGAAGAATATTGAAACTCTGGTTGAACACTCCATTTTTGGTTAATAGGAATTTCTGCTAAGAACCCTGCTACTATACCAAATCTGCTATCTTTAAGGTTTTCGGGAATATCATCAGAACTAATAGAACTAAGGTTAGCTCCAAGTCTTATTCCATATGCAACCTCTTGAGCTTGAGATTTTAAAACAACAAACATTAATAAAACCACAGCGAATAGTACTGTTTTTTTCATAGTATAAATATTAGGTTACGGTTCAATTTAGTACAAAATAATGGATTTTCATTAACATTTTAGAGCTCCACACAGATTATTACTCTCTAAAAATCGATAAAACGTATTACTTATGAATTTCAACGATTATTTAGTTTTTCATTATATAATGATTTTATAATCCCGTCTGATAGACCAATTTTTGGAACAAAGATTTCTCTAGAACCACTCCATTTCATTGCCGAAAGATATATTCGAGTAGCTGGAATAATCACATCTGCTCTATCTTGATTTAAATTAAGTTGCCAAATTCTTTCTTCATAGGTTAAAGAATTAAGCAATTTATAATATGAACTTAGGTATAAAAAAGATAGTGATTTACCCATTCTTTTACCACTATTCTTAAAAATATTATTAATGTTTCCTCCAGATCCAATTAATGAAACTTTACGATAGCCTATAATACTTTCCTTAATCCAATCTTCTACATTTTTCCATACTTCATCAGAAACCAGATTATTAAGAAGTCTTACTGTTCCTAATTTAAAAGATCTGGATTTAACAGTATTTCCATTATGGTATAATGTAAACTCTGTACTACCACCTCCAACATCTACATATAGATATGTGGCATCTGTATTTATCAACTCGTGTAAATCGGTCATTGCAATTATAGCGGCTTCATCTTTACCATCTATAATATCTATTTGAATACCTGTTTTCTCTTTTATAAGGTGAGCTACTTCTTCTCCATTCTCAGCTTCTCGCATAGCAGATGTTGCACAAGCTTTATATCTAATCACTTTATGCGTTTTCATTAATAGCTGATACGCCTGCATAGCGTCTATCATTCTAGTAATATTTTCATGAGAAACCCGTCCGGATTTAAAAACATCTTCTCCTAATCGTATGGGTACTCTAACTAGGCTTGTTTTTTTAAATCTAGTAGTTTTTCCTTTCTCTTCATGAATACTACTTATTAATAATCGTACTGCATTGGAACCTATATCTATGGCTCCATATTTTTCTATAGTTAACAAAATAATTAATTTCCTAGTTTTTTTAAATAATAGTCGTATGTGGCTTTTTGTGATCTTACTTTCTCATTGTCGTTTTTAATGTACACATTATCTTGCTCTTTAGAAAGCCTTCTGGCTTTAACATTATCATTCCAGCAAATATCAAAAGTATCCATTAATTCTAATTTGATATCCTCATCATAGATGGGACAAGAAATTTCTACTCTTCTATCTAAGTTACGTGTCATCCAATCTGCCGATGATATATATACTTTTGGCTCTCCTCCGTTTTGAAATATGTATAATCGCGTGTGCTCTAAAAACTTATCTATTACACTTATTGCTCGTATATTTTCACTCATTCCCGGAATACCAGGTATCAAACAACAAATACCTCTAATAATTAAGTCTATTTTCACTCCTGCTCTACTTGCTTCATATAGTTTATCTATCATATCATAATCACTCAGGCTATTTAATTTTAGTTTAATTCCTGCAGGTTTACCTTCTTTTACATTTCTAATTTCTTTTTCTATTAGTTTTACCAGAGAAGATCTTGTGTAATGTGGGGACACCAATAAATGTTTATAGCGGTTTATTTTATAATTTATTTCAAAAAATTTAAATACTCTATTGGTTTCCTTCAGAATAGATTCATTGGTTGTAAACAAAGTATAATCGGTATAGATTTTTGCTGTAGATTCATTAAAATTTCCTGTACTTATAAAACCATATCGTTTAAGTTTTCCTTTTTCTTCTCGTTCGATTACACATGCTTTACAATGTACTTTAAGCCCGGTAACTCCAAAAATCAAATGTATACCTTCTCTTTGCATTTGCTCTGCATAACGAATATTTGCAGCTTCGTCGAAACGAGCTTGTAATTCTATTTGCACAGTAACATTTTTACCATTTTTGGCAGCATTTATAAGAGAACTGGCAATATGAGATATATTTGCCAATCTGTATATCGTAATTTTAATACTTTTTACTTTTGGGTCAATTGCTGATTCTCGTAAAAATTTTACGGTATATGAGAACGTGTGATAAGGTGTGTATTGCAGAAAATCTTTTTTGGCAATCTTATCTAATAAGCTTCCTTGCAAAACAAGACCAGGTATAGCTAAAGGTTTAATTGGTTGGTATACCAAGTTAATAGCGCCCAAATCTGGAAAATTCATATAATCTCTGCGATTATGGTATCTTCCTCCAGGAATAATACTATCTGTATTATCAACTCCCATTTTTTCCATTAAAAAATCAAGGGTATCTCTTTCGATAGTTTTATCATATACAAATCGAACTGGTTCTCCGTCACGACGAGATCGTACACTACTTGATATTTTTTGAATAAAACTTTTACTTAAATCATTATCAAAATCCAACTGGGCGTCCCGGGTTATTTTAATCATATGAGCTGACGCTCTAACATAATCAAAAATACTAAAGTTAATATGCATACAATACCTGATCAAATCATCTAAAATGATAATGAATTGTTTTCCATCCTTTTCTGGAAGTACAACAAATCGATCTGTATTTTTTGGTATCTCGATTAGTGCATATATTTTTTCTTTGGTGGTTTGTTGTAATATTTTGGAGATTCGTCCTTCTTTAGGGACTTTATCTTTTAGTACCAGTTTTACTGCCAAGTACGCTACACTATCTTTTAAATGAGGAAATTTTTCTAGATCATTTAGTATATAAGTAACTAAAGCTGGGCTAACTTTACTTACAAAATAGTTACGGATAAAGGCATCTTGATCTGGTGTAACCTGATTTTCATCAATAATAAAAATATTATGATTTTCAAGTTCAATTTTAATATTATCAATGGTTTTAAGGCTTTCTGCCTGTTGCTTGATAACTATATTTGTAATCTTTTCTAGTAGTTCGTTTGCCGTGGTACCCTTAAGTACATTTTTTCCATCCTTTCCTGCCAGGTCTATTCGTTTAATGGTAGCATACCTCACTTTAAAAAACTCATCCAAATTATTAGAAAATATCCCTATAAAACGTAATCTTTCTAACAGTGGAACTGTATCATCTGCAGCTTCTTGTAATACTCTCGCATTAAACTGAAGCCAACCTAATTCTCTATTAACATATTGATTTTTAATATTTTCTGTCATTATCTCAAAGATTTAGGAAAAATTGTTAATAAGTTTTTTCCTACAGAAATATTTTGCCACATATCCACTTCAAATTCTATAGCAACTACTCCAGCAGTCGGTAGATTATCTATATGTTGATCTCCATAAAGATTAGCGATCGAAGTAAAAGCATGATTATGTCCGAATATCATTAAAGTATTAATATCATTATGACAATTTTTTATTACATCAATAACCTGGGTTCCCTCAAAATCATAAAGTTTTGGTTCTAAAGAAAATATGTTTTCAGGAATATCTAAATGACTTACAATAATTTTTGCAGTACTATATGCCCTTTTAGCTGGGCTACATAAAACTTTATCAATCGGTCCTACCAGTGTTTTCAATTGCTCACCAACCAATCCGGCATCTCTTACTCCTCTATCATTAAGTGGTCTTTTATCATCCGATACATCAAATTCCCAAGAAGATTTTGCGTGTCTTATTATATATAAAGTTTTCATGAATCTGATACTATTTTAGCAAAAATGAAGTTATTTAATACAAGTTTAAGGATTCGTTTTTACAAATCTTAAATATAAGAATATAAAAAATCAATTTTTATGTAATTATAGCTAAGATTGGTTTTCATATTTAGCTGTTTTACTTATCAAATAATTAATATAAAAATAACAGACAAAAGAGCTAAAATAATGAAAATGAACATAATAAACACTTGATTTTAATCGATAAAAATGGTATTTACATCGAAAACATGTTTTTTTTCGTATAAAATTAAATGTTAAAATATAAATTTACATACGGTTTTCCCTTAAATCAGAGTGTTTCCCCCAAACATTATGAGCACAAATTTATCATAATATCAGTAGGGTAATAAAAAACAAGAAAGGTGGAAAAAGTGATTACTATAAAAAGAAATCTTAAATGGTTTCAAAATATGTTCCTACTTATTTTCATATGCAGTATTGGTTCTACAATTGCATATGGGCAAGTAGAGGTGCCTCTTAAGAAGCGTACAGAATTAACACTTAAGGGGGATTTCAAGTTTGTATCTAATACTGTTCTGGGTAAAGTTAGTAATGATGATGGAACTGATGTATTTGATCCTAATGAAAGCTACAATGATGGTGGATTAAATAACCTGTTTAAGATGGGTTTTATCGATATTGATAATGATCCAACTACTTTTAATTCTAGTAGTGCAGATTTGGATATTGATTCTAACTGTAATGCTATTAAACATGTTGGTTTATATTGGACAGCTGCTTATGCAGATGATAGCAGACAACATGATATTACTTCTATAAAAATAAAATATCCAGGACAACAATCTTATTCGACCATTAGTAATGGACAAATAATTCATGATTACTATAATGATAGTGAATCTTTGTTCAAACAATATTCTTGCTATAAAGATATCACTGCAGATATTTTAGAATTAGAAAACCCATTAGGAACATATACTGTTGCTAACATCCCTGCTACCACTAGTGCGATAAATGATGATGAAACTTTAGGTAATGGCCTTGCCGGTGGGTGGACAATGGTTGTAATTTATGAGGATGACACCAAACCAAGAAAAAGATTTTATGTATATGATGGGTTTGTAAATATTGACTCAAAAGCAAAACCTGTAGCTTTTTCTTTTAACAATTTTCAAACTATTCCTAATGGAGCAGTTCACGGGAAAATAGGTGTAATTGCTTATGAAGGAGACAAAGGAATTATAGGAGATCGTTTCCAGGTAATGTCTAATGAAACAAACAGATATAAAAGTCTTGCAGATGGTATTAATCCTATGAACAACTTCTTTAATGCCAATATCACCGAAAATGGAAAAAATGTAAAAACCAGAGTCCCTGCCAGCCAAAACACATTGGGATATGATGCCGATTTATTTGATATAAAAAATGTAAGAAATAGTATTATAGGCAACAATCAAACAGAAGCTAAATTTAGATTATCAACCAATAATGATGGGTATTCTGTCATGGCAGTTGCATTTAGTGTAGAAATATACGAACCTGCAATTCATATTGTAAAAAGATCAAAATATACTGCTAATAATCAATATATTCACCCAAATGATGTTTTAGCTCCAAAACAAGAAATAACGTATAATCTTACCATATATAATGATGGTAATGATGATGCAAAAAATACTATCATAAAAGATGTTTTACCAAAAAATGTAGTCTTTTCTGAAAAAACTATGATTTTACCCTCTAAAAGAATAAAGGTAAAATATGATAAAGCATCTCGAACATTAAACTTTATAGTACCTAATAAAATGGTAAAAACAGATAGTGAACCATTTAAAATTAGTTATAATGTGATTGTAGACACCGAATGTGAATCAATTAATACAATTGATGATATTCTTGTAGTGGATCAACCAGTGATGGCCGAGTTTAATGGAACGCTAAATGAAACCGTAAAATATTCTAAAGGGTATAATCATATCAACTCTTGCGAACTACCTGATTTCTATCAATTTAAGTTAGCTATAGATATTAGCGAATTAAACTGTCCTAATGCCAGCCGTCTTGTTTCTATTCCTAAAAAGAAAATGAATAGTCAATTTGCTGCAGTAATACCAGGAGAGATGGATGAGGTAACCAAATCTAATAACACCAAAAGTGGAGGTATTGCATCGGGAGATATTGTACAGTCTAGTGGCACACCCGATTCACCTTTAAAATCAGATTTAAAATTAACCAAAACCATAAATGATCTGATAAATTTGAATGAAATTTATTTTGATTTTGATAAATGGGATATCACCAAAAAAGCAGAAATTGAACTTGATAAAGTGGTAGATATTATGAATAATGACTACCCAAATATGGTAATCAAAATAGAAACACATTCTGATAGTCGTGGTGAAGAAAATTATAACCTAACGCTTTCTCAAAAAAGAGCAGAATCTATTTATAATTATCTGATAAGTAAAAATATATCTAAAAACAGAATTCTCTCTTATGTTGGATTTGGAGAAACCAGACCTGTTAATAACTGTAAAGATGGAGAAGACTGTTCTGAAGACCAATACCAAAAGAACAGACGTTCTAGTTTTGTAATTATGTAATCTTTTTCACGGAGACAATCTTTCTATCTGCCAATTCTTTTTTTGATTAGCATAACGAATTCGATCATGCAATCGATTAGCTCTACCTTGCCAAAATTCGAACTCAATAGGTGCTATACAATACCCTCCCCAAAATTTAGGCTTAGGTATATCGGTATCTTTATATTCCTTTTCTAAAGATTGTAATCGTTTTTCTAATGCTTCTCTTGATTTAATCACCTCGCTTTGATCAGATGCCAAAGCTCCTAATTGACTACCTCTTGGGCGAGATAAAAAATAACGAGTACTCTCTTGTTCTTCTATTTTTTGTGCTGTGCCTTTAATAATAACCTGTCGTTCTAAATTAGGCCAAAAAAAAGAAATACATACTTTATTATTAGCAGCTATAGCTTTGCCTTTTTCTGAAGAATAATTAGTATAAAACACAAAACCGTCTTCGTCAAAATGTTTTAACAATACTATTCTTGCTTTTGGAAATCCGTCTAATCCTGTGGTAGTTATTGTCATTGCATTAGCCTCATCAACTCCACCAGCCTCTTCTACCTCTGCAAACCATTCAGAAAAAAGCTTAAAAGGAGAATCTGGAAGATTTTCTTCCTCTAAAAAACTTTTTTCATATGACTTTCTGTACGCTGTTAGATCTCTATTCATTATCTCAAATTATTATGCAATTTACCTATTTTTAAAATATAGAAAACAATAATAAGTAGATAATTTTTACCATATCAATACTCAAACACTTTACCATCATCAGCTATTTCTACATCATCAAAAACAGTTTTTGCTTCTTCCCTAAAAAGTTCAATGTTTTCATACCTGGTAGAATAATGGCCCAAAATCAAGGATCCAACATTTGCCTTTTTGGCAATAGTAGCTGCTTCAATGGCCGAACTATGACCAGTTTTTGCACACAAATGCTTATGGCTTTCTAAAAAAGTAGATTCGTGATACAATACAGTAACGTCTTTGATTAAAGGAATTTTCTCTTCGTTATATTTAGTATCACTACAAAATGCATAGCTCTTAACGGGTTTAGGAGGATCAGTTAGCTCTTCATTAGAAATCACAGTGCCATTGTCTAAAACAACATCTTTTCCTTTTTTTATAGCACGATAATATGCCTTATCAATACCATAATCAGATACCTTGTCTATTAACAAGGTTCGATCTCCTGGTTTTTCCTGAAATAAAAACCCATTACAATATACTCTATGTTGCAAAGGTATTGTGTGTACTATTACTTTTTCATCTTCAAAAACAATTTCTGATTCTGTATTGGTAAGTTCATGAAAGTATAACGGGTAATCTGTCCACGAATTAGAAAGTTTTAATTGTAATGTAATAACTTCTTTTATTCCCTTAGGACCATGAATATGTAATGGTGCATCCCTACCAAGCAATCTAAAAGTAGATACTAATCCAATTAGTCCGAAAAAGTGGTCTCCATGAAGATGTGAAATAAAAATATGTTTGATTCTTGAAAACTTGATTTTATTTCGTCGTAATTCTACTTGAGTACCTTCACCACAATCAATTAAAAAGATATGGTTGTTTATTTCTAAGACCTGAGAAGTAGGATTTGTAAATGTTCGGGGAGTTGCAGAATAGCAACCTAAAATCGTAAGTTTCAAAATTATTTTTCCTATTTATTAAACAGGTTGTGAATATAATCTAATCTTATTTATAAATCAATTTAACGACCAAAAGAATCAAACGATGTTAATAATGATATATATCCTTTGGCATCAAGATTTCTTCTATACCCTGTTACTCCTAATACTTTTCCTTCCTTATCCAAAACTAGAATAACAGGAAAAACCCATTTTCTGTTATATTTTTGAGCAAGTACCTCATTTTTCTTTTGTTGAGTTAAAGAAAGTTTATTTTTTTTCCGCTTAGGGAAATCTGCCTTTACCCAAATAAATTTTTGATCAGCAAATTCTATAAACTCCTGATTAGAAAAAATATTTCTTTCTAATTTAATACAGGGTGGGCACCAATCTGATCCGGTAAAAAACAATACAATATTTTGATCTTTTTCTTTTGCTAATGACTTTGCTTCATCAAAATCATATTTCCAGTCCTGAGCAATAACATCATGACCAAAAAACACAAAAAAGAGTATACTTACAATTGGGGCTAATCTGTTCATAACCTATCAGACGAAAAGCAACATAAATAATTACAAAAAGTTGAGTTTTTTAAAAACCCAAATCTCTTTCTATTTCTTCCATCTCTACCAAATCATACGCTTCTTGTAGTGTAGGAACAATTGTTATTTCATGTAAGACTTCATCATAGGATATCTTATTTGTAACAATCACGAATGAATGTTTAGCGGCTTTATGCTTATTAGAAATCCTTAAAAATTCATTAACATCATCTACAGAGATTTGTTCTAATGAAAACAAGTTAACAATTATGTTATCATTTTCCAGGGAAGCATACTTGTCTTCAAGACCATTAACAAATTCAATAATTGTAGTTTTTTCTTGTGTGATTATAGTAGTAGAACCTTCTTTATTAAAAATCATAAATTATCGTTTAATTTTTGAAGCTAAAAGATATATTACAGCCATTCGCACTGCAACTCCATTCTGTACCTGATCCAATATTATGGCTTGGTTAGAATCAGCAACATCACTCGTGATTTCTACTCCACGATTGATTGGTCCTGGGTGCATGATTACAATTTCCTTATTCAGACTATCCAATAACTTTTTATTTACTCCAAATTGTTGGGTATATTCTCGTGTTGATGGAAAATAACTAATCTCCATTCTTTCATTTTGTACACGCAACATATTGGCTACATCGCACCACTCTAGTGCTTTTCTTAGATCTGTTTCGACCTCAACTCCTAATTTCTCGATATATTTAGGAATCAGAGTTTTGGGGCCACAAACTTTTACTTCGGCTCCTTGTAATTTTAAAGCAAAGATATTAGAAAGTGCAACTCTAGAGTGCAAAATATCTCCTACAATCACAACCTTCTTTCCTCCTACCTCTCCTAATCGTTCACGTATAGAATAGGAGTCTAGTAAAGCTTGTGTAGGATGCTCATGAGCACCATCCCCTGCATTAACAATACTTGCATCAACATGTTTAGAAAGAAAAACCCCGGCTCCCGGATTAGGATGCCTCATGACTACCATATCTACTTTCATAGAAAGAATATTATTAACGGTATCAATGAGTGTTTCTCCTTTCTTTACAGAAGAAGATGCTGCAGAAAAATTAATTACATCTGCAGAAAGTCTTTTTTCTGCTAATTCGAAAGATAATCTTGTTCTTGTACTATTTTCAAAGAAAAGATTCGCAATCGTTATGTCTCTAAGCGAAGGAACTTTTTTAATTGGCCGATTAATAACTTCTTTAAAGTGATCAGCAGTCTCAAAGATTAAATCAATATCTTCTTTATTTAGATATTTTATTCCCAATAAGTGATGTACACTTAATTCGCTCATTCGTCTTAATTTATAATTTTAAATAAAACAATCTTATTTAGAGATCTTAATTTTCTATTAAATACACGGCATCTTTGCCATCATTTTCTATCCAATCTACTTTTACTTTTTCTTGATTTATAGCATCTACCTGGCGACCTCTATAATTAGGCTGTATAGGTAAATGTCTACTAAAACGCCTATCAATTAATGTTAGTAGTTCGATTTCTTGTGGTCTTCCAAAGGATTGCACAGCTGTTAAAGCTGCTCTAATACTTCTCCCAGTATACAGCACATCATCAATAAATACAATTCGCTTATCTTCTACTACAAAATCTATATGAGTTTTATTAGCCTCAAGAATTTTTTCTCCTCTCCTAAAATCATCTCGATAAAATGTAATATCAAGGTAACCTAATTTGACATCTGTTACCATATAGTCATCAACCAAAATTTTCTTAATACGATCGGCTAAAAAAGCTCCTCTTGGCTGAATACCAATTAAAACAGTATCTCTAAAATGCGTGTGATTTTCAATTAATTGACAAGCCAAACGGTGCAGAATTATATCAATCTCTTTCGCACTAAGTAGTAATTTTTGACTCATAATCTCCAAATGGATATCTGGAATACAAAAGTAGTGAAATTTTAGAACAATACAATTCAATTTCTAAATAACATACTATAGAAAATCTACTTTGCAGAAAACACATTAATGTGAATTAGTCGTTCTAAATTCGTAGTATCTATAAAAGAGGTGAATTCAATAAAATTAGCTATAAAAAAGGCGTAATTGTCGTATTACGCCTTCATCAAATAATCCTTTACACTATATTCCCCCTGCTAATAATACAAACGAGTTTTTGGATACCGGAGAAACTTCATAATTCTTTATATTCTCAATAGTTTCCATGTATTTTTCAGCTTCTAAAAATGCTGTTTCCAAAGCACTTAAATCTGAGCTTTCTTGTACCACAATAGTTTTAGACATAATACCACCATCTGTATATTCTATTGTTATTTTCCATTTTTTGATAGAATGAAAACTTTTATTCTCAACTGCTTTTTTTGTTTTTTTACTTTTTGGTTCAGTATCTGTATTCTTTTTTACAGATGTTATAATCGCTTTATCATTTGCTACAACTGCCAACCTATTTGTTTCTTTGGCATTTGCCTGAATGATTATTAAAAAATTTAATGTAAATATGATTACCCTGTTTATATTTTTCATTTTAAAAAACGTTTATGATTTTTTACAATGCAAATATCAGGAAGCTTCATCCTTAGTACTATACCACTAATAGTGAAAATGTCGTCCCGTTTTTCAGGGATATAAAAACATCATAATTCAACCACGTCAATACATTATCATATAGTAATATCATTATATTATGATTCAATAACCGTGTTATTTCTTTTTGCGATATATATCAAAACCCCATGTATAATTACGATCACAGCATATTTAAAGAAAGTAGAGCTGTAATTTTACATAGAGTAAACTCAAAATAGACAGGGGTCACAACAACCCTGAATACAGTGTATTCTAAAAAACAAAAGGCCGTTCGTAAGAACGGCCTTTGCTATATTAAAAAGTGTTGAGAAACTAGTTCCCTCCTTTTTCCATCTTAGCTTTAAGATCTGCTAATGCATCGATATCTCCAAGCGTTGTTTTTTCTGCTGAACCTGTAGCAGCTTTCTTCGCAGCTTGTTTAACGATTTTAGCTTCTTCTTCTTTGAATAAAGCTGTATGAGAAGCAACCACTCTCTTGAATTCTTTATTGAATTCAATAATTTGGAACTCTGCCTCATCGCCTTTCTTAAGCTTGCTTCCATCTTCTTTTTCAAGATGACGAGAGGGTACAAAAGCAACAACATCTTCGTTGAAATCTATAGTAGCACCTTTGTCTACAATTTCACCGATGGTTGCAGTATGCTTAGTTCCTAAAGCAAATTCTCCTTCATATTTATCCCAAGGATTATCTTCTGTTTGCTTATGACCAAGACTTAACTTACGTCCTTCTACATCAAGCTCAAGAACAATTACATCAAGTTTATCACCTACATTAGTAAAGTCTGATGGGTGCTTAATTTTCTTAGTCCATGAAAGATCTGAGATATAAATTAAACCATCGATACCTTCTTCTAATTCTACGAATACACCAAAATTAGTGAAGTTACGAACGATACCATTATGCTTAGATCCAACAGGATATTTAGTCGTAATATCTGTCCATGGATCTGGAGTTAATTGCTTGATACCAAGAGACATTTTACGCTCTTCTCTATCTAAGGTAAGAATTACTGCTTCTACCTGATCACCTACTTTTACGAAATCTTGTGCAGAACGTAAATGTGTAGACCAAGACATTTCTGAAACGTGAATTAATCCTTCTACTCCTTCTTCAACTTCAATAAAAGCACCGTAATCAGCAATTACAACAACTTTACCTTTAACCTTATCACCTACTTTAAGTTCTTTATCAAGAGCTTCCCATGGGTGTGGTTTTAATTGTTTAAGACCTAATTGAATACGAGTCTTAGCCTCATCAAAGTCTAAGATAACTACATTCAACTTCTGATCAAGTTCAACGATCTCATTTGGATGATTGATTCTAGACCAAGAAAGATCTGTAATATGAACTAATCCATCAACTCCTCCAAGATCAACAAATACACCGTAAGAAGTAACATTCTTAACAGTACCTTCTAATACTTGACCTTTTTCTAATTGACCAATAATTTCTTTTTTCTGCTCTTCGATATCTGCTTCGATAAGTGCTTTATGTGATACAACAACGTTTTTGAATTCGTGGTTTATTTTTACCACTTTAAATTCCATTGTTTTTCCTACATACGCATCATAATCACGAATTGGCTTCACATCGATCTGAGAACCTGGTAAGAATGCTTCGATACCAAATACATCTACGATCATACCACCTTTGGTTCTACATTTTACAAAACCATTTACGATTTCACCTGTATCATGAGCACCATTTACTCTATCCCATGCTTTAATTACACGAGCTTTACGGTGAGATAAAATTAATTGACCTGTTGCATCTTCACGCACATCAATTAAAACCTCTACCTTGTCTCCTACTTTAAGATCTGGGTTATAACGAAATTCGTTTAATGAGATAACACCTTCACTTTTGGCATTGATATCAATAATAGCATCACGATCTGTGATGTTAATTACTGTTCCATCTACTACCTCATCATTTAGGGTATCTACAAAATTCTCGGCAACTAACTTTTCAAACTCTTCAAGTTTCGAATCAGCGATAGGATCTATCCCTTCTTCGTAGTTATGCCAATTAAAATCTTTTAGGAATTGTTCAGGGTTTGCTTGTTGCGGAGTTTCAGCTACTGCTTTCTTCTCTACTTCCTGAACGTCTGTGTTTTTTGTTTCTTCAGACATTGAAGATAAAATTTGTATCCTGTATATTATTGAGAATCAAGACGAAAATTATACAGAAGTATTAATTAAATTTACACTATGTCCTTTTTAATTCTCTTATCCGTTAAAAAGGAGTGCAAAAGTACAATTTAATTTATTAGAAAACAAAAGATTATAATGCGTTTCAGCAAATTACTAATACCTAACAATTTCGAATTCACTTCTTCGATTGGTTTGATGATCTTCTTCTGTACACACCTTACTATCACAGTCGATTAAAGGTTGAGATTCTCCAAACCCAACAAACTGCATTCTTCTTGCATTTACATATCCCACCAAAGCTAGATAATTACGAGTAGATTCTGCTCTTTTGGCTGATAATATCTGATTATATGATTCTGTACCTCTACTATCGGTATGAGAACTTATATTAATATAAACGGTTTTATATCGCTCTAACTTTACTGCAAGTTTATCCAGTACTTTTTTAGAATCAGCCCGTATATTCCATTTATCATAATCAAAATAAATTGGAGGCATATCAAAATATAGTTTTCCATTCCTTTCGATAACCGGAGGGCCATCCTTATCTGCAAGAAGAATTTCTCTTAGCCTGGTTTTGGTAATTTCTTCTTTCCTACGTTCTGTATTAGATTCACTGATTCGGGTACGCTCACTAATATTAGTACTATCGTTGATCTGTGTCCTATTTTTATCATCGCTCTCATCTGTTATAACAGCATCTTTTGCTCTATCTAAATAAATGATGTAGGTCTCTTCTTCCTTCTCTTTAACCACCAGCGGCTTCGTTCTCGTTTTATATTTATTTGCAGAAGCTTTAAAGTTATATCTCCCAGGAAATATTTTAATATCAAAAGCTGCAATAGAATCTAATTGCCCCTCATATACCTTTATATTATCATTATTATACAAGACAACATCTGGATTAGCTATATAATTATCGGTTGCATAATCCCGAACTTCAAAACGTGCTCTATACTCTCGTGGGAAAATATCTCCAATTTGAGAAAAAGTATAAATATCATCTCCTGCTTTTTTTCGATTTGAAGCAAAGAAACCATCTGTTTCATTGTAATAAGTTATAGAAAAATCATCGTAGCTAGAATTAATTGGCGCTCCCAGGTTAATAGGTTTTATAAATTCTCCTCTTCTTAATTCTGAAACAAATATGTCCATCATACCTAATCCTAAATGCCCATTTGAAGAAAAGAATAGATTTCCTTTTTCTGAAATAAACGGAAACTGTTCTCGATTCTCGGTATTAATTGTTGGCCCTAAATTAGTTGGCTCGCCATACGTACCATCCTGATTTACAGCAACAAAATAAATATCAAAATCTCCATATCCTCCAGGCATATTAGAACTAAAATACAATGTATCCCCCACTGCACTTAATGATGGGTGCTCAATAGAATAGTTTACATTATTAAATTCTAATTTCTCTGGCTCACCCCATTTACCATCAACTTTAGCAGCCTTATATAAATGAATAGCATTATTATTAATACTATCAAATTTCTTTTTTCCTTTTTCAGAATTACTTTTAGATAGGTAGATTGTATTTCCGTCTGCGGTAAAACAAAAATTACCTTCATGAAGTTTTGAATTAATTTCTTTGGAAATCATTTCAATTTCGGAAACAGGCTTATTATCCTTGTCTACTCTCACTTTATAAATATCCAAAAATGGTCGATGTGTCCATCTATAATTCTTGTCCAATGGACCATAAGGACGTCTATCGGTAGTAAAATAAAGAATACTATCTCTCCTAATAGCTCCAAACTCTGAGGCTTCAGAATTAAAAATAGCACTTGCTATAGTATAATCGTCATCTTTCAATTTAAAATCTTCTATTGTAGAAATCGCATCAGAGGCGCTAAAATCTCTTATGGTATTATTTGATTTATACAAAGAGAGATATTCTACAGATTTTTCATATTCTCCTAAAGCAGACAACACCTGATACATCATAAAGTTATACTGATTATCGTATGTTTTATCCTTATCATAAAATTTACCAGAAGTTAATACCTTTAAATATCGATACGCTTGCCTAAATTGAAAAGTATTATAGTATGAGGTGGTAATATTTTTAAGGATATGTTTGGTATATCCTTCCTGATTTAACTCTTCTTCGTATTGCAGTGCTGCATTTATATAATCTCCTTTTTCAAAAAAACGATCTGCTCTGCTTTTTTGTTGGGAAAAGGTAAACTGAGTAATCAGTATAGTTAGTATCAATAATATCTTAGCTTTTATCATCTAGAAAAATCTTGGAGAGGAATATTTATTACTAAACTTAAGAAGGTCAAAATTAAACAGTATTACAATTTCATGACTTCCATTATTATAACCGCTTAAGTCACTAACACTAAAATCATAAGAATATCCAACTTTTAGGTTTTTTGTAATATTAAAGCCTGCCAAAGCAATAAAAGAGTCTGTATACCTATAAGATATTCCTAATTCGAACTTATCATAAATCAAAGAGTTTAGTGAAAGATCAAAGGTTAAAGGAGAATCTAAAACCTGCTTAATAACCATCGAAGGTTTTAATTTCACTTCATCAACAAAGTCAAAAACATAGCCAGCAATTCCATATATATGTGTCTTTGTTTGCGCAACACCAATACCATCGATATCAATATCACTAGGAAGTAAATTAGGGGAAGATATACCTGCATAAAAATTATTAGTAAACAAATACAAACCAGCTCCAATATTTAATTGTGTGGTTGATGTATTATCTGCAAATGCAGGATCGTTCGCGACATCAGAACCAGAAGGATCAATTTTAAAATTATTAATACCTGCTTTCAATCCGTATGATAATCGAGTTTGATCAGAAATCTTTGTGATATACGCAAAATCAACGTTTATATAATCATTATTAACTGGGATAGCGTCTCCTATCCTATCATTTACATAATTTACACTTAGCTCAATTTTTTCACTCATAGGAATATTAGCAAATATATTAGCTGTTTGGGGGGCTCCTTCAATCCCTGTCCATTGTCTTCTGTATAATAACCCGGTCGAAATCAGACCACTTTGACCTGTAGCATATGCGGGATTAACCGTACTCATATTATACATATATTGAGAATATTGTGGTTCCTGCTGGGCATAGACCATCGAGCAGAAAATTATTGACATTATAAAAACTAACTTCAATTTCATTGGTTTATCTGCTTAGGTAAAAACTTCCTTGTATAGGTAAATTATTTTCAAAATTTGGAACAAAAACATAAAAGTATGTTCCCGAAGGAAGATCGTCTCCTAACTGTACTGATACATTGCTTTCTCCTCTAAATTCTTCTGTATTAATATTTCCTTCATAGACAAGACTACCATATCTATTATATATTTTCAAATCAAAATCGGGAAATGCTTCTGGGATATTATATACCTCTTCTATCAACAAATCAAAAGTATCATTCTGACTATCACCGTTTGGTGATACTCCATCCTGAAAATCAAGAGTACACAATTCTCCATTGGCAAACCTCTCTCCGGTATTTAGTATATTTATCGGAACTTCAAGACGTTCGGATTCACAATTATTTGCATCAATTGCAGCAATATAATATACCTGATTATCAAAAAGTAAAGGGTTATCAATAATAGGAATTTCACTTTCTAAAGTAGTATACCAGTTATAGTTTAGAACATCAACTTCAATATCTTCTAATCTGGTGGCATCAAGAATACAAAATTCCTGAGGGGGTACGTTAGGGATTGGTAAATCCACAATTTGTATGGCTACATTTAAAGAAGATTGGTCACAAGGCAGCGTATTTGCTATTATATATCTGAAATTATAAATATTGTTTGTTAATGTCTCAAACTCTACTACTCCATCTACGCTTAATGCACCTGTATTATCGGTATCTTCAAAAACTCCAGTACGTGGAGTATCTCTATCTAAAAGTGAATATAAGTTAACCCTACCATCGATTTTACAGAAAGTTTCACTTCGATCATTGCCAATTTCTACCGGTTCTACAATAGTAATAGTTACTGTAGATTGATCTGATGCAGAACACCCCGCATTACCCGGCACTACATATATATAATCACCTGCTCCCAAAACCGGTAATAAAACATTACTTGAATCAAAAACACCTAAATGATCTGGTGATGTATATCCAAAAGGGCCTGCCCAGGTTCCTGTTGTACTTGGATTGCCTCCCAAAAGATCAAAAAGAGTTATCGTTAAATCATCTGAGCAGAGTGTTGCGCTTGCATCTTCTCCTGCATTAGATAATTTGTTAATTGTAAATATTAAATCTGCACTATCAACACATCCATTTACTGTATTTGTTGAATACGTAAATGTAAATGTTTGTGAAGTACTGCTATTCGGAAAAACAAATGTATTATCAATTACATCTCCTGCTGTGTTTGTCCAAACTCCTGTAGTTGCTATTGTATTACCATTAGTTCTTAATAAGCTTCTAAGATCTACCTGCCCTTGAGATTCGCATAAATTGATATCTTTTGTATCTTCTCCTGCATAGTCAAATCCAAATATTTGAACTTCTACTCTGGCGGTCATAATATTACAAGGGTGTTCACAATAAAAATCTGCCATTACATCAGTCTCATAGGGATCACAAAAAGAACTGGGATCGCTATTGATATTAGGACTCACTGCATACTCAAAAATATAAGTGCCTGGATCTGCACCAAAGGTATTTACAGTTCCTCTGTGTGTGTAAGGTTTTAATGGATCAGGAGGTGATAAAACATGTAACCCTAAATCTGATGCACCAGAAACTAAACGCCAATTCGTACTTCTATCACTAAAATATTCGAATGGTATGCCATTTTCTGTAGTAAATTCTAACAAATCATATAAATCTATCGTTCCTGGAATATTATTACATATTTGAAAAGGAGGATCCTTTTGGTTAAATGGCCTTAGCTGTTCATAAAGCACAAAACTAACTTTTGTAGTTTTATCATCACACACCGCAGAACGTTGCTCTACACTATAAACAAAATCAAATTGCTCTCTTCCAAATCGTAAATTATTACCACTAATAAGGTTATCATAAATCGCTCTCAAATTAACCATAGAGTCTTGCGAATTCTCAATTTGTCCTGTAGGTTCTGGCAACCAGATTCCTTCAATATCTTCTCCTAATAAATACAGATCATTAGTTAAATCTATATCGGCATCATATACTCCAGCCAAAAGATCGTCTTCACAAATATGAGTAGGTTCTGATTCTCCCGAATCTACTTGTCTAACCATTGCCACTCTCACTGTAGTTTGCTCTGCAATACATCCTGAAACCCCAAAAACTGTATATGTTAATTCAAAGACCTCCTGATCTACTAGTGGCACTCCCGGCTGATAAGGAATATCTACTAAGAGTACAGAACCATTAATTCCTCCAAAATTAGGACTAGATCCGTTATATGTCCATTCTCCATTTAAATGTGGAGAGGGTGTATTACTATCTAATGCAAACGCACTAAACAAATCAAAGCCATCAAAATCACAACCTTGAGCATTTACATTATTTGGGCCAGATGGTGGTAATGCAACTCCAGAAAATGGGCCAAGAATTAGTCGCGCAGTTCTAACCGGATCTGTACCACAGGTAGCAGCATTCATCAATTCGAAAAAATAATCATTTTGAGTCGCTACTGTAGTTGCTCTTTTTAATGCCCATGTAGACAAATTACCCGTTGCCTCATCAAAAGCTGATCTAAATCTTGGATCTATACGCCATGTACCATCTGCTAATGTAGTACCCGTTTCATTATATAAATTGATAATCCCGTCGGGGCCATTAACTCCATCGAAGTCTATATTTTCCATATCACACTTTTCTATAGTGGTGAGACCTAGATTACATTGTGAATGTATTCTCTTAGTAATTAGTGATACGGCAAATAATAGAACTAGTAACTTGCTAGTATATTTCAAAATTGGATTTATTTAATAAATATTAGACATCTAAAATATTTTACTAAAAATAGATACAAATCTTACAATTAAATGAAGATTCAACAAGGGTAGGAAAATTTTGACAGCAAATATAAATATTTTTTTCGTGTCAAATCTCAATATAAAATATTTCCTACACTTCAATACAAGCAAAACTAAGATCTTGATTTCAAAACTCCCACAACATCTTTTAACTCATATCCTTTTGCTTGTAACAGTATCAAATAATGAAATAACAAGTCTGCACTTTCGTTTAAAAACAACTCTTCATTATCATCCTTAGCTTCTATAACTACTTCTACAGCTTCCTCCCCTACCTTTTGTGCTACTTTATTAATTCCTTTCCTAAATAACGATGCTACATATGATGTAGAATCATTCTGATTTTCTTTTCGACTTCTAATCACATCTTCAAGTTCTGACAAAAATCCGTAAGATTGTTTATTATCTTCATCCCAACATGTATCTGATCCTTTATGACAAGTTGGGCCTACTGGATTCACTGTAATCAAAAGGGAATCATTATCGCAATCATTCTTTATGTCTACTAGATTCAAAATGTTACCACTTTCTTCTCCTTTTGTCCATAATCTATTTTTGGTGCGGCTAAAAAAAGTAACTTTTTTCGTTTCTACAGTCGTATGATATGCCTCTTGATTCATGTATCCAAGCATTAATACATTCTTAGTTATTGCATCCTGTATAATAGCGGGAACAAGTCCGTCACTATTTTTATTGAAATTTATTTCCATAATCTAATACACTTCGAGAAGTTTTATACGATATCAAAATTTATATCATTTGTTTTTACCTATCGAAGATTCTTTTTTATAATCGCACAGGGATTTTATTATCCTGTAACTTCTTTTTTAAATCTTTAATTTCTATTTCTTTAAAGTGAAAAACACTTGCTGCTAGTGCTGCATCTGCCTTACCTTCTTTAAACGTATCTACAAAATGTTGAACATTTCCTGCTCCACCAGAAGCAATTATAGGGATATTTAGTTCTTCTGATAGTATAGACAATGCCTCATTTGCAAACCCGTCTTTGGTACCATCATGATCCATAGATGTAAACAATATCTCTCCAGCACCTCGTTTTTCTACTTCTTTTGCCCAATCAAACAAATCCAACTCTGTAGGCACTTTGCCTCCTACTAAATGTACTATCCATTTATCATCGATTTGTTTTGCATCTATAGCTACAGTAATACATTGTGATCCAAATTTTCCTGCCAGATCATTAACTAGTTGTGGGTTCTTTACCGCAGATGAATTTATAGATACTTTATCGGCTCCATTTTGCAATAAAACATCTACATCTTCAATAGATGAAATTCCTCCTCCTACAGTAAAAGGGATATTTACTTTTTCTGCTACTTTAAGCACTAATTCTGCTAATGTTTTACGACGTTCTTCTGTTGCAGAAATATCCAAAAACACTAATTCATCGGCACCTGCTTTTGAATACGCATCAGCAAGTTCTACAGGGTCGCCTGCATCTCGTAGATCTACAAAATTGACTCCTTTTACGGTACGCCCATTTTTGATATCTAAACATGGTATAATTCTCTTTGTTAACATAATTCTTTTTTACTCAGTTCTTTTACAGTGCGATCTCTAATTACTTCTTGAGCTTTATGTACTATAGACTTCAGTTTTTCAAAAAGTTGCTTTTCTGCAGATTTATTTTCAGAAGAAACAGCAAGCTTTTGATCCATTTTTTTATGCTTTTAACAGGATATATTCTTCTAATTGTTTCAAGCTTATTTTATGTTCATAAATCGCTTTTCCAATAATAGTTCCTTCACAACCAATTTCTGCTAGTTTTGGCAATTCATCAAAGGTAGAGATTCCTCCTGATGCTATTAACTTAAGATTGTCTGTTTGGTTTAAAATCCTTTGATACAGCTCAAATGAAGGTCCTTGTAGCATCCCGTCTTTACTAATATCGGTACAAATCACATAAGTTATTCCTTCTTTCTGATACTCCTGAACAAACGGAATTAATTCTTTGTTACTTTCTTCTAACCATCCACTTACTGCAATTTTTTCATGATGCGCATCAGCTCCTAAAATGATCTTATCTGTTCCATACTTTTGTAACCACGATGTAAAAATTTCGGGATCTTTTACGGCAATACTTCCTCCTGTAATTTGATTTGCTCCACTTTCAAAAGCGATTCTAAGGTCATCATCGGTCTTAAGACCTCCTCCAAAATCAATTTTCAAGCTTGTCCTTGATGCGATTTGCTCTAGTACTCTATGATTGACTATATGTTTAGATTTTGCTCCGTCTAAATCCACTAAATGTAAATATTCGATTCCATGGGCTTCAAATTCCTTAGCTACTTCTAATGGGTTTTCATTATATATCTTTTTTGTGTTATAATCTCCTTTCGAAAGACGAACACATTTTCCGTCGATAATATCTATAGCTGGTATTATTCTCATAGTTTTACGGTATTATGTCTTAAGTATTATGCTATAAGATTTCTTCCAAACATTTAAATTCTCAAATTTGTTCATACTATAACTTAACACTTTGTACTTATTACTTTATTTTTATAGTTTCAAAAAATTCTTTAATATCTTCTCACCGACAACGCTACTTTTCTCTGGGTGAAACTGGGTTCCGTAGAAATTACCTTTTTGCAGAGCTGTACTGTAGGCAACTCCATAACGAGTCTTTGCCACTGTATTTTTGGTAACTGGTGCGTAGTAACTGTGTACTAAATAGATATGCTCTTTTTCTAAGATCCCTTCAAACAAAGGTGAATCAAGAGATTCTATCTGGTTCCAGCCTATCTGTGGTACTTTTACCTGATTATCGAATCGTATAACATCAACATCGAAAATTCCTAACCCCTTGGTATTTCCTTCTTCGGTATAGTTACACATTAATTGCATCCCCAGGCAAATTCCTAAAACCGGTTGTTTTAATTCTGGGATCAAGTGATCTAATCCAGAATCTCTAAGCTTATGCATTGCACTACTTGCCTCGCCTACTCCAGGAAAGATAATTTTATCTGCTGCTTTGATTTCTTCGGGATCATTACTTAATATCGCTTCGTATCCCAGTCTTTGTATTGCAAATTTTATAGATTGGATATTTCCTGCTCCGTAATTGATAATTACAATTTTCACTTTATATTTCAGATTTATGATTTCAGATTTACAATTCTTCAATCTTAATTCGTAACTAATTATAGTACTCCTTTGGTACTGGGCAAAATCATTTTACCAGGATCACGTTGTACTGCAACTTTAATAGCTTTTGCAAAAGCTTTAAAAATTGCTTCAATTTTATGATGCTCGTTGGTGCCTTCTGCTTTTACATTAAGATTTGCTTTAGCCCCATCGGTAAATGATTTAAAAAAGTGGAAAAACATTTCTGTTGGCATTTTACCAATCATTTCGCGATTAAATTCTGCTTCCCATACCAACCAATTACGTCCCCCAAAATCAATAGCTACCTGTGCCAAGCAATCATCCATTGGTAGACAAAAGCCATAACGTTCGATTCCCAATTTATCCCCCAGAGCCTTACTAAATACTTCTCCTAATGCTATTGCAGTATCCTCAATAGTGTGGTGTTCATCGACTTCTAAATCTCCTTTTACCTTGATATCTAAATCCATTTGACCATGACGAGCAATTTGGTCTAGCATATGATCAAAAAAATCTAATCCCGTACTAATATTACTTTTGCCAATACCATCGAGATTTAGTTTGATATAAATATCGGTCTCATTGGTTTTTCTTGAAATTTCTGCAACACGATCTTTTAGTTTAAGAAATTCATATATTTTTTGCCAATCATTGCTCTCTAGAGCAATATGATTGTTTAACTCTTCCCTTTTTATTGTAATTTCTCCTGTTCCCAGATTGGTATTATCATTAATAAAAATTCCTTTTGCTCCCAGATTTTTAGCCAATTCCATATCGGTTAAACGATCACCGATCACAAAAGAATTTATCAAATCATATTCTTCAGAAAAATATTCGGTTAACAAGCCTGTTCCTGGTTTTCTGGTATTTGCATTTTCATGAGGAAAAGTTCTATCAAGAAATACTTTATCAAATACGACTCCTTCATTTTCAAAAGATTTCATAATAAAATTATGCACAGGCCAAAATGTATCTTCAGGAAATACATCGGTACCCAAGCCATCTTGATTGGTAATCATTACCAATTCATAGTTTAATTCCTGAGCAATTTTACCTAAATATGTAAATGCCTTTGGATAGAATATCATCTTCTCAAATGCGTCTATCTGCTCATCTGCAGTTTCTTTGATAATCGTACCATCACGATCTATAAATAATACTTTCTTTTTCATCTGTTTATATATTTATTGTTTTTTAATGGTCAGATGGAATCGCCATAAAATCATTTCAGCTGGATATCAACTTAATTGTTAAGGCTTATTTCATACTGTAATATTGTCTCTAATTTTACTTTTATTTAAAAAATTTATGAAATGGGTTTACGATTTCGAAATTGAAGTAAGTACCCGTATTAGTTTTTCATTTTCTTCTTTAGTACCTACTGTAAACCGAAGTGTATTTTTGCATAAAGGTTGTGTACTTCTGTTGCGAACCACAATACCTTCTTTAATTAACTGATCGTATCGCTTATTGGCATCATCTACTCTTACCAAAATAAAGTTGGCATCACTTTTAAATATTTCCTCTACAAAATTTATGGTAGATAAAGCTTCTTCCAAAAGGGTACGTCCTTCTATTATGGCTGATATTTCAGCTAGAATTTGATCTTCTTCGATAACACGTTGCAAAGCTCGCTGTTGTGTTAATTCGTTCACATTATAAGGTGGTTTTATTTTATTTAGAACAGCTATTATTTTATCAGAAGCATAACAAACCCCTAATCGTATACCTGCCAAACCATACGCTTTGGATAACGTCTGCGTTACTATAAGGTTTGGATATTTATCTATACTCCCTACCCAACTTTCTCTATCAGTAAAATCGATATAGGCTTCATCAATAATTACCAATCCTCTAAAACCCTCAAGAAGTTCTTCTATTCTTTTTTGTTCAATCAAATTTCCTGAAGGGTTATTAGGAGAACAAATAAAAAGTAATTTAGAATAATTATTCGCTGTAGCGAGTATCGCTTCGACGTTTGGTTGAAAATCCTCTCTTAAACATACTTGCTGTTCTTCTATATTATTGATGTTTGCCAATACTTTATACATCCCATATGTAGGAGGCATTGTAATAATATTGTCGATACCAGGTTCGCAAAACGCTCTAAATATTAGATCTAATACTTCATCGCTACCATTACCAAGAAGTAGATTTGTTTCTGAAACTTTTCTTTGATTTGCTATTATCTTTTTTAAACTTTTCTGTTGCGGATCAGGATATCGATTGACTCCATTTTCATAAGGATTTTCATTGGCATCCAAAAAAAACCATATCCTGATCAAAATCTGTAAACTCGTCTCTGGCCGAACTATACGGTTTTAGGTATTGTATGTTCTTACGAACTAATTGTTTTATGTTGAATTGTATTTTGCTCATTTTTAGTTTATTGCTGTTGGTTAAACTCTCATTAATGATTAACTAGCTACTTGTACCTATTAATTAACAACTATTTCAAGCTCTCTAATCGTAATGTTACTGCATTCTTATGCGCTTGTAAACCTTCTGCTTCTGCCATAAGTTCAATTGCTCTACCTATGTTCTGGATACCTTGTTTTGATATTTTCTGAAATGTCATTGACTTCATAAAACTATCCAGGTTTACACCGCTATATTGCTTTGCATATCCATTAGTTGGTAACGTATGATTAGTTCCCGAAGCATAATCACCTGCACTTTCTGGAGTATAATTACCGATAAACACAGAGCCTGCATTGGTTATATTATCAATAAAAAAATCTTCATTTTTTGTACATATTATAAAATGCTCCGGGCCATACTCATTGATTAATTGTATAGCTTGCCGATCATCTTCAACACAAATTAATTTTGAATTGGATATAGCCCCTTCTGCAATTTCTTTTCTTGGTAAAACCGCTAATTGTTTGATAACTTCTTCTTCTACTTTAGTCATCATTTCTTTGGAGGTGGATACCAAAATCACCTGGCTATCTTTACCGTGTTCTGCCTGGCTTAACAAATCAGAAGCAATAAAGGATGCATTGGCAGTATCATCTGCAACCACAAGCAATTCACTTGGTCCTGCTGGCATATCAATAGCGACTCCAAACTTCGTTGCCAGCTGTTTTGCCACCGTTACAAATTGATTTCCCGGACCAAATATTTTGTATACAGACGGAATAGTTTCTGTTCCAAAAGTCATTCCTGCAATAGCTTGAATTCCTCCTACTTTACAGATTTTTGTTACCCCGCAAAGATTAGCAGCATACAAAATAGCAGGGTGAATTTTTCCTTCCTCATTCGGGGGGGAGCATAATACGATTTCTTTGCATCCTGCAAGATTAGCAGGAACGGTTAACATCAAAATTGTAGAAAACAAAGGAGCTGTTCCTCCTGGGATATATAATCCTACCTTTTGAATTGGTCTTTTCTCCTGCCAGCATTTCACTCCGATTGTTGTTTCGACAGAAACTTTATTTGTTTTTTGTGCCGCATGAAACCTTTCAATATTAGATTTAGCTAATTGTATTGCATCTTTTAAATCCTGATCTACCTGTTTCTTTGCTTCTTCTATTTCTTTAGAATCTACAAGAATTGCATCAAGATCTACTTTATCAAATTTCTTAGTATATCGTTGTACCGCCAGATCACCCTCTGTTTTGACTTCATTAAAAACAGTCAACACTTTTTCTTCAATATCAGCTACAGTTTGGGTTGGTCTTTTTAATATCTCTGGCCAATTATTTTTATTTGGATTGTATATTTTTTGCATCTCTTCTTCATTTCTGCTTTCACAGAAACACATTAAATTATTTATAAAACCATCTTTTCTATTGGACAAACCAAAATCCCTTCTGCTCCTTCTGCTTTTAACTCATCAAGAATATCCCAAAATTTGTTTTTTTCTACAACAGTATGAATAGAACTCCAACCTTCTTCTGCCAGTGGCAATACTGTAGGGCTTCGCATACCAGGTAGTATTTTAACAATATCTTCAATTTTATGATTAGGAGCATTAAGCAGGACATATTTAGAATTCCTGGCTTTCAAAACGGCTTTGATTCTAAATTCTAATTTTTTAAGAAGTCTTTTATTATCGTCCGATATTTTTGGAGATACTGCAAGTACAGCCTCAGAAGTAAGCATAACCTCTACTTCTTTAAGGTTATTTTTAAACAATGTACTACCGCTAGATACAATATCACAAATTGCATCTGCCAAACCAATATTGGGTGCAATCTCTACCGATCCAGATATTTGGTGTAATTCTGCCGAGATTCCTTGTTTTTCTAGGTATTCATTAACTGTGTTGGGATAAGATGTAGCAATTCTTTTTCCGTCAAGATCTTTAATCGAATTGTACTCAAAATCTTTTGGGACTGCTAGAGAAACCTTACATTTTGAAAAATTAAGTCGTTCTGTAATCGAAATATCTTTTCCCTTTTCTATAAGTACATTTTCTCCTATAATAGCGATATCAACGATACCATCCCTAAGATATTGAGGTATATCTCCATTTCGTAAAAACATAACTTCCATAGGAAAATTACGGGTTTGGGCTTTTAGTTGATCTTTACCATTATCAATCGAAATACCGCAGTCTTTCAATATTTTTACTGAATCTTCATTAAGGCGCCCGCTTTTTTGAATTGCAATTTTAATTTTTGACATTTTTTTGTTGTTGTGCTTGAGCAATTCAAAAACGAGTTTTGCAGAAACAAAAAACCCGTTTGAATTACTCAAACGGGTTTTCATATTATTGTGTTATACACATACCATACCTACCACGCCTGAGCGAAAATGTAAGAATGATGATGATGTACAAATATATTATTCATTGTTTTTTCTAAATACCCTGCGAATTTATAAAAAATTATTTTTACTCAAACGCATTTCAACTTATTTTTTTGCGATTCATCTTTTTTCTATCATTAAATTCATAGAATTTAAAGCCTGCAATAGGTTGATTATAAACATTTTTATAACTTTAAAAAACCAATACTAATCAACAACGCATGAAAAATTTCTCCTCTTTTCTTATTTTTTTACTTTTTGCCTGGCTGGCAATATGGTGGTATTACTCTTGTGATTGGTGTACAAAAAGCACTAATGAAAGTATACCTGTGGTAGAACAAAAACCTGATCCCGAATTAGAAGCATTAGCAAAAAAAGCATATGAAGATAGCATCGCAGCAGCAAATAGAAATGTTGGATTGTTTGCAAAAGGACCTCACGGGCAAGATGTATTTAGATATGTTGAAAATCTAAAGATTAACAATACCAATGCAGATGTGTTTATCCCCAATTCTCTAAAAGGTTTTAGTCAACAAGTAGCTGATTACTTAGGGCAACATCAGGATCAGGAACTTATCATTTATGGTTATGAGAATTCTTCTGAAAATAGTGATAGTACACAATTAGGTATTTCTAGAGCTAACTTCATTAAAGATATCTTGGTTAAAGCGGGAATTAATGCAGATCGTATTGTAACCAAAACACAATTAAATAATTACACCTATTCTGATAATGGAGAATATCCCGGCGGAATACTATTAAATTTTAGCACATTAAATGAAGCTAGATTGGTCGAAGTCGAAAAAAGTATAGCTACCAGAACGTTGCATTCTAATTTTGGTCAAAAAACATTTCAACCCGATGCTACTTTATCTAATTATGCATTAGAGCTTAAGAATTACATTAATAAATATCCTGATAAATCGGTTATAATCACTGGACATACAGATGATGTTGGTGAAGAAGAAGCAAATCTCTGGTTTGGACAACAAAGAGCAAATAATGTGCGAGAATATCTTATTTCACAAGGCATAGCTAAAGATAAGATTATAGCCTTATCTAAAGGAGAATCAAATCCTATCGTTCCGAATGATAATGAGGAAAACAAAGCAAAAAACAGAAGAATAGAAATAACCGTAAACTAAAAATATTACAACTATGTTAGATTTTTTAAACGAAGCAAATTGGTGGTGCTTATTATTGCTATTATTCCTGGCATTTTTATTAGGAAGATTCTTATCAAGAAGAGCGCTCAAAAAAAAATATAAAAAGGCATTAGATGAATGTGAAAGAGAAAATGCTATGCTTAAAAATGCAAGTAACCAAAAAGCAAATTCGACATTTTCTAATCCCGAAAATGGAATTAAAGCAGTTAAGACGAGGGATCACGGAGGAGTTGCGGTTACTAATGGTGGAGAAATGCCTACATTAAATTTTGATAGTTTTGGTAAAGCAGATGCCTCTCAAAAGGATGATTTAAAGCTAATTAGCGGTATTGGCCCCTTTATTGAAGAAAAATTAAACAGTATTGGTATCTATACTTTTGATCAAATTAGTAAATTTACCCCAGAAGATATTGATACGGTAACGACACTTATTCAATTCTTTCCTGGTAGGATTGAAAGAGATAAATGGACAAAGCAAGCTAAGAAACTTAAAGATAAGTAGTAACCACTAACCATTTTACTATTTAGTAAGGCCTTCATAATGTATATTATGGAGGCTTTTTTTATTTATAAATTATAAGCAGAGGTAAAATAACGTATTAAAAAAAAGAAGACTGTCTTTTCAGACAGCCTCCTAAACAAATCACTGTTATAAAAATTATTATTTTTTTATAAATTGTTTAATGCTTTTATTTTTTTCTGACTTCAATTCCAGAATATATACTCCTTTGGTTAAGTTTTGTAGATCAATACTATTATTATTAATAACTCCCTGATTAACAATTTGACCAGTGATATTCATTACTTTATAATTGATCAAAGATGTTGTCTTAGTTGCATTAATATACATAACGCCTTCTACCGGATTAGGGTAAAAACTCACATCAAAAGCTTTACTTTCTGGGTTATTAAGTCCTAAATCTGTTAAGTCTCCTGTTGATCTATCAGCTACAGCTCCCACATTTGAGGTAGTTAATGAGATATTATCGACAGCCATATCTCCTTGCCAAGAATTTCCTGAAGTACCTACAAAACGCATTTTTATTGATCTTCCTACGTAAGCATTTAAATCAACATTAGCATTATTCCAAGCATTGCCTTGAGTACCTGTTTTACTCCAGATCGATGCCCAGCTTGCTCCATCATCACCACTTACTTCTAATTTAAGCTCTCCTACTGCATTCCCTAGCATATGATACCTAAATGCAAAACTTGGTGAGTTTACTCCGTTCAAATCAAAACATGGAGAGTTAAGAATTGTTGTTTTATTAGGGCTGTTCGGAACAGAAGTTTCAACATACACATAAAAACTACCTTCTTGTGCTCCTGATGGTCCTGTATCTCTTGAGCGTGTTCCTCCTGATTGACGAGTCCAATCAAAATCGTCCCCAGCACCTTGGGTCCAGCTTCCTATACCAGCTTCAAACCCTTCATTATAAGGAAAAGCACTAATACCATTTGCGCAACCAGGATCTACAGCATTACAAGGTGCACAATCTCCTCCACAATCTATTCCGGTTTCATTTCCATTTTGAATACCATCATTACAAGTTGGTACTCCCTGAACTGTAGAAGTATATCTAGCTGCCCATCCAGATGCAGTAACTGATCCATCAGATGTAAACTGAACAAACATTGCATTGCCTGTAGAAACCATTTGATTTGGTACTGTTGCTCCAGAGAATCTACCCAATTGCGCTGCATTAGCATTCTCTCCATCATATACTGTAACAAAATCATAATTAGATTCTGTGTTATAGCTATCAAAGTTTAATGTTACAGTGCCTCCGTTTCCTGGTTTTATTAACCATGTACAATTTCTGTTATTCGCATAATTTTGGGCACCACTACCATCTTCAAAATTGCCAGAGTTTGCTGTTAGTGTAGCTCCTCCATTACAAGGGTCAGAAGCAGCAGCACTTGTTGTAGCATTAATTATATTACTATCGGCAGATACATTTCCTGCTGCATCTTTAGCTCTTACTTTAAATGTATAAGAAGTATTTGCTATTAGACCGGTTACTGTTCTATTTGTAGCGTTTATAGTTGCAATAACAACTCCATCTTGATATACATCATATTCTGTAACTCCAATATTATCATTAGACGCTGTCCATGCCAAATCTATAGTTGTCTGTGTAATATTTGAGGCAATAAGGTTTGTTGGTGCAGTTGGTGCTTCGTTATCTTGTGCACCATTAGCTGTAAATGAACCTGTAAACACTCCTCGTCCGTAGGTAGAGGCAATAATTTTATTATTATTTTGATCTCCATTTACTTCCCAATAGTCGAAAGAAGTTACACTAGCATCACTCATTCCGTTTTGTGATCGAACCCAATTTGGATTTGCTGCATCAAAATTAGTAGTAACCCATACACCCAGTTGTGTTCCAACAATAACTTCTGTTCTATCTAATGGATTTTGTAAAATATCTCTAACAGGGATATCAGGAAGATCTCCTTCTTTACTTGACCAATTTACTCCGGCATCAGACGAGTACCATATACTTGTAACTCCGTAGTTATGAATAGTTACCATAATATCATTTGCTGTTGCACCTAATCTAACAGAGGAAACAGATCCAACAAAAGGTGTGTTTATTTCTGCCCAATTAGCTGCTCCTAAACCTACATTTGTTAATCTTAATAAACCTCCGGAAGCTGTACCCACATACCACGTATTATTAGCAAAAGAAGAAGCTATAAAGGCAGTAGGTTTGCTTGTTAATAAAGCATTTGTAATATCTGCATTTCTATTTCTTGCTACATCAACCGTTTTTATAGAATAAACTGTATTGTTATTTACTCTATGCGTATTATTTGATAAAAGAAAATTTGCGTCACTATCATACCCCATTTGGTTTACAAAATCTCCCTTAGAATCATCATTTACAAGCGTTGTTGCTCCTCCTTGGATTCTACTACGTCCATCCCATGGTAAATTAAATCTATAAATAACATTGCGAACATAGGTGGCTATCATATATTGACCATCCTTATCAACAAATGTATAAAACCCATCCCCACCTGTTAGTGGTTCGGATCCGTTTATCCCTAGCACTACATTTCTAAATGCCTGTGATCCGTTATCCTGAGCTCCTGCAGAGAAAATCCCATTAACATCACCCACTCCATTCGGACCTATACCCGCTTTTACATATTGTGTTACATTATAATTATTATTTCTTGCTCCAAAAACATTATTATTAGCCGCAGTAGATAAACTATTTGCATAGAATATCCCTCCATCATTACCAAAAATTGCTTGATTTGAATTTCCTGGTCTGAATGCCATTGCATGTTGATCTGCATGTACAATAGAAGCTCCTAATCCAGCTAAATTATTATTGTTAGACCATTTAGAAATCTGGCTCCATACATTACCACTATTTGTAGATCTAAAAAGGTCAATTCCACCGACATATACGATATCATCATTATTAGGGTCTGATTCTATCATTAAATCATAAAAAGCTTGCCCTCTGGTAAAATCTTTTGCAGGAATACCATTATCTACATCATTAGGTAATGCTGTTGCGGTTGGAGCAGTTGCAAAACCATCCAAACTACGATAAATATGAACAGGATCTATAACTTTATTATTTGCATCTCTTGCAACTCCTTGAGTTAATGCATATATCTTATTAGCATTGGTTTCAGATGTTTCTAATTCTACTCTATTAGAATCATTAAGAGGAGAAGCTGCTGCTTCTGTCCATGTTGCACCATCATCAGAACTAAATACACGTCCTCCTCCATTTCCTAATGGCGAATTGATCGTACCAACCCATAATCTGTTGTTTGCTCCTATTTCGAAATCATTAGGTACATAGTAATAATTTACATTATTTCTTTGATACTGCATATTAGCAGATTCTATTCTATTCCAGTTAGCTCCACCATCTATTGATCGGTAAATTCCTGCAGACTGGATTCCTAGCCAATTTGCTGGTCCAGAAGAATCTCCATATACATGTGCTCCTACTCCAACAAATAATTCAGTACGATTCTGTGCTGTATTATTCCAGGCTACAATATCATTCACATAATAAATTCCTGAAAGGAAAAGATTTGAAGCATTAAAATTAATATTACCTCCTCCAGCAGGTGGGATATTTACCGCCTGCCAGGTCGTTCCTCCGTCTGTTGATCGGTACACACCACTACCCACAACATCTCCTGCTGTATATTGTTCTCCTGTACCCACATACCATGTATTTGAGTTTCTAGGATCTACAGTTATTGAGGTTACCGAAAGATTTCCAGGAACATTCTGCACTCGACTCCACTGTGAAGCGGCAGATGTGATATCATTATTAACCCATAATCCACCACTTACACCACCGGCATAAACTCTTCTATTATTAGCATCATTGGGATCAAATAAAATAGCTCTGGTACGTCCTCCAATATCATTAGGACCTCTTTCTACCCAAGGGTTATTCTGAGCATCTCCTGGAGCTCTTTTTGATGTATTTGCCAATTGTTTTTGAACTGCGTAGATTTTCTCAGGTTCTGTTTTACCTGTTGCAGGGTTTATGGTTAACTCCCACATCTGTTCAAAATACTTATTTGGTGGAAGTCCTTTAGCTTTTCTCTCAGACTTTGTTAGTTTTAAAGTCTCTTTATAGGGGCTGTTTTTTAAATACGAAGCATGTTGTTTTCGTAAATTGGTAATTTCAGTCTCATTTGTACTTTGTTCTAAATTGTCTTTCTTTACAGAGTTTATGACAAGTACTGATAGGGCGACTAATCCCAGGCCCAGTAGAACCGGGCGGGTCATTCTTTTTTTCATGTTAGCATTAGTTGAGTTTGAGGTATAAAAGTAGTGTAATTATGGTTTTTTACCTAATTTAACATAAAAATAAGTTAAATTTAACACATATTGTATCACTTTCTTACCCTTAACACACTCAATACTAATGATATCTTATTTTTCATCGCTCCAAGCAACAGAAGACATTTTCCAATCAAGTCCCTTTTTGATAAATTGAATAGTTTTCATTCCTCGAGACTCAAAATACACGCCGTTTAATTTACCAGATTTTTTATAAAAACTAAATCGTTGTGCTACATTACCATATATCTCTGTCCTATGTAAAATTTCACTTTCTCTGAAATCCGTAAGTGTCCCATCGCTTAGCATTTTTTTCCTCGGGGATATAAACTCATTAAGATCATAGATTTCTGGAACACCATGAGTGTTATTTATTATGATGCCATTAGAAATAAAGATATTCTCAATTTCTTCAACATTAGGAGTCTTCCCTTCTGCATTGGTAAACAGGCTAAAAAATCTAGTTGTTAGTTTGTTTAGTTCATTTTCTTCTTTAGTGTTTGTAGGGGTAGAAAAAAATAGAACCGTATCCTTTTCTGATAATTCTATTGTTTTCACAAAACGCAATCCTATTTTGTTTAACAATTTAATTGAAGCAATGTTATTAGGGTTTGTAATTCCAACAATTTTATCAAGACGTAAAGTGTTTTTAGCATATTTCATTGTTGCATTGGCTATTTCATACCCATACCCAAATCCTAAATATTCTGGAAGCATTGCAAATCCAATATCAATATCCTCTAGTGTTTCTCTATTTACTAATCCACACATTCCTATAGAAACACTGGTTTCTTTTAATACCACTACCCATAAACCGAACCCATTTTCTTTGTAACTTTTTATTAAGTTACTTTTTAGGTATTCCTCTGCTTCAACATTTGTTTTAATATTCCTATCTCCTATAAATTCTATCCACTTTGGAGAGTTCATCAATTTTAAAACAAAGTCAGAATCTTCTAGATTAAATTCACGAAGAGATAATCTTTCGGTTTCTAATATTTTTCTCATTTGTATTCTAATGTTCTATTAATTATTTCTCACTTATAATACTATCAAACATATCCATATCTGTTGCACCTTCGGTACTTATAAAAAGAATATTAGTGGTTTCATTTATACGTAGCGTTTCTTTTATCGGTTTGCATTCTTGTTCTTTCATGATCGCAATAAAACCTGCTAAACCACTAGCACCAGATTCTCCAGAAATTATTTTTGTATCCGAACCACTAGAGAAATAAAGTTCTCGAATTGCTTCTCTAGAATACTTATCATCAATTTTGATCGAGACATCACTACCATTTTTTATTAAATCCCATGCTCCCAGAGAAGGTGTTCCACAATTAAGTCCCGCCATTATTGTTTCACTATTTCCTAACGAAGTAGTTATTTTTCCTTTTTTAAAGGAAGCAAGAATTGCATCTGCTTCTGTTGGTTCTACAATGATAATCTTAGGACGGTTTGCTCCATACCTTTCTAAGTAATATCTAATCCCTGTTCCTGCAAAACTCCCTACTCCGGCTTGTAGAAAAACAAGATCTATTTTTGGGTCCGACGCAAGATGAAGGCTATTTTCCATTTCTTGAAAGAGTGTTAAATACCCTCCCATAATATATGCTGGTATTTCTTCATAATTCTCCCAGGCCGTATCTTGTACTAACTCCCATCCATTTTTTTCACTTACTGCTTTAGCATAGGCGCAGGTTTTATCATAATTACCATCTACTTGTTCAACTATAGCTCCTTCCTTTTCAATAGCTTTAATACGTTGATTTGTCGTGCCTTTTGGAACAAAAACTACTGCTTTTTTATTAAAAAAATTAGCAGACCATGCCACGGCTCTTCCATGATTACCATCTGTAGCGGTACAAAAAGTTTCTATCTGTGGTTTCTTTTTAAGGATCTGATGTATAGCATACGAAGCACCTAACCCTTTAAATGCATTTAAACCAAAACGAAATGATTCATCTTTGATATAAATATTACCAACATTATACTTTTTGGATAGGTTAGGTAAAGGAATTAAAGGTGTTGGTTTATATCCTGGTAAAGATGCATGAAATGCCTTTGTATCATCACATTTCTCCAGAATAGCAGTAGTTACATTATCTACAAATGTATTATCCGGATTATTTATGTAAAACGAAGAATCCTCCTTATTTTTTATCTCCATTTGAATGATTTTTTGTACTTACGATCTTCATAGTACAGCATCTGCAATAATTCTTTACCGTTTTATGATCACCAAGAGGTTTTTACACGTATTTAAATTCATAAAAAGACAGGCACTCTAGAGTGCCTGTAAGCCTAATCATACGATCTTGTTTTTTTATTGATTACCAAGAATTATTGGCATTCCGTTTTTTCCTGATCCTACAACTACTACCTTAGCATTAGGTGATTTAGCTAATTGTAATGTTGCTTCTATTCCTTTTTCTGTAAGAATTTTATCTGTTAATGAAGCGCTTAAAATTTGATTCGCTACTGCTTTACCTTCTGCATCGATTTTTTGTCTTTCGGCCTCTTTTTTGGCTTTTTCTAATCTAAATTCGTATTCTAAAGCTTCTTGCTCTTGTTTTAGTTTACGCTCGATTGCTTCTTTGATCGTAGGCGGTAACGTTACATCACGTACCAGTACTTCATTAAGCTGAATGTATTGATTACCTACTATCTTTTTTGTTTCTTCAAAAATTTCTTTTTGGATTGCATCTCGTTTACTAGAATATAATTGTTCTGGTGTATACCTTCCCACTACACTACGGGCTGCCGATCGTATCGTTGGCAATAAAACTCTTGCCACATAATTTTCTCCTTTTTGTTGATGTAATAGTCCTAATTTGTCATAATCTGGCTGAAACCACGCAGAAGCATCTAATTTAATTTCTAATCCGTTAGAAGAAAGTACCTGCATTTTTTCAAAAACTTCTTGCTGTCGTACTTCATAAACGATTACTTTATTCCAGGGAGCAATTAAATGAAACCCTTCTCCCAGAGGTGGGGCATCTGTAACGACACCGCCTCCAAATGTTTTATAAAGTACACCGGCTTCTCCTGAACCAATAGTTTCTGTAGATTTTGAAATAAAGACGATTGCTAATACTAATAGAATTAGAATAGGCAATCCTATTTTTGGTAATTTTTCCATAATAATTTTGAGTTTTTAATTTTAAATAAGTCCGTTATATTTTCGTGCAAACCATTCTATAGTAAGTAACAAAATAACTATTGCTAAAAGATATTTCCAGTCTATTAAAGATACTACATTTTCCTTATTTTTTTGTATCGTTTGATATCTTTGATCTTCTAGTAATTCTTTTATAAGTGTATCTTTTTGGTTTAAATAATATGACTTACCATTAGTATTAGTAGCTACTTGCTTCAGTTTTGTTACATCTGCATTAAGAAATTGTTGTTCTACATCATATTCTAGAATTGCAAAACTTCCAGAACGTGCTATATTTTCACCTAACACAGTTACTGTATAGTCATAATTTCCTGCATCAAGATTACTCAAATCAACTTCGTATGAATTATTTTTCAATAACATAGGTATAGTTTGAGTAGCTTCTGTTTCTTTATTTTTAATCGAAATCCTTAAATTTCCTCTCCTATCAAATTCATAATTCTTGGTAAAATATTCTGCTTTAATAACAACACTGGCATTACCGTAATAAAATGACTCTGAGATGGTATTTAACCTACTCTTTCTTTTATTTGAAGCCAGATACTGGATCAGTTTACCAAAAAACTCATCAAAATCTTCAAATTTTTGAGTATCTAAATAACTTTGAGCCCTCCATCTCCATATTCCCTCTCCAAACAAAACGGCTTCTCTTATTCCTCCTTGCTCTATGGTTGCAAGCAACATTTCATCTGTATCAATATTACTTACTGTCCTATATAATAAAGGGTCATGGTTCGAATTCATTCTAATTTCTCCAAAAGTTCCTATTAAAGGAGGGTAACCTTGAAAACCAATATCTTCTAGAAGAAATGCTCCATAATTATTGTTATACCTAGGAACGTAATATTCATTCTGTCGTGTAATTTCCTGGGTATATTTATTTTGTATCCTATTAAGAAAAACCCAATCTGTTTTTGAGCCGGTAATCGTAAAATAGTTTTTTTTCAGGGTATTTAATTTTTCATATACCGCCCTATATCTGGTATTGGGCTGATACAATATAACCAACTGATAATCATTTAATTCCTTATTTTCATTAGGTTTACTAATCGTTATGCTTCGCCTTTCATTACTTTCGACGCTTTTCTTTATAGCTCCAAGATCTGGGTGTACTATGTCACTAATTAACAACACATTGGTTTTTTGATCAATTACCTCGACAGCAAAAGTTTTTGAATTATTTATTGTATTTTTTTCTATATCCAAAGGTGTCAATGCGGCAACGTATTGATTTACACCTACCGTATTTGCTGGCAGGGTAAAATTAACTACTGTAGAGTTATTTGTTCCTGAGAAAGAAACGGGCTGAGAAAAAACTGTACCACTGTCTGACCTTACCTGAAATGTGGTTGTAATTTCCTCATTACCAGAATATGTAAGAATTACTTCTACAGGAAATTTATTTTTTAAGTATGCATAACGGTTAACATTGAGTTGCTGTATTTTGGTATCCAGTACTTTAATTGTGTCCCCAGAAATAATCGGATACACCGCTTGCTTATACCCTATGCTACTAAATTGATAGTCTTTACCATAAGTTTGATTTCCATCGGTGATCACAATTGTAGGAGCAATTGTATTTTTATGAATTTGCTCAAGTTCTTCTAACGCTTTTGATATATTAGTCTGCTTCTGATCAAAAGAAAAGCGCAGGGAATCATTTAATTTATCAGAAAATGAGTAGTAAGTAATATCAAATCTTTCATTAAGCTCTTCATTATCCGCAATTTGGTTTGCGAACTGAGTAACTTTCTGATCTTGTTTAAGATATTTTATTGAAGAAGAATTATCCACTGCAACTACCAGAGCAGGTTTCTCTATATAATAAGTATTCTGTTTGAAAGTAGGATTAATTAATAACACTAGTAGTGCAAAAACACTAAGGAAGCGTAAAAAAGCAAAAAACAGGATGTTTTTTTTCCTGTTTTTTGTTTTATACCAATATTGAAACAATGCAACAATTAATGCTGTTATAAAAGCGGCTATGATCAATAAGATTGTGTGTGTTTGCATTCTATTAATTACGATATACGATGGTTGAGTTACGAATAACAATTTATTTTAGAGTGTTAAGTGCAACTCTTTTCATACAAGTTGAAATTTAATGACTTTTAGCATCAAAAAATATTAAAATATTCAAAAAAAATGATTCTTAAATCGTTAATCGTAATTCTAAAATTAAGTAAGCATTCCTCCATCCACATTAAGTACTTGCCCAGTAATATATGCGCTTAAATCACTTGCCAGAAATAGGCATGTATTTGCAATATCTTCGGGACTACCTCCTCGTTTTAGCGGAATTGCATTACGCCATCCTTCTACAACTTTTTCATCAAGTTTTTCTGTCATTTCGGTTTCAATAAAACCAGGTGCAACTACATTACTTCTAATATTTCTAGAGCCAAGTTCTAGCGCAACAGATTTTGAAAAACCAATAATTCCTGCTTTTGAAGCTGCATAATTAGCTTGGCCAGCATTACCTTTTACTCCAACCACCGAGCTCATATTTATTATACTTCCTTTACGTTGCTTAAGCATAGTTCTTTGAACTGCTTTTGTCATATTAAATACGCTTTTCAGGTTTACCTCGATAACTTTATCAAAGTCTTCCTCGCTCATGCGCATTAAAAGGTTATCCTTAGTAATACCTGCATTATTTACTAAAATATCAATACTACCAAATGTTTCTAAGACATCTGCGGCTAATTCCTGTGCCTGATCGTAACTTGCTGCATTACTTTGATATCCTTTAGCTTTTATTCCTAATCCGTTTAATTCTTTTTCTAATGTTTTAGCTGCTTCAACAGAAGAACTATAAGTGAAAGCAATATTTGCTCCTTGTTGTGCAAAAATCTCTGCTATTCCTTTGCCAATACCACGAGTAGCTCCAGTGATAATAGCTGTTTTACCTTGTAAAAGATTCATTCGTTATGTTTCTAATTTTTGTGGTATCTAAACCATTTATAATTTGCATTGTGAATTCAAATATAAGAATTACAAACAGGTCAACAGCAATAAACCCTGTGATTTCTCACAGGGTTTATAAATTAATAATCGTTTATCTGATTTTACAGTTTTATATCTTCATTTTTCTTCTCATAGTTGAAAAGATAATCAATATCCATTTCTTTAACCACACCTAATTTAGATAACGCATCCATATTTACATCTTTTTTGTTACCTACTACAAGTACGTTATAGGTTTCTCCTTTTATATTTTCATTAAAGAAAGATTTAAGATCATCTAGAGTCATATCTTTAATAGTATTATACATCTCTTCTCGATTATCATTATCGATCCCTCTTTTCTTTAACCCTTCATAAGTCCAGAAAATATTAGATTTGGTTATACGCTGGGCAGCAATTTTCTTTAATGTTGCTTCTTTTGCAGCATTAAACTGTTCTTCTGCTTCTGGCATATTTGTCATTAAATCCATCATTGCATCTACTGCCTGAGGCATTTTATTTGCCTGAGTACCTATATACGCGTATACATAATTCGAATCTCCTTTTTCTGATGCCGTCGAATATGCAGAAAACGCAGAATATGCCAGTGATTTTGACTCTCTTATTTCTTGAAATACTATAGATGACAATCCACTCCCGAAGTATGTATTAAACAATCTTGAAGCTGCCATTTTATCTGGATCAAACTCTGATCCTTTTGCCAAAAATATCATTTCACTTTGCACCATATCATAATCAACAAAGTAGACATTACCTCCTGTTTCTTTTTCGACATATTTAACTTCTTCTGGATAGTCTAACAATTCATTTTGTACTTTATGGTTTTTGTTTATTGATGCAATTGCAGCATCTATATCCTTACCATAATAAAATATGCGTTGTTTAAAATTACGAAGTTCTTTGATTTTATCTACCAATTCCTGTGGATTAACAGCTTGCAACTCTCCTATTGTATAAATATTACGTAAAGGAGAATTATCGCCATACATACCATAATTCATCAATCCATTCCACAAAATGTTTCCTTTTTGCGTTTTCGCATCCTGACGTCCTTTTGCGATCTGATCTACATATTTTGCATATGTTTCCTGGTTAGGAACTGCATTAGTCCATAAATGTTCTAATAAAGCCAAGCCTGCATCAAGGTTTTCTTTTAATCCAGAAATACCAACATACGTTTTATCAGAACCTGCATTTACATAATAATCAATTCCGAGTTTATAGAACTCTTTCTTTAACTCTTCGGGAGAGTATTTATCTGTACCTAAATAATCTAGATATCCTGTTGCCAGAGAAACCTTACGATCATTATCTCTTCCCATATCAAAAATGATACTAAGATTAAATAAATCATTATTAGGATTATCAATATAAGATACTTTTAATTCGCTATCGGTTTTAGTTTCTTTAATTGCCGATTTATAATCAATAAACTTGGGTGTTAAAGGAGGTGTTTCTTGCTGAGCAAATGCCTTGATAAATTCTGATTGTTTATCTCTATTTAACTCTACTGGTGTAATACCAGGGTTTTCTACCTTGGTAATATTTTTATCTTCTCCTTTACGCTTATATATCACTACATAATTATCCTTATAAAAAGAATTTGCAAAATCTACTAATTCTTGCTTCGAAACTTTTTTAAGTTCATTTAAGAATTCGACTTTATCTTTCCAATCTTCTCTATGAATAAATGCGTTATAATATGCAGAGGCTAATGCAGAATTATTTTCATATTCTCTTGTTTGACTAAGTTTTAAATCATTAACCACTGCAGAGATCATCCAATCTTCAAACTCCCCTTTTTTTAATTTATCAATTTGAGAAAGTAATAAATCTTTTACTTCATCCAGAGTTTGCTCTGCTTTTGGTGATCCATAAAATTGGTGGTACCCATAATCATTTAAAAATGTAGGTGAACAACCTGCATTTTGAACGACTTGTTTCTGATTTAAATTCAAATCAATTAGACCAGCATTACCGTTAGCCAGTAACATATCTGCTAATGTGAGTAATTTTTCTTCTTTTGTACCTATAGCAGCAGAACGAAATGCTATAGAAACAGATTCGGCAGTAGGTCCAAATACTTCTTTAATAACCGGACTGGTTATTGGGTCTTCTTTTGGTAATACAGGGTGAACTACTTCTTTTTTCTCGAAACCGCCAAAAGCTTTGTTCACTTTTTGTATGGTTTGATCAAAATCAATATCTCCAACTAATACCATCGCCATATTATTAGGAACATAATATTTATCAAAATAATTATGTATCGCTACCATTGAAGGGTTCTTAAGGTGCTCAGAGGTTCCAATTGTTTTTTGTTGCCCATATGGATGATTGGGAAACAAGCCTTCTAGCATTGCTGCGTATGATTTCCACCCATCATTATCTTGTCCTCTATTAAATTCTTCATAAACTGCTTCTAACTCTGTATGAAACAAACGTAACACCAACTGGCTAAATCGCTCGCTTTCTACAGTAAGCCACTTATCTAATTCATTAGCTGGGATTTTGTTTTTATATACGGTCTCTTCAAACCACGTATGTGCATTGGTTCCTTCTGCTCCCAAAGAGCTTATCATTTTATCATATTCATTCGATATCGAAATCTTTGAAGCTTCGAAAGAAATTTCATCTATCTTCTTATAGATCTCTTTCTTTTTATCTGCATCTGTTTCTACTTTATGCTGTTCATATAAATCAGAAATCTGCTGTAGCAGTACTTTTTCTTTTTCAAAATCCTGAGTACCTATCTCATCAGTACCTTTAAAAACCATATGCTCTAAATAATGAGCAAGCCCGGTAGCTTCTTTTGGATCATAATTAGAACCAGCTCGTACAGCTATAAAAGTTTGAATTTTTGGTTCTTCCTCATTTTTAGCCAAATATACTTTTAAGCCATTCTCAAGGGTATATAATCTTAACCCTGTTGGATCATTGGTTACAGTTTCATAGTTGAAACCTGCTGCGTCGGTATGTTGTTCGACTTTAATTTCTTGCGAAACATTCGTTTCTGGTGATGATTTTTTACAATTGCTAAGACAAATGACTGACAGCAGTAACAAAATCGTTTTAATTAATTTCATACGTTATTTTAATTATTTTATAGTGTCTTTATAACACCAGAGTGATTATATGAGTTAGTTTATAATTAATGTACTATAATACGTGTAGTTATTATCAATGTTACAAACATTAAGAATATTTTAACAGGAATAGAATTATATAAGAAGAGTAAATTATAAATAGTAAACTGCCTTGATACAGATATAACCAAGTATTCAATAAAAGAAAGGTTTTTATTAAAAAACCTTAGGTACTCAAACTTTTCTTCTCTAAGAGGCAAAGCATCGTAAAGTAGGCCATAGGAGATTAAAAGAGAAGTTTTTCAAAAGGCTTCTGTAGTACAATTAGATTACATTGTAGGATTTTTAAAAAAGGAAATACTGGTATTGAAGATATATGTAATTAGGGAAGAGAAAAATCATTAAATACACTAAATAGATTATTCACAATTCTTTTATTTTTAAATATTCAAGAAAAAAATCTGCTGGATAATAAGATAAGTATTCTTCATTGGTTATTAACCTTTCATAACCTTTTAATTTTTTACTAATAGGTTTTACCTGAAATTTTTTATCATTAGCATAAAGTAAAACATTGTGAACGAATTCTGAGCAATACAACCCTAGATCTGTTTTAGAGTTAAAATCAAAAAAGATTTTTTCCTTTTCTAGTTTGCGTATGTATGTTTTTGCTTTTTCGAAATCTTCCTTACTAACTGGTAATGACCATATTCTATTATCTTCTTTATTTGGGGAAGACCAAAAAAGATCTAATTTTTCTTTTATTAATGAAGAACCAAAACTATTAATACTGTCATAACTAACATTATATACATATGCATCAACACCTTTACTTAGTGCAATACCAATGTGTGAAATATTATTAGAAGTAGAATTATATTTTAAAACTAAATCCCCTTCTTTACTTTTCGAATTTCGTGATACTATATATACACATCCATCATAACTTATATTATCACAACTTAATAACATAAAAGTAATTAGAAAGAAAGTAAATATATTAGTTGAAGAAAACTTCATATTTATCTATAAATACAAATTAAAATTATTGCGGTTTGCTTTACTATACCAAAATTTTTAACATAGAAGTGATTTAAACTTTTTTTAAATGGTTTCAAAAAGTTTAAATCACTTCATAGCATGAGTTCTATTTATAAATAATTCATGAAAACCATTAATTTTCACAATTCGAACTCACACTATACTAAAATGGGGCTATGCTATTACGAACAAAACCCAAACTTTTTATTTATTTCTTGGGTTTGTCAAATTATAAGCAGTAGTACTTGCTGATGCTCCTGTTGTCACAGCAGTAGCTGGTCCTCCTGCACTACCAGCGATAGCACCTCCGACATCTGCAACCCCAACTATAAGCCACTGCCACCATTTTCTTTTCTTTGTAATGGAATTATCAGCTACTTTTATAGCACCGTAATAATTATACCAATAACATGTAGAATATCTTGCTGTAGAAATAGCTGATAAAATTGTTCTTTTTTCCAATTCATTGAAACCTTTGTTGCTTAAAATATCATTTTCGAATTTTATTAAATTTTTCTGAACATCTTCTAGATTAGGTTCTCTACTTGAATATGCTTTATCGAATAGATAATCAACTACAGTTACTAATTTATCTTTTGCTTGCGAAGACAAATCCAGAGAATTTATGATGGTATGAAAATTATTTTCAAAATCATTAGCTCCTTTTAATATGATTGATGAATCTACAGGAGTGTACTCTTCATCTTTAATTCTTAAAAAATTCTGATTAACATTCGCCAAATTTTCTACAACAGCAACAATTTCATCAACGTCTAGTTTTTCATTAGAATGATTTATCACAAACGCGTTAACTATTTCATTATGTATTTCGCCTACATAATTATATGGATTTTTTGAATCTTCTGATCCATTACAATATTTTAAAGCATTTTTAGAACTATCTAATACGTTCTCTATTTCATTTTTTTGTAAGTCTGTATTATTCTCTTCTGTACAAGAAAACAGTAAAAAACCTAAAAGTAACGTTATTATAATTTTTGATTTGTGTAACATATTTATTATAATTTTAATTGTATTAATACTATAAACATTTAAAGACACTCATAGTTTATGTCTATTCTTCGCGAAAGAATTTTTATGGTATAATTAAGAAAGGAAAGCGACACTCTTTTAATAATTACCCTGTCCTGTGACTATAATCATTAATTTGTTACCCAAAAAAATTATTTTTTTTTGGCAAGAGCTATTAGAACACTGATTATCAGCATTAAAAGAAGAAAAAACATGATCTCATAAAAGAGAACGTTTGATGAAAATAATTTAGTTTCTGAATCACCTATTAGCACAAATGTTGCCCAATAATGAGGTGATGCATCTGATAAAGAAGCCGAGTTTAGATATTTAATTTTTGCATTATGTAAAGCCTCTGATTTGGTTTGACCTTTGTCTAAATTACTATAAAAGTTTTCCATTATCAGAGCTGTAGATTTATCATTAGCATTCCATAGAGATGAAATCACCGTATTAGTCCCTGCATAGAAAAACCCTCTAGCCAAACTCATAACACCCTCACCTTTAGCTATTTCTCCTAAAGATGTATTACAAGCACTTAATACCACTAATTCTGCTTGATTTCTGGACGTATATAACTCATGATATTCTAGATTAGTATCATTAAATGCTATTTGAAGGTTATCCGAAAAATTAGCATGCGTAGCCAGATGGATTATTTTATGATTCTCTGTTTTGGATAAAAAATTTTGTTTAGAAGCTTCAGCTTCTATATAACTTTTTATAGGTATATAATCACTAATAGCATTAATTTCATTGATACTATTGGCAATATCCTCTAAATCACTATGTGCAAAAGTTATTGGAGCAAAGGCTACCAAATCCATAGATGGTTTTCTATGCACTGTAGCATTATGTCGTAAAAAAGACATAGAATATCCATAACTTATTTCGTTTTCTTCTATAAGATATCGATTTGTATTCTTATCTACTACTAAAGATTCAAAAGGAATATATTGTAGTTTACCATCAGGAATTATAATGAGATGTTTTTGATTCAAAGACATTGAGATTTTGCCTTTTGGAATCAATAAAGCATATAATTGAGAAGCTATTTCTTGAAATCTTAATCGATCTTCTTCTACCTCAAAAGGTTTAGACAATTGATTTCTGTATGTTCTAATCAATTTTTCTACAACTTTTAATTCACCTATTCTTATTATTTCTGTTTTGGTATTAGAAACCAAAACAGCATACAATTCACTAAAAGAATCATCATCATCATCACCCATATTACTAACATAAGATATAACAACACTGTCCTTATCTAAAGTTTCCTGAATATTCTTTAAATCAATTATGCTAGTCGTTTCTTTCTCTTTGTAATAATCTGGAAAAATTATTTGTAAAGAGTCTTCTTCTTTCTGGTATTGTTGTTTTAATTCAAAACGATTATACTCCAACTTCTTAATACTATCTCTATTTTTCTGAGAAGAAATTAAGTTTTCTAGATCTAGAATCTGTTTTTTAAGTTCATTTTCACGCTCTAATACTTCATCAGGTAATTGCCATTTATTTGTATTCTTGAGGATATCTTCTGTTAAGAGTAATGCTTTCTTTTTTTCTGAAAAGTAAAAGGCCTTTTCTTTTTCATCAAGAATTTCACATACCAATATTCCCTTTAGATAAATTTCTGAAGCTTTTTTTCGCCAATTTAGTCTTGATTCTTCTTCCTTACTAACATTGAGTAAAATATCTACTAATTTATCTGCTGATAACAAATTAGAAAGAGCAAGTTCAATATGTTTACTATTGTTTTCTTTCTCATATAATTTTATAAGAATCGTTGCTTTCTGAATCAATGCTAATAAAATATTATACTTATTATCAGAAATTGTTAAATCATTAAGCTTGGGTAATGCTTTAATACCCCCATCTAAATGAGTACTGGCGACTAGAGATTTTTGGATATTATCAAGTGCATTTTGATACTTTTTATTTTCAAAAAAATAATTACTGAATTGATGATATACTATAGATTTCTCTTTTCTTCCTCGAGAATATCTTAATCCATTATTTAAAAAGAAAAGAACGCTGTCTTTTTGTTTTTGATCCTTAGCATCTGTATACAAAATTCCCAGATTAGTATATGATGCATAGATAAAAGTAGAATCATTGTTTTGTATGGCTTTATTTAAATTTCTAGAACAATAATATCTGGCTTTATAAAAATCTAATCTTTCTTGGGTATTGTAATAATTTACGTAATCATTATTTAAGGTATTATAATCCTTTAATGAATAATTAGAAATTAGACTAAAAAGTTGATTGGCTTTATTTAGTACTTCTAACATTCGGTCTAAACTATTTCTAGTCCTCATTTCATATAAAACATGAGAATAATCAATATACTTTTTAATCAAAAGCTTTTTTTTGTCAAATTTTTCTAGCTCAGAAAGACCACGAGAATAGTAGTCGTTTGATCTAAAAAAATCTCCTTTTTTAAAATAATATTTCCCTAATTCACAAAAGGCTTTGGCGGTAGTATATTCATCTACATCAATAGTTACTACTTCTTGATAACACGATATAGATTTTTCAAAATTTCCTATTAGAGCATAAAAAAGCCCTAAGTTATATAGAGCTTTTGCATACTTACTATTTTTTAAATGTAGCTTTCTGTATAACGATATTTCATATTCTACATACTTAATTCCCTTTTCATATAAATCTTCTGTATAAAGTTTTTTAGAAAATTCGTGAGCAATTCTAATGCTATTCAAAACCTCTCCTTTAGTTTCATAAATTTTTATAATACTATCAACTTCTTTTTGTACACTAGAAATAGTGATATCATTACGGCTCCATAAGGATTCATAGTATCTGTATAGATCCTGAGCATTACTATTTACCGTTATACACAAGAAACCAATCCAAAGAAATTTATACGACGATTTCAATATTAATTTTTCTTATAATCTTTACAATTAGCGTTCTCCATTAATCTTTCCATATCTTCCTTATCACTATCAGTAATTGGCGCAGGATCCTTTGCATAATATATTTCGGGATTCACTATCCAAACTTCTACATTTTCATTATCCTTTATTTTACATTGTTCCCATCCTAACAACAGACCTGTAATAATATAATTACTTCGTATTCTCTTTTTTGTAGATGCAGAAGTTCCTTTTCTATATTCAACTAAAAGTTCCATTGTATTATCTACACTAATTAATTTAGTATTTACATTTTTAGTAACAACACGTTCAGGGATATCAGTATCGTATGTACAACTTACAATACAAAAGAATGTACATATAGTTAACACTATGTTTAAAAAAAAACTTCTTTTCATCGTTATAATTTTTACAAATTAATTTAATTTCACTTTATAAGTTACCAAAACATCAATTTTGTTACCCAAATGAAGATAAAAAAATTATTTTCGTATAATGGATTTACAATCTCTTAATGGCCGAAAAAATACAACACCTTACTAGTTTACTAAACAATGATTCTAAAGGAATTATGAACATCTATAATTTGGTGTTTCCTAGAGTTAGAAAGTTTATTTTACAAAATAAAGGACAGCAACAAGATGCTGAAGATATTTTTCAAAAAGCTTTGTTACAGATTACCGTACGTTACCAGAGAGAAAAATTCGAAATCAAGAGTAGTTTTGAAGCCTATTTATTTACCACTTGTAAGAATTTATGGCGTAGAGAGTTAAAAATATCAAAAAACAGGGTAACAAATAGTGAGATTATTGAACTAGTACCTGCCGAACGTAATCTCGCATTATCAATTCTAGAGCAAAAAAGATGGGAATTGTTTACCGAAAAATTGAGTTTAATCTCGGATAACTGCAAAAAAGTATTAACCATGTTTTTTAATAATATCTCTTATAAAGATATTGTAAAAACAATGGGGTACAATTCTGAAACTGTTGCCAGGCAGCGTGTTTTTAAATGTAAAGCAAAATTATCTGAAGTAATCAAAAACGATAAGCGTTATAATTCTCTAAAAAAACTATGAGTATAGATGAACATATATTAATTCAGGATTTTCTAAACAATAAACTCACAGAAAAAGAAAGAGATCTCGTTTTATCGAGAATGGAAAACGATAAAGACTTTCGTGAAAAAGTGAATTTTGAGAAACAGCTCTTTCTTAATTTAAATGATTCTGAATGGAGTATTAGCAGCAATACCAGCCATTCTGAAATTGATGAGTATGAAGTATTATTTAGAAGTGAATCAACCCAAACATTAAAAAACACATTACATATAGTAAATTCTAAATATCAGCTACAACAAAAGAAAAGAAGTCAATCTTGGTTTTTATACGCAGGTATCGCTGTCATTTTAATTATCATTGGTCTCACTATTTTTTCGCCTTTTAAAACTTCTACTAATGAATTATATGCCAATTATTTAAATTTATCCGAATTACCATCTTTAATAGACCGAGGAAATAGCGAACAAAAATTACTAATCAAAGCGCAAAAATTATTTGAAGCTAAAGAATACGATCAATCATTAAGTATTTTAGAGCAGCAGCTTTCTACTGCTCAAAAGAATAAAGCAATCATATATCTTTATACTGGAATTTCTCAAATGGAACTAGGGCAATTTGACAAGGCAGAAATTAGTTTTAATACATTAATAGAAAACAAGTTTATAGATAGCCCCAAAGGTAAATGGTATAAAGCTTTATTATTTCTTAAAAAGAATGATGTGTCAAAAGCAAAGAATATATTATTTCAAATAACAGAGTCTTCAAGTAATTATAAATTTAAAGAAGCATCAGAGCTTTTAAGTAAGCTATAAAAAAAAACTTATAATGAAAATTCATTATAAGTTTTTTTATAAGCAATAAACTAATCTCATTTTTTTGAGATTAATCGTATAATTTCTAACCGAGTACTTCGGCAACTTTTTTACCTATTTCTGCAGGAGAGTCTACAACATGAATTCCGCATTCTCTCATAATTGCTTTTTTGGCAGCTGCAGTATCTTCACTACCGCCAACAATAGCTCCGGCATGTCCCATAGTACGTCCGGCAGGAGCAGTTTCTCCAGCAATAAAACCTACAACAGGCTTAGAAGTTCCGCTTTCTTTTATCCATTTTGCAGCATCTGCTTCTAATTGACCTCCAATTTCACCAATCATAACCACACAATCTGTTTCTGAATCATTGATCAATAGTTCAACCGCTTCTTTTGTAGTGGTACCAATAATTGGGTCACCACCTATTCCTATTGCAGTAGTTATCCCAAGTCCTTGTTTTACAACTTGATCTGCTGCTTCGTAGGTTAGCGTACCTGATTTTGATACAATACCTACATTACCTTTCTTAAATACAAACCCTGGCATAATACCAACTTTTGCTTCTCCCGGAGTAATTACCCCTGGGCAATTTGGACCAATAAGTCTACATCCTTTATCGCTAATATAGTTTGATGCCGTAATCATATCTGCAACGGGAATACCTTCTGTAATTGTAATAATTACTTTTATTCCTGCATCTGCAGCTTCCATAATTGCATCTGCAGCAAAAGCTGGTGGTACAAAAATAATTGTAGTATCTGCACCTACTTCTCTAACTGCATCTTCTACAGTATTAAAAACGGGTTTATCTAAATGAGTTTGTCCTCCTTTTCCGGGAGTAACCCCTCCTACAACATTTGTTCCGTACTCGATCATTTGGCCTGCATGAAAAGTACCTTCACTACCTGTAAACCCTTGTACAATAATTTTTGAATCTTTATTAACTAAAACACTCATTGCGTTATGATTTTTTATTTTTTTTAGAGCTCCAAAAGTAAGCTTTTGAAAATTATGGTTGAAATGAAAAACTAATTATTTTGAAATAAATGACATTATACTTTCTGGAGCATTATCTCCTTGTTGACTTATTTGATATCCTCTATATAATTTATCATTTTTAAGTTCCCAAATTGTAATAAAATGAGCTATAGGCTCTTCTTTATCTGGCGCTTCGATAGTTTGAACAAAATATGTATATCGTATAGTCGCTGTATTTCCTTCGACTATTAGGTGACTAATTTCACATCTCAGAGCTTCAAAAGACAATGCCATTTCATTAAACATGGTCTTAATATCATTAAAATCTTTCTTATTAAACCCAAAACTACTATTCCAATATAATTCAATTTCGGGATGTAAATACTCAGAAAAGGCTTCAGTATTATGAATAAGATCTGTTTCATAAAAAGATCGTACTATATCCTTAACTGTTTTACTCATTTTTTTTCAATTTATCTATTAAATCAGGAATTAGCCGTATTGATGCAATCTCCTTATATTTTTTCCTAAAATCATCTGCAGGAGTACCAAAATAACTCTTATTAGCCTCTAATGATTTACTCACCCCTGATTGTGCAGAAATAATAGCTTTACTACCAATTGTAATAGCACTGGTAATACCAACCTGTCCCCAGATCGTCACTTCATCTTCAATAACAACACAGCCCGAAATTCCTACTTGAGATGCAATCAAGCATTTCTTGCCTATTACAGTATCATGACCAACATGTACCTGGTTATCTATTTTGGTTCCTTCTTTTATAATAGTATCGCCGGTAACTCCTTTATCTATTGTACAGGATGCCCCTAAATCTACATTATCTTCTATTACTACACGTCCTCCAGAAATTAATTTATCAAATCCATGAGGTCTTTTCTGATAATAGAAAGCATCGGTTCCTAAAATAGTACCTGCATGTATAGTAACATTATTACCAATACTAGTATTATCATAAATACTTACATTGGCATGAATAATACAATTATCACCAATACTTACATTATTTCCAATAAAACTACCTGGCTGTATAATTGTATTTCTACCAATTTTAGCGGTTTCCGAAATTAAAGAATCTGCTTTTTTGAAGGGTCTAAAATATGTTGTAAGTATATTGAAATCTCTAAAAGGATCTTCAGAAATAAGGAGTGCCTTACCTTCTGGGCATTCTACTTCTTTATTAATCAAAATTACTGTTGCAGCACTTTGTAATGCTTTATCGTAATACTTTGGGTGATCAACAAAAACTATATCTCCTGAAGAAACCACATGAATTTCATTCATCCCTAAAACCGGGAAATTAGAGTCCCCTACATACTCTGACGATATAATAGTAGCTATTTGCTGTAAGGTATGCGCTTGTGGAAATTTCATTATAAAAATTTGGGATATAAAATATTATTCTTTTATTCTTTCTTTATACGTCCCTTTTTCTGTTTCAACTTTAATTTTATCTCCTTCATTGATAAAAAGAGGTACCATTACCTCTGCTCCGGTTTCTACAGTAGCTGGTTTAGTAGCATTGGTAGCCGTATTTCCTTTAACACCTGGCTCTGTAGCTGTTACTTCAAGAATAACGCTAGCAGGCATTTCTACAGAAAGAGGCATTTGATCCTCAGAATTAATAATAACGGTCACTACTTCTCCTTCTTTTAACAATCCAGGAGCATCCAAGGTAGATTTTTCTAAAGTTATTTGATTATAATCTTCGGTATTCATAAAATGAAAAGTATCACCTTCGGCATATAAATACTGAAACTTATGTGTTTCTACCCGCACATCGTCAATCTTATGACCCGCAGAAAATGTATTATCAATTACTTTTCCTGTAGTGACACTTTTTAACTTTGTACGTACAAAAGCAGGTCCTTTACCTGGTTTTACGTGTAAAAATTCAATAATCTTATAGATGTCGTGATTGTATTTGATACACAATCCATTTCTGATATCACTAGTACTTGCCATTATTCTTTAATTTCTTATGATTATTACCTGTATCGAATTACTTAATTAGAAAAATATCCTTTCATGATTCCTCTCTGAGAGTTCTTAATAAACTCTAAAACCTCATCACGCTCTGGTGTTGCTTCCATTTCTGCTTCGATAATTGCAACTGCCTGAGTATTGTTATAGTTCTGTTGATATAAAATTCGATATATATTCTGTACTTCTCTTATTTTTTCTGTTGTAAATCCTCTTCGGCGCAGACCTATAGAGTTAATTCCAACATATGATAAAGGCTCTCTGGCAGCTTTAACAAATGGAGGTACATCTTTACGTACTAATGATCCTCCTGTTACAAATGCATGATTACCAATACTGCAAAATTGTTGTACCGCAGCCATACCAGCTAAAACAACATAATCACCAACATTAATATGGCCAGCCAATGTACTATTATTAGAAAATATACAATTATCACCAACAATACAATCATGAGCGATATGGCAATACGCCATAATCCAACAATTTTTTCCAATTTTGGTTTTCATTCTGTCTGCAGTCCCTCTATTGATTGTAACACATTCTCGAATCGTAGTATTATCTCCGATTTCGGTTATAGTATCTTCATCATTAAATTTTTTATCCTGAGGAGTAGCAGAAATAACAGCTCCCGGAAAAATACTACAGTTTTTTCCTATGCGCGCTCCTTCCATAATGGTAACATTAGAACCTATCCAGGTTCCTTCTCCTATTACCACATTATTATGTATGGTCGTAAAAGGTTCTATTACAACGTTTTTTGCAATTTTTGCTCCTGGATGAACGTATGCTAATGGTTGATTCATCTATTTTATTGATTATTTTGATTTTACAATTTGCGCCATAAGCTCTGCTTCGGTAACTAATTTGCCATTGGCATAAGCAAAAGCCTGCATATGACAAATACCACGACGAATGGGTGTTATCAATTCTAATTTAAATATCAAGGTATCACCTGGTAATACTTGCTGCTTAAATTTTACTTTATCTATTTTCATGAAATAGGTAAGATAATTCTCTGGATCAGGTACTGTACTCAATGCTAAAATCCCGCCTGTTTGAGCCATAGCTTCAATCTGAAGCACTCCTGGCATTACTGGTGCTCCCGGAAAATGTCCTACAAAAAACGGCTCATTCATGGTTACATTCTTAAGACCAACCACATGTTTATCAGACATTTCTAAAATTCTATCTATCAACAAGAAAGGAGGCCTGTGTGGAAGCATCCCCATGATCTTATTAATATCCATTAAAGGTTCTTTAGAAAGATCAAATTGCGGAACTTTATTACGCTTTTCTATTTTTATAATCTTAGAAAGCTTTTTAGCAAACTGGGTATTTACATAGTGTCCAGGCTTATTAGCTATGATTTTTCCTCTAATCCTTGTTCCTATTAATGCAATATCCCCTATAACATCTAATAGTTTATGACGTGCAGCCTCGTTTGGATAATGTAAAGTTAAATTATCCAAAATACCATTAGGTTTTATAGCGATAGATTCTTTTCCAAATGCTACTTTAAGTTTTTCCATCGTACTTGGACTTAATTCTTTATCCACATACACTATAGCATTATTTAAATCTCCTCCTTTAATCAAGCCATGTTCTAACAGCATTTCTAATTCGTGTAAAAAACTAAAAGTTCTAGCATCTGCTATTTCCTTTTTAAAATCTGAAAGACGTTTTAAAGAAGCATTTTGAGTTCCTAATACTTTGGTTCCAAAATCAACCATTGTAGTCACCTGATATTCATCAGATGGCATTACAATAATTTCACTACCAGACTCTTCGTCTACATAAGAAATTACATCTTTTACAATGTATTCTTCTCTTTCTGATTCTTGTTCTACAATTCCTGCCTGCTCAAGAGCTTCGATAAAAAACTTACTAGAACCATCCATAATAGGAGGTTCTGATGCGTTTAACTCTATCAAAAGATTATCGATTTCTAATCCAACACAAGCTGCAAGCACATGTTCTGATGTCTGAATGCTAACTCCGTTTTTCTCTAGATTTGTCCCACGTTGTGTATTTACAACATAGTTAGCATCAGCTTCAATAATTGGATTGCCTTCAAGATCAATTCTGCAAAAAGCATAGCCATGATTCTCTGGTGCCGGTTTAAAAGTTAATGTTACTTCTTTTCCGGTATGTAAGCCCACACCTGTAAGCTTTATTTCCTTTTTAATGGTTCTTTGTTTTCCTACGACAATATCACTCATTATTGTTTATCTTTTTCTCTAGTTTGTATACTCTATCCACAATTTTGGGAAGATTTTTAAAATGTACATAAGATTTATTAAAGTCAGAGTATCCTAAAGCAGGGGAACCCTGAATAGCTTCTCCGTCTTTTATATTTCTTCCTATACCTGATTGTGCTTGTATTTTCACATTATTACCTATAACAAGATGTCCTGCAATACCAACTTGCCCACCAATAAGACAATGTTTACCTATTTTGGTAGATCCTGCAATTCCTGTCTGAGCAGCAATTGCTGTATGCTCTCCTATTTCTACATTATGAGCAATTTGTATTTGATTATCTAGTTTTACTCCTGTACGTATGATTGTAGATCCTAGTGTAGCTCTATCAATAGTTGTACCTGCTCCTACATCAACATTATTTTCTATTATAACATTACCGGTTTGAGGTACTTTACTATATTCTCCTTTTTCGTTAGGTGTAAATCCAAAACCGTCTGCTCCTACTATTGCTCCACTATGAATTACACAATTATTTCCGATTATGGTCTCTGAATATATTTTTGCACCAGCAAAAACAATTACATTATCACCAATAGTTACATTATCTCCTATATATACATTAGGAAAAATTTTAGCATTTTCACCAATTTTCACATTATCTCCTATGTACGAAAATGCTCCGAAATAAATATTTTCTCCAAAAGATGCTGTTTCAGAAATAAAACTCGGTTGTTCTATCCCTGCTTTATTCATCTTTACCATATTATAGTACTCTAGCAGTTGAGAAAAAGCTTTATATGCATCATCTACTCTAATAAGAGTTGTTTTAATTGTAGACTCTGCCTCAAAGTTTTTATCTACAATAGTTATTGATGCATCAGTAGAATAGATATATTGGGTGTATTTAGGATTTGACAAAAAGGTTAATGAACCTTTAGTTCCTTCTTCAATTTTAGCTAGTTTAGATACTTCGACGGTTTCATCTCCCTCGATTTCCCCGTTCAAAATACCCGCAATTTGTGTGGCTGTAAAAATCATTCTAGCAAAAGTATAAAAAATGTGTTAATGTTTGTGCTTTGGATAGCACATAAAATATTTGGTTACTGGTTTTGATAGGGCTTCAAGATTAAACTCATCTGTAGCTTTAACTACATCTACAATTTTTCTTGATTTATATAAAATATTTATATTCTGCTTATTAAGGTGGTAGGCCTGGTTAGAAATAGTCCCTTCAAAAATAAAATAACGGGCTTCTTCATCAGAAATTTTATATTGTTTCTTAAATTTTTCGATATGATTTTCTTTTTTATGACTCTGAAAAGGTTTCTTTTTAATTTTTATTTTTAAAAGATCTCTATCAATAATCATTGAAGACAGCATGCTTAAAACAAAATCTTCTGAACGAGACCATTCTTTCATTGCAGAAATAATATCATAATCGTCTAATCTAGAAAATGTTTCTAAAACTTCTGTAGTAAAATTTTCTGCTGTTATCTTATTTTCGAGAAAAAATGTTAATGCTTCACTAGCTTTTAGTTCTACCCCCTTCTCTACCAATTCTTTAGCTCTTTTCAATACTCTAATCAATAAATTCTCTGCTACCAAACTTGTTTTATGAAGATATACCTGCCAATACATCAAGCGCCTGGCCAATAAAAACTTTTCTACAGAATAAATCCCCTTTTCTTCTACTACCAATTCATCATTAACAACAGTAAGCATGGTAATTAAGCGTTCACTATTAATATTTCCTTCGGCCACACCGGTATAAAAACTATCGCGTTTCAGATAGTCCAAACGATCCATATCCAATTGGCTCGAAATCAACTGATGCAAAAAATTACGATGATATTCTCCTTTAAAAATCTGAATTGCCAGCGTTAAACTACCGTTAAATTCTTCATTAATCTTTTCCATAAACATGAGAGAAATAGATTCATGATTTACCTCATTTACGATACTATGTTCCATTGCATGAGAAAAAGGACCATGGCCAATATCGTGTAATAAGATCGCTACATAAAGGGCTTCTTCTTCCTCTTCAGAAATGCTAACCCCTTTAAAACTAAGAACTCTCACAGCTTTTTGCATAAGATGCATACATCCTAAAGCATGATGAAATCTAGTATGATGCGCTCCCGGATATACCAAATATGAGAGCCCCATCTGAGATATGCGACGTAACCTCTGAAAATACTTATGTTCGATAAGATCGAAAATTAGTTCATTAGGTATCGTAATAAAACCGTAAATTGGATCGTTTAATATTTTAAGCTTATTTCTTTTTTTCAAGTTCATCTTACATTTACGGAAGCAAATATACATATATGCTAGGCATATAAAACATTTCAAAATGAATTTAAATTATTAAAGTTTTCTTAGTAAAGTGAATAAATAGGCTATATATTAAGTTTATAAATAAAAAAAATAAAATTTGATGAGTAAAATAAAGATACTTTGGGTAGATGATGAAATTGATTTGCTTAAACCACATATATTATTTTTAGAACAAAAAAACTATGACGTAACCAAGTGTCAAAGTGGAACTGAAGCATTAGATATAATTGATGATGATAATTTTGATATCATTTTTTTGGATGAAAACATGCCAGGCCTTTCTGGAATAGAAACATTATCAGAAATTAAGGAAAAAGAAGATAGTATTCCTGTAGTAATGATTACCAAAAGTGAAGAGGAATATATTATGGAAGAAGCAATTGGTAGTAAGATTGCTGATTATTTAATTAAGCCTGTTAATCCTAATCAAATACTTTTAAGTTTAAAGAAAAACTTAGACAATTCTCGTTTGGTTTCAGAAAAAACTACAGCAAACTACCAACAAGAGTTTAGAAAAATAGCTATGGATATGGCTATGGTAAATTCATACGAAGAGTGGTCTGATTTGTACCAAAGACTAATTTACTGGGAATTACAACTAGAGAACATTGAGGATACCGGGATGTTTGAGATTTTAGAATCACAAAAAGTAGAGGCAAATTCTCAATTCTGCAAATTTATTGACAAAAACTATCCCAATTGGTTTGACAAAAACAGGGAAGCTCCGGTAATGTCTCATACTTTATTTAGAGAAAAAGTAGTGCCTGAAATTAGTAAAAATCAACCTACTCTTTTGGTAGTAATTGATAATCTGCGATATGATCAATGGAAAGCTTTTGAACCTACCATAAATAATTATTACAAAAAAGAACAAGAAATCTCATATTGTAGTATTCTTCCAACGGCAACACAATACGCCAGAAATTCAATTTTTTCTGGACTTATGCCTTCTGAAATGAAAAAAATGCATCCTGATCTCTGGTTAGACGACACAGATGAGGGAGGGAAAAACATGAATGAAAATGAATTTCTAACCGCACAATTAAAGCGATTAGGGATGGATATCAAACATGAATATTATAAAATCACTAACGAAAAATCTGGAAAAACCTTAGCTGCAAATTTTAAAGGACTAAAAAACAACGATTTAACAGTTGTAGTATATAATTTTGTGGATATGCTTTCTCATAGCAAGACAGAAATGGAAGTTATCAAGGAACTTGCATCAAATGACAAATCATACAGATCTTTGACTCAAAGTTGGTTCAAAAACTCTCCTTTACTAGAAATGATTCAGCAAGCGCAACAACTTGGATTTAAACTACTGTTGACTACAGATCACGGCACAATAAATGTAAAAAATCCTTCTAAGGTGATAGGTGATAAAAACACCAGTCTTAATCTACGATATAAGACAGGAAAAAGTCTTACTTATGAAAGAAAGGAAGTTTTGGAAGCAACAAACCCAAAAGCGGTACATTTACCATCAATAAATATGAGTAGTTCTTTTATTTTTGCAAAAGGAGATTATTTCTTTGCCTATCCAAATAACTATAATCATTATGTTAGTTATTATAGAAATACATACCAACATGGTGGAGTATCTTTAGAAGAAATGATCATTCCTTTTATAGTATTAAATCCTAGATAGTTTCAAAAATTATATAGTATTCTGGTTTTAGAATATAGAATTATTAAAATGACAATAGAATATACCTTGCAGGATCTTCCTGATGTGGCAGAAAAAATAATCTCGAATGTAGCGAATAAAATAATTCTCTTTAATGCCGAGATGGGAGTTGGTAAAACTACATTAATAAAAGAAATATGTAAACACCTGGGGGTAGAAGATATCATCTCTAGCCCCACTTATTCTTTGGTAAACGAATATGAAAGCAATGATGGAGTTATATATCATTTTGATTTTTATAGAATAAAAGAAGAAGAAGAAGCGTATCAAATAGGATTTGAAGAATATTTGGACTCTGATGCATGGATATTTATAGAATGGCCCGAAAAAATTTCAGGATTATTACCAGAAAATAGTGTTAGTATTACTATTAATTTACTTGATAATGAAAAACGTATTCTTTCATTTTAGAAACACTGATAATCAAAGTTATACCATCAAATAATTAATCCTATTTGTTTTCTTGGCATTTTTATTCGTAATTTGAGATACAGAATTTCACACAAATGAGTACACCAAAATCTCCTTTTACCAAAGAGCAGCTGCTACCGCAGGAAGAAATGATAGAAGTAGCCCGCAAAAAAGGAAAACTTTTTATTGGTATCCCTAAAGAAACCCATTATCAAGAAAAACGAGTATGTCTTACACCAGATGCTGTAGCTGCATTAACAGCGCATGGTCATCGAGTTTTATTAGAAACCAATGCCGGTATTGGAGCAAGTTTTACTGATAGAGATTATAGCGAGGCAGGTGCAGAGATCACGAATGATAAGAGAAAAGTTTTTGGGTGCCCAATTATTTTAAAAGTAGAACCACCTTCCTTAGAGGAGCTCGAATATATAAACCCACAAACTGTATTAATTTCTGCTCTACAGCTTAAAACGCAGTCCAAAGAATATTTTCAGGGACTTGCCAAAAAAAGAATCACCGCTCTTGGTTTTGAGTTTATTCGAGATATGGATGGTGCCTACCCAGCTGTAAGAGCACTTAGCGAGATTGCAGGAACAGCAGCGGTACTTATTGCTTCAGAATTGATGAGTAGTGCTACAACTATGGGTTCGGGATTAATGATGGGTAATATTAGTGGTGTTCCCCCTGTAGAAGTTGTTATTCTTGGTGCTGGTACTGTTGGTGAGTTTGCTGCACGTTCGGCTATTGGATTAGGTGCAAATGTAAAAGTTTTTGACAATTCTATTACCAAACTTCGTTGTATACAAACCAATGTGGGGCGTCCTTTATACACATCTACTATTCAGCCAAAAAATTTATTAAAAGCTCTACGTCGTTGTGATGTAGTAATTGGTGCCGTAAGAGGAAAAAACCGCGCTCCGATTATAGTTACTGAAACTATGGTAGAACGTATGAAATCTGGCGCAGTAATCATTGATGTAAGCATAGATATGGGAGGATGCTTTGAAACAAGCGAAGTTACTTCTCACGACCACCCCACTTTTGAAAAACATGGGATTATACATTATTGCGTACCTAACATCCCTTCTCGATATGCCAGAACGTCCTCATTATCGATAAGTAATATTTTTACACCTTATTTATTGCAAATTGGTGATGAAGGAGGAATAGAAAATGCTGTACGTTTTGATCGTGGACTTAAGAATGGTCTATATTTCTATCATGGGATTTTGACCAGCAAACCTATTGCAGATTGGTTTGACCTTTCTTATAGAGATATAAACCTGCTAATTTTATAGTAATACAGTATTACTCTTTTTATAGTAAACTTTGCAACGCTAAGCGTATGATTTTTTAAAACTTTGCTTACTTTTGGCGTCATAATATTGCATTCTGTTTATGAAATTAGCACAACGGTTATTTTATTACTTAGGTGGATTTGCCATCGGTCTTATTCTTTTATTTTTCTTTCTTGGCGGAAAAAAAGCTTCTTGTGATTATGGCCCTTCGGCCAGGGTGTTAAAAAGTATTAGAATAAAGAAAAAAGCTTTTTCTGAACAAGTATCAAGTAATATGACGAAATACAAAATAGATACTGCAGATGTTTCTTTTTTATTAACAAATGGGGATGTTATTTTTTCTAAAAGCAATACTAAATTAGATTCTTGTAAAACCTATTTTATTGAAGGAGCTATTAAAGAAAAAAATATTAATATGCTTATCGAAAATTGTGATTCTATTGCCAAAATTAATGTACTGAATGTTATTCAATAAACTAATTATACTTATTTACCCTATTGGAAGCTCTACACAAACTACTGTACCAATACCATAGTTAGAATCTATTTTTATAAGTCCGCTATTATCCGATATTCTTTGTTTTATACTTCTTAACCCTACTCCAGAGTTGGCTTTTTTAGTATTAAAACCACTGCCATTATCTTCTACTATCATATTCACAATATTCGTTTCTTCATGAATAGTTATATTTATAGATACTTCGGTTGCCCGAGCGTGCTTATTTATATTAGTTATCAATTCCTGAATAATTCTATAAATTGTTAATTGCAAACTCTCTGATATATTGTTTAGTTCTTTTTCTGGATGAATATAATATTTGTACTCTATATCTTTACTGGTAGAAAAACCTACAAGTTCTTTCATTAAATCTGTAAAATACAGATGATTAATATTTTTTGGCATTAGATCATGAGAAATAGATCGAATCTCATTATAAGTAGAATCTACACTAGTAATTATAGGTTCTAATTCTAAAGGTAACCTATTTTTTATACGATTCAATCGCATTTTGATAGCAGCCAAATTGCCTCCAATACCATCATGTAAGTCTTTAGAAATTCTTTCCCGTTCTTTATTCTGACCATCGACATAGGCTTTAATTTTTTGTAGCTTATGTGTATCTAATAGGTTACTAATCTTTTCTTCGTTTAATTCTTTCTGATTCGCATATAACAGTTTTTGACTCTTCAAACGTTGTATATACATAAACAATATTATACTTAATAATAGAACCAACACTATAGCAATAACAATATGTGTTCTCTGTGTAAGCACCAACTCTTTTTGGCGAGCTATTTCTAATTCTTTTTTTGAAGTTTCATATTTGGTTTCAATTTCAAATATTTTCTTATTCTGTTCTGTCTTATATAAACTATCAATTGCATTTCTATAACGCTTAGCATATCGTTGAACATTTTTCATATCAGATTGTAAAGCATATGCAAACATCATGTTATTAGCCACTACAGAAAGTGATTGATAATTACCAGTTTCTTTTGCTAATTCTTCTGCCTTTTTTAAATAAACTAGTTCCTTTTCATAATCCTTTTCTTTATGATATATAACAGATAGGTTAATCAAAACCATACTATATAAATTTATATAGCCAAATTCTTTAGTTAATTTACTTGCTTCAATTAGGTATTCTTTAGATTTTTCAAGCTTTTTTAATTTGTAATGCATCGCCCCTAGATTTATTAAAATCTTACAAATATTATGGTTGTCTTTCTGCTCCTTATACAACTCCATACTTTTCAAAAGGTTAGCTTTTCCTTTATTATACTCTTTATTACTGTATTGAATCAATCCCAAAGAGTTATATGCAGCTGCTAATAAATAATCTAATTCTGTTTCTTCAATAATGAGCTGTAAGTAATATTTTGCTTTATCAAAACTCCCTAATTCTCTATGTACTTCAGAAAGTTTATAATACAACTCATGCTTTTGTTTTGGGTTTGGGTCATTTTCTATTTTTTTTAATGCTTCGAAAATTAACTCTACAATTCTTTCTTGATCCCCACGTATACTATTTAATCGACTCATTCCTATCACTGCAAAAGCAAATAAGGTATCACTATCAACAGTTCTACTTATACCAAGAGCCTTGTCATAAAATACAACTGCAGAATCAGACTTCGCTAAATTTTCATAAGCAGTAGCTAGTTTTACATAACTACTAACTATGTAGGTTTTGTTTTTAGAATCTATACTATAGCTTATCATCTCTTGAGCATGTAGCAATGCTTTATCAGACGATTCGTTCTCAATACTATCAAATTGCCTCTCTAGAGTTTCAAAGTAATTCTGCTGACTATATACATGAAAAGCAAAAAGGGCAAAAATTAGGGCAAGAATATGGTTATGAATATAATTCATGACACAAAAATAAGGTTAGGTTTATTGACATTGCGGTTACACTCAAAAAAAGAAATTAATGAGTTAGGTAGGTAATATACTAATTGTTTATGTATAAAAATAATTCGGATAAAAATATCCGATAAAAAATGAATTTTTACAAATTAATATCCAAAATTTGAGTAAAATCATAAAAATATAGAAGATGAAAGTTGTAAAAAACTAATTAACTTAAAATAAAAGAAGAGTTTTCAAATAACTAATACTGCTATTTCACTAAGTAGAACAATATGTATTTTGATCTTTAATCCCAGGTTTTTAAATTAAATTAAACAATAAAGGGTAATTTCATGGTATACACCCAATACTTTTTTCCTAATCGTTCAATTTCTTTTATTTTTTCAAATCCTATTTTTTCATACATGATTCGAGCTGGGTTCATAAACTCTGATGTGTGCAGAGCAATAGTTTTTTCTCCACTTTTTTTCGCATACCTTAAACAAGAGTTAACCAATTCTTTTCCAATCCCAAAACCTCGATATTTTGGATCAACTCCTAAGAATCGTATATAACACCAATCAGATTCGTACAACTCTGTTGGATTTCCTTTCGGAATAAAATAAATCATCCCAATTATATCTGAATCGATTTCACAAATAAAAATTTTACTAATTTCTATAAGATTTAATACATTTTCTTCGCTTTCTAAAATAGTACTCAATGTTTTCCAGTTCTCTGGACTTAATACATCTGAAAACTCTGCATATGAAATTTTCCCTAATTGCCGTAATCCCTCAAGGTCATTAGCATTAGCTTCTCTATATTTCAAACTCATATTCATATATGGCTATTTCAGTTTAGTTTGCATTGCCCAAAACTCAAAAGTTTCATCGCCAACAGTAAAGTTATGTTCTCCAGCAATTTGGTAGCCTTTCTTTTTATAAAAAGCAACGGCCTGTTTTTTTAGTTTTAAGTTAGACAACCATATGTAATTATTTTTGTTATCAACAGCTGCCTTTACAATACACTGATGCAACTTCCCTCCTATACCTCTTGCTTCATACCCTTGTAGCAAATATATACGCTGAAGCTTACAAACATGCTCTTCATCTATAAACTCTGAAGGAGAATCTAATTTCAATTTGGCATATCCTATGGGCAGTGAATTATAGGTATCTGTAACCAACCAATATAAATTCTCGGGTTTTGTCAAGCTATTTTTGATTTTATCAATAGAAAAAGCCCAATCCAGGTAATTGATCAGGTTGCTTTTATTATTAAAAAACTCTCCATAGGATTCATCAAAGGTCTTTCTTCCTAAAGATGAAATTTTTTCTGCATCCTTTATAGTTGCTCTTCTTATGTCAATCATCTTCATTTTTTACCATCTTTTCTTCAGTAAGCTTATTTAAGTTATTATTTTAGTATCTTAATTATTTCTGATAGCGTAACTGTATGCATAAAAATCTTCATCCTTTACAAATCCAATCTTTTCATACAATCTTTGGGCTGTAGCATTATCTTTTCCTGTTCCTAAATCTACTCTTATAGCTCCAACTTGTTTTGCTAAATCAAAAGCTGAATTAATTAAACGTTCTGCAATTCCTTTTTTACGATACTCAGGTACCACAAATAAATCATTCAAAATCACTATTTTCCCCTGTGATACTGAACTAAATGAGTGATAATTTAACACAAAACCTGCAAGGTTACTAGTGTTATCATCTAAAGCTAAATAGGCTGTTGCCTCCTTATTTTGAAGCCTTTCTTTTAGGTAAGACCTGTACTTTTTTTTATCTGAAGGCTTCTTATAAAAAACCATATATTGATCAAATAATTCTGTCAAAACATCTAATTCTTCAACAGTAGTTTCAATAATTTTAATATTCATTTTTTTGTGGTATGTTACTTAGATTTGTTCTTATCTTTTTCGTGGTTCTATGTTGCTAAATTCTTTCAAAATCTCTTTAAAAGCATTTTCATCAATTGGTTTATATACTATTCTTGTACCAACAGGGTGTTTTTCTATGCAATTACCCGTCAGGCAATTTACCGGTCGAGTTGGTCTTTTTTCAAAACCACCTCCGCAATTAGGACACACATTATGTAAAACATTATCCACACAGCTAATGCAAAAAGTACATTCATAAGAACAAATCATTGCCTCATCACTATCATTAGGTAGTGTTTTATTACAATGTTCACAATTAGGTCTTATTTCTAGCATATCCTTTGTTTTTTTATGGTTTGTATTGTTTTAGTGCACTTTGTATCTGCTGTTCTTCGGTTGTTTCTGGATATAAAACATATTTTGGGGCTATTATTCGTTTTACATCTTTAACAATAATATTTGTGATTGTTGCAAATGGAAACTTACCCCCGGTTAACTGCAACAAAGGAGTCTGCATAGCAGCATATTCGGGATCATTTTTTGCTACAATCTTAGCCACTCCTTTTAGCTGAAATCCTTTTTGAACAAAAACATCTATAAAGCTAACACATACATTATTATTCTCTTTAATGTTTTTTACGGTTTGCGGAGAAGCAATATTGGCAATAATAATAGTAGTATCGCTATAATATGTAAAAACTTCTTTGGGCGATACATTCGGAATATTATCTAATGAAGATGTGGCTAACCAACATAAAACACTTTTATCAATATACCTCTTTATTTCTGGAGTGAGCATTTCGATTATTATTTTTTATTGTTCGTCACATAATTTAATACTGCATTTGGTACTTTAATATCCTTTTGCAGATCATTATCCGAAATAGCATCAAAAGCTACTTGTTTAATAGGAACTACCCCTGCCCATATTGGCAAATCCAGATCGCCAGGTTCATCATTTACTCCTTCTGCCCTTACTTTTGCCGAAGCCGTTTCTATACTAATTTCAAGAACTAAAGTTCCTTTAAATTCTTTTTCGTTTGGCTGTCTTACATTATCCCAATGACCAGGAACCATATGATTAAGTATATACTCCAGAGCTTCCATTTTTTCTTGTGGGTCTTCTACTTTTTTTACCTTACCAAATACATTTACTGATCTATAATTCGCAGAATGATGAAAAGCCGACCTTGCTAATACTAATCCATCAAGATGTGTTACCGATATACTCGCCTCTCCTGCTTCTAATAAACTCAACATCATTCTATTTTTAAGTGATCCATGTAAATAGATCTTATCATCCTTTCTGGCATAAGCCATAGGAATCACAATAGCCTGGTTTTTATACACATATCCAACATGACACAAAAATGCATCGTCTAATATGGTATTAATAGTATCTACATCGTAATTTGCTCTTTTTGGTCCACGAACTACCTTATTGAGCGCGGAAGTTGAATATTCTGCCATAATTTATTTTATTTCTTACTCAAAAATAATAGTTTTATGGTGTGCTAAAGCAATCCAGTTTATAAATAATTAGTAGTCCAGTTTTGTTTCCATTTAAAAATAATATAGTTCTTGTTAGAGATAGTAACCGTAATCTATACCTTCAGTTATGTGATCAAATTATTGGTTTCATAAAATCTGGAAAACTACCACCTTCTACCAAATTACCGGGATCCCGAAAATTAGCTGAAGCTCTTAATGTTCATCGCAAAACAGTAATTTCGGCATATGAAGAACTTATCTCCCAGGGGTGGGTCGAAACCATTCCTACAAAAGGCACTTTTGTCACCAGCTCTTTACCAATCATTAACCCTAAAAACTTTGTTCGACCAGTTCTAAAAAACAGTACGAAAGAAAAAAGTGGTTTCTCTTTTCTCACCCGATCACATTTGGTGCGTAAACCTAAGCATAAGACCGATAAAAAAATGCTCGTTGTTGATGACGGTTGCCCTGATCATAGATTAGCACCAATAGAAGAGATTGCAAAAGTATACCGAAATATTACCAAAAAAAGTCATCATGAAAATTTACTCACTTATGGTTCTACATATGGGAATTTAGAATTGAGAAAAAACCTGGTTACTTATCTTAATCAAACCAGAGGTTTACACATTACTGTTGATAATATTTTGATTACCCGTGGGAGTCAGATGGGGATTTATTTAAATAGTCAATTACTCCTTTCTGCAAAGAATAAGGTTATTGTTGTTGGCAATACTAACTATATGACAGCAGACAATACGTTTAAAGAAGCAGGAGCCCGTATAGAACAAGTACCTGTTGATGATCAGGGTTTAGATACTAATGCTATCGAAAAGCTTTGTAAAATCAAACAGATTAATGCTGTTTATACTACTTCTCATCATCATCACCCAACTACTGTAACACTTTCTGCAGAACGACGTATGCACTTACTACAATTAGCTCAATACTACAATTTTGCAATTATCGAAGACGATTATGACTATGATTTTCATTATAACAATGCTCCGATTTTACCATTAGCCAGTAATGATGACCACGGAAATGTAATCTATATCGGAGGGTTCACCAAAATTATTGCCCCAGCAATTCGAATTGGATATTTAGTCGCCTCGAAAGATTTTGTTGATGAAGCTGCCAGATTAAGGCGTATTATTGATAGACAAGGAGATACACTGCTAGAACAAACCTTAGCTCAAATGATTAGTACAGGAGATGTACAACGACATTGCAACAAGGTTCTTAAAATTTATAAAACACGACGAGATCTATTTTGTTCTTTATTGAAAGAGAAACTAGGTAATTATTTTGATTTTGAAATTCCAAAAGGAGGAATGGCAATATGGGTAAAGCTAAACAAAGCATATAATTGGGATGTAATATGTAATGAAGCCGAAAAACTAGATATAGAGCTTAATCCGGACTGGCGTCGTTATGATAATGATAACTCAAGACACAACGGAATCAGAATGGGATTTGCTTCATTAAATGAAGAAGAGATTCTTGAAGTTATCGAGCGACTAGTAAAAGTATTCGAATTCGTCAAACAAAACAAATTGATAATCTGACAAAGACTACACAAAATCACTCTATCGTCAAATCATATTTTGTTAACAGCCCTATAAGTCCCGATGTACTAAATTTTGCTTTCTTTAGTTTGTTGATTTCTGGATCTATTATAAAATTTTTGGCAGTTCTAAAATCAACTTTCTCTGCAATAGTTCTTTCAAAAATTGCTCCAGATAAATTACAATTAGACAAGATCGAACCTGCAAGGTCAGCATCAGTAAAATCTGCTTCTTTTAAGCTACAATCATTAAACGTAGTATTTTTCATAGAAAAGCCATAAAAAGATACATAATCAAGGTTACAATGATTAAATTCTACTTCAAACAGAAAATCATTGCATGTACTAAAATCTAATCCCAGCATTTTACAAGCATCAAAAACAACTTCTTGAAAAGAAGTCTCTTTCATCATTATTGTATTAAAATTACAAGTATCAAATCTACATTCTAAAAAAGTAACCACAGACATGTCTGTCTTAGAAAAATTACAGTTTACGAATGTGCAATTATCATATTCTTTTGATGGTAATTTTTGATTAGAAAAATCTTTGTTTTCAAAAGTTTTATCGATGATTGGATGACTCATAAAAATAGATATCAATACGTTAGTTTATTCTCCAAGGTGGATTTTTTCTATTATCTCCTGCAAAATATAAAATGATTAGGTTTCCATCGGGATCTTTAAGCCTTGCCTCCCTCCATAACCAGCGTTGATCTGTAGGCAATAGATCAAATTGCAGCCCTTCGTTAATAAGGCGTTCTACTTCTTTATCTAATTTTTCAGTTTCAAAATATACATGTACACCATTATTTTCGGGCAATACATCAACCAGGTGAATAGAAAAAGTAGCATCACCTTCTACACATTCAAAACGTGCATACTGTGGTAATGATTCAACAATAAGATGTAATCCTAGTTTCTTATAAAAAGAAATAGAGGTAGAAACATCAAGAGATGGTATGGTAACCTGGTTTAGATTCATTTTATATTCTTTAAATTATAAAACTTGCACTATAATGCTATACCTCCTATTCTATCGCATGTTTCAAAACTTCTAAAGGTATCCTATAATCTTCTTCTTTTTTTCTCCTGAGAAAGTAGATTCAATTCTCTACTGGTTTGTCCAGCAACCGAAGTATTTTCTTCTGCTCTTCGAATTAGATATGGCATTACATCCCGTACAGGACCAAAAGGCAAATATTTTGCCACATTATATCCCTCTGCAGCCTGATTAAAACTTATATGATCACTCATTCCATACAATTGACCAAACCAAACTCTAAAATCATCTTTAGCAATATTAAGTTCTGCCATTAGCTTCATCGCCAGGTAACTACTATCTTCATTATGCGTTCCTATAAAAACAGAGATATCGTCTATGTTTTCAAGAATATATTTCATAGTAGTATCAAAATTCTGATCTGTATGTTGTTTATCTTTACAAATAGGAGTTGGATATCCTTTTTCCTTAGCACGCTCGTTTTCCTTTTCCATATAAGCACCGCGTACAATTTTTACACCAATCTTAAAATCATAAACTCGTGCTTCTTCATGTAATTTTTGTAAGTACTCTAGGCGATCGTGTCTATAAAGTTGCAATGTATTATATACTATAGCTTTTTCTTTATTGTATTTTCTCATCATTTTTGCCACCAATTCATCAGCAGCATCCTGCATCCAGCTTTCTTCTCCATCAATCAGTAAAGCTACATCGCAATCATAGGCTTTTTTACACACCATATCAAAACGTTCTTCGATACGCTCCCATTCTTTTTCCTCTTCTGCATTTAAAGGAGTGCCTTCGGTTTTCTTTTGCCAAACCAAAAACCGGCCAAACCCTGTAGGTTTAAATACTCCAAAGGGCATTGCATCTTTTTGATCAGCAAACTCAAGAAGTTTCATTGTTTTTTCTAATACTGCATCGAATTGCGCTTCTTCTTCTTTTCCTTCAACCGAATAGTCCAATACAGAACATACTCTCTTGTCATACATTTTATCAACCACAGACAAACAATCTTCTTCACTAACTCCTCCACAAAAATGATCAAAAACAGTAGCTCTTATTAATCCCTGAACAGGTAAATGTGCTTTTATAGCAAAATTTGTAACCGCAGTTCCTATTCTAACCAAAGGTTCATTAGAAATCATTTTAAATAGAAAGTACGCTCTTTCTAGCTCTGAGTCGCTTTTTAAGCTAAATGCAGTCTCAGTATTATCAAACAAATTGTTTTGGTTCATCAAAAGTTAATTTTAAAAATATGCACATAGAAATATCATTAATTCTTATGCATACATTGCACTTATTTTAAGATATCTGCAAATATAGAACTTGCGAGTTTATTTTATTATAAATTCTGCTTAATTTCGCTCCCTATAATTTAATACTATATGAAGCCCATAGTTTCAAAAGACTCTGTTGTATATTTTGGTGAAGAATGCTATACAGCATTGAACGCATATCTCGAAAAAGCCAACCATTCAAAAATATGTATCCTCGTGGATGATAATACCCATGAGCATTGTTTATCTTTATTAATGAGCAAGATTGAAAAAGAATATGATATCGAAGTGATTGAAATAGAGAGTGGCGAAATCCATAAAAATATCGAAACATGTAGTGGCATCTGGAATGCGTTCTCAGAATTAGGTATGGATCGAAAAAGCCTAATGATTAATCTGGGAGGTGGTGTTATTACAGATCTGGGTGGTTTTATAGCTTGTACTTATAAAAGAGGAATTAACTATATTAACATCCCAACTTCATTACTGGCAATGGTAGATGCCTCTGTAGGAGGAAAAACCGGTGTTGATTTGGGTAACTTAAAAAATATGGTAGGTGTGATCAGTGAATCAGAAATGGTTCTTGTTGACACAGAATACCTGGCTACTTTACCAGTAAATCAAATGTGTAGTGGATTTGCCGAAATGCTAAAACACGGACTCATTCAAGATCGTGAATATTGGGAAAAGATAAGTGATCTTTCTCAACTTAATTTTGAAGATCTGGACCAAATGATTTATGACTCTGTAGTGATCAAAAACAAAATTGTTTCTGAAGATCCTACCGAGCAAAATGTTCGTAAGTATCTTAATTATGGTCATACACTAGGTCATGCTATCGAATCTTTTTATCTCACTCATCCCGAAAAACCAACATTGCTTCATGGTGAAGCTATAGCAATAGGGATGATTATGGAAGCTTATATATCTACAGAATTACTTTCCTTAACCAAAGAAGATTTAGAATATATTAGCTCTGTAATTTTGGCTACATTTCCAAAAATAGATATTGATGCTGGAGATTATAAAAGAATCATGAAACTTCTTATTCATGATAAAAAGAATGAGAACGGAAATGTTTACTTTGTTCTGTTAAATACTATTGGTGAAGCAAAATACAACTGTATTGTATCGGATGAATTGATTCTTACATCTTTTGAGTATTATGCTTCTTTATGATATAGGATATTAAGGTGTAATGGTTTTATATTTTATGATTAACTAGAGAGACAACACGAACTATTCTTTTTCTTTAAACGGGGATCTCTACTTCTGTAATAGACGGCTATTAATCATAATATTGAGAAGCTACATTCTTAGCATTTCATTACATTAGCAAAAGACAACACTTATTAAAAATCATAACCTCTTGAGAAAAAAACTTATAAAGCTTTTTAAAATACTACTACTAAGCATACTCACCTTGGTAGTTATCACGGTTGCGACCTTGTATTTTGCTTTACATGAAAAACTTCCTGAAGGAAAACCTGGCCCTGAAGCTGATAAATTTGCATTAAAAATACTAGATGCTGTTAAGCATGACAACTATCTAAATACTGATTATTTACAATGGACTTTTAGAAATAAAAACCATTATCTCTGGGATAAAAAATCAAATACTGTAACTGTAAAAATAGATGGTCACTCGGTGCTTTTACATTTGGATTTTCCAGAAAAAAACCGAGTACTTAGTACAGCCTACCTTAGTGATCATAAAAAGAAAAAAATGATAGAAAATGCATTGGTAAATTTTAACAATGATTCTTTTTGGTTGGTTGCTCCTCATAAGATATTTGACAAAGGAACAGTGCGTAAATTAGTAACTTTAGAAGACGACACTAAAGGATTATTGGTTACCTATCAATCTGGAGGGACTACTCCTGGAGATTCTTACCTCTGGAAAGTTGATAAGAATTACAGACCTACAAGTTATAAAATGTGGGTATCTATCATTCCGATTGGAGGGCTTGAAGCTACCTGGAAAAACTGGACAACTACAAAAACAGGAGCCCACCTCTCTCAACATCATAAATTACTTGGTTTCGGGATTCCAATTAGCGACCTTAAAACGTGGAATGATTAAAAGACATAAAAAAGGGTGAAACATAAAGTTTCACCCCCTAATAGCCCAAATATTATATTCTAATTATTTTATAGATATTTTTTTGGTAATTGTTTTTTTAGAATCTGTTACCTGAACAAAATACATTCCAGGAGAGAATGTACTAATATCAATCGTATGACGATCTTTTCCTCCCGGAGTAGTATCTAAATCAACAACTTTTAGTACTCTACCATTAATATCTTTAATAGATAATGTAGAAGAAGTATTTAATACATTACTAACTTCAATGGTAAGAACTTCATCAGCTGGATTAGGATACGCTTTAATACTTAGTTCACCAGAAATCCCACCTCTTTGTAGAGAAGCTTGAGTTGCAGAACCACAAGGTCCGAGGTTCCTCCAACCAGTAGATGTTCTTTCGTATAAACTTCCTTGATAGGTTACACGATCTCCTACAGAATATACTGTACCACTAGAATAGGGCTGTACTCCTGCACATGGATCATTTGGATCAGTTGGGCATGGCCCCAGGTTTTTCCAACCAGTAGATGTTCTCTCATATAAATTTCCTTGATAAGTTACACGATCTCCTACAGAATATACAGTACCACTAGAATAGGGTTGTACTCCTTCGCAGGTGATTCCTCCATCTGTACAGTTACCAGTAGAAGCATAACTATCCTGGCTACATTGAACCGTAAAAGAATCTACAGTAGCATTAGATGAATTTTTAGCTTCCCAACTCGCTCCTCTAGTCGTTGAAACCTGTCTGGTTTGACCAGAATTAATTGAAAACTGAGAACTATTGTTTGTAAAATACTCTAAAGTACAATCTGTATTATTGTTAAATGTTACCGTTGCAGAATCACCAGTATTACATCCAGTAGTGCTACATGTTTGAAGACAACTAGAAGAACTAATCGTATTACGAATCACATTACCCGGTTGTGGACCAAATCCTTTAGTAAAGTTAATTCCTGCACTAGTAAGGTGACAGTAACTCATAATAGTTCCTCCATCTGATGGGATCGCTGGTCTAGAACAACTACCTTCTACATTATAACAACCATCAATCGCAGTATTATTACCGTTCCAAACACATGCCTGGGTATGATTTGAACCTAAGTTATGTCCCATCTCATGTGCAATTACCATTACAGAAAATGAGTATGTAGGTACATTATTAAAAGTTTTATTAATACCAGAAACTGCAAATCTGTAATTAGATTGACAAACACCACTTAAATATGCTACTCCACCAGAGAAATCATAAGTTACAAAATGTCCCAGGTCTGCTCCATTAAGACCATTTTGCCTTCTATAACGCGAATAATCAGACAACCCACTAAATGGGTTTTGAGAAGTCCACGCATTTATCTGTGATATTTTTACAGTCACATTATCATTAGAATACAATATAGCTACCTGATTAAATATAGATTGCAAATAATCAGATGCTTGCTGGCTTCCTCCCTTGTCTCTTACAACATCATTCCCTATATCGAAGTACACCTTAACACACTTTTCTGCCGCTTTACTGGTAGAAGGGTTATCAGAAAGCTCTTCTTTTGTATAACCTTCATAATTCGCTTCGGTATTACAGGTAAAGTCCTGTAGATGAATTAAGTTATTATCCTCATACATGATATGTTTCGAACTGTTTTCTAATCGCCCCATAACAAGGTTTCCGTTTTCGCCACCTATACTTATGACACCCGAGACTTCACCATCCAATAAACTAATGGCGGCAATAGAGTTTGTTTTACCTCTTACTACTCCTCTATAATGAGAAACAGTTTTATCCGATTTAACAACGTTACCAGAAGGCATTTCTACAATTTTAAAATCATCTGTAGCAATATCTACTTTAACCAACTCTAGTACCATAGAAGATTTTTGCCCTGGGATTTCCAAATTCATAGTTTTGGGAGCATTAGACTTCATAGAAGCCATTTTTTTGGCATCTAAAGAAAATAAAGTATAATCTTTAACCTCTTTTGGTAATTGTACATTCGATTTTTGCTTAGCTGTCATTAAACTAAACAATTTAACGTCTTGAAAATCTGAACCCTGTGTTTTTTGTTGTTTTACCAACTCACTAGGTCTATGCTGCGACTGTTGAGCCTGCATAAAATTTATTACCATAAAAAAGGTAATTGCAATTTTGAACATGTTTTTCATCGTGATTAGTTTTAATTTTGAAGAATTCCTCTATTGACTACATTGGGCTATTTATACTATCAATAGTAAAAACTTCAAAGAGTTTGTGAATAATTAAGTTACTAATTCTACATACCGATTTAAAAAAGTTCATAAGCAGTTCTGAAAAATATAAATCATTCAATATTTTAGTTAAAAAACTAAAAAAACATCATTAATAAAATCATTTTAATCAAAAAAAACCTTAAAAAAGAACATATTGTTAGATATATTTATTTCTAAAAATTAGCCTTAATTTCAAATAAATGTCTAATAATCCGTAATTATTTTTTTTTAGAATGCTGATATCCAAAATTTCATGAAACTTCTTACTTGTTAAAACAAAATTCTTACATGTACTTTATATTGAAAGAAAATTAATACGCTGGTTTTATGTTTTACACATATACAAAATACTGTTTTTCAGTTGATTAAAAATATTTTCACAAGATTCAAAACATATATCTCTAACAAAAATGTTGATTTAACATGACTGAAACTTTTCCAATTTCACAAAACGCTGTCAAATAACTACATTTGCAATCTTGGTTTAGAATTTATGGTTACATCAGAAGAAAATATTGAGGTTTTAGGAGCACGTGTTCACAACTTGAAAAATATCGACGTTACCATACCTCGTGAAAAATTAGTAGTGATTACAGGTTTATCGGGATCTGGTAAATCTTCTTTGGCTTTTGACACTATTTATGCAGAAGGGCAACGGCGTTATATAGAAACCTTTTCTGCCTATGCAAGACAGTTTTTAGGAGGATTAGAGCGACCAGATGTCGATAAGATTGATGGACTCTCTCCTGTTATTGCAATCGAGCAAAAAACGACCAGTAAAAGTCCGCGTAGTACAGTTGGAACCATTACCGAAATTTATGACTTTCTCAGGTTATTATTCTCAAGAGGAAGTGATGCTTATAGCTTTAATACTGGAGAAAAAATGGTAAGCTATAGTGATGAGCAGATCAAGAATCTAATTTTAAAAGATTTTGCCGAAAAAAAGATAAGTATTCTGGCCCCTATTGTTCGTTCTAGAAAAGGGCACTATCGAGAGTTATTTGAGCAAATTGCAAAACAAGGGTTTGTAAAAGTGCGTACCAATGGAGAAATTAAAGATATCACCAAAGGTATGAAGCTCGATCGTTATAAAACTCACGATATCGAAATCGTTATTGATCGATTAAAGGTCACCAAAGATCAGGATAATTCAAAACGTCTAATGGAGACGATCAATACTGCAATGTACCACGGTAATGATGTATTGATGGTGATCGAACAAGAATCTCAGGAAGTACGCTTCTTTAGTCGAAATTTAATGTGCCCATCTAGTGGTATTTCTTATCCTAACCCAGAACCCAATAACTTTTCATTTAACTCCCCAAAAGGAGCCTGCCCTAAATGTAATGGTATAGGAAATTTATATGAAGTAAACCTAAAAAAAATCATCCCAGATGATACTATATCTATAAAAAATGGAGGCTTAGCTCCTCAGGGACCTCAAAAAAATAATTGGATTTTTAAACAATTAGAATTAATCGCACAACGCTATGATTTTAAATTAAGTGATCCTATAAAAAAAATCCCCGAAGAAGCCATGCAAATTATCCTTCATGGTGGAAAAGAAAAGTTTACTGTAAATAGCAAATCTCTTGGAGTTACCAGAGATTATAAAATTGATTTTGAAGGTGTAGCTTCGTTTATCGATAATACATATAAAAATAATGATTCGACCTCATTAAGAAGATGGGCCAAAGATTTTATGGATAATATTCAATGTCCATCATGTAAAGGGTCAAGACTGCGTAAAGAATCTTTATATTTCAAAGTAAATACTAAGAATATTGCCGAATTATCTGCAATGGATATTAGTGAGCTTTCTGAATGGTTTAAATCTCTTCCCGAGCATTTAAGTGAAAAACAAAATAAGATTTCGGGAGAAATATTAAAGGAAATTAATGCCAGACTTCAATTTTTGGTAGATGTAGGGCTTACATATTTATCTTTAAACCGAAGTAGCAAATCACTCTCTGGTGGCGAAGCACAACGTATACGATTAGCTACTCAAATCGGTTCGCAACTGGTTGGAGTTTTATACATTCTAGACGAACCCAGTATTGGTTTACATCAGAGAGATAATCAAAAACTAATCAATTCACTAGTCCAGTTGCGAGATATAGGTAATTCTGTTATCGTTGTAGAGCACGATAAGGATATGATAGAACGCGCTGATCATGTTATCGATATTGGACCATTGGCCGGGAAACACGGTGGAGAAATTATTAGCGAGGGTACTCCAGAAGAATTACAACAACACGATACACTTACAGCAGATTATTTAAGTGGTAAAAGACAAATTGAGACTCCTGCAAAACGCAGAAAAGGAAACGGGAAAACCATTTCACTAAAGGGAGCTACAGGAAATAACTTAAAAAACGTATCTATTGATATTCCTTTAGGTAAAATGATTGCTGTTACCGGGGTTTCGGGTAGCGGAAAATCTACACTCATCAACGAGACACTCTACCCTATTTTAAATGCATATTATTTTAATGGTGTAAAAAAACCAATGCCATATAAAAGCATTAAAGGCCTCGAACATTCAGATAAAGTAATTGATATTAATCAATCTCCTATTGGCCGTACACCAAGGTCAAACCCTGCAACATATACAGGTGTTTTTTCTGAAATAAGAAGTTTATTTGCCAAAACTCCCGAAGCTATGATTCGTGGATATAAACCGGGACGTTTTAGCTTTAATGTTCAAGGAGGAAGATGTGAAACCTGCAAAGGTGGTGGATTAAGAGTAATAGAAATGAATTTCTTACCCGATGTATATGTAGAATGCGAAACTTGCCAGGGGAAACGATTCAATAGAGAAACTTTAGAGATTCGATATAAAGGAAAATCTATTTCTGATGTCTTAGAAATGACAATCAATGAATCCTGTGTATTCTTTGAACATATCCCCAAGATTTCAAGAAAATTGAAAACTATCCAAAATGTTGGTTTAGGATATATTACTCTTGGGCAACAATCAACTACGCTATCTGGTGGTGAAGCACAACGTATTAAACTAGCGACAGAATTATCAAAAAGAGATACCGGTAATACTTTTTATATTCTGGATGAACCTACGACAGGGCTGCATTTTGAAGACATTCGTGTTTTGATGGAAGTACTAAATGAGTTGGTAAATAAAGGAAATACAGTTTTAATTATAGAACATAATCTGGATGTAATCAAAATGGCTGATTATATCGTTGATATCGGATATGAAGGAGGGAAAAATGGAGGAAAAATTGTAGCTACAGGTACACCAGAAGAAATTATAAAAGATAAAAAAAGCTATACTGCTCAGTTTTTAAAGAACGAGCTGTAAGTAACAATATTTAAAAAATAAATTATGAGAAAAGAGCAACACCATAAAGGCTGGAATGAAATAAAAACAAATGATTCATGGGCAATCTTCAAGATTATGGGAGAATTTGTTAATGGGTTTGAAAAAATGAGTAAAATAGGGCCTTGTGTATCTATTTTTGGATCTGCACGTACAAAAACAGATGACAAATACTACCAATTAGCTGTAGATGTTGCCAAAGAAATTGTGGATCAGGGTTACGGAGTTATTACTGGCGGTGGTCCTGGTATAATGGAAGCAGGAAATAAAGGAGCACATCTGGGAGGAGGAACCTCTGTAGGACTTAATATAGATTTACCTTTTGAACAACATGACAATCCGTACATCGACAGTGATAAAAGCCTGGATTTTGACTATTTTTTTGTACGTAAAGTGATGTTTGTAAAATATTCTCAGGGATTTGTAGTTATGCCAGGAGGGTTTGGAACTTTGGATGAATTATTCGAAGCAATAACATTAATACAAACCAAAAAAATTGCAAAATTTCCAATTATACTGGTAAGTACAGAGTTTTGGGGTGGACTAATCGATTGGGTAAAAAGTACATTACTCCAAAAATTCGGAAATATAAGTCCCGAGGATTTAAACCTAATACATATTGTAGATACCCCAGGTGAAGTATTAGATATTTTAGATAAATTTTATACTCAGTATAATTTAAGTCCGAATTTCTAATTCATTTTGTTATCAAATCAATTATTAATATAAAATCGATTTTGAAGAATATCATAATAAGGCTCTGCCTATAGCTAATAAAGTTTTAATAGATAAGACCAGATAGGTAACAATATTCCTTTTTGATTTATATCTTAAAAACGTCTTTTAATTAAACATAAAAGTTGAATATTTTAAAAATATATAGTTTTATAATTTTCTTTTTTGCGCTTACCGCGGGGTCTGCACAGCATAACATCATTATAAATGCTAATCTAGATGCCAAAAAAAAGACAATAACTATAGAGCAGGAAGTTACCTATACGAATTTATCAAAAGATACGCTTACACAAATATTCTTTCATGATTGGGCCAATAGCTTCTCTGATAAGACCACTCCCCTTGGTAAAAGATTTGCAGAAGATTTTATAAAACGTTTTTATTTTGCCAAAGACGAAGAACGAGGAGGAACTATAATCCAAAATGTCAGTGATAAAGAATTACAACCTCTACAGTGGGGACGACACGATGGAATCCAGGATATATTATGGGTAAAATCTTCTAAACCTATTTATCCAGGAGAAAGTCAAACCTTTCTTTTAAAATATCAAATTAAAATTGCAAGCAGTAAATTTACCAGGTACGGATATCATCCAAACGGAAATTTTAGTTTAAAATATTGGTATATCCTTCCGGCCGTATATGATACAAAATGGAATATCTATAGCCATAAAAACCTGGATGACTTATATGCTCCTATAGCAGATTATCAAATTCATTTCACGTTGCCTTCTGCCTATGAAATAGTTAGTGATCTAAAACAAAAAAATAGCATTCTATCAAAGGATGAAACAACCAAAACTATACAACTCGAAGGCAACAAAAGAAATGAAGCAAACTTATACTTAGAAAAAACATCTTCTTTCTATAGTTTCCCTTCTGATGGTGTTCAATTTATAAGCAATATAGATGACAATGATTTAATGCCAGAAATGAAATCGGTAGCAACCGATAGAATTATTGGATTTTTACAAAAAAAGTTAGGGCCGTATCCTTTTGACAAGATTGTAATTTCTGAAAATGATTACAAAAGCAATCCTGTATATGGGCTAAATCAATTACCCGATATATTAAGGCCTTTCCCTGATGGTTTTCAGTTTGAAATCAAACAACTTAAAACAATTACCGAAAATTATCTTGAAAAAACTATTATTATAAACCCCAGATACGATGCCTGGATAAAAGATGCGATACACATCTATTTAATGATGGCATACACAGAACAGTATTATCCCGAAATGAAAATTATCGGTAAACTGAGTAAAGTAATTGGTATACGGTGGTTTCATGCTGCCGACCTGGACTTTAATGATCAATATTTCTTAGCTTATAAAAACATGGCTCGATTGTTTTTAGATCAGCCTTTATTGCAGCCACAAGATGAATTGGTAAAATTTAATAAAAATATAGCAAATGCATATAAGGCAGGAGTAGGATTTAAATATTTAGAAGATTACTTGGGCGATGACAATATTGTCGACCAGAGTATTAAAGATTTCTACACTCAAAATGTATTAAAATATACAAATTCTGAAAAATATAAAAAGGCACTTATCGATATAGCTCCTCTCGACATAGAATGGTTTTTTGAGGATTATGTACAAACTAATGAAAAACTTGATTTTAAAATCAAATCTGTAAAAAAAGGAAAAGATTCTATTGAAGTTACGATTAAGAATAATGGTAATAATACAATGCCGGTTTCTCTCTACGGATTTAGAAAAAAAGACATGGTTTCTAAAACCTGGGTTATGGGGATCACTGGGACCAAAAAAGTAAAAATTGCCAATGAAGATATTAGTAAACTGGTATTGGATTATGACCAGAACATTCCAGAAGTAAACAGACGTAATAATTACAGAAACCTAAAATGGATATTTAACAAACCTATACAGTTTAGATTTTTACAGGATATAGAAGATCCCAGATATGCCCAAGTATTTTTTATCCCAGAAATCGAGTTTAATGTATATGATGGTTTTACATTAGCTTCAAAATTTTACAACAAGTCTTTTATAAAAAGAAACTTAGAATATAATTTCTCCCCTGCTTACGGTTTCAAATCCAATAAATTATTGGGATCAGCATCTATTTTCTATAGACAACAACTTTCAGATTATGGATTATACAAAATGCGATATGGAATAAATGGTAGTATGTTTAGCTATGCTCCCGACCTGTTGTTTAAACGATTCTCATCATCTCTAAGTTTCTATTTTAGGCCAGAAGATCTAAGGTCTAATAAAAAACAGAGGCTTCTCATTAGAAACATTAATGTATTTAGAGATCGAGATAAAGAGAATCCTGTTACCACCCCAGATTATAACGTATTTAATGTAAGATATCGATATTCTGATTTTAATCTTATTAATTTTCTAGGATACACTATTGATTATCAAATATCAAAAAACTTTAGTAAACTATCCGCTACCATAAATTACAGGAAGTTGTTTCTTAATAATCGGCAATTAAATTTACGTCTATTTGCGGGGTCTTTTCTTTTTAATGATACAGAAAAAGATGGCAATTTCTTTAGCTTTGCGCTAGACAGACCCACAGATTATTTATTCGATTATAATTACCTTGGGCGTAGTGAAGATACTGGTTTGGTAAGCCAACAGATTATTTTGGCAGAAGGAGGGTTTAAATCACAACTCGAATATCCTTTTGCTAATCAATGGATTACCACCTTTAATGCAAATACCAATATATGGAAATGGATTTATGCATATGGTGATGTAGGATTGGTAAAAAATAAAAACATCTCCCCAAAATTTGTCTATGATGCAGGAGTTAGACTTAGTTTAGTAGCTGATTACTTCGAGGTCTTTTTTCCTGTAGTGTCTAATAAAGGGTGGGAAATATCACAGCCAAATTACGAAGAACAAATTCGATTTATCATAACATTAAGTCCAGAAACATTAATAGGCCTTTTTACCAGAGAATGGTATTAATGTTCTTACAAAAAGTTATATTGAAAAATAAATGTGAAAATTTTGAACATTTGTTAACCAATCCTTAAAATACTGTCCAAAAACTATAATTCATCAATAAAAACACATTTTTAATGAATTATATTCAAAAAAATTAAGAGTTTCGACCTTGCAAATGGCTAGGATTTTAGCTAAATTTGCAAAACATTAAAACACCGTTCACATGCAGCCTGAAACCATTACTTCATCTAATATTTCATTCGAAGAATATAGAGATCAAATACTTAGAGACTACAAAATAGCATTGATTAGTAGAGAATGTAGTTTGCTGGGAAGACGAGAAGTATTGACCGGTAAATCTAAGTTTGGAATTTTTGGAGGAGGAAAAGAGTTACCGCAACTTGCAATGGCCAGAGTTTTTCGTGATGGTGATTTTAGATCAGGATACTACAGGGATCAAACATTTATGATGGCTATTGATCAATATACGGTAGAACAATTCTTTGCCGGATTATACGCTCATACAGATATCAATAAAGAACCTTTTGCTGCGGGAAGACAAATGGGAGGTCATTTTTCTACTCACAGTCTTAATGAAGATGGTACATGGAAAAACCTGATGCAACAAAAGAACTCGAGTGCAGATATTTCTCCTACCGCCGGACAAATGCCAAGATTATTAGGTCTTGCTCAGGCATCAAAGGTATATCGTAACGAAAAAGGAATTACTAATCATTCTAACTTCTCAAGTAAAGGAAACGAAGTAGCTTGGGGAACTATTGGCAATGCAAGTACGAGTGAAGGTTTGTTTTGGGAAACTATTAATGCAGGAGGTGTACTACAAGTGCCTATGGTGGTTAGTGTTTGGGACGATGAATATGGTATCTCTGTTCATGCAAAGCACCAAACAACCAAAGAAGATATTTCTCTAATTTTAGAAGGCTTTAGACGTGATGAAAATCACGAAGGTTATGAAATCTTAAAAGTTAATGGCTGGGACTACCCTGCACTAATGGACGCTTATGAAAAAGCCGAAAAATTAGCACGCGAAAAACATATCCCTGTTATTATTCATGTTAAAGAATTAACACAACCGCAAGGACACTCTACTTCTGGGTCTCACGAAAGATACAAAAGTGAAGAGCGATTAAATTGGGAACGCGAATACGATTGCAACAAAAAGTTTAAAGAATGGATCATTGAACATAATATTGCAACAGCAGAAGAGCTTCTTGATTTTGAAAAAACTGCAAAAAAAGAAGTAAGAAAAGGAAAAACCGAAGCCTGGAATGCATATTTGTCAGAAATTAAATCAGAACAAAAAGAAGCATTAGAAATTCTTAAATCTGTTGAAAACAAAAGTGCTAATAAAAACTTCATCTCTTCTCTGGTTAATATTTTAGCTTCAAAAGAAGAACCTATACGCAGAGATATTCTTGAAGCTACAAGAAAAACATTGCAATACATTACAAAAGAAAATTTTGTAGAAAAATCTACACTTCAGGAATGGATAAATAATTACATTTCTCGTATTCAACCAAAATATAGTAGTCATTTATATAATGAAAATGATTCTAGCGCTATTCATGTAAAGGAAGTAAAAGCTCAATACGATACCAATACACCACAAGTTGATGGTAGAGTTATTTTAAGAGATAACTTCGAAAAGCTGTTTAGCAGAATCCCCGAAGCTCTTATTTTCGGAGAGGATAGTGGTAAAATTGGTGATGTAAATCAAGGACTTGAAGGGCTTCAGGAAAAGTTTGGAGAAACCAGAGTATCTGATACAGGTATTAGAGAAGCTACAATAATAGGGCAAGGAATTGGGATGGCTATGCGAGGACTTAGACCCATTGCAGAAATTCAATATTTGGATTATATTTTATATTGCATTCAAGGGTTAAGTGACGATCTTGCTACACTGCGATATAGAACTTTTGCAAAACAAAAAGCCCCTTTAATTATAAGAACCCGAGGGCACAGACTAGAAGGAATATGGCATTCTGGTTCTCAAATGGGTGGCCTTATTCATTTACTAAGAGGTATTCATATTCTTGTGCCTCGAAATATGACCAAAGCCGCAGGTTTTTATAACACACTAATGGATAGCGATGAACCCGCCCTAGTTGTAGAATGCCTTAATGGATATCGCTTAAAAGAAAAGATGCCTTCTAATTTATCTGAAATAAGAACACCAATTGGTATTGTTGAAACGGTTAAAGAAGGAACAGACATCACTTTGGTATCATACGGTTCTACTTTACGATTGGTTGAGCAAGCCGCAAAAGAACTATTAACCGTAGGAATTAATGCCGAAATAATCGATGTACAGTCTTTACTTCCTTTTGATCTAAATCATGATATTGTTAAAAGTGTTGCCAAGACCAACCGATTATTGATTATAGATGAAGATGTGCCTGGTGGTGCTACAGGATATATTTTACACAAATTGATTGATGAACAAAATGTGTATCAATATCTTGACAGCAAACCACAGACTTTAAGTGCACAACCGCATAGACCTGCTTTTGGAACTGATGGAGATTATTTTAGTAAGCCTTCTACAGAAGATATTTTCGAAAAAGTGTATGCTATTATAAATGAAGCGAATCCAGCTAATTTTCCGAAATTAAGGTAACTAACTACTGAAAGTCTTCTATTTTTAATCGTTTTCCGTCTTTATAAGATATTACAAATATTCTTTTATCAAATCCGGAAGCTATAAGTGTTTTTCTAAAATCCTGAGCTTCACCCAGGGTTTCAAAAATACCTAAACTCATTTTATAGAAAGAAGTATCACTATAAATAAGGGCATTTGTATATTTCTCAGAAATAGCTGGTGTGTTTTTTGCACTAAATGCTTTTAACTGCACCGAATACACAGTATCCTTTTTAATCAAACTTCTATATAGATATAAATCTTTGATTTCTTTTAAGCTAATTTTTTCTTTTTTTAATGTTTCTAACTCCTTCTTAGCAGAGACTAGTTCTTGCTTTATTACAGAAATCTCATTATTTTCTACTTCACTGCTTTTTGATTGTGATTTGCTAAAATAAAAAGCATTCGCTACAAGAAAAATGGCTAATAAAAATAGAACTAATGAGAAAGACCCAAATAGCCTATTAGATTTCTTACTTTTTTTCAGCTTATCAGACTCTTCATCCAGAAGGTCTTCGAGCTTTTTCTGTTTAATTTCGGCTTTTTCTATCTGGTAATGTAAAGATAGAAGATCCTCATCTTTCATAACTTTCATTGTGGGGGATAGCTTCAAAAGTTTAGTTAGTTATTTCTAAAGATATTTTTTAAACAATGCTTAAGGGAGTTTCTGTTCGGTTATTTTATACACTATCCCATTACTAATTTCCAAAATCAAAACAGGTCTATCTGTAATTACTTTCTGGAAGGCCTTTAATGGAAAACCGGAAGAAATCTGATTAATATTTTCAATCTTCACCCTCGCCTTATCGTCGAGCTCCAATATTTTAGACTTAGAACTCTGGTTATGAATATAATAATTATTATATAAAAAATACAATGTATCTCCATTTTTATCCAAATCATACTCAGCTTTGCCTAATTCTTTAGCTTTTTTAACTGCTTTTCTACCCTGATAATACTCTATAATATCTGCTTCTATAAAAACAACATCATTGCTTTTATACACCTTATTTATGTAACAATATTTCCTTTCAAATTTTAATTTAGATTTACCATCTTTAGTACCCTCTTCTTCTTTCTTTACATCTCCTATACCAACCGAAAGAGAAGTTGTCGAATTTGCATTATTTGATAATTCTTCATTTTGATACTTAGAAATATCAGTTTTAAGTTTATTCACTTCCTTTTGTAAAGAATCATTTTCAAATACAAGCTGCTGAACATCCATTCCTCCTTCTAAAGAATCAATTTTGGTAATATTTTCCTTTTTCCCGAGAATCATATAGAAACTCCCTGCAGTTAGCAACAACATCAAAACAAGAATAAATATAAAATAAAAATTACGTCTTCTTTTACTTCTCTTTAAATCTTCAGAAATAGAGATAAGTCGATCCTCCAGCCGTTGCTGTTTGATATCAGTTTTTTCCATCTGATAATGCATCGATATAAGCTCTTCTTCTTTCTTATCCATTGTATAGCTAAGGTAATTCTTATTTTAGGAAAGATTGATAATTACATAAACTAAGGCATCCATTTAATGTTTTTAAAATCTGGTTTTCTCTTTTCAAGAAACGCATCTCTTCCTTCTTTGGCTTCGTCTGTCATATACGCTAGTCGTGTTGCTTCTCCTGCAAATACCTGTTGCCCTACCATACCATCATCTGTAAGGTTCATTGCAAATTTTAACATTTTGATAGATGTTGGTGATTTCTCAAGTATTTCTTGCGCCCATTCGTATGCCGTATCTTCAAGGTCATCATGAGGAATCACTGCATTTACCATTCCCATTTCATAAGCATCTTGCGCTGAGTAATTTCTTCCTAAAAAGAAAATTTCACGTGCTTTTTTTTGCCCAACCATCTTTGCCAGATATGCAGAACCATATCCTCCATCAAAACTTGTAACGTCTGCATCGGTTTGTTTAAAAATAGCATGTTCTTTACTTGCCAGAGTAAGATCACAAACTACATGTAGGCTATGCCCTCCTCCTACAGCCCATCCTGGCACAACTGCAATAACAACTTTTGGCATGAATCTAATAAGTCTTTGTACTTCTAAGATATTTAACCTGTGTCTACCATCATCTCCCACATACCCCTGGTGACCTCTAGATTTTTGATCTCCTCCACTACAAAAACTATATACTCCGTCTTTTGTCGAAGGTCCTTCTGCAGAAAGCAAAACCACACCTATAGATGTATCTTCTTGCACATCATAAAAAGCATCATAAAGTTCGCTTGTTGTATTTGGCCTAAAAGCATTACGTACATTTGGTCTGTTAAATGCTATTCTTGCAACACCTCCCGATTTTTTATAGGTAATATCTTTGTATTCCTTTACAGTTTTCCAATCTATTGAACTCATTAATATGTTTTTTTGTATCCTCAAAAATACTACAATATACTATATCTCACTGCATCAATTACAGGGTAAATCCCCTAATTTTTAATTTTATTTCAAATAAAAAATAGATTTTAGTATAGTTTTTGATAGTTTTATTCTGAATTGATAATATATTTACCATTATGAAAGTTTTTTTAGTAATACTTATCGGAAGCATCAGCTTTTTATCATATGGACAAGAGGATGCAATACAAACCATAGCCATAGAATGGGAACAACTAAGTGCTCCACTGGTAATGCATGAAAAAGAGGTTAAAACTCAAAAATATCAATTACAAGAAGTAGATTTGGCTATAGATTTAAGAGAACAAGCTTTTAAAAAAAGCTATACGATGTATATCGATACTCCAAAATATAAAGATATTTCATCAAAATACAATGTTGCAATTCCGCAACCTAAAACATCTGGTTTTAGAGTATACGGTAACGGCTATACCCCCAATACTAATAGAGGAGGTATAAAAAACACGGCTTATAAAGATGCTAGTTTGTACAGTGGTGCTTTCTGTCCTATCACAGGTTTAGCATACTAATTTATTATTCTAAAAAGAACCTGAAACCACTATATCACTTTGGCTTAAAATCTTTTTATGCGGTTATTTACCAACAGGAATTCTTTCGTCGATAAATTGAAGTGGCATATCTCCAGATAAATCAAACATATCTAAAATATCTTTGATAGTCTCTTCTTCTTCTAGTTGTTCTTCTACAAACCACATCAAAAAGTTCTCTGAACCAAAATCATTTACCTGTCTGCATTTTGCAACAATTTTGTATATTGATTGTGTAATAGATATCTCATGATTAAGTGTCATTTCGAAAATTTCTCGAAGTGAAGAAAATTCATGAGTAATATTAGAGACATTTGGAGAATAAGCAGACCCACCAGTATCATTAATGAATTTAAAAATTTTCATCATATGCTCTCTTTCCTCTTCTGCTTGTTTATAAAAAAAGGAAGCACTATTTACAAGCGTTTTCTGATCACACCATGAAGCCATTGCTAAATACAGTGACGAGGCCTTTTGTTCTTTCTCAATTTGCTTATTAAGCATATCCATTACTTCTAGATTAATGCTTATTTCTTGTCGTGTTAGATTTTCCATTTCCAATATTTTTAATAAAAGTATAGAAAATCTAGATGTAAAACTTAATCGGCACTCAATTTATAGTAAGTCTAAATCTAATATTAAAATATCATGACACCAGCATAGCATTTAATTCTATCATTGCAAATGTTCCTTTCATAAGATCTACAAAATCCAGCACCATTAATGTGTCTAATAAAATTAAATGTTCTTTATCGCATAACGATAATAATACGGTGTCATTATGATTAAGCAAATCGTCTATATAGTCAAATGTAGACATTTGTTTTGCCTTATATCTTAAGCTAAGCAATTGACAGAAAGAAATTTTAACCACTTTATGGCCAAAATCGATATAATAACATCGCTCTGTTGATGATTGATAAGAGGAGTAGTATGTTGAAGAAAAAATTAATTCCATAATTAACGGCGGCTAAAATACTTTTTATTTAGATTTAATCCAAATAAAACAAATAAAAATTAGCTTTTCCTTTAACTATAACTGTAGTGTATATTTTTGTTCTACTCTACCAAACGTATTCCTTCTTTCTCGATAACAATTTTTCTGAGTTTATACAACGATCCGATAGCTTTTTTAAAACTTTTCTTACTTAATTGAAAAACTTCTTTAATATCTTCTGGATCAGATTTATCATTCAGATCAATAAAACCACCACTCAATTTTAATTCTTTTAAAATCTGCTCTGCATTTGGTTCTATTCCTCTAAATCCATGTCGTTGTAATGTAAGATCTATTTTACCATCAGGGCGAACTTTTTTCACAAACCCTTTAAGCTGATCCCCCGGTGTGATCTTTTGAAAAATTTCATCGCTATATACTAACCCCAAATGTTTTTGATTTACAATCATGTTCCATCCTTGTGGCGAAGGATGAGAAGCGATAAGATCAACCTCATCATACGATGATAGTAAAACCAAAGAATTATCTAAAAAAGCATTGGTCTTACTTGATGCAACAAGTCGATTAGTTTCTTCATCGAGGTAAACATAAACGAGATACCAGCTACCTACTCTCATTTTTGAAGATTGTTCTCTAAACGGAACAAAAAGATCTTTTTCTAATCCCCAATCCAGAAAAGCACCAATTCCTGATACGTTTGTACATTTTAAATAAGCAAAAGATTTTACAGTCGCAAAAGGTTCTAAGGTAGTAGCAACAATACGTTCTGAGCTATCCAAATACACAAACACCTTTAAAACATCTCTTATTTGAAATTGTTCTGGCACATACTTATTAGGTAATAACACTTCATCCCCTTCTTCGTCACAAAGGTAAATTCCTTGTTCTCTTTCCCTAACAATCTCTAACATATTGTATTCCCCAAGCTTAAGCATGTCTCTATTTTTTTGCGCAAAGATAATTCTTTAATTCTCCTGTTTATCTAAATTCAACAAAAAAAGGTGCCCATGATCATGGACACCTTTTTCTGCAGTAAAAATCGTATATTATTTATAAACAGATTCTTTTCCGAAATGTTTTGTCAAAAGATAATAAACAACCGCTCTATACTTATTACGATTTGATTTACCATAAGCATCAATGACAGAAGCAATACCTTCATCTAATTTGGGTCCGTCAGAAAGACCAAGTTTATTGATTAAAAAGTTTTTCTTTACGGTATCTAATTCACTTTGATCCGAACCAGATACTGTAGCAGCATCTGCATTGTAAATTGAAGGCCCACATCCAATAGTAACCTTGGTTAAAAGATCCATATCTGGAGTCTGACCAATTTTATCTTTGATATCTGCGGCGTATTTTGTGATTAATTCATCTCTTTTACTCATAGGATAAATGTGTTTTTAGGTTTTTAGTTCACTTTTTTTTCCAGATCAAATATAGATGAATTATTCATTAATAATTCATCTGCAAAGTATATTAAAACAAGGAAATTAGACAAAATGCCTAAAATAATCGATCAAAGTACTATCATTTTCTTTTCGAGGCGTAAAAACTTCAAGCAGTTGAGGCATATGGTCATTTTCGTATACTTTTTTAGATTCATGAATTAATTCTTCAAGCGTATGCGCAGTATGATATTCAAAACCAAACATTTTACATAAATGTATTGCTGTAAGATGATGTGTCGTTTCAAAATATGTTTCAAAATTAACACTTTCTTCTTTTCCGGGTAAAATTCTGAATATCCCTCCTCCTTCATTATTAATAACAATGATTTTGAAATTTGAAGGAATATACTCATTCCATAACCCATTACTATCGTAAAAAAAGCTTAGATCTCCCGTTATCAAAGTTGTAGGCGCCCCCGAAGCAAGAGCTGCACCAATGGCAGTAGATGTACTTCCATCGATACCGCTTGTTCCTCTATTACAAAACACCTGAAAAGTTGGATTTAGTGTAAATAGTTGCGCATAACGAACAGTAGAACTATTACTTAACTGTATCATCTGCCCATCTGTAATACTATTAAAAATAACTTCAAACGCTTTAAGATCGGTAAAAGGGATTTTATCAAGATATGCTGCATGTTTCAATCTGCGATGATCTCTAATAGAAATCCAAAAAGATTTATAAGTACTATCGACGCTCTTCTTTTTTTGAAAAAAACGCGAGAAAAATACATTAGGTTGCAATTTTATGTGCTCTGTAAGACAAAAATAGGTATCGTATGCCTTTTTCGAATCAATATGCCAGTGCGATTTTGGTTGATATTGTCGCAAAAATGCTTTGATTCGTTTAGAAACAACCATGCCTCCAATAGTTAAAAGAATATCTGGCTGCAATGCTTTAAATTCGTTCTCATTCAAAGTAGAAATCAATTGATCAATACAATTAATATGAGACTCATGATGAATATTAGACGTTGTCTCTGTGAGTACTAAGACCGAAGGATCATCGGCAAAATATTCTATCCATTTTTGCTCAACTGTACCTGGTGAATTAACACCTATCAGTACCATTTTACGTTTTGCCAGGTTCCACTCTTCACGCATTTCTGATTGTAAATCTTCAGAAAACTGATGATGTGGCTTTTCTACCGGGATATTTCTAGAAACAATAGTAGGATGCTCTAGTTTATCATATAAAGGCTCATAAAAAGGTACATTAATATGCACTGGTCCTTTTCGTTCTATCGCTTTATTTAGCGCCAGATTGATTTCTCTTTCATTATGTTTTTGAGCTTCATGGTGTTTTTGGCGTACTTTGGGGTCATCAATTTTTGTTTCTGCAACAACTTCAGAATATAAATTGGCCGAGTACAAAATATGGTTTTCAAATACATTTTTTTGACGAATCGTTTGTCCGTCTCCAATATCAATTCTTTCAATAGGGCGATCTGCACTTAGAACCACTAATGGTATATCGCTATAAAATGCTTCTGAAATTGCTGGATAATAGTTTAACAACGCGCTACCCGAAGAACAGATCAAAGCAACTGGTTTTTGGATTTGTTGTGCAATACCTAATGCAAAAAATGCAGCACATCGTTCATCTACGATACTATAACATTGCATATCGGGATGTTCACTAAAACCAATTATTAGCGGTGCATTACGAGATCCCGGCGAAATAACAATATGGGTAATTCCTTTTGCTTCGCATAAGGTAACAATAGATTGTGCTAAAGGAATTTTTGAATATAAGCGTTTCTTCATTCGAATCGCTAAATTACAATATCGATCTAATTTACACCAGAATTTTAAATAATTTAACCCTGATTACAACAAAACTCTTTTCATTGTCTCTGTTTTCTTCACAGTTTCCTCCCATTCTTTCTCTGGATCAGAATCTTTTGTGATTCCTCCTCCCACATAAAGAATAGCTTTACCATTACTCAACTCCATACAACGAAGGTTTACAAACAAATTTGATTTAATAATACCATCTTCATTCATATTTAGTTCTCCCATAAAACCAGTATAATACTTACGATTATACCCTTCTGTAGCTAGAATAAAAGATTTAGCCTCGTCTTTAGGAAGCCCGCAAACCGCAGGAGTGGGATGCAATACTTCAATTATTTTTTCAATTCTTGAGTTTTCATTATCCAAAACCCCACTAATATCGGTACGCAGATGCAAAAGTGTACCGGCTTTATGCGTATAAGTTTTAGAGTGTTGTATATCATTAATAATTGAAGATAATTTATTCGTAACAAAAGAAGTAACCATTTCCTGTTCTACTAATTCTTTAGTCCCCCAATCGACATTTATAGTATTTATGTAAGGTTGAGTACCGGCCAGAGCCATAGTGAAAAAATTATTATTTTTTACCCGAATCAAGGTTTCTGGAGTCGCTCCCATCCATGTACCAATTTTTGGATGGTACCATAGGTACACAAAAGCTTTTGGATAATAGTGTATTAGATTTTTAAATATATGTAGACTACTAAAAGAATCTGATATCGAAACCTCCTCTTTTCGAGATAATACTACTTTTTTAAAACGATCAGATTGTATTGCCTCAATACCCTTTTTTACAAGCTCAATATGTTTTTTTTGAGCTTCAGATTCTACCAAAAGAGCATTATCTATTGTTCCTGAAGTTCTTTTTTCACTACTTATGGTTTGTGATAAAATGGTAGCAGTGCAATAGTCACTTTTTTCTGAAGGAATAATAACGGCTTTATGAGCATTATCAAAAGGAGCAAAAACAAATCCCGAAACAGTATAATCTTCTACTTCGTATACCTGATTATTTTCTTGAAAAACAGCATGTAGCGTCATAGAATCAGCTTTTCTATATACCACAAAAGGTAGATTTTGACCTAACTGCTCTTCAATTTTAGCATAAACATCCCCTATGTCCATACTATTTGGTTTTAGGAAGCGCAATAGTCGTCAACTTAACTATGGAAACCAAGTTACCTTCTTCATCCTTTATCTTTATATCCCATAACTGAGTAGTACGGCCTTGATGTAGAATTTCTGCTTTCGCAAACACATAGCCCTGCTTAACACTCTTTACATGATTTGCAGAAATCTCTATTCCTCTTATATAAAAATCTTTAGCATTAAGAAAAATAAATGATGCTGCACTCCCTACACTCTCTGCAAGTGCTACCATAGCTCCCCCGTGTAAAACACCATCTGGCTGATGCACCCTGGGAGTCACTGGCATTTTAGCAACAAGGTAGTCTTTACCAACTTCACAGAAAGAAATCTCTAAAGTTTCCATTAAAGTGTTTTTACACATCTTAGCGCATTGTTCCAGCACTTCTGTCTGTGTCAAATTCATAAGCTTAATAATTTAAACCAAAAATATACAATGCTATTTAATAATTCTAACTATATTTGATTATTATTTTAACGAACGTTCAATAAAATGCCGAAATCAAAAACATCCAAAGAAGAAGTTCTAAAAAAGATAATCCCTATCCTGCGCTCTCGAGGAGTTCAAAACAGCAGTATGAGTGAACTTTCTAAAGCTTGCGGTATACAGAAGTCTCATTTTTATTATTATTTCAGCAATAAAGAAGATCTAATTAGAGAAGTTCTTGCAACTGTTCACAGTTATTTTAATTACAATCTATTTAGGATTATTGAAAGTAATACTTTAACTCTTAACGAAAAAGTGTTAAAAATGAAGCTACTTCTGGACAAATTATTCAGAGCTTCAGATGGTGGATGTATTATGGCAAATACAGCATTAGAAACCATTCACCTCGACCCCATATATAAAAAAGAAATACAATCATTTTTTAAGGATTTTATTTTAGGTCTACAACAACTGTTTGAAGTACATCACTCAACAGAAAAAGCATTACTACTGGCAGAACAAATGGTACAGGATATCGAAGGAGGTATCTTATTAACGCAGATTTATGACGATCCAAAGTACCTTAACAATGCCATGGAAAGAACAGAAACGGCAATATTAAATCAGTAAAACATGGAATCATACACTATTCGTTCTTTTGACGGCTACCCTATTTCGGTACATGAGTTTGTTCCTAGATCTCCTAATCGCAAAACAGTAGTTTTTGCTCCTGCGGTGGCAGTTCCTCAAAAAATTTATTTTCCTCTTGCAAAATATCTCGCTACCAAGGGATGTAATGTATTTACTTTTGACTATCGCGGAATTGGAGATTCTCTTTCTCAAAGCATTCAATCTTTAAAAGAACATGGTTTTTTATTCTGGGCACAGGATTTTAAATCAGTTTCTAAACATGCCAAAGAAGAATTCCCTAAAAACGAACAATACATGATCGGCCATAGTTATGGTGGTAATAGTGTAGGCTTTAGTGATGCATATCAATATTACGATAAATACTTTACTGTAGCTTCTCAATTTGGATTTTACAAGCATTTCACTTTAAAAATGAGAATACTCATCTACCTTAATTTTAAGTTCTTTGTACCGCTTACCACATCACTCTTAGAGTACTACCCTTCTGGTTGGTTTGGATTAGGAAACCCCTTAACCACCAGAGTAGCCAAAGATTGGGCTATTTTTTTATTGCACCCGGATTCGATGCTGTATTTTACCCAAAAAGATACTAGCACATATTATAAAGAAATCAAAGAACCTATGCTTTTATTAAGTATTGATGATGACTTGTTTGCTCCCAAAAAATCGGTAGACATTTTGGGTGAACGCGTATACAAAAATGCTAAAGTGACTAGAAAACATCTAAAACCAAGTGATTTTAACCTAAAAACTATTGGCCACTTTGATTTTTTTAGGACAAAAAATCGAGATATCTTGTGGCCGATTATCGACGATTGGTTTCATCTTAATTAAATACAAAAGATCTATTATCATATATCACATGAGTGCTACTGAAAAAGAAATTTCTTATACTGCTACAAACACATATTCTACACTTAATAATTTACACCCTGGTACTAAAAATGTTTGGCTAGTTTTTCATGGGATCGGATACTTAAGTAGATATTTTATACGGTTGTTTGAAAGCCTTAATAAAGAAGATAATTATTTTATTGCACCGCAAGCTCCTTCTAAATATTACAAAGGTGATAATTACAGAAGAGTCGGCTCTAGTTGGCTAACCAAAGAAAACACTATGGTAGAGACCAAAAATGTATTACGATATGTTGATGCAATATTGTCATCTGAAGAAGTCCCTGAGCATGCCAGGCTAATTGTCTTAGGGTACTCCCAAGGCGTAAGTATCGCCAGTAGATGGGTTGCCAGCCGTAAAATAAATTGTGACGCCCTGGTTATGATATCTGGTGGTTTTCCTAAAGAATTATCCAGAGAAGATTTTTCTTTTCTAACTGATAAGACAAGAATCACTCATATCTTGGGAGAAAAAGATCCCTTTTTTGAAATCGAAAAAGTTGAAGCCGAGAAAGTACGGGTGCAGCAAATATTACCTCAGATTGAATTTAGAACTCATCCAGGAGGACACGAGCTAGAACCAAAAACTCTAATCAACTTATTATAAATCTATTACCCTACTTTTTTAACGCTTCTATTGCTGACCTACTATGAACGGTATCATAAATAATAGTAAGTTTTTGAATCTCATTTTCTGAATTAAGCACTATAATATCTACTACTTTGAAGATCACTCTTTTTCCGTCTTTTAATTCCCAGTCAAAATCAAAGAGCAGTGAAATTCTATTAGAGTTTTTTTCAAAAAACAAACCATCAAATTTTAATTTTGAAGTAGTGGTATCATCTGCCAAAGCCTTATAAAATTTACTGGCTGGCATTGTTCCATACAATGGAGATTCAACAATTCCGTCGTCGGCAAATAAACCAACAACTTTATTCACTTCATTTTTTTCTAAAAACGATAAGTAATTCTGAGCAACTTCTTCTTTTGTCATACTTATAAATATCTTTCTTTTATAACCTCAAAATGATGTTTTTGATGTCCTATTAATATATATCCTGCAGCTCTTGAACTCATAGGGCTACCACTCGCCTCTCCAATTCTGGTTAACATTTCACCAGTGAAGCTTTTGAATAATGAAATAGAGTTATTTCTCGCAGATTGAAAATCTGAAATCAATTCTTCTTTACTATAATTATTCGCATTTGAATACGGAACATAATCATCTTGTTCAAAACCCATAATTGGTGTTTTATCATTCCTTGCAAAACGCAAAGCACGATATGCAAAAATACGTTCTCCATCAATTACATGTTGCAACACCTCTGCTACAGTCCATTTATCTTTTGCATAGGCATGAGTAAGTTTTTCATCAGGAATGGATTGTACAAAATCAACAAATTCTTTTTGACTACTTTCTAACCCCTTTACAATATCTGGTGATTCGGCTTTATTAATATATGTTTCATAATACGGGTTAAATTCTCCTTCTTTTAACTGTGATACCATAGTGTATTAGATATAGATTAAATTTAAATTTATTTGTAATAATATATAAACTCACATTACACTATAAAACTTTGCCATAAAGTATAATATGAGTTAAACAATGAAGCTGAAATTTAATCATTCCAGCTTCATAATATAATATCCTTAACAGTACTTTATTAAAAAATCATGCCGAATTACGACTAGCATTAATATTCCCAAACAAAGAGCGAGTTACCATCTTCTCATAAATTGCAACATCTTCTGGTTTTGCGTCTTTATTTTTATTTAAATCCTGAATTTTCTTCAATGCATATTGCTGTATCGTGAGCAGAGGCAATACGATATTTTCTCTAATATCGATAGATGCTTTTCCTGCCGGCTCGTTTTGCATTAACTCTGAATACCCCGTTAACTTAAATAACAATCGTTTGGTTAACAAGTATTCGTTATGAATGATATCCCAAAATGCACCATACTCTTCATCTTCTTTCATATAAGAAGTTAATTCAAAAAAGGACTTAGTAAGACTCATCATACTATTACCTATCAACGTTCTAAAAAATGGTGAACCTTTATACAGAGACATTACTTTATCAAATTCTCCTTTTTCTTCAAATACTTTTAGAGCTGTTCCTACTCCATAAAAGCCAGGGACATTTTGTTTTAACTGGCTCCAACTTCCAACAAAAGGTATTGCTCTTAAATCACCAAAATCTAAAGTTGCGCTTTTACTTCTTTTAGAAGGTCGGCTACCAATATTTGCTTTCCCATAATACTTTAATGTACTCATATGCTCCAGGTACGGAAGAAATTTAGGGTGATTTTTAAAATCAACATAAGTTTGATAACTTATATCAGCAAGCTTTTGCATAGTTTGCTTATTCTCTGCAGAAAAAAGATTACCCTCGTTACTTGTTAATTCATTTTCTACTCCGGCTCCTAATAATTGTTCTAAATTATACTGACAAGAATCCAGTGTCCCAAAATTAGAACTAATCGTCTGCCCCTGAACAGTTAATTGAATTTCCTCATCTTCGATTGTTGGGCCAAGAGATGCATAAAACTGATTTGTATTTCCTCCTCCTCTTGCAGGTGGTCCACCTCTACCATCAAAAAATATAACTTTTACATTATATTTTCTAGAAATTTCAGTTAATGCTTCTTTTGCTTTAAAGATTCCCCAATTCGCCATAAGATATCCTCCATCCTTGGTTCCATCAGAAAAACCAAGCATAATAGTTTGTTTCATTCCACGGCGTTTTAAGTGCTCCATATATTCTGGATTAGTATATAAAGACTCCATTACCTGGTGCGAAACCTGTAAATCTGGTACTGTTTCAAAAAGAGGAATTACATCTACCGTAGGGAACTCCCAATCACAAAGCTTTATTAAAGCAAATGTCTCTACGATATTAAGTTCACTTCCATTATTACTAATAATATAACGATTCGCTGCTCGTTCTCCATTATTTTGCTGTATCGTTTTTATCGCATAAATAGATTCTATTGTTGCTCTTGTTATATCATCATCAAAAACAGAAGGGTCTAATTTTCCTTTAATAGTAGAAAGCACACTAACCTGTTCTTTTTCAGAAAGAGATTCATACTGTTTGGGGAAAATATCTAGTCCCAATTCATTCGTTTTCTGTACAACTTCTGTAAGTACTTTATGATGAACTCTTGAATCTTGTCGAACATCAAGTGTTCCGAAATGAAAACCAAAAATTTTCACCTTATTAATTAGATCTTGCAGGTCCTCAAGAAATAAAGATTGATGCTCTTTTATTAATTCTTCTCTAATCTCGAGCAATCCATTCATTAATGTTTCTATCGATAATGGTTCTGCGGTTTTTGCATAATAAAAGTTATCATACAATGCATTTTCTAAGACCGCTATTTTATCCTGAAGGTTACCAAAAGTAATTCTTCGTTTTAATGCTCGGATATCACGGTAATAATTGATCAAAATTGTTTTTCGTAATCGTTTTGCTACTTTTAAAGTAATCTCTGTGGTTACAAATGGGTTTCCGTCTCTATCTCCTCCTGGCCAGAATCCTAAATTAATTAAGTCATTTTCGAGATCTTCTCCTTCAAATATATTTTGCTGGACATAATTATATATGGTTCCTGCAGAATGATAAAATACGTTTTCTAAATACCAGATCAAGCTTACTGCTTCATCATAAGGTGTTGGTTTTTCTTTCTTAAAAAAAGCTGTTTTACCTAGCTGAGCTAGTAGTTTTTTTATTCTAGGTGAATCATTATTACGAATTGCCGCGTCTAAATCATGAATAATCCCGAGTACTGTTCCTGGATAAAACTGTGTAGGATGGGCTGTTAAGGTAGGACGAATCTTAAACCTCCTTAGATAATCTTTTAACTCTTCTAATTTACCTTTTGCCTGGGCTTCTTCTTTGATACTTCTTAAAGTCCCTCTACCATCCATATTGTTCACTATAGGAAAGGCAGCATCTTCTATTGCATCAAACAATACAACTTGACGTTCGATATACTGAATAAACCTAAATAGCAAATCATGCTTTTCTTTTGACTCAGGATTATCCTGGTATAATAAAAAAAAGTCTTCTACGATTTCTGTAGGATTTTTGTGTTGATCATAGCCTTTTTCGCATACTTCTTTAAACAGTGGTAATAAAACCCCGGTGTTACTTATAGTATCAAAAGGTAATGTTATAAATATACTATTGTATATCTGGTACTTAGCAAGAACGTTTTCATTAAAACGTTCAATTTTTGGTTTTCTAGCCATTGGTGTGGTGGTACTTGTTTATGGTTAATATGTATTCTTGTTAGTGATATAGCAGATAAAACTTGTTTAGCACATCTTGCCATATGGGTTATTAAAAGGTTATTAATTAATAAGCCCTTTAAGGTTTTCTTAAAGGGCTTATTCTATATTTGTTTAGTACATTCCCTTTATAAATCCTGAAAAATAGAGTGCATTAATCGTTTCTTATCATTAATACTCTCTTCTAATGAAATCATAGTTTCGGTACGATATACGCCATCAATATCATCTAGTTTAAAAATGATCTCCTTAGCATGATTCGTATCTTTAGCTCTTACTTTACAGAAAATATTAAACTTTCCTGTTGTAATATGAGCAACCGTTACAAATGGTATTTCATTAATCCTTTCTAAGACGAATTTGGTTTGCGAAGTATTTTGAAGATAAATTCCAACATATGCTATAAATGAATATCCCAATTTCTTATAGTCTAATGTTAAAGAAGATCCTTCAATAATACCTGCTTCTTCCATTTTTTTAACTCGCACATGTACCGTACCCGCAGAAATCAACAATTTTTTTGCGATATCTGTAAATGGTGTACGAGTATTCTCGATCAACATGTCTAGAATTTGGTGGTCAACTTCGTCTAATTTAAACTTTGCCATATTGTTTTTTTATTATTTTTCCCGATTATTTACATTGCAAATTTAGCAGAAAAATACAGTTTCCATACATTTTATTTTAACTTTTTGTTGATTCTATTAAGAATAATTCAGAGTTTAGGTGAAATTTTAACAGCATAGCCTCTGGAACTATCTCTACTGTAACGTTTTCGTTATATATTGCCCTTTTTTTGCCAATAATCTCTCTATGACCATAAAATTTTTGAAGATCCCCAATTTTAACAATTTTTGGTATAAATTTCACACTATTTTTGATCAATTCTTCACTGTATTGAACCGCTATATCTACATTTTCACCCTTTAACATCACATCTCTTATAATGACATCATAGAAGCATTTTCCATTTTCTGGTATTGAAAAATAATCTTTATATCTATCTCCTGTAATTTGAGTAGTCGTTATATATTCTATCGAGGCTATAAGAGAATAAAATATATATTCTCTGGTTATTTCACGATCATAATCATTTGAGTAGTGCCCTGCTTCAAATAATATAGTAGGTATTCCCATACTCGCTAAAGTATCTCCTACACAATTTAAATTAAAACCATCGTCATACCGCCCTACTTGATTCGGAATAAATTGTTGAAGCACTGTATTCATCTTAGCAATGATTTCCATAGCTATCTTACGACTTGGGGTTATTGATCGTTCTAAATCACTTGCAGGAGATAAAAAAGACACAGTAGCAGGATAATTAGTTTCTCCTGCACTAAAAATAGTACGTTGCCCATGAAGATTAAACGCAAAATCTGGTTGAATACGCTCGACTAGTTTACTAAATACTATACTCTCCTTTTGTGTTTTTTGCTGTGCATCCCTATTAAGATCTACCTGGTTAAAATTAAGTCTGGTATATGCCTTTGCTCCATCGGGACTTAAAATAGGTATTATATATATTGTACACTCTTTTAAAATAGTTTTTGCCAAATCATTTGAGACGTCTGTAAAGAAGTTTAAGAGATCAAATACAGCTTTTGTTGTTGTACTTTCATTACCATGCATCTGCGACCAAAACAAAAGTTTTTTAGATCCGCTACCTAATTTAATGAGATCTATAGATGCATTATTCTCAGAAAATCCTATCTGTTCAATTTCTGTTTTTAAAGACAAGAGATCTAATAAAGGAGAAATATGATCCAGAGTAATATAACGCCCAAATAAGGAAACTTCTTTATAGGTATCGAACCAGTTCTGTAATATATGCGTATCCATTAATTTGTTTTAGAAAGCTACGAAATTACTACAGTTTACCGAAGATTCATAACAAATCAGATTAATATTTACACTTGTAAACTAGAGTGCTGTTTACAAGTGTAACAACAATCAATTTACATTTGTAAACATTCAAAATACATCTATTTGTTTACATAGTTAAACAGTAATACTTACTACGTTTCCAAATGTATTTCAGTTATTAACAGAAAAAATAATGGTAATTATTTATACCAATCAATAGTCTAATATTCAGATATTTATGTGTATTTACATAAACAGATAATTTAATATTACACATTGCTAGTTTACAATTGTAAACCAGTGTTTTCAACAAATTTGTTTACCTTTGTAACCAATATTTACTCTTAAACTAGTTTACAATGGTAAACAATAAAGATTTTGGCAAAAGAATCCAAAAAATAATGGATTACCATGCTGTATCTGCCTCATCCTTTGCAGATTACATGGGTGTAGGTCGTTCCTCTATTTCTCATATTCTTAGCGGACGAAACAAACCTAGTCTTGATTTTGTAATGAAGATTGTTGATGCATATACCGATGTAGATTTACAATGGTTGTTATATGGAAAAGGAACATTTCCTAAATCTGAGAATGTTTCTGTTGGGAAAAAAACTCCTTTGTCAAACACCTCTACTGTTTCTCAACCTACACCTCCTCCAGTTACAGTTTCTAAACAAGATTTATTTTCACAGTCATCACCAGAAGAAAAAATAGCTGACCCAAATACTCCTCCACTAGAAAAAATTTCTCGAGTAATTTCTACAGAAAATGAAATAGATAGAATTGTTATTTTTTATACCGATGGTACCTTTAGTTCATATCACATGAAAAAATCTTAACAACTTTTTTCTTCCTTTCTATTAACTTTATGGAAATAGAATTATTTTCGTTTTTCATTTATAACAATTATGAAGCGATTTGCTTTACTATTTTTCTCTACTCTACTTATGAGTAGTTGTTACCAACAAGAACGCAACTGTACAGATTTTCATACAGGGACTTTTGAATTTGAAACTTTTCTGGATGGTGAATTGGTTACAACCACTTTTATTCGCAATGATTCTATAGAAATTGATTATTTCAGAGGTAAGGTTGACACAGCCAGTATTCGATGGATTAATGATTGTGAATATATTGTACAAAAATTGTCTCCCAAAAATATGGCAGAGAAAAAAGCTATACATATGAAAATCTTAACAACCGATAAAAACATCTACACTTTTGAATACGGATTAGTAGATTCAACTAATAAACAACGTGGAACCGCAAAAAAAATAAAATAATGTTCGAAATTTTTACATCTGCAGATGCCTGGGTCGCCTTATTAACACTAACATTTTTAGAAATTGTTCTTGGTATTGACAATATCATATTTATTTCATTGGCCTCTAGCAAATTACCGGATCAGCAACAAAAAAAAGCAACCAATATTGGATTACTATTAGCTATGCTTATGCGTGTTGTTCTATTATTTGGTATATCACTATTAGTTGCCATGGAAGCCCCTTTCTGGCATATCAATCTTCCCTGGATAGAAGCTGGTATTAGCGGTCAGGCTTTAATTTTATTTGCAGGTGGGATGTTTCTTCTATATAAGAGTGTTCATGAAATTCATGAAAAAGTCGATGAAAAAGGTGAAGAAGAAAAAGAAATTCAAGCTAAAAGTTCTTCTTCTCTTTCTAATGCGATTGTACAAATCACCTTAATTAATGTTGTCTTTTCTTTTGATTCTATCCTTACAGCAGTAGGAATGACAAACGGATTAAGTGATAATCCTAATGATGCTTTAATAATAATGATTATTGCTGTAGTAGTATCCGTACTAATTATGATGATATTTGCAACTCCTGTAGGACGCTTTGTAAACAAACACCCGTCAATTCAGATACTTGGGCTTTCATTTTTAATCCTTATTGGATTTATGCTTATCGCCGAAGCTGCACACCTAGCGCATCTTCAGATATTTGAAAGCGAAGTTGGTACTATACCAAAAGGATACCTCTATTTTACCATTGCGTTCTCATTATTAGTAGAGTTTTTAAATTTTAAATTACGAAAAAAGCAAAAAGCAGCTAAACAAAAAGTATAAAATATAATCTGTAATAGTATAAACCGATTCAAAAGGTAAATCGTTTGAACGTATCAAAAATAAAATATGAATAATTTTCTCTCTATTGTATCTCTATTATTTATTTCTATTTCCATATATGGACAAGAATATAAAGAAAAACTCAGCAATGATGTTTGTAACTGTTTTACAGAAAACAATAAAAAAGGGATCAATACGCTAGAAAACTGTTTTAGCCAAAATATTGGTAATTATCGAAATGAATTAGATAAACTTATTGATAAAAATTCTTCTATTTCTGAGTATGAACAAGGCAAGGTCATTGGCAAAAAAATATTCTTTGAAATGCAACAGAATTTAATTCAAAAATGTGATGCCTATTTTCTTTTCTTTGAAAACTTAAGGGAGCAATCTATTCTCGCCATGAAAAAGAAATATAGTCAATCAAAAGTAGATTCTATCACTACTCTTATTTCAAAAAATAAAACAACTGAATTACTTTGGGAAAGAGCAAATTTGTATTTCGCTAATAGCGAATTGAAAAATGCAGAAATTGATTATTTGGAATGCTTAAAAATGGAACCAAATCATATTCCAAGTATGTTTTTTTTAGGTTGGTTATATGAAAAAAATAAAAATTATAGCAAAGCAATCAAACTTTATCAGGTTATCCAAAAAGCAACTAAAAAACAAGAAATAGTTTTATTTATTGAGATTGCTACAAGAAAATCAAAAGAATGAATTGATACTACTTATAAAACTATACATTTCCTTGAAGTGATTATGATAAGTGTAACAACTTACCCATTGATTCGTCTTCTGGGAAATGTATAGATAATGAGTCAATTAATAGTCCAAACAGAAAAGCTTAACTTCTCATATTCGAAATCTAAAAAAGATATCGATAGTTTAGACTTAGAAGTTCCTAAAGGAAGTATATATGGTTTTTTAGGTCCAAATGGTTCAGGAAAAACAACTACCATAAGACTTCTCTTAGGTTTACTCAATAAAAACTCAGGAAATATTAGAGTTTTTGAAAAACCTTTTGCAAACCATAGAATTGATGCACTATCAAAAATTGGGGCATTAATAGAAAACCCATCTCTTTACAACCATTTAAGTGCAAAACAAAATTTGCGTATTGCCTCTACATATCGGGAAAATATCAAGAAAGATCGAATAGATGAAGTTTTAGAAACAGTCAATCTTTTACATGTAAAAAACAAAAAGGTTAAAACTTTTTCTTTAGGAATGAAACAACGTTTAGGGTTAGCAATAGCACTACTTTCACAACCAGAGTTATTGATATTAGATGAGCCAACAAATGGATTGGACCCAAAGGGAATTATCGAAATGAGGGAATTAATAAAAAAATTGAACAAAGATGGTATTACCATTTTTATATCAAGTCATTTATTAAGTGAAATTGAAAAAACATGTACTCATGTTGGCATTATTAGAGAAGGAAAGATGCTTTTTCAAGATACTGTTAAGGCTTTAACCGATTCGCAATCAGATCAATTACAGATCGAACTTGAAACAGACGATAAACATCGTACATATGATCAACTGATTCAAATGGGCTTCGAAATAAAAAAGATAGAACATGAAGAACACCTTCTTTCTGTTTCTGTAAAAGAAAAGTCCCAAATCCCTGTATTGGTCGATTCGCTTCGGAAAAATAACATTGGTATTTATCAGGTAACGATTAAAAATAACTTAGAAGAATTGTTTCTTAATCTCACCGAAAATTAATTAAAATGACAACTACAGCATTCTATTTCAATAGTTTAAGAAACGAAACACTAAAATTAAAACATACGTTTGCCTTATGGCTAACAGCTATTTGTGCATTATTAATTCCCTTATTATTTTTTATAGTTTATATCGTAAAGTGGGAAAAACTGATTCCCGCCGAAGGAGTTAACCCCTGGAATAAATTCGCAAATGAGCAAATTGTGAACAGCCTTCCTGCATTGGTTCCTTTATTTATTGTCCTTATTACAAGTCTAATTATTCAAATTGAACATAAAGCTACAGCTATTAAACATTTGTTTGCTTTACCAATCCCAAAATGGAGTGTTTATTTTGGTAAACTAAGCATAATTATTGCTGCTGTATTTGCTACATATGCTATGTATTATGGTTTAATTTTACTAAATGGAAATTTATTAGGTGGCATGCGTCCACAATTAAATTTTTCAGAATTTTCTCCAGAATATGTATTTCATATAAAAATACTATTTCGCTCTTTTGTTTCTGTTTTAGGTATTCTAGCCATTCAATTCTGGTTAAGTTTTCGATTTAAAAATTTTATTATTCCTTTAGGTGTTGGTATGGTATTAGTAATTGTAGGTTTAATCGCTGCAAGAGCACCAGAATCTATTTATTTTCCGTATTCCTATTCTATGATAAGCATGAACCCATTAGACGAAAAAACTTCTGATCTAAATCTCTTTTGGTGGTTCCCTACTGTAACATGGTATAGTTTGGGATATTTTCTTGTTTTTGCGATTGCAGGCTTCTTTGATATCAAAAGAATGAATGTAAAATAAAAGAACATTCATTGCTAAAACAATCAAATTTATAAGCAATTATACTTCTAAATAATCCGGCTTAGAATCCATTCTTATTCTTAATTATAATCAACACAAATTAGTATTATTTGAAGATGTTTTTCACAAGTATAATATTAGAATCAAAATAATTTAATTAATATTATACTCCTAAAAAAATGATTTTCACATGAATGATTTAGAAATAGCAAAACAGATACAACTTAAACACATAAGTACTATTGCCGAAAAACTGGGATTAAACTCAGACGATATTGAAATGTATGGTAAGCATAAAGCTAAATTACCACATTCTGTTATTGATAAAGATAAGGCTAACAAAAGTAACTTAATTCTTGTTACTGCTATTTCTCCAACACCTGCAGGTGAAGGAAAAACGACAATGTCTATTGGGTTGTCTGAAGGATTAAATCAACTTGGAAAACAAACCACAGTGGTTTTAAGAGAACCATCATTAGGTCCAGTTTTCGGAATTAAAGGTGGAGCAACAGGAGGTGGTTATTCACAAGTACTTCCTATGGAAGATATTAACTTGCATTTTACAGGTGATTTTTCTGCTATTGAAAAAGCACATAATTTACTCTCTGCTGTTATTGACAATAATATTCAAAGCAAAACGAATTCATTAGGGATAGATGCCAGAACAGTTACCTGGAAAAGAGTAATGGATATGAACGACAGAGCCCTTCGACATATTGTTGTTGGCCTGGGAGGAACAACTTCTGGTGTACCAAGAGAAACAGGTTTTGATATCACAGCTGCATCAGAAATAATGGCAATCCTATGTCTTGCTGATGATTTAGAAAATCTAAAACAACGATTAGGAAACATCTTTATTGGCTATACTTTTGGTAAAAAACCAATCTATGCCAAGGATTTAAAAGTAGAAGGAGCCATGGCAGCACTTCTTAAAGATGCTGTTAAACCAAATCTGGTGCAAACTATAGAAGGTAATCCTGCAATTATTCATGGCGGCCCCTTTGCAAATATAGCACAAGGTACCAACTCTGTAATTGCTACGCGAATGGGAATGTCACTTTCTGATTACACCGTAACCGAGGCAGGTTTTGGTGCCGATTTAGGTGCAGAGAAATTTTTAGATATTAAATGTCAAAGCGCAGGAATATCACCAAAAGCAATTGTAATCACTACTACAATACGAGCATTAAAATATCATGGAGGAGCGGATTTAAAATCATTGACCGATCCTAATGTAGAAGCTTTGAAAAACGGAATACCAAATCTTGAAAAACACTTAGAAAATGTAAAGCAGTTTGGAATCACTCCTGTTATTGCTATTAATAGATTTGTATCAGACAGTGATGAAGAAATTGCAGCTATTCAAGAGTTTGCAAAAAACAATAACGTGAGAGTTGCTTTAGTCGAAGTTTGGGCCAAAGGAGGTAAAGGCGCTCTAGAACTTGCAAAACATGTTATAGAGATTGTAGAGTCGGGTGAATCAAACTTTACTCCTTTATACAATTGGGAAACAGATGTAACTACTAAGATCGAAACCATTGCTACAAAAATATATGGTGCAAATCGTGTTGATTATACTGCAAAAGCAAAAAAAAATCTAAAAACAATTGAAGCATTAGGACTAGAAAATCTTCCGGTTTGTATTGCCAAAACTCAAAAATCATTATCCGATAATCCGAAATTAATTGGTCGTCCTAAAAATTTCACAATAACGATTAGAGAAATAGAAATTGCTGCAGGTGCAGGATTCTTAGTGCCAATTACCGGAGATATGATGAGAATGCCTGGTCTTCCTGCACATCCGGCATCAGAAAACATCAATATTGATAATGATGGTAATATTACTGGGTTATTTTAGAAGTCAATAGTAATAAATACGCCCTTTTACATTATAGTTAATGTTTAACGTAATACAATTATTTCTATTAACTTTGTGTAAATAGCTCTTTATTAATTAATAGTTCGTTATGGCAATTAGAAATTATGAAGGCAAGAAATATGAAGTAGATTCAGTGAATAAAACATTAGATTCACTTACTATTGAAGAAGCATTGCAAATAAATATCAACGATAAACCTTTTACGGTGTCTATGAGGACTCCGGGAGAAGATATTAGCTTAATTCGTGGCATGCTTCATTCTGAAGATATCATTAAAAATAAAAATTTTCTTCCCGATATCGTTTTAAAAAAAGAAAATGATGATGGTATAGTAACTGTGGTAAATCTCACTATTCCTAAAGAAGAATTAGGTGATGGATATGCTAACAGTAGAAGTTTATTATCTGTCTCTTCTTGTGGTATTTGTGGCCGAACAGAACTTGGAGATTTATCCTTCCTAGGAAAAACTATTGATGATACCGAAATAATCGATGTTGATCTTATTCATCAATTATTTATAAAAATGAGTGCCTTACAACATAATTTCAATCAATCTGGTGGTGCACATGCAGCAGCAGCGTTTACTATTACCGGAGAATTGCTATGCTCGATGGAGGATATTGGTCGTCATAATGCCGTAGATAAAGTTATTGGTAAACTAATTTTGATGCGCAAATTGGATCAGGCAAAAATAATTACTGTAAGCGGACGTGTTTCTTATGAAATTGTTGTTAAATGTTTTAAAGCAAAAATTCCGTTTTTAGCAGCTGTTTCTGCTCCATCTTCTTTAGCAGTAGACTACTCTAAAGAACTAGGAATCACATTGTTAGCGTTTTGTCGTAATCATAGAGCAACCTGCTACTCTAATCCTCATCGAACCAAAACAAATAAAGGATTTCGAAACATCGATATAAAAGCAAGTTAAAAAAAATATATGTCAGATAATTTAAGTGAATTATTAGGTAGAAAAAAAGTAGATCAAAGCCTCTTCAATAAAATGGGAGAGCTGGCAAAACCTACAGGGGCTCCAAGTGATGAAGAATTAGCAATATTGGCTGATGATTTTTTAATTGGAAAAGCCAATGCATTCGGTACGGCCAGTTTTTATGACTTTTTGAAACCTGAAAACAAAGGCAAAAAAGTATATGTATGTAATGGAACCGCATGTGTTTGTGCCGGCACACAAGACACTGTAAATAAAACACTTAAAAATCATTTTAAAGAAGAAGAAATCGGACATATGACTTGCCTGGGAAGATGTCATGAAAATAACGCTTTTCATTATAACGGAAAAAATTACTCTGGTGATGCGCTTCAAAATCTTGATATTATTATTAACTCAAAAAATGAACTAAATCAAGATAGCTATAATGTGAAAGCTAGTGGAAAAGCAGTACTTACTGAGTCATTTACTACTATTGCTGATTTTTACAAACCGTTTATAGGTGCACTACAAAAGGATTCTGAAGAAATACTAGAAGAAATTAAAACTTCAAATGTTCGAGGTCGTGGTGGTGCTGGTTTCCCGATGGGGTTAAAGTTAGAGTTTTGCAGAAATGTAGAAAACACTACAAAATTCATCATTTGCAATGCAGATGAAGGAGATCCTGGAGCTTTTTCAGATCGATATTTACTAGAACACAGACCGCATTCGGTACTATTCGGAATGCTTATTTCTGGATATGTTACACATGCAAGTTATGGGATTGTATATATCCGTGCAGAATATCCAGAAGCGGTAAAAATTGTACAAGATGCTATTGATGATCTTCGAAATGAGGGATTGATAGGTAATAATATTAATGATAGTGGGTTTAGCTTTGATTTTAAAATTATACAAGCACAAGGATCATACATTTGCGGAGAAGAAACCGCTCTTATAAATTCAATAGAAGGACAACGACCAGAAGTTCGTGTTCGTCCACCGTATCCTGCTCAAAAAGGTCTATTTAATAAGCCAACCGTGGTCAATAATGTGGAAACATTGGCAGCCTTACATTATATCATTAGCAATGGAGGAAGTACCTGGAAACAAATCGGAACCGAGCGCTCTTCTGGAACAAAACTAGTATCTTTAGATAGCTTTTTTAACAAACCTGGTCTATATGAAGTAGAAATGGGAACACCTCTTTCTGTCGTTATTAATGATCTGGGAGGTGGATTTAAATCCGAAGTAAAGGCGCTTCAGATTGGTGGCCCTCTTGGTGGAGTGGTACCTGTTTCAAAAATTAATGATTTAACAATAGATTTTGAATCTTTTTCAAAAGAAGGTTTCTTACTGGGTCATGCATCTATTATTTGTATTCCTTCTAGCTTTCCAATGATGAAATTTATTGAACATTTATTTGATTTTGCTGCTTATGAAAGCTGTGGAAAATGCTTTCCTTGTAGGTTAGGAACGAAACGAGGACATGAACTTTCTACCAAAGCGCTACATGCTGGCCATAAAATAGATCAAAAACTGTTCACAGACCTTTTAACAACCCTCGAACAAGGGTCATTATGTGCACACGGAGGAGGTATTCCGTTACCTATCCGAAACACATTACATTATTTTGAAGATGAATTGAAAATGTACTTCAACTAAATATTTGATACCATGAAAACAGCATATATAGATAATCAGGCTTTTGAAATAGTTGAAGGAGAAACCATGCTCACCTTTATAAGGAGGTATAAGGAAAGAAATCTTGTTCCCACTTTATGCGACGCACCCAACTTAGATCCTTTTGGTTCTTGCCGTGTGTGTAGTGTAGAAGTAGCATTAGAAGAGAATGGAGCCGTTAAAACTATGGCTTCTTGTCATACTCCTGTAGTAGAAGGACAATATATATACACAAATTCTGAATCAGTAAAAGAATTACGAAAAAATATCGTTGAGCTGGTACTCACCGATCACCCTCTTGATTGCTTGACTTGTGAAGTAAATGGAAATTGTGAATTACAAACAGTTGCGGCTCAGGTAGGAATTAGAGAAGTACGATATCCCGAAGGAGATAATCACCTTTATAAAACAAAAGATTTAAGTCATCCATATATGACTTCAGATTTGTCTAAATGTATTAATTGTTATCGATGCGTACGTGCCTGCGATGAAGTACAAGGACAATTTGTATTGAGCATGTCTGGTCGTGGTTTTGATTCTTCAATTATCAAAGGGCTGGATCAATCTTTTATGGATTCTGATTGTGTAAGCTGTGGTGCTTGTTCTCAAGCATGTCCAACTTCTGCTATTTCAGATGTTTTTCAGTCAAAAGCTATTAAAGCAACCGATACAACAAGAACTATTTGTACCTATTGTGGTGTGGGATGTAACCTTGAAGTCGCTACGAGTAATGGAGAAATTTTAAGCATACAAGCTCCTTATGATGCCGAGGTAAATCAAGGGCATACTTGTCTAAAAGGTAGGTATGCATTTAAGTTCTATGATCACCCAGAGCGCTTAAACTCTCCTATGATCAAAAGAAATGGAACTTTTGAAAAGGTTAGCTGGGATGAAGTATATGACTATATAGCTTCAAAGTTAACTGCTTATAAAAATGAATTTGGGTCTGATTCTATGGCAGGGATTTCTTCTTCACGATGTACCAATGAGGAGAATTATTTAATGCAAAAATTCTTTAGAGCTGTAATCCAAACCAATAATATTGATGGTTGTGCACGGGTATGCCACTCTCCTACTGCCTTAGGGATGCAACGTACTTTTGGTACTGGTGCTGCTACAAATTCTATCGATGATTTAAAAGATACAAATTGTATTATGGTTATTGGGGCCAACCCAACCGATGCACACCCCGTTACAGGTGCTAAATTAAAGCAATTTGCCATGAAAAGTGACAATGTATCTATTGTTATTGATCCAAGACGTACCGAATTGGCTAAATATGCAACACATCACTTAGCATTACGACCAGGAACTAATGTAGCTGTTCTTAATATGATGATGTATTATATCATCACCGAAGGATTAGCAGACACTTCTTTTATCGAAAGCAGGACTGAAGGGTTCGAAGATTATAAAAAAGAAATTCTTGCTATAAATATAGACAAACTAGAAGCCGTTTCTGGTGTAGATCGTAACCAGGTGCGTGAAGCAGCTATTGCATATGCATCTGCTCCAAATGCTATGTCTTTTCATGGATTAGGGGTAACAGAACATTCTCAAGGAACATTTACTGTAATGCAAATTGCCGATTTGGCTTTACTTACAGGAAACATTGGTAGACGTGGTGTTGGTGTAAACCCTTTACGTGGTCAAAATAATGTTCAAGGTTCTGCAGATATGGGGGTACAGCCACATCAGGGAGCCGGATATCTGGATGTTACAAATGATCAGGTTAATAAAACATATAATGAATTTTACGGTGTTAATGTGCCTAAAAATATTGGGTATAAAATCCCAGAAATGTTTGATGCCGCTCTAAAAGGTAACCTCAAAGCTATTTGGATTATCGGAGAAGATGTAGTGCAAACCGATCCAAATACTCAAAAAGTTATTAGAGCACTTCAAGCTACAGACTTAGTAATTGTACAGGAATTATTCATGACAGAAACTGCAAAATATGCAGATGTTATATTACCAGGAGCATCGTTCTTAGAGAAAAGCGGAACCTTTACTAATGGAGAGCGACGTGTGCAAGCAGTACACAAAGTTGTTGATCCTATTGAAGGTTCTAAGCCTGATGGACAAATCATTGTAGATATCATGAATAAAATGGGATATGCACAACCAGATTATACACCTGATGGAATGCTGGAAGAAATATCTCAAATCGTTCCTTTCTTTGCCGGAATTAAATGGGATCGATTAGGTGAAAATGGATTGCAATGGCCAGTTGCCAAAGATGGCACAGACACCCAGATTCTTCATAAAACTGATTTTAAACGAGGAAAAGGGTACTTTGAATTTAATCCTTGGGAAGAAACCAAAGAATTAACTTCGCATGCCAAAGATTACCCGTATATTTTGACAACAAATAGAGAATTAGAGCACTATAATTGTGGTGCAATGACACGCAGAACATCAAATGAACAGATATTATCAGATGATTATTTGATGATTCATCCCGAGGATGCCCAGGAAAACTTGGTAAATGAAGGTGATTATGTTTGTCTGGAATCTCCCCGAGGAAAGGTAGATGTAAAAGCCAGAATTACAGACGAAGTAAAAAAGGGTGTTTTAAGTACTACTTTTCATTTTCCAGAAATTATGATTAATAATTTAACTGGGGACATTCATGATTCAGAGGCAATGTGTCCAGAATACAAGGTTGTCGCTGTGAGGATAAGAAAAAGTAAAGGTAAATTTAAACCTCAATTAAGTTAGTTAAGTGACTTTTAATTAACCAGATAATTTTGCCCCTATAAAGACAAGGGACTACTTAGTAGTAGTGTAAAATATTTTCAAATTGCCAGACAAGCCTTGTGTTTTGAGCTATACAGTATATAATATTTTGGTTTGTTTTTTCTGAACGTATACTTTCGCAATACCGGTCAAAAAATAATCGGGTTTTAGATGTACTATTGTAGTGTTCAAAAAGCAAATTATGTCTGAAAACATAAAAGATTCATATCAGCTTAGGATTTCTAAAGCTATTACTTTTATAGAAGATAACCTGAAGAATGTGCTTACACTAGATCGTATTGCACAGGAAGCGTGTTATTCTAAATATCATTTCATTCGTCTTTTTGCAGCAGTTACAGGAGAAACAGTAGTAAACTATGTAAGAAAACGAAGGGTATCTGAGTCTGCACATGAGTTAATTCTTACTCAACAACCTATTGTAGCTATTGCAGAACGTTATCAGTTTGATTCTCAACAAGCATATACACGAGCTTTTCAATCTGTTTTTAAGACAAGTCCTGGAAAATATCGAAAAAAAGGGCATCGATTTGTAGCTTTTGAACGGTATACTTTATCACCAACAGATATCAACAAATTACAAAACGATTTTGTTTCTATGGAGCCAAAAATTATTACGATTACAGACAGAAAATTAATAGGGATGCGAATAAAGACCTCTCTAGCAAATGATACAACTTCACAAATGTGGCAACAATTTATGCCCAGAAGATTTGAAATTAAAAACAATAAAAACACAGGGTATTATTCTGTACAGACTTTTGATGAAGACATCACTTTTGATACTTTTACAGAAGATGTGGTGTTCGAAAAATGGGCTGCCGTTGAAGTCACAGATTTTGATCATATTCCAGAAGGTATGACCTCTTATGTACTACCTGGTGGTAAATATGCTATATTCATTCACAAAGGCCCTGTAGATACTTTTAATAAGACAATGGATTATATACACGGAAAATGGCTTCCTAACTCTGGATATGAATTAGATCAAAGAAATCATTTTGCCATTATGGGAGATAAATATCATGGCCCGCATCATCCAAAATCTGAAGAAGAAATCTGGGTTCCCATTCAATAATACATATAAGCTGAAATTTTAATATGTGAATGAAGAGAGTGTTTATATTTTCTCGAGGAAAGGAAATACCTTATCTCTGTAACTAACACCTATAGGAATTTCTACAGTATCGATATCAATATCATTTGTTGTAAAAGCTGTTACTTTTTTTAGATTAATAATATAAGATCGGTGTGTTCTTAAGAATTCTTTATCTGCTAATTCGAGCTCTATATCACCGATTTTATACTTCGCCACAATACATTTCTTATTGGTATGTATTTTTATATAATCTTTTAGACTTTCAATGTATAAAATGGTATTTAAATGTATTTTGTGATGTTTATTACCTGATTTGATAACAATATAGGGATTTTCACTTGTTAACGCATTAGCAGGCGCTTCTGCGTCTCTCTGAATTCCATTTTTTATTCTGAAATAACGTTCTACCGCTTTAAAAAACCGATCAAAAGTTACAGGTTTCAAAATATAATCTACTATATCCAGATCATAGCCTTCTAATGCATAATCCCTATAAGCCGTTGTTAAGATAGTGCTAGGAGGATGTTTTATCGTTTTTAAAAGATCTATCCCTGTAACCGAAGGCATCTTTACATCCAAAAAAAGTAAATCAATGGTTTCATTATTAAGAATTTCAAATGCTTTTAATGCATTATTACAAGAAGCCACTACTTCTAAAGATTCTATTTGAGAAATATGCTTTTCTATAAGTCTTGTGGCTAAAGGTTCATCATCTACAATCAAACACCTTGTCTTTGTTGTACTTGTATTCATATTTCAATTTCTAGTGTTACAGTAAATACATCTTCTTTTTCATCTATATTAAGGACATAACCATGAGGATAAATCAAATCCAATTGTTGAGTGATATTATTAAGTCCTATAGATTCCTTAACTCCCTCTTGTATAGCATTTGCAATAGAATTAGCGACTACAAAGGTAAAAATAGTGTTTTGATAACGAATAGAGATATCAATTTTTGGAGATCCGCTGTCCTCTCCTGCTCCGTGCTTAAAGGCATTTTCTACTAATGGAAGTAATATAAGCGGGGCTATTTCAATATCCTTCTCTAATGATGTATTAAATGTTACTTGTAAACGATCATCATATCGTAGTTTTTCGAGAGCAATATAATTTTCTAAAAAAGAAATTTCGTTTGTAACTGAAACAAATTTAGTATTACATCTATATAGTACATAATCTAATATCTCTGATAACTTACTTATTGATTCTGGAGTTTTTGGAGAATTCTCCAAAGACAACATATAGATATTATTAAGTGTATTAAATAGAAAATGAGGGTGTAATTGGGTCTTAAGCATTTTTAACTCTGCTCCCACTTTCTCTTTTTCTAATAACAAATTTTGTTGTTTCACTTTAGAAATATCAACTATAAACCGAACTGCCAGGAAAATTAACGCAGCTATATAAATACTAGGAAAATAATGGGCCATTAAGAATTTTGGATCCAGAAAAATCTCTGCTATTGATTCTTGAGTAAATGGTGGTATTCTTACCAAAGGTTCTGCCACATGAACTATCAATACTCTACTTAATGCACTAAATATGTAGGCACTAAGGATAATTAGAACAGTAAAACTCACATATCTTTTTGTATAAATAAATTTGGGAACCAAAACGTATGCTAAAGAATAAGAAGCCAATACCTGAGGAATCATAATACAAATCTTATACACCAAAGAAGCTACCATTGTATGATTTTCTTCAAAATCATCTCTAACCATAAAAAATAATAAAACAACCAACCAAAATATAATATGAAAAGATAATTTTGACTGTTTGAAATCTTTTTTTATTTTTTTAAAATCCATAATCTAAATATGCTGTTATGTATGATTCTTTCTCAAAAAAGAAATTATTTATTTTATTCCAAAGTACTACTTTTTTGAGGAGATTCTTTACTATAGGTTTTACTGTTTTTTATATAGAAATTCGGCGGCAGATGCTCCCATTTTTCGATGATTATGACCAATATTAGGTATTATTTTCAATTCCCAATTAAAATCAAGATTCATTTTCTTCGCTTTTGTTTTTGCCTCATTAAAAAAGAAGTTTCCTCTTTCTAATCTATGTTTTCCTTGTTTATCAGCAGACACAGATCTCAACAACGTACCTCCCTTTTCGTGTTCATTATCTAATTCTCCAATACATAAAATTAATTTTTTTCTAAACGAAGATTTCAAATCTTGCTCTGTAAGTTTTGTGTTTTTTATTCCAAAAGGAAGTTCTGATTCAAAATCTGGCAACGTATAAAAACCAGAATTAGATGCTAAAATCCTGTTGGCTTTAGAATTTTGCTGAAAGATTGCCATACGATGTAAAATTTGACCACCTGCAGAATGCCCAAAAAGATCATATTGTGTTTGGGTTGCACCTAGAGCATCAACAACAAGATCAAATATCCTGTCGAAATCATTAAAAATCCATTTTTCGGGATTAGAATTTACTTTAAAAGTAAAGCCATCCTCTTTTAGTTTTACAATATTAGAGTTTTTTACATACTCTATATTATTCTTTAGATTCAAATCATACATCAATCCACACATATGATAAGCACCGAATCCAAATTCTTTTTCAGAATACATTGGTGAAAGAATAAGAATCCCATATTTTTCTGAAGCCGAAATCCAGGCATCTCTATAACTATCACCATTTCTTCCTGCTCCCGGAACAACAATCAAGATTTGTGATTCTGGTTGATAATTTTTTGGTTTATGATAAAACACTTTTATAGTCTTGTCTTTATTTTGATTTCCTCCATCAATAAGAAATTCTCCTGAGCCGTTTTGAATGTTGATTTCATTCAAAACCAGCTTTTTTTCTAGATCGCTTTTCTTTATGAGTTTCATTTTACAATGTGGGCAAATTCCCGGTTTAGAAAAAGTTAATTCATCACAGGATAACTCACAAGGTTTGCAGACATAGTCCTCTATTTGATTTTCAAAAGAAGTAAAAATTAGAACTATGATAAGTAGAAAAATTGGTTTGGTTTCCATCTATTTGTTCATTAAGTAATTATACATATTATTCTACTAAAGTTTAATATCTCGTTTAAGAGGTTATACTATAGTTTTTGTTATAATTAAAAAAGGTTAGTTTTCGCTTGTAAAAGAACCAGAAAATCTAAGTAATGGTAAACCCTGTGACGGTTTTACAAGTCCTGGACTCCTATAATACATGGTTTTTCCAGAAATAGTATTGTTATTAAAATCAATTATTGTATTTAAAATTCCATGAGGATGTATTAGTGCGTATTTATTTTTTATTTGTAAATAAATAAGAGGGTATATTTTCATGTTGCCTGTATTTGGTTCAATAATAAGCCTGTCATTTTCACCGTCAAGAATGAGAATGCCTTTTTTACCAATTTCTTTTCCTTTATTTCTGACTTTAAGAATAACTTCTGCTTTTCCTTTAGGTTGAGTAATTGGAGTGGATGGAGTCAAAAAAAGTAAAGCAATCATATGTGCAGTTTCTTCAATAGCCCATATTCTTTGGGCATTTGCCATGATAGAAATTGTAAGTTTTTCATCTGGAAAAATACTAATTACACTTCGAGTTCCTCCCATCGAGCCTGCATGTTCGTGAATTCGCCGTCCATCTATATCCCAATTTTCACGCCATCCTATCCCCACTCCTGTTTTTTTACCTGAACTTAGTTTTTGACTTTCAAACATTGTTTTAACAATACTTGGTTTTATAAATCCATTTATATAGGAATCGCCCATTTTGGTTAAATCAGTTGGAGTAGAAACCATTCCTCCTCCTGCCCATTTATAACTAGGGTCTTCTGGATTACTGATCTTTACTGGAAGTCCTTTATTTATTCCTTCTTTATAAAAATCATATAACTCTGTCATTTCAATAGATGGATTGGATCGAAAATCGGGCTGAGTTGCTTGCATAGATAAAGGTTTCAATACCTTATTATTTAGATAATCAAGAAAGTTTTGATTCGATGCTCCTTCAATTACCTTAGATAATAAAGTGTATCCATGTGTACTGTATTGATATTCTGAACCCGGTTCATGTAAAAGTTCTATATGGGCAAATACACCTAATGCTTCTTCTACAGATTTATAAAAACGTTGTTCAATTTTATCTTTATATGAGTAATGGGGAATACCTGCAATATGTCCAGCAAGTTGTCTTGTACTAAACGAATATTTTTTCTTTGGAAACATGGGTACATAGGAATATACAGGTTCATCCAAATCTATTTTTTTGTCTTGAATTAATTTGGCTAACGAAGTTGCAGCTATAACTTTAGATACTGATGCTGCTCTAAATTGAGTATTTGGTGTTACCCGTCTTTTTGTTTCCAGATTCGCATACCCAAATCCTTCAGCAAAAATAATTTTTCCTTTCTGACTTATTGCAATTGACATTCCTGGAGGTGTATTTGGTAAATCCATCAATTTTTCTATCATCGCTTTAGCAAGGTTTTTGGGTTGCTCAAAGGAATCTTGAGCATAAGTATTATTCCAAATTAAAAGCAAAAAACTTAAAACAATTAATCGTTTGTCAAACATATCATTACTATTTATTTTGATTATTCTATATACATATAAGGGTTTAAAAAATTCATTTAATTCCTTATTTCAGAAAATATATTTAAACAAAAATATGTCTTGTTATGAGTCTAAAGTACTGAAGTAGACCAATCCTTAAAAAAACCACCTGAATCAGGTAAAATAAAAGACGAATATATACTGAGTATATGTTTTTCATCATTTGACGATTTCTTGATAGTGTTTGTCGATAACTCAAAATCGGTATCAACAAAACAAGCACTTTTGGCAAGAATCAAAAAACGAATCAGAATGAAAAAAATAGCATTTATATGCTTGTTAAGTGGTTTTATGTCATTACAAGCCCAAATGTCAAAACAACTAACGCTTAGCGGTAAGATAATAGAAAAAGTATATAAACAACCCTTAGAATTTGCAACAATAACAATTATAAACGCTACAGATCAAAAAACTATCACTGGCGGAATCACCAATGCAGAAGGAAGCTTTGCGATAGAAGTTTCTCCTGGGAAATACCATATCAAAGTAGAATATATCTCTTTTAAATCCTATCACATAAATAATATAACCATCGATGCAGATCATACTCTTAATACTATAGAGCTCGAAGAAGATAATGAGCAATTGGCAGAAGTAACAATAGTATCAGAAAAAACTACTGTAGAGTATAAATTGGATAAAAAGGTATTTAATGTAGGAAAAGATCTTATTCATAAGGGAGGAACAATAAGTGATGTATTAGACAACGTACCTTCTGTAAGTGTAGATGCCGCTGGAGGTGTTAGCCTTAGAGGGAATCCAAGTGTTAGAATATTAATTAACGGCAAACCATCTGTACTTACTGCAAACAATGGGCTTGAACAAATCCCGGCAGAAAATATTGAAAAAGTAGAAGTGATTACGAATCCTTCAGCTAGATATGAATCTGAAGGTGCAGCAGGTATTATTAATATTATTCTTAAAAAGAATAAACGTTCTGGTTTTGGAGGTTCTTTACAGTTTACTTCAGGAATTCCTGCAAACCATAATGCTAATGTTAATCTAAACTATAAAACAGAAAAAATTAATGTATTCGCTAACCTAGGGTACAGATATGCTAATTTTTTTGGAGAAGAACAACAAACACAAACGACTCAAATAGGTCCTATAACTAATAGTGTAAATCTTAACGCAGACACCAAGAGAAATGACGACAATTACAATATTTATTTTGGTGGGGATTATTACATTAATGATAAAAATACACTTACAGCAAGCTTTTATCATAACAAATTAAAAAATACAGATGAAACCGATTTCATATACACCTATCTAAATACCAATAAAGAAACAGATAGTATACTATCTCGAAAAGAGGATTATAAAGAGCCTCAAAATTTTAATCAACTAGAGATCAATTATGTAAAGACATTTGATAAAAAGGGACAAAAATTCACAGCTAATGTTCAGTATGATTTTTGGAATGATGATGAAAATGAAATGATTACTCAACAACGTATTTTTCCAACTGAAGGAAATTTATCAAGAATAAGAACCCGAGACGTAGAAAGTAGTAAAGATTTGCTCATATTATCTGACTTCATATCGCCATTAACCGAAAAATCAAGATTAGAAACAGGTCTTAGGGCAGAAATCAGGAGAATTACCAGTGACTATACCGCATGGATAGACGATCAAATATTAGAAGGTTTTGACAATCGTTTGGACTATGACGAGCGTATTTATGGAGCATATATGCAATATGGTAACAATAGAAAAAAGTTTAATTACCTTCTTGGAGCTAGATTAGAACATTCTGATATTGGTATTAGTGATCGTGAAGCACTTTTTAGCAATACCAAAAAATACACAGATATATTTCCTACCACCCATCTTACCTATAATTTTACAGAAAGAACCAATCTTCAATTAAGTTATAGCAGAAGAATTAACAGGCCTAGATTTTGGCAATTAAATCCTTTTGGAGGACTTTCTGACCCCAGAGATCTCTTTGCAGGAAACCCTGATTTAAATCCTGCATATGCTAATATTCTTGAACTTGCACTATTAAAAAGGTGGACCAAAATAACACTCAACCCATCAATCTACTATCAATATCATACCGATTTCTTTCAATTTATTACCTCACCTACTGCTGAAGGTGGTTTTATAACAACACCAGTAAATTTATCTCGTGAAAAACGTCTTGGGTTTGAGTTGGCAACGACATACAACCCATTTAAATGGTGGCGTTTATCTGGTGAATTTAATTATTATACTTTTACACAAGAAGGAACTCATGAAAATATCAATTATGATACCGAAGATACAAAATGGTCTACACGAGTAAATTCTAGAATGAAGTTTTCAAAAGGGTTTTCTATACAAACAAATTTTACCTACCAAGGAAAAAGTAATAGCGGACAAAGGCTTATCAAATCACAGTATTGGGCAAATTTTGGGATTAGTAAAGACCTGTTTAAAGATAAAGTCTCTCTAACACTTAATGCAAATAATATTTTTGATTCGAGAATTGATAAATCTACAGTTACAGGACAAAACTACAATTTGGTTTCCTCTACTATTAGAAGTGGTAGAAGGGTTACTGCAACGCTCACATACCGATTTAATCGTAAAAAATCTGATCGTGACCGCTTACCAGATTAATCAATGTGTAGGTATTAAAATTTCGATAATAAAGGCTCATTACATTTTTGAATTCTAATGGGTCTTTATTATTATCTGTCATCATCAATAAATAGGTTATCTGCTATTTCATAATTATAAATTTTAATGCACTTTTGCAGTATTAAACAATCTACACCATAAACGTATCATTATAATGAGTCTAGAAAGAGAATTACACAAGCGTAGCGGATCTGTATGTGAATTATCAGGGGTAACTGAAAATTTGAAAGTCTATGAAGTGCCTAAATCTCCTGGGACAGGTCTAGACTCACATATTCTTATTTCTCAAGTGTGTTTAGAACAAATAGAAGACCCAGAGAAAGTAGATATAAATCACTGGCGTTGTCTTAATGATAGTATGTGGAGTGAAGTTCCTGCAGTACAAGTAATGGCTTGGAGAATGTTACATAGATTAAAATCTGAAGGTTGGCCACAAGACTTATTAGATATGCTTTATCTGGATGAGGATATGACAGCATGGGCAAATGCCTCTGGAGACGGGGATGATAAAGAAAATGCAATTAAGCATTTAGATGCTAATGGTGCGCTATTACAAGCTGGAGACTCTGTTGTTTTAATTAAAGATCTAGATGTAAAAGGTGCTAATTTTACTGCTAAACGAGGGACTCATGTTAGAAATATTTCATTAGTTCATGATAACCCAGAGCATATCGAAGGTCGTGCAAATGGGCAACATATAGTTATTCTTACAAAGTTTGTAAAGAAATCTTAAGATAAATAGCTCTATATTTTGTTGGTAGTAGTGTTTATGTATTCGTTTTCAAGCATCGACATGATTATTAAGTTTTTAAATTCACCATTAACACATATACTATCTCTTAATATCCCTTCCTCTTTAAATCCCTCAGATTGATATAAATATCTGGCTCTTTTATTCGTTTCGAATACATCTAACCACAAGCGATGACAGTCTAATTTTTTAAAACAATACTGTTTTAGTTCTTTAATTGCCATTCTACCATACCCTCTTCCTTTTGAGTTTATAACGATTCTTCGAAATTCAATACTCCTGTTATTATTTTGCAATCCTGCCAATATTACAAAACCAATAGTTATGTTATTTTCAGATTTCAGTATCAAATGTTCTATATCACTATCTGTTATCAGATGTAAATGTTCTTCTTTGGAGTTAGGCAATATGAACTGTGAGTTTTCAGTATCAGCTTCTATCGATACTACCGTATCAATATCTATTTCTTGAGTTTTACAGATTAACAAATTAAAATATTTTTTCTTCTTTCATTTCTGAAGAAGTTAGTTTCTTAATTAAGTCTATCTATATCAGCATATTTATGCTTTCCATCAAAATCTAGAATAAACTAGCTTGTTCTCCTTCTCCACCAGCATCAGTATCATCATCAGAAGGTTTTGCAGAAGTTTTAGTATCTATTTTTTCTGGAGATACATTCTCTTCTTCAATCACTTCAATTTCTTCTGCAGGAAGAGATTCTTGTTCTTCATATGGTAATGGATCCAGTAGATTGATTTGTTTTACTTTATGTGTAGTTAGCTGATTTCCTAATGCTTTTATTCCTTTGATCGATATAAACTCCTCTAGGTTTATTTCTTCATTCGGTCGTTGATCTTTGCCTCTAAGCTTAGTAAATACTATTTCTGCCATCGGTCTATAATCGGTAGAGATAACTTCTAAGAAAGATTTTTGATGTTCTGTAATAAAAGTCTCTTCGCGTTCTGAGTTTTCAATTAAAAACCGTTTTACATAATATTTTTCTTTCTCTCCATCCCAATATATTGCAGATATTGGTTTTTTAGGTTTCCATTTTTCTAAAACAATCATATCCGAACTAAAATGCAATGTCATCTCGGGGATAATTGTCTTCACCATACCATTTTGATTTATAACCAAAATACGGTCTTCTCCTCTAAACTCGCCTAATAATTCTCCTCTTCCATCTACATTAAGTCGTTGTACTGAATCATCAAACCATATTTTTCGCGGTTTTAGAGTAGATACTCCCTGCTCTTTTAGTTCAATTTTCTTAATATTATACTTGGTAACAATATTTCCTTTTACTCCTCTACCTTTGATTAACAAATCTGCAAAATCTAAATCAAATTTTAATTTTTTGATACTTCCAGCTTGTCTTAGATATATAGTAATTACCTCGGCTTCTCCATTCGGATTTGCCGAAAAGTATGAGATTTTAGATGCTTTTTTACCTTGGGTAAGATCATATTCTTTATCTCTAGTTACTCCAGTAACGGCAAAACGCTTTACATATGAAGCTCCTCCTCTACCATCTTGATAAATCAAATTATAAATGGTACGCTTATCTTTTTTCTTAAAGACAGCAACATGAATTATATTTTTACCAATAAAAGTCTTTGATCCAACTTTGGTAATCATCAATTTTCCTTCTCCTGTAAAACATATAATATCATCAATATCAGAACAATCTGCTACATATTCATCTCTACGAAGTGAAGTTCCAATAAATCCTTCTTCTCGATTTACATATAATTTTGTATTTCGAATTACTACTTTGGTCGCTTCAATATCATCAAAGATCTTGATTTCGGTCTTACGCTCTTTTCCTTTACCATAAGTAGTTTTTAGCCTTTTAAAATAATCTATAGCAAACTCTATAAGGTGTTCGAGATTATATTTTACCTGGGCTATATCTTCTTCAAGTGCTTCTATTTTTTGTTGCGCTTTATCAATATCAAATTTAGAAATACGCTTAATTCGAATTTCTGTTAGACGTACAATATCTTCTTCAGTAACTGCTCGTTTCAGGTGTTTTATGTGAGGCTTCAATCCTTTATCAATTGCTTGTATCACTCCTTCCCATGTATCTACTTCCTCGATATCACGATAAATACGATTTTCTATAAAAATTCTTTCTAACGAAGCAAAGTGCCATTGTTCCTGTAATTCATCTAATTGAATTTCGAGTTCTTTTTTCAATAACTCCACAGTATTGTCTGTAGAACGACGTAACATTTCTGAAACACCAATAAAGTTTGGCTTATTATCTTCTATAACACAACCAAGAGGAGAAATAGATACTTCACAATTCGTAAATGCATATAGGGCATCAATTGTTTTATCTGGAGAAATACCAGAAGGAAGATGCACTAATATCTCTACTTCTGCAGCGGTATTATCTTCTATTTTTTTTACTTTTATCTTTCCTTTCTCATTCGCTTTAAGAATAGAATCTATTAAAGAAGTAGTTGTTGTAGAAAACGGTATTTCATTTATGACCAAAGTATTTTTGTCATATTGGGATATTTCTGCACGTACTCTTACCTTACCTCCTCGATTACCATCATTATAATTTGTAAAATCTGCAATACCAGATGTAGGAAAATCGGGTAAGATCGTAAATCGTTTACCTTGTAAATGCTTTATAGATGCATCTATTAGTTCTATAAAATTATGAGGAAGAATCTTAGTACTTAACCCAACGGCTATTCCTTCTGCGCCTTGTGCTAATAATAGGGGAAATTTAACCGGAAGATTAATCGGTTCTTTCTTCCTTCCATCATAGGATAATTGCCAATCGGTAACTTTAGGGTTATATACTACATCTAATGCAAATTTAGATAATCGAGCTTCTATATATCTCGAAGCCGCTGCTCTATCCCCGGTAAGAATATTACCCCAGTTTCCTTGCATATCGATTAGTAACTCCTTTTGTCCCACTTGTACCATTGCATCAGAAATACTGGCATCTCCATGGGGATGATATTGCATCGTATGCCCAACAATATTGGCCACCTTATTATATCGACCATCATCTAAATCCTTCATAGAATGAAGAATACGACGTTGTACCGGTTTTAGACCATCTTCAATTGCAGGTACTGCCCGTTCCAGGATTACATAAGATGCATAATCCAGAAACCAGTCTTTGTACATTCCTGTGACCTTTGTAATAACCTCTTGCGGTTCGTGATCTTCAGGGTTTAAATCGTGATGTAATTCTTCGTTTTCGTTTTCCAAATCCATATATAACTTCTGGGGCTTCTAATAATTATAATTCTTCCTCTACTGAATCCAGTTCTACTTTAAGGTTATCAATAATAAATTCTTGTCTTTGCGGTGTGTTTTTCCCCATATAGAAAGACAATAATTCTTCGATCGACTTTTCTTTATCTAACATCACAGGATCTAAACGTATATCATCTCCTATAAAATGCACAAATTCGTCTGGAGAAATCTCCCCTAATCCCTTAAATCGTGTAATTTCTGGTTTACCCGATAATTTTGCTATGGCATCTCTTCTTTCTTGTTCTGAGTAGCAATAAATGGTTTCTTTTTTATTACGTACTCTAAATAATGGAGTTTGTAATATATATAAATGCCCTTCTTTTATTACCTCTGGAAAAAATTGCAGAAAGAAAGTAATCAGTAATAATCGTATGTGCATACCATCTACATCGGCATCAGTAGCAATTACAATATTGTTATAACGTAAATCTTCTAAGGACTCTTCTATATTAAGTGCTGCTTGTAATAGATTAAATTCTTCATTTTCATACACGATCTTTTTGCTCATGTTATAGCTATTCAACGGTTTTCCGCGTAAGCTAAAAACAGCCTGGGTATTTACATCCCTGGATTTGGTAATAGATCCACTTGCAGAATCTCCCTCGGTAATAAACAGTGTACTTTCGAGATTACGATCTTTCTTACTATCGGTAAGATGGATACGGCAATCTCTTAATTTTTTATTATGCAAACTAGCTTTCTTAGCTCTCTCTTTTGCTAGTTTTCGAATTCCAGATAAATCTTTACGTTCACGTTCTGCCTGTAATATTTTTCGCTGTAAGCTTTCTGCCGTACTGGTATTTTTATGAAGAAAGTTATCTAATTTAGTTTTTACAAAATCATTAATATAGGTTCGAACCGTTGGTAAATCTCCTCCCATTTCTGTAGAACCTAATTTTGTCTTGGTCTGACTTTCAAAAACAGGTTCCATCACTTTAATGCTTATCGCAGATACAATCGATTTACGAATATCACTGGCTTCATAATTTTTACCATAAAACTCTCTAATTGTTTTCACTACGGCCTCTCTAAATGCTGCCTGATGTGTTCCTCCTTGAGTTGTATGTTGCCCATTTACAAAAGAATGGTACTCTTCACTATATTGTGTTTTACTATGTGTAATCGCAATTTCTATATCATCACCTTTAAGATGAACAATATCATATAGTCTATCCTCTTCTTTTATATTGTCGGACAAAAGATCTCTTAATCCATTTTCTGAAAAATATTTTTCTCCATTAAAGATAATGGTCAAACCAGGGTTAAGATACACATAGTTTTTAAGCATTTTGGCTACATACTCAGAACGATACTTGTAATGCTTAAATATAGTGCTATCTGGTACAAAAGATACTTTGGTTCCTCTTCTACGAGAAGTTTCTTCTAATGTATCCTGATTGGTGAGGTTTCCTTTTTCGAATTCTGCCGAAGCTGATTTGCCATCTCGCGTAGACTCTACTCTAAAAAATGTAGATAATGCATTAACTGCTTTTGTACCTACACCGTTTAGCCCTACAGATTTTTTAAATGCTCGAGAATCATATTTACCTCCGGTATTCATTTTAGAAACTACATCCACCACCTTACCTAATGGAATCCCACGACCGTAGTCTCTTACATTTACTTTATCTCCTTGAATAGAGATTTCAATCGTTTTACCGGCGCCCATTACATATTCATCAATAGAATTGTCTAGCACTTCTTTTAATAAAATATAGATACCATCATCCGCAGAAGAACCATCACCTAGTTTCCCGATATACATTCCGGGTCGCATACGTATATGTTCTTTCCAGTCGAGGGATCGTATATTATCTTCGGTATATTTGGTTTCTTTGCTCATAAATATAGGGTAGAATGCCTGCTAATATAAGGTTTCACTTACAAAATTAAAACAGCCTTTCTACAAAGTAATTAACAAATCGACAGTGAATTTTGTTGATTATTTGGTATGCAGCCATTTGATGCATTTAATTAGACCGTTTTTAAATAAAAAATACAAATCAGATACCCAGAAATTCCTCTTTAAAACTTAAAACAAAATCATTAATGTATTTTTTATGCATATCTTCTTTTCTAACGACCAAATAATGGGTTCGTTTTACTCCATACTTTCCAATGCTTTTAAATATTAAATCTGTAGGTATTTTTAGTGATTTTAATGCCCATTTCGGCATGCATATAATTCCCATATTGGCATTCACCATTTCTAAAGAAACTTCGGTAAGCGGGATAGCAGAAATTTTTATTGGTGTTATGTTATTGGGTTTTAAGAATTGCTCATAAACAGATACTGTTTCTAAAGGGAAAGAATGAATAATCAAATGAATATCTGCAAAGTCACTAGCACTTAAATATTTGGTTTTGCCATACCTATGTTCTTTGTGCATAATAGCATACGTTTCATCCTCAAACAATGTAATACTTGATAATCGATCATTTGCGGGTATAGAAGTTACCAAAGCAATATCAATTTCGTTTGATAATAGTTTTGAAATCGGTTGATGTGTCGCTTCAAGAATAAGATCTACATCAATCTGAGGATATAGCATTCCCATTTTTTGAATGAATCCCGGTAATCCCTGATAAAAAGAATAACATTCTGTACTTACTTTAATATTTCCTTTAGATCCTGTTTTTATTTGTTGGATCGTATTAAACCCCTGTTCAATAGTTTCAAGCACATTATTAGCTATCTTATATAATTCTATACCTTCTTCTGTTAGTTTCCATTTATTTCTTGTTCTATGAAATACTTTAAAACCTAATCTTGTTTCTAATTCTTTTAATTGATGACTTAATGCCGATTGCGTTAAAAATAATCGCTCTGATGAGTTGGCAATATTACCTTCTTCAGTAATAGTTTTTATGAGTCTAAAATACTTAATATCCATACCTACAAAGCTACAATAATACTAGTGTAACGAATGTGAAAATATTTCAATTACAGCCTCGAATCATTCATCTAACCTGGTAGGAATAGACTATAAATTGATAGTACATTTGACAAAATAAAGACACAGTATTATGGAAAATCAAATTAAATTTTACGAAAACAAATTAGCTTATGAAATGGATCCTTCTGACTTATTTGATGCTCTCGAAAAAGAAGAAAATATCGTAGTGGTCGATACCAGACAATCTTTTGGGTATGAAAAAGAACATATCCCGACCGCTATTAACCTACCTCATCAGGAAATGACAGCAGAAAACACCACTCATCTTGATAAAACAAAAACTTATATTTGTTATTGCGATGGTATTGGTTGTAATGCTTCTACCAAAGGAGCATTACATATGGCCAAACTTGGATTTAAAGTAAAAGAATTAATCGGCGGTATTGAATGGTGGAAATTTGATGGATATGCCACCCAGGGAACCAAACCTTCTAAAGGTTCCTTAATTCAATGTGCATGTTAAAATGAAATTATGATTATTAGATTTGCAAAAGAAGAAGATATCAAACAAATTGTTTTACTGTGTAAAGCTCATGCTCTATATGAAAAAGCAACCTTTGATTCTAATGAGAAAGCAACATTACTTTTGCAATATCTTTTCGGTTCAGAGAATGTCTTAAAATGTGTTGTTGTAGAGCAAAATAACGAGCTTTTGGGATATTCAACTTTTATGAAACAGTTCTCTACCTGGGATGCTCATTTTTATATCTATCTCGATTGTTTATATCTTAAAGAAGAAACGCGGGGAAAAGGAGTTGGCACAAAAATAATGGCTTTGGTAAAAGAATTTGCTATATCAGAAGGCTGTACTATTATTCAGTGGCAAACTCCCGATTTTAATACCGATGCTATCAACTTTTATAAAAAAATAGGAGCAAAATCAAAAACTAAAGAAAGGTTTTTCTGGAAAGTGTAACCCTAAAAACGATATAAATATATTCTTCAAGTTTTTTTATGCTAAAGAATTGTTACTATAGTGCGATAAAATTCATTTTATTTTTACCTTTAATCGCTACTTACAGAATAACAAATTACAAACTTTATGTTTACACTTGAAGAGTTAAATCAAGTCAAAAAACGGAAACATTTGATCAATCTTGCAGATCAAAAAAACATCAATATCAAAAAAATATTACAGAAACTTCGATATGAAGAAGAATTACGTTCCCTACAAGGAGAATTGGTAAATCTTCAGCAATGGATTGCAAAAAAGAAGCTACGCGTTGCAGTAATTTTTGAAGGGAGAGATGCTGCTGGTAAAGGAGGATCTATAAAACGATTTACAGAGCATCTTAACCCTCGTTCTATGCGTATTGTTGCGTTATCAAAACCTACCGAAGTCGAAAAAGGGCAATGGTATTTTAGAAGGTACATTAAAGAATTGCCTAATCCGGGAGAGATTGTTTTTTTTTGATCGTAGCTGGTATAACCGTGCTGTTGTAGAACCTGTAATGGGGTTTTGTACCAATAAACAATATAAAAATTTTATGGTACAGGTTCCCGAATTTGAACATATGCTATATGAAGATGGAATTATAGTAATCAAGTTTTGGTTCTCGATATCGAAAGAAGAGCAGAAAAAACGTTTTGATGCAAGACTACAAAACCCATTAAAAGTATGGAAATTTAGCCCTGTAGATATGAAAGGGCAACAACTCTGGAATAAATACACTAAGTACAAGGAACAAATGTTCTCGAAAACCCATACAACATTTAGCCCATGGGTAATTGTAAAAACCAACAGCAAGAAAACGGCTCGTTTAGAAAGTATGAGATATGTGTTATCGAGATTTGACTATACAGGTAAATCCAAGGCAAAAACTACATTACTTCCTGATCCTAATGTGATCCTAAGGTATTATAGATATATTGAACAGATAGATATTTGATGAATGAAGACAACTCAAAAAACAAAACATATTAATCTTTCTAAAGAAGATCTGGAAATACTAAATTCTCCTATTGGTCTAAAATATCTGTTTATGGATAAAAAGACCGATGTTGAAAAGGTATTGAGAATGGTTAAATATGAAATACAATTAAAAGAACTACAGGCAGAACTTATCAAATTACAAAACTGGACCATAAAAAACAGGAAGAAAATAGTAATTATTTTTGAAGGTCGTGATGCTGCAGGAAAAGGTGGGGCAATTCGCCGAATTACCTCTCATATAAACCCCAGGCATTTTCGAATTGTGGCATTACCAAAACCTACTAGCGAAGAAGAAGGGCAATGGTATTTTCAGCGTTATGTTAACCAACTACCTACACCAGGAGAAATGGTTCTTTTTGATCGTAGCTGGTATAATCGGGCGGTTGTAGAACCTGTTAATGGGTTTTGCAGCGAAAATCAGTATACAACATTTATGGGTCAGGTAAATGATTTTGAAAGAATGATATTAGAATCTGATACATACCTCATTAAGTTTTATTTTTCTATCACCAAAGAAGAACAAGCTGCTCGTTTTAAAGATATTAAATCAAGCCCTTTAAAAAAATGGAAAATGACTCCGGTAGATGAAAAGGCCCAAGAGCTCTGGGAAGAATATACAAAGTATAAGGTTAAAATGTTTGAAAAAACGAATACAGAACTTTCTCCCTGGGTTATTATCGAGGCTGATCGTAAAACTGAGGCAAGAATTAAAGCCATACAATATGTTTTAAATACGATTCCTTATAAAGATGAGGAAGTTATTTAAAACTAAAAAAGCCCCTTGTACAAGGGGCTTTTTTAGTTTTGTTTTATAAATACCTACCCTTTTAACCAAGCTTTTCTAAGCTCTGTTTGCTCTTTTGTAGAATTATCAATCACTTTAAGTTTTTTTCCTTTGGTGAAGGATTTAGTTACTTTAGTTTTAATAATAACTTCTTCTCCTGCCCTATTAAGTTTAACTTCAATATCATCACCTTCTTGCCATTGAAAAGTTGAGCCTAATATATTATTAGCATTCTGCAATGTCAATTTAGTACCATTTACCTCTACAATATCATCATTAGCTTTGGCGCCGTTTTCTGCCCAGAAACTATTTTCAGAAACTAAATCTGTAAAAAATATTGTCCCTTTTTCTTGGTTTCCGGCTACGATTAAAACTCCAGAGTTTTGAATATAATTTGTTTCTACCCGCTCTGATTCTACAGATAGTCCAACTTTTTTAAAGAATTCTTCATAGTTAATAGGAGTTTTCCCTACAACATGAGTTTTCAAAAACTCACCTATAGCAGGATAAGTCATTGCTGTAATTTCTTCTATAATGTTATCATCATTAAAAGGTTTGTTTTTACCATATTTAAGAGATAATTCTTTCATTAAAGATAAAATTCCTCGATTTCCGTTACTTTCTTCACGCATTAGAATATCGATACACATTCCTATTAATGCTCCTTTTTCATATACATTAACATAGTTAGAAGCATAGGGTTGATCCAATATGTTTTCACTCATTACTGTAAAACTCATGGTATCATCAAATCCACTTGCACTCTGAATTTTACCCATGATTTTATCATAAAACTCCTGTTCTTCTACCAATCCCTGATTAACCTGAAATAAGGTCGCAAAATATTCGGTTACTCCTTCATACATCCATAAATGTTTTGAAAAAGTGGGTTTGTCATAATCGAAGTAATGTACATCTTCAGAATGCACACTAAGTGGGGTTACAATATGAAAGAATTCATGAGAAACTACATCAATCATTGCAGACGCCAATGCTTCATCAGGCATTTGCTCTGGCAATACTACTACTGTAGATGTATGATGCTCTAATGCCCCAAATCCTGTAGGAGCATTTTCTGTGCTAGGCGCTAAATATAAGTATATATCATAACGAGGCGTACTATTTATGTCTCCAAGGTATGCCTTTTGCCCTTTCATCATTTTAAATACCGTTTCTTTTATCTTAGCCGCTGTATGTACTTTATTTGGAGAATATATACTTAGCACAATTTTGATATCCCCAACCATAAATTCTTCGACATCAAGATTTCCATACATCATTGGGTTATCTGTAATTTCGAAATACCGTGTTGCCAAATATTTATCTGTAGTAACTGCTTTATCTTCACTAACTGTTGATCCTGCATTGGGTAAAGCAGAGGTTCTCTTCATTTCTGATGGTGCTTTTACCTCTAATGCATACTGATTATTTTTCAGTACATCAAAATATCCTATAAATCCATGAAGATTTAACACATAATTTTCTGGCTCTATATTGGTCCCAGAAGGAGAGAAAGGTGTACCGACATCTGTGTTTTCTATATCATAAGTATCATTAACCAGGTAGCTAATTTTATCAAGCTGCTTGGCATTTACAATCAACCATGTATTGGTGTCTTCTTTTTCTGTTTTAATTTCATTCCCCTGATAGTCAAAAGCCTTGAAATCATCTACAAATTTCCCAAAATCACTTACCGCATAAGTACCCTGCACCACTTTGGGAATACGATATTTTACGGTATCCTGAATAAAGCGTCCTGGATCTATAGTAACCGGAACTTTATCGTCTTTTACCTGGGTTAAATCTATAGCTGTTGCTATAGGTACATTTGTTGCTATATCATTTGTAGGATTACTGGTTCCACAACCAATTAATAATACACCAATGGAAATCTTGGCTAATGTTTTTTTCATTGTATTGGATTAACTATTTACTTTAGCTAGACTTAAAAAAATGTCTAGTGTGTCAATTTTGATGATGCAAAATATACAATTTGCATAGACTTTAGCTTATTTTTAGCACTTTTTATAACAAAACCATTATTTTGAATTTAATAATTGATAAACATCGGTTACAATTCTCTAAATACCCTGAGTCACTAGCACCAGAAAAGGTAACCATTATTTTTTTACATGATTCTTTAGGATGTATTGAATTGTGGAAAGATTTCCCCAAACAAATAGCATCAAAAACGGAGTGCAATATTCTTTCTTATGATCGCCAGGGGTATGGTAAATCTGCTCCTTTTATTACTTCTAAAAGAAATAATGATTACTTAAAAGAAGAGGCTTATATTCTAGAAAAAATAATACAAAATCTAGGATTGAGAAATGTGATATTATTTGGTCATAGTGATGGTGGTAGTATTGCCTTATTAACTGCAGCTTTGTTTCCAGAAAAAATTACAGGTATTATTACCGAAGGAGCCCATGTATTTGTAGAACAAGAGACCATTGATGGTATTAAGGCGGCAGTCCTTGCATATCAAAATACTTCTCTTAAAGAAAAGCTATATAAATACCATGGAGATAAAACTGAAGCTGTTTTTAGAATGTGGACAGAGACATGGCTTTCTGAAACGTATCAATCCTGGAATATTGAAGAATATTTACCTAAGATTAAATGTCCTTCTCTAATAATTCAGGGCAAAAAAGATGAGTATGGAACACTGGATCAGGTAAATTCTATTGTAAAAAATACATCGGGTTACTCTGAAGCTTTACTAATTTCTGATATTGGACATACACCTCATAAAGAGAGTACAGAAATTGTGGTTAAAAACGTCATTTCATTTATTAATAAGATATATCCTTCTCATTAAAAACTAAGGCAACAAATGCTTTGTTATAATGTTTTTAAGATCATTCTTATTTAATGGCTTATTAATAATATCATTCATTCCTATTTCCATACATTCTTCTTGCACTTCACTTAATTCTGCAGCTGTAAGAGCAATAATAGGTGTGATCTCATTAAATTCTCGTATACGTCTAGTAGCTTCTGTTCCATTAAGATAAGGCATATTTAAATCCATCAGGATAAGATCAAAATCTTCTTTTTTAACCATTTGCAAAGCATTAAAGCCATTCTCTACAATAGTACAGTCATACCCTATTATATTTAAAAGGTTTTTGGTAACAATTTGATTTATTTTATTATCCTCTGCCACCAATATTCGTCTATAAACGGTATTGATGTTATTGCTATTTGAATCTATTTCTTTCTCTTCCTTTTCATCTATAATTTCTAATTGTAAATCAAAATGAAACTTTGTCCCTCTCCCTTCTTTACTGTCTAAATAAATTTTGCTATCCATCATCTCTAAAAGGTTTTTAACAATAGATAAACCTAATCCTGTTCCTTCAGATTTATTAAACTCTCTACCTACCTGGGAAAATTTCTCGAATACAAACTCTTTTTTGTCTTCTGGGATTCCTACACCATTATCTTCTACTTCATACCTAATGGTAATCATCTCATTCTCTATAGAGAGGATTTTTATTCTAAGCCATATCTTACCATTTTCAGTAAACTTTGATGAATTTCCGATCAGATTAATTAGAACTTCTGATATTTTAAGAGAATCCACATTTAGTACATCTGGTAGTTCATTAGGTATTTCTAAAATAAGCTCATTATTCTTGTTTTTTGCCTGGTAATCAAAAGAATACAATAAGTTTTGAGAAAGCTTAAGTAGATTTGTAGGAGTCTTTGTAAGTTTTTCATTATTAGACTCAATCTTACTTATTTTCAATACTTTATTTATTAAATCCAGAAGATAGTCTCCAGAAAATTTTAATGAACTAAGTAATTTCTTGTGCTTTGGCGAAATATCTTTTTCTTCTAACAATAATGTGGTAATCCCAACCACTCCATAAAGAGGAGTTCTTAGTTCATGACTTACAGTAGAAATAAATTGAGATTTTGTATTGGTAAGTTTTTCTGCTTCTGCCTTTGCTTCAATAAGCTCTTCATTTTTTTCTTTTAAGGCATCACTATTTTTTTCCCTCACTCTATATTTTCGATACAATAAAAGCAAAATGATTAATAATAGAACAAGACTAGCCCATAGTATATTAATAATAGTATTTTTTCTGGCTATCTCTTCTAAATATGCTTCTTGTTTATTGTTTTCAAGCGCTCTTTGATATATATCTTCATCAAAGTTTACTTTTTTAACCTCTACCGGTTTTGATTTTCCTTTACTGGATTTCTCTAGTGATGCCACTTTGTTATCACCAATATTATCGTTTATTCGTCCATAACCAACAATACTAACATATACAAAGCAGTACAGTACTACTATCCTTAAGCCCCCTTTACCCATAAATATTACAAATCTAATTTACTTATCCAATCTTTTCTTTGGAAAGTAATCCCCTTCAACGTAAGTAAACACTTACTAATTAGAGTGTTAAATTAATGAAAAAACATTGAAAAAAGCTCAAAAATAACATTGAAACTTTTTATAGGTGAATAGATTTTACCATATCTTATTTTTTCTTTGAGATTACATATACACCAAGAATCACTATTGTAGCACCAATTATCTGAATCATTGACAAATTTTCTCCTAAAAGGAAATAAGCTAATAAAATTGTAGATACAGGCCCCAAACTTGCTATAATCGAAAAATTAGAAGCCCCAAGTTTAGCAATAGCTGCAGATACCAAATAAGAAGGTATAATTGTAGAAAAGACTGCCATGACAATACAAATAAAATATACTTCTAAGGGATAGTTCATTATATTTTGCCTATCAAAAACCAAATATTGAATAATTATACATAGAGATGAAACTATCATTGCGTATGAAGTAAAAGTTACAACACCAAACTTAGGAATTAACCATCCGCTCCCCACGAGATAAATAGCATAGGTTAATGCACTTAAGAAAACCAAAGTGCCACCAAGAATGACATGCGTAGTTTCAATTTGAAGCTCTCCCCAAAATGTAACGATTACACCTATATATGTTAGCAAAATAGCCAATAGTTGTTGCTTCGTTATTATATTCTTCAAAAAAATACGTGAAATAATAATAACCAGTGTTGGGTAAATAAAAAGAATTATTCGTTCTAATCCTGCCTTAATGTATTGCAATCCAAGGAAATCAAAATAACTCGCTAAATAATACCCAACGAACCCAAAAAATAAAATCCACAGGTAATCTATTCTTCTAATTTTATTTTTCTCGACTGGCTTTTTATACAAGGCCAATACAATGTATATTGGTAAAGAAAACAACATTCTAAACAATAATAGGTGCTCTGAGCTTATTTCAAATTTATACGCTAATTTGACTAATACTGCTTTTGCAGAGAATAAAACGATACCAACAATTGCCAGTACAATTCCGTAGGAGGATAACTTACTATTTTGCATTTTTCAAAAATAGTAGTATTGTTATTTTTGAAAAATCTAAGTACTTTCTAATTACGATACCCAACAAAAAACCCTTTCTAGTAATACCAGAAAGGGTTTTATAAATCAACAAGATATTTTTATACATTAAATAAGAAATGCATTACATCTCCATCATTTACGACATATGCCTTTCCTTCTACTCCTAGCTTTCCGGCTTCTCTCACCTTGGATTCGCTACCATACTTTACAAAATCATCGTATTTAATAACTTCTGCTCGTATAAAACCTTTCTCAAAATCGGTATGAATCACTCCTGCAGCTTGTGGTGCTGTAGCTCCTATATTAACCGTCCATGCTCTTACTTCTTTCTCGCCAGCAGTAAAATAAGTTTGCTGGTTTAATAATTTATATGCTGCGCGAATTAATACTGATGCCCCCGCTTCTTCTAACCCCATATCCTGTAAAAATAATTGGCGCTCTTCATAATCATCTAACTCGGTGATATCAGCTTCGGTACCTACGGCTAATACTATTACTTCTGCTCTTTCTGATGCTACAGTTTCTTTTACTTTTTTTACATAATCATTTCCATCGACCGCAGCCCCTTCATCAACGTTACAGACATAAAGTACTGGTTTATCTGTTATAAACTGTAATGGTTTAACATATGCAGTATGATCATCTTCAGAGATGTCGATTGCTCTAATCGATATCCCAGCTTCTAGTCCTTCTCTAAGTTTTAGTAAAATTGCTTCTTCCTTTTGTGCTTCTTTATTACCAGTTTTGGCTGCCCTTTTTACTTTATCTAGTTTTTTCTCTACACTTTCCAGATCTTTAAGCTGCAATTCTATATCGATCGTTTCCTTATCTCTAATTGGATCTACCGAGCCATCTACATGAACAATATTATCATTATCAAAACAACGTAATACATGTATTATAGCATCTGTTTCTCTAATATTGCCTAAAAACTGATTCCCTAATCCTTCTCCTTTACTTGCTCCTTTTACTAAACCTGCAATATCCACAATTTCTACCGTTGCGGGGATTACTCGTTCGGGCACTACTAATTCCTCTAGTTTCTCTAGCCTGGGGTCTGGTACATTCACCACCCCAATATTGGGTTCTATGGTACAAAATGGAAAATTTGCACTTTGTGCTTTTGCATTAGATAAACAATTAAACAATGTTGATTTTCCAACATTTGGTAACCCTACGATTCCTGCTTTCATGGTACGTATATTAATAATGGTTGGGATATATTCTATAGTTCGCTCCCAATTTTTAAGAGTGCAAAGATAATGCTATTCATCTATAGTAAACAAGTACAGATTCATAAGATTATTTAATAAATAGTTTATAGCAAAAATTACCAATTAAGATATTTAGATTTTAGCATATTTTAGTTTTTTTGTAAATTTATAACTAATAAATACACAAATGAAAACTTTAAAAACTCTAATCGTAGTGGTATTTTTGATGTTTACCGCTGTTAACCACGCGCAATCTGACGAAAAAAAAGACCAACAAAATTCTTCACAAGAAACAGTAACTAAGACGATTCGTATCAAAGGGCCTAATGGTGAAGAAAAAGTTATTAAAAAACAAGAAGTTATTACTAAAAAAGGCAAAATAAAGTTTAGCCCTGACGGTGAAGATCAAATTAATCAATCTGCTATTTATGAAGATGATGAAGTAGTAGTACAAAAGTTTGAAACCACTTCTGATATGGTAGGTTATACTAAAGTTGCTGATGAAAAAGGTTTTATAATGACTTTTTTAAATAAATCAGGAGATAAAGTAGCTAAAGTAAGACCACTTAGAAAGGGACTTTATATTGTGAACTCTGGAGGTAATGATAACTGTCTAGGGTATTTTGATGAAAACAAAAATTTCATCCTAGAAATGTATGATTCCAAAATAGATGAGGTAACCAAAATTGTATATAAATATCAAGAAAACTAAATATTAAACAATATTAATTTACAATTAAAACCGGATCTCTAATAAGATTCGGTTTTTTTATGATGTATACCATAGATCTTTCTATGTAAACTTCTATTTATAAATAATTTATGATAAATAATAGGCACAGCTTTATTTGAAAAACCTAAATTTAGGTGATGATTTAAAATCATAGTATAAATCTTAAAACCAAAAATTATGTTACAAACAATTTTAAATTTTAAAGGAGTCCAGAAACTTAACAGAAAACAACTTCAGGTTATTAAGGGTTCTGGATGGCCTAGAAACGAACAAGATTGCCTAGCTTGTGGTGGTGAATGGAGTGCTCCCTTATGTGCACTACCATGGAATTCTCCATGTGCATAAGTAGTAAAAGTAATTAAATATTTCGAAACTTAAGGGTGTAAAATATCGACGTAAATCCTTACACCCTTAATTTATAAATAATGTTCATCTTTTTTGGTTTTATAAGCAATTTTAATACTTCTTTTTTTTAACTGCAATCGCCAATGAAACTAGGGATTCAATTAAAAAACATGTGAGAGTTTATGCTAAATACCAACCTTTTAGATATATTTAAGGACACAATCACCTTAAATAAACATTTTTTATGAAAAAAATCACACTCATTTTATTTTGCTTATTCACTAGTTGGTGCTTTAGCCAACAAGTAATAACAGGGACAGTTACTGACTCTTCGGGATCTCCGTTACCTTATGTAAATATTATAGAAAAAGGATCTGCAAAAGGTACGACAACAGATAATCAAGGAAACTACTCAATTGCTGTAGACGCAAATGCTATTCTTGTATTTAGCTTTATTGGTTTTGAGACACAAGAAATAGAAGTAGGAACACAAGAAAAAATAGATGTCACCCTCCTCGAAGGAGAATCACTAAGCACAATTATTGTGGTTGGGTCCAGAAGCCCAAAAAGAACTGCAACCGATACTCCTGTAGCAATTGATATTATCGATATGCAAGATATTATTACCAAAAGTGGTAAAATAGAAATTAATGAACTTCTGCAATATACTGCTCCTTCTTTTAATGCAAATAAGCAATCAGGATCAGATGGAGCTGATCATATCGACCCGGCAACATTACGTGGTCTTGGACCAGATCAAACTTTGGTTTTAATAAACGGAAAAAGAAGACATTCTTCTTCTTTAATTAATGTTTTTGGAACCCGTGGAAGGGGAAACTCTGGAACAGATCTTAATGCTATTCCTGCATCTGCTATTAAAAGAATTGAAGTCTTAAGAGACGGTGCTGCTGCACAATATGGTTCTGATGCTATCGCTGGTGTTATTAATATTGTTCTAAAAGATAATGTTAATAAATTAACAGGAAGTATTAGTTATGGCGCTTATAATGCGAATGCCAAAGGAGATTTTCCAGCAGGAACACCTAATACCGATGGAAATCGTTTGGATACAGAAAATGATGGAAATATGATTGCTGATGATAAAAATTTTGATGGAGGATCTGTAAAAATAACTGCCAATTATGGGGTAGAGATTGGAGAAAGAGGCTATGCAAACTTTACTACAGAATATCTTAGTAAACACAAAACATTACGTCCTGGTTTTGATTTCAGAAGAGGTTTTGGTGAAGCTGCTATAGATGGTTTTAATTTCTTTGCTAATGCCGCAATCCCAATATCTGAAAAAACTGAGATATATGCTTTTGGAGGAAGAAATTATCGTGACACAGACGCTTTTGCATTTACGCGTAACGACGGAGAGCGTGTGATACCATCAATTTATTCGAATGGCTTTACACCAAGGATAACATCAAATATCATCGATAACTCTGTTTCTGCCGGTGTTAGAACCGAAACCAAAGACGGTTGGAAAATTGATATTAATAATACATGGGGTAAAAATAATTTTCACTATTTCATCAAAGGAACTTTAAATGCATCGTTACAAGGTTCTTCACCAACAGATTTTGATGCTGGTGGACATAGTTTAAGTCAAAATACAACCAGTCTTGACCTTTCTAGATATTATCCAAACATCCTTAAAGGATTAAACATTGCTTTTGGTACAGAATACAGAACCGAAAATTTCGTAATTTTTGCTGGTGAAGAAGGATCTTATGCAACGTATGATGTAAATGGTCTGCCGATTACAGATCCTGCAAATCAAACACAGCCTACAGATCCTCTTTCTGGAGAATTGAGGCCTGGTGGGTCACAAGGGTTCCCAGGATATAGTCCTGCAAACGAGGTGGATCGCTCAAGGTCTAACCTTTCTATATATGCAGATGCAGAATTAGATATTTCTGACAGTTTTTTATTAGGAGTTGCAGGAAGGTTTGAAGAATATAGTGATTTTGGAAGTACCACTAATGGTAAATTAGCTTTTAGAATTAAAGCTACAGAAGCTATTAATATTCGTGGATCTGTAAGTACCGGTTTTAGAGCTCCTTCCCTAGCTCAGATATATTACAACCTTAGGTTCACTGATTTCCAGGGGGGTATTGCAACCGAAACCTTATTATCTGCTAATAATAGCCCTGTAACAGCTTCTTTTGGAATTGACCAACTCGATGAAGAAACAGCGCTAAATGGAGCCTTAGGTGCAACAGCAACTTTTGGAGGGTTTACAGCTACAGTAGATGGGTACTATATTAATGTTAAAGATAGAATTGTATTGACAGGAACATTTGCGGCTCCTCAAATACCAAATGTAGCAGAAGCACAGTTCTTCGCCAATGGTGTGGATACAGAAACTATTGGTTTAGATTTAATACTATCCTGGAAAGGAAACTTTGATTTTGGTAATATATCAGCAACATTAGCCGGAAATATTAATAATATGACTATTGAAGATGTAAACAATGGAAGCCTAGACGAAGCTACCTTCTTCGGAGAAAGAGAAAAAGCATTCTTATTAGCCTCTGCTCCAGAAAGTAAATTTGCTTTTAATGCTAATTATAGCAAAAACAAATTTAATGCAGGACTTGGCTTGACACATTTTAGTGAGATTGTTCTTATCGATTTTGCAGATACAGAAGATGTATATGGTGCTAAAATTACTGCTGATCTAAATCTAGGATACAAGTTAACAGAAAATCTAAAATTTACTATTGGAGGAAACAATATCTTTAATGAGTATCCTGATCAACAGAATGACGGAGAAACAGAAGCTGGTGGATACTGGGATGCTGTTCAAATGGGATTTGGTGGAGCTTATTACTATGCTAGATTAGATTTTAATTTCTAAAACAACAAAACACCTAAAAGTATATACTAAAAGACCGCTTAAAGCGGTCTTTTTACTTTTCATTTGTACATCCTTTCTTTTTTTCTTGTTTAAACATAAAACTAGAACTTTCTTAAATACAACATAACTCTTATCTTCTTAATAATAACTTATAGTGTTTTCCTACATCTGCTCATCGTTTTGAGCCTAAAATATAGCAGCCGAATTTGGCTAACATCCCACCAGAACAACTTCTATTACTACATATTTTAAGTATCAATTCTTAAGGTTTTCAAAGTAAAAAAAACACATTTTTTTATGATTTTTTCACATATATTTTGAAAAATTCATAATACTTTATGTTAAATACTATCATTTTTAAATATATTTAGCCGACAATCATTTTAAACCAACATTCATTTAAACACAAATTATTACATGAAAAAACTCGCATTTATTTTAATCGTACTATCCACAAGTCTGTGCTTTTCGCAACAGACAGTAACTGGAGTCGTCTCGGATGCAGATGGTTCTCCTTTACCTGGAGTAAATATTATTGAAAAAGGAACCAGTAATGGTTCTACAACCGATTTTGATGGTAAATACAGCATCGAAGTTAATCCAGAAAGCATTCTGGTTTTCAGCTATGTAGGCTTTAATTCTAAAGAAGTATCTGTAAATTCTCAAACGATCATCAATATCTCACTAAATAGTGGAGCAGAACTAGAAGAGATTATCTTAGTAGGATCCAGAGCCCTACCAAGAAGTAATACTACTTCTTCGCTTCCTGTTGATGTATTACCAGCAAAAGAACTAACTTCTACTGGTCAAATTACATTCGATAAAGCGTTACAATATAAAATACCATCATTTAATACCGTTCAAACACCAGTAAATGATGCTACTTCATTATTAGATCCTTACGAGATTAGAAATATGGGACCGAGTAGGACCTTAATTCTTATTAACGGAAAACGTAAAAACTTAAGTGCTTTATTATATACTCAAACCTCTCCGGGAAGAGGGGAAACCGGCTCAGATATTTCTGCAATACCAACAGATGCTATAAAACGAGTAGAAATATTAAGAGATGGTGCATCTGCACAATATGGTTCTGATGCTATCGCAGGTGTGATGAATATTATTCTAAAAGACAATCCCGAAGAAGGTTCGGTGACCATTAGATCAGGAATTACATCTGAAGGAGACGGAGAAACGATTGGTATTAGTTTAAATAATGGTAGTTCTATAGGAGAAGATAAAGGTTTTTTTAACTATACTGTAGATTTCTCTAAGGTAAGCTTGGCTAACAGACCAGGAACTGTAGATGCACAAGGGGAATTTGATGATTTTGTATTCACAAATCCAGATAGCTATAGCAGCTATTTAGATGCTGGAGGACAAGCTTTAGACGGGGGTGCTACACTAACAGGTCTTACGGCAGAGCAAGCTCAGCAAGAATTTATTGATAACTATGTAGGCACTCCTAATCATACTACCAGGCTTGCAGAAATCAATGCTGCCAATACACAAGGAAGAGCAGATGTTGATCAATTTTTGGCTCTTAAACCAGATGCCGGAAATATTAACGGGTCACCAGAAACATCTGCAGCAAAATTTTTGGTAAACGGTGGATATGATATCAGTAAAAATACACAGATCTATATGAATGCCGCTTATGTGTATAAAAAAGTAAATAGTTTTGCTAATTATAGGACTCCATATTGGAGAACATTGACAGACTTTCCGTATCTGGCAGATTTTTTCCCTGATGGGCCAAATGGTCAATATATAGGGTATGTACCTACTTTTGAAGGAGATCTTAATGATTATAATGCAACCATTGGTTTTAAAACTAAAAGAAATGGTTGGAATTATGATCTAAGTTATACTACTGGGGGTAACACACAAACCTATAAAGTAAATAACTCCCACAATCGTAATACGGTATATTCTCCATCTACATGGATTGACTCTAATGACAATGGTACTGTAGATCCTGGTGAACTCACACAAGGTTCTGAATTGTATAGAGAAAATAGCCCTATATCATTTGATCCCGGAGGAACTGGATTCAGACATAGTGTAGGAAATATTGATATCGCAAAATTACTTACCGATAAAATCAGTATTGCTTTTGGAGCAGAATTTAGAACAGAAACCTTTGAAATTATTGAAGGAGATCTTGCCTCGTATGATGGCGGTGGTGCTGATTCATTTGCCGGGAATAGTCCCGAAAATTCAGGAACTTTTAACCGTTATAATTTTGGAGGATATTTGGATATAGCGTATGATATTACCGAAGATTTTTTGGTTAACGGTACAGTTAGATTAGAAGATTATAGTGATTTTGGTGACGCTTTTGTGTGGAAATTGAGTTCACGCTACAAATTTTTAGAAGATAAATTAACGTTAAGAGCCTCTATCTCTACAGGATTTAGAGCACCAACACTTCATCAAATTTATACTCAAAAAGCGCAGTATAGTTTTGTTCCGGGAGCAGGAATTCAAGTTGGCGGACTAATAAATAATGTTTCTCCTCAAGCAAAATTATTAGATATTCCACAATTAGATGCAGAAGAATCTACAAATATAACTGTAGGTATTGGGGCTAAAATCAACAACAATATAAACTTCACAATTGATTATTACAATATTCAGGTTGAAGATAGAATTGTACTTAGTACCGAAATTGGAAAAACTGCCACCGATGCCGTTGGTAATAGTATTGGTAATACAAACCTTGATCAATTACTAAATAATAATAATCTAAATGATCTAAGCTTTTTTGTTAATGCATTAGACACCAGAACTTCTGGTATAGATGTCGTTGCAAATTATAAAAATATAGATCTTGCCGGTGGTTCTCTTGGGTTTAGTTTATCTGGTAATTATACAATAGAAAACGAAAGAGATGGAGATGTTAAGAATCCGGCAATTGTTGCGAATGCAGGACAATCTGTCGTTAACCTAACTCAGGAAGCTTTATTCTTTACCTCTAGGCCTAAGACCAAATGGATTTTGGGAACCAATTACATTATCGGTAAATTTGGGTTTAACCTAAATAATACATATTTCGGAAAAACAGAATTTAGACAACAAGGTTTAGGTCCTAATTTAAAAACTGAGTTTATCCCAAAAATTGTTACGGATTTAGGTATTGATTTTAATGCAACAGATAAATTTACTGTGTCTGTAAACGTTAACAATCTATTAAACGTTTTACCAGAATGGGAATTTAAATCTCTTAACGCTGCTGGTGATGCACTTCTTAATGATCCGGCAGAATTAAAAACCCGTTCTAATTTAATCACTTTTAATCAAAGGTATTCTCAAATGACGTATAATGGTTTTCATTTTAGTCAATTAGGTACTATGTTTAATGTATCACTAAACTATAAACTATAGTTAATTAAATTAGAATGGATTGTTTAAATAACAGCTAAAAAACATCCATTCTGTCATATAAAGCAGAGTCGAAACATACCTAAAGTAAAAGATGATTGTCTTTCGGCTCTGCTTTACATGTCAAAAAAATAAACTTTTCTGCCCCTCTTATTTGCTCTATATCTTTTAAAAAAGTTAAATCTTTCACTTTATGTATTGTATCAAAAGCTAGAATCCTATTTTTGCATGAATTTTAGTAATAGATATTCATGAAAGATTTAACCCGTTACTTTTACAACCTTTTGGTTTCAAAAGGTATTTCAGAACATACAGCAGAATACTTAAACCTTCTTATTGGGATATGTATCCTGGTAGTTGTTCTTTTTGTATTAGATTTTGTAATGAAAAAAGTTATTGTAACGATCTTTAAAAGCTATGCTTCAAAATCTAAAAATACTTTTGACGATTATTTGGTTAAAAATAAAACCTTTGATTACCTAGCACATATAGTACCATTATCGCTAACCATATGGATTGTTCCCATGCTGTTTATTGCTTTTCCTACAGCAGAAAAATATCTGGAAACCCTATTCAATATTATGGTTATTGTTTTAACGATATGGATTTTAAGAAGTATCCTTAGAACGTTTAGAGATTTTTTAAAATCTTTAGACTCCTTTAAAGATAAACCTATTGACAGTTATGTACAGGTGTTTATGATATTTGTATGGTTTATAGGGGCTATTCTGGTATTCTCATCAATGACGGGGAAATCAATATGGACATTTTTAACAGCACTTGGAGCTATGTCTGCCGTTATCCTTCTAATTTTTAAAGATACTATCCTGGGGTTTGTTGCAAGTATACAAGTAGCAGTAAATGACACCGTGAGAATTGGGGATTGGATCACTATGCAAAAATATGGAGCAGATGGAGATGTGATCGAGATTAACCTATCTTCGGTAAAAGTTCAGAATTTTGATAAAACGATCACTACAATCCCAACGTATTATCTTACATCGCAATCATTTAAAAACTGGCGAGGTATGATGAATTCTGGTGGAAGAAGAATTAAAAGAGCATTGTTAATCAAAACATCGAGTATTTCATTTTTATCTGAAGATGATCTCAATAAATTAAAAAAAATTGAACTTATTGAAGGGTATCTTACTACAACTCAACAAAAAATAGACTCTTACAATCAAGAATCTAAGATTGATAAAAGCGTGTTGATGAACGGAAGAAACCTGACCAACATGGGCGTTTTTAGAATGTATGTAGAGTTATACCTAGAAAACCACCCGTTTATCAATAAGGAAATGACAATTATGAGTCGTCAATTACCACCTTCTGCACAAGGAACACCTTTAGAAATATATGCCTTTAGTAATAACAAAGTTTGGAAAAACTATGAACAGATAATGGCAGATATTTTTGATCATTTACTATCTGCAATACCCTATTTTAATCTAGAGGTATTCGAACTAAATTATACTCCTGAAAAATAACGTAACACCAATAATTTTATGATTTCAAGCTTTAGAATAATCAGCTATCTTGAGGGTATTTCATACCTACTTATTCTCTTTGTAACCATGCCTTTAAAATATATTTTCGAATCTCCAGAGCCTAATAAAATAATAGGAATGGCTCATGGATTTCTTTTTCTAATTTATATTGTATTTGCATTTCTTGTGAAACCAGAAAAACAATGGAACACCAAAACACTTATGATTGTCTTAGTTTGCTCTATTATCCCTTTCGGAACTTTTTGGATGGATCGAAAATACCTTGGTAAAACAATAAAAGCATAGAATCAATATAAAAGATACCCTTCTTATTGGCAAAGTCTTACGTAAATCAATATTACTCTGGATATTCTATTCTAAGATGGTAAATATTGGTTAGTTTACGTTTAAAGACTTTTTTGATCTGTTGGATTTCTTTAAAAGTAATATTGGCATTCAGAAACTGATCATCTTCCATTTGTTTACTCACTATTTTTTCTACAAAAGAATCGATCAAACTACTTGTAGGATTTTTAAGGCTTTTTGAAGCAGCCTCTACACTATCACTCATCATCAAAATAGCAGTTTCTTTAGAAAATGGTTTCGGACCAGGGTACCTAAAATCCTCGATATTCACATTTTCATTAGTTTCTTTTTCCTTACTATAAAAATAGTAAACAGTACTAGTACCATGATGAGTTCTAATAAAATCAATAACACGATCGGGTAAATTATTTTTTTTGGCAATCTCTATGCCTCGTATCACATGATTAATAATAATTTTGGCACTCTCTCTTGGAGATAATACATCATGCGCATTACCAGAGGCAGATTGATTTTCGGTAAAATATGTAGGGTTGGCCATTTTACCAATATCATGATATAACGCTCCTACTCTTACCAGCATAGCATTAGCCCCTATTTCATTAGCAGCAGCCTCTGCAATATTGGCCACATTAAGTGAATGGTGAAATGTTCCTGGTGCTTTATTAGACAATTCTTTAAGTAAAACCGAATTTGTATCACTAAGTTCTAATAATGAAACATCAGAAATCAATCCAAAAACCTTTTCATAAGCATAGATTAAAGGGTGCACTATAAGAGTTGCAAATCCACTTATCACAAACAACCCCACCGTTACCCAGTCGATATTACTTATACTTCCTTCATGAATAATATGAAATGCAATATACGCCAGGATATAAATTAATGTGATCTGGCCCACAGAAATAAACAAATTAGCTCTCTTAAAAGATTCTGAAATTGTTAATATCGTTACAATTCCTGCAATAATCTGTAAAAAGGTATACTCATAACTATTAGGAACAACAAATCCCAATATAAGTACTGTAATAACATGAGTAAACAACCCCAATCTCGAGTCAAAAAATGCTTTAAGAACCAGAGGAAGAATACACAAAGGAACAACATATATATATTCTGATCGATATTTAACCACCAAAGTGGTTATCAATACCAGAAAAAGAACATTGAAAAAAATAAAAGTTACCTGAGTATTGTTTTCATATATATCTGTTCTATATTTTTTAATAAACAATAGGAGCATCATAAGCGCTAATGAAACCAATAAGCAATATCCTAATACAATCCAGTAGAAGTTTTTATCGCTCCATACCTGGGATTCATATTCTGCTTTTAACGAATTTAATATTTGTAATTTATCTCCTTCTACTACCTCTCCTTTGGCTATAATTCTGCTCCCCCTAGACACTCCTCCTCTTGTAGTAAGAACTTTCTCTAGTTCAATTTCTAAAGTACTCTCTGTTAGTCTTTTGTTTAATCTTACATTTGGCTTTATCAAATCATAAAACAGTGCGACGTAATCGCTTTTAAACTTTGTATATTCACTTTTATCAATACGAGAATTAATAGTTTTAGTTAAGGCATCAGAGGTTAGAATTTGGCCATATGTTATTGCTTCTGCAGTATTTCCTTTATTTAAAAAAATTTGTCTATCACTGCCATAAGAGTATTTTTCTTGCAGCACTCCATGTCTATATATATCATTTAACAATATTCTACCAAAAAGCTTTGCTTGGTCTCTGCTGCTACTTTGATCAAGTACTTTTAAATAATTAGAAAATGTAGTATCATAAGATTCTTTAGCAGAATTAGCAATTATAGTATCATACTCAAAATAGGGAATTACATTATCATTAATTCGTTTTTTCTCTTCCTCTATTTCTGCTTCAGTTTTTGCAATAGCAAAATCAAAAGGAGCGTATAAATTCTCATATTGCCAAGGTTTACCTTTTGTAAATTCATATTTAAATATCCCCCCTTTAGGAAATAAATATACAATGAGTGCTGTAGTGCATATAAAAAGAAAAATCCTATATATAGAGGATTGTCTTTTATATAATTTGTTCAAAAAACTTTTCATGATCCTATTTTTTTTTAATCAATCCCAATTCACTGATTAAAAATTCAATATTACTTGTAATGTCTTTTCAGCATTGTTTCTCTATCAAACATTTTAGTTCATAATTCATAAAATCCAATAACTAAAACTTTATTTATGTACCCTACAAGTAGTATTATATAAATTACTCAAAAGTAATAAAAAATAAGTCAGCACCTCATTATAACTCTTGTTAGTAACTTCACTATGCATATCCTTTAAAAATCACTAAATTCGCAAAAAACAATACACACATTTTTAAAACATAAATAATGAGTAAAGAAGTAGTAATCGTATCTGCAGCACGTACACCAATAGGAAGTTTTATGGGAAGCTTATCTACTGTTCCGGCTACCCAATTGGGAGCTACTGCAATCAAAGGTGCATTAGATAAAATAAATCTGGATCCTTCACTAGTTCAAGAGGTATATATGGGTAATGCAGTTCAGGCTGGAAATGGACAAGCTCCTGCCAGGCAAGCTGCATTAGGAGCAGGTATCAACGACACTGTTCCTTGTACAACCGTAAATAAAGTATGCTCGAGTGGTATGAAAGCTGTTATGCATGCTGCACAAACTATTGCTTTGGGTGATGCAGATATTGTAGTTGCTGGAGGGATGGAAAATATGAGTTTAATACCTCATTATGTGCGATTAAGAGCAGGGCATAAATTTGGACCTCAGACTATGGATGATGGTATGCAAAAAGATGGATTAGTAGATGCTTATGATCATAATGCAATGGGAGTTTGTGCAGATCTTTGTGCTACAGAACATAATTTTAGCAGAGAAGATCAGGATGCTTTTGCTATTCAATCTTATGAACGTTCTGCAAAAGCTTGGGCAGATGGTAAATTCAATAATGAAGTAGTACCTGTAGCAGTACCACAACGTCGTGGAGAGCCTATTATGATTACAGAAGACGAAGAGTATAAAAACGTAAAAATGGAAAAAATACCTGCTTTACGTCCTGCTTTTTCTAAAGAAGGAACAGTTACTGCTGCAAATGCTTCTACAATTAATGATGGTGCAGGAGCTGTTGTTGTTATGAGTGCCGAAAAAGCTCAAGAACTTGGATTAGAGCCTCTTGTAAGAATAAAAAGTTATGCAGATGCTGCACAAGAGCCGAAATGGTTTACTACTGCGCCAGCAAAAGCATTACCAAAAGCAATAGAAAAAGCAGGAATCTCTCTTGATGATGTAGATTTCTTTGAATTTAATGAAGCTTTCTCTGTTGTTGGGCTAGCAAATCAAAAAATTCTGGGACTTAATGACACCAATACCAATGTAAATGGGGGTGCTGTTTCTTTAGGACATCCACTAGGATGTTCTGGTGTACGAATATTAATTACCTTAATCAACGTATTAGAACAAAACGACGCCAAAATCGGTGCTGCAGCTATCTGTAATGGTGGTGGTGGTGCATCGGCTATGGTAATCGAAAGAGTATAGTTGTACATTAGAAAACCGAAGTTAAGGGCCGAAAGCTATTCCCCTTAACTTCGATTTTCTGAATTTCAATCTAATCATATAATAATCTGACGTTTATTCGTCTTTTTCCTATAAAAAATTCATGCAATACGGTATTTGTAATTTAAGTATTGTCCCGTTACGTTTTGAACCTCAAGACCCTAGTGAAATGGTTTCCCAGATATTATACGGTGAACATTTTAAAGTGTTAGAAAAACGTAAAAAATGGAGTAAAATTCGATTGGCTTTTGATCGTTATGAAGGCTGGATTGATAACAAACAATATATAGAAATCACCGAAGAAGAATATACTAATTTCGATAAAAAACCGCTTTGCATGGTGGGAGATATGGTCGAATTTGTAAGCTGTGATGAGAACCAACTAATGCTTATTCCTCTTGGATCTTCTCTGAAAGCATTAGACTTTTTTAAACATCACTATGAAGGGGCTCGAATTACAGAAAAACAACCTAAAGATAATATCATAAATACCGCTTTTCTATTTCTTAATGCGCCGTACCTATGGGGTGGAAAAACAAATTTTGGTATTGATTGTAGTGGCTTTTCTCAAATGGTATATAAACTTAATGGGTATAAATTATTACGAGACGCATCTCAACAAGCAACTCAAGGAGATCCGTTAAGTTTTATAGAAGAAAGTGAACCTGGAGATCTTGCATTTTTTGATAATGAAGAAGGGGCAATTACCCATGTAGGTATTATAATGAAGGACAACTATATCATTCATGCGCATGGTAAAGTACGTGTAGATCGTATCGATCATACTGGGATTTATAATGCCGAGAAACGTACACACACGCATAAATTAAGAGTAATCAAACGAATTATCTAGTTAAGATACATTCGCTTTGATCTTTTATACTTATTAATTAATTGCTGCAATCATAATCTTTATTTTCTAAGTTCCCAGAACTTGATAGCTGTAAATGTAGTGATGATCTTATCTAGGTTTTTAAAAAATTAGTATCCAATTAATTCAGTATCAAAATGGAATTACCAGAAGTTCTAATCAAACCAGTGCAACCAGAAGATAACCGTAAGTTATTGGATATCGGACGTCAGACATTTTATGATGCCTTTGGTCCTCCTCATAACACAGAAGAAAATATCAATGGGTACCTTAATGAAAAATTCACCTTGGATAACATTACACAAGAACTTCAAAATCCAAACTCTAAGTTTTACTTTGCGACAATAAATAATGATATAGCTGGGTATATTAAAATAAATTTTAGTAATGCTCAAACAGAACCCGTAGAAGGTAACACTCTAGAAATAGAACGAATATATGTCGTAAAGGAGCATCAGGGCAAAAAAATTGGGCAATTGCTATTTCAAAAAACCTTACAAATAGCAAAAGAAAAATCTATAGAGTTTATCTGGTTAGGTGTCTGGGAGAAAAATCCCGGGGCTATCAAGTTTTATAAAAGAAATGGTTTTAAAATCTTTGATACTCACAGATTTATGTTAGGAACAGATCTTCAAACAGATATGATGATGAAACTCATTTTATAAACTTTATGATTTTTATAACAATACACATTGCTAATTTTAATTATTTTTGAAACGATCATTTCATTATAAGTATGCCAAAAGTAGAAACATTTAATAGAAACACAGTTTTGCAAAAAGCTACCGAAGTATTTCATAAAAAGGGATATAATGGTACTTCTATGCAAGATTTGGTAGATGCTACTGATTTAAATCGATCTAGTATTTACAACTCTTTTGGAAGTAAATTAAATATGTTTCTCGAAGTTCTTTCGCATTATCAATCTATATACGGAAACAGTTTTAGCCAAAAGTTAGCACAATCTTATAATGCAACCGAAGCCATTGAAGCTATTTTTGATTTATATATTCACGAAATTATTAATGATAATGATCGTAAAGGTTGTTTGGTTATTAATTGTAAATCAGAAATGACAAACCAGGAGCCTTTGATTAAATCCTTTATGGAAAAAAATCAAGATAGAATGATTGCAATGCTCGAAGATATTGTGACCAAAGGGCAAATGGAAAAGATATTTAACCAGAATCAGACAGCTGGCCAATATGCATTATACCTCTTTTCGTCTATACAAGGACTTAGAATGACAGGAATACTAAATAAAAATGAAAATGATTTAAGGAATCTCACTCGTACTGTACTCAAAGTACTATACTAATTTTTTTTAACCTATTTTGAAACGATTGTTTCAAATAAACTATTTATAAATACAAAAATAATACAATGAAAAAGTTACAAAACAAAGTTGCAGTTATTACAGGGGCCAATAGCGGAATAGGATTGGCAACAGCAAAGCTATATTTACAGGAAGGAGCCAAAGTGGTACTTTCGGGAAGGCGTCAAGAAGCACTAGACGAAGCTGCAAAAGCACTTGAAGGCGATTTAATTACCGTAAAAGCAGATGTAGCAAAAGCAGAAGATAACAAAAGATTAATTGAAGAAGCAACCACTAAATATGGAAAAATTGATGTGTTATTTCTAAATGCCGGAATTGCACCGGTAGCTCCTACACACGAAATAACAGAAGAGCATTACGATACTTTATTTAATACCAATGTAAAAGGGCCAATATTAGCTACCAAAGAAGCATTACCTCATATCAATGACGGTGGGGCTATATTATTTACAAACTCTATTGTTTCTCAAAAAGGGTTTGATGGATTAGGTGTTTATTCTGCGACCAAAGGAGCATTACGAGCCTATCAACGTGTTTTAACCTCTGAGGTGAAATCTAGAGGTATTCGTGTTAATTCTATTGCGCCGGGACCTATCGAAACACCTCTTTATGGTAAAATGGGACTACCAGAAGATGTTGTAGAAGAAATGGGTAAAGGTTTTGCTCAACAAGTACCATTAGGCCGTTTCGGAACTTCTGAAGAAGTTGCAAAATCAGCTTTATTTCTAGCCTCAGAAGATGCATCTTTTATTAATGGTGTGGATTTAGAAATTGATGGTGGACTAAGTCAAATATAAAATACTTCTTCGTAAAAAAAAAGGCTGATTTCTATCAAAATCAGCCTTTTTAAATATGTCTCAATTCTTTTATCGTTCTTTTTAGTATCAAAACTCTATAAAACTCAAAATATTAGGTTTTGCATAACACATTGATTATTTGTATATTATCATCCGAAAATTAATGATACGTATAAAAAAAACCTACTTTTTTTGCGTAATTTCCAGACAAATCCCATCTGGTATACACTTCTTAAAACCACTATACTATGGGAGAAAAAAATGATACTCGCAAATGGTTCTGTCAAACAGAATTATATAGAAATTTCTTCAAAAAAATAATACCTGTTACTACAAATAGACATAGCTATACTTATCATAAAGCAATAACGCTTCAAAATAACAAGTCAACCTCAGATATATTCTTTTCGGGATATCGTTTATTCTTCAATTCTAAAAATTTCTTAACACATACACATAATTCTAATGGTATACATCATGTATATTACTACAATGATGATTTCTACCGTATATTCGATAAAAATAATTCTAGTTCTACTTCTCCAGTAGAAACCCTATAAAGGAGTTATCGGATTGTCATATATATCGTTTAGCATATTCGAAATAATTGCCTCAAGTAAAATTTATTAACAAAAAATCAATTAAGATGAAAAAACTGCACAACAAAGTAGCTGTTATTACAGGAGCAAACAGCGGAATCGGATTAGCAACGGCCAAGCTGTATTTACAAGAAGGTGCCAAAGTGGTACTCTCAGGAAGACGCCAGGAAGCATTGGATGAAGTTTCAGAAACACTTGTAGGGGATTTTATAACCGTTACAGCAGATGTAGCCAAACCAGAAGATAATAAAAGATTGATTAAAGAAGCTATAAATAAATATGGTAAAATTGATATTCTATTCCTTAATGCTGGCGTTGTTTTACGTCCCACTCCAACTCATGAAATCACAGAAGCACATTATGAAGAGATTTTTAATATTAATGTAAAAGGACCAATATTAGCCGTTAAAGAAGCATTACCACATATTAATGATGAAGGAACAATCCTTTTTAATAACTCTGTAGTAACACATCGAGCTTTTGACGGTCTAGCGATATATTCTGCCACCAAGGGTGCATTACGTGCTTACCAAAGGGTTTTAACATCAGAAGTAAAGTCCAGAAGTATTCGCGTTAATTCTATTTCTCCAGGGCCTATTACAACTCCTATTTTTAGTAAAATGGGACTACCAAAAGATGTTTCAGAAGAAATGGGAAAAGGTTTTGCCAGTCAAGTACCTTTAGGTCGTTTTGGGACTCCAGAAGAAATAGCTAAATCTGCTTTATTTCTGGCATCTGATGATGCATCTTATATTAATGGTATAGAATTAGAAGTTGATGGAGGAATGACTCAGGTTTAATTTCCTTTATCTATTCTATCACGACATAAACTACATTAAATCAAGATCGAAGAGTTTGTTGTTTACTGATCAATATATCTGTGAGGTTTTATTAATAAATCATTTTAAGTTTAAAAACCTCACAGAATTTTCCAATGTTAATAATATAATTTTTTAAAACGTCAAGCTCAGACAGTCCTGATCAGATAATTGTTTCCATTGTTTACATAGCTCATTAAAACTGGATTTGATTTTTTTAACATCGGATAATTTCATTTTTGGAGGTTGAATTGACATCGTATTTGTTTCCCAAATAACCAAAGAAATAAATTCTTCTATTGTACTAGAACCCGAACCTAATGCTTGAAGATTTCTTGCTAAGACCTCGGCAAGCCAAGATTCTTTTCCTAAGGTTTTAATAATTTCTTTATTAGAAAGGTCTTCTATAGTCATCCCTGATTTTATCATTCCATAAAACCCTTGTTTTAAACCAAAATAAGATTCTACAACAAAATGTGCCATATCATGATTAGGAAGATCAGGGCCTAAACCAGTACTGGTTATACTGCCATCTTCTCTAATACAAGACAATACATTTCTTCTATTATCTTTTATGATTCGTATTTCCATTATTCTCTAATCAATTAAAGAAACACCATTAAGGTCCGTAGTAAGCACATCACTCATGTAATCAAAAAATGGTCTTAGCAATTCATAATGGTATACTACTTTATCTAGAAAATCAGGTGCAAAAACCTCATCATCTGTAAAGTTATGAGCGACAAAAAATGATTTGTTTTTGATCAAATCAATATTAGGGTGATCTTTACTAAATCCTTTTGGAGCTGTTTTTACCTGGTTTGAAGAGTCAAAACCATTAAATGCTTTCTTGAAATCTGCATTTGATAATATTTCACGAATCTCTTGGTCATCCATTTCGAATTCTTTCCTAACTCGTAATAAATCTGCTGGTTCTGGGCTAAAAAAACCTCCTGCCATAAGTGAATTACCTGGTTCTAATCGCAAATAATACCCTCCTCTCCTATGTGCTCCTGCCCTACTAAAACTTGCGCTGCGATGCACATTATACGGTGTTTTATTTTTACTAAAACGAACATCTCGATTAATTCTAAATACTTTAGTTTTTTCGATCTCGTCTTTCTCATTTAATCGTTCTGCAACAGATGCATAAAATGCTTTGAGTATTTTTTCATTACTTTGATACTGTTTCTTATTTTCTGTCATCCAATCTCGATGATTGTTTTCTTTTAGATCTTTTAAAAATTCAAATATTGTTTTTGGTATGGTACTCATATAATATACTTTGATCTTAAAAATACTAAAATCTGTTTTCTCTATAGAAGTTTAACTAAATTTTATGGAATACAGTAGATCAAACTTTACTTTATTTCAACAAAAAAGAGAAGCACATTGCTTCCCTTTTTTGCATTTTCTAAAAACTGGGTTATTAGAATTGATCTAATAAATAATTTATCAAATCTGTTGTGGTTACTATACCTACCAGTTTATCATTATCTACTACGGGTAATGCATGAAATTCTTTTTTTGACAATATTTCTGCAACTTCTTTGATTGTTGTACTAGAACTTACACTTATCAGATTTTTTGCCATTACCTGTTCTATAGTAAACATTTCGTAAACTACCGTGTCAACATCTTGCTCATCTATTTCTACGGCATCGGCAAAACTTATACGTAGTAAATCTGTATAACTTAACATACCAATAATGGCATCGCCACTAACTACAGGAATATGACGAATATTATTTTCTTTAAATAGCTTTTCCGCTGTTTCTAAACCATTAGTGTGATTTAAGGTAATTACATCGGAAGTCATAATTTTGGAAACAGGTGTTCTTTTTTTCATTCTATTAGGTTTAAATTCTATACTAAAGATAGGATCAAACTCATAAAAAAATTATGATAAATATCAGTTCATGTATTCAAAATTTGTGTCGATATTTCAATACATTATTCCTATCAATTGCAGATCGATTCACAGTTATAAAATGATAACATCATTAAATCATTAAAACAATGATAACCAATGCTATTGCATAACCTATTATAATAGATTGCCAAAAAGTATGTGCTTTTTTTAAGTCCATAAAATAAAACGATACGCCAATAAATTTTAATGCAGATAATAGTAAAATGATAAAAGAAATATTTTTATTTATTGCACCTGATATTATTCCCGAAATAACGGTTAGCAATATTAAAAACACATAGGTAATAGTTATACTTTTTTTCATGGGATATCTTTTAAAATTAGTGTACATCACTTAAAACAGACATGTCTCTTTTTTATCAAAAAAATAAATAAATTATAGGAAAAATAAATAACCATATCAAATCACACATATGCCAAAATGAAGCACTTGCTTCAACATCTTCTATATTTGTTTTCTCTTTTCTTAGTCCGAAGTAAACAGAGCCTAATATCACCAAACCAACAATAACATGTATGACATGAAATAAAGTGAGTAACCAATAAAATGTAAAAAACAAATTATGATTAATATCAAGGCCTAGATTTATTTTCTCGTTATATTCAAAGGTCTTTATTAGTAAAAATAGTATTCCAAACAGCATGGTTACTAATAACAGTATTTTAGATTTTTGTGGGATATTAATTTTTAGATAATGAACCGAAATTGCCATACAAAAACCGCTGGTAAGCAAAAGAATAGTATTAAGAATTCCATAAACCGGATTTAACAGCATCCTTGATTGATGAAAAAGATCAGGTTCTTGTTTGCCACAATATACCATTGCTATTATAGCCATTCCAAAAGTTATTAATTCTAAAGAAATTATGATCCACATAAGAATTCCTCCTGGCGGGTAGTATATATTGCTATAGTTAATAGTTGTTTGTTTCATTTATCTTCTTTAATCCTTCACTACTTGTATAGAGTTCTATCTAACAATTGTACTTTTCTTTATATTTTTAATCCCAATCCAACAGTCGTTTTTCTCCTTTCAGTTTTTGAATTTCGGTTACATCCTGGGACATTTCGATAACTCCTTTATAATTTTTGTGTTTATCTCTAATGGCAAAGTATCGGATATGAATTACCTGACCTCTGTAATTAAACCAGAATTCTGCCACGTCTTTTGTACCAGCTCTAAACTCATCTACTATACGTAGTACCATATCTACACTTTTGGGAGGGTGACAAAAACGAACTTCTCTTCCTATAATTCCTTTGCTTCTGGGAAAAACGCGATCTTCTCCCCGATTATAAAAAATGACTTTGTCGTTTTCGTCTACATAAGTAATATCAACCGGTAAATAGCGAAGCAATAGGTTTACCTGATTTGGGGTCATGTAACCCTCATCATAATGAAAGGTATCTTCTAAAGAAAATGGTAAATCACGTTCGGTAAAATCTTCGCTTGGGTGAATATATGCTGTTTCTATTGCGGGATATGGCTTTGGTTTCTGGGGTAACATCCACCCCATTTCTTCATCTCCTTCATAAAATTCTTTCCAATCTTCTTCACTAAGTATTTGCATGGCAATAGGAAACAATCTCATATCTTCAAGAGTGAGAAGGCGCTTTATTCCTTCTATCAAATACGGAAGGTTTTCTATGATTTTAGTAGTATTTCTCTCTGCATTATGTGTATTCAGTAGCCTAATCTGGTCTCTTAAATTGTCATGAAAAGACCACATACCCCTACTGGGGCCATTCCAACCATGTTTCTCTAAATACGGAAATAGCTGGTTCTCTTTTCGAGCAAATCGTTTTTCTATAGTTGTTAATTGGTTAAATATATTGAAGTACTGTTGAAAGTCTTCTATCGCATCTGCTTCATATAATTCTGATAGTAATTCCTGGATGAGTTCACTTTCCTGATAATACACTTTTACCGGGTGTCCCTCGGGTAATTTCTCTACTTCTGGTAAAAAAGAATTCATTTAATTTTGGTATTTTATTTTTTCATAAAGCTGTACTAATGATTGTAAGAGTTCTACCGGTGTTGTTAAAATCTGATAATGATTCTGCCCGAACATTTGTGGTAGGTAGTATTTTGCCTGAGCTTCTATAGCTAATGCATACGAATTTATTTGTCTTTGGTTTAGTTCTCTAAGTGCTTGTTTCACATCGTTAATGCCATATTTCCCTTCGTATTTGTCATAATCATTAGGTTTCCCATCAGAAATAAGAATTACCCATTTATTTTTGGTAGTACGCTGATCCATTAGCATTCCAGAATGTCTTAGTGCAGCACCAATACGAGTATATCCACAAGGCGATACTGCTCCTATCTTAAACTTGGATGTATTCCAGTCATCTTCAAATCCTTTTAGAGTGATATAAGTAGAATAGTTTCTGGTTTTAGAATAAAAACATTGTATAGAAAAATCGACTCCAAACTCATTCAGGATTTCTCCAAAAATTATGGACACCTGTTTTTCTACATCAATTACTTTATTCCCAGCAGCATATCCATCACTAGATAAGCTAACATCTAACAATAATAAAATAGAAAGATCTTTTTCTTTTTTCCGTTTAGACACATACACTTTATCCGAAGGTGTATGTCCAGAATGCACATCGGTAAATAAGTCTGTAATCATGTCTAAGTCGAATTCTTCTCCTTGTACCTGTCTTCGTTGTTGTTGGTATTTATTATTAACAGAGGTAAGCATTTTACGAAGTCCCATTAAAGTCGAAGCATTTTCTTTTAATGTTTTTTTATAATACTCAATGTCGGTTTCGATTTGATTTTTAGGATAAACCTTACAAAAATCTGGTTTATAGTTTCGTTTAGAACAATCCCATTCGTCATAAGATATATGGTATCCTTTGGTATCTGCTTCAATGCTTTCTGAAATTGTTGTATTTTCTATAAAATCAGCCTGATATACAGAGTGTGTGGGATCATCAACCCTTACCGTATGTTTCATAGTAAGCTCTTCTAGTGCATTGGCATGCTCCTCTAGTTCATCATCTCCATCAAAATCACGCCATCCCCCGTCATACTCCTCTGCTGTTTCTACTTTTTCAAAATTATGGGTAAGTACATAATCTTCCTGTGTCTTTTTGTCTACTTCTATATTTACGATCTCTTCTACGGCATTAGCCTTTAGCGTAGTTTTGATTTCATCCAGAATTGCTTCTTTTGCTTTCTCAGAAAAATTCTTTAGCTCATATTTTGGTTTTAAAAATGGATCATTGCTCATCCATTTTCCATAGATATAGGTAAAATCTGGCTGTTTTTCTTTTGGTGTTATTGCTTCAAAACAGGTTTTTAGTTTCTGATATATCTCTAGTACAAAAGGAAATTGACCCTGTACTTCAATCAAAACCTTATCAGAGGTTTCTCTTGCTTTTTTTTGAGCCTCTTCTATAGCATATTCATCTGCTGGAGTAAAATTAAACCCCAGTTTTTTTTGCATCGATAAATAGACTGTTCTAAATACATAAAATGAAATATTTTCTTCTATCGTTAAAAATTCTGAAAAACGAGTTGGCAGAAAGAAATTATTATTCTTATATCCGCCTTCTCTTTCGGCCTCAAAAAGCTCTATTGCTTCTCCAGTTATTGCTCGAGCCAGAATCGTTAATCGTGGTTTTATATCTTCTAACTTTACTGCAAATTGATTTTTTTCCTGAGACTTTTTTTTCCGTCTTTTTAAAAAACTAACTACTTTGCTATATATGTATTCATCGGGCTCAAACATAAGATTCTGTTATATCATTAAATCACATAGGTCTGTCAATGCAGTCGTTATTTCCTCATCATCTGTTAGTGGTTCTACTACAGCTACCTTAACCGATAATCGTTTTGGCAATCCAGAATGAATCAATTTTGCAGCATCAACCAATAATCGTGTTGAAACCGTTTCTGTTAACCCTAATTCTGTAAGATTTCTGATCTTATTGGCAATATTCACCAGTTTTCTTGCTAATGCCTCGGTAACCCCTGTTTCATTTTCTATAATTTCAGACTCTATCTTTGGAGATGGATATTGAAATGATACTGCAATAAATCGTTGTCTTGTAGATGGTTTTAACTCTTTAAATCCTTTTTGATACCCTGGATTAAAAGAGGCAACCAACATAAAATCCCGATGTGCTTTTATAGTCTCTCCTAATTTATCAATAAACAACTCTCTTCGATGGTCTGTTAATGCATGAATTGCCACGATAACATCTGGCCTGGCTTCTGCTATTTCGTCGAGATAAATAATAGCTCCTTCTTTTACCGCTTTTGTCAAAGGACCATCTATCCATATAGTTTCTGCTCCTTTAATTATGTAACGGCCTATCAAATCTGTAGATGACGTCTCTTCATGACAAGAAATCGTAATTAGCTTTTTCCCTAATTGATATGCCATATATTCAATAAATCTTGTCTTTCCTGTTCCTGTAGGTCCTTTTAAAAGAACAGGAAGTTTATTTTTATAAGTATGCTCAAAAACTTCTATCTCCTTGGCAATGGGCTTATAAAAAGGTGGATTTAGTGGTACTTCTACACCTATTTTAGATAGTATTGTTTTGTTTCCGTTGGTAGCATTATGATCCATAATTTTATTGTTTTTTAAATTGAAAAAGGCCTAAAAAGTTATGAGTAGTAATAAATGAAGTCTTTCGAATCGTTTTATCACTGTAACATCAATCGTACATCTACAGTATATGGGGGAAAGGTAGATACATAAACGCAACATGTCTTTTTAGACCTTATCTTGAAAAAAGAAAACTATATTTTATATCAATTAGACTTCTCGAACTTCCATAGCTTCATCATTAGGGCGACCATGCTTTATGAAATCAATTATATATAATATGATTCCGATAGTAAATAATGATGCACAGAGAATCAATACAACGAAGTGAATGCTAATCTCTTTTTGTACAGCCATAAATTCCATTTTAAACTTACGTTCTAAATATACCTGAGCAACACCAGCGACACCAAAAGCAACTGTCATACCTATCATACCTATATTTGATGTCCAGAATGAAGTTCTTCCTCTTACACTATTGTACAATTTTCTACCTGTTAGATTTGGTAAAGAATAACTAATAATTGCAAGTACAATCATTGCATATGCTCCCCAAAAAGCAAGGTGACCATGCATGGCCGTAACCAGAGTACCATGCGTATATAAATTAGTTTGAGGTAATGTATGAGCGAAACCTAATAGCCCTGCTCCTACAAAAGACACAATTGCCGATCCTATCGTCCAGAATAACGCTATGGTATTAGGGTGTTTTTTCTCTCCTTTTCGATACATATTTACTGCAAAAAGTGCCATTGCTAAAAAGGCCAGAGGCTCTAAAGCAGAAAATATACCTCCAACAATTAACCATATTTTGTTAACTCCTATGTAATAATAATGGTGACCAGTACCTAATACTCCTGATAAAAAAGTTAACCCCACAATAACATACAACCATTTCTCTATAACCTCTCTATCAACTCCGGTAAGTTTTATTAGCAAGAAGGAAAGAATACCTCCCATAATAAGTTCCCAAACTCCTTCTACCCATAAATGTACTACCCACCAGCGAAAAAATGAATCCGTCACCTGGCTATCGAATGGTAACATTCCTGGCAAATACAATAAGGCAGCAAACAGTAATCCCATAGAAAGTACTAATGCTGTAGTTGTCCTACGTTTTCCTTTAAAAAGAGTTATGAGTATTAATCCTAAAAATAATAGAACATTAATAACAACCAAAAAATCTAATTGTCTTGGTATTTCTAAAAATTTACGTCCTTCCCACCAATTAAAGTGATATCCTATAATGGCAGTAACACCAACCAGTGCTAGTGAAATTAATTGTACATAAGCCAATTTTACATTTACAAGTTCACGTTGAGCTTCTTCGGGAATAATATAATATGCAGCCCCCATAAAGCCTGATAATAACCAGACTACTAATAAATTTGTATGTACAGCTCTAGCTGTATTAAAGGGAATAAAATCATGTAACCCATCCATACCAATACGAGCAAAACCCATAATAAATCCATAGGTAATTTGTAAGACCAATAGTAACATGGATAAGGCAAAGAACCAGTATGCTACTTTTTGAGATTTGTATTTCATCTATTTATATTTTTAAGTTATTTAGTTTTCATCTTTTGCTAATGGAGACACAACTCTATCAAAGCCATTTAGATCAATATCATCAATCCAATCAAAAAAGGCGATAAGATCTTTTGCTTCTTCTTCAGAGAAACCATAAGCTACCATCTTTCTGCCATTTGGTGCCCAGGGAACAGGAGTCATTAACACTGCTTTTACATACCCTTCTCCTCTTCTATCGAGAACCTTGGTTAGTTCTGGAGCATAATATCCTCCTTCTCCTAAAAGAGTATGACATCCCATACAATTATTTGTCTCCCATAACTGTTTTCCACGCACAACTTGTTCTGTTATGTTGGTATAGTTGGATTGATCTTGTTCTTCACTAAAAGAATAGATCGTTAACCCAATAAATGCCAAAAAAGTGACCAATGTTCCTCCCAGAAAGAAATTTCGCGCTTGTTTTTTAGATAACATAGTGATAATTAATTTAATTTATTATAAAAAGATCTTTTTATCTTTTATTGATGTAAAAATAAATAAACACAATGCCTCCAAATATGATTTAAATCATAAACCGATCAATAATGATTCATTATTCACATATCCTATACTGATGAAAGTTTAACTAAAAATTACAGAATACAACCAATTATACCCTTCTAATGTTATTATTATTTTAAAAATGTAAGTATTTATCGTTTAAAAAGACTTTTATACCTTTTATTCTATATATTTACTAGAGTTTTCAAACAAACTACAATGACTAAAGAAAGAGATCAAATTATCGATGAGATAAAAGAGCTGAAAAAGAATCCGAATCTTAAGCTTGAGCTAAAGGAAAAAACCGAATATTTTACGAAATTACTTTTCTATACATTATTCGATACAGACACAGAAGTAGCTAAGAATATAGATCGTCTTGAAAAAACTTTCGAAACGCTTGTTGATCTATCGTGTTGGGAAACCGATAAACCATGTAGTAAACTATGGCAATCCTATCTAGAGAAGTTACCTGGTATACTAGAAAAATTAAATCTGGATGCTCAGGCCTTTATGAAAAGTGATCCGGCAGCAAATTCTATAGAAGAAATATATATGGCCTATCCTGGGTTTTATGCTATAGCAATCTATAGATTAAGTCACGAGCTTCTTAAATTTGGTTTACCCCTTGTCCCTCGATTAATGACAGAATATTCACATCGATTAACAGGTACTGACATTAACCCAGGAGCAGAAATCGGAGAATCGTTTTTTATTGATCATGCAACTGGTATTGTTATCGGAGAAACGGTAATCATAAAAGACAATGTTAAGATATATCAAGGTGTAACTCTTGGTGGATTATATGTAGACAGAAAACTTCGTAATGTAAAACGTCACCCAACTGTAGAAAACAATGTAACTATCTATGCTAATGCAACAATACTAGGTGGAAGTACTATTATTGGAGCCAATAGTACCATTGGTGGTAATGCATGGATTACCTCTTCGGTTTCCGAAAATTCAATTATTTCAAATACAGCAGAAATTAAGATCAAAAAAGTTATCTAATGTCACATCGTATTTTAGACCTGATAGGAAATACCCCTTTGGTAAAGGTTACTTCCCTAATAGACAATCCCAATATTACATTATATATAAAACTAGAAGGGCATAACCCAGGAGGAAGTGTTAAAGATCGTGCCGCTTATAATATGATTAAATCTGCACTGGATCGTGGTGATATTAATCAAAATACTAAGCTTATCGAAGCAACAAGTGGTAACACAGGAATTGCTTTGGCGATGATTGCAGGAATTTTTAAACTGGATATTGAATTGGTAATGCCCGAAAATTCTACCAAAGAACGAGTACAGACTATGCGTGCTTTTGGTGCAAAGGTAACACTTACCTCATCAGATATAGGAATAGAAGGTTCTAGAGATTATGCAGAAGATAAAGTTAATAAAGAAGGGTATGTAATGCTTAATCAATTTGCTAACGATGATAATTGGCGTGCTCATTATAAAACTACCGGACCAGAAATCTGGAAAGATACGCAAGGTAAAATTACACATTTTGTATCCTCCATGGGAACTACAGGAACAATTATGGGAACATCGACTTATCTCAAAGAACAATCAAAAGATATACAAATTGTTGGAGTACAACCTACAGACGAATCCAGAATTCCCGGAATACGTAAATGGCCAAAAGAATATCTTCCTAAAATCTTTAATCCAAATAAAGTAGACCAGGTTATCGAAGTAAGCCAGGAAGAAGCCACTGATATGGCAAAACGATTAGCAAAAGAAGAAGGTGTTTTCTCTGGCATGAGTAGCGGCGGAGCTGTTACTGCTGCTATAAAATTAGCAAAAACGCTAAAAAGCGGCGTGCTCGTTGCTATTATTTGTGATCGTGGAGATAGGTATCTAAGTTCTGATTTATTTGAGTAATACCTGTTTTTTCTTATCATATACTTCATAATTTTTTTATATAAGTTTTTCTAGTTTAGATGCATATCACGCCTAATTTCTTTAGTTCTAAAAAATAAGAAATAGGGGCCAAAAAATTAGAATTATAACATGCTACATATACTTCTCTTTCATTATCTTAGATTACCCTTAGGATACAAATAGGAATTGATACTATTGATGTTGATAATTTTAAAAATTCAAATTATTTATGGATGATCGTTTAGAATTATTCTTGAGTGAATTAAAAGAAAGGTGTTCTGAAAATAATAGTAGTGAATTTGAATATTTTTGGGAAATGTGGGGCGTTTTGTGGATGCCATGGTTTATTGAAGTAAATGGAGAATCGATGTATTTTACGGCAAACGATATTTCTCAAAATGATTTAGATCGATTGTGCAAAAATGGCTTTATTGAACTTTTGAAAGTTTATAATCAAAATGAAATGAAAGATGAATTTGACAGAAAAAGATATCGATTAATAGAAAAGTAAGTCGTCTCATCATGAATAGTTTTTTTATTCCAAAAATCTATTTTCAATACATTTCACCTAAAGTTACCCTCTCTAATCGACAAATTTTAAAACGTAAAAACAGAGTAAGTAATACTTTGTATCAGATATATTGCCACTCATGAACACGATAAAGTAAAACAATGAAGATTGATTTAAACAATAAAAAATTCAAGACACAGTCTAATACCAATAATGGAGAAGTATCAGATGAAACTATTTTTAGATATAACCAAAATGAAAACATCATTTGGGCTAATTATGACGGTGGGCAAATTATAAAAGGGCATTTGGTAGGAAAATGGGTTAATGATCACTTAGAATTTGTATATCAACACATAAACAAAGAGCATGAATTAATGACAGGAAAATGCAAATCATACATTGAATATATGGAAGAGGGAAAAATAAAATTAAACGAATTTTGGCAATGGACTTGTAACGATTTTAGTTCTGGAGAATCTACCATAATCGAGATTTGAAATGAAAGTATTCTTCATGTACTTCTAAAAAGAAAAAATGGATAGATACCAGGAAACATTTAAAACTTGGGATAAAATAGCTCAGGTTTATGAAGATAAATTCATGAATCTGGATTTGTACAATGATACCTATGACATATTCTGCGAATTAATTCCTAAAATTAATCCTAATATTCTCGAAATTGGTTGTGGCCCGGGGAATATTACCCAGTATCTTCTAACTAAAAATCCTAATTTTAGAATAACAGCCATAGATAATTCGGCAAATATGATCGAGCTGGCTAAAAAAAATAATCCAACAGCCAAAGTACAGGTAATGGATAGCAGAGATCTACATACCATACCAAATAAATTTGATGCCATTATTTGTGGTTTTTGTATCCCCTATTTATCACAATCAGATTGTACGAAAATGATAATGGATTGTAATAAGTTACTTAATAATTCAGGAATATTTTATATAAGTTTTATTGCCGGAAACCCAAGTGACTCAGGATATCTATCAGGAAGTAGTGGAGATAGAGTATATTTTTACTATCATGATTTAAAAAATATTGAAAAAGATTTAACGACAGCATCCTTAGAGATCAAAGAATCATTTCAAAAAAAATATAAAAAAGCAGATGATATTGAAGAAATTCATACTATACTTATCGTAGAAAAAATAAACAAATAACACTGTAGAATACTAGTACAAATAAAATGGAAATAAAAATCTCAGAAACAAAAAATATTGAGTTAAAACAAATCATTGATTTATATAAAGCTAATAAATGGAGTTCTGCAGATAAGCCTATAGAATTACATAATGCCTTACTGAATTCCCATTCATTAGTTTCTGCCTGGAGCGGAGATCATCTGGTTGGACTGGGTAATGCAATTTCTGATGGATATTTGGTTGTGTATTATCCTCATTTACTTATCCATCCTGATTATCAGGGAAAAGGTATTGGGAAAATGATAGTAGATAAAATGCAGGAAAAATATGGCCATTTTCATATGCAGATGTTAACAGCAGATGGCAAAGCAATTGATTTTTATCAAAAAGTAGGATTCGTTAGAGCCGGTGAAACCGAACCTATGTGGATTTATAAAGGTAACGAGCATTAAGGGGAAATCTCTCCAAACTACATTAAAAACTATGTAAGCATTGCTGAAAAAGAATTAGAAATAAACATTTTCTTTTTATAAAAAGTAGGGTAAATATATTTTAAACTGTTCTATATAATATAAACCCCAAAATCTTTATAATGATTAACAATACGCTGAAAAGAGGAATTTTACTATGTTCCTTATTAACTATTATTATGGTATGTACTATAGCCTGTACATATAGTTATTCTGCAACAGAACAAGTTCCCAAAATATTTAAAAAGAATTGCAACAACAGCTGTTATTTGCTAGATCAAACTTCATTTATAAAATTAGGAAACGACCTAACATATATAAAACTAAGCATCACAAATATTCCGGATATTGATATTTCATACTTAAGAGCGAAAGATTTTAAATTTCTAAATCTTCCACTAGGACTTTCTATCACTACCAAATATTCACAAGAATCACTAAACATACTTCAAAATTCTGGACAGAATAAAACCGAAATAATACCAATTCAGATAAGAGGTGATATCCCCCCTGGATTCGTATTACAATTTAGTTTTAATATCTGTCATAGAGACACCAGTTGTTATAATTCAATTTCCGGAAATGTATTATTAAAATAAACTACTTGCGACTTATAAGAATAGATTTGTAACCAATTTAATTGCAACACATATTATTCTAACCTTTCTTCTAGAAAAGATTAGGAATAAGGAAATAATATCTTTATTGTAGAATAAGGGTTTCATATCATCCTTGAAGAAGATATCGGACAAATAACTCTTTTCTTCAAAAAGTGTAACTGTTTTGTTTTTTTGTGTAAAATTTCCAAGCAAAACATAACTAACTTAGTTTTAAACTTTTAAAACTTACACACATGAACTACAATGCATTTAAAAAAGTGATTTCATTATTCTTTTTAGCTACTATTATTATAGCATGCGAAAAAAATAATGTATCTAAAGAATTACCACAAACAAAAGTTTTCGAAAAAAACAGTAATGGTAACTGTATTACTTTGGATCAAACTTCTTTTCAGAATTATGGAAATGGGTTTGCGTTTCTACAATTGACCACCACAAACATATCAGGTGTTAATGCAGTATATCCTCAAGCGAGGAATTTTAAATTTTTAAACCTCCCTTCTGGGCTTAATATTAATGCTAATGGAGGGTCCCTAGGAACATTTCAGACTGCTGGGCAAACTCGAAACGGATTAGTTCGATTATCTATAAATGGTAATATCCCTTCTGATTTTGTATTACAATTTAGTTTTGAAACCAGACGATATACCAATTGTAATAACAATGCTCCTATTTTTGGAAGTGTTTTATTAAAGTAAAGCAGAAATTATTTAATCAGACATAATAGTTAAAAAGAGATTACTAAAAATGTAATCTCTTTTTTTATTCTTTTAATGTTTTTTATAAAGCAATTAACATATAATACATACAAATTCATTTTCACATGCTATTTTCTTTTCTTTGTAGTTATGCCAGATCAACAACTCATTTCACATACCTTAAAAGAATATTTTGGGTACGACAGCTTTCGTCCATTACAGCAAGATATCATTACCTCTGTTTTTGCCGGAGATGATAACCTTGTTATTATGCCTACAGGAGGTGGTAAATCTATATGTTACCAGCTACCAGCGCTATTATTGCCTGGGGTGACTTTGGTTATTTCTCCTTTAATTGCTTTAATGAAAGATCAGGTAGATGGCTTATTGGCAAACGGTATTAAAGCAGCTTTTATCAATAGCAGCCAAACCGAAACCGAGCAACAGGAAATTTATCAACAATTATCGGATAAAGAAATCAAACTATTATATATCGCTCCAGAGAGTTTATCTTTTTTAGATGTAATATTCTCACAAATAGAAATTAGCTTAATTGCAATAGATGAAGCGCATTGTATTTCTGCCTGGGGTCATGATTTTAGACCTGCATATACACAACTGGGGTATCTTAAAAACAGGTTTCCTAAAACTCCGGTTATCGCTCTAACCGCTACCGCGGATAAAGCGACACGTCAAGATATTTGTGACCAGTTAAATATTTCTAATGCCAAACAACATCTTGCTTCTTTTGATCGTAAAAACCTTAGCCTCGAAGTACGACCAGGAAACAAAAGAATTGAGCAAATCATCGAATTTCTAAAAGATAAACCTAATGATAGTGGGATTATCTACTGCTTAAGTAGAAAAACTACCGAAATGCTATCAGAAAAACTGCAAAACCAGGGATTTAATGCAGAAGCATATCATGCAGGAGTAGATCATCAAAAGAGATCCTATGTGCAAGAAGGTTTTATTAATGATACTATTCAAATTGTTTGTGCTACCATCGCTTTTGGTATGGGTATAGATAAATCTAATGTACGCTGGGTGATTCATTATAATTTACCAAAGAATATCGAAGGGTATTATCAGGAAATCGGACGTGCCGGTCGAGATAGTTTACCATCCTCTACTCTACTCTTTCATAGCTATGCAGATGTAGTACAATTACAAAAATTTGCTAACATGTCTGGTAATCAAGAAGTACAATTAGCGAAATTGGATCGCATGAAACAATATGCTGATTCGCTGAGTTGTCGACGTAAAATTCTGCTTAGTTATTTTGGAGAATTAATCGAAGAAAATTGTGGTAATTGTGATGTGTGTAAAAATCCTCCAACTTTTATAGATGGAACTATTATTACCCAAAAAGCATTATCTACAGTAACCCGAATCAAAGAACAGGAACCTATCGGTACTGTGATTGATATATTAAGAGGTGCTCAAAATGCAGCTGTATATGATAAAGAATATCAAAATATAAAAACATATGGTATTGGTAAGGATATAGCGTGGAGAGATTGGCAACAATACATTATACAATTAATCAATCAAGGATATCTGGAAATTGCTTTTCATCAAAATAACAAATTAAAACTTACTTCACTTTCTAAAAAAGTACTATTCGAAGGAGAAAAAGTAAGTCTGGCACATTTAAAAGAGTTTGAAAAAGCAAAACAAGCGGCTGTTGTAAAGCAGGTAGATCAGGGAGCCGCACCTAACCTATTTGAGAAATTACGTCAACTGCGGTTAGAATTAGCAAAAGAAGCTGGTATTCCTGCCTATCAGATTTTTAGTGATGCAACTCTTAAAGAAATGGAGAAGTTTCGCCCGATGAGTGATGAAGAATTTATGCAGATTAATGGGGTTGGACGACAAAAGATGCAAAACTACGGATACCAATTTATTAAAGCTATTATTGATTTTTCTGCCGAAAAAACAAAAAAGAAAAAAAAGAAAAGCACTAAAAAAGGAAATACACATTTAGAAACTTTAACCTTGTATCAACAAGGACTTTCTATAGAAGAAATAGCACTGCAACGCCAATTGGCACAATCTACTATCTTCTCACATATAATGAAACTCTATGAAAATGGTGAAAGTATTGATTTAAAACAATTTGTAAATAAAGAAGATATTAATGCCGTAAAAAATGCTAAAAAAGAATTGGACAACCCAGAAACCTTAAAACCATATTTTGAACATTTTGAAGGGGCTATAGCGTACAATACTATTAAATTAGTACTAACAATTTTGGAAGAAGAAAACTCAAAATCTTAATGTTATTCTGGAGATCGCATAGCATTATGAAATAAATCTGCTAATCGTATTTCTAAATAATGAATTACTTCTTTTTGCGAAGTTTTATTTTTGTACATCTCGAATGTCTCTGCAATATTACGATCTTTTAATATCTTAAAGTCATTAGTAGAATTTTGAAAATCTTCTAACTTCAAATTCCAGTCCAAGAGCGTCTGTAATAATTCTTTATGTGATGTATATTTTTTTTCTAAAATTACCAGTTTTTCTACATCTAAAGAATCTTTAACGGTACTGCTATTGATTCTCCCATATACAGTATTGTATTCTTCTTCTATCGAACGATCGAGTTGTTTTGCTTCTATTACCAATTTTAAATATGCATCGTACAATCTTTCATTATAAAATTCTACAAATTTTAAATGATTGTCAATTTCTACGAGGTAGTCAATTGCTATATCTTTATATACTTTACCACCAATATCTTCTCTGCTTATTAACTTTTCTTCTAATATTTCTAATGTTGCTTCTTGTTGTTGTATCAACCTGTCAAAGCCTTCTCTTTTGGGTAGCGTTACTATTTGGTTCGTGACTTCTTGTGGTAACCCAATAAAATGATACCTTCTATACTTAATTTCGATAGAATCACTTTCTATTTCTTTCTTTACTTTCTTCTTTATTTTTTTAGTTTTTTCCTTTGGCTTTTTTTCAGGAGATTTTTCTTTCTTTACCGATATAGTATCTTCTTTTTTTGAGACACTCGGTTTTATTCTAACTTTATGCACCCCTGTAATTATATAATCATCATTAAGTATGTACCTTAAAAAGGTATCATCATTTGTTTTTTCTGCATAATTATTCGTTAGCCGAACACCACGAACATATTTATCGTCTAAAAGTTTATCATCATTACTACAGGATAGGAGAATAGTATAGATTAAAATTAGTATGTAAAGGCCCCTTTTCAAAAGTACTGAGTTTGTGTTATTACTTTTTATAGCCTACCATATAATCATTACAAAAATAGAAGGGCTGTAATGTATCATAGTTAAGACTCTTGAAATAGTTAAACTAAAATATTAACAATTATAGAGCGATCTCTATTGTAAAATTTTGGAGCGTTAATAAAACTTAATTTTTTAAGAATCAACCCTATAGTAACTAAAATTTTATGAATTAATTGTGTTTTACTATTCAAAAATCGCAAATCACAATTTTTATAATGTATTTACAAATTTAACACAAAAGAAATACTAATTAGAGTCTTGAGAAATAATAACTTCATATTTTTCATACCCAGAACTATAATCAAACCCTGTATGTAATTTGTGTACAGGAACGCTGGCAGGATAAAAAGTAATGGGTTCTATACAAACCATATTTGTTACTTCACTCCATAGCATGATATGTCTAAAACCATTTGTCTTTATATTAATAGCAAGACTACCATTGTTGGTGATAGATATTTCTTTACAATCTTCTAATAAAAAAGCAGATGCTCCTGCTTTTAAAATCGTATCCAAAGAAATATGCTGATCTGCAGTTTTCAATATGATATTCTGGTTATAAATCTTAAATGCAGGATGAAACCCTAACATCAATGGCATATTTTTTTCTGATTTTATCTCAAAGACAATTTTTAAAGCTTCATTCGATAATTCAAAAGTTTTAATAAACTCAAAATCATATGGCCAATTAAGCCATTGTTGTGAAGATTTATTAGGAAATTTATGATTAGACAACTGGGTATTCGCTACGTATTTTTTATGAAAACAAGCACTACTTTTCTCAATTGCTAAAGGAAGATAGTCCATAACTCTTAAAATCCCGTGCTGATCCAGTTTTGCTTCTCCTTTTGGAGTTTGTACCCAAAATTGATTTTCTTTAGTCGAGCCAATCGTAGGAAACATTTCGATTTCTGTATTTCCCCATCCTAAATCTCCTTTTTGGTGCATTACTTCTATACCATCGACCTGGTAACTTATTAACTCTCCATTATCAATAGTAACTATAGTATTTTTATCAGGACTATACAATCTTGTCTTATCTGGCATATGCTAATAAGCTTTTATTTTTTTTCTAAAATATTTTTTATCACTATCAGAAACCAAAGTATCACTAAGTGCTTTCTTAGCAAGTTCTAAGTGTGTGTTTTCATCATAATGAAATAATAATGTATTTAATTCGGCAATAGATATTCCATCATCATTTTCTTTTGTTAGCTGTAATTCATCATTGGCAGTAACAGATCCCGGGTGAATGACTCTTACATAAACTCCAGAAAGCAATGAGTCTATCATTTGCTTTAACACTGCTTGATTACCAAAACGAATACCTAGTTTGTAACAAGGTTGCCTGGGGCGTGAAATCTGTATTGTAGCGCTTCCAAGTTGATAAATAGATCCTATTTTTATATTTTTTTCGTCAAACCCTTTTACTGTAACATTCTCACCAAACATTCCGTAATTCCATTCTAAATCTGGATATTTTGTTTTCCAATAGGGATAATGATCTGCCGAATATAAATAACAAGCTTTATCAACGCCACCATGATATTTTCTATCTACAACATGATCATTTCGAACATCTTCTTTTTCTAAATATATAGGATCTTCTACAGGAAGTTTATAGATCCCTGTTTTTTCTTCTCTTCCTTTCCAAAGTATACTGCGTGGTGTTGCGATATTAGTAGATAAAACTTTCATATTTTATGTTTTAAATTCAACAGAGTTTAATATTAATCCGGAGCCAGGAACTATATGCTCTAATATAATTTCTTCTGATTCAGGATCCAGGGTTTGTCTAATGAAATCAAGATTTATTTTTCCTTTTCCTAAATCCAATAATGCTCCCATCATTAAGCGAATTTGGTTTCTTTTAAACCCTTCACCTTTTACTCGTAAAAGATAACTTTCTTTAGGGAAAAAACTAGCAGTATACACTTCATTTTTTTCAATTTCGCAATGTGTTACCTCACCTTCTAAAATCGTATTTTTTGTAGGTCTGTGACAATACGATCTAAAATTATGTTTTCCTACAAATAGCGCGGCTGCTTCTTGCATTAAATTTATATCAAGTTCTTCTGCAATATTGTACATAAACGGAGCGCAAAAGGGATGAAATTTCTCTCCAAAGGAGAATAAATACAAATATTCTTTACTCTTTGGGGATTGAATAATATTAAACTGCTCATTAGTTTCTTCAATACCCAAAGCCCTAATATCCTGAGGAAGATTTTGATTCAATAAAGGATAAAACACTTCAATATCCAAAGGTTGATGGTCTACAAATAACTCAATATAGGTTTCATTAGCCGATACCTTGGCATCTGTTCTTCCTGTAGCCAAGACCTTAAAGTCTTTATGTTCCAGAACAAAAGCGATTGTTCGCTCTACCATTCGCTGAAGAGTATTTACTGTAGGTTGTTTCTGCCAACCATGATATCTAAAACCAAGGTATTGCAACTGAATGATATAATAATAACGTTTACGGAACATTGAATATAGTATTAAAAAGTGTCCGGATATAGATAAATTATGCATTTCAACGATAATTGATCAATTTTTAATCCTAAAATTATGTGAACACCATTCTATTATTTGTTATATTTGGGTAAAGCTAATTAATAATTTAAAATCAACTTAGTTATGGTGAAGTCAAAATATCAAAGTGTTCTGGATTTAGGACAAGAATTAAATATCCAGGATGGTGATGTATCTGAAGAAAATGGAACTCTTAAGATAAAAGGTACTGCAAAAACACAGTATGAAAAAAACCAACTTTGGGATAAAATAAAAGAAATAGGTGGTAATTCTCCTTCTGATATTATGGCGGATATTAAAGTTGCTGATACTTCTGTATATCATAGACATACAGTAAAAAGCGGTGAATCATTAAGCAAAATTGCAAAGCACTATTATGGTGATGCAATGAAATACAAGGCTATTTTTGAAGCAAATACAAATATTCTTAAAAATCCTGACGTTATTCACCCAGATCAGGAGCTTGTTATTCCTAATTTATAATATTATACATATTTAAAATAAAAAAAGACCACTTATTATAGTGGTCTTTTTTTATTCTTCTTTTTGAACTCTGCTTTTTTTAAAAATTCTCCTTCCTAAATTAATCTTTCCAAATTTTGCGTACTACAAGCCTATTACAGAATCGCATTTATTGCAAAATTCTTCACTAAAACCGTTAACTGATTACGCAAAAACCATAAATAACAACATAACACCAACAAATCCTCAAACATTTAGCAAAAATTTAGATAATATTTCTACTTTTGCCCCCTAACTCAAACTCAACTTATATGAAAACGCGATTATTTTTATTCGTGGGCTTATTTATTGTAGGCCACGTATTCGCACAAGGTAATAATCCTTGGCAAAGAACTAATTCCTCAAAAAGTCTTAATGTTATAAAAACAAAGACCGATTTACCATCAAACACTCTTTTTGATCTTAATATCGAAGCTCTGAAAAAAGCACTTCAGAACTCTCAATTGCGAGGAAAATCATCAAATGGCTCTACTGTTATTATGCAGTTTCCGAATGCGGAAGGTGCTATGGAATCTTTTAGAATAGTAGAAGCTCCTGTAATGCACCCTGATCTTGCAGCCAAATATCCTGAGATTAAATCGTATGCTGGCCAGGGAATTGACGACCCAACAGCTACAATCAGATTTAGTGTTGCTCCTTCTGGGTTACAAAGTATGCGTCTATCTGGTAATTCTAAAACTGTATTTATAGAGCCTTATACAACCAGTGGTTCTGTATATACTATTTACTCTAGAGATCAGAGATCAGGTACTGTTGATAGGTTAAATTGTTCTGTTAATGAGAATACACCTAACTTTTCTAATAGTGGTGCAATTAATCAAAAAAATGCCGATGATGGTGTTTTAAGAACGTATAGATTAGCCGTTTCGACTACTGGGGAGTATGCTCAATTTCACGGAGGTACTAAGGCTGGAGCCATGGCAGCAATTAATGCTACTATGACTCGTGTAAACGGGATATATGAAACCGATTTTGGAGTTACAATGGTTCTCATTGCAAACAATGATGATGTTGTGTATACAAATGCAAATACAGATCCCTATACAGGAAGTTACAACAGCCAATTACAATCTACATTAACCAGTGTAATTGGAGAAGCTAATTATGATGTTGGCCATGTATTTGTTCTTGCTCCAAAAAATGGTAATGCCGGATGTATCGGATGTGTATGTGTAGATGGAAAAAAAGGAAGTGCGTTTTCTTCAAGAAATACGCCTCAGGGAGATATTTATGATGTAGATTATGTAGCACACGAAATGGGACATCAGTTTGGAGGAAATCATACGTATACATTCCGTAGTGAAGGAACAAACGTACAAATGGAACCAGGAAGTGGTACTACTATAATGGGGTATGCAGGAATTACTGGTGCTACGGATGTACAACAGAATAGTGATCCTTATTTTCATGCAGCAACAATCCAGCAGATTACAAATTATGTAAAATCAACAAGCTGTCAGACCAATACCAATACAGGTAATGCTGTTCCTACTGCTAATGCAGGAGCAGATTATACGGTTCCAAAAGGAACTCCATTTGTATTAACTGGACAAAGTACTGATGCTAATAGTGGAGACGCACTTACCTACTGCTGGGAACAAATGGATAATCGTGTAGGAACATATCCTGGACCAACTGTAACTTCTGGTGTTGCTTTCAGATCTTATACTCCTACCGCATCTAATCAAAGGTATTTTCCAAGATTACAAACTATTAAAACTGGTGCTACCTCATGGAAATGGGAAGCTGTACCAGATGTAACGAGAGCTTTAAACTTCAGGTTAACTGTTAGAGATAACAAAGCTGGTGGTGGAGCAAATAATAGTGATAACATGAAAGTTAATGTTACTGCTTCTGCTGGGCCTTTTGTAGTTAACACTCCGAATACTAATGTTAGCTGGTCTGCAGGTTCTACGCAAACTGTAACCTGGGATGTTGCTGGTACAACTGGAAATGGAATTAATGCTGCTAATGTAGATATTTTATTATCTACAGATGGAGGAAATACATATCCAACCGTTATTGCTACAGCAGTACCAAACGACGGTTCGCATAGCATAACAGTTCCGAATTCTCAAGGAACACAAAACAGAATCATGGTAAGAGGATCTGGAAACATATTCTTTGATATCTCTAATGCTAACTTCGAAATTACCGGAGGAACAGGTGGAGATACACAAGCACCTACTACTCCTGCAAGTTTGGCTACTTCTAACGCAACGCAAACTACCATTGATCTATCCTGGAGCGCTTCTACAGATAATGTTGGAGTAAGTGGATACGATGTTTATCAAGGTAATACAGTTATAGGAACAGCTACAACTACAACCTATCAAGCTACTGGATTATCTGCTAATACATCATATTCTTTTAGAGTAAAAGCTAAAGATGCTGCAGGAAACCAATCTGGTTTTAGTAATACTGCAACTGCAACTACACTACCAGGAAATACTGGCGGAGGATGTACAGGAGAGATTTCGTCTTTCCCTTATGCTGAAGGATTCGAAAATACACTTGGAGCATGGTCTCAAGCTACTAGTGATGATATTAACTGGACTATAGATGCTAACGGAACTCCATCAAATAACACAGGGCCATCAAGTGCGGCAGAAGGTACATACTATGTATATACAGAAGCTTCAGGAAACGGTTCAGGATTCCCTAACAAAAGAGCAATATTAAACTCTCCTTGTTTTGATCTTAGTGCTGCTTCTCAAGCAACATTTACTTTTCAATATCATATGTATGGTACTAGCATAGGAACATTAACACTAGAAGCGAGTACAGATAATGGATCTAATTGGACTTCTTTATGGACCAAATCTGGTAATCAAGGTAATTCTTGGAAATCAGCAAGTGTTGATTTAGCATCCTATACCGGAGCTACAGTAAAATTAAGATTTAATGGTATTACCAGCACATCCTGGAGTGGTGATATCACTTTTGATGACGTTAAACTATCTACAGGAACAACCCCTTCTTGTACTGATGTAAATTTATCTTTTACATTCGATAATTACCCAGAAGAAACAAGCTGGCAAATTACTAATAGTAGCAATCAAGTTGTAGCTTCTGGAGGAACATATGGTTCTCAGGCCGATGGTTCTACATTAACTCTTACAGAATGTTTGGCTGCTGGTACTTATACATTTACAATAAGTGATGTTTATGGAGATGGTATTTGCTGTCAATATGGTAACGGATCGTACTCATTAACAGCAGGTAGTACAACATTAGCATCTGGTGGTTCTTTTGGTAGTTCAGAAAGTACTTCATTCACGATAGGTGGTACTGCTAGAGGTGTAACAGTAGAGAGTTTTAATACTACAAAAGCTTCTCAGGTTTCAATAGCACCAAATCCAGTAGTAAGTGGTACTAACACAATCCTTAGAGTTACTGCTCCTACAGATAATATTTCGGTTATCATTTTCGATCTATTTGGAAGAAGTGTATACAAAAATGATAATGTAAATAATAAATCATTTAATCCTGGAAATCTTGCCAATGGAGCATATTTGGTTAAGCTAAAAACTGATCATAAAACATCTGTTCATAAGCTAATTATGAACTAATTATGAATCAATTCCAGTAATATAACATGAATAAAAAGCCATTAAAGAATATTTTTTAATGGCTTTTTTTCCATTTTAAGTGAGTTAAAAGATAAAATCGTGCATTTCATCGAAAAAATAGCGATCTAAGCACTACAAAACCTTGTGTTTTTACGGTTTTACCGTATTTTTGCTTTCTGAATCGATAGAATATTTATATGAAAAAATTATTACTTTTAGTTTTCTTATTTATTTCATTACATAATTACGCACAATCCTTATCCAAAACAAGGATTATATATGAGCATAAGGATCAAATAGTAATGAATAATGGAAAACAATATAAAATCCTGGTCAACAAACCATTTTATTCAGTTTCTGATACTACGATAAAAAAATACAAGCAATATGCAAATCACCATCTTTTACGATTAAATCGTGTCCTTATTCTTAGTAATGATGAAGAGTATATACAATTAATCGAATGGGTAAAAGAAGAAATGAAATTATACGAATCTCGTGAGCTTTCTGATTTAAATTTACAGGAAAATAATATCTCGGGTTCTCTTGTTGCTCCAAGAAATTAATTTCTTATTATAATATCAGTTTTAAATAGGTATAGAATTTACCAAAAGACTATTTTATTGATTAATACATACGAGTATTAGTTAATCAAAATAAATATTTTTATTTCTAACAAAGAGCTAGACACATAAAATACTGGTTAACAGTTACATAATAAATAAAATCTATGTTCATATTTTAATCATGTAATTTGGTAAAAACCTACTTCTTACTCTTCTGCCTTGTATACATCGGTTACATTATCACAAATAAAATTTATCATATTATTTTTTGATTTCTTACTTTAAAACCGTAAATTAATTACGTTAAAACAACTAAATCAATGAGTTATGATAAAAATTATACTATTATTATTTTTATTGTTCTCATTTAATAACTATGCCCAGTGTCTTTCTAAAGTACAATTAATCTTTGAAGATACGAGTCTAATAGTTATGAATAATGGCGAGCAATATCAAATATCAACAATCAAACCTTTCTATAGGGTTAACGATCCTTCAATTCCTAAGTACATTTCGGCGAAAAATCAAGTATTAAGAATTAACCGTGTTTTATTACTTAAAAATAATCAGAGATTCAAAAGATTAGTTGAATGGACAGAGAAAGGTTATAAATACTATGAATACAGAGATGTAAATAATATAGCCGCAAAAAAAATTTCTATTTCAATTATCAAAGAAAAAAGACTTAAAAACTAACCTTTAGTATTGTACTATTTGCCAATTCTATAATCTGTTCAAATTGTTCTTTTAAGGTAAGATTAGAATTATCAATTTTGATAGCATCTTCTGCTTTCTTAAGTGGTGAATCTTTTCTTGTACTATCTATGTGATCTCGATTTACGACATTTTTTAAAACATCTTCATAAGTTACATCTTCTCCCCTTTCTCTAAGTTCTAGAAATCTACGTTCTGCACGATCCTTGGCGGTTGCTGTCATGAATAGTTTAAGTTCGGCATTTGGAAAAACAACAGTTCCTATATCTCTTCCGTCCATAACAATCCCTTTATCTATCCCCATTTTTTGTTGTTGTTCGACTAATTTTTTACGAACACTCGAGATAGCAGCAATTTTGCTTACATATTTAGAAACTTTAAGGGTTCTGATTTCTCTTTCTACATTTTCCCCATTAAGTAAGATTTCTGCCAAGCCTGTTTCTGGGTTTATCATAAATCTAAGATCTATTTCAGAAAGATCTTTTTCTAGTTCTTCTTGATCAAAATGAAACTCATCAATAATTTTTTTCCTCATAGCATATAAAGAAACCGCTCGATACATTGCTCCAGTATCTACATAAATATACCCTAATGCTTTGGCCAATTGTTTCGCGACGGTACTTTTTCCTGTAGAGGAATGTCCATCTATAGCTATTATTATCTTATTGTCTTCCAATTTACGAGAAATACTATTTGTATTAAAAATCAAAAATAAACCAAACTATTTGGAAAATACAGATTATACAAAAAAAGTTATTATTAATAAAATAATTATATCGCATGATATCTTATAAATTATTTATTAAAATATACAGGGTTACTGTGCTACAGCAAGGGCATGTTATCATTTGACACTACAAGAAATAATGTAAAACTTATTTATAAATACAATAATTACGTTTTATCGAAGTTATTTACCTTTAAACCATAACTGCATGAATATAAGCTACTTTATCACACCTTAAATCATCACACACTAATCTAATAAGTACACACAAATCATGGGCTTTTTTGATTTTTTAAACGAAAAAATAGCAATAGATCTTGGCACCTCAAATACGCTTATTACCTATAAAGGAAAAATAGCAGTAGACAATCCTTCTATCATATCAATTCATCAAATTACCGGAAAAATTATTGCAGTAGGTAAAGAAGCTGGTATGATGCGTGGCAAAATTAACAAGAACATAAAAACAATATCTCCGTTTAACAATGGCGTTATTTCTAATTTTGATGCAGCAGAGAAAATGCTCAAAACATTTATTAAAGGATTATCTGTTTTTAATACTTCTGCTTTTTCTACTTCTTATAATATGATTATATCTATCCCCTGCGGAAGTACCGAAGTTGAAATGCGAGCTGTGCAAGAATCTGCAAAACGACTCAATGCAAAAAATATATTTCTTATACCAGAACCTATAGCAGCAGCTATAGGTGGAGGGATAGATGTTTTAGAGCCAAAAGGAAACATGGTTGTAGATATAGGTGGAGGAACTACAGAAATTGCAGTAATCTCTTTGGGTAGAATAATTAGTGGGCAATCTGTAAAAATTGCCGGAAATGTTTTTAATGAAGATATTACTCAATATGTGCGAGAATCTCGAAATCTACATATTGGTGAATCTATGGCAGAGAAAATAAAAATTAAGATCGGTTCTGCAATTGATACTTTGGCATCACCTCCAGAAAAAATGCGGGTAGAAGGAAGAGATATTCTTACCGGAAAACCTAAGCAAATACAGTTATCATATAAAGAGATAGAAAAAAGCCTGGACAAATCTATCATACAGATAGAAAATGCAATTATGGAAACGCTTTCTGAAATCCCACCAGAAATCTCTGCTGATATTTATAATTCTGGAATCTATTTAACAGGCGGTGGGTCAATGTTAAGAGGGTTAGATGATCGATTATCCAGAGCTACAGAACTCCCAATACATCTTGGAGATCAGCCACTAAAAACTGTGGTAAAAGGAAGTGACATTGTTTTAAAAAATATGGAATTGTATAAAGATGTCCTGATTAAAAAGAGAAGATAATTTAAAAACAAAGCAGCATTTAAAAATGCTGCTTTGTTTTTGTAATCATGTTAAGCTATATTCTTATAATTTCTTTGCATTCTTAACCTTGGTATTGGTAATTGCAAGTTTTAATACATCTTCCATATCTTTAACATAATGAAATTTAAGTCCTTTCAAATATTCTTCTTTAATTTCATTAATATCTCTTCTATTATCTTCACAAAGTAATATTTCTTTTATATGCGCTCTTTTTGCAGCAAGGATCTTTTCTTTAATTCCACCAACAGGTAATACTTTTCCACGTAGTGTAATCTCTCCTGTCATCGCCAGGCTTTTCTTAACTTTACGTTGTGTAAATAAAGAAACCAGAGATGTTAGCATGGTAACTCCTGCACTAGGACCATCTTTTGGTGTAGCTCCTTCTGGCACATGTATGTGTACATTGTAAGTATCAAAAATGTCTGGATTAATACTCAGTTCTGCAGCATTAGCTTTAATATATTCCATGGCAATGGTAGCAGATTCTTTCATCACCTTTCCTAAGTTTCCTGTAATAGTTAGGTTTCCTTTTCCTTTAGACAGAATTGATTCTATAAATAGAATATCTCCACCTACACTTGTCCACGCAAGTCCTGTTACTACACCTGCAACATCATTATTTTCATACTTATCGCGTTCTAACTTTGGTGCTCCAAGAACTTCTACAATATCTTCATTACTAATTTTTACATTATACTCCTCCTCCATTGCTATATTTTTCGCAGCATAACGTACCATTTTAGCAATTTGTTTTTCTAGGCCTCGTACTCCAGATTCTCTTGTATATCCTTCAACTATTTTTTCTAGTTGCTGTTTTCCTATTTTAATATGAGACTTATCCAGCCCGTGCTCTTCTAACTGTTTTGGTAACAAATGTTGCTTAGCGATCTCTATTTTTTCTTCAATTGTATATCCTGTAACATTAATAATCTCCATACGATCTCTAAGAGCAGGTTGTATTGTTCCTAAGCTATTAGAAGTGGCTATAAACATTACTTTAGAGAGATCAAATCCCATTTCAAGGAAATTATCATGAAATTCAGAATTTTGCTCAGGATCTAAAACCTCTAATAAAGCAGAAGATGGATCACCTTGATTACCGACAGATAATTTATCTATTTCGTCTAATACAAATACAGGGTTACTGGTTCCTGCTTTTTTAAGACTTTGGATAATTCTACCTGGCATTGCTCCTATATACGTTTTTCGGTGGCCTCTTATTTCTGCTTCATCACGCAATCCCCCTAATGATATTCTTACATATTCTCTTCCCAGAGCTTCTGCAATAGATTTTCCTAATGAAGTCTTACCTACACCAGGAGGGCCATATAGGCATAATATAGGTGATTTCATATCATTACGCAGTTTTAACACTGCGAGATATTCTATAATTCTGCGCTTTACTTCATCTAAACCATAATGATCTCTATCCAAAATCTTCATAGCTCTTTTTAGATCAAATTTATCTGTACTAAACTCATTCCATGGTAAATCCAGAAATAGATCTAAATAATTACGTTGTATAGAATATTCTGCAACCTGAGGATTCATACGTTGCATTTTGGATAGCTCTTTATCAAAGTGTTTCTTCACTTTTTCGTCCCATTTCTTATCCTTGCTGCGTACACGCATTTCTTCGATTTCATCTTCATGTGAAACACCACCAAGTTCTTCTTGTATGGTTTTCATCTGTTGATGTAAGAAATATTCTCGCTGTTGCTGACTCATGTCATGCTGAACCTTACTTTGAATGACATTTTTGAGTTCCAGTTTCTGAAACTCTACATTCATATATTTTAGAGTAGCTAAAGCTCTTTTCTTAAGATCATTAATCTCTAATAACTTTTGTTTTTCTTCTACAGGAAGGTTTAAATTAGAAGACACAAAATTGATAAGAAAAGAATTACTCTCTATATTCTTTATAGCAAACGAAGCTTCAGAAGGTATTGTTGGGCTTTCTTTTATAATTTCTAGAGCCAAATCTTTGATAGAATCAATTATAGCACTAAACTCTTTATTTTCTTTTGCCGGTCTGGCTTCGGGAACTTCTCTAACCTTAGCTTTAATATAAGGTACTTCTTCTACAACTTCGTCTATATGAAATCGTTTTTTTCCTTGTAATATTACCGTAGTATTACCGTCAGGCATTTTTAAAACTCTTAGAATACGAGCTACTACACCTACTCTATTAATATCTTTTAAAGATGGGTTTTCTATACCCTCTTCTTTCTGAGAAACTACACCAATTGTTTTGTTACCATTATTAGCTTCGTTAAGAAGTTTAATCGATTTATCTCTTCCGGCAGTAATAGGGATAACAACTCCAGGAAATAATACAGTATTTCTTAAAGGTAATATCGGTAATATTTCGGGTAAATCTTCTTTGTCTATTTCTTCTTCATCTTCTGGCGTCATTAAAGGAATTAATTCTGCATCTTCATCTATCCCTTGAAATGACAAACTGTCAAGTGTTGTAAATTTGGTTTTAGCCATAAGTATATATCAAAGTCATTTTGTCATCACGACAAAACAACATTTTTTTTTAGAATTTAATGAAACTGATTAAAAACCTTATAAAACCCATTAATACAGTGGCTTTATTATAGATTCATTATTTACATTTCAATTGTTATGCCACAAGTTTTAAAAAAAAAATTAAAAAACTGTAACAATGCGTTGCAATATATATCTTTATGTTAAAGTAAATTATTTTTTTGTCACTAACCCAACTAAATACAGAGCAATTAATTGCGAAATGTCGCGAGCGAGATCAAAATGCGCAGCTCGAAACATATAATCGTTATTATAAGGCAATGTACAATACAGCATTGAGAATCATAAAGGACACAGCAGAAGCTGAAGATATTATGCAAGAAGCCTTTTTAACTGCTTTTACAAAATTATCAATGCTAGAAGACAATAATATGTTTGGGGCTTGGTTAAAAAGGATTGTAATTAACGCCAGTTTAACCGCAGCACGTAAAAAAGATGTTCATCGTGAAATAGCCCTAGAAACTGTTGAGTATGCTCTTACAGATAGTAACGGAATTGTAGAAGAAGACCTTTCTTCTGTAAAAGTAAAAACAGTGCTAAATACACTAACTCAACTTAAAGACAGCTATAGTACTGCATTATCATTACACCTTATAGAAGGTTATGATTATGAAGAAATCTGTCAAATTATGAATATATCATATTCTAATTGTCGTACGCTTATTTCGCGCGCAAAAGAAAGTTTACGAAAAAAAATACAATTTGTATGAGTACCGATAAAATAGAAAAGTTATTTAAACGTATGCAAGATCAATTAGACATACACGAACCTTCTGCTAATCACCAAATTCGGTTTTTAGAAAAGTTGCAGCAACAAAACAAAGTTGTACAATTGCAGCCTAAAAAGGTGAATTGGTATACCCCACTTGCAATAGCCGCTTCGATTGCTATAGTATTTGGAATGGCAGCAATGACTTTTATGTTTAATCCAAAAGAAGAAGTAGATCTAGCAAATGTATCTCCTCAAATGAAGGAAACTCAAAGCTTTTTTACCTCTGCCATTCAATTGCAACTCGAAGAAATCGACAAAGTTTCTTCTGCAGAAACCAAAGAATTGGTTTTGGATGCTATGAATCAATTAGAAAAGCTGGAATCTGATTATGAAATACTAAAAAAAGACCTTTTTCATAGTGGAAACGATAAACGTGTAATTAGCGCTATGATTAAGAACTTTCAGAAACGTGCAAATTTATTAGAAGAGGTACTACAAAAAATTAACAGCATTAATGAATTTAAATTATCAGAAAATGAAAACTTTATACTATAAAATAATCCTCCTATTGATGATCCCTGCTTTGGCATTAGCCAATAACGGAGACCTGAAAGGAAAATACACCAAAGAAAAAACATTAAAAAAAGATTTCTCGGTTAACGCAGATGCTTTATTAAAAATTAGTAACGATTATGGTAATCTGGATATTACTTCCTGGAATGAAAATCGAATTGTTATGGAGATTACCATTAAAGTAAGTGGAAACAATGAAGAAAAAGTGATCAAAAAACTAGAATCTATCGATGTTGAGTTTGATTCTTCTTCTCAAATGGTTAGTGCCAAAACCACTTTTAATAAAAATAATAGCTCCTGGTGGGATAAATGGACAAGTGGGTGGAACAACAATATGAATATGAAAATCAATTATACCGTAAAAGTTCCTGTGACTAATAGTGTAGATTTTAATAATGATTACGGAAGCATCACTCTGGATAAAATAAAAGGTAATGCTAAAATTAACTGCGATTATGGTCAAATCATTATTGGAGAACTATTAGGCGACAATAATTATATCAACATAGATTACACTAATAACAGTACTATTTCTTACATGAAAAATGGAAAAATAAACGCCGATTATTCTGATTTTGAAGTTGGTAATGGTGATAAGATTGATCTTAATGCAGATTATACACAATCAAAATTTAAATCTATAAAAAACTTAAACTACAACTGCGATTATGGCGGGATTCGAATAGAAAATGGAGGAAAAATAATAGGCTTTTCAGATTATGTAAATACCAAATTTGGAAGTATTTCTGAAGAACTAAGTATTGATTCTGATTATGGATCTATCGAAGTTCGTTCACTACAACCAACCTTTAAAAGCGTAAGAATCAAAACAGATTATACCAGTGTGAATATAGGATATGAGGACGGATGTACTTTTGATTTTGCAATCAAAACTTCGTATGGAGGCATTAAACTAGATGACAATATAAATGTGCAAAAGAAATACGTTAAGGATTCTAAAAAGGATTATCAGGGATATAATGGCCAAGCTAATAGCGGGAAAACAATTAATATAACCTCTAGCTATGGTGGGATCAAATTAAGAAAAAACTAATATATACAAAACATTAATACATCAATACAATGAGAACAGCAGCATTTATTATAGGACTTACATTATGCAGTATAACTTCTTTACAAGCACAATGGTGGGGAAATGGAAAAAAAATTAATGGTAATGGCAATTCTGTTACCAAAAATAGAACGACATCAGACTATGATCAAGTAAAAGTAAAAGGAAGTCTAGATGTATCCTTAATATCAGGTACAGAAGGAAAAATCACAATCAAAGGAGAAAGTAACCTTATTGATTATATAGTAACCGAGATCCAAGGAGATGCTCTTAGAATTTATGTAAAAAAAGGGTATTACCTAAAACCTTCTGTAGGAAAAAAATTAATTATTACCGTTCCTTTTAAAGATCTAACTCAAGTTACATTATCAGGATCAGGAGATGTGTATAGTTCTGATACAATTAAGGCTTCTGATTTTAAAACCGGAGTATCTGGGTCTGGTGATGTTCAACTTGTTGTTGATGCCGAAAATATATGGGGACAAGTATCTGGGTCTGGTGATCTGGCTTTAAAAGGAAGTGCTGGTAGTTTTAACGGAAATGTATCTGGATCTGGTGACCTTTCTGCATATGACTTAAATGCAAAAAATGTAACAGCAACCGTATCTGGCTCTGGTGATATTGAAGTAATGGCCACTACCTACTTAAAGGCTCGTGTATCAGGATCTGGTGATATATTTTATAAAGGAGACCCTCAAAAAGAAGATAAAAAGGTATCTGGGTCAGGAGATATTACAAAAAGATAGCATTAAGATAACTATTAAATACATCAAACTGTTTAAGAATCTCTGTTCTTAAACAGTTTTTTATGTATAATAAATCTATATTTTCACATTTTATTTGTTATAATGCACTAATAATGTTATTATAACAGATATATTATTTTACGTTCACCCCAAAACAAAAATCAAATTGCGGTTCCTATCAAGAAAAGATGTTCCTTTTAAAGAAATTGTACCCGATGGTTACATTGATATTCATTCACATTTACTTCCGGGTATTGATGATGGAGTAAAGACAATTTATCAATCGGGTTATATCTTGGAACAATTTCAAAATTTTGGCTTTAAAAAAGTAATTACTACTCCTCATATAATGCAAGATATATGGCCAAATTCTTCGCAAACTATAACTAGTACTTTTAAAAAGCTTAAAGAAGTTCTTGTTCCTTTGGGAATAACAAAAATCGAATTACAGGCAAGTGCAGAATATATGATGGACGATTTGTTTTATGAACGTATAAAAAGCAATGACATTTTACCATTACACCAAAATTATATCCTGGTCGAAATGTCTACTTTTGCTCCTCCTATTAATCTTAACGAAATCTTATTCGAAATTAAATTAGCAGGATACATTCCTATTTTGGCACATCCAGAACGATATTCTTTTTATCTAAATGACCTAAAAAAATATGATGAGTTAAAAGCATCAGGGTTTCTGTTTCAGGTTAACCTATTATCAATATCTGGATATTATGGTGAGCAAATCAAATCTTTTACAAAAAAACTGATAGATCAGGACTATATTGACTTTACGGGTACAGATGTTCACAATTATCATCAACTAGAGATTCTTGAGAAAGGATTTGATTTTAAAATTGCTAAAAAGATTACTTCATTAATGAAAAACAATATCGAGTTTTCTTAATTCTTTTTCCCGTAACCATATCCATAGTTGTAACCAGTCTTATTACCAGCTGCATTAAGTAAAACTGCAATATTTGGTAAACGTTTTTCTCTATAAAAATTTTCTGGAACCTGTAATACTCTTTTATCAGAGTAATTTTCTCTTACTATATAAATACTTAAATCTGCGTGTTTTGCTATTAAAAGTGTATCGGTTACAAGGCTAACAGGAGCAGTATCTACAATAATATAATCATAGTGTTCTTCTAGATACTTAAACATTACATTTACTCTTTCTTGCATTAAAAGTTCTGCCGGGTTAGGTGGTATTGCTCCAGATGGTACAATATCAAATGCATCTTCTTTTTTATATTTATATATGATATCTTCTGGAGTTAAGTCTTCATTCATTATAAAATTAGTAAGTCCTTTAGAATCTTTCCCATTAGGCAGCTCAAAAAACTTATGCAATTTTGGATCTCTTAAATCTGTACCCAAAAAGGCTACTTTTTTTCCTGAAATGGCCAAAGTTTTAGCCAAATTTGAAGAGATTAAGGTCTTTCCTTCCCCAGAAATAGTAGATGTAACAAAAATAACTTTCCCTTTAGCTTTGTTAATTCCTGCCATTAAGAAGTCTAAATTTGTTCTTAAGATCCTAAATGCTTCCGCTATTCCTGATCTGTCATTTTGCGAAATCATGATTTTATTTTTAGATTTCACTTTTGGTATAGATCCAATAATTGGCATAGAAAGCACTTTTTCCAGATCTTCTCTTGAGCTTACTTTTACATTCAACAAATCTGAAGTATAAATAATAAGAAAAGGCAATATCAAACCAAGAAAGAAAGCTCCTGCATATATTGTTTTCTTATTTGGAGATACTGGATATGAACCTAATGTAGATGCTTTATCGATTACTCTGGCATTAGAAAGCGTAATATGGCTCTTTATCTCTGCTTCTTCTCTTTTTTGAAGTAGATAAAGATATAATTGTTCTTTTATGGTCTGCTCCCTCTCAATAGCTCTAATATCTTTCTGTCGTGTTGGTGCGCTATATATTTGACCTCCAAAATATTGATTCTGGGTATTTAAGCTTCGTAATTGCCCATTGATAGAGTTTTTAAGGCTATTCAAACTTCCTGTTAGAACCTGTCTTAATCCACCAATTTGTTGATCTATATTTACAACAACGGGATTCTTTATACTCGACGTTTTTAATAAACGTTGTCTCTGAAGAATTAATCCATTATATCTTGATATCGTACTAGCAACTGTTGGATCACTAAATCCAGAATTAGATTGTGGTACAAGATCAAACTTACCCTCTTGGCTAAGTACAAACTTTCGCATGGACTCTATAAAGTAAAGCTGCGTATTTAATCGTGCTATTTCTTGAGAGTTTTTTGTATCTAAATCTGAAAATTGCTGCGCTTGAACTGCCACATCACTACTAGTTAATCCTCTACTGGATTGATATGTCGCTGCTTGATCATCTACCTGGGTCAAATCTCCCGAAATAAGTTCTAAACGATCATTTATAAAATCTGCTGTTCTTGCCGAAGCTTGTTTTTTATTCTCTATAGTTGCCTTGTTGTATTCTTCGACAAGGTTATTAATAATATCTTTTGCTTTTTCCTTGACCGGGTCGTTTAACGACAATCTAACAATACCTGAATTTTTAACCGAAATAATGGATAACCTATTTCTATATGACTCGGCAACAAACTTTACTGGCGTCACTACAATTTTGATGATTTTGCCAATACTAGCATTCATAGTATCCATACTTGGGGTAATAATAATATCACCAATACTAGTACTAATAGTATTTCCGAAGGAATGATTACTTACTTTTTGCTTTTTTTCATCTAGAAAAGAGAAAGAGGTATCAGAATCAATTTGCACATGAAAAACTTTTGATTTTTTATGTACAATAGAATCATCTGATAAAAAATTGATTTCAATAAGTGATTTTGGATAATTCTCTACTTCCAGAATTCTTCCTTCACTAAAATATCGAACATTAAGTTTTAAATTATTAACCACATTAGTTAATAGTGTTCTTGATTTTAGAATCTGAATCTCATTTTCAATTTTATTCTGCCCATCATCTAATAAACCAAGATCTTTAAATGCCGATAACTCTGATTCACTCATACTTTCATCCTGAGAGATCACAATACTAGAAGACACATTATATTGAGGAATTGTATACCTTACTTTAAGATATGCTAAACCAACAAAAATAAAGACACTTAATACAAACCAATACCAACGTTTAAGGTATTTTAAAATTTGATCTCTAAGATTAAAACTAAATCCAGAAGACGAATCAAAATTAGTATTCTTTGTAGAGGTATTATTGGTATTAGAAATCATATACTTATTATCTTACAACTAGAGTTACTACAGATATAATTACACCAACAATACTAATAATGACACCAAGGGTATTATTACGTGTTTTGGATTCTTTTATTCTTGAGTTATTTGGCTCAACATAAACAACGTCATTTTGTGCTAGATAATATACAGGGGATTCAAAAATTGATTTAGAAGTAAGATCTACACGATGATATGTATTTACTCCTTCATTTTCTCTAATAACCATTAGGTTTTCTCTTCTTCCTTTAATAGTCATATCTCCTGCTAAACCAAGGGCTTCAATAATAGTAATTCTCTCATTGGGTATTGTATAAGAACCAGGTCTTGACACTTCTCCCATAACGGTAATTTTAAAATTTTTAAGCCGTACACTTACTATAGGATCATTGATATAAATTTTTAATTTTTCTTTAATCATTTCCTTAACCTCGATTCGAGTTAGGCCAGCAATTTTTAGCTCCCCCAAAACAGGGAAATCAATATTTCCTTCTTCGTTTATTAGATACGTAGGTTCACTTGACCCAGCAGAACTTGCTGTATTTCCTCCTCCACCTTCTCCTAGCGATATAGAAGAACCTTGCATCAAATTAAATGGTCTTGCCGCATCCATATCTGCTGCAGAAACCTGTATGCCAACAATATCATCAACTTTAAAAACAGAGGTGAAAGAATTTGTAGAAGAAATCTTCTCCAAATTTGCAGAATTTTGAAAATAAACCACATTTTCAGGTACTTTACAGGAAAAAACTGATATTAATACCACAAATAATAACAAAAATCTACATCGCATATTTTAATACTTTATAAGTAAGCCTTTTAATGAGTTACAAAAATATAACTTTATTTAGTTTAGCAATAAGATTTTGCTTTATCTATACTATTTTCCTTTCATGTGTTCTAAAAGAACACCATAAAACATTTAGGCAAGTTTATTCCCCTAAACAAGCCTATCTCTTCTTACTAAAATATTTTGAAGGTATTTTTTCCCTTACTATATAATACCCTACTTTTTTGTTACATCAAGCTCTATGCAAGAACTTCTCGCTTGCCTTGAATACTTTTTTTATTAATTTTATCAATACTTTCGAACGTAGAATTATTGGAGATAAATTCTGGAACTATCTCTTTTAATTTCCCTACAATTTGATGATCCTGACTTAGTAAATTCATAATACAAAGGTCATCAATTTTATCTTTTACCAATACACAATCATTATCATCAAATCTACTTATCATTATTTTCTTGTGATATGTTGGCAACGTATTTTCTGTATCAGCCAGGAGTTCTTCATACAATTTCTCTCCAGGTCTAAGGCCTGTTATTTTTATATCTATATCTTCTGGATATCTAAGGCCAGATAATCGTATCATTTTCTTTGCGAGGTCAAAAATCTTTACAGATTCTCCCATATCAAAGATAAATATTTCGCCTCCATTACCCATTGTTCCTGCTTCTATAACCAATTGAGAAGCTTCTGGTATAGTCATAAAAAAGCGAGTTACATCTTTATGAGTAACTGTTAACGGTCCTCCTTTTTGAATTTGTTTTTTAAATAATGGAATAACAGATCCATTCGACCCCAGTACATTTCCGAATCTAGTGGTAATAAATTTAGTTTTACTGGTTCCATTAATACATTTTATATACATTTCGGCAACTCTCTTGGTTGCTCCCATTACATTTGTAGGATTCACTGCTTTATCTGTAGATACAAAAACAAACTTATCTACACCAAACTCAGATGACAAATCTGCCAGTTTCCTGGTTCCAAGTACATTAATTTTAATTGCCTCACAAGGATTATTCTCCATAAGAGGTACATGCTTATAAGCAGCTGCATGAAAGACCATATTAGGTCTATATTTTTCAAATATAGTTTCTACTCTTTGATGATCTCTTATATCGGCAACAATTGGCGTAAAATTAGTTACTCCTTTACTTAAAAGTTCTTGTTGTAAATCATATAATGGAGATTCTGCCTGATCAACCAAAACAAGATGTCTATAGTTATAAAATGAAGCTTGTCTTACTATTTCGCTTCCTATTGATCCAGCTGCTCCTGTTATCAAAATCACTTTATCATTAAGTTCTTGTGTGATATTCTGATTATCCATACTAATAGGAGCCCTTTCTAATAAGTCTTCTATTTGAATTTCTTTAATCTGAGAAACTTTTAGTTTACCATCAATCCAATCATTTACTGCAGGGATTATTTTAACGGTAACTTTTAGCTTAAGCAAGTTATCAGAAATTTCTGAAAGCCTTTTCTTACTTATATGCGGAATTGATACAACAATCTCCTTAATATTATTTTTTGTGATAAAGCTTTGATCAATCATTCCCGAAGGATATACCTTAATCCCATTAATGGTTTTTCCAATTTTTTGAGAATTATCATCAATAAAACCAACTACAGACAAAGATCTATTAGAATCATTAGTTACTGCAGCAAGGGTTATTAATCCAGAGTCTCCTGCTCCATAAATCAATATTCTTGAAGTCTCTCCTATTTTTGATTTCACATAGTAATAGCAATATTTAAACACCAAACGACTTGTAGTAAGTGTTATAATGTTTAATAAATAATGCACACAAATTATAGACACAGGGATATTTAGCAATTCTGGCATTAGTGCTAATCTACTGGATGCCATAAAGAATCCCATTAAACAAATTAAGATAGTTACAGCAAGAAACAGGTTATAAGCATCTCTCATTCCTGTATGTCTAACCACTCCTTTATAGGAGCCTATCATTAGAAAACTTAAGGTAGATAACCCCGCTATAATTGGTAATTGGTATATTAAATTAGTAGTATCAAAATTTAAAGTGATTCCAAATCTAATTACATACGCCAAAAAGAAATTAAAGATCGTAATTAACACATCAATTGATAAAACAAGCCATTTAGATGCGTGTTTATGCGAATTATTTATAAGGTAGCTCTTTATCATCTCAATACATTTTTAATTACTGATACAATTCTATATAAATCATCTTCTTCAAGATTAGACCCGCTGGGTAAGCAAAGGCCTCGATCAAATAGGTCATCAGAAATTCCATTGAGGTACGCATCACAATCTGCAAATACAGCTTGTTGATGCATGGGCTTCCATAACGGTCTTGATTCTATGTTTTCTTCTGCTAATGATAACCGTATTCCTTCTCTTAATTTATAAGAACTGGTTTCTATACAAGTTAACCATCTATTAGAATGATATCCCGAAGGCTCTTCTAAAAACTTTATTTCAGATGAATCTTCAAGATTCTTTTTGTAAAATTCATAATTACTACGTCTATTGGCTACATGGGCGTCTAAAACTTCCATCTGCCCTCTTCCTATACCTGCAGTAATATTGCTCATCCTGTAATTATATCCTATTTCAGAATGCTCATAATGAGGTGCATTATCTCTGGCTTGAGTTGCCAAGAAAATGGCCTTATTTTTATATTGTTGTTTTTTTGAAACAAGTGCTCCACCACCAGATGTAGTTATAATCTTATTCCCATTAAATGAAAGGATTGCAATATCACCAAAAGTTCCACAGTTAATTCCTTGATAAGAACTCCCTAAAGCTTCTGCACTATCTTCTAATATTGGGATTTTGTATTCTGAAGCAATCTTATGGATAGCTTCTACATTATATGGCATTCCATATAAATGGACAGCAATAATTGCTTTAGGCTTTTTACCTTTTGAAATTCTATCTTTTATTGCTATTTCTAGTTGATCTGGACATAGATTCCAGGTACTTCTTTCGCTATCTATAAATATAGGTTTAGCACCAAGATATACTATTGGATTGGCCGAAGCAGCAAATGTCATACTTTGGCATAACACTTCATCACCCACTGTAACACCAAGTAGTTTTAACCCGAGGTGCAATGCAGCTGTACCAGAGCTTAATGCTGCGGCATAAACATCTTCTCCAAGATAACTTTCGATATCACTCTCAAATCCATTAACGTTTGGACCCAAAGGTGCTACCCAGTTTGTGTCAAATGCTTCTTTCACAAATTTCTGCTCTGATCCACCCATATGCGGTGAAGAAAGCCATATTTTTTTTGAATCAATTATATTCATAATTTTCCCATTAATAATGAACAATAATTTCCTATTGACATAACAATTACACAACATGTATAATAATTAGTCAAATCTTTTTGATGACAATCTAAAAAACGCTGGAAGAAGGGGGGTAGAACTTCCTTTTTTGAACTTACTCTAAATTTGTTTTCCAAAGCTAAAATAGTCTAGTTAAATCAATTAACAATTCAAAATTTAATTTTTTAGACAGAATACTTAAAAAAAACGTTCAATGACTCACGTTTGCCTAAATATTGTCTTACAATACGGAAATCCCGTAAGAAAAGTATTATAGATACTCCATAAAACTACTTGTAATAAAAAACGAATTTATACCTAAAATCATAATTCACCGCAAAATTATACATAATGCATAACCAAAATTCATTTTTTGTATTACTTTTTTGTAAACTATTTTGGGTATTACAAGTATAGCTTAATAATAAATTAATTTCATGGGGATAACACCTATTTATGAATAGGGGGATTTCCCCCACTTATCATCATTTTTTTTATAACAAAACCTATTATTTGGCATGAAATAAAAAATAATCTCATAAATATTTGATTTATAAAATTAAATACACAAAATTTATGCCCTTCAATAGCAATGAGATATTTTTGCAATATTTCTTTATATACCCCTTCTCCGAATTTTATAATTATATACAGTATAGATGTTATTCAATTCTTTAGATTTTTTTATATTCCTGCCAGTCGTTTTTGTTCTTTACTGGTTTGTGTTCTATAAAAAAATTCAGGTTCAGAATTTATTTATACTTATCGCCAGTTATATCTTTTATGGATTATGGGATTGGAGATTTCTATTTCTTATACTGGCAAGTACAGTTGTTGACTTTTTTATTGGTCAAACTATTCACGCCAATGATTCTACTTCAAAAAGAAAAGCCTGGTTATGGGTAAGTGTAATTTTTAACATCGGTCTTTTAGGCTTCTTTAAATACTACAATTTCTTTATAGGATCCTGGGTAGATTTTCTTTCTGTTTTCGGATACGAACTTAAAAGCACGTGGACATTACAGATTATTTTACCTGTAGGGATATCTTTTTATACGTTTCAGACCATGTCGTATTCATTAGATATTTATTACAAAAGATTAACTCCAACCAAGAATTTTATTGCTTTTGCTACATTTGTTAGCTTTTTCCCTCAATTGGTTGCTGGTCCCATAGAAAGAGCTTCTAATCTCTTATCACAAATCACCACCAAAAGAATTTTTAATTACACACAATGTACAGAAGGTCTAAGACTTATACTTTGGGGATTATTTAAAAAAGTAGTTATTGCAGATTCTATTGCACCAATTGTAGATGACATCTTTCTTAATTATAACGATTATTCTGCTTCTACTTTAATCCTTGGTGTGTCGCTTTTTAGTTTTCAGGTTTATGGAGATTTTAGTGGATATTCTGATATTGCTATAGGAACCGCCAAACTATTTGGAATAGAACTAATGTCTAACTTTAAGTTTCCAACATTTTCTAGAAATGTTGCCGAATATTGGCAGCGATGGCACGTTTCTTTATCTACCTGGTTTAGACATTACGTATACATCCCTCTTGGCGGAAGCAGAGTAAGTAAACTTAAATCGGTTAGAAATATTATTATCATTTTCTTAGTGAGTGGTTTTTGGCATGGTGCAAACTGGACTTTTATCGTATGGGGAGCAATTCATGCTGTTTTATACATTCCTGTTTTTTTAATGGGGCGAAATCGTATTTATATGAATACTGTGGTAGCAGAAAATCGTTGGTTCCCCTCTTTAACAGAAATCTCACAAATTTTACTCACTTTTTTATTAGTCACATTTTCTAGAGTATTCTTTAGATCTGAGTCCATCACAGATGCTTTTGGTTTTTTAGAACAGATATATGTCAATTTTTCTTATGAAACCTATCAACATCCTTTAGGGTATCGTATGATAGATTATTTTATCTTGTTAGGTCTTTTTATTTTATATGAATTTAGAATTAGAAGAGACGAGCGTGCTCCTTTTAAATTTAAGTCTAGAATCGTGAGATTTGTTGCATATACTTTAGTAATTTTAGGAATGTTACTGTTCTTTGATGACAACATAGACAGATCATTTATCTATTTCCAATTCTAATTAAAAATAGGCAATGACAATAAAAAAAGCGTTATGATATAATTTTAAAGTCGCATGAAAAAACTTATAATCAAAAGTATCTTATATGTTTTTTTAATACTCATCGTATTAGAAGGATTAGTGCGTGTTTTTCATTTAGGAAAAGACACTCCTACCCGATTTCTCGACGAATATAAAGTAGAAAAATGGAAACCAAACCAAAATGGTTTTTCGGTTACCGGAAACAGAAGGCAAAATTTTTCAGAATATCATATTAATACAACAGGGTATAATTCTTATAGAGAATTTACTCCAACAAAAGATAAAATAGAAGTAGCATTGGTTGGGGATTCATTTATAGAAGGGTTTCATCAAAACTACTATAACTCTATTGGTAAAAAGATTGAAAATGCTATTCCTGAAATTGAAGTATATGAATATGGTTATGCCGGCTATGATTTTGCAGATCAACTGCACCTGATACATTCGTATGCTTCTCAATTCGACCTTATTGACCACGTTATTTTGGGCATAAAATTCTCTAACGATTTAACCCGTGCAGAATATCGGGTTGTTAATAGTCGATTAGCTTTAGAATCTCCCATAAACAAAATGCTTAAAAAAAGTAAACTAATAGTATACTGTAAAAGCATTGGGGTTTTAGATCCTCCTCAGGAACTAATGTATCGATTCCTTAATATGCTTAAACCTAAAAAAAAGACAGTTTCGATAGATGATGCCGAAATTTTAAGAATTAAAAAAGAAAATGAAGAAAAATACCTGGCCAACTTCAAAAGTTTGATTTCTAAATATGGATATGATAAAAAACGATTTACGCTTCTTTTAGACTCCAGAATAACAAATCCTCTATTTTTATCGTATTTAGAAAAAAATGAATTTAATTACATTGATTTCTCTGCTTCTTTTGAAACTTCTGATCGTTCTACCACTTTGATCTATGACAGACACTGGAACAATCACGGTAGAGATATCATAGCAAAAGATATTACCCAATATTTAAGAGATACCAACTTTGTAAAAAACTAATATCATTCTAGTGTTTTTATTGATTTATCATAAAAATGATGATCATAATTTTTTGTTACAAAATAGTTAGAAGGCTTTTCTTTTGTAAAAAACTGAAATTCGTTAATAAAATGACTTTGATCATAATAGCCATGATCTAATGCAGTAGACAAATACCCAGGATTTCTGTTTAATAGTATTTTTTTTACTGTAGCTTCAAACCGTATAATTCGTTGGATTTTCTTTGGTGTAATCCCAAATTGAGATTTAAAATTTCTTTCAAACTGGCGGTAACTCAAATTAGTATAAGCAGCTAATTCTTTTAAAGAAATTGAATTATACTGCTTATACAAAGAATGCATGATAGTATCCCATTTGTCATTTTGTTTATCATGATAATCATACAAACACTTAAGCAAAAAGGATTCTATACATTTAATTTTGTTATCAATAGTATGGTGCTCATTTAGTTTCTCTAAAAAATCTTTACCTCTGAAACCCCAAATATCTTCGACAGAAGCAAACTGATTGTTTAGCTCTATATATGGAATTGAAGAAAAGTGACGAAAAGCCCCACTTTTAAATCGAACCGATATAAAAGAAACATCACTAAACTCATCTATATGTAATATTGAATTTCTAGGGCAAATAATATGCCCATTATCACATTTATAATTATTTATTAGCAGTGGTTCATGAGTATGAAACAACAATTCTAAACCAGTGCCAGGCAAAATCGCAGGCAATTTAAATGCTCCCGAATGTTTTAGCACATAAATTCGATCAACATACGTTGCCAAACTTTTATTAGGTTTATATGACGTTTTATTGATTAACAATTTAGAAGACTTCTATTACTGGTTCTAATGTAAGCATTGAAGATACTAGTGAGATAAACTCTTTAAAGTGATTCGAAGAATTATGAGCATCAACTGCATTCATATTTGTATATTCTTCATAAAAAATAAACTCTGTATCGACATCTATTTCTTGATATAAACGATAGGTCATACAACCATCTTCTAAATTACTTTCCCGAACCATCTTTTTTGCATGTATCAAAAATTGATCAGTACTTTCTTTCTGTACACTTAATCGTGCTATAATTGTTTTTTTCATATCACAAATATATACCGATATACAATGTCTGGATTGTAAAAAAACGACATCAATTAGGACACATGTGAATTGGTCTCAAAAACAATTTTTTGCATCTTCGATTTCCCTATAATCAAATATGTATTTTCTTCTTCTAAAACTTTTAACACTTTAACATCTGATACTTTTTCAATACTCGTATACAAAAAGTCAAACACAATTTTCCGTAAAAAATTATACTCGGCACTATTATAATCTATTATAGGATATTGCTTATCATCCTGTACTTCTATTATAGGTAATGCCTGATATGTTGGTTCCTGTAAGGCAACAGTATTCTTTTTTCGTTTTGCTTTATATTTTTTATATCGAACATAGGCTATTTTAAAAACAAGTTCTTTAAAACTTACTTTCAAATATTCAATAGCGGCAGTAACAGCAGCAGAAATAGATTTTTTGGGATAGATTATTTGGTGTTCAAAATTATAGATATGGTTGCACCATTCTCTTTTGTAAGTAAGATCTCCCATCCCCATCTCATAAGACTTATGATTATTTGCAATACACCAATCTAATTTCTTATAAATCTCTACACTCCCTAAACTAAATTTTCGGTAATCAATATCATATGATGATATTGCACTAAATAGTTGTCCGTAAAAATGATTATTAAGTGATATAACTATTGGATTATCATTGTCATAAACAACAAACAATGATGCTTTTTTTTGATTGATTAAAGAAAAATATATGCTTTTATAGTGATCCCATCGAATAAGACTTTGACTCACATCATTACGCTGTTTAAATCTTCTGATCAACATTTTTTCTAAACAATCCATCAATAGATCGTATTCCTCCTCTTCTATTCCACCATAATATGTTCTATATGAAATCTGAAAACACGATTCGAGTCGTTTTACTCTCCTTCTTATTCCTTTTGCATTACTTCTGAAACGATATTTTACATAAGCATCTGCACTAGCAAAACCTTCCAGTAAAATAGCATACCCTTTAAAAAACTGATCAATTTTTTTTAGATTAAACACTCTTTTATTAAGTTCTGGCTTCAGATAATCAGCTATAAAGAAAACCGAGTAAACCGTATCGGGATTGTTTATTAGTTTTTCATCATAATCTGGATTAATTAATCCTTCTTCACTTTCTAAAGTACCAATCTTAGGAAAGATTTTTGGAATCAATCCTTTTTCAAAAAGCTCAAAAAAATAATCTATCTGGACCTTTTTCATATACTTAATCTATAAAAGGGAAAAAAGTAATCTTTTACATTCTCTTTATGAACATGAGAATATTCTAGATTGGCAGAGAGACATAGCTCATCATAAATTTTTTCATTAATAATTTTTCTGCCGGTATGAAAAATTACATCCTCATCTTTTGGAAAAAGTGATTTTTTATGTCTGTACAATCCATCACCATCTTTCATACCTCCTCCTAAGACATAACACTTGATCTTATTATTGATCGCCCACTCTATAATTTTCACTCTAAGAAAATCATTGGGCCTATAACTAAAATACTCTGCATTTGTTCCTCCAAGAAATGCAAAAATAGTATCCTTATAACCAATGATAAGTTCTATAGAAATTGGGGTACCCTCATAATATGCAATGGCAATAGAAAAATTATCTAAATTTGATAATATCAGGTTTTCAAAATAAGTATTGGAGAAAAAATAAATACGATCTGCATTATTGCGATTCATCGTATTCACATAGATATCATTAAAGATTTTAATGATATCTTTTGTTATTTCATGCTTATGAAAGATTTTAAACACTAAATTGTGATTTACTGCCTTTCTATAGTTGTTTCTAACTTTAGGTAAAAATGCCACCCATTGATCGTCAAAATTTTCTAAAAGATGCCCTCTTACATTTGATAATGTATTGGTTACACATCCCGAATATTTTTTGTGGTTTCCATTTAAACTAAATCGAATAAACTCTGTTACTACATTATGATCCATATACCATTGATCAACATTGTTCCAAAATTGAACAATATCTTCTTCTGTCACAGTATCATTAAACAAAGGTCCACTATAGCCATATGGGCTTGTAACATCAAAATACGGATGTTTCTTATCTTTTATCTTTATTTCTCTAAAAACAAAAGGCATTAGAATAACAGGCTCATTATCTTTTTCAAACAAAAAGTATTTTAGCGTATCAGAGTCCTTCTCAAAATGTAACAAATGTTCGGCCGAATAATATACATTATTGTTCCATTTTTTTTGAAGGAGCGTCTTATATTCTATGATGTCTGAATTTTCATCAAGGTTTTTAATTAACAGTTTGTAATTTTGCTCCAATTGTAAAAATATTAGTTAGGTATGGTTGTTTATTAGTACTATATAGGTTTTTCTTTTAATTCTGTTTTTTTTAAAAAGTAATCATTTATTTTTTCAGATAACACTTGTGATAACCAAATAATTCTACCACAATGTTCTACATGCCACACAGCTTTTCCATCAAACACATTTCCCGCTAGTAGTGGTCCAACAATATGTAAATTATCAGAAGCTTCTAATTGCTCATTAACCTCAAATCCTATCTTAGAATCATTAGGTTTGCAATATCCTTTCTCTATTAATTTCTTTAACAATTCTGGGATATTTTGTTTGGTTAGATTTGTACTACCCACACAATTAATTACTATCCCAACAGAATCTTCATAGATTTTGTTTTTCCCAGATTTTGTATCTAAATATTCTAGAGAATATTCTCCCGTAGTTGTATTATCAATATCTCTAAATCGTCCTGCAATATGATCAAAACGATTTTCCTCCTTCAATTCATCAACGGTTTTAGAATAATGAAAACCGGCACATCGTTGTCTTCTTCCTATTTCATTACCATAATAGCAAGCAAACTTTTTTAATTCTTCTGGGTTTAACTTATTTAATAAAGCACCAAAAGCTTTTGATATAATATCTACCGTAGAAGCTGCTCCCAGATCAATCTGATCGGCATAATCCAAATCTTTAAATGTTGCTTCTGCTATAATTTTTGCAGTTATATTTTTTTCTTTGGTTAATGCCTGTAAGTTAAAAGGTGTGTATTCTTTTTTTCGTTCTTCATCAATAACAGCATCTGGCAATAATCCCTGAGTAGAAAGAATAATGAATTTATTAATTCTGGACTTTATATTTTCGACGTCATTTAACTTATACAGCAACTCTAATCCACTCGCATTGGCTCCTACTATAAGCACATTAGTTTTCTTTTCTGACTGTTTTTCAAGAAAGCTATCTATTTTCTCTAAAGTTGTCTTTAACTCAGAACTGTAAGGATCATTTACAAAAAGTAATTTATCCTCTTCTATTATATCTTCATTTTTCCAAAGGTGATTAACGGGTAGAGAACCAACAGATAAGATAACTTTTTCAGAAAAAACAGTGTCTTTGTTATCTAGAAGCAATTCATATGTATTTTCTAATTTTTCTATATCTATCACTTCTGCATTGATGTAATTAACATCAATAGCACCTTTGATTTTAAATTCTTCTAATCTGTTTTTTACTTTTTCATTGATATACCATCCAAAAAAGCGGCGAGGAATAAAAAGATCCTCCCACTCATTATTTTTAATTTTATCCTCATGTTTGGTAATCCATTCGGAAGATAAGGTACCTCCATCTTTTTTTAATTCATCTAATAACCAATTCTTATTGTTATTAAGCCATTTAATAAATTTCCCCAACTCTGGCTCTGGTAAAAAGTTTTTTAAAGATGTTATAAGATGAACCGAAAAACCAGATCTTGACCCATATGGTATCCCTGAGTGAAACTCTCGATATTTATCGATTATATTAATATTAATCTTTCTTTTTGTCTTATGGTTTTCGATAAGATCCAAGAAATGCAAAATAGTGAAGGATGATGAAATTCCCGAACCAATAAAAGTGATATCTGACGATTTTGGTTTGTTATTAAGCTTCAAGTCTGTAAGTTTTGTTTTTATAATTTTACCAGGGTTACCAACAACTGTAGAATAATCAGGAACGTCTTTTAAAACTACGGTTCCTGCGCCAATGGTACACCATTTTCCTATTTTAACTTTTGGTATTACAACAGCACCAACTCCAACATGTGAACCTTCTCCAACTTCAACATGGCCACATAAAGCAGCTTTTGGCGAGATGTGTGCAAAATTTCCTATAATATTATCATGGTCTATGCTTGCCGCTGTATTTATAATTACATGTTCTCCGATAACCGTATTGGGTTGAATTATCGCTCCCGCAAAAACAACGGTACCTTCTCCTATTTTTGCAGTTGGGGCTATAATTGCTGAGTGGTGTATCGCCTTTTCAAAATCACTTTTTAGGAAACCAGCTATTTCTGCTCTTTCTGCATTTATACCTACTGCCACAATTACAGGATATCCTTTATGTGGAAATTCTTTTAGATTTCTTCTTGCTCCAGAAGTTACATTCTTAGACGCATGATGGCGTCCAGAAGGTTTATCGTCAAAAGTTTCGGTTACTTCATAACCGTTCTCTTCTAATACTTCTCGTATGACTTGAGAATGCCCACCAGCTCCATAAATCCTTATTTTTTTGGGGTCTTCAGTTATTTTCATTTTACTCATTACTAAATTTAAGTTGATTTGTTGGTTGTGTGAATTATGTCGTTCTACAGAACTTTTATAAAAGTTTTTTTGTTAGTTATTTCCTTTCCAAGCAGGCATAATGGTGTTTTGATCTATGTTTACACCCTCTTTTTTAATTACTTTCTTTATGGTTAAAAATAAAATTTTAATATCTAAGATAAAACTTAGATTTTCTACATACCATACATCATATTCAAATTTCTGACTCCAGGATATTGTATTTCTACCTTTTACCTGCGCCCATCCTGTTATACCTGGCCTTACATCATGTCTTTTCTTTTGCGTCTCATTATACAAAGGTAAATATTCGACCAAAAGAGGTCTTGGACCTATTAAACTCATATCTCCTTTTAAAACATTAATAAGTTGTAAAATCTCATCTAAGGAGTATTTTCTAATAAATGCTCCTGCTTTTGTTATACGAGAAACATTGTGCACATCACCTTTATCTTCTGATCTTAAATCAGACATTGTTTTAAATTTAATGATTTTAAAAAGTCGACCATTTTTTCCCGGTCTTAACTGAAAAAAAAATGGCTTACCACTATTAACTACAATTAATATTAGAACCAACACTAGTATAATGGGAGATAACATTACTATACCCAAAAAGGAAAGTACAAAATCTAATAATCGTTTTACATATGGGTTGTACATATATTTTTTATTGCTTTTATAAATTTAATTAACAACGCTTTATTTCTTTAAACTTATCGTTATTTCTAAAATCACAATCTCTTTTCTTAGGACTTAGACAAATAGTTTTCTCCTTTTACAACAGTTCTTATTTCTTTCCCAGGGACACCATACACTAGTTTAAAATCATCCACATCGTTTAGAAGTAAAGAACCTGCTCCAATAATACTATGTTTTCCAATAGTAATACCTTGAATAATATTTGCGCCCAATGATATTGCAGTACATGTACCTATACTAACATTTCCTCCAACAGTAACTCCTGGCGCTAAGCTAGAAAAGTCCTGTATATCGCTATCATGATCAAAATTAGCATCGGTATTCATGATACAAAAATCTCCAATCCTTGCATGCGCATTAATAGTAACAGAAGCCAGTATTATACTTCCCTTACCTATCACAACAGTCGGACTAATTATTGCTGAAGGATGAATTACTGTAATAAATTCAAAATCCGGAGATATTTTTTTTATCCTCGCTTGCATTAAAAACCTAGTCCAATTATCTCCTATTGCAATAACTCCTTTATTGATCCCTTGTTCTACAAGATCTTTAATATAATCTTCTGTACCAAGAATCTCATAACCCAGTAATTTTTCGCCTTTTGGTTTAAACGTATCTATAAGACCATGAATTTGATAATTTGCATTCAACTCAATAGTTTCTATAATCACTTTAGCGTGACCCGAAGCACCAATTATCAAAACTTTATCCATCCATGTTTTTTTATAAATTATTCCTTGGTATACCTACAAAAGTACTTTATATAGTTATAATTCTGATTCTATGGTTCTTATTAAATCCCCAACATTATTCATATTCATTAAATCCATTAGTTTAAATTTAATCCCAAAAGATTTTTCGACTTCAGAAATAATCATCATATGCGTTACAGATTCCCACCCATCAACATCATCTGCTGTAGTTTCATCGGCAAGCTGAAAATTATCATGTTCTAATACAGATATAAAAGCTTCTTTTACTTTTGATAAAATCTCTTCTTTACTCATTATTGATTATTTAATTTATGTCAAAATATGTTCTTAATTCTTTTCTGTTAATTTTTCCGTTGATACTGTGCGGAAACTCTTTTATAAATCGTACATGTCCCGGAATCATATAATCAGGCATTTTAGTTTTCATATAATTGAATATCTCTTCAGTATCAAATTCTTCAGATTCTATAGCCAAGCCTAACTCTGCATTACCTAATGCATTGGTAATATCTAAAGCAACCATATTCACCTTTCTCTCTGATTTTGTTTTTGCATGAAATTCTACTTCTGCCAGCTCTACTCGATATCCTCTAATTTTTACCTGAAAATCTGCTCTACCAACATATAAAAAATCTCCTTCTTCATCTTTAAAACAAAGGTCTCCGGTTTTATAGTAACGTTGTTTTTTTCCATTTTCTTCTCTCACAAAAAAACTTTGAGCATTTCGCTCTTCATTTTTCCAATATCCAGGAGTTATCTGTGGTCCTCCCAAGGACAGTTCTCCTGTTACATTTACCGGCACTTCTTCATTATCTTTATTTACAACAAGATACAATGTATCTTTTTGCGGCGTCCCTATAGCTATTATTCCATTATGAGCTTTTTGGTGAGTTTCTTTATGATATGGATAAAAGCCGCTATAAACAGTAAACTCTGTAGGGCCGTAATAATTAAATATTTTACAATTAGGAAGGCATTCGCTCCATTCTTTAGCAATATCACTATGTAGTGCTCCTCCGCCAAAACTACAATATCTCACATCGGGAGCATTAATTTCGGGGAAATACGGCCTTAGATAATTTATGATCGAAGGTACCATCGTAAGAACCGTAAGTTTCTGTTCCTTAATAAGTTTAAAAATATAAAAGTACTTAATTGCTCCTTTTGGTATCGTATAGATACAAGAACCTGATAAGAAAGGAAATAAATAGGTTACTACAGAAAAATCAAAAGTAAGTTCGAACATTTGTAAACATCGATCTGAAGGAACCAGATTAAATTCTGGTTCAGCATCAATCGCATTTACAAGTGCATTAACATTATCAAAAGTAATAGGAACCCCTTTAGGAAGCCCAGTAGTACCTGATGTAAATAATATATATGCTAACTGATCTCCAGAAACATCCTTAGGCTTCAGGTTAATATCTGTAGTATCTAATGCTCCCGAAGTAATAACTTTATAATTCTTATAAATTGAGGTTTCAGAAGAATCAATAACATATTGTGTTTCTGTTAATTCAAAAACTTTACTATTACGCTCAATTGGTGTTGATGGATTTACAGGAACGTATGCTTTCCCTTCGAGCCAAAGTGCAAGGATACTTGCATAGGTCTGAAGATCATCATTAGTAACTAAACCAATTAGTTTTTCAGAATCTTCTACAGTATTAGCTATGGCATTTCTTATTTTAGATATTTCAATAGCAAAATCATGATATGTATAAAACGTATGATTTATACATAATGCATTATGATCAGAATGGTTTTCTATCGATTCTTGTAGTGTTTTTACAAATTTCATCTTTTTGATTTAATAAAAATGACCATCTCTATTTAACATATTTGAATTTTCAAAATCGAGACTAGTCTCATCGTGTGCTAATCCTTTTTTTATTACTTTATGGGTAAAAATAGTCCTATATCGTTTCGTTATATTATCTGATAATTTGGTATCGTCTGTAAAAATGAATTTCGTTTTCTTTTGGATAAAATTCTCTATTAAAGCATCGATACATACATCATAATTTTTCTCATCTTTTACCAAAAAATATTTAACATTAAACTCATTATAATTTATCACATAAGATAAAAAACCAATAATTTCATTTTCTTTTATAATTTTAAGATTATGAATATAAATATTATTACTGGTTCCTGTTTGCAATGATGTATATGGATGTTTTGTTGCAATTGGAGTTTGCATATACTGCATCCCATTAATCTGCCAGTTCACATATTCCTTTGTTTTATAGATCAGGTCATTTTTGCAAAGCGGATCTATAAACTGCCAGGTCGCATCATCCAACTGATTAATATACTCATAAGAAAGTGTTTTAGTTCTTTTTCTAGCTTTAGGTCTATTTAGTAACCTAATACATGATGCTACTGTATTATCAATTCTATCTAAGATAAATTTAATTGATTTTAAAAACCGAAACCTTCCTATAAGCATAGATGCATCGAGACTAAGGAAGATAGTATGTCTTAATCTTGATGCTATTACAGTAAAAGGTTGTTTTTCGTAAAACGTAGTTACATTTTCTGCATACGATTTTATGAGTATTTGTTTTCCTGTTAGATTTACAGCTTCATTATAGATATAGGTTCCCAGAACTGTATCTTTATAATCCTTATGCACCCACCAGGAGATCATCCAATACACTTTTGATGGTTCTCCAATTCCATTATTAAGTAGATCGGGGAACATAAAAACAAAAGAGATCATTTTTTCGCCTTCGTAACCAATAACTCCACAATAGTCCTCCTCTTCTATTCTCGAATTCGAAACTAACCATAATGCTTTACTTTTTGGTAATGGAGTAAGATTTCCTTTCCAATAGGTATTTTTTTCTATACCTTCTCTAAGCATTTTTTTGGTTAAGGCTACTATGTTTAAATTTTTATTCATCTATTATTCCTAAGAAATATAACTAGTTTGTACCGTCAAAATATTCTGATGTCAGATCGTTGGATAGATTCACATCTTCTTTTTGTATTACCTTTTTTAAGGTTAATCCGATTATTTTTAGATCTAACAAAAAATTATAATTTTCTACATACCATACATCATATTCGAACTTTTTTTTCCAGGTAATAGAATTTCTTCCATTAACCTGGGCCAATCCGGTAATACCCGGTCTTACATTATGTCTCTTTTTTTGAACATCATTATACACAGGTAAATATTCTATTATCAAGGGGCGAGGCCCTATCAGGGACATTTCTCCTAGTACTACATTAATCAATTGTGGAATTTCGTCTAAAGAAGTTTTTCTTACAAATGCTCCTACTCTGGTTATTCTATCCTTATCTGGCAATAAATTTCCTTGTGCATCTCTTCTATCATTCATAGTCTTAAACTTAATGATGCTAAAAATCTTTTCATTTTTACCTGGTCTTCTTTGAACAAAAAATGGTTTGCCTCGATTTGCAATAGCCAGAAAAAGAATCAATAATATAAATACAGGTAAAATAAAGATCAGGAATAGTAGCGACACACTAAAATCAAGACTTCTTTTTATAAAAAACTTATACACCTTTTTAAAGTTTAGACGGCCATAAAAGGGACTCTATTATTTACTCCAACAAATGTATAAACCATTTGTTAAAAAGTGAAATAAAAGAATTACTATCTCCTTTACAATCATTAATATTAACAACAAAATGATATGATCCTAAAAATGTATCCAGGACAATCACATAACACTAAAAATTGGGGGAATAAACAGACAAATATTATTTATACTACCAGGGAATGAAGCTAATAATTTGTCTATGATTCTATATCTAAAATCGAGAGTAAATATACAATCAATATTTCGGTTTTTACCTCATTGAATTAACTTTTTTTAACAAGGAATTGTTATTAAAAAATTATGTGCAAAAACAGATACAATTTTTATATATAAGTTTGTATCTGTCCTCCATAATTACAACGTGCGATACTCTTCCAGCAGCGCTTCCCAAACTACCTTTCGTTCATATCGACTAGTGATCGATTCTCGCGCATTGCCGGCCAAGGTATCTCGTTGAGGCTTGTCTTCTACCAGCATTTTTAAATTCTGAAACAACTGTTCTGCATCTTTTACCGGGATGATTTTGCCATTTATACCCTCTGTTATAATCTCATTACAGCCATTAATATCAGTAACAACACTTGCTAATCCCATAGATGCAGCTTGCATCACTACGTTAGGAAACCCTTCGCGATAACTGGGAAATGCCAATATATCAGAAATTGCAAAATAAGGCCGTACATCATTCTGCCAGCCTACGGTAATGATATTTGGATTGGTATTAATTTCTTCTTCGGTATCTGGGGATAATGGATCTAAATCCTTTTCATAGGTACCTACCAACAATAATTTGACAGTAGCAGACGCTGTATTTAATTTCTTAAACGCATCAATAAGCTCATGTATACCTTTATCTTTTACCAGTCTACCAACATATATAATTACTGTATCTGTAGATTTAATACCAAGACTCTCAGATAATTTAAGATTTTCTTCTTTAGTATAAAGTCCCGGATCAAAGAACGAAGTATCTATCCCGTTAGAACTCCCATTGGCGATAACTTTTAATTTTTTTGATGACGTATATTTATTAGCTATAATAATGTCATTAAGCCCAGATGAATTGGGGTAAATTTTGGTAGCACAGGTATAAGTAGCTTTTTCTACTGTATCCAACAGTACTCTCTTTGCTCCTGTAGCTTCTAGTAATGGCAATCCGGCAATCGTATGTAAACGATGAGGCACACCTGCCAGCTTTGCAGCCAACATAGACAATGTTCCCGCCTTAGGAGTATGACTATGAACTATTTGCGGTTTTTCTTTTTTAAAAACTTTATATAACCTGTAGACCGCTTTTAAATCTTTGATCGGAGTAATCTTACGAGTCATCTCAACCGGGATCACACGCACCCCTTCATTCTGTGACACCATATCTAATTGCCCTTCTCCTTTTCCCGATACTCCAATGATATCATAATATTGAGACATAAATTTTAATTGTCCCTGTAATAATTTCCCTAATGATATAGGTACGGTAGTAACCCTAATTATTTTTTGCATTTTCCCCAGACTTAAAAAGTATAACTAGTAAACTCATTATCAATTTGTAATTACAATAACAATGAGTTGATTCTAAAATATTTTCGGATACAAATATAGTTATATGTGAGTGTTTGAAAACTTTAAATTATGGTTTCTTTTATTTTTTAATCGCCAGGCAAAATAACTAGTAAAAATGCTGTTGTTTTCTGCGGAAAATCAACAAAAAAAGTAAGGTTTACGCTATTAAAATCAAGTATTTACGTTTTTTGAAGAAAATTTAACATTTCCAAATAAAATTTACACAATTAATTTCTCAATCTTACGTTAGTGCACTTAATAACTAACTCAAAAAAGTAACAACAAACTCAAAAAAAATGGTAAATAACTTAAAAACAGAATAATAATTAACCCAAATAAATATCCCCCCAATGAAAAAGTTACCTTATTACCTACTTATTTTTATGAGCTGTATTGCTATTTCCTGTAGCAAAGAAAATGTTGATGAAGTTGCTCCGCCAGATACTGAAGGAGAAGTTCCTGTTATTGATCCAATAGCTGATACACCACCAAATGTGGTTACTACTCCTTGTGATTTCGACCTATCTACTGTTGCTGCCAATTCTACAATCGTATTTAATTGTGTTTTAGATCTTAAAGGAGAAACGATCACACTACCAGCTAATGTTAAATTTGAATTTGACGGTGGTGATGTTAAAAATGGAAAATTAATTTTTGCCGGTGGTACTATCGCTGGTGAACTTTTAAGTTCTAGTATAGAAATCGAAGGAGATGTACAACTTAAAGAACCTACCTTTAAATTTTTTGCTTCGCGGTGGAACGGTATTGTCGAAGGAACTACCACTTCTGAGATTGCTCAAGAAAATACTTTTGAGCTAGAACGATTATTTGAGTATACAAAAAGCTATGGAGCTAAGACTTTTCAGATTGGTAAGTTTGATGCTTTTTTCCAGATACACTATCCAACAGCACCTTATACTATAGTTCATCATAAGGCTATTGAAGCAGTTAATGTCCCTTCTGATTTTAATCTGGTCATGTCTGATAATACTAACCTACGTGTTTTTCCTGGTGTTGCAGAAAATGAAAGAGGAGCCCTATTAGCTGTACGTGATGCAGAAAATATTACTATATCTGGAGGAAATTTAATTGGTGATAGAAATATACGAGCCTACCCTCCTGGCGAATTAGCAGGACAGTATGGCTCACATACTTTGTTAATCAATGCTGGAAGAAATGTTACCATAGATGGTGTTCGATTTATTGATGGATCCAGTGGTTCTCTTAATATTAACTCTATTGGTTTTTCTTTTAATCCAGATACCTATAATCCTACTACTAACGTAACTGTACAAAACTGTATATTCGAGAATAGTAGAAGAATGAGTATCGCTTTGACAGAAGGTAGAGATATCAAAATATTAAATAATACGTTTACCAATACTGGTAACGTTTCTACAAATTCTGATGGTGGTGAAGTTGGATATGCTATTAATATTGAAGCCACAAGAAGAAGAGATCCTGATACAGGAGAGCTTAGAGAATTTGAAAGAGTTTTTGATGTCCTTATCAAAGGAAATACCGAAACTGGTAGTAGAGGCGGATGTGTTTCTATTACTATTGGTCAGACCGTAACTGTTGAGGAAAATAATTTTGAAACCCAATTAGTGTTTACACACACCAACGGTACAAAAATCATTAATAATACGTTTAAAGCATTATCTGAAAAGGCTAAAGAGCGATTTGCCATATTTGCAGCAGATGGTGGTGAAACTGCTTTTAACAATATAATTTCTGGTAATAACATCTCTGGATATGACCTGGCAATTGCTACCAATGCCGATGATACGGATATCACTAATAATACGATAACCGATTGTGCTATAGGATTACAATTTGGAAAATCTAAGAATTCTGAATTTAATGATAATAACATTACTACATCTGGTAATGCTATAAGCGCTACAAATTCTTTTGCAAAAAACATCTCCTTAAAGCGTAATACAGTTAATGGTGGTCGTTTTCATGTATATTTTGCACAGCTTAATAATAAGCCAGAATATAGTGACTATCGTGTAACCTTAGAAGATAATACATTTACGACTTCTAAAGCTGTAAACTTCACAAAGACCAATGGTATTATATTTAAAAACAATAAGGTTGATGGTGGTTTACAAATTGGAGATGCTTCTAATATAGAAGTTTCTGGAAATACTAAAATTAGCCCTACAGAGAGTGATGGAATTCGATTATTCGGAGATAACTCATCAGTAACGTTGCTTAATAATACCATCTTTGAACCAACAGGTGCGGCAAGATTTGTATGTATAAATAATAATTCTACTAATCCAGGGGCGGTGACCGATACAGGTAATACATGTAACTAATTAGTCTAAAATATTTTATAAAAAACCAGAGTTGTTATACTCTGGTTTTTTTTATTTTATAACCTATTTTAATAATATCATGGTATTATTAAAAGTGAAATATTTCTTTAATGTAAATTTATTTAAAATTCATCCTCTATAAGATTAAGTTCGTCACATTTTTAAAGAATGGTTTTATATAGAATTCTAGAACTTATATTTTTATAAATTCAAAATTTATAAATGGAATATAATAGCAATTGTTATTACAACATTTTTGTACACAAGTTGACAAATGACACTTAAAAAGAAAATAAGAATTGGAATCGGAATCTTAATAATTGGAATTTCATTTTGGCAATTCGGGCTATTTAATAGATTTAATTATTTGACTGCAAAAATTGACATTTGGCGTGATTCTCCTAGAATTGCAATGGTTGGAATACCTTCCTATCCTTGCGGAGTTCCTTGTATCGGGTTGAATGAGGAATACGGATTTCATGAATCCAATGTTGGCTGTTTAGTAACTGGACCTCAATTACGTGGAATTGACTCGTATAACGCCCAAATTGAAAAGTATCTGAATAAAAGAAACGGAAAAGATTGGCGTAAAAAATACGAAGCGGAATTAGACTCGCTGATTAAAAATAATTTATTAGAATAAAACCTGTGTACAACACTATATATGTGATCATAGCAGCTAAGTGATGAATTGAATGGTTGTTGTATTTTTTTGGTAAAGCGCAATGCTTGCAAAAAGTAAAAGTTAGCAACCAATGCGCAGAAATGTCGATGGTTTGGTAACATTTTACTCTGCTACGACACATATATTAAACGTTACCTACAAGCGGGTACGTTAAACAAACATCCTTTACAAAGTTAAAGAAACATAGTTTACACTTTTTAAGGTATAATTTGAGGGAAAAATCAAATTATCATGCCTTGGAAAACGACAACAACTATGAAACAAAAAATTGAATTTATCTGTGAATGGCGAACAGGAAAGTATACCATCACAGAATTATGTAAGAGTTTTGGAGTCTCCAGACCAACAGCCTATAAATTGATTCATCGATTCGAAAATCAAGGCTTTGAAGGTCTAAAAGAACTATCCAGAAAGCCTGGAAAACATCCTAATACAACGGATCAAAAAATCATTGAAAGTATTCTTAAGTTAAAAGAAAAATATAAGTTATGGGGGGCGAAGAAAATTAGGGTTTTATTGTTTAAAGAATTTCCAAAAGAGCAAATCCCTTCTGTGGTTACGGTTCATAATATTCTTCGAAAAAACGGTTTGGTATCCCCTCAAAAACGAATGCGTAGAGTAAAGCCTATACACCCTATTTTTGACCCCAAAAACTGTAATGAAGTATGGAGTGCCGATTATAAAGGTAAGTTCTTAATGGGTAATAAAATCTACTGTCATCCACTAACTATAGCGGACTCTAAAAGTCGATTCTTATTCGCCGCCAAAGGACATTACAAAGAAACACTAAAAGCTGCCAAGACAGCATTCACAAAGGTTTTTAGAACCTACGGCATCCCAAAACAAATACATACTGATAATGGAAGCCCCTTTGGATCTGTAAGAGCCATACAACGATTTACACAACTCTCTTATTGGTTTATAGAACTAGGTATTATCCCTGTATTTTCTGACCCAGCACACCCAGAACAAAATGGTAGACATGAACGTATGCATCGCGATTTAAAAGCGGCTTGTGCCAAACCTTCAGCCTTTGATCTAAAAGCACAACAAAGGCGTTTAAACCACTTTGTAAAGGAATATAATCACATAAGACCACACGAAGCTTTAGATATGAAAACACCAGCGGATGTACACGATTTTTCCTGTAGACCATTCCCTGAAAAAATAAAAGATTTTGACTATGATTCTAAGTATAAAATTCTAAAAGTAACGAAGAGCGGAGCTATAAGATGGAAGTCCTATTATTGGGTGTATTTAACTGCAGCATTAAAAGGAAAATATGTAGGAATCCAAGAGCTAGGTAATGGTATTTGGAAAGTCTATTATAGAAATGTATTTTTAGGTTTCTTTGATCAAAGAAATCTAAGACATAAACAACAATCAACAAGGTTAGAAACTAATTTAGTGTAAACACCTAATCTTTAACTTGTGTAAACTATGTATCTTAACGAACAGCGCAAAAAAATAGAATGTTTGAAAATTTCTGAGCCGTAGACGAAAAAAATTAATGAAACACTTATTAACCAAAACAACAGTATGAGATTAGAAGGAATGTGTGTGTGTGTGTGTGGAATAGGTTGATTAAAATTAAATTTAATTTTTTATGGTAACATTTTGTTTATTAATGACACTAACAAATATGACATTCAGAATCAAATTATTTTTTTTATACCTAAATGCACTTAAGTTATCCATTTTTTAAATTTTACTTAAAGAAATAATTTTATAATACTCACTCAAAATAAAATTAACAATTACAAAAATTACGGATCACCAATTATATTTATATCTATGAATTGTATAAAAAAAATCACAATTTTATTAATGCTTATATTTTATAGTAATAGCTATTCTCAGTTTGATGAAACTACTGTTTTTGATTCAAACACCCCTCCATTTTCATATACTGATATAGTAACTGCATTTGATTTAGATGGTGATAACGATACTGATATCATTTTTGAAGCATCTTCTAAATTAAGATGGTATGAAAACACAAATAATAAAGGAGATTTTGACAAGTCTAAAGTTTTAATAGAAAATATTAGAGATATAAAAGTTATAGAAGCTAAGGATTTGGACAATGACAATGACTTAGACATTATTATTTTTATCTCTAGTAGATTTACTACTACATTACGTGTATATGAAAATTTAGGGAATGGAATTTTAGGAGATGAAAAAAGAATAGATATAGGAGAGTACCCAATCAATCTAGGGGATTTAAAACATCTGATCGCTACAGATGTAGATGGTGATAATGACAATGATATAGCTTTGGCATTTACTAGTGGCATTTTTTGGATCAAAAATATAGATGGAAAAGGAAGTTTTGATGGGGCAAATGTATTGAGGATGTCTACAAAAACAGCAGAATATATGATAGCAGAAGATGTCGATTTTGATAATGATATAGATATAATTGCTCATACAAATAATGAAGTCTTTTGGATAGAGAATATGGATAGCGCAACTTCTTTTATTGATCGAAATATAGGGACTTATACAAATGATATTAGATCAATCACTGCATTAGATATCGATAACGACAAGGATATTGATGTTTTAACTGCTATTAAAGTGGGAAGAAATGATGAGCGAATTGTTCTATCTCGAAATCATATTGGAGGAAACTTTATAGATCAAGAAATTTTAGTTTCTACAGATGGAAAAGATGTACCTAGACAAATTTTTTCTTCAGATATTGATAAAGATGGAGATCTAGATATTTTATATAGATCATTTGAGAGAACTATGTGGATTGAAAATATTGATGGACAAAATTTTGACCAAAACCATTTAATCTCTAAAGGTTTTAGAGGAGTAACCTTAATTCCGGCACATTTGGATGACGATGGATATGAAGACATCATATCTTTTAATACTATAAGTTATTATGCAATTGCTTGGCAAAGAAATATGGGTAATGGTATGTTTACTAATCATAATGTTTTAAACATAAAATCTTTTGAACCATATCAAGCTCTTAGTGCAGATTTTGATAATGATGGAGATCAAGACTTGATTTCTATTTCGGAAAACCCAATTTTTTCTAATACTGATGGTATTTTATCATGGTACGAAAACACTGATGGTAATGGAATTCATTTTTCTCAAAAATTAATTTCGTCAGATTTGGGGATTTTGGATGCCTATGGAACCAAAGCTGTTGTTGTTGCAACTGGAGATATTGATGGCGATAACGACATTGATATCGCTGCCACTCATGGAAGGCATATAGTTTGGTATGAAAATATAGATGGAAAAGGAAATTTTAGTGAGGATAGACGACCTATTACTAATAAACAAGTCAAAGCAATTGTTATTGCCGATATCGATGGAGATGATGACAATGATTTGATTATAGCTCCTTCTGGTTTTGGACAAAATAGAATATTATGGTATGAAAATGTAGATGGAAAAGGAAAATTTGCAGAATATCCTAATGAAGTAACTAGTCTATTAGATCTTCATGAAACAAATCAGGTTATGGTATCGGATATTGATGGTGATAATGATTTAGACATTATATTTGATACAGATAGCCGTTTATATTGGTATGAAAATATAGATGGAAAAGGAAATTTTACTTTTAATAGTGATAATTCATTAGTTTTAGTTTTAGACAGTATAGAATCTTTTGTTGTAGAAGATATAGATGGGGACAATGATTTAGATATTTTATCCGTTTCTAGTAAAGAAGACAAGATATATTGGAGTGAAAATTTAGATGGAAAAGGAAGCTTCGGTTCTGCAACGGTAATTTCATCTGATCTAACCGGACCTAATTTTGTGGTTTCAGGAGATATTGATAATGATGGAGATAAAGATCTAATAGCTGCTTCATCTTTGTACAATAAAAGTAGTTGGCCAGTTGGAACTACAGATTTCTTAAATAAAATAGTTTGGTACGAAAATATAGATGGAAAAGGAAATTTTGACAATGGTCAAATAATTTCTGAAAACATGGATAAAGTAGAGTACTTAAATTTATCTTATGTTAATAATGATAACAAAATTGATATTGTATCTGCCTCTAGTAAAGATAAAAAAATAGCTTGGTTAGGGAATACTGTGGTTAATATGTCAGACTTGGATAATGATGGAGTAAATAATGATATAGATTTATGTGCCAATACTCCAGCAGGAGAGCAAGTAAATATAGATGGATGTTCACAAAGCCAATTAGATGATGATAATGATGGCGTTACTAATGATAAAGATTTATGTGCCAGTACACCTGCAGGAGAACAAGTAAATATAGATGGATGTTCACAAAACCAATTAGATGATGATAATGATGGTGTTACTAATGATAAAGATTTATGTGCCAGTACACCTACAGGAGAACAAGTAAATACAGATGGATGTTCACAAAGTCAATTAGATGATGATAATGATGGTGTTACTAATGATAAAGATTTATGTGCCAGTACGCCTACAGGAGAACAAGTAAATACGGATGGATGTTCACAAAGTCAATTAGATGATGATAATGATGGTGTTACTAATGATAAAGATTTATGTGCCAGTACGCCTACAGGAGAACAAGTAAATACGGATGGATGTTCACAAAGCCAATTAGATGATGATAATGATGGTGTTACTAATGATAAAGATTTATGTACCAGTACTCCTGCGGGAGAACAAGTAAATACGGATGGATGTTCACAAAGCCAATTAGATGATGATAATGATGGTGTTACTAATGATAGAGATTTATGTGCTAATACTTCCTTAGATATAGAAGTAGATAATGAAGGATGTCCTGTAATTATTCAACAATCGTCAATTGTTTACCCAAACCCTTCTAAAGATAAGATATCAATTAGTATTCCTGATATCAAAATAGATGAGACTAAAGTTGATGTATATGTTTATGATCTACAGCAAAAATTGGTTTTAACTAAAACATATTCCATTCAAAATAGTGGAATAGAAGTTTCGTTAAGGGATGTTCCTAATGGAATATATTTTATAAAAATAGAAAGAGAGACTCCTATATTCTTAAAAATAATAAAACAATAAACAGATCTTAATAAGGTAAAATCAAGCAAGTGCATAAAAATTTCAATGAATAAATTTCTATGTGCTTGCTGCAATTGCAAGGATTAAAATGAGCTTAAATTCTGAACTTTATAAAAAAAAGAAAGTTTTAGTTTTAACAAAGCGTCTCACTATAAAAAGTCACTCTGACTAATATAATAACATCGAACTCGCGCTATTTAAACTTTTTAATCTGGTCTGCTAATTTTTTGGTAAATAGCTTGGCTCCATCATTATTTAAATGTGATGGATCATGAAACAATGTTGGTTTACCCATAAATTGTTGATCATTAAAAAAATCTACAAAAGGGATATTTTCTTTTTCGGCTATCGTCTTAATCCTGTTAAAAGAAGTATTCATAGAATGATCTACAGTAAAATAAGTTGGGGAAGTAACAAAAACCAAATCTATATTATGATCCTTAGCGATTGCAATAAACATCTGGAGCGCAGCTACAAAATTTTGATCTATATCCTCTACTCCTTTTTCAATTTTTGATTGAACTTCTTCGTTTATATGCTTAGAAAGTTTAACTTTTCCAAATAATGGTCGGTATCCTTTATAATCCAGCTGGGGTGATGCATAATAACGAATAACATGCATAATTGTTGAATTGGTTTGGTATCCCCTGAAAAATAATTTAAAATCTACCAGCTTAGATTGTAATCCTAATATAGGTTTTAAATCATCTCTATAATCCGAATAATATGGATGCAGATCACTAAGCCTATCATATGCTTCTTTAGTATGATATAAAAAATCCTCATCGATATTTAAGATCATTAACTCTGGCTCCATTCGTTTAATAATCATTTTTTGAAGCGCCATATGATATAATAATTGCTGTCCCTCTGCCCCTGCGTTATAACAAGACTTTTTCAATTCTGTTTCTATAACCTCGGGCACATAATGTCGGTGGGCATGAGAACTTCCGAAGATTAATACTTTTGCATTTGTTTCTTGTATAGCATAAGTAGATCTGGCATATTTTCCGGTTTCTTGACTAAAAAACAATTGTTTAGAGATCATTCCTAAAGCAAAATCAACTATGAGAAAAATCACAAGAAATTTTCCAAGCTTGATTAAAGATGTCTTATATTCTTTTCTAATCATAATTTAAAACTGAAAATAAATAAACTGACTTTTACCAAATACTCCAAAGTACATAATTATATAAATCAAAACAGCATATCCTGTTAATCGTACAAATTCATACTTATGATTAGAAATCGAAAACATAGTATTGAAGTATTCTTTTTTCAATTCTACTACGACCAGAATAGCAATTGCCAAGGTTGCATATAATGAGGCAGTAATATCATCTCCACTCCCTATGTATAATCTTCCTGGCGCCGTACAGATTTTTTTTATAATAAAAAAAGCATCTTCAATACTATTTGCTCTAAAGAACACCCAGGCAAAATTGATTAATATAAATGTGAGCAATACATTAAATACTCCTTTTCTTCTTTTCTTGAATACAAGAACTTCTGCAATAAGATAGAGGCCGTTTAAAGCTCCCCAAACTACAAAGGTCCAATTCGCTCCATGCCATAATCCGCTAATTAAAAACGTAATAAAAAGATTAAATAACCACCTTGGTTTTGCTACTCGATTTCCTCCTAACGGTATGTACAAATAATCTCTAAACCATGTTGATAATGAAATATGCCACCTGGTCCAAAACTCACTTACTGATGCCGAAAAATAGGGCCGCCTAAAGTTGGTCATCAAATCAAACCCAAAAAGTTTGGATGTTCCTATAGCAATTAACGAATACCCAGCAAAATCCCCATAAATCTGAAATGCAAACAATACTGTTGCTGCAATAAAACTTAAGCCATCATGATTTTCTGTATTGTTATATACCGCATTTACATAAATAGCTGCTCTGTCTGCTACAACCAATTTCAGAAAGAATCCCCAAATCATTAACTTTATTCCGTAAGAAAAAGTTTGGTATGTAAACGTTCTTTTCTTTAAAAACTGTGGTACCAGATTTGTCGCTCTTTCTATAGGTCCTGCAACTAACTGCGGAAAGAAAGCTACAAATGCGGCAAAAGCAATAAAATTCTTAGTGGGTTGTAACTTTTCTTTATAAATATCTATCGAGTATGATAATGTCTGAAAAGTGTAAAACGAAATACCAACAGGCAGAATAATTTGTAATGTCCATGTACTTTGAAGTTCATAACCTACAGAAGCAAAAAGATCAATCCAGGAATCTATAAAAAAGTTATAGTACTTAAAAAAACCTAACATTCCCAAGTTAAACACAATACTTACCCAAAGCCATCTCTTTTTGACCAAAACCTCTTTAGACTCATATATTCGAGACCCCGCTGTATAATCAATAATCGTACTTAAGGCTATCAAAGACAAAAAACGCCAATCCCACCAACCATAAAACACATAGCTAGCTAGAAGTAATAGTACATTCTGCATCTTTAGACTTTTATACGTAACGAACCAATAGCCTATAAAAACTAAAGAAAGAAATACGAAAAAATCTATCGAATTAAAAAGCATATATCTATATTGATTTTAGCATAAGAATTAATGGTTTATTTGTTGAAGGTAAAATTCTTCAATTCGTTTTGTATTCGAAATAATATCATATCCTCCTTTAACGATTTGAGGTTTATTATTTATTCTGGTATATGACATTGCTTTTACCACTTTATTTGCCCAAAACTCTGCTGTGTCTTTAATTGACAAAAATTCGATATCATTGGTTAAACTTACTTCGGTTGTAATAGTATCAGAAGCAAAAATCTTAAGTCCGGCTGCCTGAGCTTCGATAAGTGTTACTGGTAGCCCTTCATAAAACGAAGGAAATACAAAAGAATCAAATGCTTGTAATAATTCTGGGATATCTGATCGAACTCCTAAAATCATAACGTCATCCTCTACACCAAGACGTTTGGCTTCAGCAGCAATTTTCTCTCTCAAGGGGCCTTCCCCAACAAGCATCAATTTAGCATTGGGATGTTTTTCTATAATACGGGCAAATATTTGTATTAAGAATACATGATTTTTTTGAGTATCCAATCTTCCAACATGGCCGATCACAAATTTATCTTCAATTCTCAGTTCTTTCCTGTATTCTTTTCTTGTTTTTGGGTCGAAAACAAATTTTTCGGTATCAATAGCATTGTTCATGGTTAAAAATTCTGTGTTTTTACCAAAAAGCCATCGACCCGCTTTATCTCCACACGAAAAATAATGAGTAGCATCCTTACGATTTTTGTTTTTCAATCGAAATTTTATCAACTTTTTAACCGTATCGATAAGGTTTTCTTTACTAGGGACTAGGTCTGAAAATTTAATTTTTTCAATTGCAATATGTGCATGAACAATCCTAATCGGAATAGTAAATTCTTTAGCTATTTTAATAGGAAAACAACTAAATGTATTGAGATGAGAGTGAATAATAGTGTACTCTGTATGGGTTTTAAAAAATGCTCTTAATTCTTCATAGTACTTTCCCGGAAATATTGGGTTTATTGATGATAATCTATAAATTTTTCCTCCAAGGCTTTCAATTTCATCATCAAAATCACATTTCTCTTTTCTATGTACCAGAAAATCAAACTGAATTTTTTCTCTATCTATCTTCCTATAATAGTTCATAATCATAGATTCTGAACCTCCCCTATCCATCATCGTAAAAACCTGTAAAACTTTGATCATTTTATAATATAATTATCTGTTATCACAACAACACTATATTCTTACCAGCTATATCACATTAGCTACCAATTTCTTCTTTAATGTTATTTTTTATCAATCTATATTTTCCACTTTTCTCTACTGGTATTTCGGCAACATGCTTTAAATCAATAGCAATACTAGATCCGACACGATCTCTTAAGTTTTTTAAAAACACCTTTTCATACTCAGGTGAGTATATTTGATCATCTTTCTCTATTAAAACCAAAAGGCTATCGATTACATCTTGCTGAATTTGGAATTTAATAATTCCCTTTACTCCTTTTAAACAATTAGAGATATTACCAAGATTAATCTTACCAATTTCTTCAGAGTATATATAATCTGAGATACGTCCCAAAACTTCTTTAACTAATGGATTATTATTCCCACAATTACATGTATCATTATCATCTGCTAACTCAATTTGATCACCTATATCGTATCGTATTAACGGGGTACCATAAGTAGTAAAAGAAGTTACTACAAGTCTTCCTTTTTTACTAGGCTCATTATTTTCATTCAAAACTTCAAAAACTCCACTTTTTAAATCCATGTGTAGCTTTTTATTTTTGCATTCAAAAATAAATGGAGCTCCTTCAGAAGAGGCATATTGATTGTATAGATTTGTTTTAAAATAATTTTCAAGAACATCTCTAATATCGTCTGTGATTGTTTCTGCTGTTGGAAATATTGCTTTTATAATATTTGCAGGAAAATCTATATTATGAGCTACTCCATATTTTGCAATTTCATACATCGTTGAAGGAAAACCAACCATATATTGAGGCTTATATGTCATCAGATCGTTAATATAATGTTTTAGATATTTTCCATGGATATGAAACGTAGAGTAATATCTCACTTTATGGATATGATCTGTTTTCCAAAATCTGTTTTTTTTCAGATCTCTATTATTTAAAAGATTTTTACCACTAAACCACGCTGTTTTCTTACCGAGTTTGTATCCAAATTCATTTCTAAAATTATCGAGTAGTGCAAATCGTTCCTGTATATCGTCGTGAGTATATACTACTTCTAAAGATTTCCCAGTTGTACCCCCTGTTTTAGAAAGTATACCTTCGCTTTTTTCAACTGTATAAATATCTGACAGATTATTCCTTAAGGTCTCTTTATCAATTATTGGCAGTTGTTTTATATTAGCAAGATCTTCGGGAGACTCTATCGTAGAGAAAATATTTCTATAATACTCAGAATGATTTTTTGTATGTAATACAAGCTCTTTGTATTTTTCAATTTGCAACTCTTTCAGTTCGTCTAATGACAAATTTCTTTTTTGTAAATACGCATTCAGGAAATATTTATATTTCCCAGAATACCTTTTTTTATATGCTAAAAGATTATAAATAGAAACAATCCAATTTTGTATAAAATGCGGAGATTGTTCATAAATCTTGTCCTGCATATTTCCCATAACTATTTATTATTTAGATAAAAGTTTTGTATTTTTTCTGTATTAGATCCGATATCATACCCTGCTTTTGCGATTTTATCGCTGTTATCTTGTTTTTTATATGGTAAAATATCGAATATCCTATGTACCCAAAAACTAGTTGGTTTTTGAATCGAAACAAATTCGATATCATCGGTTAGTTTTACTTCTTGAGTAATCGTATCGGATGCCAAAATCTTAAGTCCTGCAGCTTGAGCTTCAATTAAAGTAACAGGAAGGCCTTCATAAAATGAAGGAAAAACAAAAATATCCATCATCTGAAGCAATTCTGAAATATCAGACCTAACCCCTAACATTTTAACTTGATCCTGAATTCCCAGATCATCAATTTCTTGCTCTATAGCCTGTTGTAATTCTCCATTTCCTACAAGTACTAAAATACAATCTGGTCTTTTTTCCAGAATATTTGCGAATATTCGAAGTAAATATGAATGATTTTTTGCATTATTAAGACGTCCCACATGCCCGATTAATACTTTACCCTCTAGGTTCAATTCCTTTCTATATTTCGTATCTGTATCAGGGTTGTAGACAAATTTTTTGGTATCTATGGCATTATTCATTGTGTAAAAATCATTCTTTTTACCAAAAAGCCATTGCCCAGCTTTTTCTCCACATGAAAAACGATGCGTTGCATAAGTACTCACCTTTTTTCTCAATCTAAATTTTATGAGTTTTTTTACCGTTTCTGTGACGTTTTCTTTATTAGGTACAAAATTTCTAAGTTTAATATTTTCGAACGCAGTATGTGCATGGGCAATTCTACAAGGGATATTAAACTCTTTTGCTATTTTTAGAGGAAAACTGCTAAATGTATTTAAATGAGAATGTACTATTGTATACCCTTTATGTTCATTAAAAAATATTCTAAGTTTATGATAATATTCTTTTGGAAAAAAAGGGTTAATTGGATCCATGATATAGATCTTTCCTCCTAAACTTTTGATTTCATCATCAAAAGCCGCTTTTCCTTTTCGATGCACCAAAAAGTCAAACTGAACTTTATCTCTATCTATATTACGATAATAGTTCATGATCATGGATTCTGCTCCTCCCCGATTCATAATAGTAAAAATCTGTAATACTCTAATTGGCCCCATTAAATTCCTTCTTTAGTTTTATATCTTATATAGAGATTTAGTACTATTCCGAAAGGAATTGCGAGAATAGTAGTGATTTTTTTTGGAGATTCTTTTAAAAAAGAACCATTCTTTATAAATAATGAACTTGATACATAATGAATTGCATTTTTAAACTTATCCTTAAAGTTTGTTGCCAATTGCATTCTGCTCTTTCTTGAAAATGCAAAACCTCTGGGGTGTCGTCGATATTGTTTTAACATATTCATACTAGAGCCATCCACCATATACTCTACCACACAAAAAACTTCGTTAACTGGTAATAGCTTATAATCTTGATCAATCAATTGATATAGATATCCAAGTGGAACAAAACGTTCTCCTTCAAAAATTGGATATGGAGGGTATTTCTTGACTACTTCGGTTCTATATACCAGTTTTTTATCCCCCAATACTTTATGAGTATTATATAACTCATACATTGTAGTTTCTTTAATCCCCTCTGGGATTTTGGTTCCAATAATAGCTCCGCTTTCGTCTGCATCTAATCCAACCAAACCTGCATATTCTGGTTTACCTTTAATAGTTTCCCAGGAATCCAGTATTTTTTGAATTGCTTCCTCTCCCACAAAATCATCACTATCAATACAAACATTAAGTGTAGTTTCAATAAGTCTATAGGCCGCATTATGCCCCCCGTGCATTCCCAGATTTTTTTGATAGTGATACTGTATATCTATTTTATTTTCATTAATCCAGGACGTTACCAATTCTTTGGTATTATCAGAAGAGCCGTCATCAATAATTAGCCATACAAAATCCTGATTTGATTGTTTAATAAGGCTTTCATAGCATTTATGTAAGCAATACGCTCTGTTATATGTAGGAGTAAATACTGTAATCGTTTTCATCTGTTCTTTTTTATTGTTTTTTAGTTGTCAGATGGAATTCGCCATTGAACATCTCGGTTAGTATCACATTAATTGTTATGGCTCATTTCATGCTTTTTTATTGGTTAATTTGTTATCCAGAATATACGTAATACATAGCATAGGTAAACATAAAATAAACAAGTGTTATTTTTCCTATCATAAAATGGTGATCTTTAAAAAATCGTTCTTTAAGAAATGGGTAAATGACAACTAATCCCATCATAAACCATGATAAATAAGCAAACCTATTAGAGTAATTTGCTTTGATTACCAAAATCCAAAATCCATTACAAATTAGATAAGTATTTAGAAGTCTAAAATAAAAGGGGTCTTCAAAATTTTTCTTATAAATAACGTACCACCCTGCAAAAACTGCAAATGCGCTATGAAATAAAAAATCCCAGCGAAAACCGGTACTGGCAAAAGTACCTTCTTCTGCCTGAGCTGTCAAATAATCAGAAAGTCTATCATCAAACCCCAAGCTACTAAAAATAGACACCCAAAAACCTCCCATTGCCAATGAAAGCGGAATACAGGCTAACCATCCTTTTAGAAACACTTTGGGATCATTATAGAATCTTGTTATGGTAAAAGCTATTATAGGTAGTGACATCGTTTTATGAAAAGAAACCGATAACAAAAAGCAAAGTATCATAGCTATCGTATTTTTTCTAAAACTTACTCCTAATAAAAATAAAGATGTAGCAGCCCCATTTCTAATACCATTTACTCCATACGTATAAAAGGAGAAAGAAACCGCAAACATTAAAAACGCGTAATACCAATACTCCTTAAAAAGTTGTTTAGAAATTCTATATAAGGGTAATACATATATTGCTGCTGTGACAGTAAAAAATGTACGAGAAGAAGCCACATAAGACAAACTTTTCATATATAGGTGAAAAAGCACATCTGTATCTGATGTTACTACTCCTCCTAATCTATAGTAATTAAAGTATCTGGTATACGTTCTCATATCACCAAAAAACTTACCGCTTAATGGTCTTTGTCCCATATATAATATTATATATGCCATTAACACGAAACCAGCTATATTAATAAACCCAATATTTTTTGGGTCATCTATTTTTAATAGACGAGTATGTAAAAGAGTAAATAAAACCAGGAAAAGAAATAAATTTATATATACCGGAAAATATTGCTCTACTGGAATAAAATCAAACATACTCTCTTATTTTATTGTTTGTTTCATAACTCTTCTTATTTCTTATCCAGTATTCTAGCAGGATTACCCACCGCGGTACAGTTATCGGGTATACTCTTGGTGACTACACTACCAGCTCCAATAACACAATTATCTCCTATAGTAATATCTCCTATTACAATTGCTCCTGTATAAATAGATACATTATTGCCTATAGTAGGCCTTTTTCCTTTTTCCTCTCCAATGGTTACCAAATGATTTACATAGAAATTATCTCCTATGGCATCGGCATTTAGGATTGTACAATATGGATGCCCTGTAATAACTCCTCCTCCCAGTTTGGTAGTAATATCAATAATAAAATTTTTCTGTTTTCTACAATATAGGTTAAGAATATGTGACACCAAACTTCTCGTTCTAAAATAAAATATAGTTCTAAAATCTGGTGAATTTGCCAAAAAATCAAGAAGTAACGCATTTTTACTCATATTCATTCCTTTTACAGAGGCCCACCGCTCTATATCCATATCAATCTTATTTCTATTTTTACTCAATTTGTATACAAATATGTGTGGAATAAGAAATATTTTATAAATGGCTATAAGTATTGATTTCATATACTATCTTATTTTACAGTGTTTGCACTTCTTATAATAGAATCGCAAAGTATATTAGTAAACTCTAACCCTCCGTGCTTATCCAGATGGTGACCGTCATAGGTTTTAAAATTTGTATGCGTACTCGATACATTAAAATTAAAGTACTCTATTTGATTAGATGTTGCTACGGTACTCATATCCTTATCAAAATTTTTATAAAATGAATTCTCTACAGCTACAAAATCAAGATCAATAGGCATACGTACCATATAAACATTACCATGTTTCTTTAACTTTTTAATTAAAACATCCAAACTGTTTAATCGCAAAGAAGAAACTTCATAATTCCTTATCATTTTATCAAATAATCTTCCTTGCCTTTTCTTCCATTCATCAAAAACTTTTGGATTTGTAGGTAAGTTATTTTCTTCAAGCCACCCGTCTTTATGCATTGTTGATGTTTTTCTAAAAAGCGCTTTAAAATGAAAATAAGTTAAATTTTTGAAAAGGTATTCATAATTAGGATTCATGTTAACAAATCTCATATTATGAGGCGGTCTATCTGCCTCTCTAAATTCTCCTTTATTATTATCATTATTCTTATCAGATCCAAACATCCATGGTGTAACCGAAATAATAAAAACTCCATTTTCTGAAGTTTCATCTAATTTCTTTCCTATACTTTTATTATATAAAGGGCCAATCGGAGTTTCTGCAATTGTCAAACTATAATTAAAAATGGGTAATTCATATTTTAATTCTTTTAACCTTTCGTTTATCACTCTTGGTTGTATCCCTTGCATACTTCTAGAATCTCCTATCACCATAGATACAGCTTTTGGGGTAGTAAATTTTTGATAAAAATAATCTACATTTCCTCCATATTCTACTAACACAAAAGTGGTTATTGCCAAGCAGCAAATAAAGAAAAGACACAACTTTAAAAGTAATCGTTTCATAATCATTTAAAATTGAAAGTATATAAATGTTTCAGCACTTTTTCCAAAAATTAATATCAAAACAAAAATGGATATATAAGAAATCCATCTAAGATAAATATTATAATTACCTATCTCAAAATCATGTTTCTTTTCTCTGTTTATCCATTCTATCAACATAAAAAAACCAATTAGTGCAATAGTAATTAATGTAGTAGACGTAAATAGCACAGAAGGCAAATCAATAATACTTAAAGAAAAAACCCCTTGCAGATATTCAAATCCTACAGAAACACTTTCTACCCTAAAGAAAACATCGGTAAGCATAATTAAAACAAACAAAAGGATCATTTTAATAATTTCTTTTACAGAAGGAAGCATTTTTCCTTTTGCTACAATTTCTGATGTATTCATCTTTCCAGAAAACACTAATGGTACAAAATAAATACCATGAAGAAGTCCATAAACAACAAATGTCCAATTAGCCCCATGCCAGAACCCGACTAAAACAAAAGTGGTAATTATTGAGATGATTAATCCCTTTTTCTGATGTCTTCTTAAAGTAAATGATAATGGAGTAAACACATAATCCATCATCCATGTTGTTAACGACATATGCCATTTTCTCCAAAAATCGCTAATATTCGTCGAAAAAAACGGAGTAGAAAAATTACGCATTAATTGTATACCAAATAGCTTAGAAACACCTATCGCCATATTAGAGTACCCAGAAAAATCGGCATATAATTGTATGGCATAGAAAAAAGTTCCTAAAAGTAATGTACTACCTGATTCATTTTCATAATTATTAAAAATCGGATTGGCTATTAATGCACAATTTTCTGCAACAACAATTTTAGCGAATAATCCCCATAATATTTGACGTAATCCATCTACTGAAACCTCATATGAGATAACTCTTTTTTCTTGAATTTGTGGAATCAAACTCGACGCTCTTTCTATAGGACCAGAAAGAATTTTAGGAAAAAACGTTACAAATACAGAAAACTCTAAAAGATTTTCACTTGGTTCTATCTCTTCATTATAAACATCTATTAGATATCCTAGAGTTTGAAATGTAAAGAAACTAATCCCTAATGGTAGTAATATTACCAGAGAGTTATATGTCGATTCACTTCCAAAAGCATTTAAAATTTCATAAAACCCTTCATAGAAAAAATTAAAATATTTAAAATACAGCAAAAGCCCAACATTAAATACTAAACCGATATATAAGAAAATGCTTTTTTTACGATCTTCAGGAGTGCGAAAGATTTTTAATCCCAAATAATAATTAATAAGTGTGCTACCAATTAGTAGGGCCAAAAACCTCCAATCTGCCCATGTATAAAAAAACAAACTTGCTCCTAACAAAAAGATGTTCTGATATACTTTGGATCTATTAAAAACCAGCCAGTACAATAAAAATACCGGAATTATAAAGACAACAAAATCTAATGAATTAAAAACCACTTCTTATAAATTAAATTTTATTTTGAATTACCGAAACTAGTGAACCCAAATTTTTTAGTTTATTAAGATCTCTTAGCTTAAACCGAATACTAAATTCTTCTTCGATTTTGGTGATAATCATCATATGCGATAGAGAATCCCAACCATCTACATCTTTTGCTGTTAATTCATCATGCAACTCAAAGTTATCATGTTCTAATATAGATACCAATGCATCACTTATTTTACTCTTTATTACATCTACTTCCATAATAATATAATTAGCTCTCTAATGTTAGCTGAATAGTTTATTTAATTTTTTTCTATCTGTCTTTCCATTTGTATTTAAAGGAAAACTATTAATAAATTTGATTTGTGTAGGAACCATATACTGCGGAAGTTTAGTTTTTAAATCATCCAACAGTTGTTTTGTTTCAAATTCTGTAGCCTCTATTACCAATCCAATTTCTGTATTCTGGATACTATTTGTAAAAGCGATGGCTACGACATTTAATTTATCTAAAGCTGCTTTAGCGTGAAATTCAATTTCTGATAATTCTACTCTAAACCCCTGAATCTTAGCCTGAAAATCAACTCTACCCAAATATAGTATATCTCCATCACTATCTACAGTACACAAATCTCCTGTTCTATAAAACCTTGTCTTTTCTCCGCCATATTTTTTGGTAAAAAAAACTTCTTTATTCTTTTTTTCATTTTTCCAATACCCAGGAGTTAGCTGTATACCACTTAAGCATAGCTCTCCATTTTCTCCTTCTCTCACTTCGTTATTATCGTCATCGACAATAATAGTTTTGGTATTCTTCATATCCTTACCAATCGTCAAAACGCCATTATGCGTTTTGTTATCCCCATTTCTTATATAAGTATAATCGGTACAAAATATAGTACATTCTGTAGGGCCATATACATTAGCAATTGTAGCATTTGGGACACATTTACTCCATTCTTCGGTGACATCTAAGGGTAAAGCTTCTCCGCAAAAAAGGCTGTATTTCATAGCCGGACAATCGATTTCATCAAAATAAGGTCTTAAATAATGAAGTATAGAAGGAACCATTAATGCAAAAGTTAGCTCATGATCTTCCATTAACTCAAATATATAGCTGTACTTAATTTCGTCTTTTGGTATTGTATATATACAGGCACCTTTGAGTATTGGGGCCAAGTATGATACTACCGATAAATCAAATGTCAACTCAAACATTTGTAAACACCTATCTGTATCTGTAATGGTATAATTTAATTCCCAGAATGCATCCATAAAACCAGATAGATTCTCAAAAGTAATGGGAACTCCTTTTGGAGTTCCTGTTGTACCAGAAGTAAAGAATATATATCCAAGATCATCCTTAGTCACTTCTACCGGTGTTAAGTCAATTTCAGAAGTATCACATTTTCTTGTAAGAATAACATTAAACTCGGTGAAGACTTTAGTCTCTGAGGAATCAAGAATAGTTTTAATATCTGCTTGATCGATAACTGTACTATTTCTGCTAATAGGAAATTCTGGATTTAGTGGTACATAGGCTTTACCTTCCATCCATAAAGCGATTATTGAAGCATAGGTTTGAACATCATCATTAGTAATTAGTCCAATGTTAATTTCGTTCTCTTTTATTGAGGATTGAATCTCTTTTCTTATATCTGATATTACCTGAGCAAAATCTTTATAACTATAATAAGTATCACCAAAGTAAAAAGCGTTATTATTATAATTATTTTCTATAGATTTTTGTATGTCAAAAACTAAATTCATTTCAATTTATTATTAGGTTAATAATAACATCACAGTGGTTCTGCTATACTGCTGTTGTCTTAACTCAAATACTCGTTAGCTACTCTTTCTAAATTAAATTTTACTAATAATTCATTTTTATTAGCTTCTAAATTTTGTTTGTATTTAGAAGATTTTAGTACTAATTCTATCGCTTCTGCAAGTACATATTCCTCATCGATAAACTCATCTGTCAAAGGAATTCCAAGCTTATCTTTATACAAGTTTGGAGTAATTATCCCGGCTTCTACTTCTACCATTTTATCTTCAATTTTTTGAGCATGAAGACTCATCAACTCTACAATACCATACGTACAACAAGAAGAAACAACCGGAGTAGCTAAACACATTGCTTCTACAATTACATTAGGAGTACCTTCATAATGAGAAGCCAACGCTAACATTTTTGCATTAGCTAAATATTTATATGGATTCTTTTTTCTTCCTAAGAAACTTATATACTCATTTATACCAAGGTCATCGATTAAGTTTTCAAGATGTTTTAATACTCCTGCATCTCCATCGCCAATAAAAATGAGTTTTGCATCTGGCATATTTTTTATCACCAAAGAAAATGCTTTTATCAAGTGCCACGGGGACTTTTGCGTAGATAATCTTCCTATAAAAAGTACAGAATTCGATGCTAATAATGCTACTTCATTTTTTTCTGTAATATCTTCTAACGATCGTTTTTGTATTTCATCGACGTCATGAGGGTTGTATATAACCGTTAATTTGTTGGCAAATTTAAAATCACATTTTTCTATTAAATCTTCTTTAATCGCATTACTAATACAAACTACTTTATCTAAATTCTTATAGGTATACTTATAACCAAATCTGGTCATTTTACTTAGTAAGGAGTTGTTACTAAGCTCAACACTTTTTAATGCATGAATACTGGCTACCTTATAATCTTTGGTAAAAGTTAATGAACTATAAACATTGGGCATAGCACCAAATGCAATCGAATGTGTGATTTTATGTTTTTTGATTACTTTTCTAAGCTTATAAGGAACCGAAACATAGAATTTTAATCGTTCGGCTTTTGACATCTCGCTAAAATCACGATCTGAAAAATACAACTCGTCTTCATCAAAATTAATGATATCATTTTGGAGTTTTATAAATTTCACCGCTTTTACAAAATGCCCTTCTTTTTTATAAAAGTTATAAAAAGAAAATGCTAATCTTTCCATCCCTCCAACACCGCCATACGGTATGATTAGTAAAATATTTTTCATTAATTCTTACGCGTTAGATTAACAAACAATTGATCCCATTCGTTTACAACAGATTCTGGGAGATATCGTTTTACTGAATTTCGGGCTTTATCGCCCATTCTTTTTCTATCTTCTTCATTATGTATCAAAAACATAATACCTTCTGCAAAATCCTCTATATTATCTTTTTCAATCAAAATGCCATTTTCTTTATCTGAAATAATATCTGATGGTCCATGAGGACAATCAAATGAGACACAAGGAACACCATACGCCATTGCTTCGGTTAAAACCATTCCAAAACCTTCATATCTAGAAGACATTACATAAATTGAAGCTTCCTGATATTTGTCGGCTATATTTCTTACGGGTTCGTAAAAATTTATTTTTTCTGTTATTTTTAGATCACTAGCTATTTTATCTAACCTTTCATTTGCATTGATGGTTCCATAAATATCTAATGTCCAATCGGGATATGTATCTGTAACCAATTTCCAGCTTTGCAATAATCTATCGTATCCTTTTTGGTAACTCTGTTTGCCTACAGCTAATACTTTTTTATTATTTAATGTACTTTTTCCTTCGGGATAGAACGACAATGGATTAGGAATTACTTTAAGGTTTTTAAAATTCCATTCTTTTAAATTTCCATTGGTTAATACTACAAAATGATCATATTTTTTTCCTCCAAAATTCATAAGTCCGAATTTCAGTTTTGTAAACATCCTACTTTTCAAGGATGGGGTAACACTTTTAATCTCGATATTTTTAGACACATGTCTTTCATAAATCATCGAACATGGTTTCCCGATCAATAATGGTACTAAAAACCCTTTTAAACCATCGTCACATACAGAGATTACATCAGGATTAATCTCTTTTACAACTTTTCTAAGTCCTTTTACATAGCTTCGCAAAAATCGAATCGGATTGCTACTAGTAACAATATCATGATGAATGATATTTGGACTAAAGTCATAAAACATTTCTTCATCTTCCTGATCTAATGTTACGATATGCACTTCATAATCTAAATGATCAGCCAGATAGCTGGCTTTAATAGATAATACACGTTCTAAACCTCCTGGGCCAAATGTTTTATTAGTTATGTAGAGTAATTTAATCATTTATCTACTTCCTGTTAAAAGTGCATATACTTTTGGTGTTGTTTTTTGAAGCAACTTTGCACACCATACGCAAGCCAAGGTTGCTAATACTGAACTTATAAAAAATAATATCAGTAAAATAATATCATTTTCTCCAATGTATTTTACATATATCTTAGTAAAATAGGTTAATGCTACACCATGGGCTGCATATATAAAAAAACGATACCCATAAAGTGGTTTATTTGTAAGTTCATACCTTTTATTAATAAAATCATACATTGTCCAGACTGTAAAAAATCCAACAAACATGGTTATTCGTTTACAGAGTATAGCAATCATATGTGTTTCTTCATAAGCATCACGAACATAAAAATTAAGGAAAATACATATACCCCAGATTACTACCGACAGTATATGTGTTGATGTCTTAAAATTTGATATTATGTTAAGTTTTGTAATAGAAGTATATGCTCCGCAGGTAAAAGAAAACAACCCCAGGTATTGAAATAAATAAACATTATTAGCATAAAACAAGCTAGGTTGTTCTAAAAAGAGTAAGGCACATAAAAAAATCAAGAAATAAAACTTTAAATATTTTATTGCCAGATAAATAAGTGGTGTTACCCAAATATAAAATATGAGTTCTCTAATAAACCAAAATGTATAATTTATAGGATCAACAAATGCCAACCATGCTTGTTTCCATAAAGGCATTTGATGCAATGGTTCTTCAAAAAAATGAGACAGCATCGGGATAAATTGGATAGCATATACAATTAAAAACCACAATCCACACCACAAAAAATAAGGAATCACCAGTGTTTTAAACCTATTTTTAATCTTTCTTTTAAATGTAAATACCGATAGGTCATGATTTCTAAAAAAAAGAAAACCCGAGATAAAAAAGAACATCGGTATAAAGATGTTTGATAACTCTAAAGCAAATAAGTACTCAATATAATAAACTACCTCTCTATTGGTTTCGATGCTCAAATTCGTTAAATTATAAGCATGGCAAACCACTACCATAAAAATAGAATAGAAAGAAAGAATACGTATCTTATTACTAACACTTTTGTCCATAGCCCCTTTGGAAAATTTATTTATTTAATTGGTTTCTTACCTTTTCTTTTAATGCATTTGCTAATTCATGATGTTTTTCAAGGTTCTGCACTGAAGTATTTTTGTCTATTTTCCCTTCTAAATTAAAATTAGTTGTAAACTCTCCTGTTTTACTACTGATATCAATTCGATTAAAGAGTTCTAAAATCCCATCAAATCGGCAAGAATCTACAAAACTATCAAAACCATTTACAAAAATTACGGGAGTACCTAAGGCTAAACATGGTAATGCACAGTGAATTCTAGAAGTAATAACCAGTTTAGCTTTTGCATATTTACGTAAAAGTGCTTCTGCCATTTCGAACTTTTCTTCATCAGAATATTGATTAGAAGGTGGTTCTTGATTAATGAATTCTGCTTTGTCTAAAATATCTTTACTGATAAAATTTTTAAGATGTTTATTCTTTTTATTTAACTGAAAAACAGTACCGTTAAGGATATTTTTTATAGTATGTTTAGCACTATAAAAAACTTTTTCAGGTCTGGGGTAGCTATATAAAGGGTCTACAATATAGATATCCTCTCCTCGTTCACTATCATCAACCTTATAAGAATCTAAGGTTAAGGTTAAGCAACCTGTAAAATAGGCATCAATTCCTTTAGCTTTTAATGTATCTGCAGTAAACTGATCTCTACATCCAATGGGTTCGTGTTTTTTTAGGTAAGCAATTCCTTTTTCACTAAGCATTGCAGGTGCAGCTGTATTGTTCATATGAAAAGAAACAAATACTGGATCAATATCTTCTGAAGGAACCCAATTATGAGTATTATGAGTAAACCAACCATTCATGATAAGTTTTACCGGCTCTCCTTTATAATCGCCTAATTTCTCTCTATTTAGAAAAACATCGATGTTTGGTAAAAATTGTTTTGCAGCCAAACTTTGAATATTGTCTCCAACATTAAAAAACCGCTTATTCTCAACATATGTCAGTAGTCCGTATTTCATACGTTTAAATTTTGTTTTGTTTAGTATCTTATTTTTCTATATAACTTTTGTAACCAGGGGAATTTATTTCTTATAATAAACCTAATCCTTTGTTTTCCTTTGTTAGAGGTATTTATTTTTTGTTCTAAAAGTTGATCGATCTTACCATCTCTAATTTTATTGATTTGAGAAGTTTCTTCTTCTTTATCCTTAAAGACATAAAACTGATCTGTATTTTTTGCTTTCTCCATGAGTTCCCACCAAAAGTATTTTACTCCTTTGCTTCCTGAACCGATTTCTAATACTTGATAAAATTTGTCATATACAGTCTCATCGACATTAAAACCATAATCATTAGGATTCTTTCCATTTAAAATAAGTCCTAAGATTGTTCTAAAACATTTTTCGCAATTGCTACAATTAAACTCTGTTCTTAGTTCAGAATAGCATACTCTAAGTTTAAACTTATTATTGGTATTCGAAGCAAACTGTGCTATCAAATCTACTTTATCTTGCCTTTTTAGTTCATATCCGTCATGAAATACCTTTACTCCACCTCCCCATGTAATCTTTTCATCTATTTCTGGAGTAGATCCCCAATCAATATCAATATGATCTGTGTATGATGATGCTATGTAGATAGAAGAATATTTGTATATAAACGACAATGGTGCCAATGAACCAATTAGAGCAAGGCCATGTTGCACTTTACCCCACCATCCTATATCTTTAAGCAGAAGTTCTACCTGATAGGTATAAAATTCTCTAAGATTTGTTTCTATATATTCTTGATTATTTTTTTCTAATAGTTTCTCTGTCTCAATAAAGTTGGTAAAATCTTCCCATTGAGAATGGTCATCTATCTCAATATCGGCTCCATGAATTGTTATCAGATCGGGTTTCTTTTCAAAAATTCTTATATACGTTGCATAAGCATCTACTCCGCCACTAAACAACATAGATGATTTATCTCCTATGATTTTGTTTTTAATGAGTTTTTTAGCTTCTAATTTACCTTTTACTGTATGTAATGAATCTCTCTTTAGAAACTCTTTGTGTACTAGTTCTAGGGCTTTATAAAAATCTTCATCAACTTCTTCTACCTCAACAGTAAATCCTGCATACCATGCGATAGGCATAATATTAGACAAAAACGGGATTACTGCTATACTATCAGGCACATTACTTACATCAATACCATATGTAGAGTAAAGCGGCTTATCTTGCACCAAATATTTCTGCACATTAACCTCGGCAGAATAATCGTAAACGATTTTCTTTCCTTCGTCAGAATATGATATTGTATCAAGTGTTAGTTTTCCCATTACAATTTATTTTCGTTTTAGTACTGCAGCTATTGGTTTTGAAAATAATTCTCTCTCGTAGTTAAGCATTCCTACAAAATACATAAGTATCCCAAAAATCACAGTATATATACTTCCTTTTATCACAAAATTCAACCATCCATCTCCAGGAATATAATTAATAAAATAGCCAATAAAAATTACAACAAATACGACCAATAATGTTTTACGAAATAGCTCTTTAAAAAACCGAAAGATATTTAAGCCTATTTTTTTATGATAATAAAAATTCATCACATTTTGTACGACTAACCATCCTGCGACCAACCCAGAGATCATTCCTAATGCACTATATTTTATTGCCAGAAATCCTCCCAGTACAGCACCTAAAATCATAAACACAAGATATAGAATTGCTTTAAAAGACAATTTGTTTTTTGCTTCGAGAATAGAATTCCCAAATGCTTGCAGTAATGGCAAAGTATATCCTATCATGATGATCAATGCAATACTGTATATCTCTCTACATTCTTGCGTATTATACCTACCATCGGTTTCTAACTCTCCTCCTACCCATAAATTAATAAATTGTTCTCCATACAATATAAAAGCACTAAGTACATACATTAGTACAATAAAAGACAACCTACCTAGTTTGATCATCATATCGGTTAACTCTTCACCTGTTGCATTTCTTACTGTCATTTGTGTTGCTCTAGGTAAAAAAACACTGGATATTGCGGTAGAAAAAGCTCCGTAATAGGTTCCAAGGGCGATTCCAATGCCATAAATACCTAAAACTTTTGGTACACTCATAGCCCCCAACACCCAACTACCAGATTTCCACTGTAACATTCCTACAATAGAAAACACAAAAATCCAACTAGAATATTTTAGTATCTGTTTGATAAATGCTTTAGAGAGTTTATGCAATTTAAATCGTACATTAAGTTTTTTAATCACGTAATAAGCAGATACCGAAATGGTAAGAATATTAAATACCGAATCAACTATTACCAACGATATAGCGCGACCTCCTAAAAAAAGTACAGCTACTACTGTCACTGATCTTAAAAGGTACCTGATAACACTAACAGATTCTGGAAATACAAATGCTTCGTATCCTTTACAAATTCCTGTAAAGATCATTCCCGGAAGTTGAATTGCCAGATTAAAAATCAAAATAACAAACATTACTTTGGCTATTTTGAGTTCTTCGATACTAAACTTGGTAAAATATGAGTCTATAAAGAAATAGAAAACAATTCCGAGAATAATAACGAGTAGAGAAATAACAAAATATAATATTCCAATGGTGGCTAAAAAATTTTCTTCTCCCGTTCTATCTTTTTCTGCTCTATATTTAGCTATAAACCGAACAACTGTATTGGTAAGACCAAAATCCAAAAGAGCAATGGTACCTATTAATGCTCCTATTGCATTAAAAATACCATATTCATCTTTTCCCAAATAACTAACGATCAAAGGTGTAATCACAATACCTATAACATTAGTAAGGAAAATCTTTAGATAAGTTAGTAATGCCCCTTTTTTTAATTGACTCAAAATAATTGGTCTTAAGTTGTTATTTTGTTATGCTACCGATTGATTATTTTATTATAATCTTCCGTGTACTTTTTCTTTCAGTATTCCTTTAACATCGTATAGAATACCGTTTGGTAAAAGCATAGATTTTAAATCTATATCTAAAAATTCTTTATGCGCAACTGTTAATACTACTGCATTATATTTTTCTTTTGGTAAATCAGTTGTTGTTTCCAAGTTATATTCATGCATTACTTCTGCAGGATTTGCCCATGGGTCATATATGGTAACATCGGTTCCAAAATCGCCTAATTGTCTAATAACATCAACTGCTCTTGTATTACGCACATCGGGACAATTTTCTTTAAATGTCACACCGAGCACCAATACCTTAGCACCTTTTATATGAATATCATGTTTCACCATAAGCTTAATCACTTCTGATGATACATACTGTCCCATACTATCATTTAATCTACGTCCTGCCAAAATAATTTCTGGATGATATCCAAATTCTTGTGCACGTTGAGCCAGGTAATATGGATCAACACCAATACAATGACCACCTACAAGCCCTGGTTTAAAGGGAAGAAAATTCCATTTGGTTCCAGCTGCTTCTAATACATCATTGGTATCTATATCCATTAAGTTAAAGATCTTAGCCAACTCATTAACAAAAGCTATATTAATATCTCTTTGTGAATTTTCGATAACTTTTGCTGCTTCTGCCACTTTTATAGTTGGGGCAAGGTGAGTTCCTGCTGTAATAATAGAAGCATATAAATCATCTACTTTTTTCCCAACTTCTGGAGTAGACCCCGCTGTAACTTTCAGAATTTTCTCTACTGTATGTTTCTTATCTCCCGGATTGATTCGTTCTGGTGAGTATCCTGCAAAAAAGTCTTCATTAAATTTTAGCCCGCTTATTTGTTCTAGCACGGGAACACATTCTTCTTCGGTAACTCCTGGATATACTGTAGATTCATAAACGACAATATCTCCTTTTTTTAATACTTTGCCAACAGTCTCACTAGACTTATACAAAGGTGTAAGATCGGGCCTATTATTTTTATCTACCGGAGTAGGTACGGTGATTACATAATAATTACAACCTTTTATATCTTCTATATCAGAAGAGCAATAAAGTCCTTTTTTATCCAAACCACTATTATCCTTTAATACCGATTTTAATAATTCATCTTCTACTTCTAAGGTAGAATCGGTTCCCGAACGTAATTCTTTGATTCTTTTTTCATTGATATCAAAACCTATTACTGGATATTTGGTTCCAAATAACCTGGCTAAAGGCAACCCTACATATCCTAATCCAATGATGGCAATCTTAATATTTTGCATAGTTATTCTTTATTTACTAGAAATTTAGAGTCTATTTTAAATGTTTCCAATACCATTTTACAGCTTCTTTTAATCCTGATTTGATATCAAATTTTGGAGCATACCCCAGAAGTGTTTTTGCTTTATCTACAGATGCTAAAGAATGCGGTATATCACCTTTACGTTCTGGTCCGTATACAATATCTACGTCTGCAATAGCGGCGTCATATGTAGATAAATATTCTTTTAACAAAATCGTTAATTCGTTCAGTGTTGTTCTTTCTCCGTATGCTGTATTATAAACATTATTTATAGCTTCTTCATTATCAGAAACTATTGCCAATAAGTTCATTTGGATTACATTATCAATATAGGTAAAGTCTCTTGAGAATAAGCCATCCCCATTAATTACCGGAGATTCATATTTCATAAACTGCATTACAAATTTTGGAATAACTGCAGCATATGCTCCATTAGGATCTTGTTTACGACCAAATACATTAAAGTATCGTAATCCTATTGTATTTAAATCATATGTTCTTTTAAAATTATCGGCATACAGCTCATTAACATATTTGGTTATGGCATAGGGTGATAATGGTTTCCCTATTTTTTCTTCTACTTTAGGCAAAGCTTCAGAATCACCGTATGTCGAAGAGCTTGCAGCATAGATAAAACGTTTTACCCCTGCATCCCTAGAGGCTACCAGCATATTAAGAAATCCTCCTACATTAACATCGTTAGTCGTAATAGGGTCATTAATTGATCTCGGTACAGAACCTAATGCGGCCTGGTGTAACACAAAATCAACCCCATTACATGCTTTACGGCAGTCATCAAGATTTCTGATATCTGCTTCAATAAAAGTAAAGTTAGAATTCTTTAAAAGTGGATCGATATTTTTTTGGTGCCCCGTTGCAAAATTGTCTAATCCTATTACAGTACTTCCAATTTCTAAAAGTGCTTCGCAAAGATTAGACCCTATAAACCCAGCTGCACCAGTTACTAGTATTGTTGAAGAACGAAGATGTTCTAGTTGTTTCGCGTTCATGAATTATATTTTAACCCCCTGTATTTTAGTCCAAAAGACCATACTTTTGCATAGTCAGCGCGAAATTAAGATTTACTTATAGAACATACAACATATGTTAAAGGGGATTTTACCCCTATTTAAAATTTATAATATTTTGTTAACCTTAAAAATCTTCAACAAGCACAATAACCAGACACAAATCACTAATAAACAACCAATTACAAACAAAAAACCATTATAAAATTTTAGTAACTACAATTTTACAATGGTTAAAAAAAATAAAATATAAGGTTCTATACAGATATCTTTCTAATATCTATTACCAGAAACAGCTTGTATCAAAACTAGAATTCTAATAACAATAGTAATTCTTCTTCAAATCGGTTTTTTCCTAAATATTGAGTTTCAAGATTCGTATCAAATGGAATCGGAGTCTGTAAACTTGCTACTCGTTTTACTGGTGCATCAAGAAATGTAAAGCAATTTTCCATAATTAATGCCGAAATATCTGAAGCTATACCTCCAAAAAGTGAGTCTTCCTGTAAAATGATAGCTTTACCTGTTTTTTTCACCGATTGGTATATAGTATCTGTATCCAGAGGTTGCAATGTTCTTAGATCGATAAGGTCTGCATTGATTTGTGTGTGTTTTTCTAACACATCTAATGCCCAATGCACACCTGCTCCATAACTTATAACAGTAATATCTTTTCCTTCCTTTAATACAGAAGCTTTACCTAATGGTAAATTATAATACCCTTCGGGAACTTCTTGGCGAATACTTCTATATAGTGCTTTATGTTCAAAAAACAATACTGGATTTGGATCCTCTATTGCTGTAGTCAACAAGCCTTTTGCATCATACGGAAATGCTGGATAGACAACTTTAAGTCCTGGTGTTTTGGTAAACCACGCTTCATTAGTCTGGCTATGAAACGGCCCCGCCGCAACACCTGCACCACAAGGCATTCTAATCACAACATCTGCAGATTGACTCCATCGATAATTTGATTTTGCTAACAGATTAACAATTGGATTAAATCCCGAAGACACAAAATCGGCAAATTGCATTTCGACAACAGCCTTATAATCATTAATAGACAGACCGTACCCTGCAGAGACAATTCCTGATTCACAAATTGGAGTATTACGCACTCGTTCTTTTCCGAATGCATCTAAAAAGCCTTCGGTAATTTTAAAAACCCCTCCATATTCTGCAATATCCTGCCCCATAATCACAAGCTCATCATACCGATGCATACTTTCCTTTAGACCATCAGAAATAGCATCGATCAACCTTTGTTCTTTTGTATCGGTACTGGGTTTTATTTCTTTATAATCAAACGATGTATACACATCATCTAACTCTTTATCCAAATTAACATCAATCGCTTCTTCAGTATTTGCACGTTCCCAATTGGATTCTATTTCCTTTTTTAGAATGGACTTTTTTTCTCTATCATCTTCATCAGAAAGTATTCCCTGATCAATCAGGTAGTCCTTATAATTTTTAATAGGATCTTTAACACTCCAATGCTCCATCAATTCCTTAGGCACATATTTGGTTCCACTTGCTTCTTCATGTCCTCGCATTCTAAAAGTTTTAAACTCTAATAAAACCGGTCGCGGATTGATCCTAATACTTTTGGCTAGTTTGCTTATCTTATCGTATACTTCTAATATATTATTTCCATCAATAATATGAGACTCCATACCATATCCTAAGCCTCGATCTGCAAGGTGTTTACAATTATATTGTTCGCTGGTTGGAGTAGATAACCCGTAACCATTATTTTCTATACAGAACATCACAGGTAAGTTCCATACCGAAGCTACATTAAGTGCTTCATGAAAATCTCCTTCACTGGTTCCTCCTTCTCCTGTAAAAACCGCAGTAACTTTATTGTTCTTTTTTAAAAGATTTCCCATAGCGATACCACACGCTATACCCATTTGCGGTCCCAGGTGAGAAATCATACCTACAATATTATAATCTTGTGTTCCGAAATGAAAAGAACGATCACGCCCTTTGGTAAACCCATTTGCTTTTCCTTGCCATTGACTAAACAATCGATATAAGGGAATGTCTCTTGTTGTAAATACTCCCAAATTACGATGCATTGGTAAAATGTATTCTTCGTTTTCTAAAGCAGCTGTTATCCCCACAGATATTGCTTCTTGCCCTATACCACTAAACCATTTAGATATTTTTCCTTGTCGTAATAACACAAGCATTTTCTCTTCAATAAGCCTGGGTTTAAGCATTTTGAGGTATAATGAGATCAGCTGATCATCTTTGTATTCTTTTCGGTCAAAATGTAGTTCTATTTTTTCCTTTGAAATGTGCTCCATAGCAGAAAATTTGTTAGGTAAAAATACTTATTTTTACTTCACAACTCGCATCCCAATTACAATATTATTAAGTAGTTGTTAATTTACCCTAAACAATTCTACGAATTAGTTAAATTTACCATGAATTAAGGATTAAACGTCCATAATTAACAAATTTGACCGATATTTTACAGCTATAAATAAATTTGAAGTCCTATTAGGAATTTTCGGTCAAATACACCTATTTTAGTTCTTCAATACACAAATGAATAGACTAATGAATAATATACCAAGCGTAGATTTGGCAGATTTTTTATCAAATGACCCTTCACGAAAACAAAAATTTGTCAACGAAATAGGAAAAGCTTATGAAGAAATAGGCTTTGTAGCATTGAAAAATCACTTTTTGAGTGACAAACTTGTAGAAGGTTTATATAAGGAGATCAAAGACTTTTTTGCATTACCTACAGACACTAAAGAAAAATATGAAATCGAAGGATTAGGCGGGCAAAGAGGCTATACTTCTTTTGGTAAAGAACATGCCAAGGGTAAAAAAGAAGGAGACCTTAAAGAGTTTTGGCATTTTGGACAAGAACCAGATGCAGATGCTAACTTAATTGAAGAATATCCAGACAATGTTATTGTTGACGAATTGAAAGACTTTAACACCACAGGAATGGAAGCTTATAAAATGCTAGAAAAGACAGGAATATATGTCCTTAGAGCATTAGCTATATATATAGGTCTTGATGAACATTATTTTGATCATTGGGCAAGTAATGGTAATAGTATCCTGCGCCCTATTCACTATCCTCCTATTAAAGAAGAACCTAAAGGTGCAGTTAGAGCAGGAGCACATGGAGATATTAACCTTATTACATTACTAATGGGAGCTTCTACAGGAGGACTACAGGTACAACATAGAGACGGACAATGGATTGATGCGCTCCCTGAAGAGGATGAACTAGTTATTAATGTTGGAGATATGCTAGAACGACATACTAATAATAAACTTCGATCTACAATACATCGAGTGGTAAACCCTCCTAAAGATCAATGGGAAAAACCAAGATATTCTATTCCTTTCTTTATGCATCCAAGAAGTGACATGAAGCTAAATTGCTTAGAAGAGTGTATTACAGAGAGTAATCCTAAGCACTATGAGGATATTACCGCTGGAGAATTCTTACATCAAAGACTTGTAGAAATTGGATTAATAAAAAAATAAACTCTGTATGGATATACAAGATCAATTAAAAAAATTATTTCCTGATCATCAACCAGAAGAGACAGAAGAAAATGTACAAGATGATCAGGATCAAATATGGATGCAGAATGATCCAATACTTTGCAAATACGAAAAGCGAAAAGGAAAACCCATCACTATACTCGAGGGATATACTGGTGCCGATGAAGATTTTAAAAAACTTGCTAAAGAATTAAAAACTCGTTTAAGTGTTGGTGGGAGTTTTAAAAATGATGCTATAATTATACAAGGTGATTATAGAGATCAAATTATGGATATTCTTAAAGAAAAAGGATTTAAAGTAAAACGTGTAGGAGGATAATAAATCAATAACTATTTTGGGGAAAAACACATTACATATCACTAATGGGGATAGTCTAACTAATAGAATGAAAGAGTTAGATCTTGCTACAGGAGAATTTATGACTTGGCGTGAAATGCTTTGCGAGGGGCCTACCAAAATTGAAGTAGAAACAGAAGATGCTATCAAAACACGAGAAGCTTTTCTGAAAAAATACTATAGAATCGGTTCTTCTGATTATGAAGAAAAATTTGTTTCTCAACTCAAAAAAGTAGATCACCTTACAAACTATAGCGAAATCATACTATGGTTTGAATATGACTTATTCTGCCATATTAATATGATTGCCGCAATTAGTTTATTACTTCGTAAAGGAATTAAAGACATTCCCGTTTATTTGGTTTGTAGTGGTAGAATTGAGCACGAAAAAAAACTATTTGGACTTTGCGAATTATCTGAAAAACAACTAAAAGAACATTATAAAAATAAGGTTTTATTAACCATAGATGACCTTGAATTTGCTTCTCATATCTGGACATTATACTGCGAATCAAAACCACAGAAAATGGCAGGGCAGATTAAACGAGATTCTTCTTTCGAATATATGTCTATATGCCTAAGAGCGCATTTACAACGTTTTCCTAATATGCTAACTGGGCTTAATATCCTAGAACATAATATTCTGGAAATGGTAGATAATTATCACATCAAGAATATCAAACAACTTATGGGATATGCTCTAGAGTATCAAGGATATTATGGATATGGTGATATGCAAATGAAACGTGTGCTTGCAAGACTTTTTCAGTTTTTAGATCAAACAAAAGATAGACTTTTATTATCCGAAAGAGGAAAGCTAGCGTTACAACACAAAAAAAAACTTTTATAATACACAAATATTAGATTGGTATTATGGAGGTGTCAAGAAATACGATTACTTGTATAATAATGAAACACACACACTGTTAAAACTATAATATGGCTATAGCCGAATCTGAACTTATTCTTAATAAAGATGGAAGTATTTACCATCTAAACCTTAAACCAGAACATCTTGCCCAAACTATAATAACTGTTGGGGATCCTGATCGGGTTGACCAGGTAACACAATATTTTGACACTATCGAGTGCAAAATTCGTAAACGAGAATTTCATACACAAACAGGAATTTATAAAGGCCATAGAATTACTGTAATTTCTACAGGTATCGGTACAGACAACATAGACATTGTATGTAATGAACTAGATGCCTTAGTAAATATTGATCTTACCACTCGTAAAAACAAAACAGAGCACACCACATTACATATTATTCGCATAGGAACCTCTGGATCCATACAGCAAGATATTCCTATAGATAGTTTTGTGGTTTCAGAAATTGCTACTGGTTTTGATAGCCTTTTACATTTCTATAAAAGTCACCATGTACAATTACCAGAAATCTCAGAGGCTTTGGCAAAACATATAGATCTGGATCAAAATAAATCAAAGCCATATACAGTAGCATATGATAAAAAATTAGGAGAGCATATGTTAAGTAGTATTGTTCAAAAAGGACATACAGTGACCAATGTAGGTTTTTATGGTCCGCAAGGAAGAATTTTGAGATTACCACTACAAGATCATGACCTCAATACAAAAATAGCCTCTTTTGTATATGAGAATAAAAAAATAACCAATTTAGAAATGGAAACTGCTGGTATATACGGATTGGCAAAATTACTAGGGCATAAAGCTGTATCTATGAATGCTATTGTGGCTAATCGTGCTACCGGAGAGTTTAGTCAAAATCCAAAAGAAACCGTAGAGAAGCTTATCAAATATACTTTAGAAAAAATAGCAAGTTATCACCCATAAATAATAATTATATAAAATAAAAAAGAATGAGTAGTAGGTCCTCATTCTTTTTTTATTATTTGGTTAATAATTAGCTATTTCTAAACATATTAACCAAATAATATTTTAAGACTAATTAATAAATTAGTAAGCAACAATACTGCAATAAAGACTACGATACCATTCTCTAGAGAATTATTTTTTAACTTCGCAACCTTTACATATGTATTTTTATTTTTTAAAAAATTCTTTTTCATAGCAATATTGTTTTTATTTGGGGTTAAAACTTTTTAAATATAAAATTCTTTAAAGTAGTAATGGTTCAAATATACAAAAATCATTTATTTTTATCGTTAAAAAACACAAATAATCGATGAAATACACATTTATTAATTTCAGATAGCATGCATACTATAAAAATAGGTGGTGTTCCTGAGCACTTCAATCTACCCTGGCATTTAACTATTGAAGACGGAAGCTATCTAAAAAACAATATACAATTAGAGTGGACAGAATATCCTGGTGGTACAGGAGCAATGTGCGAAGCGTTAAGAAATCGGGATATCGACATGGCAATAATCCTTACAGAAGGAATCGTAAAAGATATTATTGCCGGTAATCCTAGTAAAATTGTACAAACATATATTCAAACACCTCTTATATGGGGGATTCATGTAAGTGTTCATTCTAACTATACTAATCTTTCTGAGCTTCAAAATACAAAAGCTGCTATTAGTAGATATGGATCTGGCTCACATTTAATGGCTTATGTAAATGCTCAAAACCAAAATTGGGATACCTCCGACCTACAATTTGAAGTTGTAAAAAACCTGGATGGAGCAGTTGAAGCATTAACTAATGGGAAAGCTGATTATTTTATGTGGGAACATTTTACTACAAAACCATTGGTCGATAATGGAGTTTTTAGAAGAGTTGTAGACTGTCCTACCCCCTGGCCTTGTTTTGTTATAGCCGTAAGAGAAGATATACTCGATACCAAAAAAGAAGAAATAAAAGCTATTCTAGACATTATAAACACTACCACAACAGATTTTAAACATATCCCTAGTATAGATAGAACTCTTGCTTATAGGTATGATCAACAATTAGAAGATATACAGAAATGGTTACAACATACAGAATGGAGCCAGTCTCTTATCAAAAAAGAAACACTTATAGAGGTCCAGGATTATTTATTTAACCTACAAATCATTAACAAAAAAATAGCTCCCGAAAAACTAATTCATAACATCTAGGATCTGCATATACCCATATTAGGTTAAAAAAAGTGAAAATTTAAGGTAGGGATATCTTAATCTAAAACGTTACTTCATAAAGGATATTTTAAAAAATTAAGATCAAAAATATAATATATAAAATGCACATGAAAAACGCTTAGCAAATAATTAATTCTTAAATATCTATAACGCAAGCGTATATACAAATAAAAAAAATTGTACATTTGCCGAGCCTACCCCCAATAAAATGAACTAATTATTAGCGCATACGCAACCTTTTTAAGTGCATTGCATCTAATAATTAACTAACAAATCTATTATGGTAACTTTTCTAATAATTCTCGCAAGTCTTATTGTCTTCAATTTTGTCCTGCTTAAATTAAGTATGCAATCTGTTGATACAAACAAAAAGAAATCAAAAACACAAAAAGTTCAGATTAACTCGGTATCTGATAAGTCGAAATCTTCCGAGATACCTAACGCGGCATAAGCATATTTACCAATTTATTTCGGTTTGATTCGTTTCAAGCAAGTATGAATTGGTCTTACTAAAATGTTTATTCCCAAACCAATACCCTCTATTAGCACTTAGCGGAGAAGGATGCCCACTAGTTAAAACATGATGTTTTGATCTATCTATTTTAGCTCCTTTTTTCTTAGCATAACCACCCCACAACAAAAAAACAACATTCTTTTTTGTATCCGATATCGTTTGGATAACTGCATCCGTAAATTGTTCCCATCCTTTGTTTTGATGAGATCCAGCTTGATGCGCTCTAACGGTAAGCGTAGCATTCAATAATAAAACACCTTGTTTTGCCCAACGCTCTAAATTTCCATTTGAAGGAAAAGGTAGTTTCAAGTCTGTTTCAATTTCCTTAAAAATATTTATCAATGATGGAGGCATATCAATACCATTATTAACAGAAAAACACAAACCATTGGCTTGCCCTACTCCATGATAAGGATCCTGACCAATCACAACTACTTTAACATCATCAAAACTACAATGATCAAAAGCAGAAAATATATCATTTCCTTTTGGATAACATGTGTTATTTTTATATTCTGTTTTCACAAAACCTACTAATGAAGCAAAATACGGCTTGTCAAATTCATCTTTAAGTTGTTGATTCCAAGAAGGTTCAATATTTACATTCATATAGATGTCAAAAAATTATAGCAATTGTGTACTTTTGCCCTGTTCTAAAACTGACCGAATATAACCCAAAAATAGGGTAAAAAAAAGTATGATTCGTATTTCTAAAAAAACACTAGACGATCTAGAATTTGATACTGTGCAGAAACATATTGCAGAACAGTGCAATACAGATTTTGGTAAGTTGAAAGCATTACAAATTGCTCCCTTCCATACCGAAGAGCAACTTCATATTGCTTTACAAGAAGTATTCGAATATAAATCTTCATTATTCAATGATGCTCGTATACCCAATCATGGATTCGATAGTATTAATAAAGAAATTCAATTATTGAATATTGAAAACACATTTTTAGAAGCTTCAAATCTAAAACGATTGATTTCTATTAGTACTACTACTAATGATTTATTATATTTTTTTAGAAAAAACGCAGAGCTATACCCTACATTACATCAAACATCTTCTAGAGTAACATTTACCAAAGAGGTTATTCATCTAATCGAAATGGTAATTGATAAATTCGGAGAAGTTAAAGACAATGCTTCTCCTGTGCTACAACGTCTTCGAAAAGATATTCATAGTGTACAAGGAAAACTAAATGGAAGTTTCGGAAAAGATTTATCTCGATATAACAGCTTGGGCTACCTGGATGAAATTAAAGAAAGTGTCGTAGATAACCGAAGAGTTTTAGCAGTAACGGCCATGTACCGACGTAAAGTAAAAGGTGCCATTATGGGTAATTCTAAGACCGGAAGTATTGTTTATATAGAACCCGAAGCTACTTTACAATTTAGTCGTGAGCTCAGTAACCTTCAATACGAAGAACGAGAAGAAGTCGTAAAAATACTAAAAGCACTCACTAACAAATTACGTCCGTTTACCGAATTATTTGAGCACTATCAAGAATACTTAAGTGATGTTGATGTTGTTTCTGCAAAATCAAAATACGCAGGTCAACTTAATGCAGTGTTACCAAAAATCACTACAGATAGAGAGCTAACACTTAAAGACGCATATCACCCATTATTATATCATACCAATAAAATAAAAGGAGAGAAAACCTTCCCGCAGACCATAACATTAAACGAGAAGAATCAAATTATTGTTATATCCGGCCCTAATGCCGGTGGAAAAAGTATTACCTTAAAAACTATTGGGTTACTACAGATAATGTTGCAAAGCGGAATGCTTATTCCGGTACACGAATATAGTAGAATGTGTCTATTCGATGTTATTCTTACCGATATCGGTGATAATCAATCTATAGAAAACCACTTAAGTACATACAGTTATCGTTTGAAAAACATGAATTATTTCTTACGAAAATGTAATAACAAAACACTATTTCTAATTGATGAGTTTGGAACTGGTAGTGATCCCGAACTTGGTGGAGCTCTAGCTGAAGCCTTTCTAGAGGTGTTCTATGAAAGAGGGTCTTTTGGGATTATCACAACACATTACGCTAATTTAAAAATGTTGGCTAATGAGTTACCAAATATGAGTAATGCTAATATGCTATTCGATTCAAAAACACTAGAACCTCTATTTAAATTACACTTAGGTGAAGCAGGAAGTTCTTTTACTTTTGAAGTAGCTCAAAAAAACGGAATCCCGTATAGTCTTATTAACAAAGCAAAGAAAAAAGTAGAACGCGGTAAAATTCGTTTTGATAAAAGTATTGCTAATCTTCAAAAAGAAAGATCAAAACTACAAAAAACTACTGCTGGACTCAAAACCAAAGAGCAAAAAGCAGAAGAAGAAAAAGAACGCTTAGAAAAGACAAATCAGCGTATTCAGCGTAAGCTCGAAAGCTACCAGGAGTTATATGATAGCAATCAAAGAATGATCTATCTGGGTCAAAAAATTGATGATCTTAGCGAAAAATACTTTAACAATAAGAAAAAAAGAGAGCTAATCAATGAGTTCATAAAAATCGTTGAGGTAGAAAACTCCAAACGAAAAAAACAAAGCCCTAAGCAACGAAAAGTAGAAAAAGCCAAAGAGAAAAAAGTCGTAAAAGAAGTTATAGAAAAAGTACAGGTAATTCGTAAAAAGAAAAAGGAAGAAAAAAAGAAAGAAGAAAAAATCGAAGCTGCAAAACCAAAAGTAACGTTAAAAATTGGTGATCGAGTACGAATGATTGATGGAAAATCTATAGGTACTATAGACACCATAGAAAAAGAAAAAGCTATTGTTAATTACGGAGTTTTTACTACCAATGTAAGTATTGATCAATTAGAATTTGTAGAAAGAAAAAAATAAACTCTGTATGGAAATCTATCTTTATCTAAGTGCTTACATCATCCTAATCATTGGTTTGTCGATCTATATATCCAGATCATCATCAAGTGAAGATTTTCTTATCGGAGGAAGGAATAAAAGTGCTTACGCCATTTTATTCTCTAAATTCGCAGGTGCAATTGGAGTTAGTACTCTAATTACATATACTGGCTATGCCTATAAATTTGGTTGGGGACTTTTTGCCATGTCTCTGGGGTCAGTAGTTGGTTATTTTTTATTTGCATTTTGGGCAGCGCCAAAAATAAAAAGGTTATCTAAACAAGGTAAGTTCTATACACAGGGAGATCTACCTGCTTTTGTTACAAGTAATAAAAATACGGCAACTGTTACCAATTTTATAACTATAGCAGTTCAGTTTTTTTGGATACTATTATCTCTGGCTGGTGGTGCAAAGATCATTGCATTCTTCGAAATTCTACCTTACGAAACCGCATTATTGATTACAGCAATTGTAGTTATGGTATATGTTTTATTTTCTGGTTTTAAAGCTGTAATTGTTACTGATATTTTTCAGGCAGTAATAATAATAGTATTTCTCTGCATACTAATTTATGGCATGTTTGATAGTAAGGATTTTGGTATGATCCTTAGTAGTACTACAGACAAAAATGTGACTATAGGTAGTGTTGTAGGTTTAGTTTTATATGGAGGCTTATCTGTTTTTGGATTAGCAGATCGATACCAGCTTTGTTATGCCGCTAAAGATGAAAAATCATTAAAGAGAGGATTGAGTCTTGCCATTATCCCTGTTTTATGTATCGTTTTTCTATTGCTTTTAATTGGATTGTACACCTATATTCAAAACCCTAATTTAGATCCCGATACCGTATTTGTTTATGCTATGCAAAACTTTATAGCACAATCATGGCTACCGCTTTTACTAGTCCTTTTTTTTGCAGGTTTAATGAGTACTGCAGATACCTCTGTTTTTGCCGTGGCTTCTCATATTGTTTCTACTACCAAAAAAGAACAAAAAGTAAAATCTTTACGATATGCTACTATTATTACAGTTATAGTTGCTTTTATAGTAGCTTTGTTTTGGAGAAGTATTGTAGATATAACTATTGTAGGTGCTGCATTACGAATGACACTTTCTATAGCGATGATCTATGTTATCCAACAAAAAAGAAATAGTGGAAGATTTCTGGCCAGTGCCTTAGGAGGTCTGTTAGGATTAATAGCTGGTATACTTGTCTTTGGCCCCACTCCTACCATTGCTATTACTGTGCTTTTAGGGTCGTTATTAGGGCTAATTTATAGATCCAAAACCCCAAAAGAAGTGTAGTTATATAAAATTGTCTACCCAAAAGATAATTGATAAGGACTTCCTGTTAAAGTATCCTTAAACCACAATTCTGAGAATTTTATCTTTTTATATTTGGAGAAACTCAATTAAAAATTGCACCGAGAAATTATGCGAAAATTATTTTTTATAGCCTGTATTGGTATACTATTTCCATATGTTATACAAGGACAACAACCTAATAAACCCAATGCAGCAGAAATTCATCAAGCTATAAAAAAACTTAATTTTTTAGGATCTGTATTGTATGTTGCAGCTCATCCTGATGATGAAAATACTCGACTTATATCTTATATGTCTAATCAGGTAAAAGCAAGAACAGCATATTTATCCCTTACCCGAGGAGATGGTGGGCAAAATTTGATAGGCCCCGAAATTAGAGAATTATTAGGAGTAATTAGAACCCAGGAATTATTAGCTGCCCGTAGGACCGATGGAGGGGAACAATTGTTTACCCGTGCTAATGATTTTGGATATTCTAAACACCCCAACGAAACACTTTCTATCTGGGATAAAAAAGAAGTACTGGGCGATGTCGTTTGGGCAATACGAAATTTTAAACCAGATGTAATCATCAATCGTTTTAATCACAGAACACCCGGTAGTACTCATGGTCATCATACTTCTTCGGCAATGTTAAGTGTAGAAGCTTTTGATATAACCGGAGATAAAACAGTATACCCAGATCAGCTTAACTATACAGAAACCTGGCAACCAAAAAGACTATTCTTTAATACTTCTTGGTGGTTTTATGGTAGTAGAGAAAATTTCGCAAAAGCAGATAAAACTAATTTATTAGCGTTTGATACAGGAATATATTATCCTTCTCTGGGGCTTTCTAACACCGAAATAGCATCATTAAGTCGTAGCCAGCACAAATCCCAGGGATTTGGTAGTACAGGTAGTCGTGGGCAACAAAGTGAATATATAGAACTCATTAAAGGGGATCTACCAAAAGATAAAACCAATATTTTTGAAGGAATTGACACTTCTTGGAATCGTGTTAAAGGAGGTAAAGCTATTGGTGATATTCTATATCAGGTAGAAAAAGATTTTGATTTCAAGGTCCCTTCTGCTAGTATTCCTCAACTAGTAAAAGCATACCAACTAATTCAACAATTAGAAAATAAACATTGGAAAGCAGTTAAAACTAAAGAGATTCAGGAAATCATTGCTGCTGCTTCTGGTCTTTACCTAGAAGCTGTTGCAACCGAAGCAAACACTACTAAAGGGAGTGAAATTACACTAAAAGTAGAAGCAATTAATAGAAGTACAAATACTATGACTCTGCAATCTATCAAAATTGCTGCAGTTAATATTAATGATGTTTCTGAAAAAGTTCTAAAAAATAATATCCGAAATAACTTCGAATTTAAAGGTAGTATCCCATCCAATTTTGATTTTACCAATCCTTATTGGCTTACCAATAAAGGTACACTGGGAATGTATAATGTTAGTGATCAAAAACTAATCGGAAAACCAGAAACCGATCATAAAGTCAAAGCTTTGTTTACAGTAGTAATCGATGGGGTTTCTATCCCTTTTTCTAAAGATGTTGTCTACAAGACAAACGACCCGGTTAAAGGAGAAGTATATAAGCCATTCGAGATCATCCCTACTATTTCTGCAAGTATCAAGGATAAAGTAATTATCTATGCAAATGGCGCTTCAAAACAAATTCCTGTTACTATAAAAGCCGGAAAAGCCAACTTAAATGGAAAAGTTACATTAGCACATCCAAAAGGTTGGCAAGTGACTCCTGCTGCTATTAATTTTAATCTCTCTCAAAAAGGAGAAGAAAAAACAATCATTTTTACCCTTACATCACCCCAGACTCAAAGTGAAGGTTACATTTCACCAAAAATAGAAATCAATGGAAATCTATATTCAAAAGAAGTTATTACTATTGATTATGACCATATCCCATACCAAACTGTAGTATTACCGTCTGAGACCAAAGTTGTGCGTTTGGATATTAAAAAGAAAGGGGAAAACATAGGATATATCGAGGGTGCCGGAGATGTAGTACCAGAAAGTTTACAGCAAATCGGGTATAAAGTAACCACAATTGATCCAGAATCTATTTCTACAGAAAGTTTGCAACCTTTTGATGCTATCGTGGTAGGAATTAGGGCTTATAATACTGTAGAGCAGCTAAAATTTAAACAACAATACTTATTAGAGTATGTAAAAAACGGAGGAAACCTTATCATTCAATACAATACCAGTCATAGATTAAAAGTGACTGATAACTTAGGTCCATACCCCATTAAATTATCCAGAGATCGGGTAACCGATGAAAATGCAAAAATTACCTTTTTGGCAGCAGAGCATCAGGTATTAAATTCACCCAATAAAATCACTGCTAATGATTTTAAAGGATGGGTGCAGGAAAGAGGGTTATATTTCCCTAATGAATGGTCAAAAGAATACACCCCTATTTTGGCGGCCAATGATAAAGGAGAGTCTGAAAAAAAAGGCCCCTTATTAATTGCCAAATATGGTAAAGGACATTATGTATATACCGGACTTAGTTTTTTTAGAGAGTTTCCGGCAGGAGTATCGGGTGCATATCGACTTTTTGCGAATATGCTTTCCTTAGGAAAATAAATATCAAATATATCTAATCTAGCAATTTTTATTATGGAAAAGAAAGACGAAAAAAGAGAGTGGAAAAAATTATATAGTGCAGTATTAATCGCTAATGCAGTTTATATACTACTGTTTTATTTTATCACTAATTCCTATTCATAATTCTTCTGTACAGAAAACAACCTCAATCATCAATCAATAAACTAATTTAATCAATCAACTTATGCAAACCATAGATTGGATCGTACTACTAGGAACCTTACTATTTATAGTACTATATGGTGCCTGGAAAACCAAAGGCAGTAAAAATGTAAAAGATTATATTCGAGGAGGAAACGATGCACATTGGTGGACTATTGGTCTATCGGTAATGGCAACACAAGCAAGTGCTATCACTTTTCTTTCTGCACCGGGGCAAGCCTTTCATGACGGAATGGGCTTTGTGCAATTTTATTTTGGGGTTCCTATTGCTATGGTTGTTATTTGCATGGTATTTATCCCAATGTATCATAAGCTAAATGTCTATACAGCATATGAATACCTCGAAAGTCGATTCGATCTCAAGACCAGAAGTTTAACCGCTATTCTATTTTTGGTTCAAAGAGGATTAGCTGCTGGGATTACTATTTTTGCGCCAGCTATAATATTATCGTCTGTACTAGGTTGGGATCTAATTACATTAAATATTATCATAGGTATACTCGTAATTATATACACTGTTTCTGGAGGAACAAAAGCAGTTAATATTACTCAGAAACAACAGATGGGTATTATTTTTATTGGGATGTTGGTTGCCTTTTTTATTATCATAAGTTACCTCCCAGAGGGAATTACTTTTTCTAAAGCATTAGATATTGCAGGCGCCAGCGGAAAAATGGAAATACTTGACTTCTCGTTTGATCTCGATAATCGGTATACGTTCTGGAGTGGAATCATTGGAGGAACATTTTTGGCTCTCTCCTATTTTGGCACAGATCAAAGTCAGGTACAACGGTATTTAACGGGTAAATCTATAAAAGAAAGTCAGCTAGGACTTTTGTTTAATGGATTGCTCAAAGTACCTATGCAGTTTTTTATTCTCTTAGTTGGAGTGATGGTATTTGTTTTTTATCAATTTAATGCATCTCCTCTAAATTTTAATCCAAAGGGAAAAGAAGCTGTACTTAATACAGAATATGCAGCACAATATACAGCATTAGAAAACGAACTTGCAGAAATTCATGATGCAAAAGATGCCATAATTAAAGGATATCTGACCGAACAAAAACCAGAAAATAAAAGTCGAATTCAGGAACTAAACAAAAAAGAAAAAGAAATCCGCGAAACTGCAAAAACAGTAATCAAAAAAGCAAATACCGCAGTAGAGACAAATGATAAGGATTATGTATTTATCCATTTCATTTTAAATAATCTACCCAGAGGGCTTATTGGCCTGCTTCTCGCTGTTATCTTATCTGCCGCCATGTCTTCTACAGCTTCAGAATTAAATGCCTTAGCATCAACTACAGCAATTGATTTATATAAACGAAATGTAGCCGAAGAAAAAAGCGATCAACATTATGTATCAGCTTCCAAATTTTTCACTCTAGGATGGGGTATTTTAGCAATCATAGTAGCATGCTTTGCCGATTTATTCGACAATCTTATTCAATTAGTAAACATCATTGGTTCTATTTTTTACGGAAATGTGCTAGGCATATTCTTATTAGCGTTCTTTGTAAAATTTGTACATAGCAACGCTACCTTTGTAGCAGCACTTATTACCCAGGTAATTGTTATTCTTGGCTGGTATTATGACTGGATGCCATATCTATGGCTCAATTTATTTGGATGTGTTCTGGTAATGACCATCGCGATATTTATACAACCGTTAATGGGATCTAAACCCAAAATAACAACCTAATGAGTGTTGAAAGAATCATAAAATGGGGGATCATTGGTTGTGGCAAAATAGCGCATAAGTTTGCCGATGACCTAAAATCGGTTCCTAATGCAAAACTTCATGCCGTTGCAAGCAGGAGTCTAAAAAAAGCTCAGGAGTTTGGGAAGGAGCATCACGCCTCGACCTGTTATGATAACTATGAAGCCTTAAGTCTGGATCCCGATATTGATGTTATATATATTGCAACGCCACATGTATTTCACTATGAAAATACGTTGATGTGCCTTACCCATAAGAAAGCGGTTCTTTGCGAAAAACCGTTTGCTATGGATACTGCCCAAGTAGAAGAAATGATCGCGGTTGCTAAAAAGAACAAGATATTCTTAATGGAAGCGCTTTGGACGTATTTTCTTCCGCATTACACCTATGTTTTAGATGTTGTTAAATCTAATGCGCTTGGGAAAGTAAAAACACTGAAAGCCGATTTTGGCTTCACAACTGCTTTTGATCCCAACGGAAGGGTATTTAACAAAAAACTGGGAGGGGGTAGTTTGCTCGATGTAGGTATATACCCGTTGTTTGCTGCTTTAAGTATTTTAGGGTATCCCGAAGAAGTGAATGCCCAGGCTACTATAGGAAAAACAGGAGTCGATGAAGATTGTAGTATTCAGCTTCATTATAAAAATGGAGCTACAGCTTCTCTATTTAGTGCCGTTACCCAAGAAACCGATACAACTGCTACTCTCGAATTTGAAAAAGGAGTACTCATCATTAATAGTCGTTTTCATGAGCCCTCTTCTATTACTATTCAAAAAGAAGGAAAATCAGAACATATAGAATTTAATGTTATTACAAACGGTTATAATTATGAAGCTATTCATGTACAGGAAATGTTGCTACAAAACCGTACAGAAAGTACATTTATGAGTTTCGAAAAAAGCATCCAGTTAATCAACCTGTTAGATACGGTTAGAGAAAAAATAGATTTGCATTACAATTAAATTGAATTTCTTGCTTAGTTCTATTGTTCAAAAACAAAAGCATAGAGGTCTATTTTTATCATATCAAGATAGATATAGATAATTTTAGGTTAATTATAAATCCTCTAGATTTGTAAATAAAAATACGTGGAATATATAGGACATATGTCCTATATCCTGTTGTTGTAAACAATTACAAAAATGAAGCGGATACTAATTGTATTGACACTTTTGACTGGAATTCCTATTACAGGAAATGCTCAATCGCATATCAATTATGAAGAAATGGTTGGATTTGGTTGTGCTTTTGGAGGAGAACCATCCAAATCCGTCAAAAAAGTTTCAAAACTAATTGATAAAGAAAAATATGATAAAATAGTCAAGCTTCTTGATTCGGATAATAATGCTGAAAGGTTTTTAGCAGTTGTGGTTTGTGAAAAACTAAGTGAACTGAAAAAACTCGCTATTTCTGATGAACTGAAGGACAAAATTTCGATAATTTACAAATCAAACGCGTTTGTTTCTGTCTGTTCTGGATGTACTTATTGGGATAATCTAACTCTGAAAAAGATGTTGGAAAGTGAAAATAGTATGCGAATTTCAGCAAACTATTGGCTTGAACATAAATTTAAAACTAAATAAAAACTATTTACAACACTATATATGAAATCAGAGCAATTTAGTACTAGATCAAAAGGTTATTTCCCTTTTGCCATGGTGCTAAATTTTTATAAATTGAATAAGAAATAAGATGTGCAGATAAATTGATTGGTTCAGGCTTGCTTGCCTTGCTCCGATTCATATATTTAGCGTTAGCTATTATTTAAAAGCAATCGAAAGAAAGAATATAAAGTCGAATGAAAAAAAGAAAGTGGAAAAAATATGCATTTGAATTTCTATCAATATTCATTGCAGTAATTGCAGCATTCGCATTAAATAATTGGAATGATAATAGAAATAATAGACATTCCGAGCAAAAAATACTAACTGAAATAAAGAATAGTATTAAGATTGATATTAAAGATTTCAACAACAACATTTACGGAAATAAAATGAGCTTAAAAGCTGATTCTATTTTTAGGGAACTAATCAATGGAAAAAAAGTTTCACAAGATTCAATAGGAATTTATTACACAATCTTATTTAGAGATTATATCCCAATCATTAACAAATCTGCTTATGAATCTTTAAAAGCAAATAATTTAAAAATCATTTCAACCGACTCTTTAAGACTTCAAATCATTTCACTATACGATTATTATTACAGCATAATTGAGAAATTAGAATATGATGTACCCGAAATGAAATCCTATAAAAATTATTTTCCAAGAATTAATACTATTATATATCCGTTTATGGAATTTAATAAGAATGGAGAATTGATAAGTATTAATAATTTGAATGAATTAGACACAAATCAAAAGAAGGAAATCCTTAGTTATTTATGGAGAATTAGAAATAATAGAAAATTTAAATTAGGAAGATATGATTTGATTATACAAGTAATTGAAAAAGTAGAAAAGAATATAACTGAAGAATTAAAACAATAGCTAACAATTTGTATAGTGCATATGCACCCTTTGGGAAGCAAACGCACCATAAAAGAGACGTTACCAAACATATAGACAAAAGGAGGAAATATAAATACTACTAAATTAGTAATATTAATAATTGTTATATCGCTAAATATTGTCTTTGTTCAAGAAAACAAATACTTAATTGAAAATTTAAATGATCAAAATAAACAAAGTAAAGACAACAAAACTATCAATGTTAGACGGTATTGAGCTTAAGTCTGCTGTGTTCATCGATAAAAATTTTCCTTCGCATTTTCATCAATCTTGGAGTCTGGCTTATGTAGAATACGGAAGCGAAAACATAGCGTTTAACAATTCGGAGTTTTTGGTTAGCAAGAATGCTTTGCAATTAATTCCCCCTTATTCAATTCATAAAAACTGGGGCAATAAAAACAATGCCTGGGCCTATAAGGCGCTTTATATAAGCGATGACGTAATCAAAAATGTTGCAAAAAAAATAAATGCGGATTATTCTTATCTGGCAAGCTTTCCATATTTTATCTCATATCGTAACAGTGAGTTTGACATAAACGAAGCATCAATTTTTAAAATCATTGAAAACCTTTTTCTGGATACTTTGAATGATGTTCATCAACCTTATTTTAAAAAATATGCTAACGAACCTTTTGACGATATCCTAAATTATTTGTCTCTAAATTATAACCAATCAATCACTTTAGAAACACTACAAAAAAAGTTTAAAGTGAATAAATTTAAACTACAAAAAAGCTTTAAAAAGAACATTGGTTTAACACCTTTGGAATATCTAACTACCATTAGAATAGAAAACTCAAAAAAGCTTTTTTATGGTGATGTTCCTTTGGTAGAAATTGCGCTTGAATCAGGGTTTTATGACCAAAGTCATTTTACTCATAGTTTCAAAAAATACGTTGGAGTAACTCCTGGTAATTATAAAAAGAATAGCAAGATTTTACAAGACTGGTAATCTCTCAAAAAGTATGTTTGTCTTTTTAATTCATAAACATCAATTCAAAATAGACCTTTTTAGTGAACGAGCCGCTGGCGGGTTGAAATTATAAATTGCAAACACAAAGAAGAAAACATGAAAACAACGAAATTATTAATATTGACATGTGCTTTATCGCTAAACACAATCTTTGCTCAAGAAAATAAGGAAAATGACACATCTAAATCATCGTCCCATACAATTGCCTATACTTCAAAGGGAGTAGCAAAAATTTATTCAAGCGATAAAGAAGGTAAATCAAATATTAAAAGTATAAATACGAAGGGTGATTACTTAGCGTTGTCTCCTGATGGAAAAACATTTGCTTTTCGAGTATATCATGATGACGGAAAGACTTGGTCTATTCATACAATGAACAGTGATGGTACGAATAGCAAACGATTAACTCATGCAAAAAACAAATGGGATAGTGCACCTGAATGGACTCCCGATGGAAAAAAAATTGCTTTTGCAAGAGAATATAAAGATTCGGAAGACGTTTGGAAGGCAGAAATTTGGATTATGAATCCAGATGGTAGCGAAAGGACTCAAATAAAATCATTGAAAGGTAGTAATCCTTATTTTACTCCAGATGGAAGAATAGTATTTACTTCAGAATACAAAGATAAAAAAGGTGAGATAAGCATAGCAGATATTGATGGTACCAACATTATCCATTTGACAGATAATGAAGCTGAAGAATGGCATCCCGAGGTTTCTACTGATGGTAAACAAATCGTTTTTATGTCTAATAGAGATGGAAATTTTGAAATTTATGTGATGAATATAGATGGTTCTAATCAAAAACGAATAACAAATAATGATGTTGATGATTGGCACCCATCCTGGTCCCCTGATGGTTCTAAAATAATTTTTTCATCAACCAACAAGGATAAAAAATCACATATTTATATTATGAATAACGATGGTTCTTCAGTAAAAAAGATTCTCTCTCATGGTAGAAAAGCGACATTTCTACGTTAGTCAGGACCAAATAATGAAGCTGGTGAGTGGATCCTGCAGTTTGACCTAATGGCAAGCAAATCGCTTTTATATCTAAGAGAGATGGAAATTTTGAAATTTATGTGATGAATATAGATGGTTCTAATCAAAAACGATTAACAAATAATGATGTTGATGATTGGCGCCCATCTTGGTATAATGATGGTACTCAACTACTTTTTGGATCAAACACGAACAAGGATGGAGACTACAGGAATGGAGACTAGAATATTTATATTATGAATACCGATAGTTCTTCAGTAAAAAAATATAACTAAAGGTACAAAACCCACGCATGGTCAAAAGTACATAAATAATATTAATGAGGATACATTATGAAATATGTTAATACTCACATTTACATACTATTCTTTATAATAATTATTACTCAAAATTATGGTCAAAATGAATTTCCAGTCTTGGAAGGCCCATATATCGGACAAAAAACACCAGGCTTAATTCCTGAAATTTTTGCGCCTGATATTGTTTCGATAAATGGAAGATTTGAAAGTGCCGTTTCGTTTTCTCCTGATTTAGATGAAATATATTTTTCAGCTTATTCTGAAGGCGAAAACACATCTATTTACTTCTCAAAGCTCGAAGGCAATAAATGGACCCCCGTTAAAAGAGCAAATTTTACAAATGGGAAAAAACAAACAGAAATGCATCCATTCGTCAGCCCTAACGGTAAAAGAATTTATTTCACAGCTTTGGACTCTAGCTTTGTGGATGAGAAAATTTGGTACGTAAACCGTATAGAAGATTCCTGGAGTAATGCCATAGAACTTGATTCACCTATCAATGATGGAGTGGTATTTGCTCCCAATCAAGCAAAAAACGGAGACCTTTTTTATACAGAAATATCAGGAAGAAATATAAAAACCAATTATGCACCCAATAAAAACGGTAAATATCCCGAAGTGCAGGAAATTGAAATTGGATTTGGTCATCACGCATTCATTTCTCCAAGTCAGGACTATTTACTGGTGACCGGTCAAAACGAAGAAGATGAAAGTAGAAAAGACAACGATATTTATGTCTATTTCAAGAGGCAAGACGGAACATGGACAAAACCAATTAATCTGGGTAGCACGATAAATTCAGATTTTGATGAAGTAAGCCCGAGAATCACTCCGAATGGCAGATACTTGTTTTTCGTTAGAAGTGAAAATCTGTATTGGGTAAGTACAGAAGCTATTGATAAAGTACGGCCAGATGATTTTAGGCAATAACAATAAATTTAGTGTGCATTATTTTGATGCTGATTGTACATACGTTTGGTAACAATGTATAAAAATAATAGTGATTTAATCGCTAAAATGAAAATGAATTTTATAAATTAAACTTCAATAACAAACGGAATAATAAGTATCTAAAATCCGCTACCATTCTTATACTAAACGTTAGCTACAATAAGGTACGTTAAACAAACATCCTTTACAAAGTTAAAGAAACATAGTTTACACTTTTTAAGGTATAATTTGAGGGAAAAATCAAATTATCATGCCTTGGAAAACGACAACAACTATGAAACAAAAAATTGAATTTATCTGTGAATGGCGAACAGGAAAGTATACCATCACAGAATTATGTAAGAGTTTTGGAGTCTCCAGACCAACAGCCTATAAATTGATTCATCGATTCGAAAATCAAGGCTTTGAAGGTCTAAAAGAACTATCCAGAAAGCCTGGAAAACATCCTAATACAACGGATCAAAAAATCATTGAAAGTATTCTTAAGTTAAAAGAAAAATATAAGTTATGGGGGGCGAAGAAAATTAGGGTTTTATTGTTTAAAGAATTTCCAAAAGAGCAAATCCCTTCTGTGGTTACGGTTCATAATATTCTTCGAAAAAACGGTTTGGTATCCCCTCAAAAACGAATGCGTAGAGTAAAGCCTATACACCCTATTTTTGACCCCAAAAACTGTAATGAAGTATGGAGTGCCGATTATAAAGGTAAGTTCTTAATGGGTAATAAAATCTACTGTCATCCACTAACTATAGCGGACTCTAAAAGTCGATTCTTATTCGCCGCCAAAGGACATTACAAAGAAACACTAAAAGCTGCCAAGACAGCATTCACAAAGGTTTTTAGAACCTACGGCATCCCAAAACAAATACATACTGATAATGGAAGCCCCTTTGGATCTGTAAGAGCCATACAACGATTTACACAACTCTCTTATTGGTTTATAGAACTAGGTATTATCCCTGTATTTTCTGACCCAGCACACCCAGAACAAAATGGTAGACATGAACGTATGCATCGCGATTTAAAAGCGGCTTGTGCCAAACCTTCAGCCTTTGATCTAAAAGCACAACAAAGGCGTTTAAACCACTTTGTAAAGGAATATAATCACATAAGACCACACGAAGCTTTAGATATGAAAACACCAGCGGATGTACACGATTTTTCCTGTAGACCATTCCCTGAAAAAATAAAAGATTTTGACTATGATTCTAAGTATAAAATTCTAAAAGTAACGAAGAGCGGAGCTATAAGATGGAAGTCCTATTATTGGGTGTATTTAACTGCAGCATTAAAAGGAAAATATGTAGGAATCCAAGAGCTAGGTAATGGTATTTGGAAAGTCTATTATAGAAATGTATTTTTAGGTTTCTTTGATCAAAGAAATCTAAGACATAAACAACAATCAACAAGGTTAGAAACTAATTTAGTGTAAACACCTAATCTTTAACTTGTGTAAACTATGTATCTTAACGAACATAAAGGTACGTTAAAGGAACATGGTTTATACTTTTTAAGTTGTAATTTGAGATCAAAATCAAATGATCATGACTTGGAAAACCACAACAACTATGGAACAAAAAATTGAATTTATCTGTAAATGGCGTACCTAAAAATATACCCTCACAGAATTATACAAAAGTTTTGGAATCTCCAGACCAACAGCCTATAAATTGATTCATCAATTCGATAATCAAGGTTATGAAGGTCTGAAAGAACAAGCTAAAAGATCTAGAAAACACCCTACTCTATAAAGTATAGCTAGTAATACTATTGCATGATAGTTTTAAGTCAGTAAAAACTAAAATTAGTAAATTTTATATTACAAAAAGTAAAACAAACTTGACTTTTTGTAAATTTTAGTTTACTTTTATACCATCAATCAAAAATCGAACAAGATGAAATACTTATTATCAAACAAGTTTAAAAGGCCTGGATGGGTTTTACTTATTATCGGGATTACGTTAGGAATACTGCACGCCATTAATGACTACGAGTCTGATGTATTTACGGTTAACGTAATTTCTTTATTTCATGATGATGCCATTTTTTCTGAAAACAACGGGTTTATTAGTATTATCGAAGATAGTATTGTAGACGAGCTAATCTCTATCATGATTATTGTTGGAGGTTTACTTGTTGGCTTTTCTAAAGAAAAAATCGAAGATGAGTTTATTGCCAGGATTAGATTAAACTCATTAAAGTGGGCTATTTTGGTTAACTATGGGGTACTATTATTTGCAACCTTATTTTTGTACCATAACAATTTCCTGAATATAATGATCTATAACATGTTTACTCCTTTACTCATTTTTATTCTTCGTTTTAATTATGTAGTATATAAAAAAACTGGTCATGAAGAATAATATAAAAGTCGAAAGAGCCATTCATGATTTAACACAAGCCGATTTAGCAAAAAAAATTGGAGTTAGCAGGCAAACGATTAATGCTATGGAAAAGGATAAATATGTCCCATCAACAGTTCTGGCGTTAAAAATTGCCAGACTGTTCAAAAAACCTGTAGAAGATATCTTCTTTTTAGAAGAAGAAGATTAGAAAACAAAAAAGCGTTCCAAATGGAACGCTTTTATGATTTGTGTGTGAAAAAGAGTGTTTATTTGGCTCCCCACTCTGCAAGGGAATCTTTATTCATTTTAACATAGTCGGCATTTCCTGCCTTCTCTGCTAACTCTAACGAAGTTTTTGCTGCTTTTATTGCCCCATCTTTATCTCCAGCCAGAGAATAAATCAAAGATTGTTGTCTATGGTACCAAAAAGCAGGCTCTTTACGTAGTGATATTGCTTTATCAATATGCTCTTTCGCTTTTGCAAAATCTCCAGAATCTTTATAGAAAGTAGCCGCAAGATAATGATCTCTGTCGGTTGGTCCTGCCATAGTTTTTTCGATACTGGCAATAGTTTGTGCTTTTGCAGCAGTTGTTATCGTAACTGCGGCTTCTGTGTTTGCCCAAATAAAATTCATAACTGCAGAATCCATTTTAAAATCACTAAACATGATTGTAAATGTCTCTACATTCATAGGTAATGTATTTGATTTTACAGTTGCGGTAGCTGCTACTTTGGTATCATCCCATTTTTGTGGAGTCCCCCAATTGTTTGCATCACTATAAAAAATCACTTCCCAATTTTCTTTACCTGGTTTTGTGAAAATTGCATATGTTCCTTTTTTTAACTCTTTACCAGCAACTTTTACATCATCGCTAAATGTAATTTGAGTATTTTTATTAGCTCCTGTTCTCCATAGCTTATCATAAGGCACTAAATTTCCAAAAATAGCTCTTCCTCGCATACTAGGACGAGAATATTCAACAGAAACATCTGTCAACCCAATAACCTGCTCTATTTTAGAAGTAGGACTTGGTTGTGGTGCTTTTACCTGAGCTTCAATTCCTAAAGAAAATAAAGCCATAGAAAGAAATAAGATGATCTTTTTCATTGTAGTTAGTTTAGTTTGGTTTAAATTACTTAATGACGAAAATAAGGATTACAACATACATTAAAGGTTAACAAAAACTTAAAATAAGTAATAGTATATTTGTCATCATTTTAAAAAAGTAATGAGAAAATATATTTCTGAGAGCATAGGAACCTTTAGTATGGTATTTTGCGGTACTGGTGCTATGACTATTAATGAAGTAACCGGTGGAGATATCACTCACGTTGGTGTAGCCATTACCTGGGGGCTTATTGTAATGGCAATGATTTATGCTTTTGGAGAAATATCCGGAGCACATTTTAACCCTGCAGTTACCATTGCATTTGCATATGCCAAAAAATTTGAATGGGAAGAAGTACCTAAGTATATTGTTGCTCAATGTATTGGTGCTATAGCAGCTAGTAGTATTCTACTCTTTTTATTTCCTGAAAGTGAGTTCCTTGGCGGTACCCTACCAGCTTTCGATGATCTAAGAGCATTCGTTCTAGAGACATTACTCACTTATTTTCTTATGGTTGTTATCATTAATGTTTCTACTGGCTCAAAAGAAACCGGTACAATGGCCGGGATTGCAGTTGGCGGTGTCGTATTGCTAGAAGCCATGTTTGCCGGTCCGATGACTAATGCTTCAATGAATCCAGCCAGGTCACTGGGGCCCGCTCTATTATCTGGTCATTGGGAACATCAATGGTTGTATTTTATTGCTCCTGTTCTAGGTGCACTATTAGCTGTTCTAACCTGTAAACTGGTAAAACCCGATAATTGTTGTAAAGATTGCTAAAGAATAATAAGCTTTACCCGTTGTGTATCCAGGAAGATTATTACGAAAAAAGCATCAATTCTAGTGTTTTCTAATAATTAACTTGTCTATTTTTGGTTATTATCAAAATTAAGCAAAGCCAATTTAAGTTTTATTACCAGTTACTTTATCCACATAAACTGATTTTTTGGTATTATACCCTATAAAAGTCATTCTTTTTAACATATATTTACAATTCATAAACAATACCCATATCCCCCAATGGAGCATTTTTCTAATGAATTTTGTAAAATAGACCTATACGATCAATATGCTATACTTACTATTAATGAAAATGTAGAATTTTCACTTAATAGAGCTTCAATACTAAGAGACAAACTTAAAAAGCATTATGAATCAAAGAATTTTATAATGATTAGCCATCGCAAGTTTGAGCACAAAGTCTCTCCAGAGATATATAAACAAGGGGTATTAGATAATATGATAGGATTGGCAATTGTATCTAGTAATGATAAAGAAAGGGATAAAGCCATTCTAGAACAGCCATTATACGGTAAATCCTTTGCGTTTTTTAGTACGCTCGAAGAAGCAAAAGCCTGGGCAAAAAGTTTTTTCTGACAAAGCTTATTTTTATCCTGTTTAACAAAAACCACCATAAGTTAAACAAAAAATTCATACATTTGTTGGTATACTTTCGTAAGCTATGAAAATCTATACATTAAAAACGAAACAACACCTTCCTATATCTATAGAAAAAGCCTGGGAGTTTCTTTCTGATCCAAAAAACCTAAAAACCATAACACCAGAGTATATGAAATTTGAGGTCTTATCGGGTGCTGATCGTAAAATGTATCCTGGTCAAATCATACAATATATTGTTACTCCAATCGCAGGAATCAAAAACAAATGGGTTACAGAAATAACACACGTAAAGAACAAAGAATATTTTGTAGACGAACAACGATTTGGTCCCTACTCGTTATGGCACCATAAACACTTTATTAAAGAAATTCCTGGTGGTATTGAAATGGAAGATATTATAGACTATAAAATACCGTTCGGGATATTAGGCCAATTAATTCACCCTATGATTGTAAAACCAAGATTAAAGGAAGTGTTTGAATATCGCAAAAAGAAATTAATCGAATTATTCGGAACAATAGAAACCAAAGCAAATAATGAAATTATATTTGTGTAAAACTTAAATAATGAGAAAAAATATTCTTCTTATAGGTGGAAGTCACGGAATTGGTTTTGAAATTGCTCTTAAACTATATAATGAGCATACTGTATTTATTGCTTCAAGGACTTCAGAAAATCTGGGTAATCTAGAAGTAACTCATATTCCTTATGATGCCTCAAAGGATGAAATCGACACTTCTGTTCTTCCCGAAAGAATCGATGGTTTTGTATATTGTCCGGGTAGTATCAATCTCAAGCCTTTCAAAATGCTAACTCCAAAAGTATTTGAAGAAGACATGCAGATTAACTTTATGTTTTTGGTCAAAATCATACACACCCTACTCCCAAAATTAAAAAATTCTGAACAAGCAAGTTTAGTATTTTTTAGTACGGTAGCTGTAAAGGTCGGAATGCCTTTTCATACCAGTATTGCAGCTGCAAAAGGTGCAATAGAAGGATTTGCAAAAGCATTAGCTGCAGAATATGCTCCAAAATTTAGAGTAAATGTTATCGCACCATCACTAACCAATACTCCTCTTGCAAAAGGGTTATTAAGTAATGAAAAAAAGAAAGAACTCATGAATAATCGCCATCCTATGAAACGTGTAGGACAAGCAGAAGATATCGCAAATATTGCGCGTTTTTTGTTAAGTGATGATAGTAGCTGGATTACAGGTCAGATTATAGGTGTAGATGGTGGTATGTCTACTCTTAATGTAAACTAATTTATGAAAGAGAAAGTCACTGTATTCTGGTTTAGAAGAGATCTTAGATTAGATGACAATACAGGGTTTCTTAAAGCACTAAAAGGAAAGTATCCAGTCTTACCTATTTTTATTTTTGATACACATATTTTAGATCATTTACCAAAAAATGATGCCCGGGTAACCTTTATTTTTGAAACGCTGCAAAAAATGAGGTTAGCACTTCAACATCAATACAAAAGTTCTTTATCGCTCTATTACGGCACTCCTAAAACAGTTTTTGAAACACTAATTTCTCAATACGAAATACAGCAGGTATACACCAATCATGATTACGAACCCTATGCAAAAGAGAGAGATACTCTAATTAAAAATCTTTTACAAAAGCATAGCATTCAATTACATACTTTTAAAGATCAGGTGATATTTGAAAAAAATGAAATTGTAAAAAAAGATGGTAATCCATATGTGGTATACACTCCCTATAAAAACAAGTGGAAAGAAATATTTGACCCCACCTTATTAAAAATTCATTCTACAAAACTATATCTTAACAATTTGGTTAAGGATACCGATCTTGCTAATGTAACATTACAGGAAATGGGATTTGTAACCTCATCTATCAAGGTTCTGGATTATGATATCTCATCTCATCTTATTCAAAACTATGAGGCGACCCGAAATTTCCCGTCAAAAGAAAACGGAACTTCAAAAATTGGCCCTCATCTACGTTTTGGAACAGTAGGAATTCGATCAATTATCAAAAAAGCTATTGCCGAAGATAATCAGGTATTTTGGTCAGAGCTTATCTGGAGAGAGTTTTTCATGCAAATCCTATGGCATTATCCGTATACAAAGGATTCTTCTTTTAAACCGAAATATGATCGAATCGAATGGAGAAATAACGAACAAGAATTCGAAAAATGGATGAATGGTCAAACAGGGTATCCATTAGTAGATGCAGGGATGCGTCAACTTAATCAAACAGGATATATGCATAATCGTGTACGCATGGTGGTTGCTAGTTTTCTATGCAAGCATTTATTGATCGACTGGCGGTGGGGTGAGGCTTATTTTGCAGAAAAACTAGTAGACTATGATATGTCTGCAAATGTAGGCAACTGGCAATGGGCAGCCGGTTCTGGTGTTGATGCAGCTCCTTATTTTAGAATCTTCAATCCTACTACACAAATCACCAAATTCGATAAACAACTTTCCTATATCCATACCTGGGTTAATAACATTAACGAGCTTACCTATCCACAACCTATGGTAGAACATAAAATGGCACGTGAGCGTTGTCTTACAATTTATAAGAAAGCCGTTGGTTAGGTAAAAAAATTATAACATTTTTTTAAAATTACCGATGCCGTTTTTTTTGTATTTTACACATATCACAAGTTATTCATAAACCAATAATTTTAACATCATGAACACACAAGAAGTGGCCAAACGTCTAGTAGAACTCTGTCGCCAGGGAGAAAATATGCAAGCTCTTAAAGAATTATACGCTCAGAATATAGTAAGTAAAGAAATGCCAGGAACACCTAATGAAGTAACTTCGGGTATTGATGCTGTGATTAAAAAAAGTGAGGATTGGTTTGCTTCTGTCGAAGAGTATCATGGTGGAGAAATATCTGAACCCGTAGTTGCAGAAAATCATTTTAGCTGTGCCATGAAAATGGATTGCACTTTTAAAGAGCAAGGTCGTATGCAAATAGAAGAAGTTTGTGTCTATCAAGTAAATGATGGTAAAATTACTGAAGAGCAGTTCTTCTATTCTATGCCAAATTAATACCCTACAAATTTCAAAAATCTGATACTATATATAGTTGATCTTTTTATCGGGAAATAATTGAGACCATATTTCTTTGATTTACATAGTCGTATACATCAAAAATGTGTGTTTAAAACATACTTTTTTATAACTATAGATATATTTTATTTGTTAAAAAATTAACATTTCATGATCTTTAGTAGGGTACTTCATAAGTACCCCCTCCCTACTTCGGGACTACCCTCCCCCCAGTACAAAGACAAGTGTATCCTGTGTTAAACACAGGATACACTTGTGTTGAACAGAGGTGACACCTCTGTTTGAAGTACCCCTGGCCTACATTTGAAGTACCCCAAACCGGGTATTCACTACAGCACCCCCACTATACTAAGTACCCTCTATCGACATCAACCACCAGATAGGGGACTTATAAAGTTAAATAGGTGTATATCACTCCTTTTTGTTAAGAATATCTTAATAGATAATATGTAAAAATGTTTCGCACATATTGCTATAAGAATTTCAAAATTTGCTGTAGCGCAGGATTCCGATTGTCTTTTTTCCAAATAACAGAAAGTATTGCTTTTTGAGGTATTTTTGGGATCTCTAAAAACTTTACGCCCAGATCAAAACCCCGTTGTAACGAGGTAGGAACAATAGCAACTCCTAACCCACTCTCTACCAATTTAAAGATAGTCTGTGCATGTACCGACTTATGTGTCACCTTGGGAGTAAATCCTTTATCCTCGCAGATACTCATAATTTTATCATAATACAAAGAACTATAATCTGATGAAAACAAAATAAAATGCTCATCAGATACTTGCGCAATACTTTTAAAAGTTTTTGAGGTAAGCTGATGCTCTAATGGTACTACCAAAGAAAATGAATCTGTATGAACTGTTTTCTTTTGTATACCTTCGGGCACACGTGCTAATCGTACAAAACCAAGATCTAGCTGATCTTTTTCTACAGCTTCTACCTGCAGATGATTAGACATTTCTTCTAAACTAAATTGTATATCGGGGAGTTCTTTATTAACCATAACCAATAGTTCTGGAATAACCGTTTGCATAGCAGATCCCAAAAAACCAATTCTAATCTCCCCATTACTCCCCTGATCAATCAAACGAGTTTGTCGTATTGTAAAATCAATATGGTTAAAAATATAATCTAACTCCTTCTTAAGATATACTCCCGCAGCCGTTAGTGTTACCTTTCTTTTATTTCTCACAAAAAGAGCAACACCTATTATTTCTTCCATTTGCTTGATTTGCCTACTTAATCCCGGTTGAGAAATAAACAATCGATCTGCAGCTTTTCTGAAATGTAACTCCTCGGCTACTGCCATAAAATAAGTGAAGTGTCGAAGTTCTATTTGATAACTCATAGTTATTAATTAATGATCAAATTAGTATTTCTAATTATCAAAAATAGGTATTATTTTAGTAAAAAAATAGAAATACGCATATGTCAACGATAACAAACCATTTTTCATTTGGAGAAGATTACCTAACTGCAGGTATAGCAATACAAATTGCTCGTGGAGAAACCACCGGAGTTATCTCTGAAACTTCTCGCAATAGCGTAAAAAAAAGTCAGCAGGTAGTAGAAAATATTGTAGAAAAAGGAGAACCTGTATATGGTATTAATACAGGTTTTGGACCACTTTGTACTACAAAAATATCTAAAGAAGAAACCAATATTTTACAAAGTAACATCTTACAAAGTCATAGTGTAGGTGTTGGCGAACCCATAGACATCGAGATTGCTAAGCTCATGCTCATTCTCAAAATTCAATCTTTGGCAAAAGGATATTCTGGTATTGCAGAAAAAACATTAGACAGGATTCTGTGGCATATTAATAATGATGCCATACCTATTGTTCCCAGTCAGGGATCTGTTGGAGCATCCGGAGACTTGGCTCCGCTCTCTCACCTGTTTTTACCTTTACTGGGATTAGGGAAAGTCGAATATCAAAATAAAGTAATCACCACAAAAGAGTTGTTTGACATCACAGGCTTAAAACCTCTTGATCTTGGTCCAAAAGAAGGATTAGCTTTAATCAACGGAACTCAATTTATTGCAGCACATGCAGTACAGGTAGTTGCAAAATTACATAGCTGTCTTACACAAGCAGATATTATTGGAGCAATGATGATCGAGGGATTGCAAGGTTCTGTAAAACCATTTTTTAAAGAACTACATCAATTACGTCCCTATAAAGGAAATATCCATGTCGCTTCAAGAATAAAGTCTCTATTAAAAGGTTCTGAAATTATGGAAGATCATATCGATTGTGATCGGGTTCAGGATCCGTATTCTTTACGCTGTATGCCACAAGTGCATGGTTCATCTAGAAATGCATGGCTACATTTAAAAGAACTTCTCGAAGTAGAGCTAAACTCGGTAACCGACAATCCAATAATAATCAACGAAGAGTTAACTATTAGCGGGGGTAGTTTTCATGGGCAACCGCTAGCTATGGCTATTGATTATGCATGTTTAGCAGCTTCAGAACTGGGCAATATTTCGGATAGAAGAATTTACCTGGCATTAGAAGGTAATTCTCCTGGAGTTCCTAAATTATTAATGCAAGATACAGGTATCAATTCTGGATATATGATACTACAATACACTACAGCTGCTTTAGCTAGTGAAAACAAAGGATTATGTTTTCCATCTAGTGCAGATAGTATTCCTACTTCTCTTGGCCAGGAAGATCATGTAAGTATGGGATCGATCGGTGGTAGAAAAGCACTAAGAGTAATCGAAAATTTGGAAAAAATCCTAGCCATAGAGTTATTAACTGCCGCTCAGGCATTCGAGTACAGAAAACCTTTAAAATCAGGGGTCATTCTAGATGAAATTCATAAAAAAGTACGAGAAGCCGTATCTTTTGCAGATAAAGACAGGGTATTTGCAGACGATATTGAGAAAGGAATCAAAATCATCCAAAACAAAACTATAATTACTACTGCTAATCAAGTATCCTTAAAAGAACACGTATCTCTGGAAACACAGTTTTCTAGTGAATTTGAAAAGTATTAGTCCAAAAATTAAGTAGTTCCCTTAGCTCGATGTAAAGGAAAAAAATATAATATGACAACATATACATTAATAGGCCCGATCACGCAGCTTATACCGCTACAAAAAACGGGTAATAAAGGCGCGATAAAAGATCAGGATCTCGAAATTATTGAGAATGCTGGTATTCTTATTGAAGGTGAAAACATTCATACCATTGGAGTGTTCTCTGATTTAAAAGAAAAGGCCCATGCGTTACATGCAGAAATTATAGAATTGCATACCAATTACGTATGTACTCCCGGATTTATAGATGCTCATACGCATATCTGTTTTTCTGGATCCAGGGCTAATGATTATGCCATGCGAAATGCAGGAAGATCCTATTTAGAAATAGCCGAAGCTGGTGGAGGTATCTGGGATACTGTTACCCAAACCAGAAAAGCAGAACAACAGATACTTACCGATGGAGTTATACAGCGAGCTAATACCTTATTAAAAAGAGGAATCACAACTGCAGAAGTAAAAAGCGGATATGGGCTTTCGGTTACAGAAGAGCTTAAAATGCTACGCGCTATAAAAACTGCAAATATCAGTACAGCAGCAGATTTAGTCTCTACCTGTCTTGCAGGGCATATACTGCCGAAGGATTTTGATGGAGATCACAAAGCATACCTCGAAGAGATGAGCACTACCCTTTTTCCTATATTAAAAGAAGAACAGCTCACCAACCGAATTGATGCTTTTGTTGAGCAAGGCGCATTTCTCCCTTCTGATATCTATCCCTATTTTGAAAAAGCAAAACAGATGGGATTCGATATTACGGTACATGCAGATCAGTTTAATACCGGAGGTAGCGAAGTAGCTGTAAAAGTAGGAGCTATTAGTGCAGATCATTTAGAAGCCAGTACCGAGAATGAAATACAAATGCTAGCCCAAAGTAATGTGATTTCGGTAGCGTTACCAGGTGCTTCAATAGGTTTAGGATGTGATTTTACTCCTGCCCGAAAAATTTTGGATGCTGGAGGAGCATTAGCTATTGCCAGTGACTGGAATCCTGGTTCGGCACCAATGGGTGATTTACTAACCCAGGCATCTATTCTGGGAACATTTCAAAAACTAAGTAATGCCGAAGTTCTTGCCGGAATTACCTGTAGAGCGGCAGCGGCACTTAACCTAGACGACAGAGGAAGATTGGTTTCTGGAATGCTTGCAGATTTTAATCTGTTTGAAACAGAGCATGTACATGAAATTTTTTATCACCAGGGAAAACTTGTTCCTTCCCAGGTATGGAAACGTGGAAAGTTAGTATAACTACAAATGGTATAAAATCAAATTTCAATGGCTTGTACCGAATTCGATTCTGTAACAACCATGAAGCTAAAAAAAATAAATATGAATTTCAAAGAACAAATACTTCAAGGGATTCCTAAAACAATGCCTCCAAAGAGATCTTTGGATTCTAAAATTAGCCGTGCCCCAAAGAGAAAACAAATCCTTTCTAACGAAGAAAAAAAACTCGCGCTTAAAAACGCATTACGCTATTTCCCAAAAGACTGGCATAAAGAACTTGCCAGTGAGTTTTTAGACGAACTAAATACATTCGGTCGTATCTATATGTATCGTTTTATGCCAGAATATACGATGTATGCTCGTCCTATCGATGAATATCCTGCAAAAACAAAACAAGCAGCAGGAATCATGCTTATGATTCAGAATAACCTGGATCACGCGGTCGCACAGCACCCGTACGAACTAATTACTTATGGAGGTAACGGTGCTGTATTTCAAAATTGGGCGCAGTATATACTCACGATGCAGTATCTGGCTACAATGACCGAAGCACAAACGTTGCATATGTACTCGGGGCATCCCATGGGATTATTTCCTTCTTCAAAAGATGCGCCCAGAGTGGTTGTAACCAACGGAATGATGATTCCTAATTATTCAAAACCCGATGATTGGGAAAAATACAATGCCCTGGGGGTAACACAATACGGGCAAATGACCGCAGGGAGCTATATGTATATTGGTCCTCAAGGTATTGTTCATGGTACTACTATTACCGTAATGAACGCTTTTAGAAAAACATTGAAACCCAAAGAAACACCTGCTGGTAAAATCTTCTTAACTTCTGGATTAGGAGGAATGAGTGGTGCACAGCCAAAAGCGGGAAATATTGCAGGATGTATTACCATATGTGCAGAAGTAAACCCAAAAGCTGCCCAAAAACGCCATGAACAAGGCTGGGTAGATGAAATCCTTGATGATCTAAATGATTTGGTAACCAGGGTTCAAAAAGCAATGGAGCAAAAAGAAACTGTTTCTATTGCCTATCAAGGTAATGTTGTAGATATCTGGGAACGTTTTTATGATGAAAATATCTACATTCAATTAGGATCTGATCAAACATCATTGCATAATCCCTGGTCTGGAGGGTATTATCCTGTGGGACTAAGTTATGAAGAAGCCAATACCCTGATTAGCAACGATCCCGAAGCATTTAAAAACAAAGTTCAGGAATCGCTTCGCAGGCATGCTAATGCCATTAATAAACATACGGCAAGAGGTACTTATTTCTTTGATTACGGAAACGCGTTCTTACTCGAAGCTTCTCGTGCAGGAGCAGATATCATGGCAAAAAACGGTATTGATTTTAAATATCCTTCTTATGTACAGGATATTTTGGGACCTATGTGTTTTGATTATGGGTTTGGACCTTTTAGATGGGTATGTACCTCTGGGAAACCAGAAGACCTGGATACTACAGATCAGATTGCTCTAGAAGTGATGGAAACTATCAAGAAAGTTTCTCCAAAAGAAATTCAACAGCAGATGCAGGATAATATTACCTGGATCAGAGAAGCCAAACAAAATAAACTTGTAGTTGGTTCTCAAGCTCGTATTTTATATGCCGATGCCGAAGGAAGAATCAAAATTGCTGAAGCGTTTAACAAAGCAATTGAAAGTGGAAAAATTTCGGCGCCGGTTGTTCTGGGGAGAGATCACCACGATGTGAGCGGTACCGATTCTCCTTATCGCGAAACCAGTAATATTTATGACGGTAGTAAATTTACTGCAGATATGGCAATTCATAATGTGATCGGAGATAGTTTTAGAGGAGCTACCTGGGTATCTATCCACAATGGTGGTGGTGTTGGCTGGGGAGAAGTAATCAACGGTGGATTCGGGATGTTACTTGATGGAACCGCAGAAGCTTCAGAAAAACTGGAACGCATGCTATTTTATGATGTAAATAACGGAATTTCAAGAAGAAGTTGGGCCCGAAATGAAGAAGCATTGTTTGCTATAAAACGTGAAATGGAAAGAACTCCACAACTTAAAGTAACATTACCTAATTTGGTAGATGAAGAGTTCTTAGAAGGTTTTATATAAGTTCATCATATATGGAAATTACTGTCATAACAGCAGATACATTTAAGACCAATGCCTGGTCGGGAGGCACAACAACGCAATTTTTTATGCATCCGCCAACGGCAAATTACAAGGAATTAAATTTTGATTTCAGGTTAAGTATGGCAACTGTTGCAGTAGAAAAATCTGTTTTTACTTCGCTTCCCGGGGTATCGAGAACATTATTGGTTTTGGACGGAGAAATAACATTACAACACCAAAACCAATATACGAAACAACTTTCTAAATTAGATAGTGATATATTTGAAGGAGGTTGGAAAACATCCTCTATAGGGATATGTACAGATTTTAATCTGATGACCACAGGTAATACGGTTGGTACACTAAATGCTCGTAATGTTACCCAAAATGAGAACACCTCATACCCTATTCAAAATAAGCGAGATTGGGTGTTTATCTATACGTATTCTGGAGAAGTTACCATCGATATCAATGATAAAGCATATACGATTAGTCAATCTGATGTATTGATGATACGCCAGCCAATAGCAACGATTATGCATATTAATGCCATAAAAGATAGTACCTTAGTTTTTTCTGAAGTAACAACTAATGATAAAAATGTAAACGTGTGAATCTATTTAAGATTACAGAAGCCAAAGCACCTATAGTTCCTATAATTATAAGTGTACCTCATTCGGGAACAAAGTTTCCTGTAGCGATAAAAAAACAGTATAAAAAAAGAATGCGTAAGCACCTTGATGATACCGATTGGTTTGTGCATCGACTGTATGAATTCGCACCAGCTATGGGTATCACTGTAATTAAGGCAAATCTAAGCCGATGGGTCATCGATCTTAATAGAGATCCCAAAAGTGTACCCTTATATAATGATAATAGGCTTATTACCAGTAATACACCTGTTACAGATTTCTATGGTAATAAAATTTATAAATCTCAAGAATTCGAACCCGATCAAACCGAAATTAAAAGAAGATTAGAGACCTATTACTGGCCCTACTACGAGCAAGTTAAGACTCTGATAGAAGATAGAAAAAAGCAGTTTGGCAAGGTTTTACTTTGGGATGCACATTCTATTCGCCATAAAGTAAGTACTATTCAAAAAGATCCTTTTCCCGATATGATTTTGGGAAATAACGATGAGAAAACCGCATCGCCAGAACTCATTACCGCTGCATTAAGCGGATTAAAATCTGGGGCTTTTAAAGTTAATTACAACTCCCCTTTTAAAGGAGGGCACATTACCCGTTACTTCGGAAATCCGGAAAACGACATTCATACGCTTCAGCTCGAAATGAATAAGATTTTATATATGGACGATAATGAAATTACGTATAATGTGGACAGAGCAAAAGAGGTGCAGCACATATTACAAAACACCATGGAGCGTTTAATTGAAACGTTGAATGCATAATCAGAAAAATCAGAGGTTGGAGGTTAGACAAGTTTTTGTCAATCAAACATCAAGCTTCCGACACTCGACCTCAGGCATCGAGCTTCAAACTGAAACTTTGATCTAATAAACAACAAACTTAAACAAATGAAAACCTATCATTTTAAGGGAATATTACAAAATACCGGTTGGAAAGAACATACAGGGGTTACGGTGAATAATGAAGGTATCATTACCGATATCTCTTCTTTTGATCCACAACATACATCCAATAAAATTATTGATGGCTTTGCAATTCCCGGGTTTCAAAATGCACATTCCCATGCCTTTCAATATGCAATGGCTGGTTTGGCAGAAAGACATGAAAACACTACTTCTACCCCGGATGATTTCTGGGGATGGCGAGAAGCGATGTACCAATTGGCATTAACGATGAATCCAGAGCAAATGGAAGCCATAGCAACTATGCTCTATGCAGAAATGGCTCGTCATGGATATACCAATGTAGCCGAGTTTCATTATGTACATCACGATAAAAATGGAGTTCCCTACGCTAACCTTTCAGAAATGGGAAATAGTCTTATTTCCGCAGCAAAAAATGCAGGTATTGGGATTACCTTAATTCCTATTTTTTATCAAAAAGGTGGTTTTGGAAAAGAACCAAACGATAGACAACGAAGGTTTATCTCTCCTACGATTGATAAGTATCTTACCTTATTAGAATCGAGTAAAGCAGCTTGTAAACACTACCAGTACGCTAATATTGCTATTGGCATTCATTCTATGAGAGGAGTTGAACCGTCTGATATTGCCGAGATTGCAAAATCCGGACCTCAGGGTATTCCATTTCATATTCATGTTTCAGAACAACTAAAAGAGATCGAAGATTCTGTAAAATACCTGGGGAAACGCCCCGTAGAATGGCTGTTAGATCATGTAGATATGAATGATAGGTTTCATCTGGTACACGCAACACACCTAACAGATAACGAAATCGAGGGTATTGCAAAAAGCAAAGCCAATGTAGTACTCTGCCCCAGTACAGAAGGTAATTTGGGTGATGGATTATTTCCGTTAAGAAAATACCAGGAAAATGGTGGAAAATGGAGTATTGGTACAGATAGTCATGTAGGGCTTAATCCATTAGAAGAACTACGCATTTTGGATTATGGGCAACGTTTAATTTCTCATAAAAGAAATACGTACTCTTCTCATCAACAAGGAGATTCTGGAATGTATGCAATAGAAATGGCAACAAAAACAGGAAGAAAAGCAATGAATAATTTTACTGCAGATTTCTTTAAGGTGGGAGAACCACTAAACGCCTGCATTATTGATGCTTCGTCACCATTATTAGCTACTACAGCTACACAAAACCTGGCATCGACTATAGTATATGCTACCGATTCTAATATGCAATTAGGAACTATTGCCAATGGAGAGATGATTGTAGCAAACCAAAATCATATAAAGTACCATGAGATAAAAGAAAAGTTTGCTAAAACCATCGATGCACTAAAAAACAGGTGATATTTCTGATTAGCGTAATCTGTTGTGCGGTATTGAAAGTAGCTTTTTTTCACCATAAAACGTCAATTCGAGTGCCGCGCTTTTGAGGGTGGTGTATCGAGAATTGGATTATGGCAAAAAACATTTAAATCCACAACAGCCTAACATATATACTTCACATATAAAACCCTCTAAGATTTCACTAGAGGGTTTTACACATTTAACCACTTAAATTACAATCATATAAACTCAACTTAGTATAAAGATACTGTACTAAATAATACGATTCTTACGGGTTTCCGCAATAGGTGTAATTAATGCTTAAAAAGTATAATTTTAACACCTAATTGTAACTATCGAGAATAGTTTTTTTAAATCAGATGAGTATGGCACAACTCTCGAATTGACAAACTTTTGTTAAATAATTATTTATGAATACAACTAGAACACTGAGTATCAAACCATGAGTATTTCTATATAGCTCACATCAAAATTATAGGCTATAAATACATGATTGGGTAATGTCATGTTGGTCAAAAATAAGTTAGATTTGCGAAGGACATAAGAGAAATATACCCGATCTAGTATGTGTAATTCTTGTACACTATTAAAAAAACAAAACATTAATGAACTTAATTAAAAACGAGACTATCGAATCAAAAATACTTGCTCTTATTCAGTTAATTTTGGTATATAGTTTTATTTTCAATCCCTGGACTTCTTTTCCTTATACATTTATAATAATTATTATTACTATACTATTATTCACCTATTGGAATGACAAAAGTTTAACTCGAATTGGACTACAACCTAACTTTAGTTTTTTTAAAACAATTGGGATAGCGCTGCTTCTTTTTGTTGTAACAATACCTATTTTAGATTTTATTATTCAACCACTGGTCAACAAAATCACTGGCGAAATAGCTGATTACTCTGCATTTAAGTCAATTGCCGGTAATTTTCCTAAATATTCTAAGTATTTTCTTTTTATTTTGATCAGTGCAGGATTCGGAGAGGAAATATTGTTTCGTGGTTTTCTGTTCAGACAATTGAAAATAATTATACCAGAATTTAAATTTAAAACCATATTAATTATTGTTCTGTCTGCTATATTTTTTAGCCTGCCACATCTTTATCAAGGTCCTAGTGGTTTGATTATGACATTTATATTTGGGATCATCTTTGCAACAGTATATGTGAAATCAAATTATAATTTGTGGGTAACAATACTACTTCATGGGCTTATCGATAGCATGTTTATTACACTAGCATATTTTGATAAATTAAATTATTATAACTTATCGAACGACTTATTTTTTGGGTATTAGAAAAAAAATAGGGTGTTGTAACTATCATAAGAATATGTATGTTAGTACTTCTAAATGGGTTAAAAATCATTTAGATTTGTGAATGATCCTATATAGAAATAATATAATAACAAATGCTATTATATCTTTGTTGGTAACAATTTTCAAAGACAAAATATAAAATTAAAGAATGAATAGAATATTCCAATTAACAGCTTTACTATTATTGCTTTTAACAAGTTGTACGACATCAAAAAGCAAAAGTGATTTGTTACGAAAAGAAAATAAGCAAATCGTATTGGACAAGATACCAAACAGCAAAACTGAACCGTTACGCAAAACTATTGAACAAATCGTATCGGATAAAAATGCGGTAGTTGGCGTTTCAATAATCGGAAATAATGGAACAGATACTCTTTCGCTAAACGGAGACAAACGATTTCCAATGCAAAGTGTGTTTAAGTTTCATATTGCATTAGCTGTATTGGCAGAGGTTGATAAGGGGACATTGTCATTGGACCAAACAGTAGTAATAGGTAAAGATGAACTTTTGCCAGAGGACTTTTGGAGCCCACTTAGAGATGAAAACCCGAATGGAGGCAGCTTTACAATTAAAAGGTTAATTCAGTACAATGTATCTCATAGCGACAACACAGCCTGTGACATTTTAATACGACTTATCGGAACACCTAAAACAGTTGAAGAGTATATAAAAAAGAGTGGTATAGATGATATACAGATTACTTTCAATGAAGAAGGATTACAAGCAAAGTGGGAAAATATATTCCAAAATTGGACAACACCGAATGCAGCAAGTGAAACACTAAAACTATTCTTTGAAAATAAAAATAACTTACTTTCAAAAAGCAGTTATGATTTCTTTTGGGAAACTAATATAGATACAAAAACAGGAAAAAATAGAATAAGAGGACAATTGCCAAAGGAAATAATTGTAGCCAATAAGACAGGTTGGTCAGGTACTAACAAAGAAACAGGAATTACTGCTGCAGTAAACGATATTGGGATTGTCTTTTTGCCAAATGGGAATTACTTTGTTGTTAGTGTTTTTGTAACAGATTCTCAAGAAGATTTTAAAACAAATGCAAAAATTATAGCGGATATTGCAAAAGCTACATATGACTTTTATACTACACAAACGAAATAACAAACTGCCAACAACAATGTGTATAAATAATAGCGGTTTAAGCGATAAAACGAAAGTATTAAAATAAAACCAAGGTCAGTAAAAAACCTAAAGGTTCGTGAGTAAAAATCCACTACTACACATATCTTTAACGTTAATTTTGAAAAAAGGAAGTTAAAAACATGAATATCTTACTTATTGGAGTAGTAATAGTTTTTGGGTTGATTGCCATTCTACTGTTAATAGGATTTATTAAAAAATTATGGCAAGAAAGGTTAGGTTGGAATGTCTATAGAAATGGAAGGAATGGAATTACTTATACCCAAAAAGTTGATGGAAAATGGAAGCGCATAGAGGTTGATGGAGAAATGTTACTTGGAAAAGTGAGTCATGTTATCTATTTCAAAACCGAAAATGAATGGACTGAATATCCTCAGTGGGCTCAAAATCGGATGGAAATAATAAATCGCATTAAGTTAAAATATCCCACAAATCAGACAGAATACGAGAACGCATAAAAATAGTTATGTAATCTATTTGTGAACTGATTAAACTTTACCAGTTCACAAATAGTAATCCTTAAAAATCAAACCTATAATTCATTTTAAAAGCTACACCCCAATTGTTGCGTATAATATCCTGATTATAATTATCTGAAATTACCAAATAGATATACGACAAGGGTTTGTACTCCCATTGCAAACGGCTATTGATATTAAAATTATCAAACTGAGTGTTGTACTGTAAATAGGTAGTCCAGTTTAACCGATTAGAAAAGAAAATTTCACCTGTAAAGCGTGCTAAATGAAATGTCTCTGTTCCTAATGCTTTTAAATCTATACCATTTCGTTCATATCGAACTTGTAACCGCGCTAAAGGCATTAATCTATATTGGGCATTAACACTAACTTGGTTTTTATATCCATTATAATAACTACCGTAACTAACATTACCTCCATATTGAAACTTTTTATTATCGGCAGAAGCATACCCCAAACCAGCATCTACATATCTATATTTATCTGCTATAATAGGATTTCCGTTATTCAATGGGTCAAACGCATATTTCAGGTTCACATACTCATATCGCAATCCACCATATAACAATGACTGGTTTTTAAATACTAAATCATTATTTACTCCTATGGTCGCTTGTGTAACATTGCCCTGATCGTCCCAATAGGTTTGATTATACATATTTAAATAGCGGTGATTATCGATGGTTTTAGAATCTTTATAAAATTTAGTGAAAGTAATACGACCACTAGCTTGCGTGTACCCTTCTCGTATAGTGCTTTCTAAAATCGCATCATAATTATATAAACGTGGTACAAAACCAACATCTGTAATATAGTTTTTTTCTACTTTTCTAATCCCTGCATAACCAGATACATTTATGGTATTGTACCAAATTCCCAAATTATAAAAATTAGTATCTCCCGAAGTATCATTGGTATTACTACCCGCAAAATTTGCAAGTCCTGTCCATTTATTATTTTTTGATTGATAATTTAAGTTGATTCCTGCTACTCTATTATAATCATCTCTAAAAGAAAAATCATCTGTTTCCTGTCTATTGATAATAAACCCTGTTGTTGTAAAAGATTTGGATAATTGTTGTTGCACCACCAGGGCTCCATAATTCTGGGCAGGAGTATCATCTTTGGCTTTTGTTGCCACATTAAGTACCCCCAATCGTGTTGTTTTAGTAATGTTTCCAGATAATTTTAATCCGAAGGATATTTCGCTATCTGCCCCTATTCGTCTAGAATAAAAAGGATTTACTCCACTTACTCCCAAGCCCGTAAAAAGGTCGCTATTCTCTAAAAAGAAATTACGTCGTTCGGGAAAAAACACCGAAAAGCGACTTAAATTAGTTACTTGTCTATCTACATCTATTTGTGAAAAATCGGGGTTTATGGTGGCATCTAATTTTAAAGAAGAACTTACATTAAATTGTACATCTACACTTGGTTTTACCTTGGTCTTTTCGGTATCATTAGCAACATCTTCTGAATGATTCATAGTAACCGATGGCGTTACAGCAAATCGAGACGATTTATTCTCTGACAGATTTTCTACATCAAAGGTTTTAGCAAATCGTAAATCGAACTGTCTATAATTACGATCTATTGGTGTGCTGGTTGTCCACTCATTTAATTTAATATTTCTGGTGTGAAACATGACTCCCCATTCTGGAGTATCTGCCTTATAGCCCAATGCCTTTAACGGGATTTCCACTTCGTATGTTTTTAAATTCCCTTTTGCAGAAGTCCTGGCATTCCACACCGTATTCCAACTCGTACTTATTCTAAAACCATCTCTACGCCTGGCTACTAATGCGTCTATTAATGCACCTCCCATATTAACAATAAAGAAATAACCAGATTGTTGTTGGTTATAGGTATCTATAATGATAGCAAACGAATCACTTTCTGCTCCAGAAGTTCCGATATCATCTCGTTTTAAAGATCCTATTTGAACATCGGGAACTGTATCATGATACACAGCACTTATGTACAATTTTTTTCCATTATGAAACATTTTTACTTCAGTTGTATTAGACGCCAAATCTCCATTATTGGGTATATAATTAAGGAATCCTCCTTCAGGAACCAGAGTATTCCATACAGATTCGTTTAGCTCCCCATCTAATTGAATACTACTGTCGCTAAAAACTATTTTCCCCTTCCCTAACTCAGACTGAGCCTGAACATGAAACATCACAAAAACTGATATTAAAAGAATTACAATTCTCTTCATTTACTTAAATTAAAAAGTTTAACAAGGTGTTTATATTTCAAAACACATTTAGGAAGTAAAGCTATCCGAAGTATGTATTCATATTTTAAAAAATAGACTAAGAGGTAATTTTCACGTCTGGAAAGTTGTATTTGAAAGAAACAAAGTTTAGTCTATTATATTTCTACTTTTAGCTACAAAAAACCAGTTTTAAGCTACTTTTAATTCTCATCCTCTTTAAAATTGTACTTTAGTGCGTATATGAGTAGTTTTAAAAAAACATCGGCATTTTTTAATATTCCTATAGTCAAACATTTTTTGTTTTGGCTTGGTATTTACATCTATTTTGTCGGCACTGTAAACATGACGTATTACATTGGTTACAAAGAGGTTATAGAGCATTTTGCTATCTATATTATATGTCAGGTTATTGTGGCGTACATATGCCTGTATTTTTTGATACCACGTTTCTTAATACCGAAAAAGAATATTCGGTTTGTAATAAGCTTATTGTTGTTATTAGCTGGTGTATTTATCATTTTTGTAGGGTTTCATGAATATTATCATATCCCTAGATATTTTAAGTCTGGTGATAATGCTATCTATGATTCTAATACCATATTTTGGGAGAAATTATTAGATCCTCGTATCTTTTTTGGTAAGTCTACAATAATTTTAACACCAACAATATTATTAGTCGTCGCAAATTTTTATAAAGAAAAGCAGGATTATCTACAGCTCAAAGAGCAAAAAATAGCTACAGAATTATCGGTATTAAAACATCAGTTAAATCCACACTTCTTGTTTAATACCTTAAACAATTTATATGCTTTATCTATAGACAAATCTGACAAAGCTCCTGAGGTCATTGCAAAACTATCTGAGATCTTAGATTATATCCTGTATGGGTGTAATGACAAATATGTATCGTTGAAAAAGGAAATTGAACTCATAGAAAACTATCTCGATTTAGAAAAAGTGAGATATGATGATCGGGTAGATATTAGTTTTAATAAAAATGTAGAAACCGATGTTAACATTGCGCCGCTAATTTTGTTAACTTTTATAGAAAATACGTTTAAACATGGGGTTGCGCATGAACTTAAGAAAGCATATATCCAGATAACGATAGCAGTAGAAGGAAAGTTTATACGATTTGACATTACAAACTCTATAGCAAAAAATGTGGTTTCTGCGAATAAAGAAACCATTGGATTAACGAACGTAAAAAAACAGCTGGAATTATTATATTTTGATGATTATTCATTAGATATTAACAAAGAAAACAATTGCTTTAATGTACGTTTAAAATTGCCTGTAAAATGACATACAAATGTTTAATAATTGATGATGAAAAGTTGGCTAGAGGGCTTATAAAAACACATTTGTCTCAATTAGAGGATTTCGAATTGGTGGCTTCTTGTGGTAGTGCCATTGAGGCTAGCATGATACTCCAAAAGGAAACCATAGATTTATTGTTTTTAGATATCGAGATGCCTGTTTTAAAGGGCACTGATTTTTTTAAAAACCTGGTACACAAACCCAAAGTTATTTTTACCACAGCTTATAGAGATTATGCTGTTGAAGGGTTTGAGCTAAATGCCGTTGATTATATTCTAAAACCTATAACTTTTCAGCGTTTCTTTAATGCTATAGAAAAATTTAGAACGTTACAAAGAGTCAGTAGTTCTGAGCCAGTCTCTACCCCAGAAAATAAAGATGCTTTTATCTATATACGAAAAGACAGAAAACAGGTAAAAGTGTACTTAGATGCTATTTTATATATAGAAAGTTTAAAAGATTATGTCAAAATACATTTAGAGAAAGAAAATCACATAACCAAGTCTAGTATATCGGCTTTTGAAGAAAAGTTAGACGAACGGTTTATAAGAGTACATCGCTCATATATCATTAATAAAGATAAAATTGCGGCCTACACAAAAAATGATATTGAAATTGGTAACATCGAAATCCCCATTGGTGAAAATTTCAGGAACAATCTTGCTTCTTTTTTAACATGACAAGAGTTAATAAAGTAGCAGTTTTTGGTAACAACACGCCCTATGTAAACCTCTTTCCCGAGTCTTAAGACAAGAGTCTATAGTTAGTTATTCTGAATTGATCAAAAATCACTTAGATTTGTACATGTTCATATCGATTACGAGGGATATAATAACAATTGCCGTTATAGCTTTGTTATGGTGCATTCCTACCACTACGAAAAATTAAGATTAAATAAATGACATTTGAAGATTTAAAAGGTAAAATCATCCAAATGGATGAAAATAAAGGTTGGTCAGATGGACAACCAGGAGATTTAGCAAAATCTATAATGCTTGAGAGTGCTGAATTACTGGAGCATTTTCAGTGGGATGACACCATTAGATTTAGAGGTCAGAAGGCTCTAAGTAAGAATAAAAATGAGATAGGTAAAGAAATGGCAGACATACTTATCTATCTTATAAAGATGAGTACTAAAATGGATATTGATTTAATAAATGTAACGATCAACAAAATAGACGAGATACAAAAAAGATAAATATCACACCGCAACATAGTGTATACCTAATAGCGGTTTAAATGATAAAACAAAAAGTGTAAACATAAAACAAAGGTCTGTTCTAAACCGAAAGGTTTGTGAGTAAAAATCCACTACTACTCATACAAAAGGCCGTTAGCTACAAGTTGAATAAAGAAAAATGAAAATTATTTTAGGAATAGGTATTGGAATAAGACTTTTGAAGAAAAGTTAGACGAACGGTTTATAAGAGTACATCGCTCATATATCATTAATAAAGATAAAATCGCGGCCTACACAAAAAATGATATTGAAATTGGTAACATCGAAATCCCCATTGGTGAAAATTTCAGGAACAATCTTACTTCTTTTTTAACATGACAAGAGTTAATAAAGTAACGATTTTTGGTAACAACATACTCTATGTAAACCTCTTTCTCGGGCCTTAAAGCAAGAGTCTATAGTTAGTAATTCTGAATTGATTAAAATCACTTAGATTTGTATCTGATCGTATTGCTTAGGAAGTATATAATAGCAATTACTATTATAGCTTTGTTGTACATAAGCTAAATAATCCAAAAAGATAGATTCAAGTTTTCAATGGAAATAATTATTAACTTTTTTAAAAATAAAAAAATAAATTTTTGGGTTAGAAACGGCTTTATAATTGTAGTACTTTCTATTTTGATTAACCACCTTACTGAGCCAGAAAATTTTCCACTAAATAAATCCTACAAATTCCCTTGGTTTCCTATTGTTGCTTCAATTATTGTAGGAGGTATAGTACTTATTATCGCTAGCTTTAATTTTAAATATTTCAAAAACAAATATTTCACTAAAAAAATTAACACACAAATATTATTACGCTTCCTATTTTCAACTTTAGGTTATATTACCATACTATATATCCCTTTATATTATGGTTTAAATGGTTTGATTAATGGCACTGAATCATACAGTATTTATCATCTACTAACGGGATTTTCAATCTCCCTGCTAATGTGCACTCTTGGAATTGCTCTTTTATTTTCAAAAGATATTTATAAACTTCACAAACTTACCTCTATAGAAGGTACACTTAAAGTTCGGCAAGGAGGTAAAATAACCTTGGTTAAGTATCCTGAAATTGCCTTTATATATAGTGAAAACAAAATAGTATATATTGTAAAAACTGACGGAACTACAATTAGTACAGATTTTACTTTAAATGAAGTTGAAAGTAAAATTAGCGAACAGAGTTTTTTTAGAGCGAATAGACAAATAATTCTTCATGCTCGTTCTATAGAACAAGTACAATCAATAGAAAATGGAAAACTATCTATACTACTTAAATCTATTTTTTCAGATAAAAAAACTTCTCAAATAACTATAAGTAGATATAAGAGACAAGCGTTTATGGATTGGTTTAATAAGAAATTATAAATTAAGGTTGATTATTCAGGTACTTTTTTGATACCATTCGGTAAAAGTTGCTGTTTTTCAGGAGTTTTTCTTACTTGATCATTGTTACTTCGTTTAAAATTTAAAAACGAAAAAAATGAACAAAACTTCTTTAAAAACAAATTTGACTCCTATAATCACTATAATTCTTTTCTGCCTTTTATACTTATCAGGCTATTTTCAAATGATTACAGCTGCTTTTTTAGTATTAATTGCGAGTGCAATAGAATACAAAAAAGACCTCTTTAAATCATTAGGTTTTCAACGAAAAAGGTTAAATATAAAAAGCCTCTTAGTTATAGCACCTCTATTGGGTACAACTTTTTTTCTATTTTATTACTACATCATGGTGCCAAGTGTTACTTATATTACAGGGCAACCTATAGACTTTTCTGTATTCGAACCTTATAAAGGGAATCTACCTGGTATATTGAATTTACTTGTTTTTATGTGGGCAGCAGCAGCATTCGGCGAAGAAATTGTGTTTAGGGGATATTTAATGAGACAGTTTACCAAGTTTTTTGGCTCAAGCAACATAAGCCTTGTAATCAATATTTTATTATTTGGATTTATTTTTGGTTGGGTACACGCATATCAAGGTATAACTGGTCAAATCGTAGCAGGTATAACTGGTATGCTTTTAGCAATTATTTTTCATATTCGTAAGAACGATTTGTGGTTTAATGTTGCTGTTCACGGATTTATTGACACTGTTGCTTTTCTATTTATATATTATGGGTGGATTTAATATTAAAAACATACACACATATGTATAACAATGCAAGAAAACATAAGGCTTTTGCGCTTAATCAAAAAGTCTAGTTCATTTACAAAGTCGTTAAATACAAAATTTACATTTCTAAAAAGATAAAAGTAAAATACTATATTTGGCTTAGTATCAATCCGAAACGTATTTGCTTATCACCTACTCTACGTTTCTTATACTAGGCATTGCAGTAATTTAGTTAAATCGAACTTTTTTAAAAAAATGTAATAAATTGAATTTCGAAAAATATGCAATACGATTATTAAAGATAAATGATTTAAATAATTATTTTCATCTTATCAATGATAATCGAAAACGACTTGAAGAAATATTTACTGGAACTGTTCTTGAGACAAAAACTATTGAATCAACCAAAGTCTTTATGCTCAAGAATTTAGAACGAATAAAAGATAAATCATACTTCCCGTATGTCATTATAGATGAATCTGACAACAGGTTTGTTGGATTTATTGATTTAAAAAATATTGACTATAATATCAAAAAAGCCGAATTAGGATTTTATATGGATGAGAACTATGCTAGAAAAGGTATTATGACCAAAGCACTTAATTGTTTTTGTGATTATTATTTTGAAAAAATTCAATTCAACAAATTATTTTTAAGGACTCATCCTGACAACTTCTCAACACGGAAGCTAGCTGAAAAGTGTGGATTCAAAATTGAGGGAGTTATTCGAAATGATTATATGACAACTTCAGGTAAAATTATTGATTTAGTATATTATGGTAGATTGAGCTATGAAAAACAAACTACTACCAACAATGTATAACTGTTAAGAAGAATAAGGTAAAAAACAAATAAAACACTCTACAACAATTCATATAAGCCATATCTACCATACAATAGAAGTCGCGCATCATTAGAACAGAAATATGAAAAAACATAAATATTGGGGGAAAATCGAAGAGGACTGGGCTGGATTTTCGGCAGAAATAGTTTTTAATTCTCAATATTTTGATAATAATAAAGTCACCATATTCTTAGGTAGTGAATTTGATGATGATGGGGAAGAAATTGAAACCATCCCAAATGAAGTTGAATTAAACAATTTTAAAAATACTTATGTAAAGTTTATTACTAACATCGATACAATCATAGATAAAATAATGAACAAGACATTTGAAAGGTATCTTAAATTGTATGCTCATTATTATGAAAATGAAGAAAAATCAGGGGAAAAACCTTTAAATATTGATTCAAAAGAAAAACATTTTGAAAAAGTCAAGAACATTATTTATATAAGAATACTTGATAACGGAAATATTAAAATTCTAATTCGTTATGAATTAGATATAGAACACGGCCTTGAAATAAGATTAGAAAACAATAAAATAATTGCTATTGGAGGAATAGCAGAAACGTAAAAGACAACGTTATACAACAATAACTACATACAAATAGATTGTATGTAATTTCATCACAAAATCGAAAATTCTCTAAAAAACATGAATTCAATAATTCGCTATACACTAGAAACTATACACCCTCTTTCAGAAAGTGAATGGAAATTTATTGAACCTCTTTTTAAACGAAAGCAATATTCAAAAAATGAACATATTCTAAATGTCGGTGAAGTCGAAAAATACCTTTACTTTATTGAAAAAGGAGTTTTGAGGTCTTATGTAGATAGAAATGAAAGTGAAGTTACTTTAGAATTTTCTTTTGAAGAAACCATATTTAGTGCTTACGATTCCTTTTTACTGCAAACTAATTCTCTAATCAATGTGCAGGCAATCACACCAACCGTAATTTGGCGAATCCATTATAATGAGCTGCAAACCATTTATAACAAATTTCCAATCGGAAACTTAATAGGACGAGTTGCCACAGAAAAGATTTATCTTGAAAAAAGCAATAGAGAATTATCTTTATTAACAAAAACTGCTGAAGAACTTTATTTGGATTTATTATCCCAACAGCCAGAATTAATTAGGGAAATTCCTCTAAAATATATTGCATCATTTATTGGTATTACTCCGCAAGCATTGAGTAGAATAAGAAGACGAATTACTTAACTTGGGTTCAGCAGATTCACCAATCTCTTTCAGAAATTTGCATCGTAAAAAAATAAAGATGCAAAGAAAAAAAGAATCTAAGTTTTATAGTGTACTTGCCATCGCTTTGTTGGTATTCTCGATCGCGCCGTACGGGTTCGTTCTACTACTTCCGTATTTTTCTCTTACAGCAACGCAAAATGCACTTTTTGTAAGTATACTAATTGTATGCGGAGAAGTTATACAATGGATTGCTATACTGATCATTGGTAAACAACTTATTATAAAATTTAAAAAACAACTGAATCCAATGAACTGGTTCAAAAAAGAAAACATTAAAGTTTTTGTATTTAAAACTTCGGTAACAAATGAAACAGATATTTCGATTATAAAATCTCATTTAGATGATTTACCTCAAATATTAAAATGGAATTTTGATCTTGAAGATGATGATAATATTCTTAGAATAGAGTCACAGTCAAATATCATACAACAAGTCGTCAAAGAATTTAAAAAGTTAGGTTACCAATGCGAGGAGCTTATATAAAAATAGAATACCCATATTACAATAAATAAAGAACATAATGAACTTAAAAACAAAAAGATTAGAGCTTACCCCAATCACAAATAAAGATTTGGATGTTTTTCACAATACAAATACGAATCCATTTGTAAAAAAATATTTGTGGGACAATCAGGATATTCCAAAATTAGTCTCTATAGATATTCTTAACAAAACCGAAACAAAGTTTAAAACCGAAAAGTGGGGCCTTTGGAAAATTATTAATTTAGACAATGAAGAATACATGGGATATATTGGGTTTTGGTTCTTTTTTGATGAAAAATTGCCTCAGCTTTTATATGCTTTATTACCAGAATTTACTGGAAATGGTTATGCAACTGAAGCTTCACATGAAATTATTGATTATGCCTTTAAAAAGTTACGTTTTAAACATCTAATTGCAACAATGGATAAACCCAATCATAATTCGGTTCATGTTTGCAAAAGATTAAATATGGAATTAATTGAAGAAAGAGTAATAAATGAAAAAACCACATTATTCTTTAAACTGGAAAATAGAAACTATAACTAATGAAAAGTATAGTGTATTGCTTCTGAAACTCTTACTATGAATTTTAACGTAAATAACTATCTTAGTTCCTCTATTGAAAAATCTAAATAGATTTTCATACAACCAAACTATGTATAAATTGTGATAACCAATCATCGAAATAATAAGTTATATGAAACAACCACTTTATCTTTTCCTGTTTTTTTCACTATGTTATTCGTGCAATTCTAATGTTAAAAAGCAACAGGAAAACACAAGAGAAAAAAACTCTATTGAACAGTTATTTTCAGAAATAGAAAACGGGAAATACCCTGCAACTAATGCCATTCTTATTTCCCAAAATGATAGTCTTCTTTTTGAAAAGTACTTTAATGGTTATGGAAAAGATAGCCTGCAAGATGTTCGATCAACCACCAAATCAATAACAGCCCTATTGACAGGAATTGCTGTAGATAAAGGAATCCTGAAAGTAGACGAGCCCATTTTTACCTATCTTTCGCAGTACAACAAAGATAATCTCGACAATTGGGACGATAGAAAATCTTTGATAACCGTTGAAGATTTACTGACTATGCGAACCGGAATTGGTTGTGAGCAGTTTTTTGGAGATATGGGATTTCCGGATTGTGAAGATAAAATGTTTGACCAAAAAGACTGGGTTAAATACGGACTTGATCAAAAAATGGCTTTTTCTCCAAAAGAAAAATGGTTATACACAGGAACGGCTCCAATGATTATGGGAGCTGTAATTAGTGATGCATCTCATGTTAATATTGCAGAATTTGCATCAGACAATTTATTTACTCCTTTAGATATTACAAACCATTATCGATGGGCAAAGAATAAAATGACAGGAAGATATTTTACTGCCGGTAATCTAAGAATATCACCAAGAAATATGCTTACTATAGGTCATATGGTTATCAATAAAGGAAAGTATAACGGAAAGCAGGTGATTTCGGAGAAAATGATCAGCGAAATTTTAAGCGAAAAGGTAGAATTACCGCAAAATTATTCTTTTTTTAATACAGCTGGCAATTCCTGGGAAGGGCAAGATGCTGCTACTTATGGCTATTATTGGTACACTGAAAAAGCAAAAATAGATGGCCGGGAAATTACATTGAAATTCACTTTCGGAAACGGAGGTAACTATATTATACTCGTTCCCAAATTAGATGACTTGGTCGTTGTTTTTACAGGAAGTAATTATGGTAAACCTATCATAAACAAGCAACCTTTTGATATAATGTACACCTATATATTACCTCATTTCCTGAAATAATATAACCGATATCTAAAATAGAAATAGGAGAATAAATGGTAAAAGAAACAGGAACAACTAGAGGAAGAAGAATATAAAGGAGGTATGGCTTTTATAATAGTGATTGTCATTGTAGTTTTAGCTTCACTATTTGGGATCGTTAACTATTTTGGGGGTTAGTATTTTTGTAATTTGGTCTTTGGAAAATGACTAAACTAAAAACAGCATGCATGTATCTGCAAGAATCAAAAAACTTCTTAAAAGATTACCCTAAGATAACTTCAAAATTCAGAGGTTGCTCCGAGCAAGAAATAAATAAATTAGCTTCAATACTTGATGAGGAAATACCTGAAGCTTTTAAAGAGTTTTTAAGATGGTTTGGAAAAAGCGGAGGAAAAATTCTTAGAGGAACCGATTACTATTATGAATACTTATCTGGGGAAGTATATGAGGATTTAAAAGAAGAAGAAATCTTATCTCAAAACTATACGTTTAAAAATGTAGGAATAGACTTGTTAAACGAAAACAATTTTAATGGTAAAGAATTATTAAAAGATACTATTTTATTTATGAGTCATCAAGGCTATTCGATTGAATATATCAAAACCAATGAAGGAGACAATCCGCCCGTATATATTTTTGTAGAACAAGGAGAATGGCTAGAAAAAGGTCCAACCCTTTGGGCTAATTCTTTTAGTGAATATCTTTTAAATATGCTACAACAAGAAATTAAAGCACTCAAACAGATCGGTCAAATAAAATAAAGAATATATATAATATATATATAGAACTCATTTAAACTTTTTTGATATTAATAGCAGAAAAACGTTAATTTGAGTGATTTTACGGTTTTTTCATAACCATCGAATTAGTTATTTTAGTAGTTTCAGTTACAGGCTAATTTATAATGAATCTATGTGTACTAGCACACACATACCTTTGTTTGTAGTAATTCTCTAGCATTTGTCCCAGGTTTGTCCTTCTATATTAAATACCTTTTTTCGGTGTTCTACACCCCAACGATACAATTCACTCATCACAGATTTACACGTTTTTCCGTATTCTGTAATGCTGTAAGTAACAGTAATCGGACGGGTATCTTCTACCTTTCTGATGATCAATAAATTCTCCTCGAGAAACTTTAATTCTTTCGACAACATTTTCGGTGTTATCCCTTCTACAATACGCTCCAACTCTTTAAAACCGCAAGTCTCGTAAAAAGTAAGTGCCGTAATAATTGGGATCTTCCACTTACCACTAAAAACCTCAAGTGCATCTCGAACGGGTACCATATAATTACCAAAATGCTCCTTCATAGGAATCTTTATATCCTTCACTTCTTTGTTTTTCATATCACTATACTTTTGGATACCACTATATTTTATATAGTTACTTTCCAAATTAAAGCAATCGGGCTAAATTTGCCAAATAAAACAGTAAATAAATTTTAAGATGAAAAAAAGAGATTTAATAATCTACCGTGTGGCAACAGCCTTATTTAGTTTAATGCTTCTAGCCGGGGCTATCACCTATTTCGTCCAATACGAAATGGTAAGTAAAATGTTCATTAGCTTAGGTGTTCCCACCGAAATAATATATCCTCTGGCTATAGTAAAAATACTGGGGGTATTGGCGATTTGGCTGATCAAAAACCCGGTAATCAAAACGTTAGCCTACCTGGGATTCGCGCTTGATCTCGTCTTTGCGATAATTGCCCATTTAAATGCTGGTGACGGCGGTGCTATTGGCCCAGCTATTCCGCTTGTCTTGTTGATCATATCTTATGTGTTTTATAGGAAAAAAAGGCAGGTACATAACTAAAATATTGACGTATACTCGTTGGGAGCAAAAGTTAGCAATCAATGCACAAGAAAAATCAAAAAACAAAGTAACAATTACCCGGTTACGACACAAATATTAAACATTAGTAGTAATTAAACCAACTACTACAAAAAAATTAATTCAGAATTAATATCTTTATCATCTGTTATACTAATTCGACATATGATCTGAGTCTTTCTAAAAAAGACATTCTCTATACAACGAGAAATTAATGCATAAAAATTCTTCTGATTTTTTAATGCACAGATAAGCATATCCAATTATTTTATCAAATTTTAATACTAGTAATCGATTAGAAATCAATTGCTTTATCACTATGCAATGCATGTTGCATTTCGAAATGTGATGATAATACAGTGATTAAAAATGAATAGTAAACAGTTAATAAGCAGAAATATAGAGCTATTTTATAATACAGCATCCGAAGAAACCAGGCTTAACAAAGGAATGGGTATTTTTGAATTTGAGAGAATCAAATCACTCATAGAAAAATACATTTCGACCTCACCATCAAAAATAATTGACATTGGTGGCGGAACAGGAAAATATTCAGAATGGCTTGCCAACAAAGGACACCAGGTACATTTGGTCGAACCTATTCCTAAACATATAAAAATAGCCCAAAACAGAGCTCATAAATTAAAAAATAAGTATTCGGTTCATTTGGGGGAGTCTAGAAATTTAAAATTTCCTAATAATTTTGCCGATCTAATACTGCTGCACGGCCCTTTGTATCATCTTCAAAAAAAAGAAGATAGAGCGTTAAGTATCCGCGAAGCAAAACGTGTTTTGAAGAATAACGGAATCATTTTGGGTTTTGCCATTAATTATACTGCATCTACCCTGGTCGGTCTTTTAAATGGTCTTATTCATAAAAAATCGTTTTTTGAAATGTGTAAAGACGAATTAACAAGTGGAATACACAATCCCCCTGATGATTTCCCCTGGCTTTTGGTAGAAGCATATTATCATACACCAAAACAGCTTAAAAACGAATTCATAAGTCAAGAATTAACGTATCTTACTACTTATGCAGTTGAGGGAATGGCCTGGTTAGACAAAAATTATTTTACTAATATGCTAAATGACAAAAAGAAAGAAACATTGTTAGAACTTACAAAGATTACAGAAAACGACAGCTATCTTTTACCTTTTAGCCCACATATGATGATAGCCGTAAAAAAACAAACAACGTATGGAAAATAAAGAAAAATATTATAACGCATTAATTGAAAATAATGGCCGGTTAAACGAAATCGACCTTGGAGAAAAATTCGGATTTGATGAAAAGGAAACAAGAGAAATCATTGTTCGACTGTTATCTGAACACAAAATTGAATATTTAGAGAATGGAGCTTGCGATTATAGTCGTATGAAAACAGCGAAAAGGAAAAATAAAAGCAGCTAATATCCTATGCAAAGCGTTTTCTAAAATTCTAGGCTAAAATATGCGGTTTTCTACCATGAATATTAAGATAAACTTAGTAATTTGGAGTGTTAAATAAACATTGAGGATACAAAAAGGATATATGTGTACCGGCACATATATCCTTTTGTTGGCAACAAGCTAAAGAAAAAATGCAACAAGAGTATAAAAAATATATCGAAGACTATATCAAATTATTTCCCGATTTAAACTCAGAAGAAATAGCTTTTATGAATTCATATCTAACCATAGCCAAGTATGCCAAAAAGGAGTTTTTATTCAAAAGCGGAGAAGTGCAAAAAGAGGTTGGGTTTGTGTGTAAAGGGCTCTTAAGAAGATATTACATAAACGAAAAAGGGAATAAAATAACAACTGGGTTTATTAATGAAAACAAATACGCAACCGATTATCCTTCATTTATAAGACAAAAACCATCTAAGTATTTTATTGAATGTTTAGAACCATCTGTTATAATAAAGTTGCCCTATGATAAAATCCAGGAAGGATACAGCAAATTTAAGGTTAGCGAAATGTACGGAAGGTTAATCGCCGAATATGTATTAACAGTACAAACCGACAGGGTTGAAAGTTTTTTATTCGAAAATGCCGAAGAAAGGTATCTTAACTTTATTGAGCAAAATAAAGACATTATTAATAGAATTAGTCTATCCCATTTAGCGTCTCACCTTGGTATCGAGCGCCAATCATTGAGCAGAATAAGAAGTAAAATTGCCAAAAAATGATTTTGTCACAAATGTGACAGGTAAATCATACTACAATATCACATTTTTGCAGTATCCATTTTAAAGAATTGTAAAATATGACTTCAAAAATAAAAATAATTAGACTTACCCTAACCGTACAATTTCTACTTCTTGGATTGGTTTCTTGTGGTCAAAGCACAAATTCTCAACCTTCTATACATGCAAAGATCCAGGAACAGACCCATAAAATTTTCGATAGTCTTGTCACCATCCGTCGAGACTTTCATATGAATCCTGAAGTGTCTGGAAAAGAGAAAAGAACGTCAGATAAGATTGCTAAATATTTATTGTCCTTAGGATACGAAGTGAAAAGAGGTATTGGTGGTTACGGTGTTGTTGGTATCTTAAATACCGGAAAAAAAGGAAAGCGAATTGCCTGGAGAGCAGATATTGATGCAATGCCATCGGATATACCTGATGTAGTAGATTTTGCATCAAAAAACGAAGGTGTTCGTCATATTTGCGGGCATGATGTAAATACAACAATCGCACTTGGTATAGCCAACGTAATAGCTAGCCAGAAAGAAGAATTGACAGGTGTTGTATATTTTATTTTCCAACCTTCAGAAGAGCCTTATACGGGCGCAAAAGCAATGATCGATGATGGTTTATTCGAGATGATTACTCCTGATGAAATTTATGGTTCGCATATTGCACCTATGGCAACAACTATGATTTCAACAAAACCCGAATGGATGTTTGCCGATTACAAAGTACTTAACATATCATTTAAAAATTCAAGTGAAAATGAATCAATCATAGCATATGGTAGAGAACTCATTATGAGTCTACAAAATGTAGAGCCCTCGAGCAAATTTTGGAATCCCCAAAGTTTATCAGATCCTAATATAGGTCTTGCAAGTCCAAACACCATTTTCAAGAACTATACCTTTGTAAATCAAGACAGTTTTAACGTAGAGAAAACCGAGAATGAAATATCTATAAAGGCTTATATCGGATCAAGCGTAAAGGAGAAGTTTGATTCTATACCTCCACAATTAAAACAAAAGATAAGCAACTCTAAATTTGCAAAAAACCTAATTGAAGTTGAGTATACTTACGAAAGAGCAAATCTATACAATGACAAAACTCTAACTCAAAATTCTTTAGCTCACATAGCTCAAATTTACGGAGCAGAAAACATTATTCTTTTACACGGAATAATGGCTGATTATCGAGGAGATGATTTTGCATATTATCAAGAGAAAGTACCAGGAGTGTATTTTTATTTAGGGGGTTCAAATTTTCAAAAAGGAATACTCTCTATGCCACATGCACCCAATTTTCAAGTTGATGAAAATTGTATTAAAACAGGAGTGAATTATTTTTCATCATTGATAATTGAAAGGCTGTTTAACTAAATAGAAAAGGTAAAACTCTCTAAAAGGATGTTTCAGAGAACCTTTAGTTTTAGACTTAAATTCTCAAAAATACATTATGTTATAATGTGCTTAACTATTGATTTTATGGTTTCCACAATAAACGTTTACAAATTTACTACATACGTTTATGCTTAAATTAATTACAATTACCAATCAAACAAGATTGTCTAAATAAAATCAATTAATATAGATCTACATAACTTAAAAATATAACATGAAAACATTACAACAAAAATTCAGCAATTTCAAAATTGAAAAAAAGAAATTAAAAACCATTTATGGAGGAGGTATACAAACTATTTCTGCAGCAAAAATTACATACAAATGTTGGCATTCAAGGTCTTCATTACATCCTACCACATTTCATCATATAAAAGATGTCCAAAGATGGGAATCCCTGGTGCCAAAAGGGGAGTGTTTTATTGTTCGCTAACAATATAAAAAAAAGCTACCTATTTATGGGTAGCTTTTTTTTATTCATTTTTTAATAAATGTATTGGAAAAGAACCACGCATCTCTGCTCCTAATCTATTAATCCAGGAACAAAAAACATAACCGTTTGTATCAACTCCGCTAACAGTCATTTTTGGACTATCTGTTTCTAGTTGTACGATGTCATTTTTTGTTAACTCGTCCATTTTTATTTATTGAAATTTATTTTTATTCCTTCTATTTCTTACGTACTCAATATACCATAAACATAATAACCATAGGTGAATCATAATGATTAAATGCCACCATTCAAACTTATATTCCATTCTATTTTATTTCTCTTTCTTAATAATAGATTGAAAATATCTAACACCTAATTGCCCTCCGTAAAATAAAGCAGATACTCCTCCTGTAGGTTTCCATTCATCATCTAAATAAATATTAACCTTTTTTTCTAGTTTTTCTTCAGATGAATCAGAGAGTATTTTATATATCATTTACTGTTACTTTATTAAAGTGATTTTATCAATAAACAAATCTATAATTACTCTTTATTTTTTCTTTACGGTAATCCGCAATCAAGTTAAATTCTTTATCAGTAAATTTTAACCCCACTCAAACTTATACTGCATCAGATTATTAGAAATCATATCTAGTTTATTTTCTTTGATTATTATGCCTTCTTTTTTTAGATCAGATTTTAGATGTCTACATATTTTGTTCTCTACGTTTATGATAATATATCCTTTTAGACGTTTGCTTTTTATTTCTAATATCTTTTTAAAAATAAGAGCATCTATTGATTCCTTGAAACCAAGATTCATAATAAAACATTATTTAATTTTTCCCCAAGTAAATCTACCAATTATAAACTTTCCTTCCACACTTAAGACAACACTTACTTTCTGGGGTTAATAATTTTATAGGGTTACAAATACACAGATTGTTCTTTTTTGATCTGTAATTGAAGAATCAATATGCCAGCCATTTTTTATTATAACTCTAAGATACAATAGGGTTATTTTATGTTCTTGTAATTTTCCATAGAGCTTATTAAATTAAAATAGTTTCCATTCTGAAATCATGTTTCTTGCGCTTATAAATTTAGCTATTTCATTTAGCCAAATTTTCCTTACACTTATAAACTACCCACAATATGGTCGCTTAATAATTATACTTTAGAAGTATGTTTAATTTTAAAATATATTATGAAAAATACTCTTAAAGATCTCAAAAAATTCAAATTATCTAACCTATCCGCTATTAATGCCGGAAACATGAGCTCAACCCTTGATCCTAAACCTACAAGTTGGACTTGTGAAAAAACTGTTAATGGAAGAACTTTAGAACAGGATGTTAAAAATGCTGACTTTCTTATAAACCATGGATGGAAATGTTACCCAGTTTATGGATAGTTCTATGTAAACATACTCATCCTATTTTTAGCTAAATTTAAAAATGGGGTGAGTTCATAGATTAGTCTTGATCTTAGATTAAAAGCATGTAATCTAGTGATAAAAGAAGATAATCAAAACCTATTAGAAGTGTATTCTATAAAGATATATACTATTACCTAAGGATAATTCTAAGTAAAATCTTCTCATTTACCTTACTTCTTATATATACAAACATAAAAAAGGGATTACCAAAAAATAATCCCTTTGATAGATTTAAAAAACAAATGCCCAAAATTTGTTATATCTCTATTACTTACGAATTGCATAACTAGAAGCCTTAGGGAGTTCTCTTAAAAAATTTACAATACTCTTAAAATTCAACCCAAAAGTGGAATAAAAATGATTCATGATTGTGTGATTTAAGGTTAATTACCTGTAATATAACAAGTTATTAACAATATTCCAAATTATTTGTTGATTTAATGTTAATAATTTGTTTAAAACCACAATAATAACGATATAATACCTTATTTATCTATTTTTATCAATAATTAACACGTAAAAACCTACTTTTATTGTTAATAACTATGTTAATAACTCTAACAAGCCTTATCCATCAACGCTTTACATATCAAACAGTTATCAAAAAAAGTACAAAAAACATAAAGTTATCTTGGTATAAAAGGATCAAAGTGCCGATATACTATTGTTATAAGTTAAAAATGAGTTAGCGGTTAGAAACTATTGTTTTATTTAAATTGCATACAGGAAAAGTATCACCATAAAACAAGCACAACGTATAGATGAAAACTGCTACCGTAAAAGAACTAAAAACCGAATTAACAGATCGTTCGCACCAGGAGCTTACAGAATTATGTCTTCGTCTATCCCGATTTAAAAAAGAAAATAAAGAATTACTTACCTATTTATTATTCGAATCAACCCATGAAGAAGAATATATCATAAGCATACATAGAGAAATTGATGAGCAATTCGAAATGATCAACACCACATCATATTATTATATTAAAAAGAGTATTCGAAAAATTTTGCGTACAATAAAGAAATATATTCGATATTCTAAAAACAAAGAAACCGAAATAGAATTGCTCCTTTATTTTTGCAAAAAGTTAAAAAACTTCACTCCTTCTATACAAAACAATACAGTTCTCAAAAACATCTATCATCGCGAAACATCGGCTATTAAAAATAAGATTACAGTACTGCACGAAGATTTACAGTACGACTATACATTAGAATTACAAAAACTACTTTTTTAAGTAATTACATAATATACAATCATTTATAACTCCGTATTATATGTATTCAGGAGTCTTTGAGATTTGTCAAATTAATTATTTTATACCTATATTAGCAATAAACACTTAAAAATTGTGTTAACAAGTAAAGTAAAAAACATCTTGATGATGATCATTTAGATATTTGGCGTTATCTTTGATTTTTATTAACTAATTTAAATTTTAACAATGAACAAAGGAACAGTAAAATTTTTCAACGATGCCAAAGGATTTGGATTTATCACTGAAGAAGATTCTAACAAAGAACATTTTGTACACATCTCTGGACTAATCGACGAAATTCGAGAAGGGGATGTAGTAGAATTTGATTTGCAAGAAGGCAAAAAAGGATTAAACGCAGTAAATGTAAAAGTAATTTAATATATACTACTTAATTTTTTAAAGCACTATAACCTGTCAAAAATGACAGGTTTTTTTTTATCTATATCAAATCCTAAGTTCTATTTTAAGCACTTATACCAATTACAAGTATATCTTCTCATTTAAAAAAAAATCAAAACAAACCTAACTAAAGTAAAAACAAACTGTAAATCAACATAATATACATCTTAATCCCTTTTTTTTGTGTAATCACAAGTAATAATTACTAATTAAAAATCGTTTTTTAAGGGTTTATATATCTAATGTTTTAACAATTGTTCGTAGCTTTAAGGGGCTTAAAAATTATATGTTATACACAAATAGGTTAACCAAAGAATCTAAAAACGCCTATTAAATGTAGCATTAGACTCTTATGGACACACTAATTTTCTATCAAATCTTAATTTTTCTTTTTCAAGGATTTGTTGTTGCCTTCCTAATATTACTACTGTTTCGTTTGCGAACGATAATAGGCTTAGGAGTGCTATTCGCTTCTTTGGGATTATTTCAGTTTGTACAGGTTTTTATGGCCAGTACGCTTTACTTTAAAATCTCTGATGCTATTGTAGTTTCTCCGGGTTCATCTGTTTTATTTTCTGCTACACTTTTTGCCATACTTTTAATATACATCAAAGAAGATGCAACTACAGCTCGAAAACTAATTTACGCATTAGTTATAGCCAATATTGTATTATGCTTTCTTTTACTTGCTTTTAGAATGAATATGGAAGGAGCTTATAGCTATAATCCTTTCGAAATTTCTACAGATTTCTTCTATACGAATGTACTGGTACTATTTGTAGGAACAGGAGTACTTTACCTGGATGCCATATTGATCATATTTTTATACGAATTTATCTCAAAACATACTTCTAGCTTATTTCTTAGAGTAATGTTTACTATGGTACTAGTACTTAGTTTTGATGCTATCTTTTTTACACTAGGCTCGTTTTGGTATTTTGAAAACATACCAAAACTCTTGTTATCAGGGTTATTATCAAAGGGATCTATGGCTATTTTTTATAGTGCAATATTTACGTTATATCTAAAGTATTTTGAAAAAGAAACCTACCATGTAAATTATCTTACTTTTAAAGATATTTTTCATTCCCTAACGTACAAACAAAAATATGAAGTAGCCGAAAAAGCAGCTCAATTCACCAAAGGCAGATATCAAACATTAACCAATCTGATACCGGTAGGTGTATTTATGACTCAAAGTGATGGAAAGACCATATTTGTTAATCCCAAATGGTGTTCTATCTCGGGGTTATCACAAGAAGAAGCCTTAAATGATGGATGGCTTAATGCAGTACATCCAGAGGATAGAAAAAGACTAAAACAAGGATGGTATTCGGCTACAGATAAAAAAGAAACCTCTGATGCCGAATACCGATTTCTTAAACCCGACGGTACGGTAACTTGGGTATTAGGTCGTGCTATACCCGAGTACAATGATAAACATCAAATTATTGGGTATGTCGGTACTCTAACAGATATCACAGATATTAAGTTATATGAAATTGAGCTAAGTCGATTAAAGGAAAAAGCCGAAGAAAGTGATCGCCTTAAATCTGCTTTTCTTGCTAATATGAGCCACGAAATAAGAACTCCTATGAATGGTATTCTTGGTCTTGCAGAACTCTTAAACGAACCTAAACTTACCGGTGACGAACAACAGCTGTATCTGGATCTTATCAAAGAAAGTGGAGCACGCATGCTTAATATTATCAGGGATATTATCGATATCTCCAGAATAGCCGCAGATCAGGTTAAAGTCAATATCGAAGAGGTTGACATCAACAAACAAACCAAGTATTTATTTAACCTCTTTAAACCGCAAACAGATAAAAAAGATATTGTTCTATCATTATCAAATGATTTATCAACAGAAGATGCAACCATCAAAACCGATAAAGAAAAATTTAATGCAATCCTTTCTAACTTAATAAAAAATGCTATTAAGTACACGAATGAAGGAGGAATTGAATTTGGATATCTAAGAGATAAAGATATTCTTCAATTTTATGTAAAAGATACTGGTATGGGGATTGCAAAAGATCGTCAGAAAGCTATTTTTGAACGATTTGTACAGGCAGATCTCGAAGATCGCTATGCGCTAGAAGGTGCAGGTATTGGATTATCTATTGCCAAAGCCTATGTCGAAATGCTAACAGGAAAAATTTGGTTAGAAAGTAAAAAAGGTAAAGGATCTACATTTTATTTTACTATTCCATACACCAAAGTATCTCAAACAACAGTCTAATTCTTAGCATTAAAAACAATACATTTCAAAGAAATAAAAGATATTCAAAATTCTTTTTTGGCCTTTATGCAATCGTTCAAACCATAAGAAATGACATATGAATCAAAGGTCTGCAGCTAGTTATCTAATCTCTTACATCAAAAACACGCATATATTACACCTCAACCCTAATAATCTTAGCTCCTATTGCTCTAAGGCGTTCGTCAATATTTTCATATCCACGATCAATTTGTTCGATATTATGAATAGTTGATGTTCCTTTAGCACTTAATGCAGCAATTAATAATGATATTCCGGCTCTAATATCGGGAGACACCATTGTAGTTGCTTTTAATGTAGACTGAAAATCATGACCAATAATTGTAGCTCTATGCGGGTCACATAAAATAATTTTTGCTCCCATATCAATAAGCTTATCTACAAAGAATAAACGACTCTCGAACATTTTTTGGTGCACCATTACTTCTCCTCTTGCTTGAGTAGCTATAACCAAAACGATACTCAATAAATCGGGGGTAAATCCAGGCCATGGAGCATCTGCAATGGTCATAAATGAACCATCAATATAACTTTCGATCTGGTATCCATTCGTATGTGCAGGGATATAAATATCATCCCCTACCCGCTCCAGGGTAATTCCTAATTTTCTAAATGTGTTTGGGATCAATCCCAGGTTTTCCCAGCTTACATTTTTAATAGTAATTTCACTTTTTGTCATAGCAGCTAATCCTATCCATGATCCAATCTCAATCATATCAGGTAGTACACGGTGTTCACATCCACCTAAAGCTTTAACTCCATCAATCACTAACAAATTAGAGCCCACACCAGAGATTTTTGCTCCCATAGCATTAAGCATCTTACATAACTGCTGTAAATAAGGTTCGCAGGCTGCATTATAAATTGTAGTTGTACCTTTGGCAAGTACAGCTGCCATTACAATATTTGCAGTACCGGTTACCGAAGCTTCATCAAGTAACATATAGGTACCTGTTAAACCTTCTGGTGCCTCGACACCATAAAAACGTTCTTCTTTATTATATCTAAATTCTGCACCAAGATTAATAAACCCTTCAAAGTGGGTATCCAAACGTCTTCTTCCTATTTTATCACCTCCCGGACGAGGAATATATCCTTTACCAAACCTTGCTAACAAAGGTCCAACAATCATAATAGAACCTCTAAGACCACTTCCTTCTTTCTTAAACTGTTCACTCTCCAGGTATTCTAAATTAAGTTCATCACTCTTAAAAGAGTATTTTCCTTTTCCTAATTTTTGAATTTTCACTCCTAAATTTCTGAGAATGTCTATTAATTTATTTACATCTCGTATATCAGGAATATTAGAAATTATAACTTCTTCTGGTGTTAATAATACTGCGCAAAGAATTTGTAAGGCTTCATTTTTGGCGCCCTGAGGTGTAATTTCCCCTTTGAGCTGATGCCCTCCTTCTATCTGAAAAGTACCCATGTAATCGTTAGTCGTTAGCGGTTAGTAATTGGTAGTTAATTAATTTTAATAGCGTTTTTTACCACGATTGTTTCGGTAATTCTTTTTACCGCTATTATTAGAATTGTGTTTTTTCTTTTTTCCTCTCATCAGATTAGAGGAGTCCGTAAGATCTTCATTGCTTCCTTTAAGATCGATCTTACCATCACTCAATTCAAACAAATGGTTAAAAATAACACTATCTTCTACTGTATCTTTATTCCAGTTCAGATAGCATTTTTTCATGTGATTAGCAATCGTTAAAGTAAGTGCATTTTTTAAATCTCCATCTTCCCAACTATTTGCGACATCTATCATTCGCTTAATATTGTTTCCGTAAAAGCGATATTTTGGAAAATTCTGAGGATATTTTAGAGGTTCTGGTCTTTCCTGCAATTTTTCTTTAGTCAATACAGGAAAAGGAGTATCTACATCTAATTTAAAATCACTCATTATAAACAACTGATCCCATAATTTATGCTGAAACTCAGGTACATCTCGTAAATGCGGCTGCAGATTACCCATTACTGCTATAATCGATTTTGCAACCTTATTACGTTCTTCACGATCTTCGATAGTAACCGTATGGTTTATCATTTTCTGCATATGACGACCATATTCCGGGATAATGAGCTTTTCGCGCTCGGTATTGTATTCTATATTATATATATCCATAAAATGTATGTGAAAATTGTGTAGAGATAGCCTAAAAAATCAATATGTAAGTTTGTTGTGAATATAAGCTCTTGAAAACTATTTATAAGTAATTATGTATAACTTCTTTAGATTCAGTTTGACAATTGATTACTTTTCGGACTATTCTATAATTCGTTTCGCAAAATACTAAAATAAAATAAGTAAGCTACTGTCAATACTATATTTTATTTATTAATCAATGGTATTTAACAAACAAAAACAGGTAATAAAGTCATCTCAACTTTTATACCTACCTATAAATCGGTTGTTTTACTTCTTTACAATATCTGGTACAACCTAAGTATTACAATGAAATTACCCCTTCTACTTTTTCGGCAACTTCTTTATATTTAGCAATCACCTGATCTGGATTTTTCATTCTAACATTGATAGATACACTAGTATATTTACCATTTTTAGATTGTTTTGTTTGAATTACCGAACCCAGGTTATCAAAAATTGATTCGATCTGTTCAATCTTTTCTGTATTTGTAGGTACAATAAATTTATATAAATATGAAGTTGGCCATAGTGATGTATCTGCCAACTGCTCTTTTAATTTTTTATAAAATTCTTCAGGGTCTTTCATAGTAACATGTATCAAATCAAAATTTAGGCCAAAGATACATCTTACGATTTATAAAAACGAAGTTATACTAGAAACTCCTTTTGCTTTTTTTAAGAAGAAAAATTGCTTTTTATCATAGCATGATATTGTGCTATCGTATCAATATCTACTCCTTTGTCAAGAGCATCAACTGTATTTATATGATCTATATGTTTTTTAATAATGTATCGTGCACCAAAATCTGCCTGTAATTGCAATAACTCATAGAAATATTTAGATGGAATAATTGCAGGGACCCCAATACCAGGGCCCAAATCTGTAGCGGTAATAACACTTGGTTCTTTACTAAATTGAGTGATTAATGCATTAAAATGAACTGTATCTAATAGTGGTTGATCTACCAATGAAATTAACACTCCGTCATACGACAATTTGTCTTGTTGTATAGCCTTAATTCCAGAACGTATTGTAGATCCCATTCCCGATTGCCATTCTGTATTTATGAGTATGGTAACAGGAAAATGGCAAATCTCTTTATATACAGTATCATAATGTGCTCCCAAAACCACATAGATTGATGTTTCTTGTAGTAGCAGTGCCCTCTGTATAGCGTGACCAATAAATGTAGTATTGTGCCATGGCAATACCTGTTTTGGTTCTCCCATTCTACTAGAGGAACCTGCTGCCAGGATAAGTTGTGCTATTTTAGGTTTTGGTAGGAATGGCATTTATTTTTTTCCTTTTAGGATCATCATGAATCGCTCCTTTCTTCTCCTGCAATGGTATCGGATTTTGGCCTCTGATCACAGACAATATTTCAGCAATTATAGAAATAGCTATTTCCTGAGGAGTTTCTGCCCCCAGATTTAAACCAGCAGGACCATGAATAGCATCGAGAAATCCATCGGTAACCTCTGGAAAATACTCTATAAAAGCAGACAATAATTTTTCCCTACGCTGCGCGGGTCCCAATAATCCGATATACACCGGACTGGTTTCTTTTAACGCCTGAAGATATAATAAATCTTTGGCAAAATTATGAGACATTAGAATAATAGCTGTCTGATCATCTATATGATCTATACTCAAATCTTCTGGAGCACTATGAATTACCTCTTTTGCTCCCGGAAAATCTTCAAGTTTTTTAGAATGTTGTGGTGAACCTACAATATCTACTTCCCAGCCAGTAGTTGATGCCAGTTTGCATAACTGCACTGCATCGTGCTCTGTACCAATAATTATTAATCTGAAACAAGGTTGTATTTCCCTCACAAAACTCTCTAAATAATCATCTGGCTTGGTATCTTGCGAAAAACAAAATGCCTGATCTCCTTTAAATTGAACAATAGACCCCATAGTAGAGATTTCCTGTTCTGTTTTTGAGTACCATGATTTAATTTCAAACGGTACTCTGGATTTTAAGTGCCTTTGTATTGTCGCAATCTCAATAGTACTAATATCAAAAGTTTCAATCAAAATATACAATAGTCCTTCGCATCCCAGCCTATATTTACCATCGTAGGTCATCATTTTAGGTTTCCCGGAAACGAAAACAGATTGTGCTTGTCGTAACACTTCTTTTTCAACACATCCCCCACTTACGGCACCTGTCATTTTTCCATTTTGAAGAATAAGCATACCCACTCCTGGTCTTCTATAAGAAGATCCTTCTACATCTACTACTGTAGCCATAACAGCAGGTATCTCCTGCTGTTTGGCTTTATGATAAGATGCTATTATTTCTTTGAATTCGTGTGTCATAAACGTACTATCCCAATGGTGCTTTGGAGTTCATGTTTTTAATAAAAGGTTGCTTATACAATCGTATCCCTTTTGCTGCCTTAATTGCATTTGCTACAGCTGCTCCTGCAGGAGGTAATGTGGGTTCTCCTAACCCTGTTGGGGCGATATCGTTTTCTATAAAGTGTGTTTCGACCACAGGAGTTTCATTAATACGAATTAAACGATAAGTATTAAAATTCTTGTCTTGCGGTACTCCATCTTTAAATGAAAAATCACCATACATCGCATGGCCAACACCATCAATAACTCCACCCTCGATCTGGTTTTTGGCTCCGAGTGGGTTCACTACGATTCCGCAATCTACCACACAAGTAACTTTTTTTACCACAGGTATATCATTCTCTAATACTACATCTGCTACTTCTGCTACATGAGTATTATGGCAATAATATGCACTAAACCCCTGGTACGTTCCTTCTTTTGCTTTTCCCCATCCTGATTTATCTACAGCTACTTTTATTACTTTCTCTAATCGTTCTGGAGAATACTGGATTCTATCATCTGCAGTTCCTTTTACTTTCTGTAGTAAGTCTAAGCGAAGTTGAATACGATCAATTTCTAGTAACTCTGCCAATTCATCAAAGAAGCTTTGTTCTGCAAAAGACAAGAAATTAGTATACGGAGCTCTCCAGGCTCCTGTTGTAATTTTACTATTATAATTAGCAACATCTACCTGGTAATTTTCAATAGCTCCAGCTGGAAAAAAATTAGGGATTAACCCATACATATTCGAATTTACAGAGGCTTCTTTAAGGTGATATCCACTAATTTTACCATCTTTAATTGATGCACTAATTTTATATTTTATTGCCGGACGATATATCCCTGCAGACATATCATCTTCTCTAGAATATACTACTTTAACTGGTTTTTGGGCAATTTTTGATATTTCTGCTGCTTCCAAAGCAAAATCACCATAGAGTCGTCTTCCAAAACCTCCTCCCATTCTGGTCATTTCTACAGAAACATCTTCTGGATCGCGCTCTAACAAATTAGCAACTCTACGTGCTGTACCTGCTGGTGTTTGTATAGGGCCAACCAAACGAATTTTTTCTGGAGTAACATCTGCAAAGAAGTTCATCGGTTCCATACAATTATGAGGTAAGAATGGTGACTCATAAGTTCTCTCGATCACCTGATCTGCCTGAGCAAATGCTTTTTTTACATCTCCATCGGCACGTAGTGTATTAAACTCCTTTCCATTAAGAAGATCCATCAGTATTTTATCATGATCTTCTGTATTTTCTAATTTTGAATCCGAAGTCCAATTAGCTTTCAATGCCTTTTTTCCTTTCATTGCTGTCCAAGTATCTTTTGCCAGGACTGCAATTTTATCACCAAACTTAACTACATCATGTACTCCCGAAATAGCTCTAACTGCAGTATCATCAAAATCAACCAGTTTTTTTCCAAAAGCAGGAGGTCTTAATACTGATGCATATGCCATTCCTTCCTCTTTATAATCCATTCCGTAAAGAGGTTTTCCAACAATAATCTTATCTACATCTACATTAGAAATATTTTTTCCTATGATTTTAAAATCTTTAGGGTCTTTTAGTGTTATATTTTCTGGAACTTCAAGAGCTGCTGCTGCTTTCACTACATCTCCGTATCCAAGTTTATCACCATTGGCATTGATAATTACTCCGTTTTCTGTTTTACATTCTGAAGCATCCACTCCCCATTTGGCTGCGGCTGCATTAATTAGCATCTGTCTTGCTGTAGCTCCCGTTTGGCGTAGAGGTTCCCACCCCTGCCTTAAGGATTGGCTTCCTCCGGCTACTTGTCGTGTAAAATTTTTGGTATCTAATGCCCCTTGCGCTACATGAACATTATCCCATGATACATCAAGCTCTTCTGCAATAAGCATTGGCATAGATGTTTTAACCCCCTGACCTATTTCTGGATTTGGAGAGAAGATAGTTACCATACCGTTATCGGCTATTTTGATAAAGGCATTAAAATCATTGAAGTTTAATTGAGAAATATCGATAGGTATATCAACAGGTGGTTTCGCTTCAGGTTTACATGCCTGAAATAAATTAAACCCAATTAACATTCCGCCACCAGCCAATGCCGATGTTTTTATAAATGACCTTCTGCTAAATGAAGGTGATACATTATCTTTCATACGTTTAAAATTTAAAAGGGTTAACTCATTTTACTGGCAGCAACTTCTACAGCTTCTTCTATTCTGTTGTACGAAGCGCATCTACATATATTGCCACTCATTGCATCCCTGATTTCTGATTTATTAGGGTTTGCATTTTGCTGTAAGAAAGCAGCGGCAGACATCATTTGCCCCGCCTGGCAGTATCCGCATTGTGGTACATCTACTTCTTTCCAGGCTTGTTGAACAGGATGTGAAGCATCTTCAGATAAGCCTTCGATTGTAGTAATTTCCATATTTTCTACCATAGAAACCTGAAGTAAGCAGCTTCTGTTAGCAGAACCATCTACATGTATGGTACATGCACCACATTGACCTATACCACAGCCAAATTTGGTACCAACCATATCAAGGTGATCTCTTAATATCCATAAAAGAGGAGTATCCTGATCAGCCTCGACACTATGAGATTGACCATTAATTTTTAAATTATAAACAGGCATGAGTTTTAATTTTTAAAGATTTGTGTTTAACTAGTCTAAATAAAGCAAATGCGTATCAATTGCTATTGAAGTTACTAAAAATTCACTATGTTGATTCAACTTTAACAGATCATTACAAATTAATTATGATTCCCGAAAATCGAATTAAATAGATAATATCTGCTTTTATTAATATCTTATATACTGTCTTTTTGTTCATATAAAACTTGGTTGTAGTAAAATCCATTTATTTTAGTTCTGATGCTTACTACACTATCTAAAATAACCTTATTGATTTAGTTTTTTAGTTTCTGGTTTTTCTGATACTGTAAACTAACACATAATACCATAAAGCAAATAATAGAGCCCAGGAAATGAAAACTACAAAATGAGCCAAAACAGTAGCTTCATATCTTGTATGTAATCGTTTCAGCATAAAGTAAAACACGCAACAAATAACTAATGTATTACTAACATTTAGAAATATTTTTTCAATCCTACTTTTCTGTTTTGATCTATGCTTCCTTTTTAAAGAGATATAAATACCAGAAAGTATCAAGATTGAGATAATTAACCCAAAAATGAACCAAATTATTTTGGTTGTTATCCCACCCCAATATCCAAAATGCAAAGGATCTGCTATATCATTAATCCACATAATAGTACTGCTCTTTGCTGCACTTTGAATATGTTCTATTTTATAGTTATATGGATTAATATATACGCGGTTAGCCCTTTGCCTAACTAATGGGACATTACTATTTCCCATTACATATATTGTTTCTGTAGAATCAATAGCAGGAGAAATGTTTTTTACTTTAAAATGAGGAATAGCTTTTTCTGCAATCTTAACTGCCTTATCATAATCTATATTAAAAGGGAACAAACTCTTCTTCTTATTTTGATAATTGAGGATTTCTAATTTTATATGCTTAGGATTTACCAGTGGTTTAATACCTGCAATATTTGTGCGTTCTATAAAATACCAGCTATTAATAATCACAATAAGAAAGATAAAAGGAATAGCCCATAAGCCAAAGAACCTGTGCGAACTTCTACTAAACTTGTTTCCTCCATTTTTTACATCGAGTACAAAAAATTTCTTCCACCAGGATTTATAAAAATAAAGTGCTGAGACTACAGAAACAAGGATAAGAAATCCAAAAAGTAAAACGATGTAATTTCCAATTTGAAAAGGTATAAAAAGGTAATAATGCAAATCTCTTAGATAGAGTTGAGCCGTAAGACTTGTCTCTCCCTGAATTTCTCCCGTATAAGGGTTTGCAAATACAAACGAAAGTTTCTCATTCTCTTCTTTATACAATAAATCACATAGGTAAGGTTCATCATGTCGTATCCAATAAGTTATTTTGGCTTTTGGATATGTCTTTGCAAAATTATTTGAAATAACATTTCTCGAGATATAAGTCGATTGTGGTGTGGCTCTATAATCTGATTGTATTAACCAATCTAACTCATGACTAACAGTTGAGATTGTTCCTGAAAAACATATTATAAAAAAAAGCAGTCCTAGTTGTCTCCCAATCCATCCATGTAATAAAAATAACTTCTTTTTCACGTTTGTATAATATACTATGTTTAGTATTAAAGTAAGACAATCATATTCTTTGTATGAAATCTTTTTGCTGAATAACTCGATTACTCCTTCAAATTGAATATCTACCTCGATATCTTGTAAAAAACTGAATATTTGTATTTCATCGAGACATAGATGTTATTCAGAGTGTATAATAATCAGTTTTACCTTAATACATAGAAAATATATTTTTTTATATCTAATTTCTGCAATTACCTTACTACACATCAAAGTGTTTTGGTTTATTAGAATAGAAAACTTTAAACAACTTCTTTTCAAAATCCTTTTATAATTCCGAAATTTGCATCAAAATTATTCCTTTGAGAAAGAAAAGAATTGTAATTACCGGAGCACCGGGAACAGGCAAGACCTCGGTTATCCATAAACTTGAAGAAGCAAAATTTTTCTGTTTTCATGAGATTATACGAAGTATGACTCAGGAAGCATTAAAAAGTAATGACTCTAAGGCTATTGTTTCTAATCCCATAATTTCTGTCTCTGATCCCTATCAATTTAATACACAAATCCTTAACGGAAGGGTTGATCAATTTAAAGATGCCATATCCCAAAAAGAAGATCTTACATTTTATGATAGAGGTATACCAGATGTTTTGGCCTATATGAACTATTTTGATCAATCATACGACGACAATTTTATAAATGCTTGTAAGAATCATATGTATGATCAGGTTTTTTTACTGCCGCCGTGGGAAGATATCTATATATCAGACAATGAGCGCTATGAAAGCTTTGAACAAGCAAAAGAAATCCATCATCATCTGCTTGAAACTTATAGCCAATTAGGTTATGATTGTATCGAAGTGCCTTTTGGAACTGTACAGGAACGTTATGATTTTATTCTCAAAAACATAAAATAAATTGCTAAAATCTCCTCTTAAAATATTACAGCAATATTGGAAATACAATAGCTTTAAGCCATTGCAGGAAGAGATTATAGCTTCGGTACTGGAAGGTGAAGATACTTTTGCATTACTCCCTACTGGTGGAGGGAAATCAATTTGTTTTCAGGTGCCTGCTCTAATAATGGAAGGTATTTGTATTGTTATTTCTCCATTAATTGCATTAATGCAAGATCAGGTATTACACCTTCAGCAAAAAAATATAAAAGCAATTGCACTACCTAGTGGCATTAAATATTCAGAATTAGATACTTTGCTCGATAATTGTATTTATGGCAATTATAAATTCCTTTATCTTTCTCCAGAACGTCTTCAGCAAGACATTGTACAGGAACGATTAAAGCAAATGAATATTAATCTTATTGCAGTAGATGAAGCTCACTGTATTTCGCAATGGGGAAATGACTTTAGGCCCTCTTATAAAAAAATAGAAGTGCTGAGAAAAATACATCCTGCGGTACCTGTTATTGCACTAACCGCTTCTGCCACCAAAGAAGTAGTAGATGATATTGTGGCAGAACTCGATCTTTTTCAACCCAAAATACTTAAACAATCATTTTTTAGACCTAATCTTGGGTATAGGGTAGAAAATGTAATCGACAAAAAGTATAAACTCACTCAGGTTTTAGATAAATACCCGGGAACTTCGATCGTTTATGTTCGAAATAGAAAATCTGCAGTTGAATTGAGTGATTTTCTTAATACAAGTGGTTATTTAGCAACATACTATCATGGTGGTGTAGATGCACAAGAAAAAACCAAACGATTTAACCAGTGGTTAAAAGAAGAAATTAGAGTAATGGTTGCTACAAATGCCTTTGGTATGGGGATCGATAAGCCCAATGTACGTACAGTAATTCATTATACGATTCCAGAAAGTATAGAAAGCTATTTTCAGGAAGCAGGCAGAGCTGGTCGTGATGGCAAACCATCTTTTGCCTATCTTTTAAAAAACACGAATGATAATCAGAGGTTACACAATCAATTTATAAAAGTATTGCCGGATATAGATGAAGTAAAACTAGTCTATAGAAAACTATGTAACTATTTTCAAATATCATATGGTGAAGGTGAACAGACCGTTCATAATTTTGAATTCAATACATTTTGTAAAACGTATGAGCTAAATACACTCATTACCTATAATACATTACAATTTTTAGATCGTTGTGGTGTAATTAGATTTATGCAACGATATACCAAAAAAAGTAGTGTTCATATTCTTACAACCGGAAATCACCTTTTAGAGTTCCTTGAAAACAATAAAGAATACCAACTAATTACCAAGGCTATCCTAAGAACATATGGCGGTATTTTTGACGAAAAAGTAACAATTAATCTACCTTTGATTGCTTCTAAAGTAGGAAAACCCGAATCAGAAGTTGTTACTGTATTACATAAACTACACGAAGCCGAATTAGTAGAATTTATATACAAAATTTCTGATGCAGAAATCATCTTCTTATTGCCACGTGAAGATGATCATACTATCAATAGCATTAAGCACCATTTAATAAAGCAAAATACTTCAAAAGTAAAGAAGGTAGAAGCGATATTAAGATTTACAGAAAATAATACGAAATGCAAAAGCAGGCAGTTACTTCATTATTTTGGAGAAAAAGAAACTACAGATTGTGGCATATGTAGTTTTTGTATTACCAAAAAAAACAATACTACACCAATAGATCTTAATAAAATACAAAAGGATATTATAAGACTTTTAGAAAGAAAAAACTTATCTTCAAGAGATTTACTGGCACAGTTAGCATATCCCGAAAAATTAACCTTACGAGTGTTACGGGAAATGAACGAACATCAAATTATAAGGATCAATCACGATAATCACTATCAATTAGCACAAAAATAATGAGAGACTTACGAATCCTGTTTATGGGGACACCGGATTTTGCCGTTGAAACCCTAAAAACCATAATAGAAAACAAGTATCATGTCGTTGGTGTTATTACTGCTCCAGATAGACCAGCGGGAAGAGGTAGAAAACTTAAAGCATCTGCTGTTAAGGAATATGCACTATCCAAAAATCTAAAAGTTCTTCAACCAACAAATCTAAAAGATGAGGGATTTATTGAAGAGTTAAGAGCTTTGGACGCTAATCTTAATATAGTTGTTGCTTTTAGAATGCTCCCTAAAGTAGTTTGGGATATGCCAGAGTATGGTACTTTTAATTTACATGCATCTCTGCTTCCGGATTATAGAGGTGCGGCACCAATTAACTGGGCTGTTATTAATGGAGAGCAAAAAACCGGAATTACGACTTTCTTCATTGATGAAAAAATAGATACTGGTCATCTTATTTTTCAGAAAGAAGTTGAAATAAAAAATGATGATACTGCGGGAATATTACATGATAAATTAATGGAAAAAGGTGCTGATTTGGTATTAGATACCATAAAAGCAATAGAAAATGATTCGGTAACGGTAAACCCCCAACCCAAAGACAGTACTTTTAAAACTGCATATAAGCTAAATCGTGAGAACACCAAAATTAATTGGAAAGACGATCTATATACTATTCATAACCTGATTAGAGGACTAAGTCCTTATCCTGCCGCCTGGTGTGAATTGTATAATAAAGGAGTGTCTGAAAATATAAAGGTATACGATGCTCAACCTATCGAAGAAGCCCATACCTTTGATATAGGTAAAATTATTATTGAAGATTCTACAATCAAAGTAGCCGTAAAAAACGGGTACATTATATTGAAAAAACTTCAACTCCCTGGTAAAAAAGCAATGGAGTCAAAAGCATTGTTGAATGGTTATGTCTTTTACAGAGATGCAAAAATGTGTTAGCCCCTATGTAGTATAGGGTTTAAAAATCTATCTAAAACAACATTGGTTATTAACAATCGCATTGAGTTATCAACAAATCCCTGTATTTACTGGGCCAATCCTTGCATGAATCATAAATCCGTATAAATTTGTAAAGCGTTTAACATAAAAGATTGGTTTAACCAACAATTAATTTAAAAACAGAATTATGAACAAAACAGAATTAATCGATGCAATGGCAGCTGACGCTGGAATTACTAAAGCAGCGGCTAAAAAAGCCTTAGAATCTTTCTTAGGAAACGTTGAAGGTACTCTTAAAAAAGGAGGACGTGTTTCTTTAGTAGGATTTGGATCTTGGTCAGTTTCTAGAAGAGCTGCAAGAGAAGGTAGAAATCCACAAACTGGTAAGACTATTAAAATCGCTGCTAAAAACGTTGTTAAGTTTAAGGCTGGTGCTGATTTATCAAGTTCGGTAAACTAATCAGTTCGTTTTCGATATTATCTAAAAGCTCCCAAAATTGGGAGTTTTTTTTATGATTTTTTGGCAAAAAACACCTAACTCCTTTGATTATTAGAAATAATTATTTAGATTTAAGATAAGTAAAATTGTTAGTATGATATCACTACAACCATCAAAAGGACATTTATTAATCGCTGAGCCATCTATTATAGGAGATGTGTCTTTTAATCGTTCGGTTGTTCTTTTGGCGGATCATAGTGAGCAAGGGTCTATTGGTTTTATAATGAACAAACCTCTTGAGTATTTCCTTGCTGATCTGGTTCCTGAAATTGAAATGGAATTTAAGATTTATAATGGCGGCCCGGTTGAACAAGATAACCTGTATTTTATACACAAAGTTCCTGATCTAATTCCTAACAGTGTAGAAATATCTGGTGGTATTTATTGGGGAGGAGATTTTTCTATTGTCTCCAGACTTATTGTTGAAGATAAAATCACTCCAAATGAAATCAGATTTTTCCTAGGATATTCTGGGTGGGATTCTAAGCAACTTAACCAGGAACTTGAAGCCAACTCATGGGTAATTGTCGAAAACAGTTACAAAAAGAATATTTTCGGAAAATCCTGTGATACTTTCTGGAAAGAAAAAATGATAGAACTAGGAGGAGAATATGTCCTTTGGTCTAACGCTCCAGAGAATCCTACTTACAATTAATTTCCTAATCTTATCCTGGTATTTAATATCCCTAATAATCTCTTACTCGTCTTAGAAGTATACTCCTTTTTTCTAAACTTGGTAATGGGTAAAATTCCTGTAATTACATTAGTAACAAATAATTCATCTGCTTTTTGTAACTCAAAAGGAGAAATAGAAGCTTCCTCTAATTGATATTCTGGTAATTTCTCAAGAATTCTTAACAATTGAGTTCTTAATATACCTTTTAGACACCCATCTGTTATTGGAGGCGTTTTTATCGTATTGCCCTTTACAAGAAATAAGTTTCCATTTAAAGCTTCTATAACCATTTTGTCAGAATTGATCAGCAAACAATTATCAAAACCATTTTCCCTGGCAAAAATCCCACCAAGAACATTAACCAGTTTATTTGTTGATTTTAGAGTAGACAGCATATCTGTACTTACATAATGGTCTTTAAACAGAGTAACTTCATACTTCTGATCAGAAATCGTATAAAAGTTAGATTGTAATTGAGAAACCAATATATTGTATTCTATATCACTAGAAGCGGGCGTATATAACCCGCCAGCTACCCTATTTACCATTATTTTTATCCTTACCGAAGCATTCATTAACTCATTTGCAGTGATAAGATCGATAATTTCCTTTTCCAAAAATTCTGGGGTAAATGACATAGGGATTTGCATTCTAAGAATACGCATCGAAGCCATTAGCCGAAAATAATGATCTTCCCAAAATAAAATAGTTCCAGAATTAACTCTGATAGTTTCAAATAAAGCATCTCCGTATGCATACCCTCTATTATCAATAGCCAATACAGCTTTATGATCTTCTAGTAAATTTCCGTTGATATTAACCATAAAAAATTCCCATAAATTTTAATGTTTATGGGGTATAAAGATTTGTATTATAAAAAGAAGAATTATGCCGAACCTAATACATGTTTTAGGTTTCCAATCATATTATCCCATAGCATTTTATTTTCATCCATTTCATCCTCTTCAGAATAATCGGTAACCATAAGAGAAACATCCTTGGTTATTTCATCAACCTGAATACGCATTTCAAAGAAGTAATCATTTCCATCATCTTCATCTTCTACCCATCTAAACTTTACCCGTTCACCACTTTTTTTACTTAAAAGTTTTGCATCTTCTTCAGAATCATCCCAGATAAATGTAAACAACTCTCCTCTGGAGTTTACATTATCTGCAAACCACTCTGAGAGTCCCGAAGGTGTAGATATATATTGATATAATAGTTGCGGTGATGACTGTACCACAAATTCAAGTTCATATTTAGTTTTTTCAGACATATCATTAATTGTTGGTAAGCCAATATATAGATTAATTACCGACTTTAAAAGTACATTGAAAAAAAAATTAATTATGCATTATTGTTTGTGTCATTCTATTTTGTTTTTATATTTGCACCCTCCTTAGCAGTACTGTAAAAAGTATTCTAATATATCAGACCTTTTTTAATGGTTTGGTTACATAGAAATAAAGGAAGATGGCGAGGTAGCTCAGTTGGTTAGAGCGTCGGATTCATAACCCGGAGGTCGGGGGATCGTGCCCCCCTCTCGCTACAAAAAAAGGTTGTCTTATTAAGACAACCTTTTTTATTTAGTTCAGAAAACACATACTATTAATCATTTATATTGTTCTCTAAAAGATTTTGGAGAAATAGATACATATTTCTTAAAAAACTTCCAGAAATAGGCAGAATCTTCAAAGTGTAACTCAAAAGCAATCTCAGATATACTTTGTCTACCAAAAATCAAAAGTCGTTTAGCTTCTAAAATGACACGTTCTCTAATCAATTCTCCTGCTGTTTTTCCTGTTGATTTCTTTACTGTATCGTTTAGATAAGTTGGTGTAATATGTAATAATGAAGAATAATAACTAACGCTTCTTTCTTTTTTATACTCTTGTTCGATTAACGCTCTAAAAGATTTTACAATCATATTTCCCGATGTGCTAACTCCAAAATCCTGATCATTATGCATCTGCCGTTGAATATGGATCATCAAAATATTAAGATGATTTTTAATAATCTGATCTTTCTCTACATAATCATTGGTAAATTCTTTCCACAGTTCTATAATACTACTACTAATTGCTTTTTCTTCTTCATTAGTTCGTACTGCTAAAAATGTATTATGTATGGCAGCATTTATAATTTCAAAACTGGTATTAGCTCCGATTTGCGATAGCAAAACATCTGGAGAAAAGTGTAGTACAAACCCTTTAAAGTCGTTAGAATTTTCGCATGCATGAACTACACCGGGGTGAATATAAAATAGTGTTCCCTTCTTCATTTCATACATTTTTTCATCTATCATAATGTTTCCACGACCATGGGTTACCCATATGATTTGAAAGAGATTAAAGTGTCGATGAGGGTGATGTACTACATTATTAACGCCGTTGGATAATTCTTCTAAGCGTCTCATATTAAAAAATGAGGCAACTTCGCCTTCTATCTTATTACCATACAAATGATAATTTGGCACCTTTTCTATTGCTTTTACAGGCCTCATGTATCCAGGTTAATTACTTTATTCTTTCTATCAATATAAGCATAATATCATAAACTTAAATTTCTTCTCCTATGCTATTAAAAACTTTTTTAAAATTAAATGCATCAGAAGTTGGTCCATATTCTTCTATATGTCTCAATTTAGATAAGGCTTCTTCTGTTGTTGGTATATGATCACTATCTACCCACCATAGGACCATATGTGGACTCTTCATTCTTTCGAACCATTTTCTACCATCCCTTACAAAATAGCTATGCACAGTGCCATAGGCAAAATCTTTAAGAGATCTAAGATCTTCCCAAACAGACATATTAATGAGCATCATATCATCTTCTAAAGGAGATTCTATATTTGCGGCAGAACTGCCATCCTCATCCTTCAATCTCCACACAAATCCTGCACTCTCATCGGCTAGTTTATTAATTGGCTCCAGAAAATCTACGAATTCTTTTAGTAGAGGAGAATCCAGCGGAGCTTTCATTTTGGCAATATTAATTTCTGCAATATACTTTGTACTCATAATTTTAATTTTTTACTGTATTGTCAGTATTAATATTCAAAATTAGAGATAGGCAGTTTATATATGTGTATAAAGAATACGGTTGTTTCTGTACTTTTTACAGAATTTTTTCTTTAAATCATAAAATAAAACCTAAATAGTAGTATACACTAATGTTCTTCTTTTAATAGTTTATGAAATACATCTGCCAATCGTATTTCTATAAACTTTACAATATCTCTTTCTGGGGTATCATTTTGATACATAGAAAACACTTTTGAGGCATTTTTCCGTTTTAGTACTTTAATATCTCCTTCTGGATATTCGATATCTTCTGGTTTTAAATTCCACTTTAATAACGATGTCAAAAGTTCGGTATGTGATTCATATCGCTTCTCTAATACTTTCTGTCTATCTAGGTCTTCCTGGTTTTTTTCTTCGGCACTATTGATTCTTGCACTTAGCACTGTAAACTCATCTCGTATCTGTCGATCAATATCCTGCGCTTCCTGAACTAGTTTTAAGTAGGATTCATATATTTTCTCATTGTAAAACGCTGCAAAGTCAAAATAAAGATTCATCGCCTTTAGGTAGTTAATAGCCACTTCTTTGTAAACTCGTTTATCCTTATCTTGGGTTTCTTCTAATTGTCCTCCCAGATCACTTAATTTTCCTCGTTTATCCATGATAAGATGGGCAAAGCCTTCTTTTTCTGGTAATGCTAATAACTCTGGAGTGATATCTGTAGGGAGCCCTTCATAACGATATTTCCTATACTGAATTTTGATAGAATCATTCGTTTCTTTTGGCCTTTTAGCTTTCTTTGGTTTCTTATTGAAATTAATTTTAGGTTTTTTTAGTCCAAATGCATAGTTATAACTAAAAGTAGCTGTAAACTCACTTAAACCTCCTGTACTACCTCCATTCCTAAACAATTGCACAGCATTAAGATTAAAATTATGTCTCTCTTTTAAGGTATACGTCACGGCTCCCCGAAGATTGGTTACACGTGTTGTAGATGTAACGCTACTAGAACTATTATATCCTGCTGATAGTCGCGCATTTAAGGTTTTTTTAAAATATCGTTTACCAATACTTATGGTAGGACCCCAGGTTGTTGCTTCTTCTTTTCCAATAGTATTATAAGTCCCATTAATCGATGTACTTATATTTAGGTTCCTTTCTGAAAAATCTATCGTATGCCCCAAATTCATATTATGAAAAGTAGAGGCATCGCCAAGTCTTACCACTCCTCCCTGTTCATTCGAAACATCATTTAATGCATAATTCATTGTGAGATTCTGGCGGGATGTTTTTTGACTAGAAAGTACATAATTAATCGTTAATGTTGCCGTTTGTGATAACTGTTTGTAATCCAAATCCTCGATCTGTTCGTCCAAAAGATCTACATCATTAATCTCATCAAACTGATTAGGCTTGATGTTAGTAAACGTACTAAAATTAGAATATGCTCCAGAAAAATTCAACCGATCTGATACAGAAAGAATCGCATTTAAGGAGCCCACCGTACGATTGGTATTATTAGCTTTCAAATTATCCAGATCATCTCTTTGATATCCTATATTAAGAGCTAAGCCCAATTTGTCATTAAAAAAAGTGTTAGAAGCATCTAATGTGATATTTTCGAAATCGTTATTAAAATAATAGGCACCCAGAGTTTCATATCCCGGATCAATACGTTCGTATCCCAAACCAAGATTTACTCGTCCTACACCATAGCCTAAACGCATTTTGATAGCAGTATAATATTCTGTAGAAGCTCGATTATTAAACAAAACAGCCATTGGAGAGATTTCAGTATTATCAACCTCCTCGGCTCGGGAATCTTTGGTAATCGCTGTAGATGCATATTCGCCCTGAAGATTAAAACTTTTGCCTAATTTAGCCTCTCCTGCTAAACTTACCACCAGGTTCTCCTGGGGTAATACATCTTTGGCTACGGGAATAGAATCAATAGAGTTTTGATCATCCTTGGCATAAAAACCTATAACACCTATTTTATATCTTTCCTTTTCAAAACTTGTTTTTAACCCGTACCCCATACGGTTATATGAAGGAACCGTTCTGGCATCTGCATTATCCTCTACTGCTTTTAATAAACGGCCACTCATAGCACTGATTTTAAACGCTCCTGGTGGGGTAAGATCTATACCCCCACCTGTAAACTGATGGCCGCTTAAGGTGTAAGGAGAAAAGGTCATACTTATATTACCGATATGGCCCGTAATCCATTTGTACTTAGGATGTAAACTAATACGATTAAAATCAAACGGCAATTGATAGCCTAAATTCTCCCCTTGATTCGAAAAACTATACGAAATCGGAATAGAAAAACTATAAATATTAATATTAAGGGCTCCTTGTAAAAAATAAGTAAAAGGCTCTCTGTTATTATTTTGGTTCGAATTGTAATACACACCACTGGCAGAAATCTGGCCACTTACTTTTAAAGGCTTACTCTGAGTGATCGTTTCATAATCCAGTGTTTGTGCAATAGATAAAAATGGAAATACCAAAAACACTAATAAGCCCCATGAACGCTTTCTATAATTGAGATTATACAAAATTAATTGTAGTAGATTTTCTGTGATATCTTCTTTATTACTAACGAAGCCTAACATGAGATGTTAATAAAAAATAACCAGATTAAAAAAATGAACCCTATTTTGTTTCTACTAAAAGTTATTTTATACATCATTACCAGACCTCTAGTTTTATAGATTCACAATCAATCTTATCTGTTAAAAAAGATGTATATCAATATCCTTTTGCACTAATTACTATATTCCATATATTAAAGCCTCTCGTAGTAAGTTCTTCTACAATTCTACTTAATGAATTTACACTAGGCTCATAATGCCCACTTCTTCTATCAATAATTAAGTCACCTCGGTAAAAATGAAATTGCCCTGCAGTTACCACTTTTCCTCCCTGTAGAAAACTAGAATGTTGCATTATATTTTTTTTATGTATTCCTGCATAAATTTTACCATTTGCTTCCATTACAAAAATGAGAGGGTCTTTTTTATTTAATCCATCATGATTAGATAATCTCCCTAGTTTTTGATTATATAATTCTCCATTTTCTAAGTACACTTCGTAAGGTTTTCGCTCTGTTCTATTTGATAATTGTATTAAATTTGGTAGTAATTCATCCAATTCTGTATGAATATTTGGGTAATCGGCTATATATTTTTCCCCCGAAGACCACATTTTTTCACCTTTTATAGCAGGATCTAACCCAAATATTCTAGCTAGTTTCTGTACGTTCTTTTCTCTAGTTACAGCTTCCACCCAATTGATACAGATTTTATTTTCAGAGTCTTGAGAGAATTGGGTATATTCATTTATTTGCTGTCTTATTTTTTCTATAAGTATAGGGTTCTCATATCTATAATAGGTATCTATCCATTTATCCCACCCCATATCTTTTATTTCTTTTGATAGGTTTTGAGAACCAATTCTAATATATTTCTCGTCAAAATGATTATCTATTAACGACAAAATTGCAATATGACACCGTATCTCTTCCTGTACTTTTGCATTTTTAAGAATCACCCAGGCATCTATGAGATCAGGGGTAACTTCTAAGGCATCCCGAAGATCTACATATTCTATAACGTCATCTACTAAATCATCTTCATACTCATGGCCAGGAACCATATTAAAGATATCATTACCTGAGATTTCTTTTCGTACAGAAATTTCGATACTATCATCATCTATTTTAGTAAGCACAATATGCTCAAATTCGGGTATATATGCCCAATGCTCTGCAGTAGTATGACTTAAAGCCTCTTTTATAGTCATTTTTTCTTCAATCATACTTTTAAAAACATCATAATCGGGATGTTCTTTTTTCCATACGATTTGTACTATATCTATTGCATTCACACCTCCTAACCTTGTAAAAGCATTATCGATCGTTTTTATATCTAATGATTTTTCTAATATCGCAGGAGTATATTCTTTAAGATCTGCAACAAGTTTTCGCTCATTAAGGTAACATAACATAAAAGGGGCTTTAGGTTTCCCGTGAGGGTCCATCATCGCATATGATAGTATTTTTTCGTACTGCTGTGTTTCTACTACTACTTTTCGGTACAGCTCAAGTCCTTTGAGATTTATCTTTGTATAATCACCTGTATCTATAGCAATGTCTCCTCTTTTCCATCTTTCCCAGCCTATATTTCTAATATCTGTTGAAATTTTATCAGGTAATATTTCTGGATTTTCTTCCATAAACTTACTAACCACAAAGAACTCATTGTTCTGATTTAATCGTATAGACTCATCAACTTCTGCGTTATATAAAATTTTCCAAATACTTACATTTTTTGAATCTCCTATCAACTCAAAAATGAGCTTTTGGCTCTGAACATTTTTAAAATCAATCTCTAAAGCATTTCTATAAACCTCTTCAACTAATTCTAAAATAGAGTCATAAGTTATTATTCTTACGGGTACAAAGTGTAGTCCCATTTCTTGCAGTGCTCTATACCTGTAGTAACTACTCTTGTCAAAAATTTTGAAAGTATTATCAGGTAATTCGATTATTTTAATAGCATTATCCATAAAAAAACCGATCAATGAGAAGTTTTCTTGTTGCTTTTTTATTTTAGACATATCGTCTTCAAATCCAGAAAAAGAAAGTTTGTCAATGTGGAGAGGTTTTCGGGTATCATCATAACTTCCAATAATAGTTATCAGTGCATGTGATTTTATTATCTCAGGATTCTTAGAATATTCGGGATAATCTTTTAACATTAACCAGGATTGAGCTAATTTTTTTCGCTCTAAATCATTATCTGCTGTTCTAAATAAATCTCCTATATCCGAATTCTTGTCTACAAAATTTACGAATTCGTCATTTACTTTTTTGGTCCAACCTTCAATATCATTTGTATACTCCCAAACAGGGTTTTCTAATTCTATACCCATATTTCTTTTGGCTATATATATTAGCTCGTCAATAACGTTATAATTGTTCGCTATATTTGCTTCAATAAACTCCGGAGAAGAAACATTAAAAAATAGGATCGGATCTGCGATAACAACTGTTCCATTTTTGGCTATTAAAAATTGTAAATCTGTAATTACAAACTCTTTTTCATCTATTTTTTCCCGAATTGTTTGTAACTCCTCTATACTTGTAGCATTAAGCATATTAGATTCACTTGATTTAAGAACATGATTGCTAGACTCCTCATAACGTTTCATCACTATAGCAGGCTTACTATTATGTGTTGTTTTCTGTAAGATTTCTACTATGGGATATCCCTTCTCTGATAATATTTTTAGTGCTTTTAATTCTTTATTAAGAATACTGGTAGAATTTTTATCCTTCAATATTGAAATAACCTTATCCGGCTCTCCCTTAATCGAAAAAACTTCTTTATATTCTCCATATCCAATTCTATCAAGGAGTTTTACATCTTTATATGATTTTTCTCCTGGTTTTAACTTAGAAATCTTCCATAAAGGCCCTGTAGAAGAATTGCCTTCTAATGAGGCTACCCATGTCTCCCAATTACCTTTTTGATGAATATCATTTGAAATCCAATTCCATTTTTTATCAGGATTTTGTTGACTATAATTTTGTAGAAAATCCAGATTTTCTTTAGTACATTCGATTTTTAAATCATGTAATACCTTCCACCCTTCAAGTGCTTCGTTATCGACAAAATAACCAGGAAACTTTTCTACATCTTTTCTTAATGATTCTATATATTCTGGTCTTACTGATTCTATAGGAGTTTTAACAAATTCTGGTTTAACAACAATTAAATCGGTTGGTGAGGAATTTTTGATTTTATCAACAATACTGGGGGCAATCTTTACAAATGGGTATTTATCTTTTACCCATTTGCCTGTTGGTGTTGATAGGGCTGCTTGTTCTGGTGTTAAACCATTTAACAAGTTCTCTTTAAAACTATCAAAATTGTCAGAAAGTTCGCGATTAATAAACTTATCGGGGACTCTATCAATCGTATTGGTTCCTCCCAGCCTGTCAAAAGCATAGTGAAACATCCCTTTACCAATTCCTTGATTTTTTAACTTAAATTTATCTTCAATATTTACGAATTGAATAAGTCTTCCATTTCTTAGTTCGAAACTGGCTATTTCATGAATCTCATTTTCAAAATCTATTGAGAATGTAATTACATTTTTTGCAGAGTCATCAATAATAATAGGGGTATTATTTTTTCCTAATTTTATGATATTCTTATAATCGTCATCTGCTACTGCTGTTAGATTTTTTTTCCAAGCATTAGCTAATTTTATTTTCTCTATATCATCTACAGCATCTTCAAATAGTTTTGCTATCTCGGGAGTTTTTGCTACAAAATCTTGTAATTCTTGTATTAAATCGGAGTCCCAGCCTTCTACATTATTTAAAAAAGCAAAAGAATTATCTACACTAATATTTCCCTTCGTAAAATGTATTTCAATATTTATAGTTCCATTTTTAATTTTCTCAATAGTTTCTTGAGATATTCTTTCAATTTTATAACCAAGCTTATTTATAAATTGTCCAATTTCTGTAGAAAGAATACTTGTATTAAAATCAATATTATTATTAAGAGCATCTTTAATCGTATTAAAATCATTATCCTTTTCAGTAGTCTGTCTTAACACTAGTTTTATTTTATCAAATTCAGAACCACTATTCAGTCTATTAAAAGCATCTTTAAATACATCAAAATTTATTTTTTGAGCATCTCCAGAGATATTCAATACTGCTGTAAATACTTGGTAATTTATTTTAAATTCTGCCATCGGCATGAAAGCATCCGGATCTGAAAAATATCGTAATCCATTATTTTCTGAGAGGATATACATTTCTACCTTCTCCTTTCCTAATTTTTTAACTATATATTTTACTCCACCTATTGTTATAGTTTCATCTACATTATTAAGTATATTTTCTAAAGTATTAATCCATTTTTGCAGTCCTTTTATCTCAATATCTCTGACTATTTCAGTTATTTTTATTTCAGGGTTATTTTTAAGATAGAGATTAAGTAAACTATAATATTTTACTTTGTCTTCTACAGTAATATTTTTAAATAATTCTGTCTTTCTAAAAACTTCCCATATTTCTATACTAAGAGGATAAATGCATAATAGGTCAAACAATACTGAGTTTTCAGTATGTTCCAACTCTTTTTTTAATACAGTTTTAGTCATATCATCATCCAACACACTATCCACTAAATCATTAATATGTCGATCTCTCCATCCAGGAAATTCTTTATCCATCATTCTAACAGCTCTAAGTCTGATTTCTGATATAATTGTTTCTGAAGTTTCTCTGAAAGTTCCTTTGTAGTAACCAGATAACATAGAAACTTCTATATAATAGAAAATTTGGTTTCTAAGTGAAGGTTGCACAGATTCATACGGAATAATTGAAATTGGAATATCAATTTGACCAAGGTTTTTCATTGCTTGTAGTCTGTGATGACCGTCCTTCATTAATAAAGTTCCATCTGGTAATTTAAATACTTCTATTGGGGGTTCATCTAAACTATATCCGTTTCTTAAAAAACTTGCTTCTAATTTAGAAATATCTTTTTCTTTACCTATTCCTGGGACAGGATGCATTAGTGTGAGATTATCAATTTCAACTAGTTCTATAGATTCATCATATACTCCTATACGTTTTACTTTAATATGAGATTTTAAAACTTTACTTCGTGATCTAAACTGAGGGTATTTATATAATTTTTTCCACACTTCAGCATAAGCAATCTGTTCATCATAATCAGCTTCGATAAACAGTTCTTTTAATTCATTGGTGGTAGTAACCTTATCTATAAATTCTTGTTTTGTGAGCTTGTCCCAATCATCACCCAAATCTTCTGTAAATCGTAACCAATCGTCTCCTGCATCACCACTCACTCCGTGGCTACCATCACTACCTTTCATGATATGAATCCATCGATCTTTTGGAGAGATTCCTTCTACAGTATATCCTTCTGGGATTGCCAATGATAGTTCGGGAGCATACATACCACTGTTTCCTGGTTTTATAATGGCATCATGAGCTACTTTGATAATTTTTCCTGTTATTTTAATCGTAAATAATATTTCTTTGCCAATCATCACCACCCCATCTTTGGTAATGGTGTATCCTTTTTTCATCAGCTTTACAATCGGCTTTGTTATATTTAGTTTTTTACCTGTTATTTTTCGTAAAAAATCCATGGGTTCGAGTACCCATCTAAGAAAAGTTAAAAAGTCTTTGGCTACTTTTGGGATTGTACTGGCTCCTCCAGAGAGTATTCCTACAGCAACCGCAAAAACAATATTTCCTGTAAAATAATAGACTCCTGTATAATCCCCTAGTTCTGCTACTTTATTGTATTCTTTATCCCACATCGCTTGTAATTGATTACTTGCCAGCATCCATACAAAATCACGTATTTCGGGTTGTTTTAACAGACCAGTTATTTTATGTACTGTTTCTGTTACTTCTTTTCTGTATCCATCGTCAGAGAGAATACGTTTTGCAAAAAGCTTCAAATCCATAATCTTTCCTGCGAGATCTGGTACGGTAGCCAAAGTATCAACCAATCCATTATAAGCACCAGTAATTAGAGCAAGAGAGTGTTGAATATATGCTACTTGGGTTTCTATAATAGGAATTCCTTCTACCAGGCTTTCGATTTCTTTAAAATAATAACCCGGCGAAGCGCTATCCCAGAATTCTTTAGGAATCTTTGTTGCTTTTATTCCATCGGCAAGCCCACCAAAAACAACACTACCAAACTGTGTTATGATGATTTCCATCTCTAACATGATCAACAATGCTTTCTCTGAGGAAAATCCTTCACTAAAAACAAGATCTCCAAATTCCTGAATACGTCTGCTTAGTGTAGGATCAAGATTAAGTATAGTACCATTACGATATATATTTTGTTGGATAACTTTCTCTTCATCATCAATATGAATCCTAATAATAGAACCTCTATAATTTCCTTCACTTAATACTTTATCAATCTCTGCTATACGTTTATTAGGTGTATACGCATCTGTTAATACTACTTTATAGTTATCTTTTACATTTTTATATCCGCTTAAGTGTTCTTCAAGCTGACTTTTATAACTATAAAAAAGCCCCGTATAATCATATACTCTCTGATCATTATTTGTACTGGGTACAAATGGGTTTAATTCTTTATTATTACGATCTTGTTGATACCATTTCTCTAGAACTTCTATGTTATTGTATGTATATACATAATCAATATTAGGAGCGTCATCGTCCCAATATTTTTTTACTGCTGCTTTATATCGATTTAGATAATCTCGGGCAGATTCTTGATTGATATTTTTTTTGTCATCTATAAAAAAACCAATAGCTCCTCCTTGTTTCAGTGCTTTTTTAATACGTGCCCTTTGTTCTTTCTCAAAATTTTTCATGGTGAGGGATTGAGCACGCCAGGTATTAAGAAATACTTGATCCTTTACCCCTTCTGAATAAAAAATCTGAAAAAAACCAAGCACATGAATCGATATAGGTTTTTTGGTTCCTGTACTAATTGATTTATTAATGGTACCATATAGCTTATTTAATGCTTCGGGGACCTCTTTTTTAAGATCTCTTTGATGTTCTTCGAGTTGGATATTATTTAAGACACTTAGCTTGGTACTAGAACTAATTTTTGTATCTACAACTACTCTACCTATATCCAGGTTAATACCAATATACATTGGAGCAACCAAACCCTGATTTATTCTTTTCAGTTCATCATTCAATTTTTTGAACTGCTCTTGTTTATTCTGGTAATTTTCTGCCCACACATATTCTTGTACCTTTTCTATTGGAAGATCAATATTTTTAGTAAAATAAATATACTGATTGCAAGAAGTGTCTCCATTGCTTCGATTCAATTCATTAGTATCTAACAAACTGTTTAACTGCTGTTTTCCGTAGACGATAATTTCTTCCTGGCTAAATAATTTTCCTTTGGGTAATGACTCTGAACTATAAGCATAGATAAATCCAAAGCTCCATATCAAAAGAGATATGATAACATGTCTCTTCATTGGCCTGTATCTATTGTTTATATTATTTTGATGATCTAAAATCTTCATTATACTCATACTCATTTTAGTCATTTTAATTTCCTTTTTCTACAGCATAAGCCGCTTGTTGTACGATTTCTGAAATTTCTTTATACAATATCTCTTTTACTACTATTATAATTTCTGATCGAGGAGTTGAAGCTTTTTTTTGATTGTAGATATATACTCCTATAGCTTCGTTTGATTTTTTTAATGACAATGCTAGTTTTTCACGTTCTCCTTCATTACTATAATGCTCTGAAAAATACCTGGATACAATTGCTTTGTTATAGTCTATTTCTACATTAAAATATTCTCGAAGTTTTTGCTGTGTTTTTTCAGGAATTTCTATCTCAGAAATTAACTGTGGTTCTCCTATCATTTCTATCGTTATATCAAGTTCGTCTTCTTCTACAGAAGCAATAACATCTTGCGTTATCTCTACATCAGCTATTGCTTGTTTATATGCCTTATCCAACGCTTCCTGATAAATAATAATGTTATTTTCTTCATTCTCTTTAGAGATTGATTTGAGAGCTTCCTTAAGAATTTTTGAGGCTTCTGATAAGAATTCTTTTACATCCTGGATAGCAACTTCGTACTCTTCTTTTGCATCTTCTAATGCCTCTTCTGCTTCTTTTATAGCTTCTTTATCTCCCGACTCTTTTGCATCTTCTAATGCCGATTGGGCATTTTGTAGTTTGTCATCTGCAGAAATCAAATTGTTTTCTAGTGTGACTGGTAAATTTTCATTCAGATTATTCATCAATTGATCGTGATATTCATGCCACTCTCCAGAGGATAATAATTCATCCATATTTTCTATCAATTCTGTAATAAGCTTACCTGTTGTGTTTGCTAAATCTTTAATCACTTCTATCTCATCCCCAATATCATCTACATTACTCCAGGTTACATCATAGGTGGTCTCTACCATTCCTTTGATTAACTCATAATCCGTATTAATAGCAATTCCTTTAAAAACCACACCTACATTAATATCATTAAGGTATGGGATTTTGATCCACCCCATCCCAGTAAAATTGCCATTACTACCAGATGCCTCATGAACCAATACAGGAAAATCTCCTGCTGTAAACGTATCTCCTGATACTAACTCTGGTAATAGTTTCTGATTTTCAATCTTGATCTCTGGTGTGATCCCACAATTATAAGTGCTCTCCCCATCTTCTATCTGGGTTGTGAATTCATAAATCTGTGAATAGGTGTATGGACCATTTTCCTGGCATTGCCCTCCTACTCTAAACTCATACGTAGTACCTGGGGTTAGTTTATAAATCGTCGTTTCTTCTTCTAAGATGGGTCTTTCACTACCAAACCATACCGCATTTTCTACATCTTTCTTACGATATTCTACTATATATTGCTTGTGTTGTACACCTTGCCAGGTAATTTTTTCCTGAACAGAGCTTACTCCTTTGGCCATGATAAATTGAGGATCTACACAATCCCCAGCATAAGTAAAATGAAAAATCTCACTATATCCATCATTTTTAAAAACTGCACTTTTAGTAATTCCATCACTTACAATAGCTCGAACCCGCCATCCATATTTCTTATCGGGTAGTAGCATGGTCTCGCCAGGACCATAGAGTAAAGTTGTTGCATAGGTAGTGGTATGGTAAATAGGACGACTTGCTAAAAAAGCAGCCTGGGGATTCATACCATTATCCCATAATTCTGCTAGTGTAAACTCATACTCTACATTAGTAGCGTTAAGATGACGAGGAGTCCACTGAAAAATGATATTTTGTGGATCGCGAACCACTACTTGTTCATCTCGTTTGGGGAGATTTAAAAAAGGAGGATCATTAAGTAACAGATATGCAGCAACACAACTTTTGCGAGAAAGTTGTTGTCCTGATTTTATATCATACACTTCAAAACAGAAACGGTATAAACCTTCTGGTAAAGGGGTATTATATTGTTGTAGAGTAACCCCTCTTAGATTCTGAAGAGAAAAATAAGGACGTAAATCTAGATTGCTTAGTCGTAATGAAGTCCCTCCATCCAAAAAAATAGGAGGCGCTCCTAATACCACATCACTACTTTGAATCGATAATCCCGCATTATTCTCTATAAATAATTTTAAACGAACCTGCCGATTAAACGTGTTAATATCGGTAAGGTATAAGTTTACTATTAGTTTTTCTGTAGTAATCGTTTCGTATTCTGATAATCTAAGACTATAAGGAGGAATTAATTGAGGTGTAACCTGCACAGGTTTTTGTTGTGAAACTGCACTCCATGACACTACAAGAAATACCAGTAAACACTCAAATTTATTACCCATTTTTGATATCATTTTTTTCATAAACTTTTGTATCCCTCTTTTTCTAACCTCAACTAATTTTGTCTATACTCCTTTAAGTATTACTGTGCTTCTTTCTGTACTTTTATATCAACCAAAATGTAAGATTCCTGTCCTGCTTCTACGTATTTTTTGATTTTTATAGCGCCTTTCTTTCCTTCTTGTGTCTGGAACAAAACAATCCTTGGTACAGTACTGTTATCAAAATCTTTTAATCCCTCAGGAGTTTCATCTACTATTAAATTTTGAAATAAAGTATCGTCCTCTATAGTATCAAATTGTAACGCTGTAAATGATGCACTACAATTACAAGATTCTTGTGAATTGATAAATTTTGTTTTTTTTGCGTTCTCGATATCGGGAAATGTAGTATCTGAAAGATCGTCTGGGCTAGTAAATCGATTGGTATTAAAACTATTACTAAATCCATAGTATACTAAATCGATTGTAGCGGCTGTTTTATCATCAATCTCATTCGCAGTATATACTCGTCGATCTGCTATACTATAAAAACTACCTATAGTATGGTTAAGGTGCGCTGTATTAATTCCTAGTTTAACATCTGAAAAAGTTCTAAGGTTTGTATTCTTAAAGACTTCTATTTCTTTTGTTATTATTTTTACCTCTTTACCATTTGAAGCTGTTACCGCAATAGGATATATCCCTGGTATTGTATATACTATTTCCTCTGGATCTTCTTGATTAGAAATTGATGGTATCGCTCCCGGGAAATCCCATTGGTATGTAGTAGTGCTAATTGCTGTTTTTTCTATATTTACATGTACTGGCACCTGATAATCATCATCGTTATATGCTACAGTATAGGTAAAATCAACATCAAGATATGGAGATACAATTATTGTTTTTTCGAAATTATAACTCTCCCGATCACTACTGGCTTCTAGTTTAACCTTATGTTCTCCTGGTGTTTTAAATAGTATTTGTCCTGGATCTTCTTTTGTAGAGTTTTCTGGTATTCCTCCTTCAAAAGTCCAGTAAAACTGATTTGCCCCCGTGGTAGTATTTTTAAAAGTATAAGCTGCCGGCGAAAAATTATTTTTGATATTAGTTATTTCAAAACCAATATAAATAGGTTCATCTACTTGTATTGGGATGCTTTTGGTATCATTAGAACCATCTTGATTAGTGGCAGTGAGCTCTATGACATATTCTCCTTTATTAGTATAACTAATCACTCCAGGATTACGAGAGTTTGAAAAAGATGGTTCTCCTCCTTCAAAATGCCATTCGTACAATTCGGCACCCTCTGTCTTATTGTTAATTAATACTTTTACAGGTACAGAATAATCGTCTTTTGCTACTTCAAAATCAAAGTCGACTGTAACAGGAATAGCAGTCTCCTTAGCGCAACTAATTAATATTATTCCAACACTATATAGCAGTATTTTCTTTATCATACCAATCATTTTGAGTTAGAGTTTGATTTTCTTTTATTCGACCACTAATTTTCTGGTTTCTGATCCATGAGAAGTTTCTAATACAACCAAATATATTCCTGGAGCCATACTTAGACTATGTTTAAATTCATAACCATCTGCTCCTTTTGCTTCTTGCTGATCTATTATTGTAGATATAAGATTCATTATTTTTACACGTATATTTGATGGTTCTGCCAGATTGACTTTAATAGAAAAATCTCCATTACTTGCATTGGGAAATATTAAAAACTCTTCTATAAATTTTTCATTTCCAAAATCTTCAGAAAAGCCTTGTCCTGGCTCTATGATGATGGGTTTAGTTAAGGATATAGAACATTCCTCATTTTTATTATAAGAAGTTAATGTGGTATAGTATGTCTTAGGAATATCAGATTCTTCAAAACTTAAAATGATTTTTTCTTTAGTTTCTTCAACAATATTTGCTCCTTCAGAAACAACCCACTCAATACGTTCTCCGATAGGATTACTTGTATTTATTACTTCGACCTGCTGGTCCGAAAATGAATATGTAGAATACAAAAAATCTGCATCTATTGGGTTATCCGATACTGTGATTACAACCTCATCTGTACCTATACATCCAATTCCTGTGGTTACTGTAGCGGTATACGTTCCCGAATCTATTAGTTCTACAGTAGGTGTATTACTACTATACCCTGTATCAGAAACCCACGAATACGTTGCATTAGGATCATCGATAGTAATATCAAATACTACAGATTGCCCCCTGCAAATTGAAAGGTCATTACCCAAGACGACCTCAACAACTTCGGGGGCAATCAATGTCTCTTCGTACACTTTTGTGCATCCTATAGCATCATTTACTTCTACTACATATGTTCCTGATGATAATCCGCTAATATCTGCTGAAGTAGCAATAACTTCAGACGTTCCTTTTTTGGTCCACATATAGGTATATGGTTCTGTTCCTCCTTTGGGTAATACTGTTATCGAACCATCTTTACTAGTTGCGCATAGAGGGTCTACATGAGAAATAACATCTATCTCGATCCCGCTAATTTCTTCAATGATCACTTTTCCTGTAGTAGTACAATAATTAGAATCTGTTACCACCACAAAATATTTACCAGCACGAACATTGGTTATCTCCTGGGTAGTTGCCCCTGTACTCCACTCATATGTATATGGTCCTGTAGCACCAGACATGATTACTTTTGCTGTACCATTGGGTTCATCACATGTTCCTGGTATAGTTTCAAAACGTTCTACAACAATAGGATCGGGTTCTTGTATGATAGTACTACCTTCTACAATACAATTATTTTTATCTTTTACAATTACGGTATATTCTCCATAAGGTAAATTCTCTATTTTCTGAGTAGTTGCTCCCGTGCTCCAGAGATACGTATATGGAGCTGTATCCCCAGACATGACCACTTCTGCAGTACCTATTGCGCCTCCACAATTGGTTCTCGTAGTCTCAATACGTTCTATGGTAATTGGATCTGGTTCTTGTATCACAACTGTATCTGTTATTTTACAATTTTTAGCATCTGTAACTGTTACCGTATATGTATCTGCTTTTAAGCCTTCTATTTTCTGAGTAGTTTCTCCTGTGTTCCATAAATAGGTGTATCCTGCTGTCCCGCCATTTACCTGTACTGTCGCAGAACCATTTGATCCACCACAAGTAGCTCTTGTGGTATCAAATGTGACACTTAATATTTGGGGTTCGATAATATCTACTATATCTTCTAGGGTACATCCATTTGCGTCTGTAACAGTTATTGTATAGTTTCCAGCATACAAATTTGTTACAGTTGCCTGCTCAGATATGACTAGACCGTCACTATTTTTCCATTCATAGGTGTATGTATCTTTTCCTGTTCCACCGGTAACTCTTACTGTAGCAGAACCATTAGCTCCTCCATGACATAAAGGTATTGTTGTTTCAAATTCTAGATGTAATGCTTCTGGTGATGATATATCAATTGGCATCATCACTTCAATATTATTTTTATCTTTTACAAATACAGCATAAGTCCCTGCTTGAAGTGAGCTAATTGTTTTGGTATTCTCTAGTTGTGGTAAATCTACCCAAACTCCATTTTCTAATTTTTTCCAGGAATAATAATATAGTAGAAAATTTGTATCTAAGTTTGGAGTATAAGGTACTCCTCCTTTGGCAGTAGCTAGTAATACCCCATCACTTCCTCCTGAGCAGGAAATAGTCGAGGTAATTTCTAATGCAACTTCTAACATTTCGGGTTGATCTAAGAAAATATTATCAATGAGTGCAGAACAATTTGATTTATCCGAAATTTCTAATGCATACATTCCCGAAGGTATACTATGTAATCTTACTACATATCCCAGATTATTAGGCAAGACTTCTGTTTCTATCGTTGTAAAAACCTGACCTGGATTATTTTTATTTATCCACTTAAACGTATAGGTACCATTAGTGTATGGGGTTCCTCCTTTTATAATTGCTGTAATACTCCCATCACTGCTACCATTAGCTATAGGCTCTTTTAAATCGGTAACTTGAGCATCTATAGCTATTGGTGACTTTATAGTTGCTTCTTTTATGATAGGATTTCCATTTATTAAGGCAATGCAACCTTTACCATCACGTATCTGAATTTGATATGTATCTGCTGAAAGTCCTGTGATTATAGATTGATTTCCTGCTGTAAAGTTATTCCAAACAATTCCCCAAGGGTCACTATTTTTTTTTATTAAGTATTGGTATGTTCCTCCTCCTCCTGAAGCCGATATTGTAATCGTTCCATCTTTTGTATTTTGGCAACTTAGATCGGTAACATGCTCTGGCAATATGGGATCAAAAACTACTGGAGTAGGGTTTTCTATAGAAAATATGCTAAAATGTGCATCAGAACCTGAATATGTAGAATGTCCATCATAAAACCCTAAAAGTTTTATTCTATACTTACCATCATATTGTGTTTGAGGAGTAATACCTGTTAGCGTATATGTATTATTAGGTGTTAATGTCAACTCTTCTATAGTAGGAGATTCGTTATATATTACAACACCATTATCTTTATGTGCAGAAATTATGGATAATTTCTCACTTGTGTACAAAGCTCTAGAGAAGGTAAACTCTATACTTCCTGTATCCCCAATACAATCTGGATTAGTGACTTGTGTAGCAATAATAGTAGGTGCAGAAGGGACTACCCGATAAATAACTTCTGGAGCATAACTACTACCACAGTATTTAATTCTGAATCTTACTGTCTCCCCAAGAAAATTCTGGGCGCTGGGAAAAAGATCTAATGCACTAGCTCCATTTTCATTTTCACCCAAAATATATCGTCCATTGTGAGTAGTCTTAATAGTAGCCCAATTGCTATCTTCCAACTTATATTCCCAATTATATACATCAGAAGAGAATCCTTCTGGTGCTTTTATGATTACCTTCTGGTCTAGAGGTAAAAAATATTCATTATCATCCGGAGGAAGAATTTTGACTTCAGGGCGAATATTGATATCCAGTCGAGCATATCCTCCAATTCCGTTACCTAAATCTTTTAGAGGTATCGCAAGATTACTGGCCTGATAACAACTCGAAATTTTTAATGTCCCCTCTGCAGAACCAGGTTTTCCAGTACCATCAAAAGTTCCCTGCCAGCTAAGAAAAATGTATATCTCATCTGCAGACGCTTCTATTTCTTGGTTTTGTACATCTACCTCAATTGATATTCCTCCTGATATACTATTGGTAGCTATTGTTTTACCTCCCATAGTCATTCGATAATATAACCCCACATTATCTTCATTCCCTCCCAAATGTCCTGTTATGGTAGCTATATGCTTTTGTCCATAGGATATTACAGTGATCAATACGCATCCTAGTATTACTATTACGTTTTTCATAAGTTAATATGTTATATTCACAGTTTTCAGGGTACTGTATCCCTTTTTTAGTATTGCTTTTAACAGGTATGTATATTCTGTGTTGGGGCTCACATGTGTATCCGTAATCATGGTGATACTGGCGGGCAACTGTTTCCAAAGAACAGGCATACTATCTTTTATATTTTTATAAATCCAGACCTCAGAGACTTGTTCGCCTGAAATTTTCCATGATAGATCAATCTTCTCTACCAATCTATCGACTACTCCTTTAAAATTTTTTATTACTTGTTGTGGAACATTAAACTGCATAGTTATCGTTAGTGGAGTAGATGGGGATGATTGTAACCCTGATTCATCTATGGCAAATATGGCGTATTGATAGTATTCTCCTGATTTGGCATTAACATCGATATAGGAGGTTATAGTGTCGGTTTTAAAAATCAACTTCCAGCCCTTATTTTCTTCCGCGATATGCTTGCGATATAATCGATGACCAGATACATCATTACTACTGCTATTGATCCAGGATAGGTATACACCATTTTCTTTCACTTCATACGCCGAAAAAATTGGAGATGAAGGGGGTACTATATCTGGCTTCTTTAATGTTATCTTTTTTGAATACTTAGACATGTTATACCGTCTATCTACGGCAGCTACCTGATAAAACACTTTTTTATTTAAAGATTTTACCTGTACGGTGTCTGTATATGTTGTTTTTGATACGGGAGACACTGTGATCTGTACCAATTCTTCTTTTTCAAGATTTCCTCTATATACCCGATACCCTAATATATCACGTTCTGTATTGGCTGTCCATTGCAATTTTACGACCCCCAATGTATCAACAGCCCCTCTCAATCCTACAGGACTATGAGGTGGAATACTATCTATGGTTTGTGCGAATGCAGCAAAAGAAGTGGTTTTTTGATTATTTTTACCCAAAGCCGATACTGTAAAGTAGTTAGACGGATCTACTTCATTGAAAGTAGTTTGCCTAGCATGAGGTTGTATATTTTTTTTGACCACAGTATATGGTCCTTTTTCCTGTGATGCCCAATTGAGTTCAAATCCTGTAATTTCGGATTCTGCTACTTTTTCAAAGTCCCAATGTATCTGTATCGCTCCAGAAGTATCAAATTCTGTTTTAGAGATATGAGGAGTTACCTCTAGTTTTTTGATTCCCTGACCAGCAACAATTTCTGAAGGAGGACTGTGTTTTCCAAAAGGAGAAATCCCAACTACTCTATAATGATAGGTTTTATTATTTTGAGACAAGGTATCCGTATAATACATCCTTCTGGGCGTTCCTGGTTTACCATTCATGTTTACTAATGGAGCATCCCCTAATCTTTTAAAATCGGTTCCATCATCAGAGCGTTCTACATAATAAGAATTGAACACTGCTTTTAATCTTTCATATTCCCAGGTTAGTAATATGCTTTTATCTTCATTAACTGCTATAAGATCTATTGGTTTTGGAAGTTTTTGACTTTTATTGAAATCCACATACACATTGCCTTCTTCTACGTTCAATATCTCTTTTGGGATTTCTGTTTTTATAGTATAAAAATAAGTCTCCCCCTCTTGTATCTCTGTATCTATAAAACCTAACCCGGCTTTTATAGCTACTTTAAAGTCCATATCTGCAGCTAGGAGGGCAAAAGAAAAACGTTGCTCTGCTTCTTTAGCTTGATTAACAATCTGTGCAAAGCCGCCTTCTTGCATATTTCCGACTTCAAACTTTTCTCCATATAGCGCTTGCGCCATAATAGCAGCGTGATTATTGGATACTACAATATTCTCCCAGGTTTCTAAAGGCTCTGGTACTATTGGAGTTGATGTAATTACTGTTTTCTCTGGTTGAGATAACTTTGCTCCATCTTTTTCTATAGTATAACGCTCTATACTATACCCATAAGTATTTGCCTTTTCCCAAGTAATTGGGTTTGATACAGCCCACCGTAACATAACAGTATTTCCATCTGTATGAGAAATTATTTTTATTGCAGGAATAGAGTCCTGAGCATATAGGGATATATTGGCCAGAACGATACAACTATACATGAAAAATCGTATTTTATACATTACATTCTATATTCCAATGGGTTCTTAAAATCAAATTTGGCTTGTGATGCTTCAATTCCTCCCGGAAGCACGTACTTTAGTACCATTTCATATTTACCATATCGCATAAAGAGATAATCTCCATCTAGCAATCGCATAGCAGGGTGTGCCCCACTAATTACATTATTCGTAAAATCTTTAAGTACTTGATTTCTCAGATCTATAAAATCTTGTTTATATATTCGTGGCAGATCATATTCAAATGGAAAATGTGTCTGTATTAAAGTTTTATTTTGATTTTTTTCTAAGCTCGTTAGATAACTTGATTTTATCGACAATGCTTTTTTAGGAGAAATTCCCAAAATACCTGGATCTCTATTCCTAAGAAGATAAGTTCCTGAAATAGGATAATTAGCATATACCAAAGGTTCTATATCTTTTTGATAATAGGTATCAACTAATGTAGCTTCATAGGATACCAATGGTTTATTTGCTGTGTATGTATTTCCTAATAGTTCTACCAAATCAAAACCTTCATTCGGAGTTATATAACTGTATAGGTAAATCATATCCGAACTTGCCCCCACTGCTCCCACATTATTATGAGTCACAGACATTGCCTTTATTTTATCTGCAAACTTTTTATATTTACTGGTTTTGAATTCATAGGTAATTCTTTCTATCTCTCCTTCTTTCAATACATTTACTGCAGAATTTTTCTTGATCTCCATTGTATTATCTTCATCATAATTTGTAGTTTCTGTAACTTCGGTACCCTCTGAAGAATTTCCTGAAGTTATAGAAGTACTAACAATAGACATTGTGTATGTAACTTCTTTATCTACTTTAGGTAATGTATATATCACCTTATTTTCGGCAGTATTATAGTTGAATTTTGCTAGTGATAATTTTCCATTTTGATCTATAAATTTCACTGTACTTTGCCATTGTGAATTATCAAAAAGATAATCCTGCCCTTTTTGTAATTGTATATATCCACTAGTAGATTCTCCTTTATAAAATTGCTTTTGGTTCACAACAGGATAAGCATATTTAATGTTATTTAATGGTATATAATCTGGTGCAGTTGCAGTGGTAAAGTTTCTTTCTAAAGTTTCCAGTGCTTTTTTTCCATTTAGCATAACATCACGATATACTCCACTTATTTTTTCCTGGAAACTGATTTCTACTATTGCTTTTAATCTGGTTTCGGGAGGTAAAATATCATCTGGCATAAAGGTTACTCGATCCTTGGTATGTGCCCATTCAAGTTTTCCAGATGTTACTTTCCCAGATTCATCGGTCACAGTAAATTTATCCAGTAGTATCTTATACGTTTTATCTCCTCCATTTTCTGAGATGGTAATGGGTTCTCCTACTTTCATTACAAACGTTGCCTGTGGCGCCATAAATACATCAACATTCTGATCATTATCAGCTGGAGTAAGATCACTGATCATTTTGATATCTCCCACTGGAGTATCATCCTGAAATTCACACATCTCACCCACTTCTACCTTAAATCTATAGGCTCCTTTTACTGCCCCACCCAGAAGATCATAATATCCGGCAGCATATCCACGCATCCAGAATGGATTTGGTCCTTTTGCCTGCATAAGAATAGCAGCACCTCCCTGAATTATAGGTACTTTTTTACTAACCGCAAATAGTTTTACCTTAATCCCTAGTTCTCCTTGTAGATAAGCATAGGCTTGCCCATTAGCATACCACCCATTAATTCCTACCTGATCTCCTGTATTCACACACATAGCTTGCTGATAGTCTTTTAGCATGATATCAAACCCCAGGCCTGCTCGAAAACGTGCGTACAGCAATAAAAAACTAATATTTCCAGTATCAATCTTAAAATCTGATCCAAATGCAAGTCCTTTTCCTGATTTTAATGAGTTTTCATCTCTCATATAATCTAATTTATCTACATCTACACCTAACATTGTTGCAACTTCTGATGGTGGCGGTGGGCTTCCTGGCAAGCCATCACCCATCATAAAATAACCGCCACTTTCAACAGAAACAGGACCTACTCCCATTTTTAGCCCCAAACGGTCAGTAGGCGTTCCCATATGTACATACCATTCATCTGGGGAGATATGAATTACTCCCCATCCTGCACGACCTTTAGAAGCTCTTCCTTGAACAAGACCTCCTGCTACATTAACATATAAATCCATATCTGCATGAAAAGTGTTGTTAGTAAAATCATACTGCATTCCTACTTTAGCATTAACTCCTGCTTGTCCTGTAATTTCTGAAGGGTATTCAGATTCTGCTTTTTCCGAAAACGTTTTTACAACTTTATTTCCAAGAGATTCACTGTTTGCTAATCCCTGAAGTTTTCCTGTTATTTTACCCATCGGATTTGGAAAATCAAAAGCTTTCATCGCATGAACTTCGCCAAAGAATCCTAACCTATTAACCCCATAATTTTTATTGAAATCAATTTCGAACCCTGCACTAACACTCATCGCTTTTTCATCAGGCATTGCACCAAATACCATTGCTTTAACTCCTAACCCTGTTTGGTTATCAGGGATATAAGTAAGTCCTGATGGAGAGAATTCTGAAATATTTCCTTCTGGTTTTCTTGACATTTTATAAAATGCCCCTCCCGCAAATCCCGTTATATTAAGGCCTGGAAATACAGGTATCTTCAACCCTGTAACCGCTGCGTCTATATACCAATATCTATATCCTTCTGTAGTAACAGTTTCTTTGGTTCCTGCTTCCTCATTATCAACATTTTGTTTAGTTCTTGTTTTACCAAAAATAGCGGCACAGGAGATTCCTTTATCACTTCCTTCACTTCCTTCTTTTTTAAAGAATGTCGCTTTTACTTTGGCTTGAAATCCATCACCGTATATGGGGTCATTATCCATAAGATCAAGGGCGCCTTCAAAAGCTATCGCTCCCATATTAGCCTTTACAATCATTCTGGATAACTCTAAGCGGTCATATTGCCATCGTTGCTTATATCGGTAGTCTTCTTTACCATTTCCTAATCCTGAAGAAGCTTGTTTTTGTTTTGCAAAAATCCCAACCCCTCCTTTTGCTGCAAATGCATCTTTCATTAGCGATACACCAATATCAAACTTTATCCCAATCTCTCGATCTTGTGCTACAATTCCTATTCTGTCTATAGATACAGGAAATCCTGCTACTTTAACCTGATCTTCATAACCAAAATATTTAACACTAATGAGTGGGCTTTCGGTTTGCAAAACCAAATTTTCGAAAGTAATTCCCTTAAATTTTACAATAGCATCATCAACTTTCTTTCCTTCATCCAGTATGGATTGTTTTTGACTAGCAGAAATAGCCATTCTTCCATTAAGCCTGGCCTGCATAAAAAATTCCTTTTTATTATTTGTTGTAGCTCCTTCTGTTTCGATATCACTTCCTTGATCGTCACTGTTTTTTACTCTCATTAATACTCCAGAATTTGGAAGTAACTGCACTTTGGCCTGAAGAATATCAAAACTAACGGTTTCTACAGGAGATACTGCCATCATATACTCTTCATCAGTAATAATACCTTTGTATTTCAATCCTTTGTCTTTGACACCAGAAGTGGGTAGTCTTATGCTTCCTGCAAACTTTGCACCCATGAAATTGTTTGCTGCATAGACTACCCCCAATTCATCTACAGAATATGCCCAGGCATTTTGTGAAGAAGTAATTCCGATTTCTAACGGAATTATATTTTTTATCGAAAATTCTCCTGAAACTCCATGACTATCAATAATAAGATTAGCAGCCTCAAAAGTCACTCTCTTATTTTTAGAAACACTATTGGTTGTTTTAAATGCTTCTGGCATCCCTACCTGTATAGATTCTATATATACTCCCCGCCATGATTCTCTGTTAGGTAATAACAATCCGTTTTCATGATAATATCCTGGAAAAGGAACATCCGGAGTTCTTAAATCACTAAAATCAAGAATGGCTTTACTAACAGAAAACATAAATCCATCTTCTTGATTTGCTAAGACAAAAGGGGTAATTCCCACTCCTACAACAAGATCATTCCAGTTTGAAGCAACTGCTTTAAAATCTCCTCGTACTCGATTAGGTACCATTGATGTTTTATTACCATTGGGCCATGGTCTTGTTTTTGGTAAGCTTTCTCCATTTTCTCCTACTGGTAGTAAAAGATTTCTCGAAAACTCAATACCTCCTTCGATTCCCATTTCCTTAACCCCATCACAATTAATTGTGGCGAAAGTTTTGTTTTGAACATTTCCTGTTTTAAAATCTAAACCTCCTTTTAAAAAAAGCATCCAATTACCGCCATTAAAAGGAATAAATATATCTCCTAGTAATACCAAATTGGCGTCCCCTATTATCCCTCCTTCATGAGAAAGCTTTACATTATCTGCTCCAAAAAAAAGTTCTATAGGATCACCTTTATCATCAGATTGTGGCAAGACTACTTTTACAAATACAGTAAGTTCTGTATATTCTTTATAGAATTTTGCTTTTACAAACCCCAGTTGATATTCAATTTCACTTATTGTATGTTTGACTCCAACAGGTAATGCATCAATATGGGTATTTGAAAAAGAAGTAACCCAATTATCTTCTTTATCTATTATTGCAAAACTTTCTATAGCTATTGACCTTTTATCATTAACCCAGGTACTTGGAGTCCCATATTCTCTCTGAATACTTTCTGTAGTAAATTCTGGTGCAGAAGAAATAGTAATGGATTTTTTGACAGGAAAGTTTTTATCGAGTTCAGGAAATTGATAAAAATTTGAAACTGGTTGATCTTCTAGTATTGAATTCTCTTTTTTAACTGAGAGAGAATCTTTTTCATTATTATGTGCATAAAATAGTATTGGAGTTATCCATAATAATAAGACCGAGGGCAATTTCATAAATTATAATTTAAGCGAGTTATTGGGACTCTAATAAAAAATCAGTATTAACTAATTCACGCAAAAACTATAGTTTAAAAACATTTAAGTACTTTCATTGATTATACTAGTTCACAATACATACTTGGGTGTACATTATTTGTGAACTAGTAATTTAAGAATACTCCAATGCATGAGGTAAAGTCTCTATTATATTTTAATTAAAGAAATTAGTATCTCACAAAAAATATTATACATCACCAGTAAATTGACTATGTGTTATCAGTAAATTAATTATAGTTTATGAGTACAAACTTATCTTCAGTCGTAGAGAAAATGAAGAGTAATTTACATTTTGTGACGAATACCTTTAAATTAGTGACGGTTTTTTAAACTTAGAAATGTATTTCAGTTATATTCTAAATATATTTTATAAAAATGAGTAATTGTTATCTAATTATAAGGAAATTTCAATACGAGATTAAGACTAGAAGAAAACTATTCTTCTTTTAATAGTTTATGAAATACATCTGCCAATCGTATTTCTATAAACTTTACAATATCTTTTTCTGGGTTATCATTTTGATACATAGAGAGCATTTTTGATGCATTTTGCCATTTTAGTACTTTGATATCCTCTTCTGGATACTCGATATCTTCTGGTTTTCTTCAAAACCAATTTTAGCATCTTATTTCCCTTGATTAGCCAATTCGCACGGTATATTACATCAATAATAAATAAATTCAGTAAAAAAATCAGATTATTTAATGTATTGGTTATGTTTAGAAATTAGAATCAAAAGGACACAACATAAACAATATTGTTAAAATTGAATATAAAAGTTTAGGTGTAAAGAATTTTATTTAATTCTTTACACCTAACAATTTTGTTGTTTTAATAGGTTATATTATGAGTCAAAAGAGAAATGGAGATTACTTATTCCCTTTTTGAAAACACTGAATTTAAGAAGTTACATTTTAGAAGATAGTTCTGCAAGTTGTTCTGATTTAACTTGCATATATTCACTTAGTTTTTGTATTTCCTCGCCTGGAAGTATATTCATAAGACGATTATATTGCTTACTAAGATCATCACTTGCATCACTTAGTTTAAGAAAAGAATCCATATCATTTGCTTCTACAGCTTTCTTATAGTTTGCCACATATCGTTCATAATCTTTTATATACTTTTTAGAATAAGAGTTATCTGTAGTATCAAAAATTCCTGGTATGTGTAGTGTATTATCATCTTTTGTAGTCGTTTTATCTTTAGTCGCTTTTTTCTTCTTTTTAACTACAGGTTTTTTTTCTTCTTCAGTTTCTTCGATAAAATTAGAGGTATCACCTCTAGGGATTTCTACAGGATCTATGGTATCTGTTTTAGGATCTTTTTTACAAGAAACTACAGATAATAGCATCATACAAAGTAAAATGGACAAAATAGGGGTTTTCATAATTCTAGTTTTAAGACAATATATAGTTAAATTAATGTTATAAGTAGTAACGTTAATTTAGTATTTTATTTCTTAAAAATAAGAAAAAAATTATCGTAAAAGCTCTTTTAACTCCTTTAAATCCATTTCTTTTTGAGTTCCGGATTGCATATCCTTGACCGTAAATGTATTATTATTCATCTCAGAAGATCCAGCAAGTACGACATAAGGTATCGCTCTTTTATTCGCATACCCCATTTGTTTTTTCATTTTGGCATTATCGGGATATAGCTCAGCAATTATGTCATCATTTCTAAGCACATTAACTGTTTTTAAGCAATAAAATGCTTCTTCTTCTCCAAAATTTATGAATAGTACTTTGGTCGAAGGAGCAACAGTTTTTGGAAACAATCCTAATTCTTCAAGAACAAGATAAATTCTATCCAAACCAAAAGAAATCCCTACACCACTTATATTTTTTAGTCCAAAAATTCCCGTTAGATCGTCATATCGACCTCCTCCTCCAATAGATCCCATTTTTACAGTATCTGGTGCCGATACTTCAAAAATAGCCCCTGTATAATAATTTAATCCTCTTGCCAGGGTAACATCAAGATCTAAAGTTGCAGTCTCCAAAGGAATCTCCTTAAAAGCATTAATTATAAATTGTAATTCTTCTACTCCTTGCATTCCTTCTTCAGAAGAAGCCAACATATTTCGCAATTTATCTAGCTTTTCTGAAGTTGTTCCTGTAAAATTGAAAAGTGGTTTTACGCTTTCTATAGCAGTTTCAGAAATCCCTTTATTTAACATCTCCTTTTTTACTCCATCTTCACCAATTTTATCTAGTTTATCCAGGGCAACTGTAAAATCAATTAATTTATCGCTTGCCCCTATTACTTCTGCAATACCAGATAGGATTTTACGATTATTAATTTTAATGGTTACTCCTTCAAGTTTTAATTTGGTAAAAACAGCATCGTATAGTTTAACAAAATCAACTTCTTGCCATAAAGAAGTACTTCCTACCACATCGGCATCACATTGATAAAATTCTCTAAAACGTCCTTTTTGTGGTCTATCTGCCCTCCATACCGGCTGCATTTGATATCTTTTAAACGGAAAATCAATTTCATTTTGGTGTTGCACAACATAACGTGCAAATGGTACCGTAAGATCATAACGAAGCGCTTTTTCGCTGATCTTGGTAGTTATTTTAGTACTATTTTTAGATGAATATAAAGCTTCATCCACTTTATTTAGATAATCACCACTATTTAATATTTTAAAAATCAATCGATCTCCTTCTTCTCCATATTTGCCCATCAAAGTATCACTATTCTCAAAACTAGGAGTTTCGATAGGATGAAAACCAAATAATTGAAACTGTGATTTGATAACATTCATAATATAACTTCTCTTAGCCACTTCTATGGGAGAAAAGTCACGGGTTCCTTTTGGTATTGATGGTTTTTGTGCCATTATCTAGTTTTTATTAAGAGCCGATAGAAGATATATCACAGTGTTTATCAAATTTGTAAAGCGTGCAAATATAGTATTCTATACAGTACTCATATATCATTTTAATCTGTATACAAGAAGCAATTAGATAATTAAGGATCAACACTATAGCTACAAACCATTACCTCACTCTTAATACCTACCTGCTATTTCGAGCTGCAAATATCTAAAAAAAGTATAAAGACGTGGATCAATACTTATAAAAAATCTGGTTTTTTAAGTAACTTTAAACACGTTTTGTAGTCCTATATAAAGAACACACTATTAAAAACTATTATGTTTTCACTTTTTAGAGAAAATATCAGGATCGCAATGGACTCTATAAAAGGGCAAGTTCTACGAACTGTTCTTACTATATTAATCATTGCAATTGGTATTACATCATTGGTTGGAATACTTACTTTGGTTGGTGCTTTAGAAAATACAATTTCTGGAGATTTTGCTTCGATGGGTGCTAATACTTTTAATATCCAGCGTTACGAATTTAACACAAGAAATAGTAGAGATCGAGACAAAATCAATCCTATTATTAGTTATCGTAATGTAAAAGATTTTAAAGATAAATTTAGTTATCCTTTTTCAAAAACCTCTATTCACTTTACTGGTACACGTAATGCCGAAGTAAAATATGAAAGTGAAAAAACCGATCCCGAAGTATCTGTAGTAGGGATTAATGAAAATTATCTTGAAAACACAGGAACTGAAATAGACAATGGTAGAAATTTTACTTTTTTTGATGTAGAAAACAATAATCATGTGTGTCTCATAGGATCTGATTTCAAAAAGAATTTATTTAAGGATACAAATCCTTTGGGAAAAACAATAAGTATTCGAGGAGTAAAATTTAAAGTAATTGGGCTTCTGGAGAGTAAAGGAGCTACATTTAGAAATAATCAGGATTTACGAGTCCTTATTCCTTTGCAGATAGCGAGATCCATTTTTACACTCCCTAATATTAATTATGGTATTAGTGTAAAGGTAGATGACAAACAATTTCTAGAAGGTGCTCAGGATGAAGCTATTCTCACTTTTAGAAACATCAGAAAGTTAAATCCAATCGAAGAAAATAATTTTGGACTTGAACGTAGTGATGACTTATTAAACCGAATAGCTAGTATTACTGTTTACTTATATTATGCTGCTTGGATTATTAGTATCATTACCATATTTGGTTCTTCAATTGCTTTAATGAATATTATGTTGGTTTCTGTTACCGAACGAACTCGGGAAATTGGGGTAAGAAAAGCGTTGGGGGCTAAAAAACATACTATTGCAGGTCAGTTTTTTATGGAAACCATAATTATTGGTCAAATTGGTGGCCTTGTAGGTATTATTCTGGGAATCCTGATTGGTGGAGGAATTTCGGCTGCTGCTAATTTTTCTTTTAGTACTCCCTGGCTCGCCATATTTGCGGCCACTACTATTTCTTTTGTTATTGCAGTTGTTTCTGGATTATACCCCGCTGTAAAAGCAGCAAAACAAGACCCTATAGAATCTTTGAGATACGAATAGTTAATTAACTACATATTAGCTTTCACAATATATAAGACATTTCTTATGATACTGTGATTATAAATTATTGTTTTAAAACAGTTGCTATTATTCTCTGTTTTCGATCATATTAGCAAAATACTGATATAACTCTCCTTTAGTGATATTTGCTCCTTTTTGGATTAGTGTAAATTTATCCAGATTTTTATCATCACTATATTGCTTAGACGCATTATAAAATACCACTTCGTCATTTAGTAAATTACTTTGTAACCATTGATACCCTTCTTGTGTAGTGATATCAATAGCATCATTATTTACCTTTACTGCAATAAGACACATCTCATTGTCCAGCAATTCGAACAAATGTATCTGATCTTTCGAAAAATGTTCCAGATATTGTGCGTTAGTAAGTACTTTTTCCCATACCAAATCACTAAAAATATCAATCTCTTCTTCGGCAACCTGGGGTTTATTTTCTTTAATATCACTCCACTCTTCTGCTGTAATAGATTGTGTTGCCAAAAAGTTAATGAATTCTACATGTAATTCCTCTAATTGTTCCTTACTTAATCTTTGATATTTCATTGTAAAAAAATTGACTGCAAAAGTAATTATAAAAAGATGATTTTAAAACAATAAACACTGTCTTCTACCTTCTATTTTGCCTTTACATCAAAATACAAAATCTACAACTACTAAAGTCCTTATATTTATCCTTCAACAAATAACATCACCAACATGAATACTTTTTTTACCATACGTATCTCACATCTCTTTTTATTTCTTTTCATAACATTAACTATGAATGCTCAAAAACTTTCTAAAACAGAAAAAAAAATTATTAAATCAATAGAAGCTAATCATGAATCAGCGATTCAGTTTTTAGAGAAGGTTGTAAATATTAATAGCGGAACAATGCATCATGAAGGTGTAAAAGAGGTAGGAATGGTGTTTAAAGAGCAATTTGATGCAATTGATTTTAATACTCGATGGATTGATATGCCTGCAGAAGTAAATCGAGCCGGACATTTGTTTGCCGAAACTTCTGGAAGTAAAGGAAAAAAAATACTACTCATTGGGCACCTGGATACAGTATTTGAAAAAGATAGCCCTTTTCAGAAATTTAAGAAAGATGGTGATATTGCATATGGGCCCGGGACTAATGATATGAAAGGCGGAGATGTTGTTGTACTATATGCCCTAAAAGCCTTACACGAAAATAAATTACTTAATAATGCCCAAATTATAGTTGCTTTTACCGGCGATGAAGAAAGCACAGGACAACCATTAGATATTAGTAGAAAAGATTTAATTGATGCAGCAAAAAATAGTGAAGTTGCTCTGGGCTTTGAGACCTCTACAGGGTTTAATTATGCTACCGTTGCCCGTAGAGGATCTTCTGGATGGAAACTAGAAGTTAAGGGAAAAAGAGCACATTCGTCTGGTGTTTTTAATGAACGTGTAGGTGCAGGTGCTATTTTTGAAGCTTCCAGAATTTTAAATAGCTTCTATACCGATGTTAAAGGAGAAGAATTTTTAACCTTTAACCCTGGAGTAATTCTGGGAGGAACAGAGGTTAAATTTGACAGCTCAATAAGTGAAGGAGAAGCCTTCGGAAAAAGTAATGTTGTACCACAAACTGTTATGGTAAAAGGAGGATTGCGTTTTATCTCTGAAGAACAAAAAGAAAGAGCCCGTTCAAAAATGAAAAAAATTACTGAAGAAAACTTACCTCACACCAGTGCGTCTATCACTTTTACTGATAGTTATCCTGCAATGCAACCAACTAAAGGCAATCACAAATTATTAGCATTGCTAAATGAAGTAAGTAAGGCTCTGGATCAAGGAGTAGTTGAAGCCTATGACCCTGGTAAACGTGGAGCTGCAGATACTTCTTTTGTAGCAGAGCATGTGGATTGTCTGGATGGATTAGGAACCATGGGTACCGGAGCACATACTCCAAAAGAAACATTAGATCTAACCACTTTTGAAGCTTTGACCAAACGTACCGCAATACTTATCTATCGATTAATCAATCAATAGTTTCCAATAAAATAAAAAAGCCTTCATTTAGAAGGCTTTTTTATGCTTTAAAAGAAGTATAAATTCTTTTTTTAGAATATATATCGTAGTCCTACCTGAGCCTGCCATCTTGATTGAAGGCTAGCGTCATATCCAAAAGTATCAACCAAATTAGGATCAAAAGAATATGTTGGAGTATTATTTGATGTATCTACATTAACCCCCAACACTTGCACATTATTTGGTTGTTGCACTAATCCCCAATCCGAATTGATTAAATTACCTAAATTTAAAACATCTAAGCTCAACTGTATTGTATTTGTTCTTTCTCCAACATTAATATTAAAATCCTGGAGTAATTTAAAATCAACTTTATTTCTCCACGGAGCAATAGCTCCATATCGTTTTGCATAACTTCCTCTATTTTCACTTAAATAATCATCTTGTCTTATATAGGCTTCAAAAGCAGCTCTTTGCGCCTCTCTTTCATTAAATGAAGCACCGCTAAATGCATATGTTGCCAATTCGGTCTGTGTAGGAATATAAATTAAATCATTCAAAGAAGACCCATCTCCATTAATATCACCTGCATATGTATAATTAAACCTGCCTCCTTGTGCAAACTCAGCAAAAGCAGAAATAGTAGTAGCAAATTTCTCGTTACCATATGTCCATTTCTTAGAAGCAATAGCAATAATTCTGTGTCGATCTCCATATTTAGAGTATGACAGAACATCATTATTTACATTCCCTAAAGCAGGATTGCCTGCGAATGCATCTCCGGTAATTTCTGCTTCAATAGAATTTACATCTTTAGAATCCAAATAACTATAAGCAATACTCGCATATAAGTTATTTTTAAAATTCTTGGCTGCCTTAAAAGAGGCATTTACAATTCTTCCCTGATTAGAATTGGTTAGTACAAAAGCATTATTAGCTCCCCTATCTGTTACTCCATATATTTGTCTATTGTCAACTCCCGACAGCGTCTGTGTTGGTTCGCGTAATCCCCAATTCTGAACATGAATTCCATTAATATCTTCTGTATAAGCAAAATCACCTGTTAGGATTATGCCATTACTTAATCGATAATCAACTCCTAAGCTAGATCTCCATACTTGTGGAAACTGAAAATCTGGATCTACAATTTGAAAGAAACCATCATCTGCCCCACTCACCTGGTTTCCTATCCATACAAATGGCAATCTACCTGTAAATATACCTGTACCTCCTCGTAGTTGAAAAGTTTTGTCTCCTCTTACATCATAATTAAACCCTAATCTTGGTGATATTAAAATCCTATCTGTTGGTAAAGTAGTAGAGTTTAAAGTTACGGCTCCTCCATTCGGATCAAAATACACAACACTCTCATCTCTACTAGCTCCATTATCTGTATCTATATACTCCTGTATACGTTCATCGGTATCAAAATATAATGGCTTATCAAGTCTAAGTCCATAACTAAACTTAAATCGCTCTGTAATATTCCATTCTTCCTGAATATAAAAAGCCAATTGCCCTACATTTAATTCTGCCAATTTCCATCCCCCGTCATTACCATCTCCCGCAGCGTTTAGAGCAGCAAAACGATCTTGCGCAAATTGTAGGTTAGCAGCAACTACACCATTATTTGCATCATCTAAAAAAGAACTTACCGAACCATAGGGTGAAAATAATCCTCGATATGTCGAACCAAAATTAGCAAAGTCTTCATATGCAGTTAAATTAAACGAATTCTTAAATCTAAACATCTCGAAAGATGCTCCAACCGTAATGGTATGATCACCTAAGAAGATATTAAGATTATTAGTTGCCTGAATTACTTTTTGATCTAATTTATTATTGATAGAAAATGGTTCGTGACCAGCAATGATATAATTTGATCCAGCACCATCCTGAATTGTAATTACAGGTGCAGGTGTTGATAATGGATTTCTAAAATCATCAAAATGCGTGTAACCCGCCTGAAATTTATTAGCAAACTTACTAGAGAACGTAGAATTGACTTCTAACTGGAAAGAATTTATATTATTATTAATCTCATAGCCCGAATTTTCAAACTGTAATGTAGAAGCACTAGGTCCTCGAATTCCTAATGCTGTTGGGTGTGCAGGTTTTTCTTTAGAAGCTCTTAAAAAATTATAAATAATAGCTGCTCTATGTTTATCATTAATATTCCAATCTAATTTAAGAATTCCTTTGGTAGATTCAGAATCATACGTAAATCCTTGGTATGCGCCAGTAATATACCCCAAATTTGAGAGTGCATTACTAACTGCAATCATATCAGACTCTAATACACGAGATTCATTTATTGCTCCACTACCTGTATTAGGTAACCAGGATGAACCTAAATCGGTACGTTGATCTCTTTCTGCATTCGCAAAAAAGAATAGTTTATTTTCTATGATAGGTCCGCCAATACTAAATCCGTATTGTGTTTGCTCGAGATCAGACTTAAACACATCTTCTCCCTTTACTTTTCCTCCGGTAAGACTTTCATTTCTAAAGAATCCATAAGCAGTTCCCTTAAAAGTATTAGTTCCACTTTTTGTAACTGCATTAACAGATGCTCCTGTAAACCCCGATAATGTTACATCATATGGAGCTGTAGACACCTGAATCTGATCGATAGCATCTAACGAGATTGGTTGTGCATCGGTTTGGCCTCCGGGAGTTGCAGCATCTAACCCAAAAGGATTATTAAATACAGCACCATCTAAGCTAAAATTATTAAACTGATCATTTCTTCCTCCAAAAGAATTTCCGCTTGCGGTAGGTTCCAGCCTTGTAAAATCGGCTGCAGAACGTGATATTGTAGGTAATGTTCGTAATTCTCTTCTACCTACACTGGTTTCTGCACCAGTGCGATCACTACTAAATGTAGAATTTTTATTCGTCGTAATTACAACTTCTTCTAATTGATTACTATCTTCGACCAATGTTATATTAAGGTTGAAGGTTTGCCCTAATTGTAAAAACACTTCATCAATAAGTTGCTTTTTAAAACCTACATAACTTATTGTTATTCTATATGGCCCTCCTACACGTAAATTATTAAGATTAAAACGTCCGTCAAAATCAGTCACTCCACCATACGAAGTGCCTGTAGGTCCATGCACTGCGGTAACATTAGCCCCTGGCAGTAATTGATTTCCACTATCACGTACTATCCCCGAAATATTAGAAGTAGTAACCTGAGCATTGATCGTACCCCCTATCAATACCAAAATTAATAGAATAATTTTTTTCATGTAATAATAACTTTTAATTAATTGATTAAGAATAAAAATAAAATAAAAAAATCGCTCATAAGAGCGATTTTTTATAATATTATAAAACAGTTATCAACTGTTATTTATCTATTTAGCCTGAGTGATTACTTCAAAAGTAATAGGAACAATCACTTCTCTATGAAGGCGAACAGAAGCTTCGTACTGACCTAGACGTTTAATGGTTCCACCTGGTACAGTAATAAATTTCTTTTCTAATTCAACTCCTTCTTTAGCAAATGCTTCTGCAACATCAGCATTAGATACAGAACCAAATAACTTGTCTCCAGCTCCAGCTTTTGCTAAAATTTTGATCTCTAATCCACTAAGTTTCTTCCCTACTTTTTCTGCATCTTCGATCTCTTTCTTTTCTTTAAAAGCACGTTGCTTTAATGTTTCGGCAAGTACTTTTTTTGCAGAAGGAGTTGCTAATAATGCAAGTCCATTAGGAATTAAATAGTTACGACCATAACCATTCTTAACTTCTACTACATCGTCTGCGAATCCTAGATTCTCAACGTCTTTCTTTAATATAAGTTCCATAATATGTTATGACGAGTTTTATTTTAATAAATCACCAACGTATGGCATTAAAGCTAGGTGTCTTGCTCTTTTTACAGCAACACTTACTTTACGTTGATATTTTAATGAAGTTCCTGTAAGACGACGAGGTAATAACTTACCTTGTTCATTTACAAATGCCATTAAGAAATCTGGATCTTTATAATCAATATACTTGATACCAGATTTTTTGAAACGACAATATTTCTTCGTTTTTGATGTATCTATATTAAGAGGAGTAAGATATCTGATCTCTCCGTCTTTTTTTCCTTTCGCTTGTTGTTCTATAGATGACATAATTAAGCTTTTTGTTTGTTTCTATTTCTTCTCTTCTCTGCCCAAGCAATTGCATGCTTATCAAGGCGTACAGTAAGGTAACGCATTACTCGTTCATCTCTTCTGTACTCAACTTCTAAAGCATTGATAGCTTCACCAGGTACCTGGTATTCGAATAAGTGGTAAAATCCACTTTTTTTGTGTTGGATTGCATAAGCAAGCTTTTTAAGCCCCCAATCCTCTTTTGATATCATCTTGGCACCATTAGAAACAAGAATGTCTTCGTATTTCTTAACTGTTTCCTTTATCTGATCTTCAGATAAAACGGGATTCAAGATGAAAACAGTTTCGTATTGATTCATAAAAATCTATATTTAAATTAAAATTGGGTGCAAAAGTAAGACTATTTTTTGGATTTTCAAACCCTAATATCATTTCGACGAAACACTATTTTTATCGATAAAAAGCCGAAATTGTTTGTGCAGATAAGATATATTCATTAATATTGTATTGGAATATATAACACTAAACAAGTGGAGCAATCTCAATTAAAATGTGCGGTAGTAGATGATTCCCGCCTCCAAAGACTAGCTATTGTAAAGCTAATAGACGAACATTCTTCACTAGAATTAGTGGCTGAGTGGAATAATGCTATTGAAACAAAAAATGGTTTACTCGACACTCAAGTTGACTTATTATTCTTAGATATTGAAATGCCAATTCTTACTGGCTTTGATCTTTTGGATGATTTAGAGAACAAACCTCATATTATTTTTGTCACAGGAAAAACGAAATATGCATTTAAAGCTTTCGACTATGATGCTATAGATTATTTAAGAAAACCATTAAAAAAAGATCGTTTTAACGCTGCTGTGGATAAAGCTTTGAGTATGTCTCGTATAGGAGGAGAAAATACTACTGTAGAAGATGACGATTATATTTTTGTAAAGAGTAATCTAAAAAAAAGAAAAATTTTCCTTAATCAATTAAAGTATGTAGAAGCTTTAGGAGATTATGTAAAACTTATAATGGAAGAAGGTGATCCTATTGTTGTATTAGCTACGATGAAATCTTTTGAAGCCCAACTACCTAGTGATCGTTTTTTAAGAATTCATAAATCTTATATTGTGAATCTGGATAAAGTAGAGCGTTACAATAGTCGTAATATAGAAATAGCGGATGAAAAAATACCACTTAGCAGGCATAAAAAACATTCTCTGATAGAAGCTTTAAATAATTAGTAGTTATCTACATTAATTATAACTCTTACCCCCGAAAATTCTTTAATACTCTTAAAAGAAGTGCTGATTTTTTTTATCACCTCTTTTGTTTTATTTAAAGATTGACCTTGCGGTATTTTTATTACTATATTTTTATGATATTGATTTCGTATTCTTGAAATTGGAGGGAATTCTGGTCCCAGAACATTATCATTAAATACGTTTCTAAATGATTTAGCTAACCAATTTGTAGCTTCATTTACTCTATTATAATCTTTATGTTTACCAGTAATCTTTATTATTTTATAAAAAGGAGGGTATTTATATTGATGTCTTTCCTCAATTTGATCGGTAAACATTCCAGAATAATCATTAACAGATACCTGTTGTAAAATCTGATGAAAAGGATTATAAGTTTGGATCAGAACTTTACCTCTTTTTTTGGTTCTACCTGCCCTACCCGCTACCTGCTGCATTAATTGAAAACTACGTTCATGCGCTCTAAAATCCGGAAAATTAAGTAAGTTATCAGCATTCATTATACCAACCAGACTCACATTTCTAAAATCTAATCCCTTAGAGAGCATTTGTGTACCCACCATAATATCAATATCCCCTTCTTCAAACCGATTTATAATCTTTTCATATCCATGTTTCCCTCTGGTTGTATCCTGATCCATTCTTCCAATATTATGATCAGGAAAAAGCTCTTGTAACTCTTTCTCTATTTGCTCTGTTCCGAAACCTTTTGTCGTTAAATCAACACTATCACAAGCCATACACTTTTGAGGCATTGCTATATGATACCCACAGTAATGACATCGTAATTGATTTCTAAAGCTATGAAACGTAAGACTAACATCGCAGTTTGGACATTGCGGAGAGTGCCCACAAGTATTACACTCTACCACAGGAGAATATCCTCTTCTGTTTTGAAAAAGAATAACTTGCTCTCCTTCTTTTAAAGCGTTGTGAATACCTGTTAACAAGGTGTCACTAAAATGACCCGTCATTTCTTTTTTTCGATATTTTGTCTTTATATCTACTAAACTAATATCTGGCATTAGTACATCACCATATCTTCTGGTCAATTGTACAAATCCGTACTTTTTTTGTCGGGCATTATAGTACGTTTCAAGAGCCGGAGTCGCAGATCCTAGTACCACTTTGGCGTAAAACATTTTTGCTAAGACGATTGCTGTATCTCTGGCATGATATCTAGGCGCAGGGTCATATTGCTTGAAGGTATTCTCGTGTTCTTCATCTACAATAATTAATCCCAAATTGGCAAACGGCAAAAATATGGCCGACCTAGCACCAATAACTACTTGTGCTTTTGATTTTTTGGTCTTTACATTGTTCCATGCCTCTACTCTTTCATTAACAGAATACTTAGAATGATATACCGTGAGTTTTTCTCCGAAATATTCCTGTAATCGAGTAATAAGTTGTGTTGTTAGAGCAATTTCTGGTAGCAAATACAATACCTGTTCTCCTTTCTGGATAGCTTGCTCTATAAGCTTTACATATACTTCTGTTTTGCCAGATGAAGTAACCCCATGAAAAAGGCATACATCTTTATTTTCAAAAGAATCTTTTATTTCTTCATAAGCCTTATGTTGATATTCATTAAGCTGTTTGGTATTTCCTGTTGTCTCTCCTGTATATTGAACACGATCTGTTTGCAAATGGTATTCATCTAAGATATTCTTATCTACTAATGCTCGTATTACAGCTGCAGAACTATTAGAAGTTTTTACAAGCTCATTTACTTTAATTGGCTTAGTAGCTTGTGCCTGTAACGTAAATAAATGCATCAACACCTCTCGTTGTTTAGGTGCTCTGGTCATTGTATCTAGCAAATCCCTTAGTGCTTCTTCTTTAGTATATGTTGTGTTTAATCGAATATACCGAACTATTTTGGGTTTATATTGCTCATAAATTTCTTCCTGAACCGTAATGACTTCTTTTTCTATTAGTCGTTTTATAACGGGGAGTACATTTTTCTTACCTACAATATTCATCACTTCTTGTATGCGAAGTAAGCTCTGATATTGTAATGCTTCATAAATCAAAAACTCATCATCTTTTAACAAGGATTCATCAAAAAGAGATTTTTCATTTTTCAGAATTATAGTTTCGCTTTCTAGTAAGAAGGCCCCGGGAAGTGCTGCTCTCATTACCTCTCCTTTTGTACACATATAATAGTTAGAAATCCAGGACCATAGTTCTAATTGATGTTGAGTAACTATTGGTGATTCATCAAGAATATGTTCTATTTCTTTTGCTTCATATACCAAAGGTGGGTTTTGATGCACCTTGGTTACCAAAGCAGCATATATCTTACTTTTTCCAAATTGAACAGCCACACGCATTCCTGGTTGCAAAAATGCAGCTTCAGTTTTATTAATACTATAGGTAAACTCTTTATCAAGAGGTATAGGAAGAATTACATTTATAAAGTATGACATTACCAATTATAACAAAATTCGGAATAGTTTAGTGTAAAACAACAAAAATACAAGTTTAACCCATAGAATAAAGTTTAATTTTTAAGAATAAAAAAAGTCCGATTTAAATAATAAATCAGACTCGCTTATATAAATTTGTATTCCTTACTTACTCAACCCTAACATTCCTCCTTTAATAAGTTTGCAAGCAGGTTCATTTCCTAACCAGATCTTAAACAGGGCATATTTAAAATCTCTACCTTTTATAAAACCAAGTTCTTCACCGTTTTTATAGGTTTTGATTCCTTTTCCTTTTATGTACACCAAATCAAAGTAATCATTGATCTGCATTGGCGAAGCAAATAATTTTAAAAACTTTTCTATTCTTACATCTAAGGTTTGGGTATTACCAAACATTGCATCATCAAAGCCTTTTCTAAAAACTTTAATCATTCGTTTATTTGTTACTTTCTTAGATACTATATTTAAACGAATAGACATACTCTCATCAGAATCCAAAACTACTCCCGGATCATTATATTTTTTCTTGGTATATAGACCACCAGAATAGGTGTCAAATCCAAGTATACTTCTCATTCCTGCTCCATTTAAAGACAGTTCTTCTCCGTCAAAACTAACTTTATAAGGCAATACAATATCCCCTACTCTTACCTGTGCCATTGCGAAGGTAGATATAAGGACTACAACTATTAATGTAATTATTTTTTTCATGGTTTAGATTTTTAAAATTTCAAGGAGTTAGTCCTAAATCTTTTAAAACCTAACCAAAAGAATTGTTAAAATTTATAATTCTCTAAATTTCAAGAAAGAAATATGTTGTGATTATTATACTCGAATCCACTTTTGTGTTCTATATAAAAAAGCTATATATCCTCTTACATTAAGCACATTTGGATTATCTTCATCAATCCAGATTTTACATCGATATACCTTGCCATTCTCGGGGTCCATAATAGTACCATCCTCGTATTGATTCCCATCTTTTTCAAGTTCTTTAATAATTACCATTCCCTCTATAGGTTTATTATGGTCATTCCCTTTACATTCGATGCATAACTTATTTCTTTCTGCTTCATCTAATACCTGTAAAATCTTCCCAAACAGTTTGTTGCCTTTCTTATAAATTTCTACAATAGATCGTGGTTCGCCAGTAGTATCATCAATAGTTTTCCATTGTCCTACTATTTGTTGTTGCGCACTCGCTGTTACAGACACCAATACTATTGCTACAAAAAGTATATTGCGAAAATTCATAATTTTCATGATAATTTGTGTTTATAGATTCTAAGATAAAAAAATATGGTAAAAACAAAAAGCTACCGATTTAAACCGGTAGCTTTTTGCGTATTAAATTAATGATATTAGATTATTGTATACCTAACATTCCATTTTTAATTTCTTCACTTGCTGGTTCGTCTCCTAGCCAAATTTTGAATAATGCATATTTAAAATCACGCCCCTTGATTACTCCAAGTTCTTTTTCATTTTTAAAAGCAGTTACTCCTTTACCTTTAATATATACGATATCAAAGATGTCGTTCTTTACTATAGGCTCTGAGAAAAATTTAATAAATTTATTTATTCTCCCATCCAATGCTTTGGTATTACCAAAAGTGGCTCTGTTAAAGCCATCTTTTACCGCTTTTATCATTTTCTTTTGGGTTACAAAACCAGAAACAATATTCAGTTTTATAGCCATAGTTTCATCTGCATCAAGAACTTCTTTAGGGTCTTTGCTCTTTTTTGTTAAATAAAGTCCTCCTGCATACATATCAATCCAGAGTACTTTTCTCATTCCGGCACCATTCAATTTCAAATCGGTATCACCAAAATTTTCTTCATAAGGCAAAATAGCTTTACCAACTCTAATTTGCGCAGTAGCGGTAGACAAGGAAATTAGTGCTACCAGTACTAAAGTAATTTTTTTCATTATAACTAAAGGTATTTGGGGTATTAATATTTGTTTAAACTTAATTTTCAAAGCGCACAAATATAAAAAATATTATGCATGCACAACATTCTGAAATACATTTACTTAAATTTTTAACAAAAATACGATTATATCTTATTGATTACTGAAGACCTAACATTTCTTTTTTGAGTCCTTTGTCTGCTGGTTTACTTCCTAACCAGATATTAAAAAGTGCTGTTTTAAAATCCAAACCTGTTACGTATCCTTTTTCTTTTCCATCTTTATAAATCACACTTCCTTTTCCTTTTTCATATACCATATCATAGATTTGACCAACCTCTATTTCATTATTAATAAAGCCTATAAATTTTTCTATTCTTTCGTTATAAGGCTTCATATTTCCGTTAGTTGATTTTTTAAACCCTTCACGTAATGCATTAGCCATTTTACTTCTAGACATCATGCCAGAAAGAATATGCAATTTAATTGCCATAGTTTCGTCTGCTTTAGCTATTGCACTGGCATTGCTATTTTTTTTCTTAAGATATAAGGCTCCCGCATAAATATCAAAAAAGAATTTTTCTCTAAGACCTCCTCCATTAATCGTCAAATCTTCTTCATTAAATTTTACCGTATTAGGTAATGTAGCATCACCAATTTTGGTTTGAGCCTGAACAGATACAATAGTTAAAAGTGCTATAAATAATATACTTAGTTTTTTCATTTTAAAAAATTATTAGAAATCTATGTTAGTAAAATTATGTATTAAAATTTTTTCTTAATTGATTTAATGATGCATTAAGTTCAAAACCCAGCAATAACAAATTAGCATTAAGCCATATATATAACATTAATATCAACATTGCTCCAATAGAACCGTACAATTGATTATAATTAGAGAAGTTATCTATATATACTCCAAATAGATATGTTGTAATAATAATCAAAAAAGTGGTCATAAATGCACCAGGTGAAAAGAATTTATTTTGTTTTCCTTCTGAGGTACCGAAATAAAATAAAGTAGCAATAATTACAAATATCATAAAGACAAATAGCGCATATTTACCTAATGTTAACCAAAAAACAGTATCATCAACTACACCCATTTTATTTAAATCATCTACCAAATACGAAAAGTATAAAGTTCCTATAACTGTAATTAACAATAACGATGCCACGATAATAGACACCCCTAATGCTACTACATACTGCCGTACAAAATTTCTATTAAGCGTTACATGATACGAATATTCAAAACCAGAGAAAACTGCATTGATCCCATTAGTCATAAAAAGTATAGATAGTACAAAAACAGTTGATAGTAACCCCCCTCGAGGATTAGATGCAATATCTTCAAATATCCCGGAGAAAAAATCTGAAGATTGTTTAGGTAATGCTCCGTTAACAAATTCAAAAAAATTCTCCTCAAACCCATCTATTGGGACGTAAGGAATCAAATTAAGAAGAAATAATAAGAATGGAAATAGAGAAAGAAAAAAAACTCCATGATATTGCGCTGGCTCTAGCCGAAAAAGTACCTTTTATAATCCCGATTACATAAATCTCTATTAGGTCGTATATCGACAGTCCCTCAAAACCAGGAAGAATAAGTTTCTTCCCTATTTTAACCAATATATTGATCACAGGAATCTTATTAAGCTTATCTTCTACGGGTTTCGACATATATTATACGGCTTTCAAGCTCAAATCCAGATTATATACAGAATGTGTTAGCGCGCCACTACTAATATAATCTACACCACATTCTGCATACTTGCGTACTGTTTCTTCATTAATCCCTCCGCTGGATTCAGTAAGACACGAATCACCAATTAATTTTACAGCTTCCCGAGTATCTTCATAATTAAAATTATCAATTAATATTCGATATACTCCTGGTGTTTGAAGTATTTCTTTGATCTCATTAAGGTCTCGGGCTTCAACAATAATTTTGAGATCAAGGTTTTGATTAGAAAGATATTGTTTGGTTTTTTCTATAGCTTTAGTAATTCCCCCGGCAAAATCGATATGGTTATCTTTTAGCATTACCATATCGTATAAGGCAAATCTATGGTTCTCTCCTCCTCCAATCTTTACCGCCCATTTTTCTAATGCTCGTATTCCCGGAGTTGTTTTTCGGGTATCTAAAATCTTTGTTCCTGTACCTTTTAAAAGGGTCACAAAATGATTCGTTTTGGTAGCAATTGCACTCATTCTTTGCATAGCATTAAGCACTAATCGTTCGGCTTTAAGAATAGACTGCGAGCTTCCTGAAACATAAAAAGCTATATCTCCATATTTCACCCTGGCCCCATCTTCTAATAATACTTCGACCTTCATATTTGGGTCTACATAATTAAATACTCTTTTTGCAAATTCTACTCCCGCCAGGATCCCTTCATCCTTTACTAAAAGTTTTGCTTTTCCGGTGATTGATTCTGGGATACAAGCTAATGAACTATGATCACCATCTCCTACATCTTCGCGTATGGCATTGGTAATTATCAAATCAATTTCTTTATTGAATTGGGTTTCGCTAATCATATTGAATGGTTATTTTTGCTAATGTAAAAAAAGAAGTCGGAAGTACGAAGTGAGAAGCACATCGTATTTTTATTTACTTTACATCACAAATCTATATTCTATCTGGTTTTTGAGTAAAAACTATTATAATATTAAATACATATGAATATTAAATTACTTGCGGTTGGCAAAACAGATGACAAGCAACTCAATGACCTTATTAACAACTATATCAAAAGGTTACAGTTTTATATTAAATTTAGTTTTGAAATTATTCCGGATATTAAAAATGCCAAAAACTTAAGCGAAGCTCAACAAAAGGAAAAAGAAGGAAAATTAATCCTTAATCATGTAGAAAATTCTGATGTATTGATATTACTCGATGAAAATGGAAAGCAATATGATTCTGTACTATTTTCTGAGGTATTGCAAAAACATATGAATAGCGGAATCAAACAGTTGATTTTTGTTATAGGAGGGCCCTATGGCTTTAGCCCCGAGGTGTACAGTCGGGCTAATAGCAAACTATCGTTATCCAAAATGACATTTTCGCATCAAATGATACGTTTATTTTTTGTAGAACAATTATATCGTGGATTTACCATATTAAAAAATGAACCTTACCATCACAGATAAGGTTCATCATATTATACAATTACAATTTTAGGTTAACATGTACTGTTAAAGCTAATTATAGCATTACTCAAGGTATTCTTTTAGATATTGATCAAATGATTTGTTTTCTATAAAAATATCTTCTTGATACTTTATTTTTAATTTTTCCAGAACTCGAGTTAAATTAAATCCTAAAGAATAATAATATCCTCCTCCTAAGTTATACATCCACTCGTCTTGTTCTAAATTATAATCTTTAAATCGATTAGCAACATATTTATTGTCTATTTCGGATAAGGTATGATTATTAGAACTCGTCGATAACGCTAATTTGGTACAGTATTCAATATACCTGGCAGTACCTTCTGATTTAGACAAGCTAGATTCTAATGCCGATATATCAATTCTGAATTCATTCTTAATCCTAGCATATCTTTGCTCTTTACTTTTTAAATACCCTGAAATGTAATTCTTAACACTATCATTATTATCTTCTTGTATTATCTTAAGAAGAAGTTGATTTTCGTTCTTAACTGTTGTAGTAAACCAATTCTCGTTTTTAAAGAAATAATTTAATGTATCTCTATCAAAATCTCTTTGGCTCGATATCTGTTTTTCTCGAAACTTTTTGATTTTTTTTTGATATTGATGAAATATTTCATGAATAACCATTGTCATCCATTCTTCTGTATCCTTAACATCGGTGATGAATTTTTCTGTTAATTCTACATCACTAAACATTCCTAATGTATTTTTATACTCTAATGCAGATGTGTTTTTATCTTCATAAGACACATTCATATAAAAATTTGTGGTGTCAATTATGGGAGTAAACTCTACAGATACATTAGAATCATCACAGTTATATGCTACTAGGTTTATTTTTTCTTTTAATGCTTCATTAGCATCTATTGTAAAAAGACCATCTTTTGTATAATATAACATAGGGCCAAAAAGTAACTGCTTATCAAAATCTTTCCAATATTTTTTTGCCACATTACTTTTTGTATCTACCAGGTAATTGATTCTTTCACAGATTAAATCAGAATCGTTTTTTTTTACAACTCACTAGTCCTAATAAAACAACTGTAAATACTATTATTATTTTCATATACAAATTGTTATAAAAGATCTGGTTATTCTTTTACGATATCTTTAAGATCGCTAAACATATCTATCAAATCTTCTACTAAGTCGGCAGATACAAATTCTTTATCCATAAAAACATTTAGCTTTCCTCTTTTCAATTTCACAACATATCCTGTTTCTCCTTTGGCATTATATTTCCAGGTAGATGTCGTTCCGTTTTTGGTCATTTTTGGGGTTAAATGATCTTTTAAGAATTGTTTTAATTTTCCTGTTTTTGATGATGGAAAACTAGCTTTTAAGGTATACATGTCTTCTGTATTAGAGATAGAAATATTAACTCTATAATTACCTTCTCCTGGTTCATCACTAGAGTAACTAATAGATACTTTAGAGTTTGAAGTTGAAGTTGTTTGAGCATTGCTCAAAGAAAGAGCAAATACAAGACTTAATGTACAAATGATTGTTTTCATAATTTCTGTTTTTTGATTGATGATTGATTTAATTTTCGTTTTTTGATGTAATTGATTTTAATTCTTTGCCGATTCGTTCAAATTTCTTAATCAATTTATTCGAGGCCAGTTCTTTATCTACATTGATTCTTAATTTATTGTCTTTGAGCCGCACTTCATATAATTCATCATCTTCTATTTCTTTTCTCCACAGATAGGCTTCATCGTCGATGATCATATTTTCTTTTCCAAATTGATCGATCAGATAAGATTTTACATCGCCCTTCATATATTTCATAAATCTTATTTTGATCCTAAAACTCTCTTCCATATCAATGATCGCAAAGGATCTAGAATAACTTTTCTCTCCAGAATCATCACTAATACTTATGGTTACTTGTGATGATGATTTAGAAGAACTTGTAGAACTTGTTTGTGCATTCATGGTTAATAATCCTATTAGCAGGTTTACCAAAATGGTGATTAATGTTTTCATACTATTCGTTTTTTGATTGATGATTTAAGCTATACTAAATGTGAGGCCAACCCCACGTACACTTTCTATATTTACATTGTTGTCTTCTTTAAAATATTTTCTTAATCGACTTATGAATACATCCATACTTCGACCAGAGAAGAAATCATCATTACCCCAAACATCTTTTAACACATCTTCTCTTTTAATCATTCTATTTCTATGTTCCCATAAATATTGAATAAGTAATGTTTCTTTTTCGGTTAATCGTTGTGATTCTCCATTCAATTTTAATTGATGATTAACAATATCAAACTCATACTTTCCAATTTTTACCACCTCGTCTTTTAAGGATTCTATTTTCTGTGTTCGCTTTAAAATATTCTGAAGTTTAAGGACTAGAATATCTGCTTCAAATGGTTTCACGATATAATCATCTGCACCTAATTTTAATCCTCTTATTTTATCTTCTTTCATTTTCTTAGCAGTAAGGAAAACGAATGGAATTTCGGGATCTATTTCTACTACTTGCTCTGCTAATGTAAACCCATCCATTTTTGGCATCATCACATCAAAGACACATATATCAAATTTTCCTTCAGAAAATATCGATAGCGCTTCTTTACCGTCTTTTGCCCAGGTCACCTTATAATTATGTATTTCGAGATATTGCTTTAATATACTTCCAAAATCAAAATCATCTTCTGCGAGTAGTATATGCTTCATAACTATTAAATTATTGGTATGGTTATTTTAAAATCTGTTCCTTCTTCGGGTTTACTTTCAATATTAATTTCTCCCTGGTGTGCTTTAATGATTTGATTGGTATAGAACAATCCCAGACCTAATCCCTTTACATCATGTACGTTTCCTGTTGTTACTCTATAAAATTTTTCAAAAATCTTATGATGTTCTTTTTCAGAAATCCCAATCCCATTATCACGAATCGAAATTGTATACGTATCGTTTTTACGTTCTGTTCGTATTCTAATTTCAACTTTTTCTTTCCCGTATTTCACAGCATTTTCTAATACATTAAATAATGCTGTGGTAAATAGAAATTTATCGATATAAAGATTTACATCTCTAAATTCTATCTTCATATTTACGTCAACTTGCTTATCTTTAACAGATACCTTAAAATCCTCTACAACTTCTTTAAAATACTTAGTATCCAGAACCTGTTCTTTGCTCAAAATGATTTCTTCAGATCCTAAAGTATTATTCATTACCTGATCAATTAGTTTCTGCAATCGGTTATTTTGTCGATCTAATATATCTAATGCACTAGAGAATATTTTTGGTGAATTTTGGGTCTCTTTACTCCTTAAACTTTTCGAAGCAATACCTAAAGTTGCCAAAGGAGTTTTAAGCTCATGAGTAATGTTATTTATAAAATCATTACGCACATCGGCTATTTTTTTTTGTCTAATTACAGTTTTAATCGAATAAAAAAGTAAGACAACTACAAATAGTAACAATATAACAGAGAATAAAAACAGACTTGCCATTTGCCCAAAAACTATTCTATTCCATCCAATAATACTGACAGCATCTACTGTTCGAATTTCGAGATTAAGCTGGGTTTTTATAATTTCACTACCACTATCATCTTCTATATCTTGTTCTGTAAACCATCTACCACTACTTATTACATTACCTTCTTGATCAGGAAAATCTTCTCCGAACAAAAAATAATTGCTCTGTCCTTTTGCATTAAATACAGTATCTAAAAGGTTATTGTCATGAATAACAATACTTTTTATTGTTTTCTTATATTTTAACTCGTACCCCAGATTAGCCTTACCAATTTCTTTTTTATAGTATTCATTAAATGTATCATTTAACGAATCTGTAAAAGGCTTGAAACGTTCTATAGTTTCATTTTTAAGAAGATTATTCTTTCTATACTCTATCAGATTCTTTGTTAGTTGATTATACCAAAGCTCTGCTATAGAATCCATTTCTTTAGTATTATCTATACTCGAAACGGCCTTCTTGGTTTCTTTAATAAATACATCCTTTTTAAGCTGATACGTGTTATAAATCAAATACCCTTGAATACCAGACAATGCCAATAAGGTTAAAATAGATGTAATAATGAGTATGTTTATCTTTTTCTTCATTATAGTGATATACAGCTTATTTGTTTTTTAATACCTATTCGTTTTTTGATTGATGATGATTCCAAAAGTATAGCAAACATCCTTTTATTCAATAGAATCAGCCTCCATTAACCCTCTATTAACGTTAATACACCTCTTCATTACTATAAATACAAGGCTTTTAAGTATCTATGTTAATAGGGCAAAAATTGGTATTAATTATTACATTTGCTGACTAATTAACCAATCACCTCTATGCTATCTTATCTGAAGCTTATAAAATTTGATAACTTACTAATAATAGCCTTTGCACAATTATGTCTTAAATATGGACTTTTTGAACCCTTTAATATTGCTATTACCTTAAATGGCTTGGGTATTGCTATTTTAATGGCAGCAACATTTTGTATTGCTGCTGCAGGAAACATAATTATCGAAATTTACAATCAAGAAGATACCGGTGTAAAAGGGATATTATATGATTCTATAACCGAAAAATCGGCCAATCGATTATTTATTATTCTTAATGTAATCGGTGTTCTTATTGGATTTTACTTAGCTAACCTTATTAACAGACCAGGTTTTGCTGCATTATTTATAGTAATTTCTGGAGTATTTTACATCTACGCTTCTTATTTAAAAGAAATTATTGTTCTTAAAAATTGTATTCTCGCACTACTTGTAGGGCTAAGTTTGATTGTCGTTGGGATTTTTGATCTTCTTCCTGCTATCACCGAAAAGAATAGAGAATCACAAACCGTTATTTTTTCTATTATTTTAGATTATTCAATATTTGCATTTATGATTATACTCTTAAGAGAAATTATAAAAGATTGTCTGCACATAGATCGAGATCATAATTTAGGCATTAGAACCATCCCAATAGTTCTGGGAAAAAATCGAACAACAAAATTAATCGGAGCATTAACATTGCTTCCAATTATATCTGTAATTTATTACATATACACTTATCTTTTTTCGAATAGTAAAGCTGTTATTTTTGTTTTGATACTTATTGTTGCTCCATTACTCTATTTTATGATCAAAAGCTTTAGTGCCGAATCAGATCAGCAGTTTAAAAGGTTAGTATTGCTTCTAAAGATAATTTTAATTGGGGCATCTATCTCATTGTTATTTTATCAATTTGTTTTAGTATAACATATGTTAAAAGATATATTAAAAGATAAAAATATAATTCTTGCATCTGGTTCTCCTAGAAGGCAACAATTTTTTAAGGATCTGGACCTGGATTTTTCAATACAAATAAAAGAGGTCGACGAGGTTTATCCTGATCATCTTAAAGCCGAAGAAATTTCGGATTATCTCGCTAAGCTTAAAGCAAATGTATTTACAGATTTACATCCAAAAGATATTTTGATCACCAGTGACACCATTGTTTGGCATAATAACAAAGCCTTAGGTAAGCCAAAAAACCTGATAAAAGCTTCAGAAATGATTAATTCTCTATCTGGAGATACGCATAAGGTTATTACTTCGGTGTGTTTTAAAACAATCAATCAGATCATTGTAGTACATCAAACTACCAAGGTTACTTTTAAGGAGTTATCTGCAGAAGAAATCGAATACTATGTACAAACTTATAAGCCTCTGGATAAAGCCGGAGCTTATGGTATACAAGAATGGATAGGTTTTATTGGTATAACCAACATAGAAGGGAGTCATTTTAATGTAATGGGGCTTCCTACACATCTTGTATACGAAACGTTGAGGCAGTTAGCCTAAAAGAACCATCTCAACAAATTTAGAGCATAGCATATAGATTAACTTTTCTATTGATATTTCTTATAGTAACAAAATGTTAAATGAGGTTTTTCCGTAATTACCTGGTTTTTATTTTGTTTATATTTCTTAAATCATTTTTAAAACTTAATATTATGCTAAAGCATCTCTTAAACCTAGATGGTATCAAAACACTGAACAAAACAGAACAAAAATCTCTAAAAGGAGGATGGACTTATGTTATGTGTCACTCTTGTGATCAATATTTACCACCAGGATATGTATGTATGAATCAGGTTTTTTGTGGGCCTAACTAATACCATTTAAAAAATTAAAAAACGGGTTCTCAGTATCCCGTTTTTAATTTTTAGATTTTGAAGTATTTCCTAAATTGTCTTTATTAACTTGTACCTGTTCTCTCTTCCTTATTCTTATAAGTAGATTTCTCTATACCAAAAAACGTTCTTAACTACCTATAACAATAGATCATTTCTCATTCATCTGTCAATTATAAGGATTAGATCGTTACTGAAACGTTAACAGCACTTGCCAAATCCAAGGTTTATTGTAATTTGCTATATAAAAACGTTATCATGAAAAAGTCAATACTACTGTTCGCTTTATTAGGCGTATTAGTCTTTATTGCTTGTAGCAATATTAAGGCAGACGAAGTGAGCAAAGTTTCTACAACAGAAGAGATTATTAAAGAAAATATACCACCTGCAAAAACGCTCTCTGAAGATTTTAAGAAATACTGGTATGCTGGTGAAGCCGAAATATCATCATATCAACTAGAACAAGCTCGATATGGTGAAATAAGAAAAGGAACTGCGGTTCTTATTTATGTTACTGAGGATTTTTTACCCAAAAAACAGGTAAAAGCAGATCGCCAAAATACAAGTAACATACCCGTTTTAAAACTTAATGCTACCAAAAAATTTAATACAGGAATCTACCCATATTCTGTGATGCAGAGTACATTTTATCCTGTGGCAGATAATCGACATGCTATTAAAGTATCTAATTCGATGCAAGAATGGTGTGGTCATGTATATGCGCAATTAAATAACAGAAAACAATTCGAGATTACCTCGCATTCCTATTTTGAAAATGAAGCAGATCAGGATTTTAAATTAGACAAAGCTATTTTAGAAAATGAACTTTGGACAAAAATCAGAATTAATCCTGATGCATTACCGCAAGGAGATCTACAAATCATTCCTTCTTTTGAGTATTCTAGATTAAGGCACAAAGATATTAAAGCATACTCGGCTAAAGCATCTATACAAAAAGGTACTGATACTAATACATATACTCTAGAATACCCAGAACTCGATAGAAGTATCAGTATTACTTTTAATGCCTCTTTTCCGTATGAAATTGAGCATTGGACAGAAACCTATAAAAGTGGGTTTGGTCCAAATGCAAAGAAGCTCACTACAAAAGCAACTAAAATCAAAAGCATTAAATCTGCTTATTGGGGTAAAAACAGTAATAAAGATGAAGTCTTGCGTGAAGAATTAGGGCTTACAAATCAAAAATAAACATTAAGTAACTTACAACTAACTAATACAATACTAATGGTAAAATTATCAGAATCTGAGATAAAAGAAAAATTAAACGACATAGATGGTTGGGAATACCATGATAATGCTCTTCATACCACTTTTGAATTTAACGATTTTAAAGATGCGTTCTCTGTTATGACTCGTATTGCTTTTGAAGCCGAAGCGCAACAACATCATCCAGACTGGTCGAATGTTTATAATAAATTACACATTAGCCTTTCTACTCATGATGCTGGTGGTATAACCGAAAACGATTTTAATCTTGCAAAAACCATAGATAACATTATCGAAGGAGAATAGTCATTAAATCCATTTTAAATCAAAAAATAAATATCAAATTCTAAGGCCAAAACTTCTTGTTTTACTTTTTGAATTTTGGTATTTTAGGCGTAGAACTTATTTTAATCAAAATTGATAGTATACAAACATTTGTCAAAAACTTGGTTTCTACTTATGTTTGTATTTAGATTTTAAAATTAGCATATGGGAAGAGCTTTTGAATTTAGAAAAGCACGTAAGATGAAACGCTGGTCGGCAATGGCAAAAGCGTTTACTCGAATTGGTAAAGATATTGTAATGGCAGTAAAAGAAGGTGGGCCTGACCCAGCTTCTAACTCTCGTCTAAGAGCAGTGATCCAGAATGCCAAATCTGTGAACATGCCAAAAGATAATATCGAAAGGGCAATTAAAAAAGCATCGGATAAAGAACAAGGAGATTACAAAGAAGTTCTTTTTGAAGGGTATGCTCCTCACGGAATTGCAATTTTGGTAGAAACTGCGACAGATAACAATAACAGAACAGTTGCCAATATTCGATCCTATTTTAATAAATGCGATGGTAACCTGGGAACATCTGGTTCTGTAGAGTTTATGTTTGATCATACGTGCAATTTTAGAATTAATGGTGAAGGATTAGATCCAGAAGAGCTCGAACTTGAATTTATTGATTTTGGAGCAGAAGAAGTTTTTCAGGATGATGATGGAATATTGATCTATGCTCCTTTTGGAAGTTTTGGAACGATACAAAAGGAATTAGAAAGCCGTGAAATCGAAATTCTATCCTCTGGATTTGAACGTATCCCACAGGTTACTAAAAAAATAACTCCAGAGCAAGCTGCAGATGTAGAAAAATTACTAGAAAAAATAGAAGAAGATGATGACGTGCAGAACGTTTATCATACCATGGAAGAATCTTCTTCTGAAGAATAAAGACATTTCTTATTATTATAAAAAAGAGTTTAGCTATGCTAAACTCTTTTTTTTGTTATGTTTACTATAATACCTCGACTATAGATAAAATATAAGCTATGAAAAGATTAGCCATACTTCTTCTATTTTCCTTTGCAGGTATAGTGCATGCTCAACATATGGATAATGCCAAACTAGAGTTAATTATCAAAAAAAATGCAGATACTCTAGATGGTATTCCCGGGAACTGGAAATTTATATACAAAGACACTCCTATGCTTTGTGTTACCGATGAAACCAATAATCGAATGAGAATTATCTCTCCTATCACAGCATCAGATCGTCTTGATAAAGACTTATTACTTGATGCAATGACCGCTAATTTTCATTCTGCTCTTGATGTAAAGTATGCTATTACCAATAAAATTTTATGGTCGGTTTATATCCATCCGTTAAAAGAACTTACAACTGATCAGGTAAACAGTGCCATATCACAAGTATATTATGCTGCAAAAACTTTTGGTACTACTTTTTCTAGTACAGAGCTTATTTTTGGAGCCGGAAGCGTAAAGGAAAAACCTAAAGATGCTACCCCAGAAGAAAAAATTCATAAATTTTAAGTTTCGTCAAAGCTGTTTTCAGGGACTTTGCCTTTAACGTCTTTAAAGAAACGATACATATATTCAAAATCCTTTTTAACATCCTCTGTAGGATAATAAGGATCAGAGACCACACATTGTTTTTTTCCAAAATCAAAAGCAACCATAATAATAGGAATATTTGCAGCTTTGGCGATATGGTAAAACCCTGTTTTCCACTCTTTAACTTTTTTCCTTGTTCCTTCGGGGGCAATAGTTAAACGCAATTCATCCTTTTTTTCAAATAACTCTGCAATAGCTTCAACCTTATTCTGGCCAGGGGTTCTATCCAAAGAAATCCCCCCTACTCTTCTAAGGTACCAACCTAATGGCCATTTAAAAAGTTCTTTTTTAGCCAAAAAACTTATCTTAATTCCGGCTAATTGTCGTACCAAAAGGCCAATATAAAAATCGTGCCAGCTTGTATGAGGTACTACGATAACGATACATTTTTTTACAGTATCAGCACTGAAATCACCGATAAACTTCCAACCAATAATTTTATGATATATGAAGGAAGAAAAGTATCGCATGAAAATAAAAGATTGAAAAACAATTTACAAAGAACGATAAAGTTCTTTCAATATATCTGCATTTATTTTAGATTTCCAATCGCACCCAAGGGCATTTTCCCAGAGCGGTTCTAGACTTAGTGCAACCTTAGTCATTACATCTAATTGCTCTTCGGTTACATTAGCACAAACTCCTGTGGGTAAATTGATATTATGATACTCTTTCATTTTTTTAAACACAGCTACACCTTCAGGATAGTATTTTTCTAATTTATCAAATACAATGCAGTTACCTATTCCATGCTTTGTTCCTAACACATATGCCAGTCCATAACTCATCGCATGAGCAACACCAACCTGAGAGTACGCAATACTCATTCCGCCATGCCAGGAAGCCATCATTAGTTTTGCATCTACCTCTTCTTTGCTTAGGTTATTTTCGAGAAAAATCTCTTTGCATAAGTCTAAGGCTTTTTCGCCATAACTCTGGCTAAATGCATTTAAATACGTTCCGTCTAGTGATTCAATACAGTGAATGTAACAATCCATACCTGTATAGAACCATTGGTCTTTAGGAACATCTTTTATTAATTCTGGATCTAATACAACCTGATCAAAGGGTGTAAAATCAGAATTGATTCCTAATTTACGTTCGGGCCCTGTAAGCACAGTAGTGCGAGACACTTCTGCTCCTGTTCCTGAGATTGTAGGAACCCCAACATGAAATACAGCTTTATTTTTTACCAGATCCCATCCCTGGTATTCTGCAGCACTTCCCGGATTGGTAAGCATGATTGCTACAGCCTTGGACAGATCCAATATAGAGCCCCCTCCTATTCCAATAATTCCGCTGGGAACATATTGATAATCATTTCTTATTTTAGTAACGATATCATCTACCTGAGATGTTTTAGGTTCTTCAACAGTTGATACATAAATTATCTCATCTGTATAAGATAATGGTATTCTATCCTCTATAAACGAGGTATTGTTCTTAAAAACGTCATCTACTAAAAAGATAAAAGGAGCAACACCATTTCGTTCGGGCGAAATAATATCATAAATCTGATTAAAAGCTCCTTTCCCAAATACTACTTTTGGTACCATTGGGAAATTTTTATGCGTAGAAGTAGATTCTTCTGGAGTAATTATAGATTTTGGATTCAATAGATTTTCTTTATTTATTATTCTTTTTGCTCTTTCTAAATCTTCCGGGGTATCAATTTCTACACCTTCATGGTGCGTTTCAACCATTTTAATATTTTTACCATATTCGAGATATCGAATACATTCTATTTTCTCTGAAGCTTCCAAAGAACGCATTGATAAACGGTAAAAATCTAAAATAGCTTGTTTCTTAAATGCATAAACACCTTTGTGCTTATGGTAAACGTGGTTTATTTCTTTATCTCTTGGGTATGGTATAGGTGCACGAGAAAAATATAATGCGTAATTGTTTTCATCTACAATAACCTTTACACTATTAGGATTCATGATATCATCCCAGTCATCCATAGGAGTCATTAGACTGGCTAAGTCTATACGATCAGAATCTTCTTGGTAAAATACGTTTAGTACTTTTTCTAAGCTTTCTCTATCGGTAAAGGGTTCATCTCCCTGGACATTTACTACAATGTCAACATCCATATCTTCGACCGCTTCGGCTATTCTATCACTACCGCAGCTATGTTCCTTCTTACTCATAATAGCTATACCACCATGAGAAGTAATTTCTTTATATATAACATCGCTATCGGTAACAACGTATACAGCATCAAAAAGTCCAGAATTTAGGGTCGCTTCATACGTTCTTCTTATAACGCTTTTCCCTTCGAGATCCTGCATTAGCTTGCCAGGAAAACGCGTGGCAGCATACCTCGCAGGTATCATTGCGATAGTTTTTAGAGTATTTTTGTTCAAAATTTGTTGCTTTTCTAGAATTGCAAAAATAACTTTTTTAAATCAATTTTCGGGCCAACCATTATATTTAGTTTCACATTTCTTTCTTAAAGAAATCTTAAAATATGCCTTACACACTTTCTGTTAATTTTAATTTTCAATAAAAAAATCATCTTTAAACCCTATTAAATATAACTTTTTCTTAGCTCTGGTAACAGCGGTATACAACCATCTCAAATAATCTTTATTGATCCCATCCGGAAGATAAGGCTGCTCTATAAAAACATTATCCCATTGTCCTCCTTGTGACTTATGACATGTAATAGCATAAGAAAATTTAACCTGCAAACTATTAAAAAACTTATTATTCTTTACTCCCATAAATCGTTTGTACTTCGATTTCTCATCTTCAAAATCTTTTAATACTTCCTGGTACAACTTGTTTGATTCTTCATAGGATAAAGATGGGGTTTCTGATGTTAACGTATCTAGTAACAATACCGTTTCAAAAGGTTTTTGATTTGGATAATCAACCATACTAACATTAACTATCGCAAACCGAAATCCATATAATTCTTTTATGGAAAAAATCTCCAAAATTTTAATTATATCTCCATTAGCAATGAAACCAGCTTCGCTTTTGTTATCTAGCCAAAAATAATTATTCTTAACCACCATTAAATAATCACCGGGTGACAGTTCTTCTTCCTGAAAAAGTATCCTTGAGCGAATCTGCTGATTATAAATATTAGCTCTTTTATTAGAACGAAGTATAATCACAGATTCTTCGTGTCCCACACTAGCATATGCTTCATTTAATGCATCCATAATCTCATGGCCATCAAAAAACCTAACTACATCTGGATATCCTGACACTTGAAACTGAAAAGAGTTGTAAAAACCGTCATTAATAGTTTCTCTTAGCTGGGTAGCATTCATTAAAATACCACTATTCTCTGCTTGTCGCACTACTTCGTCTAACTCTATCTGGGTAACCTCTTTATTAAATCCCATTGCAAGGTTATTGGGATCGAGTGCCGGGCTTACTTCTAGTTTTACTGGTGGTAATTGTGCAGTATCCCCAATAAAAAGGATTTTACAATTATACCCAGAATACACATACATCATTAGGTCATCTAGTAAAGATCCGTTTTCAAACAATTTACTATCACTAGGTGTGTCTGGTATCATAGAAGCTTCATCTACAATAAAAATAGTATTACGGCTTTTATTTTGTTTTAGTTGAAAAGCTAATCCACCACTTTTATCCTTTTTGGGATAATAAATATTTCTATGTATGGTTTGAGCCTGCTTTCCCGAAAAATTACTAATTACTTTAGCCGCACGACCGGTCGGAGCAAGTAAAACAGCATTTAATTTAGCTTTCCAAAGGTTTTTTACCAAAGATCCTATCAAAGTAGTTTTTCCGGTACCTGCATATCCTTTTAGTAGAAAAAGTGATTCTTTTGCCCCTGATAACACAAAATAAGATAGTTTTTGTAGGACAATATCTTGTTTTATAGTAGGTTCAAAAGGAAAATCTTCTTTTAATAATTCATAAAATTCTTTTTCCTTCATTAAAAAAACTTGTCTATATGATTCATATCGCTATTAATAAATCAAAGATAGGGATGATTTTTTGGCAATAAACTTTTACGATTAAAAAAAAATTGTAGATTTGCGTATACACTAATGTTTAAAGCTAAATCATAAAATGAAAATTGTTGTTCAATTAGTTCTGTGGGTTATTATAGGAGTTTTAGGATACTTGGTATTCAATTCTGTTAATGGTCCTGTAAAGTTCAATAAAATAAAGCAAGCTAGATATGCAAAGGCTGTTGAAAATTTAAGAGATATTCGTACAGCTCAATTGGCATACAGATCAGTAACTGGAAAATTTGCTAAAGATCCTGTTAAATTAGTTGCTTTTATAGATACTGCTAAATTTACACTAACCCAAAGAAGAGATTCTAGTTATATTGCATTTAATAAGATCCTAAAAATTGATGAGCCAAGAGATACAGTTATTGTTGATACCCTTGGATATGCATCGGTAAAAGATTCCTTATTTAAAACAGGAAATCATAAAAATATGATTAAAATACCAATCGAAGGTGTTGAATCTAATTTTGAAATGGATGCAGGTTATATTAACAAAAATGATCTACGAATTCCGGTTTTTGAAGCTAAAGTAGCTAAAGATGTACTACTACACGATCAAGATAAAGATTTATTAGCTCAAGAGAAAGAAGTGCGTTCTGTTGATGAAGTTAATGGAGGATTCCTTTCGGTAGGATCAATGACAGAAGTAATGACTTCTGGTAACTGGCCAAGAACTTATGGTGCAAACGATCAATAATACAATTGATAATACATCAAAAACATTGTCCATTCAGGTAAGCTTGAATGGACTTTCTTTTTGTACTGTAAATACTAATAATCAAATAACGTCGATAGCGCATGAACCCTTTGGTATACAATTAACGCCTACACAAGTACTTGATAAAATCAAATATGCTTTTGATCACAATCATAATCTAAAAGGGACTTTTGATACCATCGAAGTAATTCATCAAAATGATCTATATACTGTTGTTCCTAAAGCTCTATTTAACGAAGATTCATTAAAGGAATACCTTAAATTTAATACAAAGGTGCTTCAAAATGATTTTATTGCCTATGATGAATTACACCCTCATAATATGGTAACGGTCTACATTCCTTATACCAACATCAATAACTTCTTTTTTGACACATTTGGTTCTTTTACTTATAAGCATTCTAGTACCATTTTAATAAATTCTTTACTTACTCAAGAAAAGAACAGTGAATCTATCACCGTTTTTGCGAATATAAATGATGCTTCTTTCGACATTATAGTAATCAATAAAGGGAATTTGATATTAAGTAATACATATAAATATCAAACTAAAGAAGATTTTTTGTATTATCTATTGTACACTACAGAACAACTACAACTAAATCCAGAAGAATTTAGTTTAGTGTTTTTGGGAGATATTTCTAGAGATAGTGAGTTTTTCAATATTGCATATACTTATATTCGTCATATACGTTTCGGGAACCTTCTTAAGAAACCACAAACAACAGAGGATATAACATCTTTTGAGCCTCATAAACATTTTGTACTACTTAGCCATTTTTAAATATGCGTATTATTTCAGGAAAATATAAAGGAAAAAGACTTACAGCACCTAAAAAACTGCCTGTACGCCCTACTACCGATATGGCAAAAGAAGCATTATTTAATATCCTAAGAAATCAATATAACTTCTCTCAGATATCGTTTCTAGATCTTTTTGCAGGTACAGGAAACATAAGCTATGAATTCTTATCCAGAGGAACAGAGGATATAACTGCAGTAGATGTTCACTATGCCTGTCTTGGGTATATCAAAAGCGTAGCAAAAGAACTAGATGCTCCTATTGAAACTATAAAAAGTGATGTGTACAGTTACCTCGAAAAAGTAAAACGAAAAGTAGACATTATTTTTGCTGATCCCCCATATGATTTTACAACAGATCAGTTTCATAAAATTGCAGCATTAGTTTTTGAAAATGAATTATTAAATGAGCATGGGGTTTTGATCATTGAGCACTCTAAACATACCTCTCTCGAGGAATCGCCATATTTTAGCAATTCGAGAAAATATGGTGGATCTGTTTTTAGCTTTTTTGAAATATAAATCTACGTAAAAACCTGCATGCTAGATATTAAGTCTCATTCATTACCGAAGTTCGTATTGAAAATTCATCAATAGTAGTAAGGTTGCTTAAAGAATTAATTTGATGAGCAGCATTACTAATAATATCTTCATAAAAAGCCAAAACTTTTACATCAAAACCAGGAGTATCTTCTGCCGTGATTTTAAATATATCCATTTGATAAATAAAATTATTTAGGATATGATGACTAGAAGAAAGCATAGCTTTATAAATATTTAATTTAGCGTTTTCCATCTTTACTTTTTTAGCATTTTGTTGTGTATCTATAAATAGAAATACAAAAAATACTATTAATGGGATTATCATTTCGTCAAACTCAAATTGCTCTATACTCTCCAATAATGCGATAGCTTTTTCAAACAATTCTAATTCTAAAACAATAGTTGTTACATAAATAAAAATAGACAACACTAATCCGATACATGTTAGTTTATACTTATTCATTAGTTTAGGGTTAGGGGTTAGGGGGATAACGATTTGTGAAGAATTTAAATGTTACGGTTTACAAATACTACATGAAATTGTAAATAAACGTTTGATTTTCAATATTAAATATATAGTAAAAAACACCAACTTGCAGCAATTTACAAGTATTTTAACATTATGTGTAGATCTAATTAACATGCTCTCACATGTATGTAAAGCAAAGAAACCGACAATCAATTATATATACATTAAAGCATACTTTATAGCTAAAGCAGCCTTCTTCTAAGCTACTTCTTTCCCTTTAGAAGCTTCCCAAATCATAAACCATTCCTCGTCTGTAATGTGAATAGCTAAAGCATCTTTTGCAGATTTAATACGATTGATTTTGGTTGAACCGATAATTGGGAGAATACCAGAAGGGTGTTTTATGATCCAGGATGTTAGAATCTGATCGGGTGCAACATTATATTTTTCTGCCAATGCATTTACCACCTTATTAATCCTCATAACCCTATCTTCTGGCTGTTTGGCAAAGAATTTTCCTCCTGCTAATGTAGAATATCCCATGGGTATAATATGCTTGGTAATACACTGATCTAAAGTACCATCTACAAAAGGATCCAGATGAAGAGGAGATACTTCAATCTGATTTGTTACCAGAGATATAAACTTATGTAACATTTCAAATTGGTGTATCGTAAAGTTTGATACTCCAAAATGCAAAACCTTACCATCATTTTTAAGTTGGGTAAAAGCCTCTGCAATCTCTTCAGGGTTCATTAACGGACTTGGTCTATGAATCAAAAACAGGTCTATATAATCTGTATTTAGATTCTGCAAAGATTGTTCTGCAGAACGTATAATATAATCTTTACTAGTATTGTATGACTTAATAGTAGTATCAGGACGATTAGGTGTTACTAGTTTAATACCACATTTGGTAACGAGTTGCATTTTTTCTCGAAGAGAAGGTCGTTTTTTAAGTGCTTTACCAAATAATGTTTCTGTAGTATAATGCCCATAGATATCTGCATGATCAAAAGTGGTAACATTTATAGCAAGACAATCCTCTATCAATTCCTGAGCCTGATTTATGGTTAAATTAGCTCCCCATTCTCCCCAATTCATACACCCGGCTATTATACGTGAGCATATAGCATCTTGATTCGAAACCCTGACACTCATAATTCTTAACTTTTGAAAATTATTGTTTTTCTTTTGATACAATCAATAGTCTATTGCTTCATAGATCAACCTTTGTATCTCTGAGCGAATATCATGTGATATGAGTTTTCTATTTGCAGCATTAGGAAAAGTACGATTACTTAAAAAGACATATATCATTTCCTGTTCTGGATCTGCCCAGGTAAATGTTCCTGTAAATCCACTATGCCCGAAACTAGTCATTGATATACACCCACAAGTCGGGCCTATATCTCCTAACTGTGGTTTATCAAAACCTATTCCCCGGCGAACATTTCGATGACAATAATGACATGTATTAAACTCATCTAATGTTTCTTCTCTAAAATATTGCTTACCTCCATAATACCCCTTATTGAGATACATTTGCATTATCTTGGCAACATCATTAGCATTAGCAAATAGTCCTGCATGCCCAGCGATTCCTCCTAACATAGCGGCTCCCTGATCATGAACATATCCATGAACAACTTCGTCTCTAAAGATCTTATCATATTCTGTAGGAACTATTCTTTTTTTCCTGAAACGTGTTAGAGGTAAATACGAGGTATTATTAGCTCCCAATGGTTTATAAAAATGTTGTTGGGTTAGCTTATGCAATGTATTGCTATAATGGCCTTCTATATACGCTTTTAAAAGATAGTACGGTAAATCACTATACTTATATTTTAACCTATCTCTCAATTCACTATCTCTAATTCTTAGCAGTAAAGAATCCTTCATATCACTTCTGAAATAAAGGTTATTAGTAACTTCTATATTAAAATCTTTAGAGCGACTATTTCGATAATACTTCTTATCTGGTTTTCGGGTAATAGAATCCATTGTTTGCAAATAAAAAGGAATCCAGGCCTTTAATTTTGCATAATGCGACAGCATTGATCTTATGGTAATATGCTCTTTATTAGAACCTTTAAAGGAAGGCAACATCTTTCCTACCTTTGTATTTAAGGAAATTATTCCCTTATCCTTTAACTCTATAGTAAGTGGTAAAGTGGCCAATATTTTGGTTAAAGATGCCAAATCATAAACATCAGACCCTTTAACTTTTCTAAATTTACTATAGGTATGATACCCATAATTTTTATTAAATACTACTTTTCCTTTTCTTGCAACAATGAGTTGCACACCAGGTGTCATTTTTTCTTTTAGTGCAAAATCTACTATAGAATCAATTCTATTAAGCTTATAAGAATTCATCCCAACACTTTCGGGTAACCCATAAGATAATCTATTTAAAATCCTGGTATGATGCCCTGTACCAGCAGGAAACTCTTCTCCGATGCTAACAGGAAGTTTTCCTTTGGCTTCTAACGCTCCAAAAAGTAATTGTGCCGTTTTTTCCTGAGCCACTTTACTATTTTGATAAGACATCACTATACCTTCAAAATTCGTAGTGGTTAACATATCTAACATTGCATAAGGTCTTGCAAATACACTAAGAACTGTAGTATTTAACCTGGCAATCTCGTATAACCAAACTAATTCTTTATCCTTAAACTTATATTCTGCCCAGGGTGAATCATTTGATTTATGAAAACCTACAATAACATAATTATAGTTTTTCAATTGTTCTACCATTTCACCCAATTGATTAGCCTTTACCCATTCGACCTGTGTGTATTTACTTAATTCTTCATAAAAAGCTTCTCCAGAGTCATCACCAAGAGAAACATAAGCAATTTTTTTCAGGTCAAGGTTTTTAATTGGCAGTGTTGCTCTTTCATTCTTTATAACGGTCAAAGAATTTTCGACCAAATCATGAAGCAATACTTTATTTTTAACACTATTTAGTTCCTCATAAAGAAAATCTGTTTCTACAGGCTTATAGGCATTAAGACCAGCTTTATATTTGGCAAATAAGATCTTTCTAACAGAATAAGATAAACGCTCTTCTGTTAGAGCTCCAGAGTAATATGCAGATACTATTTTCTGAGATGCCAACGGTACATCTTCAGACATTAAAAGAATATCATTTCCTGCCAAAAAAGCTGCCAAATCAATATCTCCAGGTGCTTTAAAATCTGAAGCTCCTTTCATATTAAGAGCATCTGTAAAAATTAAACCTTCAAACTTTAAGCTATCTTTTAATACTCCAGAAACTACTTTTTTAGAAACAGAAGACGGGTAGTCTGATCTATATTCTAAACTAGGAATATTAAGATGAGCCACCATAATACTAGATAGCCCTTCATTAATAAGCTTTTTATATGGGTATAATTCTATACTATCAATTCTTTTGGCATCAAAATTAATAGTAGGTAATGTATTATGCGAATCGGTATCGGTATCTCCATGACCAGGAAAATGCTTAGCGGCAGCCAGAATACCTTCTCGTTGCATACCTTTCATAAAAGCCAGTGCTTTTTGAGCTACCTTTTCTTTATCTTCTCCAAAAGAACGGTTACCAATTATCGGGTTTTTGGGGTTTGTATTAATATCTACTACAGGGGCAAAATTAATATGCACTCCCATTCGTTTACAATGCCGTGCTACCTGTCTTCCGGTTTCTTCTATTAAATGATCATCTTGTATTGCTCCAAGAGTCATATTCCAAGGGAAAGCTTGTGTCGAATCTAATCGCATACCAAGTCCCCACTCTGCATCAATACCTATTAACAATGGTATTTTGGATAATTGCTGATATTCATTATTTAGTTTAACCTGTCGTTTAGGTCCTCCTTTAGAAAAAATAACGCCTCCGATCATAAACTCATCAATGAGTCGTTTTATTTTATCTGTTTCTTTTTGGGAATCAGAAGAAGACACATTTACCATAAACAATTGCCCCACTTTTTCCTTAAGGGTCATTCTATTGTAAATACTATCCACCCATCTTCTTTGGGTCTCAAAATCTTCTACTAATAAAGGATTTTCTGATTGAGCATCAACGCCAAAAGTTATTAGAAAAAATATAAAATAAAAATACTTTTTTATGATCTGCCGCACGTAAATTTTAATTTAAAAAACGGTTATGCCAACTATCTTTTGCAGGGATTTCCCAATTGATTCGATATTCGGCAATATTAGTAACCAGGTTATTGAAAACGATAGTATTTGGGGATACTGATCTATTTTTAGCCATTTTCTTAAAATCTGCAAGAGGTTTATAGGCTACAAATTCTCCTTGCTTAAAAGACACGTTCATCTTGTCCATTAAGTCTACATTATATACTTGTTCTAGTTCCTGAATAAAACGAACAGAAGCATCTATAGAGCATCCGGTTGCCTGGTTCACTCCTTGATCTAGTCCTATGGTTATAAATCGCTTATACTTTATTTCATAACCCGCTTTTAGATCAGCACCGTGGGCTGTCCACTGAGTTATAAATTCCTTTATTTTTTCCTCGATCTCTTCCAGTTCATCCAAAGTGAATGACCGATTTGCCTGATAAATCCATACTCGAGATGTTTCCGGAAGGTCATTAAAATCTACCAACATGAGCTATTTTTTACTAAAATAACAAAAACTATTGCTATTTACGGTTATAGAAAAGAGTTAATATGAAAAAACATATTAACTCTAATAAAATTGTAATATAATTAAGAAAAAATCTACAAATCCTGAGCGTTGGCAATAAGTTCGGCCACATCCATCACTTGTACACTCTCTTCTTTTTCTTTACTTTTTACCCCATCTGTCATCATTGTATTACAAAAAGGACATCCGGCGGCAATAATATCTGGTTTGGTTTCTAAGGCATCTTCTGTTCTTTCGACATTAACATCCTTATTTCCAGGTTCTGGTTCTTTAAACATCTGTGCACCACCTGCTCCACAACATAAGCCATTTCGCTTACAGCGTTTCATTTCTACAAGTTCTACTTCTAATTTTCTAAGTAAATCTCTTGGTGCCTCGTATACATTATTTGCTCTACCGAGATAGCAGGGATCGTGAAATGTAATTCGTTTACCTTTAAATTTCCCTCCTTCAACTTTTAATCTACCTTCATCAAGAAGGGATTTTAAGAATTGAGTATGGTGCATTACTTCATAATCTCCTCCTAGTACAGGATATTCATTTTTTAAAGTATTAAAACAGTGAGGACATGCAGTAACTACTTTTTTAATTTCGTAAGCATTCATTACTTCTATATTTGTAACGGCCTGCATTTGAAACAAGAATTCATTACCTGCTCTTTTTGCTGGGTCTCCCGTACAGCTTTCTTCGGTACCTAATACAGCAAAATCCACATTTGCATTATGAAGTAATTTCACAAAAGCTTTTGTAATTTTTTTAGCTCTGTCATCAAAACTACCAGCACAACCCACCCAAAATAAAACTTCTGGTTTTTTGCCTTCTGCCATATATTCTGCCATTGTTGGCACCTTTACTGTCTCACTCATATTATACTATTTAAAGTTTAGGAATACACTCCCAAAACTCATATTTTAATCATGTTTTCCATCATCAAAAACTTCGATGGTCACAACTCTTTCTACCAGTTCTGTAAATTTACCAGTATATCGTGTTGCTTTTACCAGGTGATTATCAATCCAATGATAGTTTCCTCCTCTTGGTTTTCCCATCAAAAGGCTATGATACTTAAAGCCACATTTCCTTAACCATGTTTCGGTCACATCTCTGTGTTCTTCGGTTCTTGAAGTAAAGAAACATATAATATGTCCCTGATCATACCACTTGTTTAATGTAATCAATGCATCAGGAAAAGGTTCGCAAGTAACCATTCGTTCTGGTTCTTCATTGGGTACATCTTCGGTTATGGTTCCGTCAATATCAATAAGGTAATTCTTGACACCTTCTGGCAAGACCGGACTTACATGCTCTCCTTCTTCTATTTTATCATGCAATAATTTTTCTACTTCTTCCTTTTTCATAATTTCTATTAATTTGTGGTTTAATTGGTTAAAAGTTTTGGTTAAAATTTATTGTATTCTGGTTGGTTATTTAATAAAAATTATTCGTTGCTCCAGTTTAATCTATCCATTTGATTAAATGGCCATGGAGCTCCATTATTTTCTATATTGGTCATCATATTATTTAGATCAGATGGTGCTGCACTTTGCTCCATTACCAAATAACGTCTCATATCTATGATAATAGATAATGGGCTAATACTTACCGGGCAAGTTTCTACACAGGCATTACAACTGGTACAAGCCCATAATTCTTCGGGAGTGATGTAGTCATTCAGCAATTGCTTTCCATCATCTACAAAACTACCATTCTTATCAATATTGTCTCCTACTTCTTTTAAACGATCTCTGGTATCCATCATAATTTTACGCGGAGATAGTTTTTTTCCTGTTTGATTTGCAGGACATTCGCTTGTACAACGACCACACTCGGTACATGTGTATGCATTTAGTAATTGAACCCAGTTTAGATCTGCAACATCTGATGCTCCAAATTTCTCGGGTTCTCCTTCTTGTTGATCATCTGCAGGAGCAGCAAAAGGGTCTGCACTTGGGTCCATCATTAGTTGCACTTCTTTGGTAACAGCCTCGAGGTTATCAAGCTCTCCTTTGGGGTTTAAGTCTCCATAATATGTATTCGGAAATGCCAACAGGATATGTAAATGTTTTGAAAAATATAAATAATTTAAAAACACTAATATCCCTATAATATGCAACCACCAACAGGTTCTTTCTAATACTATTAAAGCAGTTTCTGACATCCCATCAAAAAGTGGTAATAGAAACTGACTAACCGGATATGCTCCAGCCTTACTATAATGATCTGCTCCTAACGTTTGTAGTTGAAGATCTGATGCATTCATTACCAAAAACAAAGTCATCAAAACCATCTCGAAATACAGGATGAAGTTTCCATCATTTTTTGGCCATCCTTTCATTTCTGGGTTCCAGAAACGTTTTAATTTAATCACATTACGACGAATCCAAAATAAAACTACCCCTACAAATACGAGAAACGCCAAAATCTCAAACGCTCCTATTAAGAAATCATACAACCCTCCTAAAAAGGCAAAAATCCTATGTGTACCAAAAATACCATCGATGATAATCTCTAGTACTTCTATATTTATGATTATAAATCCCAGGTATACAACAATATGCAATATTCCTGCTACAGGACGTCGTACCATCTTAGACTGTCCTAATGCGATCATAGCCATATTTTTAAATCGTTCTCCTTTATTATCAGAACGATCTACGTCTTTTCCTAATCGGATATTACGAATGACTTTACGGACATTTTTTGTAAAATATCCAATACCTGCTATCAAAACAAGTATAAACAGGATATTAGGGATGTATTGCATAATTTTTTAATTTATAGAATCTGTTGGTTTTTCGTAAGGCGTATTTTTCTTTCCGAAAACCGAAATATGAACATATCGTTTAGGATTTAATCGCAAATCCTGTATCAGCAACTCTAGCTGTTTACTGGTTTTTTCTAAATTATCATATAATTTATCGTCTTTCAGTAATTTTCCAACTGTTCCTCTTCCCGAATTAATGTCTTTAGAAATTTTCTCAAAATTAGCTAATACCTTTTCCAGGTCTTTTCCTAATTTGGCTACATTTATCTGAGCCAGAGAATCTGAAACCTTGTTAAGATTAGTCGACATTTTATCCAGGTTTGTAAATGTATTGTTTAGCTTTTCTTCATTACCAGAAAGAATTGTGTTTAAAGAGTTTGAAGCTCCTTTAAAATTCTTAACTGTTATGCTTAAATCTTTAAAAATAGAATTCAGATTGTTTTTATTATCTACATTAAGAATTCCATTAACCGAGTTTAGAAGTGTATCTGCATCTGTAATTGCAGCTTCAAGTTTTTCTTGTAAAGGAGCGAGTTTATCATTTACCAATTCTAGTAAACCTGCTTCTATTCTACCGGGTAGTGTGTCTTTATCTTTTGCTTCAAGACCTTGTTCATATTTAGGCATTATCGCAAGGGATTTTCCGCCTATTAACCCGCCTCCATATACTTTGGCCAGGCTATTCTTTGAAAACGAAAAATCGCTATCTACATTAAACTCTACAACAAGGTTACCCTTGGTGTCTGCAAAACTTATAGAAACCACCTGCCCTACAACCATACCATTTATGGTTACAGGAGAAGAAGGTATTAAGCCTTCTACATTTTCATAAACGGCATAAAAGGTTCTATCGTTTTCTAAGAGATTTTTTCCCTTCAGGAAACTATAGCCAAAGATTAAAAGTGCTATTGCGCAGATTGCTAATATTCCTGTTTTGACTTCTCGAGTAAATTTCAAAATAGATTACATTTTAGGACACAAATTTAGAATAAAAATACATTTCTACTGGTAATTTCCTAAGGAATTATCAGTATTTATTTAGATTAATTCGAAGATGTATCAGCTTTTAAAGCTTCGGTTAAAGGAATCGATTCACTATTACGAAAAGCAACGATAAAGCTAGAATCAAATCCTTTACCAACTGCAATTTCTCTTAATTCCTGTATTAAAGTATAATTAGACGTATTTCCGAAGTAATACTTATAGAGGTCTCCCGTTTTATTTTTAGACAGTTGATCCAAGCCATTAAAATTAAACGATTGTAACTCTATATCACTGGATCCGGCTGCTATTTGCACCTTAAACGTAATATCATCAAACACGCGATCTCCATCCATTTTGGCAGTTACTTTTGATACTTCGGGAGTTTTAGGAGGATCTACTTTATAGATAGCATCGAGGCTCTCTTTATAATCTATAATCGAGGTAGTGATAGATTTTGCCATCTCTCCCTGTCCTTTTTTAGAGTTAAGATATTTTCCTTCGCTATTGTTAGTTAGAAAACCTAGTTCGATAAGAACACTAGGCATATAGGTTTGATGTAAAACAACAAAACCAGCTTGTTTTACTCCTCTACTCTTTCTGTCTAATGCTTTTTTAAATCTATTCTGCACAAAACTAGCTAGTGTAAGGCTCTGATCCAGATATTCTTCCTGCATTAAAGTAAGTCCGATAATTGATTCTGGAGAATTAGGATCAAACCCATCATAATTAGCTTCGTAATTATCTTCCAGAAGGATTACCGAGTTTTCGTTTTTTGCTACATTAAAATTTTCATTGTTAGCATGTAACCCTAAAACAAAGGTTTCTGTACCAAAAGCCTGAGAGCGATGTGAGTTGCAATGTACAGATACAAAAAGATTTGCTCCCGCCTTATTAGCAATACTTCCTCTCTCATGTAATTCTATAAAGGTATCTGTTTTTCGGGTATACACTACTTTAAACCTACCATCATCTTCTAAAGCCGCACCTACGGCCAAAACTACATCTAGTGCAATTTCTTTTTCTTTATAGCCATTTCCTCGGTTACCGGGATCATGACCGCCATGTCCAGCATCCAAAACAACAATAAACTTTTCTTTTTCCTGGGCAACCACATCTGTGTTAAAAACAGATATAACAAACATAAAGACCAGTAAAAAAACACTACATACTATACTTCGTCTCATCAACTATAAATAATTTTACTACTAATTTTGAAACATTTTTGTTATGTTTCAGTATTTAATATAACAAGTTAAAAATCTAAAGATTGTGATTTATATAATAAACCTATATCTTCTATGTTTATACAGCTTAGAAGGTATGCTTTTGACATAATTTTTTATTTTTTTCTGAATTACAATCTAAGCATAAAAAATATATGTAATTTTGGCACTTCAAAAACTGAGCCATAGTTATACAAAAATAGGATTTAAACCATTGCAAACAACGGTACGTTACATACTTTATTCACTAAGTTTTTCACTGCTTTGTATTTATCAAATTACAGCACAGGAAATAAACGAAACTAAGGAGGTGCCCATTCCTGCTAATCAGGACACTATAAAACCTGTTCAAATCAATCCAGAGGAATTACTTAATGAAAAAGCTCAGGATACGGTTAAAAAAGACACACTTGCAGAACCTCAACTATTAACAGACAAAGTGGTCTACAAAGCTACTGATTATATGAGATTGAGTCGTAAAGAGAACAAAATGTATCTTTATGACAATGCTGAAATCGTATATGGAGAGATGCAGATTAATGCGGGGTTTATTGTAGTAGACAATAGCAAAAATGAAGTATATGCTTATGGAATTAAAGATTCGCTGGGCGAATATGTACAAACTCCTGTTTTTAAACAGGCACAAAATGTAGTAGAGCCAGATTCTATTCGTTTTAATTTTGATACCGAAAAAGCACTGATATACAATTCTAGAACAGAACAGAACGGCTTTAGAATTAAAAATGAGATTTCAAAACGGGAGAATGACTCTGTGATTTACATGAAAAATGTAAAATTCACTACTTCAGAAAATATTGAAGATCCAGAATATTATTTCTATGCTCGTAGAATTAAGTTTGTACCTAAAAAGAAAATTGTAACAGGACTTGTGAATATGTTTATTGCCGATGTCCCTACACCGTTAGGATTACCCTTTGGGTATTTTCCTTTAACAGAGGATAGAACTTCGGGATTTATTATTCCCAGTCCGGGAGAGGAGAATAATCGTGGATATTTCCTTCAAAATGGTGGGTATTATTTTGCCATTAGTGATTATTTAGATCTAACCCTTATGGGAGATTATTATACTAATGGTAGTTATACTTTTGCTGCAGAATCGGCCTATGCCTTACGCTATAAATATAGAGGAAGTCTTAGGTTTAGATATGAAAATAACTTGCGTAGTGAAAGAGGATTTCCCGATTTTGCCAAAACCACTACATACAATATTCAATGGACACATAGCCAGGATGCAAAAGCCAATCCAAATTCCAGGTTCTCGGCCTCTGTAAATTTTGGTAGTAGTGACTTTTTTCAGCAGTCTACTAATCAACTTAATACAGGTAATTTCCTGAATAATCAAATTAGTTCTAATATATCCTATGCAAAGACATTTCAGGGAGATCCACAGGTTAATGTTAATCTTGCAGCTACTCATAACTCTAATACCAATACCGGAACTGTAAATTTATCGCTTCCTAATATGAATGTGAGTGTATCCAGGGTATTTCCGTTTGCTCCAAAAGTAGGTGCAAAAAAAGGAATCATACAGAATATAAATACACAATATAATTTTAAAGGAGAAAACAGAATACAAACTACCGATGATGATTTATTCTCGTCTAATATGTTTAAAGGCGCCAAAGTAGGAATGCAACATACAATTCCTTTGACTACAAATTTTAAGCTGTTTAAATATCTTAGTGCTACTGCGGGAACAAATTTTCAGGAAAATTGGGTATTTGAAACGATAAAGCAAAGTTATGATTCTAGTGCTAATGATGGTGCTGGCGAAGTGGTACGGGATACTATAAAAGGTTTTGATGCTTTTCGTACGTATAATTTTTCAACAAGTCTGGGTACCACTATTTATGGTACTTTTAAGTTTAAGAAAGGCAAAAAAATAGAAGCTATTCGCCATACTATGAGGCCATCTATTAGCTATAGTATCAACCCCGCATTTAGTGAGTTTTATGATAGCTATACGGTTACCGATGACCCCAATACGACTAATATTGATGAAACAGAAGTTGTAGAATACTCCAGATTTGAAGGAGGCTATTTTGGAGCACCTAGCAATACATTTTCTAGCAGCATTGGATTTTCTCTTAGTAACAATGTAGAAATGAAGGTAAAAAGTAAGGACAGTACGGCTACAGAAGCTAAAAAAATAACCTTATTAAACAACCTTAACTTTAGTACATCTTATAATGTGGCGGGAGATTCTTTAAAATTAAGTCCGCTATCCATTACCGGTAATATTCCGATAATCCAAAATAAACTGGATATTAACTTTAATGCACAATTAGATCCTTATGCATTAGATAACAATAATCGCAAAATCGATGTATGGAACATCGATAATGGAGGTAGTCTTTTTCGTTTAACCAGAGCTAGTGCTAATTTTGGGTATTCGTTTTCGAGTAAAGATTTTGAAAAAGGAAAAGTTAATGAAGACCCATTAGACAATCAAAACTTTAGAAACGAAGGTCGACCTGATAATCTATTTGGCGGAGTTACTGATTTTGGGGAGAATCGTTCTTTTGATAAAGACAAGAGTAAAGATACTGATAAAGACATAAAAAACTATAATTATAAAATCCCCTGGACATTGCGATTGTCATACAATGTTAATTATAGCAATAGCGCCCGGCAAAATGAAATATCATCGCACTCTATCATGTTTTCTGGTGATGTAGAACTCGCACCGCGATGGTCGGTTGGAGTATCTTCGGGATATGATCTAAAGAACCCCGGGTTTACCTATACGAATCTAAGATTTCAACGAGATCTGGAAAGTTGGGTGATGAATTTTAATTGGATTCCTTTTAGTGAAAGAACATCATGGAATTTCTTTATAGGTATCAAATCATCGATGCTTAGTGATATTAAATGGGACAAACGACGTGAGCCAGATAGACAACTATAATTTTCTGGTTTCGAGTTAAGTTTCTGGTTTCAAGTTTCAGATTAGCAATAAAATTATAAATTAATATTATATCCTATCACATGAAAAAAATCATAACTACGACCAAAGCCCCTGCTCCTATTGGTCCTTATAGTCAGGCTATTTTAACCGGAAATACATTATATACATCAGGTCAGATTGCAATTAACCCAGAAACAGGAGCATTAGTTCTGGATGATATCACTACTGAAGCCAAACAGGTAATGCAGAATCTAAAAGCTGTGTTGGATGAAGCCGGAATGACATTCGAAAATGTGATTAAAACCACTATTTTTTTAAGTGACATGAATAATTTTGCTGAAGTAAATGCTGTATATGGCAGTTATTTTAATGAAGAGACTGCACCTGCAAGAGAGACTGTAGCGGTATTAACTCTACCAAAATCTGTGAATGTAGAGATTTCTGTAATTGCTGTAAAATAACATTTTTTCAATACTAGTAAAGACCCCAGACTAGATAGTCTGGGGTTTCTTTTTTTTAGGTGATCGTATGTATTCTTATCTAATTATGATCTTTCTACTTGTCTTTATGTTTCCTGCTTCAATAACCACCACATAATTTCCCTTTTTAACATTGCTTACATCAAAAGCCAGATTATAAATCCCTTTGGCCACTTGTTGATTTTGCAGTTGCTGTATTCGCTTTCCGTTTATATCATAAAGAGAAATGAGCAGTTTGGAAATTGGTTTATTAACTAAATAATGAATATTCCCTTCATTTTCCATTGGATTTGGGTACACTCCTATTACTATAAAATCTTCTTTAGGAGTTTCTATCGTAGGTTCTTTGGTGTTAGATAGTTCCTGGTGTACACTTCTGGTTGTTGCTACAGCTGCGTTTGAAGCTTCTTTTATTCTACAATCATTAGTACTTACATACCAACTTCTTGATCTTTTTTCGCCGATAACAGGTTTTGACAAATCATCGATATCAAACCAATCTGCCTGCACCTTATTTTCTGTCACATCCAGCACAAAATATCCGTGGTTATCCATATCTACATCTTTGATATGTTTATTCAGTAATTTTGTATAAAATTCTACTACTCCAGAGGCAAATCCACCTAAAAAATCTAAGTTCTGTGATGTAACACTAGGAACTACAAACTCACACATTTCACATTCGCCTTTATATCTAATTTCTCCTGCAAAAGTACTATGAATATCTCCTGTAAGAACCACTACATTAGTTATAGCATTTGTTTTTACATAGTTTAATAACCGATCTCTTTCTTCTGCATATCCATCCCAGGCATCATTAGAAGGTACCCCATTCCATGGCATCACCATTACCTGGTTCCCAATAATTCTCCATTTTGCAGTAGAAATTGACAACTGATCTGTTAGCCAATCAAATTGTTCTGATCCAAGTATCGATTTATAGGTAGCTTTATTTTCTTTACTATTAAATTGCTCATCATACACTACGCCTTTTCTTAGTAATGCTTCTAATTCTGTTTGCTGTTTGCTCTCTATACCGATAGTTTTTTTCTCGACAATAAAATCGGCAAAGCTATGCACGACGGCCTTAAATTCTTCTTTGGATAATCCAACCTGATTTTTCTTTGAATCATTTGATATTGTAAGTATCATCGGAAGCACAGTGGTCAAAATTTCTTTTACATCTCCCTTATTCGTAAGGTCTTTTTTAGCAATAACATTTTTAGCATATTGCTTAAATTCTCTATTAGAAGCCGCCGCACTGATCAGGTTTTTTGAACTATTTACCTGGGTATCCCTACCTTCAATACGAGTATCCAACATAATAAGATCCATAAGTTTACCATAAGATATGGTACGATATAACCTGTATTGTTCTATTGTATTGGCACGAACAGGCATCCATTCGAAATAGGCTTTATGGGCATTATTTTTTCTTACCTCCCAGCTACCTTCTGTTTCAGGACTGTGATTTTGTGCTCCATATTTATTAGCATCATTTGCAAACTCATGGTCATCCCAAATATTAATAAAAGGATGTTGTTGATGAACATTACGAAGCATTGGATCTAATCGGTAATAAGAGTAGCGTACACGATAATCTTCTAGCGTAATAATCTCATTTTCAGGAAGGTGCCCTCGCCCTATTTCGTCGCTGTATCCATATCCTCCGGACTCATATTCATAAATATAATCTCCAAGATGAATAACTGCATCGATATCACTACGACTTGCAATCTGATTATATGCATTAAAATATCCATTTTGATAATTAGAGCATGATACTACAGCAAATCTTAGATTATTTACAAGATCTTCTTTTGCCGGAGCAGTTCTCGTTTTACCAATAATTGATTTTATTCCCAGCGCTTCAAATTGGTAATAATACGTTCTAAAAGCATCCAGATCCTTTACATCAATCTTAACTGTATAATCTTTATTCTGATTAGTAATTACCTGGCCTTGTTTTACGATTTGAGTCATTTTTGAATCCGTTGCTATTGTCCAACGTACAGGTACCGAAGCATCGTTTGTTGTAACTCTTGTCCAGATAATAACAGCATCTTCTAATGGATCTCCAGATGCAACTCCATGATAAAAGGGAGCAAGGTTGACATCAAAATAATCATCGATAGCTTTGTTATTGGTGGTACGATCAATTTTTGTTAACCTGGTTTCTATATGTTGAGCATAGAAACATTGTGTTATAAAAAATAACACCATTAGTTTTTGTAAGAATAATTTCATGTGAGTTTTGTTTAAGTTAGTATTAGATGATTTTCACGAAATTATAGGAATGATCAAACAAAAAACAGAAGCAATTTTCTATTTAATAGAATCTTAATTTGGGTAACAATCTGTTGGAGATTTCAAAAAGAAAAATTAACCTTTTACTAATCGATTAATCTTATTAATTTATTATGCACGCATAATTGTTTTACTGTTCTTCCGTAACCATATAGATTAAGAAATTATTTTCATGCTATACAGTAACATTTTGCTTTGCTATGACACATACATATACAGCAAATTCATTTAAACATTTTCGATACAGTATAAACATAAAGTCATTTTTTCATGAAACTATCAGGGGTAATAAAAACAATCAACTTAGTAATACTGACTCTAACACTAATAGGATGTTCTAAAAGTGATGATTTTACAGAACAGGATTCACACACAAAATCGTTAAACAGCTGCTCTACAGCAATACCAAACAATGATCCTATTGATAGTAACAATGCCAATTTTAGGGTAAAAAACTTGAGTGAATTGAAAGATGCTATTCATCAAGCAGTCGATGGTAATATTATTTATATAGAAGACAACGCTACTATTAATGTTGCGGAGTTTGATACAATAGTCATTAACAAATCGATCACTTTGGCAAGTGGCAGAGGAATACACGAAAAATGTGGTGCTCTTATAAAAACTGATGCTTACGGTCTTGTAAATGCTACTACAAGTCCTAGTCAATGGGTAAACAACAGTTATTCATCTCATCTTCCAATTTTGGTTATCCAATCTTCTGGAGTACGAATTACAGGAATTCGATTTCAAGGGCCTTATGGAAATATAGAAAGTAACAGAGCCAGATTAAAAGTTAAAAAAGGGATAAACATCGCTAATGCATCCGAAAATGTAGTTATCGATAATTGCGAACTTTATGATTTTCCGTATTATGCCATAGGTGTAGAAAAAAATGTAAATAATAAAATCATCATAAAGCACAATCATTTTCACAACAATAGACAAAGTGATTATGGATATGGAGTTGCTATAGGTGGAGAAGCTGCTTTTTCTCTGGTAACACATAATATTTTTGATAAAAACAGGCACGATATTACCTGTAGCGGACACAAAGGAAGTGGTTATGAGTTCTCATATAATGAAATACGAGGAAATAATGTTCATCCTAATATAGATGTACATGGTGGACAAGATTTTGGCGGCGAAGGAGACTCCTATAAAATAGCAGGTTCCTTTTTTTATGTACATCATAATACCTTTATAAATAGCCCACAAACAGCACGAAATATTTTAATTCGGGGTATTCCTGAAATCATGTTCTTAGCAGAAAAAAACAAATTTGTATATGATAACATGGGAGATGTATTTGCTATTGATGCAAGCAGATTGGCTGATGGCACTAATGTTTTTGCTTTTAATAATTCTTATGGCGGATATGTGAAAGGTCATATTTTTCCAGAAAACTATCATCACAATGTTTCAGATATCACTTATTTACCTATGATGAACACAGGAGCTAGTATTTTAAATATGATGCAAGTTGGATGCGGTGATTTTGATGGAAATGGAAGATCCGAAATTTTTGTAAACAGAAATAACAGGTGGTATACCATAAATTATCCGAAACCAGAAACAATGCATATCAGAGCAGAATTCGATAAGTATAAATGGGTCGACCTGGGTGGTTCTGGTTATCAACCAAATAATTTGAAAATAGCCGATTTTAACGGAGATGGCAAAACCGATATTTTTTCTACTACAGGTAATGATTGGCAAATAGCATATTCTCCAATAGTTGGATGGGAAAAAGTTAACTACTCACCATCTTATAACCTTACAAACCTAAAATTTGGTGATTTTGATGGAGATGGTAAAACCGATACTTTTAAATCTAATGGTACAAATTGGTCTATCTCTAAAGGAGCAAAAACAACCTGGATCGAGATAGGGTCATCTGATTATGACCTAAGTCAATTACTAACAGGAAATTTCAATAATAATATAACAACAGATGTATTTGTATCTAACGAAGTGAAATGGTTTTACGCAGACTATACTTCTGGAAATAATTGGCAGGTATTAAATACTAGTAGCGAAAAAAGAGAAAACTTATTTTCTGCAGATCTTGATAATAATGGGGAAACAGATATATACAGAAAATTTGGTAATGGATATAAAGTATCAAAAGGCGGAAAAAGCAATTGGGAAATATTTAGTTTGGAATAAACACTTTATAAATTTGGGATTACCTTGGATATGGTGAAAACGTATAGTTTTAGTTGCCAGCATTTTAACATGCCGCTAACTAGAGTTAATCCCCTCCTATAATTTCTATTTGCATCATATCAATATGTTCGTCTAAAAGAATTTGGCAGGCCAATCTACTGTTGGGATAATAGTCTAATTGATTTTTTAATATATTCTCCTCTAGTCCTTCAAAAAATTGCATTGTAGTATTAGATGAATGTACCCGAATATGACAGGTACCACATAGTCCTCTACCCTTACAATCTCCTATTTCATCATGTAGCCTGTTTACTAATAACTCCATAAGGTTACGATACTCAAATTTTTTAAACTCTAAAAGATGAGCTTCCCCAATAGTATCTATGACATTTATCGTATACATTATATTTGATTATGCCTGCAAATTACGATTAGGAGTTTACTTTACCTTATGATTTAACTCATAAAACAAGCAGAAGAATATCATTAGTTTTGTTGTATAAAAAACAATTACTATGCAATTAACCTCATTACTCAAGGATCTTACCTACGGGGATACAAAACCAGTAATCACCAAATTAATAGAAAATGATGCGACCAAAGAAATTAGGATCGTTTTTAAAAAAGGACAGGAAATGAAAAGTCATAAAACCCCATTCCCTATTACTGTTTCTATTTTTGAAGGTGAAATTAATTTTGGAGTCGACAATACCGAACATAAGCTTAAAAAAGGAGATCTAATTTCTCTGGAGCCTAGCATCATGCATAATTTAATCGCATTAGAGGATAGTATTGTTCGGCTTTCGCTTTCTAAAAATGATTCTATAGAGAGGGTACAAAAAGTAACCGATCAATAAACTTTAAATAGAAGTGAAAACAAAAAACAGTCACTACAATGTGACTGTTTTCTTCTTTCGTTATGTTTTATAACTTGTAAATCTAAGCTGAAAACATGATTACAATCATGCCTTATTGTAGTTCTAAAATTGCACGCTCCAGAACTTCATCTTTTGTCAAATCACTCCAATCTATCAAGGCTTCAATATCTGGTGGAACTCCATTTTCGTAATCAGGATTCTTATCTAATGTTAATGCTTGTGTAATAGAGAATCTATAGGTCCAACCATTAGGCAACTGTCCACCATTGGGTAGGCCAAGTCCTCCGCCTGTAGTATCCCCAATAAGTGTAATATTTGGAAGCGCTTTGGTCGCAAGTGAGAAAAATGAACCGGCACTATATGTTCCCCGATCTACTAATACGACAATCTTATTTTTATATCGTATTCCACTATATGGAGAGACATATACCGGCTCTGCTGCAGAAAAATCATTTCGCCCCGGGCCACTTTTTATTCTAGAATAGTTAACCAGCGTTTTGCGCTCTACAAAACGGCTTAAAATTGCAAAAATATCGGTTACAGCTCCTCCTCCGTTTTCTCGCATATCTAAAATTAGTCCTTTTGTATTTTTATATCTGTTTAGAACAAAATTCAGGTTATCGGCATCTACAGTACCAGGAAAAGAGGGAAACCGTACGTATCCTATTTCTTTATTGTCAAGAAAATTATGCAAAAATGGCCCTGTAATGTAATAGTCCCGATTTAAATAGTGGTCCTCGATGATACGCCAGTCAAAATTATCCTGCCCTAGGTAATCTACTCTAAAAGTAGAGACATTAAAGTTAGATATTAGATTCGTATGATCATCTCTTAATTCTGTTAACATCCCTCCCAATACGTTAAATAGGGAATCCTCACTCATTCCATCATAAATTTTGGCAGCATATTCAGATTTTACAACATCCCAATCAATATTTTTTACATCAAAATAGGAATATTTTTCATTGCATTCGTTCCATAGATATTCAAAATTATCTTTTGGATTTGTAGAGGCCAGGTCGTTTTCAAAAAGTGCTTTCTCACAAGAGGTAAGAGATAGACTTATTAATAATATACTATATAACTTTCTCATTACTTATTATTGGTATTAAATAGAAAAGTGAGTTTTAAAAGATGGGCAGACATCTCGAATTTATCAAAATCTCCCCCTGTTTTATACGCATCCCATACATACGAAAATCGTAATGCATTTTTGTTCTGAAGCGAAATTGTATAGTCTAAAGAACTATTCACCCTAAACCCAGAAAATATATCGAACTCATACTCATCAAATATATTTGCTTCGTTTAACAAGCCAGATTGCCCATTATACACATATCCATTTCGAAATGAGCTATTAACCAATCCGACATTTAGCCTAAATGCCAAATTCCTTGTTCTTTTCTTTAGTTTATATTTAATAAATAAGAATTTTTTACTCTTTTCTTCTTTACGGCTTATATCTTTTTCGATTTTAACAGAGCCAAATAGAGTTGGAATAATTTCGACTCCTACTCCGTTATTACCAAATCCTTCATTCGTTCTAAAATTAGTAGTGGTATTAAATAATCCACCCACTTTTACATTTAACTTAGGAGAACTAAGCATGTTTAACCTGTATAACCTAGAATAGAACAAGGATACACTATGTAGCTTACTACTTTGGGAATGGCTATTAAAGTTATTGTGGAACTGCCCAAAAAGGTAGGATGCTCCAATTTCGGATTCTCTTTCTATATCAGCTTTAGTATATGATAGCACTATGTTTCTTGGTGTACCTTTATAAAAAAGTGGAGAGGTTGCAAAATCTCTAAAAGATGATTTCCCTAGTCCCGCTGTAAACCCTATATAAGCAGGTCTGTTTTTTCTTTTTTCTTTCTTAGAAAGCTCTGGATTTTCTGTTTGTGAAATACCTGCTACCGACATAAACAGTAACAGCACAATGACAATTCTATTTTTTCTTATCATTTAGGCGTTAGTTTTAATTTTTAATGATGTAATGATATGAATGTATGTTGTTCATCTAATGACAACCGGAAAAACAATAGGTTGCATCTTTTTCTAAATCTTTTCTTAAATCTGTCTTTATTTTGGTTTAGATAAGTATTCATAGTTCTTACATATCTAATACAGAGAGAGATCCAGAGGGTACTTCGTAAGTACCCTCCCCCTGTGCAAACACAGGCCAATCCTATATAAAACAGAGGCGGCACCTCTGTTGAACACAAGTGCTACCTCTGTTTTTAGTACCCCACCCCTCTAATGGAAGTACCCCTAACCGAGATCACAGCGGACTATACCCACTACCATAAGTACCCCCTGTAGCATGTATATCATTAACATACCTACTTCTATAAGTACCTACCCCCACTTGTATAAGTGGGGTCTCGCCCTGTTTTGCCTGTTTTATCCTAAAAATGGCTTTACAAACTATTAATTCATCCTAGTAGTAGTTGATAGTGATCAGTTTTTTTGTATGCTAATCTGGTAGTTCACTTTTATATAAAAAAACAGTTACATTACTGTAACTGTTTTATATTTTGTTATGTTTCACGGATTGCAAATCCGCGCTATCGGGTTTGCAAATCTGTGTCATCGAGAAACACCTTATCATTTCGAAAATAAGAAAAGTTCTAAGTTTTGAAGTTTTGCATTAGATAATGGCTTAATTTGATCAAAATACTTCCGTTTAAACAAATTTTTAACACTTCTAATTATTAACTCTTTTTTAACTTCTTCTACTATTATCATATTGGGTTCTGAGGAGAAAACACCGTAAACTTCTATTTCTGTTTCAAAATCTTGTTTTAAACGTATTATATCATAAAAGTTCAAGTTAAAATATTCTTCTTTAACTTTGACATAAATATCTCCTCTAAAACCTCTATGTATTGAATCAATTTCTCTGGACTCAGTATCATCTAAACAAAAAACCTCTAGCTTTTTCATATTTAATTTTTCTTTATTAAAAAATGAACACGATGGTACGGATTTGCAATCCGTGTTTTTAAAACTTCAAAATAAATTTAAAACAACAATTTCTATACACCTCCATTTAAGTGATCAAACTCGTTTATTTATACTCCGAGTGATAGGGGTTTCAGTCAAAATTTAATTAGTATACTCTATATCAACAACAACCCAATTTTCTTCTCGGTTTTCTAAAGAATAAACAATTTCTTTTACTTGAGATTCTTTGTTAATTTTAGCAAATATAACTTCTGCTTTTGATTGTTTGACTACTTCACTAATTCTATAATTAAAATACTTAAAATGATTCGTGAATTTCTTATCATTTCCTAGGTTATAAAAAAGCGTAACCATTTCTTTCCATTGTTTTTCCACATCACGAAGTTCAGGAGATTTTTCAAAAACTTTATCTAAATCAATATATTTCTTTGCCTCTTCGAAGTTTAATACTGCTTCAGCAGATTTTAATTTAATAACTGAAACTAAAGGTGTTTCTTTCATATTTTTATTTTGACTATTACATCCTATATGTAATGCTAATAAAAAAATTACTATAAGGTTTTTCATAATTTAATTTTTTGAGAAATATTCTAAAAACACGATAACGCGGATTTGCAATCCGTGTTTTTAAAACTTTAAAATAAATTTAAAACAACAATTTCTATACACCATACCTCTCTATTAAAATGATCAAACTTGTTTATTTATACTTCTATTACTTTTGTTTTAGACAATGTATCATGCCAGCCCGAACCGTCACCCAAAAACGAAAATGCATTAAAAGGAATATACCTGCATAGACTACGTACTAATATGGTTTGTATATCAGGATTATTTCCATACTCATCAACTACTTTTGTTCCTGTAATCAACTTACCAATGGTTCTACCTGTGGTAATTTCAAAAAAAGAATAATAAATCATTCCTAATATAAAACCTAATCCATAGTCTATAATTCGGCTATCTGTTTCTAAAATCGATAGCATAGACGGAAAAATAAAGGCTACAACAACACCAAACATAAAACCAAATACCAAAATACATATAGAATCCAGGATATAGTTGGTAAATCTTTTTCCCTGACTTGCTTCTTTACCCGCTACTGTTCTTGTTGTCTCAAGTTGCTTTTCTTTTTCTGCAAGTATCGGGTCCTCTTCAAATGTAGTGCAGGTATTTTCAAAATTTGCAATTGCATCGGTTAATCTGCAAACTATACCTTGTTTTGCATCAAATTTTTGATTTGTACAGATTTTACAAAATTGTAAATGTTCTTGTCTGGTCATAACGGTATCTAATTATTGTTTGATGCTACAATAATACGTCCCGCCAGTTTCATTTTTCGGAACTGAACAATTATTAATAATTTATGATAATAAAAAAACAGTCATTCATGATATGACTGTTTTTGTATTTTGGTGTGTTTCACGGATTGCAAATCCGTGCCATTGGGTATAATCTCACTTTGCGTTATAGCACCATCTTTGTTAGCATCTTTATAAGACTAATCGTATGTTTCCTAAGTGATCTTTAAACTGATATACATAACCCAAGAGGTTTATGCATAAAAAAACCTCTATCTCTAAGAAAAAACTAAAAGATAATCTTACGAATCTAATTTCTTGGTAACTATATCGCATAAAAACAGCTACAAACCATAGGCCTGTAACTGTTTATTATATGTATTACTCATTTACCTCTATGAAGTCACAGAAATTCGCAGAGTAATCGCTCTTTGGAGAGCGAGTAAATCATCGAAATTAGTCACTTCAATTACATCATTTCTCTCTTTAAATGATTCTTTAAGAGTAATATTATTTTCTGTTTTACTAAAAACACCTATTAATTTATATTTTATTTTTCCGGTGTCTAATAAGTTTTCTAAATACTTTAATTGTTGTGCAGTTCTAGGAAAACCTAATAGTATATAATTTTCAATAATGTTTTCAACAAACTGTTCCAAAATTAGATTGCAAATATCTTCATCCTTTATAGGCTTACCAGATAATATATCATTGTTAATTGAAGTCCATAAATCGCTTTTATTTGACACATTATTTCTTATCAATTCAGAAAAATAAATAATTTTATAACCTTCAAATAAATTGTTCAATTTATTATATAATGATTTTGAAGGAGTTGAAACTACTGAAATTATATTCATAATATTTTAAATTATTTTGTAAAATCAAGACTAACAACCCCCGCTCCCGCTAGCGTCTCGCTAGTGGCACTACAGTTTTAGATAACCCAAAAAAACATCAATCTCTACACTGTATTATAGTCATCCTAATATTTTTTTACACTACTATATTTACAATACACCATAGCGAAACTAAACACATATAACCAGATGTATTATGAAATATTATAATTCCTGTTTATCTAACCAAAATACAACAGTACAGTTTCAAAAAATGAAACTAGAATATTTTAATCCAAATAAAAAAACCAGCTACATCACTGTAACTGGTCCTTATCATTTATATATTCTTATCCTTAAAGCTTTGACGCCACTAGCGAGAGCGGGGAACATCTTCAATTATATCAAGTCTAAAATCTGAGTCTATTATATCCCCTATACCAATATTATCAGATACAAATTTAATATTATCATGATTCATCGATAATATTTGTAATTTAAAATACATATCCATAGTATCTTTTAACTTAGGTTTTTCTTTAATTACTCCTCTTATTAATAAATCTATACTATCGTTATAAACCCATTCACTGTCTTCTGGATACGAATAACGTGTTGCATACTCTTTGTTTCTTAGAGGCATTCTTACTAAAATAGTGTCACCTTTAAAATACTTCTTATAATATCTGATAGCTCTTTTTGTGTTTTTATCTTCTTTAGTCTTAACTTCAGTAACGATAGAGTGTATCAATTTCAATTGTTCATCTAAATCTATCGGTTTATTGTTTAATTTTCTATGTAAAGAAGCAAAAATAATACTTGACATATAATCCTCATGATAAATATCTAATGAATGAAAATAATTAACCAATGTCGTATCCTTTTCATTTCTGAATTTTTTATTTCTAAAGTCCATACCGTAACCAAAATGTATTTCTGCTAAAGCTACACTGTCTGGTTTTTCAGAAAATTCTTTCAGTTGTTCTTCAGTCCATGAAGATTCTATTTCCTCAATAGTCTTATGCAATGGATCATGCCTATCTTGGCATCCGATTAGACAAAAAACTATAAAAAATAATAAATATTTAAAACTCATATACTAGTTTCTTTTTTTTGTTGGAATTCTTTTAGGTAATGTTTCATTACGCCCTGTTTTATAATTTAATACTTTTAATTGTCCTAATTGGTTAGACATATATACAGGAATACCTTTGCTCCTTGATATTGATTCATCAGAGCTTATCAATCCCCGCTCCCGCTAGCGTCTCGCTAGTGGCACTACAGTTTTAGACAACCCAAAAAATATCGATCTCTACACTGTATTATAGTCATCCTAATATTTTTTTACACTACTATATTTACAATACACCATAGCGAAACTAAACACATATAACCAGATGTATTATGAAATATTATAATTCCTGCTCATCTTGCCAAAATACAATAGTACAGTTTCAAAAAATGAAACTAGAATATTTTAATCTAAATAAAAAAACCAGCTACATCACTGTAACTGGTTCTTATCATTTATATATTCTTATCATTTACTTATGTCTAGCACAGAAAACATTTCTGCGCTATCATATCCGAGCAATCGGATTTTCTCAAAAGCACCAGTTTGACCCATTACCCTTATTTCCCATTACTCCTAAATATCATCAAGATTTATCTTAAAACTTGTTTTTGAGTCAGGTGGTATAGTATTTTTTTCTCGATCCATGCATGAAGTATAATATTTTTTTTCATCTATTTTATTATTAATGAACATTTCTAAAGTATTTGAATCTTCTTTTACTTTAATTAAAGTTGTATTTTCTAACTTAATCTGTAAAGAACCTTGTTCTATAATTCTATCATAAAACTTGTATTCTGAACTAAGTTCTGGATGAACAAAATATCTGAAAATAGAATCGTTTCTTGTTATGTAATGATATTCTGAAACATTACCAGAATATGGGTCATAAGTATACATGCTTTTATCATCAAAATAATACTCTTGATAACTTTCTTTCTTTAAATCATACCAATTACCAACTACTAAAACATTATCTGAATTATACTCTTTCTCTTTGTTACATGAAAAAAATAATACAACTAGTATAGTTATCTTAATATATTTCATGTTATTGTTTATTATGTGGTATAATCTTAACTTTTTCATATTTATAAGATTTAATTCTGTTATATATTTTGTTATAGAATTTTTTGTTTTTCCCTGTAAAATGCATAAAAATAATAGCTTGTGGTCTTCCTGTTCCAGTATCATGAGATCTTATTGCTATTCTATAATTATTATTTCCTATATCATCTTGAAATGTAACACTACTTGCACTATATACTTTTACATTATCTTTTATATGTGTCCAATATCCAATTCTCACAAAATTTCCATTCCCATCGTTTAAATTAACCTCATTCTTCTTTTCTCCTCCTAGCATAGCATTTAAATCATCGAATAGTTCCTGTCCCCATGACCTTTTTGTTACAGGTTCTGCAAAAAAATCTATAATACTTCCTGGACTTAATGACTTGTTTCCAAATTTATCTACAAACCCAAACCATTCTATGGTTTGATCTAAAAACTTTTTTACATCTTTCTTTTTAACAACATTATTGAAATTAATTTTCTCTGGATATTTCTGTGTAAATTCATCTTTATTTACAGCAGGATCATTAGAAGAATTTGTTTTTTCTTTTCTCTCATGAGGTGGTATATACATTCCATTTTGGTCATACCTGTTTCTTCCATACATATCGGTAGCTTCTCCACAAGTATTACAAGCTGCATCAGCTCCACTAGGGTCAGCCCAAAATACTGGATTATTATCAAAAGCATTATATGTAGACATGGAATAATGTGTAATAGGGTCAATTCCTGTCCAACGTGCAATTGCAGGATCGTACTTACGTAAGTCCATCTCATAGAGATTTAAATCTAAACTCTCCGTAAGTTCCATACCGTTAAACCCATAGTTATGTTTTCTACCATTAACCATAGAGTTAGGATGGCTTGCTCCGTAATTGATTCTCATCCCAAAAGGGTAGTAATCTTTAACTTCTACAACCTCATATTCTTCTACACGATTATCATTATCTAAATCTTCCCCTGTACCTTCTAAGTCAATTTTTCCATCATTGTCGCGGTCTGATCTAATAATTTATTTGATAATCAAACTTTATAATGCTTCTTTTCAAAAGCACCAGTTTGGGACATTATCCTCATTACCTAATTAAATATTGAACAATTCTTCTTGATAACTCAAGTCTATATTATGTAACCTATCTTCATTAGTCCACATGGATTTTCCTACTAAACAACCTGCTGCAACGACATAATTTGTTTCATTAGATGACTCCAATTTAAAGACTTTTAAATCTTCTTCTGAGATTATACTCAAAAACCTTTTAGGTATATTAGATAATTCTTGGCTAAGTACCAAATTACTGAAATCAGTTTTTATATCTAAATATCTCACCCCCCAAAATTCAATATCAATAGTACAATTAGGATCATATTTTGTAGTGTATTCAACATCAGGATATTGCATTTCACTTCGTATTATCATTGAACCATGACCAATAGAGTATGCCCATAGTTTAAAACGTCTATCTGAGATATATTTCATCATTGTTTTTTATTAAAATGTTGTTATTGAACCATTACTATAAAATGTCGTTCTTTGAAGAGCTCCTGGAGTATTAAGTATCGTATGCAATTCCCAATTAGTTATATTACCATGCCTAATAGGACCGCTAGGATTAAATTTTGAAAATTGATATCTTGAAAATCCAGTCAAATCAAAATGAAGTCTATTAGAAGGATTACTAATGGCAGATTTAATTTTATCTAATTGAATTCCAGTACTAAAATCTTTATAAGTTTTAAAACCATTAGATTTAGCAAAACTAAAAAGATTATCTCGAAGCCCCAGAGCTATATCGTCGCCTTGATTTATAGGGTTGTAACCTCTAGGAGTATAATTAAATCTTCGTATAGATAAGCTTGGCCCTGCAAGGCTATAGTTACCTCCAAATCCCCACATCATGGCCATAAACTTACCAAAATGCAATAAATGTTCTCCTCGTCTTTGCCTTTCTATTTCTTGAAAATGTGCTTCAAGTTGAGTTGCATATATATCAAAACTTTTAGAATATTTTTTATTCCATAAAGTTGCTTTCTCTACAAAACTTAATCCTCCAAATTCAGGATAATCCGCTTCATAAGAAGATTCTGATCCATAATAAGAATAATCATTACTTACATAATTACTAGGAGTAGAAGAACCATTAATAACTACTGTATCTAATTCAATAGGATTATCTGGGTTTGCAACACCATCACAACCACTAGGACAACCACTATTCCCGCTACTTTTTCCTGCCTCTCCAGATGCAAATACATTTCCTGGAAGATTTCCAAATGTGTCATAAGGGTTAATTCCTTGTTGGTAGAGATCATGCGGTGAGGAATCAGCTCCACTTGGATCCGCCCAAAATACCGGGTTGTTATCAAAAGCATTATAGGTAGACATCGAATGATGAGTAACAGGATCAATAGCAGTCCATCTTGCAATTGCAGGATCATATTGTCGAAGATCCATTTCATAAAGACCTAAATCTTCATTTAACTCAATACCATTATATCCATAATTATGCTTTCTACCATTTACAGCGAAGTTGTACCCTTGATGTTCGAGCCCAAAAGGATAATAGTTCTTCTCCTGCACAATTTCACTTTGCGTTATAGTACCATTCTTATCCGCATCTTTATAGGAGAGCCTAATATTCCCTAAGTGGTCTTTAAACTGATATACATACTTATACCCATCGGCTTCATGCTCTACAATCCCTTCTGCATGATTAAAGAACTCTAAAACTCCATTCTTATACGCATAATTACCAGCATACTCTGTTGTTGATGAACTTCCCTCTGTGGTAATCTTTTTTAGTTTTACCCCAGTGGCATCGTAAATATAGGTAATATTTCCGGTATGAGAAGCATTATTTACAGTTACTGTTTTTGGTAAGTTTAAATGATTATAGGTAATGCTTGTGATCCCTTTGTTTTGATCTATAATCATGTTTCCATTGGCATCATAGGTATAATCATCATTGGTATTACTACCATCTTTAAAACCAAAAGTTGTATTTCCGGTATCAGTCACTCTTAAGAGTTTATTGCCACTATCATAGGTGTATGCTAGCATATCTATATCCCCAAAAGAATTAGCTGCAGTATTTAAATGCCCCTTTCGATTTAAAGAGAGGATATTACCAACTCTATCGTAGGTGATACCACTTACATCATAATGACCACTAGTACTGCGTCCTTGAGTAATTCGATTTAGATGATCATACTGATATCCATAGGCACGTTTGGTATTGTCATTTGCTGTTTTCCAAGTGGTTTCACTAATATTACCATTGTACAAAGCCGTTGCTCCCAGGTTTTCTGTAGTGGTGTTATAATTGATCTTAAAAGCAAACAGTTTGTTACCAAGAGCTATATCAGGATCATTGATTTTAGTCAACCATCCCCTTACATTATAGGTATAATCAACTTCTTGTAATCCTCCCCCAACTTCTTTAGAAATTAATTGCCCTAACTTATCATAGGTATTAGATACAATTAATTCTCCCGGGAATTCCTCGTTCTGGATCGTAGCAAAGAAAGAGGTACTAGCTGTAGCTGCAAAATGAAAACCATTAGATAAGGTAATGGTATTACCTGCTACAGTAGTTGTAGTTTGGGTAATCGGTTGTGATAAGGTTACTGCTGGCGTAACCCCAGTATTACCATTACAATTTACCCCAGAAGCATCTTCTATACATTGTCGCTGGGTGAGCATCCTACCCATATGATCATAGGTAAAACTATCTATGGTTATAATCGGTGTATTGTTGTCTTTGGTATGGGTACTTTTGGTTTGTTCTACCTTACCTACAAAATCCAATTGGGTTGCTACCATATCGGTAGTGTTAAGATATTCATTTTTACTAGCTACGTAGATAGGTCTTGATTTTTTATCATAATAGGTAACCGTAGTAATCCAATCAAAGGTATCTAGTACTCGTACCTTGCTTCCTGTAGGCAGTGTCTTGGTTTGATCTGATATAGTCTCACCATATACCGTACCGGGATTGGTTAAGCCTGCAAGATCAAACCCATAGTCATCATAATAGTTGATGGTATGTAACTCCAGGTTTGTTTTTGGGAATGCTGTATTGCTATAATAAATAGTAGTACCATCGATCTGGGCAGCGGCACCGCGCTGCTCCCATAAGGTAGATTCTGTATTTACAGCTTGTTGTATGGTCTTTCTATCTCGGTTATCAGTAATCTTACCTGTATAGGTAACCCTGCCAAAAACATCATATTTGGTAAAGAGCCAGGCATTGCTTGTTTTTAAGTTCGCATCCTGGGTTAAGATCGGTTGATCTAGCTTGTTATAGACAATAGATTCAAAAGTATTAGCATCTCCTTTACCAGGGATTTTCTTTTCAATTAGTCTATTACGGTTGTCATACTTGTATTGATAACAGAGTTCTGCAAGCTCACTCTGGCTTACCCCATCACTAGCAGTTACTTTAGGAGGGATAACATATGTTAAATTCCCAAATCTATCATACACATAATGGGTATCGTGTGCTGATCCTGCATTAAAGGTTCTCTTTAATATCACTCTACCTTCCTTATCCTTATACTCTTTAGTCGTACGATTATTACTATCTGCTGTAGTCCAGTTCTCATCATGGGTAATCGTGATATGTAACTCATTTGCAGCGTAATACCCATCTTGTACCAGGCTAGGGGTTTCGGTATCATTTGGATTAGCAAAATCTACCTTATGATATAACACCTCATTAGCCCTATTAGTATACTGATTTATTTTAATAGCATGATCATTATCGCTATTAGTAACTTTCCAAGCTGCACCAGGAGCACCTACTTTTATTACTCGATTAAGTGGCGAACCATCAAAAAGATTCTCTGAGTAGGCATTGATCTGATTAAGATCGGTGATGCCAGAAAAATCACTAGTATAGGTATCCTTATAATACTGGTTGATATCCATGTTTATATCCACATTTTGATAACTTCCTATGGTTTTATCAGATTCAAAAGGCAAGTATTGCTTTGCTTGTCTACCAAAATCATCATAGGTGATATGAGTTACAATATCATTACCACTAGGTGAGGCCTGAATAGCTCTTTCTTGTATAGGTCTGCCTAACCCATCATAGTAGGTTATACTCTCTATAGCCCTGTCTAGATCATTAATAGTAGAGCAGTTTACATTCTCCATCTCTGCAGTGGTCAAAGCCGTTTGCGGAACTGTTATATGTACATAGTTCTTGTCTGATAATACTACCTGGGCCTGAAGTTTGAGTCCCATAAGCAGTACTATAATACTGTATATAATTTGTTTTTTCATCTTGTTATATTGTTTATGGGATTAATGTTGTTCTCCTGTATTACCACCGCCACCGCCGCCTGTAGTAACCGTAGCAAGAACGATCATCACTTTGGTGATTTGTTGACCTGTAAGATTATCTGTTATAGTCGCCTTAATGGTATATTCATGAGTGCCATTTGAAAAGTTAGAAAAACCAAAGTTTGTACCACTACCTGATCCTAAGGCATGAGAAAGGTTTGTACTCTTATAAGCTTTCCATGAAATCTGACGTGATCCCGAACCTCCTGTTAAACTGGTGATGCTAAACGACACGCTCGGATTAGTCCCAGAAATAGAAGTATGAGATTGACTGGTGCTCGCCACCATACCAGGATATGATTTTAAAACAGGAGCATTAGCACCCCACTGATAATATCCATTCTCTAGTCCCCGATCCACTAATCGGAATTTAACTGTATATGTTCCTGAATTAGGGAAATTGTATGAAAGTGTCGTTCCTGTAACAGGCTGTTGTACATCGTTTATAAACCATTCAAATCCATATAATTCTGTACCACCTCCTATACCAGAAGCAAAGAATGTTGTTGTGGTTCCTCGTACAATATGTTCGTTTGAAGCGCTTACATTAGCTGCAGTTAACGGATTATATGCGTATAGCTTTCTTATAGCACTATCTACAGATCTTCCGCTTACATTATCGATAACTTTAAAATATACATTATAGGTTCCTGCGGTATCAGGAGTATATGCAAATGTGGTTGCCGTACTGGCTTGTTTTACATTGTTTACATACCATTCGTATCTTAGGTTCTCTGTACCGCCTCCTACACTTGAAGCGGTGAAGGTGGTTACTGTTCCTTTTAAAATATTGGTATGGTTTGCACTAATTATAGGGGTAACAAGCGGAGAATACCGTATAATAACAGGTGTTGGCTTACTTTTTAATAACCTTTTGGTCTTGGTGTTATATGCTACCAAAGTAATACTATAGCTACCTTCATTAGTAAATGTTTTGGTAAAAGATGTAGCACTATCGCACTGTTCCTGATTACCATTTACAAACCAGGTGTATAAGTAGTCATTAGGATTCTGAAGAGCACCAGCAGTAAATGTAATAGGTTTCCCGGGACTAACAGCACCCGAACTGGTGATGCTAAATATAATTCCATCATAAGGATCAGGATGTTGCCCTATATAATTATAGTTAATTCTTTCGATTACTTTATCATCATTATCTACAACATATCGTAGACGATTTAAATCATCATATTGATAATACATGGTATACCCTTTGGGATCTGTTTCACTTATTTTTCCTATCAACGGGTCATAGGTATACGTAGATACCATAGCATTAGGTAAAGCTGTTCGCAAATTGTCTAAAGTATTTAGAGATCCTGTACCAAAATTTTTCAAAGCTGTCTCTGTGATTCCTAATGCTACCGAAATTTCCAGAAATGTTGCATTCTCTACTTTAGCTACCGGGTACATCTTATCATAACTCCAGACAAAACTAGTGGTTATACCATCTGTCTTTTTGTATTGAAGAATATTTCCTTTGTCATCATATTTATCAAATTCAATATCAGTTTGTAATGTCCCGTTATTTTTTGCCGTTGCAATCGAAGCTTGAAGCGTTTGGTGAAAAGTAGAAATAGTATTTACATATGTGATCCGGCTAGTGGCACTTAATCTTTCAGCATCAGTTCCAACTTTTGTGTATAACTCGTTTTGAATAGGTTTTGAAATCCTGTGATCATTAACTAGACTTTGATATGCATTAATCTCTTTTTGAGTTAGTCCTGTTAATTGTGTATAATCTTCTGGATAGAAAAAGACTTGCCTCTCTACCTTATTGGTACTTTGAGTGGTCTGCTCTTTTAATTTCTGTAAAGATGAATTGTACTTGTACGCTGTAGTGGTAATGAAATCTTCATTATGCAATTTGGTTATGGTTTGTTCATTTTCTGTTTGGCTATGCCCTATTAGAATACGATATCTCCCAAATACAAAATTACCTTCATCAAAAAGAGTACCTCCTTTAAAACTTATTTTTAAAGCGTTTGTAAATACTTCCTTTATTTTATATGCTTTTGTAAGTTGTTTTTGAGTTTTACCATTACGATCTTTAGTTTTGGATACTATAATTTTACCATTAGAATGATTTCTATCTATAGAAGGTGGAAAAGGAAAAGCCTCTGAAACTATATTAGAAGCTCCTACAAAATTAAGCTCAGTTTTACCATTTGCTCCATCTTTTTGAATGATCGTTACTTTTTTATATCCTAAATGCCCTCCTGTAGTCATTCCTGAATTTGACCTATCTGCATCCAGAGCAACAATAGATTGACATATAATATTATACCCACCACTTCCTGAAGCCACCCAGACTAAAGACTCCTGATCAAAAAGATAGTTAGGTTCTTTATGTACAAAACCTGAAGAATACCCTTGCTCATCTTTATAATCATATGTTTGAGATAACACTAATTCATCATTACTGTTATACTTGCTAATCGATGCAACCCGAACACCGCCGGCAGGTTTTTCGTATAATCGAATATTTGTAGGTTCATCATATAAAACCGACATCCTAGCAATATCTATTGAAGTAATATCACAGTCTCTCCAGGTAGCTTCTGCACTTAGAGTATATTGCCCAGGTAATAGTTCTATATATTCATTAATATTATTATGAGTTAAGCTAACCTGATAAATTATATTTCCTTGGCTGTCGGTTAATTTTGCTTTAGGTGTTTTACCTGCAGAAAAATAGTCTTCGGTATACTTTTTTACATGCCCGGATACCTTAGTTAGTATTTTAGCTTGTGGATTTGCCGGATTTGCTGGTATGGTAAATGATTTGGTATCCGTATCAGTAACTACCGATGTACATCCATGTGCTGAATCTCCTGTTGCATTTACTTGTGGGTTAGCTTTATTAACTTCGAACTCATCAATTTGAAGCCCTCCTATATGTCCATACGTATTTTGTTCATAGGTATACACATCATAGCCCCCAGTTGGATACACAACTTTATATAAAATTCCGTTCCTTGATCCTTCAAAATTTGGTGATCTATCTGCTGTTCCAAAACTAGCGAATTTATTCCCTGAAGTATGAATAAAATATGGAGGAAGCAAATCCTGTCCACTATTAGCATTAGGATATCCCCAGTGATCTTTCTTTGTAGATCCTCTGGAGGGTAATGAACCGTGGTAGAAAAATGTATATGGAGGTAAACCAACATTAGTTTTTCCAAACTCTTGTATCGATTTTAATGTTAATCTTCCTGTCTCATAAGAATGAGTAAGTTTAAACTTCTTAATCATTGTATTTTGAACACGGTTTTTAATTTGAATTTCTGCAATTGCATAAAAATCTGTACTGGTATCCATAACTTTGTTAGTTCCCGCAACAAAAAGCACTTCTACAGGAGAAGTATCAGAATAAATTCTGCGAAGAGCACGTCCACCAATATCTATATTGGTAGAGTTGTATTGTAGTGTCCCGGATATAGTACCTCCACATTGTGAGTTTCCTCCTGTTGGGTGTGTTCTTGATTGACTTTTAATGATATTATGATCTTGAATAGTGTAGGTATCATATTCAAAGAACAAGCTTCTCTTTCCTATAGCATCTGTAATCTTGGTGAGATACCATGAAGAATTAAAACCATCCTGAGCTAAATAACATAAATTCGTTCCCGATTTAATATTTGTAGTAGTTTCATTAGCTCTAAAGGTATAAGTAAAACCATTCGGGGTTTTAAATATCCATCCTTCTATTTTTGATAAATTTCCATTATTCTGAATAGGTGTAATGGTAACCTCAGATTCTGAAGAAATAATAATATTTCTATCCCAATCAAAATGAAATTTACCTGAATACCCATTGAAATTAAAATTAAAAATATCGGGTTGAGAATCATAACACCCTTGGGCTATACTTTGTAAATAACTATAACGAGTTTGGTTTTTTTCTCCATGACTAAGATAATCATAGTCGACTTCTGAGCTTACGGTAAGAAATCCTTTTGTTGTTCCTGAGTTATCATCGGGTAAACCATTTACACTTCTGGTTACTGCACCTCCAGCATATAATGACCAGCCTAACCCAATAGAACTAGAAGATTCAACCACTTTAAAACCACCAGATTGGTAATTTAAACTGATGGGAAGATTTATTGTACCATCACTAATTTGATATAATGGTATTTGTTGTTGTATCATCCCCTGATACTCATTGATTTTCATATCAACAAATTTGGTGATACTTGAAGCTTCTGGTGATGGAGAAATTACATTAGGCAAATCGGTCTGCCCATAGAATGTATTGATATTTAAAAGAAATAACAACACATTGAAAACTAGAAATTTTTTCATGATTGAATATAATTTACTGATGACTTATTACTATTTAGGTTGTATATATTTTATTTTCCCGGTGCAAAACCCATAAATACCTCTCCAACCAAGTATGAAAACAAATCAGAAATTGTATACCGATTTGCAACTTTTAGTAAGCGTTTATAAACATGGATAAAGCACTATAAATGAACTTGCTTTTTATTTTTTAATCATATTCCCGATGCAATATTAAACTATCCCAGTTTCGTTTTTCGGGACTGAGAAAAAAAAGTGAAAGTTTTTTTAGAAATAAATTTGAAGGGGGTTTTTGGTTACAGATTTTGGGTCTTGGATTTCGGGTTAACTACTCCCTTAATTACCCTATAAAAGGGTTGATTATATTCGTTTTTCTATCTTTTGTGTAGAACCCAAAAGTAAAATCAACAGGCTCGGCATACACAAAACTCTGTATCGTGATATCGTACTCGATAGGAGCATTTAAACTTTTCATTGTATTAATAATGCGATACAGTTTGGTTTTTGAAATTCCTAATTTAGAAGTCAGTTCATCTGGTGCTCCTGTTGCTTGCAATCGAATAAGTTGATCAATACGTTCTATAAGTTCGATTTGTTTGATAATACTATTCATGATGAGTTGCAGATTAAACCCAGATAGTGCACTAGAACTTTAATATAAGTGCTAAAAAGTAAGGAAAGATGTTTTCTAAACATCGACATAAACACAATATGCTATCTCTAAAAGCATACCGAATATTTTGCTATACGCTTAACACAGCATACATTTCCTAATGCATTATCTAAGGTAAAGTAATGAGAATATTAGTCATTGTTTAATGCAATTATGGGGTAGTTTACATTAGGTACGTAATGGGGCTAAAAAAGGTATTTTGTTATATACATTCTTTTAGAATATTCGCTATAATTTTGTTTCTTTTGGTATCCTTTGTATTGGGTCATCTTACTATTTTTTTGTTTTCTCAAATGTACGGTTACAACGCAATCAAAAACAAGAAAAGTAAGTCGGTATTTATCAAATACGACTTACTTCAACATATGTAAAACACTATTTTTAAACCACTTAAACACAACTCTTATCCAAAAACTAGTATTGCAGAAAAAACAAAAATCTGAAAGGTTTTTGCAATGAAATGAGAAAAAAAAATGATACTAATGCATCAAATTTTTAAAAGCCTCATGTTACAATCTTAATTGTAGTCTTGATAAAATTTACATTTTGAAGTGAAGGATAAATTTTTAAGCAAAAACCTTGTCATTCTGAGCTTCGTCGAAGGATCGATACAACTTTTCTCCACGTCATCTCGAGCACAGTCGAGAGGTCATTATGAAAAATCACTACCATTGGCGTATTTCATTAGGGTTTGTTTTTCATAAACTTAAACATTCTTATATTTCATCTAATTTCCTTTGATTTGTCCTTCTATTCATTTTCTTTGCTCGCCCAAAGAAAACGAACCAAAAGAAAAGGCGCTTTTTCAAGGTATTTTTCAATTTCATTGAAAACCAGATTTATTTTGCTAAAATCTTTCCAAGGCTTCAAGATTTTTTAACGCAAAACAAATCTTATACTGGTGAAAAAAGATTTCAAAGCCCTGCTTTGGAACGTCAAGCTTAAACACTAGATAAAATTTTTATTGGATGTCTCAATTTGACGGTTTTTTCAAACTAAATTCTTACATCGAATTCAAGTTAAGTAGAAAGAATATCAGAAATACGAAGTAATTCTTTATTAATTTCATGGCCTTCTTTTAGCCCAACATCAAAACTGGTTGCTGTAATTTCATTATTAATAATACCTACCATTACATTTTTCTCTCCGTCTAGAAGTAATTCTACTGCTTTAACACATAATCGACTAGCCAGTGTTCTATCAAAACATGATGGGGAGCCACCGCGCTGCATATGTCCTAAGACAGTGACTCTTACTTCATAATCTGGTAAGTTTTCGGTTACATAGTCTGCCAATTCATATACATTTTTCCCTGTTTTATCACCTTCACTTACTACGACTATGCTCGACGATTTACCCGATCGTTTACTACGTTTTAGTGATTCTAATAATCGGTCAAGCCCTAGGTCTTCTTCGGGAATCAGAATTTCTTCTGCTCCTGCGCCTACTCCACTATTTAGAGCAATAAATCCGGCATCACGGCCCATTACCTCTACAAAAAACAATCGATTATGTGAGCTGGCCGTATCTCGTATTTTATCTATCGCATTGATCACTGTATTTAAGGCAGTATCATAACCAATCGTATAGTTTGTCCCTGCAATATCATTATCTATAGTACCCGGGACACCAATAACAGGAATATCATATTCTTCGCTAAAAATCTGTCCTCCTCTAAATGTCCCATCACCACCAATAAGAACCATAGCATCTACTCCTATTTTTTTAAGCTGATCTGCTGCTTTTTTTCTTCCCTCGGAAGTTTTAAAATCTACAGATCGGGCAGATTTAAGTATTGTTCCTCCTCTACTAATGATATTGCGAACACTTCTGGCATTCATTACGGTATGATCTCCTTCTATCATCCCTTGGTATCCCCGATAAAACCCTATGCATTTTACATTATAATAAGCGCATGCTCTCGCCACAGCACGTATTGCTGCATTCATTCCGGGAGCATCTCCTCCCGAAGTCATAACACCAATGGTTCTTATCTCTTTTGCCATAATTAAATATTTAGTAGATGAATTGATCTGCCATTGAAATAAAATCTTTGCTTAACAGATTAGTTGTTCTTTTCGGTAAAGTTAATAAAATTCGGAGTTTCAATTTTGGTCGTATCCTTGGGTTTTGCAATAGAATCTTTTGCTTTTTTATTTTTGAAAATCTTAGTCCATAATTCATTAAAATTATCAAAATCAACTGAGTATGAAAGTCCAATCCCTTGTTCATATCCCTGATTTCCTGCACCTACAAATTGAATTGTATTTTCCCGGTTAAAAATCTTTCCTCTCAGGGATCCATCTTCATTAAAAAGGTATTCTACCTCAACATCTCCAACGACACTAGATTCGTTAACTCCTCCAATAGGAACTCCTACTCTCCCGTTAATCAGAATTCTGTTACTAATCTGGGTAGAAAGGGTTAACCCAAACTGATCTGCATCTTCCTGATCCAAGCTTTTAACACCCTGAACATAATTTAACCCTACCTGAAACTTATCATCTTTATCAGAGAAAACATTATTAAAAAGGTTGGATGCTCTTTCTGCCACCAAACCACCAGTAAGTGCGTTGGCATCAAGGGTTCCGTTATAAAACTGCCCAGAAGAGACCAAAGAGAGTGCTTGTAATTCTTTATTAGACTGATCGCTTAGTTTATAATCCAACTCACTTTTTATCACAGAGCTTAAGTTGGGAAATTCTATATTAAAATTAACATTAGGTTGAATTAATTCTCCCTGAAGGTCTATTACTACTTCTACCGGGATTTTACGGTTTATAGAAGAGTTTTCTAACAATATTGCAGGATTTGCTTCTGTTTTGTATACTGCACTAAGGTCCAAAAGTGCTCTTGTAGGGCTTCCATCCCAATTAATTGTCCCTCCTTCTCTAACAGTAAACAGTTTTTCTACAAAGGCTCCATATCTAAAATTATACGTTCCCTCATACGCTACAAAATCACCCCACATATTAAATTTACCATTGGTATTAATCTCAATAAGTAATGTCCCGGCTCCACGCCCTTTTAACGAACTTCCTGTACTTTTATCTACGACAACCTCTACTTCGGCATTATCATTTACATCAAGTTCAAAATTAAGTTCGAGTCCTTTTATATCATCTAGTACAATTTCTTTTCCTTCTAGTCGGGCTCGTTTCTCATCGGGGCTTAAAAAGTGGATATATGAATTATCTCCTATAGATTCTGTTTCGTTTAACGGAATTTTAAAAATAGTGCCTCTTTCTGTTTTTGCATTAACATCGATAACCAATTCATCGGTTGGCCCTTTGATAGTTGCATCACCACTTATAAAGCCGGTACCGTAATACAGGGATTCTTCGTCTTCTTCGGTATCCAGAACCAGGAGTCTTTCATTAGCCAATACTTCTAATCCAAGTTCCCATTTAGAAAACCTTCGATGTGCAATGTATCCCCTCAGAATACCTTTGGTTTTATATTTTGTATCTGTAATATCAACATTATCAAAGTTAAAACGTTGTTGCTTTAAAATAACTTTTGAGTTATCGCCTAAATCGAGGTCAATATTAAGGTAGGGTACTGTAAGACCAGCCTGATCTAATGTCAATACTCCATCCATAGAGGGGTTTTTATAACTACCCGATATTTTTGCTTCTCCCGAAACAAACCCTCGTATATTGGTAAGTACGATTCCCCCGAGTGCACTAAATTCTGAAATATCGAAATCATCTAATTCTAGATCTACATCTATTGATGGGTTTGTTTTTGAAACATTAATTCCTCCTATGGCAGATAATGTTTTTTGTTTTTGGTTATTAATCAACCGTGTATTCACGTTATATTGTGTAAGATCTTCGTTTCCGGAAACATTAAATCTTAATTCTCCCAGCAGTGTCTTATTAACTTCTAAATCCCGAATCACTACAGTAGAAGTCGGAAGGTAATTACCACTTTCCTGAAGAACCGATAATTCTCCATCTACTCTCCCTTTAAAATTTAAACTATCAATCCTGGGTGTTATTTTATTAAGATCTACATTTTCAAAGGTTGCTTTTAGATCCTTATAATCTTTACCTCTGGTAACTCCATTAAGCTTGATCTCTTCATCCAGATAACTAAAGATTACCGATCGTATATCTATATTTTTAAAATCATTATCAAAAATAATCTTATTGTTTGCTTTACTCTTTTCTCTATTGGCATACCAGGTATGGCCTTTATATGTGAAATCAGATTTTTTTATCCCTACTACAGAATTATTATCTTCGTTTATCGTATGATAGAACTCCAAGTTAAAATTATCTTTATTGTTTTCTCCCCCCTTAAATTCTGAGTGCATAAATAAGGTATCTTTTAAGGTAACATTAATCAAACTAAACTCAGAAACATCATAATATTTTGAATCGATACTATCAATAGCGATATAGGTATTAAATAATGGGTTTTTATTATCTATCTGGATATCGACATCCTCCATAAAATTATCAAAAGCCTGAATCGATGGTGATTTAAACGTAAGTTTAAACTCTGATTCATTACTCTCTACTTTTCCTTTAATACTGGTGTTTGGTGCAAATTGGACTTCTGGAAAGAATACATCAACTATTTTATTATAAATATTGAAATTAAACTCCATAAACTCATCATCGGTAATTTCGGTGGCTTCAAAATTGGTATACAGACTTCCAATAGAATTTCTAAACAGGTCATAAACATTTTCGAATCTAAAAATTCCCTTTACATTACCTTCTACAATATCTGGGCTATTGATTGTAATGGTGCGTATATTTTTATCATCAAAACTTGATCTGATCTCAAAATCTTCGAAATAAAATCCTGCATCCTGATTGGTATACAGGGTTTTTTCAAAAGCAATTGTACCAAAAGCATCATTAATCCCCGTTCCTTTCATATTCATGTATACATCGCCATTAAAAACAGAAATACTGTCTCGGGTAAATAAGTTTAGCTTATTAAGATCCATATGATCTACATAAGCCTTAAAATTGTAATTATGTATTTCTTGTGATAAATCTGCTACCCCATTAAAACTAAACCTTATGTTAGGATCTTTAGAATTAAGATTACCATCAAACACACGGTCTTTAAGGTTTCCCTGTGCTTTTAAACCTGTATAGGTATACCCATTAAAATCAAGTTTGCTAATATCTCCTTCTATCTTGGTATTCAGGCTTTTTAAAGTAAAACCTGTTCCGTCTACATGAATATCAAAAACAGAATTTCCTATTGATTTTCTACCTAATAGCTGTCCTACATTAAAATTATTAGAAATAATATTTCCGTTATAGGATGCACGTTCTATATCATTAAGGTTTTCTAACAAAACAAAGGCATTAATCTTCCCTAGTTGTGAAAACAGATCCATATCTATATCTACAGCTTTTGTAGTTACAATAGCATTACCAACGGCACGCACACTACCAAATTGATATAATTGCCGTGGTAAAGAGGTGCCTAGCACATCTGGTAATAAATTCACCAGATCATAATAATTGCTGGTTAAGTTTTTAAAATCTCCTTCGAGCTCAAATTTTGAGGCATCGCTAACTGCATTTTTAATTCTTATATTTCCTTGTATTATGGATCTATCTAATCCCGATATGTTAGCATTAACTATTTTAAAATCATTAAGCACTCCTCTAACCGAGGTATTTTGCATCCTAAGCATTTGGTTTTTTCCGAATTCACGGTAAAAAGGAATCAAATCATTGGTAGAAATAGTTGCATTATCAAAATCTGCGGTAATATTTACCTTATTTTCAAAATCGTCTAACCCTCCAACATCATAAGAGAATAGAATTTCACCTTCGATCTTAGAGTCGTTGGTTTCTATAACCAATTCCTGAAACTTCATATCTGTAGAAGTTATCGTAAAACAAGTTTGAAGCTTGGAAACATCTAATCCTCTAAAATCTTTAAACGATAAGGCATCTATAGTAATATATACATCATCGCCATCTACCAAAAGGCTCTCTGCATCAAGAACGATATCGGTATACTCTACGGCTTTCGGGTTTCTTAAATTCTCATTAGTAAAACTATATTTTCCTCGCTGCAGGTCGATATTTTTTGTTGAAAGGATAAATTTTTCTCCAGAAGGTGGTTTTTTCCCTGTATTGAATTTTCTAACAAACGTCATCAGGTTATCACTACTTTCATCTTTATATATTTTCATATCAAAGATCAGGTCTTCTATAGCAACTTGCCCTAACTCGGGTCTGCCTTTGGTCACTTGTGTAATACTTCCTATAGAAGTTTTTATACTCCCGGCATATATTAATGTATCCTGATGATGGTCTCTGACTAAGATTTCCTCGAGATATACATTACCTGCATAGGTTAATCCTATTCGGTCAATATGGATATCAACACCATAGGTTTCATTAAGATAATTGGTAACTTTTTCTGCAAAATAGGTTTGAACCGCAGGAATAGAAAACAGCACTACCAAAAATGCAAATAGCGACAAAAGGACAAGAAATGTCCTTAACAATATTTTCCTAAATTTCCTGATACGTTTTATTGTTTTAACTTTGTTGACAATATTAACAATTTCTATGCCTTTTTCCTCATAATGAATCCACAAAAAATATACATCCTCGGTATTGAGTCTTCATGCGATGATACTTCTGCTGCTGTATTATGTAATGGACAGGTTTTATCCAATGTTGTTGCATCGCAAAAAATACATGAGTTATATGGTGGCGTTGTGCCCGAATTAGCTTCTAGAGCACATCAGCAAAATATTGTTCCAGTAATCGATCAGGCAATTAAACAAGCAAATATAAAGAAAGAAGATTTACATGCCATTGCCTTTACCCGAGGCCCCGGGTTAATGGGATCTCTATTAGTGGGCACTTCATTTGCCAAGTCATTAGCCCTGGCTCTGGATATCCCTTTAATAGATGTTAATCATATGCAAGCGCATATTTTGGCTCATTTTATTGAAGAAGATGAGTTTGATATCCCAAAATTTCCTTTTTTGGCAATGACAATAAGTGGTGGACATACACAGATTGTTAAAGTTAACGCGCATTTTGATATGGAAATTATTGGTGAGACTATCGATGATGCTGTTGGAGAAGCTTTTGACAAAAGCGCAAAGATATTTGGATTGCCATATCCTGGAGGACCATTAATTGATAAATATGCACAGATGGGAAATCCAAAAGCGTTTCCTTTTCCTAAGCCAAAAGTTGGTGATCTCAATTTTAGCTTTAGCGGGCTTAAGACTTCTGTTCTCTATTTCGTTCAGAAAAAAGTAAAAGAGAACCCTGATTTTGTAGCCGAAAATCTTAATGATATATGTGCATCTCTACAATATACAATTATTAATATCCTAATCGATAAACTTAAAAAAGCTTCTAAACAAACCGGTATTAAAAGTATCGCAATTGGTGGTGGCGTTTCGGCAAATTCGGGAATTAGAAAAGCACTAAAAGAAGGAGAACAAAAGTATGGATGGAAAACTTTTGTTCCCAAATTCGAGTATACTACAGATAATGCTGCAATGATCGGAATTGTAGGCTATTTAAAATACCTGAAGAAAGATTTTACGGATATGAGTGTCGTAGCCAAAGCCCGAATACAATTCTAATCTATAGTGTTTTATAAATGTATAACCTGATTTTTGACTATAAAATATAAAATGCAATTATTCTATAACCATACTTTAACAACATCTAGTAGTGAAATAAAATTTTCGAGAGAAGAAAGCAAACATATTGCCAAAGTATTACGAAAAAAGGAAGGAGATCAATTGCATATTACCAATGGTTATGGTTTTTTATTTATTGCTCGCATTATATTTTCTAACCCATCCCAATGTATTGCCAAAATTGAAAGCTATGACCAGCAACAGCATAGAAAGTATAAAGTACATCTAGCTGTAGCTCCTACTAAAATGAATGATCGATTTGAATGGTTTTTGGAAAAAGCTACTGAAATTGGTATCGATGAAATTACTCCTATTATTTGTGATCACAGTGAACGAAAAATCATCAAGGCAGAACGATTCGAACGTATCCTTCAAAGTGCGATGAAACAATCGCTGCAATGTTATTTACCAAAGCTAAACCCAGCTATTACATTTTCTGAGTTTATAAAACAGGAAAATGAAGATCAATTATTAATCGCACATTGCGAAGAAACCAAAAAGCAATCTTTAAAAAGTGTTCTTCTGCCAGAAGTAAATACTACCATTCTTATCGGTCCCGAGGGGGATTTTTCGACAAAAGAAATTGATATAGCGTTAAGCTCGGGGTATACACCAGTTACATTGGGAGAAACCCGATTACGTACCGAGACTGCAGCAATCGTTGCGGTACATAGTATAGCTTTTATAAATAATTAAATGAGCTACCTCAACACAATAGAAGCAGCTCATTTTTAATTATTTAATTACAGTACTAATAGTTTTATTTTTTAAGGAATTTCATCATACGAGTTTCTCCGTTTTGAGTTCGTAGCTTAACGATATACATTCCTGGTTGCAGACCTTCTGTGGCTAGTACTATTTTGCCTTTTTGACCTGATTCTGCATTTTGAATAACCATCTTACCATGCACATCAAAAACCTCAACTTTGGATACTGCAAATGTTTTTTCAACATCTAATGTAAGGAGATTATTAACGGGATTAGGGAATAGGACTACATCTGTTTCTAATGGCTTAGCCTCTTCTGTTGTAAGGCCAACTTTACTTTTTTTGCACAGGTCTTCTTTGTATTCTACTCTAATCACAGGATGCTCTATTCTTCTATACTCATCTACAAAGATTTGTTGCGCACTTTTAGCAATACAAGGTTCGTGCTTTATTTCTTTTAGATCTATTTCTTTTTCACAAATTGTACCTGTCTTGCCTGTATCTGTGGTTTCTACCAGGTAAATTTCTGTAGCCCCGGCTCCAAAAGAAGTTGTATATCCTGTAAAGGCAAATCCTTTATCATAAGTATCGGTTACCATTTCCATTCCTCCTTCTTGTTTATCATAGCCATACTCACGTGCCCATTGTAAAGTACCCCCAGCGTCTGTTTGAAACAGCATAGCTTTACGTGATGAAATAACCTGTTGACCAACTACTGTAAATCGCTGGTTTCCTGCTCCGTCAAAAGTTTCTTCTAAACTAAATCCTAGCTCTGTTCTCTCTGTTCCATATGTTTTCATCCCCATGAAGTTACCTCCTCCATCCAGGTATAATAAAAATGCATCATAAGAATTATTAATCCCAAAACTATTGGTATATCCGGTAAGAACATAATTACCATTTCTATCTTGTTTTACACAAGTAGCTACATTTCTATATCCCATTGTAGGGTCTAGCTCATTAGGATACCCCAATATTCTGTTCCATTCTATGGTAAGATCAGGTTTTAGTTTTATCACAAAAAGATCTGTAGGTGGGTTGGCCAACGTAGTACTAACACCACACCAGTAATTTGTAGTCGATCCTGCAATGATGTACCCTCCATCTCTTGTTTGTTCTATCCACATACCTCGTTGGTCTCCTCTACCTCCTATTACTGTAGCTCTTATTAGGTTTCCTTGCAAATCTGTTTTAACAACATATACATTGGCTCCGGGGAATGCTGTATAGCTTCTAGTTTCACCAACAAGAATATAGCCCGGTTTTCCTGTTACTTCCCTATTATTTTGCACACAGTGAGCAGCATCATATTGTTGCCCCCCATATACTGCAGAAAAAACGAGAGCACCATTAGTATCTGCTCCCATAAGATATGCGTCTCCGCCTCCAAAACCAAAACTACGAGTAACTCCTGCAGCCACATAAGCTGTTCTGTTGTTGGGGCTAAAAAAGGTGGATTGTCTTACTGAATTAAAATATTCGTAATCTTGTCCTCCGTATACTCTAGACCATATTTGATTACCATTAAGATCTGTTTTGACCAAGGTTGCTTCAAGACTACCAATAAAGTTTTTTGAAGTATATCCTGCTATCAAATACCCCTTTTCAACTTGCTGTAGCTGAGTAAGAGATCTACCCATCTCTGATTTTTCTGTTCCGAACGTGTGTTGAAATTGTGAAAAGCCCATACTTGTAATAAAGCAAAAGGCTACACTACATAAAATTGTTTTCATGATGATTTATATTTAAATTGGTTAAAAACATATTCTCCTATGCAATTGCATAGCTATGGGTTTAAACAACCTGCGTCCTTTGTCTATTGATTTTTTAACGTATCTCATAACGAGAAATCAAAGACCTGTCTCTGTGTTTTTCTACATTAACCCATCACTACTAATTTACAAAACAACACAATGACTATCAAGTGGTTACACCCCATAAATACAGGGGTAAAAGCCTGTTTTATTTTATATATTTACTAGTAGATTACAAGACAGTATTTATACGTTTATAACAGTATTTTTCATTACAAATTGATATCTTTATCGCTCAATCCAGTTCATTATGGTACAGGTAATAAAAAAAGTATTTTTGATTGTTTTGGTATGTTGGTGTTGTTCTTCGAGTACAAGTGATACGGCACCAGTTACAGGCGATGAGCCTACACCAATACTTCCTGTAAATGAACAAAATACAATTAGTGCTCTTGAGTATATCGATGAATCTGTACTTGCAGACCAGGAAATTGATGGTGTCCCTATAGGGGGCTTTTCGGGAATTGATTATCAAAATGGTAAGTGGTACATCATCTGCGATACTTCTACACCCCCTATACGATATTATGAGGCAGATATAACTTATACCAAAGATGGTTTTACTTCGGTTGGGATTACCACTATGGTAGAAATTAAAGATGAGGCAGGTGCTCCTTTGGTGCAGGGAGCTGTTGATCCCGAAGCTATACGCTTTGATACCGGTACAGGTACGATTGTGTATACTAGTGAGGGTTCTATTACTAATGATGTGGATCCGGCTTTGATCGAAATAGCTCCCGAAGGAAATCAAATCAAACGTTTTACATTGCCTGATAATTTTAAGGCCAATACAGTGGATACTTCTTCTGGACCAAGGCATAACGGAGTTTTAGAAGGTCTTTCATTGAGTTTTGAGAATAAAGGATACTGGATCTCTTTTGAGTTACCTCTTATTGAAGATGGTCCAGAACCCACCACTACAGACACACAATCTCCTGTAAGAGTCACCTATATAAACAAAATATCAGGAATTGCCGAACGACAATTTGCTTATGAGCTTGATCCTGTAGCACGTGAAGCCACACTAGGTACTACATTTGAAGTGAATGGTTTGGTAGAAATTCTGGAATACGACACTAACAAATTTCTGGCACTAGAACGTTCTTTCTCTTCTGGATATATAGACGGAGGAAATACAGTAAAAATATATAAGGTAGACGCTACAAATGCTACAGATACGTTGTCTACAGAAATATTAGCAACTACCTCCTATACTGCAGCAACAAAAACTTTACTTTTTACTTTTGATAGTATTCGAAGTCAACTTACTAATAATACTGTAGATAACCTTGAAGGTTTTTCGTTTGGGCCAAAATTAAAAGATGGTAGTCGAACGATCGTTGTAATTTCTGACAATAACTTTAATTCCTTTTTTCCACAACTTAATCAATTTATTGTTTTAAAAGTGATACCATAGCGATACTCTATATAATACTAAGTATTTAGTTTTATTAAAAACCTTTCGATTTGCCTTCTGTGTCTTAAAATATGTACAATAGCATGTTCTAATAACTGCTCTATATTATACCGTTGTCCCCATGCTACTACTATTTTTTTATCAGGATCTTTTTCTTCAAGATGTAAATCAGGGTAATCTTCAAAAAATTGTTCATTGTATATAAACATTTCTTGTAAACCTGTTTGATATTCTTTTACTCTATTCAATGGTTTACGTTCTACAAAATCAATCTGCTCCCCTAATGATTTTCTTATTTCAATAACATAACAATATCCAGCTCTTATCACATGGGTCAAAATAGTTTGTATTGATCTACAATCAGGGTCTGTGGTCTTATCATCTACAATAGTGGTCAATTTTTGGTCACTAACATCAGACAAAACGGTGATAACTTCTGTTACTGCTTTTTCATACTCATCTAATAATGCTCCTACAGCTCCTTGATCTCGATACTGCTTCATCTATTTTGATTTTTGACGCTACTTCTTAGCAATTATAATGGTACCGTTTCTATATAAATCTAATGCCTGATTTAAAATTAACTTGATTGTCGTTACGGGTAGATCTTTGTTTGGGTCTATCCTAAAAATTTTCATTCTTGCGCGATCACCTGTTTCTAATTGAGGATGGTCAAGATATTTTCCTTCTACCATGAGAAAATAGGGTTCGTCGGTTTTTTTATCAACCCATAAGTAACAGAACATTTTCCCTTTATAACAAAAACACGGCATCCCATATTTACGTGTTTCGATAATATCTTCATCTTGATTAAGAATAATACTACGCATGGTCAACAAACAGCTTTTGTTGGGTTCATGCTTATCGAAATAAAATTGATCGTTAGTATTCATTATTTCTCATTGATTATTTCAAGAAAAACCATCCATGACTACCTGCCACTGCTCCTGCTGTAGTAATCAAACTTAATACCAGCAAAATCCAATGCATACGATGCATAAATCTGAACGTTTTTGCGGGATTATCCTCTGCATACTTTTTAAACAATTTATGCAATACGAGTGGTTCTAAAACATACAGAATTAGTGAGAATAATATCCAAACCAGTGTCATTGCATGGATCCACCAAAATCTATAATCAAAATATCTATCCCACGCATCCAGTACATACAACATATAAAACCCTGTTATACCAGTTATTAAAGTTGTAATTTTGGCTTGCAAGGCAAATTTACCTTCTATCTGTTCGAAGGTTTTTATCTGATCTTCCTTCGATTTTAATTTTTTAACAGCGGGGATAATTACAGTTGTTACCATAGCCACTCCACCTATCCATAAAATCACAGCTAGAACGTGTAGTACTCGTGCCAAAGTGAAATATTCCATTTTTTATTTTATTAGTTGTGCGATTTTTCTATTTGATCTAAATGATGTTTCATATGATTTATATAGTCTACAATTAAAAACTTAAAATCAGATTTTTCTCCTTCATTGATTTCAATTTGATATGCTAAAGTATACTCATCTTGCAATTCGATCACTTTTTTAATTCGCTCATTAATAGCTAACCAAAAACTTATTATTTCATCTGTATTAGCTCCGTTATAATGATTGGCATTAACGAGTTCATTTTGGTTATATTTTCGAATTTTGTAGGGTTTGGTTTCAAATTGGATTTCTGTAAACCTTTGCAAGTTATTTATTCCAGAATCTATCAGGTGGCCTAAAATTTCTTTTTTCGACCATTTATTTGGAGAAGGTTTGGATTTAAGTTCGTTTTCACTGCTATCATGTATTAGCTTTGCTCCCTTTTCTAATAGATGACTAAGTTTCTGTGTTATTTCAGATATTTGCATTTTTGACTATTGTATATGATCAGACTGTTGTATCAAAGTTACAAAAGGCAATTGTACTTATCTACATTTACAAATGTATATATTGCAATCATTTTTGAATTGAATAATAGAATCATTTTACTTGACAACATTCCTTAAAAACTCGTTTAAATGGAAATAATAGCTGTTGGAGGTAGTTTTTCTGTTTTGGATATAACATATGGTTTTCTATGACTCCTACATCATCGACTTCTCCTTTACGATTATAATAAGTTCCAAAAACCAAATCCCAATAGGGTAGAATATTCCCATAATTTTTAGCTTCATGCAGTAGTTTACTATGATGAAAATGATGTAGTCGTGGTGTAACGATCAAATAATCCAAAAAGCCTGTTTTGGTTTTGATATTAGCATGAGAAATATATGCTATCACCACATGTGTTACTCCTACCAGAAAGATCATATCTTTATTAAACCCTAAAAGCAAAAGAGGTACCATTTTAAATACAGTATTTAAGAAGATATTAATTGGATGTATCCAATTTGTCTTAAACCAATTTAACGAAGTTGGTAAATGATGAATCGAGTGTATTTTCCATAGCAATAAACTTAGGATAGAATTAAGGTTTCCGATATGGCTAATTCTATGGTAGAAATAAGGTAGAAATTCTCCTATTATATTTGCGACCACAAATATTAGTACGAGAGGAACATCGTCCCATATTTCTGATGCTATAAAGAAATTTTGTTGAAGATATAGTACAAAAGAAAGTGATACTGTTTTACCTAATGCATCAAATAATGCTGTCGAAAATATAAAGTGTTTTATATCTGTAAAAAGGTTATTTCGTTTGGTTTTCCAATCTATTTTTAAGGGAATAATTTGTTCGAATATTAAAATATAAATTGCCGTAAAAAGAAAGATAGCGTAAGACGATATTTCAAAACTCCAACGCTTACTAATCGTTAAGGATGCAATTATGCCGGTTATTAACAGTAGAGCGGGAACGGTTAAAACGGATAAAATTTTATGTTGCTTCATTATTCTATTTTAACCTATAGTCGTACAAATAGAACAAAAAGATGCAGCTTTATATCGTTAAATTTAATTTATCTATCTGGGTTATCAGTTCTGGTGGTAATTCGCAATCATCTTTAAGTAGAAACCCAGTTATCTGCCCTTTATTATTGTATGATATCTCTATACAATCGGTCACTAATTCCTTTAGCTTTTTTCGCCCTCTTTGTATTCTGGATTTGGTAGCTGTTAAGCTTAGGTCTAAAATTTTTGCAATCTCTTTTTGAGGCTTTTGTTCGATATCACTTAGATAGAGTGCATCTGCATATTGCTTTGGAAGGTAATTTTGGATAACAAATCCCGATAAATCACATACACAAGTACCAGACATTGATGTTTCGGCAATCTCTGGTTGATCTTTTATAATAGTAGTCGGTATTTTATTTTTTCTATAATAGTCTGCAATCGTATTTCTTGCTACTTGAAAAAGCCAGGATTTGTAATTATTGATTTCTTGATTTTTGTATAAGGCAGTATGTAGTTTTATACCCACATCTTGTACTATATCCTCGCCAATATTGTTATCATCAACTCTTGTCTTAATGAAGTTTAATAACGGTTTTTTATGTTCTTCCCAGATATTTTCGAATTTCATATAGTTACCTTTTTTGTATTACTTCTTCTGAGGTTAATCCAAATATAGGTGGAGTCTTTATCTCTAATAGTGCCAGATACGTGTATAGTACTCCTCTATGGTGGATTTCATGTTCTACCATAGCTCGTAGTAATTTCCATATTGTTATTTTGTGGCCTCCTGGTGTTTCACATTTTTCAAGTAAATCTTCGGACTTAAGCTGCGAAAGAATTGCTACCGATTCAAGATGTAGTTCATTATACAGATTAATTGTCTTTTGATATCCTTTTGCATAGCTTTCTCCACAACCAGTATATAAACTAGGTTTTAGCCGAACATTTTCGACATACATAAACCTCTCTGTAAGTGCCAGATGACGTATGATATCACCAATAGTAAATTTTCCCTTACTAGTGGTCCATTCTATTTTTTCTGTTGGAATATGTTCAAATAATCTTCTGGTACGATCTTTTATCCTGGTGTAATACCTAAGAAAACTATGTATATCCTTTATTTCCATAACTTCATTGATCTAGGTATAATCTTTACTAAAAGTTAAGATTAAAACGCATTCATCCAAAGTTACTATAATGATTTTGAATAATATTAAACTTATAAGAAGTTCTAATTCTAAATATACTATACCCAAACAATCACCTAAGAACCGCCAATTTTGTAGCTCCTGTTGTTTTTAAAGTATCATCTTGGGTATATGCAATTACGGATAGTTCATCATTTTCTGAAACCCAATCAGGAATGGTCATCGAGATATTCCCCGATTCTTCTTGTTTAACCACTCGATTCGCTACAATATTGGTGTTTTTTAATGTTCTATTTCTGTTTTCTCCTCTCGATATATTAGTAATACGCTCAGAAACTACCAAAGCTAGTGTAATCGTATTAAATGGAGCTCCATCTACCTTATAATTAAAAACAATCTGAGAAGGCTCTTGTCGCATATCCTTTATCAAAATAGTAGAATTAACCCTAGTTTTTGAATACTTTTTTAAAGCAATATTTGCCTTATATCGATCTGATCCGGTAAAATGTTCGCTTCCGTTGACTACTAATTGCGGAGTATAAATAGATCTGCTGTTAAATTGTTGTGCATACGCTCTTTGATAGTCACTAAATCTTGCCGAACTAAATGGGTCTTTCCACCCCAATCTATTCCAGTAATCTACATGATATGATAGCACAACTACATTTTGATCTTGGTGTTTTTTCTTAATATTCTCGAGTAATTCATCTGCCGACGGACAGCTACTACACCCTTGTGAGGTAAATAATTCTAATACTATTGCTGATTCATTGCTTTTCTGAGCATTTATAGGTATCAAAACAATAAGCGTTAATAGCATCATAAGCTTCTGTAACATCTGCATAATTTTAGTACTTTTAGGCTTTATTTTAGACGAGCATGATGATAAAACTTACTGGATATATCTTCTTTTTTTTGGTAACCATATCAATTTATGGGCAAGATATTGCCATTTTACAATATAAAGGAGGTGGTGATTGGTATAGTAATCCTACGGCTCTTCCTAATCTTATTACATTTTGTAATCAAAATATTAATACTGCAATAAGTGCTAAGCCAAAAACAGTTAAGCCAGAAAGTGTTGATATATTTCAGTACCCATACATTCATATGACAGGGCACGGTAATGTTTTTTTTACAGATGTAGATGCCCAAAACTTAAGAGATTATCTCTTAAGTGGTGGTTTTTTACATATTGATGATAACTATGGTATGGAACCATACATTCGAAAAGAACTCGTTAAGGTTTTTCCTGATAAAGAACTGGTAGAATTACCCGTAACACATCCTATCTTTTCATCAAAATATAATTTCCCGCAAGGATTGCCCAAAATCCATGAACATGATGGGAAACGACCACAAGCACTGGGAATTATTCATGAAAATCGCCTGATATTACTCTTTACTTTTGAAAGTGACCTTGGTGATGGTTGGGAAAACCCAGAGGTCCATAATGACCCACAAGAAGTAAGATCCAAAGCACTAAAAATGGGAGCTAATATTATTAAATACGCTTTTGAGAATTAATGTCAGAGCAATTACATCATCATCATAACCGGTTTGTAAAAAATCAATTTCAGATAACGCTTATCTGTGATCGGGTGAATTCGCCCGCAAATATTGGAAGTATATTTAGAATCGCAGATAGTTTTGGTATAGAGCAAATCTATTTTTGCGGAGAAGATATTACCGTGATTAGTAAACGTATGCAACGTACAGCAAGAGCTACACACGAGATCATACCTTATCATCAAGCTAATGATATTATACATACCGTACAGCAATTTAAATCTGATGGGTATACCATTCTGGCATTAGAAATTACCGATACAAGTATTCCTGTTGCTGATTATAAACCATCTCCCCAGGAAAAAATAGCACTTGTGATCGGTGAAGAAAATTTTGGAGTATCTAATGAAGTTTTGGCTTTAACAAAAAACAGTGTACACATCAATATGTATGGCAATAATAGTAGTATGAATGTTGCAACAGCAACGGGAATTGCTCTATATGAGATTACAAAACAAATATTGAACAGTAGAAAATAATACTCCATAAGGATAGCAATAAAGGACAAATCAAAACTTTGTAACTTTGAATCTTCGAAATTTTAAAATATGAATTCAAAAACAATTGCATACGGAATCTTAAGAGCAGTAGCTATTATTATCGGTGTCTTAGGATTACTCTGGTTTCTCTATAAAATACAGTCTGTTCTTATATACATTGCCTTTGCTTCTGTAATTTCTCTAATGGGTAGGCCCTTGGTCCTATTTCTTAAAAAGAAACTGAAATTTAAAAATTCGTTGGCAGTGGTCACCACACTACTAATTGTTATTGGGTTATTTCTAAGTATTTTTATGTTGTTTGTTCCTATTATTAGTGAACAAGGGCAATTAATTGGTGAAATTGATATCAATAAATTAGGGGACGATATCAATAGATTTAATCAGGAGGTTAGTGCTTATTTTAAAATAGAAAAACTAAATTTTGTAGAACTGATGAAACAAACCGATCTAATGCAATTTTTTGATTTAAAAGCTATCCCCAATGCCATAAACTCGTTTTTAAGTGGTTTTGGAGCAGTTTTAATTGGGTTATTCTCGGTTTTATTTATTTCTTTCTTTTTATTGAAAGATAGTCTCCTTCTCGAAAATAGCTTATTAGTGCTTGCAAAAAAAGAAGATGAAAACAGATTTATGAGAGCATTTACTAAAATTAAAGATTTACTCTCACGCTACTTTGTTGGGCTACTATTACAGGTAATTATTCTCTTTATCTTATACACCATACTCTTATTGATATTTGGAGTTCATAATGCCATTGCAGTCGCTTTAATTGCAGCAATTTGTAACCTAATTCCATACGTAGGCCCATTATTTGGGGGAGTATTTGTGATTATACTAGCAATCACCAGTAACTTAGGATTTGATTTTCAGACTGTGATTTTGCCAAAACTAACTTACATTCTAATTGGTTATCTGATCATTCAATTGATTGATAATTTCTTAAACCAACCCTTGATTTTTGGAAACAGCGTAAAATCTCATCCGCTAGAGATCTTTTTGGCTATTCTTATTTTCGGATTACTTTTTGGGATCGGCGGACTTATCGTTGCGGTACCTTTTTATACTGCGATTAAAGTAATTGCTAAAGAATTTCTTTCTGAATATAAAATTGTAAAAACACTTACCAAAGATCTCTAATTGAATCCTCTACTGCTACATAAAGAAGTTCAGGAGTTTATTGCTGAAAAATCTGAGAGTACACTCGATATAAGTACCCTGATTTTAAGCAAAAGCCCTTTTGAAAGGATCTCTAGCAAAGAGTTAGCGCAACAAATCCAGGGAAAACGTAAAGTAAAAAGAAAGTTACCCACCTGGTATGCTAAAAACAAAATCTACTACCCGCCAACACTTAACCTGGAGCAAACCTCTTCTGAAATAACAGCATTGTATAAAAGTAAGCTTGTTTCGGGAGCATCTTTAATCGACCTAACAGGTGGTTTTGGAATTGATGATTATTTTTTTGCCAAACATATCACAACAGTAATTCATTGTGAATTAAATGCATCATTAAGCGAAATTGCTTCACATAATTTTGAAATACTCGAGCAGAAAAATATCCAAACTATTATCGGAGATGGGTTAGACATTTTGAAAAATCACAATACTCTGGATTGGATTTACATCGACCCCTCTAGAAGACATGATAGCAAAGGAAAAGTATTCTTTCTAGAAGACTGTTTACCCGATGTGCCTTCTAATTTAGATTTACTTTTTAAGAAAAGTAAAAATATCTTAATCAAAACTTCTCCATTATTAGATATTCAAATGGGGAGCAAAACATTGCAAAACATAAAAGAAATTCATGTTGTTGCTGTAGAAAATGAAGTTAAAGAATTGATATGGATTCTTGATAAAACCTATACTGGAGATATCAAAATTGTGACTGCCAACATTCAAAAAACGGTACATCAGGAGTTTTCTTTTTTTCTAAAAGATGAAACCAGGCAATCTGCAAGCATGGGGCTACCTATGACCTACCTTTATGAACCCAATGCCGCAATCCTAAAAAGTGGAAGTTTTCAAAGTATTGCTACTGCTTTTAAGCTAACAAAACTTCATATTAATTCGCATTTATATACTTCTGATCATAAAATTGATTTCCCCGGAAGAAAGTTTGAAATCATAACAGTATATCCTTATCAAAAAAAGGTACTGTACAAAATAGGGATCACCAAAGCCAATATTACAATACGTAACTTTCAGGAATCGGTTGCTACTCTAAGAAAAAAGTTTAAAATTAAAGAAGGAGGCGATGATTATCTCTTTTTCACAACGGGTTATGACAACAAAAAAGTAATAATCCATTGTAAAAAACTTAGTTCTTAAAACAATGAGGCATTTAATTAATCAGAAAAAATAGAAGACTGTGCTATAAAATTTTCTATATATAGCTTTAGCTCTTTATCATCAACCTTATCGATATTATCAAATATATAATCTTTATCTTCTTCTAAATTTTTATAATAATCCGCTATTTTAGGAGTATTGGCTTGAATACTTAGTCTGATCATCCTCAACTCTATATTATTTGGTTCAGACAATATGGCTTCCTCTATCATCTTCTTTGCTTTGTTGAAATACGATATTTTACTAAATGGGTTCCAAGAAAATGAAGCTTTTAATGCGAGTGCTGCACCGTGATATGCTCGATAAATTGCTCCTTTATTTTGCAACCCTTTTTGTGTAAGCTCATAGAACTGTTCTGTTTTTTCTTTAGACTCATTACACGTCTTATAGGCATTTCGTATATCTTCAATACGAACAGTATCACCTACTAAGAAAAAAAAAGTTACTATGATTAATAAAACCTTCATTACTTTTTTATCGCAAAAAAAGCCGATTTATTATTTGGCCAATGATATTTTAAGCAACAAGTTATTCTTTTTACCATCATAAGCTTCCATAATCATACTTTTATTAGGTAACATTGCAGCTTTAGTAAGTTCTAAAACATCTAAACGTGCATTCCTGATGTCACTTCCGGTAAGAATAGCTTCTTTGGTAACCTCTCCTGTAGCATTATCAATAACATAGGATGTAAGGTATATGAACTCTTTTTTACCATCAAAATATCTTGTAGGAGTCTCGTCAAATGATCGTTTAAGATTAGTAAAGTCATCCATATAGAATAAATATAATTTACCATCATTTTCAAAATTAAGATAAGACATACTTCGTTTACTTTTTGTTCCCATCTGATACTTTGGGAGTTTATGCATCCATATCATAGTATTATCTGATCCTAATTTTAAAACAAAAATATCCCTGTAATAATACTTATATGTTGTTCTGGATCCCGAAGAACTAGAGGTAGTAAATGATTCTACAAAACGTTGCTCTGCCAGAAAGGTTGTACTACCATCACTATTAAATATGACATCATTTATTTTAAGTCTTTCTAGGTCTTTTAGATCGTTTTCTTTTTGTGTTCCTTCATTAACCCGTTCTTCTCTTTTTAGAGCAAGACTTTGTAATGTTTCTAAAGGAATATCACTTTTTATTGTAGAGCTTACTATACCACTATCAGACAAGGTAGTAGAAAAGACTCCTGAGACCTCTTCTTTATTGTTTGAATTAGCATAAAAACCAGATACTTTTACTTTTCCTGCTCCGTCAACTTCAATCACAGCATCGGTAATTGATCTACCAGAGATATCAATCTTACTTTTTATAATTTCACTGCCACTTTCTTCGGTAATTTTAAAAACTTCAGTGTGGTATGTATTTTCTAATTTATTTTTGTCCTTTGATTCTGAATTAAAAATAGACGCTGTCATATAAAAATGACCATCATTACCAATCGCAAAATCTTCATTCTGAATTCTGTCGGACGAATATGGTAATGTCACTTTTCTTTTCCATAGAAGGCTTAGATCATCGTTATACACTGCGATCCCTATTTTATCTCCTTTTCCCGAACTTGTCTCTATGCGATATAAAATCAATAACTTTTTTTGATCTGCAGATTTTTTAAATACAAATTTGTTAATTCTTCCTCCTGCATCAAATCCATAAGTACTCTTAAAACCAAAATCTCTATTCACATTTTCTCTATCATTAACAAGCTGAATAGGTTTTTCTACCACTATACCCGTAAGAGATACTTTTTGTGCGTATGCTTTATCTTTTATAGAATAAAACACCACTGCTTTTCCTCCTAGTTTCATGACAGTTTCAAAATTTCCTTTATCATCTACAACTTGTCGTTTCTTTACATCTTCTTTAAGGTCATCTAGAGAATACCGCTGTATAGTCATAGAATTGCGGCCTTTCTTAATAGAAACAAGTCGATTTCCTGAAGCTACCTGATACGTATTTATATTTCGTATTCGTTTATATTTTTCTCCTATTTTAAAAGAAAAATCTTCAAGCAAGATAGGTTTCTGTGCAAATGTATAGCTAGAGATAAGTAAGGCAAAAACTAAAAGGTATCTACTATTCATTTTTTTATTGTTTTTATAAATCTTCATAACATACTATAATAGGTCAATAGTATACAAATATATAAAAGAAGTATTTAAGGTTTCTGTAGCATATTGGTCAAAATTCAGACCAATTTATGTGTAAAGAAAAAACTGATTTTCAAGTTTTTAAAAAGAAGGTTACGTTAAATAAAAAATAATGGTAAAAAAATGTTGCATCATAGACTCATAAAACCTACATTTGCATCCGCATTTGAAATACTAATGCGATGTTCATAACAGAATGTACAGGAGAGGTGCCAGAGTGGTAATGGAGCAGATTGCTAATCTGTCAACGCGCAAGTGTTGCCTGGGTTCGAATCCCAGTCTCTCCGCTTTATTTTTATGATTCGGGGTGTAGCGTAGCCCGGTTATCGCGCCGCGTTTGGGACGCGGAGGTCGCAGGTTCGAATCCTGCCACCCCGACAATAAAAATAAATTACAATACTGGTCGCGTAGCTCAGCTGGATAGAGCATCTGCCTTCTAAGCAGACGGTCACAGGTTCGAATCCTGTCGCGATCACAAAAAGCCTTACTTCTGTAAGGCTTTTTTGTTTTACAATTCTTTATAAATATGTTTATCGTTTATATTCTTTTTAGTGAATCTATTGATACTTATTATACTGGATAGATAAATATTAAAATAAACAACTAAAGCCCAAAAATGGGCTTTAGTATGAATTTAATCTATAGATGCATTAACGTGCTTGAACTAAAAATGAATATTAACCAATAGCTCTATCATCTTTTTCTGCTTTACTCTTTTCTATAGATATGTGTTTTGTATCAGAAGGTAAGCAATAAAAACTATTATTGCCTGATTGACCGGTATAGCCCATTCCTCCTCCCATTGATATTGAATTGATGGTACCCGAATACATTAATCCAGATGCGTTACTAAAATCAAAAGTAACGATTGAACCAGCTTGTACCCATGTCCCTCCTCCATACTGATAACTCCAGGTGCCATCTGATTTAAAGGTAAGCTCGCTTGCTGTTATTGGATTTCCACTGTTTCCCCAGTCAACAAATAATTGCCATTTTCCTACTATACTTCTCATAATATTGGTTTTAAGAGTTTATAATAAATTCTTGAAAATACACGAAACCATTGTAGTTACTTAATAAAATGTTTCATACACTTAAATTTACCATATTTCATTGTTTTCCAAAAGAGTATAAACCCCTGTTTTTCTAAAAAAAATTAAAAAAGAAACCCAGAAAGTACGTCGAAAATTTAATCAACTCTAGCAGATAGAGCATCCCGATTTTCTAATCGGGACCATCACAGGTTCGAATCTTGTCGCGATCACAAAATTGTAAATATTTACCAAAGCCAGACAATTATTGTCTGGCTTTTTTATAGGTTATTGTTACTTTTATATTTTGAAAATGAAGGATATGTATCCTTTATCTCAATGTTGTAGGTTATGAAGAATAAAAAAGAAACCATGAAAATTAAATCTATCATATTCTCTATAATTAAAAATGAATCAACCAATCATTTGTTTTGAAGGTCCAAGTGGAATAGGAAAAACAACAATGTGTAATTTACTTTTAAACAAGTACAACATAATCCCTGAAGTAAATTTTCTATTTGAAAGAACTGATAATGAACCAAAACTCTGGTATTATGAAAGACAGCTAGACAGGTATCGATTTTGTGAAAATTCAAATAAAAAATCAATCTTGGATGGAGACATCTTCCAGCCAATATGGTACAATTGGGTTTGTAATTACCCTTCAAGTTTTGCATCCAAAAAAGAAACTCATGAATTCTATAGAACTAAATTATCGGAAGGTGAAATTGCTTTTCCTGATTTATACATAGTATTTTATTGCGATGAAAAATTGCTGCATGTTCGAAAAGAAAAGGACAAAACAAGGAAACGAAGAAATTTCGAAAAACATTTAGAAATTATTGAGCCATTAAAAGAATATTATAGATTCTTGGAAAAAGAAACTGATATAGAACTGAAGTTTGTTGAATATGAGAATATAGAAATAGTAAAAAGGAAGGTATTGAATTACATTAATGGTTCCCATAGAAAGAAAATTCAGCAATTGAAAACATTTGAACAGATAGAGAATTGGATAGACACAAAGAAAAAATAATACAGCTTACAACGACATATATGACGTTCGTTGTGTATAAACCAGAAAATAGTATCTTAAATGGAGAAATGGGATATTTATGATAAAAATAGAATCAAAACGAATAAAGTAGTAAAACGAGATGCATCTTTCAGTTTTAATGAATTTCATTTGGTTATACACGTTTGTATAATAAATTCGAACAATCAGCTGCTAATCCAACAAAGACAATCTTTCAAAAAAGGATGGTCAAATATGTGGGATTTAACAGTTGGAGGAAGTGTTCACTCTGGTGAAAATAGTTACAATGCGGCAGAAAGAGAAGTGTTCGAAGAAATTGGATATACGGTTGATTTAAGCTTTGTTAGACCAACTTTTACGATTAATTTCGAAAGAGGGTTTGATGACTATTATATTATAATAGCAGACATAGACATAAGTAAACTGAAATTACAAAAATCAGAAGTAAAAAATGTTAAATGGGCTGGCAAAGATGAGATAATTCGAATGATTCGAAATAAAGAATTTATTCCATATCATATTAGTTTAATTGAAATGATTTTCGATATGAAAAATGGATACAGTGTTCATTCAAATAATTTCTAGATATCGGTCATTATACAACATGGTGTATAGGCAATAAAGCGAAAGAAATAAAAATGCTAACCAGGTTGTATGCTGGTTAGCACTTTTAATAAGTTGTATCTAATAAAGAGGAAAAGTAAACACAAGTTTTCCTAATTATATAAAACTAGATTATCTAGCCGTAACCATACAAACGCAATGCCCTAATTCATCACTAAATACTCCTACCCCATTTATACAATGCTCTGGGTTATCGCCCCAATCTGAACCTTCTATATGGCAAGGAACACGTTTATTTGTCCTCCCCATGATTTTCTTTTGTTCTGCTTTGTTTAAAACGGTACATAAATTTGAAATTGATTTTAACATGATTAATTAATTTTAGTTTCCCTACTCTATTCTTATATGCTTTTCAGGTTCCGCATTTAAAAATTTTGAAAAGAAATGTTAATCCTTTTCTGGCTGTAGCTAGAAAAGAAGAACATAGATGATTTGCGTGTGATAATAGATTGTTGAGAACAACTCATTTTCTGATTAATACTACTTTTATTTAGGTAAAAATTAGCTTCCTTTAATTAAAACTAAAGGTATATGCAGTAAGCGAAATAAGAAATAGGTAATCTATTTCCGAGGTCTTAGAATAAATAAGTGTGACTTTAGGTTAAATATTCGTGGCGTAGGATTTTAGTAGACATAGATAGTTTGTGTGAATACAGAAATAATACGGTTTTTAAGAACTGTTTTAGTAAAAGATAAAACTAGGCAAGTGAACTTCATTCAAATAAATTAGTAGATTTAACAATTGATATTTATTACTATAAGAAACTGTAAATTCGTTTTATGAATTCTATTAAATACATTTTCATAACAGTTGTTTTTTTTCTTTTTTCAAAAGACATAGAAGCTCAAAATAAAAAGATTGATAGTCTAATAATTGAATTAGAAAAACATAAAACAAATGATACAATTCGAGTAAATTTATTATATGATATAGCGTTTTCTTCTTTTCAAAAAGATATGAATTCTACCGAATTATACCTGGAGAAAGCAGAGGAATTAAGTAACACGCTAAACTATACAAAAGGAAAAGCAAAAGTATTATACCTAAAAGGGATACTGGAAAATATAAAATCAAATTATGCAAAAAGCTTAATTTTTTTTAATCGCTCACTAAAGCATTATGAATCTATTAAAGACCAAAAAGGAATTGCAAATATTTATACTGCATTTGGGATAACTCATTTTGACCAATCACAATACAACGAATCCCTCAAAGCATATAAAAAAGCATTAGAAACCTATGAAGGTTTAGGTTATAAAAGAGAACTTATTACTATCTTAATAAACATTGCAAATGTATATTCTGAAACAGGAGAATATAACAAAGCAATTTCAAATTATAAAAGAGCTTTAAAACTAAGTAAAGCGATTAATGATGAAGATGGTGCTGCGTATGTACACCTTAATTTGGGTGTTGTTTATACAGTGCAAGGTAACTACCCATTAGCAATAGATCATTATAATAAAGCTTTAGATTATTATCAAAAAGTCGATAATACTTTGAGTATAACGAATACACTTAATAATTTAGGAAACGTTTATAATTCCTTAAAAAAATACAATAAGGCTTTAGAGTACTATAAACAATCTTTAAGCTTTTCATTAAAAATAGAAAACAAGAATCAAATAGCCATAAATAATAGCAGTATCGGTGATATATATTTACGTAAAAAAGAGTATTTAACATCTCTCCAATATTATCGTATGTCTTTAGAAACAAGTCAAGAAATTAACAATTTAAAACAGACTTCTATATGTTTTCATCGTATTGGAAGAGTTAATTTATCACTTAACAAACCTTTAATAGCACGAGAAAATTTTGTGAAAGCTAAAAATATTAGTGAGAAAACAAATAACCAATATATCTTATCTGAATGCCTTTTAGGAATTGGAGAAACTTATTCATTTGAAAAACAATATCAAAAAGCACTTCCTTTCATTGAAAAAGGTAAGGAAATAGCAGAAGAACTAGAATTACTAGAAGCTCAAAAAAAAGCATCTGAACTTCTCTTCAAAATTTATAAAAATACTAGGCAATATAAAAAGGCATTTGAAAATCATCAGCAATATAAAATATTCAATGATAGTATTTTTAATAAAGAAAATATAGAAAAAATTGTACAATTAGAATACGAATATAAATACAAAAACGAGTTAGAATCTGCAGAAAAAAGAGAATTAACATTAACAAAAACCGTAAAAACAACTTCTCAAAATCTAGCAAAGTCACAACGTGATTTATTGTTGGGTGTAATTGCTTTTTTAATAACAACGTTACTTTTGGCGGCCATCATTTTCTTTTTAAAATTGAGAAACGAAAAATCCAAAACTCAAAACATTGTGATCGAACAAAAACTGTTACGCTCGCAAATGACCCCTCATTTTATATTCAATTCACTCTCTGTTTTACAAGGAATGATATTAAATAAAGAAGAAAAAAAGTCGGTTTCATATCTGTCCAAATTTTCAAAACTACTTCGTATTATATTAGAAAATTCGAGAGATAAAACCGTTTTACTATCTCAAGAATTAAAAGCAGTGAGAAATTATCTAGCACTTCAAACTTTAGAGAGTAAATCCTGCAAATACACTGTTTCTGTAGAAGATACGATAGATGAAACCTTATTTAAAATATCTCCTATGCTTATTCAACCCTTTGCTGAAAATGCTATAGAACATGCCTTTACAAATCAACAAGAAGAGAAAATCATTGATATACATTTGTCATATCTGAATAATGATTTAATTTGTAAGATCTCAGACAATGGCGTTGGCATTGATGCTGTGAAAAAGAATAAAAACCAAGATAAAAAATCATTATCTACTACTATAACTTCAGAGCGGTTAGAAATGTTATCAAAAGATTTTAAAATGAGAGGTTCGGTTATGGTTGAAGACCGAAAAAAATATAACGAAAAAGGGACAGTAGTCACTTTGATAATCCCCTACATTTTACAAAAACCCTAATACCGTACCCCAAAAAAACAGTACTCATAGAAGATAAAGGGTATTTCAGAAAAGGGGTACTTAACGTATTATAATTAATAAATGTTCTATCCATTGCGAATATTTTTTTAAGTATCACGTTTATTTGTTCTAAAGCTTCAGAAATAGATTACCTATTTCTTACTCCACTCATACCATATACTTTTATCACAAATAATCGATAAAAGCATATGGAAAACATTAAAACAAAATTAAGTCAAGGTGGATTATTACTCGCAGCAATGGGCATCATGTCTATCCTGCTCTCCATTTTCAATTACAACATCAAGTTACTCTCCTGGGTAGATCTATGGGGAAATACCATGGGTTGGATTATTAGGTTTCTTCTCATACTTGTAGGAGCTGCATTGTTCATTCTTTTTGGAAGAAATGAAGAATAAATCAATGAAAATCTATACCCCACTTCTCAAGAACAATACAAATAAAACATATGAAAACAATACAATGTATAGCAATAGTTGCGGTTGCAGTAGCAACTCTAATATCCTGCGGAGGAAGCATAAGCAACCAACCCGCTAATGCAGATGGTTTTTCTGCTATCGCAAAAGAAATAGAAAACAAATTTGGTGAACATGCGCATTTTACAAACATAACTATAATGCACAACAAATCTATAGGGAACACAATTTCATTAACCGTTACTGAAGCCCCAGAATCCTTAAAAATGGGACAATGGAATTTTGTAAATGCCTCTTGGGAACAAAACTCAGAGATTACTGTTGAAATTCCTGAAGGTACAAAAGCTGCTGATTTTATGTTTCAGTTAAATGAGAAAATAAACCTTAAAAAATTAGGTGAGTTAACCGAACAATCCTGTAAACGATTAACCACCGAAAAAGATATCAAAAACCCTACGTTAAAAATGGCTTTTGTAAAGTTTCCTAAAAACGGAGATAACTCAAAAACTGAATATGTAGTTACGCTTGAACCAGAGAATGGAGGAACCAGCTTCACATTTTACTACAAGCTAAACGGCGATTTTATAAACATGAACTACTAAAAATAAAAACTAAAAGAATAAAAGTAAAAAAACATGAAAAGAGCATTAAAAACAACATCCTTATTAATAGCAATATTGTTACTTAATTTTAGCTGTAGTAAAGACGATGAAGTTCTGGCAATTAATCTTAAAGATGTAAAAGTAACTATCGATGAAAATCCTGCAAACGGACAGGTTCTTGGTAAAGTTGAAAGCGATAACAGCAGTTCATTAACTTTTAGTATAACAACGCAAACACCAGCAGGAGCGCTGAGTATAAATAAAAACACAGGGGAACTAACCGTTGCCGATGCGACATTGTTCGATTTTGAAACAAACCCTACAATTACGGCTACTGTTTCTGCGAATGGAGCTTTAAACAAAGCTACTGTAACAATTAGTATAAATAACATTAATGAGTTAAATATTCTGGATTTTACAGCTACCATAGATGAAAACCCAACCAATGGGCAATCCCTAGGTACAGTACAAGCCACAGGAGATGCGACATTAAGTTACAGTATCACTTCTCAAACACCAACGGGAGCATTAAGCATAAATACAAGTACAGGAGAGTTAACCGTTGCAGATGCTACCTTGTTTGATTTTGAAACAAATCCAACAATTACAGCAACTGTTGCTGTTGATAATGCTGGAAATATCCAGAATACAAATGCGACAATCAACCTTAATAATGTAAATGAATTAAGTATCCAGCAATTCAATACAACTACTGATGAAAACCCAACCAATGGACAATCGCTGGGTACCGTTCAGGCCAATGGTACTGGTGTCTTAAGTTTTAGTATTGCCTCACAAACACCAGCTGGGGCTTTAAGTATAAATGCCAGTACTGGAGAATTAACAATAGCCGATGCTACCTTGTTCGATTTTGAGACCAACCCTACGATTACAGCAAATATCTCTGTAAATAACTCCGAAAGTACCGAAACAGCTACAGCTACAGTTAATCTAAATGATATAAATGAAATTGGTGAGTTCAAGTTTGGAGGCATTATTTTTTGGTTAAACCCATCTGATAGTAACCACGGTTTGGTCTGTGCAGTTAGTGACGATCCAACTACTCCAATAATTCCGGGTTGGGGTTGTCAAGGCACAAATATAGCTGGAGCTATTGCAACACAGATAGGGCAAGGTCAAACCAATACAACTGCAATTTTAGCTGGGTGCTCTACAGCTGGTATAGCAGCAGATCTTGCATCAAACAGTACTTCTGGAGGTTATACGGATTGGTTTTTACCAAGTAAAGATGCATTACAGGAAATACATACCCACAGAGCAACAATAAATAGTACTGCAACTTTAAATGGAGGATCAAATTTAGCTTCTGGTGTTTTTTATTGGACTTCATCACAAAATGATAGTAATACGGCTTGGTCAATTTATTTCGACAACAATGGAGCGGCATTTTTCCTAAATAAAGGAACAGCAGGGAGCAACATAAAAATGCGAGCAGTAAGAGCTTTCTAAAATTTTTGATTCAAAAAAGCAAATCACTTTTAAAACAAGGTGGTTTGCTTATCACTAAAAGGTACCTATTAGTATTACATCCTTCCAAAGACCAAACATTGAAGTCAGGCTTGATACCGGATTAGGTTCTTTATTTAAAAAAACATCATAAGACAGTTCATCCACTACTAAATCTAAATAAAATGAATAAAAACAATACTTATTTCCCGCCAATACATGCAAAAAAAGCAGCTACCCGGCAAGATGAAAAGTGGGATGAAGCAATAACTTTGTTTAACAGCAAACAATACAATAAAGTCTTACCCACAATATTGGATTATGTTGGCAGTCATTTACAAAGCAAAAAAAATGGTAATACCTATGAAATAGCGCATGGATCTGTGGTCATCACGATTACGCAAACAGCAGAAGAACTGTTGATAAAATGTCCTTTTCTAAACATCGAAAATGCTAAAAAAGTACCATTGATGCGTAAGTTGGCAGAAATACGTATGCATCCGCTTAACCTTACCAATGTTACGTTAGAGAATGATCTGGTTTATTTTTCTTTTTCTTGCCCCATAAATTTATGTGAACCCTATAAAATTTACGGTGTACTTAGAGAAATTTGTTACTATGCAGACAGTTATGATGATGAGTTTATAGAAAAGTTTGATGCAACACATCTTCAAGAACCAAACATAACACCTTTACCAGGCAACGTAAAGGAAGAAGCATATTCTAACTATCAAAAAATTATAGAAGAAGGTATACGGCGCTTTGATCATTATATGGAAAATCGCCACGAAAACAATGCCTGGTACGCACTAAACATTACTTTAAAAAGAATAGAATTTTATGCAGAACCACAAGGTTATTTACGTACTGTAATTGAAAAAGCCATAGATGGCATTTTTGACAGAAATACTCCTTTTCAGAATCGATTGCTAAACGGTAAGGCAAGTTTAGAAAAGTTACAAAGCTATTCAATCGATAAATTTTCAGAAGATTTATATCAGGTAGAGACATTCATTCCTCATAAGTATAGTGGTAAAAAGGAGAATATCAGAGAAAATTGGGAAGACAGTTATATAGATGCTCGGGAAATGATAGCTAATGCCAGGTTTGAAGATGCTACAAATTTGTTGCAATCCTGCTTCTATGGTCTGTTCTACTATAATCTGGTTGATGAAAGCATCAGTAAACCCATTACCGACGCTTTGGCCCAAGCAAATGGACTGGATTGGAACCAGGCAGCGCATATTTTATTGAAAGGAATGGAAGCCGTTATGGAAGATAATTTCTTGGATAATGATTATGGAATGGATTTATCAAAAATAATGGGAGAACAAATGCAACAATCCATGGCGGCAATGCAGCAAATGATGAAAAACTTTAAAGTAAACTAAACAATGAATATCGTAAATAACATAGAAAATTCAGTTTATAGAATTAATACTTCCAATGGTTCCGGAACAGGCTTTTATAGCCTACAAGATAATATTATTGTAACCAATTATCACGTAGTATCTGGCTGCTTAACGGTAAGTATAGAAGGGCAAGATAAGAATAGATATTTGGCAAGGGTTGTGTATATAAATCAAGGAAAAGACATTGCCTTTTTACAAGCAGAAAATTTACCAAAACCTGCCGAGACCATACTTACAGACCACGATAGTGAAACTACCTCTAGAGATAAAGTGCTGGTGTTGGGGTATCCGTATGGCATGCCCTTTACGGTTACAGAAGGTATTGTGTCTAATCCCAGGCAGATCATAGGAGGTAGTAATTTTATACAAACGGATGCCGCTATCAATCCAGGAAATAGTGGTGGTCCCGTAATTAATGAAAAAGGTGAATTAGTAGGTATCGCAACATCCAAATTTTCGGATGCAGATAATATGGGCTTTGCAATCCCAATAGAAACGCTGCGCGAAGAGCTGGAAATTGTTAATGAATTATCTGGTGAGTACACTATAGGTTGTCCTAGTTGCAATAGTCTAATTGAAGAAAAAACGGATTATTGCCCTAATTGCGGAAACGACATTGATGAAAAATTATTTGAAGAAAATCCGCTTTCAGATTTTAGTTTAAAAGTAGAAGAAGCCATTACTAAATTAGATTTAGATCCGGTTTTGGCAAGATCTGGTAGAGAACGTTGGTATTTTCATCAAGGTAGTGCAGAAATACGAATGTTTGTATATGATAACAATTACTTATTTGCCACCTCTCCACTAAACGATTTACCACGTAAAAATTTAGCTGAAGTATATAAATATATTTTAACCGCCGATATAGGGAAGCATAGATTATCTATTTCTAATAATCAAATATTTCTCTCCTATCGCATACATATAAGTGATTTGTATTCAGTCAACAAAGAAGAATTTCTTGAAGACATCGCACAATTGGCTTTAAAGGCAGATGATTTAGACGATATGTTCGTAAATGACTTTGGTGCAAAAATGACACATTATAGTAAATAATTTCATAACCCTAAAACTAAAAATCAATGTGGTTTATATTTCCAACAATTATACTATTGATAGGTTCACTGGGGCTTTATCTTAATATAAAAGCCTATAAAAAAGGAGAAACTATTAGTTTCAAAAAACTCATAGTTACTGTAATGCTAATTTTCTTAGGCGGTGGTATTTTTCTACAGAAAATAGGAATAGTCAACAATGAACAATTAAAACAACTATCACTTGCTTTTGATAGTGAGGCTAGAGAAGAAATACAAAAGGAAAGAAAAAGAAAGGAAAAAGAAGCAGAAAAAAAGAGAAAAGAAATGTTTAAAAGAATAGATGAAGATGCTAAGAAATTAAATAAAAATTAAAACTTATGAAAATTAACAAAACCCTACAATACATAGGAGGATTTATTGCAGTGGCATTATTTTTTCTGTTTCAAAACGGAGGAGATTTGTTTCAAGGATCAGGGGAAAAGGGAGAAATTATAACTATTGAAACCTATAAAGAGTTAAGAAAGCAGATTTCAAGTGACGGTAAACGTATTGCATTTATAGGTAGAGCATCTGTTTCAAATGCTGATATTACCAGAAGAATTGGGGCTCCCCTCAACTTAATGTTTCTTACTCCTAACGGTACTTATATAGAGCACCTCCCCTTTCCTTTCGGAAAAGAAGATAAAAACTCTTGTTATTTACCAAATTCTTTTACTCCAGAAGATTTAGTCCTATATGACAATGAAGGTAAGCTACATAAATATGATGAAAATGTTATGATATCATTCACATTAGAGCGCATAACAAATGCCATACCTGAAAAAGATCCTAAGACCAATGAGTATGCCTGGAGGTATAATCAGTTAAGAATTGATCCAGTAGAATAACAAGATTGAAAAATGAAGTTTCCTTCTACCATCATTCTATTATTTGTGACCATATCATCTGGTAAAACGCAAAGAAACCTCAAATAGAAAGAGTATAACCATTAAAAAACAAAAATTATGGGAATAGCGATAATAGTAGCAATAGCAGTTGTATTACTAATTCTTATAGTGGGAGTTATAATTAACAACCAAATAATTGCTAAAAAAAACCAAGTGGCACAAGCCTATGGTAGTATAGAAATTTACCTTAAAAAACGGTTCGATTTAATTCCGAACCTGGTGGCAACCCTCAATAAATACCTAGCACATGAAAAAGAGATCCTTCTAAAAGTTACAGAACTTCGGGGTCAAATAGAAAAGGCAATCGAGCCTAAAGCTAAGATCGAAGCCTCTAATGAATTAACAAAAGTTATGAGTGGTTTGAACATTAATGTAGAGAACTACCCAGATTTAAAAGCCGACACACAATTTATAAACCTTCAGTTTGAACTGTCGGATATAGAAGACCAGATTTCTGCAGCCCGTAGAGCATTTAATGCTGCGGTAACAAGTTATAATAACAAGATACAAATGTTTCCGGCAAGCATTATAGCAGGTATTAGAAAAGATAAAGCAGAAACGCTGCTAGAAATCCCAAAAGCAGAACAAAAAGAAGTAAATATCAACCAATTACTAAACAATTAAAATCGAATATAAATATGCAAATGTTACAAAATTTACCATGGTACGGCTATGTAATACTGGCAATAGGAATTATTTCTTATGCTTATAAATATTTTAAAACAGCCAAAGAAGGTCATGATGAAGCCGATTTAAAAAAAGTTAAATTTAAAACATCAGAAGGCAGCACTCTAACCAGAGAACAACAGTTTGCCATTGCACTATACACACCCATAGCAGAATGGTGGGGTGCAGATACAAGTGCTCTAACATTTCTTAACCAAAAATCTGCAAATCGATACTTAAAAAGATGGCATATAGATACTAAAGAAGGTTATTGGGACTTAACGGAGTATTTTATGAAAGATGGCAGACGCTGGTACTATAACTTCATTTATAATATGATGAACACTCTACCTGAAGAAGACTGGGAGAAAGTAATGAAGGATTATTTTGGTGATAATGAAAGAGCCTTCAATTATCTAAAAGTGTTAACATCTAATAAAGCACTAAACGAACTCAAACAAAACGGACTTCTTACCTTTGATGATGAAATGGATTTGGGTATTGCCGGGTATGACGCAGCAATCCTGGTAGGACATGCCAGAAAAGCCTATACCACAGGCGTAATTACAGAAGAAGAAGCTTTTAAAGTTATCAAATTTGCAAGAGAACTTGCAATACATCATTTCTCTTCTTGGGAAGAATTTGGGAAAAGTTTTATTCTCGGTTTTGCTTTTGATCAACAACACCGTGAGCGTTCTTATAGAGAAGAAATATACCATCTCTACAAACAAGTATTAGAAAACCCTGTGAGTCCCTGGAATACTATTAATTGGCCCAATAGTTAAACTATGGAACATTTAATACAAAAGGTATATGCCGAGGTAAGTAATGAGCTTTCTATTATTTACCAAAAAAGAAAACGTGTCTTGTTCTTTCAAAAAATAATGTGGCTTATCACAGGGGTATATTTTGTTTTAATACTATTGAATATAGCAGTCAATTATTTTCCAAATTCAAAAAATAGTTTTTTAAACTTTTTCGAACAGTTTAAGGCCACACCTAATAATCCGTATGTAAATATATATCCCATTATAGGATTGGTAATTTTATTATACCCCACCACATATGGATTTGCAAGGGCATTTCAAAAATTCAAAATAAAGGAAATGCAAACCATAGCCAAAATGGTAAAAATGTTATTTCCAAAGGTAAGTTTTGCCCAAAACACAGCTGTTCCCGCCAACGAAATAGCCAAAAGCAAACTCTTTTCCTGGATAAAAGTAAACTCGTTGATGTATAGTTATGGACAACTACGAAGTTCAACAAACGATAATGTCATCAACATTGCCGATATAGGTATTGTCGAAGAAAATATTTCGAACAAAACCAAGGGTACTTTAATGCATATTCCAATATTAAATATAGTTCTAATAATATACCAGTACGCACTCAAGAATATATTCTCTAACAAATCGGCAGATAATGTCTATTATACGTTTAGAGGAATGTTTTGCTGGTTAAAGTTGAAGAAATCTCTTAATGGACATACGGTAATTTTAACAAATAATCAACGTTCTAAATTAGATCGGTTTTTTAGTACCCATTTTAAGGAAGAACAAAAAATACACTTGGAAGACCCCAGGTTTACCGATCAGTTTATAGTGTATGGGACCGATCAGATCGAAGCACGTTATGTATTATCTACAGCACTTATGGAACGAATAGTTGCTTTAAAAGAAAAATTTAACCAGCCTATACTCTTATCTTTCCAAAATCAACAAATGTACCTGGCTATAAAAAACGAAAACGGTTTGTTTTCTTTTCCATCCGGAAAATTAGCCAGTATAAAGATTATAGAAGAATTAGCTAATGATATAGAAACGGCTTTACAAATAAGTACTGAATTAAAATTAAACTACAAGCTTTAAAGATACCATCGGGATGGGAAACAAAAAACCTTTCCTATTAAAGCTATAAAACTCAACCTGGTTTTTACGGATTTTTTTTAAGTATCACGTTTTTTGGTTCTAAAATCCTGGAAATAAATTTCCTGTTTCTTAAGCCTTAACTAGTCTCTATATTTACTATTGGTGAATAACCTATTATGAAAATGAAACCATTTCGAGAAATAAACCAAAGTGAAGTTGCCAAAAAGAAGTTGAGATCTCTTGCAAAATCATCAAACTTCAATGTTGAGTTGGTGACATTACTGCAAATTATTCTTGGGATTACTATCCTATAGATGGAGAACCAATGGGTTGGGTTCGAGAAGAACAAATGGATACAAAACAACTTTTGAAAGATAGAGAACTGATATTTGATTATCTGGGACTCAAAAATGTTGAGCCTATTTCATAACCCAAACGAAGATGAAGGTTTAAGATATAATGCTAGTGTAATCATTGATAATAATACAGATAAAAATACCTTAATGATATTTTATAAGAGCTTTATAGATAATGCTGACCCACATTTTGCAGAGAAATCAAAACAACGGGTTAAAGAGATTACAGAAAGAGTAAAATAAACGAACAAGAATAAACATATACTAAAAAGAGAAATTCTTTAAAAACCATCCTATTCTTATTAGCAAAACTACTTTAAAACAAGAATAGCATAAAACTGTATTAAAAAACTACACCTTTTTCTTTATCAAAACTCTTTTGCTAAGAATAAGCATACTTTAAGAGAAACCTGATTTCATTGTAAAAATCAAAAAAAACAGTTAATTCATCGGATAAAACATCAATTTTACAAGCATATAGCAATATGACTATACTCAGAATGTGATTACATTTAACATTCTTTTTAACCAGCATCACTCAAACTTAAAGAATAGTGTATAAAATACGAAAACACAAACAATTATACACCTTACTGAGGTATGGTAAAGTGTTTTAAAAAATTAAAACTTCCCCCTGGATTTTTACTAAAACAGAATTGTAATAACGTAAACTAAAATATAATGAAATTTACTTTTCAAAGTGGCCTCATAGTAATGATATTACCTATAACTATGTTATTTATTTTTAAGAATAACACGGCACCAAATAAAATACCTTACCTTGATTTATCTATAGTAAACCCTATTTTTGATTATAGTCAAATACATCATAAAAATATAACTAATTTTTCTAAACCTGCTCTCTGGGATGATGATTCAGAAATAGTAAGCAACACCCTACTTTCTACTGAATCTTATGTTACTACCTGCGGTGAATTTCCTGTTACCATAGAAGGAGGATTTCCAGGAGCTATTACTTATACATGGGCTAGAGCAGATATTGGTACAACTAATTTTATAGATATTCCAGATCTTCAAAATATATTTCCTCTTTTAGATGCTAATTCAGAAGGAATTTATCAATTAAGAGGGTACGATAATACAGGTACAGAAGTTTCGGGATCTCCTTATGACTTAGCAGTGTATGATGTTTCTAATGCTATTATCTCTGTCGGATATGATATTGAGGAAGAATCTTTTTCGGGTAGATACACTATTACTTCAGAAATAGTTGCTTCTACAACTATTGAAACTATAGGATTTGATACTATTGAATATAGGCTAAACAGGGTTTTAAATAATCAAATAATAGAAGAATATAAACCATTTCAATCTTCGCCAGTTTTTTCAGATATTCCTCCTGGCGATTATTACATTACAGCCAGATATACAGATTGTCCAGATAGTGAAATTATATCTAATCTTATTATGATTTTAGGATATCCTAAATATTTCACACCAAATGGAGATGGCTTTCATGATACCTGGAGTCTTATTAATATCGAGAATCAACCCTCTGCTTTAATCTATATATTTGACAGATATGGTAAATTATTAATTCAATTAAGAGCTGGTGGCCCTGGTTGGGATGGTACTTATAATGGAAAAAACATGCCTTCTTCTGATTACTGGTTTAAAGTAGAGTTTAATGAACCCAGAGATCCAAATATGCGTAATAGAGTCTTTGCTGGTAACTTTTCATTAGTACGATAATATTTTTATAAAAAATTAAACTAAACTGCGTAATAACGTACAGAGTGTATTTGCCTTCTAAACTAATTCTCTGTAAAAATCAAAAAAAACACTTAATTCATTGGTTAAAGCACATTTATTCTACCCATTTGGCAATATATATATAATTAGGTTGTAACTAAATTTGTGATCCTTTTATTAACCAATAATAAACTTAGACACTAAATATATATAAGAAAAGCACAAAGCCAATAGATACTTTACATATATATAATTAAGATATTTTAAAAAACTAAAGTTTCCCCCTGGATTTTTATAAAACAGAATTGTATTAATGTAAACTAAAATTATAAATGAAATTTATTTTTCGATGTGTCATTCTACTATTGACACTATACCCTGATACATCACTTGCTCAAAGTAATCCTAGTGCTATACCATTTGATTATTATGTTGTAAAAGATAAAATGCAATATTTTGATTTATCTGCACTAAGTGATCTTTTTGATTACCACCAAATGAACGGTGGAAACGTAACGAGTTACGTTAGAGAAATACCTTGGCGTAATGGGCCTAATGGATCTCGTTCTAGTAGATCTGCTTTTTCTAGGTGGGTAATAGAATCACTCCCAACAAATGGAAAAATTTATCAAAATGGAATTGAAATAACCTCTCCAAGTAGCTTAAGAAAATCAACTGGTTTTATATATATTCCAAGCCCGGATTATGTAGGCGTTGATGAAATTAGTTATCATGCTGTAGAAACTACAGGCGGATCAAGCTCAAGTGCAAAAATTACATTTCATGTATATGAACCCGGTGCATATAAAATGCCTCTTGGATTTCCCAGGACCCAGTGGGGACTATTTATAGAACCTCCTGCTGATCCACCAGAATGGCCTAATGCCGAATCTCCTATTCATTGGTATATCGACTCAAATTGTAACCCTTGTAGTACAGGAAAGGGATATCCCGCCGCTCCCAGACGTAACCTACCTGGAAACAGAGCTAATATCCAGGCCGGAGCAAAAATAGTACTGGCAGGAACAATAAATAAATACCCAACTCGTAACAATGGTAGTACTCACATTATCAATCTAAATGGTACGGCAAGTAAACCTGTTTTTATAGTAGGAAAAGACAATGCACCTATACAACCAACTATTGTTAATACTCCCTCTAGGAGTACTGCCCGTCTAGAATTTAATGGTTCATATTTTGTAATTTCAGGAGTTCGGTTTGAAAATTTAAAAGTATCACATCATAAAGATACTCCCTCAAACAATATCGTTGTTCGACACTCTGAAGTGTTTGGCCTTAGAACAACAAATGGACAGGCGATACGTATGGATGGCGGAAGAGGTTTATCTCGTGATATTTCTTTGTTTGCTGTCTCAGTACATGATAATGGCTTTCGCGATGCTGCAGATGAAAATGATTTGCATGGTACAGGATTTGCAAAATGTGAGAATGGTATGATCCTCGACGCTTTGTTTTCTGGAAATGCCGGGGATTCCTATCAGGGCCTTCAGCATAACCGTAATGGTTTAATTCGTATAGGAAGAATGAAAGGCCATAGTGAAGGAGAAAACTGTGTTGATATAAAAGCACATAAAGGAACATGGGTGGTTGACTGTGATTGCTGGGATCAACGAGCATCAGCTGGTGGTAATGGTCAATTATTTTTTCAAAATGATGATGATGCTAGTGAACAAGATCCTAATGGTAAGATTATCTTTCTTAATAACAGAGGTTGGGATACTAGTGGTGATGCTATGCAATCTGCAATACAAGGAGGTAGTCATTATATCGTAGGGAATCGCTTATTTGGTTTACCAAGAGGAACAGGAGTCAATGTTGAAAATGGAGCAAGAGGCCGTACTCATATCTATTTTAATACCGTATCAGACGTAAGATTTGGGATGAGAATAATAAGACCTAATGGGAATTTTACACAAGTAGTGGGTAATGTAATTGACAAAGCTGACATCAATGTTAAAATGGCAAAAAACAATGTAAATCTTTTTGATTACAATTACTATACAGGAGATCCTAATACGCTAAGATTTCAATGTTGTGGTAATGGTACTCCTCAGGATCGTATCGGTATAGATGCCTGGAGAAGAACTTATGGGCATGACACTAATGGAGAGGCCGGGATAACTCCTGATTTTAATTTAGCCAGTGTAGAAGATTTCTCATTACAACCTACTTCAGAATTAATTGATATCCTCACTCAGGATCAGGTAGACAGATTTATGCCTGGTATCGATGAAATGTTATCTGCAATGGGAATAACTTTTCAAGATTGGAAAGGAGTAAATAGACCTTTTAATACAACATATGATATTGGTGCTGCAGAGTTTGGCACTCCTACTCCTCCCGATTCTTTTCCTATAGCCCAGAATGATCTTATTACTGTTGGTCCTGGTAGCGGATCTATCGATATCATGGTATTGTTAGATAATGGTAATGGGGAAGATAGTTTTGGAGGCGATGGTCCTAATACAGGTAGTATTGTTTTTGGTTCAACCGCCCCTACAGGAGGCGTAGCAGCTATTAACGACAATGGTACTCCTACAGACCCTACAGATGACTTTATTACGTATACCCCAAATCCTGGATTTGGTGGTATTGACACCTTTACATACATTATAACAGATGCAGATGGAGACATCGATGAAGGTACTGTTGTTATCACCGTAGATGATGATAAACCAGAAGCACAGGACGATGATATAACCATGACTCAAGATAGCCCTGCTACGGCTATTTATGTGTTAAATGATAATGGTAATGGCCCTGATGATTTTGGAAAAAACGGTCCAAGTCTCACTCCAATTACTTTGGGAGCGATACTCCCCGCTAATGGAACAGTAACTTTAAATGATAATGGTACCTTTACCGATCCTACCGATGATTATTTTGAATACACTCCAAATGCCGGATATAGTGGTCCTGATCGTTTTAATTATATAATTACAGATAAGGATGGAGATACTGATACTGGTACCGTAATTATAGATATTACCAGAATATTACATGGATTAGATGCTGTAGATGATTTTTTTACTGTAGATGAAGATACTGATAATATTTTTGATGTATTAGCCAACGATAGTTTTTTCTTAGGACCTCACCCTATTGGTGCTGTTTTAGTAATAACTGATCCAACTAATGGTAGTGCTTTCGTAAATCCTATAGACAATACTATCCACTATATACCTTCCCCTAATTATAATGGTATCGATAGTTTTACCTATCAAATTACAGATATCACAGGAATTACAGATATAGCAACCGTAACTATTACCGTTAATCCTGTGAATGATCTACCTGATGCCGTAGATGACAATGTTACTATAGACGAAGATAGTGGAACACATATCATAACTATATTAACCAATGATACTTTTGGAGGAGATGGAGCAGATACCGGACCTATTGAGTTTGGTGCTATAAGCCCGAGGAACGGTACCGCAGTCATTAATACTAATGGAACTCCAGATGATCCTACAGATGACACTATTGCTTATACTCCTTCTCCTGATTTTAATGGTACAGACAGGTTTAGTTATATTATTGCAGATTCCAGTGGTGATATTGATGAAGCAATAGTAACGATTATTGTTAATCCGGTTAACGACCATCCTGATGCAGTGGATGATAACGTTACCGTAGATGAAGACTCTATAACAAACCTTATCAATGTATTAACCAATGATAGTTTTGGAGGTGATGGAGCTGGCACTGTTCCAATTACTATTATAGCTGCACCTACAAATGGTACAGCTATTCTAAATGATAATGGCACCCCTACCAATCCTACAGATGATAGTATTATTTATACTCCTTCTCCCGATTTTAATGGTACAGATACATTTACCTATCAAATCACTGATGCTAATGGAGATACCGATATTGCAACAGTAACTATTACTGTTAATCCTGTCAATGATCTCCCTAATGCGGTAGATGATAGTATTTCTATAGATGAAAACAGTGAGCCCACTATAATAGATGTATTAATCAATGACAGCTTTGGAGGTGACGGAGCTGGTACTGTTCCAATTACTATTATAGCTGCACCTACAAATGGCACAGCTATTCTAAATGATAATAACACCCCCAACGATCCCACAGATGATCGTATTGTTTATACTCCTCTTCCAAACTTTGCGGGTACGGATAGTTTTACATATCAAATCACAGATATCAATGGAGATACTGATACTGCAAGAGTAATTATAAATATTATCCAAACGAATAGTAATCCTATAGCACAAAACGATGTTATAACTTTCGAAATGGATAGTGGCCCTCAAATGATTTATGTACTACATGATAATGGCTATGGTAAAGATAGTTTTGGAAATGTTGGTCCAGGTAATAAAGGAATTACCCTGGGAAATACACTTCCACTTAAAGGGATTGCAACTCTTAATACCAATAATACTGATACTCCGTTAGATGACTTTGTGATGTATACTTCATTTCCCGAGGCTTATGGTGATGACATTTTTGACTATACCATTACAAATGCTATGGGAGAGATTGATAAAGCGGTAGTCTATATAAATATTACTAAAGAAACTACTTCTTTTCCTGTTGCAGTGATCACACCAAACCCTACTTCAGATATAACCTATATAGATTTTAGGGTAGAACGATCCGGAAATTTTAGAGTTATTGATGCAAAAGGAGCTAAAATTTACAATTCTAAGACGTTTAAAAATCAACAACTATTAGAAATCGACCTTAGTACATTGGCCAACGGAGTCTACTATATCAAACTCCAGTTAGATTCGGGATCAGCACCTACTTTTAAAGTGGTCAAAGAATAATCATTTAGACATATAAAGCAAGAAAATAACCTTTTACAATGCTCTAAACACACTGCTGTAAGCACTTACTCTAAAACGTAAAAAACCCTCAATTATGAATATACAATTTTTAAAAACCTTATGTATTCCATTGCTCATTGGGATGATAAGTGTCTTTGCAATAAACGGCTCTGTTAATAAGCCGCTAGAAGCGAACAATCAAGATAATATCTGTGATACATACCCAAAAACCATAATCAAATCAAGTCGAAGCAGTATAAGAGCCGATAGAGAGCTACCTATAGGTATCCCCACACCTACTTTTGGATGGAATTTTGACTCTAATGTCTCCCCAACCATTTATGTAGACAATACAAATCCAAATTGTAGCAATAGTGATGGCTCTGCTGCTCGACCTTTGTGTGACTTATTTAAAGGAGGAAGAACAGCTACTTTTAATGCAGGAGATATAGTCGAAATTTCTGGAGGTCCCTATAACATCCCTAATAATGCGGTTATTAATCTTAACGGAACTGCCAACAACCCTGTAATCATAAAAGGAATAGGACAGATTTTGTATGATGGTAGAGGTAACCGAAGAGAGATTACCTGGCGAGGGCAATATGCTATCGTTGAAAACTTGAAATTTTTTCATAAATCCCGTCATGTCATACAAGCAGATTATATTGCGTTCAGAAATATCGAAGTATCCAATCCGGTAAATGCATTTATTGATTTTAACCCTGTGGTCTCTATCTTTGGGCATGATGTACTTATACAGGATAGTAAGGTATATAACAATATCCGAAACAATGATAGAGATTCTCATGCATTTCAAGCTAGTTCTGGATCACATCATGTATGGTTATTGTATAATGAAACCTACAATAATAATGGAGATTCGTTTCAAGCCTGCCATAAGTGTAATACCAATCCCCCACATCATATATACCTAGGAGGAAATGTAATGCATGATGATCGCGAAAATGCAGTCGATTGTAAGTCAGTTCATGACATTGTAATTTCGCAAAACGTATTTTATGGATATCAATCCTCTTCTACATCAAATGGTGATGCAGTGGTTATTGGCAGTACTGGTTTTAATGATGCCACCAATGAAGGGCCAAGAAGAGCATGGGTTCTCTTTAATGAATTTAGGGATAGTACTACTGGTCTTCGTTGCGAAGGGACGCAAGATGTATGGTTAATAGGCAATATTTTTAAGGATCTGGATGTGGGAGTACAAATTGATGCCAAAGAACATCGTATCATTTCTATAACCGGCAATACGTTTACAAGAATAGATAATGTAGGGATCAGAGCCTGGGGATGCCAACCAGATGATCTTGTTGTCACCAACAACCTGTTTAAAGATGTAGGTGGGCGACAGGTTGACCTTACTGGTTGCGGTCCTTCTATTTTGACTGTAAATAATAATTTTGTAGAAGGAAATTTCTCTATGCGTTTTGATGGCACCCGATATGACAGTGCCAATGAATTAAATCAAGATCCATTTGCTAAAGACAACCTAGAAGGTGATGCCAAACTTAATATAAATCTAATGCCTCTGGATGGTTCTCCTGTAATTGATACAGGAGCATCTCTGGTAAGTATTTATAATAGGTATAGAGCAGATTTTGGAGAAGATATCTCAAAAGATTTTACAGGCACTCCTCGGCCCAGTGGAACAGCAGAAGATATAGGTGCTTTCGAATTTAATGACGGTACGCCACCTAATGGATCTCCCATCGCACGAAATGACACCTCAACAGTAGATCAAGATAGTAGAGATAATATCATTGATGTATTAAGAAATGATGACTTTGGTTCTGATGGACCAAGTTCTGGAGCCATAACTTTGGTAAGCAATCCAAGTAATGGTACTGCAACTGTTGACACCAATGGTACTTCTAGCCCTACAGACGATACTATCAAATATACTCCCCGTACAGGATACAGTGGTACCGACTCTTTTTCCTATGAGATTACTGATAGTAACGGAGATAAAAATTCTGCCACAGTAACTATCATTATAGACGCAACTCCTGTAAATGATATGCCCATTGCACAAGATGATAATTTTACTATACAAAAAGATAGTAATGATAATATTCTTAATGTAATATCTAACGATAACTTTGGTGCTAATGGAGCGAAACCAGGAGCAATCGTTATTGTAAATCCTCCTGCCAATGGTACAGCTATTGTTGATACCAATGGCACTACCAATCCCGAAGACGATACCATAAAGTATACTCCCAATACAGGCTATATCGGTACAGACAACCTAATCTATGAAATCACAGATAAAGATGGTGATAAAGATCAGGCAAATGTAACCATAGAAGTGAGTGTAAACCCACAACCTAATATAGAAGTAAGTGATATAAAAATCAAAATACAAAACGCCACTTGTCCCAATGTTGCCAATGGTAGTTTTGAAATAACTATCGATCAAAGTGTTTCTTATAATTTTAACCTAACCGTCACCGGGAATTCGTTGGGTACACCAATTCGTAAAACAATAGATAGGAATACTCCTTTTTTGTTAGAAAAATTAGCAAAAAACACATATCAGGTGTGTTTAACCATTGATAGTTTTCCTGATTACAAACAATGCTATGAAATAGCTATTGTTGCTTATGAAGATCTTGTTGTAAAAGCACAAGGAATAAAAAACGAAGATAAAACAGCATCCTATCAGGTGGCAGGAAGTACATTTTATGAAGTAAAGGTAAACGAGGAATTATATTCTTTTGAGTTTGAAACCACAACGCCTGTTAGTATACAAATTCCTTTAAAAAGCGGTTCCAACAACATACAGATTGTTGGTAAATCAGATTGTCAGGGCGTTTTTAAAGATACTATTATTTTTAATCCTATTAAGGTCTATCCTACCCTTGTAACGAATCAAATGTATGTTGAAGGATTATCTCGTACCGAACCCGTAGCAATAAAAGTGTTTAATCTGGCAGGTGTATTGGCAAAAGAAATTAATCTCCTAACCAATAATGGAAAGGTAAAACTTAATTTTAACAATCTCCCTAATGGATTATACTTTATTTCTCTAAAAACAAATCATCAAACCTTTAATGTTAAAGCAATTAAAAAATAAGAAAATGAAATATCTAAATAATTTAGTCATAGTAGTAACTTTTTTGGCTTTGTGTTCTTGCTCAAATGATGATGATCCACCACCAGTAGAGCCCTCTGCAGTAGATTTACTATTTCCAGATAATAATCAAATTTGTCAAGAAGGTGAAATTATAAACTCTGATGTAATTACTATCCCTTTTGAGTGGTCTACAGGTGAAAAAGCTACTAGTTATGGGTTAGAAATTACTTCAATAACTTCTCCAGAAATGAGCAAACTGATTCCGACCACAGATACAAAAGCTACTGTTGAATTATCTCCGGGAACTCAATACAACTGGAAAGTAGTTTCTATCAATGGTTCTGAAACAGCAGTTAGTGAGACCTGGAATTTTTATACCCAGGGAGAAGCGATTACAAATCATGTTCCTTTTCCTGCAGAGATAACTGTACAGGACAATGGTAATAGTACTATTGATCTATTCTGGGGCGCTGTAGATGTAGACGGAGATATTTCATATTACAATATCTATCTATTAGACAAAAATCCTCCTACTTTATATAAAGAAAAAGTAACAGTAAACAGTATAAAAGCCATACCACTTATTTCTGGTAAACGTTACTATCTAGAAATAGATGTTATAGATAGTGCAGGTAATAAGGCAAAATCAAAAACTAGTTTTATTGTAAAATAATGTAGCTTTTGTCTTTGAGCAACTTGTAAAAAAATAAGGTTACCCCAACCCTACATTCTTCAAAAACTCTGATCAATAGATCAGGGTTTTTGCTTTATTATAACTCTTCTACTTCATTAATCTATTATTATAAATTCATGCAATAGTTTTTGATTTTTATACCAAAAGCTGGTTTAAATGTTTATGACATAAAAATCATTTAATTCAATGATTAATCATTGTTTTTTTCAGGACATTAAACTTAGACATTATTGAGTCCTATAACTATCTTGTGCCTGCAATAATTTTTTCACCCCACCTATTTTCAAATGGCTATAATGTAACAAACAATAGCCCAGAAAGTAAAACCCTGATAAAATACAATCGTCAAAACAGTTAACCCAGGATATACTGATACAAGTTCTTGTGAAGAATATGAATTTCGTTATTCGCAGAAAAGAGCTCTTTGAAGTATTTCTAAAAACAAACTGAGTAAATGATTCTATGATTTACCACTCGGCACCATAAGAAGTCTCTTCGAGATAAATATATAGATAAAACAAAGAAATCAATAGTAACAAATAGCTTCTAATATAAAACCAAAAAAGTACTAAGTATTACAAAAAAAATTAAATAGAATTAAAAATCAAATTATGAAAAAAATATTTTTAGCAACATTTATCTTGTCATTAGTTATATCCTGTGGATCAAAATCAAACACCAAATCCATAGAAGGAAAGTGGCTTTTGGTCGATGTCGGATACGAAATGGACGATGCTAATGAACAACTAAAAGGATTTGTTGAAAGCATAAAAAATGCAATTGTAGGAAAAATATCCTTCGAATTTAAAGAAGAAAATGTTTTTATAGCTTCTTTATCTGGGAAAAAGAAAACTGAAGGAACCTGGAGTATTTCTGAGGATGGAAAAACTATTACCACAACAGATGGTAGAAAAACTGAAGATATGACCATTATTAGTATAGATAGTAATAAACTGGTTGTATCTAAAAAAAGCCCACAAGGAGACGATACTATTTGGACTTTTAACAAGGAATAAAAAGTTATAGTTAGTTTAGAAGCTATAGTATTATTGAATGATTTCCGTCAAATATTGATATTGGCGGAAATTATTTTTTTATCTTTCTATCAAATCACTTTTAATCTTGTTTAATGAATTTTGAAGAATGAATTGTAATTAATCATGTTTCTTTTCTGTAGAAAAATGTAGACTTGTATTAAAACCATACCACATACTTCTGGTAAATGCCATTTAGAGACAGATATTATGGGATAATGCCAGTATAAAAACTAACATTATAATACTCCTTAGATGCTCAAACGATATATATACCAGTGCTTTTTTTATACTGTTATAGAATATTAATTCTAAAAAAACAGGTAACTCGTTTGGTTATGTTAGCTTTTTTATAGTAAACTATAAATTTATTGAGCTACTATACTTATCATTTTTGTACACAAACCGAAATCCATCGTTTATATTCAAAAAAAACACTCAAATCAACGATAAATCATCATTTTTTCAAGGCATTTCATTTAGTCAAACCTATACTATATAGCTACTTTAGCAAAGAATATACATCTGTTCGCTTCATGATGTATTCAAATTGTATATCCGTTTAGATACTTAACTATTATTCTTATAATCGTTAAGTGGAAAAGCTTTTTGAAAGTAAATTTTACAAATTAACAAGGGGTTAAAAATAGAGAACTTGCTTATCAGAAAGTTAAAACGGATATATAAATTTGATTTGGAATAATAAAGACGAAAACGAAAGGATTTATGTGCTGATTGTTTATAGAGCTAACCAGGGTTGTGTAGCTTTCTCAAAAACATGTATAAAACTATATTTCCCATATTATGACTCTACTATAATGTCATGAAAAACCGTATTACTTTTAAATAACAAATAAATATTTTAAAACGATAATAAATACACATCATCAAAACATATGTTAAATCAAACCCGTTGTATATCAAATTAATTATTTCGAACAGTATGGATGTTTTTTATCAAAAAATTGTTTGTGCTAAGTAGATATCAAGAACAGTGTTTCTAGTAAGTTCTTTATGATCTAAACTCGATAAGATTCATTAAACTAACGAATTTTAATTAAAGTACACAACGGGTTACATGTATATAATAAAAAGTTAGCTTTTGATAACTTCTTTTGTTTTGATCAATGAAAAATAGTATTTTCAATAATCAATTGTTTATGAGTAGTATGCAACCTACAGAACTTATTATAGCTTTGCAACATAAAAATCAAGCAGCTTTTAAAAGTATTTATGATATGTATTCTGAAAATGTCTTTGGTATTATTTATAATATATTAAGAGACGAAGTGTTATCTGAAGAAGTGCTACAGGATGTATTTATAAAAATATGGAATAATGCAAATTCTTACTCTGAGAAAAAAGGACGATTTTTTACCTGGATTCTTAATATAGCGCGTAATGCTGCTATTGATAAGACGCGATCTAAAAATTTTAAGAATGCTTCGCAAAACCTTACTGCTGATTATTTCGTAGATATACTAGAAGATAAAACTAATTTTACCAGTAAAATAGATAGTATTGGTATCAAAAAATATATAGCCGCATTAGAACCTCTTTGTATAAAAGTAATAGATCTGCTATTTTTTAAAGGATTTACACAAAAAGAAACTGCCGAACAACTTGATATCCCTTTGGGAACAGTGAAAACAAGAAATAGAATTTGTATCAATAAGCTAAAACAAGTATTAGAAGTATAATACTATATGGATATTAAAACATACATAGCATCAGGTATTTTAGAACTATATGTTTATGGTTCGCTCTCTGAAGAAGAGAATACCGAAGTATATAAAGTACTACAAAAATACCCTGAAGCAGTGAGAGAGGTAGATCGTATAGAAAAAGCTTTACAGCAGCTTTCTGGTGGAGCCGCTCCTACTTCTACGGCATCAACATATATTAAAATTAAAGATCAAATTGAATCTACTAACACCAACGATGTAATCCCAATTACTCGAAAACGTAACAACATACCTGCATATATTGGTTGGGCTGCCTCTGTAGCTTTATTAATTGGGTTATTTGTTCAGTTTAATAAGAATAGAACATTACAACAACAACTAGTAACCTTTCAAACAGAAAAAATACTTTTAGAAGGAAAAATAAATGTTACCGAAGAAGATCTTTCTAAAACTAAATCTTTATTAAGTATATTAAGAAATAAAGATATTATACAGGTTCCTTTACAGGCACAACAGATTGATCCTACTGCCTATGCAGCTGTATATTGGGATAAAGATAAACAAACCGCCTATATCGATGTAGCTGGTCTACCAACTCCCCCCCCAGGAAAAGTATATCAAGTATGGTCACTAAAACTTGATCCATTAACACCTACTAGTATGGGAACATTAGATGAATTTAATAAAGATGATACCAAAATTTTCATGCTAACAAATCCTAACAAATCCGAAGCCTTTGGGATAACTCTAGAACCCGAAGGAGGTAGTGAGTCTCCTACTATGGAGCAATTATACACATTAGGGACTGTAGCGTCGTAATTTTAAAACAGTAAAATCAATAAGTAAAAATTCTAATTCGATATTTTATTCATTATAGTACTACCTATAGCAATTATACATTCAAAACTAAGAAGCAACGTTATACTTTGGTTTTGTATATCCTAAAAATATACTTCAGAATATTAATACGGATTGTAACATACAGCTTAAAGAAAAAACTGTACTAAAATGATGACTCCAAACAAAAATTATACACATAACACGTCGAGAAAAAAAACAATAAAACCTAATGAACTGGCATTTATATATCTTATCCTTCATCTTCGGTATTGCTGGAGTTTTTCATCTAATTCGTCCTAAGGCATTCATGAGAATTATGCCTTTGTATATTCCGTATCATAAACTATTGGTTTATATAAGTGGTATTGCTGAAATTCTTGTGAGTTGCGGTTTATTATTTACAACAACCAGAACATTTTCTGCATGGAGTATAATTTTTATACTTATTTTGTTTTTCCCGGTTCATATACATATGCTTGTACATAAAAAAGCAAGTTTAAACTTACCAAAATTTGTTTTAGTTATTAGATTATTGCTTCAATTTGGTTTGATATACTGGGCATATCTTTATCTCTAGTTTTTGTTTATTTCAAATTAATATATCGAAAAGAGCAGTTCATACTTTCATAAAAATATCACAAACAACAACGATGTTTATTTCTCTACAATTAAAAATTGCTAATTATACTTAGATCAAACACTGAATAAATAGCAAAACCAAAATAAGAAAAGCCCGTTTGCGCCCCTGCAAACAAGCTTTTCTACACATCAAAAAACAAACAACAATTGTTACATTGAAGTAGTTATCTTCAAAAACTATACGTTATTCCCAGTTTTGCAAAAAAAGGTGTGCCTGGGGTAAAATGTATCTCTTCTACTGGCTCTGATTCATTAAACAATCTGGATTGGGTAGCAAATTGAGTTTCGTTCCACTCACGGTCAAATAGGTTTTCTATTGTTATTCCAATGTTAAAGCTATTCCATGTATAATTAACATTTGCATCTACAATAGTGTAGCCTTCAGCTACAATACTATTATCTTCATTTGCAGCTCGATCTCCCAAATATCGGTACCGAACCCCACCAGAAAAGTTGTGTATCTTATCAAAACTAATTCCGCCTGTGGCTGTATATTTAGGAGCTAATGGTATATAATGTTCTGCCTCAGGCGCATCCAAACTTCTCGACTTTGTATAGGTAAAATCTGTATCAAAATACAACCAATCCTTAATTTGATATCTAGCGCTTAGATCTAATCCTAGTCTTCTTGTTTTACCACTCGGTTCTACAACACCTTCATCTCCTACATACACAAATTCCTGATCTAATTTTAAGTACCAAAATGTTGTGTTCAGAAATAGTTTTGAAAACGGTTTCCAGTTTAGCCCGATATCCATCGAATACGCTTTGGGTAAGATTTTTTCACCTTGCTGTGCTACTACTACCCTGGTATCATTGCCATGAAAACCAATCCCTGATTTTAAGAAAACATTCAGGTTATCTGTAGGGTCATATGAAAATTGAAGTTTTGGAGTAAGAATACTTTTGGTATTAGATTGTGTCCTATAATCTAACAATAGTGCATCTTCATATATATATTTGAAATAATCCCAACGTAATGCGGGTGTTATTTTTAGTGTTCCGAAGTCAAAAACAGTTTCTAGAAAGCTATATGAATTGGTTTCATTTACATTTCCTAAACTTACGTTTTGCACTGTTTCGGTTCTATTACGCGTTCGGGACAATTCATTGTTTGAAATAGCATCATTACGCACTCCTATTCCTGCATTAATGTTAATATTAATATCATTCCAGGAGAAAAATGATTTTAATCTACTATTGAACCCAAAAATGTCGCGATCCTCTCTTTGTCTAATCTGGTCACCATTAATTGGGTCATTAAGAAAAAAAGTGAAATTAGAATACAGTTCAAAATCATAATGAGTATAATATGCATTGGTTTGAAGTGTCGTATTATCAGATATAAATTTGTCGTAATTTACCTTAAAATTTGTTCTCGATGTGGTACCTCCCTCGGTATCATCTATTGCGCCAAATCTACTAATTAAACCTTGCTCTACTGCCCTAACAGGAATCTGCCCTGATGCATCCCACCTACTGGTAAAATGAGATCCTAACACCGATAACTTATTAGTATCAGAAAGCTGTGTTGTATATTTTGTAGCTAGATTAATTCTATTAAAATTCTGTTCTGACTCAAAAGGACCATCACTTTCGAGATATTCTAATGCCAAAATCATATTTTCTTTGACCGAAGCTTCAAAAAGATTAAATAAACCAACCGTTCTAAAGGTATTGAAATCACCAGCCTCTATCTTGATTTGATTGTTCTTAAATCTTTCTTTAGTATAGAAAGAAACATACCCTGCAGTATTAAAATTACCTTGATCTGCATAATAAGAACCTTTTCCAAAATCAACTTTACCTATGGTTTCCGGAATTACAAAATGAAGATCTGCATACCCTTGCCCATGAGCATGAGAAACCATATTTACCGGCATCCCATCTACAGAAATGGCCACATCGGTACCATGATCTACATCAAACCCTCTAAGAAATATTTGTTCTGCTTTTCCTCCTCCGGCATGTTGCCCAATAAATAAACCAGGAACCCTGCGGAGTACTTCCTGAGAAGAATTAACAGGACTGGTCTTCATATCTAATTTAGTGATCAGCTGTAGTGGATTTACTTCCTGTTTTACTATTAATTCATCTAATTGAAATATCTTATCTTGTAATGTAATAGTTTGTTCTTTAGCAAAATCTTCTGCTCTAACCACTAATTGTTGGGTTTCGAAACCCAATAAACGAATAGTTAGTGTATCCCCAACAGAAACATTGTCCAAAACAAACCTTCCGTTTTCGAGGGTATGTGTATGATTTTCTGATGTTGTATTCAAAACATATGCTCCATCCAGAGGATTAGTAAAAGTGTCCTGAATTTTACCTTTTATAGTTTGGCTTTGTACATAACCAAAACTAAAAATCATTAGTATATAAATATAGTACTTCATGGGGTTTGGTTATAGTTCTATAATGCTTTTAGATAATACGGGGCCTAATTCATAACTACTCTCCAGCAGTTCTTCTTTTATAGGTTTTACTTTATCGAGCATACCATTAGCCTTATAAATCTGTGCGATATGATAATTAGCTTCAGGTTCAAAGGTTTTATTAATAATATGTTCTTGTGCAATTTCTAATGCCTGTTTATAATCTCCCTTAAGCGTAAGGATATAAGCTTTTAGATCATATGTTTCTGGCGTTGACCGATTAGCAAGCTCTCTTTCTGCAATCTGTAAAGCTTTATCAAATTCTTTATATTCTTCTGCCAAAAGCAGTGCATTGTAGGTATTATACATCTCTCCATACCTATGATCACCAACAGCCTCCTGGTAGGCAGCAATATTTTGGTGTTTGTTTTTTTTGTCATTTTGAAATTCAGCAATTTCAGCTTTTAACAAATAGTAATCCGGACTTTTATGGGTCTCTATCACTGCATTCATAATTCTTAATGCTTCTTCTGGATTCTTCTCGTATGAATAGGCAATCCATGCGATTCCTTTTTTGGCATATCCATTTGTAGGGTCAAGTTTCAATGCTTTTAAATAATGATCGTATGAGTCCTTGATCCTACCAGCATGACCATAGTAATCTGCTATGTTTGTATATGACCACAGGAGTAAGCTTTGGTTTTTACTACTTTCTGCGATCGATTTTGCTTTTTCCATATAGCGTATCGTTGCATCCAGATTACCTTTATAATCATTCCATTTTGCTAGTCGGATTAAAAAATGATAATCACTTTGATTGGCAAAACTTTCTAAATGCCTTTTTGCTTCCTCATATTCTCCCAATTCCATAGATACATCAAACAATACTAATCTTGATGCGGTATTAGGGTTTAATATAAAAGCACCTTCTACCGCTTTTTTTGCCTCATTAAATCGATGTTGAGAAATAAAATTCTGTGCTAATGCCAACAAGTATCCTTCTTTTTTAATAACAGCTACAGCTACAGATTTGAGGAGTACTTGTTCTGCCTTTTTAAGATGTTGTATATCTCCTGTAAATTGAAATAACTTTGAGTAGACTCCTGCTGCACGAGACATCGCAAGAATTTGTGTACTATCTTCTTTTATTCTGTTATTCCAGAATTGGAGTTCTTTTTGCGCTTGTTGAGCTTTTGGATTTTGCTTTTTCTGAAGATATACTTCATAATCCTGGGGGCTGGTAATGCTATCTTTTGATTTCTGGCAAGAAACAAGAATGCATACCATAACCATTACATATATTATGTTTATTAATTTCATCTTTTTGTTTTTTGAAGTTTTTGTATTCGGGGCAATTTTGGGATTGTCATAAAGAACGAAGTCGATGTTTTAGAATATAATACGGGGTAATTTCTCGACTTCGTTCGATTATGACTAGATAAGCAGGGGTTCTATTTTACATATGAGGCGCTTCTAAGTATGGGAATGAAGCCAAAGGAGTTTCTCCTGATGCATCTACTCCATCAGAAACCAAAATTGGTAGATCTGGTGTACCATCTCCGTCAAGATCCTGACCATTAAATCGATCTCCATTATTTCCTCCAAATAGAAGGATCAAGGAAATATCTACAACATCATCGGTTAAATTTCTACCGGTAAGCACATTCGCAGCATCAAAATAGGTTGTTGGCCCATCTGGTGCTACTTGTAATACATCTGTTGCGAGAATAGTAGTTAATGTAACCGCATCAAGACCTAAGATGTTATTTTCATAGCTCACGCCAAATGCATCGTGCAATGCTACAGCTCTATCCAAAAACTTGGATTGAAATTTTGCTACCATTTCTGAAGGAATAGTAACATTAAAATCATTTTTATCACTAGAATCTCCATTTAATACGGTGTTGATAGCTGCTCTTCCCATTTGATCTTCCTGAACAAATGTCCCAGAAAAATCTACCTGTACTGGTGGTACTGGTGGTTGAATTATTACTCCACCATCATCATCCTTATTACAACTACTTACTCCAATGGCTACTACAAGAGTGGCTATTATATATTTTATATTATTTAATTTTATCATGTTTATATTTTAAAAATTTATACCTTATGTTATTGTTTTCTTTTTGCTTCTACCCAGGTATTAAATACTTGTACCCCAGTTCCTGCAGGATGGTCAAAAGTTCCTCCTAACAATGCATTAGGTACTTCTACTACGATGGATAATACATTGGTATTATCAAATGCATCTACCCCTGGATTGTTAAATCCGCCTCCCGGTGCAGTAGATGTTCCTCCGATAACTGCATTAAATTGAGCAAAATCAAAGAAGAACGCATCCTCTCTTAAACCTGCAAAATAAGAGATCCCATTAGCGGTTGCTGTAGTTGCGTTGGCTCCCGTACTAATTTCTACCTGACCTAAATATTCAGTTTTGTCATCGATAGTACTGTTTAATCCTGTTGTACCTGGGGCATAAGGCCCAAAGAAATACATCACACCATCTCTTGGTATTGCTTGTATCACCAAATCTTCTACCAGATCTCCAGTATTATCAATGTTGATCTCTACTAACACATTTTCATCAAACTGAGCAGAAGTTCCCGGTGTCAAAAGCCCTTGCACATTTGCTACAAAAACAGTGTTGTCTGGATTTGCTCCTTCAAAAGCATAAACATCAGTAATGTCTGCAGTACCCCCGGCAACACTTGGAGCATCTAAGTGATCGGCAGCAATTAATACCACTCCTAATGAGAGGAGGCCGCCAATGATAAACAAGTTTGTTTTTTTAATAATGTTCATTTTTTTTATTTTAAAAGTTTACGCCCATACTTACGAAGGTGATTAGCGTATGGTTTTCTTAGAAACGTTAAAATGTTGTTAAAGTAAAATCACGAGGTATTCTACCAAATAACGTAGTAAGAAAATATGATGTAATCGAAAAAACAGTACTCAAGAATTTACCTTTACTCTGTTTTTACTTCATTTCTAAAGATTCGTGGTTTTTTAACAAAAAAACGCATGTTATACCTATCTTCTTAGCTGTTTTTTGGGATACTTCATTTAGAAATAAGTAAGCTGTTTGGCTACCTTTATAACAATAGAAACTATTCGTTTTACACTTTTCAGGATTGGCTATGAGTATCTCGTATTATAGTATTCTATTGTAAAACATTAACCTAAATATATTTCACAATGATTAAAAACATTTTAAACGTAGAAAAAATTAAAATTTTAAAAAAAGAAGAGCAAAAATCTGTTAATGCCGGATCTTTTGTATCTGATTGTTTGCCCGAAATTCGTCCATGCCGAAGCAATGACGATTGCTGTACTACCTGTAATACAACCGGTATATTTATAGGTTTATGTGCTTTTTAGTTAGTGAACTTATAGAACTAAACACAATATTAATCTAACTATTAGCTAACTCAAAATAAACAATTATGCATAAAAGTTCAATTTTAAGAATGAAGTGGTTTGTAGACCATTATGCTTCAAAAGTAAAGAACAATCAAAAATTAAAAGTTCTTGATATTGGAAGTTACGATGTAAATGGGTCATATAAACATCTTTTCTCTAAAGTTGATTTTGATTATGTTGGATTAGACATGGAGGCTGGACCAAATGTTGATATAACACTAAAAAACCCCTATTATTGGGAGGAGATAGAAACAGACTCATTTGACATTGTGATATCTGGTCAAGCTTTTGAACATATTGAGTTCTTTTGGATTACTATGTCAGAAATGACTCGTGTATTAAAGAAAGATGGTCTTATGTGTGTAATTGTACCTAATGGTTTTGATGAACACAGATACCCCGTTGATTGCTATCGCTTTTTTACTGACGGAATGGTAGCATTGGCTAGATATGTATCTCTAGAGCCATTACATGCACATACAAATCTTGCGCCAAGTGAAAAACATAAAGATTGGTACAGTAACTCCAAAGCAGATTCAATGCTGGTTGCGAGAAAAAACTATGCTGGCAAAACAAAACATGTTGACCTACAAACTTATGTTTGTATACCGACTAATAATGAATCGCTTAGCTCAAACCTAGTTTCGCCTCCAAAACCCAATTTTTTAAAAAAAGGATTAAGAAAAATACTCCGATTCGCTAACAAAGTATAATAAATTAACCTTCAAATATTCATACAATGATTAAAAACATTTTAAACCTAGAAAAAATTAAAGTTTTAAAAAAAGCAGATCAGAAACACATTAATGGTGGTTCTTTGTCGTTCGGTTGCATACCACAGATTATAGATTGTGATAGGCATAGCGATTGCTGCTCAGGAAGATGTCATCTTCACTGGGGCATATGTGCCTTTTAATGTAGAATAGTTTCCATTAAGAGAAATCATTTACAATGAATGAGTTTCTCTTAATGGTCTATTATTTTATTCAAATCATTATAGCCTTAATTTTTACTAAAATATAAAATTAACTTCGTGAAATAACCTGTCTGTACCTACTTCGCCCGCTTAAGCAAAAACCATTTCAAAAAAACTTAATTTCCCTGAAAAGCTACTGTTTTTCAGGAAATCACTCATCATTATTTTTAAAACATAACTATAAATTTATAACAGAAAAACACATCCTGTTATCCTCTTGATGTGATTTAAAACTTTTATAATCAATTTAGAATATTAATGACAGATCAACAAAATTGTCTAATAAAGACCGAAGAACAAATACGTAAATCAGAAATACTTTTCTATCATTTAGAAGAATATACTGAAAATAACAAAAAAGAATATTCTCTCATTAGAGTTAAAGTATTTGACAATTGGAAAAGAGAAAAATATCATAACGGTAGATGGCATCCAATTCAAAATATTAAGAATTATTACCGCAATCAATGCCCTGGTATATTTATCAATGAAAAAGAAGCTGTAGAAATAATGGTATTAATCGATCATCAAAAGCAACTTTATGTATAATCACAAATAGAACTTAAACACCAACAGCTCAAATAAGGATATCGCTACTAGTTATTGATTACCTTAAAACCTTAGGAAAAAACACGAAAAAAAACTCAATTCATCGAAAAAGCACTTGATTTTCAGTACATTCATCATTAATATATTCGTAATATAGTCTTAAATTCATAACAGAAAGCGCATCCTTTTGTTTCCTTGATGTTATTTAGAACTTCAATAACTCATATAGCGTGTTCATGACAAATCAATGAAACTGTTTTATAACAATGAAAACAGAGATTAACAAATCAGAAATACTTCTTTATCATTTAGAACAATACTATAGCAATGGTAAAAAAAAGTATTCTTTGATTAGAGTTATTATAACCGATTCGTGGAAAAAAGAAGAGTATCATGCAGGTAAATGGCAACAATTTTATGGTACTACAAGACATTATCCCGAATCATACCCCGGAGTTTTTATTGATGAAAAAAGAGCACTAGAAATGATAAGGTTAATTGATCTACAGGAACAAGAAGACAACATTACAAAAAAGACATCGCTAAAATAATTATTTGTTTGATATCATGTGCTTTTTATTAGAATGTTGAAATTCCCGGTTTATTAACACAAAAAAACGTAGTTCATTGGACAATTGTATTTTTTTCAAATGATTCTATTTAGATATGGCTTAGATGTTTAGGTAATTTTGAACATTAACGTAACCCAATTAAATTAATTATTATGAAAAAAAACAATATTCTGTTACTATCCTTATTAGTAACTAGTTTTAGTTTATGTATTACTTCTTGTACCCAACAAGAAGAAAACGAAATTTTTGCCGAAGAATACAAATCACAGATTAAAGATGTTGCAAAAGTAGGGTGTACAACTACTCCTGGTGAAACCCTTGAGCGTATTGAAAATCCTCGAGATTTTGGTTTTGATCCAGAGAAACTGGAAAGCGTTGAACAATTAGCCAGACAACTTGATACCGATGCATTGTTGGTTTCTAAATGCGGGAAGATATTGGTCGAATTTGGAACACCAGCGACCAAGCGTCCAATCAATTCTATGAGAAAACCTTTTATGGGCGCAGTTTATGAAAAATATGTCGCTGATGGGACTATTGATCTTAATAAAACATTAGGGCAGTATGGAATAAATGACGTAGATGGGCTATCTCAATTAGAATTATCAGCAACTCTTAATGATGTCATTCGACATAGATCTGGCGTATATCATACAAGTCTATTCGAAACTCCAAAAATGAAAGCTACTAAGCCTCCAAGAGACTCAAAAGTGCCAGGTGAGTTTTTCTATTATAACAACTTTGATGCCAATGTTTTGTATACCATTTTTGTAAATGAAACCGGTGAGCGTTTTTTTTCGAGCTTTAAATAATGATATTTTAACCCCAATAGGAGTAAAGGGATTCAATACTAGTGATGGAAGGCTGATTACCGGACAGGAATCTGATCACCCAGTTTACGCACTTAACATGAATGCATTTACTTTACTACGATTTGGTATATTGTTATCGCGTGAAGGTGACTGGGGAGGAGAACAAGTTCTTTCTCGAAATTGGGTAAGAGAGATGACAAGATATCATTCTAATGCAGCTATATATGATAGAGGTGGATTTGGAAAGTTTGGAATTTGGAATGGTAAAGAAGAAAATGAATTTCCGCATTTTCCAAATGTAGATATGCCACAAAATTCATATCATGCTTTTGGATTTGGCGGTCAATATATAATTGTTGATAATGAAAATGATCTGGTTGTTGTACATCAGGTGAGACGCAATAGGGAAGTAAGTCATGCGGATATGGGGCGACTACTTAATCTTATTTTTGAGGCACGTATAGAAGAATAGAAAAAGTCAAGATAAGTTCATTACAATCTTTTTAAAAACGTTAGGCTTCTGGGAAATGGTTAGTACATTCCCAGAAGTTTTTCTAATCCGCATTATAAAGAAAGAAATTCTGATGAAATAATTAGATATCCTATTTTAAAGCTGTAAATTACTATATTCTATATGATAGGTCACACAGATATTAAAAACTCATAGTCTCTTTTATTTACAATTAAGTACTCTACTTAAAAATCAGAATATTACTTTTATATTATCTCTTTCTTATGAACTCGTTTAAACTTTTTGGTTTTAAGTGAAAATTAGATGTTTTTAGTGATGTTGAAGGCTTTTTTGAGTTGCATAGCAGAGCTACGGAAAGAAAAAAAGACAAAAACAGGGCTGAAAACAGCAATTTTTTAGCAAATCGAAAAAGTTTAAACGAGTTCTATAACAAGAATTATCAATACGCTATGATACCTAATACCACAAACAAAAGAAATGGAACAAAAAAAGTACTGATCTTAGATTATTCTGTTGATCAAAGTGAAACCTCTGTAATCAAACAATGTTTACCCCAAGGTATTGAGGTTTCCTCATTATATATTGATACAGAAGCATCTTTTCCTGGTGACTTAATAAAAACGGCATTCACACATGTAATCCATACAGGATCTGCATTGTCTATTACAGAAACGGCTCCCTTTACAAAAAAAGCAATAGATTATATTCAAAAAATAAATGCAAAAGGTATTTGGCAAATGGGAATTTGTTATGGGCATCAACTCCTATGTAAAGCATTAGTTGGAAAACATGTTGTGCGCTCTTCTCCCAATGGTTTTGAGGTTGGATGGGAACAGGTTTCGTTTACCAATACTGCAAGAAATTTCTTGAAAGTTAGAGAGCAGGAAGTAGTATGGCAGCATCATTTTGATGAAGTCATAGAATTACCTAAAGGTTCAGAAATCCTTGCTACAAATACACATACCAAAATTCAGGCTTATATCAATTATGAACAAAAACTTCTCGGAACACAATTTCACCCAGAGTTTAACAAAAAATCAGGCAATGATTATTTTCTAAAAGACAGGAAGTTTTTGGAAAAAAACCACAAAAATGTTGATACTATCATAAGCAAAGAGCCTTCTTTTAATGCCGGAAGTATCTTTTTTAATTTTTTCTTGAAGCAATTGCCTTAACCAATATTTATGGATTATAGCGTACTATTTTTAAAGGAAGGTCCCTATCATAGATAATTAGAATAAGTACCTAACTCCTTAAAGTTTTTCTTTATTCTTCAAAACTTCGTTTTTTAACAAAAAAACAGTTAATTCACTCTCCAAACTCTTCCATTTTTAGATAATTCCACTTAGAAGCAATTATGGTTTTACACTACCTTATTTGAAGAAAATAAAGCTTCTTTTATTTTCTAAACATATTCATTAACATAAACACAAATCAAAATGAAAAAAGTTAATTTAGCAAACCTCTGTATAGGGGTAATGGTACTATTTTTTATATTTTCCTGTACCAAAGATGATGGTGCAAATCCCGTAGATTTGGATCAAGTGACAGAATCTGGTTATTTAGCCAAAGCAAAAGAGCAATTTGCCCAGTTGGGGTATGACTCAAGTGACTTAACGGTTACAACTTTTACAGATCCCTTTACCAAAAAAACAGAAGAATATTATCTATTGCAAGGCGATGTGTTAATTTCAAAAGGAGAGTTAAAAGAAATGATAGCCAACGCACCTGAAACTGATAGTAAGCAGTTTTCCATTGAGAAAGATCGATTGATCAGCATACCTCAAAATCAAAACCGGACGATTAGAATATATGGAGTAACTGGTAGTAGTGATCCAAAAGAATCTTTAACAAATGAAATGCATAGGGCGTTGGTCGAAGCTGTTGAAAAATACAGAGATGAATCCAGAAAGCTAAGGTTAGATTTTCAATTGGATTTTGGTAATATTGCTAATGGCGGAGATCATGATGTCATTGTGAAAGCATCAGAAAACAAACCTGATGGTGAGCGTACTCCTTTTGCTATCGCACAAAAACCCCTTAATAGAAATCCGGGAAAATTTGTAACCTTATACACTGATAAGATGAAAGAGGAGGGTGTTCATAATGAAAAAGACCTTCTTATAATAATAATGCATGAAATAGGACACACCTTAGGGTTTAAACATACAGATTATTTCAATAGACGAATTTCGTGTCCTAGTGGAGGGGCAGAATCTGTAGATTTTCTTGGTGTAGCACATATTCCCGGGACTCCAAATCTAACGAGTGTAGATCGTAAGTCAGTTTTTTTAGCATGCTATGATATCTCCAGGAAATTAACCAATTTTAGCCAAAATGACAAAAAAGCTCTACGGGAATTATATGGGAAACCTGTCTTCTTTGTAGTTCCTACCTGTCCTACTATCGAATTTGCCGCATTTGGAGGGAGGCATGAGGTTGCTGTCAACTCTTTTAAAACAGATTGGAGAGCAGAAATAGTTACCCCTAACAATACATTTCCATGGGCACACATACTAAATGTAGATAAATCCAGAAATGGAGGATTCTCTGTATTTGTTGATTCTTGGCACTGTAATGTAGATATAGGATTACTACGAGAATGCGTTGTAAAAGTAACCGGAACTACTGACTATGGAGAAACTATAACTCACATCATACCGGTAAGACAAACCTGTACTGTAGGCGTTCCTGTAGATCCTTTTTAATTCATCATTGAAATATCCTATTGCTTAATTACTCCCCTTGAAAAATTAAACATTCTATTTTATACAGACATTGCATTATTGTGTCTGCATGATACCCCAATGTGGTCTAGTTAAAAGATAAGGTTTAAAATTTCATATCACATTGAGCTTGTCGAGATGCTTTCAAATGTACATTTTCAAATATCTTCCACAGAATTATCCTGAGTCTATCGAAAGACTCTGATTGATAATTATAAGCTTAACGAAACGAGATTGATGATATCCTCACAGATCATAAAGGTCTGTGAGTTTTTTTTATTTGACTATGAAAAACTAACGTCTTCTCATCTTCTGGAATGAATGATTTTTCAAGGAATTTACAATCCTCATATACCGATACTCTTCCTGATGCAATATTTAAAAATTGCTTAAACAGAATACGGTAATTTATGAACTCTTAACAACTCATTCATATATGATGTCTTTCGATATTTTTTTTAATAACGATACCTTCTTTTACAATATCCGACAATATGACAGAAGTTGAAGGTGTTCCATATTGAGATAAAATATCGATAAAATCTTCTAGATGATGATGATCATAGATGATTACTTTCATAATAAGGCAATTTTCTCCCGTAATTCTACTGCACTCTAGTATTTCAGAAAAATCTCCTATTAATTTTAGAAAGTGAAAAAACCTATCTACAGTTTTAAAACGCATGGATATATAAGTAGATAAAGTGTATCCGAGTTTTTCGTAGTTTACTATTGTGGTATAAAATTCGATTACATCGGTTTCTTCTAATCTCTGAATTCTCTCTCCTACTGCAGATGATGAAAGTCCAATTTCGCGCCCTATCTGAGCATAAGAAAATCTAGAGTTACTTTTAAGTAATTTAATTATTTTCTGATCTAACTTGTCTTTTACCATGATTCAATTTGGTTTTAAGAATCACTAAAATAATTTAGTGAAGTTTTTAATTTAAGTAAAAAAGCCCCTGTTAATGATAGTTGCTTTTGTTTTTTTATTCTTACTCTTCGAGCAATTTATGAAACAAATCAGCCAGTCTAATTTCAATAAAATTAACTATTTGTTCTTCTGATTCTTTATTTTGATACATAGAGAATACTTTTACTGCATTACGTTTTTTGAGTATCATAATATCTCCTTCTGTATTTTCTATATCTTCAGGTTTTAGATTCCATAGTAATAATGATTGTAATAGTTTGGTATGAGATTCATATCTCTTCTCTAATATTTTTTGCCGTTTTAGATCTTCTGGATCTTTTTGTTCTGCACTATTTATTTTACCAGTTAAGATGGTATATTCATCTCGTATTTCACGATCAACATCCTGAGCTTCACGAACTAGTTTTAAATAAGCTTCATAGATTTTTTCGTTATAAAATTCTATAAAATCAAAATAAAGGTTCATTGATTTAAGATAGTTGACAGCTATCTCTCTGTATACCCTTTTATCCTTATTCTGGGTTTCTACCAGTTGTTTCCCTAATGTTATCAACTTTCCTTTTTTATCTTCTATAAGGTTAGCAAAACCTTCTTTTTTGGGAAGTGCTAATAACTGCGGTGTAATATCTTTAGGCAAACCTTCATAGCGATACTTTCTATATTGTACTCTAATAGTATCGTTTTGTTCTTTTGGTTTTTTATTGAAATTAATTTTTGGTTTTTTAAGTCCAAAAGAGTAATTATATCCAAAAGTCGCTGTAAACTCGCTTAGGTTACCAGTACTACTACCATTTCTAAATAATTGTATGAGGTTAAGATTAAAATTATGTTTCTTCTTCAGCACATAAGTCATCCCGCCTCTAAGGTTTATTATACTAATATTTGAAGTACTGTTGTTAGTGGTATTATACCCGACAGAAAATCTTGTTTGTAATGTTTTTTCGAAATACTTTTTGATAACACTTAGGTTAGGCCCCCAAGTGGTTGCGTCTTCTCTCCCAATAGTATTGTAAGTCCCGTTAAGAGAGGTTGTAATACTTAGGTTTCTTTTAGAAAAACCTATTGTATGTCCGAGGTTTACATTATGAAAAGTAGAGGCATCTCCCAGTCTTACTACTCCACCCTGCTCATTAGAAACATCATTTAGAGTGTAGTTCATCGTTAGGTTTTGCCGTGCAGATTTTTTACCCGAGAGTACATAGTTTATTCCCAAAGCGGCTGTCTGTGATAATTGCTTATAATCGAGATTTTCTACTTGTTCGGTCAAAAGGTTTCCATTATTAATGTCATCAAATTGATTTGGTTTGATATTGGTAAACGTACTAAAGTTAGAATATGATCCAGAAATATTAAGCTTATCAGATAGGCTAAGATTTGCATTTAATGCTCCTACTGTACGATTTGTATTACTGTTCTTTACATTGTTTAAATCATCTCTTTGATAACCAATATTAAATGCTAATGCAAGTCGGTCTCCAAAAAATGTATTGGATATATCTAAGGTTATATTCTCAAAATCATTATTAAAATAATATGCCCCCAGAGTTTCATATCCCGGATCTATACGTTCATACCCCAATCCAAAGTTTATTTTTCCTATGGCATATCCCAAACGGGTACTAATAGCTTTATAATATTCTGTTGATGTGCGATTATTAAAAAGTATTCTTATCGGAGAAATATCATTATTTTCTATTTCTTCTGCTCTAAGGTCCTTGGTGATGGCAGAGGTTGCATATTCACCTTCGATAGTAAAATTATTTCCTAACTTAACTTCGGCTTCTACACTTATTACCAGGTTTTCCTGAGGTAATATTTGTTTCTGTTCCGGAATAGAGTCTATAGAATTTTCATCATCTTTGGCATAAAAACCAATCACTCCTATTTTATATTTTTCTTTTTCAAAGTTTGCTTTTATTCCATATCCCATACGATCATAAGAAGGGATTGTTCTTGGATCACCATCATCATTTACTGCCTTAAGCAATCTACCTGCCATAGCGCTTATTTTTAGCGAACCAGGTGGAGTAAGATCAATTCCTCCTCCCGTAAACTGATGTCCATTTAAGGTAAAAGGTGAAAAACTCATGTTTACATTTCCTATATGCCCTATAGCCCATTTGTATTTTGGGTGCAAGCTTATACGGTTAAAATCAAAAGGTAAATCATACCCTAAATTCTCTCCTTGATTTGAAAAACTATAAGAAACAGGAATTGAAAAGCTATAAATATTTATGTTAAGAGCCCCTTGTAAAAAATAAGTAAATTGTTCTCGATTCATATTTTGATTGGATTCGTAATATACTCCATTAGCAGAAATTTGCCCTGTAATTTTAAAAGGGTTGCTACTCTTTATATTATCATAATCAATTGTTTGACTCATCGATAGCATAGGTAATACTAATATTGCTAGTAATTTATATATATGTTTTACATTGGTGGGGCTAATAGTACTCACTTATTAAAAATCAAAATATTTTTTATTTGTATTAATCATATACTTCTAGAAGTACGTACGGAAAAAATAAAAAGACGGTTCTCTCAGTTTCTGATTTATATATTTGATTTTCATTCTGTTGTTTATCTTAGGTGATTGCAGTAACTCTAATCCTCAATAATTATGGTTAGACATGGTTTTCGCTAAGAATTAAAAGTTGTTTAATTCTCAATGTATAGTCATCTAACCTGGCATTTTGAATTCGTAATCCTTGTAGTTATCCTTCTATTAGGCGTAATGCAATAGCCTTTGTAACACTTTATTTATAACACACTCTGATACATCACCTTATCAATAATCCAGGAATCATTTTCTTTTACAAGCAATAAGTAGTCGCAACCTTTTTTATGCTCTGCCCAATACATGTCTATTTTAACAACTGCAATTTTTTCTTGTACATCTAAAATCTCAACATTGATTTCAGATTCTGGCATAATATTCTCTTTGTTGTATGAAGAAGCCCATTCTTTGATTTCGTTAAGCGTAATGGTAGATATATCCATCCACTTGCTATCATCATAATCATAAATAAATCCTGTTTTGACGGCATTTTTGGCAAAATATTTATCAATTAGGTTGGTATCTAAGGTTTTAAATGCTTTTGGATACATTTTTGATACTTCTGTAATTTCACTGTGATTCATGGTTTATTATTTTTAATTTTAGTATACGGCAAATGTAAAATAGTAGGGTGACAGCCTTATGTCATCTAGGTTCAGGAAACATTTATAAAATACTCTTGAAGATCAAAATTGTGCTGATACTTAAATGTTTTCCCGTTACTTGTTATATTTTCAATTCGATCTAGTCTAAACTCTCTTATTTCGTTTCTTAACCTGCAATGGGCAATAGTTACCCAGACTTTATCATCTGTAAAATAAAGGCCTAAAGGTTCTATATCTCGTTTTGTTTTTTCATCTTTATATAGAGAGTGATATATAACTTCTAACACTATTGTATTGGCTATTGCCTTTTGTACTATAGATAACCAATTACTTTTAATCGTTTTTTTTAAATAAGATGGCACTATTCTATTTTCAAGTTTATCTATATTTTCTTTTTCAGTATTACGTAGAACCGATTTTATCTTAATCAATAATGAAGTAAAATCTTTTATCAAAGATGTATCACCCTGGTTTTGAATAAACTTTTCGGCAACAAGTATAGCATTAGCTTCTTCTTCTGTAATCATAATAGGTGGTAATGAATATCCATCAACCAAAAAATAACCTATTCCATTCTCTGAACCAATGGGTACTCCGGCATCTTGTAAAGTTTTTATGTCTCTATATACAGTACGTAAACTAATTTCAAATCTATTGGCTATTTCTTTTGCTGTTATTACCTTTTTAGACTGTAATTGTGTTAATATGGATGTTATTCTGGTTAACCTATTCTTTTTCATAATTCTAACTAATGTCAAATTATTATATTGATATTGTGTATTTTAAGATTTTGCTAATTTTCTTTTAATGATCCTTTTTATTTTACTCTCTTAGAGATTGATAGCATTGATATGATATAGTAAATTTGTATAACAGATGAATAATAGTTACTCAAAAGTGGAAGTACATACACCTGATGTATTTTTTATATCTCAATTGGTGATAAAACAAAGAATATGCTTCTATAAGAAAATGTAGATAATGTCTTCGTATCTATTATTATAAACTATCATCTAAATATTTATCTAGGCTTTCTCTATTCGTATTTATAATTTCTAATAGTTTCTTAGTATCTATGATTTGGTTATTATCTTTTAATAACGATTTAAGCTTATTTATTTCTGAATACTTAGAGTTGTTAGATTCACTCTTAATAGCTTTATAAAAATCAAGGTTGATCATTTTAAAAATTTCATAAAGGAGTTTTACATTTTTGGTAGGGGTATCTACTACGCTGAATACACCTTTTTCAAAAACAAGTAGTTTTGTCATTGTTTTTGTTTCTAACTCATTTCCTGCTGTTTTATATTTAAAAATAGAATATTGCTTATTACTACTATAAAAAATATACCTAAAAATTGGCTGTACCTTATCTCTATCTACCCCTAAAGCGTTAAGAATTGATCTAAAATCATCATCTGATTTCGCATTGGTAAATAAACTATCTTTATACGTATACATTACCTGATCATATATTTCTTTTAGGTAGTTAACTTTAATAGGTATCCCTTTATCAAATTGGCTGTAATCTATTTCTTGAGAAAACATTTGAAATGTAATAAATAGGGGAATTATATATTTCATGTGGTTACTATTTAATGTGTCTACTTTTTATCTTTTTATCTATTCATACCAAAATATTGTTGAGTCATTAATGGATCGATGACTTTTTCTAATTCTTCCCGAGTCATCTCAGCGCTTTCAGAATATATAGCTTTGGAGAAGTCTAGCACTCCTGATGTATAAATCTCTTCTATTTGATTGTCTAATGATTGTATATTTGTTTTTTTATGCATAAAAATAGCATCTATAGAACTAGAAGACAGATAATTAAACATCATATACATCTTAGCCATGGTTCTGGTCGCTACATAAACAAACCACTGATCATTTTTTTTTATCAACGTACTACAGGCTGGTATTTTTTCATTATTTATAGTAACAGTATACTTTATAATTGCAAATTCATGTCCATTTGTTTCATACATGATCTTGTTTAATAATTCTGCATAGACTAAGTTTTTATCTTGTTTACTTTTTGTTTCATACCGATTAGGATCATTTTTTATTTTATAATTATAGTTGCTTTGATCCCATTCATAATTTTTACTTGATAAGACAGATCGCAGTGTACTTTCGGGATATTTATTTTTACAAGTTGCAGCAGCATTACAATCGGCATAAATTTTAAAGCCCTGTGGATATTTTGTATAATAGAAAACATTATTTGTAACCGGAAAACCAAATGTGGGAATACTTGTTATACATTTTTCTTGGCCAGCCACCCCGTACACAACAAAAAATAAAATTAGAATCCAAAAATTTTTCATAACCCTTAAGTTGTTTATTCTTTACTTTCTTCTTCAAAAAGCTTTTTGAGATTAAATGCATACAATTCGAACTCTGATTGTATATCAATTTGGAATAGATGATGTCTATATGATGATCCCGTGGATGGATTTTCTAAAGAAGCATAAGCATAAGCGTCTGATATATAAGCTTCTAATCCCAATAAATCAGGATTTCCTTTATATGGATACTTAAATGCTATACCTGCATTAAGATCCATTTTTACCGATGAATCTCGTTTCGATATTATGTCAATATTTTTAACTCCAAATTCAATAGTTGGAGTGATATATCCACCTCCAGAAACTGAACTATTATTAAAGTATACAACTTCTGTTTCAACTTCTTCTTCAAATTTAATATCTGCTGTTCCTCTCAAACCTATTTCTATTTTAAGTTTAAGTTCAGCTTCGGGATCAGGAAGAAATGGTACAGGGAGTTTAATTTTTTTTCCACATTCTAGTTTTGCTATATCAACACCACTAGCCATCAGTCTCAATTGCGTTACTTTATTATAAAACCTACTCTCCTGATTTTCTTCTTTATAACGTTCAAAAATATATTTAAACTCCTTACTTCGTATCAAGTCTTTATAGTTATCAAAAAATGTAAGGCCACATCCAAATCCTATCTTTTTTATTGCTTCTGATAACTTATTAAATTTGTCAAATGACTCTAATATAGGTTTAAACTTCTTAGCTAGATCTCTTCTCCTTCTTTTTTCCTGTATCCACTGAACAGTAACACTCTTTTCTTTTTTCTCAGGATAACCTGCATTAACCTTAGTTATTACAGATTTAGGGATTACTTTTCTTTGATTATTAACTACTATAGTAGAATCTGCATACTTCAATTTTCTAGTAATCTTTTTTTTATCATTTAATACATTTTGTTCATCAAAAGACCAGGTGATATCCTTATAATATTCGTTTGATTTAGGGTCTGGATCAAGATCAACTTTATAGGTAATTTCTTTATTACCTAAACCTTTAAGAATACTCCAATCATTAACCACATAGAGTGTTTGACCCGATTTTGCTGTTCTCTTACCATTATGTGTAGCGGTTAACTCTACAAAATCAAAGCTTTTCTTAATTATATTTAGATTAACTTCTATTTTCTTATCATCATAAGTAATTCTCAATCTCGTTGTCCCACTCCACCTTTTGAGATCTAAACTAAATGTGTCCTGATCAGCATTGATGCCCTGTCCTATAATGAAATTTATGGTTTGGTCTTCTTCTTCTTTAAAAATTTGCCATTTAAATTCTTTTGTCTCTTTTGGATAATCTTTTAATTGAAATATAACTGGTAACTCTTCAGAATTGTATTGAATATCAATAGTTTCTCCATCTCCATACAATGTGTCATCTGATTCAAACCATATTTTAGTATTTATATCTTCATCAATAGGAATACTACCTTCGTAACTTTCTGTATCGATATTATTATTGTCTACTGGATTAGGTTCTGTAACTGGTGTAGCTACCGGATTATCAGGTACAACAGGAGCCTCTCCTCCATCTTCATTTTCATTAGGAACAGTTACATCAGGATTTTCTGAAATAGGAGATACATCTACCACCTCATTTTCATTCTCATCAGGTTTTACTAAATCATCACCAGTAGCTTCCTCTACGTTCTCATTTTCTTCTTCTCTAATTATATCTACCACGGTGTCTACTACCGAATCTATTACATCATCTATATCATCTACATCAACCACCCCCTCACTATTCTTATCATAAATAGTTTCTACCACTCCTGTTAGTAATTGCTTATCTGTATTGATCTCAATATTATCAAAGGTTACTTTTACTTTTAAGCCCTTTAAATATGGTATTTTTATGTATCCTTTTCCCGAAAACATTTGCCCTGATATACTTACATTCTCTACTACTACCTCAAAATCTCCAGCCATAAATACATCTCCTTTATTCAGGTTTTCCAATGGGTCTTGATTGGTGATAACTATTTCGGGTGTAATACCACAATTAATAACAGTAACTTTATCATTAGTAGAAGCAATAATTGTAGTAAATTCATAAATCTGAGAGTAGGTATATGGCCCATTCTCTATACATTGCCCTCCAACACGAAATTCATAACTTGTACCTGGTTCTAGGTTATATACTGTAATAGGTTCATCTAAAGTCTCTCTCTCGAACCATACTGCATTTTCAACACCTTTTTTACGGTACTGCACATTGTATTTTAAGTGATTTACACTTTTCCAATAGATCGCTTGTGAAGTCGGGCTTTGTGATCCTGCCAATACAAATGATGGCTCTGCACAATCTCCTGAGTACGTAAAACTATGAATCTCACTATACCCCTTATTTTTAAACACTGAAGATTCACTTATGCCATCACTTACTGTGGCACGTACACGCCAACCATATTTCTTATTTGGTAATAACGTGGTCTCTGATGGACCGTATAACAGTGTTGTTGCAGAAGTAGTCGTTTGGTATAAAGGTTGGCTTGCCAAAAATAACGCTTGAGGATCCATTTTACTATCCCAAAGCTCTGTAAGCGTAAATTCATATTCTACGTTGGTGGCATTAAGATGCCTTGGAGTCCATTGAAATATAATATTTTGTGGATCTCTCATTGCAACCTGTTCTCCATTATTAGGTAGATTTAAAAACGGCGGATCATTAAGTACCAAATAGGCCATCGCACAACTCTTACGAGAAATCTGTTTGCCAGATATAACTTCATAGGCTTCAAAACAAAAACGATACATGCCCTCTGGTAGGCTTGTGCCATACTTTTGAGGAGTTATTCCTGTTAAGTTTTGAAATGCAAAATAAGGTTGAAGATCAATATTACTTAAACGCAAAGGTATCCCTCCATCTAAAAAAATAGGATTTGCACCAATCACAACATCAGTACTCTGTATAGATAATCCTGCATTGTTTTCTATATAAAGTTTTAACCGAATTTCTAAGTTAGATCTTGTGATATCTGTTAGTAATAGGTTTACCAATACTTTTTCTGAAGCAGAAGTTGTATATTCTGATAATTGCAAACTATAAGGCGGTATTACCTGGGGTGTAATATCTACCGGAAATACCTGTGCCTTTGCAATAGTTATAAAGAATACTGCAAACGATAAAAGGAAATATCTATATTTTTTTTGCATAATATTATAATTTCTAAAAACCTCCTTCATTTTTAAATACATGATTTATTATCTGTTTTCTTTTTGGATTTTGATATCAGTGAGTATATAGGAATCCTGCCCATCCCTAATAAAACTTTTGATTTTAATAGCTCCTTTTTTACCTTCCTGAGTCTGAAAAAGAACAATTCTTGGTACCGATGTATCATCAAAGTCTTGTAGTCCTCCATGAGTTTCTTGTATGGTTAGGCTTTCAAGTAATGTGTCATCTGCCATATTATCAAACTCTGTTACTGTTAACGAAGCAGAGCAGCCACACAATTCTTGAGAGTTAATAAAAATGGTTTTTTTAGGATCAATCAACTCATCAAATGTAGTTCCTGATAACGCATCAGGACTCACGAATCTATTGCGAGTAAACGTATCACTTAGCCCAAAAAAAGGAAGATCAATACGTTTATCTATATCAGAAGTAATCTCATTCTTGGCGTATATTTTTCGGTCGGCAGTACTATAAAAAGCACCAATACTATTAGTGATATGAGCGGTATTAATACCAAACCTGACATCTGTTAGTTCCCTGAGGTTTGTATTTTTAAAAAACTCTATTTGTTTACTGATTGTCTTAGTTTCTTTTCCATTAGAAACTGTTAGGCGAATTGTCTGAACTCCTTCCTGAACAAATATCACTTCTGGATTTTCTTCTGTTGACATAAAACTTGAAGCTCCTTCATATCTCCATTCATACGATGTAGCACTAACTGATCTATTCTTAAAGTGTACACGTGCCGGGATTTGAAAATCATCATCATCAAAAGCTATTTCAAAATCAAAATCTGATACCAAAAATGGGGCTACAGTAATTGTTTTTTGTTGCTCATAAGTTTCTCTTCCATTACTGACCCGTAATGTAATCGTATGATCTCCTGATTCTTTAAAAACGATTTCTCCTGGATTTTGCTCTGTAGATGTTGCAGGGATACCTCCTTCAAAAGTCCATAAAAAAGTATCTGCTCCAGAGGAATTATTTTGAAAACGATAGGATGCCGGCGAAAAATTATCTACCAAATTAGTGACCTCAAAATCTACTATTACAGGATCATCTATTTGTATTTCTAAGGTTTTGGTATCTCTTGAGCCATCCTCATTAGTTGCCGTAAGTTCTATTGTATATGCACCTTTTTGACCATACTGTATAACCCCTGGGTTACGGTTAACAGATCTAGAGGGAATTCCTCCTTCAAAAGTCCATTCATAGTCTTCTCCTCCTTCTGTTTTATTAATAAAGACAACTTGTACAGGAATAGAAAAATCATCATTAAAAACTTCAACGTCAAAATCAACAATAACAGGGATGGCCTCTTCTTTGGCGCAGCCAAAAAGAGAAAGTATTGATATGATATATATTATGTTTTTCATATTACAAAACTTAGAGAGAAATAGAAATGTCTATTCAAATACCAGTTTACGGGTTTCTGAACCTCTAGGGGTTTCTAATAACATTAAGTATACTCCTGTAGGTAAGGCAAGAGAATAATCTAATAAAAAGTCAACATTACTACTTTCGACACGTTGATCTACTATTGCTCCAGACATTAGGCTTATGATCTTTAAGGTTATATTAGCTTCTTCTGCCAGGCCAATCTTGGTCTTAAAAGTTCCGTTGTTAGGATTAGGAAATACAATAAACTCTTCTATAAATTCACTTTCTGAAGAAGGGGCTGTGGGGCCTACTATGGCTGGCTGCACTATAATGGTCCTCACAAAATCCTGATAACAATCTCCTTGGATCGACCTTAAGTTAACATCATACGATCCTTCTTCTTCAAACATGAGAATTATTTGATCCTCTGTTTCAGAAACTACTTCTACTCCTTCAGGGATTGTCCATTCAACTCTTTCTCCAACCGGCTCACTAATATTCACCAGAATAACCTCCTGATTCGTATATGCCTGAGTAGTAATCAAAAAATCTGAATCTATAGGAGTGTCTAAAACTTCTACTTGTATCTCTCCGATCCCAACACATCCTATACTATTTGTAATAGTAGCAATGTATCTACCAGATTGATTAAGTTCCACTTTACTATCCAAACTGGTAAACCCATTATCACTTGACCACGAATACGTCGCTCCAGGATCATTGATTGTAATATCAAGATTAAATGATTGATCTTTGCAAAGAGTTCTTTTATTCTCTAATCGAACAATAACAGGATCTGGATCTTTCAATATTTCTTCATAAATAGCTTTACACCCTTTACTATCGGTTACTTCTATGCTATAGACTCCCGAAGATAAATCAGTAATCGTAGTAGATGTACTATTTGTATTCCAACGATAACGATAAGGAGGGCTACCTCCTTCGATATTTACACGTATACTTCCATCATTTCCTCCAAAACATGTTGGTGATATTACTGATATGGGGGTTATTTCAATACCGTTAGGTTGATCAATTTTTGTCCTACCTTCAATCTGGCATCCTTTAGCATCTGTTACAAAAACAAGATAGGTACCCGCTATAAGATTATTTATTGTAGATGTTGTCTCTCCATTACTCCATTGGTAAGTATATGGTTTTGTTCCACCTGTAACCACTGCTTCTACTGTTGCATCACCTCCGCTAGCACAAGTCACTTCTGTATTTTGAAAGGAAATTTCTAATTTATCCGGTTGCGATAAGTATTTTGTGGTATCAATTTCCTGAACTAATCTATATTCTCTAGAACCATCAACATTTATAAACTCTTCATAAGTTCCTAAAACAATACCATTTGCATCTTCTACATTTAATGCATAAGTCCCTTCACTTAAATTTTCTATACTATTGTCGTTATCATTAATATCTTGCCAAATCCCTCCTACATTTTTTTTCCAACGATAACAATATGGGCTAAAATTTTCTCGGCACTCTCCTGCACTAGCAAGTGTTGATGTATCAAAAGGAACTCCTCCTGTTACAGTTGCTATTAATGCTCCATCCTGAAACTGGTCTGGAATACCAATAGGATGTATAAAATCTATCCCATCACTATATTCGTTTTCGATATGACAAGAAATAGGATTAAAAACCTCTATGGTAACTTGTAACGGTTTTGGTTGTTCTAAATTGAATTGTACATTAACCGTAAAACATCCTTTTTTGTCTGTAGCAGGATTAAAATTAGCATCAAATACATCAAGTGTATACACTCCTGAACCAACCGAATGCAATATGGTTTGATATCCCTGATCTCCGGATAGGACAGTATTTATAGTTGTATTGAGTACATCCCCTTTTTCATTTTTCCATACAAATGTATATGTACCATATGCAAAAGGAGTTCCGTTAAAAATTCTAGCGCTTATTCTTCCATCTTCAAAACCAAAAGCTCTTGGTTCGTTAATAAGCTCTACCTCAACATCGACCGGAGTATCAGGCTTATCTATGGTTACTTGTTTCACTACATCATTATTTAAAGGATCTTTTGCGATACAACCATTTCTATCTCTCAGCTTTATATAATACGTATTAACTCCTAATCCTGTAATAGAATGTGTTGTTGCCGAAGCAAATGAGACCCAATTGGTTCCAAAAGTATCTCCTTCTTTTCTCAAAAGATATTGATATCCACCAACGCCACCTGTAGCAGTTAACAAAATCTCACCATCGGCTCCATCAAAACACCAAACATCGGTTTTATCATCGGCTGGTTCCCTTGTAAAAGCAACCGCTTCCGGTTCGGTTATGGTAAACTCTAATTCATGAAACTCTCCATCTGTGTAAAAATTACGAAGAACCCCTCCTTCTACATACTTTCCTATAAGTTGACCTAACTTGTAATCTCCCGCTGAAAGATTAGAAAAAGTCATCCTTGACACTGTTCCTGAAGGTGTTATATTCGAATACGATATACCCGTATCATAATTACCATTGGCAAGTTTTTTCTGAAGCGTAAAATTTAATTGATCTCCTGGTTTAAACGGAACAAAATCAATAGTTACTTTGCCATCATTACCTCCTTTACAGGTTACAGGAGTATTAATTGCCATTTCAAAATAAGGAGCTGATCGCACGATCCTAAATGATGTAAAATTATGGTATACGGTATGACTATCACATCCATTTCTTGCAAAGGCTCCTATAATAATAGTTTTATTTACATAGGCATCTTCGTTACCAATTCCTCCTAGAAAATCACTTGGTCTTAAATCAAATATTGATCTATTAGGAGCAATAGGAATGTCGATCCATTGATAATCGGTTTTATTAATAAACCCAAGATTACCATTACCAAGATCTCCTTGTCTAAAAGAGTTTGCTATACGTTGCTGCCTCGATCCTCCCTGACCTTCTATCCTGTATTTCCAATGATATGCATTAGGATGGTTAGGTCCTGTAGCATTAACTCGCATTTTATCTCCATATCCTGCAATATTAACTCCAGATCCTCCTCGTGTTATTCCTGGTAAAGGAATTATCCTAAATCTAAAATTAATATCTTGTGGATTTATACTTGCTGCAGGAGGGAGAGTTGCATTAACTTTATCTCTATTAATAAGTTGTACCTCACATGGGTCTAACCCTCCAACAGGAAAAGAATATGCAATTTGATGCGCTTTACTACTACCTTTTCTACGTTTATAATTGAAATGAATTCGTATTTCTTTCACTTCATGTTCAAAGAAAAACTCTCGTTGCAAATATTGTTCAAAAGGAGCCACCAGTGATTGATCATGACTTATGGATTTTTGAACATTCTCATTAAAATCAGAGAATGTTAGAAAATCTTTTTGTAAAGGATTATTAGCCGCCGTATTAAAAGGATATTTAAACACATCATAATAGAAAAATTTACTCCAAAAAATAAAGGCTTGACCATTTGCCGGGCCTTTACCTCCAAAAGCAGGTATAGGATATCCTTTGGTAGGGTCTTTATATACTGCATAAACATATATTTGATCTGTACGGGGATCAAATCCTAGTCCACGTGTAAAATCTTCTATTACTATTTTTGTTTTTGGTTCACTGGCCTGAGCTGATACTTTTGCAATTGTAACAAGTAGAATAATCGTAGCTAATATACTTTTAAAGCCACAAAAACTATTTTTTATAAATAAATTGTTCATATCCATGTTATTATCCATTCTTTTCATCACTTCTTGCAATAAGAAATTAACTGTTTGGGTTAAAATTTCACTTCTTTTTTCTTCAATCTAGAGTGGTTTCCTTTATTAGAAATGCCTTTTAGTTGATATACATACGTATTATTTGGAGAAACGGATTCATCAACCAGCTTATTAATTGATCCTCGTAATTGTTTCCACAGTATTGGTTTTTCTTCTTTCTTTGATTTATAGATTAAAACCTCTGTAACTTCGGGAGGCATTTTTTTCCAGCTCAATACTATTTTGTTATTTTCCCTATCTGGAATAAGTACAAAACCTTTAACAAAATCTTTATCTACAGATATTTTACTTGTTATGGTAATTGGAGTAGACATCTTAGATTTAACTCCTTCTTCATTTTCTGCATATATCGCATATCGGTATTTAATTCCTGGGGCAATTTCGGTATCGATATACTTAGATATAGTATCAGTTTTAAAAATCAATTTCCACTTAGACTTTTCTACATCTTGCCTATATAAAATATGATTTTTGGCACTAGAACTTGTGCTATTTATCCATGTAAGAGAAATATCATTTTTATTGACTTTATAACCCGAAAATACGGGAGAAGATGGTAATATGACATTTGGTTTCTTAAGCTCCAGAAGCTTTGAATATTCTGACATATTATACCGTTTATCAACTGCTACAATTTGATAAAAAACAGAAGTGTTTAAAGATTTAACCTGTACAGTATCTACAAAATTATTCTTAATTATTGGGTCTACTGTAATTTGTGATAATTCATCATCTTTTCTATTACCTCTAAAAACCCTGTACCCTAGCAAATCACTCTCTAAATTAGGGTTCCACCTTAATCGTACAACTCCTAATGTATCAATGGCACCTTCTATGTTTATTGGAGCATTAGGTGGTATTGAATCTATGGTTTGTATAAAAGCCGTTAATGAACTCGTTGTTTGATTATTTTTACCAATGGCCGCTATTCTAAAATAATTAGCCGATTCAACAGGTGTATATACTATTTCTCTTGCACCGGGAGGTATTTCTGATTGTACTACTTTATATGGTCCTTTTTCGGTTGACCCCCAATTGAGTTCGAATCCTGTGATTTCTTTTTCGGCTTCTTTCTTAAAATCCCATGACAGCACAATATTGCCAGAAACATCTATTTCGTGTTTTGATATATACGGTATAGCTACGAGTTTTTTTACTCCTTTTGCTGATACTGTTTTAGAAGGTTCACTCTTCTCTCCAAATGGAGATATTCCATATACTCTATAATAATACTGTTTATCATTTTGAGGCAATGTATCAATATAAAACATCCTTTTTGCAGGAGTCTCCGGAGTGTCATTTAAATTTACCAGTGGAGTATCTCCTCCTAGTCTTTTGAAATTTATACCATCATCTGAGCGTTCTATATAATATGAATTATATATAGATTTAAAAAGTTCATATTCCCAAGTAAGCATTACGCTTTTGTCTTTGGGTATGGCTATTAAATCTATAGGAGGTGGTAATGGTTCTACATTTGTTAATTTTACAGAGATAGTACCACTTTTGATGTTCAATATTGATTCGGGTACAACCGTTTTTACCTCATATAAATATTCTTCTCCTGCAACAATATCTGTATCTTCATATCCTAAAGCTGCCATTTTTGAGGCTTCAAAATTCATATCTGCCGAATATAACCCAAAAGAAAAACGTTGTTCTATCTCTCGGGATTTATTAATAATCGCTGCAATGCCTCCTTGTTGCATTTCTTCTACTTCAAAACTATCTCCATATAATGCTTGTAGCAAAATGGCAGCATAGTCGTTTGTTTCTGAAATTACTTCCCATTCTTCAACGGGTCTAGGAAGTAAAGGGGTTGGTGTAATTAGTTTTTTTACCGGTTTATCGAGCAATTGCCCTTCTTTTATAATTGTATATCGCTCTATAACATACCCATATTTATTAGCCTTGAGCCATGCTGATGGAGTTGTTACCGCCCATCGTAATAGGATTTTATCTTTATTAACCCTTGCAATTACCTTTATTTCTTCTTTTGGAAGATCTTGAGAAAGACCTTCAAAAGAAATGGCAATAAACAACAGGTATATCAAATATCTGCATCTACAAAAGTCTATGTTTCTAGTTGATATCATCAGTTTACTTAATAGGATTAGTATATTTATAAGTAGCAGAAGTTCCTTTTATTCCTCCAGGTAAAATGTATTGTAACTTAACACCATACTTACCATATAGTATAAACTTAAAGCGCTCACTGATAATACTTAATTCTTGTGGGGTTACTCCCAAGCCTTTAACATATGCCCACCGTACTCTATCTTGAATACTTTCAAAATCTTCATAATATACCTGAGCTAAATTATATCTGAATGGAAAACTAGTTTGTATAAAACCTGAATCCACATTGTTTTCTAAGCTAGTAAGGTAACTTCCTATCACCGGAACTGCCTTTTTAGGCACATAACCATATATTGAATAATCTCTAGAAACACTAAACTTACTGCCCTCTGGATATTTTTGGTATAAAACCGGGTTTATATCTCTGTTGAAATAAGCATCTTTTAGATCAGATTCTATAGTTATCAAAGGTTTATTTTCTGAAAATTTATTCCCTTTCAATTCTACTAAACCAAAACCTTCATAAGTATCTATTCTAGAAACAAGATTAATTACTAAAGAGTTTATTTTTTCGTAGCTATTATTATTAATATCCAGATCTTTTACTTTGCTTTTAAATGTTTTATATACACTGGTTTTAAAATCATATGTTAATCGGTCAATTTCTCCTTCTCTAAACACATTTTGAGCAATGTTTTTAGTAATACTTAATGTATTATCATCATCAAAATTTGTTGTGGTAGTTGATTTTTGATTGTTAGCCTTTCCTTTTGCTCCTTTAGAGGCACTTACAATAGACATCTGGTATTTGGTATCTTTACTTACCTTAGGTAAGGCATAGGTGATTCTATTAGCCTGATTAGAATATTTAAAATCAAACTCCTCCTGATTACCATTGCTATCTATATATCTCAGAGTACTTTTCCATTGGTTATTATCAAAAAGGTAATCTTGCCCCTTTATCAATTGAATATATCCCGTTGGATGCTCATCTGAATAAAGCAATTGCTGATCTACTACAGGGTATGAATATTGAATATTAGATAGTGGAATATTTTTTGGCGCATTACCTGTGATGAAAGTTCTTTCTTCTATCTCGGTGAATTTTTGTCCGTTCTCCAGAATTGTTTGAAATGCTCCATTTATTTTTTCTTGAAAACTTACTTCTACCAAAGCTTTTATTTTGGTTTCAGATGGCAAAACATCATCTGATACATAAGTAACTCTATCCATATTAGATCCCCAATCTAATCTACCTACAATCTCGATACCTGATTCGTCTGTTAGTGTGAATTTTTCGAGTACCACCTTATAGGTCATATCTCCTCCATCTTCGGGTATTACTATTTCTCTATTCACTGGTAAAGAGAAAGTTGCTTGAGGAGACATAAATACATCTACATCTGTTGCACTATTTTTAGGAGTTAAATCGGCTATCATTTTAATTCCTCCTACAGGAGATGCATTATCGATTTCACATTCCTCTCCTATAGTAACTTTAAATCTATATTTACCTTTAACTAAACCTCCTAACAAGTTATATTTTCCTGCTGCATACCCTTTAAACCAATATGGATTAGGCCCTTTACCTTGCATAAGGATAGCAGCGCTACCTTTGATAATGGGGATTTTCTTCTTTTTACCAAAGACTTTAAACCTAATCCCTAATTCACCTTGTAAATATGCATACGCTTGCCCGTTGGCATACCATCCATTGATTCCTATTTCATCACCTGTATTTCTACAGCGTGCTTTCCCATAGTTTTTAAGCATTATATCAAATCCAAGTCCAGCCTGAAATCGAGCATATAAGATGGCAAATTTCAAATCTCCTGTATCTACACTAAAATCTGTTCCAAATGCGAATCCTCTTCCTTCTCCTAAGGCATTCTCATCTCTGTTGTAATCCAGACTATTTGCATCTACACCAAGTATACTCGCTACTATTGGAGGTGGAGGTGGGCTTCCTGGGATATAATCACCCATCATAAAATACCCTCCTGATTTTATTGATATGGGGCCTACATCCATTTTTAAACCCAATCGATCTGTTGGCGTTCCCATGTGCACATACCACTCATCAGGAGAGACATGCACGACTCCATATCCTGCTCTTCCGTTTGATGCTCTTCCTTTTATAACACCTCCGGCAGTATCTACATAAATCTCTAGTGCTGCATGAAAGGTATCATTAACAAAGTCGAAATCCATTCCTATTTTTGCACTAATTTCTGCTTCGCCAACAATATCTGGCTCATACTCTTCTGATGCTTTTTTTAATAGAGACCTACCTATCTTATTATCTAATACCTTCTTTATTTTTTCATTTTCGACCAACTTAGATAGCTTTTCTCTAAGTATGTTTGTTGGATTAGAAAAGCTAAATGATTTCATTATTTGGGCTTCTCCATAAAACCCCATTCTGTTTACACCTGCATTACCATTAAATTCTATATCAAATCCTGCAGAAATAGCCATGGCACTTTCGTCTCCTATCGCACCAAACACCATCGCTTTGACGCCTAGTCTATTATCTTCATTTGGGACATATGAAAGTCCTGAATCATTAAAAAACGATCCTGCATTAGGTTTTCTACTCATCTTATATGTTGCTCCTCCTGCAAAACCATTTATCTGAAATGGACCTGTTTGTATTTTTAATCCATGTACCGCAGCATCTATATACCAATATCTAAAGTCTTTTTTTCCAAAAATTGCTTTACTTTTTATTGGGCCAAAACTGCCAAAAGTGGCTTGTACATCTGCTAAGAATCCATCTCCATATACCTCATCATCTTCCATAAGTTCTAATGCACCTTTAACCTGAATCGCTCCTAAATTGGCTTCCAAATTAATTTTAGAAAGTTCTATACGGTCATAATCCCATTCTTGTCGATACCCTTCTTCTTTATATTTACCATAAATCCCAAGGTGTGTATCTGCAGAAAAACCTTTGTTTCCTTTATCCATTAGATTAATTAACAGATCAAATTCGATACCTGCCTCTGCATCAGTAGATTTAAAAGCAATATCATTAATAGTGACAGGAAAGTTTGCTAGCTTTACTGAGCCATTGTATCCAAAATAATCAGCCTGGATAATGGGAGATTCTGTCTGAAGTACCAGGTTTTCAAATTTGATTCCTTTAAAATCGACTGTTTCTTTGCCTTCTTTAGGCAATATTGTCTTATTACTTGCGGAAATTGACATATTGCCATTAAGAACTGCTTTAGGTCTAAAATTTCCATCTATCACCTTTAGCTCTACTGAAGAATTTGGTAGTAACTGTGCTTTTGCACTAAAAATATCAAAATCTAAAGTCTCTACAGGCGATACTGATAATGAGTATTCATCTTCAGAAATTAATCCCACATATGCTAATCCTGATATTTTGTCATCATTGTTCTTTTTTTTCTTATTCAGAGATGAAATTGGAAGTACTATTTCTCCTTCAAAATTAGCACCTATCAGTTGATTCGCTCCAATATCGATATTCAATTTATCTACAGAGTATGCCCAGGATTTTGATTTTGAAGTACGGCCAGCATCAATAGTAAAAAGATTTTCTACTTCAAAACTCCCTGAAACACCATAGCTATCGATGATCAGATTTGATGCTTCAAACTTAACACGATCATTGGTTACTATACTTTGCTTAGTTTTAAATACTTCTGGCAATCCTACTTTTAGGGATTTTACGTATACTCCTCTCCAAGATTCTTTATCAGGGACTAGCAACCCATCTTCTTCATAGAATTTTGGAAATTGTACCCCTTCTGTTCTTAGGTCACTGAAATCAAAAACCGCTCTACTTGCAGTAAACACAAACTTATCAGGTTGACTAGCTAATACAAAAGGGGAAATATCAATTTCTACAAGAAGATCACTCCAATCAGTAACAATAGCTTTAATATTACCTCTTACTCGATTAGGAACTTCAATCATTTTATTATCTGCCCCAATATATGGGCGTGTATCTGGTAATGTATTTCCTTTTTCATCAACAGGTAGTATAATATTTCTAGAAAATTGTACTTCTCCTGTTATTCCTATCTCATTTATACCATCACAATCAATGGTAACATATGTTTTATTGTTTACGTTCCCTGTCTTATAATCCAACCCTCCTTTCATAGCAAACAACCAGTTCCCGGCATTGAACGGCATGAAGACGTCTCCCAACAAAACAAGTTTAGGTTGTCCTACAATACCTCCATCATGAGAAAGTCTAACATTATCGGCGCCAAAGTAAAGCTCTATAGGCTTTCCTTCTTCATCTGTTTGAGGTAAAATAAGTCGTGCAAAAACTGTAAGCTCTGTATAGTCTTTTGTAAATTTTGCTTTTACAAAACCTAACTGATATTCAACTCCATTTAATTCTTTTCGAATCCCTACAGGGAATTCTTCGACTTTATCTATTTTAAGCGAAGACACCCATTTTTTTAATTTTTTTATCTTTTCAAACCAGGATTTTGCAACTACCTTGGCTTTGCTAACGTCTATTGGAGTTGGAGAAAACTCCTCTTCTATAGTTGTATAATTAAATTCTGGGGAGGTTACCTTTACTACATTTTGTATCAGAAATTTTTCATTCAACTTTTGTAAATGGCCAAACTCATCATTAATCTTTTCTTTTTTAATTACTGATAAAGAATCTTTTTCATTTGCTATAACAAAAAATGAATTAAGTATAACACAAAATAGTACTAAGCATAATTTTATTCTCATAGAAATATTTAAGATTTGGGCAAATAATAGTAACCTCTTTAATCGATATACTAAGATTTAATTTTATAATTTTTCAATAAATACTATAACCGTTTTTGACACATCTATATCAGCAACAATAGTATCTACGTAAATTCATAAGAAAAGGTTTTATCATAATAAAAAACTTCTTAGTTTAAGTACTACCTGAAGAGACTTCAAGGTTAAAAGCAACAAAGGGAGAATAAAATTATACAACTTACACAAGTGTAAAAAACTCATTTTATTGAAAAAAAGAGCGTAAACCCATTAAATAAAGTGTTTATCAACAATAAAACCTTTGATCTGTATTTTCGTCATAATTATAAGCAGAGTAGGTTTTATTTTTTGGTAGTTTATTTTTAGAATTCGGTTTAAAATAAAACTAGTCCTAAAAAACCTTTACAGTTTTGTTAGGACTAGTCACTTTTTAGCCTTAAAAATTAATATTCTTTTTACTTCATCATCTTCTTAACATAGGTTCTACCATTTTTCGTTGTTATCTTCATGACATATAATTTTCTTTTGGGAAGACTACTAACATTTAGCATAATTTTTGATGTATTTGTAAAAGATTCTTTTAACAAAAGATTTCCTACAAGATCAAATACAGCTATTTTACCAGATTCTATGTTAGGTAACCGTACATTAATATGATCATTTACCGGAATTGGAGAAATTGTAATATTTGCCACACCAACTCCTGCAGTATTCGATGGCTCGGTATAACTTCCTACAAGTGTTAACCCTGCAATAGGGCCACCCGAAGGGTTTACTAATACATGATACACTCCAGACTGCACTGGATCTGGGATTAAACACTCTTCGTTACTTGTATTCCCTGCAGATGCGCAAATATTTTCTGTAAATGTTGCTGGTACGCCAAGGTTTACATATAAATCAGCATCTCCTGGACGTATCTTAGGATCTCTTCTCAATGTAAATGATAAATCCGTTGCCCCCGCAGGTACTACCATGGTATAACGAAGTTCTTCTATATCGGTAGCATTGATATCTGTAATTGGCACTCCGTTTTGCAACATAGGTACTAACGATTCAGGAACAGCATAGCTAGCCTTTAATGTTAAATTGTTAATCGCTTCTTTATATGGGTTTACAAATATATAGTATGTTCCTGGCTGTACCGGATCTGCAATTTCACATCGTTCATTTGTAGGTCTAGAATTACTCTCTGATTTACAAATATTATCTGTAAATGTTGGTATTTTTTCAAAACCTATATATAAATCTCCATTTCCAGAACCTCCTGCAGGTGTTGTTAACTCAAATACCAAATCTGTTGCTCCGGCAGGTACTTCTAACGTATAATAAAATTTTGCCTCATCAGGGCCACTGATACCGGTTACGGGTACTCCATTTTCTAATACAACTGGAGGCGTAGTACCTGTTGGAGTAATCGTTATTGTTACTGTTGCAGAGCTTGTGGTATCATTTACATCGGTAAGTGTATAGGTAAATGAATCAGTACCATTAACCCCTGCATTAGGAGTATATGTAATAGTACCATCTGTAGTATTAACCGTTGCTGTACCATTTTCGGGTAATGTTGCAATTGTAATAGTTCCAGTTGCTAAATCAAAATCACCATCATTAGCCAAGACATTAATAACATTATTGTTGCTATCTTGATCTACAATTACATTATCATCATTTGCCAGAGGTGGAGTAACCAGAAACACACTTATATCTACCTTAGCGGTGCTTGTGTCTCCATTACTATTTTTAATTTCATATATAAAGGAGTCTCTACCCAAATAACCTATATTAGGAGTATATGCAATAGTACCATCTGTAGTATTAACCGTTGCTGTACCATTTGCGGGTGATGTAGCAATCGTAATAGTACCAGTTGCTAAATCAAAATTAACATCATTAGCCAATACATTAATAACATTATTGTTGCTATCTTGATTTACAGTTACATTATCATCATTAGCTAGAGGTGGAGTAACCAGAAACACACTTATATCTACCTCAGCCGTGCTTGTGTCTCCATTGCTATCTTTAATTTCATATACAAAGGAGTCTCTACCCAAATAACCTATATTTGGAGTATACACAACGAGATCATCGTCTTGTATGTTGGTGCCTCTATCGTTTATACTAATAACACCGTTAGTCGGTTGTGTTATAATTACAATAGGATTATCTACACTCGCTCCATCTCTTCCATAATTATCGTTAGTCAATACATCTATCTCATTATTGAAACTATTAGCATTAATAATCGCTATATCATCTCTCGCTATAGGGCGAGGATTAACAGGTCCTACAGAACCAAACTCTGCCGCTCCTGCATCATAAGGGCTTACTCTATTTACCCCGTTAGCATCTCTCCATTCTCCTAGATCAAAAAGGTCTATAAAGTCAAAAAAGCCAGGGGCTATTTGGTCAATAAGTGCTTCATCTATAGTATCTATTAGTTCTGACCCTGACCCCAAAGACAAGTCATCGTTTAAATCCATTTGTACCCCTGCCACAGCATTAGCATCTTTACCAGAAACTTGCTGCCAGGCCGCTAATCCTTCATAAAAACGACGATTACTGTTGCTACAACATGAAAATATGATATCATCCTCGTTTTCGCTATAAAAATTATAATCATAAGTTCTATAATCTCGTTTGTTTAGTAACCAACCATTAACCTGTGCTTCATTATGCGCATTGGCGAATATATAAGTTTTTGTATTGCCTCCGTGAGGTCTACTATGTATTGCATCAAATACATTGTTAGTAGTATTAAAGGCTACATATACCTCAGACGTATTAGAATTCTCTAAATTAATCCCCGATCCTGCCACATCTTCGATACGATTCCCTATAAGGAAATGCCTTCCTCCACCTGCAGAACATTCAACCACATTACCGTTGGTATCCCATCCTCTATTATTATAAAAAAGTACATCTCCTACTTGTTGGGGTATATCATCATCATTTGTAAAGAAACATTGGGCATTACCTCCAGAGCCACCAACCCATCGTATTGCTCGTAAATCCCAGCAATCAGAATCTACTACAGCAACTCCGTTTTGAGCTTTGATATCCACGCAGTTTTCTCCTTCACCATGACCTTTAAGTCTTCCTATATTGACCTGGCCATTTGCATTTTTCTGAAGGTGTTGGTAAGAATCGCCTCCATTACCACTAGAAATTATATCCAGAATCATACAATCAGTGCAGCTATAGAACCCTATACCATGTATATCCATTTCTTCAAATTTATCATCTCGAAACCCATTATCTCGTACCGAACAAGAAAATATACTGATATCTGTAGATGCCCTACGCCCTTGAGGGCTAAGAGCAGAACCATTGGTTTGTTCTGAATAAGCTACCTGACAGTGGCGCACAACAACATTAGTATTAGATGCATCCTTTGCTCCTCCTATTTTTACATTCCAGAACCTAAGACCACTAATTATCAAATTATTAGCCTCCATAGCTAATAAGGTAGTGGAAGTACGGCTCTCTAATGTACTTATGATAGGCTGATTGGGGTGGTTATCTGCTCCTACTATAAAAACAGGGTTATCGGCAGCACCATTAAACGTATAGATATGTTGCCCTGAATTGTTTAAATAATAAGGAGTCTCTGAAGGAATAATCTTAATAAGAGTTCCTGGTCCAAACACTGTTCTATGAGGAGGTAAGGTAGCACGAGGCAAGTTAGGAGTTCCTTTACCCGAAGTAGCACAAGGATTACATTTGTTATTGACATACCATGCATTAGGCGCTTCTCTATCTGGCCATTCTGCTGGCTCCTCGGGAGTAGGTATAAATAACCCCCATTGATTCTTTGGAAAACCTGCTGGTATCACATAGTTTTCTGGACTGTTTACCTTAAATGTAATAGCTCCTGTAGATGTAGAACTTCCTGTAGTTTCTACTGCGTGATACGTCATAGTATCTTCACCTGTAAATCCTGGGTTTGGTACATATACCAAACCTCTAGAACTAGGGATACTGCCTGGGGATGTAATTAAGGTTTCTTCATAATACAGTTTACCGTTATTTGGAAGTTTACTTACAACCCAATCGCTAAACGCAGAAAACCCAATAGTTTCTGCATCTTTTCCTGTACCAATGCGTATAGGAATTTCTCTTACATAGGTTGCTGCGGTTTCTTTAGTTAAAGGACCATAGCTAAAAAGTGGGCTGGTTGCTGATAAATCTAAATACTGCATTTTATTTTGCTGTACATGATACGTAAAGTCCCGGGCTTTACTAGGCATTACGATACCGTCAGGTCTTGGGGCATCTTGGGCCATCGCAACATTGAGGGGTAATATCATAATCATCATGATCATGATACATTTAAATACATTTTTTTTCATTTTAGATTTGATTTGTGTTAAGGCGTTAAATTTTGATTCTTTTTTAGAAGTATTCTGAAGACGTAAATGAGCAGAAAAAATAATACGGTCCTCTAACTTTTACATATTACAACGCAGCAAGTGGTTATCTTTTTATTTGTATTTAAGTACCATATTTGGCCCAGAAATTTATGTAACCATTCTGCATTAAGGATCAAGGTGAAGAGGATTTACTCATACCTCTTCATCCTAAACCCTTTTCTCCTTATTATTCATTACACAACAATGTATTGTAGGGAGAAAAACTCAAAACCAGACTTAAAAACTCAACTATATCCATTTACTTAGGATCACTTAAAACTATAGTCTAAATTTGAGAGAAAACCGTGTAAGTTTTTATATACATTTTCATCGTTTCACTAAGAAAACAGAACTTCTAAAATTCATAATACTCTTTGTATGTTTGACTAACATGTAACTAGTATTACATTAGTGCTGAAAAGAGTGAGAAAAAATCAATTTGTTCTTCCGAAAAATAACCTGATTTTAAAATTGTATATCCGTTTTAGCTTTATTGGCAACTTTATACATTTTGAAATCACAAATCTGCTTATAAACTCACCCAAAAAAGCTTTTTCAACTTTTCATAAAAATATATCAAGTATCAAAACGGACATACAATATCATAAATACAAGTGTCAATTCTTAAAAATTAAAATTGGTTTACTTTCTTATTCAAAATTAGCTAAACATCAAGTTCGTATCTAAGTGAAGTAACCTGAAAAAATAACCATTATCCGATGAATTAAGTTTTTTTTAGTTAACAAACCAAGAATTTACAAACAGACACTAAAAAGCTCACAAAACATGTTATCAAAACCAGGCAAAATCGCTTAATAACAATACGTTACCTTGCTTTTTATTTAAGAAAACATTTAGGTTTTTTATGATAATTATAACTAAGAATATTACAAATTCATTGTTAAGTTTATATTTTAAACAACCATAATATATTTTTAATAAAATTTAGCTTAATTCTTTACCAATTCTACACTAAATTTTTAAAACCCCGCCAATAATGATAAAAGACAATCTAGATTTAAAAATAATTCAATTACTAAAAAAAAACTCGAGGTTTTCATATGCTCAAATAGGTCGAGAAATTGGACTTTCGTCATCTGCAGTGGGCGAACGAGTTCTAAGGTTAGAAGATACTGGAGTAATACTATCATATACCAGTGAACTAAATTATGTAAAACTAGGATATTCTTTATCTTCTTACATTTCTATGAGTTTTAAAGACAACCAGTTTTACCCCTTTTTAGAATTAGTTGGTAATTTTTCTGAAATTCTGGAGTGCAGTAGAATAACAGGAGTTCATTGTCTTATTATGAAAGTCGTAGTACGAGATAATTATCATTTAGAACAGTTTATCGATATTTTATCTCAATATGGGACTCCTTCAACTTCTGTAATCCTATCTGATATTGTGACCGGAGGAAAAGTTACAAATAATAAATGTGTTCAACTTTAATAATAAATAAAAACCGAGGTAGAATTCTCAAGATATCCAATAAAAAATAATAAGGAAAGAAATAAATCTACTAAAAGAGGGGCACCCAGGATATTAATATATTTAGAAAGCAATAAAACAAAAGCTGAAGCACATCGGATGGAATCAAATAATGGTTAGCAGATTTTTTATATTTACTTAAAAAATACAGAATTGTATTTAGCAAGCCATTACTCTAGCAACTCATGCAAATTAGATTATTATCAAATATTAGAAATAACAACTACAAATGGATCGTTACAATTTTGTCGGGTTTTTTTATTTTTCTGGTATTGTTTGTTTATCGAGCTTACCATATTGATGAAATACCGGCCATAACCGGACATAGCATGTTTGTTAGATCGCTATCGCACGCAATTATAACCTCTCTTTCATTTTATTTGGTTGAATTTCACTTAAGTCCATGGTTTATTATTGATAAAAAAATTAAACCTTTTGTAACTGCACTAATGGCTACTTTTATTGGGCTTAACCTTTCATTTCTTGTATTTAATTATTTTTATCAGTGGACAGAATTATACTGGACAAGCTATTGGCCTTTTCTCTATGAATATCCTCTTATTATTGCATTTCCGGTTACTTTAAGCATTTTAATTGATCACTTTTTAAGTCATTTGCACAACTCTCCTAATTCGCCAATCGTGATTGTATCCAATAATCAAAAACAACGGTTTCAAATCAGTATAGAAGATTTACTTTATATCAAATCAGCAGACAATTACATCGAAATATTCTACTTGTCGAACCAACAGGTTAATATACATCTAATGCGTAAAAATTTAAAAGATATTGAAGACGAGTTTGGTTCAAATCAATCTTTAATAAGATGCCATCGAAGTTATATCATCAATTCTAATAACATTGATCATGTAAATCGACTAAACAACAAGGTAGAAGTATGTATTACGGGTGAGGTCATTCCGGTATCTAAAAAATATGCCAGATCACTTGTTGAGAAGTTTCCCAAATTATTCGCCACACATTAAGAAATTTCGTACCAAAACACCAAAATTAATTGAGAAAGTTTATCCTGATGTATTCTTTTGTACAACGCAACCAAATAGAAATATGCAAAAATATATTGTAATTGCTACATGCATTGTTCTTATTTCGTCATCCTGTTCTAAACAAAAGAGCACAGATACTAATTTTCTAACAAGCAAGTTAGATAATTTATTTGAAATTGAACACCGCGAAAACCGGTTTGATGGCACTGTTGTGATAGGTACTAAGGATACAATAGTCTATAAAAAATCGATAGGCATATCTAATAGAATCTGGAACATCCCAATGCAAGTAGATCATCGTTTTGACATTTGTTCTATCAATAAGTCATTTATCGCAGCACTAATTCTTATAGCCGTAGAAGAAGGTAAATTATCTCTTAATGATCATCTTACCGATCATATTAGTACATATTCGTACTTGGGAGAGTTTAATCAGAATATCACAATTCACAACTTACTGAGTCATACTTCTGGTTTACCAGATTATGGCCAGGTACATCCAAATCTTTCAAAAAATAAACACTTAAAATTTAAGCGAAAACACTTTGATAATAAGGAATATATTGATTTCATTAGTAAGATTCCTGCAATAGGTGATCCAAACCAGCAATTTTATTACAGCAATTTCGGTTATCACATACTTATTATCATTCTGGAAAACCTTTATCAACTTCCTTTTTCTGAGCTTTTAGAACAAAAAATTACAAAACCACTTAGGCTAGAACATACTTTTAGTACTTCTGACAATCGTATTGTTTTTGAGAATGTAGTAGAAGGATATAATTATAACGAAACAACTAACGACTGGATGCGAAATCAATTTATTGATCTAACCCTTGGCAGAAGAATATTTTCTTCTGCAGAAGATCTCTATCGTTGGGGAAAAGAAATGAGTTCTCCTGTTCTTTTTAATAACAAACAGATAAAACTTATGCAAACCAATCATTTATCAGAGATTAACCAGGAAATCTCTTATGGTTACGGTTGGGTGGTATTTGATGGAGAAAAGCAATATCGTATAGGAAATATAGGTGTCGATAAAAAGTACATCATACATGGAGGAGCTACTGAAGGATATAAATCTATGCTTATAAATATCGAAAATGGTGAGTATATTATCGCTTTTCTTGCCAATACAGGCGATCAAACAAATGAACTTGATCTTGCTAAAAAAATTACAGCAATACTATATACTAACGAAAATGAAAACTAAATTACTATTTCTAAGCATTATCTTGTCTGTTTCGAGCATTATAAATGGGCAATCTATAACAGGGTTATGGACTGTAGATCAAGTAAGTGTAGGTGACAAAAAAATGACTCCAATCGCTAAATGGTTTAAATACAATACTGATCACTCTTATCAGGCTGGTAATGGATGGTTACAAAATGACGAAGGTAGCTGGACATACAGTAAAAAAGAAAAGCAATTTCTTCCTGAAAGTAAAAATGGTAAAGATGAGTACGGAGCTTTTAAAGTTGAGTTTTCTAATGATAAAATGAAATGGATACGTATAGAAGATGGAATGAAAGTAATAGTTTCTTTATCCAGAATCTCTAATGTACCTAAGTCTCCCAAAGATAAAGCTGTCGGAAACTGGCAACTGGTTTCTGTATATAAGAATCAAAAAAACATTACAAAATCTTACAATCCAGAAGGGAAAGAAGCTATTTTTATTCGCTGGACAGGAACATACCGTAAAACACATCCGGATACTTCAAGATCAAATGGGTATTGGTATATGAATGCACACAAACCCGAGCTACATTTAATTGACTACAATCGTGCTATCGATGTTCAGGTATTTATAGTTTCGTTTCAGGGCAACCTGATGACAATGAAACCTAAGAATACCGAAAACGTCACATTTACATACAAAAGAAAATGACAAGAGATCACAAATAATATACTTCTATCATATCCCCTCTCCTTTTTCTAAATGAATCTATCTTTTGTCTAAGACTCCAGTACATCACAAAAAGATGACACTTCGTACCAATCACCTTTCTATAAGCGGTATTTAAAGGCTTCAAAAATACTTTTGCTGGAATTAGAAATTTAAAAAATAAGAATCATTATGAAAAAAATTATTCAGAACTCTATGAGTTTTCTGTGTTTAATCATTGGCATATTGAGCCTAAACAGTTGCGAGAAAGACAACCTTTCTTCAATAAAAAACAATCATCCCTTTGCGATTACATCAGATCATACAAATACTACATATAGTATTAATATTTTGTATCCTCAGGCTTATGATCCTTCAAATAGCTATCATACAATTTACATGTTAGATGGAGATGATTATTTTAAAGAAGCAGCAGATATCGTTGCAGAATCTGGTAGAGAGGATATTATCCTTATAGGAGTGGGATATGCCAATAAAAACCAGAGAGGAAGAGATTACTCTTATCCTGAAGACAGAGATTTTCCCGGAACTTCGGGAGGTGCAAAAGAATTTATCAATTTTGTAAATAACGAACTTATTCCTCATATCGAAAATGAACTTGAAATTGAAAGTGTTGAAAGGACATTATTTGGTCATTCTCTAGGTGGATATCTTGCTTTGTATATATTATTTCAACAAGATCAACCCAATTCTTTTGATAATATTATTGCTGCAAGTTCAAATTTCATGTGGTATAATGCATATCTATTTGATTTAGAACAGCACTATTTTGACACACACGATTCATTAGATAAAAATCTTTATATAACTGTTGGTGATTTAGAAGGAGCTTCGATCAATCTTTTTTATAATGCCTTTAAGGAAAAAATGGATAAACGGTCTTATACTGGTTTAATTCTACATCATGAGAGATTAAAGAATACTTCGCATAGAAACAGCCCAATAATAACCTTTAAAAAAGGATTATCTATAATTCTATAAATACAACATCATGAAAAACTATGTAGTAGTACTTTTGTTTTTTCTTTCATTACCGGTTTTGGTTCAGGGACAAAAAGGAAACAAAGAATCAGGTCAAAAACGATGGAAATTAGAACTTTTATACACTCAGGATATATTAAATACCAGTTACGGAAAAAACTATGGGTATATATTTAAAGGAAAGTTAATGTGTCTAGACAGCAAACATTTTACGTTATCATATGGTGTGGCTCATCAAAATAGTTACATAGCCGAAACAGATAACTTGTTTACCGATTATGTAGAAGGATATACAAGAGATATAGGATTGTATTCTATTTTTGATGTTACTTATTACCCATTTAACAAGAAAAAATTCTATCTATCGCTAGAACCTTTTATAGGAGCAACACATTTAAAATCAAAAGGAACTTTAAGAATCCCACAATATTCGGTATACGAAAAGTACAAAAATGAATATGTGTATTTTAATTATGGCTTTTCTCAATCTCTAGGTTACAACATTAATAATTTTAGTATTAGTGCATTTGCATGGGTTTCCTTAAAAGGGTTTTTAGATAAAGGTAGAAACAGACCCGCAGATTTCGATTCTCGATTTTTCTTAGGATTAGGCCTGGGGTATACCTTGTAGAAAACATATTTAATAATCACAATTTTTAAAAGTGTAATCTTTGATAAGATTACACTTTTTTAATCGTAAAAGCATCTTTAAATGCCTGAAATTTATTTCTTGACACAGGAACTTCATGAGGGACTCCTTCAAAACTAATGCGATAATTTCTGGCGTTGCCAGAGGTAGTATTAATGTTTCTTATATTAATAACATACGATCGATGGGTACTAATAATAAATGCATAATTACCAAGTTCTTCCTCAAGCTTTTGAATTGTAAGTCGATATGGTTTACAATGTACTTTACCAGATATTTTGGTAAAAACATCTATATAATTTCCTTCGGATTTAGCGAATAAGAAGGAACCAATATCTAGTTCCAGAACTTCGTTTTTATTATTAGTTTGTATACTTATAATATCGGATACTTCACTCTCTGTAAATGTAATTCTGGATTCAAGTTGTTCATTGTATAAGGAGACTTTTTTTAAGTTTTCCTTTAAAAGAATGGTGTAGTTGATCCATACAAGAAGAAAAGCCGGAACAATACCAAGTAGAACAACGTATAGCGATGAGTTTAAAAAATGTAATATGATATTATTAGAGGGCTCTTTGCTAATTACAAGAGACAGGGTATTATTAAAAATAGTAATTACAAAAAAAAGCGAAACAATTAAAAGACATTCTTTTCCTATAGTCCAATTTTCTTTTAAATCAGGCTTAAAAAATATTCGAGGTATAACTTCGAGTACCACGAGAATACCGAAAAAAGTCATTAACCCTGCAAGTATACAGAGGAGCGGTTTTGAAAAGACAAAGTTTGTATTCACATAATTTTCGTCTACAGCTAATACATTAATAATGTAGATTAACATTCCCAGTACAAAAGCAATTATTAAATTTCTTTTGAAATAAAATAGATAAGGATAAGGTTTATGTATGATTTTGGTAATGTAATGTCGAGACATTAAGAACTATTTTTTAACCAAAAGTAATATTTTTAAAAGGTTTGAATCGTTTTTTTAATCCATATAATCTTTCCTTTTTTTAATTTCTGCAAGAAATTTTTCTTTATCCTGTTTATTAAATTTCTTTACAATTTTCTTCATAAAAAAAGACCAAATGAAATATTTTTCAAATGACGGGTTCATACAATAAATCAATAGATTAGTATACAGTTATATATGCTTATATAGTTTCCTTTAGTTTGCCAAGAATTTAATCAGCTTGTTTTTTTGTTTCTTAATGCTAGTACATTTCCGAAAATAATAAGTACAATTCCCATGAAAGCATATATATCGGGTTTATATCCTTCAAAAATGGTAGAAATGGTTAAGGCAATTACTGGTATCACCACAATAACATAGGCAGCTTTACTTGCTCCTATTTTGCCTATTAAAGTAAGATAAGAAGTAAATGCTATAATAGATCCGAAAACCGTTAAATATGCGAGTGATGAAATATAGGAAAATGAAGTATCGAAACCTATAGATTTTCCGCTAAACAAGGCTATTAATAACATAGCAGTTGCACCATATAGCATTCCGAAACCATTGGTTTGGATAACAGGAAGTTTAAATTTACGTTGATTATTTGAAGAAGTAATATTTCCCAAAGAAGCAAAAATGATAGAGCAAATACAAAATATCAATCCTTTAAGCTGATCATTGGTTAAATCTATTCTTCTAAACTCGGCCTGGTATATCAGAACTGTTCCTAAAAGTCCGAAGACAGCTCCTATTATGATTTGTTTTTTTATTTTATCTCCTAAAAATATCGCTCCAAAAACTATATTCATAAAAATTAATGTAGAAAATGCTACAGCCACTAATCCACTACTTAAATATTGTTCTGATAAATATACCAACCAATAATTTGTTCCAAATAGCAGAACTCCCTGTAAAGCAATAAAAAAGTGTTGTTGCTTTGTAAATGATAACGGAAGTTTTCTAATCTTAGAATATCCCAATAATATAATACCACCTAATCCAAACCGATAGGCAACAGAAACTATAGGATCTACAGTTCCCAATTGGTATTTAATGATGTACCATGTAGATCCCCATATTAATGCTGGAATTATAAACAATAAGTGATTAGATTTTAGCATAGTTAAATAAATTTATTCTTTAAAATTAAATTATGATCTTCTCTAAGAAACCTCTTTTGTTAATTTATATGTATTGGTATACCGCCTGGCACACAGCATAAATAATAGTAATGAAAAAAGAATGAATCCTAATAAAGTAAAAAGAAAATTAGACCACCCCCATTTTGATACTATATGCCCTGTCGAACTTCCGATACCACCTGCTCCCATATACTGACATATTAAGTATAAGCAATTTGCTGTACTTTTTCCTTCAATAGCATACTGAGATATTATCTTGTTTACTACAGTCTGGATCCCTAATAAACTAAACGTAAGTAAACTTAGACCTAATACTAATAACCACAACTCTTCTACAAATAGCCCTAATGTTCCTATTAGAAATAGTACTAACAGAATTTTAAGCATACGAAAAGAGTGAACTCGATGAGTTAATGCTCCAATTGTTATTGTCCCTCCTACTCCCGTGATATAAATTAGGAATAACAGGGAAATAACATAATGCGGAAGTGAAAAAGGAGGCATTTCTAGCCTAAAACTTAAATAATTATAAATGCTCACAAAAGTACCCATCATTAAGATCATCAAAATATAAACTCCCAAAAACAATGGATTTTTAAGGAAGTTTTTCATGTATATTAGCTTTAAAGATGTTTGAATTTTTTGTGGATTAAAGTTTAAGGATTGTGGTAAAAGTCTCATAAAGAAAGTACTTAATACCATGCCTACACCTCCAATAAATAGTGTGGCTATTCTCCAATCATACCAACTAGAAATTAAACCTGCTACCACACGCCCCCACATACCACCTAATACATTTCCGGCTAAATATATCCCAATCACAACCCCAACATATCTTACCTCAACTTCTTCAGAAATATAAACAATGGCAACTGCTATCACTCCCGATAACAAAAACCCTTTTATAAAACCAAAAACGACCAGTACATTAAAATTCCATGAGATTGCCGAGAGCATTGTGATTAACGAAGACAGAAATAAAGCAATCAACATTAATTTTTTACGGTGTAGTATATCTGCATAAAACGCAAACATAAAAAGGCCTAAAGCAATACCAATCATAGAGGATGAAACAACCAAACTACTGACAGCCGGAGAAACCAAAAAACTTTCGCTTAATGATGGTAATAATGGCTGAAACATATAAAACTGTGAGAAAGCAGCCAAACCTGGGATAAAGACCGCTTTTCGGATATCTTTATAACGCCTAGTATTTCTTTCTGCTTTTGTTTTCATTACGGTATTGGCACCCTCTTTTATTATAAGTTATAAAGGAATTGAAGTACAAAGTTTAAAATTATTTTTACATTAGTAAAACATTATTTTCTTATCATATACATTAGCAAAACTTATTAATTATGGAGTTACGCCAGTTAAACTATTTTGTTAAAGCGGCAGAGTGTTTAAATTTTACTGAAGCTTCTCACAAAGTATTCATAACACAAAGTGCGCTTTCGCAGCAAATAAAGCTTTTAGAGCAAGAATTAGGGGTTCCTCTTTTTGATAGAATAGGAAAGAGAATACAACTTACAGAGGCTGGTTCTTTATTTTTAACCCGTGCGAGGCATACGCTTAAAAATGCCGAAAACGCCAAACAATTGATAGAGGATTTACAAAATTTACAATCCGGGACTTTACATATTGGAGTAACCTATGGTTTAACCAACTTGTTTACAGAAACATTGATATCCTTTTCTACAAAATTTCCTTTAATACAGGTTAAGGCTTTCTTCGGTACATCAGATGAGTTAATAGAAAAACTTAAATCAGGTATGTTAGACTTTATTTTATCCTTTAATAAAGCAACAGATGATCAAATGATTACTACTATTCCTTTATTTCAATCTTATTTAACATTGGTAATACATGAATCCCATCCATTTGCCAGCAAAAAACAAATCACTATAGAAGAGCTTAACACAATAGATTTAGCCGTACCCGCAGAAGGGTTTACAACCAGAAAAGTCCTGGATAAAGCATTTAGAACACATGAACTTTCTTATCAATATCAAATAGAATTAAATCATATTCCCACCTTAATTCGACTCATCGAAACCGGAAAATGGGCAACTGTTCTTACAAAATCGACCACACAGTATTTACCTACTCTTAAAAGTATTCCTATAAACAAAAAGAAACTCAAATTACGATCGGCAATACGATACCTTAAGGGTAATTATCAAAAAAAAGCATCTAAAATTTTCTTCCAAATGATTTTAGAACATTATAAACAGAATACAGATTTAAATTAGCATACCGTAAGAATGATAATTCAGAAAGTTATCATAAATAAATGGATAGACAATCTAAAAAAATAAATTATAACCTAAATTAGAACAAATACTAAAATCTAAAAACAGTTAAGGACGATTACCAATTTTTAAAATAACAACTTTTATATTTATTAAGAATAACGTGATAAGATAGCACATGAATGATCATACTTCAATACAAAAAATAAGAACAGTTCTGATAGGTTTAGGTACCGTAAACATTGGTGTACTTAAAATTTTGATAGAGAAAAAGGCTATAATCACAAAAAGTCACAACCTAGAAATACACATTATTGGTGTGGCTGACTCTTCTGGAATTGCCATAAAAGAAAATGGATATACCTACGAAGAATTAATTCATTTAAAATCAAATGGAAATAAAGTAAACCAGTTAGAAGGATATCTCTCGGGCATACCTATAGAACAAATCACAAACCATGTAAATGCTGATGTACTGATCGATGGATCGCCAGTTAATCTTAAAACAGGAAATCCGGGATTACAAGCAATTCGAAACGCTCTTAGTAAAGGATGCTCCGTAGTTAGTGCAAATAAAGCTCCCTTGGTATTAGCCTATGATGAATTGCATCAACTGGCCAAAAAGCATGGTAGTAAACTAGCATATAGCGCAACAGTATGCGGGGGATTACCAGTGATTAATATTTTACAACGTGATCTGCAAGCGACAAACCTTATTGGCTTTAAAGGGATTTTTAATGCTACCACTAATTTTATTTTAGAAGCATTAGAAAAAGATGGATCTTTTGATGAAGCTATTAAAGAAGCACAAAGATTAGGTGCAGCAGAAACCGATCCATCCCTGGATATTGACGGATATGATACCGCAAACAAATTGTATATCATCATGAAATCTTTTACAGAATTCTCTGGTACTATTTCTGACATACAAATAGAAGGTATCAGAGCTATTACTTCTAAAGACATTAAACAGGCAGCAATACAAAATAAAAGAATAAAATTATTAGCTGTAGCAGAAAAAAAAGCAGGTATCTGGAGTTTATCGGTTCGACCCACAAAGGTAGAAGCCAGTTCCTTTATAGGGAATTGTGATGGATGGGAAATGGGTATTCATTTACAAACCGATTATTATGAAGAATTATCTATGAAAATATATGAAGAAGACCCTATAACCACCTCTGCAGCCGTAGTAAGGGATATTATTAACCTTTTAAAAAAATCTTTCTAATATGAAATCTCCTGAAATACATATTCGACCTGCAAATAAAAAAGATCTTGAAGCAATTTGGAATCTGTGGAAAGTAGTAGTAGATCAAAAAATCTATTTTCCATATGACGATAGTTTTTCTCGAGAGCATATCGAAAACAGTTGGATCAATCTAAACAATAATTGTTTTGTAGCAGAATTAGAAAAAGAAATCATAGGAGCTTACATTTTAAAGCCCAATCAACCTGGGTATGGAAATCATATTGCTAATGCTTCATATATGGTTGACAGTCAAAAAAGAGGAATGGGTCTTGGTCATCAGCTTTGTGCTCATTCTATTGATGCTGCAAAAGAGCTAGGGTATTATGCAATGCAGTTTAACCTGGTCGTTAGTACCAATGCAGCCGCTATAAAAGTATGGTTGGCAAATGGTTTTGAGATTATAGGAACCATACCCGGAGGTTTTAAACATTTTGAAAAAGGGTATGTAGATGCTCATGTTTTTTATCGGAAATTGTAATTTGTATACATTTCAGAAAAAATGATATAGACTTTATGTGGTAAAATAATTGCAAACCTATATAAATTCTTTCCTATACTTTGTAGGACTAATCCCTTTATTCTTTTTAAAGAATTTATTAAGGTGACTAACATCTGTAAATCCTAATTCATCAGTAATTTCGGTTATGCGCATATCACTATATTGAAGTCTGTTTTCTATTAATCGAACTCTGTAATTCGTAATATATTGCTGTAATGTTTCTCTTGTATGTTTTTTAAAATAACGACCAAGGTATGTTTTAGAAATACCAAACCGATCACAAATTTCTTCAGTTCTCAATTTGCTAGGGTCGTATATATTCTCTTGTATATATTGTAATATATTCATCGCTTTTTCTTCTGTTCCTGCATCTACCTCATCAGGAAGGTATTTTGCAATATTTCTCGCCACAATAACGATTAATGTATTTACCAACTGCTGTATAATTTCTTTATTATATAAATCCCGGTTAACATATTCGCGTATCATAGCTTCGACCATAGGTTTGACCAATGTTTTGTCTGTTAGGTTTCTTAAAATACAGCCCGGTTGATGATTTGCATTTTTTAGAATAAATTCTAATCGTTGAATATTATCAGCACTTATTTTCCCTGATTTAATATAAATATCATTAAATCTCAAAAAGAAAAATTGTGTGGTTGTATTAATTTCTATAGAAGATATGTCTGTAGGGGTTAATAAAAGCATATGTCCGGGATGATATTGAAATTCGTTCTTATTTACACGTTGAATTCCTGTACCCGATAAAATATAAACCAATTCAAAAAAACTGTTTTTATGCTCATGTACTGGAGATTGATCTAATGTTTCAAAAGCAATCGAAAAAGGTTCATATAAATTCTTTTTATTCATAATTACACATTTTTACATTTAAAACGAAAATATATACTATTAAAAAACGTGCACAAAGGTATAAATTTGCTCTAAATTATTAAAACATATTTTTATGAAAGCAATAGGAATCAAAACATCATTACCCATAAGTGAAGAAAATAGTTTAATTCAGTTCGAAACAGATCGGCCTGTACCAAAAGGACATGATTTATTAATAAAAATCAAGGTAGTAGGTATGAATCCTGTGGATTATAAAGTTCGTCAAAAAAGTGCGCTAAATCAAGAATTAGATTCTCCAAAAATATTAGGTTGGGATGCTGTAGGTATCGTTGAAGCTGTAGGTGACAAAGTAACCTTATTTAAAACGGGAGACGAAGTGTTTTATGCAGGAGATATTACACGTCCCGGATCTAATGCCGAATATCAATTAGTGGATGAGCGCATAGTAGGTAAAAAACCGAATACTATTTCTGATGCCGAAGCTGCTGTGATGCCTTTAACTTCGTTAACCGCATGGGAGACGTTGTTTGACAGACTTAAGTTAACCCCAGGAGAAGGGGAAGGAAAAACGATACTAATTATTAGTGGTGCAGGTGGTGTTGGCTCTATTGCAACTCAATTAGCCAAAAAACTAACCGATTTAACCGTTATAGCTACTGCTTCTCGTGTCGAAAGTCGTTTATGGTGCCAGAATATGGGAGCAGATCATGTTGTAAATCATCATAATCTTATTGAAGAAGTAAATGCTTTAGGGATCAACACCGTAAACTACATTCTAAATTTTTCGGGAACTTCTGATCATTGGGAAAACATAATCGAGTTAATTGATCCACAAGGGCATATATGCACGATAGCAGAATCTCCCGATAACCAAATCAATATAGGATCTTTTAAATCTAAGAGCATCACCCTATCCTATGAGTTAATGTATACACGATCTATGTATCAGACAGAAGATATGATTGAACAACATCATATCTTAAACAAAATAGCTGCATTGCTTGATAACAATAAAATTAAATCAACACTCAATAGTACCCTTAATGGTTTTACTACTGAGAACTTTAAAGAAGCTCATCAAAAATTAGAATCAGGCAAAACCATAGGGAAAATTGCAATTACATTTTAAAGACACTGTTTAAGAATAGAGGATTAATAGACAAGATCAGAGCTCTTATATGAATTATTTAAGTATTGAGCGAACTTGTAGTTGTAGCTGTGGTATAACCTCTTTTTTATACCATTCATTTTTTGCTTGCCAAATATTATTTCTTGGCGAAGGATGTGGCAACACAAAATAATCTGGCAAATATTCTTTATAATTCTTTACTGTATCTGTTAACGTTCTTTTTAATCGATCACCCAAATAATACTCTTGAGCATATTTCCCAATGAGTAAAACAAGTTCTACATTTTCTATTTTGGTCAATAGTTTTTGATGCCACAAGGGAGCACATTTTTTTATAGGGGGGAGATCTCCGGATTTCCCTTTTCCCGGGTAACAAAACCCCATGGGTACAAGTGCTATTTTTTTGGGATTATAGAACGTTTCATCATCTATCCCCATCCAGGCTCTTAAATTTTGCCCGCTCTTATCATCCCATGGAATTCCCGATTTATGAACGATACTTCCGGGAGCTTGCCCTATGATTACTATTCTACTATACGCATGTGCCGAAACTATTGGTCTTGGTCCTAGTTCTAATTGCGCTGCACACTCACTACATTTTGAAATCAAAGACAATAATTTTTGCATAATAGATACTGCGTTTTATAAACTGATTAGTAAATTATAAAATAATATGGTTTTACTTAACTTATTTAAGATTTGTTTCATCCTTTATCCTATTCATCAAAGAACACCCTAACCAATGAGCTAAGGTGCTCTACAAAAGAAAAACTAAACACCGGTTAGAACTTTTCTACTAGACTAAAGAAAAGTATCAAAACCTTTAATTATAAGTATTACGAAGTTTCTCCCAATTACTATTAGCCTTTGCCACTAATTTTTTGTGATTGTTTTCTGCAAGCCATAATTGTTGTGCATCTAACTCTATATTATACAAAAACAAAAAGTACTTCCCATCTTTTACTACAAACTTATTCGGATCAGGTCTAAATTTAGCACCAGCATATACACCAAATGCACAGAATCCTCCATATTGTGGTAAGTATTGTTTAGGGTTCTTATCAAATTTAGACTTCTGTTCTTTAGAAGTAAAATAGTACACAACCTTCTCATGTTCAGATTTATATTCTTTGTTTCCTCGTTGTGCAATACCGAGATCCAGATAAGATACAGGACTATATCCCTGTAGCGCTATATTGCTGTTATCAATATTATTTCCTTTCTTATCCTGCGCAATAGTAGTCATGGTTGTCATTATCATTACTACTAGTACTATTTTTATATTTTTTAAAGTTTTCATATGTATAATTTTAAAATTGTTATTTACTTTCACTTAGAGAGACGACCAGAAAAATTACAGCGGCATTTATCCAATAGTAATACCCGTCAATTCCTTTTAGATCAAACAAAAAGGGAAGTATCATAAATGTGATCGCTACCAAAAGATCTATCGCTAGATGTCCCTGATATGGAATTGCTCTTACAATCCCTAATTTGTAATTTGTAAGTACACTAACTATAATTACTGCAAGCCCAGTTATAATCGAAAACCAAAATGCTATTCCCGAAGAGTTCCCTAGATTTAATAACGTTGGCAATATTATAAGGCCTACTGCTGCCGAATAATCAGCCACACCATGCAATGTGGGAGTGATAATTCTTAATTTCATGTTTTGATTTTAAGCGTTAAAATATTCTTCTTGTATAACCAGTCCGTCATTGTTCCATATTCGTCTTATAATTTCATGCCAATAAATTGTACTATTATCGGTCATCTCGAAATCAAATGTAAATTCTGAAGCCGAAACATTACCATCTACTATCGTATGGTGATGAGTAATATCATTTACTTTTTTAATAGAATTGGCAAAACCTTCCATCTTTTCTACCATTTGCGCTTTATTTTTGGTAGTAATGTTATTATAATCAGAGGTTGTCGCATCCTCAGCAAAAAATTGTTTTACTGCATCTACTATTGCTCCTTGTGTAACAATACTATCCATTTCTGTAGCTAATGCTTTAATATCCATTGTTTTATTTTTAAATGATTAAACAAATATTGTTTTGTAATTACACTACAAATTTCTGGATATGTCGAGGAAAGAGGGCTACAAAAAAGGCACTAGTTCTTGTACTTTTTATTCTTGAAATGCGATGGGGATTCCCCTGTATAATGCTTAAAAAAGTTCGAGAAATGGTTAGGCTCTTCAAAACCTAATTCTATCGAAATCTCTTTAATTGTAAGGTTTTTAATCAAAAGAGACTTTGATGTATTAATCATCTCAGATCTAATAAGTTTCCCCAGAGAAGTTTGCATTTTATCTTTCACTTTTCGGGATAGTACTTTTGGAGAAAGATTCATTTTTGAAGCATAAAAGTCAAGTGTTCTTTCTTTGGTATGATATTGCTGAAGAAGTTCGAGGATATTCTGAGAGAAAAGATCTCTATTTTGATAGTCAAAATCTTCTCTAAATTCTAACGGATTTCTACCCACATTATTTTTAAAAACTCTGGTAAAATACGCCGGATCATTGTATCCCAAATCATAAGATATTTCCTTAATACTTTTATCGGTAAAAGCAATCTCCTTTTTACTTTCTAATAGTTTTTTACCAGATAACAGAGATTTTAGAGAAATTCCTATTTTGTTTTTAATTAGAGACTGAATATTATATCCATTTTTATCAATCAAAGCGGTGAGTTCTCTATTGTTAATATTACTAGAATATTGCATATCAATGATATCCTTTGTATCAAAAATAACACGGTACTCTTCCTTATTTGCCTGAAATGGATTTTGGTAATACCATTGTTCTGCAGAAGCATCTATGATACGATCTACTTCTATATCATGTGCTATTTGGTTTGTTATTTTATGAAAATCATTGGATTCATCAAAATTAATATACCCAAGAGAAATAAGATGCTTAAATAATACTCTAAATTCTTTATTTCTAATAACCGATTCATCAGGAAATTCTATTTTTCGGATCAGGAAGTTATCTGAAAGAAATTTTATATACTGTCCTTTTTCGAGATAAATGGCTTTGTTTTTCCAATCGAAGTAATTTTTAAAATCAACCTGAATACTACCACTACCAGATAAAATCTGGAAAAAAGTATATTGATCTATAAAGTATACTTTATTTATTTCTGGTGTAAATTCTATAAACACAATAATCACTTGATTGGTATATAGTACGTCGAAATTTTAATCAAAAGATAACACCTCAACAGTATATTAATCATTAAAATCGATAGAAGTTTTTTTTAAAGAGTTTAAGAATATTCTTTTTAGGATATATAGAGCAAGGTGATGAAGTGGTATATTTTCTAAATTACGGAAAGTATTCTGGGTATAATTTAATAGTATACCCAGTTTATTATTTACTTTTTAGTACGGTTTTACTCTCTCTACTTCTTTTTATAATTATAGAATCTCTAAATATCCTTTTTACAGAAATATCTTCTAGCATATCCCCTTCTCTAATCTTATAAAATTTATTATTCATCCTAATCAAGATTAGTTCTGAAGTACTTTTAGATCCTTTTACATAACCATGATAACTTAATTTAGGCCATGGTTTCTTAACACTATTTTTAGGAGTTACATTTGTTTTCTTAGACTTGTTATTCGATACTAGTTTCGTATTTGTTTTACGCTTTTGTCCTCTAGAAACAACATATTTTCCTAAGAATGGATCTCTTTCAACTTTTCTAAGATCAAAAGTATCTTTCGAAAAATTCATCCTGGGATCCACAATAGTAATTGGATTAACCGATACGTTGCTCTCTTCTACATTGTTTCCAAAAAAATTAAAAATTTTATTAAAAACAATTGCCCAGATGACAAGCATAAAAAAAATCAGAACGCTATTTAAAATCTTCTTATTCACTAGCCTAAAAATTACAATTCATTAGGTTTTATTTACTCAACCGTTATTTTTCTAACTTCGCTATAAATACTTTTATTCCCGGCTTGATCTAAGATTCTCACTCTCCAATAGTAATCTCCTAAATTAGAAAATGTTATTTCCTGAGAGTTCGAACTAGTTGGGACAGTCTCAATTATGGTTGCAAAACCACTATCTGTTGCTACTTCTATAACGCTAGACAATGTAGATTGTATTTCTCCGGTATCACTAGGTATATTCCAGGTAAACGTAATAGGCGATGATCCTTTTGCATCGTTATTAGGTGATGCCAATGTGGGTTGATTAGGTGCCTGGGTGTCTAGAAAAATCTTTCTCGTTGAGAATTTGGTTTCACTATTATCATTTACAGCTTTTACTTTCCAGGTATATATCGCATCTTCACTCAAGACCGTAGAATTAAGTGTAAAATTATTATTAGTTAAATCAGGAGTCTGGATTTCGGTAGCTGTATTTCCTTGAATGGTCTTATCAACAACTACAGTATATGAAGTCGCTGACTGAATTCTATCCCAGGTTAATATTAGAGCATCTTTATTCGTATAAAAATTCTCTGATGGTGACGTTAAAAATACAGTTTGGTTTGTTAAATCGTCTGATACAGAAAGAGTAAAAGAAATAGGAAAACTATAGGCTGTGGTATACGCAAAATTTTCTCCTCGTATCCTCCAGCTATATTCACCAGGATTAAGCCCATATGTAAAGTTATTCCCCTTAACTAATGAATCCAACACACTTCTTTGTGTAGCCTCTTCTACTACCTGTATTCTATAATCGTCTGCATCTGCTAATTCGTCCCATCTAAACTGAACCGAATTACCATCGAGATTACTTTTATCTTTTGGCGCTACCGTTGTTACCAAATCATCTGTAATATCTTCTTCGAGGACATCATCGCACGCTATCAACAGAAACAAACTGCTAAAAACTATACCTATATTAACTATTTTTTTCATAATTCTGAAATATTATCTTTACTCTTAATTTATTTTTTCGTGTTTGGAATTCTTTTTCTTTTACAAATGAAATACTAACAATATTTGAAAACTTAAACTTTTTCTCAAATGCATACACTATTTCTAATAGTCCATTAAAATCTCCTTCTAGTGTCAATTGGTTACTAATTACATTAAAACCATTACTTTCTGCTATATGGATTTCATCTAAGTTAAAAACATATACATTATCATATGTAGATGCAAAATCCAATATTTGTTGTTGTATTTCTTCAGGTTCTACTCCCTGTTTTCCTATTATTTTATCATAAAACTTTAATTCTGTCTGTGTTTGAGTAACATCGGTTGTTGATGAGTTTACATATTCTAACTTATCTTCTAATTCTCGAACCTGATCATAGGCATGTCGAGTGATTTTAAAAGACCTCTTATTCGCTGCCATGAATAGCAATATTCCAATCGCTATAAGCCCAATTAATTTTTGTTTATATGTTAGATTTGCAAACACTATTTTACAATGATTTTTAAAGTAAATTCACTTTTTTTATTTCTACTCTTACTAAAATCCAAAATCTCTATTTTGGAAATCCAGTTTTCCTTCTTCAATTCTTTAACCCAAGAATTAATGGGCATACTCGAACTAGAATTACCATTAATAATAATGGTATTTGTTTCAAATATTATCTTTTCAAAATTCTTGATCTTTTTCTGTGCAGGGTTTACCTTCAAGCTATTAAGTCCTACATTATCAGGAATAGAATTTACTATACGGTACATATAAAAAGAAAGAAAGTTCTGATTTAAAATACCCGATTCCTGAAGTATTTTTGTTTTGTTCTCTTTTTCGTTTTCTAATTTTTTTACTTGATTATAAGTATCATTAAGGTTATATAATTGAGATTCATAACTTACATACTTGTCATTATAGTAATTCAATAACAAATAGCTAATCAATAATGCAGACAGGAAAAAAATTCCCAATACTGTAGCTACGGTATTAAATGCCTTTTTAAGTACATTTTCTTTTTTATTTTCTTTCAAAAATTCTGCATCGTAGCTAAAATCATCTGATGGATATAAATAATGAAGTAGTGTAGAAAATAAAGGAACCTGGATATTGTTAATCTTCTCCTCCCCCAAGATATATTCTTTGGTAATAGTATCCAGTTTTTGGGTTTCTATTAGGTAATCATTTTCAAAACTCAATTCATAATCGGCAGAAATAATTGATGAAGTATTAGATAGCCCTTTAAATAGCACCCCTACAAAAGGGCCAATACTATAATCTACAACCAAATATTTATTTTCTAAAAACAGTGCAAAGAATTTTTCTAAGACGTCTTTTCTTACAATTGAAATAAAATTTTGTTGATTTTGATGTAGTTCATAAATATAAAAATCATCAATAGAAGCATTAAACAATACTTCTTTTAAATAGTTTCCTTTTGCAGAAACTTGTTTATTTATAATCCCTTTTCCATAAAAATTAAGAAGTAAAGGAACTGATGTATTCACTTTATCTTTAACAACGTTAAAATCCTCTGTAGAAAAAGAAGTTTCTACCGACAAAGCATCAGATTTCTTATCTACTATAAGCACATTGTATATTGGAGTATCTCTCAATATTACACCTACAATAGCGTATTGTTTTTCCTGAAAAGGCTTTAAAATATTATTTTTTATCTGTTCTAACATTAGTAAACAACAGTCGGTTTAATAAACACGTGTAACTTTGACTTCTTCTTTTTCTTGGTTTTACTACTAAAAAACCACTTTATTATTGGTATTCTAGATAAAACAGGTGTACCGGTCCCAGAGTTTTCTTTTTCTAATTCATCCAATCCTCCCAGAAGGATCATTTCACCATTTCGTACTCGAACCAAGGACTCAAACTGCTGGGTTGATTTTCCTGGTGGAGCGTTCTCTCCTGCTCTTCCTAAAAAGGCACTCTTTTCTACAACAATAGTTAGTGTTATTTGTTCATCTTTAGAGACAAAAGGTTTTATATTAACACTTAAATTTGCATCTGTAGCTTTCCATTGACCTGACTGTAAAATATCACTACTTACTCCATTATTAATCAACCTATTATTTTGTTCGAAGTAATAATTAGTTTCTCCGATAGAAATTTTTGCTTCATGGCCACTTAGTGTAGAAATCTTGGGAGTTGATTGCAATCGGATTATAGAATTATTTTCTAGAGCTTTTAAACTAAGATAGAAGTCTTTTGCAACTTTACCCAGGTTAAAAATACCAAACCCATTAAAAGCATCGATCAACTTATTTACAGAAGATGAATTTATAGTAACTTCAGATTGTGGAAATAAAGCCCCAGAAGTAACTCTCTCTTTTTTATCAATTCCTGCTTTAATCCCGGTTTGAATGTCGTACCCTTTTTGATATTGTACTATAAGCACCTCTATAAGGATCATAGGTACTACTTTATCAATTTGTTTTATATATTCTTTTAACTCTAATATTCTTGGTCTTGAACCAGAAACCACGAATCCATTAAGTTCTATAAACTCCTTAAGTTCTACATTTTCTATCAAGTCCTTAGGTAATGTTTCTAAAACAGTTTCTATTGTTCTATTTTCTAGTTGTATAAGTTCTGTACTCCTAAGTCCTTCTCCATTTTGATCTCCGATAAGATAAAAATCATCTGTTTTTTTATACGTACTATTTTTACCCATAAAAACATGATCCAAAAGCTCGTCAAAAGTAATTTCGTTTACTACCAATGTTGTTGTAGCTCCTGCAGGTTTATCATACATGAAATAGTTTACATTGAGTTTTTCTGCTGCTTCTAATATCAACGAAGTAATATCGGCATCAAATGCCTGAACACTCAAAAACCCACTTGGAAGAACCGTTATTTCTGCAGATGATTCTGGGCCCCTGGTTTTCTTACCTTTCCTCGATGATCTAGTAGCAGTACCTGCTGCTGGCGCTTGATCTTTTTCTACATAGTAAAACCCATTATCATCTTTGGTCACTATTAATTTATTAGATTTAGCCATCATCTCCATTACCTGATCAAATGGTCTATTTAAGATATAAGCAGAAACTTTTTCATTTTTTACATTAGGTCCTAAGATTACATTTTTGCCAGATACATCGGTAATCTTTTTAGCTACGCGAGGCAAAGAATCGTTTTTAAGTTTAATCGCCAAGAAATCATTTTGACTATTATAAGTAACATCGATTTCTTTAAGCACTTTTGGTTTCGGAAGTTCTTTTGGTTTTACAGTTTTCTTAAAAACAATGATTTTGTTTATAAACTCTATACTTAGATTATATTTCTTGATCACAAAAAGAAACACATCTTTAACAGGAACATTAAAAAAACTACTGGAAACAATCTGGTTAAGATCCTGATCTGCACTTATATTTAGCTTGTGTTCTATTGCAACAGAGGTTAGAAAATCATATAGCGTAAGTCCCGAGACATCAATCTGTATCGTTTCATTAAGTTCGGGAGTTTCCTCTGCATATGCATTAATTTGTTCTTCGATCTTTTGCATGTCCTGCTGTCCATACGAAAGTGGAATTATACAAACTAATACTATATAATATAAAAATTTCTTCATAATTAAGCTTTGATTAGCAGCGAATAAATTTCTTCGAGAGAAGTTTCCCCTTCTTCTAATAAATTAAAAGCTTTATCCGCGAGGCTTTGGTATTTATAACTTATATTTTGTTCTAGATTATGACTATTATTTTTAATAGCATTCACGACATCATCTGTGATCGATACAATTTCATAAATTGCTCTTCTACCCTTATACCCGGTATAGTAACATTCTGTGCATCCTACTGGCATATGATGTGTGGATAAGGCCCTAGGAAGTTTATAATTCCTAGGAAGTTCTTCTTCATTAAAAGGAGTCTCTTTTTTACAATGTGGACATAATTTTCTAACCAATCGCTGTGCAACAGATAGGTTTAAGGTCTCTGCAATATAAAATGCAGGAACTCCCATATCAACTAATCTGGATATGGTTCCCAGTGCAGAATTAGTATGTATTGTAGACAACACTAAATGCCCTGTTAATGAAGCCCTGATAGCCATTTTGGCTGTCTCGGCATCCCTGATTTCTCCAAGCATGATTATGTCTGGATCTTGCCGTAAAAATGACCGTAATGCAGAAGAAAAAGTAAGTCCGATGTCTTCTTTAAGTTGTACTTGATTAATTCCTTTTAACGTATATTCAATCGGATCTTCTACAGTTACTATATTTCTTTTTACATCATTAAGGAGTTTAAGCGTAGCATATAGCGTTGTTGTTTTACCAGATCCGGTAGGTCCGCTAATTAATACAATACCATTATTCTTTTTTACGGCTTCAAGATATTTTTCTTTTTCTTCTGACTCTAACCCCAGATCTTCTAATCTAATATTAGAAGCATCTTTTCCTAACAGACGCATCACCACTTTTTCACCATGTAAGGTGGGTAATATAGAAACCCTAATATCAAAATCTTTATAATCGATCCTTCCGTCTTGTGGTAATCTTTTTTCTGTGATATCCAGATTAGATTCTATTTTGATCTTATTTACTAATTCTAAATAACTCTCTTTAGGAATTTTATATTTTTCAACTAAAACACCATCAATACGCAGTCTTGCTCTTGCTTCTTCTTCATACACTTCGAAATGAATATCACTACTACCAATAGATTTAGCTTCAAAAATCAAAGTATCCAAAAAGCTACTTTCTACAGTAGATATACTTTGTGTTGCCTCCTGATCTCTATTATTCTTTCTGTAATAGACAAACAATGCTTTATTTAGTCTCTCTGACGAAATCTCATCAAACTTTAATGGTTTTCCCAAATACAATTCTAACTCTTCCTTGACCTGAGAATTTACTTTTTCTGCGTCAATATAGAGTTCCATTACATCTTCGGTATTGTTCTTAGGAATAATACTATAATGATGTGCTAAATCAGCATTAATAAGCTGTTTTAGTTCTACAGATATTTGTATGTTGGTATCAGTGCTCAAATGATAAAGTCGTAAAAAATGTTAGTTGATAAAAATAGATTAGGAATCATCAAACCAATGATATATAGTGATAAATATCCTGCTAATGGTATTGTTTTCTGTTCGCTTTTATTCTGAAATATCGCATACAATACTAAAGACAATATCATCCCAGAAATAAAGAACAACATATAATTTCTAAAGGAAAAGAGAGGAATTACGGCGATTAAAAACACCAAATCTCCTATACCAATATATTGTTGAAATGGATTTTGAAATTTTGATTTTTTAATGGAAAAATATGTTACTATTGAAAGAAAATTAATTCCAATAAACGCCAATGATTTCAAACCATCAAAAAGAACTATGATATCTTTATTCATATACATACTCACCACAAACACCAAAATAGGTAGCCCAATATGTATATGTCTATACCTGACATCTTGATATAACATTATCCCCAAAGAGATGAATAAAATGGATACTAATACGTATGTCATTAGTCCTTTACCGTTTCTTTTAATAACTTATTATGATCAATCTCCCAGGTATTAAAAGTACCATCGCCATCAAAATCGGATAGAGAAACCGCTCTTGCTTTAAAAGAATTAGTAGACGCCTCTGTGATCTCAATTCTATACACAGCCTGTCCTCCTTCACTAATAGATAGCGCTGGTTCAAAGCCTAAGGCTTCAAAATCAGTTGTATACTTAGAGTTTCGATAAAAATAGCTCTTCTCTAATCCATACAGATGGTTAAGCATACTCTGGGCTTCAATGGCTTTTGCTTGAGATACTACAGCCGTTTGGTTTGGTAATACCAATAGTATTAAAATCCCAATAATACATAGTACAATTACCAATTCTGACATCGAATATGCCTTTACATAAACCTTTTTACTGGTGTTCTTTTTTATCTTCATTTTCCTTTTTTAAGAAGGTTGAATAATTTTACTTAAATCAAACATAGGTGAATACATTGCAATTAATACAGTACCCACAACCAAACCTATGATTACAATTATTAATGGTTCCATAATAACACCAATCATCTTAGTTTGGTGCTGCACTTCTTCATCATATTGTTTAGCCAATCGTTCAAACATATCATCTAATTTATTTACTTGTTCGGCTACGCTAACAAGCGAAACTAATTTAAAATCGTATATAGAATGTTTGGCTAACGCTTTTGAAAAAAGAGTTCCTTTTGTTACTTCTTTTTTGATCATATCTAAACTTGATTCTAACGGATAAAAGGATATCATACGCTGCACTAAATCCAAAGAAGTTACTAATGGAGTTTTTGCAGATAATAACAAGCTTAGTGATTGACAAAAACGAGTGATGTATATTTTTCTTACCAGTTTACCAAAAAACGGGATTCGTATAATTACATTAGATATTGCTTTTCTATAAAAAGTCCTGTTTTTAAAGTAAAAGTGAAAAGCGATTATAGAGATCAAAGCAGTACCAAAAACTATACTTATGGTCGAAAAGTGCTCTGAAACATAAATAATCTTTTTAGTTAAGTTTGGTAAATCTTTTCCAAACTGTTTAAATACAGTAGCGAACATAGGCACGACGTACTTCATCATAAAATAAAGTACTCCAAAAGTTAACAGCAATACAAACGAAGGATATGTAAAAACCGATAACAACTGCCTCCTCATTTTTACTTTTCTATCGAAGTACTGAAATAATTCTAGTAATACTTCGTCTAATTTTCTGGTCTCTTCCCCAATTTTAACACTAAAGTATTCATACGGAGAAAACTTCCCAGAGTCTCGTAACGCCTCGAATAAGGCTTTACCTTGCACCACTTCTTTTGTTATAGCCTGTATCAGATTCTTGTGTTTCTCCTTTTTTTGCTGGTCTTTTAATATTTCAAGTGCCTTTCTAAAATCTACCCCAGAATTTAATAAAACAGAAAGTTCTTTATAGAAATCCATTTTATCTTTATCAGAAAAACGATTACCAAAACTCACTTCTTTAGAGAAAAAACTATCGTTTTTCTTCTTTGCCTTAGTGACATTTTTCGTTTTATATGTTGAAATATTAATACTCATCCAGCAAATAATTATTCATTCTCGATGCAAGAGAAATTTCTTTTGATTCAAAAAAATCAAAACTTGCTCCAAGTATCTCAATCTTTAGTTTTATGAGTTGATATTTTTCCTCAATTTTTTCGTTTTGGTCAAACTGAACCTCCAGAACTTTTATATTAAAAGTATCTACAGCTTCTGCTTTTCTAATGATTTTTTCTGTTTTGAAAAAATAGTGTATCTCTTTATTAGTACTCTCTAATACAATATGTCTATCATCATCTATATCTATAGATGTACTAAGTTGAACATCTTTTGAAAAAAGGTTTTGAAACTGGTTATATGTCATTAAATCATCTTGTTGATCTGCATAAACCACTACTTGTCTAGATAAATTATCATAAATAACATATACCATCGTAATCACCAATGATGATATCACCATGCCAATAACGAGTTCTAGCATTGTAAATGCTTGTAATCGTATATGTTTTTTATTCTCTAACAATGTATTGATATGTTTCTTTTTTTGATTGTACCTTTATCGTAAATACAACTTTATATCCTGCGTTATTTTCTAATTTCTCTACTTTTTTTACTACGGTAAAAGATTCAAAATCATAATCTTCATCTATAAATTGTTTTTCACTTTTTGTTTCCCAAAACAATTCTTTTACTTTTTGCCGAGCCTGATAATGAGCAATACTATGATCAGAGCCCAACACTCTACTATAAATTATTAGTGCCATAGACAAGCAAATTGCAATGATAGTCATGGCAATTACCGATTCTATAACAGACCCCGCTTTAACATTATATTTGTTTAATAATTGCATAGGGTTTAAAGTATTCACTTTTATTTTTAAAGAGCGGTATCCTTACAAATTCATCAGGAAGACTTTTCCTATCAATTGTTCCGTTTAAAATATAATTATCATATGCAGAAGCTTCTGTCCTAAGGTAAAAGTTACTTGTGTATACTGTACCTATTACATTTCCTTTAAGTTGTAACTTGCCACTACAGTAGATATCACCTATTACTTCGGCATCTTCTTCTACGGTAACTATCTTATCTAGTCCTCTATTTATATCATTTATCACCACTCCTCCCAAAATCTTACTTTTCTTTCCTATAGTAACTTCTCTTTTATCGACATTACCTCTATTCATCAAAATACCCGATGGGTATTTTAAAACTACATTTTCTTCAAGTCCCACTACTTTCTCTGCTAACACCTGTACATTACCAGTAAAACCAGATTCAAAAGCTACTTTCGGAGCATCTATAATAATATCTTCTAATACATTATTTTTTTTGATATAGATAGAGTCTTTAGATTTTATAACAATATTTCCCGAAAGCTTTTTATTATTTATGATTATAGTATCGCTTTCTATAACCAGTGTTTGCTTACTAAAACTGTTATATAAAAGAACATCGTCTTTTATTTCATTTAGCATAATTTGGCGTACATTATCAATATCATATGCAAAATCTACATGGTCGATTTTTGGTAAACTCGTTTTTGAATTACGTTTTGTACCTATCAAAAATTTTGTATCTCGGTATGCATTAGAAGTGATATACCCTGCTTTTATACCTGATTTTGGTAAAAACACATTACCTGTTATTTTGGCTTTTTCTACCATAAATAAAGGTTTAGATGCATCTGAAAGATATAGTGCCATTGCATCTTCTTTTTGCCACTGCCCTATCAAAGCTGCTCTTTTTATAGTGTCTTTCTTAAAAACAGAAGTGGTTAACAATACCTTATAAAATCCCCATGGCTTTATACTACCAGAGGAAACCATACCATTATCAAAAACATCTATGGTAATTCTCTTCTCTTCGATATCTTCTATTTTTGCAAGAAAATACTCTTGTGCTGATTCATTGTTAGATACTAGTTCGGCATGGGCATCAAGCATTCCCTGATGTATTTTAGAATATCCACTCATCAATAACAGTGAATAACAAAATATCCCTACTACAATACAAATTAGTATCGCATACGCTATAGAACCAGCTTTTATCACGTATTATCCTTTTCTTTTTTACCAAATAATCGTTGAAAGAAATTTGGTTTATCGTTAGTTGTCTTTTTTTGTTTTGCTTTTTCAACTCCCCTTTTAGTATTCCCTTTTACCTTTGGGTTATTATTCTTTGTCTTTTTAGAAGTTGTTTTATTTTTATCTTTTTTAGAAAAAAGCCTTTTAAAGAAACCTGATTTTTTCTCCTGAGGAGCTACTGAATCTTTTGCTTTCTTTTTAAATAGTCTACCAAAGAACCCTGACTTTAGTGTATCTTTTTCTTTACGTACTTTTTTACTATAATCTATAGTGTCACCTTTTTGTACGAAAACCCATTTTCCAGATCGTTTACCACTAGTATACTTACCCTTTGATATTATATTACCAATACTATCATAGAATACGCATTTGCCATTTAGTATTCCTTTGTTCCAGTTTTCTGTAGTTGCTAATTGACCATTTTTATACCAGGATTTCCAGACACCAATCTTTTTTCCTTTATTAAAATTGCCTTTCTCTGCCAATTCATTAGAGTAATAATACTTGGTATATACCCCATCCAATAATTCTCCTGCATAATCACTTTGTGTAGCCTGTACTTTTCTGGATTTAAACCAATAGTATTTTACTCCCGATTTTGGTTTTGGCTCATCCTCTGTAATATGAAAGCTTTCTTTATATTCGGTAGTACTAATATTTTTCTTATTAAACAGTTCCTGCGAAGTTTTACAACTCAACAGGCAGGTGAATATGATACTTATATATATTATTTTTTGCATTCCTTTACGATACTTTTCCAACCAACGTGGTTATTATTTTTTTGCGCAAACTTATTGCTATACTGCTATACTATTTTTATTCTTAACATGTCATTTATTATATAGTATATTGTACTTAGCAAGTAACATCAACCATTAGTATAAAAGGTCAAAAACCCAAACTAAAAAATCAACATAACCAACTACATATCAATGCACTAAACATCAAACTCCAGAATAAACACATAGAGATAAACTCTGTATACTTATAAAAAATGAAGTCGCAAATATATTCATTTTTAAGTTGTTAAAAAGTTAAGATTTAGCTTTACTTTAAGGGGTCTATTTTTCTTAAAAAAAGCTAGTTCTCTATACTATTTTTCACACCTTTCGGCATGTGTAATCAAACATATTAAATCACTTGTCACCATGCTTTTACATTAACCTAAATCTTACAAAAATCATACTCAATCTTCGCACTACATCATTTTTCACAGTACAAGAATACGAGTCCTGAGTTTCATTTTTCGGGACTGGGAATTTTTTTTTTTATTTTTTTTGATATTAATCTATATAAAACACATTTTATATAGATAAAATCCTCTTTAGTATAAAGACAAAAGCTACCTAGAAATAGGTAGCTTTTGTCTTTATTATTGTTATTATTACTAAGTGTATAGATTACAAATCTCACTAGTAACTTCTTGAACAACATAAAAAGAAATACAAAAAAAACATTTCTATCTTTTCTAGTATTATATTCTTGTTGTCCTTTCCAAGTATCACTAATTTACTCTATAGTAACATATAGAGGCTATGAAAATTTAGATAAAAAATCATTAAAACAATCCTCCAAAAGTATTTTTTGATTCTTATCAGTATCAAAATACCACTTATAAACCTTATCATAGTTACTTGAATCAATACCTATACAATAACAATTACCTCCATCATCTAATGCGAAAGGCATTAAATCTTTAGGTATATTATCTTCTAAAACTTGATGATCTTCTATTGTTTCTTCCAATGTTAATTCTCCATATTTGATACTTAAAAAAACATCAATTGTAAAACTTATCTTCTCATCAGTGTAAGTATTATTTTCTATATACCCTCCATTATTTTTAATTATAAAATCAACAAATGAATCAGGGATTTTTATATTAAATTTTTTTTCCAAAAAATTCACGTCACTTTTTACAATACTCTTGTTAGTCTTTCTGAAAATCATATATTATTCTTTATATTCAACATCTTTATACACTTCATACTGTTTAACCCCTCCTGAATGAGGCACCGATTTTTGATGTATTTTAGTTTTAACTAGTTGCATAGTAGCCTTTCCTGTGCTAGGATCAAAATCATCTAAATGATGCCATGTATATCCATCTGGTTTAGCTTCTAGTCCTGCAGCTTCATTAGCGACTTTATAATCTGCTTTTCTGCTACCTGTTAATTCTATTTCAACTATTGATTTCTCTCCTTTTCCAGCTTTATAAAGGTGATCTGTATTTGCGAAATCAGGAGATCCTCCATTCTTACTTTTCGGAATATCTAAACCTGCCTTTTTTAATGCTGGTTTATTAGGGTTAAATTTTTTAAACTTATAACTAGACAACCTATTAAGCCCCTGAATGTGAGCTCTCTGAAAGCTAGTAGCAAGTCTACTAAAAGATACAGCTCCCGAAACATCTTGCAACCAATTTACTGTATAAGTTGTTAAGTACTTCTTTGATCGAATATGTAAATCTTTAACATTTACATTGACTAAATCATCCACTGGAATATAATATCCAATGGGTATTTGATCTCTCTCTCCTTGATACCAAACAACTGCAATATCTGCCATTCCATCATCCATCATACCCCAAAAACCATCCGTAATATTCAATAACCAATTACCATAAGTTTTCTTCGGAATATTATCATCCAGTACTCGCTGAAGTCGTACATCACCACTATCATCCACAAACCAAACTGAATAATGCATATATTCTAGTCCTTCAAGTTCTATTCCATCAATTATTCTATTTTCACCAAACGCATAAGGTGAATTATATGAATATCTTCTAGCCAACGGATCCACTGCAAAAAACCTCCCTAATCTAGGATCGTGCATTCTATACTTATAGTTTACACTATTCCCTTCACCTTTAATCTCATCGTCTTTTTCTTGTCCCTGGAATCCATATCGATAGGATTTAGAGTCTTTATGTCGATTAGGTTGTAGCATCCCAAACGGATAGTAACCATTATAGCTTTCCACCTTAGCCGTTAAGTCTCCTGTAGCAGGGTCCAGATTTTTACGATCGTTTACCACTACTCGTACATTACCAAGGTGATCCTTAATCTCATAATACTTATTACCCAGATCACGATATACCAACCCACTGGTTGCTTCATCTTCTGTAGTAAGAATAGTATACGGTTGATACGGTTGGTATCCTGTTACTCCTCCGGTAGCGGCAGGTAAATTATTTAGTATTGTACTGGTTTGAGTATCTAGGTTCCATTCCTGCCCACTATTCGTTGTACCTACAAACTGGTAGAGTTTATTATCCTTATTTACTCTAAGGTCCCCTAATGCGTTAGTAGCTACTACCTGGTTATCTGAAGCTCGTTTTACGACCTTAGTATCTGCATTGGTTGTTACCTCCTGCGTATACTGCGTATAATAGATATCATCTCCTGTGTTTATCAAAGAACCTTTACCAATATTACCGTTGGTTACTGCAATAGTCGATACACTTGCTACTACTGGTAGTTTCGTATCCGGATCGAGCTGCCAGGTGCGAATTTCTGCATCTGTAGCTGCGGTCCATTGTGCGGGTAATGAGATATTATGATACACACTTATTGCGGTACCATCGGTTGCGATCTGCAACTCTCCATTACCTGCTGCATCGAAACTATCAAAGTATGCTGGTAGCAATGTACCATCAAAACTTACAGTTCCCGTTTCACCAATTGTAAAACGAACCAGGTTGGTTCCCGGTGGCGTCGTTACAGTACCATCGGTATGCATGGTGGCGTAAAGATATGCCTTTTTTTGTTGTTCGTCCTGGATCACTGCCATATGACGCCCATAATTGCTATAGGCAAAGTTTTGGTGACCCGTAATCGATACTCCACCACTATTACGTAAGGTAGCACAATGTAGTCCTGAAGCTGTATCTCTATAGAATATCAAATACTCACTAGGATTAGATGGGTGTTTTACTACTACTGTTTTTGCATGCGGATCAATTGATGTAGCTGTATCAACATTAATAGTTTCTAATCCTGATACCAGATTACCTGATGCATCGTAGATCAATAATACAGAACGATCGGGATCAGTACTAAAGTAATTCGTCGCTACTGCACCGTAACTTATAACTTCACCCTGTGTATTCTCGATTAAGAAAACATTATTATCTGTTACAATAGGTACAATAGCTTCATTTTCTTGTTGTAAAGCTTCATACTGTAATGCATTAAACGTTCGATCTGCTTTAGCTTTCGCCATTTTGGTTCCAGGAACCTGCACTACAGCACCATTTGTATCTGTTAACTCTTTACTATCATTTTGTACTAAGAATACATTGTCTAGTGCGTTTGTGATATTACTCATAAACTGTACTGCTACCTCTTCATAGTTTTCTATAGTATCAAATCCATAGGTACGCGTATAGATTACTTCGCTAAAGACATCCTGTCCAACACGATCACTACCATAGATAGGTCTCTCCGAGATGCTAAACGTTGCTGTATAGGTATTATCGGTTGCATCATTTGGATTTACCTTAACATCCTCGCGTTTATAGATTCCCATTACATTACCAGAAGCATCACAAGTGTAATAGGTTGTTTCTACTGCTGCCGGATTATGAATTTGCGGACCTTCTCCTGTTACATTATATGGCATACGGTTTACTTGCTTCATGGCACGCATACCCATACCATCATAAGTAAATGACATGTGTACTTTTTGCGTATCAGGATTACCCGTATTATCCGGGATAATTTCTGATACTTTACCAGCGGCTGTCCATACGTAACGCAATCCTTCGCTATTATCGCGAATTAACTGCCCTGTTTCATCGTATTCATAGTTTCCTACATTTTGATCAGGTAAATCATTGATTACTGTACTTACTTGTCCTGCAGCATCATCTACATATGTTAAACGATTAGATAGGTTTGGATCTTCAAGGTTATAGTGATACGTTAGATCATCTATTAGCTGTCCGTCATCTTTATGACGCTTTAATCGTTGCAGGTTACCATTTTTATCATACTCATAAGATGTTTTAAAGGCATTGGCACTGCCTCCTATAGCACCATAAGTTTGATTGGTATCACTATATAATTGTGTAGTTGATGATTTAATTCGGTTTAACTGGTCATATCGGTAGCTATTTCCGGTAAGGTAACTCGCTCTGTTTTTCTCTTTTGCTTCTTCTGCGACCTGAGAAGTCCAGGTGCTAATATTACCGTTATACAGATTTTGTTGTACACCGTTTACTGCATTTTCCAGATTAAACGGATTGGCTGCTGTAAGTCCAGAATTTAACACTCCATCACGAGTAAAATCTCCACGATAATACCCTAATGCCATACCAAATTCATCTTTGGCATGTTTTGTTGCGGCATCACCACGTTTATTATTTGCATCTGGGTTATACGCATTCTGTGCAAGATCTGGTGTATTGATACCTTTTAGCCATCCATGAATGGTATAGGTAAAATCTAATCCCTGTACCTTATCTTCACCTAGTTCGGTTCTTGCTAAAGGGCCATGTAGATAATAATCATATCGGGCATCTTCATCCCATACATAACCATCTTTAGATGTTTTTACAGATACGATTCTGTTATCTTCATCATAGGTATATTTATGACGATATTCATCTACTCGCCCTCTGTTGAAATGAACTTCGTTTACATTACCCGATACTAAGTCATATGTATAGGCAACTGTCGTTCTTCCGATCCCTGGGAGTTCCTGTACGCACCACTCTACATTACCATGTGGATCATAGCTGTAATATGTTTTAGTAAGCTTACCGTTTTTATCTTTATTATTAATAAAACTTACGTTATTACGTAAAAAACGTTGTTTTTGATCTCGATAAGAAATTTCTTCTACTCTATCATTATAAGTGGTCTGAATATATTCAGTTTTATCAATCATTGGTAAATCGATTGCCACTTGTGGATTTGCCTGATTATTAATCAAGAAATCGGCAGGGAATATTTTTCCATTTAATTTGGCTTCTCCACCTTCACGCACTCTCCCCAGTTCATCATATACTACATAGGAGAATACTCCTTCTCGTTGCTGGCGCTCGTTTTGAGAATACCATAATTGACCAATATCATTATATACGAATTGTGAAGTACCTCCATCTGGTGTATTTTGACTAGCTAATTGTGAAATACTATTATAGTCATATCCCGTAACATATGTATGTGCAGTTGCACTACGATCGCTAACCGTACGAACTCCTTCTGGTGGTACTGTACGTACCAGGTTACCTGCACGATCATAATAGTATAGAGTGAAATGATAAGTATCACTTGTTCCCTGAGTATATTTTAACGTCACCTCATCATCTAGTCCTCCTGTATTATAAAGAACCTCATTTACATTAGCCTCTAACTTATCTATATTTTCAACAACACAAAGTTCTACTTTGGATGCGATCGCTTGATTAAATGTAGATGGACCAATAGGTTTAACCGTACGAGTAGTATCTGGCTCTGTATCATTTCTTTCTTTTTGAGTCGGAGATACCCAACTTAAACATATATTATAATTACGTCTTACCGGAGGTTGTGTTACCGCTGTAACTACTGTTTCTGCAGTACAACCATTAGCATCTGTTACGACAACCTTATAATTACCTGGTGTAATACCAGGATAACTAGAAGTACCACCTTCCTGAACAATTTCTTGGTATTTTAATTCTTCTACCAATTCAATAACGGGATCTCCGTCTGGAGGAAGAACTTCTTCTTCGGTTACCAAATACCATGTAAATGTATAGGGTGCAGTTCCTGATGTATATCCAGATACTGTACCTCCCGTTATTCCTGATCCAGAAACTGCATCACAGCTGGTTTGGATATCTTCTATTATTGGAGTATCTAAAGGTGTTGGATCTTCTAAGGTTACTTTAACCGGATCTGTTGCTCCGCATCCACTCTCATCTGCAACTACTACACTATATTCACCAGCTATAAGCCCTGTAGCAATATACCCTATCGAAACCACTTCGCCGGCAGTATTGGTCCATTCATAGCTAACCGCTCCTGAATTTCCTGTTACCACAACCTCTGCACTACCAGAATCTTCTCCTGCACATTGTGGATTATTAGCGATCGTATCTACAGATAAGTTAGAAAGCGCCTTTATATTGAAGTATTTCGATGTCCCACAAGCTTCAAGAGCACCATTATATGATGTAACGGCACTTGGTTGAACAAAAATTTTGTAATTACCAGGGCCAACATTCTGTAATTGAAATGGTGTAGGGTCACTTCCTAATGACGGAATATCATCAAACACTTCTGGTGTTCCTACGAATTCTCCTTCACTATCTACGCTTCCAAAGAATACAGTATACCCCGAAACAGTATAAATTGAACAGGAATTCCCATTATTTTTTAATTCAAAGTTTACATCTAAAGTGTCATTAGCAAAACAAACTTCCAGATAAGGAGAATCTTCTTTAATAGTTACACTAGCTCCAATAGTTCTCGGTCTAAAAGGAGTAGAAAATATACATCCATTAGCTGCAGTGATTTCTACAAAATAACTATCCCCAACTATTGCATTTATAAGCTCATGACTTTGTGCATCAGGAAATGTTCCTGTATAAGTAACAATATTTTCAGATGTCCCTCCTGTGACTTTATATATCCTTCCTGTATAATTTGTTCCTGTAAGAGATGGGTGGACATCTAGCGTATTAAATGATACCGTTACATTACCACTTGTGACATCACAAGGTAATAACGAAACACATAATTCATCTATAGGTTTATCTACAACACCAATTGCTATTGATTTTTCAAATTGACAACCGTAATTATCTTTGAATGTAATACTGAAATTTCCTTCGGGTATATTTTCTATAGTTAATTCCTGCCCATTTGTTAATTGTTGACCAATAGTAACCAGGTTAGGATAGGTAGAATTTACAATTTCGAAAGGCTCTTGCTCTAAATACCCAGTGCCTTGTTCTCCTGTAATGCTAACGGTAACTTTACCATCAGACTTACCAGAACAACTTACACCATCTACCAAAGTAAGGTTTATCTCTGCACTTGGGTATACTTCTACATCTACAGTTGCAGTACCGCTACAATTAGGCGCAGGGTTTGTTGCAGATTGTACAGTAACTTGTAATGATGTTGAATTTAATGGTCTAAAAGTAAACTGATTACCATTAGAAGATATAGGCTGTACATTCCAGGTATAGGTATAACTTCCTCCTGCTAATGCTCCAGAAAGTACAACTTCTACCACCACATCTTCACCTTCGCACACAGGAGAACTGCTTAATGTATTGATCGTTATTCCCGGAAACGGAGAGTTTACCACTTCTACAGTATCACTAGCTGTAGTAACCTCAAGGTCACAAACCTGATTATTTGAAATACAAGTAGCTTGCCCGTTTTGTATGGTTTCTGCCTGATACTCAAAACTAGTTCCCGATAGATTAGTTAAACGGGTATTTATTTTAAAAGTTTGATTTTTATTAGTATCTAAATCCGTTAGACTCCAGGTTACTGTAGTTGCCGTAGTACTTGTAGGTGCAGGAAAACCACTTACCTCATTTGCATAAGTAACCCCGGTTGGTAATGTAACTACCAATTGTTGTTGAGCAATAGGATTAACACTTGCATTTACCACTGCTATAGTTACTTCATTACTATCATTACAAACCAAAAAGTTACTACCTGTAATGTCTACTGTTATATCCGGAGTAGTTAATCCTTTAAGCGGAATAAAACGATCAAACTGAAGATTGATATTTTCTGAACAGTTGGTAGTTCCTTCTAGGAAAAACTTAACTGGTTTTCCTGGGTTATAGTTACAATCCGAATTCAGGCTTATTCTAAAGCTAATTTCATTTTTACCGGGTAAACGAATTCCTGGGATCGTACTTTCTGTTGCATCGGTAAGATCTCCTGATGCTACAAGTAAAGAAGTTACTAAATCTGATGCTTTGATGATTAGATCTTGGGTACCTGATACATTTTGTTGTATAAAAGAAGCAGGTACTGTAGCTGATGCTCCACTATAGGTATAAGTTATCGTACTTACATCTGAAGCAGAAACTCCAACTGGTAAATCAACAGTAACATTGGTGTCATATACATTGGCAAACTTAGAGCTTACTACTTTTACATCAAAAGCAATATCCTCACAAAGGTCTACTTCATTGCCTACTCGGTTTACTTCCCAATCAATTCCTCCGGTTTTGTACCGTAAGGTTACTACATCTTTTTTGTACTCATATTGGCAAGTTAAAACACCAGGGTTATTTATTGAAGTTACTGCTGTCAACTCTGAAGTTTCATCATATGCTTCTCCCGAAAGGGGCCATGAATCGCAATACCAACCAGCTATTACATCTATATCCTGTTCTACATCATTTTCGCAAACTCTATATTCTGCTATTGGATAAATGGAAACACAGGTTTTTGGAGAAACTTTAGAGTTATTTAGCTTTACCAACATATTTGTTGGTTTACCTGATCTAGGATTAATTGGTCCATAGAATATGATATCTTCCTGAGGAATTATATTTCCATTCTGATCTTTGGCTCCCACTAAAATAGTGCTTTCATCACCTACTTTTAGTTCTAATGCCATCCATGCATTCGACATTGTATAGTAAGATGAATTAGTAGGTGCTTCATTACATATCTGTACAGGCCAATCTGTTGTTCGTTCAAAACCTTCTTGAACTTGATTTGTCGAAACACTATAAGGCACATTATAGTATTCTACAAACGAGCTATTCTCACGATAATTTGGAAGTGTAGAATAATCTATAGTCACATCAGGATTCTCTAACAAGTCTTTATAAAATAAATTAGAGTAATATGTATTGGTGTTATTACCAAATCTTGGAATTTCAAAGTTAGCGTCGCAAACAGGCTCTAAATTTCCTCTAACAGAATACCCCGATATTTTATCACTTAATAAGGGAATATTTTTTAAGTCTACTGTATTTAGAGATGATGATTGCGAAACAACATCTAAAAGAACATTTCCAGTTCCGCTATTTCCATTATCTATATAATAACTATAAAAAATTGGTAATACATCTGTTTTAGAATCAAATTGATACCCTTTAGGAAACGAAAATTCTAGACTTGTCTCAATAGAAACAGGACGAAACTCATTTGGAAAATCATCACTCCCATTAGCCGGTTCTGATCTATTATTTACTAAAAGATAACCAAGGTCACATCGCACACTATTATATTGATATAATTGTACATTGGTTTTTGGAATAAGTAGATCAAAAGAATCTCCTTTAGATTTTCCACAACCTGTTGCTCCAGAAGTAGTTTTTCCTAAAAATTTACCTCTAAACACCGATAAACCATATATACCTTTTGCTAAACCTACACTAGACATTTTTTCTAATTGTAATTGAAGTTCTTTGACTTCTAAAACAATATTTGATCCTGAAACCGGGGTTATAGGAACGGTATATGAATATGTAATTCTTTGTCTATTATCTATTGAAACCAGAGGAGATGTTAGTGGATAATTTGTACTATTTACTGATAGAATTCCATCATCAGTATGTTTCAATAATTCAATGTTAGAATTTTCGGGTAAATTAAATGCAAATTCAAATGTTATTTCATTATAAGATTCGGCTCCATCTGTATTTAAAAGCCCCTTCGCCTCTATTAATGCCTTATCATTAGGATAAGCAGCTTTCAATTGAATCCCCGCAGAATTGGCATTAACTTTAGGTATCCCTGCTAATTCATTAGCGGAATAGTAATTAGCTCCATTTTGGTTTTCAACATATCCAAAAGTATTTCTTTTTACTTCAAATATTTCTGTTTCAAAATCACAAGTATCACCTCCACCTCCGGGGCCACCGGGATCAGTAGTACATCGATCGAATGTAGTAAAAATAGCAGAAGAAGTTTTGGCTATTTCCAAAAGTTCAAGACTACTAAAATCGTTGCAGACATCTCTATACATGGTCCAATCTACATCTTCTATTGTTTCTACTAGACTGTCACTACAGTCTACAGAAACAGTAGTTTCATACCAACCATTAGCACCTCCTCCACGTACTTCAAAACCATTAGCAATTGGAATAACCGTAAGAATTTCTGGTACTCTAGCTATTCTATGCCATTCTACTTTTTCAATCGAATATCCTTGGGGCAACTTAAATCTAGAAAGGTAATTATCAGGAATCACAACGGATCCACTTTGATCATTTAATAAATTACGATAGTTAACATAAAATTTAAAGATTGCTGTTTCATCTGTTTTTAATTCAGATGGTATCTGATCTCTTGGAGGATTTATTTCGGACGATAGTATTGATACTACATTTTGTCCAGAATAACGACCAGGCCTAGAGCATGCATTATTATAACCATTAAGTACAGCCCAAGCTATTTGATCTCTTAGGTCAACAAAATATTGAGGATCCCATGTTAAGTTAAACTCAACTCTTAAAGTTAATGTCGCTCCTACAGGTAAATCATCATAAACGCCATCTTTATCTATATCATCCAATCCTACACCGATTCCATCTGGATCTGTAGAGAAAATATTATTATCATTACGAGAAAAATCGTAATGAAGATTATCCTGTGAATCTATAAACGAAATAGGTATTTCTACATTATTAAGGATAACCTTCTTAACACTAGAGTTTTTAAATAATTCGCTTACTTCTCGAAGAGATAGATTATATGCATGATCTGCATCAGAAAAAGATGATCCATTACCAGAATTACTGTATTTATATTCCAAAATTATTTGATCTCCACATAAATCACCAGATTTAATAACAGTACTACTTGCTGCTATTCGTGGAGATCCTTGAACAAAACTCAAATAATTTACAGAAGTCGCATCTTTATCATCTATGGCTTCACAAAAAGTAGCATTACAACCATATACCGCAGTATAATTTGTAGCCATAGACGGAAAACAATCTCCTGCCTTTAGGGAAACATTATCTATCAATGTCAATCTTTCATTTTGTTCAAAAACAGCATTACCATTTCCTATTGTTGAAAAATTGGTAATCGTATATTCTAGACGTTGTAATCCCGTTCCTAAAGGGGAAGTGACTGCTGGGCCAACAGGTGTTAATACCTGACCCGTAGATAGTTTGAGTTCATTAAAATCAATATTGGCATCGTAGTCTACATATAATCTAAACTCACTCACAGCTCCAAGACCACTATTACTTACTTCAATTTCTCTGTCAAATACAGAACCATCAGCATCTTTTTCTAATATACCTACCTGTATATTAACATCCTGATCTTTTACCTTTACAAATAGTTCTGGAAAATTAACATTATACGATTCTGAAGTACCAGTTACTGTTTGTTCTGCCCCAGCATTTACCTTATATGCGACTGAATTTGTATTTCTTACAACAAATGTCTCATTGGTTTGTGTTGCAGAATCAAACTCGGTTAATAACGTACAGCTTCCTTTTGCAGTATAGGTGAAATTAGTAACTTCATTAGCCTGAATACTAGGTATTGCAAACTTTACCTGGCCAGCTGTACTACTACTATTAGGATATTGCGAATTCACCAAAGTAATTCCATTCGGTAATGTAGAATTATATACAATACCAGATAAAACAGCATTACTTCTATTGGTTAATTTAATGGTAAAAGTTACTTCATCGCCGCAGACTACCAATGAAGCATTGGTAGATGTTTCTATCAACAAATCAGCATTGGATTGTGCATATCCTATTACAGTAAGTAATAGAAAAAGTGCAGTATATATTTTTTTCATCTTGTGTGTATTCGAGTTGGTTATCTGATTTGTTTACGGTTCCTGGTGATTAGCTGAAATTCGTTATTTAAAAGTCGAACTTCTAGAGCTATAGATCTCGGTTTTGCTTTACCCCATTTCTTTTCTATGATCATTTTTAGATCATCTAAATAGACTAAGGTTTCTTTTTGATTATAAAACAAATAGAAGTTATTATCTGATTTTCTATTCAATATTGCTTCTTGGTTATCTAACACATTCCCATCTTCAATTAGATCTACCTGAATAAACTTTACATTCGCAACTTCATAAAACTGAAGTGAGATTTCAAATACATTTTTTTCTTTTTCATAAACCTCAAAGTCAAATGTATTTTGTTGCGCATAAAAAAGTGTCGTACAAAACATCCCAAAAATCAGGATCATACTATGTTTGATTCTATTTTTCATCGTTGCTATAGGTTTAGTTATTAGGATCAATGACTACATTTATTCCGGTTTTTGGCGACTCGACCGGATCAAAATCAGGGTCAGTAGGAGAAAATGGTTTTTTAGTAGTCTTGATATACTTATCTCTATCTACAAAAGTATCTCCAGGTCCATTAGGGTTTTGGCGAGTAATATAATCTGCCTGATCTGTACATATTTCAAAAGATTGTTGTTCCCATTTTTTGGTATCCTTGTTATAAACGTATACAGGTTCTACAGGTAAATTATTTGTATCATATGTCAAATCCGGATTATAATTTCCTGTGTTATCACATTTACTAGGAATATCTAATTTTACTGTCCATTCTAATGCCTGTTTCGATCTGGTAGATTGCGCATAGGTAAGAGATTGTCTAATATCCCAAATCGTTACAAAAGGATATGCCGATGTGTTATATGAGTACTTAACCAATCCGCTAGGGAGGTTTTCTTCTATAGGAGATTCGTTTGTTTGAGTTGTTATCCCGGTTAACGGATCAAAATATTTTAATTTCTGTTCTTCTCTGGTAGACAATCCAGCGACTACAGGTCCAGACACTCCTAATTCTGGGAAACTAAGATCGATAGTATATTTAGAAATAGCGTTAGGATCTGACCTATCTACTCGTGTAGGTGCTCCCAAAAGTCTACATGTTTCATCTATACAAGCATAGGTATCTACCTCGCATTGCTTTTTACATTGTTGTACAATCTGTTCTACTAATGCTTCAATATCTTCTTCGGGAACTATATTATCATTAGGGTCGATTTTACATTTGCCAATTACATAACACCTGTTTTCAAACAGTTCTATTAAGTTTCGCTTAAAGAATTCTCGTTTGTCATCACAGTTCTCATTACATTCCTTCATCAATAATGAAACTTCATTTTCAATCATACTAACTCCGGTAGCTTGCGGTTCACCTGCCAGATCAATAAACCATCTATCTTGAGGAATCGGTGGCATATCTGCAAAACTATTAGTGATATACCCTCCGTTTTCTGCAAATAAATCTGCTGATAAAAATTCTAATCCAGATAATGTTCCTGGTAATACATCTGCACTGGTAAAGGTTAATATGAAACCTGATTCTTTTTCATAATCCGGATTTAACACATAACTGGTTGCTTCAAAATAATTTCCACAATTAACGGGTACGACATCGGGTACCACTTCTTCTTTAAAGTCTTTTACCAGGTTATAAAAAGTAAGACGTTGATCACAATTCCAATCTTTTGAAGTTTGTTCACACTGTATATATCCTACATCACAAAAGTTACAGGGGATGGGAGTTCCATCGGGATATTCACCACAACAACCGAACTCTTTTTCTTCAATTTCTCCTGTTGTTTCATTAACTACTTCTTCAATACAAATATTAGGATCTCTAAAACAGGTCTCTGCTTCAAGAATAGGAAATGTTCCTTCTTTATATTCAAAATACTTAAAAGCATACACAGGATCTTTAATATTATAATAATGTTCTCTTGTTTCCGGATCAAAAAGGTCTAACCATTCCCCTATAAGGCCCGTTAGCCTTTTTCGATCATATTTTGTATATTTTAGATTGGTTTTTGAATTCACCAACGTATCGAAGTCGGGTTGAAATACTGGGAAATTAGCCTTAGGAGCTTTGTCTTTAGGTACTTCATTTATGATATCTCCAAATTTGTAACCCGTACATTCAAAGAATTTATATACTACACTACCTAGCTCTGCCTCTGCCTGATCCTGAGCAACACCATTAGTACTTACATTTTGTCTTCTTATTCTTCTTACCAGTTTACGCTTTGCGATCCATCGTACGATAAAGTTTTTTATATTTTTTCTTAAATGCCCTCTACTATCGCCACCTCTTGTGTCATAACTATCTGCTACATTATTTTCTTCATTTGAGTCCAAATCATAATCACCAACACATAATTTATTTACTAGTTCTATTACGATAGGTTCCCAACATTCTGCCAGTTCTTGTGCAGAGTACTGCGATCCTGGTAATATCACTTTAGGTTTTGGGTAATCACAAGATTCGTAGTTTCCATTTGGAACTGGATGATTAGGAATATCCTCTTCTACTTTAGGGCAATCCTGATCACCATATTGATCTGTAGCCATATGATAAACCATTTGATTAAACACCCCAGGTCGTTGCCATCCTACTAGTTGAGCATAAATTTCTTCTGCTGCTCTTTCTCTTGTATATCCAGTATTAACTGCACTTTTACATTCGTAAAGCATAGAGATAGCATACCCTTCAAAATCAATAGGATAAGCATCAGTATTCTTAAGCGTTACCGAACCATCGTTTAGTTTCTCATAAGTGAAGTTGTTTTCTGTATCTAATAAGAAATTTGGATTTGGATTTATATGATTATCTGGGTTTGGAGTAGTTAACGGAGTTGCTCCTGTCCCAAAGTATGAGATGGATTCTACCACCTGATCATCTAATTGTTTATTATTTCGATATGCTTCTAAAGCTTTTGGAATTGGAGTACGGAAAGGGGGTGTAAATATTATAGGTACCTGAAACTGACAACATGGTGTTTCAAATCCAACTTTTACAGGTCTTCTTCCCTCAATTGAGGTATCGGTATCATAATTAAAAGCCTTTAAATCACCACTGGGGTCAAAATAATAAACTGTGATTTTATATTGATCTTCTCTACCTAGGTAATAATCTAAAAATTCGTCATCTGCTTCAGGATCATTAGGATCTTTACTCCTAAAACTTATTTTTTCATCAGAGCATCCTGCGCAATCAAAATTAACAGTAGCGATTCTTATTCCTGTAGTAGCATCGGTAACAATATTTGCTGCAAGTTGCTTATTATACACTAGTTTACCAAAATGGAAAATATCATTATACAGATATTCCATTTCTTCTTCACAATCCACTTCATTAGAAAAATCAATAATCCAATCAAAAAATGGTTTTATAAGTTTATTAATACTATCCTCTGCATTAACCAAATCAAGCTTTATAGAATCGCTAGGTACTAATGTTTTTTGAATATAATATGTACCTGTATTTAAAATTACATTTCCGAAATCTACAGTAACATTATCTATACCGTCATTTGTTGTATCTGTTAAATCTTTTAAGGTTGGTTGTTCAAAACTATGTACTACGTTTCCTGTACCTATATCAAAAACTTCAATTTTTAGACTATAGTCTAAATCTAATTCTAAATTATGGCATAACCCATCTAATACAGGTCTTGTAATTGTATAACTTATATTTACATCTGTTCCGTCTTCTAAAATAGTAATACGTTTAGATGCTAAAAATCCTGTTGATGTTTTTATATTATTAGTTATTCTATCGGTTACCCCTTTAACTGTGTTATCCGGATTTGTATCTTTTACACTATCTAACACAGTATCATCTTCACTAAAAGTAAGCCCTGTAGCGATTGTATTTCCTTCTTTAGTGATATAAGAAACCGATCTTGTACTATTAGGGTCGACGGTTACAATTTTTGCAACATCCTGATGATTAGGTGCTTCATCTCCAAATAATTTTACCAATTCATCCTCTGTAGGTGTAGAATATAAAGTTCTTGTAGTTCTTGTTTTTCCATCAGCTATATTACCTATCATGTGTGTTTTTCCAACACCTGATTGTTCAACAACACGATCAGTACCATCGTTACTAAAAATAACTCTGGTAAAAGGATACCCTTCTGCATCTGGTATTCTTTTATCTGCATTGGCACCAGAATAGTATTCAAAAGCACCAGTAGCATCTATCATTGCCGGAGTACTATAATTATCCTCTTCATCAAAATTCTTAGCTTTGTAAAGACTTTTACTCGTCTGTACAAAACCTTCTTTATAATTACTTATCTTTTCTCCAACAATTGGTACTGGTAATGTGTTTATAGTAGGCCTTCCCGAATTATCTAGAATTGTCTGTGTAATTACCTTATAATCTTTTGAGGGTATATATCGTTGTGTTTGCTTAACTTGGTTTAAAGAAGTAGCATAGGTCACTTGCTCACTTACTTTGTTATTTTCGGTAAAAACTCTACTGTACTGGTAATTTTTTTGGTCGTCGGTATCTGTAAAAAAGAATACCTGATTAGCGCTTGTTGAAGGTGTAAATATACACGAAGTACATGCTGTATAATCTAGAGCATTCCAACTCCCCCAGTTTTTATTATTACCAATTCCATTTTCGTAATACGTTCCTATTGGTCTAACTCGCCATGCATAATATCCTTGTCCTTCTCCCATCGTGAGATCGATAGAAGTTGTAGCTCCGTCTACATGTAATGATAATGCCTTATCCCAATCAATAGTTGTTGTTATTGTTCTTTGATCAGATGATGTTGCCGGATCTGTGTTATATAATCTAATAATCTGTAATTCGTATCCCGGAGCATTACAACTATCTGTCCAATTAAACACTATTGCTTTGCTATTGGCTACAGCTGTTTTTGTTAAATTACTTACCGTGTTTGCACTTACATCAATACCATAATTCATTTCATAGTTTAGTCCAACATTTAACGCTGTTCCTGTATTAATTGTAACTGCAGTATTCGTAAGGTTACTAATGGTAGCACGAACACCATTAATTTTATTTCCGAGATAAGAGAGTCCTGTACTATTATTATCTGTATCTATATATTGGTTAAGATCGAGAAAAACGACACTTTCTGGTTTGTTATTATTCAATTCAACTTTAAATGATATTGCCAGATCAATACTCGGGTTGTCTGTAAGGACTTTTATTTCGAGATCCATTCCTATCTCAAATGGAACCCCAAAATTATCATATCCAAATTCGTAATTTTCTCCCAGGTCAATTTTGACCCATACTTTTCCTTCATTAACATTAAAAGTAGAACACGGCGTAATAAAATTTAAACTGCCCGAAGTTGATTCTCCTGTGCCAGGAATACTTAACATAACATTATCTAAGTATACTCCTTTATCTTGCGAAAACAATGTACCGCTAGCTAGAAAAAGTAAAAAGATGATTCTTGTGAGTGACCAATTAATTTTCATCTGTAAATTTTATTTTTAAAGTTGTCCGATAGGATTGATATACTAAAAAATGACATTTCATTTCGGTGATTTTTTAGTGTACAAAACATCATTTATTTTTTCTGTTATCTATAATTTCAAAATTCTTGTAAACTCCCTTTAATTCTGTTCCATTAAAAATGTACTCCAAGGGTTTTTTGATTTTTTTAGAGCTCTTGTAGTCAATAATCTCATAGTGCACCATCTGCTTTTTGATCTTACTTTTTTCATTAAATCGATTTTCGACTTTTGTAACTCGTTTTTGATTCACATCATATTCTAAAACCTGTCGTATTAACCCTGATTTTTTTTCAAAATCCTTATTAGGTACTATGGTAATTTTCTGTTTATTACCATTAGTTACACAATCAATCGTGCCTATTGATTTTAAAAGTGTTCTCTCTATTTCTAAAAATTTTTGTTGTGCATTATTATCCGTAAATAACCTTGGATCAGAATCATTCCAGTATATCTTTCCTATTTTGGGTAAGACCACAAACATTTCCTTATCATCTCCATATATCTTCATGTTTTCATCATCCATAAAGATTTTATATTCTGAGATAAGCATTTCACTTTTGGTAGAAGAAACAGGTAGGTTATGCTTTTTAAAAAAAGTTGTATTGGTACTATATTTCATATAATACACCTGTCCTTTCTTTGGAGATATTACTTCCTGCATACCATCCAGATATTCTAAAATTCTATCTCTGCATTTATTTGAGGTTTCATTTTGAGCATATCCACTAAAATGAAAACAACAATATGCAATCAGGGCTATTACTTTAAATTCTTTCACGGCTTTCTTTTGGTAAATTATATTGCGTTTCTGTTATTATTTTTAATCCTTTTTCTGTCTCGATTAGCTTGCGAATCAATTGTCCTTCTCCATTATACTGATAGAACAACCCAAAATGTTGATCATCAAATAAGGTTAATAATCGAAGTGATTTTACATCATACACATAGCACGTTGTTTGTGCTTCTTTAGGATTAAATTTGATATCATCTATATATACTTGCGGATTTTCAAAACTTAGACTTGCAGAAACTGCCTGGCCAGAAACAAAAGATTGTGGCGTTATGTAAGTTCTGTACAAGGACCACTCTCCTGTTTTTGCCATAAACTCTGGAGTCAATGTATTACCATTGATTTGAATCTGTGGATTAATCAGTTTTTCATCAGATTTTGTCCAAAATTTTAACCACCCCCCAGTACTTGACAATAGGTTTCCGGCGATAACATTTTTTAGTAAACTCTCACCAGATACAATTTGTTTTGAATATATTCCTGAGTGTGCTATATCTGTTACCAAGCCTGTTTCGACACCTACTTTATCTTCAAAATGCTCAAAATACATTTCTTCATAGGTTGAGTTTTTAGCAATCATAGTAGGAAGCGTAAAATTATACCCGTACTTAGAAGCGCTATATATTCCTAAAACATCTTGTTCTTCTAATGCTGCTCCATTAGGTGAATACTTAGTAACTTCTGTGAGTTTTACCCATTTTTCGTCCTGTGAATTCGCATTATAATTAAACGGGGTAAAGTTTTCTACAATACCACCTTCATAAATTTTTCCAGAATTTGTGTTTCGGTCTGAAGATTTCTTTACGTTTCCTTTAAATGTATAATTTTCATGCATTCTATATACTGATGGATTTCCTAAGGATCCATATTCAGTATTTACACTTTGATTATTTGTCCATTCAGAAACTCCTGCCAATACATTATAAGTACTTGCTCCCGCAGATATAATTTTATTCGACTTAATACTCCAAGTACCATTGTCATTAATCGGGTTAGCATCTGCTCCATACGTTACAAACTGTCCTGCACTAGCTAGTAATTGATTTGTATTACTTGATATATTAGACTTCTGCCCCATTTTATCGTAATTCCAATGGGCAGGAATATTCAGGTTATATATAGATCCATCGTGTTTTTGGTTTGCAACAGTTAAATCAATACCATGATATGCATCGTACGTTTTTGTTAAAACAGAGCGTCCGGTAGCATAATCAAATGCAAGGTTTTCTGTAGTAGATGCGATATTATCTGTATATGAAACTATCTTTTTTTGAATCGCTGGATATTTTATAACCTTTGATGTAGCGTATTTGGTTAATAATTGTTCTTTGTATCTAAATACTAAGCCAAATGATACAAATATTGGCGGTGGTATAGTTAATCCAACACTTACGTCTATTTCAAACTCAAAATCTAAATCCTCATTTTCAATACTATATCCTTCTTGAGTAACATCCATTTCTTTACCCGGTACATCCCACACATAAGTACCTGAATCTTGCCCATCAAACCCTGTAAATAGTTTTACTTTTTCTCCCGGTTCATAGTAATAAAAATCTTGTCCAGAAGAGATATAGCTTGTATTTCCAGGCGTATAGTTACCCCCATATGTTCTTACCGATTTAGGAACACCATGCATCCCATTTTGTATAAATCTAAATCCTTGAGAAGCCCACGCTTTATCAAAACCGTATGCAAAATAAGGGCTGGGAAGGTTAAGTCTATCATGATGCATATTTTCTTGAAGTACAGAATAAGAAACACCACGTTCTGGATGTTTATTAGCGAAATCAAACTTTCTTTCATTTCCTTCATATAATTTATAATCATATAACTTATCATATGGATAATCTTTACATGTATAAAATTCATGAATAGTATGCCCTGTACCTGTTTTGCCGGTATGGATGTTCTCTACAACCACTCTTGAGTGACTTACCGAAGCAGCCGGAAGTAATGATTCTCCTATTGGTCCTTCGGTTTGTTCTTTGTCTTTACCAGCAATCATCCTATTAATCCAGGATTGATTTTTTTTAGGAAGAAATTCTACCAGAGGGTTTTCTTCTCTCATTTCTTGTGGTTCATTAGTCGCAACACCACTAGACCTTCCGTCCTCTAGTTCATATTTATAAACTTGACCATAGGTAGCTTCATCTCCAGATTCTATACCTTTATCATACATCAAAACTTTTTTAACCCGAACTCCTCCTCCGCGTTTTGCTTTATTGATAGGTATTTTAAGGTATGATAAACCAGGATTTAGCTTTTTACATGTTTCACCTCTATCAGGAAATGAAACATTTATCCCTCTGTTTGCTAATTTTTCTATTCCTTTTTGCGCATATTTTAATGTTTTGATAGCTTTTCCTAAATCTGTACTACCAATATCTCCATTACAGTCTAAAAGTCTGGCTGCAATTGCATCTTCATATTCTTTTTCTATTTTACCCTCACAACCTGCAGAATATTTACCCCATCTTTGTGTGACATAATAATCATGACAGGCTTGTCTAGGTACTAGCCTATAGTTTCGATCTTCTTGGGACTCTTCTGTAAATGTATTTCCTGAATATTTTGTGTGATTTTTTCTATTTTTCGATTTTAGAGTAATAGAAATTGAGCTTCCATTACAAGTAATTTTTGAGATCTTAGCATATCCTGTTATGTACTCTGATTGGCATCCTAATAAATCGGGATTATTATCTTCTAATGCATATAGTAGCTTAAAATATATCCTTTTACGAACATCAATTTCACCACCTGCGTTAGGTTTTCCTTCTAAGAAATATTCATTAATTTTTTCACATAACCCATCAGAATACCCTCCTATATCAGATAAATCTAAAGTATATGTAGGGTCATCATATGTGTTTGAAGCGCTTGACAATCGTACCATTGCCATAGCATCTCTATCTTGAACATACGAATAATCTTTACTTTCGTATTCTACTAGAATTTCTCCTCCAGATGGTAGCACTATTTGTTTTAACTGCCATGCAGCGGGGTCAAATTGCTTTTGTGGAATATCTCCCTGATATGGCCATGTAATTAAATTAAGATGTCTGTTTTCTGCACTATTTACATTACCTCTTACATCAAATTGATTATATCCCCATGCATCCAAAAGATGCGGGCCGTAATCAGGATTTTGAGCAGATAGTGAATATTGGACATCCATTTGATGATTAGATGTATATTGATATCCAAATTTATATGAGCTGATTCTAGAGTCTACAACTCCTTCAAATTCTGACCATACTTTTTTAAGTGTTAATTTCCCACTATTTACAGAGATTTTGTTATTAGGATAATTTCCATTTTTATTATTCGGTAAGTTTTGAACTAGTGAATAATCATACTGAAAATTAGTTACCTGCAATGGCACATCTGGTCTGGCTTTAGAAAACAATACTATTTTTTCAAGATATTCTAATTCATCTGTTCCTTTTGCTGTTGCACTTTTAGAAGAAGGATCTTCTTCGGTTGTTAAATCCTGAGCAGCCAGACCATCTAATCTTGCTGTTTGTGATCCTCGCAAATAACTTGCTCCTGATCCCGTAACTCCAAACCTAGCAGCGTTAGATGTATTGGTAACAAAATAGGCTACATGAGTTTTTGTCTCTACTTTTTTAAGAAAAAATACTTCTTTCTCTCCTGTAGTCACAAAACCCGCATCATCTTTAACATCAGAGATCGAATTTTTATTATAGAAAAGACCATTGTAAGGAGTTCTCCAACGATACCATTTTCCTTTCTCACTAGCCTCTCCGTATTTTTTATGATACTCAAACGAAGTCCATCCACCAAAATCACTGTCATCTACCCCAGCGGTACCAAGATCAATATAATCTGGAGTCGTAATGACTTTTAATAACGATATATTTTCATGTGGGAGAGCTCTTACCTCTCCGGCTACTCTATCCTGTTTACAGACATCTACTTTATAGTCATTAGATAAATAGGTCGTTGTATATGCTAAATGATTTTTTTCTATGTTATCATTTTCATCTATTCCAAAAGAAAGATTTGATGTATTTCTAACCATTACTGGTTGGGAATATCCGTATTTAATTCCTGCTTCGTTAAATATTTCGTATCCTCCAGTACTTAATTTTTCGATATGTGATGAGGTATTGATTTTTGAATCAATAGCAGGGTCTAAAAACGCTTTTCCTTCATCTCTAACAGCAGCACTTACTCTTTTTACCCCGGGGAAATTTGGATTTGCACCCAATTCTATATTTGCTATATCATTATTAGCAAAATTTACCTTACCTCCCATATCTCCATAAAACCTGTATTTTAGGTTACTATATGATCCCGTTCCTGAGAAATAGTTCATTTCTGATTTACTCCTTCCAAAAGAAAGATTTACCCCTACTCCAACATTAGTACCTATCATTCCTTCTATACCAACGCCATAGGTTTTTATTCTATTCTTTACATTTTCATCATTACTAAAGGTTCTTGGGCCATCTGCAAAAGCACGAAACCCGCCAGACAGACCTTCACCAGATAGAGCATGATTGTCGGGTGTACTGAAAGGAATACCAATAAAGAAATCTCGTCTATCAAAAAGCTGAGCTTTTTCTGTAAAATAATCAGATTTCGCACTTGAGCCATTCATATATCCTGAAGCATTCAAAATACGATGTGCTATAGAATGGTTTATAGAAAATGAACCAATATACCCTCCTTCAATTCCAACAGGAGCAACAGCTGGATTAACCTGTAATCCATAACTTAAATTCACATTCATTCCTTTAAGTTTCGTTAAAGAAACTGACTGCCCGACATCGGTAAATGTTTGTAATCCAAAGGTAGATGCTGCATTAAGTGAAGTCGATCCTAAACCTCTTGGCTTAGCATTAACTTTTACTGACATTTTCTTTTTGGCATTTTTATCAGCATCATTTTTTTCTGCCTTCTTTTTTGTTTTAGTTTTTTTCTTATTCTTATCACCACCTCCATTATTACTTAAAAGAGCGTAAGGATTAATTGCCGCACTAAACGTGACTCCTGTAGCTGATCGATTAAGAGATAAACTAGCAAATCCTTTAGACAACCCTATCGACGAAGTTCTGGAAACTCCTTGATAGTTATTATATCGTACATAATCAGAAATCCCCACACCAACACTAAAAGCTTCAACATTAAGTTTTACGGCACCCGACATTGTCCAATTTGGCCTTGTTTTGTTATACACATCAATTGGTGCATTGTTATACTCATCGGGGTAGCCTCGAACACCTGTATTTATTGCTCCTGGGTTTAAAGTCCAGCCATGCCCAACCCATGAAGATTCTTCTTCTGATGAAGTTCCGCTGTGATAAGATAATGACATTGCATACCCTCCGCCATCAGGTCCGGGAATTTGAATTACAGGTAGATTATACGTAAAATTACCTGACAAAGGATCCACCAGATTTGTAGTTGCCACAGGTTCAAAACTCGAAAACTCTGGTGAACCAGGCCCTGATGTTAAAGCATATAATGAACCTACTGATGGTACAAAAATTCCAATCAACATATCACATAACAAAAAGTATGTAATGATCTTAATATTTTTCTTACGTATTGAAATCATAAGTGCTCTTAATTAAAAGTTTAAATTTGGTAGATTATTTATTTTTTCGTTTTCAAAAACAAAATGACTTATTCCGGTATCTAAAAAAGTATCCTGAAATACAATGTCTAATTGTTCTGAATTCAATATTTCTTTTTGATCGTCTGAAAACACCATATAAATTGACTTTTTATTAGCTATTTCATATGCATTTTCCATAGTGGTTAAAACAGGATTATATTTTTTACCAGAGTTTGTCATTAAAACCAATACTTCTTTTATATTGAAACTTAAATCCCTTATTCTCTGCCCGTATTCACTAAGATTAGCAACATTATAATTGCTTACATTTACTGTTTCTTCGTCATGACTTATGGTCAACAAAAAAGTTTTAGAATTTTTAAACTTATCTACATATCCCTGAAAATCCTTCATATCAGTTTTGTTATCTTTTTTCATCTCATTAAGTGCTAGATACTCTGCTGGTAAATATTTCATTGATAACAAAAAGCCATTTGCTTTTGTTTTTTTTATAAATCCATGACCTGGATCTCCTAACCACTTTAAAAGCTCTTTTTCACTATTAATTGAAGAGCTACAACCTATAGCAATCAACAGAAAAATGTATATACTATTCTTTAATCCCTTCAACATATTCTTTATTTAATCCTTCTATAATATCTTGTGTTATATCTATGGCATCTGATGCATACATTATATTTCCAGAATTTGTTATTCCTTCTATCAAATCAATATCATGAGTTTCTGCATAGCGTTTAACAAAATCATTAATCTTATTATATACGCCTTGTAGTAATTCTTCTTCCTGAGCTATCACTTTCTGTTCGATTGCCTTACCTAACTGAACCGTTTTGGCTTTAATAACCTCTAGTTCTCCTTTCTTTACAATCTTTTCCTGATTGGATAATTTATCAGAAATAATCTCGAGCTCATTAGATTTGGATTCATACATACTTTTTTGCTTTTCGAACGTATCTTGCATCTCCTTGGTTTTGATCTCGAACAAGTCCTGAGCTTCTTTAAAACCCTGATAGTTTTCTAAGACTGTTTGAGCATTTACGATTACGTTTTTTTTGGCGTTATACTGCTGAAAGCATAAATAAACTATGACCAGCAGCATAAGTATTGTTATCAAAAAGTGTATTTTATTATTTATTTTCACCTTATTTAATTTTATAAGTAATTATGAATTATTGCTTTTTAAAATGAACCATTTCCTGTTTGACCAGATCCAGCCACCAGAAAATGTCCTTTAAAGGATTTATTCTGAATTTTCATGATAAACGTATAGGATCCTACTTCTGTTAATGTTGTATCTAAGACAAAACCATTAATGCTAGCACTTGGCTGAACAACTATATTAGCATTTGAGGGAGAGAAAATCTCTACAGTGGCTCCGATAAGATCAATACTGTTGTTAACATTAATGGTTAATGGTACCGAAGAATCGTATTGTACTCCATTAATTAGATTTATTGTAAACGGTACAACCGGAGTAGTTTTTTTATTCATGAAATATATTGTATTCCCTTCTACACGATAAAAATCGGGTGAGAAATCCAGCCAATTACCTCCACTGGATACCTGTACATTCGAAATACCACTGGTATTTGCTATAAATCTTAGATGAAGTGCTCCTGCATTTTGAGAAGGTTTTACATTAATAAGAACCGTTTTATTCTCTCCAGTATTGGCTCCAAGATTAACAAGTGTTTCGCTATCCGCGTTCCCGCTTATTACACCTGGTATTGTTGTACTACCCGATACTATATCAAACTCTGAATTTGGAAGGTCTTTCGTATTTATCGTAACCTCAAGTTCATTTACCGCCGTTGTAACCTCTAGAGTAATCGGGTTACGGGTTAATGTAAGATCTGTTATTACACTATTAGTAGCTGTAAAATGGTATACTCCTGCATCAGCATCGGTAGCATTAGAGATAACCAAATCTTTATTGGTTGCTCCTGTAATTGCAGCTCCACCTTTATACCATTGATAACTGTTATTTGTACTGGTTAATGCTGTACTAGACAATGTAATACTTCCATTAGCAGCTACAGATAAAGTCTCTGTTTGATCTACTTTGTCTTGGGGAGAAAATATATAATTTGTAAGTTTTGATTTGTATGCAAGATGCTCTGTTTCAAAACTATTAAATACAAAATCATTGCCCTTAAATCTTAAATGAAGAAGATTTGCAAAATTAGATATTTGACTAGGGATTGTACCAGAAAAATTATTATTAGAAATCTCTAAGGTTTGTAGGTTTATTAGATTACCCAATTCTAAAGGAATTTCACCTTCTAGTTTATTGTTACTTAAATATAGATACGTAAGCTTAGACAAATTTCCCAAACTTGATGGTATCTGACCTTGAAATTGATTAAGACCAATATGAAGAACCTTCAAATCCGACAAGCTACCTAACTCAGAAGGAATTGCTCCACTTAATCTATTTAAATATAAAGAAAGGTTTGTTAGTTTCGATAAACCAGAAATAGATACAGGAATTGTACCTGTTAACTTATTATTGTCGATAGATAAATTCGTTAAGTTTACCAGCCCTCCTATGGTATTAGGAATACTTCCCGAAATAGTATTCTTATTTAAGGACAAAGATTTCAAATTTGATAAATCAGATATGGAATTTGGAATCGTACCTACCAAATTATTATTATCAAGTTTTAATTCTGTCACTTTACCTTCGGTTACGGTAACTCCATACCAATCGCATACTTTAGAAGCTGAGTCAGTAATCAACCAAGGTTCATTATTTACTGTTATATTCGTCCAATTAGCACCATCAGTACTATTATATAAATCGATCAATGCCTGACGCTCAGCTGCAGATACTCCACATGTATCTCCAGCACCAATTGATAAGGTTATGGGATTACGGGTTAACGTTAAACCTGTAACTATACTATTTGTAGCTGTAAAATGATATATCCCTGCATCAGCATCTGTAGCATTAGAGATAACCAAATCTTTACTGGTAGCTCCTGTAATTGCTACCCCATCTTTATACCATTGATAACTGTTATTTGTACTGGTTAATGCTGTACTCGATAAAGTAATACTACCATTGGCAGCTACAGATAAAGTCCCTTCCTGATCTACCTTGGCTTGGGGAGCAACTTGAAAAGTGCCTAATTTATTTATGTAATTATTATAGTCAGCTTCAAAATCTGAAAACACAAACTTATTTGTATTCATTCTAAAAATTGTTAAACCAGTCAAATTACTTATAGAAGAAGGTATTTTTCCTTTTAGATTATAGTTGTAAGAAATATTTATCCTAAAAAGAGTATTTGAGAATTGTCCAAATTCGCTCGGTATAGAACCTGACAATTTATTTCGAGATAAATTGAGATCACGTAATTTTGATAAATTACCCAACTCTGGAGGAATCACTCCTGTAAGTTGATTACTAAATAACAAAAGATCAATTAGATTAGAAAGCATACCTAATTCAGATGGTATATTACCCTCTAAATTATTAGAGTGTAAAAACAAAAATCTTAGAAAGGATAAATTTCCAAAACTTGAAGGTATATTACCCGACAGATTATTCGAATGTAAATATATTGTCCTTAGTTCTATCAAACTTCCTAAAGAATTTGGTAAAGTTCCGGTAAGGTTATTTTCTGGTAGTGATATTCCTTTCACCTTACCTTCACTCACTGTTACACCAAACCAATCACATACTTTAGAAGTAGGGTCATTGACTAACCAAGGTTTGTTATTTGCTATCGTATTCGTCCAATTAGCACCATCAGTACTATTATATAAATCGATCAATGCCTGACGCTCAGCTGCAGATACTCCGCATGTATCTCCAGCGCCTATTGATAAGGTTATGGGATTACGGGTTAGTGTAAGATCTGTTATTACACTATTAGTAGCCGTAAAATGATACACTCCTGCATCAGCATCGGTAGCATTAGAAATGACCAAGTCTTTATTGGTTGCTCCTGTAATTGCTGCTCCATCTTTATACCATTGATAACTGTTATTTGTACTGGTTAATGCTGTACTAGACAATGTAATACTACCATTGGCAGCTACAGATAAAGTCTCTGATTGATCTACCTTACCTTGTGTGAGGTAAGTAAATGTAGTTAAGTTGCTTTTATAAGTAGTGAAATTTGCTTCAAAATCACTAAAAACAAAACTATTACTTTCAAAACTTAATGAATTTAGAATATCTGAAGATGCCAAACTCGATAATCCAGAGGGAATACTTCCTGAAAACCTATTTATACCTAACCCTAAGTTTGTTAAACCAGGTAACTGACCTATAGAAGCTGGAATTACTCCGGTAAGTAAATTTCTAGTAAAACTTAAAACTTCTATCTTCGTTAAGTTGCCTAATTCTAATGGAATCTCACCTTCTAGTTTATTCCAGAAAAGATATAATTTTGTTAAATTAGATAAATTACCTAATTCCTTTGGGATACTACCACTTAATGAATTATTTCCAAGGTTTAAGTATTGTAGAGACGACAAATTCCCAAAAGATATTGGAATTGAACCTGTAATAGCATTACGTTCAAAATGAAGCTCTTCTAAACTCAATAAATTACCCAATTCTGAAGGCATTGGTCCTTCTAAACCGTTGATATATAACATCAACTTCTTTAACTTGGATAAATTTCCAATGGAGGCAGGAATTACTCCCGTAAGTTGATTAGTGAACAAATTAAGATATTCTAGATTAGATAGATTTCCTAACTCGGCTGGAATAGAACCAGTAAGTTGATTCCGAAACAAACTTAATGCAGTTAGATTCGTAAGATTTTGCAATGAAACAGGGATTCCTCCTGAGAATTGATTAGAACCTAAGTTTAAAATCTTTAATGCCCCCATACTACCAATAGATGTGGGGATAGTACCCGTCATGGCATTACGCTCAACAGTAAATGTCTCTGCATTTACCAAGTTGCCTATTGAACCTGGCAAAGATCCTGATAATTGATTAATAGCAAAGTTAACAGATGTAAGGTGTATCAAGTCTCCAAAAGATGCTGGAATTACTCCCTTTAACCCGTTATATGATAAAGCTAATTTTGTTACTTTTCCATTCTCAACAATAACACCAGCCCAATCACATACAGGAGTATCAGTTAACCAATTGGTATGGTTTGTCCAATTAGCGCCATCGGTACTATTATAGAAATCTATTAACGCTTGACGTTCTGCAGCAGAGACCCCACAAGTATTCTCTCCTTGGGTTACCAATAACGCTATATCATTACGATAGATACTAAGTCCTGTTACTACACTGTTTTTAACAAGCATCTTGTAAACTCCTGCATCAGTTTCGCTTACATTTGCAATTGTATACTCTTTATTGGTTGCTCCAGGAATAATCGTAGTTCCTTTATACCACTGATATGTATTACTAGAATTTGTAAATACGTTTGATGTTAGTGTAACGCTCCCTCCTATAGATGCGCTAAGTGTTTCTTCGACATCTGCATTTTTTTGGTTATTATAAGTAAAACTAGATAAGTTTGCTTGATATGCAGTGAATTCAGATTCGAAATCAGAAAATATAAATTGATTACCTGAAATCCCAAAATTACTTAACTTGGGTAACGTACTCATTTCTGGAGGAATTTTCCCAGAAAGGTTATTATTATAAAGGTATAATGCTTTTAAATTAACCAATTGTTTAAATGATATTGGAATCGAACCGGTTAAGTCATTATTATGAAAGTGAATATGCTCTATTTTTGTTAATTGACCTAGTTCTGAGGGTATGTCACCACTAATTTTATTACTCGACAAGCCAATTCTCACCATATTAGACAATAAACTCATTTCTGAAGGAATACTACCGGTAAGTTGATTCTTTCCTAATTGTAAATTTTCTAATTTTGACATCTGTCCAAAACTAGAAGGAATGCTTCCAGATATTTGATTATCAGAAATATACAAACGCTTCATATTTACTAACTGTCCAAGTTCTGATGGTAATGTCCCGGTTAAATTATTATTATTTAGGCTTAGAGCATATAATTTTGATAACTGCCCTAATTGTGGAGGAATAATTCCTGTAAGTTGGTTACCACTCAGTGATAAAGATCCAAGGTTAGTTAATAAAGCTAGACTTTCAGGAATACCTCCTGTAAGTTCATTACTTGCCAAGGAAAGTTTTTGAAGACTAGTTAACTGTCCTAATTCTTGTGGTATAGATCCTGTAAGCTTATTATTTGATAAGTATAAGGATCCTAATTTTGAAAGCTGCGCCAGTTCAACCGGAATTGTTCCTGTTAACTGATTATAGCCCATATTAATAAACGTAAGATTTGTTAATTGCCCTAATTGAGGTGGAATCGTACCCGAAAAATTATTACCATCAAAATATAAACGTGACAAACCTGGTGCATTTAATAATGCTGTTATTGGTATTGCTCCAGAAAATTCATTACCACTCAAATGAAGTGATTGTAATCCTGTCATTTGCCCCAAGCTTGTAGGTAATTCCCCTCCAATATTGTTACCACTAAGTACTAATTGATTTATAGAAGATAAATCTCCTATAGAGTTTGGCAGAGTACCAGTTAGATTATTTTTAAAAAAACTTAATTTGGTAACCTTACCGTTTAGTACTGTAACACCATACCAATCACTTACTAAAGAATTAGAGTCATTGATCAACCAAGGTTGAGTTCCCTCTATCGTATTTTTCCAATTATTTCCATTAGTGGCATTATAAAAATCTATTAATGCCTGGCGTTCTGTCGAAGAAACCTGAGCCAATAAAGGAAATGTTAAAAATACTGTTAAGACAAATGCAATAGAATCACCAAAACGTGCTTTTATTTGCTTCATTTATTTTTTATTTTTAGTCAGTTAGTTACTTTTAATTAAGGTGAAAAAATGATTCAAAAATAAGCCAAAAATCTCCCTGTCCGATAACTTAAAGCTATCGGCTATCACTCAAACAAATCACTCAAAATCAAATACTTAAGTATTTTTTTTCAAACAATATTTTCTTAGATATTTATGAAACTATTTGTAGGACTAGCATTAAAATTAATGGGGTTTATATCAATTTTATTGCTCGGGCAAACATACTATTTTTTCAAATCAAAATAAAACAATTTATGGTTAACTTATCTTTAACAGAATTGGTGTTTTTAAGCAAAAGACAGTAAAACAATTGAATGCTAAACACTTCATCTCTTAAAATTTTATTTAAATCTATTAAGTAATAATAATCCAACATCACTGCACAAAAACTCTACCTGTTATCTAAAGTTTCTTTTCATTAGTGAAAGAGTTATTACATTAGTTTTAAATACTACAATATCAAAGTCTAATCTAAACAAAGAAGTTCTGAATTTGCTACTTTATAAAATGAATAGCTTTCTTCAAAATTGCCTCTCCTATACCAGGTAATACTCTTTAGTTATTTATTACAGTACAAGAATACGAGTAATGAGTCCCATTTTTCGGGACTGAGGAATATTTTTTTTTATTTTTTTTAAGATGATCTTAAAAAAAACATAAAAACCTTAGCAAACAGTGGGTTTTACCACATAATCTTCTTAAAATTATTTTTAGTAGTCGCAGAGAATATGTAACTCTATCTTTTAATATAAAATCACAAGACGAGTATCAAAATATCACAGAAATGAATTTTGGGAACCTTATAAAATAAAAGACATGATTATTTTTCTGTAGAAATTGCTTTTTTATTTTTCTTATAATGCACCTTGTTTCTCCAATATGAAACTATGCCTAGTAGAGCTAAAAAAGCGATAGAGTAATAGACTGCATTAGGCGTAATTACTTTATCACCACTAGCATATGAATGCAATCCTTTGAGGTAAAAATTAACACCAAAGTATGTCATTAGAATACTATATACTGCGATAATAGAGGCCAGGTTAAACCACCATCTTCCTCTCAGGCCAGGAACTAATCTCATATGTATCACAAAGGCATACACCATAATACTTATCAAAGCCCATGTTTCTTTTGGATCCCAACCCCAATAGCGTCCCCAACTCTCATTGGCCCACATCCCTCCCAGAAAGTTACCAATAGTAAGCATTACTAACCCAATAGTAAGTGCCATCTCATTAATAATGGTTATCTCTTTAATATTAAGATCCATTCGTTTCTTATTAGATTCTGTCGTTAATATCATTAATAACAGTGATAGGATTCCTAAAATTGCTCCAACAAAGAATGGTCCATAGCTACCTACAATAATAGATACATGAATCAATACCCAATATGAATCTAATACAGGTTGTAAATTTGCAATTGCAGGATCTGTCCAGTTTTCATGAGCAAAAAACAAGATGATTGCAGCCACAAAAGTGGTAGCTGCAATGGTAAGGTTACTTCTTTTTCCAAAAGCAAGACCAATTGCCAGCGTTGTCCATCCAACATAAATCATAGATTCATATGCATCACTCCATGGTGCATGTCCCGAGACATACCAACGTATTATCAATCCCGCAGTGTGTAGAATAAAAAGAAGAATAACGATACCAATTGCACTATTTACTAAAGCTCTTACAACTTTAGAATCCTTAAATATTCTAACAATTACAAAGATCATTAGTAGTAAGCCTATTACTCCATAGTATCGATATAGTGTTCTAAAAATATCATATTTATTCAGTACAATTTCTGCTTTGATTTTTTTATCTGTTGGTAGTACTTCGTTTCCAAATTTTTTCTGAAAACTTTTAATACTTTCAATATATTGATCAGGTTTGCTATAATCCCCTGTTTTTCTTGCATCTCGTAATGATTGACGATAAATCGGAATGATCTGTCTGGTGTATACCGAATCCATTCCGCTAAATTTAAATTCATTTAGCTCGGGCATAGAAACCCATTTGTTTCCTTCATCACCCGGAACCGGAAAAACTCTTAAAATCCCTCCTCCTAAAGCTTGATTAAGTAAATAAAATTTTTCATGAGTTTTAAGAAAATCTTTTTCAAAACTACTCGGGGTATTTGTGCTACTTGCTTTTTCTAAATAAGGAGCTAGCTTATACGACCCGTCTGGTTCTACAAGATCTATTAAAGATACTCTTCTTTCGGTTTTCGGAACTCCTAATATCTTACGTATACTATCATTTTCTCTTTTAATTTCTATAATTGGCATACTGTACCAGATAAATGGATTTTCTACCATCGATACAAACACCTGGTCTGCATTTAAACCTTTATAGGTATCTTTTTTACTAAGTTTACGCAATAATTCTGAGGAAAAAGTATTTACAGGTTTCATTCTCCCTCTTTCATCCTGTATCACTATACTTCCAAACTTAGCCGCATGAGCAGCAGGAACAACATTGGCTAAAATAACCGAGTCTAATTGTGCCTTACTAGGTAACGATGGTAAGTGATTTGCATGATCAGGCTGAGGTTGGTCTTGCGCAAAAGAAAAAGTAGATACTATTAATGCCAAAAATATGGTTAATGCTTTTTTCTTTTTCTTTATTTTACTCAATTTATCTTCTATTTCCTTAAAACGTGATCCTTTGGTAAAAAGAATTAACATTAATCCTAAATATAATAGCATATACCCTAGGTAAGTAATCCATGTACCCCAACGGTCATGATTTACAGAAAGCACAGTTCCCTTTTCATCTGGATCAAAAGAAGCTTGAAAAAACCTATATCCTTTATGATCTAGTACATGGTTCATATAAATATCATATGGTTGAGAAGAATTTCCTTCTACAATATCAACCTTACTCTTAAAAGATTTATAAACATTCTGTGTCCCGGGAAATTTTTCGGCTATAAAGTCATTTAATTTTAATGCAAAAGGCAATTCCATTTGCTTAGAGCCATAGCTAAAATACATATCCAAACCTCCTAACGAGATTTTGGTCATATCATTATTATACCCTTTTCCTCCCAATAGCTTAACTTCTTTAGTTTCTCCATTGGTAGAGATACTTAATACCAAGGCATCTTCCTGTCCTTTGTCTTTAACTTCTATAGGAACTACATCATACTTACCAGTAATTACAGGATCAGGAATTACAAATTGCATTCCGGCTGTTTGGTACAGTGATCTAAGCATTAAAGGTTGAAGACTATCTTTAAATACTAATCCTTGCATCTGATCTGCCATTCTTAAAAATGATCCATCAAAAGGAGATTCTATAAAGTAATCATCATTTTTATAGGTAATATTTATTGCTCCTTTGGTCGGTTTATTAAAACTAACCAATATATTATGAATATTAGAAACTTCTCCTTCTCTTAGAAAATGATCATGACGATTACCATCTCCTGCTTCTACAACTTTAAGATAGTTCTCTCCATCTTCTGTCTCAACTAATCCCATTTCTGCTCCCTGGATATAGTTTTGATATGTTATTGTAACGGGTTGCTTATTATAATCGGTATGAATAGTAAAATCATTAGTAGTTGCTTCTGCTAACTCTAATGCTTCTGTAATGATACGTCTTCGGGGTTCTCCATTAATTTCTCCATCCAGAAAAACAGATAAATATGTTTTTTCAGAAAGAAAAGTAGATGTAGTTTCACCTTCCCTAATGGGCATAACGCCTTCATAGCTTATATATCGAGTAACAAAAGCTCCTATGATAATTAAAATAAAAGATAAATGAAGTAATAATGTTGCCCATTTATCTTTCTTATATAATTTGTAACGTACAATATTTCCGCAGAAATTAATAACAAAAAACACCATAATAGCCTCAAACCACCATGTATTATACACCCAAATTCTGGCGGCTGTGGTTCCGTGTGCATCTTCTAAAAACGTTCCTACTCCCATAGAAAACGCAAAAACAATAAATAAAACTGCCATTAATCGTGTGGAGAACAAAATACTCGCTAGCTTATCTTGCATAGTAACCTTTCTTTTTTTGCTGGGCAAATTTACTATTTTTAGAAGGATAATGTACCATGATCGCCTTTTGATTTTATGGTTTTAACAGAAGTATAAGTATAACCGATACTACTTTTTCGTTTTTTATAGAAAGATGTCATATTCTATATACTTTTAATGCTAGCTACTTCTAGGAAAAACATCAAAAAACAAGACCAAAATCTGTTATGAATATAGAATTTGGCCTTTTTATTTCTTTTATAGTGCTTTTAGATATTCGACCAGATCATTTTGTTCCTGATTTGATAACCCTAAACTAAAATGATCGTTATAATGTATAACCACATCATTTAGGGTTGTAAATCTCCCATCATGAAAAAATCCATTACCATTAGATTTAACAAACACTCCTCTTAATGGTGGTGTTCTGTACATTTCTGTGGGAGATCTCTTTGCTTCAAAGTCATCAATCCCAATTTCTTCTGGAGTATGTAATATATTGTCTGCAAAAGCACGCCCAGAATGACAAGAAATACAATTTGCTTTGCCTTCAAACAATATTTTACCACGAATCGCCGAAGTCTCATCATAACTATCAGGATCTGGAGTCGGGGCTAGTATTGATAATTGATATTCTCGTAAGCTTTCCAGTTTCGAATCTACCATGTCTACGGGTGCGCTAACATCAAACAGTCCTCTTTCTACTGCAAGTGGAAATTTTTCGGGATCATTTAATCTTTGATCAGAAAAATTTCCTTGTCCTCCCATGACCAAAACACCAATAAATCTATTCCAATAGGACACCTCACCCCAACCAGTATATGTTTCATGAGTTATTCCTTGTAACCCATAAGCTGGAGGTATTACCAATGTTGCTAATTCTCCGTTAGGTTTTGTTACTTTTCCATCCATTAATAATGTGGGAGCAAATCTTCCTGGGCCCCATGCGTTAACAACACTATTAAAAGCTTCTACATCAACACTCAAAATAGCTGCAAGAGGAGCATTTTTAACAAATCCCAGAATAGCTCCGACGTTAAGATCCGTATTTGCCCAACCATCTTTTCTTGTTCCAATTCCAGAAGTAAATGAGTCATCTACTGTAGAATGACATAAAGCACATGTGATTCCTACAGAGGTTAATTTTTTATTTTCATCAAAGCTTCCTTTTACGCCAACAACAGCATCTAGATCTAACAAAGCTACTGTGGTCATTGGATCTGTTAAATCAATACTTCCATCTGTAATACCATCGACTACAGCTTGTGGTAATACTTCTGCATCTACTTTAAGTCCTATTGTTAAAGCTGTAGTTGGGTCAAGACCAGGCCCAAACCCACCATTGGCTGCTCCCAAAATAGCTTTATCTAACTCTAATAAATCTGTCCATTGCGCCTCACTTCCAAAAGTATCATGCCTAAAAATTTCTTTTCCCTCGGCAACCAAAGTCGGATCCAAATTAAGTTCTATCGGAGGTGGTATTACCAATTCTTTTGGTATTGGAATTAAATCATCATCCTTACATTGAGTAAAAAGTATACTAATGCCAAAGAGCATCAGAAAGAATATTGTTTTTCTTAGTTTCATAGCGTTCATTTTTAATGAATTATGTAAAATTTTTAATCATTTATGTAGTATTGATTTTTACGAGTTTTTCACTATTGTATTAACTACACGAGGATCTATTGTAAACCTTAGATAAATGCATGTAAAAAAGGTTACAAAATTTTGCGTTTTTTTAAACCAGGCCTAATTTTGATGAGTTATACTCCCGAAATATTTTTATTATGGATTATTATGAATACCGCCTTTTACTATAGAACTTATTTAAAATAAAAATGAAAAAATGGATTACTCTGCTTTTTAAGGGAACTTCCTTATTTTAGCCAAATGATTAGAGTTATAATTCTTGGTGCCGGTAATGTAGCTAAACACTTGTATACTGCTTTTTATAATCAAAAATCGGTAGAAGTTGTACAGTGTTATAATCGTAAAGGGTTACTGTTACATCCTAACCAGAAAGAAAACACTATTACACAAGATTTTAGCTCTATACAAGAAGCTGATATTTATATTCTGGCGGTGAGTGATGATGCAATTGAAAAGGTTTCTAATCTATTACCTTTTACAAATAAACTTATTGTTCATACCTCTGGCAGTGTTCCTATGAATGCCCTGATAAATACCAATAGAAGAGGTGTTTTTTATCCTTTACAAACATTTAGCAAAGATAAAGCTGTTGATTTTAGCACTATTCCCTTTTGTTTGGAAGCTGAAAATGAAACCGATCTTACGCTATTAAAAAAATTAAGCACTACCCTTTCTGAAAAGGTATATGAAATTTCTTCAGAACAGCGTAATATACTTCATGTTTCTGCTGTATTCGTAAATAATTTTACAAATTATTTGTTTTCAACAGCAAACGATATTTGTAATGAACACGATGTTCCTTTTGAAATTTTGCATCCTTTGATTTTGGAGACTGCTCAAAAAATCACAAAAATGAATCCTGATCTGGCTCAAACAGGGCCAGGGATACGTAATGATTCTAAAACGATAAACAGGCATTTAAAAATAATAACAGATACTACACAACAAAAACTATATAAAACCCTTACCAAAGCAATACAATCTAAATATGGAAAAAAGTTATAAAGAATACCTGCAGCATATTACCACCTTTATTTTTGATGTAGATGGAGTACTTACCGATGGTACTGTCATTATCAATACCGATGGACAACTGCTAAGAACAATGAATATTAAAGATGGGTACGCTTTGAAAACTGCAATACAACAGGGTTTTAAAGTATGTATTATTTCTGGAGGAAAAAATGAAGGTGTTCGTCAACGCTTAAAAGGCTTAGGAATAACAGATATATATCTTGGAGCGCATCACAAAGTAGAACAACTAAATGAATATCTCGAAACTAATAATATCAACATAAAAAATGTATTATATATGGGTGATGATATTCCTGATTTACCAGTTATGAAAATGGTAGGCTTACCAACTTGCCCTCAAGACGCAGTGGCAGAAGTAAAAGAAGCTTCTAAATATGTGTCCTATAAAAAAGGAGGTAAAGGATGTGCAAGAGATGTTATCGAACAGGTGCTCAAAGTCCAGGAGAAATGGGTATTAGATTTTGATGCAAAAGCATAACGAGAACATATTTTTTTGAAAACTATACATTAGAAATTACACATCTAAATGAAAATCGTATTTGCTACCAATAATCTTAACAAAATAAAAGAAGTACAAGCATTACTGCCTCCTACTATCCAAATAGTAGGGCTTAGTGATATAGGTTGCATAGAAGATATCCCCGAAACTTCTACAACTATTGAAGGTAATGCAATGCAAAAAGCTAATTATATCAAAGAGCATTATGGATTTGATTGTTTTGCCGATGATACAGGGCTTGAAGTCGAATCGTTGCATGGTGCTCCCGGAGTATACTCTGCAAGGTATGCTGGTGAAGCCAAAGATGCTAATGCAAATATGGATAAACTTTTAAAAGAGTTAAAAGAAAAAGAAAATCGTAAGGCACAGTTTAAAACTGTAATCGCCTTGGTATCAAACGGAAAAGTCAAAACATTTACAGGAATATGCCCTGGTTTTATTACCGAAGATAAAAGAGGAAAAGGAGGTTTTGGGTATGATCCAGTTTTTTTACCCGATGGGTATACCGAAACATTTGCCGAACTTTCTTTATCAGAAAAAAACAAGATTGGTCATCGTGGAAAAGCAGTACGCCAGCTTATCGAGTATTTTTTGTGATTTATCCGGGGCCAGGAAAGGCTAACATCTCTCCCATGCCAACAGTAAATAACCAATTACCATAAATAGCATGTTCTATAGAGACTAAGGTAGTGGATTTTGTTTTTTGGTAAGTATAAGCAAATAACAAACCGCCAACAAAAGTTAATACTTGTACTAAAAAGCTACTCAAAAAAAGATGAGCTAAAGAAAAAAGGATTGCGTTTATAAAAATAAACAACCACTTATTACTAATCAGATTTTCATAACGCTCATAAAAAAAGGTTCTATATATAATCTCCTGTGGCCAAACAGACAAAAATGTATATACAAAAAGAATAATTATCCATAACCCTGGTCTTTTTATAAGTACAGAAAACAACTTATCTGGAGCAATTAGAAAGACATATAGCCCAGTTATTATCGCAATAATCCCAAACTTAACTATAATTTCTTTCCAAAAAGGTTTCCAATATTCTTTAACAGGAAACTTCAATCTCAACAGTCCTTTCTTTTTAAGAAGGACAAGAATATAAACAAACCCCAAAACGGTAGGTATGACTTTAAAAAGAAAGTGAGAATCTAATAAAAAGCTTATCGGTAGTAATACAAAAAAACAAAATAACTCTAAGCCTTTATATGTGTTAGTTTCCATCCTATTAGTTTTCGACTAATTTCAATATAAAAAATGAAACCTACACTATCAAAATCGTATTGAAATTAAAATAACGATTTTTTAACTATACCAACACATTATATTATATCCATAATAAAAAAAGCCTCTGGGGTATGAGGCTTATTAGGGTTTGGGGCGAAATTAATTTGGGCAAAAAAGACTAATTCTAGTTCAATGGGCTAATCAATATTTTAACTTCTTTATATTTTTTCTTTTTGATACTTCAAAAGTATGTTGTTATCATCATAATCTTACAAAACAACCTCATCAAAAATAATAAAATATCGACAAAATACCAAAAAACAAGACAAAATACATATCTCATTTAACATATAATTATAATTATATTATAATCAGCTCATTAAATATCGTATGTAAATTAAAATGAAGGTTAAAAAAATCAAAGAAACAAGTACATCAATATGATCAAATAAAACTCATAAAACATCTTACATGAATATATACAAAAAGCAAAAAGCCTCTGGGTATGAGGCTTATTAGGTTTAGTGGATAAAACAACTCATAAGAATTATTTTATTGGGACAAAAAAAGTCGCAAAACAATCAAAAAAAATCCAATTTTTCTCTTACTCTTCTTCTTTCACATTTCAAAAGTACAACACATTACAAATTTTATGATAAAATCAACATATGATAAAATTAAAAATATCGGCAAAATGCATAAAAACAAGATAAAAAACACATTCCTGTTATTTTAAATTAATATTTTATACTCTTACTCCTTTTATTTTTAGGTTTGAACGTAATTAAACTCAATGCAGACGTTGCATAGCTTTTATTAATATCGTAACATTACATCCATAAAATTTCGAATTTAGCATATGGAAAGTCAAAACATCACACCTACCGATCCCCAAAACGAAGATATTATTGAGAATAAAGAATTAAACATCTGGGAAGCTTTGATCCCAATTATAGCATTGGTTATTATGCTATTCTTTAATGTCTATTATATTTATGGAGATGAAGCAATTAGCGGAAGTAATCAGTTTGTTTTGCTTTTGGGAGCTGCAGTAGCAGCGATAGTAGGGTTTTATAATAAGGTAACTTATAAACAAATGATGGAAGAAGTTGCCAAAAATATAAAATCAACCTCTAGTGCACTAATTATACTATTACTAGTGGGATCATTAGCAGGAACCTGGTTGATTAGCGGTATTATCCCAACCATGATTTATTATGGTTTACAAATTCTTAATCCAACTATTTTTCTGGCTGCCTGTGTAATTATTTGTGCCATCATATCTATTGCAACAGGTAGTTCCTGGACTACTTCTGCAACTGTAGGTATTGCACTTATTGGTATTGGTGACACCTTGGGAATCTCTCTCGGAATGACAGCAGGTGCTGTAATCTCTGGTGCTTATTTTGGAGATAAAATGTCTCCCTTATCCGATACTACTAATTTAGCTCCTGCAATGGCTGGTGGGGAATTATTTTCTCATATAAAATATATGGCGTATACAACCATACCAACTATAGTAATCACACTATTGGTTTTTATTGTTATAGGATTTACAATTGATACATCTGGAACTCCGGAAATTAGTGAGCAATTACATGTTATTGATAATGCTTTTAATATTTCTCCCTGGTTATTTATTGTTCCTGTTTTGATTATCGGTTTAATTATTAAAAAAACACCTCCAGTGGTTGCCTTACTTATAGGTACGTTGCTTGGCGCTATTGCTGCCGTTATTGCTCAACCAGAAATTGTAACGACCGTTGCCGGTAGTGACGAATTCACATTTAATTCTGCATATAAAGGAGTGATGAATGCAATAACAACAAAAACATCAATACAGACATCTAATGCCGAACTTACTAAGCTCTTTACTTCTAAAGGAATGGTCGGAATGTTAAACACCATTTGGTTAATACTATGCGCAATGGTATTTGGTGGTGTGATGGATGCGATTGGAGCACTAGCTAGAATTAGTAAAGCTTTATTGAATTTATTTGATTCGGTATTTGGTCTTTTTGCCAGTACAGTAGTAAGTTGCCTTGCGCTAAATGTAACTGCGTCTGATCAATATTTAGCTATCGTAGTACCAGGAAGAATGTATGCCAAAGCCTATAAAGATAAAGGACTAGCTCCAGAAAACCTTAGTCGTACTTTAGAGGATTCGGGAACTGTTACTTCTGTTTTAATTCCCTGGAACACTTGTGGAGCTTATCAAAGTGGAGTGCTTAATGTACCAGTATTAGACTATTTCTTTTTTGCTATTTTTAACTGGCTTAGTCCATTTATGACACTACTTTTTGCTGCTTTCAGAATTAAAATAAAGCAGTTGGCTAAAAGCTAACAACTATTAAACAACATATAAAAAAAGCACATTGTTCTCAATGTGTTTTTTTTATTCCCATATGTTTTATAAAGCATGTTCACTCAGAATAAATTCGAAATAGAAGAAAAGTAAAAACCTATTAAACAACACATTACATAGCAGCACCTTGGCTCATTTAGCCCTAATAAAATTCGAATATCGTATTAAAAAACCTTCTTTTTTAGAATAGTTTTCAGTTTTTAACAAAAAAACTAAGAATACAATTGCCAAACATATGTATTTATAGATTTTTGAAACCTTAACATAAACTTAATATTATGAAAACAATTCAAAAAATTATTCGCATTAAGATGGTTCTAATCATGTTTGGAATCGCAACTTTTTTAAATTCTTGTTCTAAAGAAGAAGTCTCTGGGGAAGTATCAACAGAAATTCCTTCTACAGATATTAGTGCTGCACAAGCTGTTCCTAATAGCTATATTATTGTTTTTAAAGAGGATGAAAAATTAAAAAAGAACAAACAAAAAGTAACCCAAAAAGCATCTGGTATTTTATCTAAATACAAAATTTCTTCGGATAAAATGAAATTTGTTTACGAAACTGCGATACAGGGATTTAACGTTGATGGTATTTCTACAAAAGAAGTAGAGTTACTTAAAAACGATCCTGACATTCTTGCTGTAGAGCCGAATTACATCGAGAGATTAGATGTTACCGTAGAACAAGGAGTAATGCCTACTGTAACAACAGGAAAAGACTCTAATAAGGCTGCAGCTACCACTGGTTATTATGAAACCGGAGGAGATTATGTAGACTGGGGAGTTGTAAGAGTTGGAGGGTATACCTACTCTACAGGAAAAACGGCTTGGGTTCTGGATAGCGGTGTGTATGCTCACCCTGATCTTAACATCGATTATAATCGTAGTACCACTTTTGTAGATAACAATTGGGGAGACAGAAATGGTCATGGTACTCACGTGGCAGGAACCATTGGTGCAATGCATAATGGGGATGGTGTTGTTGGAGTTGCTCCAGGGGCTACAATTGTTGCGGTAAAAGTATTAAGTGATAGCGGATCAGGAACACAAGCGCAAATCATTGCAGGAATCAATTATGTTGCTAATAATGCTAGTTATGGTGATGTATGGAACTATAGTATAGGGTTTACTAGCAGAACAATTAGTGTAGCTTACGAAACGGCTTTTAGAAACTTAGCAAGAACTACATTTGGCGCTATGGCTGCTGGTAATAATAATGATGATGTACAATATTACTCGCCACAAAGAGCATATATCGAAGGATGCTGGGTAGTTGGAAACATGACTAATACAGATGCTGCTGCAGGTGGTTCTAGCTACGGAGACAATGTACATGCATGGGCTCCGGGAACAAGAATCTGGTCTTGTGGTATAGGCGGTAACGAATTTGCACTAAAATCTGGTACTTCAATGGCTTCTCCTCATTTGGCAGGTATATTACTTGTTAATGGAACTGGTAAGATTTTTACTGATGGTAATGTTACTAAAGGAGGGTATACTGCCTCAATAGCAGTAGCAAAGCAATAAAACATTCTAATTCTAGTGACATTTTTATTTCAGAAATTGGTTAATTGTAAATAAGCAAACTTGGTTGTTTGTGTATTCTGTAAAAGGCTGTTTAAAATTTTAAACAGCCTTTTCTCTTTATTACTTATGGCATATAATAAATTCATCTTTTCAATTTACTGCTCTACACTTTGTACACGACAAAAATTTACATGATACAGAGATGAGCTAATTTGTCATTCTGTCGAAGAACAGGATCTACTCATTAATAGCACAATAGATAATACTTGGGTTTCTATATATTAAAAGGCTGCATGAAATTTTCATACAGCCTTTCCTTATTTACCGCCAAAAACGGGTAAATTCAAACTAAACTAACTAATTTTTTACCATTGTAGGGTTAACTACCAGGCTAGAAATCATTTTCACTTTGTTTGATACAGTAGCATAGTTTGGTGAAAATTGGATAACCTGATCTGCAATTTCTTTAAAATCCTGCTCTGTACCGTTTCCTTCAACAGTAAAGCAATATTCTATTGCATCATATCCTACAGGAGAAGTTTCGTTTATCCCCAAAAATCCTTGTAAATCTAAAGTTGATTTTATCTCTAAAGAAACTCCTTCTAATTCGATTCCTTTTATTGAAGCCATAGCTACAAAAGTCACCATCATACAACCCGAAAGTCCTCCTAATAAATAGTCTTGAGGTGTTGGAGAAGAATGTTCTCCTAATAGTTGTTCTGGCTCGTCTATAACAAAAGAAAAACTATGAGGTATCTTCTCATCTCCAAGCTGTAATGCATTGGTTTCAACCCCTACTTTAGTTCCTCCTAACCAGGTCGCTTTAATACCTCCAGAATACATTCCATTCTTAGGATCCTGTTCAACTGTATTTTTATACGTCCCTAAGGCCTCTAAATTAATTCCGTTAATCATAATTGTTTAAAGTTTTAATTGTTAATGTATTTAATTTAAGTATCCGTGATCTATTAATTGTTGTTGTACTTCCATATATGTATCTGCATATAATTTATCTACTTCATTTCGGGATAAGAAAGAACTAGAGAATCCTGGTTTTTCTGGATCTATCATTAATTTTACAGATTGCATGAAGTGTTGTATCAATTCTTTTGGGTTTTCATTACCTACAGATACTCTCATTGTTGTTTTATGGATACCTGCCTCTAGAAGAGCATCTTTATTTAACTCAGAATGAGATGTAAATGCAGGGCATAGAAGTGTTGTATTAATCTGCCCTAAACTTACCTGAAGACCAAATGCGGGAGCTAACGTATCAAAGAACATTTTAAATGACTTATCTGATACTTTTGCTTTTTCAAAATCAATAGTAAATAAAGGCGAAGCTAATTGATACTTACTAATCTTCTTCATGATACTATGATTATGGTTGTTTTCTAATCCATTACAGTGTACTGTAATACCAGGATTAGAGTCAAAGAATTTAGCCAATACCAAAGTATTTACACATTTTTGAACCATTCTCATGCTTAGTGTTTTCATACCAGACAACACCTCGAATGCGGTATCAGAATCTAAGAAAGCGCCTTTAATATAGTATACATTCCAGAATAAAGTTTCATCCCATTTTATTCCATCTACTTCGTCTCCTTTTGGCAAGAACATTAAGTTATTTTTACCTATAATACCTCCTGCTATTGCATTACCAGATCCGGTAATATCTTTGGTATAGCTATGGAATAAAAAATCTGGTCTACATTCTTCATCTTCATGTTGTAATGGTTTGATTAAAAACGGTGTTGCTACAGTACCATCTAACATTACCGTTGCTCCATTTTGTTTAGAAATTTTACAAATAGCAGGCACATCCAGCATATAACCATGAGGGTTACAAGGGGATTCCATATAGACATGCAATTTGTTACCAGAAGAAAGAATATCCTTATAATCCTCTTTTGCTTTTTCTAATACTGGTTTAAAATCTTCAATAGAATATCCATCAAACCAAACCACATTAATGGCAAACTTATTCTTTTTAGCAAAAAAATCTTCGATTAACTGGTAAACCCCTCCGTAGATATTTCTAGAAAGTATAAGAACATCTCCATGGTTTAATACATTACTTAATAACGCATCTACAGCCGCCATACCGCTATTAAAATTCCATGCGGTATACTCATCTGCATATTTACCTGCTTCTATATGCACCATATGAGTAGCCAAAGCCATAGAGGTAGGATTCAATAATCTAGAGTATATATGGTGTATTGATTCTTTACCATTAAAAGCATCATCAACCCATTCTGTACAAGAGTAATCGTATGTAGAAGTACGTGCGATTACTGGAGTTGCAGAAAATAAGGCTGCAATATTATTAAATAAAGGATGAGGTCCTTTGGCTTGTAAAGATTCGTCTGATTGCCCTAAAGACTGATAGGTTTTGCTTAGCGGATTTTGTAATGTTTCTAATACTTTTGCTATCTGAAAAGATAAAAAACGTTTAGCATTAAAGTACGCTACTTTTTCTCCCTGATCTAATTTTGCAATTGTATTATTGGTTATTTCCTGTAATTTAGAAATATCTGATTGTGCATGGTAAATATCCATAGCAGCACCTTTCAAAGCTTCTCCATACGCACTATCAACATCAATTTGAAAATGTTCTAACTGCTCGATCGCCAACTCTTCTATGGTTGTGCTTGCCGTAGATTTTCTCCTAGGTGATAACACCTTAGCCATATCCATGTTTCCATTTTTGGTTACGGTTTCATCTGATAACATCTCTATGTTTTCTATACTATTCATATCTATTATTTATTTAAAGGTTAAAACATGCAATTTTAGTTGTGGTCATTTCCCGTATAGCAGATTTTACGCCTTCCCGGCCAATACCACTTTGTTTAATTCCGCCAAAAGGCATCATATCGATTCGGTAATCAGAAGAATCATTAACCATAACTCCACCGCACTGCAATTGGTTAACTGCCTTAAATGCTGCTTCGATCGAATTTGTAAAAATTCCTGCATGTAATCCGTAAGGAGAATCATTACTTGCTTTAATACCTTCTTCTAATGAGCTTATTCTGGAAATTGTTGCTACAGGTCCAAAGATTTCTTGTTTACCATTTAGGGGATGGTCATGGTTTCCTTCGATGAGTGTTGCTTCAAAAGCGTTACCTACCCGGTTTCCTCCACATAAAACCTGGTAACCAGAATTTTTTAAATCGGAAATTGAGTTCTCTATAACACCAATTGCTTCTTGAGTAATAATAGGTCCCATATCTGTATTAGCATCACTTGGGTCACCTATTTTTACTGATTTTGCCAGGGTAATTACTTTTTCTTTGAACGCATCATAGATCGCATCATGAACATACATTCGTTTTACGCCTACACAGTTTTGGCCCGCTGCCCATATCATACCTCCTATGCAGTTTTCTGCAACGGCATCTATATCAACATCATCCATGACTATTACCGGAGAGCTCGAACCAAGTTCCATCGCTACTTTTTTAATTCCAGCAGCTTTTATGATCGCCTCTCCGGATTTTGTCCCCCCTGTAAAACTTACCATGTTAATACGCGAGTCTGTAATTAATGTATTCCCAAAATTACTTACCGGCCCGGTTATGATATTTAGAATATGATAAGGTAAACCAGCCTCTAGAAACAACTCACTTAGTTTTATTGCAGAAATTGGAGTGAAATCTGACGGTTTAAGTATAACCGCATTACCCGAGGCTATTGCAGGGCCTAATTTATGAGCCACCAAATTAAGGGGATCATTAAACGGTGTAATTGCAGTAATGATACCAATTGGGTCGTGTACATAATACCCTGTTCTCGAAGCGGCCCCGGCAAATGCGCTAAAAGGCACAGTTTCTCCCGTAAGTCTTTTGGCCTCTTCACTACAAAGAGTTAATGTATTGATACATCTATCTACTTCTTTGGCAGCTTCAATTTTGGTTTTAACTCCCTCGTTTACTATGATTTGAGTAAATTCTTCTTTCCTTTCTTTTAAGAAAACAACTACTCTGGCGATAATTTCACTTCTATCATAAGGTGATAGATTTCTTGATATCTCTTTTCCTAACTCTGCAGATTTTAAAGCCTTCTGCACATGATCTGCATCAGCACAAGAAACAGCGTACATCTCTTTTCCTGAATACGGATTTAATACCGGTAATTTTGTTGAGCTTTCTATCCAATTTTCTCCAATCAACATTTTCATGGTATCAATCTTATCTAAAGTGCTTATCATACCTCAACTATTTTTTAATTATAGATAATACATCTGAGAATACAGAGTAACCAGTTTCAAGCTTCCCGGCTCCGGGTCCTGTGACCATAAGTTTTCCTAAATATGCAGTAGAGACTTCTATTGCATTAGTAACACCTCCAATATTTGATAGCGCATCTTCGCTATCCAAAGCTTCTGGCTGTACTCTTGCCTCTATAGCTTTTCCAGTTTTTGTTAAGCTACCTACAAGGCGAATATTTTTCCCTTCTTTTTTTGCAGTATCCAGCTGTTCTTTAGAAATAGTATCTATACCTACGGTAGGTATGTTATCTAATCCCAGATCAACACCAAAAACTTTATGAGAAAGTATAGCTACTTTTCCTCTTGCATCATATCCCTTAACATCATTAGTAGGGTCTGCTTCTGCATATCCTTTTTCCTGAGCAACTCCTAACGCATTTTCAAAAGAGTCTCCCTGAGACATTTTTGATAGTATATAATTACTTGTACCATTAAGAATTCCTCGTATACTTACGATATCATCTCCGGCAAGGCATTCTTCAATTAATGAAAATGTAGGAGTACCACTTAATACAGTACCTTCATATCGTAACATCACCTGATTATCATTTGCTAACTTATTTAGCTCTGTATAATGCAATGCAACCGGTCCTTTATTTGTAGTAACTACATGCTTACCGTTTGTAAGAGCATCTTTGATAAAAGTATATGCAGGATCTCCTGTTGTATAATCACTATATGTTGCCTCTACAATAAGGTCTACACTATCTATTTCAGAAAGAGAGTCTCCATCTTTTAATGAAGTATCACTTATCTTTTCCCCATTATTTAGTTTATCTAAAAGTTCACTAATATTTATTCCCTGGGGATTATATATGTTTCCTCTTGCAATATCTTTGACAGCTACAACCTTGATATCACTTCCAAATTTTTGAGAAATCCAATCTGTTTTTTGTTCCAGAATTTCTAAAAAACCTCTACTTACGGTACCCAACCCTATTATACCTATATTCATTTTTGAATTTAATTTTACAAGTTCACGAACAAAATTCACTATATTTACAAATTATATGAATTATATTCATATTAAATTTCAGTAAAAACGAAATAAATTCTAAATAGATAGTAAATATGAAGTTAGATCAGAAGGATATTCAGATTTTGAACCTATTACAAAATAATGCTCGGCTTTCAAACAAAGAGGTAGCTGCAGAGCTAGATATTGCCCCCTCTACTTGTCATGAACGATTAAAAAGATTAACCAGAGAAGGTTTTTTTAAAGCTTTTAACGCTGATCTTAATTTAAAAAAATTAGGAATCAATGTACAAGTAATAGTAGCTATACGTTTAAAAAAGCATGAAAGAGAAATTATAAATTCTTTTATCAAAAGAATACGAACACTTAAAGGGGTTATTAAGTTTTATCATATGGCAGGAGATACTGACTTTATGATTCACATTGGAGTAAAAGATTCTGATGATCTTAGATCTTTTATTCTTGATAAATTAGCAAACTTTAGTTACATAGACCATATAGAAACGGCTATGATTTTTTATGATGAATGCGTATGCAATCTTTCTATTTTTGAATCTGGAAATTAAAAATAGTTAGTCCAAAAAGTACTATTTGTCAACTATAGGAATTGGATTTTTATTATTATCTATAGCCACAAACTTAAAGTGCCCAGTAACTGCTAGTTCTCTATCATAGCTATACATATCTTCTTTGTAAATATCGACTTTCACCAAACAACTGGTTCTACCTACTTCTGCAATTCTTGCTACAAGTTCTACAATGGTTCCTTCGGGTATTGGTTTTTCAAAATCAATTTTATCTGTAGATATGGTAACTACTTTTTTTCTACTAAAACGAGTAGCACAAATAAAAGATACTTCGTCCATAAGCTGTAATGCCGTACCACCAAACAAAGTTTCGTAATGGTTGGTCGTATTAGGAAACACAGCTTTAAAGATTCTTGTTTCAGATTTATTAATTAATTCTTCTATAGCATTCATACAATTGTGATATAGTTTTTTCTTATCATTTTATCTGTCAAAGGTAAATCTTATCATACTATCTTTGCCTTATACTTAAAAAAACTTCGAATGGATATTATAGAAAGTTTACATTGGCGTTATGCCACCAAAAAATTCGATACTAAGCAAATTGTTTCTCAGGAAAAAATAGATACACTAACGGAAGCTTTTAACCTTACTGCCACCTCATATGGCTTACAACCATTAAAACTAGTGGTAATTAAGAATAAAGACTTGCAAAAAGAACTCACCACACATTCCTGGAATCAACAACAAGTTGCTGATGCGTCTCATGTATTAGTATTTTGTATCGAAAAAACAATTGGAGAACAATACATATCCAAGTATTTTGATACTGTAAAAGAAATAAGGGATACTCCCGAAGAAATATTAAAACCTTTTAAAGAACAACTCGTAGATTCTTTTACTTATAAGTCTCCCGAAGAGATATCAAACTGGGCTGCAAAACAAGCATATTTGGCACTGGGAAATATACTTACCGTATGTGCGATCGAAAAAATAGATTCTTGCCCTATGGAAGGTTTTATACCAGAAAAATACGATGAACTCCTTAATCTTAATGACTTAGGGTTAACATCGGTACTGGTATTACCTATTGGGTATCGAGCAGAAGATGATATGTTTTCTGAGTTAAAAAAAGTAAGACGCCCAATTACAGATACTATCATTACCTTCTAAGTTTTGGTTTCTTATATTTAAACTAACACTACAAAAAATATTAAGTAGCGGTATAATCAAAAAAATCTAGAATAACCACTGTAAAATCAAAACTCTTTTCGGTATTTTTGCTGGAAAGAGTTTTTAATTTAACACTATACTTATGCCAGGATTTGAGTTATTTGGTGCAGAAGAACAAAAAGAAGTTCAGGATGTTTTAGATAATGGAGTTTTAATGCGATATGGATTTGATCCTATGAGAAATGGTCATTATAAAGCATTAGAATTAGAAAGAGATTTAGCAAACAGAATGCAATCCAAATATGCTCAGGTAGTTTCTAGCGGAACCGCGGCTTTAACAGTTGCATTGGCATGTGCCGGTATAGGATCTGGAGATGAGGTAATCATGCCTACATTTACTTTTGTAGCAAGTTTTGAAGCTATATTATCTGTTGGAGCGATCCCAGTACTATGTGATATAGACGACACACTTACCTTAGACCCTAAAGCTGTTGAAGCATCTATCACTCCTAAAACTAAAGCAATTATGCCTGTGCATATGTGCGGATCTATGGCAGATCTTGGCGCGTTAAAAGCAATTAGTGATAAACATAACCTTATTCTATTAGAAGATGCTTGCCAGGCTATCGGAGCTACTTACGATGGAAAACCATTAGGAAGTTATGGAGATTTGGGTTGTTTTTCTTTTGATTACGTTAAAACAATTACCTGCGGTGAAGGTGGTGGTATCATTACCAACTCTGAAACATTTGCAGATCGAGCACACAAATACCAGGATCATGGTCACGATCATGTTGGTAATGATCGTGGTGCAGAAACACATCCTTTCTTAGGATATAACTATAGGTTATCTGAATTAAATGCAGCAGTGGGGATTGCACAGCTAAGAAAATTAGATCATACATTAACAATCCAAGAAAAAAATTATACTATACTACGCAATGCTCTGGCAGAAGTTCCCGAAGTTTCCTTTAGAAGAGTGCCAGAAACAGGGGTAGAAAATTATTCCTTTCTAAATATATTTTTACCTACAGAAGATATAGCCAGAAAAGCACATAAAGCCTTGGGAGAAAATGGTGTAGATGCTTGTTTTTATTGGTTCGACAATAATTGGCATTACTATAAAAAATGGGAGCACCTTTTAGAACAAAAATCTCTTAGTAAGTTTTCTCAGGAAATACAATCAGGGCTACAAAAAAAACAATAGGCCGTTTGATGCAAGCGATCTATGGATGGGTCGTACTATTTCTTGCTTAATCAAGTTAAATTGGTCTGAAACAGAAGTAGCAAATAGAGCCTCAAAAATGGTTGAAGCTTTAAAAGGTGTCCTTGTAAAAAGTGTATTATAAGATATAAGGTATCTATTTAATACCCTACATAGTCTACGATTTCTAATCCGTATCCAATCATTCCGACACGTTTTTGTTGTACCGTATTAGAAACTAATCGTAGTTTATGAATATTAATATCATGTAAAATTTGTGCTCCAATACCAAAATCTTTGCTATCCATAGCTATTTTTGGTGCTTTTACGACATCTTTTCCATTTTGAATTTCTTTTAAAGCACTTAAACGCCCTAAAAGATTAAGCGATTGGCTTTCTTGATTAATAAAAATTATCGCTCCTTTACCTTCGCTATTAATACGCTGAAACATAGCATCCAGGCGTTTATCGGCATTATTGGTTAGTGTCCCCAGAATATCATTATTAAATAATGTAGAATTGATTCTGGTAAGTACAGGTTCATTTTCTTTCCAAGAACCCAATGTTAAGGCAATATGCACTTGATCATTAGTTGTTTGCTTATACGCCCTAAGTCTATAATTCCCAAAACGTGTAGTAATATCAAAATCTTCTTTTTTCTCGATCAGAGAATCATGCTGCATACGATATGCTACCAGATCTTCTATCGATATTAATTTAAGATCAAATTTCTTGGCAACCTCTACTAATTGAGGTAAACGCGCCATAGTACCATCTTCGTTCAAAATTTCGACCAAAATCCCTGCCGGTTTAAAACCTGCAAGTCTTGCTAAATCTACAGCCGCTTCAGTATGTCCTGTGCGTCTTAATACTCCTCCATTTTTCGCCTTGAGCGGGAAAATATGCCCTGGTCTTCCCAGGTCATGAGGTTTTGTATCTTCCTTGATTAATGCATTTATGGTTTTGGCTCTATCGTGCACAGAAATTCCTGTGGTACATCCATGCCCTATTAAATCTACCGATACAGTAAATTGAGTCTCGTGTAATACAGTATTGTTCTGCACCATCATATCGAGATTTAACTCCTCACAACGATCTTTTGTAAGTGGAGCACAAATCAATCCGCGGCCATGGGTTGCCATAAAATTGATCATCTCTGGAGTTACTTTCTCTGCCGCAGCAATAAAATCTCCTTCATTTTCACGATCTTCATCATCTACCACAATAATCACCTTTCCCTGCCTAATGTCTTCAATGGCTTCTTGAATGGTATTCAGTTTCGTTTTGTTTGTGGTATTAGTTGCTTGTGACATAATCATACTCTTAAATTTATTACCGGCAAAGATATTTAAAAAGAAATCTATTTTTTGGTTTTAGAAGATCGTTTTGCAAAGAAATTCTTTATTGGCTGGATAAAAGTGTCCAGATTAAAAATTCCTTGATCTGTAGTTGCTCTATATGTTAGAAATATACTTAATGGAAATATAATACATGTAGAAAGCCACGAGCCCACAAATGGAGGGATTCCTCCCTCTTCGGCACTATTTTTAGCGAAGATTCCAATAAAATGATAGGTCAAAAACAGTACTACTCCGATAACTATTGGTAGCCCTAACCCTCCTTTACGAATGATAGCTCCCAAAGGAGCTCCAACAAAGAACAATAAGATACACGAAATTCCTAAAGCAAATTTATCATGCAATGACATTTCGTATTTATTCAATGCTCTTTTCCTAAAACTTAGATTTTTTTGAGTAGAATTTAGTTTTCTTATTACTCCATCGGCAGTAGACGAAGCAATCTGGTATATCTGTATTTTTTTAAGTGTATTAAAATAATCTATAATCTGCAATGTATCATTACTTGTTTTTGGAAGAGAATCAACTATTTTAATGTTTCTATTTAACCCTTCAAATCCAATCATTCTATCAATTTCAACCGTCATATTCTTCACATTCTTATTAACCTCAATAGATAATGTATCTATCTGATCCTTTAGCTCATTAACATTAAGCATGTTATACCCTTTGCTATATTGTTGTTCATCCATATCTACATTACCCAGGGATGACAAATCTATATTAAGAACATATTTTTTAAAATGTGTTTTGGCAAAAGGCAATCTATTTCTTTTTTGAGGCGAATTCTGTTGAATCTCATCATAATAATTACCATCATTAAGGATTAAGGTGATTAAATCAGAATTGATATTACCTTTTAACTCCCCTCCTACAGCTTTTATAACTGTAAAATTACCGGGTCTAGCAGCTTTCTTATGAATGATAACATCTCTAAGAAACTCATCATTATCACCATATTTTTCTGCTACTTTTATATTTATATCCCCTAAGTCGTTAAACTGATTAGGGGTTATTACCATTGCGGGCTTTACTTTAACTATATTTTTACGAAGATTTATAAATCTTTTCTCCGAGGACGGGATCACTGTATTTGAAAATAAAAACGCACCTATCCCTACAAAAAAGATAAAAACAGATAAGGTTCTCATAGCTCGCTGTAAGGATATCCCTGAAGATTTCATCGCGGCAAACTCATAATTCTCGGCAAAATTCCCAAAAATCATAATAGACGTTAACAAAATAGTTAGTGGCAAAACCATGGGAATCAATCTAGGTGTTGCAAACGTCAAAAATTTTATTATTACTGAAAAATCGAGGTCTTTTCCTGCCAACTCTGATATAAACAACCAGATTGTTTGCAATAAAAGGATAAACATAATAATTACAAAGAGCGGGAAAAATGTCTTTACAAAAGTTGTTAAAATATATCGATCTAAAATCTTCACTCGTTTTCTGTTTTCTAAACGCTAAAAATATACATTAATTAAAACCAAAGAACGTGTGTAAATTTTTACACCCGTTCTTTTTTATACCTATATTTCTTTATGTCTTAATTCTTTCTAATCTAAGCGATTGATATAATAATTTTCATATTTTGATTTATCAAATACAAATAATGTTTCTGAAAGCGGTTGATTCGTTTTAAAACTATTCACCGTAATTGTAACATTAGTACCATTATTTTGTTTTTGAATCATTTTGTAAATATGCTTTGTTTGCTTATCAATACCAAGTAATATTTCTTTTAAATCGCTTTTTGAGTCAATGGGTATCAATTTTACATATTGAATTTTTCTACCTTTTACATCCTGAACAATATCCATTTTATAGGTATATCCATCTTCATAGAAAGTTAACATTTTTGAAGGGGTTACGCTTGTTCCATCATCTTCATCCTGAGAAGAAATATTAATTTCCTCATCTTCTGGAACAATTACATGCAACTTTTTACCATCATACATACGTTTGGTGCCCATGATATTAAGTAAGTACTTATTTCCTTGTAACGTTACATCTCCTCTGGTCTCCTGGGCAACATGTTCTGCCTTATTATTAATAGCATATTTAAAGTTAATAACAATATTGGTGTAGCTATTTACTTTTTTGGAAACCTCATCCAAAAGATTTTTGGCACTTTGGGCTTGTGCAGTAGTTATACCCAATACAAATAGTAAAAATATAGCCTTTTTTATCATTTTATTTATTCTTCTTTAATTACTAATTACCATTATCATATTATAAACCAACCAATTACTCATTATCCAGTAACTGCTGAAGCGAAATTAAATCAGGTACTAAAACCTGTCTTGCTTTACTTCCTTCAAAAGGGCCAACGATTCCTGCAGCTTCTAATTGATCTATTAATCTACCTGCTCGATTGTACCCTAATTTTAATTTCCTTTGTAATAAAGACGCCGATCCTTGTTGAGCTGTTACAATTACTTCTGCAGCTTCAGCAAAAAGTTTATCTCTATCTTTTTTATCTATATCAAGACTTGTGCCACTTTCTTCACCCAGATATTCTGGCAACAGATGTGCATCTGGGTATGCTTTTTGACTACCAATATAATCTGTTATTCGTTCTACTTCTGGAGTATCTACAAAGGCACATTGTATTCTTACAACATCATTTCCTTGTGTATACAACATATCTCCTCTACCAATTAATTGATCTGCTCCTCCTGTATCCAAAATTGTACGAGAATCTATTTTAGAAGTCACTCTAAATGCTATTCTGGCAGGGAAATTAGCTTTGATCATACCTGTTATTACATTTACAGATGGTCGTTGAGTAGCTATAATAAGATGTATCCCAATAGCACGAGCTAATTGAGCCAGTCGGGCTATAGGAGTTTCTACTTCTTTTCCTGCAGTCATAATAAGATCTGCAAATTCATCTACTACAAGCACAATATAGGGTAAAAACTTGTGTCCGTTCTCAGGATTTAATTTTCTTGCTTTAAACTTTACATTATATTCTTTAATATTTCTAACCATTGCCTGTTTTAACAGGTCATACCGAGCATCCATCTCAATACATAAAGAATTAAGTGTATTAATTACTTTAGTATTATCTGTAATAATAGCCTCTTCTGTATCAGGAAGTTTGGCCAGATAATGCCGTTCTATCTTATTAAACAATGTAAGTTCTACTTTTTTCGGATCTACTAAAACAAATTTTACTTCTGCGGGATGCTTCTTATAAAGTAACGATGTAAGTATCGCATTAAGCCCAACAGATTTTCCTTGCCCTGTAGCTCCTGCCATAAGAAGGTGAGGCATTTTGGCAAGATCCACTACAAATGTTTCGTTCGAAATCGTTTTACCCAAAGATAATGGTAATTCCATTTCTGCATTCTGAAATTTTGAAGAAGAGATTGCAGATCGCATCGATACGATAGTGGCTTTTTTATTAGGTACTTCTATACCAATAGTCCCTTTACCAGGTATAGGAGCAATGATACGAATTCCCAGAGCTGCTAATGATAATGCGATATCATCCTCGAGGTTTTTAATTTTAGAAATTCGAATTCCGGCTTCGGGTACAATCTCATACAATGTTACTGTAGGACCAACGGTAGCTTTAATTTGCGCTATTTCAATTTTGTAATTTTTAAGCGTCTCTACAATACGGTTTTTATTTTCTTCTAATTCTCCCTGGTCAATGGTAATTCCTCCCGATTGTGTGGTATAATCTTTTAATAAAGTAATTGCCGGAAATTTATAGTTTCCTAACTCTAGTTTTGGATCAAACTCACCAAAATCTTTAACCAGCTTAGCACTTAGGTCTCCAACCACTTCTTCTTCTACTGTAGTTTCGACTTCCATTGCGATATCCTCGGGATTATCTTCTGATTTTATGATTAGCTTTTCTGGGACCTCATTATCTCGATTATTCGGATCTCCATAAAAATCATTAATTGTAGGGTTTAATGTAATCTCCTCGGTATTATTATCTTTTTTAATTGTGTCTTCCTTCTCATTTAGCTTTTTATCCTCTTTCTTTTTAGTAACCTCTTTGGATTTAGCAATGATTGAATCTATTTTTTCTTTAATACTAGAACTAGAGCTATCAGAGATAGGAGTGGTGGATACAGTTTGGTTATTATTCGTTTCTGGGGTTACTTCAAAATCCTTTGCTATAGCTTTTTGGGTATTTTTTAAAGAATCAGATATTTTTTCGGGAGTATATCTTAGTCGTACTACAATATATACTATTGCAAAAAAGGCAAGTACCAGAACAGTACCTATAAAACCTATATAATCTCTTAAAAAATCATTAGTTTCATACCCTATAATACCAGCTAATAACCCGCCACCTTTTTCTACAAAACCCAAAACAACGGATATCCATAGCATGACTAGTCCTCCCCAAAACCAAAACCCAAATAATTTCTTTTTATTGAGGTCAAAGAATAAATACACTCCTGTTAATGAGGTTAACACGGGAATAATTAATGCAGAAATTCCAAATCCTTTAAAAATAAAGAAATGACTTACAGTAGCTCCAAATTTACTTAACCAGTTTTTTGGAGATGATGTTCTATTATAAAACTGTGATATTTCACTTTGATCAATTTTCCAATTAAAGAAAAACGAAACAAAAGCAAAAAATAATCCTATCCCCAAAAAGAATAAGAAGCTACCTAAGACAACTTTCTGTTGTCTTGATAACGTAAATTTTTCTTTTAGCGAAGTCTTTGGTTTTTTTGTTGTTTTCCTTTTTGTACTTACCTTTCTTTTGGCCATTTTTTGGGTATCTTATCGCAAAAATACGAATATCTATATTGGAACGTAAAAATGACTAAAAAATTTTCTAAACTAAATAAGGGATATAAATTAACAATCCAATTATAATAGCTGTAATTGCAGCAATAAAAACAGCTCCCGCGGCTATATCTTTTATAACCCCTATCTTATTATGAAAATCTGGATGAACAAAATCTGCGATTGCTTCGATTGCGGTATTTATCCCTTCAACACTCATTACCAATCCAATAGCAAAAATTTGCAAAATCCATTCGATCGAAGTAATATTGAAATAAAAACCTAATATTGTCATTACTATTGCAATCCCAACCTGTACTTGTATACTTGGTTCTGTTTTGATCAACAACAGAGCTCCTTTAAAAGCATAACCACAACCTCGCAATCTGCCAACTACAAATTTTAATGCTTTACTCATAAGATACTAAGACAATATTTCGAGTGCAGCAGAATAATCTGGTTCCTGTACTATTTCTGGCACTTGTTCTGTATATAAAACGGTTCCATTCTCATCAAGAACAATAACTGCTCTAGAATGTAACCCCTGTAATGGTCCATCTACAATTTCTAGTCCATAGTTTTTTCCAAACTCTCCTGTTTTAAAATCAGAATGATTAATCACATTTTCTAATCCTTCTGCTCCACAGAAACGATCTTGGGCAAAGGGTAAATCGCGTGATATACACAATACTTTAGTATTTGATAAATTGCTTACTTCCTTATTAAATGCTCTTACTGAAGCTGCACAAATTCCTGTATCTATAGAAGGAAAAACATTTAAAACTACTCTGTTTCCTTTATAATCAGATAATTTTGCGGTAGATAAATCAGCATTCACCATTTCAAAATCTGGTGCGTTTTGTCCTACTTCTGGTAAATTTCCACTAGTGTGAATTGTATTTCCTTTTAATGTTATTGAAGCCATAATAAATGATTGTTGTTTTAAGAGTTATAAAATTAGTAAGATTATATTGTAATATTAATAAAGTTTTTAGAAAATAAAAAAACCTACAATTACTTATGGTAGGTTTTTTTATTTTTCAGGTATCTATAGATCCAAGGACTCTTTTCATAAAGCTATTTAGAGCTTCTTTTTTTGGAGTACCTTCTTTGATCATTTTATCAACCTCTAGGGCACCATACATATTAGAGATTAGCTCTCCGATAACATCCAACTCTTCATCTTTTAATGAAGGTACTTCTGTTAAAGCTTCTAGAGTTTCAATAGTTTCTACGATAAAATCTTCATCGTTTTCTTCGATAAAGCTCGTAAGGTGTTTAATTACCGGTAACTTCATCTACCAAATTTTTTAGAATATCAAATTTATTAGTTTGAACCTGATTCACAAAAGCTCCGCTTTTGAATGCAGCAAATGTCGGAAGATTATCTACCGTAGCTAGTTTTCTGGATTCAGGATATTTTTCGGCATCAACGATAACAAAAGTTGTATCATTATTTTCTGAAGCCAGTTTTTTAAATTTTGGTTTCATAATCCGACAGTTACCACACCAGGTGGCAGAATACTGTACAATCACAGTATCATTATCTTGTATTAACTGTGAAAGATTATCTGCTGCTAGTTCTTGTACCATAGTATTTGAATTAAAGTTTAGAAAAAATTTCTCTGGGGATTACTGCCCAGAGAAATTTTTAATTAGGATTGTCTATTAATGAGTTGCTAGGTAAGAAGCTACTCCTTTTCTATCTGCGTTCATTGCATCTTTTCCTTCTTCCCAGTTTGCAGGACACACTTCTCCATTTTTTTGTACATGTGTATATGCATCGATCAACCTTAAAAACTCAGCTACATTTCGACCAACGGGCATGTGGTTTATTCCTTCATGAAAAACTGTACCTTCTTCATCGATTAAATAAGTAGCTCTATACGTTACATTATCTCCCTCTACAGTTACAACACCAGTTTCTTCATTGTAAGTTTCATTTGTGATATCAAGGATACCTAATGTACTCGCAAGATTACGGTTAGAATCTGCAAGAATTGGATAGGTTACTCCTTCTATACCTCCGTTATCTTTAGATGTATTTAACCATGCAAAATGAACTTCTGGAGTATCACAAGAAGCACCAATTACAATTGTATTTCTTTTTTCAAATTCATTTAAAGCCTCTTGAAAAGCATGTAATTCTGTTGGACAAACAAATGTAAAATCCTTAGGGTACCAAAAAAGCAATACTTTTTTATTTTTATTTTTAGCTTCTTCTAAAACATTAAGTTTAAAAGTATCTCCCATATCGTTCATTGCATCAACGTCTAGATTAGGGAATTTTTTACCTACAAATGCCATTTTTTTATTTTTTAAAATTTATAATTGATTAATTTTTGACAACGCAAATATACACCTACTTATAGAACAATAATTACTCTATAATTTTAATTATTTATATTTAAATAGTTTTTTCTAATCATAGAAAGTTTTTTTACAAAACGAGTCAAATTCCTACACAAACATCCGTTTACCTACAAAAATTACGGATAAATAGCACTTTTTTTACGGTGAATTACACTGTGTTAAATCTATTTTTGTATTTTCGTCAACGTAAATAAACCAAGAATTATTAAGCGTTGAAATATTTTATTCAACATATAACTATAATATTTTTAGTAAGCTTTACTCTTTCTGTACAATCTCAATCTTCTATAACTTCTGATAGTATTCAAAGTTATATCGAAAAGGCCGAAAAATTACAGGAAGAATATAAGTATGAACAGTCTTTGGAAATAGCCCAAGCTGCACTTCATTATGCCCAATACAATAATGATGATAAGAGTCTTGGGTATATAAATAATATTATTGCCAAAAATTATGAAACCAGTGAAGACGATAATGAAGCCAGAAGATATTATAGAAGAGCATTAACCTATGCCCGAAGCTCGAAGAGCGAAGTATTAGAAACAGATCTATATAATAACCTCGCACGAGTATATACTAAGCACAATCTTACACGTAAACAAGGAGTTGGATATTATAAAAAATCTTATGAGTTTGCTGTAAGATTAAAAGATACCATAAGGATGATACGCCCATTATTAAATCTTGGGGAATATTATATTTCCAGAAATGATTTTGACAGTTCTTATGAATATCTGGCACCAGCAAGAAAGTTGATTCACCAAAAATCTTCAAATCTGGATAAAACCAAATTAAATAGTCTTTTAGGAAAATATTTCCTTAGTGTACGAAAGTTTATAAAATCAGAAGAATACACAGATAAAGCAATATCATATGCTATTGGTGAAACTAAAAATAAAGAAAATAACGATGAGCTAATTTCTAGATATTATGAAGAGTTAGCTTCTGCTTACGAAACCAAATCTGGTTTATACGTTAAACAAGATGATTACCGAAAGGCATACAGCTATCAGAAAAAACAATTTCAAAATATATTACAGGCAAACAATCATAAGAAATTAAAAGAGCTTAGACGTGCCAATATTAAGTATGAGGTTGATATTTTTGAAAAAAGAGCAAAAAAAGCAGAATCTGAGAAAAAAGAAAGTGAATCAGAAGTCGTAAAATGGAGGATCAGTATTATTCTGGGTATTATACTAATTCTAATATCACTAGCTTTTTTAATTAGTTCTTATAAGAATAATATACAAAAGAAAAGGCTTAACAATGACTTACTAGACAAAAACAAAGAATTAATAAGTGCCAAAGAAACTGCAGAGCAAGTATCTACTTTAAAATCCCAGTTTATCTCTACTGTGAGTCACGAACTTAGAACACCGTTATATGGCGTAATTGGACTTACGTCCCTATTAATGGAAAATCCTGATAAAAAGAAAACTAATGAATATCTAGAATCCTTAAAGTTTTCTGGTGATTACCTTTTAGCTTTAATTAATGATGTTTTACAGTTAAGTAAAATAGAAACCAATGAAGTTAAACTCGAAAAAGTATCTTTTGATATTAGAACACTAATAGAAGGAATTGTTAATTCTCTTCATACCAAACAAAAAAGCAACAACAATACGGTTCATATTGAGATAGACAAAAAAATAAATACCACTTTACTAGGAGACTCGGTAAGATTGTCACAAATTTTAATAAATCTAATTGGTAATGCTCTTAAATTTACTAAAGATGGAAACATTTGGGTTAATGTAAAATGTATCGATAATAAAGAAGATAATTATATTTTACGCTTTATTGTTAGAGATGATGGAATAGGAATACCTAAAAATAAGCAACAAACAATTTTTGACAACTTTGCTCAAGTAAAGAACGAAAATCAAGAATATGAAGGTACAGGATTAGGGTTAGCAATTGTTAAAAAACTAATTCATCTTCATAATAGTGAAATTCATATAAAAAGTAAAGAAAACCAGGGATCCGAATTCTATTTTGATCTCTATTATGAAAAAGCTGTAAAAGAACAAGAGATTTCATTAAAAACAGGAGAAAACTTAAGTATCGGAACAAGCAATTTCTATGTTCTTATTGTAGATGACAATAAAATAAATCAAATTGTCACTCAAAACATCCTTAAAAAGAAAGGATACACTTGTAATATTGCAAACAATGGTATGGATGCGATCGAAATGTTAAAAAATGAAAAGTTTGATTTGGTATTGATGGACATAAACATGCCCGAAATGAATGGTCTTGAAGCCACCAAAGTAGTACGAACTTTTAATACCAATATTCCGATTATAGCACTAACAGCTGTTGAAGAAGGAGAAATAAGAAATCAAGCCTTATCAGTAGGCATGAATGATGTAATCATAAAACCTTATGACACTCAACAATTCTTCCAGACAATAATGAGAAACATCTCAAAAGTAAAAATGATATAACCCAATCAAAAAGGGTGAAACGAAATCTGTTATATTCGATCATTTAATCTGTTAAATCTTATTTGATTTCTTCTGAAAATCTTAATTTAGATGCGATAACTATAAGATTTACTACACTCATTATGGATACAAAAAATATAGGGTTTAATACCATCTGCACTCATCATGGCGAAATTAAAGATGAACAATTTAAAGGAGCTATATCACCAATATATATGTCTACCTCCTATGCTTTTGAAGATGTAGATGTAAAACGTTACCCCAGATATTTTAACACTCCCAATCAAGAAGCTTTATCTAAAAAAATAGCTAAGCTCGAAAAAGGAGAATCTTCTCTGATTTTTGGTAGTGGTATGGCAGCGATAAGTACTACACTATTTGCATTTTTACAGAAAGGAGATCATATTGTTTTACAACGTACACTCTATGGGGGAACTGCTAATCTTATTAATGAAGAGTTTAAAAAACATGGTATAGAATTTTCTTATGTAGATGCTCAAACCCCAGAAGGTTTTAAACAAAAAATACAAGCTAATACCAAGGTAATCTATATAGAAACACCTTCTAATCCTCTATTAACAATTATTGATATTAAATCTATTGCTGATTTAGCAAAAGAAAATAACATCGTTACTATTATAGATAACACTTTTGCATCTCCTGTAAATCAAAACCCAATTCTATTTGGTATAGACATCGTTATTCACTCTGCTACCAAATACCTGGGAGGTCATAGTGATATTCTGGCTGGAGCTGTTATCTCTACCGAGAAAAATATCGATCAGATTTTTCAGGTTGCAAAAAACTTTGGTGGTAGTTTAAGCGACTTTACAGTATGGATGTTAGAGAGAAGTATAAAAACACTCGGTATTAGAGTAGAACGCCAAAATAAGAATGCGCTAAAACTTTCTAAATGGCTTAAAAAGCATGAAGATATCGCTATGGTCTATTATCCTGGGTTGAAATCACATCCCGACCATGAAATTGCTAAAAAACAAATGACAGGTTACGGTGGTATGTTATCTTTTGAATTAAAAGAAGGTATAGATGCCAGTAAATTTCAAAAAGAATTAAAGCTAATTAAAAGCTCTATGAGTCTTGCCGGAGTTGAAAGTACTATGCTATCCCCTACCCTTACCTCACATGCGTTACTCACCGAAGAAGAACGAAATTTACAAGGAATTAAAAATGGATTGTTACGATTGAGCGTAGGAATTGAAGAAAAAGAAGATTTAATGCAAGATATACAACAAGCTATAGAAAAAGTAAAAGTCCCAGAATTAGAACATTAAAATATGAAGTTAGATATTCTAGCCATAGGAGCTCATCCTGATGATGTAGAACTAAGTTGCTCAGGAACCATAGCCAAAGAAGTTAGTAGAGGTAAAAAAGTTGGAATACTGGATCTTACCCGGGGAGAACTAGGAACAAGAGGTACTCCCGAAATTAGAGATCAGGAAGCAAAAAATGCTTCTAAAATCTTAGGGGTTGCTACCCGTGAAAATTTAGGTTTTAAAGATGGTTTTTTCACAAATGATCAAGATCACCAATTAGAGGTTATAAAAAAAATAAGAAAATATAAACCCGAAATTGTACTTTGTAATGCAATTGTAGATCGCCATATAGATCATGGCAAAGGAAGTAAACTAGCTAGTGATTCTTGCTTTTTGTCTGGATTGAAAAAAATTGAAACCACTCTAGATGGTGTAAATCAAGATCCATGGAGGCCCAAACAAGTATATCACTATATACAATGGGCCAATATTGAACCCGACTTTGTAATAGATATTAGTAGTTATATAGATAAAAAGATAGAAAGCGTTATGGCATATACTTCCCAATTTTACGATGCCGGAAGTAAAGAGCCTGTTACTCCTATCTCAAGCAAGAATTTTATTGAAAGCGTAAAGTATCGTGCTGCCGATTTAGGACGAATAATAGGGGTACATCATGCCGAAGGCTTTACCGTAGAACGCTATGTAGCAGTCGATTCTATTTTTGATTTAATTTAATTCAAAAAAATGTTTGTAGATAGATAGAAATACTTTATTTTTGCACCCGAAATTAAATGGTGGTTGTAGCTCAGCTGGTTAGAGCATTGGTTTGTGGTACCAAGGGTCGCGGGTTCGAATCCCGTCTTCCACCCCTAAAAACAAAAAAGCCCTTTTTCAAGGGCTTTTTTTATTTTATTATAGTTTGGTGTTTTTATTTTAACATCTCGTTATTCACCTTCTTTAGCACCATCAACAATAATTCTCTCTGTTCTATTCGCTACTTCCCAAGCAGTATAAAATACTAATTTTGCTCTTTTAGTCATGAGTTCATATTCTATTTTATCTGGTGTATCGGTTGATTTATGATAATCCTCATGTACTCCATTAAAATAAAATATGATAGGAATATTATGTTTTGCAAAATTGTAATGATCACTTCTAAAATAAAATCGATTAGGATCGTTTTCAGCATTATATGTATAATCCAAATCTAATTTGGTATGCTCTGCATTTACTTTTTCGCTGATATTGTGTAATTCTGTACTTAACCGATCACTACCGATTAAATATACATAGTTGTTTTTATCCTCTCCCTCATGTTTTTTATCAATTCTTCCTATCATATCTATGTTGAGGTCTGTTACTGTATTTTCTAAAGGAAAAACAGGGTTCTCTGTATAAAATTTTGACCCATACAGTCCTTTTTCCTCACCTGTAACATGTAAAAACAAAATAGATCTCTTTGGTCCTTTCCCATCTTTCTTTGCTTTCATAAAGGCATCTGCTATTTCTAATATACTTACTGTTCCAGAACCATCATCATCGGCACCATTATAAATATTACCTTCTTTATCGGTTCCTACATGATCATAATGCGCAGAAATCACTACAATCTCATCGGGTTTTTCTGTACCTTCAATAAATGCCAATACATTCTCTGAAGACTTAATACCTCCTCTAAAATAGCTTTCTGGGATTTCCTGATAGTAATCATCTCCTCCCAAAGGAGAAGGAATACCCATTCTTTGGTATTGCTTTTTTAAATATTCTGCGGCTTTTTTCTGACCAGGTTCTCCTGTATCACGTCCTTCGAAGTCATCACCTGCAAAAACGTATAAATATTCTTTTAATTCTTTGGCCGTAATGCTTTCGGCATAAGTAACCGCGGTTAATTCTGTATTCACACTAGTATGTGAATCTATTTTTGGATTAGTAGATGTAGAATTTTGTGAAGTTCCACAACAACAGACTATAAATGAGCCAACTAGTATTATAGTATTTTTCATGTAACAATTTAATTAATAAAGCACAATATACTCAATTCATCTTATATGATTAAGGGAATACCATCTTTAAAGAAAATATCTCTTAAATTATTTTAAATTTTTCTTTTTAGAATTAAAAAAGGTTTTATATTTGCACCCGCATTCAGGGAATACCTGATGAGACTAAACACTGGAGAATTGGCAGAGTGGTCGAATGCGGCAGTCTTGAAAACTGTTGAGGGTCACACCTCCGGGGGTTCGAATCCCTCATTCTCCGCAAGGGATTTATTTAGTTCCTATAAAAGCTCATAAACATTATATTTATGAGCTTTTTCATTTTCTATACTCTTTAAAGAAGACCATCAAAAATTGGATCAAGATCAAATCTAATCCAAACATTATTAATTCTTGTACCCCAATAAAGATTACCACTCAACAAGACGAACTCTACCAAAAGTAGAAGTAGTATTAAAATAACCTCACAATACACCTCGTTTATGCCGTTTCTTTTTTGGTTATATATGTTTCTAAGAAGTTATGATACGCATCTGCTTTTTTTAATCTTGTTAGATCTTCTTGAGTTACTTTATAAGCGCCTTTACTCTCTTGTTCTGGAGTAATGAATGTTCGTGTCTCGAATTCTATTATTACTTTAGGTTCATAGCGTGCTAATTTTTCTAATTGAGCTGCAATCTTTTCTTTTTGTGTATCACGCCCAGAACACAACGTTATAAATGAATAGTTTTTAAGATCCTCTTTACTTTTTTTGATGAAGGTCTTCATCGGATGCGCTATAATATAGTTCCAGATGGGAGCCATCAAAACGATATGGTGGTATTCATCCCATAAAATGTTTAGTTCATTGATCTTAGGAAAACGATTAAACAACATGTCTAACATAATCCTGAAAATCCCTCGCTTTTTGGGTTCGGTGATTTGCAACAGATCGGCTTCTAGGTCTTTGGCTACATCTTTAGCCAATAATTCATTGTTTCCAGAAAAGGAAAAGTAAACAATTAGAGTTTTCATAATGGTACATTTTGTGTAAGAATTATTTGAAAAGCAACTTAAATTTTGGAAACTGTAAAAACAGAAAAACAATATCTATCTAAGTATAAATCAACTAGTAAAAAAACCATGGCTATTTTAGGTTAATTACTAATTCTTTCAGCTATTTCTCTTCCAAAATTATTTGCCATTTCTACAGCTATTTCACTATTTGATCTTTTTGTTTTTGATTCGGTATTGGGTTTCATTAACCAAAATGTTCTTGAATCAATAAGTGTAGCTTCTTTTTGTTTGATCAACTCTTCAAGCAAACGTTGAGATCTTTTTGTAGAGCCACTACCTAAAGTGATTGCAACTACATGCTTTCCCTGTAAATAATCAATATTTTTTATATGGTCACGAATTGCTTTATCAGGGGCCCAATTATAAGTATTTGCACAGAATACATATAAATCAAAAAACTCTTTCTCAAAATTTTTGGCAGCAGCTACTGTTACCACTTTTGACCCCCACCCCTTCTCTGATAAGCCTTCTGCAAATGATTTGCTTACCTTTTCATCAAGATTATAAATCGGATCAGGGTCGTAAACGATAAGTGCCTTCTGATCACTACTAGCTGCTCCTACAATAGCAAACTTTTCTGGCCCTTTTTTACCCACAATGACAGTAAGCACTATCCAAACAATCAATGTTAACCCTAATACTACCAGAATATCCATCATCATCCTTTTTCTTCTTTTCATTATCAGTAATTATGTTTTTTAAAAAGATTAATACGGAACCAGTTCATATCCTGCATTCAGTAAGAGAACTCCTATTAAAAACAGTAGTACATATAACACTTGTACTAATTTTATATTGATAAATTCTAACCATTTTGCGGTTCCTTTCGGAAAGACAAATAGCAACAACCCCATACCTAATGAAGCCCAACCTATGGCTGTAATGATAAATTTCCAACTTGGTTCCCATATGTTATGAAAAAGGATGTTGAGTAATCCCACAATAATTGCTATAAACGAGATTATTATTACAAATTTTTGATCCTTCAGGTCCTCAAAAATCTGTTTAATCCTATTGGGGTTAAAGCTCAATATAAAGAAAAACATAATCAAATACCAACCCCAAAATTTTGCTAAAAATATAGATATGTCCATAATAAACTTTTATATGATCCATCTCAAATATAAAGACTACACTTCTCTTTTAATATGACCAATGTCATTAGAGCACTCTTTAAAACTCACTCATAAGTCCAGTGCTATGAAAGTATTTAAAGATTTCAGAATCTGACAATTATCATTGTGAGATAATATATATGTGATTATTTTTATTTCTCTGGAAAACCATGGTGATGAAATCAGAAATTGTAAAAAAAGAAACTAATTATTTTCAGCAGCTAACGTCTGTAGAAATCAATAATCAAATTTGGTTTATTGTTGATGAAGTAGTGAAAGTGCTAGAGTTAGGAAATCCAGATGAAGTATGGAGTACACTGGATATAGAAGAACGTTTTGCTACCGAAACATTCTATAATGGAACTCAAAAAAATGCGAACCTGATTTCTGAAAGTGGTTTATATTCTTTAATTTTTAAAAGTACCACAAACAGTGCTAAAAAATTTAGAAAATGGGTCACCAATCAGGTTTTACCGCTAATACGTGTTAGAGGATATTATACTACAAAGCGATTAGAAATACCCAATTTTGTAATCCGGTTTAATGATAATTGGGATCGCGTATCTTCTGGCTATTTTTCGGTATTAAGCGAACTTTTTATTAGGTTATATGGACGGTTTGAACAAGAAGGGTATATTTTACCCAACAAAGCTTTAGACGGTAAAGAAATAAGGCCTGATATTAGTGTTTCTATTCATTTTGAAAAACATCTTGAAGAAAATTATCCACAATATAACCGTGAATTTAAAACCTACCTTCATAGATTACCAAATGGTAAAGAAATAGAAGTGAAACAATACAGGAATCATTTGCTTCCCACATTTATAGATTTTGTCGACAAACATTGGTTACCCGAACATGCATATACCTATTTTAAAAGTCGTGATAAAGAAGCCTTAAAATACCTTCCAAAATTAATCGGATTAGAAACTTGATATCACACTCTTTATTTCGATTAAAAAAATACACAACAGTACAAATTCCCTAAATTATTGCTGAGGTATTTTATTATAACATTCATACCTTAGTTAATTATGATCGGTTATCTTTTAAAGGTCTATACGTGTGCCTCTTAAAAAAAGGAATTCTACAAACAATCATGTTTTCATTTTATAGAGATGTAAATCCTTTCCCCAATAATGTTCTTCGATATGGTACGTTTCTAGTCCAAATTTTGCATAAAATTGATACGCAAGCTGCGAAGTCCAAACTTCAATATTATGTATATCTGCGTCTTTGTCTATCTCTTCTAAGCAGTGTGAGATAATTTTTCTTCCTATCCCTTTACCTTTGAAATCTGGGTGAATAAAATCCCATGAAAGCCTTGCGGTAATATCATTACTTTTATGATAACCCCCGCAACCAATTACAGCATTTTTATTCTTAGCAAGAAAATATGTAGCACTGTGCAATTTTAAATACTCTGTAAAGTCGCTCCACTCTTCTTCTGCAAAATACTCAGGGACATTTAGAAAAAAAACATTCTTGATTTCTGATAACTGTTCTTCTTTATATCTAATAATTTCTTCTTCAATCATTTTAGAAAGGATTTAAAATTCTAATTCTTTGTGGCTCCCATTGCTCTACTAATGGAGTGTTCTTTTTATCATAAAAAGGCCATTGACTGTTCGAAACATAAAGATACCCCTTTTCTTTATAAAATTTACCGTTAGTAGGCTCTCCATTATGTGGCAATGCATTATCCAAGATTTCGACTTTAATTACTTTATTAGCATCTGTAGTAAGTTGTATTACCTTTTTAGGATTAGAATTATTTTGGATAGCAATTAATGTATTATCATTAATATAATTTAAACCGTCTATGCCTTTTAATAAATATGCTTTAGATTCATACCACATTCTATCTGAAAAATCTGCTAAACTCAATTTCATGATTCCTTTAATATAATCGGCTACATATATATGTTCATGCGTATTATCAAGAGTTATCCCTTGTAGATTAAATGCTTCGTTTACTTCAAAAGAATTTTCGAGCACTCCTTTATTGGCATCTATTACAAATATTTTTGGGGATACAGAATTAGTAGCATATATTTTATTGTTTTTAGCTAAAACCATACTCCCAATAACAGCTTCTTCTGGTATTTCTATTTTGGTCATTATGCTTCCGTTTTGGGTATCTATCTTATACACCAATGATTTGTTATTTTGTTCTTTGTCATATTTACTATAGTTTGGGAACATAGAGGATGATACCCAAATAGAATTCTCATCGATTCCTTTTATAATTGCAAAAGCAGCACCTGCAACAGATAGAAGTTCTTCAGATTCTTTAGTTTTTAGATTATATTTAATAATAAATCCATTTCTAACATCTGTTAAGTAAGCCATACTATCTATCACTGCTACGTCTTCGACATGGTATTTGTTTGATATTTCAAAAAGAATAGAACTTGATTCTTTTTGAGTTGAAAAAAAGGAAGCTTTTTTCTTTAAACCATTTGCAAACCTCTTCTCTGCTAAAAGAAATTTAAAATCTTCATCCTCAAATTTTAATTCTGAGTTCCAACTCAGCAAAGTACTCAAAAGTTCAAAAGCTTGTTCATCCTTACCATTAAGCGCATAAGAAGCCGCCAAATTAAACAATATGGTAGGCTGCGAAGGGTGTAACTCTAAAGCTTTTAAATTAAGTTTTTCGAAAGTTTCAAAGTTTTTATTCTTATACGCTTCGATACTCTTTTTGTAGAGTTCATTTATGCTTTGTGTATAGCCCGTTAAAGTTACCAAAAGAAGAATTATGAGTATTTTAAATTTCATGATCGTTATGTTTTTTTTTTGCAAAAACACTTTCTATTAACTCTAGAAGTTATTTTTTGATAGTCTATACATCAAATATGATAAATTACTATGTAAAAAATTGAGCAAAAATATCATGAAATAGGTCATAAATATCATTTTTTTGACAATTTGGTAAATGTTTCGTTTACTTACAGTCAGTTCTATACTTCGAAGTGTTTAAAAAATGATTTGATACTATGAATTAAAAGTTTAAATTATAAACAGCTTAATAAAACTACATACTTACTACCTAGATCCATTATTATGAAAATACTTATTGTTGATGATGAAGCTTTGGCCAGAAAGAGGATTTTAAAATTAATTATTGAAGCCAAAGTAACCGATTCTATTTTTGAAGCATCATCTGGTAAGGAAGCCATTCAATATATTCGTGAGTTAGAGCCCGATCTTGTTTTTTTAGATATACAAATGACAGATATGACTGGTTTTGATGTACTAAAAAAAGTGCATCCAGAATGTACTCCCACTATTATTTTTGTGACTGCTTTTGATAGCTTTGCAGTAAAAGCATTTGAGGTGCAGGCAATTGATTTTTTATTAAAGCCTTTTAAAAAAGATCGGTTTTTTGAAGCTTTACACAGAGGTATCAATCGTATTAAAATAAATGAAAAAGAAATCTTTTCTTCAAAAATGAGTAGCTTGATTCAATTTCTAAAAAATGAAGAAACAAACATATTAGAGGAGCGTAACACTTATTTAGAGCGAATTGTTTTAAAACTAGGAAAGAAGTATTATTTTGTTGAGACTAGCGATGTAAAATACATCATTTCATCTGCATATTATGCCGAGATTTTCACATATTCGGGTCAAAAGCATGTATATCGTATTTCTATGAGTGATTTTATTAAAAAATTAGATCCAAAAGAATTTATTCGTATAAACAGGTCAACTATCGTTAGATTAAAAGAAATTAAAGAGGTTATAGGAGAAGGTATGGGGGATTATAGTATTACCATGAATGATGAAAAATCGTTCTCTTTAACAAAAACGTACAAAACATCTTTTTTAAAGAAAATTGACATTAAGAATTCTTAAAATGCTAGATAAAAAACTTTTTAGATTTATAGTTCTCTTTTATATTTTAGCATGTCTTTTTGGTCTTGTCAATGCTCTTTTTCAAAAAATAAGCGGAGTTTCATTTAAATCATTTACCTGGATTGGGCTTATCATGAATTATTTATTTAATTATGGTACTAAGTTCATATTTATCATACTATCGATCATATTTACGAGAGTATATATTATGCGTAAATTCTCTCTACCCATTAGTATTATTATTCATACTTTAATTTCAGTTTTATTATCACTCTATAGCTCTGTTTTGCTACTAGGATATGAGAAATATGTTCTTGGATATACCGATGTTATTGATATTAAATTAATTTTATTAAGGTTAGCTTATAGTTCAAACTTTAACTTTTTTGTCTATTTCACGCTAATCACCATTCTATATGCCTATTATTATTTTAAAAAACAAAAAGATCAGGAAATAAAAGAATCTAATTTAAAAACACAATTACTGGATTCAAAAATTAAAATCTTACAATCACAGCTACAGCCACATTTTCTATTTAACGCATTAAATGACATCTCTTCCTTAATGGATATTGATATTGAAAAATCGCAAGATGCATTAGCCGATTTAAGTGAAATGTTAAGAAAAACACTAAGTATCAAAGATGTAAAATATATTACTTTAGAAGAAGAGTTATCAATTTTAAACAAATATTTAGGTATTGAAAAACTACGATTTGGAGAAAAATTAAATTTTAAGATTGATATTGCCGATTTTATGCTATTCGAAAAAGTACCACCACTTATCTTACAACCAATTGTAGAAAATTCTATAAAACATGGTTTTTCGTATACTCATGATACCATTATAATTGCTATAAAAATTTTCATGCTCTATGATGATATTGTTTTTGAAATAACTAATAATGGAGCACAATTACAGCAAGAAAAAATTGTTTTCGGTAATGGTATCAGTAATGTTTTAGAACGAATAGACACCTTATATCAAGGTAATTATTCATTTGATATTAGAAATAATAAAAATTCTGGAGTGATCAATAGTATAAAAATACCGAGAATCTTTGAACAAGGTAAGCACTCTTAACGCTTTACAATACAAATAACTACTTCAAAAACAGCGATTCTACAATTACTTTGGCCGCCACTTTACTACCAGATAATGAAGGGTGAAATTGATCTGGACTGTAATATGAAAAATCGTTGGTCTCATCAAAATGTTGTTTCCATACTTTTCCTACAGGACATAATATTGCTTTATTTTTGATCGCTGCGTCTGTATAGTTTTTAATAACACCATCAAAAGTATGGTAGTATATTCTTGATGGCCATACCATAAAATAAGCCAGTTTTGCACCATTTGCAATACATAAGTTACTATATTCTTTTCCAGAATTAAGAAGCATCTCTCTCCCATCGGTTTGGGACGAAGGCCCCTGCTGTACAATCACAAAATCATATTTCTTTGTTTTAATCAGACGTTGAACCTCTTTATCTGTCCAATGATCTACAATAGCATAATTAGGCTTAGCCAACATGGTAGTCGTAATCATAATCCCTTTTCTTTTTGCTTCTTGTGTTACTAATCTGGGCAAATTATTACTATACGTCAAACTATTACCTACAAACAAAAGATCATATTCTTCGTGCGATATATCATTACCACCATCTTGCTGATCAGAAGTTCTAATATCTGATTCTTGAGTAACATGGCTCGATGAGCAAGATATACATATTATGCATGATCCTATAAATATTATAACCAATCTGCTAATCATTGTGTTTTATATAGATACAAATGAGTATCTAAGTTTAAGCAAATATTCTGATTTTAGAGATGAATGATATTGATAATATATTTTTTGATAAGAATACACTAAAAGTAGATATCTATTATTTCTAAAATCACTCAATTCCCAATACCTCATCCAATTTCTAATGAGTTATAACATAACATGATACCCCATAACAAATTGCAATAATCTTTTTACATATAAGATCTATACATTTGGATTTCAAACTTAAACTCACAATACAATATGAAAAGATCATTTTTAAAAAAGAAATCAAAATCATGGGCTGTGCCTGTATGTGTTCTTGTATCCATTTTTATGTTTTTTGCTTGTCAGCATGAAGATGGTGATGAACAAAGAATTGAATCTATCGACCAAGAAGAGGACGCTACATATTCTATGGCTAAGATTTTAATTTCTAACGGAACAGAAGTAGACTTTTTTGCAGTTAAAGGAGAAAAAGGCATCGGTATTGATGAATATACCCGTTCAGAAAATTCTTTGATTAAAATGGATGATAATGAATCCTTTTTGGAGTTATATCTAAAAATAGCTCCGAAAAATGCCGAAATTCCTTATAAATTAATTGAAGATTATGGTGAAGGCGCTCAAAAACTAATCTCTGGAAGAAAAATTACTAACAACATTGGTAAAACACTATCGGTAGACATGAAATCTGTTTCTTTTGAAATAGAAACTAAAGAAAATACAGGTGAAACAAAAAGTAGTTGTTTTCTAGACTGTTATTCTTTATCAGGTAATTCTGGTGGCCCCTATAGAAAATGTAGTTGGAACAAAACTTCTAGTTTTGGGGTAAATGACGGAGGCCATAAAAGGCGTCATATGGAAGCATTAACCAAAGCATGTGATGGTAGATGGCAACACAAGTTACAGGTAAGACGTTTTAAACAGTGGAAGACTAAAATCACCAGAACTATTGAAAGTGGATGGACACGAAGAACAAAATATCGCGATATACGTAGGTCTCATAAAATACAAAGAAATACAAAAGGTAATGGACCCCACGATGCTGATGCTTCATCAAAATTCTGGTCTGGTAAATTCTAGGACACAAATTTTTAGCAGCTTAAATGTTTAATTATCTTAAAAACCGTAAAATGTAATTTTATTTTACGGTTTTTTTAAGTGTATTTTTCATTACTTCAATTGCAAATTGCATATCTGGTAGGGAATATACAAAGTAAAACGTTATAATTAATACTGCTAAGAAAGAGATTAACGTATCGAAACTTACTTTTTCAATACGTCTTTTTATCGAAAGCAAATCACTTAAGTATAATCTAATGATCTACAGATTAAAAGTTTTTAAAAAAGTTGCACATTTTCTAAGTTTTACCAAAGCTGCCAAAATGCTTTTTATCACACAACCTGCGATAACAAAACATATTAACGAATTAGAAAAACATTTTGGTAAAGCATTATTTAACAGACATGGTAACAAAATAAGTTTAACTCCAGAAGGAAAATTACTATTACAATATGCCAACAAAATATTGAGTTTATATAATCAACTAGAAGATGATTTTTTAGCTCTAAACAGTAAATTCCCAGATAAGATCACTATCGGAGCAAGTACCACAATTTCTCAATACATATTACCAAAAATATTATCAAAATTTAAAGCAAAATACAGCACTACCAACATCACTCTTCTCAATAATAATTCTGAACACATAGAATCATCAATTATTAATAAACAGGTAGATATTGGTTTTACAGAAGGAAATACTTCTAATCCACTTCTACATTATGAAACATTTGTGTTAGACGAAATTGTTTTGGTCACCAGTGCAGATAACACCGCATTAAAAAAGCAAGAAATTACTCTAAGAGAATTAAAACAACTACCATTAATATTGCGAGAAAAAGGTTCTGGCACCAGAAACATTATAAAAGATGCTCTGCAAAATGTAAATGTAGATATTAGCCAATTAACAATTGAGATGACCTTAGGAAGTACAGAAAGTATCAAAACATATTTAATGCACTCAGGCTCCTACTCTTTTCTATCTATTCATTGTATTACAGATGAGTTAATGAATAATAAATTAAAAATCATTGATATTACTTCTTTTACTATTAAGCGTGTTTTTCATATGGTGAATTTACATGGAGAATATTCGAATACTGTAGAAAAAACAAAGCGCTTCTTTGCTGCCCATTATAACCTAATGGAATAAGGGATTACAAATTGTAATGAAATTTATTCTGTGAAAACGTTCAAATTTGCATCTACGATCCAGTATTAACAAGACGTAGATGAATTTTTTAAAGAAAGAAAAGGCGATTCGACCAATCAGAATAATTATATTTTCTCTAATTATAATAGCATGTTTATCTTCAGTTATAAATAGTTCTGTAGCCTTATTATTAGGTTTTATATTTACCAATGTATTCGGGAATCGATTTCTTGTATTTAATAACAAAGCCATTAGCTTTTTACTACAACTTGCTATTATCGGAATTGGTTTTAACCTCAATATTCAAGAAACCCTCGTTATTGGCCAAAATGGTTTTATGTATATCATGTTCTTTGTGATTTTTGCTTTATGCATCGGTATTGTATTAGGGAAAACCTTTAAAGTCGAACAAAAAACAGCTCATCTAATTTCTTCTGGAACTGCTATCTGCGGTGGGAGTGCTATTGCTGCAATAGCATCTACAATAAATGCCCCAAAAGAAGATATTTCTATTGCTTTAAGTATAGTTTTTATCCTTAATGCAATAGCGTTATTAGTTTTTCCAACTCTAGGGCACATATTTAATTTATCTGAATATCAATTTGGTTTATGGAGCGCTATTGCCATTCATGATACCAGTTCTGTGGTTGGTGCTGCGCAAATCTACGGAGAAGAAGCCTTAAAAATAGCTACAATCATTAAGTTGGTTAAGACGTTGTGGATTGTCCCGGTAGCTATTTTTTCTTCTCTGCTATTCAAGGGTGAATTCCATTCAAAAAAAATACCCTGGTTTATAATAATCTTTGTTTTAACAATTATCATAAATAGTTATTCATCTATCTCTAGTACAATTACAAATTCGGTATATACGATTTCAAAATCAATATTTGTAGTAGTTCTCTTTCTTGTAGGAATGAATTTATCTATTTCTAAAATAAAAGTGGTTGGATGGAAACCCGCAGTTCTGGGAATATCGACATGGTTTATCATATCAACAATCTCGTTACTCATAATACTTAATTTATAAATGAATCAGAGAATAAGTAGGTATAGCGCATCTGATGCGTTTATTAAAAACCCTTTTTTATGTTCCCTTTTTAAGTATATACAGGCTCCATATATATCTGGAGAGGTATAGTAATCGTATCTGAATCCACTTAAAAATAAGTCGGTTGTTTTTTTGGGTTAGGTAGTATTTACTATTTATGGTAAGCTCTCTAAAGCTAATTTTAGAGAGCTTTTCTTTATTTTTCAAGATCAAGGTTACAATATTTTTGTTTTATATTCTTCAAAATATCTCTATCGTTCCAATGAGTTACAAAAACATTAATATTCACATTATCAGAAATATCTGTAATTATTCTTGTATTTTATGAAGAAACACTACGAGCAAAGTTTAAGGTATCTCAACTATGATACAAGGAAAATTATTTTTTTGAAGTCAATTCCAAACAGAAAATTACAAATCATTTTGTAACTTTAAGTAGAATTAACCAGTACGTATGTCTTTAACTTTACAAAAATTTGGGATTTCATCAGAAAAAACATTACTATTTCTTTTTATTCTAAAAAAAGATGGAGAAATAATTTCTTTCAATAATAGGTGCGAACTATTATTTCCTCTTGATAAAAATAAAATTGAAGGAAAATTCATTACCGATTTTATAATTGATAAAGATGTATCTGTATTTTTAAATTCGACATCTGGTTTATCTAATAGTAATCCACTTATCAATGTATCTTTAAGCTTTCCTACAGAAAATCAAGGAGTAGTCTCTATAAAATTTGATTTCAAACTACATAATGATTTAATTTATGCAACAGGAATAGATACTACAGAAGAATACAAAGAACATAGGGCATTATTAACCATTTCAAAATTAGCCAAAACAGGTGCCTGGTATTTTAATCCCAAGAATAATGAAATGTATTGGTCAGATGGATGTTACTTAATAAGCGAATTAAGTTCCTGTACTCCTATAACAAGAGAAAAAGAAATTAGTTTTTATCCCGAAGATGCCAGAGTGAGAATAAAAAGTTTCCTCGACAACCTTATCAAAGACAAGGAAACTTATGAGTATACAGAAAAAATTATTACCGAAAAAGGAAATGAGAAATGGATTAGAGTTGTAGGGCAACCTGTTATTTATAAAGATGAAGTCGTATACGTAAACGGAACTATCACAGACGTTACAGATCGGTACAATTACATTGAAAAGCTGAAATACAGTGAAGAAACCAAACATTTAGCTTTAAAAGGAATACAATCTGGATTGTTTGATTATCATGTTAAGAACAATGAAGTTTTTTATAGTTCGGATTTTAAAAAAATGTTGGGATTACCTTTGGATCAGGATTTTGTAGCAGAAGAAGAGTTTAGAAAAATGATACATCCAGATGATGTAGCAAAAATGCTTAAAAGGAGACATGATAACTTTAATCAAGAAGGTAATTACTATTATAATTATTATCGGCTTAAGCATATTAATGAAGGATATCGTCATTATGAGGTGTACGGTTTCAAAAGAAAAAACGCAAAGGGAGAAATAACCCGAATGATTGGTAATTTGATCGATGTTCATCAAAAAAAGATTAATGAAAAGACTATCGTAGAAAGTAAAAACCGATTACTAGCAATTGTTAATAACGGATTTGCATATACAATTCTGTTAGATACAAAAGGGATAATCCTAATGACTGATGAAAAATCGGTAAAAATTATAAAAAGAGACTTTAATGTAAATCCAAATCAAGTTTCTTGTCGTTTTATAGATGTTATGCCCCTTAATTTCAAGAATTCCTTTGCTCATGAATTTAATGAAGCTCTAAAAGGAAATATTGTAAAAAAAGAAATAGAGCGCATTACTCATAAGGGTGATTTACAATGGCTAGAAGCCAAATACACTCCTGTTTTTGATCATGAAAAGAAAGTAAACTCTGTTCTTGTTAGTTTTCTGGATATTACAGAACGAAAACTAGCAGAAATAGCAATTAAAGAATCACATATTAAAGAACAGGAGTTGAATAGTCTTAAATCAAATATATTATCCAATTTTAGCCATGAAATAAGAACTCCGCTAAATGGTATAATGACAGTAAGTAAACTCCTATTAGACGAGGAAAAACCTGATGAAAGAGAAAAACTTCTGGAGTATTTGGAAGAAAGTAAAAACAGACTGCTCGACACTATCAATAACTTATCTAATTTTAGCGAAATCGAAGCTATAAAAAAGAATATAAACGTACAAAAATTAGACATTAACTATACCATAGAAACTTCGTACAGAGAATATAAACATATGGCCGAAGCGAAGGAATTAACGTATCAATTAGAACTCGATCAAACCAGTCCACAGGTTAACATTGATAAAGATTTATTTAGGGCTGCGATAAATAATATTATCCATAATGCAATTAAATACACTAATAAAGGAAGCATAATTATTAAAGTTAATTCTCAAAATTCAAAAAATAATGTTTATATTTCAATAACTGATACTGGTATTGGAATAGATAACGAGAATCTTAAGAAAATTTTTGATCCTTTTATGCAAGAAAGTATTGGTATGAGTCGTAAATATGAAGGAACCGGTATCGGACTAAGCTTATCTAAGCGATATATTGAAATCCTGGAAGGGAAAATAAAAGTTAAAAGTAAAATAGGTAAGGGTACCGAATTTAATATTATAATTCCAAAATGCCTATGAATGTTCTCTACGTAGAAGATAATAAAATAAACGCAATGGTAATGGATAAAATGTTATCCAGAAATGATTCTAATGTTATTATTGCAGAAAATGGTTCACAAGCCCTTAAAGTTGTGAAGGAAGAAGTGCTGGATCTTATTCTGGTTGATATTAATCTTGGCCTTAATCAAATGGATGGCTGTGAATTACTTCAAAGATTTCGCAAACTGGATATCCTCAAAAACATTCCTGTTTTTGCAGTAACAGCTTATGCTATGCCTGGCGATGAGCAACGTTTTATTAATATCGGGTTTGATGATTACTTCTCTAAGCCTGTAAATTTTGACCAACTTTTATCGGTAATATCAAAAATAAGTACATCACAAACAACATAATTGTAGAAAGAATTATAAGAATCAAAAACTATAGTTTTTGATTATCTAACCTGGTTAAATCGTATCCCAAGTTGTTTTTCTAGTTCTCTTATAACCTGCACCTCTGATTTGGTTATTAGAGCTAAGGATAAACCTGTTTTTCCTGCTCTGGCTGTTCTACCACTTCTGTGTGTATAATATTCTATTTGATCCGGCAATTGATAATGAACAACAAAAGCTAGATTAGCAACATCGATACCTCTTGCTGCAACATCTGTAGATACTAGTAATTGTAACGTTTTTTTCCTAAACGCTCTCATTACTTTATCTCTATCTTTTTGTGTCATTTCTCCTTCGAGAAGGCCTACTTCATAATTTTTAGCTTTTAGTTGTTTATGAAGTACTCGGGCGGCAGCTTTAGTTTTTGTGAAAATAATTCCCCTACCCCCTTTTTGCGTTTTCAGAAAATACGCAAGCGTATCTAATTTATTAACCTCATCACCTACAACAAATTGATGTTGTATCCCTTTATTAACTGCATCATCTTTATCAATACTTATTTGTACTGCACTTTTACTAACATAAGAATTTATAATTTCGTTTAGAGAAGACGGCATCGTAGCAGAAAAAAGCCAAACATTTCTATTTCCTTTGGTTTTGGACAAAATTGTAGTTAGATCCTTCTTAAACCCCATACTTAACATTTCATCGGCCTCATCCATAACCAATGTCTTTATTTCAGAAATATCGACCGCTTTCCTATTCATCAAATCTATAAGTCTGCCTGGTGTTGCTACAATAATATGTGTAGGTCTTTTTAATCTCGAAAGTTGTTTTTCAATTTTTTCGCCACCATATACCGATTCGGTAAAAATCTTATCTGTATACTTAGTGAACTTAAAAAGTTGTTTTGCTATCTGTTGACCCAATTCGCGAGTAGGTGCCAAAACTAAAGCCTGAACATGTTTTTTAGAAGGGTTAATTCGGGATAATAATGGAATTCCAAAAGCTGCAGTTTTTCCAGTTCCGGTTTGAGCTTTCCCAATAAAATCGGTTTGCTGACTCATTAAAACAGGAATTGCCTGTTCTTGAATCTTTGTAGGATTTGTAATTCCCATCTCCTTAAGACCTTTATTAAGATCTTTGGGTACTCCTAACTCTAAAAACGTCATACATATTTGATTTAAGTTGCAAAAGTAATTGAATATCTATTCATAATTCAACTTAATCAAAAAATAACCAGCTTAATTGTTAAATCCTACTAACAAGCAATACTCATAAAATAATCAAAGAGTTGTTTTTTCATACTTAATCCCTTTTTATGAAAATGAGATTTATTCATGCAAAACCCACCAGAGCAGTTAAAATCAGACCCTTCGTCAGAGAATATGATATCTAACAAAACTACGTCATTAGCATGATCATGATCTGCATGATCATTTTCGGTTTCAACGACATTAAAATCGTAAGAAAAAACCTTCTTTTTAGAAAATACATGATTTTGGATTAAAATAGGCTGATCGGTAAGAAAAGAAAATATATTTTCCTGTTCGTGATTAGAATGATTGATGGTAGTACTAGATTGAGAATTAGCTAGATTAGCAATTAACAAAAAAACAAATATAAGAGGATAGCGTAAAAGTTTATTCATACAGTTGATATTTAAGGGACCATGAGTAATTATAACTGAATTCAAAACAATAATATTAAGTAATTTCCTACAACATTAATTTTAAATTCATCGGCAAAATACATATATGTTCGCTTAAAAGCAACAAAAACTAAACTTTTAACATTTACAAAAGAAGGTAATACCGTTAAATCATAAGTAAAACCTACCTGATAGCTCCATAGCTCTATGCTAAAATAATTTGAGATCGTCTGATAAATGGTTTGGCAAACCTAATTGTGTTCCTAAATGATCATTTAATTCTTTAATGAAGTACTTAGACAGTAAGGGGGATTCTACCTCCAAATTTTGATGTACAAAAAAGTGTATATGGTTAATCCCTTCATCTTTCCAGGTAGAAAGCCGCTTTATCCAGTCATCTAGCCTTGTATAATCTGTTTTGTGATTTGCTCCAACATATCTCACAAAAGCTTCATCATTGGTTAAACGCATATGAAGTAAATCTCTTCTACCCGCCGTATCTGTAATGATATTCGATATATTATTACTTTCAAGAAGGCTATATAATTCACCAGCTACCGTTACATCATTAAACCAATCTGTATGCCTAAATTCTACGGCCAAACGTATTTCTTTAGGCCATTTTTCTATAAATCGAATAACTCTATCAAAATTTTTAGGAGCAAAATTACCATGCATTTGTAAAAATATGGTTCCTAACTTTTCTTTTAAGTGAATTGCATTAGATAAATATTCATCTACATAAGGCGCTACATCTTCATTTAATCTTTTTAGATGAGAAATATTCTGTACGAGTTTTGGAAAAAATTTAAATCCTTCTGGAGTTTTATCGTACCATTTTTTAAACTGATCTTCAGGAAAAATCCTATAAAATGTAGCATTCAATTCAATACTATTAAACTGTCTCGAATAATACTCTAGTTCATCCTTTGTTCCTCTGGGGTAAAATCCTTTTAAATCTTGCCTGTTCCACTTGGCACAACCAACATAAGTTGATAAACTTCCTTTTGCTGTAGTATTTAAAACTCTTACCGTATCCTTATGATCATCTGGTAAGCTAAAATCTATGATATCAGGGTGTTCTACTTTGCCAAATTTCATGCATTTGCTTTTTTATATTTATGTGATGAAAATTAATTAAAAAAATAAGATTCTGAACAATTACTTTGCTCCTATAACTATAAAAATATCTAAAAAAGTGTAACAAAAATGTTACTAGATTGACTAATTGTTACAACAACATCATAAAAATCACAACTAATGAATGCTTTAAAATCTATTACAGTAGCTCTTGTACTAGCTATCTCAACATCGTTCTATGCACAAACTGCAGATGAAATAGTTAATAATTACTTCGAAAATACAGGGGGAAAAGAAAATTGGGAAAAACTAGAAGGCATTACTATGAAAGGAGTAATGAAAATGCAAGGGATGGAAATTCCTTTTGAACAGGTTATGATGAAAGATGGACGCCAGTCTACTACAATCGAACTACAAGGAAATAAAATGATCTGGGCTGCATATGACGGAAAAACTTCATGGTCTAGAAATCAGCAAACTATGGAAGCTGAAAAGAGTGACAATGAAGCTACAGAAAATATGAAGAAGCAAATCAAAGATTGGCCTTCTCCATTTTTAAATTATAAAGAAAAAGGGTATGCAATAGAGCTTATAGGTAAGGAAACTGTAGATGGAACAGAGACTTTTAAAATAAAGGTAACCAAAGATCCAATTACTGTTAATGGTCAATCACAACCTAATATTTCTCATTACTATTTTGATACCGAAAATTTTGTACCTATCATAGTTGAAGAAGAGATTCAGGAAGGTCCAATGAAAGGTCAGAAAATAAAAATGTCTATTAGTGATTACCAGGAAGTAGAAGGACTATACTTTCCTTTCTCACAAAGTAGTCAATTCCAAAGTATGGATTTCAAGGAGTTTGATCTCAATCCAGAAGTAGAAGCTGCATTATTCGCTTTCCCAGAAGGAAAATAAACACAAATTATAATCCCCAAATCAAAAATTTGGGGATTTTTTATTCTAAATAAACAACCAGTAATTATGAACAAACAATTTATAATTGCAAGCTTGGCTATACTCTTTTCCATACACTTGCAAGCACAGGAAGTTGTTCTAAAAGGCAAAGAACTATTCGGAAACCTTGAAGCACGACAAATCGGACCCGCCCTCATGAGTGGTCGGATTATAGATTTAGAAAATCACCCTACCAACGATAGAATACTATATGCCGGTACTGCTGGTGGTGGAGTTTGGAAATCCTCGAATGGGGGAGCAAGCTTCTCCTCTGTATTCGATGATCATGCACAATCAATAGGAGTAGTAAAAATTGATCCTAATGATCCCGATAATACTATCTGGGTAGGAACAGGTGAAATATGGACCAGAAACAGTGTTTCTATCGGTGATGGGTTATATAAATCCACAGATGGAGGGGCAAATTGGAAAAAAATGGGGTTTGAAAACTCAGAACGAATTGGTAGTATAGAGATTAATCCCAAAAACTCTAATGAAATTTATGTTGGAGTCTTAGGGGCTTTATGGGGAGATAGTGAAGAAAGAGGAGTATACAAAACGGTAGATGGAGGAAAAACCTGGAATAAGATACTTTATGTTAATGAAAAAACAGGAGTTAATGACCTTATAATGGATCCCAACGATCCTAATACGCTTTATGCAGCGATGTGGGAGTTTAGAAGAACCGCTTGGGGGTTTAATTCAGGAGGACCTAATAGCGCATTGTACAAATCTACAGATGCCGGAAAAACATGGAATAAAATCCATAACGGTTTTCCTAAAGGTGATCTGGGGAGATTTGCATTGGCAATAGCCCCCTCTAACCCCAAAATAGTATACGCAGTAGTAGAAAGTAAAGAAGATAAAGGACTATATCGCTCTGATGATGCAGGAGCCAGTTGGAAATTATTAAATGGAGATTTTGGTTTGGTAGTTAGACCTTTCTATTTCTCAAGAATCGTCGTAGATCCAAAAAATCCGGATATTCTGGTTAAAGGAGGGTTGTTTGGATCTATCTCTAGAGACGGAGGAAAAACCTTCAAAAACCTGGGAAATATGCATGCAGATATACATGATGTTGTTTTTGACATCAACAACTCAGATCGAATGTATGTAGGAACCGATGGTGGAGTATACAGAAGTTGGGATGGTGGATCTACAATGGATATGGTAGATAATTTACCAATTTCTCAGTTCTATCATATTAGTGTAGATAATGAAGAGCCTTACAATATCTATGGAGGCCTACAAGATAATGGTTCCTGGTGGGGACCATCTTCTTCTCCAGGAGGTATAGAAGCACGTGATTGGAATCGCGTTGGATATGGAGATGGATTCAGAGTATTAAAACACCCAACCAAGAATATTATTTATTCTGAAATGCAAGGAGCACAAAATGTATGGAGATATGATGTAGATAAGAATTACACCAAAAACATTGCTCCTCTACCTATTAAGGGAGAAGTTGATCTACGCTTTAACTGGAATGCTCCAATGGCAGTGAGTAACCATCTACCGGATCGGTTTTATATGGGTAGTCAATTCCTTCATGTAAGTGATGATATGGGCGACAACTGGAAAAAAATATCACCAGATCTTACTACCAATGATCCTGCAAAACAAGATAAAGAATCAGGAGGTATCTCTACAGATAAGTCGGGAGCCGAAACACATACTACAATTTTTACAATTGCAGAATCCCCAATTGATCAAAAAGTAATTTGGGTAGGAACCGATGATGGTAATGTGCAGGTTACTCAAGATGGTGGAGCAACCTGGATTAATACAGTAGCCAATATTCAAGGATTACCAAAAAATACCTGGGTATATCACATAGAAGCTAGTTCACATCATAAAGGAACGGCATATGCTGTGTTTGATGGTCATGCATCGGGAGATATGAACACCTATGTATATAAAACCTCTGATTTTGGAAAAACATGGAAATCCCTGGTGACAGATGAAATCATAGGGTTTGCAAGAAATATTCAGGAAGATTATGTAAATGAAGACCTACTATACTTAGGAACCGAATTTGGATTATTTATATCCATAAATGGTGGTAAAAACTGGTCGCGCTTCACCAATAATATGCCTGCTGCTGCTGTTCATTTTATTGATCTACAGAAAAAAACTAATGATCTTGTATTAGGGACCCACGGTAGAGGTGTTATCATTATTGATGATATCTCCCCTCTAAGGCAAATAAATCAAGAAATTCTTGCCAAAGATGTTCACTTTTTTAATACTAAACCTTCAATAATCAAAGAAGAAGGTGGTTTTGGTGGAGGAAGTACAGAACTTCAATTTACAGGAGATAACCCAAGCTCTTCTGCAAAAATTATCTACTACCTCAAAAAGAGACATACTTTTGGAAAAATGACGCTATCTGTACAAGATCAAAATGGTACCGAGATAGTAAGTCTTGTTCCCGGAAAAGCTAAAGGTATCAATATAGTAACCTGGAATTTCAGGAAAAAAGGACCTAAAGTAGCTGCTGGAAAAACATTTACCTTTGGTGGATTTACTGCGCCAAGAGCTTCTGAAGGCACTTATAAAATAGTACTTAAGAAAGGTAAAAAACAATATGAAAGTACCATAACGCTACAAAATGACCCAACTTCTTTAATATCAGAAAAAGGCAGAATTGCTCATAATAAAACAACGCAAGAGTTATTTAACGATATGGAAGATCTGGCATATCTGGTTCATAAAATTGATCAAAATATAAAGAAAGCCGAAGCAGTATTAAAAAAAGACCCAGCTTCACAAAAAGTTACTTCTGCAGCTGTTAAAGAATTAAATGCATTAAAAGAAACTCTGGTAGTCACTACAGGTGATAATTATGTTGATGAAGCCGAACCTCAACTAAGAGAAAAATTATCTGATTTATATGGCGAAGTGGCAGAACAGTTCGAAAAACCTTCTTTTGCCCAATTAGAAAATCAGGAAGTATTAGAGGCTAGATTAAATGAAGCTAAGGCTGCATACGAAAAAATAAATGGTAAGCAGGTAGCAAAATTTAACAAATACCTTGAAAAATCTGGTGAAACTCCTGCCAAAATTTTAAGCAAAGAAGAATTCATAAAGAAATAAACGAAAAAACACCCTGTTATACAAAAGCCCTCTATATAGAGGGCTTTTATTATAAATAACTTATTGTTAAGGTAATGTAGCACGAAAATAAAAAGATTAGATTAGTATAACAAAACACTCCATATATGCAACTCTTTTATTGTTTATAAGTCGTTTAAAACTCTAAACATAGTCTTGATTTTTAAGCATAACAAATACTTATTTTTAGTAAACCTTCTTTATTATGGAAAACAGGGAAACAAATTTATTGGCAATACGACCACAGTTATTAAATGCAAGAGTTTCTGAAAACATGTCTAATGATGAACAATTTCAGAACAAAACGATTAGACCTATTATAAAATTACAGGGAGACCTATTGATCGAAGTATTTAAAAACTATATTAAAAAAAGAAAGAATACTTTCTATGAGTTATCCTTAGAAAAACGCTTTGATTTTATAGAGAATGCTATCCAAAAGGATATGAAATTCAGAAATAGTTTAAAAGGAATGATTATTGGGCAATTCACTGTAGAAGAATACCAGATCTATATGAAAAACTCTTCTGCGTTAAACAAACGAATGATGAGTATCGTAAAAGAGCGCTTACAAGATAATATACAATTGTTAGAATATAAGGTGGCTTAACATCTTAACATTCTTAAAAAACTGACTTTCGTAGGATAAGTTTTAATTCATTTTTGATGATAGGCTTGATTTTAATACAAACCATATAAAAAACCTTCAAATCATAGGTTATCAAGTCTTTTTTCAAATCATTGACATGGTTTTTTATTTCAAAAATCAACTACCTTACATTGCATGACATACACCGTATGCCATCATAGTAATTAGGTAATTATTAATCTTAAAAATCCAAAAATCATGCTAACAAACATTTTACATCTCGAAGGAGCTCAACAGTTAAACAGAAAGCAACAATCATCTATTAATGGAGGAGATATAGATCCTGTATGTATGCCACATGACAATGGCGTTTGTTATCGATGTGGCTCTTTTTGCAGAGAATTACAGTGCCAAGAGCCAGATTGTAATGAATAAAGATTAAATTTTGCTAATCCGTAATAAGGACAAAAAGTTAGATGCTAACATCTAACTTTTTATCTTTAGATAATCAAGTACATTCTCTTCTATCCTTCCCTGTATATCAGAGACATCTTCTTTTATAAAAGATACTCCTGTTATATTTTCATATAATTCGATATATCGCTCAGAGACAGAACTAATATATTCATCTGTCATTTCGGGAATCTGTTGGCCTTCTTTACCTTGAAAACCATTACTAATTAACCATTGTCTTACGAATTCTTTAGACAGTTGTTTTTGTGATTCTCCATTCTGTTGTCGTTCTTCATATCCTTCAGCATAAAAATAACGAGAAGAATCCGGAGTATGAATTTCATCAATCAATACAATTTGACCCTCTTTTGTTTTCCCAAACTCATATTTGGTATCCACAAGGATCAATCCTCTTTTGGCAGCGATCTCTGTTCCTCTTTGAAAAAGTTTACGAGTATAATCTTCAAGAATCAAATAATCTTCTTCAGAAACGATTCCTTTTGACAAAATCTCTTCTCTAGAAATATCCTCATCATGCTCTCCATTATCAGCTTTGGTAGAAGGTGTTATAATAGGTTCAGGAAATTTATCATTTTCTTTCATCCCATCTGGCATTGCAACACCACATAGTATTCGTTTACCGACCTTATATTCTCTTGCTGCATGACCAGATAAATATCCGCGAATTACCATCTCTACTTTAAAAGGGTCACAGAGGTGCCCTACTGCTACATTAGGATCTGGAGTGGCTATTAACCAATTTGGCACCAAATCTTCGGTTTCTTTCATCATCTTGGTTGCAATTTGATTAAGAATCTGCCCTTTAAAAGGAATTCCTCTTGGCATAACTACATCAAATGCAGATAAACGATCAGTAGCAATCATTACCAAAAGTTCATCATTTATACTATATACTTCTCTTACTTTTCCCTTGTATACCGATTTTTGATTAGGAAAATTATAGTTTGTATCTACAATTGTATTCATTACTTAGGTTTCGGGTTTCTGGCTTTAATTTCAATTAGAAACTAAAAACCTGAAACTATTTATCCATTTCTATTTTCAATTTCTTTATAGGCTGCAATTACCTTTTTCACTAATCTATGACGAATCACATCTTTATCGTCCAGATAAATCATACCAATTCCCTGAATATTCTTAAGTACCAGTAAAGCTTCTTTAAGTCCAGAAGTAACTCTTCTTGGTAAATCTATTTGCCCAGGGTCTCCGGTAATAATAAACTTAGCATTCTTACCCATACGTGTCAGAAACATCTTCATCTGTGCATGTGTTGTATTTTGAGCCTCATCAAGGATTACAAAAGCATTATCTAATGTTCTACCACGCATAAATGCCATAGGAGCAATTTGTATAACTCCTTTTTCTATAAAACTATCTAGTTTTTCATTAGGAATCATATCCCGTAAAGCATCATACAAAGGCTGCATATATGGATCCAGCTTCTCTTTAAGATCTCCTGGTAAGAATCCAAGATTTTCGCCGGCTTCTACTGCAGGACGAGTAAGAATAATACGTCTAACCTGTTTCTCTTTTAGTGCTCTAACGGCTAATGCAACTCCTGTATACGTTTTTCCGGTACCGGCTGGTCCTATAGCAAAAACCATATCATTTTTATTACAGGATTCTACTAGTTTACGCTGGTTAGCTGTTTGGGCTTTAATTAATTTACCTCCTACCCCATGCACCAACGTTTCTCCACTATTAGCCGATGTTTCGTAATCTGCTTTACTTTCACTAGTGAGTACACGTTCGATTACATTTTCATCCAGTTTATTGTATTTACTAAAATGTTCAAGAAGCATATTAAGACGCATATCAAACTCTTCGAGCATATCTTCATCTCCATATACTTTCATTTTACTGCCTCTTGCTACAATTTTTAACTTCGGGAAGTATTTTTTTAATAATTGAATATTGCTATTCTGAAGTCCGAAAAACTCTCTCGGATTGATTTCTGTAAGTTCTATAATAAGTTCGTTCAAAAGCTATACGAATTTTAGTATGATTTTTTTTTAGGATTGACTAAGTTTGCTAAAGTTGTTCAAGTTTTTGTCGGGAAAACAAAATAGAAATTTAAAACGAAGCAAAATGTTTATATCGTCACTATATGAATCAGTGATCAAAAAAACAGTAAATACGATGGTTTTATCATCATTTTGTTGTCCAAAGAAAAGCTTTGAATAACTTCAAAACAAATTTACATATTTTTAAGTGCTTACAACTAAAAGATATTAACAATTCTTATACATGCCAATTATTACCTTAACTACAGATTTTGGAATCAAAGATCATTTTGTATCTGCGGTTAAAGGGGCTATTTATACCGAATTGCCAGATGCCAAAGTTGTTGACATATCCCATGAAATCTCACCTTTTCATATAACAGAAGCCGCATATATCATACAAAATGCTTATAAAAGTTTTCCCAAAGGAAGTATTCATATCATAGGGATCGATAGTGAACCTAATCCAGAAAATAAACATATTGCTGTAAAACTAGATGAACATTATTTTATATGCGCTAATAATGGACTGGTAGGTTTAATCACATCAGAATTTAATCCTGAGAAGGTCGTCGAAATAAATATTCATGATGCCATTGTTTCTAATTTTCCTGTGTTAGATGTTTTTGTTGCTGTGGCCTGTCATATTGCCCGAGGTGGTACACTAGAAGTTATTGGAAAAACTATCTCAGAAATCAAAACCATAAAAGGGATTACTCCTATTGTAAATCTTGGAGATAAGCAGATTGTAGGTAGCATTATCTATATCGACAATTATGGTAATTTGGTTACCAACATTACACGTAAGTTATTTGATGAGATAGGTAAAGGACGAAAATTTAAAATCACAGCACGTACAGCGGTATTTGAAAATGTATATAATAGATATAGTGATGCTATAAATTTTGATATCGAAAAAAGTAAGCGAGAAGAAGATGGTAAAAAATTAGCCGTCTTTAATTCTTCAGGATACTTAGAACTAGCTATTTATAAGAGTAACCCTAAAACTGTTGGAGGAGCCTCTAGTCTCTTTGGATTATATTACAGGGATACGGTAAGCATTAGTTTTGAATAAATTAATATCTAAAAAGAATCGAGAATAAACTGTAAAACCCTTGTAGGTATACTTTTGAAAATTAAAAAATGATAATACGAATCGTAAAAATGGGATTCTTACCCGATCAAATTGATGCTTTTTTAGAAAACTTTAAGCAAAATAAAGAGAAGATCAGAAATTTTGAAGGGTGTAGCCATCTAAAATTAATAAGAGATATAAGTCAAACCAATCAATTTTTCACTTATAGTCATTGGGAATCCGAAGAACATCTCAATAACTATAGAAACTCTACGTTATTCAAAGGAGTTTGGGCAAATACCAAAAATAAATTTAGCCAAAGGCCCGAAGCTTGGAGCGTAACCGAAGTTTAAAGTTTATCACATCTGGTTTCAGATTTTCCTGATACCACAAACTTAAAAACCTCAATCCTAAAAAAACTATGTTTGCATTAATACGAAAAGAAATCAATACCTTTTTCTCCTCTGCCGTAGGGTATTTGGTGATTGCTATATTTTTAATTCTTAACGGACTCTTTTTATGGGTCTTTAAAGGGCAATTTAATATTTTGGATAGCGGGTTTGCCGATCTTTCGCCATTTTTTCAGATTGCTCCATGGATATTGCTATTTCTTATCCCTGCTGTAACCATGAGAAGTTTTGCAGAAGAAAAGAGACAGGGAACTTTAGAGGTCTTGATTACAAAACCAATTAAAAACTGGCAACTGGTATTAGGAAAATATCTGGGTAGTTTATCCTTAATCCTAATTGCCTTGATCCCTAGTCTCCTTTATATACTTACTATTTATCAGTTAGGAAAACCAATAGGCAATCTCGATATCGGCAGCACGATAGGTTCTTACATTGCACTGCTATTACTTGCAGCATCCTATACTGCAATGGGTATATTTTCTTCTTCGATTACCAACAATCAAATTGTTGCCTTTTTGATTGCTCTGTTTCTGTGTTTCGTTTTTTATTTTGGTTTTAGCGGACTTGCAAATTACAACTTGCCAGAAGCAATACATACTTTCCTAGAACAACTAGGAATGCAATTGCATTACGAACGCATAAGTCAAGGTATTTTAGACACTAGAGATATCTTTTATTTTTTAAGTAGTATTCTATTATTTGTAGTTCTTACTATTATCATTCTTAAAAAAGGTACTGCCAAGCAAAAAATCAAACCTATTGGTATTACACTAATCCTTACCATCATTTTATTTTTGACAGGAAACTCATTATACAATCGTTTTGATCTTACCCAAGATGGTCGTTTTACACTTTCTGAAGCTACAAAAAACCTAGTTAAAGAAGCTGCTGCTCCTGTTGTTATCGATGTACTACTAGAAGGAAATTTTCCTTCAGAGTTTAGACGTTTACAATCTGAAACTAAACAAATTTTAGAAGAGTTTAATGTCATAAACCCTAATATCCAGCACATTTTCACTAATCCACTAGAAGAAGAAGAAATACGTGCCCAAACCATTACAGAATTACAAAAGTTTGGTCTAACCCCAATGGAGGTTAGCGTACAGCAAAACGGAAAAACCGAAACCGAAACCTTAGTTCCCTGGGCTATTCTAAGCTATCAAAACCGAAGCGTAAAGATTTCTTTAATCAAAAATACTATTGGAGCTACTTCCGAAGAAAGAGTAAATAGTTCTATTCAACAATTAGAATATGCTTTTGCAGATGGTTTAACCAAGTTACTACATCCTAAAAAACATAAAATTGCTGTGCTTAAAGGAAATGGGCAATTACCCGATATCAAAATTGCCGATTTTATCAAAACCTTGCAAGATTACTATTTTGTTGGAGCATTTACTTTGGATTCGGTATCGAGCAATCCCACAAAAACATTAAACGAGTTGCAAAAATTTGATATGATTATCAACGCTAAACCCACAAAAGCTTTTTCTGAAAAAGAAAAATATGTATTGGATCAATTTGTAATGAACGGAGGAAAGTCATTGTGGTTATTAGAATCTGTAGCTATGGAAATCGATAGTTTAATGAATCCTGAAGGATCCTCTGTTGCGATTATGCAGGATCTAAGATTAGGGGACGCTTTATTTTCTTACGGACTAAGAGTTAATCCCGTCTTGGTAAACGATTTATATTCTGCACCACTGGTATTAGCTTCTGGGCAAGGTAATAATACTCAATTTACTCCATATCCCTGGTTTTATGGATCATTAACCAAAAGTACTGGCAACCACCCTATTATTAAAAATACAGAATCTGTAAAATTCGAGTTTTCGAACCAGATTGACACCCTAAAAAATGGTATAAAAAAGACGATACTACTTACAAGTTCTGATAAATCAAAAATAGAAGGGGTACCCAAAGAAATACGATTAGAAAATATTATTAGAAAAAAACCAGATATTGCTAGCTATAACGAAGGACCTCAAAACCTAGCGGTGTTACTCGAGGGAAGTTTTAAATCTACCTATAAAGATCGAATAAAGCCATATAAAATACAAGATCACAAAGATAAGAGTGTTTCTACAAAAATGATCGTTATTGCCGATGGTGATATTATTAAAAACCAAACGAGAAAAGGACAACCAATAGAGTTAGGTTTTGATCCTACCATGAATCTAAAATATGGAAATAAAGAGTTTCTATTAAACGCAGTAAATTACTTGTTAGATGATTCTGGTCTTATCGAAATTAGGAGTAAAGAAGTCAAAATTTCATTTCTGAATGTAGAAAAAGTTGTTGCCCGTAAAACGCTATGGCAAGTTATCAATATATTGGTTCCTTTATTTATCCTTGCCATTTTCGGGTTTTTATTTTCGTTTATCAGAAAGAAAAAGTATAGAAAAATTGTTTAAAATTCTATTCTTTATATTTGATATAGAAAACTTTGAACCCTAAAACCTTAAATCTATTAATCGTGAAGCCCTAAATATCGTTCTTAAAACAGAAGATCTCTCTATTGGTTATCGCACCAAAAAGGAACTTAATGTTATTGCAGCAGATATCAATCTAAAATTACACGAAGGAGAACTAGTAGGATTGGTAGGTGCCAATGGTATCGGTAAATCTACCTTACTACGCACTCTATCCCGTGTACAACCTGCTCTACATGGTAAAGTCATGTTATCTGATATAGAACTTCAATCCTACAAATCTGTCGAACTGGCTTCGCAGTTAAGTATTGTATTAACAGAACAAATTGCTTCAAAAAACCTAACAGTACAGGAATTAGTAGCCCTTGGCAGACAACCTTATACGAACTGGGTAGGAAAAATGGCAGAAGAAGATATAGAGCAAATAAAAAAAGCGATCGAGGTAACACATATTGGTGATTTGGTTGCCAAAAGATGTTTTGAACTTAGTGACGGGCAGTTACAAAAAGTACTTATCGCCCGCGCGATTGCTCAAGACACTCCTTTTATTATGCTGGATGAACCCACTACTCACTTAGATGTATATCATAAGGCGTATATATTGAAACTACTTAAACGTCTAGCTTTTGAAACTAGAAAAACTATTCTTTTTTCGACTCATGAAATCGATTTTGCAATACAATTATGTGATAAAATGATTGTAATGAATCAAGACGGTTTCGAATTTGGAAGACCCAAAGAATTAGTGCAATGCCGAGCTTTTTCTTCTCTTTTTCCCGAAGACCTGATTCTTTTTGATTCTAAATCCGGAAGGTATAAAGTACGAAGTTAAACGCCTCGATATTTTATTTTAAATTCTTACGATCATGAACATAGAAGAATACCGAGAATACTGTATTAATAAGAAAGGAGTAGACGACTCTTATGATTTAGTAATCAAAAACCTGTTCGGGAAAGAAATAAATTAACACAATTATACGTTATTTTTCTTTTTAGGGGGTGTTTCCTTTTCTTCCAAAACCTCAATAAAACATTCCTTAGGAAGATATTTCTCACTAAATTTTTGTTGAAAATGATTAAACCACATTACTTTATACAGCACCTCGGAAACCTTTTTTTTTGGTTTTCCGTTTCCATAAAACAATCCATCAGATGATTCCTTTTTAACTCCTGATAAAATAAAATCAGGAGATGTAAACGAAGGGTATGGCTTATTATCTTTCATTGCCTTTTTAATTTTTTTTCTACTTTCTAATTTGTTAGTTTTAAATTGGACTACTTTTCCATAAACATATTCCGATTCGACATATTTTGTTTTTACTTCAGTAATTAAAGTTGAATCAATTTTATCCTTTTTAGAATTATCTATTTCATTATGGTACTTTAGATCCCCATAACTTCTTAATAAAGAATGATATATCATTACTTCATTGAATTCACTTTTCTTATTATTGAAATATACACAAGTATATTTTATTAAATCTGAGATTTGCGAATTTTCTATTTCATCACTAAATAACTTCTTTTTATCATTCTCAAAAAATACCTCTCCAATAACAAATAAGGGAGGAATTTGATCTGCATGAGAATTAACTAAATAATCTTTAAACAAAGGATGTGAATTCAAGGTTACAATTTCACCAATAGAAAAAGCAGATATTTTATCCATAATAAAGTTTTTATATAAAGATAAAAGATTACTTTTAATATGAAGTAAGAAAGTTCTCCAAAGAGATAGAACATTTGGCTGAACCAATGATAAATATTAACAATATTGTATCACCTGATCAAACCTGTTTTACAGGGTTAATTAAAATATGTAGATTAGGAAAAGTGTAATCACTTTAATTAGTATACCCTCATTCGAAAGAGTGAATACTAATTCAAGTAAGATAATGCAAATTCTGTACCACTTGGGTATCTTATTTATAAGACTCCAAACTATAGGAATTGTTACATTGAACAGTAATTCTGTCAGGATATTTATTATCATTATGGCAATTGGATTAAAGTTATTGAACGTACCAAGGAAGCGGGAATCGAGAACTCGGTTAGTGGTTCAATCTCAATTGAGATGTTAAGTTCTATTTTGTTATCAATTTTCGCATGAGGACTTTCTTTACTTCTTTTATTTATGAAAAAACAAAAAGATTGGTTTAAGGATCGAGGATATCCTCATTTTACAAACAAAATTCCAGTATTATCAAAAAAAAGTATTGAGAAATACCTTACTAATGCAGAAAAGGTATCTAGACATTCTTTCTCTCCTCTGATTTTTAAACAGATGAAGCAAAGAAGATATAAATCTTCGTACTTTGATGGAATTGAAAGACCATCACACAAGAATAACACAAAAATTAGAGAAATTCTATATGCGACTCATATAGATTCTCATATCTTTTCTTATTATACTCAAAAATTGATATCACCTAAGTATGAAGAGTATTTATCCAAAAATGAAGAACTGTCAAATGCTATTACCGCCTACAGACGTATTCAGACAGAAAGTAAAGTTAAATTTAAAAATAACGTTCATTTTGCAAAAGACATTTTTGATGAAGTCAAAAAGAGAGAGAACTGTGTTGTTTTAGCCCTAGATATTGAAAATTTTTTTCCAAGTCTAAATCATAAAAAATTAAAGTTAATTTGGGCAAAAATATTGAAATGTAAATCTTTACCAAAAGATCATTACAATATCTTTAAGGCTATAACTAGGTTTTCATACGTAAAACTTAATGATTTTAGAACTGCAAATGGTCATTTTGATGAGAAAAAATTAGCACATTTAAAAAAAGAAGGTAAACATACTTTAGTTAAAAATATTAAGGAGCTTATTGATTCAGATATTATTATTCATAAAAATCAAAAAAGAAAAGATGGTAAAATAGTTGGTATTCCACAGGGTTTACCCATTAGTGCCTTACTTGCTAACATATACATGCTTCCATTTGATGAATCCATTATTAATCTTACATCAAAGGAGAATATTTTTTACAGAAGATATTCAGATGATATAATTGTTATATGCAATAAAAATCAAGTAAAGAAAATACAAAAAGTTGTTTTATCAGAAATAGAAAAAATCAATCTTAATATATCAATAGAAAAAACAGAAAAAACACTTTTTAAAATAGACAATGGAAGATTACAATCTTTTAAAATGACCGATACAGGATTAAAAAAGAATATTCCTCTTAATTATTTAGGTTTTGAATTTTATGGCTATCAAACTTTATTAAAGTCGAAAAATTTGGCTTCATTTTATCGAGACATGAAAGATACTATAAGACGAAAACATAAGCGAGTTGAGAAAATAAAAGAAAAATATTTATTGGATGACGCTCCTATTTTTAAAAGAAAAATTTATCGTCTGTATAGCTTTAAAGGAAGAAAGAAAAGGTTACTTCCTGCTAAAAAAGTTAAATACGTCGATGGAAAACAAGAAGTAAAAAATATTATCGTAAATATAGAGGTAACTATATTAAGTATGCTTACAGGGCTTCAGAAGAAATGAATGCACCTGAAATTAAAAGGCAAATAAAAAATCATTGGAAAATACTTCAACAAACAATGAAAAAATATGATTTTTCAAATGTCAAAAAGGAAGATTAACTTTGATATAAATAATTACCTTTACTTTTTGCAAAAAAAATATTAACATGTCAGAATACACACCGATTATCATTGCCGTTGGGGTAATCATCATATCAATTATCGTAGGTTTTTTTATTGGAAAATATGTAGTTTCATTACAGCATAACAGTGAAAAAAGTGCTACTAATGAAAGGGCAAATTTGCTTCAATCTCAATTTGATGAGTTTAAAAACACTACCGAAAAACAACTATCAGAATTGATTAAAGAACGTGAAGAGATTCGTAGAGAAAAAGATTTTCTCAATACAGAACTTACCCGTCGTAATGCAGAATACGAAAATCTTCAACTTAAAAATACATCGCAAAAAGAAGAAGTAGAAAAACTTCAGGAAAAATTCACCAAAGAATTTGAGAACCTCGCCAATAAAATCCTCGATGAGAAGTCTAATAAATTTACCGAACAGAACAAAGAGAATATTAAAAGTATCCTGAATCCATTACAAGAAAAGATCAATACTTTTGAGAAAAAAGTAGAACAAACTCATAAAGAAAGTATCGATTATCACGCAGCACTACGTCAGCAAATAGTAGGCCTTAAAGACCTTAATGAACAAATGAGCAAAGAAGCTACTAATCTTACCAAAGCACTTAAAGGCGATAGTAAAATGCAAGGTAATTGGGGAGAATTGGTGTTAGAACGTGTATTAGAGAAGTCTGGATTAGAAAAAGATAGAGAGTATTTTGTACAACAAAGTTTTACTCTTGATAATGGGCAACGAGTGATGCCCGATGTAGTGATTTATCTGCCAGACAGTAAAAAGATGGTTATTGACTCTAAAGTAGCACTTACTGCATATGAACGTTATATCAATGAAGAAAATGAAGAACTAAGAGGTACTCACCTTAAAGAACACATCACATCATTAAAACGTCATGTAGATCAACTTTCAGAAAAAAACTATCAAGATCTGTATGATATCGAATCACCAGATTTTATTTTGATGTTTGTTCCTATAGAACCCGCTTTCGCGATAGCGATTAATCAGGATAATAAATTATACAACCAGGCTTTCGAAAAAAATATAGTGATCGTTACTCCTTCTACCCTTTTGGCTACTTTGCGTACTATTGATACTATGTGGAATAATGAAAAACAACAACGTAATGCAATTGAGATTGCACGGCAGGCTGGGGCTCTATATGATAAGTTTGAAGGGTTAGTAAAAGATCTCACTGGGGTAGGTAAAAAGATAGATGATGCAAAAAAAGATTACTCTGCTGCAATGAATAAATTAGTTGAAGGGAGAGGAAATCTGATTACCAGTGTCGAAAAACTCAAAAAAATGGGGGCCAAAGCCAAAAAATCATTACCCGAAGCTGTGATTAAAAGAGCTACCGAAGAAAATGAATAATCAACAAAACATATATCAATAATCATGGAGTCAAGTTCTAACGTATCAGAAATTATACATAGGATCATTGGGGGGCTGTTTTACATTCTACCCATCCTTTTATTTATAATACTTACGATTTATTATATAAGCAAAAAAGGAACAACAAAAGAAGGTGTCCTTATACTTATCGGTAACATCCTGATCCTTATTGTAGCAATTTTACATCAATTTATCTATAGGTTTGTAGATTCATGGGGGTTTGACGCATACCTTATTATTAACTCTGGAATAAATACTATTTCATTCATTGGATCAATACTTTTCATAATCGGTTTCTATATAATGATCCTGAAAATTATTAAAAATAAGGTTTCTGAATAAAAACAATTATGGAGCAAGGTATTACAGAGATCATTAAACACATTTTTTTAGGCATTATAACCTCAATACCACAACTAGTTATAGCTATACTATGTATTTAACAGAAGGGGTATTATTAACCACTGGTAGTATTATATCTTTATTATGTGGTATTTCGAATATTGTGGGTGCTACATATATTAGTACATTAGGAGTAGATTCTTACGTAACCTTTATATATTTCACACAAGGTTTTTCCTTTTTAGGGTCAGTTCTTTTTGTAATTGGCTTTTTCTTATTGATTAAAAAAACAATAAAGTACTTTGTTCAACACTAAAAGATTGAAACTGGTATTTACAAATAATTAAAAGATGTAAACACATGAAATCTATACTTATAAAAATATATTTCTTTGTAGTTCTTTTCGGAAACGTTTTTCATATTGCTACTGCACAACAGATTTATTTTCCCGAACGCGGAAACTGGGAGGAAAAAAATCCAACCGAATTTAAGATAAATGCACAAAAGCTTCAGGAAGCGGTACAGTTTGCTCTGGATCATGAATACTCGGGATCAAAAGATCTACGCGAAGCTATTGTAAAAGGTTTTGAGCGAGAACCCTATCACAAAATTCTGGGGCCTACCAAAAAAAGAGGCGGTCCTGCTGGTCTCATCATTAAGGACGGATACATTATATCAAAATGGGGAGACGTAGACAGAGTAGATATGACATTTAGTGTTACCAAAAGTTATCTATCTACTATGGCTGGGTTAGCTATAGATAATAAGTTAATACATTCTGTTGATGATCACACCTATACTACCATATGGGATCATACCTTTGATGGAAAGCATAACAAGAAAATTACCTGGAGACACTTACTTACACAGTCCTCAGATTGGTCAGGACAACTATGGGGTGGATATGACTGGGCAGATCGTCCCCCAAGAAAAGGTGGTATCGATGATTGGAAATTTAGAAAACTCAGCGAACCCGGAACTGTCTTTGAGTACAACGATGTTCGTGTTAACGTATTGGCATATTCCTTATTACATGTTTGGAGAACTCCATTACCACAGGTACTAAAAGAAAAAATAATGAATCCTATTGGTGCATCAACCACATGGAGGTGGTATGGGTATGATAATTCTTGGGTTGCAGTTGATGGTATCAATATGCAATCTGTAAGCGGAGGTGGTCATTCTGGTGGTGGATTATTTATCAATACCTTAGATCATGCCCGGTTCGGATTACTTTTTCTTAACAACGGAAACTGGAACGGAACACAATTATTATCTGAAGAATGGATCAAAGAAGCGACCAAACCTTCGCAGGCCAACCCAAACTATGGTTTTATGTGGTGGCTTAACCAAAAAGGATCCAGGCATTGGGAAGGATTACCAGAACATTTGTGCTACGCCGCAGGCTTTGGTGGTAACTTTATTGTGATTGACCAAAAACAAAATCTGGTTATAGTTACGCGATGGCTCGAACCCAATCAGATTGATGAATTTATGACCAAAGTATATAACGCATTCTAAATATGAAAAAAATACTCGCAATACTCATTATTGTAATTTTAACGCTTTTTGCTGCATGGTATGCATTTATATATTATGCATCTTATAGTGAAGGAACCCGAAGTGGTGAACTTATAAAATTTAGTAATAAAGGTGTGGTTTTTAAAACCTGGGAGGGCGAAATTAGTCAGGGGATCTCTGGAGCACAAATTTTTAGTTTTTCTGTTGAAAGCCAGAAAGAAGATATTATAAAGAAGCTCGAAAAATTTCAGGGTAGATATGTAAAACTAAAATATAAAGAGCGTTTTGCAAAAGTTTCCTGGCTTGGAGATACAAAGTATTTTGTGATCGATGTCGTTGAGGAAGACTCTCCTCACTTTAGAAATAAGTAGTATAGTTCTTACATCACACATTATCAACTAAATGAATAATAGAATGAAAAAGTACAAAACCAATACAGAATCTAGAGTAATTATTTCAGAACTCATGCTTCCCTCTCATTCTAATTTTAGTGGAAAAATACATGGTGGTTATATCTTGTCTTTGATGGATCAAATTGCTTTTGCATGTGCTTCCAAACATTCTGAGGCTTATTGCGTGACTGCCAGTGTAGATAAAGTGGATTTCTTAAAACCTATCGAAGTTGGCGAACTTGTAACGCTTAAAGCATCAGTAAATCATGTAGGCAATACTTCTATGGTTGTTGGAGTACGAGTCGAGGCAGAAAACATACAAACCGGTAAAGTAAAACATTGTAATTCGAGTTACTTTACTATGGTGGCTAAAAACGACAAAGGTAAAAGTGTGCCTATACCAGGGTTAATTTTAGAAAACAAAACTGCAATACGTCGATTTGTAAGAAGTATTATACGTAAAGAAGATGCGGTTACAAGGCGTAATCGTTTTAAAGATTCAGAATTTGAGCTCGAATCTCATCTGGAAATCCTTGACCAATATAATGTAAAGATCGACTTATAATTAAGTCAAGATCATTACATCATACTATCTATTAGCAAAATCTTTGTATATTTCATACAAAAACCCCCGTTATGGAAAGTATATTCAAAAAAATTTCAATACTGCTCATCGCCTTACTTTGCTTTAACTGTAGCAGTGGTGATGATAGCCCGCAACCTAATCCCAATCCGGATCCTGATACAAACCCAAACCCGAATAAAATTACAACTTATGATGCAGATGTTAAGGCAATTATAGATGCTCAATGTGTACGTTGTCACACTGTTCCTGCACAAAACGGAGCTCCTTTTCCTATGCGCAATTACACCGAAACTATAGTTGGAGTAAATAGAGATCTTGTTCTTTTAGTTAAATCAACAGGAGCTAATGTAATGCCTCCAGAAGGTAGGTTACCACAGGCAACAATAGATATTATTTTAGATTGGGAAGCTGATGGTTTTTTAGAAAAATAACACTGTAACTCTCTCTTAAAACACAAAAAAGAGGCTGGAATCACCCAGCCTCTCTAATACATACTCAAAATATGAAACTACCGTATTAATTTGTGGTAGCTATAGGAGCCGAGTGGCCACCTTTACTTACGGAACCATCTGTTCCTGTACTGTTACCTCTTAGTAATAATATTCCTGCCACGTGTGGTGACGCCATAGAAGTACCAGAGATTCTATTAAATTGTCCGTTTAACCATGTAGACCATACTTGGGTACCAGGAGCCCAACGATCTACACTTCTTCCGTAATTAGAAGTTCCTGCAGGGCGATCACCTCTGGTCATGTTACCAACATTCCAAGAGTTTCTAGTTCGTAATCTTTGTGGTGAATAATACTGTGTATCATCATTACTATTACCTGCAGCCATTGCCCCATAAGTTGTTCGTTCCAGGTTTCTAAATGCATTATCTGTAGCTACATTAGTATGACGATTTCTATACCCTATACTGTAATTCCAGGTATCTCCATTTCTGGCATTTCTGGCAACATAATCTACACCTCCAAGTATAGCTGCATCACTACCACTACCTTGTGCATTTAAAACTCTCACAGAAACAACTGTAGCGCCATAAGCCACCCCAATAACTCCAGAACCATTATTTTTTGCAGCAACAGTTCCTGCTACATGAGTTCCGTGTCCATTTTGATCTTGCCATGATCCACCAACAAAACTTCTGCTTCGGTTAGAATCAATGTTTAAATCTCTATGTGGTGAGATTCCGCTATCAATAATCCAGCAAGTTCTACCAGTACCATTTGCTCTACCCACTCTATTTATACCCCATGGTAAAAAGTCTCCACTAGGTAACCAAGAACCTTTGTTCGCTGCTTTGTCTTGTACAGTTGCAGGAAGTTGACTCACAGGTTTTCCCATTTCAACATCCAGTGTTCTAATATAATTAGGCTGGATATATGCAATTTCAGGATCATTTTTAAGCGTATTTACCTGCTCTTCAGATAAGTTTTCTATATGAAAACCCTGGATAGCACTGCTATAGGTTTGTTTTATGTTATCCTCTGCTATTGCATATTTGGATAACGTTTGCTGGGATTTAGCTTTCATACCAGCACTTTTACCAAATAGAGATTTATCTTCTTTATAAATTACAATATATTCTCCTGGTATCGCCTGTTCTGCTCCTACAGTTTCTGTAGTCTCTATTCCCGTTTCTATATTGGTAACCCCATCGGCGTCTTTTTCACAACTATAAAAGAAGAGAGAAAAGACTGTTAGTATACTTAAAAATTTCAGTTGAGTTTTCATTATGTGTTAGATTTTTCTATTTAAATGTTTAATTCTAGATTTTAAATTAAAAATGTTGAGCTCTCATTAAAATTTGTTATTCAAAAGTAGAGATAAATTCAAATAAACAAATACGGCAAACACGTAACAAACAAATAGTTACATTTCATTTATTTAACTTCAATCTAAATAAACCATCCCTTGATTTTCAATAATGCAACAGTGTTGCATTATTGAAAATCAAGGGATTAAACGAAAAACTAGAACCGACAATTTAGGGGAAATTTCAGCAGAAAAACGGCATCAAAAACTGAAAGGAATTAAAGTGAATTTAACTATATTTAACACATAATTAGCTTTAAATTAACATATATACGAATCTTATTCGATAAGAATTAGTGCTATTTCTATAATATTATTATCAAAAAAATTATGCTTTTTGGACTAAAATGTGTGTTTTTTTTAAAATTCTAACAAAAAATTACTTTTTACATAATCCAGATACCTATAAAACAACAAAATCATACATTTCAAAATTCATATTCATGTATTAAAAATTAGTTAGTAGATGTATTTAATTAAAAAAACTATTGCCTGATATCTACATATCAAACAATAGCTTTCCCTAATTTCTAGCGATAATTTATATCACTAAAAATCAATCTCTTCAGAATTTTCATCCATAAATCCACTACTCCTTCTTCTTCTTAATGCTACTCCCACTCTTCTTACTCTTCTCCTTGTTCCCCCCATAATAGAATGTAATTCTTGTTTTTCCATTTTTTTGAAATTTAAATTTTTCATGCTATAAAAGTTTTATTTGTACTATGTTATCTATCTAGACCAAAGAACATGAATAAAAAAAGTAATACACAAAACCAGGCTAAGAAATAGGTCTGAATGTATACAACTCTACAGTTTTAATGTATATGACAAATAAAAAAACCAGATTGTATATTCTACAATCTGGTTTTTATAAATTCTATATATATAAGATCCTATTTACTCAAATACATTTTACGTCTTGAATATAGATCATAAAATTGATCATCTTTAAGATCATCAATAAACAAGATACTCTCTCCGGTACTTTTCATTTCTGGACCTAATTTCTTATTAACATTAGGGAATTTATTGAAAGAGAATACAGGTTGCTTAATGGCATATCCCTCTAAGTGGGGTTTAAAGTCAAAATCTGTCACTTTCTTTTCTCCCAGCATCACTTTGGTTGCATAATTTACATAAGGTTCTCCGTATGCTTTAGCAATAAAAGGTACTGTTCTCGAAGCTCTTGGGTTCGCCTCAATGATATATACCATATCATCTTTGATTGCAAACTGAATATTTATTAGCCCCACAGTGTTTAATGCTAATGCAATTTTATGTGTATGATCTTTAATCTGCTGCATTACAAATTCTCCAAGATTAAACGGAGGTAAAGTAGCATTAGAATCTCCAGAATGAATTCCACATGGTTCTATATGCTCCATAATTCCTATGATATACACATTTTCACCATCACATATTGCATCTGCTTCTGCTTCGATTGCACCATCCAAATAGTGATCTAATAGCAATTTATTATTAGGAATTTTACGTAATAAATCGACCACATGTTCTTCTAGTTCCTGCTTATTAATTACAATCTTCATGCCTTGCCCTCCTAATACATAAGACGGTCTCACCAAAATTGGAAAATCTAAACGGTCAGCCACCTCAAGTGCTTGATCCGCAGTTTCTGCAGTATCAAACTCGGGATATGGGATATTATTTTCTTGTAACAATTTAGAGAAATGCCCTCTATCTTCAGCAAGATCTAGTGATTGGTAACTTGTTCCTATAATCTTAATCCCATAGCGATCCAGCTTTTCGGCTAGTTTTAATGCAGTTTGCCCACCAAGTTGAACAATTACTCCTTCGGGCTTCTCATGTCGGATAATATCATAAATATGTTCCCAAAATACAGGTTCAAAATATAGTTTATCGGCAGTATCAAAATCGGTAGATACAGTTTCTGGATTACAATTGATCATTATCGTTTCATATCCACACTCTGCAGATGCCAAAACGCCATGCACACAACAATAATCAAATTCTATTCCTTGTCCAATCCTGTTAGGTCCCGAACCTAAAACAACAATTTTCTTTTTATCACTAACAACACTCTCATTAGAGACCGATATTTCTCCTTCTGGTGTTTCTATTTCTGCTTCAAAAGTTGAATAAAAATAAGGGGTTTGAGCTTTAAATTCTGCAGCACAGGTGTCTACTAATTTATACACTCTTTTTATCCCTAATTCATCTCTCTTATTGTATACTTCACTTTCATAACACCCTACCATATGAGCTATCTGTCTATCTGCAAAACCTTTTTGTTTTGCTTCTAGTATTAATTCTTTGGTAAGGGATTGAATAGTATATGTTGAAATTTCTTTTTCAAGATTATATAATTCCTCATATTGTTTTAGGAACCACATATCTATTTTTGTGATTTCGTGTATTCTGCTTAATGGGATTCCCATTTGGATAGCGTCATAGATTACAAACACACGATCCCAACTGGCATAGGTAAGTTTATCTATAATTTGATCATAGTCTTTATATCCTTTTCCATCGGCACCAAGTCCGTTTCTTTTAATTTCTAAAGACTGAGTAGCTTTATGTAATGCTTCTTGAAATGATCTACCGATTGCCATAACTTCTCCAACAGATTTCATCTGAAGCCCTAATGTACGATCAGACCCTTCGAATTTGTCAAAATTCCATCGTGGTATTTTTACAATTACATAATCTAATGTAGGTTCGAATAAAGCCGAAGTAGATTGGGTAATCTGGTTATCTAATTCATCCAGATTATATCCAATAGCCAGTTTTGCAGCTATTTTTGCAATTGGATATCCTGTCGCTTTTGATGCCAATGCAGAAGAACGAGAAACTCTAGGATTAATCTCGATAGCAATAATATCTTCATTTTCATCGGGACTTACTGCGAATTGCACATTACATCCTCCTGCAAAATCTCCAATACTACGCATCATATGGATTGCCATATCACGCATACGCTGAAAAGTTTTATCACTTAACGTCATTGCTGGAGCAACCGTAATCGAATCTCCGGTATGGATTCCCATAGGATCCATATTCTCTATAGTACAAATAATAACTACATTATCATTATTATCTCTTAACAGTTCTAATTCATATTCTTTCCACCCAATCAGAGCTTTATCGATCATCACTTCGTGAATCGGAGAAACTTCTAACCCGCGAGTAAGTAATGTATCAAAGTCTTCTTCTTTATAAACAAAAGATGCCCCTGCACCACCAAGTGTATATGATGCTCTAATAACAAGAGGAAATCCAAATTCCTGAGCGATCTCTTTTCCTTTTAGGTAAGAATTGGCGGTTGCCTGAGGAGCCATAGGAATCCCAATAGAAAGCATTAGTTCTCTAAATTGCTCTCTATCCTCAGTAATATTTATAGCATCAATATCTACTCCTATGATCTCTACATCAAAATCTTTCCATATTCCTTTTTCATCTGCTTCTATACAAAGGTTAAGAGCAGTTTGTCCTCCCATTGTGGGTAATACAGCATCAATCTGAGGGTGTTCTTTTAGAATCCCTATTATTGATTTTGTATTTAATGGCTTAAGGTATACATGATCCGCCATAGAAGGATCTGTCATAATTGTAGCTGGATTCGAATTGATCAGAATCGTTTCTATCCCATCTTCTCTTAAAGAACGTAGGGCTTGTGTACCAGAATAATCAAACTCACACGCTTGACCAATAACAATTGGTCCCGATCCTATAATAAGTATACTCTTTAGTTTTTCTCTTTTTGGCATGTAATAACGGTATTGCTTTTCCTATAAAATTATGTATTAGATATAAAAAAAGGCGTTACCTATAAAGTAACACCTTCAATATTTTTAATGAACGTTATCATTAGTGCTTATGTCTTAGTTCAGACGAAACAGATATCTTCTTTCTTCCTTTTGCTCTTCTACGAGCCAACACCTTTCTACCATTTGCAGAAGCCATACGCTCTCTGAAACCGTGTTTGTTTTTTCTCTTTCTCTTCGATGGTTGAAACGTTCTTTTCATTGCTATATATCTTTATAAATCTTCTTGAAATATCTAATTCGATCTTTTCTGAGAATTTCTTCCCAAAACTGCGGGCAAATATACAAAGAGTTTTTACTTTGACAAACGTAAATATCAAATATTTTTTATCCAAAAAAATTAGTTTCTTTGCACAAGAAAATCGCAATCCTGTTTTTATGAAAAAACCAATCCTTTTTATACTAGTATTGATACTGTCGATTACTGGTTTTTCTCAAACTGCTTTGCAATATAATCTTAATGTTGGAGATTCTTTTGCAATTCGTCAGGATTCTGAACAAATAATTACGCAAGATATTTCTGGAGGGCAACAAATAATCACAAATGATATTAGTGCAGAAATGTCTTTTATAGTGACAAAAATAGAAAACAGCTTGTTTTATATAGAAATGAAATACCAAACATTAAAAATGAAAACAAGCTCTCCTTCTCTAGGGGTTCTTATGGATATGGATACTTCTATAACGCCAGATTCTACAGATGTACAGGGACGTATTTTTCAAGGGCTAATCAATTCTCCTGTTACTATGGTAATGCAAAAAAATGGTAAGATTAATGCCTTAGAAGGAACAGAAACCCTTATCGATAATATGATTAAAAATGCTGGTATTACAGATCCTAATGCTATAAAACAAGTTCGCATTAGTTTGGATCAACAATGGGGAGACAACCAATTATTAGGTAATTTTGAGCAAATGACATATATCTATGGTGATAATAATGCTACTGCGGGTGACAAGTGGGAAAATGAGTATACCGGTAAAATGAAAAGCAAAAATAAATGGAACATTGCTTCAATTATGGATGAGAGTGCTACAATTGCAGGCACATCAGAAATAGAAATGGAAAATACGAATGCCAGTGCTACTATAATAGTATCTGGTTCTCAAAAAGCAATGATCACAGTTAATAATAAAACGGGGCTTATGCAAGAAGGAAGCTCAGAAGGTATATGCAAAGGAAACACACTAATCTCTACTATGCCAGATACCAAAATACCGACATCAATAAAATTTAAAAATAACTACAAAACAATAAAATAAGGTTAAAAATGTACAACAAAAATATAAAATTAGTAATCGCAGCAATCGTTACCGGAGTAGCAATATGGCAGATAGTAGAAGGATATGTAGGTAATGGAATTATGCTTATTTTATTAGCTGCAATTTTCGTCTTTTTATATTTTAAAAACGAATTAATCCTCCTGGCTTTCTTAAGATTACGTAAACAAGATTTTGATGGTGCCAGAAAATGGTTAGACAAAATCAAAAACCCAGAAAGTGCTCTTACTACAAAACAACAAGGGTATTACAATTATCTTCTCGGTATTATGTTATCTCAAACCAACATCACACAAGCCGAAAAACACCTTAAAAAGGCAATAAAACTGGGGTTATCGATGAATCAAGATCTTGCCGTGGCAAAATTAAATCTTGCCGGTATTGCAATGACAAAACGCCGTAAAAGAGAAGCTCAAATGTTGCTTACAGAAGCCAAAAAATTAGATAAACACAATATGCTTAAGGATCAGATCACTATGATGAAACAGCAAATGAAGAAAATTTAGGCATACTAATTGTACAGAAAATTACGTTTAATGATAGTTTAATACAATCTTTAGAACGTTTTTTAATTAAGTGAACATCAAAAAGTTTTACACCTAAAAAATGTTTTTTTGATGGCATTATATTACATTAGCTACCGTAATCTATTTATAATGAAGAAATTATTAGTATTAGGAATACTCTCTTTATATTTTAGCAATTCCTTTGCTCAAGAAGAAAGACAAATACCATTTTCGGTTGCTATTTCGGCGCATATCGTAAAATATAACCAAAAAATTGATCTTGCCTATAAAGATAAAGATCTGGAACGTGCAGAATTCTTATTTGACTCCCTGGTAACTAATCACCTTAGCGGAACCTATATGGATAACTTTAATGTATATCCGCTAAAAGGAGATCCTATTCTTTTAAGAGATTACGAAAAACCAATTTTTCTTATCACATATGCTTCTTGGTGTGTTCCTGGTATCGGAGAAATTCCTGCACTAAATGATTTAGCAGATAGATTTCATGATCAGATTGATTTTGTAGTACTCTTCTGGGATAATAAAGAGAAATTAAAAGAAAAAGTAAAAGAATACAATAGTAACATACATTTAGTTCATATTGATGAAAAGACGAATCAGGATTCATATATTATCAATAAACTAAAACATGCATTAGGTTTTCCTATGATGTATTTTATGGATGGAAATAAAAAAATATTAGATATTAGAAAAATTGTTACTCATCACTCTAGTGAAACACTAAGTAACTCTTACAATATTCACTTTAATTCGTTATCCAAAGGCGTTTCTCTTTTAATTGCTGATCTGGATTTAAATACTGAAATAAATAATACCGAAGCTGAAGCAAAAGAAAATGAAGACGGACGTACAGATGAGGAGCGAAATATTGACGAAGAATACGAAAGATATAAGCGAGAACGAGATTCTATAAGCAACAAAAAGGATAATTAATAATTATCTATTTACCCATTATCATTTTTAGAGCTACCAGCAGTAATACACCTCCAAAGATTTTTTTTAGTAATTCCTGGTTTATAGAAATTGCCAGTTTGCTTCCCAAATATCCCCCAATAATAAAGGTTACGGCTATTACAATCGCGTATTTCCAATTTACGAATCCCTCGTGATAATAATTATATGCTGCCAATAACGTTACAGGAACCGCCAATACAGCAAGACTGGTTCCTTGCGCTTCGTGTTGAGAAAAGTTTATCCACAAAATCAAAAGAGGAATCATAATCACGCTTCCTCCTATCCCCAATGTACCACTAAAAAACCCAGCTAATAATCCAATTAAGATTAACGAAATAAGTACTGAAGTATTCAAACCTTTAAATTTTAATAATCACCTGGTAACTAATTATAAAATTAAGAACGTGTAATTACACAACGTTCTCTTATTAAAAGCAGTTTCAAATATGAGTTAAAACTACTTTAAAACAAGTTGCTAACTTAATAAAAAATCTCAAATTTTTATTGCCCGGTTGTTGTTTTATAATATCCTTCTCTTGGTATTTTTATAAGATATTCTTTACCAGAATGATTATTTAAACGGGCTTCTCTAAGCCAGGGATTATGTAGTTTTAGAATCTTATAATTGATATCATATTGCTCAGCAAAGTCAGTAAAATCTGCAATAGGTTCATCTACCAGAACATTAAATGTAGGAATATGAGTATATAAATCTTCATTACTAAAGTTAAAGCCATATTTCTTTGGGTTGCTCAAGATTTCTTTTACTGCTACAATTCTGAACACATATCTTCCCGTTTCTTCTCCTAACAAAAGATCATAATATGAGGCTGCTTTTTGTTTTTCTAGTCGTCTATTAATCCCAGCTCTACCTGCATTATATGCTGCTGCTGCCAAAGTCCAGGAACCAAATTTTTCTTTTGCACTTTTAAGGTATTTACAAGCTACTTCTGTAGATTTTTCAATATGATAACGCTCATCTACATTTTCGTTTACCTCTAGTCCATATTCTTTTGCAGTACCTTTTAAGATTTGCCAAAATCCTGTTGCTCTTGCAGGAGATACTGCTTGAGTTAAGCTACTTTCTATTACTGCCAAGTATTTAAAATCATCAGGAACACCCTGTTCTTTAAGAATTGGTTCTATAATAGGAAAATACTTATTAGCTCTCTTAAAAAGGAGTAAACCATTAGATTGCCAGTAGGTGTTAACCAACAATTCTCGATCCATTCGCTCTCTTATATCCGGATTTTCTATAGGAACTAATTCTCCAGAAAAATTAAGATTATCTGGCATTGCAATAGCATATACGTTATAATCATTTACTAATTTTTCTTCCAGAATTTCTTGAGCTAGTGGTTTTTCTGGCTGATGGTCTTGTGTAGCGTTTACTAAAATTCCGAAGGTGAACAGCACACCTAGAAGAACTAAAAATTTCTTAATTGTTTTCATTACTTAAGTAGATTTTGATTTTATTGGGGAATAAAATTTATTGTACAATATAGCGTAAAAAGTTAGATTAACGTAAGTTATCACTAATTATTTCGGGTAAATTTTTATTAAACCACCTTGCTCTATTTACAATCATAACATGAGTTCCCCCATCAACTGTTATACATTTTTTTATATTTGAGATAGGAAAAACGATGTCTTTATCCCCATGAATATGAACAAGATTATCTGGTGTTTTTTCCTGATCCCAACATACCATATTTTCTATAGCCCAATCCAAATACCTTTTATCATTTATAGATAAATATTTTTGATACATGGCTGCACGTTTTTTTGCAAAATCACCAAAAGCCAATTTTTCCCAATTATCTATCTTAGAAACTATTGCTGTTGGCAACAGTTTATAAGCCTTGGTTTTTCTGGCAATTTTAATTCGGGTAGGTAATTCGAACTTGTTTTTTACACTCGAAATAATAACAAGTTTCTTTAAAATCAAATACTTACTCATCTCTTGCACCATCACACCTCCAAACGATACCCCGATCAAAATACAGTTCTTATGCTCAATTTCTTCACACATACGTTTAGCATAATCCTCTATAGATTCATTCTTATTTGGGATTTTCCAAGGTAGGGTTTGAGTTACAAATTTATCCTTGGGAAGCTTAATATATTCGAATATCGAAACATCTGCTGCCATCCCTGGAACAAAGTAAACATGGCTAACTTCCTGCGACATAGGTATTTTAACAGTGGGTATTAAATTTAAAACTCTAATTTTCTTATCTTTGCGTATCAAAATTATAGTATTCCTTTGTTAGAAAAAAGGAAACATTGAGTTAAATTTTTGCAAAAGGGAATTTTAGAACTAACTAATTTTAGTTAGATAAGACAAGGTAAAACCTCATTTTTATTAGGTTAAAAACCTATATTTCAGATATGTATCTGAAAAACCTTCTCTAATTAAGATGGTTATGATTAGTAAGGTTAGCTCCTTATAAACATTTGATTAAATATCTCAATAATTTAAAAAAATATGGAGAACATGAGTGCTGTTGAATTAGAAATTATCGACAACGAATTTCTAAGACAATTCGAAACTACAATTGACGGTCAAAAAGCAAAGATCGAATACGCGCTACAAGAAAGAAAAATATTTCTTACTAAACTTATCATGAGTGAAGAACACCTCGAAAAAGGTTACGAACAAGATTTTATCGTTGCAGTATTTAATGTAATTGAAGAACGTAATATTAGATTAGTACCTACTAGTCCTATTATTGCAAAATTTATGCGAAAAAACCGAAGGAAATATAAAGATTTACTTCCCGTAGGAATAAATATATAGTATACTACTCTATTATAACACACAAAAGCCTGCTATACAGCAGGCTTTTGTGTGTTATATATTGAACTTCGCTTGATTTTTATGCTATAAAATCAAATCTCACCATCCCATCTTCATCAATAGTTCTTAATCTCACCTTATGTAAGGTATTCACATACAATGGATTCCATGGCATTTTTACTTTCACATAATTTTCGGTAAAACCATGTATATATCCTTCTTTATTTTCAGACTCAAACAGAACTGTTCTTTCGGTTCCTAACTGGCTTTCATAAAACGCTCTTCTTTTCTTTGCAGATAATCCTCTTAACATTTTACTTCTTTTCTTTCTAACATCCAGAGAAACCACACCATCTAAAGCTGCAGCTACTGTATTATCTCTTTCAGAATAGGTAAATACATGTAAATATGAGATATCTAATCGAGATAAAAAGTTATAGGTGTCTAAAAAGTGATCATCGGTCTCACCAGGAAAACCAACAATAACATCTACCCCAATACATGTATGAGGCATTACTTCTTTAATCTTTTGTACCCTATCAACATATAGATCACTAAGATATCTGCGACGCATCAGTTTTAATATATCATCATTCCCAGATTGTAAAGGGATATGAAAATGTGGCACAAAAGTCCTGGAACCTGACACAAAATCTATAGTTTCATTTTTAAGTAAATTGGGTTCTATAGACGAAATTCGCAATCGTTCAATACCTTCAACCTCATCCAATGCCTGTACAAGTTCAAAAAAAGTATGTTCATGTTTCTTATTTCCATACTCACCTTTACCATAATCTCCTATATTAACTCCGGTAAGCACAATCTCTTTAATTCCTTTTTCAGAAATTTCTTTAGCATTTTTTAATACATTCTGCAGGGTATCGCTTCGTGAAATTCCTCTGGCAAGCGGGATTGTACAGTAAGTACATTTATAATCACAACCGTCCTGCACTTTTAAGAATGCACGGGTACGATCTCCTATAGAGTAACTACCTACATAAAAATCGGCTTCTTCGATTTCGCAAGAATGCACTTCTCCAAAATCATTCTTAGAGAGATCATTAATATAATCGGTGATCTTAAATTTTTCTGTAGCTCCCAAAACAAGATCTACACCATCTACAGAAGCTAATTCTTCTGGTTTTAACTGGGCATAGCATCCCACAGCAGCTACAAAAGCATCTGGATTTACCTTTTGCGCTTGTTTAACTATGGTTTTAAATCTTTTATCTGCGTTTTCGGTAACAGAACATGTATTAATGACATAGATATCTGCATTCTCAGAAAAATCTACACGATCAAAGCCTTCATCTGTAAAATTTCTTGCTATTGTAGAGGTTTCTGAAAAATTCAGTTTACAACCCAAAGTATAAAAAGCAACTTTTTTTCTCATAAAACATAAGTGTCATTTCCGCAGGGGCAGAAATCTCATTATATTTACCCATACCAAAACTCAAAAATATTGAGTCACTCTAGAATAAATTTTCAGGGTGCAAATATACCAACAATAATTCGTTTACTAAAATTGAAGTGTGTTCATTATTTTTTCATAATTCGCTATTTAACAATAGCTTATATTTTACTTACTCTCGTATCCTGTAAAGATTCTTCTCAAGAAAACAGAGATCATTTGGTATTTCGGTATAATCAATATGAAAACATAAGCTCATTAGATCCTGCATTTGCGAGGGATGTTGCTAATATCTGGTCTACAAATCAGTTATTTAACAGTTTGATACAACTAGACGATTCTTTACATATTAAGCCGGATATTGCAAAAAGGTGGGAAATTTCTGAAGACGCCCTTACCTATACCTTTATACTTCGAGATGATGTAAAGTTTCATAAACATGAACAATTTAAAACCAAAGACAGTACTCGATATGTTGTTGCAGAGGATTTTGTGTATAGTTTTAATAGATTAGTTGATCCCAAAGTAGCATCTCCTGGTAACTGGGTTCTTAAAACAGTAGACACCTATAAAGCTATTAATGATACTATTTTTGAAATCAAACTAAAAAAACCTTTTCCCGCATTTTTGGGATTAATGAGTATGCGATATTGCTCTGTGGTTCCTAAGGAAGTTGTATCGTTTTATGGTAGTGAGTTTAGAGCGAACCCTATTGGTACTGGTCCTTTTAAATTTAAATTATGGGAAGAAAACATCAAGCTCGTTTTACGTAAAAATGAATTGTATTTTGAAAAGGGCAAAAATGGCAAACAACTCCCCTATCTCGAGGCTGTAGCCATTACCTTTTTACCCGACAAGCAAAGTGAATTTTTACAGTTTGCCAAAGGAAATATCGATTTATTAAACAGCTTAGATGCCTCATATAAAGATGAATTATTAACCCCTAGCGGAAAGTTAAGAGAGAAATACAGAGAACGTATCAATATAAGCAAAGGCTCTTATCTAAATTCTGAATACCTGGGTTTCTACCTCGATACAGACAAAAAGGAAATACAATCGAAACTACTGAGGAAAGCCATCAATCATGGTTTCGACAGGAAAAAGATGATCACCTATTTAAAAAATGGTATAGGAACCCCTGCAATACACGGTTTTATCCCAAAGGGTATTCCCGGGTTTAATAAAATTCCTGGATATGAGTATGCCCCTGTAAAAGCTCGTAAGTTAGTAGAAACCTATAAAAAGCAAACAGGAAACAACAATCCAACCATACGAATTGCTACAGATGCAAATTATCAGAGCATTTGCGAATTTATACAGCGAGAACTTGAGAAAGTTGGATTAAACATTATTGTAGATGTAATGCCATCTTCGACGATACGTCAAAAGAAATGGAAAGGAAAATTAGAATCTTTTCGTGCCAGCTGGATTGCAGATTACCCCGATGCCGAGAATTTTCTATCACCATATTACAGTAAAAATTTTACTCCTCACGGCCCTAACTATACACATTTCAAAAATGAAACTTTTGATCGCTTATACGAAGAAAGTTTCTTAATAACCGATATCAAAATAAGAGAGCAGCACTATGCAAAAATGGACTCTATCATTATTGCGAATGCTCCTATCGTTCCTCTATATTATGATCAAGTAGTTCGATTTACTCAAAAAAACGTAAAAGGACTCACCAATAACCCACAAAATTTCCTGGTACTAAAACGAGTGTGGAAAGAACCTATTAAATAATTAAGGTTTGATGTGTAAAAATCCTAAAGGCATAATAAAATTCATTGAACACAGAAATGAGTTGATTTGTCATTCCGTTGAAGAACGGAATCTATTACAACAACTACATAAAGTGGATCCCAACCTTTAGTTTACCCTTAGTCAAGTCGATGGATCGGGATGATCAAAACCATTTAGTTAGATCAGTACAAAAAATTACTTCTCATAACTCTTTCGCCATTGCCTGGTATCTTCAAAGATCTGCTCAAGAATCTGTTCTTCTTGTTTTGTAAACTCAACTTTTCTTCTCGACATAACTACTTTAGCCACTTCAAAAGCTTTTTTGGTTAAATAGGTCGTAAAACCGGCACTTCCTCCCCAACTATAGCTAGGCACAAAATTACGTGGAAAACCTGTACCAAAAATATTGGCATTTACCCCTACAACAGTCCCTGTATTAAACATGGTATTGATACCACATTTAGAATGATCCCCCATCATCAAACCACAGAATCGCAATCCTGTTTTTGTAAAACTTTCTGCTTCATAATTCCATAAGCGAACTTCGGCATAATTATTTTTAAGATTAGAGGTATTCGTATCTGCTCCCAGGTTACACCATTCTCCTATTACAGAATTTCCCATATACCCATCATGTCCTTTATTAGAGCACCCAAATATTACAGAGTTATTGATCTCTCCTCCTACCTTAGAATGTACTCCAATAGTAGTACCACCATAAATCTTTGCTCCCATCTTTACTACAGCCCGATCACAAAGCGCAAAAGGCCCTCTAATCATACTACCTTCCATGATTTCGGTATCTTTTCCTATGTATATCGGTCCTTTACTTGCATTAAGTGTTGTAAATTCGAGTGTTGCTCCTTCTTCAATAAAAATATTTTCGGGTGCAATGATATTATTACTTTCAGGAATAGGTTGACTCACCCTATCCTGTGTTAGCAGCTTAAAATCATCGGCAATCGCCTGTTCATTTTTTGAAAAGATATCCCAGGTATGCTGTACCGTAAACACATCCGTATCGTACGTTATTATCTCGTAGGCTTCAAAATCTACCTCCTGCTCCTCTTTAACATAAAAAGCGATAGGTTCGTCATTACAAAAAATAGCCTGTTCGGGTTTCAGGTTTTTGATAGCAGCCACCAACTGCTCTGATGGTAAATAAGAAGCATTGATCATTATATTCTCTGCCAGCTCTACCATAGGAAATTTTTCGCTTAGGTATTCTTCAGTTACTGTAGAAGTAGTAGATCCCAAATATTTCTCCCATTTCTCGCGAATGGTTAATATCCCAATCCTAATCTCGGCAACTGGTCGTGTATAAGTAAATGGTAATAACGCATTACGTGAGACACCGTCAAAAAGAATATAATTCATGTTTTGATTTCAAAAAATTAGTTAGTTATACGGCTGCAAAAATAAAGACGTTAATATTAAAAATAGTGTTGTTTGACGAATTTATTTGTAAAATAACATAAATAATATTTAAGAGCAGATACATCACTTCGAGTAAAATTCTATAAAAACTTAGTATCGAGAAGTACTTTTTAGTTATACATTTTCTTGTTTTCGATACACCAAATCAGAGATCTGGTACTCAAACTGACAAAAATTTCATATCCATTATTCACGTTAAAATAGTAAAATGAATTTGTCATAATTTGAGTTCGATCTAAGAAAATCACATAGACTCGAGTGCCACGTTTTTGGACGTGGTGTATTAAGCCCTTCGACACACTCAGAATGACAAGGATTTGCTAAAAAAGCTATTCTCGATAGCCCTGCTGAGCTTGCCGAAGTATATTTTGTCTCCATTCCATTATGACAAAACACTCCTTTAGATTAGCATTGAGATATTTTATAATTTAAAGAACGGAAAAGGTACACTATCTATTCACTCTAAGTTTTAAAGCTTATAATTTGATTCAGACCTTTTCCGTTCAGTTATAAACTCAAATAGAAATTAGGGATTAGAGCCCATTATTAAGGAGTTGAGTTATAACATAATTCATTAAAATCAAAGTTATGAAAACCAATTTAAAATTTATTGGAATTGATGTGAGTAAATCTACTTTAGACATCTGTGTTTTATCAGAGCATCAAGAGTCTTTTAAAATAGATAATACGCCAAAATCCATTCGTTGCTTTTTCAGTAAACATTTATCTAGCAAATCTGTAAATTATGTTTGTATGGAAAATACAGGAAAGTATGGTTGGAGCTTAATGGAATTATTATCAGAATTAGAGTGTTTGTTTTATGTTATTAATCCACTGCATTTAAAGAAAAGTATGGGATTAGTTAGAGGTAAAAATGATAAGATAGATGCTTTGAGAATTGCTAAATTCATTAAAAGCAATTATGCAGAAGTAGCCCCCTTTACTGCGCAAAGGTTAAAAATAAAAGACCTTCAAGTGCTTCTAACAGAGAGAAAGCACAGAATTAAACAAAGAAAAGCATTAGTTATAAAGAACAAGGAATATCTGTGCTTAACTAATAAAAAAATGAGTAAGCAATTAACAACAAAGAATAATAGGTTAATCAAAGAATTGGATAAACAGATTAAAGATTTTGAGCTATCAATACAAGAAATTGTAAAGCAAGATCAAAAACTATTAACTTTACATAAACAGCTTGTATCTACTCCAGGTGTTGGAAAAATTTTAGCTTGGAACTTGTTAGTAAAAACCAATGAGTTTAAAACCATAACCAAGCCTAGAAAACTTGCTTGTTATGCCGGAGTAGCTCCTTTTGAAAATACGTCAGGAACATCTATCTTTAGAAAACCGAAAGTATCTAATTTTGCAGATAAAGAACTAAAAAGATTACTACATCTAGGAGCTATGAGTGCAATTAGATTAGAGAATGATCTAAGCATATATTACCATAGAAAAGTAGATGAAGGAAAAAACAAAATGAGTGTATTAAATGCTGTAAGAAACAAAATAATACACATCATTTTTGCATTAATCAAAAATCAAACTTTTTATCAAAATCGTTTGGTTACGTCATAGAAATCGAATTGACGCTTTTTAAGCATTATAATTTACGTTGAACTCAGATTTAATTAATGTGAATTTTTGGGAATGGTATAAATTAGCATAAAAAAAGCCTTTCCAGATGGAAAGGCTTCTTATTATAGTATACTACTAAATTACTTTTTGAATTTAGCATATTTGTTTTTGAATTTATCAATACGTCCTGCAGTATCGATAAGTTTTGACTTACCGGTATAGAAAGGATGTGATGTTCTTGAAATTTCTAATTTCACTAACGGATACTCTACACCATCTACTTCTAAAGTTTCTTTAGTATTGGCTGTAGATTTAGTTAAAAAAACTTCATCGTTAGACATATCTTTAAAAGCAACTAATCTATAATTTTCTGGGTGAATACCTTTTCTCATTGTATTATTCTTTTCTATTTTCGAGGTGCAAATTTACAACTATTTTTTTAAATGCAAAATTATTTCGCAAATAAAGAAATGTAAATTAATTGATGTGGTAAACATCTATTAACTATTGAGGATAGCATCAAGATATTACTGTTCTTCACAGCCACATACAAATTTACCCAAGAACCCCAAAGGGTTTCCATTCTGTTCAAGTGCCTCCGACGCTTCACAACAATCAGAACCTTTACTTAACCCGTTTGTTGTAGTTAACCTTAAATGTTCAAATTGGTGAGCAATACTATAAAATTCTTCAGCTGTCATATTTAAAGTTACGAGTTGATAATATACATCCAAAAATGCTTGATTTTGGGAAGCTAGAAAACCCTGAACTAACTCTTCTAATTCTACCTCACTTAGCTGTCCCGTCGCAGATTTCTGTGACACAGAACTAACAAGTCTATTATACTTCCCAGTTTTAATAGCACTATTATTAAATTCAATAATGGTTTGTTTGACCAGGTTTTCTTTCTCCGTCAATGAAACTTCAGTAGACTCCACATCTCGAGAACAAGAAGCTACAGTAAGGAAAGAAATCACACATGTAAAAAGTAATAGTTTTCTCATAAATACTAGTTTCGTTAATATATTTTTATACAATTTAAATTGGGGTAAGTAATTCTAAAAAAGTTTGTTTTACCAAGAATCCACAACAGTATCACTCCTAAAACACAAGATATCAACAGATTAATCATTTACAACCGTTTTAAGCGAATCCCCATATTTTACGCCTGTTGACACCATATCTAAACTACGGTAAAACCGTAATAATTTAGTAAATATACGATAAAAATATGAATTATATCGATAAAGTGCTATTTTTACAACAGCTGTAACATTTTATTATATTTGTACACTTATGGTTTTTAGACAAAAAAAAACAATTTTACATTATGGAAAAAGTAACTACTTCTATCAATAGACACGTATTAAAATATGGCTTAATTCTGGGAATTATATCTGTCATAAATGGTGTCATTCTCTATGCGGTTGATAGTTACACAAATCAAAGTCGAGTAAATACTATAATAAGCATAATCATATTAATAAGTGTAACCACCTATGGTATATACACCTACAAATCTGCAAATAATGGCTTTTTAAGGTTAAATGAGGCTTTAAAAACAGGTATTGGTATTGCTTTTATTGGTGGAGTAATTGGAGTAATCTGGCACATTCTTATAACCAGTGTCATAGAACCAGACATTGTCAATCAAACGATTAATAATCAACAAGATAAAATGATAACACGTGACCCAAATATGTCTCAAGAACAAATTAATCAAAGTATGGAAGTAATAAAAAAATTTAACTCTCCATTTATAACATCCCTATTTGCATTAATTTGGAATTTATTCGCAGGATTTCTCATTTCTTTAATTGGAGGAGCCATCATGCAAAAAAAACGAGATGTTTTTTAATCTAAAAACCTATTTATCTACTTATTACTCTAAAACTTATGTCTATTATATCCAAAAATACGAAGGAGACCTTAGTGATCAATACTATAAATTTATTACGCATCCTGTAACAATTTACTATATTTGTGTACTTATGGTTTATAATAACCAAAACTATAGTATATATGGAAAATGATAAAGCATCAACCAAAAAAATTATAATCAATTACGGGGTAATCCTGGGAATTCTCTCTGTTTTGATGGGAGTAGTAATCTATGTTATGGATGGATATGCTGAGCAAAACTGGGTACATTCTGTTATCGGTTTGGCAATTATGGTCGGTGTTACCGTATACGGAATAAAAGCATATAAAGCTGCTAACGGTGGATTTCTTAAACTTGGTGAAGCCATAAAAATTGGACTAGGTATTGCTCTTATTGGTGGTATTATAAGCGTTATCTGGACGATTCTGTTAATGAGCGTTATTGAGCCGGATATTGTAAACCAAATGAATGAAGTACAGCGCGAACAAATGATCGAGCGTTTTCCTGATATGCCAGAAGAACAACTAAATCAAAGCCTGGAGATGACTAAGAAATTTACAACTCCATATATGCTTTCAGCATTTGCGTTAATCTGGAGTTTATTTATAGGATTTATCATTTCCCTATTTGCAGGATTAGCAATGCAAAAGAAACAAGACTTATATTAATATATGAATATATCTGTGGTCATACCACTGCTTAATGAGCAGGAATCACTTAACGAATTATACAATTGGATTGCAAAAGTTATGCAATCCAATTCTTTTTCTTACGAAATTATCTTTATCGATGATGGTAGTACCGATGGATCGTGGGATACCATCTCTGCGTTATCCACAAAAGACCAACAGGTAAAAGGAATTCGTTTTTTAAAAAACTTTGGCAAATCTCAGGCGCTACACTCGGGATTCAAAGAAGCACAAGGTGATGTAGTGATCACTATGGATGCTGATTTACAGGACAATCCTGAAGAAATCCCAGAATTGTATGATATGATCACCAAAGAAGGATATGATCTTATTTCCGGATGGAAAAAGAAACGATATGATTCTGTTATTGCCAAAAATCTACCTTCAAAATTATTTAATGCTGCGGCCAGAAAAACATCTGGTGTTAAATTACATGATTTTAACTGTGGACTAAAGGCGTATAAAAATATCGTAATAAAAAATATAGATGTACATGGCGAGATGCATCGTTATATCCCGGTACTTGCCAAAAATGCCGGTTTTGCAAAAATTGGTGAGAAAGTAGTACTACACCAGGCTCGAAAATATGGTAAAACCAAATTTGGGATGAGTCGTTTTATTAACGGTTTCCTAGATTTAATCACCATTTGGTTTATGTCGCGTTTTGGCAAAAGACCCATGCACTTTTTTGGTCTTATCGGCACCTTACTTTTTATTATAGGGTTCTGTTTTTCGTTATACCTGGGAATCGATAAACTTTTTATAGAAACCAAAGGGAGACTCATCGCACAACGCCCCGAGTTTTATGTAGCATTAACCTCTATGATCCTGGGAACACAGTTCTTCCTGGCAGGATTCTTAGGAGAAATTATCCTAACCAGTAAACGAAGTAAAGAGCGATATAGCATTGCAGAAAAGATACATCTTTAATGTACTCAATTCATCTTGCAGACATAAAAAATCAAGATGAATTATATATCGAAGCAGTTTATGCGTATTTCGAAACTTTTTTACCAAAATTAAATAGTATTTTTGCACTAAAATCACAAGCATGCAAATCACAGATTCTGTTATAAACCTAAGAGTTGACGAGTGGTTAACTCCGGTTTTTGATACCGCTACACAAAAAGAAATTAAAAATTTACAGGATACTAATTCAGAAGAATTAAAAGAGAGTTTTTATAAAGATCTCGAATTTGGTACCGGAGGTATGCGTGGTATCATGGGCGTAGGTACCAATCGAATCAATAAATACACCCTGGGAAAAAGCACACAAGGATTAAGTAATTATCTGATCAAGCAATTTGCTGGAGAACAGCCCAAAGCAGTAATCGCTTATGATTGTAGACATAATAGTGATACGCTTGCACAAGTAGTTGCAGATGTATTTTCTGCTAATGGAGTTAAAGTCTATTTATTCTCTAGCCTTCGCCCTACTCCAGAATTATCTTTTGCCGTACGAGAATTAGGATGTCATTGTGGTATTGTACTTACTGCAAGTCATAATCCGCCAGAATATAATGGCTATAAAGTATACTGGCAGGATGGCGGACAATTAGTTCCGCCGCAGGATGGTGAGATTATTTCAGAAATAAACGCATTAAAATATTCAGATATTCAATTTGATACCAATCCCAGTCTTATTCAAAAAATAGATCAGGAGATTGATACCGTTTTTATTGAACAAAGTGTAAAAAACGGAAGTTTTGCAGCTACCCAGAAAGCAAAAGACAATACAACAATTGTTTTTACTTCTTTACACGGTACTTCTATTACTGCTGTACCCGAAACTCTCGAAAAAGCAGGATACAAAAATGTACATATTGTACAAGAACAAGCAGAACCCGATGGTAATTTTCCTACCGTAAAATCTCCTAATCCAGAAGAACCAGAAGCCCTAACTATGGCCATGGAACTTGCTGCCAAAGTTGATGCAGATATTGTAATCGGTACCGATCCTGATTGTGATCGATTAGGAATAGCTGTGCGTAATGACCAGGGAGAATTACAGTTACTTAACGGAAATCAGACTATGATTGTAATGACCTGGTTTTTGTTAGAAAATTATAAAAAACAAGGGTTTACGGGTAATGAATTTATTGCCTCTACCATAGTATCTACTCCTATGATGCAAAGTCTGGCCCAGGCCTACAGTGTAGAATATAAAGAAGTGCTAACCGGTTTTAAATGGATTGCCAAATTAATCAAAGATTTCCCCGAGCAACACTTTATTGGTGGTGGCGAAGAAAGTTTTGGATTTATGGTTGGTGATTTTGTTAGAGATAAAGATGCAGTAACATCTACCCTACTTGCTTGTGAGATTGTTGCTTTTACTAAAGCAAATGGTAGTTCTTTTTATAGTACTTTATTAGATTTATATACAAAACATGGTTTTTATAAGGAGCATTTGGTTTCATTAGTGAAAAAAGGAATCGATGGTGCTGCAGAGATTAAGCAAACTATGGTGGATTTAAGAAATAATCCTCCAGAATCTCTAAATGAAGAAAAAGTAGTACTGATCGAGGATTATCAAACGGGTATTGCCAAAAACATTCAGGATCATACAGAATATAGTATCGATATCCCAAAATCAAATGTTTTGATATTTTATACCGAAGCAGGAAGTAAAATTGCAGCCAGACCAAGCGGAACAGAACCAAAAATAAAATTTTATATCAGTGTACAGGAATCACTTCATACCAGTGCCGACTTTACCACTGTGCAACAACAATTAGATGGTAAAATTGAAGCCATCAAAAAAGACTTACAATTAACTTAAACAACAGTGATAGCTGTTCAGTATATTTTTAATGAATTATTTTAAACAAATTCTTCGCTTTGCGAAACCCTATAAAGTATATGCTATATTAAATATAATTTCTAATATTTTTTATGCCCTTTTCGGAACACTATCTATGGTATCTTTATTTCCCATGCTGAAGGTTCTTTTTGACAAAACTGAAAGGATTAGGGTTAAACCAAAATGGGAAGGCATATTAAAAGCTAAGGAATACGGTGAAGATTACCTTAATTATTTTGTAACACAAAAAGCCGATGAAGGTAATGAGGACGTTCTAATTTTTATGGTCGTTCTGGTAATTAGTATGTTCTTTCTTAAGAATATTTTTAATTATCTAGCCATGTATTTTATTACATTCCTAAGAAATGGTGTGCTAAAAGATATACGTAATGAATTATACAAAAAGACAGTAGAATTACCATTGTCATATTTTTCAGAAAAAAGAAAAGGAGATACTATGGCTAGAATATCTACAGATGTTTTAGAAATACAACATTCCTTTTTATCTATATTAGAACTTATCGTAAGAGAACCTCTAATGATTCTATTTACGATACTCACCATGTTATTGATAAGTCTAAAATTGACAATATTTGTCTTTATTTTTATTCCTATATCGGGGTTTTTGATTTCCTTAATTGGAAAAAAATTAAAAAAACACTCGGATAAAGTACAACAGGAACAAGGTTTTTTTCTTTCTATTGTTGAAGAAACTCTTGGTGGATTAAAAGTTATCAAAGGGTTTAATGCTGAAAAAATATTTGGAAAAAAATTCCAAAAGTCTACTTCACGTTTCTATAATTTCTCTAATACGCTACTAAACAGGCAAAATCTTGCATCTCCAACAAGTGAATTTTTGGGTATAACCGTTATTTCTATTTTATTATGGTATGGGGGGCAAATGGTACTGGTTGAAAAATCATTAGATCCAGGGCTTTTTATTGTATATATGGGTCTTGCCTATAATATTCTTACGCCAGCAAAAGCTATTTCTAAGGCGAGTTATGGAGTAAAAAGAGGTAATGCAGCGGCAGAACGTGTACTAGAAATACTAAATACCACCTCTCCTCTACAAGATCACCCTGATGCAAAAGAGAAAAAAGAGTTTACCTCTGATATTAGTATAGAAAATATCTCTTTTAAATATGAAGATGAGTATGTGCTAAACGATTTTTCTTTAAAAGTACCAAAAGGTAGTTCTGTTGCTCTGGTTGGTCAATCTGGTAGTGGTAAATCTACCATCGCCAATCTGGTTACTCGTTTTTATGATGTAAATAAAGGAAACATAAAAATAGATGGTGTTGATATCAAAGATCTCACTAAACACTCCCTAAGAGATTTAATGGGGTTGGTTACCCAGGATTCTATTTTATTTAATGAGTCTATAAAAAATAATTTACTGGTTGGAGATCCAACTGCATCTGACGAAGAAATTATAAAAGCTTTAAAAATTGCTAATGCTTGGGAATTTGTAAAAGATTTACCGGCCGGTATTGAAACCAATATAGGAGATAGCGGTAATAAAATTAGTGGCGGACAAAAGCAACGTTTATCTATAGCGCGTGCGGTATTAAAAAATCCTCCGATCATGATTTTGGATGAAGCCACTTCTGCTTTGGATACCGAAAGCGAACGGTTGGTGCAATCTGCATTAGAGAACATGATGAAAAATAGAACAAGTATTGTAATTGCACATAGGCTATCTACAATACAAAATTCAGATTTAATCGTTGTAATGCAAAAAGGAAAAATTGTTGAACAAGGAACACATGATGAGCTTATTTCTAAAGATGGTATTTATCAAAAGTTGGTAAATATGCAATCACTAGAATAGGTAAATCCTCGATAATAGCTATTATATAAATAAAAAAGAGTGCTTTCGCACTCTTTTTCTTCACACAAATCATCTTAATTTAGGGGCTTATTCTAAAATTAAAACTCACTCTTATTAATATCTTCCATCTTGGGGGGGATGGAAAGACTAACTTTCTTTAATTATGGTGTAAATATAATGCAAAAATCCGGTACACACAAATAAAAATTGAATTTTACCTATAAAAAGTACTTTTTATCAGCACAAATTAAAAATATAGTCGTTTTTTTTGTAGTATAAAACCTACAATATTATTCATTAAATAAACAACAAATCTTCTTTAAGTAAAGGTTATCGAAAGTATAAAGCATAAAAAAGAGTGCTTTCGCACTCTTTCTCTTCACACAAATCATCTTAATTTAGGGGCTTATTCTAAAATTAAAACTCACTTTTATAAAAACTTTCATCTTGGGGGAAATGAAAGAACTCAATCATTATTACACTGTAAAGATAGTAATTATTTTTAATCCACCAAATAAAAGGTGCATTTTATCTAATAATTTTGTTTTTTAACATTATCAAAGATGGAAATTATCACATTTTGTAGTAATAAACCTACAATTGTTAATTTGATACAAAAAATATGAAACAGAAAAAAAGAGTGCTTTCGCACTCTTTCTCTTCACACAAATCATCTTAATTTAGGGGCTTACTCTAAAATTAAAACTCACTTTTATAAAAACTTTCATCTTGGGGGGAATGAAAGAACTCAATCATTATTACACTGTAAAGATAGTAATTATTTTTAATCTACCAAACAAAAAATGCATTTTATCTAATAATTACGCTTTTTAACATTAAAAACCTAATATAAATTACATTTTTGTAATCTTTTACCTACAATTTAAGAAATTTAACCTAGTTGTGAAATATAAAAGTATAAAACATAAAAAAGAGTGCTTTCGCACTCTTTCTCTTCACACAAATCATCTTAATTTAGGGGCTTACTCTAAAATTAAAACTCACTTTTATAAAAACTTTCATCTTGGGGGAAATGAAAGAACTCAATTATTAATTACACTGTAAAGATAGTAATTATTTTCAGATAACCAAACAAAAAGTGCTTTTTATCTATAAAAAAGGTAAATAATCATATTATTTAACATTTATTCCTACAAAATTCTTACAAAAATATTATACTACCCCAATTAAACCTTTTTTATGTACATTAGTCATATAGTAGTATTAAGATCAAATAATTGATCTTTTCAATAAAACTAATTTTACTTTTGAACACTCAGGAAGAACAAGACCTACTCATTGCCTTACAATCAGAAGAGCATATAAATATCGCTTTTGGTAAGCTTGTTGCTATATATCAACAGCGGCTTTATTGGCATATCAGGAATATGGTAAAAAATCATGATGACACAGACGACATATTACAAAATGTGTTTATTAAAGTATATAAGAATATAAAAAAATTTAAAGGAGATAGTAAATTATACTCATGGCTATATCGCATAGCAACAAATGAGTCTATTACTTTTCTTAATCAAAAAGCTAAAAAATATAATATTAGTAATGAAGAGTTAAGTTTACAACTAATTCAGAACCTCGAAGCAGATGTATATTATGAGGGAGATCAGATACAACTAATGTTGCAAAAGGCAATAGCTACGCTACCACAAAAACAACAACAGGTTTTTAATATGAAATATTTTCAGGAACTAAAATATCGGGAGATGTCAGAAATTCTAGAAACCAGTGAAGGAGCATTAAAAGCATCATACCATTTAGCTTCAAAAAAAATTGAAGAATTTTTAAAAAAAGATTAAACCTTTTTATACTAAAAAAGTCTTACTATCAGTGAAAAAACATAAATCACATAAAAACAATGACGGTTTTAAAGTACCAGAAGGATATTTTGAAAGTTTTGAAAACAAACTTTTTGAAAAAATAGCTTCTGATACCGATAGCCAACTGAGCCCCAAAATGAATTTGGGTTTTAAAGTTCCCGAAGACTATTTTGCTACTCTGGAAGATACTATATTGCAAAAAATTGATGATGATAAACCAAAAGGAAAACTTATCTCATTACAAACCAGAAGAAATATTTTATACTTCTCTGGTATTGCCGCTATGATTGCTATTATCATATCTATATCCATACCAAAAGAATCAGAAGTAAATTTCGATTCTATTGAAATTGCTGATATACATGCTTATTTTAATGAAGAAGATGTTGAATTAAGTACTACAGAAATAGCAGCGCTATTAGATGATGATATTACATATTCGGAAACATTCGAAAAAGAATTAATCGATGATGAAACTTTATTAGAATATCTATCAGAAGAGGATTTAGATGATGATATTATATTTACAGAATAAAATAAACACATGAAACCGACTCGATTAAAATAATTATTAAAACATCAATCTATAATTCTTTTAATCGCCAAAGATTCCATGTGCCCCCTAAAACAATAAAATAAACACATGAAAAAGATAATTTTACTTATTTGCCTTACCTGTTTTTCTATAGGTGCTTTTGCTCAACATGGGTCAAGAGAAAAAATAAAGGCATTTAAAATCGCATATATTACTGAAAAATTAGATTTAACCAGTAAAGAAGCACAGCAATTCTGGCCAGTTTATAATGCACATGAAGAGACCGTTGGAAAACTTAGACGTCAAGAACGTAAATTAATTAGGAGTATAAAAGAAGCCAATGATAACCCTAATGGTTTAAGTGATAAACAAGCCGAAGATGCTATAGATAATTTTTTGGAGTTGGAAGAACAAAAATCACAATCTCGAAAAAAATTAATTGTCGATTTAAAGAAGATCATGCCTAATAAGAAAATTCTAAAACTCATAAAAGCAGAAGCAGATTTTCATAAACGTATGTTGGCAAGAATTAAGGAACGAAGAAAAAGGCACTAATACCGTTGTAATAAAACAGAAAAAGAGGTTGTTATAAACCTCTTTTTTATTTAAAAACCAGTTTGGCAATTCTTCCTTTACCTGCCGCTATTGCAGTACTATCATTTATAAACCTTACCGTATAAAAACCTTCTTTACTTAATTCTTTCCAACTTTTTCCCAGATCATTAGAAATCGATATTCCTGTAAACCCAACAGCTACCATTTCTTTACCGCCGCCATTAGGTATATATCGTATACAACTCTTATACCCTGCTCCACTACCATCTGATACTAATTCCCAAGTTTTCCCTCCATCTTTTGTAATCGCTTTATTCGCCTCATTACCTTCTGGAGCTGTATAATCTCCTCCATAAATAACACCGTTATTCTCATCATAAAAATCAATAGAATACGCTCCCGTAGTTTCTTTTCCCTGAATGATAGGAGTATCATAAACTTCCCATGTTTTTCCTTTATCAGGAGAGAAAAACACCCTCGACTTCATTCCTCCTGTAGCTATCCATGTTTTATCACCTATAATTGCAATGTTTCCATTACTTGCGGCAAATGCCGCTTCTCCATCAAAAGTTTTGGGTAGGTCTTCACAAGAAATCTTTTTCCAGGTGTCTCCCCCATCTTTTGTAATAAGTATAGACAAACACGTATCTGTAGGATCTCCCATTGCAATTCCTTCGTTAACATTCCAAAACGCAATTGCATCATAGAACGCCTTTTCGTGCATTTCGGTATATACTATTTTCTCCTCTTTACTCTTTCTATCTATTTTTCTTAATCGTGCGGGGGAACTTACTCCGAGACTAAAAAACGACTTATCGGTAAAAGCAACCGCACGTTGTTCTGCAATCCAGTTTTTCTTTTTTTCTATAGTATCAACCTCCGAAAACTCGATAATAGCCCTCTTTTCTGTAGCAAGATTTATAAAACCGTAGCCTTTATTATAACCAAAACCAATCAAAGTATCGTTATATATATCTAAGGCTCGTATACTTATAGAATCTTTTAAAATAGTTTCTATTTCAACTTTAGAAAAATGATGAGTAACCACTTTCTCTTCTGTAGTGCAAAAAACAAAAGTCAAAACAAATAATAAGGCATAGATTAGTTTCATAGGTTCTGATATCAATAATTATAGTCAAATATAATAGTATTTGATCACAAAGGTCTACCTTTGCACACCTTAAAAAATAATACAATGCGTTTACATAGAAATCTTGTCTTTGCTGTTATAGATGGATTACACGAAATATTTAATGAAGGAAGCTATGCAGATAAAGTGGTTCAGAAATTACTGAAACGAGACAAAAGATGGGGGTCACGTGATCGTAGTTTTATTGCAGAGACCGTATATGAAATTGTACGATGGAAACGCCTATATATCGAAATAGCTGAAGTAAAAGAGCCTTTCTCACGAGAAAACTTATGGAGAGTTTTTGCTGTATGGGCTACGCTAAGAGGGATTTCTTTACCCGATTGGAAACAAATTGCTCCTACACCTACTCGTCGTATCAAAGGGCGTTTTGATGAATTAAGTAAAATAAGAAAATTTAAAGAATCTATTCCCGATTGGATGGATCAATTAGGAGAACAGGAATTGGGTAAATTGTGGGATAAAGAAATTAGTGCACTTAATGAGCAGGCCCCCGTAATTCTTCGTGCAAATACTTTAAAAACATCAAAAGAAAAACTTAGAAGTCTGCTAGAAGACGAAAAGATCGATACTGAATTTATTAAAGGATATCCAAACGCACTTAGGCTTACCGAAAGAACGAATGTCTTTACCACAGAAGCATTCAAAAATGGATTATTTGAAGTACAAGATGCTTCTTCTCAATTGGTAGCCGATTTTCTAGAAGTACAGCCAGGGCAACGTGTTGTAGATACCTGTGCAGGTGCAGGTGGTAAAAGCCTTCATTTAGCAGCATTAATGCAAAATAAAGGACAGGTTATTGCTATGGATATTTATGGCAACAAGCTTAAAGAGCTTAAAAGAAGAGCACGTAGAGATGGTGCACACAATATCGAAACCCGAGTTATTGAAAGCACAAAAGACATCAAAAAATTACATGGTAAAGCAGATCGTGTTCTTATCGATGCTCCTTGTAGTGGTTTGGGAGTATTGCGACGAAATCCCGATGCTAAATGGAAATTACAACCAGAGTTTTTAGATAAAATCAGACATACACAAGCCGAAATACTTGAGAATTATTCTAAAATGGTAAAACCCGGAGGGAAATTAGTATACGCAACCTGTTCTATTCTACCGTCAGAAAATCAGGATCAGGTAAAGAATTTCCTTTCTAAAGAAACAGGAAATGATTTCACTTTAATCAAAGATAAGAAAGTACTTTCGCATCAATCCGGATATGACGGGTTTTATATGGCATTGTTAGAAAGAAAACAATAAATCGACTACAATACAATACTCGTTGTTCTAGTGATAATGTTTAGGACAATTCATTCTAATAAAAATAGTTTCACAATTAGATTTCTGAAACATTGTTCAAAATTCGGTGAATAACTCTGGGATTCTATCTTAGTTTTTTACCAAATTTTAGTAAGAAAGTAGTAAATTTGCAGCTTAATAAAAATCAACACAAATAATCGAAGTATGATTCACTTCTTCGGAAACCAAAACGAGAAAGTATTTGCAGTTCAAACAGCTAATGAAATCTCCCCAGAAACTATAAAAAAATTAACCTGGTTATTTGGCAACCAACCTCAACTATCTGCGGCGTCTATTGACGCTTTTTTTGTTGGTCCTCGTGCCGCAATGATTACTCCATGGAGTACCAATGCCGTAGAGATCACTCAGAATATGGGTATAGAAGGGATTATACGAATAGAAGAATTTAATAGTGTTACAAAAGATTATACTGATTTTGACCCTATGCTCTCTCAAAAGTATAGCAAATTAGATCAGGAGATCTATACCATAGATATAGAACCAGAATCGATTATAGAAATTGATGACATTGCTGCTTATAATATTGCTGAAGGTTTAGCGCTTAGTGATGAAGAGATTGAATATCTCGAAGGAGTTAGCAAAAAAATAGGAAGACAACTTACAGACTCAGAAGTTTTTGGGTTTTCGCAAGTAAATTCTGAGCACTGTCGTCATAAAATATTTAACGGGACTTTTGTGATTGATGGAGAAGAACAACCTACTTCACTTTTTAAACTAATCAAAAAGACATCAGAGACACATCCAAACGATATTGTTTCTGCTTATAAAGATAATGTAGCCTTTATAAAAGGACCAAAAGTTACTCAGTTTGCCCCAAAAACTGCTGATAAACCTGATTTTTATCAGGAAACCGAATTTAATAGTGTGATTTCTCTTAAAGCAGAAACGCATAATTTCCCTACTACTGTAGAACCATTTAATGGGGCCGCAACAGGATCTGGAGGAGAAATCAGAGATCGTCTTGCCGGAGGAAAAGGATCTTTACCTCTTGCCGGAACCGCAGTATATATGACCTCTTATTCTCGATTACAAGATAATCGCCCATGGGAACATACCATGAAAGAAAGAGATTGGCTATACCAAACCCCAATGGATATTTTAATAAAAGCTTCTAACGGAGCTTCTGATTTTGGAAATAAATTTGGTCAGCCTCTAATTACAGGATCTGTACTTACTTTTGAACATGAAGAAGATGCTCGCAAACTTGGTTTCGACAAGGTAATTATGCAGGCAGGTGGGATTGGATATGGTAAAGCCGAACAAGCTATTAAAGCCACTCCAAAAAAAGGAGATAAAATTGTAATTCTGGGAGGAGAAAATTATCGGATTGGTATGGGAGGTGCAGCCGTATCTTCTGCAGATACAGGAGAATTTAGCAGCGGTATCGAATTAAATGCGATACAGCGCTCTAATCCAGAAATGCAAAAGCGTGCTTCTAATGCTATTAGAGGTATGGTAGAAAGCGAAGAAAATACGATTGTATCAATACATGATCATGGTGCAGGAGGGCACCTTAATTGCCTTTCTGAATTGGTAGAAGAAACTGGAGGAAAAATCGATTTGGATAAACTACCTGTAGGCGACCCCACATTATCTGCAAAAGAAATCATCGGTAACGAATCCCAGGAACGTATGGGATTAGTGATCGGTCAACAAAATATAGATATACTACAACGTATTGCAGAGCGTGAACGCTCACCTATGTACGAAGTAGGAGATGTTACCGGAGATCATCGTTTTACCTTTCAATCCAAGACCAAAGGAGATACACCAATGGATCTGGCATTAGAAGATATGTTTGGTAGTTCTCCCAAAACCATAATGAACGACAAAACCATTGATCGTAAATATGATAATCTTTCTTATAGCAAAGAAAATTTTCGAAACTATCTCGAACAAGTACTACAATTAGAAGCTGTTGCCTGTAAAGATTGGTTAACCAATAAGGTGGATCGATGTGTAGGAGGAAAAGTTGCGAAACAACAATGTGCTGGGCCATTACAATTACCTTTAAATAATTGTGGAGTTATGGCTCTTGATTATAATGGTAAAGAAGGTATTACAACTAGCATTGGGCACTCTCCTATCTCAGGTTTAATTAACCCGGAAGCTGGTAGCAAAAATTCTATTGCCGAAGCGTTGACTAATATCATATGGGCACCACTACATGAAGGTTTGCAATCTGTCTCTTTATCTGCAAACTGGATGTGGCCTTGTAAAAATGAAGGAGAAGATGCAAGATTATATAAAGCGGTAAAAGCAATTTCAGATTTTGCAATTGATTTAGGAATCAATGTGCCTACGGGTAAAGATTCACTATCTATGAAGCAAAAATACCCAAATGAAGAAGTTATTGCCCCCGGAACCGTAGTGATATCTGCAGCTGCACATTGTAATGACATCACCAAAATTGTTGAACCCGTTTTACAAAAAAATGGTGGCGATATCTATTATATTAATCTTTCTAATGATAAACATCAGCTTGGAGGCTCTTCATTTGCACAAATATTAAATAAAATTGGTTCTGAAGCACCAAATATTAAGAACGCTGCTAATTTTAAGAACACCTTTAATGTGATTCAAGATCTAATTAGAGAAGATAAAATCGTAGCAGGTCATGATATAGCTTCAGGAGGATTGATCACTACATTATTAGAGTTGTGTTTTGCAGATCTTAATCTTGGAGCAGAGCTTGATCTTACCAAAATTGGAGAACCTGATTCAGTTAAGTTATTGTTTGCAGAAAATTCGGGAATTGTTTTTCAGAGCGCTTCAAACTCAGATATCGAGTCTATTCTTTCTAAAAACAATATTGAGTTTTTCAATATCGGTACCATAAAAGAAGAAGCTTCTTTATCAATTAAAAATCAAAACGACTCTTTTGATCTTCCTATAGAAGAATTAAGAAATACATGGTATACAACTTCTTTCTTATTAGATCAAAAACAAACTGCAAATGATTTAGCAAAAGATCGGTTTGAAAATTATGCAAACCAACCACTACACTATTCTTTTCCAAAACACTTTGATGGTAAACGACCTGTGATTTCTAATGAGTTTAAAAGACCAAAAGCAGCTATCATACGTGAAAAAGGAAGTAATTCTGAACGTGAAATGGCTAATGCCATGTATCTGGCTGGTTTTGATGTAAAGGATGTGCATATGACCGATTTGATTTCTGGTCGTGAAACATTAGAAGATATTCAGTTTATTGGAGCCGTAGGAGGTTTTTCTAATAGTGATGTTTTAGGATCTGCCAAAGGATGGGCAGGTGCCTTTTTATATAATGAAAAAGCAAATACAGCCTTAAAAAACTTCTTCAAAAGAGAAGACACTTTATCTGTAGGTATTTGTAACGGTTGCCAGTTATTTATGGAATTGGAGGTTATTAATCCAGAACATAAAAAACATGGTAAACTAATCCATAATGATTCTCACAAGCATGAAAGTAGTTTTACTTCTGTGAAAGTACAGGATAATAACTCTGTAATGCTATCTACTTTGGCAGGAAGTACACTGGGAGTATGGATTTCTCATGGCGAAGGAAAATTTGATTTATCTCTTCCCGAAGACCAATACAACATTGTAGCAAAATATGGGTATGAAGGATATCCTTCTAATCCTAACGGTTCGGATTATAATACAGCTATGATGACAGATAAAACTGGTCGTCATTTGGTAATGATGCCTCATATTGAGCGTTCAATTTTTCAATGGAACTGGGCCAACTACCCGCAAGATAGACATGACGAAGTGTCCCCATGGATCGAGGCCTTTGTAAATGCCCGAAAATGGTTAGAAAAAAGTGCTTCTGAATGAAAAACAGAAAAGCGCTCTTAATAATTGATATGCAAAAGGGGTCTTTTACTTCAAAAACTCCACGGTATGATACAAAAGGAGTCGTAGGTAGAATTAATACGCTTGCTCAACTATTTAGAGCCTCTGATTTTCCTGTGCTTTTTGTTCAACATGATGGTACAAAAATGAATGAGTTTATACCAAATACAGTAGAGTGGGAATTATTAGATGATTTAGAAACTAAAACAACAGATCTTTTTGTAGACAAATATGCAAATGATATATTTTATAAATCAAGGCTTCAATCAAAACTAAACAACCTAAATATTAACGAGTTATTTATTACAGGCTGTGCGACTGATTTTTGTGTCGCATCAACTGTCCAATCGGCTTTAACAAAGGACTATAATATAACTGTGATAGAAGATGGTCACACCACAGGAGACAGACCCCACTTAAAAGCCAAAAAAGTAATTGAGCATTATAATTGGGTTTGGCAAAATATGATTCCAACCAATGGAAAAGTAGAGGTTAAAAATTTTGAATGCATAAAAAATGACCTAATAAGGCATTAAATTTCTTCTTCTATAAATTTTATTAATACTATTTTTAGGCCTTTAAACAATAAATATTTCATTAAAAACGATAAAATATTGAGGAGTTAACAAATTAAAGCTCCTTTTTTTTATATCTTAGAGTTGTGTATTATAAGATTTTTTATAATTTGCGAAACTATGCGCGCATAATAGTTCTTTTAAGTTCTTAGGCAATGGTGTATTCTAATTTGTTTATCTGTAAATTAGTTACCCAATTACCTTAAAAACAACCATCGAAAAAGAGCTTTAGAAGGCTACAAAAATTATTTTTAAACAACTTATGACAAAAATTACGAGATTATTTGATTTCCCACATTATCAATTAGAAAAATTTAATTTAGACAAGGCTTTAATAACTAAATATAATGGTGAATGGATTGCTACTTCTACTAAGGAATATGTAGAAAAAGCAAATCAAATTAGCCGTGGTTTGTTACGATTAGGAGTAAAACCCAATGATAAAATAGCAATTATATCTTCTAATAACAGAACAGAATGGAATATCACAGACATTGGTGCTCTTCAAATTGGAGCACAGGATGTTCCTATTTATCCTACAATTTCTCAAGAAGATTATGAATATGTTTTAAATCATTCTGAAGCTACATACTGTTTTGTTTCCGATGAAGAAGTATTTCAGAAAGTTAAAAACATTAAAGATAATGTACCTTCATTAAAAGAAGTCTATTCTTATGATGATATTTCAGGTTGTAAAAGTTGGAATGAAGTTCTTGAATTAGGTAAAGATAACAGTAACCAATCCGAAGTAGAAGAAATTATGGCTTCTGTAACAGAAGATGATCTTGCTACTCTAATATATACTTCAGGAACTACAGGAAGACCTAAAGGTGTGATGCTAAGTCATAAAAATGTAGTGAGCAATGCTATAAACAGCTCTACCCGGTTCCCTATTGTAGATGGAGAAACAAAAGCTCTAAGTTTTCTTCCCGTATGTCATATTTATGAAAGAATGTTAATGTATTTATATCAATATCGCGGTGTAGGTATATATTTTGCAGAATCTTTAGAAACTATTAGTGACAACCTAAAAGAGGTTAGACCCGAGGTTATGACTGCGGTACCGAGATTACTAGAGAAAGTATATGACAAAATTATTGCCAAAGGAGCTGATCTCACAGGTATTAAAAAGAAATTATTCTTTTGGGCAGTAGATCTAGGGTTAAAATACGAACCTTATGGAGCAAATGGCTGGTGGTATGAAAAAAAATTAGGTCTCGCTCGAAAACTTATTTTTAGCAAATGGCAAGAAGCTCTGGGAGGTAATTTAAAATTAATTGCTTCTGGTAGTGCTGCACTACAGCCAAGACTTGCACGAATATTTAATGCGGCAGGAATGGGAGTTATGGAAGGATATGGCCTTACCGAAACGTCCCCTGTAATCTCTGTAAATGAAACAGGAAACAGAGGAATGAAAATAGGCACTGTAGGAAGAATGATCCCAGATACCGAAGTAAAAATAGCAGAAGATGGTGAGATTCTGGTAAAAGGTCCTCAAGTAATGTTAGGATATTATAAAGATGAAGAAAAAACCAAAGAGGTATTAAAAAATGGGTATTTTCATACCGGAGATATTGGTGAAGTTGATAGTGATGGTTTTTTGCGTATTACCGATCGTAAAAAAGAAATGTTTAAAACTTCTGGAGGTAAATATGTCGCTCCGCAATTAATAGAAAACGCCATGAAACAATCTCGTTTTATCGAGCAAATAATGGTAATTGGTGAAGGAGAAAAAATGCCTGCAGCATTTATACAACCTAATTTCGAGTTTTTAAAAGAATGGGCAGAGCGTAAAGGCATACAAATAGGAAACTCTATGTCAGAAGCTCTTAAAAATCAATCAATTATTGATCGTTACCAGGAAGAAATCGACGAGCATAATAAAAAGTTCGGAAAATGGGAACGTGTTAAACGATTCGAACTTACAGCAGATGAATGGAGTATTGATGCGGGTCACCTCACTCCTACTATGAAATTAAAAAGAAAAATAATAAAAGAAAAATACAAAGATCTTTATTCTAAAATTTATGGCTAATTCAATTAACTGATTACAACGCAAAACATATGTAAGCTTTAACTGTTAATCAGTAAACTCCTCATTTTATGGGGAGTTTTTTTATTAATTCAACAAAAAAGTGTAAATTACATCAACTTTTCTCAATTTTTTTACTTTATTTATTATGCACGCATAATAAATTTTCTTACCTTTACATTTATAATAATTTTTTTGAATGAGAGAAAAGACAATCGATTATGCACTTAGAGCTACCTGGATGGCAGTTGCTAAGATGTATAATGAGGAAGCCAGCAAAAAAGGAAGTACAATGGCTACTGGATTTGCATTACTAAGCATAGATCCAGAAAGCGGTACACCTTCTACTTCATTAGGTCCCAAAATGGGAATGGAAGCTACAAGTTTATCACGCACTTTGAAAACCATGGAGGAAAAAGGATTGATTTTCAGAAAGAAAAACCCTCAGGATGGACGTGGTGTATTGATTTATCTCACTCCGTTTGGTCTAGAAATGAGAAATTTCTCTAAAGAAGTGGTTTTTACTTTTGATGCTACAGTAAGAAAACATGTACCACAAGAAAAATTAGATATTTTCTTAGAAGTGTTTCAGACCATAAATGATCTGATATCATCCAAAAAAATTTACTCAAAACAAGAATCTATAAAACCTTAACAACTCTAAGTTAAAAAATGAAAAGAATCATTAAAAAAGTTGCAGTTATCGGTTCAGGAATCATGGGATCCGGTATTGCATGTCATTTCGCTAATATTGGTGTCGAAGTACTATTACTCGATATAGTCCCTCGAGAACTTAACGACAAAGAAAAAGCGAAAGGCCTTACTCTTGACAACAAAGTGGTGCGTAATCGATTAGTAAATGATTCGCTTACTGCTGCTCTTAAGTCCAAACCCTCTCCTATATACCATCAAAAATTTGCAAATCGAATCACTACAGGAAACCTGGAAGATGATATCGCAAAAGTTGCAGATGTAGATTGGATTATAGAAGTTGTTGTAGAAAGATTAGATATCAAAAAAATAGTTTTTGAGAATCTTGAAAAACACAGAACACCAGGTACATTAATTACTTCTAATACCTCTGGTATTCCTATTCATTTTATGAGTGAAGGAAGAAGTGAAGATTTCCAAAAACATTTCTGTGGAACTCATTTCTTTAACCCTGCTCGTTATCTTAAATTATTCGAAATCATTCCTGGCCCAAATACTTCTCAAGAAGTTTTGGATTTTCTAAATGGTTATGGAGAACAATACCTGGGAAAAACTTCTGTAGTTGCAAAAGACACTCCTGCTTTTATTGGTAATAGAATAGGAATCTTTAGTATTATGAGTTTATTCCATATGGTAAAAGAAATGGGGTTAACCATAGAAGAAGTTGATAAACTTACTGGCCCTGTAATCGGTCGTCCAAAATCGGCTACATTCCGTACTGTAGATGTGGTAGGTCTCGATACTCTGGTTCATGTGGCTAATGGTATTGCCGATAATTGCCCAGATGACGAACGCCATGAGTTATTCAAACTTCCGGATTTCATCAACTCTATGATGGAAAACAAATGGTTAGGAAGCAAAACCAAGCAGGGATTTTATAAAAAGAATGTTGGTGCCGATGGAAAAAGAGAAATCTTGTCTTTGGATTTAGATACTTTAGAATATAGAGAAAAGAAAAGAGCCTCTTTTGCTACTCTTGAAATGACAAAAACTATAGATAAAGTAGTAGATCGTTTTAAAGTATTAGTATCTGGAAAAGATAAAGCTGGAGAATTTTATCGTAAAAATTTATCTGCATTATTCGCATATGTTTCCAATCGTATTCCTGAAATTACAGACGATTTATATAAAATCGATGATGCAATGAAAGCTGGTTTTGGCTGGGAACATGGTCCTTTTCAGATCTGGGATGCTGTCGGAGTAGAAAAAGGAATCGAAATGATGCGTGCAGAAGGTTATGAACCTGCTTCATGGGTACTGGATATGATCGCATCAGGAAGTACTTCCTTTTATACCGTAAATAACGGAGCTACATTTTTCTATGATATTCCTAAAAAAGAACAGGTAAAAGTACCAGGACAAGATGCATTTATCATTCTGGATAATATTCGTAAATCTTCAGAAGTATTTAAAAATAGCGGAGTCGTAGTAGAAGATCTTGGTGATGGAATCCTAAATGTAGAGTTTCAAAGTAAGATGAACACTATTGGCGGTGATGTGCTAGCCGGATTAAACAAAGCTATCGATATTGCCGAAAAAGATTTCCAGGGATTAGTTGTTGGTAATCAAGCTGCAAACTTCTCTGTAGGTGCAAATATCGGAATGATATTTATGATGGCTGTCGAGCAAGAATATGACGAGCTTAATATGGCTATTAAATATTTCCAGGATTCTATGATGCGTATGCGTTACTCATCGATTCCAACCATTGCAGCTCCTCACGGGATGGCACTTGGTGGCGGATGTGAGCTTTCTATGCACGCCGATAAAGTAGTTGCTGCTGCAGAAACATATATAGGACTCGTAGAATTTGGTGTTGGTGTTATCCCTGGTGGTGGTGGATCAAAAGAAATGGCATTAAGAGCGTCAGATACTTTTAAGAAAAATGATGTAGAACTTAATGTACTACAGGAACATTTCTTAACGATAGGTATGGCCAAAGTATCTACTTCTGCTTATGAAGCATATGATACCAATATTCTTCAAAAAGGAAAAGATATTGTAGTGGTTAATAAAGATCGCCAGATTGCTACAGCAAAAGCACATGCAAAATTAATGGCAGAACAAGGGTATACACAACCTGTAAAACGTAAGGATGTAAAAGTCTTAGGGAAACAAGCATTAGGTATGTTCTTGGTAGGAACTGACTCTATGGAAGCTAGTAAATATATTTCTGAGCATGATCATAAAATAGCTAATAAGTTAGGATATGTAATGGCAGGAGGAGATTTATCTGAACCAACATTGGTTACAGAACAATACTTATTGGATCTAGAACGTGAAGCTTTCTTGTCACTTTGTACAGAACGTAAGACTCTTGAGCGTATCGAGCATATGCTTAAAAAAGGAAAACCTCTAAGAAACTAGAAAAAGAAAACAATGAAAACAGCATATATAGTAAAAGCATATAGAACAGCCGTAGGAAAAGCTCCTCGCGGGGTGTTCAGGTTTAAAAGAACAGATGAATTGGCAGCCGAAACCATAGCACATATGATGAAAGAGCTTCCTAACTTTGACAAAGCACGTATTGACGATGTAATTGTTGGTAATGCTATGCCCGAAGGGTCTCAAGGATTAAATATGGCGCGTTTAATCTCATTAATGGGATTAAATTCTGTTGATGTTCCCGGAGTAACGGTAAATAGATTTTGTTCATCAGGAATAGAAACTATTGGTATTGCAACAGCCAAAATACAATCTGGAATGGCAGATTGCATTATTGCAGGTGGAGCAGAAAGCATGAGTGCAGTTCCTATGACAGGGTATAAGACAGAACTTAATTACGACTTAGCCAAATCAGGACACGAAGATTATTACTGGGGAATGGGTAATACTGCAGAAGCAGTTGCTCATCAATTCAAAGTATCTCGAGAAGATCAAGATGAATTTGCATATAACTCCCATATGAAGGCCTTAAAAGCTCAAGCAGAAAATCGTTTTCAGGATCAAATTGTTCCTATTAATGTAGAGCAAATCTACGTTGATGAAAATGGGAAAAAGGCAACAAAATCATATACTGTATCTAAAGATGAAGGACCTCGTGCCGGAACCAGTAAAGAAGTGCTAGGTAAACTTAGACCTGTATTCGAAGCTGGAGGAAGTGTAACTGCTGGTAATTCTTCACAAATGAGTGATGGTGCTGCTTTTGTGATGGTCATGAGTGAAGAAATGGTTAAAGAACTAAACCTTGAACCTATTGCAAGACTAGTTAATTATGCCGCTGCCGGTGTAGAACCAAGAATCATGGGTATTGGCCCTGTAAAAGCTATTCCGAAAGCTTTAAAACAAGCCGGATTAAAACAAGATGATGTAGAACTTATAGAACTTAATGAAGCTTTTGCTTCTCAATCTCTTGCAGTAATGAGAGAATTAGGTCTCAATCAGGATATCGTGAATGTTAATGGAGGTGCAATTGCATTAGGACACCCGCTAGGGTGTACGGGAGCAAAACTTTCGGTTCAATTATTCGACGAAATGCGTAAACGTGATATGAAAGGTAAATACGGAATGGTAACCATGTGTGTAGGTACAGGGCAAGGTGCCGCAGGTATTTATGAATTTTTAAATTAAAATTAGAATTGAGATCTAAGTATTAAAAAATTACATTTTTAATTGGCCTCAATACTAACTACTAAAACCTTACTAAAAAAATGAGTGATAAAACTATAAATAAAGATATTCTTAGAGGAGGACAATTCCTTGTTAAAGAAACAAATTGTGAAGATGTATTTACTCCAGAAGATTTTTCTGAGGAGCAAAGAATGATGCGTGATAGCGCTAGAGAATTTGTAGATCGTGAGCTATGGGCACATTGGGAGCGATTCGAAAGTAAAGACTATGCATATACAGAAGAGTGTATGCGTAAAGCTGGTGAACTTGGACTTTTAGGAGTTTCTGTACCCGAAGCATATGATGGTCTGGGAATGGGATTCGTATCTACAATGTTAGTTTGTGATTATATCTCTGGAGCTACCGGATCGTTTAGTACTGCTTTTGGAGCTCATACCGGTATCGGTACTATGCCAATCACCTTATATGGTAATGAAGAGCAAAAGAAAAAATATGTTCCTAAGCTTGCTACTGGTGAGTGGTTCGGAGCATACTGCTTAACAGAACCAGGTGCGGGATCAGATGCTAATTCTGGTAAAACAAAAGCCGTTCTTTCTGAAGATGGAACGCATTATTTGATTTCTGGACAGAAAATGTGGATATCTAATGCTGGTTTCTGTAGTTTGTTTATTGTTTTTGCTCGTATTGAAGACGATAAAAATATTACAGGATTTATTGTAGAAAATGATCCATCTAATGGAATTTCTCTCGGTGACGAAGAAAAGAAGTTAGGTATTCACTCTTCTTCTACTCGCCAAGTATTCTTTAGCGATACCAAAGTACCGGTAGAAAACATGTTATCAGAAAGAGGTAATGGGTTTAAAATTGCAATGAACGCATTAAATGTAGGCCGTATCAAACTTGCTGCTGCCTGTCTTGATGCGCAACGTCGTGTGATTGGTGAGGCAACTAAATATGCTAATGAACGTATCCAGTTCAAAACACCTATTATGAATTTTGGTGCTATTAAAGCTAAAATTGCAGAAATGGCGACTAATACATATGCCGATGAATCTGCCAGTTACAGAGCGGCAAAAAATATCGAAGATAGAATTGCTATTCGTCAAGCAGAAGGAAACACACATCAGGAAGCAGAACTAAAAGGTGTCGAAGAATATGCAATCGAATGTTCTATTCTTAAAGTTGCCGTTTCTGAAGACGTACAAAGTTGTACTGATGAAGGTGTACAGATTTTTGGTGGTATGGGATTCTCTGCAGATACCCCAATGGAATCTGCATGGAGAGATGCTCGTATCTCCCGTATCTATGAAGGTACCAACGAGATCAATCGTATGCTTGCCGTAGGGATGTTAGTAAAGAAAGCGATGAAAGGCCATGTAGATCTTCTGGGACCTGCCATGAAAGTTGCAGATGAACTTACCGGTATTCCATCTTTTGACACTCCTGATTATTCAGTTTTATTTTCTGAAGAAAAAGAAATCATAGCTAAGCTTAAGAAGGTATTCTTAATGGTAGCAGGAGCTGCTGTTCAAAAATTTGGACCGCAACTAGAGGATCATCAACAGTTGTTACTAGCTGCTTCAGACATTTTAATTGAAATTTACATGGCTGAATCTGCAATCTTACGTACCGAGAAAAATGCAAAACGTTTTGGTGAAGAAGCTCAGGAGACTCAAATAGCAATGTCTCAATTATATCTGTACAATGCGGTAGATATCATTATTAGAAAAGGAAAAGAAGGAATAGTTTCTTTTGCAGAAGGAGATGAACAACGAATGATGTTAATGGGACTTAAGCGTTTTACTAAATATGCGAATCAACCAAATGTAGTTGCATTAAGAACCAAAATTGCTGATAAAATTGCCAAAGAAAATGGGTATTTTATTGGGTAATCATTAGAATATAAAGAAAGAGATTATACATTAAACTCTGTTTGAATAAAAAAATAATTTTATTCAAACAGAGTTTAAATTACACTTCCCTAGATAAAGGGTGATCTTTTTATATTCCTAAAGAAATTGCCAGAAATTATTTCCATACATATACATCTTGCTTAAAAGAGGTCGTCTCTTCTATATTATTTTCATTATCTTCATTATTCTCATCATTTTTATTGTTTTTTGCAAGAGTTTCTTCTTTTGATTCTCTATTGGGAGTGTCAAGAATACTGTCATCTTTTTCACAGCTACCTATAAAAATAACCAGTACTAATACCATAATTGTTTCAAGAATTGTTTTTTTCATAATTTGTTTTAAAAATTTAAGATATTGCTAATAATTAATCACATGATAAACAACAAAATATATGATAGGCCAGCTATATGGCACTAAACATGTTTTGTTAAAATCAAAATTAGGGGTCGAAGTTTTTTTTCACCCCCCTCTTTTCCGTGAAAAATAATATTTCTTGATATAAAAGATGATTACTCTAGATTTCTAGGTTTAGTCTTGTTTTCAATTCTAGCTTTCCTTTTCCTGTTACCAAAATCTCTCTTGAATCTTTCTTCCTTCGTATCCAGTCATTTTGTAACATCATTGTAAGAAAAGAGGCCCCCAATGCACCTGCCAGGTGGTGTCTACGCTCACTCCAATCTAAACATGGATGAGCAAAAGATCGTTTTTGCAACATTACATCATTGATATCAATACCAACATTTTGAAACCAATTCTTTCCTATAGAAGTAATTTTATAGGTTCGCTCTACAATTTCTACCATACCATTATCTAGCAAGGCATCAGTAATTTTTACACCAATTTCTCCTGCCAAATGATCATAACAGGTTCTGGCATATGTAATACCTTTAAGTTCTGGCTTTTTTGTTCTGATATATTCATCATTAATAGATACTAGCCCTGCCATAGATTCAATAACTTGAGCTACTTCTGAGCTTGCATACCTATAATACCGATGTCTTCCTTGTTTTTCTACCTGCAATATATTAGCCAGAATCATTTTTTTTAAATGATTACTCGCTGATTGTGCAGAGATATTAGCACATACAGATAACTCAAGAGCTGTATATGCTCTACCATCAAGTAAACACCATAGCATCACAGATCGAGATTTATCCCCTAATAAAGAGGCAATCTCAGCAAATTTATTTTCAAACTCTTCCATTAACTATTATCACAATATGATCTGGTTTCAATACACAAAACTAATACAATAACATTTGTGCATTGAATTTACTATAATATAACCGATATCATCATTTTCAATCCCATATTTTAGGTCTTTTTACTCCAAGTGTTCTTAAATAATCAAGCATCTGTCCCATGTGCACTGCTTCATGAAACACAATTCTATTGAGATAGTCACCAAGTTTTTTGCTCTGCCCTACTTCTGTTCTTTCTATTCTTATGTTTTCAAGATCTGCCTCTGTAACCCCTTCTATCATATTAAGAAAATTCTTTCTATAACTTTTTGCCATCTCTAGCTCAAACTCCAGATCTTCATACTTCATTTCTTGCCATGGTGAATGATAATTACCCAGATTTCCTCTATTTTCAATTATTTTATGAAATAAATGTTCGGTTTCTAATACATGTCTAATCATTTCAATAATTGAGAATGCATTTTTATCTGGTTTCCAATCAAAATATTCTTCTGGTATTCCATTCCAAAGTTTAATACTTCGCCTTCTTGTCTCTATACAGTTTAATAAAATAATTTCTATCGAATTCATAATGTGTGTTTTAATATATTCCTCTACTCCAATTCTCTGAAACGACTTTACCTTTTTCATGATCGTCTACAACTAATATTAACTGATTATCGTGATCACTATATTGTGTTATTATATTAATATTATTTTTTTCCATCAAACGGCAAATTTTTCCTAACTGCCCAGGTACTCCCTGATTTAATTTCTGAATTAATACTTTATTAATTGCAAAGACTTCTACCCCATAAGATTCTAATGCTTTCTTTCCTTTCTCTGCATCCTCTACCAAAAAATTGGCTATTCCTATATTGTTATGTACAAAAACACCTCCCCCTTCGAGGCTCACTCCTGCATTTCCTAAAACCTCTCCCATTTCTGCCAAAGCTCCGGGTTTATTGTCTAATTTGATTGCTAAATTTCTCATACTTGATTTTATATTAGTTTAATTTGAATATTTGCTATAATAGAGTTCGCGATATAGCAATTAGAATGTGCTAGATTATGCATTTGCTCTATAGTTTTTATTGAAGGAGAGTTTTCTTTAAAAATTACCTTAGGGAATAACGTAATCGTAGTAATTGCTTTTTTTCCATTTATTTCTTTTAACAACCCTACAGGATGATCTTCATAACGCTCTACAACGTATTTTTTCTTTGAAGCAATAGAAAGAAAAAATAGCATATGACAACTCGAAACAGATGCTAAAAACGCTTCTTCAGGATCTACAGCAGATGCATCAGACATTGGAGTAGGAATTATGTCTGGAGAAGAAGAAGCTAGTACTTCTGCGCCTCCATCAAAATGCCAGGCATGCGCCCTGCTATATTTCCCATCCCTAAATATTTCATGTTGATTTTTCTTCCAAAATATTCTTGCCGAGTGTTTCATTTTACGTATTGGTTTCTGTGTAATGCAAAAGTAAAACAGCTTTATTTTTTTTATTTCATTCTAGAATGAAGTGTCAAATTCTAGCATGTTAACCAAAAGACATGTATACCGCCTGTTTTTAAAGAAAATATTTTCTTATTGTACCTTTAGCAAGGCATACAACTAATATTATTAAAACATGAAAACAACAACACCGATTATAATGATCATCTTTTATATAGTAGTAGTAGTAGTAGTAGTTGCTTGTGCCGATAATGACAACACTGCAGAAAACCCTATCATTGAAACTGAAAATGAAGGAATTACAATAACATCTAATTGGTATGACGTAGATTATCTAAAAGATAAAACTTATATTATTAAAGAGCCTAAAAGTTCTCAGACCAATGTGAGTTATTTATTAATCGGAGATAATAAAGCTATAATGTATGATACTGGTTCTGGTGAAAATGAACCTGAAAATGGAACTAAAATTAAGCATATCACAGACCAATTAACCAATTTGCCGGTTTCTCTTTTACTCTCACATTTTCATTTTGACCACAATCAAAACATATCAGAATTCGAAAACATTGTTTTTCCAGATTTACCTTTTTTAAAAGAACGTATCACTGGGGATAATATATTTTCTTTTACTACCGGAGATCTGTTTATAGGAGAACATCCATCTCAAGTACAAGTAAATGAATGGCTCCCAGTTAACGAGGATATAGATCTGGGTAATAGAATTATACAATTGGTTAATATCCCTGGTCATACCATAGAATCTACCGCAATTATTGACAAGACCAACAAAATTGCTTTTTTAGGAGATTACTTATATAATGGGGCTTTATTTTTATTTAACAACAATGATCTTAGTGTATATAGAGAAAGTATTGATCATCTCATCTCTATTTTAGATTCTGATTATACGCTCTATGGTGCTCATGGTGCTCCAAAAATTGCTTTTAACAAACTACAAATCCTTAAGGATTTCTTAATATGTATCGAAAATAACAATTGTCAATCTTCGACTGCAACTCTATGGGGATATAATGTAAAACGTTATAATTATAGTGGGATGGAAATAATTATTTTTCAATTGTAATACACTTTACATAGACAAAAAATGTATGGTATTTATATACGATATTCCATATTTTTTCGTCCCAAACAATAATAACCAAGAGCTCCTTATTATTATTTAGCACCTAAATTCTGTCTATATATCTTTTACCTCATCCTTTTATTACTTACACAGAATAAAAGAAAAACCTAGTATTTTGTTTAAAAATGAGTATTACGTTTTATTGAATACTTACTAAAATCAAAACTCAACTTAATACACTTTTTAATATCATATGAATATAAAATATCCATTTCTGGTTATCCCGTAATCTACCGTTAGAAATACAAATGATTATTACTTATTTATATGCTACAACTAATTTTTAAATTTTGTTCACTACATTTATCATGATTATGTCACTAAATCTCATTATGAAAAGAATACTTTTATTATTCATTTTATTATTTATACTAAGCTGTAAAAAAAACCTTCCTAACTCGACTAACGACGAACTGGCAATCCTAGATCAAAAAGATTTACGAAAACAGAACGTTAAAATTGATCATCAAATCAGAAAAGTTAAAAAAGCAGTAATTGTTCCTAAGTTAGATGGCATGATGAATGACCCTATATGGAAAGAAGCTACCTGGTATGGTTTTGATCAAAGATGGTTAGGGGCACCTTATACCTTTGATGATTTTTTTGGAAGATATAAAGTGGTCTGGACTCCAGAGGCTTTATATGTATTAGTCGAAATCAAGGATGATGTTTTATTTGATCAAAACAAAGATCCGTTAAGTTTATGGTGGGATGATGATTGTGTAGAAATTTTTATTGACGCAGATAACTCTGGCGGAGATCATCAATATTCTAATAATGCATTTGCATACCATGTGGCATTAGATGGAAATGTGGTGGATCTGGATAAGCATAAAAAACCTTTACTATATAACAATCATGTTAGTTCTAAACGTGTTACTAATGGTGATGTATCGGTATGGGAATTTGAGATTATCGTATATGATGACACTTATGAAGAAGGAAAAGTTAATGACCCAATGATCTTAAAAAAAGATCAGAAACTAGGTTTTGCTATTGCTTATAATGATAATGATGGCAGCAAAGAAAGAGAAAATTTTATAGGTTCTGTTTTTATCCCGGGAGAAGAAAAAAACCTGGGATGGATTAATGCCGATATTTTTGGCACAATCATTTTAGAAGAATAATGTATTGAAATCAAAATTCTACATACTCCCGGTGATTATCATTTCGCAGTTTTTTTGTACTTCGCTATGGTTTGCTGGTAATGCTGTTATCGATGACCTTGCCTCTCAGTTTAATGTGGGGTTTAATATTCTGGGGTATCTTTTATCCTTTGTACAATTCGGGTTTATTGTAGGAACACTTACATTTGCTTTGTTAACATTAGCCGATCGGTTTTCTCCTTCTCGTATATTTATGATTTGTGCTTTTTTAGGAGGGCTTAGCAACCTATCATTGCTTATTCCTGACATCACAGTTTTTAATTTACTTACAGCAAGATTTGGTACTGGTTTTTTCCTTGCAGGAATATATCCTATTGGTATGAAAATAGCTTCTGATTATTATAAAGATGGGCTCGGAAAAGCGCTTGGATATCTTGTAGGTGCTTTGGTATTAGGAACAGCTTTTCCTCACTTAATTAATCAATTTTCATGGAGTAGTGATTATAAAGCAGTCATTATTAGTACATCTATTTTAGCATTTGTTGGAGGATCAGCAATGTGGTTTTTGGTTCCTGATGGTCCATATAGAAAACTTGTTTCTAAGCTTCAACTTGGGATAGTCACACAACTTTTTAACATCCCCAGTTTTAAAAAAGCTGCTTTTGGATATTTTGGGCATATGTGGGAACTCTATGCATTTTGGGGGTTTATCCCTATTATCCTTAAAACGTATTCTCGCCTACAATCTATACAACTACAGGTGCCATTTTGGTCTTTTATTATCATAGGTGTTGGTTTTATTTCTTGTATTCTAGGCGGTTTGATTTCATTAAAAACCGGGAGTAGAAAAGTAGCATATAATTCATTATTATTTTCTGGAATATTTTGCCTTGCTTCTCCCCTGCTTTTCCTATTACCACCCGAATTATTTTTAATTGCTTTAAGTATTTGGGGGATGTTAGTCATTTCCGATTCTCCTCAATTCTCAACAATGGTAGCTGCTGCTGTACCACCCGAATTAAGAGGCACAGCTCTTACAATTATCAATTGTATTGGATTTGCCATTACTATAATTAGTATTCAGCTATTATCTTTTTTAACAGGAAAATTAGACAACACTATGCTATATGTATTTTTAAGTATAGGCCCTATTTTCGGAATATATACATTAAGAAAATAAGTATCTAAGTATTAATAGGTTTGAAAGTATTCTTTTTAATAAGAGATATCCTAATCAATAGGCTCTAGAGCTTCTTTAATTCTTGACATAGCTTTTGACATTTGAGCTTCAACAGTTTTTATCGAAATATCCAATTGTTCTGCTACCTCTTTATATTTAAACCCTTGAATTTTATTTAAAACAAATACTTCTTTACATTTTGGAGGAAGTTTTTCGATTTCTGCCTGAACAAGGTGTATTTTCTTCTTGATAAAATCAGTATCGTCCTCTACAAAAATATCTAAAGTGTTTTTTTGTATTTGTTCTATATAACTTAACTCTTTTTTATTTTTATTATAAGTATCTATCAATTCATAATAACATGCTTTATATAAATAACTCTTGATAGAAGTATTAATATTTAATTTTTTTTTATTCTTCCAAATCTTAAGCATTACGTTCTGAACAACGTCTTCTGACTGTTGTTTATTCCTTGATAAACTATAGATATAGGAGCACAATTCGTTATAGTACATTTCATACAAATGCCTATATACAAACTCATTACCTTTCTTAAGTTCCTTTATTTGGGTCTCGTTCTTTATAGTATTCTTTTTTTAACTCATTTTTAAACCCTCTCGCAAAACAATTAACAAAAACTTTACATAAATAATAAAAAAAATAGTTTCCGAAGTAAGGGTTTTTTATTTTTTTCAAGTCTTAACTATAAATAAGCCAATAATTCGCATGAAAAAAAATAAAGATTTGGATATAAATCAAATACTTAAATACCTAAATAATGAGATGTCCGAACGAGAACTCACCGAGTTCAAAAAATTATTGAATGATGAAGAAAATTTAAACGAATTTAAAAAATACATTATCACCGATCATTACATCCAATTAGGCAAAAATGATTTTGATAATCAAAAAGCAGCATCATCATTCCAAAAACATATACAAAGTACAAAATCTCATACTAAAATCCGCAAAAATAGAATCAATAATTATTTAAAATATGCTGCAGTTTTTGTAGGGCTTATAATTGGCAGTACTTTATACTACAACAATACTTTTTTTGGTACTGATTCTACTCTAGACGAAGTAACATTACAGTTAAGCGATGGTACTCTTGAAACCATACAAGAGAATGAGTTATTTAAAGAAATTAAAAATAATGATGGTACTGTAGTAGGGGTTCAGGAAAAAGGTAAAATAGTATATCACAACGAAAAAAATAACATCGCTGAAGTAACGCCAAGGATCAATACGTTAAAAGTTCCTTATGGAAGAAAATTTCAATTAGAACTATCTGATGGTACGACGGTTCATGTTAATGCAGGTTCTACATTAAAATTCCCTGTGCATTTTGTTGCCGGGCAGGTTCGTGAAGTAGAATTATCTGGTGAAGCCTATTTTGAAGTTGCCAGAAACGAAGAAGCTCCGTTTGTTGTATCTACCAATGGTATTAAAACTGAAGTTTTAGGAACAAAATTTAATGTCTCTTCTTATGCTGATGATCCATTTTCTGAAGTTGTTCTGGTAGAAGGTAGTGTTGGTGTATTTAAAAACAAAGGACGATTTAATAAAGATACCGATCAAATACTTAAACCAAATCAAAAGGCTAGTCTTTTGAAATCAGAGCGGAATTTGAATATTTCTACAGTAAAAACAGAAAATTATACCGCTTGGGTTGATGGGATATTACTCTTTAAAAATGAAAGTTTTGAGAATATCATTAAGAAACTAGAGAGGTCTTACGACAAGAAAATAACAATTAATTACCAAAAAATAAAGAAAGAAAAATTTACAGGTCAGTTCGATGTAGAAAATATAGAAGATGTGCTAAAAACGTTTAAAAGCAATACCTTCTTTAATTTCACCATCAAAGAAAATGAAATAATTATTAACCCCTAAAGCAAAAAAAGTATGTTTCCAAAATGATTAGAAAACAAAAAAATCGAGAAATGCTGCAACATCTCCCGATTTAGAGTAAGCGTAATTTAACAATGGTTCAATCATTAAATCATATTAAAAATATGAAAATAATTAGACAAAACCACACAAATGGTGTGGCAAAATTAATATTTAATTTGAAAATGAGGCTAACAATACTATTAATTATATTGTCTCTATTTAGAATAAACGCAAATACGTATTCTCAAAACACTAAGATTTCACTAGACGTGAAAAACTTTACAATTGAGAGAGTATTTGATTTAATACAGCAAAAAACTGAATTCAAAGTATTTTTTAAAGATGCCGAGGTAAATACTAAAAGAAAGGTATCTTTTAAAGTTTCTAACAAAAGAGTAGAATATGTTTTAGATAAAATATTTAGAAACACTAATGTTTCTTATAAAATAGTAGATAAGCAAATCGTATTAGTAAAAAAAGAAGTTAATTCTAATATACCAACAATCAAAAAACGACAGTCTGCGCTTGTTAAACCTCAAAAAGGGTTTGAAATTAGCGGGCAGGTAGTTGATAAAAACAGTCTCCCCATCCCCGGGTCTACTGTATCTATTCAGGGAACTACTCAAGGAGTAGTTACAGACTTTGATGGAAATTTTACGATGCGAGTTTCGGTATCAGATATACTTAAAATCGAAAACTTAGGTTACGAAACTCAAACGCTTACGATTACAGATAAGAATAAAAAAACATTTAATATCGTATTAAAAGAATCTGTAGAATCACTAGACGAAGTTATAATCACAGATGGTTATAAAAAAGTAGATCGTCGTCTTTTTGCCGGAGTTGCTACAAAACTTAATCTAGAAGACATTAAAATTGAAGGAGTTTCTGATGCCTCAAGGCTTTTAGAAGGTAGAGATGCAGGTGTTGTTGTAGATAATGTTTCTGGTTCATTTGGTGCATCACCAAGAATTAGAATTAGAGGTAACACATCTCTTAATGGTAACAATAACCCAATCTGGGTAGTTGACGGAGTAATTCTGGAAGACAATGTTGAATTAGATCAACAGGATTTAGCTTCTGGAGATATCAATTCATTAATTGGTTCTTCTATTGCTGGATTAAACCCAGATGATATTGAGAGTTTTTCTATCCTAAAAGATGCTTCTGCTACAGCTTTATATGGAGCACGTGCCAAGAATGGTGTAATCGTAATTACAACCAAAAAAGGTAAAAGAGGAGGATTAAGTGTAAACTACAGTAATAATTTTGCTTATCGTTTAAGACCTCGATATACAAATTTTAATGTATTAAATTCTCAACAGGAATTATCTGTATATGCAGAATTGGTAGATAAAGGATTAATAGATCTTACCACAGCTCAGCTTGCAGAATCTTATGGTGTTTTAGGTCAGTATTACAACCTAAGAAGAACTAATGATGTAGAGATTGGAGCTAACGGAGAATTAGCAGATAGTTTTTTCAGACGTTACCAGGTAGCCAATACAGATTGGTTTAAAACACTTTTTAGTGATTTTTCATTACAACAGACACATTCTTTAAGTGTATCCGGAGGAAGTGACGATGCAATTTATTATTTCTCTGCGAGTTACCTTAATGATCAAGGACAAACTATTGGTGATAACGCTCAGCGATACACCACAAAACTAAATACCAAATTTAACCTTTCTGACAAATTCTCGATAAATACATCATTAACGGGTAGTTTTAGAAAGCAAAAAGCTCCGGGTACTAATGATAGATCATTAAACCCATTAACCGGTGAATTTGAGCGTGAATTCGAGATCAACCCATATAGTTTTTCTTTAACCAACAGTAGAAGTGTTACTCCATACGATGAAAATGGTAACCTAGAGTTCTTTAGAAAAAACTATGCTCCTTTTAACATCATTCATGAATTAGAAAACAACTATATTAATATTAATGTAACCGACATTACATTCCAAACAGATTTAAATTATAAGATTACTAATAATTTAACAGCTACTTCTACCTTTAACTACCGTAAAGCAATCACTCAAAGAGAGCATATTATTGGTGATAAATCTAATCAGGCAGAAGCATTTAGAGCAGATGAAGGCGTTTTGGCAAATGTAAACCCTTTCTTATATCAAGATAGAGATAATTTAACCAGACCTCCATACTCTATATTACCAGAAGGTGGTATAAATATTTTTAATGAAGATATTTTAGACTATGTATACTGGAGAAATTCTGTTTCCTGGAATCCATATATTGGAGACAATCATCAATTTACATTCCTTTTAGGACAAGAAATAAAATCTTCTACAAGACAACGTAGAGAATACAATGGTATTGGTATCTCTTATGATAATGGATATCTAATTAACACCAATCCAGATGCTATTGATCAGGCAATTGACAATAACGATCAATATTTTGATATTGCAAACTTTAGAGATCGTTTTACTGGTTTCTTCTTCAATGCAGGATATACTTTAAATAACAAGTATACAATTAATGGTACAATAAGATATGATGGATCTAACTTACAAGGATCAAGTCCAGATGCAAGATATCTTACAAACTATAATGTAAGTGGAGCATGGAATATTGACAAAGAAGATTTCTTTAAAGCAGAATGGGTAAATCTTTTAAAATTAAAAGCTACCTATGGTTTATCAGGAGGTAGAGGTCCATCAAACACAAGTGCTTCTCTTGACTTAAGAGGTCAGACACCATTACGTCCTCAGGATCAAGAAAGTGTAATTAGAATTAATTCGTTAGAAAACTCTAATTTAACTTTTGAAAAGCTTAAAGAATTTAGTGTTGGATTAGAATTTTCTATGTTTAATAGCCGTGTTGCTGGTGAATTAGGGTACTATACTCGTCAATCTTTTGATCTTATCGGAACTATTAAAACAAGTGGTGTAGGTGGTGAAGCATTTAAAACAGGGAATTATGCAGACCTAAATGTTGAAGGATATGAATTTGCCCTATCTACAGTAAACCTAAAAACAAGTAAGTTTGAATGGTCTACAAATATTAATGTAGGTTATAATACTGAAGAAGTAGAAGAACTTAAATTTGATCCTCGTATGGTAGATTTAATATCACCATCTGGAGCACCTTTTACGGGTCGTGAAATCTCTGCACTATACTCAGTTCGATTTGCTGGTTTAAATGAATTTGGTATCCCAACATTCTTTGATGCCGACAATAATAGAGTGACCAATATTGATCTTCAAAGTAGAGAAGATATTGAAAAAGTATTAAAGTATGAAGGACCTACCCAACCTAGAGGAGCAGGTGGGCTTAACAATACTTTTGAGTACGGTGGTTTTTCTTTATCAGCTAACATTTCATTTAAATTCGATTACAAGATTCGTTTAAATAGTAATTTCGATGCAGCATATACAGATTTCAACTCTCTTCCTGGAGAATTAATCAACAGATGGGCTGTTCCGGGAGACGAAAACGTAACAAATATCCCTGCTATACTGGATAATCGTGTTTTAATAAGTGAACTTAACGGTTTTGTAAATAACGGAGTTGTATTTGCAGGAGATAATGCATATCAGTTATATAACAATAGTGACCTAAGAGTAGTAGACGGAACATATGCACGTATGAGATCTATAGCATTAGGATACTCTGTACCTTCTTCATATGCTGAAAAATTAGGTCTTACCTCTGCGAGAATTCGTTTACAAGGAGAGAATTTATTCTTAATATACTCTGACAAAGGGTTAAATGGTCAGGATCCTGAATTCTTTAATTCTGGAGGAGCTGCATTACCAGTGCCTAAAACTGTATCTCTTTCACTTAATGTTGGATTCTAAAAAAAGATTAATTATGAAGAATTATAAATTAACATCATATATATTACTACTACTTCTTGTAACCATTGGTTCAAGTTGTGAGAATTATTTGGATGAAACCCCAGATGATAGATTAGAATTAGATACTGTTGAAAAAGCTGCCAAAGTGGTAGCAGATGCGTACTCACAAGGTAGTTATGCTTTTACAGATGCATATACAGACTTAGTAGGACCAACAGGAAATCCAGATTCTGAAGGAGTTATCCAAACTTCGGGAGGAAATACAATTAGGCTTCAGGATACTCAGATATATACTTGGGATAATGTAACCGCTATTTTTCAGGATACTCCGACATATTTTTGGGATCAAACCTATGAAGCTATTGCACAGACCAATGAAGTATTAGCAGTAATTGATAATCTCGAAGGAGATCAAGATTTAAAAAATGCAGTAAAAGGAGAGGCTCTTCTTTCTAGAGCATATAACCACTTCATGTTAGTGAACATGTTTGGTATGCATTACGATCAAAATGCTTCTTCAAACTTAGGAGTACCTTATGTATTAAAGCCTGAGACCGAATTTCTACCAACTTACACGCGTAATACAGTGGCTGAAGTTTACGACCTTGTTGAAAAAGATTTATTAGAAGGATTAGCCCTAATCAAGGATGATTTTTTCTCGGGGACAAAAAAGTATCATTTTACTAAAAAAGCTGCTCAGGCTTTTGCATCGAGGTTTTACTTATGGAAAGGAGATTATGCTAAGTGTAAAACATATAGTGATTTATTTCTTGGAGGTTCTCCACAGACTTATATTAAAGATTATGCAACACTTACAGGATCAGGTTATAATGATATTGCCGATAAATATGGTAGTCCAGAAGACGAAAGTAATGTATTGGTTGTTCAAAAATTTAGTACATTCCAACGTCGTAGTATTGGGTATAGATTAAATAGTGCAGGTATCAACAATACCTTTTCGAATATCTTTAACGCAGCAGATGCAAGAACATCTACAGGAATCTGGAACGTAGGTACAGATGCGAGATACCTTTCTAGACTTAGAGAATATTTCTTTAGAGAAAACCTTTCTTCTAATTCGGGATTAGCATATCATATTTCTCAAGAGTTAAAAGGAGAAGAAGTAATATTAAACAGAGCTGAAGCGAACCTGTTCCTTGGTGATCAAGCTGCAGCATTGGCAGATATTAATTTGATTGCCAATAATAGATATGCAGGAAATCAATATACCGATCTTGCCGCTCTTGTTACATTTTATTCTGCAAGTAGTGAAACCGATGCTATTACTCAATTATTATTAGATGAGAGAAAAAAGGAATTCATAGATCATGGGTTACGTTGGTTCGATATCAAAAGATTTAATCTTCCTGTTACTCATGTATTGCCTGTAAGTGAAGGAGGAGGAACTCTCGAACTTACTGCAAACGATCTAAGAAAAGCAATACAAATTCCTGATGATGCTATTTCATTTGGATTAACCCCAAACCCTAGATAAAAAATATTAATTATGAAAACATCAAAAATTTTAATAAAACCAATATTATTTATCATCCTAGGTTTAATAGTAATATCTGGATGTGATAGAGAAGAAACATTACAACCAACAACTATTTTTGAAGGAGAAGCTGAATCAACTGATCCGCTTGATATATTCCTTAAACAAGAGTTTAGAGATCCTTATGGGTGTGATGTAATATATAAGTTTGTAGATCGATATATAGATCCTACAAAATCTGCTGTACCACCACGTAGAGATGTAGTGCAACCTATTGCCGAATTAATCAAGCAAGCATGGATAGAGCCTTATAACAAAGCTTCAGACCAAGGAGAAGATTTCTTAAAGACGTATTTCCCTGCAGAAATTGTATTAATAGGTTCTCCTCTATTCAATGGTGATGGTACAATCACACTTGGAGTTGCAGATGCTGGAGTAAGAGTAACACTTACACAAGCTAATGAGTATGCTCCAAATAATACTGCTTGGATTATACAAACATTTAGAACCTTACACCATGAGTTTGCTCATATAGTAGATCAGAATTTCAATTTTGATGTAGAGTCCTTTTTCAAAATCTCAAGTGATGATTATACATCACAAGGAACATGGACAACTCTAATTGAAGGTGGAAATGAAAATAGTACTGCATCAATAAACAACGCAATTGTAAGAGGAATGGTAACTCCTTATGGTACTTCTTCAGTTGCAGAAGATTTTGCAGAAATCATAGCTCGCATTGTTACTACTGATCCTGCTGTTTTTGAAGCTACTTATATTACCCCTATTGATTGCTCTGCTGCGGGAGCTCCGGCTAACTGTGCCGAAATAAATACGGGTAAAGCTCGTATTAAACAAAAATATGATGCTGTAGTAAAATACATGAAAGAAGATGTAGGAATCGATCTTTTAACTGTAAGAGACGAATTTTTAAACAGTATTAACTAATTAAACATTAGAACGACATGTTAAAAAACATAAAAATATATACATTACTATTGATTACTTTGGGTTTTATGGCCTGTAGTACCGATAATGAAGTAGAACCGTTATTTGATCAAGACGTCGATAGCCGTGTTGATGCTCTTTTAGAAAGTTATAAAAAAACACTTACCGATTCAGAATTTGGATGGAAAGCTGATTACCGTCCAGGAAATGAAATAACAGGAGTTTATAATATATACTTTAAGTTTAATACAGATAATAGTGCTACTATAGTATCTGATCACAATAATGGTGAAAATGATACACCAACTACTTATAGAGTTGGAAAAAGTCAATTTCCAGAGTTAGTTTTTGAAAACCACTCTACATTACACAGTTTATTTGAAGCTGAACGATTTAGATTAGGAGCAGAATTTGAGTTCATAATCGTAAGTGTTAGTAGTGATAAGATTGAACTAAAAAGTAAAACTGATCAAGGAGAAGATAAATCAACTCTTACTTTAGTTAAAGCAACAGCCGATGATAAAGAAAATGTAGAAAAGCTTCAAGGTCTAGATGAGCGTGTTAAAGATGGTCATAACACTACACTTCTTTTTAGAGGAATCACTATCACCAATTCTGCCGCTGATCTTATATTTTCAGGATCCTTTTCTTATGATGAGCTTACCAGAATAGCTACAGTTATATACGAAGATGCAGATAATAATGAGAAAATAGATGAACTTGCTATCGAACTAACAGAAAATGGTATAACATTCGTTAATCCAGTTACGTTTGCTGGTATAGAGTTTCAAGTATTTACATATGATGAAGTGACTAATACATTCACTTCAACTGTAGATGGAAATACTGCTGTTATAGCTCCTTCAAATTTGCCTCTTTATATCAATAATGATATTCTCACTATTGGTCAAAGCGCATCAGGTAGTAGATTTTTATATCGTCCGGCCTTAGGGTCTAATCCCCTAACCTCAGCAGGAATTGATGCTATCGTAGCAGAAATCAATACAAATGTTGCCCCATTTGGTATATCTTTTAATAATTTTATACTTACTACCGATCCTAGTGTATCTGGTAATAATACAGTTTTAAGTGTATCACTACCTAACTTTACGTTGTTTTATGATTTTGAAGCAAAAATTGTAAATAAAAAATTGATTTTAGATTATAAAGGACCTAGTACAACACAAGGTAATGCTGGCAATAACGCCTTTATCGAAAGTCGAATTCAATCATTGATTGATTTTCTTAGAAGTCCTAATCCAGCAGATGCTGATCCAGATGGTCTTATTTATACTAGTAGAGGCCCATTTAGGTCAACTACTAATGCTTTTCCGAATGAAGCAGCGACTTTCTTAAGTACGTCAAACCCATCACTAAGTGTATATGGAGTATGGTTCTAAAATATAAAAATATTTAAAGCTGACTATTGTTCCCTCAATAGCCTTTCTAACTCAACTTTCGAAAACCCGGAGCATTAGCTCTGGGTTTTTTGATTAATTTTAGTTTTAAGTAAAAGCTAATTGTGTTTTAGCTCTGTTGTGTCCAGCCACTCGGGATTGAGTTGCATAGGAAGAGCTACAGAAAGAAAAAAGCGAAAACAACATTTTTTTTAGCAAATTGAAAAAGTATAAATGCGTTCATTAACATTTACTTAAGAATAACGTCAATATTTCAATGTATTTTAGAAAACAAAAACAATGAAGCACATAATTGTTCTTTTAGTATTACTCGCTGCAATTCCTACTTTCTCACAAACCGACACCGAGGTATATCTTTTTGATATCATCAAAAAAGGAGAAACAATAAAACTTAACAACCAAAGAAACATATCTAACAACAAAGGATATGATAATCAACCTTCTATTTTTAATGATACCATGGTTTTGTTTTCCTCTACCCGTAATAAACAAACAGACATAGCTGTATATGACAGTAAAAAAGCTAAAGTAGATTGGATTACAGAAACCAAAAATGGTAGTGAATACTCCCCTACTAAAATCCCAGGGGAAAATGAAATTTCTTCTATTCGTCTTGATCAAGATGGTAAACAACTCTTGTATCGTTACAACTATAAAACCGGGGAGTCTAAAGTTCTATTAGAAGGGCTTAAAGTGGGGTATCATACCTGGTTTAATCAAGACATATTGGTTTCATCTGTGCTCGAAGATAATGCTATGTCATTGGTCATATCCAATATAAAAGAGAATACCAATCATACTTTTCAAAAAAAAGTAGGAAGATCGTTGCATAAAATGCCAAATTCAAACCTAATCAGTTATATCAGTAAAGAAAATAAAAATTGGGAAATTAGATCGATTGACCCTATAACGGGAGCTACCAAAAAAATCATAAATACAATATCAGGATCCGAAGATATGTGTTGGTTACCAGATGGCACTATCCTGATGGGAAAACAAAATCAGATTTTTAAGTTTAATCCAAAAACAGATTCTGGCTGGAACATCTTTTATACTTTTATGAATAAAGAAGTTGGTAATATTTCCAGAATAGCAACAAATACTACCGGAAACATGCTCGCTGTAGTATCAGATGTATCTCCAGAACATATTGTTCAAAAACAATTAGACGCCTATAATGCCAGAGACATAGATGCTTTTTTAGCTACATATAATGACAATGTATTAATTTATGACTATCCAAATACAGTTCGATATAAAGGCAAAGAAGCTATGCGTCCATATTATGCAAAAAAATTTAAGAATGAACCTAATCTTTTTTGTGAAATAAAACATCGTATTGTACTGGGCAATAAAGTAATCGACGAAGAATATGTTACTTATAGTGATCGAAAAGTAAGGGTCATTTCTATATATGAAATTAAAAACGGAAAGATTGCAAAGGTGACTTTTATTAGACCTCAATACGATAATACTATTGAAAAAAGTACTCTAAACATTATTGATGAACAACTCGATGCATACAATACAAGAGATATTGATGCTTTTGTTGCTACATATTCCGAAGATATAAAAGTCTACAATTTCCCTTATAAATTCTTATATGAGGGTCATAAAAAAATCAAAGAAGGATATGCCGATTTCTTTAACAACACACCTGATCTTAATTGTAAAGTCAAAAACAGGATTGTTATGGGTAATGTTGTTATTGATGAAGAGTTTCTTACCATTAATAAACAACATTATAGTGCTGTTGCCATTTATGAAGTAAAAAATAAGAAAATAGCCAAAGTTGTTTTTATTCAGTGATGTATATCTACATCTTATAAATTTGTTAAGATATCATCATTACTTGGCTCTTTTCTTTAAATTAGGCGATCAAATTCACACAAATGAAAACATTTTTTACCGCTACCCTACTTGTATTATCTACCATTTTAACCGCACAAACAGATCAACGTATTTATGATATCATTAATGCAGTCTCTGCAGATAGGATTGAAACCGATATCAAAAAATTAGCAAATTTCGGAACTCGTAATACATTTAGTGATACTATTTCTCAAACACGAGGTATTGGAGCAGCCCGAAGGTGGATCAAAACAGAATTTGAGAAAATCTCTACCGATTGTAAAAACTGTTTAGATGTATTTTATCAAAAAGATTTTGTTACTAAAGATATGGGATCCAGAGTACCTCATGATGCCTGGGTTGTAAATGTAGTAGCTATACAAAAAGGAACAAAGTATCCTAATCGTTATATTATTATGAGTGGAGATATCGATTCTAGAGCCAGTGATACTATGGATTTTACTACCGATGCTCCTGGTGCTAATGATAATGCTAGCGGGATGGCAGGAACCATTGAAGCCGCACGGGTATTATCAAAATACACTTTTGAGAACAGTATTATTTATGTTGGATTGTCTGGAGAAGAACAAGGTCTCTTTGGTGGTGGTGGATTAGCAAAATACGCTAAAAACAAAGGCTGGGATATTATAGGAATCCTTAATAATGATATGATTGGAAATATTAAAGGAGTAGACGGAGTTATTGATAATCGAGCTTTTAGAATATTTTCTGAACCTACCAATCTTACCGATGACGAAAAAACAGTAAGACGTAGACGTTTTTATGGTGGAGAAGTTGATGGAATTTCACGTCAATTGGCCAGATATATCCATAAAAATGTAAAAACTTATATGCCAGAAATGAACCCAATGATGATTTATCGATTAGATCGTTTTGGTCGTGGTGGGCATCACAGACCATTTAATGATTTAGGCTACGCCGGAATTCGAATTATGGAAGCGCATGAAAATTACACACAACAACATCAAAACATTCGTGAGGAAAACGGAATCAAATACGGAGATGTTGTAGAACATGTTAATTTTGACTATGCTGCAAAACTCACCGCAGTTAATGCTATAAATTTAGCAAGTATTGCGTGGGCTCCTCCTGCCCCATCCGAAGTAAAAATAGGTGGTATTGTAGAGCCTTCAGCAAAATTTAAATGGAAAAAAACCAATGACCCTAACATCAAAGGTTACAAAATATACTGGCGAGATACGACTTCTCCCACCTGGGATCATAGCCGTTTTGTAGGAAATGTAGACAATTTTGTTTTAGATGGCATTGTTATTGACAATTTCTTCTTCGGAATAGCCACTGTCGGAAAAAACGGTCATGAGAGTCCAGTTGTATTTCCATCAGAAACTTTTAGATAAAGTACAGAAAAGAGTCTGCTAATAATTTCGAAACTAATACAAAATTGATTATTATGCGAATTCTACTGATCCAACGGTTAGACATTAAGTATAATTATCGAGAAATAAACATACCATAGATGAAAACATTCTATACTATAGTCTTTAGCATTTTAAGCCTTACGCTACTATCTGCGCAAGAATCACAATTTACCAGGCAAGATTCATTACGAGGATCAATAACTCCAGAAAGAGCTTGGTGGGATTTAACCTATTACCATCTTGATATTGCTGTAGATCCGGATAAAAAAACTATTTCAGGAAAAAATACAATTCATTATAAAGTGTTGAAAGAGCATAACGTAATGCAAATCGATCTACAACCGCCTTTAAAAATAGAAAAAGTACTTCAGAATAATAAACCGTTACAAGTAACATCTGAAGGAAATGCTCATTTTATAACACTATCAACAGCACAAAAAGAAAATAGCAAAAATGCAATAGAAGTATACTATAGCGGTAAGCCTCGTGAAGCCGTTCGGGCACCATGGGATGGTGGCATTTCATGGAAAAAAGATCAAAATGGGAAACATTTTGTAGCTTCCTCATGCCAGGGATTAGGAGCCAGTGTTTGGTGGCCCAACAAAGATCATATGTATGATGAAGTAGATAGTTTACTAATTAGTGTTAATGTACCATCTACCCTTATGAATGTATCTAATGGTCGATTGCGTAAAACAGAAAAACATGACAATGATACCAAAACATATCATTGGTTCGTAAGTAATCCAATCAATAACTATGGTGTAAATATCAATATCGGAGATTATGTGCATTTTGGAGAACAATATGAAGGTGAAAAAGGTAAACTCGATATGGATTATTATGTATTAAGAGACAATCTGGAAAAAGCAAAAAAACAATTTAAAGATGCCCCAAAGATGATGAAAGCCTTTGAACATTGGTTTGGTCCTTACCCATTTTATGAAGATAGTTTTAAACTGGTTGAAGTACCTTATCTGGGGATGGAACATCAAAGCTCTGTCACTTATGGAAACAAATATATAAATGGATATCTTGGTAATGACCTTTCTGGGTCAGGATGGGGATTGAAATTTGATTTTATTATTATTCACGAATCTGGTCATGAATGGTTTGCTAATAACATCACCTATAAGGATGCTGCAGATATGTGGATTCATGAAGGTTTTACAGCATATTCTGAAAGTCTTTTTCTTGATTATCATTATGGAAAAAAGGCCGCTGCAGAATATGTAATAGGTACCAGAAAAAAAATACAAAATGATTCTCCAATTATAGGTACATATAACGTAAATAATGAAGGGTCAAGTGATATGTACCTTAAGGGATCAAACATGTTACACACACTTAGGCAACTTATAGAAGATGATGAAAAATGGAGGTCTGTCCTTAGAGGGCTTAATTCTACATTTTATCATAAAACAGTCACAACAAAACAGATCGAAGATTATATTAGCAAAGAAACCAACATCGATTTAACTCAGTTTTTTGATCAATATCTAAGAACTATAAAAGTACCTGTTCTCGAATATAATTTTAAAGACGGCAAATTAAAATATCGTTATAACAATATCGTAGATAAATTTGATATGCCTGTACGTCTCTTTATAGATGGTAATCCAGAATGGATACAGCCTAATGCTAATTGGCAAACAAAAGATGTTAAAGGAAATAAGCTTACTGTAGATCCCAATTTTTACGTAAATGTAAAAGAACTATAGTATTATAAAATGACATCTTACCTTATTCCCTTTACCGCTGCTTTTATATTAGGTGTATCTAAATCAGGGCTCAAAGGAATGGGGATTGTGGTTGTAACTCTAATGGCATTGGCACATGGTGCAAAAGCATCTACAGGAATACTACTGCCTCTTTTAATTTTTGCAGACGTTTTGGCTGTACTCTATTATAATCGACATGTCCGTTGGAAATATCTCTTCCAATTGCTCCCATGGATGATCGGTGGAGTTCTAATAGCTGTTTTCGTAGGAAAAGATCTTCCCGAATATATATTTAAGAAAGGAATGGCAGTCATTATCATTATCAGCGTTATCATCATGTTTTTTTGGGAACGATACGACAAAAAAAACATTCCTAATAAGCTTTGGTTTATTGGCACTACTGGATTTGCAGCAGGTTTCACTACAATGATTGGAAATCTGGCAGGAGCATTTACCAATATCTTTTTTATGGCAACCCGAATACCAAAAAATGAGTTTATCGGCACTGCAGCCTGGCTTTTTTTTATCATTAACCTGTTTAAACTACCTTTTCATATTTTTAGTTGGGATACCATAACTATTCAGTCGTTAACTGTGGAGTTATATTTGATTCCGGGAGTTATATTGGGATTCATTATTGGACTTAAAGTAGTAAAACAATTTAAAGATCACCAATACCGAAAATTTATTTTAATTATGACAGCAATTGGAGGGTTAGTTATTTTATTCAAGTAATCAATAGTAATATCAAATGATTCTTGGGGTATGATTGTTAGAATACTTTAAGTAAAAACCGCTGTTTTATTTAATCGGTTAATACCTGCATAGTTAAATTTTTAGTTAATTAATTCGATCTCTAAAAAATAACACTGCTAATTTGGTACATTTAGATATTAATCAAAATTAAATATATATCATGAAGAAAAAGCAATTAAAAAAACTTAAACTCAACAAAAACACAATTTCTAAGTTTAGTGCTCAAAAAATTAAAGGAGGTACTGGTACAGGGGATTGTGATTCTAGTATTGCTCCAAATTGCAACTTTGCTTGCGCAACAGGAACATGTATTTCGCATAGAAATGATTGTTAAATAAGATAAGCTATTTTTAAAGCTATAAAACAGCCAAATATTTAAATATTTGGCTGTTTTTATATAGTATATAATTAAAATGATTGTCAGTAATTTTAAATGTGTATGAGAATACAATTCTTTTGAATATTTTTAGCCTTTATAAAAGTTTCAAAAAACTAAATTTATAATGTTTCCAGAACTACAAACCGAAAGATTATTCCTAAGACAATTAAAAGAAAGTGATGACCAAGTGATTCTCTTTTTACGATCTAATGAAATCGTTAACACATTTGTAAAAAGACCTAAAACAAATACAACTGAAGAAGCTATTAGTTTTATCAACAAAATTAATAAAGGTATTGATCAGCAAGATTGGTTATTTTGGGGAATAACGGTAAAAAATAATCCCGAACTTATTGGTACTATCTGTCTGTGGAATTTCTCTGAAGACAAAAAAATAGCAGAAGTAGGCTACGATTTACATCCAGATTTTTATAAGCAAGGAATCATGAACGAAGCTCTGATAAGTATCCTAAATTATGGGTTTAAAACTTTGGAGTTAGATCATATAGAAGCTTTTACACATAAAAACAATGAGCCTTCAAAAAAACTACTCATGAGAAATAATTTCAATCATATTGAAGATAGAATAGATAGTGATAATCCAGATAATATTATTTTTTCTATTTCCAGAAACAAATAGTGTAAAATTATCTATTCAAAAAATATTTTTTTAGTAGTAACCAAAACCTATCCGTATTTTATATCATATATGATGATTAAATACTTTTGATAGGCTTTGGTTTCTAATTTAGTTAACATCTATTCTTTAAACAGGTAGTGTTAGTCTTTGTAAAATATTTTAGAGATGCTCTCTTCTTTAGATAGAGGGTATAATTTAATAATGTAGGCTCCTTTAGATAAAGTAGATACGTCTATACTATTCTCATTTTGTTTTTTATATTCACCTACTTTTTTACCATATATATCAAATATCATTATCACAAATTCTTGTCCGGCAACAGAGTTACTTATCTGTAATTGATCTTTTGCAGGACTAGGAAATATTTTTATATCCTGTAACCCTCTACTATTTTCATTAGGTGGCAATGAGGATTTCGCTCCATTCTGGCAATATGCTGCATTTTGATATGGTGTAATCGCAACGGTTTTATACACGGGAGGATTGTTGTAATACTCACTTATTTTTGTAGCTAACCACCGATCATCATCTCCATTAGTACCAATAGAACCTATTCCTGTGGTAGATCCTCCACCCCATAAAATTGCAAAAACATTCATATCTGCTAATCTTTGCAGATTAGAGGTTCCCCAATCATAACCATTATCCTTAGCCAAAAGCTCTCCAACCGTATTTGCATCATAATGAGGAAGTGCTGCTAACGATATATTTTTTAAATCTGGATGAATTTTATTTAGATTCGTTCCTATTCTACTATCTCCAAGAAAATAAGGAGCAGAACCCGAAGAATGATTAGCAATATCGAAATTAACAATATTTTCATCTGTAGTAGGGATATGCCCACCGGGGATTTGCCATAGCATAATAGGTACATTACCTACTCGTTCTGCTATTTCTTTACAAAAGATCAGATATTTATCCCAATGTCTGGCAGTCCATGCATAATTTTGTATTGCAGCCGGTCCAAAACAATCTCTTTCATATCGATCAAAAGCTATAAAGTCTGGTTTCCAATCTCCTGTATAAAGCTCAAGGCTATTCATAAAATCTGCTACTTCTATTGCTTCACTCACAGGATCATTAAACTCTCCTGCTTTTTCAAACACCCAACGGGCAGAACCAGCAGCCCACACATTTTGCTGATATCCAAAAGGTATTTTACATTCTCCGACGTGATGGATAAGGAAGTTAACCGATTGAAAATAACCTTTTAGGTTATCAGAAAAAGAAGGAAGTCCCGTAATACTTAAATTTTCATCTTCAAAAGCTCTTTTGATATCCTGATTAACCTCAACTCTCATCGTTCTGATATTATGATCATTTCCAAAAACGACATCTTGTTGAATAGCACCTATTAGATCTGGACTAATTACAAAAGCTCCGGGATTAGGATGATCGGTATCTTCATAGCTTAACATAACTTTAATTTCCTGAATCAAATTTCTATAATGAAAATATAGGTTCTGATTTTCAGACAAATCTTTTATTGCTTCCAAAGACCCTCCTCCACTAGCGTTGGCAGTGTAATGTACCATCACGGGAAGTATTTTTCTACCACCTTGATTATTTTCTAGTCTTCGTGCTTGCTCAATGGTATTCTTTGTAGGAGTCATATCAGGAATTTTACCTCTATCCCCTGCACCATCTAATCCAGAATATTTAAAAAGAACACTTAAAGGCGAGTTCTTAAAGTTATCGTCAAAAGAAGCCGCTGCATTTGTTATAGTTCCATGAGATAGGTATTCAGGAAACCCTTTAACAGTAAACTCATGCACAGAAGAAGCGGTAAAAGAAACAGCCAGAGTATTGCTACCTCCTGCTGCTACTGTAAGATTAGCAGTGTATTGTGGAGTATAAATTAGGTTATTAGCACTATCGGTATAGGCAGATATTGTAACACTATAGTTTCCTTCGAGAACCTGTGATATAGTAGTACTACCATTAGCAATCTGTGTGTTTTTACCTACACCGTTTATATCATTATTCTTAAGCGTAATTGCTGTAGAAACTCCGCTGGGAAGTCCAGATACATTAACAGTTACATTTTCTGTTCGGATAGTAGATTTAGTAAATCCTATTGCAATAGCGGTATTTGTTTCAGAAGGAGTAAATAATAAAGGTGATAATTCTGAATATGCACTGGTGTATTGAGTCATACCTACAACAAAATTATCTGCCCATATCTGGTATTGCTGATTTACTCTTAACGAAGAAGTTTTCGATGTAGTAATTGTTTCTGTGGATTGAGCATTAGAACTCATATTTTTATAGTTAACCACAACAGCATTAGTATCATTTCCTGTTACCGTAGTTGTTACATTTGTAAATAAAGAAGGAACTCCATCTTCTGTATAAAATCTAACAGAATCTGCAAGATCACTGTATGTTGATGTTACTGTTCTAAGATCAATTCTAAGTTTAAAACTTTCATTAGGAGATAAAATATGATCTACCCAGGATGCTTCAGGAAGTCCTATATTTAAGGAATTAATAAATTGATTTCCATCTTGTAGATGGGTCATAGTTACAGTTGGGTATGAAATACTTCCATTTGGTGTAAAATTTACAAGGCTTGGAGTACCATCCGATAAAAACTGAATTTTCGCATTTCTGGCATTAATACCGCTATTTCCCGTGTTTTTCATCTCTATATCAAGATAAACATCTCCCCAGGATTGTGGTAAAAATTCCATTTTTAATTGATAAGTTGCTGTAGGATTACTATAATCTCTAATAAATGTTTGGGAATACATACATAAAGTAAAGAGTAAGCATACGACGAATAAGAGTTTGTGTTTCATTGTTTACGTTTTAAATAAGTTGGATTAATATATATTGAGATTCCTTAAAAGATAGAAATAAGGAAAAGGTCTAAAAAACTAATTAGCTGAATGGCTCTAATTTGTAGATTTTCGGAGTGTTTTTTGAAACAAGAAGCAATTTACGATAGGAAAAAGAAAATAATTTTTAGTACATTAGATAGTATAAGGCGTGGTTAACAATGTATAAAAACTCTAGAAAGATGATCGTTATGATAATAGGTAGTATGGTAGTAATTAGTATAGTTACTCTTGTCTTCCTTTTGAGTAAAATTAAGCCAAGCCCTAATTGCATTTTTTATGAAAACTATATTCTAATAAAAGAATCACCTTATTCTGATGAGTTGAGTGATTATGAAATTATAAGAGAAGAACAAGAACTTAGGTTTAGAACCAAAGAAGGCTACTCTTTATTTATCATAAAATTAAATTCTAAAGAAAACCAGGAAGTAAAATTAATAGGGCTTGCCAGTTATGGTGCAAGAAATGTTGAATTTAATCGATACATCTGTAATTTGGTTGATCAAATCAATACTAAAACAAATACTAATTAAGTATATACTTCATACCAAGAGTTAGTAAGTTTTAATCGGATCATCTCTACATCATCGATTTTCGCGATTTTATCTTCAAATAAAAGTACACATACGGTATATGTACCTTTCGCCCCCTATTATTCTTCATTTCCCAGATGATAGCATATACATTTGTCTTGTAAAAAAATTCATTAATTAAAACTGAAGAACTATATGAAGCTTTTAAAAATCTCGTTATTAACACTCTTTTTGACTGTTAATTTTACATCCCTGAATGCGCAATCAAAGACAAAATCATATACCCTAAAAAAAGGGCACGTATTTGATATCATATTTCTGAATACCAAACCCGACACTAAACAAAAACTACAGCATTATTTTAAAACTGCATTTCCCGTTGCCGAAAAAATGGGATATCATAATTTACCGGGGATTGCAATAAAAGGAAGTCCGACTCAAGGTAATTATCATCCCGAAAGTATGATTTTTGGATATTGGGATACCCTTAATGGGCGAGAAAAATTCTTACAGGATATTCAAAAAATAATGCCTGATTTTCATGAAGAGAGAAGAAATATCTGGTCTACATTTGGTCTTACTTATTACGAATTAAAACAAGATCTTTCTTTTAGTATTAATCCTGAGAAATTTAATATTGTTACTGCGTATTGGCATAAAGACAAGTCGTCTTTTCAAAAATTTAAACAAAGATGGATACAAAAAATGAAAAAAGCAGGTGGTCAAACACAAGTTGAGTTTACAGAAGGTGCATCTCCTTTTGGATATAACTACAATCCAGATTATTTGGTTATTACCACCTGGGAAAATAAAGCCGCTTTTGAACAATTTTATAAAGAAAACCTAAAAATGGATCATAGTTCGGTGAAACATGTGAACCAGTTTCAGATTTAGTAACTATTTTAGACCTATAAAAAGCAGGTTATTAAATAACCTGCTTAATACATCATTATGCAAACACTTTTAAATCAACTTGTATATTTTGGTTATTTCCAGAGTTTATTTTTACTCTGTATTTATCTTTTTTCGCCAAAAAACAGAAAAAACATTAATGGATATGTTGCTTTTTTGGTTCTGGTTCTTATGATTGGTTTATCGGGGCGAGTCCTTTATATATCTGATATCTTTGGTAAAAACTTTCGGTTGATTGCATTTTCTGAGTTTGCAACACTATTATTTGGATCTACAATTTACTTGTTTACCAAATCTTCTTTATTAAACAAACGCTTTTCGTACCAGGATTTGTTACACTATCTCCCCGGGGTTTTCTATATCATTTTTGTTGTTTTTATGTTTATGCTTCCTACAGACGAAGTCATAGGAGCAAGAATTAAAAGTGGAGAATTATTTCGTACCATAACTATTTTTATAGGCATTGGATTGCTCTTCAATATCACATATTGGGTAATGAGTCTACAATTATTTCTTTCTTTTAGAAAAGAGTTACGTAACGAATTAAGTTATACTGTAAAAACTCAGTTTTTTCTTAATTTCCTAATCGCAATTGGTATTTGCTTGCTATCTTGGGTGGTTGTCTATTTCATTAGTATTTTTGGATTCGAAATGATAGAAAGAACAGCAAGAGAGACGATTTGGTTAAGTATTGCATTAATCATTCTTTTTATTGCTTATTACGGTATGATTTCTCCTGATCTGTTTAAAATCATCCCCAGTGGAGTTCAAAAAAAATATACGCAATCCAAATTATCCAAATCCGATCTTGATCAGTTACAAGCCAAATTAGATCGATTAATGGTAGAGAAAAAACCATATCTCAACAGAAAATTATTAAAAGCAGAACTTGCCGATATGCTAGGAGTAAGTAGCCCCGAAATAGCACGATTATTGAACGAAAATATCGGCATGAATTTCTTTGAATACATCAATTATCATCGGATTAAAGAATTTGTAGAATTAGCACAAACAGATAAAGCAAAAAACTTAACTTTTTTTGGGCTGGCGCAGGAAGCAGGTTTTAATTCTAAAACTACATTTAATAAGTCTTTCAAAAAATTGATGGGAACATCTCCAAAAGAATATTTTACTTCTCAGCAATAAAAAATTAATACTTATTGTTCGTTAATATTTAAGAAAACTTTCAAATTTAATTATTAGATATCTTATATTTTTAGAAGTAAAAATAAAAGGTCTTTATCATGAAATATATGTTTAAAATTGTTTTACTATGTTGTATCGGTTTACTTTCCTATCAAACAAATGCACAATCCAAACAAGATTCTCTGGATATTAAACAAGTAGCTCTTGATTATCTAGAAGCACAACACAATGTAAACCCTAAGCAGTTTGAACGTGCTGCTCATCCTAGAATGGTAAAAAGAACTTTTTGGAAAAACAAAGCTACAAACAAAGAATACCTTCGAGAAACGTTTACAGACTTTATGGTAATTCTCTCAGAGTTTTATAATAGTAACGGAGATAAGTTTCCCAAAAAACCAAAAAAAGAGGTTATTATATTAGATGTTTTTGATAAAACAGCTTCTGTAAAACTTATTGCCGATGAGTGGATTGATTATATGCATATTGTAAAAATAAACGGCACATGGAAAATTGTAAATGTCCTTTGGCAATTTAACGATTCTTCCAAACATTAATCTCTCTTCTTATATGTATATATTCAATAACTCTAATATCCTCTGTATGTTATCAACCAACTATTGACTAAGTTCTAACAGGTCTTTTGTATTTATTTTTATTTTTTTTATCCCACGTGTAACAATTCACAACTTTCTGCATCAAAGGGGAAAATCAAAATAGAAATACAATAAAAATAAAGACATGAAAACATTTAGAATTACCCTCTTAGCATTAGTTATCATTAACCTGGGATTTAGTCAAACATCGGCTATTACGACCAAAATAGTTGGACAAGGAAATCCTGTATTATTTTTACCAGGTTTTACTACTCCCGGATCGATATGGAACGATACTGTTGAACATTTAACTACAAAAAGTGAGGCTCATCTTATTTCCTACGCTGGTTTTAATGGTAACCCGCCTATTGCAATGCCATGGTATGATACCATTAAAAAAGAGTTGATCGTATATATTAAAGATAAAAACCTAACCAATGTAACAATTATAGGGCACAGTATGGGTGGAAATCTAGCTATTGATCTTGCTGCAGCACTACCCGATACAATTACCAGATTAGTTATTGTAGATTCTATCCCGTGTATGCGAGAATTAATGATGCCTGGTGTACCAGAAAGTCAAATACAATACGATAGTCCATATAACAAGCAAATGCTACAGGCAGAAGATACACAGTTTAAACAGACTGCTACCATGATGGCACAAAACATGACCAATAATAAAGATAAAGTAGATACTCTAATCAATTGGATTATGGAAGCTGATCGCGAAACCTATGTATATGGATATACCGATTTATTGAAGCTTGATTTAAGAAAAATTTTAAACAAAGTGACTGCAAAAACCTTAATTCTGGGAGCATCTTTTCCTTCTGTAGAAATTGCAAAGTCTAATTATGAAAAACAATATGCTACTTTAGCAAACAAATCTATCGAGATGGCTTCAAACAGCAGACACTTTATTATGTTTGATCAACCCGAATGGTTTTATACAACAGTAAACACTTTCCTCGCAAATGAGTAAAAAGAATCAACAGCTTTTTGAGACCGTATATCACCAGTGCTATCCTATGGTTCAGCAAATGTGTCTCGGTTTTATGAAAGGAGATATCGATATGGCTAATGATCTTTCGCAAGAAGTATTCATTAATATCTGGAATGCTCTCGAAAACTTTAAAGGGCAATCCACTCATAAAACCTGGGTGTATAGAATCACGGTAAATACATGCCTGCAATACATAAGAAAAGAAAAAAAGAAAAAGAGATTATCCTTTGATAAAATTGAACATGTACTGGTTGATGAGTCACAAAATCAAGATGCAGAACAAGAACAAGGGTTGTATATAGCTATAGGCCAATTAGAAGAACTGGATAGGTTAATCATTATGATGGTGTTAGAAGGACAGGACTATGAAACTATATCACATGTTTTAGGTATTAAACCCACCAATGTTAGAGTAAAAATTCACAGAATAAAGAAACGACTTAAAAAAATATTAGATCATGAGTAATGAATTTGATGATTTGCAACGTAAGTGGCAAAAAGGAAAAAAAGATATTGAGAGTAATTCTGGAGTATTAGAAGAGACACTATCTTCTATTACTTCGAAGAAAAATTCTAATACCCGTTTTCACTACGGAAATATCATAATACTATCAATCACAATAGTAGGAATATCTGCCTTTTTCTACTATATAGCTCCGGTAAAAGAAATACTTAGTAGAATTGGAGTAGCTTTAATGATAGGAGGATTACTACTACGAATACTAATTGAGTGTGGTAGTGTCTTAAAATCAAAAAAGATAGATATAATAGACGATGTCTTAAAAACAACCAATAATACAATAGCATTTTATAAGTTTAGAAAACGTATTCATGGACCAATCACGATCACTATTATTGCATTGTACACTATTGGTTTTTATATGATCACTCCAGAATTTAGCTTATACTTTACCACATGGCAAATGGTGTTGATCGACGTTTCCTATGTTATTGGTGCTATTATCTTTATTAAGTTCGTTAGAAGTAGTATTCAAAAAGAAATACGGACTCTTTTAGAAATTATCGAGTTAAAAAATAAAATCATTGAAGAAAACGAAGCATAAAAACCTTCTCTTTGCCCATTTAATAGTCTTTAAATAATACTATTTATTAGTATTTTAGCTTAAAATAAGATTATCAAAGATATCATTTTTGTCATACCACCCAAAGTTCATTTATTAGACATTAATGGTCCAGCACATATCTTTTATGAAGCAAAAGAATATGGAGCCGATATCAATCTTTATTTTGTTACCATAAGCAATGAACAAGAAATACAGAGCAGTGCTGGATTGTATTTTGCAAAGCTTTCTAATTTTGAGAAATTCAAATTAACAGAGGGTGATTTTATTTTTATACCAGGGATAGAATTTCAATTACTTTCTGATTCTGAATTTATACAAAAAAGTAAAGCATTTTTGGATTGGTTAAATATTCAACATTTTAATGGAGTCAATATCTGTTCTGTATGTACCGGAAGTTTTTTACTTGCTGAATCAGGATTATTAGATGGGCATAAATGCACAACACACTGGAAATACTTTAACGAATTTGCAAATAAATTTGGTGAAGTCAATCTAGTAAATAATAGATTATTCGTTGTAGATGATCGTCTGTACTCTAGTGCAGGAGTTAGTTCTGGTATTGACCTTTCCTTATTTATTCTTGAGCAACAATATGGTCCCAAATTTGCTACAGATATAGCCAAAGAAGTAGTTATATATTTTCGCCGTAGCGAATCCGATCCACAATTAAGTGTTTTCTTACAATATCGAAATCATCTGGATACTCGAATTCATGATGCCCAAGATTATATGACAAAACATCTCCATACTTCATTCACTCTTGAAGATATGGCCGAGTATGTGCATATGAGTAGTCGTAATCTTACACGGCTCTTTAAAAAAACAACGGGGATTACCATTGGTGCCTATCTCGAAAAACTTAGAGTAGATAAAGCCATACACCTTTTGGCCGATGGTAATAAAGTTAGCTATGTTGCCAACCAATGTGGATTAAAAAGTACGAACCAATTACGAGCTTTACTTAAAAAGCATAAAGAAATTTTACCTGTTAACTTCACTTATATATAATTTATCTGTCCTAATACTGCGCACACTTGTCCTTTTAAGATTCTCAAAAGACATTTAATTTTGAAAAATTAATCATTACTCAAAAAATAATGCAAAAGTTATTAGTATTACTATTTCTGATCAATATATCGGCTATATCACAACCCTCAGCAACTTCTAATGAAATTTATGTCTGTCCTCCTTGCAATAGTAGTTGCGATACTTTAAAATTTAATAAACCTGGAACCTGCCATCATTGTAATATGAAACTTACTACAGAAAAAGAGCTTCAAAAACTAGCTAACAAAAAAATGACAATTGCTTTCTATTTACAACCTGGTATAGAAGTATTAGATTTTGCTGGACCTATGGAAGTATTTGCCTATGCAAATTTTGAAGTTTTTACGGTTTCTAAAACCAAAGAACCTATTATTTCCCAGGGAATCCTGAAAATACTCCCGGATTATAGTATAGCTAATAGTCCTAATGCAGATATACTTGCTTTTTTTGGAGGAAATTCTTCGAGTGCTTTTAATGATCCACAAGTAATTGAATGGATAAAAGCCCAACAAAATATCAAATACCATTTCTCTGTATGTACAGGAGTATTTGCACTAGCAAAAGCCGGAATTCTTGATGGTAAATCAGCAACCACTTTTCATAACGCATTGAATGGCTTAGAAACTAATTATCCAAATATAACAGTGATAAAAGACGCCCGATTTGTTGATAATGGACAAGTAATCACCACAGCTGGTATTTCTGCCGGTATTGATGGTGCTTTACATTTGGTAGCAAAACTCCAAGGGTTTAATGAAGCGCGAAGAATAGCATACCATATGGAATATGATAAATGGATACCAGGAGAAGGGGTAATTTTATCAGAAGATGATCCTTATAAAAATTATAATGACATAACAATTCTCGAAGCATATACCGGAACCTATGAGTATCTGGACGGAGCCAAGGTGAAATTAAAAATTAACTCTAGAGAAAAAGCCTTATATGCTATAATAGACGATAGAAACTATCCAATTTTTCATGTGCAAAATAATACTTTTATAAACCTGGCAAACCATAAGATCACATTTATAAAAGATAAAAATAAAAAAGTTACAGGGTATACGTCTTCACAACATCCAAAAACAATATTTCATAAACTAAGTGATTAATACCAATCTATATAACAGCACAGTTTAAAACCTCCTTGTTTAACTTTTATTTCAATTTATAACTGCAAAACTGTAACAATCTTTAAACAATAGTATCTTTAGAAAAGATGATGTTCTTTAATGTCATCTTTTTTAAGGAATATAGCTATTTATTCACATTTTAAATCAATCATTATGGGTTTGCGCTTTAATTCTCTTACAGATACCATTCATCATCAATCCAACGAACATCGTAATATTTCAAAAAGAGTAGTGCATATAGCACTACTCTTTTTTGTGTTTTTCAATACTGCATACAGTAATTTGAATGATACAAAAACAAAATCAGAAAGTTTAATAGAAATCTCTAATGGCGCTATCGCCCATGCATATCCCGTATCTTCCATAACTATTGATGGAAATACCCAAGATTGGCCAAAAGATTTTACTCGTTATCCTATCAATAAACTGCCATATGGTGGTGGGCCTAAAGACAAAAATGATTTTGATGCTTATTTTCAGGTGGGATATAATCTCTCTGAAAAAGCACTTTATATTGTTGTTGTAATAACAGACGATTCTCATATTGTAGATACTACCGACGCATCAGAGTGGAATACACAAGATACCTTCAATTTTTATATCGACCAGCAACACTCTCCCGATGGTTCTGGTGTAGATTTATATCAATATGGTGAAAATTACAAAGACACCAATAATCAATCTATAAGCTGGGATCCCACAAAGAAAAACACAAATTGGGATGCTATAGAGATTAAATCCAAACGCAATAAAAACACTACTATTTATGAATGTAAAGTAAAACTGAATAGTACCTTGATTGTAGGAAAATCTATTGGAATCGATCATGTGTTCATAGATAAAGATGCCGACGATGATCAAAACTCTAATTCTTTTATTGCCTGGGGAAATAGTGGCGGTAAAAGTAGTGCCCCAGGAAGACTTGGTGATGTAATATTGATGAAAGAAAAAGAAAAAACAGGTACAATCAGCGGAAAATTAAAATGGAAAAATAGTGCTATGAAAGGCTATCCTAACCGAATTCGATTTACATCTACTCATAATCCCGCCCTTTGGATACAAACTGTAGTAGATTCAACAGGGAATTACTCCTTAGATCTTCCTTCTGGTGAGTATATCATTTCACCCGCATCAGGTTTATTTTATCAAGATGAAAGTGAATTTAGAGACGAAAAGCTTTTTAGAATAAATACAAAAGATACCAATATCAAAATCACAGCAGTATCAAATAAAACCATCACTGCCCCAATATTTGAATTATCTACCATTCCTGATCCAGATATAATTCCAGACAAAGGAATTTTACACGATTTTGATATCAAAAAAGCTTCTATAGTGGATACCTTTATCAAAACATATCAGGAACATTATCAAATCCCCGGAGTATCTCTTGCTTTGATTAAAAATGGTAAAGTCGTCTATCATCAAACCTATGGAGTAAAGAACACACTCACAAAAAAGAAAGTAGATCACAACACCTTATTTGAAGCAGCTTCGATTACCAAACCTGTTTTTGGTTTTGCTGTAATGCGATTGGTAGAACGCGGTATTATTGATCTTGATAAACCATTATATGAATATTTGCCATTTAAAGCCATTGCACATGATGATCGCTATAAACTTATAACAGCTCGACATGTAATGTCTCACAAAACAGGATTTCCAAACTGGGCTTGGATGAACGAAGATGGAAAGATTGATATTAAATTTACACCAGGGACCAAATATCGATATTCTGGTGAAGGTTTTGAATACTTAAAAAGAGTCGTTACCAAAGTAACAGGTAAGGATATCAATACTATACTAAAAGAAGAAGTGCTTACACCATTAGGTTTAGAAAACACCTATTTTTCTAAAAACGAATACCTGGCCAAAGTAGTATCTAATGGTCATTTTGATAACCTGCCATCACAGGCTTCATTACCAGAAAATCCAGGTATGGCCTGGAGTATGCATACAGAGGCTAAAACATTTACCAATTTCTTATTAGGATTACAGAACAAAAAAGGACTAAAACCAGAAACCTATAAAGAAATGTTCAAAATACAAACCAGAATTCCTAAAGATAAAGAAGATCCTAGTCCAGAAGGATGGGAAAACTATTTTGGATTAAGTATCCATATGCAAAAAACACCATTTGGGTCTAGTTTCGGGCATGGAGGTAATAATGGTGATTTTAGATGTGAGGCTGTACTGTATAGTGATCTTAATATGGGATATGTTGTATTTACCAATAGCAATACAGGAGATAGTCTTAATACTGCTTTATTAGAGTTTTTAATTACTGGTAAGCAAAAGAAAAGTAATGATTAGTTTTCTTTACATCTCATACATTTTTTATTCATGATCAAAATAAAAATAACCTGGAAGTATTGCCTAGCCTTTTATAGTATCATAATGTTATATGCATCATTACATGAACTAGTGCATCATTTTTCTGGGTATTTTATTTGTGGAGATTGGGGAGTAAAGACATTCAATTATTTTGAGACGGCATGTGAGCAAGATTCAAAGTCATTAATAGCAACATACATTGGTCCAATTTTTAGTTTTATCATGATGTACCTGGGAGCACATTTTCTAAGGAACAAATCATCAGATTATAAAAAACATTTAGGTTTTGCTATCATTTTTGCTCAATTACCACTTCAAAGAATGATCTCTCCTTTTTTTAAGATGAATGATGAATTTTATGCTACAGCTAAGCTTTTCGGAGACTCTTCGTTTATATATTGGTCAGTAATTATCATTATTTGGTTAATTTGCCTACCTCCTCTTATAAAAGCGTATCGATCAATAGAAAATAAACATAAGTTAATATGGTTCCTTTTTTACCTGGTTCTTTTCCCTTATATATTGTGGGGGCCAATATTTGGAATTCTTGAGTTTTTAATGGTTGAAAAAAAGTTTTTAGCGCAGCCCATCATCGGAATTGGATTGCTATTTATTATTAATGAAGTCATTACTATAATAGGATACTACTTAACCAAAAAATATATAAACCCTTACCATTAATAATAATTGCTTCGTGTATTTTTTCTCTACATCTTAAAACAAGAACATTAGTATTTAAAAAACTCATACTACCAAGTTATCATTTATGATGTTTTATATTTCTAAACCTTATAACCACAAGCAAAATACTTAAAAATTATAATTACATTGGTGTCTATATTTAATTGTTGGTCCTTATCAAAAACCAAAATTCACATGAATAAGAATATCATTATAATTCTTAGCTGTTTCATAATACTGTCTTGTAGTAAGAAAAACACAGAATTAATTCTTTTGGGAACCGTTCATCAACCCATAGAAAATTTTAATTCGGATAGTCTATATAATATTCTGGTCAAAATAAAACCAGATCTCATCCTATATGAATGTGATTCTTCTTTTTTTACAACAGATTTTAAATTCAAAAAGACCTGGGATAGCAATGAGAATATCGCTACGATAAAATACATGAACACTTTTGATGTAAAAGTAAGACCATATGATTTTACAGGGCGAAATGAATACCGAATCAAAATAGGCTCCAGACCAACAGATAGTAAAGCTTTTAAAATGCTCGATAGTCTATATAAAAATGGAGTCCTTAATCCGCAAGAAGAACAAGTATACAAAGAATTTTTAGTCATAAATGATACCCTAAATTCTTTTGCCTATTTGGGTCCAAAAGCATTTAACAACCTAAAGACCGATAGTGTATCTAGTATCAGACAGGATTTTCAATATAAAAAATTGGGAAAAATAATGGCTAATATCCCTGCTTTTAAAACTACATATCATAAAAAAGCAGATGGAGACAGCATTAGCTATCTCGAAGGTTATAAACGAGCATCTGATTTTTGGCAGCTTAGAAATAAAACAATGTCTAAAAACATTCTTCATTTCACAGAAGAATATAGAAATCAAAGAATTGTAGTTTTAAATGGTTATTTTCATAGATACTATCTAAATGCACTACTTAGGTCTAAACAAAATATAAATGATTTTACGATAAAAGAATTTCATGAATATTAAAACCATATTATATAAGCACATGAGTTTCTTTCATGTTAACATAACATCTCGCAAAAAGAATAAATGAAAAGAATTGGAGTATTAGGTTTGGGGGCAATAGGTTCTGTAATATCACGGATATTAGTAGCACATCCTGAAAACGACATATTCTATTATACGAGAACCCCAAAATCAAAAATCAAAATACAATATCAAGATGAAAAAATAGAAATACCTATCGACTCTAAAAAAGAAAGATCAGAAGAACTCGATTGGCTAATAATATGTTTAAAAGAATATCATTTTGAAGCAGCTAAAGAGCAGCTCGCTCAATTAATTGGAGTACATACCAAAGTTGTTGTTATAAGAAACGGTATAGAATTAAAAGCATCTATTACACCTTTTACCAGAGATGAAAATATTTTGGAATGTATGATTGATTGCCCTACTCAACCTATTGAGGATAATTATTACTTACAATTCTCAAAACCAACACTTAAAGTCCAAAAAAGCGAATTAGCTAAACGATTTAGAGCGCTTTTTACCAAAAATGATGTGCAAATAATAGAAGTACTTGATTACAAAACTGAAAATTGGAAAAAACTAATAGAAAGTTCTACATTGGGGTCCATATTATGCTTAACCGGAAGAACATGTTCTGTTTTCGAAAATCAGGAAGTAGTTGATCTCTTTAAAAATTTATTGAGAGAAGGAATTGAAGTTGCAAAATCAGACGGAGCTATAATCGAAAGTAGTTTCGAACCTGAAATATTACATAAAATAGCGACCTACTCAAAAACAAAAGGAAGTTCGATGTTATCAGATCGGTTAATCGGTAACATCATAGAAGTTAACGCAAAAAACGGGGCGATCGAAAAGATAGCTTTACAAAATAGAATTGCAACACCAATTAACGATACTATTTGTAAATTACTCAGGCAAATAAATCAGAATTAATACCAAAAAACAAATGAGTAAAATTGTCATACAAGGAATACAATTTGATAAAAAATCTTCTTTTCAGCAAGGTCCCGGTCTTGCTCCCCCACTAATTAGAGAAGCATTACACTGCGGTTCGCTTAATTTATTTACCGAAAACGAAATCACAATCGAAGATTCCCGAATAATCGATAAGGGAGATTTTGATATTTCAGACTATTTCGATATCGAAACCATAACTTCGAATCATTTAGCACCTGAAACAAAAGTTTTTACCCTGGGAGGAGATCACTCTATTACTTTTCCTATCATTAAGGCACATCATAAAAAATATCCAAAATTAGATATTTTACATATCGATGCGCATTCTGATTTGTACGATAACTTTGAAGGTGATAAATATTCTCATGCTTGTCCTTTTGCAAGAATTATGGAAAACGGATTTGCTGCCAGGTTAGTTCAGGTAGGGATTAGAACACTAAACACACATCAAGCAGAGCAAGCAGAAAAATTTAATGTCGAAATTCATCAAATGAAAAACCTGGACTTAACCAAAATATCTCAATTTGATAATCCTGTATATATCTCACTGGATATGGATGGTTTTGACCCGGCCTATGCACCCGGAGTTTCGCATCACGAACCAGGAGGTCTATCGTCTAGGCAAGTAATTGATTTAATTCACAATATAAAAGGCGAAATTGTTGGGGCCGATATCGTAGAATACAATCCTAACAGAGATTTTCAGAATATGACAGCATTTCTGGCTGCCAAAATGATGAAAGAGATTTTAGGAAAGATGCTATAAAATAAAAGTAACAACCAATTATGATGTGATAGATGTACTAACAGGTATATTAATACATTATCGTAAATTGTTTTTTTTGATAAAAGAAAATTAGAGTGACATCCGAAAACGAAATTGTAACCTCAAAAAAATGGGAATTGGATAAGATTTCAATTTCTCACAATATTATTGATTATAAAACATTTGGATCTTATATCTCTAAAAACGATTCTGAATCGGTAAGACTACATTTTGGATTAAGTGGAAATTATAATTTTAAGTACAAACAGCTAAACTCTTCTTTCGATTTAGTAGGATCACACAATAATATCATGTATTCTAAAGGAATAGAAATCGAAGTATCTAACAAAAGTAAAAGAATTGAGACTTTTGGAGTTAATTTCAATACAGATTTCTTTATTCATATTGCTCAAAATGGTAATGAGTCACTAAAAAAACTTGCCGATAAAGTAATCCTTAATGAAAATGCTATTTTATCTAATGAATGGAGGCCTAATAATTTTAAAATACAGCAAGTCATTAATGAGATTCTATATGCACAATATACCAATGAACTCAAAGACTTATTCCTGTTATCTAAAAGTATAGAACTTCTCGTATTACAGGCAGAACTCTATGAATTAAATACCACGAACAAATTCATTAAATCTAATTCTGATAAACAAAAACTATTTGAGGCAAAAGAAATTTTAACCCTGCAAATAGATAACCCGCCAACAATTAGTCAATTATCAAAACTAATTGGTCTCAACGAATACAAACTTAAGAAAGGATTTAAAGAACTATTTGGTACTACTGTATTTGGATACATTCACAATAATCGAATGAATCTAGCCAAAAGACTATTATTAGGAACAGATTTATCTGCAAAAGAGATTGCTTACAAAACTGGTTATAGTTCTCCTCAACATTTTTCAAAAGCATTTAAAAAAGAATTTGGTACTACTCCCGATAGTATTAGAAATTATCCCGATCGTACAATCTAAAAGAAGAAAATGGTGGCATTTTTGGTTTCAAATTGTAAAACTAAAATGTATGAAAACCAGATTTTCCTTATTAGTAATCTCCTCTTTATTATTAATAGGTTGTAAATCAAAAAACACTACTGCAATTATGATGATCGAAAAAGAAATTCAATTCAATGTCAATAAAGAAAAAGTATGGGAATTATTAACAAACCCAACAATAACCAAACAATACATGTATGGTTGTGAAGTCATATCAGATTGGAAAGTAGGGAATCCTATCTTCTGGAAAGGGCTAACCGAAGATAGTAAAGAGGTTATCTATGTAAAAGGAAAGATAGTAGAGTATAAAAAAGGGGAACTAGTAACTTTTACAATGTTTGACCCAAACATGGAAATTGAAGACATTCCTGAAAATTATTTGAGCCTGACATATTATCTGAAAGAAAAAAACAATAAGACTACACTAAAATTAACTCAAGGAAATTTTGCTACCGTTGCTCTAGGAGAAAAGAGATACGAAGAATCTCTAAAAGGATGGGAAATGGTAATCCCCGTTATGAAACAAATAGTCGAACCATAAATACCTTATAAAGAAAAGTAATAGCGGTTTGATTATTTTTTTCAAACCGTTTTTTGAGTATTGAGTTTTTTCAAGAAAATGATCACAACGATTCTATAACACTATCAAGAAGTTATCGACGTAAAGATTTCACTGAAAACAAGGTGACACAAATCATTTATGATATCTATCTTTGGTCTAATGATATATAGTAATCGAAAGGTGTATCACTGATTAACATGAGAACGTATGAAAAAAATAGTTTTAATTCTTTTAGTATCCTTGCCATTATTTTCTTTTTCGCAAAATAATTTGGATAAGATTTTGATAGGTAATCATTATCTGTCACTTCAATGGATTTCTTGGGACCATTTTGGAACTGTCAAAATCGAAAAAACAGATAAAGACAATGTGTACACAATAGAAGGTCATCAAAATAGTAAAGAAAATAGTGATTTCTTAAAAATTAAAGGCACTATTACTCCACGTTCTGCAAAGCACCTGGTATTTAATGGAACTATTGAGACCCAGATAGATTTTATAAACAACGGAAAACCTTGCAAAAGAGAAGGAGAATTCAATTTTAAAGTAAAGGGAAATAGAAAATACTGGAGACTCCAGGAGATGAGTAATCCTTGTAGTGAAGTTACCGATTATGTAGATATTTATTTTATTCAAAAAAAATGATATCCTCCAAAATTTCACTTATCTAAACAGCCATTTAGGAGCTATACTTCTAATTTTTATCTACTGAATTATTTTTTTTCTATATTTGTATAGACAGAAATATAGTAACAGTATGTTACACTCTTGTTTTTTAGCTTAAGGAAGAACATCGGAAAAACAAGTGAATTTCTTACGGAAAACCTCCGTATACCTTAATCAACAAAAGTTGGTTTGGTGTACGGAGGTTTTTTTTATTACATCTGGTATTAATTAACACATTACTATTATGAAAAAAGTTATCATCGCATTTGTGGCAATCATCATTGTTTTTATTGTCACTTTGTATTTCTTTCCACAAATTTTATATACCACATCTCTTGGGCAAAGGATATTGATGAAAATGGAAGGCGATCAAGTAGCAGAATTTTATTTTAAAGAAAATCAGACTACCAAAGACACTCTATATATGAATGGTGTTATTTATTCTAATACACTATATGATATTAAAGAAATCCTGTTCGAAAACCCAAAAGTAACCACATTGGTAATGGAAGAGGTTCCCGGGTCTATAGACGATGAGATAAATCTTCTTGCTTCTCGTGAAATCAGGAAACATCATATAAACACTTACATCCCAGAAAACGGAATGGTGGCTTCTGGAGGAACAGATATGTTTTTGGCAGGAGAAAAACGAGATATTCATGCTACAGCCAAGCTGGGGGTGCATTCCTGGTCGGGAGAAGATAGTGTAGCACTAGATTTTCCGAAAGATCATCAAGAGCATAAAAAATATCTAAACTACTATACCGAAATGAATATTCCTACAGCATTTTACTGGTATACCTTAGAAGCAGCTCCTGCAGATAGTATTCATTGGATGACAGCTAACGAAATAAAAAAGTATGATGTGGTAACAGATTCGGGAATAGAAACAACCGAATTACTGGATATTCAAAAACAAATATCATCAGATCAGTACTTGGGAAGAGGTACAGGAAATAATCAAAAAGCACAAGATTTTATCAGGTCATATTTTAAAAACATCGGTTTAGAAAAATTAGATACTGATTACGATTCTCATTTTACTTTTAAAGATAGAAAAACCAAAAAAGAGAGAACAGGAACTAATTTTATAGGTTATGTAAAAGGAAAATTGTATCCCAAAAAATATATCGTTATTGGTGCGCATTATGATCACCTTGGCATTATAAACGACACTATATACAATGGCGCAGATGATAACGCCTCTGGTACTTCTGCCCTATTGATCTTAGCAAAGCATTTTTCTAAAAACCAACCTCAGCATTCTATTCTTTTTGCTGCTTTTGATGCCGAAGAATTAGGACTATTTGGTTCTAAATATTTTGTAGATAACCCGCCGGTTTTGTTATCCGATATCAAACTCAATATCAATATGGATATGATTAGCCGTAATCCTAAAAACGAAATATATGTGGTTGGTACCTATCCTTATCCACAGTTTAAACCTATAATCGAAAGTATTGCAAAAGATAGCCCGTTAACTGTTTCTTATGGTCATGACGATCCAGAAGATAAAACCAAAGATTATTGGATGTTTTCTTCTGATAATGGTCCTTTTTTCAGGAAAGGAATCCCTAATATTACTTTTAGCGAAGAAGATCACCCAGGGTATCACCAGGCAACCGATGATGTCGAAGAAATACATCCAGAATATTATAAAAACGTAGCAAAATTAATCCAGAAATCTATTGAAGCGATAGATCAAAATTTTCCAAATTCAAAATAATGATACGGGCTACAGATATAATTGATGCATACAAAATCAGCAAGCCTGATTTGAATAGAACACCTATGGCGTATTCTCCTGAATTAAGTAAAATATCTGGGGCGAATGTCTTTCTAAAAATGGAATTTTTACAATATACGGGATCGTTTAAAATACGAGGAGTTCTTACTAAGGTACATAGTTTAGACAAAAGTGTTTTTGACAAAACTTTTGTAGCAGCATCTACCGGGAATCATGCTGCAGCATTTGGTTATGCCTCAGAAAAATTTGGATTTAAAGGTGTTTTATTCCTTCCGAAAAAAACAAGTGACGCAAAAATAAAAGCTCTTGAGCAATATGGGATGAGGGTTATTTTCTATGGTGAAAATAGCCTGGAAACCGAAGAAAAAGCAACAGCCTATGCAAAAGACATCAATGGTGTTTTAATTCATCCCTATAATGACCAAGAAATTATTAAAGGGCAAGGTACTATCGCTGTCGAAATAGAAGAACAAGTACCAGAAGTAGATGTTATTTTAACTCCTGTTGGTGGTGGTGGACTGGCATCTGGCATAAGTACTTATTTTAGTACTCATAATAATGTTTCGGTCATTGGTTGTCAACCTAAAAATGCATCAGAAATGCATTTATCGATACTAAAAAACAGTATTGTTCCTCCAAGTACTTTATCCACTATTGCAGATGCATCTGCAGGCGGAATTGAAAATAACGCCATCACCTTTGATATTTGCAAAAAATACTTGTCTGGTTTTGAAGTCATCGAAGAAGAGGATATTAAAAAAGCCGTAGCGTTTATGGTGAAATATCATAAGGTAGAAATTGAACCTACCGCTGCTCTTCCGGTAGCAGCATTATTACAAAGCAAAGCGTATGATGGTAAAAATGTGGTTCTGGTGCTAACAGGAAGAAAAATAGATAATCAATTATTAACCCAAATAATGGTGAAATATGGCGACTATTATTAATCTGAAAGACATTAAAGAAAGTATACAATCATTAGATGTAGTTGCGGCTATGGAAGAAGGTTTTATACACTACAGTAATGGTAAAACGGTGGTTCCGCCTGTAGGTGAATTACTATTTGAAGATCCTCCCGGGGATGTACATATTAAATATGGATATATAAAGAATGATGATTTTTATGTTATCAAAATTGCCTCTGGTTTTTATAACAATTCAAAATTAGGAATAGCTTCCAGCCAGGGAATGATGCTCATATTTAGTCAGAAAACAGGACAACCTGTAGCCATTTTATTAGACGAAGGGTACCTTACCGATATTCGAACTGCAGCAGCAGGTGCTTTGGCAGCTACATATTTTGCTTCAAAAAAAATAAACGCCATTGGTATTATAGGTACAGGGATACAGGCCAAATTACAGTTGCAATTTCTGCAGAAAAACAATCCTTGTAAAACCGTATGGGTATGGGGAAGAACACTCGAAAATGCAAAGAAATTTAAAGCAGAATTGAATACTGATTTTGATATCTATATTGCCAAAACTCCAGCAGAAGTAGCAAAAAATAGTACTCTAATTGTTACTACTACTCCTTCTGAAGTCGCGCTGCTCGATGTAAAAGATATCTTGCCGGGCACCCATATCACAGCAGTAGGCTCTGATACTTCGGATAAGCAGGAACTTGATAGTGAATTGCTTCAAAAAGCAGATATCGTTATTGCAGATAGTATTCCGCAAAGTAAAAGTAGAGGCGAAATATATCGAGCCGTTAAAGATGGAGCAATTTCCGAAGAAAAAATCGTTGAGCTTGGTAGTGCAATTCAGGACCCTGCCTTACAACGCACCGATGATCATCAAATAACAATAGTAGACCTTACAGGAGTTGCAGTACAAGATATAATGATTGCAAAAGCTGTTTATAAAACATACATGAATACTAAAATATAATAGAATGAATATTCCAATTTTTGAGCTCGAAAGAGTACAATCCTTATTTGAAAACACGGTAGATTATAATCTTACCGAAAGTGGTTTTCATCCTTATACGCTTAATGAACTATTAGAGAAGGATCAGATAGATACACTTACCAATACTGTTTTAGGATATGGGCAAACTAACGGTTCTATCCCATTGCGTAAAAGGATTAGTGCTATGTATAATGGAGCCAATGAAGAAAATGTATTGGTTACCAATGGTTCTTCTGAAGCAAATTTTATTGCTTGCCATACTTTATTAGAAAAAGGAGATGAAGTGGTTATGATGGTCCCCAACTATATGCAGATCTGGGGTATTGCCGAAGAAATGGGGTGCATCCCAAAAGCATTTCATTTACGTGAAGAAAACAAATGGAGACCCGATATCGAAGAATTAAAGACCCTGGTCACTTCAAAAACAAAAATGATTGCACTATGTAATCCTAATAATCCTACGGGATATACGCTCTCTTCTGAAGAAATGCAGGAAATCGTAGCTATCGCAAAGAGTGTAGATGCCTGGGTATATTGTGATGAAGTATATCGTGGAGCAGAATTAAACGGAGAAATCATAGAAAGCTTTATTGGGATGTATGATAAGGTTATGGTTAATGGTGGGTTGTCTAAAGCTTATGCCCTACCCGGATTACGTTTGGGATGGTTAATAGGACCAGAAACGTTAATTGCAGATACATGGGCATACCATGATTATACCTCTATTACTGCAGGTATTATGAGTCATTATATTGGTGAGATCGCATTAAGACCCGAAAAACGTAAAGAAATACTAACCCGAAACAGAACCATGCTTAATGAAAACTTAATAGTAGTAAAGCAATGGCTCGATCAATATGGGGATTTATTTGAATATGTACCCCCAAAGAGTGGCGGAATGTTATTTATAAAATACAATTTAGATATTAATTCTACCGAACTGGCAGAATGGTTACGAACAGAAAAAAGTGTATTTATTTTGGCAGGAGATTGTTATGGGATGGACCATCATTTCAGAATAGGGATTGGAGAACGCAAAGAATATATCCTGGCGGGTTTAGAACGCGTTAAACAAGCTCTAAAAGAACGGTTTAATTTATCATAGCAGTCTGCCTGTCATAATTTTACTAAATAATAAAAACAGGCTGTCTAAAAAGACAGCCTGTTTAATAGGGTAATTTTTGTTTACATCAAATTTAGACTACTCTTATCTAACAAAGTAGTTTTTAGGTCCACTTGACTGAGTAGTGCATCCATTTTTAGATACAGAAAGGGTAATGGTAGATCCTCCTTTACTTAACAAAACACTTCGTCCTGTTTTATAAGTGGTACGGCCATTATGAACAATTTTCCACTTATAGGTATACTTGGTATCATAATTCTTGGCATCAAGAACAGAATTAAAAACTTGCTCTATCATTGTATGTCCACTGCTTGGACATGAAGCTGTAGGTGGAACCGATGATGGAACTTCTACAAAAGTAAGTACAGTACCAGCCTCTCCACTTGGTACTGGATACATATATATGATAGACGAAGCTTTTCTACCAGTTCGAAGAATTCGCACTCTCCTTTTGGTAGGGTCTCCTATAATCTTAAAATCTCCAGTAACTTTCCAATATCCAGGGCCTTCTGCTTCTGCAGTTATATATGTTCCTACATATACTATGATTTTTCCGTCTATAATCGAATAGGCTTTTCCATTAGGGTTGTCATAGCTTATAATCCTAAAATAAACAGGGTCGGTTTGGGACATTGCTTCGTTGGCATTGTCATTAAGATAACCTTCTGACTGATTTTCTGTTAATAAGCTTTTTGATTCTCCTTCGAGATTATCAATAGTACCATCATCTGTCTCGCAACTACCAATAAAGATGGTTAGCATTAGAATTGAAGTAATTTTTAAAATTGTTTTTTTCATGATTTATTGTTTTATGAATTAGATGTGTGATTGTAAATAATTAGAATACTCAATACGGAGCATAGCAAGTCATGGTCATACTACATTAGATATGCCTATGTAACTCAAAGTTGAAGGCAAGTCTGCTGCCTAATTACCTTCCAATATTCACATAAAAGTTTTGAGTTCTGGTTTGGGTAGTACAACCATCCAGGGTAACAGTAAGCGTGACATTAAAATTTCCATAACCTCGCAGTCTAATATTGCTTCCTGTTCCATGGTATGTACTTCCTTTATTAACGACTGTCCAGTTATATGTATATCTCTCATCATAATTACTGGCCGCAGTATATGTAGAAAAACTTTGTCTCATTTTGGTATGCTCGCTGGTAGGACATGGTGTTGAAGAATGATCTGGAGGAATAGCAACAAACTTTCTATAATTTGACATGATATTATTATTTTCCATATATGTATAATAAATATGTCCCTCATTTTTATTGACTCTTTTGATTGTTACCTTTTGTTCTTCGTCAGACCCTACAATTTCAAAACAGCCGTCTACTATCCAAAAAAGAAAATTAGGGTGATATCCTTCTGCAATTATATTAACACCTACTTCCGGAATAGTTTGTCCATTTTCAACAATAACTTTACCTGGTACATATTTCAGAATTTTCCATAATTTAGAAGACTTATTAACTGCAACATTTGTAGCTTTATTATTCTCATTTCTTTTATTTGAAACTGTTTCTGAAGGAACTTCCTTCATTTCATGATCATATATATCAAGATTGCTATCTTTTTTTTCACAACTACCAATAAAGATGGTTAGCATTAGAATTGAAGCAATTTTTAAAATTGTTTTTTTCATGATTTGTTGTTTTATGAATTAGATCTGTAATTGTAAATAATTAGAATATTCAATACAGAACATAGCAAGCCATGGCCATACTACATTAGATATACCTATTTTGTATGCTTATAACTCAAATGTTGAAGGCAAGTCTGCTGCCTAATTACCTTCCTATATTAACATAAAAGTTTTGAGTCCTGGTTTGGGTAGTACAGCCATCCTGGGCAATCGAAAGTGTGACATTAAAATTTCCATAACCTCGCAGTCTAATACTACTTCCCGTTCCGTGGTATGTATTTCCTTTATTAACCACTGTCCAGTTATATGTATATCTCTCATCATAATTACTGGCTGCAGCATATGTAGAAAAGCTTTGTCTCATTTTGGTATGTTCACCGGTAGGACATGGCGGCGGCGGTGGCGGTAGCGATACTACAGGAATTGCAATAAAATTACGCCCAACACTGTTAAATCCTCCTTCTGCTCTTTTTACATAATGTATAATTGAGCCTTTTTCTTTATTTGTTCTAAGAAATCGTGATCCTACTTGTTTAAAACATCCTGTAGTTTTCCAAAACCCGAAAGGATTATTTGCCGTTACCTTTACATAAGTCCCTATATGAGGTACATACTCACCATTAATCACATCATAAGGGCCATCAAATCCTGTAATTTTAAAGAAAGGATCTTCAAAGGGTCTCATCTTCGTAGTAGCGTTATCGGTTATCGTCTCTTTTGATTGCTCCTGGATAGCATCAAGAGTACCGTCATCGGTTTCACAGCTGCTTATAAAGATAACTAGCATCAAAACAGAAAGAGTTTTAAAAAATGTTTTTTTCATGGTTTGTTATTTAAGAATTAAATGTGTGATTATCAATAATTGAATGTACAATACAGAGCATAGTAAGCCCTAGTCACTGTATTAGGTGGCTGTTTGCTAATCAATTATTTAATCCAAAAGTAGAAGCCATACACTGTTTACACTACCCTGTTTTCAGTGAAACAGTATTTATCTTATGTAGTTACCAGTTTTTTTGGATCAGTAACAAGTTGTTTTTCTCTTAAATAATAAATTATGAATATAAATTTTCGGTATACTTATATACAGAACCAGTATTAAGTAGTACTACCGATTCATTATCTTTTATCCAATGGGTCTGCTTTAGTTTTTTATATGCTGCCCATACTGCAGAGCCCTCTGGAGAAATAAATAATCCTTCTATTTTTGCAAATTCCTGCATCCCTTCTTTTATTTCATGATCAGAAATAGAAATGGCTGTTCCGTTACTTTCATATAATGTTTTCATGATCAATCGATCTCCAAACGGCTTTGGCACTCTTAATCCATTGGCTATTGTGGGGGCAGGGTTCTCATGTTTTGGTATATGATCCATTTCTTTGCGAAAAGAAGTAATAATAGGGTTACATCCATCTCCTTGAACAGCTACCATTCGGGTAGGAATCTGATCTATCCACTGTAAGGCTTTCATTTCAAGAAAGGCTTTCCAGATTCCTATTAATCCGGTACCTCCCCCTGTAGGGTATAGAATTACATCTGGTAATTTCCACTGTAACTGCTCTGCTATTTCGTACCCCATTGTTTTTTTTCCCTCTAGTCTAAAAGGTTCTTGCAATGTAGATACGTCAAACCAGGATCCATCATTTTTTGATCTCATCATACTGGCAGCATCTGCAATATTTCCTTTTACCTTAGTAACATTAGCTCCCATGATTTCACAATCTAGCTGAAACGTTTTAGGAGTTTCTTCTGGCATAAAAATATGAGCTTTGATTCCTGCTTTAGCACAATACGCACTAAGAGCGCTTCCTGCATTTCCGGCAGTAGGGATACACATTGCTGTAATCCCATGTTCTTTTGCTTTACTTACTGCCATACTAATTCCCCGAGCTTTAAAAGAACCTGTAGGATTACCAGATTCGTCCTTAAGCAATAATTGAGATTGGTTATAGGTAGATTCGAGTTTTGATAATGCCAGAAGTGGTGTAAACCCTTCTCCCAGGCTAATGCGGTTCTCTTCTTTTTCTACTGGTAACAGCTCATGGTATCGCCACATCGTTGTCGGCCTACCTTGTAAATCATTTTTAGAGAAGTGATTACGCATATTATAATGCGCAACCAAAGGTTGATTATCTTTTAAGCAAAAGCTATGTACTTCGTTCTTATTATAAATTTCTCCACAGTGATCACATCGAAGATAGGAGTATTCATTATTGAGCATAATATATTAGTTTTGATCACATAAAAATAGGCTGCAACTGGGATACCTCAAAAAGGATTAATTTATGAATAGCGATATTTTCCACTTTATACGCGGAATAATAAACAAATAACCATCGAATAAATTGTTCGCTAAGAATATTTAAAATTCATCTATCACATAAACAAAAAGAGCGCAGGTTTCAGCGCTAGGTCGAGGTTTTTTCTTTTCCCTCGTTTTCAATGCACAGGTAAATTTTACACATTAAGTTCATTTCTTAATTTAGATTAAGAATATTGAACTCTTTGCTTTTTATTTTTGCTTCAAATATTGATTAAATAAAAACGAATGAGAACAAGTTGTGAAGTAATTTTAAAATCAAAAGTCAAAAATTCTATGGTAAATAATCTCATGAATTTTCTTGAAGAGAATCTACCTAATGTAAGAGGGTTTAATGGTTGTTTATCTGTAAAAATACTTTTTGACAAAGAGGCTAATGAAATGGTATTTTATGAGGAATGGCTAAGTAAAAGTCACCATACAGATTATATAGCTTTTATTTCTAACAATGGGGTCATGGCAAAGCTCACTGCTTTTTTAATAGAAGCACCAGAGGTTAACTATTATCAAAAACTAATTATATAATAGTAAAATCCAAAAAACATATTGGATCATAATTGGTATATACAATGGGTTTTGCGCCGGTGTCAAATGTATATTCCTATTTCTTATCATTAGGAATATAAAAATCATTACGGTAGTTTAGTACTCATAAAAAATGAGTTAATGAAATGTTTTACCATATTCTCTCTAGTTCTAGTTCTACTACACCATACTACATGTTTTTCTCAAGATATTACAATGAATAAAGAAGTCACAGAAATTATAGCTTCGGGAAAGAATACTATCGTGCAATCTGCTCTACAGCTGGTCGGTAAAGGAGCTGGGACAGAAAATTTCTCTAAAATTAGAGTAACTACCGATGGTAAAGAGGTTTTTATTTCCTTTAGTAATCCCATAAAATATCTACCTCAAAAAACTGTTTTCTATTTTGATGCTACGGTACTCCTAATAGAAAAAGTAACTTCTCGCCATCCGGTTTCTAACCCTACAGCGTTTGATCATAAAAAGGAAATCCTATTTTATAAACATACAGAAGACACAAAGAAAAATACTCAATTTATAATCGAATCTATTAATAAGAGTAGTGAAGTTGGTTCTATTAATGTAGAGGATTTTGAGGATGATATGATCATTAGAGAACATGAGAATCATTATGCAGTAAGTGTCGTATCGCGATTTCAGGAATCATCGTATAAAATAGAAAAAGTATCGGGTAAAATTTATGATATCGGGCATGCTCATCTCGAACCATCTCCATTAGAGAATGACAATAAAGACATCTTTATAGAAATACATTGAGATAATTCATAAAAAAGATTGGGTTACGAAATACAATATCCTACTCTTTTGGATATCCAATTAGGTGAATTTTTTCAGACTTTCCTTCTATAATCTCTTTTTTCCAGATATAGGTATCATCCTTAATGCCTTGTAAAAGCTCATCGAGATCTTCTAACCGATATATTCTCCCGCTGGTAAGTTCTTTTTTAACACCCGAGAGCAAAATTATAGATTTAACAAACACAAACTTTTGATCCAAATCAAGTTTTTACTTCGATGCTCTAATTCTACTTAATGTTTCTTATGTGATGCCCAAAAAGTAATAGCTCACAGAACACTATAACATTAGAACTAAACTTTTATCTCACTCCTGCGGGTTCCCGTAAAAATATCTAAAAAGGGAATAGTAGTTTAGTACCTAAAATATACCTACGGTATATTACATCGCTACATCAAGAAAACAAGGGATTTAAAAAAATGAACAAATTGAGCCGTAAAATCAGAGAAATTTCTGAAGACAAGAATATCGAACGAGAAAAAATAGTACAAGGATTATTAGAGCATCTCGAAGTAAAATATAACCTAAAAGACCATCACGAAGAAGATCAACAGATTATTAAAGGTATCCAAAGAAAGATTATTAGTGTATTACTACAAGAGCCAAATCAAAAGAAAGAATTAAATCAAACCGTAAAATATAATGATGTCTTTGATCTGGATAGGATAGAAATGAGCCTACTAAACGATGCCTGGAACGAATTAGAAGCCCGCGACGAGGTATATGCCGAAGCCTATGAGATAGGATTAACCGATAGCGGTATTAGAAAGCATCGCCAGGAAATTATAGTGTAAAAACACAAGCATACGTTTGCAAATAATTATAAAAGGATATATATGTGCTAGTACATATATATCTTTGTTAGGTGCAATCTGAATAACAAAGCTTAAAAATATGAATAAAAGCAATGATTCTGACAAAGAAAATCCTTGGTTAAAATGGGCAATAGAGCTTCAATTTATTTCACAAACTGGAATTACCTACTCAAAAGACCCATTTGACTTGGAAAGGTTTGAAAGAATTAGAGAAATTTCAGCAGAAATAATGAGTTTAAAATCTGGATGGAATTTAGAAAAAGTAAAAGACGTATTTTGTAATGAAACAGGTTTTCAGACACCTAAACTTGATACGAGGGCAGCTATTTTTCGCAATAATAAAATCCTTTTAGTCAAAGAAAAAAATGGAACTTGGTCTATGCCAGGAGGTTGGGTTGATGTTAACGAATCAATAAAATCAAATACGATAAAAGAAGTAAAAGAAGAATCTGGATTTACTGTAAAACCTTTAAGTATAATTGCAGTTCAAGACAGGAATAAACACAATGAACCTTTATACGCATATGGTGTTTGTAAAATTTTTGTCCAATGCGATATTTTGGAAGACAATGCAGAATTTATTCCAAATATTGAAACAACTGAACGGAATTTCTTCGCTGTAGATAATTTACCTTTACTCGCAACTGAAAAAAATACCGAAGAACAAATAAGGTTATGTTTTAAAGCAAATTCTTCAGAAAATTGGAAAACAACATTTGATTAATAAAAAACTGCACCTAACAATGTATCCTCAATTACGGCGGATTCGACTACATCCGAATCCACTCATCATTGCTAAAGTCAGTGTCAAAAACGAATATTAACACATAATAACCCGATAGGCGGATTTGTACCTTAAATCCTTGTCATCATTGAGAAACATGTACAGATAACCACAATAAACCAACTACACAAAACTAGAACCAAAAAAAGCTACCCCTACAGATAGCTTTTTATACCATTTCAAAAAATCTAGCGCTACAAAGTTTCTAATTGTTCTAATCCTTGCCATAAGATTTTTAGGTCTAGTAGTGCTTGTTTTTCTTCGGTATCAAAACACAAATCGGTATGATACAATGCAAAGTCATGAATCATTTTTAAGGAATTAATAAGATCATCAACCCCATGGTATCTAAGGTAGCCTAAAAGATCTACTTCTTTGGGATGTAAAGGTGTGTTGAGTGTTGTTTCATTCGCCTCGTTTGTTGTACAAGGACATTGACCATTTGAGTTTCGCATAATTTAATGGATTAAGATGAATAAAAAAGAGAGGTCACCGCGAAACTCATCAAAGCGATGCCTTGAAGGTCTTCGGGACTTACACCCGTTTGCCTCTCCAGTATTTTTATTTAAACCTAGTGAATGATAAATGCATCATTAATATTATTTTGATAAGTTTCGCAATGCGAAGATACGACTTTTGAGTTATAAAGCACGCCTAATGGATTAGATTATCACCATGTTCAAAAAAATAAAAAAGCGTCAATTCGAGTGTTTTGTCGTAATGAAATAAAGACAAAATGTATCGAGAATAGCTTTTTTGATCCCAAATTCTATTCTCGATACACTTCTTCCTATGGTCGAAGCACTCGAATTGACGAATTTGGGACTCCAATAGCGGTATTAGAGAAATTACAGTATAAAAAACACAAACAAACGTTTACCGATCATTATAAACAGATATATATCTACTGATGAATATATATCTTTGTTGGTGGTAATTTGACAAAACGAAAAAAATTGAATTCGAATATAAAACAAATAGCATTTACACTTCTGGCAATTGGACTGATAAGTTGTAATTCTACACACAAAAAAGATAGCTCTAAAAAAATAGAAACCTACACCGATATTAAAATTGTCGGAGCGATGAAAAATGTGATGTGGAAAGGAGAGTTAGGTAGCAGTATTAACCTTGATACTATTGCTGACAAAAATGGCCTCTATGCAATTGGACCAGAAAGCTATTTAACAGGAGAATTGCTGATTAATAATGGAAAAAGTTATGTATCAAAAGTGACTTCTGATTCGACAATGACCGTTAAAAAAACATTTGATGTTTCTGCACCTTTCTTGGTTTACGGAAACGTAACAGAATGGAATGAAATTGAATTACCTGCCAATGTTAGGACAATTAAAGATGTAGAGAAATTCATTGACAATAAAACAACTGATTTTAAAAGACCTTTTGTATTCAAATTAATCGGGCAAACAAGTGCAACTATTCATATACAGAACTTGCCAGAAGGAACAAAAGTATCATCACCTCAAGAAGCCCATCAAGGACAAACCAATTATGAATTGTTTAATGAAAATGTTGAAATAGTTGGTTTTTTCTCGACCGAACATAAAGGAGTATTTACACATCACGATTCATATGTACATATGCACTTGATAACAAAAGACGAAAGTAAAATGGGACATGTAGACGAATTGGAAATTAGAAAACTAAAATTGTATTTACCTAAAAAATAAAAACTGCCCGATAGCACAGATTGCAAATCTGCGCCATCGGTATATATGTACTGGAACATGTATATCTTTGTTACCACACATAAAAAATGATGAGTATAATAACTAAAGAAACAGAAATGGAGTCCATATTTAAAGCTTGGAAAACAAGTCGAAAACTCTACTTAGAATATTTTGAAACACACACACTAGAACAATTAAATATTATACCCAATGGGTTTAACAATAATCTGATTTGGAATATCGGGCATATAATAGTTGCTCAACAAGCGTTAATCTATAAAGGTTCTGGACTTAATGGTCATATTCCTGTCGAACTATATGGGCTTTATAAACCTGGCACAAAACCAACAGGGCTAACAACTAAATCCGAAGTAGAGGAACTAAAAGTTTTATTAATGTCTATGATTAAAAAAACAGAAGATGATTTTCATAAAGGGAATTTTGATACCTACAATGAACGAATGACAGGAACAGGATTTCATTTAAGTTCACTAATGGATGCCTTCGAATTCAATAATTATCACGAAGGACTACATTTAGGTTATATGATGAGTATTAGGAAATTTGTTTAAGATAATATAAGGTGTGGTCTTTTATAGTGAACGAAGAAAAATGTACTTCGGCAAGGCCTGTCCTGAATGTATCTAAGGGCTCGAATTGACAAATTTGGGATTCAAAAATGTCAAAATGCACAAAAGGTTATAGTAGTTAGCAGATAGCATTTTAGATACAGAAACATAACCCGATAGCACAGATTGCAAATCTGCGCTATCGGTATTAGTTGTAAATCCGTACTATCGATCATATATCTACTGGCACATATATATCTTTGTTGCAGCACATTACCGAACACGAATGAAAATAAAAACATATATAATAATCGGACTTTTAATTACCATTGGATTAATGACTTTTATAAGTTGTAATTCAAAGTCAAATAGTACGAAAACAACTATAAAGAAAAAAGATACTATTCCAAAGGACTTAGAAGTTATCTTAATTAAACCTTTTAATAGTGTTGTCTATAAATCAATGGCTGAAAATAGAATTTTTATAGATTACTATTATGAAGAAGGTTTTTTTCAAGGAAATCTAATTTTAGAATTAAACTCAGATGAAATAATTGAATTTAATAAAGACTCTAACACCTTTTTAAACGATCAATCAAATCTTATATCAAAAGATTTTAAGAACTTATTTAAACTAAGAAATATTAAGCCTTTTATTGAAGAAGAACAAAGAACTGAACTAATAAAAAATTGGAGAATAAAAAATGAATAAAAATTAAAACACGCTACAACAACACCTAAACTGCATTAAAACGCAGTTTAGCCAAACGTTATGAGAAATGCTTCATAAATTTCACGGAAAACAGGGATGAAATAAATAATTTAAAGATTTAGTTTCGCGCATAAACTAAAACGAATGAATATAATAAAAACGGAACTTGAAAGTCAACCTTTGGCAGAGACATTAGACTCTGAGAAAGCGATAATAGCTCAAAAAAATGGAGACATCTCGTTGGTATACTTGAACTCGAGTAAGCTGTTATCCCTTAGGTTAGATCAAGAGCCGGTACAAGTTGAGTTATATCAATCGAATATATATGTCTTAACTAAACCTTTTAGGAAAGAGGTTTCGGATGATAGTGAAGAATCAGAGGAAATACTAGCTAATAATTTACTAGCAGCAAAAAAAACAGGAGTTACTTTATGGAAAATCGCCATTCATGAAAATTCCTTAGAAATAGAAACAAAACGTGAAAAAACGGGAGGATTTTTTATACATGATGATAAATTGTATGCATGTAACGTATTGGCATATGGTTTTTATATCCTCAATCCAGATTTAGAAGAGGTAGAAAAAATTGAGGTTAAAATTAAGGTTGATGGTAGAACTCCGTGGTATTCATCTATAAAGATAATAGATGATACGCTGTTTTTAATTCAAGAAGAAAATCAAATCAGGTGGTTCAAATTAGGTGATACAATTGAAGAAATGGGAATTATTGTTCCTGAATTTCCTCACATGACATCTTTTATCTCTATTAATAGTGGGCCAAAACAGCTTTTTAAAGTAGACCAGCAGATTGTTGGCACAGTTTCTTCAGGTAATCCTTATGTTATTACCTTAAGAAAAAATGAATCAATCGTTGCAATCGATCCAAAAAAGGTGTTTAGTTTAAAGTATAAGGAGTTGTTCTCTATTATAAATAAGCTTCAAGCTAAAACAGACCGATATGCGCTGGCAATGGATAAATACAGGATAGTTGTAACAGATTCAAAATTAAAAGAAACAGTTTATGCTTTTTCTTTTACAGAACCTAATGAAACACTCTATTTGACAAGAATTAGTGTTTTTGAAAATTATGCTATTTGTTTTGCCTGGACTAATCAAGGAAAGTATCCGGTTATAATATTTGATATGACTGAACCAGAAAAACCAACAATTATTAATGTCATCAATTGTGGTAAAAAGACTGGCGAAATAAAAATTGAAGAAGATATATAGCAATTAAGTACTTTCAATTGATCCAAAAGAAATGAACATCTCATAATACTGTATATGAAATCATAATCGCCTATCGGTAAGCTACAGTCCAGTTATAGATAAAATTGTTTTAAATTTATTTTAAAGTTTTAATAGTACGGATTGCAAATCCGTACTATCGGTTACAAACGAATATATATGCTGGTATATATATCTTTGTTGTAGCACATTTAGATCGATTTAGATCATAATATTTATTTAAATAAACATGTTCATTAAAGAATTTTAGTTGAAAAAAATTGATTTTTGTCGTTAATAAGTCTATTACTGATTAAAAAGTTTTAAATTAATTAAATGTTAACAACAGGTCTTATCCTAATTCTTGCATCCCTTGGTTTAGCACAGGGGATTTTTTTAAGTATATATTTAATTACCCTTAAGAATAACCATAGAAAGTCTAATATTTTTCTAGGACTCTTTTTATTAGGTCTTACTATTAGAATTGGTAAATCGGTATTAAATTATTACATACCATTAGAGAATTGGCAAAATAATATTGGCGTTTCTGGTATTCTATTTGCCGCGCCTTCTCTTTGGTTATATGGAATTACTCTTTTTGAGAAGAATAAAGAAATTACATATACATACTACATCCATTTTACGCCTTTCGTTTTGTTTCTTTTTTTGATCCCATTTATACCTAGAAACGGAAATTTTGAATCGTTCTGGAACTATGGGATTGTCGTTTTTCATTTGCTTTTTTACCTGGTACTATCATGGTCATATTTACGAAAAAATAGTTCGAATGCATCTAACAGTATTGTAAATTGGTATCGTAATATATTAATAGGCTCTACACTCATTTGGCTGCATTATGTAGGAAATCTTTTCGATTTTAGAATGTATTATATAAGAGGACCGATATTTTATTCTTTACTAATTTATGCGTTTAGCTATCTTTTTTTAAATAGACATAAGTTTAATCTCCAAAAATATGATAGTTCGCGTTTAGACAAAAGCAGCTCTAGAGCATTATTTCAAAGTATTAAGAAACTCTTTGAAAAGGAACATGTTTTTTTAGATGATACTATTACGTTAAAAATTGTTGCTGAAAAATTAAATGTAAAAGCACGGGAAATTTCACAAGCTATAAACGAAAACACCCAACAAAATTTTTACGAGTTTGTAAATCAGTATCGCATTGAAAAAGCTGAAGTCCTATTAAAAGATGCCGAATACTCTAATGAAAAAATTGCAACTATTGCCTACGAATCTGGTTTTGGTAATGTGACTTCTTTTAATATTGCTTTCAAGAAAAAAACGGGACTTACTCCTTCGGTCTATAGAAAGCGGTAAAAACTTCTATTTTTCGTTAAAAGGTACATGTATTTTAAAGTATTTCTATCATTTATTACAGAATATTGTATTGAACTCATCTTGAGTAGTGGTTTTAAGCCGAAAAGTTTGGCTTTTGTACCATAGTAAAATTATTTTTTTTCAGCATAGTCTTAGCTACGGTGAAAAAAATAGCAAAATTAGGGTGCAAAATGTGAATTTTGCAGGCAAAAGCATTACCCAAGATGAGTTCATTGTATAATATTCAAATAAATGAACAGAAAAAAATTTATATATGGATCGCTTTTAGGAATTGGAACAGCTGTTACGATACCTACTTATCTACTTTTAAAAGCACAGAAAAGTAGTTCAAGCCAACAAAAAAAAGAATCTAATCAATTAGATGAAAAATTAGTAAAGGATTTTGTTGTTGCCGGACATTCAAAATTAGGACTGGTTAAAGAAATGCTTAATGAATATCCAAATCTAATTTATGCCTCTTATGATTGGGGTAATGGTGACTTTGAAGAAGCCATTGAAGGTGCTTCTCATTTAGGTAATAAGGAGATTGTAAACTATTTAATATCTAAAGGTGCAAGAGCTAACCTTTTTGCTCTTACCATGCTAGGGAGAACAGAATTAGTAACCCCAGTTTTGGATGCTTATCCCGAATTGCTTTTTGCAAAAGGGCCACACGGACTCACTTTACTACACCATGCTCAAGTTGGAGAATCTTTGGAGTTGGAAGATTATTTTAAAAATAAAGGTTTAACAGAGCGAATAATTAAAATCAGATAATATGTAAACCCGTTAAAAAATGAAAAAAAAATTAATTATCCTGTTTGTTTTACTAGTAAACTGTTCGGTTTCTAATAATAAATTGACACCAGTAGAGCGAGATTTTGCAATCAACGAATTAAATAACTCTAAAGGTAATTTATTAGACATATTAAATGGATTAAGTGAAGCACAGCTCAATTTTAAAATTAATGAATCGTCTTGGTCAATACTACAATGCACAGAACACATTACAATTTTAGAAAATGAGGTATTTGAAATACTTAAAGAATCTTTGGAGCTTCCTTCGGATCCTGAAAGGCGGAAAGACTTAAAATTCACGGATAAAGAATTAATAGAACATGTACACAATCGTACAGAAAAAACAAAAACTCAAAAAGATTTTGAACCCATAGGAAAGTATGGTAATCACAAAACAACTATTAATGAATTTAAAGCAAAAAGAGAAAAACACATCAATTATATAAAGACCACAGAAGATGACTTAAGAAACCATTTTGCCAACTTTGGAAGCATAGATCTTTACCAGGTTTTTCTCTACATGTCTTCGCATACCAATCGCCATATTGAGCAAATTAAAGAGATAAAAAACGATAAAAATTTCCCTAAAAACTAAAATACTTCATCATGAAAAAAAAGATAATTATTTATTCACCACTACTACTATTGTTAGCACTTCTTTTAATAACAAGATGTGATACTGAAGCCGAAAAAAACGCAGTAGATTCAAATCCAAGCGAACAATTTGAATCAAATTTAACACCTTTAGAAATAGTAAATGAACGAATGAGGCTTTTTAATGCCCATAATTACGATGAATTTATAAAATTGTACCATAAAAATGTAAAAGTGTTTACTTATCCAGATAAATTAATGGGAACCGGTTCAGATAGGTTAGCATCTATCTTTAAAACAGATTTCGAAAATAAATTGGTGTCGGTTAAAATAGAAAATCAAATCACCAATGGCCCTTATGTTATAAATCATGAAATAGTTACCAATGATGGAAAACCGACTAAATATGTTTCTATTTATAAAATAGAGAAAGGATTGATAACTAACGTAAGTTTTGTTAGAGAGTTTTAATAGTAAGAATTATAAATAGTAATCAAAAAAGCTATCCTTACAGATAGCTTTTTATAGCATTTTATATACAGAAACATAACCCAAAGCATTACCTGGTACAATTGTCTTATAGCAGTTACCTCTTATTGGGATGCTTATTACCCCTTAAAGACATCTTTCGAAGCGTTACCGAAGTCCTTCGAAGACTCCTTTTATGGCATCGAACCCCAAAAAAAATCACTTTTATCCCTCCTGCCAAGCCCTCTAGGCCATATAATATCAGTTCGATCTCTCACTGTATCCCTTCGAAAGGTCATCATCACTCTTCGAAGCATTAAAATATCAGCTCGAACTACCTTTTGATACATTCGACCCCATATCAACGAGGGGGTATACCCTTGTCGATATGGGGGTACGCTATCATCCCAGACCTGCTTTTATAACACTGTTTGTCTTTCGCTGTGGATGGAAAATAAAATTTCTTAGCTTTGAGCAAATAAACTAAACATAACACTTCGTAAACTCTATTGATCAAATAGTTTGCTCTAGCGATCGCTACACAAACACGATTTAATCAACAATGCTAAGACTGAGTTTACTACACGTTGGTAACAAGCAAAAAATGGAGATGAATACACTAAACCCATCAATCAAACATCACTTATTAGTAGGAATATTTATTGGTCTTTGGGGTTTTGTTTTTGCTTTTTTTGTAAGACCATTTGATGATGGAAGCATAGGTTTAACGGGTTGGATTAGAATAAGTGTAGGATTTAACTTCATTGCATTTTTGGTGTATGGATGCTTAAGTGTGGTTCAAAAATATATTTATGATAAAACAAAGAAATGGTCTTTTAGTTATGAAATAGGAGCTATTGTTTTTTATCAAGTACTCTATACTATAGGAACATTTATTTTTTACAAAAGTCCGTTATTGAATGGTAATTATACTTTTTTTGAATTCAATACTATCATTACTTTAAGAGTCGCTTTGGTAGCGCTACCTGTTGTTGTTATAGCCAGAAGGTATTTAATCAAATTAATACCTATAAAAGAAGATATAGTAACGATTAAAGGAGAGAATAAGTTAGACATCTTAAAAATTAAAAAATCAGAATTAATTTGTATTTCTAATGCACAGAATTATGTCGAGATTTTTTATCTAAAAAACAATGTATTGCATTCTAAACTAATTCGGTCTTCGTTAAAAGCACTACAAGAAGATTTGGATTTTTTGTTTCAGGTACACCGTTCACATCTCATTAATCCATCTCATTTTAAATCCTGGAAGGATCAAAACACCATATACTTGACCGAAATAGAGCTTCCTGTTTCTAAAAGTTATAAGAAACAATTATTATCCTTATAATTTTCTGTACCTAAAATCAACTGTTTTATAACAGTGCTAATTATCGTTAAAATTTTTGTCCCTAAAAACGATAGTTTTATACCTAAACCCTAAAAACACTGGGGTTAACGAGTAGTTCAATTTACTTTTGTTTCCTATAATCAATACCATAAAAACAAATGAAAACAGTAAACAATACACTCGGTAAATTAACATTTTTAGTAATACTACTATTAGTACTCCTCATTTCGAATGGTGGTTACACTATGTTTTTTGCTCCCTGGATTTCAATCACTATGTTACTTTATGCAGTTCGCCAGCTCTCTGTTATTAAAGGCTTTTTGTTAGCATGTGTGCTGTTAGTAATTGCAACTCTATTTCAGAATTCTGAGATTCTTCCATTTCCCTTTCTCATGTATGCCCTTATAATGGCTCCCTACGGATTGATAGCTGCAATACCTTATCTTATAGATTTGCTTTTTTCAAAAAATCGGAACACGTTTTTACATACCTTAATCTTTCCGACAGCATTAGTTCTTATTGAGTATGTAAGTAGTCTATTTCTACCATATGGCAGTTGGGGACACATAGCCTATACACAACAATCACAAAATGTTTTATTACAATCGGTTTCTGTTTTTGGAATGGGATATATTACTTTTTTGATAGGCTGGTTTGCTTCTATAATCAATTGGATACTAATTCGAGAGTTGCAATGGGTAAAAGTTAAAAAAGGGATTTTGATATATAGTGTAACTATCGGGCTAACGCTAGGGTATGGTAGTTATCGTTTATTATTTCAAAAATCTAATGCCGAGACCATCAGAATAGCTTCTATTTCTGCCATAGATAACTTACGAATCTACGACAACGATTTTTATGGTCTTAATTTGGAAGGTGGTAAAGAAAAATTTAAAAAACAAGCCCTCGACTTAAATCAGAATTTATTAGATAGAAGTTTAAAAGAAGCCAAAGCAGGAGCAAAAATAGTCTTTTGGGCAGAGGGAAATGCTCTTGTTTTAAAAGAAGATGAAAACAAATTATATGAATCTGCTAGTTTAATGGCTAAGGAAAATGAAATATATCTTGGCGCAGCTGTTGCTGTTATTGATCCTACAAATGACAAACCTTTAGAAAACAAATTTGTTTTATTTGACCCAAATGGTAAAAAAACTATCGATTATTGGAAAGTGATTCCTGTTCCTGGTGGAGAAGCTGCTATGAGTAATATAAAAGGTTCTACCATCCAAACATCAAAAACACCATATGGAATAATTGGATCGGCTATTTGTTTTGATATGGATTTTCCCGAATATCTAAAACAAGCCAAAGGCACTGATATTATGTTGGTACCAAGTAATGATTGGAAAGGCATTGACCCCATTCATACGAACATGGCAAAATTTAGAGCCATAGAACAAGGTTTTAATCTGGTACGTCAAACAAGTTTTGGATTATCAGCTAGTTTTAATTATACCGGAAAAACACTTAGTGAAATGGATCACTTCACAGATAATAGTAAGATTCTCATAACGCAACTACCAACAAAAGGAACTACGACTGTATATTCTCTTGTAGGTGATATTTTTATTTATTACTGCTTACTAATGTTTATTGTAGTAGTAATTAGGCTAAAAAAACTACCTACAGCAAAAAGAAAGGAAAAGAGTTAGACTAAGAAAAATTCGATTATCCCATCGAGTAGCTCAATACGATGTTATAAGCATCGCGTTGGGCTCTCTTAATCCTGTTAAGGATTTAAATACCGTAGTATCCTTAAAGATTTACTAATTTAGCTAAACATATAAACTCAAAAAATAAACTATCAAAAACCTGAAATCGGGATCAAAAATATGACGGGTAAAATAAATTGGATTTTAAAAAACTTACATCTTCTCGTTTCTATATCAATTGTATTACCAACAGGAATAATTTACGGTTCGCCTTCAATTTTGTCTAAGCAATTAGATATTCAAGTCAATACAATTGACCTTTCTAATATGCTAAAAGCTATAATGTGTTTATATATTGGGGTTGCTATAGTATGGATTTTGGGGGTTTGTAAAAAAAAATATTGGAAACGTGCTACTGAGCTAAATATATTATTTATGCTCACTCTTGCGGCCGGACGTGCATTGAGCATGGTAATAGACGGGTTGCCCACAGGAGGTTATATTTTTGGAATAATTGCAGAGTTTTTTATTGGATTGTATTCGATTTATCAACTAAAAAAATATAGTTCGAAATGAATAGAAATATAGAAAAGACCAGTAACCAACACAGTATAAAATATCAACAACCCGGTAACATTTTGCTCTGCCGTAACACATACTTCTAGCATCCTATTTAATTCAAAAAATGAAAAAAATTACTTTACTAATTTCGGTTACCTTACTATTTATAACAAGTTGTAATTCACAAAATAAAAAAAGTGAAAACTTTTTACCTGTTAAAATGAATAATGGACTTTATGGGTATATAAATCATAAAGGTGATTCTATCTTAAAACCACAATATGAACTTGCAAAAAAATATTCAGAAAACTTAGCTTGTGTACGAATGAAACGCAAATTTGGTTACATCAATGAGCAAGGAGATATTGTGATTAAACCCATTTTTAGAAAAGCAGGTGATTTTAAAGATGGCTTTGCAAAAGTTACAACTAATGAAGGAAAACATACCTACGTTAAAAAAGATGGACAACTGCTTAATCAATATTTTGATATGTGCTATCCTTTTAAGGATGGAATGGGAAGAATAGAAAAATTCGGTAGCGGATATGGTTCTACTTATGGTTTTGTAAATAAAAATGGTGAGATTGCAATAGAGCCCAAATATGAAAATGTGGGAGATTTTTATAATGGCTTAGCATTAGTAAAAATAAATAGCAATTTTGGCTATATAAACAAATTAGGAGAAATAGCAATTGAACCAAAATATTATTCTGCCACCAAATTTAAAGAAGGATTAGCTGCTGTAAGAGATACCGAAAATGAAACAAAATACATAAATACCAAAGGAGAGGTAATACTTGAGATTGATAGTTATTATATCGGGTATAATTTTAGTGACGGACTTGCTATGTTTAATCAAAAAGGAAAGAAAGGTCACGGCTTCGTAAATAAAAAAGGAGAAATCATAATTAAACCTGATGATAGATTTGAAACTATTGATAATTTTAATGAAGGAGTAGCACGATTTTTTACTAAAACAGAAACTGGGTTCATTAATACAAAAGGAGAGATTGTTTTTAAAGTCAAAAAAAACATAGCCTTAGGCGAGGTTTCTGAAGGAATGATTTCGTTTCAAGTAAAAGATGATAACCTATCTTCTAATAAGTATGGATATATGAATCTAAAAGGAGAAATTGTGATTGAACCTCAGTTTCAAGAAGCAGAGAGTTTTGTTAATGGTGTGGCTAGAGTGGTGTTGAAAAATTCTATAACCAGTCGTTATATAGACAAGAAGGGAAAATTTATGTATATCCCTAGTAGAGAAAAACATAAATTTAAAGGTAGAATGCACTAGAGTAACCATTTACACACTGTATATATCTCGTTCTGGATACATATACACCACACAACCATTAAAACACATTTTATAAAACTATCTGAATCAAAAAAATGGCATATTTAGTCCTGGCATACCCCGAAATCAAAAATGCAGATTTTGATGTAATACAAAACTACCGAAAAGAAAACGACCAACTTTTTTATCATGTAGTCAAACCTCATTTTACTATCGTATTTCCTGTATTTGATCAAACAGAAATTGATTTTATAGCCGAAATAAAAAAACAAGCAGCAACATGTAATAGTTTCGATTTTGTGTTGCGTTGTGCTACGATAAACAAAGATGCTTTTAACGAATATTACCATACATTCCTTGTACCAGATCAAGGCTATAGCAATATTGTTAAAATCCATGATAAACTTTATAGCGGAACCCTAAAAGAAAACCACAGATTAGACCTGGATTTTATACCACATATCGGAATCGGAAATTCGTTAAACAAATTAGACTGCAAAAAAATGGTTGATGAATGGAACAAAGATGAATTTGAAATCATCGGAACCGTTAAAACTTTAACAATAGCAGAATATGACAATAATAATGTGCGAAAAGTTGAAGAAATTAAACTTTAATTTAATAGTAAAACTTGATCTATATCAAATGATAACTAATAATTTAAACTGATCTTTGCATACACCTAAGGTGAAACATACGCATATCAAAATAAGAGTTGGTAAGCTAAACCCGAGTTTTGCATTAGAAAATCTATTGCAGAATTCGGGTTAAAAAAAGCGAATACGTGATGTTTTACTGGTAATACAAAATAATGGCAAATACTATATCAATCATTGGAGGAGGAATAGGAGGATTTGTAACAGCACTATCCTTTGATAAATTGAATATCCCTTATACATTATATGAAAGAGCAGCGTGTTTAAAAGTAGTGGGAGCAGGAATATGGCTATCACCAAATGCACTACAAGTATTAGAATGGATTAATCCCGAGTTATTAAAAGAAATTCAGGATTCTGGAAATAGTTTCAACCGAATTTTAGTGGCCAATCACAAGTTAAAACCAATATCTGATTCTGATCAGAAGTTTGTTCAAGAAAAATTTGGATATACTACCATGGCGATTCATAGAGGGAAACTACAGCAAATTTTATACAAATACATAAAGCAGGAAAATATAGTACTGGATAAAACTTTTAAAGAATATGTCCAAAATAGTGACAAATCGCTAAAAGTTAATTTTACAGACGGGACTTCAATTCAAACCAAGTCTATTATTGGTGCAGATGGTATTCATTCTGGTGTAAGAAAGCAATTATTCCCTAATAGTAAAATAAGGTATACCGGGCAAACCTGCTGGAGAGGGATTTCGGATTATAACTTAGGTAGCGAACTAGAATCAGTTGGTTTTACATTATGGGGGCAAAAGTTTCAATTCGGAATATCTAAAATATCTGAAGGAAAAGTATATTGGTTTGCCGTAAAATTAAGCGAACCTAATTTGCAGGATGATAGAGAAAACCTAAAGAATAAATTAACGAATATGTTTTCGGGATACCATCCCCTGGTTAATGACTTGATTAAAAATACATCAATCGACAACATCATTAGAGGTGATCTTTCGGATTTAGAGTTACTACAAAAATGGAACTATCAAAATATTTGCCTTATCGGAGATGCAGCACATAGTATGACTCCCGATTTAGGGCAAGGTGGTGCTCAAGCCATCGAAGATGCTTTTTATATAGCACACTTTATTAAAAAATCGAATACCCTAGAAACGGCTTATGATGATTTTTATGCCTATAGAAAATCAAAAGTCGAAAAATTAGTTAAGCAATCCAGAATTACATCAAAAATTGCAATAACAAATCGATTTAGTGAAATCATTAGGAATTTCATCCTAAAATATACCCCAGAAAAATACATGAAAAAGCAAATGGTCGAATTGTATCAACTAGATAAATGGTAAGTAATCGACCAGTTTTGAATATAATGAAGCACAATATTTAGAAGACGTACTATCTAATTACACCTCCTACTCTATTTTTCAGAGTAAAGAAAAACAATATGCTATGGGATACGTAAGGTTTTGAGCCTGGTTAAAAGACCACTTGTTATTTAATTGATTTTCAAATATTTAACTCAAACAGTAGCATTCTAAAATTTTTATTTTCTTTCCTCTTATATGTCTATCAATCTGACTATTGAAACTATGCTAGTAAAATTTAGTATTTTAGAGACATTAAAAATTCGGTTCTTTATTTAATCGAAAAACCAGCATCTTTTATATGCTATTTTATATATAAATTATGTATAGGTAAATAGTACTCAATTTTAAAACCACACCATCATGAAAAAATCATTACTCTTATTATTCTTACTATTTTCAACACAGTTATTTTCTCAAAATATCCCATGCGATTTCTCATGGAATAATGCCCCAACAACAGGTGGTAATCGAGATTTTGTAACATCGGCAAGAACCCAAATTGACCAGGGACCATGTTTAGCCTTTGCTTTTAATGCAGCTATAGAAACAACTTATGGTATCGAGAACAGTGTGTATGGCTCTAGTCTGTTTTCACTTTCTGATGCATATCTAGATTATAAAGTATGGAATGCTCCTTATTACCTTCCTGTTTTAAATTCAAGTTTTAAAATTCCATTAGCAGCAGCTGGTGGAGGAATTAATGCCTTTGCACCCGAAACATGTCCTGTAAATAATCCCGATATAAATGGGTGTAGTATCCCGAGAGCTAGCGTATTAGCTTACATAAATCATGCAAACGGTCAAAGATCATATAGGATGTTTCTAGATACCAACTTTTCTCCACCCGTTTGGGCTGTTGATGATGGAGGTACTTTAGGTAATTATGTCACAGTAGGTAATGCCACTCAATTAAGTACAAATGACATTAACTCTGTTAATGATATTAAAATGAAGATCTTAAATGATGGCCCTATAGTAGTGAAAGTATCAGGTATCCAAAATGGAGTTCATGATGCTAAAAAATTTAGAAACTACAATATACCTGCCGCTGGGTTATCCTACCATGCTTTTACAATTATAGGCTGGACAGGTGATTCTCGTTGGGTGATTAAAGATAGCTGGCGTGGGATGTCTGGAATTGTTAATACTAACCAGAATGTAGATATCGTAGGCTTAATGAATAGCGGAAGCGTAGAACTCTACCAGGTATCAGGTATATCTTACAATGGTAATAATACATCTACGAACCCAACAGTTTTATCTGTTAATGAGTGTATCCCAACCATAAATTTAACATTATCATCTATAAGCATTGATATTGATTATGCTCATATTGGAGGTTACTTGTATCACAAATTTTGGGTGTCTAGTAATATACCTGTAGACAGATGGGTTTGGGGAATTGACTATCCTAATGGTTCTCTAAAACGATCTCAGGTAAATAACTCTGATTCTAGCTCTGTATTAATGACTCCAACCACCAGTGGCTTGGTAACAGTTTATGTTAGAGCATACAAAAATGGTCAAACTGTTACTAAGGAAAGACGAATACATTTATCTAATGGTCAATCCTCGGGAGGAGGACCAGAAAATGGATGGTAATATTTCTATTCCTCATTTAGAGGTTCTTTTAACAGCACTAATTTTCGGTGGTTTAAAAGAACTAATAAACAAGCTAAAATTTGAAATAGATACTGTAACAAATAGTGCCATTGAAATACTAATTATAAAAACAATAAAATGACTAGTATTACTAAAAAAAAATCGTTAATGCTATTATCAATGGGTTTATTGATAATAGCATTAACACAAATATTTTCGCATTATATAGAATTACCTGATCTGGCTAAAGGTGCATTTACGGGGATTGGAATAGGAATACTACTCATCGCACTATTTCTTGGCAAATTTAAATCAGTACACTCTAATTAAAAGAGGAAGCAAGAGGTAACTTTATCATCAAAAATCAACCAAATTTGTAGATATAAAAAACCCACCTAACTCAAAAAAATTAAGAGATTATGTCGACATATAAAACAGATGCTGAATAGCCAATTGATCTGGCTGTGTTTTTCTTAATTAGACACATACATTTAGATTAGGCTTCATCAACAAAACAAAAATGGAACAATTAATTGACTTAAATACAGAAAACATATCGGCAGAACATATTTGCTGTGCAATATCTGATAAGAAATGTTCTGATAGTTATCAGGCCAAAAAAGATTGGTTAACTAAGGAATTTAATAACGGATATGTATTTAGGCGAATTAATCAAAGAGCAAAAGTATTTATAGAATATGGCCCTGCAGAAAATGCCTGGATCCCAATTAAAGCATCTAATTACCTGAATATTAATTGTTTTTGGGTATCTGGAAAATTCAAAAAGAATGGGTATGGAAAAAAATTGCTAAAAACAGCAATTGACGACGCCAAGAGTCAAGGAAAAGATGGATTAGTCACCGTTGTCGGAACTAAGAAGTTTCATTTTATGAGTGATACAAAATGGTTTCTAAAACAAGGATTTGAGGAGGTTGAAAGAATTTCGAGTGGATTTAGCCTTTTAGCAAAAAAAATAAATCCAAAAGCCGAATTACCAAAATTTAATGAATCTGTGAAAAGTGGAGAATGTTCTGAAAAAAATGGAATCGTAGTTTATTATTCTAATCGTTGCCCTTTTGCAGAGTTTCATGCAAAAAACTCTCTGATCGAAACTGCAAAAAACAGAAAAATTCCATTAAAAATAATTAAATTAGAAACCATGAAACAAGCTCAATCTGCTCCGAGTCCGGCAACCATTTTTAGTCTTTTTTATAATGGAAAATTTATGACAACAGACATTAGTGTTTGTATGGATACACGATATGATAAAGTAATAGACAAAATTTTAAAATAAAAAACACGCTGTAACAGTGACTATCGTTAATACAGTTTTGGTGATTAATCCTAAGTTTAAAGTTTTAAACCTACACGCCAAATCTTTTGATTTATAATTGATTTTATGATAAAACTTGAAGAAATAACGACTACTCCAACATTTACGAATCAATTAGAAAATAAAATATTATACGCTAAGCATCATGATGATATTTCTATATCATATACCTCTACTTATTCTTTAAAGTATGTAATCGAAGGAACTAAACACTATAATTTCGGCAATCAAGACATTAAGATTACAAAAAACCAATATTTAATTATAAATAATAATAGCTGCATTACTACCGAAGCAAAAAAAGGGACAAAAGGATTATCCTTCTTCTTATCTCCCAAACTAATCAGCGAAATATATAAGTATCATACTAGTGATACATCACAACTTGAATTTCTTGAAGTGACTCAAAAAAAATCAAATAATGAAGTAGGGCTTTTATTGGATAAAATCACTAATCTCTATGAGCATAGTCCACTCGATTTTAATCGACAAATAGAGAATTTATTCATTCGTATCTCTGAGACAATTGTACAAGAACAGGCTAATATTGATACCGGGTTTGCGACATTAAAAATAGTGAAACACAATACAAAAAAAGAACTGTTTAAATTAATTTCGGTAACCAAAGAATATTTAAATGATAATATTGGTGAAGACATCTCGCTAGACTGTATGAGTAGAGATATGGGTATCAGCAAGTATTATTTACACCGATTATTCACCGAAATTAACGGGACTACACCTTTAGGATATCTAACCGCTATTCGTTTAGCAAAAGCAAAGCATAAATTACGATATGCTAAAGATTCTATTTTTGAAATTGCCATCGAATGTGGTTTTGATAATACATCTTACTTCTCTAATCTATTTAAAAAACACACAGGCTCTACTCCTACTCAATACAGAAAAAATTTATAAAATCTGCAAGATTTTATAAATCCATCATACAGTACATATCTATTTTTGTTCTCATTAAAACAAAAGTTTATGTATGAAAAAATAGCACATATAACCGATTTGCATTTAGATGAAGAATACCCATTAAAAAATGGTGTACTGGCTCGAAAACAATTCGACAGTATTGTAAAGGATATAGAAGATAAAAAGATTACCCGGATTGTTTGTACAGGAGATATTGGCGAAAACAAAGGGGTCTCATATTTTTTCGAACAACTTAAAACTAAATCCTTATCCATTACTCTGGGAAATCATGATACATTTTCTGAAATTTCAAAGTATTATAACAAAGGGGCAGATTACGATTCAGAAAAATTATACAGCAGCACTATAAAAGAGTATTACAAATTCATATACTTAGATTCCTCTGAAGGAGTAATTGATGAGAAACAATTGCTTTGGCTTGAAAAAGAACTTATTTCAACAACCCCAATTATCATTTTTGTACATCACCCCATTATTGGTCTTAACCTGAAAGTCGATGAAATTGGAAAACTCAAAAACCGGGAAGATGTGATTTCCTTACTTGAAGGTAGCTCTAATGATATTACCATTTTTTGCGGACATTATCATATGGAGAGTACTATACTTCACAAAAATATTACACAACACATTACTCCTGCTGTTTCTTATCAAGTAGAGAAAACTCTAAATGCTATAGAAATAAACACTACTGTTTTTGGTTACAGGATTATCGAAATAGATAAGTATAACACAACTTCAAAAATCAAGTTATTACCCAATGCAAACTAAAAAACAATCTTTTATAGAAAGTTTAGCGAATGTAACTATTGGTTTTTGTATCACCATGATTTCATTGCATATTATATTTCCAATATTGGGTATAGAAAACAATTCTGGTAAAAATATAATCCTAACTATCTACTTAACTGTTTTAAGTATCTTAAGGAATTATGTGCTAAGGCGATATTTTAATCGAAAACAAACGCACAATTAAGCCTAAGCTATTCCTTTATTCGCAAAAGAATAATAGAAAACCTAACGGATGTAATAGTATGATAATATCGGTTATTAACAATTGTCAAATAGATTTTATTCTATATAGTATTTCTTTGTATACTTGTATAAACAGGTTATACTATATACAAAGCTATTTAAGCTAAATACGACAAGAAAACTATGGTTTTTCGACAGATTATCAATAAAATGGTAGTGCATCCTAAACGACTTTTTCTAATCGATGGTTTAGGAGCACTACTTTCTGCTTTTTTATTAGGAGTTGTTTTAGTGAAACTCGAAAACATTTTCGGGATTCCTGCAAAAGCACTTTACATTCTTGCTTTTTTTCCTTGCTTTTTTGCGCTCTATGATTTGTATTGCTATCTAAGAGTTAAGAAAAACCAGAGGTATTTTTTAACTGCTATTGCTTTGATGAATCTTATATATTGCTTTATTTCAATAGGTGTAACGTTTCAACATTACCAGAAAATAACTGTTTTTGGTTGGGGATATATTATAGTAGAAATCATTATTTTAATTATACTAATAAATATTGAATTAAAAACAGCATCTAAGCTAACTTCTAAGTAGATTTTCTATTACATACTCAATCAGTTTGAATAATTTTTGGTAACGATGTCTTTTAATACCTTTGGTAATTAAGCAACACTTTCGGTTTCTACTTTCCTATTTCGCAGTCCCATAATCAATAACCATAAACATAGTGACATCTCACCCAGGTCTGCTGGTATAGTTATGTTTTCTAATAATACCGACTCGCTATTCGGGAAAAGAAAATATCGAATAACATCGATCTGATCACCAATACACCCAAGTATCAACAACATACCAATAATCTTTGGAGCAAGACCAGATTTAAAAATCATATACCCAAGTGGAAACAAATACAACCCATAAAATATCTGTGAAATAACGTAACCATTGGTATGTAGTTTTAGAAAGAACGTAACCAAGCCGTTTATCTGATTAGTAGTAAATCCTTCCATATAATCAGCCCCACTAGTTAGTAACAATGGTGCTATCATTGCAAGCATTGTTACACATAATATCGCCACAGAGATCATGACCGACGATACCATAAGTCTGGACAATTCTTTATTAACATGCTTAAACACTCTATCCAAAACTAATGGATAGAAGAAAAATGCAAGAATCATCACCAAATCACTAACAATTCCTAGTCGATATAACCACCCGTTATTAGCAATATTAGCTACAGTCACAGCTGGATCATCGGTCACAAAAATCTTTTGGCGAACAAAAAATTCTGCAAACATGCCAGCGGCTATGATGGTAAGAAATAGTAGTCCTGCAATTCTTCCTGTTTTTTGATTTGAATTCATTACGATACGTTTTTTGATGTATTAGTGTCGACGACTCATTACAGGTTTTGTTACAATAGCATCTCGAGATATACTGTGATATAGTATTTTAACAAACTCAAACCAAACTTATCAAGGTACTTTTTTTATGCTACGCTTCAAAAAAGTACTTGATATAACAATTATACTTATGATAAAAGAGATATAAGTTTAAGATATTTTTATAGCTGTTACACATATCGCTTTGCCATAATCTTTATTATTTTTGATTAGCCATAAGAAGTTATACCCAATACGCACTTCAAAACATAAATGATCATGTTTCAAAAAACAATATTGACTATTTTAGTAACGCTTTTTAGTTATACTGCATTTGCTACCCCTACCAAAGTCATGGTAAGAGCAAAAGCAAAAGATGCAAAATTTATCGGCACCTCTATCGGGGGTGCTTATATCATCATACGTAATCAGCTTACAGGTGATATTCTTTCGCAAGGTAAAACCAGTGGTGGTACAGGAAACACAACTCTAATCATGAAAACACCACGAAAACGAAATGTAAGAATTACAGATGATAACACCTCTGGGTTTCTAGCAGAATTAGACATATCAGAACCTGTTTTTGTAACCATAGAGGTATTTGCTCCTGTAAATAAAAAACAGGCTACAGTAAACGCATCAACAGCGTTATGGATAATTCCCGGAAAAGATATTTTGGGAGATGGAATTGTAATCGAGATTCCAGGTTTTGTAGTTGATATTCTGACTCCAAGAACACATCAGTTTATCTCATTAAAAGCTCTCGACAAAAAAAGTATTGCTGTGCAATCTAATATTGTAATGATGTGTGGTTGTACCATTAGTGATGGTGGCCTTTGGGATGCCAATACAATAGAAGTAAAAGGAATCCTAAAAAAAGATGGTGCCAAAATTGATGAAATAGATCTTATTATTAATTCACCTAACGTATTTGAAGGTACAATCAATATAGACACTACAGGAAGTTATGAGCTTGTCGTATATGCCTATAACCCAGTTACCGGAAACACAGGAGTTGATAAAGTAAATTATATTATAACTCCATAATGTATCCCTAGATTTTTAATTTTGAAGGTGATGCTTTGTGTTATATATAAATTATTTTGAAACTACTTTAAATCGTAAAACTGTTTTTAGTTTTTCGGCGGGTACTTTTCTAAAATCAGATAGATAAATTTCTCTATGCGCTTTAGACGGTCTGTAGAGATGTTCTTTTTCAGCAAATTCTTCCATCACCTTAAAACTTTCGGGTTCGTTATCATAACTTCCCAAATGCATCATTTGTATACACTTGCCCTCTGATATTTTCTCGAATTTTACTTTTTCTAATAATACATGAGGTTTCTTTTTCTTGGTTTGATCAATCATACGTTTCGTTAATTTATCATCAACAAAGTTGGGTTGCCTGATCATTAATTTAAAAACCAGGTCATCTTTATTAATAGTACCTTTATATGCTTTCTTTGCTTCTTCAGTAATATCCCAAACGCCTTCTAGCGGGTAAACGGTATAATCAAAATATCCTTTGGGTACAGTTTCTTTTTTTAATCCCATTTTTATCGCATATGAAACCGCATATAATACACCTATATAATCTGAAAAAAATTCACTATTAGGATTGCCTTCTCCCTCGATAGTGAGAAAATTGTATTGAGGAATATCAATGATTTCGGGGGTGTTTTTGGGTATATACACTCCTTTTTCTTTTTTTCTCCATTCGTGTTTCATCATATATTCTCTTTTTATGTATCATTTACAAAATTAGACTAACCAGAATAGGCAGTTATCTAATCGTATAAAACAAAAATAAAATGCAATGATGACAACCCTATGTCAACAGTATTTATACATGATCGTACTTTATGCTTTTTCTTTTCTAGCTTTTTTAAGAACCGATTCAATAAACTCTTTTGCCATAGTCTCTTTCAATTTGGCATATACTTTTCGATCTTGATTCGCTTTTTTGGCTATTTCGAGTTTAATTTTTTGATATGCTTCTCTTTCGTTTGTATTCTTTATCAAATAATCTCTAAACAGTATATGTCTTTGCAATTCTCTGCTATGAACCGGGCAAACATAAAGGTGATGTGTAATGCAATCTAATATGGTATGCTTCGTATGTGTTTTTTTTCGCTTAAAAGCTTCTCTTTCTTTTATTCCCTGATCCCCAGTATGATAATACCCCAGTTTTTCTAATCCTGTTTCTATTGTATCAAAAGACACGTTTTTACCGTAGACAATATCAATATCTATAATGGGTTTTGCGGCTAAGTCTTTAACTGCAGTACTGCCAACATGTTCGATTGTAATTTCTGTATCTCGAAGTGCTTCTTTAATCACTCTCTTGATACTATTAAAATCATGTGTCCAACCAGATTGATAGTTTTGTATCAGCATTTCTTTTGTATTGTTCATACTACACTACTAAAATACTGAAACAAGATGCTATCGAATTCATAAAAAACACTTATTCTTTTTGATTTAATACCATTTACACATTGAATTATATGATGACATAATGAAAACAGGCTTTTAGGAAATACTATCATACAAGGTTATAAATTATCAAGTTAACGAAGCGATCTCATATAACTTAGTTAGGGTTGTTTTAATTAAAAACCTCCTATGCTCAAGAAAGATTGCATAATGGTAGGTGGTACGAATTTTTGGCCCCCTTGCTGGATACTCAGACCATTATCTGGTATTATACCACCATATGAATGAATCCAGAATTTGGAAATTAATTTTGATCACCTATATATTCCGATTCTTAGCATATACATACTTTTTAAATTAATAGAATAGGGCTTCCCAGTTAAGTCGCGTGTATTAGATTAGTAATGTACCTCATGCGTTATGAATATTGATACTATGTTTAAAAGGATCACTATTTTGCAAAGCGAAATTACTTCTCATAATCTACGTTTTGAGAACTAAATGGGTAACCCTATAATAGGATAATATTACATGCTTGTCCGCTAAGTTCCCCAATAATTTTTCATTAACCTGAACCTCTTGTGATTACTAGGCACACTGGACCGTAATTTTTATGATCATTTATGCTACAAGATAAAAAATCAAGCCCTACAGGGAGGTTAGGTAAGATTAGGGGAAACATCGGGATAAGCATATAATATTAAAAGCGGGAACTATAGTTGCTCCCTTTAAAACTTCAACTAAATGAGTATCTCATAAAAAACAATGGATTCAAGCAATAATAACTGTCTCTTCAGAAACTTGAGCTTTTTAATAAATTTACTATTGTCTAATTTTGACCCCTCTTATGTATCCCAGTATTTTTAACAAATACACGAGAATACATTTAATGGTCTTTATGTTGAAAAACACATACTTTATAAAACAGAGAAAGATATCTCACATCTTGTGATTATTGAAATATAAACAATTAGATAATATAGATAATTATATCCGACAGGGATATAGCTTAGGTTCTTTATACAGAGAAAAGATCATTCCCTAAAAAATCATTAACTAATAAATTAAATATATAAATAAAATGAGCTTCTTTAATAAAATGAAATCTATGGTCGGAATAGGGAATCCAGACCTAAAAATTGATCTTTCAACTAGGAATTTTACAGTTAATAGCAACGTCTTTGGAAAAATATCTTTGACAGGGAAACAAATAGAAACTCCTGTTAAAGAAATTGTTGTTTATATAGAACAAAGCTACATAGAGAAACGTATAGAAGTACATAAAAACATACATGAAGACAAAAACAAAGTGACATACACTGAAAGTGAAAAAAGTGTATCAAAAAAAGAAAAGATTGCAAAAGTAATTATTGATACGAATGGCATGATTATAAAGCCTGGGTATACTAACATCTGGCAATTTGAATTGACCATTAATGATATTAAGTTTAATAGAAATAATTCAAAGTTCTTTTTAAAGGCCTTTGCAGATATACCAGGTCTAGATTCTAAAGATAAAGTAGAAATTACTATTTCTGAACCCCAAAAAATAATATATGAAGAACCGACAGCCGTTGTTAAAGAATCATTGGCTAATAGCACTGAAAAACTAAAAACAACTAAAAAGGGCATTAATACAAATTGGAGAGAACGATTAGAACAGACTCATGCTCTTTTAATAGATGGTAAATTTACAATAAGTGATTTTTGGATTGGGGAACCAGTTACAGAAGAGTCCGTAAAAGCAGCATTTTCACACATAGAAAATGTCCCTGATGAAGTGGTGAACCTGTATAAACAAATGAATGGGGCTTATATAAATGGTTATAACGATTCTGACTTTGAAATTCATTTATGGATTCCAGAGTTAGAAAGAGTACCTGTCATGAGAGAAAACCTAGGGTGGGGCAATAATGAAATAACCGATTTCGATATTGTATTTGACGGTGTTTCAATGGATGACCCAAACTGTGCTATGTTAAAAAATGGTTCAAACATAGTTACACTGGATAGCCAAGGAGAATTAGAACATTCAACCCTTTCATTTAACGAATATCTAGATTTAAGGTTCAAATCTTTTCTATCTCGAGACTTCTTCCCTTCCTTATTCATTGATATTAACGGGAAGGAGTATATAGCTTGTTGGGAGGATTTTGCTATTTTTGTAGAGACATTTGGAAAAGACCAAAATATAAAAGCAAACCAGTTTTTTACAAACTATTTCAAGGATAGACAGATTTAGGAAGAAAACAAAAAATCCACTCACTCTGTTAACAATTAGAAAAGTGAGTTTATTCTTAAGAAAGATCACTAAAAAGACAGGTACTATTATAATACAAACCAATAATTGTAATGTAAGACACTATTTCATTAAGTGTGTAACTTAAACTATCGAGGGTTTGACTTTTTTAAAGTCTTACCCTTTTTTGATATATGATTAAGAACTGATTGAGGATTATTCCCCAATTTCTAATTGGCATAGGCCATTTTTTAGTAGCCTCTCTGGTAGCCAAATATACAGATTTCATTACAGCCTGATCGGCAGGGAATGATAATTTGTTTTTGGTATACTTTCTGATTTCTCCATTGAGGTTTTCAATAAAGGCGCTAAGTGTGTAATGTAAGAATTCAGAGATCCCAAAATACTCGAACACACATACAAACAACTAACCTTCCCTTTAATTGTAGAGTTAACTATTATAAAAACATCTATTCTTTTGTATCTGAAACAAATAATACTCTAAACGGTTTTTGCTTTAGCCATTTTTCTGCTCCTTTTTTCACATCTTCCCTGGTGAGCTGCAATTGTCCTTCGAGTCTCTTAACATAAAATCCTGGATCTCCTGTAAACAAAAAGCTTTCTCCTAATAGTTCTGTCCTACTCCATTGAAAACCTAGTCGTTGTTGCATTTCTTTTATGTCACTAATTTCACTTTGTTCGGCATTTATTAGTTCTGCTTTTGTAACTCCAGTTTCTATAAATTTATTTACTTTATCCAAAACGAGGTGTTCTATTTGTGTGCTATCTTTTACAGCAGTAAAAGTAGTGCGTATTGCGAATTGTCCTGCAAACTCATACATATCTGTAGACACCGTATTTTTTATAAATGATTTTGGAAAACGACTTTTGTCATTAAGACGAGTATCGAGTATAGTTGCAATAAGTTTTAAAGTACCATCATCGCGAGATCCCCATTTGGGTACTGCCCAGGAAAACACCATTGTTTGTATAGTATCCTTAGGGTGAGGAGCTTTCATCGTTATATTTTCTTCTACATGTTTTGCCAGCTTTATTATTTTGTGATCTCTTACTTTTGATGGAAGGTTTTTGAAATATACGCCTATTTGTTTTTTAACATCTTCTATATCAAAATTACCCACCAGAAAAAGCACTGTGTTATCTGCATATACAATTTCGTTATAGCGTTCTTTAAACTCTTTTAGTTTAAAATTCTTGTTATTTTCGATTACCCCATACCCACTACTGCCATAAGGGTGGTTTTTACCAAAGGTACCTGTATAAATCGCCATTCCTCCTGGTGCGCTCCATTGTGGATTTCTGGCATTTCTACTAATTTCAGACAGTACTCTTTTTCTTTGAAATTCTACTCGCTTTTCTGTAATACGATCAGTCCCTGCTTTTAATCGTCCGGCTACCATTGCTAAAGCAAGGCGAACTCCTTTTGGTTTTACTTTTACATAAAATCGAGTATAATCCTTTTTAACCTGTGCATTGCTCCCTGTTCGATAGGTTTTTAATTGCGCACGTTTAAGACTATCCATTATACCAAACGGCATAACATGTTCAAAAAAATGGGCAAAACCATACTGATTTGGTTTATCCATGCTAATTCCCTTGCGAAGCCAAAATTCTACAGAAACATCTTCTACATTAGGATCGGGTTGTAATATAACATCAAGTCCGTTTTTTAATGTATACTGTTCGTAGTTTAATAACAGCGTATCTGTCTGACCATATGAATTCATGGTAACCACAATATGAAAAAGCAATACGTAAAAAAATGCTTTAGATTGTTTTTTTGACATAATTGAAAAGTTTTATGTATAGATCAAAAACTTTCAAAAATGTTACACCAAACCTAACAATGGCTCAATACCATTGCTCTACTACTTTCGAAATTTCAGTTTTTGCGTTTAACATAATGGTATCTACTTTTTCTGGATACTGAGTTACTCCAAAAGCAGAAATTTGCTTAGAAGGAATTCCTATAAATTCAAAATTTCTTTTAATAGTTGGAGAAAAGTATTCCTGAGCAGTTTCTTCAGAATAATCTCCCCCAGCCACTGCTAATATTAATGCTTTTTTTCCTTCACAAAGCCCTCTAAAGCTACCGTCTTCTGTAACGGCAAACGTTTTATCAATAACTACTATAGTATCAATCCAGGCTTTTACTGTAGCTGGCAACGAGAAATTATACATAGGAGAAGCTAATACAATGTTATCTGCATCTAATACTTGTTGGATTAATTGAAAATGATTTGAAAGTCTTTCTTTCTCTTCTGCTGTATATTCTGGTTGTCCTCCGTATAATATTAAATTTAGATTATCATCAAGCAATAAATCTGGTGGAGAAGCTACTAAATCTAAAAATGTAATTTCTGTTTTACTATCGGCTAGTTTAATAAACTCATCTACCAATTCTTTTGTGTATGATCCTCTTCTTGGGGCATAACTTACTACTAATGTTTTTTTCATTATATGTTTTTTATTTTATATCTATCCTTTTTACTTATCTGTCCAAACTGCCAGTTTATTTCCGCTGGGATCTATAAACTCAAATCGACTCCCACCAGGAAAGGAAAATACTTCCTTGGATATTTTTCCACCATTTTTTCGCACATTTTCTAATGCATGTGATAAGTCATCATGATATAAAACAACTAGAGTACCTCCTGTACTAATTTTTTCTACTTTGGCAAATCCTCCATCAATTCCCGCTTGATGAAAATCACAGTATTGATCTCCATAATCTGTAAAGGTCCAACCAAAAGTATTACCATAGAATTTTTTGATTTCATTTAAATCTATTGCTTGTAATTCTATAAAGTTTATTTTATTATTTTTCATTTCTACTTTTATTTATTTCGAAGTAAAAATAAAGTGGAGGAATGACAACCCTATGTCAGTATACTTTCTGATTTGAAAATTTTCTCAGTACATGACAAAAAATAACTATTCTTGATCCAATTAAGTATATCGTTAATTTATTATCAAAACCTCACAGGTTTTAAAAACCTGTGAGGTCTAATAAAACGTATAATTTTAAATATTTGTTGGTTTGTTTTTTATCGTGTACTAAAGAAAGTTTTATTAGGTTACTTAAAAATGTTCTTTTTAGATCTCAAAAATCGTTCGGGGTAAAAAACAAGTTGTATTAAATTGTATTCTAATTGATTAAAATTAAATTTTTCCCCATCTACTTCGAAAGAAGAGAGAGGATACCAACGTAAATTTGTTCTTAAAATTAAATACTCTTCGGATTTCCCGGGAACAATATCCCATCCAATAGTGATACCAGGTTCAATTTTATTAAATGTTAGTTTTTTGCTTCCCTCATCTGTAATTTCTGAATATTTGATATGATCATAGGCTACATTTAAACCGATAAAAGGTGCAAAACCAGTATAATCGGTTAAGAATTTAGCTGTTTCTAATGCGATAGAAGTTTTCTTAATGGTTTGTCTGGTTCCATATGCTTGTTGTTCAAATTTTGGATTTCTAAACGATACTGCTGTAAACATATTAGCAGTATTAAACTGATATCCCAAAGCAATATCAAAATAGCCGCCAGATGCTTGTTTTTTATTTAGATAGGGGTATTCACTATTGTTGTATTCAGATTCTGCAAGAGAAAAAGAAACAGAGGGTCCGACAGCAGCAAAAAAATCACCAAAACTTGAAGCATTATAGCCCAGGCTTGAAACTTCTGGATAACTGTTCCATCTTTTATTAATAGTTGGATCTCCATTATCTTTGGTAAGATCCATCGCATAGAGTAGCCCTAGTTGTAAACTAAAATTTGGAGTCTTAATCTTTTGAAATTCAGTTTTGGATATGGGGTAATTCCATACGTTATCAGGATAATAATTGACTCCTAATCTAGCCGTAAAATTTTTGTACCCATACAATACTCCGGCATCGGCAGTCCATGCAAAGTTTTTTTCAAGTTTAGGCTGATCTTCATCTGGCTTTACAATTTGTTTAAAATCTAAAGCAGACCAACCAATACCAACATAAGGTCTGAGTCTATTTTCTCGATATGCCCAAGGCAAAAACCGGGCACCGGTAACGGTATAATGTGTAAATTCTACATCTGTTTCTTCATTCGATTTAAGATTAAACTGTTTTAAAGGAAAGGATACGTAGAATTCTGCATGTCCCCAAAAATGAAAGCCACCCCAATATAAGGTTGTATTTAGAGTTTCTGGATGTTTAAAACTAATAAGTTCATTTCCCGAGAGCCGTTTCCCTGTAAATGATGGGAGCAAGTTTCCACCCAATTCAAAATAGGTTTTGGCAAAATCTAATCTTTTTTTATCTGTAGTAGGTAGTATATCTCCTTGCGCCGACACATTAAATGAATAGAACAGGATGAAAGTCATTAGAAAAATTTGTCTCATGTTTTGGTATTATGTTTATGAAAATAATACCGCAAAAATGGATAACAAACGATATTGCAACAATAGGGAATTTGTACTAAATAGTAGGTTATTCTAAATATCATACAAAAGTATGATACCCGTATTAGAGACAAAATACAAGAGTAATCAACTAGATAACAACGAAATAAGTTCTATTCTGTTATTTATTTTACATTTTCTGTAAATATTAGAAACATGTGTTTTTACAGTAGGAATTGATATAAATAGCTGTTCTGATATATGCTTATATGTATTTCCTTTAATAAGAAGTAAAGCAATTTCCTTTTCTCTATTGGTCAAGGAGTAATTAATTAGGTTTTGCTCTTTCACCGTATTTTTGGGTTTAAAAAGAGACAGACGTTCTATATCACTCCATAATTTGCTTCCTGCAAGTACAATAAAAATCAGTGGAAGTGTAAATCCTATTTTTGTGTTTATGCCATTTAGGTCTACAGCATAATTGGTTAATAAAGAAAGTGGAATCATAATTAGGACGGCAATAGCAATATACCGTTCTATTTTTTCACGATGTGCTATGTTAACTTTTGGTTTGGTCGTTCTTATCAGAATCATAGATAAAACAACAGAAATCCCTAAAAATAGTGCTACTACATACTGTAAAACATTTAATATTTTAATAAAATGACCCGCAATAACAAGTATGGTTAGCAATCCAGAAAAGGCTATTAGTACTTTTCTGAAAATAGGTTTTATGGTGTGACGTCTCTCTTCTAGAATATGCAAAGGAGTAGTAAGTGCAACCAATATCATCGCCAATAAAATAAAAATATTAGTATTATCGGAATGGTTAAAAGGTCTAAAAAAATAGGTCACTGTTAATGCAACGATTAATAAAAGTAGTGAAATCGTAAAATATATAGTTTCAAGCGTTTCAATGTTTTTTTTATAGCAAATAACCTCCAAAAATAATGCAATGATAATTAGGGAATATGCCAAAATCAATAATATGATTTCTAATACTTCCATTCGCTATATATTTTATACATCGATACTTTTATCATTCAAAAAAAACTAACCTTCTTTGATTACATTTAGATTATTGGTCTACAAATCTAACGGATTTTTTGATAGATCGTATATTATTTATAGCGCCTTGGTGAGTGATGTATTGGTTTTTAAAGCAATAACAGTCGTGCCGTTATGATTTAAGATCAATTTCTTTTAGGTTTTCAATCTTGTTTCTAGAAAGAAAATCGTCTATAGTTTCAAAATGCTCAATTACTCTTTTATTTTTAAATTCAAATACCTTTTGTGATAGCCCTTGTAAAAAGTCACGATCATGAGAAACCAAAATTAAGGTACCATCAAAATTTAATAAAGCTTCCTTTAGTACATCTTTTGATTTTAAATCCAGGTGATTTGTAGGTTCATCGAGAATTAAAAGATTAACAGGCTCTAAAAGTAACTTAACCATCGCCAGTCGTGTTCGTTCTCCTCCCGAAAGAACACTTACTTTTTTATCGATATCATCGCCTCCGAACATAAATTGTCCCAAAATATTTTTGATCTGTGTTCGTACTTCTCCTTCTGCTACCTCATCAACTGTCTGAAACACGGTAAGGTTCTGATCTAATAATGCTGCTTGATTTTGAGCAAAATATCCTACTTTAACATTATGTCCCAGATTGCAAGCCCCTTCGTACTCAATCTCTCCCATAATTGCTTTGATCATTGTAGATTTACCTTCACCGTTACGTCCTACAAATGATACTTTTTCTCCTCTCGAAATCGATAAATTTGCGTTTTTAAATACTACATGGTCATCATAACTTTTTGATAAATCTTTTGCTATTACAGGATAATCTCCTGATCGAACTGATGCGGGAAATCTAAGTTTTAAAGATGAAGTATCGATCTCATCAATCTCTATAATCTCTAACTTCTCTAACATACGTTCTCGTGAGTTTACCTGATTGGTTTTTGAGTAGGTTCCTTTAAACCGTTCGATAAATGTTTTGGTATCTGCAATAAATTTCTGTTGTTCCTGGTATGCTTTTATTTGATTCGCTCTTCTTTCCTCTCGTAGCTGAAGATAATGCGAATAATTTGCTTTATAGTCATAGATTCTTCCCATTGTCACCTCTATAGTTCTATTGGTGATCGTATCGATAAACGTTTTATCATGAGAGATCACAATAACTGCCTTGGCTTTATTGATCAAGAAGTCCTCTAGCCAGATCACAGATTCTATATCTACATGATTGGTAGGTTCATCTAAAAGGATAAGGTCTGGTTTCTGTAGTAATATTTTAGCAAGCTCTATACGCATTCTCCACCCGCCACTAAACTCACTAGTAGGTCGTGTAAAATCTTCTCTCTTAAACCCAAGTCCTTTTAGTGCTTTCTCTACTTCGGCTTCATAATTAACCTCTTCTACAGCATAAAATTTCTCTCCCAGATCGGTTACTTTTTCGATGATAGCCATATACTCACTAGATTCATAATCGGTACGAGTTTCGAGTTCTTTGTTTAACCGATCCATTTCTTCCTGCATCCCCAAAATATCGCTAAACGCCTTTAATGCCTCTTCAAACACAGTACAATCATCATCTGTTAATAGATGTTGCGGTAAATATGCAATCACTGCTTCCTTAGGACATCTAATATGCCCTTTGTTTGCTTTCTGCACTCCGGCAATAATTTTCATCATAGTGGATTTACCTGCACCATTTTTACCCATTAGGGCAATTTTATCATTTTCATTAATAACAAAAGAAACATTACTAAATAATGTTTCACCACTAAACTCTACAGCAATTCCGTCTACAGAAATCATATCTTTCTAATTTAAGAATGCAAAACTAAAAAAAAGCAGGGCATCAAAAAGGAATCTGATTATATTTTGAATATATATTGTATTCCAAAAAATTATTACCTTGAAAACGTAATTTTATCAAGGTCTTTTTTTATGTCTGACAAACCCGAATTATATTTTAAAAATGATCAGGAATGGCGTTCCTGGCTTCATGAAAATCATCATCAATCTCAGGGAGTTTATCTTATACTTTATAAAGTAGAAAGCAAACAACCAAGTATGCGATGGGAAGAAGCTGTAAAAGTAGCACTATGTTATGGTTGGATAGATTCTACGGTAAAAAGATTAGATGATCAACGTCGCAAGCAATATTTCTGTCCTCGTAAACCCAAAAGTGTTTGGAGCAAAGTCAATAAAACCTACATCATAGATCTTATCAAAAATGATTTGATGCATCAAAGTGGTTTGATAAGTATCGAAGTAGCCAAAAAGAACGGTTCATGGGTTGCTCTGGATGATGTAGAAAATGGTGTCATTCCCAAAGACTTACAACATGCCTTTGATCAAAACCCTTTGGCTTTTGAAAACTACCAAAACTTTGCACAAAGCTACCGTAAAAGTTACCTCTATTGGATTAATCAAGCCAAACGACAAGAAACCCGTGATAAACGTATTGTAGAGATTATTAAATTCTGTGAAGCGAATATAAAATCCAGAGGGAATTGGTAATATATAGTTAAAACATTAGTCGTTTTATATTATCCATATAACCTCGGCTTACTCTTACCACATCCTCGTTTTGCATAATTACATCATAACTCTTTGTATACTTATTCAACTCTTTTACCTTGTTGAGGTTTATAATAGAAGAGCGATGCACTCTAATTAGAATTGTATTATTAAATTTTTCTTCCAGAACCGAAATACCAAAATTACTAAGATACACTCCTGTATCTGTTATTAATTTAGAATAATCCCCATAAGCTTCTACTCTAATAATATCTTTTACGGCTATTGTAATTAGTTTTCCCTGTGACTGCACGAGTATTCGTTCTGGATATTTAGGTTGATCCATCAATAGACTTTCTGCCAGAGGTCTTACTTTGTTTTCACCCATATACGAATTTAAACGTTCGATAGCTACTTTAAATCTTTTTTTGGTATATGGTTTAAGTAAATAATCAATTGCATGTACTTCAAAAGCTTGTAATGCATATTTATCATATGCTGTCGAAAAAATGATTTGTGGTATTTCCTCGATATGCGTTAATACATCAAACCCACTCATTCCTGGCATTTGTACATCCATAAATACAAGATCTGGTTTAAATTCATTTATCATTTTAACCGCGTCTACTCCGTTATTAGCTTCTCCTAGCAGAATAAGTTCTGGAAAATCAATCAAATATTCCTTAATCAGCTTCCTTGCAGCCGCTTCATCATCTATAATGAGTACTTTTTTCACACGTTTAATTTTTTTAATGCTCGTTTCATCTATTATATAACAAAATTAACTTTTAATCCTTGTGGTGTATTATCACTTAGTTTAAGAGTAGAATTGTACATCTTCTCTATTCGCATCTTGGTATTGGTTAATCCTATACCTTTACCATATACTTGTTCTTTGTCCTTTATTCCAACACCTGTATCCGCAATTTCAAAAAATAGTTTATCATCATTCTTAGAAATTGTAATTGATACTTTTCCTCCATCTATCAGGGAAGCAAGTCCGTGTTTTACAGAGTTTTCAACCAGTGGCTGTAATAACATAGGAGGTATCATTTCTTCCATCACCTTCTCATCTACATCAATTTCTATCTGTAAACGTTCTTCGAAACGTTCTTTTTCTAGTGCTAGGTACTTTTTCACAAAATCTAACTCTTCTTTTAAAAGAACTTTTTCGACTTGAGAAGCTTGTAATTGATATCTAAACAAATCTGATAATTCTGCGATTAAGTGTCTCGTCTTTTCATTTTCTGGAGGCACTGAAGCACTAATGGTATTAAATACGTTATATAAAAAATGTGGATTTAGCTGGGCTTTTAATGCCGACAACTCACTTTTTAACGCTACAGCCCTTAATTCTCCTTCAATTTTTATCTTTTTCTGATTGTCAACATGATATTGATAAGAATGAAAGATTCCAAATTGTAAAATATAAAATAAAGCAGGAAGGTATATATCCCAAATTTGTGCAGGTCCTTTTAAATAGAAAAAACCAAATATAGTACTAAAAAAACTATACAATTGTTGCCATATGATAACAAATAAAGGGAGCAATATTAGATGTAGCAGTAACTTCTTTTTTATTGACCACGTCCTTAATTTTCTAAAAAGAAGCCACCAAATAGGAAGAGTGATAATGAATTTTAAGGTATAACCTAATCCGCTATCATCCATAAAACTTATTGGATCAAACAGTATGTTATCCTCTTGCTGATATCCGCCACGATTTATCCACAATGCAATATGATAGGCAGATGCAAAAAATAAATAGATAGAGCTAAAAACAATAAGTTCGATAATCCGAATGTCAAAAATTCTTCTTTGTAAAAAAGGCTTTTTCATAATTGTATTCTAATAAGTACAAAGCTAAAACTAAAACACTTCTTCGGCATATATATTTCGACGAATTGTCCTATATCAAGATAAGTTGTCCTTTCCTGTTTAACGAAGTAATAGTCAACTCGTCGGTTTACAGATGTTCCATATTGTTTCATTTTTCAAATTTGTCGAAACAAAAAAACAAAACAATTATGTGTGGAAAAAACAACAAATGGATCGTATGTATCGTCCTTGTATTTATGTCTTTAAATGTTATAAAAGCCCAGAATACGATAAAGGGTATTGTTCTGGATCAACAATCAATGCCAATTGATGCTGCTACAATTTCTCTTATCAGAGTTTCTAACAAAGAATTCATAAAAGGAGTGATCACCAACACAAAAGGTGAGTTTAATATCGAAAATGTCAAAAACGGAACATATCAAGGTATTATCTCCAGCCTTGGGTTCGATGACTATACGTCTGCTCCAATTATAGTTAATGGAGAGGATATAGATCTAAACCAGATTACACTTACTATAAAAACAGAAAACCTGGATGAAATAACTATAGTTGCAGAAAAGCCAGTTGTACAGGTAATGGCAGATAAGACTGTTTTTAACGTACAAAATACCCTTAGCGCGGCAGGAACATCTGGTTATGAACTTTTACGAAAAGCTCCCGGAGTTATCGTTGATAATAATGATAATCTTATTGTAGAGGGTAAAACCGGAGTATTGATATATATAGATGACAAACCTTCTGTACTTAGAGGAGAAGATCTCATTAACTACTTAAAAACTATTCAATCTAGCGATATCGAAGCCATTGAGATTATTACACAACCATCTTCAAAATATGACGCCGAAGGTAATGCCGGGATTATCAATATTAAGCTAAAAAGGGATAAAAGCTTAGGTACGAATGGTTCTGCAAATGCCGGAATCACTTATGGAGATTATGCAAGATATACTACTTCTGTTTCCTTTAATACCAGAAATAAAAAATCTAACCTATTTGGGACGTATAGTAATCGTTTTGGAAAGAGTTTTAGCTTTATAGACTTATACAGAACACAAAACAATACTATTCTTGATGCCAAATCAGAAACAGTTAATGAAAACAATAGTAATAACCTAAAATTAGGATATGATTACTTCATGAATAGTAAATCTACTTTAGGTGTTATTCTTACCGGAAACTTTAATAATTCTATTTCAAATACAGATTCCAGAACGCTTATTATTCCTCCAGGAAATAGTACTCCAGAAGAAGTTTTAGTTGCCGGAAGTGATACCGACACCAAAACCAGTAATCTATACGCTAATCTAAATTATCGCTATAAAGATACTCTAGGATATAGCATGAATATAGATCTGGATTATGGGCAGTATAATAATGACAGGGCAAACCTGCAACCCAATCGGTATTATAACGGAGACGAAACCGAACTACAAAGTGAAACCGTTAATTTCTTTAATACGCCTATAGATATTACCATTTTTACAGCAAAAGTAGATTACGAACAAGACTTTCTTAAAGGAAAATTAGGATTGGGTGTTAAATATTCTAATATAAATACTGAGAATGAATTTGATTTCTTCGATAGAATAAATGGGCAAGATATTCTTAATCTTGATCAAAGCAATGATTTTGCATATGATGAGCAGGTTCATGCCGGATATTTTAACTATAACCGTAAATTCAAAAAACTAAACATACAATTTGGTCTTCGAGTAGAACAAACCAAATCTGATGGACAATTATTTAGTAGTCAAAATACAGTTGACGACAGAGTAAAAAGGGATTATGTTGATTTTTTTCCTAGCGGAGGTATCACTTATCAAATGAATCAAAAGAATTCTTTTGCATTGACCTATAGTCGAAGAATACAACGACCTAACTACCAAAATTTAAATCCTTTTGAATATAAAATTAATGAATTATCTTTTAGAAAAGGAAACCCGTTTTTACAACCACAATACACCGATAACATAAAACTTGCACATACTTATAACTATAGACTAACTACCGCTTTAAGTTACAGTATAATAGGTGATTATTTTGCACAAGTAACCGAATCCCAGGGTGAAAATCAAAACTTCATTATTACCAGAAATGTAGCAGATCAAAAAGTTATTAATCTAAGTATATCCTACCCTACCAAAATTAACGACTGGTGGAATGTATATTACAGTCTTAATGCATACAGAACCATTTTTGAAGCTAATAATGAAGACTTTGTTTCTGTATCTCAAAACACGTTAAGTTTATATGGTCAAAATACGTTTTCATTACCCAAAGGTTACAAAATGGAAATCTCGGGATGGTTTAACTCACCATCTATCTGGGGAGGAACATATCAAATCAAAAGTTTAGGTTCATTAAACCTTGCTTTTCAAAAACGTTTCTTCTCTAATAAATTAAATGCTCGTTTAGCTTTTAATGATATCTTATATACTTCTCCATGGAAAGGAGATACTCGATTTGGAGACTTATCCATACAAGGTAATGGAGGTTGGGATAGCCGACAGGTTAATTTTAATTTAACCTATACTTTTGGAAGTAAAGAAGTAAAAAAATCCAGAAAACGTAAAACAGGGATTGAAGATGAAAAAAATAGAATCTAAGATTCTATTTTTTTTCAAAATCGCATTAACATCACTTTAAGATATTTTGTATGATAAATCCTTATTTTCGGATCATATAAATTACTCATCATGCACAAACATATTGTTACCTCTCTGATTATCGGGGTATTTTTAATCTTCAATACTCAAGCTCAAAAGGACAAAAAAAAACAAAAAAGAAGAAGAGAAATGGGATGTTTCTAATCCCAAAGGAGAATTTAATTATAAAGATCATACATTTACCACAGATCAGGGTACCTGGATGAATCTGGATGTTAGCCCTGATGGGAATACTATTGTTTTTGATCTTTTGGGAGATATTTATAGTATCCCTGTTTCTGGCGGAAAAGCTAAAGTATTACGTACAGGAATCCCTTTTGAGGTACAACCTCGTTTTAGTCCAGATGGTAAAAAAATCTCTTTTACCAGTGATGCCGGTGGAGGTGATAATATTTGGGTGATGAATAGTGATGGCAGTCAGCCTAAACAAATTACCAAAGAAAAGTTTAGATTATTAAACAATGCTGTCTGGATGCCCGATGGTAATTATTTGGTAGCAAGAAAACACTTTACCTCTCAGCGTTCCCTGGGTGCAGGTGAAATGTGGCAGTATCATATCACGGGGGGTTCTGGGTTACAATTAACCAAGAGAAAAAATGACCAACAGGATGTTAATGAACCTCATATTTCTCCTGATGGTAAATATATGTACTATGCAGAGGATATGTATCCTGGTGGATTTTTTCAGTACAATAAAGATCCAAACAAACAGATTTATGCTATTAAGAGATATGAATTCGAAACCGGAAAAACGATTACTGTTACTGGGGGACCAGGAGGCGCTGCACGACCACAAGTATCTAGGGATGGCAAAAAACTCGCTTTCGTAAAAAGAGTTCGTACCAAAACGGTATTGTATATTCATAATCTAGAAACCGGTGAAGAATGGCCAATCTATGATAATTTAAACAAAGATCAACAGGAGGCATGGGCGATTTTTGGGATATATCCTAATTTTAGTTGGATGCCTAACAACAAAGAAATCATATTCTGGGCTGGTGGAAAAATCAATAAAATCAATGTAGAGAATCAGCAAGTGACTAATATCCCGTTTACGGTAGATGCTACTATCAAAATTGCCGAAACTTTGCATTTTAACACTCCGGTTTCTCCCGAAAAGTTTACCTCCAAAGTAATTCGTAACGCAGTTACTTCTCCAGATGGTAACACTATAGTATTTAGTGCTCTTGGGCATTTATGGAGTAAAAGTCTACCCAAAGGGAAACCGCAACGTCTTACTACCCAATCTTCTGATTTTGAGTTTGAGCCTAGCTTCTCTAGAGATGGTCAACATATTGTGTATGTCACCTGGAATGATGAAAATCTGGGAGCAATACATAAAATTCCTGCTTCGGGAGGTACTTCTACCAAGCTAACCACAAAAAAAGGAATTTATAGAACTCCGGTATTTAATGCAACAAATAACTTGATCGCTTTCAGAAAAGAAGATGGAAATAGTGATCAGGGTTTAAGTTTTACTAAAAATACTGGTATTTATACTATGTCATCCTCTGGTAGTAATGCTAAACTAATAACAGAAGAAGGCGAATATCCTATGTTTTCTAAAGACGGAAAACGTATCTTTTATCAAACCGGAGGTACATACTTTGGAAACCTTACTAAGGAGTTAAAATCTGTTGATCTTAATGGAAAAGATAAAAAGACACATATAAAATCTAAATATGCCAACCGATTAGTACCTAGTCCTGATAATAAATGGATTGCTTTTACCAATCTGCATAAAGCATTTATTGCTCCACTCGTCCTTAATGGTAAAGAAATAGACCTGGATAATAACTCTAAGGCTGTACCAGTATCTCAAGTCTCTAAAGATGCAGGGGTTAATCTTCATTGGTCCAGAGATAGTAAAAAAATAATATGGACCCTTGGGGATGAGTACTTCTCTAATGAGGTTAAAGACCGCTTTACATTTTTGCCTAACTCTCCAGAAAAAGTAGGAGAAGTAACCGCAACAGGGATCAAAATCGGTTTAGAGGTAAAAACAGATGTACCACAAGGTAGAATTGCATTTACCAATGCCAGAATAATCACGATGGAAGGTGATAAGGTAATCGAAGATGGAACTATCATTATTAAAGACAACCGTATTGAAAAAATCGGAACTACTTCTGAAGTGCCCGTACCAGGCGACGCAAAGGTATATGATGTAAAAGGTAAAACAATTATGCCAGGTATAGTAGATGCACATGCACACGTAGGAGGGTTTAGATATGGTCTAACAACTCAAAAACATTGGCAATTATATGCCAATCTAGCTTTTGGGGTAACCACATCTCATGACCCCTCTGCCAATACAGAGTCGATTTTTACTATGTCTGAGATGATTAAAAGTGGAGAAATGGTGGGACCACGCCTCTACTCTACAGGAATTATCCTATACGGAGCAGATGGAGACTTTAAAGCAGTGATCAATAAACTGGAAGATGCACGATCTTCTATAAGAAGAACTAAAGCGTTTGGCGCTAAATCTGTGAAGAGTTATAACCAACCACGTAGAGATCAGCGTCAACAAGTGATACAGGCAGCAAGAGAGCTTCAAATCAATGTAGTACCCGAAGGAGGATCAACTTTTTATCATAATATGAGTATGATTATGGATGGACATACAGGAGTTGAACATAATATTCCTGTTGCTCCGGTTTATAAAGATGTAAATGAACTATGGAAAACTAGTAATACAGGGTATACGCCTACATTAATTGTAAATTATGGCGGGATGAATGGGGAGTACTATTTCTACCAGAAAGATAAGGTTTGGGAAAATGAAAAACTACTTAAATATACTCCCAGAGCTATTGTAGATGCTCGCGCAAGACATAGAACTATGGTTCCTGATGAAGAATATGAAAATGGACATATCCTGGTTTCGAAAACATGTAAAGCATTAACCGACGCCGGAGTTAAAGTAAACCTGGGAGCACATGGCCAATTACAAGGTCTGGGAGCGCATTGGGAGTTATGGTTACTTCAGCAAGGAGGAATGACTAATATCGAAGCACTAAGAGCTGCAACTCTAAATGGCGCAGAATATATTGGTGCAGGAAATGATATTGGTTCATTAAAAGAAGGAAAACTAGCCGACCTTATCGTTCTTGATAAAAATCCTTTAGAAAATATCAGAAATACAGAAACTGTAAAATATACTATGGTAAACGGACGCTTATATGATACCGATACCATGAATGAGATTGGTAATACAACCAAAACACGAACTAAATTCTGGTGGGAGAATGCTAATTATAGTCAAGCTTTCCCATGGCATAAAGAAGCACAAAGCTTTATGAAACCAGGATGTGGATGTCACATAGGACATAATTAGATCTATGGCCCTTGCAAGGGCTAAAAAGATCAACAATCAAATTTTAAAACTCTGGTGATGAGAACATATCTTTTCATACTACTTACAGCACTAATTACCTCTTGTGCTCAACCTCAAAAACAAGTGAGTACAACTGCTATCCTGGTTACAGATGCCACTATTGTAGATGTAAGTAATGGTACTACTATCGAAAAACAACAGATTGTAATCGATTCTGGAAAAATAAAAAGAGTCACTAGTAGTATAGAAAATCCAGAAGGATATACTACAAAAATCAATGCCAAAGGAAAATACATCATTCCAGGATTAACAGAAATGCATGCACATATCCCACAACCTTCGACATCAAAAGAACGTATCGAAGAGGTTTTGTTTTTATACCTTTCTAACGGGATAACAACAATACGAGGTATGCTTGGTGATCCTTCTCATCTAAAACTAAGACAACGTGCAGAGACCGGTGATCTCCTAAGTCCTAGAATTTTTACCTCTAGCCCATCTCTTAACGGAAATTCTATAAAGACAAAAGAAGAAGCTGTTGCCAAAATAACAGCGTATCAAAAAGAAGGGTATGATTTCTTAAAAATCCATCCTGGTATTACGATAGAAGTATTCGATCAATTGGTAAAAACTGCCAACGAAGTAGGTATTCCTTTTTCTGGGCATGTTCCTGTTGATGTTGGTATACGACATGCTATACAAAGTAAATACGCTTCTATTGATCACATCGATGGTTTTTTAGAAGGACTGGTTCCCGAATCTGAAAATGTAAACCCGGGAGATAATGGTTTCTTTGGGTACAATTTCACTCCTCTGGCAGATGAGTCCAAAATTGATGAATTGGTACAACTTGCAAAAGACAATAATACCTGGATTGTTCCTACTCAAAGTTTATTCGAAAGATGGTTTGCTCCGGTCACTGCCGATGAGTTATTGAAAGATCCCGAAATGAAATATATGCCTGCTTCTACCTTGCAAAATTGGAAGCAACGAAAAGGTCAATATACCGAAGAGAACCCCAATTTTAATAAAGAACAATGGCAACAATTTAATACTATAAGAAGAACATTATTAAAAAAATTACACGATAGTGGTCATCAAATATTATTAGGTTCTGATGCCCCGCAATTATTTAATGTTCCCGGATTCTCAATTCATCACGAAATCAACGGAATGATAGCAGCTGGGTTAACGCCATTAGATGTGCTGCAATCAGGAACAATGAATCCTGCCTTGTTTTTTGGTAAAGAAGATACATTTGGGCAAATCAAAGAGGGATTGGATGCAGACATTGTTATTCTGGATGCAAACCCACTAGAAGACATCAAAGCTTTAACACAGGTTTCTGGTGTAATGATTAGAGGGCATTGGTTATCTAAAGAAGCTATCGATCAAAAATTGCAACAAATTGCTCAGAATGCCAGTAAAAACTAAAAATACTAATTACGATACCATAAAAATGAAAAACATATTTTCTTTATTCATTACAGTGTTTGTTATTTCGCTTTATGCCGAAGCACAAAACGTTAAAGTTCCTATTGATACTACTATAGTAACTAATCATACAACTACGATAAAAGGAAAAGCCATTGCTTATAAAGCAACGGTGGGATTTCAACCAGTTTGGGATGAAACAGGAGTACCTATAGCTTCTTTATCTTATACCTATTACAAAAGATCTGATATTAAAAATGATGAAAATCGACCTTTACTCATTTCATTTAACGGTGGTCCGGGATCAGCTTCGGTTTGGATGCATATTGCCTATACAGGGCCTCGTATTCTTAAGATCGATAATGAAGGATTTCCTGTACAACCCTACGGAATTAAAGCTAATCCAAATTCGGTATTGGATGTAGCAGATATTGTTTTTGTAAACCCGGTAAATACAGGATATTCTAGAATGATCCCCAGAAAAGATGGAAAAATGCCTGATAAAAAATTATTCTTCGGGGTAAAAGCAGATGTAAAATACCTGGCCGATTGGATCAATACATTTGTAACGCGAAATAATCGTTGGCGATCTCCAAAATACCTTATCGGAGAAAGCTATGGAACCACACGAGTTTCTGGTCTGGCTCTAGAGCTTCAAAATCGCCAGTGGATGTATCTTAACGGAGTAATATTAGTCTCACCTACTGAAATAGGCTTTAAATTTGATGGCCCTGTAGAAATAGCAAATCGATTACCCTATTTTGCAGCAGCGGCATGGTATCATAAGATGTTGTCTCCAGAGCTTCAGAATAAAGATTTACTCGAAGTACTTCCAGAAGTAGAGAACTATACCATTAATGAACTGCTTCCAGCCATTGTAAAAAGCGGATATCTGGACGCTTCCAAAAAAGAAGAAGTTATTAACAAGATGGCGTACTACTCTGGGCTTTCTAAAAAAACAATACGACAACATAATCTCGAAGTTCCAAAATCATATTTCTGGAAAGACCTTTTACGAGATAAAGAAGGATTTACAATTGGCCGATTGGATTCTCGCTATAAAGGAATGGATATAAAAGACGCAGGGGATAATCCTGATTATAATAGTGAATTAACTTCCTGGCTTCATTCTTTTACGCCTGCTATTAACTATTATTACAGTCAGGAATTAAAATTTAAAACCGATTTAAAATACAATATGTTTGGCCCTGTTAGACCCTGGGATAGAACCAAAGGTAATAATACCGGTGAAAACCTAAGAAGAGCTATGGCCATGAATGCGAACCTTCATACGATGATCCAATCGGGTTATTATGATGGTGCTACGACCTATTTTAATGCTAAATATGTGATGTGGCAACTTAACGCAAATGGAAAACTTAAAGATCGCCTAAGTTTTAAAGGATATCGCAGTGGTCACATGATGTACCTTCGAAATGAAGATCTGATTAAAGCGAATGATGATATTAGAGCATTTATTACCAAATCATCTGTTAATATAAATAAGGGATCAAAATATTAAGCTTATGGCTGCAATTATTAAAATCAAACCGTTAGGCTTCCCTTGGGAAACCAGTGATCCATTTTTATTTTGTGCATATCACGAGGATCAATATCCAAAAGGAAACGGAGAATTAGGTCCCGATGCATCGTTAGAAGGACGTAATATCGGTCAGGATTTTACGCTTAAAGATGGATGGCGAATGTATCATGGCACCAAGATTCCTGGTTTTCCGGCACATCCGCATCGTGGTTTTGAAACTGTTACAATTGTCCAGAAAGGATTGGTGGATCACTCTGATTCACTTGGGGCTGCAGGACGTTTTGGTAACGGTGATGTACAATGGATGACAGCGGGCAAAGGTGTTCAACATTCTGAAATGTTCCCATTGTTACATACCGAAAAAGAAAATCCTTTTTTATTGTTTCAGATTTGGCTCAACCTTCCGAGGGATAAGAAAATGGTAGAGCCACATTTTAAAATGTTATGGAGTGAAGAAGTTCCTAAAATAAAGAAACAGGATGAGTTTGGACAGGATACCGAGATTACCCTAATTGCTGGAAAATTAGATGATACAGCAGCTCCCGCTTCTGCTCCTGATTCCTGGGCAGCAGATCCTCTTAATGAAATAGCAATATGGACTATCAAAATGGATGCTAATGCAACGTTTAACCTTCCTACAGCTTCTAAGGGTATAAACAGATCGTTATATTTTTTTAAAGGAACCGAAGTTACTAGTGAAGGATATACTATTCCTGTACAGCATGAAATTATTCTAAACGCAGATCAGGAATTTACTTTGAAAAACGGTAATACAGAAGCTCATATATTACTATTGCAAGGTAAGCCTATTAACGAACCTGTAGTAAAACATGGGCCATTTGTTATGAACAGCCAAATAGAAATCAGGGAAGCTATACAAGAATATCAACAAACAGAATTTGGAGGTTGGCCTTGGGATAGTTATGATCATGTGCATTCCCCTTCTAAAGGCAGGTTCGCTTTATATCCCGACGGTACAGAAATAAAAAAGTAGCATATCTTATCTTAATAGTTGGGCAAATAATGCTTATCTTTAATTCTAACATATGTTAACAACATCATTATCATCACCTTAGAAGATTTGATTTAAATGCGTAATCGAAAAACATTTCTTTTACCCTTTCTGTTTTTTCTGTGTTCAATTTTATTTTTTTCTTGTTCAAAAGAAAAAATAGTAACGAACGCTGAAGCGGATTGGTTAAAACAAAATGATTCTATTACAATTGCTTTATTTCCGTACTACCCTCCGTATCAATTTATAAATAACAACACTACTATTGAAGGTATTTTTATTGAATACTTTAACCTGATTGAAGATAAAATAGATCATAAATTTAAAAAAAGGTATTATTCTAATTGGTCACAACTGGTAAAGGATGCCAAGAGTAAAAAGATTGATATGATTCTGGAAGCTCAACAAACCTGGGATCGAAGTCAATATCTAAATTTTTATACCGAATTCTTTAACACTCCTTTTGTTCTTGTAGCTTCAAAAGATACTCCTGATGGACTTACTTTAAAAGATTTTAGCACAAAAACTATAACAGTTCCTCTTGGGTATTCTTCAGAAGAATACTTAAGAAAAAAGCATCCAGAAATCAAACTGAAAACTTATCTCAACGAAAGTATAGCACTACAAATGGTGCAGACAGGAAAACACGATGCGTATTTTGGTCCAAAAACTGTAGCTAATTTTTTAATAAAGTCTAAAAACTTCGACAATCTTAAAATCATAGCCGAGACTAAATATTCTTATATCCCAAGTATTGCTGTAGATAAAGACAATACTGTTTTAAATAAAATCATTCAAAAAACAATTAACAATATTTCTGATAGCGAAAAACAAAATATTGTAGAAAATTGGCTTTACACTAAAACAAAACCATTTTATAAAAATCCCAATTTTTTGATTCCTCTTGTCTTTTTTATATTGCTAGGCTTACTCATTGTTTTAGGGATCAACTTTTATTTGGGTTACACTGTAAAACATAGGACAAAAGCACTTAGAATAGCAAAAGATAATGCCGAAAAGGATAATCAATTAAAAACAGCATTTATTTATAACATATCCCATGAAATTCGAACACCAATGAATGGTATTATTGGTTTTTCGAGACTTCTTAAAGAATCTAGCACAACAGATAACCAAAAAGCAAAATACACCAAAATTATAGTTGACAGCAGTAAACAATTAATTGATAGTATGGATAACATACTTGAAATTTCTAAACTACAAACTAAACAGGTCATTCTTACTCGGGAAGAGACTGACCTATACGAAGTTTTTGATATTGTTTTTTCAACTTTCGAAATAATAGCAAAGAAAAAAGGGATTTCCCTTATACTTAATAATAACCTGTTAGACAATCAACGTTATGTGCATATTGACAAATCTAAGCTTATCAAAATTATAACTAGTCTAGTTAAAAATGCGGTTAAATACACTCAAAGAGGAGCTGTACTTATTTCGGTTATGTTACAAGCAGATCTTTTGGTTATTAATGTACGGGACTCTGGAATAGGAATTGACCCTAAGAATCAACAGCTTATATTTAAGAGTTTTTCTCAATCAGAAAATCAAATTTCAAGAAAATATGGAGGATTAGGATTGGGGCTTACTATCGCCAAAGAGTACACTAACCTGATGAAAGGTGAGTTATCTTTTTCTTCTATTCCTGACAAAGGATCTACATTTCGAGTCGAGTTGCCCTATCGCCCTATTACCATTTCTAATCCTCTTAATACAATATCATCTACATTATACAAAGACACAAAAACCAGACAACACACCATCCTGATTGCAGAAGATGGCGACGTTAATTTTTTGGTCCTTAAAACAATCTTACTAAAAATAGAAAATTATCACTTTACCATTCATCGTGCTAAAAATGGAAAAGAAGCAGTAATATTTTGTAAAGAAAACAATCCCATAAGCCTGGTGTTTATGGACATGAAGATGCCAGAAATGGATGGATATGATGCTACAAAACTGATAAAAAAATTACATCCAGAACTTCCTGTGATTGCACAAACAGCCTATGCTAACAAAGAAGATATACTAAACGTTTTTGCTGCTGGATGTGATGATTTTATAGCTAAACCTATTGATCCAGAAATTTTAAAAAAAGTTATCCATAAACATTTATCTATATATTCTTTCTAAAAGAAATACAATGTCTTAGGATATAAAAGTTTATGATTTATGAATTTATATTAATTCACTTTGTTCTATAAATAAGCCTGGTGTTTCTTGAAAGTGTTACTATTAAATAGTATCTTTATTAATAAGGAGCAAGAAAAGTAAGGGATAACTAGTAAAAAGCTATGGCAAAAAAATTACTATATATTTTCTGTTTCTTTAGTATATGGATAGGATTTTTTTCTTGTTCGAAATCTACCGTCTTAAGTGACAAAGAGAAAGATTGGCTACAAAACAATGATAGTATTTCTGTTGGGCTTTTTCCATATTATGCCCCATATCAATTTATTAATGAGAATAACGAAATAGATGGTATCTTAATCGATTATCTTTCCCTTATCGAAAAGAAAACAAATCACAAATTTCAACGAAAACTGTATACTAATTGGGAACAACTTCTAAATGATGCAAAAAATAATAAAATTGAAATCGTTTTAGAAATCCAACAAACCAATAAAAGAGATGCTTACTTTAATTTTTACTCACAACTCTTTGAGTCTAGTCATACTATTGTAACTCAAAAAGATGTTGATTATGGTACACATCTAAAAGACTATAACGACAAAATAATTACAGTTCCTAAAGATTATGCGATATATGAGATCCTAAAAGAGTATGAAAAAGACCTCAACATTTCTACAGAAATAGATGATTTAAGTTGTTTAAAAAAAGTTAGCTCCGGAAAATACCATGCTTATATAGGACCAAAAGCAGTAGCCAATTACCTTATAAAAACAGAAAACCTAGATAATCTTAAAATTGTTTCAGAAACTCCATATACATACGCTCCAAGCCTTGCAGTTCAAAAAAGTAATGCTATGCTTAGTGATATTATTGCTAAGACGACTAATAATATTACTGATCATGAAAAGGAAATCATTTTTGACAATTGGCTATATAATGCCGTCGTTCCTTTTTATAAAAAAGCAAGCTTCTGGATTACACTTACCGGAATTATTCTATTGTCGTTAATTGTTATTCTTCTTCTTAACAGATATCTTAAATACTTAATCAAACAAAAAACAAAAGAATTAAAAATTGCTAAAGAACGAGCCGAAGAGAGTAACAAATTAAAAACCGCATTTATTCATAATATTTCTCATGAAGTACGTACGCCTATGAATGGTATTATTGGTTTTTCTGAATTACTTAATGACCCACAAATTACATCGGATCAACAAAAAGAATATTCAAAAATTATTATAAATAGTAGTAATCAATTAATCAACATTATCGATGATATCATCGAAATTTCAAAATTAGAGACTAATCAGGTCGAAGTTCGTTTTGAAGAAATAAATATTAATGAGACGTTGCAAAAACTATTTTCCGATTTTCAGAGTAAAGCGATTAGCAAAAATATTGCAATATACCTCAATAATAAATTAACAGATGATCAGGGGATCATACTTATGGATAAACTAAAAATCCACAAGATTTTACAAAATCTTATTGATAATGCAATTAAATTTACAACCAAAGGTATGATAGAAATTTCTTGCGAAATTGAAAATAGTTCTTTGGTGATTACCATAATAGATACGGGAATCGGCATTAAACCCGAAGATCAGGAACTAATATTTAGAAACTTCTCACAATCTGAAAAAGAAGCTACAAAAAGCTATGATGGTCTTGGATTAGGTTTATCAATTGCTCAGAAAAACGCCAATCTAATCGGTGGTAATGTTACTTTTGTTTCAATGGTTAATAAAGGTTCAATATTTACATTAACTGTACCATACAATCCCATTGTTAATCCTGTGACATCTGATACTCCTTTAGATAAAGAAAAGATTCCGGATATTCCTATAAAACAAGTTATTTTAATTGTAGAGGACGGAGATGTAAATTTTTTATTTCTTAAAACGATATTACTTAAAATGAAAGGGTATAAATTTGTAATTCATCGTGCAGAAAATGGTAAGAAAGCAGTAGAGATTTGTAAAAAAAATGAACATATAGATTTAATTCTCATGGATATAAGAATGCCTGTAATGGATGGGTATACAGCTACAAGAAAGATAAAGAAAATGAGACCCGGATTACCTATTGTAGCGCAAACGGCGTATTCTACAGAAGAAGATATCCAAAAAGCATTAGATGCAGGATGCGATGATTTTGTTTCTAAACCTGTAGATAGAAAAATACTGAAACCTATCATTAATAAATACTTTTCGGTTTTTTCAAAATCAAAATTTACCTAAAGCTTAAATGTCAATCAAAAATGAATATCTAGGGTTTTTAAATAGTAAACCCTTATGGACCGACAAAACTCTTTTAGGATTATCTCCTTTTGATATCGAAGAAGTACTAGAAAACGATGTTTTACCTAACGAAACAGAAATTAATATTCGGGATAATGAAGTATTAGGTAAGCGTATAGAATTTTTTTTTGAATATGGTATTACCAATACTGATAAGTACGAGATTATAGCAAAGAATATTCAGGTATACCAGGATAAAATCACCATCGGAGAATTAGATTTTCTGGTAAAAGATCGTAGAAATAATAACACTTTACATATTGAAATTGTATACAAATTTTATCTGTATGACCCATTAATTCAAGGTGAACTTCTACAATGGATTGGCCCAAACCGTAAAGATGCGTTACTTCAAAAAGTAGAAAAACTGAAAACAAAACAATTACCCTTACTCTACAGAAACGAGACCCTACCTATTCTAGAAGACTTGCATATAGATCCAAAAAGTATTCATCAATGTGTATGTTATATGGCAAATCTTTTTGTTCCTTTATCTATGAAAAAAGAGCTATTTCCTATTATAAACAATCAATGCATTGTTGGTTTTTGGATACCATTAAAGGGTTTTACTTCAGAACAATATGGTAGTTGTCATTTTAATATTCCGAAGAAAAAAGATTGGGTTACCGATCCAAAATATAGTGATGTCTGGTTTTCTTTTGAAAATATAAAAGAGCAGGTACAGGTAGCATTGTCGCAAAAAAAATCTCCATTACTCTGGATGAGAAGTAATGAAGATTCTTATGACCGTTTTTTTGTAGTTTGGTGGTAATTTATTCTATTTGATTTAGATTAAATCGTAAATCAATGTATTCTAACATTTTCAACTTTTAAATCTGGATTAGTTCCCTCTAACCAATTCGTTTCTGAATTAATAACTTGAATATTTGAAAGAATACCGCTAGCTCCACTAACATTAAAAGCTTTATAAACGCTTGAAAGTATTACTTCAGAAATTGTAATATTATGAATTTTTTGAATAGAACCTCCAGAGGAAATTCTAAAAGCCGCTTCTCTAATACTATCATTTGGGTCAGCTGTATGACCTCCAATATCATGTCCAACAACATTAGAAACAATAACATTAGATGTATTACTATTTGAGTCAATATCTATATTGAAAACGTTAGTTCCTCCTTGTTGAATAACGTCTCTAACAATTATATGGTCTGTCCTTGTTGGGACATTCCAGTTTTTATGAGGTTGGAGCGCAATTCCTCTTTGTCCATTATAACAGTCTATAGTTACGTTTAAAATTTTTATATTCTTGGCATTTAATATTCCTAGTGCATTGTCATATTTATTCTTAGGGATATAAATACCTCCGTATAAAGTTACATTTACAACCGAATAAGGAGACGTTTCTGTTAAGTCTCTAAGTTTTCCTATATTAATTAAACCTCCTGTATCAGTAGCTGGAAATGTTGTTGGCAACCCATGAGGTGCGGGAGTATTATACCATAATAGATAACTATCCTTAAAAGCTTGACATACGTCCCTATCTTCATTAACCCCGACAAAAGTAGCACCACTAAAATCATAATAGTGGTTGTTTTGATTTAAATGTAAAGTCTTTTCAAGTAAAAATTTTCCATTTGCTACAAATTTTTGAACACTTGGAAATGATTCAATTGCTTTTTGAAAATTTTGACCACACGGAATAACACCAGTATCATCAATATCCCACCATTGTGGTATTACATAATTGTTTTTTAAATTACCTCTAACTTTACCGTCATCTAAAGTAAAATCCCATCTATCCCAAAAACAATCTTCGACAGTTCCATTATCCTCTAATTCGAAAATTTGATATTGACCTGCATTAATACTACCATTTATGGTTAGTGTAGTATTACCCTTTATTATAAATTTATTCCCTTTAAAAAACTTTAGTTCGATACCTTCAGGAATATTGAAATCAACACGAACTTCTATATCTCCTTTTATTGTAATAGTACCGTTTCCGTTAAGACTTGTAACCGCATCTGATAAAACATTATTAATATTTGGATCGTTATCCTGTATACCGCCGGAAATAATAAATTCTGTTGTTTGCTGCCCTAATGAAATAAATGATGACAACATTAATAGTAATGTGAATATTTTAATCATTTGAATTAAGTTTTTTTTGTGTATCTATATATGTCTTAATGATCTAAAATGTTACTTAAGTTTTACATATTTTTATAATGCTGAATGATGTTTTTAAATATTCTATAAAAAAGGAGAAGACACATTGGGTTACTAATCCAAAATATAGTGACGCCTGGTTTTCTTTTGAAGATATAAAAGAGCAGGTGCAGATATTATTATCACAAAAAAATCTCCATTACTCTGGATGAGAAGTAATGAAGATTCTTATTAATGTTTTTTTTTAGTTTGGTGGTAAACGTTACCAACTATAACCCACTTATATAACTTCCATAAAGATCATTAAAATGAAATCCTTCTGATAATCTATGTTTGCTTAGTTTTTTAAATTCTACCAATCCCCACAATAAGAATTCCATCATAAAATAAGTTTCTTCTGTACTCATTTCGGGATGATATTCATTAATCAGATTCTTAAGCGGCGTAATGGCATCTAGTTTTTCTTTATACTCTTTATCTGATATATCATCTAGTAATTCGAATCCGCTCTCTTCAAAAAACCAATTTATCAGATTTTGATATGGGCTTTCATAACCTTCTTTCTCTAGTTTTTCGATTTTCGGAAAGTATTCGGGAAATAAAGTCTTGATAGCATCAGCAATTAAGGAATTTGCTACAGAAGCAGCTCCCTCCTGCTCTCCTTCGTATACCAATTCTACTTTGCCGGTAATAGCAGGAATAACCCCGGTAAAATCACTTAATCGCAATACTGTTTGATCATCGCCAGATCGCAATACCCGGTATTCTGCCATACTTAACAAATTTTCATAAGCAGTAATACTCATCCTGGCACTTATACCACTTTTATGATCAATAAACTCACTTTCCCTAGCCTGAAAACTAATTTGTTCTAATAAATCCTTTGCAATCTCTGGTACATAAACCAAATCGGCTTGCCTCGAATCTAATTTAGCCTCTTGCTGGGTAATTGTTTTTGCTATTGCTACAGTTTTGGGGTAGTGAGTAAGAATCTGTGATCCTATTCTATCTTTTAAAGGTGTTACAATGCTTCCTCGATTCGTATAATCTTCTGGATTTGCTGTAAACACAAACTGTATATCTAATGGTAATCGAAGTTTAAATCCTCTAATCTGGATATCACCTTCTTGTAAAATATTAAATAATGCCACTTGTATACGAGCTTGTAAATCTGGTAATTCATTAATAACAAAAATACTCCGGTTTGCTCTTGGGATCATCCCAAAATGAATCACACGATCATCTGCATAGCTTAATTTTAGATTAGCGGCTTTTATTGGATCTACATCTCCTATAATATCTGCTACAGTAACATCTGGAGTTGCTAATTTTTCTGCAAAACGTTCTGATCGATGTAACCAGCTAATGGGCGTGTTGTCTCCTTTTTCTTCTATCAAGTTAGTCGCATATCTAGAAATAGGATGAAACGGATCATCATTAATTTCTGACCCCTCTATCACAGGAACCCATTCATCCAGCAGATTTATCATTTGTCTTGCCAAACGGGTTTTTGCCTGACCCCGTAACCCTAATAAATTAATATTATGCCTAGAAAGAATTGCTCTTTCTAATTCGGGAATCACTGTATTTTCATACCCATGAATACCTGTAAAAGTATCTTCGTTATTACTAATCTTAATTCTTAGATTATTTCTTAATTCATCTTTTATTGATATACTTTTATATCCCGATTTTTTTAATTGGCCTAATGTCTTTATATCTAAAATTTTCATCTTTTCTTTTTCGTTCTTACAATTACTTTTAAATTCAAAACGAGTTTATCCTCGTATCCTTTTTTTTCTATTCGTTTCATAATCTTCAAAAATCATTTCACCTAAACCATTAAGGCCGGTATAAAATGCTTTTCCTTGATTCGCATAGGTAAACTCTCTTACAAATTGCATCAAATAGGGGTCTTGTGCAATCATAAAAGTCGTTATGGGGATATGTAATTTCCTGGCTTGTTGAGCCATCATATAACATTTGCTTACGATGTACCTATCTAATCCATTACTATTTTTATAGTATTGTCCATCTGGCATTCTTAAACAACTGGGTTTACCATCGGTAATCATAAAAATCTGCTTGTTTGTATTACGCTTTCTTCGCAACATGTCCATAGCCAACTGTAAACCTGCTACAGTATTCGTATGATATGGTCCTACCTGTAAGTAAGGCAAATCTTTGATCGCAATTGGCCATGCATCATTACCAAAAACCAAGATATCCAATGTGTCTTTAGGGTATTTGGTAATAATAAGCTCTGCAAGTGCCATTGCAACTTTCTTGGCAGGAGTTATACGATCCTCACCATACAGAATCATACTGTGACTAATATCAATCATTAGTACTGTACTCATTTGTGCTTTAAACTGAGTTTCTTCGACTACAAGGTCATCTTCGGTAAGATTTAAATCACCAATACCATGATTGATCTGTGCATTTTTAAGGCTTTCTGTTATTGATATTTGCTCTAACGAATCTCCATACTGATAATTACGAAACTCCCCAGAGTGTTCATCCCCTTTACCAATATAATTTGTTCTGTGATTCCCTGCTCCGCTTCGTTTTAGCTTTCCAAAAATTTGATCTAATGCCCTTTTGCGAATTGCCTGTTCGGTTTTGGCTGTAATAGACATCCCTCCTTTACCATCTGGTTTGATCTCTTCTCGAATGTACCCCTTCTTTTTTAAATCCTCTACAAAATCATCCAGCGTGTAATTCTCATCAGTAAGTTGATATTCTTTATCTAATTCTCTCATCCAGTCTAAAGCCTCGTCAAGATCTCCCGAAGTATGAGTGATAACTTCCTGAAAAATATCAAAAAGCTTATCAAACAGAGACTGTTCTGGTGCCTCAAAGATTTTGAATGCAAAGCCTTTTCTAAATACTTTTTTTTCTTTTTTCATTAGATAAAGTTAGTATAATTTATAAAAGATAAGAACTTATTATCTATCGAAGAAATGAGAATTAACATTTGTTTTTGACAATATTTATTAGAAAACAACTTCTTGTATTATAACAAAGTACAAACAATTGTTATCTTTGAAAAGAAGGTAGCTATATTTAATTATACGCTATACCATTAATTTGATCACACAATTATATCATTCTCACTCATGAAAAAATCTATTATACTCTCGTTACTTTTTCTTTTTACAATCTCTATTTCGGCACAGGATGATGTCGAAAAAGTAAAATCTACTGTTTCTAAAAGTGAAATTGAAGGGCATATTTATTTTCTGGCTTCAGATGAACTAAAAGGTAGGCAAACCGGAAGCCCCGAAAATAAAATTGCTGCGCAATATCTTGCTAATATGCTACGAGGGTACGGAGTACAGCCAATTCCCGAAACCACTAGTTATTTTCAAAATGTAAATCTAAAAAAAACATCCAGTGCTAAAAAGACCGAGCTTAAGACAGGAGCTTTGGTTTTGAATAAAATAGCAGCTTTTATACCAAAAAATGCCAATTTTAAAGGCAAAGCAGTGTTTTTAAATTATGGTCTCGAAGAAGATTATAATGCTGTTGATGTAAAAGGAAAATATGTAATAACTATTATAGGATCTAAGGAAAATAAAGAGATTAGACCGGCCTTTTCTAAAACCAGAGAAAAAATGAAGCTAGCCAAGCAAAAAGGTGCTCTTGGTATTATCGAAATCTGTAATGTTGATGATCGTTTGTGGACAAGAATTGAACATAATTTAAATGGTGAAAAGATGTCTATCATTGATCATAACAAAAATGATTCTGATACCTTTTCTCATGTATGGGTAAATGACAAGAATGAGGATATTAGTAAACTATTTGCAACAAATAAAGAGATTGATATCGAATTTACTATTGAGGGAATCAAGAAAAGTACAGTTACTTCGCAAAATGTTGTTGGTTATGTAGAAGGTACCGATCCTAAGCTTAAAAATGAATACATCATTTATTCTGCTCATTACGATCATGTGGGTATTGGTAAAGCTGTTGAAAATGATTCGATATATAATGGAGCTAGAGATAATGCAGTAGGTACGGTCACTGTACTTTCTGCAGCAGAAAATATTGCAAAATATCCAACCAAAAGGTCAGCGCTTTTTATCCTGTTCACAGGAGAAGAAAAAGGGTTGTTAGGAAGTAAATGGTATGTAGACCACCCGGTAATTCCTTTACATCAAATGGTATATTGTTTTAATAGTGATAATGGAGGCTATAATGATACAACACTGGCAACGATTATTGGTTTGAGCAGAACAACCGCACAAAAAGATATCGAAGACGCCGCTACCAAATTTGGACTAAAAGCCATCGATGATCCTGCTCCTGAGCAAGGATTATTTGATCGGTCTGATAATGTAAACTTTGCTGCAAAAGGGATTCCTGCACCTACTTTTAGTATGGGATTCACAGCTTTTGACGAAGAAATCACAAAGTACTACCACCAGGTTACCGACAATCCAGATACCTTGGATTACGACTATTTATTTAAGTTTTTTCAGTCTTATGTTTTAGCATGCAGAAACATTGCTAACAACGAGACAACTCCTTTTTGGATAGAAGGAGATAAATATTATGAAGCTGGTAAAAAACTATATAAGAAATGAGAATGAAATAATCACCATATTAAAACTATGGATGTGGATTTTTATAACAATAAAAGGTAGAAAAGCAAAATTTTAAGAGATATTATCATTTTTTTAACATAATAATATCCTAAAAAAGGTATTTAAACGTTAATTTTACAACACCCCTTTTTTAAGATAATTGTTAAGCACTATACAAATACTTATGACAATACACGTAAACCCAACGTAATTGCATATTATTCAGTGATATAGTATGTAATTCACAAAATCGTTAGATTATGAAAAATTACATACTCTCTTTTTTAGTATTTTTCTCTTTTTTAGTATTTCCCAATAGTAGTATTGAAGCATCTTCATACCAAATTACTATTGATCAAAGTCAAAACCCTCGCGATCGTAAACTTTCTGCCGAAGAAGTTAAAGAAAGAGGACTTGATCTTTTGGCGAATCAAATCGTCGAAAACATTGATGAAATTGATTTACGAAAAACAGCTAGATCTGCGATTTTCGAAACATCTTATGGTTTTAGATGGAAGATGGTTAATTTACATACTGGTAAAATAATTATTGTAAAAGTTGATAAAAACTTTCATCTTATTTCTGCACGAAATAGTGACAAATCTAAGGTTATGATACCTTAACAAAACCCATTTATACAATACATCTTTTTTCTTTCTGCCATATCTTTTTATAGAATTTATGGAGACCACGCTAACTATTACCTTATACTCCCAAAGTAATATTTCTATGCTTTGGGATAAAGATTTAATTCTTTTATCTATACTTTTATCAATCATTTACTAAACCTATGATTTCTTAACAACAGCATCGCATGAATGTAAGTATTAAAAAAATAGGAGCCATATCTGGCCCTGCAATTTTTTTTCTTGTATTATTTTTTTTTCACCCCGAGGGTTTAAGTAAAGAAGCCAATGCGATACTGGCTAGTACTTTATGGATTGCTATATGGTGGATTACCGAGGCAATTCCTATTGCAGCCACTTCACTGTTGCCCATTATTTTATTTCCGTTATCTGGTGGTTTGGATATTAAAACAACAACTGCAGCATTTGGCAATCATAATATTTTCTTATATGCAGGTGGGTTTATATTGGCTATTGGGATAGAGAGGTGGAATCTACATAAACGTATCGCGTTAAGTATTATAAATATTATTGGTACCAATGTTAAAACCATGATTCTTGGTTTTATGATTGCTACAGCATTTTTATCAATGTGGATTTCTAACACTGCGACATCTGTAATGATGTTACCTATTGGTATTGCCATAATTACTCAACTTACCGATAATCCAAACACTATCGAAGATGAAAATAAAATCTTCGGAAAAGCGCTAATGCTGGCTATAGCGTATAGTGCATCTATCGGAGGAGTTGCTTCACTTATAGGAACTCCTACTAATCTTATTCTAGCTGGGATTGTTAAAGAAATCTATGGTTTTGAGATCACATTTACCAATTGGATTGTTATAGGTTTGCCCATCTCGTTAGTAATGTTATTCATCTGTTGGCGTTATTTGGTTCAAATCGCATTTTCTTTTAAACAGAAAGAATTTCCTGGAGGGAAAAATGAGGTAAAAAGACAACTGAAAGAATTAGGTACAATATCTTTTGAAGAAAAACTAGTACTCGCAGTATTTATATGCACTGCTTTTGCCTGGATCACAAGGTCTTTTTTATTACAGCCTATTTTTTCGGCTATAGACGATACCATAATTGCCATTACTGCAGCATTACTTCTTTTTCTTCTACCCAGTAGAGAAAAAGGAAAACCATTAATGAACTGGCAATCGGCAGTAAAGTTACCATGGGGCGTACTTTTACTATTTGGTGGTGGTCTTGCTTTGGCATCTGGTTTTAAAGAATCGGGATTAGCGCTTTGGATCGGTACGCAAATGACATTATTGCAAGGAGTTTATTTGATTACTCTTTTGGCCTTTATTGTTACTGCTGTAAATTTCTTAACCGAAATCACTTCAAATGTTGCTACTACTTCAATGTTATTACCCGTTTTGGCATCAATGGCGCTATCACTTGATGTACATCCATTTATTCTTATGGTAGGCGCAACAATCGCAGCATCATGTGCATTCATGCTTCCTGTAGCTACTCCGCCTAACGCAGTGGTATTTGGGTCGGGCTATTTAACCATTCCCGATATGATGAAAAAAGGATTTTGGTTAAACATTATATCTATTATCTTAATTATAGTAATCACTTACTATCTACTTCCCTATTTCTGGGATTTTGAACCTTCTTCTTTTCCAAAGGAATTTAAAAAAATATAGCAATCATTTATGATACAAGCATCTTTTTTATAGTTTCATAATCCTCCATATATTCCCAGTATATAACTCTATCATATGCATATTTTATTAAAATATACTTTTCGCTGATCGATAAAATTCTCTTAACCGCTACTATTTTTTTTGAAGCCTCTTCTACTTCTACTTCTTCTGTAACCTCTCGATTTCGAGCATCAAAGCCATGAAGGATTGTATGATTCTTGAGTGTGAGTTCTATAAATTTCATTACTAATACGATTTTTAATCTTTCAAATTTACCTCATTTTACCTTAACACGGCTTTAAGACTTTAGCGTATTCATTTTATTTACTTTAGGCTTTTCAAAATCAATCCATTAGAACGTGTTAAAAATATTCTTCTTTCTCTCTGGTCTTCTTTATAGTATTTCTGGCATTTCACAAGAAAATATAGCACTTACCTATACAGGTAATATGGGTGTTTTAATATCTGATCATCAATCTTCTGTACTAATTGATGGTCTGCACACAAAATATGGAGATGATTATCTATTTCCTTCTAAAGAAGTAGTGCATAAAATCAATACCAGATTTAAACCTAATGCTATTTTATTCACACACTATCATGGGGATCATTTTAGCGCCTCGTTATCTCGGGAATATTTAGTCCTAAACAAAAATGCTGTCCTTTTTGGAGCAAATCAAATCACTAAGAATTTCTCTGATTTTAAAGGTAGAGTATTTACAATCACTACAAAAGACTATACCAAACAAACTATAGATATTGGTAAAGTAAAGGTTACTGGGCTTAAAATAAATCATGCCGGCAAAAGACATGTTGCTGTACAAAATGTAGGATACATTATTAAAATAAACAATAAGAAATTTCTGCATGTAGGAGATACCAACTGGCTCGAAGAAATTGAATTATTTAGTAAGCTACAATTGCATGATGCTGGTATCGACGTTGCTATTCTACCGTATTGGATGCTTTTACAAGATGATGCATCAATATTGATCAAAAAATATATCAATCCGAAAAAGGTAATCGCTACCCATATTTCGCCCCAAATAAAGAAGAAAGAACTTTTAGATTTAAAAAACAGATATCCCGATATATCATTTCTCACAACATTAGAACAACAAATACAACTATAATTAATTCACAACCAAAAAAATGAAAAAACGAATATTTTTACTGTTACTACTAGGTGTGATTTCTACATTATCTGCTCAGAAATTCACCATGGACCTTATTAAAGATAATACTCCACGTAATATAGGTCCTGGGGGAATGAGTGGTCGTGTCACTGCTATAGATGTGGTAACTACCAATCCTGATATTATATATGCAGGAACCGCTTCTGGTGGACTCTGGAAATCTACTTCTGGAGGAATCAAATGGGCTCCAATTTTTAATAATGAAGCTACTGCTTCTATAGGAGCCGTGGCTATTCAACAATCAAATCCATCAGTAATCTGGGTAGGTACCGGAGAAGGAAATCCTAGAAATAGTCTTAACGGTGGATATGGTATCTATAGATCTCTGGATGGTGGTAAAAATTGGAAACTTATGGGGTTAGAGAAAACCCGTCATATACATAAAGTAATCATTGATCCTACTAATCCTGATATCGTTTATGTTGCAGCAATTGGATCTCCCTGGGGAGAACATCCAGAAAGAGGAGTTTTTAAAACTACCGATGGCGGTGCTACCTGGACCAAAATTCTATTCAATAATAATAAAACCGGAGCTGCAGACCTTGTCATGGATCCTACAAATCCTAACAAGTTAATAGTTGCCATGTGGGAACATAAGCGTGATCCCTGGTTTTTTAATTCGGGAGGAGAGGGTTCTGGTCTCTACATCACTCATGATGGAGGAAAGAATTGGGAAGAACGTACCGATAAAGATGGGCTTCCAAAAGGTAATTTAGGTAGAATAGGATTAGCAATAGCAGCTAATAAGCCTAATATTGTTTATGCATTGGTCGAGGCCAAAAAGAATGCACTATACAAATCAACAGACGGAGGGTTTAAGTGGAAAAAAATTAATGATAAAAAAGATATCGGTAATCGTCCTTTTTATTACTCTGATATATTTGTAGATCCACAAAATGAGAATCGAGTATATTCTGTATTTACCTATGTAAATGTTTCTGAAGATGGTGGTAAAAACTTTACACAGTTAATGCCTGCATATGGTGTTGATAATGGAGTACACCCCGATCATCATGCATGGTGGATTCATCCTAATGATGGGAGTTATATGATCGATGGTAATGATGGGGGATTAAACATCACAAGAGATGGAGGTAAATCCTGGCGTTTTATAGGAAATCTTCCTGTCGCACAATTTTATCATATTAATGTAGATAATGAATTTCCTTATAATGTATACGGAGGTATGCAGGATAATGGCAGCTGGAGAGGCCCAGCTTATGTATGGAAAGCACAAGGAATCAGAAACTCATACTGGCAAGAAATATCCTTTGGTGATGGGTTTGATGTTGTACCCGATAAAGATGACTCTAGATATGGATGGACGATGAGCCAGCAAGGATATGTAAGCCGCTATGATTGGATGACGGGTAACAATTATACTGTGCGCCCTACTCACCCCGATCCTAAAGTAAAATTGCGTTTTAACTGGAATGCAGCGATCAATATTGATCCATTCGATAATAATACAATCTATTTCGGAAGTCAGTTTGTACACAAGAGCACAGATAAGGGACTTACCTGGAAAATAATATCACCAGATCTTTCGACAAACGATCCCGAAAAGCTAAAACAAGCAGAAAGTGGTGGATTAACTATGGATGCTACAGGTGCAGAAAATCACTGTACTGTTTTGGTTGTTGAGCCTTCGCCGCTAGAGGAAAATATGCTTTGGGCAGCTACAGATGACGGGCAAGTACATATTACTCAAAACGGAGGAGCAAATTGGACCGATGTATCTAGTAACATAAAAGAATTGCCAAAAGGAAGTTGGATTGTGCAAATCAAAGCTTCAAACAAAAAGAAAGGAGAAGCTCTTTTGGTCGCTAATGATTACAGAAGATTTAACTATACACCATATGCATTTAGAACTACTGATTATGGTAAGACCTGGAAACGTATTGTTGACCAAAATGATGTAAAAAGCTATACGCTTAGTATTGTTGAAGATCCTATAGAAAAAAATCTATTATTCCTGGGTACAGATGATGGATTATACATTTCTCTTAATGCAGGAAACAGTTGGACAAAATGGACCAAAGGTTTTCCTACCGTATCGGTAAAAGATTTGGTAATACAACCCAGAGAACATGATTTGGTTATTGGTACTTTTGGTAGAGCCGCATGGGTATTAGATGATATACGACCACTAAGAGCATTGGCAAAAAACAGTACTATTTTAAGTCAGAAATTACATCTTTTTGAGCCTCCAATCGCATATCAGGCCGCTTATCAACAACCTACAGGTAGTCGTTTTGGAGGAGACGCCTTATATAATGGTGAAAATCGTGACTATGGAGCTCTTATTTCATATTACATAAAAGTAGAAGAAAAGAAAAAAGAAGAACCTAGCAAAGAAGAGAATAAAAAGGAAAGCGATGAAGATGAGTCTGATAGTGAGAAAGAAGAAGCCAAGGTAAAATGGGATTCTATTCATCTTAAAATCTATGATGGTGATCGTTTGATTAGAACTTTAAAAGAAAAGACCCCGGATTCTACAGGATTTCATAAAACAAAATGGTTTATGAATGAAAAAGGTGTTGATCGACCTTCGCGAAAAATCCAAAAACAAGATAGAGAACCTGGTGGTACTGATGTAAAACCTGGTAAATATAAACTGGTATTAGAATATGGGGATCAAAAATCTGAAACCATGATCGAGGTTAAATCTGATCCTAGATTACAAATATCCCAGAAGAATATCAACGAAATTTATGCTGCTTCAAAAAACATGGAAAAAATGAGGCAGTCTGCAGCAGATGCTGTAAAACAATTGGTAGAGAGTAAGGATATAGCCTCAAAATACCAGAAAGAGCTTAAAAAATTAGATAAAAAGAAATATAAAGATCAGATTAAATTATCTAAAGATATTTCTAAAAAAATCGATAGTGTAATTGCTATCTATCTTGGTAAGGAAGATAAGCGTCAAGGAATCACTCGTAATCCAGAAGTAACGGTGATGCAACGTATGGGTACAGCAGGATGGTATGTGGGTAGTCGTCAAAACGGACTAACTTCTACAGAGAACACCTTGATAAAACAAGCTAAAGATGCATTACAAGATGCGCTGGTAAAGACCAACGAATTTTTTATAAACCATTGGAAACCTTATCGTGAAGCTATTGAGAAGTTAGATGCTTCTCCTTTTAAAGAAATTAAGAATTTTACTTTAGAATAAATAAATAAACACTCATGAAAAAACTACTCACATTTAGTATGGGTCTGCTCCTCTTCTATTCTTGTAAGCAAGAAAAAAAAGAAGAAATCGCTCAGTCTATCAAGATCGACCAGTATTCGATAGAACAATTTATGGATAACGAAAATGCATTTTCGAATGGATTTTCTGCAGATAAATCCAAGGTACTTATGACCAGTAACCGTTCTGGGATTTATAATATGTATACAGTTGCTACCAATGGTGGCGAACTTATGCCTGTAACCAAATCTGATAGTGCATCGGTTTTTGGGATATCGTATTTCCCCGAGGATGATAGAATCTTATTCAGAATGGATGGTAATGGTGATGAAATTTATAAAATCTTTGTTAAAGACAGCTCTGGTATCAAACGTCTAACTCCAGAAAAGAATGTAAGAGCTTTATTTAGAGGATGGGCAAAAGATGGCAAGAGTTTCTTTTATGGTAGTAACGAAAGAGATCCTAAATATATGGATCACTATGAGATGGATATTGCTGATTTTACCTCCAAATTAATTTATCAGAATACTGATGGGATGGATTTTGGCGGAATGTCTGAAGATAGAAAGTATATAGCACTTTCTAAGTCTATCAATACTAATGATAATGATCTTTACCTATTGAATACCGAAACCAAAGAAAAAGTTAAGATTAATGATAACTTAAGTGGAAACTCACCAGAGGATTTTTCTCCAGATGGTAAATCATTCTATTATACTACCGATGATAATGCAGAATTTAGTTATCTAATGAAGTATAATCTTGAAGATGGCAGTAAAGAAAAGGTTCTAGAAAAAAACTGGGATATTTCTGGTTTTTATTTTACCCGAAACGGAAAATACCAGGTAATGTTTACCAATGAAGATGCTAAGACGGTTATGGAGGTAAAAGAAGTAGCCACAGGTACTATTGTTGATTTCCCTTCTATAGAAAATCAACAAATTAATAGGGCACGTTTTTCGAGAGATGAATCTATGGCTTTACTTAGCGTTGGAGGGTCAAATACGCCTACCAATTCATACTCTTATGATCTTGCAACCAAAAAATACCATAAGCTAACAGATGTTTTAAATAAAGATATCAATCCAGATCATTTGGTTACTTCAGAAGTAGTTCGTTTTAAATCTTTTGATGGATTAGATATTCCTGCTATATATTATAAGCCTAAACAAGCAACTGTTGATCATAAAGTTCCTGCATTAGTTTGGGTTCATGGTGGCCCCGGAGGACAATCCAGACAAGGGTTTAGTTCTATAATTCAGTATTTGGTAAATCATGGATATGCTGTACTGGCTGTGAACAACAGAGGTAGTAGTGGTTATGGTAAGACTTTTTTCAAAATGGATGACCGAAATCACGGGGATAAGGATTTAAAAGATTGTGTTGCAGGAAAAGACTGGCTGGCAAAACAAGATATCGTAGACGCCGATAAAATAGGAATCATTGGTGGTTCTTATGGAGGGTATATGACTATGGCAGCCCTTACTTATACTCCAGAAGAGTTTAAGGTTGGTGTAAATATTTTTGGAGTTACAAATTGGTTAAGAACGCTAAAAAGTATTCCGCCATGGTGGGAATCTTTTAAAGAAGCGTTGTACACAGAAATGGGAGATCCAAATACCGCTGATTCTGTTCGTTTACGACAAATTTCTCCACTTTTTCACACTGAAAAAGTTACAAAACCATTGATTGTTCTTCAAGGAGCCAAAGATCCCAGAGTTTTAAAAGTAGAATCTGATGAAATTGTAGAAGGAGTTAAGAAAAGTGGTGTTCCTGTAGAATATGTATTATTTGAAGACGAGGGACATGGATTTGTAAAAAAAGAAAATCAAATCGAAGCTTATGGTAGAATTTTGAAATTCTTAGATAAATATCTAAAAAGTGCAGGTACCGAAATGATTAATGACGGTAAAACCGAATCTACTAAGATTGATTCGGAGTCTTAAAAAAAGAGTTTAAAATTTTATATCATAAAGAGGCTGAATCCTAAGTTAAAAACAAAGAATTCAGCCTCTTTTATTATTCATGATAGTCATCAATAACGTTACAAACTATCTTTTACCTTTTGTAACTCTGGATGATTTTGATCGATATTTGCTCCTTTTAAATAAAACTTTTCTGCATTTTCTCTATCACCGTTATCTAAGCAATAACGGCTCAAAATAGCAAAGTTTACTGCTGATTCTTCTATTTGAATACAATCCTTCATAATTTCTATTGCTTTTTCCAGGTTCCCTCTACTAGCAAGTATACCACTATATCCTCGCATTCCGTTAGTATATTCTGGATCTACTAGATAAGATAATTGAAAAAAAGCTTCACCCCTATCTAAATAGTCATTGGTTGCCTGCGAAATCATTCCTATGTTATTATACGGATTAGGGTTTGTATAATCTGCTTGTATTGCCTTACAAAAATTTTGGACAGCTGCATCAAAGTTACCTTCGCCAAAAAAACTGTTTCCTTCTTGTTTTAATTGTTCTGAAATTTGACGGTTAGTTTCACTTTTGATAATCTTTAAAGTTTCAAAATTATTGGCAATTGTGGTAAGTTTAACATTATCTTTTTCTACATTGAGTACTACAATCGACATCTGATCAAATTCTTTGGTATTCGTTGTATTCAAAAACAAAACACCTTCGTGTTCGCTAAAAGGGCCTTTTTCTGCTCCTTTTCCGATATACGCAAACGGAATTAGTCCATTATCATCCCAAAACCAAAATGAAGATACATCTTCTTTAAGAAGTTCATCTTGCCCATCTACCCAGATAATATCTAATGAACCTGGATTATATCCACAAAGTTCACAGGTGTGAGTAGATAGCTGATACCTCAGCGTTTTACTCATAGACAGATAATCAAAAACAAAAATTGGAATCTCTCCCTCTAATTTTGAAGAAACATTGCAACCCGAAAGGTTAATCTGATGTGCCCCAATATGCTCACGTATCGTTTTCATTTTATATTTTATTTTAAGGTTAAATGATATCTCTTTATATAATTGTATTGCAAATTATTTTTTACCAATTTGGAGTTCCTGTTAATCCTTCAACTTTTACTTTTACAATTGAATAGTCATCAACAAACCTATCGGTTTTTTATATTTATCACTACCCGTTTTTCAGGGGTATTTTATAATTATTCTTATTATCATATTATTTCTCGGTAAATAGATCACAAAAAAAAGGCTGCCCATATGAGCAGCCTTTAATTAGGGCCAATTTTTATTGGTATTTAAAAAATTATTTCACAAAAATCTTTTGAGTAAGTGTTTTACTATCGGTAGTAATTTGTACAAAATAGATACCGGTAGATAACTTACTAATATCTACAGTCTTTCTTACTACATTTCCTTCTGGAGGCATTTTAAAATCTATGATCTCTAATGTTCTTCCGTTTATATCTTTGATATTGATCTGAGAAGAAGATTTTGCATTACTAATTTCAAGATTTAAAAGATTTTTTGCTGGATTAGGGAATGCTTTCAATTGCAATCCTCCTGCTGGTCCATCTCCTTTGAAAGCACTACTAAATGATCCTCCACAAGCACCTAAGTTCGTCCATCCTGTAGCGGTTCTTTCGTACAGATATCCATTATACGTTACACGGTCACCCACATTATATACAGTACCCGAAGAATATGGTGCTACTCCTGCACAAGGATCGGTTGTTGTAGTACATGGTCCTAAATTAGTCCATCCTGTAGCAGTTCTTTCATACAGAGATCCGTTATAGGTTACTCGATCACCAACACTGTAGTTAACATTTGGAGACCAAGGCGCTACACCATCACAATTACCGCCACCACTACTACAATTTCCTGTAGAATTATAGGTTGCTTGACCACAAGCAATAGTAAAATTATCTACGGTATCTCCTCCCGAAGCTTTTTTGGCTTGCCATGCAGTTCCTACTGTAGTATTTGCATTATACGAGCCTCCGGCATTAGCAGATCCCTGTAAAGAATTATTCTGGTAATACTCTAAGGTACAGTCTGTATTATTGGTAAATGTTACCGATACAGCATCTCCCGTATTACATCCACCACCATCACAAGTTTGTAAACAACTTGATCCTGCGATATAATTACGGATCACATTAGCAGGTTGTGAACCAAATCCTTTGTTGAAATTTACTCCAACACTAGTATTAGGACAATAGCTCATAATGGTTCCTCCTCCAGCAGGGTTTCCTGGTATCGAACAGCTTCCTTCTGTAAAACCGGCACAACCATCTATAGCAGTATTATTACCATTCCATACACATGCATGTGTATGTCGTGATCCTACATTATGTCCTACCTCATGAGATATTAAGAATACATCAAAAGAATAGGTAGGTATATTTTGATAACTACCTCTGATACCAGAAACTGCAGCTTTTCTAGATGAGTTACACAGGGTTCCGATTCCTCCTGCTAGTCCTCCTCCAAAACTATAATTTACCATATGCGCTAAATCTCCATTAAGGCCGTTTTGGTTTTTATAGCTGATATAGCTATCAAGACTATTATTGCTAAAAGGCTGATTAGAGGTCCAGGCTTTGGTACCCGATAATTTAAGAGATATCTGATCATTGGCATATAACGCAGCTACTTGATTAAATACAGCTTCGATATAATTAGAAGCCGCCTGAGCTCCTCCTTTATCACTTACAACATCTGTACATATGTCGAAGAATATTTTTACACACTTTGCAGCTGCTTTGCTTTGTGGGTTATCTGCCAATTCTTCAATAGTGTATCCTCCTTTTTCGATATCCTCTTCTACCTGGCACGAAATATCATATAAATAACTAACTTCCTTATCCTTATAAAGAATATGGCTCTTACTGTTATCTACAGGTCCTACTACCATATTACCATCCTGGCCATCGATACTAATAAAACCAGATACCTTATCTTCATAAAAACTTAGAGCGACCAGAGAGTTAGACTGGCCTTTTACTACACCTCGATAGTGCGCTACGTTATCACGAGAAAGCACCTTGCCCGAAGGCATATCTATAGCCGAAAAATCGTCTGTTCTAATGCTTACTTTAACAAGGTCTAGTGACATTGCTGATTTCTTCCCCGGAATACTTAAGTTCATCGTATTCGGGAAATTACCTTGTAAAGATTTCATTTTACTTTGATCTAAAGAAAGCAACACATAATCCTTAAGTTGTTTCGGAATTTGTACATTACTTTTTTTAGTAATTGCAGTAAAAATCTGAGTAGTTTCAAAATTTGAGCCCGATGATTTTTGCTGGGCTACTAGTTCACTGGGTTTTTGTGGTTGAGTTTGTGCAAAGCTCATTACCGTAAAAAAGGCAATGGCGATTGTTAATATACGTTTCATTTTTTTGGTTTTAAGTTTTGAACCTTTACGTAGTTATGATTCTGGCCCCATAAACCATCCTCAGCAAAAATTCAAAATAGTTTGTGTGTCACTAAGTTACAAACTTAAAACCATCCCAAAAAGGTTACGATGTATTATTTACCAATTGCGTTAACATATTATATTTTATACCTTCTTTGCTTATGGTAAACCCTTTGCGTAGTATATTATTTTTTAAAATGTAGTAATGTATTGATATCATAATACTCCCAATCTGCTCTATCTTTAATAAGGTCAACCAAGATATCTTTATGACCTGCACCATAAATTACTAAAACTCTATCATTAGGAGTAACAATTCTAGTAAGGTTAGTAAAAATCTTTAAATTTCTAAAATACCATTTCGCAACCACATCGGCACCAATATAGTTATCTCCTTTACCAAAAGAAACCAGGTGTTTCAGGTAAAACTTTTGATTGTAATTTTTATCAAAATTTTCAGAATTAGCAAACTTTACAATGTCTAAAACAGAGCCTTTGGATATAGATTCTACATCCTTTTGCATACTATTAATCAGCGCATTAAACTCGGCTAATTGTACATGTTGATTATTTTGTTCGGCATAGGCAATAACAGGAGCCGTATCAAATTCTGTATGGGTATCTATAGGATACAATTTATCATGTCCCATCTGTTTTGCCAAAGGGTAAGATATCTGGACAGTTTCGCTAGATAACCTCCACTTATCTTCTTTACTTATTTCTTTTTCTAATACTCCATTTAGATACTTGGTATAATAGGTCTGACTCCATAAGGTATCTCCTAACGACGATTCTATAGCAATCTTGGTGGGTTTAAACTTAGCGATCAAATCAATAAGTTCTTTTAATTCTGCCTGTCTTTTATCAGAATGAATATTACCCATATCCATATTTACTTCATCGGCTCCCGGGTTATGCAAATGCATCATACCCAAAATACTAATAACAGGTTTTTGATCCTGAGCGTTACAGGATAAACATAGAGTGAATACAGTAATAAAGATTAAAATGAGGTTACGCATAATAGTATTATTTTTAAATTATTGAATTAAGTGTATTGTAACCAGGGTTCAACATAAGAAAATCACTATTCTCGATAGTCCTGCTGAGCCCTTCGATAAACTCAGGACAAGCCTTGCCGAAGTACAATCTTCCAGCCTGTACTGAGCTATGTCGAAGTATCAGATCACTCGAATTGACATCATTTTCTTACCTCGACCCCTGGTTTGTACTAGTTTTTGTTTGGGGTTACTCTTTTGTCGATAGGCAGAATGAGTTGATAATCATAGCCATCAATTAAACTCTTAATCTTGTGGTAATCGCCATTTATTGGTAGCGCTATTCGTCCTTCTTGGATGTCACTACGTATAGCTTCTAAATCAATGATGGTCCATTGATCCCGTTTTGCCAGGCTCATAAAATCTCGTAGACGTTTATAGTAAGAAGCGTATTTTTCTAAGTAATCAATTTCTTCTCCTTTTTCATTAATATAAAAACGGTGCCATGTATTTATGATAGTGGCTTTGCTCCCTTGCTCTTTGGCAAGTTGAGTAACGAGGTCTCCCAGGTCATAACAACCATTGGTTAAAATTTTTGAAGCATGCAGATTTCCGAATTTCAGGAATACTTTAGGATTTGACTCTGTTTGTAATGCCTTATTATAATGTGTTAAGAAGTTATTACGCATATAGCTTATTCGATCTGCATGTGAATCTTCTCGCCAACGGGTATAAATATCCCAACTAATTTCTAAGTCTTTAATTATCTTTTGGGTATTCTCATTTCCGCGAAAGCGATTTAAATATTGTTGCACAGCAGGTTCTTTTTGAATTTCCTCAAAAAGCTTAATTTCTGCATCTGGTACATTATCTTTTGCATACCAGGAGGCAATGATTTTAGAAGCTTGTTCTTTTTCTGATTTGATGATGGCATAGTCTGGAGTATCGGCAACAAAAGTGAGTAGCTCATCCATAAAATATAATGTAGATGAAAAGTACTCCTGATCAAGCCCCCAGATGTTCATATTACGCTCGCGAATTGCCTGAAGAAAATAAGCATCTTCGAGACCATCAAAGAAAGGGATCGGGATCTCATGATCTTCTTCTAGGGCATATTGCGTGGTAAACTGCTTAAGATGCTCTACTGTAGCCGATGGCGGTGTAGAAAGGTCCACCAATTTTTTTGCCGAGTATGGACCTACTTCAAAAACGGTGTTATTAAATCCGGCCTTGTGTAACATGGGGATAAGTCTTGTAATCAATTGCGAAGTCGCTTTTGATCCGTGGCGTTCTCCAAACATCACAAACTGTGATTGAGAAATAATACGATCTAGCATTGCACGACCTTCTCCTACAATAGCGGTATCTGTAACTGTAAAATACGCTGTCTTTGTAGCGATATACGACGCATCTATAACAGCTGCCGGACTTGTTTTCTCTTCTTTGATCGCAACAGCATCTACATCTACTGGTTGTTCTTTACAAGAGAAGCATAGTAATAAGACTATAATACTAAGGGTGATAAGTGATTTCATTGTTCTTCGATTTTAAAGCAAAAAAAGACCATACTGGCATAACAGATCACAGGTTTACACTTCTACAGAGATTTACAGGACAAAAGAGGGATAACAGCACTATTTGATATTTGGTTGTATGGTTTACCGGTTTGGTATAAAAAAAAAGGGCATTGTAACCAGAAACGTATAGATTACCTATTCAAAATATTATTTTTGAACCATGATCGTATTTAAATCCCGTTGGAGATATCACCTACTGCTTGGCATCCTTATTATTATTATGGATCTCTATGGAGACTATATCTACAAGCAGAAAACAAGTTGGACAGACTATTTAGAATACCCCATATTCTTGTTAGGAATCAGTAATTACCTTACCTTTTTCAGTATTTATGTGATAAATTATAAAATATTATGCCCGCTTATGCTTTCGCGAAAACGTATTATGCAATACTGCTTTGGCATAATTGTATTAGTGTTTTTATATGCAGGTATTCGCTATTTGTTAGAGGAAGTGATACTCTACTCTATTACCGGGTTGCATAATTACGGAGACAATTTCCGCCACTTTGGGTACTATGTATTCGACAACTCCTACTATGCTTCAAAAAGTTTGCTGTTTAGTACGGCCATATACCTTTTCTTTCGATTTGTAGATCATAAAGAAGCAATCCATCAATTAAAAATCGAAAATAAAAAGGCCGAGTTAAGGTTGCTTAAATCGCAACTGGGGCCACATTTTCTTTTTAATACGCTTAACAGTTTTTACTCTGAACTACTTATAGAAAGTCAGCCCAAAATTGCAGCAGATATCCACAGGCTGTCAGATTTATTGCGATTTGTGACTTATGAAACTCAGCAGGATACAATACTCTTAAAAAAGGATCTTAAGTTTATTGCAGACTATATTTACTTTTTTCAAAAACGTTATGAAGATAATCTGGCAGTAGATTACCAGGTAAGTGGTACTATAACAGATCAAGAAATACCTGCCATGTTATTGATTCATTTTATAGAGAATGTTTTTAAACACGGGATTGTTAATGATACCTCTGCCAGGGCAAATATTACCATTACCATTCATCCAAATGCTATTGAAATCAGCACTAAAAATAAAATTGCTACTTCAGAAAAATATGTGGAGCAAGGAATAGGATATGCAAGTATTCATAAGAGGTTAACTGCTCTTTTCAAAAATGATTTCATAGTATACCGTAAAGAAGAAAAGCCTTATTTTGAGGCCTATTTAAAAATACCATTATGAATACATCATTACGTTGTCTTATTGTAGATGATGAACCGCCTGCGATACGTTTGTTAGAAAATTATGTAGAAAAAGTATCTTTTTTGGAGTGTATTGCTAGTACCACAAAGGCTCTGGAAGCTTTAAAACATATCGAAAGTGATGCTATTGATTTAGTATTTCTGGATATTCAGATGCCAGATTTATCTGGTATTCAATTATCAAAAATCATCAAAGATAAAGTACAGATTATTTTTACTACAGCCTATCCGCAATTTGCTATAGAAGGATATGACCTAAATGCTGTGGACTATTTATTAAAACCTTTCGAATTTGATCGTTTTTACCAGGCTGTTCTCAAGGTGAAACAAAAAGAAGAGTTATCTCATACTACTACAACTACAAAAGAATACGTATTTATCAAGACAGATGGTAAAAACAATTATGAAAAAGTGTATCTAGACGATATCCTGTATATAGAAGGATTAAAAAACTATGTCGCGATTCATTTATTAAACAAACAGATTATTACCTATAGTACTTTAAAACATATAGAAAGTACTCTCCCTTCTACTACCTTTATTAAGGTTCATAAATCATACATCGTTTCGATTAATCACATTATCAAGACAGATTCTCTTCATGTTTATATTTATGATAAGACACTGCCTATAAGCGATACCTATCGCAAAGCCTTTTTTGAAATGATTAGCAAAAGAAAGTTGTAAGATATATTAGTTTAACGTGAATTCGATGTAAGGATTTAGTTTTTAAAAGCCGTCAAATTAAGTGCTTCGACCATAGGAAGAAGTGTATCGAGCCCTTTGATACACTCAGGATGACAAGGATTTGGGATAAAAAAAGCTATTCTCGATAGTCCTGCTGAGCCCTTCGATAAACTCAGGACAAGCCTTGCCGAAGTACAATTTTTCTTCGTGTCATCTCGAGCGTAGTCGAGAGGTCACTATGAAAAACCACTCGAATTGACGCTTTTTATAGTATTAGTTTTAAAATACACAACAGGTAAAGGATATTTGTTTATTTTAAATTTGTGCTAGTTTTCACATTAAATTAGATTTTCAACAGAATTACTTTATTAATTTTGGAAAAAACTCAAAACGTATTCTACATTATGAACACAAAGATCTTATTTCTCTTTCTATTACTATTTGCAACATTTAATTTTTCTAATGCCCAGGACAACGGTGAAAATGAGTTGGGGGCCTGGTACATGTATTTTGGGACAAATCGTGTAAGTGATAAACTTAGTATTCATTCTGAAGCGCAGTTTCGGTTTTATGAAGTTGCTTCAAGTTTTAATCAATTACTATTAAGAACAGGGTTAAATTATCATATTAGCGATAAAGCAATAGCTACCTTGGGATATGGTTTTATTAGCACCGATGGTACATTTGAAGATACTCCTGGTGAAGAAAACACAAATGAACATCGAATCTTCGAGCAGTTTATTTTGAAGAATACTGTAGGAAAATTTAAATTCGAACATCGATACCGCCTAGAGCAACGATTTATAAGCACACAGAATGATGATTTTACCGAACATAGAGCACGATATCGTTTACAACTCACCTATCCTATTAATCAAAAATGGTTTCTAAATGTTTATGACGAAGTATTTATTAATCTACAAGAACCAATTTTTGGTCAAAACAGATTATACGGCGCTGTAGGGTATAATGTAAAATCAAATTTTAGTATACAACTGGGATATCTCAAAAATCATTTTACCGGTGTTAATTATGATCGATTACAGTTAGGCGTGATTTATAATACTGACTTTAGAAAAAAAGAAAAAAACTAATGCGTATTTCAAAAGATAATACTCCGGCATTATTATTAATAGATATTCAGAAAGGGTTTGAAGATATTGCTTATTGGGGTGGAGAGCGTAACAATCTTGATGCCGAAACCAATATGCAAAAGCTCCTGGTATTTTGGAGAACGCATAATCTTCCGGTATTTCATATCAAGCACTGCTCTACTACTCCTGCTTCTCCCCTGGCCAAAGGTAATGTAGGTAATGAATTTATGGATTTTAATACTCCGCTAACCCATGAACCTATTATCGAAAAGGATGTGAATAGTGCTTTTATAGGAACCGATCTTAAAGAGCAATTAGAGCGCAAGAATATAGATACTCTGGTTATTATAGGGTTAACTACAGATCATTGTGTATCTACCACAACCAGAATGGCAGGTAATTTTGGATTTAACACCTATTTGATAGAAGATGCTGTTGCCACTTTTAATAAGATAGGCGCTAACGGGCAAGAGTATAGTGCACAATTAATACATGATACAGCCATAGCAAGTCTAAAAGATGAATTTGCTACAATTGTATCTACAGAAACACTTCTTAATACTCTAAGTTAAGCCAAAAACCTGGGTGATGTCTAAACACAATTATGAAAATAAGCTTGCAGTATTACAAGCGATCCCGCATGCTAATATTAAGATTGCTAATATTCCCATAGACGTATACCTTCAGGAAGCTGAAGATCTATATCTATGGGTACAGGAGGATAAAGAGGATTTTCTTAACATCAACTTTGATTGGCAACATTATGTAGATGATCTCACAAAACGTACAGGGGCGTTACGATATGCACAATCCTTATGGATAAGAAGAAAAAACGGCCAGGAAGAATCCCAAAAAGAATGGAAACAAAAGCTCCCTATAGCTTATGAATTGCGCAAAGAGCTATTAGCCGGTTTTAGGTATACATTTCGTAATCATAAAGAACTTATAAGTGCTATTAGAGATATTGCTAAAGGAAAAAGCTATGCAGATTTGATACAGGATCTTAGTAATCTTAGTGTTTTGGGGAAAGCTAATGTCGCTAAGCTAAAAAGCATAAATTTTGATATACAGAAATTAGATCATGCCGAACAGCTTTCTAAAGAGATGGCACAACTACTCGCCCAGGTAAATAGTGCCATAAAACAGAGTGGTGAGGTTGTAAAAACAAGGAACCAGTCGTATACGCATTTAAAAGAAGCTGTAGACGAAATACGTAATGCCGGCAAGTATATTTTTAAAAGCAATCCAGATCGATTTAAAGGGTACATTAGCACATACAGAAAATCCTAACATACTATTATTATTGGTCCCCGCGCTTGATATAATAATCCCCATAATACATTTTGGAATCACCGTATAAAAATAAATGACCACCATACAAGATACAAAAACCAACATTATGGTGATTACAAAATATTATATGATTTTCATTAAATATATGTTGGTGGTTATAAAATGATCTATGGTGAATTCAAAATATATTAAGTGTAATATAAATTTTTGATTAAAGCAAAATGATTGGTGTATGGTTATATATACTATTTTTATTTTTGAAATTTGGTGATATCTTTATTGTACGATACATACAAATATTTGCAAACGGGTATATGTGTACTATTGCATGTATAAGGTTGTCGTGTGTAATTTAAACTAACCTTTTGAAAACCAATACAGAAAAAGCTAACCAACACTACGTGCCTAAATTCTATTTAAGGCATTTTTCATATTTGAATAACTTGAATCAAATAGGTGTTTTTAATACTAAAAGTGAATTTTTTATAAAAGATGGAAAATTAAAAAAACAGGCTTCTAAAAAATACTTTTATGGTAAAGATGGTGTCCTCGAAGATTTTTACCAAAATCTTGAAAATGTATTATCTCCTTTGATGTTAAAATATATTCAAAATGAAAGTATCCCAAAAAAATTTTCATCGGAACAATCAGATATGTTACACTTGATTTTCACAATGGAATCTAGAAATCCAATGCGTATAAATCTTATGAGACAAGCTCTACTCAACCAAAAAGATAGAATTGACAAAATAGATCCAACCTTCTATAACAAGCAAAAACAAGATGTATTAAATCAGTTTGTAAAAAACGGAAATCTTCATAAAATAATGCTTGAAAATTTAAAGGGTAGAGTAATGTTAGCTATGGATTTAAATTTCAAATTACTAAAAAACACCACTAACAATCCTTTTATCACATCAGACTTTCCAGTAGTGGAATACAATCAATTTATGGAATCTCAAAACTGGTTTGACGGAATAAACTATAACGGTAGTGGTTGGATTGGACAACAAATCTTTTTTCCTTTAAATGAACAATATCTCTTGATAATATTTGATTCCGACATTTATAAAGTTGGAAATAAAAAGGAATCCGTTGTTGAATTATCAGATACAAATTCTATAGATTCTTTGAATATCTTACAGTTTTTAAACTGTACAAATAACATATTTTTTAATCATTCTGCATCTGAGCATTACATAAGAACTCTTTTTGATAAGTCTAAACAGTACAAAAAGGGAAATCAACTAGTTAATTATGACTTGAAAACGATGTCTGAGGATGGAATTAAAGATGATAATAGTATTATTTTAGCTACTACAACTTCCAACATTGAGACTAAATTGAAACTGGAAAAAATAAAAGTCCACTCTAAAGGAAAATTTACCAAACTTAATGATATGGCTATTCAATGGAGGCCGAAAGCGAAACAAGTTTACGAATATATGGAACAAGAAAAAACTAAGCAAAACAATGATAATCGCTACACAAGGCAATAATTTTTTAAAAAGTTATTCCATTAGCCTTTTTTAAGGATGTTGTTCATTTTAGTTATGTTGGTAAACTTAAAAATTTGAGCAGACTAAATCAATCCAATAGTGCGGATTTTTCTCTTAGTAAAAGGTCTGTATTTATTTGCAAAGTTGACAAATATAAAATTTGGCGTTTAAAAAAATAATAAGATCTAAGCAAATTAATCTTCGAGAACTCATTTCAGTTAAAGACTTACTTAACTCCAGAGGATTCAAAATAAAAAACGAAGGTCTAAATAACAATTTACTACTTCTCAAAATAAGGTTGAACATCTTTAGAATCAATATAATCTTTTATTTTGTCAGTCTCATTTAAAGGAACATAGTCTACAATATTGCTTTCATAAATATGTTTCCAAATAGAATGATTTTTTTGACCCATCTTCTTTTTTGGTTCTTTTCCAACTAAGAAATAATGTCCACTTCCTTTCTCATAATCAACAGCTTTGGTAAAAGAAATATACTTAGTCAAATCTCTTTCTAAATCAACATATCTCTTTGAGAAATCTATTGTCTGACCTGAGACAATCTGACCATTTTTACCAATAAAATTTACATTCACTGATGAAATCAACTCTTTAAAATCATTTGGACTAACGTCTACATCCAAATCAACCTTTGTTTTGATTTTTGAATATAGCCTAGTTTTGACAATTTTAACAATATCTTGCTTAACCTTATTAGGTACAAATTCTGCATCATTATTAAAAATATAGTTTTCATATAAACTCTGAAAAGTTACTTCATCGAAAGCTATATCTATCTCTTTCGGTTCTGAAAATTTCACAATATTATTTGAATATCTATGTAGGTAACTAAAATATTTTTCATTAACCCAACTATGAGCGTTCTCTTTTTTAAATTCAATCAAATTATTTTGAACAACTTCATCATTCAAATCATTATTTAGGTTCTTAAAATATGACTTTAAAAAACTATAGTTTTGAGATGGAATTAATTGTTTAATTATACCTAGTTTAGTATCTGAGAATTTAAATTTTATATCCTTTCCATTAGACATAATCATTCCAATACCAATCTTTTCTTTAAGACTAGGATTAATGGTTAAATATACTATGCTAAAAAAAGTTCTCATTACTTTATATTTTCCTGAATCATTGTTCTAAAGTTATTCTCACAACTTTCAAGCCAATTTTCATTAAATAAATTATCCCTTAACTGAGCTATTAATGAAGCCTTATCAATATCCCATTCAGGTGGAATTAACGAGATAATATCTTTTAAATTGTCTTCACAAGATTCAGCACAAATGTAAAACTTCTTAACTAAGTTATCAACAACTTTAACAAGATTTCGGCCACTGCTGAATAAGATGTTCGCCAATTCAGTATCAATCAAGGATTCAAAATTATTAATCTGATATATTCCTCTGTTTAATGCATTTGAATTAAAAATAGCATCGTGATCAAAGACTGTAAAATAAATTTCATTTGGAATTGTAAAATCAATTAACAAATTACTATTATTATGATTTCTATCCTCATTTGAAAGCCAAATATCGAAAAAAGCTATCATTAAAAAGTCGTCTTTGTTTGCTAGTTTTCGTCTAAAACTTGCATCCTTGAAAGAAGCTAAAACACTATCATTTATCTCTTGACTTGATTGAATATACTTTGAACCAAAACAAGGTTTGTCAAAATTAATTCCTTGAACACCTGACGGAATATGCTCTTTTTTAACGTTAATCAAAGCTATCTCTGGTGTTTTTAATTCCCAAAAATAAGCGAACCTTGAACCTAGTAATTCATTTATTAATTTAGAAACTTCCCTACTATGCTTACAAACCCAAAATTGTAAATCATCGCAAGTAACCAACATTGGACTTCCAGCTGTTGGATAAATTTTATCTGGTTTGTGAATTGTATTAAGTGATTTAAGCATTGAAAATTCAAAAGAATCAATCAAATATATTACAATTAACATAAATTAAATCAAAAATCAAGATAAAGTACTAACTACAACATCGTATCCTACTATGTTAAGCATTTTCCTAAGTCTTAGGTTAATGCTTATTTTCTAATTAACTCATACTAATAATTCTATAATGTTATATTCATAACAACCTAATAGTAGATTCACACCATAAAAACACGCAACAAACCATACACAAACACGTTATAGACAATTATCGTATAACAATTCTTATCCAATTAAATAATTTCCTATCTTGCATTTATGGGGCAAATAACACATCTTTTACCTAAAGAAAAACAAGAAGAACTACAATTACTTGCCGAGCTTTTAAAAAATTGCAAAGGAGTAGAAATGATCATCTTATTTGGGAGTTATGCCAGAGGTGAGCAAGTAGAAGATATGTATATAGAAAAAGGAATTATCTATGAATACAAAAGTGATTTTGATATCCTTGTAGCTACCACACATGATGACTTAAAAAACAATCACAAAATAGAAGAAAAAGTAGACAAAGAACTTGCGGGTAAAGTGTTAACGACTATTAATATCATCTTTCATTCGGTTAAACAACTTAATCAAGCGCTTTCGATGGGGAATTATTTCTTTCAAGATATCAAAAAAGAAGGGATAATCTTATATGATAGTGGTAAGTTTAAACTGCAAAACCCTAAAAAACTAACACCAAAAGAAGCCAAACAAAAAGCACAAGAACATTTTGATCAATGGTTTACGAGCTCAGCTCGTTTTTTAGAGAACTTTCAATTCAACTTTGAAAAAAAGTACTGGAATGAAGCAGCTTTCCAGTTACATCAAACGACAGAAAGGCTTTACACTACCACTTTATTAGTTTTTACAGATTACAGGCCAAAAGAACATGATTTAAACAAGTTAGATATTAGAGTTAGAAACTGCGATGTTCGTTTTGATATTTTTCCTCGCCAAACAGATGAAGAAAAAGAACTATTTGAGCTTTTACGGCGAGCTTATATAGATGCCAGATACAAAATGGATGAGTTTCAGATTTCTAAGTATCACCTAGAATACTTGGCAGAAAAGGTTCAGGAATTAAAGAAATTGACAGCAGAAATTTGTTTAGCAAAGATTTTGGAAATAGGAAGATAAAAAACACTCTACAAATCTGCATTATCGGGATATGTATACTATTACATCTATAACGTTGTTCTCATCAATTAAAATAAATGAATACAAGGAAAAAACATATTGATTGGCTAAATCATGGTTTAGAATTCATAACTGTTTTTTGTTAAAATACATTTATAACAACCAGTTATAGATACGATTGTTTTAAATCCAGAGGATTATATTTTTAGTTCTGCTAGAAATTATTCAGATTTAGATCATGAATTAGAAATTGTTGTTTTAAATTTATTTTAAAGTTTTAATCGCATAGATTGCAAATCTGTGCTATCGGAATAGAAATAGTTGTATAGTGTACACAAAAAATAATAAAAACACGTACTGAAAAGACATGGAAGCTATTATTACAGTTGTTGGTTTTTTGGGAGCAGGAAAAACCACATTATTAAAACACTTGATGATCGGTTATATTGACAAAGGTTGGAAGCCTTTTATTATTCTTAATGATTATGAAAATGCAAACCTTGATGCCCAACAATTTATCGAGCAAATAGAGTCTAAACAAGTCAGAGCACTTAGTGGTAGTTGTATTTGTTGTAGTGGCATAAATGAACTTAGAGATTTTGTCAATAGAATTCCTAAGCGAACTAATGGAATTACGCTTATTGAAGCTAACGGTACTTCTGATGCCTGTTCACTCATGAGCTTTCTTGGAGTTGGTCTCAACGATCGGTTTCTACCACCTGTTCAAATATCGGTTGTTGATGTTAGAAATTGGCAAAAAAGAGGAGAACATAATGAACTTGAAGCAAATCAGATTCAGGTATCTTCTTTGATTGTATTAACGCATATTGAAAATATACCATTAGACAGGTTAACCTTTGTAGTTAAAGAACTACATAAACTCAACCCATTAGCAGAAATTATAAACATGGATAAGATTGATGTTTCACTTATTCCTAAACTCTCCCCATCTAAAAACAATGCTCAAAAGTTTGAACATCTTAAAACGCATTGGTCTTCCTGCTCTACTGATCTACCAAGTTTACCGAATTCAAATTGCATTTATGATATTTGTAATGCAATTCCAAAGAGTGTTTTACGTGTGAAAGGCTGTACTCAAATTGGAAATGAAGAAGAGTACACTTATTTTGAACGAACTCCAAATGGTGAAGTACATGTTAGACCGTTTAATGGGGTACCAATAACAGGATCAAAACTTCTAACTATAGGTCCTGGGAGTGAACCTAAACTACTTGAAAAAGCAATCAAAATGAGCCTATTACAACAGAATAAAAATGAATTTAAACACACTACAACAAAGTATAAACCCTATTAAAACAGGATTTATACAAGTTGTTAGCTTTTGCCAATAATTAAAAACAAAGAAGCTTATATTAAAGATATGTTGAAAACCAAAATAGGAATTATAACAGTTAGCGATAGAGCTAGCGCTGGGATTTATGAAGATGAGAGTGGAAAAGCAATTATAGATACTCTAAATGAATATTTGAATTCTGAATGGACAGATTTGCACGAAATTATTCCGGATGAACAAGACTTGATAGAAAAAACAATCATTAATATGGTTGATAATCAAAATTGCTGTTTAGTAATTACGACAGGAGGTACAGGTCCTTCTAAAAGAGATGTTACACCAGAAGCTACTGAAGCCGTATGTGATCGCATGATGCCTGGATTTGGAGAGCTTATGAGATCAGAATCATTAAAATATGTACCTACTGCTATCCTCTCAAGACAAACTGCCGGCCTAAGAAAATCAAGTTTAATAATTAATCTTCCTGGAAAACCAAAATCGATAAGAGAGTGTCTGAGTGCCGTTTTTCCTGCTATTCCATATTGTATAGATTTAATGGATGGACCATTTTTAGAATGTAATGAAGATGTTATAAAGCCATTTAGACCAAAGAATAAGATAAAAACCAACAGTTAACACTATAAATGTACCGATTTTTACTTGCCGTACGTTTCTTATACTCACCGTTGGCCAATATTAAACCTAAAGCTAAGAATGAAAATATTGATACTTGGAGCAACAGGAAGAACTGGGAAATTAATCCTTGAAGAATCTTTGAATCAAGGTTATAAAGTATGTTGTTTAGTTCGAGAACCTAAAAAAATTAAAGAAAATCACAACAACCTGAAAATCTTAAAAGGTTCGCCTGAACAAATTTCTGATTTAGAAAATGCAATAAAAGACTGTGATGCAATAATAAGCGCATTGAATATCTCTCGAAAATCTGATTTTCCTTGGTCTAAACTAAGAACACCGGCAACATTTCTTTCAGATGTTATTAAAAACATAATTTCACTAACTACAGAAGACGGACTTCAAAGAATCATAGTATGTTCTGCATGGGGAGTTGCCGAAACGGAAAAAGAAATCCCAAGTTGGTTTAGATGGTTTATCAAAAATAGTAATATAGGAATTGCATACAAAGACCACGAAAGACAAGAAAACGAATTAAAAAAATCGAAATTAAACTGGACTATTGTAAGACCTGTAGGGCTGACTAACTTTAAAAAAGAAAAAAAAGTAATAGAAAGTTATAATAACAAGCCAATACCAAAACCGACAATAAGCCGAAAAAACGTAGCTAAATTTATGGTCAACACTCTGAAAAGAGACGAACTAATCGGAAAAACACCTGTGATTTCTGAATAAAAAATATTATTACCAACAATGTACTACCGCGGTTACGATCCTAAGTGCCCTAGAACTAAATTCGAATCTGATAACGTGGATTTGTAATCCGAGAAACATCGCAAAATATCAAAACAGCCACTATAATTTGACTGTTTTTTGTTATAGTACATTATATTTGAACTACTTCTTATATAATCAAGCTCAATTCGTTTCTGTAGAATGTAGACAACATTACAGTTTTGTGAAAAATGACACTATTGGTGTAACAAAGACCTAAATCCTTTATCTATACATTAACCACTAACATAATCATTATGAAAAAGATAGTACTCGTTGGTATTTGTTTTACTACGATGTTCGGTTGTAAGGATAAACCTCAAAAAGCTTTATCACCAGAAGTATTAAAAATTGAAACTACGGTTCTTAAACAAAAAAAAGTATTCGATGTCCCCGGTATCGCCGTGGGAGTAATTAAAAATGGTAACATTATCTATGCCAATGCACATGGAGTTAAGGGATTAGACACAAGAGATTCCTTGACCACCAAATCATTATTTCACATGGCTTCTGTATCAAAACCTTTTGTGGCAACTGCTATTATTCAGCTCATGGAGAAAGGAAAAATTGATTTAGAAGAAAAACTAATACATTACCTGCCATATTTTGTCATGGCTGATGAACGCTACAAAGACATTACTATTAGGCACATGCTTAATCATACCTCTGGAATACCTAATGTTGATGATTATGAATGGGACAATCCGCAGTATGATGACAGAGCTGCCGAACGGTATTCCAGAAGTCAGCAATCCATCAAACTCGACTTTGCTCCTGGCGATCAATACAGTTACAGCAATGCTGCTTTTGATATTTTATGCGATGTCATTTCAAAAGTCTCCGGAATGACCTTCGAAAATTATATGAAAGGAAATATTTTTGAGCCTGTGGGAATGAAAAACAGTACTTTTTTTAAACCTGATGTGCCAAAAAATTTGGCTACAAAACCCCACGTTATTGGTGACAGCCTAAACATAGTCGTAAGTAAGATCTACCCTTATAACAGGAAACATGCCGGAAGTTCTACACTACATTCTAATATCGAAGATATGTTGTTATGGGCAGAAGTCAATATGAATAAAGGAATCATCAATAAAAAAAGAATTTATAAAGAAAGTTCCTATGAGTTGCTCACAACCTCCCAAACTAAAGTTAATAAAACTAAAAGTGTAGGCTTAAGTTGGTTTTTAAATAATATAAACGATTATAAAATAGTATTTCACCAGGGAGGAGATACGGGATACAGTACCTTTTTTGCATTTATTCCAGCTAAAAAATCTGCTATTGCTATGATGGTCAACGCCGATTATTTCTGGTCAAATTATGCTTCAGGAACTATACTAAAAAACTTAATTTTTAACGATTCCATAATACCAAAAGCGCCCATCCACTTAAAACTCAAAGATCATATTCTTAAAGATGGGATTGCCAAAACCAAAGCGGTTTATCTTCGGGAGCAGCAAAAGCCTAATCAAAACTATGTATTCGGAGGTGGCTATATAGACGAGTTAGGCTATTGGTTAATAGATCGAAATTATCCCGAAAAAGCATTAGACCTATTTAAATTTAATGTCGAACTCGAGCCAGAAGATTCTGGTTGGTTCGATAGTGTTGCTGATGCATACAGAGAAATGGACAGTATTGACCTGGCCATTCAATGGTACAAAAAAGCGCTGGAAATGAACCCTGATCAGGATTTTTCTCAGAAAAAGCTCAATGAATTACTTAATGATACCGAGTAGTCTTATAATGCGGATTTATAATCCGTGAAACATATCAAAATATCAAAACAGTCACTTATTATGTGATTGTTTTTTTGTTAAAATACATTTATAATAATCCAATTATAGGTACGATTGTTTTAAATCCAGAAGGAATATTTTTTTAATTCTACTAGAAATTATGCAGATTTAGATCATGAATTAGAAATTGTTGTTTTAAATTTATTTTGAAGTTTTAATAGCACGGATTGCAAATCTGCGTTACCCGGTTAATAATCTTAAAACACTGCTGAATGCTAAATATAATTGCTATAATTGTTCTTTTTGGAGCCATACAAGGTTTTTTACTTTGTTTGTATTTATATTTCAAAAAAAAAGATAATAAAAAGGCATTCAATAATTTTATTCTTTTTTTATTCTCATTATCCTTTTTTAATTTCATATATGCACTAATGTATATGAAGATTTCAACCCTGGGATTTATTCCTTTAACTTCTTTCCCTTTTCCATATAAGTATCTTATTGCAGTTGGCTTTTATTTTTTTATAAGAAGTCAAATATCCAAAGAAGAAAAAATCATTTCAAACTATGAATACCTCCTATTTTTACCAGCTTTTTTTTATGGTATATTACGAATTTATTGGTATATAAAACTTCATACAGGTTTAGATAAAGATATCTTTTGGAATGTATATAAAATGGGATTCTTTACATATAACGAATACGTCTATTTAATTTTTAACCTTCTTTTAGTAAGCCTGGCAATAAAATTTTTAACGAGATACAAAACCCAAATAAGAGGAACTAAGGTTTCTCAAAAAAACTGGGAATGGCTCTTAAAATTTTCTTATGTATTTATAGTTGTCATAATTTTAAACATAGTATTAGCAGTAATTGTGCATATTGTAGGTGATCTATATAATGGAATAGTCTATTCAATTATTTTAATTTTAAATTCAATATACATCTATTGGGTAGGATTCGAGTCGCTTACAAAATCAAACTATTTATTCAATACGTTTACACTTAAAAAGCAAAATTCGATTGAAGATAAAACACCTAGTATATTAGCCCAAAAACTTGAACATTATATGAAAGTGGAAGAGGTTTTTAAAAATAAAAATTTAAAACTGTCAGACTTAGCCTATCTAATTGAAATAAATGAAAAAGAATTATCGGTATTCATTTACGAATCATTTGAAATGTCGTTCTCAGAGTATATCAATAGGTTTAGAATTGAAAAAGTTAAAACGCTTTTAAAAACCGAAGATCAAAAAAAGTACACACTATTAGCCATAGCCGAAAATGCTGGTTTTAGTTCGAAATCTTCATTTAATGCTGTTTTTAAGAAATTTACTGGCTTAACTCCTTCCCAATACAAAGCAAGTCTTAAAAACTAATATGTCCAGTATCTTTTTTCTGGACATCCTTTTGGCCATTTTTCTTAAAAAACATTATGATTGCCTTTAGTTTTGTTTTCATAAAAACAAAAAAATAACATTATGAAATCAATCTTTGCAGGTATTACTATGTGTCTTTTACTTTTCTCATTAAACACTTATAGTCAAAACGAACATGTAACAGTTAAAGACAGTATTAATACATTTTATAATAAACTATTTGTAGAACTAGAAGAGAACTATTTACATACTAAAGATATAGATTGGTTAGGTCTGAAACCTTATATAAAAGAGAAGGCCTTAAAAAGTAAATCCTTTGAAGAGTCTTTAAAAATTACAGTAAAACTATTTGATACCATTAAAGGAAATCATTTACTTCTTTTTTCGGAAAAAGATTGGTATAAAAGTACACTTGGCAAACAATTATCTCAAGAACAATTTAATCAAAGTCTTGCAGATGCCTATGAAAATGGAAAATCCTTTGAAGCAAAAGTTATTGAGAAGGAATATGGTTATGTATTTATACCAGGAATGCTGTTAAAAGATGCCACGAGAGAAGAATTGGATAAAGCGGCGCAAGAAATTTATGATGCCATTACAAAAATAGATCAATCACACAACATTAAAGGCTGGATAATTGATCTTCGTTTAAATATTGGTGGTAATTCTAATGTAATGCTTGCTGGATTGTATCATTTATTAGGAAATGGTACCACTCACCTGTCTCTGGATATTGATAAAAATGTAAAAATTCTTACCAGTATTTATAATGGTACTTTATATAAAAATCATAAAATAAATACAGCTGTAAAACCAAACTTAAAACCAATATCACAGGTTCCTGTTGCTCTAATATCAGGAATTATGACAAACAGCGCAGGAGAATTTGTAGTTTTGGGTTTTAGAGGTCGTAAAAATACTATTGTGATTGGAGAAGAAAGTTATGGGAGTACGACTGCAAATGACTTATATGAATTACCATATGATACAAAGGCTGCAATTACTGAAAGTTATGGGACAGATAGATCTGCTAAATTTACTAAGACTATTATTCCTGATATAGAGGTTATAAAACAACACAATTTTGAAGATTTAACAAAAGATAAGAATATTATTGTGGCTATCAAATTTATCAACTCAAAACAATAAATCAGATATTTTCGGTTTATAATACATCACTCCCGATGGCGAGGATTACAAATCTGCGCCATCGAGTTCTACCCCATTAAAATCATCACTTTTTTATAACTATTCGTCACAAACCAGAGGTATATCATGACGCATACATTTTTATTATACATATATGGCAGCATCTTTATGTACAGCATCATGATAAAACAAATATTTACAAACGGTCATAAATAGATACAAACGGGTATATGTATACTATTGCGTATATAACATTGTTATAAGCAATTCTCTCACACAAAGAAACTCTATTAATTTTTTGAACTAACGAGCCGATTTTTGTGGTAATTTTAAAACAGAAAAAATTAACGTTAATCAGAATCTTAAAAAATATTTAAGTAACATATACAACTACTAGGACATACATAGTAAACTGAGAAACAAAAATAATTATGAAAAAAACAATCTTATTGATTGGACTTATTGGAATAAGCTTTGGAATTAAAGCTCAAAACACATTTCCTACAACGGGTAACGTAGGAATTGGAACAACAACACCTAATGCTAAACTTGAAATCGGGAATAGAAATCATGGATCAACAACAGGTATAACGAATGCTTTTTTCACAGGTACAAATTTTAATCTAAGCTTGTATAGTGATCAAATATATAATTCTAATGGAATCACAGGAACAATATCATTTGGGAGTAAATATAATTCATCTGGGACTTACACATCTGGGGTTAAAATCTACGGTTTCCGCCCTAACTATCAGACTGCTGGTAATTATGAATATGCTTTAGGAATTGATACTAGAACTCATGGTGGATCTTCGAGCAGAAAGTTTACAATATTAGGTAATGGAAATGTTGGAATTGGAACATCAAACCCTAGTATGAAACTACAAGTAGTTGGATCTGTTGCGAGTGGATATAATAATACTTTATCTCTAGATAAACAAGAGTGGTTTAATTTTGGAAATAAGTCAGGATATGGATTTATAAATTGGTTTTCGCAAGCAAATGCTGACAGAAATGGTTTTATAAATACCCATTCATCAGTAAAAGCATCTTCAATCAGCGGAGGTAATGGTGAAATCAAATTTTATACATCATTAGCAAATAATGGTATCGGACAATCTTCAAGCCTGGTCGAAAGAATGACAATTGAATCGAATGGATATGTAGGTATAGGCACGATGAATCCAGATATGAAATTAACTGTAAAAGGAAATATTCATGCAGAAGAAGTGAAAATTGACCTGAATGTTCCTGCTCCTGATTATGTTTTTAAAAAAGATTATAACTTAAGAAGTATAGAAGAAGTAGAAAGATTTATTAAAAAGAATAGTCACCTTCCAGAAATACCATCTGCAAAAGAGTTTGAACAAAACGGAGTGATGCTAGCAGAAATGGATATGAATCTTCTTAAAAAAATTGAGGAGTTGACTCTTTATACTATTCGGCAAGATAAAAAAATTAAAAATCTTGAAAGAAAAAACGAAGAGTTGAACTCGATTAATAAAAAGCTTATTGAATTACAATTAAGACTTGAAAAGCTAGAATCTGAAAAGTAAAAAAAGCTTATAACACGAATGTATCATCCAAGACTATATGGAGAATTTTACGAAATGGGACTTAAGTATGGAACACTACTTAAAGAAAAGGCAAATTTTGTACTTCCCGAAATAAGTTCTAAAAAGAAAGAATTTGGACTTGATTCATATAAAGAATTACAAAATTTTTATCCTGAAGTCATAGATGAAATAAAAGGTTTTGCAAAAGGAATTAATGACAAACCTAAAAACCTTGGAGCTTTCCTATTAAGTCTTGGTATTTTCGAAACAAGCGGACAATGTAGTGTATTCGCTTTTAAAAATAATGACTCTGTAATTGTTGGTAGAAACTATGATATGCTTTTTGAGTTTAAAAAATTTACCGAAAGTAGTTTGATAGCACCAAAAGATAAGTTTTCATACATAAGTCAATCTGATGTTTTTATCGGACGCTCAGATGGAATTAATGAAAAAGGGCTATCAATAGCAATGTCGTTTGTAAATGGAACAAAGGTTCAACCTGGAATTGGATTTCATTTTATAATTAGGAAAGTACTTGAAAATTGTAGTACTACCGAACAAGCCATAAATCTAATTCAACAAACAACCGTTGCCTCCGCAAACAATTTCCTAATTGCTGATAAAAATTTTGATATTGCAGTAGTTGAATCCGCTCCGCAAAAGAGTTTCATCCGAAGACCAAAAAAAAACGAAAATTTCATATCCATAACCAATCAGTTCATATCAAAAGAAATGAAACCTTACGATAAAGGTGATGTAGAGTGGAGTAAAAGTTCGGAACGCTATAACAGAATAAAAGAAAACCTCTCGTCTGTAGGAAGTTTAGATTTAAATAAAGCTAAAGAAATCTTATCTAATGAATGTGTCTGTTTGAATTTAAAAAAGGAGAAATTTGGAACCATTTGGTCAGTTGTTGCAAATTTGAACGAGTTAAAAATTGAAAGAGCCGAAACAAAACCAAGACTAACAAATTATAAACAAGAAACGAGACTTGATTGGTGGTTAAAAAAGAAAAATAAATAACCCTACACAACAATCTGTATAAGCAATAACAGCTTAGGTGCTAACTCTAATCGTTTTTTCATTAAATCAAAGCACCTTGCTAACCAAAAAGTAATTGTGCAAAACCCACTACTGCTCATACATATTGCCGTAACTTACAAGTCAAAAATTCACAACATTGATTACATTTTACTAAAAAACAATACGTTATGTCATCTACTAAACAAAGTGAAATACAACAAGATCTGGTGCTCTACAGTACTTTTGACGATAAAATCACGGTTACTTTAAAATCAAAAATTCACAAACCATTTGTTACACAAGTAAAAGGTTTTAATTACAAAGAAGAAGATCCCAGAGTTATTTTTAAACATTGTGAAGAATCTATTTTTCCAACTGATACCGAAGACAACAAAGAAAAAGAATATATCGTTTATATAAAAAATATAAAATCGGTCGAGTTATATGAAATGAATCACCAATAATGGAATTAAAAGAACTCATAGAAAATATGTCTGGTGTAAAAGACGGTAATGAACCGATAGGGAACAAAACATTATCATGGGAAGCGTATCGAGTTGCAGAAAAATTAAATGACACAAATCTAATTGCTGAGCTTAAAGCTTATATTAAAGATGACAATAATGAAACTACCAGAACATATGCCTATAATCTTTTAGGGTATATTGGAGTCAATGCAAAAGCAAGTGAAGTCACAGATATATTAATAGATCAAATAAAAAGAGAAGATATCCACCTGGATAATTTGCATAATATTTTGGATGTATTATACTCCACTAATTTTCCTTTACAAAAAGGGTTAGAAGAAATACTTATCTATGCTTTTGACGAAAGGGAACTAATTAGAACAACTGCCATACAATTACTTTCCAGGTATACAATTGAACACCAAAAAATTAAGAATACTTTACTAGAAATTATCAAATATCATTATGATGAATATGATTTAAAATATGCGGTAGAGAGCTTACAAGTTCTATTCCCGAATGATTATAGAAAATGGGTGTTCAGAATAAAAGAAGATTTGATAAATAACAACGGAGATAAAATAATTATTGATCGAATCAGCAATATAATATGACAATCGTAGCCAGTAGATAACCATGTGTATAAGCAATCGCGGTTTAAGTGATAAAAAGTATAAACTTAAAACAAAGGTCAATGTAAAAACCCCGATGGCAGAGATTTGCAATCCATAAAACATATCAAAACAGTCACTTATATGTGATTGTTTTTTTGTTAAAATACATTCACAATAACTTGGTTATAGATAAGATTGTTTTAAATTCAGAGGGTTATATTTTTAGTTCTGCTAGAAATTATGCAGATTTAGATCATGAATTAGAAATTGTTGTTTTAAATTTATTTTGAAGTTGTAAAAACACAAATTGCAAATTCGCCATCGGGTATATATGTACTAATATATATAACGTTATTATTGGCAAACTAAAAAACGAAACTGTAACAAGAATCAATTTTTTTAATCTTTTAAGGAAACCAAAAGAACAAATGAGAAAAATAGCTTTAATAGTAATCATAGGAATTGCATTTTCGTCCTGTAATCAAAGTAAAAAAAACAACGATAATCCTAAAAGTGAAAGCCAAACTGTAAGGGATTCCTTGACAGCAGAATTAGATTCTATTCAGAAAAGTGGACTAATAAACGGGTTTGCTGTTGCTATGGTAAACCAAAACGGAGTGTTATACGAAAAAGGTTTTGGGTATTCAAATCGAGAAACAAAAGAAGAATATACTGAAAACACAATTCAACATATTGCTTCTGTATCTAAAACTTTAATAGGGATTTCATTAATGAAGGCACAAGAAATTGGAAAATTAAAACTTGACGACCCAATTCACAATTATTTGCCATTCGAAGTAATTAATCCTAATTACCCAAATGAAAGAATAACAATAAGACAATTAGCCACACATACATCAGGTATTAATGATACCGAGCAGTATATGCAAAAAGCTTGGATTCTCACAAAAAATCAAGATTTAACAGATGTGAGTACAGATTACCCTGCACAGCGATTAAATTCATCTGAATTCAATATCCCTATGGAAGAATACTTGAAAGGATATTTAGAAATCAATGGTACATTTTATCAAGGTGATAATTATCTAAACTTCAAACCAGGGGAACGTTATAACTATTCAAATATAGGCGCTACTTTGTGTGCTTTAGTTATTGAAAAAGCAACAGGTAAAACATTCGATTCATTTACAAAAGAACATATACTTAAACCATTAGGTATGAATTCGACAGGTTGGTCCTTAAAAGATGTTAATATAAAAAAGCATTCTAGGTTGTATAGAAATGACAATACACTTTTACCATTTTATACTGCAATAACTTATCCCGATGGAATGCTTATTTCATCAAGTAGCGATATGGCAAAATATTTAGCAGAACTGGTTAAAGGATATTGTGGTGAAGGTACATTACTCTCAAAAAATAGTTATAAAGAACTCTTTACAGAACAATTAGAAGAAGAAAACTTTGAATCAAGAAATGCAAGTAACCCGTACAACGGAGATTACAGTCCTGCAATTTTTATTGGGCATAGTGCTTTGGGGTACGTAGGACACTCAGGAGGTGATGCGGGGGTTGGAACGTGGATGTATTTTGATAAAGAGAAAAAAACAGGAAGGTATATTGTGATTAATACAGATATGGGAAATGATGAACGTTCTAAAGAACTAGAATACTATGCAATTTGGGATAAGATGAATGAGTATTTTGATAGGTTGAGTGTAGAACAGCCAACACATAACAATAGTTATGCCCAATAAGGCGTTCATTACTAAATTGAAAATTTGGTTTTCATAACAGGTTCGTCAAATAGTTGATTTGACTTTTAAAAATTAAAAACAAAATATAAAAATTCGGTGCTGTGTTAATCCGAAAAGTTAGCGTCTTTTTACGCGCTACGTTTCATACACAAGACCATTAGCAACAAGCAAAAGAAAAATTATGGTAAAAAAAAGACCTATAACATTCTTAATCTTTTTAATAATTTTCACACAAGGATATTCGCAAAAGATTGAAACATTAAAACAGAAAATTGAGGATATTATAAATTCTAAAAATGCAGTAGTTGGAGTTGCAATCAATGGAATGGAAACTAAAGACACGTTGAGCATCAATGGACAAAGACACTTCCCAATGCAAAGCGTATTCAAGTTTCCGATTGCATTAACTATTTTATCTGAAATAGATAAAGGCAATCTTTCTCTTGAGCAAAAAATTGATATCAAGAAAAGTGAGTTATTGCCTGGGTTATGGAGTCCTATACGAAAAAAATATCCAGAAGGAGGTACACTTACTGTAGCAGAAATTATAAAATATACAGTTGCTTTAAGTGATAATGTAGGTTGCGATGTATTACTAAAACTTCTTGGCAAACCTCAAACTGTTGAAAATTATTTTTCTAACCTCGGTTTTAAAGATTTTTCTGTTAAAATAAACGAAGAAACGATGCAAAATAATTGGGATCTGCAGTTTTTAAATTGGACAACACCAAAAGAAGCGAACAAGATTCTAGAAACATTTTATACGAACAGTAACGGTCTACTTTCTAAAGAAAGCCACGAATTTGTGTGGAGTGTAATGAAAGGAACTAAAACAGGTAAGAACAGATTAAGAGGGCAATTACCTAAAGAAACAATAGTAGCGCATAAAACAGGTTGGTCAGGAGCACATAAAGAAACAGGGATAACAGCCGCGGTAAACAACATCGGAATTGTTTTTCTACCTAATGGAAAATACTTTATCATAAGTGTTTTTATCACAGAGTCTACAGAAAACTTTGAAACTAACGAGAAAATGATATCTGATATTTCGAAAGCAACCTGGGATTATTTTATAAACCAATAACTATAGGTTTCCCTACTTATCTTACTCAAATATTTGTAATAATATCATATCTCGATGGTATGGATTTGCACCTTAGATGTATCATTGGGTTCATAAAATCTTTTTTCATAAAGCAATACCCATTGCCCGGGAGAGACTTCCTCTACTTCTGATCGATAAAAAAGCATCTATGGTGTTATTCATAAAAACAAATTCCATACATTTTATTTTCTTTTATCGTATTTTATTAACCAATTATCGATACTTATTTGTTATTTTTTATTTTTTTGATAGGAAATTTCTTTCTATTTAATTACTTTGGTTGTCGTTAACATTACCAATTTATGCAGATTTTTAAATAAAAGACTAACAACCAACAACATACCTTTAAAATCGAATGGAAGTTATCACTATACTCCCTTACAATCAAGCACCTAATAGAACTATACAAGGCATTCTGCAAAAAATAGTTTTCAGGTTTCGAGGTAAACCTCATAAAACTATCCCACATAATAGATTAAATATAAACAGCTTATGAAACACAAAAAAAACATGCTACGTGCTGCGTTTCTCCTTTTAGGATTAGGAGGACTACATGCACAAGAAAGTCTAATCCCCGCAGGCGGTGAAACTACTGGTACAGGAGGCTCTGCTAGTTACAGCCTGGGACAAATCGTTTATTCTACTCATACCGGAAACGACAAAAGTATAACCCAGGGAGTACAACAACCCTATGAAATTTACAACATTAGTGATAATGATGAAAATGACGAAACTATAAGCATTACATATTCAGCTTATCCCAATCCCACAACAGACATACTTAACCTACAAGTGCAAAATACCCCTGAAGCGTTGAGTTATCAATTGTATGATTCGCATGGTAAAGTGGTAGCAAGCAATACAATTGCTACAACAACTACCGCTATCAATACCAGTAACCTACCCAATGCGACTTATTTTATGGAAATATTAATGGGAGATAGAGAAGTAACAAAATTTAAAATAATAAAGAATTAATAACAACCAAAGTATGAAGAAAAAAATTACTCTATTAATTGGAATTGTATTAACCACAATATCATGGGCTCAAAGTCCAGAAAAAATGAGTTATCAGGCCGTAGTAAGAGATGCCGATAACGCCCTTGTAACCCAAAAACCAGTAGGTATGCAAATTAGTATTTTGCAAGGTAGTGTAAACGGAACCGCCGTATATACAGAAACACATGCCCCCTCGACAAATGTTAATGGTTTGGTAAGTTTAGAAATTGGTACAGGAACTACTTCAGACGATTTTTCTACTATCAATTGGAGCGGTGGCCCCTATTTTATAAAAACTGAGACAGATCCGGAAGGAGGAACCAATTATACCATTACTGGTACAAGTCAACTAATGAGTGTACCTTATGCTTTGCATGCTAAAACAGCAGAAAATATAACTGGTACCCTAAACGAAACAGACCCAACTTTTACTGCCTGGGACAAATCTACAGGAATTACTATCACAGAAAGTCAAATTTCTGATTTAAGTGATGGCTCTACAACTAACGAATTAAATACTAGTGTTGCTCTTAATGGGACAAATCTCGAAATCACAGATGCAGGAGGAACAATTACAACCGATCTATCTAGCCTGACAACTATAGCCTTAGAGCGACAACTATTTAAAACCAGTGGTACATTTACAGTACCTTCAGACGTGACCTCAATTAGGGTAACCATGATTGGCGGTGGTGGATCTGGTGGTTCTCGAGGTCCTGGAGGAGAGTTTGGAGCTGGTGGTGAAGCAGGAAACTATGTAAGAAATCAAATCGTAGCCGTTACACCAGGAGCTACATTAGCAGTTACTGTAGGTACTGGCGGGGTTCCCGCTACTTGTTCGATCCCATGGACCAATGGTTGTCCAGGAAACCCAGGAGGTACCAGTTCTGTTGGTACATTAGTAACTGCAACAGGTGGTGCCGGTGGTTGTGGTAGTTGTCTATCGGGCTCAGACGATAAAAGCGGTAAGATTGGACCATTTGGTGTTTTTGGATCAGGAAGTGATGGTGTTGACGTATTTGAGGTCAATTCTGCAGCAGGTAATCCTGGTATGGTATTAATAGAATATTATTTCTGGTAGGATTTTATTCTTTTTAACAAACCCATATAAAACAAATGGGCAATAGAATACTATAAGATTACTAAGAGTATTCTATTGCCCTATTCACTCTAACTGAACGTTGTTTGGTATTGTAAAGTTACTAGTTTATGCCATCGAGTAAATAAAAAATAATTAGTAATTTGTATAGTCCATTTTCTCTCCCTTCGAGATACAAATGTACCATATAAAAGACATTATCAGTACTATGGCTAAAATAAGAGATCCAAAAATGGATACAAAAGATAAGATTGCAATTGTCGGAGGAGGAATCGGAGGCTTAACAATGGCTCTAACTCTAAAAAAGAATAACCAGGATTTTAAGCTCTTTGAAAAATCTAATGAATTTAAAGAAGTCGGAGCAGGTATCGGACTTGCTTCTAATGCCTTAAAAATATTTGACAAACTTAATATAGGCGAAGAATTAAGAACAAAAGGGCACTTACTAAAAAGAACAATACTTGCAACCGAAAAATTAAAAACTCTAAAAACAGTTCCTTTCCCAGAAGAGGTTTATTGTATTCACAGAGCTTCAATCATAGATGTTATTTCTAGCAAATTAGATAAAAACTCGTATGAGCTAGGTAAAGAAGTTAAAAGTATTGAAAATAAAGAAAGCGTAAAGATTACATTTAAAGATCATACCGCTATAGAATTTGATACTTTAATTGCTTCTGATGGAATTAACTCTACCGTTAGAAAGTCTATTTTCCCCGAAATTAGAATAAGACATACTCATCAAATAATTTGGAGAGGAATTACTGATTTTGATATTAATTCTGATCTAAAACATACGTATTATGAGCTTTTTGAAGGGACATTACGGTTCTTATTCTTACCGTTAAACGATACTAAAATATTCTGGTTAGCTGTACAGGAAAAAAAGAATTTCAATAAAGATGTGTCGACATCTTTAAAATCATACCTATTAGATACGTATCAAAATTTTGCTCCCATAGTGTTGGATATGTTAAACAAAACAACCGAAAGTGATATCCTTCAAAATGAACTGGCAGATATAAATCCCAGCTATAAAGACTGGTTTAAAAACAATACTGTTTTTATTGGTGATTCTATTCATGCTACTACACCAAATCTTGCACAGGGAGCTTGTCAAGCTATCGAAGATGCATACACGTTGGGGCTTTGTTTAAAAAACAATACCGATAATGCTTTTTCTGAATATCAAAATATAAGATTTAAAAAAGTTAAATATATTGTGAAACAATCCTGGAAAATTGGTAGCATGTCAATGACAAATAATAATTTTCAAAAAAAGCTACTCCTTTTACTATTGAGATTTCTTCCCAAAAAACAGTACCAAAAAAGATTTAATCGTATAATTAACATTGAATATTTAAATACATTAGAGCATATTCCCAGTGGCAATACTTAAAACCTATCGAAGACATCTAAAAATACAATAGGAGTACTTCGACAGGCGTAGTATGACAAGAATAGATGACACTATAATTGATGGTACAAAATTTTCTTATTGAAAATTCAGATAAATTAATTAACTTAGTATTATGGTACAAATTATAGTTATTTTTCATTAACTACCCCCCCTATTGTGTGCTATAGTGAATACGAACTCATTTTTATTACTATAGATGAAATCTCCTCCAGATAATGGTAAATCATTTGAAAATTTATGTAAGTGGGTTGCTAGAGGGAATTTTGGACCTAATGTATTTACATATAAGAAATATAAACAAAATGGTATTGATATCTACTGGACAAATGCCAGTAAATATCATGTGATTCAATGTAAACAAAGAACAAAACCTGAGGCTTCAGAATTAATAAAAGCATTAATAAAAGATTTTAAAAAAGCAAGAGAAGTTTTCGAAGAAGATTTAAAAGAGTTTATTTTTGCTACAACTGCTTCTCTCAAAGTCGTTGAAACCAAAGTAAAAAATGAAAGCTTAATAGATGTTTGCAACAAACTATCTACCAACAAGATAAATATCGTTGTTTGGCATTGGGAATATCTAGAGGAAAGAATTGAAGAGTCTCCATTTATACTAAAACATCTTTATAATACTGAAGAGGGTGCCATTTTGATAGATGATGATTTCGTTATTAGAAAATCAGAGGAATTTAATAACAGAAAAACAAAAGAATGTAAACTAGAATACTATAGTGGTCAAGAACGTATCCAATGGTATGGTATTTTTCAACAATGGGATGCACCTCGTAAAATATATAACAATGTTATTGATAGTATTAAATCTTCTTTTGAAAGAAGGACATCTGTGGCTACAATAATTAGAGGTCAAGGAGGTAGTGGAAAATCAGTTTTCTTGAGAAGACTTAGTTACGATCTCCGAAATGATTTTACTTTATATTGGTTAAAAGATGATATTGAATCTTTTTTAGATAATGAATTCATATATGACATTAAGCAAAATTCAGATGAAAAATATTTGATCATTCTTGAGGATTGGTATCGAAATGTTGAACAATGTGCTAATATATTGGTCGTTCGTAAATTACTCCTCGCATTAAATGATGTGAATAATGCAAAATTAGTTATTGGAGATAGAAAAAACAGAGTCAAAAAAATTTATGATAACTACGTATATTCTGATCACATCTATGATCTAAGCAACACAGAAAACAAGTTTTTACTTGAGTATATATTTGGAAACATACCTAGTTTATATAGAAATCTAAGCCCCAAAGAATTAGAACATGTATCTAAATCAAGTCTTTTTATAGCACTTTTCGTTTTTTGTTATGACCATAACGATGCCCAAAAAGATTTACTTAAACGTTATAAAGACATAATCAAAAGTGATATTGAAAAGTTAAAAACCGAAAATGATCCATTCTGGAGTGGTTTAGCCTTTGTTTTATATAAATACGCCAATCTTTATTATCAATATGGAAGCAAGTTAACCATAAAAACCATTCTTCAATGGCCTCGCTATTATTTTGGAAACTATTCAATTCCTAAAATGTATGAAATAGATATTAGTATTTTAACTGAAAACATCTTAATAAAAAAATACTTCCATTTTGAAAGCTTTGAATCTAAAAAATATGGAGTATACCATAGAGTAATGTTTAACCATGATACTATGGCAGAATATGGTTGGTCAGTCGCAAGTGACGTGTTTGATTCTCCATTTCATAATAATACGGTATATGACATTTTTGAATTCCTGAAGAAGTATAAATATGAACTTGATTTTGATTTTTCGACTGTAAGTGACCAATTAATTAGAATTGGAGGGAATATTTCGGAAAAAATTGCAACGAAATTCCTCGCTATCGAAAATGCTCATAAATATGAAGGAGCTTTCTCCTCTTCTCTAAAGATCTTACATAATCAAGAAATCGCGAAACAAGCTGCACGAAATTTCTTGAATTCTGAAAACCCATATGTAAATCAACAATCATTTAAAGATTCTCTAGAATTGTTAAGAACTGAAGAAATTGCAAAACAAGCTGCACGAAAATTCTTGAATTCTGAAAATCCACATGTAAATCAACAATCATTTAGAAGTTCTCTAGAGTTCTTAAAAACTGAAGGAATTGCAAAACAAGCAGCGCGAAATTTCTTGAGTTCAGAAAGTTCTCACATGATTCAACAATCATTTAAAAGTTCTTTAGAATTATTAAAAACAGAAGAGGTTGCAAAGCAAGCTGCACGAAATTTCTTAAAGTCCGAAAACCCTCATATAATTCAACAATCATTTTTTAATTCCTTAGAATTACTAAAAACCGAAGAAATTGCAAAGCAGGCTGCACGAAATTTCTTAAAATCTAAAAATCCTTATGCTAATCGTTCGCTATTTAAAAGTTGTCTGTATATATTAAAGGAAGAGGAAATTGTAAAACAAGCCACACAAAAGTTTTTAAAGTCGGAAAACCCACATTTACACAAGGAGATATTTTGTATTGTCCTACAATTGTTTAAAAAAGATGAAATTATTAGAAAAGCAGTACGAAAATTCCTGAAATCTGAAAATCCTCATTCTTATAAGGAGATATATTGTATTGTTTTACAATTATTTAAAGAAGAAGAAATGGTTAAAAAAACTGTACGAAATTTCTTAAAATCTAAAAATCCTTATTTAAACAAAGCAGTATTTTGTATTAGTTTACAATTATTTAAAGAAGAGGAAATTGTAAAACAAGCAGCACGAAATTTCTTGAAATCTAAAAACCCTCATTTAAATAAAGAAGTATTCTGTATTACTTTACAATTGCTTAAAGAAGAAGAAATTGCAAAACAAGCTGGGCGAAATTTTCTGAAATCTAAAAACCCTCATAAGATTCAACAATCATTTAAAAGTGCGCTAGAATTGTTAAAAATAGAGAAGGTTGCAAAACAAGCAGCGCAAAATTTCCTAAAATCCGAAAACCCTCATTTGTATAAAGAAGTGTTTCCCACTACTTTACAATTGTTTAAGAATGAAGAAATTACAAAACAAGTAGCACGAAACATCTTAAACTCTGAAAAATTACACAATGATTATCAAACACTTAGTAGTGCTCTACGGTTATTAGGAGAACTAGAAGTAAATAATGATCTTGAAAATTATGCTTTAAAAATTATACGTAATCATCAAAATGAAGATTGGAGAATTGTTTATCATTCACTACGTATACTCAAAAATTCAACGAGTTATAGAAAAGAAATAAATCTTACTATAATAGAAGTTTTTAATAATAAGAAAATAGGTTTTCATAGATACCGAGAGGTATTAAAAATTCCGCTTTTTGAAATTTCAACTTGGTTAAATGAAACTGAATACTTAATCCGTAATTGGAAAAAACAGATTGGCTGGAAACGTAATTTGCTATACTCCATTACAATTAGCTATATAAGTTTTCCGGAAAAACTCAAGGAGCTTTCTATTGGAATAATTCGAAATTGGCAATTTGAACTTAGAGGAGAGCAGAAACATAAAGCATATTTTACAAGATGTTTAGCTAACATCAATATAACTGGAGATCAAAAATTAAAGAACGAAGTAATAAATATTTGCAATACTATACAAACAACTCCTTTTCGAAAGGTGCTCAGACTTACTCCTGATTTAGAAAAACAAATAGAACAGATAGTAAAGCTTGGGAAATTTCCTGAATGGAGAATTAGGAATGACAATACTTAAACAGATACTATTATAAGTAATAACCAACTTTTCTAAATTCATTAAAAGAGATAGTGTTACACCTTTTTCATTAATAAATTTAGAAAAGTTGGTTACTAGAAAAGAATATTACACCCTTATCGTATACCTTCTATCCTTAATTCTCCTTTAGTATTGGGAGTAACATCAAATAGAATCTGTTCTACCCCGGTTTTGGTTTCAACACCAAGAGCTACTTCATTTTCTTTTACCATAATTTGCACGATCTTTCCTCCTTTAAGATCCTCATGTAATTGTTTAAACATCGCTAAATGTCTTTGCATAGAAAAAGAATTTTTAAACATTGGAGTCATTCTCTTTTCTGTAAAAGATTTCCAGATATCCTGGTCATTTTGATGTATTGTCTTCATAAATTCATCTACTAATTGATCTGCCATTTCTCCGATTATTGTTCCCTTTGATTGTTTATTAACAGTAGGCTTGAAATCAGGTTTTAAAAGTATTCCAGCAATCTGAGAAGTAATATTTTCGAATTTTCGGTCTACCGTATTGGTCATTATAATAATAGTAATCTCTTCATCAAGATAACGCCACATATCGGCAAAGAAAATTCCATTACCTCCATTATGAGCAATCAATTCGGTATTACGAGGTGTAGGGAAAATAGCCCATCCATATCCGTAATATGACCCTGCCCCCTCTCCTTCTTCAATATGTTTACCATAGTACTTGGTTTTTGCTGTAGCATCCAGAATTTTATCTCCTAGCAATGCCTGGTGCCATTTATACATATCTTGTGTAGTAGATAGTACTCCTCCATTTGCTTTTAAGTGCCAGTATGGCCCATCTACACCCCATTTTTTATCTGTAGGCTTTCCCCAATGTTTATTCTTGCGATATCCAACTGCTATATCTTTAAACAAAGGTTTTTTGTATCCCGTTTGGTGCATCCCAGAGGGTTTCCACAGATGTTTCATCAAATACTCTTCATAAGACATTCCTGAAACTTTTTCTATAATAATACCTAAGAAACTGTATCCCACATTAGAATATGTATACTTTGTCCCTGGTCTGAATACTAATTTTCTTTTAAAAGCTTCTTCGATAAACTCTTGAGTAGAAATATCTTCATAATCATCTCCTATTGCTGATTGAAATCCAGAAGAATGCGTAAGTAGATGATGTAAAGTGATATCTTTTTTATCATCGGGTACGTTAGCTATATATTTAGAAAGGTTATCTTCTACAGAAAGTTTACCCTGCATTTCTAATTTTAAAATAGCAGCTCCCGTAAATTGCTTAGTGATCGAGCCAATATCGAAAACTGTTTCAGAGGTACTTTTGGTTTTGCTTTCTCGATTAGAATACCCATATCCTTGTTCCAGCAGTACTTTTCCTTTCTGAGCAACCAAAACACTTCCAGAAAATCCTGATTTTTCTAATTCATTGAGATAGTCTGATAATTTATCTTTATTGGTTACAGTAGCACTACTAACTACTTCCTGTGCTACTGTTGGTTCTTGTTTACAAGATAGTAGAAAACTTATCAGTACTATCATCTTAAATACATGTTTCATCTGTTCCTTTTTTTATGATTTTGAATGACAATATTAAAAGGGTTATCAACAGTTTACAACAAAATGTTACCTAGGTAAAAACTAAGTTATATATATCAAAACTCAGGTTATCAAACGTATTCCTACCTTATTTTTTTGTTTTGTACCATAAATTAAGAGTACATCACTTTTACAGAATTGGTCCAACAATTATCTATACTTTTGAATTGTGAGCATACGACAAATAACTTTACAACGATGGATCGAGGTCTTCCTGAATATTCTATTTTGGATTGCCTCTATTGCTATTTTACTATTGACAACCGAGGTAGGAATAGTTGAAAACACCGTAGAAGATGTAGATGGAGTCGTTATACAGGAAACCATAGAAATGGGGATTTTTATTCTTCCAAATTTTATAGGAATGATGAGTATTATTCCTTTCTTTTATATCGTTACTTTTTACTTAACTCCAAGATACTATTCCTCTAAAAAGTATTTGATTTTTTCTGGCTTACTCCTTTTAGGTTTAGCCGATCTTCTGTTAATTGAGTTGGGAGTTGTATATCTTCAGAATACGACGTTTCATCCTATCATGATACGATTTTTTATATTTTATAACCTCTTTTTTATTATTGCTGCAGTGGTCTATGGAATGATAAGACATCAACTAAAAATGGAAACGCATCAACAAGCTTTAGAAAAAGAAAAGATAAGTGCCGAATTGCAATTGATGCAATCACAGATCAATCCACACTTTATGTTTAATGCATTAAACAATTTATTAGCGATATCAGAACGGTCAGAAAATACAGAGACTTCTTCGGGGATAACAAAACTGTCGGATCTGTTGCGATTTATGATTTATGATACTCAAGCGGAACAAGTATTACTTTCCAAAGAAATTGAATTTATAGAAAACTACATTGCTCTTCAAAAATTAAAATATAGTACAGAAGATCCTTTTGAAATTTCATTGATTACAGAAACAAATGATGAAGATCCAAAAATCGCACCTACACTATTAATTCCATTTGTCGAGAATGCGTTTAAACATGGTCTTGATATCCAGACCAAATCTTTTATTCATATCAAACTCGAGTTTAAAGATAACCTACTACATTTTGAAGTTAAAAACTCAAAACATCACCTTAAAAAAACTGAATTCGAAAAAAAATACTCTGGTATCGGTTTAGAAAATGTAAAAAAACGCTTGAATCTAATCTATCCAAATCAATATAATTTGGATATCAAAGAAGATGAGCATATCTTTTATGTACTATTAAAAATTAATCTTACTATATGATTACCGCTGTAATTATAGATGATGAACCTAATGCTATAGAGTTATTACAAGGTTATATCAAAAAGTTATCTTTTGTAGAATGCATTCGTAGTTTTAGAAATCCTATCGAAGCATTGGTGTTTTTAAAAGAATGTGATGTAGATTTAATATTTCTAGATATCAATATGCCTCAATTATCTGGCATATCTTTTATAAAAACATTAGAAAACCCTCCTAAAATTATATTAACAACAGCATATTCTGAATATGCAGTAGAGAGTTATGAATATCAGGTTGCTGATTATTTATTAAAACCCATTTCGTTTGAACGTTTTCTAAAAGCTGTACTTAAGATTAAGGACACTATTGAAGAACCAGAACCACAAAAAATAGCTAATGGTATCATTTATATAAAAAGTGGTCAACAACAATTTAAAACCAATATCGATGATATTTTATATCTTCAAAAAGATGGTAATTATATAAGTTACATTACTAAAGATAAAAATATTCTGGCCAGGCAATCGATTAAAAATGCTCTGGAAGAACTAGGAAAAGGGTTTATACAGATTCATAAATCAACTATTATTAAAGTAAGCCATATTTCGGCTTTTGATTCTAATTCGGTAACAATTAATGGTACTAAATTATCAATCGGACAATCCTATAAAGTAGCCTTTCAAAACTATATAAAGTCTACTTAGATATATAATTATCATTGATATTGCTTCATTTCTGTTTTTAATAATTCAAGATCTTTGATAGAAGTTTCTTTAGTTTAAAACTATAAAAGAGATATAGAATTTCTTTATTATATAAAATAAGATAAGAGATACAGCTAAATTCTTACTTTTGAACATAAGAACTATACCCTAAAGACGTGGAAAAAATTATATCTAGTATAAAAAGTATGTATGCTGTAAGCGATGCTTCTATAGCATCTTTAACCAGTAAGATGACAGAACTACATCTTCCTAAAAAGCATGTACTCATTAAAAGCGGGGTTGTAGACAAGAATTACTATTTCATAGAAAAAGGGTTGACTCGTTCTTATTGTATTATTGATGGAGAAGAGGCTACTACATGGTTTAGTAAAGAAGGAGAATTAGCATTTTCTATGTTAAGTTGTTATGAAAATAAACCGGGATTCGAATGTGTGGATTTATTAGAAGATTCTATTATATATGCTATTCCTGTACATGAATTAAACTTATTATACAAAACCAATATTGAAATTGCGAATTGGTCCAGAATAGCACATCAAAAAGCATTTCTTGATCTCGAATTACGTCATATTGCATTGGCTACACAGTCTGCCAAAGAACGTTATGATACTTTTACCAAAGAGAAATTTGATTTATTTAAACGTGTAAAGCTAGGCTATATTGCTTCTTTTCTGGGAGTTACTCAAGTTACTTTAAGTAGATTAAGAGCTAAACAACATTTTTTAACATAGGTAAAAAATATTCTTCCCAAACAAAGCTAATTTTGTACGGTCGTTATTTAATTTAAGAAAACATGCATATGACCGAAAAAGAAAAAATGCTGGCTGGTGAGTCCTATGATACCAGGGATCCCGAATTAATCAAAATGTATCATAAAGCTAGAAAATTAATGCAGGTATATAATACTTTGGATTCTACTGATACTGAAGGTAAAAAACAAACACTATCAGATTTATTAGGCCGTATAGGAGATGGTGCATGGATCGAACCACCTTTTTTTTGTGATTATGGAGTACATATTTCTGTGGGAGAAAACACAGTAATAAATACCAATTGCATGTTTATCGATGATAATACAATAACCATTGGAAAAAATGGATTAATTGCGCCTTTTGTTCAGATATATACAGCAAAGCATCCTGTAAAAGCCTCTGATAGAATACAAAAATCGGGTAATGCTCCCTTTACAACATTAACAAGCCCTGTACATATAGGAGATAATGTATGGATAGGTGGAAACAGTGTTATATTACCTGGAGTTACTATCGGTAATAATGTTACCATAGGAGCAGGTTCTGTAGTAACCAAAGACATTCCTGATAACACCTTAGCTTTCGGAAACCCCTGTGCAATTATAAAAACCATATAAAAATGAACTTTTTACAATCTATTCCAGAATCAATATTTGAAATTATCGGTTTTTCTATTGGTTTTTTTGTTTGTGTTATAACCGCCATTCAAATTATTAAGGAGTACAAATCAAAACAATCTAGTAGCCTTTCACCGGGTTATGTTATGGGCTGGCTATTTGTATATTCATTTTGGGCTCTCTATGGACTTCGGTTTGAAGCAATCGCTTTATGGACAACCAATAGTCTTGCATTATTCCTACAAATAGGTTTATGTATCATAGTTTTTAAGAAAAATAAAAAAAATAAGCATGTCTAAAATAAAGATAGGAATCATAGGCTACGGCAACTGGGTCAAAGATGCTTATATACCCGCTCTTACATATGATGGCAGGGCTAATATTGTTGCTATCTCTGCAAAAAGTGATGCTACCATCGCGGCTATCAAATCACAATTTGGAAATACCATAGATATATATAATAATTACGAAGATTTACTACATTCACCTTCGATTGATGCTGTAATGATTGCTGTACCTGATGCCTTGCATGGTAAAATTGTAATGGAAGCACTAGATTCTGGCAAAGCTATCTTTTATGAACCTCCTATTGGTCATACCAGAGATCTGATACCTAAAGTGTTGAAAAAGTTAGTAAATGCTTCACAAATCACACATGCCGATTTAGAACTAGGGCTTATTCCTGTTATAGCAAAAGCTGCCGAACTCATAAAAAATGAAGCTATTGGAAAAATCCAAACTGCAACTATTGATTTAAGATCTAATTGGGGACCAGAACCTGATCAGGATACAACAAATATCAATCGTTTATCACTCTGGTATGTTCATGTCCTTAACATATTACTTAATGCCAGTCCAAATCGGATTCTTATTATGGATGGTCATGGAACTAGTGGACGAAGACAAAGCCGAAGTTCTGGTTTTTTTGATTACAACGGTATTTGGGGTGAACTAAAAGTTAATATAGATAGTGTAGATGAGCTGGTCATTACTATAGAGGTTATTGGCAGTAAAGGAGAGATTCTAATCGATATCTTAACAGGAGAATTGAAATTAAGAACTAAAGAAAAATCTTTAACAGAACATTTCCCTGCACTGCAACCATATGCAGACTGGCCCGGAATGAGAGAATCGATTACTCATTTTTTAGATGCAGTAGAAAGTGGAAATCCAAGTTTTGCTAATGCACATCTGGTTGCAGAATTACAAGCCATAGGAATGGCTTCTGAAGAATCTAAAGATACAGGAAACTGGGTGGTAGTAAAAGGCATGATACCCTAGTGGTATTTATATTCTCTTTTACTTTTCTGAAATCATTAATAATTAACTTATAGCAGTATTTTATTTAAAAATCTTTATCTAGGTATTCCGTTGGCGTCATCGAAGTTACTTTTTTAAACGCTCTGTAAAAACTGGTTTTACTACTAAATCCGCACTCTTCTCCAATAGCTTGAACTGATATTTTCTGTAGCGCACCCGATTGCAACATTTTTTTAGCCTTTTTAATGCGATGATGATTGATAATTTCATAAAAATTAGAATTCATTTTCTCACTCAATACTTGCGAGATATGGTGAGATGGTACATCAATAGTCTTTGACAAATCTGCAATTTTGAAGTTAGGTATTACATACCAGTCTTCATTTTCAAAAAAAGCCTGTATTTGTTGTTGTATTTCCTGTGATCGCATTTCAGACAATGGTGATGTTTTATATTTTTTCCCTTCCAATACCGGGAGAATTTGCTTTATATCCACGATCCAATACCCTAATAATAATATGGTTATCGACATTAGTCCAGAAAGAATAATCTCTGCCGTTATTGCAGAAGCACCTGTAAGTAAAAACCCTGTTTGTAATATGATTTCGGTAAAAGCTAAAATCGCCAGCAAGACACCAAATCGTTTTAGTAAAATACTATTCTTTTTGTCCTTTTTATATATCATTACTAAGGTTACTACCGAATATATCAATAATAAAATCAAATGTAAACTTGCCTGCAACCAATCAGAAAAGGCTACTGCGCCACCTGGTAAAATATCGTAATAATATTGTATGATTTCCTGTTTTTCTTCTGAACTTCCTAAATACCTAGGAAAAAGAAGTATCAACATTATTAAAAAAGGTAAAATATGAATCACGTCTATTTTCTTTAGCTTAAAAGAAGAATCTGCATAACTCTTCACAAATAGATAAAAACAGGGACCTACCAAAAATAACAATGGATATCCAACCCCTAACATATGTGGCCATTGCCTGATCAATTGAGTAGTAAACAATAAGTAAGTAAATAAGTGCTGTATGAGACCAAAAAGAGTTATGGCCAGAAAATATCTCGATTGTTTAAGTGATGTACTTTTTAGAATTACCAAAATAACAAAACCGCCAACCACAATAACTCCTCCTAACAGAAAAGTAACCATAAATGCAAAAGACTCAATACTATTCATAGTATAAAAATAGTACTACTTAATTAAATGAAAAACCGAATCACGCAGAATATATAACGAATGAGTTTCAATTAATTGAGTGCACCCTATTTTCAAGGCTTTCCATGATTTTCTTAGGTACTTTTAAAGTGTAAAAACAATTAAAAAAATAGATATGATACGTAAAATTTTAAAAGGAATAGCTTTATTTCTGGTACTTGATATTGTTATTATACTGGTATATGGTTTTGTTCAATATCCAAAGGCAAAAGGTGTACAGCACTTTACTGCCGAGCGAGTCATTAACGCTCCCAAAGATCAAGTTTGGGAAATAATTTCTGATGTAGGTAACTACCACGAAGTAACGGCTCCTAATATTAATCATGTAGAGATTGTTGAAGGAGAAGGTTTAGGGATGAAACGTGTTTGTAGTGCACCCGATGGAAGTAGTTGGGAAGAAACCTGTACATTATGGAATCCTGGTAAAGAGTTTCAGTTTGTTGTGAATACTCAAAAAGAAGATTACCCTTTTCCTCTAAAATCATTATCCGGTTCCTGGAAATTAGAAGCTATAAGTTCTAAGCAAACCCGTCTTTTTCTGGATTTTGCCTACGAATTCAAAAGCCCTTTTCTAAGTGGGTATTTTTTATCAATGGGAACAGAGCAAGCCGAAAAAGACACCGAATTTTTATTAAACAACTGGCAGAAATTAGCTGAAAAATAAAATCAAAAAGCAATATGATGAAAACATATATCACAATATTTATATTTTTAATCTCTACACACACGATATTTTCTCAACAAAAAATCCCTGATTGGTTTCTTGAAAATATGGAACAATCAATCGGTAGCTGGGTTACAGATAATAAAACATATAAAAGTAAAAATGAACCCTTTGATCAATACGGTATGGATTGGAAATGGGGAATCGGAAAACAAAGTATCACCGGTAAACTCTACGGATTAATTAAAGGAAAAAAACAAGGAACTTTTTGGGAGTTTCGTCAATATTGGGATTTTACCAAAAACCAGGGTATTGTTGTTCAATATGGAAGTGATGGTACGGTAGGAATCGGCCCTATGACTCTAAAAGAAGAAAATCAAACCGAAATGATTCAGGAATTTACAAATCCTAATGGTAATAAAAATATTCACAAGCATCTTTCCAGTTTAAGAGAAGGTGAACTTATCACCACCTCATTCGACATTCAACCCAACAAAACATGGAAAAAAAGAAGGTCGTACATTTGGCATATAACCAAAAACAAAAAAATCATGGATCTCGGTATTTTTTCAATTTCATTAGCAGTAAAGGATATTAAAATTTCTAAAGACTTTTATGAAAAACTGGGCTTTACAATGATCGATGGCAATTTGGATCAAAAATGGGTTATCCTTAAAAACGGAGCATCAAAAATTGGTTTGTTTCAGGGAATGTTTCCTAAAAACACGCTTACTTTTAATTCAGAAAATGCTCGTGACATTCATAAAAAGGTAAATGGAGAAGGAATTACAGTTACAATGTCTAATGGTACAGATAAGAACGAGGGACCTGCATCTTTTATGATTACCGACCCTGATGGAAATCCTATTTTAGTTGATCAACATTAAAAAAGTATAAATCAAAAAGCCTGTCAGTCTACGAATTCCTGACAGGTTTAAATTATTAGTACTTAAAATGTTATTTTAAAGCAAAAAGTTCGACCTTTAGTACAAACTATCATTAATATGAGTCTTTCTAAAGTTACTTTTACCAATCCCGAAGGTCAAGTACTATCTGGGCGTTTAGAACTTCCTGCAGATCAACATCCCCATAATTTTGCGCTATTTGCGCATTGTTTTACTTGTAATAAAAACTTGGGTGCGGTACGAAATATAAGTCGAGGACTTACTTCTAAAGGGTTTGGTGTATTGAGATTTGATTTTACCGGGCTTGGAGAAAGCGAAGGTGATTTTGAGGATACTAACTTTTCTGGTAATGTTGAAGATCTTGTAGCTGCAGCACATTTTTTAGCAAAAGAGTATAAAGCTCCTTCCCTGCTTGTCGGACATTCTCTTGGTGGTGCCGCTTCAATATTTGCAGCAGCAAAAATAGATAGTATCAAAGCGGTAACAACTATTGGCGCTCCTTCTAATCCAAAGCATGTCGCCCATCTATTAAAAAGCGGTTTAGAAGAAATTCAAATAAACGGAAAAGCCACAATTAATCTAAGCGGAAGAGATTTCACAATAAAAAAACAATTTTTGGATGACCTGGAAACCAAATCGCTTCCTAATGTTGCGAAGAATTTAAATAAAGCCCTTTTGGTTATGCATTCTCCGCAGGATACTACAGTAAGCATAAAAAATGCCGAAGAAATTTATCATGCAGCAAGACATCCAAAAAGTTTTGTAACACTAGATGGAGCAGATCACTTACTGATGCGAAAAGAAGATTCTGTATATGCAGGAAATGTTATTGCCGAATGGTCATCACGATACATTGAGATTCCTGAAGAACCAAAACTTAAAAGCCAACATCATGTAGTTGCCAGTTTAGGAAATGCTGAAGGATATACTACACAAATGAAAGTGGGTAATCATTATATGATTGCAGATGAGCCAGAAAGTGTAGGAGGCCATGATTTTGGACCATCACCCTATGAGTATGTATCAGCCGGATTATCGGCTTGTACAGCTATGACTATAAAAATGTATGTTGCCAGAAAAGGATGGGATTTGCAACATGTAGAAGTTCATACCAGCTATAGTAAATCTCATATAGCAGACTGTGAAAACTGTGAAGATCCAACAGCAAAAATCGATACTTTCGAAAGAGAAATAAAGATAGAAGGAAATCTTGACGAAAAACAAATTACCAGAATCTTACAAATCGCAGATAAATGCCCGGTTCATAAGACATTGCATAGCGAAACACAGGTAATTACTACTTTGATTTAAAAACTACAACAGAAAGAGCCACTAATTTATTATGAAATTAGTGACTCTTATCAATATATATTTAATCTTTTTTTAGATTATATCATTGTTTTATTAATCGTTGTGTTTTTACAATCTCACTGTTTTGATTCTTTATTGAAAGTAGGTAAATCCCAGAATCAATGCTCTTTGGAGTTATTGTTATCGTTTTATTTGATGCTGTTGTTAAAATTTTCTCCTTGTAAATTATTTTTCCTTCCAGGTTATAAATGACAGCTGTATAAGATGTATTCTTTTCTGGTAAAGATGTAAAAATATTAATTGTTGTAGTAAAGGGGTTAGGATGCACCATAAAAGATTCTTTTTGTGCAATTACAATAGCTTCAGAAGATCTGGCACTAACAGTTGTATATTCTACTATTAATCTAGCTGCTTTGGCAGCACCTCCTTCATATGAATCTGCTACTCTCTTTGCTGATGTACTGGTTAAACTACTTCCCTTCCCTCTAATGATAAAGCTTACATTGTTACCAGATGACCAATTGTTTTTATTGACCAAACTTTGCACCATATTTTTCAGGTCAGGAGAACGCTGCGCATTTCCACTTTGATTACGGGACCAGGATTGTGGACTCCAGGTAACTTTATTTGAAAACACTACTCTTCCTGAAACATTATTAGATGATGAAAATGCGGGTGAATTACTACTATCATGAAGTGATATTTCTAATGTAGCTCCCGCACTATGACTTTCGTCTGCCGTAAACTGTAGATAAGCATTGGTTATGGTTGCATTTTTGGGTATTCCTATCGATCTGAATCGTAACCCAATAACCTGGTAACTAGAATTATTACTGCTATCATAAACCAATTCTAAATCACTACTATTTGTATATAAACTTCCGTTTTTGTCCTCTTCTACATCATCACTACCATTGCTAATAGCAACTTCTATAGTTTGCGTCCCTCCTGTAGAGGTTTCGCTAAAAGTAGCAGTAATATTTTTATTAGCATTCATAGTAATGGTGGCAGGGTTTGTGGTTCCTGCAAGTGCTCCACTCCATCCATCAAACTGCCATCCAGATGCTGCAGTTGCAGTTGCAGTAGCCAAACTCCCATCATTATAAGTTCCTCCTCCACTTATAGTGCCTTGCCCTACTGTACTTGTAGTTAAGGTATAGGTCGTAGAAGATTGATTACGCATATAATTTGCATACACCGAGTATCTGTAATTACTTTGAGATCCACTACCATAACTTGATGGCATATTGTTACCGTTTGCAGACCAACTTGATCCAGTAGCCTGATATCTTCCCGGGCTTCCGGATACATAAGCGATACCAGGATTGTTAGAGAATATCCAGGCCAACCATATCGTATCTCCATTATTTACAGTAACCGGGCTTTGTAAAGAAACGGTTTGCCACCCCCTGGTTGATCTTACTATAGTAACATTGGTTTGCCCCACCTTATTGCCAGGTACTCCATTGTTATCTGCATATACACCTAATTGCACATCTCCGGTTCCACCTGCAATATGCATTGTAATACTTTGCAAAATACCATCTTCACTCATTGTATATGGCATAGCTCTACGGGTAGCGTGTTTTGAATCGCTGGTTCCAATAGTTGTTATCCCTAGTGTATAAAGTGTAGCAGATCCATCTAATGTAGTAATACTTTTTGTTGTACTAAATCCTGAAACATTTCCTGCTGCATCTTTTGCTTTAATTTTGAAAGAGTAAGTAGAATTTGGAGATAACCCGTTTACAGCATATCCTGTAGAGGCTGTAGTAGCTATTACAGTATTATTTTGATATACATCGTATCCTGAAACCGCTATATTATCGGTTGATGCGTTCCAGCTTAAAGATACCGAAGTTGCAGTTATATTAGATGATGTTAAGTTTGTTGGTGCTGAAGGTGCCTCATTATCTGGTACATTTGTATTGTTTATAGTTATCACAGAGCCATTAGAAGGATTCCATATGTCTAGATTTGAAGGTATTTGAAATACATTATTGTTTGAAACTTCTCCAACTTGAGACGCATTATCCACCTTAATTGTTCTTGTTTCAATTTTATTTTCGTCTACAAAGATCCATTTAAATTGATTAAACTTTGCAGAATTACGAGTCCAGGTTTTGTTATCATTATTAGAACGTAACGGAGCTCCCCAACAACCTTCTCCTGCGTATACAGTTCCGTTTTGATCATCTCTTACAAATCCTTCGTCATTACCAGATCCGGTAGATGGGCGAACGGGCCAGGTAGTTTTTACGGTATGAGCATCACATTCTACCACTAATTTTACACCTTTATCATAAAAAAGTTGTGCCCAGTTACTGTATTGGCTATTTCCTTCTCTTTTAGAAGAAACGTGAGGTCGCATGGGTTTATGATATTGTGCCATTTTCCAGATTACATTGGGATTGGCATTTAGATCACTTTGCAACCATGTGGTTTGGCTTCCTGAAATAGAAATTTCTGTATTAAGTGTATATGTTCTTACCAAATTATTCCCAAAAGTTAGCGCATAATATACGCTTGATGACGGTACATCAAAAAGATTATAAATACTGTTGTTACTATCTTCATGATTTCCTCGAGTAGCTATAATAGGAAACATTCTGTTATCATTCGCAATTGTTAGTTGCCAGTCATTAAACCAATCAATCCATTCAGAATTACTATCTCCATTAGTCATGTCTCCACCAAATAATACTGCATGGGGTTTTAGTTTTGCGACTAAGCGATTTGCATTTTTTCTTGGCGTACGATTGTTACGAGAATCACCTCCTGCTATGAAAGATAATCGACTATTATCTGCCGGAGCAGTTTTAAACCAAAAACGCTCACTGGTTCCCTGGCTATCTCTAATTACAAAATAATATGCTGTGTTAGGAGATAATCCTGTAAGACGAGCAAAATTATTATTCATTCCTTTATAAGAAACTGTTCTGTCTGGAGCTTGTGAATTTGGGTAACTACTATAATTTGTTCCATAATCAGTAGTTCCATAATAAACAACAGGACTATTTCCCGATGTCTGATCCCACCCAATTACTATTGAAGTGGCCGGATTATCCCGTAAAGTTAGGCGGTATTTCCCATTAGAAGCTTGAGTTTGTAATCCCAAAAGAATTACAATAAGAAAAATAAGTTTTTTCATTATTTGTGTGTTAGGGTTAGTGTATTAAGAAATCAAAAGTACTTTATTATGAATACGTTAAATACATCATGATTTACTATTAATTGAGAATTAAATTTGGTAACATAAACTTTAAAAAATCATAACAAACAACAAGAGATTAATTAACATAGGTAACTAAGCGTCACCTTCATTTTCTATATGTATACTATTTTTTGACTACCCTTTTAGTCATTAAAGAATATCCGTTTTTATCTATCACCTGAATAACATATATTCCTTTATCCAGAATTTCGGGACGAATACTTACTGTATTATTTTTGATTTGTGTTTTCTTAGAAAATACAAGTTTTCCTTGAGTACTATAAATTTCAATATGTATTACATCTTGTACTATAGGAATCGTGATATTTAACGCTTCATCAAATGGATTAGGATATACTTTAATTTTATGTAATTCGGTATCTAATGATGTCGTAGTTATAGTGCTAATTTTATCTTCTTTACGCTCTGCGATTCTCGAATTTCTGCCAAAAGTATAATTCACTATCAATTTAGCCGCTTTATCCGAACCACTTTCATAAGCGCTTGCTACTCTTTTATATTGAATTCTCCAGGAGCTTTTTCCTTTTCCACGAATAATAAAACTCATATTATTACCGGGATTCCATCCTCCTTTATCTACTATTTGTTGTACCATCCCTTTAAGGTTTGGAGTTCGTTGAGCACTACCACTTTGCCCAGCAATCCATGGGTTAGGTTTCCATCGTACTTTATGAGATACAACATTTCTACCTGATACATTATTTTCATTAGAAAACAGAGGGGAATTATCACTATTATGTAAGGAAAACTCTAGTTCTGCTTGTTTATGATGACTTTCATCGGCTGTGAACTGGATATATGCACTATTAATAGTTGCTCCTCGTGGTATTACAATATTCTGAAAGCGAATACCTACTTTTTGAAAACTTATAAGATTTGTAGCATCATATACCAATTCTAGATCACTGCTATCTATATAAAGCTGACCCACAAAATTTTCTTCTACATCATCATATCCATCTGATACGGGTACAGTAAGATTTCCTGAAAACTGCCCGACATTGACTGTTATTTCCTTTTCACTACATAGATCATGATCATCATATGCTATTACTTTAATATTATGAATGCCATTAGTTAAATTTTTCAGGATGCTATACGGAGCAGTAGTATCCACATCAGCCAAATTTTCATCTATATAAAATTCGACTCTATCAATTTCTCCATCACTATCTGTTGCATTTACTTCGATCGTTGTGTTTCCCGCAGGAATATGCTGCCCCTCTTGTAATGTAGTAAAAGAAATTTGAGGTGCGTTAAATGCTTTATTTATAATCTTAATTACACTTCCGTTTGAGGGATTCCAGATATCAAGATTGTTGGGGATTTCGAATACATCATGGTTAGAAACTTCTCCTACTTGTATTGCGTTATCAACTTTTATAGTTCGTGTTTCAATTTTTGCTTCATCAATAAAGATCCATTTAAATTGATTGAATTTACCAGAATCCCTTGTCCAACTTTTGATATCATCATTATCTCGTAATGGCGCTCCCCAACCTCCTTCTCCTACATAGACTGTTCCATCCTCATCTCTTACAAATCCACCTTCATTACCAGAATTCGTAGAAGGCCGTAATGGCCATGTGCTTTTTACTGTATGTGCATCACATTCTATTACCAATTTTACATCTTTATCATAAAATAACTGAGCCCAATTTGCATATTCTATAAGGTTATCTATCTTAGAAGATACATGAGGAAGCATCGGAAAATGATACTGCGCAATTTTCCAGATAATATCCTGATTGGCATTAAGATCATTCTTTAACCAGTTTGTTTGATCTCCAGAAATGGCTGTAAGAGAATTTAATGTATAGGTGCGTACAAGGTTACGTCCAAAAGTAATTGCGTAATGTACTCCAGAAGAAGGTACATCGAATAGATTAATAATCGTACTATTACTTTTTTCATGATTTCCTCTAGCTGCAAGAATAGGAAACATTCTTCCATCGTTGGCAATAGTTAACTGCCAATCATCAAACCACGTTCTCCACTGCGAATCACTATCATTATCGGTCATATCTCCCCCAAAAAGTACCGCATGCGGTTTTAGTTTTGCTACCAGACGGTTTGCGTTTAATCTGGGTGTTCTATTATTTCTAGAATCTCCGCCAGCAATAAAGGAAAATCTGCTATTCTCTTGTGGAGCGGTTTTAAACCAAAATCGTTTACTCACTCCTTCACTATCTTTAATCACAAAATAGTATGCTGTACCTGGAGTTAATCCTGATAAACGAACAAAATGATTATTCATCCCACGATAATGAACCATACGATCTGGAGATTTCGAATAGTTATAATTGGTATAATTGGTACCGTGGTCTACTGTATCAAAATATACCATAGGGTTATTTCCTGAAATCTGATCCCACCCAATAACTATAGAAGTGGCTGGGTTATCGCGTAGGGTTAAACGATATTTATCATTAGAAGCATAAGTCTGCAACCCAATAAGGGCTACAATAAGTAGATAGATTTTTTTCATGGCTGTGTAATATTTGGTTAATGAATTACAAAATTAAACTAATGATAAGCTGCAAATTAAACCTGCTTTAATCTTAATTAAGAATTAAATCAGGTAACAAAAGCTTTCACAAAACATAACAATGAGTTTAGATCCTATTAACATTGATTACTTTTAATTTGTATCATGAAAAATCCTAAAGCATTACGTATTCTTAAAATATCAGTTTTTCTGATTTTCATTGGCAGAGCATGGCAGCATTTGTTCTGGGATGCTCCATATCGGTCTTTCTTTTGGGATGAAGCTCTTTTAAAACCTGTGATCGAGGGGTTTTTTAATATTTCATGGAAAGATTATGTGACAAGTAGCACGACAGATAATACTATTCAAGCTATTATTAGAAGTAATGGTATACTCTATCTAATAGCTGCATTTTGCGCATTAGGTTTTACTATAAGTAATAAAAAATGGGTGCGTTTTCCTATACTGGCAGGAGGAGTTTCTTTAATAATTCTGGCCGTTCTTCTCACTAAAGAAAAGTTTTATCATACGGCTCAATTTTTTGAACATAGCATCCAATTTGGTTTACCTTTTGTTTTACTCTATACCTATACTGATAATTTTACTTCTAAAAGGTTTATCCTTACTCTAAAAATATTAATTGCAGTTACTTTTTTTTCGCATGGACTATACGCTTTTGGGTTTTATCCTGTTCCCGGAAAATTTGTAGATATGGTTATTCAAATTATTGGGTGCTCAGAATCTGCGGCTATCACCTTTTTATACATCGCCGGTATTCTGGATTTTGTAATTGCTGCTTTAATTTTTGTTCCAAAAACGGCTATATATACTTTGTGGTATGCACTAATATGGGGTTTGGCTACCGCATTTGCCAGAATTATCGCTAATTTTTATATGGATTTTCCTTTGCAATCTATTCATCAAAACCTTTACGAAGTATTATATCGTCTTCCTCATGGTTTAGTGCCATTTATTACCATATTAGTTTTAAAAGACAAAACAATATTTAATACATCTCTAACAAAAAAGACCGTTCGAAAGAACGGTCTTTAGTATTACTCTACAAATCAGTTATTCAATAATAAAACGCTTTATTGTATCTTTTTCTTTTCTTTCAGAATTTTGGATTTTAAGTATATACATACCTGCACCCAAACGATCAAGATTGATAAAGCCATTATTATTAAGCCTTCCTTCTCCAACTACTTGCCCCATAATATTTATAATCGAGTATGATGTATTTGATATTTCTTTACTAGGAACAAACACTCGAAGTAAGTTTCCTTTCTTCAATGGGTTTGGTGCAATTCTAATGGTCGATACCTCACCTTCATCTTCATCACCTAAAATTGGAGTCATACTTCCAAATGCTGCAAGTGTTTCTGCTACTAACGATCCACCACAAGATCCTTCATAAATTTTAACATTAGAGAATATTGAGTTATTTCCGCTACCAGCATCATTATCATTTATAAATACTAAACGATCCATGCTACCTGTATAAAAATCACCCACAGGAATAACATATTTCTTGGTTCCGCTAGCATAATTATCAAAGTTGGTTACTCCATAATTTTGAGTACCGTGAACTTTAAAATATCTAGAAGAAGTCAATGAATTATCATTTTCAAAACCAACTGCGTGGATTTCACCTTGAGAAGTACTGCTAAAATCAAATTCTATTACTGTATTTGCTGTAACAGTATAGTTAAGGCTAATATATTTCCATGTATTATTCTGCATTGATAATCCAGCTCCACCACTTACGATTGAGAAATTACCTGCACTATCTTGATTAGAGAATGCATTAATCTGGAAATCATTAAAATTCAATGCATCACACACTGGTGGATTTGTGGTGCCATTTTGAATACTTACGGCATCTATGGCAATATCACTTTGCCACCCGCTAGTACCACTACCTGTAACTACATTAAATCGTAATTGCACACTTGCGTTACCAGCATATGCAGATAGATCTACATCTGCTGTATTCCAATTGGTACCCTGAGCACCTGTTTTAGAGAATACACTTGTCCAGTTTCCTGTATTATCGGTTCTTGCTTCGACAACCAAAGTATTTATGGCACTTCCTACCATATGGTATCGGAATGCAAGTTTAGGAGTTGTTAAACTACTAAAGTTTAAACAAGGAGAATTTAAAATAGCTCTTTTATTAGGATATCCTGTTCCGTTACCTGAAGCTTCTACATACAGGTAGAACGTACCATCTGCAGCACTACTTGGTCCTGTTCCTGTAGAAGGAGTAGTTCCAGAATTTCTGGTCCAGTTTAGATCATCTCCCGATGTTGCCTGTGCCCATTCTCCTAAATTAGTTTCAAAACTTTCTGAGAATGGGAATGAAGTTACATCACCAGAGCAATTACCTGGATCCGGACCTGGATCATCACAAGGATTTACGAAAGAAACGGTTTGGTCTGAATTAGTATTAGATCCACCATTATTATTTTCGTTAGCATCTTGTCCTACTCCACGTGCTGCAAAAGCTTTCCAGATCAAACACTTATATTTTTCGTTATACAGGTCTTTATCTGCTTGAAGAATTCCATCTCTACCCGAAACAAATCCTGGGTTATTAGCGGTATTCTTTAATCCTTCGATAACAAGGGCCATAGCAATATTATTCCCACCAGTTCCATTATAAAAATCGGCATCAAAACCTTCCTGATCTATTAAAGCCCAGGTCATATCCCAAAGAATTGTTGCGAATGCATAACCAACTCCATGTGGTACACGTAGATTATTTATGTCTCCATAATCTGTACTATTAATAGATGTATCTGTAGAATATCGAGTTGGTCGAATTCCGTTTCCTGAAATTGGTTGGCCAAGCGCATATGTACCAACACCTCTTCCATCTGTACCTACGTCACCCGCTTTCATGGTAAGTATTAATCCAAAAAAGTCAGACCAGCCTTCTCCCATTTGCTCAGATCCTCCTAAAACATTAGAAGAAGGTCCTCCTACTAATCGAGTAGAAATTCCATGTCCATACTCATGAGCTATAATCCCATTATCAAAATCTCCATCTCTCTTAGGAGTTGTTCTATTCCATAAGAACATTTGCATTCTTGGGTTACTTCCATCTGGTGGAGTACCAAAATTTGCATTATTGATACAATTGGTTCTTGGATCATTACAAGTAACACTACCATCCTGAGCATCGGCGTTTACAGAATCGCTTCCTGCTCCTCCTTTACCATAATTATTTTCCTGAAAATTACCACTAGCTTCATTAAAACCATATTGGTAGAATACATCATGTATAATATTATTCCAGTAAAATAAATTAGTTATAGCTGCATCTCTATAATTGCTAGGATCCTGATTAAGATTTAATGGAAAATCAAAGTCAAGGCTTGATCCTCCATCAGGAGAAGAACCTGTACCATTATTTCCATTAATATCATCCTGTGCCCATACATTATTACCTCTTGTAATGGTGTATTCTGCTCCATTACTTCCATTAGTATCATGCCATCCAAAAGGAGATGCAGTAGCATTTGCCGGATTTGTAACTATAGAACGACTACCATGTATTGGGCTTTCTACTGGCATTGCAAGTACATTATACGAATCAGGCGCCAAAGCTGCCGTTGGTGCTTCTGCAACTGTTACTAGTGGCTTAGTTTCAAAAAGTACAGATTCATCACTATGTGATTTGTGATCAGCACCTTCAAAAGTACATTTTACTACCCAGTTATCTTCATAAATAATTTCGCCTGTTTTAGTATCGACATAACTACTCCACCAATTATGACCATTTTTTTCATATAAATTCACATTCCAGCAAAGACGTAATTCATTATTGTGTAATTTATAGACTTTGCTAACTTTTATGGGTTCATTATCTGCTGTGATTCCAGAATCCATAAAATGCGAAACATCATTTCCGTTAGATTTACTTACCGTCTTAGATAATCTTTTGGCAGAAGGCAGGTTATGTGCTCGTATAACTGCATTTATTGCCGAAATTTCTGTAGAAGATGCTTTAGTAGAAGTTACTTTTGATTTTACTCCTTTAATAAATTGATCAATTTCATAAGTAATTTTGCCATTATTAACTGTCAACTTATATGCCCCGTCTACAATAGGAATCCCATTATAAAGTTGATTAACATATACATGTGTAATACCAGGTTTTAATGAAGGAACCTCATCTGTTATTCTCCATTCTGAAAAATCAGTATTGAACGTTTTTGAGGATTCATTTTTAGCAATATCACTGAAGTGATTTCGAACGAGAGCGTTCGAATTTTGTGCAAGAATTGTTTGCCCTATTAATAATAATAGAATGACAAACGAGTAACCTTTTTTCATAAAATAAAATTTTGAGTTTGTGTTCTATAAAATTAACAAAAATTAAAGCATCTATAAAAACAAATGAAAATACCTCATAAAATACCCGAAATTTAACAATTCTATTGAAATATGTTCAATATCTACATTGCAGCACTTTTTGTTATTCATAATACTTTGCTTAGCTATTATAAATACAGGTTCTAAGATCAAAATATTTTTTACCCAAAAATTTACCTAAAAAAAGAGAAGGATACGAATCCCTTTTCTGCATTACGGAAAAAGCATCGAATTTAATATCATTTTTTTCTAAAACTAACGTTAGTTATCTTTACTAAATATCAAATTTGATTAACACTATTACAAAAACATTAAACAAGATATTCTAAAAATAAAACAAACTTTGTTTTATTTTTTTGGTAAATTCGAAAGCAATGAAAACTCATATTTTTAAAACTTCACTCTATTCTAGTCATAGCATTATTGTACCTAATAAAATTGCACAATACCTTATAGAAGAAGGACATAAAAGGGTGATTGTAGAAATTACTTTTAATACGGTGTCGATACAATATCATGCGGCTTTACAAAAATGGAAAAATAATTACTATATTACTTTTAACAAACAAAATCAAAAAAAATTGGAAGTCTTTCCTACAGATTTTTTTGAAGTTACATTACACGAAGACACTACCAAATATGGAGTAGAAATGCCAGAAGAATTTGATGCTGTTTTACAAAGTGATCTGGAAGCTTTTGAGATTTTCGAATCTTTAACCGATGGGAAAAAGCGAAGCTTAATTTACTATATTCTGAAAATAAAAAACTCTCAGTCTCGAATTGATAAAGCTCTAATTATTACCGAAAATCTAAAACGAGGTATACGGGATAATAAAGAACTCGTAAAAAGAATATAATTTACTTATTTTATAATGCTTTGGGATTTCTTATTTAATTTTTTTGTCATAAACTAAAACTGCATTATATTACGTTTGTAAATGACATACAAATCATAAAATTATGAAAACGTTAAAATTGGTAGTGTTAGCTTTCTTATCAATAGCTGTATTTGGTTGTAAAGGAGAAAAGAAAGAAGCAACAGATCAGGAGAATACTAAAGAAAATGTAGATACTATTACGGATCAGGAAAAAGAAGAAGAGAATATCACAAAGACTATAGCGTTTGCTCTAGAACCAAAAAGTGACAGTAAGGTTTCGGGTAAAGTTATTTTTACCGAATCTGAAGGTATGGTAAATATGGTAGCAGAATTAACAGGGCTTGACGAAGGAGAGCATGCTATCCATATTCATGAAAAAGCAGATTGTACGTCGGCTGATGGTAAATCTACAGGAGGACATTGGAATCCAACTATGGAACCACATGGGAAATGGGGTGCTAAAGAAGGATATCATAAGGGAGATATAGGAAACTTTAAAGCTGATGCAAGTGGTAATGGTAATATTACTTTTGCTACTAACGAATGGTGTATTGGTTGTGATGATGATAAAAAGAACATTGTAGGTAAAGCAATTATCGTGCATCAAGGTATCGATGATTTTACTTCTCAACCTTCTGGTGCTGCTGGTAGCAGAGTGAGTTGTGGAGGTATTATCCAATAAAAATTTATTTTATAAAAACAAAAAGAGGCTATTTTATAAAATAGCCTCTTTTTGTTTTATGCATCTTTTTCAATTATAGTTCTAAAAGTTAAATTAATCCTTGGGGTGTTTATCATTTTTGTAGGAGGCAAACGGTGCAACCAATTAGTTTGTGTTGTATCTTTCATTATTAACAAGCTCCCATTTTCTAAAACCAATGCTCTTTTTTCTTTTGTAATCTTATGCTTAAAGGCAAATTTTCGCTCTGCTCCAAAGCTTAATGATGCAATTGCTCCGTTCTTTTTAAGATCCTTTTCGGCATCACTATGCCAAGCCATTCCTTCGCTACCTGTATGATACAAATTAAGCAAGCAAGAATTGAATGTTTCACTAGTTTTTTGTTCGATAAGCCCTTTTAACTCTAACAATTCTGGTATCCAGGGTAATGCCAATTTTGTAGTATTTGAGTATGTATATTCAAATGGTTTTTCTCCATACCATGCCACTTTACGTTTGGTTATGATTCGTTTACCATAAATAATAGCCTCATCATTTTTCCATTCTATATTTTCTAATAAACGATTAAAATAATGATGTGCTTGCTGTGATAACATCAATTTCCCATAATAATTTACAATTCCATCATAAGGCAATATATTTTTTTCATGATCTATAATATGACTAAATAAATCCATTCTTCCATTTTTTATATTCATTTTTCATGCAATGTCCGCAGGGTCTGTATCCATGACTCTTTGCTTCATTTTCTGACCCAAAAAACACTCGGTTTTCTCGTTTCATTCTCTTACCCGACCGACATTTCAAAGTTCCATAAATTTTAAGTTTTCGGTTACCGCCAAAGCAAATTTCTTTTTGCTTTATTTTTTTTCGTAAGTCTATATTTCCTATTTCCTTGTGTTGTATCATTTTCTAACTAACAGCATCATGAAAAATTACTCCTAAGGTATACCTCTTACCACTATGTAACTCGCTCACTCCATGTTTCATATTTACCCTATAATACCCTTTTGTTCCTTTTACAGGTCTAAAATTAGTTGTAAAAATAAGCATATCTCCTTTTTTAGGTTTTAAAACAATAGCTTTAGACTGAGCTCTTGGGATTTGTTGTGTTATTACAAATTCTCCCCCTGTATAATCTTCATCAGGTTCGCTTAAAAACAAAACAGTTTGGAGAGGAAAATAGACGTCTCCATACATATCCTGATGTAGCGTATTAAACCCTCCTACTCCATATTTCAAAATCAACGGCGTCGGTTTTACCTGGTTATTCGAATGGCATAGTGCCCGTAACTCCCGAAGTGTTTTAGGAAAGGTTTTATCTATTTTTAATACTCTCATCCACAAATTAGCAATTGGAACAAGTTTTGGATATATCTTTTCTCTTATAGCCTGTACGGCATCTGGTAATGGGTAATCAAAATATTTGTACTCTCCCAAACCAAATCTGTATCGTTCCATCACTACTGTTTTACGATAACCTTTCGGATTATCGTATTGGCCTACCATTTCACTGCATTGGTTTTCTGAAAGAAATTCTGGGATAATGGCATATCCTCTTTTATTCATTTTATCAATTATTATTTGCCAATCTATAGTTTCTATTTTACGTTGTATTTCTTTCACCGTTTTTGTGCCTCTACATGTTTTTATTCATACTTTTCTCTGAAATCGTAAAACTCTTATAATTATCAGGTTCTCAAAACCCGTTTCTTGCGTTGTTATTAATATAAATGTTCTGCTGTAACTTAATAATCTTGTATTCTAATACAATTTTACTATCTTTTGATATGCTACGTGCTACATAAGACTTGTTCCCGTACCATTATTGTGTTCTCGAAATTTCATTTTTCTTTATACATTTTAATAACTTTTCAAAATAGCATTTCACTAAAATAAAATTAACTTTGTAACAAATCATTAATCAATGAATCCTTCTACTTCGGGTTGGATAGAAAAATTTTTACGAGATCTCGATAGTGACCCTAATTTACCTCAATGGTCATTTGATGAGCTATATCTCGATTTAAGACGAATAGGTTTTATCTATGGTACTTCTATAGATACTATTATAGTTAATGATTCTGATATTGTTTATTCTGAAGAAGAAAAGACAAAAATCAATTTATTTGCTGCACTAGTAATTACCTACTATGATACAATCGAAAATGCTGATAAAAATGATTGTGTTGATGCACTTGTACAGTTCTATGGTTTTTTAGATACCAAAAAATCTATTTTTTCTTTGGGGAATATACTTCCTGGGAATAAAAATGAAAAGCTCGAAAAAATTATACATGCCCGTATACAAACCAATGAATCTGTTTTTAGGAAAAACTTTAGTCATTTATTAACAAATGCATTATTATTTATTGATGTATTAGCTTTTGAGTATTTTCTTATACATGACAAAGATCCTTTTGGGTACGCTGCCAAATTAGAGGAAACCTTAACAAATACTGTTTTTCTTGCACTAAACTCTAAAAAAGAGCAAGATGAATATGACAAGCTTTTGGTTAAGTTATTCTCCTCATCTGTACGGTATACTAGTATTTCTACAGAAGAAGAAGCTAGTTTTGATTATATAGAACTAGATCCATATACAGACGAAATTGAAAAAAAATATATCCTGGATCTTACCAGTTTAGCTGTTTGGAATGATAGAGAAGTAGATACAGGAGAACAGAGTTTTATGCTGGCTCTTGGGACAGAACTTGAACTACCTCATACAGTAATAGCAGAATCGATCGATTTGGTACAATCGTTCATTAATGAACATAAAGAAGATATTTCATTTTTTAATTACTCGAATCCTGCATTACATTTTTATCAGCAAACCTCGCGAACGGTAAGTATATTGATATTAAGGAATAAAAAAAGATTAATTAAAGAAATCTCTGAAAGTAAAGATCTAATGATTTTATTAGGGCAGTCTACTATGCGGGATTTATCTAAAGAAGAAAAACAACAAGTAAAAAAACAACTCCTTGATATCTGCAAAACGATACCTTCTTTGGCTATTTTTATTCTACCAGGTGGAAGTTTACTATTGCCTTTACTGGTAAAATTTATTCCTCAACTATTACCATCTGCATTTAATGAGAATAAATAATTATATCTCAAGTTTTTTAAGTTCCCCATAATTCCTTTTCAATCTTCGGGTAAAAATCCCATAAATAACCCTGTAAAACAATGCTATTATTCCTATAAATATTGAAGTAACAAATAAAGTAACCACTACGACCAACCATACTGGCAATTGATTTTCGGCAGATCTATTCTGAAATGTTTCTGTAAATATAAGCGCATAACTCATAGTAGCAATCATCGCTAATGCAAAAAAGCTAATGTTTACCCAGATATATCGTTTTACCGTTCTTCTGGTTTTTATAATATTTTCCATTAATACTTTAGCAGAATCAGTAGCCTTTATTTTCTTATAATTTATATAAAAACGAGTAATAAAATATAGCAAAATACCGTAAGAAACAATCGAAGCTATCAAGGAGAATGACCCCATATCTACCTTTTCTACCTTCGAATACATTCCGTTTAGTCTAAATACGACATCCAAAGAAGCCCATAATAGAAATTCTAAAATACTAATGATAAAAATCCATCTTACAATAGAAGAAGATTTCTTTAGTATCATTTTATATATTTCCTTATAAGACAATCTAGGAAGCACATCTTCCTGCTTCTTCCAGTCTTTCTTTAATAGTTCTAATTCATCCATGGGGTTACGGATTTAATATTTTTTTCAACTTCGTTTTTACTCTATTCATCTTTACTCGGGCATTTACCTCGCTAATACCCATGGTATCAGCTATTTCTCGATATGATTTATCTTCAAGATATAAGAAAACCAAAGCTTTCTCTATATCATTTAATTGTTTTACTGCTGCATACATTAGTTTAAGTTGTTGCTCTACCTCGTCATCATATTCTTCAGCTTTTATCTTAAAATTCATCGTATCAAGATCTGCGGTCTTAATACTTCTTTTGGATCTTCTGTATAATGTTATAGCCGTATTTAATGCAACTCTATACATCCAGGTACTAAATTTTGCGTCTCCTCTAAACTTAGGATATGCTTTCCAAAGCTGAATCGTTATTTCCTGAAACAAATCATTATGTGAATCTGGATCACTGGTATATATTCGACATACCTTGTGCACAATATTCTGATTTTGCTCAAGATTGGTTACAAAACTATGTTCTAATTCTTTATTCACTTTGGTCGGTTACTTCTTATATGTAGTCAAGAAAACATTTATGTTACAAATAAAAATAAAAGTATGATAATTTTAGTCATAAATCCAAGTATTCTGTAGGGTATATAATTTTATCACTTTATCTTTGTAATACAACATATATCTTATGAATATTCCACATACCAATTTACCCAGATTAGTCGTAATTGGCGGGGGTTTTGCCGGAGTTGCATTAGCAAGAAAAATGGTTAAAGAAGATGTACAACTGGTCTTACTAGACAGACATAATTACCACACTTTTCAACCACTTCTTTATCAAGTATCTACATCATCATTAGAACCAGATTCTATTGCATATCCACTTCGTAAAATTGTAAAAAGAGGTAAAAATACTTTTTTTAGAATGGCAGAAGTAACAGCTATTGATCCAGATATTCAAAATATACATACCAATATCGGTAGCATTTCTTATGATTATCTTGTTATTGCTACAGGTGCACGAACCAATTTTTTTGGAAATACTACTATAGAAAATAATGCAATGCGAATGAAAAATCTACCGCAAGCATTAAATTTACGTAGTTTAATGCTTGAGAATCTTGAGCAGGCAGTAATTACCACAGATCCAGAAGAAAGGAAAGAGCTTCTGCGTTTTGTACTTGCAGGTGCCGGTCCAACAGGGGTTGAACTAGCGGGAGGAATTGCAGAATTAAAATTAAATGTGCTTCCCAGAGATTATCCCGATATGAATTTTGATGATATGGAAATTCATTTGATAGAAGGTGCACCTCGTGTACTCCCTCCTATGAGCGAGCATGCATCAGAAAAAGCGGCTAAATTCTTAAAAAAATTAGGAGTACATATTCATACCAATACACAAGTACAACATTATGAAAATAACATAGTAAGTACGAATACTGATTTATCTCTTAAAACTGCAACTTTTATATGGTCTGCTGGTGTAACCGGGGCTCCTGTATCGGGAATAGATGCAGAATCTCTAATACCAAGAGCCAATCGATATAAAGTGAATGAATTCAATCAGGTCGATGGGTATAAAAATATTTTTGCTATTGGGGATATCTCTGTAATGGAAACTAAAAAATATCCCAAAGGGCATCCAATGGTGGCACAACCAGCAATACAACAAGGAAGCCATCTTGCCAAAAACTTAAAACGCTACCTTAGAGGCAAAGACATGATCCCTTTTAAGTATTTTGACAAAGGATCTATGGCTACCATTGGTCGTAATAAAGCTGTAGTCGATATCGGGAAATTTAAATTCGGAGGGTTCTTTGCCTGGTTTATCTGGATGTTTATTCATTTATGGTTCCTGGTAGGTTTTAGAAATCGATTTGTTACCTTTTTTAATTGGGTATATAATTATATTAATTATGATAAAGCAGCAAGATTAATTGTTAGACCTTTTAAGAATAAGGAAAATACTATAGAACGAGTGTAATGCTGTTATACTCTATACTTGAGAATAGAATGACAAGTACGTTTCTAGTACTTTAATGTTTGATTAGTACAAAAGCACTTTAATTTTCTTTTTCATAACTTCTTCACCATACTCTAATCTTTCGGTAGGTAAGACAATGTTTGTGTTCATAGCATTAACTACAATAAAGTAGAAAAAGCTATAAACAATCTTATGAAAAGCATCATCGCTTTCGAACAATATAAATCAATAAAGCAATTTACCTTCATCGCTTATAGAAAACCATTGAGCCATACTAAAAAACATCTCGACGAATTCTTCAGGAATCTCACTGCTTATATAAGTAATTTGGATCTATAGCCATATCGAAATACCTGTTTTAAGTTCGAGATATTTATTATAAAAGCCTATCCGATACTCTTTTTCATAAAACAGAATGGTGATACAGAAGTTCATATGACTTCGCAGTGCTACTAACATCCTAAAACCTAAAGATCATGAAAAGAATATTACTTTTTATTACTATCCTATTATGTGCAGAAGTGATGGCACAAAACACAAACAACACTGATTTTTGGCAAAAAGATAAAATTATGCATAGTGTTGGATCTTTTGGTATAAGTACTATTACTTATACATATTTATCGATTCATCCAAAACATAAAAACCTTCCCGAATTGCAAAAACGATTAATTTCTCTTTCTACCACCATAATTATAGGCAGTTTAAAGGAAGTTGTTGATAGTACATCATCAAATCATTATGCGTCCTGGGGTGACATGGGAGCAAATGCTATAGGAGCATTAACTTTTCAAGCCGTTGTTACTATTCCTTTAAATTTTAATACAAGACATAAAAGAAAAAAACAACATTACAATTAATCCTTAAAATTCTACAGTTCGGTAAAATTCAATTTCGGTTTTTGTATAGATAGACCATTTTTGACCTCACAATCAAAAAACTATTATATACATGAAATTAGCACTAACCTTTGTCTTTATCACAATTCTATTATCAACAAACGCCCAAACAGCTATTACAGGAAATGTGACTGATGCATCGGGAATCCCTATCGAAGGAGCAAATGTCTATCTAGACGGAACTTATGATGGAGGATCCTCTGATACCAATGGAGCTTTTTCTTTCTCTACTTCAGAAACAGGGCCTCAAACCTTACTGGTTTCTTTTCTTTCTTTTGAAACGTATACGATGTTAACCGACGTCTCTGCAATGAATAACTTAAAAATTGTACTACGAGAAGATGTAAATTCTTTGGGTAGCGTCGTTCTTAATGCCGGTACATTTTCTGCGGGTGATAACAGCAAGGCTTCTGTACTCTCCCCTATCGATATTGTTACCACTGCTGGTGCCGCAGGGGATTATATTGGTGCTTTCCAAACCTTACCAGGAACTTCTACCGTTGCCGAAGACGGTAGGCTTTTTGTACGCGGTGGAGATGCTAATGAAACTAATATCTATATCGACGGACTTAGAGTTTTTCAACCCTTTGCAGCAACCACAAATAATATTCCTACTCGTGGAAGATTTTCGCCTTTTCTTTTTAAAGGTACTAACTTTTCTACCGGGGGTTATTCTGCAGAATATGGTGATGCTTTATCTAGTGTTTTATTATTAAATACCATCGATGAACCCGATCAGGAAAAAACAGATTTATCGTTTATTAGTGTTGGTCTTGGTGTAGGGAATACACAAAAATGGAAAAAGAACTCGCTAAGTATTAATGCTTTTTATCTAAACCTAAAACCATATCAGGAAATCATTTCACAACGGGTAGATTGGAAAAAACCATACGAATCACTATCAGGAGAAGCGGTATACCGCCATACATTTGAAAAAGGACTTTTAAAGGTATACGGAGGTTTAAACTATGCCGAATTTGATCTTGTTCAAGAAGATATCAATACACCTGAAGGAGTTAATTTTGGACTTAAAAACAGAAATTTATACCTCAATACTTCCTATAAAGGACGCCTGGGCAACGATTGGACTATTGCAACCGGGACTAGTTTTGCAAATGATCATAACGATATTAAAATTGTAAATACTAATGTTGATAATAATGAGAATAGCTTTCATTTTAAACTGAAATTAAGAAAGAGATTTAGCAATCGTTTTAAATTAAATTTTGGTGCAGAACAATATGTAAGTGCATTTTCAGAAAATGTTTCTGTTCCTAACACCAATACTTTTAAAAGCTCATTCGATAATAATAGTACTGCAGCCTTTACTGAAGCTAATGTGTTTTTTAGCAAAAAACTAGCGATGCAGATAGGAGTTCGAGGAGTTCATAATACGTTATTAGAGTATACCAAGATCTCACCCAGAGCTTCTTTAGCCTACAAAACATCATCAAAATCTCAGGTATCATTAGCCTATGGTGATTTTTACCAGGCACCACAACAAGATGTTTTAAAATATAATGAAACTCTAGAACCCGAAAAATCATCGCATTATATTTTTAATTACTTATATCAAAATAATCGAAGGACTTTTAGAGCCGAAGCCTATTATAAATCTTATGAAGAACTCGTTAAATTTGATACAGATCTCCCAGAGTTTACCAGTTTATACACTAATAACGGAAGTGGTTATGCAGCTGGATTAGATATCTTCTGGAGAGATAACAGGTCTATCAAGAATCTTGAGTATTGGGCTAGCTATTCTTATCTAGATACCAAAAGAGATTACAAAAATTATCCTAATAAAGCGACTCCAAATTTTGCCGCAAAACACAACCTTTCTCTGGTCACAAAATACTGGATCGAAGATTGGAAATCATTAATGAGTGCCACCTACAATTTTGCTTCTGGCAGACCCTATAATGATCCTAATCAGTCAGTATTTCAAAATAAAAAGACAAAAACTTATAATTCAGTCAATTTGAGTTGGGCATACCTTATTAGTCAACAAAAGATCCTATACTTCTCGGTTTCTAATGTTCTGGGGTTTGATAATGTTTTTAACTATCAATATGCAAATACTCCTAATATCGATGGAAACTTCTCCAGACGTGCTATAAGACCTAATGCAGATCGCTTTTTTATCGTTGGTTTTTTCTGGACCATCAGTGATAATAAAACCGATAACCAATTAGACAATCTATAAAACTTAGTAAAACTATAATCTATACTATTATGAAAACTTTAAAATATACAGTTATTCTATTGCTTGTGTTATGCATAAAAACAGGGATTGCTCAAGAATCGAAACATTCTCTTACCGTTATTGTCACCAATATAGAATCTAACCAGGGGACAATACAGGTAGGACTCTATAACAGTAAAGGTAATTTCTTGAATACAATATACCAATCTATTAGTACAAAAGCCAAAACCGGAAGTGTTGAGGTTATTTTCAAAAATGTCCCTAAAGGAGAATATGCTATTTCATTATATCATGATACCGATGAGAACCAAAGACTTAACACCTTTCTTAGGATTCCTACAGAACCTTATGGGGTTAGTAATAATGCAAAAGGAAGGTTCGGGCCTCCAAAATGGGAAGATGCCAGGTTCTCTATTTCGGATAAAGCAATCGTACAATCTATCAAATTATAAATGCATTTACATTTCATCCATTAAAAAATACACTTCGGTCATAAATACTTTAAAAAGATCAGTTACCTCATGATCTTTACACTATAAATTAAAAATTAAACCATCATGAAAACAATAGTTATTATACTTGCTTTTTTTACTATTACTGCTACCAACGCTCAATCATCATATGAAAAAGGAATGACTAAAGCTTTTGAATTATGGGGAAATAAAAACCCTGATGAAGCTATCAATCTTTTTGAACGTATTGCGAAAGCCGAAAAAGAAAATTGGTTACCTTATTATTATGCTGCTCAGGTTCATATTATTACTACTTTTAGTATAAAAGATGCAGAAGCTATAGAATCCAGATTAAAAAAAGCTCAGGATTATCTTAATGAAGCAAAAATATACACAAGTGACAATGCCGAAATACTAATCATGGAAGCATTGCTTAACACAGCATATGTTGCATATAATCCTTCGGTATATGGGATGACATTGTCTGCCAAAGTTGAACAACTATACCAAAAGGCAAAGGTATTAGAACCTAAAAACCCCAGAGCGACTTTATACCATGCCGAATGGAAAATGGGAGGTGCAAAATTCTTCGGCAAAGACCCAAAAGTCTTTTGTCCTGAGGTAGAAAAAGCTATCTTGTATTTTGAAAACGAATCACATGATATTCCATTTTACCCAAAATGGGGCAAAGATCAGGTAAAACGTGTTCAGGAAAACTGTAAAGGATAATTTTAAAATCAAAAATTAGCCCTTGATCATATTAAAATAAAAAGAGGTATATGAATGATTTAAAAAAAATAGCCATTGTTTCACTAGTAGTTTCTGCAATAGTTGCATTAGTAACTTTATTAGTAAATGGATTTAATTTTGACCGAATCCTTACTGTAAAATGGTGGACCATTGCCTATATGTATTGTTTCATTCTAACCTATCTAAACTCTCTTTATTTTAGCATTTTAAATAATAAATTCGAATGGAAAAACAAGGGGTTACAAAGAGTTTTAATTGGAGCCGGAGGTTCTATCATCATAACAATGGTGGGATATGCAATATGCCAATTTGTTGTTGCTGTAGTCATTCTTAAAACCCAAACAAGCTCAGAGTTTATTGCCAATCAATCCTTTAAAGATTACCTGTTTCCATTATTACTAACAGTTATTATTTCGCTATTCTTTCATACGGTATATTTCTATAAAGCATTACAAGAGAATAAAGTTACCGAGCAAAAGATTATAGCAGGAACTGTTTCTGCAAAATTTGCGGCATTAAAGAATCAATTAGATCCTCATTTTTTGTTTAACAGCCTTAATGTATTGACCTCACTAATTGAGGAGAATCCAAAAATGGCTCAAAAATTTACAACATCGTTATCAAAAGTATATCGATATGTTTTAGAACAAAAAGATAAAGAATTGGTTACTGTAGACGAAGAGTTAAAGTTTGCTCGAACGTATATGACCTTGATACAATTACGCTTTGAAGACAGTATTATTTTTGAGATTCCTGAGCAAGCATTAAATCCTGAAGCCAGAGTAGTACCACTATCATTACAAATTTTACTTGAGAATACTGTAAAACATAATATAGTGATGCCAGAGAATCCGTTGCACATCAAAATTTATGAAAAAGATAATTTTCTCATCGTCGAGAATAATCTTCAACCCAAAGAAGTCATTAAACAAAGTAGTGGCGTGGGATTAGGAAATGTACAACAACGATATGGTTTATTGACAAAAAGGAAGTTTTCTGTATATAAAACAGAGAATGCATTTATCGCAGAACTTCCAATATTAACAAAACAAATAAAATCAGCAGATATGACAATTTCACAAAATATAGAACACACAAAAAGTATAAAGTATAAAAGAGCAAAAGAACGTGTACAAAAAATCAAAGAATTTTATGGAAACCTGATTGCTTATATGATTGTTATTCCCGGGTTGGCAATATTAAACTATAAAACCACCGGATTTGGTATCCCCTGGGTTATATTTCCTATTGTAGGTTGGGGAATTGGACTCATATTTCACTATTCTGAAGCTTATGGGTATCATCCCATATTAGGAAAAGACTGGGAGGAGAAAAAAATTAGAAAATATATGAACGAATCAAATGACAGCTATCATGAATGATTATAACGAAGAAAAAGCTTACGAAAAAGCAAAGAAAAGACTTGAAGAAGAAAAAGGGTTCTATTCTCACCTTGCCGTGTATATTGTAATCAATATTGCTCTACTGTTTTTTATGTCTAAACTAACAGTATTTATTGGAGCAGATCCTAATGATTCTGGTTTTAAAAACTGGAGATTCTGGAACACCTTTTTAACTCCTGTAGTATGGGGAATAGCATTACTCGGACATGGATTATGGGTATTTAAAGAGAGGTTCTTTTTGAAAAAATTCTTTAAAAAATCTATTTTCAGTAAAGATTGGGAAGAACGTAAAATCAAAGAATTTATGGACAAGGATAAATTTTAATTCTTTAAAAAACCATCAAGAACTTTAAAATTAGTGATTATGAAAGATTTCGAAAAAGTAAAAAGATATGAACGAGCAAAAGAACGAGTAGAAGGATTAAAAAAGTTCTATACCAAACTATCCGTTTACATCATCGTCATAAGTTTTCTAGCAGGATTAAATTATTACGAAAATGAATGGAGACATGCATGGTTTTTATGGGTAGCATTTGGTTGGGGAATCGGTTTAATCATTCATGCTATAAAAACATACGGAATAAACCCTTTATATAATAAAGATTGGGAAGAACGTAAGATCAAAGAATTTATGCATAATGATAATTTTTAAATCTTTTTAAGTAAAACCATCATGAAAGATTTTGAAAGACAAAACATATTTAATCTAGCCAAAATAAAGGTACAAAAAGAGAAAAGGTTTTATTATCATCTATCGATTTTTGTATTTGTTAATATCGCACTATTATTCTTAAAAGGAGAATATCTGGTTTTTAGCAGTACGGTTACTACAGAGAATCAAGAAATCATAAAAAGTTGGTTTGATAGGATCATGCTTATCATCCCAGTACTTTGGGGGATAATTTTACTGCTTCATGGATTGCTAATTCTTGGTGAATCTCTGCTTTTAGGTAAAAATGATGATTAAGAAGGTCAAAAAATATAGTATCAAATTATAAAACGAATACATTATGAAAGATTTTGATAAAGAAAAAAGATATGAACGAGCAAAAGAGCGTGTAGAAGAATTAAAAAAATTCTATAATAATCTATTCTCTTATATTATTGTTATTGGGTTTCTGGCCGGATTAAATTATTATCAAAATGAATGGCATTATGCTTGGTTTTTATGGGCAGCATTTGGATGGGGAATTGGTTTAGCTTTTCATGCAGTCAAAGCCTATAGAATAAATCCTATGTTTGATAAAAATTGGGAAGAACGTAAGATTAGAGAATACATGGACGAGGAACAAAATCAGGAGCAACAACGTTGGGAATAAAAATGATACTATCTAAGTGTAAAATCAGAAGTGACATACACTAAGGATGAATTCTTTACCTCTTTAAAACTTTAAAACTAACTATAAAAGAATGAACATTATAATTATTGAAGATGAAAAACCTGCAGCCAGACGTCTTAACAGAATGCTTGGTGAGTTAAATATAAAAGTGCATACTATGTTACATTCTGTACAAGAATCTATAGAATGGTTTAGTACAAACGAACATCCAGATTTGATTTTTCTGGATATTCAACTTAGTGATGGGTTATCTTTTGAAATATTTGATGCAATTACCATAAAAAGTTCCATCATATTTACGACTGCTTATGATGAATATGCGCTCAAAGCTTTTAAATTAAATAGTATCGATTACCTGTTAAAACCAATAGATGACGAAGAATTAGAAGTTGCTGTACAAAAATACAAAGAGCAATTACCAAAAAAACAACAGCTTCAGGTAGATTTTGAAGATATTAAAAAGCTGCTCATAAATCCTATGGATCGCACGTATAAAAAGCGATTTACAACCAAGGTTGGACAGCATTTAAAAATATTTTCGGTAGAAGATATCGAATGTTTTTATTCTGAAAACAAAGGAACATATCTGCATACAACAGATAATAGAAATTATCTGATCGATACCACTCTAGAATCTCTTGAAGATGAACTAAATCCACAGCAGTTTTTTAGAGCAAGCAGAAAGTTTTACATCAATATAAATGCGATACAAGATATTATATCGTATACCAATTCGAGATTACAAATCAAACTTAATCATTTTAACGAACAAGAAATTATCGTAGCTAGAGAACGGGTAAAAGATTTTAAATTGTGGTTAGAATGATAGAGACCAAGAGTAATATTTTCTCTTGGTTTAACTATTTGTCTGTCACCAAATTTAACCATTTATGAGTATGTGATGTAAATATTCTGGAAAAATAAAAGTATTACTTACATTTGATAGCACACATTCTTTCATAATGACAACCCACTATAAACCTTTATTAGGTAAATACCTTATTTTACCCTCATTTATTCTTGTATTCAACCCCTTTTGTATTTCTGCTCAAGAAAATGATAGTCAAGATGCTATAGCATATATTAAACAAGCTGGGTTACTTTACGACAACGAAGATTATGAAAAAAGCATGTTTTATTATGACAAGGCCGAACAAATAGCTAAAAAATCACACCACGACTCTTTATTATCTATTATATATGCTAGAAAAGGTCATATACATCTTAGAGATGGAAAAAACAAAGATGCACTTGATGCCTATTCAAAAGCATTAGATATTACAGAATTAACAGGGCATAAAGAAATTGAAATTAAGGCGAATTCGGGGCTCATTGTTATTCTCAAAAGAATGAACAGATTAGACAAAGCTCTAAAAACTGCACGTCGCTCACTTAAATTAATTCCGAATACTAATCTTTATAAAAAAGGGGCTCATGCTAGTATTTTGATTCTTACTAGCGAGGTATATTTAGATAAAGAACAATATGATTCTACATTATATTATATAGAAAAAGGACTAGATATAAGCAAAGAGCTAGGATATAAAGAGGCCATTTTGGACTTATACATAAAAAAAGGAATGGTATATTATTACCAAAAAAAATATGATACATCTTTAGATTTTTTATTTAAAGCAAAAAATATTCTATCCCAACAAGAGATTAACAACAAAACTTATCCTGTAATCAATACTAATTATTTCATTGCAAGTTGCTATTATCAGCAAAAATTTTATGATAAAGCAATTAATGTATTAACGAATAGTATAAACAACTTTTCAGAAAATGATTCTTTAAAACCTCCAGCGATTAGATCTCATTTACTTCTAGCTCATTGTTACAATGAAAAAAAAGAACACAAAAAAGCAAATCTGTGGAGTAACAAATATGTTAAGCTAAATGAATCTTATCAAAAAGATAAGGATCAAACAGTAGATATTATTCACGAAAAAGAAACGAATAGGCTTCAAAAAGAAATAGTAACTCTTAAAGCAAGCCAAACCAAAGATAAGCAAGCAAAAAACCTAATATTCTGGATCCTTTTAATCACATTAACGACACTAGCTTGTATTGTTTTTATGTATATCAAAAAACAACGATCCAATAAAACTTTGTTTAATAAATTAATGAAAGAAATTAACGATTTAGAATTTATTAAACAAACTACGATCAACAAGAAAGAATCGTCTAAAGAAATCATTATTGGCGATCAGAAAATCAACGAGATCATTAAAGGTCTAGAAAAATTAGAAATTCAAGAATACTTTTTAAAATCTGAATGTAATTTACGGTCCATGGCAAAAAAGTTAAAAACCAATGCCACATATTTATCTAAAATAATAAACATTCACAAAGAAAAAAACTTTACGGATTACATCAATGATCTTAGAATTGAATATGTTCTAAAAAGATTAAAGGATGATAAAAAATTCAGGTCATTTTCTATTCAATCCATTGCTTCAGAAATTGGATATAAAAGCAGTTACTCTCTGGTGAAACATTTTAAAGCAAAAACAGGCATCAATCCGTCCTATTATATTAAGAGTTTAGATAAGCAACATTTAGACTCAAAAATTAGTATATAACTCATGGCTATTTTAAACAATTTAGCCATAAGTAATTATTATAAGCTCCTAAAATAAAATATATTTCTAATGAAATACATTTTTCTAGATTCTTATATACTTAAGAAAAAAGCTTATCAATAACTAAATCACCTTAAAAATGAAAAAAGACGTAACACGAAAAATTAATCTCAAAAAGTTAACAATAGCAAGGATCAACTTAGGTTCTATGAAAAAAATAGAAGGAGGATCCAGTGTTTTAACAAGTGATATTGCAGAAGTAAACGGAAGGATAATCGATTATTGTTATAACGAAAAATAAATATTACTTTTCAAAATATGTATTACCCTGCTAATATGCAGGGTTTTTTTATGGCTATTTTGTTTAAAATGGCCATACTTCATTTTTAATCTCCCTAATTGCTACATACTTTAGTTTCAGAATCAAAATTATCCACAGCGATCAATTTTGATAAAGGGGCAGCCGAAAACCTTATCTAACAGAGTAGGTAATTAAAACTTATCATCATGATTAATAACATTTTAGATTTAAAAGGAGCAACTCAATTGAGCAAAAACGAACAACAAACAATCAAAGCTGGTACATACTATGGCGATCAATGTCTTAGCCTTTGTGGCGGTCATTGTTCTTTTGGACGTTGTTTTGAGCAGTTAGATTAAATATTACTTTTCCTAAGACCAATCCTTAGGTTTTTTATTGTATTTCTAATTTAAAACACTAAAAATGATTCTTAAAATTTTAAAAGTAAAAGGAGTTACGATACTTAAAAAACAGCATCAGAAATCGATTCATGGTGGTACTTATGGATGTCAAAATGTAGCAAGAAAATGTACAGAGGATAATGATTGCTGTTCAGGAAGTTGTGGAGTAGAAAAAATTATAAACGGAAACGTAGTTACACTTTCTATATGTTCATTTACCTAAACACCTGGTTCTATTTTTGGAACAACATGTAAAGATTAAAAAACAAGAAGTTATCAGGATAATAGACAGAAAACTGCAACTGTCTTAAAATGTTTGCTACTATAAAACAACTAATTTTTAACAAAATGAAAAAAATAATGCAATTAAAAGGAGCTCAAGTTTTAAATAAAAAAGAGCAAAAATCTATTAATGGAGGTAACACAGGTATGCGTTGTTATAATCATGCTGATTGTAATGTTTTAAATTCGATACCTGGTTTTGAGCACGAAGAATTCTTTTGTTTTTGGGGAATGTGCCAAATAGCCTAGTAGATTTTTTCATGCAAATTGAACTAACAAAAAGTCAAAAGGTCGAATGATCTCTTGGCTTTTTTTGAGAGAGGGAGCGTAATAAACTACTAAAAAGATTAGTATTCCCACTGTCTTTTCTTATTAAGTTCTTCCTCGGCTTCTAATTCTTCCTTCGGAATTACTTTAAGAAAAGATGGATGTTGTTCTATAGCAAACTCTAATTTACTTACGATATCATCGATAGAATCATTTTCATAATCAATATCCAGTGGTTTTTTTATCACCATAGATTGTAATATTCCTCGTTTTTTAATACGAATACCTTTTTTATCAAAAGATCTTCTAAAACCGTCTATTACAATAGGAATTACTATGGGTTTATATTTTCGAATAATATGAGCCGTTCCTTTACGAATAGGCTTAAAAGGTTTTGTAGTTCCCTGCGGAAATGTAATCACCCACCCATCATCTAATGCTCTAGAAATATTAGTAATATCACTCATTTTTACCTGGCGATTCACATCTTTCCCTTTCTCTCTCCAGGTACGCTCTACGGTTATAGCTCCGGCATACGCAAGAATTCTTGCTAATAATCCGGCTCTCATCGTTTCTTTTGCAGCCACATAATATAAATTAAGCTTGGGTTGCCATAAATACCCTACATTCTTAATAGAGTCTGTACGACCACTTAGACTTGCATTAAAAACATGAAACATTGCTACTACATCAGCAAAATAAGTTTGATGATTAGAAACAAATAACACATTATTATCAGGAAGGTTTTTAAAAATTTCGCTTCCTTCAATTTGTAATTCATTAAAACCTCTATAACGACTATGCGTTAACCCACCCATAATACGGATAAGCCATTTTTTTAAAAATAATATATGTCCAAATGGATTTCTTTTAAATAATCCCATATGTAGAAAACCGGTTGTATTAGGAATGCCAAATATACAAAATCATAATGCTATTGACGTCTTTAAAAGCATTTTAAGCTCACTTAACATCATTGCAGTTGCCCCCCAGACTACGTAACCGTTTAGTTCAAAGGAAGGTACCTCTATATTCTTTGCATAAGAAGTAGTTAATTTTTTAAAAACAACATTATCTTCATTAAGAAGTTCTGTTAACGGAACCTCGATAACTTTTGCAACTTCTTCTTTCTGGCGGATAAAATTGGGTCTTCTGTCAGAAAACCCTAAAAACGGATGTACCCAAAAATTAGAAGGAGGGATATATACTTTGGTTAGGGATTTAATAATAGTAACAGTATTAGGCTGTACTCCCACCTCTTCATGAGTTTCTCGTAGTGCTGTCTCTGTATAGTTTACATCATACATCTCTACTTTTCCTCCCGGCAATGCAATCTGCCCCGAATGTACTCCTTCGTATTCGGGTCGTAAAATCAGTACAAGATGAGTTATGGTATTCTTTGGGTAAAAAAACATCATCACTGCTGCATTTCTAGGGCTTCTCTCTTCAATTTTAAGATGATTCAATGCTTTCATACGAGCTTCTGGAGCCATAATAAAATGGGAAGATTCTCCCGGTACTGACATTTTTTCTATTTTTGGGATTAAATTCTTAAATGTTTCAAATGTCATTTACCAAATCAATTTTATGCTTTTGCGTATCTATTTTCATATTCTCTAGTTGTGAAGATACACATTCTAAGAAAAATAAACAGGATGTAAAAACAAATACAGATTCAATTTCTGTAAATGACAAAAAGGGAAAAGAAGATACCACAGCAGCGCAGAATGAAAAAAAATCGGATAACGAAAATAAAGATACTGAAGAAGAGCCATTTAGACTCACTAATGATAATTTAGAGGAATTCCTGACTAATTATGGTAAAGAAAATCCAGAAACATTAGTTAATATAAAAACTATACACGGTGATATTCATATCAAATTATACAAAAAGACACCTATACACAGAGCAAATTTTATTTACCTGGTAAAACAGAAATATTTTGATGAAACTTTTTTCTATCGTGTCGCCAAAGGTTTTGTGATCCAGGGAGGTAATAGTGATCGCCAACAAATGGCAAACAAACGCCATGAAATTGGAGACTATACCATTCCGCAGGAACCTGTAAAAGGTTTAAGACACACCAGAGGAACTGTTGCTTTATCCAAACAATGGGTAGATAATCCATCAAATCGCTCCACTCCATTCGAATTCTTTATTGTAATTGCTAAAAATGGAGCTTTTCATCTAGATGGAGAGCATACGATTTTTGGAAAAGTTGTAAAAGGAATGGATGTGGCCGATAAGATTTCTAACGTTCCTACAGACGGTAGCGAATGGCCAAAAGAAAATATTTTTATAAAAGCAGAAGTGATTAAGTAAACTACCTCAGGGTAAGCCCATGAGGCATTGGATTGAAAAATGATTTAGATTTCGAGGCAAGCCTCGGAGCATTTAAATCTCGATTATCGAGTAAAATCCCAAACAAGAAAAAGAAAAAAGCGGACCTAAGTCCGCTTTTAAAAATTTAGCACGGTGCAGCAATGGTTTCGCATTGACATGTATTGTGTGTTCCCACAGCCCACTTTACACGTTCTTTATACGGCCCCATAGGATGCGCCAACCCACCTTTTACCTGTGCAATAGTCTTTTTGTTTAATTCTAATTTTTTAAAATTCATTTTTTTCATGTTATAAAAGTTTTATGATTTATACCATCATATCAACAAGAAAAAAAATTGTTACCCTAAAAAAGAAACTATTTTGATAAAAACTGAAGAGAAGGAATAAAACAAAGGAGAAATTGGTTTTGCAGTATCTAGCTAGACCTAAGTTTATTCCTGTTTATTAAAAAAGAAAAAGCCCTTTGAAAGGGCTTTTTAAAGTAAGTTTTAAATACTTCTTTTATGATGATTACCGTTGGTATTATCATCTTAGAAAGCAGGACCACAACCACTGTAATTCAGACACTTTTCAAATTTATTATCATTTGTCGGGTGTTGTTCATCACATGCAGCAAATACTACACTACAATCTGTTCCTCTCATTTTTCCTCCTGATACACGTTTTAGGTTACTTCTGGTTAATGATTTAACGCCATTAATTTTTAAAATAGATTTTAACATGATTATTGTTTTAAGAATTAATTTGTTGGTTGTTTTTTAAAGTCGCTTACAACTTTTACGACTATTTTCGCGAAAATATTTTACAACATCATAACATGTTGTGTGTTATAAAGATACGGTAACAGTATACTGTATTGAAAGGTGTGGTACTAAGCATTTATAAATCTTAACTTATCAATTTATAAATCTTAACTTCTATTTTTATTACATCCTTATGGGTAATTCAAGACAAAAAAAGGTACTTAGAAAAAGAAAGCATTTTTATGAAAGCTGAAGGGATAAACAACTAGCTCAATATGCTCTAAGAGTTTCATTAATTAGGCTATCTAAAAATTACAACTTCTGTGTATAATAATTATAATCGGCAATTACGCGATCTACGAATTGTAATGGTTTTTCTTGTGGAGTAACATCCATCAAAGCACTTACTTTTTTAGAAAGTTCGAGAATGATATTATGATCTGCATCTCGTCTTGCCTCTGTATAAATAGTTTTTATTTTACGCATCTCTGCATCACTAAAAACAGTAACCTGGGGATACATGGCCACATAGTCTTCTGGGATATCGACTAATATGGTTTGGTTAAATCGTACACGTTGCCGCTCACTAATCACAGTAGTACCTGCTGCCATATCTCCCAGGCGTTGTCCTTTACCATTTAATAAAATAGAGACAACGGCAACACCACCAAATGCCAAAGTAATATCTAATAAACGAAGTAACCATCGCACCAGGTAATTCGAAAAAGCAGGTCTTGCCCCATCCATACGGGCCACTTTTATTTTCATCGTTGCTTTACCGGGAGTTTTACCATCCCAAAATGTTTCCCACAATATAAAATATAAGAACGGAGGTAAACTTAAAATTAACCAAAAAGCCCATTCATCTCCATAATCAAGGCTTAATGCTCCAATCATAAATATAGCAATGATAAAATATGTTATGATAATCAAAAGATCAATAAGATACGCTAGAATACGCTCTCCAATTCCGGCAGCATTTTGCTGTATACTAACATTTTGAGCAGTTTCTATTTGAAAATTATCCATTAATTATGTTTCTTTGAGCCTCTTAATCTTCGATACATGCGTGAGGCGGCTTTTGTGAGGCAAAATAAAGATAAATGGTTAAAATTTGAAAGTGTTCTGGTTAATAATGCTCAAATAACTCCAGATGAGCTTTCTAATTTATATATAGAGATAACTGATCACCTTAGTTATGCTCAGACATTTTATCCTAATAGTCAAACTCTTAATTATTTAAATGGTTTAGCATCTAGTGCTCACCAAAAAATCTATAAAACAAAAAAAGAGAAAAAAAACCGATTGTATTCTTTTTGGGTTAAAGAATTCCCTTTAGAATTCTATCAATATCAAAAACACTTACTCATTGCATTTCTAATTTCTGTTTTATTTACGGCTATAGGAGCATATTCTTCTGCCACAGATGGGGCTTTTGTAAGATCGATCTTAGGTGATGCTTATGTAAATATGACCTTAGAGAATATTGCTAACGAAGATCCCATGGCAGTATACAAACAAATGGGAGAAACTAATATGTTTTTGGGGATAACCCTTAACAATATCAAAGTAGCACTTAATTGCTTTATTCTAGGAGTACTATTCGGGATAGGAACTATATATATGCTGATGCAAAATTTTATAATGCTAGGTTCTTTTCAGTATTTTTTCTACGAGAAAGGATTGCTTTGGGAAAGTGCCCGCACAATATGGATTCATGGTACGATTGAAATTTCTGTGATTATTATTGCAGGATGTGCAGGTCTGGTTGTAGGAAACTCTATTTTATTTCCAAAAACGTATACTCGACTTACTTCTTTTGTTAAAGGAATTAAAGCAGGGTTAAAAATTGTGATTAGCACAGTTCCCTTTTTTATATTAGCAGGGTTTTTAGAAGGCTTTGTCACCAGACATACAGAAATGCCCGATTGGCTGGCTATTTTAATCATATCTGGGTCGTTAGCCCTAATCTTGTTTTATTATGTAATTTACCCCAGACAACTTTATAACAGACTAAAAAATGAATAATAACTACATAGAATTTAAGAAAAAAAGAGAATTAGGAGATATCCTAACAGATACTTTTGCTTTTATACGACAAAATGGTAAATCATTGCTATCTGTTTTGTTAAAAACTTCGGGAATCTCATTTATATTGCTTTTACTTGCTTCTGCTTATTACACGCACTCTTCTGCCAATCTTTTTGATCCGGTGAGTATTAGAAATGGTGGGATGTATAATTCGGGAACCCTTATTATTGCTCTTTTTGCAATGTTGGCAACGTTACTCGTGTTTTATGCATTACTTTTTGGTACCGTTTTACACTATATTAAAAATTATATAGACAACAAAGGTAATGTCGATCTTGAAGTTATATTACATGGAGTAAAAAAAGATTTTGGAAATATTATCGGATTAGGAATTCTTTCGGGATTGATTACCTTTTTTGGTTTTATGCTTTGTGCTATTCCTGGTATTTATTTATATGTCCCTATGAGCTTGGTTTTTTCAATTCTGGTATTTCGGGGTACTAGTATTTCTGATGCGATCAATGATAGTTTCCTTCTCGTAAAAAACGAATGGTGGATTACCTTTGCCACACTTTTTATTATTGCTATCCTTATAGGAGTAATAGGCTTTGTATTTTCTATTCCAGCATTAATCTATACCTTTACGAAAACATTTACTGCTGCTTCAGAAGGATCTTTGGCTGATCCATCTACTATGTTTGATTGGGTTTTCATCGCCTTAAACACCTTATCATCAGCAGCTCAATATATATTATATATTATCACCGCAATTTCTACTGCATTTATATATTATAATTTGAATGAAAGAAAACACGCTACAGGCGCATTAGAACAAATTGATTCTTTAGGTAAATCAGAATAAATTGAAAATTCTTTACTACGTCTTATTTTTTCTACCACTCTTTTTATCAGCAAGAGTTCAGGATAGTACTGCAATATCTAATCCCCAGGAGTTAGTTTATGATCTCGACTCTCAGCAAAAAGCACCACAGTTTGATCATCAAAAAATAGAGGAGTTTAAAACACAAGATGATTTTGATTATACCGAATATCAAGAACCTGATAATTGGTGGACGCAGTTTAAGAACTGGGTGACTCAACTCTGGAATCGATTTATCTCGTGGTTATTTGGTACAGAAAAAGTAACCGGATTCTGGGCTATAGTTTTTAGACTACTCCCCTATCTTTTGATTATAGGTGTATTATTTTTATTAGGTTGGTTGTTTATGAAAGTGAATCCATCGGATATGCTTCTTGAAAAACAACTTGCCCCACAGATAGAACTAACAGAAGATGAAGATATTATTCAAAATCAAGATATTCAACAATTGATTGATCAGGCTTTGCAGCATAAAAATTATAGATTGGCAATTCGATATTATTATCTATTTGTACTAAAAAAGTTATCCGATGTAGAATTAATTCAATGGGAAGCTCAAAAAACTAATACCGATTATATCAAGGAGTTAGCAGACGACTCGGTACAACATCAATTTAAATCCATCACCAAATTATATGATTTTATCTGGTACGGTAGCTTTGAGGTTAATGAAAAATTATACCTGAAAGCTGAAAAAGAGTTTACTTCTATAACCCATCTTATCCAACGTTAATGTGATGACCAAAAGTTCTAAAATATTAATCATCATCATTATAGCAGCTATTGGTATACTCACCTATATTGAAGCTAGTGAACCCGAACCTGTAAACTGGTATCCCAGTTATGCAAAGACAGATAAAATTCCTTTGGGCTCCTTTGTATCTTATAATTTAATAAAGGAATCTTTTGATACCCAAGGATTACAAGATATAAACCAACCTCCTTACGAGTTTCTTAACGATAATGATTCTATATCCGGAACTTACTTTTTTATTAATGGATCGATCAACTTTGATAAAAATGAGCTAAATACCCTATTAAAATGGGTTGAAAACGGGAACACATTATTTGTATCGGCAAAAACTATAGAAAATCGATTATTAGATACTCTTAATATTGAGACAGATAATCTTATATCTATAGATAACATATCTACTAAACCTCTTATTGAATTGGTTAATAAAGAGCTTAAAACGCAGTTACCTTTTTTGTATGATCAAGATATTTACAATCCATATTTTAATGAATTAGATACGATAAATGCCACTATTTTAGGAGTTACACAATTATATAATGATACATTAAAGGTCAAAGACCCAAAAGTAAACTATATACAACAATCTTTTGGTAAAGGGAAAATTCTATTACATACTTTTCCCGAGGCCTTTGGGAATTATTTTATGCTAACAGACAAGAATTATCAATATACTCAAAACCTTTTGGCATATATAAATCCCAATCAAAAAATACTATGGGATAATTATTATAAATCAGGAAAAACATTTTATACCTCTCCACTTTTCTTGCTTTTAAATAATCGCTACCTCAAATGGGCATACTACTTTGTGCTTATTGGAGTAGTACTTTTTGTAATTTTTGAAGGAAAACGAAAACAACGTAGTATTCCGATTATAGAACCTTTAAAAAATCAGACTTTATCTTTTACAAAGACGATTAGCGGAATGTATTTTGAAAAAGGGAAGCATAAAGAAATTGCTACGAAGCAAAATCTCCTATTTTTGGATTATGTACGTAACGTGCTTAGAATTCCGACAAATGAACTCAATGAAAAAACAATAATCGATATTGCTGCCAGAAGTAATAATAGCATAGAGGATACCAAAATATTATTTAAATATTTTGATGAACTAAATAAAAAAGTAAAAATCGAAAAAGAAGATTTATTAAAGCTTTATGAGTTAATAAGCATATTCAAAAGCCGATCTTAAAAAACGATATATCATTTAAACGAATCATAAATGGAAAACGAAGAAATTAAAAATAACACAAACCCGGAGCAAGCTCCTGAGGCAGCCTCTCAAGAGCAAAACCTAAGTTTTCAGAACAGGATAGATCTTAGTGAACTACAACAATCTGTAGAAAAACTAAAGGCAGAATTGGCAAAGGTAATTGTGGGACAGCAGGATTTTATCGAGTTATTAATTGTATCCCTGTTATCTAATGGTCATGTTTTAATCGAAGGAGTGCCTGGAATTGCAAAAACGGTAACTGCCAAATTATTTGCAAAAACACTAAAGACTGATTTTAATCGAATTCAATTCACTCCAGATCTTATGCCAAGTGATGTATTAGGAACTTCTGTACTTAATATGAAAACAAGTGACTTTGAATTTAAAAAAGGGCCTATTTTTTCTAATATGGTTCTTATTGATGAAATTAATCGTGCTCCCGCCAAAACTCAGGCAGCTTTGTTTGAAGTAATGGAAGAAAGACAAGTAACTATAGATGGTATTCGATACCCTATGGATCCTCCTTTTATGGTATTAGCAACCCAAAATCCCGTAGAACAAGAAGGAACTTATGCCTTACCAGAAGCACAATTAGATCGGTTTTTATTTAAAATAAAGGTAGATTACCCTACTTTTGAAGATGAAGTAAATATCTTAAAAACCCATCATGAGAGAAAAACAGCAAAACCTTTAGAGATGGTTGATCCGGTAATTACTCCAAAGCAATTACTAGAATTTAAAGCAAAAACACAAGATGTAATCATCGAAGAGAAAATCCTGGGATATATTGCCGAGATTGTCACCAAAACCAGAACTCATCCACATTTATATTTAGGAGGTTCTCCAAGGGCATCAATTGCTGTTATGAATGCCTCAAAAGCTTTTGCTGCAATTAACGGGAGAGATTTTGTTACCCCAGAGGATATAAAAAAATCTCTTTTCCCTGTGTTACGTCATCGTTTGATTTTATCACCAGAACGTGAAATGGAAGGAATGACAACAGAAAATGTTATAGAAATGATCCTGCAATCTGTAGAAATACCACGCTAGTTTTGATCCAATTTTTAAAATCACTATATCTAAGCTCCAGAGTATTTTATATACTCACGCTAATATCAGTATTGTTTTTATTATCATACTGGTTTACTCCAATATATCCAATTGTCTGGTTATTGGTATGGGGATTAATAATTGTTTTTCTGTTTGATATTGTGGCTTTATATAATACTAGAAATGGAATTCATGCCAATAGGATTTTACCAAATAAGTTTTCTAATAGTGATTTTAATGCTGTTCCTGTACGAATAAAAAGTAATTATAAATTTTCGACCTATGTAGAGGTTATCGATGAGATCCCTGTGCAATTTCAAAAACGTGATTTCCTTAAAAAAGGAAGCATCTCTCCTAAGTCAATTTTAGATTTCGAATACTCATTACGCCCTGTAAAACGAGGAGAATATATCTTCGGAAATTTATATGTATATGCCATGACCAGAATAGGCCTTGCAAAACGTCGTTATAGTTTTGATAAAGCTGCAATGGTAAAAGTATATCCTTCTTTTATCCAGATGAAAAAGTATGATTTTTTGGCTATTGATAATAAGTTGACTCAAATAGGACTTAAAAAAATACGACGTATTGGACATACAATGGAGTTTGAGCAAATCAAAGAATATGTAATCGGTGATGATGTTCGTACCATTAACTGGAAAGCTTCGGCAAAACACGGTAACTTAATGATTAATCAATTTCAGGATGAAAAATCTCAACCTATATATTCTATAATCGATGCCAGTCGTGTTATGAAAATGCCTTTTAAAGAATTAAGTCTCCTGGATTATGCAGTTAATAGTACACTGGCTTTTTCTAATATTGCCTTAAAAAAACATGATAAAGTTGGGATGTTATCTTTTTCTAATACAGTAAATGATTTTTTGCCGTCTAGCGGAAAAAAAACATACATCAATACGATTTCTGAAACCCTTTATAATGTTAAGACCCAATTTCTTGATTCTGATTATGGATTGCTATATACTCATGTTAAACGACAAATAAATCACAGAAGTTTACTTTTGTTATATACTAATTTTGAACATCTATCCTCTTTAAAAAGGCAACTTCCGTATTTGCGGGCATTAGCAAAAAAACATGTATTGGTAGTGATTTTCTTTCAGAATACAGAGCTTGATCATCTTATTGAACAAAATGCCGAGGATCTACAAACCATTTATGATCAAACTATTGCACAACAATTTGCATATGACAAAAAAGTAATGGTAAAAGAATTACAAAAACATGGGATACAAACGGTATTAACTACCCCAGAAAACCTTACCGTTAATACTATTAATAAATACCTTGAGATCAAAGCCAGGGGGTTATTATAATTTTAGAAACCTACCTTCTCTACAAAATGTAATATTTTTATATTAATTTTTGATCAGATATTAGATACTAATAAAGAAGGATAACCGCTGTGTTAATCTATAAAAAATTATGACAGAATTTAACAGTTTAGACATATCAGATATTAATCAAATTAAAGAGAAAATTGCTCAAGGAATTGATATTAATATAACCGACTCTTATGGTGAAACTATGCTTCACAAAGCTGCTTATTATCAAGAAATAGATGTTGTTAAATTACTTATTGAAGAAGGTATTAATATCAATGCAATAAATAGTAATGGTGCAACCGCACTGATAAAAGCTTCAGACAGAAATGAAGAAATTAGCCAATATCTTATTGAAAACGGTGCTAATGTTACTAGTAAAGAAGGAAAAAAGTATGATGGATTCTCTGCGCTTCATTATGCTGCCCGTAAAGGGTTACATAATCTAGTTAAACTATTACTGGTAAATGGTGTAAAAGTAGATGAGTTGAGTAATCATAAAAGTACACCTTTTAATGAAGCCATTTGTTTTAATCAAATAGAATGTGCTGATATTTTATTAGCAAATGGTGCCAACATCGATAATAGATATAATAGTATGTATCATAAAGATATTGGGGCTTTACATTTTGCAATTAATGGTGGGTATGTTTATAGTAAAAGTTTGGTAAAATACCTTATAACAAATAATGCAGATGTAATGCTAAAGAATGGTGAAGGAATATCTGTTCTGCATCTTGCTGCTCAAGATCAAAATAATGTTTTGACAATCCAATTACTAAATGCGGCTCCCAATATTAATGCAGTTGATGCAAATGGTAAAACCATAATGCATCATGCAGCATTTAACCGAAACATATCGGTTTTAAAAAAAATACTCAAAACAAAAGAGATCGATCTAAATATCAAAGATAATGATGGCCACCCTCCTCTCTATTATGCCGAAAATGAAAAAAATGCTGCACTCATTATTGCTGCTGGCGCTATTTATGATGATAGTAAAAAAGCATCAGAACTTTTTATGAATCTATATAGTGAATACCTTAACAAAGAAATCATTACTAAAGAACTAATGAAAATTAAATAAGAAACTTATTTAATTCCCAAATAGAATATATTTGAATTATATACTCCCAAAATATGCATTAAAAATTTCGAGAGTAATACTAAAAATAGGTACTCTAAATCAATACAAAAAAAGCTTCTTTAATTAGAATTTGTTTACTACCTATGCAACTATAAAATCATTATTTTATGTTTTCTATTTTTATAGAATATTCATACCACTAAGAGATATACATTCTTTGTGGCAATCTTAGAAAAAAACTATATTTACCATGTAAGCAACACTATTTTTACTTATTAAATCATACATACTAAAAATGATGATTTTTTGTTTTAGAAATTAAGGAGAAGATACATTTTTAATCAAAAAATTAAGTTAACTAAATAGTATTACTTCAAAAAATTAAAAGAAACTTATTAGAATTAACTCATCTAAAAAAACACAAACATGACAATTAAAAAATCAATGATCACAGCCGTTTTAGCTTTAGCAATTTTAGGGGCTTGTACAGAGAAAAAAGAAAAAAAAGAAGAAAGCACAGATCCTGCTAAAGTAGAAGCTACTCAAGAATCAACAACAGAGGTTGACGAAGCTGAAAAAGCAAGATTAGATAGTATCCGACAAGTAAAAGAACACGGACACGCACATTAATCTATATTGCAACAATGTTTAAAAACACTACAACATTCTTTACATTTCTAGTGCTTGTGTTGGTTTCAATAACAGCAAATGCACATGGTGTTGATGATGAGACACAGTCTTTTTTATTAGGAAATAAAGGAATCGCTTTTGGTCCCTTTCTATACATTGGCGCAAAACATATGATAACGGGATATGACCACCTACTTTTTTTGGTAGGGGTCATTTTCTTTTTGTACAAAACAAAAGAAATACTATTATACGTAAGTTTTTTTACGATTGGTCATAGTCTTACCCTATTACTTGGTGTCATGGCAGATATTAATGTAAATGCTTTTTTAATAGATGCTATTATCGCGTTATCGATTGTATATAAAGGCTTTGATAACCTGGGAGGGTTTAAACAATTTTTTAAGAAACAACCCAATACTAAAATAGCCGTATTAATTTTTGGATTGTTTCATGGTTTTGGACTAGCAACCAAATTACAAGAATTTAAGTTTGATAAAGAAGGGTTATTTGTAAATCTAATCGGTTTTAATATTGGGGTAGAAATAGGGCAGTTTTTGGCTTTAGGATTAGTTCTTGTACTTTTAGGAATCTGGAGAAGATATAACAGTTATGTTAAATTTTCTAATCTCACTAATATACTTCTCATGGCAGCAGGTTTTCTATTGTTTGGATTTCAAATGACAGGATATTTTATGACATAACACTAAATTATGACAACAAGTAATACTCACATAATGAATAAAAAGCAACTTATAAAATCAATTTTCATAGCGTTGTTTATTGGTTTTGTCGTGCTTATAACAGCAGTTTTACCTGCAGAATATAATATAGACCCGCTAGGAACAGGAAAACTCTTTGGTTTTAGTCGATTGTATGTAAATGATACTGAAAAAATAGAGACAATCGATACAGAACCAGTATCTCAATTAAATTTCAAGAAACTGAAATTAGAAAAATTAGGTTCTGCACCTAACGTACCTAAACCTGTAGAAGCAAACAATCCACCACCATTAGAACAATTTACAGAACAAAATGATACTATTCATGTTACTGTTCCTGCAGGAAAAGGTATAGAATATAAGTTTAAAGCATTAAAATATGGAAGTATAAAATATGAATGGAGTACTGCAAGTGATGCTATTGTTTATATAGATTTTCATGGAGAAGTAAAACAAGAAAATCCTCCCGAAAATGTATTTTATGAGAGTTATACTTTGGCATACTCTAACAATATGGCTGGAACATTTACAGCCCCTTTTGAAGGTAAACACGGTTGGTATTTCAGAAACAACAACAAAGAAGATATTACCATAACGATACGATTAAAAGGGCAATACAAGCTATTTGATAAATAAAACTTTGGATTTCTGATTACCATCTTCAACCCACTGGACATATAATTTCACAGCTCTTTATCCCACATAGTTATTTTTAAATTACATTTCATCCTATAAAAATGACAACTGAGGAGTTTCTTATTGTTCTCAAATAAAGATTTATAGACTTTTGACTCATCAAAAAACAAATAACTATAAAACTTTATCATATGAAAACTCTAGCATTATTAGCCGCGCTTTTAGTTTCTAACTTTCTTCTTCACGCTCAAGAAAAAACTAAAGGAGTAACCATTACAGTAACCGTTCCCAACATAACAAGTTCTGAAGGAGAAGTTATTTTTGGGCTTTATGATGAAAATACTTTTATGAAAGCTGCACCAATCAAAGGTGAAAAAAGCACAATTGTAGATGGTGTAGCAAAAATTACTTTTTCTAATGTTCCCGAAGGAGTATTTGCTATTACATGTTTTCATGATGTGAATGGAAATAATCGAATGGATTTTGAACCTGGCGGAATGCCAAAAGAAGATTATGGTGTATCTAATAACAATATGAGTTATGGTCCACCATTATGGGGTGAAGCCAAATTCGAAGTAAACTCAGAAAACCTGGAACTAGAAATTAGAATGTAATTAGAAATCTATATTCATCAATCAAGACCTAACTAACAGGTATATTTAAAAAGGAATTGCATCTCATCTATGCTATTCCTTTTTTGTTTAAAAAACAATAGATAAAACAAATTTTTAATAATTATTTAATAAATAATATCAATAGCTTTTATATTTTTGTTCCCCAAAACACAGACCATGACCATAACACAATTAAAATATGTTTTAGCGGTAGCAGAACACAAAAATTTTACGAAGGCTGCAGAGAAAACTTTTGTGACTCAACCTACGCTAAGTATGCAAATTCAAAAGCTTGAAGAAGAGTTAGATATTCTCATCTTTGATCGTAGTAAAAAACCTATTGAACTTACAGAAGTTGGCAACAAACTTGTTCAACAAGCAAAAAATATCGTAAACGAGAGCGAACGAATTCAGGATATAGTAGATCAACAAAAAGGGTTCATTGGTGGTGAATTTAAATTAGGGGTTATTCCTACTGTAATGCCTACTCTTTTGCCTATGTTTTTAAACAATTTTATAAAAAAATATCCAAAGGTAAAATTAAAAATAGAGGAGTTACATACAGAAGCTATAATTGAACGTCTTCTAGATGGTCACCTGGATGCGGCAATTGCAGCAACTCCTTTAGAAAACGAAAACATAAAAGAGCGTGTTTTATACTACGAACCATTTGTAGGATATATTCCTTCTACTCATAGACTAAATCAGAAGAATAAAATTGATATTACTGATCTTGATATCGATGATATGCTTCTTCTTGAGGACGGTCATTGTTTTAGAGATGGAATTATTAACCTGTGTAAGACTAAGAAAAGTTATGAGGAAGATCATTTTCAATTAGAAAGCGGTAGTTTTGAGACTCTTATAAAGCTTGCTAATGAAGGTCTGGGAATGACACTTCTACCCTATTTGCATACTTTAGATATAAAGAATGGTGAAAAAAGTAATCTTCATTACTTTAACGAGCCTTCTCCTGCGAGAGAAGTGAGTTTAATTTTTAATAAAAGTGAACTAAAAATGCAAATTATTGATGCTTTGCATTCTACTATTGCTGGCGTTGTAAAAGGAGCGATTACTTTTCAAAATGTAAAAATCATTAGCCCTATGGCAAAAATAAAAAGCGACTAGAAAGTCGCTTTTTTTTTATGATTTTAAATAGATTAAACAAGATTGTAATTCTGGTTGTTTCATTGTTAATGATTGAATCCAGATTTTTAATTCTTCAATCTCGTGAGGAAGTAGTCTGTTTAGTGCTTTTAAAACTTCCTTAGTAAAAAGATTAACATCAAAACTTACTTTTTTAAGCACAGTTTTTGTGTAATCAAACATTGCTCTAGCCATAAATTAATAGGGGTTTAAAAAATGTTAGGTTTAAACAAGTAATTGTAGGAATAATCTTATAGTTTTTAAAGTTGTTCTAGCTAATATATGTAAATAAAACTAAAAAAACAGTCTTTTGGCGCTTATTTAACACTGTTAAAAACTGTTATCGCCATCTAAAAGATCTCCCAAACCACCTAGAATACTACCTTCGCCTTTACTTTTCCCTCCTCCTCTGGGGGCCAAAGCCAATACTCTATTAGCAAGTCTGCTAAATGGTAAAGATTGTATATACACAACTCCTGGACCAGTTAATGTAGCAAAAAACAATCCTTCTCCTCCAAAAATAGTATTCTTAATCCCTCCTACAAATTCTATATCATATTGTACTCCCTTAGAAAATCCAATAATACAGCCTGTATCTACCTTTAGTTTTTCGCCTGGTTGTAGTTCTTTTCTAGATGTAGTCCCACCTGCATGAACAAAGGCCATACCATCGCCTTCTAATTTCTGCATAATAAAACCTTCGCCACCAAATAGTCCTCTTCCTAATTTTCTAGAAAACTCTATTCCTACAGAAACTCCTTTGGCCGCACATAAAAATGCATCTTTTTGACAAATAAATTTCCCTCCATAATTAGTTAGATCTACAGGTATAATCTTTCCCGGATATGGAGAAGCAAAACTTACTTTCTTTTTTCCACCCACCTGATTATAAAAAGCCGTCATAAACAAGCTTTCCCCTGTTAGCAATCGTTTACCAGCTCCAAATATTTTGCCTAGAACTCCAGTATCTTTTGCAGAGCCATCACCAAAAATCGTGTCCATTTTTATGCCATCGTCCATCATCATAAAACTTCCTGCTTCTGCAATCACCCCCTCTTGTGGATCTAACTCTATCTCTACATACTGCATTTCTTCTCCTATAATTTCGTAGTCGATTTCGTGTGCTGTCATATTTTTTTAAATGTTTATAGTATATGATTAATGAATAGTTTCTTTATGAGTAAACGAATTTCATAAAGTGTTACAGTCTAATTATTTTTTGTAGTAAAATTTTCACTTTTCATTCTTCACTTTAACTGTCCATTCAAAATTAAATGTAGAAACTTCAATCCCATCTTGATTTGTTCCTATTGATTTCATCCAAACCGTTTGCCCCTCACCTGTTTCAATTGTTTTTTTAATTGCGTCTTCTACCAAATGCCCATCGGTACACACAAAAGTGATTCTACCTGTAGCCTTTTTAGTATATGTAGCATTATTGCTTGCTACCAGCATTGATATTTTTTTTCCACTGTCTCTTATATATCCTGTTACCAAGGCTCCGGTAGTTAATTCTGCCGCCATTCCCTGCACTGCCCAAAACATAGATTTAAAAGGATTTTGGTTTATCCATCGATGTTTTACACTAACAGTACAGCTTGTTGTATCTATATTTTTAACCCTTACACCACATAGCCATGCAGAGGGTAACTTAAATAATAAGAATGCATTAAGTTTTCTAGGAGTAATATCCATGAGTTTTATTTTTAGTTCTCACAATATAGGTAAAAGAAATAGTCAAGAAAAGAGCAGAAAATCTTAAATTTATGTTAAATTATGGTACTATGTTTTGCATAATACCTTTTTTTAACCATATATTTGCATAAGAAACTATTATATACTTTTACAATGTCAATCAAAAATCACAAAAATATCGCAACGTTTATGCATCTAGGTGCATTCTCAAAATACTTTATTCCTTTCGGAAATTACATAGTTCCGATATTACTATGGACTACCAATAAGGATAAATCAGATTTTATAGATGATCATGGTAAGGAAGCCATCAATTTTCAATTAAGTATTCTATTATATACTGTAATACTGGGAATATTTTCTTTTCCGTTTTTTATCTTTCATGTCTTTGGAGATGCTACCATTACAGATTTATTTCATTTTAATGATTTTTCTATCAATTTTTCTGATGCAGGAGGTTTTAGAACTCTTATGGGAGCATCGTTTATCGGAATTATAGCACTAATCGGTTTTTTTCTGGAAATAATTTTTGTTATCACTGCTGCTTTAAAAGCAAACAAAGGAGAAAGTTACAGATACCCATTATCTATACGATTTATAAAATAATATAATGAAGCAAACAATTAACATAAAATATATTTTGATAACTGCTCTTGCTGTTCTGTTGTCCTTCTTTTTTCATGAATTGGCACATTTACTTACAGGAAAGTTATTAGGATATCCTATGAAGATGACACTTAATTCGGCTTTCTTAGCAGAAGGAGAGTATACATCGGTATGGCATGAATATTTGGTAAGCGCAGCAGGGCCTATTTTTACTATACTAACAGCATTTGTGTTTTTTTATGTGATCAGAAATACAAAAAACACATATTGGTATCCATTCTTATTTTTTGCATTTTCATTTAGGTTAATGGCCATGATTGTATCAATTTTTAACCCTAATGATGAAGCTCGAATAAGCCAATGGCTCGGACTTGGACAATGGATACTACCGTTAATTGTATGTTTTACTTTATTTTTTCTTATTATAAAAACGTCAAAAGAACAGGGATATAGTTCAAAATTTAACCTAATCAATTATATTTTAACCTCTGTTTTTATTGCCGGTGTAGTACTCTCTGATCAATATTTTTTAAAATAATCATCAATCATCAAATACCAAACATCAATCAAAAAATGAACAGTTTAACTTTTAAAAATTAGTTTTATGAAGATCGAAAACACAAAAGCGCAAATGCGCAAAGGTGTTCTGGAATATTGCATACTTTCTATCCTTAAGGACGATGATGCCTATGTAGCTGAAATTTTAGAAACCCTTAAAGACGCAAAGATGCTTGTGGTAGAAGGCACGATATATCCCTTATTAACTAGACTCAAAAACGCTGGATTACTGAGTTATCGCTGGGAAGAATCTACGTCGGGACCACCACGAAAATATTACGGACTCACAGAAACAGGAAAATTGTTTCTTAGCGAATTAAATACCACTTGGGACGAATTACGGAATGCTGTAAATCTGGTAACCAAACAAAAAAAGAAGTAAAATGAATAAGACAGTTAATATAAATTTAGCAGGCATATTTTTTCATATAGACGAAAACGCTTACTTAAAACTGCAACGCTATCTCAGCGCTATAAAACGCTCATTTACCGATTCACAAGGGAGAGATGAGATTATATCTGATATAGAAGCCAGAATAGCAGAATTGTTCAGTGAAAAAATAAAGGATGAACGACAGGTTATCGGAAACAAAGAAGTAGAAGAAGTAATTACTGTAATGGGACAGCCAGAAGATTATAGATTAGATGAAGAAATCTTCGAAGATGAACCAAAAGCATCATATCAAAAAACGAAAGCATCAAGACAACTATTTAGAGATACAACAAACTCTTATGTTGGAGGAGTAAGTTCTGGTTTAAGTCACTATCTGGGGATTGAACCAATTTGGATTAGATTAGCTTGGGTATTGTTTACCGTTTTCTCTAGTGGAGCATTTGTTCTGATCTATATCGCATTTTGGATTTTTGTACCAGAAGCAAAAACAACAGCCGATTTTTTGGCAATGAAAGGTGAAGCTGTTAATATTAGTAATATAGAAAAGAAAATTAAAGAAGGATTTGATGGTGTAGCAGATACTGTAAAAAATGTAGATTATCAAAAATATAGCAGCAAAGTAAAAAGCAGTTCTACTACTTTTTTTGAAGCCTTAGGCGATGTATTACTATTCTTCTTAAAGATTTTTGTGAAATTTATAGGTGTGATTCTTATTATAGTGGCCGGAGTTACTCTTATTAGTTTATTTGTTGGTCTGTTTACGATAGGAACATTTGGATTTATGGATGCTCCCTGGGTAGAATATATTGAAGTAGGCAGCCATCCCGAAGTTCCACTATGGTTAGTATCATTAGTAACATTTTTTGCCGTAGGAATACCTTTTTTCTTCCTGTTTATTCTTGGTCTAAAAATTCTGATAAAAAACCTAAAATCTATCGGAACACCAGCCAAATTAGGTTTATTAGGTGTATGGATATTTTCTCTTATCGGGTTAGGAATTCTTGGAGTTAGACAAGCTACACTCGAAGCGTATGACGCAGAAGTGATTATGGAGCAAAAAGTACTTCCTATCACAAGCAACGATACGCTAACCATTAAAATGGAGGGAAATAACAGATATACCAAACATCTATATCATAGAAATGATTATAAAATCAAAAGAGATGACCAAGGAAATCGAGTAATCGTTATCCAGGATATAGAAGTATATTTAAAAGCTTCTAAAAGAGATTCGACAGTACGAATTACAATAGAAAAAAATGCAGAAGGAAGATCCTATGAAGAAGCTTCTAAAAGAGCCGAAGAACTCAAATACGGGTATGAAGTGCATGGTAATACACTCTTATTAGATGGATACGCAATTACTGATTATGCTAACAAATACAGAGATCAGGAAATAAAAGTAACCCTAACATTACCAGAAGGAATTACCGTGTATGCAAATGATAACACTTCTGGATTTAATAACTCATGGAAATACGATGATTATATCTCTATTGATGGTAAAGAAGGAGAATACATCAAATTAGTTGATGGGAAATTCGAATGTGAAGAATGCCCAGAAGATGATAATGATTGGGAATATAACGAATGGGACGAAGACGATGATAGCGTAAACATAAATATAAACTCTGAAGACAACGATTTTAAATTAAAAATCGGAGAAGACGGAGTAGAACTAAATAATGAACCCGTAAAAGTAAAAATAGACGAGGACGGAATAGAAATAAAAACCGAAAATTAAATCAATCTGCTTCTGGCAGACTAATCAAAAAACAAACAGTTAAACATATCAAAACAAACAATTATGACCACACTAGCCAAAATTATTATCACCTTTTGCTTATCAGCTTTATGCTGCTCTTGTAATGTTGTCTTTAATGGGGTTAAAGGCCAGGGAGAAGTAATTAGAAAAGAAAGAACTATTAACCAGGACTTTAACGCTATTAAAGCAAGTAGAGGTTTAGATGTTATCCTGGTAGATGATTCTGATCAAAAAGTAATCGTAGAAGCCAATAAAAACTTACACGATCATATCGAAGTATATGTAGAAGGCAATACGCTATACGTTACTTCTGATGAAAATATATACTTTGCTGACGAAAAAAATGTATTTGTGTCCTATGACAAAATCAATAAAGTTCATGTTAATAGTGGTGCAAGTGTCTCTTCTAATGAGCCTGTAGTTCAAAAAGAACTTGATCTTAGTGCTACTAGTGGTGCAGATATTAAATTAAAGGTAAAAGCCGAAACAATAACAACTTCTGTTACCAGCGGTGCCATGATGAATTTAGCCGGAAAAGTAAACAATCATAAAGCAAATGCTACCAGTGGTGCAGATATTCGTGCAGAAGATTTGTTAAGTTTAGTATCCGAAGCAAGAGCAACAAGTGGTGCTTCTATTAAAATCCATGCAAAAAATGAGTTTACCGGGAAAGCAACAAGTGGTGCAGATGTTGTTTACTACGGAAATCCAGAAAAAGTATCTGAAACAGATAACTCTGGTGGAGATGTTAGAGGCCACTAAGAGCTAACAACCCAATCAATAATCAACCAAAACTAAGCTGTCTGAGAAAGCAACACTAACCAACCAATGCTTTCCGGGCAGTTTTTTTTATAAGACCCCTGTTCCTTTTAAATCTAGTTAAAAATACTTCCTCTCTTCTTATAGAGTATAAAAATACAAGAAAGTGTCCTGATTTTTTGAAAATCAAAAAATCAGGACACTTCATAATTTGACAGTATTAAGTTTGCTTCAAATATTAACAAACTTAAAAAATCACAAAATGAAGTATTTAAATATCACAAAATTCGTGCTCATTGCATGTTTTACACTTGTTATTATCTCCTGTCAAGAAGAAGATCAGGATATCCAAGAAGATACTATAACAAATGACATCTCAGAAGTCGAAGAAATTGATTTGGCAACCTTCAATTTCTCTAACGGAATTAGTTTAACCATGAGTAAAGGATATGAAGAATCAGACCCATATATCGCTACTTTAGAATCTGGTCCTAATGACACCAAGATGTTTATTGATTTTAAAAATAACTCTATGCTCAAGGTGTACTTATCCCTTACTCCAGAAGGCACTCCTGTACCTAAAGCTCTACTAGATTTTGCAAGTTCTGATGAAAAAACAAAGGTATCAAGCAATAGACCAGTAGTAGAAAAATTAGATCACTCGGTTTTTTCTATTGCAAAATTCCCTACAAAGTTAATGACTACAACAAATCTTAATATAGAAACCAAAGCTTTCTGTGATAGTCATCAAGGGGCAGAGCAATGTTATAATAGTAAATTTGGCAGTAAACGTTATCAATCCTCTGCTACGTGGAAATATATACAAATGTATACATCGGTTTTTCATGATAGTAATGGGAGTATAACTGCTCACCTTACCTATGGTAAAAATAAGACTAAACAAAAGGAGCATACTATACAACCGGGATGGTGGGCAAGAAAAACAACAAATAGTAGCTGGGCGAGAAGAAGAGGTTCATATCGCTTCGCTCCTTTTGGAGAACATTGGAAAGGGTATACCGATGTTCATAATTAATCATTTTAGGTAAAAACACTAGATATTTTAGAAGGTTGCCATATAGCAACCTTCTTTTAGTAATAACAAAATATTTCATAAACATATAATACCAAAGAATGACGCTCTATTATTTTTAAATCTGAAATAATTTAAACCACTTCTCTATTTATATTTGTAACAAGTTTTATACAGAACTATACTTAAAGGCAAAAAAAACTGTTTATTAGTATATAAATTTCGCACAAATATGAGAGCACTATTGTTATTATTGGCATTTCTGGTATTGGGAAACACCTATGGACAAAAGGAAAAAATTAAAGGCAACAAAATTGTTAGCACAGAACAACTAGACGTTGAAGACTTCCATACCATAGAAATTCATGAAGGTTTCGAAGTTACACTAGATGAAAGTAATGATAATCAAGTAAAGATCGAAGCAGATAGTAATCTGCAAGAGGTTATACAGGTAGAAGTTGTAGATAGTGTTTTAACAATCAAGTCGGATCGGGATATGCGACGTGCAAAAGCATTAAATCTCGATATCTCTTATGCTTCAGAATTAAAGAAAATTATACTATATGACAAAGTAAATGTTAGATCATTGTCTCCTATAAACACTACTAAACTAATTGTAAATGCAAATGATAATGCCGAAGTATTTCTTACAGCTGATGCCAATGAAGTAGATTGTATAACCAATGGAAAATCGATAGTAGAGTTACATGTTACAGCTCAGGAAGTTACTTATCAAATAAATGAAAGTTCAGAAATAAAAGGAATTATTACAACCGATAGTCTTAAAGTAGATTTATACCAAAAAGGATATGCTAAACTTGAAGGAGAAGTAAAATCGATGTTAGTACGAGTAGATAGCGACACCGATTTTTATGGTGAAAAATTGAGTGTTGCCAAAACTACATTAATCGCAGAAGGTGCCAGTGATTGTTATATTTTGACCAACGAAGAAATTAGTATTGAAGCTAAAGATAAAACCGAAATTTACCTGCTTGGTGAACCAAAGGTCATCATAAACACCTTTTCCAATGAAGCTATTTTGTATAAGAAAAATATAGACTACGTTCCTAGTAGGTTTAAGATAAATTAAAAAAACATCTCGCTAAGCGAGATGTTTTTTTAATGCTATATTTTTTTCGGCTTAGGCAGAAACTTCGTCACTAGTTTCTACTGTTGCCAGATATCGTTCTGCATCCAGAGCTGCCATACATCCTGTTCCTGCAGCAGTAACAGCTTGTCTGTATTCTTTATCCTGAACATCTCCTGAGGCAAACACTCCCGGAATATTCGTCTTTGTAGACTTACCTTCGGTAATCAAATATCCGGTATCATCCATATCTAATTGTCCTTTAAAGATATCTGTATTTGGTTTATGACCAATAGCGATAAACAAACCAGTAATCTCGATCTCTTCTTTATTACCTGTCTGATTATTTACCATTCGTAATCCTTCTACCACCTGATCTCCTAATACCTCATCAACTTCAGTATTATACATCACCTTAATATTGGATGTATTATTTACTCGATGTTGCATAGCTTTAGAAGCTCTCATATGATCTTTACGAACCAACATCGTAACATTAGTACATATATTAGCTAGGTATGTAGCCTCTTCTGCTGCAGTATCCCCTGCTCCGACAATTGCTACATCCTGTCCTTTGTAAAAGAACCCATCGCATACCGCACATGCCGATACTCCACCACCTCGTAATTTTTGTTCGCTAGGTAATCCCAGGTATTTTGCCGTAGCTCCCGTAGAGATAATAACGGTCTCTGCTTCAATCTGCGTAGCGTTATCCACGGTTACTTTATGGATTCCTCCAACTTCTTTACTAAAATCAACAGCAGTTACCATCCCAATACGTACCTCTGTACCAAAACGCTCTGCTTGTTGTTGTAATTGTACCATCATTGTTGGCCCATCGATTCCTTCTGGGTATCCGGGGAAATTATCTACTTCTGTTGTAGTTGTTAATTGGCCACCTGGTTCCATACCGGTGTACATAATGGGTTTAAGATCTGCTCTTGCTGCATATATTGCTGCAGTATATCCTGCAGGACCCGAACCTATAATAAGACACTTTATTCTTTCTATTGTATCAGACATATTCTCATCATTTTATATGATGTAAAAGTAGCAATTTGATCATAAACCTTACAGTAAAGTTATTAAGAATTGTTATATCTATATAGACATCTTATATCTAAGCTTTATATATTGAATTTACTACAGCTACCAATTACAACAACTACTTTTGCAATAGTATATCAACATAAAAAGCATAAATATTTTCATTATAAACAACAAAGAGGCAGACGATTATTACGTCTGCCTCTGGTTATCCATTTCAATCGTTCTAGAAAAAGTTTTATCTTCTAAAAACAAATTCAAATCAGGGTAGGATGAGTACTTGTAAAGACAACAACAAGTGTCTTTAATTTACATTTACCGTTGTACCACAGCTTTGATTTGCTGTAACAACCAAAGTCCCGTTACTTGCAGATGAGTTTCCACTAAAACTATAGTATTGGTTTTTCTTACAATTAAAAGTACCTCTTCCATTTGCTGAAACTCGTGATCCATTGCTAGAGCCTTCTGCATAAATATAAATGTCCTTTCCTGTATTGTTAGTAATAGTCACTTCGCTTTCGAGACTGCTTTGTCTTGCAGATGCATTTCTTTCTTTAATACGCTTATACTCTGCAGAATTATACCAGTCATCTCTTTGCTTATTAATCGCTCCTATTATAAATTCTCTAATCTGGTCTATATTTTCAATAAGTGCTGCGTTTTTAGAATCCTTTATCCATTTTGCATATACTTCTTGTTGTTTATGATATGCATTGTCTAAATATTCCTGAAGCGTCTTATGCGGCTGCATTGCCTTCATTTTTTTAGGAGATTTCATCACTTCCTTCATCTTTTTTAAACCTCCCATTTTTTTAGCTTGAAACTCCAAAACAGCTTCAAGTTTATAATTATCCTTATCTACCCAATCTTCAATCATAAAAATTTTACCATCAATAAAAACTATTCGATTTCCATCAGACAGCCTATTAATTCTAGGAGAATATCCTATCTCTTTTTGCATTGCCGGGCTTCCTTCAAAAACTTTTTGAACATAGGTTATCGGGAATGCTTCATTATCGGGTAAAAACATGGTTTCTTTATGATCATCGGGGCGATCAGGATCTTCTCCGAACAACATGTACACCTCTTTGTGTGCTCCTGGCTGAATTCTATAGTCTTTAAAATTGGTAATTTTATATAGCAATACATCCAAGCCTCCTTCATAGGTACCACTACTGCTCTGCTGTGTTAAATACGCGGTATAATTTCCTGCCTGTATAGATTCTAATTCTTCGGTTTGATGTTTTATCCCTCCTTGCGCTTTTAGGTTATAGCTAAAAAATAATATGCATAATCCTAAGATTGTGATTTTTTTCATTTTAGTTTTCTTTATAGTAATTTATTGTATTCAAAATTATAAGGTAACATAGCAACACTATCCCAAATATTAGAATTTAGAATAGTGTCTGGTTTATCTTTTTTTAATGATTATTAGAAATGACAATTTTACGAATACGGCTACTTCCATTATCGGTTACATAAAAAGTTCCCGAACCTGCAAAAGCAATACCATAAGCCGAATTAAATGTTGCAACTGTCCCATCACCATCTGTAGAACCTGTAGATCCATTACCTGCAATAGTAGTAACTACTTTAGCAGGAGTAATTTTACGAACTCTACGATTACCAAAATCTGTCACATACAAATTATCATTGGCATCTACGGTGATATCTCTAGGGTAGCTAAATCTTGCAGAAGTACCTGTATTATCAAGAAAACCTGCGGTACCATTCCCTACAATAGTAGCTACTACTCCTGCTGGAGTAATTTTACGAACGCGATGATTAGCATTATCACATACGTATATATCTCCGTTACTGTTTACTGTTAATCCAGATGGGTGATTAAACCTTGCATTAAGTCCTGTACCATCTGCAAAACCTGGAGACCCTCCTGCAAGATTTGTTACTACTCCCGTTGGAGTAACTTTACGAATACGATGATTACCATAGTCTGAAACATAGACATTTCCTGAAGCATCAACTGCTACCCCTCTAGGGCCATTAAATCTTGCTGCTGTACCTGTACCATTTGCAGAACCAGATATCCCAGAACCTGCAAGCGTGGTTACTACTCCTGCCGGAGTAATTTTACGAATACGATTATTATTAGAATCTGCAATATAAAGATTATCATTTGCATCTATAGCAATATCATATGGGGCATTAAATTGTGCCGCAGTACCTGTACCATCTGCATATCCAAAAGTGCTCCCTGCAAAGGTAGTTACTACTCCTGCCGGGGTAATTTTACGAATACGTTGATTAGATACATCTGCGACAAAGAGATTACCATGGCTATCTATTGCACACCCTGAAGGAAGAGCAAATCTTGCCGCGGTACCTGTAGCATCTACATACCCAGAAAAGCTCCCAGCAAAAGTACTCACTGTTACGGTACTTGTTTCTACTACATCAGTAACATTAATAGTAATCTGTGCAGATGCCGTAAGTGTTCCATCACTTGCGGTAATGGTTACAACATGACTAGTTGTAGTTTCAAAATCTAACGACTCTCCTTGGGATAGTTTTATCTTATCATCTTCAATAATAAATGCCGTCGTAGGATTATCTGGGTTAGTAAGTGTATAAGTCAAATTATCGCCATCTGGATCAGTTGCTACAATAGTACCTATTACATCTGTTGTATTTATATTTTCTGCCACACTAAATGTTTGATCTGCAATAACCGGAGGCATGTTTTCATCTACATCGATAACCGTAATCGTTATTTTTGCAGCCGCTTTGGCTTTACCATCGGTTACTTCTACAGTGATTTCATGAGTAGTTTTGGTTTCAAAATCCAGTGTTTTTCCTGCTACCAGGCTTAATGCTCCTGCTTTAGTGATTTCGAATAGATTATCACTGTTTGCAGTAATGCTATAGCTTAGCTCCTCTTTATCTGCATCGGTAGCTTTTACAGTACCAAATACATCGGTATCTGCTGCCGACTCTGAAGCATTAAAAGATTGTGCTTTGATCTCTGGGGCATTATTAACCGGTGTAATAGCAGGGTCATCATCTTTACTACACGATAGTAGTATTATTGCTGTACATAGCAACAGTAGTTTTATAGTTTTCATAATATCATCTTATTTAAGTTGAATAGGGTTTACTGTAAAACTTTTACAGTAAACCCTATTTGTGTTATTATTTATTGAACAAATATTTTTCGGATATAATCATTATTATAATCGGTAACAAAAATGGTTCCCGAACCATCTATACACAGGTTGATAGATTCATTGAATTGGGCAACTGCAGCATTACCATTAACTAAGCCCATAGTACCAGAACCCGCATAGGTCGACACGACTCCTGCCGGAGTAATTTTACGAATACGATGATTATCTTTATCGGCTACATATATATTACCATTGGTATCTCGGGTAACTCCATACGGAGAACTAAATTGAGCCACTGTACCAACACCATCTGTATATCCCTGTGAAGACCCTGCAAGAGTGAGTACTGATCCCGTATCGGTAATCTGGCGAATCACATGATTAGAAGCATCTGCTATATATAGGTTTGTGGATAGACCTATAACTACATCAATAGGTTCATTAAACTGGGCTGTGGTGGTGTTGCCATTAACAAGACCACTACTACCTGTCCCTGCATGTGTATATACTACACCAGCAGTATTAATATAACGGATACTATGATTACCTGTATCTGCTACATATATATCACCATTTGTGTGTACATCAATCCCATACGGGGAATCAAACTGAGCTACAGTACCTGTACCATTTACAAAACCGCTAATACCCGATCCTGCAATAGTAGATACTACTCCGGCAGGAGTAATTTTTCTAATTCGATGATTACCAGTATCAGCAACATAAATGTTTCCTGCTGTATCTATTGCCAAACCATTAGGGTTATCAAACTGAGCAGTTATACCAGGACCATCTGCAAATCCTGCAACGCCAGATCCTGCCAGAACAGTTGTTCCTCCCGAAGAAAAATATTTAAGAATACGATCTTTACGAGTATCTGCTACATATATATTTCCCGAAGCATCTACCACTATTCCTGTTTGCTGTTTATTAAGAGCTAAAATACTCTCTACATTTACATCAGAGACATTGGTAATGTTTATGGTTACTGTAACAGGGGTTGCGTTTAACGTTCCATCACTTACATGGGCTTGGAATGAGTAACTTGTCCTGGTTTCAAAATCTAAGCTCCCTCTGGATTTTAGGCTTATTTCACCAGTATTCACATCAATTTCAAAATTATCACTGTGTACATTATTAGCCAACCTATAGCTAACCGCATCAGCCTCTGGATCTATTGCACTCAAAGTACCTATAACAACAGTTTCTGCTATATTTTCGGCAGCAGTAAATGTAGTAGAGCTATTCCCAAAAACAGGCGCTTCATTTACATTTGTAACTGTAATAGTAACCTGCGCAGATGTTGTAAATGTACCATCGTTTACTGTAACTGTTGCGGTATGACTGGTAAGCGTTTCATAATCCAAGAATCCTGATTTTAGTTTGATCTCATTGCCCGTCATTTCAAATTCGGCTACAGCACCTGCAAGATTAGTCATGGTATATGTAAGGTTATCATTATCAGGATCACTAGCCACTACACTACCTACAATTGTATTAAAAGAGCTATTCTCTGCAATGGTAAAACTTTGTGCCGTAATTACCGGTGGCATGTTTTCGTCTACATCAATAACAGTAATCGTTATTTTTGCAGATGCTTTGGCTTTACCATCGGTTACTTCTACCGTAATTTCATGAGTAGTTTTGGTTTCAAAATCCAATGTTTTTCCTGCTACCAGGCTTAGTGCTCCTGCTTTAGTAATTTCAAATACATCATCACTATTTGCAGTAATGCTATAGCTTAACTCATCTTTGTCTGCATCGGTAGCTTTTACCATACCAAATACATCTGTATTGGCTGCAGTTTCTGATACGTTAAAAGATTGTGCCTTAATTTCTGGTGCTGTATTGGTTGGCGGAGTTACAATCGTTGTTGCCTCATCATCTTTGCTACAACTACTAAGAAGTAATACTATCCCAATAGTAAAAAGCATGAGAGCTTTGGAAATTTTTTTCATTGTATTATAGTCTAAATTTTGGGTATATCATCGTTTTACTAAACATCAATCTACACCTCAAGTCCTAAAACCTGAGATGTGGATTGAATTAGTCTAGTTTTAAGGCGTTTGTGTTTTTGTAATTTTGCGAATCGCATGATTGTTGAACTCGCTAACAAAAAGTACTCCCTGAGTATTTAACCCAATACCCCAAGGTCCTCTAAACTTGGCTGTAGATCCCGGGCCATTAACAAACCCTGCCGATGAGCCAGCTATAGCTGTGGTGGTAAAATCACCATTAGTACCTTTAACCGATTTATAAACTTTGTGATTATCATAATTTGCAGTATAAAAAATGTCGTTGTTTTGATCGAGTACAATACCATAAGGACGTGCAAAACCAGTTCCGTTTGATACTAAAGTAGTTATGGTCGATCCACCACGAGGTATTGTTTTGATCTTGTTATTTCCAGTGTCTGTTATGTATAATAGGTTTTGGGTTTTGTGAAGCGCTATGGTCGTTGGTAAGTTTAACCTAGAGGTACCGTGCTGACCATCTACATCTCCACTGGATCCATTTCCTGCAATGGTACTTACCGTTGTAGTACCATTTCCTGCGATGCTTATTCTTCTTATAGCGTGATTTCCATGATCTGCTACATAAACATTAAAACCATCCTCATCTACAGTAATGCCAGTAGGAAATCTAAATCGAGCAATGGATGCATTACCATCTGTATATCCAATAATACCTGCACCTGCTATAGTAGTAACTGATGTTGCCGTAATTTTCCTGATAGAGTGATTACCTGTATCTGCAACATATATATTACCAAAACGGTCTACTGCTACACTAGAAGGGTTCCTAAATTGAGCACTAAGCTTATTTGTTGCATGGTCGGCAGAACCTGCAACACCTGAACCTGCAAAAATGGTAGCGGCTCCTGTAGTAATGTCTATATGTCTAATAACATGATTATCTGCATCTGCTATATAAATGTTGTTCCCTAGAACAACCATCCCTTTTGGATTATCAAATCTTGCAGATTGTCCTACTGCATTTACAAGACCAGGAGTACCATTACCCATCCAAGGACTTACGGTATATTCATCTTCATTTACATCGGTTACATTTATAATAATATCCTGAGTATCGATTAGATTACCATCTGTAACTCTTACTTTTACATTGTGAGTAGTAACTGTTTCATAATCCAGTGATTTTCCTGTTACCAGGCTTATCTCACCAGAGCTATTGATCTCAAAAAGACTACCAGGATTTACCTGAAGGCTATAGGATAGTGTAGCTCCTTCTGGATCTGTAGCCGTTACTGTAGCAATAATAACCGTATCATCAATATCTTCGGCTTTGGTAAAGCTATAATTACGATCCGGGAATGTTGGCGCTTCATTTACATCTGTAACATTTATGGTAACCTGTGCCGATGCCGTAAGTGTACCATCGTCTACAGTAATAGTAACATTATGTTTTGTAAAATCTTCATAATTTAAAACACCTGATTTTAGTTTGATCTCATTACCTACAATTTCAAATGTAGCTACTGTACCAATAGAGTTAGTAAGTGTATACGTTAGCGTATCACCATCGGGATCTGTAGCAACCACAGAACCAACAACTGTATTAAAAGAGCTGTTTTCTGCAATAGTAAAACTTTGTGCTGCAATAACAGGTGGCATATTTTCATCTACATCGATAACTGTAATCGTTATTTTTGCAGTTGCTTTGGCTTTACCATCAGTTACTTCTACAGTAATTTCATGAGTAGTTTTGGTTTCAAAATCCAATGTTTTTCCTGCTATCAAACTTAATGCTCCCGCTTTAGTGATTTCGAATAGACCATCACTGTTTGCAGTAATGCTATAACTTAACTCGTCTTGGTCTGCATCGGTAGCTTTTACGGTACCAAATACATCTGCATCTGCTGCCGATTCTGATACATTAAAGGATTGTGCTGCAATCTCTGGTGCTTTATTAACCAGAGGGGTCGTTGCATCATCATCTTTACTACAGGATAGTAGTAATATTGCTGTACATAGCAACAGTAGTTTTATTGTTTTCATACTATGTTTTTTAATTATTTGAAAAAGGTTCTATTTTACGAACACTGTGATTTGATTCATCTGTGACATAAAAAACTCCGGATGCATTTACTGTAATCCCTGCAGGTTGTCTGAATCGCGCTGTTGCTCCTGTACCATTTACAAATCCAAAATCATTTGATCCTGCAAGAATACTTACAACACCTGTAGATGTAATCTTACGGATACAGTGATTACTCCGATCTGTTACGTATAGATTTCCTGAATTATCAATAGTTATACCTTCTGGAGTATTAAACCTCGCTTGCGTACCTGTACCGTCTGCAAAACCTTGATTAGTTCCTGCAAACGTAGTAACTACACCTGCCGGAGTGATTTTACGAATACGGTGATTGAAACCATCTGTTACATATACGTTATCATTATTATCTACTGCAACATCATGTGGAGCTTTAAACATGGCTGCGGTACCTGTGCCATCTGCGAAACCACGAGAGCTTCCTGCAAAGGTAGTCACCACACCAGCGGGAGTAATTTTACGAATACGGTTGTTTCCATAATCTGCTACATAAACATTGCCATTACTATCTACATCCAATCCATAAGGTTCATTAAACTGTGCAGCGGTACCCGTGCCATCTGCAGAACCTGCAACACCAGAACCTGCTAATGTAGTCACCACACCTGCCGGAGTAATTTTACGAATGCGATGATTTATATAATCTCCTACATATATATTATCATTTGCATCTATAGCTATGCCATAAGGGCTATTAAATTTAGCAGCAGTACCCGTACCATCTGCGTATCCAAAAGTACTTCCTGCAAAAGTACTCACTACCCCTGCCGGAGTAATTTTGCGAATAACATTATTGTTTCGATCTGCTACATAGATATTACCATTACTATCTATATCTACTCCTATTGGAGTTGAAAACTGCGCTGATGTACCCGTACCATTTGTAAAACCATGAGTTCCATTACCTGCTAGAGTACGAACCCTAAATGCTTCATCTCCCGTTTCTAAAACATCGGTTATTTTAATATATATTCTAGCAGAACTTTCTCCTCCATTTCCATCAGAAACTGTTATGGTAATTGCATAGTTAGTCCTTGATTCGTAATCCAAAACTTTATTAGGAGCAAGACTTAGTATCCCATCTCCTGCAATTTCAAATAGGTTATCATCATTATCTTTAATTCTATAGGTTAATGTATCTCCTTCTGGATCTGTTGCTGTTACGACATCAATAACAGAATTTGTAACATCTTCGGCTACTGTAAATGTTTGATCATCAATTACTGGTGATTGATTTTCGTTTACATCTGTCACGGTAATTGTTATTTTTGCAGATGCTTTGGCTTTACCATCAGTCACTTCTACAGTGATTTCATAAGAAGTTTTGGTTTCAAAATCTAATGTTTTTCCTGCTACCAAACTTAGTGCTCCTGCTTTTGTGATCTCGAATAGGTTATCACTGTTTGCGGTAATACTATAACTTAATGCATCTTTGTCTGGATCGGTTGCTTTTACGGTACCAAATACATCTGTATCTGTCGCTGATTCTGATACGGTAAAGGATTGCGCCTTGATCTCTGGCGCTTTATTAACTGGTGGTGTAGCATCATCATCTTTACTACAAGATAGTGCTAGTATTACTATACCTAGCAAAAGTAATTTAATTGTTTTCATAGTACAGTTTCTCATTATTATGGGTTACTTTTTTTGATGTTTGTTTTCGATGTATACTTGAGAGTGTTAGAAAAGGAAGGGATTCCTTCTAATAGTTTTTTAAGAATGTTTTGTTTCCAAATAGTTACCAATTACTAAAACAGCGATATAGCTATGTTTTGGTTTAGAAAAGCGCAATACATTCTGAAATAAATATTGAAATCGGAGTAGTTGTTTTACCATATTTTAATTTTTTGAATTACTAATCATTGGCAAGAATACAGACAACCAGGCAGAAGCAAACAAATGAGTTTGTGAAACGCTATTTGAGTTTGTGAATGGAAAAGTTTGCTATAAAAAAGAAGGTATGCTACTGATAATATGAAGTATACCATTATATAAATGAATTGGCAATCTATATTTTAAAAGCTATAAAAAATGAAGTCGTTTAAACTTTTTTAGGATAAAATAGGATACCTGGGGGTACTTATCAAGTACCCTCCCCCTACTGCAGAAGTGCCCTTCCCCGTGTGCAAACACAGGGACATCCTATGTTCAACACAGGTACTTCCTCTGTTAAACATAGGACACACCTCTCTTTTAAGTACCCCCTCCCACTAATCGAAGTACCCCTAACCAGAGTTACAGGTAGCAGCACCCACTACCATAAGTACCCCTATAACATATATGCCATCAACTTATCCACTTATATAAGTACCCTCCTCCACTTAGGCAAGTGGGGTTTAGCCTATTTTGTATGGGATAATACCATTTAGTTCTTATCCTGATAATGCATGTACATACCTCTCAAGCTGATTTTAATTTTCTATAATCCGTTTTTTATTACAGTACATAGAACTACATCACCAATTAATACTCTTTTTGATATGGCATTCTGATTTCTACCCTGGTACCCATAGCCAATTGATCATTATATAAATCAAATATCTGATATCCCACATCTGTACCATACTGATCTTTTAAGATTTCTAATCGCTGTTGTATAGCATTTAAGGCAAAAGATTCATGGTGATTACCTTGTCGCTCCTGTATCTTCTTTGCTTCCTTTCTACCAATACCATTATCGATGATCGTACATAACAAGTGATCTGTAAAAGTAAAATCTATAGTAAGTTGTTTTTTACCAGCTTTATGCAGCAAACCATGCAGTAATGCATTTTCTATAAAAGGTTGAACTATTAGAGAAAGTACAGATAAACCCTCTGTATTTATGCTTTGTATAGTGTATGTAAAATCATCTTCAAATCTTAATTTCTCTAGTTGAAGATATACATCTAAAAACTCTAGTTCTTTCTCTATTACTATAAAATTTTTACTAGAATAGTTTAAGGTATTTCTAACCAATTGTGCAAACAAAACGATATAATCATAAGAAGAATCTGTATTTTGCTGAAGGATTAAATCCTGAATAGAATTGAGGGAGTTAAATATAAAATGAGGATTCATTTGAGATTTTAAAGCCTTTAATTCGCTTTCTTTATATTGTTTTTCTATCTCTAGTCGTTTTTGGGTTTCTTCTAATTCTCGCGAAAGAAATATTGCTTTTCTTTTTATTTTAGTTCTTTCAAAATAAAACAATGAAAGTAGGAATAAGAAACCTATCCCTGCCAAAGTGATAATGAAATATTCTTTATTCTGTCTTTTTTGGGCAATGACCACAATTGCTTTTTGTTCAGCTAATTCTTTGTCCTTTTTTATTTTTTCTGTTTCATACTTAACTTGCATTTCTTCCATTACGACTTTATTGTCATAAGAGAAAAGACTATCCTTAATCTTATAGTAATCTTCTAAAAATTTATTAGCTTTTAAATAGTTATTAATTCGTTTATAGAAGTTACTTTGGTTTAAGTATGCAGATTGTAATGATTTTAGATTTTTTTGATCTTTATAAATACGTATTGCTTTGTCAGTAAGCTTTATTGCTTTATTAACATTTCCTATATTGGCATAGGACTTTGCCATTTCTAAATTAGTATGTGCAATATTGGCCGATTGATTATTTTCTTCATAAAATTTCAAAGTTGGCTTCAAATAAAGAATTGCTTCTTTAAACTTACCTCTCCTATTTGCTAATACACCTAATGACGAATTTGCAATGTAAACCCCTGTTGTAAATTTTGTTTTCTCAGCAATATATTTGGCTTTCTTATAATGAAATTCTGCTTCATCAAAATTATTTATCTCGCCATAGGCATTAGCCAAATAAAAATGTATTCCCGCTTTTTGAGGACTTAACGGTTGGTTTTTTAAAAGCTCTAAATTTTCTAATTGAATTTTGATTGCCTTTTTTGATTTTTTTAAATGAATGTATATTCTAGCCATACAATTATTGGTTAATAATAAGCCAGACACATCATTAATACTATCTTGAATTTTTTTTGCTTTTAAGGCATAAACAAGACCTTTATCATAGTTACCTGATTGAGTATGAAAAATACTATAACCCGTATATGAGCTACCTAATCCACTTATATAACCAATCTCTTTGCTAATCTCTATAGCTTCTAGAAGTAAAGCTTTACTTTTTGAGATATCCCGAAGTGTGTAATACTTGGTTAATTGGTTTAAAAGTTGAACTCTTGTAGAATCTCTTTGAAGATAAGTATCTACCCTCCTTTTGATACTATCTAATTCTTTTTCTTGCGCGTATGTTATCTGAATAATGAGTAGTAAAGAAATTGTAATAACCTTCATAAAAAAATTATTGCCACTGGATTAATTACTAAAAGTTTTACCTTTTTTTGAAGTTTATATTAAGTGTTTATATAGATGTAGGTTAAATTCATCTACATATAATCTTCAACAAGAATACAGATGACTATATAGAAGAGTACAAATGAGTTTGTGAAACTCAATTTGGGTTTGTGAACAGGATTAATATTTCTTTTTGTAGGGCATTCTGATTTCAACTTTTGTACCTGTAGCGAGCTTATTATCATATAAGTCCTGTACATGATATCCTACCGCTGTACCATATTGTTCTTTTAAGATTTCTAATCGTTGTTTTATAGCTTCTAGGGCAAAAGATTCATGACGACCTCCTTGTCGCTCCTGGATTTTCTTTGCTTCTTTTCTACCAATACCATTATCAGTTATAGTACATAAAAGATGGTCTGTAAATGTAAAATCTATGGTAAGTTGTTTTTTACCTTCTTTATGTAAAAGTCCGTGTATTAACGCATTTTCTATAAAAGGTTGTACGATTAGTGAAGGAACCAATAAACCTTCTGTATTAGTATGTTGAATAGTGTATGTAAAATCATCTTCGAATCTTAATTTCTCTAATTGAAGATATACTTCTAAAAACTCTAATTCTTTATCAATAGCAATAAAGTTTTTATTAGAGTAGTTTAAGGTATTTCTAACCAGTTGTGAGAACAATACTACATAATCATAAGAAGAATCTGTATTTTGTTGCAGGATTAAATCCTGAATAGAATTAAGAGAGTTAAAGATAAAATGCGGGTTCATCTGCGACCTTAGCGATTTTAATTGTAGTAGGGCCAATTCTGTTTTTTTAGACTCTTTTAATTCTTTATAAGCTAACTCCAATTTTTTCTCATTACGGATATTAAGTTTTTTAAAATAATTAACTATTGCGTAAATACAATAAAATAAAATTATGACCACTACACCATTCATCCTGTTCGGGTGATCTTTAGAGTATATATCAAGATAATAGTAAGGAATAAAAAAGCAAGCTATACTTACCAATGTAAATATTATTGGTAAAGTTTTTTTTTGATAAATCGATAAACTAATTCCCGGGATTAGAAGGAAGTAATACTCTGTATAAATCCCAGGGTTAACCATTACGGTAGATAAATTTATAAAAATGAATAAATATAAAATCCACAACATTTTTGCGAACCCAAAAAAACCTTTCTTATTACATATCAATACAGAAATTAAATAAAACTGAGATATATAACTTATGATATGCGAACTTAGAGGCTTTTGAATAAAAATTAAATCCCCTATATAAAAAAGTATACTGGTATGTAAAGCAATCAGTATATAAATATTTACCAGTCTTGTATGTTTATTTTGTATCGCACTAAATTCGTCGTGGATACCAATAGCTATTATTTTTTTATACCAGACTGTTATTCTTTTTATCATCCTTTATCCCATTATAAGTTCAAATATTCCTACTAATCAGTATTTTTTCTGAAAAGGCATTCTGATTTCTACTGTTGTTCCTGTAGTAAGCTCATTATCATATAAATCTTGTACATGATATCCTACCCCTGCACCATATTGCTCTTTTAAGATTTCTAATCGTTGTTGTATAGCTTCTAGCGCAAAAGATTGATGACGAACTCCTTGTCGTTCCTGGATTTTCTTTGCTTCTTTTCTACCAATACCATTATCGGTTATAGTACATAAAAGATGGTCCGTAAATATAAAATCTATGGTAAGTCGTTTTTTACCTGCCTTATGTAGTAAGCCATGGATTAGCGCATTTTCTATAAATGGTTGTACAATTAATGAAGGAACCGATAGACCTTCTGTATTTGTATGCTGAATAGTGTATGTAAAATCATCTTCGAACCTTAATTTCTCTAGTTCAAGATATACTTCTAAAAACTCTAATTCTTTATCAATAGCAATAAAGTCTTTATTAGAATAGTTTAAGGTATTTCTTACCAATTGTGCAAATAAAACGATATAGTCATAAGAGGCGTCTGTATTTTGCTGAAGGATTAAATCCTGAATAGAATTAAGCGAATTGAATATGAAATGAGGATTCATTTGGGATTTTAAAGACTTCAATTGTAAAAATGCCAGCTCATTCTTTTTGCTTACTTCTAATTCTGAGTACGCCTTTTCTAACAGTAGCTTTTGCGTTTCTATAATGCTATTCTGTTTCTGTAACTTATCATTATTCTCTTTTAAGGATAGTTCATTTTTTATGTTTAGATTCCTAAAGAGATTCACAATAAAAAATACGCCTATGAACATAAATACAACATTGGTATATCCAAAGTATTTTTCGGGATAAATGGGGTATAAATAATTGGGTAGATAAAATAAAGTTATAGAAAGTACAAGCGCGATATAATGAATATACTTTTTATCAAAAAACAATAATGAAAACAAAGGAATTACCATATACTGGTACTCTGCATAAAACCCTCTAAATGTAAAGTTTGCATGCAAGAAAAGAATTAGCATGACTACAGATATAAATGCTAATCTGGATATAAAAAGATGTTCTAATTTTTGCAAGTACAGTATTCCACAAAATATAACAATTTCTGCAATCAAAATCATTACCCTGGATGTTGTCAATTGTTGTATTGCAAAATCAAAACATAAAAAGAACAACGAAACAAATAAAGAGATTAAAGAACAAAAATTAAGAACTTTAGAACGTTTTATCTCTAACGGAGTACTGTTTTCTGTAATTCCGAGGTTAATTAATTGTAGTAGTACATTCATAAAGTTTATCGTATTGTATTCTCAAAAGAACTAAAACGAGTTCTGGAGATTTTGGCGGTTATATTTTGTGCCAATGTTATAGTCAAACTAGATTTATTTATGACTTCAATATACTTTAAATTTATCATCCAGGTTCTGTGAGAGCGAAAAAAAGAGGTGCCTTCGGGAAGTAGGTTTTCAAAGTATTTTAGATTTTTACTTGTGGTCACCGGTTTACTTTCGGTTGTATAAATTTTGCTATATGACCCATCTGCTTCAATAGCAATTATAGTATTAATAGCAATAATACGTCTATTGCCTAATTCGGGAAGTATGATCTGTTTATACTCTTTTTCTTTTATAGTGTTTAGTAAAACCTGGTAATCTTCGATCTTTTTTTGTTTTTCTATTTTGCTTTGCAGTTTTTCTACAGCTTCTATTAATCGTCTTCTATCAATAGGTTTTACCAGATAATCTATAGCCGATAACTCAAAAGCTTTTATAGCATACTCATCAAAAGCGGTTACAAAAATGATATCAAAATTCATTTCTTCAAAGAAATTTGCAATCTCATATCCAGCATAGTTAGGCATTTGTACATCTAAAAAAACAACGTCGGGTTGTAATTCTTTTATCTCTTTTACAGCATCTTCAAGGCAACTGCACTGAGCAAGAATATCTATATTTAAATTACAACGTTTTATCAAATTGGATAAAACGTTTCTTGCTCTTTGCTCATCATCTACCAATATTGCTTTAATTACATTCATGCAACAAAAATAGGCAGTTTAGAATTAGTGCTCATGAAACAGTTTGCGAACGATAGTTTGAGTTTATGAATAGTAAGTATAACTATCATAATTACTCTTTTTTCCTTTCTATTTCATTAAAAAACAGATCATAATATCAAGCCCTCACAAAGTTCATTCTAAATTTGATTCAGAATTGTTTGTGAGGGCATGTAAAACTTTAAAGTAGTCTAAATACCAATGGTAAATAGGATACTAAAAATATATTTAAAACACTGCTATAACTTCTGGGACATCGGTTACCATAAGTGATATATTTTTAAATACTGTAGAGTTCCCATCGGTTACACGAACCTGAATAGTATGACTAGTATCTGTCTCATAATCTAAATTTTTTCCTGGTGCCAAACTTAAATCACCATCATTACTAATCTCAAAAAGACCACTTGGATTACCCGACAAGCCAAAACTAAGGTTATTACCTTCTGGATCAGTTGCGCTTACTGTTCCTATCAATACTGTATCTGCAATATCTTCTGCTGCTATAAACCCGGGTTGATTAACAAATACCGGAGCTTCATTTACATCGGTTATTTCTATTTGTATTACAGCTGTAGTGGCTAAGTTCCCGTCTGATACTTCTATATTTAAAGTATAACTGGTTTGAGTTTCATAATCAAGATTCTCACTAGCCTTTAAGCTTATCTCACCAGAGTTTGATATCTCGAAAATACTAGTGTTCTGTGGAGTGGTGCTTGTAATTGAAAATGTAAGATCATCATTATTCGAATCTGTAGCAACAATAGTTCCTAACACTCCAGAAGCATCTTCTGCAAATGAAAAATCCTGATTGGCTATCTCTGGAGCCACATTTTCATCAACATCAGTTACATTAATGGTTATTTTTGCATTTGTTTTAGTGTTGCCATCGGTTACCTCTACTGTAATTTCGTGAGATTTTTTGGTTTCAAAATCCAAGTTTTTCCCCGTAATAAGACTTAATGCTCCTGTCTTAGTGATTTCGAACAGGTCATCGTTGTTTACAGTAATACTATAGCTTAATTCATTTTTCTCTGTATCTGTTGCTGTTACTGTACCAATTACTTCTGTATCGGCAATTGACTCTAATACACTAAAAGATTGTGCTTTAATTACTGGGGCTAAATTAATCAATTGATCATCATCTGTATTACAACTAGAAATTAATAGTCCAATTACTAATAAACTCTTTAAAAAAAATATTTTTGTTTTCATGAAATGGGTTTTTAAAATTCATCACAAAACTGAATATTTTGGTAGTTTGAACTAAGAATTTACTTCCGAATGGATCATTTTAATTTCCTAATGAAAAATAGTTGCTACTTTTTCTTCTAAAAAAATAGAAAACCTTTCTTAAATCCATTACAATATTTTTTCTACGTGATTTTAAGAAATGTTGGATAGAGAGCAACTATTTTTATGATTTGGTTGTAGACAAATGAAAAGCAATCAACTTATAATATGTGGCAGCTCTTATGTTTTAAGTATAAAAAATGGCTTCAAAATTATCTTTATAACCTTTACTTACGGGTATTACAAGTTGTGTTTGTAACACAACTTCTTTATTTTTTTTAGAATAAGTTTCTATTTTATTACTATTCACTATCCAAGAACGGTGTAATCTTATAAAATCTGTGTCTTTACATAATAGCTCTTCATAATAGCTTAATTTTTTGGCAACCATATACTTTTTATGATCTACGGTATATAAGATGGTATACATTCTATCTGCTTCTATACACAGTATATTATCTATATCCAAAATAGCATAATCTGATTTATAAGGGATTGCTATTTTTTTTAAGCCTTTCCTGTTTTCTAATAAGGTTTCAATGCGATCATAACCAAACGAGTTGTTATGTACTCGTATTACCTTTTTTATTGCTTTCTTTAAAAGCGAAACATCAATGGGCTTTAACAAATAATCTATTGCTGCTATCTGAAATGCTCTTATGGCATAATGATCATAAGCAGTGACGAAAATAATATGGAAATGAACGTCTTCAAATGCATTCAAAAGTTGAAACCCGTTCTTTTGAGGCATTTCGATATCTAAAAACACCAGTTCTGGCTTGTGTTTATTTATCAATTTTACAGCTTCATCTACATGCGTTGCTTCGGCTACTACATTAATTTCTGAGCAAAAGGAATCTAGTAAATAGCCTAGATTTTCTCTTGCATTTATTTCATCATCAACAATAATAGCATTCATCTTAGTCACTTATTATGGTATAAGGTATTTTTAAAATTACTTTAGTACCTACTTTCACATTTTCGTAGGTAAAACCAATATCTGTCTTGTAGTAATCTTTTAATAATAACAATCTATCTTCAATTGCTTTGGTAGAAAAAGATTGATTTGCTTCATTTACTTTATTTATGGTTTTAGATGCTCTTAACCCTACACCATTGTCGGTAATAATACACTTAAAAACCTCATCTTGCTGAAATTCTAATTTTAATATTTTCTTACCTTCCTGTTTATGTAACAACCCATGTTTTATCGCATTCTCTACAAAAGGTTGAATAATCATAGATGGAATTTTTATATCTCCTATAGTATCTGCTCCCTCAATACTATATTCTAAAGAGTCTCTAAACCTAAGGCGTTCTAATTCTAAGTACTTTTTTAAAAGAGACAATTCTTCCTCAAAATACACAAAGCTCTTTTCGCTCATATTAAGGTTACCTCGTATTAAAGTGGCAAATTGAGTTAGATAATCATATGCTTCTTGTTTATCTCCCTTAAGTACCAGGTTCTGAATCGAATTCATGGCATTAAACATAAAATGAGGATTCATTTGTGCTTTTAAAGATTTTAGCTGTAAATGTGCTACCTCACTTTTTTTTGTCTCCTCTAACTGTTTATATGCCAATGCTAATTTTTCTTCGTTAGCAATATTATGCTTTTTAAAATAATTTACTATTGCATAAATACTGTAAAACAAACAAGTAATAACTACAACTTGTATTCTATTAGGGTGATCTACTGGGTAAATATCAAAAAAATAATAAGGGATAAAAAAACAAATAATGCTTAACAATGTGCATATAATCGGAATGCTATTTTTTTGATAAATAGATAAACAAATTCCCGGAATCAAAAGAAAATAATACTCTGTATAGATACCGGGATTAACTTTTAATGCCGATAAATTAATAAAGACAAATAGATATGCAATCCACATGATTTTTGCATAATCAAAAAGATGTTTTTTGTTACATACTAATATGCTTATTAAGGCAATGTAAGAAACGTACGCTGTAAAATGGTCTGATATCGGTTTTTGAACAAAAATTAAATCTCCTACATAAAAAATCATTGACGTGTGTAAACAAATTAAAACATAAATATTTACAAGTCTTGTTCGTTTGTTTTGTATATCAGAGAATGTATCGGCAGTACCAATCGCAATTATTTTTTTATATAGCGCTATAATTTCTTTCATCCATTTTTTTATACTATCAATTATAAAAATAATTTTTCGATATAAATAAAATTGTTTCCGAATAACTGTTTTATGTTTCCAGATTGCCTAATCTGGTAGAGTTAACTCTATCATAAAAACACTATATACTGATAGGATCATGGTTATTACTTCACATAGGTACACTCTAAAACATTCTGCCCTCTAACAATACCTTCTGTAAAAACTTTTTGATACCCGTTACCATTGTATTGTTGTGCAAATGTCGCATACTGAAAACTACATTTACCATCCTTACGTTTCATAATAATAACACCCGATATTCGTCTGCCAAGCTGTACACCTGTTAGTGTATTTCTGTAAATGCTCCAATCGTTACCCGTGAAATAAGCTTTGATAATCGTTTCTTCCCAGTGATATTGGCTTGCCCAGGATTTTGCCGCCAGTGTAGCTTGTTTTTCTAATGCTAAGTTACTAAATCCTTTTGCTGGCAAACGTCTGTTTTTTATGGCTTCGGCTTCCTTTGCAGCATATGTCTTTTCTGTGTATTCCTTTGCCTTTAATGACCAATCTTCCAGTTTTGCATCTATTTTATCCTGAGTTTCTTTACTCACCAGTAAATTTCGTATTACTTTTTGATCTTTATGAAAATAATTAAAAGTCTCGTATGTACCCCATGTAGATTTTCCTAAATCACTTCCCGAACTATATTTTGCCCAAATAATCGATAGCGGACTTTCTACAAACATATACTCTCGTCTATTGCCTCCAACATCATAAACATCGACTCCTAAAACCTTACTTAGTTCTATCATAAAACTATAATCTTCGCTATGACCATTAGATAATTTTAAGAGTAGTTCTTTGCCTTTTTCAACATCTATATTCACCGAATTAAACGACTCTCCATTATGCAATTCTTTTGCGGCTGGATAATAAAGGTTACTATCACTATCAACAGCTTGTGCGCCAACCCCACCTGTCATAATCTGTTTTGAAAAGTCTATTGCCCAATCTTCTACTTTCTTTTTATTCATACCAGCGACCTTAGCTTTATCTGCACTAAAGAAATTGGCATATAAAAAAGTCTCCCAAATACCTTCTCCTATAGCTACTGCCGGTGTTTTAGGAGCTACAGATATATAGCTATTTTCATCATAAGGGATCACATAGATACCCGAAGTACCATAAATAGTTTTCCCTGAAGCTTTACTTGCGTCTGGATTATAAGTATAAACAGCTGGCATACATTGTTTACAAGAGGCCATAGCTAATAATTTTACACCATTGTTTTCACCAATTTGCAAAATTTGTTGTTTTTTCCCGTCTCGTGAGGGTTCTAATAAATAAACCATTTGATCTTGCGCATAGAACTGGTTAAAAAAAGAAAGGTTGAGTATTAAAACTAATATGTGTAAGTAGTTTCTCATGATAGTATGCGATTTAGATAGGTTACGAAGTATATTATTCTTTTATAATCTTTTTTCTTATTGTTTTACTTTTTGTCTCTATCACAAGCCAATATATTCCTCTCTTTATCTCTGAAATATTTAGTTCATTAGTATTCTGTTTCTCTGTTACATTTTCTCCAACGAATGTATACAAAGTGAGTTTCTTTACTATTTCTTCAGATCGAATATTAACAAAGTTATTTGCCGGATTTGGATATACAATGATGTCATTATTTACTCTTTTACCTGATTCTGGCACCTCATCAGAAAGAGGTCCCAAATCTATTTGAGTACTTGCACTTTGCGGACAAACATGACTATAACTAGCCGAAGTATCTTTTTGCCAATGTCCATTTACAGGAGGAGTGAATCCTGGATCAATATTAATACATGCTAATTTTGGATTATTAGTAGCGATTAGATAAAAGTTCGTCACGGGATTATTTCCATTTGCTATATCCAATGCCTTAAGGTCTGGATTACCACGGCAATCTAGAAAACTTAAAGATGGGTATCTGCTTACATCCAAATCGGTTAATTCATTAAAAGAGCAATACAATCCTTCTAAAACAAGGTTGTTTCCCAAATTCATTTTATGTATTTGATTTCCGTCTACCTGAACAACTCTTAGGTATTTATTGTTACTCAAATCTAATTCGGTTATCAAATTATTTCTCATGTAAAAGCCGGTAATATTGGTAAAAAAATGTATTCCGGTTAAATCAACTATGCTGTTTGCCGAACTAACCCAAAGATTGCCCGTAAAGTTTTGCGCTTCTGCTACATAAATTTCGCCATCATTGTTTATATCGATTGCAGGAGAATGATTAAGTAAATTATTTTTGAAGTTTGCATCAGGAAAATTAATAATCTGACAGTAACTATGTACAGCCATAAAAAATAAACCTAGTGTAAGTAATTTTTCTTTCATTTTTAAAGTATCTTAAATATATTATTTACTAAAAGTAACAGTTAAGATTTCAGACCAATAAAACGATTTGTGAATCGTAATTTGAGTTTGTGAATAGTTTAGATAATTAATTGCTTCTTAAAAACATGTTTCTTTTTTATTATGTAAATAACACAAAACTTTAATATTTTAAAATCAGATAAGTTATATTACATTTAACCTCAAAATCAATGAAATGACAATTTTTAATATCTTAGATATTTTAGGAACCATTGCATTCGTAATATCGGGGTCATTAAGTGCAATGCACCGAAAATTAGATCTCTTTGGGATTTTTATCATTGCATTTGTCACTTCTATTGGTGGAGGTACTATTCGAGATATTCTTATAGGTAATACCCCGGTTTCCTGGATGCAAAATACAACCACGATGTATTTAATAGGAGGAGTAACTATATTTTCTATCATTTTTAGAAATAAGCTCGATTACCTTAAAGGATCGATTTTCTTATTTGATACTATTGGATTAGGAGTATTTACGATAATTGGGGTTGAAACTGGGATTAATGCAGGATTAGAACCTATTGTTTCGGTTGCTCTGGGAGCTACAACTGGATGTTTTGGAGGTGTAATACGAGATATTTTATGTAATGAAATACCGGTACTCTTCAGAAAAGAAATATATGCTACCGCTTCTATTGCAGGTGGAGTTTGTTTTATGGTGCTATACTCGTTTGATTTGGATCAAAATATCACATATATCTCTACTGCCATGTTAATCATTATAATTCGATTACTGGTCGTAAAATATAAAGTATCATTACCTTTATTCACCACAGCAAACAAAGATCTTACGAATTGATTTTTCTAGATAATTAGTCTCTTATTAAGCATAATTTTGTTACTTTTCACATAGAATGAAATTCGAGCCTAAATCAGATACGTATAAGAAAAAAGTTAAAGAAAGCTTTGAACGTCAAGAGTTCATGAAGCTAATCAATGCACAACTGATTGATGTTCAACCGGGATATTGCGAGATTCATGTACCTTATCATTCGAGTTTAACACAACAACATGGTTTTTTTCATGCTGGCATCATTAGTACAATTGCCGATAATGCAGCAGGATATGCTGGATTTTCATTGATGGAAGAAAACTCCTCTGTTCTAACAGTAGAGTTTAAGATCAATTTAATAGCACCCGGAGACGGAGAATTGTTAATAGGGAAATCAAGCGTATTAAAAAATGGAAAAACTTTAACGATTTGTAAATCAGAAGTATTTATCATAAAGAATGGTGTAGAAAAACTGTGTGCTGCCGCGCAACTAACATTAATTGAGCTTAAAAATAGTAGTGATCAGAAAAGTAGTAATCCTGATAAGAAATAGAATAAATTGTTATATCCCTTTTTTTTAATCCAAAAATGACAGAAGAACAACTTAAAAACATAGCCCAACAATTACGAAAACCCGAGGGAGATTGGGGAATAGAAATGGGTAAAAAGATGAATGTCGGTAATAAACTTATCAACCTTCACACTATTAATGCATTGGTCCCAAAGGCAAATGATGCAATATTAGAAATCGGTATGGGAAATGGTTTTTTTGTGAAAGACATTTTTACTCTTGAAAATACTGTACAATATAAGGGTTGTGATTATTCTAAAGAAATGGTGAATAAGGCCACTACCCTAAATAAGAAGTTAATAAAAGAAGGAAAAGTTGGTTTTTTCTTAGCCAATGCCGATAAGATTCCTTTTGAAGATGGTGAGTTTAATACTGTTTTCACCATTAATACCATTTATTTTTGGGAAGACCCCCAACGTATTTTAGAAGAAATTAGAAGGGTTTTAAAGCCCAATGGGAAATTGATTATTTCTTTAAGACCAAAATCAAGTATGGCAGCATATCCTTTTGTGAAATATGGATTTGATATGTTTACTAAATCAGAAGTATTTCAATTATTACGCAATAATGACTTTATCGTTACCAATCATATTGAAAAGGAGGAACCGGGACAAGAAATTGACGGAAAAACAATGAAAGTAGAGACCCTCATTGTTTGTGCTCAAAAAAATCAATAGATCGTATAATGAGTATCATTCAATCCATAGAATTATTTACCGCAATAAATCTAGGAATAGTTGGTTTGTCTCATTTTTTACAACCAGGGATGTGGGTAGAATTCTTTCAATTTTTAAGTATAAAAAAACATGTAGGTAATATTTTTAATGCATTACTTACCTTAGGAGTAGGATCTATCATTTTATCTTTTCACTTTATTTGGTCTTGGCCCAAAATACTGATAACAGTGTATCTTACTAATCTCGTTAGATTTGAAAATCTAACTATTAGCAACAAAATTATCAACAGAACACATGAATATTTACCCTTTTATATCTATCCGCTTCTTTACCTCTTAATGTTTACTGTTATCCCGTAACACTAGTTTTCTTTCTTTTACTTAGCTTTGAATTCTAAATTTTAACTATATGAAAAATTTATTAAAGCTTACATTCTTTTTTGCAATGATCTTATTGATGATTGGTTGCCAAAAAGAAGAGCTATCTATAGAAAATCATATTAGCCAAAAGGCAAAAGCATGGTATGAAGAGAATCACAATCAAAAGTTTGATGAAAACCCAAATTATTACGGTGCTCCCGATTGGAAAGGTTATTTCCTAGTTGAAGATAATATCTACTTCCCTTTAATATCTAAGACAACTACGACTAAAAACAAAATAAAACTAGAGAATTTACCAAACAAGATTTACGCAAAGTCTTATATAATTTTGACTATAGATAAAAGTGAATTCAAAGAGTCACTAAAAGTTTTTCTTAATACAAAAGATAATTTCAGGAATATTGAACAAATGCTTAAGTTACCGTATATAGAATACAAATACTCTAGTTATAATAACAATATTACCTCTGAAAGCACCTCATTTTTTCAACCTAATAACGCAGAGGCTCATAAAGAAATACTCAATCCTATAACGTCAACACAGATCACAGCAAAAGCAGATTGCCAAACATTTTATGTGATCAATACAATCTCTGTAGATGGTAATCCTGTTCAGATCGATGTGCTCTATAGCTATGAAGTATGTGACGGTGGCTCTGGAGGCGGCGGTGGCTCTGGAGGTGGTGGTATTGGTACGGGCGACGGTTCACGACAAGCAAGAATACCTCATTGCTCAAGTTGGGAATATGCTCGAAGAGGTTTAGTTAAAGGAGCTTCGGTTACTGGTATGCAAGCTTTCTTCTTTACAGCTTATTCTGATACAGGTGGTATTGGACTTGAATCTAGAGTTGTTAACTTTCCAACACTTTATTTTATTGTCCCTAACTCTTATAAAAACGGACACGCAGCTACAGCCACAGCATCAATGATGCACTTAGCAGAAGAAGATACAGAAATATATTTTAAGCAAAATCCTAAGGCTAGTGCGTTACAAGTCGAGAACTACTTCTTTGATAGGATGAAGGATAGAATGAGAGAAATTGGAGGAAGCGTATCAAAACAAAACCCATATAATTTTAAAAATCCAGCACCTTTTGTACACAGTTTAATTACAACAGGTAACTGCAATACTTAAATGACAGTATTATTAACTATAATAACTATTCTAATGGGAAGCCCTTTAAACACAGAGCTTATTGGTAAACATATAAGTGAGATTCCTAGTGCTAAACTTAACGTAAAAGAGATTAGCTATAACTCTTATACAATCACTCCAAACACAGGTATTTATTTAGGAAAACCATATCAATCTTTTAGTATTGTAACAGATAAAAACGATGTGATTAAAGAGCTTTCCATTAGAATGAATCACGCCATAGACAAGTCTTTTTTTAATCGTATGGTAGAAGAGTATGGTGATCCTTTTGCCCTTTATAAAATAGATGAAATTCTAGAGACAAAAACCTCATTTCATGAAGACGGGGGAAGTTCTACAAGCTCAAAAGGCTCTATGAAGAAATGCACATTTGAAGAAGACCCAATATTTATAATTTGGAATATAAAAGAACAAAGCATAATTGTTAAAATAAAAAGGCAAGGCTCATTTCCAAGTACTTCAATAAGTTTAGAGAATAAAGGTTTCTGGAGATAATTAAATTGGTGTTATACGAAAATGGGATACTTCTCTTATGTAATCTTGGTTGCCTACTTTCGTATAACACCAATAACCTTATCTATTTCAACAAACGTAAGTATGTTATGACTTTGTAAATCTGCTACTTTAAATAAAAATTCTTGTTGTGCTATTGTCTTGCTTTGAGTAAAGAAATCCATTTGAAAGATCAACTGATCGATTTTAAGCTCCTCTAAAGCCTGTCTTTGATTCTTTATCAAAGAACTCTATGGTCTTCATTTTCACCTCTACTGGCTTGTCTACTCTTGTTTCTTCTTCCCATCTAAAAGTTATATCGTTCATAAAGCTTGAGAACGCATAAACTGTTACACTATCATTCTGCTTGTTAAGAGAGTATTTATAGTGCTCTGTTTATACTTTTTATAAGCATATCTTTTTTAGACGACTCAGTATCCTCATAGACACCTCGAATTGCAGAAATAACTTCGTTCTTAAGTTCAGAAAAAACCGAACGTAGTTGATTGTTTTTCAATGTTTTAAAGTTTGTATTTCTTAGTTGATATAAAATTAATTGATTTAAAAAATGAATATCAAGAGTATATATTTAAAAACTAGACAGATTTTACTATCAAAATATAAGATAGTATTACCTTTATAAAAGGATTATTTGAGTCAAAGTGCTCTATATACGTATACACTATGAATTTCAGAAAAGCAACCCAAGAAGATATTCCTTTCATCGTACAAATGATTGCTAATGATGATCTAGGAAAAACCCGAGAAAACTATCAAATCCCTCTCCCAAAAGAATATTTTGAAGCCTTTACAGCTATTAATGCAGATCCAAACCAGGAATTAATTGTAGTAGAAAATAATGATTTTGAAATTATTGGCACTTTACAATTATCTTTTATACAATACTTAACGTACCAGGGAGGAATACGAGCTCAAATTGAAGCTGTACGAATTCGGGAAGATCAAAGAGGTAAAGGAATAGGGCAAAAAATGTTTGAGTGGGCCATAGCGCGAGCAAAACAAAAAAGAGCACATGTATTACAACTTACTACAGATAAAAAACGATCCGAATCCATACGGTTTTATGAAAAATTAGGATTTATAGCCTCTCATGAAGGTATGAAACTTCATTTTTAAGTTTAACATCTATATGGTTTATAAAAAAGGCTGTCTTTTCAGACAGCCTTTTATAATAACAAACCTATTTATACTTAAAACTAATATTTAAGGACTTGTAAAGTTTCTGTTTTTGTATCTGTCATTATTTTCACAAAATAACTTCCAGACATTTTGATCTGCTCACCCAGAGTTATTTGTCCAGGGTTTTTTCCATATTTTTTATCAATCAACAATTTTCCTTGTATATCGTAAACTTTTACTACTAAATCCTTTTTATCCAATGTTGATGTATTGATCACAAAATTTTCGGTAAATGGATTAGGAGAAATAGTAATGGTATTACCTAAGCTATAATCATTGCGATTTTTAACTCCCATTACTTTGGTAGTAATCGTCTGATTTGGATTTGTCTGATATGCATAATCCAAAATAGTGTAAGATAAACCATCATTAGCTACAGAGATATGAAACCACCCATAATGTGTGTTACCACTAACCTTAAAAGTAAACCCTACAAAGCCAGATTTTCCTTTCCAATCGGTATAGTCTGAAGAACTTATAATGTAACTATTAGATTCTGCCCTAAAATTACTAGCACTATCAATTCCTATCCCCTCTCCTATTAATGTCACATTTTTACTAGCATCTACACAGACAAGATCTTTATCATAAGTAACCAATCTTACAGAATTGCTAGTATACCAGGCACCATAATCTTTATTATCTCCGGTTTCTATTCTAAAGAACTCCCAGGTATTTGATGAGGTAACGGTTATATCATTAATATCTACATAGACCACTCCTGTATCTGTATTACAAGGCGTACAAGAACCACCGCAATCTATTCCGGTTTCATCTCCATTCTGGATACCATCATTACAAGTAGGTGTAGAACCTGTTCCTATAGAGATCGTATAATCTTCAACTTCGCCATAATCAAAAGAGCCACATGGTGATGGTATTGTATTGTACCTCATTGATACTCGCATTCTGGTATTTCCATTTTTTGCTCCATCAGGAATTGTGAAGCTTCCACTTACAGAAGTATCTTTTGATGCCGCTTTGCTCCACACTTGTTCATTAGGATCTTCAAAATCCCCATCTTGATTATAATCAACCCATACGCTATAAGCTTCAGAGTAAACTGTACTGGCCCATTTTGGAGTTATCGTAATCGTATGAGCAATTCCTTTAGACAAAGCTGTTGATACAGAGGTAAAATCATTATACCCTCCACTTCCTACTGCAGATGTATTATCAATAGTACCTAATTGAACTCGACTAATATATTCTGCAGATGGGTCATTACCATTCGCTGCACAGTAAGTTAAAGTAGCACAAGGAGTACATGAACCACCACAATCTACACCAGTTTCATCTCCGTTTTGAATACCATCATTACAGGTAGGTGTTGTCTGGCAAGGAGTACATGAACCTCCGCAATCTACACCGGTTTCATCACCATTTTGGATACCATCATTACACGTTGGCGTTGTGCTATTTCCAACATACACCGTATAATCTTCTACTTCTCCCAAATACGTATCATTTCCGCAAGGATTTATTTTATCTTTAGATCCATATCCCATTCGCACTCTCATTCGTAATGGAGTTCCCGTTAAGGCAGAAGAAGGTACAGTTACTGTGCCATTATAGGGCCCAGGACCGTAAAGAGAAAATACTTCTTCATCTGTATCTATAAAATCCCCATCCTGGTTCCAATCGATCCAAGCTCCAATTGCATTATATGACCAATGTTCATTTATAGTCTTTATTGTTAATGCAATTTGCTCCCCTTTTTGAACAACTGTAGATAAATTGGTATGATCAGAATAGGGATTATGAGCAGTACTGTTATTGATATCTCCAAAAACTACCTGAGTAATGTGTAACGAGCTATCTTCATTAGATGCGTCACAAAACGTTATAGGTGCTTTTTCAATATTTAATGTTATCGATTTAGAATCTGTTGCACCATCATTATCATATGCTGTAACCGTTAATTCATGTTGCCCTGGAGACAGAAAGTTTAATTTATTAATATGAGTCCATTGATAAGGAGCTACATAATCTGTAGAAATTAATTCTCCGTCTACTTTTAATTCTGCTTTTTCGACTTTCTCGTCATCTTTTATAACAGTCTCTATAGCTATATTTTCTTTTTGAACAAAATTCTGTCCGTTAGAAGGTTTTAGCAATGTAATTACCGGTGGAGTATTAACCGGAGCTGGATCATTAGTAACAATTATAGAGTAATCTTCAATTTCTCCAATACTGTTTTGCGTTCCGCAAGGAGTTATATTATCTTCTGCTCCATAACTCATTCTTACTCTCATTCGTGTTGTCCCTAATTTTGCACCAGATGGAGGCGTAATTTGTTTCGTATAAGGCCCCGCAGCATATTTACGAAAAACTTCTTCTCCAGCATCGACAAAATCTCCATCTTGATTCCAATCAATCCATACCCCTAATGCATTATACGTCCAATGTTCATTTTGTACTGTAATATCTAATGTAGTACTTTGATTGGTTCGTATTATTGCTGCCAGCGAGGTATAATCTACATAAGATGTTGTGTATCCTGAAGTATTTTCAAAATCACCTAATTGAATTTTTGTGATATGAACATCGTCTCCTCCTTCTTTATTTGTGGCACTACAATATGTATTTGCACTAGACGGGTATACTTTAATATAATTCTGAATCGTTTTTGTATCGCTGCTTCCTCCTGTTCCTTGTGCTGTTAAGGTAACATTATATTCTCCTGGAGAGTTATATGTTATCTGTGGTTTTTGTTCGTTAGTAGCGCTAGAAGGAGCACCAGAAGGGAAAGACCAGTCAAGACCTGTAATATGGCCTGTAGATTCGTTTACAAAATTTATTTTTCCTCCTGCAATAGTAGTTTTATTTGTAGCCGAAAACCCTGCTACAGGATTATCACTAATATCGGCATCTTTAAGTGGTCCTGTGATTATAAAATCGGCAGAACGGCTACCTGATGAGTTTAAATTTTTAAAATACCCAACAGTATACTTAAAGTTATTTACGAGTTCATTCTCTCTAAGTTTTAATATAGTATTATCAAGTTGTTGAGCAATATCTTTAGGAGCTGCTCCTGATCCTGTTCCTGTTATCTTACCTTCTATTTTAAAACGTCTATAGGATTTTTCGGCATCGATCGAAACCGAAATATTACTGGTATTGGGCAGGTTTCCTATTTCATTTTGAATTGCAGCAGGACTTCCTATACTAATTTGATTATCATCAGACCAACTTGTTGTGGGTTGCCACCCTATAACTTCTTCATTTTTTACCTTATTTAAGAAATTATTATACGAAGTTTCTCCATTATTTCTAAGCTCACTTACAAAATTATCAAATCCAGAGATGTCATTATTTCGGGTATACTCAAAAAAACGTTTTAAATAGTCAAAATTATTAAGGTACCAATTATACCAGGCCGCGTTTCCGTAGGTATAATGATAAAAATTTCCACTATCATAACTCGAATTAAAAACAGTATTAAGAGAAGGCCAACCCGATCCTCTATTGATAATCGCTCTGGTATTTTGCGCTAGCATTTGTACTCCATTAGTATCTGTAGATCCGGCAAAAAAGTCGGCCATACCTTCTTCATACCAAACTAATCGACTGTTGTTATAAATCTCTGATGATCCCCAGTTACCTGGCACCAAATATCTTCCTTGCAAATAATGACAATATTCATGTCTAAATAATGATTCTAAAGATAAAGAGCTTTCTACTCCTACAGTTCGATCCCAAGTATAAAAAGTCGCAATCCCTTCTAAGTACATCCCCCCATTATCGGTACGAATACCAAATAACAATGGTGCATAATCATCGTATTGCTGTTTAGAACCAAAAACAATCATGTTAATAGTAGTATTGGTATCTCCTGCAACCGGTTCATCGGTTTGTACTAATCTAAAAAACTGACTTTGCACTTGTTTAGCTGCATGATATAGGTTTTGTATTTTTTCATCACTAAGAGGAGTACGAATGATCATTTTATCATCATCATAAGATACTGTCTTAGGAAACAAATATTCTTCTACTTCTTGTCGTATCGATAATGGATGTTGACAAAGGTTATATGCACTACAATCTCCATATTTATTCAAGGCCATTTTTGCTTTTGCCCAACTGGGAGATAATTTGGGAAAATAATTGGTTATAGCTGCCAGGTGTCCTTGTATATCTCCAATAAGTTTATCTGATTCTGCTAATATGGCCAATGCACCTGTTGCATTTTGCCATAAATATTGAAAATCTCCTCCTTTATTAATTAATGCACTATTTACTGCTGCCTTTCCTAACAGGTCAATAGATTGTTTGTCACTAACCAATCCGTTTACGAAATCATCGGTTACTGTATTATAAAAAGCATTGTAAACTGCATTAGTTGCTTTTGTATATGCTTTTTGTATATCAGGATCAGTAATAGATGTCCAGGTTTCATTAACTGCAAAATCTCGTAGCACTCTCTCAAAAAGATTGATAGAAGCTGCTTTATGACGTGATTTTAAATCGCCTGCAACGATTAGTATTTCCTGTAATACATCCATAGCATATACATTATGATTAAGAAGTGATGAGTTACTTCCCAAACCAGCGATTGCCTCATGTATTGCCTTATAAGTGTCTGGAGTTAAATCAATTGATGTTTGATTAAAATCCAGATAAATAGCAATATGTAAATAAATTGTTAATCCAAACATACCCGTGCTATTGGTACCATTATAAGAGGATGCCAAACCTCTTACTTCATTAGCAACAGCTTTTACTTTGGCATTAGAAAAAATACTAGTCGAATAAGAGCTATAGCTAAATAGATCCCTATAACAATCATAATCATGAGTTTGCCTCATAGCACTAATTAATGCAGAAGTAGATAAACTTCCCCATTCTGCATTGGTACTATATTGGCAAGCAGCCTTTCTAGCGATTCCAAAAGTATTGTCTTTGGCTTTAGCATTCGGAATAGGGCCATCATCTTCATGAGAAACTCTCGAGCAATGATCAGATGAATGATTTGATGACTTCGGTATAGGTTTGTGATGTTGAGCAAATGATAACTGGATTATCATTATAAGGCCAAAAAGCAGCCACATTGTTTTTTTCTCAAATAGAGAATACTGTAAAGATTTCATAAGATTTGTGTAAAAATATCCCTCGATCTTTTATATAGGTTTATCGATTAGGATAAATAAGTTAAGTTTTAAATAAATAAGTATTTCTCGAGAGTAAAGGATATTCTTTATACTCGAAAATAGGTAATAAGCCCTTTATGATATTGTCTATATATAATACAACACCATAAATTAGTAATCGTTTAACATCTATATGAACGAATATATTATTTACGGTCACTAGATGTTTCTTTGCCTTTTAATTGTATGTAAAAATCAAAGCAAGTGTCTTTTAAAAATAAACTGAATCCAAACAATTATGCTGGGCCAGTATCTTCATAAATACGCTGAAGTGTAGAAATAATTTTGTTCTTGTGTTCAGGGAAAATTGAACGTAGTTGGTTGTTTTTCATTGTTTTAAAGTTTGTGTTTCTTAGTTGATATAAAATTAGTTGATTTAAAAAATGAATATCAATAGTATATTATCCAAAACCGATCTAATATTAACCTTAATTTGATCGTTTATCTTTTTTGATGGTATAAATAGTATTTCATAAATCAAATAGGCTTATAATCAGTAGAAGTACGATCAAAGAAAAATGTCTATCTCAAAAGCTTAGAACAGCTTCTAAAAAAATAATAAAATACCATTAAAGTGGTCCATACAGATGTTATATGATTTCCATAAAATTTTAAAGGTCAACGAATAGGCTTTTTAACAACAGCTTATTTGTTTTTTAGAATAAAAGAACAATCCAAATTTGTATTTTTGCACGAAATTTTATGCATACTGATGAGAATTCTATTCTCCATATTATTATTTTTTTCTTTTGCCATACGCCCTGCTATGGAAATCAGTACCGTACTCTACTACCAACTTAATATCGACACTATTGTAGAAAAATATTGTGTGAATAAAGAACGCCCTCGTCTTAATTGTAATGGTAAATGTTATTTAATGAGTCAAATGAAGGCAAAAACACAACCTTCAAAAGAAAATTCTGATACTACCATTATAACAGAAGCTTTTATTCCTCTATTTTTTCAGGAAAACACAATACAAATAAAAAACACAAATCCGTTTGTTTCAGAACATACTCAGAATTGGAAATTAAAAGACTGCCGTTTAAAAACTATTTCTAAAGATATTGATCACCCTCCTGAATATACCTTTTCTTAATTACACTCCATATTTTGAATTTAATTTTTGGATAGGTCATTAGTTCTTATTCAAACATTACTATTACAAAAAATTCAACATTTTTTAATATTAAAAAGGCGGTACTTTCTGTTATCAGTACTAAGATTTTTAGTTGAATAAATACATAGTAAAATTCAAAAATCATCAATCTATATACCTCGACAAAGAAAAAATTAGATTCTTTGTTTGGTTCTGTATGAAAAGGTTTTTGAGTTCAGGCTATTTATTTTCGGCTTACTACGCTTAAAAGCGTGGTGTTTTTAATGGTACCCTAATAATTAGGAAAGAATCGTCATTGCAACTCATTATATACAATGAAAAACATATTAGTTTATGCAGTTACCCTATGTTTAGGGGTATACGGCTATACACAACAATCATATAAAGGAAAAATAGTAGACTATACTAACAATCCATTATCAGGGGCAACTATTATTGAATCTAATAGTACCACTAATGGAGTAATGAGTGACTCGGAAGGAGTTTTTAAAATTACATTAGAAAACTCTACAGAAGTCACTATTAGTTTTCTGGGATATATCCCCAAAAAAGTAAATTTAACAAATGCTTTTAATACCATTAGATTAGCAGAAGATAATGTAGCCTTAGAAGAAGTTTTGGTAACCTCTGCCAGTAGAGAAATTCAAAAACGTTCTGAAGTACCGGGATCTATTGCTTCAATACAAACGCAGGCAATTGCCGAAACCAAAGCTTTTGGTATTGACCAATTGGTAAACCAGGTGCCCGGAGTATTTATGTCTACTTCACGATCAGCAAGTAATGAACAACATTTTATGGCTGTTCGTACTCCTATTTCTACAAAAGCGTTGTTCTTATACCTGGAAGACGGTATGCAAATTCGACCTACTTCGGTATTTAATCATAACGCATTATTAGAGATGAACAATACCTCTTTTGGTCGAGTTGAAGTATTAAAAGGCCCGGCTTCAAGTATCTATGGTAGCGAAGCTATCGGAGGTAGCTTTAATTTTATTACCAAAAACCCAACAGAAAAACTTAGTGGTGGTATTGGTTTTCAAATTAATGACTTAGGGCTAACTCGATATGAGTTTGAAGTTTCTGATCAAACCAGTGAAAACTTCGGCTTCTATTTGGGTAGCCATCATGTACAGCGAAAAGATGGCCCCATAGAACATAGTGATTATGAAAAGTTGGCTGTTACTTTTAAAACAGTGTATGACATTACCGAAACCGCAAGATGGACAACTGTTTTTGATCTTGTAGATTATCGGTCAGACATGTCTGGTTCTTTAAGTGAAACTGATTACAATGAAGGAAATTATGAAAGTGATCAAACGTTTACCGAAAGAGAAGCAATTACATTTAGAGTTAGAACTACACTAGACAAATTTTGGAACGATACCAATAAAACTTCATTCAATTTTATGGTTAGAAATAATCGAATGGATCAAATTCCGTCCTATAGAATACGTCAATTTAGAAATCAGGGGCAATTAACAGGATTAGGTTCGGGAGAAGTAAACTCTAATCGGTTTAAAAGCTTTGTAGGATTAATTCAGCATAAGTTAGATTTCAACTTTGCCAATTCTTCATTAATCATTGGTACTACTGCAGATTACTCACCACAAGATTATGTAGCAGAGACCATACAAGTCGTTGTGGATCCCGAAACAGGAAGAAATCTGGAGTATGCTGTTAATTCCAGAGATTTTATTCTTAATTATAAAGCTAATATATTTAATTATGCTGGCTTTTTTCAATATGAAATATCACCTGTAGAAGCTTTAAAAGTAACCGCAGCACTACGGTATGATGGTTTTGAATACGATTATGACAATCAAGTCGAAACCGTAGGCGTAGATGATGCTGTCGATAATTTTAATAATCTAACTCCAAAGTTAGGTGTCAATTATAATTTTAATACAAAAACCGGGATGTATGCAAACTATTCACAAGGGTTTGCACCTCCTCAGGTTTCTACATTGTATCGCAATCGAAATGAACTACTAGGTATAAAACCAAGTCGTTATCATAATTACGAACTTGGAGGTTATTTTGCTATTCCTTCAAAATTAAAATTAGATGCTGCTATTTATCTTCTCGAAGGGCAAAACACCTTAATTACCTTAAGAGATCAGGATGATAATTTTTTTAGCACCAATGCTGGTAAAACTCGATCATATGGTATTGAGTATGGCATAACCTGGATTCCTATAGAAGGATTATCGATAACCCATAATGGTAGTTATGCACAGCATCGTTATGTAGAGTTTTTTGATAGAGGAATTGACTATTCTGATACCGACAGAGAAACAGCTCCCAATCTATTAGGGACTTCTTTAATTACTTATCGTAAGAATTATGAAAACAATTTTGGATTTAGTATAACGGCAGAACACGAATTGGTAGGTAAATACAATACCAGTTTTGAAAATCAGATAGAAAATGAAGATGGCACTTTTGATACAGCAACCTATGATGGGCATTCTATTTTTAACCTAAGAACTACCATTCATTATAAAGGTTTTGAAATATGGGGTCATGCACTTAATGTTTTTGATGAGTTGTATGCCGCCAGAGCCTCTTTTAATAGATTTAGAGGAGAAAACAGTTTTACGATTGGAAACCCAAGAGCTTTTCATCTTGGAGTGAAATATACCTTCTAATAACCAGTCCTCGCAGGTTTTAAAAACCTGCGAGGATTAAATTTAGTTAAGAAATGAAAAAAAATCAAAAATTAAATCAATGGCTTTGGAAATGGCACTTCATTGCTGGATTAATATCGCTTCCATTTATCATTGTACTTTCTATAACCGGCGGGATATATTTATTTAAAACAGATTATGAAGCTTCGAAACATAAAGACATTAAAGAAGTCGTTGTACAAGGAGCTCCGATTTCTCTTCAAAAACAGTGGGAAATCGCAAACAAAAATGCTGTAAAGAAACCCAATACAATGGTTCTAACTTCTACTGCTAACCAGGCCACTGAATTTATATCAGGGCGTTTTGGTGGTAAAAGCAGTTTATATGTAAATCCATATTCGGGAGATGTTTCTGGAGAAATCATCACCAGAAATACTAACATGTTTAAAATTAGAAAACTGCACGGTGAATTGCTAGCAGGTAAATTTGGAACCAAAATCGTTGAACTTATTGCTAGTTGGATGGTGGTTCTAATACTCACCGGATTATATGTTTGGTGGCCCGACCGTGGTCGCAAAATAAAAGGTGTTTTTATTCCCAGAACAAACGAGGGGAAAAGAACATTTTATAGAGATATGCATGCAATTACAGGATTTTGGATTTCTGGGTTATTACTCCTTATTCTCGCCGGTGGTTTTCCCTGGACAGATGTAGTTGGTGAAAATTTTAAAAACCTTCAGAAAATAACCAATACAGGCTACCCCACTACATGGAAAGGACATCAATTACAATCAAAAGATAAAGGAGATGCTTTAACATTAGATCAGATGGTAGCAAAGGCAAAAGGTCTTCAACTCCCAGGAACAGTACTCGTTCATTTTCCAAAAGGCCCTAAAAGTGTTTTTAGCGTGTCTAATGTAAACCCGTCAAACCTAAATACTCAAAAAAAGATTCACTTTGATCAATATTCTGGCAGGCAAATTCTATCTAATAATTGGGATGATGTTGGGGTTTTGATGCGTGGTCGAATGTGGGTTATGGCATTTCATCAAGGAGAGTTTGGAGCCTGGAGCTGGTGGTTGATGTTACTAACTGCGATAGCATTAACTATAATGAGCATCTCAGCACTGGTTTCTTATATAATACGAAAACGTAAAGGAAATTGGGGAGTCCCAAAAGTACCTGTAACCTTCAAAATCGGGTATGGAATCATCATACTGATAGGAATCTTAGCCATCGTATTTCCTTTATTCGGAACAAGTCTTCTCTTGATCATTAGTACAGAATATCTAAGAAATAAAATAAAAAAGTCTTAATCTAATGTATATGTTAGCTTTCATTCTAATTACAGCAATTTCATTTTGCCTCCTTTTTATTATTATGCAAATGCATAAAATGAATAAAATCGGACAGCAATACAAAGCAGCTAAACTTCATAAGAAAAAGGAAAAATAATATCTTTGAAACGTTTAGGCTATCTAAAAAATAAAAACTTAAAAATTACAATTATGAAATCATCATTTTTATACACAACTTCACTACTCCTATTAGTATTTATATCCTGTAATCAACTTTCTAAAGAAGAACAAGAATTTGATACTCTCATGCAAAAAGTAATTGATGTACATGACGAAGTTATGCCAAAAATGGGAGAAATGAGTAGTCTTATTAAAGAATTAGAAACTAAAATAGATACCACTGATCAAGGGAAATCGTATGCAAAAGCACAACAAGATGTAAAAGATGCTTATGACTTTATGATGACCTGGATGAGCGATTTTAGTGATAAATTCCCTCATGAAGAAGAAGGCAGTACAACAGATCCAGAAAAGGTATCTTCACAAATAAAACTGCTTAAGGAAGAAGAAATTAAAGTGAATTCTTTAAAGGATCAAATCAATTCTAGTATTAAAAATGCTAAGCAACTATTAGAAAAGTCATAACGACCAGTTGCCATGTTATTTATAAAAATGTTTTACTTTAGCAATTGCAACAAATCATATTAAAGATCGATGAAAAAAATTATTTTATTTGTTTGTGTATTGTTTATTTCGACTTTGTCTATTCATGCACAGAAAAAAAAGGACCTTCTTGAAGAGATAGATAAACTAAGAAAGGAATTAAAAACTACCGAAGCCGAGTTAAATGATTCTCGTAAAAAGGAAAAAGCTACATTAACTCAGGTAAAAACGATGGAAGCGCAAGTAAAGGATCTAAAAGAAACTAATGCTTCTCTTTTGACCAACATGAGTAGTTTTACCGAGTTATCTAATCAGAAAGCTAAAAACTTAGAAACTTCTCTTAAAAGTCTTCAGGAAAAAGATAAACAAATTAAGACCATAAACGATGCAATTGGAAAAACTGATTCTACCAAACTAGCCACGTTAACGGTTTTAAAAAATGCACTTGGTAGTGATGCTAATATTGCCGTACAAAACGGAGCTGTGTTAATCACTCTGGCTAATACGGTATTGTTTGGTGAGGATGATAATAATTGTGTTATTGAAGATAAAGCAAAAGGTATCTTAGGAAAGATAGCAAATGCCTTAAACGCAAAACCTGATTTAAAAATCATTGTCGAAGGAAATAGCAATGCTATTAATTTTAAGGACAAAAGTATTAGCGATAATTGGGATCTTAGTACAAAGCAAGCTGCATCGGTAGTAAGAGCGTTACAAAATGATTTTAAAGTAGACCCTAAAAGAATGGATGTTCTGGGAAAAAGTGAATATGGTTCGCAAAGTATAGAAACTGCTACCAGAATCATAATTGATCCAAAATTTGATAAGTTCTATGGTCTTGTTAAAGAGAATATGAAAAACGGATCTAAAAAGTAAAATACTTCTATTTTATATAAAAGACCCGATCCTTGTGATCGGGTCTTTTAGTACAAAAACGTTAAAAAATATAGGGTTTCAAACTGTTTTTTAGTGTTCTACCCCATCCTACTATCTTCAGGGAAATGAATTTATTTTGAAAAAAGAAAGTAAATTGTTATATTTACGTAACTGATTACGTAATTAATTATGCAAATGAATTTTTTTGATAATATTGGTATTATAGCCATTGGCACCAGGCTTAGAATGTTAAGTGAGAAAATGACAGAAGATGCTACAAAAATTTATGAAATGTATAATGTAGATTTAAAACCAAAATGGTTTCCTGTGTTTTATGTTCTGTCTCAGAATGGCGAAAAATCTATTACCGCTATAGCTAATGAGATTGGCCACTCTCACCCCTCTGTAAGTAAAATTGTTCGGGAGATGGTTAAAGAACAAATTTTATGTGAAAAAAAAGACAAAAATGACGGGAGAAAGAATAATATCGCATTAGCTCCTAAAGGCAGGCAGATCGCAAATCATATTAAAGATCAATATACCGATGTACAAAAAGCTGTAGAAGTTACATTAAATCAGAGTAGGCACAATATGTGGCATGCTATCGAAGAATTTGAATTTCTTTTGAATCAAAAATCAATGTTTCATCGCGTTAAAGAGGAAAAGAAACTTAGAGAAATAAAAAAAGTTGAGATCGTTCCTTATGAGTCTAAATATAAAATTCCATTCAAAAACCTTAATGAAGAATGGATTACTACCTTTTTTAAGATGGAAGAAGCCGATCGTAAAGCTCTGGATAACCCAAAAGAGTACATTTTAGACAAAGGAGGTGAAATAGTAGTCGCATTATATGAGGAAAAACCTGTTGGTGTATGTGCCTTGATAAAAATGGATGATCCTCACTACGATTTTGAACTTGCCAAAATGGCTGTTTCTCCACAAGCAAAAGGTAAAGGTATAGGTTGGTTATTAGGAAAAGCTATAATTAAAAAAGCACAATCGTTAAATGCGCAAAAAATATATTTAGAAAGTAATACCGTATTAGAACCTGCAATTAACCTGTATCATAAACTAGGGTTTAATAAAGTAGCGGGGCACTCAACTCCATACGAGCGATGTAATATCCAAATGGAATTGATATTGGACTAAAATATGGCTATAATCTCGGCGTTAGGCAGGAGTTGAATCTAAAATCCTTTCATAATGGATTTGTTTACTTGTTTTACCTCAGCTCCTCCACGCCGAATCATAGCCTATATTCCTTTAGAATATTTAATTCTGGTCTTAAAAATAATAATTTGAATCCGTATTCCTAGTCAGAAATTAAAGATTTGAATACTCCTGATACATAATACAGGTAAAAAAATAACAACCGAAGAACTATTATTTTCGAAAAAAAAGTATCAATTTTTCTTAGAAATCGATGTATTTCATAAATATCGAAATAAATAAAACCAACTACCTCTACACATATAGAATACTTAAAATCAATATTTTAACAATACCACAAAAGCGAATCAAGTTCTTTTATCTCGTCTTTTTTTCGTAACTTAATAAGATACTCACTTTAAACCTCTCAATCATGAAAACCTTAGTACTGATTCTATTAGGGGTGTGCTTTTTTTCTACTGTTACACGGCAGAATAAAACTACCGATATTGAGCCTTATAACCTTGAAGGTGTTTGGGAACTTAAACATCAATTTCTTTATGAAGATAACCAAATAAGCGATACTATATTAAATCAAAATGGATATCGCCAGGTTAAAATGTATAGCAAAGAAAAAGTGATGTGGACTCGCTTTGATCCAAAAGATAATAACGAATGGTTTGGTTATGGCACCTACTCAATTAAAGATGGTGTGCTCGAAGAACGCTTAGAATATGCTTCGGGACCAATGATGAAAATTGTAGATACCATTCAAGTTTTTAGATTTGAACTAATGATGGATTCTAACTCTTATCAACAAATTAATATAGATAAAAATGGGCAATATACACTTGCCGAAAACTACAGTAGAGTTGAGTAAATCCTTTTTAAGAAAATTAAGTCAAAAACAATGGAGTCCAGATATCTGGACTCCATTTTAAGTAATACACTTAGAAAATTAAAATAAATTACTCTCTAATTATTTTACCTGTTGTCTTGTTTTTGGAAACTGAAATCGTATAAAAATACATTCCCGATTCTAGTTCACCGATATCAAAACTCTTAACACTTTCTCCTCTTTGAAGTCTGTCGTTTTCAAAACTATAAACTTCAATTCCATTAGTATTAAATATCTGGAACCTGAAATAATCAGAACCTGATTTAGAAATAGCACTATCTAAGGCAATGTTAATTACATTTCCAGAAATAGGATTAGGAAATATTTTTCCTATACTATTTTGTGTATTAGCAGCTCTGGCACCTAATCCATCTAAATATGCTCTATGACTTGAAGAGAAGGTAGAGTTATTTACCAAATCCCAATTTATAGACCAGGTCATTAAACCTCTAAAGCTAGGATATGTAGAATTAGTAGTATATGTTCTTCCAGGATAAGAAGTTCCTTTAATCAAATAATCAAGGGCTTGTTGTACAACTGCTTCAGAAGTATATCCGCTTCCTGCTGCTTGAGTAGTAGCAGGCAATCCAATAGCAACCTGATCTGCTCTAAGACCAGGGAACGTAAGTCCTGTTTGAGCAACTGGGAAACCAGTAATTAACATTTCTGCCATAGCAACATGAAAATCTGCAGTAGCTGGTTGATATATTTTTCCATCTCTACCAAACATAGAACCTGTATTATAGTGCTGAACATGAATATAATCCATTTCATTACGCAATGCATGAATTACAGGCAAATATGCTCCAAAAATTCCAGAATAATTTCCATAAGCACCTTGTACATAAGCTGTTTCCGGAGCCATACTTAATATAAATCTATTTGCACCTATATTGGTTCTAATAGCTTTTGTAGCATCAATAAGATTTTTGATCTTTGCTGTAGTTGGATTCCTGAAATCAGAATCTCCGCTATCCAGTGAAAGAGAGCTTCCTTCTAAATCTATATCCAACCCATTGAAGCCATATGTATTGATAATATTGGTCATAGAACTTATAAATAAATTCTTTTCAGCTTCACTATTCAATTCTACTCTTGCATTAGCACCTCCGATAGAAATTAGTACCTTTTGTCCTCTACTCTTTACAGTAGCAACATCATCTATAAAAGCCTGAGTATTTCCATTATAAATACTATACGGACTAAATTGCATATCGGCTGTACTTCCTGCTTTAGGTTCTGCAAATGCAACACAAATCACATCCCAATCTCTGGATACTTCGCTCAGTCTTGGAGTAGTAGAGCCATTGTCAAAATTATGCCAGTACCCAACCAATATTTTTCCTGGTAAATTATTATTTCCTCCTCCTGTACTACTTCTAATTACAACTGGATCAGAAGTGGTTTGATTATTCTCATTATCGGTTGCTACTGCAGTTAAAGAATAACTACCAGATTGTGCGTTAGTAATTGTATAAGAATACGGATTAGTAGTATCTTCTCCTAGTTTTGTAGTACCATTAAAGAACTCTACTTTAGTAACAGTTCCATCATCGGTTGCAGTTGCATTAACAACAACAGAACTACCAGCAGTATATGTTGCTCCATTTGAAGGAGATGTGATATTTACTACAGGAGCACCTCCTGTTCCTCCTCCACAATCACCTGTCTTTGACCAAGCATCTTGCCAATGAGCTCCAGTACCTGGTGCATATGCCCATGCTGCTGCAGAAGAACACCACCCAGGAATATTACATGTAAATTTCTCTCCTTCGTTTTGTACTTCCTGATCTTTACTATATGAAGTTCCTGCAACATATTGTGGTAATCCATCACAATTACCATTTCCTACTGTAGTCACCGAAATTGATATCGCAGAAGAAGTTGAAGTAGCTCCACCATTATCAGTAGCTTTAGCTGTCAACGTATAATTTCCTGCAGATGCGTTAGAAATTGTATATGCATAAGGACTACTAGTATCTTCTCCCAGTTTTGTGGCTCCATTAAAGAACTCTACTTTAGTAATAGTTCCATCACTATCAGAAGCATTTGCAGTAACAGAGATTGAAGTCCCTTCGTTAAAAGAGTCATTATTATTGGGCGAAGTAATCGTAACTGTTGGAGGAGTATTATTAACCCCATTAACGGTAATGCTTATTACAGAAGATGTGGTCGATGCTCCCTGGTTATCTGTTGCTTTGGCAGTTATCGCATAGTTTCCTGCAGAGATATTTTGCCAAACATATTCATAAGGACTAGAAACATCTTCTCCTAGTTTTGTATTACCATTATAAAATTCAACTTTAGATACTGTACCATCTGCATCTGATGCATTAGCAGATATTGTTACAGATGCTCCTTCTTGAAACGAACTATTGTTATTTGGAGAAGTAATACTTACGGTAGGACTCATATTAGGAGTACCTCCGGTACAGTCTCCTGTTTTTGACCATGCATCCTGCCAGTGAGCTCCAGTACCTGGTGCATATGCCCAAGCTGCAGCAGAAGAACACCATCCAGGAATATTACATGTGAATTTTTCTCCTTCGTTTTGTACTTCTTGATCTTTACTATAAGAAGTTCCTGCTACATATTGTGGTATTCCTGCACAGTCTCCTCCTCCGGTGTCAGGAAGTGTAGTTGCAGTTGTGGTATTACTAAAACCAGATTGATTATTTGCAGCATCCTTCGCTTTTATTCTAAAAGAATAAGAAGTGTTTGCTGTTAATCCAGTTACTTGATGAGAAGTACCAGTTACGGTAGCAACAATAGTATTTCCTTGATATATATCATATCCCGTTACAGCTACATTATCGGTAGCAGCATTCCAGGCAAGATCTACTGTAGTTTGTGTAGCATTTGATGCTCCTAGACCAGTAGGAACAGAAGGTGCCTGTGTATCGGTACCTCCTCCATCAAAATTGATATCACTAGTCGAATAAAATGCCTCTGGACTGTCTGATCTTTGCCAAATACTATAAATAACATGTTTACCTGTCCTAACAGGAAGTGTTACCGGAATATTAACAATCCTTTCTGCTGCACTTGGAGGTGTTCGTACTAAAAGTTCAAGACTATCCCATGTTAATGGCTGGTCGGGTGTCCAGCTTGCTTTGGTTATATAAACTTCATAATAAGCAGTTGCATGAGGAGCGTGATTTGTCCAAGTTACTGTAAATGGGCCCGGAGAAACTTTTGTCGACACCCAATCGGATCTAACTTGATCCATGCCTCCGTATTTTTCAGGCCTGCCACCGCTAGCCAGATTCCCATCCATCACATATTGCTGATGATTACCGTTAGCATTCGCTTGATTAATTTCACTCCAATCATACAATGGCTGCGTGCCATGAGAAGCTACTGCTGCAACACAAGCCGCAGAATCTGGACTTTCAGGGTCTTCCTGAAAACAATTCCAAACACGACTTGGTGGGTATGTTACTGTGCCATGGGGGAAAACAGATAGAATTACTGTTAGAAATAGGGTCGTACAAATTAACTGTCGCCATGAACAATTAATTCTAATAAAATTTACTGAGTTTGTGTGTGTTTTAAACATGGTTTTACTATTTAAGTGTTATATCGAAATATACAAGCACTCGAATTGACGAATTTTAAGATTCAAAAACATCAATACGCACAACGGGTTGATAAATAATTCAACCCATCAAAAAATCTGTAATCGTAATTTATATAATAAGATTCTTAATAGTAACCATAAAAGAGTAGAAGAAGTACTCTTTTATGGTTACAAAAACTATTTTAAATTAATTTGATACTTTCATCTTACCATATTCTTTTTCTTTTCCTATAGTAATCGTATATAAGTACAAACCAGTTTTTAAAGAACTAATATCAAATGTTTTACCATTCTTCCCATTCATCACATTATTTTCAAAATCTAATAACTTAGTTCCGTTAAGGGAATGTACTTCAAATCTAAAATTAGAGTTAGACTTTCCAGAATTTATCATCACATTTATGATACCATTTTCGGTAGGATTCGGAAATACGCTAACCGCAGAATTTCTTACTGTACAATCACCTGTCTTTGACCAAGCAGATTGCCAATGAGCTCCAGTACCTGGTGCATATGCCCATGCTGCTGCAGAAGAACACCACCCAGGAATATTACATGTAAACTTCTCTCCTTCGTTTTGTACCTCCTGATCTTTACTATATGAAGTTCCTGCAACATATTGTGGTAATCCATCACAATTACCATTTCCTACTGTAGTCACCGAAATTGATATCGCAGAAGAAGTTGAAGTAGCTCCACCATTATCAGTAGCTTTAGCTGTCAACGTATAATTTCCTGCAGATGCGTTAGAAATTGTATATGCATAAGGACTACTAGTATCTTCTCCCAGTTTTGTGGCTCCATTAAAGAACTCTACTTTAGTAATAGTTCCATCACTATCAGAAGCATTTGCAGTAACAGAGATTGAAGTCCCTTCGCTAAAAGAGTCATTATTATTGGGCGAAGTAATCGTAACTGTTGGAGGAGTATTATTAACCCCATTAACGGTAATGCTTATTACAGAAGATGTGGTCGATGCTCCCTGGTTATCTGTTGCTTTGGCAGTTATTGCATAGTTTCCTGCAGAGATATTTTGCCAAACATATTCGTAAGGACTAGAAACATCTTCTCCTAGTTTTGTATTACCATTATAAAATTCAACTTTAGATACTGTACCATCTGCATCTGATGCATTAGCAGATATTGTTACAGATGCTCCTTCTTGAAACGAACTATTGTTATTTGGAGAAGTAATATTTACCGTAGGACTCGTATTAGGAGTACCTCCGGTACAGTCTCCTGTTTTTGACCATGCATCCTGCCAGTGAGCTCCGGTACCTGGTGCATATGCCCAAGCTGCAGCAGAAGAACACCATCCAGGAATATTACATGTAAACTTCTCTCCTTCATTTTGCACTTCCTGATCTTTGCTATACGAAGTACCTGCTACATATTGTGGTATATTATCACATCCCCCACCGGTACTACCATTCACAGTTACAGAAACACCAGAAGATACTGTTGCTGCATTTTTATCATCTGTTGCTTTTGCAGTTAATGTGTAGTTTCCTTTAGCGACATTTGCCCATGAATATTCGTATGGTGCAGTAGTATCTTCTCCTAACAGAGTTGTACCATTATAAAACTCAACTTTTGTAATACTACCATCAGTATCAGGATCTGATGCATTTGCTTTTATAACAATAGTAGTTCCTTCTGTAAAAGTAGCATTATTAGCTGGTTCTGTTATATTTACTACAGGTGGTGTGTTTGTGCCACTACCGTTTACAGATACAGAAACCGCAGAAGAAGTTGTCGAAGCATTACCGTTATCAGTTGCCTTTACTGTTAAAGTATAATTACCTGCAGAAACACTCGACCACGAATATTCATAAGGTGATGTTGTGTCTTCTCCTAATTTTGTACTACCATTATAAAATTCGACTTTAGCAATAGTTCCATCACTATCTGCTGCATTTGCAGTAATAAGTATTGTGTCTCCTTCTGTAAAAGTAGAATTATTAGCAGGCGCTGTTATATTAACTGTAGGAGAAACATTTCCTCCTGGTCCTCCATTAGCAAAAACTTCATTGATTTTATTCACCAAAGGGGATTTTACATTAGACCATCTTTTAAGTTTTCTACCAAAAGAAGTTGCTGTACCTCCAAATTCAAGATCACCATAGACTGTCCAAATAATAGTCCCTCCTAACTCATTATCATTAATAAATTGAGCTTTAATACCAATAGATTCTTCGTCATCATAGCTTAAAAAATACTTTCCATTCACCAAATAAGGAACCTTAGCTTCGTCATCCCATTTTCTGGTCCATCCGCTATTAGGGGATAAAGCTTTTTGTTTGATAAAGAAATAATTTGGTGTACCATCATATACTTCTTTTGGCCAGTTTGTATAATCTGCTGCCGTTTGTATAGGTCCATCGGGTTGAACAGTTTCTGCTCTTTTTACAGTTTTTACATTAAGATCTGCATTTCCTTCAGTAACAACACCTCTACCATAGAATGGAGCTCCAAAACATATTTTGTTTTTAGGAACACCTTTCTCTATTAATTTCTGTAAAGTAGATTGCCAATTAAAAAAAGATACTTCTGCATCGGTATATGGGTAAACAGGAGCATTATGTCCTGCTTTATTAGACCAACCACCATTATAATCATAAGTCATCATGTTAAAGTAATCCATATTAGCAACTACTCCAGACCAATTAAATCCATCCAGTTTTCTTGGATCTGCAGCCATAGCCGATGTAATTAATTTTGTAGGTCCTATAGCATTACGAATTTCTTGTAGTAAAGATTCAAAATTCGCAAAATCTGCCTGACTACCTGTAAAATTCATTCCTGAAAATGGTCCTGGATATTCCCAGTCTAAATCAATTCCGTCGAAACCAATATTGATTAATCTTTTACAGTCTTCAATAAATTTTGCTCTTTTTACAGGATCGGCAGCCATTTCTGGGAAATGTTTACACATACTCCATCCACCAATCGATGCCATCACTTTTACTCCTTTTTGATGTGCAAGATCCAGTAATCCCAGAGCTCCGTTTTCTTTTTTAAGAGGTAACGGTAATCCACCGCTTAGTCCCCAAACTGGGTGTGTCCAGGTACTAGCTCCGACCTCTACTTGAAATCCTTGAGCTTCTGCACGTCTTTTTATATCTTCATTTACATAGTTTACATATTCTAATTCTCCGAATAAAAGATGTAAATCCCAACTGCTGTACAAATCTGTATAAAACAAATCTGCAGGTTCTTGTGTCACACCATCTTGATATATATTCTTATTTCTATGATCTCCACTATGCAAAGAACCATCACGAGCTACTCCAAAAAATGAATAATTTAGAATCGTGTATTTAGAATAATCAATATTTAAATGCGTAAGAGCTCCTGCTTCAGGTACTCCTGCCGTATTGGTTTTCCAGGCGTCCCAGTTGGTAATATATCCTATAATCTGTTTTTGATGATCAGAAGTGGTAGCACTTCCTCCTGTGTTCACTTGTGCATAAGCAATGCTCGAAACGCACATAAAAATAAAAAGCAAAGATGTTTTCAGATACAAATCTCGAAAACACCAAGCCTTAAAAGTTTGGTTTAATTTTTTCATAATTTCTTACCTTAAGTTATAAATGGTTTGTGTTATTATTTACGAAAACGTTGTAGTTTTCAATGAAAAAGTAGAAAGAACTCGGGGTTTAAAAAAACTAATTAGCTGAATGACTTAAAACTGTAGATTTTCAGAAGAAAAACAGGAATAAGATGCATTTTACTCATATTCTATAATTTCTATAGGAAAAAGAGATTATCGAACAAAAACCTTTTAAAAAGAAAACAATAAAAAAGAATAAATCAGGTTACATACCCAGATAGGAAGTAAGATTTATTCATAAAAAAAAGGAGTAAATAACAACTATTTATTTATAGAATAATCTCTAAAAGACTATAGAATGAAAGTAAGATGTTTACTTGTAGACAATGACCCGCTAGCTATCAGTGCTTTAAAAAAACACTTGGCACATTTTGAACATTTCGAGGTAGTTTTTGTTTGTAATAATGCTGTTGATGCTTTTAATTTTATTCGTGAAAATTCGATTGATTTAGTTTTTGTCGATATTTATACGCCTATGGTTAATGGGTTAGAATTTATTAAAAACATACACAATCCTCCTCTTATTATTATAACTTCTTCTGATGAAGATTATGCTGTACAAGGATTTGAGTTAGGAGTCATAGATTATTTAATAAAACCAATCTCTTTGAAGAGGCTTGTAAAATCTTTACACAAAATATCCAGGACATTAAATATGGTGAACAAACTGCCATATACATCTTCATTAGAAGATCACATTTTTATTAAAGTAGATAAAAAAATGATAAAAATATATTTTGAAGATATTTTATACATAAAAAGTCTTAAGGATTATGTTATTATAAAAACAGATCACAAAGATTATGTAACACATTACAACTTATCTGCAATTACCAGGCTACTACCAGAGTATCTTTTTATAAGAATCCACAGATCATATACTATCGCCATTAATAAAATTAAGGCAATTGATAAAAATTGTATCGAAATCGATGATAAATCGCTCCCTATGGGAAGAAATTATATAAAAAAAGTTAAAGGTAAAATCATAAATGGAGTTACCGTTTAAATCAAAAAAAGATCCGAGATATACCCGGATCTTTAGTATGGATAAATGACTAGCATCTATTCACAACATAACAAACAAAATTTTAATCGGTATATTGTTTAGCACCGTATTTCCTAACTAAATCTTCATTTTCATCGCCTGTCAAGTTTGCAATGAACCGAAAAGAATACTGAACTTGTTATTTTCATAACGATGAAGTTTTAGCGTTTATATTATAGTCAATGAATCTGCCAAATCAGGGCCCTAGAATGCACCTGTAAAAAAATCGTTGAGCTTGTGTTAGCAAATCAATGTTTCAGGACCCGTCATTTGGCAATTTTCTATCACTTAATTTTATTTTTTAATTACTTTTTTGGTGATTACTTCTCCACTGATATTAATTTTGTAGATATAGATTCCACTTTTAAGAGTCGATAAATCTTGTGTAAAATCTCTGCTTCCTGTATATTCTCTTAAAGATTTTGTATGCATTAACTTACCATAGATATCATATACATCAATTTTCACCCACCACACTTCAGGAACTGTTATCTGATATTTTATAACATCATCTACCAATGTTTGAAATGCAACAGAAGACATATTTGGGTTACTCTGAACACAATCTGAAACAAACTCCCACACAGAACTACTACCAGGAGTTTCACCTTCTGTCCACCATTTGGCTTTATAGATTTTTTGACTATGGTATACTTGATCCCCACTATTATATGCAATAGATGTTATCCATTGTGGAGATCCACAAAAATCTCCACCACCAGAGCCTCCGTCACAACTAGAAACAAATTCCCATACAGAGCTACTTCCTGGAGTTTCTCCCTTTGTCCACCATTTATTAGTATAGAGGTTACCGTTATAGCTTACTTTTTGCCCTGCTGTCGCATATACCTTATCAGCTTGCCATTCTGCTATTCCATCACAACTTCCTCCCGCTACTTTTTCTTTCACAGTAAACGTAACAACTGTCTCGGTAGATAGTCCTTCATTATCTGTAGCCATAATTTTATAAGATACTTCACCAAAGGCGCTAGGAGTCCAGTCTGTAGTATATTGAGTACCATTTGCAGATGGAGTAATTTCAATATTGTTTACCATAAATTTCACAGAGCTTACCTGGGTATCGTCTGTTACCGTAGCTTTTAACTGAATTGATGACAATGCTGTTTGTTCTATAACATCTGCATCTTTTGGTTCGATAAGAGTTATTGATGGAGGTGTATTACCTCCCACTACTTTCTCCTTTACTGTGAAAACAATTGTCTTTTCTGAAGTTGCATTTTTATTATCTGTAGCAGAAGCAATGAGCGTTACTTCACCAAATGCTGCAGGAGTAAAACTGGCTGTATAGCTACTTCCATTTGCTGTAGCGCTAATATTAGTAGTATTATGCTTAAACATAAAAGATTGAATGGTTCCATCGGAATCTGTAGCACTGGCTTTTAGTGTTATCGGAGACAATTCTGTTAATTCGATAATTTGTCCATTTGTAGGAGCTTCCCACACTACTGTTGGTGAATTGTTTATAGGGTCGGTGTTTCCTGCAGCCTCATTTACTGCTTTAAGAATACTTGAAGGTGAATTATAATCGGTATCTTGTGTAAGTTCCCATATGATTAACCCCTGATGCCCATACTGCTTAGAATATTTTATTTTTTCTCCAGCTAATTTTGGTGTGTTATAGTATATCTTTTTTCCATTTTCTCCTATGTATCCTCTTAGATTTTTAGGATCCTTAGGATCATAACTTGTTGCTGCATTAGCAAAATCTTTTATGATATCCTTATAAGGAACAAATTTAGCTCCATTCCCTCCATCAGGCTTTTTTTCAGAAAAATCGTAACCATACACAGGTAGTCCGAAAGCTAATTTGGCTTTTGGCACATTAAATCCTCCTGCATGATTCCAGGCTGGTGGAGCAAATCCCATCCAATATTCTAATGCATCTTGCGCAGAATAAATTGGATTATCTGCTGTTTGTCCTTGATAAGTCCCTGGTTCTACTTTATAAAGAGAAGAATGAGGTCCTTCTGGAGATTTATCCCATGATCCTGTAAAATCATAAGACATAAGACCAATCCAATCCATATAGTCTGCCATACCATCATCATAGTTATTTCCATACCAAGATGTTCCGAATACAGCGGCTGTAATTAACTTATTAGGTATTTTGGCTCTTAGTTTCTGGCTTAATTTTGTTAACCCAATACCTGCGGGATGAGGGCCTTTATCAGCATCCCCCCATTTGCTTCCTCTTACTCTTCCTCCCTGATCTGAAGTCCCGCTAATGGCTGGGTCTGCCCACCAACATTCCATATCCAAATCAACACCATCCAAATCATTCTGAGTAACATAATTAGCAATCAATGTTGCAATTTCATCTAATTTATTATCGTTGTTTTGATATTTGGTCATTAACCATAAGAACGCATAATCAGTAGCCCCTCCTAATGCAACAGATACTTTTACTCCTTTGGCTTTGGCTTTTTGAAGAACACCCAAATCGTTAAGAACAGAATCTACTTTTCTAGATTGAAACTCATCAAAAGATATAGAAGCAAAATTTGAACTATTATAATCATTATTATTTTGCTTAAACATCAAAAAAGAAATATTTAGATGTGTTACTACCTCTGGATTAAATTTATTTTTGATATCATAATCAGCAACCCAGGTAGGCAAATATCCTATAATTCGTTGTTTACCAGAGTAATCTGGACCTAATCCTCCATCTCCACATGGTCCTATTAGTTCCCAGGAGCCGGCTCCCGGAGCATCATTAGTATAGTATTTACACTTATAATTAATATTATTATAAGAAACTTCTTGCCCTTGTTTATAAGGGACTTTACTTGCATCCCACTCTGGTGAACAGGTAGGAAAAGTGTATTGTGCATGCATCAATAGCGCACAAAAAAACATAAACAAAAATGTATAAAAATTTTTCATGATTAGTGTGATTAATTAATTCGAGTTTTTATATGTATAATCGGGTAGTTAAATCAGTAATAAAAACTACCCGAAATAGTTCCTTAGTAGTTAATTTTTAAGGATTTTCTCAAAATAAACATCGTCATTTATATATATTTTAAATAGATAAAGACCATTTTTGAGATTTGACAGATCGTGCGTAAATGATTTTAGTGTCTTTGCCTGGACTCCATTAAATGATTGTGTACTTATCAATTTTCCAGAAAGATGATATAGGTTGATCTTAACCCATGATGTATTATCTGTTTTTATTCTAAAGTTTACAATATCCTGAGTTATAGTTGGAAAAACAGAGTAGTTATTTGAAGTTATTTCAAAATTACTTTTACCACAAGCTCCGATTTTTGTCCAAGCTGTTTGCCAATGTGCTCCTGTACCGGGGGCATATGCCCATGCTGCAGTAGATGAACACCACCCAGGAATATCACAACTAAATTTTTCTCCTTCATTTACTACCTCATCATTTAATCCATAAGAAGTACCTGCAACATATTGTTGTATATTTGCACAATTCCCATTTCCTCCACCGTTAGTCACCGTAACTGTTATTGCAGTAGAGGTTGAAGATGCCCCTTTATTATCTGTTGCTTTTGCCGTTAACGAGTAATTTCCTACTATAACGTTTTCGAATGTATAACTAAAAGGGCTAGCACTACTTTCTCCTATTTTATTATCATTATTAAAGAATTCTACTTTCGCAATCGTCCCGTCGCTATCAGATGCATTTACCGTGATAGGAATCGAAGTACCTGCTTCAAAAGTGGCATTATCTCCCGGAGAAGTTATACTAACAGTAGGAGCATTATTATTTCCTCCTGTTGTTTTTTCTTTCACAGTAAAAGAAATTGCTTTTTCTGAGGTATTATTTTGATCATCTGTGGCAGATGCTGTAATCGTAATTTCTCCAAATGCAGTTGGTGTAAAACTAGCCGTATAGGTACTTCCTGAAGAGGTAGGAGTAATACTAGTATTATTATACTTAAAAATAAAAGATTGAACAGTTCCATCGGTATCGGTAGCATTGGCTTTTAAAGTAATCGGCGCAAGCTCTTTTTGTTCTATGACCTGCCCATTATCTGGTGATTCCCATGTTATTACAGGGCTACTTCCATTAGAAACACCGCATTCTTTTACAAACTCCCATACGGTATCACTTCCAGGAACATTACTGCTATCTGCATACCATTTGTTTTTATAGACGTTATTATTATATTTTACATAGTTATTTTTGTCTTTATAAATCCTCGATGCATTCCATTCGGGCACTTCCTGGCAGTCAAGATTTATTCCATCCCAAATAATAACCTTAATTTCTGATGTTGCCGTAGTACCATTTTTAAATACCGCATTAGCGCTTAAAACATGGTTTGTATAGCTAGATGGTGTCCAACTGAATGTTACTCCATCAAAAGTTTGATTTTCCACAGTTGTAGTAACGCTTACCAATTTTGTATTTTTTTCATCTATGGATAAGCTTACGGAAATTGGTGAAAATGTAGATTGCTCAAACATTTGGTTATTTCTGGGAGTTGTAAATGTTACCTTAGGTTTTTGTGCACAAGGTTCTGCTGTAAGATCGGCAGTATCACCGCCATACCTAGCCATATCTTTACATCCACAATCAGAAAGATCATGAACTCCATCCATATCTGTCCCTATTTGATAAATATCTGTAAACCTTTCGTAGTATCCTATTCTATCTAATACCTGAGGTTTTTCTGTACCTTGTCCACATTCTACACCTCCATTAATAATATTTACAGTCATCCCTAGTCCCGGAATTCTATTTTTGGTTTTATCCAACTCATTAGGAGTCCATTTATTCACCATTACATCATGAGCCGATGGTTTGGGGTATTGAGGCGTCATCCAAAACCAAATAGCAGTTTGAAAAGCCAAAGCAGCATCTTCGATTACTTTTTCTGGATGATCTAAAAGTATCTGTTTGTCTCCAAAAATGAATTCACTGGCAGGACCGTAATTATAATTGTATGATAACTGTATGGGGCCTCTTCCCTTATATGATTTTCCTGGAGTTGGAGGATAATTTGTATCTGGAGAAGCATAAGAAGCATTCGTAGGCTCTTCACGAAAATGTAAGCCCCAAGAAAACTGTCCACCCGGGGCAGTTGACCACCCCCCAGTAGTCTCATGAGAGATATTAGCAAAAAAAGCTGTGATTTCTCTTTTTCTGGTTTCAAGGCTTCCTTCACCTAAAAAAGATCCATAATCTACTTTTTCGGTAACAATTTCTTTATCAGTATTTCTTGGTGCATCAAAATCTACATCGGTTCGAATCACTTTTGATATTCCTGTAGTCTTATCAGTACGTGTAATTCTATAAGCGTTCGTACCACATCTTCTCTCAAAGATCACTTCGATTTTACTCATTCTATTAATGGCCTCGATAAAAGATTCGAAAGTATAAAAATCATCTTTTGGGTCTAGTACCCAAACACCACCTCCGGTGTCTTTAGCACCAAAACGATACGGAAACAAGGTGTTCCATAAATCTTTATTTATCAAATCATTAACTTGATATAGTGGATGTATAGGTAAAAACTTATCCAGAGAGAAAGAATCAGTTGTTTTTGATATCTCGGGATATGTATTATCATCGTTAGAAAAGGTTAGATGAATAGTAAAAAGTAATACAGTAAAAATCATAATCCATGATTTCCTGCATAAAACCTGTTGGTTTTTTGGAGTAGTGAGTTTGTGTGTCATTGTTATTACAACATTTGTGTTAAGTCGTTGGCTTTCTTTTAGTTATTTAAAACCCTGATCTTAAAATACTACTTTTACGTCCTCTTGGAGAAATAAATTATACGAGTGACACTTTTTAGCACACAAAAACCATCATATTGACAATAAATGAAATTTTGGATTAATCTAATTATACAATTTTATAATTGTTCGTTTTTGAAGAAAAAAAGATCAATTAATTGGAGATATTAGACCTCGATAGGTTTATTTTTTAATTAATTTTTTTAGACAAAGTATTTGATAGTAAAGACACTACAAGAAGTATTTTTAATTATCAATTGTCTTAACTTCTTGTAGTACCCTTATAAATGTTTTTATTATAATCTAGACTTTAATAAATATCTTTTTCTTGTATAAAAAGTATGCCAAAAGTGTATAAAAACCAACAACAACCAATGCATAAAAAAAAGAGGACAATGGTTTATCAATCGACGGGTACACAAAAAATGTTTCAAAAAGAAATTGATGCACCGAAGTTTGAGAATCGATTTTAATCAGATAAAAAGATTTGGCAAATATCATAGAAGAAAAATAGATAATAATTGCATTTGCCCCTACATATTTCGCAAGACTACCAAAATCATGTTTTTTATGATCCATAAAATAATGAAATAGTACTAAAAACAAAGTGGCATATCCCGATGTGACCAATACAAAACTACTGCTCCACAACACTTTATTGATCGGAAAAAAGATACCCCATAAATACCCTATGATCATAAAACCTCCTCCCATTGCCGCCAATAAAACAAGTTTTCGTTTTGCTGTACTTGCCAAAACCTCTCCAACAAAAATTCCGGTAATTGTTGTTACAATAGCCGGTAATGTGCTAAGTATACCTTCTGGATCATAATCTGGTTTCCAAATATGCCCTTTAAGCAATACGTAATCCAGATAATTAGCCCAGTTATTTGGTCCTCTTTCTTGAGTAGGAGAAGTCCCATCGGGCAATGGAATGTATGCCAACCATATCCAATACCCAACAAGAATAGTAACTGCTATAAAAATTAGCTGTTTTCGATTACAATTCAAATACAATATCGAGGCTACGCAAAATATAATTCCTATTCGCTGCAATACTCCAGGTAGACGTATAGATTCTGTTTCTATGAAAGGGAAATAAGGTAAAAATACATTGATAAATAGGCCTAGTACAATTAATTTTAGACTACGTATTAAGATTTTTTTATATATCGCCCAATCTGCCTTTTTATGTTTGTATACAAACGATATAGATATCCCTACAATAAATAAAAAGAAAGGAAACACAAAATCTGCTAAAGTAAGACCATTCCATTCTGCATGTAACAACGGTGTATACACATAAGACCAATCTCCTGGTGTATTTACCAGGATCATAAGCATAATAGTAAGTCCTCTTAAAAAATCAACAGATTGTATTCGTTTAGTTATCCTCACGACATTAGGTTCTTTCCTATTGATTTCCAAACTCTCGCCAATAAAAAACCAGAAACTAAGGCTAATACCCCTATAATTCCCGCCATGATGTACTCTCCGTAAAGCAAGTTCCCTACAGAAAACAAACAACTATATACCAATACACAACCTAATAGCATTGCTAGAATTCCAGAAGGTACAGACCATTTCTCATTAGATTCTACTATTTTTATCCCCTCTGCATTAGCTTCATCAACAATTTTTTTCCAGCCTGGCCCACCAGGTTGAATACTTTTATAAAAAGAGCGTAAAGTCTCTTTTGATTCTGGTTTAGTTAGATAAGTTGCCACAATCCAAACTATTGAAGTTATAATCACCATAGCTATAAATCTAAACCAGGAAGGAAATACACCTGATATTATTTCTCCGGCATCATTGGTATATCCAAATAATGAATCACCAAGAGGCGTAAAAGTCAAAATTAATGGGATAAGCATTGCAGAAAACATTACGGATATTTCACTCCATGCATTGATTCTCCACCAAAACCAACGCAAAATATATACTAATCCTGTTCCCGCTCCAAACATTAAAATAATGTCAAAAAGCTGCTTGGCATTAGTAAGATAAAGTGCAAATACAGCACTAGTCACCATGAGAACTATTGTAGTAATTCGTCCAACATTTACCAGTTCTTTTTCGCTTGCATCTTTTTTAATTTGTTGCTTATAAAAATCATTAACGATATATGATGATCCCCAATTAAGATGTGTAGATAACGTTGACATAAATGCAGCGCCCAGAGAAGCTAAGACAAGTCCTAATAGTCCTGCCGGGAGTTTTGTTAACATCGCCGAATAAGCCAAATCATGTCCTAATTTACTAGATTCAACATTAGGAAAAGCCTCTTGAATACTAGCAATATCTGGATACATTACTAAAGATGCTAATGCTACCAAAATCCATGGCCAAGGTCGTAGTGCATAATGCATAATATTAAAAAAGAAAGTAGCACCTATTGCGTGGTTTTCATTTTTTGCAGCAAGCATACGTTGTGCAATATATCCACCACCTCCTGGTTCTGCACCGGGATACCATGAACTCCACCATTGTACTGCTAATGGTATAATTAAAATTCCAATTAATGCTTCTGTATTAGAAAAATCCGGAAAAAATGAAAGTTTATCAGATACATTTGGGTGAGAGACCAAATTGCTCAACCCGCCCACTTCAGGAAGATTAATCAAATAATAAGAGGCCCCTACTGCACCCACTATTGCAACAAAGAAAAGCACAAAATCTGTATAAATCACTCCTCTAAAACCTCCTAAAGAACTAAAAACAGCTGTTACCACTCCACCTATTAAAACAGTCTGTATTGGCGAAAGTCCAAGCATAATCTGCCCTATTTTAATGGCAGCAAGGTTTACGGCAGCCATGGCAATTATATTAAATACCACCCCAAGATATATCGACCTAAACCCCCTTAAAAACTTAGCGGGTTTTCCACTATATCTCAATGTATAAAATTCTAAGTCTGTCGTAACATTTGATTTACGCCATAGCTTGGCATACACGAATACGGTTAGAAGGCCTGTTAATAAAAAAGCCCACCATACCCAGTTACCAGCAACACCGTCCTGCCTTACAATATCAGTAACTAAATTTGGGGTATCGGTAGAAAATGTAGTTGCTACCATCGAAAAACCTAGTAACCACCATGGCATATTACGTCCAGATAAAAAATACTCTGCTGTATCTTTTCCAGATCTTTTAGATACCACAACTCCAATAATAATTGTGGTTAAGAAAAATGAGGCTATGATTATGTAGTCCAATGTAGTTAAAACCATTATTTTTATTTTAATAAATTTGATTTGTTTTTTAATATTCGTTGTTTGGCATGAGCCGCGTAATTCCTCCCTATAGGAATTCTTTTTTCTCCCACTTCGACAAGGTTTCCTTCTATAGATTTAACTTTATCTATAGCTATGGTATACGATTTATGAATCCTTATAAAATTTTCTGAAGGAAGTTCTTCACTGATACTTGTTAAGGATTTATGTGACATAAACGTATCTTCTAGTGTACTTACCCGGATATAATCTTTAAGACTTTCTATAAAAAGGATATCGGTTAACAAAATTTTCACCAATTTCTTATCTACTTTTAAGAAAATATGAGCCGGTTGAACCAAATCCATAGAAGGTTCATGTTTCTTTATGGCTATAAGTCTTGCCGTTAATTTATTTATAGATTTCAGAAATCGATTAAAAGAAATAGGTTTTACCAGATAATCGAGAACTTCTAGCTCATAACTTTCTAATGCATATTCTTTATATGCAGTGGTAATAATAATCTGGGGATACTCCTGTAAACTTTTTAAAAATTCTAAGCCATTCATTCTAGGCATATTAATATCTAAAAATACAGCGTCAATATCTCCTTGTTCTAATATAGATAATGCCTCTATCGGATTTTTAAAAGTATCAACGATCTGAATGTTCTTAAATTCTTTTAAAAAAGATTCAATAACTTCAATTGCCAAGGGCTCATCATCAATTATGATACATTTAATAATCATTATATAGGGATTTTAAGCAAAATCGAATACTCATTATTTTTTTGTGCTATGTTTAATGTATATTTTTTTGGGTAAAGTATTTCTAATCTTCTTTTTACATTTTTTATTCCAATTCCATTAAGTCTTTTAGTTTCTGATTCATCTTCATAATTATTTTTGGATATAAATATCAATTCATTTTCAAATCTTTCAAAAGAAATTAATAACTCCATTCTATCATTATTCCTAAGTCCATGCTTAAAAGCATTCTCAATAAATGGTAAAAACAGCATGGGAACTACTTTTACATCATCGATATTACCATTTATATCAACTCTAGAATCAACTCGATCACCATAACGCATTTTTTCGAGTTCTATATAATTATCGATATGATCAATCTCCTGCAAAAGAGGGAGCTTTTTTTTACTGGTATCATAAATCACATATCTCATAAAGTTAGATAGTTTTAATACAAGATTAGGTGCTAAATCCGATTTTTTTATTGTTAATGCATATAAACTATTAAGTGTATTAAAAAAGAAATGAGGTTGTATCTGTGCTTTTAAGTATTTTAACTCTGTTTTATATTGCAACTCACTTAGGTCTCTATTCTTATTTTGCATAATCAAAAAATCGACCGTATACTTTATTGCAGAAGTTAGTCCTACAACATACAATTCTCCTATAGCTACTGCTACAATATGATTAAACCCAAATGGATCCAGTCGTCCTTCTACTTCGGGCCAGATATCTTCGGTAACCAATAATAGGTTTAAACCTGATCTTAACATATAATGAACGCCAAGAGACATGCATAAGAAAAGTACATAATGCACATACTTTCTTTTGAATATGAACTTAGGGACCAAATAATAAATATTAAAATATACTAAGATGATGTGTAGAGGAAATTCTACAAGGTTTGATTTTAATGAATACCAATAATCATTAAAATAACTTCCCCATCGAATTACATTAAATGAAAAATAAATAATCCAAAAATATAAATGATATTTTCGTTTAATAGTCCTTTGCACGTTACCCCTCTTTTTTTTAAAAAATCATTAAATAACACCTGTTAAAATCACTTTTTTAACAAAAATTTTTGAAAAATGTAAGGCTATTTATAGAGAAAAACAAAAAAAATGAGAATATCAAATTTTAAAAAAACCGTTATCTATCAATGCATGTCGATTGTTATTAAAACCATGTCGTTGGTCTAAAAAAAATTTTGTTAAATAATTAAAATACTACTTTGAGATCATTCAAAAAACACATATTAATATGAAACAAAAGATTTTAACCCTAACCACTCTATTATTTTTTTCTTTTCTGAGTTTTGGGCAGGGAACCCAAATAACGGGGACAGTAACGGGAGCTTCAGATGGTGTGCCACTACCTGGAGTTAATATTATTGTAAAGGGAACTACAAATGGAGTACAGACCGATTTTGACGGAAATTACACAATCACTGCAGCAGCAGGAGACGTAATTCAGTTTTCCTATTTAGGAATGTCAGATAAAGAAATTACTGTAGGTAGTGAAACAGTAATAAATGTTCAATTGCAAGAAGATGCTGAACAATTAGAAGATGTAGTAGTAACTGCACTGGGGATTCAAAAAACCAGAAAATCACTTACTTATGCAGCTCAGGATATTAAATCTGATGAGCTAACAAAAATCAAAGATGCCAACCCTATCAACAGTCTTTCGGGTAAGGTATCTGGTCTTGTTGTAAACAGAAGTGCTTCTGGTGTTGGTGGATCGGTAAAAGTAACTTTACGAGGTAATACTTCTACCAGAAATAACCAACCATTATACGTTGTAGATGGTATTCCTTTATTAAACAATTCTGCGATTCAACCTAATAGTACATTTGGTGATATCGAAAATGCAGGAAATAGAGATGGTGGAGATGCTCTATCCTTGATCAATCCAGATGACATTGCAAGTATTAGTGTTCTAAAAGGAGCTTCGGCTTCGGCTTTATATGGTAGCCAGGGATCTAATGGTGTGATATTAATTACTACTAAGAAAGGTAAATCAGGAAGTTTTAGAACAAATGTATCTTCTAGTTTCACAGTAGATAACGCTGCTTATTTACTTGATTTTAATGATCGTACAGAAAAAAACATAGATGACTTCTTAGAAACAGGAACAACTGCAATTAATTCATTGTCAGTATCAGGAGGAACAGAAAATGCTCAAACTTATTTCTCGTATGCAAATACACAAGCATCAGGAATACTTCCTACTCACAATGTAAAAAAGCATACTCTTAATATTAGAGAAACGGCTAAACTATTCGATAACAAGTTAACTGTTGATGCCAATATCTTGCTTTCAACTCAAAAAATACACAATAAGCCTGTTTCTGGTTTATATTATAATCCATTAGTAGGAGCAACAGCATTTAATTCGGATACAGAAACTTTAAGTAATTATAGAGTTTTTGAAGAATTTAATGTAGATAGAAATTTAATGGCGCAACGTTGGTTTAGAGGAACTTCTGATATCGAACAAAACCCATATTGGATAATCAATAGAAATGCCAGTGATGATCAGAATCAAAAAGTTTTGGCATCTGTTTCTTTAAAATACAGGTTTAATGATTGGTTAACCGTTCAAACCAGAGGAAGTTATGACAAAAACTTTTATAAGTTTGAAAGAAGAATTCACGCAACTACCGATGGAACGTTATCTGCTTCAAATGGTCGTTATTTATTAAATGATGTAGAGGATACTCAGATCTATGGTGATATCATAGCTACTATTAATACTCCTCTTTCAGATAGTTTTAATTTAACCGCTAATATCGGTACTAGTATCAGAAAATCAGATTTAGGCGAAAGCACCTTATTAGATTCTGGTGTAGGAGGTAATTTAAAAATACCAAACATCTTTACGCTTTCTAATTTTGTAGTTGGTACAGTAGGGGTTAATCCAATATTAAAAGAAACTCAAGCAGAGCAAAAAGAAGTACAATCTCTATTTGCTAGTACTACACTAGGTTTCAAAGATATGTTATACTTAGATGTAACAGCTAGAAACGACTGGTCTTCAACAGTTTCAGACTCTTTCTTCTATCCATCTTTTGGTATTACGGGAGTTGTTTCTGAAATGTTTGAATTACCTGAAGTGATTTCTTTTGCAAAAGTAAGAGCTTCTTATGCAGAGGTAGGTAATGATATACAAAGTTTTGCTAACAATCCAATCAATACTATTGGTACTGGTCCTGGTGGGTTAAACCGTCCTACGGTAAGACCACTTACAGAGCTAAAACCAGAAACTCAAAGATCTTTTGAAATCGGTACAGAATGGCAATTCTTTAATAACCGTTTAGGGTTTGAAATTGGATATTACCAAACCAATACTATAGATCAATTTATGACAATCCAGTCTGCCAGTGGTCAAACCAATGCTAATGGTCAAACAGCAGATCAATTTGCTATCAACGCAGGGGATTTTGAAAATAAAGGTATTGAAGTTTCTATTACCGCAGACCCAATACAAACTGAGAATTTTTCATGGAACACTTCTGTAAACCTTGCTAGTAATAAAAATACTATTAAAGAATTAGATGCTAGATTAGATAGAGATTTCCTAGAATTAACTCCAATAAGTGTTAACTCTTATGCTTTATTAATTGCAGAAGGTGGGTCTTTTGGTGATATTTACGGAAAACGACTTAACAGAAATGCAAATGGATTGCCAATTCGAAATGCAGATGGTAACTTTACTCAAGCGGCACCTGATGCAAATACCAGAGGAGGTTTTGATTTATTAGGAAATGCAAATCCTGATTTTTCTTTAGGATGGAATAATTCTTTTACTTACAAAAACATAACATTATCCTTTTTAGTTGATGGAAAATTTGGTGGAGAAGTAATGAGTCTTACTGAAGCTATCGTTGATGGTTTCGGAACATTAGACAGAACAGGTAGCGTGCGAATTTTTGATGAAGCTACTGGTTCAGAAACTACAATACCAGCTGCAGAATACCATCAGGCAATTGGAGGAAGAGATAAATTTAGTGGTGAATATGTATATGATGCTACTAATATCCGATTAGCAGAATTATCTATAGGATATAATTTTAACCTTGGAGAGAATAGTTTCTTTAATTCGATCAATACTTCTTTAGTAGGTAGAAATTTATTTTTCTTTTATAAAGACGCTCCATATGACCCCAATATATCTTTAAGTACAGGAAACGGACTTCAGGGTGTTGATGTATTCGGATCGCCATCTACCAGAAGTATCGGTTTGAATGTTGGCTTATCATTTTAATTAAAAGGAATAGAATATCATGAAAAATATATTTAAAAAAATAATCATTACTGCTTTTATCTCGGTATTTGTACTCTCATGTACAGACGATTTTGAAGCATTAAATACAGATCCTAATGGATTAACGGATGCACAAAGTGAAGCCGATTTTATTAATGTAGGTGGACCATTTAATCCTATCTTTTTAAACCTGTACAGGTATGATCCTGCATGGCATACACAGTTACAGCATAATCTAAATGCAGATACTTTTTGTGGATATATGGCCCCACCAAGACCATTTGCAGGAGGAGCAAATACCACAAACTATAATTTTATTGATTTTTGGGATCAATTCCCTTGGGATATCCCATACTCCTCTACTGGAGTTATGCAAAATGCTGCATTAGTCAAAGAGCGTGGAGAAGAAAAATTTCCATTAATCTATTCGGTTGCAAAAATACTAAGAGTCGAAGGTATGCATAGAGTAACAGATGTATATGGTCCGATTGTATATTCAAAATTTGGAGTACCAGGAGCATCTTTTCCAGAATATGATACTCAACAAGAAGTATACAACCAGTTCTTTACTGAACTTGATGAAGCAATCACCACTTTATCTACAGACCCAACCAATGAGCAGTTCACTAATTTTGATCTTGTATATGGTGGAAATTATGAACAATGGATAAAATTTGCCAATACACTTCGATTACGTTTAGCTATTAGAATTTCGAAAGCAGATGCTGCTAAGGCAAAAACTGAAGGAGAGAAATCACTAGCACTTGGTGCAGGGCTTTTAGAAACTAATGCTGATAATTTTATTATTAAAGGAGGAGCAAAACATCCATTAACTGTTTTTAATTCTGAGTGGAATGACGTTCGTATGAACGCTTCTATGGAGTCTATACTAGTTGGTTATAACGATGCCAGAGGTCCTGTTTTATTTGAAGAATCTACAGTAACACCTGGATCTCTAAAAGGATTAAGAAGTGGATTACCATTATTAGACGGGTATACTGATGATATTGATCAAAAAGGAGATTATGTTGGTTTTTCTAGATTAGGAAATTCTTATATAGTAGATAAAACTCCAACTACAGATATCCAATTAATGACTGCTGCAGAAGCATATTTCTTAAAGGCAGAAGCTGCCTTAAGAGGATGGGCTGGTGCCGGTGATGCGCAATCAAATTATGAAATGGGAATCACAACTTCTTTTGAGCAACACGGCGCTGCTGGGGCATCAACCTACATTGCTGATAATGCCTCTATACCTATTGATTATGTTGACCCTGTCGGATCTCATAGTACTCCTGCATTAAGTACGATTACTATAGCCTGGGATGGCGGAGCAACAAATGAAGAAAAATTAGAGCGAATTATTACTCAAAAATGGATCGCTATGTTCCCTGATGGACAAGAAGCATGGAGTGAGTTTAGAAGAACAGGATATCCAAAAATATTCCCTTCGGTAGCTAATAATAGTGGAGGTACGGTAGATACTGATATTCAAGTAAGAAGATTACCTTTCCCAGCTAGTCAGCGAAGTACTAACCCACAAGGAGTAGCGCAAGCAAGAACACTTCTTGGTGGTGCTGATAACGGAGGAACCCGACTATGGTGGGATGTTCCTGGTGGAAATTTTTAAAAAATTTGAGTTAGCCAAATAATACTGATAAAAGAGATGGATAGAGCAATATCTCTCGACTCCATCTCTTTTCATCAAAAGCCTTGAAATAATAAAAACAATAAAAATATCAAACTCTTGAGGAAAAATGATCCAGGAAATTGAATATAAACAGGTAGGACAGTTTGAAAAAACGAAGTTTGAGAAGATTCATAATGAAATATTTCCCGATTCTTCGACAGCTTCAAAACTTGTTGCCCACGAAATTGCAACACTAATTAAACAAAAGCAAGAAGAAGGAAAACTTTGTGTACTCGGTCTGGCTACAGGTTCTTCACCTATAAAAGTATATGAAGAATTGGTAAGCCTACATCGTTCTGGAGAGTTAAGCTTTTCAAATGTAGTTACTTTTAATCTGGATGAATATTATCCTATGGATACAGGTCACCAGCAAAGTTATTATCATTTTATGCATCAACACTTATTTGATCATGTAGATATTAACCCAGAAAACATCAACATTCCTGATGGCACCATTCCTGTTACAGAAATGGATCAGTACTGCATTGATTACGAAATGAAGATCAAAAAGTATGGTGGATTAGATTTTCAACTCTTAGGAATTGGTAGAACAGGACACATTGGCTTTAATGAGCCTGGATCACACCCTAATTCGGGAACACGAATCATCACATTAGATCATGTAACTAGAACTGATGCCTCATCTGATTTTAATGGTTTAGAAAATGTTCCTAAAAAAGCGGTTACTATGGGAATAAGTACCATAATGAAATCCAGAAGGGTGTTACTATTAGCCTGGGGGCATAAAAAGGCTACAGTAGTAAAACAAACCATAGAAGGTGAAATTACATCCAACATCCCCGCATCTTTTTTACAAGAACATAAAAATACTACGATCATCCTTGATTCTGAAGCAGCTTCTGAACTTACACGAATCAAAACACCATGGCTTGTAGATCAATGCATTTGGAAAGAACAATTAAAATTTAAAGCGGTAACCTGGTTGAGTCAAGAACTTAATAAACCTGTCTTAAAACTTACAGATAAAGATTATAATGATAATGGAATGTCTGGCCTTTTGGCAGTTGAAGGGTCGTCTTATGATTTAAACATTAAGATTTTTAATAAACTTCAGCATACCATTACAGGTTGGCCAGGAGGAAAACCAAATGCAGATGATACCAACAGGCCCGAGAGAGCTCTACCTGCAAAAAAGAGGGTTTTAATTTTTAGCCCTCACCCAGATGATGATGTTATATCAATGGGAGGAACATTCTTAAGATTAATCGATCAAGGACATGATGTACATGTTGCTTATCAGACTTCGGGTAATATAGCCGTTACAGATGATGAAGCCTTAAAATTTTCTGAGGTAGCCAATAGTGTTCACCCAGGTAAAGATGAAGATACTTTTAAGAAGGTTATAGCATTTCTTAAATCAAAAAATCCAGGTGATATTGATATACCAGAAGTTCGTTTAATTAAAGGATTAATTCGAAGAATGGAATCTTTGGGAGCTACTCGTTATTTTGGATTAGATGATGATAAAGTTCATTTTCTCGATCTCCCATTTTATGAAACCGGGAGAATTAGAAAAAATCCTCTGGGAGAAAAAGATGTAGCCCTTACAGCAGATATTATCGAAAAAATAAAACCACATCAAATATATGCAGCAGGTGATCTTGCCGATCCTCATGGAACTCATAAAGTTTGTCTAGATGCTATTTTTGAGGCTGTTAACAACCTAAAAAGTAAAAGTTTCATGAATGATTGTTGGGTATGGCTATATAGAGGTGCCTGGCAAGAATGGGACGTTTCTGAAATTGAAATGGCTGTACCTCTAAGTCCACACGAAGTATCCAAAAAAACTAATGCTATCTTATATCACCAATCCCAAAAAGACAGGGTGATGTTTCAAGGAGAGGATTCTAGAGAGTTTTGGTTAAGAGCTCGTGAAAGAAATAGAAATACAGCGATATTATATGATAAGCTTGGTCTTGCAGATTATGAAGCTATAGAAGCTTTTAAGAGATATATATTTTAAAAAATTAATGCTTTGTTTGTTAGATAAATTTTTGCAAAAAACAACCTTCCCTCATGTATTGAGGGAAAGTTGCTTTTAAAAAAGAATCTCTTCGTTATGCATCAACAATAAGACAGTACATAAATGATAAATAAACTAATGACTAATGATATTATTTGCAGATAGCGGTTCTACTAAATGTGATTGGGTTCTTGTTAAAAATGATGGAGAACTCGTTCACAAAACTAAAACCGATGGTATAAATCCTCTTTTACTTTCTGACGATACTATCATAAATATTGTTCAAAAAGCAGATACCATACTTCAAAAAAGAGATCTTATTCATAAGATTTACTTTTATGGAGCAGGGTGTGGTGAGGCCGATGCTAAGAAAAAAATAGCTCTCGTATTGCAATCCATATTTAAAAATGTAACATCTATTGTTATAGAAGAAGATATTATCGGAGCTGTAAAAGCTACAACAGAAAAACCAAGTGTGGTATGCATTTTGGGAACAGGAGCAAATTGCTGCTATTTTGATGGAGTAAACGTTATTCAAAAATCTCCTGCTTTAGGATATCTATTAGCAGATGAAGGGAGTGGTAACTATTTGGGGAAAAAATTAATTAAAGATTATTTTCTAGGTAAAATGCCAGCAGATACGGCCTCATTATTTAAGAATGATTATACTACCGAGCTTAATCAAATTCTTGATGAATTATATTGTGCTGATCACCCTAATAAGTATTTAGCTTCTTATGCTAAGTTCATTTTTAGAAATCGGGGAAATGCTTATCTCGAAGAAATTTTACATCATGGTGTTTCAAAATTTATAAGTACTTACCTTTTTCAGTATAAAGAAGAATTATCTAAATACCCTATACACTTTGTTGGTTCGGTAGCATACTACTCACAAGATATTATAAAAAAATTATTAGATGATCGTGGTTATCGGGTTAAGGGTTTTGTAAAAAAACCAATAGACCATTTAGTTAATCGCCTGATCACGCAAAGAATTTCTCAAAAAACAAGTCAGTAATGAGTTTACGAATTATACCCATCTTTTTTTTAATTTTCATGGCCTGCAAAAGTCCTGATTCATCATCTCCTGTTAATCGATCTTTGAGTATTACCCCCATACCTTTCAAAGTAGATACAAAACAAGGATATTTCGAGATCAACAAAAAAACTACTTTTCAATGTAATGACACATCTTCAGAGGTTATTGCAAGTTTTTTTATCGAAAAAATCAAGACTTTTACAGGTCATTCTTTTTCAATGCATAGTGAGAATCGCACCAAAAACAGTATTCAATTAATCAAAGAAAGTACTTTGGATTTTGGTGAAGAAGAATATCATCTATCTATATCAAAAGATGAAGTAAAAATAAAAGCTAAAACTGATCAAGGATTGTATTATGGCATGCAGACTTTTATGCAACTTCTTCCGTTATATGATGCTAATCCAAAAAATCAAATGCACCTCCCTATTAAAATCCAGGCTCTAAATATAGAAGATAAACCTCGTTTTGGTTGGCGAGGGATGCACCTGGATGTTTCTAGGCATTTTTTCTCTATCGATTTTATCAAAAAACAACTTGATATATTATCACTTTTCAAGATCAACAAATTTCATTGGCATCTTACCGATGATCAGGGATGGCGAATAGAAATCAAAAAATATCCTAAGCTTACAGAGATTGGGTCTAAAAGGAAAAATAACGATGGTTCGTTTCATCAAGGATTTTATACCCAGGAAGAAATAAAAGAGGTTGTACAATATGCCAAAGAAAGATTTATTGATGTAATTCCAGAATTTGACACACCAGGACATGCCATAGCTATTTTAGCTGGATATCCCGAATTTTCTTGTAGTAAAGAAAAATATGAAGTAAGAAATCTATGGGGTGTAGAATCCAGTATCCTTTGTGCAGGAAAAGAAGAAACTTACACTTTTATAGAAGATGTAGTTCAGGAACTATCTACCCTATTTCCATATGAATATTACCATATGGGAGGAGATGAAGTACCTAAAGATCAATGGAAAAACTCTTTAGAATGCCGAGAGTTGAAAAAACGCGAAGGCTTAAAAGATGAAAAAGAGATCCAAAGCTATTTTATGGCTCGTGTAGAAAAAATCTTATCAAAATTTGATAAAAAAATGATTGGCTGGGATGAAATCCTGGAAGGTGGCATTACTCCTACGACCAATATTATGTCATGGCAGGGAGAAGAAGGAGGAATCAAAGCTGCTAACAAAGGACATGATGTCATCATGACTCCTGCAAAATATTGTTATTTTAACTTTTATCAGGGTGACTTTAAAGCAGAACCATTAGCCTTTGGGGGATATATCCCACTAGAAAAAGTATATCACTACGATCCAATACCAAAAGAAATTAAAGACGACAAAAAGAAACATATTTTGGGCGCACAGGGAAATGTATGGACAGAATATGCTTATGAAGACAAAACAATTGAATACCTGTTATACCCACGTATTATAGCATTGGCTGAAACTACATGGTCGCAAAAAGAAAATAAAAAATTCGATGATTTCTTAAATAGATTGAATACTGTTTATGATGTGCTAGAATATCATCATGCCAATTATCATATTCCTCTTCCTGAGGGGCCTACTTCAAATAAAATTGCATTTATTGATAGTGTAAGCATTCCTTTTACCACCACACATCCGGTTAAAATGGTATACACTACAGATGGAACAGATCCAAATGCATCTAGTACAGCATATACCGAACCCTTGCATTTTAAGGAAAATGCAGAACTACGAATTGCCTCCATATTGAAAAATGGAAAAATGAGTAGTATTCGAAAATTGAACATCACAAAAGAAAATCCTATTGCCGCTTCTAATACAGCAAAACTATCTCAAGGGCTTATCATGAAAGAGATAAAAGGGGATTTTAAAAGTATCAATGATATTAAGGATACTACAAAAGTGCATACTTCTGTAGTTCAAAAAATTAAAGATGCTAATACCACTTACCATTGGGGTCATGAAGTGAATAAGAATAACTTCAAAGCTGTTTTTCTTGATGGTTATGTTGATATCCCAGAAGACGGAGTATATTATTTTTCTAGTACTCAGGATCAGGTTTGGATAGGAAATCAACTTGTTATTGATTATAAAACTCCATTAAAAAAACACCCTAAAGAAAGTTCGATCGCATTACAAAAGGGAAAGCATAAATTAAAAATAGTGTATCTAAACAATATAGCAAAAGGTTGGGCTACAGATTGGAATACTGTAGAACTTAAATACAGAAAAGCTTCTGAGGTTGATTATAAAGAAATAAACGAAAACATGATTTTTCATTAGCTGTATAATAACCTCTAAATATTCACAAACTCTTAATTTAATACACAATGAAATTACTTAAAAGATTATCAGTCGTCTTACTCATACAGGTATTCTTATTTTCCTGTACGAATGAAAATTTTTTAGAAGAAGGGGCCGCAGAGGTTCAAAATTCTGAAGCAAATCTAACAGACAAAACAGCACTCACAGAACCTATTGTCTTAGGGTATTTCCCTTCCTGGTCCGAAAGCTGGGCTGGGCCTGGGCAAGGATCTAAACTAAGAGATATTCCAGAGCACATCACTCACGTTTTTTTGGCTTTTGCAAAGCCTAATCTTCGGTATCAAAAAGGTTCTTTAGATATCACTAATACAGGTATTCAAACTCCTTATGGAGGGGATACTTTAAAAGAATCTGTTGCAGCGCTAAAATCAAAAGGAATCAAAGTTATTCTATCTGTAGGTGGAGAAACGTACTGGGGTACAGATGCAGCCTATGACATCAATTATCAACAGATCAAAGATCTTGTAGATGATATGGGATTCGAAGGTGTTGATTGGGATTTTGAACCTAATGGTAGTTTTGCTACTATAGGTGATCCTATAAATGTACAACGCTTTATCGATTTCTTTACAAATTCGAGAGCCATTATGCCAAAAGGACAATACCTATTAGCTTGTGCTCCTGCTGGTGTTGGAGCCTTAGGTGGCGCAAATAATGATGATCCCTCCTCTCCTTTTGCTTATAGTAAAAGAAACACAGTAACAGGAGAGTCTGATACCAACCTATTTAATGCAACTTCTCCTAATCAAGCCATTAGCTTATTTGGTTTTGCTACTACCGGGCATATGATCCCTGTAATGGAGGCTGTTGGTGATAAAATCGATCTTATTGCATATCAAGGATATAATACAGGAGCTGCCAGTAACAGAAAAATCATGTATGATGCCTATAAACATTATTCAAACCAGTATGGGTTTTCTATTGCAGCCGGAGTTCATTATCCTAATGAGCCTTGGGGACCATATTATGAATATACTTATCAAAACGTAGCAGAACTATCTAACCATATTGCTGTAAATAATACCTCTAATGATGGAGTTATGATATGGCAATTATTACTGGGTAATACGACTTCATCGGCATATGGATATCTTCATGTTGCAAGCCAGGTACTAAATGGTACATCACAATCTCAGGCTATAGCAAATGCAGAAAACTATCCAGAATCTCCATACACTGGCGATGGCGGCGGAGGCGGTGGATCAGGCTGTGAATCTGCTCCCTGGAATGCCTCTTCTACTTATAACACGGGACAGGAGGTTGTCTATAACAATAAATTATATCGTGCAAAATGGTGGACCAAAAATGATAATCCATCATCAAATGCAGGAGGTGGACTACCATGGGAATTCGTTCAGGATTGCAATGGTAACGGGGGAGGAAACAATCAATCTCCATCTGTATCTATTACATCTCCTACAAATAATCAATCTGTAACCGAAGGACAATCTATCAATATTACAGCAAATGCTTCTGATACTGATGGAACAATTACGAAGGTTGAATTCTTTCAAGGAACTACTAAACTCGGAGAAGACACAACAAGCCCTTATAGCTATTCCTGGAATAATGCTTCTGTAGGAAATTATACCCTAAGTGCTATTGCTACAGATAATGCTAATGCAACAACTACATCGGCTTCAGTATCTATTACGATTACTTCTTCTGGTGGTGGTAATGGTGGTTCTTGTAGTGGTATTGCAAATTGGGAAGCATATCCAACAGTATATAATGTGGGAGACAAAGTAGTATATCAAGGTACATTATACGAAGCTCAATCGGGACCAATATGGGTAACCCCAGGTAGTGGAGAACACTGGTGGAAAACCATAGGTACCTGTAACTAAAAATAGTTTTTGATTGTTAAAGTCCTCCGACACATTGGATCAGTGAAGGAGGACTTTTTTATATCTGTATTTTTCATTTTATAAGTTGAATTAATATCCCGATTACTCCAATTACCAGGCATAATGGAGAAAATATTTTTGAATCTGCTTTCGAGAATTCGGTATTCTTTATTCTCTTGAAAAAGCCAACATACTTAAACTCTCCAATGGCCCGTAAGATAAAAATAGAAGGAATAAACCAGTATCCATAAATTGTTATCCAATTTGAAATCATAATATTTATAAGTCCTGATTTTATAAGATAAGCCAATCCAAATAAAACTAATACAAGTCCTACCAGTAAGGTTGCAAATTTAGGGATGAATGGCATATTTTCTTCATTGTCTTTTGTAGGAATAACCTTTTTTACGCCCCAAACACCTCCAAAAAGCCAATAGAAATGAAAGCCTCCAAGTACTACAAAAATTAAACATAAAATTATAGATAGTATTGTAGTAATCATAAGTTTGGGATTTGAAAGATGTGTTCAGATTGTTTTCTGTTGAATGAAGAAGGTGTCATGCTCATCAATTGGTTTCGAATTCCGATTAAAATTGGATTTGATAAATGTGCAATTTTTCCAAGCATCCAACTTGCCTTTACTACTTGATGTGCTTTAGGAAGTCTTAATTTTTGAAAGGTTGCAAAAGCTTGATCCACTTCATATTTATGTAAACACTCTGATAGAATATAAGCATCTTCTATTGCCTGGCATGCCCCCTGCCCCATATTTGGGGTCGTTGCATGTGCTGCATCACCAATAAGACAAACCTTTTCTTTATACCAAAAATTAGTTGGTTTTAAATCTGATATTTCTGCTGTATTTATTTGTTCTTTTTTAGTTGAAGAAATTATACTTTTAATAACCGAATTGTACTTATCAAAGTAATTTTCAATATCATGTACAGAAAATTCATTTTTGTCATTTTTGAACGATTTCAAGGCATACCAATATACTTTATCCTTTGCTATTTGAACAAACCCGAATCGGTCTCTTTTTCCCCAGGCTTCATTTAGTTCGTTTTTGTATACACCAGGAAGTTTAAAGTCTGTTACTCCTCTCCAACAAACTTGCTTAGCATTTCTTATTATAGTCTCTGGAAACAAGCCTTGTCGCACAACCGATTTTAGCCCGTCTGCACCAATGAGTATTGAAGATTGAATTTGTTTTCCATTTTCAAACGTTAGTGAATATCCATTATCGTTTGATTTTACCTTTTTTAAACGATGATTTAAGTGTATTTCATTAGATTTTAATTCGTTAATTAAAATTTGTTGTAAAACACCCCGATGAATTGCAATATTCTTTACTTTATGCTTTTTTTCGAAAAAAGATAAATTAACTTTAGAGATGGGATTTAGATCTGCTTTAGTAATATTAATCGAAGCAATGTAATTTCCATTGTCTTCAATTATTTTTCTCAACCCTAGTTTTTCATACATCTGCATTGCATTATTAGCTAAAATAATCCCCGCTCCAACAGGTTTTATATTTTCAGCTTGCTCAAAAATTCTCGTTCTAATCCCCTTTTGTTGAAGTGCAATTGCAGTGGTTAATCCTCCTATTCCTGCTCCGATAATATCTACAGTCATAAATAACAATTGTTAATATAGTACAAATGTACTAAAAAACAATCAGCCTAGTACATTTGTACTAAAAAATAATATCTTTGTATTGATGAATGCAACAAAACAAAAGATTTTAATAAAATCCCTGAACCTCTTTAATGATTCTGGGATTTCAAATGTATCCTTAAGAGCCATTGCTGATAAGGCGGGGATTAGTGTGGGTAATCTGCAATATCATTTCAAAAAAAGAGAAGATATCATTGAAGCGCTCTATTTTCAGTTAGTTGAAAAAATCGACAGTATTCTTTTTATAAAAACCGATGATTTATTGCAATCATTTTTAAATATCTCTGTAGAAATTGTTACTATACTTTATGAGTATCATTTCTTTTTATTGGATTTTATAACTATCACAAGGAGAAATCAGAAGATAAAAAGGCATTATTCTGAGCTTTCAAAACGAAGAGAAATAGAGTTTATAAAAGTTGTAGATGTTCTTATTAAAAATGGGGTATTTCGTGAAGAATTGCTAAAAAATGAATATCACAGTTTATTCAAAAGGATAGAGGTTATTAGTAATTTTTGGTTTTCTTCTATTTTGATTCAAGCCGACGTTTTATCAAGGGAATCTATTGAGCAATACTCATTATTAATAAGCCAAAGTATTTATCCATATTTAACTGATGAAGCAAAAAATCAGTACGACACTATTTTTCCATCTCAGTTGGTTTAATTGGTGGTAACACCTCTTCATAGATAATATGGTGATGTTTATAGCGTATATATATATTATTCATTCTGCTGTGTGTAGTTTTTATTCGCTTTTATTAAGCAATTTTAAAACTTCTTCTGCAACAAATTTTCCACTTGTAGAAAATGATGCGGTTATCAATCTGTTTTCCGAATCAATGACTTCGTAATTCACTTTTTTTTCGTGATTGTATATTTTTAGATCAGCTCCTCTTTTTTGCAATTCTACTTCCATATCGTAAGGTAATAAAGCACCAAAATTCGATTGTTTCATAATGTTTTTCTCATTCCAGGAAGGAAAACTTGTCATTGTTTTATTACTTACCAAATATTCTCCAGATTTCAATTTTACGTCAATAAGCGTTGCTGTCCCATGACCTACTGTTCCGATTACTCCATTTGACTCATAGATTTCGGCTATAATTTTCTGAACTTCTTTATTTTTGTGAGTATCCCAAAATTGTCCATATCCACCGGGAATAAAAACAGCCAAATATTCTTCTTGATTAATGTCTTTGGGCTTAAGGCTGTTTTTGGTCTTATGGTAAAATACATTTGATTTTATGATTGATTTTACTATTTCTGTGGTATCTCCACTATGATATATTGGAATTTCACCTCCTTTTGGTGACATAATATCAACTTGATAATTCTTTTTAGAAAATTCATTAAACGGAATTGCTAATTCAATCAAATAAGTTCCGTTTGGTTTGCCTCCCATCTTGTTAACGCTAGTGGTTATAAACAATATCTTGTTTTTTTCTACTCTCTTATTACAAGAAATCATTAAAAAGACGAATAACAATAGTGTATAATATTTTTTCATTTTATTTTTTGCTTATGATGAGTATACATGGCCTTGTACTATTCTTTACAGTGTTGCACATAGTTTTATTCTGGTTTTGTATATGTAACCAAATCAATACCTATTCCGTTAGGATCTACAATAGCAAAGTGTCTGTCTCCCCATGATTCGTTGCGTATGTCGATTTCAACTTTTACACCTTTCTTTTTAATTTCAGTATAGATTTTATCTACATCATCAACTTCAATAGTAAGGTACATACCATTACCTGCAAAGGGCTTTTGAAATATAGGTTTTTGTGTTGGATGATTAGGTAGTAAAAAACTAATTTCAGCTTGATGATTAGGGGTATGCATTAGCAGATAAAATTCATTTTCAAATGTAACTCCAAAATCGAGCACTTTTGTGTAAAACTCTTTAGTTTCGGTTAATTTTTCGGTGATAATTCCTGCATTTAGTTTCATAGTTTTTAAATTTTGATCTGTCTGAGAAAATACTTGTGTGGTAGCTAATAGAATAAATGTGATTTTAAAAATTTGTTTCATCATTTTAAGTTTTTATTTACTCTTCAAAACTATAGCGTTAACACAGTTAAATATTGTAAAAAACGGACATATTACTGAGTTCTCTTAAAAGCTTTATTTGGAGTGACACCATAAAAGTTTTTAAAATCTTTAATAAAATGAGATTGATCATAATAGCCAATATCATAAAAAAGTTTATTTTGTTTAAGGCTTTGATTAGACGGCTTTGCTTTTAATATATTTTGAAACTGAACAACTTTACTGAATGTTTTAGGAGAGTCACCAATATAGAATTGAAAAAGCCTTCGTAATTGTCTATTACTAATTCCTACATCTACATCTTTTTCTATATTTAATACTCCATAATTTTTTAGAATTGTATCTATGGCATTGTAAAGTCTGTTGTCATAATCGAAAACAGTATGATTTAAAATATTGGTAAAGTAAATGTCAAATTTTAATTTAATCTCTTCAATATTCAGTTTAGGATGAAAATGACTAGCTATAAATTTTGATGTTTGCGGAACAAAATCTTCCAAATTTTGAAACTTGTTACTTAGTTCGCTTGCATTAACCTTAAAGATCTGAGGAAATATAGTGGGTAAAAATCTAACACCAATGTAGTTGAATTCTGGTTGTAATACGTATTCTGTGTATTTTTTACAAAAACCAGCAACGAAATTATCTTTAGGGTTATTTATTTCAAATAAAATATCAATACAACCATCAGAAACTACTTTATAGCTAAAAGTATCATTTAGTTTTTCGGTTGTTTTTAATTGCCAATAGCAATAGATGTAAGGTTGTAATTTGGTTGTTGGTAAAAACTCAATATAATTTACATTTTCTTTAGTTTGTTGTATGGTGGGTTGAATAGGTTGAAACAGTCCCCGAATATGTCTTGTTAAATTCATATTCATTGATTTGCGGCAATAATTACTCTACTAAAACCATACTCAAAATCTATCATACCTACATATACATTAGAATTTTCTTCAATATTTTTGCCTTTGTTTACTAGAATAAAATTAAACATAAAATTATAGATAACATCAGAATTATTATACGTTTGGGATATGAGAGATTTGTTGAGCTATCATTTATGCACATTGGTACTTATTCTATTGTGAGTATTATTCTATTTGCTATATTTTTGGCAGTTGAAATGTTAGACATATCTGTAAACAATTTTCCGGTTTTACCAGAATAATGACCATGCCCAATTAGGTTCATAATTTTATGTGTTGTACTATTAAAATCCGACGATTTAATTTCTGAAGAATAAATTAATGAGGGTTGTCCTACTTGTCCTGATCCTGAATAAATTTCATCATTTGGGAATTTATCTTTGGAGTAGTATTCATTCCAGTCATAAGATTGATTTACTTCTATCAAAATTTTATAATCACTAAGGGTATCAAAGTCAGTTTTTGATTGTATTACAAAATTACCTGTAGGTGTCGCCCCCGAAACGGCATCTAGATCGGGCGCCCCATTTAGAGGTATATAAAGTCCATCTGAAGCTTTTATCCCTCTTTTATGAGACCAATATGGGAGTGCTTCTGGGCGTCTTACAATTGCTGGTTTCCAGTTAGCTCCAACTTTTTTACCATAATCGAATGTACTAGAAGAAATCACTCTAGAAATGTATAGAGTCTCTATATAATTACCCTTAGCATCTTCTACCCAAACTGCAAATAATGGATATTGAAACCTCTCTCCTTTTTTTAGTTCGATACTTATTTTATGTTCTCCAATTGTTTTATCCAATTCAATAACCTGATAATCAAATGTTTCTTCAGTTGTTCCAATTTGTTTGTTTCTTATTTGATTTCCCCAATTATAAATTGTGTTAAAGACGGGCATATCAAAATATAACCCCATAACAACCAATGCGGCAATAAAGAAAATCAAGGGACTTTGGAGCTTCTTTAATCTGGGTTGCCTTTTTCCCTTTATATAATTTGATAGTGGTATTTTATTATTGATAATATGAAATATCATTCCCACAATAAATACTAAAGCAAAAAAAGTATGTAGAGAGGCCATATTTTTTTCAAAAGGCGTAAAATACATGAGTATACCCGAACCCGAAAGTATCAGGAGTATTACAATCAAAATATTGCCTAGTAGTCTTCTGTTCATGGTCGTATTTTTATTGAGAACAAAAGTATTATAGGCTTGAGATAGTTACAATAAGGGGCAAATTTGCCCCTATTTTTTTAGGATAATTTTATAATTGTTTGCCAAATTCATCATGCCCTCTTCTCCTACAGAAATAAGTTCTTTTCCTATTTAAGCTTAAGCGTATTCTGTTTTTTGAATGACTCTATACTTACTGATAATCCCTAGTTAAAAACTTCTAATTTTTAATCATTTACCTTTGCAGAAAGTGTATTTCTCTCATATTTTTTGCCATGCACAATAACAGAATTTATAGCATTATATGCAGATATATTATCTAACGGATCTTGATTAAATAACAATAAATTTGCTGTTTTACCTTTTTCGATAGTTCCGTATTTGTCAATTATATGAAAAGCATTTGCGTTATTAAATGTAGCAGCCATAAATATCTTTTCTAATGAGATTCCTGCTTCAACCCAATGTTTCATCTCTAAAAAACCATTGTATCCAGGAGGATTTGCATGATTGTTCATAGCAGGTGTGTCTGATCCAAATAACAAATTACCATTTTCACCAGATAGATAGTTCGTACTAATATTGATTTTATCTAAAACTAACTGCATCATACCAGCTATTTCTCTATCTGGGGTTTCTGAGTCAAAATAATCTCCACCATAGCTCATGATTCTCTTTTTTTGCCATAATCCTTCGTCGGTTTTTAACCATTTTAGTAGATTAGAGGGTAGTACATTTTCTAAATTTGAATCATTTACAAAATTAGAATTAAAGACATCTTTTTGCCCAGCAATTACTCTAAAAGTAGGCTGATACCCAATCTTTTTATCAGCAATAGTCGATAACAATTCTTTATGAGTTTCTGGAAGTTTACTCACATTCAAATACTCTTTTAATAATCCCCAATGCCACATTCCGTGAGCAATAATATCGACATTAGCTTCTGATCCGAATTTTTGCGCAGAAAATGAGTTTGCGTGTAACAATACAGGAATGTTTTCACTTTGTGCCTGGTGCACCAAATCTTTCATAATATCTAATGTAGGTAATTCCCAAAGCATCTCTTCGGTACCACCAAATCCATCTTCATAAATAGTTTTCATGCAGATTCCGTCTTGTTTATTAACGATATCAGAAACTACTTTTTTTACAGAATGATCATTACTATTTATTGTATCTGGTATGCTAACATTTTTGTTGTATTTGTCATGTAAAAAGTTAGGGTAGAATTTATATCGATCTTTTGGATCATCCTCTGCCATCATAAAATCATTCATCACTTTTACTTGTTCGCCACATGTATAAATGTCGGGTTTAATCTCTTTATCTTTGATTTGTTTTATAATTCTAGGATTATAGTTGTTAGGGTCAATTAGCGTAGTGTAACCAAAATATAAATAACTATTTGGAAGCTGTTCATAATAGCTATTTGCCAATTCTGGCAGGGCTCTTACATGCTTATAATTCATCCCTGCAATAGAGCTTAAATGTACATGTGAATCTATTAACCCTGGAGTTAAATACTTTCCGGTTCCATTAATTTTTTTATAAACGCCTTTTACATTTGGTTTCTGCTTTCCGCAAAAAAGGATAGTCTCATTATCAATCAACACATTTCCTATATACTTTTTTAGTATACCGTTTTTGTTTGCAGATATTATAGTAACATTATCTATATATAATCCGTTATCTACATCGAAGGTAGGGTTATCATTTTTGCACCCTATAATAGTTAGTAACATGCTAAAAATGATTGCTCTTGATAGGTCCATTTTTTATCTTTTATTAGACAAAACTATCATAGAGATAACGGATTGTCGCCTTAAAAGAAGATTTAGGACTCAAAATATTTTTGTAGTCGTCTCAAAAGAAGATATAAGATTAGTAGTAATTAGAATTTTTATACTGTGATGGAGATAATCCGGTAGCTTTTTTGAATGCAAGATTAAAAGTTGATTTAGAATTAAACCCACAATCAAAAGCAATACTTAACATTTTATAATGCTTATACGCTTTGTCATTTAATCTTTTCTTTACTTCTTCAACTCTCCAATTATTAATATAATCATTAAAATTCTTATTACTATGTTCATTGATAACAAAAGATAGGACTTTTGGGTTTACATCTAGTGAATTCGCAAGAGTGATTAGAGAAACATCACCATCTAAAAAAGGTTTTTTCTCACTCATAAAAAGAGTTAACTTATCTAATAAATGCTTGCTTTCTCTCTCTTTTAAAATAAAATTTTTCCTTGTTGGAATTTCCTTACCAACAAATAAAAATTGTGTATGGATAATAATTCGTAAACTCAAATAATAAAGAATCACAGCTAATAGCACCATTATTGGATAATAGTATATGAGTTCCATGTTATAATCAAAGTAAATCCATTCTGTCAAAACGTAAGCTATCCAAATAATAAAAAAACCAAAAAACATAAGTGTTAGTTGATTTAATAATTGGTATCGTATTTTAGAATAGTACGACTTATTTTGCTTATACAAGTCATAGGTTAGGTATAAATATATTGCGAAATAAACGATACTAAAACTCTCATTTATTTTTATAACATTTTGCAGATACTTCTGATAATTAACAGCATCTTTAACCATAAAACAAAACAATATATACCCCAAATTTATAATGAGAAAAGGTAGGAAATGTTTGCCCTTTAATTTTATATTTTTTGTAGTGTTTGAACATTCTTTGGTATATAAATAGAATGCAGGAGAAATTAATAAAATAAAATTGAGATTAACCAGGAACAATGCTTGATTGTTGTAAATACCTAATATTAAAACTCTTCCTAATATAGCAGCAAAACCAATTAATATTAGAGCCAAATACAATTTTTCTTGTTTCGACTTGAAGCCTTTTATTAAAAGTAATACTCCAATGATAAGACCTTGTAGAGCACCAAAAGAAATAATAAAATTAATTACTTTGTACAAACTTTTAATTCGTTAAATTATTTTTTAGTTCAAATGTTTACAACGTTTATTATATGTATCGCAGTAGCATAAAATGTTACTAAACCACGAGTGTTTTCTACTTTTTCTAGCAATGAACACCATACATTTTGTAGTAATTCTGTTTTATTTTTTGGCGGTTTTAAAATGAATTAAATAGGGTTGTAAAGGTAAATTCTCTGTTGTTCTGAAATTGTTAGAAATTAAAATTTGGTATTCTTTTTCAGGTTCTAATTTTACTTTGATTGTCCATGCTAAAGAATCCTTTGACCAAGTTCTATCGATAACCTTTGGAAATCCAACCTTCCCTAATTCGCCATAATCTACACCTGTATTATATCCATTAAGGGGTTCGGAAAATTCAATAGTAATTTCATTTAAATCTGGATTTACTGTTTGAGAATTGTTATTAAACTGTTTAATTGCAACGACTTTTGGTCTTATGTTTTCATCTTCTTTTCTAAGTACACTTATCGGCTTTGAAAAGAAGTTCGTTTTATCAATGAAAGCATCTATTTGTTCTGCATCTTCATAGTTTAGCTCAATCATTTCTTTAATTGCTTGTTTTTTATCTATGCTGCTTTCATAATATAATTCACAAATTTCGTAGCCTATGTAATAGCCTAAATCTCTTACTCCAAAATCCTTAGGAGAATTGTTACTCCACAACCATTGGAATGTCCAATTGTAAAACATTTCTTTTTCAAACGTCTCCTTTACTTCTGGATTTCTTTTTCCATATGCGATAGCTGGTGATGAAGATCGCATGTTCATCGCTTTTACAGAAACAAACTCTGCAACTCCCTCATATAAAGACTGATACAACAAATTGGATGGAATTGTTTTTTGCTGTGTATGAACATATTCGTGAACATTGAGTAAGATAATATTATCAAGTGGTCTGGTTTTTATGTAATTCTCTGCCCAGGTTTTCATCCGGCCTTCAAATTCTGATATATTAGTTTTTTCATCAACCATAGCTAATTCACTTCCTATCAAAACTAAGCTATCTAAAGTAGTTCCTCCACTTCTCATAGCACCAATGGTAAAATAAATTTTTGCTGGTTTCAGATTAGGGTACACAGATTTAAACTTGTCTATTCCAGCTTCTAATTCGGTTGCTAATTCCTTAGCTTTCTTTGTATTTTGACGTACCGAGTTTAAAAACTTAGGATATTTATTTATCATATTCAAAAACTCTTCTTTTTGGTATCGTTTAGATTCAATGATACCGAACAAGCCTGGTGTGCCTTTCGAAAGGTACAATTCTTCCAATAATTGCATTTGTTGAGTAGAATCTGATACTTTGGAAATGGTATCAAAAGCTATCCAAAACCTATCTATATCAGAATTTATTACATTTACGCTATTGTTCTTTTCTGGTTTGCAGCCTATTACCATTAACAAGCAAAGAATTATTATTTGAGTTCCCTTTATTTTCATTTCCGTTTTTTGCTTACCACTAACTGTTTATTATAACAATCATAGGGTGCTGTTAAATAATTATGATTTATTATATAATCTTGTAAGTAGTTTTATTTTGGTTTTATAAATACTATTTTTCGATCAAACTCTTCTTCAAAAATATACAAGAAATCTAACTCTTCTCTGTATTCTTTATATTTTTCCCAAGGTGTCAATTTCTTTTCAGAATCAAGTTCGATTTTAATTTTTAGTAACATTTCTTTGCGGAGTTGTTCTGATAGGGTTCCTTCAAAATTTTCAATTCGATCATTCTCCTCATAGTTTGTCAAAACGTTATAAAATTCTAATAATTGATTTCTGAAGTTATTTTTTATAAATATTTCAATACAAAATTCAAGGTTACTTAATTCTTGTGATATCAAAGTATCGAATATGGGAGTTACTTCTAAATAAGGTTCACCCCAAGAAAATTTCTTTTCTTCCAACATGCATTTTGGTAATGTTTCATGATCTACCCTCATTTAATATAGCTTATTAACAATTACTTACAACGGTTTGTATTAAATGCGTTTTCAATGTGTTTTTTATACTTTATTAGCTACTTTTTATTTTTTTCATACAACTCAATTGCCTTTAAATAATTTATAGCACCGTTCATTGTCATATCATTAATAAAACCATCCAGCTCAGGGTGATTTGCGTTAACCCAGCTCACCAAAGAATCTACTTTTCTTTGCCAAATTTTCCAATTAGCATCTATACATTCTAAGGATTCAATTTTTGAGATTTTCCCAGAATTAAAAGAGATTTTGTATTGGCACGTTAGAGGGTTGTTTTCTAAAAACTCAAAACGAATAGAATTAGAAGTTACAGAGGCAATAACCTGATCATTTTTTTCTGTTAATTCTACTATTTTATATGATGTTCTAAATATAGAATCCCATTTAAACTCTTCATAAAAACTATCATGGGTATAAGGCATAATGTAATCTCCTGCAGTTATTGTAATACTATCGTTTATGAATGTTTTTAACTTATTGTAGTTGGCTGCATCTCTGGCATTATAATATGTAGTAACGATCTCCTTATTAGTTAATTTCTGATCGCTACATCCAATTAAAAAATACAAAAGAAATAGTACGAGAAAACTGTTTTTCATTAGTCGTTTTTTAAGGTTCTGTAACGTTATTAAGTATGTGTCGTAACAGCGTAAAATGTTACTAAGTCACGGTTTTTAGTTTGTGTATAACGTCTAGTATATATGGTATGGTGGCGTTTAGTATACATAAACCACCGCATTATTGTTGGTTGTTTTTTCATCACAACTTAAGTGCAATCTATTTCTTTACCATTTATATCCCAACATTTTTCAGGTATAATTTTATTTTCTTTCCAATTATTTTCTCTCTCTACTTGACCGTTTTCATAATATAGCCTCTTTATCCCTACTTCTTCTCCATCTTTGAAATATACTTCAGCTCCTAATTTTCCATTTTCATGAAATTCTCTCCATAAACCATCTTTTTTTACCATTTTTATATTTATTATAGTTTATACTATCATTTTCTATTGATAGATTAGAATGAACAACTTCTGTTTTAGGTTTTGAGTTTTCTACCGTTTTTATAGATGGATTCAATTTAGGTTGTTCTTTTTTATTTGAGTTTGTCTGCTCTACACAACCAACACAAATCATTAAAAACATTATAGAATGTAGAGTATGTACCAATATCGGGAATATGCTATTCTTTAGAACAATTTTATAATTGTTTACCAAATTCATCAAGGACTTCTAATACAGAAATAAGTTTTTTTCCTTTTTCTGTTAGAGAGTATTCTACTTTTTTGGGATATACTTCATAATCCATTTTTTGAATGATCCCATCCTTTACCAATTCACCCAACTGTTTAGTTAATGCTCTTTTAGAAGCTTCGGGGTTGTATTTTTCTAAATCTTTAAGCCTACAACTTCCTCTATTAAGTTCGCATAATAGTGCGAGTTTCCATTTTCCCGAAATAACATGTAATGTTCTCTCCATCGGGCAATCAATTTTTAAAGGTGTTTTTCTAGTGTAGGTTCCCATGTATAACGTTTCTTAAAATTACAAATAAACATAGTGTATATCGTTAACGAAAGTATAAAAAACAGTCCTTTTACCAGGCTAAAATGATATCCAGGGGGTACTTGTGTTTGTAGTACCCCTCCCCACTAATTGAAGTACCCCAGACGAAGACCTGGAGTATACTACCCCTACTACCATAAGCCCCCCTAACACATTATATACCAATATTACCCCACTTATATAAGTACTAGGGGGTACTTATATAAGTGGGGTTTAGTAGATTTTATAAAAAAATATTAAAATTAAAGTTAATGTAATAAAAACTTCGACAAGCTCAGTTTGACACTAAAAAACACTTTTTAGATAACCATATTATAGTATATTATAACTTAATTTTCTTACTGTTTTTATCGTAGACATTTTTATAATACTCATAGGTTCCTTCATATTCAAAAGTATCTTTTTCCTTTTCTAATATGGTAAGGGCCAAGTCAAAATACTCTTTTGCTTGTTTATCATTTTTAGTTTTTACCAAATTCTCCCCTATTTTGTTGTACAATTGAGATTTTTGAGGATAATTTTTGAGTTCTAATTTATAAAGAGCTACCGCCTCGGCATACATTTCTTTTTTCTCTAAAAAATAACCGAAATCATAAACATCATCGAACGAAGGTATATTCGTATATCCGGTCCAATTTGAAAGGTTTTTGTAAAAATTATCAAAGTTTGTTAATACGTTTCCGGTATTTAACATCTTTTCTTTTTGTTCCTCTGATATTTCCCATTTTTTAGACACTTCTAATATACCTCTATGTATACTTTCTGTTGGTATGGTAGCATGCGTAAAACCATCATACACTGAGAATTGCCAACTAAAAGTTTTTGAATTGTGATCTTGTAACAATGCATCCAGTTTCTTTACCGATGGTAAAAAGTCAATATCGGGTTTTCCCTTGTTTCCAATAGTAGTAAAAACGAATTTATTCAGTTTTTTTATCTTATCGATATTTCGCTGAATTTTTAAAACGATTTCTTCATCATCAATTTGAAGGTTAGGGCTTATTGCTATATATGCATTAAAAAGTTTTGGATTATCTACTATGCTATTTAGAACAAAAGTTCCTCCTAGTGAGTGGCCAATTGCTGTTCTAAATGGTGCGGGATGATATAACCTATCTATCATAGGGATCACCTCATGGGTAAGGTGATTTTCTAAAAACTTTGCTCCGCCAAGACTTGGTATCTTCCAATCTTCATTTACCGGCTCGGGAGTTAATTCGTATTGCCTTTTATTCGAGTTTACCCCTACAACAATACTCTTAGGTAATTCTTTTATTTCTATAAGGTAATCTATAATAGAAGTTGTTAGTTTAAAAAAAGGACTCCATTGGGCATCAAATACATATATTACAGGTAAACGCTCTGTTGTATCAACTTTTTTAGGTAGATGAACTTTGATCTCTCTTTGTTCTTTAAAATATTCTGAATCGATTTTGTGTATTACATCGTTTGTTTCCTGGGCTTTGATAGTTAGCACGAAGCCAACACAAAATAGTATATATAGTAACTGTCTCATCTTGTTTAAAAATTTCAACAAAAATAAGAGGTCAGTTTGTCACTAAATTGGTGAAATGGGACATCTATGATTACTTAAACGTCCAAAATGTATCTTCTTCGCCAAGATGCTTTACATTTTTGAAAAAAGATTTAGGGTTAAATCCTGTAAGTTTTTTAAAATGATTAATAAACTGAGACTGATCGTAATATTCGTTTTTTAAAGCTATTTCGGTAAGTGGAGCGTTATTGTTTTTTAATAAGTAATCATTCAGAGATTTTCTAAACTGAATAATATCTATATACTCTTTAACCGTACAACACATATGTTTGTTAAATAGTCTTAACAGTGTTTTTCTACTTACATTTAATTCTTCTGATAACTCTTTTACGGTAAGTTTTTCTGATGATTCTAAAATAATATGAATACATTTTTTTAGTACTTCTTCTTTAAAATCACAGAATTTATCTTCAAAAAATTGATCTAAAAGTGTCACTTTATTTTCAATACTTTTTTCAGCGTAAACCGATTCACAGCATTTTTTTAAGTCATCCCCAAAATACGTAAATGATTTCTCGATAGGATCACCAGAAATGCTGGATAAAGGAACTTTTATAAAATGATTAATTCCTGTTTCCCTAAAAACAATCCCTATTTTATCAAAAGGAGCCAAAATCTCGGCTATTCTACACTGTTTTTGTACTCCCGAATAGAGAAAACTAAAATCTGTTTTTGTATCGGGTACAGTTTTGGAGTAGTTGCAACTGTAGGTTACTTTTGAGTTTCTATATATCGTTAATGCATTTTTTGAATTGGGATAATACATAAACCGTTTTTGTAATAAACTATCTGCCGAACAATGAAAATAGTAATATGAAATATAGTCTTGTAAAAATGAGTCTTGGGGTTTATGGGTAACAAACTCTTCTTGTTTCATTGTTTATGCTACAACTCTCAGATTACTATGAAAGGTTAAAAATAGGTAATCTTTAGAAATTAAGTACTGTTCTCTTAAGAAGTATCATGAGTAGCCATTCGCTATTTTATTGCATTGTGCAATATGCCTCTGGTTATGATAAATAAGTACTCTAAACGTATCTCCTAATTTTAATGTTATCCATTTCGAAATACTGATCGATGTTTTAATCTTACTTAGATCTTTATTTCTTGCCATATCTAATAATTCTAATGTCTTGTGTTGTTGTGCTATAAACCGATCAATACATCTTTTATCCAGATCACTGTTAATCGGATCTTTATCTTTGAAGGTTTTCATGGTATTCAGTTTTTCTCTGGGAAGCATCATTTTTGCAAAATAATTTCCCAAAAGACCTGATGTAAAAACAGGTACATTTTTTCTTTTTGATGTTAGCATTCTATTTTCAATCTCAGGAAGATAAAAGTCCCCATACAAATTTAGGTGTTCCAGGCACTCTAAAATACTCCAACTCTCTGGTGTATTTCTCCAATTCAGTTTTTCTATGGGCAACTGATTATATTTTTCTGCTTCATTTATATTTTTTCGTGTTCTTTCTACCAAATCCTGTAGTAATTCTTTTGATGCTATCTTCATTTGTTTTTTTTATACAAAACTCTATGATTTGAAGTTTTAAAACATTGATCGAAATTAAGATTTTTTGATTCTCGAAAGTGTTTCCGGAGTCATTCGCAGGTAGGATGCAATATATTTATTGGGTATTTCCTGAAATAACTGAGGACTACGTTTTAAAACCCTGTTATACCTTTCTACAGGAGAAGTAGTTAAAATATCTCTTTCTCTTTCCATTTGTTGTAAAACAAAATTTTCAAAAATCAGATACCACGTTTTAGTATGTGCTGCAGAAGACCATATGAAGTTCATAAGATTTGCTTTTTCAATCACTTTTAAAGTTGTTTTCTTTAAAGCTTGAATATAAAAATCAGATGGTTTTTCGTTTATAAATGAATCGAGAGCTGCAATAAAATTGTCTTTATATCCAAACCGAATAGTATGTTCTTCAAACTCGTCTATCACAAAAATTCTTAAACTACCGCTTACAACCAGATATGCATTTGTATCGATACTTCCTTTTACTTTTAAATATTCATTCCTATCCAGTTTCAGTTCTTTATCCCATAAATTTTGATTGTTTATCTCCTCTAAAAGGGTTGAAATTGGGTTCATATTTTTGCGTGCTGGTGTTCGTCTTTATAAAACAAGATCACTTTTTAGTACAGGGGTTTGTTGATCTTATACTAAAATAGCAAAAAGAAGTAAACTTATGGTTTGGCATCGAGAATTTCTGAAAAGGAAATCAGATGTTATAACTATCTATGTAGTGCTATTCGGGTTTATATTTTTTTCCGTTTATAAATATTTCTCCGCCAAGTTCTTCTATTTCATATCCAAACCAGTCTTTTTTAGTTCTTCTCCAGGTTTCTTTATGCTTTTGTGTAGTAAGTACGGTGTCTGTAGTAATACCATCTCGTTGAAACATCATCCTTTTCCATCTTTGAGATGTAAAAACAAGAATACTATCCTTTTTTAAAAATTGTATACTGTCTATCTCCATTTTTATACTTAGCGTGGTATCTATAATTGCCCAATCTCTTAAGGCATATTCTTTTTGTTTATCTCTTGAAATGATTTCTCCACTTTCATCATAAATCACCAGATCCTCTGGTAGCTGGCTCATATAGGCCTCTATATCTTTTGTTCGAGTAGCTTCAATACCTTTATCAATATTTCTTTGGATGATTTTACGAATGGTCGCTTTTTCAGATTCGGTTAGTATTGTTGATTTTTTGTTTGAATCGCAACTCATTGATATGATCAAAAACAAAAATCCTAGTACAAAAATATTTTTCATGATTCTTTGTATAGTATGTATCTATAATACCCAAATTTTTAAAAAAGGTTACATAAAAACTTAAGAATATCCTTTGTTTTACGTAATGCAGTTACCCATACATTTTTCGGCACAACTATCTTTCCACATTAATGAAAAAAAAGAAACCTCATCAAAATATCTATACTCCTAATTTCGTTTCCCATTTGATACTAAAGTCGTTCTGGATCCAACGGCAAGGTTCTCTATTTTTTTATCCTCATTTATGGTAAAGTCAATCCACCAATCGGGATCGGATTTAAAAATAAATTTGTGTTCGCTAATCGGTACAATAACAAACTTTCTTCCCTGACCTCGCTGCGAATTAAGCTGTCCGTTTTCTAATGTGATGTTACGAATGGTTCCATCTTCATGAGTATAGGCTCCTGTAAATTTCTTTAACACACTCTCATCAAGTGATTTAACCTGCTCTAGATTAGATGAAACCCCTAAAACATCTGAAGCTAATTGTACGGTAAGACCTGCCGGATAACTTCTATTTAGGTTTGATAATACAATAATTTGTAAGTCCTCTTCAAGAATCCATAGCGAGTAACACTCGGTACCATGTATGTTTCCTCCATGCTCAACCGTAGTATACTCTCCTAAAGTTGTAGTCCACCAACCTAACCCATATTTAGTTTTTCTACCATCGTGCAAGCTTTGAGAAGTGAACGCAATCTGTTTTTGTTTCTCAGATATCAATGTATTGTTTTTTAAAGCGTCGTACCAAATAGTAATATCATCGATAGTAGAAATAATGCCGCCATCTGCAAGTGTTCCTGGTTTTACAGCTTTTGCATGAACAATCTTATGAGGTTCTTCTTCGGCTATTTCGTATCCTTTAGACAATTGCGGAACGATTTCATAAAAATCATAGAAACTTGATTGTTTCATGTTTAACGCATCAAAAATATGCTCTTGAACATAAGCTCTAAACTCCTGTTTGGAGACATTTTCAACAATTTTGCCTAATAAAACATACCCAGAGTTCGAATATTTCCAATCGGTTCCCGGTTTAAAATCAAGTGAAACATTGTTGATTACATTTACAATAGTGTCCATCGTTACCCGGTCTGTACCATGATGATCATAAGAAGGTTTCACTTCTGTGTATTCTGGAATTCCTGCAGTATGCCCTAATAACTGTCGAATCGTAATATTATGATCATGTGATTGTTTATACTCGGGAATATACTCTTTAATATCACTATCCAGAGATAACTTCCCTTGTTCTTCTAACATCAAAATACAAACGGCAGTAAATTGCTTTGTAATAGAGGCTATACGGAATTTCATATCGGTTTGGGCCTCTACCTGGTGTTCTATATTTATGTTTCCGAATGCTTTTTTGAGCAATGTTTTTCCGCGTTTACGGATTAAAACAACTGCTCCTGCACCATCTGCCGGATAATGAAGATTAATTTTCTCCTCTAATAACTGGCTTAATGTAGTTTTTTCTTGTGTTTTGGGAGTATCGGGTTTTCTATCGGTTATACATGCAGCAAAAAATAAAATTGATACTAATATAATACTAAGGAGCACAAAACTTTTTGATCGAAACAGGTTCATATACATATATTTTGTACTTAAGACCTTCGCTTTTTTAAAAGGTTACATTGAACTCTTTCTAAACTTTTTCGATTTGTAACCGTAAGAGTATCTCACATGCCTAAACCTATGTGTAAAAGGTGATACTTGTATTTCAATAAGGCTCTCTATTTAAAACTAAATCGAGATCTCATATACAGTGTGGTGAATAGATTGTTTAATTTTTCGTCTAAGTCGGGAAACATATACTTATTCTTTTTTACATCATACTTAAATTGATATTCTGGTAAATCAAATCCAAAATGCTCAGATGCCCAAAATGCTATTCCGTAAAACATACCTTCAACTTGATAGTCGCAATGATTTAGTTCTATTTTATTTAGGACTATTGTGGTTGGTGTGCTAATTTTTTTTTCAATTATTGAACTTACCCAGGTAAGACCTTCTTTTAAAAGTTCAATTTCAACATCTGTTAAATGTGTAGTATTAGCTTTGTATTCAAAATACAGGTTATTTGATATTTTGTCTCCCTGATTGCTGTTTTTAACACTGGCCGAAATTTGTACCCAAATACCCCAACTTGTTTTTCGAATTCCATAAAGAGATGTAGATGATTTCTGCATATTATTAGGTACTTATGTCTACTATTTATGAGTAAATGTCTTAACATGGTAAAATGTTACTTAACCAAGTAAATTAATTTGTATTTATTTTATGTCATTCACTATGGAAAAGATGTTATTTTCGGTTTAACACAGATTCTAATCTTACCATACTGCTTTTAATCAAAAGTAAGTACATCAGGTTCTAAAAATTCTGTTTTTGCTTTTTCCGAATTAAAAATATCAAAGCTATAATGACTATTGATGTGTTGCTTAAAATTGGTTTTTAACTGCGGAAACTCAACTATAAAATCTTTAAAATTATCAGATTTTGATTGATTCATGAAGTGATTCACTGCTTTGGTTGCAACAATGGTTAGTGTTTTGTTGTATTTGTCTTTTGCTCCTACAAGTTCTACAAAATGCTGTAACTGTTCGTGTATCTTTTTTTCGGCTTGCTCAATACCGTGATCATTAATCATAATCCACGCCAATCGTAAATGTGCTTCGTGACTAAAAATTTCTGGATTAAGTGTACACTGCGTAAATTGATTTTTAAACACTTCGTCTGTGAGTTCAAAATGCTTTTCCATATTGCTTCTCTTTTATACTATTTCTTGATACAAAGGAACAAATACGTTATTTTTTTCTCATTTACATTTGTCGATAAATTGTTTTCGTGCTCTGCTTAATTGCGTTGGAGTAATACCTAAGTAGTTTGCAATGTAATAATGCGGAATTCGATTGATTAAACTGGGGTATTCTTTTAAAAAGAGTGTATACTTTTCTACAGAGTTCAAATTTAACAAAGACACTAATCTTGATTGTAACTGTTTATTAAGTCTTTGGAACGCGTTTGTCACTATTTCGGTAATATTTTTGTCTTTATTAACCCAAGACATCACTTCTGAGTAATTTGCAACAGAAATTTCGCATTTCTCTAAAGCTTCAACAGACATGACTACATTTGTTTTGGGAATATAACTACCAATAATCATATCTCCTTCCTGATAAAAATGAGTAGTGATTTCATTGCCTTCGTTATCATACACAAACCCTCTCATCACGCCTTTAATCAACATGCCAATTTCTATACAAGGTTTGCCATATTGAAGAAAAAAATCATCTTTTCCTAATGATATCGTCTTGTGTATCGACTCGCTAATTGTTTTGTTTTGAGACATTTTTGTTTTAATTACTAACAGCGTTCTGCGAATAGCGATGAACTATATTATGCGTATGCTTTCTATATTTTTTTTTCTTGTGTTGCCCACAATATTATATCACGAAAGTCAATTTTCGCCCTTTTCGTTAACTCAATAACCTCGTTAAGATCTCCTTTTGCTAATTTCAAAATTGATAATCGTGTGTTTTCTAGATTATACTCTGAGTCAGCCATTACATGTTTTAATTCTATTGAAGAAAGTTCATCGATTACTCGATCTTTTTGTTCTCCACAAAAGTCAAGATTTATACGATCTAATATCTTTTTATCCATTTGTTTGATTCCCCACAACGTTACCTGCTTTTTCTTAATGCATCGATAATTTTAGTACTTACCCAGTATATATCTTGATTACTTGTATAGAAGAAATATTTACCATCTTTTGAAACAAAAGGACAGAGTTCATGGTTTTTTGTATTGATTTTTTCTCCCATATTGATAGATTTTGTCCACGTACCATCGGTATTCTTAAAACTAATGTAAAGATCACCTCTACCTAATCCCTCTGGTCTTCTTGCACAAAAAATAACGTATGTTTCTTCTGGATCAACAAAAACATCGGCTTCGTAATTTGAAGTGTTAATTGAATCTCCTAGTGTAATCGCTTTCTGAAACTCTCCATTAATACTTTTAGAGGCAATATATATCAAAGTCGTTTTGCTTTTTGTTAGCGGTTATTTTGTTGGATGAAAAATACATCGTTCCGGTTGCTGTAAATGAAATATAATATTCATTTCTATCAGAGTTGATATTGGGTCCGGCATTAACAGGTTCTGACCACTCGTTGCCTTTTTTTTCTACATACCATATATCGTGATCTTGTTTGGCTCCCATACCGTCTAATGTTCTTTCTGAGATAAAGTATAATCTGTTTTCATCTGGAGAAAGAAATGGGTCATTAAATCCGTACTTATCATGAGATAAAATAGTTCTGGGTTTGCTCCACTTGTTTTTTATAAGTTCTGAATATCTTATTTCAGTTCTTCCATTTATATCTACCCCATAGAAAAATTCTGTTGCCTCGGTATTGAAAACTGAGCCAAATTCTGATTCTGTATTTTTAGAAATAAGACCAGGTGCAAATATCTCTGGAGTTAGGGATGGAGGTTTTTGTTCTAGATACTTGAGACGCTCATCTACTTTCTGGCTCCAACTTATAAAAGGAGTTAGTAGACACCAGAAAAAACAACTAATTAGTAAACGCATATATTTCTAAGTTTTATCTATTACAGGTAACGGTATCTATAAGAAACATAAGACAGATAATAAGCAATACGTTTCAGATTAGTGCTAACCCAAATATAAATATTTTGATCTTATCATTTTTTGACATACCTAATATTGCTTTCATTAAACCATAAAAACTCTATTTACCCTTACATCCAGGCCTAGCATCAATGTCTGACTCTAAGCGAATATTGCTAAGTCCAATATCTACGCCTTCTCCTGCGGTAATCATTAATGCAGAGCTTATTTTAGTCATATCAACACCAAGATTATCAAAACAGCTTAGACTTATTCGATATTCTTGCCAATGATCGGCAGCGATATTGATATTAAGAGTTTTATCACAAGAAGAATTTTTATCACACATACCAATTTCGACAACTGCCTCCTTTGCTTTAAATGATTTTGCAGAGAAAGTAAGTTCCATTGCTCCATTTGCTTGGCGAGACATATTGCTTGGTGAAGCCGTACTGACCCGCATTTGATCACGATCTGATTTAGACCATTTTATTCTTAATGCATCTTCTTGTGCCATGTGGTCTGTCTTACTTATAATTAGCCCTCCAACAGATGTTGGAAAACTAGCAATTTGTTTGACCAAATTGCCTGAGTTTAACCATAATCCCCAAGGTGCAACAGGAGCACCTTTACTGAAAAACTCGCCTGTAGATACTACTTTATTATTTTCTATGCCAGAATTTTCAGAAAGTTGATTGACCGTTATATTATTATTATAAGAAAGGCCATAACCTAATTTAAATAACGGTTCATTATCTTCTGATACTACGGCGCTTGCCGGCCATGAAAATGATAGACGGCCTGTAAAATCAAAAGAAGGATCTCTTTGAAATAATAAATCTGAAATACCTCCTCCTTCAGTACCAGGTAACCATGCTGCGATAAATGCATCTGATTTGTTTATTTCAGGGTTACACCATAGTGGGCGGCCTGATAGAAAAACAGATACAACAGGAATGCCTTTACTTTGAAATTCTGCCAATTTATTTACATCAAAACCATTTGGAATAAAGTCAAGGTTTTCTCTGTCGCCTTGAAACTCAGCATATGGATCTTCTCCATATACAGCAATTACAATATCAGCTTTCACGGTGGTATCTCCATTAGCTGAATAAATTACTTTACCACCTGCTGTGTTAACTGCTTCCTTAATACCATCAAGAATAGAGTCACCATTGGGAAACTCATCATTAGTATGACCTGTTCCCTGCCAGGACAATGTCCAACCACCACATGCCTTAGAGATATTTTCTGCTCCATCACCAATTACCAAAATTGTTTTCATAGCATCAATCGGTAAAGTACTGTTGTTGTTTTTAAGCAAAACCATCGACTCTCGAACCGCCTGGCGTGCGATGGCTCTATTTTCTGGTAGCCCCAAAAGGTTTTCGTCTCCTGCATTTTTACGTGTACTCGGTGCTCCTTTGGTAAATATACCCGAAGCAATTTTTACCCTAAGTATACGACGTACTGCATCATCTAAGCGGGACATTGGAATTGTTCCATTCTTTACATGCTTCAATGTGCTCTTATACAAACCTTTCCAACTATCAGGAGCCATATACATATCCAGGCCTGCATTAAGCGACTGCGCGCAATCTGTATTTGTACAACCAGGAACCTGGCCATGACCGTTCCAGTCACCTACCACAAAACCGTTAAAACCAAGTCGTTCCTTCAAGACATCTGTCAACAGTTCTTTCTCGCCATGGAGTTTTTTACCTTGCCAACTCGAGAAAGAGACCATCACTGTTTGAACACCTGCAGGTATAGCACTATAATAACCTGCCGCATGCACATTACGTAATTCTGTTTCACTAACAAGGGCATCACCTTGATCAACACCTTTTTCTGTTGCGCCGTCAGCGAGAAAGTGCTTAGCACTAGATATAACGCGACCATCTCCCATAAAATCGGCTTCGCCGAAACGGCCCTGCAATCCATAAACAATACGATCTGCATACGACTTTACGATCTTCGCTTCTTCAGAGAATCCTTCATAACTTCTACCCCAACGAACGTCTTGGGGTACTGCTAAAGTAGGAGCAAAAGTCCAATCATGACCAGATACAGTAAGCTCATGAGCAGTTACTGATGCAATTTGCTCCATCAAGTCAGGATTGTTCATCGCACCGAGTCCAATATTATGTGGAAAAATTATTGCTCCAATAAGGTTAGCATGACCATGTACTGCATCTATTCCCCATATACATGGTATCGCAACTTCAACACCTTCCTCATCAATCGATGCATTGTAGTATTTATCAGCCATTGCCAACCAAGTTTTTGGATCTGCATAAGGTAATGGCCCGGGTGCAGAATTCCCACCACTTAAAACAGAGCCCAAGCGATATTTTTTAACCTCTTCTGGCGTAATAGATCCATTGTCTGCCTGGATTACCTGACCTACTTTTTGTTCTAGTGTAAGTTTTGGCAATAGGTCGTCTATTTGTGCTTCGATCACCGGATCTAATGGTAGTGCTTTAATGCTTGGCCAATCTTTGGGGTTTACAAGATCTGCTGATTTTTCTACTTCTGCTTTAGAATTATTTTTTTGAACACAGCCCAAAACTAGAATAGACAAAAGGTATAATAAAGAAACGGGTAAGATTAAAAGTTTTTTAGTGCGCATATTGAAATTAATATTAGTTGTTATTACACTAAAGAAGAATTCTATCAGGTCATAGACAATATGTAAGCTACCTTTTTTATGTTTATAAATGTTTGTAACAATTATTTTGTATTATTATCATTATCGATTTCTTATTCGTGAACACATAACATTTAGTTTAAAAAACGTAAGGTAGTTAATCAGCAATACGCCTAAGATGCTATTCACTGGCTTTATTTTTCAGTATAAAGTTCCATTGCCATATCAAATATGCTATGAATCTTTTCTATCGGAATATCTTTATTCGGGTCAATCATTAATAATTTTGTAAACGTCCTTTTTCCCTGAATTAAGTCTGGATGGTTAATTTTTACACCTTTTCCAATTGCTATGTAAGGGAATTGTGTTTTCTTATCTACCCATAAATAGCAAAAGATCTGATTTTTATACATAAAGCAAGGTAAGCGGTAATACCATTTCGACTCAAATTCGGAATTATAATCGGTTATTATAGCTTTTAATACCAAAAGGCAACTTTTAATTGGTTCTTCTTTATCAAAATAAAAATTGTCTATTGCCTTCATACAAATTGTTAATAGCATTACACCACTTACACTAGGTATTATAAATGTATTAAAAAAGCGCAAACTTTTATGATTTGCGCTTCATCAATTATTTTATATGTAATGGGTAATAGTTTTTATTCGTAGTTACTTAATTCGATTAAATTTTGATCAGGGTCTCTTATATAGATTGATCGTATTTCCCCCATAGCTCCCGTTCTATGCACTATCCCAGTAACGATATCAATCCCTTTATTTTCTAATTCAATTTTGACGGACTCGATTTCGGTTGATACTATAAAGCATAAATCTCCTGATCCGTAAGTTGGGTTTTTAGCTTTTGGTTCAAATTCTTTTCCTTTTTGATGCAGGTTTATCTTTTGGTTTCCGAAAGTGAGAGTACTTCTATTTTTGTCAAAAACCTTAGCTTCCATTCCTAAAGTAGTATAAAACTGAATTGTTTTTTCTATATCTTTTACTGTTAGGACTATATAATCAATACGATCAATTTTCATCCCTCCTACTCTTTGGTTCTTTGATAGTACATCACTATGCTAGCTTTGGCTATAGTATTATTCCAAAGATAATACCCTACGACTGCAGGATTTGTGTTTTCGTTAAGCCCCAGTTTATCGGTTTTTAAGGCATGAACAGTAATGATATATTGATGTATCCCGTGTCCTTCGGGAGGGCAAGGTCCTCCATATCCCCCTACTCCAAAATCTGTAATACTTTGTATGGCTTCTTTTGGGGCTAAATTTGATTTTATATTACCAGCATTCGATACTAATTCTTTTATATTCTCGGGGATATCAAATACAATCCAATGCCACCATCCACTACCTGTTGGTGCATCTGGATCGTACATCGTTATTGCAAAACTTTTTGTGCCTTTTGGTGCATTCTTCCACGAGAGCTGCGGGGATTCATTGTTTCCGGTACAACCAAACCCATTAAATTCTTCATTAACAGTTGCTTCTCCACCTATAGAAGTACTGGTTAATGTAAATGTCTTTTGCGCAAATGAAGATATTGATATGGTAAGCAGTATGCTTAAAATAAAAAATGATTTTTTCATAATGGTTTATATTTAATTATACATACAAAATTATGAGTTAAAGAGGAGAACATTATGTTTATTTTAGGTCAAAAAGTAGTGCTAAAAGTTCAATCTAGTTGATACTGTTTTGGGGTAACACCAAATTTTGTTTTAAATGCGTGTATAAAATTCGAAAGGTTTTCATAACCAATCTCCTGATAGATTTCTGATGGTCGCTTAGTATTATTTTTTAACATAAAAGCCGAGTGTTCTAACCTTTTATCTAAAAACCATTTACTGGGTGATTGATGAAAGTGTTTTTCAAACTCTCGTTTAAATGTAGATACACTCATATTTGATAAAAAAGCCAACTCCTTCAATGTCATTTTTCTCAGCTTATTATTTTCGACTACACTAAGAAAATTTTGAAAGGAGTTACTTTGATGAGTCATCATCGAATTTATAAAATCTGTCCCATTAGTTTCTACTAAATAGATCATAATCTCCTCAAATTTTGCCTGAATCATTTTTCTTTGAATACTTGGTTCCAATCTCGAAATATCAACTAAACTAGTTACATAGTTTTTTATAAATTGATCATATTGAAATGAATATGCAGATTGTAGTATATTGCTATTAGACGTTTTGATGTCGAATTTCTGAATGAATTGCAATATTTCTTCATTAGAGAAAAACAACAATACACTTTTATAATTTTTATGTGTTGATGAGAGTTTTTCTGTCATTAAACAATGCCCCGATTTCATTAATAGAAAACTAGAATTTTCGATTAAGACAGATGAATTATTTGTGAAAACCTCCTTTTGGCCATCAATTAAAAAACTAAAGACATTTTTTGTGAGTTTGATTTGTTGTTTATCATGTTCTCTAGTGGATTGATAATAGTATAGGTTAGTAAACGTATGTTCATCAGGAGTTAATTCAATAGGGAGTGTTATTGTTTTCATAGGAGTCCTTAATTTAAGAAATTCCATTGTTCTGGGCAGTACTTTTTCTAACTTTTGTAAGAAGCGTTCTAATGCAACAGATCATTATTATACCAGAACGTGTGTGCGATTTCTCCTATTTATAAGATTATCATTTAACTATTACGCCCTATACTTATTTTTTAATTCCAGATAGAATTTCCTGTTCGTAGTTTCCATATCGTATTATTGTCTACGAATTTTAGAGAAGAACTGTTTATGATTTCAAAAATAATATCATTTTGAAATTCTAATATATTTGATGATGAATATATTACTATTTTATTATTTCCGACTTTATAGTTTGCAGAATATTTTATGTCGGTAAACAGTATTTCGACATTCTCATTATCGATAAAACTTAATTCCTGATGGCAGTTTATAAAAAAATTGGGGTCAGTTTGCGCATCTATGCATTCTTGTTCGGTTTCAAAAAAAAGATAGTCAAAAGTTTTTCCGACAAATTCTGTGTTTTGAGAATTATCATCGTCATTTGAGCAGCTTAAAAGTACTATTCCTAAAATTGACAGTAAAAAATATTTTCCCATTTTCGTTTTTTATATAGATCCCTTTTTAAGAAAAGGTTGCGTTTATATCTAATGTCTGTTAACGACCTGCTTGTATTGCAGGTCTTTATTTTATCTCACCCTTTTTCAAACAACTAATTTTAATTTAATGTTTTATAATTGTTCAAAAGCTTCAGGAAATTATCGATAAATAGCACTCCAATTACTCCTAAAGAGAATAAACATAGTATACTCGTAACCTCATAAGAAATATCAATTGAATCATTTTTAAAAAGAAGCCATAAAACAAGTGCAATACATAACACCAAACCTCCTACAAAGCAACCAATTGACCATTTTATATAGCTTCTTACTCTAGTTTCATAGTTTTTTTCTAGAGCAATTTTTGACATTACAATTTCTTCAAAATCAGGATTATCTAAATTAAATTTCCTTTCTTCAAGAAATTCCTTTATCCTGTTAAAATCTTCATCATTTTTGTCTTTCATAAACTTTTATTTAACAGTTTTCGTATGTTTTTTCTTGCGCGATGTAATATTACTTTAACGTTTGATATTGACCAACCTGTAATGTTTGAAATCTCTTTTATTTTCTTTTCTTCCAAATAAAATAAATTCAAAACCAGAGCTTCGTTCGGGTGTAAATGAAGTATAGATTTTTGTGTTAATTCCCATTGTTGGTTTTCTTTAGTTTCCTCTATAGCTAATTCGGCTATCCGATCATCGATTTTGTCAAAATCAATTTTATTTTTTCTTAAATACATAAAGGCCTCGTTTACTACAATTCTATAAAACCATGATGAAAATTGGGCATTTTTCTTAAAATAACGCAAATTCTTAAATGCTTTAATAAAGGACTCTTGAACTACATCTTCTGCATTATGTGTATTTTTTACAATTGAGATGGCAAGGTTATAAGCAATATCTTTGTATTTTCTTACGAAATACCGGAAAGCTTGTTTATCTCCGCTAAGGATTTTATCGATATAAAAATCATCCACTTTATTGTTTGTTGGTATTTCTTTTTTTTATAAAATGATTAATCATACACGATATACCTAAACAGATACCAATAATGAAGGTTATATAAAACCCCTTTGCTTTACCAGGTTCATTCTCCAGGATAAAAAAGTAAAGTCCGATGAGCAAAAAAGATACACTCATACCAAGAATTACAACAGAAACCTTTAACCAGGGAAATATAAATTTAAACCTATTTTTTTGCTGCAAACGAAAAATATCTTCTAATTTTTCTCCACGGTCAATTAACTCCATTCGTTCTTTATTTCTCGCTTGTAAGTAAAAATACCAAGCAAAAAATAACGCCGCAATAGCCGTTACCGAGATAATACATGCTATAATTAATGAGATCATGATTTTAAAATATTATTTGTTAGTTATTTTTTTTGCTTTCATTGTTCCTTTTTTTGTTTGCATCTCAATACCTGTTACATTATCATTATCATCGATAAGAAATTCGAGTTTTGAATTATCTCTTGCAATTAAAAACTTGTGAATAGCATATGGTATGATTTCAATTTTATCACCTTGAGCCAAACCAAACAATTTGTGTCCTTCTCGTAGTATAGTAAGTACAAATTTAGGTGCAAATTGATAATCTCCCGTATATGTATCCATTTGTTTATATGTTAAAGAAATGGCCTTCTCATCTGGATTTACTTTTTTCTTTACAGGTTGATGATTGTAACTAAAAACTTTAGTAACAACCCAATTTCTGTTCTGTTTTTTCCAAAGGTGGATAAATTTTGCCTGTGTGATTGATGTTTTGCCGCCTTCGCTTGTTTCAATAAATTGATGGAGTCCTGTTTCCAAAGCACCAAACCCAGGAATCTCATGAACTTCTAAAGTGTTTTTTACTAATTTCCTTGTTATAGTATAATGTGTATTCTTTTTTGCTTTCGCTATTTTTTTTAAGCTTTCTATGACTCTTTCTTTTGAATTGATCAATCCATTTTTAACATGAAAAAACTCTATATCTTCACTTATTAAAGCCTTATACTTATCGATTTCTACATTGTTATAAGCAGAAAAAAGCAAAGAGTCCATTTTTAAAACTTCATCAAACAAACTAGTATTGATAGTTTTTAAGTGATCAGTATTAGTTTGGGCTATACTTAAAAAACAGGTTAATTGCATTAAGCAAATGATTGTTGTACTAAGTGTTTTTAATCTTTTTAAATCCATCATTACGTTTTTATATTCTTTTTATTAAGATGAATGAAAAAAAGAAAAGGTTACAAAAACTGTAATTTTATTTTAATCATCGAAACCATTAAACCTTCTTATTGATCTAAAAGCAAAAAGCTACCTATATTGGTAGCTTTTTGTATGATTATAAGTATCAAAACTTATCTTTTTTCATATTGATGATACACCTATATGATCAAAGTATATATTGATTACCGTTTTTTAAATATTAGATTGAGCAAGAACAGAATGATTATCGCTCCGATAGCCCCGGTAAGTATAGCACCAATCCAGCCGGTGCCCAGGTGAATTCCTAATTTTCCCAAAAGCCAGTATCCTACATAACTCCCGACGATTCCAACTATAATATTTCCGATAAGACCTAAACCACCACCTTTGTAAATGGTACCTCCAAGCCAACCTGCTACTGCTCCAATAATAATGGTTACAATTATTTCCATATTGTTAGTTTTAAATTATTAATAAAGTGTTAATATATTAAAAAAATACGAACTTATTAAGATGTGGTTAACATTTCAACACTATCATATGGTCGACTTTTTCGTATTGACACACTTTGTTCTATGTGCCATTTCATTACCTTTCACACCAAAGATTATCAATAACTTAGGGGTGTAAAAACTATTAGCAACACTACAAAACTATAGTTATGCAGATGTATTAACCGTGTAGCTTTTTAGTGTTCCGTCAGTTATAAATCCTATTTTAGAATAAATTCGCTCACCAGGTGTAGATGCTACCAAAAGAACGATATTACTTTGATTTTGGTAAGCCTCAAACAATAGCTTGTTGGTCATAATTTTACCTAATCCCATTCCTCTATATTCTGGTAATGTTCCTATCATATGTATCCCAGAATATCCATTTTTATCATGATATATAATTCCACAACTTACATATTCATCGTTATGTTTACCTAAAAAAAGATGCATGTTTTTTTGGTGTTTAATTAATGAAATTATAGTCTCGGGGAGTATTTGATATCCAAATGAGTTTGATGAAACTCTTGCAAATATTATCGCCTTTTTATCATTATCAACTGGTGTTATCGTTGCAAAATCATCTGCGGGCATCGTAGTTTTAGAGATCTCTAAAAACATTGCTTTTACCATTGATTGCTGCTCAAAATTGTGCTGTAATAGTCGTTTTTCTATATTTTCGTTTTCAGCTACTCCTAATGATTTTGGTAAAGCTCCATTCTTCATTTGGGCATAAAGTTGCTTCAGGTTTACTATCTCTGGATCTATCCCAAAAACTTTATTGGGCCAGGAGCTTTTTTCGGGTTTGGTATAGACATATCCCTCTTCTCTATTAAAAAAGCCTCCTTGTGTTCCTATATATTCCCAGAACTCGAAAAGATGGTTTATTATGATCTTGTTCATAAAATTTAGTTTTGTGAAGTTTTTACAAAAGCTGCTGAATCTTCATAAAATCTATATTCTTTAATTTTCCCTCCTTCAATTATGCTTACTTGAGCCCAGTCGCTCATGAATAATTTACCCGTTGCTTTTACTTCGTGTGAAAATTTTCCATTTGCAAAAACGACATTTCCTTCGGCGATTATCCTTTCTACATTAAACTCTTTGGTTGTAAAAGAATTAACTATGTTGGCAATAAACTGCTTTGCTTCTTCTTTGGTTCTGTATGTACCATGAAGCTGGTTTTTTTTACGTTCTTCGTCACGTACACTTACGATCAGGCAATTTTCGTGAAACAAATCTAGTACTTTATCCATATTGCCATTTTGAAAAGCGTTAAAATAATCGTGTACTATCGTACTACTGTTTTCTGAATTTTTCATTTTTTTGTTTTTAAAGAGTGAATATTTATTGCATTAATGTCATAATCACTTTATCCAGTTTTGCGTTCTCTGAAGGATCCAGGATAGACGAATTACTTACATCAAACTTGTTATTAAAATCTCCCAGAGAATACATACCACATATGTTCCCGCCCCATCTTGGGAAGAGTTTTTCTAAAATCTGAAGATGAGACGCTCCCCCTGTTACTCCGGGAGAAGTGCTCATTAAGACTACAGGTTTGTCTCCAAAAAATCGTTGATCGATTCTCGAAAGCCAATCTATTATGTTTTTAAAAAAGGACGAAGGAAGTCCGTTGTGCTCTGGCGAAGCAATCACAAATCCATCTGCTTCTGTAAAAAGTTGAAAAAGTTCTTTTATAGGTTTCGGAATGCCCTTCTCCTCAATAACCGGGCTATAAATAGGAGTTATATATTCTGATAATTGTATGAGATGTACATCATTACGTTCATCGATTTTATGAATTGCAGCAAGCAATAATTGTTGATTGATCGACCCAGGGTTGTTACTTCCTGAAAAGGCAAGGATTTTTTTCATTTGTACCACTTTTAAAATTATTATGATACAAACTAACTGCTATTTGATATTAAAAATCTTAAGGTATCTTAAGAAACGCTTATGTTGTAGTTTTTTTTCTTAGCGCACTTAAAAACTCGGGAGTTATTCCTAAATATGAGGCAATCATATATTGTGGTACGCGCTGTTCGATATCTCTATATTTTGAACGAAACTCAAAATATCGTTCTTCTGCCGTTTTACTTAAAGTGTTGAGTGTACGATCTTGTACAGCAACGTATGCTTTTTCAAACTTAAACCTAAAAAAACGTTCTATTGCCGGCACCTGATCATATAATTGATTTAATGTATCCCGATGAATTTGAAGCACTACACTGTGTTCTAATGCCTGGATAAATTGTTTGGCCGGAGTTCTGGTAAGGTAACTATACAGATCATTAACCCACCAGCCTTCTATTCCGAATTGAATGATATGTTCTCTCGCTTCCTCATCCATATAGTAACTTCTTAGGCATCCCTCTGCAATATATCTCATATGCGAAGAAACCTCCCCTGTATGCAACAGAACTTCTTTCTTTTTTAAAGTTATTACATGAAAACATTCACCAACGCAACGTGCATCGTGATCTGTGAGAACAATACGCTCTCTAAAATGTTGTATTAATGTATCAATTGGATCCATGTTTGTACTATAGATTTACAACACCGATTTTTTCATATCAAAAGCGAGCCCAATATAAGTATTGTTATTAAACTCGAATTCGTCTATTATTTTCCAACCTAATTTCTTAGTATGTGCTTTTTCAGAAATAACATTTACTTTATTTATAAATGTTATACTAATCGGGTATTTTTTCACAAATTCGACTCTCATTTCTTCAAAAATCAAATTTAGCAATCCTTTGCCTCTATACTCCTTATCAATACAAACCGGCCCGTATTGGAAACTGTTTTCTGTTGAAATCTGATACCCATCAAATGATAATTTCGGAAAACGAGAAATCATCACATTAAAAATCTCCCACTGCTCAAAATATTCCCAATTTCCTGCAAAAGCATATGCTACAATCACATTATCATCATTTTCTGCAATAAAAATTCCGTTTTGTTTTATGATTTCTTCAATTTGATTAGTGGTAAATGGGGTAGTTACAAAACCTGTTTCTCGTTCTTTTTCGTTTAAATTGCTAAACAAGTTCTTTTCCTGAAGGGAAAGAATTCCTTTGATATCGGTTACTGTCCCCGTACGTGTTCTCATCATTTCTATGCTATTTTATAAAAAATACTACATCATTATTTAGGTATGCTTACTTTGGTAAGTATATTTCTTATCCAGATAACTAAGGTAGGTAATCGTTTTATGTTTGTGAAGTAAAATGAATCCAGATTTGCATGCTAAATCGCTCCACCAAATTTTGTGGATATGGGGTAAGTGTTTTATATGATATCAGAGTTTAAAAATCTATCGGTACTAATTTTAACCCTGTATTTTTACATTGCATAAGGATATATTTTTTGTCACCGATCGTGATATGTTCTGCAGCTTTTATTTCTAGCCCGTGTAGTGCCGGTAATGTTGCAGAAAAACTTAGAGTTTTTTCCTGGTTTCTATGCAAGAAATATCCTTTATTAGCATCATAGCGTATCGTTTCTACTTCTGCTTCGTATAAAGAACCTACTCCAAAAATGTCATTTACTCCGTCCTTATTAAAATCTTCGACAATAAAATCTGTAGTTGGGCCAAATTGAGCTTGTACTGGTAATGATGTTATGTTAAAATCACCTTGTCCATCATTAATCAAGATAACAGTATTAAACTCCTTAGCCATGTAATGAGTTGCTTCTTTCAAGTCCTTATCTCCATAAATATCAGACAATGATGCGTTTGCAAACTCCCCATAGGTTTTAAACTTATTCTTTAGCATGGGTAATTGCTCAGAGGAGCATTGTTTCCCTCTCACGGGCAATAGCAATCCTGTTTTGGATTCTTTACTCAATATAATATCCAGACTTTGGTTTTGATCAAAATCTTTGGTGTAAATGTGCAGTGGTTTGTCTTTTGTAGGATGAAACTTAGTATTCTGACCCATATTTCCTATCAAATAATCTACATCCCCATCACTATCGATATCTGTAGGATGTATCGTAAAATACCATCCAGAAGTATGCTGTAATGCGTCTATATCTTTTTTAATCAATATTCCTTTATCATTATCAAAAATGGTAATTGGCATCCACTCTCCTATTACCAAAAGGTCTTCGTCTCCATCCTTATCATAATCAGAAAAAACAGCGTCATTTACCATGTTTAGCCGTTCCTGTCCTTTGATCATTTGGTGGGTCACCTTCACAAAATTCCTGCGATCATTTCTTAATATATATGATGGTGATGACATTGGGTATTTACCCGGGATTACTCCTCCACCAATAAAAAGGTCGAGATCTCCATCCTGATCAATATCGGATACCGCTATGGCAGAAGATATTGACTTGATCTTAGGAAAGGTAGTATCTCTGGTAAAATTACCGTTTCCATCATTTGTATATACTCTATCGATAAGCCAATCGCTATTTTCCTGATCTTCATAACTTCCGCTTGCTACATATAAATCCTGATCTCCATCATTATCTATATCAAAAAATAATGCCTTATTGTCTTCAAATTCTTTATCATTCTGAAAAACAGAAATACTAGAAGCTCTAAAAGTTCCATCTTCTTTCTGAATATACATAGCAGCAGGGGCTCCCTTGGCATTTCCTACAAAGAAATCCTCTTTTCCATCGTTATTTACATCACCAACAGTAAGGGCTCTTCCTTTTTCGCTTTGTTTTTGCGGTAATAATAGCTGAAGTTTGTAATCATCAAAATTGCGCTCGGTATTTTTATACTGAATCCCAAATTGAGAAGCATCAATGACAGCCAGGGCATGTGTCGGTTGCTTTTTAGATTTCTCTACAGTTAACGCTGTATCTTTTTGATTGATCTCGAGCAATTGATTGCCATTTATATTTTGAAGTGTAGTAGACATTCCTTGTGGCCATTGTACCTTTATGCTATCTACTATGGTTATATCTCCTAATCCAAAATGTATTCGCTGGCTTACAGAGGATTGAAATCCCCTCACAGGATAGTGTATTTTTGATTGTTGCTGATCTTTGGCATAGATATTAACTTTTGCACCAATGCCATTGGGGTTTTTATCACTGCCAGAAAGTGCAACCGATATATAATTATTATCCTGATTGTTTTTATAGATACTAGCAGTTTCCATCTGATTGTTAAGGATGAGATCGAGATCTCCATCATTATCAAGATCAGCATAGGCAACTCCGTTAGAATTCACTTTTTCCTGTAACCCCCATTCTTTGGTAACGGGTAAAAACGTTAAATCTTTATTATTAAGAAACATTTTGTTACTCAATTTGGTAGAAGGCATCATACCAATTGCTTCATCTAATGTTACTTTTTTTCGATTACGAATATTAGTCTTCATTCGATGTCTAAAATCCTGGTTAGACAAATCATAAAGGATCCCATTAGTTACAAAAAGGTCATTAAATCCATCATTGTCAAAATCTGCCAATACTGGAGCCCAACTCCAATCTGTATTCGAAATCCCAGACAACTGCCCTATTTCACTAAATATGCCATTCCCCAGGTTGAGTTGCAATGCATTAGACATATATTGATGATGATACCCTGCATTAACCAACTCATTGAAATTTTCGGTGCTCATTGATGCCATATTTTCTTTCCCCCTTTTATGATCATCAGACAACATATCTAAAACCACCAGATCTGGCTTTAGATCATTATTAATATCAGCAAAATCAGACCCCATGCTATTTGCAGTGATATGATCAAACGTGCTAAGGATGGTATTGGTAAATGTGCCATCGTGGTTATTGATGTAAAGAAAATCAGATTCTAAAAAATCATTGGCTACATAAACATCTGGCCAGTCGTCTTCATTAAAATCACCAATAGATGCGCTAAGCCCCCAGGCTTTATTTAACAATCCTGATTTTTGAGTAATATCTGTAAATTTTCCGTTGTTATTTTCAAATAACTGATCGCTACTTTCGGGATGATAGTTAAATTGAATTCTAGGGTCTATTGTTACATTATTATTAAAATCTGGCCTATGATTTAACAAGTATATATCTAAGTCTCCATCTTTATCAAAATCCAAATAATAAGCCTGAGTCGAAAAAGCACTGGAAGCCAAACCATATTGATCGGCCTGCTCTATAAAAGTTCCATTTTTCTGGTTGATATAAAGTTTGTTCTTTCTCTTTTCTTTATGCTGCAATGCGCCCGACTTACATACATAAATATCTAACCAGCCATCAGCATTAATATCTATCATAGAAACGCCGGTAGACCAACCTTCTTGATCGGTAACTCCTGCATTCTTTGTGATATCATCAAAGACAAAATCACCTGTATTAAGGTAAAGTTTATTAGTTCCCTGATTAGAACTAAAATATATATCTTCTAATCCATCATTATTGATATCACCAACAGCTACTCCACCACCATTATAGATATATGAATAATTAAGAAAATTAAAATATAATGTTTCTTCGATCTTATTCTTAAAATCTATAGTACTATGAGTTTCTGAAACTTTTTCAAATAGTGTTGTCCTTTGTTTCTCTTCTACAGTAGTGTTATTTTTTTTCTGATCTTTTGAACAACCAGAAAAAATCAAAATGAGTAGTAAGAGGTAAACCGTATTCTGCATCATATTCTAAAAATTAGACCTTCCTTTTTTGAGGAAATTTGAAAATAAGGAACATTTCTTTTTATTGTAAACTTATCCTCTAAACAGCATGTTTTTATAGACAAACAACTTCTATTAATTTATTAAAGGATAGCCTTACACTATGTATTTCTTAATATAAACAAACCTCTGAGCATCGTATTTAGGGATATTATACAAATTATTGTACTTTGGTCTAAATATACCTTTTTGTAACGAAATGCTAAATACTTCTCGAATTCTAAAATTTACTTTTTTCACTTTATTACTATTTGTTTTTGGTTGTAAGGATACTCCATCAAAAAGTAACCATGCGTATACTAATAGTTTAATTAATGAAACAAGTCCTTATTTATTACAACATGCACATAATCCTGTAGATTGGCAACCCTGGAGTGATAGTGCTCTTGAAGAAGCTGTAAAAACCAATAAATTATTGATTGTAAGTATTGGGTATTCTTCTTGCCATTGGTGTCATGTCATGGAAAAAGAAACATTTGCAGATGAAAATATCGCTCGGATAATGAATGAGCGTTTTATAAATATTAAAGTAGATAGAGAAGAACGTCCGGATCTGGATCATGTTTATATGACTGCTGTACAATTAATGCAAGGTAATGGTGGATGGCCTCTTAATGTTATTCTTCTTCCGAATGGGAAACCAGTATATGGCGGTACTTACCATACTAATGAACAATGGAAAGAAGTGCTGGATAAAATCACTGATTTATATCAAACCGATCCTCAAAAACTAACAGATTATGCCGATAAAATTTCGTCGGGCATACATGCAACCAATGTAATAGAACCCAAAAATGATAATACCCATTTAACCAAAGATGCTCTTGATCTAAGCGTGAATAATTGGCAAAAAAATTGGGACTCTAAATGGGGAGGAGATCTCGGAAATCAAAAATTTATCAAACCACATAGTTTGGAGTTTCTTATGGATTATGCCAAACTAACACATAATGACACGGTTAAAAGACATGTTGAAAATACTTTAGACAACATCGCTTCTGGTGGCATTTATGATCATGTTGGAGGAGGTTTTTTTAGATATAGTACCGATCCCTATTGGAAAGTTCCTCATTTTGAAAAAATGCTCTACACCAATGCGCAACTAATTAGCCTCTATTCTAAAGCATATAAGGTTTATAAAAAAGTACAGTATAAAACCATAGTAGAAGAGACTATTGCCTTTTTAGAACGTGAAATGAAAAGTCAAAATGGAGGATATCACTCGGCGATAGATGCTGATAGCGAAGGAAAAGAAGGGGGTTATTATCAATGGAAAGAAGAAGAGTTACAACATATTTTAAAAGAAGAGTATTCTCTTTTTTCTACATATTATGATTTAGGAACTTCTGAAAGTTCGGAAAAAGAAACTTCTTTTAGTATACAACAATCTTCTAATGATAGTATATTCGGTGCTCAAAATGATATTTTACCAGAGAAGTTAGTACTCCTAAAAACTAAATGGCAAGAATTGCTCTTTAATGAAAGACAAAAAAGAGTATCCCCTGCTATTGATGATAAAGTGATTACTTCATGGAATACCCTACTGATTAATGGATTTATTGATGCATACAAAGCTTTTGGGAATAAAGAATACCTTAACAAAGCTATCACACTTTACAATGTTATTGATACCAATAATACCAACAACAATTTTCTGGTTCATACTTATAAAAAAGGTGATAAGCAGCAAGAAGGTTTTATAGAAGATTATGCTTTACTTATTGATGCTACCATCAATTTATATAGTGTGACCCTTGAAACAAAATACCTGGATCGTGCAAATGCTCTGCATGCTATCGCTACAACACATTATACAGATTCGGCGACTAAGATGTATAAGTATACCAAAGAAAGTAAATTGATCTCTACATTAATTAAAGTTGATGATGGAGTAATACCATCACCAAATGCTGTTATGGGGCATAATCTAAAAAAACTTGGTATTCTTAACTATGATAACCAGCTTACAGAAAAATCGAAGCAAATGTTATCTTCTATGGCAGATTATTTAACCGATAACGCAAAAGATTTTTCTAAATGGAGCGCTTTACAGCTTCACACTGTTTATCCTTTTTATGAGATCGTAATCGTAGGAGAAAAAGCAGATTCTATAGCAGATACTTTTAATTCATATTACATCCCAAATGCTATTGTTGTGGGAAGTACTCAAGAAAGCACATTGCCTGTATTTAAAAACAAGTATATAGAAGGTGCAACTTTTATATATGTCTGCCAACAAGGAGCATGTAAACTTCCTGTTCAGAGTATAGAACAGGCTCTCAAACAATTATAAAATAAAAAGAGATCCTTTATCAGAACCTCTTTTGGTGTCGGGATGACAGGATTTGAACCTGCGACCACACGGCCCCCAGCCGTGTACGCTAACCGGACTGCGCCACATCCCGAAAAATTAAGAGTGCAAATATAACTTTTTATTCTAATTTTTGGGAATCGATTATAAACTAAAATGCAAAACTTTTTATGACGATTTCACTTTACTCCCAAACATATTCAATCTCATACTTAAACTTTTTTTAAAGGGATATTTATGACAGAAACGAATTAAAAAAGGCTATCAAGTTATTTTGATAGCCTTTATGAAATTATCTTATTTCAATGAGATCCAGACAGACAAGTTTTGCCGTACACGCTTTCATATCAATATGCCAGTTACATCCTGGTGGCGGTGGTGCTAATGGAAATATACAGTCATCAATATCACCAATTGGAATTCTTGCTGCTCCTCCTTTTATTTCCTTTTGTTGAGTCTTACTCAAAGGCTTTCCTAATTTTTGTAAATCTTTCATAGTTGATAATTTTAGATCCAAGTATACACAATACTAGTTGTGTATATCATCAGTAGTTCCTGTTAACGTTCCTAATTTCTTAATCGCTTCCATTTGTCTTGCTATCTCAGCCAAAGCTGCAGCTAAACCGTCTATTCCTCCATTAGTTTCTCTTAATTCCTTACCTGTTAAATTTCTCATTTTTTGATCGAATTTTAATTAAACATTATTTTTTTGAGTTGCTTCCTATTTGAAAACTTTGGTAAAACTAATGTGTGATGATCTCAAATTATGAGACGCCAAAAAATAATTCCTAAAAAGTTAAAATTCATGAACCTTTTTTAAGTTTATTATATCAGGAAACACCTATGTTTTAGGATAAGAAATTGGTATAGAAATACAAGAAATAATTTAAGTAGAATACTTTTTTTAAAAATTGCCGGGTGAGATATACATATTAATCTCTTTCTAGAATTTTGATCATTTTAAATGATTTTAACAAATGAAATAATCCTGGTAAAATGACTGCCCCACCAATGATAAGAGATATCCCTAAGACATTAATAACACTATCAGGAGCTATGTTTTCTATTAAACTAACGCTTCCTGTTTGGGTAATTATTATATCTGGATAATGAGAAATTAAAACTGCTGATAAAATTAAAAACACCTGCAATCCTGCAAAAAACCTACTCCATACTGTATTCCCTTTTTTGATAGTTTTCCATAACGGAAATAACAGAAATGCAGAAAATACAACAGAAATTATTGTAATAGGGTTTTTCATAAACTCCTGTACAAATACATTCTCGACAATGTATCCATACCCAAAGGTTAACAGCCCTACAACAAAAACAACAATTGTAGCAATAGCCGATTTTCTAATATAAATATTTTCATTTCCTTCTTTTGACTCCCCTATTAGCAGTACTGAAGATAAAAATGCACAAAGTGCTGCAAAAAATAATCCGACCAATATGCTAAATACATTAAACCAAGGCTTTACAAATGCTTCATAAAATGTTAAAGAACTAATATCATCTACTATACGTATTTCGCCACTAATCAATGCCCCGAATACCATTCCTAAAAATATGGGGGTTATCAAACTAGAGATTTTAAACATATTATCATATAACTTCTGAGAGTTATCAATAATAGCATCATAATGCCTAAATACAAAAGCTACCCCTCTAAGGGTAACTCCTAATAATATTATGGTAAGTGGGATATGCAAACTCACTACCATGATATTATAATACACAGGAAATGCAATCCATAGAATCACAATCAAAATAATAATCCAAATATGGTTAGCTTCCCAAACGGGTCCCATGACACGATAAATAGTTTTTTTGGTAATCTTCTGATTTTCTTCTGATGAAAAAAGCTCTACTATCCCAGCTCCATAATCTGCGCCACCTAAAACTACATAGAGATACAGGGAAAAAATCAAAAAGAATAATACAACATACAGCATATTTAGTGATTTGAATTATTTAAAACTTTTATTTGTCTAAGCATCAACCAGGTTACAGCAATCGATAAGGTAAGGTATACTGCAATATACATATAGAAGCTAAACACAATACCTGGCATAGGAGTTACTGCATCTTTAGTTTTCATGATATTATGAATTATCCAGGGTTGTCTTCCTACTTCTGTAACGATCCATCCTGCCTCTAATGCAATAAATCCCATTGGGGCCAATAACACAAATAGTAACCAATACTTATGATTAGCAAACCATTTTTTCTTTTTTAATGATATAAAATATAGAATTCCTGCAAAAAGTAAAAGGGTGCCAATTCCTACCATGATCTGAAATGCATAATGCACCATAGGTACATTGGGCCATTCGTCCTTAGGAAAATCATTTAATCCTTTAACTTCAGCTTCAAAATCTGAAAAAGCGAGAAATGATAACATTCCCGGAATTGCTATTTTATAGTTCACTTCTTGTTTTTCTGCATTTACTATTCCACCGATATATAAAGGAGCGCCTTTTTCAGTATTATAGTGTGCTTCCATCGCTGCAAGCTTTACAGGTTGGCGTTCTGCAATATCTTTAGCCGAAATGTCACCACTAATCGGCTGTAGTATTGCTGCTATTGCTCCAAATGTTATTGCTATCTTAAATGCTTTTTTATGTAATTCTACTTTTCTTTTTCGATATACCTGATATGCATGAACCCCTGCAACGGCAAAACCAGTAGCTGTAAAAGCAGCCAATGTCATATGCAAAGCTTGTGTAAACCAGGCAGGGTTTAACATCGCCTGGATCGGATCTATATTTAGGAATTTTCCATCTATATATTCAAATCCTGTTGGAGCATTCATCCATCCATTAGCAGCAACTACCAAAATTCCTGATGCTACTCCAGATAAACCAATAATAACTCCGGTTATCCAATGAAATCTCTCTGGTAGTTTACCCCATCCATACAAATAAAAACCTAAGGCTATGGCTTCTACAAAAAAGGCTGCTCCCTCTAATGAAAAAGGCATTCCGATAATGGGTCCGGCATGTTTCATAAACTCGGGCCAAAGTAATCCCAGTTCAAAAGATAATGCTGTGCCCGAAACAGCACCCGTAACAAAAAATATTGCTACTCCCTTTTGCCACGATTTGGTTAAGGTCAAATATACCTGATCCCTTGTTTTAAGCCACTTATAGTGAGATACCACCATAAAAAAAGGCATGACCATACCAATACAAGCAAAAACAATATGAAATATTAGAGTAAATGCCATTTGGAGTCTTGCCGCATCAAGATTTTCCATAAGATCTGTTTTTTTTAAATCTTCAGTTTTACAAAGATACTTTTCAGCATAATAATAGTCAGTAACACGAGTTACAAACATGAAAAAAAAGACTGTTTTCCCAGAAGCTTCTTTTGGTCTATAAAGATACGACCTAGCTCTGGTTTAATCATTAAACAAAACCCTTATTTTTTTTATAAAAACTAAAAAAATCATGCGTATAAAAAGTATCCTAACACCAACACATGTATACTCTGTTTTTTCTAAGTAATTTGATACATAATCACCATTTCTAATTCGATTACATCATAAATGTGCTTCCCGGGAAAAATTGACAAGAGTTAAGGGAAAAACTACATTTTTAGAAAGCAAGTATCATCGCATCTTTACATCATCAAATACAAAACAATAGTTAACTCTAAAAAAATAAAACAAACATGGAAAATACAATTGAAAAAAACCTTAAACACGTTCACGAATTATTGTCGAAAGGCGCTTTTATTGAAGCTATGGACACTTACTTACATGATGATGTAGAACTAAAAGAAGCCAATGATGCTCCCAAAAAAGGAAAAGCGTTTAATCTTAAGTTTGAGCAGGATTTTATAGATAATCAGCTTTCAGAATTTATTAGATATGATGTTAACAATTATGCCATTAATGGAAATCACTCTTTTTATGACGCTGTAATGGAATTAAAACTAAAAGATGGTAGTACTATGCTTTCTGAACAGACTGTTGTTACCGAGTGGAAAGATGGAAAAATTTATAGAGAACGATATTATCACGCATAATACCCCATACCTATGTAAAACCCTTTTTATATCAAGGTATAAGAAGGGTTTTTTCTCATTTTTAAAACAAGGAGTAAAAAATTCTTTACTTTATACTATAATTTGGTTTTATTTTAAATGATTTGTCTATATTTGCACCCTCAAAAGGGAAATATACACCTCGGGGTGTAGCGTAGCCCGGTTATCGCGCCGCGTTTGGGACGCGGAGGTCGCAGGTTCGAATCCTGCCACCCCGACCAAAAAAATCCAATCACAATAGTGATTGGATTTTTTATTTGTTAGAACTTAGAAGTGTAGTTTTTATGTGTTTTATTTACCTCAAGTCTTCTTCAAAAAAAGTTTTAGTTTTCGATTTGCTAATAATACATATTGAATAGATCTACTAGGCTTAAATCCCTGTAAACGCTATCACCAAGAGAGTTATATAGTAATTTCTTTCAATTTATAAATCAGGAGATTTAATAGATCTATTCTGTAGTAGCATTTAAAATCATTCATTATTTATGCAACATTCCTAAATGTTATATAATGATTTTTTTCTCTAATTTAAAGTACAGCACAACCATTTGGTTTATAGTAATGCTCGTTGGGCAATGGATTTTTGCGGCTTATGTGGCTATTTATCATGGGTATAAAATTTTGGCAAGTGGTATGGGATCTATGGGAGGTAAACATATGCCTAATGGGTATATAGATGGTGATTTTACAGGTAATGTAATATTAGCATCACATCTTATTATCCCGATTTTCGTTATTGTTGCTGGTCCATTACAATTGATTCCTAAAATCCAGAGGGATTATAGAAGATTTCACAAATGGATTGGTCGTATTTATTTACCGCTAATCTTTATTTTAAGTTTAGGAGGAGTATATTTAACCTGGTCTCGCCCACGCCCCTCTTTCGGAAGTATTTATCAAGATATTGCTATTACCATTGAAGGAATTCTTATTGTCTTTTTTGCTATACAAACCTTACGTTTTGCTTTACAAAGAAAAATAAAACCGCATCGCCAATGGGCATTACGCTTATTTATTGTGGCAAGTGGTGTTTGGTTTCTACGCATTGGGTATAGAACCTGGTTTTTTATAGAAGACTTATTTGGTTTTCAAGTTGATAATTTTTTCGATTATTGGTCTTTTGCTTCTTACCTAATTCCATTAGCTATTTTAGAGTTCTATTTACAAGTGAAGAAAGGTAAAAATCATAAGTCAGAAAAAAGGTTATCTATACTTTTGTTTGCTGTTACCCTATATATGATGATTGGTATTTTTTTAGCTACTAAAGGAATGTGGCTACCTAGAGTATTGAGTGTAGTAAATACTGAATAGAGAAAAAGGAATAAGAATTTAAGTACTGCTTTTAATTCCAATTTTGTACATTAAGAAAGTCATCCAATTTTTTATGAAAAAACATGTTCTAATCACTTATATAATTGTATGTTGTATTAGCTTTAGCAGTATCGCTCAACAAGAAAAGAAGATCGATTCTTTGTTAAATCTTTTTGAGAAAAACTGGACAAAAGACGCAGATTCAGCCTATTTTTTTGCTAATAAAGCCTATCATATTTCCAATTCAATAAACAATAATAGATTAGTAGCTAAGGCTCGTGTCGCTATGGCATCTGCAAAATTAGTGCAAGGTGAATATACGGCTTCCGAAAGATTACTAAACCTCAACCTTCTAGATAGTATTTCTTTAGGCGATAAAACGTTAGGTAATACACTTAAATATTTGGGTTACACACTATTTAATAAGAAAAACTACATTAAGTCAAGTCAAGCTTTTCTGAAATCAATCTCATATTTCAAAAAAATTGAGGATAGTGTTAGTTTAGGAAGAGTATACAACGGGTTAGGAATGATTCAATTTACATTAAAAAGAGAATCACAGGCGATGGAAAATTACCAAAAAGCATTGCAATACAACTATAGTGATAAGGTCTATAAGGATGTCTGTACATATATTAGTACCCAAATGAATATGGCTGAATTGAGTTCTAAACGTGATCAGGCATATGATATCTTTATGAATGCCATAGATTTGGCTTCAAAAAATGAAGCTGATTTTTTTATTCCAACTATTTATCAACAGTTGAGTTATTTATACACGCGAAAAAATGATTATAAAAACGCAATAAAATATGCAGAAAAAGCTCTTTTTGAAGCTCGAAAAATGAATCTTGGTGGCAAGGAGCAATTAATCTACAGAGACATAGGAACAGCATATTTTCAAAATAATCAATATTATGATGCAATAGAAAGCTATCTTAAAGCATTACCCAACTCAAGGATGGAAGTCCTGGATACCATTTATAAAAGATTATCTATGTCGTATTACAGACTGAATGATAATAAAAATGGTGAATTTTATTTTGACAAGTTTTTAAGGCACTCAGATTCTACTCATCAATTACAGGACAAGAAAACAGTAGCTGAAATTGTTGAAAAATACGAATCTAATAAAAAGGATCTAGAGATTAAACTACTACAGCAGGAAAATGAAAGTGTGACACTAATGAATAAACGGCAAAAAAATCAATTGTTATTGGCAATTTTTCTGGTTGCATTACTGTTGCTTATTTCATTTGCTATTTGGCAGTTTTATAAACGAGAAAAAGAACAAAATGAAATACTATTCATCAAAAATCAAGAACTCATACGTTCTAAGGTAAAATCTAAAGAATCAACAAACAAACATAGTATCGCTGAACAAGAAGTGAATATAGAACTGGTTCAGTTACTTAAAGAAGTGATGAATTCTGAATTATTTTTAGACAAGGGACTTACTCTTTCTAAACTGGCTAATATATTAAGTACTAATACCACTTATCTTTCTAATACAATCAATAGTCATTACCAAAAGAAATTTACCGATTTTATTAATGAACTAAGAGTAAACTATGTATTAGCAAGGATTGAAAAAGATAAAGAATTTTGTAATTATACGATAGCACACATTGCAGATATATCTGGGTTTAATTCTTCTTCGGCCTTTTATAATGCATTTAAGAAATATACTGGATTAACACCTTCATACTATATTAAGGAGAAGTTAAATAAAATTAAGACTGCTTGATTAATGAATTAGTGTAAACTGATGTTTATAAAAATTACTACTATAAGTTATTGGTCTTCCTTCCTATTTATCTCATTAATTTCTTTTTTCTCTAAATACATCATTTTTTATTTCTTGATTTATAAATCAGTATACCTTCTATAATAGAATTGAGATTTTTTAAATAGGTAGATATTAGCTTTGTAGTCATACTGCCTATTTGATTAGAAATACTGGTCTTCAAGGTGTTTTAAAGAAAAAGTGTGATTAAAAAAGCGATTTCAGTTTGGTTTTTAACGACATTATTAGGTCAATGGGGATTTATAATTTACCTTTTGTTTTATTATATTTTTCCAGCTATTCAAAAAGGTTTAGTAGCATGGAGTGGAAATCAACTCGTTACAGGCTACGTGGTTAATGACTCTGTAGGGAATTATGCTGTAGCCACTCATATTTTTATTTCTGTACTTATTTTAGGGTTCGGACCACTTCAATTAGTTCCAAAAATACGTAATCAATTTCTTGTTTTTCATCGTTGGGCAGGAAGGATTTATTTATTTGCTGTTGTTATTACAAGTTTTGCTGGATTGTATATGGTTTGGGTACGTGGTAACCCACAAGCTGGTTTAATCGAACATATTGGCACTACATTAGGAGGTGTTTTGATAATTATTTTTTCAATCTTAACATATCATTATATTCGTGTAAATCAAATCATTACCCATTCTCGCTGGGCATTACGTTTATTTATGGTGGCTAGTGGCGTTTGGTATATTAGATTGGGTTATGGTTGGTTTTATTTTTTTGATTTCCCAAATAACTTGGTTAAGACGTTTTCAATATTTATTTCTTATGCAAATTATTTGGTTCCCCTTGTCTTTTTGGAATACTATTTTTTTACTTGCCGTAAAACACAAAAACTGCTCAAATATTCTATTGTATTATTGATTTTTCTTTTCGCAATCTTCACTATGCTTGGGACCATATTCGCTACCAAATACATGTGGTTACCAAAGTTTAATTTTTAAATGAGATATCGTGAAAAACTTTGATAATCTAAAAAAAGTAAATATTGCCCTCACAAATTCGAGAGGTATATCGAATAACAACTAACAAATTTAATTTATAAATGGAAAAAGGATATAAAAATTTAGGAATGCTATTACTTGTATTAGTTCCAATTACAATTATTGGTTTTTTAAAAACATATTTAAGTCAATTTCCAAATTTTGAAAAAGATCCAGGTATAACAATTCATTTTCATTTTATTGTGTCTGCTATATGGATTATTTTATTTATCGTTCAACCAATGCTAATTAAAGCCAAAAAATACTATTATCATCGACTACTAGGCAAATTTTCTTATGTTCTTTTTATATTAATACTAATTTCATTTATACCTATATTTCTTAAACAAATTCAATATAACTACTTACCCTTAACCATACTTACCACATCAGATATTATTTCTGTAATTCTATTTTATGTATTAGCCATTTATTATAAAAAAAAAGTGCAACTTCATATGCGCTATATGATAGTACTAACCTTAGTATTTATTTTTCCTGCAATAGGAAGGATATTCATACATTGGTTAGATTTCTCGTTTATGCAAAATATGAGTACTGGTTTTGCATTGAAAAGTATTTTATTACTAGGTTTGATTGTAAAAGATAAAAGAAATAGTAAGAACTATATACCTTACCTGGTAGCAATCCTATTTTTTACGATCAGGCAGGCAGCAATACTCCTGGCATTCTATAAAATAATTTAATAATCAATCTGCAACTAATAAAAGTTTGTTTTTAGTATGAAGAATAATCCCTTATATCATTACGAAAACATCATTTGGGATTGGAACGGAACTCTTCTAAATGATAGCTGGTTATGCGTTGAAATTGTCAACAAATTACTTTTAAATCATAATAACAGGAAGTTAGATATTGATTCTTATAGAGAAGTATTTGGTTTTCCGATTTCAGATTATTATAAAAAAATTGGTATTGACTTTGAAAAGGAATCTTTTGAGGTGCTCACCTCTAAGTTTATATCTGATTATCTAACCAACGTTCATAAATGCAAACTTCAAAACGGAGCAATGAGCATTTTGAACGAAGTTAACAACAAAAATAGTAAACAATTTATATTAACTGCGGCTCACAAAGAAAGTGTTATCAGCTTGCTTAAACATTACGTAATCGAACAGGTATTCGAACAAGTTGAAGGTTTAGACAATCACAAAGCCGAAAGTAAGATCGATAAAGGTCTTAGTTTAATAGAAAACAATTTAATTGATATAGACAAAACAGTTTTAATAGGGGATACAATCCACGATTTCGACGTTGCAAATCAATTAGGTGTAAATTGTATTCTGATCGCGAATGGACACCAATCAAAATATAGATTAAAAGAAAAAACCAATAACAGTATTCAAATATTTGGTAATTTATCTGAGCTTATAAAATGAAAAATAAAACTAGGAATTAGATCAAAACTCAATACATTTTCTTTACAAACGGAAGGCTTTCTATAATTTTTTCGCTTCTTCTAATGATTCACATTCCATAATAAAAACTACACCAAAACGGTCTTTTCTAGAATAAAAAACTCTTATTTTATCTTCTAAATAAAAACTTTATCGTGTGCTTTAATTCCTCTAATAAATACACCTTTGTTTAAATATTTGATTAACTCGTTATTTTACTCATGTGTTAGTTTCCACTCTTCAGAATCCATACAAAATGAGGTATCTTTAAAATTAGGAAAACCTTGCTCTTTCTCATATTTTTTCATATCCCAGGTTTTTGTAAATACTACTTTGATCATAAATCGTATCGCTTTTAACTTGTTCTTAAAAGTTTGCTTGGCTTCTGGCATGGTCGAAAGATATTTTTGTGCTATCGTTAGAAAATCGTCTGCTTCTTTACCGGTAATATTCTTGACAACACTATTGGGAGCATTAAAACCAAAAGTTCCTTTATGTGCCTCTTCGACGTAATGTGCAACCACTTGCGAGGCATCTCGCTGTGGATAACCGTAAGCTCGTAGTACTTTATACATCATAGCATTAGACATTTTTATAGCTTTTACTTTTCTACCTACTACCATACCAATAATATTTGCCATTTGTTGGGTACTCAATACTTCTTTTCCTGTAACTCTGTAGGTTTTATTTATATGTGCCGAGGGCTCTTTGAGAATGTGTGCTGCGACCAGGCCTATATCTTCATTAGACGGCGGTGCATTTTCTCCAAAGTCTGGTAACATTCCAAATTGAGTAAGCGGAGCTGGTGTCATAAAATACACAAAAGCAAACAAACCAGGATTTAGTACTGTTAATTTTGTATGTTTTAATCTGCCAAATATTTGATCTACTAACCAATGTTCTTTTGTATAGATTGAAGGATGTCTATTTGATGAAGTCCATTGTGTTAAAAGAACTACATGTTCGATTTCTAATTCTTCTAAAACCGTTGCAAATGTGGATCCCTGAAATAATACATTAGGATAAGTAGGCACAAAATATGCACGTCGAATTCCGCTCAAAGCTTTTCTAACGTCTCTTATATCTTCTATGTCTCCAACAAAGATTTCTGCCCCTATTTTTTTAAGTTCTTGAGCTTTCTCACTATTTGGATTTCTTACAAATGCTCTAACTTCGGCACCTAAGTTTAATAATTCTATTGCTGTTGTAAATCCCGTATGGCCATTTGCAGCTGTTATTAATATTTTCATTTTTTTAAATTGTATATACAAGTTAATAATTATAAAAAAAGACTACTTAAATCCTTTTTCAAAAGTCGAGAATGCTTTTACAGATTTTTCTCCTAACATTTCATGTACTTCATCCATGGCATTCTCCCAATTAGGTAATACTTCTTTCACTTTTTTTATTCCTAATTTTGTTAAAGCGATTGATGGGCGGTTTACTGCTCCTGTTTTTATAACATATTTTTGATTCATTAGCCTGACTAAAATTCGAGTTAATGATGAAGTTTCAAAATTTAATATGCCAGCAATTACATGTTGCTCTGATTCTCCCATCTTATACAATGCCAACATTATGCTTAACTGACTTTGTGTAACTCCTTTATTCTTTAAATGCTTACGGTAAATGTTATCTATCCTTCGAGAAAGACCATTTATTCTTGCTCCCAGGCATTGTTCTATTTCGTACTTCATATCTACAAATATATATATTCAAATTGTATATACAAGTTAAATATATTTGATTATGATTTTATTTAACTTCATAGGTCAAATGAATAAATCCTTTATAATAGAGGGACTTCTCTTAAACAACTTAAATGATTAGTACTAAATTAAAGTTATAAATAGTCCTGCCTAGAAACCATCTAAAACTTTATATAGTATACCTTATCAATTTTTAAAGCCACGTTATACCTGTATTGTATTCTTTCTAACCATCCAAACAATTTAGGTTTTTTTAACATTTTATCTGTATATTATTTGGTAGGTTTGTCTGTTATGAAAATTGGGGATTTAAAAAATTACATTACCTATATTTTTATTGTCATTTTCCTTTCTCTGAAAGTGGCAGGCTTGCATGTACTTACTCATAATGATGATGGTATAGAACATTGCGAAGTTTGTGATCTCGTTTCTATAACCAATTTTACTCCGGCTGCTGTTAATGACACTAGCCAAAACTATGTAAGTAGCACTTTTGAGCTCTATACTCAAAAAAATGTAATAAGTCACTACAGCTTCATTTATAGTAGTGATGTACATATTACAAATCTATTTTCGAGACCTCCTCCTTTTTTAGCATAGTTATTTTACTCTATTTTCATTTTTAACGATTAAATTCTTTCTTTTAAGCGATTACTCATCAGGTTTTATACTTGCGAATTTTCTTAAATCAACGAAATGACGCTACCTATAAATGCCAATTCTTATAGCCTTAAAAGATAATTCGGTTTATGTTTTCATAAGCTCTGGCTTTCTTCTGTTGCTCATGTTTTTAGGGTCTAAAACTTAACGATTTTCAATTTTAAGTATTCTAATTAGACTGTAATTGCATATAACCGCAAGGTTATAAACATTTTGATGTAAGGAATAATTATTCTCTTATTCAAAACCTCAGTTTAGTTACTACCACTTAAGATTATACTTCTATTTATTAATACGATCTCTTTTTTAGAGATACAATAATACTTTAAACACAATGCTTAGAGCAAAAAACTTGTCAAAAACCTATAACGGAAAAAAAGCAGTAAACAATGTTTCTTTTCAAGTAGAACAAGGTTCTATATTCTGTCTTCTTGGTCAAAATGGGGCAGGAAAAACTACAACTATTAATCTATTTCTTGGCTTTATAAAACCCGATAGTGGGCAAATCTTAATTGATAATGAAGAAATTCAATCCAATACTACTTCTATAAAGAAAAAAACAGCCTATATCCCAGAGACAGTTCAGCTTTATGGGAATTTATCCGGAATAGAGAATTTAGATTTTTTCAGTCGTTTGGCTGGGTATAAATACCCTCAAGAAAAACTACAGAAATTTTTGACAAAAGCTGGGTTACAGGAAGAAGCACACCTACAACATCTGTCTACTTATTCTAAAGGAATGCGTCAAAAAGTGGGTATTGCGGTTGCAGTTGCCAAAAATGCTGATGTGATTTTTATGGATGAACCAACATCTGGTCTCGATCCTAAAGCATCGGCCGAATTTACTACAACTTGTAAAGAACTCGCTAAAGAAGGTAAAACCATATTCATGGCCACACATGATATATTCAACGCAGTACATGTAGGTACTACCATCGGAATAATGAAAGAAGGTTCCCTTGTTCAACAGATTAAAACAAGTGGTATTGATGCCAACCAGCTAAAAGAACTGTATTTAGAAACCATTTAAAAATTACCCCATGAAAAAAGAGATTTTAATTATTTTATTTGCCATTATTTGTCAGCAAAGTTTTTCTCAAATCAATATTAAAGGCAAAATTATTGACGAAAAACAAAACATTATTCCCGGTGCTACTATTTCTTTTGATATCGAAGAAAAAAAAGAAGGAACTATTTCTAATGAAAACGGAGAATTCAACTTTGTTTTGCAAAAAACAGGAACTTATGAAGTTAAGATAAGTTATGTTGGTTTTTATGTGATCAACAAGACTTATGATTTTCTAGAAAATAAAGAGTATGATCTTGGCACAATAACGCTAAAAGAAGATGTACTACAACTTCAAACCGTAGAAGTAGTAGGGCGTACAAAACGAGATTACAATAGTGACTATTCTTTTTCTGCGACCAAAATGGCTATTGCAAACAAAGAGCTACCACAGGCCATAGCTTCGGTAACCAAAGAGCTAATTGCCGACAGGCAGGCCTTTCACTTAGCAGATGCAGTGAAAGTCGTTAGTGGTGTTAGTCCATCTAGTTTTTATAATCAGTACAACATAAGAGGTATTAGCCAAAATGAAGAGGGGCAGATCATTAACGGAATGCGTACTCGGCAGTTTTATTTCTTACAGCCACTTACCTCGAACATAGAAAGAGTAGAAGTTATAAAAGGGCCTGCCAGCGCAACTTTTGCTAGCGTTGATCCCGGTGGAAGTATTAATATGGTTACCAAAAAACCTTTATCTGTAGATAGAAAAGAAGTGAGTTTAAGTGTAGGTAGTTTTAGTACTATGAGAGGGTCCTTAGATTTCACAGGGCCACTTAACGAGTCAAAAACATTACTATATCGTATCAATGGGGCCTACCAAACGGCACAATCTTACCGTGATTTAATAAGTAATAAATCAATATTATTATCACCATCGTTCAGTTATATTCCCAATGAAAAGACCGCCATCAATGCAGAATTCATTTTCAATAACATGAACGGTAACCTAGATCGTGGTCAACCTATTTTTGGTGCTGTAGCCGGACAAACCAATCTTAACAGCACACCGATAAGTCTTAATTTAGGAGCTTCCAGCGATTTCTTCAAATCTAAGGAAGTAATTATTATGGGGAACCTTTCTCATAAATTTAGTCCTAATATTACTTTTAACACTTCTTATATGAAGCAAACCTGGACCGAAGATTTACAGGAGCATCGTACTACAAATACATTTGCTGTAGATATTGCGAACGAGCCTATTCCCAGTTTGGTCGCTATGCGATTTGTACAACGAAAGCAGTTTTGGAGCATTGATAATGTGAACAGTTATTTCAATTTTGATTTCAAAACGGGGTCGATAGATCACAAATTATTGGTTGGGTATGACTTGCACTACTGGAAAAAACTTAAAGGAGGTGGTCAAAACTCAGCACGAGGGTATTTATTAAATGATGGTAGTGTCACCAGGTCTTTTGATCCAGCAAATGCATCAGATTATCAAACCATTACTATTGGGGGGAGTACATTGCCCAAACCCAATGTTAATCATTTTGATTTAGCAAACCCATCATACACGATACAAAACATTCAGGATTATACCATCAATTCGCGTATTGCAGTTCCTTCTGCATTGACCATGAGTAATGCTGTATACATCCAGGAGCAGTTAAAATGGAACAAATTCTCTCTATTATTGAGTTTAAGAAATGAGTGGTTCGAAGATATAACTCATTATAAAACAGCTAATGAATCTTCTTTTACAAACCAAAGACTTCTTCCCAGAATAGGTATTACTTATGCCGTAAATGATAACATTAACGTATATGGTACTTATCTAGAAGGTTTCCAACCGCAATCTAACACTGTTACCTTACTGCCAAGTACAGGTCAGTTTTTTTGGGCCGATGAATCGGCTTCAAGGTTCAAACCTTTGACTTCTGATTTAAAAGAAATAGGGATGAAAGCTGATTTGTTTAATAAAAAGATAACGATGAACATGGCTATCTACGAAATTAATCAGAAAAACATTTTAATGAGCGCCAATGACCCTACGCAGCCTGATTTATTGGTGCAACGTGGAGCCGATCGTAGTAGAGGATTTGAATGGGATATGGCAGGATACTTACTACCTAATTGGCAAATAAATGCTTCTTACAGTTATATCGATGCAATTATCGTAACTGATGCCGATGTCACTTTGGAGGGTGCCAGAAAAGAAAACGTACCAAAACATAGCGCAAATCTATGGACACGTTACAACTTCGACAATGGGTCTATACTAAGAGATTTGGGTATTGGCTTTGGCGTACAACATCAAGGAAGTAAAGTACCCTGGTTTACACGTGATTTTGAAGTACCAGCTTCTACTATTTTTGATGCAGCACTGTATTATACTCCTACGAAAAGTAATCTACAGGTAGCTGTAAATGTGGGGAATTTATTTGATGAAACATATTGGTTGGGTGCACAAACATATACGCGTTTGTTTCCTGGAGCTCCTAGAAATATAACGCTTACAACAACTTATAAATTCTAAACCTATGAGAAGGTCAGTAATCATATTATTCGCCAAACAATTATGGCAAACCACCTTTAGATCCAAAATATTGCATATTACTATGGTTTTGGTGACTGTTTTAATTGCATTTGCTGCCTATAGTGGATGGGATAATTACAATACTCAAAACCGTATTCGTAGTTTTTATCAGGAAGAAGCCAGGCATAGCTGGGAGAGTAACCCAGATAAGCACCCACATCGCATGGCACACTATGGTTCTTTTGCTTTTCGCCTAAAACACAAACTAAGCCTGTTTGATTTTGGAATGGAAAATTATACGGGGAATGCCGTTTTTTTAGAAGCTCATAAACAAAATACCATAAATTTCTCAGAAGCAAGCCTTTCTACAGGCTTGCTTCGTTTTGGAGAAGTAAGTATGGCTATGTTGCTAAAAATCATTTTTCCATTGCTTATTTTCTATTTAGGATATGGAGCTTTAGCTGGTGAAAGAGAAAATAACACCTTAAAAATAATGATCAATCAAGGAGCAACCTGGTCAGAAATATTTTTTGGTAAATCTCTTGGTTTAATGAGTCTAGCTATGTTTTTCTTTATTCCCGTAATTATAATTACTCTGTTATTCATGTTTTTGGCAGAAAGTAATCCGATTACATCTTCTGAATTGCTAAGCTATTTTATATTGATATTGAGTTATGTACTGTTTTTTGGTACTATTAGTAGCATTACCATTCTAATTTCTGCGATGAGTAAAACTGCTAAAGATTCTTTGATAAAACTCTTAGGAATCTGGCTCTTCTTTATCATCATACTTCCTAAAACACTTCAGGCTTTTGGACATTACCTTTATCCTACTCCATCAAAAATAGAATTCGAATCTATTGTAGAAAATGATTTGATAAAAGAAGGCGATAGTCACAATCCAGATGATATTCATTATAAAGCTATTAAAGATTCTGTACTCCTGGCAAATAATGTTGAATCTGTAGACCAATTACCTTTTAACTACGGAGGTTTTATTATGAGTCAAAGTGAAAAAATCAGTGCTTCAATTTACAATCAGCATTTAAATGATTTATTGACTACATATAAAAGACAAAACGCCATCGAAAGGTTCTCTGCTATACTCAACCCATATACTGCAATAAAACATATTTCTATGGCTTTTTCGGGAACTGATTTCGCTTCCTATATTAATTTTCAGCATCAGGCAGAACGCTATCGTTATCAACTTGCGCAAGAAATGAATTCACTACAAATGAAATTCATTCCAAACAAAAAAACAGATACCCCTAGTATTATAGACAAGAGTCATTGGGAAGCATTTCCTGATTTCGAATATGATCATTTACCTGTATTATCTATTCTAAAAAACGAGGCGCTATCTATTTTCTCTTTACTACTTTGGAGTATTCTTTCTGTTATAATCATAAAAAAAATATCTAAAAAAACAAAAGTCTTATAACTATGTATTCCATATTATTTAAATCTTTTATTAGAACCAAAATAGCAGCTATTTCTCTTGTACTTCTTCTGGGAGTAGGTATAATAAGTGTTTTTATTGGAAAACAGTTTAATATAAAGCAAGAAAAAGCAATTATTGAAGCCGAGTCGTTTCAAGAAGAGAGTATCAAACGAAATGTAAAATATCATAATGATGACTTGGGTCTGTTACTTTATTATTTACGTTTTTCTCTAGTTAAGAAATCAAATAGTTTAACAGGGCTTTCTATTGGTCAACGAGATGTAAATCCTTCGATATTAGCAGTAACTATACGTGGTCTTGAAGGGCAAAAATATGATACCGATTTTGAGAATCCATCTCTGCTACTATCGGGTAATTTAGATCTTGGATTTGTAATCATCTACTTGTTTCCGTTGGTGCTCATCACGCTAACATTCAATTTGTTTTCTGAAGAAAAAGAAGGAAAAACCTGGCGATTAATAGCCACTCAAACCTCCTCTCCTCTCAGCTTTTTATTTAAAAAGCTATCTATAAGAGTATTTTTTCTATATATGGTATTAGCTATACTTTTTTTATTGGCTATTCTTATTTTACAACTGCCAATTAATGAAGCTCTTCTGGCTTTTATAACTGTGAGTGTTTTGTATTTGGCTTTTTGGACTTCTTTATGTTTTATCATTATTTCTTTTCGAAAAAATTCGAGTTTTAATGCATTAACATTACTTTCTTTATGGATCGTACTAACCATATTACTTCCTGCTTCGGTAAACAATTTTGTCGTTAATACATATCCTGTACCAGAAACATTAAAAACTATGGTAGAACAGCGAGATGGATATCATAAAAAATGGGATATGGCAAAAGAGGTTACTATGGACAAATTTTTTGCTCATTATCCACAATATAAAAGATATCCTGTTCCTAAAGATAAATTTAGCTGGCTCTGGTATTATGGAATGCAACAAATGGGTGATGATGAATCTCTAGAATCCAGTAAAACAATGAAGAAAAAAATAAAACTGCGAGAAAAAGTAAGTGAGGCAATATCTTTGGCAATACCTACTATGCATGCTCAATTAACCTTTAATCAAATTGCGCAATCTGACCTAAATAATCATCTACTCTTTTTAGATCATCTAGATAAGTATCATGAAGAATTAAGGCTGTATTTCTATCCCAAAATATTCGAAAATTATCCAGTTAGAAATGAAAATTGGAAGGAATTTAAACCAAAATATGCATCTATTGCACATACTATTAATTGGACCAATTCTATACTTCCGTTAGTATTAATCACAATAATTATTTCATTAATCAGCTTTTTTAATTTGAGAAAGATCTAATATACATAGAGGAATTGTACATATAAAGACTCTATACTATTAATCAATTTCCCTTCGGGCAAAGAGGTTTGATCACAAATGTGATCAAACCTCTTTATTTATTGTATTTTCTAAAAACTTAGATAAGTAGCCAATACCTTACTTATCTTAGTGTATATAAATACCTAATAACCATATTAATTAGCATAAAAAATAGATCACCTGTGATTTTTCATGATTCTAAACGAATAATAGAGTAAACAACAATTAATATGCTTTTGAATGAAGAAACATTTACTAAAATCTTAAGAAGCAATAAAGGCATTCTTTATAAAGTTGCAAATTCATATTGTAAAAATACCAATGACAGAGAAGATCTTATTCAGGAAATAATCATACAATTATGGAAAGCATGGCCAAAATATGATGATACCTATAAAGTATCAACCTGGATGTATCGAATAGCCTTAAATGTAGCAATTTCATTTTATCGTAAATCCAATTACCAAAGAAATAAATATGACACGTTTAATGAAAATTTGGTTTCTACAGTGCATAAAGAAAATTCTGATAGCACAGAAAACATAGAACAACTCTACCATTTTATTGCTCAGTTAAGCGAGTTAAACAAAGCACTAATTCTTCTTTATTTAGAAAAATATAGTTATGAAGAAATAGGTACAACCTTGGGTATATCTACTACTAATGTTGCTACCAAAATATCAAGGATAAAAAAACAATTAAAAGAAAAATTTAATAACAACTAAAATGAATTTAGATAACATACAAGAAGAATGGGGCAATCATTATAACACGTCAATTGAAGGTGAAAATTTAGTGATTCAATTATTTAAAGAATCTAAGTATAAAAAAATTGATTCTAATGTAAAACGAATGAAAACACAAAGTGTTTTGTATATGATTTTCAATTTATTAGTCATCATTTACACCTGGATGGTTTTGGTAATGAACTTTAAAACTATTGGTATTTCTATTCCGGCTGTACTATTAATACTACTATCCAAGGTGGTATTTTATAAAAATGTAGCACAACTGAATTTGATGTCTAAAATTAAGTATGCAGAACCTATTGTAAAGCTTCAAAAAATTATCGAACACCTTAAGTTAAAAAGACTAAAACACAATCAGTTTATTTTTATTCTCTCTAATCTATATTTTTGGTTATTAATGATTGTCTTTTTTTCTATGAATCCATTAGTTTTAATCCCAGAAATCTGGAAAAAAGCGGCTATTGTCATCATTATACATGTTGGGTTTTCTATACTATGGTTTCCATTATCTTTTTGGATCTTAAGTAAATATGGTGCTCTAGCGCAAAGCTCTACTTTTTGGACTCGATTAGGTAAAAACTCTTTACTTACGGACGAATCTGCAAATTCTTCTTTAAATAGAATATCCTCTTTTTTAGTTGAAATAAAGAATTTTGAAAAGCAATAACCGCCGAATTTATAAAGCATCATAGTTTTGTTAGTTAGTCCAAGGTAAAACAACCATAAAATGAATCTATTTATAAAATAGTTCCCTTTTCTATAGGTAAAACATCATAAGATAGATTAATAAGAAATACATATATAAATGATTTCTTGCCTTTTGTCAAGAAGAATGAACTCAAAACAAAATAAGTTTGAAATTGGTCACTAATCCAAAATCAATAGTTGAAAAATATATGTCGATAAATCTATTATTAGATCAGAAATCTTGAAGAAAATCACCAAACTATCGATTCTAATATTTGCAATAATGGTTCTCTGCCCTTTTCTCATGCAAATTGCAATAGAGAAAGGCAACTATTCATTAATATCATACGTCTATACTAGTAGTACCTTTCTTAGCATAGGAATTTCATTGAATTCGAAGCCAAACAAAAAAAACTATAGTGATAAACTTAAAAGATAGAAAATGAGTATCGAGAAAAAAAATGCAAGAATTGCTGGATTATTATATATAATTTCAACATTTCCTATGGCGTTTACAGAGTTGTATGTTCGTTCTAAACTTATTGTCTGGGGAGACGCAGCTGCCACAGCCAATAACATCATTAATTCTAAATCGTTATACAGTATAGGTTTTGTATGTGATGTAGTGGGTTCTACTCTGTTTTTACTGGTGCCTTTGGCCCTGTACAAATTATTAAAACATGTTAATAAAGAGTATGCAACACTTATGGTAATACTGGCATTAATTAGTGTACCAATGATGGCCATAAACATGATTAATCATGCAACTGTCTTAGAATTATTAAGGGATGTCGATTATCTTAATGCTTTTAAACCCGATCAATTGCATGCACTTATGATGATTTCTCTAGATGCTCATGGTACTGGTTATCTTATTGCTCAGATATTTTTTGGGTTATGGTTACTCCCTCTTGGGCTATTAGTATATAAATCAAAAGTTATTCCCAGAATTCTGGGTATCTTGTTAGTAGCTGCGTCGGTATGCTACCTCATACAATTTGTTACGATATTTATTTTCCCAAACTATGGTTCTATTATTAACCCAATCGTAAATACAGTTGTAGGTATAGCAGAATTGGGACTCATGTTTTGGCTAGTTATAATAGGAGTTAAGAATAGAAAAGTTAATCTACACGATTTAAACTAAAGTAAGTATTAATTTTAATCATAAATGATTTTATAACATGAACAGTTTAGTAGCATTTATACAGCACATCATTCCCGCTACCGAAGTAGAGGCTATAGATATAGCCCGATCTTTTGAATATAAAGAATTAAAAAAAGGAGATTTTATTGTGCAAGAAGGTAAAATTAGTAATGATTACTACTTTTTTGAAAAAGGGCTATTACGGACATATCTATATGATATCGAAGGTAACGAGGTTACTACCGATTTTTACACCTCTAATTCTATTGTTTTTGAGGTTACCTCCTTTTTTCAAAGAGTGCCTTCGCAAGTAAATATACAAGCAGTTACCGATTGTCGAGGATATCGATTTTCATACCAACAATTAAACTCTCTTTTTCATAACAAACCTGCATTTAGAGATTTTGGAAGAGCTATCCTGGTTAAAGAATTTATTGCTTCAAAAAAAAGAACCATCTCGATGATAAATCAAACAGCAGAACAACGTTACAAGGCTCTTTTACAATCAAATTCAGAAATTATTATGAATGCTCCCTTAAAACATATTGCATCCTATTTAGGAATAACAGATAGTACTTTAAGTCGTATTAGAAAAGATGTTGTTAAAAAATGAATATTAAATCCTGAAGCTTCTAACTTTTAAAAATGGTAATATTAGTATTACTTTATGTATTTCATCTTTTTTAAGAATTCTTCTTTATATGTTTTTCCGATAGGGATTTTTTCATCTGCGATATACACCAAATTCCCCGACACTTTTTCTATTTTCTCAAAATTTACAATATAAGAACGATGAGTTCTTACAAAATTATGGTCGTACAGTTTTTTTTCCCAATTATGTAAACTGTCTAACAGTAAAATAGATTTTTCTTGAGTAACCACTTTTACATAATCTACTTCGGCTTTTAAATATAAAATGTCGCTAATAATAATTTTATAAATGGTTTTATCTGCATATAAAAAAAGCTGTTTTTCGGTTTCGTTATTTGTAATCTGTATTTGATTTCTAGCCCTGGTAATTGCTTTAAAAAAACGTTCATAAGAAAATGGTTTTACCAGATAATCTAATACATTTTCTTCAAAAGCATCTACCGCGTAATCAGGATAAGCAGTAGTTACAATTACTTTGGGAGGGTTGATAAGTGTTTTTAAGAATGACAATCCATTTAACTCGGGCAGCTGAATATCTAAAAACATAAAATCTACCTTTTTTAATTCTTCAAACTTAATATCCAATCCACTTTCATATATTCCTAAACAGTTCACAAATGGAGTTCTATCAATGTAGTTTTGCAACACTTCTTGCGCACCGTGTTCGTCTTCTATAATCAAACAATTTATCATAATGAGATGGTGAGTATTACTTTAAATACATTATTTTCTTTTTTAATCTGTAATTGATATCGGTCTGGATATAATAATTGTAATCTTCTTTTAGTGTTTTTTATGCCAATACCGCTTTCTTGCCAATTTGCATCAATCTCTGGCTTTTTATTATCATTATATGGATTTTCGCAATAAAAAGAGAATTGATCTCTTTTTAATACTGCTCTAATTCGTATCTGATGGTTTTTACCTTTTAAGATACTGGTATATTTAAATGCATTTTCTACAAAAGGAATTAATAGTAAAGGAGCTATTTCCTTTTTCGGGTTATCAATATCTTCAAAAAAATCAGCTTGTATTTTGGTAGATAATCGTTCCTCTTGTAAACTAATATAATCTTTCACATGAGTGATCTCATGAGATAAGGTTACTTTTTCTTTTTGGCCTTCATGTAATACATATCTAAAACTGCTGGATAGTTTTAAAATCAAATCCGGAGTTTTTTCATCTTTTTTTAAAGCATTTGCATAAATATTATTTAGTGTATTAAATAAGAAGTGTGGATTTATTTGCGCTTTTAATGCGCTGAGTTCTGCTTGTTGTTTTTCTTGTTTTGTAGTATCTAATTCAAGCTGTTTAGCATATAATTTTTTAATAGAATGCAAAGCAAAAAAAGCCAAACTAAAAGAGAAATATGTCACGAAGCTAGAAACTACATATTTCCAACGATGATCTTGATGATCTTTATGGTCTGCTCCCATATGAAAAAAATTATCTGCATAATAGTGGATTAAAGCGTTGCTACTAAAAACAAACAATACCCAAAAAACATACTTCTTCTTATTTTTTAAAGGAAAGAACCATAGATACATGATATATGTTGGTATCATATTAAATACCAATGCAACCAACTCATGCATAAAACTCATAGGGTATCCTCCTTCTCTTCCCAGATACTTTATATATGGAAAAAAAAGTACCATTCCCCAAAAAAGCAGATGCAATAGAGGTTCTGCTTTTTTTAGTTTTGAATACATAGCGTTATTATTCACATGTTCTTTTGTTAAACCTTACTAAGGTATTACTTTTCTTTATGATAAATCGTCAAATCTTTTATAGATGCCTTTGCAAGAATGGTTTCTTCTTGAGTAGAAGCACCACTTATTCTGAAAAGGATATGCCCTCCCAGAAGTGGGTTATAATCTGTACGTTCGAAAATAATACTATCATTAAGAGAAAACCACACTTTATTTTCCTTTTTACCAATTTCTACACTAACCCATTGGTTGTGATTCATTACATTTTCTTGTTTCCGAAGATGAAAATCTCGCTCTAAGGAAGAAACATTTTTGTAAAAGAATGGAGTATAACCGTGAGACTTATTATTAAACGTTACATTATAATGATTCATTTTTCTTCGCCATTCCCAAATATCTTCGGCGGCAGCATTCTTTTCGGGTAAGGTTAACTGTATAGTTTCTTTGGTATCAGAAGCAGAAAATAATACAATTAATACCGATGCTTTTGACAACGCCTTTATTTTATATTGTATTACCATATCTCCCTGATAACTTTTAGGACTTACCAAAAAGAAACCATCAGAGCTATCAATTTCTTCGAAAACAAATTCATGATCCTTAATCGAGGTTTTACCTTTCCCTATTGTTTTCCATTTTGAAAGTTCTTGAGAAGAGATTCCCTCTTCAACAAAATCATTTGGTTCGCAACCAGTTATCATTAAAATAAAAATCAATATCACTGTTGACAAAAAAGAATTTATCTGCATTACGTATAGTTTTATTTGTTTTACTTTTTTAATTGCTAGAATGATTATGTCTATATTCTCGCTCTTTTCTATTTCTTGCTCTATCCTCGCTTTTAAAGAGTGTATATTTTAGACTAAATAGAAATCCTAATGTTTGTGATTGAAACTTCCAAACGGTACGTTGGCTAAACTCGGGGGTACGTGTATTTCGTTTCATCAAATTATTATCTAATACATCTATCACTCTTAAGTTGGCTGTTAATTTATTATTTAAAAATTTTGCTCTTACTGCCCAATCAACTCTATGCCTTGGTTCTATATAATTAAAAGCATTTTGCCTCTTGGGTGTATGCCGATATGTTATATCTGTACTCACTTTTTTAGTGATTTTAAACGTATTCTTTAATTGTAGATTAGACGAGTATAATTCATCCCAGGTAACCAGATTGTTCTGATCTGTCATTGTGTAATAATAATTTCCTGTAAGCACCGTATTCCAATACTTTGCAAACCTGTATTTTAAAGTTGTTTCGATACCTAAGGAATGATTTATCCCAATATTTTGAAATGAGATCACTTGTACATTATTATCTTCTATAGTATTCACCCAAAGAATAACATCTTTTCTGTAACGATAAAATGTAGCTACAGACCAATTCAATTTTCTCTTATTATTTTGGTAGTTAAGTTCAATATTATCGCTCGATTCTGGTTTTAACCCTGGGTTACCATCAAATCTAAAAAAAGGATTTCCTAGCTGAAATGGGTTAATATGATGTAAGTTAGGTCTAGAAATTCGTTTACTATACCCCAACCCCAGCGTATTATCTTCACTAAAGGTATAGGTTACATGTATTGATGGAAAAAGATTAGAAAAATGTAGATTTGTTGTCGACAAATTTAATGTATTTTGAGATTTCGACGAGAAATATTCATACCGCAACCCAACTTGCCAATCCAGCTTTTGAATCCTAAATTTTGTAAGTCCATAGATACCTAACAGTTCTTCTTCATAATCAAATGTATCTAATGTAGATACTGTGTTATTTGATCTAAAAAGCTGTTGGTTTTTTGTATCACTCTTATTCCAGGATGCTCCTGTTTCTATTGTAATCTTTTCTGAAACAGGTAATGCATAGTCTAATGATATCGCATGGATCGTATTATCTTCTTCTATTATTTGATCAAACAAAAAAATATTGTCTTCAAAATCAGTTGATGGATAATCATTTTTATTATCATTAAGATTATAGTCAATCTCTAAAAAATGTCCTTCTTTATTAAATCCTCTACGGTAATTAGCATTAAAAACAGAAGTAAAATGCGAATGTGCTGAGTTACGGGTATATAAAAAATCATCACGATTAGTCACATTAAAATATTGAGAATTATTGTAAAAACTGTGATAATCATCGGTATAATCAAATCCCAGAGAGAATTCATTATGTTCATCTACAAAAAAATCTAACCCGATTATTCCTCTTTTTATTTTTCCATTAAAATCGTGAGGAGTAAAAATACCTTGAGTATCACCATTTATAAAAGATCGATTAATGGTTTGTTTGCTATCCATTTCTCTTCCAGATTGGGAGGCGTTAAATCTTAAGTTCATAAATGAGAGATTATAGTTTCCATCAATACCATAACTATATCGTTTTGTTCCTAGGGCACTATTAAGATTAAGGTTAAATCCTCTATTTATATTTCTTTTCAAGATTACATTAATAACCCCTGATAATCCATCTGCCTGATATTTTGCCGATGGAGAAGTAATAATTTCTACAGTTTTTATAGAAGATGATGGGATTTGCTCTAATAACTCTATTGCGTCTAAGGAAGAAGGCTTCCCATTGATTAACAATTTCACGTTATCACTACCTCTTAATGAAATATTACCAGTTCCTAAATCAGTTTGTATATCTGTTATTTGATCAAAAGCTTCGAGAGCTGTGGTGCCAGATTGTTGAATATCTGCTCCTATATCGATAATTTTTCTATCAATTTTAAGCTGTGTGGTAGTTCGATCAGCCTCGATAACAATTTCGTCTAGAGTGCTTGCCATCGATTGTAATCTAATTGAAATGTTGGTTGGATCACCAACTTCAGAAAATTGCACCAAGGCAGTCTGGTAACCAATAAAACTAATTTCAAAATATGTAAATATTTTGTCTGTCTCTAGTAGAAATTGCCCCTCATCATTAGTCGAAATACCATCCACTAATTCTCCTTTATTGTTATAAACCGCTACTGTAGCATAAGGAATAATCTCTTGAGTTGATTGATCTTTTACCGTTCCTTTCAACATTTTTATTTCCTGACCACTCATGATTGAGAATCCTATAAAAAAAAATAGTATAAAATTTACTGTTCGTATCATTCTTTCGATTTTGATAGTTCAAAAGTGATACGCCTATCTTTTTTAGAAAATTTTAATCTGTGAAAGTTCTCAGTTCATCTGTTAACTGCTTAAAAACTAGTTTTAAAAAACAAGAAATCTTTATCAATCATACTATTACTTTTATTTTTTTGCTTAAATTAAGGTTTCAAAAATATTTTTTTGAACTCTTTTAAACCTTCACTCATACCCTAAAGATTTGTGTTTTGGATATTTTAATACCATAATACATCACTTTAAAGCAAATCATAACAGGAGTACAGCAATTACTTTGAAATAAAGAAATAAAATTAAAAGTGACTTTTTTAGATATACTGTGTCTAAACTATTTAGAGGGATTATATGTAATAAAAATACAGGTTGAAGAAGACAGAACTGGATGAAAATTTGGAGGATAAAGAGCTTGTTTACAAAATAGCCAAAAGTAAGGATACTAAGCTATATGCAATTCTTTATGACAGATATGCAAAAACTATATATAACAAATGCTTGAGTTTTGTAAAATCTAATGAAGAGGCGCAAGATTTAACACACGATATTTTTGTGCTTTTATTCGCCAAGCTAAAAACATTTAAAGGAAATTCTAAATTTTCTACCTGGTTGTACTCATTCACCTATAATTTCTGTGTGAATTATGTACAAAGGGTTCAAAAAAAGAAAAAAGAGAAAATCATATCAATTGATAATATTATCGTTGAGTACCCGTCTGAAGAGATAGATGATGAAGATATGATGAAACTAAAATCCAAAAAGCTAGCAATGGCATTAAAAAAAATTGAACCCGATGATAAAATCATTTTAATGATGAAATATCAGGATGATCTATCTATAAAAGAAATCGAAAAAGCCCTAAATATTGGCAGTAGTGCTGTAAAAATGAGACTAAGCCGAGCTAAATCTAGATTAGTGAGCTCGTATAAAACTTTATAACATCTTTTAAACCTAATACCCCAGGAAAAATGAAAAATCCATTTAAAAAAATTATTCAAAATGAAGAATTACCTGCTTCTATTAAGGAAAAGGTACTCGATGATGTTGAAATAGTAAAATTATCACTAGATCTGGCCGATTTATTTGCTATAAAATATCCAAATTCTCTTGAAGAACTTTTTAAAATAGTAAGTCGTTCTAACAAAAATTAAGGTTTAACCTCTAAAAATCGTATGGAAAAATTTCTAAATTTTAAATTGATTGAAAATATATTTAATGAACTGTATGAAATTATACCTAATATAATTGGTGCAATTTTGTTCATTTTAGTCGGGTGGCTAATTGTAAAACTCATTCTTTTTATCATAAAAAAATCCTTGAAACTAACCAAAATTGATACTTTGGCATCAAAGGTTAGTGATAATGGGACTCTTTTTAATTCTACAACCAAAATCGAACCTACCAAAATAATTCTAGCTTTTGTTAAGTGGTTTCTAATTCTTGTATTGGTGATCGTTGGTGCCGATATGTTTGGTTTAAATATGGTTTCAAATGGTGCAGGAAGATTAATCGATTATTTACCCAAAATATTCAGTTCGATTGTAATTTTAGGATTAGGATTATACCTGGCATCTTTAGTAAGAAAATCTGTTTATGCCTTGCTAAGATCTTTGGACCTTAACGGATCTAAACTAATAAGTTCTATACTCTTTTTTAGTATCGTAGCCATTGTGGCTATTACTGCTTTAAATCAAGCAGGTATCGATACTAGTATTATAACAAATAACCTTTCTCTTATTCTTGGGGCCTTTTTAGCCACTTTTGTACTTGCTTTAGGTTTGGGTTCTAGAGATATTGTATATAGATTATTACTAGGTTTTTACTCTAAAAAGAATTTTGAAGTAGGTCAAAAAATTAGAATCGAAGATGATGAAGGAGTTATTATTTCTATCGACAATATTTGCATAACAGTAGAAAGGAATGACAATAACAGAGTAGTCTACCCTATTAAACTTATAGCAAATAAAAAAGTTGAAATTATTAGTTAAACACTTCATCAAACATATCAGTTATCAGGAACAGATACATTGTTATGTAGTATAAACAATAAACGTTTACATGAGTAGTACACAAAAAATTTCAACATCAAAATATTTATCATATCCTTTTTATAAAAAATATTCATAAAAAAAGAGACTTAAAAGTGACTTTTTATATTCTTATGTGTCAAAACTATATAACGGGTAAAATAGAAGTTTTATACTTCTTATAAAAAGAGAGAGAGATGATTGTATTGATTACTATTCAGATCTTAATACTAATAGTTCTAATTATACTAATAGTTCGTAATTGGTTTGAATACATGAAGGATAAGAGACAACTACATAAGATTAATGAAGAAAAAGGAAAAATTTAGGGGGTCCAAAAGTTACATAATGTATGTTTTTTTTGGATGATTACGTTTTTTATAGCAGGTCAGTTGATAAGGGGACCATATAAATCAACTGGCCTCTATAAAGAATGAATATTTTCACCCCACAGTACAGCTGTATATTTTCTTCGATGTAAGGATTACTACATTTTGATCGTTAAAATATACTAATATTCATTAACACAATCGTGTTTTTTAAAACCAATTGCCTCTAGTTTCCGATATTTGGAAAAAAACAAATCTTGAAAAGAATATTTTTATTTTTAGTACTCGCTTGTCATTTTTCTGTATACTCACAATTTGACATTAAAGGAATTGTCATAAATAATTCGAATAAACTTCCGATAGCCAATGTAAGCGTTCTTGATATAGGCAGCAACATTAAAGTTTTTACCGATGCTGATGGTAAGTTCTCTATAAAATCTTTAGAAAAAATAGCCATTTCTAAAGATGGTTATACAGAAGTTACTATAGACATTAACAAACATAATCGTACTAAGGACGGATACATTGTAATAGCGTTAACTCCTATTACAAATTTGGTAGAGGTGGTGATAGAAGATTATTCTCATCCACAAAAACATAGGTATGCAACAGAAGCTATCTCTTCTATCACCACTAGTGATATTAATCGTGGAAACCCAATAGAACTACATCCTATTCTTAATAGAGTTGCTGGTGTTTTTATGCAAAATGGTACTTTAAACACCAATAGAATTACAATTAGAGGAATCGGAGCCAGAAACTTATTTGGTACAGCTAATATAAGAGCCTATTTTGGAGATATTCCATTAACCGATGGAAATGGAGAATCTTCTATAGAGGATTTAGAACTTGGTACTTTATCTAGCATAGAAATACATAAAGGCCCTTCTTCAAGCAGTTATGGTGTAGGATTAGGAGGAACTATCTTATTTCAACCTCAATTTGCAAATACAAATACTTCTGAGAGTGAATTCACTACATCATTCGGGAGTTATGGATTAAGAAGAATTTTGGCAAAAGCTGCTATATCCAAAGAAAAATCTAATATTGCAGTACTCTATAGTAATAATCATACCGACGGCTATCGTGATAACAATGAATACGATCGAAATACAATAACACTGGCATCTGGTTTTGATATTGGAAAGAAAAACAATTTTTCGGTAATAGGTAGTTATGTTAATCTTAATGCGGGTATCCCCAGCTCATTAGATCAGGAAAATTTTGAAAACAATCCTAGACAAGCTGCATTTACCTGGGGACGTGCGCAGGGCAATGAAGATGTAGATTATGGAATATTAGGAGTAACGTGGAAACATAATTACAATCCAAAAATATCACATAACACCAGTATTTTTAGTTCTTTTAGAAATAATGACGAATCTAGACCTTTTAATATATTGAAAGAAAATGCTACCAGTTTTGGTTTGAGAAATCGAGTTTTAGGTACTCACTTAATTGCTAATCAAGAATTAAACTGGACCTTGGGAGGAGAATTATTCCTGGATTATTATACTGGTAAGACCTTTGAAAATTTATACCAGGATTTTCCTTCTGGCACAGGTAGTGTGCAAGGTAATCAACTTTCTGATCTCGATGAAAAACGATACTATTACAACATTTTTGCCGAAGCAAATTATAAGATTAGTAAGAAGTTTAAAGTAAACTTAGGTGTAAATCTCAATCAGACTTTTTTTGATATCGATGATCAATTCTTATCTGATGGAGAAGATAGCTCTGGTAAATTTGATTATGATCCCATACTCTCCCCCAAAATAGGAATAAACTATACTCTAAACCCTCTATTTACCTTTTATGGAAACATTGCTCATGGTTTCTCTACTCCTACTACTTCAGAAACGCTATTACCCGACGGCCTTTTTAATCCCAATATAAAACCTGAAATAGGGTGGAATTATGAAATCGGTACTCGATATAGTTTATTACATGATAAACTCTATGGTTCTGTATCACTATATCAGTTTAGAGTTAAAGATCTCTTGGTTTCAAGAAGAACCATCGACGATAACTTCTTTGCTATTAATGCTGGAAAAACTACACATAATGGCGCCGAATTAGAATTGAATTTCGATATTATAAAAGTAAACTCCGGAGTATTAAAATTCTTTTTCAATGCATCAATATATGATCATAAATTTGATGATTTTACAGATTTAGATAATGATTTTTCGAATAACGATCTTACTGGTGTTCCTTCTGAAGTTACCAATTCTGGGATCGAATTTATAGCTCAAAAAGGGTTTTATGGTAACCTAAACTTTCAGACTGTGGGTAAAATACCGGCAAATGATGCGAATACAACATTTAGCAAAAACTATGAATTGCTACATGGCAAAGTAGGTTTTAAAAATAACATTGGATCTCATTTCGGGTATGACTTATTTTTTGGCGCAAATAATATTTTAGATACTAAGTATGCATCTCAATTACAAATCAATGCTCGAGGATTTGGAGGCAATGCACCAAGGTATTTCTATCCTGGTTTGCCATTTAATGTATATGGAGGGATTAACATAAGCTATAGTTTAGTATCATCTCGTTAAATAAATGAGATGGTTATATAATTAATTAAAAAGCTACGCCTTTATATTAAAGCGTAGCTTTCTGTTTATTATTCAATTAAAATAAAAAGGTTGTTTATCTTTTAATCATATTTATTTTTTTTCCTTTATGATCATCCAAAATATAATTACCTCTTTTTAAAGATGCTACATTCACTTCATATTTTCCTGATTGAGTAAAAGTTTTGTTTAATACTATAGAACCTGTAGCTACGCTATATATCGTTATTTCTGTATGATCTGTTACAACTATATTCAAAACATCTTTTACAGGAACAGGATATACTACAGTTGTCGCCTTTTTTTCAAAACCTTTGATTCTTTCTGTAGACAACTCCATATCTTTAACTGTTATATTATTATCTTCATCAGATTCAGAAATTATGTCTTCAGGATCTACTACAACAATAACATGGTAATTTAATAACTCTCTAAGGGTTTCTTCCAAAGATGGCCCATCGGGTCCATCTGGAGCTTGCCCCACCCAACGATTAGAAAAATTAACTTCGAAAGCATCTCCATTATCTAACACAGGTACATTAGTATTTAAATAGATTAACCGATCATCTCTATCCAAGTTAGTGTCTTTAGAAAGATAACAACTAACCATAGTCGGTTTTTCAGTAGTATTTCTCCCTTGGTTTTTAACTTTAAAATGTACATCATATAATACTCCTTTTGCATGTGGAGCATAATAATCAATACGTGCTAAAGCTTCCACATCTGTACTAACTAAATCGCAAGCACTTCCGATTTTTATTCTTTTGAAATCCACATTATTGTACTCATTAGATTCTTTTTCCATAAAATTACTATCCGTTTCAAATACAAGATAACGTTCTCCTATTACCCCTCCATCAACTTCATTATCATTAGGAATTGTTAGTATTGCTTCGTCTATAATACGTTCTCCGATACGAACGGATCGAGAATCGAAATCTAATATTTTTATAGATTCATTTGTGATTTTAGGCACTTTAGATAGATAAATCGTAAGTTTTGTAGGAGGAGATACTGCTTTTCCTTGATTTTTTGTAGCCCATCCAACTTTTAGTTGATTACCTTCTGTGGCAAATAATGGTAAATCTGTAGATTCTACTATCAAATCAGATTTCAGATTAGCTACTACCTTTACAACTTCTGCCTTTACATTATCTGTTTCATTCACCTCTTCAATTTCATTATCTGCATCAACATGAAAAAAAAACAGTATGATTTCCTAAATTGGTATCAGAAGGAATTCGTACCCAGGTATAATTTATTTTTCCTTCTATCCCTTCTGTTAATTCGGGTACCAAAGAGCTTCCTAAAAATATATCATCTTTGGTAAATTGCTTATCCTTAGAAAGAAAGAATTTAATCTTATTTTCTGGTACTGCTACATTATTCCTGCTTTTTACAGACCATTTTACTAGTGTGTATTCTCCAGGTTTAATGATAGGGTCTACATTAGAGGTCGAAATGGTAACATCGACCTGCTGAGCGAAAAAAAAAGTTGTAGAAAAAAGAAATCCTACGACTAAAGCAAATTGTTTTTTCATGATTTTGGTGATTTTTTTAGTGTAAAATAAATTGGTTATTGTCTTCTCGACATAGCAAATAACCTCACTTTAAACTCCAAAATCATTACTAGAACATTAATTAAATTTTATATAAACAATCAAAATCTAACGCCCAGCAAAACACACAAAACACTACTTATCAAATACTTACAAAATCAAGAGTATAATTCATAAAAAATCACCTAATATATTTTGTTGATTTATTTATATAACAATCATCAAAACATCATTTTATAATAAAGTAATGTTTTAAAAAATAACAGATATACCATTATAGAGCTTAAATCTTTTGATTTGTCATTTTTTTAACAAAACTTAGACAGTTACCATTCTATTTTCGCAATTAATTTTGTTTATATTCATTCTTTCTTACTTTTTAAAAGTAATCTCTATGCTTATGAAAAATTTTATTTTCCTTTTGATTTTTCCTTTTATCGCAATTTTGTCCTGCGCTCAAGAAAAGAAAAATGATATTACTCTAGAAAATGATCCTAAAAACTACACAACAAAAATTGTTGTTCCTGATTTACAAATCCCTTGGGGGATGGCCTGGTTACCTGATGGTAGTATGCTTATTACGGAAAAAAGTGGAGAATTAATCCATTTTAAGAATGGTAAGAAGATCTCTATTGGCAATGTACCAGAAGTATATAACCGCAACCAAGGTGGATTGTTGGATATAGAGCTACATCCTAAATATAAAGAAAACGGATGGTTATACATTACTTATTCTTCTAAAGAAGGTACAGAAAGAGGTGGTAATACGGCTTTGATTAGAGCCAAACTAAATAACAATCAACTAACCAATATAGAAAAACTATATAAAGGAACGCCCAATACTACAAAAGGACACCATTTTGGATCGCGAATAGAATTTGACAATGAAGGATACCTTTACTTTTCTATTGGAGATCGTGGCAATAGAGATGTAAATCCTCAGGATATTACTCGGGACGGAGGAAAAATATACCGCCTTAATGATGATGGCTCTATTCCTAAAGACAATCCATTTATTACCAAAAATGGAGCAAAAAAAGCTGTCTTTTCTTATGGTCATCGCAATCCGCAAGGAATGGCAATACATCCTAATGGTACAATCTGGGTTCATGAGCACGGCCCTAGAGGTGGTGATGAAATTAATCCAATCATTAAAGGCGCAAACTACGGATGGCCAGTAATTACTTACGGTATTAATTATAGCGGTACATCTATTACAGATATTACTAAAAAAGAAGGAATGGAACAACCTTTATACTATTGGGTGCCTTCTATCGCTCCTAGCGGAATGGATTTTATTACAAGTGATATCTATCCCCAATGGAAAAACAACCTATTAGTAGGTTCTCTAGTATTTCAATATCTTGAGTTAATAGAATTAACCAATGATAAGGTTACAGGGCGAAAAAAATTACTGGATGGTATAGGACGTGTGCGTAATGTAAGGCAAGGACCTGATGGTTTTATCTATGTAGCTGTAGAAAATAAAGGTATTGTAAAAATAATCCCTAATTAAAGTAAAAACATGTAAACGCATGAAAAAATATTTAAAACGTTTCTTCATTATAGAAATCACCATATTAATCCTAAGCATTTCACTTGTTGCGCAACAAGAAAAATCAGACACCGAATATGTTCTCTATACGGTATCAAAAACTCAGGATGCAAAATTATTAGAAAGTATAGCTCGTGGAAACGAGATTTATACTGATTTTTGTATGCAATGTCATCTTCCAGACGGAAAAGGATCTCCTAATGTATTTCCGCCTTTGGCAGGATCAGATTGGTTGACTAATAAACGACAAGAGAGTATCTATTCTATCAAATATGGATTAAGAGGTCCTATCAAAGTTAATGGAAAGACTTATAATAGTGCAATGACCTCATTGGGTCTTGAAGACGAAGAAATTGCTGATGTAATGAATTACATTATGAATAGTTGGGGAAACACCCAGAAAAAAATGGTGACCGTAGAAGAAGTTGCTGGGGTTAAAAAATAATATTCCTTAAAAGTTTATTCTAACAATGAAGAATTCATTTAATATGATATAACAATCACGTTGTGTATCACGTTAATAAAAATAACTAACTAACCAAACATGACATATGAAATTCTTGACATTTATTTCTGTATTTCTAATCATGTATCATGGTAGTTCTCAAAAAAAAAGAGACGCTAATCCCAATACCTATAGGTTCAGTTATAAATCAGAACTATATAAAGGCACCAGGTATGAGATAACTACAAAATTAAGAGCCTTAAAGAATAATTCATGGTTTATAAATATCCCCGAAGAAAAACAAGTAGAACTTACAAGTTTGTTCAAAAAAGTAAAAAATCAACCCATACCTAGATTATATAGAAAGGATGCAATTGTATTTCTTGATGCATTGTATGCTTATGAAGAATTCTTAACTATATATGATAATGCACTCTATGAGGTGATCCAACACCTGAAACATGATATGCGTCGTCTTGATTTTAAATTTGAAAGGCAATTTACACAAGCCAAAATACAACTAAATCGTACACAGAAAGAAGCAAAAAATAATATAGAACGAATAGATCTCTTAAAGAAAGATGTTCGTGATAGTCAAATAAAACTAGTAAGCCATAGGTGGATGAAGAAAAAAATGGAAAAGTATATCGGTATGGATGCCGTTAAAAAACCAGATGGATTGATCAAAGAGTTTAAAAAGGCCGAAGCTATGAATGTTTTTACGATGATTGAAGAAAATAAGATTGAAAAAATCAATTCGTATCTTGTGGATCAAATCATTGATTTTTTTTATAAAAAATCACTACCAGAGATAAATCTGGATGCCCTAAAGTTAGATTATATCGATAAAATATAAACTGGGTATTACTAATAATTTATAAGTATCTTACTTTCCTTAATAACAATTCATGATAGAATCTAACAAAGACAAAAATGCCTGGGCCTGGGTGCCTTCACTATATTTTACAGAAGGATTACCATATGTGATTATCATCACGTTTTCTGTAATCATGTATAAGAAACTAGGAATTAGCAATGCCGATATTGGCTTGTATACCAGTTGGCTTTACCTCCCTTGGGTTATAAAACCGCTATGGAGTCCATTTGTAGACATTAAAAGTACTAAACGCAATTGGTTTTTAGGTATGCAACTCCTTATTGCCATAGCATTTTTGGGAGTAGGTTTAACGATTCCTACCAATAACTTCTTTATCCTTAGTCTTTCTTGTTTCTGGATCGCTGCATTTGCATCAGCCACAAACGATATTGCATCTGATGGTTTTTACCTTATTAGCCTTTCACAAAAAAAACAATCTTTTTTTTTAGGAGTACGTAGTACATTTTATCGTTTGGCTATGGTAACCGGTCAAGGGTTAATTGTAGTACTTGCTGGTTTTTTAGAAGAGCATTATGGTAATAATCAAAAAGCATGGTCCTATACCATGATTATCACTGCTATTTTCATGATCATATTAACAGTAATTAATCTTTTTGCAACTCCAAAAGTAGAAAATGAAACTGGAGCTTCTAAAGAAAAACCAATACGTTTCTTTGATGTTTTTAAAACCTTCTTTCAAAAAAAACAAATTGGTATTGTTCTTGCCTTTATCCTTCTTTACAGATTAGGAGAATCCCAATTGGTAAAAATGGCTTCTCCCTTTTTATTAGATCAGAATGATGCTGGTGGATTAGCACTATCTACTACCGAGGTAGGTACTATTTATGGTACGTTCGGAATCATCGCCTTAACTATAGGAGGAATTTTGGGAGGCATTGCTATTTCTGTATATGGATTAAAAAAATGGATGCTTCCTATGATTTTGGCTTTAAACCTACCCAATATACTGTATGTTCTATTAGCTTTCTGGCAACCATCTTCTGTGGTATATGCTACATTGGTTGTTATTATAGAGCAATTCGGATACGGATTTGGGTTTGCTGCTTATCTCATGTTTTTGATTTATGTAGCAGAAGGTGTTTCTAAAACTTCTCATTATGCAATCGCAACAGGATTTATGGCACTGGGTATGATGCTACCCGGTATGATTAGTGGTTTCATCCAAGAGATTCTTGGATATACCGGATTCTTTATTTGGGTTGCCATTGCTGCAATTCCTGGTATTATCCTTACTCGATACATTCAATATCCTGCTACCTACGGAAAGAAAGACAAAAATTAAATTAATACGAATAATGAATCTATCCAACCTTTCTAAAACCGAAAAAATTGGTCAGTTTTTCTTTCCTGCTGCATTTATTAACGATACAGATCAGGAAATAAAAGAAGTTGAAAAATTAATACTAGATTACAAAGTAGGAGGACTTACCTTTTTTCATAGTAGAGCTAGTGCTGCTACTAATTTTGAAGGTAAGAAAAAAGTTATTCGAAATGAAAATAGTGCTAAGCGACTTGCAGAACTTATAACACATTATCAAAACATCGCTCCTACTCCACTACTCATTAGTATTGATGCAGAATGGGGTTTGGCTATGCGAGTCGAGAATACTCCTCAATATCCTTATGCTATAACATTAGGAGCGATCCCCGAGGATCAGTCAAATTTGATTACTGAAGTAGGGAAATACATAGGAAATGATCTTAAAAGTATAGGAATTCATCTTAATTTAGCTCCAGTGGCCGATATTAATGTCAATCCCAATAACCCTGTAATTGGTTATCGCTCTTTTGGTGAAAACAAAGAACAGGTTACTCTTAAATCTTTGGCATTATACAAAGGGCTTAAAGCTTCAGGAGTACTAGGTTGTTTTAAGCATTTCCCAGGACATGGAGATACCGCTGTAGATTCGCATCTTGGACTTCCGGTAATCTCCAAATCTCGACAAGAATTATTTGATGAAGAACTGTATCCATTTATAAAAGCAATAGCATCGGGAATTGATAGTATTTTGATCGGGCATCTGGCCGTACCTTCTTTAACGAACGGAAAAGATATATCAGCTACTTTGTCAAAAGATATTATTAAAGGAATATTAAGAAATGAATTAGGTTTTGAAGGTGCTGTTATTTCTGACGCCCTTAATATGCATAGTGTTTCTAAGTTATATCCCGAAAAAGGAATGTTAGAGTGGAAAGCATTTGATGCTGGTAATGATATTCTATGTTTTGCAGAACATGTAGCAGAAGGTATTCGTACCATAGAAAAAAATGCAACTGACCAGCAAATTGAAGAAAGTTTTACAAGAGTTCAAAAACTGAAAAAAGATACATTTAAAAAAAATATCTCGAATCCTACTTTTGATTCTAAAAAAGCTATTTCTTTAAATAATAGCATCGCCAAAGCATCCCTTACCCATTATAAATTGGATAAAGAAAGTTTTGAAAAATTTAATATCCAAGATTTTGAAGCTGTAGTAATAGGAAATAGCGAAGACTGTACTTTTTTTGAAGAAATTAGTAGGTCAAAACAGTTTACCAAAATGAGATATACTCTGCCTTTCTCTACTACCATTTCTAGCAATAACATTCTTATAGCATTATTTCCTCCTTCAATAAAACCCATGCATGAGTTTGGTATAGATCCAAAAACGCAGCAAACTATAGAAAAACTAAGTAAGACAAAAAATGTAACTTTATATTTGTTTGGTAACCCATATGTTTTGAGAGTATTACCAACTAAGGATATAAGTAACATAATACTTATATATCAAGATTTTAAAACTTTTCAAGAAATTGCAGCCAAGCACTTTCTTGGGCAACATAAAGCCATTGGTCTATCGCCTGTACAACTTTCAATATAAAAAGGTATGAATTCGATTAAAAATGAATACACCGTGATCGGTTTAATGTCTGGAACCTCTCTAGATGGATTGGATATTGCCTGTTGTACATTTAAAAAGAAAAATGATACCTGGAAATTCTCTATTACGAATACTGATAGCATTGATTATGATATTACGTTTAAAGAACAATTAAAAAATACAGTACATCTCGAACCTACAGCTTTATTGGCTTTTCATAACGAATATGGAAGTTGGTTAGGCAATCAGGTTAAAAAATTTATAACTAAAAATAATATTTATATAGATTTTGTTGCCAGTCATGGTCACACTGTTTTTCATCAACCCGAGATTGGGTTGACATATCAAATAGGATCTGGACAACATCTGGCCAATGCATGTGGGCAAAAAGTAATCTGTGATTTTAGAACCAACGATGTTGCTTTGGGTGGCCAAGGAGCTCCTCTGGTTCCTATAGGCGATCAATTGTTATTTGGTCAATATGATTTTTGTCTTAATCTTGGTGGGATTAGTAATATCTCTTTTAATAATGATAAAAAAAGAATTGCTTATGATATTTCGCCTGCCAATATGTTACTTAATTTTATCTGTTCGACTATAGATAAAGTATATGATAAAGGTGGAGAAATCGCAAAAACGGGTATTTTAAATCCAACTTTACTAGATACTTTAAATAATCTGTCGTATTACACGCTTCCGTTTCCAAAATCTTTGGGATACGAATGGTTTACCGAAGAAATGATTCCTATTATAGTTCATAATCAGGATTCTGCAGAAAATCTTTTACATACAGCGGTTCATCATATTACAACTCAAATAGCAGATGCAATTAAAAAAACTAAGCATAAAAACAGTACTATACTGGTAACCGGTGGTGGTGCGAAAAATGATTTTCTTATCGAACTATTGCAACAAAAATTAGATGGCTTTGCGACTGTAGTAATTCCTTCAGAAGAGATTATTGATTTTAAAGAAGCATTGATCTTTGCATTTATGGGCGTACTTAGAGAGCGAAATGAAGTAAATTGCCTTCAATCTGTTACGGGAGCAAGGAAAAATTCTTCTGCAGGAGTTTCTTACCATCCGTGGTAAAAATCTATTGTATATTACTATGATCTAATAAAAGGTATATTATAACTTTTACGACTATAGAAGTTTTGATATACGATTACTCAAAAACAATCTTTAAATTTGTCAAAAAAAATCAGAAATGCTAATTATCGGTATCGCCGGAGGAACAGGGTGTGGTAAAACTACTGTTGTGAATCAAATTGTAAATGAATTACCAGAGAATGAAGTATGTGTCATATCACAAGACTCATATTATAAAGATACAAGTCATCTCACTTACGAAGAACGAGTTAAAATAAATTTTGATCATCCACAATCTATAGATTTTGAGTTATTAGGTCAACATTTGGCTGCACTTAGAAAAGGAGAAACAATAGCGCAACCCGTATACTCTTTTGTAGAGCATAATCGTACGAGTGAAACTGTTAGTACGGCACCAAGTAAAGTAATCATCGTTGAAGGAATTTTGATACTTACTAACCCAAAAATACGGGAGATGTTTGATATCAAAATATATGTACAAACCGATAGTGATGAACGCTTAATACGAAGATTAAAAAGAGATATTGCAGAACGCGGACGTGACATGGATGAAGTTTTGGATCGATACCAAAACACTTTAAAACCTATGCATCAACAATTCATTGATCCAACCAAAGAATTTGCCGATCTTATTATACCCAACAACAACTATAATAATGTAGCTATTGATATTGTACGTACCATTATCAAAGAACGCTTGAATTAACTTTTGTACCTTTACAACAAATATTATTCTCAATTAGATTGAAGCTAAAACAATATTTTCAAAAACTAAAAAATAAACCGGCGTTGATCCCGATATTTGCCATATTTTTAAATAAATATGTACTCATTATTCTGTTATTTATAGTTTGGATGCTGTTTTTTGATACTAATTCCTGGTTGATTCACAGAGAGTTAGATGAAGAGATCCAGGAGCTTGAAGATAATAAAGAATACTATATGAAGGAGATTGTAAAAGATCAGAAAGATATTAAGGTATTAAAAGACAGTAGCGAGCTTGAAAAATTCGCGAGAGAAGAATATTTCATGAAGCGAGATAATGAAGAAATATACATTATCGAGTATGAAGATAGTGTGCCAAAAAACAAAAAAGATGACTAAATCCCTATTCGATAGTTTTGAAACAGTTTCTGCAAAACAATGGAAACAAAAAATTCAATTTGATCTCAAAGGTGCAGATTATAATGAAGCATTGATTTATAAATCTTTAGAAGGTATTGACATAAAGCCTTTTTACAATCAGGAAGATACTATAGAAAACAGTTCTATATCGCATCCTTCTACTTGGAAGAATTGTGTGAAAATAGTAGTCAATTCAGCAATTATTGGTAATCAAAAAGCACTTGAGGCTATTAAAAAAGGTGCCGAAAGTATTCATTTTGTAATCTCAGAAGAAGATATTGATCCAAAAAGCCTTTTAGAACATATTACTGCTACTACTTCTGTTTTTATAGAAACTAAATTTCTTTCTCCTTCTTATATTCAGCAACTAAATCATATTGCTAAAGAAGTTAGTCTAAACATCTATATTTTAACCGATATTATTAATAACCTGGCGAGTACCGGAAACTGGTATAAAACGCTACAAGAAGATCATATAGCATTAGAACAAATCATTAAAAATGATCATCTTAAAAATAATATTAGTATCGATATAGGATTATATCAAAATGCTGGCGCTACAATGGTACAACAATTAGCGTATGGGTTAGCTCATGCTAATGAATATTTAAATCATTTTGAAAATGCATCAAGTACATGTTTAGAAAAAGCGCCTGTAGTTTTTAAAGTTGCAGTAGGTGGTAATTACTTTTTTGAAATTGCTAAACTAAGAGCACTTAGATTATTATGGAGCACGTTGGCACCAACATATAACGCTACAACAGAGTGTCATATTTTGGCATATCCATCATACAGAAACAAGACCATCCTGGATTATAACGTAAACATGCTACGTACTACTACAGAATGTATGAGTGCAGTATTAGGCGGTGCTGATACCATTCAAAATTTACCATATGATGATATTTATCATCTTGAAAATGATTTTGGAACAAGAATTTCTTTAAATCAACTTTTGGTGCTAAAAAACGAAAGCTACTTTGATTTGGTTACTAACCCTGCTTCGGGATCTTATTACATTGAGAGTTTAACACAACAAATAGCAGATAAGGCATTATCACTATTTAAAAATATAGAAGAAAACGGCGGTTTCTTGAAGCAATTAAAATCTGGAATTATTCAGAAAAAAATAAAAGAAAGTGCCGAAAAAGAGCAAGAGCTATTCGATAATCAAAAAATTATACTAACCGGAACCAATAAATATCAAAACCCCGAAGAACATATTCCTGAATTTCAGAAATCAGTATTTCCAGAAAAAAGAGTTCGAAAAACACTTTTACCTCCAATAATAACAAAAAGATTGTCTCTAGAAATAGAAAGAAAAACCATAAAGACATAGTATAAGTCGTTAGTTTTTCGTACTTTACAAGTAAGAAACACTCATTATAACTAAATATTAATCTCATGCCCCTAAAGATTAAATATATGGTTGTATTATTTTTTTTAGTTCTATTTATATGTACTACAGGTAATACTCAAACCACTGAACAAAATTTTGACTGCCTCAATATTGACAATCAAGGACTACTAAAACAATCTTTTGATTCTTTCGAAAAAGATTTATTTCATTATTATAAATTTAACAACGACACTGTAAGAACGTATCAAACGTTTCTTAATGAAGTATATAATCTATCTATAAACCTAAGAGAACTTCCTTCTAAGAACTCTATACAATTAGCTCGTGTATATAAGAAAAAAGCTACCGATAGAAACTCTCTTTGGGTCTTACTAAGTCAATATGATGAAGAAATGGTTGCCTCAAAAAATACTTCTACCCCGAAGACAAGTCAAGAAGAAGAAGTTTTGACATTTAATTATCGTGGTGGGTTTATTCAATGCTTAAAAAACAATAGTAATAGTGAAGGGTTTAAGGATATTGTAACTACTTTAGAGCTTGATGGTAATATAAGCCCTTCTCTAATAGCACAAAGATTACACGATTTACCAAAGGAAGAATTTAACACCCGCGAAGTAAAAAGTTTCATCGCTTTTGATATCTATTATTCTATTTTATTGGTCATAGAGAAAGCATTTGGGTAATTACCTAAAAGGAAATATAATACCTCTACATATAAGTATTTTAAAGTCCTATACTCTATTTACAGCATCATTGATTTCATAAAAAACAATGACAATAATTTCGGATTTAAGAAAAAAACACAATAAAACGTTAATATTTGCCAACTTATTGTTAACTTCCCGACTGAATTATAAAATTTTAGTCTATACATTAACATTACTAAATCTAAATCAATGCCCCTTAAGATTAGATCTAGAATTATAGTCATAACTTTATTGGTATGCATAAAGGTGACTTATTCTCAGTCTGGTTATGACTGCCTTAGTGTAGATGAAACCGGTATTATAAAAAAAGCATACGACTCTTTTGAGAATGACTTATTTACACATTATAAATTTGGTACAGACTCTATAAAAACTTACAGAACTTTCTTAGCCGAGGTTGCTAGTTTATCTCTTGACTTAAGAAAACTTCCCTCTGATAACTCTATTAAGCTCGCTCGAGAATTCAAAAAAATTGCCAATAATAAAAACTCTCTTTGGATCAGATTAAGCGAATACGAAAATCAAGAAGCTATAAAAAAATCTACACCTACCACAACTAAAAAAAACGGAGAAGAAATCTTAATTTTCAATTATAGAGGCGGGTTTATTCAATGTCTTAAAAACACAAGTGATAGTGATGACTTTAAAGATATTGTCTCTACTCTCGAGGAGGATGGTAATGTAAGCACATCATTAATCTCGCAAAGAATCTATTATATTCCTGATAAAGAGTTTTGTGCAATAGAAATAAAAAACTTTATAGCCTTTGATGTATACTACTCTATCTTAATGGTTATCGAAAAGGCGTTTAAGTAATTTTTACACTATTCTCAAAAAACTTAAACTTGAAACCGTTTTTTTTTAATAAAAATCGTTTTTAAAACCTTAATTTTATAGCCTTGTTAATTTATCATTTATAAAAATGAGGCTTTGAGTAATGAATAGAAAAGACGTACACCATATCCAATTACCAAAAGAAGCTATTCCTAATAGACAGCAGCAAATTTCTACATTTACTACTTCAGAGGGAGTTGATATAAAATCTTTTTACGAAAAAGAAGACATTAAAGATCTAGATCATCTTGATTTTTCTGCCGGAATTCCTCCCTATTTACGGGGCCCATACTCAACAATGTATGTTCGTAGACCTTGGACAATACGGCAATATGCTGGGTTCTCTACAGCAGAAGAAAGTAATGCTTTTTATCGCAGAAACCTTGCTGCAGGACAAAAAGGACTATCTGTAGCTTTTGATCTGGCTACACATCGTGGATATGACAGTGATCATGAACGTGTTTTTGGTGATGTAGGTATGGCAGGAGTAGCGATCGACACAGTAGAAGACATGAAAGTTCTATTTGATCAGATTCCACTCGATAAAATGTCTGTTTCTATGACTATGAATGGAGCTGTTTTGCCTATTATGGCATTTTATATTGTAGCTGCAGAAGAACAAGGTGTAGATAAAAATTTACTCTCCGGAACCATCCAAAATGATATCTTAAAAGAGTTCATGGTACGTAATACTTATGTATACCCTCCTACTCCATCTATGCGAATTATTGGTGATATTTTTAAATATTGTTCTAAGAATATGCCAAAATTTAATCCTATAAGTATCTCTGGATACCACATGCAGGAAGCAGGCGCTACCTGTGATATCGAATTAGCTTACACATTAGCCGATGGATTGGAGTATATTAGAAAGGGAATCGAAGCTGGTATGGATGTCGATTCATTTGCACCGCGTCTTTCTTTCTTTTGGGCAATTGGCATGAATCATTTTATGGAAATTGCTAAAATGCGTGCTGCGCGTATGCTATGGGCCAAATTGATCAAGCAGTTTAATCCAAAAAACCCAAAATCTTTAATGCTCCGTACCCATTGTCAAACCAGTGGATGGAGTCTTACCGCACAAGATCCATTTAATAATGTCGCTCGTACATGCATAGAAGCAAGTGCTGCTGCTTTTGGTGGAACACAAAGTTTACATACCAATGCGCTCGATGAAGCCATTGCATTACCAACAGATTTTTCTGCAAGAATTGCCAGAAATACACAAATATATCTACAAGAAGAAACTCAAATTACCCGAACGGTTGATCCATGGGCAGGAAGTTATTATGTAGAATCTCTAACTAATGATATTGCTGAAAAAGCTTGGAAACTTATTGAAGAAGTAGAAGAACTAGGAGGAATGACCAAGGCTATTGAAGCAGGAATTCCAAAAATGAGAATAGAAGAAGCTGCCGCACGTAAACAAGCCAGAATCGATAGCGAACAAGATGTAATCATAGGAGTTAATAAGTTTAAATTAGAAGAAGAAGAGGCTATTAGTACTTTAAAAGTAGATAATCAAGCGGTACGAGCCCAGCAAATAGAAGGGCTTAACAAAGTAAAAGCTTCGAGAGACGAGCAGGCTGTACAAGATGCGTTGAAAAATTTAACTGTAGCAGCGACTAATGAACATCAAAATTTGTTAGCTTTAGCCGTAGAAGCAGCAAGACTGAGAGCTACTTTAGGAGAGATCAGTGATGCCTTAGAAAAAGAATTCGGGAGATATAAAGCAGAAATCAAATCATTTACAGGAGTGTATGCAAAAGAAATAAAAGATGATGCTTCTTTTAATAAAGCGAGAGAATTAGCAAATCAATATGCCAAATTAGAAGGAAGAAGACCAAGGATTATGATTGCCAAAATGGGACAAGATGGGCATGATCGTGGTGCAAAAGTGGTTGCAACCAGTTATGCAGATGTAGGTTTTGATGTAGATATTGGTCCGCTATTTCAAACCCCGGTTGAAGCCGCAAAACAAGCTGTAGAAAATGATGTACATATTGTAGGAGTATCTTCACTTGCAGGAGGACACAAAACTCTGGTTCCTCAAATCGTAGAAGAGCTTAAAAAATATGGAAGAGAAGATATAATGGTTATTGTTGGCGGTGTAATTCCACCAGATGATTATGATGTTCTCTTTGAAGCTGGAGCAGTTGCCATCTTTGGACCCGGAACAAAAATAAGTGATGCAGCAATTACCATCCTAGAGATTTTAATTTCTGTATTTAAGTAGCATAACTAATTGAAGTTGATATTTATCTAAATAGCGAACCAAACTTCAACAATTGCATTTTGTAATTATAACTATTAAGCTTGAATAGCTTTATATTACTTGTTTGATTTTCTCTTCCCCAATTCTTATAAACTGTTGCTTTTAAATATGTGGGAACATATTTTTTGTTCCCTAAATAAGTGATATTTATAAGCCACTCTCCCCTATTTAAATCATAAATAAAAAACTCATTCGAAGAATATCCTTTTAGTTTTCCATCTGAAATGCGATCACTATTCGTTGCCCAGGAATGTTCATAAACAAAAGAGTTTAATTGCGGATCAACAAATTCTAACAAAAATTCTGCCTCAGAAGTATTCCATTCAAAAACAACACGAATATCACTAGTTGCAGTTTCTTCTTCTCCCTCATTAATCTTAAAAGTTTCTCTAATTTTTGCTATCTCTTTTTTTTGTGTATACAAGTATTTCATTTCATTATAAACAACTTGCTCTATACCTTTTTCTTCTAATTTAAAACCTCTGCGCAAATATCTCATATACATATCCCATGCATTCTCATATTCCTCATTTTCAGAATAAGCATTCGCTAGATCACGAAATGATTGTGCATAAGATGGTCTTAAATAAATTATCTTATTATAGATACTCAAAGCTTTCGATTTCTCTCCTAGTTTCTGGTATGTGTATGCGAGAGCTTTAAGCGCTTCTGCATTTTTATTAAACATCTTTTCCATATCCGATAGCACTAACAAGGAAAGCTTATTACTTTCTTTTTCCTGTCTAAAGTAATTAGCTATATCAAGATAAAAACTTGGCGAATCCTGATATTCTTCTGATAAGGTTTTATAGGTATCATATAGTTTTTTTTCGCTTGTAATCGAATTTGATTTTTCTATAATAACATCTATAGCATTAGATTTCTTTTCTACATAAGGAAAGGCATTATTTTGATATTGATTTTCATTCGTTCCTAATTTTGTTTTAAGTGTTTTATGTACCATAGAACTCTTTGTTATAACAACAATAACTCCTCCCGCTCCTCTCGTTCCGTATTTTGTTCTTGCTCCTACAGATCTAAGCACGGCTACATATGCAATATCATTCAAATCAACATGAGGTGCTTCTTCATAAACAAAGCCGTCAACATCCCAAATTGCTAATCCGCTTCCTTCATTAAACATAGTATATACTCTGGGTAATATTCTCACTCTTTTTTTGCCATGCCCAACCGTTACACCTTCGTTACCAACAGGATCCGAACCTTGATAGGTAACACCATAAATTGGAATACGTCCTCTTATTGCTTCTATCAAATCAATAGCTCCTGTATTAAGATCTTCTCCTTTTACAATTTTAGAAGCAAATGGTGAACTTCTTAGATCAATTTCTCCATAAGCTGTTTTTAGTTTAGATAATTTGGTGTTATTCTTTACAGAGCGTTTCTCTTGACTATTAGTTTGAACCAATACCTCATCTAGTGTATTAACACCATCAATCATCTTTATATTAAGGAATTGGGTAACATCCTCTACAATAACTTCTACTGGTTTTTTTCCAACAAAAGAAAAGTGAATGACTTCTTTTTCTGATGCCTCTATATAGTAATATCCTTTTTCATCTGTAATCGTTCTCCTACTCTTTCCTTGTATTGAAACATTTACATTCTTTAACGGAATACTATTTGAAGTAACGTATCCGTAGATTTTATTAATATTCGATTTAGACTGAGCAAAAAGGAAGGAGGAATTTCCTATAGTAGTCATCATTAAAATGATCCAAAAAAACGAGTGATTTTTTATTGACATTATAAGTAGAATTAAATGAGAAAAACTAACCCTATCAAAGGTTATTACGAATTTGATTTTAATTCATTTTATAACTCCACAAAGATTTTGCCGTACTTATAGTTAGAGAAGACAATCAGTAATTTTTATGTTTTTATTAACTATTCGAGCAATTAATAGTCTGAATTGGATAGTTTTGAGTTCAATTTTAATAGTCCCATTTTATAATTCTGTCTTTTGAGTTTAAAAAGTTTAACCTCTTTAGTTTGATTGATCTTACCCCAGTTTCTATATACCGAAGCTTTTACATAAGAAGGTGTATTCTTTTTATTTCCAAAATATGTTATATTGATAAACCAATTCCCTTCGGTTAAATCGTAAAGGTAAAACTCATTAGAAGAATATCCTCTTTGCTTTTCATCCTTAATACGGTTACCATCCTTTTCCTGAGAATGCTCAAAATTAAATGCTCTAGATTGGGGATCAACAAATTCTATGGCAAACTCTGCTTCAGAAGTGTTCCATTCAAATACCAGGCGAATATCGCTTTTCGAATTCTGCAAACCTAACCCTTTAATCTCTGCATTTTCTGTAATACCTGCTGCTCCCTTTTTTAGGGTATATAAATATGCCATCTCACTATATACTACTTTTTCAATCCCTTCTTCTAGTATATAATTACCTTTTCGTAAATATTGGAGATACATATTCCAGGCTTTTTTATGTTGCTTATTCTCTGTATAAGCATTTGCCAGATCCCTATATGACTGTGCATAAGATGGTCTCAATTCTACTAGTTTGGCATACACATCAACAGCTTTTGGATACAAACCACGTTCTTGATATGCATATGCGATAGCTTTCAATGCTTCTGGATCTTTCTTAAAAATATCTTGAGCATCAGATAGTACCTGTAATGATAGTGAATCATTATTTTTTACTGTTTTAAAATATTCAGAGACATCCAGGTAAAAGCTGGGAGCTTCTGAGTAATTAGAAGAAAGTCCCTGATAAGATTTATAGATTCTCTTATTACCAGAAACAGTATCAAGTATAGCCAGATAAGGAGTCTTAGATTCTACCGCAGTATAAGGTACAGCGCCATTACCATAGCTATTTTGCTTGCCTTTTTTCTTTCTTCCTTTTTTGCTTCTCTTTTGTTTTTTAGTCTTAGCACCTATGGTTCTTACAACAATTACACCTCCCGATCCTCGCATACCATATTTTGTAGTTCCGGATACTGATTTTATTACAGTAACTTTATCAATATCACCTACTGCCAGATTGGGAGGGTATTCATATACAGTACCATCGATATCCCAAATAGCTAAACTTTCTTCAGGGCTTGAAATAGACAAATTTGGTACGATTCTCACTCTGCCTTTTTCAATACTTAGATATTTTACAATACCACTTAATGTCTCAATTAAACTGGTTCCCTGAACAGTAAGTTCTTTTCCTCTAATCTTTTTTATTCTTCCATAAGAGACACTTTTTTTATTGATTTTTCCATAAGAAGTGGTTATTGTAGATTCTTCTTCTTCTCCATAACGATTCTTCTTTTTATTGGTCTTAACTACTACTTCTCCAAGTTCATTTAACTCATCTACCATAGTAATATCAAGACGTTTGGTTACGTCTTCAACAATAATCTCAACTGGTTTCATACCAACAGAAGAAAACCGTATAATTTCTTTCTCGGCAGCTTTAATTTTATAATATCCTTTTTTATTTGTAGTTGTTTTTACATCGGTATTTTTTACTACGACGCTTACATTTTCTAGAGGAGAATCATTATAAGTTACATATCCCGAAATTTCCTTTGGATTTGATCTGGATTGCCCAAAAGCAGAAGTATAACTCCCTAGGATGGTGGTAAGAAATAAGAGGTTAAAAATTAAATGCTTTTTAAAAATAATTTTGTTATTAAAATCAACATTATACAATGCTGTTGTACATAGTAATACTTCTTTCACTTTTATAATCATAATTTCAATAATATATCCCATTTCCCATATCATACAGGCCAAAACAGTGGTAGTATTTTTATAAAAATACACAAAAATAATTAGGCCATATTATCTAAGTATGATAAATGATTTTGTTACCTCCTTATAGATAATCACATAATTAGATAATTATTTTTTAATCTCCTACTACTTTAAGCATCATAATTAATAGTATTTTAGCTAAACATTAAAAAGACAACAAAAATAAACTATGCATGCATAGTTTATAATTATAACTTGTTATCTTAGCAGAATACTGATACATATTATGAATTATAAAGATAAAATGCTTCGTGATGGAGCGCTAAAAGGAAAAAATATTGTTGTTACCGGCGGAGGTAGTGGATTAGGGAAATCTATGACGAGATATTTCCTAGAACTTGGAGCCAATGTAGCCATTACTTCACGTAATTTAGAAAAATTGCAAAACACAGCCAAAGAATTAGAATCAGAAACAGGTGGTACCTGTCTACCGGTGCAATGTGATGTTAGAGAATACGATCAAGTAGAGGCAATGAGAGATCAGGTTCTTGAAGCTTTTGGTTCGGTAGATGTGTTACTTAATAATGCTGCTGGGAATTTTATTTCTCCTACAGAACGTTTATCACATCGTGCTTTTGATATCATTATTGATATTGTATTAAAAGGGACTAAAAACTGTACACTTGCTTTCGGAAAACACTGGATTGAAAACAAGTATAAAAATACCGTTGTTTTAAATATCGTAACGACATATGCCTGGACAGGTTCTGCATATGTGGTACCTAGTGCTACGGCAAAAGCAGGAGTTCTAGCAATGACCAGATCATTAGCTGTAGAATGGGCAAAATACGGGATGCGTTTTAATGCGATCGCTCCGGGTCCTTTTCCTACAAAAGGAGCATGGGATCGCCTTTTACCAGGAGATTTAAAAGACAAAATTGATATGGCAAAACAGGTACCTTTGGCTCGTGTAGGAGATCACCAGGAACTTGCTAATCTTGCAGCTTATCTGGTATCAGACTTTTCTGCCTATGTTAATGGTGAAGTCGTTACACTAGATGGTGGTGAATGGCTAAAAGGAGCTGGGCAATTTAATCTTCTTGAACAAATCCCTGAAGAAATGTGGGATCAACTAGAAGCAATGATTAGAGCAAAAAAAAATAAATAAGTATTTATTAACAATAATAGAAGTACGTTAGACCATCCTTAAAGGGGGATGGTCTTTTTTATTTCCTACTGTTAACATTTTTCATTTTTATAATATATAATAAATTGTATTTTTATCGCTATAAATCCAAATCTCCCCTTATGGGTAAAATAATAGCAATTGCAAATCAAAAAGGTGGTGTAGGTAAAACAACCACCTCTGTAAACTTAGCAGCTTCTCTAGGTGTTTTAGAGAAAAAAGTACTCCTGATCGATGCAGATCCACAGGCCAATGCGACTTCTGGACTAGGACTAGATGTTGAAAGTATTGAAAAAGGGACGTATCAAATTCTGGAACATACTATAAATTCTGAAGATGCTATTTTAGAAACCAATTCTCCTAATGTGCATATTATCCCAGCACATATCGACTTGGTTGCAATAGAAATAGAGCTTGTTGATAAAGATCAACGTGAGTATATGATGAAAAAAGCAATTGAAGGGTTAAAGTCAAAATATGACTATATCCTTATTGATTGTGCACCTTCTCTCGGCTTGTTAACTCTAAATGCGTTAACCGCTGCTGATTCGGTAATGATTCCTATTCAATGTGAGTATTTTGCATTAGAAGGGCTCGGAAAACTTTTAAATACAGTAAAAAGCGTACAAAAAATCCATAATAAAAATTTGGATATCGAAGGATTATTACTAACGATGTATGATTCTAGATTAAGATTATCTAATCAGGTAGTAGAAGAAGTTCAAAAACACTTTAATGAAATGGTGTTTAAAACTATAATTCAGAGGAATATCCGTTTAAGTGAGGCGCCAAGTTACGGTGAAAGCATAATTAATTATGATGCTTCTAGTAAAGGTGCCAGTAATTACTTAAGTTTGGCACACGAAATTATTAAGAAAAATAGTTAAGGATTCATGGCGAAGGCAACCAAAAAGCAGGCATTAGGAAGAGGATTATCGGCACTATTAAAAGATCCCGAAAATGACATAAAATCGGTAGAAGATAAAAATGCCGATAAAGTAGTTGGTAATATCATAGAATTAGATCTGGATAGTATAGATGTAAATCCATTTCAACCCCGTACTAGTTTTAATGATGAAACACTACGAGAACTTGCAACTTCTATAAAAGAAGTTGGCGTTATACAACCTATCACAGTTCGTAAATTAGATTTTGACAATTATCAGTTAGTAAGTGGGGAACGTCGTTTTCGAGCTTCAAAATTAGCTGGATTAAAGAAAATACCTGCATATATTCGTATTGCCAATGATCAGGAGTCATTAACAATGGCATTGGTAGAGAATATTCAACGACAGGATTTAGACCCTATTGAAATTGCCTTATCGTATCAACGTCTTATCGATGAGATTAGTTTAACACAAGAGCAATTAAGTGATAGAGTAGGGAAAAAAAGATCTACCATAGCTAATTATCTAAGATTACTAAAACTAGACCCTATTGTACAAACAGGTATGCGTGATGGTTTTATATCTATGGGGCATGGTCGTGCTTTAATAAATATAGAAGATCAGCAACAGCAACTGGATATATATGAAACTATTATAGGGAAATCATTATCTGTTCGTGATACCGAAAAAATAGTTAGATCTCTTAATGACAATACAGAAGATACTCCAAATACCAAGGCTTCTTCTACTAATAATCAGTTACCAAAACACATTGCCAAAGGGGTTAAAGAATTCTCAGATTATTTTGGCGCAAAAATTGATATAAAAGTTTCTGGTAAAGGAAGTGGAAAACTTATTATACCATTTTCTTCCGAAGAAGATTTTAAACGCTTAAAGAAACTTATAAATAGTGAAGATTAAATTCTTTTATATTATTTTTTTTGTACTACTTTCTATTCAAAATGTTCTTTCTCAAGAAAATGAAGAATTAAAAGTTATTACAGAAGAAGTTCCTGTAAAAAAGAAAAAAAGGGAAAGGAAAGTACGTCCTTATGAGCCTTTGGCTCCAGCCAGGGCGGCATTTTATTCTGCAGTTCTACCAGGATTAGGGCAAGCATACACCAAAAAATATTGGAAAGTACCTATCGTATATGCAGCTTTAGGGACAGGTATTTATTTTTATATAGATAATAACAATAAGTATAATCGCTTTCGAGATATATACAAACGTAGACTGGCAGGTTTTACCGATGATGAATTTCCGAACATAACAAATGATCAGTTAATATCATTACAAGAACGTTTTCGTCGTGATAAAGAGCTATCTCTATTAATAACGGTAGGAGTTTATCTTCTAAATATTGTAGATGCAAATGTTACGGCTCACTTACTACAATATAATGTAACCGAAGACCTCTCGTTCAAACCAAAAATAAATTTTAACGAGTTTGATACCAGACCAAATTATGGTGTATCACTCAACTATAGTTTTTAAGCAATACTAATCCTTAAAAGCTTAGTGAATTAATATCAACCAAAATATGAAAATCGCACTACTAGGATATGGAAAAATGGGTAAAACCATAGAAAAGATTGCAATAGAAAGAGGCCATACCATAGTACTTAAAGTAGATAAAGATGATACCACATATGATCTTTCTGAAGCCGATGTAGCTATAGATTTTAGTATTCCTGGTGCAGCAGTAAATAATATTACCAATTGTTTTAATGCAAATGTTCCTGTAGTCTCTGGAACAACAGGGTGGCTAGATCATTATGATAATATTCTTAAGTTATGTAACGAAAAAAAGGGGAGTTTTATTTATGCTTCGAATTATAGTTTGGGCGTAAATTTATTTTTTGAACTTAATAAAAAACTTGCCAAGATGATGAATCCTTTAGAAGGGTATACTATAGCTATGGAAGAGATTCATCATACCGAAAAACTAGACGCCCCAAGTGGTACTGCAATAACACTAGCAGAAGGAGTTATTCAAAATACAGATAAAAAAGCATGGCAACTGGATGAAGGTGATGAAAATACCATCCCAATTGTTGCAAAAAGAATTGATAAAGTTCCCGGTACTCATACTATAACATACTCTTCTCTTGTCGATGATATAGAAATTAAACATACAGCACATAATCGTAATGGTTTTGCGTTGGGTGCTGTTGTAGCAGCCGAATGGTTAAAAGACAAAACCGGAGTTTATAGTATGAAAGATGTGTTAGGCTTATAAAAAAGTGTAACGCTTTACAAAGAAAAGGTACTTATATTAAAAATATATTTAAAGATGATACTTACAGAGTGGTTTATTTTTTTTCTGATACTACAGGTTATTCATTTTCTGGGAACCTGGAAATTATATGTTAAAGCGGGTAGAAAAGCATGGGAAGCTCTTATCCCCGTATATAATGCTGTAATTTTAATGAAAATTATAAATCGCCCATGGTGGTGGGTGATATTATTATTTATCCCTGTAATTAATGTTATTATGCTACCTGTTATTTGGGTAGAAACGATAAGAAGTTTTGGCAAGAACTCTACAACAGATACTATCCTGGTGATCGTTACTCTTGGGTTTTATATCTTTTATGTAAACTACATGCTCGATGTAACCTATATTGAAGATCGAGACCTAAAACCAAGAACTGCTACAGGAGAATGGGTTAGTTCGATTCTATTTGCTATCGTTGCTGCAACTATAGTACATACTTATTTTATGCAACCCTATACCATTCCTACTGGTTCTTTAGAAAGAACATTGCTGGTAGGGGATTTCTTATTTGTAAGTAAGTTTCATTATGGCGCTCGTACTCCTATGACAGCGGTATCTTTTCCTATGGTTCATGATACAATCCCTTTGGTACGAACCAAATCATATACCAACAAACCGCAATATCCATATTTTAGACTACCTGGTTTTCAAAAAATCAAACGTAATGATATTGTAGTGTTTAGCTGGCCAATAGATACTGTAAATGCTTTTCAGCAGTATGGTGATGGCAAATATCATTATAAACCTATAGATAAAAAATCTAATTATGTAAAACGTTGTGTAGGTATCCCTGGAGATTCTTTGGCTGTCGTAGATGGTTTTGTTCATATTGATGGAAAACAAACTAAATTACCAGAACGAGCACAATTACAGTTTTCATATTCTGGAACTACAAAAGGTAGTAGTTTCAACCTTCAAAATTTATACAATCGTTACAAAATAAAGAACAACGAATTTGGGTATAACAATTCGCAATTTAGTGCTGCAGGAATGACCGAGGAAGCTGCTTCTCGATTTAAAAATCATCAAAACGTAGCAAGTATACAGCGAAATGTAACTCCAAAAGGCTTAAAAGATCCTAAAATCTTTCCTAATAATGGTAAGGTGAACTGGAATTCGGATAATTTTGGCGCAATTTATATTCCTGAAGCTGGTAAAACTGTGAAAATGGACCTCAAAAGCTTTTCTCTTTACAGAAGAATTATAGAAGTCTATGAAGGTTCTGAAATGGGAATTGATAATAAATTATCTGTAAATGGTACACAAGTACTCCTTAATGGACAACCTATAGATAGCTATACTTTTAAACAAGATTATTACTGGATGATGGGAGACAATCGTCATAATAGTGAGGATAGCCGTGTATGGGGCTATGTTCCTGCCAATCATATTGTAGGAAAGCCTGTTTTTGTATGGTTTAGCTGGGATTCTAATGCTAAAGGACTTTTTAATAAAATACGATGGGAACGTATGTTCACTACTGTTGGAGGAAGTGGAAAACCAGTGTCCTATTTTAAATATTTCCTTATTGTTTTAGCTGGTTGGATTATCTATAATCAATACCGCAAGAGGAAAAAAAGAGCTTAACACTCAGTAGTATAAAATTGAAAACATCTCTACTCCATCCTACGTATTTTGGATCTATATTACAATATGTAGCTATAGCCCAATCTGATGCTGTTGTTTTTGAAAATGAAGATAATTATCAAAAACAAACCTATCGTAATCGTACTTATGTCTATGGAGCAAATGGTAAACTTTTATTATCTATTCCTATTAAACATAGTCAAAAGCAAGAAAGGAAATTGTATAGAGATGTTCGTATAGAGAACGATTTTCAGTGGCAAACACTACATTGGAAGTCTCTTGAAACCGCTTACAGAACTTCACCGTTTTTCGAGTATTATGAAGATGAATTTGTTCATTTATTTGAAAAACCCAGAGAATTTCTTCTGGATTTTAATTATGAGTGTATACAAGTTGTATTAGATTGCCTCCAATTAGATATTTCTTTTTCTAAAACCACAACATATGATAAAGACCCCAAAGAAACTACTGATTTGCGAGGTCTGGTGAATGCAAAAAAAGAAAAATCAGACTCTCTTCAGCCATACATCCAGGTTTTTGAAGATAAACATGGTTTTATTCCTAACCTTTCTATTTTGGATTTGATATTTAACGAAGGGACCAATGCCCTAACCTACCTGGAGCATCAATCTGTTTTTCTATGATTCGCCCAATCTTACACTATGGATTTCATTTTATAATTCCTTTATTGATCGCAATACTCTTCTTCCCCAAACAGTGGAAAAAAGTTTATATTCTATTTATAGCTGCCATGTTAATCGATATCGATCATCTTTTAGCAGATCCAATTTTTGATTCCAATCGATGTAGTATTGGATATCATCCATTGCATAGCTACTATGCTATTGCAGTATACGGCATACTATCATTTTTCTCAAAGACAAGAATTATTGGTTTAGCTTTAATTTGGCATATACTTACTGATTGTCTTGATTGTCTGATGATGTAAATTATGGTCAATACGCTCTATTTCACAAAATAATGATTACATTTATTACAAAACTGGTACTAATAAGCTACTTCTAATTCATTTTTTATCTATGAACAAGTTTCTATTTTTTATCGTAATAATCACCTTATTTTCTTGTGGAAAACAAGCAAAAGATTCTAATAACAATACAGATCAACAAGTAACAAAAGAGGATTCTACCATCAAAGTAGAGCTTAATAGATCTGATTCTATTTCATATGATCCTCAAATTGCCCGTAAGCTTTCCAACAAGGAGATCACATCCACTTTTACCAAAAGAGTAAGAAGGCAGTTAGACATTGAATATCCTATTCATCAGGCATATTCATATAAAGATGATTCAGGAGAAAACTATCTGTTATTAGCAGAACGTTTCAAAGAAACCGATGAAAAAAATGACTCCCTGTATGATCAGATAAAAGTACTCAACGTGTCTTATAAAAGTAAGAAGTTTAAAAAAAGGTCTGCATTAAAAGATGACATAGACAAAGACTGGGAATCATCGATTGGATTTTGGAATACATACTCAGAAATATCTGACATAGACAAGGATGGCCTGGCAGATCTTATATTGGTTTATGGTACTATGGGTCAAGATGGGTATACAGATGGCAGAGTAAAGATTATTATCTATCATAACAAAAGAAGAGTAACCATTAGACATCAGAATAGTGATTATGATGGAAGGTTAACTAAAATCAGTCAAAAATTCTATGGATTGCCTCAGCAAATACAACAAGCCGTAAAAGAAAAAATGAGGTTAATGATGAAAAACAAACATGCAGTTTTCTATAAGGATTGGGAAGCAGAAATGAAGAATTACTCGACTAGTATAGATGGATTGTAATATCAGATACGTACTATTGTAAAGCTTAAAACTTTATTTTTGATAGAATTGGATAATGATCTGAAAGTTCTAGATCAAAACTTTGAAACCCTAGTACTTCGAATTCTTCGGGCACTAAAATAAAATCAATTCTGGCCGGAAACAATTCGAACTTAAAAGTTTTACCAAATCCTTTTCCTGCTTTCTTAAAAGTATCCTGAAGATTTTCTGATCTAATTTTATCATACACATATGAATATGCCGTGTTATTAAAATCACCCATCACAATATTTCTATACGGAGAAGATTTCATATGCTCGATGAGCTGTTCTGTCTGAGTTTGTTGCCTTTTAAAAGATACTCCGATACGTTTTAATAATTTTTGAGAATCTGCTTTAGCCAGATCGTCTGTTTTAGAACTAATTCTATGGGATTGTAAATGAATATTATATATCCTAATCGTATCCTTAGGAAATGCCACATCTGCAAAAATCACATTGTTGGCCGTATTCTCAAAATTTAAAGATCCTTTATTAATAAATGGATATTTTGAAAAGATCACCAATGCCAACTCCCTACTATTGTGATTAAAATATTCATACTTATTTGGATATTGAGTAAAGTCGATATCTGGATTGTTATAATACTCCTGAGCGCAAAACACATCTGGATTTTGATCTTTCACCAATTTTGAAATATCCTGAGGGATGGTCTCCGAAGTTATCCAAAAAAAACGATTAAAGCTATGCACATTATAACTCATTAATGAAATACCATCCTCGATCTCATCAGCCGATTTTCCTCTTAATTTATATAATGAAGACACATGAGAAATACCAAGAATTAGCGCAACAAGAGAAAGTATTCCTTTTTTATTGAGTTGTACTGCCCAAAAAAACAGAAACAATACATTGATCACAATTAGTATGGGTACTGCCAAACTTAGAACCGATAATAGCGGAAACATTTTTGGAGAAACATAAGGTAATAAATAAGATAGCAATAAGGCAAAAGCTGCCATAGCGTTCATCAAAAAGACGATCTTGCTAACTATTTTCCTCATAACTACTCCTTCCCTGCTTTAAACAAAAAATCTTTCTCTTCTTTGGTTAAACTATCATAGCCGCTTTTACTAATTTTATCCAAAATAGCATCGATTTGTTTCTGATTAGGCGTTTTGGTTGCAGAAGTCACTGTTTTTTTAGGAGCTCTTTTATGAGTTTTTGATTTATGAACTGTCTTTAACGGACTTTTCTTTTTAGGAATAAACATAGCACTTAATCCATCCATCAATTTTTCGAACCAGGAACCGATATCATTTCCTTTTTTAAGCTGAACTGCATATATATAACCAAAAAGTGCACCTCCCAAATGAGCGATCAATCCGCCTGCGTTACCAGAGGTCGGGATTTGAATTAGATCAGAAAGCACTACAAACACTCCTATCTGCCATAACTTAACATTAAAAACAAAGATTCGTACTTCAGAATTTGGTGTATACGCCGCAATAAAAATCATAATGGCACGAACGGCTGCCGAGGCACCGATTAGATATGCTAATGTGTTATTTAAAACGGGAAACAGATTATATGCCAGCACAAATAATAATCCTCCGCAGATAGCACCCAATAAGTAAATCGTGAGAAATCTTTTTTCGGTAAATAAGTTTAAAACATATTGCCCAAACCAGTATAGCACCAGCATATTCCAGAAAATATGCCAAAAATCAAAATGCAGAAAACTATACGTGAGCATGCTCCAGGGCTGTAGTATTAGTGATCCTGGATCAACAGGTAAAACAAACCACTCCATCAAAGCGCCTGGACTTGTTTTAAAAATCCAGGATCCTAGTGTAGCGAATAAAAATAAGGCTACATTAATCACAATAAGCTTAATGATTACATTAGCTGTTTTAAATTGATATGATAGATTATTAGTTGTCATCGATTAATACCACCGTTTATCATTGAACGAATTCTTTTTCCAATACCACATGGTAACAAACCCAATTACAGCACCACCTATATGTGCCCAATGCGCTACATTAGAAGGGCCTAAAATTGCTTGCCCTGTTATTCCTCCATAAAGATCTAATAAAAAATAACCTCCTATCAAATATTTTGCTTTAATAGGAATGGGAATAAAAATTATGTATAATGGTAAATTAGGATATAGTACTGCAAATGCTGCTAATATTCCAAAAATAGCACCCGAAGCTCCCACCATAGGTGTTACATAAGCTCCGATCATCCTCTCAGTAACTTCTTGTGGTATATTAGGGTACACTTTATATTGACCAGAAGCAACAGTATCTTGTATAAATTTACCAACTTCAGCAGGAGAAAAACCTGCATCTAAATATGCCTGATATCCCGGGGTAAACTGAAAATATGAAAATAGAATTTGAAAACCTACCGCACCAAGACCTGAAAAAAAGTAGATAAAAAGAAATTTTTTCTGACCAATAGAGCTTTCAAGATGACTTCCGAACATGTATAAAGCAAACATATTAAAAAAGATATGTCCTGCATCTGCATGCATAAACATATGGGAAACAATTTGCCATACTTGAAAATTATCATTTTTAGGAAACCAGAGTGCAAACCATTCAAAAGCATTATTTCCCAGAGATAAAGATCCTACAAAAAAAATGACATTAATAATTAATAACCCTTTTACTGTATCTGTAATTCTCCCCATTTATATATTAAAATTTCTTATCGATTTCATCTACTGTTAACGTGATGAAAGTCGGCTTATTATTTGGTGTTATTGTAGGCTCGGTACATGCAAATAGGCTATTTACCATATACTGCTGTTGTTCTGAAGCCAATTCTACTCCTGCTCGTACTGCAATACTTTTTGAAATGGATCTTGCAAGCAGATCGGTTTGAGAAAAACCACTATCTGGCACCTCTTCTTCAAGATCACTGATAAGTTGCTCTAAAAGTTGAGCAACCTCTTTTTCTGAAGTAACCGATGGTATTCCTGTAATTTCAACTTCTCCGGGGGATAACTCTCCAAAAACGAACCCTGTATTTTCGAGCTGTTCTTTTACAGTAGTAAGAAGTTCGATCTCTTTTTTGGTAAAAGAAAGTGTAAGCGGAAATAAAAGTTGTTGACTTACTGCACTTGCCATAGTAATATTGCGTAGTAATTCTTCATACAATATTCTTTGGTGTGCGCGGTGTTGATTTACAATCACCATTCCACTCTTAATAGTAGTAACGATATATTTTTTTCTAAGCTGATAGGTTGTATGATGCCCAACCTTTTTTTCATCAGACTCAAACAATGACCCTGTAACTTCTGTGCTTTCGAATTCTACAGAGGAAAAATCATTTTCTGTGGGCTTGGTAGTTGTCATTTCAGATTCTAAACCCACATATAGGTTTTCCCAGTCTCCGGCAGACTCTTTTTTAAACGATGCATGGCTTTTGCCTGAAAATGAACCCCCACCAGAACCAGATACTTTTTCTTCTTTAAACGGATTAAAATTACGATCTACCTCTATTGTAGGTGTCTGAGCAGTTTTACTTTTATACTCGTACGGTGTATCCATCGAAGCGTCTCTGTTAAAATCTAACACGGGTGCTACGTTAAATTGCCCCAGACTATGTTTTATCGAAGCTCTTAGCATAGCATACAACGCATGCTCATCTTCGAATTTAATTTCGGTCTTAGTAGGGTGGATATTAATATCTATTGATTTGGGATCTACTGTAAGATATACAAAATAGCTAGGGTGTGCTTTATCTTTTAGCAACCCTTCGAATGCGGCATTAACAGCATGGTTTAAATAACCACTCTTAATAAATCTATTATTAACAAAGAAAAACTGCTCACCACGGGTACGTTTGGCATATTCTGGTTTTCCTATAAATCCACTAATAGTCACCAAGTCTGTTTCTTCTTTGACAGGGACAAGTTTTTCATTGGTTTTTCCTCCAAAAATATTTACGATACGCTGGCGACAATTTGAAATAGGTAAATTAAAAATTTCACTACCATTATGATACATATCAAATTTAATAGAATGATGCGCCATGGTTACCCGATGGAATTCATCAATAATATGACGTAGTTCTACAGCATTTGATTTTAAAAAATTTCGCCGTGCGGGAATATTATAAAATAAATTTTTGACACTTATAGAGGTTCCTTTGGGTGTTACGCATACTTCTTGAGAAATTACTTCGCTACCTTCGATGTTAATCTCGGTACCTACCTCATCTTCTTCTTGTTTCGTTTTTAACTCTACATGAGCAATAGCAGCAATAGAAGCAAGGGCTTCTCCTCTAAAACCTTTGGTGTTTAATTCGAAAAGATCTTCTGCGGCTTTTATTTTTGAAGTAGCATGGCGCTCAAAACTCAGTCTGGCATCGGTAACGCTCATTCCTGATCCATTATCAATAACCTGAATAAGAGTTTTACCAGCTTCTTTTATGATTAATTTTATATGTGTAGCCTGAGCATCAATTGCGTTCTCTAACAGCTCTTTCACTACCGAGGCTGGTCGTTGAACCACCTCTCCGGCAGCAATTTGATTAGCTACGTGATCTGGTAATAGTTGAATGATATCAGACATCTATCGTCGTGCAGTAAATATGGATAAATCAAAATCAATTATATACAAAAAGATGAAGATCAGGATCATTGCAATATAAATAACCTTTCTATTAATTTCGCGATTACCTCGATTACGGCTCGATTTACGGGCTTCTGCCCAGTGTGAACCAAAATCTATATCATTTGTAGCATCCCTGTATTTGGTAATTTTGTTCTCAAAATCATAGATATTACCCCCACTTTTACCTTCATAGTACCTTGGTGTGTAATTGAATCTACGGTTTTTTCTTCTTTTTGGGATACTTAACTTCACAATCTGCTCTATCTTTTTGATTATCCAAATATACTTAAAAAGCATTGTAATGTAAAGCTTTTAGCATTACAATAACATCAAAATATAAATAACAAAGATTATGCCGCTTAGATTTTAGCCAGAGAATTCTTATTTATAAAAGGTTGCATCTTTACGCAATTGCGCCATCTTGATAGCCGCAATTGCTGCTTCTGTTCCTTTATTACCATGTTTACCTCCAGAACGATCAATAGATTGTTGTAGTGTGTTATCTGTAAGTACACAAAAGATTACAGGGATATCACTAGCGATATTTAAATCCTTGATTCCTTGTGTAACACCGTCACAAACAAAGTCAAAATGTTTGGTTTCTCCTTGTATAACAGATCCTATAGCAACAACTGCATCGAGCATATCAAAGGATTCCTGCATTTTCTTACATCCGTATATCAATTCGAAACTCCCAGGTACATTCCACCGTACTATATTTTCTTTTACTGCTCCACAATCTATAAATGCATCAAATGCACCTTGAAACAGTCCTTCGGTAATTTCTTCATTCCATTCTGAAACAACAATCCCAAACCGAAAATTTTTCGCATTTGGGATAGTTGTTTTATCGTATTGTGATAAATTTTTATTTTCTGTAGCCATATTGATTTTGCGTCTCGGGTTTCAGGTTTCAGTAAAAAAACTAAAAACCGGAACCACAAAACTATTACTTCATTGCCTGTGCTTTACCTAAATGAACGTCTGCCTGGTTAGCTTCTACACTCTTAGGGAACTCTTCTTTAATTCGTTCTAAATATGGAATTGCAACTTCTGGTTTATTAAGAGATATTGCAGTAATTGCTGCTTTTAATAAAAACTTTGGAGTGGTAAAGTCATTAGTCTTTGCTTTAACAGCTTTTTCATAATACCCTAATGCTTCTTCTGTTTGATCAAGTTGAGAAAATGCATCTCCTATACCACCAAGAGCCAAAGGACCTAATATATCGTCATCGCTCTTAAAACTATCAAGGTAATTGATAGCTTCCTGATATTTATTCATATTTAGGTAAGAAAATCCAGCGTAGTAGTTAGATAGATTAGCTGCATCGGTACTACCATAGTTTTCTATAATTCCTAAAAAACCATATTTTCCTTCTCCTCCATTAAGCGCTAAAGTGTATAATGAATCACTAAGTTTAGAGTTACCATTAACTGCATTATCAAAATACTGTTGCGCTGTAAACATCTCATTAGCTGCCTCTTCCTCTTTTGGTTCCTGGATAAATTTCTGAAATCCAAGATATCCTAATATCACAACGGCTATCATTCCAACAGCACCTAGTATGTATTTTTGATTAGCTGCAACCCATTCTTCAGTTTTAGAAGCTCCTTCATCTAAGGTATTAAATACCTCAGCAGTTGTTGAATTATCTTCTATTTGCTCAACTTCTTCAGCTTTGTTTTTTGGTTTGTGTCCACGTTTCTTGTAAGTTGCCATAAATTTGCTTTAATGAACGGCAAAAATAAAATATTTATTCACAATTAAAAGCACAACTATTTATTATTTTTCAATAATTTGCGTCGATTAACTAAGAATTCTATTAAAGTCGATACTCCTTGATGATCACTATTTTATGATTTTAAAATCTCTTTCTTTACTTAATTATAAAAATTTTGAGTCCATCAATTTTGAATTTGATGATAAGATAAACTGTCTTGTCGGAAATAATGGAGTCGGAAAAACAAATATTCTGGATGCTATTTATCATTTGTCATTTGGTAAAAGCTATTTTAATCCAATTACCAGTCAAAACATTAAACATAATGCCGATTTTTTTGTCATCGATGGTCTTTACACAAAAGAAGATCGTGATGAAAAAGTTATTGTAAGTGCAAAAAGAGGGCAAAAAAAAGTAATCAAACGCAACGCAAAAATATACGATACTTTTAGCGAGCATATTGGTTTTTTGCCTTTGGTAATTATTTCTCCGGCAGATAGAGATCTGATTACAGAAGGGAGTGACACTCGCCGTAAATTCATAGATGGTGTAATTTCTCAGAGTGATCAATCTTATCTAAAAACATTATTAAAATATTCTAAAATTGTATCACAGCGTAATTCTCTACTAAAGTACTTTATCGCTAACAACACTTTTGATCCTACCACATTAGAGGTGTACAACCAGCAAATGCATGAATACGGTAGTATTATCTATGAAAAAAGAGCAGCATTTTTAGAGATTTTTATTCCTATTTTCGAAAACAGATATCAAGCAATTAGCTCTGGTAAGGAAAGCGTTACTCTTTCTTACCAAAGTAAGTTATCTGAAACTAATTTACTAACTCTTTTAGAACAGAATCTTTCTAAAGACAGAATGCTACAATATACTAGTGTGGGAGTTCACAAAGATGATTTGTCTTTTGAAATTGAAGGATATCCTATTAAAAAATTTGGAAGCCAGGGACAACAAAAATCGTTTCTTATTGCTTTAAAACTGGCTCAATTCGATTTTATAAAAAAACAAAGTAAAGTAAATCCTATACTTTTACTCGACGATATTTTTGACAAACTCGACGAAAAACGTGTAGAACATATTATAAAATTGGTAGATGATCAAAATTTTGGACAATTATTTATTAGTGATACCCATGCAGATCGAACAGAAAATGTGGTAAAAAAAATATCCCAATCATACAAAATCATTAAGCTAAAAAACAACGAATCAGAGAACTAAAACCAACACTCATATCTTCTGATTAATAAAACAGATAAAAACACTCAGATAAAATATGCGACGAGTTTTACTTTATACACTACTTTTATATATTACTTCTTGTACAACCACAGATCCAAAAGAATATATTCAATATCTGAATGGGTATTGGGAAATTAAAAAGGTAGTGTTATCTGATGGAAACGAAAAAGAATATATGTTCAATCAGGATATTGACTTTTTTGAAGTTAAAGACTCGATAGGAATACGTAAAAAAGTACGTCCTAAACTAGATGGAAGTTTTATAGTTACCGATAATCAGGAAATTTTTTCTATAACTATTGAAAATGATAGTGTAAGACTACAGTATAAAAACTCGTTAGCAACATGGAAAGAAACCATTATTTCTGCAAAAGAAAACGAGATAATTTTCAAGAATGAAACAGGAAATGTTTACTTTTATCAACGATATCAAAAGCTACAATTATAATGGCAAAACGTCATCAAGAACATCAAAGTATGGAAGAAGTTTTAAAAAGCTTTGTTTCTGACAACAATTTACAAAAAGGGTTGGACAAGGTTGCTGTACGCGATGTTTGGGAAAAAATAATGGGCCCTGCAATAACAAAGTATACTCGAAATATTAAACTTGAAAGAGAAACTGTGTATGTTGAACTTACATCATCTGTATTAAGAGAAGAACTTAGTTATGGCAGACAAAAAATAATAGATAACCTCAATGATGAGTTAGGCAAAGTATTAGTCAAAAAACTAGTTCTGAGGTAGCTCTTTTTTTTCGTATATCACCTTAGTTTTACCATGGGGTGCGGGTTTTCCTTGAACATCAAGATTAACCACCGTTATATTTTCTACCTTAATAATTGTTTTGCGTGTTAATTTATTCCTTACTTCACACTTAAGAATCAAAGAAGTATTTCCAAATTTCACGACATCCATTCCTATTTCGATAATATCACCTTGTACCGCAGAGCTTACAAAATTGATTTCAGACATAAACTTGGTCACTACCCTTCTATTTTGTAATTGTATAATTGCATACAATGCGGCTTCTTCATCTATCCACTCTAATAATCTACCTCCAAATAACGTCTCATTAGAATTTAAATCGCCTGGTTTTACAATTTTTCTGGTGTGATATTTCATGACTTCATTTTGTTTATCGCAAAATTATCAAAAATATCGTGTTCTATACTTGATAAAAGAAAAGGATTTTAAAGCTAAGACGTATTACTATTTAACGCTCTGTCATTAACGCTATAAAGAGTAGTTAAGGAACAACTACCTCATCACAAAACTGTTGTCCATTGGGGCAATTTGGAGTTATCACTTTTGCACATACATTATTTGTACCTTGATCCAAATCTAATTCTACTACACCGGTACTTAACAATGAATTTTCGATAAAAACTTCATTTACATACCAACCTATAGTAACATCATTACTCACTCCCATAACAGATGGGTTAAATTTATATGTATTTGTACCTGTAACCCGTTCATTAGTAAATGTAACAACAGGACAAATAGGCTCTACTACAATTTCTTTACAAGCAATGGTACCTTTAAGGCAGTTAGTCGTAATTACTTTTATACACGTTTCATATGTTCCTGGAGTGAATTGTCTTGTAAATGGGTTTCCATCAATAACCTGATCGGTAATCACTTCTCCATTGATTTTAAAAAACAATTGATATCCTTCCATAATCTCAATATCTGGAATAAACCTATACTCATTATCTTGCAAAGGTTGGATTTCAAATCGTACTGCGGGACACCCAACGCAATTATTTATGATTTCATAAAATTCATAATATGTTGATATCCGTGTTGATTTAAGATCAGGAGCAACTAATATTGATATTGGAAACTTAAAATTCGGTTGATAATTAGCGCCTTGATCTATAAGAAAACGACTAAAGCTTTCCTCACTATCAATATCGACTTCTTTATTATCTTTATCACTTAAAATAATAGGATATTCAAATTTATAACATTGCCTATATAAATGATTAAAAACGTCTCTGAAAGTTTTTATCTCACATTCTCTAAGCACATTAATCAAAGCATCTTCATTCTCTACAAGAACCGCACTAGTGGCTCCCTTAAACATGATCTGAATAGGAAATTGTAGCCCGGTTATATTAAAATTTGCGCTTTGTCCAGAAATTACTCCAAGCAATCCTTGGTAGTCATCAACTCGAATGGTCGAATCTGTATTATAACCAAATATTAATGGGTATTTAAAAGTAAAACACAGATCTTCTTCGTTTACTATCGAATTTCTGGTCTTTATATCATTAAGGACAGATACTATTGTCGCTGTAGATGTAATCTTAGCATCTATACTATCAGGAAAAAAAGAGTCATCATTTACACAAGAGTATGTAAACATTACCAATGCAAGTATAAAACCTCTACAATATGTACTTAATTTATTCAATATTAAACTGTTCTAGATATATTTATAACGTTTACAAACTTATTTACCCTACCCCATTCGTCTATTTAATATGGATGAATGTATATAAAATAAAATTAGAATCAAAAGACTATCTAACTACATCTAACATAATTAAAAATACCGAAACAACTAGGTGAATTTTAATTTACCTGTATTACTATAAAAAAACATTGAGTCCTAAATCACAATATTCGATATTCATCGTTCTAAAAGTTATAAAGTTTAAAACGATCTAAAATTCCCTTACAAAGAAAAAAATTATAATTAGTCGTTTTTTTAAATTATCCTTACAGTTTCCCCGTTAATTTTCTGTTAAAAAAACATTATCCTTATTATCCTCTAATTTTTCTTAATAACCTTGCTTACTAACAAAAATTAACATGCAATAATGAAATTATTAACTAAAAACATGCTAATACTTCTAACGGTATTAGTGACGCAATTTTCTGTTGCGCAAGAAACCCCTATTACAGGTAAGGTCACAGACGATGGCGGCATGCCATTACCTGGTGTAAACATTATAGTAAAGGGTAGCAACAGTGGAACTCAAACAGATTTTGACGGAATGTATTCGTTACAAGCTTCTGAAGGTAGTACTCTTCTTTTCAGTTATCTTGGTTTTGCAGATCAAGAGGTAATTGTAGGTGCCCAAAAAACTATTAATGTACAATTAGAAGTCACCGCTTCTCAATTAGAAGAAATAGTAGTTACGGCTCTTGGTATTTCTAGAGATAAAAAATCTTTAGGATATTCTACACAAGAAGTTGATGGAGACGATTTAAACAAAGTTAAAACTGTAAACTTTGTAAACTCTCTTTCTGGTAAAGCTTCTGGTCTTCAAATTAAAAGAAATAATAACTTAGGAGGGTCTACCAATGTGGTTATTAGAGGTAATGCTTCTTTAACTGGAAGTAACCAGGCTTTATTCGTTATTGATGGTATTCCTATCAATAACACTAATACCAACTCTGCTGGTCAGGGACAAGCTCAAGGAGGATATTATGATTATGGTAATGCTGCATCAGATATTAATCCAGATGATATAGAATCTATAAATGTTCTAAAAGGTGCTGCTGCATCTGCTCTTTATGGATCCAGAGCTGCAAATGGTGTGATTATGATTACTACCAAAAAAGGAGGTAAATCCAAAGGTATGGGAATTACTATTAGTTCTGGATTAACATTCGGATCTATCGACAAAAGTACATTTGCCAAATATCAAGATCAATATGGTGGTGGTTACGGACCTTATTATGGACCAGGAGAAGACAGCTATTTAGATTTAGTAGATATTGACGGTGATGGTAATTTAGATTTTGTAACTCCTTTAACAGAAGATGCATCTTATGGAGCTGCCTTTGATTCTAACATTTTAGTGTATCAATGGGATGCTTTTGACCCTGATTCTCCGAATTACAGAACACCTACTCCATGGGTAAATGCTAAGAATGGTCCTATTACCTTTTTTGAAACTCCGGTAACTGTTACAAATTCTATCTCCTTAGATAAAGGATTTGATGCTGGTACTTTTAGGTTAAACTATACGCATTTTGATCAAACTGGTTTGTTACCAAATAGCTCTATCAAAAGACATAATTTTTCTATGAGTGGAAGTTATAAGCTTAGTGAGCGATTAACAGCTACAGGATACGCTAATTATATCAAAACAAATGGTCTTGGTCGTAACTCAACAGGGTATAACGATAACATCATTGGTAATTTTAAACAATGGTGGCAAACTAATGTAGACATAAGACAACAAGAAGCTATTTATTTTTCTACAGGAAGAAATGTTACCTGGAACCCAGCCAGCAGAGATGCAGGATCTCTTCCAATCTATTGGGATAACCCATACTGGACAAGATATGAAAACTACCAAACCGATATGAGAAATCGTTTCTTAGGTAATGTTTCTTTAAATTATAAAGTAACCGATTGGTTTGATATTACGGGTAGAGTTGCTACCGATACATACTCTGAATTACAAGAAGAAAGAAGAGCAAATGGTAGTGTCGCTACTGCATTTGGTGTTATCTCTAGTGATGGGACTAGGCCAACAGTAAATTCTGGATACGGAAGAAAAGACATCAGAAATACAGAAACGAATTATGACTTAATGCTTAATTTCCATAAAGATTTAACCGAAGAATTAAATATCAAGGGAATATTAGGTACCAACATTAGAAGAAATCATTTTCAATCGGTTCACGCCTCTACAAGTGGTGGACTAAGTGTTCCTAGATTATACTCATTACAAAATAGTGCAGGACCGCTTCCATTACCTGCAGAAAGAGATGAAAAAATTGGTGTAGATGGTATCTACGTAAGTGCATCATTAGGATACAAACAAACTTATTTCCTTGACGGAACTTTACGAAGAGATCATTCTTCTTCATTACCAAAAGGAAACAGTACTTTCTATTACCCTTCTATTGCCGCTAGTTTTGTCTTTTCTAATCTTATCGATGCCGAATTCATTTCATTTGGTAAACTAAGAGCTAACTATGCAGAAGTAGGTAATAGTGCTCCTTTTGATTTCTTATATGATAGTTATAATGTAAACACTCCGATAGGAAGTGCAAGTACTTCTGTAGGAAACATAAAAAAGAATCCAAATCTAAAACCAGAAACAACAACAAGTATTGAGCTTGGACTGGAAATGAAACTTCTACAAAACAGACTTGGGTTTGATATTGCATATTATAAAAACAATTCTATCGATCAAATTTTTGGAGTTCCTGTTAGTAGAGGAACCGGATATACTTCTAAGATCTTAAATGCCGGAGAAATTGAAAATAAAGGTGTTGAATTGTCTATATACGGAACCCCTGTAGAAACACAAAATTTTAGCTGGGATGTAAACGTAAACTGGTCTAAAAATGAAAATATTGTAGTTTCATTAGAAGATGGGATAGAAAACTTACAATTAGGTTCTTTTCAAGGAGGAATAACAATTAATGCAACTGTAGGACAGCCTTATGGGATAATCCAAGGAACAGATTACACCTATCTAAATGGTCAAAGAGTTGTAGATGAGTCTAATGGTCAATATATAAAAACTGCTGCATCTAACAACAATATTGGTGATACTAATCCAGATTGGTTAATGGGTATTTCTAATAAGTTTAATTATAAAAACATTGCACTTAGTTTCCTAATTGACATCCAGCAAGGAGGAAGTATTTGGTCTTTGGATCAATACTATGGGCAAGCGACAGGTTTATATGAAGAAACTGCCTTTATCAATGACCTAGGAAACCCTGTAAGAAACACCTTGGCAAACGGTGGTGGTTTTATCAATCCTGGAGTTAATCCTGACGGATCTACTAATACTACAAGAATTAGAGCAGATCGATTTGGTGCCTTTGGATACAGAAGAGGATTACCTGATGCCGCTTTTGTATATGATGCAAGTTTCGTAAAATTAAGAGAAGTTGCTATAACCTATAGTTTCCCTAAAAAATTAATTCAAAAAACATTCTTAAATGATGTTTCTTTTAGTGTAATTGGTTCTAACCTTTGGATTATCGACAAAGATCTTCCACATGCTGATCCAGAAAGTGGTTTGAGTTCTGGTAACTTACAAGGGTATTCTGTAGGTTCTTTACCAACCACCAGAGACATAGGTTTCAACTTAAAATTACAATTCTAAAAAAATAAAGATGAAAAAAATATTAATTCTAATTACAGCAGTAATTATAGCATCTTGTTCAGACAACCTCGAGAGTTTGAACGAGAATATTAAAGATCCATCTTCTGTTCCTGGTGAAACTTTATTTACGGGTGCACAGAAGAATTTGGTTGATCAAATGGTTGACCTAAATGTGAACAATAATAACACAAAACTTTGGGCGCAATATTTACAAGAGACGACCTATACAGACGAAAGTAATTATGACCAGGTAACAAGAACTATTCCTGCTACACACTGGAGCGTTCTTTATAAAGATGTTTTAAAAGATTTAGACGAAGCTTCTAAAATCATAACAGATACTAAATATTCGCTTCCTGAGGACATTGAGACTAAAGCCAATAAACTTCAAGTAATAGAAATATTAACAATTTATGCGTATAGTGTATTAATAGAAACTTTTGGAAATGTTCCTTACACCGAAGCCTTGGATATCGATGACTTATTACCTGCATATGATGATGGTGAAACAGTTTACAAAGCCTTGGTTGGAAGACTCACAGTTGCTATTGATGCATTAGATACTACTAAAGGAAGTTTTGGAACTGCCGATAATATTTATGGCGGAGATGTATCGCTATGGAAAAAGTTTGCTGCTTCCTTAAAGCTTAGAATGGGTATCCTGTTATCTGATGTAGATAATGCTTTTGCCAAAACTACTGTAGAAGCTGCAGTTACAAGTGGTGTATTTACCAGTAGAGCCGATAATGCTAATTTCACATATTTATCTGCCGCACCTAATACAAATCCTGTTCACGCAAACTTAGTACTAAGTGGAAGAGCAGATTTTGTTGCTGCAGCTACAATCATAGATATGATGAATACATTAAATGATCCAAGAAGACCACTATATTTTGAAGAGGTTCCTGGTACAGGAATGTACATTGGAGGTGATATCGGTAGTACATCAAGTTTCTCTACGCATTCTCATGTATCTGATTATGTAGAAGCTGCTGCAACTCCTGGTGTAATTTTTGATTATGCAGAAGTTGAGTTTTTATTAGCAGAAGCTGCTGCAAGAACTTTTGCAGTGGGTGGAACAGCAAAAAGCCATTACGATATTGCTGTAGTAGAATCGATAGAAAGTTGGGGAGGATCAAATGCCGATGCAATGACATATCTTGCTCAACCAACTGTAGACTATGATACTGCTTTGGCGGCAAGTACTGCTACTACTCCTTGGAAAGAAGTAATTGGTAATCAAAAATGGATAGCTTTATTTAATAGAGGTATCGAAGCCTGGACTTCGATTAGGTTGTTAGATTTCCCAACATTAGCGACACCAGCTGAACCTGTTTCTGGTTTCCCTAATAGATATACATATCCTATTATAGAACAAACCTTAAATGGTACAAACTGGCAAGCTGCCTCTACCGCAATAGGTGGTGATCTTGCAGAAACAAAACTTTTCTGGGATTTGAACTAGTCAATATTCTAGATAATTATTAACATAATGTATAGGGGTGAGATAAAAAATCTCACCCCTATTTTTTATATCTATATTACAATTGCTAAATTATCTACAACGATATTCCCTCATTTTACATCCTGTGACTTTCTATTCTTCGATCAAATTAGATCTTATTAGAACATTAAATATAAATCTAAAGGAGTTTTTCTGGATAACAGAAGATGCATCAAAAACGAGTGACATCACTCAAAACAGGATCGTTTAGAAGACAATACAAAAAACTACTCTACTAAATGTGTTGTTCTTTTTAATTCTTATGTTAAGTACTGTGATCAACTGCTATTTTCAGAAACTAAGAATCATACTATACTTTAATTCTATAAATAAAGATTCCCCGAAAGCATGGCCTCGCTCCCAGGGAATCAACCTAATTAATCTAACCTAACTAACTTATCATATTTTGTATTCTATTCTTTTCATCAGAAGCGAACAGAAAATCAAATAATTATTCAAATTCTATAACCTTACAAAATGATGTTCCGCCGGGGCATTCTGGAGTTTCTATCATCAAACACACTTCATATCTCCCTGGTCCATCAAATTCATGATAAAATGGATTGTTATGAGGGAATTCTGGTGATTTACCAACATATTTCCCATCAACAAACCACTCTAGAGTAACATCATCGATTCCTTCGAATGCACGAGGATAAAAATAGTATGCAGCTTTATCGCCATCTCGTTCTGGTTCAAAGAACAGATCCGGGCAATCCCCTACTCTTATTTCTTTACAATATTTTACTCCCTCTGGGCAATCTGGTGTAATCACTTTTAGGCACACTTCATGAACCCCAGAATTAAATTGATATACAAGAGTTCTACTACCTACTTGTGGATCATTTTTTGGTGATTCAACAACCTTTCCATCAACATACCATAGTATTTGGCTTACCTCATCTGTACCTTCTATCTTGGCTCCAAAAATATACGTCCCTACCGTTCCCGGTTCTATTTCTTTTGTAAAAGAAACTTCTGGACAAACCAAATTTGATTCTTCTACTTCTATAACTTTACAATAAGAAACTCCTTCTGGGCAATTTGGTGTTTCTGTTTTGATACACACTTCATATCTTCCCGGTTCCTTAAAATCCCATATCAAATAATTATCTTCATCTGGTGCAGAATCTTCTACCAATCTATCATTAATATACCATCCATAAGACACTTCATTAATTCCTCTAAAATTTGCAAAAAACTTATAAGTAGATCGCCCTTGATAATGCTTACTTCTAAAAAACAAATCAGGGCAAGGATTATTTTCGTCTACCTCTACCTCTATATCAGTACAGGCTTCTATTGTTCTTTGTTCGGTTATAATTCTAACACAAATGGTATGTTTACCAGGCTCAAACAAGTAATCTAAGATCTGATTAATAATATTTTCTTCATCTTCTCCTTCTATATCATTTCCATCTACAGACCAGATCGTTTGCGCATCATTGTCAATCCCGCTTGTCTTAGCTTCAAAACTATAAACCGCACTTCCTTCTTTGTTATCAATAACAATCTGAACCTCTGGGTCACTATTAAAATCTTCAGTTTCACAAGAGGTAAATCCTAATACAAGTGTAAGTATTAACGTATACCAAATACCAAGTTTTTTCATCGTAAATAATTTTAGGGGTTACTAAATTTTCTTCAGAAGCTTTTTAAACCTCTCTTAAAGTGAAACGGCTTAAAAAAAAATTACCCTACCCCCATACTTTCATTTTTTATTCTTTGATAGCTTGAAAAAAAAATCTAGATTTGAAAATATATTTTTATTCCCCTAAATGTCTGACAACAATAATTCTACATGTAACGAGCAAGTCTTTGACAAGTTTTTCAAGAGTAATTCTAAGCTTTTGAGGAATTATATTTATTACAAATTTGGAGATCTGGAACAGGCAGAAGATATTGTTCAGGATGCATTTATTAAACTCTGGAATAATTGTTCTAAAGTATCGATAGATAAGGCCAAAAGTTATGTTTATACTATTGCAACCAATCTTGGTATTAGCATTACACGACATCAAAAAGTAAAGTTCAAATACAGAGATTATATTACACAACGTAAAACAGATATCAACCACGAATCGCCAGAATTTATTGCTCTTGAGAAAGAGTATATGGAAAAATTAAAAAATGCAATTGCCGATTTACCAGAACGCCAAAGAGAAGTGTTCTTGTTAAGCCGAATAGATAAAAAGACATATAAAGAAATTGCAGAGCTATCGAATGTTTCTGTAAAAGCTATAGAAAAATTGATGCATAAAGCATTATTAACACTAAGAGGAAAAATAGGAAATATTTAAAGGAAACCTACTAACCTAAAAAACTTTTTAATACAAGGAGGTAGGGTAATTTAAAAATAAAACGTTCACATATTATATGCCGAAGTTATGTTAGACGATAAAAAAGATGATATATTCTTATCCAGGTGGATTAGCGGAGAGCTTTCTGAAGAGGAACTTCTTGAGTTTAAATCCCATCCTGAGTATGAGTATTATGTAAAAATAATGGCTGGCGCTGATGCTTTGAATCTAAAAGATTATGATGTAGAAAAAGAACTTTCTGCTTTAAAATCGAAATCGAGTTATACAGCAAAAGAAAAATCTAATTCGGTTATAAAATTATGGCCTTATATTGCGGCTGCCGCTTCGATTGCAATTATTCTGGGAATCTTTTTATTTAATCCCAATGAGTCGTTCAGCACTAATTTTGGAGAACAATTATCTGTAACATTACCAGATGGATCAGAAATGATCCTTAACGCTAAATCTTTAGCGAGTTTTGATAAAGAAAACTGGAAAGAAAACAGAATGGTAACCTTAGAAGGAGAAGCCTTTTTTAAAGTAAAAAAAGGAAGTAAATTCACTGTTACTACCAAAAACGGAGCAGTTTCTGTATTAGGAACCCAATTTAATGTGCAATCTCAAAATTCTTTTTTTGAAGTTACTTGTTATGAAGGTAGAGTTAGTGTTACCAATAAGGAAAACAAAAAAATTCTAACAGCAGGAAAAGGATATAGAAATCTTGAAAACACCGATCCAGAAAGCTGGATTTTTGATATTAAAGAGCCTTCTTGGCTAAGTAATACAAGCTCATTTAGAAGTATACCTATCAAATACGTATTTAAGGAGCTTGAAGAACAATATGATTTAAAAATTAAGACAACAGAGATAAATCTCGAAACTATATATACAGGAACTTTCCCTAATAACAATAAGGAAGTTGCTCTTAGAACAGTTTTTAGTACCTTAGGCATGAAGTATAGCGTATCGAAAGATAGCAAGACTGTGGTATTAGAAAAATAGTAGAATGATAAGACTTCTATGTGTATGTATTTTCTTATGTAGCATATCTGTTTCTTCTCAAGAAGAAGCAAAAGTCGTTACTATCAATAATAAACCACTCCCCGAAGTAATCCCTATAATTGAAGCATTTTATAGCCTTAAGTTTTCTTATATTGATACTTTTATAAAGGATAAAAATATTTCTATAACGCTAAATCCTCAACTCTCTCTAGAAGATTTAATAAAAAAACTACAACAACAAACGAAACTAAAGTTTAAAATCACCGGAGAAAACTTTGTTACCATTAGTGTCTTAAATAAAAGAGACACTATTTCTGTTTGTGGATATATTTTAGACGAAGAGCAAAAACCACTTAAAGATATAGGAATCTTTTTTAAAGCCAATCGCACTAATGTGACTACTGATAACAAGGGTTATTTTGAAAGTAATCTGGTACCATACAACTCGGTTATTTTGATTAGTGCTCCGGGATTTCGCCAAAGGATTTTGAATTCAAAATCGTTTTTAACCGATGAGTGTATTAAAATATATCTTACCAATGCACATGAAGAAATTTTGGACGAGGTTTTTATTCAGGAATATTTAGCTAAAGGCATTACCCAAAACAAAGAAGTAGTTCATGTTGATTTAAATAATGTAGAAATTCTTCCTGGGCGTACAGAACCAGATATATTACAAACCATACAACTTACACCAGGTGTTAACAATCCATTCGAAACTGCTTCTGGGTTATTTGTAAGAGGAAGCGCTCCCAATCAAAACCTAGTATTATGGAATGGTATAAAAACGTACCACCAAGGGCATTTATTTGGTATGCTATCTGCATTTAATCCATATGTTGCTAAAGAAGTTAATTTTTCTAAAAGTGGAGTCAGTGCCAAATATGGGGATCGAATTGCAGGTGTAATCGATATTAAGTCCGAAAACCAAATTGCAGAACGTTTTTCTGGTGGAGCTGGTTTTAATATGATCAATGCAGATATGGTAGCCCATATTCCTATTATACGAGACAAAGTATCACTTCAAGTATCAGGAAGAAGATCATATACCGATGTTTTAGAAACATTTACCTATAAACAACTCTCTGATCGTGTTTTTCAGAATACTAAAATTGCCGAGACTGTTGCCCTTAATAATGAGAGCAATGATTTTTTCTATATAGATTATAATGCAAATTTAATTCTACAGCCTTCAGATAGTGATAAAATTGAAATTAACACAATTTATAGTAAAAATGACCTAGATTTTAGAAGAAGTGATGCTATCGAATCCTTTAATGATGATCTTACAACAGAGAATGAAGGATATAATTTTAAATGGAGTCATACCTACAGTAATACTTTTAATACCAAAGTAAGTGGGTATTACACCAAATACCTTTTAAATTATCAATTCATTACCAGAAATCTTGGAGCAATCACCGAAATCGAAAGTAAAAAAAACACTGTGGGAGATTATGGGGCAGAACTTGGATTAAATTATAAACTATCAAAATATCAAAACATTTCTGGTGGTTATCAATTATCCAACAATACGATTAGATATGCCTTTGTTACTGCAACTCCGAGTTATGAGTTAATTCTGGATGAAGATGATCGTTTTTTAAACACACATGCAGCATATGCAGAATACACATTCGATAATCCAAAAAACTTTTATGTTTCGGCTGGCTTACGTTTCAATTTTTATGCAGAGCTCGACAAAACGTATATCGAACCTCGGGTATTTGCTCAAAAATATATTACCAAAAATTGGGAAATCAATACTAGTCTAGAATACAGAAGTCAATCAACCAGCCAGATTCAAGAATCTGTTGTGAGTGACTTATCTCTTGAAAATCAAGTCTGGACATTAGCTAATGATGAGCAATTTCCTGTGATTAGTAGTTATCAATTTACATTAGGAAGCAGTTTTAGAAAAAATAAATGGTACCTGGATATTGATGGTTACTATAAACAAATCGAAGATATTACTACATTAACCTCTGGTTTTATTAACCCTATAGACAATATCCATCATGTAGGAGAAAGTAGAATTTTTGGTATCGATCTTTTTCTAAAAAAAAGATTTAAAAATTATAAAACCTGGGTTAGTTATTCTTATATCAATACCCGTAATACATTTGAAAGTATTAATAACAACGAATCGTTTCCTGGTAATTGGAATATTGAACATACCGTAAAATGGTCTCAATTTTATAAGCTTAATAATTTTCAATTTTCTCTGGGCTGGATTTGGCATACGGGTAAAGCCTATACTAATGTATCTGGAGTAGATGAAAGTGGTGAAATCGTAATCTTAGAATTTGATGAGATTAACAGTAATAATCTTCCAGAATATCACAGGCTAGATTTCTCTGCTATTTATGATTTTAAAATAGGTTACAATCCTAATATAAAATATCGCATTGGGCTCTCTGTTCTAAATATATACAACAAAAAGAATTTACTAAACCGAGAGTTTAGAACAACAAATTCTCTTAATAACCAATTTATCAATTCAGACATACTATCCTTGGGGATTACTCCTAATATTAGCTTTAGAATTTTTTGGTAAAGAACTACTTCATTTTTTTAGTTGAGTTTTCCTTTTTTATCTATTTTCTTGTACCTTCATCGCCTACAAATCATATAACTAAAATGAAAAAACTCTTTTTTATTAATTGCATGTTTCTATTTTTATCTATAGGATATGCGCAAGAAACACATCCCGATTATAGTATCACAGATCAAATATCTCTTCAATGTAACCCTGTTATTAGTCAAGGAAAAACGGGTACATGCTGGAGTTTTTCTACCACCTCTTATATCGAGTCAGAGATTGCTCGGCTAGGACACGGAGTTCACGATTTATCAGAATTATTTCAGGTTAGAAATACATACACCGATAAAGCCAGAAATTATATACTAAGACAAGGTAAAGCCCAATTTAGTGAAGGAGCACTTGCACATGATGTTATAAAATCTATTCAAAAACACGGAATTATTCCTAATCAAATGTATACAGGTTTTGCAGGTGGTAGTGCGGGTCGTCATGATCATAGCGAATTAATAAAATTATTAACCAATATGGTTGATAATGCTGTAAAACACAAAATTCTTTCGAAAAACTGGTGGAAAAGTTATGAAGCAATGTTAGATATTTATCTTGGGGAAAGACCGAATACTTTTACATATAATAACAAAACCTATACTCCTATTGAGTTCGCTAAGGAACTTGGGATTGATGCAAATAACTACATCACACTAACCTCTTTTACCCATCATCCCATGAATAGTGATTTTATTCTGGAAATCCCAGATAATTTCTCTAATGGAATATATCATAATATCTCGCTTGATGAGTTACAACAAGTCGTTGATCATGCTTTAAAAGAAGGATATACGGTAGCGTGGGACGGAGACGTAAGTGAAGTAGGGTTTTCTCAAAAAAGTGGCTTAGCAATTCTAACTCATAAGAAAGAACGTGAAGATGCATTTAAAGAATATATTGAAGAAGAAAAAGTAACTCCCGAATCTCGACAAAAAGAATTCGAAAATTACAACACCACAGATGATCACTTAATGCATTTAGTTGGTAAAGGCGTTGATAAAAAAGGAAAAACGTATTATAAAATCAAAAACTCCTGGGGTATTAAAGGAGCTCAACATGGATATCTTTATATGTCTGAAGCATATTTTAGAATGAAAACCGTAGGAATTTTACTTCATAAAGATGGTATTCCTAAAAAAATAAAAGAAAAAGTATAATCTATAAAACACAAAAAAAGCTGTCTGTATATACAGACAGCTTTTTTTGTAATAAGAAATATATCTTTTTAGAATTGCTCTCTTCCAGCAAAATGAAAAGCTCCTTCAATAGCAGCATTTTCATCACTATCACTACCGTGTACAGCGTTTTCACTAATAGAAGTAGCATACTTTTTACGAATAGTTCCTTCTGCAGCCTCTTCTGGATTTGTTGCACCTATTAAGGTTCTGAAATCTTCTACAGCATTTTCCTTTTCTAAAATAGCAGCTACAATCGGACCACTTGTCATATACTCTACTAATTCCCCATAAAAAGGACGCTCTTTATGAACTGCATAAAATGCTGCAGCATCATCTGTAGTAAGCTGAGTTAATTTCATTGCTACAATTCTAAATCCTGAAGCAGTAATTTGCTCAATAATTCCTCCAATGTATCCTTTTCTTACCGCATCCGGTTTAAGCATTGTAAAAGTTCTGTTTGTTGCCATTGTATGTTTTTGTTATCTAATACCTCTTATAATTAGAAGTATTTCAAATTATTACTTAGGTATATAAAAACCCTATTTTTAAAATTTTGTGCAAAAATATATATAAAAGCATCAAAAACAAGAATTATTATATGAAATGAGTATTATTAAAAATCAATTATTCGTATCCTAATAGATCTATTTTTTAGGATATTGTCGTTTAAACTCTTGTAATACGATATTATTTTCACCTCTAATCTGCATAGTTACAGTATAAGAATCAAGATCAAATTTCAGTACGCCAAAACTTGGAGTTGAGATTACTCGACCAATTCTGTACTTATTAGACTCCCCATTGTATTGTGTATATGAATGTGTTAAACCACTAGATGTAAAATCAATTAATGGGTATTTAAGCCCTTTTACCTTAGTCATCGAAAACTCAGAAATATGTCGATCTCCACTAAGTATTATTGCATTTCTTACTCCATTACGTATTAACATATCTTTTAATCGTTTTACTTCATGCGGAAAATTTCCCCAAGTTTCGAAACCATGTTCTGATGATAAAAATTGAATACTACTTACGATAAGAATAAAATCAGAATAATTAGATACCAGCTCTTTTTCGAACCATTTCCATTGCTTTTCTCCCAATACAGTCCCTTCGTTATTTTCATATGGTTCATAGCGTCTTCCTTCTTCTGTACTTTTTCTTAAAGCCGATCTAAAATATCGGGTGTCTAAAACAATTACTTTAACACTTCCTTTTTCAATTTCAAAAACCCTTGATGTATATACTCCATCCTGATCTCGTAGAGAATCTTCTTTTGAGACTTCTAAAAAATCCAGAAATAACTGTTGGCTCTCTTCTTTTTTACTCCACTCTACTCCAGCATCATTTTTACCATAATCATGATCATCCCACGTAGCCATTACAGGGACTACTTTTTTTAATTTTTGATAATCAGGATTACTGTTTTGCAGTGCATAATCACTTTTTATTTTCGACATATCGTCAGAATCTGCATAGATATTGTCTCCTCCCCAGATAAATAAATCAGGGGTATTCTTTAAAATTTCATTCCAAAATGGCTGAGGACTGTTCTGTTTATTACAGCTCCCGAAAGCTATAACAAAATCTGAAGATGATGATGTCTTATCTTGTGCAAATGATAATTGAAGTACACAAAAAAACATAATTAGAAAACTGGCGATATATCTCATGGCTATCAAATTTAGTGACTCAACAAAATTAATTGTTCTAATATTACTAAAATATTATTTATTGTATCTTCGCTGACCTATGAATACTATTGAAATAAACAAGGTAAGAGGACTTCTCTCTTCTTCAAAAAACATTGTAATTGTAACCCATAAAAATCCAGATGGCGATGCCATAGGTTCTAGTTTGGCATTATATCACTATCTTATTTCTTTGGGGCATAATGTTACGGTTATTACACCAAATGATTACCCTCTTTTTTTAAAGTGGATGCCCGGTGAAAATACGATTCTTAAGTATGATAATGATACCAAAATTGCTTTATCAAAAATTGAAAATGCAGATCTTATTTTTACTTTAGATTTTAATCACTTTTCTAGAAGTGGTGATATGGAAAACGTTTTGGCAAAAACCGAAACCAGTTTCATTATGATTGATCATCATCAACAACCTGCCAATTACGCAAAATTTACTTATAGTGACCCTGGTATGAGTTCTACCTGCCAGATGATATATCATTTTATAGAAAAACTAGATGACTTGGATAAAATCACCTCAGAGATTGCTACCTGTATTTATGTTGGAATAATGACAGATACTGGATCTTTTAGATATAGATCTACAACGAGTATTACTCATAAAGTAATAGCAGATTTAATTGATCGAGGGGCAGATAATACACGAATACACGAAAATATCTATGACACCAATACACTGTCCAAAATTCAATTAAAAGGTGTTGCTCTAAATAATCTAAGAGTGCTCCCAGAATATAAAACAGCATATATTACTTTATCTCAAAAAGAACTGGATCAACATAATTTCAAAAAAGGAGACACCGAAGGTTTTGTTAATTTCGGACTTTCTATAAAAGGAATTAAATTTGCCGCTATTTTTATAGAGAATAAAGGAGAAGAAATTATTAAAATCTCCCTACGTTCTAAGGGTGATTTCTCGGTAAACGAATTCTCAAGAAATCATTTTGAAGGAGGGGGGCATAATAATGCAGCCGGTGGAAGAAGTAATCTCTCATTATCTAATACTGTTGAAAAATTTATTAGTATCTTACCAACTTATAAAAAAGTCCTAAATCAATGAGATTAGCCCTTCACACGCTTTGTCTTCTTTTTTTATTTTCTTCTTGTAAAACACCTGAAGCCCGAAGACCAGTAAGTATTAAATCTGGTTCTTTTATAAATGAATCTATTAATCGCAATAAGGAACTTGCAGCAAGAGAAGAAGCTAGAATTCAAAAAATTATTAATGAAGATTCTACTCATACTTATATAACCTCAGAAACAGGATTCTGGTATTTCTATACTAAAAAGGACACTGTATCTACTATCACGCCAAAATTTGGAGATGTGGTAACCTTCGATTATAATGTAAAAGATTTAGGAGGTACAGTAATTTATTCACAGCAAGAATTAAATACAATTACATATCGCATTGATAAAGAAGAACTTTTTTTAGGTCTAAGAGAAGGATTAAAGCTTATGAAGCAAGGTGAAATGGTCACATTTCTGTTTCCTTCTTATCAAGCATATGGATATTATGGGGATGATAATAAGATTGGCACAAATATTCCGTTAATAGCAGAAGTAACACTTAACACAATTACAAAAGAATCAACAACAGAAAATTAATTACCAACAAAAATGAAAAAATTAAATTTATTATTCTTAGCTATTATTGCATTAGCGTTTAACAGTTGTAATGAAAAATATCCAGATCTACAAGAAGGTATTTATGCCGAAATCATTACAAACAAAGGTACAGCAGTAGCAAAATTACACTATGATCTTACGCCTATGACGGTTGCCAACTTTGTTTCGCTGGCAGAAGGCACCAATACCATGGTCGATAGTACTTACAAAGGAAAAAAATATTATAACGGAATTATATTCCACAGAGTAATCAAAGACTTTATGATCCAAACTGGAGATCCATTAGGAACCGGTACAGGGGATCCAGGGTATAAATTTCCGGATGAGATTGTAGATTCACTTACTCATAAATCAAAAGGAATCTTATCTATGGCTAATTCTGGCCCAAATACCAATGGTAGTCAGTTTTTTATTACACTAAAAGAAACTCCATGGTTAAATGGAAAACATACTGTTTTTGGAGAAATTGTTTTAGGACAAGACATTATTGATAGTATTGGTGTTGCAAAAACAGGTCCTGGAGATAAGCCAGAAGCAGAAGTAAAAATGATGGAAGTGAACATCATTCGTAAAGGTTCGGATGCCAAAGCTTTTAATACCGAAACTGCATTTACAGGTAAGTTAAAAGTTCTTGAAGAAGAAAAAGCTGAGAAAGAACGATTAGAAAAGGAACGTAATGAAGCTATTGCTGCAAAGTTTAATGAATTAAAAAGTACAGCAACAAAATTAGAAAGCGGTCTTGAAATTATACATACAAATCAAGGAGATGGACAACAACCTAAGCCGGGAGAAACTGTAGGTGTAAATTATGCAGGATATTTCTCGGATGGAAGAGTCTTTGATACTAATATTGCAGAAAAGGCAAAAGAACTTGGGATTTTTAATGAGCGTAGAGCTGCAGATCCAAGAGGATATGCACCTGCACAAATGCCATATTCTGCAGAAGCAAAAATGATTGCTGGTTTTAGAGAAGGTATATTACAACTAAAAAATGTTGGTTCCAAAGCTATACTTTTTATTCCTTCTCATCTTGCTTATGGTGAAAGAGGTAATCGAGGGATTCCGCCAAATACCGATCTTATTTTCGAGGTAGAATTAGCTAGTATACCAAGTCGTCAGGCAGAAGAAAAAAAATAGTTCTATAGTACAACGACAACGATAGTTAAAACAAAAAACATCCCGATTAATTCGGGATGTTTTTTGTTTTGTATACTCTATAATCGGTTCGCTAGCATTTCTTCTCCACTCTCTATGAGAGTTAAACTTTCTACTTTACCATCATCATTTTTATTAAATCTAATATTAGCATTTATTTTTTCCAGAAAGAATTTCTCATTCGATTCTGCAAACATTGATATCTCATCTCGACCGGTTGGTTGAACAATTAACTTACCATTTTTATACATTACTGTTAGTACAAATCCTGGTTTAAGCTCATATTTCCCGATATAACTTTTTAAGATCGAATGATCAACAACAGCTTCTTTTTTCACCTTCGTTTCAACCTTAATACCAAGCTCTGCTAATGAATTAATTGATGCAGCAAGTGAAGGGTCTAGTTCATATGCTTTTTGATATGCCTTAATTGCTTCTTCTTTATCTCCTTTTTTCTTGTATCCATCACCAAGAGAGTCCCAAAGATTACCATTATCCGAAAATAGCTGAACATTTAATCTAAATAACTCTATTGCCCAATCAGGATTCTTCTCTTGTCTTAATATCATATATCCCATATCATTAAGAGCATCTCCATTTCTTAGATCAGAGCTATACTCTTTTTTAATCATTGTTGTTAAAACATTCGACTGGTTTATTTTATTTTTCTTAATGAAGTCAAGTATAAAAAAACTAAGGTTTTTTTTAATTGGTTTTGGCTGGTAATCTGCATTAAAAATCATTTTTTCTATAGGCCATGCTAGTTCTACTTCTCTACTGGTAGCATTTGTAAAAAATATTATTACCACATCTTCTTTTGGAAGCCATATAAAATCATGGAAGAATATATGATTTCCCCCGTTATGGCTTACAATTTTTGTATTTCTATCTGAGTTGAAAATTGCCCATCCATAAGCATAATGACTTGATCTGCTTTCCTGCTCTGGAGTATACGGTGTAGTTAATATTTTTGTTAGTGATTTTGATAAAATCGTATTCGATTTTAGAGCCAAATACCATTTATACATATCTTCGGGAGTAGAGTGTATTCCTCCATTTCCTTTTAGAGTCCATGATACTTTATTACCTGCTTTATGAAACCGTTCAATCATCGTTCCTACAGGTATAACATTTTTCATATAACCACTTGCAATCATCTTTTTGTCCCAATCAGGAATAAAATACCCTGTTTGTTTCATCCCTGCAGGTTTAAACAAATACTCATTTAAAAAATGCTCATACTCCTGTCCGGAAACCAATTCGATAATTCGCGCTAGTATACTATAACCAGCATTAGAATATCTGTATTTTAAACCAGGTTTCTGAATTAATTCTGTTTCAAATAATGTCTTGAAAAACTGTTCTCTCGGGATATAATCAAAATCTCCCTTACCAATTACATCAATTAGCCCCGAAGTATGTGTTAATAGTTGATGAATAGTGATGTTTTTTTTATCATTTGGCAGGTCAGTAAAAAACATCCTTAGAGGATCGGTTACCTTTATTTTATTAAACTCTACTAATTTTAATATAGCAGTTGCTGTAAATTGTTTTGTTGTAGACCCAATCGTAGCAACTGTATTAGATGAATACAAAATATCATCTTCTCTATTCGCTAAGCCATATCCTTTATTAAGAATAACTTTTCCTTGTTTTGCTACCAAAACTGCTCCCGAAAACCCATTTGAAATATTTTCATTTAAGTAATTATCTATTTTTTTAATGATAAATTCATCTTTCTCTGTTTTTTGTGCACATGAAGTTGTTCCTCCAGATAATATAATGAGACTGATTAAGGTTAAAAATGCTTTTTTCATAATTGTATTAATTTTTTCTATGGTTAATATTAGGACGTATTTATCCAAGCCCCCTTTTTGAGGGCTGCATATAAACTTGTCGTTTTTTGATTTTAGTTTTTAAAAAGTATTACTTATCAAATCGCTTTAAATACCAGAAGTAGAGTAAAAAGCTAATCGAAATGCTGATCGCCATGATAGCAAAAGAATGTATTCCTAAAGGCAGTGTATAATTAACAATGAATAGTCCAATTCCTACACTCATTAAAATGGCAAACCATTTAATATTGATATGATGATTATCTGATTTTCTTTGTAGAATTGAAGAGACAATATTTTCAGATATTCCTTTATCTATGATTTTATTTTTTAGTTTATGTTCTAGTATTTTTCTAATAATTAACAACACAAAGAGCATAACCAAAACAATGATAAAAATAAAGACACCCATTTTAATAAAATCTGGATCTATATATTGTGTTGGAGTAATAAATATTGAGTTCATAATCTGTATCTTTTTTATGTTTATATGGGATTAGACAACGACCTTTCCTAAATGTTGCAATCCTTTTGTTAATACTTCAACATATTTATTTTTTTATAGTAAGATCTGTACATATCAAAGCCAAGAAACAATGAAATAAGGATCGTTATACTAACGATAAAATAGTTTGAGATCGTAATATTGGCACTAAATATATTACTGAATACATCTCTAAAAATATAAATGGTGAAAAAAGTAATTCCTATACTCATTATGATTATAAAAGAGAGCAAATAATTATAGATTGGCTCTTTTTTAGGTAAAGTTAACCGGTCTAAGACTAATTTTGTTAAATTAAAATCTAACACGGGTTCTGGTTGAGATTTAAGTTCTCCCGACAATAACAAATAACTTTCTGAAACCTTTTTACATACTTCACATGAGTTAATATGTTCAATAATATCACTACTGCAATTTGATGTATCAAAAATATATTCCTGAATATCTTTATCACACAGGTGTTGTATTTTCATAGCTCTTCTTTTTTATAATTAAGTGATAGGTTTTCTTTTAGTTTTTTTCTAGCTCTATACAAATAATTCTTTACGGTTCCTTCTGGTAAACCTGTAATATCTGTAATTTCTGAATAACTTAATTCTTCATTATGATAAAGCGTAATCAGGGTTTTGTATAAAGGAGGTAGTTTCTCTATTGCTAAGGTCAATATTTGAGAACGTTCTTTTTTAAAAATGTATGCTTCTGTTTGATTATCAGGATAACAGAACGTATTAATGCTTATCTTTTCCCAAAGTTCTTTTTCCTCATTTTTGTCTATATCCAGAATTGGTATTTTTTTCTTTTTCAGATAATTTAAGCAAGTATTATATGTTATGGTTGCAATCCAGGTAGATAACTTAGAATTAAATTTAAACCCGTCTAACTTATCATAAACTTTTAAATATACTTCTTGTGCCAGATCTTTTCTGTCCTCATGGTTCCTAACCATTTTATAAATGATCTGGATAACCAATCCTTTAGTATTGGAAATAATAGCTTCAAAAGCACTAGAATCACCATCTAACACCTTTTTAATCAAGTCTCTATCTATTGTCCCTTTTTGTTTCATATAGTCCAATATCAAGATTAGACAGTCTATGTAAAAAAAGGTTGCACATTATCATGCGTTTTTTTTTATGGTGCTTCATATATTATAAGAAATTACAATCTTTATTACTTCATTAATGACTTGCCAAAATGTTCTTTTATGTCTATATCGGTCATGGGCTGTAAAACTCCATATACTATTTCTTTATAAATTTTATTGGTTAAAGAATTGGGGGATAAAAATTTTGATCCCATTATATATCGTGCTTCATTAACAATTTCTTCAGAAAAATGTGTCGAGAAATACTTTGCTGCTACAGATGTTTCAAATATTTTTTCTAATGATGTCTTATTTCCTTTTTCAAAATTTGCTATTGTTGTTCCTGCATTCTCACATAGCATATATCCTGTTTTATATTTTATCATCAACTCTCCAAGATTATCAATAAAATTATCTGACTTGCATAATTTTTTATCATTCTTGATTTTTTTTTGACTAAAAGCTTTTAAGTGCAAAATCACACAAAATGCAGCTCCAAGATAAGAACCTGGTACCAATGCCTGAAACCACGATCTCTGATAAACTAAAAGTTCACACCTCTCTTCATCTGTGTTATCTAGTTTAATAACATTGGTACTACTCACTATTAAATTTTTGAAAACAACTGATTTTGTAAACGATCCTTTCATAGTATCCCCAAATGCAGCATCTTCGAATTCGATTTTATTATCATTTGCTGGTAGAAAAAATACTGCTTTAGTGTTTTTGGTTAATGTTGCTGTGAATACTAAATAATCTGCCACACCAGATAATGACATGTATGGCGCCTGACCATTTATTATATAAAAGTCCCTTTCTTTTTGTGCCACTATACCTTTGTTACCAGAAGCCTCTTTAAAAGTGCGTACCGACCCGGTATTGGCAATCAATATTTGTTCTTTTTCTATCTTTTTAAGCAGAACTTCTCTTTTCCAGTATTGTATACTTTTCTTTGAAAAAGGGAAAGAAGATAATGATGCCAGAATGTAATAGTGCATAGATAACGCTACAGACACAGGAATTGATATTTCGCCAATTCTATGCAAAATTCTGAAACATTCTTGATAAACTGTTTCTGTATTTTTCTCATAACAAGGAATAAAAGGTAATCTTGTTATTTTTATAAAAGCATAGAACTCTTTATAGTTTTTAGTCTTCTCAACTTCATAGAGTTTATCACATACTTTTTCCAGTTCGGTTTTTTTGTTGACTTCTTGATTATCTATTATCATGTTCTGATTCTTCATTTCTAAATATTGATTAGTGATTACAGGTGTACTTTAAATTCGAGGAAGCCACATCCCCATGGTGGCAGCAAAAATTCCAATACCAGTCATAATAGTTAGAAAAAAAAGAAGAGTTGTCATCGCTATTTTACCCGAAGTACCACTTCGATTCTGCACCCTCAGGTAGAGTTCAAGAATAGCTAACGGCACTAGAAATTGACCAAAACCCAGAAATACAAGAAATGGTCCCCGAAATGTCTCTGGATCAAAACCGACTGGGCCACCATTAACAAAAAGCCAAAACATTAATCCAATACGAAAAAACCAAACGCCATTAGACGCCAAAAACAATCTAAGTGCCCATCGCCTGTGTTTATCAAAATCACGAGCAACTGCTGTTCGCCAGGACATAATAGCAAAAAACATAATCAAAAAAGCATTAATACTAACACTTACCTGACCAACAAGCCCGCCTATATTACCACGAGTCCAAATCATATAAAGCCCATCAACACCAATCAATAGTGCAGTGAAGATATATATACGTCCATTCCATCGATGAAAAGTGCGGGCATGGATACGAATCTGAGGAATAAATTGAAGTGGGCCACCTACTATAATAATGATCGCTAATACAATATGCAAGGCAACGGCTAAATTCCCCATGGTTTCACCAGGAATATATCCATGAGGAAGAACTTCATTCCATTTTTCAAAATCTCCTTTTACTGCAGCACTACCATAAAAGAAAGTTACATAATACACAAATATCCATTGACCAATAACAGCTATTAGGAACCAAAATGCCACTGTGGCACTTAAAGCTTTATCTGCTCTCACGGCTTTAGGTTGTGCAATATTTGCACTACTATTTTCTGATTTCATTGTATTCGTTTTTTGATTGATGATGGTTGATGATAAGCATCAAGCTTCTAACTTCTAATAAAAAGAAGTTAGAAACTAACACATGTAGAGGTATATTAAAAAAAGTGTATAGGCTATCTAAATTTAAAAAGTTCCTTTATGTAGTTTTTAAACACATATCCCCAGGGAATAACAATAAGGTCAATAGGAATTGCCATAAGAAACGGTCTGAGAAATCCTTCTGAAGTCGAATCTAATTGGCCAGAAGACCATAAAGGATATGCAATACCTACCGCCCATACCGACTTATAAAATAATTGTAGTAATAGTAAAGGCAACATTTTTAAAGGATATCGTATTCCTAAACCCATCAAAGTAGCATATGCAGCCCAAAAACTATAGGTTACTCCATCATAAGGCCCCCAAACCTCACTGGGGTTTATAATTTCTGACCACGTATTATATCCTAAACTTAAAAAGGTAAGGAGGTAAATAGCGCGCATCGCATACAAATAGAACTTTGGTACTTTTTTAGTGCTCACAGAATCGTTTTCTAACGTGTCTGTGATATCGTGTTTTGATTTCATAATTGTCCGTTTTTTGATTAATGATGATGATTGATGATACTATAAGCAACTGTCTTTACAATTGCCCGATATTGTCTTCGATTTATATATCCTGATTATACAGATTTAGAAAACGTTGTAGATGAATTAAATCCTTTGATCGTTAACCAGCATGAAAAAAATAGCAGATGTATACCATTTTGACCATAAAAAATAAAATTCACACTATAGTCAAAAATCTGTAACCATGATACTACAAAAACTATTGAAACTGCCAGAAAACTCCAAACAGATAAGAATCGAGGAATTAGTCTTGTTTTAAACAGAGTATAGTAAAACAATAACGCTCCTGAACTAAAAATAATTAGAATCAAAAAATGAGCCCAATAATATTCTTCTACCTTTAAAATCCCTAAAGTCTCAAAATAGCCTACATCTGGCGCTCCTACTTTTATAAATTCCTGACTTAATGATACTAGAGACAAATGAGAAATATTACTTACAATTGTAAGTATAAATCCAGTAATCCATAAGCCAAAATACCAATACCCAATACTTTTATTGTATTGTTTTAGAATCGGAAACAATACAATTGCTATCCCAACTCCTATTGCATTTGCAACCAAATCTAAAAGCATAGCTATTTTCATTTGTACTGAATTTTCAAAAACCTCATTTAAGAAATTTTGAGACTCTATAAGAGAAGTTGATAATCCTCTTAGGTGGTTACCTATAGCGCCAGTTACAAATAGTACTAAAAATAATATTCCAACGATTTGACCAGTTTTTTTGATTGAATTCATAATGTTCGTTTTTTGATTGATGATGATGATTTTTTTAACTTAAAATGCTTAGGTTTTAAACATTTTGTCCAGATATATGTATTCTAACTATTAGTTATGTATGTTGATTTATTTTTTTTGCGCCCATGATTAATAGCCACAGACAAGAACCTATTTCTCCTATATTGGCAGGAAGCATCACGAAAGAAGGAATTTTGTAATGAGGAAAAAGTAGTCCTGCACATACAGTTATCAAATAGCTAAAACAACCAATCATTAACAAAATACCCAACGCTTTAGGAAGAAAGCCTGATTTAAAAACCAGATATCCAAAAGGAAAAAGCCAAAGTCCCCAAAATACCTCAACAATAAGAATTCCATTATGGTAAGACTCCAAAAGCAACATTACCTGTGCTTGTAACTGTTCTGCGGTATACACTTTAAGATATTCTGCATTACCAATTAATGAAAGAACATCGACTTTGTTTTGTATATTGAGATAAGAAATAGGAACGCTAATAATAGCAAATACTACCATTAATATTGCATAGTTTTTATGTACCGGTTTAAGTAATTTGTATAAAACTATTGGTAACATTATATAACATACATAGCTAATCAATCCGCTTAAAATCTCCATTCGAAATAACATTTCTGATGTAGCTATATTGTTAAATGTAATCGAGGCATCATCCCATACTATAAGTTTTGAGGGTACATACACTAGATTAAAGATTCCAGTTAGTACAACACATAAATAAATTAGTCCTGCTATTCTTGCGGTCCTATTTTGTACCTGGTAATCTTCGTTTTTGATTAAACTCATAATTGTTCGTTTTTTGATTGATGGTAATTTAATTTTCTTCTCTATTGATTAGTTAGAGAAATCGATTTGATTTGTATTTCCTTTTAATTTTACATTAGACCCAGGTGTGGCAGAGCATTTAACCGACTCATATGACAATTCGAGATTCCCATTACTGTCATCTGTAAATTTTAGCACTAAATCTTTTCCAGAAACTGTGCCTTTTGTTTCAAAGTATGATTCTGAGGCTACTTGTAGTGAATCCAACTGGTGATTAGAAACAAATATTCTCACGGTATCCCCTTTTTCTTCCCTCTTTGTTTTTTCGATGATTAATTTATTATGCTTCACTTCGGTTTTGATATAGGTCATCAAATTTTCTGAGGCCTCTACTTTTACTTCTGCTACGCTATCTTGTTTAAAAAAGACTTCAATACCATGAGTAACTGATATCTTGTTAAATGCAGAAACATTTCTTGTTTCGGATATCATATTCCCTGTATATTGAATTGCATTTTCTCGTAACTCTCCTTCCCTAACTTTATCATGCATAGAAAACTGAAAAGCCAGAAAAAAAAGAATAACAGCTCCTAATGCACCTATTACAATCCAATTACTTGTTTTCATGATCTATATTATTTAAATATTGGTTAAATGAGTCTTTTACTTCTTCAAATTTTATATCCAGTAATCTCATTTTTTTAAATATATCAGGAAGAAGATCTTCCATAAATTCTTTTCTTTTAATATCGAGGACCTTGTTATACCCATTTTCTGAAACAAAATACCCTATCCCTCTTTTATTATAGATTACTTCTTGTTCTTGCAAATAGGTAAAAGCTCTTATCGCGGTGTTAGGGTTTACCTCTACCATGACAGCAATCTCTCTTACAGAAGGTATTCTTTCGCCCTCCTGCCATTTTTTTACAAGTATATTCTCGTAGAAAACATCTACGATTTGTAAATAAATAGGTTTGCTGTTATCAAAATCCATTCTTAAACTTCCTTTTCTACTATCTTAAAATAACTTGCCAATAGCATTAATGGGGCAAAAATGCCCATAAAAAATCCTTTTCCTATTCCAGAGAAATCTTGCCCGGTTTTATCAAATGCGTCTGAAGCCAGTCTTTCTCCAGAAAACACATCATAATCGTAATTGAGCATCCCGAAAAGCATCATATTCAGTAATATCAACCCAATAACAAATAACACAACAACAAGCAATGTTTTCCCCACTCTATTTTTATTAAATGCAATAGCGCCATAGAGAAATACCGGCTGTATAACAAAATACACCTTAACCAACTGCCAGTAGCTTTCTGAAAATATTGGCAACAAATGGAAATTTGTCTCAGAAAACATACTACCTAGTATAATTGTTATTTGTCCTACTAAAAAACCAAGAATTGAAAACACAAGAGTATATATCACAAAAGTACTAAGCCAGGCCGCTGCAATTCTTTCATAAGATGAAACCGGTAATGAAAAATACAAATGATTCGATTTTTGGTTATGTGCTTCTTTAAAAATCGAGAAAATAAATAGTACTCCTAATGCTACGTAAAACTTACCGAATATGCTCATAAACTCACCACTCGTAATCTGATGATCCCCTCGTAAACTAAACAAAAAGACAATAAAAAAAATAGCACTTACAACAGATAAAGTAGTAATTATTGCTCCCTTAAGAAGTATGACATCTCTATATATAAAACTGCCTATTCTCTTAACATTAAATTGTTCCATCATGAAATGTATTTAAGGCATTATTAATTTTATTAGATTCGCTTAAAACAGCATTAAATAATAATTCGAGATCTACTTCTGTCTCATCTCTATCTTGTCTAAAAAGCATAGCTTTTCCTCCAAAAGAGGTTTCAGAATAAATAATAGACTCCTTTTCATCCCGCATAGGTTTTCCAAACCATAAATATTCAGAAATATTAGAAAGCGGCTGATTAAATGCTACTTTGGATTGATCCAGTATCACTACATGATTTATCAAACTATGCAAATCCCTAACCTGATGAGTAGAAATAATAATACATTTTCCTTCATCGACTGCCAGAGCCATAATCTTTCTAAACTGACTTTTTGATGGAATATCTAACCCATTTGTAGGTTCATCCATAAGTAAGAGTTTCGTATTTGTTGCTATTCCAAAGGCAATAAGTACTTTCTTTTTATTACCAAAAGAAAGAGTTGATATATTTTCATCGGCAGAAAGCTTAAACTCTTCTATTAGTTTATAAAATTGATCTCGGGAAAACTTGGGATAAAAGGGAGAATTTACTTGCTCATAGGTAGAAATCTTAAGTCTCGGTAACTCAAAATCTTCTGGTACCATAAAAATCTCCTGAAGACATTTTACATTTCTTCCTGAAATATCTTTACCCAAAACCCTATAATAACCTGCTTTTGGAAATAACAATCCGGTCATTATCTTCATTAATGTACTCTTTCCTTCACCATTCTTACCAAAAAGTCCATAAATGTTTCCCGGAGTAAAATCTAAAGTGATATTATCAAGGATTATTTTGCTTTTTGGATAATAGAACCGTAAGTCTTTAATTTGAATCATGGTTAGTGTATTAGTTATCTAGTACACTGCAAATATATCTAACAGAAATCAATTAACCAAAGGTTTTTTACTATATTGATTGTCTGGTAGTTACAAAAATAAAATCAAAATAACGCCTAGACTAGATATAGTAAAGGTTTACAGAATATTGCATTTTTAAAATTGTGATCCTTAAAATTGATGTATTTTTAGTTCAATACCTTGATTGTGATAAAATTTTTAAAGTAAAAAAAGGTCACTTTACTGTGTTATCGCGTTTTCTTTTTTCTATAAGCATTACTTCTTTTTCCATTTTCATAAATATCTTTTTCATAAAATATCGATGAAACGGTTTTACTAAAAAGAAATATATTTTCCCTAAGGTATTATGAATTTTTACTGTGGTAGCTAGTTCCATTATCTTGTCGTCCCCTTCTTCATAACTAATAAAAGATAGTTTAAAATCTAGATGTTTATCTGTCTGTCCTGTTAACAATTCTATATCATTCTTGTCTAGCACATCAAATAATGCGATGCTATCTCCAATATTACCTTCAAATTCGTTCAAATATGCTTCTCTTTCTACTTGAGTACGTTTAGTGGCTGTTTTTAGTCCCAAATTTTTGGCTATTTTTTCTCTCGAGAGCAATAGTTTTATAAAAAATGGTGAGAAGGCTTTAAAGAATGCTACCATACAATCTTTTGGTTTGGGCACTTCTTTTAGCGATGTTGTTCTTAATTGAAAAACATCAGAGTAACTTATATCCTTACTTTGTTTAGTAATGAGGTATTCTTTATTGAGTTCAATCTCTGTTATTTTCATTTTTCAAAATTTAAAATCACCTTTTTTATCTATTGAGTATTGCAATAATTTCTACTACACCTTTTCATTTAAGATATAATATCTATGTTCATTCCAAATTTTACCATTCTTAATAATTGCCTTTTGGGATATTCCTTCTTTTTTAAATCCACTTTTTTCGAGGACACTCATCGAAGCTGTGTTATATTCAATAACTCCTGCGTATATTCTGATCAGGTTTAATTTTTCAAATCCATACTTGGTTATCTGGTCTACTGCCTTTGTAGTAATCCCCTTGCCCCAATAGGGTTCTCCCAACCAATACCCAATTTCTGCCGATTTTCTATACATATCATCTTGTAGTATCAGTGATATAACTCCACAAAATTCTCCTCTAAACTCTATTCCAAAGCTTACTGTAGGATCTTGTTGTATTGTCATTTTAATAAAGGATTTAGCATCCTCTTCATCATAAGGACTCGGAAAATAATCTCTTAAGTTATTTGATATATTATTATTGTTGGCAAGTATTGCCAATTGTGATTTATCTGATTCTACAAGCTGCCTTATTTTAATTTCTTTGCTATCCATAATTCATTAAGGAATTGATAAACCTAAGTAGTGACTTGGCATCTCTGGGCATTGGGTTTTATTATATATCTATTTTTTCGACAACAAGTATTCTTTTAAACTACTTTTGATAAAGTATTCCCAACCTCCTACACAACTCTCTCTTGTAAATTCTGGAACGTTTGATGGAAAACTGTGTATTATTTCGGTGGTCAACCTAAGTTTAACATGACTCTTGTTTTCAAACAATTCGAATGTTACAAATGAATCTCCGTTATATTCCTTATATCTCCAATTATATTTTATCTTTTGATTTGGTATAACTTCTGTTATCTTCCAGAGGTGGGTAAATTTTCGGTTTTCGACCTCGACAACAAATTGTGTTTCAAATCCTTCTTTTGCTTCGAACGATTTAATTTGTTCAAAAAACCATTTTTTCATTTGGTCCAATTCTGTTATGGCTTTCCAAACATTTTCTAGGGTCGTCATATAAGTTTCTTCTACTATAATTGGTGGGTCTGTATCTTTCATATGACAAAATATTTTGATTGTGTTTTTTATTTTCTTCTCTATCTAGGAGTTTTTATTTTTCGTTTCATTTTCTAATAAAATGAACTTTTGATATTATATGTTTTAAAGTTAAAAATAAGAGCCTTTATTAAAAGGTTTTAATTACATCTAGATTCTTTAACAGTAGTCCCGGTACATACCCATTGATCCTCGTAAATGGATTCGTAGCATATTTTCATTTCAAAATTACTTTCGTTCACTTTCGCATAAAGAAGTTCTGCCCATTTTGGGTCAACAACTTTTATCATGTTGATTGATTCTCCTGCGGGTAAGACTCGATTTTGAACTTCTGATGTTAGATGCGGAAATTGAGTTGTTCCAAGAAGTTTAGAAAATAAGGAATCTAACACCGGAACAGATTTATTATCCAGTTTTATAGCTGCTTTGTTAATTATTGCAGGACCAACACCATTGTTACGAACTTTTAACACTACTCCATCATTCTGGTTATAAATAATTCTCCATTCCAAATAAGGCCATACTGAAGCATGTTGCTGTTTTTGCATTAGATTTGTTTGGTAGATATAGACCGCAACAGTAATAATATTAATAGTAATAGCTATAAGTCCCACTTTTACGCCACTACTTATTTTTTTATTTTTTTTCATAATATCTTTTCGTCTAGTGCATTATGATTTTATTGTCTTTAGAGATACCTATAACAGGTTGTTATCATTTTTATATACTCTATTTTTCTAGTAATGCTGGAAAATTATCAAGATCTATATCTGATAGTTTACCATTACAATTCTTTATTATTTTCCCAAGTAAATAAGGGCCTGTTTCTTTTTCATACCCAAGTCGAATATACGTATAACAATCACTTTCTCTCAGATCAGAAAATTCTGTTACAAAATAACTAACTCCGGTTTTCTCGCTTTCATCAGATTCGTCACCTAAATAGAAACCTGAAGCTATATCGGCTTTTCCTTTTTGGGTATGATTTGATTTACCGAATTCTGTTATCTCAATTTTATAATCTATTGTAGTATAATTAAATCGTTTAACTGTAACCGCAATAGCAAGATTATCTTTTTTACCTGTTAATGTTATTCGACGATTTATTTTTGGAGTTTCGGGAAAATAAATAGTATCTCTATCATTTAAAATCAACAGATTATCTGAAAGTGTAATTTTCTCCTCTCCTAATTTTTTGAGTCCTTCAATAAATTTTTCTGAATAATCCGACTTATTTTTAATACTAATTTCGGTTTCTTTTTTTTCAATCTCATAATTACTATCATAAGAGTATTCTTTCCTATTACCATTCACATCGTCAACAACTGCCATTTTTGTTGTACCTAAGTTAATTATAGTTATTTTTTTATCTCCTGACGAGCTATCACAACCTGACAAAACTAGTATGAACAAAATCGCAAATATGTTTTTTGCCTTCATTATTACAAGATGATTTATCATAATTATATAATTCATTAAACATAAAAAGGAATGATAATCAATCTATTTTTATCCTTTCTTCTTCTATATTATAATAAGCTATAATTTCTTCTATTTGACCTTCTTTATAAAAATACCATTCACTTACACTTAATACCGAATCTTCATGAGTTGCTGTATATCGAACACAAGCCCGATTATTATGATAAATCTCATCATGAATTTCAAAATGATGACCTAAAAACTTGTCTTTGTTCGCTTCAATTAAGCTTAGGTATTCTTTTTTTCCTTGTATTGTTCCGTAAGGGCTCGTATGCTTAAAATTCTCTGAGATAGGTAAATTCAGAAAATCTCCTTTCTCCCATATCTCAAACCATTCTTTTACCAGTTTTTTTAATTCCATTTTTATATTCATATGATTATACTCCAAAAATAAGGATAGAAGTATTACTTATCAATATTTCAACAAGGTAAAAGTCTGATAGTGTTTATATCTCACTACAGCAAGTATCATATATATCTGCAATGTTTGAGTATAAACTGATACCTTATTCTTATTTTTCAGGTACTTCTTTTAAGATTTCTTTTACGAATTTCCAATATTTCTGTACCGATGATATGCTTGTTCTTTCATCTGGTGAATGTGCTCCTAATATTGTTGGGCCAAATGATATCATATCCATATCTGGATAATTCTGTCCAAGGATACCACATTCTAATCCTGCATGACAGGCAGCTACATGTGCTTTTTCTCCATTCAGGTTTTGATACAATTCGTCCATTACTTTTAAAATTGGAGAATTCATATTAGGGGCCCAACCAGGATAATCACCACTAGTAGTTACTTCACATCCTATTAACTCAAAAGTAGCTCTTAACTTGTTTGCAAGATCTAGTTTAGAAGATTCTACACTACTACGGGTTAAACATTCGATAGTGATGTCTCCTTCTCCTATTGTTATTTTAGCAATATTATTAGAAGTTTCTACCAAATCAGGGATTGAGGCGCTCATAGCATACACTCCATTATGTGCAGCATATAATGCCTTTATTACCCCTTCCTGAACACCTAACTCCATTACCTGCGCTGGTAAATCTGTAGTATTAATTTCTATGGTAAGATCAGGATCAGCGATAGAAAGTTCATTCTGAATTGTTTTTGACAACTCACCTATTTCGAATTCAAAAGCTTTTGCCTGTACCGTATCTACTACAACTATTGCAAAGCTCTCTCTTGGGATTGCGTTGCGTAGGCTTCCTCCCTTTACTTCGCTGATTTGTAAACCAAAATTCTCAAAACCATCAAACAATAGTCTATTCATTATTTTATTAGCATTCCCTAATCCTTTATGAATATCCATCCCAGAATGGCCGCCCTTAAGTCCAGTAATAGCAATTGTATATCCTACTTTACCCTCTGCAACTGGTTCTTCTTTGTAATTTCTTTTTGCTGTAACATCAATTCCGCCGGCACAACCAACTCCTATTTCATCATCTTCCTCAGTATCCAGGTTTAATAATATATCTCCTTGTAACCATCCTCCTTCTAATCCCATAGCACCTGTCATCCCTGTTTCTTCATCAATGGTAAATAATGCCTCGATAGCAGGATGTGCTATATCTGTAGATTCTAGAACTGCCATAATAGTAGCTACTCCTAATCCATTATCAGCACCAAGAGTTGTTCCTTTGGCTCTAACCCAATCTTCATCAATATACATTTCTATGCCTTGAGTATCAAAATCAAAGTCGGTATCTGCATTTTTTTGATGTACCATATCCAGATGCGACTGCATCACCACCACTTTGCGATCTTCCATTCCCGAAGTAGCTGGTTTTCTGATTAGAACATTACCAACCTTGTCTATCTCGGTAGTTAGCCCTAAGGATTCTCCAAAATTTTTCATAAACGCAATAACGCGTTCTTCTTTTTTTGAAGGTCTGGGAACTGCATTAAGATCTGCAAATTTATTCCATATCACTTTAGGCTCAAGGCTTCTTATTTCTGAATTCATAATTGATGTTTAAATATTGACAGCTTTATATTATAGATATGTAGCAAAATTCTAAAATTTAAATCTAGTATCAAAGCGTAGCGCTATCAAAGTCTCAAAGTTTCTAGAGTCTAACGAATAGATACTAAAAAACTCTTAATTCTTCATTCTAAATTGAGAATTGTAAATATCTTTATCCCATGCAATCTAAGACAAAACTTTATCTCACCATATTACTTCCCGTTCAAATCATTCTGATTCAAATTCTTTCTTTTTTCCCCGAAGTTATAGAACGATTTTATAGTAACGGCTTGTTTGTATATATCTCTAAAGCTTTGCGATATGTATTTGGATGGATTCCATTTTCTTTCGGTGATATTTTATATTGTGTTTTGATTATTATGCTAATACGCTTTTTATTTAAAAAAGTATTTAAGAAGCGTTTGTTGTGGAAAGAAGTAGTATTAGATATTGGTGCTACTTTATCTATTGTGTATGCTTGTTTTCATATTCTTTGGGGAATGAATTATTATAGATTACCCTTACATGAGATATTAGAATTAGATGATGAATATACTGAAGAAGAACTAATTACCGTTTCAGAAAAATTAATAATTCAAGCCAATTCTTTGCACCTGCAACTAGAATCTAACGATTCTCTACCAATACACATCCCCTATTCTAAAGAAGAAATATTTCAAAAAACTATTCCTGCATACGATCAGTTACATCAAATATTTCCTGTATTACAATATCACCCTAAAAGCATTAAAACGTCTATATTAAGTCTTCCTCTCACCTATATGGGGTTTAGCGGGTATTTAAACCCTATTACCAATGAAGCGCAAGTAAATGGACTAATACTCAATTACAAGGCACCAACTACTAGTTGTCATGAAGAAGCGCATCAATTAGGGTTTGCCAAAGAAAATGAAGCCAATTTTATAGCAGCATTGACTACAATGAATTATGATGATATATATTTTAATTATAGTGGAGCTACCTTTGCATTAAAATTTTGCCTAAACGATCTTTATATTCGTAATGAAGAAAAAGCAATCTGTCTTATCGAAAAGCTAAGGCCTGGTATTAGAAGAAATTATATCGAAGTAAATGAGTTCTGGGAATCTTATGAAAATCCCCTCGAACCCATTTTTAAAAGTACTTATGATAGTTATCTAAAAGCTAATAACCAACCTGATGGTATGGACACCTATAGCTATGTCGTAGCTTTATTAGTTAATTATTATAAGACCAAATTATAGAGCAACTATAAAGTATTATAATACCCCACAATTCTAATTAGATCACTTTCTTTTTTATAATTAAGCTTTTTTGAGGAAACATACTTTTCGATTTCGCTCTTTTTATCTTCCAAAGCTTTCAATATATCTTTCTGTTTTAATCTGATCTTAAGTAAATCTCCTCCTGCTTTCAATATGAAATAACTACGTTTTTCTATAAATTTATCATTCGTTGTTTGTTCATAAGCATCAACTGCATTTTGACCTTGCTTTATCTTCTTTTCTACCTTCATAACCAAAGAGTTCTTCCCTTCTTTTAAAAAGACAAAAAACTGCTTTGTCCCTTCATAATCTAACATCTTATACACATATCCTTCATCCAAAACAACCCGAATATTCTCTTTTTTCAGAATATTGAATATTTCTGTAACTTCAATTTCATCATTTAAAGTATTATATCGAACATAGGCTCTACGCATTTTTTTTCCGTTTACATATACTGAAGCAAGTTTATTTTCATTTTCATAATACTGATGCCCCTGAACACTGTACTTTGGAGGTTTCTTAACAACTACACGAGTCCCATAAGCACTCATATTTGTTGTTTCTTCAGCTTCAGCAACCGAACCAGTTTTAGCTTGTCCAACAACCAGGCAATTTTGCAACAATAAAAGCACTAAAAACAATTTTTTCATTCTCTTTAATTTAAATTTTTCCCAAGTAAAGAAACGATTTATATACATAATATCTCCTCCATTATTAAAAATACTATTTAACGATCTAATATATTACAAGTTAATTTTCAATTCGGATAAAATGAAATAGATAAGTCAAATTATTAAAGTTATATAGAATTATAATAGTTAATAATCTTAATCAGGTCTTTTTCCTTCTTAAAACTTAGTTTTTTTGAAGAAGCAAACTTTTCAAGTTCTTCTTTTTTATCTAAAACTTTGAGTATATCTTTTTTCTTAAGCTTTACTTTTTTAACCTCTCCCACTTCATTATTAATTATGAAATATTTATTATTCTCAACATATTTTGAAGGTGTACTGGCATCATAACTGGTTACTGCTTCTTTTCCTTGTTTTACTTTTTTCAATGCTTTCATACCCAGAGAGAATGGTCCTTTATTATATACAATAAAAAATTGCCTATCTCCTTCATATTCAAATAGTTTATAACTATACTTTTTAAGAGCAACTTCTAAGTTCTCTACTTTTAGCATATTAAATCTTTTATTATCATCTACATATTCTAGTTCTCCATTAAAAGCATTATATCTAACTAAGCATTGACGTACTTGTTTTTTATTCACATAAATTGTTGCTATTTCATTATTCTCTTCAAAATACTGGTGCCCTTTAATAGTTGTGTTACGAGCTTTTTGTTGTACTATAATTGTTGAGCTAAAAGGCCCTATCGCTGTATTACCACCAGGATCCGAGGCTCCTCCTCCAATGGTTTCCTGCCCAATCATTACAGTATTACTTACGATTAAAAAAAGAATAAAAAGGTTTTTCATTATTATAAATTTTTCTTGTTAATATTTTCGTAAATTTCTAAAAATCCATAAATATACTAGTACAAGTAATGTTAAAACAATCTTAATTAACAACATTTCTTATATCAACCTTAGTTTTACATCTGATTCAATTTATGATACACTACACTTATAAAAAAACTTCTATTATCACTTGCGGTGATATACAGAATTTTAATTCTCACTCTCAGGATTATTTCTCAAAAAAATAATAGGCTAGGTTACCACAACAAATTCTAAGTATGCTATATTAAAAACGTGAAGATTTACATCTATATATGAAATTGGGATTTCTGATGTATTTATTCTGTCTCTGCTGGAAGTTAAAAATGGAAAGAATAGTAGATAATCACATTTTTATCTTGAAATTAGTGCTAGACAAGACTCTAATAGTACTACAATGTATTGTAGTAATCTATAATTTTAATTAAATCTGCTTCTTTTTTAAACTTCAATTTCTTTGAAGAGGCAAATTTTTCAAGTTCTTCTTTTTTATCTTTCAAAACGGCAAGAATGCTATTCTTTTTTAGTCTTACTTTCTTTAAATCACCCGAATTGTTTTTTATAAAATAAGAATAATCTCTATAAAAAGCCGGAGGTCTATATTTCTCAAAACCAGATTGAGGTTTTTTGGCATCTTCAATTTTTTTTCTTGCTTTTAATACTAATGAAGTTTCTTTGTCCTTATTAAAAATAACAAAATATTCTTCCACTCCTTTTTTATTTAATAATATCCCATATTCATAGTCTTTCAAAACCACTCGGATTTTATTTTCTTTAGAAAGCACAAATTTTTTATCATTTTCTACAACTTCAATTTGATCGTGATAAGCATCATAACGAACAGCGTATTTATGAATCATCCTATCATCAACATAAATTTCTGCTATTTTATAGTCCTCTATATAATATTTATGTCCTTTTATTGATTTTTCGGTATAGCTGTTTCCAGTAGGGCTACTATACACATTAAGTACTTTTGTAGTATCGTATGTTAAGTTATTACTAGAATTAAAGTCATTATTTATATTGGTTTGACCAATCATCAAAGTAGTACCAATCCATAAAAAAAGAATAAAAAAACTTTTCATTATTATACATTCTATTGTGAATCAACACAGTTATAATTCTAAAAATACAAATTTAATAGTGTAATAGCTAATGTTAAAACAATCTTAATTAATAACCTCTTTTTATTTCAACCATTATCTTTAAATCTGATTCAATTTACTTTTACACTACATTTATGAAAAAACTTCTATTATCACTTACGGTGATATGCGGAATTTTAAATTCTTACTCTCAGGATTATTTCCCAAAAAATGATGGGGTTAATACAACAAATTCTAATTATACCGTATTTAAAAATGCAACGATTCACACAACACCTGATACCGAAATCAAAAACGGAACTCTGGTTATCCAAAAGGGTAAGATTGTTCAGGTAGGGAATGCTATTACAGCACCTGCGAATAGTGTGATAATTGACCTAAATGGGAAACATATTTATGCTTCTTTTATTGATCTGTTTACCAATTTTGGTATCGAAAAGCCTAAACGAAAAGGAGGAAGTCCTTTTCGTGGTAATCCTCAATACGAAGCTTCCCGAGAAGGGTACTACTGGAACGATCACATTCGTCCCGAAACAAATGCCTTAACATCATTTAAATATGATGCAAAAAAAGCGACAGAATATGTAAAAGAAGGGTTCGGAGTGCTTAATACACATATGCCAGATGGTATTGTAAGAGGAACAGGGCTATTAGTAGCTCTAAATAATGAAGGTACAGAAGGAGATCGACTATTAAGTGATCGATCATCACAATTCTTATCTTTTTCTAAAAGCAATAAAAGTAAACAAATATACCCTACTTCATTAATGGGGGCTATGGCACTTCTAAGACAAATGTATCACGATGCCGACTGGTACGCTGGTGGTAATGCCACTAACAAAGATCTATCACTAGAAGCCTTAAACAGAAATAAAAACCTTCCTCAAATTTTTGAAGCCGGAAGTCGAATAAATGGGTTTAGAGCTGATAAGGTTGGGGATCAATTTAAGACACAATATATACTTGTTGGCGGTGGAGATGAATATGCCAGAATCGACAAAGTAAAAGCTACCAATGCCAAGTATATCATTCCTCTGGATTTTCCTGAAGCCTATGATGTTTCAGATCCTTTTATGGCTAATTTGGTAAGCCTAGGAGATATGAGGCATTGGAACCAGGCCCCGACAAATCCTTCGGTATTATCAAAAAATGGGATTACCTTTTCTTTGACTACACATAAATTAAAAAAGATAGCAGATCTTAAAGAAAGAATCATAAAAGCTATTGAGTATGGTCTGGATAAAAAAACTGCCATTGCTGCTCTAACAACAGTACCTGCACAGATTTTAGGAAAGAGTAATCTTTTAGGAAGTATAAAAAAAGGAAGTTATGCCAACTTTATAATCACCAAAAGCGAATTATTTTCAAAAGACAATGTTATTTATGAAAACTGGGTACAAGGCCGTAAAAATATAGTGAATGATATGAATGTTACCGATATTAATGGTAACTATACACTAACCGTTGCCGGAAAGACCTATGATATGTCCATTTCTGGAAAACCTACAAAACCTAAAGCCGAAATAAAACTTGGTGAAACAAAATTAGGCACCAAAATAAACTATAAAAATGATTGGGTAACCATCACTTTTACTGATACAGATACAACTAAAACACAATATACAAGGATTGTATCTAGCATTGCTGACTCTCCTAATTTTTGGAGTGGTAAGGCTATTCTTCCTAATGGAGCGCAAACTTCTTTTTCTGTAAAAAAGAAACCTGAAGAGTCTTCAGAAAAAAAGGATAAAAAATCAACCGACAAAAAAGAAAAACCCAAAGTTCTTCCTGTTGTGTATCCTAATATAGCATATGGAAACTCTCAATTACCAAAGTCAGAGTCGTTACTATTTAAAAGTGCCACAGTATGGACTAATGAAACCGACGGGATTTTAACAGAGACCGATGTATTAGTCAAAAATGGTAAAATCACTGCTATTGGTAAAAACCTTAATGATAGCAATGCCAAAATAATAGATGCTACAGGAAAACATCTTACTTCTGGTATTGTTGACGAGCATTCTCATATCGCCGCAGCAGCAATTAATGAAGCTGGACATAATTCTTCTGCCGAAGTAACTATCGAAGATGTCGTATCACCAGATGATATCGATATTTATAGAAACCTTGCTGGTGGTGTAACTTCAATTCAGATTCTTCACGGTTCTGCAAATCCAATCGGAGGGCGTTCTGCAATTATAAAATTAAAATGGGGAGAAAGTGCTCAAAATCTTATCTATCCTAATTCACCCAAATTTATCAAATTCGCATTAGGCGAAAATGTAAAACAAAGTAACTGGCAAAGTTTTAGCCGTTTCCCACAATCAAGAATGGGAGTCGAACAATTGTATATAGATTACTTTTCTCGTGCAAAAGAATATCATAAACGTAAGACCAGTGGTAAACCCTATCGCAAAGATACCGAAATGGAAACCCTGGCAGAGATAATAAACGGTCAACGTTATATCAGCTGTCATTCTTATGTACAAAGTGAGATCAATATGCTAATGAAAGTTGCCGAAAAATTTAATTTTAGAATTAACACTTTTACACATATCCTAGAAGGATATAAATTAGCAGATAAAATGGTAGCGCATGGTGTTGGAGGGTCTACCTTCTCTGATTGGTGGGCATACAAATATGAAGTTAATGATGCGATTCCTTATAATGCTGCCATTATGCATAAACAAGGGGTCGTTACTGCAATTAATAGTGATGACGGAGAAATGTCTCGCCGTCTTAATCAAGAAGCTGCAAAATCGGTTAAGTACGGTGGTGTAAGCGAAGAAGATGCTTTGAAATTTGTAACTCTTAATCCTGCCAAACTTTTACATATCGATGACAAGGTAGGAAGCATTAAAATAGGTAAAGATGCAGATTTGGTATTGTGGACAGATCATCCACTATCGATATATGCCAAAGCAGAAAAAACTATAATCGAAGGAGCCGTTTATTTTGATCTTGAAAAAGACAAGGCTATGAGAAAATCTATTGCTTCAGAAAGAAACAAACTTTCTACTATGATGCTAAAAGCAAAAAATAGTGGTCTTAAAACGCAACCTGCCAAGAAAAAGGAAAAGCAGCAGTTCGAATGTGAAACTTTAGAAACTATTAATTAAAAAGATATGTACACAAAACTTGTCCAGAATCAATTCAAACAACATTTCGACAAGCTCGGTGTGACAAGAAAATTATATAAAATAGATATGAAAAAAATAGTATTCATAATAGCACTGTGTACCATTTTCTATGGAAAAGTAACAGCGCAGCAAACCCCGGCAAAAGTTCAGAACGAGGCAATAACGATTACTGGTGCTACAGCACATATTGGTAATGGAGAAGTTATTGAAAATAGCATTATCATTTTTGAAAAAGGAAAGATAACGGCAATAGGTACTAATGAGAGTGCCTCTGCAAAAGGAACCGTAATCGATGCTTCTGGCAAACATATTTATCCTGGTTTTATCGCTCCAAATTCTACATTAGGATTAGTAGAAATAGGTGCTGTTCGTGCAACAGATGACGATAGTGAAATTGGAAATTACAACCCACATATCCGAAGCATTATTGCCTACAATGCAGAGAGTAAAATTGTTGAAAGTATGCGCCCTAATGGTGTTTTAATAGCGCAGATTACTCCTCGTGGTGGTAGAATTTCGGGAACATCATCGATTGTACAATTAGATGCCTGGAACTGGGAAGATGCAACTATAAAAGTAGATGATGGTATCCATATTAATTGGCCAAGTTCTTTTACCAGGGGTCGTTGGTGGCTTGGTGAAGAACCAGGATATAAACCCAATAAAAAATATGTAGAACAAGTAACAGAATTAGTAGATTTTATTCATCAATCCAAAGCTTCTATTAAGTCAAATACAACAACAGGAAACCTTCCTCATCTTTCAATGAAAGGTATTTTTGATGGATCAAAAACTTTGTTTGTACATGTAAATACTGAAAAAGAAATTTTGGACGTACTTAGCTTTTCTAAACAAAATGATATCAAGAAAATAGTTTTGGTAGGTGCTTATGAAGCCTATAAAGTTGCAGCCCAGCTAAAACAAAACAATATTCCTGTGTTAACTACAAGAACACATTCTACTCCTCAACAAGAAGATGAAGATTATGATTTACCATATAAAAACGCAAAATTATTGATGGATGCGGGAGTATTGGTGGCATTACAGAATAGCGGCCAAATGGAGCGTGCTAATGCGCGAAATTTACCATTTCAGGCAGGAACTGTTGCTGCACATGGATTAGATAAAGAAAAGGCCTTACAGCTTATTACAGGTAATAGTGCTAAAATTCTAGGTATAGATAATAGCACCGGAACTCTTGAGGTTGGTAAAGATGCTACTTTATTTATAAGTATAGGCGATGCTCTGGATATGCGTACAAATCAATTAGAGAAAGCTTTTATTCAAGGGCGTGATATTAGCTTAGAAAGCCATCAGACTAAATTATGGAAACGGTATAGTGAAAAATATACTAAATAGTAGTTTTAAATAATCTTTCTAAAGAAGTAAAGCCTTTTTAGTTAAAAAGGCTTTACTTCTTAAAACTATCTGTACCCAATATAGGCTAAAGTATAATTACTAAGAAAATAATACAATACAATTGCCATTAAGGTAATATTACTTTATAAATCAATTTGGGCAATATTTATCAATAATTGCTATCGATTCTATATCCCCTAATTTTACCAATTTTTTAATATCTTCACAGAAATCCGTATCTCCTTTAGCCATTTTTGCTCCTACTCTTGTTTTTAAAGCTTTTACATAATCGGGAAAAATTAGTATTGCTTCAGTGGCGTAAAAAATTGCTTTGTCGTAGTTCTTTTTCTTATAATATATATCCCCCAAATTATTATATGCCATATATGAACCTTTGTTAATTTCTATACATTTTTCGTAATATAATATTGCATTATCGTAGTCTTTTTTATCACTATATAAATTACCAAATCGAAAGAAAGCAAGACTCCAATTTGGGTACAATTTTAGAGCTATATCCAAATCTTCTTTTGCAGCATCAAAATTTTTAAGTTTTGTATAAATCTGGGCTCTATCTAACCAAGCCATTTCAAAATCTGGTTTTAGTTCGATAACTTTTGAAAAATCATCTCTCGATCCTTCTAAATCATCTAATCTTTCTTTTACGGCTCCTCTAACATAATATGAAATCATTGTATTAGGGCTAAACTCAATTGATTTATCTAAATCCGATAGTGCTGATTTCCACTCATGTATTACTGCTTTATATCTACCTCTTTTAAAATAATGTTCGGCATCGGGCCATCTCTTGATAAAACGGGTTTCCATTTTAATTTGTTTTCTAACTGATTCCCAAGATGAAGTATCAGGTAATTTGGCAGTATTCAGAATTTCCTGTGCCTGAGCAAAATTATTTGTACAAAAAGTTAAAACTAAAGTTATCGTAATGAACCTGAAATGTAATGTCATATTCTCTTAATCTTATTTGATTTTTAAAACTTATTTTCAATTAAGTTTTCTGGCATTACAACATACATTATTTACAAAGTCTTACTTTCCTCAATAACAGGTTTTTTGAATAATGAACCAGAAACTTTTTTCTTATCTATTTTAGCATTTACAAAATTTATTTCGCTTTTAACCTCTCCTACTATACCATCTTTATACGCTCTCCATTTAAGAGTTGTAGGAAGTAATATTCCATTTACATCATTCCAGGCTGCATATTCTATCAGGCTTATTTTTTCGCTAGATTCTTTACTAAAAAATGTAACCGTATATCCCAGAAATTTCATCTTTCCAGATACTTTATCATAATAAAGGAAATAATTGTCTTTGGGTGAATCCCCTACACCATCTCCATAAGATATTTTATAACCCGCATATGAAATGTCATCTATGTTAAGATCATCTACTTTTTGATATGAAATTCCATCATCACCCAAAACAAAAGGCATTGCATAAAAATAGAACATCAAATTATGGTAGAAACGAGGATTTCCCTTAAAATAAGTAGAATCCTGTTCTAACCAGGCTTCTTTACCATCAAACCCTAAAACAAATTTATCTGTTTCTACTCGTGCATAACGAGTTTTAAGATCGATAGTGTGTTTTTCGTTTCCTTCGGGTTTGGCAATCTCAAAAATCATACTATTCATTTGGTCAAAGGTGTTAATACCCCCATGAGCTCTAAAAACAGTAGCAATATCTTCGGGAAAATCTCCAGATCTATCTGGTATAACCTCTTCTTTTTGTTCTTCGCGAACCTTGATTTCTTTTTCTGGTTTTACTTCTTGTTTACAAGAAATGATAGTTACAATCAAAAGTAATACTGGGATAAGGTTTTTCATCATTAAGTTTTATAAATAAGTTAATTCTAGACAATGTAGTCGTAGTACTTAAATTACCTTACACTATTGTATTACCAGCTTTTTGATTTTTTTAAAATCTCTCCAGATTCATAAATATAATTTTTATCTGAAAAAGTGTAGTTTCTACTATTATATTTAAAAGTTTTAGGATCTGCACCTTTAACAATTTCTCCAAGAAAAAAAACATGATTGATATCTTTTGTATATCCATATTCAACTTCTTCAAAGGTATCGGCATCTGCTTCTTTTAAGGGTGTTGTTTCATAATAGATCGTATCATCTATTTTGATTATTTTATTATTGTCAAAAAATGTTATTCTTTCAGCATTCTCAAAAGGAATACTAACTACTTCATCAACGCTTTCTCCATTTCTTCTACTAGTATGAAGGTATACATATTTATCATCACGAATACAATATTGATTTAATACAGTTACTTCTGATAGATTCGTTTCAATTTTACGCAAAGGCTCATGATATAAGTAATAGTACACCCCATTATTATCCTTACAAAATTCTTCATTAAGTATTTCAAAAGATGAATAGTCTAATTCTGTTAGCTTTTCATTATCTCTAAATATGTGATTCTTGTCTTTTGCAAAACTAAAATTTAACTGTACATATGTAGCCGGATCTGCATCTTCTAAAATTTTAAAACCTCCTCCATCTTCTAAATCATATCGATCATATAAGATGTATACATGGTTTTTATCCATCGGTATATTGTAATCAAACTTAACAGTAAAAGAAGGAACATCAATATCAAAATCAAGAGGTTTTGCTTCATAATACACATGATTTTGATCTTTTGCATATGCTCTTCCCAAAACTTGAAAAGTATCAAAATCAACATTCATTTCGGTCTTACCTAATGAAAACCAATTCCCCATGGGACTGTGTATAATTTTATCACCATCTCGTGTATAAAAGTAAGATTCGGATTTCTCCTTATTTACTAATTCCCCAAATGGATTTAAAAAACGATACACTCCATAAATACCCAGTGTAATTAGTAATAGAAAAATCGCGACTAATATCATTAATACTTTTTTTATCATTTCATTTATGTGTGCTTCATCTTATCATGAATCAAAAAACAAAACTATAAAATATAGTATGTAAATTAACCCCTGTAAACCGTGATTAGGAACGCAATATTGCTATTAAGTTTTCTGCTTTTTCTTTTTTGTTGCAGGAAAGAGTACGTTCTTAAAAAAACAGTTTAATTTTAAATCAAATATTAACCATATTAAATAATATTTGAAATGAAAAATTCAATTCTGGGAAAATTAAACCTAAATTTAGATTATCTTATTTCAAGAGAGGAATTAAAATTTATTAACGGTGGAACTGATTCTGATGCTGGAGATGGAGGTAGTAAAAGTTGCTATAGTGATGATGACTGCGAAGAAGGATGCATAGAATATTATCCCGATCGAAATTATGGGATATGTTCTGGTTGTTGTATTGCTTAAAATACTCTAACTAACTTTTAATAAAATCTCTACTTTACACAAAAGAAAATAACTTTAACACTCTAGTATAGAGTAGAGTAATATTTGATTAAATGTGAAAATTTTCGCAACCGTAAAAACTTTAAATTTATACTGAACAAAAAAACTCACATTCATTTCTGATTTTACCGACCTGATTATTCTCTAATTCTCTTAGGGTAAATGTTTTTTGTTCAGATTAATTTTCTATTTCAACTTTTGTATTCTTCTTCCACAATTTTTATTTTTTTCCTTTTACTCTCATCTCATTATCTGACATCACTACATTTGTAATACCTTCAGAATCACGTCTTCTGTTTTTTCTTTTTCGCTGCAGGAAAGAGTACATTGTTTAAAATTAAACGATATCCTGGTGAGTTAGGATGTAGTTGGAGTTCTGTTTTTGGGTCTCCTACTAGATGTTGATAATCCTCTGGATCGTGTCCTCCATAAAACGTAAAGAATCCTTTTCCTTTAATTCCGTGTATATAACGAGCTTCCGAATTGGTTTTATTTTCGCCTAGCACTAATACATTAGACTTAATTTCATTAGGATTATATGCCGTAGTCTGTCCCATAAACCCTTTAACCAAAGCTGTATGGTTTTGGCAAAGCATAGTTGGAATAGGATCCCATTTTGCAGAGAAATCCATCAATGTAAAATAATCTGTTGTTTTGGGAATACGACGACTTCTGGTCATATCGATTGAAGAAAACTCATATACATTAGGGTTACGTTCTAATGTAAAGTTTTTAAACGCAAAAGTCTTATTATAATCTATTTTAGATTGATATCCTGGTTCACTTGGGTCTCCATCAAACATAGGTTCACAAATATCAACTCCTTCTGCAGCTAAGGCAATCTCAAAACTATCAGTAGCACTACACATAGCAAACATAAACCCACCACCAACAACGTAGTCTCGTATTTTTAAAACAACTGCTAGTTTCTCTTGCGAAACTTTTGAATATCCAAGTTCATTGGCAAACTTTTCTGCTGCAGCCTTTTCTCTAATATACCATGGAGTAGCTCTATAACGATTATAAAACTTACCATATTGTCCTGTAAAATCTTCGTGATGCAAATGCAACCAATCATATAAGATTAGGTTATCTTCAAGAACTTCTTTATCATAAATGGTTTTGTAAGGAATTTCTGCAAATGTTAATACCATTGTAACTGCATCATCCCAAGGTTGATTTCCTTTAGGAGAATATACTGCTATTTTTGGTGCTTTTTCTAACACTACGGCTTCCATATTTTGTGAAGGACTACTAATCTCTTCTAAAATCTCATTAGTTTCTGCATCACTAAGTACCTCATATGAAACACCTCTAATAGTACATTCTTTTCTAATAAATTCTGTATCTGGTAATAAAAAAGATCCTCCTCTATAGTTTAACAGCCATTTTACTTTTAGATCTTTACTTAACGTCCAGTATGTAATCCCATAGGCTTTCAGGTGATTTTGCTGGCCATCTGCATCCATCGGAATTAACACATAAGATGCATAAGATTGAAATGCAAATAAAAAAACCAACATAACTACACCAGAACGAAACCGTTTTTGGTGTAGTAAGAAAGATTTCAATCTCTGTAGTATTTTAGAAAGGTACTTCATCGTCATCATCGCTAGAGTCATTTATGCTACTCCCAAAGGCTTCATCTGCGCTAGGAAGATGACTTGTACTAAGTGGTTCATCTTCATTACCATCATTCATTTTAGAATGAAATTCAAAAGGAGTACTAAAATCATCTAAGTTATCAAATTTACCTAAGTGACCAATAAATTTTAACCTAATATTTTCTAAACCACCATTACGATGCTTTGCAACTATGAATTCTCCTTGCCCTTGAGTAGGTGATCTTTCTTCATCATCCCACTCATCAATCTTATAGTATTCTGGTCTATAAATAAAAGATACAATATCTGCATCCTGTTCTATTGCTCCAGATTCACGAAGATCACTAAGTAGCGGTCTTTTGCTTCCTCCACGAGTTTCTACAGCCCTTGATAGCTGCGATAGGGCTATTACTGGTACATTTAATTCTTTTGCCAAAGCTTTCAGGTTACGAGAAATTGTAGAAATCTCTTGTTCCCTATTTCCATTTTTCCCGCTACCTCCTGCTGTCATTAACTGCAAATAATCAATAACAATCATTCTTATACCGTGCTGAGATGAAAGACGACGTGCTTTTGCTCTAAGGTCGAAAATTGAAAGAGATGGAGTATCATCGATAAACAATGGTGCTTTTTCCAGATCTTTTACTTTTACATTAAGCTGTTCCCACTCGTGTTTTTCTAACTTACCGGTACGTAATTTTTCTGAAGAGAGACCGGTTTCAGAAGATATTAAACGTGTAATAAGCTGTACCGAAGACATCTCTAATGAGAAGAATGCTACAGGAATATTCTGTCCTACAGCCATATTTCTGGCCATAGAAAGGGTTAATGCTGTTTTTCCCATACCCGGACGGGCAGCCACAATGATTAAATCACTTGGCTGCCAACCCGAAGTTAATTTGTCTAGCTTATCAAAACCAGACGGGATTCCACTTAATCCTTCTTTGTTTGAAATTTCCTGTATTTTTTTCTTTGCCTGTATAACCAGATTTTGTGCAGTCTCTGTAGATCGTTTTATATTTCCTTGTGTTACCTCATACAATCTAGATTCTGCCATATCGAGAAGGTCAAAAACGTCTGTAGTCTCGTCGTAAGATTCTTCAATAATTTCATTCGAAATTTTAATCAAGCTTCGCTGTATATATTTCTGAAGAATTATTCTGGCATGAAACTCTATATGCGCTGAGGAGGCCACTTTTTGGGTTAATTGTACCAAATAATAATCTCCTCCTGCTAATTCTAATCTCGAATCCTTCTTTAATTGGCTAGAAACCGTTAATAAGTCTATTGGCTCAGAGTTTTCGAATAGCTTGTATATTGCTTCAAAGATGTATTGATGTGCTTCTTTATAAAAAACATCGGGATTTAGTATATCTATAATTTCATCGACCCCTTTCTTATCAATCATCATTGCCCCAAGCACAACTTCCTCTAAATCAAGTGCTTGAGGAGGTATTTTCCCTTTTTCAAGCGAAATTACGTTCCCCCGATCGTAATTTATTTGCTTAGCTTGCTGTACTTTTTCCATGACTACGAATGTAAAAAAATTGTAAAAAGATGTACCTAAATACAAAGATACGAATGTCCACTAGTCTTCAACAAATGAACTGTTAATAACTTAAATTTATTGTTAATAAGCATAAAAAAATCTGAAGCTTACAACTTCAGATTCAGGTAGTAAGTGATTCCTTTAGGGGTTAGTCTTTAAAGACTCCCATATTTGCATATTTTTCCATTCGCTTTTCAACCAATTCTTCTGGTGATAAGTTTTTTAATTCTTCAAAAGATGCTAATATTTTATCCCGTACTGTTTTAAAGGTTGTTTCTCGATCACTATGTGCACCACCAAGTGGTTCTTTAACGATTTCATCAACCACCTTAAGTTTAACACTATCTTTGGCTGTAAGCTTTAATGCTTCTGCAGCTTGTTCTTTCTGATCCCAGCTTCTCCATAAAATAGAAGAGCAATTTTCTGGAGAAATTACAGAGTACCATGCGTTTTCGAGCATCAATACTTTATTTCCCACTCCTATTCCTAATGCTCCTCCACTGGCTCCTTCTCCTATAATCACTACAATAACTGGTACTTTAAGACGAGTCATTTCTAGTATATTACGAGCAATTGCTTCTCCTTGGCCACGTTCTTCTGCTTCTAATCCAGGATAAGCACCAGGAGTATCTATAAAAGTAACCACCGGAATATTAAATTTTTCTGCACTTTTCATTAAGCGTAGTGCTTTACGATACCCTTCTGGGTTTGCCATTCCAAAATTACGGTATTGTCGGGTCTTGGTATTGTATCCTTTTTGTTGACCAACAAACATAAAACTCTGGTCTCCAATTTTTCCTAAACCACCAATCATGGCCTTATCATCCTTTACATTTCGATCACCATGTAGTTCTAAAAAGGATTCACCACAGATGGCATCTATATAATCTAATGTATATGGCCTAGAAGGGTGCCTTGACAGCTGAACTCGTTGCCATGGCGTAAGGTTTTTATATATTTCTTTTTTAGTTTCTTTTAGTTTTTTTTCAATTTGCTTACACGTATCAGTAACATCAACTTCGCTCTCTTCACCGATAGCGCAAGCCTTCTCAAATTGTTCTTCGAGTTCCTTAATGGGGAGTTCAAATTCTAAATATTCCATATCAAGAATATATTTTATATTAACTAGGGTTAGCCGACAAATATAAAAACTTTACTTCGTAATGTTATGCAAAGTTCCCTCTCTTTTTCTTTTTTTAGCATTTTTAAATATTCCATTTAAAACAACTGTACCCAGAATAATCGCCGCACCGTAGTAGAATTGGGGATTCATCTTTTCTGCTTCTCCAAAAATTAAAAACGCTAATAGTATCCCATATACAGGTTCTAAGTTCGTTGTTAACATTACTGTATACGGAGTTAAATATTTCATTACCTGTACAGAACCTATAAAAGCATAAGCTGTACACACCGACGCTAATAACAACATAAACATCCAATCTGAGGTTGATAATTGAAAAAACGAAACTGTAAATCCTTCGGTTGTTGTACCAAATATTGTTATTGCTAATAAATATATAGTTACAACCCCCACACCACTTAATAATTCATAAAAAGAAATCACCGACGGGTTGTATTGCTGTGCTACTTTTCCATTTATTAAAGAAAAAACCGAAGATAAAAAAGCAGAACACAATGCATAAACAATGCCTATAAAGTAATCTCCTTCAACTTTAAAAATAATATACAATCCTGTAATGACTAAAAGTCCGAAAAGAATTTCATACCATATTACCTTTCTTTTATAAAAAATAGGTTCTAAAATTGAAGTAAAGAAAGCTCCTGTAGACAACATCGATAGGGTTATAGATATATTAGAAACTTTGATTGCTGCAAAAAAAGTAATCCAGTGTAATGCTATGACAATTCCTGCTAAAAAAAGTGTGAAAAATAATTTTCTAGAAACCGCTAATGGTAATTTTTTGAAATAAATGTATACATAAATAAACATCGAAGCCAAAAGCATTCTATACCAAACTAGTGGTAGTGCTTCGATAGATATCAATTCTCCAAGAATAGCTGTAAACCCCCATATAAATACTATAAAATGTAAATGAAGGTAATTAAAAAGTTTAGCGTTTGGCATTATATAAAAGATAAATGGCTAAGATTCCAAAAGATATATTAGGAAACCATACAGCAACAATTGGTGGAAAATCAGATTGATTGGCCAATGTACCTAATACTTTATCAAAAAAGATAAAAACAAATGCTAATGAAATACCAACAGCCAGATTAACTCCCATCCCTCCTCTTCTTTTCATAGAAGAAACGGCTACACCAATAATGGTAAGAATAAATGCAGATACTGGTATACTCCACCTTTTATAAGCTACAACTTTATATCTATTGATATCAGATGACCCTCTTTTACTTTCTTTTTCGATAAACTTACTTAACTCTGTATAATTAAGAGTTTCTGCCACATACGTAACCGGGGTAAATTCATCAATATTAAAAGGCAAGACAGTATCCTTAGTTTTAGCTTGTTCGATAATATCCTTATTTTCTAATACAGTTCGTTTTACATAATCTCTCAATTCATAAATACTGTCTTTAAATACAATTCTCCTTGCAGATATTTTTGTCTTTAATCTATTACCGTCAAAATATTCTATTGTAAAATTAGTAGCAGATTTCTCTAAAGGTTTAAAGTTATTGGCATATAAAAACATACTATCATTAAGTTGTCGATATACGTTTTTAGTTTCCTGTACTTTTTTACCTTTTTTAAGGTAAGAATATTTAAATTCATTAAACCCTTGGCTAGCTTTCGGAGCCAAAAATAACCCCATAGCTAATGCGCCGAAACATATAATAATCGCGCCTATCATATAGGGTCTAAGAAATCTCCAGAATGAAACTCCGGAGCTTAAAAAAGCTATAATTTCTGTTTTATTAGCAAGCTTAGAAGTAAACCAAATTACAGATAAAAATACAAAGAGAGGAAATAGTAAATTGGCAAAATAAACGGTAAAGTCGAGGTAATATCCTACAACAGCATCAAGAGGAACCTGATGTTCTAGCATATTATCAATTTTTTCTGAAAGGTCTACTATTATTCCTATAGGGATAAAAAGCAGAATCATTGTAAAAAATGTCCCCAGATATCTTTTAAGTATGTACCAGTCTAGTATTTTCAATCTATAATCTTTTATCCATTTGTTTAACCATCATGTTTTTCCAGGAATTAAAATCACCGGCTAAGATATGTTTTCTCGCTTCGCGAACCAACCACAAATAAAAACCTAAATTATGTATTGTTGCTATTTGTTTTCCTAATAATTCATTTACCGAAAAAAGATGTCTTAAATACGCCTTAGAATACTCGGTATCTACAAAAGTGATAGCCATTTCATCTATTGGTGAAAAATCATCTTCCCATTTCTTATTTTTTATATTAATAGTTCCATGTGCTGTAAACAACATCCCATTACGTGCATTACGTGTAGGCATTACACAATCAAACATATCTACACCAAGGGCAATATTTTCTAAAATATTAATAGGTGTTCCTACCCCCATTAAATATCTTGGTTTATCTTCTGGCAAAATATCTGTTACTACTTCTGTCATTGCATACATTTCTTCTGCCGGTTCTCCTACAGATAATCCTCCAATTGCATTACCAACAGCTCCAGCATTTGCAATATATTCTGCCGATTGTTTTCTAAGATCCTTATATGTACTTCCTTGCACTATTGGGAAAAAAGCCTGATCATATCCATATTTAACAGGAATTTTTTCTAAATGTTGCATACAACGGTCTAACCACCTATGAGTCATATGCATACTTCTTTTCGCATATCGATAATCACAAGGATAAGGTGTACACTCATCAAATGCCATTATGATATCGGCACCAATAGTTCGTTGGATCTCCATCACATTCTCTGGAGTAAACACATGATATGATCCATCGATATGAGATTTAAACTTTACACCTTCCTCTTTTATTTTACGATTAGCAGATAAAGAATATACTTGGTAACCTCCACTATCGGTAAGGATATTTCGGTCCCAGTTCATAAATTTATGTAACCCCCCAGCTTTTTCTAAAATAGGAGTTTGAGGTCTTAGATATAAATGGTAGGTATTTCCTAAAATAATATCGGGATTAATATCATTTTTCAATTCTCTTTGGTGTACTCCTTTTACGGTAGCAACTGTTCCTACCGGCATAAAAATCGGAGTTTCTATACTACCGTGATCTGTACTTATTTTTCCTGCTCTCGCTTTACTTAGAGAGTCTTTGGACAAAAGGTCAAATTGCATAATTCCTGTTTGGTGGAGCGCAAAGATAACTAACTAAAATCACATTGATCAATTTAGGTTTTCTAAAACTTTTTGTTATTAACATCAGTTTCTTAATTAAAAGCAGTCTATACATTTTGTCACCGTATACAAAACCTGTACTTTTGAAGCTTTATTATCAAGAAATCAGCAATATAATGCCAAAAACAAAACAATTAGAGGATTTTGCAACACAAGTACGTAGAGATATTTTACGACAAGTACACAAAGTAAATTCTGGTCATCCAGGAGGATCTTTGGGCTGTACAGAATTTTTTGTTGCCCTGTTTCAAGAAGTTTTAGATCGAAAAGATGATTTTGATATGGATGGTATCGATGAAGATATCTTTTTCTTATCTAATGGTCATATTTCGCCAGTCTATTATAGTGTATTAGCGCGAAGTGGGTATTTCCCTGTAGAAGAGTTAAACACGTTTAGGCTAATTAACAGTAGATTACAAGGACATCCAACAACTCATGAAGGGCTTCCTGGTATTCGTATTGCTTCTGGATCATTGGGACAAGGGATGTCTGTAGCCTTGGGTGCTGCACAAGCAAAAAAATTAAATAATGATTCTCACCTGGTATACAGTCTTCATGGTGATGGAGAGCTTCAGGAAGGACAAATTTGGGAAGCAGCTATGTATGCTTCCGGAAAAAAAGTAGATAATCTTATTGCTACCATAGATTATAATGGCAAACAAATAGATGGTGCTACCGATGATGTTCTTCCACTAGGAGATCTAAAAGCAAAATTTGAAGCTTTTGGCTGGGATGTTATGGAAATTAAGGAAGGTAACAATATTTCTGCAGTTATTGAAGGCTTAAAAGAAGCCAAAAGCAGAACTGGTAAAGGAAAACCTGTTTGTATACTAATGCATACTGTAATGGGTAATGGAGTCGATTTTATGATGCATACTCATGCATGGCATGGTAAAGCTCCTAACGATGAACAACTAGAAATTGGATTAGCACAAAATCCTGAAACTCTGGGAGATTATTAAAGATCATAAAATGAAAATAGTTAAACTAGCATTCTTTGTATTCTTTGTATTAACATCTGTTTCTTCCTTTAGTCAAAAAATAGTAATCGATTATTTTGTTGATTATGAAATTGAAACTAAAAATAAGAAAGATACTATCACTATAGGATTTAGTAAAAATGGTGATTATTTGTACACCGACTCTGATGCTTTGGTAAAAAGTTTTCAAAGATCAGTATTTAAAAGACGAAATACCGATATTAAAAATTCTGAAATGCATATTGTTTTTGATATCAAAAAACAGTTTGTCTATTTTCTAATGACTTTTGATAAAAATGAGTTCTTTATGAAAATGAATGTTAATGATTTTATCCCTTCTCCAAAAAATAAATCTCCATTTGATGGTATAACACAATTTATTTTTGAAAAAACGGAAGATAACATTCAAATTGAAAATAAAGATTACAACATTCACCAATTATATCCTGATAGTGAACCGGAAGAAAAAATTAAAATTGCTTATTCTAAAGAGATGAAATTTAACAATTCTATACTTTTGAATTCAATTTACAAAATGATGTCGGGTTCTAATACATCAGAAGATATTAAAATACCAAAAATGAATGGGGTTATATTATATCTTGCCAGTAAAAACAAAACTTTAATCAAGGCAGTAAAAACAGATAGTAATCCCAAAACTTTAGATATTAACTTTAGTTATAAAATAACAGAATGAAAAAATATATAGACACAGGAAAAAAAGATACTCGTTCTGGTTTTGGAGCCGGTTTAGAAGAATTAGGTAAAACTAATGAAAATGTAGTGGCATTATGTGCTGATTTGATCGGTTCTTTAAAAATGGATGCTTTTATTGCGAATCATCCAGAGCGTTTTTTCCAGATTGGTATTGCTGAAGCAAATATGATGGGAATTGCTGCAGGATTAACTATCGGCGGTAAAATTCCTTTTACAGGAACGTTTGCGAATTTCTCTACAGGACGTGTTTATGATCAAATTCGTCAATCTATAGCCTATAGTGATAAAAATGTGAAAATTTGTGCTTCGCATGCTGGTTTAACACTAGGAGAAGATGGAGCAACTCACCAAATTCTGGAAGATATTGGTCTTATGAAAATGCTACCAGGAATGACAGTAATCAATACATGTGATTACAATCAAACTAAAGCTGCCACCATAGCAATAGCAGATTACCAAGGTCCTGTTTATTTAAGATTTGGAAGACCAAAAGTTGCCAATTTCACACCAGAAGATCAAAACTTCGAAATCGGAAAAGCAGTATTATTACAAGAAGGAACCGATGTTACTATAGTTGCTACTGGCCATTTGGTATGGGAAGCTTTACAAGCAGCAGAATCTTTACACGAACAAGGAATAAGTGCAGAAGTTATTAATATACATACTATAAAACCACTTGATGATGAAGCAATTCTAAATTCGGTAAAGAAAACGGGATGTATTGTTACTGCAGAAGAGCATAACTTTTTAGGAGGTTTAGGAGAAAGCGTTTCAAGAGTTTTAGCGCAGCACAATCCTGTCCCTCAAGAATTTATTGCTACAAATGATACTTTTGGAGAAAGCGGAACACCAGATCAGTTAATGGAAAAATATGGCTTAAATGCAGAAGCTATAAATAAAGCCGTGTTAAAAGTCATAAAAAGAAAATAATAGTATTTTTAAAATATTAAGAAAACCTTCTGATTTATTTCAGAAGGTTTTTTGTTTCTACAAAAAATAAAAGATAAAGATATTCGTTCTTTATAGACTAGCCTTTATACCAAAATCACTCAAATTATTTATTAATCTTTAAATCTGGATTACATAATAGATAATCTATTACAGTTTGAAGTAGCTTCAAACCTTGATGATGTTACACTATATTTTTTGGTGTAGACGTAGTGAGCGCCTTGCAAAAACTAAAAAAACATTAGGTTGTATTGCTTTTTGAACCTTCGTAATAAAACTCTATTAGATAATCCTGGTTGAAGCAAAAATTATTTTATAATGAAAAATGTGTTTATTTTTTTTATGCTACTTACTTCTTGCGCCATACTTGCCCAGGAAAAAAGAGTAACTTTTGGAGTAAAAGGAGGGCTTAATTATGGAGATAATGGTAAAATTGAAATTACTGATGTTACAAGAACAACAGCAGATGATCGGGTTGGGTATCACCTAGGGGTGTTTTTAAGAGGAAAACTAACCGATAACATTTATCTCAAACCAGAATTACAATACACGGTAAACAATAGCTCCTACAAACTTGCAAATACAGAGCTCGATTACACGATAAAAAAGTTAGATTTACCCATTCTTTTAGGGGTTTCTGTTCTGGGACCAATACATGTTTTTGGAGGTCCGGCATTACAGTATATTGTCGAAACAGATCTAGAGGATGTACGACTTGGTGATGTTAAAAATGAGTTTACCGTTGGGTTACAATTTGGGGCAGGCGTACAATTTGGTAGATTTAATGCAGATATACGTTATGAGCGCGGACTTAGTAAAAATACAGCAAAATCAATAGACGAAAGTATACGAGTAGATTCTAGACCAAATCAACTCATTATAGGTCTTTCTCTAGACTTATAGGTTTAAAATTTGTTATAAAAAAACTCCGATTTTTCAATCGGAGTTTTTTTTTATTCGTTTTTTAAATCCCTATCATCGGCATCCAGATGATTTTTTATGCCATCACCATCATCATCATAAAATGTAATTTCATCCGGAGTAATAAATCCATCATTATTAGCATCATTAACCGTTATTTCATCTTTGGTTAGTGTACCATCTCTATCATCATCATTATCTACATAATTCGGAGCAGAATCTTGATCAGTATCATCATCTCTATCTAAAACTAAACGATCCCCATCTATATCTTCTAAATAAGACGGTAAACCATCTCTATCATGATCAGCTTGATTTACCTTATACAATTGAATATTAAAAATTAAAGGAGAATATGCAGGGATACTTGGACGAGCTTCATTAAAATAAGCTAAACCAGAAGGCATAAACACAACCAAATTTCCTTGACCTGTATGCGTAACTGTACCATCACTATTCTCAACAAAGCTTGAGGCTCCTTTAAAATCTACCAATGATTCTCTAAAACCCTCTACAACAGATACCAAATCAAACCACACAGGATTTACAGCACTATCAAATATTTTATTAGAACTCTTTGGTTTATACAGCAATTCTCCCTGGTACGTCACTAGAGTAGAATCTGCAAAAGTAGGTTGATGTGCACCCCCACCTTGATTCAAATTTAGGATATACAACGTATATTCAACATCACTCCTTGTAATCTTTTTAGTTGTTAAAAGAGGAGAATCCAAAATTGATTGTTCTCCTATATTAGCATCAGCTATTGTATCTAACTTTGCAATCTGGTATTCTGCAGTGGCATCATTATTTACAAACACGTCTTCTAGAGTATAAAAATGTGTTCTCAAATAGTCCTGAAGCGCTGCATCATCGGTTATTTGTTGTTCTCCTCTATCTCTTGGAGGAACGGCAGTTGCACCACCATCATCATCATCTTTTTTACAAGCATATAAAACCACCAAAGCTAGCACAATGGCACAGCTATATTTTATTACATTCATGTATTTACTTTTTTGAAGGCGCAAGATACGATTTTCTTGTACTTTTGTTTCACAATTATTTAATATAAAAACGCATTTTAATTATTTTTTATGCGAGTTGACAAATATTTATGGTGTATTCGATACTTTAAAACTCGAAGTATTGCTACAAAAGCGTGTAAAGATGGTAAAATTCGTGTTAACGGAGATATCATCAAACCTTCTAGAGATATCTATCCTATGGATAAAATCACTGTTCGTAAAAATCAAATTAATTATGAACTTGTGGTACTCGATACACCCGATAGTCGAATTGGAGCTAAACTCGTCGACATCTATCGTAAAGACACCACTCCAAAGGAAGCGTTGCAAAAATTAGATCTTTTAAGATATTCTAAAGATTATTACCGAAAAAAAGGTACCGGAAGACCTACTAAAAAAGATCGAAGAGATATCGATAATTGGTATTCTGATGATGAAGTAAATGATAGCGAAGAATGATCCCGGATAAAGAATATTGGAAATATCGCTATCAAAATAAACAAACGGGATGGGATATTGGTTTTGCGTCTCCTCCTATCATCAATTATTTTGATCAGTTAACCGATCGTGATCTTAAAATCCTTATTCCTGGTTGTGGTAATGCCTACGAAGCAGAATACTTATTTAATCAAGGGTTTAAAAACATTTATATATTAGATCTTGTTGAAGATGTATTACAAAGTTTTAAACGACGATTACCCGAGTTTCCTTCAGAAAAATTAATATGTGACGATTTTTTCGGTTATCAGAACAAATTTGATTTGATTATAGAACAAACTTTTTTTTGCGCATTACCGCCTAAACGACGCCAAGATTATATTAATAAGGCTTCAAGCCTTCTTTCTAAAAAAGGAAAACTTGTAGGGCTCCTATTTGATAAAGAATTTGAACGTGATGGACCTCCCTTTGGAGGGAATAAAAAAGAGTATGAGCTCCTGTTTTCTCAATCTTTTACTATAAAAACATTAGAAAACTGTTATAATTCTATAGAACCACGCATGGGTAACGAACTCTTTTTTATATTTGAAAATCCATTATAAGTTTTTATAAAACTCTATTTATAATTAAGAAAATCATTAGTAATAGTTTATTTATACCATTATAAATAGCAATCAACAATTCTGAAGTATGCAAACCGACAACAATATAATTCTTACTCACGAACAAATACAACACAAAATAAAACGTATTGCTTATCAGATTTATGAAACTAATGTTGATGAAAAAGAGATTGTAATTGCTGGGATAGCAGAAAACGGATATATATTTGCCCAACGGTTAAAAGTTATATTAGAAAGCATCTCTAATCTAAAAGTGACATTATGTGAGGTTACTATGAATAAAAAGTCCCCTCACAATACCGTTAAAACTTCAATAGAAGCGGCTGAGTATCAAAACAAGCCTATAATTCTTGCAGATGATGTACTTAATTCGGGTACTGCTCTTATTTATGGTGTAAAACATTTTCTTGATGTTCCTCTTACCAGGTTTAAAACTGCGGTTTTGGTTAATCGAAATCATAAGAAATACCCAATTAAGGCTGATTTTAAAGGAATTTCTTTATCTACCTCTTTACATGAACATATCATTGTTAAGTTTGGGGATGAGGATCTCGCTATTCTAAAATAAAAAGGTTTTAATTTCTTTACTTATTTGATCCTCACTTTTTTGATCAGTGATTACTTTGTAATCAGCTTGATTATAGTAAAACGATCGCTCAAACAGATGTTTACGAACAAAATCTTTAAGTTCGTTTGATGTGGTAACATGAGAAATCAATGGTCGTTTATCTTTTTCTACAAATAACCTTTTTGTTAATTCATCTAATGAAGTTTGTAGATATATACTTTTTGCATTTTCATTATTCGTTATAGTTTCTAGATTACCTGCAAAACAAGGTGTACCTCCTCCAAGAGAAATAATGGTGTTTTTATAAGTCTCTAACACCTTTTTAAGGTATAAAGATTCTTTTTTTCTAAAATATATTTCGCCCTGATCGTCAAAAATCTTTCTAATTGATTTTTTTTCTTGATTTTCTATAAAATCATCCAAATCCAGATAATTCAATTTCATTTTAGCAGCCAAATCTCTGCCTACCAGGGATTTTCCGCTTCCCATGTACCCCATTAAAACTATATTCATACCATAAAAATTAAATAGATATTGCTCAAAAAAAACATCATTTTAAATAAAACGCAAATTTATATGAATTTCTTCTTGAAAAATAAATTAATGATAGTATATTTGCACCCGCATTCAAGGAAAAAAAGAATGTATGACCGGGTAGCTCAGTTGGTAGAGCATCTCCCTTTTAAGGAGAGGGTCCTGGGTTCGAGCCCCAGCCCGGTCACAGTAAATAAATAGTAAATTATTATTTATTCAGTTCTTAAAAATATTTGATAATAAAATTATCAATGACCTGGTAGCTCAGTTGGTAGAGCATCTCCCTTTTAAGGAGAGGGTCCTGGGTTCGAGCCCCAGCCCGGTCACTAAAAAGTATCGTAATCTTTACGATACTTTTTTAGTTTTATGTTATATTGTAGTATGCATACTGCCCAGGTGCTGGAACTGGTAGACAGGCATGGTTGAGGGCCATGTGTCCATTAGGGCGTGCGGGTTCGACTCCCGCTCTGGGCACAATTAATTGTACAATGTGTGTTTGCAAAGATGGTACACACACAAGCCTTCATTTCTTAGAAAATCACATTCTTCAAAATTACCAATATCCTTTTTTCAATTGATCAAAACACCCAATCGCAAGAAAATCTTTCTTTTTGGCTTACATACTTCAATAAAAAATTACGTATTTCCACGTATTTGGAAAAACAATAACTCTAACTACCTTTGATTCATATGGTTATAATTTAAACTCATAACTATAACCAATTAAATATTCAACACTAAAAAAAATATTATGAATCCTTTTAAAACCAAAATCAGATTTAACATCAGAGTAGTTCTTAAATTTTTATCAAGCCTTCCCGGAGCTTGTAGTCATGCTATTCACAGATAAAGATGTTACACTTATAAAAAATAGTTTTTCCATATTTCATTTGTACAACCCTTAAAACCTATCAACCATGAAAACTAACATAAAGATCAATGATTATTTTTTTGCAAAACTCTGTTTATTATTTAGTGCGGCCTCACTTATTGCAGTTATAATGATGATTTAAAAAACAAACAAGGGCAAATAGATTTTTACACAATACAAACTCAACTATACGCTAAAATCAATCCTTGTAAATAAGAATCTTCTGGTACATTCTAATTGTTATGTTTTTTCAGAAATACACCAATTGATTTCTGATAATTACGAGTTTCTATCTTACTAATTAGTGTAACAAGTATTCTAAGTATCCTATAACTCCTAATTCTTTTCCTTATTACATGCAGTTCTCACAGTTTTATTACTATAAAAATAGTAATAAAACTATATTTATAGTAATATTACTAAAATTATAGTTACATTTGCTATATGAGAGATTTAACAAAAGCAGAAGAGCAAATAATGCAATACCTCTGGAAACTGGAAAAAGCATTCCTAAAAGATATAGTTGATGCGTTTCCTGAACCTAAACCAGCCTACACAACGATATCAACAGTTATAAGAACTTTGGTTACAAAAAAATTTATAAACTATAATTCATATGGCAGAGTTCGTGAATATTTCCCTTTGGTGTCGAAAGAGGTATATTTTAAGAATCATTTTAAGCACGTAGTTGGTAACTTTTTTAGTGGCTCTATAAGCAAATTTGCACTTCATTTTGCTAATGATGAAGATTTAAACTTATCTGAACTAGAAAAAATGAAGACATTAATTGAAGAAAAAATAGACAAACTAAAAAAAGAAAATGAATAATTACTTAATATACCTACTAGAAGTAAGCTTCTGTTTTTCGGTTTTATACATTGTGTTTTATTTGTTTTTACGGAAACTAACTTTTCATAAAGTTAATAGGGTTATACTATTAATTTTAATACCTCTTTCATTAATTCTTCCAGTTTTGAGTGAAGTAGAGTTACCGTTTAAAAAAGATCCTATTAATATTTCTGGATTTGATGAATTCATATCAATTGATCATCTCACGGCAACGAATCATAAAGACAAAATCATAGCTCCCCGGAGCAACATGAATATCATTGAATATATATTGATACTTTACTGTATTGGCTTTGTAATATGTACAATTCGATTGTTGGCTCCTATAACACGATTATATACAATAAAGAGAAAATCTAAAACCTATATCAAAGAAGGTTATCATTTTATCATTGCAGATGTACCCGCAATATTTTCTTTTTTTAATTGGATTTTTATTCCGGAGAGCAAAATAAATGATTATGAACAACCTATCATTGATCATGAAAAAGTTCATAGTAAATCTCTACATACTATAGATTTAATTCTCACTGAAATTTATATCGCTTTACACTGGTTTAATCCTTTTGTATATTTTTTCAAAAAATCAATTATAGCTGTCCACGAATTTCAAGCAGATCAGACTGTAATCAATACACAAATTAAAAAATCATATTACTTAGAACTCTTATTTAAAAACATAACAGCAAAGCAATCTATCAAATTATATAGTTATTTCAATCAATCAATTATCAAAAAACGAATAGACATGATCACAAAAAACCATTCTACTAAAACAAACATTATACGATATACAGTACTAATTCCTGTTCTTCTTTTTCTTCTAATGGCTTTTACAAAACCTATACATGAGCCAGAAGATGAATTTGATTATACTATTGTACAATCCATAAATACTGAAATAGACACAAAAAAACCTCCTTCCATTTTTCCTGTAAAAAATGGTTCTACTAAAGACATCACAGCATCTTTTGGCAAAAGTTTTACACATCCTATTGATAAGAAAAAAATAGTTCACGGAGGTATTGACATTAGAGCAAAAGAAGGTGTTCCCGTTTTAGCAACAGCAGACGGCATGATTGCAAATGCTTCTTCAGAAGATGATTGGGGTAATTTAATAGTAATATCTCATGCAGATGGTTACGAAACCTGGTATGCGCACTTACAAGGTTTCAATATTAAAAATGGTGAAAAAGTTAAAAAAGGGCAGATCATTGGGTATGTAGGAAGTACTGGTAAATCAACAGGATTCCATCTTCATTATGAAGTACGATTAAACAAAGAAAGAGTAAACCCTATGGATTACTTTAAAAAATAAGGTACCATAATTAGATTGTTTAAAAGATAGACAGGGATACATGTACCCCTGTCTATTATTGTACTAAACTAATAATACAAACTCAACTATAGGCTAAAATTAATTCTTGCAAATAAGAACCTTCCGGAATATCCAAATTGTGATGTTCTTCGAGAGTACACAAACTGGTCCCCGGCAGTTCCTCCTGCTCTATTTTCATCGGGATATACATCTAACAAATTATTGGCTCCTATGGTGACATTAAGGTTTTCAAAAATCTTTGCAGAAACAGAAAGATCGGTTACGATTTTCCCTCCATAAATAGCATCATCACTAACCACAGTTCCTTCGACTCTTGGATCTCCGTTAAAATCATCTGGGTCGGTTACTTCTCCAAAGAATACGTTTCTTAATAACACATTATATCTTCCGATAGATAATGCATTGGTAAGGCTTACCTTTGTTCTGGGCTGTGCCAACGTTAAAAAAGCTTCTTCCTGCGCATCAAAAAAGTTTCCTCCCTGACCCGCATTAGCAATTCTAGCAGGGACTCTAATCTCCTCTACTTCGGTTTCGGCAAAGGTTGCTGACAGATCATTTTTCAGTGTTGCATTTTCGCCAAAATTAGCTTTGTGAGAAACCACAACATCTATACCTTGAGATTTGGTATCAATTGCATTCACAAAGAAACGTGCGCTGGTAGCTCCTGCATCTTCAAATATCTGGGTAAGCTCTGCATCTCCTCCATTTCCAAAACTACCACTATATACAATCCTATCATCTATATTAATTAGATAGGCATCTGCAGTAATGGTAAAATTCTGGATTTTTGCTGTAAGTCCAATACTATAACTATCTGAGGTCTCTTCTTTTAATTTTGCAATACCAATTAAAGTTGCTGCCCTACTATCATTGGTAAATGTACCTTGTTCAAAAGGTTGATTATCTACAAATACTGTACTGGTTCTACTAAAAAATTGCTGATGCAATGATGGCGCTCTAAATCCTGTACTATTGGCTCCTCGAACCGAAAAATTATCGGATATCTTGTATCGGGTGGCTAGCTTATAGTTAAATGTATCTCCAAAATCAGAGTAATTCTCATATCTTCCCGCTAAACTAACCAACCATTGCTTTGTAAAATCAACTTCGAGATCAATATAGCCTGCAATACTATTTCTATATTTATCGGTTTCGTTATTCGGGTCATATCCTCTAAACACTTGTGAACCGCCACCAAGTACAGCTCCCGTGAAATTATTTCGAACTAATTGATCATCGGGAGTAGTACTGGTTACGGGGTTTCCGTTAATATCATAGCTGGTATATGAAGCTTCTTCTCCTGCTGTAATCGAATAGTTTTCTACTTTGTATTCTGCTCCCATTGCGACATTAAATCCTTCAAAAATATCTTCATGAAACTTACTAATATCCAGATTAGTTGTATTCTGCATAAAACTTAATGCTCCTGCATCAAAGGTTCTGGGTGTTGCAACACCCAAAGTTCCATTACTAGAATTACCAACAGTAATATCAAAAGTATTAATCCCATATGTATTCGAGAAATCTACACTCCAATCCTTAATCTTACCTTTGATTCCCAGAGCGATAGATTTGTCAACAATATCTGTTCCTATATTAGGTAAAAATCCATTAGGAAATGCTGGTGTATTAGCCCTACCATCTCCTTGTGCTGGTCTTCTGTAAAATCCAGATGCCAATCCTTGTCGGTAACTAATCCCACCAAAACTATAAATTTCGGTATCATCACTTAGCGGGATAGACATATTGGCGAAGAATTTCCCTTCTCTTAATTTAGCTGTACCTACTTTAAATCTAAAATCTGAACGTGTTAATCCACGAGCTGCTAATTCTGCCTCATCGACATCGATATCCAATAATCCTCTGAAGGTATCTACATCTGCAGGATTATTTACATCTAAAGCAGCAATCTGATCCTTAACACTCTGATCCAGGTATGAGATTCCTTGAGCAGCGGTTTGATAATCTGCCAACGTCATTTCTGCAACATTTCCTCCTCCTGCTGCAAAAACACGTTCTGCACCATGAAATCCTTTAAAAATATCTCCTTGATAATCCCGATTACGTAATGCAGGTTCTCTGGTAGAAAGTGATCCTGTAAAATTGATGAATCCTCCGTTTTCTCCTAAAGCCAATCCGTAATTTGCTTCCAGTTTTACTTTCTCTCCATCACTACCTCCATCAAACTGATTAGAATTTTCACTAAAATTAGCTCCGGTGGTAAGAGTTACATCTAATTTTCCGGTTGCTTTTTTCAGTACAATATTAATTACGCCGGCAATCGCATCAGAACCATATTGAGCTGCGGCTCCATCTCGTAAGACTTCGATTCTTTGAATAGCAGCAGTAGGTATCGCATTCATATCTGTACCTACACTACCTGCTCCTACTGTACCATTTACATTAACCAATGAAGTATTATGCCTTCTTTTTCCGTTAATTAATACCAAAACCTGATCAGGTCCTAAACCACGTAAAGAAGCCGGATCAATATGATCTGTCCCATCAGAGACAGTTTGGGTCTGCGAAGTAAATGAAGGAGCTGCATAATTTAAAATTTCATTAATTGAAGTCTGTGGTCCTTGAGTAGCCATTTGAGTAATATCGATAACATCGATTGGTACAGCGGTCTCTGTAGCAGTACGACTAGGATTTCTCGATCCTACAAGAATTACATCATCTAATTGTGCAGCAGCATCTTTTAATACGATCTCTATAAAATCTTTAGCTGTTACATCTACTTCTGTAGTTTCAAAACCAATATAAGAAACAATCAAAGTATTGTTTTCTCCTGATACATTAATTGCAAAATTACCATCAAAATCTGTTTGGGCTCCAACTGTAGTTCCTTTTACCAATACATTTGCTCCTGGTAATGGATTGCCATTAGAATCTTTGACATTTCCCTTAATTTCGCGTTGTAGTTTTATCTGCTCATTGAGTAGATGAGTTTTTTTCAGTATTACTTGTTTTCCGATAATAGAATATGAGATATCTGTATTGTCAAACAAAAGTTCCAGAACTTTATCCAGAGTTTCTTTATTGACTTGGATTGTAGCCCTTTGATTTAAATTTACCTCATCATTAATGTAAAAAAACTTATATGATGTTTGACTTTTAATTTCTTCGAGGACCTCTAATAATGGTGTTTCCTCGAAATCAAGTTCTATTTTGCCTTGTGAAAAGCCAGAAGTTGCCATCATCTGAAAGATGGAAAAACTAAACAGAACCAGTGTGAGTTTCATTTTTAATACAATTGATTGGCACGCTAGGTGTGAAAATAGCGTACGATTACCCATTTTTTTCATATTTTTGAAAAGTTTGATTGTTAAGTACTCAGTTAAATAATAATCGAATCAGTAAGGGAAGTGTAGCAGCACTTCCTTTTTTTTACGGATTGATTGTAATATCCTTACCTTTTATTTCATATGTAAATTTTAAAGTTTCTGAAAATGTTTTCAGGATTTCTTCGATATTTTCTACATCAAATTCTCCTGTAAAACGTGTATTGTTTAATTTGTTGTTATGGCTTGTTATCGAGACATCATAGCTGCGCTCTATCCTTTTAAATGCGTCTATAAAAGATTCGTTTTGCAGTATAATCTTTTTATCCATCCAGGAAGTATATAATGATGTATTTACCTTTTGTTTATGCATAACTTTTTTATCCTTACTAAAAATTGCCTGATCATTAGGTACTAGCTGTAATGAGTTTGTTTTCTCATTTTGATCATTAACAACCACAGCACCTTCTACCAAAGTTGTTTTTACCGTAGCATCTTCGGTATAAGACGATACATTAAACTGGGTTCCCAAAACTTCTACATCTATAGTTTCTGTTTTTACGATAAACGGTTGTGCTTTATTTTTGGTAACATCAAAAAAAGCTTCTCCTTTTAGATATACTATTCTGTTTTCTTTTGTAGACGTAAAATGTTGTGGGAATTTTAGACTACTAGCCGCATTTAACCATACTTTGGTTCCGTCGGATAATGTGAGTTGAAACAATTTTCCTTTGGGGATAGAGATTTCAATATACCTGGTTTCGGTTACCTCGCTCTCTGGCTGGACAATAAATTGATCCTGATTTTTTTTACCAATCAAATTACCACTTGCATTTATTATATCTGCTTTATCATTAAAATCAGTATACGTGACTGTACCATCTGCCTGAACAATTTTAATTTTATCTACAGGTAAAGAATTAGCTTCGACAACATCGAGGCTTGTTGTAACGGTAGAAACATTCTGGGTAGTATAATAATACCCTCCAAGAAGTACTCCTCCCAAAACTGCTGCGTATTTTACTATCCCAGACCATGATTTTGGTTTAATTACCTTCGTTTCTTTTTTATCAATAGCATGTAAGAAACGATCATACGCAAAATTAGGATCTGCTGGTAGCTCTTCGTTTGTCGCATACCAATTCTTTATTTCTTGCTTAAAAAGGATTTCATGCTCAGGGTCTTGGGCCAGCCATTGTTGCAATGCTTCTCTATCTGATGGCGAAATATCTCCTTCCAGGTATTTTTTAATTACTGTTAAATAATTATCCATTCTTCATTTTTTCTATTTAAAAGATGCAGAAAAACCATAAATCCCCTACTTTATTTTATTTTTTTTAATTTAGTCCGTGATTTTTATAATGAAAAAAGATAGTCAAAACATAGAAAAATTACTGATTCAGGGGCTTACAGACGGAAATCAAGACAGCTACAAAATAATATTTAATCAATATTATTCCTGGTTGTATAATTACGTTTATAAACTTTCTAATAATTCGTCATTATCCGAGGATCTAGTACAAAATGTTTTGCTTAGACTTTGGGAAAAAAAATCAACCATACGAATAACCACATCCTTAAAGAATTACCTTTTCAGAGCTTGTCATAATGAATTTCTAATGCATTTACGGCAACAAAAAAAAGAATACGATGCTTTAGATTCTCTAAGATGGGAAGCCATATTTGAGATGTATAGCAGTGAAGAAGAAAACCAATTAGACTCTGATTGGTTAAAACTAGAAAAAGCTATCGAACAGCTTCCTAAAAAATGCAGAGAAGTATTTAAACTAAGTCGTTTAGAACAAAAAAAGCACAAGGAAATAGCTGATATTTTAGGTATCTCTACTAAAACTGTCGAAATTCATATTAGCAAGGCTTTACGTTTCTTAAAAACTAATGTTTCTATTTTCTTCTTCTAAACCTTCTATTGTAGAATATACAGTGGAGTAGTATCTCTAAGGTTTACTATACATTATAGTACTGCAAACTATCTTAATACAACACTGTTAACTTCTGGTTATTATTAACAAATTGCTAAAAACTGTTCATTTTTTAACACAAAAAGATACTATTTTAACAATTTTTGAAAAAAAAAGTATTTTCTTTTTCTTAGTTTTGTTTAACAATTTTATAAAAAAAGTGAACAACATTAAACAAACATTCAGTATTAAAGATTTAGAGAATCTTTGTGGTGTAAAAGCACACACTATAAGAATATGGGAAAAAAGATACAATTTACTTTCTCCAGATCGTACTAATACTAACATAAGGACATACAATTTAAAAAACCTTCAAAAGCTGCTTAATGTTACTTATTTGGTAAACAGTGGGTACAAGATATCCAGGATTTCTAAATTAGATACAGAAGAAATTAATGAATATGTAAGGAGTATTGTATCTGACAATAGCGTTAAAAATCAGGCTATAAACTCCTTTAAAATTGCAATGTTAAATTATGATCTCGAGTTATTTTTAGAGACATATTCTCAACTAGAAAGCAAAAGAAATTTTAAAGAAATTTTTGTTGATATTTTTATTCCTTTATTAAAAGAAATAGGATTATTATGGCAGACAGATACCATTAGTCCTGCACATGAGCATTTTGTTTCTAATTTAATAAAGCAAAAGCTATTACTAAATATTGAAAAGCTTCAATATTCTAAACCTACCAAAACTGATAGGGCTTTTATTTTGTTTCTTCCAGAAAATGAAATACATGAATTAGGCTTATTATATATTAATTACGAAATACTATTGCATGGGTATAAGGCTATTTATCTGGGTCCGAGCATTCCTTTAGATAGTTTACCAAATATGCTTTCTTTTCATGATGATGTTGTGTTTATATCCTATTTTACTATTAGACCAGAAAAAGACAATATCAGAAAATACCTTGAAGATTTTAATACAATTGTATGCGCCAATAGAGTCAATGAGCTATGGATGTTAGGCAAACAAATCATGCATATTTCTAACCATACTGGGCATAACCATCGTTATTTTGAATCGATTAGCTCATTAATTTCTGAGCTTTAATTTTATAATTATTTCAGTTATGTCTAAAAAGATAGTAATCATCGGTTCTGGGTTTTCATCGCTTTCTGCATCGTGCTATCTGGCTAAATTAGGATATGATGTAACTATTTTTGAAAAAAATGCAACGATTGGTGGTAGAGCCGGGCAATTAAAAAAAGGAGGGTTTACATTCGATACTGGCCCCTCCTGGTATTGGATGCCTGATGTATTTGAACGTTTTTTTAGAGATTTTGATAAGTCTGCCTCTGATTATTATACACTAGATAAATTACACCCTGCCTATAAAGTTTTTTTTAAAAACAATGAAAGCATTGCGATTGGTGGTTCTTTAGAAAAAATATACGAAACCTTTGAAGCTGAAGAAAAAGGAAGTTCGATTAAACTACAAAAATTCATCAAAACTGCACAGAATAATTATGAGATTGCAATTAAAGATTTGGTGTATCGACCAGGAATTTCTTTATTAGAACTTGTTACAAAAGAAACAATTTTAAGAGTAGGTCAATTTTTTAGTACCATTTCTAAAGAGATTCGTAAAGATTTTAAAAGTAAAAAGTTAATCCAAATTCTAGAGTTCCCTGTACTGTTCTTAGGTGCCAAACCCAGTGATACTCCAGCTTTTTATAGTTTTATGAACTATGCTGATTTTGGACTGGGAACCTGGCATCCCAGAGGTGGAATGTATAGTGTTATAGAAGGGATTGAAGAATTGGCCAGATCACTAGGCGTAACCATTCATACCAATGCATCTGTCGAAAAAATAGTAATCAAAAACAGTTGCGCTAAAGGTATTATTGTAAATGCCGAAAAAATAGATGCCGATATTGTATTATGTGGAGCAGATTATCATCACGGAGAAACATTACTGCCACCAGAGTATCGACAATATTCTGAAAAATATTGGGAGCGCAAAACTTTTGCTCCTTCTTCTTTGCTCTTTTATGTGGGGTTTGATAAAAAATTACAAAATATTAACCATCACAATTTATTTTTTGATACCGATTTTGAACAACATACCAAAGATATTTATGATACTCCTAAATGGACTGAAGATCCTTTGTTTTATGCTAATTTTACTTCTTTAACAGATCCAAAATCTGCTCCCGAAGGTAAAGAAAATGGATTTTTCCTTATCCCATTGGCTCCTGGAATAGAAGATACCAACGAATTAAGAGAACGGTATTTTGATAAAATCATAACTCGTTTTGAAGCACTTACAAATCAAAATGTTCGAAATAACATTATCTTTAAAGAGTCCTTTTGTATTAAAGACTTTATAAAAGAATATAATTCTTACAAAGGAAATGCCTACGGGATGGCTAATACACTTTTGCAAACTGCTTTCCTTAGACCTAAGTTAAAAAGTAAAAAAGTACAAGATCTATTTTTTACTGGGCAACTTACTGTTCCTGGTCCGGGTGTACCCCCATCTTTGATTTCAGGAAAACTGGTTGCAGGATTAATTCAGAATCATTACCAGTATGATAAAAAGTTAAAACATAGTATACCAATATAACAAACTCAATTAAACCTTAAACTCTATTCTATGAAGTCTATTTTTGATACTGTATCGCAAAGTTGTAGCAAAATTGTTACGAATTCGTATAGTACATCATTTTCGCTTGCTTCAAAAATGTTATCAGGCTCTATACGGCAGGATATATACAATATTTATGGTTTTGTGAGATTTGCGGATGAAATTGTAGATACATTTCACGAGTATGATAAAGAGAAATTATTTAATGATTTTGAAGAAGAAATGTACAAGGCAATCAAAAATAGGATTAGCTTAAATCCTATTCTTAATTCTTTTCAAAAGACGGTTCATCAATATAACATTAATCCAGAGCTATATGAAGCATTCATGAAAAGTATGCGACTAGATTTACATAAAACCAAATATTTAACAGATCAAGAATACAAAGATTATATTTATGGATCGGCAGATGTGGTTGGGTTAATGTGTTTGAAGGTTTTTGTGAATGGAAATCCTGAAAAGTATGCTACTTTAAAAGAAAGTGCAATGCATTTGGGTTCTGCTTTTCAGAAGGTTAATTTTTTACGGGATCTAAAAGCAGACTTTGAAGATCTTAATAGAACCTATTTTCCGAATCTAAATTTAAACGAGCTCGATGAAGATTCTAAGCTTAAAATTATTAAAGAAATAGAAGAAGATTTTAATAAAGCGTTACAAGGTATCCTAAAGCTTCCTGTTGAAGCAAAATTTGGAGTATATACTGCATTCGTTTATTATAAAAAATTATTAAATAAGCTTAAAAAAACTCCTTCTTTAGAAATAAAAAGCACACGTATACGAGTGTCGAATTATCAAAAATTTGGATTATTAGCAAAATCCTATTTCGACTATCGATTAAACTTAATTTAGCCGTATTTTTGTATAAAACCTATGTTGTGAAAATTTTTATCCAAATATTAGTTTTTCTTGCTGCCTTCTCTATCATGGAGTTTATGGCATGGTTTACTCATAAATATGTAATGCATGGTTTTTTATGGTCACTACATAAGGATCATCATCATAAAGATCATGACAGTTGGTGGGAACGCAATGATTTATTCTTTGTATTCTATGCTATTGTTAGTATGTCTTGCATTTTATTTCACGATGCGCAGACATTTTGGGTAGGCAGAGCAATAGGCCTGGGTATTCTAGCCTATGGTATTGCTTATTTTGTAGTACATGACATTTTTATACATCAGCGTTTCAAACTATTCAGAAAAACGAGCAATTGGTATGCCAAAGGAGTAAGAAGAGCTCATAAAATGCATCATAAAAATATAAAAAAAGAAAAGGGAGAATGCTTTGGTATGTTAGTGGTTCCTTTTAAATATTTTAAAAAATAGATTCTATTCGGCTAATAGATTATCGATAGTTTCTCTTACTTTGGTACTGTTCCAGTCTGCTGCACCAACTTTATCAATAATGATGTTTCCTTTTTTATCTAACAAATATGTTGCAGGTATCGTTTTACTCACAAAAGGTTTTGGGTGTTCTGATAATGATCTATAGATTGGATAACTATAGTTTTTATTCTTCATAAATTTATTTAATTCTGGATCATCATCTGTAGTTACAAAGAGAAACACCACTTCATCTTTATAATCGTTATATAATTTTTGCAAAGAAGGCATTTCTGCGATACAAGGAGGGCACCATGTAGCCCAATAATTGATTAAAACGACTTTGTCTTTGGCTGTATTAAAATTAGTAGATTCTGTATTTACTCCATGTAATTTCCAATCATATGATGCTACGTGTGTTCTTTCTTCTACTTTTACTATCCCTGGACTAAAAGAGAAGATTCTGGTTAAAAATATTTGCATCATTCCTCTTGTATTAGGAATAAAAAATAAAATTAATATGATTGCAAAAATCACATTAGAGATGTTCTTTTTATTAAACTTCATCTATCTAAATCTTTTGTTTTTCAGAACTCATATCATGAATTCATTTGATTTTTTTTATCTATAGCCGTAGATATTTTGGTTAGTAACAAAATCCTGAGCCACCTTACAAAGTTATATAAATAAATGGCTCTACATCTAAGCTATGATACAGACTTCATTTTTTTAAAATACTGGCTTCTCTTAAAATTAATAAAGCGCAATCAAAGATTGCGCTTTAAAACTAACAAAAAATAACAATGAACTATTATCTTGTTACACTTCCCGAAGGAAATGAAGCACTATTAAGCTCAAAGGTATAACTAGTAGGTGCGGTATCTGTACCAGCTGTACCCACCAAAGGTTTCAACAAAAATGGTGCTGTTGAATTATCTGGAAATGGTTCTACAGAAATCACAACCGTTTTTCCTCTAACATCTAATGGAAATGTTACTCCGTCTGGAGCATTTCTAAAAAAGTCTTCTCCTGGTAATTGGGGGCCATTAGAAGCGGTCTCACTAAACCCGTTAAGGGCTCCTGCATTATCATCTGCAGTATTATTCATTGTAAATGTTCCTGTAGAAAGAGGTACTCCATCTGCTACTACCCAACCTTCATATTTCCATCCTGCATCAAGAACTGGTAAAGTTAAATTCGCTGCTGGTGGCATCCCTGGAGTACCAAACCATACTCCAAATTGATCATTCCCATTATTAGCAGTTCCTGAAGCCTCATCTGTTGGGGTTCTTAAGAAAAATCCTCCTGCCGAAGCTGAAAAGTCTCCTTCTCCTACAGGCCCTAACCCTACTGTTGCTGTATTACCAGTTCCAAAATCGCCTTTTAATAGTTTTGTATCCGATGGTGCCGGGTTTGGATCAGGATTAGGCTCTATTGTTAATACAAAAGCCGCCGCTGCCTTAAGTGATTCTGTATTTACCATGAAAGAAGTGCTAGATAATTCTCCCGCACTATTTACAGAAAATGTTCCTGTAGAAACCGGAGCTTCATTAACGATAATCCATCCTTCATAAAGGTAATCGCTTCCTAGGTCTTCTAATCCACTAAGATTAAGAGTTAAATTCGATTCTGTAGGTACATTTCCAGAATCATCATCATTGTTACAGGAAGAAAAAACACATCCTATAATCAGAGTACCTATAATTGCTTTTTTAAACATCGCTTTTTTTTTATGATTATTAGATCATAAAATTAGCGACATTGAAGTTTTTAAAATGTTAGCCACCTAACATTAGGCAACATTTTTTAATCGAATCTCTTTTCTATTAAAATCTATGACGTTAGATTCCTTTAATTCGTTAAGAATAATGTTTAAGGTTGGTCTCGATGTACCGATAAGATGAGCTATATCTTTTTGAGTATAAGGATGTTCTATTACCATATCTCCTGTATATGGGCAACAATGCCCGTAGTCTTCTTTAAGTTCATTTAAGAACTCTAACAATCTTGTTTTGGTATCTTTAAAAAGCAGTAACTGTAGTCTTCTTTCTAAGCGTTTAAAACGCATACCAATAAATTTATAGATTCTAAGACTAAAAGATTGATTCTCGCGCATGAGTCCATGCATGGTTTCTACACCAATAGGACAAATAGAAGTTGTATTATCGACAGATTGCGCAAACTCTGTTCTTTTATTTTCTCCAAGAATTGCTTTTTCTCCAAAAATTTCTCCCCGGGTAAGAATCGCTTTTATTACTTCGTATCCATCTTCTGCATAGTATCCAATTTTTACTTTTCCTTTTTCTATAAGATATACTTTGTTTGCAGAATCTTCTTCAAAATAAATATAGTCATTCTTTCGGTAAGCATCAAAGTCGTGATCTTTCTTATACCTTTTAAACTTATGAGGGCATAATACCTTAAAGAGATCTGAATCCTCAAAAAACCAGATTGCACTCATGATGATTATGTTTTATGATGTTAGTTTATCTACTTATGTCGTAAAACACTCAAATCCCTTACATTATTGTATCAGAAACCCCTTAAAAGCTTAATTTTAAGGAGTTTTGCGAATTTTATGATAATAAACTTGATTTATTGAGTAATTCTTTTACGAATAGTAGACAAATTATCTTCTATTAGTAATTCTCCATCTTTAAAAACAGTTTTTAACAATCCTTGATTTTCTTCTTCTTCAGAAACTTGATCTTTGTACCCTATTTTTCCTTGTTCCTCATATAGTTGAATACGTCCTTTTGCAGATTTTTTAGTACCATCATCTGTTATTGGGTCTTTAAATATTTCCCTTCCTTCGCCATGCACTTCGACATAAGTAGCTTTCATTGCAAATCCAAAAGTGTCTCGGGTATTATATTGATATGTAAAACTTCCTATTCCCAGAACTACATTGGTAGAAGCAAAACCTTTAGCTTTTAATTTTTCACAAATCTGGGTTGCTCTTTCGATAGTAATACTATCTCCGTAGATAGCTCCAATCTTTGGACTCAACACTTTGTACCCCTGATCATTTATAGTTCCTCCAAATTCATCCCAAAGCAGTTCTATAACACCTTTTGCAACTATTGGATTCTTATGATCACAACCACAAATAATATCTACAGGATCGCCAGAATCTGGTCGGATAACAAGTTTGCCTTCTCTTTCGAGAATTTCATTTTTCAGCTTAGGTAAATATTCTGTTAGCACTTTCCAAAGATCCCAGGTATCAGATACTACAGATAATATTCCTGTAGGATATGTTTCTAGTAACCTTCTAAAAGTTCCTATTTCATCATCTTTACTTCCTGCACACATCACACTATGTTCTGTAGCATTTACGCTACCGATAACTAATTCTTTGGTAACATCTGCATTGTAATATGTTTCAAAAGCTTTTGCCACAGGTAATGTATCACTTCCAGAAAATGATAATGCATGTCCCATACCGCTAAGAATTGAAGATTCTGTACCCGACATTCCTCGCATCGAGAAATCATGACCTTGCCAGGTAATAAACGCTATATTATCACGATCTGTTTCTAATGCAAAAGAGGATAAAATGCTTTGATATTGTTTTGCAATAGTTGCAGAAGTACAAGGTTGCCAGATAATATTAGACAATAAGGTTTCTAGATAATTGGTAAGCCAGAAAAATTCTGGTTTGGTATTCATTACTGTAAACATTGGTACTCGAATAGGAACTTCTGTCCCTTCTGGTAAAGCTTTGATTTCAATAGGAAGATATCTTAAATCGTGTAACTCTTCGATGTGTGTAATATCATAATCTGTACCTAGATAATGATCTACATATTTTTTATATTCTGCAACCACTTCTTCTTTGGGAAGATTAAAAAAGTGTTCATTAAATTGTTTGATTAAATATTCTTTAATAAAATACTGCAATCCAAAAAATACCACATTATCAATTCCTGCTATTCTACTTTTTCTAGGTGTCCAGTTAGAATACACAAAAGTAGTTCCGTTTGGATATTGCTCTTTATGCCCTAATTTATAACCGTCTGTTAATAGTAATGGATTCATCTTTATTTTATTTTGCGTTATTTATACGCAAATATAAATTATTTTTAATTATCACCAAAGTTATTTGTGTTTTTTCTATTTTACTTGTTTAAAAAGTCTGCTAATTTGCATGGTATAGCCAGTACAAAAATCTAGAATATTAAAACTAATAACTACACTGTTTCTAGTGAAATATAGACTACTAGTTTCTTCCTTGTTCATTAGGATATAAGGACGGAAGCAGATCGCTCTGCCAATATTCTTTGGTATCGATATCCATAATGGTTAGCTTTCCTTTGAAACCTGCTCCTGTATCCATATTCCAAAGGTTATAAGCTTTTATGGGTGTATCTTTGCCGTATTCAATAGTAGGAGTATGCCCTATATAAATCTCAGAATAATGACTAAATCGTTTTGGTGGATCGTCTTTTAAAACCATTTTCCCAACTTTATCTGCTAGTAATGCTGATTCCCATAACGTTCGGTCCCAATAATAATTAGAATCATACTCCTCTTTTCCTACTCCATGCATAGATGTGAATCCTGCATGTACAAAAAGTCTACCCTCTTCATCCAAGTAATAATCCTTCAGTGTATTAAAAAACTCCTTATGTGCTTCTTTGGTAAGTAAACCCGATTGAACATAACTACTGATTGTTTCTTTTCCTCCATGTGCCAACCATACGGGGTTAGTTGCTCCTTTTTCTAGCCATAACCCGCACCACAGGTCATGATTTCCTCGTATAAAAACACATGTATTGGATACAGAAAGATGTATAAGTTCTTGTATTACCTTAGCCGATTCGCTCCATCCATCTACATAATCTCCTAAAAAAATGAGTGTATCTTCTGAGGTTACATTTGCTCGCTTTAAAACTTGAAGTAAAGCCTTGTATCCACCATGTATATCACCGATTACTAAGGTCCTGTTCATCTTACGGTTTTTCTCAATTTTTACTATATCTTTTTATAGTAATCTATACATTATATCTGTTCTTAAAACATATTTTGTTCCAGACAATATTGGTTTTCCCTCATGACGCAACGGATGGTGAAATACCAAAGCATCACCAAGTTTTGGATTAACAGTAATCCCTTCTTCAAAATAAGTCTCCCCTCCTTCGAAATCATCGTTAAGATATATCAAAAATGAGAAGAAACTGCATTCATTTTCACTTCGTTGATAACTACCATCTCTATGCATTTTAAAACGTTGCCCTTCTTCATATTTATATATCCTAAACATTTCATTAAGGCCAATCGCTCTGTAATTTCCAAAAGTTTCAACTGCAAAAGGTTCTATTTCTGACCATATCTTTTTCCCAAGTATTTCATCCTTAAACAAAATACGTTGGTTATTTCGAATACCCTTTACCATTACCTGCTTGCCATCAATATTAACTTTAGCCTCTTCAAATGAAACCTGTTCTCCTTTTTCAATAAATTGATCACACATTTCTTTAGAGAGAAAATTTTCAATAAGAAATATTTCTGGGTGTAACTCTTTCCTTTTCATTTAGATGATTCTTTATAATTGACTAAGACCTCACAGGTTTTGAAAACCTGTGAGGTCTGGATACATTATGATTTAAACTCAATATATTCTGGAGCCACTATATCGGTTAGCCATACTTTATTATCCGATTGATAGAACTCAATGCCCTTGGCATACATTTCTCCTGATCTTACCGTTAGAATAACAGGTTTCCCTCTTCTGGATCCTACTTTTATAGCTGTTTCTCTTTCTTCACTAAGATGTACATGATGCCTGTTCATTTTTAGCAATCCTTTTTCTCTAATGGCACTCATAAATTTGGCTACAGTACCATGATACAAGAATTCTGGCGGTTGCTTGGGTTGATATTCTAAATCTACCTGTATTGAGTGGCCTTGATTGGCTCTAATCCTGGTATGGTCTTCATTAAAAGCAAAGCGTTGTTTATCACAGGATGCTACAACTTCTTCTAATACATCCATATCTAATTCTGGTCGGTGTCTTTTTACTTTCTGCAGTAATTCCTGTACATCTGTCCAACCATTTTCATCAAGTTGCACCCCTACTTTATCAGGGTTATGCCTTAGAATAAGGCTTAAAAATTTACTTATATGTTTATTGTTTGTTTTCATTTTTCATTCAAAATCATAGACATAGACGTCTACTTGTTTTTCTAATAGTGTATTTGTAATAATGGGTTCTATCATCACCCACTCTCCTCCTGCTAATCCGCAACCAATTCTAGGCATGTGTATACTTGCATTAAGTTGTTTTGCTTTAATTGCAATTTGTTCTAAACATTGTTTAACTGCTTCATAACGAATCGGAACTTCGTTTTTCTTTATTTTTATTCCTTGTTGTCCAATCATATTGCCAACATATGTTTCTTCTGATACCTGAATTAGTTGAATTGCACCTAGTCCAAAATCATTATTTACTCGATCACGATACCACTTTCTGTACGCTTTCTCCGGTTCTTTCCATTTTTTAGAAATCGCCAACACAAAACCTTTTCCCCAACCTCCTAAATCATTACATATATGTACTATAATTTTAATTCCTTTTGCTTGAGGAACAGTCGCATCTCCTTGTAAATATGTTATTGTTTTCATTTCAGCTTTAAATATGCATTCAGTTTTTCATCCTTAAATACCAGCGGTTTTTCTGCAGGAGTGACCAGGTTTTCTAAATCTTTATTTTTTACAAATTCATACTGCTCACTAACAAAATCAGAAACATCTTCAATCTCCAAAATATCATCTTTAGCATACCTTTTTATATACTCCTTTCTTAATCCAATCTGAATGGCTCGTCTTTCTAATTTCACTCCATATGGATCATGATCGGGATCCCATTGTAATCTCACGTTTGAATTTGTAACATCCTCCTGCCAGGCCTCATACGACTCATATAATTCTGGTTTGAATGAAGAATACACAGCATTTTTCACATAATTCTCAAAGGCTTCTTTTTTGATATGTACTGCTAATACGACTTCTTGTCCTTCTTTTGTTCCCCAACCATTTCTATACATCATCCATAAAAAATTAGGTTTGATCCATGTCATTCGGTCTAAGCTAAAAGCTCCTCCGAAAAATTGATTTTTTACTGCAAAATTCCCTATTTCGGGTCTATAGGATTGATACACTATTATTTTCTCATTATCATATTGTGCCATAATATGATACCCGCTTTGGGGCCATTCTTTCTGTTGTTCTTTATATTTTTTAAGTTGTAATTTCATTATTTCTATAATTTATTCTCGATACATCTTGTCTTCTTCATTAAGTCATAACAAAACACTCGAATGGACGCATTACTACACTAAATTCTCATTAAATTGTCCTGTTAAATTTTCTATATCTTCAAACCTTGCCAGTCTGGTTTTCCATTTTGTTGGTATGGCATTATAGCCATAATATAAGCCTGCTAATCCTCCTGTAATTGCTGCTGTAGTATCTGTATCTCCACCTAGATTCACCGCTTTTAAAACGGCTTCTTCATAAGAATCCAATTTTAGAAAACACCACAAAGCAGCTTCTAAAGAGTGTAGCACATATCCGCTACTTTCCACTTCTTTTTCTTCAAATTCTCTAATATCTGATCGTAATATTCTATTAAATAAACTTATCTCTGTAGGATTAAAATCCATCTCATGAGCAAAATCCAATATAGGCTGTTTGCAATTCTCATACGCTTCGAATTTGTCTTGTCCTTTTAGTAACAATAATCCATACTCTACATATATAAAACATGCAAATACAGATCTAAAATGTGCATGAGTTATAGAAGACACTTCTTTTATTTTTTTATATCTCTCTGTTATAGATCCTTCTTCTTTTAATATATAAACCATGGGTAAAGTTCTCATTAATGAGCCGTTTCCATTATCTTCTACAAACAAGTTTCCCGAATACTTTGCTGATTCTCCTTTTAAAATTCTATCTAATGAATGACTTGTAGTTCCTCCTACATCAAAAACTTCGTAATGCGCTCCCCAAAACCCTTCTTTATACCATTTAACAAAAGTTTGACCAATATCCTCTATATCATAACCTCTAAGCAGACTATCTATAAGACAAAAGGTTAATGAACTATCGTCTGACCAAGTACCAGGAGGTTGATTCCAACATAAATATCCTAAAAAATCCTTAACTGGATGTTCTTGTAAAAATGTTCTGGTCTTAAATTCGACAGGCACTCCTAATGCATCTCCAACTGCAACACCAAAAATTCCTCCTTTTATTTGTTCTTTTATAGTCTTCATTTTAATTTTTTCTTTACTTCATTAATCAATTCTTCTAAGCTGTTCACTTTTTGTACTCCATACTGTTCACAGACAATATCTACATTTCCTTTTCTCCAAAATCCATCTGGACAGCATACTACCAATTTATTACTTCGCGCATATAATCCTAGTTCTAATAGTGTTATAGGTGATTTTGTATGCGTATCAAAATACATAACGATCATATCTGCTTTTTCTAAAGCTTCTAACTCCCAAAGTACCTGCTCCTTAAATGTCGGATCAGTTATTTTCTGCTCCCATGTATGATCCCAACTTTCTCTTCTGGGATTTAAAATTGTAATATTTTCTTCTAATAGCTCTTCTACCACCTTATCCTGCCATTTTTGGGCAACACCTGATTCAATGCTTCCTGCCAGAAAAACACTTAGGTCTTTATTCAATTCCGGAATAATTGGTGGTACTATTAGATTCATATTCTATTATTTTTGGATCGTATTCATTACCTACAAAATAGATTCTGGTTTATTCTTAAATAACAGGAATTTGCACTACTTTTTCTTCATCTACATCCCTAAATGAATTTGTTGTAAAAATAGTATCAAACGATTTTGTTAATTCTTCATACCCTTTACTAAAAATACCATGACTAATCACCAAACTCAATTTTCCAGCGTTTTTATCTTTTAAAGCTTTTGCCAGTCCTAGAAAAGTTCCTCCTCCATCACAAATATCATCAACAATTACACAATGCTTCCCTTTTAAATCCTCCTCATACACTCTAAAACCAGATAAAGCTCCTGTTTTTACATCTCTTTTTTTAGAACATTCTACTACTTCTACTCCACCTAGAAACTCAGATACTTTATAGATTTTTTTTAACGCTCCTCCATCGGGAGAAATTAGTATCACTTCTTCTTTAATGATAGCTAAACATTGTTTGACAAATTCGTAATTCTGGATCACATGTACACGATCTAATAATGCTGGAGTCACTTCTGAATGTGGATCAAAGATTGTTACTTGATTATAGTGTTGCGCATTAATACTATCGGCATATACTTTAACGCTTAGTGATTCTCCTGCAACCATCACTCTATCTTGCCTAGCAGCAGGAAAATATGGAATAAGCACATTAATCTCCTTTACATTCATTCTACGTAACGCATCGGTAGCGATCAACAACAATCCTAAATCATTAAACGAATTGATTCGTTGCGTAATCGTGATACTGTTCCCTATATTTTTGTCTAAAATATTTATATGTGGTTCTCCTCCATTAAAAACAAATGATTTAAAATCAATAGATTTTTCAAAAGGTGTAAACGATGGATCCAAATGTAAATACTTCATAATTGTGTTATTTTTACGCAAATTTATAACAGAAATATGATACTGCAAAATATTTTGCGTAAAAACTACATTATTTTGATAAAATATATCTTTCTGAAGATCAATAGTATTGAAACTGTGATACTATTATTTGATATCGAAGAGAAAACCTTCTTCTTTAAGTTTGAAGTATTGTTTTTTATTAAATTTAAATAGGTTTGCGGGCCGGCCTCTTCCTTCTGAAATTTTTTCATCTAACTCTTCAAGGATCCCGAAACTCAGTATTTTTTTTCTAAAATTTCGACGATCAATTACCTTTTGAAGGATAGTCATATACAACTTTTCGAGATCAGAAAACAAAAACTTATCAGCAAGCAGATCAAATCCTACGGGTTCGTATGTGAGTTTATTCTGCAACCTCTTTTTTGCAGTTTCTAAAATTTTAATGTGATCAAATGCCAAATCCGGAAGTTCGGTTACATCAAACCAGGCAACATCTTTTGCATCGGTATCTGCTTTAATTGCATGATGTTCTGGTTTAACCAATGCAAAATAAGTAACACTTACTACCCTGTTTCTTGGGTCTCTCCCAGGATTACCAAAAGAATACAATTGTTCTAAATAATCTATAGTTACATTGGTTTCTTCTTTAAGTTCTCTAACAACAGCTTGTTCTAAACTTTCGTTTTCCAAAACCAAACCTCCTGGCAAAGCCCAGGAATCTTTAAAAGGATCTATATTTCTTTTTATCAACAAGACATTAAGTGTCTTATCTTTATATCCAAAGACTACAGCATCAACAGCAACTTTTATATTTTGGCGTACCATATACGCAAATTTACATATTTCTCTTTTGTAATAAAAAAACTTATCAATTTATATTTAAGAGATGTAGAATTTCAATACCAACTTATTTCTTCAAATTAGCATTATGATAATACTAGTTATACTAATTGAATACAAAAAAAGCAGTATTTTTATAGATAAGCTCATATCCTGAGAGCTATATAAAGTTCAGGATTATTACACAAAAAATTATGAAAAGCACGCTTTTAAACCTAGGAAAAAAATTATCCAGAACAGAACAAAAAAAAATTAATGGTGGTGGTAATCCATGTGATACATACAACGGTCCAATAGTTGTTACCTGTAGCCAATACGAACAGCTTCCTCCTCAACACAAATTTTGTGTTATGGTTAGTGTAGACTGTTTTCCTCGCTAATTCATTTCTAATCCAAACAAAAAAACTCCCAAAGATAATCTTTGGGAGTTTTTATATATTAATTGCTCTTTTACATTATTGTCTTAAGCATTTTGCTTTTTGATCAAGTTTAATGCAGAACCTTCTTTAAACCATTCTATCTGAGAATCATTATACGTATGATTTAACATCGCAGTATCTTTAGATCCATCTGCATGAACAATCTCTAATGTTAATTGTTTTCCTGAGGCAAATTGATCAAGATCTGTAAAGTTAAAAGTATCATCTTCTTGTATCAAATCATAATCACTTTCATTAGCGAATGTTAATCCAAGCATCCCTTGTTTTTTAAGATTGGTTTCGTGGATACGAGCAAACGATTTTACAATTACTGCACATACTCCAAGATGACGCGGCTCCATTGCAGCATGTTCTCTTGATGATCCTTCTCCGTAGTTATGATCCCCTACAACAATAGTAGGTACTCCTGCTGCTTTATATGCTCTTGCAGTATCTGGTACACCACCAAACTCTCCTGTTAATTGATTTTTAACAAAGTTTGTTTTTTTACCAAATGCATTTACAGCTCCAATCAAACAGTTATTAGAAATATTATCTAAATGACCTCTATAACGTAACCATGGTCCTGCCATAGAAATATGATCTGTAGTACATTTACCAAATGCTTTTATAAGCAATTTAGCTCCTTTAATTTCATTACCTATTGGTACAAATGGTGTTAACAATTGTAGTCTTTCTGAAGTTGGGCTTACTTTAACTTCTACATTACTACCATCTTCAACCGGAGCCAGATATCCATTATCTTTTACTTCAAACCCTTTTGGTGGTAACTCCCATCCTGTTGGCTCATCAAACATTACCTCTTCACCGTTTTCGTTAATTAACTTATCGGTTAACGGGTTAAAATCTAGTCGTCCCGAAACTGCAATCGCAGCAGTTAATTCTGGTGATGCAACAAAAGCATGTGTATTAGGATTACCATCTGCACGCTTAGCAAAGTTTCTATTAAAAGAGTGTACGATACTATTCTTCGGAGCGTTTTTCGGATCGTTATATCGTGCCCATTGTCCAATACAAGGTCCGCAAGCATTGGTAAATATTTTTGCATCTAGTTTTTCGAATATCCCAAGGATACCATCTCTATCTGCTGTATATCTTACTTGTTCAGAACCTGGGTTGATTCCTAATTCTGCTTTCATTTTTAAACCCTTGTCCAACGCTTGTTGTGCGATTGAAGAAGCACGAGACAAGTCTTCATAAGAAGAGTTTGTACAAGATCCTATTAGTCCCCATTCTACTTGAATTGGCCAATCATTTGCTTTGGCTTTTTCTGTCATTGTACTACCAACTGCTGTTGATAAATCCGGGGTAAAAGGTCCGTTTAACAATGGTCCTAATTCAGATAAATTAATTTCGATTACCTGATCAAAATATTGTTCTGGGTTTGCATATACCTCTGGATCTGCTGTTAAGTGTTCTTTTACTTCGTTTGCTGCATCTGCTACATCTGCTCTTTCTGTTGCTCTTAAGTAACGCTCCATAGATTCATCATAACCAAAGGTAGATGTTGTAGCGCCAATTTCTGCACCCATATTACAAATAGTCCCTTTTCCTGTACACGACATTGATGTCGCCCCTGGTCCAAAATATTCTACTATAGCACCAGTTCCTCCTTTTACAGTAAGAATTTCTGCTACTTTTAAAATTACGTCCTTAGGTGCTGTCCAGCCCGATAATTTACCTGTTAATTTTACACCAATTAACTTAGGAAATTTTAATTCCCAGGCCATACCTGCCATAACATCTACTGCATCTGCTCCACCTACACCAATTGCAACCATTCCTAAACCACCTGCATTTACCGTATGAGAATCTGTTCCGATCATCATTCCTCCAGGAAAAGCATAGTTTTCTAATACTACCTGGTGAATAATACCGGCTCCCGGTTTCCAGAATCCAATTCCATATTTATCAGATACCGATTCTAAGAAGTTAAACACCTCACTACTAATATCATTAGCATTTTTTAAATCTGTTGCTGCACCTTCTTTCGCCTGGATCAAGTGATCACAATGTACTGTTGTTGGTACTGCCACTTTACTTTTACCAGCTTGCATAAATTGCAATAACGCCATTTGAGCTGTTGCATCCTGACAAGCAATACGATCTGGTGCAAAATCAACATAATCTTTACCTCTTGTAAACGCTTTTTTCGTTTTTACGTCCCACAAGTGTGAATACAAAATTTTCTCTGCCAAGGTTAAAGGTTTACCTGTAACTTCGCGTGCTGCATTAACACGATCGGCTACCTGACTGTATACCTTTTTTATCATATTGATATCGAATGCCATCTCTAATTATTTTTTAGTATTGAAAAGTCCTGCGAAAATACGAATTTTAAAGGATTTTCTTAAATGAATACATTTAATCCCTTCTTTTTGCATTTTTAAAAAAATATGAGGCTTCATTTATTGAAATTCATAAATTAGAATTACGAAAATTACCATATCGCTAAAAATTAAGATAAGAAAATACTTCGCCATTTCTTCAATTCACGAAAACGTTATAGTTATTTCTCAAAAAATAATCTAAAAAAAGGTAAAAACTGGTATAAAATAAAAAAGTGAAGTCATATGACTTCACTTTTTATAGATTCAAAACTTCTAATTTTAATACTATTCTTTTCTTTTTCTATGTCTTTCTTTTCTATGTTTTCTTTTTCTTAATTGCTCATACTGTTCTAATTGAGCTTCTGAGAGTGATGCCTTAAATTTTTCATTTTTATCTTTCATAATGGTTTTATGATTTTTATGCATCTCTTTTTGTGACTCGCTAAGCGTAAGCTTCAAGGCTTTTCTTTTTCCCTTTCTAGAAAGGTCTTCATTTTTTACAATTGCTAATTGTTCTTTGGTAAAACTGGCATGCATCGTCTTTCTTTGCTCTTTTCTAAGCTCTCTTTTATTTTCTAATTCCTTTTTCTGGCTTTCTGATAGGCTTTCATAAAATTCTTTTCTTAATGCCTTGCGATCCCTATGATTATCCTCAGGTTGGGCTGATATCGCAATGGTACCCATAAATAGGGCCATGATACATATTATACTATTTTTCATCTGTTTCTTTTTCATTTTTTTAATATTAAACAATACTCTGTTGAACGTTCAATACTATGACCATTAAATATGAAAAAGGTTTAATAGTAATAAAGAAAAATGATTTTTGGCAATGCAAGTTTGATTATGCGCATCTATATTGAAGACTGACTATATCAGAAATCAACATTTTTTTGATAGTTTTTATCTAGTAACCGCTTAAAACAGGCTATGAATCACATCTTCTACGCTAATACCTTCTGCTTCTGCTTTGTAGTTTTTAATAATACGGTGACGAAGAATCCCCATGGCTACAGCTTGTACATCTTCTATATCCGGAGAATATTTTCCTTTGATAGCTGCATTGGCTTTGGCTGCCAGGATTAAATTTTGAGAGGCTCGTGGTCCTGCTCCCCAATCTATATAATTTTTCACTAATTCTGTTGCTGTTTCTTCATCTGGTCTTGTTTTACCAACCATGCTTACAGCATATTCAATTACATTATCTGCCACCGGAATACGGCGAATTAAATGTTGAAAATCAATAATCTCCTGAGCTGTAAATAATGAATTAACAGTAGTAGTGGTATCTCCTGTAGTACTTTTTACCACATCTACTTCTTCCTGAAAACTTGGATATTTAAGTTCTATAGCAAACATAAATCGATCTAGTTGTGCTTCTGGTAGTGGATATGTTCCTTCTTGCTCAATTGGGTTTTGGGTAGCAAGAACAAAATATGGCAAATCTAAGGTGTAATGGTGCCCGGCAACGGTTACAGATCTTTCTTGCATTGCTTCAAGGAGTGCTGCCTGGGTTTTTGGTGGAGTACGATTAATCTCATCTGCCAAAATAATATTAGAAAATATGGGTCCTTTAATAAATTTAAAGTGTCTAGTCTCATCCAATATTTCACTTCCTAATATATCACTAGGCATTAAATCAGGAGTAAACTGAATTCTTTTAAAATCTAATCCCAAAGCTTGTGAAATGGTATTTACCATAAGTGTTTTGGCTAGCCCTGGTACACCTATTAATAATGCATGACCACCAGAAAAAATAGAAATAAGTATCTGATCTATAACTTTCTCTTGCCCAATAATAACTTTGGATATTTCTTTTTTGAGTTCTGAATGTTTTTTTACTAGTTTTTCTATAGCCGCTACGTCGTCTGACATATTATTTTATTTTTTTAACCAGTTACCACTATACTCACAGTCTCTATACTCTCCGTTTATTTTAATATAAGTATCCATTATTTTTTCACTCTGCCACTTACGAATTGCATCAATTTGCTTTTTCCTTAATGCTAATTCCTGTATTTTAAGATAGTCATTCGCGTAATCCGCTATATGCTCATCGTATCGATTAAGTACTGTTATTAATTTATACTTTTTTCGACCTTGACGATCCTGATCGGGAATTACCAAAGAAACTTCATTCATTTTTAGTTTAGATACTTGATCGTACAATATAGGGTCAATTTTGGTAAGTTCAAAACGAGTATCTCCTGTTGTTGGATTAAGTAGTTGTCCTCCATCTTCACGAGTTTCTTTTTCGTCACTAAATTTTCTTGCTGCCTCTTTAAATTTGATAGAACCCGAAACAATACTTGTTCGTATAGAATCTATTAATCTTTTGGCTTCATCAACTGTTTTTCTGGTTACTTCGGGAGTAAGTAGTATATGTCTTACATCGATTTCTTCTCCTCGTATTTTATCTACTTTTACAATATGCCATCCAAAATCTGTTTTAAACGGTTCACTTACTTCTCCTTCTTGCAAACTAAAAGCAACATCTTTAAATTCTTTGGCAAAGTTTGTCTTGCGATCAAGCGTGTATTTCCCACCAGTAGATTTAGAACCCGGATCCTGAGAATACAATACTGCTTTGGTAGCAAAACTACTACCGTTCTCTACAATATCTTCTCTAAACTGATTTAATCTATCGATTACTTTTTGCTCTTCTTCTTCGGGTATTTCTGGTTCTATTACAATCTGAGCTAATTCAAGTTCTGTACCAAAAAGTGGTCTTTCATCTTCTGGAATGTCATCAAAAAATTCTCTGATTTCTTCTGGAGTAATTTCGATATCTTCGATAATCTTGGTTCTCATCTGCTCTGACAACCTATTTGACTTATTGATTTCAAAAAGTTCTTTTCTAAAATCTACCAGATTATCTTTTTTATAAAACTTTAATACTTTCTCTACAGTACCTAGCTCATTTGTCATATATGCCAATTGTTGGTCAACCATCGAGTTAACTTCTGCATCTCTAACCACTATACTATCCTGGATTGCATGATGGGAATATAATTTGGCTTCAAACAAACTACCGGCAAGTTCGCAACGGCTTACATCAGAAGCTGAAACACCTTCACTAATCAATTGTCGATAGGCAATATCTACATCACTATCCAAAATTACATTTTCTCCAATCACTGCTGCTACGCCGTCTATTTTAGTCCTTTGAAATGGGACTTTTACAGTTTCTACTACTGCCTTTATGGTATCATTTACCATAGGACTATTCTGTCCATTAATGGTATCCTGTGTTACTATGGAATCTTGCGCTACTTCTTCAATAATCTCTTGTGCATAAAATTGTGTATTCATACTAAAAGTAAGTATAGCACAAAGTACTGTAGTTTTAATCATAAACTTCAAATTGTTTGTTCTCAACTGCATCTCTTGTAATGTCTTTTTCTATTTTTTTAATTAGCTCCAACTTTCTCTTATTTAATATAATCTGCCTTATTGTAGGCTTAATATATTCTATTGGTGCTATTTCATTACGCTTTAATACATCTTTTATTTTCACCATATATACTCCTGTAGAATCTCTAAGTTGCATATATTTTCCACTTTTTAAGAGTTTTGCTCTATCTTGTTTTTTGAGAATTGGAATTTTACTTAACACCTGATCTAACTTGATCCAAGCAGAATCATTTAAAGAATATGTTAGGTATTCTATTTTTTTTCCTCTCAACTCTTCTACATCCTCTTCATTAAAACGATTGAATTGTTGCTTCGTTGCAACAATATTAGCGTAATCAGGTGGCAAATGTAAGTAACGTAATTTTACTAACTCCTCATTAAGATTAAAATTTTTCAAATTTTGATCATAATATGACTGAAGATCTTGCTCTGTGATCTCCATATTAATGGATTTATTGATCACTGCATTCTTGTAAGCGTTGATATATAAGGTGCTTTGATAGTTTTCTACCAAATCATTAAATTCTTCGAGCTCTTCCTGGGTAAGATTTAATTTAGCCTTGTCGATAAATAATTGACGGGTAGCCCATGTATTAATATAATTATTAACAATATTGGTGCTATCGCCTGCAGACATATCCTTTGGTACTAGTTTTTTAATATCATCTTTATATAGGTAGTTATCATTTACTCTGGCAATAGCTTCTTTTTTGATTTGATTCTTAAATTTTTGACAAGAAACTACTATAAGCAATAGCAGTATTAATTTATAATATTTCATCTGTTTATATATAATATTCTTTAGACGATCAGGCCTATGCTGATATAGATACATATAAAATGTTCATTATACCTTATGCCACATTCCTACCTTTTTAATTATTCGTAAAGAAATTAATAACAACACTTAAAGAGCAGCTGCAATTTAACCACTCTCTAATTAAAGGTTTATTAATTTTTTAAATCGATAATTCTTTTTTAGCTTTTTTCAAGGTTTTCTCATTAACTTTTACCGGGTATTTTACTCGTAAATGATCTAACCATTTATTTTCTATACTTTCCTGAAAATCATTAATCACCTCGCCCTTAGTTTCTTCAAAAGTTTTAATTCTTGAAGGTAAGATTTCTTTGACCATAATCAAAGTCTTAAAATTCTCTTCTTCAAGAAATACAATTTCCCCTTTTTCTGCAGAAAAATTCTTAGGTAATATTGCATCTCCTTTAGCCAATTCTTCTTCAGAAAAAAGTACTAAAGCTATATCTCCTTTATTAACTTCATTTTTTATTTCTTTAATCGACTTTTTCTTCTTCAGTAACTTTTCGACCTTACTAATTGCCTCTTGTTTTGATGAAGAAGCCTTAAGAACCTTGTAAGCCTCATTTTGTGTATACTTATCTTTTTGAGTCTCGTAATATTTTTTAAGTCCGATAGAATCTGTCTTAGAGACATTCCATATTTTAGACTCCATAAGATCAAAAAGCAAAAGTCCATCACGATACTCTCCTATTACATTTGCAAAATCCTTATTATCCTCTTCAAGATGCTCTTCATAATATCGAAGTAAGGTTTTTGATTCGAATTGAGTATACATTTCTTCAACAAAGGCAGAAATATCTAAATATCTTTCTATTCTGATTTGATTACTCTTCAAAAACTCAGCAAAATCTTCATATAAATACTTCTCTTTTTTAAGAGTAAAAAGTTCTTTTTTCAGATTTTTGTCTTCAGGTACATTCCATTCTTCTTTAGAAAACGTAGCGGGAAGTATTTCTTTAAAATATGCAACTGCCTTTTCATTCTTGGTAATCGCATATTTTTTCTTTAATGAATTAAGAAACGAAGTAGTCACTAGTTTTGATCTGCTATCTCTTTTTACTTTTTTGGTAAGTTCATTTTTTTGTTCTTCAAAACTCTTGAGTGGGTGTTTTTCTATAAGCTGAATGATATGCCAGCCATACTTAGTTTGTATTGGTGTAGAGATTTCTCCTTTTTTTCCTAGAGCAAAAGCTGTTTTTTCGAATTTCTCAGAGTTTAATGCCCCTTGTCCGAAACGTCTAATTTTACCTCCTTCTATTGCTGTACTGGGATCATCACTATATTGTTTTGCCAAAGAAGCAAAAGAAACTCCTTGCTGAAGCTGCTGATTGATTTCTTTTATTCTTTTTTCTGCTTCTTCTGAGGTTCTATTATTATTAATAGCTACCATAATATGAGCAACGGTAACTTCTCCTAGTTTTTTCTCTCTACCATTAACTTTTACAACATGGTAACCAAATTGTGTTCTAAATGGCTCTGAGACTTCACCTACTTTAGTTTCATACGCTGCTTCTTCAAACGGATACACCATTCTAAATGCAGAAAACCAACCTAAGTTTCCGTTATTTTTAGCAACAGAAGGGTCTTGACTATAGGCCTTGGCTACAACATCAAAAGATTCTCCATTTACAACCTTATTTCTTGCTTCTATAATTTTTTGATATGCAGCAATCGTATCTTTTGCCGAGGCATTGGGTTTTACCATAATCAAAATATGACTGGCATTTATTTGCTCAAGAGAACGATCATACGCTTGCCGTATTAATGCATCAGAAGTTCTGGTATCGGTAAGATATCCTTTTGCCAGTTGTTTTCTATACCCCTCTAACTCTTCTAAATAAGCTTGCTTTTTATCTAATCCAAGGTGCTTTGCTTCTTTTAATTTTAATTTATAATTAATAAACAAATTAAGATACTCGTCTATATTCTTTTGTGATTTGTCTTTTACCAAATCTATATTCTTAAGATATACTCTCTTAAATTCTGATATATACACAGGAGATTCGTCAATAGTAAACAGCACATCACTTGATTGTTGTGCATTTGCAAGTGTAAATAAAATACTTCCTAAAAAAAATAATAGCCCCTTTTTATACATAATTTCTATATGATGAAGTCCGAAATCGAACAAAAATAATAATATTAAAATGTTTTACAAGTTCCTTGTTCTAACGAAGTAAGTACCTCCTATAGTATTAACTTTTAAAATTTTTATGATCTACGTATATTGTGGCCACAATACAAAACTAACTAACAACAATCCGGTCATGGAATATACACTCAACATCGAAATAAAACTACCTAGAAATCAAGTAGTTGAAAAGTTTAACAACGAAGAAAACATGAAACACTGGCAAAAAGGTTTTGTGAGTATGGAACACATAAGTGGTACAAAAGGAAAAACCGGAGCAATTTCAAAACTTATCTACAAAATGGGGAAACGAGAAATTGAAATGATTGAAACTATTACTTTGCTTGATCTTCCTGAGTCGTTTCACCTTACTTTTGATGCAAAAAACGTGTATAACATTCAGGAAAATTATTTTGAAGAACTCTCTAACGGAAACACGAAATGGATCTCTAAAAACGAATTTAAATTTAGTGGCTTCATGAAACTTATGGGATTTCTTATGCCAGGTGCCTTCAAAAAACAATCATATGAATACATGGAAGATTTTAAAGCTTTTGCAGAAGAAGGTAAAAGCGTATTAGATAATTAATTCATAAAAGCATTTTTGACGTCTATAAAATTGAAAACTATTTTGGAACGAAAAATAAAATTAATTTGGGATTTTAGAGGCCCTGCAGCAAGTAAAACAGCACAACACCACGAAATTCATCTTAAAGAATATATTACTTTAGAAAAATTATCTCTTAACATCACTGGATATCATGAGTTAAATGATCTACATAGTTTGGCTTATATGATTGTTACTGATTCTGAAATGAAAACAGTACGTGATGCTTTAAAACCACACCGTGGTCAACTCTATGAAGGATAGATTTTTAAAAAAAATAATTCGTGGCACGTATATTGTCTAAGACCTTATATATTTGCAAAAATTAGAAAATTAGAAAATAAAAAAAACAAAAAAGTAAAATGAAAAAAATAATATTATCAATCTTAGTATTGATCGTTAGTTTTCAATTAAATGCTCAATCCAAAACTGGAACTATAGATTCTGAGTATATTCTTTCTCAAATGCCAGAACTTACTAAGGTACAGGAAGATTTAAAAGCTTATAATGCAAAAATGGAAGCTGATTTAAAAGTAAAAGTAGATGCATATCAGGTCAAAGTGAAGGAATACCAAGATAAGGTAGCTTCTTTTACCGAGCCTATTAAAAAAACAAAGCAAGAAGAAATCATTGCTTTAGAAAATGATATTGCAAAATTTCGTCAGAATGGTAGCAAATTAATACAAATAGAACAAAATAGACTACTACAGCCATTATATGAAAAAATCGGAAAAGCACTGGAAGAAGTTGCTAAAGCCGAAAAATACACCCAGATATTTACTATTACCACAAGTGGCTTGGCATATGTTGATTCTGCATATGACATAACAAAAACAGTAATGACTAAATTAGGAATCACCATAAAAGAAGCTCCTAAAAAATAAAAACACAATAATACATTATAAAAAAACGCATCATTCGATGCGTTTTTTTATAATGTATTATTCGTAATTTCTTTTAGTTTATCCTCTACTTGCATCAAGTATATCTCATTATATACTTCTTTATAAGGGTCTGAAGCTTTGTATCCTTGTTCAATTAGTTTTTTTGATTGTTCTATTGCTAATATCGCCTCTTTTTTATTACCCATTTCTAAAAAGGTTAGTCCTTTGTAGTAATATCCCATAGAAGATTTGTCAAATAACTTAATCGCCATATCAAAATCTGAAATAGCTATTTTATACTTTTTTTGATGCATATAACTTATCCCACGATATACATAAACAGATGCTTTTACATAATCTCCTTCTTCTTTTATTACGTTTGTAAATTCATGTATAGCCTCTTCATGTCTTTCTAACGCCTGTAATACCTCTCCTTTTAATGAATTAACATTCTCTCCCCAGGCATAATCCGTCTTATTCGGAGTATAGTCATCATATTGATTAAGGTATAGTAAGGCTCGGTCATAATCTTTATACAAATCTGTCATTAACCAAGATGTATAATATAGCGTCTCTTTTGGATCAATTTCCATTGCTTTTTCAAGTAACGGAATAGCAATATGATAATCTCCAATTTTACTATTTGCAATTGATTTTTCGATGTAATAATCAGCTGTATCAGGGTTTAGAGCAATTAACGTATCAAGATATGCCTGTTCATTTACAGCTCCTTGAAAAAACCATTTCTTTTCATACTCCAAACGTTTGGTTTCTTCAGATTTCTGTTTGTCTGTCCATTCTGAATAGTCTACAACTTTTTCCTCTCGACAAGAATATAGCAAACCGATAAGACAAACATTAAGGATATATACGAATAATCTTTCCATTTTTAATTCTAAAACTTAAATAAATATAGGTATCTATAGCTTTATCACTTTTTGGTTTTCTACCAGGTATCCAATCCTGTAAGTTTTTTGTAATTTCAAAAATCTGATTAGCCACTTCTGCTGAAAACTCCTTATGTTGATAATTAGTATCAAATGCCTGTGTTTCATACATCCCCGCCTTTCCTTCGCAATTAACTACGAATCGAACCTGAAATATCCCTGACTCTGTACTACCATCGGGCACCTTATAGTTTTCTTTAAAAATCTTTCTTATATGATAAAGCCCTCCATTATAAGATGTTCCTTGATAATAATATCTATCTCCAGGAAAATTCTTGTTAATATATTGATTACAAAGCTGAAATGAAACTGGTTTTATCTCAGTTTCTGATCTTCGAATGGATGTATATTGTATTTTTTTAAACCCTCCATCCCTAAAACCAAAGGTATAGATATTATTTTCGTCATATGAAAGTACCTGTTCCCAAAATTGATAATTCTGATCACATGCTAATTGATTTCCTTTTTTGATAAGGAATAAAGCATTCTGAAAAGTAATGAATTCATAACAATAGGTATGATACTCATTACTATTTGTATTTATAAATTGTAGTCGTTTTTCTTCTTTACTAAATCTAAAAACTCCAGATTCATTATTTATTTGCCAATCCTTTGATAACAAAAAATCTTCAAACTCCTGAACATTAATAGTTTTTGTTTCAATCAAACGATGCGCTTCAATTTTATCAAGAAAGCTTAACTGATCATTTTTTATATAAAATTTACGAATAGGATAAGAAGTCGTGTCTAATGTAATAGAGTCCTTAGAAAATTGTATGCCATTTTTAAAGGATTTAGTGCCTTTCAGGTTTTTGAAGTAAAGCGTATCTTTTTTAAATTCTAACACATAATTGCTAGGTATGTAAAAATCTTTATCATGTTTAAATGCTCCTCCTATCCAAGTCCCTTGAACTAAGTTTTCATCTATAGATGAAGTTTCTTTTTGTTTACAAGAATGTAGACCAATAACAAATATTCCTACAAGGAGATATATTATTTGATCTAAGTATTTCATATTTACTATTATCTTCTACTATAATTAGGTGCTTCTTTGGTAATAGTTACATCATGCGGGTGGCTTTCATTAATACCACTAGCAGTAATCTTCACAAAACGACCATTTTCCTGTAATGTAGAAATATCTTTTGCTCCACAATATCCCATACCGGCACGCAATCCTCCTATAAATTGGTGTATGCTTTCTACAAGATCTCCTTTATAAGCTACTCTACCTACTATACCTTCTGGAACCAGTTTTTTGATATCATCTTCAACATCTTGAAAGTATCTATCTTTAGAACCTTTTTTCATCGCTTCTACAGATCCCATGCCTCTATAGGTTTTAAATTTTCTTCCTTCATAGATCACTGTTTCTCCCGGAGATTCTTTAGTTCCTGCCAGAAGTGAACCTAACATTACTGTATCTGCTCCTGCTGCTATAGCTTTTGGGATATCACCAGTGTATCTAATACCTCCATCTGCAATCACAGGAACTCCAGATCCTTTTATTGCACTGGCAACTTCTAATACTGCCGAAAACTGAGGAAACCCTACACCTGCTACTACCCTTGTAGTACATATAGATCCCGGGCCAATTCCTACTTTTACAGCATCAGCACCTGCCTCAACCAGATATTTTGCAGCTTCACCAGTTGCGATATTTCCTACAACTACTTCTAATTCTGGAAATTTTGCTTTTACTTCTTTTAATACTGCAACCACACCTTTGGTATGCCCATGTGCCGTATCGATAACCACAGCATCTACTCCAGACTTCACCAAGGCTTCTGCTCTCTCTACAGCATCACCAGTAACTCCAATAGCAGCTGCAACCCTAAGGCGCCCAAGCTTATCTTTATTGGCCATAGGTTTTAATGTTAGTTTGGTGATATCTCTAAAAGTAATTAGGCCTACTAAGGTATTTTCTTTATCTATTACTGGTAGTTTTTCGATCTTATTATCCTGTAAAATTACTTCGGCTTGCTGTAATGATGTTCCTTCTCCTACCGTAACCAGGTTTTTACTAGTCATTACTTCGGATATAGGTCGTTGATCATTTTTTTCAAAACGAAGATCTCTATTGGTAACAATACCAATCAATTTATGATGATCATCTACAATTGGAATCCCGCCAATGCTATGCTCTCGCATATTGTTTTTAGCATCAATTACTTTAGCATCCAGAGGTAATGTTACCGGGTCGATAATCATACCGCTTTCTGCACGTTTTACCTTACGTACTTTAATTGCCTGTTCTTCGATAGTCATGTTTTTGTGCAACACTCCTATCCCACCTTCTTGAGCCATAGCAATAGCCATACGACTTTCTGTAACAGTATCCATTGCTGCAGAAACGATAGGAACATTAAGTATAATATTTTTTGTAAACTTAGTCCTGATACTTACTTCTCTTGGTAGGACTTCAGAAAATGCGGGAACTAGAAGAACATCGTCATAGGTTAAACCTTCTCCAACGATTTTGGATTCATGTGCTGTCATTGCAATTAAAATTTAATTGCGTGCAAATATACGCCTTTTTTAAGGAATATTAAACCTATACCTTTTTATTTTGATAATCAAATCATTCGTGCTATCGGTTTATTTTGACAAGTAGCATATAAAACTACCGATGAAATGTTAAAATATCTGTATTTTCTCAAGAATTGTTAATTATTTATTAACAAAATAAGTTTTATTAACATTATTTTAATAATTATACAGTATATTTAGTTTGTCAGGTTTTTTTGGTATTAAGTTTATCAAAACGATCTACAGCCCCAAAAAAATTATTGTATGAGAACTATGCTAACCCTGGTATTGATATTTTTATATATCAATATTGCCAATGCTCAATTTACTGATGCGCCACTTACCAATTCAACATTCACGAATTCTAGTCAGATAGAATTTAAACCAGAAAAAACTTTATTTAGTAAAAGAATTATACCTGTAGCGTTGATTGCTACTGGCATTCTTTTATCTACGAGTAGTTTTGAGAAATCATTTCAAAAAGACCTTAGAAATATGGTTGGTGATGATTTTTATTTTGGTATGGATGATTACACTCGATATGCTCCCGTTGTAGAAATGTATGCTGCAGACATTTTAGGAGCAAAGTCAAAAAGCCATTGGTTTGATCAAACCAAAAATCTGGTTCTTTCATCTATCATAAGTAATGGTGCTTCTTCGTTATTGAAAAGAGAGGTTCATAAGTACAGACCGGGAGGTTCTACCAATGCTAATTCTTTTCCATCGGGGCATACTACTACAGCATTTACAACAGCTACGGTATTGTATGAAGAATTTAAAGACACTAATCCTCTTTTGGCGTATAGTGGCTACTTTTTTGCTATTACTACAGGAAGTTTAAGAATGCTTAATAATATGCATTATCTCTCTGATGTTTTGGTCGGAGCTGGTATAGGGATATTATCTGTAAAGCTGGTATATCATTTTAATCATCTTATCTCCTGGAATCCATTCAAAAAATTAGACGGAATAGCTTTCGCCCCACAATTCAGTGAAAAATCTGTTGGGTTTTACCTTTCTAGAACTTTCTAAGATAATAGAAGTTTTTATAAAATTTATACAAATTTCAAAAAATCAATTTCTATATTGTTTTAACAAGACAGAACAGTATACAAAATGTATCATTCGTATGTGTTTTAACCATACTACCATATTATACAATTACGGATGATCCATCCTACAAGGGGCAATATCCCCTACTCAAAATCCGTGTTTTCCCTCTACTTTGATAACACTTAATACACTACTTTTGAATAAACAAAAACAGTCTAACTCATATTTCAAAATTTATAAAAATGATTGTTTCACACAAAGTAGAAAGTTATAGTCTTCAAATTGTTAGTAATTATGCTGGTGGTGGCGGTTACCAAATGGGGTTTGTATACCTTTATGGTCAAAGTCAGGAATACATAGGGCATTTAGCTATTATTAAAGACGAAAAGACATTGCCAGAAAACAAACAACATAGCAATGGAGCTATCATACTCTATTTTCATGAAACAGAATTACAATCTATTCTTGAAACCCTTAGAAGCGAAAGTCCTGTATCAATTAAACTTAATACAAGTTCTAAATGGGGATCAATCGAAACAGGCAAAGAAACAGTAGGAAATGGGGAGCTTGCTGCATAGTACCCAAAAGATCTGAAAAACAACAAAATACCATTACTCTCGGTTAACACATGGGCCAGCCAGAAATGAGAGTTCTAAAAAAATATAAATTGTGAAGAATGTAATTGGTTCACAATCTGGTGACAGTGGAAGTGTTGTTAAATTAAATGGAATCTACTATTTTTCAGGTCTTTTGGGTACTTTATTTTCTAGAAATAGATAGGTTTTTTTCTTAAAAAAAGTGTCGTATACAAACTAATCTATTGATCTCTGTATAGATTTAGAAATACAACTTCTTAATCAATTGGTTATATTTACAAAAATGATTTTTGTTTATAATGATAACACATCAAAGTGAATTATTTTAACACTCTGTTGTTTAACACATTATATAACAAATAATCAATATTCTAAATGTAAACTACATTAAGGGTACTGATATAATAAACCAAACCTTACACTCTGTAGAATGAAAACACAAACTACAAAACATCGCATAATTACAATTATGTTAACTATAATTCTATGCGGATGGTTCTTACATTATAATTTAGAAACTTCTAACCTAAGAGAAGAACATGAAGCCTTTTTGAACGACACTTATCAAAAAGCATATGTAACACCAGGAGAATTAAATAGTAAAAAACCTGATAGGCCAGATTTTGCTGCACTTCACGAATATCTTACTACTCTAGATCCGGCAACAAAAAATGTACCTAAAGAGCGTTTATTAAAATCATTTCAATTTACCAAAGCACAAGCACTTAAGAGTAAATTACTACAAAAAAGCAGTAGTGATCAAATACAATGGGAAAATATCCCTGCTAACATATCGGGTAGAATTCGAAAAATAATCTTTGATCCTTCAGACGCAACACATAAGAAAATATGGGGCGGATCGGTTACTGGTGGATTATGGTATAATAATGATATTACAAATCCAGCTTCCTCCTGGGAAAATGCATCTGGTTTTTTTGAAAATCTGGCTGTAGGCGCCATTGCTTTTGATCCTGATAACAGTAATACGATGTATGTAGGAACGGGAGAATCTTATACAGCTGTAAATATTTATCGGGAATCCTCTGGTCGTGGTACAGGTATATGGAAATCTGTTGATCATGGTGAAACCTGGCAGCTTTTACCATCAAGTACTGATTTTGCTTATGTAAACGATATTCTGGTTAGAAATGAAGCTGGTACAAGTGTACTCTATGCTGCAGTTGCTTCGGGAACCTATAAAGGAGCTCCGCATGGATCTAATAGTACCAATGGATTATATCGATCAATAGACGGTGGTACTAACTGGGTACAAGTGCTTCCAAATATAATAGGAGATACTACACCATATGCTCCTTCAGATATAGAAGAAGTTGATGGAGGAAAACTTCTTGTGGGTACGATGCGAAATGTTGATGAAAACGGAGCAGGTACAATACTTAGTTCTTTAAACGGAACCGATTGGACTATTGATGATTCTTTTGCAACAAGCAGGTTTGATCCTTCAAGTGACCTTTATCCAGGTAGAGTAAAATTTGCAGTTGCTCCTTCTAACTCAAAGAGAGTTTATGCTATTATAAGCGGAGGGTTCAAATTTCCTTCCGGGTTTATTAGAGACTCTAGTAATTTTTGTATCCTTTTACAATCTTCTGATGCTGGTAACACATGGTCAGAATTTGCAGGTCCAAGTAGAGATCTGGGCTGGGGAGGCTGGGGTTCTCTTACCTGGCATGCCATGGCTATAGGAGTAGATGCTGTTGATGAGAACACTATTATTATAGGTGGTCTCAATAGTTTTAAATTAACAGGAACCGATACTGCTGATACTTCAGATGTTAGTGCATTACGCTGGCAATCGATTTCTTACTGGGTAGCAAATCGTCATAAATTCCCAAAATATGTTCATGCAGATCAACATACTATTCTGTATAGACCAGGCTCTTCTGATGAAGTTCTTATTTCTACCGATGGAGGCGTATTTTATTCAAATAATATGACTACTTCTAATGTAGCCGAATTTGATAATTTTTTAAATATATTTCCTTCCTTTTTTGACGTAAATAAAGGCTTAAATACTATTCAATACTATACCATTGGTATTCACCCGGGAAAAGGAATTGATGCTTATTATGGAGGGACACAAGATAATGGTACGCTACGATATGACGGTAATCCTATTGATGTTACCGATATGGTAAGTGGTGGAGATGGTGTATTTGCGTTTGTTGATAAAAACGAACCTCATATCAGGATCACTACGGTATATCATAATCAATATTTTATTTCCAGGGATGCTGGCGAAAATTTTACTTACTTTGGTCTATTAAGTGGTACTTTTATTAATGCAACAGATTACAATTCTCAAACCAATACAATTTTTGCAAATGCCATGGGGCTTGGTGGTGCAATTACCTCAACAGATAATCAACATGTTGATGAGTTATTAAGAATTGAGATAAAAAGTGATACTATACTTTCAAAATTCACACCACTAAACACAGGGTCGACTGTTCCCTATTCTAGTATAAAGGTATCACCATATGATAAGACAAGAACTTCGACATTGTTTATTGGTACTCAATCTGGTAAATTATTTAAAGTAACAAATGCACAGAGTGATACACCTACTGCTACAGAGATCGGTAGTAACTCATTCCCTCCTGCTACTATATCCAGTATTGATATTGGTGAAACAGAAGATGAGATTTTAATTACTTTTTCTAACTACGGTATTAGTTCGGTTTGGTATAGTGATAATGGAGGAAGCTCATGGTCAGAAAAAGAAGGTAATCTACCTGATATGCCAGTACGATGGGGACTATTTAATCCTTTTAATCGATCACAAGTCTTGTTGGCTACAGAAATTGGAGTATGGGCTACAGACGATATAAAATCAAGTGAAGCAGAATGGTTTCCTAAAAATGAAACTCTTGCCAATGTAAGAACAGATATGATAGCGATACGAGAATCAGATGCGAAAATTGTAGCAGCTACTCATGGTCGAGGGATGTTTGAAGCTACTTTAGATGTAAAAGATAATCCAACCGACCCTCCTATTGTAGAGAAAGAGGTCTTTTCTATTTACCCTAATCCAGCCAAAAGTACATTTACAATTAGCTCGACATTAAAAAGTGTTGTTGCATATGAAGGAGAAATTTTTACAGTAGATGGCAGGCTGGTAGAAAAATTTTCCTATACTTCTGGTGAGGAATTCGATGTTAATATTAGTGGCTATAAATCTGGTATTTATCTTGTAAATCTAGAAGGAAATGATGGCTCACAAATTATCACTAAAATGGTGAAACAGTAAACTGGGTTATTTTTTTTTGTTTCTTAAAGCGATTTCCATAGTCCACCAGTATTTTTTATAACTCATGGGCCAAAGTTGTTTAAGAACATCAAACTGGCCATAATATATCCATTCCCATGAGAAAAAGGTGCGAAATAGCATTCTTGAAGAAATACGTTTTCGTATTTGATATACTTCGTCTTTATCAATTCCGTTTTCTTTAAGTAATTGTATTACATTTTCTTTCTGTGTTTCACTAAATTCTGTATCCAAAAACTCATCGCATAGTAATGACCAATTATCAACCGGAGTAGTTAAACTAATATTCGATTTTTCTTTAATCTCAATACATTGTTTCTTATCCAGACCTTGTAGAAAAATGATTTCGTTAGTATTAATTTTTGCAGTTACTGGTCTTGTATTGATTCTTATTTCATTGATGACCGAGAACGGTAGTTTCTTTTTATCTTTTAGATATCCATACTTAAAATAATATCCTTTGGGAAAATAAATATGATCTTCGGCCACAATGCAATTTGTACTTTCAATTCTGTTTTTATTTCTCTGTATTGACATAACTACTTCTTACTGATACTTTTGTATAAAGAACTCTTCTTAAGTAATACTTTTACTTACAAAATTTATATTTTCTACCCCAATTTTGTCATTTTTTTCAACGTAGCTAACTATACTGAAAAAAAATTAACTCCATCATGACACAAAAGCCAAACTTTTGGGCCTAAAACCACTTCAGGATGAGTTCAAAACAAAAAACGGAGTAGGTATCTAAACTTACTCCGTTTTCAAAAATGGTTTACGTTTAGTTATATAAAATGCAATTATAACTAAGCAGCAAATATAGTTTTTTATCAGGAAATCTTATAAAAAATACGGTTTTAAGGAATAAGCAGCATGTGTAATTAGCTTTTATTGAGGCTTAACTTTTTCTTTTTCTTCCCAATGCTTCCATGAGTTGTGGTTGATCTTCTAATGCTATATCTGCTACGGCATAAAAATCTCGCATCCAATCTTCCATTTTGGCAAAAGCAGCATCTTTTTGCTTGGTAGCATCTTCTGATTCTCCTACTTCTTTTAGGTATTTTGCACGGGCATTCTCTACTTCTTGTATTTGCATATTACCAGAGGTGATATCTTTTGGTGTAATTTTTATTGTTGCCAGTTGATCAATAATATTTTGATCTGTTTGATTATAAAAACGACGGGTTGTTTCTATCCAATTGGTATATGCTCGTGGCGTTGTACCAACGACACCTATTTTTTTTAAGGTTTCTGGTTGTTTACGAAAAACTACTTTTGCTTTTTTACGATGTTTTCTATATAGGATATCTAATTGTTCTTTTTCTTTCTTAAATGCTGTTGATGCCTCTGTGGTTTCATCATCTTCTTGCTTTTTGAAATCATAGGCTGCACGGGTTTCTGCAAGTAATTGCTCTCCTTCTGATATTTTATCTTTGTTGTAATTGAGTTCTTCCATCTCTGAAGCTATTTCGGGTTGGTTCTTTACATTTTCCAGAGCTACCCGGTATTGTTCTAGTATTGCTGCTTCTGATTTTCTTGAATTATTCATTTTATTATGGTTTTAAAAGTTAATTATACGTTCTTCACTTTTACTTTTGAACTACTCTGTATTACTTATCCATTCCTCACCATTGCTTTTCTGTTCCTCAGCGTTGTTTTTGTATTCCTCATGATTGTTTTTTTATTGATTATGATTCCTCATGCATTCTGTGGGGTTGCTTTTACATTCTATATGGTTACTTATACGTTCTGCAAGGTTACTTTTGCATGTGTAACGCTATTATATACCGGGTATTGTACTTAATATAGTATCAATCTAACGTTATTCTATTATTTCAAATTCATCTCTGTAACCGTATACACTTTTTGATATCCTTCTACTAAATCGGTTGTTTCAATAATTTCTAAAGGATAATATTGTTCTAAAACCTCTTTTAATAGAACAAGGGGATGGTACTTAAATTTAATTTCTTCTGTGACATACATTATGTATTTTTCTTTGATTGCAGGAAGTTTGCTACTTAATGGTAAAGGCTTATTAATTTCTAACAATACCTTAAAACAATTGTATCCTTTAATCACTTTTGTTTGATTTCGATATTCGTTTATATGAAAGTCATTAACATTGAAATAATAATACTTTGTTGGCTGACTTCTTATTCTGTTCTGCTTTTTATCCAGATAAATTTGAGTTATAGTTACATTTTCTGGGTCGAGAATATAGTTTTGCGATTTTTCATTTGCAGTGCATGTTGAAAGTATTAGTCCTTGCTCGAAACAAAAAGAATTCCTGACATCTTTTTCCATAAAATTAGGGTGGCAAGTTTTTTTGAAAGCATCTTTAACCATGTTTTGCATATCCATGACCTTTTGCATAGCCTGATTTTTGCCTCTTGTGCTTACTGCTATTTCTTTAATTATATCGACCGAACTGTTTCTTGTGTTTTCAAGAATTGTATTTAAACTCTTACTATATGTAGAATCAACTAATTTTTGATTGGTTATATGAATAACTCTTTTAAAGTGTATACTTCCTTTTTCTGGTATTAAAGGTATTTCGGGCTGACTAGAACAACTAGCTAATATCAATAAACTAAGTATTATACATGTTTTTTTCATTAAATCAGGTTTTATGAGAAATTGAATTATTAAAAATTCTGTTTTGTTTTCATAAGTTGGATTTTGTTTGTTATTGTTCTGTATTGTTATACAATATTAGTGCTTGCCAGTTTCATTTTTCGAAACTACGGAGCACAGAAGTGTTAAAAAACAGTTAATAATGAATCGAAAATAGGGTCCCTCATTGAACTCATCTCTAGTAATGCTTTTGCCTCTTCTAGATACATTGAGACACAAGTGTTTTTTTATTTTATAGAAGTGATTTAAACTTTACTAAATCTACTATTTACCCCATAATATGTATTGAGAGTTTCTGTAAAAATCAAGTATTCATCGAGCAGGAAGTGTTGTTGAGAGAAAATAATAGTCAAATACTCATAATTTAACGATATTACAATCCATTTTACCCTGTTTGAGGTATATTTAATAGCATCTACATTATTATGACAACTTCTGTATTTTTTAAAAATCGAACCTTAAAACATATTGTTTTTTGGATCCTTTATTTATTGATTTGGATAGTAATGGATGTAATGTATGGTGCTTCTTTGACAAAAGCTTCTTATAAGTACCTGGGTTGTTTACTAGAAATCCCATTTTATTATATACATATGTATTATTTGTGGCCTAAGTATATTAGTACCAAACGTTATGTATATTATTTCCTGGCTTTCATTCCTCTTCTTATTATAAACTCATTACTTGTAAAGCTTTTTCAATATTACTTTATCTATCCGGTTTTACTAGAAATACCAAAACTTCCTTCTGATTTTTTTTCTTTTCCTAGAATACTGAATTTTGCGAGAGCAATATTATTATGGTTTGGTCCTCCTACTGCTATCAAGATTTTACAAGATCATTACGAAAATAAGATCAACTTAGAAAAAATAAAAAAAGAACAAAAGATCAGTGAACTGAATTTTCTGAGATCCCAGATGAATCCTCATTTTCTCTTTAATACGTTAAACAATCTGTACTCATTATCATTAAAAGGTTCAAAAAAAACTCCAGAAGCTCTATTACAACTATCAAACTTATTATCTTATACCTTATATGAAGGTAGTGAAGACAAAATTTCTTTAGAAAAGGAAATACATCACTTGCATGATTATATTGAATTAGAGAAGTTGCGTTTTGGAAATCGTTTAAACTTACAGATGGAAATCACTGGTAATTTTGGTGGTGTAATGATTACTCCTCTTATTCTAATTCCTATAGTCGAAAATGCTTTTAAACATTGTTCTTTAAATGAAAGAGGAGATGTGGATATACAAATAAAAATAGCGGTCAACAATGGCGAATTACACATTAGCACTATTAATCCGGTAGGAAATTCTGTAAAAGAAGGTAACAAAAACGGAATCGGCGTTCAAAATTTATCTAAAAGATTACAGATTATTTATCCTCAAAAACATACCTTTAGGTTAGAAGAACGTGCACATAAATTTTATGTCGACCTAAGTATACAACTAGATAATTGATGAGTATTATAAAATGTATTATTATAGATGATGAGCCATTAGCTCAAGATGTTATCTCTGATTACATCAGTAGGTTAGATTTTTTATCTGAAGTTGGAAAATTTGATGATGCTTTATCGGCTATCGAGTTTTTAAATTCTGAAACTATCGATCTCATTTTTTTAGATATACAAATGCCTATGCTCAACGGGATCAATTTTTTAAAAGCTGTCTCTTCTCCTCCCAAGGTTATTTTTACTACGGCACATCGGCATTATGCCGTAGATGGATTTGAGCTTAATGCTGTTGATTATCTAATAAAACCAATTCCTTTTTATCGATTTGTACAAGCCATTGAAAAAGTAAGAACACATACAGATCAACCTATAAAAATGCCCGAAACCCCTGCTGGTGCAGCTTTTTTTAAAGTAGATAATAAAAAAATTAAAGTATATTATACCGATATTCTTTTTATTGAAAGTTTAAAGGATTATATTAAAGTGGTCCTAAAAGACAGGTTTTTTGTCACTTATCAAACTCTTTCCGGAATGTTAGAACTATTACCCTCGTCTCAGTTTGTACAAGTACACAAGTCTTTTATAGTAAATTTTCACTATATAAGTGTTATACAAGGAAATGTATTAGAGATAAATGATCATACCATCCCGATGGGAAGAAGTTATAGAGATAATGCTCTAGAGAAAATATATCAGACCGGAAAAAAAGTTTGGAAGTAAACCCTGTTATTTACTATAACGTGAATATCACATCTTAGCTTTAAAGTTTTTTAAGTTTTTCTCATATAATCCTGTTTGTTTATCTTTTCTACGTTTTGCAATAGTTACAGCTGCTTCATAATGTTTTAATGCTAATTTATTTTGTCCATTTTGTGCTAAAACCTCGGCATAGCTATCTTGGGCATTGGGAGAATCAGGAAAAAGGATTGATCCTGCTCTTAAAATTGCCAGAGCAGCTTTTATATTTTTTTCCCGCAGGTAATTATATCCCATATCGTTAATCATAAAACTTTCCATATGACCTCTTTTCAATATCAATTGTAGAAGTTCACAAACAGTTTCTTCATCTTGTTTTGTAAATTCATTTTTTTCTAAAATCTTTTCAAGTTGTTTAAAGGGTTTTTCTCTATACTTTGCAGCACTTGCTTTAGCTATTTCTTTAGCCTTTTCTAGTGCATCATCGGCAGTAGATTTAATATCTGGGATCACTCCAACACCTTCCCAATTTGTATTTGTTACAGGGTTGATCGAGCGAGCAATTGGAACAATAAGTCTATACCCTTGTGGTAATCTCATAAAATTTACAGGATGTGCACCACCACCGGTGTTCTCTCCTACAACTGTGGCTCTTTTTCTTGCTTGCAGATCATATGCAAAAGCTTCGGATGCAGAAAAAGTTCTACCGCTAGTTAATATAAATAAAGGAACCTCTAATCTTTGCATACCTTTAACAGGCACAGTATTATAGTTTTCCATAGTATCTGTTCTTCGTGTATACACGCCAGTTAGTGGTAGATTTGTGGGAAGAAAATAACTACTTAAATTAACTCCAACAGGACCATTACCACCGCCATTTCCTCTCAAATCGATAATTATTGCATCGGCAGTTGATAAATACTTCATTAGGGGATCTACTTTTATAGTGTCTTCAACTCTAAACCCTTTTAAATGAACATAACCTACATTTCCTTCAAAAAAATTAACTTCTCCAAATCCTCCTCTTCTAAAACGTTCAATATTTTGCAGATGCATGGGAATGAAACCTAAAGGATTACTCGGTCTACTATTTCGAGGTCTTGGAGGAGCAATATTTAGATGTTTATCATTTGTGATTTTTTGCATCTCTTTTGTCAACGCTTTTGCAAACTCTCCTGGTTTTTTAAAAGTATCAAAATACTTTTCTTTCATCAATTCGTCTAGACGTTGATTTACTTCTTTTGCTTTATCCAGAAAAACATAGTTCTCTGTCATAAGCTTCTGTACTCTTTTAATAACATCGGTATTTGATTGAGCTAATAGAAGTATTGGAGTTAAGGCAATTAGGACGAATATTAATATTTTACTTTTCATTATTTTAATCTGTATTATAATGTATCTGAAGTGTTATTTTTATTTATTTTGGTTTGGATATCGATCTACATTCTTATGTTGCCAAAGTAAATTTATGATTTGCCATTGGTCATTTGTTTTTACTAAATGTAAATATTCTACCCAATTGTCTGAAATCAATTTAACTGTAGCTATTCGATTATAGATATCTAATATCTTTATTTTATTACTTGGTTTGGGAGGAAATCTGGTTCCGGATTTGTTCCATGATTTTGCAAACTCTACCATCTGTTCATAGCTAGTTTCTCTAATCACTTCTTTTTGTTTTTCTCGATCAAACCCCATTGTTCTCTTAGCTAAATCTTTATGAAACACTTCTTTCATAAGATCAGGTTTTAATTCCTGTAGTGCTACTAAATACCCTAACGCTCTTTCTTTTATTTCTATAGTATCTTTTTTACTTGCTGGGCTAGCCATTCTTATATGAGTAACAGAAGGAAAGTCTCGTTCGTGCGTTAGTTCATTATTTTCGTCAAACATTGCTCCTTTTATGAGATATCCCTTATCGTCAAATTCTTGGTTGTTGGCTGCAAAATTCCACTGGTTTTTAGTTAATTTTCCTTTTGCATTGTGATAAGAATACCTAACATGATTTCCTTTTTCATCATAGATGTCTTCATAAGAGGCCACTCCTATTGAGTTTTCTTGAATTTCTAATTTCTCATTAAGGTTATAATTAGCTTTTGGAGATCCATCTTTTCTATATAAAATTCCTGTTATCCCAAATTCAAAATACGGTGAAATATTAACAGGGTTATTTTGTAGATCATACCGTTTTTCTATCACCATTTTTTTGTTTTTTGACCACCGATAATTCGCAATTTTCCAATTAGACTCCATAGGTTCATCGTTCAAATCATAAAAATCAAGTGCATTTATGAATCCATTTTTATCATATTGGTATATTTCTTTAAAGACTTCACGATTATTAGCCATTCGCTTTCCTTTCTTATCAAAAAAAGTACGAATCTCTTCACCATCAGAGTAATCAAAAACCGTTCTATGTGCTCCTATTGTTGCTAAAGGGTGTTTTCGTTGGTCGTGATAATGATAATTAACAATCTCTATCAATTGTTTTTTTTCATTGTACTTAAAAACATAATGAGACGTATGTTGAGCTTCTTGTTGATTTATTTCGTGAATTCCTTTTATCTTCACATGTGGGGATACATGATTATATCTCATGTGCCTAAAATATTGTTCTGTTGTAGCATGTTGGGCACTAGATTTAGGAAAATGCAATACTGTTAGTAACAGAAATGCAATTATTAAAACGAGATTATTTCGTGGTGTGTTTTTCATAAATGTATCTTTTTAGTGTTTTTTACATATTGACACTTCTTACTGTATTAAATCAATACGCCCTATCTAACCAATGTATCAGATTAAGTAATAGCTGATAGTTTTCTGATGCTTCTGCAGAGTTCATTCCGACCTTAACCCTATCTCTACCCGCAATTTGAGCCGTAAACATGGCTGCTTCTCCAAATACTGCTATTCTACCTTTTCCGTATTCTAAGACAGCTCCCTGAGATAAGTTTTCTGCAGAGATTCTTGGAGTTTTTTCATTAAAAACCCACATAGTATCTGTTATAAAGACAGTATATTCTTTTTTTAAATTTAAAATAGAAGAAGCTTTTTTTGGTGCTTTAAACCCTTGTCCTGTAAAGGTTCTTATTTTGTGTACTCGTTCCTGATGATTTCTTCCATTTGTTATTACATGATTACCGAGCATTTCATTTTTTCGAGAAAAGTCAAAAATTCCTTTGTCATCGGCATCCATTACAAAGCTGTCATAAAATGTAAAACCAAAAGCTTTGGCAAGATTTGCAGAGGCCCCAGCAAAGGGCATATGATCTGCGATCAAAAAAAGAGAGCCCCCATTTTTAACCCATTCTTTTACATTATTTATTTCACTTGTCGAAAAAGCACTCTCTGTGGGAGCAACAAAAGGAGGTCTGCTATTTTCCGATAACGCATTAGAAATCACCAATATCTTAAGATTTTTTAGCTTATCTTTTTCAAATTTCCCATCAAAACCATCGACTTTATAACCATCTTCTGATACTAATTTTGCAAAAGGTAAAAACCTATTGTTCTTTGTATGAAAATTACGATGTCCTTGATCTATATGTATCGTAGTACCGGTTTTTTTTGGGTACATTTTTGTTATTATCTCGGGGCTATAGGTCGTATCTGGTATTTGTTGAGAAAATATATGACTTATAGTTAAAAGGCTAATTATAAGTACGATGTTTTTGTTCATTGTTTTTTAATTTTTAACTAACAAAAAGGGCAATTACTTTGTGAGATCACATAGTTACTATTAACAGTCATTAATTCTGTTCTATGCACCAAGGTAACACAATCATACTCTTGTAGTTAAATATTTTTGCTGAACGGTAAGATCATACCTCTATATTAAATATCTATCTCGACATTCTGTCAAAAGCTAAATATTTGTATTTCATCGAGAAATAGATGTTGTTGAGAGAAGGTAATGGGTTATATCCCTACTTAGCTTTTTAGTTGTTTTCCGTAGTCACAATCATTCGCTAACGCTTTTGAATAGCTGGTTCTTGCATTTAGATCCATAACAAGATATACTTTTTTCTTTATGAATATAGTTACATATTCTTCTTGCCAATGTATTGTTATATCTTTCTTTTTAAGATTTTTAACATAACTATATCGATTAGCATATAAGGCTGGTAATGGTGCATCTCTTCTTTCCCGAATGTTCTTATACGATTTTACATCAGAAAATCTTGGATCAATTACTGCACATAGAAAGCCATCAAAATCAATATCTTCTTTATCTGTGCTTAGGAGATAAGCCCAAACTGCATAGTCTTCTTCTTCGATCATCAAGGTTCTACCAGAATTAGTATGTGTATCGGTCATAAAAATTTTGGAAGCACTCGTTTCTTCCTTCTTTTCTTTAGTGTTTACACTAAATAATCCATCAAAAATAGATAGTAATTCAATTTTCATTTACAAGTTTTCTTTTTGGAGTCCTTAAGCTAGAGCTCATTATATTGGACGTAATCTCACCGCAACAGGTAAGATGTAGAGTTTTTATTTATTTCTTGTTCATTTTCCGATTCTGTATTACACTAAGACATATCCACACAGGATATTAATTCTCTAACTATGAAACTTATCATTAATCAAGACTCTATTCGGTATGATTAAAAACTTTATTATCATATGTGTAATACTGCTAACCTAAGTAATTATTTCTAAAGTTATTTACGGTTTCCCTCAACAGTATTCAGTTTTTTTCTCCTGTTAAATCACTGTATACCATATCAATACTCAAAAAACTCAATAAAAAAGATTCAAAAAAAATAGAAGTATAAATCACATAAACCCAAATGAAGTGTTTTTCATAGGTTTTTCTTATCATTCTGGCAGAAAAAAATATACTTTTTATTTTTTCTTCATCATAGATAATGTAAATCCTCCTAACAACAGGATCACAATACCCATAATACCCCATAGCCAGATTTTATTAGCAAATAAAGGCTTTGTTACAGAAGATTCTTCGTGACCAATCGTCGACTGTGTTTCTGGAAATAGTGTTGTCACCTCATCTGGAATCTTTGCAGATACATAATTAAGATCATAAGAAGGTTTTTTCATTTTATCATTTCCATAAACCAAATAATATGTTCCCGGATTTGTAAAACGCGTAACAAGTTCGTGTTGATATCCTTTAACAATGATTTTATTAATTTTTAAAGGTTGATTGTCATGATTATCAATCACCATTCTAAATTTCTGAGCAATTGTACTCGTATTGGTAAATACATTATCTTCTATAGAATTAAGTACTCCAGAATTAAGCTCTCGATACCTAGGTTTCCAACTGCCTTTCTGAGTTTGTATACTATCTATTACATATCGAATAGATATAGGACGATAGTAATCAAAAGTTTCTTGTACTTGGACACCAATATAACTTACGGGAACTGGAGTTTTAAGACTTACATCGATAATAGTTTTTTTGGTACCCTTAGGATTCTGAATATTTAGCTTTTCTATGCCATATTCCCTGTAATTTGCCTTTTTAATTTCATATCTGGTTACACTAGCTGATTGTAAAACTGGTTTTTTAGTACTTTTTATCAGTATCCTGAAATAGTGATACTGCGCATTAGGAAATCGTACTGTAGTGAATTGATAGTCTGTAAGTTCATTTTTTATTGAAAGTATACGATAGTCTTCTTTTATGGTATACCATTCTTTACGGTCTTGAGTCCCTTCTAAGGTAATTAACCAATCAAAATTGGATTGCTCAAAGTCTAAATGAATCTGATTAATTGGTTGTTTAGTTGGGATTTCTAATGTAATATATGTTCCTTTCTCATTAAATGAGGTATTTAAAATGGTAAAAGGTATTTTAGTAAAGGATTTTTTTTCGGTTTTTAATCGTAAAAGATAAGGGGCTTCTATTGTATCTTTCTTGTTTGTGATCCCAAAAACTCTAATATCAGATAGATTTGGTGAAACTTTACTAAAAACTTCATCGGGTAAACTAATAGCATGCCAGGTATCTGTTATCTCTGGCAACATACTTCTATAAGCATATTGGTCCATCTGAGCATAAGCCCCAAAGCTAATCAATAGCACTAGGAATTTTATAATTTTCTTTTTCATGAGTTTACACCTTTTTAATTATCTTGAATTAAGAACACATATAATTATGATACTCTCACTTTACAGGTTTTAAACATATCCTTTATAAAGAAATTTTTAAGGTTTGTTACTATTTGTTTCATCTGCAATAATATGTTTGTATTTATTGTATAAAAATGAAATAATCAAAAGAAGCACTCCTAAAGCTAAGAATACAATAGTCTTCGCAATAGTTTCCATATGTGAAATATCATAAAAGAATAACTTTATAAGTGTAATTCCGAATACTATAATTGCTAAGACACGTAGATATTTCTTTCGTTTCCATATTCCTAAAACAATGAGCAATAATGCATAAATACCCCATAAAATACTTAATCCAAGCTTATATGTTTCTGTATACCCAGACAAGTCTAACCAATGTATTAATTCGCTACTTACTATCCAGATTAATGTGCAATGCAGTATAATTTCAAAAGCAACCTTAAAGGTTCTACCCAGAAATTTTTGCCGTACATACTTATAAAAAGTAAATAGCAAACCTGCTACAAATCCAAAAGAAATATATCGAATACCTATATGAGAAAAAGCTGTCGCACTAAATTCTGTTCCTTTTAATTCTAAATAACTATCTCTAAACTCACTTAGCAAATACAATCCTCTGGTCAAAAACACAAAAAGAGCTAACAACATAAAACTAAGAGTGATATACCCCAAGACATTATTTTTAATTTTTTTGATATTCACAAAAGACAAAATAACCAAGAACAACAAACTATAATTAATAAGCCAAATAGCTCTAAAATTTCTAGTATCTGATAATACCGTATACTGTTCTGTACCATCAATATTTTGCGAAATGTAATGGTGATCTATATCTTGATAAACCTGATTCCAATAACTATCTATTTCTATCCAAAATGTAAAGTAGGTAGTGCATATTAATAGTAATGCTAGGCCTATGGTAAGCATTGTATACAACCAGGGTTGTTTTGGCCAGGGAAAAGATAGTTTCTCTTTACGATGTGTGATATAAATAAATGCAAAAGACACAATACACAATATTGATGTCATAAGATAAATATTAAACACTGGCATTAGTCTGGTTTCTGGTAGTGTTGGGCTATATCTATAGTACACCACGATCCAATCATGTAAAAGGCTAAAAAAAGTTAAGGCCCACAGCGGATATGAGAGAATCTCGTATATCGGTACTTTTTTGGTTCTCCCAATCCAAAATAACAATGCTGCTTCTCCTGCCCATAGCAGTGTAACCCAATTTCCATCTAGTTGTACAGGAAATGCAATCGTAATAAAAATCAAAACCATACCAGATACAAAATAAAATAGGTTGCGATCAGCTAGTTTTAATCTATATACAATAACACTTACCACAAAATGAATCACTGCATTCGCTAATGTAAATACACCTAATAAATCTTTACCATATTCGTGATTGCTTAACATCGAAAATCCAATACCATAAAAGATAAATGAATTAGATAATTGTAGAATTACATCAATGGTTTTAAAGCTTTCTTTTTTTCTGAGTTTGTATACCAAAAACATAAGATAGAATGTGATAAAAAAGACAGTAAGAAATATAAAACCAAGGGTAAAATGTTCTTCTATTGTGTATTTATCTGCATACCATGACATAAAAATGATCCAAGTAAGCAAAAAAGACGAAAAGTAAAGAGGTTTCCAGTATTTTTTGATGGCAATAATGAGAATACCTATATTAATAATCGCCATATAACTAAACAGAATTACTACTCTACCCGATCCGTCACTTAATAAAAAAGGAACTGCATAGGCTCCTACTAGTCCTATATGAGCTATAATTTGCTTATTATATTGTATTGCTGCAAAAACAGTAAATGCCGTAAATAATAGCATAAGAACAAATGTCAAAGTCTGCGGAATCAGGCCGTATAAGTCGTATGCTAAAAAGGTAATAAAATATAAAATAGCCATTGCACCACTAACCAGTACCGCACTAAAGTTTTCATATTTTTTCTTTAGTTTCATCCCAATTCCCAAAAGCCCTAATCCTGTTAAATACCCCAGTATAATCCTGGTTAATGGTCCTATTAGATCATTTTCTATGGTATACTTTGCCCCAATAGCAACACCAATGATAATAATAACAATACCTATTTTATTGATTAGGTTTTCTCCAATAAACTTTTCAAGATTAGATTTCTTTTTTGGTTTATTTATTTTGGCAATAATAGGTTTTTCTTCTTTTACTAGTGTTGGTTGTACAGCCTCTGGCTTAACCGAAGAGGATGGTTCTTTGATACTTTCTTTTGGAACTTCAGCTGTAGGTGAAACAGGAGTTGGATTTTCTGTTTTTATATCAGGCTGGTTGGTCGATGTTGTTTTTAGCCTATATATCTCATCTTTAAGGCTTTCTATTTGAGTCGAGAAATCTTGTTGTCTTTTCAGTAGGATTTCAAGCTTTTCCAAAAGCTGATGTATCTGATCTTGGTTGTTTCCCATATTACAATATTATTATATTTGCCTAATGCTAAGTATTCCTCAAAACTCTTATAAATTAAGATACTACAAAATATAATAAGGTTACATTTAGCGCTATATCATCACTTCTAAGAGTACATACTACTCACTATATAAATTAAAGACCTGTTTCTTTTAAAAATATATTTTTATTCTGTTTAGTTTTTCAAAACTATATATAGTATGCACAGTTTGAATAGTAAAACAAATATCTATAATACGTACAATTTATAGAACACTGTTTCCCGTGAAAAATATTATTTATTTCGCATGGAGTTTCAGAATAAAAGACATTTATTCTGAAAAGGTAAAAAGATTTTCTGAAACATCGTTATCATAACCAATTTTCAATTCGATATACGAGCAATTTTATCTTTAAGAAATTGTCTTTCTTGTTTGGACTGGGTGAGCTGTATTGCCTTTTGGTAATATGTTGTAGCTGTATTATTATCTTCTAATCGTTGGTAGATTTCGCCTAAAGTTGCATGATATAGATAATATTTTTCTAGTAATTTGTCGTTCTTTACACTTTCGAGTGCAGTTATTGCTTCTTTTGGGCCTTTAAGTTCTAGAATAACCAAGCATCGATTTAAAAAAACGATAGGATCATTAGCAATCTTTAATAAGAGTTCATAATACTCTAATATCATTTTCCAGTTTGTATCTGTATATTGCTTTGCGCAGCAATGCTGATATGCAATAGCGGCTTCAAGGTGATATGTCGAGAGTTCTCCTCCAAAAGCAGCTTTATTTAGATATTGTTCTCCAGATCGTATTAATTCTGCATCCCATGTTGTACGATCCTGTTTAGAAAGCAAAATAAGCCTCCCTTCTTCTGTTAGCCTACTATTAATTCTGGAGGCATGAAAACACATTAATCCCATCAAAGCATAAACCTCGGGTAACTGCGTACGTTTCTCGGATAAAAGAGACCGACATAAAAACATTGCTTGACTAATTAAATCTTTACGAATCAATTGATCGGCATGAGTAGAATTATATCCTTCATTAAACATGAGATAGATTGTATTAAGTACCGTTTTGGTTCTAAGATTAATTTCATTAATAGTGGGGATTACAGGACGTATCTTACGTTTTCTGAAATATTCTTTGGTTCTATACAATCTCTTAGAAATAGTATCTTCACTGGTAAGAAAAGATCTTGCAACTTCTTTAGTGCTAAATCCACATAATGCTTTTAGAATAAATGTAATTTGATTTTCTTGTGAGATATCGGGGTGACAGCATGCATACATCATTCCCAGAAAATCATCTTTTATATGTTGTTCCTGCCAATAAGTATCCATTGTAGTAGTTAGTGTATACCCAGAAGTTAGTAGTTGTTTTTCGGGATCAGAAAAATCAATAATACTACTATGCTTATTACGCCTGATAACATCTATAGCTTTATTTTTAGCTGTGCGATATAACCACGCTCTTGGGTTATCCGGCATCCCTCTATATTTCCAGGTTTCTAGAGCTTTAACCAGAGCATCCTGTACTACATCTTCTGCTAATTCTATATTTTCGGTACCGAATATTTTAATCAATACAGCAACCATCTTTCCAGATTCTTGTCTAAAAAGATGGTTTAATGTATGATCTATGTGATCTCTATTTTCCAAAAAAGTTATTCCATTGGGCTTATTTCTCGTACTTCGACGCTACATCCATATTCAAAACCTGGACAATCCTTAGCTATTTGTGCCGCATGGTCTAGAGAGTTTGCCTTAATTAGCAAGTATCCACCAACTAGTTCTTTACCTTCTGCTAATGGGCGATCGGTTACCTTTTTACCACCTTCGGTCAATGTTTTGGCCTCGTTCATTAATGGCTGACCACCAATAAGCTGTTCTGATTTTGCTAAACCACCCATCCATTGTTGCCAATGTTGCATATGTTGTTGCATCTCTTCTGGTGATCGGTTAGCATCATGCCCGCCACGGATAATATACATAAACTCTTTCATTACTATATCTTTTTAATATTCTATTATCTTAATCCTCTGGCCATACTTCTCTTACTTCTACACAAGAATTCCATTGTAATCCCGGGCAATCTTTTGCCATTTCGGTAGCATCTTCTAGGTTGTTTGCTTTAATAACCAAATATCCTCCAACCAATTCTTTTCCTTCTGTTAATGGTCTATCTGTTACTTTGGTTCCTCCGGGATAAATTGTGTTACCGTGTGAATATAATCGCTCACCTCCAACAAATTTTTCTTGCTGAGCCATCTCACCGATCCATTGTTGCCATTTTTGCATATGCTTTTGTTGTTCTTCTGGAGATTTAGAATCCCATACTTTGTCATCTCCTCTAAAAAGAAACATAAATTCTTTCATTTGTCTGTTTTTTTAAATGGTTTATTTATTTTCTACATTACTATGACGAACACTTTTTTTATTTTTGGACAAGCAACACCATATTTTTTTAGTACAATGTTGTAAAAAATATTGCAAAATGATATTTCTAATTTGATATTGTGTTATTCCCCGGCAATTAACCTCATCTCTTTGTTGATGGAATTTACGAATAATCCTCAAAATGATTTAAAAAAAATAACGAGTATATTTTCATATACTCGTTACCTCTTATAAAATCTTGTACTATATTATTGCTTAAAAAAGACACTCATATTGAGCAATTTCTTATTTTTCTTGATATTTATTATACCACACTCTTTTTTTGTCTATATATAAAAAAAGAGAAGTTTCTGTTACTTCATAATATATACATCCTGAATTGCTAATGCACACTTCACGATCTTTTGCGTTTACAGACCATGTATTCTCTGTTGTCTTTGTTTTAGACTTTTCTACTACTGTTTTATCCGATTTGAATATGATAAAAGTTTCGGGATCATCTTTCATAACCCATTCTCCTATCAATTCTGTGCCTGCAACCTGTTCAATTACAATTTCTTCAAATTTTAACGTCTGATTTTGCTGTACAGGCTTTGCCTTAAAACTCATTAGCAGTGCAGCTAATATAACAGTTGTAAAAATTACGGATATAGATTGGGGTCTTTTCATAATTTAATTTTTAATAAAATAAGGATATAAATTTAATGTTTTTTTGGTAATCTATAGTTTTGATATTTTTTAATGCTCAAATAAGGTGATAAAATTATCAATTCTTTTATCCTAATCACAAATTTTATACCAGGACTATATTATTCTTTAGATCTTGCATAGTGGAGTTCCATTTCATTCATAGTAATCACCAGCATATCTTTTCTTAGCACAAATTCTAAACACTTTTCTGTACCTCCCTCTACCGATGTCGCTTTTAAGCAAAGTTTACTATCTTTTAATAACCAATACCTTTTTAGAGGTTCTCCTAAAGACTTTTCTATAACGGTTCCATCAGATCTCAATTCTATATAAGTATTGGGATCACCATCCATTACCCATTTTCCTATTAATTCTTTTGGACCACCTTGATATACACTAATATTTTCCTTTTCACCATCATTTTTCTGGTGTTCAGGGCTATTTTTAAAGCTGCTCAATGTTAGCATAGCTATACTAACGATGGTAAGAATTAATTTGGATTGCATAATTTGGGCATTTAGGTAGGATAAATTTAACGTTTTTTTTGGTTTTATCCCTAATACTATGTTATTAAATATCTTTCTACAGATACGATAAATGCAATACAATTGATGTAAAACAATATAATTTACCGAGACTCTCAATTTAATTTTACTATTATTTGGATTCCTACATATTAAGGTTTTTAAAAATCTTGTACTTATTTTGTTTATCCATTTTTTGGTTAAAAGCTTTAAAAACTGTTATAGGAAATTAATTAGGGGTAGGGTATTATGCTGTATAAACGTTTTATTATAAAAACGCCCATAACTTATCTATTAACGTAAATGGCTAAAAGGGAACACATAAGGATAGTGTTCCCTTTTTATGTATAAAAAAATGAAAGTTATTCTAAATATTTTAGGAGGTTCTAAAAAATTATACTCTTTCTATTTTACATATGAAACAACCAGCTTCAGCATTTCTGGCATGTAAATATGCTATATCATTATGGTCATGAAATATTTCTGGAATCAAAAGATCTACATCATCATCACCTACCAATTTTGTAAATATCATATTTTGTTTTGTATTATACCCAATTAGTGATAAAGGAAAATTTTGTTTATCTGCTTTGATTTCTGGCGGAAATTGATGATCGTTCTTATAGGGTTCGACTTCTTTTTTGTGAACAAAAATAGGGCCTGGTTGATTAAATGCATTTTTAATTTCAAAAGGACTATGGCTAATCAATAGCCGAGTATCTTTTCCCGGATCAAATTTTTTTAAAGAAATACGACAAGGTCCATAACCTGTAGCTATTTGTTCAACAACAGGATAATTAAAATCATCTACTTTTGTTTCTTTAATTCGTGATACATATTCTTTTGTTAACGGGACAATCTTAAATTTTTTCATATGTTCGTTTTATGATTTAGCTTAGATTATGTAGCAGAAAAACTTATTACATAACCTTGATATAGCAAAATTGCTAAGAATTCAAAAAGTAAAACACCCAAATCTTGCTTAGTTATGAATTAATTTTTGCAGCTTCCCAGCCAATTATAGCAGTTTTGCGTGTACTGCCCCAATGGTATTGTCCTAAATCACCTGTAGATTGGATTACTCGGTGACAAGGAATTAAAAATGCAACAGGATTACTACCTATAGCAGTTCCTACGGCCCTGGATGCTTTAGGCTTATGAATATGATTGGCGATGGTTCCATATGTTGTTAATCCTCCCTTTGGGATCTTGAGTAATGTTTCCCAAACTTTTAATTGAAAATCAGTCCCTTTAAGGTGTAGTTTTATTTGACTTAATTTTCTCCAATCTTTAGTAAAGATAAATAGAGCATTTTGTTGAGATCTATCTACGATTTGAGTAAACTTTGCTTTCGGAAAACGTTGTTGTAATGTTGTAAATGCATTGTCATCATCTGCAAATGTCATATGGCAAATACCTTTTGAGGTTGAAGCTACCAGCATTTTACCAAACGGGCTTTCGGCATAACTATAATTGATCTCCAGGTTCTGACCTCCATTTTTGTATTCTCCAGGTGTCATTCCTTCTATTTTTATAAAAAGATCATGTAATCTTCCTGTTCCAGAAAGTCCGGTCTCGTATGCCGCATCAAACAAAGTGGTTTGCTGATCTTTTAAAATATTTTTTGCGTACTCTAAACTAGTGTACTGCAAAAATTTTTTAGGACTCACTCCTACCCAATCTGTAAAGAGTCTTTGAAAATGAAAAGGACTAATGTGTACTTTTTCGGCAATCTCATCCAGGTTAGGTTGATCTTTAAAATTTTGTTTAATATACGTTATCGCCTCTGCAATACGATTGTAATGAAACTGATTTTGCTCACTTATCTTCATAATACTATAATTTTAAAAACAGTATAAAAGTATATAGCTCTTGGTAGTATTAAAACCCAGAACTTGCTTATTTCAATACAGGATAAAAATAATAGTATTATATGGTTAGAAAAATTATATAGTAATAAACTGATTTAGTCCATTATAAAACTAAATCCTCCCGAGAACAAGCTAGAGCTAAGTCCAGAGTCTCGTTCATATTGTCTAAATCGAAGATCAATACTTTTTAAACCAAGTTTCCAGATATGGAATTTTGTAAAAATATCGGTATAACTAATACCAAAACCGTATTGATTTGCATCAAAACCAGATAAATCATAATCCGAAGTATAGAATTGCTGCGTAGACAAATGTTGATTAAATGGTGCAAAATAATCTGCCTTCGTTTGTGTATAAAAACGATATGAAGGGTATAGTGTAAATTTATCTGTGATTTTAATGGGTATTTCTATACTTGCAGTATGTGAGTTAATCCCCCAATCATCTGTATAATATCTATAAAATGTTCGTATTGTAAAAATTTCATTAATATAATAATGTAATCTTCCTCCTGCAGCTATTTTAAACCTAGAATCTGGCAATCTTTCTACATCATCACCATATGTAAATTCTTCAATAATTACATCGGCCACATCGGCAAATTGTACTCGTTGAAATGGGGTTGACAAAAGGCCTTCCTGTTTAATAAAATCTAATGAAAGAGATCCTTGTAACCTTTTAGACAAAATTTGTGAAAATCCTAATCCTACAGAATACGAATTACGAGATTCATCATCAAACTTCGTAAATGTAGGCTGATCTCTTAATTCTGAGGGATATATTGCTTTCCATGTATCTAGAAACACATTGGCTTTTACACTTAATTCTGTATTTTTTTCATTAAAAAGTCTTGAATAACTACCGCCAAAGCCTATAGAAAAATAGTCATATTCGGTTGCTACCGCAACATTGGCTGACCACACACTATTTCGATCATCACTACTATGACTATAACTTCCTGATATTGTCGTTAACACATCTTTTTTTGATGCTCCAGAAGAAGCTACAAAAGGATTGGCAGCGCCATTGCCATCAAAAGGGTTAACATTACTAGAAGATGCCGATGAATATGCCGATATTCCTGCATCTATAGTTAATACATCATCATCATTTAGTGGGATAGAAACCACTATTGTTGGAGTAAGATCAGTGAGTTCTTCTGTACCCACACCACCTGTAACCGCAGCGTTATCTCCATCCTGAGTATAATAACTCATTAAAAAATCTACTTCTGCAGACTCTAATACTCTCTTTTTGTAGGTTGTTGTATCATCCTGTTGTTGCTCCTGTGCAGTTACAATCACTATAGATAATAATGCTAGTATTAAGGGAATTTTTCTCAAAGATCTTTACTTTATAAAAGTTTTTAGTATGTTTTTCAATTCTTTATTTAAGAGAAATATTATCTCCTAATTACAACCACATCCTCCGCCTGTTTTTCCTCCATTTGCTCCAGCAGCAGATTCTCTATATGCCTGAAAATTAGTTTCAAAACGATCAATTTTTTTGAGCGCCAATTCCATATCAGGATCATTGATTTGTACTTTTTCGTATTCTTTTACAGCTACACATGAGTTAAGAGAAAGTACTAGTACTAAAAGTATTGGTATCAACTTATTCATAAAGTACGTTTTATAAGAATTATTGTTATTTATTATCTATCTTAATATGATCAGAGGTATGAATATTTCCCTGGTCATCAATTATAATACATTCAATCCCATTTAATTGATTGATTCTATTTAATCCCGTTTCAATTCCCATCACAAAAACAGAAGTTGCCAATGCATCTGCCAACTCAGCTTTTGGAGCAAAAACTGTAGCGCTTACAATACCAGTAGATGGGTATCCTGTTCTGGGATCAATAATATGAGAATACCGTTTACCATCTAAAATTACGTATTTTTCATAATTACCAGAAGTCACTACTGCTTTTTCTACTACTGGTAATAATGCAAATGCATTATTTTTATTCAAAGGGTTGGTAATTGCAACTTTCCACTCGCTTCCATCTGGTTGTTTCCCCCAGGTATTCATATCTCCAGAAGCATTTATGATTCCGGCATGTACTCCTTTACTTATTAAGAGGTTTTTGGCCTTATCTGCTGCATATCCTTTGCCAATAGCTCCAAACCCTATCTTCATCCCCTTTTGGGTTAGAAATACTGTAGATTTCTTTTTATCTAAAACAATATACTTGTACCCTACTCTTGCTACTGATGTTTTAATTTCTTCTTCAGAGGGCATTTCTTTCATGCTATTATCAAATTTCCAAATTCGATCCATAGATGCATAACTAATATCAAATGCGCCATCTGTTAATTTAGAAATCTGAATAGCTCTAAATATTAGGTCGAAAAGTTCTGTATCAACTTTCACCGGATTAACCCCTGCATTGTTATTAATTAAAGAAGTTTGAGAGTTTTTATCCCACGAAGAAATCAATTTTTCGATTCTCTCAATTTCTTCGACAGCAATATCTATGTATTGATTAGCTGTTGTTTTGTCTTTTTCGACAACGGTAATATCAAAACGACTTCCCATTAGTTTTAGGGTACGTTTATATATTTGTTGTGAAAAACTACTACTTATTGTAGCCAGGAATAAAAGGGTAAAGAAAAATCTCAAAATATTATTTAATCATTGTACTTAGCATTTCTAAATATGCATTTGGTGTTACTTTTTTATAACCAATCGCTCCCATTTTTTTACCATTTTTATCTAAAACAACAACTAATGGAAAACCTCCACTTTTATTATATTTCTCTGCCAATGCATTATTCTGATGCTGTAAAGCTTCGGGTAATTGGTTTTTTTTCTTACGTGGGAAATCAGCTTTTAATAATACGTAATGTTTTTTGGCATATCCCTGAAATTCCTCTGTATGCAAAATCTGTTTCTCTAATTTAATACATGGTGCACACCAATCTGAACCAGCAAACACTAAAATTATATTTTTATCATTTTCCTGCGCAATTCTTTTTGCTTCTTCAAAATTGGTTAGCCACTCTTGAGCACTTACCCAATTAATTCCTGAAAATATCAGAAATACAACTACAATAATCTTTTTCATATGAATGTAAATCTACTTTATAGTAACTATTCAAATTGTTAATTAGTACTTAAAATTCGTTTGAAGGTCATAATACGTACTAAGTCTAAATAATTATTAAAAGAACAATTTTTATACCGAACAAGACTATATACTTACTCTTATTTACTACCACCTTTAATTTGGCCTCTATTTATAATACAGTTATATAAAAAAATACCCTACATTGATTAGTCATTTTTTTACAAAAAAACGGAAACACCTGTGGGTATTTCCGTTTTTCGAGAATGAATTAACATCCAAAATATATTATAAAGTCTTATAAACTATAGCTTAGGACATCTTTTGCAATTAGATTTTCCTTTCTTTTTATATTTTTTACAACATTTTTTCTTTTTCCCTCCACAGGCTATTTCACAATTGACAGCCGGACAAGGAGAATATAATGATGGAGTACCTGAACTTTGCACTGATATAATTTTTATTGAATCTAAATAAAGTACAAAAATATAAAAAAAAGATTCCAAAAAAAGGAATCTCTATTTTATCTTTATTAACTTATTAACAATCATTTAGGCTCCTCTGCTACTTGAAAAGTGTTGATATCTCTATCAAATAAATAATGACCAGACTTGTCATCTCCAATAATTTTAAGTTTATCTAACAATGTTCGTGCTGTTGCCTCTTCTTCTAGCTGTTCTGCTACATACCATTGCATAAAATTATGTACATTATAATCTTTATGTTGCAGGCACTCATATATAACATTATTAATTTTTCCTGTAACAAATTCTTCGCTTTCCAAGAACGTTTCAAAAAGCTCCATCAACGATTTAAAATCATCCCTGGGTTTATCTACTGCAGGAATAACAGCATTACCACTTCGTTCATTAATAAATTTAACCAGCTTGGTCATATGTACTCGTTCCTCTTCTGATTGCGTATAAAAAAAATCTGCAATACCGTTATATCCACGAGTATCCGCCCAACAAGCCATCGAAAGATATTGAGCAGAAGCTTTTGCTTCATATTTTATTTGATCATTTAATAGTTGTTCTATTTCTTTTATCATGTTTTGATATTATATTTAACTAAATAACTAAAGTACGTAATTTATTACTTTTTAAAGTGTAGTAATAAGTTGTTTTATGCGATGTAATCCTGTACATCATCTCATATTTTTATAGCACTACTTAAAGATGCCTTGTCAACATTATTATAAATCATTAGTAGGAAAGAAACAAATATCATTGCCTACTTAAAAATTATGCTGCTTTCTCAAAAGCAATATAATTAACCAATTTACCGTGTTTATCCCAAACCGGAAATCCTTTAATTTGACATAAATATGGGGTTTTATCTTTTTTATAGTTTACAATCGATACTTCAAAAGGAGTCTCACTATCTATAGCAGTTCTTATTTTTGCAGATGTCTTGGTACATGTATCTTCACCCTGAAATATTTTTGGCGAATTGCCAATAACTTCATTAGGTAAATATCCACTTAGTTTTTCAATATTTTGTGAAGCGAATACAATTTTAAGATTGGGATTCGTGATAACAATAACAGATTGTTCTTGAATAAATTCTTGGTAATAGTCTGTTGTAAAATTCCAATTTTTGGTAATTTTCTTTAACATATTAAGATCTTCTTTAAAGCTTTCGAATACTGAAAGATGTTCTCCATAAAATTCCCATGAAACTAATGGCAATACCCGATTAGGTGTTTTCTGGTAGTACTTTGCCACCATACTATCGTATTCAAAAAATTCATTCATTACAATTTCATTTTAATACATTACCACACCTAAGTTATTCTAGTGCTTACCATTTAAACTGTAAAGTTGTATACCAGGTTAAAGGCTCGGAGGGTATAATCCCTGGCCCAGGATAACCGGTCGCTCTTCTGGTAAAATAACGAGTATCTAAAACATTATTCACCCCTGTTTCCAGTTTAAATTTCCTATACCGATAAGAAATTGAAAAATCAAGGATGTGGTATGATGGAATTTCGCCAATAATACCATTACGACTATCTCCAGAAGGTGCTATAGTAGCATTAGTTACATCTGTAAACTGTTCTGACAAATACGTGAATTGTGTATTAGCAAGAAAGTTTTTGTAACCAAACTTTAATCCGGTTTTTAAATTCATTGCAGGTATAAATTCGACTTTTTTACCCTTTACCCCTGCTTCTTCAGACTCTATATATTCTGATTCTGTAAAAGATGCATTAACAAACCAATTAAATCTGAAATCTGAGTTTCCTGTATAAAATGTATTAAGAATATTCCAATCCATAAAGGTCTCTACCCCATAAATAAGTGCTTTTCCTATATTCTTCCTAACTCTATTTGCTCTGTCGTCTAATACGATCCCAATTCGATCATCGTATAGTAATCCAAAACCTCCAATATCATAAGACAGTTTATTTCCTCCTATCTTTCCTCTAACGCCAAAATCGGCAGTAAAACCTTCTTCATCAGAAATATCGGGATCAATTATAAAAGTTGGGCTTACTACTCGAATATCACTAAAAGTAACCGATCTATAATTCTGAGATAAATTGGCATATGCTTCTAAATGAGTATTTGGCTTATAACTGGCTCCAATACCAAAAAGTAAAAATGAGCGATCCAGAGTTCTGTTATCTACTAAGGCCGTATTAGATATAGGGTTTCCTGCCAGATCAAAATTAACCTGGTTATAACTTCCTTCGCTTTCAGTTTTAATATATTCAAATCTAAAACCAGGAGTTACTGAAAAGCTATCAGAAATATTAAAAATATTCTCTCCAAATATTGCTACATTCAGGTTTGGAAAATCAAAATCAGATTGGTTTGGGTAATCTGGAAATGCTTGTGTGGCAAAGTCAAAGCTTGCATTAGTTCCTATACTTCCCGGGCCTTGTCTAGAGTCATTATTAGCCTGGTAATATTTTGAGCCTATTAAAAAAACTGATTCCTTACCAAACAAATTGTATCTACTTAATAATCTAGCCTCTGCACCCCAGTTTCTAAAGTTACCTACAATCAAATCACGCGGAAAAGCATAATTACCATTAGCATCTGTTTCATCTACATCTGTGATTGGGTTTGAATTTAGCACAAAAGGATTTCCTCTAAAACCTACTGCTTTTCGAGAAGCATCAAGACCAAAAAGATTTAAACTAAAGTCAGTCTTATCAGAGAATTTATGTTCTAATTTTAGTGAGAATAATTTCCAATTTACACCAAACCAATTCCTGGTTCTATTGCTAAATTCTGGATTTTCATCGAATTGAGTATCGGTTAGTCCTCCCGGTTGTTGTGCCAGATAATCAAGATATGTGGTTTCAAAAGTTAGTTTTGTTTTATCGGTAAAAGCATATCCGATATTTGCATAAAAGTTTTTAGAATCAAATTCTGAATTTGGTCTATAACCATCACCTTTTTTATAATTAAAATAAGTGTAATAACTAAACTTACCTAAAGTACCACTAATGCTATTAAAACTCGTAAACAAATTAAATGATCCTAATGATTGCCTGGATATAAGTTCTATTTTTTTATTAGGATTGGGTTGCTTCATTTTAAAATTGATGAGTCCTCCAAACTGAGTTCCATATTGTAATGATGCAGCTCCACGAACAACTTGTATTTCACTCAAAGCTTCTGCAGGAGGAGTATAATAGCTCTCGGGGTATCCTAAAACATCGGCACTTATATCGTAACCATTCTGTTTTATGTTAAAATTAGCAGATCGGTTTGGATCTAATCCCCTACCTCCAATATTAAGCTGAAGCCCTGCATCACTGTTTTCGTATATATTTAATCCAACCACCTGAGCATAAATCTGTCTAGAATTATTTGAAGCTAAATTACCAACTGTTTGATCTACTAAAACCACTTCGCTTTTTTTACCTGCAAAAATTGCAGTTCCTTCTACAGGTCTAAGTTGTTTAAGCCCAAAAATCTTTTCCTTTCGTTGTATGATCAAAACTTCTGAAAGTTCTTCTCCAAGGGGTTTTAATACAAAATCTTTTGATTCATCTCCTTTAATCTTTATGTGTTGTTCCAGAATTTCAAAATCAAAACTAAAAATAGTAATCAGATACTCTCCTTGTGGTAAGTCTGCAAATTTAAATTGACCATCGGTATTCGTAATGGTCTGCTGACCGTTGGTTCTGTTATATACTTCGGCATTTGCAATGGGTTGATTATCCAGATTTGTTACTGTGCCCTTAAATTGATATTGCCCAAAAACTGAGCTTATTGTTAATAATGTTCCAAAAAATATACTATAATCCCTTAATTTCATCCTTAAATGGAATAATCCAATTTTTATGTTTAAATGATTCTTTTTGTTTTCCCAAATCTACTGTTGGATCTATATATTGTGTACTTAATCTACCATTAAGTGCTACATAGCTCTCAACAAATACTTGTATGTTTTGATGCCCTTGACTTTCAAAATGTTTTTTTAGATAATGAGCATATTGTAATATAAAATCAGGTTGCGATGCCATTTGTTTTTGTTGAAAAGCGGTAAGAAAATCATCATTATCAACATAAAATCGCTTTTTTGTTATACTATCAACAATTTTAAAATTAGCATAGCCCGCTTTTTCCATCAACATTACTCTCCATGAAAACCGAAATCCTTCTTCTGTCCAGAATAACTCTCCCGGGTATAACATATATCTAAATGGTAGAAGTAATTGAATCGCAAAGAATATAGTTATAGAGGTTAAAAGAACTTTATTTTTCTTAGGAAAAAATTGTAATGCTGTATTGGTATCAAATTGTCGTTTGTTTATTTTAAATACTTTGGAAATAAAATCTAATATTTTATGATGGAGATTAGCATCAAAAAATATCAATGTGCTTACAATCATGATATAAGGGAACATTCCTATAGGAAAGAGAACTCGGGTTAAAACATGAAAGATAACAACCAGAATAAAAGCAAAAGGTCTCGTTTTTCTATATAATAATAATAGTGGAATCGTAAGATCATAAATCGCACCCGAATAGCTAAATAGATAATGCATCCATTCTTTTTGCATTAAATCTCCCAAAAGAGGCACACTGTATTTAGAAGGTAACCATATTTTAAGAGGCATTGCTTTTACCAGCCAATCAGAATTAAGTTTTGCCAAACCGGCATAAAAATACACAATCCCTAAAAGTAATTTGATAACATCAATTGTCCAGTTAGGAATTAATTGATAAGAAATTCTTTTCAGTTTTGCATCTAATGCATAATACCGATTTGCAGGTAAAAAAATCATTACAAAACTAAGTAGACTTATAAAATAGTAATGATTAAGATATGTTGTCTTATCCATCAATTCTATGTAAGTAAAACTGATAAAAAAAGTAACTATTGCAATCCTATATTTGAAACCAAGCGCTATAAAAATTGTAGAAATTCCGCATATGGCAAAAATAATGTAGGTGTAGATTCCTATAGGTTTTATCCATTCGAAACCATAATATGAGAAAAAAAACTTAGGCTGAATGTATAGTTTATCGATCCATCCGTAGCTCCAAAAACGAATAATACTAATTAGCATCATTACTCCAAAAAAAATACGAAAGACTGCAAGTGGTGCAGCCTCCGTTGTTTTTTTCAGATATTCGTTAAGTTTAAAAGTCATCTAACAATATATGCAAATTTAATCTCCATCGGCATCTACAAAATCTACACGTATAGACATTGCAGAAAGCATATCTACCTTAAGAAAAACTACATTTTTCTGTAATTCATCATAGGTTTGTGTCATTAAACTATTGTTGGTGCGAACCTGGGATGAGAAATTATCATCCAGACTTGATGCTTTTGTTCTTGCGGTATTAAATTGGTTATTGATAAGCGTACTTAAATCTTCACCATTTTTAATCGTATTTAAGAAATCTAAATATGTTTTTAAACTTTCTCCTGTAGTCGTGCTACCAAAATGTTTTCCGTTAAAGAAATCTTGTAATGTATTAAGATTAGCATCAAAAAGTGCCTTAGATATATCTCCTTTATAAAAAGCTTCAACAGTAGTATCTAATGGAGAACCTGAGAATACACCTGCAGGTATTCCTATTTTTGCTGCACGTAAATGTTTTTCATAATGAAAAATAAAATCATTAGTCAACTTATCTAACGAGCTTGTAGCCGAAGATCCACTATTACTTATAAAAGTGCCTCTATAACTTCCTTTCCAATCGTTTAAAACCTGGTCGGTAAGATCACTCATACGGTTTACTAAATCAGACAAATACTTTTTATAACCGGCAGCATTAGCATTGGTAGTATAAAACTCTACGATTCCTGTATCGGTACCTGATAATCCGTTCAAAAGATAATCTAACGCTCCAAATCCTTGTTCATCCTGTTTTGTTACCGAAGTAAAATCATAAGTCCCAGAAGTAATATTAGTTTCTATTTCGGCTACAGTAACAGGGTATACATTCATAAAATTTCGTAGCGAAAGTTCTTCTGCTTTTCCTATTTCAAACATACTAACCGATTGCCATGAAGTATATGCCTTTATCCAAGCATTCCTTAGCACAACAAGATTTGCAGCATCGGTTGTAGTTATAAAAGTAGAGGTTGCGGTTTTTAAAGCAGATATATCGGTAGAAAAACTTTCATATGAAGGTATAACTATATTATCTGCTATATTAGTTAATAATGCTTTTCGGTCAAAATTATCCGTAATACCGCCAGTATCATTCGAATCATCACTCGATGAGCAGCCCGCTATAAAAAATAGCGCAACCAAAACTAAAAATAATGATTTCTTCATCTTATTTTTATTTATTCTTAATAAATTTTTGCAAATGTAAAAAAAGAGGTTGGAAATGTTATAATTTCCAACCTCTTTTTTTAAACTTTATGAATTGTTTATTATTCTAGCTACCAGCTTGTGCTACGGTAAAACTAAATTTACTTGCAATAGTTTCTGAAATTGATTGCAAAGTTGCCGGAGTTACATCCCAAAATCCGTTGGTACCTCCCATTAACTGATCTATTAGTCCTTGAACCTCGGTTCTTGTTAAATAAGGAACATTACCTTGTGGTTTTCTTGTAAATTGTAGACTATATACAAATCCAAATCCTTCAGACAGATCGTGAAATGCACTAGCATAATCTACAGTAGAAGCCTCTAATGCATTTTTTCCTTGTTGTAAATAATATACTGCTCTTACTGCAATAACCTGTGATATTTTTTCTCTAATAATAGCCGCTTGTGCATCACGTACATCGTATCTCTTTGCAACAATAGCTGCTCTACCCAACTTAAATGCATCAAATATTTCTTTTGCAATACCCGCAAAATCAGAATCTCCTTCTACTCTTCCTATATATTTATTTAAAAAACTATCGTCTTGACCTATAGTTTTATTCGGATCTGTTTTATCTTGAGAAGCTCCATATAGATAACCGTAGGCTTCATCCCATTTGTGTTCCATGGTAGTATAAGGCTTACCTTCTGCTACTACTCCATTATTATTATTTGCTACATTAGAAGCTTCATCCAGAACTAAAGTTCCTAAATAGTTATTTAAAGCCTGATCAGCCATTAAAGCACCTATCAAACTCTTAGCAAATGCTTGGTTTAATTCTAATCCTTTTGCATTAACATATCTTTTAGAACCTCCTCCTGCTTCTTGAAGAACTCCTGCTACACCAGCCGAAGCATCTGTTGTCCAACTAGGAAAAACATCATCTACCTGGCTTTTTATCCAACTATCAAATTTATCCTTTATAGCTGCAGCATCTGTTGCGTTATCAGAAAAATAATCTCTTGATGCAGCCGTTTTACTTCTTACACTTTTATCAGACGCATTTAGACTAGCATCCAAAAAATCATTTGCTCCTTCTACATGAGCAAACATTGCATCCAAAATAGCTTCAGTACTTGTATTATCTTTTAATTTACTTACAATTTCTTCGGCCATTGCAATACGCGTAGTTTGACCACCAAAATTTACAGAGCTTTCATTATTACGTTCAAAAACATAGGTTGGTGGCGCCGCCACCTCTGTAGTAGAATCATCATCTGAAGAACAAGACCCTAAAATAAAGGCCCCAGATATACATACGATTTTTAGCAAATTTTTAATTTTCATTTCTTTTATTTAGACTTAATATCAATAACTTATGAGTTCGCAAATATATTCATCAAAATGAACATGACAAAGTTTATTTATTCTAAATCTAAATTAAATTTAAGTTTTAAAGAAATCACGGGGTTATTCTATTGATTTTAAAACCGTTACCACTCAATGGTACATAGAAAATATTTTGGTAGCCTCGTTATGTGAAGATTCAAAACTTAGCGTTCTGATATTTGTTTCGGCATGTACTGTTGTAAAATATGAGATCATACGCTCGGTAGGCATATTACCTGTTAATTCGTCTTTTGCCATTGGGCATCCTCCAAACCCTTGAATAGCTCCATCAAACCTTCTGCATCCTGCTTTATATGCAGAATCTACTTTCTCAAACCAGGTTGCTGGTGTAGTATGTAAATGCGCTCCAAATTCAATTTCTGGATAAGCTGGAATTAAATTCGAAAACAAGTAATCAATAATTTCTGGTGTAGAAGTACCAACAGTATCTGATAATGAAAGAATCTTCACTCCCATCTTGCTTAATTTCTCGGTCCACTCTCCTACTATTTCTACACTCCATGGATCGCCATAAGGATTACCAAATCCCATAGAAAGATAAGCCACTACTTCTTTATTTGCTTTATCTGCGATGTGTAATATTTCTTGTAATGTAGCTACAGATTCTACAATAGTTTTATGAGTATTTCTCATCTGGAAATTTTCTGAAATCGAGAAAGGATATCCCAAATAATCGATTGCTTTATGCTGTACTGCATCATTAGCACCACGTACATTAGCAATAATTGCCAACAATTTGCTTCTGGTATCAGAAAGATCCAATTGAGACAAAACCTCTGCGGTATCTACCATTTGCGGTATTGCTTTTGGTGAAACAAAACTCCCAAAATCTATGGTATCAAAACCACACCGTAACAATGACTGAATATACTGAACTTTTTTTTCGGTAGGAATGAATTCTTTTATACCCTGCATAGCATCTCGAGGGCATTCAATAATTTTTACGTTTTCGGTCATTTTAGAGTAGCAAACTAAGAAATATTCAATTGTGTGTATAAAAGTATGATTATTTTTTAAAATCTAAAGCGTTTCGACACGATTAGAAACCTCATCTGATTTTCTCATTTTTCAAAAACTATGTAAAAAAGGATTTTATAAAAGAAAACGTATTGTATTTATTTTTTCTTACTGTACTCATTAGGTGTACAATGATACATTTCTTTAAAACACTTACTAAAATATGCATGATCATTAAAACCAACACTATACCCTACTTGAGATACATTAATATTAGATTTTTTAAGTAATTGTGCCGCTAACTTTAGGCGTTGAGAACGAATAAATTCTGAAGCAGACAACCCTGTTAGTGCCTTTAACTTTCTGTGCAGTTGCATACGACTCATACCTAATGCCTGACTAAACAATTCAATCGAAAAAGAAGATTCTACTAAATTTTCGTCTAATACCTTTTGCATACGATTTAAAAATTGCTCTTCTACAGAGGTTATAGCTACATCTTTTGGTCTTAAAATAACTTCTTGGCTATATCGCGATTGTAATTTTTTACGAACTTCTATCAGTTTTTTAATACGTTCTTTTAGTACCCCTTCGTGAAATGGTTTAGTGATATAATCATCTGCACCTGTCTTTATCCCTTCTAATTTGTTTTCATCTCCTGCTTTTGCAGTTAATAGAACAATAGGGATATGACTGGTACGTTCATCACTTTTTAATGTATTACATAACTCAACACCATCTTTTACTGGCATCATAATATCACTAATAATAATATCTGGGATATGTACTATGGCTTGTTCAATTCCTTCCTTTCCATTTTTGGCTTTTACGATGGTATAACGTTTTGTAAATATATGTTCTACATAACTTCGAATATCATCGTTATCATCTACAATGAGCAAAATGGGCAAATTTTCATTTGTTTTATCAGCTTCTACAGCTTGTTCTTCTTTATATTCACTAGCAGAATTATCTGTTTCTTTTCTGGAAATAGCAATAGAATCATCTATAAATTCTTGTTTAGAAAACGATTTTTTAGCGATAGGTAATGTTACAGTGAAGATCGTCCATTCATTAGGAATGCTTTCTACACTTATAGTTCCTTTATGCAATGAGACCAATTCCTTTACTAAAGCCAAACCAATACCAATTCCTTCTTTGTTTTCGTTAATCTGATAAAATCGTTCAAAAACCATGATTTCTTCTTCTTTGGTAAGTCCTTTTCCTGTATTTTTTATTACAAAATGTAATTCATTTTCTTTTACCATAGTATTACAGACTATAGATCCCTGGTTTGGTGTATACTTTATAGCATTAGATACCAGATTTACAACTACCTTTTCTACTATATTCTTATCAAACCAAGTTATAGCCTGGGTTTTATTCATATATGTTAGATAGTTAATATTCTTTTCTGTAGCCAAATACGTAAAACTATCGGCTATGCTTCCTATAAAAGAAATTACATCCTGTTGATTTACTTTAAGTTTTAAATTTCCGGTTTCTATTTTTGACAGATCTAACAGTTGGTCTACAAGAGAGAGCAACTTAACTGAATTGCGTTGTGCCATTTCAAAATTGGCACGTTCTATCGGGTCAAGTTTTTCTTTTTTAAGTTGCTGTTGAATAGATCCCGAAATTAGGGTAAGAGGTGTACGAAATTCATGTGAAATATTAGCAAAGAATTTAGATTTTGCTTTATCCAGTTCTTGTAATTTTTTAGCAGTTTTTCTATAGGCACTATATCTTCCCAATAAATATATTGCTATCAAAAGAAAAAGAATACAACTACCAATAAAATATATAGATTGATAAAAAGGTTGATGGATGGTAAATGCTATTTCTCGTGCCGCTAATACATTTTCATCCTTATCAAGTGCTTGTATAGCCAAATTCTTTTTACCAGCAGTAAGATCAAAAAGGCTTAGTACATTTTGTGTTTTTACAGGAATCCATTTTCCCGTATTTAATCTGTATTTATATAGTATAGAGTCTAACACATAAGGCTTCGAAATAGAAAAATCCAATACTACATTTCGTTCTCCTTCTTTAAGATCTATAGTAGAATAACCATCGATAGAAGGTCTGCTTTTTAATACATTATTGGCAACAAAACTACTTATATCAATGCTATGTTTAAAGCTCTGATTGACTTTAACCACAGGTCGGGTAGAACGAAATATTCTTCCTCGTTTGGACCCCCATACAAACCCACTTCTATCTAAGTTTAAGAAAACACCATCTTTCATAGGCTCTGGTGTTTCTAACCACTCATATTTTTTTGCATGCCTATTGTAAAGTGCATTTCCTAAATTAACTACATTAACCAACAAAATACTATCGTTCAAAGGAACTGCAGATCGAATAACATTATCTGCTCGATCCCATTTTTCATGTACTTTAGTCTCAAAGCGTAAAAATTGTTTGGTCTCTGTATTAAACTCTACCATACCTAAACCATGAGTAGGCATTAAAAACACGTTATCATAGCGTATAATATCATGAAAATTATGAGGATAGATATAAGGAGCATCTTTAATCTGGTACTGTTCTATATGGTCATTTTTGATGTTAATTTTATAAAAACCATCGGGTAATGCAGCCCAAATGATATTATTTTCTATATCAACAAAAAAAGATTCTACAGCGTGCGAACTATTGCGATGTCGAATATCAATCCCGTTGGTTAAATACTTCTTTAAAACAGTATTCGATTTTTTGTCTACGATATAGATCCCATTAGAAGTACCTACGTATAATGTATCAGCTGTTGATTTCAATTGTAAAATGAAATTTCGCCAATTAGGAAGGTGTAACGGTTCTTCTAAAAATATTTTTTCTGAAGTACGTTTTTTTAGATTTATTTTATACAATCCTTTACGTTCTCCATACCAAATAATATCATTATCAATCAAAAATCTCGTTCCAGCCTGATTTCCAACATCCAGATTATGAAAACGAGATAAAAAACTAGTCACATTTACAGCAGAATGTCCATTATACCGATATAAACCATCTTCTATAAGCGACCAAATAATCCCTTCTTCATCTTCATAAAATACATCAATATTTTCCCATGCCTGAAGCCCATCATCAGAAGTGATAATTATTTCTTCAAATAAAACCTTTGTCGAATTTACTACAGGTTCCTGTGTCCAACATAAGTAAGAAGAGGTAAGAAATAACAAAAAAATGTATGAAAAATTTTTGATACTAAAGATAAATTTAAGTTATACAAACAGTTATAATCAAAATTACAATGATACATTATTTTGATTAGCATCATTATACCATATGTAACCAATATTGTTACATAATTTATAGAATTGCTATCTGTTAAAGTACAAAAAGTTTATTTCATTTTTAGAAAGAAAACCAAAAGAAGTAGGCTATTTATATTTCAAAAAACACCCCTAACAAAAGGGGTAACTCCCCTATTCTCTTAATGTTACATGATTCATAGTCTTTGTTACATACCTTATACAGATCCTCTTTTACATATTCTAGCTTTACACCCATCAAGTCTAAAAACAAAGTCTGATTCATTGATCGATATGCAGGCATGAATAAAAAAAGAAAGATTTATAAAGGGCACCTCAATCATTCTCCTACAAATAGTATATATCTAAATATAAACCATTTAGAAAACGGAACCTATACATTAAAAATCACACATAAAAACAAAATCATTAAGGAAGTAAAATTCAAAAAGTAAGAGATCAACAAGGGTAACAATATTCGTTGCGTAATGATATAAAGGTGTAAAACTCTAAAAGTAAAAAAAATGAAAACAAAAATTTTCAATGTAATATTATTAACTATCCTTACAGTCGCTCATTTTTCATGTGACTTAGATGATGACAATACTACTCCTATACGAGGAGAAGGAGGAGGAGAACTTTCCTTAAGATTTACAGTACAGACCGAAGAAGATCAAATGGGTGAATTTGCAGGAGTTGCAATGGCTATTTTTGATGGAAAAATTTATGCTGCCGGAGGTTATAATGCATATGGTAGCTCTGGATCTCATTTCCTTTGGTCCAGTAGTAATGGTGTTAATTGGGCTACCGTTCCCCTTTCTAGTAGTACTCCAGCCAGTTTTACATCTTTTCGTTCGGGAGCTACATTAACTACGTTTAATGATCAACTTTGGCTTATCGGTGGTAAAGACATTACAGATGCTCCATATACCAATATATGGCATTCTGCCGATGGGGTTTCCTGGAGTGAATTATCACCTCCTTTTGGAGATTTACCAGCTCACGAAACTATCGTATATAACAGCAAAATGTATGTAACAAAAGGTAATCGTACAACTAACCAAACCGAAGTATGGTCTACAACAAATGGTATAGACTGGATACAAGAAACCAATAATGCTTTCCCCGGAAGAGGAGGACAAAAAGGTGTCGTTTTTAATGATGCAATGTATTTACTGGGAGGAGAAGATATAGCCAGTAACAAAGTAAACGAAATATGGACCAGTACCGATGGTAGTTCGTGGGCAGAAGTTAGTCCCACTACGTTGTTTTCTGAAAGAAATGCGCATTCTGCAACAGTTTACAACAATAAAGTATGGGTTATAGGTGGTAAAGATAACATCACACTTTTTAATAATGAAATATGGTATTCATCAGATATGATTACCTGGACCAGATATGAAGGCCCCAGACCAGGAACAGATGGTATCAACAGCCACACCGCATTATTATTTAACGATGAGATATGGATTTTTGGAAGTAATCGTAGTGATGGCACAGGTGGTACACATAGAAATGGTGAAATAAGCAGTATTAAAGAAGATTAAGAATTGTTCTTATATAAACAAAATACATTTCATCATTATTAGCGAAGTAAATGACAGAATTAAAATTTAGAAATCATGAAACCCATACAACTCATAATTATAGCACTTTTTATCGCACAATGGGCAAAAGCACAAAGTATAGATACTAGTAAAACAAGAAAAAAACTGTAAAAAAAGATAATCTTTTAGATATGCAAACCAACTTATTATCTGGTGTATTTGGAGAAAATCTGGATGGAAAATCAAATGGGAAAACAATAAATTTCTTAGAACTACTTGAAAAAATGGATATCCCTGCAGAGCAAAAACTAGAGTATAAGAACATGTATTATTTACAAGCTAAAGAACTTACTCAAAAACAAAAAGATTCTTTGGGTTCTGCAATCGAGAAAAAAATAATAGAAGCCAAAACGCATCAGTAAAAATAACTTAGGGGGAAATAAAACACAAATCGATGAAAACTACAAAAACACTTTGCATTCTTGTTGCACTATGTAGTATAACAACAAGCAATGCTCAATTATTAGAAAGGCTGGGTAAAAAAGCAGAAGAAGCAGCAAAACGTACTATTGAAAAACGTGTAGAGCGAGAAACAGAAAAAAAGACCAACAAAGGTCTTGATGATATTTTTGAAGGAAAGAAAAAGAAAAAGAAAAGAAAAAAGAAGAAGAAAAAAGGAGGAGTAATTATCGGAAGCTCTAAAAGTTATGAAATCGATCGTGCTTCTGATTTTACATCAGGAAATATTGTCGTATTTGAGGATGATTTTGTAAATGATCAACAAGGAGATTTTCCTGCCAAATGGGACACCAATGGCTCTGGTGAAATCGTAAAGATTGATGGCAAAAAATGGTTGCGTTTAGGAGGTAACTCTAAGTATATCCCAACAATTAAAGAATCACTTCCTGAAAATTATACTATAGAATTTGATCTTCTAACCCAGGGGTTAGATAAAAAAATCAGTTCTCAGGCCTGGATTAAACTTTTACTCGAAGACAACACTGGTTTTCAGCGATCCAAAAACTGGTGTATGGCAGAGTTATCTCCCTGCCAGTTTATAGAATCTCCCGGTGTTGTAGAAAAAGTAACAAATGGGCAACGCCAGATCCGAAATAAGATAGGTAAAGATTATCGTACTGCAATACAAGGAATGTCCCATATTGCTATCGCTGTCAACAGGGCCCGAATGCGAGTATGGCTTAATGAAAATAAAATCGTAGATGTTCCAAGATTAGTTCCCCAAAAAGCAAATGTATTTAAAATATACACCAAAGGATTACGAGATGCAAGCGATAAAGACGAGGTATACATATCTAATATCAAAATAGCCAAGAGTGGTCAGGATAATCGAAGTAAACTTATTACAGAAGGACGTTTATCTACTAATGCCATCCTTTTTAAAACAGGATCCTCAACCATTACAGGAGGATCTGAAACCATCATAAAAGAAGTGGCTATGGCTTTGCAAAGCCTACCCGATATGAAAATAAAAATCATTGGCCATACAGATTCTGATGGGAATGCAGAAAGCAATAGAAAACTATCCGAACAACGTGCAAAAGCTGTTAAGATGATTCTTGTAGAACAGTATGATATCCGGTTTAGCAGAGTTCAAATCGAAGGAAAAGGAGAAACAAACCCAATAGCAGATAATGCTTCAAAAGCCGGAAAAGCAAAAAACCGAAGAGTAGAATTTATTAAAATCTAAATCTTAGAAAATGAAAACATCAAAATCTATTTTATATACATTTTTATTATCGCTATCGATTGCCATATTCTTGTCTTGCTCTAACGATGATAACGGCCCCGGAATAGACCCTAATCAAGAAATCATATTAGCAACATTTGATTATTCTAATCTTAGCGTAAACAGTGTACCTAATATGTTTATAGCCAACAATGCAGAAGGAGAGATTTTAGCTACTGTAGAGACTAATAAAGTACCAGGAGTTTACACGTTAACTGCAAAAGGATATACCTCAAATAGTTTTATGCTTACTACCCTTTTAGAAACAGATAGTTATAAAGGTCTAATCACTATCAAAGACGTACCTGTAGGTAGTAGTGCAATTGCTCCTAATCGCCACCCCACTAGAAATGGTAGCATAAAATTTACGCTAAACTTAACCGGAGCTACACGTATCAGGCTTTTTGTTTATGGACTAAAAAGCAGAACTAGTACAGATGGAGTCGATCCTCTAACCAGTGCTCCTACCAAAACTTATGAATATAATAAAGAAGGTTCTGGTGATAAAATTCTTCTAAAAATAAGGTATAAGCCAAATGATGTAGATCCTGAAGTTTACGGATATACATGGATTGATAACTATAAAGAAATTGAAAATAGAACGTTAAGTTTTGCAGATTTTAACATCGTACCTACAAGCACTATAACTGTAAATGATACTTCAGATGGAAGTCGTACCGATCTTTATGCTATTTATGATACCAACAGATCTGTTAATCTCGAAGGTGACTTTTCGCAATATTTGAAAATCACAGAAGGTTTTGAGTACTACTTAACATATTATGAAGCATCATATCCTAATAATGTACACCATAGCAAAGCAATTAAAACTAATGTTTTTCCTGAAATAGTATCCGTTACAAAACCTGATTGGAATTTTTCATACACCTCAACATCAAACAGTCTCCAAGTACAACCATCTGGCATTTATTTATGTACTAATATTAGAACAGAAATTATAAATCCCGCTGCCAAAAACCTTTCATGGCACATTACAATCCCGAATAATGGTGCAAATAAAATAACACTACCACAACTACCAGAAAGTCTTTCTGATTATACTAATTATTTTGAAGACACCTCTCGTTTCGAAGATAATTCTGCGGATTTGATCAATTTATCTAATGATTTCAATTATGCAGATTATATAAAAGATGCAATTGATAGAACCTATGAACTTGAGGAGCAAAATGGAGAATCTATTTCAATTCGGTTTACTCCATAAAACCATCATGACACGTATCAAAAAAATGAAATATAAACAGATGAAACATATAACTTTTTTAATTGTAATACTGATACACACATCGGTTTCTGCTCAAAACAATAATTGTAGTAAGTTTTATGCTAGCGAGGAAGATAAAGAATTAATCATCCATCAATATGATAAAAAGGAACGTCTTTCTACCATAACTGAATTTAAGGTAACCGATGTAAAAAACACAGCTAATCGCAGTGTTATTACTATTGCCATGAATCTAAAAGACGGCAAGAACAAAAAATCAATTATCACCTCATCATTTAAAGCCCGTTGTTCGGGAAAGACGACCCGTTTAGATCCCGAGTCTTTTATTGCCCCTGGCATACTTGATCAATATAATGACATGGAATATAGTATTACGGGAGATGACATCTCTTTCCCTAATAGCTTAGCCATTGGCCAGGAATTACCCAATGCATCTGTACATATGTCTGTAAATGCAGGAATCATGAACATAAATATGACCACCAATATGCTAAACAGAAAAGTAATTGCAAAAGAACAAGTTACTACCCCTGCAGGGACTTTTGATTGCTATGTAATTACCTATACCAACGAGTTAACTATGGGAATGACCACGACACAATATTCTAAACAATGGATTGCAGAAGGTGTCGGTATGGTAAAAGAAGAAACACGCAAAGCAAACGGAAAACTAATCACAAAAAGCATCTTATATCAAATTAACTAAAATTAAATCATTATGAAAAAAGTAGCCACATTAATCGTATCATTCATTTTTATAGTTTCATCCCAGGCACAAGACTCTGGATTTGACGCAAAAACAAAGGGGAGTTTTATTGCTAACGGAAGTGTCAATGTTTATTTCACCACTCGAAAAAGAAATGATGACAAAGCAACCGCATTTACCACCAGAATAACGCCAAAAGTTGGATATTTTGTAATTGATAATCTTGCCGTGGGTCTCGAATTAGGCATTAATACAAACAAAGAAAAGCAAGATTCTGATTTTGGAGATATAGAAACGACTACTAATGGTTTTGGTATTGGGCCTTTTGCCCGTTATTACCTGCAAAACAACATCTATTTCGAAGGTCTTATCGGAATAGGAAGCTCTAAAACAACTACTGATGGAGGATTACTTGGTTCAACAGATATAAAATCAAATATTTTTGGTTTTAGAGTTGGGGCTGGCTATGCTTTTTTTCTTGGAAGTCATGTTGCCATCGAACCCAGTGTAAGCTATTCCTGGGAAGATATTAATCCCAATAATGCACCATCTGGTTACAAAGAAAGCCTGTCTTCTATTTTTCTGGGGATCGGTATTTCTGCCTTCTTTTAACCCAAATTATTAATGTTGTTTAGTTAAGTTTTCAGTTGTCAATCAGAGCTCTTCGATAAACTCAGAACAGGCCTGTCGAAGACATTTAAAAACACAAATTTGGAACCACTTCGACAAGCTCAGTGTGACATATTGATTTCATATTATCCCTATGAACAACATTACCAATAAAAAAAAGGTACGCCTAAAAATAAAATTGATAGTAATCTATATGCCTAATACAACACTAACCTATACTAACATAGATTAAAATTTTAAAAACAATAAAGTAAGAACAGATGAAAACAATAAAAAATAGTATAGTTATATTGCTAGTACTACTACTGGCAAATTGTAGTTGTAGCAGTGATGATAATGGTAATACCACACCTCCCCCTACGTTACCCATCGCAACCCTAAGCAACATAAGCCCTACCAGTGGGCCAAAAACCACCATTGTCACCATTAATGGTAATAATTTTGGCGAAGACATCAGTAAAGTACAGGTATTTTTTAATGATAAAGGAGGTACTGTACAATCGGTAAGTAATACTCAAATTAAGGCAATTGTGCCCGCCAGAGCATTTACAGGCCTGGTAACCCTATCTGTAAATGGTACAACACTTACCGGCCCAGAATTTTCTTATATCATTACCGAGGTAAATGTAAGCACACTGGCAGGTAGCACCTCAGGTTTTGCAGATGGCCAAGGCAGTGTTGCCCAGTTTAATAGACCTTATGGTATTGCAATAGACACAGATAATAATTTATACATAGCTGACTCTTACAATCATAAAATAAGAAAAATAACATCAGAAGGGGTGGTGAGCACACTGGCAGGCAGCACCTCAGGATTTGCAGATGGACAAGGTAGTGCAGCCCAGTTTCTTGCTCCCAAAGGTATTACCATAGATATAGATAATAATCTATATGTAACGGATACCGGTAATCACAAAATAAGAAAAATAACACCAGAAGGAGTGGTAAGCACACTGGCAGGTAGCACCTCAGGATTTGCAGATGGTCAAGGCAGTGCGGTTCAATTTAATGCTCCTAGTGGTATTACAATGGACACAGATAATAATCTATACGTAGCGGATATCCGTAATCATAAAATTAGAAAAATAACACCAGAAGGAGTGGTAAGCACACTGGCAGGTAGTAATCGAGGTTTTGCAGATGGACAAGGCAGTGCGGTTCAATTTAATTTTCCTCATGGTATTACAATAGATACAGATACTAATCTATACGTAGCGGATACCGAGAATCATAAAATTAGAAAAATAACACCAGAAGGAGTGGTAAGCACACTGGCAGGTAGCACCTCAGGATTTGCAGATGGACAAGGTAGTGCAGCCCAGTTTGATTTTCCTTTTGGTATTGCAATAGATACAAATAATAATCTATACGTAGCGGATACCAGTAATCATAAAATAAGAAAAATAACACCAGAAGGAGTGGTAAGCACACTGGCAGGTAGCATCTTAGGATTTGCAGATGGCCAAGGTAGTACAGCCCAGTTCCGTGGTCCCACAGGCATTGCCATAGATACAGATAATAATCTATACGTGGTTGATATGAATGATCACAAAATTAGAAAAATCACGCAAGAATAAAGTAAGAACACATGAAAACAATAAAAAACAGTATAGTTATATTGCTGGTACTAGTGCTAGCAAGTTGTAGTAGTGATGATAATGGCAATACACCAGTAGTAGTACCACCAATAGCAACTCTAAGTAGTATAAGCCCTATCAGTGGTCCAAAAACTACTATTGTAACTATCAACGGCAATAATTTTGGTGAAGATATTAGTAAGGTACACGTATTTTTTAATGAAAAAGAAGGTACTACACAATCAGTAAATAATAACCAAATTAGGGCAATTGTACCCGCCAGAGCATTTACAGGCCCGGTAACCCTTTCTGTAAATGGCACAACACTTACCGGCCCAGAATTTACTTATACTGTTACCGAAGTAAATGTAAGCACTATAGCAGGTAGTACTCAAGGTTATGCAGATGGAGCAGGTAACGCTGCCCAATTTGATAATCCCGCAGGTATTACAGTAGATACAGACGGTAATCTATATGTTGTAGACATAGCTAACCATAAAATTAGAAAGATCACAGCTCAAGGAGTAGTAAGTACCCTAGCTGGTAATACTCGAGGCAATGCAGATGGAACCGGTAGTATGGCTCAATTTAATTTCCCTACGAATATTGCAATAGATACTGGTGGCAATCTATATGTGGCCGATACCTGGAACCACGCCATAAGAAAAATCACGCCTCAGGGAGTAGTAAGTACTATTGCAGGAAGTGCTCCTGGTTTTGCAGATGGGACTGGTACTATGGCTCAGTTTAATTTTCCTTATGGTCTTGTAACAGATGCTTTAGGAAATATATTTGTTGCCGATTCTGGGAACGATAAAATAAGAAAAATAACACCACAAGGAGTAGTAAGTACCATAGCAGGTAGTACTACAGGTTATGCAGATGGAACTGGTAGTATGGCTCAATTTAATTTCCCCACAGGTATTGCAATAGATAAAAATGATACTCTATATATAGTAGAACGGGGTAATGATAAAGTACGAAAAATCACACCTCAAGGAGTAGTGAGTACCTTCGCAGGTAACACCTCTGGTTTTGCTGACGGCAATGGTACCGCGGCCCAATTTAACTCCCCTACAGGCATTATTGTCGATACAGCTGGAGCTATCTATGTTGCTGATGCCGGGAATGACAAGATAAGAAAAATCACACCTCAAGGAGTAGTAACTACTCTGGTAGGAAGTACCTCTGGTTTTGCAGATGGCACAGCAGTATCTGCTCAATTTGATTCTCCATTTGATGTTACAATAGATACCAATAATCATCTTTATGTTTCCGATTCCAGCAATGATAAAATTCGAAAAATCACGCAAGAATAAAATAAGAACAACATGTAATTTTTTTTTAGGACGAGACAAGCTTTGACGCCACTAGCCAAGAGGTATACCGGGAACGATCCATGACACGCTAGGAGCAGCGGGGTTAGCCACAAACCGAATCCCCATCACCACAGGACTAAAATATGCTTTCGCATCATTACATGGAAAACTATATGCCGTAGCTGGTGGTTCTTCACCAGGTCTAACAAACAATTCTGTTTGGATTCTTAATTAAATATATCACTAAAACTTTACATCATGAAAACAAAAAAATCAAAACTAAAGTCAATTCTTTTAGTGTTTACTATTCTTTTTACATATAGCTGCTGTTGCAATGGAGAAGATGGCGCGATTGGGCCCGTTGGTCCACTTCGATCTTTTACATATGATCTTTCTACAGTATCGGGGACATTTCACGATCAATCTATACCAGAATTATCACAGGTAGTACTTGATAATGATGCGATTTTGGGATATCTAAAATTTAACGGAAGTACTAATTTATACCCTATACCAACTACTAAAATCCCATTAGGGATAGATATCAGAACCTTTATATCGTTGGGAAACTACTCTATGAATTTTTTTATACAAAATGAAACTACCACATTTTCTGTTACTGCCGGACAACTTGAAGAACTAAGAATAGTAATCATAGCATCGACAAACATAAACGGTAAGCAGGATGATATCCTATCCAAATTAAAAGCAGAAGGAGTTGATATCAATGATTACTATGCTGTGATGAAACACTTTGGCAACTAAGAACTGCTATTATCAAGTAGCAACGTATTATGACTTACCCCATTAACTCCATTACCTATCTAAAGAACCAAGGCATGAGTCTTGGTTTTTTTACCTCCATTTATTTCCCCGAAATAAGAATAAAAACTCCTATCCCGATAAAGACAATAATCTGAAGCCATTTTAGAACAACCCCTATTTTTGAGCTCTTTTTTAAATACTCTGCAATAGATCCAGCCAGAACAGCTATCAGACCAAAAATGATAAATGAAACTACAATAAAAAGAAATCCAAGTATATAAAATTGTATTACATTACTTATGGTTTTACTAAATAAGAATCCAGGGAAAAATGCTAAAAAGAATATAGATACTTTAGGATTTAAAACATTCATTATAAATCCCTGCTTAAATAATTGCCCGAGGCTTTTCTTAGGCATACTATTTTCTGAAAGACTCACCTCTGCTTCACTTCTAAACACTTTGTAAGCCAGAAAAAACAAATACAACGCTCCGAATAATTTAATAGTAAAAAAGAGCATTTCACTTTGTTTAATAATTGCAGATACGCCAAAAGCAACCAACGTAGTGTGTATTAAACACCCAGACATTAGACCAGCCACCACAGCCAATCCATACTTTTTGCCGTTTACCACACTTTGCATTAGCACAAATATATTATCGGGCCCTGGTGAGATTGACAATGCCAATGTTGCTATAACAAAGGTGTAGAGAATTTCGTAATTCATATTCTAAAAGCTTAGCTACTAAGTATTGCTTTATTAATATCCCTGATCAATTTGGGGCCTTCATAAATAAAGCCTGTATATAATTGTACCAGACTTGCTCCAGCCTCTAATTTCTCTATAGCATCGGTAGCACTATGTATTCCTCCTACTCCAATAATCGGAAACGCCTTGTTGCTTTTTTCTGATAAATATTTAATTACTTCTGTACTTTTGTTTTTTATGGGTTGACCACTTAAACCTCCATTACCTATTGCATTTAATCTATTTTCAGAAGTCTTTAGTCCTTTTCTGGTTACAGAAGTATTACTTGCAATAACTCCATCTAAATTAGTATCTGCTACTAATTCTATAATTTCATCCAGTTGATTTGTATTTAAATCGGGTGCAATTTTCAGTACAATAGGTTTTTGTTTTTCGAACGTTCTATTTTCTTCTTGTACGGCTACTATTAATTCGTTTAAGTATTCTTTATCATTTAGCTTTGCATGGCTCCCAACATTTGGGCAACTCACATTAAGAACAAAATAGTCTACATATGGATGTAATATCCGAAAACACTCCAGATAATCTTTGGTATAATGCTCTGGTAACGTATCTGTATTCTTTCCTATATTTCCTCCTATAATAAGTTTACCTTTATTTTTTCGAAGTTGATTTACGACTGCCTCAAGGCCTTTATTATTAAATCCCATTCTATTGATAATCCCTCGGTCTTCTTTAAGTCTAAACAACCTCTTTTTAGGATTACCTTCCTGACCTTTGGGAGTCACCGTTCCTATTTCGATAAACCCAAATCCAAAATTAGCCAATTCATTATACAAAACTGCATTCTTATCAAATCCAGCAGCTAGTCCTACAGGGTTATTAAATTTTAATCCAAAAATTTCTCGCTCTAATCTTGGGTCATCTACCTTATATAAATTTCTAAAAACTAATGGCACAAGAGGTATTTTTGAAAAAAACCGAATCATTCTAAAGGTAAAATGATGCACATTTTCTGGATCAAACAAGAATAGTAAAGGACGTAGTAAGAATTTATACATTAAATATAATTTTGCTTGTGCAAAAATAAGTTATCCAAGGTTCTAATAAAAGTGTATTTTTGAATTCTTCAAATATTAAAATAGTAGCAGCAATGATTTCAAAACAACACATCATAAATAGGTTCATAAGTTACGTGACTATTGACACCGAAAGTGATCCCGAAAGTAATACAACTCCCAGTACCGAAAAACAGTGGGATCTTGCTAATAAATTAGTCGAAGATTTAAAAGATATTGGCTTAGAAGACATTAGTATAGATGAGTATGCCTATATCATGGCTACATTACCTTCTAATATTGATCAAGAAGTACCCACTATTGGTTTTATATCGCACTTTGACACTAGTCCTGATTTTACAGGTGCAAATGTAAATCCACAGATTATAGAAAATTATGACGGTAAAGACATCACACTAAACGCATCAGAAAATATTATACTCTCTCCTGATTATTTTGAAGACTTAAAGCAGTATAAAGGTCAAACACTCATTACTACCGATGGCACAACACTATTGGGAGCTGATGATAAAGCGGGGATTACAGAAATAATAACTGCGATGGAATATCTTGTACAACATCCTGAGATTAAACATGGTAAAATTCGAATAGGATTTACACCCGATGAAGAGATTGGTCGTGGTGCTCATAAATTTGATGTTTCAAAATTTGGTGCAGATTGGGCATATACTATGGATGGTAGCCAAATTGGGGAACTTGAATATGAGAATTTTAATGCGGCCGGTGCTGTGGTAACTATAAAAGGGAAAATCGTACACCCTGGTTATGCAAAAGGAAAAATGATTAATAGTATGTACATCGCACAGGATTTCATCAATTCGCTGCCAAGGATGGAAACGCCTGAACATACAAGTGGTCGAGAAGGTTTTTTTCATTTACATACTATAAAAGGTAATGTTGAAGAGACTCAGTTACAGTATATCATTAGAGATCATGATAAAGAGCATTTTGAAGCTAGAAAAAAAGTAATGAAAAATCTGGCAAATGAAATTAATGCTCAACATGCCAAAAAGGTTGTGCATATAGAAATCAAAGATCAGTATTTTAATATGAGAGAAAAAGTAGAACCTGTAATGCATATTGTAGATATTGCAGAAGAAGCTATGAAATCTCTCGATATTACTCCTATTATAAAACCTATACGAGGAGGGACTGATGGATCACAATTAAGTTTTATGGGACTGCCATGCCCAAACATTTTTGCAGGCGGGCATAATTTTCATGGGCGATACGAATATGTTCCTGCAGAGAGTATGATCAAAGCCGTAGAAGTAATCGTTAAAATTGCTGAATTAACGGCAAAGAAGTAAATTAATAATTTTACCCAGATTAAAAATTATTGATAGTATTGTTTCTTTCGTGGTAGTCAGAAAAAGCAATAATAAAACCTATAGAAAACAAAAAAGCGCGGTAAAATTAAATTAATTTCATCGCGCTTTTAACAAGTAGGCTAGTTATTACTTCTTATCTGCTGGTTGATTTAATTTTTGACTCATCTCCAACGAAATTGCAGATTTATCATACGTTAATTTACCAGATCCTGTTTCAATAATAATAGCATTATTTTTCTCACTGAAGTCAAAAACTTTACCGTGAAGTCCACTTTTTGTTACGACACGATCTCCTTTTTTTAAGTCTTCAGCAAATTTTTTCTCCTTTTTTGCTTTTTGCATCTGTGGTCGTATCATAAAAAAATACATTACGACAAATATGAGTATAAAAGGAAGAAATGATTGTATTTGCTCCATAAATTATTCGCTTACTGGTGTTCCACTTACGGGTTTAGCCTTTGGAGTTACCATAGCTTTAATCTTAAGAATTTCTTTTCCAGCCTCGGTATTAGCAGTTATAGTAACTTGCTTAGTTTGCTGATTTGGTTTTCCGTTAGAGTTAAACTTCACTAACATCTCTCCTGTTGCTCCTGGTGCAATTGGATCTTTTGGCCATTCTGGCACAGTACATCCACAACTACCTTTTGCACTTACGATTACCAAAGGTGCTTTACCTGTATTGGTAAAAGCAAACTTATGCTCTACAACATCTCCTTCATTGATAGTTCCAAAATCGTGTTCTGTTTCAGTAAAAGTCATCACAGGAAAATCTGCGTTCTTTGCGTCTCGATCTGCTGCTATTTCTACATTTTCTTCTTTAACTTTTTCTGCGGCATTGTCTTTACAAGACATAACTGTCATAGCAAAAACTCCGGCTAAAATTAAGATTCCTTTTTTCATTACTTGGGTTTTTTAATTATTTGAGGGTTAAAAATACTATTTTTTCTAAAATATTACATTAATCCACGACCTACTTTGTTTAATTTACCATTTTCCTGGTATTCTTTAGAAATTTTATCTAAAATTCCATTGATAAAAATACTACTTTTAGGCGTACTATATTCTTTTGCAATTTCTAAATATTCGTTAATTGTTACTTTTACCGGTATTGACGGGAACTTTACAAACTCGCAAATGGCCATTTTTATGATCGCTTTATCCAATTCTGCAATACGATCTTGATCCCAGTTTGGTGTTTTACCATCAATTTCTTTTGTAAACTCTACACCATTAAGCGTTGTTTTTCTAAAAATATCAGTTGCAAATTTCTTATCCTCTATATCCTTATACAGCTTAGGTAATGTCATTTGCTCATCATGAGATGATTTAACTTTTCTAAGCATTTTGATAATCGATGTATTTACCAATGGTAAATCATCAACCCACGTTAGCTTTTTATCTTCGATATATTCATAAAGTTTATCATTGGGAGCTATAATCTCTTTGAAAACATCGAGTACAAAATCTTTATCTTCTCTAAAAGAGCTAAGTTTAGTACTCATATAATCTGTATACAGCTCACTTTCTTTAATCTCTTTCCATAATATAGCCACATACTCATCATCTAATTCCCAGCAATTCAATTTTTTCTTCTCAATTTCTGTTTTGAGTTGAATATTTTTCTCTAGCAATAACAGAACTTCGTTATTGATAAATTTGGTATTAGGATTTTTTTCTTCGGAGGTAGCAAGGTATTTTTTTTGACTTTTTGCCAAAAACTCAGCTGCATGTTTTCTAATTTCTACCAGAAGCTGAAGATTTATAATAAATAATTCATACATCTGATCAATACTATAAAGAAGGAATTTCTCTTCTTTACCAAGATTGTCACTTTGCGTCTGCTCCATCGAATAGAGAGACTGCATTACTTTTACTCTAATATGTCTTCTGGTTAACATAGAAAATTACAAAGAACTTTATATTAAAAAAGGGCAAAAGTATGTTTTAACTTTTGCCCTGCAAAAATACTATTATTTTTAATCGTACCTACCTTAAAACTTCTTTTTTTATGAGGTAATTGTATTTTAAAATTTTATCGGTTTTTCTTTAATTCACTTTTCTTGTGTTACAAAACCGTCTTTAATTTTTTTGAGGTATGATTACATTTCCTTTTTTCGTGCTGCAATTCTATCTTCTGCTATACTAATTGCTGCTTCATTTGTAGTCACATTGGTTGCTTTTGCTTTGTTTAAAATATCTAAAGTAGTATCATAAATCTTCTCGGTTTTGGCTATAATTTGATCTCTGCCATATCCTTCGATCTCTGCATATACATTGATAATACCTCCTGCATTAATCAAAAAATCTGGAGCATACACGATTCCTTTCTTTTGTAATAAAGGACCATGAATATTTTCGTTAGCTAATTGATTATTTGCCGCTCCGGCAATCACTTTTACTTTTAATTTATCAATTGTTTTATCATTAACAGTTGCGCCAAGAGCACAAGGAGCATAAATATCTGCAGTTTCTGCATATAGATCATCTCCTCTATAAATATCAACACCATACTTAGTACTTACTGCTTCGAGTCTTTCTTGGTTGATATCACTAATTATTACTTTTGCTCCTTCTTCAGAGGTTAAACGCACCAATTCTTCTCCTACATGTCCAATTCCCTGAACCAAAATTCGTTTTCCTTCTAATGCATCATTTCCATAGGCAAATTTACTAGCTGCTTTCATTCCCATATACACACCATAAGCTGTAACCGGAGAAGGGTTCCCTGCTCCTCCTTTTGATTCGGATATTCCTGTTACATAAGGAGTGACTTCTCTTACGGTATCCATATCAGAAGTTTCCATACCTACATCTTCTGCAGTATAGTACTTACCACCTAGTGTATGCACAAATTTACCAAAGCGTTTCATTAGCTCTGGTGTTTTTATTTTTTTAGGATCTCCGATAATTACTGCTTTCCCTCCTCCAAGATTCAAACCTGTAATAGCAGCTTTATACGTCATTCCTCGTGATAACCTCAATACATCATTAAGTGCATCCCACTCTGTTGCATAGTCATACATTCTAGTCCCACCTAAAGCTGGTCCTAAAATTGTGTTATGTACACCAATTATTGCCTTCAATCCTGTATCTTTGTCCTGACAAAAAACAACTTGTTCGTGATTATCAAAAGATAGTTGACCAAATACTGGAGCTTCTTTTTTAAGTTGATTTGCAGTAAACACTTCGGTTATCATGTTATAAAATTTTTAAATATTACAATTATATTATACTCAAAATAAGGGTGCTAAAATAGCATATTTTTATCAATTTGAAATTTAACACTGTTAAACTTTACGGATTTATTAATAAATTCACTTATAAATATTAATCTTTTATGCGCGCATTACGCCATTTGAACAAATACTTTTTAAAATATAAATACCGACTTATCATTGGATTGGTAATTACTATAATCGCAAGAGTTTTTGCTACAATAGTTCCTACATTAGTTGGTGACTCTGTAGATGTTGTAGAACAATATATTAATAAAGAGATTACTGATATTGCCGAGGTAAAAAGCGGACTTATCATAAATATTCTTCTTATTGCAGGGGCATTACTTATTTCGGCATTATTTACTTTTTTAATGCGTCAGACTTTTATTGTAGTTTCTCGATTTATTGAGTTTGATCTTAAAAATGAGGTTTTTCAACATTATGAAAAACTATCTCTTAATTTTTATAAGAAAAACAGAACAGGTGATCTTATGAATCGCATTAGCGAAGATGTATCTCGAGTTAGAATGTATGTTGGTCCCGCAATTATGTATAGTGTAAACACTATTACTCTATTTGTTGTGGTGATAGGATATATGATTAGTATAGCTCCTGAGCTTACTTTATATACTGTTACTCCTTTACCCATATTATCGGTTTCTATTTATAAATTAAGTGTTGCGATTCATAAACGTAGTACTGTAGTGCAAGAGTTTTTATCTAAACTAACCACTTTTACTCAAGAATCCTTTAGTGGTATTTCTGTAATCAAAGCATACGGTCTGGAATCTCCCACCCAGAAAAGTTTTACCGAATTATCTGATAAGAGTAAGGATAAGAATCTTGATCTGGCCAAAGTACAAGCATTGTTTTTCCCCCTAATGGTTTTACTGATCGGTTTTAGTAATATTCTAGTCATTTATATTGGAGGAAAGCAATTTATCGATGGTACGATACAAGATCTAGGTGTAATTGTAGAATTTATCATTTTTGTTAATATGCTTACCTGGCCTGTAGCCACAGTTGGATGGGTTAGTTCTATCGTTCAGCAAGCAGAAGCCTCTCAAGTAAGAATTAATGAATTTCTTAGTCAGGAACCAGAAATCACTAATACAGTAACTCAAAAAACACCAATTACTGGAAATATTAATTTTGACAATGTTTCTTTTACCTATGATGATACTAATATCACTGCCCTAAAAAATATTAGTTTTGAAGTTAAAAATGGAGAAACAATAGGTATTATAGGAAAAACCGGTTCTGGAAAATCAACAATATTAGATTTAATAGGCAGGCTATACGATGTTTCGTCGGGTGAAATACGAATAGATGGAGTTCCTCTAAAAAACCTCAATTTAACCGATTTAAGAGAGAGTATTGGTTATGTTCCTCAAGATGCATTTTTATTTAGTGATAGTATACAAAACAATATAAAATTTGGCAATGAGAATGCGACAGATGATCAAGTATATGAAGCTGCCAAAAATGCAGTAGTACATAAAAACATAATAGGTTTTAGTAAAGGGTATGATACTGTTTTAGGAGAGCGTGGGATCACATTATCCGGAGGTCAAAAACAGCGTGTTTCTATAGCAAGAGCAATACTTAAAAATCCTCCTGTACTCCTTTTTGACGATTGTTTATCTGCTGTTGATACCGAAACAGAAGAAGAAATCCTTAACAATCTTCACAAAATTTCTAAGAATAAGACAACTTTTATAGTAAGTCATAGGGTATCTACTGCAAAAAATGCAAATAAAATTATTGTCTTAGAAGATGGCGAAATAATCCAACAAGGCTCTCATAATCAACTAATAAGCACCGAAGGATATTATAAAGATCTCTATTTAAAACAACTTAGTGAAAAAGAAATTTGAGTTTTTTTTGTGAGGTTAACAATTTTTTTGGATTTTTGAAACCATCATAACATATTAATTAATTAATAAATACGGATTATGAGTGATAATGAAATGATGGATAAAGAAGAAATTTTCTCAAAAGTTTTACGAGCAGGAAGAAGAACATATTTCTTTGACGTAAGAGCTACAAAAGCAGGAGATTATTATCTAACAATAACAGAAAGTAAAAAGTTTACCAATGATGATGGATCTTTTCACTATAAGAAACATAAGATCTACCTTTACAAAGAAGATTTTGTTGGTTTTACAGAGATCTTAAATGAAATGACTCACTTCATTGTCGATGAAAAAGGAGAAGAAGTAATAAGTGAACGTCATCAAAAAGACTTTCAGAAATCATATGAAAAAGATGGAGTTGAAAATAAAGTTACTGAAGAAGTTTCTGCATCAACAGAAAGCTTTACAGATGTAAGTTTTGACGATATCTAGACAATAATACGACTTTAAGTTAAAGTTATGTAAACCGCTTCATTCACTGAAGCGGTTTTTTTTATATTCACCCATCAAAAATAATTACAAAAAAATAAAACGTATGAAACATATTTTTACTGTTTTTTTTGCACTATTAAACTTTGTCTCTTTTTCTCAAGATGATTTATCTTTAGAATATTACCTTCCAAAAAATGTTACATACAATCCTGATATTCCTACTCCGCAAAGTGTACTTGGTTATGTCCCGGGAAAATGGCATGTAACCCATGATAAACTTGTAAATTATATGCAGGTTCTTGCCAAAGCATCTTCAAGAATAACAATTGAAGATAGAGGAAAAACTTTTGAAGATCGCCCAATACTATTACTTACGATAACCTCAGAAAAAAATCACCAAAACCTTCAGGAAATACAAAAAAAGCATGTAGAACTTACCCAAAATGGCTCTACTGCAATACATATAGAAGATCTACCAGCAATTGTATATCAAGGATTTTCTATTCACGGTAACGAACCTAGTGGTTCTAATGCATCATTAGTTGCGGCATACTATCTTGCTGCTGCACAGGGACAAGAAATAGATAATCTTTTAGACAATGTTGTTATTTTATTCGATCCCTCATTGAATCCTGATGGCTTACAGCGTTTTGCTTACTGGGCTAATACCAATAAAAGTAAAAATATTAGTACCGATCCTCAAGATCGAGAATACAGTGAAGTATGGCCGGGAGGAAGAACAAATCATTATTGGTTCGATATGAATCGTGATTGGTTACCAGTACAATTACCAGAATCCAGAGCTCGTATCAAGACTTTTCATAAATGGTACCCCAATATTCTTACCGATCATCATGAAATGGGATCTAATAGTACTTTCTTTTTTCAACCAGGAATTCAATCACGAACACATCCTTTAACTCCTAAATTAAATCAAGAACTCACCAAAAAAATTGGTAATTATCACGCTAAAGCATTAGACAATATTGGTTCACTATATTATACCGAAGAGAATTTCGACGACTTTTATTATGGTAAAGGATCTACTTTCCCTGATATTAATGGTAGTATTGGTATTTTATTTGAACAAGGTAGTTCGCGTGGTCATGCTCAGCAAACCGATAATGGGCTACTCACTTTTCCTTTTACAATAAGAAATCAATTTACCGCAACACTTTCTACATTAGAAGCTGCAAAATCAATGCGTAAAGAGTTATTAGAATATAAACGAAGTTTTTACAATAATGCAAGAAAGGAAGTAACTAAAGATGCTTATATTTTTGGTAACGAAAAAGATGCAGCTTCATCTTATCATCTTGCCGAAATCCTTAAGAGACATCAAATCAAATTATACGAACTTAAACAAGATATAGCCATTAAGGGTAATTTTTTCAAAAAAGAGTATAGCTATATTGTTCCTAAGAACCAGCGACAAAAAAGGTTATTAAAAGCTATTTTTGAAAAAAGAACAGCATTTCAAGACAGTCTCTTTTATGATGTTTCTGCCTGGACATTTCCTTTGGCCTTTAATCTGGACTATTCTGACAATGCAGCTATTTCTAATATAGGTAGCGAAATATCAGACCTCACGTATCGCAAAATCAATCCGGTTAATAAAAGTGATTATGCATACCTGATACAATGGCATGAGTATTACACTCCAAAAGCTTTATATCAAATCCTAGCTAATGGATTGCGAGCCAAAGTTGGGATGAAACCTTTTTCTTTAGAAAACAATGATTATGACTATGGTACAATTTTAATACCGGTTCAGAATCAAAAATTAAATAAAGAAGAGCTTCATAAATTGTTACAAAAAATAGCTGCAGAGAATCATATCGATATCACTGGTGTTTCTACAGGACTGACAAAGGGGATTGATCTGGGAAGTAATCAATTTCGTGCTTTATCACTTCCAAGAATAGGATTGTTTACAGGTAGTGGAATCACACCTTATGATGCTGGAGAAATCTGGCATTTAATGGATCAACGTTATGATATTCCTATCACAAAATTAGAAACACGTAATTTTAACAGAATCACTTTATCAAAATACACACATATTGTATTACCAAATAGCTGGAGACAGTCTTTTGACAAAGAAAAAGCAAAAAAATTAAAAACTTGGGTTCGTAATGGCGGGACACTAATTGGATATAGAAATGCTGCCCAGTTTTTTAAGAATAACGAATTCATGAAAATCGAATTTGCTACTCCAAAAAATGATGCAAAAAACATATCCTTTGAACAAAGACAAGATTTTAATGGTGCACAAGTAATTGGTGGAGCTATTTTTGAAGCCGAAATAGATCGTTCTCATCCTATTAATTTTGGATATAAAAACAATACGATTTCACTATTTAGAAATACAAAATTATTTATTAAACCAGATAAGCAGAGTTATAACAATCCTATTCGATATACAAAAAAACCATTGTTAAGTGGATATATTAGTAAAAAGAACTTGGATTCTCTATCAGGAACAGTCCCTTTTAAACATAATGATTTCGGAAAAGGAAATATAATCTTGTTTACCGACAATACTAATTTTAGAGCTTTTTGGTATGGAACGAATAAATTACTAATGAATGCTATTTTCTTTAGTGATGAAATGTAAGACGTATTAAGTGAACTACTCATCTTGATTTTTTTTGCACCGTAGCTTATACCCTATAAAAAGGGTATCGTTAAGGATTAAAAGCCTTATGTTTTTACAAACAGAAAAAATCAAGATGAGTTCAATGTTTAAAATTGTAAATTACAGTTGTAACTAAGGTCTGTTTTTGTAGACTTATATGGTATAATATTGTAATTTTGGAACCTTTCAAAAAAAGAAAATCATGGCTCGTACTCCTTCTAACATGTTACCTCTTGGTACTATTGCACCCGATTTTACACTTGTAGACGCTGTTACCAATGACAAGTATTCTCTTAACGATGTAAAAGGCGAAAAAGGAACTGTGGTTATGTTTATCTGTAATCATTGCCCTTTTGTGATTCATGTTAACGAAGAAATAGTACGTATCGCTAATGACTATCGGGTTCAGGGATTTGGTTTTGTGGCTATTAGCAGTAATGATATTGAAAAATACCCTCAGGATGCTCCTAAAGAAATGTGGAAAACTGCTCAAAAAAACAACTATACATTTCCATATCTATTTGATGAAACCCAGGATATTGCTAAAATATATGATGCTGCCTGCACTCCTGATTTTTACTTATTTGATTCAGAGTCAAAACTTATTTATCGAGGACAACTAGATGATTCTCGACCTGGAAACGGAATTCCTGTAAATGGCCGCGATCTTCGTCAGGCGCTTGATGCAGTACTTCGCAATGCCAAAGTTTCTGAAGAACAAAAACCAAGTATTGGTTGTAATATTAAGTGGAAAGAATAGATATAACTTATAAAAATTGCTACAATATCGTAGTTTCAAGATATGCAAGAAGTAGTTTTTAAAGAATGCTCTACTAAAGATATTAGAGAGTTGAGTAAAATAAGTCAACAATTCTACCCCGAACATTATGCCCATATTTGGGAAAATAATGATCCCAGTTATTATGTAAATCTAAGTTTCAATCAAAAAGCTTTTGAAGAAGATTTTAAAACAGATACCATTGTTTATTTTTTAATTCAAAAAGCAAATACATCTTTAGGATTACTAAAAATAAAAAAGCAGGAAGCCATCAAAGGGTTTGATGCTTCTATAACATTACAACTAGAAAAAATATATCTTTTAAAATCAGTCACTGGTTTAGGCATCGGTAAAAAGGGGATTGAGTTTGTTAAAAATTATGCTATTAATCTAGGTAAGAAAATAGTTTGGCTAGATGTAATGAGTACCAGTCCCGCACTATCTTTTTATAAAAATATAGGATTTGATACTGTTTCTTTTTATGACCTAGAGTATCCTGGTCTAAAAGATGAACATAGGGAGATGCAAAGAATGGTATTATCTCTTTAAATTAGAGCTGAGCAATAATTTGCAAATGTGCAAAATGATGATTACCATGCCATGCATAGATACCAATATCTTCGCCCAACGAAATTGATATATCTCCTTCTGGATGTATAAACTCTTTTTCGAGATCATGAGCAGATAAACCTTTTAAGAAGTATACCCATTTAGCATGTAAAGCTTTTATCAAGTCTAGGGATAAATGAATTGGTGCAGACTTGGTATCAAATAATTCGGCCCATAATTGCTCATCATAGGCCTTAATCATGGGTTTATTTTCTGTTAATGCCCACTTAAATCGAATATATCCATTATGATGACTATCATGAATATGATGTATTACTTGCCTGGCGGTCCATCCACCAGGACGATATTGTGTTTCTAACTGTTGTTCACTAAATGTGGAAACCAGATTTAATAATTTCGTCGGTAACTCTTCTACATCATATATCCATCTTTGGATATGATCCGAAGTTATAATTTTTGGACATTCAAATTTTCCTATAGGATATCTTAAATCCATAGTTTAAAAAATCATTCTACTTTAGCATAAACAAATTCTTCTTTAGAGAAAAGATCTGTTAATGTAAGCATATTATCGTTTAAGTCATTGATTTTATATCTATAAATACGATCATCCATTGGAAAAAAACAAACCAATACGCCTCCATCTTCTATTCTGGTTTTTAAACGATTTGCAAATTTTCCGTTATAAAAATTAAATCGTATTGTTCCTTCAAAAATCAAATAATCATCTGTATTCTGAATAAAAAGCCATTTTCCCTGCAGTGCTTCATATGTATCTCTATTATAGAATTTGTTATCCAATAGCGCTTTCATTTTATACGCATATTTGATAAACTCTTCTTCGGGCTCCATATCATCCATAGGTTGGCCGATTTCTTTTTTTTCTAGCTCTTCATCATTTTTAAAATAATGCTTCGACTCATACTTAGTAAAAGCACTAGAATAGTCCATAATTCGTTGACCATTCTCGTTTTTTGTTTCTAAATAAGGGCGTTGTTTGTAGTTTACATGAATAAGTTGGTCATTCCAAAAATAAAATACCGTTACAACATCTGCTGTTCTGGTACCAACTTTTCTAACAATCTTTTTGAGTCGTTCATGCTCATAATATCCGTTTAGTTCTGCGCCATGATCAGCCATCTTATCAAGAAACTCTTCTGGATCTAAGAAAAAAGTTTCAAATTCTATATAACCATCTATCATCTCTATTTGATCATTGATGTTTACTAGAATGTCTGCCTTTTCTTGACCGAGAGCAAGATGAATATTACACAGAATCAAAAAAGTAATAAGTCCTTGTTTCATATCTAGGGGGTATGCAATTTGGGTTAAAATATAAATAAAAGAGGATTTAAACCTCCTAATACATTTTTTTAACAAAATGATTTTAAAAAAATCGCAATGTTAAAAATAATAAAAAACTATGTTAAAAAAAATACAATTCATTAAAAATAAAGCTTTTAATATAAAAAAACACTAGGGATATAATAATTTATGCTTTCATTATTCTCACATTATTATCAAATCATAAATATGAGGGGTCTATTTTTATGTACCAGATAAAACAAGTAATAAAAAAAGTCCCTGTGTTAGGGACTTTTTTAAATTTTGTATGTAATGAACTAAAGTTATTTCACTTCTACCAACTCAACATCAAAAATAAGTGTTGCATTAGGTGGAATAACTCCTCCGGCACCTCGGTCTCCGTATCCAAGGTATGGTGGAATCACAAATCTTGCTTTATCTCCTACTTGTAACAGTGCAATCCCTTCATCCCATCCAGAAATTACCTGTCCCATTCCTAACGGAAAGTCAATAGGCTGATTACGTTTATATGAAGAATCAAATACTGTGCCATCAGTCAGACTCCCTTTGTAATGCACAGAAACAGTCTTTCCCTTTTCTGCTTTTGCCCCATCTCCTTTTTGAATAATCTTATACCTTAAACCGCTATCGGTTTTTTCAAATCCCGCAGCAATTTCTTCTAATAAATCTTCGGCTTTTTTTCTGGCTGCGGCTTCTCTTTCTGCTTTAGCTCCATTAAAACTTCTAAAAGTCTCAACAGCATTAAAACTTTCGGCTTCTGCTCCTACCCTCTGTATCTCTACAGATTCGATTTCATCACCTTGTTCTATTGTATTTACAACTTCTAATCCTTCTACTACTTTACCAAAAACAGTATGTTTTCCATCTAACCAAGATGTTTCTACATGAGTAATAAAAAACTGGCTTCCGTTTGTCCCTGGACCAGCATTAGCCATAGATAATACTCCCGGGCCATCATGCTTTAAATCTGAGTGAATCTCGTCATCAAATTGATATCCTGGTCCACCTGCTCCAGTTCCTTGAGGATCTCCTCCCTGAATCATAAAATCTGCAATCACTCTATGAAATTTTAGACCATTATAATATGGTTTTCCTTGAGGAATAGCCTGATTATCTATATTACCTTCTGCCAGGCCAACAAAATTACCTACTGTTCCTGGTGTTTTTTTATATTCTAGATTTACTAATATACTTCCTTTTGAAGTATTAAATTTTGCGTATAATCCGTCTTGCATGACAGTCTTTTATTTAAGTTTAAACAAGTTGCAAAGATAGGAAATTGTAGGTGGTTTATTATAATATTTTGTGTTCTTAAAAAGCAAATGGCATTAAGTTTTAGAAAAATTAATAAATTAGTACGGTTCTAACAATATTCTTAGCTTAAATTTAAATGAATATTTATAATCATAATCTCTGATCATCCTGAATAACGTCAATATTTTTGAACACAACGTCACATTAAATCATAATATAACATAAAAACAAGGTAACATTTTACATTATTACTACATTATATAGTAAACACATTTAGTAACAATATTTGTATCCCCTTATATCTATTAAACAAAACCAAAAACGGAATATCAAGTTAATAACATACTCTAAGTCTAAGAACAATTCAAAGTAACAAATCAATAAAAAACCTTTTCTTTTGACGCAAAACCATATTTTTTTAAAAGAAAGTTCCAACACCTCCAAAATACTAGTTCATATTGGGAATGAGCATATTGCAATGAATATAAATGACATTATTAAATGTGAGGCAGATGGCAACTATAGTCTTTTTACAGCATCCAACAAATCAACTTATTTAGTTTCGAAATCTTTAAAATATTACGAAGGCTTATTATCTAAAAAAGGATTCTTTAGAGCAAATAGATCAACATTGATTAATATTAACCAAATTCACTCTATATACAAAAAAGAAGCTATCACTCTGAGTAATAAAGAAAGAATAGTTGTTTCTATACGTAATAGACCAAAGTTAATAGAATTAATAAAAAGTCTTTCATAAATTGATGTAGAATAATTTTTTTACATACATAGAGCTCTTTAAGTTATTTTCTAAAACACTCGATATCGAAAACTTAAGCCAGAATCTAAATCAAATAACTGAAAATAAAAAGACCGCCTAAATATTTTTAGACAGCCTCTTATCAAATGATTAATACCTTCTTACCTAATCACTTTCACTACTACAAAATAAAGTAACAGGATAGAGGTTTTATTATGCACAAGGGTCAACAGACATACAACCTGCAGGAACTCCGGGAATACCTATACAATAAGAAAGTTCTAAAGTAGGAACAGTAGGACGAGAATCTCTACCTCCAATTATTTTTGAACTATTCAATTTAGAAATCGTTTTTTTGTTTAAATTTAAATTAGATAACTTCTTTTTTTTCATGATTAAAAATTTTAATTGTTATTGAATAAATAAGTATTCTTCATAAATACTTTTACTTGCTTCTACTTATCAAAAATGGTATGGATCTATTTTAAGATACCAGACATACCACGAGCTAAACTGAGATTATAGCTCTACGTACCTGTGATTTTATCTACTACCCGACAGCTTTTTAATTCTGTTTTCATCTTTTATTGATAAGTACTGCAGGTGTCTCAATAATTCCAACAAGAAATCAATATAATGAGATTTTAATTTTTTTGATTTTGTGTTTTTTAACTGTTTCTCCAATTTATTTATGCTATTCAAAATTTAGCATATAGTTTAAAAAAAGTTAATACCTCAATGCTTTAATTTTTCAGATACAATAGATGATTTAATTTATTTCTCACAAACTGATTACACTTATATCGTATAAAAAATAAAATCTTATATAAATATATGGTTAGTAAATAAAAACCAAATTAACATATTGGCGAGTGTAGTAGATTAATTGATAAACGTTAACAAAATTAGTTTTAACGATTCATTTAAATTTTGAAATAAGTATTTTTCAGTTAGTCTTCGAGATTTTTTATAAATAAACTGATTTTGGAGTAAGGCAGTAAAAAAGGCTTTGGAGTAACTCCAAAGCCTTTTTTTATATTGTATATCATATTCTAATTAGCCACTTCACTAATAAATTTGATGCGATATAGGCGCAATTCTTCATCATCATAATCCCCATCAAATTCTTCTATTGCTGTATCTATTTTATCATTTTCGGCTTCAATAAAATATTCATGAATTTCTTCTTGTTGGTCTTCATCAAGGATTTCATCTATCCAATAGGCAATATTAAGTTTTGTACCACTGTATACAATTGCTTCCATTTCTTTAATAAAGGTAGGCATATCCATCCCTTTTGCAGCAGCAATATCATCTAATGGTAATTTACGATCTACATTTTGTATGATATATAATTTAAGACCACTATTCGCTCCCGTACTCTTTACTACAAAGTCATCGGGTCGCATAATATCATTTTCTTCTACATATTCTGCAATAAGCGCTACAAATGCAGGCCCGTATTTTTTAGCCTTACCTTCACCTACACCATGAACATTTGCTAATTCTTCTACAGTGACAGGATATTTAAGTGCCATATCATCTATAGAAGGATCCTGAAAAACCACAAATGGAGGGACTCCTAGTTTCTTGGAAACTGTTTTTCTCAAATTTCGTAGCATTCCGACTAACTTCTCATCGCTACCACCTTTAGCTCCAGATTTTGCTGCAGTTATTATAGAATCATCATTAGTTTCATCATATATATGATCCTCGGTCATCATAAAGCTAACCGGGTTATCAATAAAACTTTTTCCTTCTGCAGTAATCCTAATCACTCCATAAGTCTCGATATCCTTACGTAAATACCCTTGTACTAATACCTGGCGTGCAAGAGCCATCCAGTATTTATCATCTCGTTCTTTACCACTTCCAAAGAAATCTTGTTGATGCGTTCTATGCGAAATAATTAAGGCATTGCTCTTACCAATAAGTGTATTAACCAGATCTTTAGACTTATAAATCTCTCCTGTTTTATTAACTACTTCGAGTAGTAACTTTACTTCATCTTTGGCTTCGTGCTTTTTCTTCGGGTTACGCACATTGTCATCCATATCAGCGCCATCACCATTTACATCATCAAACTCTTCACCAAAATAATGTAATATAAATTTACGTCTGGATATAGAGGTTTCTGCAAATGCTACTATTTCTTGTAACAAAGCGTGACCTATCTCCTGTTCGGCAACAGGTTTACCGCTCATAAATTTTTCTAACTTTTCTATATCTTTATACGCATAGTATGCCAAACAATGTCCTTCACCGCCATCTCGGCCGGCACGTCCTGTTTCCTGATAATAGCTCTCTATACTTTTAGGCATATCATGATGGATCACAAAACGTACATCGGGTTTATCGATTCCCATCCCGAAAGCAATCGTAGCAACCACTACATCTACATCTTCCATCAAAAACATATCCTGATGTTTAGCTCTGGTCTTGGCGTCTAATCCTGCATGATAAGGAACAGCTTTTACGCCATTAACTTCTAATGTCTGCGCCAGCTCTTCTACTCTTTTTCTACTAAGACAATATATAATTCCACTTTTACCACTATTCTGTTTCACAAAACGGGTTATATCTGCATCTACATTTTTTGTTTTAGGGCGTATTTCATAAAACAAATTAGGGCGATTAAAAGATGCTTTAAATGTTTTAGCATCACTCATCCCTAAATTTTTAAGAATATCTTCCTGTACTTTTGGAGTTGCAGTTGCGGTAAGTCCTATAATAGGAATATCTTCTCCTATTCTTTTAATAATATTACGCAGATTTCTGTATTCGGGTCTAAAATCATGTCCCCATTCACTAATACAATGCGCTTCGTCTACAGCTAAAAAAGAAATTTCCTGAGATTTTAAAAAATCTACATACTCTTCTTTAGTAAGTGATTCTGGTGCAACATACAATAACTTGGTGACCCCATTAATTATATCTTCTTTTACCCTTTTTACTTCGGATTTATTAAGAGAAGAATTAAGTACATGGGCAATACCCTCTACTGATGAAATACTTCGAATAGCATCCACTTGATTTTTCATTAATGCGATCAGGGGTGAAACCACGATAGCGGTCCCTTTACACATTAAAGCGGGCAGTTGATAACATAGGGATTTACCCCCGCCTGTAGGCATGATTACAAATGTATTTTGTTTTTCCAAAATACTCTGTATTACCTTTTCCTGTAGTCCTCTAAATTGACTAAACCCAAAATGTTTTTTTAAAGCACTTTGCAAGTCAGTTTCATTCAAACTCATTAAATCATTTAACTTTTATATACCAATTAAATAAAGATTCACTAACACTAAATCTATTTCCCCAAATACAGACTTAGTGGATGTTTCGTTTTTAATTTTAGTATGCCAAAGATAAACAAAGCATAAATTAATACGCTTTTTTTTATCACTATTTAAAATTAATAAGGTATTGTATACCTTTGCGTAAATTAAAGATAGTAAAATCTTTATTTATAACACGAAAATTTTTTAAATTTTGAACACCCAGGACACTATAATTTCATATGCTAAAAAAACTGTTGCCGAGGAAGCTCGTGCAATTGCCCACCTAGAAGAGCTCATTGATAAAGAATTTTCTGATGCTGTAGAAACGATACATAACTCAAAAGGTAGAGTTATTATTACCGGTATAGGCAAAAGTGCTATTATTGCCACCAAAATTGTTGCTACAATGAATTCTACAGGTACCCCTGCAGTTTTTATGCATGCTGCCGATGCCATTCATGGTGATTTAGGAAATATTCTCGAAGATGATGTTGTTATTTGTATTTCTAAAAGTGGGAATACTCCAGAAATAAAAGTTCTGGTTCCCTTGATTAAAAACTTTAAAAATCCTTTAATTGGTATTACAGCTAATAAAGAGTCTTTTTTAGGTCAGGAAGCTGATTACGTATTGCATGCCTATGTAGAAAAAGAAGCATGCCCTAATAATCTAGCCCCTACAACAAGTACCACTGCACAACTGGTTATAGGAGATGCACTCGCAGTATGCTTATTGCACCTGCAAGGGTTTTCTAGTAGGGATTTTGCCAAATATCATCCAGGAGGTGCATTGGGGAAAAAACTATACCTTCGAGTAAGCGATATCACATCTCGAAACGAAAAACCTGAAGTATCTCCAGAGTCTAATATAAACAATGTAATTGTTGAAATGACAGAAAAAAGATTAGGAGCTACCGCAGTTACAGAAAACGGGGCTATTCTTGGTATTATAACTGATGGAGACTTACGTAGAATGTTAACAAAAGGAACTACTTCTTTTGAAGGTTTGACTGCTAACGACATTATGTCTCCTAACCCCAAACGTATTGATAATGATGCTATGGCGGTAGATGCTTTAGAGAAATTAGAGGAAAACTCAATAACTCAATTACTAGCAGAAAAGGATGGCAAATATGTGGGGTTACTACACATTCATGATTTAATGAGAGAAGGTATTTTATAATGGCTGACAACACTACTCAAAAAGATCCTCAGTCTATGTCTTTTCTAGATCATCTAGAAGAGTTACGCTGGCATTTAATTCGGGCTACTGTTGCAGTACTCATTGCAGGAATCATAGCTTTTATATCAAAAGAATTCATCTTCGATGTTATAATTTTTGGTCCAAAAAAACCAGATTTCCCTACTTATAATGGTCTCTGTAATCTATCTAAACTTCTAGGCTTAGATGAAAGTTTATGCTTTAAAGAATTACCTTTTAGCGTACAGAGCAGAAAAGTAGCAGGTCAATTTTCTGTTCATATCTGGACCTCAATAACAGCGGGTTTTATTATAGCATTTCCTTATGTACTATATGAATTCTGGAAATTTATTTCTCCCGCGTTGTATGATAAAGAGAAAAAGAATTCTAAAGGATTTATTATTATCTGTTCCTGTTTATTTTTCTTGGGAGTACTTTTTGGATACTACGTAATTACGCCATTATCCATTAATTTCTTAGGAGGTTATCAAGTGAGTAAAGAGGTCCTTAACGAATTTGATATTGATAGCTATATAGCACTGGTAAGGGCTTCTGTAATCGCCTGTGGTCTAATATTCGAACTTCCTGTTATTATGTTTTTCCTTACCAAAGTAGGGTTAGTTACTCCTGAGTTCTTAAAAAAATACAGAAAATTTGCTTTAGTAATTGTATTAATACTTTCTGCCGTAATTACGCCACCTGATATTGCTAGTCAGGTTATTGTTGCTATTCCGGTTTTAATATTATACGAGGTAAGTATTTTTATATCTAAAGCCGTTATAAAAAAAGAAAAGAAAAAATTACAAAAAACAATCTAAATGAGTGATATAGTTGACGAATTCAACAGTTACAGAGAGAAAATGAATTCTCGTATTCTGGAGGACAATAATAAAATAATTAAGAGAATCTTTAACCTGGATACTAATGCCTATATGGAAGGTGCTCTAAATGTAAAAACTAAAGAATTATTAGGGTTGGTAGCTTCTGTAGTGCTGCGCTGTGACGATTGTGTACGCTATCATCTTGAAACTTGTCATAAAGAAGGGTTAACCAAAGAAGAAGTGGTCGAATCTCTTAGTATTGCTACCCTGGTAGGAGGTACTATCGTTATCCCTCATTTACGTCGCGCTTATGAGTTTTGGGACGCCCTTGAAGCAAAAGCTTCTTAAGTATGTAGCAGTTAAAAAGAATAATGTAAATTTACCAGCTCATTTTAGCAACACCCCCGATATAAAGAAGTCATTCTGATATGAAGTTAAAAGCAGATAATCTTATAAAATCATATAAAGGTAGAAAAGTAGTAAAAGGAATCTCTCTGGAAGTGAATCAAGGAGAAATTGTTGGACTTCTGGGACCAAATGGTGCTGGTAAAACAACCTCTTTTTATATGATTGTTGGTTTGGTAAAACCTAATGGAGGGAAAATTTCATTAGACAATATCGACATCACCAAATACCCAATGTATAAGCGTGCCCAAAATGGTATCGGTTATTTAGCTCAGGAAGCTTCTGTGTTTAGAAAATTAAGTATCGAAGATAATATCTTAAGTGTACTTCAGCTCACCAAACTTTCTAAAAAAGAGCAATTGCATAAAATGGAAGCGCTTATCGAAGAGTTTGGCTTAGGACATATCCGTAAAAATCGTGGTGATCTCCTAAGTGGTGGTGAGCGTCGTCGTACAGAGATCGCAAGAGCACTCGCTACAGATCCTAATTTTATCCTTTTAGACGAACCCTTTGCCGGGGTAGATCCAGTAGCCGTAGAAGATATACAACGTATTGTTGCCCAGTTAAAAGATAAAAACATCGGTATTCTGATTACAGATCATAACGTACAGGAAACTCTTGCGATAACAGATAGAACCTATTTGATGTTTGAAGGAAGTATTCTAAAAGCTGGTATTCCCGAAGAATTGGCCGAAGATGAAATGGTACGTAAAGTTTATCTGGGGCAAAATTTCGAGCTTAGAAAAAAGAAATTGAACTTTTAATGATAATACCGGTATTTGGTTTTTGAATCTTATCGTAAAAAATACTGATCAAAAACTATTCTTCGGTCGGCTTTTTTTCTTTGAAAAATAAAGACATCAAAATATAAAGTAATATCACACAAGGTATTGCTATAAATTTTAAGAGTACAATTAAAATAACGGTAAGTATTATAAAAATATAACGAATCTTATTTTCTGCAAACCTCCAATTCTTAAATTTTAAAGCAAATAAAGGAATCTCTGCATTAAGCAAATAACAACTTAGTATAGTTAACCCTATCAAAAACCATTTATTAAGGATAATTTCTAAAATCCAGGGTTCTTGTTGAAACTTGAGTATTAATGGCAAACTAACAATTAGTAATGTATTTGCTGGTGTTGGCAAGCCAATAAATGAAGTAGTTTGACGGGTATCTATATTAAATTTAGCTAATCGATATGCAGAAGCCAAGGTTATCAATAAACCCAGTAAGGATACATAAGACATATCAAAACTCGCTAAAACCTGTTCAGAATTCCAAGAACCAGGAGTTACATAAAATGGTTTCCCAAAAACTTGAGACAACAATTGATACATCACAATACCAGGTGCGACCCCGCTGGTAACCATATCTGCCAAAGAATCAAGTTGCAACCCTAATTCACTCTTAACATCTAATATTCTCGCTGCAAAACCATCAAAAAAATCAAATCCTATACCTAGCATTACAAACAATGCAGTAAATTCTAATTGCCCCAAAACAGCAAAAATAACAGCAATACATCCACAAAAAAGGTTGAGAAGTGTAATGAAGTTTGGAATTTGTCTTTTAATAAACATGAAGTCTGATTTTGTGTAAAAATAGTAAACTTAATGGATACTTTATCTGATAATGGTTTCTAACCAAAAAAGAATTATTCTGCTAGTTACAAATCGTAGATTATAATCAAATTACTATCATAGTATCCTATCATTTTTTCAAATAAAATAAGTCATAACAACCTAATTAAATTTATTTAGAATTAGCTTTCCAAAAATGATTATTTACTACAAAAAAGCACTGATATCTTTATAAAAAAACATCAGTGCTTCATATCAGCGTTTAACTTTTTTGAAAAGAAGAAAAATAATCAGTCTTCTTTATTAACTATTAATCATTTATATATTGCAATATTTTATATACTGCTCAAACACCATACACAGTCCTAATCCGCTACCTCCAGGTCTACAACACCCCATTGATCCAGGGCAATCCTGATGAGAATAGCATGCTGGGTGTCCCCCTCCTCCATTAATTTGTTTTTGTTGTGTTTTGGTTAAAATTTTACCTAAGTTTAAAATGTGATTTTTCATGATATAGGTTTTAAGATTATTTTTTTACGACAAACATTTTAAGACACTCATCGTTTGTGTCTATTCTGTATAAAAAACATTATTCCTAATTCAAACAATACAAAAGCTGTAAAAAACATTTTATATTTTTATATTTTGAATAAAACAATAGTAACCGATTATTTTCTTCCAAATCCGTAATAAAAAAGAGTAAACCCACTATTAACAACACTATATCAAAATGGATTCTAGCCCTCTGTTTATCCAAAGTTAGGTTGAGGGGTTGGGGTAATAAAACACAACTAATATAATATATCTTATTGAAAAAAAGTAATTTATATTTACATATAACTTTTTATCACATACTTAGAAAAACTTTAGTACGTTCTTGAAAAAAAGCTGAGTTGCTTTTTAATAAAAAGCAACTGCAGCCAAGTTATCAATAACCTACAGTAATATGAACTTTAAAACAATGATTGTTTACTTTTAAACATATAATTGTAGAATTAATTATACATTCTACCTATCTCCAGGTTCATGCATACATACGTCTGTACATATTGGTCCCATAAAAATATAACATGGATCTCCTAGAGTACATAAATATGGGGCAATACCTCCGTTAATTGATTTTTGTTCTGCTTTACTTAAAGCTTTTCCTAAATTCAAAATTGATTTTTTCATTTTAGAATGATTTAATAATTAACAACATTTAAGATAATTGATATCAGAAGCCGATGATCCATATTTACAAGTTGATTCGTTCCACCCTAATTCTTCGCAAGAGGCTTCCATCTTTCCACCATTAATAGTTTTTTGTTTAGCTTTATTTATAACTTTTCCTAAATTTAAAATTGATTTTTTCATAATTTAAATATTCAATATTTACAGTTGTGATGAACATTTTAAGACACTCACCATGTGTGTCTATTCCTCGCGAGAGAATATTTTTATATTCAAAGCTCATTTTAGAGCTTTGTTTGTTTATGATACTGTTTGCATTCTTTTTTAGGAGTCATCGACTGATATGTTTTTTCATCAAGATCTTTGATAAAGAAAATCAAATCTGATAGGTCATCCTCTTTTTGAATATGATTGCCCATTTACTAATATTTATGGAATAAAATTGAGAGTATTTTTTTTACACATCAGATATATTATTGCTCTAATTGAAGCCTTTACTTTTCTTTTTCCTGACAGTGATCCCAATGCACAAAACAAGTATTAACAACCGAATCAAATATAGTATAAAGGCTAGTAGAAATACAAGGGAATTAGCCATATACCCCTAAAAACGAGGTATGAATTTATAAATTTTGACCGCTATAAATTTTACAAATATCAAGCTGTCAAAACATAAAAAACCTAGAAAAGAAATTAAAAAAGTAACTCTATACTCTTCAAAATAAAATATAGTTTTAAGCAATGAATTTCGTAAACATCACATTGCAAAGAATTATATCAAATCGCCAGTTTAAGCATTTAAAAGATTATCTATTACTAAACGTTACAAAAAAGAAACATTCAATTATATTAATTGTAACTAAATAAGTTTAATTTCGTTATTAATAAGGAAGCTTTTTTTATGAGAAACATCATATTGTGTATTATTTCAGGCCTTTTACTCGCCATTAGCTGGCCGACCTATGGTTTTCCTTTATTTTTATTCTTTGGATTTGTTCCACTTTTGATTGCAGAATATAGCATTCGCAAAAATAAATACAGTAAAAGCCAGATTTTTGCCTTTGCTTTTCTTACCTTTTTTATTTGGAATATAATTACCACCTGGTGGATCTATAATTCTACTGCGTTTGGTATGTGGTTTGCAGAAATTGTAAATAGCCTTGTGATGACTTTGGTATTTTTGATTTATCATATTGTTGCCAAAAGAACCACATTTACGATTAGTAGTATATTTCTGGTTTGCTTTTGGATGACTTTTGAATATACACACTTACAATGGGAGTTTTCCTGGCCCTGGCTTAATCTGGGTAATGGATTTGCAAGCTTTACCTCCTGGGTACAATGGTATGAATACACAGGAACTTTTGGTGGTACGCTTTGGATCTGGGTCATTAACATTAGTATTTTTAAAAGTATACTGCTTTTTAAAGAACATAAGGATAAAGCTATTCTATACAGATCTGCAATTAGTAATGGATTGATTATTCTAATACCTATTATAATATCATTTATTATTCTAAAAACGTATAAAGAAGAAGGTAGCGATATCGAAGTGGTTATTCTACAACCAAACATAAATCCCTATACCGAAAAATATAACACCACAGATACCCGAATAGGTAAATTATTAGACTCATTAACAAATACAGTTGCTACTTCAAAAACAGATTTTATTATTGCTCCAGAAACTGTTTTTGCAGATAACAATAGGCTTACCAATTTCTCTATTTCTATTGCCAAAAAAACAGCACAACATATACTTAACCAATATCCTAATGCAAATGTATTATCAGGAATATCATTAATAGATGTATTTAATGATCCTGGTAAAATTCGCAAACAAACGAACACTTATAAAGAAGGTATTTATTATGATGACTATAATTCTGCATTTTTTGTTCGCCCCGACGGCACTGATGAGTTATATCACAAAAGCAAACTAGTTGTTGGTGTAGAAAATTTTCCATATCAAAGTGTTTTAAAACCTATTTTGGGTGATGCTATGATTGATCTTGGCGGAACAGTCGCCAAGAAAACTACGCAAGAAGATAGAGAAGTATTTTTCTCTAAAGATAGTATTGGAGTAGGAACTTTAATCTGTTATGAGAGTATATATGGAGAATTTGCCACAGGGTATATTAGAAATAAGGCTAACTTTCTGGCAATTATTACTAATGATGCCTGGTGGGGTAATACTCAAGGGCATAGACAACACTTATCTTATGCTAGACTAAGAGCTATTGAAACCAGAAGAAGCATTGCCCGAAGTGCTAATACCGGAATTTCTGCTATTATTAACCAAACAGGAAATATCGTAGCAAAATTAGATTACGAAAAACAAGGAGCATTAAAAGGAACCCTTGTTACAAATGATAAAATCACATTCTATGTAAAAGCAGGAAATTACCTGGCTAGAGTTTCTATATTTTTATCGATTTTTATATTTCTTTTTTCTATAACCCGACGAAAAAGAAAAATGTCTTTACCCTCCTAACAAATAGAACTTAGTTATTTACTCTATATGTTCGTTGTCTATTGGTAATCACAGAGCAACTTATTCTTAATCTAGTTACTCCAGATATCTGTAGAGGTATATCACCTGGCATACCACCATATTCTACAATATAACCTTGTGATTCGTAAGCTCCTCCTGCGGTTCCTCCAGCAATAGGTAAGTCGTTCCATGAATTAGGAATCCCTATACCTGGTGCAGTAATATGTGCATAATCTTCATTACCTGCATTATTGGGTTCACCATTATTCCAAAATGCAAATTCACCAGGAACAACAGACCCAGTTTGATTTCCTGTCCAAAAAAGAGTTCCTGCTTCTGGCCCGGTAACCCATGTCCATTGTCCTTCTGCAGCTTCGTCATTTGCTCCTATCCACCCATTACCTGTGATCTGTGATCCAGCAAAAGCAGCTTCAGCAGCACTAGTTAATGTAGCCAAATACCCTTGTAATCCAAAATATGTTCTCGTAGCAGCATCATCTCTTGCATCATCCCAACGAATCCCCGTATCTGATACGAATTCATAAAAATGTCCCGTCTCAGGCAGGAATAGCGCATTCCCTATCACTATAGAAAATTCTTTTAATTCGGGAGGACTAGATGCGTTTGCTGAATATACTACAGCCAAAATTGCTGCCTCAAACTCGGCAAATGTTGCTGGGCCAGTAAGAAATAGTCTCCCTTCGGTTGCATTCCAAGAACTTGTTATATTAGGGTGACTACCAGTTAATGTTAACAAATCTTGCCCATTAACATACCCTGATGATATTTGTATTGAAATCTCATCGGCAGTTGTATCATCAGGATCAGTAATAGTAACCGATTGTACTACTGGTCTAGAATTGGTAGGGCTAGGACAAAAATGCTGATCACCACTAACTACAATTGTAGGAGGTTGATTAACAGTTACCGCAGTTAAGATCTGAACATTATCGATAAAAACTCTGTCATTATTAGCATCCCAGTTGTTCCCAACATTATCAAAACGAATTGTCGTAGTAGCAGAAATATATGCTGAAATATCTACACTATAAAAACCAGATTGAGTACCTCCAAATGTTGCTAGAGTAGTAAAATTAGTTCCATCACTAGATGCTCTAATAGCTAGCTCCTCTCCTGCTTCGAGGCTAGATGTTTCCCAATTAAAAGAAAGTGTAGCACTTGTTGCTCCAGATAAATTTGCCGTTCTGCTTATAGTCTCAGACCATATCCATCTAAATCTAAGTCGATTACCATTAATACTCATAAAACCACCAGCTGGGTCATTATTAAAATCAAAAGGTTCGATTTCATTCCAGTTTCCTGCCCAATTTAACGTACCATCATTGTTGGCATAAGATACAGATCCAAATTCGTCTCTATATGTTCCTTGAGCAAAGGATAACAAAGTAAAAAATAAAGCAAATAAATAAAGTAGTGTTTTTCTCATTTAGTAGGTAAAAAAAGTAATATATCAATGTTTAAAATAGTAATAACTTTAATACTAAGCATATAAAAATCTGTACAATAAGTGTGACATCAAAGAAGTAACATAACACTACCTCTCCCAAACTCTTATGTTTGCTATTTAAGAATTAAGCATAATCCAATACATATCTTGCCCATGTATTAACCTAGTAAAAAATGATTGTAGTGTGTAAATAATATCTGCAAGATATAAAAATTCCTATAACTCATATTTAAATTACTGTATCTCACAAAAAATACTCCAATAGATTTAATGAATTTATTTTGAATTACAACAACACATAATTCTCTTATTTTAATCAATAACAATACAATTAAAATTAACCGCTATAAAACATTAATACTGTAATAAATCTTCTATTTATCGTTTCACAATACAGAAACTTCAAAACTTTGCTTCTTTGTAACTTATAAACCTTGTACCTTTGCAACTTTATAAAAAATTGTGAATTACGTATCAGTAGAAAATATCGCTAAAGGATTCGGAGAGCGTATCCTTTTTAAAAACATTTCTTTCGGAATCAACGAAGGGCAAAAAATTGGTTTTGTCGCCAAAAACGGAACTGGAAAAACTTCTCTCCTCGATATTGTTGCCGGTGATGAAGAACCTGATGAAGGCCAAGTTGTATATCGCAAAAATCTTAAAGTTGCTTTTTTGCCTCAGGAACCTAATTTGGATCCTGCTCTTACTATAGAACAAACTATTTTTGCCTCAGACAATGATATTCTTCAAGTAATTAACACTTATGAAAAAGCGTTGTTAAATCCCGACGATGTAGAAAGCTATCAGCAAGCATTTGAAAAAATGGATGCAATTAATGCTTGGGACTTTGAAACACAGTATAAACAAATACTTTTTAAACTTAAACTAGAGGATCTTAATAAAAAGGTAAGTGAATTATCTGGTGGACAAAAGAAACGATTAGCTCTTGCCAACATATTATTAAGCAAACCTAATCTATTATATCTTGATGAGCCTACTAACCATTTGGATTTAGAAATGATAGAATGGTTAGAAGAATATTTTGCCAAAGAAAATTTTACGTTATTCATGGTAACCCATGATCGTTATTTTCTAGAAAATGTATGTAATGAGATTATAGAATTAGAAAACGGTCAACTCTATAGTTACAAAGGTAATTATGCCTATTATTTGGCCAATAAAGAGGCTAGGATTGTAAATGAACAAATTACAACAGATAAAGCCAAGCAACTATACAAAAAAGAATTAGACTGGATGCGCCGACAACCAAAAGCGCGTACTACCAAATCCAAATCTAGAATTGATGATTTCTATGAAATTAAAGAACGCGCTCATAAACGTCGTAATGATCATGAAGTTCAACTCGAGATTAATATGGAACGTATGGGAAGTAAGATCCTCGAACTTCATAAAATCTCTAAACGTTTCGACAAACTTATCTTGTTAGACCAATTCGAATATGTTTTCAAAAAAGGAGAACGTATTGGTATCATTGGTAAAAACGGAACCGGTAAATCCACTTTTCTTAACATGATTACAGGTTCTATACCTCCTGATCATGGAAAAATTGTGATCGGCGATACTATAAAATTTGGATATTATACACAAAGTGGTATTACTATTAAAGAAGGTCAAAAAGTTATCGATGTGATTCGAGAATTTGGAGATTATATTCCTTTAAAAAAGGGAAGACAAATTTCTGCACAACAACTGCTTGAACGCTTTTTATTTGACCGAAAAAAGCAATATGATTTTGTAGAAAAATTAAGTGGGGGCGAGCGTAAAAGATTATACCTATGTACCGTTTTAATCCAGAATCCTAATTTTTTAATTCTTGATGAGCCCACCAACGATTTAGATATTGTAACTCTTAATGTGCTTGAAAATTTCTTATTAGATTTTCCGGGATGTTTGATTGTAGTATCTCATGATCGTTATTTTATGGATAAGATCGTAGATCACTTATTTGTGTTTAGAGGTAATGGTGTTATTCAGGATTTTCCTGGTAATTACACAGACTATCGTATTTATGAAGATAGTAAAGAACCCGAAGTAAAAACACCAGATGCAACAGAAACAAAAGTTAAAAACACCTGGAAAAAAGACAATAAAACTGCTCTTTCTTATAATGAGCAAAAAGAATTCAATAAGATTGAACGAGAGCTTAAAAAATTAGAGCTGCAAAAAAAAGAAATCGAAAACCTTTTTGCCGAAGGTAATCTAGACGAAGAAAGTATAAATACCGAGTCCAAAAAACTTCAGAAAATCATTCAGGAAATTGAAGAAAATGAAATGCGATGGTTTGAACTTTCTGAAAAAATGGAAGAATGATATGGTTAACAAATAGTGTTAGATTTTTGATTTAGACTAAAAAATGTATTTCAAAATAAAAGCATATCTCAGATTTCTTTCTAAATCTACCAATCAACACGGAGTACATTCACCTTTTGTGTATAATTTGGTTACCCAATGTTTTTATAATACTGAAAAACGAAAAGCGTATATTGCTATAAAATCAATATATAAAAAAGCAGACAAAAAAATTCCTGTTAGATATCGTACTGCTAAACTTCTTAATCGTATACTTTCTTATTTTGACATTAAAACTGGTCTTGTTTTGACAGATTCGAAGGTTATATCAGAGATTTTATCAATAGATAATTTGGTTGAGATTGATCATAATATCCAATCGAAGAATGATTATGATATGATTTATCTAAACATAAATCAATTACACTCTCTCTTTAATATAGAATTATTGTTGTCTGTGGTGCATAACGACAGTGTTATCATACTCAATTCTATATATGAATCTGAAGACAATACCATTTTATGGAAAACAATACAAGAACATCCAAAAATTACTGTAACTATTGACACTTTTCATTTAGGTTTTGTATTTATTAGAAACGAGCAAGCAAAAGAACACTTCACCATCAGAGCATAAAAAAAGCCTAAAGATCAAATTAATCCATAGGCTTTTACATCTAAACATAAACTAAATCACATGAGTATACCCACTCATATAAAATTTTAAAAAAGTAATTATTGTATCATAAATATCATCATATATTATCTAAACATTCTTGAAAATACTGTTCTTCGTTTATGATATTGTAACTCTTTTGGATCATAAGGCTTGGTCTCTTCAGAGAAGCAAACCTCTTCAATAAACTCATGATAGGTCATCCCTTTCTCTTCAAGAAATCCAACGAGATATTTTTCTGTTGTTTCGACTCCACTAGCCTGTTCGATTGCTAGTAGTTTTTTATACAGTTTATCTATTTTTTCAATTGCTTCTCTAGGCGGAGCTTTTCTTCGTGCAAAAAAAGAAGTAATTTGCCCTTCATCATCCAGTTTTACATCAAAATCTGTAATCACCCAGTAATATCTACCGTCTTTTGCCAGATTCTTAACCAAAGCATGTATATTTTTCTTTGCCAGCAAGTGTTCCCATAACCATTTAAAAATGATTTTAGGCATATCTGGATGGCGAATCACATTATGAGGTTGACCGATTAGTTCTTGCTCTTCGTATCCACAGACCTCCATAAAATAATCATTCGCATACTCTATTATTCCTTTAGGATCAGTCTTACTCATAATTGTTTCTTTAGGATCTAAGACAATCTCTACATTAATGGGTTCGGGGCGTTTTAGTGCTTTCATATTTGTTTTTGTTAGTTAACATTCCAGAGCAAAACTAATCGTAACATCAAATGCAGAAAATGACAAAAATCATAGTATTATTAGGAGGGTTTAAGGGATTTATTTTTTAACTTACTTTTAACCCATCTGTCTTTCCCAAAGCAGCACACAGAATCAACAAAAGAACATTTTGCAATTAGAGTGTAACAACTTTTTATCTGCTGCGTCATATAGTCTAAAATTGTATCTTAACCATCTGTAAAGATTACTATATGGGAAATGTTATTGAAATTAGAGGAATTATCAGAAATTTTCAATTAGGTCAGGAAACAGTATACGTACTTAAGGGTATTGATCTTGATATTGCTCGTGGAGAATACCTAGCAATAATGGGCCCTTCTGGTTCTGGTAAATCCACTCTAATGAATCTACTGGGATGTCTTGACACGCCAACTGGCGGGACTTACAATCTAAACGGAAATGATGTTAGTAAAATGACCGATAATGAATTAGCTGATATTCGAAATCGCGAAATTGGTTTTGTTTTTCAGACTTTTAATTTATTGCCCAGAACTACTGCATTAGATAACGTTGCCTTACCTATGGTCTATGCCGGTGCTTCTAAAAAAGACAGAACCGTTAGAGCAGAAGAAGTACTTACCGATGTTGGGTTATCTGATCGAATGGATCACAAACCTAATCAACTTTCGGGAGGGCAGCGACAACGTGTAGCAGTTGGTCGTGCCTTGGTAAATAAGCCTTCAATAATATTGGCCGATGAGCCTACAGGAAATCTGGATTCTAAAACCTCATTAGAAATCATGCAGCTTTTTGATGAAATTCATGCCGCAGGAAATACTGTTATTCTGGTTACACACGAAGAAGAAGTTGCTGCACATGCACATCGTGTTATACGCCTTCGAGATGGAATGATAGAAAGCGATGTAAGGAACAAGTAGTTTCTTATATTAAAAAAGTATTCCAATCAAAATTATCTCGTCGATAAAAAATAAGGTTCTGGAAAAGTTTTTACCTCTAAATCGTTAACCAAACTAAATAATATATTGGTTACTAATGCAGCTGCCAAAGAGGATCCAACTACCAATTGTGGTGGTGTGATTTTAGTAGAATTCTCTTTATAGGATTCATAAAATTCGTAAAACCATGTTAAATTCATCTCTGCCTGATATTTAAAATATTCTAGCATATTCTTTATCAAAACCAATTCAAAACATTGCTTGTTGCGAGCAACATCATATATTTGTTCACTATCCGGAGTAACAACATAAGCTGCACCTGCCCATCCAAAATTTAAAGGATGAATTACAGGAATCCCTTCTTCTTTACATTTTTCATCAAAAACAAATGGAGTATCTTCTACATCAAAATCAATAGCATTAATAGCAATATCACAACCATTAATATATTCTGCGATATTATCTGGGTTCAAAAAAAGATGATGATATTCTATTTTTGCATTTGGGTTAATAGATAAAAGTCTTTTGGTAATAGACTCCACCTTAGACTCATCAATATCATTTTCTTGATAATTCTGCCGATTTAAGTTAGATAATTCTACGGTATCTCCATCTATAAATACAAAATTTTCAAAACCTAATCTTAGTGCTGTTTCTGCCAATACACTACCCAAACCAACGCCTCCAAAAACTATTTTTACATCTTTAATCTTATCTTGTTGTTCTGGAGTTATATACAATGCATTTTTATAATATCGTTCGTTATGATGCATTTCTGGGATTGTTTTTTTTCTACTACCAAAAATTGAATTTTCTATCATAGATATTTTATTTATAGTCTTACCATTATTTCTCTTATAAATGATTGTATACAATCATTTATAACTCAAATCCTTTAAAAGAAAATAGAGAGATAGATCCCCTCCTATTTTTACATTAGAATTGGTATTATATAAAAAACTTTTGTCGTTCTTCTTTTTCTAAAAAATTCTTCTCTAACCATTTTTTCATATTATCTGATGTTAAAATAACGGGATACGTTGGACTACCCAGACAATCTCTAAGTTCTCCTACAATCTGCATATTAATCCCTAAATCCTGAAATATTTGATAAATCAAAACATCAGATTCTGCTATCATTAAACTATTAGGGTTATAATTAATGACCCCTAATGAATGAATTAATAAAATATGCAGCATTTGCCTAGAGGTAAAAGATGAATTCTGTAAACGTAATGCATTAGAATCTATCGCTAAACGTCCTAAATGCCATATTTCATTTACTTCTAAACTTTCTTTTTCAATTATTTGTTCAATGCTAATATTAAACTCATATTCTATAGGAAAAACAATGTTATTAGTTCTTTTAGTTGCTTTTATAGTTCCCAGAAGTTCTTGTTTTGAATTTCTAAATCCAAAATATACAGAATCTTCAAATTGATTAATATCACCATGTATCATATGTTCTAATTCCCGGTCATCTGGTAACCATTGGTATTTTTTAAAATAATGATACGAATACATCTTAAAAACAAATTGGGATAATTCAGAAAGATTTTTTCTTCCTATTTGATATAAGCTAATAGCGCCAAACTTTCTAATCAAAAAATCGTCTTGAGGCATATCTAATAGTATCACTACGCAAATCTATTTTTGGTTAAAAATAGATTTCTTTTACTACCAAAAATGAGTCTTTTTATATTCGCTGTAGTTTGTAGAATAAGTGATAGTGGTTAAATGATAAGTGAAAAAATATCGAGAGGATGGGAACTAAATTTTAGTCCTACCTAATTCGTGTTCCTAAAATTTGTATTTTGGGGTTCATTTTTAACCAAAATTCATGCAACCATTACATATCCTGCTTCTTATTGCAGCTTATTTTGGGATTCTTCTTCTCATTTCTTATTTCACAGGAAAAAACTCAGGAAATGATGCTTTTTTTAAAGCCAATCGACAATCCCCTTGGTACATTGTAGCTTTTGGGATGATTGGTGCTTCATTAAGTGGCGTTACCTTTATCTCTGTTCCTGGGTGGATTGAAGCTTCGCAGTTTAGTTATATGCAGGTAGTATTAGGGTATATTTTGGGATATACTGTTATTGGTACTGTACTACTTCCTCTTTATTATAAACTTAATTTAACTTCAATTTACACTTATCTGGATGAACGTTTTGGTAATTACTCATATAAAACCGGGGCTTCATTTTTTTTACTATCACGAGTAGTTGGAGCGAGTTTTAGATTGTTTTTGGTGGCAAATGTTTTACAATCTATTCTTTTTGATGCTTTAGGCGTTCCTTTTTGGGTTACCGTTATCATAACCATATTATTAATCTGGCTATACACTTTTAAATCAGGAATTAAAACTATTGTATGGACCGATACACTACAAACACTGTTCATGTTAATCGCAGTAGGTGTAGCGATATATTATGTATCAGATGATTTAGGGATTCAGGGATCAAATTTATTGGGTTATGTATTAGAAAGTGATCTTTCGAGAATGTTCTTTTTTGATGATTTTAAAAGTGCTAATTATTTTTGGAAACAATTTTTATCAGGTGCATTTATTGCAATTGTCATGACAGGGCTAGATCAGGATATGATGCAAAAAAATCTCACCTGCCGAAGCTTAAAAGATGCGCAAAAGAATATGTTTTGGTTTACTATTGTATTAACTATTGTAAACTTTATTTTTTTAGGTCTTGGGTTACTACTTACCCAATATGCATCACAAAATGGAATTGATGCTCATAAGGATCAGCTTTTTCCTGTAATTGCTACGCAAAGCGGATTAGGTTTTGGTATTGCAATCTTTTTTGTACTTGGTCTTATTGCTGCAGCATATAGTAGTGCTGATAGTGCGCTGACCTCATTAACCACATCATTTAGTATCGATATACTCGACATAGAAAAAAAATACAGTCCAGCAGATCAGGTCAAGACCCGAAAAAAGATCCATATTCTATTTTCTTTCATACTAGTATTGGTTATTATCGCTTTTAAGTACATAATAAAAGACGAAAGTGTAATTGCAAAACTATTTGTATTTGCAGGGTATACCTATGGTCCTTTATTAGGTCTATATGCATTTGGGTTATTTACAAAACTAAAAGTAAAAGATAACTTGGTGCCGATTATTGCAATCTTATCCCCAATTTTATCTTATATCATTAGCGAGAATAGTGATTTATGGTTTGGTTTTAAATTTGGTTTCTTTATCTTAATTCTTAATGGGTTTTTAACCTTTTTAGGGTTAATACTGATTCGTAGAAAGTAATACTAGTGTGCAGGCTATCTCTACTTCAATATTTGCTGCTTTAAGTTTTTGATAAAAATCTGGGTTTTCTGTTCCGGGATTAAAAATTACTCTTCTGGGATTTAGCTGTATGATGTCATCATAATAAGGTTGTTGTCTAAGAGGATTTAAGTATAAAGTAATTGTATCTATATTGTTTACATCATTTATATCGGTTTCAATTTTTACTCCTGCAACTTCTCCCTTTTTTAATCCAACAGCAGCGACCTCATGACCATGAGTTACCAGTTTATGAATAGCAAAGTTTGAATATCTATCTGTTTTTAAGGACGCTCCCAGTACTAATGTTTTTTTATCCATAAACTGTATTTGAATTTAAAACAGGAAAAATAGGTTTATTAGGACACCAAATAAAGACTTAAACGTTAAAAATAACCTGAAAACTGTTAAAAATAAAAGATGAATGTAACACAAATCAAAGCACTTCGTCTTACATATAAAAGATATGAATTTTCATAAATTTAGTTAGTTAGTTACTTATAATAATCAAATTTTATTCATAGTTGATGGTTAGTGTTACTATTTGGTTATTATAGAAAACCGCCTCTAATATTAGAGGCGGTTTTTAATTATTTAATATTTTGTTAAAGTCAAAATAAGGTGTAACAGAATAGACTTACTATCGTCTTACACGTATAACACAATTAATCACAGTGTCAATTTTAGAAACAATTACGTATTTGTATTAGGCAATACAAAGTACAATGCATAACAATTATCAATCAAATAAACGTTCAGATGAAAACAATCAATCAAAAAGTAATTTTATTATTTTTCTCATTTTGGTGTCTAATCCTAACAGCACAACCAAGTAATGAAGCTGTAGTAGGTACTATACAAGGAAAAGTAATAGACAAAAATCTACAGCAACCCATACCCTATGCTACCGTAGCAATTCATGATGGAGCAGATAAAATTATAAGTGGAGGTATTAGTACCGATAGTGGAGACTTCTCAATTTCTGATATACCAAAAGGAAATTATACTTTAAAAGTACAATTTATAGGATACAAAACGTATTCTCAACCGGTTGAGATTTCTAAAAAAAATAAGGATATCAATGTTGGTACCATATCATTAGAAGAAGAAGCCGAATCTCTAGACGATGTAACTATAGTTGCCGAACGAACAACAATAGAGCAAAAAATTGACCGTAAAGTTATAAATGTAGGAAAAGACCTTACCACAACTGGGGGTACTGCTTCAGAAATCATGAATAATATTCCGTCGGTTAATGTAGATCAGGATGGTAATATCGCACTACGCGGGAATCAAAATGTACGTATCCTTATAGATGGTAAACCTACAAATATTGATGCTACACAATTATTAAAACAAATCCCTTCTACTTCTATTAAGAAAATAGAATTGATTACTAATCCTTCTGCTAAATATAATCCCGAAGGAATGAGTGGTATCATTAATATCGTATTACATAAGAATAGTAATATAGGTTTTAATGGTAATATTAATCTAGGGCTTAATTTTGATAAAAATGCGCGTTTTAATAGCTCTATAGATCTAAATTACAGAACAGGAAAAGTTAACTTTTACGGTAATTATGGCAATAACATCACCAAACGACAAAATGCAGGAGGGGTGTTTAGACAAGATCAAAATTACCAAACAGATTTTAAATTCTTAGACAATAATAAGTCTCACCTATTTAAAATAGGCTTAGATTACTTTATTGATGACCATAATACCGTCTCGATATATACTAATCAAAATTTGTTTGACGGACTTACAGACGGAACTACAGATATCACTTTTTTTAATAACGACCAGAGTGATTTATCCCAAAAGTTATTAAGTGATAGTGATAACCAAGGTTCTACATATAATTTCGATTATAAACATGATTTTAAAAAAGAAGGACACAATATAGAGCTAGAAGTTGATTATAATGTTTTTGAAAGTGATAGTGATGATCGTTTTAACTTTGTTGGAGGAGACGGATCGTTTACAAATTATAATGATCTTATTAATAATGAGCGAAAAAACACTACAATAAATCTCGATTATGTAAACCCATTATCAGAAAAGACCAAATTAGAATTAGGATATGAAACTCGTTTAAGAAGAACAGACAATGACTATCGTTCTACACTTTTCGCGAATTCAAAATATAATTACGACCGAAACATACATTCTTTTTATGGTACATATGGTCAAAATTTTGAAAAATGGTCATATCAGTTAGGAGCACGTCTAGAAAGCTATGAAGTTGAAGCTGTTTTTGATGGAGAAAAAATATTTGAAGATGATATTTTTACCGTATACCCTTCTGGTTTTATCAGCTATACTCCGGGAGAGAAAAACAGTTACCAATTAAGTTATAGCCGAAGAATTGATCGACCTGGATTAAACCAAGTAAACCCTATACGTGAATGGAGTACACCAAGAATAGTTTCTATCGGAAATCCAGAATTAAATCCACAGTTTACGAATTCTATAGAAGCGAACTATACGCGTAAATTAGGAAAAGGATCGATAACCGGAGGAGTATTTTACAGAATCATTAATGATGAAATAAGTCAGGCTCTTGTAGAAAACCCAGATGTTGAAGAAGGTCAGATATTAACATTCAAAAATTTTGATAATAATTCTTCTTACGGTGTCGAGGTGTCTAGTAATTATAGAGCTACAAAATGGTGGAGTTTTAATGCTAGTTTTGACTTGTATTCACAAACGCAAAAAGGAGTGGTAGATAATATCAATAGAGAAGTAGATGCTGTAGTATATAATTTTAGACTTAACAATAGTTTTAAAGCGACAAAAAACTTGACTTTTCAGGTATTTGGATTTTACAGAGGAGAACAGGAAGGTATATTATTTAAAACCAAGCCATTTTATTTTGTAAACACAGGAGCTCGTTATAATTTCTTAAAAGGTAAAGGTACAGCCAGTATTAACTTTAACGATATTTTTAACACAATGCGTTTCAGGTTTTCTGCAAATAACCCATATCCGCAAAATGGACAGTTTCAAGGTGAAACGCAAACTGTTTTCCTAGGATTATCTTATCGATTCGGAAGCGGAAAAAATAGAAAAGTTTCGAGAAAACGAAGAGATAATAATGAAAAATCTGGCGGAGGCATACTATAATCGGACTTTTCTCAAAAAAAATGTTAATATTATAACTAATAACTCAGATATTTGTTAAATTTAATACAGTTTTCTCAAAAACCTTATTAAAGTTAAATAAATGCAAAAAAATAACAAATTCTGTAACACTTTACAATTTACAACGTTTAATATAGTATAGTCATGGTTATGATTTATTTGAATTAGCCTTTAAAAAATTAATAACCGAGTTATTAGATAAAAAAACGCGAAGCTTAATTGCTTCGCGTTTTTCATTTTTTTCTACTTTGCAATTACCATCTAATAATAGCACTACCCCAGGTAAACCCGCTTCCAAAAGCTGCCAGGACTACCAAATCCCCTTCTTTAATTTTACCCTGCTCCCAGGCTTCTGTTAATGCTATAGGAATAGATGCTGCTGTAGTATTGCCATATTTCTGGATATTATTATAGACCTGATCATCAGATAATTTAAATTGTCGTTGTACAAATTGAGAAATTCTCAGGTTTGCCTGATGTGGTATTAACATATCAATATCTGTGGCAGATAAATTATTGGCCTGTAATCCTTCATTAATTACTTCAGAAAAACGTACTACTGCATTTTTGAATACAAATTGACCATTCATGTATGGATAGTAAGGAATATTCTCTTGTGGATTCTCCGAAATAATTTCTGGTACCCAATGTTCTGTACTAGGTCCTTCTAGAGATAATTCTTTGGCATGTGCTCCTTCACTATGCAAATGTGTAGACAAAATCCCTTTACCTTGTTCTTCACTTCTCGTTAATACTGCTGCTCCTGCTCCATCACCAAAAATTACCGAAACTCCTCTTCCTCGAGTTGTCATATCCAAACCACCACTATGGTTTTCACTTCCTATGACCAATACATTTTTATACATGCCGGTTTTGATAAACTGATCTGCTACCGATATCGCATATACAAACCCACTACATTGATTACGAACATCTAATGCCGGGATAGTTCTCATATTCATCATTTCCTGAACTCTAACTCCTCCTCCAGGAAAATACATATCAGGACTAAGAGTTGCAAAGATGATAAGTTCTATATCATCTGTAGTAAGTTTAGCTCTTTCTAAAGCTATTTTTGCTGCTTTGACTCCCATAATAGAAGTACTATTGCCATCTCCCTTTTTGATATGACGTCTTTCTTTTATACCAGTACGTTCCTGAATCCATTCATCATTTGTATCCATCACCTTAGATAGATCGTCATTGGTTACGACATTTTCGGGGACATAAGATCCTAAACCAGATATTTTTGAAGTATACATGTTGTAAATTTATTGTGTATTGTGAGTTGTGAGTTATTTTTTGCTTAACTAAAAGTTATCACACAATATATGTATTCTTAACATTTTGATAAAAGAAACCCTACTTATATTATATGCACGCATAACAAAAAAAAACTAAACAACTGTATTGCAAACCTCTGTAAAAAAAGAGACTACTAATTTTAATTAGTAGTCCCCATCCCCCAATCTTCCTAAAACTAGAGTTTTAGAAATTTCTTTATCACTACCTTATTATCATCACGCACCTTAATAGTATACATTCCTGATGGAAAAGAAGTAAATGAAATTGTATTTTTAATCGATAAATTTTTATTCCCTATAACCAAATGCCCATTTAGGTCAAAAACTTCGCAGCTGGCATTAGACATTTCAGTTTTGCAGTCAATATAAACCTCACCTTTTAAAGGATTTGGATAAACCGAAAATGAACTACCCCTAGAACCATTTATTTCAGTAATAATATCCTGCATCGACTTTGTTTCTTTCTATTGTCAAAATCAAAAAAGATTTCTATTCAACTATTATATAGACAAATATATAGATATTCATCTCCTGAAAACATACGTAGCCCCACGTAATTAGGCTACAATAGTGAACATATCCTGGTTAGAGTAGTAATTGTTTATTTTTCTGAGACCAGATCAACAAAGCATTTGGCTTTTGCTCAAGGGTAAGTTTTCGAATTATATTTGCTCTGTGTTTTTCTACAGTTCTCACAGAAATACTCAAAAGATCTGCAATTTCTGTACTTGTCATTTCTTCTGCAATGCGTTTTAGGATTTTAACTTCGGAAGGAGTTAGTTTTTCTATATCCGAATTACGCTCTGAAACATTTGTGAAACGTTTGTATATTTTTTCGCTAAAATAAGGTTCTCCTCTACTTACACTTGCTATACAAGCTTCAATCTCTGTTAAAGCAAATTCTTTTAATAAATATCCATGAATATTATATTTTACTGCATCTTCAAAAAACTTCTTTTCTTTATGAAGAGTTATCAAAATAATTTTGGTATCTATCTGGTATCGCTTACAATTTTTAGCAATATCTACACCTGTAAGATTAGGCATTTCGATATCCAAAATAGCAATATCTGGTTTATCTTTAATGATTGCATTATATGCAGAAAGTCCATCAGAATGCGTATTTATGATGTTATATTTTCGTTCTTTCAAAAATTCCTCTAGCCCTCTTAATAATAGAGGGTGATCATCTGCAATAAGTATATTAGGTTTAAGCATGTTTCGGAATATTAAATATAAGCGTAGTTCCACTATCTATTTCAGACAGTATATCGAAAGTAGCTTTCAAAAATTTTGAACGCTCATTTAATGTTTTAAGACCTATTTTGGAGATCGATATTTTTTCTTTAGAAACATCAAACCCCTTACCATTATCTTTAATAATTATTTCTACATTATTTTCTTTGTTAGTCACTTTAATTTCTGCAGATCTCGCTTTAGAATGTTTAATAATATTATTAAAACTTTCTTGTACTAATCTATAGATATTAACTTCTTTCTCCTGGTCAAACACCTGGTCGATATTATCTATTTCTGCCGAAATAAAAATATCATAATTCTCGTCGATCATCTCTACACTACTTTGTAAAGTTACCGTAAGGCCTAGTTCTTCTAATTTAAATGGATGTAAACTTCTTGAGATGGTTCTCACCTCATCTATTACACCATCTACCACAGCAGCTGTCTTGGTATCTTTGTTCTGTAGAATCCTGTTTTTAATGAGTAATAAACTTTGGCCAACACTATCATGAAGATCTTTAGAGATACGCTTACCAACGCGCTCCTGGGTTTGCAAAAGTTCTTGTAAAAATGATTGTTGTAATTTTTTATTTTTAATAAGAAGTGTTCTGTTTCTATATAAATAGATCAATAAAAACAAAAGAGTTAAACCTATGCCGCCAAATATTAACAGGTTTTTCTTTGCTTCATCTTTTGCTTCAAGCATCTCGATATTAGCTTTCTGAATTGCAATTTTACTATCTCTTTTTTCGGTCTCATATAATGTCTGGTAATAAATAACACTATTAGATCGAGTTAAATTATAGATAGAATCTTTCAATACTTGATATCTATCTAAATGTATTAGAGCTTCTGGTAGTCTATTCAGGTTTTTATTTGCTTCATAGAGTTCTTTTTCCAAATGTACCTGCCCCCTAATGTCATTCGAATTCTTAAAAATCTCAATCTCTTCTTCAAAAACAGGAATTGCCTCTTTATATTCTCCTTTTGCAATTTTATATCTACCTAATGCTTTTAAATAAAATATTCTATCATAAGGGCTATTTATTAAATCAGTAGAAAGTTCGAGGGTGTCTAAATATTTTTTGGCAATATCTGGCTTGCCTTGTTTAGAATAAAACTCTGAAACATATGCCCTTAATCTAAACATATTAGCATGGCGACCTGTCTCTTTTCTCAGCAATTCGAGAGCAGTAAGATAGGCTTCCCCTTCTTTTTTATATTCTTTTTTCTTTACAAAATCACGAGCATCATTTACACTTAATTCTGATAAAGCTTGAAAATCCTTATTCTTTTGGCTATTTAATAATACTCTAATTTTCTGCCTTTCTTCAAAAGATTTCTCCAAAAGATAAAGTTGGCTAAAAATTCCGGATACTGCTAACCCACTATATGCTATATAAGCAGTATCTTTCATTTTGGTATATAATCGATTGGCTGCCTGGTATTTTAAAATTGCTTTAGAAAGTTTACCTAATCGCTCATATGCCTGCCCATTAAAATAAGTTGCATCTGCCTCAAAAATAGAATCTTTGGTTTGATGATATATTTTCTCTGCATTTGTATAATCTACAATTGCTTTTTCTAAGTTATCAATTTGATAATTAGCTCCTGCTCTTTTAATATAGAGATGTCCAAGGTTAATTTTATTATTAATTTTGAGACTATCTTTAATACAATTATTTACAATAATCAATGCAGAATCTGGTTTACCAATTACCTGAAGATAATGAAATGTAAGTCGTGAAGTTTTAAAAGCTGCCAGGTCAAAGCTATCCAACTGCTTAGCCAAATCAATATATCGCAGTGTATATTTTGGATAGTTTTGTTTATAAAATTCAAAATCCGAATTTCTTTTCTTATATAATACACTCGATAACGAATCTAATAAATAAAGCTTTTCATTTGTATTTGTTGCATTTTCTACTTGGTCTATTAGTTTTAAAACAGTCTCTCTCTGCTGCGAAAAAGCATAAAAATGAAATGCAGCAACAAAAATAAATATGTATATTTTGCTTCTTAACATTCTAGGGGGTTCTAATTGTGAAGATACACATAAATGTATTTTCAAATTGCATGACAGGCCTCAATTTTTTGTATCTAAACCTTTTTCTTAATGAGAAATCTAAAAAATTAATAGATAACCTTATATTTATCCTATTTCTAAACACCACATTAAAACCTGTAAATCAACAGTGTATAAAACAACTCACAATTTCTATTACATTACATTAAAATGATCTCAATTTCTTGATTTACCTCATTAGATACGATAAGAAAACACTTACATTATATTAACCCAATACTGCTATAAAACAGCGTTAATTCGACCAATTGTTTTTACCGTATTTTTCACATCAGAGAACATCACACCAGATATAAGTAGATTTTACTCTACTATGCGTCATTATTTACGGCTTTGTATACAAAATAGTAACATCTAAAACGAGAAAGATGCGCCAACCACAGCGCATCTTTCTATCAACCTAACCAATAAATAAACAAACCAAGCCAGTCGAGTGACCGACTATAGGTACTTTTAAAAATTCTTATCTTTTTTTAATCTACCAACCCAGATGGCGATAGTAAAAACCATCGCCAAACCGGATTTATACAGTTTACAACTCTAGGGTATGTATTCTCATAGCAAAGTTTCTCCCTCCTAAATTAGCTATACATATTATACCAATATTCATAGCATTTATATATTGAATTGTAAACAAACTATATACTTCAAAAAAAACCCATTTACATCCTTAGTCCATTGTGTCAACAAATCATTACAACAGATATGAAAAAAACTTACTTCAATGCCAGTTTGGCAGATACATACTATTGGTATTTTTTTTGAATACACCACACCATAAGATGACAATTAAACTAAAAACAATATAAAAATGGCAACAGGAAGTATTAATGTATCTGTAGAAAACATTTTTCCATTAATTAAAAAATTCTTGTATTCTGATCATGAGATTTTTTTACGAGAACTTATTTCGAATGCAACAGATGCAACTTTAAAGCTAAAACATTTAACAAGTATTGGTGAAGTTAAAGTAGAATATGGTAATCCACTTATCGAGATTAAAATCGATAAAGACAAAAAGCAATTACATATTATCGATCAGGGAATTGGTATGACTGCAGAAGAGGTTGAAAAATATATTAACCAAGTAGCCTTTTCTGGTGCCGAAGAATTCTTAGAAAAATACAAAGATAGCGCTAAAGATTCTGGAATAATAGGGCATTTTGGTCTTGGGTTCTATTCTGCCTTTATGGTAGCAGATAAAGTAGAAATCATTACAAAATCTTATAAAGATGAGCCAGCTGCACATTGGATTTGTGATGGGTCTCCAACCTATAGTATAGAGGAGCATGATAAAACAGAAAGAGGAACAGAGATCATTCTGCATATTGGGGAAGATGATGCCGAGTTTCTTGAAGATGGTAGAATCAGTGAATTATTGGTAAAATACAATAAATTCATGCCTGTATCTATAAAATTTGGCACCAAAACTGAAACATTACCAAAACCAGAGGATGCTAAAGAAGAAGATCCTGCACCAACTCAAGAAGTTGACAATATTATCAATAATCCTAATCCTGCATGGACCAAACAGCCTACAGATTTAAAAGACGAGGATTATAAAAGTTTCTATCGAGAATTGTATCCTATGCAATTTGAAGAACCTCTTTTTAATATCCATCTTAATGTAGATTATCCTTTTAACCTAACCGGGATTCTGTATTTCCCAAAACTGGGTCAGGATATGAACATACAAAAGGATAGAATACAACTATATCAAAATCAAGTATTTGTTACAGATAATGTAGAAGGTATTGTTCCAGAATTTCTTACCATGCTTCGTGGTGTAATTGATTCTCCCGATATCCCTCTTAATGTATCCCGATCTTATTTACAAGCAGATGGTAATGTAAAGAAAATATCAAGCTATATTACTCGTAAAGTTGCCGATAAATTAAACTCTATGTTTAAAAACAATAGAGAAGATTTTGAGCAAAAATGGAATGATATTAAAATCGTGATCGAATACGGAATGCTTTCTGAAGAAAAATTCTTCGAAAAAGCTGACAAATTTGCATTATACCCAACAGTAGATGGTTCTTTCTTTACTTTTGAAGAATTACAAGAAAAAATTAAAGATACTCAAACCGACAAAGATGGTAAATTAGTTCTTCTTTATGCTTCTAACAAAGATGAACAACACTCTTATATCTCTGCTGCCAAAGATAAAGGATACGAAGTACTTCTTTTAGACTCCCCTATTGTTTCTCATTTGATCCAAAAAATGGAGACTAGTAAAGAAAATATTTCTTTTGCACGTGTAGATGGAGATCATATCGATAATCTTATCAAAAAAGATGAAGAAACCATCTCTAAATTATCTGATGAAGAAAAAGAAGCACTTAAAGCTGATCTTGAAAAAGTAGTACCAAAAGAAACATATACCGTACAATTAGAAGCTATGGATAGTAATGCTTCTCCATTCATGATTACTCAACCAGAGTTTATGCGTCGTATGAAAGAGATGCAACAAACCGGTGGTGGTGGCGGAATGTTTGGTATGGGTAATATGCCAGAAATGTACAATTTAATCATTAATACCAATCATGAACTAATTGGACAAATTGCTGCTACCAAAACAGATAAGAAAAAGGAACGCTTAATAAAACAATCGCTGGATTTGGCCAGACTTTCTCAAAATCTATTAAAAGGAGAAGAATTAACAGATTTTATTAAACGTAGTTACGATATGATAAAATAGTAGTTAAACTAGTAACACTTATAAATATTAAATCGGTTCATTGTTAGTATACAATGAACCGATTTTTTTATACCATACTTTGTTTTAAACCACAAAAATTTTACATTCGTAACGATTCCTTCAATACTCTATGACAATGAAGAACTGGAACAGTATTTTTATATTCTTATTTCTACTTAATCTAAACGTATTTGGGCAAAATTGTATTTCTGGTTATGTACATATAGAGCATCCGAAAAAATGGGAGCAACAAGTCTATCTAAGCCAAATTGAACTTGAAGAAAGTACCAATACTTATAATACAACTACGATTGCATCAACTCCTTTAACAGAGGAAGGTTTTTTTGCATTTGACCAAAATTTATTTACTTCAAAAGAACATATTTATAAGATACAACTTAACCCTATATCTGCCGAAGAAAAAAATAAACTTTCAAACAAGATAAAGAACTTTCAACTATTTATACTATCTAAAAAAGATACTATTCACTTTACCAAAGGAGAAACAATGTTTGGGGAATATACCACAAGTAATTCTGCTGATTTAGAGTGGCAAAAATTAAAAAAGTTTGAAGCCAAATATGAAAATCTAACCGATGATTTTGATCCTAGACAATACCTTATAGAAACCAAAGGCTATGTAAAAGATTCTTTACAAATACTTTTAGTGAAACTTATTGGCATTAAAAAACTAGATGATCAAAACCTATTAGAAAAAGATGCTAAAGCCAATCCAGAATATTATCTAAGTTTTCTGAAAGAATTAAAATCCAGTGAACTTGATCCCTCTACTTATGCTTATCTCGAAAATAAGCTCAATTTTATTACTCGAGAGATCGTTACTCATAAATACAAAGTAAGCTTATGGGTTAATGGTATAGCTTTTTTTGTTATCGTTATATTAGTCTTGATTACCATAAAATCATGGAAAAAATTAAAACCCCCTAAAGCAATACCTCTTAGCAAGCAAGAAAAAACAATAAAAAACCTCATCATATCGGGAAAAAGCAATAAAGAAATTGCAAACGAGCTGTTTATAAGTCTAAGCACTGTAAAAACACATATCACCAACATTTACAGTAAATTAAACATCTCTAGCAGACAAGATTTATTACTCAAAAAATAAAATCATACCCGTACTAGTACCTTATTCGGCTTAGTATAATTACTCTTTTTCTCGATTTCGATAGTTATTTGCTTCAAAAAACAATGAAGCGAATTATGTACCTCTCATTCCTTTTACTCTCTTATATTGGATATGGGCAATCAGAATATTCATTATCCGGAACCATTTTAGATCAAAATAATACTACGGTAGAAGCCGGAGATGTAATTCTTTATGATAAAAATTCAAATCTTGTAAAATATACCTTTATAAAAAACGGAAAATTTGTTTTTGAAAGATTAAAAGCTAACGAATATACTTTATCTATAGTTGCTTTAGGGTACTTAGAAAAGTCAGAAGTAATTCTGTTAGACAGTAACAAAAATATAACTATCGAACTCAAAGAAAACACAGTCATACTAGACGAAGTAACCGTTAAAGCCATTAAAAACAATATAACAATGGCAAATGGTAATCTGAAAATACGTATTGAAAATTCTGTTTTAGAGTCATTACCATCAACAGTAGATATATTGTCTAAGCTTCCGGGAATTCAAATCAGTCCTAATCAGGAATCTATTTCTGTTGTAGGAAAAGGAACACCTTTAATCTATATGGATAACCAAAAGATTGACATAGATCAACTTAAATCATTATCTGTAGAAAACATAAAAGATATAGAACTCATCGATAATCCATCTGCAAAATATGAAGCCGAAGGAAGAAATCTTATCCTGATCACTAGAAAACAAAATTCGCTTGATGGTTACAACATTAAATTATCAGAAATCATTTCTTTTAAAAGGAGATTCAATAATTATTTAGGAGTACACTCAAACTACAAAAACAATGCATTAGAATTACGAGGTAATTTTAATTACAATCAACTTGGTCCATGGGAAGGGGCTGACTCTATGCTTAATGTTTTAGATCAAGGTATTAAATCTCAATATCAAGTAAGAGCAACCGGTCCCAGGCCGCAATTTATCACTGGAGGGGGTTTCTTTTATCAGCTCAACAAAAATGATTATATCTCGGGACAAGTAAACCTGAGAGCTCAAACAGATAAGTTTCCAATCAAAACAAATACGCTTCTGCAAGACCAATCTATAGAAGATCATATTATTACCGAAGGACAAAACGATGAGAAAAGAAATTTTTTAAGTAGTAATATAAATTTCAATAAAAAAATCACTCACACCTCTAATTTGTTTTTTGGGCTTCAGTATTCAAATTATGTCAGACACCTCAAAAGTCATATTTTTAATAACATAAATGAAGCCGGGTTCGAATTATCACAAAACAGAAATCAAAGATATGAAATCGGTGTTTTTGCAAGTAAAATTGATATTGACAAAAATTTTGGTGAGCATACAAAATTAGAAATTGGTGGTAGCCTTTCGAACGCCAATGCCCTTGCACTTTCAAATTTTGAGTTCATAAATCCCGTTGATAAAAAGATTTCAAAATACGATTATCGAGAATCTATTTATGCATCCTATATACAACTATCTGGGAATCTAAACAAAATAGAATATTCTACTGGCATAAGATCTGAAACTAATATTGTAAAAGGTGGTTTTAGAAATGCTAATGAACTATTAGTAAATAGAAAACAAACACGTCTTTTCCCTAAAATAAGGATAAATATCCCCATAGATAGTACCAAAAGTATTACTTTAAATTATGGTACAATTATAAATCGACCCAATTATCTTAACGCCAGTTCTATTAGTACATTTATCAATCCGTTTGTAGAATTTTCAAGAAATGTTAATCTAAAATCTACTACAATTGAAGAAATATCAACTACTCTTCAATATAAAAAATACACTTGCAATATTAGTTATTATACAGAAAACAACCCTGTTTTTTATAACGTAGCGTATAATAATACTGAAAACAGAGTTATATCTTCTCCTCAAAATTTTGAAAAAGAATCCGGATATCAAATTCGATTTGCTAATACTGCCACTTATCGATTTTGGAACACTACAAATTCGCTAACATTAGTTCACAATAGTATTAAAAACCCTACAGCAGTTACAAAACAAAGCAAGCCGTATCTCTATTATTATTCGAATAATGAATTTAAACTAGCTGCAAAAACTACTCTTGGGTTAAATTTTTGGGGATTTACCCGACGAAACCAAGGCGTTTTTGAAAGAAATGCTCTTTTTATTATGAATGCATCCGTTTCAAAAACATATTTTGAAAACTTACAAATTGCTGTAAACTTTAATGACATTTTTAGAAATATGACATATAAAGACAAGTATACTTCTAACAATATTGCCGTTCAGGATACTTTTTATGTAGATGGAAATGAAATTTCATTTTCAATTAAATATTCTTTTGGTAAGATAAAAAAGCTATCCTTCAAAAATAAAGACGTAGATGATAACCTGAATCGAATACGCTAATAGATTACTAATCTTTTATTCATTAACGTACAATTTTCACAGTGTAAATCCATGAATAAATCGCTCTATCTATATAAAAAGTCATAAAAATATTTTTTTAGTTAGGATTCCTTACTATATTTGTATTGCAATTTTGCATAACTTTAAAATATATACAAATGAGTAAATCAATTTTTTATCATGCTGGATGCCCAGTATGTATTAGTGCAGAACATGATATTGTTAATCTAATCGGAGCAGACAATGTAGAGATTGTTCATTTAGGAGAAGATAATTCTCAAATTAAGAATGCCGAAATAGCAGGCATTCAATCTGTTCCTGCACTTCTAACACCTAATGGAAATGTGCTACATATTAACTTTGGAGCTTCTATGGCAGATGTAAAAGGATAATTTTTTTAATTTAAATAGTTAGGAATCCTAATTATAATACAATTTTGAAATGAGTCAATTATTTATCATGGTTGACTCATTTAAACCAACAATACCAAAAAAATGAAAAATTTAATTATAACTATAGTATTCATGGCACTTAGCAGTACGTTAATTGCCTGTGACGAGTGTAAAAAATACAATACTGATGATCTACAAATAGTAAAGGCTTCTGTTATACATGATACCAATATCAATAGTACTATTTGGGAAATTAATGTTAAAGGAAACGCAGGAAAAACAACTCCAGCTCCGGCAGGGCAATTGCACGGTGCTCCCGTTTTGGGTTATGTTTTTCCTACGACTCTAAAACCAACAGATGTAGGGTTTAATGACACTAAGGGTATTCTAGCATTGGCTTTAACATCTCATCCCGATTTTGATGACACCCCATTATGGGATGAGAATAATGATTCTATCTATGATAACGATGGGATCATATGGCATCCTCATTGGGTGGTTCTTCATAAAGATGATCGGGTCGAAGGCGGATTATCGGTAAAGCAATTCAAAAAAACAGATACCTCGGTAAAATTACCTCCCACTAATCCTGGAATGCCTATGTATATGGATTCACCCGGTTTTCAAGTCATTACCAACAAAACAAGCATTAAAGTAGTAATACCAGATTATAGAATAAACAATCAAACCGACTTTAAGTTCGATGCCGTTTCTGCCTATATGCAGGTAAATACAGAAATCAAAGATAAACCTATGCTTGGTGTGTATAAAGTATATAATGTTTTAAGCACCGACTTGTCTCTTCCATATACCGTACAATCAAAGTAATATTATAATGATGAAAATAGCCGTTTGGGATACTTACGTACAACGAAATGATGGGATCATAATGCATTTTGACATACTCGTCCCCGATTCTATAACAGATCAGGATATGGTGTTTAAATTTGGAGAAAATTACCTAAAGTCTAAACCCTTTAAGACAGAGAAAATTACTACTAATGAATGTAGGCTTTGCCATATTGAACAAGCAACTCCGGAAATGATAAATGATATCGAAATCAAAGGATATTCGATTATTGAAATGGAAAATTGCTAAAAACGACAAATAAATAATTAGGATTACTAACTTTGCTAAAGAGAAAGTGATGCTTTCTCTTTAGCATTTTATATGAATAAAAGTATTTTTGACATATCGTTTCAACATAAAGATATCAATAGCAAAATTGTAATTGGCCTGGAACGTATTTCTGAGGTCTTTAGAACGTTGTTATGGGAACACGCAAAAACTGCAGGCTTAAGTCCTATACAGATACAGATTATAATTTTCATAGCATATCACAAAGAAGATTTATGTACCGTAAGTCATCTTGCAAAAGAATTTAATGTAACTAAACCTACGATTAGTGATGCGGTTAAGACATTAGAAAAAAAAGAAATGATCTTCAAAAATAAGACGTCAACAGATAATAGAAGTTATTATATAAGCTTAACCCCAAAAGGTCAAAAAAATGTTTCTGAAGCCGAAAATTTTGCAGACCCCATCAAGAAGCAACTTTTAAATTTTAATACCGAGGAACAGGAATCTCTGTTAAAGACTATAAACATTTTAATTTATCAACTAAACAGATCAGGAATATTATCGGTACAGAGAACTTGTTATGCTTGTAAATTCTATGAAAAAAACGATAACAATCATTATTGTAATTTTATTCAAACAGAGCTTAAAGATGTAGATATTAGATTAGATTGCGCTGACTTTGAAGAAAAACCATAAAAAAAACCTCCTAAATCAAGTTTCAGGAGGTTTTTATGTACAATTAGAGAATCTAATTTATCCTTTTACAGGTTTTGTTGTTTTTTTATTATTTAAATGTTTTGCATAAAATCCCATCATAGCTTTATACATCTCTATAGAGTTTTCTTCTTTACCAAAACCATGACCTTCATCATATTTTACCATATAAGGTACATCAAACCCCTTATCTCTTAAAGCTTTAACGATCTGATCTGATTCATCTATATTTACTCTGGGGTCATTTGCTCCTTGCACTACAAATAGTGGTTTTTTAATTTTATCTATTTGATATACAGGAGACACTTCTTCCATGATAGCTTTTTCTTCGGCCACATCTTCATCATACCATATTTCTTTTATGATCTTTAAATAAGGTTTCCAATAAGGAGGAATGGTTTTCATAAAAGTAAACAAATTAGAAACTCCAACGTAATCTACACCACAAGTATACAAATCAGGAGTTTTAGTTAGCCCTCTCAACACAGCATATCCACCATGACTCCCTCCATAGATAGCTACTTTATCTTTATTTACCCAACCTTGATCGATTACATACTTTAATCCATCCTCTACATCGTCCATGGCTTTTCTTCCAATTTCTTTAAATCCTGACTCTAAAAACTCTCTTCCGTAACCCCCAGATATTCTAAAATTCACTTGCAAAGTTGCATATCCTCTACTAGCAAACAATTGAGCTTCTGGATTAAATCCCCATGAATCACGAATACCTTGTGGTCCGCCGTGTGGATTTACAATCAATGGAACTTTCTTTCCTTGTAATGCTTCTTTTGGTAAAGTGATATATCCATTTATAGTTAAGCCATCTCTACTTGTAAAAGTAATTGGACGCATTTCGGCCATATCTTTTTCCTTCAACTGTGGCATTAAGTTGTATAACAACTTAAATTCGCCAGTCTTGGTGTCGTAAGAATAATATACTCCATATAATTTATCACTTTGTAAGAAAATTAAATATTTATCTTCTTCATCCGTTTTATCTGCAATAGAGTATTGATGATCTGGAAACTTCGTTGTAATTTTTGCGTGTAATTTCTTATAATAATCACTTACGGGTACAATTATACTCTTTTCTCCCTCATAAGAAAAGTAGTCTAACTCATACCCTCTTTTTTTTGACACCGAAAGGCTAGATACATCATATTCATCGTTCGAGAAAATTTTCTTAATCACTTTATCTGCCTTAAGATCGTATAAATAAATTTGAGATTTATCAGATTTCAGATTAGAAACCACATATGCATCATGAGGATTATCTGTAGCATAATCAAATCTCAGAATAGAAAATGTATCTTTCCAATTTAACTGTTTAATGATTTCATATTTTCCTTCTTCCTTGGCATAATATAAATCAAAGTTTACTCCATCTCTGATTTTGGCATATCCTTTAAGGTTACCATCTTTATCAAAACTATATCCTGCAATTGGATTTGCAGCATCTTCATTTTTGAATAATTGTTTAATCTCACCAGTAACTATATTGATTTTATAAGGTTCAAAAATTTGTTTGTTATTCTTGTTCATAGAAATGATCATATGATCTTCATCTTCTTTTAAACCTTCAAGAATATTTACCTGAACACCTTCAAAAGGAGTTAATTCTTTTTGATCTGATCCATCAATATTTGCAGCAAAGAGATGATAATCTTCATTTCCTCCTTTATCCATTACATAAACCAAACGGTTATTATTTGCCCAACCATACCCTCGAATCAATTCTTCTTTTTCTTCAATAACACGAGTAACTTTGTTTGTGGCAATTTCTTTTACATATACATGATTCTTTTTATTATCATCTTTTTCTCTATAAGAAAGATATTTCCCGTTGGGAGAAAAGCGAAAAGTTCTGGCTTTAGGTTTGGCAAAATAATCTTCAACTGAATATTTATAATCCCCTTTATCCAAATTACTTAATTCTACAAGAGCAGAATCTGTAGTAACCAATTCTGGGTTACCTGGTATAGTTTTTTCTGATTTTTCCATTTCTAGTGGTAGTTCCATTCCGCCTTGATAAAAAGTTCCTGTAAGTTTTTTTGCATCGACAGTTGCTACATATTTAACTCCTGCTTGTTTTAATGCTAAAGTTAATTGATTGTTTTCAAAAAGTGCTGTATCCATAGGGATTCCTGTTGCTCCTTGAGATGGGCTATCCATTGTTGCTGCTAATGCCCCATTCGTTTTTTCTATATGAAATGCTAAAGGAATTTCTGCCCCCTGAACCGATAATTTCCCTTTCCAAGTTCCTGTAACTTCTTGTCCATACGACTGAGTAAAAGACATGCACAGTAACACGATAAAGGTGGTCCATACTTTTAATGATTTTGTTTTCATTATGTGTTAGATTTTATTGATTAATTAAGAGTGTTTGTAAATAGTAAGTAACCTAATTCTACTTTTTGTTACATCATTCATCATAAATTAGTCAAGTAGTTATTCATTTTTTCTGTAACCATTAATGTATTAGAGCGTCATATGGATAAATCAATCAAAACAAGTATTATGATAACTACAAAACATAGACCAGGGATTATATTTTTGTTACTACTATTATGCATTGCTATACCACTAACTTCTTTTTCACAAAGTCTCGAAGAAAAATTTGATACTCTTCTCCAAGAGAGATATAAACCAGATGGCTCTGGAGCTACTGTTTTGGTAGCTAAACAAGGAAAAATCATTTACCATAAAGCTTTTGGACTTGCTAATATAGAACTAGAAGTTCCTATGAAACCTAGTAATGTTTTCGAAATAGGTTCTATAACTAAACAATTTACCTCGGTTGCTATCTTAATGCTTATGGAGCAAGGTAAACTTACCATCGAAGATGAAATCACCAAATTCATCCCGGATTATCCTACACATGGAAAAAAAATAACAATACATCACCTCTTAAACCATACTTCGGGAATTAAGAGCTACACCTCTATGAATTTATCAGAGATCGCTGCAAAAGATATGACTCCTACCGAGTTGATTAATTATTTTAAAAATGAACCTATGGATTTTGATCCTGGTGAAAAATGGTTATATAATAACTCTGGATATATTATCCTGGGTTTTATAATCGAAAAAATTTCTGGGCAATCTTATGAGGATTTTATAGAGCAAAATATTTTCAAACCATTAGCAATGAATAATTCATACTATGGCAGTAAAAGAGAAATCATCAAAAACAGAGCTTCGGGATATCAAACTCGAGAAGGATATATTAATTCTGCTTACCTAAGCATGACATTACCCTATGCCGCCGGTTCGTTGATGAGTACTGTAGAAGATTTACACAAATGGCAAAATGCAGTTAATACCAATACTCTGGTTAAAGCAGAAACTATTAAAAAAGCATTTCAGAATACAACACTAAATAATGGAAAACCTACTTATTATGGATATGGGTGGAGCGTAAATGAGATCAATGGAGTACCCACAATTGAACATGGTGGCGGCATCTTTGGATATACCTCCTATCAGATTTATATTCCCGAAGAAGATGTACATGCTGCAATATTAACCAATTGCAACTGCAATAGCCCTACAGACATTACAATTCGTATTGCAGCAATTGCGATAGATAAACCATATGGTGAAGAGAAAAAAACAAATGTTTCAGCTTCAGCATTAAAAAAGCTAACAGGTGTATATAAATTTGAAGATGGAGCAGTAAGAAGTATTAGCCTAAAGGATGGTCAATTATACAGCCAAAGAGATGCCGGTAAGCAATTCAAAATTTTTCCTAAAGCAGAAAACACTTTTTTCTTCGAGGATAGTTTTTCTGAAATCTTGTTTAAAACTGGTAGTAAAAAACCTGAAGCTATTTTTAAAAACAGAGTTAAAGAAACTAAAGGATATAAAACAAATGCACCTATTCCTGCAGATAAAAAGGCAATTACTGTATCAGAAAATATACTTAGCCAATATGTAGGGGTTTACCAAATCAAAGAAGGATTTAATCTTACAATATCTTTAGAAAACGGGCAGCTAATTTCGCAAGCAACAGGGCAAAAAAGTTTCAAAATATATCCAGAAAGCGAAACTGTATTTTTTGTAAAAGAGTTCTCTGCTTCTCTAGAGTTTATAAAAGAAAATAATAAAGTGGTTAGCGCTGTACTTAATCAAGGAGGGCAAAAAACTCCCGCCAAACGTATTGATTAGTTTTTTTATAAAGTTACCATATCTTTCTGTTACATTTTTCCTAAAAATTGTTTGTTGAAGTATTGGTTTTAGTAATTTTGATACTTATAACACGAACTATTATTTATGAAAAATCTATGGATTTTGATCATGGCCATTATCATTTTAAGCTGTGGTAACAATAAAAAGCAAGAAAATCAAACTACAGATGCTACAGATAACAAAACCGAAAAGATTCCGGTAGAACCAGATGGTGGTATGGGAGATGGCGCTATATCTATTATGGATCATCATATTAAAAACATTGAGAACGCACATAAAAAAGATGATTTCCTAAAGCATAAAGCGGTAAGTTTTAACATTGCGATTTCCTTTGGTGGTAAATTACGTCTGGATGGTAAAATCACTATGTTAACGAATTCTACAAAAATCAGAATTGATAAAAAAGATGAGAGTAAATTGATCTATACTGGCGAAAAAGTTTTTTTGTGCCCAGAAGATGCAAGCGATAAAGGAGCACGTTTCGATATCTTTACTTGGACTTATTTCTTTGCCATGCCATATAAATTAAATGATCCCGGCAGCAAATTAGAGCTTGAAGACATGAGATCTTTAAGCGAAGTAGACTATCAAACTGCTAAGCTTTCCTTCGAAAAAGGTATTGGGGATTCTCCAGATGATTGGTATATTATTTATACAGATCCCAAAGATCACACTTTACAAGCCACAGCGTATATTGTTACGTTTGGAAGTAAAGGTGATATTACTAAGGCAGAGAGTGATCCACATATTATACAATATCAAGATTTTAAAACCATAGAAGGAATACCATTTGCTACGAAATGGATGTTTTATGGTTGGACTGAAGAAAAAGGTATCACTACTGAATTGGGAGAAGCTACAATTACAGATATTACCTTTCTGGATGATGAAGGTTCTATTTTTGAAACTCCAGATAATGCCAAAGAGATAAAACTATAACACATTACTTTTTGCAGCATATAAAAATCCCTTCAGAAAAACTCTGAAGGGATTTTATTTTTCATGCTATTTCCTATGCAGTATTAATTTTTTGCTACATCGTTAAGGTGCGGCACATCTTGAGCGTTTGATGATTTTGATGTACCACACTGCCCTATTCGAGTCCAACCACTAGAAGTTCTTTCATACAAATACCCTCTATATGTTACACGATCTCCTACTTGATAATTTTGAGAACTAGACCAGGGAGCTACTCCCTCACAAATATCATTTCCACCACCACCGGGGTACATAATTTTTATTCCGGCAATATCTCCGCTAGAAAGTCCATTTCTTTGTGCATTATAAGTAGATCCATCTTTTTTTACAATAGTAGGTTGGCCATTTGCAGAAAAAGCATAAGAACCATATAACATAATCGAATTAAAATCTAACGAGTTAGTATACTCATCACCATCATACCCTTGCTGAGAATACGTTTTAAAATTAAAATCTCTATTCGCCTGTATATTCTGAAAATTGATTGTGATATACTGATCCCTGTCTTTTCTACTTTGCTCATGCCATAATCCTACAGCATGACCTATTTCATGAATTGTATTCCCTGTAGAGCATCCATTTGCAAGATTGATATTTTGTCTTCTACCTGTTCGGCCCACAGAAGAAGAGCATCCACTACCACTTCTAAAGTAGATATAGGCTGTCTGATTTGTTCTTTTCACAAATTTAAGACTTGTATTTGCCTCCCAATGTGCGATCGCATTGGTTACTCTTGCCTGATTAGGTAAACTACTTTGTATTTCATAATACACTGTGTTGTTTGGCCATCTACTTCCGGTACGTCCTGTACTTTTGCCATTTTTAACCATAACATCCTCTTTATCAATAAGAATATCTCCTAAAACATACTGTCCGTCGATTTCCTCGACTTCAACAGATTCCCCATTAAGCTCAATAGTAACTAATTTTCCTGTTCTTTCTGGATAGGCTTGCTCATGCAAGAATCCTTTTTCGACTATTGTCTGGTTTTCTAATTGTTCGTGAGCATTGTCTTGATCCTTCTCACAAGAAACGAAAGTTGTGCATGCAACGAATGCTAAAGCACCTAGTACAGTGCTCTTAAAAACTGTTTTCATAATGTATATATTTGAGTTTGTGTTATAAAGTAAACTTCAATTTTCTTGTTTTTATTGCTCTTAATGCAATACAATAACCAAAACCTGCTTAACATACTGATACAGATTACCATATAAATATTTTCATAAAAACATCAAGTTATAAAATGATCAGTTTTTTTTGTATCTTTAAGAGACACAAGTTTTTCTAAAATTTATTCTCATGACACCTCTATTTAAAAAATTACAGCTACCTCCCTTTTTAGATGAGATACTAATACTTAATGAACCCGAAGGGTTTTGTGAAGACCTTGATTGTCTTAAAGGTGTAAATGTTAAAGAATCTTTGATTCAGGTATCAGAGGTTGATTTTGCTGTTATATTTGTTACTGAAAAGAAGCAAATAGAAAATCGTATAGAAACCGTATATCCAAAACTGGTAGGTGATGCAATACTTTGGTTTGCATATCCTAAAAAAAACTCTAAAAAATATACCACAGAAATTAATAGAGATTATGGCTGGGGAGTTCTTGGAGATTATAATCTCGAACCAATAAATCATGTTTCTATTAATACAGATTGGAATGCGCTACGCTTTAGAAAAATAAGCTTTATTAAAATGATAGCTCATAACAAAAATCATTCGCTTAGAGAAGCTGGTAAAGAAAAAGCTACCGGGGTTTCATGAGTTGGCACTTATATGTTTTATCATTCATCTTTGGTATTGCCGGAGTTTTTCATCTAATTCGCCCTAAGGCATTCATGAGAATAATGCCTTTATATATTCCTTATCACAAACTATTGGTTTATTTAAGTGGTATTGCAGAGGTTTCTGTGAGTTTTGGTTTATTATTTGCACCAACCAGAACATTTTCTGCATGGAGTATAATTTTTATGCTCATTCTATTTTTTCCAGTTCATATACACATGCTTGTACATAAAAAAGCGAGTTTAAATTTACCAAAATTCGTTTTAGTCACTAGATTGTTACTTCAATTTGGTTTGATATATTGGGCATCTCTTTATCTTTAATTTTTTATTTATTTCAAATTAGTATGCTGAAGAGGGTGATAATTCGATAAAAAAACCCTTACAAAACTGTAAGGGCGCTTTTAACATCAAACAAAATTAACTTATGAAAAAAAACCTCTCTGCAAAGAGGCAGCTATTTTTTTTATATTTTATGATATAACTTGGTATGAATCTTTATCATAGCTTATAGCGTTTAAATTGTACTTACCATTTTTTAATAATACCATAGCAATACCGCAAAAAACCAGATGAATAAGTGCCAAAATCAGACAATCTGCATCTACCAAAAACAAAGTGAAAAAAGTAAATAGTATGATGATCGCGATTAGAGCTTTTCTAACAAAAATCTTTAGAATCAAGAACATCCCTATTACAAATTCCTCAAAAGGCACTAATGGAGCAAGGGCTTCTACAAAACCTATATTAAATACCGTAGCATTATCAAAATATATGTCCAGTCGCTCTAAAAACTCAGAATACCTAATTACATTATAAGTACCATACAACACCAGCAACACTCCAAATATCACTCTAGTGAGATGATATAAATAAATTCTAATTTTCATGATAGATTTGTGTGAAATTTTGAGCGGCAAATTTATATTTTACCTTTATTCTAATTCTTGTATAATTTTGTATATAACTTGTATAAAAAACAATCTAATCAATTAGTTATCAACACAATCAAACATATTTATCTAAAAATACTTGTATAAAAGAATTCCTGTTTTATTGATTTTATTTTTGTAACTTTAAAATGTTAAAGAATTGTTTATGAACCGTTATACCTTGAATGAAACTTTTGTTGTACATCAATATGCTATTGATGAATGGGAAGCGGAACCTCATAATCATAACTATTTTGAAATCATTTTTATTGAAAAAGGAAGTGGATATCATACCATTAATGATATACGGTTTCCTTATAAAGAAAACAATATCTTTTTACTAGCGCCAGAGGACACACATCACTTCGAAATTGAAAAGCGTACTAATTTTACTTATTTCAAGTTTACAGAGCTTTTGTTTTCTAGTAAAGTCAATCTTCCGGACAGAAAATATTGGTTACAACGTATTGAGCAATTATTACACCAACCAAATATTATACCAGGAGATGTAATTTCTCATGAAGAAGACCGAAGTATTATTTGGGATATTCATAATGTCGTCCTAGAAGAGTTTAAAAATGAGAAAGTATATTATCAGGAAATTATTTCTAATGCAATAAGTACTATTCTAAGTATAATAGTTCGTAATATTTCTGAAAAATATAATTCACATCAAAAAAATATCCTTGTTTCTCACAACAAAATAGATTCGATCTTAAGCCATATTAGACAACATGTTTATGACAATGATCTTACTAAGATTAATTTTTTGGCAAATAAGTTTAATATGTCTCAGAGTTCAATTAGCACATATTTTAAAAGAAAAACAGGAGAATCTATACACCAATACGTTACAAAATATAAAATGAAGTTGGTCGAGTATCGTTTACAACATACCGAATTTACTATTGCAGAAATTGCATATCAATTAGGATATACAGATGAGAGTCATCTTACCAAAACTTTTAAAAAGCATTTTTCGATGTCTCCCAAGCAATACCGTAACGAAATGTCTATTAGCTAATCGTGATTTTATCCAAAAATTTCATTTAATATTTTAGCCAGTCGTATTCCTCCTTTTTGCAATTGGGTACGTACTATAGGAAAATAATCATACATATATTTATAACCTAGTTTTTCGCCTACATTTGCCGATCCATATACTTGTTGTGCAAGCTTTTGGGATTCGTGCACCCAGTTTACAATACCACCGTTTTGAATTACTTTAATCTCATTCTTAGATAAAACTGTCTTATTTATAGATAATTCTGTATAGCTCATACCATAATAATCTATCATATCACTATCCCAAACCCTATGTAAGTTAGATCCACCTCTAAACCAACGTACCTGAATATCATTTCCTCCTTTATCTTCTCCTCTACCCACATGAAGTGGTTGATGTAAATCACCAATAAAATGCACTAGCATTTTAAGATGAAACATCATATCTTCTTTAGATGATTTTTCATCTTTTAATACCGATATACATGTATTTATCCCTTTTACCAAATCGCCGTATTCACTAGGCTCTTCTTCACCATATTTCTTATCAAATGGAAAATTAACATAATGCCAAGGGCTATAACCTCTATATTTTTTGTCACTCTTAATTTCATCAGCAAATGTAGAAACCAAAGCAAGACTTTGACCATTAAGAAGTTTTGCTATATTACGCCTTGCTTTTTTTGTCAAGTACGAATCTGCGATCTGACCCGTAGCTCTATGCCCTGTCTTTCCCCAATCATAATCTGCAGAAAATCCAGATAATGAAATTATGAATAAAACAAGTAACCATTTATATTGAAGTTTCATTTATATATATTTTGAAGCAAAGATAAAAAAGGGTATGTTAGTGATTCGTTAAAAATGATTAATTACGCGTAAATAACATTAAAATAACAAATAGTAATTGTCTCAAATCAAAATATGCTTTCAAATTTGTCGTTTTATCTGTTTTATGTATGTTGTGTTAGATAATCAAACACGATTCAATTCATATTAAACATTTAGCCAATATCAATTTGATTAATATTCATTTCTTATTTGTTATATAAACAAACCCCACCTACTATGAAGAGTAAATTTTATTTATTTATGATCTTGATTTCTGCATTGACTTTTGCTCAAAAAAAAGAATTTAACTCTGCAGTTGTTAAAATCAATAAATATATAGAGGGTTCTTTGGTTACTCCATATTCTGAAGATAATGTTCCTTTGGTTATTTTTATAATGGATGCCGGAGCGATTAATAGGGATGGCAATGATCGAATGTCTAAAAATGATACTTTTAAGAAACTTTCTTATGAACTTGCTAAAGAAGGTATTGCAACTTATCGCTATGACAAAAGGCTTTTTAAGATGGATGGTTTAGGAATTAAGGAGCATGAAATTTCTTTAGATCATTATATTGAAGATGCAATATCAATAATAGATTATTTCAATAAAAACGGAAAATACAAAAAAGTCATTATCGCTGGTCATGGTCAAGGTTCTTTAGTAGGGATGATTGCTGCAAAAGGAAGGGCAGATGGTTTTATTTCTATAGCAGGAAATGCAGTATCAATAGATCAGGTAATTATAGAACAAATTGCGAAACAGGCTCCTGGTCTAGATAAAAGTGCTTCTGTAGCTTTTAAGCAATTAAAAGAAAATGGAAGGGCTACTAGTTATGACCCAGCATTAGAATCTATTTTTAGATATAATTTACAACCCTTTATGAGTTCCTGGATAAAATATAATCCTTCTGAGGAAATTTTAAAATTAGAAATGCCTATTCTCATAATTTATGGTGATAAAGATATCCAGGTAGAATCAATCCAAGCAGAGAAATTTAAAGAGATTATACCGCAAGCCGAATATCTATTTGTTACAGATATGAATCATATCTTAAAAGAAATTAAAGGAGGTCGACTAGAAAATCACAAATCATATAATGAACCCTTTAGAAAAATAATGCCCGAAGTTCTAACCGGGATTACTAACTTTGTGAATCAATAGTTTATTAAAAAATTATATAACCCTAATCAAAAACACCTAATGCCACATCGCATTGTATTCTCTGATATTGATGGAACACTACTAAATTCTGAAAGAGAGCTTTCTGAACTTACGATTTCAGAAATTAAGAGAATTAAAAACACTATACCTGTAGTTTTAATTTCTTCGAGAATGCCAGATGCTATGAATCATTTGCAAGAAGAATTAGATATAAAAAACCAACCTATGATATGCTATAATGGAGGGTTAATTTTGGTAGATCAAAAACCTGTTCATTCTACTTTTATATCTCCAGATATTATAGAAGAATTAGATACTTTTAATAAAGATCAAAAATTTCATATAAGCTTATATCACAATAATGATTGGTTTGTTCCTAAAATGGATTTTTGGGCCAATCGTGAAGCAAATAACACCAAAGTAAATCCAGTGGTAAAGTCAACCCAACATGTGATACAAGAGTGGAAAACTCATAACAAAGGAGCTCATAAGATTATGTGTATGGGTGAAGAATCCTACATAGATCAAGCCTATGCATTTTTAGAAAATCGTTTCAAAGACACTCTTCATTTATATCGTTCTAAACCAACATATATAGAGATTGCACATAAAAGTATTTCAAAATTAACTGCCATAGAAATACTGCTTGACTCCTATTTTAAAATTCCTATTTCTGATGCAGTTGCATTTGGAGATAATTATAATGATATTGCAATGCTACAAGCAGTAGGAACTGGTGTAGCTGTAGCAAATGCAAAACCAGAAACTTTACAAGTAGCAAATGTTATTACGCTTTCTGGAAAAGAAAATGGAGTAGCAACATATATTCAAAAAAATATTTTATAACTGTGCAAAGAACGATTCATACCATAAAAACCCTACTATTTGCATTTGCCATATTTAATTTGGCTATTGGTTGTAAGACCACACAACTTCCTGTTGCATCAACAAATGTATCTACCATACGTGCTTCTATAGATCTTGTTAATGTAAAAGACGATAAAGTAAAAGTAGAAATCCAAATCGATAACTTGAATTCGGACACAATAAGTTACTACTTACCAAAAATTGTCCCCGGCACTTATCAAAATAACGACTTTGGTAAATATATCGACAATCTTAAAGCATTTGATCACGAGGGAAATTCTATTGATATTCAAAAATATGGGGATAATCGTTGGAAAATAAATAACGCCAAACAATTAGGCAAAATCACCTACTGGGTAAATGACACTTATGATTCTGAAGATTCTCACGATGTTTTCTCTCCAACAGGATCTAATATTATAAAAGACAAAAATTTCATTTTAAATCTATATGCCTTTGTGGGGTACTTTGGTGCAATGAAAGAAAATAAATACAAGCTATTTATTAAACACCCTTCTTTTCTGGAAGCTTCAGCTTCTGTTGAAGAAATACTTTTTGACAATGCAACAAATACTTCTAAAAACGATATCGATTATTTTTCTTTTAAAAGATACGCTGATGTAGTAGATAATCCTATAATGTATTCTATTCCTGATAAAGCCAGCTTTAAGGTCAATGATATAGAAATACTTCTAAGTGTTTATTCTAAAAACAAAACTCACAAAGCAGCAAGAATAATGCCCCAGATGGAGCGTATGATTAGAGCACAAAAGGATTTTCTTGGTGATATTAACTCTACAAAAAAATATACTATATTATTGTATCTGTCTTCTGCAAAATCTGATGATGCCCAAGGATTTGGGGCTCTGGAACATAATACCTCTACAGTAGTTGTGTTGCCAGAATCACTATCTCGTGAAAAACTTAATGAAGCGCTTACCGATGTTGTTTCTCATGAGTTTTTTCATATTGTAACACCATTAACCATTCATTCTAAAGAAATCCATAATTTTGATTATAACAGTCCTAAAATGTCTGAGCATTTGTGGTTATACGAAGGTACTACAGAGTATTTTTCGATGCTATTTCAAATTACACAAGGACTTATTACAAAAGATGAATTTTTTGAACGAATTATTGGTAAGATTGAAGCATCCTCTTCTTTTGATGATTCTATAGCTTTTACGACCATGAGTAAAAATATTTTGGTCGACCCCTATCGCAATAGCTATAGAAATGTTTATGAGAAAGGAGCGTTAATTTCTATGTGTCTGGATATCATAATGCGGGAAAGAAGTGATGGAGTTTATGGATTACTCGATCTTATAAAAAATTTATCGGTTCGATATGGTATCGATGTTCCTTTTGATGATAAAGAACTTATTAAAGCTATAGAAGAAGATTCATATCCAGAAGTGAGTGCATTTTTACAAACACATGTTATGGGTAATACTCCTATTGACTATGAATTTTATCTTAATAAAGCTGGAGTACTTTATGGAACAAAGAATGCACCTTCTTCTTATTTTATTTTTAAACAAGAACCTTTTGTAACTGGTTCTGAAGCTACTAAAGAAGTTATTTTTACATCTGATATCCCATTTAACAGCTTTTTAAAAGAACTGGGGATTTTAGAAGGAGACGTTTTGCTAAGCATTAACAAAAAAGAATATAATCTTAATAATATATATGATCTGTTTGGTGATTCTAATAAATGGAAAATTGGAGATGAAATTACATTTAGAATTAAGCGTAACAATAAGATCATGACACTCAAATCCAATGTAACCAAACCTACTATAGAGAAGATAATTTTAGAACAAGACCCAAAGGCTTCAGAACAACAAAAGATGTTATTAAAAAAATGGATTAATGACTAGAAACTCCTATTTTGATATCGTTTTTGTCTTCTTCAAATTAAATGTATTTTGCGATATATCTTTTTTAAAACTAAATAATTAATAATGGAGAACGTTCCTTTTTTTACAAATGACACTATAGTTTTTGGGATTTTAATGCTTTGTTTAGGGTTAGTTTTTTATACTTCCTCTATTCATAATAATTTTTGGAAAACCTTCTATAAGTTTGTTCCCGCACTACTACTTTGTTATTTATTACCTGCTATATTCAACTCATTGGGAATCATTTCTCCGACATGGAAAGAACTAAATGCAGAAGGAGTATTAGTAGAAAAATCTTCTAATGTATATTATGTTGCCAGTAGATTTTTACTTCCTGCTTCTTTGGTGTTAATGACATTAAGCATCGATCTCAAAAGTATTTTTAATTTAGGTCCAAAGGCATTAATTATGTTTTTAACAGGCACCCTTGGTGTTATCATTGGTGGCCCAATTGCAATTCTACTCATTTCTCTCGTTTCACCAGAAACTGTTGGCGGAGCTGGATTTGACGCCATTTGGAGAGGATTATCTACATTAGCAGGTAGTTGGATTGGTGGAGGAGCAAATCAAGCTGCTATGCTAGAAATTTATCAATACAATCCCGAAAAATATGGAGGAATGGTATTGGTTGATATTGTAGTTGCAAATATATGGATGGCTATATTATTACTTGGTATTGGTAAGAGTGATAAAATTGATCGGTGGTTAAAAGCAGACAATAGTGCCATCGAAGCTTTAAAGCAAAAAGTATCCAGTTACGCAGAAAGCATAACCCGAAACCCATCTCTATCGGATTATATCATTATGCTTTCTATTGCATTTACTGTTGTAGGGATTTCGCATTGGGGAGCCGCAGGGATCTCTAATCTATTGTCTGATAATTTTGAAATTTTTAACGATAAGAGTTCTGCATTATCATCGTTTACTTCTAAATTTTTCTGGATGATTACCATTGCTACTGCAATTGGAATTCTGTTATCGTACACCAAAGTAAAACAATATGAAGGAGCAGGAGCCAGTAAACTGGGAAGTGTCTTTATTTATATTCTGGTAGCTACTATAGGAATGAAAATGGATATCGGTAAAATTTTCGAAAACCCTGGACTTATTGCCATCGGACTTGTTTGGATGGCTATACATGTCTTCCTTCTTATTGGAGTAGCCAAGTTGATCAAAGCTCCATACTTTTTTCTTGCTGTAGGTAGTAAAGCTAATATAGGAGGGGCCGCATCTGCACCTGTAGTCGCAGCAGCATTTCACCCTTCACTCGCAACAGTAGGTGTATTGCTTGCCGTTTTTGGATATGTAGTAGGAACATACGGAGCCATTTTATGTACCATTCTTATGCAAATAGCCTCGGGGAGCTAATAAAAAAAGAGACCAAGTTTTTGACCATTAGATTCTATTTTTTTATTTCATTTAAAATAAAACTCGCATCTTTGTGGCCCTAGTAAAAATCAAAAATTAGTACATGAAGTATTTTTCTATTCTATTATTATTAACTGTATTATTAACGAATTGCAGTTCACCTACTAAGGAAGGGAATGTAACAGTAATAGGTAACATCAAAGGATTAAAAAAAGGAATCGTATACTTACAAAAAATACAGGATACATTATTGGTGAATGTAGACTCTGTAAGTATCGATGGTAATTCTGAATTTGTACTTAAATCTGAGGTTAAAGAACCAGAAATTCATTACCTATACCTCGATAAAAATGATGGAAAACAATATAATGATCGTATTGACTTTTTTGTAGAACCTGGAGAGATCACTATAACCACTAATTTACTTGATTTTGAAAATGATGTAAAAATAAAAGGTGGGAAAAATCAAGAGAAGTATACTGAATACAAAAAAATGCTTAAAAGATTCAATGAAAGAAATCTTAGGATCATCAAAGAAGATTTTGAAGCCAGTAAGCAAAAAGATGATGAAAAACTCATTGAAAATGATAAGGCATACAAAAATTTAATGCGTCAAAAATATTTATATACTATTAATTTTGCTGTAACAAACAGAAAATTAGAAGTAGCCCCCTATATCACACTTAATGAAGTTTTTGATGCCAACATAAAATTTCTGGATACCGTTGCCAGATCTTTAAGTCCTAAGGTAAAAAAATCATTATACGGAAAGCAGTTGATCAAGTACATTGATGATCGCAAAGCTAAAGAAGCAGAAGTAAAGGCTAATACAGAAGAATAACTTTCTAAAATTCTGTAGATTTTAAACTATTTAAAATGTCTTATGATTCCCAAAAATAATTTCTGGAAGAAGAATTAGTATACAAATTCTTAGTTGAATTTTATAAAAGCCTTAAACTCATAAAAAAAAGAAAAGCGAACCGAAGTTCGCTAAATTTTATGGCCAACATTTCTTAGGACATGTACGCATAAAAGATTCGAGATCACAATCATTAGTTGCTCTCCCTCCTTTAATATGAGTTAAACTCAATTTAGAAATAGATTTTTTGTTAAGTTTTAACGACTTAATATCCTTTTTTTTCATGATATATATTTAAAGGTTAATAACATTACCAAGTTAAGAAAATATCTATTTATAAAAGTTAAAAAACGATTAATAAAAGAAGAGTTTGATCTATTCACGTGAGCGCCTATCACAGAATGTTAATTGAGGTATTACCGTACATCATAGACACGTATTTTCCTTAATTTAGTGATGAAACTTAAAACCTAAATATCATGTTAAAAACCATCTTAGATTTAGAAGGAACAAAAAGTCTTAAAAAGAGTGAACAAAAAGGAATAAACGGTGGTCGTATTCCAGTACTTCGAAAATGTTGTAACCCTGCACTACGATGCTGTACAACTTCTCATGTTGCATTAAATAATCCTAGTTGTGGTGCTACTTATATTCCTGGGTGCTCTTATCACCCATCAAATGGTTGCTGTATATAGAAAAATCGTTTAATAGAATAATTAAATATTCTAAGTATATTCTTTCTTTTTTAAACAGTTTAAAAAAGAAAAAGTCCTAAACTTAATGTTTAGGACTTTTTTAAGAGCCGATAGAGGGACTCGAACCCACGACCTGCTGATTACAAATCAGCTGCTCTAGCCAGCTGAGCTATATCGGCAAAAACGGTTGCAAATATAATTTCTACAACCGTTTTTACAAATATTTTTTAAAGAAAAATTACAATGCATTTACTTTTTTAACTAAAGCCTTAGCTGTTTTTTCTAAATCATCGCGAAGAGATTTAAAATGTTTTTTAGGATTTTCAAGTTTTCGTTCGTTAGCTCTAGCCATAAAACTATCAAAAGATGTAATTGCTTCATCAATGATTGCTTCTCCAGATTTACCATCTTTACCAGGGTTTTCTAATTCCCACATATAGACTTCTTCTATAATATCTCCTAAAACGTAGTTTATATCCTTTTTAAGGTCTCTCTTATTTGCCATATCTAATTTATTTTGTGCAAAATTAGTGTTTTCAATTTAATAATGAAGTATGTAAAAGACGAACTGCTTTCTAAATTTTTATTTTCAGAAGAAGTTCGTTACTCGTTTACTATTTCTTTTATTTTTTCTAGTGCTTTATTTACATGTTCTGAGGCTTTCATACTATTAAATTTTAGTTGTATGATTCCTTTTTTATCTATCACATAGGTTTCTCTTCCTGGTAGTAATCCCAATAATTCTGATTTCACACCAAAAAGCTTTCTTAATTCACCATTAGAGTCCGACAAAAACATAAAAGGAAGTTTGTATGTACTCTTAAATCTTGTGTGTGATTTTATACTATCGGCGCTTATGCCTATCACTTCTACACCAAGATTTTCAAAATCTACATAACTATCCCTAAAGTTACAGGCTTCTTTTGTACAACCGGGAGTAAAATTTTTAGGATAAAAATAAAGTACCAGATTTTTTTTCCCGATAATATCAGAGCTCAAAAAATGTTCTCCTTTGTCATTTGTAGCGATAAACTCGGGAACCTTATCACCTACTAGTAGCCCCATGTTTTATTCTCCTTTATAGATTACAAAATTGCGAGGAGTTTCATATAAAGTAACTTCAATATCGTATTGTGAAGCTATCTTTTTACGTAATCTATTCCATATTACAAAGGCTATATTTTCTACAGTAGGATTTAAACTCTTAAACTCTTCTACCTCTTCATTAAGATTTTTATGATCCATATAGTCTTCGACTTCGGTTTTAATGTATTCTTTTAAGATCTTAAGATCCATCAAAAAACCTGTTTCCGGATCAATCTCTCCTATTACAGCTACGATAAGTTCATAATTATGGCCGTGATATTTTGGATTGCTACACTTGCCGAATATTTGAAGGTTTTTTTCGTCACTCCAATCCTTTCTATATAATCGATGTGCTGCATTAAAATGAGCTTTTCTACATGCTTTAATCCTCATAAGGTTATGTGCGAATAAAATTTTTCAAAAATGATTTTAAACCATTCTGTATATAGTTCGGGATGTACTAATATATCATGTTTTACAGCTTCTATAGGCATCCATTTCCAATTGACTACTTCTTCTGGATTAATAACAGGATCTTCTTCATACTTTCCTAATAATACATGATCATATTCATGTTCGGTAAGTCCATTATCAAATGGAGCTTTATATATAAACGAAACAGAATCTTTTAATGAAGTGGTAAACCCCATTTCTTCTTGTAATCTTCGTATTCCTGCTTCTACATTAGTTTCTCCTTCTCTTTGGTGGCTACAGCATGTATTTGTCCATAAACCTGGTGAATGGTATTTATGATGCGCTCTTTGCTGAAGCATCAATTCGTTTTTACTATTCATAATAAATACCGAAAAGGCTCTATGCAATACAGCTTTTTGATGTGCTTCTAGTTTAGGCATCAGTCCTATTTGCTCGTCATTTTCGTTAACCAGGATAACTTTTTCTTCTTCTTCCATTGTTTTTAATTGATCCAAAATTACGAAATCATAAGAGTAATTCATAATTCATATTACCTATAGAGACTAATTTAGCTGTTTCTATTCTTAATAAAAACCTTTACTATAGTACTTAAAAATAGTAAGGCAAAAAATCTGCCATACCTCAAAATTGGTTTACATATTTATTTTGGACTTATTACCCTGCAGTTTTTCAAAAAAAGAATTTCTTCAATAAAAAACGCCTCATGCTATTGAGGCGTTTTAACTATATGTAAAATATATTGTGCTAAAATTTATTTAATAATAATAAATTCACTTCGTCTATTTAATTGATGTTTGTCTTTCTCGCAATTCGATTCATTACCGCAGTCATTAACCAATTGGGTTTCTCCATATCCTTTTCCTGTTAATCGATCTGCAGATATACCATTATCGATCATATAATTTACAGTAGCTTCGGCTCTTTTTTCAGACAAATATAAGTTGTATTGATCTTCTCCATGGCTATCTGTATGTGCTCTTATTTCTAGTTTCATATTAGCATACTGATTCATCACTTCAATTACTTTTGCCAGTTCTATTTTTGCATCAGAACGTATTGTATATCCATTAAAATCAAAATAAATTGGTTTAAGCGCTAATATCTTTGTTAAATCATCTCCTACATCTGCAGTTTTAATTTTCTTTTCTAGTGCAAGTGGAGTATCCATCGTTTGGGATTTATCCGACGTATTCACAAGCTTCTCCAAAGTGTTGTATTCCTCTTTCTCTGCTCGCACAAAATAGCTGGATTCACATTCGACCAGTTGGGAATAGGTAGCTTCATCACCTACAACAAAACTTTGTATTAGATTGTTATTACTATCATATAGAGAGACTTTGGTCCCTGGTAATAATTTCTTAGTATCTTTATCGGTAACCAATCCTGCAATTGTAGTCTCGCAGAAATCTTTTAAGTCTTCTAGTTCTATAAAGCTATAAATATCATCACTTCCTTTTCCTCCTTCACGATTGGATGAAAAATATCCTTTCTTGGTATTTTCATTAATTATAAATGCAAAATCATCTTTAGGTCCATTAATTGGCTTACCAACATTTACTACTAATTTTTCTTTATCTGTTTGCGGATTAACCTTTGTAACGAATACATCTAATCCTCCTAAGCCCATATGCCCATCAGACGAAAAATATAACTCGTTGTCTGCTCCAATAAATGGGAAGGTTTCTTTTCCTTCTGTATTAATTCTATCTCCCAAATTTTTTGGTTCTCCAAAACTACCATCGCCATTAATAGTTACTTCATATAAATCAGAGAGTCCTTTTCCTCCCGGCATATCTGATGAAAAATACAATGTTTTTTCATCACTACTTAATGTAGGGTGTGCAACAGAATACTCATCACTATTAAATGGTAAATTTTGCGGTGTTGTCCATCCTCCCTCAGGATTTTTATAGGAACGATATATTTTCAACTTATTTGTTCCTCTTTGATCACGGCCTAGTTTTCCTTCTTCATAATTATTTCTTGTAAAGTAAATAGTTCGTGTATCTTTTGTAAAAACAGGTGTTGACTCATGAAATTTTGAATTTATTTTTCGATCAAACCTTTTAATTTTCGAAAAATTATTATTCACCGAGTCATATGTTGCTTCAAAAAGATTTAAGAAAGCTTCTCCATTCCATTGGTGAATAGCTTTTTTAAATGTTAGCGTATCTCTAGAAGAGCTAAAAACTATATTTTTTCCGTAAAAAGCAGTTCCAAACTCAACAAAAGAAGAATTTACTGATGCGTTTTCTATTTCAAATCTACCCGATTGAAAATCGATTCGTTTTAGATAATCAGATCCGTCTAAAAATAATTTTGCACGTAGATCATTCCCATTAGCAGCTGCAAATTTTTGCATGTATGTATCAGAATCCTCGTATCTCTCTATAGTTTTTAGTGTTTGTGCATATCTAAAGTAGTATTCGGGTTGAACTTGATCAGGATAAGAATTTACTAATTCTTCATACCATTTTAGCGCCTCTTCAAACTGACTATTAAAATAATAACTATCTCCCAGATTCATAAAAAGATCTGCACTCTTATATCCTTTTCTAGCTACTTTAAGATACGTTTCTTGTGCATCAATATATTGATACTTATCATATTGTTCTTTGGCTTTTTTGAGTTTTTTTTCCTGAGATAAAAGAGTATTGTTTCCGAAAAACAACAGCATAAAAATCAATAATGATTTAAGTAAATATTTCCCCATTTTTTTACTATTACATTTTAAAATCTTAATTAAAAGAAACGCGGTGTTAGCATTCTATTATATTTTTTGAAAAGTTCGAATCGTAGCATCACTTCATAACTTCCATCATTAAATTGTGATTGTCCTAACTCTGTTGTTTCTCGATCATAAGCAAATCCGATCATCATCGAGTCTGATATCTGGAAGCCCACCATACCACTCACTGCCGCACTCCAACGATATGCTGCTCCCAAGGTTAAACGGTTATATAACAAAAAGTTTGCAGAAACGTCTACTTGTAATGGTGCTCCAAACACTAGTTTGCTTAAAACAGCTGGTTTAAATTTTATATCATCGGTCAAATCAAAAACATGACCCGCTATTAAATAATAGTTGATACGTTCTTCTGCCAAAAAACTCACTGCTGTACTATTACTACTTGTCGTACTTTCATCAAAATGATCTGTTTCTAATAGATTAGGAGCACTTAATCCCACATAAAAACGATTTGTATGATAATAGACTCCAACCCCAACATTAGGGCTAAACTTATTATCAATATTGTTTTCAAACAAAGCATCATTACTATTAAACTGAGATAGTTTTTGAAAATCTACATTTAACAAATGACCGCCTGCTTTTAATCCGAAACTTAGTTTTCCTTCATCTGAAGTAGGAATAGAATAGGAAAAATCAATATCGAAATATGTTTCATCGGTAGGGCCTATCTCATCATTAACAATAGATACACCTAAACCAAGGCGTTCATTACCTCCTATCGGAGTATTAACAGTAAGGGTTTGAGTACGAGGCGCACCATCTAAGCCAACCCATTGACTACGATGCAATCCCATAATACTTAATACTCCACGACTACCAGCATAGGCAGGATTAACACTTATCGTATTGTACATGTATTGGGTATATTGTGCATCTTGTTGTGCGCAAATAGAAGTTGTAGCAAAACCTAAAACTACAAGCATAAACATTATTGACGATGTATTCATAAGTATTTAATTCGATTTAGGGAATAACAAATATATGATATTCCAGATACATTTATCTATTTATATACAAGTAACCAGCTTTGGACATGTTGATTCCACTAGCGTTTTCATATTCTAAAACATAAAAATAAGTCCCTACTGGTAATTCTTTATTCTTACCCATTGTAGCTCTTCCTTCACTAATTCCTTCAAAGAATTTAGCTCCAGATTGTTCATATCCATCCTCTTCAAATATCTTAACTCCCCAACGATTGAATATCTGTAATGTGTTATTCGGAAAGTTATCTAATCCTACTATCCTAAACTGATCATTAATACCATCTCCATTCGGAGAGATCCCGGTATAAACAACGATTTCATCATCAACATCAGCAATTACAATAAACCCATTATTTTCTTCTACCGTTATTCCGGTTCCTATTACATTTACTGTTGTTGGATCGGTTCCTTCTGTTTGTATACTCCCTAACGGAAGTGTTGTATTATCAATATCAACTACGGTTGCTCCTACAGGAACATTTGCCATGAAGTCTCCGTTTACATCAGTAGTTACAGTTTGTTCTATCCCATTAATATCAATAATATTAACATCTACTCCTTCTAAGTCTGGTTCACCAATATCTTGTGTGCTATTATCGTTTAAGTCACTATACAAATGCCCTGTTATAGTACCATTTGGTGCAGGTACTACTGTAATTGTAATAATTGCATCATCACAAACTAATGGAGTAACGATGCTACATAGCGTATAGGTTATGATATAATCACCTGGTGGAGTATTGGGTACAATTGTAACCTCGCCTGTACTTGAGTCGAAGCTAACACCATCTCCCGGATTGGGATCTGCGACTGTGGTTACCATAACATCAACTCCCAGCGCAACTCCATTTCCATTTAAAATATCATTATCGTTAACAACATTGATAGAATTACCACCTGTATTACTATTAATAGTAACTGTATCATCATTTGCTATTATATTATCTGCCACTACGATTGTTACTATGGCATCATCGCAAACCAATACGCCACTTTCATCATTACATACTTGATAAATAATTGTAACAGAACTTCCTGCTTCTCCTACTATTGGGGTATATGTCATCTCTCCTGTAGATGCATCAAACGCAACTACACCATTAGCAGAACCCCCTATTTGAGTAATACTGGTTGTACCTAAATTATTGGGATCATTATTATCCAAATAATCATCATTCGCTAAAATATCAATACTTACACTTCCTCCAACCATTGCAGCTACATTATCATCAACAGCTGTTGCTACCAAAGGATTAGGGTCACTTATATTTGGATTACCGTCACCATCGGTATCAGGGTCGGTAACTTCTAAAACCAAATCATCTACAAAATTCCATGTGTTTTGGCAAGTTCCTTTTGCTACAAATTCGAATGAAAACGAACCACTTGTTGGAGCAATAAATGTTACAACAGGTCTTTCCCAAACATTTTCTACACTTGATATTGGAACAGTAGCTACAACTGTACCATCTAATTTAATCTCTGTTTGAGGTGCACAAGGCGGTAAACCCGGCCGGCTTTCTATAAGATAATCAAACGAAAATGAATATTGCACCCCTCCTACCAAAGTAACATTTTGTTTTATCCCTTCTTGAGTAGCACCAAACATTCTAAACCCAAAATAACATCCCCCACTAGGAGAAGCTGGCCTTGGAGCATTAACAATATACCAGGTTCTTTGAGTCTCTGTAGATCTATCTGGAGTATATATTTTACCCCAACCATCAGGTGCCACATCAAATGCCCCGTTATCCATTGTACAATCAACTCCAGCAACATCCAGTCCTGGATTTGTTAATAAATTTTGAGAATAACCGTTACCAAAAGAGAATAAGATTATAAAAAATACAATTCTAATAAGTGAAGTAAACTTTCTTTGCGAAAATAGAGTAAAAATTAACATAAGCAATATACTAACTGATTAACATTGTGTGAATTATTTTTCAAAATATAGCGTAATATCAAACCGTAATAATTTTGATTAATTAATTGATTAATGCAGCTGGATACTTTTCCTCCAATATCCAAAAAATCTAAGAGGGGAAGAACTTGTATACTTAATAGGATTGTATACATAACTTTTTAAAAAAAAGTAATACTCTGTTTTTTTCATTTTGACAATGTATTTGTATATAAAGCAAAAACTATGGGGGTAATTAGTTTCTACAAATCCTTTAATTAAAAAAACCTCACACAAAGTAAGGTAAAACCGTATTTAGAAATCAGCACAAATATGATAATAGATTTACGTTTTTCTTTATTTTTTTGCCAAAAAATAGTTTTTTTCGATAAAAAACGTAAAAAATCGATTAAGACAGGTGTAAAAACCTAAACAGAACAAATTTCCTACGCATATTCCATCAAAGTTTTATTTAGAATATTTACATACTAAAAATGAATCTATTTTAATCTAAAACAATATCCGTTTTACTTAATGATATCAATAAGTATTATTGTTCATTTTAGTACTATATTTGCATCCTCATTTAGATATAAGAGCAGATAATAAATATATCATCAAACTTATAGAGGTCATAAAATGAATAGGCAGTTAAGAGCTTATTTTGATAAGAAATTTGATGCTATTGAGAGTGTATCTAAATATTTAGAATAATAAACAAAATCAAATGAAATTTATAGACGAAATTGGGAGAAGAAGAACCTTTGGGATCATCTCTCACCCTGATGCAGGTAAGACTACATTGACCGAAAAATTATTACTTTTTGGAGGTGCTATTCAAGAAGCAGGGGCCGTAAAATCAAACAAAGTTAAAAAAGGAGCTACTAGTGATTTTATGGAAATTGAACGTCAAAGAGGTATATCTGTCGCTACCTCTGTATTAGCTTTTGAGTACAAAGACATTAAGATTAATATTCTGGATACTCCCGGTCATAAAGATTTTGCTGAAGATACATTTAGAACATTAACTGCTGTAGATAGTGTAATTGTTGTGATTGATGTTGCAAAAGGTGTTGAGGAACAGACCGAAAAATTAGTTTCTGTTTGTAGAATGAGAAATATCCCTATGATTGTTTTTATTAATAAACTGGATCGTGAAGGAAAAGATGCTTTTGAGCTTCTGGATGAAATAGAACAAAAACTTGGCCTTACCGTTACCCCACTAAGTTTTCCTATTGGAATGGGGTATGATTTTAAAGGAATTTATAATATTTGGGAGAAAAATATTAATCTTTTTAGTGGCGATAATAGAAAAAATATTGAAGAGACCATCGAAATATCTGATTTATCGTCCCAGAGTCTTAACGATATAATTGGCGACACTGCTGCAGACACATTACGTGAAGAATTAGAGTTGGTAGAGGGGATATACCCAAAATTTGAAAAAGAACAGTATCAAAATGGTGATTTACAACCTGTATTTTTTGGGTCAGCATTAAACAACTTTGGTGTTAGAGAATTATTAGATTGTTTTGTTACTATTGCTCCTCCGCCAAAACCAAAGGAAAGTGATGTACGATTGGTACATCCTGAAGAAAAAGATTTTACCGGATTTGTATTTAAAATCCATGCCAATATGGATCCCAAACATAGAGATAGACTGGCATTTATAAAAATTGTATCAGGGACTTTCGAAAGAAACGTTCCGTATTTGCATACAAGACATAATAAAAAGCTTAAATTTTCTAGCCCTAATGCTTTTTTTGCTGAAAAAAAGGAGATTGTAGATATATCGTATCCTGGTGATATTGTTGGATTACATGATACCGGAAATTTTAAAATTGGGGATACTCTAACCAAAGGAGAAATTTTGCATTATAAAGGAGTACCTAGTTTTTCTCCAGAACATTTTAGGTATATCAACAATGCAGATCCTATGAAATCTAAGCAATTAGCAAAGGGAATAGATCAATTAATGGATGAAGGGGTTGCGCAGCTTTTTACATTAGAATTGAACGGAAGAAAAGTGATAGGAACCGTTGGCGCTTTACAATATGAAGTAATTCAATATAGGTTAGAGCATGAATATGGGGCAAAATGTACGTATGAAAATCTTAATGTTCATAAGGCTTGCTGGGTAGAAGCTAAAGATCAGGATAATGATGAGTTTAAAGATTTTAAACGTGTAAAAAGCAAATTTCTGGCAAAAGATAAACAGGGTCAACTCGTATTTTTGGCTGATTCTTCTTTCAGTTTACAAATGACACAGCAAAAATATCCATCGATCGAGTTTCACTTTACTTCAGAATTTTAATTATCTCTATAAACTATATCTGAAATTTTATTAAAAACTAAAGGCATCTAAATACAAATTAGGAGGATTATAATTTACATTATTTTGTCATGACCAATAATGAGCATCCACCTAATAGCTTTACAGTTATATCTTTATTGGCTTTATACATTATTCTTTTGGGTAAGTATGTAATTTTTGAGCTTATTGTTTTTCTAGGAAAATCCAGAAAGCTTGTCGTATAAAAGAAATCAACAATCTCATATCCACAATCTTTCAATGTAGCTATTGCTGTTTCTTTTGTAAAATGATGTAGATGTCCCACAGATTTTCGTAAAGACATAAGATCATTTTTTAATAGTCGGTTAACTGATATATCTAATGGGATATGAAATATCGTATTTTTTGCTTTATGCTTACATAGTTTTAAGAATCCAAGGTAATCATCAACATGTTCAAAAACATCTATCATGAGTAATAAATCGAATTTTGAGTCTATCTTTAGAAAATCTTCTGATTTAAATTCTAATCTAGATTTTTCTCTTTGTCTGGCAATATTAATAGCATCATTCGAAATATCATATCCTGTAAAATGCACATCATCGGGCATTGCCTTATGCAATTGATTTAATATCTCACCAGCACCACAGCCAACTTCTGCAATAGATTTTGGGTGTATTGGATTACGGTCTAACATTTTGATGATCTGTTTAGCTTTCCAAGGAGAGTCTTCGGCGTGCCAGGTAGGGTTTTTTTTTAAATACTCACTATTTTCTTCGGTGTAAATTTTTTCAGCCATTGTATTTATCATTTTTCACATAAAAGAACAAGTATTCTATTCTAAATGCTTTAAGTTGTTTTTTTGTTTTGTAATTCAAAATAATGACTACAAAATTTTATTATTAACTCAACTTATTTTTTCGAGAAGACATGAGCTTCTTTTAGGGTAATTTTTTGATTAATTAAGATTGTATGACAGGCTGTATTTACAATATGAATATAGTAAAAACTCAATTCTTATCCAATAAAGAAACTTATTTTATATCAATATACTTACGAATTCACACACATATAAAGTGGTCCTGAATACAACGATTTGGTCGATTAAAACAATCGCTCTTCTAATACTTATAGGATTTCGGTTATCTACTAATCATTAGGTTCAGCATTCTTTTAAAGAACCCTGCCTTTGATCTTTCTCCATAGCCATATCCGTAGCCATATCCATATCCAATTTTTCTAAAATCTACATCATTAAACAAAACGGCAATAGAAGTAAATCGTTTTTCTTGATTTAGTGTTTTAGGAATATCCAAAAGTCTTTTATCTGAAAACTTTTGTCTTACAACGTAGACACACAAATCGGCATAAGAGCTTAATAATAACGTATCTGCTACCACAGTAATGGGGGGTGTATCTATAAGAATGTAATCATATTCTTTTTTTAGATACTCAAATAATTCTTCAATTCGTTTATGTTTTAACAATTCTGCAGGGTTTGGAGGTTTAGGTCCAGAGGTAAAAACGTCTAAGTTCTTAAAACCCTTCATATTAGACATTATATCTTCAATCTGTATAGATTCGTCTCTAATAAAGTTGGTAATTCCTTTTTTACCATCTACATCCATTCGCTCTTTTAACTCTGCAGATCTTAAATCCATTTCTAACAAAGCAACTTTATTTCCAGAACGACCAAGAGTTATCCCTAGATTACTAGCGGCAAAGGACTTTCCTTCTCCTTTAATACTAGACGTGATTAAAATGGTTTTTCCTTTTTCTTTAGAATGCGCCAAGAGAAAGTCTAGATTGGTTTCTAATAATCTAAATGCTTCTGCCAATATTGATCGATCGGCTTTAGGGGTTACCAGTTTTTTATCTTCTGGAGATGAAGGAATACTACCGAGTAACGGTAATTTTAATTTCTTTTTTAGTTCTTTAATATCATTGACCTTTGTATTCATTAAATCTTTAAAGAAAACAATAACAATAGGTACAATTAGTGCCGCAAGAAAACCTGTTAGAAATACAATATTCTTTTTTGGCCGAATGGGACTACGAGAAATATATGCTTTTTCGATAACTTTTACATTCGAAACGGTTGCGGCAAGAGAGATTGCTGTTTCTTCTCTTTTTTCTAATAAATACAAGAACAAAGTTTCTTTGATTTGTTGTTGTCGCTGTATATCTCTAAGTTTTCGTTCTTTTTCTGGTAATGATGAAATTTGAGCATTTACTATAGCATCACTGCTTTTAAGGTTATCTATTTTAAGTTGAAGCGTTTTTTTTAGATTGATGAGACTTTGTTGTATACTTTTTCTTAAATCAAAAAGCTTATCGTTTAAGCTTATTAACAGTGGGTTTTCTACTCCAGAACTTTTAAGTATTCTATTTCGTTGCAATGCTATATCATTGTATCGAGAAATCAAGGTAACTGCTTTACGGTCTTCAAACCCAAGATTTACAGGAAGAAGATCATTTTTAGAGTTTTCTAAATAATCCATTAAATAATCTGTTAATCCAATTTGTATTGTTGCAGCTAATTGTTCTTTTTCATTCACAAAAGATTTTTCTAGCATTATCGAAGCTTCTGAAGATAAATTTGTTAAATTATTTTCGGTTTTAAAGAATTCGACGTTTTTTTCTAAGTCATCTAATTCCTGATTAATAATATGTATTCGCTCTTTTATAAAATTGGCAGTATTAGCAGAGATTTGATTTTTATCTTTTATAACATCTTTGTTATATTCTTCAATAAGACTATTTAAAATTTCCTTGGCTCTATCTTGAGCTATTGTAGTTAGCGTTAATGTGACTACACTTGTATTTTGATCGGTAAGACCTATTTTTATCGTCGACTTATATCTTTCTACCATATCCAAAAGTGGAGTACTATTTACATAAATATTAGTCCCTATATACTCATGAAGAATTTTAAAATCTGGTTCAACCAAAATATCTCCAAAGGGAGAACCTATACATTTTCCGTATTCTCCTTTTAGAATGAAATTTTCGTGAGTATCTTTTATCGCAAACTGCTCACCAGGTAGGATTGTGATGATAAAATTTAATCCCTGATCATAATAAGAATCTTCCAGGAACTTAACTTTAACAGGTGAGTTTTTAGTAAGTTCTACAAATCGTTTAGAGTATTTGGTTTTGCTAAAATACTGAACATTTAAGTGTAGTTTTCTAACAACATTTTCGAGTAAGGGTCGTGATTTAAGTATTTCTATCTCATTTTCTACTTCTCGTTTAGCGTTTTTAAAAATAGAGAGGTCTTCAAAAGCAGAAAGTTCGGACATTGCTCCATTATTCTCTGATTTAATTAATATAGTAGATGTAGCTCGATACATCTTAGGAGTATATCTTAAATAGAAAAAACCTATCACAAAACAAATTACAAGAGAAACAATAAACAACCTCCAATGGGCTATATACCTTTCTAGTAATTCTTTGATGAATAGATTTTCAGAATCATCATCGATCTCATAATTCATTTTATGAATTCTTTCGGTTTAAAGAGAATTAACTATTGTAAATTTAACTATTATATGTGAACTATCACGAAAGAATTTCAAATTCTATGAGGTACTTGAAACTGAATATTCTATAAGGCCAAGAAAACTAAGGCCAATAATTTTAAAAACTTCTTTTTCCTTTTACCACGATGTTTTTAATGATTTTAAATAAATAATTAATATCTGTTAAAATTGGGTTTCTCTCATATGCTGTTAAATATTTCATTTCAGACGCTATAATTTCTTCTAGTGTCTCGGGCATATCTGCATAAAATGGAGGGATGAGTCCTGGTTTAAATTTAATTCTTTTCTCCTGTAGTTCTTTGGTATATAAACTAAAGTAATGACTGCTAAGAGGGCGCCCTCCTATAAGTTTCATATCTCCTTTTAAAAAATTAAGAACCATAGGTAGTTCGTCTATCCAATATTTCCTAAGTAATTTTCCTGTATTGGATATTCTAAAATCGTTTTTTAATTTCCCTCCTTTTTTCAGATTGTTCTTTTGAAAAACATAATGTTGCAGATACTCAGAGTACGGATGCATGGTTCGCAACTTATATACATTAATTAGTTTTCCATTTTTGCCTACACGTTTCAAGCTAATTAAAGGGCCATATGTAGGGTTCATATCATACAGAGGAAGTTTTGTTTTTTTTGCTACAAAATATAATTTATTATCAATTACTTTTTCCTCTATTACATCAAAACCACAACTATATAATCTCCCTAATACTTCGGCCTTTGTTAGTACTCTACCGTAGCCTTTTGTAATATCAAAATATATTTTTTTGGACCACTTTAGTTTTGGACTAACTCTATGAAAGATAAAATCACCTAAATAGTATAGGTAATTTAAAGGTTTAGGAAATTTTTTAAGTATTTTTTCTTTACGGCTTTCATAAGTTTCTATCGTATTAATAAACAATCCTCCTTCTGGTAATTTATGATTTACCATTTCAAGAAATTTATTAATTCGTCTATAGTGATTAACTTCTTGTAGATTTACAATCGCCCGAAATGATTCTTTTTGATATGTTTCAATATTATTTTTATCTCTGGTATCACAAAGCAACACATCAAACAACCTAAATTCTCGCAGGTGATTACTTATGAAATCACAGGCATCATTACCCAATTTTCTGGTAATTATTTTTTCAATCGCAACCTTACTTTTACCCCTTAACGCATAAGGTTTAGTGCCAGAAGAAACAGAATCAGTAAGGTCTTTATTCTTCTTATCTAAAATAGTATAAGCTTCTGCACTAATAGTTCTAATAATCATACTTCAACACTAATTTTAAAGGATGAAGATGATGTAAAAAATAAACAACCTGATGAACCGAAAACAAGTGGTTTTGTTTTCGGAAAACTATGTTTTAGTAGCATAGATATTTAGATTTGGTTAACAGTTTAAAGATAATACAAGAAGAGTAAAATCAGTAACGGGTTTACCGCAAAATAGTTATGTCAAACTCCTGTTTTGCAGGTTTTTACCTGTAAAAAATAAGAAAAAAAAGAGATTTTAACAGGAAGAAAAGTTAATCTTAACAAAAAAACTTACATTTTTTGTTAAATAATTAACCAAAAATCGATAAAACAACAAAAATAAGAGGCAAAAGAATTTAAGAAAGTATTCTTGTTACTTATTTTTGAGTTAAAACATAACAATTCTACATCGTTAAAAATCTATTATAACACTGTATTTTTAAAAGAAAATGATATAAAATTAGATATTTTTTAGTGCTCTACTGGGTTTTAATTTTTGAATCATTTTTTACATAAAAATGCTTCTTAACTACATTTTTCACATTTTGTAATACTAATTCCTTGCTCCATTTTATGATACTATCATTCCATCGCTGAGGGTGAAATGTAAACATAACCTGGTTAGGAAATGCTGCATTTTTTAATGCTTCAACAATTTCGGGAGTGCTATGAAAAGTTTTGGTAAATCTAGTATTTACTCTATCTCTTACACTTGTTTTATGCCCATCCCATTTTCTTCCGGTGTCTGTTAAATAATACACTTTATCATAATCTATATCAAAATAAGGTTCTCCAACAATACCAAAATCCTGATACCGGTATGTTTTCCACAGGTCTTTAGAATCATATTTAGACAATGGCGAACCATGCATACAAATAGTAGATACAGGCGTAAGTTCTCTTAGTGCAAAAAGGTTATTTCTAAAATCCTGAATCCCAGCCTCTAAATCACCTTTTGTAGTTGTTAAGCATTCATAGTGATATCCTATTTCATGACCTAGTTCTGCGATTTTCAGGATTATTTTTTCATCCCAGCTTTCTGGAACGGCTCTAAAATAGTAAGTTCCTTTAATTCCTTTTAAAGCCTGAAGCTTTGCAAAAGCTAATGAATTCTTTGGTAATAAATCTACATCATGCCTTAGAACAATGCTTTTTTTTCCTGGTTTTGCTATGAATTCTGCAAAAGTTTGAAATTGATAGCCGTTGTTCATTAATGCTCTTAACAATTCTCTATATCGCTGTACGGTGAAATCTATCATTTATACTCAAGTTGTATTTTTGGATTGTCTATTATAGCTTTTTTGCTTTGAGGATAATTTTCTACAAACCATACCATAAATGAGGTAACATCAATTTTATCTTCTAATAATTTTTCTAGTCTTTTTTTAAAAACTTCTTTCAAATCAGGGGTTTCATCAAGTTCTTTAATTTTAGACAGTACACCTTCTCCATTTTTAAAACTAAATAGTAGCCCATATTTTTCTTGTTCCCTAATGGTTCCTGCCATGATACTATTTATATATAATGCAGGTGTACCTAGTACAGCACATTCTGAGGCCATTGTTGCTCCTTCTCCGATAAACATACAAGCATAGGCCAAAACATTATGCATTTCTTCTGGCGGTATCCTTATTTGATATTTTTTAAATTCATCTGGTAATTTTCCTTCAGAAGAGATAAAGACAGTATATTTCTTTTCTAAATAATCTATTAGTTCCCGTTTTTCTCGTATAGATAATCCAGATTGATTTACATCATGACTTGCATTCCATGATACAAATCTGAGTATCACATATTTAGCATCAGGGTTAATTTTTAGAATATCATAAATACCTGGGTCTGCAACAAATCTATTAGGGTGCAGGTAGGCTAATTCATGGTATCCATTATACCATATTTGTCTATCTCCCAAATCTTTATGAAATGCATTAGATGTTAAAACACTATTTGTAAAAGGTAAATATAAACGCACTTGTTCCATATTTCCTGTATCCTCCATCGATATATGTGGCTTTCCTAATATAGCTGATGCATGAGCCGCATAAGGAGAGCCATGACTCATCAAAACATCAGGACGAAACCTCAACCCATGAAGAATTTCCATAATATCGAACTTTACTAAGCCAAATATTTTTCCAATAGTGGTATTATATTTTTTGCCGAATGAAATAAAGCGAAGCCCAGCAGCTTTCAATAGCTCGATCTCAAATTCTTTTTCACGGCATGTAAAAAGAAATTCATGTCCTTTTTTTTGCATCTCTAATGCAAAATTTTTAAACAAATGAACATGACCTGGATGCCCAATATCGATAAGGATCTTCATATATCTAGTTTTTATTTTTTATCAGCTGTTTTTCAATATTTTAACTGCTTTTTTACCCAGGCTATACAAAAATGGATTAGCTACATAAATAAACCTGCCATGCTCTACTAAATCTCCTCCAAATTTTGATTTAAATTCTCTTACTCCATAATCTTCTTCGGGTTTTCCTGCTCCCATAAAATCAAACTTCCTAATGTTATTTTTGCATGCATATAGCATAGCCGACCACGTAGCGAGAATACTGGGATATATATTCTTATATGCTCTATCCTTACCACATACATACCATTCATAAATTGCTTTATCTCTAAAAATTGGAAAAACAATGCCTCCAACAACTTCGTCTTTATAAAAAACCAAAAGAAATTTTGCTACTCTCTGGCTCCACAAAGTGATAAAGAAATATAATTTTGGAAGTGGTGTTTTTACTTTTGTTTTATATAGATCATTAAGAATTTCATAGTATGCCTCTATCTCTGATTGATGTTTGGCTTCTCGTACTACCGCACCTTCTTTTAAACTTTTTTTAACTTGCCTTAGTTTACTACTACTAATTCTTTGCTTTACTTTTTCTTCAGTATCGCATGCAACATGAAAATTTAAATGAGGATGATACTCAAAACCTATTGTATTAAGAGCATTTTTATATTGGTTATAATCATTAAGATTACGAGTTTCGATATAAATCACTTTATGTTTTAAATGTTTAATCACCGTTTTAAACAATTCTATAACATGATCTTCTTCTACTTCTTTAGAAAAAACGGGACCTCCAAAAATGATTGCTCTACGAGTAAAAGAGGATTTAATTCCATTTTCTTTTTGAACAATTCCGGAAACAAATGCAGTAATTTTTTTGTCATACTCTATGGCAAAAGCAAAAGTCTCATACCCAGCAGTGATAAAAAAGGAAAGTGCTTCTGGTGTTTGAAAAAAACTTGCAGAATCGTTTTCTAAAAGCACTTCTAATTCCTCTGGGTTTATCCCACTGGTACTTGTATGTATGGTGAGTGTTTTAGTCATTATAAAGTTTCTTTATAAATGGATATTAGTTTAGGAGCGATAATTTCAGAATCTAGGTGAGAAATATGAATTCTACCCTCTGTCTTTTTTGGATATTGTAATGCTTTATCAATTTTATTAGCTATATCGGTTTTATTAAAACCAGTAACAAAGCATCCTGGCGTATTTCTAATAGTCTCTTTTATATCTCCTACATTAACAGCTACAATTTTACAATTACAGGCCATAGCTTCTTTAATTACATTAGGAGATCCCTCCCAAAAACTGGTAAGAATAATTACATCTGCTGCATTAAAATAAGCAGGCATTTGTGTATTAGGAATATCGATAAGTGATTGCAATTCTATATCCTTATGATCAAGTAATTCAAAAGCGCTTTTTGCCAACTGATAATTTTTTACTTTTCTTTTGGGATTTGCTGCAAAAAGGATGTGTCGCTTATTAGAGTCCCATTGTGTAATTTCTAAGGCTTCCTTTCTAGAAAATGGTCTAAATTTTTTAAAATCTACCCCATTAGGTAAAACATTTACCGTTTTAATACCAGATGACGTTTTCATATCCAGAGATTTTACGATAATCTTATTCCAGAAAAAGAAATTAAATATTCTGATCAGATATTTTAGCAAAAAAGAAGCTTTTACATCACTCCCCATTAGAGAGACTATTAATGGTTTTCCTCCTGCCAAAGCTACAACTATGGCGCTAAGAGAATAGTGTGCATGAATAATGTCATAAGAATGATGTTTCAGAAATTTTCTTAGTATAAAAATATGTTTTAGATATCCACTAAACCCTTTACCTTTGATTGTAAAGAAAGAAACATCATGCCCTAGCTTAATCAGAGAATTACCTTGATTAAAAACAATAGGAGATATTCCATTCTTTGTATTTCCGCTACTTACAAAAAGTACATCCATTTTCATTAAAAGGATTATTGTTTAATGATTAGCTGTGATATATCGGTTCTGTTTTTTTCACATTCTTTTTTTCTAAATATTGCACGATACTATCTGCATATACTTTCTCTACCTCTAGTTTTTTGGTTACAAATTCCCAGTCATCATTTTTATGAGTAAAATACCCTTCAGAATAAGGAATCCCAGCTGTGCCAAAATACAGGGATTGAAACTCAATCAGATAAAATTCGCTCCCATCAAATACGATATCAATCGAGATATGAGGGACATTCATTTTTATATAGATTTCTTGCGCAAAATCAAAAAGGCCATCGGGCGCTTCGGCTTCTAATCCGTAGAAATAATTATCATATCCACCACCACTGGCTTTAATACCACGCCCTTTCAATAATGGTCTTTTAAACACATATAGTTTTTCTCCAAAAATGTAAATCTTCCAATCATTCTGCAGATTTGGTATAAAATCTTGTAGTATAAATTTTTGCCTATATAGAGATTCTCTTATGTATCCTTTATGTTTGAGAGATCTTCCATAATCTCTTAAATCACTACGATAATTACGTTGATTTATTTGTTTGACTTTAGTGATTAATTCTTTTTCAGATTTTATTAAGCAAACTCCTGTTCCCGAAGCACCTTCAGATGTTTTAAAAACAACAGGATAGGTAATCTTATTCAAATGCATCAAAAGATCTTTCATAGAGCCATAGACTTGTGCATTAATATTATTTGTCAAGTCTTCGAATTGCCTCATAAGCTCCATAAAAACTTTATTATTATTAGCTCTTAAGTGTTTGTATGCAGGAATTACATTCGCACCAGATAACTCTAAGGCATATATCACATCTTCTATGTAAGACTTATACTTATACCCAATATCTTCTGAAGATGTATAAATCACATCTTTGCCTTTAAAAGTACCTTCACTTAGGTTAATTTCATTGAAATAGGTATACGCCAACCGAAATCCCATATCATTAAAATAGTCGGATAACTTATCTTTATCCATCCCACTACGATAAGGAGTATCAAAATGTTTAGATCCAAATTTTGTTTTATAATCCATTAATGCTATTATAGACTTCATAGGTATTTATTTTTGATGAAATAGAATGATTAGACATATTGTGTAGTATCGACAAGGACATTAATAATGTATCTCGATATTTTTCTGGTGTATATGGAGATAAATCGGTAAACATTGTATTTAATCGTTTACTATTAAAAAGTAATTGATCACTATTTATGGTCAAGCGTAATTCTTTCTCATTTGCTTTGACTCCAGAAATAATACCCAGATTGTCTAAATTGGTTTTTGTAACTTTTTTAAGTAATTTTTTCTTCAAAAACGGAAGAATAATATTATGAATATACTTAAGGTCTCTTACGTCTATAGGACGATACCCCTTTCCTGTTACCTGGGTATAAATCTGTTGATTAGTCTTCTTTATGATATCTGTATACAGGTATTGACCTTTCATCCTTTTTATAGGATTATCTGTAAAAAAGTCATTATTAGCTCCTCCATACTTTGTAGTAAGTAATGTTTTTACAAAATTATAATCAAGAAATGGTGTTCTAACCGAAATGTATTTTTGCTGTAGTGTAATCCACTGCCCAAAGAATTTTCTAAAGATCTCTTCGAATACAAAAATGTAAAATTGTTGATTCCTTGTTATATTTTGAGGAAGAGACTTTTTGTATTCTATAATTTCTTGAGTAAGTTCATCTAGCTCTACAGTAAATGCAGATGTATTTAAAACGCGAAGAGGTTCTGCATTTTTTATAATTTCTACTAATTCTTCTTCGTTTTGTATTTTAAAGACATTTGTTAATGTTTCTGAAGTGACGGCACCGGCCGAGTGTAATGCTCTAAACAATTCGCTTCCTCCTGCTCCAGACAATAAATATTTCGAGTTTTCTGAAATCTTTTTTGTACTATATAAAAAATGAGGATATAAAAGTCCATTTCCCAGATAACCCGATGTGGTATATTCTAGTGCATTTTGGTAATACTCTGATGATATATATTGAGTAGCCCCAAGGTCAAAATATTGATATGGTATTTTTAAAGTTTTAGCATTAGCCAAAGGGATACTTACATCATCATTTTCTGGCTTACCAAAAGAAAATGTATTAAATTTTTGCTGGTGATATGTGGCACAACTAACTAATGTTCTTCCATCAAAACCACTTGTAAATGCAATATCAAATTCTTCTTTCGGAAAATATTGTTTTGCGGTTTCTATGAATAGATTGCTTAACTGATCTACTGTTTTTTTGCCTCCTTTGGGATACGGAACAAACAAGCTGGAAATATCAAAATGTTTGGTAACAGTAATTTTATCATTCTTTAAAGTAATAAAAGAATGACAAGGAAGTAAATTGATGTTTTTATATAGCGTTCTGTTAAAAAAACCATAGTTAAACAAAAGGTTTTCGAGAATAAACTTTTTATCTATTTCTGGTTCTGTAGTAAGATATTCTTTAATTAACTGTAATGATGATGATATTAGGCAATCATTCTCTGTATAATAAATTGGTAGCATGCTAAAAAAACTATTGTATACTTTTATAGAATTCTCTTTGGCTACAATGGCATAAAAATGTCCTTTAAGCTTAGCAATCTCATAATCATTAACACTAAAAACTTCTTCGACAGAACCTATATAATCACCAACAACTATTACTTTAAACTTTCCAATATTATATTCAAAATAGTTCGTACCAGTAAATGTCAAATACCAGTTAGAGGTTAATCTGAGTAATTTTTTTTTCTCTGATTTTGATATCAGCTTTTTATGAAATAATATAAAGTCACTCATAGCTTTTCCTGTTTATAATAGTCCGCGATTTGATAGTTTAAATAAATTCCACATCAATATTGCTGCAAAAATGAATGTTAAATAGCTTAACCAATGCTGATTACGTTTGGGGTATTTTGTAGCAATACCATCTGCCATAAAAATGATTAAAAATGGTAGTGATAGTATTTGAAATCGATCCTGAAATGATATTCCGGATATAGCAAGAATCACAATATATAATATAGCAAATCCACCGACAAAAATGACTCTTCTATTTTTGGTTTTATAAGCATTATACAATCCCAGAAACACAAAAAAGTATAAGCAGTTTCGTACAATTTCGTTTTGAAAATGGGAATAAATCCCTAATTGTGCTGCTTCAAAATCTAATAATGAAGGAAAAGGAGTAATAATCGCACCAGCAATTAAAAGTGGACTTACAAGAGCAGCTGTATAGCTTATTCCTCTCTGTTTAGAAGTATTACTTAACTCATTCCCAAATTGATCTTTACTTGCTTCTATTGCTATTTCTACATGCTTATCCATTCCTAATTTTTTCATTACAAAAAAACTTCCAGCAATAAATAGTATTGAAATAAATACAGTCGACATTTTATAATTTTTATTAGACGTCTTATAAAACAAAATCTGTATTAGTACACAAAAAATGAGTAACGGAGCTAATATTACTCTGAAATAAAAAAGTACCCCAAAATGAAGTAGAATAAGTAATGAATATAGGACTCTAAATTTTCTTTGTATGATGATTAATTGGGTTAGATAAGCAATATTTGCAATCAGGAATATCATAAGTGTTTCTTTTAACAAAAAACCTGTAAACCATAACAATGCTGGCATTAACATTGTAATAATTCCTGCCATACGAGCTCTTTTTTCATCATAAGAAATCCTGGTTATTTGATATATTCTTATAACCGTGATACTCCCCAGTAGTGCATTGAAAATTTTTATAATCAAAATGTTCTTTCCAAAAATGAAATAGAAAAAACCGATAACAATAGAGAATCCATAATCAGATTCATTTTTCCAAAAGCCCGATAAAACGCCAAATATGTGTCTTCCGTCTTCTATCGCATCTGCTACTATTGATCCAGAATAATGGTAGTTCCAGGAATCTGATGCTGCTATTTCCATTGGTAAGTTTGCTGGATCATAGAGCATTGTAAGGATATATAGAACTCCAATTGAAATGAGACGATAAATAAAGCTGTGAAGGAAAATTCTTTGTATAAAATTGTCTTTTTTTTCCCAGGATTGAGAATAATATTGTAATCCTGTAACAAAAAGGATAATGGTTCCGAAGCCTGCAAATAGTATGGGTAATGGCATAATGTAATCTGGAAATATCACTACATGAAGTAACAGTATTCCTACTGTAAAAAACATGATAACATTAGTATTTCTCTTTGTCCAGTACATTATGCTGATTTACTTTGATAGGATTGATTTACCTTTTGTATTTCATAGCAGTCCTCAAAACACGATTTAGCATTAGCTGCCATTATTTTTTTATTGGCTTGTGATAATTCAATAAATTTTAGAATCGCTGATGTTAGTGAGGGTACTTCAAAATCCTCGATAAGAAATCCATTATAACCATCGATAATAATATCTTTAATTCCTCCTGCTGGAGTACTAATTATTGGAACGCCCATTGATAAAGCTTCTAGAATTACAATAGGCATACCTTCCTGGGCAGAGCTTACAATCAAGGCATCTGCATCCAGTAAAAAGTCTGCTGCACTTTTTTTTGGCCCTGCTAAGAATACATTGGGGGTATTAATTCTCTTAAGTTCATCAACCAGAATCATATCTGTCTCGCGCCCTATCTGAATACACATAGCACCAGGATACTTAGTATACACTTCTCCAAAACTTAAGGATAATAGTTTATAATTTTTATGACGATTTATATTCCCTATTGCCAGAAAACGCTGTCCTTCTTGTGGTTGTATTGAAAAACTATTCCAAAATGTTTTTATTTCGCTTGCTGCTCTTTCTGGGTTATGGCTTTTTATTCCGTTGGGTATAACTGTTGACTTTAGTTTTGGTAAATTTTTCTTGAGATCCTTATAAATAGTTGGGGCGACACATACATGTAAAATTCTATTGTTTAAAAAACGAAGTTTATTTAAATACCCAAGTACTAATTTCCAATTCTCGAAACTACTATGAATGGTATGTATATAAGATATTTTGGGTTTTAATATTGAGATCCCGTAGATATAGTATAACGGATTATGTAAGTGTACAAAAATGGTTTTAGGAGCTAATTTACCAAGAAGAATATATAGGTTAATAAATTGTTTTATACTATACTTTTTGGTCCAGCTCAATTGGTATAGATGAATTTCTTTTTTTATTTTATCAATATAGTTTTTATTAGGATCTGTTATTTTTAGAGCAATGATGGATACATCATTTGATTTTGCTTGTTCGTTGGCAAGTTGAACAACAAAATTTTCTGCTCCTCCGATATCAAGGGATGATATGACATGTACAATTTTCATCTATAGTTGTTTTCCATATATCCAGCTATCTATTATCTGATGTCCCGTTTGATTATAGGAAACCTGAAAATTATTAGCTTCTAAGAATTTTGACATTTTAATCTTAATCTGTCGGTCATCATCAAAAAGAAAATCATGACAGGAGATAGCTACATTTTTAGTAATCTTGATTGCATTTTCCATTCCTTCTATCATTTGTAGTTCGGATCCTTCTATATTAACCTTCAGGAAATCAATGTTTGTTATATTCTTTTCTTCTACAAAATGATCTAAAGTGATCCCGTCTACTTCTACACCTTTGGATTCTTTATTTATGTAATCAACTTGGTAATTATTTGATTCTTCAATCCATAATTTTTGATTACTATCGGTAATAGCCAGGTTTAAATTTTCGGAAGTTTTAATTTGGTTTTTAGCACATAATTCTACAAGTTTTTGATGACTTGCTCTACTGGCTTCGATAGAATATATTCTACCTTCATTTTCTGTTTTTTCGTCAAAAAATAACGTTTCTGTCCCTATTCCCGCGCCAATATCAACAATTACATCTCCTTTTTTAGGTGTATAATATTGACAAGCTATCCGTTCGATACTTCGATAAAGCTTCTTCTTACTAAAATTGAAATATGGTCGCTGTACCAGATAAAGATATTGTTCTCTATTTTTTAACCAATACATATCATAATCTGCATCATATTCTACTTGATTATTAGAGTCTTCAAGTATCCTACTAATCCATCCTAAAAAAGATGCTTTACGGGTTTTTCCCGGAATCAAAGCCATAATACCATTGAGTATTCCCGATATTATTTTTTTTATGATTTGTTTCATCTCTTCAGACTTTTAAATATTACTTTGTGGTTATCTTGCTAGTAATAAGGTTTTTAATTTCAATCAATTCTTTAAATTTTAACATATAGGATAGTACATAGTATATCCCTAAACTTATTCCTACCCCTATAATAAGTTGGATTAAATGGCTGCTAAATACTTCACTAATAAAAAAACCTATTCCTGTTGCTAATGTACTAACTAACAGGTATGGAAGAAGATCTACTAATTGATCAAAACCTGAGTAATCAATATATTTTTTGGTATAATATGAGTTAATAAAAAACCCTAAAAAAGAAACCAAAACATATCCAATACTTAACGGAATCAATCCAAACTTATAGGTCACCAGAATTGCAACAATAGTGAGCACATTTTTTATGAGTTCTAATTTTAAGAATAAATCAGACCTTCCTTTGGCATTTAGAAAATTAAGATTGATATACTGTAATGGATGAAAAATAATTTCTAATGATAATATCTGAAGTAAAACAACAGTAGGTAACCATTTACTAGTGATTAAAACCAAAATAATTGGTTTGGCATAAAATATAAGTACAGTAATAATAGGAAATAATAGGAAGCCCGTAAGTTTAACACTTCGCTCTAAAAGGTTCTTAACTTTTGAGTCCTCATCAATAACTTTTACTAAAACAGGAAAAGTAACACTTTGAAGAATCGTGGTTACCAGAGTTTCTGGTATTTGTTTAAATAAAGTAGCTCTGGTAAAATATCCCAGTTCTTCTGCTTTATAGATTTTACCAATTATAATAAGGTAAATATTCTTAAAAAATATTTTAAGTAATCCAGAAATCATTAGTTTAGAGCCAAATCCAAAAAGGGTCTTAAAAGATTCTTTATCAAAAATCAAGCTAGGTTTCCATTGATTTAAGATCCAGAATAAAATCGCAATTGATAGACTTCTCACAATAGTTTGGTACACTAAAGTCCAGACACCATATCCATTAACAGCCAGGTAAATACCAACAATTCCCCCTAGTAGTGCAGATACAATATTAATTATAGCCAGTGTTTTAAAATCAATTTTGGTGGTAAGAAATGCTCTGTGAACAATGGTTGTGGATACAATTATAATATTGATCCCAATAACTTTTATAATATCCACTAGTATTGGTGTTTCGTAGAAATCTCCTATAAAACCAGATCCAATAAATAAAATGCCATATAGTATAAAACCTACAATGATATTAAAGAAAAATATTGTAGAGTAGTCATTATTATTTACATTTTTTTTCTGTACCAATGCAGTAAAAAACCCACTATCTACTAAGGATTGAGATATTGCAAGAAAAATAGCTATCATTCCGATAAGGCCATAATCTTCTGGCATAAGTATTCTTGCTAATACAATACCTAAAATGAATTGTATCATTAGCGTCGAAAACTTATCAATACTACTCCACACTAATCCAATAGTTGTTTTTCTTTTCAAAATACTCACGAGTAGTTATTTTTATTTAAAGTAACCAAATTTTAAAGCCAAATCCTGTACTAAAAAATTAGGTATACTGTACTTTTTTCGACCTGTTTAGAAAAGGATGATATTCTCCTCTTAACGGGCTTAATTCTGCGTTTCTAATATCATGTACTAATTGTATAGATGGTTTTGCGTCAACCAATCCAAAACCATTATTTTTTAGAATTTCTATATAACTTTTGGTATGTAATTCTGTAAAACCAGAGCTAAATTCAATTTCTTTTCCATCAACGAGGATAGAACGATATGTTCTTTGGTTCTTCATTTTAACAGGTTCTGGTATATTTTTATAATCAATAGATAGAAACCATCTCACACGTGCTTTTTCTAGTTCTAGATATCCAGAAGCATTATAAAGATCATGTTTGTGAACAATGTTCTCTGTTGCTCCTCCAAATATCCAAAGTAGCATATCAAAAAAATGAACTCCTATATTAGTTGCTATTCCTCCGGATTTACCTATTTCTCCTTTCCAGGAGCTATTATACCAACTACCTCTAGAGGTAAGGTAGGTAAGGTCTATATCATATATTTTGTCTTTGGGTCCTTCATCAACCATTTTTTTAAGAGCTACTATACTATGATGTAATCGCAACTGCAAGATTGTATTTACTTTTCTCTCACATTCTTCCTCAATTTCAATAAGAGGCTCTATATTCCAGGGATTCAAAACAAGAGGTTTTTCGCAGATTGCATTGGCCCCTCTGCGAAGTGCCATTCTTATATGGGCATCATGTAAATAATTTGGAGTACAAATACTTACATAATCTAATATGATTCCTTTTCTTCTTTTTAGTTTTTCGAGGTGTCTGTCGAAACGTTCAAATTCTACAAAAAAATCGGTATCTGGGAAATAACTATCTAATACTCCTACACTATCAAATTTATCTAGCGCAGCCAGAAGATTATTATTTGTTTCTTTAATAGCTTTAAGGTGTTTTGGAGCCACATAACCTGCTGCGCCAATCAATGCAAAGTTTTTTTTCATCATCATGTCTTTTTTAATTACACTTTAAGATATTTAATCATCTATCTGATAGTACAGAATAGGGGTACAGTTAGGAATCAAAATTCCTTTTTGACAGGTTGTGTTTTAAAAACTTGTTGATTATCTAATTTATATATTTCATTGCTTTCGGGGCAAATAGCAATGCCTTCTTTATCGAACTCTAATCGGTGGCCATACTCGCTCATCCAACCAATTTGCTTAGCTGGATTTCCTACCACAAGTGCATATGGTTTTATATTCTTGGTTATAACAGCTCCGGCGCCGACAAAAGCATATGTGCCAATATCATGACCACAAACTACAGTTGCATTTGCACCGATCGTTGCTCCTTTACCTACGTTTGTTTTACTATATTGTCCTCTTCTATTTACCCCACTTCTTGGATTTACAACGTTAGTGAATACACAAGATGGTCCCAGAAATACATCATCTTCACAAATAACACCTGTATATACAGATACATTATTCTGTATTTTCACATTATCTCCTATAATAACTTGTGGAGAGATTACTACGTTTTGGCCAATATTGCAATGTTCACCTATACGGCAATCTGTCATAATATGAGAAAAATGCCATATTTTGGTATCCTTACCAATATCGCATCCATGATCTATTACAGCAGTTTCATGTACATAATAGTTTGGTTTCATATACTATATTTTAATTATATCAACTCATTTATAACCACATTACAACCGAAATAGAATGTTGTAAATGATTTGCATTTCCTGGGGAATTATTATCTATAGAGAATTTTCCTAATGTTTGAAAATTAAGCCACATATATGCTCCTAATCTTATATTTAACCCCAGGCCAACATTTAGAGTATTATTAATAACTTCATTAAAAAAATTTCCTCCCCATCCTCCTATCAAATACCCGGCATATTCTGCGTGTCTAGGATCGTTCCAATAGTTAGAGGTATAATTTTTAGCCATCAGGTCAACTGCAAAATAATTGATGGTTTCTACACTAAAAACACTATTTATTTTTTTACCTCTCTCAAATTTATTGATTGAAGTTGATAGCTCAATTCCATAATCATAATCAAATCTTTTTTCTACAGTAATTTTTAACAAACGTGATAGATTCCAATTATCTTTAATATTGAGTAATTCATCAAAACGACTTCCAGAATTGTCAACAACATTAAGTCCAAAGCCAATAACCCAAGGATTTTCTTCTTGTGCATAAGCAAAAGAAAAATTTATAATAAATAAGACTAGCAACAGAAGTCGTGTCAAAATCATATTTTATGATCACCATATATGTGCTTCTTTTATCATACAAATCAATTTTTGGGGTTATAAATTGATTAATGCATTTGATCAGGGTAAATCAAATTAAGAATTCTTATAAATTCTTCTAAAACACTTTTAATTACTCGTGAACTATATAAATTTATTTGACAAATGTGAGTAATGAGCTCTATAATAAACCTTGTAGCTTCTATTTTTAAGATTTATTTTAGATATCTCTTATGTAAATTTAACAGATTTTTCTTTAAGTCAATTACTGTTTTACCGCAAAAATATAACTGCCAATAGTTATTCGATACATTTTAGACTCATATAAGTTTATATATCAGCTCTTTAAAAACCTATCATCTATAGATATGATATTTAAAATGGAAATGATCTCTATTTTGCTAGAATATCAAAAACATAATCAGAACCTTACTAGCACTCAATACTTTATGTATGCGATGCATTTATTTTTATTTAAGTGAGGAAACCTAAAACAGGTATAATAAAAAAACCGACCTAAGTACTACATAAATATAGTACTTAGGTCGGTTTTTTTATTATATTTCTTATCTAAGCCTCTCCTGTAGGACCAAAATTCATAGGGATTGGTGTTTGTTCATAATCTTTAATTTCTCCATGAGCAGCTTCAAATCGATTTACATTGTCACTAAGAGCTTTTAATAATCTTTTGGCATGCTGTGGAGTTAGAATAATTCTACTTTTCACCTTACTTTTTGGTCTACCGGGCATAATGTTTACAAAATCAACTACAAATTCTGAAACAGAATGATTAATAATTGCAAGATTACTATATGTACCATCTGCAACATCTTCATCTAGTTCTATATTCAATTGATTTTGTTTCTGATTTTTATTATCTGCCATATCTAATTTTATTTTAGAATCGTTTGATCAAAAAAAAGCCTGCCTAAAAAGGCAGGCTATTTATATTAGTTATAATTAACTTCTTGTCGCTGTTCCATTCGTTCTTCAAACTCTTCGTTTGAACCAACAATGATACTTTCATAGTCTCTCATTCCTGTTCCTGCTGGTATTCTATGCCCAACAATTACATTTTCTTTAAGACCTTCAAGGCTATCAATTTTACCGCTTACCGCAGCTTCGTTTAACACTTTTGTTGTTTCCTGGAATGACGCCGCAGAGATAAATGACTTGGTTTGTAGCGAAGCTCTTGTAATACCTTGCAGTATTGGAGTCGCTGTAGCAGGAGAAACATCTCTTGCAGTAACTAAGTTTTTATCATCTCTACGTAAAGCAGAATTTTCATCTCTTAAATCACGAGGAGAAATAATCTGTCCTTCTTTAAGGTTTTCACTATCTCCCGAATCTTCAACAACCTTCATTCCGAAGATCTGATCATTTTCTTCGATAAAATCAGATTTATGTACTAGCTGATTCTCAAGGAAAATGGTATCTCCTGGATCCTGGATTCTTACTTTACGCATCATTTGACGTACTACCACTTCAAAATGCTTATCATTAATTTTCACACCCTGTAATCGATATACTTCTTGTACTTCATTAACCAAATACTGCTGTACTGCAGAAGGGCCTTTGATTTTAAGAATATCTTCTGGTGTGGTAGATCCATCTGATAATGGCATTCCTGCACGAACATAATCATTTTCCTGAACAAGAATTTGATTAGAAAGTTTTACAAGATACTTTTTAATTTCTCCTATTCTAGATTCAACGATAATCTCTCGATTACCACGTTTGATTTTTCCAAATGATACTACACCATCAATTTCACTAACCACAGCAGGGTTAGAAGGATTACGTGCTTCGAATAATTCTGTTACTCTAGGAAGACCTCCTGTAATATCACCGGCTTTGGCAGATTTACGAGGGATCTTAACCAGAATTTTACCTACCTTAATCTTATCATTATCGTCTACCATAAGGTGGGCTCCAACAGGTAAGTTATAAGAACGTAACACTTCATCTCCTTTTCCTAATACATGTAGTGTTGGTATCTTTTTCTTATCACGAGATTCAGAAATTACTTTTTCCTGGAAACCAGTTTGCTCATCAATCTCTACTTGATAGGTAGTACCTTGTTCAATATTCTCATATCTTACTTTACCTGCAAATTCAGAGATAATTACTCCATTATATGGATCCCACTGACAGATTACATGATCTTTATCTATTTTATCTCCATCCTGGATAAATAATTGAGAACCATAAGGAATTAAGTTTGTACTTAAAACAATCTTAGTTTTTGGATCAATAATCTTAACTTCTGATGTACGAGAAATTACTACATCGATCTCATTACCTTCTCCATCTTCTCCTTTAACCGTTTTAAGCTCTTCAATTTCTGCTTTACCAGCAAACTTAGATCTTAATTGATTTTCTTCAGAAATGTTACCTGCAATACCTCCCACGTGGAATGTACGTAATGTAAGCTGCGTACCAGGCTCTCCAATAGATTGAGCTGCTACAACACCAACGGCTTCACCACGCTGTACTGTTTTACCAGTAGCTAGGTTACGACCATAACATTTTACACAGATTCCTTTCTTTGCTTCACAAGTAAGCGCAGAACGAACTTCTACAGATTCTACAGGTGAATTCTCAATAATCTTAGCAACTTCATCATTAATTTCTACACCAGCTTCTGCTAATACTTCTTGAGTTAATGGGTTAACAACATCTTGCAATGAAGTTCTACCCACTATTCTAGCTGCAAGTCCTTCTATAATTTCCTCATTCTTCTTTAACGGAGTTACCTCTACACCTCTAAGTGTACCACAATCTTCTATATTAACAATAACATCCTGAGCAACATCTACCAAACGACGTGTAAGGTATCCAGCATCCGCAGTTTTAAGAGCGGTATCTGCAAGACCTTTACGAGCACCGTGAGTAGAAATAAAGTACTCAAGAATAGAAAGTCCTTCTTTAAAGTTAGAAAGAATTGGGTTTTCGATAATTTCTCCACCAGCAGAACTCGCTTTCTTCGGTTTTGCCATCAATCCACGCATTCCGGTTAACTGACGAATCTGTTCTTTAGATCCCCTTGCTCCAGAGTCAAGCATCATATATACCGAATTGAATCCTTGTTGGTCTTCACGAATACGCTTCATAGACAATTCTGTCAACTCAGCATTTGTAGATGTCCAAATATCAATTACCTGATTATAACGCTCATTATTGGTAATAAGACCCATATTATAGTTTGCTACAATATTGTCTACCTGAGCATTTGCATCTGCAATCATGGTATGTTTCTCTTTAGGGATAATAATATCTCCTAAACTAAATGATAATCCTCCCTGGAATGCAAAATTATATCCTAAGGTTTTGATTTCATCCAAGAACTCTGCTGTTTCAGGAACACTTGTTACTTTCAAAATACCTCCGATAATATCTCGAAGTGATTTTTTGGTCAATACCTCATTAATATATCCTGCTTGTTCTGGCACTTTCTCATTAAATAAAACTCTACCAGCAGTAGTTTCTATGATTTTAGTTACTATTTCTCCTTCTTCAATATCATTAGTACGAACTTTGATATTCGCATTAATATCTAATCTCTTTTCATTATAAGCAATAACTACTTCTTCTGGAGAGTAGAATGTTAAATCTTCTCCTTTTATTTCTAATTCTGGAGTAGATCTACGAGACTTGGTCATATAATAAAGCCCCAAGACCATATCCTGAGAAGGAACCGTTACAGGTGACCCGTTAGCAGGATTAAGAATATTGTGTGATGCTAGCATCAACAACTGAGCTTCTAAAATTGCTTCGGGTCCTAGTGGTAAGTGTACTGCCATTTGATCCCCATCAAAATCGGCATTAAATGCGGTACAAACCAAAGGGTGTAACTGTATCGCTTTACCTTCGATAAGTTTAGGCTGAAAAGCCTGAATACCTAAACGGTGAAGCGTAGGAGCACGGTTTAGTAATACCGGATGTCCTTTTAAGACATTCTCTAAGATATCCCAAACTACAGGCTCTTTTCTATCAATAATTTTCTTGGCAGATTTTACTGTCTTTACAATACCACGTTCAATCAATTTTCTGATGACAAATGGTTTATAAAGTTCTGCCGCCATATTTTTTGGAAGACCACATTCGAATAATTTCAATTCTGGTCCTACAACAATCACAGAACGTGCTGAGTAATCCACACGTTTACCAAGTAAGTTCTGACGGAAACGTCCTTGCTTACCTTTTAATGAATCGGATAATGATTTTAATGGTCTGTTAGAATCTGTTTTAACCGCAGAAGCCTTACGTGTATTATCAAATAATGAATCTACAGATTCCTGAAGCATACGTTTTTCATTACGTAAAATAACTTCTGGAGCTTTGATTTCCATCAAACGTTTTAAACGATTATTACGGATAATCACACGACGATACAGGTCATTTAAATCTGAAGTCGCAAAACGGCCTCCATCAAGTGGTACCAAAGGACGTAATTCTGGTGGAATTACCGGTACAACTTTAAGAACCATCCATTCTGGATTATTTTCTCTATTTTTATTTGCATCACGGAAAGACTCAACAACCTGAAGACGTTTTAATGCTTCAGTTTTACGTTGTTTAGACGTTTCGTTATTTGCTTTATGTCTTAGTTCATAAGATAGTGCATCAAGATCAATTCTTCTTAAAATCTCGATAAGGCACTCTGCTCCCATCTTTGCAATGAACTTATTAGGATCTGTATCATCAAGATATAGATTTTCCTGAGGAAGGCTATCTAAAATATTTAAATACTCTTCTTCTGTAAGGAAATCCATTTTCTGTACAGCTTCGCCTTCTTCATTTTTGGCAATACCAGGCTGAATTACTACGTAACGTTCGTAGTAAATAATCATATCTAATTTCTTAGATGGAAGTCCTAATAAATATCCTATTTTATTTGGTAAAGAGCGGAAATACCAGATGTGCGCCACAGGGACAACTAAGTTAATATGCCCTACGCGATCTCTTCGTACTTTCTTTTCGGTAACCTCTACTCCACATCGATCACAAACAATACCTTTGTAACGAATTCTTTTATATTTACCACAAGCACATTCGAAGTCCTTTACAGGTCCAAAAATACGCTCACAGAACAAACCATCACGCTCGGGTTTGTGAGTACGATAATTGATAGTTTCGGGTTTTAACACTTCTCCCTGAGATGCCGCTAAAATTGACTCAGGAGATGCTAAACCTATAGAGATTTTATTAAATCTCTTTACTGTATTCTTATCATTATTTCTTGCCATAATATATGGTTGCTAAAGAATTATTGTAATTTAATTTTGAATAGTTTATGGTTCATTCGTACCTTTCGATTTTGCTCAGGGTACGAATTAGCATTTACTATTCTTCTAATCTGATATCCAGACCCAGACCTTTTAATTCGTGCATTAATACATTAAAAGATTCTGGTAATCCTGGTTCTGGCATAGGTTCACCTTTAACAATACTTTCGTATGTCTTAGCTCTTCCTATAACGTCATCAGATTTTACCGTCAATATCTCACGTAAGGTTGCAGAAGCACCATAAGCTTCTAGCGCCCAAACTTCCATCTCTCCAAAACGCTGACCTCCAAATTGAGCCTTACCACCAAGTGGTTGTTGAGTAATCAACGAGTAAGGACCAATAGAACGTGCATGCATTTTATCATCTACCATGTGACCAAGCTTAAGCATGTAAATCACACCTACAGTAGCTGGCTGGTGGAAACGATCTCCCGTACCTCCATCATAAAGATAAGTATGTCCAAACCTTGGAATTCCTGCTTCATCTGTAAATCCATTAATCTGATCTAAAGAAGCACCATCAAAAATTGGAGTAGCAAATTTTCTATCCAGTTTTTGCCCAGCCCATCCTAATACTGTTTCATAGATCTGACCAATATTCATACGAGATGGTACCCCAAGTGGGTTCAACACAATATCAACTGGTGTTCCATCTTCTAAGAATGGCATATCTTCTTCTCTTACAATACGAGCAACAATACCTTTGTTACCGTGACGACCTGCCATTTTATCACCTACTTTTAGCTTACGTTTCTTAGCAATATAAACTTTAGCAAGTTTTATAATTCCTGAAGGTAACTCATCTCCTACAGAGATCGTAAATTTCTCTCTTCGAAGATTACCTTGTAAATCATTTTCTTTAATCTTATAGTTATGGATAAGATCTGCAACCATACTATTTAAAGCATCGTCGGTAGTCCACGTTCCTTTGGTAAGGTGAGCATAATCATCTACGCTATTAAGCATTTTCTGAGTATACTTTTTACCTTTAGGAAGCACCTCTTCTCCAAGATCATTCATAACCCCTTGAGAAGTTTTACCACCAACAATAGCAAATAACTTATCTACTAATTCAGATTTTAGCAATTCGAATTTTGTATCGTATGATCTTTCTAAAATCTCAATATCTTCTTTATCCTGAGAACGTTTTCTCTTATCCTTTATAGCGCGGGCAAATAATTTTTTATCAATTACCACACCATGTAAAGAAGGCGAAGCTTTTAAAGAAGCATCTTTAACATCTCCTGCTTTATCTCCAAAAATTGCTCTTAATAGTTTCTCTTCTGGAGTAGGGTCGCTTTCTCCTTTTGGAGTAATTTTTCCGATAAGAATATCACCCGGTTTGATTTCTGCACCAACGCGGATCATTCCGTTTTCATCAAGATCTTTGGTAGCTTCTTCAGAAACGTTAGGAATATCATTAGTTAATTCTTCATTACCTAATTTGGTATCTCTAACCTCAAGAGAATATTCATCAATATGGATTGAAGTAAAGATATCTTCTCGTACTACTTTTTCAGAAATCACAATCGCATCCTCAAAGTTATACCCTTTCCAAGGCATAAAGGCTACTTTCATGTTTCTACCTAGTGCAAGTTCTCCTTTTTCTGTAGCATATCCTTGACACAATACCTGACCTTTTTTAACACGATCCCCAACATTAACGATGGGTTTAAGGTTTATATTGGTACCTTGATTCGTTTTACGGAATTTTATTAATTCATAGGTTTTAGAATCGTCATCAAAGCTTACCATTCTTTGCTCTTCTGTTCTATCGTATTTAATGGTAATCTTTTGTGCATCTACATACTCAACAACTCCTTCTCCTTCTGCATTAATCAATACTCTGGAATCTGATGCTACCTGACGCTCTAATCCTGTTCCTACAATAGGAGCATCAACTCTTAATAGTGGTACTGCCTGACGCATCATGTTTGATCCCATCAATGCACGGTTTGCATCATCATGTTCTAAGAACGGAATTAAAGATGCAGAAATAGATGCTATCTGATTAGGAGCAACATCGGCATAATTAACATTGGTTGGGTCAATTACCGGGAAGTCACCTTCCATACGTGCAATTACCTTATCAGAATCTATAGCACCATCTTCTTTTAACGGAATATTAGCCTGAGCTATTAATTTTTCTTCTTCCTCTTCTGCACTTAGGTAAGTATATCCAGAAAGATCAACCTTTCCTTCTTCTACTTTTCTATATGGAGTTTCAAGGAATCCCATCGAATTCACTTTTGCAAATACAGAAAGTGAAGAGATAAGACCAATATTTGGTCCTTCAGGAGTTTCAATAGGACATAGACGACCGTAATGTGTATAGTGTACATCACGTACCTCAAAACCTGCACGTTCACGTGATAAACCTCCAGGTCCAAGAGCCGAAAGTCTACGCTTATGTGTAATCTCTGCTAATGGATTGGTTTGATCCATGAACTGAGATAATTGGTTTGTACCAAAGAACGAATTAATTACAGATGATAACGTTTTAGCATTGATCAAATCAATCGGTGTAAAAACCTCATTATCTCTAACATTCATACGTTCACGAATGGTACGAGCCATACGAGCCAGACCAACTCCAAACTGTTGTGATAATTGCTCTCCTACAGTTCTAACACGACGGTTAGAAAGGTGATCGATATCATCAATTTCAGCTTTAGAATTAATTAACTCTATTAAGTACTTAATAATGGTAATAATATCTTCTTTGGTAAGCACTTGCTTATCCATTGCAATATCAAGTCCCAATTTCTTATTCATTCTATAACGGCCTACTTCACCAAGGTTGTAACGTTGATCAGAAAAGAATAACTTGTCAATAATACCTCTTGCAGTTTCTTCATCGGGCGGTTCTGCATTACGTAATTGACGGTATATATGTTCTACCGCTTCTTTTTCAGAGTTGGTAGGATCTTTTTGTAAAGTATTGTGGATAATTGCATAATCTCCTTTTTGATTATCTTCTTTATGAAGCAAAATGGTTTTTGCTCCAGATTCGATAATCTCTTCAAGATGATCTTTATCTAAGATGGTATCACGATCTAAAACGATCTCGTTACGCTCAATAGACACTACTTCTCCTGTATCTTCATCCACAAAATCTTCATGCCATGTATTTAATACACGGGCTGCTAACTTGCGTCCTAATACTTTTTTCAATCCGGATTTAGAAACTTTTACTTCTTCTGCAAGATCAAATATTTCTAAAATATCTTTATCACGTTCAAAACCAATTGCACGGAAAAGTGTCGTTACCGGTAATTTTTTCTTTCTATCGATATAAGCGTACATTACACTATTGATATCGGTAGCAAATTCTATCCAAGAACCTTTAAAAGGAATTACTCTTGCAGAATATAATTTAGTTCCATTGGCATGGAATGATTGTCCAAAGAATACTCCCGGTGAACGGTGTAATTGAGATACGACTACTCGCTCTGCCCCATTAATACAAAAAGTACCACTGGGTGTCATATAAGGAATTGTACCTAAGTACACATCCTGAACAATAGTCTCAAAATCTTCGTGTTCTGGGTCTGTACAGAAAAGTTTTAGACGGGCTTTTAAAGGTACACTATAGGTAAGACCTCTTTCTATACACTCCTGCAGATCATATCTTGGAGGGTCTACAAAGTAATCTAAAAATTCTAGTACAAATTGATTACGAGTATCTGTAATCGGGAAGTTTTCCATGAAGGTATTGTATAAACCTTCGTTTCCTCTTTCTTCAGATTTTGTTTCTAGTTGAAAGAAATCCTGGAAGGATTTGATCTGAATATCCAGGAAGTCAGGATAATCAGGTCTATTCTTTACAGAAGAGAAATTCAATCTTTCAGTTTGCGTTGCTAACATCAATGGACGGAATTAAATTAAAATTTAAAAAAGGGTGCGTATTTATAACTTAATGTTTATATACGCAAAATGGTTTAGACCTCATCAGGCATCATTGCATGATGGGTCTAAACCTATATGTCAATATATGGTAAGCTTATTTAAGCTCAACCTCAGCTCCAGCCTCTTCTAATTGTGCTTTAAGAGCTTCTGCTTCATCTTTAGATATTCCTTCTTTGATTGCTTTAGGAGCTTCATCAACTAATCCTTTAGCATCTTTAAGACCAAGACCTGTAAGTTCTTTTACAAGTTTTACAACAGCTAGTTTAGCACCACCTGCAGCCTTAAGGATTACATCAAATTCTGTTTTTTCTTCAGCAGCATCTCCTCCACCAGCACCACCGCCAGCAGCTACAGCTACTGCAGCAGCAGCAGGTTCGATACCATATTCTTCTTTTAATATATCAGCTAACTCATTAACTTCTTTTACTGTTAAGTTAACTAATTGTTCTGCGAAATCTTTTAAATCTGCCATTTTCTATCGTTTTAAATAATTTTTTTAATTGAAATATAATTGTTAAAAAGTGCGTACACTACTATTAATTACCCTTCTTTTTCGGATAACGTTTTAAGAATACCGGCTATAGTACCACCACTTGATTTTAATGCTGAAATAACATTCTTAGCTGGTGATTGTAATAGACCAATAATGTCTCCGATAACTTCTTCCTTAGACTTAATATTAACTAAAGCGTCTAAGTTTTCGTCACCTACATATACTGCCTCTTCTATAAATGCTCCTTTTAACAAAGGTTTTTCAGATTTCTTACGAAACTCCTTAATCACCTTTGCTGGTGCATTTCCGGTTTCAGCAAACATAATGGAAGTATTACCTTTTAATGTAGTTGGTAATTCTCCAAAATCTTTATCTGAGTTCTCCATTGCTTTTGCAAGGAGTGTATTCTTAACTACTTTTAATGATACATTAGCTTTAAAACAAGCTCTACGTAAATTTGAAGTCGTTCCTGCATCCAATCCTGAAATATCTGCTAAATAGATATTAGTGTTATCAGCTAACTGAGCAGTTAAGTCTTCAATTACTAGTGATTTTTCTTCTCTTGTCATAATCGTTTATCTTAATTACCCAGCAAAGTTTTTAGTATCAATTTCTACACCAGGACTCATAGTAGAAGATATATATATTGATTTAATATATATTCCTTTTGCTGTCTGTGGCTTCAACTTTACCAATGTTGTTAATAATTCTTTAGCGTTTCCTGCTATTTTCTCGGCATCAAAAGAAGATTTACCTATTGCTGCATGAACAATACCAGTTTTATCTACTTTAAAATCAATCTTACCTGCCTTTACATCAGAAACTGCTTTTGAAACATCCATTGTTACTGTTCCAGTTTTTGGGTTAGGCATTAATCCACGAGGTCCTAATACTCTACCTAATGGTCCTAATTTACCCATAACGCTAGGCATGGTGATGATTACATCAACATCTGTCCATCCACCTTTGATTTTATCAAGATATTCATCAAGGCCAACAAAATCAGCACCTGCTTCTTTTGCTTCGGCTTCTTTATCTGGTGTTACTAATGCTAATACTTTAACATCTTTTCCTGTTCCGTGAGGTAAAGTTACCACACCACGCACCATTTGATTTGCTTTACGTGGATCTACGTTCAGACGAACAGCAAGATCTACAGAAGCATCAAAATTTACGCTTGTTATTTCTTTTACTAAAGCAGAAGCTTCATCTAATGAATACGCTTTGTTTTTATCAACTTTAGCGTTTGCTTCCTTTTGCTTTTTAGTTACTTTTGCCATTTTGTAAACGTTTTTGGATTAAAAAGGAGCTTGTCCTTTTACAGTTACACCCATTGAGCGAGCAGTACCAGCAATCATTTTCATAGCAGATTCTACAGTAAATGCATTTAAATCCTGCATTTTATCTTCTGCGATTGTACGAACTTGATCCCAAGTAACACTAGCTACTTTTTTACGATTAGGCTCTCCAGAACCTTTTTTCTGTTTTGCTGCTTCCAGTATCTGAACAGCTGCTGGTGGAGTTTTGATAACAAAGTCAAAAGACTTGTCTGTGTACACATTAATTACCACTGGTAATACTTTACCAGCTTTATCTTGTGTTCTACCATTGAATTGCTTACAGAATTCCATGATATTTACTCCGGCAGCACCTAAAGCAGGTCCAACTGGTGGGGATGGGTTTGCCGCTCCTCCACGCACTTGTAATTTTACTACTTTACCTATCTCTTTAGCCATTTTTCTAATTTTAAATTAGAATTGTTCTATAAGTGGAAGCAAAAGAACAACTCTGGATCTATAATGTAACAATTATTATATTTTTTCTACTTGCATATAACTCAATTCTAATGGTGTTTTTCTTCCGAAAATCTTAACCATTACCTCGAGTTTACGCTTCTCTTCGTTTACTTTTTCAACAGTACCATTAAATCCGTTAAATGGTCCATCGATAACTTTTACTGTCTCTCCTACTGTGTAAGGAATTGCAACGTTATCAGTTTTAACTGCAAGTTCATCAACCTTACCTAGCATTCTATTAATTTCTGCTTTTCTTAGTGGCACAGGATCTCCTCCTTTTACTTCACCAAGAAAACCTATTACACCATTAATAGATTTAATGATATGTGGTATTTCTCCAGAAAGGTTAGCTTCTATCATAACATAACCAGGAAAATACACTCTTTCTTTATTTATTTTTTTTCCATTACGAATCTGCACTACTTTTTCTGTAGGTACAAGAATCTGAGAAACATAATCTTCAAGTCCCATATGAGCAATCTCTCGCTCGATATAGTCTTTAACTTTATTTTCCTGACCGCTTACCGCTCTTACCACGTACCATTTCTTCGTATTATCTACTTCAGCCATTTTAAAAATTTAAGATTTAACTAAAGTAAAATAATATTCTATCACATTACTAAATGCAGTATCTATACCCCAGATAACTAAGGAAAAAATAACCGAAAAAACGATTACAATCAAAGTAAGTCTTTGTGCTTCTGCCCAAGGGGTCCAAGTCACATGATTCTTTAGCTCATTATATGATTCTGCAATGTAATTTACTAGTCCAGCCATCTTGTTTATTTTTTAAACGAATCAAAAACAAATTTTAATTTCGTTATAAAACTCATTATTATAACAATCTATTACTGTATATATACAATATTGATTGACTTTGCACGGGTTGAGAGACTCGAACTCCCGACACCTGGTTTTGGAGACCAGTGCTCTACCAACTGAGCTAAACCCGTAACATAAGTCAAGGTATTCGTATCAACGAATACCTTAACTTTTATATACTATCTTGTATTAGTCTAAAATTTCAGTTACCTGACCGGCACCTACTGTTCTACCACCTTCACGGATCGCAAAACGAAGACCTACATTCATTGCAATTGTCTGAATAAGCTCAACAGTAATTGTTAAGTTATCTCCAGGCATTACCATTTCAACTCCATCAGGAAGAGCAATATTTCCTGTTACATCAGTTGTACGTACATAAAACTGAGGACGGTAGTTATTATGGAATGGAGTGTGACGTCCACCTTCTTCTTTCTTAAGGATATACACCTCAGCTTTGAATTTTTTATGTGGAGTTACAGAACCAGGTTTAGTGATTACCATACCACGAGAAATCTGAGTTTTCTCAATACCTCTTAATAGGATACCAGCATTATCTCCTGCCTCACCTCTATCAAGGATTTGACGGAACATCTCGATACCTGTTATAGTAGAAGTAAGCTTTTCAGCTCCCATACCAATAATCTCAACTGGATCTCCAGTATTAGCGATACCTGTTTCTATACGACCTGTAGCAACAGTACCACGACCTGTAATAGAAAATACATCTTCAATCGGCATTAAGAAATCTTTTTCTACATCACGCTTAGGTAATTCGATCCAAGCATCTACAGCTTTCATTAATTCTAAAACTGTATCAACCCATTTTTGCTCACCATTAAGAGCTCCAAGAGCTGAACCAGAAATTACAGGACCATTATCTCCATCATATTCGTAGAAAGATAAAAGATCTCTAACTTCCATCTCAACAAGCTCTAATAATTCCTCATCATCAACCATATCCACTTTATTAAGGAATACAACGATTCTAGGAATACCTACCTGGCGACCTAAAAGTATATGTTCACGAGTTTGTGGCATAGGACCATCTGTAGCAGCAACTACTAAGATCGCTCCGTCCATTTGTGCAGCACCAGTAACCATGTTCTTTACATAATCGGCGTGACCTGGACAATCAACGTGCGCATAATGACGATTCTCAGTTTGGTACTCAACATGAGATGTATTAATAGTAATACCTCTTTCTTTTTCTTCTGGAGCATTATCGATTTGATCAAAATCTCTCGCTTCAGAAAGACCTGCATCTGCTAATACTTTAGTAATCGCAGCAGTTAAAGTCGTTTTACCGTGATCAACGTGTCCAATAGTACCAATATTTAAGTGCGGTTTGGAACGATCAAAAGTTTCCTTTGCCATAATTAATTTATTTAATCTAAGTTATATATTAGTGTTCAATTCAAAATTCTGAACCTAGAGCCAATGACGAGATTTGAACTCGTGACCTCTTCCTTACCAAGGAAACGCTCTACCCCTGAGCTACACCGGCTTTTTAATGAGTATAATGACAAATCAGAGCACTTTCAATACTATAAGAAAGAAATCCGATCAATCATTACATTTATGTTAAAAATCCAACCTTAATTATTTACAATTAAGATTTGCTCTATTTTAGAGCTAAAACCTCAAAAAAACAGGCTCTACTCTCTACACAGGCTTTTCACCCTGTTTTCTTTTACTAGTCAAATATATTATTTGAACGTAAAGAAAATTCTTAGAGCGGGAGACCAGGTTCGAACTGGCGACATTCAGCTTGGAAGGCTGACGCTCTACCAACTGAGCTACTCCCGCTTTTAGTCCTGAATTAAAAATTTCAGAACAGAATTTTATTTTTAACTTCTTTTAAAAAAACATCTAGACAAATTAAGTTGATGCTTATTTCAAAATTATGTGGGGAGAGCAGGATTCGAACCTGCGAAGACATAGTCAGCAGATTTACAGTCTGCCCTCGTTGGCCGCTTGAGTATCTCCCCGATTAAAAAATTCAATATTTTAAAATGAACTTATGAATTTTGAGTGCGCAAAAATAGTCATTTATTTTACAATTCAAAATTCTATTTAAAAAGCTTTATTTTTTATTTAAAAAAAATGCTTTTTTAGAGCCGATGGAGGGACTCGAACCCACGACCTGCTGATTACAAATCAGCTGCTCTAGCCAGCTGAGCTACATCGGCTTTTCACCATGTTTTAGAACATAAAAAAGTCCGCTATTTCTAACGGACTGCAAATGTATAGAATTTATTTCTTTCACAAAACTATTTTTCAAAAAAAATAGTCAAACATGTGCATTTAATTTTTCTTTACGCTTTCTAAGTTGTCTTTCTAACGAACTAACACACTCATCTACACCTTCTTCAAAGGATTTGTTAATTTTTTTTATCATAAATTCGTCTCCCGGCACACTCAATAAAATCTCCGTAATTTTATTTTCTTTACTACTCGTATTCATAACTTTCAAAAATACATCTGCATGAATTATTCGATTAAAATGAGTTTCTAACTTATCCAATTTAGTTTGAGTAAAATTCACCAACTTTTGATCTACATTAAAATTTACGGACTGCAAGTTCACTTTCATAGGTTGTTAGTTTAATTAGATTGAACAAAATTTTAAGCCAAAAAGATTGACAAGCTAACAACTCATCTTTATTTTTTATTCCTTGGATGAGATTGTTTATACACTTTTGTTAACTGAGCTACACTATGATGAGTATATACCTGAGTAGCAGCTAAACTAGAATGGCCAAGCAATTCTTTTACAGCATTTAGATTTGCCCCTTCATTTAGTAAATGTGTCGCAAAAGAATGTCTTAAAATATGCGGACTCTTTTTCACTTTTGAAGATGCCTTACTAAAATAACCATTTATAATGCGATATACAAGTGTTTCATAGATTTTAACTCCTTTTTTTGTCAAAAGCAAAAAGGAGGGTTCTTGCCCCCTAATCAAATCAGATCTCACAGTCAAATACAGGCTCAATGTATCACAAACCGACGAAAGAAGAGGCAAATACCTTTCCTTATTACGTTTACCTAAAACTTTTATTTGCTTCTGATTTATATCTACATCTGATAACTTAAGATTCACCAATTCTATTCTTCTTATTCCTGTAGCATAAAAAAGCTCTACAATCAACCTATCTCTAACACTTTCGAAATCCTGATCATCTCTTAAACCTTTCAAAACATCTTCTACTTCTTGCGTAGAAAATGGTATTTGAAGCTTTTTAGGCGCTTTTAAAGCTTGGTGCTTCGCCAGGGGATTCTTATCTATTTGTTCTGACTTAAGCAGAAATTTATAATATGTTTTAAGAGAAGAGACCTTTCTATTAATCGTTCGATTAGAAATACCATCATTAACAAGATTCACAATCCAGGAACGAATCTGAGCATAGTTTGCATTGGCTATCTCAGAAGTATCATATTCTATTTGATAGAATTCTAAAAAAGATAGCAAATCTGCTTTATAGGCTGTTACCGTATGCTTAGAATAATTTTTTTCGTGAAGTAAGTACTCTATAAACTCAGAAATAAACATAAAAAAACCGTTAGAAAACAAAAGTATAAAACTTTTAGCATCCTAACGGTTAAAATTTATACTGAAAAACGGCAGTCTAGTTTCTTCACAAGAAGAAACATTATAAAGACAGCGTTATTTACCTTTAAATTTCTTCTTGATCTCTTAAGTGCTGAATATATTGCGCTTTTTGAATCTGCGCTCTTCTTTCAACAGAAGGTTTTGAAAACGCTTGACGTTTACGAAGCTGACGCATCGTTCCTGTTCGATCAAATTTTCTTTTAAAACGTTTTAACGCTCTATCTATATTTTCTCCGTCTTTAACTGGTATAATTAACATAGTGGCACCTCCTTTCTTTAGAAATAATTAGGGTGCAAAGATAATACAAAACTATTATCCACAAAGTTTTCTTCAATAATATTTAATATTATTTCAAAGACCAAACAGAATAGCCCTTTGGTGGTGCCTGAATTTTAACCCATTTACCTCCCTGAGTAGTCGGTTCCCATCCCGAATGACCAGTATAATCTTTAATTTTCTTGTTTGACCAATTGGTCTGGATCCATCTTTCTTGCCATGAATTTGAATTATTAATATACACCACTAAACCATTTTTACCACTTCCTCCATTTCTTCTAGCGATATATTCGTCATTATCTGTCCAAAGGTTTGTTGTATTTCCTCCTGCAAGATTGTTATGAATCCAAATTAGATTATTCATTTTATTTTTATCTAACCAATCCTCATAATCTCTATAAAAAATCGCAGGATATCCTTCATGAGTTAAAATATACGCATAAGCCAGTATTTTGTTATTGATAATTTCATCAGTATCATGATTAGCCACAAAAGTAACTGCTCTTGTTGGACTTCTTTTCCATAGCATATCTCCGCTAAGTGCGTTTAAATTATTTCCTTGAAATGCATCTCTCATTTTGTAATAACATCCAAAATCAAATGCAGACATCTGCGCCTGATCCGTCCACCATTTTAAGGTGTTTACATTTCCATCCCAATACTCTCCTACAGCAAATCCTCCTACTGCATTTCTAAACTCTTTTGGAACCCAAGGTTCGAATCCTTTTACGTAATCAAATCTCCAACCATCAAATTTCATAGTATTTTTATAATACTTCGCTACAGAATTAGATTTTTTCCACAACCAATCCTGTACATAACTTTTGTGGTGACATATATCTGCAAAACCTCCAAAAACACCAGAATCATTAGCATGGTAATCATTTGGGTGAAAATCATACTGAGTTCTTTCAAATAATCCAGATAGAGGGTTATAATCTGTATATGTATTAGAATTAGTAAAAATATTAGCTTCAGAATCTCCTCCACTATTGTGATTAATCACTATATCTGCAATTACGCTTAGGCTATTATTATGTGCAGTTGTAATTAAACTGGTTAATTCTGAACGCGAACCAAATCTGGTTTCGGTACTCCCCATTTGGTTATACTCACCAAAATCATAATAATCAAAGGGGTCATATCCCATAGACAATCCTCCATTCATTGCTTTACTAACAGGTGGCAACCAAATAGCATCAATACCTGCATTGCTCCAACTGTTTACTTTTCCTTTTACAACATTCCACCAGGTACCGCCCGCAGGCACATCCCAATAAAAAGCTTGCATCATTACTCCCGAACCAATTTGTTTTAGCGCTTTTGAAGAAACCTCTTCCTGTAAATCCCCGGACTCAGGTGCTGCTTCGTCTAAAACCTCATCTTTACTACAACTAATAAACAAAAACGTTATAGTAAGAAGTCCATAAAAAAATGTTTTGATTTTCATAATTAACTAATGTTTGTGTTAAATTTTTATCAAATTAAGTATTTTACAAAAGCCGAAAACGTTTGAAATCTCACGCAAACGTTTGCGTGTTGATAAAACTTTAAACTTTATCGTTTTATACTAGTGCAAAACGATAAGTAGCTATTTTTTAAACCTAAAAAAGTATAGAACAAAAAAAACCTCGAGGTTTCTCCCCGAGGTTTTTGGTATATAAAATTTTAGTTAAAAAATCTATACTATTTTACGTTGCCGCTTTATATTCTTTTTTATCAATTATAATCTTAGCAATTACTTCTCTTAATATTTCTGAAGTTCCGCCTCCTATTGGACCTAATCGGCTATCTCTAAATAGTCTTGCCATTGGATACTCTTCCATATATCCATAGCCCCCTAATAGTTGTAGACATTTATATATTGCTTCATCAGCAATTTTGGTAGAAATCAACTTCGACATGCTGGCTTCTTTAACCACATATTTCCCATCATTAAGTCGTTTAGCAACAGAGTAATTAAATTCTTTGCACATTTCTACTTCACTTGCAATATCTGCAACAGTATGTCTTAGCGCCTGAAATTTATCAATCGTCTTCCCGAAAGCTTCTCGCTCCGACATATATTGTATAACATATTCTAATGCATACTCTGTTCGTGCATGTGCATTAACTCCCATTATCAACCTTTCTAAAGCAAAATGCTGCATAATATATGAGAACCCTTTGTTTTCTTCTCCCATTAAGTTATTTGCGGGAATTTTCACATTATCAAAAGCAATTTCTCCAGTATCAGAAGCTTTCCATCCCAGTTTTTCTAATTTAGTAGTAGAAATCCCTGGAGTATCTCTATCAACAACAAAGATACTTATCCCTTTATTTCCTAATTCGGGATTTGTTTTTGCAGCTATAACGAGGTAATCACTATAAACACCATTAGTAATAAAGGTTTTAGATCCGTTAATTACGTAATGATCTCCTTCTTTTACTGCTGTAGTTCTCATTCCTGCAACATCAGAACCTCCAAAAGGTTCTGTAATACCTAGGCATCCTATTTTCTCACCAGATATACTGGGTTTTAAATACATTTCTTTAATTCTATGATCACCTTCTTTATTTAAATGTGTCATCGCCAAATATGCATGTGCCCATATAGCAGCAGCAAAACCACCAGAATTAATTTTTTGCAGTTCTTCTAAAAGTATCACAGTATAAAACAGATCGAGGTCTAGTCCACCGTATTCTTCTGGATACGCAATTCCAAAGTATCCCATTTCACCAAACTTCTCCCAAATAAACCGATCAATATCTCCAGTTTTTTCCCATTTGTCTATATGTGGTGTTACTTCTTTTTTCAGAAACTCCCTAAGACTTTGCCTAAATAATTCATGTTCTTCTGTAAAATACATACTATTCATATGACAACCTTCGTTTTTTTGTTAACATATTACTACATATAATGATTGCTTCTTTAATACAATAAAACCGAAATCCATAAAATGGGCTTATGAATCAATTATTATTTTAATGATTCATCAAAATTCGTAGCAATTTTTTAATGATTCTTAATTCAATGTCAAATATAACTTTATTCTATCTATTTTTTTGAGAGAAAAACCCTCAATTTTTCCTAATTCGTTAAAGTTTGATATATTCCCATTATCTTCAATAAATTCTTTAATATCCAACGCCATTTCAAAATCAAAATATGGTATTTCCATTAATTCATTGACTGACGCAGTATTTACATTTACTTTTTTTATCTTTTTAGGCGTCTTAACCGTAAACATGGATAAGATTTTATCTTTCTGATTATCATATAAACCATAAACATCCTCAAGTTGGATATCTAGAGTAAAACCTCCTATACTATTCCTATATTTGATTATTCTTTCTGCAATAAAATGAGGCAGGCCAATACTTTGCTCCAGTTCTTTACCAGAAACTGTGTTTAAATCTTTTTTTTGATCATACGATTTAATTGGAAATTTCTTCTTAGAATATTTCCTGCTCATCCCGGTATTACTCTTTTTTATCCATTCTGGGAATTTAAATAAAGGAGATATAGCCGAAAGAACCGAATCAGAAACCCGAGTTACTTTTTTAAAATCTGCAATAGAATTGATCCATTTATTATCATTTCTGTATGCATGAAGTCGATCTAGTTCTCTTGTAGAAAGTCCTAACATATACCCCTTATGGTCTGAGATAAAATTTGGGTTAAAAGGCTGTAAACGATATTCTTTTTTTTGTTGTTCGGCTACACTCTTAAGCGAGTCTATTTGCTGCTGAAAAGAGGTCATTTCGACAAAACTATACTGTTGAGAAGAAGATTTTGGGTAAACATAATATCCTATAAGCACAACAAATAGGATAATTGATAAAAGAAAAATCCCATTTCGAAAACGTGAGTGTATTTCGAAATGGGACTTTTTATAATTCATAAAGAATAGTCTTTTTAACTTTTTGATGCTTTTATCGCATCAAAGTATCTTGTAAGTTGTTTTTTAACTACAGGAAATAAGAAAAATAAACCTATCATATTTGGAAATACCATTGCAAAAATCATTGCATCAGAGAATGCCCAAATAGAATTCATACTAGCTGCTGCTCCAATTATTACAAAAGTTAAAAACAATAGTTTATAGACTAAATCGGCAGCTTTACCTCTACCAAATAAGAATTTCCAGGATTGTAAACCATAGTATGACCAGGAAATCATAGTTGAAACCGCAAATAATACTACTGCAATGGTTAAAAACACATTAGAATAAGGTATATATTTTGCAAAGGCCATAGAAGTTATTCCTGCACCTTCATAAGATACTCCATCAATGAAAACTGCTCCAGAACCATCGCCTCCATACTCAAATGCTCCACCAAAATTGAAAATAATAATTACTAATGCGGTCATTGTACATATCACTACAGTATCAATAAAAGGTTCAAGTAAAGCAACAAGTCCTTCACTTGCAGAATATTTAGTTTTTACTGCAGAATGTGCAATAGACGCAGAACCTGCTCCTGCCTCATTAGAAAATGCAGCTCTCTTAAAACCTACTAAAAGAACTCCTATAATACTTCCAACTCCAATAGCTGTTGGATTAAAAGCTTCACTAATAATTAAGCCTATAGCATCATCAACTAAAGAAAAATTACCAAAAATTATATATAAACAAGCTAATAAATATAAGATAGCCATAAAAGGAACTACCTTTTCTGTTACAGAAGCGATACGCTTAATTCCTCCAATAATAATGATCCCAACAAGAATTGCCAGAATTATTCCAATCCAAAAACCTGCACCTGTACTTTGAAGATCTAAAAGCTCTTTTAAAACAACAGTAGCCTGATTAGATTGTGCAGCATTACCACCACCAAAAGATCCTCCTATACAAAATATAGCAAATATAACTGCTGCAATTTTTCCTAGAACTTTAAATCCTCTTTCTTTTAATCCTTTACTTAAATAGTACATAGGACCTCCATACACAGTACCATCTTCTCCTACGTCTCTATACTGAACTCCAAGAGTACATTCTACAAACTTGGTAGACATTCCTAATAATCCACAAATAATCATCCAAAATGTAGCTCCTGGTCCTCCAAGTGCAATTGCCAGGGCTACCCCCGCAATATTACCATTACCCACAGTACCTGAAACTGCTGTTGCCAATGCTTGAAAATGACTAACTTCTCCTTCCTTAGATTCATCCCGTATGGTATCTCTTATATCACCATCTACCGCAGCCGATGGGTCTCCTAAGCTATGCCCTTCAACATCATCATATTTTCCTCGTACTACATTAATAGCTTTTCCAAAATACCTGAAGTTAGGAAAACCAAAATATAAAGTAAAAAACAATGCACTTAATACTAATAATATGATAACAAACGGAGCACCTTCAAAAACTTCAAAGAAAATTACTGCAGAGAAAAAGTCGGATACAGGTTTAAAACCTTCGTCTATTTTCTGATCAAGTCCTTTTTCTGTGACCTCTTGTGCAAATGTTAAAAATGGAATGGTGAGTGCTAAAAGTGAAAGAAGAATTCTCTTCATGATTTTGTGAATTAATTGAATTTAATTGTTAAGAAGTGAGCAAGATGGTAAAAAAAACATTTGTTTACAATTTTTTTAGATGTTAAATGTTTCTAATTCTCAAATATCGAACTCCTTATTTAAAAGATTAATTTGTTCTGGGCGACCTAAAACTACAATCTTAGAACTTGGTTTTAATAAGGTATTAGCTTCTGGGTTTACAATATATTCTCCCTCTGGTGATTTGTAACCTATAATGGTACATCCTGTTCTGGATCTCATATCGATATCAAGAATAGTCCTTTCTATTTTATCATCAAACATGTCTTCAAAAGAAATTTCTTCGATGTTTATAGATTTTTTACCCACAATAGAAAGATTATCCAAAAACTCTATTAAATCGGGCACTACTACTAAAGACGCCATGTGATCTCCACCAATACGATCTGGCATAATAACATTATCTGCGCCGGCTAATCGTATTTTCTTATAAGAAGTATCTTGAGAAGCTCTACTAATTATTTTGAGCCCTTTATTAATTTGTCTTGCAGAAAGTACAATAAACAAGTTATCTGCATCTTCTGGCAATGTACATATTAAACAAGCAGCTCTCTTAATACCTGCTTCTATTAATACTTCGTCTTCTGTGGCATTACCTTTTAGAAAAAACAGGTTTTCATTTTGATATCTTTCTATTACTGCTTCGTCTTTTTCGATAATAATAAATGGTTTATTGTATGCTAACAATTTGGCGGCAGCTTGTTTACCATTACGGCCATAACCAATTATAATAATATGATTTTCAATATGATGTATCATTTTTTGTGTTTTTCGATATTGAAGTCTTTTAGGATCATTTTTACTTACAATATATTCTGTTATTACAGATACAGAATATGCAAATATGGCTACACTAGTCGAGATAAGGAATACAGTAAATAACTTTGCACTATCACCTAATGGTTGAACTTCTCCAAAACCTACAGTAGACAAAGTAATCACTGTCATATATAAGGCATCTACCCAGGAATAGTTAGAAAAAAACCGAAATCCCAGTACCCCGATAGCAATTACTATAATTAATAAAATTAATGCAATAAATATTTTTGGAATTCCCCATCTATAAATCTTTTTCATAGGTCAAATACTGAAGTTCGTTTAGTATAAACCAAATCTTTTAGTTTTAGCCAAAATGCCAGATTAAGGTATATTACAAAACCTAATCCCACAGTGGCAAAAGTTAAATAAATAAAGAACAAACGCACATTTTTTGCTCGCATCCCTAACCTATCGGCTAACCTAGAGGAAACATAAAATCCATTACGTTCTAAAAATTGTCTTAGATTATAAAGCATATCGCAAAATAATTATATTATCCTAAATTCTATTCACCATTTAATAAATAATTCCCGATTGCACATTTTAAACATGCTTTTTGGTCACAGTATGTATTTTTGAGTTGAATCATAGCTTGAGAATGCATTGCATTTTCAATTGGTACGTTTAAGTCCATAAAATTGCTAATAATGCTGTTTTTTTCAAAAGGTAATTTAGTAATTAACTCAAAAATATCTTCTTCGGGATTTTGTCCTACACTTCTGGCATATACAAATTTTATAGGGATAATTGTATTAATCAACAGCAAGTCTACAAATGGTTTTGTTAGTCTTTTCTTACTTGCTTTTGATTCTTTTTCAAAAGTATAATGATTTTGCCAAAATTTGCTGGTCTCTACCGCGAAAAGAGCATAAAAATCTTCAATCCTATTACTGCTAATTACTTTACTGAAGAGTTGGTGGTTTTTAAAATATAACATTGCCAACTGCGCCAATCGTATCGTTGGAAAATTAGGTGGTCGTAGTCTAAAAAAATGAAATGGCTCTACTCTACCGGTACTTAATTTATACTTATTTTTCAAAAACTGATATTCATTTTTCAAGGTATTGAAGTACTCTCCTTTTATATCAACTTCTAAGAGGCTTGCCTGACCAAAAAACAAAGCCTCTAATTCTTCTAGGTGACTTGTACATTTTCTAAGTACTGCAAAATCTATTGAATTTGCCAAGCTCAAAAAAGAAGCCCCATTTGTTTTCAAGCCAAAATTTTTGGACAGTAGCTTAAACAACACAGCTTCCCAATTGTTTGCAGAGTCTTTTAGAAGTTTCAAAATTAAAGTCGATTTTTTTTCCAGTCGTTCTAAATACAGTCTTTCTTGCCAATTCGACAACATAAAACGCGAAACTTCGGGGAGCTGCTTATCACAACTAATCCATTGTTGAGCATTTTTATCAAAGAGTTTTTTATAGCGAACTAATAGCTCTTCTCTTATGTATTCCCTAAGTTGTAATGTTGGTATAATCGAGTTATCTTTTCTGTATACTTCTACATCATCTTCCCAAACTACATGAAGAATTACATTATCGTATGCAGGGTCATTCTCATGATTATGAACATACCAGTCACTTGATCTGATATGCACTTCAACGTTTCCTGCCCATTTTTGCCCTTGAATAATAAGTCTTGCATCAAAAAAATCGGGTCCAGAGCTTTCTATATTGTGCGTCCCCACTTGCTGAAGTATAAGCTCCTCATGCCTTGTTGTTCTTAGATCTACAAACCCAAATTTTTTATATTTCCAAAGGTATTGTAAAAAATCCTCAGTCATATATTCTATATATTGTTTATAATTATCAGACCTACCTGTAAGCAAACAGGTGGTATTAGCTACTAAATATTTCGGGTAGGATAGAAAATAAGAAGAATAGCTTTTCTAAAATTTAGATGATGAAATTACTAAAATTTATTAAAATCCTGTAAGTTCTATTAAATAACATTGACTACTTTTTAAATCTATATATAAATGACTAATATTTTAAAGTCTATTTTTATTTCTGTTTTCCCAGTAATTGCTCTTTACTTTACTATTGACAGTGTTATACATCTTATTGATCATGGAGTATCATATAGGTATATAGGAAGGTTAATTATTTCGCTTTCTATTGTGACACTCTTCATTTTGATTTTTATAAAACCCGTTGCTCGAACTGATGCTAATCTAAAAAAATACACGCTGCCTATTGCTATTGGTTTTTTAATTAGTCTATTATTTGGCGGTGTTATCGAACAAGATTTAAATGGATCTTTACCGGGAATTGGTCTATTTTTAGGGTGGATATTATATATAAGATGGTATTCTACGTTTAAGAATAGAGAAAAAAACACGGTTATTAAAGTAGGTGACCTGTTACCAGAACTCGAATTACAGGATCCAGAAAAAAACAGTATAAATACTTCCAAATTTATAGGAAACCCATCAATTTTTCTATTCTACCGAGGAAACTGGTGTCCATTATGTATGGCACAGATCAAAGAAATCGCTTCTCAATATAAGGAACTTGAAAAAAGAAAAATAAATATAGTTCTTATTAGTCCTCAACCTCATAGGCATACCAAATCTCTAGCAAAAAAATTTGGATTAAATTTCAATTATTTGGTAGATCAAGGAAATAAAGTTGCCAAGCAATTACAAATTTTTTCAAAAAATGGTCTTCCTATGGGTTTCCAAATACTAGGATATAACAGTGATACTGTAATGCCAACTGTAATCATAACGAATAAAGAAGGAAGAATAATCTTTGCAGACCTTACTAATAATTATAGAGTACGACCAGAACCAGAAATATTTTTAAAAATCATTGATCAACAAAGTCTTTAGTTGAAAATACTAACATTAGTTAGTACCCCCAAAAAAAAGAAGGTTAAAGTTGCTATAAACACAAAAAACACAGAACTAACTCCTTTTAAATAGTACGATTACTACTTAATATTCTTAAAATCAAGTTAATTCCTTACAAAAATGTACTATTGGTAAGATTTTATGTATTAATGGAAAACTTAACCACAAATTCATTTCTTTACTTTGTTATGAATTAAAGGGAAAATTAATTCATTCTAAAAATATTAAGATTACAAAACCCTAAGCTAAGTTGAGTTTGTGTTAGGTTATTGATGGTTGCCATTTTTGGCGACCATCTTTATTTTTATACATATCCAAAAAACAAGAAAGCCAGCATCTGAGCTTTACATATTTTATGTATTCATATCTGGATAGATATCAAATTTATTAAAAAATGCTTTTTTAAATTTTGAAGAATTAGAATAATTAAGCGTATCCATTACCTCACGTATTGATAATCCTTCTCCGATAATCATATTGTATGAAATCTCTAGTCTTTTATTATTAAAAAACTCTAAAGGAGTTTGGTTATGAATTTCTTTAAACATATTAAAAAAATTAGTACGACTCATATGTGCCATCGCTGCTAATCGATCAACCCCAACAAAAGGTTCTTTAAGATTATTCTTGAGATAATCACTTACCTTATAAATATTACCCACTTGCCCGCAATTGATACTAAAAGGGTTGCTTTCTGTTTCCCATCTTAATACATCTTTCCAAAAAGTTTCTAATAGCCGAACACCCCTAGCAATAAAATAAAGGTAGTTCTCTACCCTATCTACATCAGGTTGTACAATCTGATCAAAAAGACTTGATTGTTTATAAGAAAGATAAAATTTATTAATATGTTGGTGAGAATAACGAATATAATTGTCAAGTTTTTCTGCCATATCGTTATTCTTTAAAAAAAAAGGTTTGGTATATGAACTTTTTAATACAATCATGGTAGATTTTACTTCAGCTCCTTTTGTAATAAAAACTTGTTCTCCTTGTCGAGCATCCATGCACCTCATATTACCAGGAGTATAACTATCAGAGTACTGGCTTATAATCTGATCTTCCTCTAATTGATGATCTAAAGCATATTTTCTAAAATGAAGTATAATATCTTTTTCATCGATGGGTCGTCTTATATATTCAATATCTGTATTAGCTTTATAATTGTTTATAATAAGAAAGACTTCTGGAGATATTTTATAATACAACAAATACCCTTCTCCAATCTCGGGAGGAAAATAAATTCGATCAGTAGAACTATTTGGACTTAGTTGTGATCTAAAATAGTCACTTAGTTTGTCTATATCAGAAAAATCAAACAAATATTTACACATACCACCATCATTTTACACTTATCTTATTCAGCCCATGTAGATGTATTCCTGGTAACTAAAAAAAATAAATAAACACAAAAACAACCCCTTTATTAGCTTACAAAAAAAGCTAATAGAGGGGGAGAATTATTATTTAAATATAAGAATTTATTTTATATGGCTAATAACATCATACTTTGTTATGATGTGGTGTTTTCCGTTTTCTAACTCAACTAAAACTGCAGAACTTCCGTTTTTAATAAGCTTAGATATCTCATCAAGTGAAGTTTTAGCGTTTACAATCGGGAATGAATCTTTCATAACATCTTTAATTGGTGTACTGCCCGTATTTTTATCATCTAAAAAAGCAGTAAAAAGTGCACTCTCATCTACAGAACCAACAAATCCATCACTATCAACTACTGGTATTTGCGAGATCTTAAATTTACGCATACGCTCAATAGCATGTGATACCAGTTCTTCTGTCTTAACAGTAACCAATGGTTTTTCTATATGATTTTTTACTAAATCATCGGCTGTATATACTTCTTCATCAAGAAAACCTCTTTCTCGCATCCAATCATCATTAAACATTTTCCCTACATATCTACTGCCATGATCATGAAATAAAATCACTACAACATCATCTTTGGTAAAATGTTTGTTTAATTGAAGTAATCCTTTTATAGCCGCTCCAGCACTATTACCTAAAAACATTCCTTCTTCTTTCGCAAGTTTTTGAGTATAAACCGCAGCATCTTTATCTGTCACTTTGGTAAATCCATCAATAACCGAAAAATCTACATTTTTTGGTAAGATATCTTCTCCAATACCTTCTGTGATATAAGAATAAATTTCGTTTTCATCAAAAATCCCTGTTTCATGGTATTTCTTAAAAACAGAACCATAGGTATCTATTCCCCAGATTTTAACATTTGGATTTTTTTCTTTTAGATATTTTCCTACGCCAGATATCGTACCTCCAGTACCTACTCCAACAATAAAATGTGTTATTTTACCGTCTGTTTGTTTCCAGATTTCGGGACCCGTGCTTTCATAGTGTGCTTGTGCATTCGAAGGATTATCATACTGGTTAACATACCATGAATTTGGAGTTTCTTCTGCTAATCTCTTAGAAACCGAATAATACGACCTTGGATCATCTGGTTCTACATTAGTTGGACAAACCATTACCTTTGCTCCTACGGCTCTAAGGATATCCATTTTTTCCTTAGACTGCTTATCTGCCATTACACAAATCAGTTTATACCCTTTTATGATAGCTACTAAAGCTAATCCCATTCCTGTATTTCCCGATGTACCTTCTATAATAGTTCCTCCTGGCTGTAATCGACCATCTGCTTCTGCATCTTCTATCATTTTTAAAGCCATTCGATCCTTTACAGAATTCCCTGGGTTAAAAGTTTCATATTTAGCCAACACTAAAGCATCTACATCTTTCACTAGTGTATTCAATTGGACTAACGGTGTATTACCAATAGTCTCTAGTATGTTTTTTGCGTATTCCACTCGATATAATTTACAACCCTATAGGGTATTTTAACATGGCAAAGATACGACCTAGATTATCGATTGGCAATTTTTAAGAAAGAATAACAAATTATTGAAAACGGATTGACTTTGTCGGTGATATCTTTGCTATAATATATGAAGGGATAAGTAGCATTAACAAACACAATAACATTGTTCCTATATTAAGTAACACAATATATCCTATATCAATATACACTGGGGCAGTACTTACATAATACGTTTCTGGATTAAGCCCTACAACTCCATAATACTCTTGTATAAGAAGTAAACCTATACCGATAAGGTTACCCCAAAACAAACCTATTAAAATCAAATATGCAGCATTATAAAGAAATACTTTTCTTATACTCCAATCATTTGTTCCTAAGGCTTTCAAAATTCCAATCATAGGGGTTCTCTCAAGAATCAAAACCAATAAAGCAGTAATCATATTGATACCAGCAACCAAAATAATAATCCCAATAATCCCAATAATATTAAGATCGAATAGTTTTAACCATTCGAAGATTGTGGCATACTTTAATGAAATTGTCTGACTATCTAGGGTAGAAGGAATATTTTCATAGATTTCCTGTCCTTTTTTATCGATTTGATCAAAATCATCAATAAAAACTTCAAAATTTCCGATCTCATCTGGTTTCCATTTATTCATTTTTATCACATGTCTGATGTCTGCAAAAAGGAAGGTTTCATCAAACTCTAAAAATCCTGAATTATAAATCCCTACAATCTCAAAAGCTCTAATAAAAGTTTTTGAGTTTGAAGCAGTGTTCTTTTTTAGGAAATATGTAATTACTTTATCTCCAATACTAAACCCTAAACGATTTGCTATATGTGAAGACAACAAAATTTCTTCATTAAGTTCCCCTGTAAAATCGGGTATTCTTCCTTCTACAAGATATTCTTTAAAAGAATCCCAGTTATAATCTTTACCCACTCCTTTAACCACCACACCATCAAAATCAGATGCTGTGCGTATCAGTCCCATTTTTGTCGCCACACCTTGCATATGAACAATTCCTTCAACCTCAGAAAACTCTGGATAGAAGTTTTGATCAGTAGATATAGGCATAAGAGATTCTACACTACTGTTATTATCAAAACTAGAAATTAATATATGCCCATTAAATGCAGCAACTTTTTCCCTTATTTTGCGTTGTAGTCCTACGCCAGTAGCAACTGTAATTAGCATCATGATCATACCAACGGCAATAGCAAAGATTGCAATTTTTATAATTGGAGTCGAAATGCTACTTTTATGTTCCTTACCTTTGATGAGGCGTTTAGCAATAAAATACTCGAAATTCAAGCTTAACTATGGTTTTTGTTAGAAATGCATTCAAAAATACATTTTTATTCCTTTTCATAATTTTTATTTCTTGTGTAAGTGGAATAAAAACAACTTTACCCCCTTCTTCTGTAAAAATTGAAAACTCAATATCTGCAGCATATATTGCTCAAGATACTACAAAAATTCAAGAATCTATAGTAGTTGGGGCCAATCTTACTGATGATTATATTCCTATTTTAGAAAATAAGAAAGTAGCTATTGTAGGAAACCAAACTTCTGTTATTTTTAAAGATAGTATTACTAGTCAAAATTATGTACATCTTGTTGATTCTTTATTGTCTAGAAATATTAAAATTCAGAAAGTATTTGCTCCAGAACATGGTTTTAGAGGTAAGGCAGATGCAGGAGAATTAGTTGCTGACAGTAAAGATATCAAAACGGGGCTTCCTATTTTCTCTCTCCATGGAAAAAACAAAAAACCATCTAAAGAAGCTTTATCTAATATCGACATTGTTGTTTTTGACATCCAGGATGTAGGAGTTCGCTTTTATACCTATATTTCGACATTACATTACGTAATGCAAGCCTGTGCAGAAAACAATATCCCTGTCTTGATACTAGACCGTCCAAATCCAAATGCACATTATATTGATGGTCCAACCTTAGAATCTGAGCACTCAAGTTTTCTGGGAGTACACCCAATACCATTAGTTCATGGTATGACTATTGGCGAATATGCAAAAATGATCAATGGTGAAGGCTGGTTGGGAAAAAATTTGACCTGTGAGATTAATATTATTCCTGTTAAAAACTACACTCATACTGCTTCATATAGTTTACCAATACGACCATCACCAAATTTACCTAATGATAAAGCTATCAATTTATATCCTAGTCTTGGTTTTTTTGAAGGAACTACCATTAATGCAGGTCGTGGTACCGAAACACAGTTTCAAATTTTTGGTTCTCCTGACTTGAGTATAGAAAAATATGATTATGCTTATATCCCCAGGCCAAATTTTGGTTCTAAATATCCTAAACATAGAGGAGAAGTATGTTACGGAAAAGATTTAAGAAAAAACGAATCATTGGATTCTATAAACCTAGAGTGGTTAATTAATGCCTATAACCATACCAAAGTCAAAGAAAAGTTTTTTAATACCAAATCATTCACCATTCACGCAGGAACAAAAAAATTGCAGCAACAAATTGAACAAGGTCTTTCTTTTCGAGAAATTAAAAACACATGGACAGAAGATCTCGAAAAATTTAAAATTAAAAGAGCGCAATATCTAATCTATTAATAGCATTATTTAATTCTATAAAACCCCTATTTTCAGGGATGTTATTGACTCTGGGAATTAATACATTTGCTTATGTTAAAATTTGTACATCAAGCAATTGTATATAGTATATTTATTCTACCTTTTATCTTGGGAGCACAGATAGACAGGAGTAAAATTCCGTCTATTCATAAAGAAGAAAAAAAGATAGTTAAAGAAATTCAGCTTTTGGTTAATACTCAGGGCAAAGAAGAAGAGGGGTATAAAAAAACTCATCATCAAATCAAGACAAGAGCTTTAAAAAGTAATCAATTCAAAGCAGATTTAAATCTGGTACTTTCCTCCTATTTTAAAAAGAAAGCTATGATTGATTCATCATTGTACTATGCAAAAAAAATATTGACAATAAAGCATTTCAAAAACGATACTATAAAGAGTGAGATTTACGGCCTTGCATACAACATGTTAGGAATATTAAACTCTAAAATAGGCCTTGAAGAAAAATCAAAAAAATGGCACTTAAAAGGCATTAACATTTCACAAAAATACAATGATAGGCGTATTCACTATATTAATTCTTTTGGTCTGGCAAATGCATATCTATCAACAAAAGAGTATGAAAATTCATTACGTCTTTATAAACAATGCCTAGAATATACAGAACATCCAGAAATAGTTTATGGCAGCTATGTTAACATGGCTAATATATATGGTTATTTAGAGAATTATGAAACAACCATCCTATATCTAAAAAAGGCACGTGAGATGTGTAAAAAATCTCAAAGAAATCGTTGTATTGGGATCATTTCAAACAACATAGGAATTACATATCGAAAGCAAGGTGATATGGATCAAGCTTTGATAATGTTTGATGAGGCTCTAGAAATTGCAGCTACTTACCAATATCCTGAAATAGAAATTATCGGCTATCTAGAAAAAGGCCTTATACTAAATCATCAAAAAAAACATAAAGAAGCAGAGAAGATGATTCTTTTAGCTTTAAAGAAGTCAAAAGAACTTGGGTTTTTAAACAAACAAAAAAGCATTTATTATAGATTAAAAGAGGTATCTATTTCTCAAAATGATTATAAGAAAGCGCTTTCTTATGCCGAAAAATTCTATGAGGTTTCAGATTCTATTCGATTTTTAGAGAATGATAAAGAAATTAATGAATTAGAAGTAAGGTATCAAACTCTTCAAAAAGAAAAAGAAATAAAAGTTCTTCAGGTCCAAAATGCGAATCGAGAATTGGATTTAAAAAATCAGGAAGAAGCTATCAAAAATCTCAGATTACAACAAGAGATTGAAAAAAAAGACACTCAGAACAAGATTTTATCTTTTCAGAATGCTTCAGAAAAAAAACTTAACGAAATTACATTGCTAAAAAAAGATCAGGAAATCCAAGAATCTAAATTAGCCAGACAAAAAAGTATTAAAAATAGTATCTTGTACTCTTTTTTAATTCTTCTTATTCCGGTTATTGGTTTATTATTTACATACTATCAAAAACTTCAGACTCAGAGTGAATTAAATAAAAAACAGGAAGAAATAAGTGAGCAAAAAATTTCTTCTTTAATTAAAGAGCAAGAGTTAAAACTAATTAAAGCGTCTATCAAAGGCCAGGATAAAGAAAGAAAACGAATTGCGCTAGAGCTACACGATAGTATCGGTGGCAATCTTGCTGCTATAAAGCTACAACTAAATAACACTGTGCTTAATGGAAATAAAAAAACAATAACAACTATTAACAATCAATTAGATGATACTTATGAGCAGGTACGTAATTTATCGCATAACTTAATACCTAAAAAATTTAGTAAAAACAACTTTTGTGATGTGCTTGAAGAGTATTTTAATAATATTGGTGGTACAACTAGTCTAAGCACTTCTTTTGTAGCATACCCAAGAACAGAAATTGATCTTTTAGATGAAACGTTGCAAATCGAAATTTTTAAAATTATTCAGGAACTTATAACTAATACTATTAAACATGCCAAAGCTACTTCTGTAGAACTTCAATTAAATCTAGTAGAAAATATTATAAATGTACTATTCGAAGATAATGGTATAGGCTTTAACGCAAAAAACAAGGCTACCGGACTTGGATTTGAGAATATTAAAAATCGATTAAAAAAAGTATCAGGTACTTTTCATATCGATTCTAGAATTAATCGAGGTACTATTATAGATATAGAAGTTCCTGCATTAACATCAATTAATAATAAAGTGAGCTATAATCATTAAAGATCAATTCTAGTCTACTTGATGACAAACAAGATTAGAATTATACATAGCAAGTTTTATTTAAACCTAATTACAAAAAAATAAACCAATGAAATATAATTTAATCATAGCAGATGACCATAAAATGTTTTTGGATGGTTTACTAAGCATTCTTAACTCAGAAAAAGAATATAATATTTTATTAACTGCCAAAGATGGTAAACATATTGCAAAATACCTGGAAATTAATCCTGATGAAAAAATCGATCTTATTATCACCGATATTTCTATGCCAGAATTAGATGGTATTTCTCTAAACAAAATTATAAAAGAAAGAAAGAAAAGTATAAGAACTCTGGTAGTTAGTATGCATAATGATGCAGATATGATCGATAATCTTATAGAACATGATGTAGATGGGTATGTGCCAAAAAATGCTGAAAAAGAAGAGCTGTTAAAAGCTATAAAAACAATACTTAAAGGAGAAAAATATTTCTCAAAAGATATAAAAGATATTTATTTAGAAAATAAGTTTGCAAAAAAAAAGAAGGAAGATATTAAACTTACCCAAAGAGAAATTGATGTTATTACCCTTATCGCTCAAGAGCATACTACACAAGAAATTGCAGATCAATTGTTTTTGAGTAAACATACTATCGAAAGTTATAGAAAAAATCTTATCGCTAAACTTAATGTTAGAAACCTGGCTGGGTTAACCAAGTATGCCTTAAAAATGAAGTACATAAAACCTTGATAAGGTATAATTCTATTCTTATCAATACTAAAATTAGGTATTGAATCTTGATCTGGTTAATTATTTCTTATTACCAAACCCATCACCCAAACGGTAGCTTAGTATAATCCCGTGTGTATTATTAATGGGAGTATCTCTTAGGGTTTGATTATAATTATATAATAATCGTAAGTGATTCGAAATATAAAATCCTGCAAGAAAATTAATAGAAGAACTCGTTCTGTATCCAGCACCAATCTCAATTTTGTTTTTGTAGTTCACTGTAGTATTAATATCTACCTGAATCGGAGCTCCAGAAACATATTTAACCAAAACGCTGGGAGTGATTAATACTTCTTTAAAACGTGAAGCAAAAAAACGATATCCTGAATACGCATAATATGGAGTCTCTAAATTAATATTATCCTCAGAAGACAAAGAATCTCCTAATAAGTTTGGAGCAGAAACTCCTATATAAATATGCTCTCTATTATACAAAAATCCTACTCCCAAAGTAGGGATAACCGTATTAATATTATTTGCAAAATTAGGATCATTATCAATGCCTAATTCTAGTAAATTTTCGTTATAAATCATTGCACCTCCCGTAATCCCAAAAGATAATACATTAGGGTTATAAGACCACCATCGCGCCTGGTTATAATTATGGTCAAAAACTATTTTATAAGCATATGAACCAAACAAATGTGTAGCTGTAGTTACTCCTACCTGGTCACTATAAACTCCTGCTCCTAATCCCATATTTTTTGAACCCAATGGCGAATTGACTGTTAATCCTATATTTCTCGGACTACCATCTAACTGATTTAAATATCCCCTATTGGTCAGAGTAATATCAGAATCGGGATAGAAACCAGCATGGGCTGGATTAATAACCACTGTATTGTAATTATAATTTGCAAAAACCGGTGTTTGCTGCCCAAATATTGGACATAAAAATCCTTTTGATAGTATTCCAACTATCAATAATATATATACTTTTTTCATAAATTAACGCTTTAATACAAGGAAACCAGTTTGTTTTTTTAAGTTATGAGAACCTTCTATTTTGATATTGAAGAAGTATGTCCCCTCGGGTAATTTATCTCCTCCCAAACTTCTCTTTCGATTGGCAATTCCTCTAAAAACTCGTGAAGTATTATTATATCCTTCAACTTCAAAAACTATATCTCCCCATCGATTATATATCGATACTTTATTATTTGGGTAATTCTCAATGTTATAAATCTCCCAATATTCATTAATCCCATCACCATCTGGTGAAAAACCATATCGTGTTTGATCTTCTTCTTGTGCTTCTACATAAACTGTGACTGTATCTTCTTCGATACATCCTTGATCACTGGTAAAAACAACAGTATAGGTTGTTGTTTGATTTGGATTTGCTATTGGGTTTGCAATATCTGTATTGCTAAGACCTGTTGAGGGTGTCCAAACAAATCTTCCATTACCAGAAGCAGTCGCATTTAATTGTACCTCCTGCCCTTCTGTAATCTCTTCATCTTCTCCTGCTTCTATAGTACATATTACAAGGTCGTCATTATCTTCTATAATAATATCTTGCGTTGTAGTTGTTCCTAAAGTAATACCTGTAGACGGATTGCTAATCGTTAATGTTGCCGTTTCTGCACCTTCTACAGCAGTATCATCAACAATAGTAAAAGTCACTGTACCTGTGGTCATCCCATCAGGAATAGTAATCGTACTATTACTTAAGGTAAAATCTGAAGGTGTAATTCCTGTTCCTGCAGCAGCGATATCAATAGTTTGAGCGCCTACAACAGTTATCGAAGAAGTAGCGATGACCGTTATTACTGTCCCTGCTGCTTCTGTACCTGTATTTGCTGAAACTGAAAGATTTACCGTAGGGATAGGTGCTGAATCATTATCCGTAATAACAATATCTTGCGTTGTAGTCCTTCCTAGAGTAATACCTGTAGATGGATTTCTAATCGTTAATGTTGCTGTTTCTGTACTTTCTACATCAGTATCATCTACAATAGTAAAAATCACTGTACCAATGGTCATCCCATCAGGAATAGTAATCGTACTATTACTTAAGGTAAAATCTGAAGGTGTAATTCCTACTCCTGCGGCATCAATATCAATAGTTTGATCGCCTACAACAGCTATCGAAGAAGTAGCTGTAACTGTTATTACTGTCCCTGCAGCTTCTGTACCTGTATTTGCTGAAACTGAAAGATTTACTGTAGGGATAGATTCTGAATCATTATCTGTAATAACAATATCTTGCGTTGTAGTCCTTCCTAAGGTAATACCTGTAGATGGGTTGCTAATCGTTAATGTTGCTGTTTCTATGCCTTCTATAACAGTATCATCAACAATAGTAAAAATCACTGTACCCATGGTCATCCCATCAGGAATAGTAATCGTACTATTACTTAAGATAAAATCTGAGGATGTAATTTCTGCTCCTGCGGCAGCAATATCAATAGTTTGATCGCCTACAACAGCTATCGAAGAAGTAGCTGTAACTGTTATTACTGTCCCTGCAGCTTCTGTACCTGTATTTGCTGAAACAGAAAGATTTACCGTAGGAATAGGTGCCGTATCATTATCGGTAATAACAACATCTTGCGTTGTAGTTATTCCCAGGGTAATACCTGCAGATGGATTGCTAATCGCTAATGTTGCCGTTTCTGTGACTTCTACAACAGTATCATCAACAATAGTAAAAGTCACTGTACCTGTGGTCATCCCATCAGGAATAGTAATCGTACTATTACTTAAGATAAAATCTGAAGGTGTAATCCCTGTTCCTGCGGCAGCAATATCAATAGTTTGATCGCCTACAACAGCTATCGAAGAAGTAGCTGTAACTGTTATTACTGTCCCTGCAGCTTCTGTACCTGTATTTGCTGAAACAGAAAGATTTACCGTAGGAATAGGTGCCGTATCATTATCGGTAATAACAACATCTTGCGTTGTAGTTATTCCCAGGGTAATACCTGCAGATGGATTACTAATCGCTAATGTTGCCGTTTCTGTGACTTCTACAACAGTATCATCAACAATAGTAAAAGTCACTGTACCTGTGGTCATCCCATCAGGAATAGTAATCGTACTATTACTTAAGATAAAATCTGAAGGTGTAATCCCTGTTCCTGCGGCACCGATATCAATAGTTTGATCACCTACAACGGCTATCGAAGAAGTAGCGGTGACCGTTATTACTGTTCCTGCAGCTTCTGTACCTGTATTTGCTGAAACGGAAAGATTTACTGTAGGAGTAAGAGTAGGAGTTCTTACTTCAAAACTACATTGAGTTTCTTTTCCGCTATTATCAGTTACCGTTATGGTAACTGTTGTATCTGCTGTAAATAGGGTTCCAGCAACTGGATCCTGGGTAATCTCTAGATTGGTATCACAATCATCGGTAGCATCAACATCACCCGTATAATCAGGTAACGGAGATCCTGAACTTAAAGTTTGATTACCAGGACAAGTTGTAATCTGTGGTGCATTAATGTCAGGAATGTCTTGACCAAAAATAACAAATATGGTTGGAGCTGGAGCATCTACATCAAAATTATTCATAATATCGTATTTACCAATAATGATATCATCAATCATATCCCCATTTACATCTCCTGCATGACTTACTGAAATATTTCTTCCACTTCCGAGATCTAACCTTATAGGCAACACTGAAACCGAAGGAGAAGTAAGCGTTATTGTAGACTCCCAATTGTTTTTTCCATAAAGTACATATGCCGAATTCCTAGGGTTTAAGATAAGATCATCTATCCCATCATTATTAAAATCTCCTGCGTATTCTGTATTTACACTTCTAACACTACTATCAAAAGAAAACCCATCAGTTCCGTCAAGAGTACTAAGGTCAACTATTGGGGGTAGTGTTTCCCCTCCAAAAACCACAAATTCATTTCCAAATACTACATCTTGAAATCTGTCACCATTAATACTTCCTGCTTTTGCGACATGCGAAGACAAAGTTCCAGCTGGATATTCTACTGTAAATCCATTGGTTCCATCAATAGTTGTAACATCAAATATTGCAGGAAAAGGATCACTTCTTTTACTACCATAGATTACATAATTTCTACTTGCAATACCACCCACAGCAATATCATTAATACCATCTCCATTAACATCTCCAACCCCAGAAAGATCAATTCTTCCCCATGTCCCTCCAGAATCTCTAATAGTAAATCCATTACTCCCATCTAATTCATTTACTCTTATTGTAACAGGAAACCTAGATCTTCTTGCTCCATAGACAACAAAACTATTAGCAATCGGGAGAAAAGAAGAACCAGCAGAAATGATCGCAATATCATCTATATCATCGTCATTAACATCGCCAATATTATCAACAACAACCCCTGCATTTTCACTACTCCCCACGCCTATAATTGTAAACCCATTAACCCCATCTAAAGAAGAAATATTAAACTCTCTAGAAAAACCATCTCTGCTTCCGAATATAACATGTGTATATCCTAGCTCAAAACCCAAAGTAGTATTCCTGTATGGATCACTCACCATTACATCATCAACTCCATCACCATTAATATCTCCCGCACTACTAACTGATGCCCCTGTGGTTGGATGACCTCCTGTAAACGGAGTATCATTTCGAATAATAAATCCATTAGAACCATCTAAAAGTGCTAAATCTATATTAGGAGGAAAGCCTCTATCTGTACCAAAAACAACATATGCCGAACCATCATCAATAATTCGTTCATTTCCATACGCACCAACAAATGGAACCACAATTCCTGTTGTACCTATTATAAAATCTTGTATCCCATCTCCATTAACATCTCCTGCAGTATCTACATCAAGTTTTTCTCCACCACCACTACGTCCCATTGCTTTTTCACCATAGAGCAATATGCCATTATCTCCATTGAGATGGCTTACAGGAAAAGAAGATGTATTACACTCTATGGTTGACGTTTCTGTTTTTATTGTCACTCTAAAACTACAAGAATTGGTATTTCCTGATCTATCGGTTACAGAAACGGTAACATTTGTATCTGTATTTATAATAGTTCCCTGAGGTGGGGTTTGAGTAAAAACAAGATCTCGTTCATATGTGCAATTATCTCTTGTATCTCCGAGAAAAGAAACATAATTAGGTAAAACAGAATTCGCATACAATTCTTGATTAGATGGACAATTAATTGTTGGTAACTCTGCATCAACAAGATCAAAAGTTTCTCCATAGAAAACATAAGCTCTACCACTATTTGTTCCAAAACTGGAACTCTTTATTGCTCCAATTACAAAATCGGGAGTCATATCACCATTAAAATCCTCTATCATACTAACCGAATGGCCAAAACGATATCTCCCAAATCTAGTATCTTCAAATACAGAATATCCTATGCTTCCTATAATATCAAAAGCTTCTATAGCATCAGAACCTGTAGTTGTTCCTCCAAATACTATAAAAGCTCCCCCTTGGGACCCCGCTCCTCCACTAGTGGCAGAAACAATGATATCTGAAACTCCATCATCATTAATATCTGATGCGCCATCTACTGAAAATCCAAGATTATCTCTGGGATCATCTCCTCTTAAGGTCAAACTATTAGTATTGTTTAAATCTGAAATTCTAAATAAAGAAGGAAAAGAACTACTACCATAAATAACATAAGCTTCTCCAATATCTGTTGCATCACCTACATCTTTTCTAGGGTCACCTATTATGAAATCGTCTGGTCCATTATTTTCGTTAAAATCTCCTGCCGGCCCTACAGAAAAACCTAAAGCCCCTCCTGTTCCTTCTCCAACAATAGAAAAACCATCAGCAGTACTTAAGCTCTCCAGATCAATCACTGCTGGAAAATTATTTAACTCTTCTCTTCCATAAATTACGCAAACTCGACCAACATCATTACCTCCTACTTCGTAATTTGGAAACCCCATAATAATATCATCGAATGTATCATTATTGATATCTCCAACATTACTTACGCTAGCTTGTAACCCTGCTTCAGCTTGTAAAAAACCATTTATCACAAAACCAGTATCTCCATCAAGTGAAGATACATTCATATCGGATATAGAAGAATCTCCAAAAATCACATAGGTTCTACCATTATTTCTAAACCCTGGAGTGTCATACCCAGGAGAGCTTACAATTATATCTGACACCCCATCATCATTAAGATCTCCTGCATAACTTACAGAGTATCCAAAATTTGTCCCCATACTTTCTTCAATAATAACACCATCAGTAGGATCAATACCAGAGACAGTGTATAAAGCAGAAAAACCAATACCTTCATCTTTACCAAAAAGAACTATTACTTTTCCCCCACCAACTGAAGAACTAGGAACACCAACTATAATATCATCAAAAGTATCCCCATTAAAATCTCCTGCTGCACTCACGGAAAAACCTAACCGATTATCTATATCTATTCCTTCTATAACAAAACCATTATCCCCGTCTAACATAGAAATATCAAATGGTGTTGAAGACACTCCAGAACCACCAAAAATAACATAAGCATTACCTTTTTGAGTACCAGAACCATCATAAGGTGCTCCTATAATAATATCAGATACTCCGTCTCCATTAATATCTCCTGCATCTTTGACAGAATTTCCAAAAAAATTCTGTGAGTCTATTCCTTCTGTAAAAAAACCATTAGTACCATCTAAAATAGATATTGGTACTTCTGGACATCCTTGGCTATAGGACATAAAGGCATTTCCCAATATCATTAAACACAAGGTAAACACTTTTATACTAAACTCTAATTTTCTTGTAAACTGAATCCTACTATTTCTCATTTTTGAAAAAAATTGTTTACCACAAAACTATATTTCTCCTTAGTTTTAAAACCCACCATAAAAAGGGTTTTACCACATACAAATACCCCCCTGTTTTCAGGGTAATTATTTTCACCAGAAAAGGTGTGTTTCTCAGCAATTGTATCACTCATCTTTGTACTGTGATTTTTGGTCTTCAAAACATGTATCAAAAAAACAGATATAAGAAGTCATATATAAAATCACAAAAAAATAAATACTAACCCTTTAAAACTAAAAATTATGACTTGGGGAATCACATTAATTCTATTAAGTATTATAGCAGTACCATCACTATTGTTATCTAAAAAACCAAACGCAAAAGAACTTTTAGAAAAAATCGAACCGTATCAAGGTTGGATCGGACTTGTATTTTGTTTCTGGGGAGTATGGGGAATCATTTCTTCAATCCTTGGTATAGGCTGGCTTGCATCATTCCCAGTTCGATGGGTAACTTTTTTGGCAGGAAATATTGTTTCGGCAGTACTAGGATTCATGTTAGGTTTTGGTATGATTAATAAACTTGTACTATCTAAAAATGAAGCGGCCAAAGAGAAAGCCAACCAACTAAGAGCAAAATTAGCACCAAAACAAGGCAAGCTAGGAATCCTTGGTTTAATTGTAGGTGCTGCTATGATCGTATTATCATTTTTGCCTTACTAATATTAACACCTCTATAAAACTTGTTTTTATAGTACTTACAACAGTAACAACTGCCATTTAGCAGAAAAAATCCGAAACATCATGATCATATTTGGAACAGGTTCTTCAACTATTCATCCCAAAAAATTAGAAGGAGGAAGTTGCCCATATTGTAATACAGAAAACAATATGTGGATACAAGGATATAGAAAATATTTTCATGTGTTTTGGATACCGTTCTTTCCTATCGGAAAAAAAGTATACTCGGTTTGCGGTCATTGTAAAGGAGCTTTTGAAGAAAGAGAATTTCAGAATCAGCAATTGACACAGAGTTTTAACGATTTTAAAAACAATCACATAAAAACTCCATGGTATCACTTTACAGGACTTACAATTCTGGTTATGCTTATTGCATTACTTACTGTACTGCCATATTTGACAAAATAAAAACCACGTAGAATCATATAATTTTTTAAAATGAAAAAACTCGTTTTTATAATACTCCTCTTAACAGTTACATCGGTTATTTCGCAAGAAAATATTACAACCTTAACTATTGTAGGAGAGGCGAAAAAGCAAATAGAAATCGATAGCTATTCCCTAACAATTTCATTAAGACAAATTGTTGCAAACGGAAATCTAAATTTTGAGCTCGCAAGTTTGTCTCAAATTACTCAAAACTATAAAGACAAGCTAAAAACCATAGGAGTTGACTTTGGTAAGTTTCAAAAGAATGTTCTCCTTCAGTTGTATACATCTTATTCTGAAGCACATGATGTTTCATATTATAATTATGCAACAACTTCTGAAGAAGAGATGATCAAAATCATCAAACAGAAGATGAATGGCTTAACAATCGTACAGGTTGAAGCAGTCGCCAAAGAAAAAAACAATACAGAATGGTCTGCTTTAACACTTGCCGCTATTGAAGATGCAAAAGTGAAAGCAAAAAAAAACTGCCGATCACCTCAACAAAAAATTGGGACGTATTGTAAAAGTCGAAAATTCTGATTCGAGAACACAATACATAAATATGTATAAACCAGAAGAAATTCAAAAACATCTTGTAACTGTAACTTTTACACTAGAATAATAAAAGTGTATATCAATAAATTAATTAACACATAAAATCAAAAAAATGAAATCAAAAATTTTAATCTTAGTTGTTATTCTTGCTTTTGGAAGCAATCTAAATGTCCAAGCTCAAAAATTAAAAAAGTTTGGTAGTTCTATCGAAAAAAAGATAGGTCCCAAAACCATAAAAGTGCCTTATACAGATGTTGTGTCTTATATGGGGTATGCTTCACCTGGTAATGAAGATGAAGTAAAAGACGGTAAGAAATTCTATTACATTTATGTATGGATTCCTGCTGTTGCTCCAGAAATCGGAGTAAGAATGATGTCTCCTGTAGGGAAAACCAAAATCAAAAAAGCAACAAAATCTGCAGCATACACAGAAAACGCAAAATCAACAGATTATTTTGACACCTATATTACCCTAGAACGTTCTGATATAACCAGTAAAGATAATATTAGTGAAGGTGCTGTAAAAAGTGCTAACTGGGTTACTCTAGATCGTAATGATGATAGCAGTGAAATGCCTAAGCAGCCAAGTGGAAGTGGTTATAACTCTCTATTAAGATATAAAAGTGAAGCAAGTGATCCTCTTAAAGCACTAACTGTTGGATTGTATCGTATCGGTTTTACGACATACAAAACTGGTGAAGTAAAAGGTACTTTCTTGGCAGAGGTAGCCGCTCCTATCAAATTACCAGGAGTAGTAATGGCTAAAACTATCGAAGACTTAAAAAAAGGGCTATAAAACATAAATTGGAATAGTAGCTCCTACGGTTATTCCTATGTTTTTTCCTCCAAAAAATATGGGAATAACCTCTTTTCTAAATGTCTTCTCTCTAAACCACCATTTTTAAGATGCAAGAAAACGATAAACAAAATTCTAAAGAAGAAAAAAATCTTCTTGATGATATCCTGGCAAATGCACTTTCTTCTACAAAAAAATATGAAGAAACAAATGCCGGCCTCGAAACCAAGCGATGTAAAAGCTGTGGCGCAGCTAGACCCGAAGACACAGATCTTAAATACTGTGATTTCTGTGGAGACCAATTCTATTAAAAAATAATAATCCTTTAAAAGTATGTCATTTAATGAAACACAAAATAGATGGGATGGATTCCTTAAGAAAATCGAAGATCGATTCGAGGAGATATTAGAAAAAACAGAAGCTGCATTACCTCTATTATTTAAAGCAACTGATTTTGAAACTACTACATTTCATAATGCCTGGCAAGGAATTTATTCTCAAGCTAATGAACTTATCTGGAAAATTGATAGCACATGGGAAGATAAAGTCGAAGAAACCTTTGAAGATGCAGGAGCAGAATTTGGTTCCAAAAAATTTATACGAGAAAGAGATAAAGGGTACCTAACCAAATTTAAACTCGAACAAAAACTAAAATCATACGAAGTGAAAATTTTTGCAGATGCTGCAAAAAAATTATTACAAGAAGTAAAAGACACTTTGTCCAAAGATTTTTGTTGTACCCAATGTCAAGCTAAACTACCGGTAAAAGATAATTTTTTCAGATCCTATTACAGTACTTGCGAATATTGCCAAACAGTAAATACATTCGAACCAGGAACTAAAGCCAGAAATATCGAGCATTTCGCTATCCATGCTCTTGGAGAAGAAGCTGCATTACAGCACTATCTGCAATATGAAGAACTTAAGTTTCAAAATTACATACAAGATTCTGAAACATATACCAAAGAGGAATTAACACCTCTATATCAAAAATATGTAGAAACCTACTTAAAGAAGAGAATCGAAATTATACCCGATTATAAAGACCGGTATGAAAAAGATCTTAAGGCTAAAACTGCATTCTTAACTAACTATTAGTAATCCTAAAAGAAAAAAATATGTCAAATTCATTTAGAAGTCAACTTCGTTCGGTAATCGAATGGCAAAACCCAAAACCCGAAACTCTTTTTGAAAAATGGACAGAAAACGGGGACGAGATTAAAAATGCTTCAAAATTGATCGTAGGGCCCGGACAAGGATGTCTTTTTGTATACGAGGGCAAAGTAGAAGGCGTTTTTGAAGAAGAAGGGCTTTACGATCTTAAAACAGGGAATATTCCTTTTTGGACGACCATTAAGAATATCATGTATACCTTTGAGTCTGCTCATAAAGTAGGTATTTTCTTCTATAGAAAAGCAGAAATGCAAAATATACGTTGGGGAACCCCCTCTCCTATCACCTATAAAGACCCTGTTTATAATTTTCCTGTTGGATTAGGTGCATTTGGTAATTTTTCTTTCAAAATCACTAAACCAGTTGATTTTTTTACCAATGTTATTGCGGGTGACGACTACTATCCCGTAAAAGCGATACAAAAAGTTATTCTATCCAGAATTACCCAACCTATCAGTGATTTCCTTGCTAACGCTTCATTTAGTTATGTAGAAATTGATAAACACCGTAATGAGATTGCAGCATTCTCTCAGAGTTCGAGTGCACAAATCTTTGATGAGTTAGGTTTTGAACTCCTTGATTTTAGGATAGAAGGAACCAGTTTTGATGAAGAAACCAAAACAAGAATTGGTCGAATCGCTGATATGAGTGCCGAAGCACAGGCAATGAAAGAACTTGGAGTAAGCTACCAGGATTACCAACAACTCGAGGCCTTAAAAAATATGGCAAAAAATGAAGGCGGTGGTAATATCGGTATGCAAATGGGTGCTGGTCTGGGAATGGGTCAAATGCTGGGAAATATGATGAATAATCAGGGACAGCAGTCTACACCTCAACAAAATACTCCTCCCCAACCTCAATCACAACCTCAAAACGATGATCCGGTACAGAAATTAGAAAAACTAAAGAAAATGTTTGATGCTGGCTTAATCGACGAACAGGAATACAAACAAAAGAAACAGGAAATATTATCTCAATTCTAAAAATAAAAATCAATCTTTAAAATTATACCGTATGAGTACAGTTAATGAATTATATCAAGACGTTTCAGGAAAACAAAAAGACGAATACAGAGACTACCTAGCGATTCTTGATCGCATGGATTGGCACAGCTATGACTACACGACATGGCCATGTGCAGATCTTTCTTTTCAGGATCTTGAAGAAGGTGACGATTATGATGTGTGGCCATTTAAACCTAACTTAAATGAACCACATTGGGTAGATCTAAATAACCAATTTAAATCTGGTATCAGAAGATATGGATATGTAAATAAACTCGAAATGCCAGAGCAGGTTCGTGAACTTTCTCACGAGGATGCTACCGATATCCTTAATGATATTAAAAACCTAAAAGATAGTAACCTTTCAGAATTTAATGATCAGATTCATGAATATGGATTCTCTGATGAAAATCATTTTTTATGGGGGATAGCTTTACTAAACTCTGCTGAAGAAAAAGCATACGACGATGCCGATAATTTTCTAAAAGAGCAAAAAGCTAAACTAGATGCCCAGATGGATGCCCATATAGAAGCAGCAGAAGCTGGTGGATTATTAGATCCTATAAATGGAATTGATATGGAAACCTGGGCGGCTGCTAATGCAAAAATAGCCGGAGGCATGGATCTAGAAGAAGTACTTAAAGTTGTAGGAACAGAAAAACCAATCTGGGATGAAGTATCTGCAGAATGGACAGCAAGAATGTCTCAGGACACAACTTTTGCAATTTCTAAGGTATATGGTGATGCTTTTATGAATTCGAACATTGGCAAATTTGCCAATGCAGAAAGCAATCAAGAATCTGAAGCTGGCTCTTCTGCAGGTAAAAATGATATCTATGAAGATTTCGAGCTTTATGTTAAAGTTATGTGTCATCAAAATATGGGAGCGGCTCAAGGAAAAGATGCTGCTTCAATCTTACAAGAATACGGACTTACAGTTACCGACTGGAGTTCTGTAGGTATGCATTGGACTCCAAAAATGGCTACAGATACTCGTATGGCATTAAAAATGGGAGAATTAATGGAAAAATATAATGCAGAATTTGCTTCGGCAAAGGCAGGAGACGACATCGATTTTTAAATCCAATAACATTTTATGTATAGATGGCCTGGGATTCATCTGCAACCCAATTACACTACATTGCAAATTTGATGAAATCAGGTCATCTTGTTTAAAAAAATAAAAAAGAATCATGGAAAATAACATCAAACAATTCGGAATACATATTAAAAGTAAAGATAGATATCTATCATTTGCAACCATTAACAATACCAGTTTTCCAGAGTTTAGACATCTTAACAAGGTTCCGTCTGTACTAAGAGAAAATGATCAAATAGAGATTATTGTATATCTTCAAAATTTTGAAAGTGGATCTCTTGTGGCTCAAGCTAGAAAACTAGCATTAGGAGGGTTTAATGAAGATATAAATTTTGGCATAGAGCCTTTAGAAAAAGAAAATATGTATAAACTGACTACCGATTCAACAATACCTGATGGTAGTTTCTTGTTTATTTCGACAGGGTGGAATGAAATCTTAGCCGTTTTCCTTGGAGACAGTGAAAAAGAAGCCATCACTTTCTTTTCTGACACTACCCTAAGACCTGCATACGCTGCTGTTCCTGATCTAGAAGATACGATTAAAGCTTTTCCTAATTCTCAGGAATTAATAGATCTATTACCAAAATGGAAAGAAATTAAACAATTAGAACGGCAGGAATTAGAATATAAATATGTCGAAGAAGCGTGGCAAAAATATCAGGAAACTGAAAAAATTTCACTAAAAATAAGATATCTTAAAGATATGCAAATGGCACTTAACGGTTTTCTTGCTAATCATCCCGAAAGTAATAAATCTGAAGAATGCAGAGAAAGACAAATCGAAATTGATACCAAACTTCCTGAATTTGAAAAAATGATATAATATCACGATAATTTATAAAAGATAGTTTAAAAAAATATAACCTCAAAACCTATACCTCTCATCTTTATACTGTGAGTTTTAGGTTTCAAAACAGGGATCAAAAAAATAAGTATTCACACCTTAAAACTAAAAACTATGGCTGGAGGAATCACATTGATTTTATTAAGCATTATAGTAATAGCGCCATCATTATTGCTATCAAAAACACCAAAGGCAAAAGAATTTTTAGAAAAAATTGAACCGTTGCCAAGCTTGATCAGACTTATAATCGGAATCATATTCTGCTTCTGGGGTGTATGGGGAGTCATTTCGGCAACTTTAAATCTAGAATGGATTACAACATTTCCTATCTGGTGGATCACTATATTAGTTGGGAATATTATGGAAGCCCTATTAGGTTTCATGTTGGTTTTCCGTTCAATTAATAAGTTTTTCTTATCCAAAAATAGAGCTACAAAGGAAAAAGCAAATCAATTAAGAGAAAAGTCAGCATCAAAACAAGGTAAGTTAGGAGTTTTAGGAATCATTATTGGTTGCTGGCAGATTGTGGCCTCTTTCTTATTCTTTATATAGTAAGAATATAGAAATAATTGAATTCAGGTTTCTATATTTCTTCTGGTATTGCAAAAAAGTATGCTTGGTTTGTGGTTTTTGTAAAAAGGACTTTTGAAAAAAGAGAATGAAAGGATTAACAATCATACGAATTGCAACAATAGACAAAGAAAAACAGATAGAAATAGAGAACAAGTAAACCCTCTTATAGAGCCAACAAGATCAAACTATCTTGTTAAAATTGAAAACAATTTTATACTTATCGATAGTAATATAATTAAATGTAAATAAGATATTTAATCCTAATAATAAATTCTCATATTTTGCAACTAGATTATAAATTATCACAACACTAATCTATAGAAAAAATGCTATGCAATTAAACATCACTACATCGATCCAAAAACAACTTAAAGAAATCATAGATCAGGCTATTGCATCAGGTAAAATTAATCCCGAAGAACTACGAATGATTATCATTTCGCCTACTACGAACTTTGATGTACTTAAAGTAACTTATAACAATGATTGGGATGAATATTATTATGGTACCGGATATAGTAGTGATGCTGCAGATATTGGTACAATTTCAATATCAGAATGGTTAGACATTGCAGATAAAGCTTTTGAGAAAAGAGAGAAATTAGACATTTCTTTTATTGATCAGGCAACTGAACAGGATAAAAAATATACAAAAATAAAGCCTGCGCTTACTTTTAATCATATATCTGACCAATTATATAAGAACTACTTAATATGTTTACGAGAAGAATTGATTTCTCAAATTGAAAATGCTATAAAAAAAGTAGCTACTTCTTATACCCAAAAAGATTTCAAACATGTTGTGGGTTTTGTGACACACAAACTCACTTTTAAACAGGACGGTAATGTAAGAATATTAGCTTTTAACCATCCAAATGGTTCTGGTCCTTTTTATAATGTGATGCTTACCTTACCTCAATCAAAATTAACTTATCCCTACTTAAAGTTTTATAACACTGGTTTTTATTTGTTTTATCCAGAAAGTAATATCTATGAAGGGCCTGAAGAAGAAAGTAATATATACACCTATGATATCAAAAACATCGAGTATAGCTTTATACAATCTAAAGAAAGAGAAAAGGCTACCTTTAGATTAACCGATGAATTCGAAGATTGGAAACTAGATGGGGGTCATATCGAAGAAGAAGAAGGTGATTTATCAGAAGAAGCTTTTTTTAATGCCTTTGATGAATTCATGGCACAGTTTCCGGATAAAATAATAGATCCTTCGCAAGTTCCCGATCCTATCAATAACGAATCCAATTTTACGAAATGGTTAAATACTATACAGGAACATAATCTGGATATCTCATATAAAGCAGAAGAAAAACTTTATAATTATGGTGAAAAAGCTTTCAGAAAAACACTAGAACTTTTACCTGATACCAATAAAAACTATTCTAATCTGCAAAAATTCTTAACAGCCAGGTTATTTTCTGAAGGACGGTATGAAGAATCGACAGCAATCCTTAAATCTATAAAACAATTATCAGATCATTATAAAGTACATCTACTAGAGAACTTATATTTCCTTAATCGCAAAGAAGAATTTGATGAGTGTTATGATTCTATAGAAAATAAAAGAGCAAAAAAAGATGCATTATTGCCAAAATGGTTATTTGATATTCGATTATATCAAGACCAGAAAGATGAGCTTAATAGGTTGAAAGATGAGCTCATTTCTTTTATGTCAGAAAACAAAGGGTATTCTTCGGCAAACAGAGCAGCGATAGCATTAACCCGTTTATATACAATTCTTGAAGAAAAAGAAAGTGCATTATATTGTTTTCAGAATATTTCCTTTTCTAGTGATACCCATAATACACTATTCAAAAAAGAGTTTACAGATTCTCCATATATGCTTCAAGCGTATGATAATTACTTAGCAAAAAAGAAAGAAAAAGAAGATTTTAAATCCAAAGTAAAAATCTCTTCTCTTGTTATCCCAGAAAAAGATAAACAAGCAATACAAAAAGTACCTTATAAAGATTGTTATTACCTAACTCATAAAATTGAAGATGTTAATCTAAATTGGGCTGTACCTATTAGCAAAAATCAATTCATCGCAGTAAATGGTGATAAAGAACTTTTTACAGCAGAAATTACAGATACTCATGTGTTAGTAAAACATAGTATCATCGAGTTAGATAAGAAAAAAAGATACCACTATTCTTACCATAATGAAGTAGTATATATATCAGATCATGATAGAGGAATCGTAAGATATCAAATCCAGGGAAATTCTATTATCCCAATAGAAGGTAGCATCAGAAATACTAAAAAAGTGCCAAAATATGGTAATCTCAATATTTCAGATGGTCATTTATATGTTTGTAATAATGAATATCTTGAAATCTTTGATCTTTCTAATCCCGATGCAGACCCAATTTCTTCAGATGTATTTATAGAAAGTGGGTATAGTCTTCATATTAACGATAACCTGCTAGTTGTGGGTGCTGGTGCTGGCTTAGTTCTACTACTAGATATCCAAGATAAAAGTAATCCCACATATTTATCCAGTATTATAGAAGATAAGACACCTGGTAATATGCACGTAGAGTTTTTTGAACATTATATGGTCTCCCGATCTGTAATAGATATAAGTAACCCTGCTGACCCGAAATTTGTTTGTTATAACTGGGATGACCTTGCTCCTATTTATTATTTTTCAGAAAAACCTAATATTCCCTTATGCAGTACTGGTAATGATTTTCTATTTACTACACTTCACAAACATGATGATGGTGAGATTACTCTGGTTAATTGGTTAGAAAGTCTAAACAAGGAGAATTCATATAACGAACGATTAACCTATAACATGGCAACAATGTATGATGAAGATATTGTTATAGGTTTTACTCAGTATGATATCTGTATTTTAGAAAAAGACAAAAACCTTACTCAAAAGAAACAGGAATTTGATGTTCAGGATATATTAGAAAATATGGCTATTGAGTGTTTCGAACATTTGATAGAACATCATCCCGATTTTAATATTGGAAAAGTAATTCTGGAACACAGGCCTGATTATGGAGCGATATCACTTTCTTTTCAGGAATGCTCAAGTCCTGCAATAGTATCTGGTTTTCATGAGGGATCTGAACTTCCTATGGTCTATTCTGAATTTAACATTTATCCATATTTCTCTGATACTTTGGATATTAATTTTGATCCTCAGATCATGAAAATAAATTATGATCTAAATCGTGTTATGGATAAAATTATCTCGAATGATAGCTTTAACACAATGACTTCAAAACACGTTTCGATACTTGTAAATAACAAATCCAGATATTTAGAATTCCCCGATCATAATTGGAATCCTTATCGCAAAATCAGTGCGTCACAAGATCCTAAGACTGTTAGAGATATTATACTTAGTAGTAATGATAATCTGATTAAACAATTAGAAAACAGAATGGTTAATGAAGAAAGTGTTTTTGAAGAATTACTACAACTAATTAATCCAAAAAAGCCAAAAGATAACGCTAAAAACCTTCTCGCCTCTTCAGACAACAACAAAATAACATCGACGTATATTCACGGACCAGTTTTTGAGCCAAAACAAAAAGAAAATGATTCTTCGACTGCTATTCAAAGATTAAAAGCTCAGGCCCTTCAAATCATTACTTCTCATCCCGACAGAAAAATTGTTAAAAATATCATGTTGAATGGTGCAAAATACAGTATTCCAAAACCTGTATTAGAAAAAACACCAGATGTTCTGAATATAAAAGAAGGATACATATCAATCCTGGTGAATAACAGATATGGTCTATGGGAGGAGTTTTCTGAAGATCCCGAAATTAAAACATTCTTATTAGATATTTTTGATGCACTAGATAATGAATCTTTAAGAGCAAGGTTGGCTTATCGCTATAAAATATATTCTCATAAATCTATCTACAATTATATCAAAAAATTGTTAACCGACACGTATGATATTCTTGATTATTATAACTATATCGGTGATAGCCATAGAAGTATAATAAACATCTCTAAACTCCCCTTGGCTGCAATAAGGCCATTTGAAAAGGATCTATTAGAAATTTTTGAGCAATTTGAATCTGACACTGATATAAAACAAAATCATCGTATAAAAAATATGATTGTTCCCGTATGTGATATGCTTATTAAATTAGGGCACGAAAAATTTCCAGAGGAATTGATTTCTAGAGCAAATTCTGTTAAACAATATAATGAGAAATATGATGACGATCTTTTTGGAGATGATGACTATGAAAGCGAAGAAACATTCTTGTTACAGTTATATCGAAAACAACAGGTTAAACGCATACTACAAAGTTTTGAATCTGAAGAAGAAAAACCTATTTGGGATAATACCATAGAACCCGAGCCTTATAAAAAATCATGGTATACTACTATAGATGTATTATTTGAACAGGGAGAGCACATTTATGGAGAGGATTTTAAGAATATGTTCATCCAAAAACTATCGAGAAACATCGCCAAAGATGAAAATTATGATCATGACAGGTTATTAGCTTTCAACTTCATTCATTACACCTACAAGCATATCCAGAAAAGACCAGAACTGGCAAGTATGGCCGAAATCATTGTCGAAGCTATCGCTGGTAACAAAGACAAATTCTCTGAAGAAATTGATTTATACAACATCAAAGAAAAAAGTAAGTTCGCACTGCTTCAGGCTGCCTGGAATGATTTAAAGAATAAAGACCTCGAATTGGCAGAGAAAAAAGGAGATGCTATTCTAAAAATAGATCCAGAATTTGGCCAGGTGTATTTCTTAAAAGCACGCCTACTTTGGTTAAAAGAGGGAATTCCTACATATCTCGAAAAACAAGAGGAGTATATCAAAAAAGCGTCTCATGATGCTGCAACACTCGCACGGTTATATAATCTTACAGGTTGTGCATTAGATGTTGAAAAACGCTATGAAGAAGCATTACCTTATTTTAAAAACGCTGCGCTAACCGCCACCAATGAACCTATGTACCTCGCCAATATTGCAGAGATATATTATAAACTTAAAAACCCAAAAGAAGCCTTAAACTATGTACAAAAAGCTAAACAAAATGGACATTCTTCAGAAATGTTGGATGAGGTCTCTACCAATAAAGGAATAATCAATGATTTAGAAGAAGGCAGTAACAGCTAGTTTTTAACTGCCTTTTCCTTCTTCATTTTCTTTAAGAAATCTTTCCAAATACTAATTGATATTTATTCATTATTTTTATATCAAAGAAATCGAAAACAATATTCAAAATGAATATTTAATACACAAAATGTCCCTTGTGTTTTTGTGGTATCAAACATCTTGCTTTTTATCCTATTGTTTTACAACCACAAATAACTAACTCTAGATTGTTGATTGTATACAGATAGATGACCTTAATACAGCAAAGTTAATCGATTAGGTTAATGATTCTGTTGTAATGTATTCTAACAGTTTTTTTATGATAAATCTTAATTGAAACCATAAAATAAACACATGAAAAATTTAAAAATTCTTTTTCTATTACTTATTTACATCATAGTTGCAATAGGGTGTTCTAGTGATGATGATCAAGTTCATATTACTGTAAAAAATTTTGAAGTCACCATAGATGATCACCCCATAGAAGGACAAGAATTGGGTTTTATACAAGCTGTAGCAGATAATGGAGAAACCATAAAGTATAGTCTTAAAAGCGAAGATCCCTATGGTTCTTTTACCATAGATGTTATTACAGGAAAACTTACTGTTAATAACCCTATATTATATAATTATGAATACAGAACAAAACTTACAGGTATTGTATCCGTAAATAATGTAGCAGAAGCGAGTATAACGATAACACTAAGAAATATTGAAAATATTGTTTTTGCAGATCCTAATTTTAAAAATGCATTAGTAGGAGGCTTGTTTGGTATCGATAAAAATAAGGATGGAGAAATAAGTTATAAAGAAGCAGAATCTTCAGAAACTTTAGTATTAAGAGGGAGTCAAATTTCTAATGTATCTGAGATTGAATATTTTACCGCTTTAACTCATTTATCGATTTATGGTAATCAACTTACCAGTCTAGATTTAAGTAAAAACACCAAATTAGTGTCTCTGGATTGCCGTAACAATCAACTTACCAGTTTAGATCTAAGTAATAATGCAGCTCTAGCCTACTTAGATTTTGGAAGTAATCAAATCACATCTATAGATTTAAGTAAACATAAAGCGTTGATTAGGGTAGAATGTTCAGGTAATCAATTGGCAAATTTAGACCTTAGAAGTAATAAGGATTTAGTTTATCTTAACTGCGCATCCAATCAATTGACAGATTTACATCTAAGTAATACTATAGCTTTAACCTACTTAAATTGTTCAGGGAATCAACTCACTAATATAGATATCGACAATAGCACAAATTTAGATGAACTTTATTGTCAAAATAATCGACTTATCAATTTGGATTTAAGTACCAATACCGCTATAGAATGGCTTTATTGCTCTAACAATCGACTTACTGGTTTAATTCTGGGTAATAACACGGTATTGACTTCACTAGAGTGTGAAAATAATCAACTTACTAATTTAGACTTAAGCAATACTACTGCTCTAAAATGGTTAAAATGCAATGATAATCAACTTACTACCTTAGATCTTAGTAGTAATATTGCTTTGATTGAACTCTACTGTAACAATAATCAGCTTACCAATCTAAATGTGAATAATAACATAATATTAGATTGGCTGATTTGTGGTAACAACCAACTTACCAGTCTTGATCTAAGCAATAATCCCGATTTAAAACGGCTCGATTGTACAGATAACCAACTTAACAATCTGGATCTAAGTAACATTATTAATCTACATATACTTAAATGTAATAATAACACAATAAACAGCCTGGATCTAAAAAAACATACTGCTTTAGGTTTTCTTGAGTGTCGTAATAATACATTAACCAGCTTGGATTTGAGTGAAAATCGTGTTTTATCACAACTATACTGTTCTGGTAATGCATTGACTTCTCTAAATTTAAAAAATGGACGTAGTGCTTCTATAAATGAAGTAGATATCTCTAATAATCCTTCTCTTAATTGCGTTGATGTAGATGACCCTAATGCTGCAAATCTTACCAATTGGATAAAAGATCCTGCGACCACATTTTCTGATAATTGTTTATAATAAAAACAATTCATCACTATTTACCAGGCATTCATCACAAAGTTCAGATTTGACTTCATCATTGTATAAAAATTTAACTAAAATTGAATCAAATATAATATGAAGTAAATGTTTTGAGAAAGCATGTTTCAAATATCATAATTGTATACTTTTTGATCTTATTGTTATTATAATCACAGTAATCCAAAAAAGTTTCAAGTTTCATGATAATCAAATCAACATTTACAGCCCACTAAATAAAAAGATGAAAATGAAATTAAAAATTATTCTTACCTTAATATTAATAACCTTTGCGCTAAATGTAAATGCGCAATTTCCAAAAATTAAGAAACCGAAAACATCAAAAATTCTTAAAAAAAAACCTGGTAAAGCTACCAATTCATCTAAAACTTCAACAAAAAATGTTTCATTGGATCAAAATGTGTCCGGCACAGATCCAAAAACTTTAAAAATTGAAAAATCAACAGTAGAAAAAATAGATATTTTAAAATCTATTTTTATTTCTAATGAAAATGTTAAGAAACATACGAAAGAAGAAATAAAGGATGCATTATTTGCATTAGATCAAAAATTAACCACTCTCAATAATTTTTATTCAGATAGCAAGAGGATTCCAGAATTCACAACAGAGTATGATAAATACAAAAAATTGGTCGATGATGAAATTGCTCTTAGAGATGGTGGAAATAAATCTTTATGGCATTTAGAAAGAATTAGTAATAGTGTAGACAGAATAAAAAAGGGGTCATTAGAATTCCCTAATTACAAAGAATATGAGGCGCATAAAGAAGCTTATCAAAACATGGGGATTTCTGATCCTAAAGCAGAAGCTGACATCTCTAATGTGGATAACTACTTTGAAAATACATTAACAAATGAAATAGCTCCTAAGTACAAAAAATATGTAATAGAGAAGTTAGCGTATAAATCATTTAATGATGATGAGTGGAAAATGAGGCCTAAAACAGCTATACAAGTAGTAGATAAAACTTTAAAATTATTTAAGGACGATGCCGATATATATCAAGGAGTAAAGGATAAATCATGGGTGGATGATATCAAAAATATGCTCATAACACAAAAACAAAAGTTGAACACCTATATAGATAGTGGCGAATACGATCGTTATTTTGAGCAGTACAGACAGCGTATAATAGACTCTTTTAGAATGGAAACCCCTGGATACAATAATGCTAATTTAATAGCAACTATTAAACAGAAACACCATAATACTTCTAAATATGGAACAATTCAACGTGTTGTTTTGTATAGTAATTGGATTGTAGAAAAAAATGCCTTGGGAGTTCCTTTAGAGAAAAGGATTACCGTACAAGTTGCTACTAAAGCAAAGGATGGTACTTGTCAAGTATATGAAGGAAAATTATTTCGTACTTATGAAGGAGGTGGAAAATATGGAAGCACTAGATATAATAGTTATATTCATATATCTGAAATAAATTGTAAAAACATTAATAAATAAATTGGTCTCTAAATCCTTAAGTTTTTTTGTAAGAAATAAAAAAAACTTATAAGAAAACAATTATTTGCTTAGACCCATATTCAAGATTACTCCTATATGTTTATGAATTACATATAGGAGTAATTGTATATACGCTTATGTATAAAGATATTTTAGATTTCATTTTTTCTACAATATTATAAGCTGCAGGACAAATTGCTACATTTTTCAACGTTAAATTAGATATCTGTTGAAACTTTTTACGGTCTGTATGTGATACTCCCGGCATGCTTTTGGTCTTACCTCATAAATCGCCCAGTAATTATCGGCTCCAAGAAAAGTACATAGGGTTTGTTGTAATATCAAGTCTCCATCCTCATCTGTTCTCAGGTATTGATCTTCAAATTGCCTGGGGTTAATTTTTAAAAACTTTAAAATCCCCTCTACATCTTTATCACTAAATAATGAATCAATAATTTCACACCAATTCACGCATTCTAAACAATCTGTGTTACTAAACTCTTCATCATGTAACTCTTGCATGATATGATCCGGTTTTTTAAGTAGTTTTTTTAAGTTTTATCATAATCCAATCGACATTTGCACTAAATATAAATACTCAATTTCTAATAAAACTACCAATTCATCTAAACCTTCTTTATATGATCAATTGGATAAAAGATCCTGCGACCACATTTTCTGATAATTGTTTATAATAAAAAATAATTCATCACAAAGTTCAGATTTGTCTCCATCCTTGCATAAAAAATTAACAAATAATTAACACATGATTTTAGAAAAAAGAACTCTTTATACTAGAGGGATTAAAATGGGATAAAATATTTGGTTATTAAAGAAATTATTATTTCAAATTAATTGTATCATCTTTTATATTTTATTTTAATTATAAACTCTCATATTTGTAATTAAATCGATAATCATAGATTATCACAACACTAACCTATAGTGATAAGAAGTGTGTGTATTTATCACTAAAATCAAATCAATTCTTTATGAAAACAAAAATTTTAATTTTACTAAGCATATTTGCTTTAGGAACTTCTATTGATGCTCAAGCGCAAAAACTGAAGAAATTTGGTGGTTTAACCGAAAAAAAGATAGGCCCAAAAACTATAAAGGTGCCTTATACAGATGTTGTAACATATCTTGGTTATGCTGCACCTGGTAATGAAGACGAGGTAAAAGATGGCAAGAAATTTTATTATATCTATGTTTGGGTTCCTGCTGTGGCTCCAGAACTTGGTATAAGAATGATGTCTCCGGTAGGTAAAAATAAAATAAAAGGAGCTACTGCATCTGCTGCATATACAGAAAATGCAAGTTCTAGTGATTTCTTTGATACTTATATTACGTTAGAGCGTTCTGATATCATAAGCAAGGATAAAATTACTGGAGAAGCTGTAAAAAGTGCTAACTGGACTGTTCTAGAACGTAATGATGACAGTAGTGAAATGCCTAAGCAGCCTAGCGGAAGTAGTTACAATTCATTATTAAGATATAAAAGTGAAGTTGGTGACCCTCTTAAAGCATTAACTGCTGGATTATACCGTATTGGTTTTACAACATACAAAACTGGTGAAGTAAAAGGTACTTTCTTAGCTCAGGTTGCCGCTCCTATCAAATTACCAGGAGTAATAATGGCCAAAACTATCGAAGAGTTAAAAAAGGGATAATAATATATAGATCCTAATTTAATAAGCACACACTTGCGGTTATTCCCATATGTTTCTTAAAAGAATATATGGGAATACCTGTTTTATATATGTGGCTATAAAGATATTTTAGATTTCATTTTTTCTACAATATTATAAGCTGCAGGGCAAATTGCTACATTCTTCAACGTTAAATTAGATATCTGTTGAAACTTTTTACGATCCGTATGAGGGTACTCTCTACATGCCTTTGGTCTTACCTCATAAATTGCACAGTAATTATCGGCTCCAAGAAAAGTACATGGAGTTTGTTGTAATATCAAGTCTCCATCCTCATCTGTTCTTAGGTATTGATCTTCAAATTGCCTGGGTTTAATTTTTAAAAATTTTGAAATCCGATCTACATCTTTATCTGTAAATAACGGTCCCGTAGTTTTGCAGCAATTCGCACATTCTAAACAATCTGTATTACTAAACTCTTCATCATGTAACTCCTGCATGATATAATCCAGTTGTTTAGGCGATTTTTTTTTAAGTTTAGCAAAGAACTTTTTGTTCTCGTTATGTTTATCTTTGGCCAGTTTTGGTAATTGATCTATGAATTCTTGCATAGTACAAAAGTAAGACTTTTGAGAGTTCTGATTACCAAGTATCGTTTCCTATAATCACAAACTGCATCTCATGAATAAAGATATCTTCGGAAAAGCCATCAAAGATTTTTACAATAAAAAATACACAGAAGATATTATTGTGCAGGCAAATGATTTTGATGATGATCATATCCCTATTCCTTACCTATTTAGAGGGTATACCGAAATGCCCAAAATAGAACAAAAGGCATTAGAGCTTTCATATGGAAAAGTACTAGATGTAGGTTGTGGTGCCGGAAGCCATAGTTTGTTTCTTCAAAATGATCAAAAGTTAGACGTAAAAGCTATAGATATATCCGAAGGCGCTATCGAAGTTTGTAAAAAAAGAGGGGTATATCATGCCATGGCACAAGATATTTATGATCATAATAATGTCACGTATGATACCATACTATTGTTAATGAATGGTAGTGGTATTATTGGCACTTTGGATCACATTGATCGTTTTTTTACTCATATTAAAACACTTCTTGCTCCGGGAGGTCAAATTTTAATGGATTCATCAGACATTTCCTATCTTTTTCAAGATGACGATGGAGGTTTTTGGGTAGATGCCTCTGCTGGATATTATGGAGAAATGCAATACAAATTAAAATACAAAGAACAAGAATCAGAATGGTTTGATTGGTTATATGTTGATTATAACACCCTTCAAAATGCAGCTAATGCCAATGGCTTATTGTCAGAATTAATAGTTGAAGGAGAAAATAACGACTACCTGGCTAAATTTACCTTAGCTTAGTTTTACTTTGGCAAAGTATAGAAATTTTAAATGTTTTGCGTGAAGGATTACAGTGAGAATCTCACTGCCTGAGCTTTTTTTTTGCGAAGTACAAGGAATTGCAACACGACAGCGAGATAGCGATGGGCAAAATGAAGCGCTGGTAAAGCTCCTTGCGGTCATGTTCAAATACTCAACAAGTGAAATTTGTCTCATCCCATTTTAAATAATCGTCTTTCGGGTTCTAAAATGATTATATGGATCTTTGGAATAGGTTTCTTTTATTTCTTTTAAACGTTCGTAACTTTTATCAAAATAAGTTTTAGTTGGGATTGAACTATCTTTAAAGCTTATAAAAGCCCCTGAAGTATTAGGAATATCAAAATCCCGACTGGTTTCTATCCAATCCAATGAACGGTTTGTTCTATCATACACAAAGTTATCTTGAAATTCTTCCTTCTCCTTTTTTTTCGTATTCCACCAGCATTGATATTGTATAGTATATAGTTTGTCCTTATAAGGAAAAGCACTATCCGTATTTTCTGCATGTTTCATATAATAATCTCCAACAATAGCTCCTAAAGTCACATAAGTAAATAATCCCAATTTCCTGTTACCATCTAAAATAAGATTAGAAAACAAACTCTCGAACAAGGCTTTGTATCCATTTTTACCTTGAGCATCTAATCCATCATTATTGACTAATCTTGATGTGATTTTATGAGGAGCAGGAATATCATAATCTGGTTGTAAAGGGGTTCCTTCTCTAAGCAACCCTAATTTATTTAAAATTTTGTTGTGTGATTCCCGGTCCCAGTTCCCCATTAAATGGGAACCATATTGGTTTTTATGTGCATAATCTGCTCCGGTTGCCGGTTCTATGGTAAGAGTATAAGGCGAAACTTTTTCTTTAAGATAATCATCTATAAACTTGCATAAGCTATTCTCATCTCCTTCCCAATATCCATAAAAAACACAATTATTATATACTGTGTTGATATTTACAGGTTCTCCTGTATCCCATGGTCTCCCATTTATTTTCAAGTTAGTTCCTATAAGGTTTGAAGTATTTGGTGACTCGATTAACTCTTCCCATTTTTGCAATATTTCAATTGTTGGCACCTCTTCATTTAATGTATCTGGTTTCTGATCTTCATAACAATTCCATTCTACCTCAAAACGATGTAGTACAGCGGGTAAGGTAAAGGTTTGTATACGTAATTCGGTTATGATACCATAGCTCATACCTCCACCTCCTCTAAGTGCCCATAATAATTCAGGCACAGAACCATTTTTTACATCCAGCTTTTGAAGGGTTCCATCACCCAATAGAATATTGGCCCCAACAAGATGTTCACAGCACATTCCCATTTTACGAGTCCAGGGCCCCCAGCCGCCTCCCATGGTAAAGCCAGCGATTCCTACAGTGGCACAAGTACCATGTGGAATCATTACATCTTGTTCTGCAAGCTTAGAAGTAAGCGTTTGAAAGCGAATCCCTGGGCCTATACTGGCAATCTTGGTTACCGGATCAATAGTTAACGAAGCCATTTTTGAAACATCAATCAATACCACATTTGTCCCCGTGCATTCTCCCTCATGATCATGTCCCCCAGCACGAACCCGAATTGGTAATTTGTTATCTATAGCTGCTTTATACGTAATTACTACATCAGATTCGTTTTCGCAGTACACGATAACAAAAGGATTGTATTGAAGTCTTCTGTTAAAAATTTGACTATTCTTATTATGTTTATACACGTTATCTAATCCTCCCCAATTGGTAGATATTGTTATATTTGAAGGAAGATGGCTATTCAGTTCTTTTAAAAATGCATCAATATTGTCTTTCAGTAGTTCTGAAACTGTGTGTAAAGGTTCTTGTATCATCAGTATGATTTTATTTTTGATTTTATAGTATTACTCATCAGTCTTTGTTGCCAAAATTCGGATTCTTTCCAACGTTGTTCTGTTGTATAAAATTGATTTTTAGTCTGTTGGTAATCTTTATAAATAGTATTGATATTGTTTTGATAATCTAATCTATACGTATCGTCCCTGTTATTTTCAAAATCAATGATCGTTTTAGAAGCGTGACAAGCCGAACTAAGGGCAAATCCAATTCCCATAGAAGAAATGGGATCAAAAGACGCTATGGCATCACCAACAGCGATATAATTTTTTATAGGAGTAATATCTATCAATTTTGAAAAAGCATTCCGTACCCAGGGCGATTGATATGAAACCCCTTGTTTTATTTTATTTTTGATATATCTAGTTTTTAAAAGTAATTGATTAAATTGATGTGTCTTCTGAAGTTGTTTTTCCTTTGCAATTCCTACATCTGTAAATAGTGTTAGTCCTATTTTGTCATTGGGTAAGGTAGCACAGTACCACCAACCTTCTTCTACTGTTTCTAATAACACTTCTTGTGCAGGCACTTTTCCTTTTTCAAAAGTTATAAAGGTCCCTATTGCTACTAATTCATCACTTTTTAGGGGTTTTAATCCCAAATTTCTGGACACAGCATTTTGCCGTCCCGTAGCATCGACCAAAAAGTTTGTCTTTACCAAAATATCACCTTTGGTTTTATGCTTAAGTTCAATCGTCCAGTCTCCTTCTTTGGTTTGCTTAAAATCAATACATCTGGTTCTGGGTAAAATGCTTGCTCCTCTTTGGCCAGCTCGTTCTAATAATAATAAATCAAAAGCTTTCCTATCCAGTTGTATACTATCCTCTACTGTGCTTGAAATAGAATACCTCGAGGACAGGTTAGCACTACCCCAGGCAGCTACATGGTTATAACCATATATAAAGCTATTTGTTTCAAAATCTGTTCGGTCGATATTCATATAAGCAAGTAAGTCAAATATTGCTGGACTTACCTGTTCCCCTACCCTTAAGGTATCTAAATCACTTTGTTCAACAATCGTTACCTTAAGATCCGAATATTCTAATAAACTTAATGCGGTGGAAGCCCCTGCTGGGCCTCCACCTACAATAAGTACATCTGTTTTAAATTGATATGCCATTGTATTACCTTCTGCTTCTTGTTCCAGATCGAGGCATTTCAAGCCCTTCTGGCGCTATTTCAATCTTATTAAACACGACCATTTCTAAGTGCTCTATCAATAGTTTTGCCTTATTGCTTTTCTTTTTTACTTCATGCTTATTCTGCTCAATAAAAAATACGGGGATAGTGGTGTCATTATCAGCATCATTTCCAGTGATCTCTCCTACGGGCACTTCTTTATAAGAGAATTGTTCATTATTTCTTTCGGTCTCTACAATGTATGGATATCCTGGAGTTGCCCCATTTTTATCTCTGATAAACCCAAGTGCATACCAATACTCCACCATTTGTACAAAACTGTTGATACCACGGGCATAATTAACCTGTTGTCCAGCAGGCAAGTGCGTTTGTCCTTGTCCCTTATCCGTAAATTCACCTACGATCACATCCCAAGGGCTTTGTGGCGGCCACCAATATGTATAGTAAGTAGGTGGTAACGGAACATTAGTCCCATTACTAAGTGTTATTTTATTGATGGAGGGTACGGTAAAATTGATATACTGGACTGTACATTGAAAAAAGTCGGCTTGCCATGGGCATGCCATTCTTTTGGTTAAATCTCCAGGTTCACAACCACCACCTTCACTCTCATCTCTAGAAGGGTTCAATCCATGTTGCACATAATACTCTTCATTTTCATACTGTTTGATTACATATGGTGCCTCATAAATTACATCATTTTGCATACTCCATGTAACTTCAATACCAGGACACATCGGTAACCCTACACAGTTTCCTACTGCTACCGTATCCATTGGGTTAACAGGATATTCTTGTGGAGTTTCATTATTAACAAATTTTCCTTCTGCCCATTGTTCTAATAAAAACAATTGGGTTTCATTTAATGCCATAAATTTATTGACATTGATATTGCTTACAGAATTACTACCAGAATTCAATGGCATCATCGGAAAAATATCACCTTCATTTTCTTTAAACAATTGTTGTTGTGGTAAATGTGGAGGCACTGGCGGTTGGGCATCATTGTTTCTGAAATAAGATAGATATTGCTTACGGTTTTCTTTATTTCCATCTGATGGATCTGAAAAATCAAAAATATTACTAGTAAATGCCATCATCGACTGAACGTTGGAAACCCATTGGTAACGACTTATCCTATTGATAATAGGAAGTATGTCTCTTTTAAAATCTACAATAAAACTGGTGTTCCATTCACCTGTAGTCTTTGAATACATATCTGGATCCAAATCAAAATTACGCACCCCAACATCAAACATCGTATCACTTAGGGTAGAAATATTTACAATCTCTGGAGCAAAATCAGGAGATCCTATAATCACCCACGCTGAAAGCTTATATTCATTATCATCTGTATCTGTAACGGTACAATATACCGTTCCATCTGAAATATCATCGTGCCAAGTATTAGAGCCTCCATAACTTGTTAAGGGTTCATTTCCTCCTGCATGCCCGTATCCACCAAATACAATGAGTCGTCCTTTATCATCTGTCAATAAATCTCCTAATTTCTCTACAGGTAATCCATATTTTACCTTTGAAGGAGGGAATCGTGCCGGATATCCATTTGGTACATTTTCTTTATCAAAAGCGATTGATTGATTCTTTCCCAGGATAGTTCTAGGCCCTGGATCTATAATTAAGGTTTGTCTATCGGTCGTATCAGGATTTCGTAAGGGTACTCCACGATTTTCATAACTGTTTTCAAGACCGAATAATAAATTTCCTTCAAGTTCACTAAACTGATACCATGCTGCTTTTTTATTCGCCAAATGTACCGTCCATTCAATGGATTTGATATGCTCAGAATCCAGAGTGATTTCATTCTGATTTTCATCAAATATTTTAAAAGGTTGACCCTGTCTTTTAATAAGACCTTTAGCATCTTTAAATTCTTTAATTGGCCCTGTTAGATTCCCATGTTCATCACAATCAAAAGGAAGTCCTCCTATCTGATCTGGTGATAAACAAAGTTCGGTTGTACTGTTTCCTAATCGGGCAACTCCAATAGATGGGTGAATGGATAATTGCATTTGATTTTAATTTTTTGGTTAATTTTTGGTTTTAAGATCTAGAATATGTTTAAAAAGATTTTTTCTAGAAAATGCTATTTACATGTTTGTAACTATATTCATTTTTCAAAAAAATAAGGCTTTCATAAGTTTAATATGAAAAGCATTCCTATATTAAATGTACTTAAAAATCAGCCTTCAATACTATTGAAAATTCTAAAAAAATGTCTTTATCTGTAAAAACACGTATAAATACGGTTATAGATCTGCATTTAGCTTCGCTCTCACAAATTTCTTAAAACCAGACACATACACAGTTCCTCAAAGACCAAAGCTTTCCTAACAACATTGATGGTACAATCTTTGTGGCAAAGAAATCATTTAACAAAACAACCTTAAACTAGAAATAAGAAGCGATGTAAATTCGTTTATTTACTAGTCATAACCTCTTTAAAAAGAAATCCTGTGCAAATAACAAAGCTCTTTGGTTACCTGTTGATCTCTTCTTTTATTCTCATTGGATGTTCTGATGACGACGATAACACACTAGTTACAAACGCCTTACAGGCAAACAACAAAAAACCTCTAGGTAGCTCTGCAAATGACCTGCTAAGTGCAACCAATTTTAATAGCATAACTATTGAGATCGTAGCTGTACAAGGATTCGAACCAACCTCACAAGCAATACAAGGGTTTAGAGAATTTTTACAAGATCGATTATTTAAGCCCGACGGAATTACCATTACACAACGTTCTATACCTTCTTCTGGTAAAGCCCCTTTTTCTATTGAAGAGATTGCAGAAATAGAAAACGCTACCAGAACACTATTTAATAAGGAAGATGATATCACTGTATATGTATATTTTGCAGATGGAAGTAAAGAAAATGACACTAATGAGCAAGTAACTTTAGGTTCTGCGTACCTAAATACTTCGATGGTAATTTATGAAGGTACATTACGCGCATTAAGCGTAAGGCCAAATTCTCCTTCTCTTAGCGCCATAGAAACTGCTACGCTAAACCATGAATTCTCTCATCTAATGGGGCTGGTAAACCTCGGTACTCCTTTACAATCTGAGCATGAAGATCCAGATGCGAGTAATCACTGTAATGTATCAAACTGTTTGATGGAAGCCGCAATAGAATTTGGTAGCGGGATGATGGGTATGGGTGATGTAATCCCAGAACTAGATGCCCAATGCATTGCCGATCTGCAAGCAAATGGAGGAAAGTAAAATAAGAAAGCACCACCCTTTTATACTGATGATGCTTTCTTGAAAAAAATCACTGGCATTCCTAATACGCTAATCTTTCTCTTTTCTAATCTGCTTATACTTTTTGTTCTACTATAGAACTTGCTAGTTTTACTAATGAGAGTGCTCCTATTGCCATCACAACATCTCTTACGGCTACATCAATATAATGCCCGCTAAATAGAAGAGTTAATGCTATAGCTAATAGCCATCCCATAACTACATATCCGCCTATCTTGGGACGATAAAGCACTAAAATACCTGCTATAATTTCGATCACCCCTACAATACTCATAAATGTTTTGGCTTCAAAAGGTAATATAGCTGCAAATCCAGGAGAAACATACTGGCTCCAATCTGTAAGTATATTGGTAAATTTGTCTAATCCGGCAACTATGGGCACAAGACCATATGTATATTTTAGTAGTGTAAAAACTGTCTTAATCTGCGAATCCATAATTTCAAATATTTTTTTGTTATTCGGTTTTTAGATAAAAAATCCACTTTTTGGTTACAAAGTTTTGTAACTTTTTATGCAGTTTTTCATCTAAGCTATAAATAACAAGCTATGGAACCCATTAAAATCAATGATTATAAAACTCATAAAATATCAGATTCTGATGTAATATGCCGTATTCATTCTGGAGAAAAAGAGTTGTATGAAATCTTGTTAAGAAGAAATAATCAAAAACTATATCGAGTTATTCGAAGTTATATAAATGATCTTGCAGAAATAGAAGACATAATGCAAAACACTTATTTAAAAGCCTATGAAAAACTCTACCAGTTTAAGCACAACTCACAATTCTCTACCTGGTTGATACGAATTGGAATAAATGAAACTCTAGCTCGATTAAAAACAAAAGGAAAATATCTTAATTTATATAAATCTGAAAATAGCGTATCGAATGATTTTGTTCTCGAGATTCCTGATACGGAACAATTAAATCCTGAAAAAAAAATGATACGACAAGAAGCAAAACAGATCTTAGAAAATACGATTGATCTATTAGATGTAAAATATCGAACCGTTTATGTTCTTAGAGAAATTGAAGGGATGAGTATGGCCGAAATATCAGATTGTTTAGGATTAACGGTTTCTAATGTAAAGGTTCGCCTACATCGTGCCAAAGATATGATTAGAGAAGAACTCTATGAACTCTCTCAGGATACCGATATCTTCGAATTTGGATTTAGTAAATGTGATACTATCGTAGATAAAGTAATGAATGCGATCTAATACACCTTTTCTCCATCAATATAAGTAGCTTTCACTTTTATATTTGGAATTTGGTCTTCATCAATTTCCATAATATTATCTTCAAGGATTACAAAATCTGCAAATTTACCTGCAGTTATGCTTCCTTTTTCGTATTCTTCAAAGTTACTGTAAGCTGCCCAAAGCGTCATTCCTTTCAGAGTTTCTTCTCTACTAAGTGCATTTTCTTTTTGAAAACCACCTTCTGGATATTGCTTTAGATCTTTTCGGGCTACCGCAGCATAAAAAGTATAGAATGGACTTACATGCTCTACAGGGTAATCTGTACCCAAAGCAATTCTACCCGTTTTTTCTAATAATTTTTTATATGCATATGCTCCTTTTATACGTTCTTCTCCTAATCGTTCATCTGCCCAATACATATCGCTTGTAGCATGAGTTGGTTGTACACTCATGACCAGATTATTATTAAGGATTTCAAATTCTTCGGGAGCCACCACCTGGGCATGCTCTACTCTCCATCTTCTATCCGATTTATTTTGAAGCACATCATAATACGTTTTCATTACTACTGCATTTGCCGAGTCCCCAATAGCATGAGTATTCATCTGAAAAGGCGATCCTGCTAATCGTTTTGCCAGAGTTTTAAAATCATCGTTTCCGATGACCATAGCTCCATAATGATTTTCCTTATCTGCATATGGTCGTTTTAATGTAGCTCCTCTAGATCCTAATGCTCCATCAGCATATACTTTGAAAGAAGAAACATTTAACTTATCTGTTTTATGTACTCCATTCTTTAGATAATGATCTACATATTCGGGCACATTACTTACCATAGCGTACATCCTGATTTTAAGTTCGTTTATTTTCTGTAAGCTATCTACTAGTGTAATTACTTCGGGGCTCAATCCCGCATCATCTACAGTTGTTAGTCCATACCCAAAATTAATTTTTTCGGCGTCTTTTAAAGCCTGTATTTGCTCTCGCACTGTGGGTTTAGGGATAACTGCACCAATCAATCCCATAGGATTATCGATTAATACACCGGTAAGTTTTCCTTCTTTTTGAAGTATCTCTCCACCTTCTACTTTAGTATCTACCGTAATTTTAGCAAGATCTAATGCTTTTTGATTTGCTATCATCGCATGGCCATCTACTCGGGTTACTGCCACAGGAGTGTCAGGAAACAAGCTATCTAATTTTTCTTTGGTCGGAAATTCTTTTACCTCCCAATCATTTTGATCCCATCCTCGCCCCGTAACAAATGATACATTTTTTTCTTTCTGAAAAGCGACAATCCTATCCAATACTTCTGCATAGCTTTTGGTTCCCATCAAATCTACTTTTTGCTGTTGTAATCCAAGGCCGTAAAAATGACAATGTGCATCAATCAATCCAGGTACTATTGTTTTTCCTCCTGCATCCAAAGTATTAGCTGTCGTATACCCCTTTAAGATTTCATCGTTACTCCCTACAGCAATAAATTTACCTCCCTTTATAGCAAATGCCTCTGCTTTTGGATTCGTATCCTCTACAGTATATACATTTGCATTAATAACCAATAAGTCTACTTCAACTGGTTTCTTACAAGAAAAAAGTAATACAGTAATAACTAATAGTAAGGATGATTTTTTCATTATTGTCGAGTTTTTAAAGCTCTAAATGTAAATATATCTTATGGGTGTAGTGGTTAAGGTTTTCTTAATATAATAAGAATCCTACTTTAATAACCATATTGTACTCAAATTCATAAAAACTGTTAAGAGTTGTCTCATTTCATAAAAGTGAGACCGTTTGATACCAAAACTCATGATTTATTCATAAAAGGAAACGATACTTTTGACCACAATCGGCATAAAAGTATCAATCAAAAAACGAATAGAGATACTACATAGTCTTTTGGCAACGGCTATACCTAAAAACAAATTTATGAATACAAACTTACCAGAGGATCATGCTTCAATACAATATTATGATAGTGATTATCCCTCAGAAGAACATTCAGTTTTTTCTAAAAACTTCGATGATATCGTTTCCTCACAGGGTCTTAAACATGATGTTGATCGTTTTCTTGATTTTGCATCAAAAAGTAATGAAGATATCCTCGAATTATGTTGCGGATCGGGCCGTGTAACTATACCATTGGCCAAAGCTGGTCATCGAGTTACTGGAGTTGATAACTCTAGAGGTATATTGGAACAATTTGAACATAATTTACAAAGAGAAAATGAAGATGTTCGTCAAAACATAAAATTAATTGAGCAAGATATAACCTTGTTGAATTTGGATAAAACAGATTACAAATTGGCAATATGTGCGTTTAATAGTCTAATGTGTATTCCTGATTTTGATAGTCAATGCAAGGCCTTATCTAGTATTTATAATCATATATCTAAGGATGGATTAATAGTAATAGATCTTATGAATCCATTTATTTTAAATCTATCTGGCGATGCCATACCCAAACCATTTTTTACAAGAAAAAATTCACATACCGGTAATTCATACACAAGATTTGCAGCATCAGGACCTATGAACAAAAACCAGGTTCAGGAATTATATGGCTGGTATGACGAAGTACTTCCTGACGGTACATTAAAACGCAAAAATTATAGTATGAAATGGCGTATTATATTTCCATTTGAAATCAAACTAATGCTTAAACAAGTCGGGTTTAACATAAAAACTATAGAAGGAGGGCATCAAAAAGAACCTTATACTACTGATGCTAAGAAAATGTTTATTGTTGCAGAAAAATAAGGAATTGGATCGTACCGAAAGTTATATCTCATACTATTAATAATTATTTAAATGATAAATAAGAGCAAATACATGAAATGTAGACATATTGTTATACTATATATTATTTTGATATTCAATTATTCTTTGATCGCACAATCTAAAGCATCAAGCATTGAAACCACAAGATATTTTGAATTTCATAATAACTTCTGGATTAATCTTCACTTCTACTTATATGAAACTGCTATTGCATCGTATGAAAAACCATTAGATAAGCTGGTTAAAAAAGGGATTTGGCAAAAACTTAGTCAAAAAGAAAAAGTAGTTTTTCAAAAAACCATAACCTATTATAAAGATCATATAGATTTAAAAAATCATTTCAACCAGGAATTGATAGGGTTTAGAAAATGGATTATTAACTATAATGAGCAGGATATGCTTCCTGAATCCAGGTTCGAAATTCTTTTTATAAAAAACCTCAACGAATTTAAACCAATCTATAATACTCATTTTTGGAAAACTCATCGACAAATCAACACAGATAAGTTGCAGGAGAATATTGATCTTATCAAAAAAACAGAAGATATTGTCATTTCTCGAATGGCAAAATTAGCTCAGGCAAAATGGCAAGATACCAAAATGCGCATTGATCTTTCGATAAAAAGTCCTGGAGGTGGCGCTTTTACATTAAGTCGAATTCCCAGCTCTATTGTATTAAGTACTGTTATTAATTATCCAGAAATAGCAGGCGATTGGGTAGAAACCTTATTTCACGAAGCAAGTCATACTATAATAAAAGGACAAAAAGGAGCTATCGCAGAAAGTATAAATAGAGCAAGTGAGAAGTTAAAAGTAAAGCCTCCAAAAAATCTCTGGCATGCTATATTGTTCTATACAGCAGGGAAAGTAAGCCAGGAAGCATTTTTAGAACAAGGAATTAATGACTATACGCTATATATGAATCGTGAGAACGTTTTTAGTTTTTATCAGAACGCCATACATAAGTATTTTGCTTCTTATCTGGTTGATGAAACCGAACTAGATATTGCAATAGAAAACATAATTAATTCTATATCTGATAAGCTGGAACTTGCCCGAACAATTACTATTTTTAATACAGCATTTAAAGAAGGTAATATTACAAGACTCGAGAGTTTGATAACCGATAAGTATCAGCATACTAACGGAACATCAAAATCGATAGGAAAAACGGCATGGTTAAAATATTTAAAAAACAGAAAAAAAGATATTGATGATAGTAATTTGGTAGTTACCAGGTATGAAATGAAAGAAACTCAACTCGAGCTATATGACAACTTTGCAATTGTTACCGCAAAAATAATAACTTCAGATATTCGAGATGGAAAACCCAAAGAAAGTCAATATAGAGTAACCCATGTATGGGTGAAAGATGGTAGCCTATGGAAACGTACAGGATTTCATGATAGTAAAATTGAATCGAATTAAAAATAAAAACTTAAATTTCATAAAAATAAAAACATGAAGATCATGTATAACAAATTATACTACATCTTAATCCTTACCATATGTATTGGATTAAGTTGTAACTCTCAAAAAGATCAACAACTACTAGATCCTCAAGTTATTCTTCAAAAAAGCACAAAAACATACGACCCCGATAATCGTTGGTCGATGACCAATCTCAAAGTTCATATCCAAGAACCTCGTTTATCCAACCCTCACCGGTATTCTATCTTAAAAATGAACAATAATGACAATAGCTTTGAATTAACAAGAAATAGAGATCAGCATATATCTACACACATCATAGATGAAAAAGGAATCTCAAGAACACTTTTGGATGGAGAGATTAATACAGATAGTATTCAAATAAAAAAATATCGACTACAACCAGAGCGAAATCTTAGCTATCAAAAATTTTATCAGCATTTAATTGGCTTACCTATGTCTCTAAATAACGCAACAGTTGACACTTATGGTAAAGCAAGTAAAGCCATATTTAGCGACACAGATAGTTATAAAATCGAACTTGTCTTGAAAGAAGCTATATTTTCTAAACACTGGAATGTATTTATTTCTCAAAAAGATTATACTTTACTAGGTATCGAAATTGTATTTCCTGATGATCCTGAAAAAGGAGAACGTCTTTATTTTTCTGGTGAGATTACTATTGAAGGAGTTAAAATCCCAAGAATACGACATTGGCACGAATATGATACCGATGCATATTCGGGATCTGATATCATAGTGAAAGAGGTAGTTCAAAATAAGTAAATGTATGAGTAGAACATATGATTTGAAAGAAAAATTAAGCTCCAAAGCATATATTGGAATTTTCATTCTACGAATTTTTGTGGGTTTACGTTTGCTATATGGAGTAATAGATAATATCGTTAGTTGGGAACGAATGTTAGAATTTTCTGGTTTCCTTCACATCAACAGTTTTCCTTTTCCTGTAATTAGCGCTATCCTATCTGTATATATACAAGCTATAGGAGGCTTGTTGATTCTTATCGGTTATCATATACGATTAGCTTCATTAGTTCTGGTAATCAATTTTATAATAGCAGTACTGGTACATATACGTCTTGGCGATAGTATTGAGGCCATGACACCAGCATTGGCTATATTATTCTGTTGCCTTGCCTTTATATTTATGGGGTCAGGTAAACTATCTATAAGTAAACCTTAAACTCTAAAAAATGACAGGTAATATTTGGGATAGAATTCGATTAGAATTAGAAAATACTTCAGAACCAATTGCAAAGAAAATTTTAGGTCAATACCAAAAACAATGCAAGGACTTAGCAGATGTTTTAAGTATTATACTGAGTAAAAAGCTTTCTGATGACCTTATAACTTCTAACGAGTTAACTGCTATTTTTAAGGAGATTCTCACTGATAACACAGAACTAAAAGATACTTTTAAGCGAGATCTCACCTCTTATTTCGAAAGAGATTTTGCGTGCACTCATTATTTTGAAGTATTGTTTTTTTTAAGAGGATACCAAGCATTACAAGCGCATCGATTTTCTCATGAACTATTCAAAAAAGGAAATCTGATAACTGCCAAATGGTTACAAAATAGAATTTTTGAAACCTATGCAATCGATATACATCCTGCTGCAAAAATTGGCAAAGGCCTGGTAATAGATCATGGGATAGGTGTTGTTATAGGAGAGACCTGTGAAATTGAAGATGATGTATTTATTTTTCACAATGTCACCTTGGGAGGCACAGGAAAAACAGAAGGAAAAAGGCATCCAAAAATCTGTTCTAATGTGGTGATTGGAGCAGGTGCTACTGTATTAGGGAATATAACTATAGGAGCACATTCTAATATTGCTGCCGGAGCTGTAGTTCTAAAAGATACAGCACCAGGCATGACAGTTGCAGGAATACCGGCAAGACCTAAAGGAAAGGCAAATAAAATACAATAATTCTTTTAAGAAAAACTTCAGGATTTTTCTAAAAATGACAATAATGCATTTCGATAGGTTAAGCTTATTGGGATGTGTCTTTTTTTAATTTCTACATACTCTTTGGTATAGGTTTTTATTTTTTTGGTATTTACAATATAAGACCTATGTATACGCATAAAAGAAAAAGAAGGTAATCGTTGTACGAGATCACTCAGCTTTTCATAGACAACCAAAGTATTTTCTATTGTATGAATTTTGACATAGTTACTTAAGCCTTCGATATATAATAATTCTGAAAAATTAATTTTAACCATTTTTTTATCGGCTTTCACAAAAATATGATCTAATACAGGTGTAGACGTAACAGCAGTATTTAAAAAATTAGGGTTAATTTTCTGAATAGCTTTTAAAAATCGATCAAAAGAAAAAGGTTTTAACAGATAATCAACTGCACTTAAATCGAAGCCTTCTAGCGCAAACTCACGATGTGCAGTTGTAAATATGATTTTAATTTTATGCTCTACAATTTTGGCCAGATTTAAGCCCGAAAGCTTAGGCATTTCAATATCCAAAAACATCACATCTACCGAATGATTCTGAATATAATCTAAGACTTCGAGAGCATTTTTAAACTCTCCTGTTAGATCCAAAGTAGAAACATCTCCAATATATTTTTTTAAAATATTTCTTGCAGTCTGTTCATCATCTACTATAATACATCTAAGCTTCATCTGTCTCTTTTATTTTTTTGCAACTTACCTTATCAAATAGCAATTTTTAATACAATAGTATATAATCTTTCTTCATCTTTAATATCCAATTGATATCGATCATTATATAGGATATCTAATCTTTTTTTGATGTTCTGCAAACCAATTCCTTTTAGTGAAGAATCTTCTACAGTAGCTTCTGGTTTCGAGTTTATAACTTCATAAATTAGTTGATTATGTACTACCTCTAATTTAACAATTATATGAGCTATTTTGGTTTCGTTTTTTAAACTATGTTTAAATGCATTTTCTACAAATGGTACCAAAATAAGAGGAGGAATAGATATCGGGTCTATATGTTCGGGAATAGAAACCTGTACATCTACCCTATCTTCAAAACGAGATTTTTCTAGATCAATAAAGTCATTTAATAAACTAATTTCTTTTTCTAAAAGAATAAACCTTTGAGAACTCTCGTATAAAGAAAAGCTAAGGAAATCTGATAATTTAAGAATAAGTTCGGGGGCTTTTTTTGAGCTTTCTAAAGATAGTCCGTAGATATTATTTAAAGTGTTAAAAAGAAAATGTGGATTAATTTGTGATTTTAGATACTTCAATTCTGATTGCAATTTTTCATTTTCAAGAGTTTTGGCCCTCTTTTGTAACTCTGCTACTTTCCAAATAACCGAAATTCCAATAATAAAAATTAAAGGAGAAGCTATGATCATAGAAGCCTGTAAAAACTTATATGGTAGCCATAATCCAGAATCTTTCATATTAGGATAAAGCATAGATAGCACCTCATAATTAATAATTCGTTGAATACACCCAGAGATGATTAATGTGAGTATAGTATACACAAAGTATTTTACCGTTTTGCCTTGCAATAAGAGTTTTGGCAACAGAACAAAATAATTAAAATATACGATAATAAGTCGCATCGGCATATTCATAAGCTCAAAAGCCAATGCCTCGGTATATTCCCCTTTATAACTAGCTTCAACAATAGTAAATATTGCGGTATATACAATCCAAAAACCAATATGAAACCAAATGCTTTTAATCTTCATTGATAACAAAGCTATATGATTTTTGGTTTTCAGTCCTACCCAAATCCATAATTTATGTAAATCTATAATTTACTTATGTGTAATCAACTCACATAAGCACAATACAATTACACATTAAAAAAGAAGAGTTTAATATAAAATCGATCTTCTCAATTCCTTTATCAAATACATTCGTCTTAGGAAGAAAAATACTAAACATTATCCACCTCACATATTTTATTTTTAAAACAAAATAGATGAAAACAGTTTTTTATATCATTTTTTTTACCGGATTTGGTTTTTATAGTAGTGCACAAAAACCAAATGAGCAATTCAACAAAAGTTTTATAGCCTATACGATTCCCGAAAAAGATCTATTACCCGAAAACGTGGCTTATGATCCCACAGATATGTCTTTTTATATAGGAAGTACCCGAAAAGGAAAAATTATAAAACGATCCAAAGACGGGACATATCGTGACTTTGTAAAACCACAACAAGACGGTTTACATATGATTATCGGGATGAAAATTGATCCGGTACGAAGACACTTATGGGTATGTAGCTCTGGAGGAAGTAATCTTATCGGGTATAGTAGAAAAGATAAAAACGAGGGACGTCCTGCAGGGGTTTTTAAATATGATTTGCAAACGGGGAAACTTATCAAAAAATATTGGATCGATATACCAGGAGAAGTTCATTTCTTTAATGATATCGTTTTAGATACATCAGGAAATCTGTATGCTACACATATGTTTTCTAGTCCTATGATATATACCATTCAGAATAATGAAGATGAACTAAAAGTATTAGCTCATCTTTCTGAAATAAAATATCCTAATGGAATTACTATTTCTGATGACCAAACTTATTTATTTGTAGCACATTCTGAAGGAATTACTCGCATTCATATCAAAACCAGAAAAAAAGAGAATATACAATACTCCAAGGGTGCAGATACAACTAGTAGCAAAAGCATAGACGGATTATACTTTTACAAAAACTCTTTGGTCGGTATACAACCTGGTAAAAACTCGGTTAAAAAATTCGTCCTCAATACAGAGCAAAATACTATTACAAAAACTGTATTACTAGAATACAATCACCCTATAATGAACAATCCTACAACAGGAGTTTTGGTAGATCGCGAATTGTATTACATCGCAAACGCACAATTCGGAAGCTTTAATAAAGACGGATCCCTATTCCCTATGGAAAAATTATACGAACCTACCATTTTAAAAGTAAAACTAGATGACTAATAACATCTTATAAAAACAGTAATTATGGACAGGAAACAATTTTTAACTACTGGTGTATTAACTACTGGACTATATATTGCAGCTCCGCATGTGATATTTTCGAAAGAACAAGAAAAACCACAATTAGACAAAAAAATAGTGCAAAATTTTGTTGGTGCCGGACATAAAAGTTTGGAAACAGTAAAAGAACTATTAGCAGAACACCCTACACTGATCAATGCTGCACATGATTGGAGAGGTGGAGATTTTGAAACATGTTTGGGAGCCGCAAGTCATGTTGGATATAAAGAACTGGCTCAATACCTATTAGATCATGGAGCTCAAGCTAATGTATTTACTGCTGCTCTTTTCGGGAAGATCGACATCATCAAATCGATACTAGAATTTTCTCCCGGAACACTACATGCCAAAGGGCCGCACGGATATACTCTTCTTCATCATGCAGAACGAGGAGGTGAAGAATCAAAAGAAATTACCGAGTATCTAAAATCTTTAGGTCTAAAAAAAACAAAAATAGACCTCTTTTAAACAATCAAAAAACGAACAGAAAAATCAAATGAGGTCTATTTTTATTGTATGTATGCTGGTGAGCGTAGTATCATCGGCACAAGAAATTATTGATGTTCCTTTGGGGAATGGCACTATCATTTTGGATGGAAAATTAGAAGAGAACGCATGGAATGACGTCTTAGAATTTTCTGACTTTAAGCAAATAGATCCTAATATAGGAACTCCAGCATCGGAGCAGGTAATCGTAAAAATTCTATACGATAAGGAATACCTCTATGTAGGTGGAATTATTAATTTTAGAGATCCTTCTCAAATATTCGCCACAACACTAGAAAGAGATGTAGCTCAAGTAAAAGACGATTATTTTCAAATACATATCGATACTTACAATGATAAAATAAATACGCTCATTTTTAGGACAAATCCATTAAGCGCACGACAGGACATGGAAGTAAGCCGTAATGGCGAAGAATTTAATACTTCGTGGAATACCTTTTGGAATGTTAAATCGAGCATTACAGAAAAAGGATGGAGTACAGAAATGAGGATCCCGTTTTCATCGTTACGGTATGAAAAATCTTCTGAGAATATCATGAGGATTAAAGCAACGGTAAAATACAAAGAGATCAATGAGCGTATAACGTCTCATCTCAAAAATATCGATATTGGTAACGCGTTACATCATTTTACAAATGCTCAGGAAATACGTTTTACAGGTTTACCGGTAACAAAACCGCTGTATATAACTCCATATATAAAGGCAAATGCCATTCGTGAAAACCTCATTAACGAAGAAGGAACAGCATATAAAAGCAACACTTCCATTTTAGAACGTAAACAATATGCAGATCACGAAGTATTAGACAAAGTATTAAGTAATTTGGGAGTAGATGTAAAATTTAAGCCTAACGCAAATCACACGATAGATTTTACATTAAACACAGATTTTGCAGAGGTAGAAGCAGATGATCGAATCGTTAACATTTCTCGTTTCCCAATATTTTTAAATGAAAAACGACTATTTTTCCTCGAAAATGCAGATATTTTCAACTCTAATCAATTTGATCATCGTTTATTTCATTCCAGACGTATCGGTATTCAGGACGGTGCTTCCATTCCTATTATAGGAGGTGTTCGTTTTACCGGCGGAAATACAAAATGGCAATACGGGCTTTTATCAATGCAAACACATGAGGTAGATGAAGTGGCAGCTTCTGCTAATAAAAGTGTAACCCGAATTAAAAAAAACATAGGAGAACTAGGGTCATATATTGGTTTTATAAATACCAATTCACTAAGCAGTGAAAACTATAATCATCTCATGGCTGTAGATGCAAATATTCGTTTAACTAATACTGTTAGAACTCAATTAACAGTAGGTACAACCTTTGATAAAGAAAAGGGAGATTGGAAACCAATGTATGGTGCTTCAATAAACACCTTTAAAAACAATGGTTTTGGGCTGCAATACAGATTTCGGGAGTACACAGAAAACTTTGATCCCAAATTAGGTTTTGTTTCTCAACCCAATACCAAACGTTTAACATTAAATCATGGGTGGAGAAAGTCATTCACTAATCATTCATTCTTGCAATTCTTTTCAATAGGTCACTATTTCAGAAAAAACTGGTTGTCTAATTCTGGTCATCACGATTTTTTTCAAACGAATTTCTACATGACAGCGATACATAAAAAAGGGCATCGTTTAACTATGTTTTTCCCTATATATCAAGAAGATAATTTATATAGTGATTGGGAAATAGCCGAAGGAGTAACTGTTCCTGCTGCACAGTACAAGATGTGGAAATTTAATCCCATTTTTATTTCTGGAGATGCAAAACCATATAAGATTACACTAGATACAGAAATAGGAGAGTTTTATGGTGGAAACCTGTTTACTATATCATATAATGTTTCTTATGATTTTAGCAAACTCTTTCAAGCTCAATTAGGTGGCACATACAATAATCTTAGGTTTCCAGATGAATATGCTAGTGAAACCTCTAGAAAACTAAATTTAAGTCGATATTTTTCGAGGTTGAAATTCAATTTATCTTCGAAAACATCATTAAACTCTTATGTGCAATATGATACGCGAAGTGATCAGCTAGGATGGAACCTTAGATTTAGATATAACCCTACAGAAGGTACTGATCTATATGTCGTCTATAATCATAACGCCAATACTAATAGAAACGCATTACAACCAAGACTACCATTTACAGATAATCAAATACTAATTATCAAATTTTCTAAAACCTTTATACGATAAAATCCCTTAATCTATTCTAATAATTTATTACTTATTACACTTGCCTTATACTCATTAGGAGTCATACCAGTGTGTTTTTTAAAAACTCTGTAGAATGTTGCTTTAGAATTAAACCCTGATAGTAAAGCAATACTGGCCAGGTCATAATTATTATACTTTTCTTCTTTCAGATTATTTTTAAATTCTTTAATTCTATACTCATTCACAAAATCAGTAAAACTAGAATATCCTTTTTCGATCAAAACAGATCGAATTGCAGATTTGGTAACTCCCGAAGAAAGAGATAATTCGTCTATAGTAAGGTTTGGGTTTTTAAACACCTCGTTGGTAGAGAAAAATTCTTTGATATGCATAAAAACATCTGCGTTTTTTTGAAAGTCATTCACAGGTTGATGTATAGAGGCTATCAGGAAATATTTTTTTACCCATTGTAATTCTGTAATCCCGTAAAAGAGTAAGAATATAAAAAGAAGCATATATATAGGAACAGCCCAATATTCATAATAAGGTAATACAACGGCTTCTGTTAAGTTCTTAATGATGCTAACATCGGTATATATACTAAGAAACAATATAAATCCCGGTATAATGGTAAACAATAAATGAGTATTTACTATGGTATAAAAACTTTGAAATCTAATTTTTGATTTTTCTTTTAAGTTTATTCTTATATGCTGTTTAAATTCTTTTATCCCTAAAATGAAATAAGAAATTAACAGGGTCCAGTAGAAAAAATACCCCACTGCTTTTAGCTTTACAATCATTGAATCTTCCTGGCTTATAAAAAAATAACGATAAAGAGACAATCCAAATAAAGCAAATGGAAGTATTAAATGAATCCATTCTTTTTTATGATTCCATTTTTTACTTAACGATTTTAAATAGAGGTATAAAACAGGTCCATAAAAATATCCTTTCCATCCTCCAAAAAAAGCATACATATAAGGTTCTTTTTTGAAGAAATCACTAAAAATAAGGGCGATATGTGCATTAGCCACAAGAAGGCAGTATATACCCAGGAAAACATTTTTTGTATTTTTTGTAAATACATTTAAAGAGCCGACTACGACTAACTGAATTGTAATACATAGTTGGATACCAATAAAAATCTCACTCCAATGATACATTATATAAAAATAGCTTTTTCTTTTTTTATCCTCATGAAAAGAAAAGTTTTATCATGTTTGTCTCCTATTTCCCGTCGAGTATAAGTTTTAACCATCTCGATCGTTCTGGACTCAAATGTATTTCATCATGGTATTCTGGAGTTAACAGTACCGATAATTGGCCAGGTTTTGAAGGGGTTAATTTGTTTATTGCGTTTATGTTTACCAAAAGTTGCCTGTTTAATCGAATAAATTCTTTGGGATTAATCATCGTTTGTAATTGATTTAAAGAATCATCCAAAGGAAATAATTTTCCATCTAAAAGCTTTGCAAAAACCAATTCGTCCCGATAGAAATATGCTATATCACTTATTTTTACCGGAGTCATGCTATTTCCTGATTTTAGTAAAAAACGTTCCTTATACTTAGCTTTATCTTCTTTTTGTATACGTTGAAGTAAATCTATATTTCTAATAATCCATTCATCTGCTTCTTTGACTCGGCTTTTAAAGAATTTTCTTAATGCGTTTTGTAAATCTTCTTCATTTATGGGTTTTAGTAGATAATCAATTCCTGTAGTTTTAAAAGCTTGTATGGCATATTCATCATAAGCGGTAATAAAAATAATGGGAGCATCGATGATAACTTCTTTCAATATGTCAAAAGAAACCCCATCGGATAGGTGAATATCCATAAAAATTAGATCCGGATGTTTATTTGATCGAAACCAATCTATACTTTCTGTTACTGTAGAAATTGATGCAATAACAGAAATATCTGTATTGACTCGGGTTATTAATTTCATGAGATGATCCCTGGCCGTTGCTTCGTCCTCTAATATGATAGTTTTAATTTTCACATGTTCATTTTTTTATAATCTATTGATATTAAATGAAAAAAATTAAACATTGCTGTTTATTTCATTGGTTGTTGGCAGTAAAGGTATAGACACTCTAAATTCATCTTTGGTATTAGAAATAATCACCTTATTCTCGGTTAGGAAATCATATCGTTTTGTGATATTTTCTAATCCGGTTCCGGTAGTACCAGACGTACTACGTTTAGGATTATTGTTGTTTTTTACGGTAAAGTAGTTTTCTGTTACTTCAAAGTGAATGTGTAACGGTGATCGTTCATCTATTCTATTATGTTTTACGGCATTTTCAATAAGTTGTTGTAACACTAATGGAGGAACACTTTTATACTCAAAAAATGATGAATCTACTGCATCATGTACTTTTAGAGCAGTTTTATAGCGTTGTTCAATAAGTAAAAGATATTGTCGTGCCATCTCGTATTCGCGTGATATAGGTATAATTGCCTTTTCATTATTTTGGAGAATATATCTATATACCGATGCTATGTTTTTTAGAAATTTTTGCGCCAGTGCACCATCTTCATCAATTAAGTAATATAACGTATTAAAGTTATTAAACATGAAATGCGGATCGAGTTGATTTTTTAGAATTGATAAATTTGCCTTTATAATTTCCTTTTTAAATTGTTCGTTTTGTATATGTGAAATATAGTACTGATTTTTCCAGTTGAATGTCAGTAAAATTAGGCCAAAAATCATACAAATTGCTAATCCAGTCAAAGCAGAAAATACCACATGTTGTATCATAGGAGGTTCACTACCGAGGATCAAATAGTCTAACCATTTATAAAAATAAAAAAAGATTGTATAGATAACTGTTCCTCCGATACTACTCCCCAAAAAGATCCAAATAGAGTTTAGATTTTTTTGCACCAACTTTTTCTGAAGCTGATGAATCACTTCAAAACTTAAGTAAATAATAGACATCCATAACAATAAAAAAAGTAGATCTACTTTAGGAGCTTCTCTAAATTTTGATGCAATTGCTATAATGCTAAACATAACTATCCCCACAATAAAAACGATAACAAGTCGCCATCCCAGAGATATTTTAGGTGTTTCTATATTCATATCGAATCTTTTTACACTAATAAAAATAGGCAATTGAAGGCAAAATCTATTTTACGAAAGCAGATTTACTCTACTATTTCATAATCTTATCGTCATGCTCATATTCTATATTATGTAGTTTATCCTTTAAAAAAATAAGTTCGAGAGTATAATATTAGGGTTCATGATATTCTTCAAAAAAACACAGAGCAAACGAAGTATTTTTGAGGTATCAATCTCAAAATAATATGCAATGAAAACTATTTTTTCTTTACTTCTAAGTATTACCTTTTTATCTACCACAGTCATATACTCACAGGATAAAATCGATTTATCAAAGTACAGTTTTCAGATAGAAAACTTCAACGATGGTACTTTTTTATCTTTTACAAAACAGCGATTAGAAAATAGTCAATTTGTATTTGTAGGAGAACAGCACGGCATTAAAGAAGTGGGAATTTTTACAAATTCAATATACGATATTGCACAACCTTTTGGTTATCATACACTCTGTATAGAGACAGATGCTATAGCTGCAGAAAAAATAACTGCCATAGCGTCGTCTCATGATCCTATTGGTAACGCAAAAAAATTACATCAAGAGTTTCCTTTCGCTATTCCTTTTTACAATAATGAGGATGATTATGATCTGTTTACCAATGTAATTAAAAAGAAAGGAATGCTCTGGGGGATTGACCAGACTTTTATGGTTCAGTTTCGTCTTAATTTTGATTATATTATTTCTACTACAGATAATACACCTTTAAAAGAAAAACTACAGGAATTAAAAAAGGAGGCCAACGAAAGTTATCAATATGCTATAGCTAATAAAAAGTACGGAGCGACTTACATTTTTAAATATAATGAAGCTTTACACAAATCGTTGCTAGAACTAGCCACTGATGCCAAAGAAATCGAAATTTTAAAACAACTCTGGAAAACTAAGGAAATATATGCCTATAACATGATCACCAAAGAGTATTATAAAAATAATAATACGCGAAGTCAATTAATGAAACGCAATTTTTTAAACTATTATGATAACACAAAAGATCGTAATACTACTCCAAAAGTGATCTTTAAACTAGGAGCCAATCATGCGGCAAAAGGATTAAATCGAACTAATATTTATGATATTTCTAATATGGCTAGTGAATTGGCTATTATCAACAAAATGCATTCGTTGCATTATATGGTGATGGGTATAACTGGAAAAGCTGCTATAGGAAATCCATTTTCACCTATTCCTGTAGTGCCATTTGATAATATTAAAGATTTTCCTGAAGAAATTCAGAAGGTTATACCAACTATAACCAAGAAGTATTATATACTGGATTTAGCTTCCTTAAGACCTCTTGCTTATGCTAATTTTTCTGATGCTTTTAAGAAAACCATCTTTAGATATGACGTTCTTGTTCTGGTACAAAATGCAGAAGCATTTAAGGGTTTTTAACCCTGTTGGAACCAAATCTATCTTTGTGAATTAACAACTACATAAAGCGTTTGTTGTTAAATAAGGAGGGAGATTTATGGTTTTACCATAATCTGTGCGTTTTTTTTATATTTGCCCTTTAAAGCTAAAGCCCTAATTTATGAAAAAACAAATACTTAGTACCATTTTTTGCATTGGTATTATAATATGTTCTTGCTCCTCAGATGATAGCCCCGCACCTGCACCTACAGGAGGTGAAACCCCAACAGAAGAAACTCCTACTCCACCAGAAGTTGGTCTAAAATTTTTTGGATTAAATGAAAGCAGTGATTTTGGAGTTAATATATTTAAAACCTCCTATGGTTATATTTCTTTTGAACTAATTAATGGATCTAATGGCGCTGGTACTACAGGTGATAGTGATATTGCAATCAGAAAACTAACAGATAAGTTAGAAGTAATTGAAGAAAATATTATGGATACTTCATCATATGATATGCTTAGGAAAGCAATTCAAATAGATGAAGACACTTATATTTTAGTAGGTTCAAGATCAGTTGTTGATTTTTTCACTTCAAATTTCCCTATTATTCAAATGGTAAATAGTAAGGGCGAAGTATTAAAATCTACCATTATTGGTGGTTCGGCAGCAAACACAAGCAATAATGGTGCTATAAATGATGTTTTTTTATTAAATAACGAAATATATCTTGCTATTAATTTTGATGGGAGTCAAACTACAGCTATTGTACTAGATATGAATCTTGTAGAAAAATGGAGAAATACATTTAATAGTACCCGCTATAGTAAGATATTTGCAGATCCCACTGCTGTATACTTTATTAATAACAAGTTAAACCCAGCTGCCAGTTTATACAATACTCTGATTTTAAACAAGCTAAATATTAGCGATGGTACAACTGTTACTAGTAAAGAGTATGAGAATATTCTGGGACAATTTAACAGTGAATTTAATATTAATAAAATTAATGCCGATAATGATTATCTATATCTAGCAGGTCAGGGAGGAAGACCAAAACTTGCAGAAAATGGGCAAATCCCACAAGGAACACTTCTAAAAGTTAATAAAACTAATGGGAACGAAGTTGCAAGGCTAACTTTTGACAAGTATTGGTATTTGTCCGATATAGAGTTTTCTGGAAATGATATAATTATTGGTGGTTGGAGCAATCGAAGTTTTATTAAAATTGATAAGATCGATACTGAAGGAAATCAAATATGGACTTATGAATATAATGAAAGTCAAAATGATGTTGTTTCTGATATTATCCTTAATGATAATGGCCTCACTTTTATAGGAAGTGTACAAAGACAAGCTACTGGAGATAGAGATATTGTTGCAGGAATTTTGAAAAGTGACGGAACATTAAAATAATTTCTGGTTAGAACTATACATTAAAGTATATAAAAAACCTCTTTGATGTACTAAAAAAATGATTTAGTACATCAAAGAGGTTTTATTGTTTATCATAATATTTATAGTAGTGTACCTATAAAATTACTTATTACCGGCAATCCATGTATTGATTTTATTTTCTAGTAATGCCAATGGTACACATCCGGTTTCTAACACTTGATTATGAAACTGGCGAATATTAAACTTATCTCCCAGTTCTGCCTCTGCTTTGGCACGAAGCTCTCTTATTTTTAACTGTCCGATTTTATATGATAATGCCTGACCAGGATTAGCCATATACCGTTCGATTTCTGAAGTAATTCCTGCTTCTGATTCTGCCTCGTTATCTAATGAATATTGAATTGCCTGCTCACGTGTCCATCCCTTAGAATGTAATCCTGTATCTACAACAAGGCGAATAGCACGATGCATCTCTGCTCCCAACATTCCGAAATACTGATATGGATCTGTGTATAAGCCTAGTTCCTTACCCAAAGACTCACTATATAATGCCCAACCTTCTCCATAACCACTGTACCACAATGTTTTTCTAAATTTTGGCAATTCTCCACTTTCTTGAGTTAACGAAATCTGATAATGATGCCCTGGTATGGCTTCGTGTAAAAACAACGACTCATCACTATAAGTATTATACTTGGTTACTTCTGGAATTGGAGTATAAAAAATCCCAGGGCGAGTACCATCTAATGATCCTGGATTATATTCGGCACTAGCTGAGTTCTCACGAAAAGCTTCTGTTCTACGTACTTCAAATGGTGTTTTTGGTTTTACATCAAACAGTTTTTCAATCTGTGGCTTCATGCGATCATGGATTGCATTAAAATTATCGATCACTTGTTGTGGTTCTGTAAATGGCATCAATTCTTTTTTGCTACGCACATGATCAAAGAATGATTTTAGATCTCCTTTAAATCCTACTTGTTCTTTTATTTTTTCCATTTCAGAAGAGATTCTGGCAACTTCAGAAAGTCCCAGCTTATGAATCTCATCGGCTGTCATAGTTGTTGTTGTGTACAACTTGATTTGATATTGATAAAATTCCTTTCCGCCAGGAATCCCTTCGATTCCAGAACTGGCTCTACCTGCTTCCATATAATCCGTACTCATAAATTTATGAAGACTTTTATAGGTAGGAATAATTTTTTCGGAAACCATTTTGCTATAGGCTTCTGTTAATTGTTTTTTATCTTCATCAGAAAAATCCTCTGGAAAATTCTTAGCTGGAGTATAGAAAAGATGTTGATCTAAGTCTTCAACTGTTAATGCCTCTAATTGCGGAAGCACTTTTACGATTAATGATTTTGGTAATACATACCCAGCTGCCATACCTTCTTTCATTTTTGCTTCGGCAGACGTCATCCAATCTATATATCCTTCCAGACGTTTTAACCAATTATGATAATCATCGACAGTCGTAAAAGGTTGTGCACTAGCACCACTAGCCAATTGTCCGGCAACAAGGTTAATAGACCACATTTGATCAATAGGAAAATAGTCTTGCTTATAATTAAAGCTTTCTAAATTCATATCGCATTCCCAATTGAGGATTGCCTTAGTCATCTTTTCGCTTTCAGATAATGCAGCATCATCAAATTGCGCTAATTGCTCTTTATACTTATTAAAATAAGCTTTGGTTTTATTTACTGTTTCCTCTGCCAGAGGATTAGGAAATTGGTCATTAAATCTATTATCACCAGCAAAAGTAGCTTGTACTGGATTGAGTTGTAGACCTTCTTCATAATAATTATCTAGCATCTCATTAAATTTGGCACTAACATCTACCTTTTCTACAGGTTCTTTGGTAGTAGTAGCTTCATTTTTACAGCCCGTAAAAATCATAGCAAAACAAGCTATAGAAAGCATCTTTTTGATCATGGTATGGTATATTTTGATTTAGGAATGGAAGATAGGAAAATTAGCACGAAAAGAAATGCATCTTAACAATGTAGTAACTTCTCTAAACAAACGTGACCTCGCAAGTTTTTGAAACCTGCGAGGTCAATGATGTATTGGATTTTGGTAAGTTTTTGATATACTTACTTCTCTATCAGTAAAATAGCACGTTTGCTTTTTTTAGTTACAATTTTTGCTTTTAAAACACTTCTTTTCAGGGCTATTAGGCAAAAAACAAAACGCTCTACTACAAGAGAGTATAACAATACATTAAGGATTAATCCCCCTACTACACCATAGATTCCATTAACAAATGTAGCATATCCTATAGTATTTGTAGGAAGGTTAATTATCGAATCTAATTTTAGTAAAAACTCTGTTGTGGGAGTCAAAACGAGTGTTCCTTCATTGTTAGCGTACCCAATTAAACTACATATTGCTGCTAGGACATATAGTAAAATAAATATAACAATATATGTATGTATATTAATCTTTTTCATCTGTATATCTGGTATTAAAAGTTATAATAAAACTGTTCTTAATACTGTGCAAGATATAGCCGTTTAAGCAGGTACAAAACACGGTAAACGATGAAAATTAGGGTACTGAAAACAGGGATGTTTTATACCCTATTTACCGGTATAATATATTTAGAATCTATTAAAAAATACGTTAATACTCCCTACGGTACTTTTCTTTTTCTTTAAGTGCAATGGCTTGTTTTCCTTTCCCGGTCAGGAATTTTGTTTTTAAGGTAATTCTTTCTTTTAGTCTTTGAAAAAATACAATGAAGTGTAAATGTGGCCCTGTAGCCCAACCTACATCACCACTATATCCTATAAATTGGCCTATTTTTATCTGGTCACCAATGTTTACCTGTGCTCCATTTTTTTTAATATGGGTATATTCGGCAAATGTACCATCGCTATGATAAATGAGAATAAAATTATTATACTTGGCACAATCTGCAGAAGTACAACTTTTACTAAAACTTTCTTCTACATCTACAACTACTCCGTCCCGCGCTGCATAAATTTTAGTTCCTACAGGCATTTTAAAATCTAGTGCATTTTCATTTTGGTGAGAAGTAGCTCCATTATATCCCTGGGATAGCCAATATTCTTCTCCTTTTTTAAAAGGCAAGTAATATTTAAAACCGGTATCGTATTTTTTTTGATTATGGTTTCCATGATTATAGATAGATTCATAACCTAATTTTATCCGTTTTTTTCTATCAATTACCTTTAGATCTGTAATCGTATGTCTTTTTGTTTTTGCTGGTACTACAAAAACTTTGTTACTCCCATTAGTAGATGTAAGGTTTTCTAATCTGAAATCTATTTTTGCAGACACCGGAGTATATTCGTCATTATCTGCCAAAATCTTAAACCCATTTTCTGTTTCTTCATAATAGAGTTTAAAGTTATCCTGGGAAAACATACCTATTGAAAACAGGCAAAAAATAAGAAGTAAAGTACCTTTCATAAGTTTTATTTTATCTAAACAACTACAAAAACTATACCGATAGCAATATGTTAATCAATCAATTAACAAGACATCATCGATAAAAAAATCAAGTTATTATATTCAATATATAAATAAATAATTGACATTTTTATTACTATAAGGTACCAAAAAATTTAAATTTATCTAATTCGAGATTAAATTTAGTAGTTAAATTTATACGTAACTCCTCCTAAAACTTGTATATCCTGAACCGGGAAATTTACCCAGCGCTCATAATTCTCTCCCGCCAGATTGTTTCCTTTAATAAAGAAAGATAATTTGTCACTTAATCGATATCCTAAATTTACATTAGCGTCAAAATAAGAATCCAGAGTTACAATAGATTCTGGAACTGTAGGTAAAGAAATTACCTGATTATTAATATCTTTTCGTTCGCCAACATAAAACAACTGTGCTCCTACGTACCATTTTTTATTGATTTGGTAATCCATAAGTACCGAAGCTTTTAGTTCAGGGAGATTCCATGCTTCTTGTTCGTCTTCTGAGCTATAATTAAAATATTCTGCAGAGGCTCCTAATTTAAATTTTTTGTTAATTTCAAAATTTAACTCTCCATATCCTATTAAGGTATTAACATCGTCATAGCGATACGAGAATGAGTTTCCATAGTCAAACCCTTCTCGTTGTAATGTTGCGCTAACATTATTAACAAATAAAGGTTTCTCATCTTCTGAAATATAACTTCCTCTAAAGTTATAGCTCACTACATCAGATATTTTTCCTTTTAATCCTATATACGCATCATACAACATGTTTGTAGGTTCTATAATCAAAGTAGGAGATACAAAAGGATTTTTTTGTACAGCATCCCGATATGTATTTTGTTGTAAATCACCTTCAAGTCCACCATAGGCAATTACAGCTTCTTCTAATAATCTATAGGAAGCGGTTACTTTGGGATAAATAAAGAAATCATTATCACTATTTTCTGTATCAATACTATAATATACTGCTGCACCAAGATTTACAGTAAGATTATCTCTTAATATTACAAGACTTGGGTTGACCCCAACATTTAAAACACCATATTCATTAGGGGTTTGGAACGCAAGATCACGATCGAAACTTCCTTTTAAATAATCTGCGATAAAATTAGTTGTGATTAGGTTATCTCCTATTTCGAACTCAAAAGTAGGTTTTGCTATCACATGGTGTTCTACAGAACTTAAAGCATCACCAAAATATCTATAGTTTAATACAGCTTTCTTAAAATACAGGTCATCAAATTGAAGTTTTCCTCCTAGTTTTGCCCCAAAATAACTCTGTTGTGGATCAATCGCATTAATCTGTTCTTGTGTTAATGAAGGAATATCTGGTAATCCATACCAATTGTATAATTGATGCTCTGCTCCTACTTCTATCCCATATGTATAATCTCTTGTACGAGATGTATAATTAAGATCTAAAAAGGTATTATAAAATTTATCATCTAATTGCACTTCTTCTATACCTCCCTGTGATGAATTATGGTGCAAATACAATCCAATATTATCTGATCTATTAAGCTGAAAATTACTATAAAACTCTGCGAGAACCGATGTAAAATTCCCAAATCCCAATGTAGCATAGTTATCATAGATATCTATAGGTTTTGGTCTATCGATATTAGCAGCCCTTCCTTTTGCAGGTGTATATGTAGACGCCACAGGAACAGAAAAAATACTATATCGTATTTGCTTTTTCTGCTGTGTCACAGAATCATTAAGAACGGGAGTAGATTTTACTTTAAATGCATCACTAATTGTTGGTGTGTATGCTTTTACAATAACCACACGTTCTGTATCCAGAGTTTCATTTTCTTTTTCCTGGGCAACGCCCTTTATCCCAATTATAAAAATTGGCACAAAAAGTAACACTCTAGACCTCAAAGGTCTTGAAGACCTGTGAGGTCTATTCAATTTCTTAAAATATGTAAACATACAATACAACTCGTTTTACTAACTGATTATTACTGTTCGGTTTGGATGGATGAATTTGTTTTTGCCTCTTCGGCTTTGATTTTTCTGAGTTCGGTTTGCGCTTCATCAATTACCTCGGGAAAATCTGTGAAATTTTTAATTACGCTTTCCAAAATATATGTGGCTTGATAAGCATCTTTAAGTCCGTAAAAGTTTTTAGCCATAAGTACTAATCCTTTAGAACCATATAATCTATATCCAGGGAAATCTTTAGATAATTTTTGAATGGTTTCATTAGAAACCTTGTAATTACCATCTAGGTTTTTAAAATACGCATTATAGTATAATGCTTCGGCAGCCAATTCTCCTGTTGCTATTTTTTGCACTTCGGCATATGCTCTTTTTGCACGTTGCATGTCTACAGTCTTAAATGCTGCACGAGCAGTAAAAATCTTAGCATCACTTTTTACATCATTTTGAATTTTTGGATTCGCTAAAACTTTATCTGCATATTCGATAGTTTTTTGATAATTCAACAATTGATAATAAGACTTCATTAAATTAGATTGTGCAAAAATGATATTTTGCGGATAATCGGCATCACTTTCTAAACGTTCTAGCACAGGAATTGCTTTTTCATACTTTCGATTCTCCAGATACACTTGTGAGAGTCTTGCCAATGCTTGCTCTGTAAACTCTGTCCGGTCTTGTTGCAGCACAAATTCGTAATGTGGAATTGTTGCATCTTTATTTCCTTTTTTGAAATACAACTGTGCCAGGTGAAAGTGGCTCTTAAGAGCGTGTAAACCATTAGGAAATTCATTAAGGTATTTCTCAAAACCACTGATTGCACCTTTATCATTATTTTCTAAGAATTGTTTTTCTGCGGCTTCAAAAGCCGTATTATCCAGATCAGCATCGCTAACATCTACAAAGCTTAATCCTTTTACCCAGCTAGCATATTCATTTGTTCTTCCTAAATCTACGTAGATCAATCTTGCTGTATTCACAGCCTGGATTGCTTCATCGGTACCTGGATATTCTGCAACTACTTTTTTAAATTTTGATAAAGCTCTGTCTCCCTGATTTCCGTTATAATAAATTAGCCCTTGTTTTAATAATGCTTTTGGTACATATGAACTTCTGGGTACATCTCTAATTAGACGATCATAAGCTTCGATACCTCGCTGTGTTTTATTTTCAGAAACATACACATCGCCAAGAGCAAACATAGCATCATCCCGATATGTGGATCTGGGGTACATTTTTAAGAACATTTCTAGGTCTTGGATTTTTTTATTATGCTTATTTACAAAGCCATAACTAATTGCTTTTTGATAATGTGCATAATCAGAATCTGGTCCATTCTTTTTAATTGCCAGGTTATAGGCTTCCATTGCCGGCCAGTATTTACTAGAAATAAAATGGCTATCTCCTAATCTTAGATAGGTATCTGTTTGTCTTGCTTCATCGGCTTGGTTACTTTTAGAGAACGTTTCAAAATATTGAGCCGCCTGGGGATATTGTTTCAGCTTAAAATAAGTATACCCCAAATTATAATCTATATGTTCATACTCACTAGTCGATGACGCTCCTGTACTGCCTTGAAATTGTTTAAATCCAATTAAAGCATCATCAAAATTGTTTAGTAAGTAATCACTTTCGGCTTTCCAATATATTGCTTTAGCGGTAAATGCAGGATCTACTTGTTCTTTTAGAGATTTATCAAAATAGACTATTGCTTCTTGATAATCATTTTCAGAATACAATTCTATCCCACGGTAAAAAGCTACTTTTTGATACACTTCTTTATCTGCAAAGTTTCTACTTCCTTCGAGCAGATCCATCGCTTCCTTATAATTCTTTGATGTGATATACGAACTGATCAGTAGTTCTTTGATCTCTTCTTCAAATTCTGTGTTAGGATATTGATCTAAATAGGATAGCAAAACTTTTGGAGCACTCTCGAAAGAGTTTCCTATTTCATAGCTCAATTTTGCATAATTATACGTAGCATCTTCTTTGATTTTAGCTTCAAAATCCATTTCTGAAGCATTTTTAAAAGCATTTAGTGCTTGCTGTTTTTGATCTGTTTTAAGATAAGATTCTGCTAGGTGATAATATGCGTTTTGGGCAGTAGCATTACGCCCATCTACAATTTTATTAAATTCTGAAATTGCATTCTGATATGCTCCTTGTTTATAATAAGCATAGCCCAATAAATAATAGTCTGTATTGTTCCATTTGCCTTTTCGTCCTTTATACTCTTTAAGATATGGAATTGCTTTATCATACTGACCAAGGTTAAAATAACTCTCTCCTATAATTTTATTTAACTCTGATCTTTCTGAACGTTTCGATTTAGGCAATTGTACCAATCCTTCATTAATTGCTTCTTCGAAATTTCCTGATTTGAAATTCATATCACTCTGGAAATACGATAAATTCTTATTGTATTGATCCAGATCCTTTACTTCGTCAAACAATTTATCAGCTTCTTTATAATTATCTCCTTCGTAAGCAATAAAACCCAGATAGTATTTTGCTTTAGCACTATATTCTGGAGAATCTTCTACGCGATTTAAAAATTTCTTCGCTTCGTTAAATCGTTGAATTTTGAAATAGGCATACCCATTATTAAAATTATATTTCTCCTTTTCTGCCCTGCCTAAATTACCTTCATCAACTTTATCATACCATTTACGTGCATAGGCATACTTACCATTATCAAAATAGTAAGTCGCTGCATCAAGGTATGCTGCATTACGTTTAATACTTGTAGGGTATTGTACTACAAAATCTTCTAAAAGTTGATCTGCTCCTTTTTGATTTAACCATACTGCACAATTTGCAATATAATAAGTACAATCAGCATCAATATTTTCATCTGTAGAGGCATCTTTAACCTTATCAAATAGGTTTTGAGCGGCCAGAAATTGTTTGTTATTATACAATTCGAGAGCCTGATTATACAGTACTAATTCATTGGTGTAAATTGCGGATTGCTGTGCAGACATATATGTAGACAGAACAATCACAAAAAGCATCGAGGTGATGTATTTGTTCATTTAAGTAAGTATTACAATCTAAAAAGTAAATATCGTTTCCCGTGAATAAATTTTGTGTTAAAGATACCCTAATCTTCATTTTAATAACGAAATATTTTAGATATAATTACATAGTAAATTTAGAATTGTGAATACTTTATGAATCCCTCGTACTTTTTTTAGGTCAATTTATTATAGATAACAGTCGCAACTTGATTTGTTTTTCCATTTATTTCATACCGACTAACACATACTTTTATGCATCAAAAAAGCTAATTGACATAAATTTATGTTTTCATTAACAGATGATGTTAAATGATATTTTTTCTTCGATGGCATTACCTTATCTACACCAATGTTTTTTTGTTTTTCGTTAAGTAACATTTGCAAATAAAAAACACAAATCACTACATAACAGCGATTTACAAAAAAAAAGAAGATTCTTTAAAAAAAGTTAAACCTAATTTGTGATCAATGCCCCAACGGGACACAAATCACAACACGAACAATTAAAAACCAATACATTAGATTTAAATTTTTTAATAACTTAACACAAATTCAATATGAAAACAAAACCAAATTTTAGATTTATTAGAAATACTTTTTTAAGTGTTTTCATGATTACCGCACTGATTTCTTGTCAGAAAGAAGAATTATCTAACGAAACTTCGCAAGAAATCCCAACATCGCAACTCTCTAAAGAGGTGAAAGAAAAATTATTTAGCTTAGGAGTAAATGCAAATTATGCAGAAGAGTACACAAGTACCGATGCAAATGGATTATCCCGAGAAGGTTGGCTTATTGGTGATATTTTTATCTCTAAAAAAGATCTTTTTGAAATGCCAAGTCTTGATGTTAATCCCGAAAATGGGCAAAAACTATTTCGTACTACAAATTTAGTAACATCAAACAGAACCTATCGAATAGACATATCTGGCCTCCCCCAAGCTTATAAAGACGGAGTGGTTATTGCTATACAGCGATATAATGCATTAGGGTTAAACATTAAATTTACGGTAGGAGTTCCTAATCCTCATATCGTGGTAAGACTTACTAATCGAAATATTGCACAATTTCCTAGGAATGGTAATCCTGGACGAACTATCGAACTTCAACGTGGACTTGATCAAGATCTTATTGCAGCAGTAATGATGCATGAAATGGGGCATGCAATCGGTTTACGTCACTCTGATTATAGAACTAGACGTTCTTGTGTTAGATTTGGTTCACCAATTACAGATGAGGGCCCAGATACAGTCGGTGCCATTCATATTCCTGGCACAGACAATACAGGTGATAATAATCAATCTATAATGGTAGCCTGTGGATATGAAACAGGACAAGCCTTATTTTCAAACTTTAGTGGTCAAGATAGAACCGCTCTTAGATACCTATATTAACCAATTCATTAGGCCAGTATGATTTTTCATACTAAAAATAGCCAGGATCTTTGATCTTGGCTATTTTCTTTAATATTACACATAAAAACCACATACTATTTATGATGAAACTCTGTTATTTGTTTAGAGTAAATAAACTCATTTAAATTTTTTCCATACCTGATTTTTTTTAACAGAAAACTTTTTACTTTTACCAAAGTATATTAATTCAGAACCATAAACTATGTCTAATACGGTATTAAACCTCAAAAATGCTTCAATTTATCAACGCGAAAGTTTAATTCTTTCTGATGTCAATGTTGAAGTAAATAAGGGGGATTTCGTATATCTTATTGGTAAAACCGGTACAGGAAAAAGTAGTTTCATGAAAACGTTATACGGGGATCTTCCTTTGTTAGAAGGTGAAGGGAGTATAGTTGATTTTGATCTACCTACCTTACAAGAAAATCAAATCCCATTTTTACGTAGAAAATTAGGTATTGTATTTCAGGATTTTAAATTGCTTAATGACAGAACTGTAAAAGGTAATCTTTTATTTGTCCTTAAAGCCACAGGGTGGACAGATGAAAAAGGTATGGACAGTAAAATTGATGATGTATTGGATAAAGTAGGTATGAAAACCAAAGATTTTAAATACCCTTATCAATTATCAGGAGGAGAACAACAACGTATTGCTATTGCCAGAGCATTACTTAATGATCCTGAGCTAATATTAGCCGATGAGCCTACCGGAAACCTAGACCCGCAAACATCTGTCGAAGTTATGGAAGTTCTACGGGATATCAATAAAAATGGTAATACTATACTTATGGCAACTCATGATTATGCTTTATTGCTTAAATATCCTTCTAAAACATTAAAATGTGATGGAAATAAAGTATTTGAAGTGGTACAGAGAAAAGGATAAAGATATATTGGTCTTTAATAAATTTAGAATCTAAGCTTTTCGTAATTCTATTACTCACCCTTCATATACAATAATGTATGTAACATATTACAGAGACTAACCTATTCGCAATCCATTTTTAACAGCTAAGTCAGGAGTTAACAAAGTTACTTCTTTATCTTCTCCTACAGCTCCCAAAACCAAGCATTCACTCATCATATTAGCAATTTGTTTTGGTGGAAAATTGACCACCGCTATAACTTGTTTTCCTATAAGTTCTTGGGGTTGTTGGTAGAGTTGCGTGATCTGCGCAGAGGTTTTTCGCTCTCCCAATTCGCCAAAATCAACAATCATTTTATAGGCTGGATTTCGTGCTTCTTTAAAGATTTCTACATGTATTATAGTGCCCACTCGCATATCTACATTCATAAATTCTTTCCATTCTAAATCTCGATCCATTATTTTTTACTTCAAATTATTTCTTAAAAGTATTGAAGTTCTTTTAAAAAATAACACTTTAAGTATCGATCTTTCAAAAGAGCAGTAAAAACCGTATTAAAACAATGTTTTTTGCGTATTTTATCGTTGTTAATTGTATTTTACCGATAATTTGTTGTTTTTTACAAGCTTAGTTACGGGAATTATTCTTACATTTGTACCACACAAGTAAAATATTGTATACGATAATTCGCCCCAAAATATAGAATTAGCCCCAAATACCCCAATGCATACCCCAAAATATCGACGATAAATCCCGAGTTAACTCGGGATTTTATTTTTAATATCAATTATAGTTTAAATCTACTGTAATAAAAAACCGTGAGAAATCCTCACGGTTTTTTACTTCTATATGTATAACTTAAAAGAGTTTAAACGATTTTATTTCGTTTACGTTCAACTTCGGTTAAGTAAATTTTACGTAATCTCAAAAAGTTAGGAGTAACTTCTACGTATTCATCTTTTTGGATATATTCTAAAGCTTCTTCTAATGAAAACTTGATTGCAGGTACAATCTTAGCCTTATCATCTGCTCCAGAAGAACGTACATTTGATAATTTCTTTGTTTTGGTGATATTAACAGTCATATCATCACCTCTAGAATTTTCTCCAATCACCTGTCCTTCATAAATATCTTCTCCTGGGTCTACAAAGAATTTTCCTCTATCTTGTAGTTTATCAATAGAATATGGTATTGCAGAACCTTTTTCCATAGAAACTAATGAACCATTAATACGTCCAGGAATATCTCCTTTAAGTGGTTGATATTCTTTAAAACGGTGCGCCATAATTGCTTCACCTGCGGTTGCTGTTAATAATTGATTACGTAAACCAATAATTCCTCTGGATGGTATCATAAATTCACATACCATACGATCTCCTTTGGCTTCCATACTAAGCATTTCTCCTTTACGCATAGTTACCATTTCTACAGCTTTTCCTGATACATGCTCAGGCAAATCAATAGTTAATTCTTCGATTGGTTCACATTTAGTACCATCTATTTCTTTAATGATTACTTGTGGTTGTCCTATCTGTAATTCATATCCTTCACGACGCATAGTCTCAATCAATACTGATAAATGCAGTACACCTCGTCCGAATACCAAAAACTTATCTGCACTATCTGTATCATTAACTCTAAGTGCTAAATTTTTCTCTAATTCTTTTGCTAATCTTTCTTTAATATGTCTGGATGTTACAAATTTTCCATCTTTTCCAAAGAAAGGTGAGTCATTAATTGTAAACAACATACTCATCGTAGGCTCGTCGATAGCAATAGTTTTTAATCCTTCAGGATTTTCTATATCTGCTACAGTATCGCCTATTTCAAAGCCTTCGAGTCCTACCAGAGCACAAATATCTCCTGCCTCTACTTTTTCTACCTTCATTCTTCCCAGGCCTTCAAAAGTGTGAAGCTCTTTTATTTTTGATTTTTTTATCGTCCCATCTCGTTTCACCAAAGAAACCTGCATACCTTCTGTCAGAGTTCCTCTTTGTAAACGTCCAATAGCGATACGTCCTGTAAAAGATGAAAAATCTAATGATGTGATCAACATTTGAGGAGTACCTTCTTCAATTTTCGGAGAAGGAATATGCTCAATTACCATATCAAGCAGAGGTTCGATATTATCTGTTTCATTCTTCCAGTCTTCGCTCATCCAATTATTCTTGGCAGAACCATATACCGTAGGGAAATCGAGTTGCCATTCTTCTGCACCAAGTTCGAACATCAGGTCAAATACTTTTTCATGTACTTCGTCTGGTGTACAGTTTTCTTTATCTACCTTATTAACCACAACACAAGGTTTTAATCCAAGGTCAATTGCTTTTTGCAGTACAAAACGAGTTTGTGGCATAGGCCCTTCAAAAGCATCTACCAAAAGTAGTACTCCATCTGCCATATTCAATACGCGCTCTACCTCTCCTCCAAAATCGGCGTGACCAGGAGTATCTATAATATTAATTTTGGTTCCTTTATAAGTAACCGAAACGTTTTTCGAAGTAATTGTAATCCCTCTTTCGCGCTCCAGGTCATTATTATCCAAAATTAAATCACCTGTGTTTTCATTTTCACGAAATAATTGACAATGGTACATAATCTTATCTACCAACGTAGTCTTACCGTGATCTACGTGAGCAATTATCGCAATATTTTTTATAGCTGTCATAAACGCCTCATTTTTAAGGGTGCAAAGGTACGAGATATTTTGACAGGTTGTATACGAAAATTTTAATTATTAATAAATAGGTATATATGTATTCAAAAAAAACAAAAAAAAACACTATAACCAACTCATTGTCTATTAATTAGTATCTTTTCCGAATGTCCATCCTATTGAAAAACTGGCAATTGGTGATATGTAAGTCTCCTTATCATTAAATCCATAACCAACTCCTAGTTCCAAATTCCAGTTAAGTTTTGATTCACAAGTTCTCTGTATTCCCCATACAGGACCAACTACCCCATTATAATCCGACCTTGTTTCTAAATCACCAATCAAAGGATCTCCAATGCTTAGATAGGATGATAAAGCAAGATAATTTCCAGAGTTATTGGCTATTCTTTTTCCCTTTTGTTTTCTTCTTTTAAAATTATAATAATAACGATATGCGCCTTCAAAATTAGGGAAAACCCCATATTCAGAGCCATTGGCGTCGCTATACACCCAAGCGAATCCTGTGCCAACTCCAACACTCAATGAAGTTTTAGAAGTTAACCCTACTTCGTATCGTAGTCCTGGCATTATTATATTTGCAGTAAACATATTTTGTGTTCCTTGCGCATGATTAGCACTAGTCTGAGCATTACTACTAAAAACACCCAATATCAAAATAGTGAGAAATATTTTTTTCATGTATAAAAGCTTAATTGATAAAGAAAAAATCTATGAATCAAACTTTATACCAAAAGTTGATGGTTAAATCGCTTATACATTAACAAAACTCATATCTTTGCGCCATAAAATAAGCTATCATGCAATTAGAAAATATTCCAAACCTTAAGAACCTTGATTCAAACAACTTTTTTCTCCTGGCCGGACCCTGTGCTATTGAAGGAGAAGAGATGGCATTACGTATTGCAGAAAAAGTAGTTACTATTACTTCTAAGCTCAAAATTCCTTATGTTTTTAAAGGATCATTTAAAAAAGCTAACCGTAGTCGTATTGATAGTTTTACGGGAATTGGTAATGAAAAAGCATTAAAGATCCTACGTAAAGTTGGAGATACTTTTGAAATCCCAACTGTTACTGATATTCATGAAAATGAGGATGCAGCACTTGCAGCCGAATATGTAGATATTTTACAAATCCCGGCTTTTTTGGTGCGCCAAACTGATCTTGTGGTTGCTGCTGCAAGAACAGGAAAAACGGTTAACTTAAAAAAAGGACAATTTATGAGTCCCGAAGCTATGCAACATGCTGTAAAAAAAGTAAAAGATAGCGGTAATGAAAATGCAATGATCACCGATCGTGGAACTATGTTTGGTTACCAGGATATGATTGTTGATTTCAGAGGGATTCCTACAATGAAACAGTACGGCACTACGGTACTCGATGTAACACATTCGTTACAGCAACCTAATCAATCTAGTGGTGTAACTGGAGGAAGACCTGATATGATCGAAACTATTGCACGTGCAGGAATAGTAACTGGCGTAGATGGTTTATTTATGGAAACACACTTCGATCCTGCAAATGCCAAAAGTGATGGTGCAAACATGTTACATCTTGATCATCTCGAAAAACTATTGAGCAATCTGGTTGCTATTAGGCAAACCGTTAATCAGTTATAAATTTTTCATTTCTAAAAGTATATGCTTGTTCAAGAACTTCGATAAGTACTTGATCATCGATATCATCTATACTTTGGTATCGAAGAGATTTTACATATTTTCTTTTATCAGACTCTAGTTTCTCCTGGTGTTTGGTAAAATACTGTGCACTCCAAAATCCCACGTCTACATATCCTTTAGTTACATTAAAGTAACAGATCGGGCTTTTACCTATATAATAAAAAGGAACTCTCCATTTAAACAACAACTCTACTTCTGGTAATGTCGTTTCAATCACTACCTGTAGATGAAGTACTATAGATTTAAAAGGCTCTAATTGTCTTAAAATATATTCTTCTGCTGGATTCATAACTCAAAAATACTAAAAATCAAAGGCGGCTTTATTTTCCTTTACAACAATCGGTGGATAAACCGCAAAAAACAATTGATTAGCCATGTTAGTTGTGTTTTTACGCGAAGATTCCTTTCGTAAACACTCCACCAAAGTTTAAATTTATAAAATGATTTTCACCTTTTTTGATTACACATTTTTATATCTAAAATTAAAATATTGATATAGTATTATGTGTAGAAATAGTGATTTGTTTTGGCGGTTATTCTAGTCGACAAGAATATTAAAAAACAATTCCTTTTTGATAAAAATCAAAAATTTGAATCATGATTACACAATCATTTTATAATCTTAAAACTAATTAATTATGAAACAAACAAAAATTCTATTTTATCTTTTACTGGCACTACTATTGGTAATAGCATCCTGCCAAAAAGATGAAATTACCGAAGAAATTGATACTACAGAAAGTATAGATTTTAAATCGGCTATGCAAAAAAGTTCATCTGCATGCGAAACAAGGACTATATGTTATAATGAACCTGTACTTACGGGGTATGAACTCATAGGCTACACCTTTAGTGATGATTGTCCTGACAGAAGACCCCCTAGAGATTTGGAAGAGCCCCTTGAAAATGCAAAAGTGATTAGTTACGGTTTAACTCCTAGAATAGTAAGAGGCGGATATGGTTGCGCAGACAATAATTGCATCTGGATGATTGCTACCAAAGTCGGTAAGAATGTGGGAGTAACAACACGTCATCCCGTAACTTGGGCTCCTTTGGAGAGTTACACAAAAAACCCTTCTGATCCTAACAATAAATTAACTGTAGTATTCAGAGATGGAAAATGGACATGTACACTAAGATTAGCTACTCAAAAAGAAAAAGATCTTTTTGCTTCTCAAGGTTTGCTATGTACAATTTATAACTTAAATGACGGATGTGGTAAATGGTCTACAAAGTTAATTAAAGGACGAAAACCTCCAGTTGAACCTCCATGTAACCCACATTGTCCATGATCTACCATAAATCAAGATAATTTAATTACAAACTATATAATAAATAGATTTAGATTAAAGTAAATTATATATCCGTAAGTTTTATGTAAAATTTACGGATATATCTCTCTCCTTTTGCAAACAGGTCAAAACTTTCTCATTATAAAATCTAATTTTAGTTACTATTAATTCACGAAAAACTTTCAACACACAGTAATTCATATATAAAACGGTATATCAATAACTGGAGCATCAAAACGATTAAGAAAATAATAAAAACATACCAAAATTTGCAAAATTCAATATTTTGATTTTACTTTGTATTTCAAAGTACTTTTTAATATGAGCACAGAAGAATACTTAAAAGACATTACCGAGATTAAAGATATGATGAACAAATCATCTCGTTTTTTCTCCCTTAGCGGTTTATCAGGAATAATGGCTGGTATCTATGCCTTAATCGGTGCTGCTGTTGCGTATTACCTGGTTAGTATTAGTGGAAGAAACTACCTTATTCTAGATGGTAAAATATTTAATTATATCCTTCTAGACCTGGTCCTAGTTGCTTTTCTAAGTATTATTACAGCCATTATATTAAGTATTACAAAAGCGAAAAAAAATAACGAAACCTTATGGAATAGTGCTTCCAAACGATTACTTACCGCTTTTTTGATTCCATTAGTTACTGGTGGTATTTATATCATTATAAAAATATCCAGCGATCATTATGGTCTTACCGGTTCATTAATGCTTATTTTTTATGGTCTCGCTCTGGTAAATGCTTCAAAATACACTATTGGTAATGTAAAATATTTGGGATATATAGAAATTGTATTAGGTTTGATCTGTGCAATTTATCCTGGATATGGCTTCTGGTTTTGGGTGCTGGGATTTGGTGTAATGCATATTATATACGGAAGCCTGATATACTTTAATGAGACTTCAAATTCGAAATCTAAACCATAAAGTAGCAATCCTTACCCTATAAATTAGTTTTTGATTTATACGGAAATGCAATTCAATCAGGTTAAACTGAGTACAAAATTTGAAAAAATTCCTTTTTTTTAGGGAATCCGGAATGAAAAATATAATTAACAATATAAACAAAGCTTTTGACCATCGAATTCGATTAGGAATTATGTCGATATTGATTGTTAACGAATATGCCGATTTTAAAACGCTAAAAGAGCTTCTGGGAGCTACCGATGGTAACTTAGCCAGTCATACTAAAGCTTTGGAAAAAGAAGAATATATTATAGTAGAAAAATCATTTATAGGCAGAAAACCCAATACAAGGTACAGTGTTACCAAAAAAGGCCGAGAAGCTTTTAAAAAACACGTAGAAGCTATTGAAAAATTATTAAAACAGTAGCTATATTTTTTTATCATTTTTACTTTGAAAAACAAAGTACTTTTAAAATAAATAATGAGAGCGTTTATATTAGAAACAATTTATGAGTTAAGTAAAAAGCCATATCAAAAATGGTTTAAAAAACAACCATCCTGGGATATCTCAGTAAAAACACTTATTACATATCCCAAAGGAAGTCTTGGGTTTCATTTAGGTTGCTTTTTGCTACAACATGATTTTAGCTCGCAACCCAAATTAGAAAATCATGATGTTTTTCATGTATTAACCAATATTGGCATCTCTGTTTCCGAAGAAGTGGCTATGCAGTATTATCTTTTAGGAAATGGTAAACGTACAATATACCTAATCTCTGTCATAGTACTAGGCACCCTATTCTATCCAGACAAGATCAAACTTTTTAAAAAAGCATATCAAAAAGGGAAAACCGCTTATCCTTTTTACCAACTGGATTACAAAAAGCTTTTACATCAATCTGTGCAAACCCTGAAAACCACATTTTTAATCTCATCATTATGAAAATCATACAACCTATTAACAAAAATGCACTTATCGTAGCAACCATAAGCTTTCTTTTGGGAACTTTACTATTACTGTTCTTTTTAATTTCTCAATCTAATATCGTATTAGACATAGGTTTTTTTTATGTGATCATAGCATCAGTTCTTAATGCAATCGTCTTTGTAGGGATCATAACTAATGCTATCATCAACCACCAGTACTATAAAGAGAATTTAACAACGATCATACTGGTCGTTCTCAATATCCCAATTACTATTGGGTATATCATTATCGTAATCAACAACCCTTTCTTAAAATATTTTTAATCTCATCATTATGAAAATAGCGCATCCTATTAATAAAATTGCAATCATTTTAGCCTTAGTTAGTTTTCTTATCGGAACCTCTCTATTGCTTCTTTACATATGTTTTAAATGGAGTGCACTATTGCACATAGGAATTAATTATGTTAGAATTGCTTTCCTTGTTAATGCAATTTTTCTGGCATTTCTAATTATTAATGCGCTTTTCTTTTCAAAAGACACCAAAGAGAATCTAATCACAATACTGCTCTTTCTACTTAACATTCCTATTACACTTATCTATATCCAAATCGTATAAATACTAATTATTATGAATATTATAGAAAAACAATTGCCTTTCATAAAACTGTTTACGTTTTCAGTAACATTTAGCTTATTATTACTGGCAATCAGAATTTTAAAAACAGAATCTTCTTTTTATCTATTTCTGGTCTGGAACCTCTTTTTAGCATGCATTCCTTATGGCATTACAATACTACTAAGCATACGCAAAACAAATCAGCTCATTTTCTGGTTAGGTTTTGTGATATGGCTCTTATTTTTACCTAATTCTCCATATATCTTAACAGATTTACAACACATCAGATTAAGTAACTTACAGTCAGTTTGGTTTGATGTTTTACTTATTCTATCCTTTGCCATCAATGGTTTAATTATCGGTTTTGCTTCTTTATGGATGATGCAGACACTACTTCTTGAAAAATTTTCTAAAAAAATTACAAACCTCATCTCTTATAGCATTCTGTTATTGTGTGGTTTTGGAATATACCTGGGAAGAGTATTAAGATGGAACAGTTGGGATATACTTCAAAATCCATCAGGGATTTTATCAGATATCTTAAAAAGAGTTCTATTTCCCACTCAACATATTAACACCTGGGCGTTTACGATAGGTTTTGGCGGTTTTCTAATCATCACATATCGAATGATCCAACATTATCAAGAAAAAAATAATTAAAAAAATACAATCACTATAAATATTATATCTATGGAAACCCAAAAACAAAAAAAGTCCTTTGGTCAATGGTTAAAGACTTCAATTACCGTTCGAATGCTAATGGTCGGAATACTAATTTTAGTATTATTAATCCCTTTATCTTACATTAAAGATTTAATACGAGAACGCTCCTATAGACAAGAAGAAGTTGTTAAGGAGATCAATCAAAAATGGGGAAATGAAGTATTATTATATGGTCCGATTCTCAAAATCCCGTATCAGGTGCATACTTTAAAAAAAACCTGGGATGATAAAACAAAATCCTATAACGAAGAAGATATTATTACTATAAAACATGCTTTTTTCTTTCCTAACACATTAGATATAAAAGCCAATATCGAATCCGAAACTCTGGGAAGAAGTATCTATGAGTCTGTAGTATATACTGCTGATATGAAAATAACAGGCTCTTTTACTACTCCAAACTTCGAAACACAGGATATCGCAGAAGCAGATATCTTATGGAACAAAGCTACTGTGCAAGTGAACTCAACAAACCTAAAGGGTATACGAAGTAACCTGGAACTAAAACTAGGAACAGATCAATATCCTTTGCGCTCTCGATATGCACAAAACTCATACACAAATACTCTGGAAACCAAATTTCTAAAAGATAGTTCTTTACCCAAAGAAAGTACAGTTGATTTTAGCCTGGATCTCTTGATTAATGGAAGTGAACAGTTACGATTTATACCTGTAGGTCGTGAAACCAATGTATCTATGACATCAAATTGGGCCTCACCAAGTTTTAATGGTAATTATCTACCTGATACCAAAACCAAACAAATCTCTGATCAAGGTTTTAAAGCCAATTGGAAAGTATTACAAATCAACAGAGAGTTTGAGCAAGAATTTTTTGGAGAACTGCCACATATTAATGCTTCTGCTTTTGGTGTAAAATTACTGATCCCGGTAGATGAGTATCAAAAAAGTGAACGTGCTGCCAAATATGGATATCTGGTGATTGCACTTACTTTTCTGGTATTCTTCTTAATCCAGGCAATAAGTAAAATTCATATTCATCCTTTTCAATATTTAATGATTGGATTAGCATTAACCATGTTTTATACATTATTGATTTCTATATCAGAACATTCAAGTTTTTTACAAGCATATGCTATAGCGGGTAGTGCAGTAGTTTTACTAATTTCTATGTATTCTAAAGCAATACTTAAAAGCTACAAATTTATGGGATTCATAGCTGCTTCTTTAGCAGCTTTATATGCATTCATATTTGTAATCATCCAATTAGAAAACTATGCATTATTAGTAGGAAGCATAGGGTTATTCCTAATCCTGGGAACCATAATGATGATATCCCGAAAAATTGATTGGAAAAATGAGTAAAAACAATATTAGCCATTACTAATTAACTCATAATTAATAATGGCCAATTTATAATAAAAGATGCTGGTTAGTTAGTTGATAAAAGTCGTGCTTCATATTTTTGAAGTGCGGCTTTTTTATCTACTTTTAGTTCTGCTAAAAATAAACTGATGAAAAAAAGCATTTATATTTCAATTTTTGCATGTGCAACACTAAGTATGTTTTCTTGTAAAACAGATTCTAAAAATGATAAGAACCTAACTAAGGAGATTACATTTACCAAGGAAGGTGAGCTTTCTTTGTTTGACCTAAAGGATTCAATCCCTAATCCAATAACCAAACTAGATATCGAAATTGCCGACTCTGATTACGAAAGAGAAACAGGCTTAATGTATCGTAAATCTATGCAGAACGATCAAGGTATGTTATTTATATTTTCTGAAGAAGCTCCGCATTCGTTTTATATGAAAAACACAAAATTTCCTTTGGACATCATCTTTATAGATGCAAAAAACAAGGTAGTAAGTATCCAAAAAAATGCACAACCTCTTAATGAATCTTCATTACCATCTGAAGGACCAGCGCAATATGTGTTAGAAGTAAATGCTAAACTTACAGATACCTGGAATCTTAAAGCCGGTGATTCTATTTCTTTTACTAAAATGTAAAATAAGACCTCACAGGTTTTAAAAACCTGTGAGGTCTTGAAAAAATAATAGAAAATACAAAAAATCCTTTCTAATCGCTTAGAAAGGATTTTTTGTAATTATAACTTAGAAAAAGATTATTTTTTCTTCTCTTCGGTTACTTTTTCTTTAGTCTTTAAACCAACTTTACGTACGGTATCATACATTACCGGAGTTGCAATAAATAGAGACGAATAGGTACCTATAATCACACCAATAATTAACGAGAACATAAACCCTCTTAAAGGCACAGCGAATATAAAGATCGCGATCAGTACCAATAATGTGGTTAAAGATGTATTTAAAGTACGACTTAACGTACTATTTAAAGCTCCATTAACGTTTTTATCCAATGGTCTTCCAGTATGCTCGTTGAAGAATTCCCTAATTCTATCAAATACAACCACGGTATCATTTAACGAGTATCCAATTACAGTAAGTATAGCCGCAATGAACGCTTGATCAATTTCCATATTAAATGGCATAAACTTATAGGTTAACGAGAATATCCCTAGTACTATTAATACATCATGGAATACCGCCGCTACAGCACCTAAACTAAATTGCCATCTTCTAAATCGTAGTAAAATATATAAGAAGACAACTATAAGAGATGCAAGTACCGACCAGAATGCTGCTTGTTTAATATCATCTGCAATTGTTGGCCCTACCTTCATAGAATGCATAATACCTACTTGCTTATCATCTCCACCATTAGCAAACTGATCATAAGTCAACCCATCTGTTAAATAAGGCTTTAAAGCTGTAAATAATTTGTTTGAAATTTCTGCATCTACTTCTTCACCTGTTTCATCAACTTTATACTTTGTTGTAATTTTTAATTGATTATTGGTTCCATAAGTTTTTGCCTGTGCACTTTCAAATGCTGCAACAAGATCTTTCTCTACAACAGTAGGAACAACATCTTTTGCAAAACGAACAGTATATGTTCTTCCTCCTACAAAATCTACACCTTGATCCAAACCATTGGTGAATAATGAACCAATACCTGCAACGATAATAATACCAGAAATGATATAAGCAACTTTACGTTTCTTTAAGAAATTAATATTAACATTCTTAAATAAGTTCTTGGTTGCTCCTGTAGAAAAAGCTAATTCTTTACCATTTTTACCGTAACCATCGATAAATAATCTGGTTACAAAAATAGCTGTAAATAGAGAAGTTAAAATACCTATTAATAAGGTAGTCGCAAACCCTTTAATTGGTCCAGTACCAATAACTAATAAAATAAGACCTGTAAGACCAGTAGTTATATTCGCATCAAGTATTGACGATAATGCATTACTAAATCCATCTTTAATAGCATCTACCTGAGACTTACCCTTTACCAACTCTTCTCTAATTCGTTCAAATATTAACACGTTTGCATCCACCGACATACCAATCGTTAATACGATACCTGCAATACCAGGAAGTGTTAATACCGCTTTTAATCCTGCTAATACTCCAAAAATGAATAAGATATTAACCACCAAAGCCACATCTGCAAAAAGTCCAGCTTTACCATAGTAAAATACCATCCAGATTAGAATTAACACTAATGCTATTGCAAAAGACATAATACCACTATCAATAGCTTCTTGACCTAAAGACGGTCCTACTACCTCACTCTGTATAATATCTGCAGAAGCCGGTAATTTACCTGCTCTTAATACATTTGCCAAATCCTGACCTTCTTCTATAGAAAAGTCTCCGGTAATCTCACTTCTACCTCCACTAATCGCTCCTGTTGTAACACCTGGAGCAGAATATACTATATCATCTAATACAACTGCTATCTGGCTACTTTGATTAAAAGCACGGCCAGTCATTTCTTCCCATTTTTTAGCTCCTTTACCATCCATTTGCATGGTAACTGTTACTTTACCTAATTGGCTATACTCTTGTCTTGCATCTGTAATAACACCACCACTTAATTCTGGCTCATTATCTCTATTTCCTTTTATAGCATATAAATCTAAAAACTCAGAATCTTTTTCTGGTTTTCCCCATGCAAATTTCATAAAACGTTGCTCTACCGGCAATAAAGCTTTTACTTTAGGATCATTAAGGTATGCCATAAACTGATCTGCATTCTTCTTCTCTACGGTAGCCACTACTGGTCCTCCTTGTCTTCCTTGTCCTACAATAAGGTCAAACAATGGGTTTACCTGTGCTTCAATATCAGTAGAATCTTCTGCATCTTCCAATAAGTTTTCGATCGCTGCATCAGCATCAGTTGTTGTAGAATCAACTTTTGCCGTATCTACCTGAGTAGAATCTACCACAGTCTCACTGGTTTCAGCAACTTTTTCTTTTATTTCATCTACACCTTCAAGCTCTTCTTTAATCAAATTATTAGCAGCAATAAGATGATTAAAAACTTCTTCCATCTTATATACATCCCAAAATTCTAATTGAGCTGTACTTGTTACCAAGCTTTTTACCCTCTCGATATCTTTAGCACCTGGAAGCTCTACCAAAATACGACCAGATTCACCTAAACGCTGGATGTTAGGCTGTGTAACCCCAAACTTATCGATACGCTTACGCAATACTTCGAATGCTGATACTACAGACTCATCAATCTTACGTTTTAGAACAGGTTTAACTTGCTCATTAGTCATATCATAAGTGATATCATCACTTAAGTTTTTGTTTGCAAAAATATCTGGTGATGCCAATTTTGCATCCGGAATTTTTTCAAACTCGGTAAAGAAATCATCAATATAATTATTTTGGCTATTCTTCTGTACCTCATCAGTAGCAAGCAAAGCCTGATTAAACGAAGGGTCTTTAGAATTATTTGCAAGTCCACTTAAAATGTCTTTTACAGAAATTTGTAGAATAACATTAATTCCTCCTTTAAGGTCAAGCCCTTTATTAAGTTCTTTATCCTTTGCATCATTATAAGTAATACCGGCAAAAATTTCTTCTTTACCAATAGAATCTAAATAATTACGCTCTGCTGTCTCCCTTAATTTTGAGTAATCTTTTACGCTTTCGGGATACTTTTGCTGTGCATAAATTTCAGCTTCTGCCTCTTTTGTGTAGGCCATGTACGTATATGACAATTGGTAAATACATACCAAGCCAAATAAAATAGCAAATACCCTAACAAGTCCTTTATTTTGCATTATCTATTTATTTTGGTCAAACCTGCTAACAAGAGTACTTACAATATTCCTCTTCAGATTTGACAATTATTTTTATTATTTAATACTATGTGATTGAGCTTTATCATACAACTGACAAAAGCTCTATTTTAAAATATGATTAGTTTTTAGGAATTTCTTAAAAGCTTAGAATTCCAATCAAGAGGTGGGTCCAGCTCTTACTTCAGGAATATTATGCGAAGTGTGGTCTATTGCAATTGCAATATTTGTATTTACTTTTTGGGCTACTTTGACGAGCCTATCTATATAATCGGTATCAATTCCTTTAACAAAACTATACGAGTTAGAACCAGAATATCCATCGCGTTCATGTTTTACTTCTAAAACATACTTTCCATTAAAGTCAGCATCAAAATCTGTACTTTTCTGGATTTCATAAACATCGAAATTATAGTCTTTAGAATTTTTATTTAAAGGAAACTGATCACCATCTTCGTTTTGATCATAAAAAACATGATCCAAGGCTACATTATGTGCTTCAGAAAGTATTCTTTTTATATACTCTACATCTGCATCACTATAGTAGGCAATTTTGAGCTTGCCATTTTTTAGCCCTTTTGATATCCTTGTATGCTGCACTCCTATAGATTGCAGTTGTTTTTTTACAAGTGTTATCGCATTTTGAGCTTCAACAGAAGTAATCTCATTATTAACAAACTCTAATACAATTTCCTGATTAGGTACTACGGTTTGCTGCTGAATAACAACAAGTGTTGCTAAAGCAGAAATTAAAATCCCGAAGTACCATTTTTTCTTCATGCGGCAAATATAAAAAAATTAAAACTGCATTTCTAAAGTCTTCAAATAAATATCTATTGCAATCTTCAAACATCAAAACGTATAAGTTTCAATTTTGGTATTTATCACTATTCCAAAAACATCAAAACCGAGACTTGTTCTATTGTAAAGACTTCATTAATTAGAGAAACATATTTCTTTTTACACTACCGTAAAACAATAAGAGCTGCATAAAGCAGCTCTTATTAAACTTATTTATAAGGATATATTATAACTCTAATAATCCATTTGTTTTCTTAACACCTTCAGCACTTTCTGCAAGTTTAGCTTTTTCTGCATCGTTAAGTTCTATTTCAACAATCTTTTCGATTCCGTTTCTACCTAATACAACTGGCGCACCGATACAAAGATCATTTAATCCATATTCTCCTTCTAATAAGGTAGAGCAAGGGAAAATTTTCTTTTGATCACAAGCGATTGCTTGTACTAAACCTGATACTGCTGCTCCTGGAGCATACCATGCCGATGTACCTAATAATTTGGTCAATGTAGCTCCACCAACTTTAGTATCTGCAGCAACTTGCTCTATTCTTTCTTCTGAAATAAATTCTGAAACAGGCACGCTATTTCTTGTAGCCAATCTTGTTAATGGCACCATACCTTTATCGCTATGCCCACCAATTACCATTCCGTCAACATCAGAAATAGGAGCACCTAATGCTTCTGCTAATCTGTATTTAAAACGGGCACTATCTAAAGCACCACCCATACCTATAATTCTATTTTTAGGAAGATTGGTTGTTTTATGTACCAAATAGGTCATTGTATCCATAGGGTTACTAACCACAATAATAATTGCATTAGGAGAGTGCTCTATCAAACTTGAAGATACTGATTTAACAATCCCAGCATTAATACCAATTAATTCTTCTCTTGTCATTCCTGGTTTACGAGGAATTCCTGAAGTAATTACAGCAATATCACTTCCTGCAGTTTTAGAATAATCTCCTGTAGTACCAGTGATTTTGGTATCAAACCCGTTTAAAGAAGCGGTTTGCATGAGATCCATTGCTTTTCCTTCTGCATATCCTTCTTTAATATCTAACACTACTACTTCTGAAGCAAAATTCTTTATTGCTATATATTCAGCGCAACTAGCACCTACTGCACCAGCTCCTACTACTGTAACTTTCATGGTATATTTTTTTGAATGTAATTAAACTTATTTATTTCGCGAAAATACGAATTCTTTGATGAATTAATTAACAAATAGAGTGTTAATTACCAGCCAAAATTAAGTCCTAAAGAAAGGTTATTATAGTTTTGCAATGTATAATCCAGATTCGCTCTAAAAATACCAAACTGTACTTTTGCACCAATTGATGCTTTAACTCCTTTTGTTCTATTTTTTACACTTATTGGATCTATTACCGTTTGGGATGTTAGCGGTCCGTTTTGAATTTGATAGGTTCCTAATAAATCTGCATCACTCGAACCAAAATAATATCCTAGTCCCCCATAAAAGTTTAAAACAGGTAATTTGGTAGATACAATACCTGTGATCAACCATGAATTAGTATTTAAGCGTACTTCCTGATCTGCACCTTCTATCCCACTACTGGCATTAATATCATAAAAACCTTTTACATTAGTATATCCCAATAAAGCAGATAGTCTAACAGGCCATCTCTTTAACGGAAAAACCCAATCGGTAAACTCATGCTGAAAAGCGACACCATACAGTTGTATTTCTGCATCTTGTACTGCTTTGATCCTTGGCAAAAACCTAAGTTTTATTTCTGTACTTTTTATTAACCCCATTGATCCTTGAATAAATCCGCTTGGTAAAGAATTAATTTCAGAATCACCAATACCATTTGGTAAAACAACTTCTAATTCTGTGGCTTGACCTCGATTTATTACTACTACTATTTCTTCTCGGTTTACACCTAATGCATTTGCAACAGTCTGACTGGTTTGCCCATTTCTAAATGTTAAATCTGTATAATCCTGCACATTTAGGACAAAGGATTGTTTTTCTTCTCTTACAAAAGAAAGATTACCTACAATCCCAGCTTCGAAGTGCCATAATTTCTTTGTTTCTGCTGTATTATACCAACCATTAGACATAGCGTTTACCAAAGACTCTCCTGCAGATGCAAAATAATCTTCACTAAATCTCTGGGCATTTTCAATTCCTATTTCAAGAATTTGATCGATATCTGTTTGCGAAAACGTAACATGACCTAGAAGTAATGCTAACAGCAAAGTACATTTTTTCATAAGATTTGGGTTTAATAGGCATTGCAATATAAAAAAAATCCGCTATACCTATTATATAGCGGATCTTAAATATACTTCTAAACTATTGTTTATGCATCGATATTTGCATATACAGCGTTCTTTTCTATAAACTCTCTACGTGGTGGTACTTCGTCTCCCATTAGCATAGAAAATATACGATCGGCTTCGGTAAGATTTTCGATAGTAACCTGACGCATTGTTCTAAATTCTGGGTTCATGGTAGTATCCCAAAGTTGTTCTGCATTCATCTCTCCAAGACCTTTATATCGTTGTATTTTAGAATTTTCTCCAAACTCTTTTACAATCATATCTCGCTGATCATCGTTCCATGCATATTGCTTTTTGGCTCCTTTTTTTACCAAATATAGTGGTGGAGCTGCTATATAAATATGCCCTGCTTCGATGAGTTCCTTCATATAACGGAAAAAGAAGGTTAAGATTAATGTAGAAATATGACTACCATCGACATCGGCATCACACATAATTACAATTTTATGATAGCGTAATTTTGAAAGATTTAGTGCTTTGCTATCTTCTTCAGTACCAATGGTAACACCAAGAGCTGTAAAAATGTTTTTGATTTCTTCGTTTTCAAAAACTTTATGATGCATTGCCTTTTCTACATTCAATATCTTACCACGTAACGGAAGAATTGCCTGAAACATACGATCTCGCCCTTGTTTTGCTGTTCCACCTGCAGAATCTCCCTCGACTAGAAACACTTCACATAATGCAGGGTCTTGTTCTGAGCAATCAGAAAGTTTACCAGGTAAACCACCAATACTCATCACAGATTTACGCTGCACCATTTCACGTGCTTTTTTAGCAGCATGACGTGCCTGTGCAGCTAGGATTACTTTCTGAACAATCGTTTTAGCATCATTTGGATTCTCCTCAAGATAATTCTCCAACATTTCAGAAACAGCTTGCGATACCGCAGAAGTAACTTCTCTGTTTCCTAATTTGGTTTTAGTCTGACCTTCAAATTGTGGTTCCTGAACTTTTACAGATACAATTGCTGTTAATCCTTCACGGAAATCATCTCCCGCAATTTCAAACTTTAGTTTATCTAATAATCCTGAAGCGTCTGCATATTTTTTTAACGTAGATGTAAGACCTCTTCTGAAACCTGATAAATGCGTTCCTCCTTCATGCGTATTAATATTATTTACATAAGAATGTAAATTCTCTGCATAAGAATCATTATAAATCATAGCGACTTCTACCGGAATATTGTTTTTTTCACCTTCCATAGAAATTACATCTGCTATAATAGAACTACGACTTGCATCAAGAAATCGTACAAATTCTTTCAACCCTTCTTCAGAAAAGAAAGTTTCAGTAACATCGTTACCTTCATCATCCTGATGGCGCTTATCGGTTAACGTAATTGTTATTCCTTTATTAAGATATGCCAATTCTCGCAGACGACTTGCCAAAGTATCATAATTATACTCTAGCGTTTGTTGAAAAATTGTGGCATCTGGCTTAAAAGTTACTATAGTACCGTTAAAATCTGTATCTCCTGTAGATTTAACCGGATATAATGGTTTTCCTCTTTCATATTCCTGCTCCCATACTTTACCATCTTTATGAACAGTTGCGTGCAAATGATCTGATAATGCATTTACACAAGATACTCCTACCCCATGAAGACCACCAGAAACCTTATAAGAATCTTTATCAAATTTTCCTCCTGCTCCTATTTTGGTCATTACAACCTCTAGAGCAGAAACACCTTCTTTTTTATGTATACCTACAGGAATCCCTCTACCATTATCACGAGTAGTAACAGAATTATCTTCATTGATAGTTACTTGTATAGCATCGCAATGCCCTGCTAGTGCTTCATCAATTGAATTATCTACTACCTCATACACCAAATGATGTAACCCTCGAGATCCAACATCACCAATATACATCGATGGACGCATACGTACGTGCTCCATCCCCTCGAGTGCCTGAATACTATCGGCGGAGTAATTTTTCTTATTAGCTTCTTCGCTCATAAAATCCCTTAATTAATTATTTTATTTTTTTGACAACAAACAAAGATAAAAAAAGAGTAAAAGGATCAAAGAGTTTTATCAAGAAGGATTTAACGAGTTATCAACAATTAGTTAAGAATAGTACTAGAAAAATAAAAAACGCTCTTAAAAACGATAAAAACACCCTTAAAATGAATTTAAGATTTATTTATATTCTTGAAAGGATGATTTTCAATTTGCAAAATCTGTAGTATTTATCACAGTAAATTATAAGTATTATAAATCATATCCCAAATGTAGCAATTAAGTACTAGTGTAAAGATTTGTAATTTCATAATTATTATCTTTCTTGTTTTCTACATTCATGAGATATTTTGTTTTTCAATAGGTTGCGTCTTATAACTACAAAAAAGGTCCTGAAAATATTTTCTCAGAACCTTACATCTCAATTAACTCAACTTTCAGCTAAAATAAACTGTAATTTTTATCATATAGCAACATCATCATAAGCTTCTTCATGTACATTGGCAATAGCTCTACCACTTGGGTCATTCATATTTTTAAAAGCTTCATCCCATTCTAAAGCAATTTTTGTACTACATGCTACCGATGGTTCTTGAGGAACACTTAATGCCGCAGTATCACTAGGAAAATGTCCTTCAAAAATAGTTCTATAGTAAAATTCTTCTTTGTTTTGAGGTGTTTGTATTGGGAACCTAAAATGCGCATTCGCCATTTGTTCATCTGTAACTTCGACCTCAACAATTTCTTTTAATGTATCGATCCAACTATACCCTACTCCATCAGAGAATTGTTCTTTTTGCCTCCAGGCTACGCTCTCTGGTAAATATGATTCAAAAGCCTTACGAATAACCCATTTTTCCATTCTTTCCCCATTAATCATTTTATCTTTTGGGTTAATTCTCATTGCAACATCTATAAACTCTTTGTCTAAAAACGGAACTCGCCCTTCGATTCCCCATGCAGCAAGCGATTTATTTGCTCGTAAACAATCATACATATGTAATTTGTTGAGTTTACGCACAGTTTCTTCATGAAATTCTTTTGCATTTGGTGCTTTATGAAAATATAAATACCCTCCAAAAATCTCATCGGCTCCTTCTCCCGACAGTACCATCTTTACTCCCATAGATTTAATAACTCTAGCCATTAAATACATTGGAGTTGAAGCTCTTATGGTAGTAATATCATAGGTCTCTAAATTATAGATCACATCTTTTATCGCATCAAGACCTTCTCGAATAGTAAATTTTATTTCGTGATGTATGGTTCCTATATGATCGGCTACTTTTTGTGCAGCTTCCAAATCCGGCGAACCTTCTAATCCAACAGAAAACGAGTGCAATTTTGGCCACCATGCATCTTTGGTGTCACCGGATTCTATTCGTTTTTCTGAATATTTTTTTGCTATAGCAGAGGTTACTGAAGAATCTAATCCGCCAGACAATAGAACACCGTAAGGAACATCAGACATCAATTGTCTATGAACAGCTGCCTCTAGAGCATCTCTTAGTTCATCAATACTCGTTTGATTTTCTTGCACTGCTTTATAATCAGACCAATCTCTAACATACCACTTCTTTGGTTCTCCTTCTTCACTTGACAAATAATGTCCCGGAGGAAACAATTCTATTTTAGTACAAACTCCTTCAAGAGCTTTTAACTCGGATGCCACATAGAAAGTACCGTTTTGATCCCATCCCATATAAAGAGGAATAATCCCCATATGATCTCTAGCAATGAAATACGTATCCTTTTCTACATCATATAGTGCAAAAGCAAAAATACCATTAAGATCATCTAAGAAATCTACACCTTTTTGTTCATATAGTGCCAAAATTATCTCACAATCAGATTCTGTTTGAAAATCATAAGTTCCTTCAAATTGTTTACGAAGCTCTCTGTGATTATAAATTTCTCCATTAGCTGCTAGTACCAGTTTATTATCTGCACTAAACAATGGTTGTTTACCAGAAACCGGATCTACTATAGCCAATCTTTCATGAGCTAGTATTGCATTTTTACTGGAGTATATTCCACTCCAATCCGGGCCTCTATGTCTAATTTTTCTTGACATCTCAAGTAATTGAGGTCGTAACATCTCTGAATCTTGCTTTATATCAAAAGCACAAACAATTCCACACATATTCTTCTTTTTCTATTATTTTGAAAGGTCAAAGGTGGGTTTATAGTTACAAAATTAAAACAATAAACACAATATAGCTTACACATTAAAACAAAAAATACAATAAACTATAACAAAAAGAAACTTTAAAAAGGATATATTCTTATATATACTACCATATTGTTATCTCAAACATTTAACACAATTTATAGACTCGATTAACATTTCAATTGTAAGTTCAACAATATCTTTACGTCTGTCATAAAAATTAAAATCAAATTATGAAAAAATCACTCGTATTAATTATTATTATGTTTTTGGGTACATTATCAAGTGTAAACGCTCAAAAATTTGCAGGACTGCAGAAAAGTCCAACCGATATTTCTTATGCTAAGAAAGACAGAAATGCCAAACCAGAGATTAAAGTTGTCTATAGTCGTCCACAAAAGAAAGGGCGTAAAATTTTTGGTAGTTTAGCTGCATATGATAAAGTATGGAGAACTGGCGCTGATGAAGCTACCGAAATTAGATTCTCTCAGGATGTAAAAATGGGAGACAAAACCATTAAAGCAGGTACATATTCATTATTCACTATTCCTGGTGAAAAAGAATGGACTATTATTATAAATTCTGATCTAGATAGTTGGGGAGCCTACTCTTATGATAAAAGTAAAGATGTGGCTAGAATCAAGGTTCCGGTTGGAAGTGGTGATGAGTTAGAAGTTTTTTCTATAGCTTTCAAAAAAGTAGATAAAGGGTATCACATGGTTATGGGATGGGATACTACTCGTGTAGAAGTACCTTTTTATTTATAACAAACGAAAGAGTTTACAATTTAATTCATAAAAAAATAGCTTGAAAATAAATTTTCAAGCTATTTTTTTCCTCAACTTTTGTGTTTGTTCTTATCTCGAACAGAGATAATAAGTTCTTATGTTATCTGTGAATAGCATGACCAGATGCCCCAGGTAACTCTTTTAGAAAATCCATCACAATTCTAAAAGTTAATCTAAATTTTGTGTAAAATAGCCCCATATGTTACGTTTAAAAATTAATGTAATTATTATTCAAATATAATACCGATATAACTCGATGTCAATAAATTTATATATATTTTAGATATAAATCAAGATTTTATCGATAATAAGCACGAAAATCTTAATTCTAATAAGTCCACCCCCTAATGCTTTGTTATTTTATACAAGGATAATGGGGTAATTTCCCTAAATTCCTTAACATAAATTTTTCAAAAGCTTATTCTTTTTCGTTTCATTCGGTTTTCAAAATCGTCCCTCAACAATTTCAAAAAATCTTATCTATGGATTGCATTACTGCAAGCCGATGGTAGTTGTCTTAAAAAGGTTTTTAAAGCCTTTATATCAACAAAAAAAATACCGTAAAATAGCTTCATAATCTTTTGGTTTAAAATTGTTATACAAAGATAATGTCTATCTCATTTGACCCATAAAAATTAACATCGACAAAACAAAATTTTAGACATAAAACACTTTAAAACGCCATAACACCAAAAATCAATTTACATGTGTTAATTTTTGAGGTTTTTTCCCACACTGTAAAGTTGTGTTTTAGGGGTTTTCTCCCCCTTTTTTATTTCACATCCTTTCAATCAAATTTTCTTAAAACATATAAAACAACTAAAAAGCAGAGTTATATCTATATATTATTCTAGAAATACCATTATTCATTCCTTGTTAGAAATGTAAAAAAGAGATTATATTTAATATTATATAACCCATTTTTATGTTTTTTTTGAATATTTTTTCCTTCAATTGAATGTTATACTATGAAAAATTAAAGAAAATAATGAAGTCTATTGATCAAAACAATTATGACGTTTATTCATATAAAAACTTAAAACTTAATTGATCACTAAATGTAGCAATGAATTTCTAAGGAACTGTTAATTACACTGGGGGCATGAAGTATTTTGTTTAACCCAAATAAAAAAAGCAGTATTTTAAAAAAGAAGTATTGATCATAAAAACAGATATAGTCCTTTTCTTATAAACCATATCATCTTTTTCTTACTTATAAAAATTAGTAAGAGACTGTTTCTTAAAACAATCTCTTACTAAGGATCTAAAAAATAAAATGATCGATGATAATAAACTAGTACATTCATCATTATCATTTATTGATTGCATACTGAGATGCTCCTGGAAGATCTTTTAAAAAATTAATTACTACGTTAAAACTTAATCCGAAAATAGAGGTAAAATATTTCATAACTGTCTGGTTTTTAATTACAGTTACAAATTTATCTCATATTTACATTGTAAGTATAAAAAATCGTTAGCTGGTCTAAAAGAATAATTAAAACGACATTTACATTCGACGAAAGGTAAATTCACGTTCAAAATCAAAAAGTTTATATACTTCTTTATGCAGATATTTATCTACGCATAGCATATAGAGATGCTCCTGGCAATTCTTTTACAAAACTGATAAAAGCTCTAAAAGTTAATCCAAATGTAGCGTATAAATTTTTCATAAGAAACTGATTTTAAATTGTTCACATAAATTTAAACACTACCAAAACAAGTAATAAAACAAAAATGATAATTTCGATATAAATACTTAAAGAGCTGGGTAAAAAGTATACGAAATATTGAAAAACCACAAATACCGTAGTCTTTTTCCTTCAAAATGAAAAATAAAATATGGGGAATTATCCCCAAAATTATGGAAAAACCATAACGCATTAGTGATTAAATACTTGTATTTTTATTCAAAAAGCTTTAAGAATCAAAGTGATAGATCTTTTTAGGGAATATTTAAGTATTTATGAGTTTGAAGAGAAACTTTCCATTTTGGGTTTTTCATAACATAATCGACAATCAGAGGAATGATTTTTTCGCGAACACTCCATTCGGGTTGAAGATACAATACACAATTATCAGAAACCTTGTCTGCTTGCCTCTCGGCAAATTCAAAATCACTTTTGTTATAAACAATACATTTTAACTCATTAGCTTTTTTATAAACTTCTTCTTTTGGAAGTTTTACTTTTTTGGGAGAAAGACAAATCCAGTCCCATTCACCTGTTAGAGGATAAGCACCAGATGTTTCAATATGAGTTTTAGCTCCTTTATTTCTAAGACCTTGAGTTAACAAGGTCATATCCCAGGTAAGAGGTTCTCCTCCTGTAACCACAATTACATCGCTATATTTTAGCGCATTTTCTACGATAACATTTGTATCTGTTGGAGGATGCAAATCTGCATTCCAGCTTTCTTTTACATCACACCAATGGCACCCAACATCACAGCCACCGATCCTAACAAAATATGCTGCTGTTCCTTTGTGATAACCTTCTCCCTGGATGGTATAAAATTCTTCCATCAAAGGAAGCAGTTTACCATCATTCACCAATTTCTGTATACTCTTTTGCATAAGGTTGCAAATGTAAATAATATTAAATTACGATTTCAGAATAATTACATCTTAAAAAAATCTTCTAATCAAAATTATGAAACACTATCAAAAGCAACTTAATCCTGTATCTATGGTAGATGATAACTATTATCTTTATTCAGACTTAACAGCGACACATTCTATTTCGATTTTAGCACCAACAGCCAATCCTTTGGCAGCAAAGGTGGTACGTGCTGGTTTTTGTGGAAAGTAGGTTTTATACACTTCGTTAAAAGCAGAAAAATCTTCTATGTCAGCTAAAATCACGGTACATTTAACTACATCTACCATATCCATACCATGGTGTTGTAAAACTGCTTTTATATTTTCCAGAGTTTGTTTTGTTTCGGGCTGTATTCCTCCTTGCACCAATTTTCTCACACTATGATCCATTCCTACCTGACCAGACAGAAAAAATAGATTCCCTACTTGTACGGCATCAGAAAAAGGAGCTGTTGATTTTTTAGGCTCGTGAGTTTTATGAAAAACGACTGTATCTACAGACTTTATAGTATCTGTATTACAACTCATTAAAAAAGCGAATAGACAAATAATTAATGTTATTTTTTTCATGGATCCTGAGTAATAAAAAATTAGTATTGTGATTTACTTTATATTAAAAGTAACTTATAATTTCTATAGAAAAGTTAAGATTCCTATTTTTATGCAAAATTATATCTAATTATGAGTGATAACCAGGCATTTCTTGAACATATTAACGAAGGTTATAAAACCAAAGGTGATTTTCTAACTATGGGAGCCGCTATGTATAATGGAGAAACAATAACCGATGCTCATGTAAAAATCCCTTTAAAAACATTAAATCGTCACGGGTTAATTGCCGGCGCTACGGGTACAGGTAAAACCAAAACTCTACAAGTGCTTGCAGAAAATCTAAGCGAACAAGGAATACCTGTACTCTTAATGGATATAAAAGGAGATCTTAGTGGGATTGCAGCTGCCAGTCCTGGTCATCCCAAAATTGACGAACGTCATGAAAAAATAGGTATCCCATTCGAAGCCAAAGATTTTCCTGTAGAGATTTTATCTCTTTCTGATCAGGATGGCGTTCGGCTAAGAGCTACAGTAAGTGAGTTTGGACCAGTTCTACTATCCAGAATTCTTGATGTTACTACAACTCAAGCAGGAATTATCTCTATCATATTTAAATATTGTGATGATAACAAATTACCATTATTAGATTTAAAAGATCTAAAAAAAGTCTTACAATATGCTACTCAAGAAGGTAAAAAGGAACTAGAAAAGGATTATGGACGTATTTCTACTGCATCTACGGGTTCAATTTTACGTAAAATAGTCGAATTAGAACAACAAGGAGCAGATCTCTTTTTTGGTGAAAAATCTTTTGAAGTTCAAGATTTATGTAGAATTGATGAAAACGGTAGAGGTATCATCAATATCATTAGATTAACAGACATACAAGATAAGCCAAAGTTGTTTTCTACATTTATGCTTAGCCTTCTTGCCGAAATATATGGCACTTTCCCAGAACAAGGGGACAGTGGGAGGCCAGAACTAGTGATTTTTCTTGATGAGGCTCATCTCATTTTTAAAGAAGCTTCTAATGCACTTATGGGTCAGATAGAAAGCATCGTAAAACTAATACGATCTAAAGGTGTCGGTCTTTATTTTGTAACTCAAAATCCAACCGATGTTCCTGATGGAGTTTTAAGTCAATTAGGACTCAAAGTTCAGCATGCGCTTAGAGCATTTACTGCCAAGGATAGAAAAGCGATTAAACTTACTGCAGAGAATTATCCAATTTCTGAATACTATGACACCAAAGAAATACTTACTTCTTTGGGAATTGGAGAAGCTTTGGTATCTGCCCTTGATGAGAAAGGACGTCCTACTCCATTGGCAGCAACTATGCTAAGGGCTCCTATGAGTCGAATGGACATCCTAAACGATAGTGAATTAAAAGCTTTACTTAAAAAATCAAAACTTATCCCTAAATATAATAAAGAAATAGATAGGGAAAGTGCTTATGAGCTTTTAAACGAAAAAATTGAGAAGGCAGAAGCAGAAGAAGCAAAAGCAGCCGCCAAAAAGGAAAGAGAAAAACTAAATAGAGGCTCATCTAGTTCTCGATCAAAAAGTAGAAGAGCTAGTGCTACAGAAAAAGCAGTGATAAAAGTACTTACCAGTGCCACTTTTATTCGAGGAGCTTTAGGAGTACTTAATAAGTTATTGAAATAATTTACGTTTATAATTTAACAAATCACTAAATCATCTAGTTATGGCAAAGAGAATGTTAAAAATTCTTCTTATTTCACTATTAATATATAGCTGTCAAAAAGAACAAAAACAAGATCCGTTTGAGATTACCAATAATAGAATAGGACTATTAACCAGCGAAATACAAATCAAAGAATTAGATTCTATCTATGCCAATGATTCTATTGCAAAAAGAGCTGCTGGAAATCAATTTCTTAATAATGTAAATGAAATAGAAATTTATGAAAAAGGAGGAACAAAGTTATTAGTTTTAGAAGCTCATAAAGAATCAGATCCGATGTCTACTATAGAAAACATTCAAATTGTGGATCCCAGATATAAAACTGCTTCGGGTTTATCTTCTAATGGTGTTTTTAAAGATATCAAAGACCATTACAATATCTCAAAAATTAATAATACACTAAGTACAGCTGTAATATTTGTAGATAGCATTCAGGCATATTTCACTATTGATAAAAAAGAATTATCAAAAAAGTTTCAATCTACTACCGATATAGAAATAACAGCAACAGATATACCCGATTCTGCAAAAATCAAACATTTCTGGATAAGCTGGGATGCAGCCAATTAAAAAACAAAAAAATGAGTAAAAAATATCAGATCCAAAAATCCCCTTTTATTGTTCCGACTACAGATGGAAAACTAATAGAAGAGCATTTTGGTATGGCAACTGATCAAAATTCTCAAATTAGTATCGCACATATGATTGCGCCACCTCATTGGAGCGAGCCTTTTCAAACCCCAGAGTTTGATGAATACACTTATATTATTAGAGGTAAAAAACAGTTTATCATTGATGGAGAAAAAATAATATTAGAATCGGGACAATCTATTAAAATTAAAAAAAACACAAGAATTCAATATACTAACCCATTTGATGAAGAATGTGAGTATCTTGCCATTTGCCTCCCTGCATTTACTATGGAAGCAGTACATCGTGAAGGTGAATGAAAGAAAAATATAAAAAATACTTGCCTCTTATCATTGGAAAATACATCCAGTTTCTTTTCCTTTTTTATCCAAAAAAGGCAATCAATAAAGCATATATCTTATTTTGTACTCCAAGAAAGGGTAAAATATTACCAGAACAAGAAGATTTTCTCGAAGAAGCAGAAGACGAAATGGTTCTTATTGATACTATCTATATCCAGACCTATAGATGGTCTAGCATGGGAGAAACAATTTTATTAGTTCATGGATGGGAAAGTAATACGCATCGATGGAAGGTACTCATACAAAAATTACATAAAAAAGGATTTAATGTAATTGCTTTTGATGCTCCTGCGCATGGTAATTCTACAGGAAAAATATTAAACGTCCCTTTATACACTAAGTGCCTTCAAAAAATAGTTGAACTCTATAGACCTAATCATATGATTGGGCATTCTGTAGGTGGTATGGCAACTATATTTCATCAATACACCTATCAAAATAAAGAAATAGAAAAACTAATCGTATTGGCGCCTCCTTCAGAACTTTCCAGAATCATGAAAGGATATCAGGAGGTATTAAAGCTTTCTCCTAAATTTATGAAAGCGTTAAATCATTATTTTAAAGAAAAACATGGTTTCTATTTTGATGAGTTTTCTATGGTTAACTTCGCTAAAAACTTAGTAGTTAAAGGGCTTTTAATTCATGATAAAAATGATGATATCGCTCCTTATAGTGAAGCCGAAAGTATTAGCAAAAATTGGAACAATGCTCAATTTATAACTACAGAAAATTATGGTCACTCTCTATTTTTTGATGAAGTTGACAATATGATTATTGATTTTTTGAAAGCATAAGCTTTAAACAAATCCTAATAGTGCCTTTCTTTGAAAAAAAAGCAATTCCCTCATTTAAAAGGGCCATTCACTCATTATTGTTTTTGCAAAACCAGCTTTCAACATAGATTTACGATAAATCTATATCATGAAAAATTTAATTTATATCTTCTTAGTATTCTCTAGTTCATGCGCTTTTGCTCAAATTAAAGGAAACGCAACAATTATTTCTAGGCAAAATATAATAGCTTCTGCAGAATTAGCGAATGCTGATATTTATGGAAATCAAATACAACAATTTAGGCAAAAGGATTTAACACCTAACCCTGTGATAACAATTGATGCTAAAGTATTAAACAATATTGTTGCCGATTCGTATACTGCAGTTTTTAATATCGTGCAAATTGGAAAAACATCTCAAGAAACTAATACGCTAATGAACGGGAGAGTAGAAAAAGTAAAAGATGAATTGCGCACCAAAGGTATTTTAGAGGGAGATGTTATTATCGATGTCATTTCATTTGTTCCTGTATATGAAACTGTAGTAGAAAAAAAATTATTCAGTAAAAAATACAATGAAGTCCCCAAAGGTTTTGAACTACAACAAAATATCCATGTAAAATTTACTAATGTAAATCAATTTGAGAAAATACTTTCTACCTGTGCAAATAACGAAATTTATAATCTTGTAAAAGTAGACTATTTTATAAACGATATACAAGCTGTATACAAACAACTACGTACAGAGATATTGAAAACTCTTAAAGAAAAACAACAATTCTATACCGATTTGGGTTTTGATTTAACGTCATATCATCCAACAATGGCAGATACTAAATATTGTCATTTTCCAAGAGAATTTTATAAAAGCTATCAAGCTTTTCATAGTACTTCTTTAGACACATTTAATAAGAAACAAGGGGTTGTAGCTGCAAAAAAACAAATCACGTATTATTATGATCCTATCTCATATAAAAACTATGATATGGTTATAAATAGCTCTATAGTTGAACCCGTTGTGCAAATAGGAATGGAAATAAAACTACAGTATACGCTTATACCAAAAGAGCAAAAACCAATTGAAAAAGAAGTAACAAATCCAAAATATTTCTTAATCTCACCAGATGGGAAGGTTGATATTAAAGAATTAAAATTGAATTAATACCATTTATCATTTTGTTATAACCATTATCTTTGTATACTATTTTTATTGTATGCTTGAAAAAAATTTCACCAGACTTAATAAATATCTAAGCGAAGTTGGTTATTGCTCACGTCGCGAGGCAGATAAATTAATCGACCAGGGTCGTGTAACTATTAATGGCAAAGTACCTGAAATGGGAACCAAAGTTACTCCTGATGATATTGTTCTGGTAGATGGTGAATTAATAAATAAACCTAAAGAAAAACACGTATATCTTGCTTTTAATAAACCTGTTGGTATAGTTTGCACGACAGCGCAAAATGAAAAGGATAATATCGTTGACTATATCAACTACCCTAAACGTATCTTTCCTATTGGTCGATTAGACAAACCTAGCGAAGGGCTTATTTTTTTAACTAGTGATGGAGATATCGTCAATAAAATTCTTAGAGCGAGAAATAATCATGAAAAAGAATATCTAGTAACAGTAAACAAATTGATTAATCCATTATTCATAAAACGAATGAGTAATGGAGTCCCAATTCTAGATACTATAACCCGTAAATGTGAAGTAGAACAAATTAACAAATATGATTTTAGAATCGTGCTAACTCAAGGACTTAATCGCCAAATTCGCAGAATGTGTGAACACCTCGGGTACGAAGTGGTGAAACTTAAACGAATTAGAATCATGAACGTTCCTCTTGATGTTCCTGTAGGAGAATGGAGATATTTAACAGAAAAAGAATTAGGAATTCTTAATGCCGATGTTGGAGATTCGAGCAAAACAGAAGAAGCTTCTGTACTAGAAGACACTAAACCGAAGAAAAGAACCAATAACTCAAGACGGTTTACTTCTAAAAACGACAAAAAAGGAAATTCTGATAAAAGAAGTTCTCACAGATCTAGAGATAAAAAGCGAAAAGATCGAAGAAACTAACCCTTTTTTCGTTGTTAATTATATCTTAATTTCCCTATTTACAAGTTTTTCCCTTTTCTAAAATACCTAAATTGTCTTACTAATCAATTCTCAATCCCATGACGCGTATACTGTTTTCTTTATTTTTTTTGATAAGTATTGTAACCTGGAGCCAGTCAGAATACGAACCTTCAAAAGCACATCCTTTTGGGCAACCAAACCCTAAAGCACCAAAAGAAATTCTGGATTTTGCGCCTCTTATAGGGAAATGTAATTGTGTATCACAAACCAGAAATCAAGATCGAACCTGGGGAGAGCCAAATAAAATGACCTGGGAATTTAAATATATCATGAACGGAATGGCTATTCAAGACCAAACCTTAAAAGCAGATGGTCGACATTCTGGTAGTATAAGACAATTTAATGCAGATAGTAGTCAATGGTATGTGCATTATTATTCATCTGTAAGTGCCAATCCTGTACTTTCTTCCTGGAAAGGAAATAAGAAAGACGGAAAGATCATTTTATATCGTAAACAAAAAGCCCCTAATGGTATGGATGGTTTTTCTAAACTTAGTTTTTATGATATTAATGACAATGGATTTAAATGGCTTGGTGAATGGGTAGACACAAATGAGTCTATTTCTTTTCCGACCTGGAAAATTGAATGTGTTAGACAAGAAAATACAGAACAACTCTTTGATGAAGAACTAATAAGAGCAGAGGCAAAAGCTTTTTCTGATGCTTATCTAAGGCAAGATTATGAAGCTATCGCGAAAATTTATACGGATAATGCAAAAATATTTCCAACCAACGCCCCTATCATTAAAGGATATGAAGCTATTAAAAAAAGATGGGCAGAGTCTAGCGGTTATACTCCTATTGAGCATGAAATTATTCCTGAAGAAATTATAATTCTCGGAGATACTGCTCATGATTATGGAATTTATAAAGGGAAAAACAAAAATGACGATGGCACAAAGATAACATATCAAGGAAAATATGTCGTTATCTGGAAAAAAGTTGATGATCAATGGAAAATGTATTTGGACATTTGGAATAGAATAGAAAAATAACCCTAATAATTTTATTAGAAAATGAATACTTTATCTCCTTTTCATCTGGCAATCCCCGTCCATGATTTAGAAAATGCCAGAAATTTTTATAAGAATATTCTAGAACTTGAAGAAGGTCGAAGTAGTGATCACTGGGTTGATTTTAATTTTTTTGGTCATCAATTAGTAATTCATTACAAATCAAAAACAGATATTGAAAATAAGCATAACAATTTGGTGGATGGTAAAGATGTTCCGGTTCCTCATTTTGGAATTATTCTAGAATGGAGTATATGGCAAGATCTTGCAAAAAAAACTATCTGATAAAAATATTCAATTCGTTATAGAACCCTATATCAGGTTTGAGGGAGAAGTTGGAGAACAAGCAACTATGTTCTTTTATGACCCTTGTGGTAATGCATTAGAGTTTAAGTCATTTAAAGATTCGTCCCAAATTTTTGCAAAATAGGCAACCCATATCTCTTACCATTAGATAAAAAAACAGCATTTCACGAACAGAATGTAAGTATAACCCTACCTTTTCCTTAAGATCAAAGCTTAAATTACGTATTTTAAAGGATTTTTACTATATTAGGGCTATAAGCAAATTTTTTACTGTTTTTTAACACATTTAACCTAATTATAACTTTGTTTTAAACAATTAATAACCATAATCTCAAAAAGTTTAGTAATGAGAAGAATTATACTTTCTAATATTTTAATGACTTTGATTCTAGTTAGCTGTGGTGTTCCTCAGGCTGACTTTGATAAATTAAAGGACGAAAATGATAAACTAAAAAAAGAAATTGCAGAATGCCAGCTAACTCCTAGTCAAATACTTGAGCAAGCGCAGGAGTATCATGACGCCTTAGACTATATCAGAAGTAAAGAACGACTCGAAACTCTGGTTGATAAATACCCTAACTCTAGCGAGACCAAGAAAGGAAAAAGCTTACTGAAAAAGGTTAAGAAAGAAATTCTTCAAGCTGAAAAAGCACTAAATAAAGATGAGTTAACAGAAAAAAATAATTCTAAAGAGTATCAAAAAGCGATTGCTAAAATGCGGAAGAAGTATGACGCTGTTAATGAAGTGACCTGGTATTCAGACAAATCTTCTATTCAGGTAAATACTAAAAGTTATTTTCAGATTTATATTGGTAAAAAAGATAATCGTAAACCATGGTTAGGATTTTCTATAAACTATTTCACTAAAAAGGATTGGTTATTTGTTCAAAGAATCGAAATAGATGTGGATGGTAAAATCTATGATGTAGAAGAAGACACCCCCGGAGAGTTTAATTCTAAAGAAGAATCTGGAGGTAAAAGAGAATGGATTGATCGTGTAGTAAAACAGCTTGAGATGCCAATGATAAAAGCAATTGCTTCGGGGAAAAAAGTTAAAATAACATTTTTTGGTAAAGAAGACGTTGACTCGAGAGTTGTAAGTAAGGCAGAAAAGAAATCTATGCAAAATGTCTTGGCAGCCTTTGATCTACTTAGAGAGCTTCATTAAATCATAAAACAACCTAAAATAAGCGGTTTGAAAAATAGATTGACAATATGTTCATTTATTTTTCAAACCGTTTCTTTTATACAAACTAACACTAAAATAGGGTTCGTAATCGAATACTTCAATTTTGTGGATGATATCCTAAAAATTCTCCCTATATTCCGCCACTATGGAATAAAACAGAAAAAGAAAAATGGAATTTATTAAACCCTTGACCTATGGAGTGCCTCTTTTTTTGGCATTAATTTTATTAGAACTCACCTACAGTAAAACCCACAATCACAAGGACTTATATAACTGGAAAGACTTAACTGCTAGTTTAACTATGGGTGTGGGATCTGCAATCTTAGGGCCATTGATCAAAACTATTTTTTCTATTGTACTCTTTCATTTTGTATACGAACTTTTTAACCCAGAAATCGATGGGGTTCGAACTAATATTATGGGTTGGAAGTCCTTTGGATTTGCATGGTACGTTTGGCTTTTATGCCAACTTGCAGATGACTATACTTATTATTGGTTTCATAGGCAAAATCATATGGTAAGAGCTTTGTGGGCTGCACACATTGTACATCATTCTTCGGATAATTTTAACCTTGGTACCGCAGTAAGAAATGGATGGTTCACTCTTCTTTACAAACCATTATTTTATATGTGGTTACCTGCAATAGGTTTTCCTCCTGAGATGGTAATAGTTTGCTTAGGTATAGAAGCTTTATGGCAATTTCAACTCCATTCGGTGTATGTTCCTAAAATGGGGTTTATTGAAAAAATATTCAACACACACACCATGCATCAAGTACATCATGCCAAAAACGTAGAATACATGGATAAAAACCATGGTGGTTTTCTCAACATTTTTGATAAGATATTTGGCACCTGGAAAGAACTAGACGAAGACATAGAAATACAATATGGTGTTACACATGCACCAAACTCATATAATCCTTGGGTGATTCTCACTCATGAATATAAGGATATATGGAATGACACCAAAAAATCAAAAAACTGGTACCATAAATTCATGTATATTTTTGGCCCTCCAGGGTGGAGTCATGACGGTAGTACTTTGACCGTAAAACAGATGCAACGAGAACTACTTAAGCATAAAAAACAAAAGGCTTAATAAAAATCCTTATTTTTAAGATTCTCAAGAATATTTATCATTATGGATTATCAAGGTCTCATAGATCAACAACGTCTATTTTTTAATACGAATACGACAAAAGACATCTCTTTTAGAATTAGAGAACTAAAAAAGCTAAAAAGTGTCTTACAAAAAAATGAGAAGCTACTTTATACGTCTATCTATACAGATTTTAAAAAGTCTGAATTCGAAACTTATGTTACCGAGTTATCTATAATCTATCACGAAATTGATCTTGCTTTAGTAAAAATTAAAAAATGGGCTCGAAAAAGAAAAGCTTCTACAGGATTAGCAAATCTTCCGGGGAGAAGCTACATTATCCCAGAACCATATGGGAGTGTTCTTGTAATCGGAGCATGGAATTACCCATATCAATTATCACTTTGCCCAGCAATTGCAGCAATTGCAGCTGGGTGCACTGTTATTCTTAAACCAAGTGAGATACCATCTCATACCTCTAAAACAATAGCTTCGCTTATCAATCAAAATTTTGATCCTTCATTTTTTAAAGTTATCGAAGGCGGAGTACAAGAAACATCTGATCTTTTAAAAGTTAAATTCGATAAAATATTTTTTACAGGAAGTGTATCGGTAGGAAAAATAATCTATCAGGCAGCCGCAAAACATCTTACTCCGGTTACCCTGGAATTAGGAGGTAAAAGCCCCGCAATTGTTACTAAAGATATACATATTAATATGGCAGCCAAAAGATTGGTTTGGGCTAAATTTCTTAATGCCGGACAAACTTGTATTGCCCCCGATTATGTCTTGGTAGAGTCCTCTATATACGATCAATTTTTAGCAGCGATGCAAAATCATATTAACAAAGCTGATTATAAAGTAACTCATCATAATTACACGCAGATCATTAATGATAAAAATTTTGATCGACTTAATAGCTTAATAGATCCTGATAAAATATATGTAGGTGGCTTGGGTGATCCAGAAGAGCGAGTAATACCGCCAACAATTCTAAAAGATATTTCTTTTTCTGATAAAGTAATGCAAGAAGAAATCTTTGGCCCTATTTTACCAGTGCTTTCATTTGATTCTATCGAGGAAGCTATCACAAAAATTAAAACACTATCCAAACCTCTTTCTTGCTATGTTTTTACCAAAAACAAAGCTGTAAAAAACAAAATTCTAAACGAAATATCCTTTGGAGGCGGTGCTGTAAATGATGCTGTAATGCATTTTGCAGAACAATCTCTCCCTTTTGGAGGTGTTGGTGATAGTGGCATCGGAAATTATCATGGAAAATATGGATTTGATACTTTTTCTCACTTTAAGAGTATTCTTCAAAAACCATTTTGGATAGAACTTAATTTAAAGTATGCTCCATATAGTGCAAAAAAATTGAAATGGTTAAAACGAATTATCGGGTAAATACAACGTAATTAGCCTGAATGATTTTCAATAATTTGTTAAAAAAAGCAATTAACACCTATCGCCGAGCTTTGATCGCAAAGACTAGGGGATATAACTTCTCTTTTCTAACAAACATCTTGTTTTTATCCTTAATTAAACCAGGGAAAACCTCATAAGGCGATCCATCATATTCATTTAAGTATTCTATAGTTAACCCAGCTTCTGTAAGAGATGATACTACCTCTCCTAATCCATGATTCCATCCATACTCTTTACTAATCATATTAGATTCTGGATTAGCATATGTTCCTTGATATTCTTCATAGATGACATCTTTTTGATGATATCCATATTTCATTATAGGCTTCTCTTCTAAGTAATCAAACATCCATACTATAGGGTGAAACTCAACTATATAAAAAACACCTCCAGGTTTTAGTCGCTCGGCTATCATTTTGCCCCAGGGTTTTAGATCAGGTAACCATCCAATGACTCCATAACTAGTAAAAACAATATCAAACTTATCTTTAATATATTCTGAAGTATCCAACACATTACAACATATAAATTTTGCATCCAGACCCAACTCTGCATTTAAACTTTTAGCCAATTCGATTCCTTTTTCAGATAGATCAACACCAGTACATTTCGCTCCTAACCTACTCCAGCTTAAAGTATCCTGCCCAAAGTGACACTGAAGATGTAATAATGACTTACCAGATACATCTCCTAGCGCTTCTAGTTCATATTGTTTCAATGAAGTTTTTCCCCTTTTAAAAGCTTCTATATCATAAAAATCACTTCTGGCATGAATATCTACTTTTTTATTCCAGGTCTGTTTATTGGTTTCAAAATAATTATGTAATTCTTTAGACATTATAGGATTAATTTAATCAGGTATACTTATTTTTCATAAATATAATAAAGTCAATTCTATTAAGGTATATGAAAAAAAACAATGGGATGTAATAAACAAATACAAAACCGTAACTTTGAAAAATCAGTTTTCAACCTATTATTATGAATAGTCTCTCTACTACATTTTTTGTTTTTATTATATGTATTTCATTTTCTGTAAAATCGCAATCTTTTGATAATCCAGAAAGCATAACATTTGATGAGGCAACAGATTCTTATTACGTTTCAAATATTGGTAGTGGAGAAATCCTTAAAATAGATAAAACAGGTAAAAAGACATCTTTTGTATCGGGATACACTTCATTTCTTGGCGTGAAACTACACAATGGAGTTATTTATAGCGCAGAAAACAATAAATCTGGAGATGATTTTGTTAGAGGATTTGACATATCGACTGCTGAGTTAGTATTTTCATTACGTATACCAAACACTAAACAACTTAATGATATCGAGTTTGATAATACAGGAAATTTATACATTTCGGATCGTGAAGGAAACACAATCTTTAAAGTATCGATCGATAATAAATCTTATGAAATTCTGGATAATACTATTAATACTCCGAACGGACTTTATTTTGACATCAAAAAAAATAGACTATTAGTCTGTAATACAATAGATAAAAGTGCAGTATACGAAATAGATTTAGAAAGCAAAAAAACCACATTAGTTGTCAAAACCAATTACCCACATTTAGATGGAGTTACAATGGATAAAAACGGATCAATTTATCTTACTAGTTGGTCTATTGATTGGAAAAAAAGTATCCTTTTAAAATATAACAGTAATGAATTTATTGAAATTGCAACGAATAGCAATGGAATGGCTGACATAGAATATAATCAAAAAACGAATGCGATCGATGTTGCGCAATTATTTGACAACTCGATATTACACTTTAATCTTTCGAATAAAAAATAGTATCGCTTATATATAAAATTCTAGCTCAATTTTTTATTTACAAAATAAGTACAGCTTCATAAATAAGGGATTTTATACAACTCTAAAGCTGTCTATACTTATAATTTAATTCAAAAAACCTTATTTTTTTTCTACTTTTTTCACTAGTTGAGGTTTCCCGTAAGAATTCTAAAAAAATCTGTATTAAATTAGTAATAGAGAAAAAATAGCACAAAATATACTTCTCATTATACGTCAGTTTACCGATCAATAATTACTTATACTTACTATAACTAACTATGAATGACTTAATTTTAAAAGATATAAATATGAGTTTAAATAGAATAGCTAGAAAAAGTGGTGTAACATTAAACTCACTTAGAGATCTTACTGAAGGAAATGTAAGATCTGGCATAGCAAATAAACTTGGGGTTACAACTTCTTCATTACAAACATTTGTAGATGGAGGTACTAGTAATGCACTTGCTACTAAAATAGAAATAACCTCATCGAGCTTACAAGAACTTAGAAACATGATTGGACAAAGAGGTGCAATTGGATTAATCGTTAGATTATTATTAGTTTGAACCCCTAACTATCATAGTTTATCATAATCGATCTTCTTTTTACGAATATCGATAACTCCCATATTGTTTCTCTGTTTCGATAGAAACACATTCTACAGATATCCAATACATCAAAAGAACTTATCAATGAGGTCAAAAACATAGACTTAAATCTTTTACATTGATTTGTAATAAAATCATATAAAAAACGACCTACACTATATGATAAAAGAATTTAAAGAATTTTCGACCGGTGCTGTATTAAAAATTGCCAACGAAGAACTACTACAATCCTATACAACATCAAAACTTGTAGAATTATATACTTTTATCTGGGTTAGAAGTACTGATACTAGTATAGAGATTGATGGAATTTCTACAACAGTCAAAAAAGATAAAATTATAGTGTTAACTCCAAATCAATATTTTAAATTTATTGATGGATCAGATATTTTAGTATATCAGTTTAACAGGGAGTTTTATTGTATCAAAGATCATGATAAAGAAGTAAGCTGCGTCGGAGTACTTTTTCATGGCAACACCACCATTTCTATTGTAGAATTAAATATAAAAGAACAAAACAAATTAGATCAATTACATAAAGTTTTTCTGGATGAATTAGATACCGTAGATACTATACAGGCAGAGATGTTACGTATGCTAATGGCCAGATTTATAATAACGACCACTCGCCTTATTAAACAACAAAGCAATTATAATAATCTTGGAGATCAGGTAGATTTGATCAGAAATTTTAATATCCTGGTAGATACCCATTTTAGAAAAGAACATGCTGTAGGTTTTTATGCTCAAAAACTATTTAAGTCTCCTAAAACGTTATCAAATAATTTTGCGAAATTTGAGAAAAGTCCTCTGCAGATTATTCATGATCGAATAATTTTAGAAGCCAAACGCTTACTTATCTATACTGATAAATCTGCTAAAGAGATTGCTTATGAAATTGGTTTTGAAGATGCATCTCATCTTAGTAGAATGTTTAAAAGACATACATCTCTTTCTCCTTCAGAGTTTAAAAAACAATTAAAACCAGAATCCGAAGGGAAGTATTGACAAGAATACGGGAAAAAAATCCATATATTAGTATTCGTTTTTGCCCCAACTTTGTATCCTAAAAATAAAATAATTTACCGAAGTATTTTCGGATAAAGTATATTAGATATGAAAAGTTCAATTCGCACAATCAAAACAACAATACTAGGCATCTTATTCCTTTCTCTTTCAATAAGTAATGCTCAAATAATTTATGAAGATCAATTAGAGACCGTATACCTCAATAAAAATGCAGAAGAGGTTGTGTATACAAATAGCTTTAGCGATTTTAATAATGATCTCATTGCTATAAATGAAATCAGTTTCAAGAATCAAATTCAAAAAGCTAATCAAAACAACGACCATTTATTGTTTCTTTCGGAGAGAAGTAACCTGCAAATTCTAACTTCAACTTACTTAAAAACTATACGTAGAGGAGCCAATCAAAGCAATGACCCTAAGTCTTTTAAAGCTTTTCTTAATGAGAAATTACCAGAGTTAATTCATCAATTTAGAAAAGATAATAATCTAGAAGAATTGTATATTATCTCAAGAAAGAATACTTTTAATGGGAAAATCGACGCTTTACCCAGTGTTTTGTAACGTGTTTACCGCACTATAAAGCTAACAAATAACAACCTAACATGAAAAAGATTCTACCCCTCTTGTTACGAATCGTCGTAGCATTGATCTTAATTCAAACACTAAGATTTAAATTTACTGCTCATCCAGATAGCGTGTACATATTCACAAAAGTTGGATTAGAGCCTTATGGTCGAATAGGAACAGGGATAACCGAACTAATCGCCGGAGTTTTATTATTAATACCCAAAACAGCGTGGATTGGTGCAATGTTAACCCTAGGTATTATAGGAGGAGCTATCATGATGCATTTAACCAAACTAGGCATTGAAATTAATAATGATGGCGGAATTCTCTTCATTACAGCTGTAGTAACTTTTGTATTAAGCGCTGTTATTCTTTGGATGAGAAGAAAAGAAGTCAAGTTTTTTTAACTCTAAAGCGATTAAATACTAATCTATAGTATTCAAAAAAAAGTATTCAACACCTCTTTATAATAGAGGTGTTTTTTTATGTCCGGGAAAAATCGACAAGCCTCAGGGAAAAACCACCATTTCTTTCCCTTCTTCTATGGCGCATCTTTGCATTGTTAATTTAAAACAATATAAAAATGACCGTACAACATAAATCAATTTTCAATTTAATTGAAATTTTTAGCCAAGGAAGAAAAAAAATAGCCGCCGCTATTCATCCAAAAACACATTGCGAGCAAAAAGCTATTCATGATTTTTATTGTGATACCAAAAAATCTTTCGCACAAAGGTAAGTATCAAAATAGATCGGGAAAATTTGACAAGCAATCGGGAAAAACGACTATTCTATCCCGCTTATTTCAACACGATCTTTGCCTCAATAATTTAAAACAAAACAACAGAAGCCCAAAAAGGTTTCAATTTCAATAAAATAACTTAAAACAATTATATTATGAGCACATTTAATGTACCAACAAGAGAAGAAGTAAACGCTGGTAATCAAGCAATATTTGATAATTTAAATAAAGCACTAGGATTCGTACCAAATCTATATGCCACCTATGCCCATAGTGATACAGCATTAGAAAACTACCTAAACTTTTCGAATGCAAAAACATCACTCTCTGCTAAAGAAAAAGAAGTAGTGAATTTAGCCGTAAGCCAGGTAAATGATTGTATTTATTGTTTATCTGCCCATACCGCTATAGGAAAAATGAACGGATTTACCGATGAGCAAATTTTAGAACTTAGAGCTGGTCGTGCTTCTTTCGACACTAAACTGAATGCATTAGCCGGATTAGCCAAAAATATTACAGAAAATAGAGGTAAAGCTAATCAGGATGTTGTAAACAATTTTTTAAATGCTGGATATTCTAAAGGAAACTTAATAGATACTATCGTATTAGTAGGAGATAAAACCATTTCTAATTATATACATAGCACAACCCAGGTTCCTGTAGATTTCCCAGTTGCACAACCACTAGAAACTACCGAAGTCTAATTACCCCCGATTGAACCTCACAGATTGATATCAAACTCGATTGGTATCTCTGTGAGGTTTACAAAATAATTTCAAAACAATTTAAATTCAAGTATCAAAATCATGAAAAAGTTAATTACAGTATTCTCATTTATTTTAGCAATCACATTTAGTGCACAAGCACAAAAAGTAAAAAATGTTTCTTTAGAGCAGACTAAAGGAGAATTCACTCAAAAAGAAATAAAACTATCAGAAGGAAGCTATGTATTCAATATTACCAACAACCATGCAGGAACAGATGTTGGTTTTGTACTAGTTCCAGAAGGAAAAGACGCTTCTAACGCCGAAAATCATATCAAAACAGCATATGTAACCAAAGTCGTAGCTGAAGGAAAAACAGAAAGCTCTCAAACAGTTAAATTACAAAGAGGAACCTACAAATATTTTTGTCCTTTAAACAAAACTCCTCAATACACTTTGATTGTAGAGTAATTCTCTCTATCTTTTTAAAACCTAAAACCTTGTTAATCTCGATTAGCAAGGTTTTTCTTTTTATATTTTAGCCAAAAATAACCCACAATGAAAAAAGCCTTAATAGTATTATCATCTATTTTATTATGTGTCGCATGTAACAACAACACTAAAAAAGAAAATACATACGAAGAGGATATAGAAGTTAGAGACCCAGAGCCTTTGGCAGATAAGAATAAAAAGAAAATACCAACAACGGCAGAAGCAATTGCTAATGCCAACGGGTTACAGCATTGGGATAAGGTAAAAGAAATTAAATTCACCTTTAATGTTGATCGAGACAGTAGCCATTATCATAGATCCTGGAGTTGGAAACCCAAAAATGATATGGTGACTTTAACCTCTGAGCAGGATACTATAACCTATAACAGAACTCAATTAGATAGCACTTCTACTAAAGCAGATCAAAGATTTATTAATGATAAATATTGGTTATTAGCTCCTTTCAATCTTGTTTGGGATGCAGCTAGTTTTACTTCAAAACATGAAGTAAAAGCCATCGCTCCTATAAGTAATGTCGAAATGCAAAAATTAACCATAGTGTACAAAAAAGGAGGATATACCCCTGGAGATGCCTATGATTTTTATTTTGAAGGAGATTTTAGCATCAAAGAATGGGTATTTCGAAAAAATAACCAACCAGAACCTTCTATGATAACGACTTGGGAAAATTATCAGAATTTTAATGGTATTAAAATTGCTAAAACTCATAAACTTCATGAAGGAAACAGAAAGCTCTATTTCACAGAAATTGAAGTAATTACTGACTAAAAATCGCAAGCAATCATCACACCTCTTCGAAGTCATTTATATTACTTCGTATACCTTATTTCACGATTTCTTTTACTGAGTTTAATTCTAATTAGAGAATACATAGTATTTCTTCTAATTTGATCTTATACATATCAAAATTAAGTTTATTGCTTTTAGTATCATTTTATTTTTGTAAATTAGTGAAACACTGTTTCAATTATTAAAACACTCGAGATGACCATAGCATCAAAAGCTAGTTTAGAATACGCAAAAGAGCTTGATCAAAAAGATAAAATAGCACAATACAGAGATCAATTTCATATTCCAAAAGACAATAACGGAAACGATTGGATATACATGTGCGGTAACTCTTTGGGGTTACAACCAAAAACTACAAAAAAATACATTCAGCAAGAACTTGAGGATTGGGCTAATTATGGTGTAGAAGGCCATTTTGAAGCCAAAAATCCCTGGATGCCATATCATGAGTTTTTAACAGATACTATGGCAAAAGTAGTCGGTGCAAAACCTCTAGAAGTAGTTATCATGAATACGTTAACTACCAATTTACATTTGTTAATGGTATCTTTTTACCAACCCAATAAAACTAAATATAAAATTGTAATAGAGAGTGATGCATTTCCTTCTGATCGATATGCAGTAGAATCTCAATTGCGATTTCATGGTTTTGATCCCAAAGAAGGGTTAATAGAATGGAAACCACGTCCTGGTGAAGAATTATTGAAACTAGAGGACCTAGAAACTATTCTTGATCAACAAGGCGACGAAATTGCTTTATTATTAATTGGAGGCGTTAATTATTATACTGGTCAATATTTGAACCTTAAGAAAATTGCAGATCTAGGACATTCCAAAAATTGTATGGTTGGTATTGATCTGGCACATGGCGTTGGCAATATCCAACCAGAATTACATGAATCCGGAGTCGATTTTGCTGCATGGTGCACGTATAAATATTTAAACTCTGGTCCTGGCAGTTTGGGAGGATTATTTGTTCATGAAAAACATGCATATAACAAAGATCTAAAACGTTTTGCCGGTTGGTGGAGTCACAATAAAAACACCCGTTTTAACATGCGTCAAGAATTTGATGTTATGCCTGGTGCAGAAGGATATCAATTAAGCAACCCTCCTATTCTGTCTATGGCAGCGATTAAAGCTTCTCTAGATATTTTTAATGAAGTAGGAATGGATACTTTGAGAAAGAAATCTAAAGCATTAACAGGGTATTTCGAATTTTTAATTAACGAGATAGATACCGATAGAATCAGAATCATTACTCCCACTAATCCAGAGGAAAGAGGATGCCAATTATCTGTTCAGGTTAAGAATGCAGATAAAAGTTTACATCAACAACTTACAGATCATCATATTATTACAGATTGGCGAGAACCTGATGTTATTCGTTGTGCCCCAACGCCGCTATACAATAGTTTTGAAGATGTATATCGAATGACCGAAATATTAAAAACACTGGTATGACGCAAAAAGAAGAAAATATACTGATCATTGGTGCAGGTCTATGCGGCTCTCTCTTAGCATTAAGAATGGCACAAAGAGGATACCGGGTAACTGTATATGAAAGTAGACCTGATTTAAGGACTACCGATATCTCTGCTGGGCGTTCTATCAATCTCGCGTTGTCTGATCGTGGTTTAAAAGCCATGAAAATGGTTGGTATCGCAGATAAAGTAACTCCGTTTTGTATCCCGATGTATGGTAGGATGATTCATGATATCAAAGGAAATACATTTGCTTCGAACTATTCTGGAAGAACAGGAAAATACATCAATTCTATTTCTAGAGGAGGTTTAAATGGATTGCTATTAACCGAAGCCGAAAAATATGAGAATGTGACCATTCATTTTAATAAAAAATGCACTGGTGTTGATATCGAAAATACAGTTGCAAAATTTAAATGTTATACAACGAAAGAAAAGTTTGAAGTACATGCAGATATCATCTTTGGTGCAGATGGTGCAGGTTCTGCTCTTAGAAAGAGTTATTATCTCGAAAAAAAGTTCCTGTTTAGTTACTCTCAGAATTATCTAACACATGGCTATAAAGAATTAGAAATTCCGGCAGGCAAGATAGGAAACCATCAAATAAGTAAGGATCATTTGCATATCTGGCCCCGTGGCGAATATATGCTTATAGCTTTACCAAATTTAGATGGTAGTTTTACGGTAACCCTATTTTTATCTTATGATGAAGGCGAGTACAATTTCAACAATCTAACCAATATTGAAAAAGTTACCGAATTCTTTAAAACACAATTCCCTGATGCTCTTGATTTAATTCCAGATATTGACCATGAGTTCTTTAACAATCCAACAGGAGCATTAGGTACTGTAAAATGCTCACCGTGGTGCTACAAAGGGAAAACACTATTGATTGGGGATGCTGCCCATGCAATTGTACCATTTTATGGTCAGGGAATGAACGCTTCTTTTGAAGATGTTGTGGTTTTTGATGAAATTTTAGAACAACATCAGGGAGATTGGAGTGCTACTTTTAAAGCATATCAAAAAGTGCGAAAAGAAGATACAGATGCCATTGCAGATTTAGCAATTGATAATTACTTCGAGATGCGCGATCATGTAGCTAATCCCTTGTTTAAAGAAAAAAGAAAACTAGAAATGGATTTAGAAAAAACATTTCCCGATACTTACTTCTCAAAATATTCTATGGTCACTTTTGATGAAAACATTGGGTATGCCAAAGCCATGAAGATTGGGAGAGCGCAAGACAAAGCTTTACTAAATTTAATTGCCGATCATGAAATTGACACCTCAAAAGATTTAAAAAGCATATTTGATCAAGTACAACAGGAAACCAGTGAAATACTTGAAGAAGATAAAATTGCAGGATTAAAATAAGTATGGCACTTAAAACAAGAACCGGAAAACGTAAGTTTTTCTAAACAAAAAATGAAAATTATAGATTCTCTATACGTAACATTAATATTTCAATACTATTAACCATGAACAAAGGAAAACTAATACAAGGTAAAGCCACTCCAAGAGGTAAGTTTCCACATGTAAAACGTGTTGGAGATTTTATATTTGTTTCTGGCACAAGTTCCAGAAGACCAGATAATTCATTCGAAGGAGTAGAAGTAGATGAATTTGGTACGACAAATCTAGATATCAAAGCACAAACAAAAGCTGTTTTAGAAAACATTAATGATATTCTAAAAGAAGAAGGTGCAACCCTAAAAGATATTGTTGATGTTACTTCTTTTTTGGTTAATATGAACGATTTTGGAGGTTATAATAAGGTTTATGCTCAATATTTTGATTATGATGGACCAACAAGGACTACTGTAGCTGTGCATCAATTACCTCACCCTCATTTATTGATAGAAATAAAGGTAGTTGCCTACAAAAAACAAAACTAAAAGTTTGTAATCTCTAAAAAATCAAGGTAATCATGAGTAATGCCATAGACAAAAAAATTCTAAATACTTCGGTTGAAAAAGCATTCAATATTCTAGACTGCTTTTCAACAGATACAATAGAATTAGGTGTTACCGAAATTGCGAAACTAATGCACACCAATAAAAGTGCGGTATACAGAATGTTAGCAACTATGGAAGCCCTTAATGTAATTCAACAAAATACAGAAAACGGCAAATACCGATTAGGGCTTAAATTATTCGAATTAGGGCAAAAAGTAAGCATTAATCAAAATTTCATATCTAAGGCAAGGCCCTTTATGGAAGAATTGGTAAAACGTGCTGGTGAGACCGCTCATTTAGCTATTTACAAAAATCAAAAAGTATATTTCTTAGACAAAGTTGTAGGAAGACATGATTTACAAATCAATTCACAGATTGGTACAGAAAAACCTCTGCATTGCACTGGATTGGGAAAAATTATGCTTGCATTTGTAGAACACGATTACAAAAAAATTATTAAAAATCTTGATTTAGAGTCAGTCACTAAAAACACAATAACCGATAAACAAAAATTAATTATCGAAGTTGAGAATATTAAAAACAATGGTTTTGCTTTGGATCTGGAAGAAAATGAAATAGGATTGGTATGTGTTGCTGTTCCTGTTTTTAGTACTAAAGGAAGATTTATTGCCGCAATAAGTACCTCTGGTCCCTCGGCTAGATTTAATGAAAATGAAATTCAAACTTATACGGGAGATTTGAAACAAACTGCCGAGCAACTAAAATACATTTTCAGTTAATTAAAAAAATTGAGAACGCATGAAAAAAATTAAAAACTATATTAACGGGGAGTTCAAAGCTCCTGTACAAGATGAGTGGATTGATAACTACAACCCATCTACTGGTGCTATATATAGTTTAATTCCTAATTCTTCGACAGCAGATGTGCAGATCGCCTATGACGCTGCTGCTCAAGCATTCCCTAGCTGGTCAGAAACACCATTACAACAACGTAGCGAAATTTTAGCTAAGATAGCATCATTAATAATAGAAAACCTGGATCAACTTGCTCAAGCAGAAACTATTGACAATGGTAAACCTTTAAGCTTATCTACCAGTGTAGATATTCCAAGAGCATCTTCCAACTTTCAATTTTTTGCTAATGCAATTACACAGTTTGCAAGCGAAGCGCATGAAAGCACAGGCTTAAATGCTATTAATTTTACTCTAAGGCAATCTATCGGTGTAGTGGGTTGTATTTCTCCGTGGAATCTGCCACTCTATTTATTTACATGGAAAATTGCTCCGGCATTAGCTGCTGGTAATACCGTAGTAGCCAAACCTAGTGAAATTACACCAATGACAGCTTATTTACTTGGCGATATCTGTACTAAAGCGGGTTTACCAAAGGGTGTTTTAAACATTGTTCATGGATTAGGGAATACTACTGGGCAAGCCATTATAGAACACCCAAACATTAAAGCCATTTCTTTTACAGGAGGAACGGCAACAGGAGCACATATTGCCAAAACTGCTGCTCCAATGTTTAAAAAATTATCTCTGGAGTTGGGAGGTAAAAACCCAAATCTCATTTTTGCAGATTGCGACTATGATAAAATGCTTAATACAACACTAAGATCATCATTTGCAAACCAAGGACAAATATGCCTTTGTGGCTCCCGAATATTTATAGAAAGAACGATTTATGATAAATTCAAAACTGATTTTATTGCAAAAACCAAAGCGCTAAAAGTTGGTGCTCCTCTTGATCCCGAAACTAATTTAGGCGCACTAGTTTCAAAATCCCATTTAGAAAAAGTAAAATCATATATCGGTATAGCAGAAGAAGAAGGTGGTACTATTCTCTGTGGTGGTAATTATGTAACGGTAAATGGATATGAAAAAGGGTATTATTTACAACCAACCATTATCGAAATTAACACTACAGATTGCAGATTGGCGCAAGAAGAAATTTTTGGACCAGTTGTTACGATTATGCCATTTGATAATGATGATGATGCTCTAACTATGGCAAATAATGTGCGCTACGGGTTATCATGTACAATTTGGACAAATAATTTAAATAGAAGTATGTATTTAGCAAAGCACATACAAGCTGGTATCGTTTGGGTAAACACCTGGATGATGCGTGATTTACGTACCCCATTTGGAGGTACAAAAGATTCTGGTGTAGGTAGAGAAGGTGGATTTGAAGCATTAAGATTTTTTACCGAACCTAAAAACGTTTGTATACAATATTAAGATATGAGTATTAAGTATTGAGGAATCAGAATTAAGAGATCAGGCAACTAGAAAAAATAAGATTTACTGATACTTAAATGTAATAAATCAGATAATTATTAATAAAAATACTGTGTACATCTGTTTTAAACATTTTAAATAATTGTAGCGTATAAAAATAAATAATGAACAGAAGAATACATTTTTGAACTTTTATAAGTAAACACATTAGAAAATATGAAATTGAAAATTTCGATAATCATCTCAATACTAACATCTAAACACTCAATACTAAAAAAATGAATCTAGGTCTAACTCATAAAAATGCATTAGTGTGCGGGAGTACTCAAGGTATAGGAAAAGCATCTGCTAAACAATTAGCCGAATTAGGAGCCAATGTTACCTTAGTTGCCAGGAATGAAGAAAAACTTCAACACGTCTTAACAGAATTAGCAACAGATCAAGGGCAATCGCATACTTATATCGTAGCAGATTTTCAGAATCCAGAAAGCCTACAGCAAAAAATTTCTGCTACAGAGCAAGCTTTTCATATTTTAGTAAATAACACAGGAGGGCCTGCTGGAGGACCAGTGTTTAATGCCTCTCTGGAAGAATTTGAACACGCCTTTACCCAACACTTGAAATGTAATCATATCCTGGCACAAACTGTAGTACCCGGAATGAAAAAAGAAGGATATGGAAGAATAATCAATATTATTTCAACCTCTGTAAAACAACCATTAAATGGATTAGGTGTTTCTAATACCATTCGTGGTGCAGTAGCAAACTGGTCAAAAACATTAGCTAATGAACTTGGCGTATTTGGAATTACTGTAAACAATGTGTTGCCCGGTGCTACGGCGACAGAACGACTAAATGAAATCATTAATAACAAAGCAACAAAACTAGGAAAATCAATAGAAGAAGCTTCTGATGCTATGAAAAATGAAGTGCCAGCAAAACGATTTGCCAAACCGCAAGAAATAGCTTATGCTATAGCATTTTTGGCATCTGAAGCTGCATCTTATATCAACGGAATAAACCTTCCTGTTGATGGAGGAAGAACAAAGTCTTTATAGTTAACTATTTGTTATTACAAAATAACAATCAAAATAATTAAATTTAATACAAAATACTAATCAATAGTGTAGATTATAATGATAGTATTTATGCTATAGAATAAACAACACATCTAAATTAAAACAAGCATATGAGCAATCTAGTTTCACCATTAAATTTTAAAGCCTGGATAGACGAACATCGCCATTTACTAAAACCTCCTGTTGGTAATAAATGTGTATGGAAAGACGGAGATTTTATTGTAATGGTTGTTGGGGGACCTAATAATAGAAAGGACTATCATTATAATGAAACACCAGAATTTTTCTATCAGGTAGAAGGAGATATGGTATTAAAAATAATAGATAATGGCGAACCTAAAGATGTTCATATCAAAGAAGGTGATATTTACCTATTACCACCCAAAGTCCCACATTCTCCACAGCGAGGGGCAAATACAGTAGGTTTAGTGATTGAATATCCACGAGAAGAAAAAATGATGGATGCTCTGGAGTGGTATTGTGAAAATTGCAATACTCAACTATATAGAGAAAAATTTGCATTGGACAATATAGAAACCGACATGCCTATAATTTTTGATACATATTATAGTGACAAAACAAAATGCACTTGTTCTAATTGTGGAAGCGTAATGGATGCTCCAAAAAAGAAAAAACAATAACCTAATTAAAAAGATTCCTGTATAAACAACAGGGATAACATCTATAATGAAAAGAAAACTTCGCATAAACGGTCATTCACATTTACTGCCATACCCAGAAGAGATTCCTCAGTTCATGAAAGACAAAGAGATTTTTTGGGTAGATGATGAACGTAAGTACATGTTACAAAAAGGGTGGAAACGCCCGGTTACTCATTCTAGTTTTTTCTTAGATGAAAAATTAGAGTGGATGGAGCAAAATAAAATCGATCATGCAGTAGTATTAAACCTTTCTCAATTATATGGTAACGGTTTACGTCTAGAAGAAATGAAACATGCATTACGATTTCAAAATGATTTTAATGCCCACGTACAACAAGATCACCCAGATAAGTTCTCTTGTGGTTTTGTTATACACCCTGGATTCATTAACGGAGCACTATGGGAAATGGAGCGTTGTGTAGAAGAATTAGGAATGCATGTACTATGCTTACCCACTCACTTTATGGATTCTATCGGACAGTGGCGATGTATTTTTGATGAGGAAAATGATCCGATTTTTGAACTAGCAGACAAATATAAACTAGCTATAGAAGTTCACCCTTATGATGGTGATAAAATGATCAAATTAGAAAATGTTTCCTGGCGTTTTCACTTGGTATGGATGCTTGCCCAATGTGGTGATGCTTATCATTTTTATACTCTTAACGGGATGCAAACTCGCTATCCAAACATTAGAACTTGCTTCGCTCATGGAGGGCAATTAGCACAAATGAATTTAGGAAGACGTATCCAGGGATTTGACGGAAGACCAGACCTCTTTAAAGGAAAACAACATCCTCGAAAAGCGGTAGGGCATCCTAATATATATTTTGATACCCTGGTACACGATACCGATTCATTAAAACTAACTGTAGAACGACAAGGTAGTGATCAGGTAATTATGGGGCTAGACGATCCTTATCCGTTGGGTGAAATGGAAAGTGAACCACAGTCTTCTTACCCAGGAAAAATATTGGATTTAGCATTGGATCGTAATATTATAACTACAGAAGAATATGATGATATCTGGGAAGATAATGTTTTACGCTGGTTATTTGGAGATAATGAAAAAGCAAAGCAAGATTTAATAGATAAAATTTTAGGTAAAGAAAAAGTTCATTAGGAATATCAAAAATCGTTATAAAACATTCTAATTTTGTATCTAAAAAACCAATAATCATGCATTTTATTCCTGAAGAACTGGATACGTATGTAGTAAACCATACCCAAAAAGAACCTGAATTACTACAACAATTAAATCGTGAAACATATCAAAAAATATTACAACCCAGAATGCTTAGTGGCGCTTATCAAGGGCGTGTTTTAAGCATGTTAGCTAAACTTATTCACCCAAAAAACATACTGGAAATAGGAACGTATACAGGGTATTCTGCCATATGCCTTGCCGAAGGGATTCAAAAAGATGGAGAATTGCATACCATTGATATTAATGAGGAGTTAGAAGACTTTCAAAGAAAATATTTTGACCTTTCTGGTTATGGAAAACAAATTCATCAACATATTGGTGATGCTACCGAAATTATCCCAAATCTGGATATCAAATTTGATCTGGTGTTTATTGATGCCGACAAACCTAACTATCCTACTTATTTTGAATTGGTTATTAATAAAATGAATTCTGGAGGTGTAATTTTATCAGACAATGTATTATGGAATGGTAAAGTAATCGAAAAAGTTGAAGAAGAAGATATTTCTACCAAAGCTCTTTTGGAGTACAATACACTTTTGATCGAAGATAAACGAATAGAAACTGTATTATTACCTATTAGAGATGGGTTAACCATTAGTAGAGTACTATAACTTTTACAAAAACACAAGGCTGTGGCATCTAAATACCACAGCCTTGTGTTTTATATTTCATCTGTTTTTATTGAACCGCTTTTAATGCATCAATATTACCATAACCAAATTTACTATTACGATTAGGGTAAAACTCTCCTGCTTTCTTTAGTTTATCCAGTACTTGAGCTCTAGTCATATTAGGATTACGTGCCCATACCAAAGCAGCAATTCCTGCTGTGGTAGCTGTTGCTACAGAAGATCCTCCTACATAAGTTTGTATTCCTGTATTAAATCCTAATACGGGTACATTTCTATTAGAGTTTCCTGCTCTCTCCATCACAATAGTAAAATCGATTTTACTACCATCATGACAGATATTACAACGATTATATCCATTATCTTTTATACCTGTAACCGCAACAGTCTCTGACATACTTGCTGGAAAAATAACACCATACCAATTTGTAAACGAAGTCGATGTACCTCCCGCAGCGATTATCATTTTCCCTTTCCCATATGCATATTTTACGGCATCTTTTACATTACCAATAGACCAGGGATACCCAATAGACATCGAGATAATCTTAACATCTCCTCTATTTCCTAATGCTTTTAATGCATTACTTACTCCTTTACGCTCATGATAATCATTTAGTACAACATCCTCTGTTCCTCTATAGGCAACCAAATTACAGTTATACGCTACTCCTACTGGCATAAAATCATCATTACGAGGTGATGCAATTGCTGATGCCATAGAAGTACCATGCCCACACTTATCATTTGGGCCATCTAAGTTATTAGACCACCACCATGGAGAGTCGATAAAAGTACCAAATCGTTGTACAAACCTTCCATTAGAAACCCCATCATTAAATCCACTACCAAGTAAATTCTGACTTGCAGAAATTCCAGTATCAATCAAACCAACAGTGATACCTGCCCCGGTACTATAATTCCAAGCCTGTGGTACTTTATGAATGTCAAAATTCCAAGGTAATCGTGCATTAGGTGAAATTACTCTATAATCCCCGCTATTTATAGATTGTCCACTTTTACTACATCCCGCAGATTTCTGTTGGTTTGAGTTATCTTCTTGTAGATAAAAACCATAACCAATTGGGTCTAAGTAACGAATTTGATCTGCTTTTTGTAAAGCTTTTATGGTTTCTAAACTAGTAACTTTTACATCAGTTACATTAAGTATTTCATCGGCAGATATTACAGAATTAGACTTACTTGCTCCTTCTTTAGACTGTATAATACTATATACATTTTCTCTAGCATCATTTAGTCTTGATGATCTTTGGATAGAGAAACTTTCTCCTTTTTCTCCAAAACCAACACTTAACACTTCTCCACCGTGTACTACAGCACTCCATAATACCGCAGAAGGTGCTTTCATCCAGTTTACATCACCATTTTGTTTTAATTCGCCTTCGATATACGTATTAACTTCTGATACAGAAAGTAATTTTTGAGATTCAGAAATTTCTGAATTTGGTTCTACAATTTCATTAGGATTTTCTTTAGAGCAAGAAAATACAAGAATTAGTCCTAAAGTTAGAAGAGTAATCTTTTTCATTTTTAGAATAAGTTTTTAAGAGTTTGTGTGTAAAAGTCAATAAATGACAATATCGTAAAAATTACGAATAATTATCATTTTAATAATTTCACAGCTAATGTATTAAATTATATTCAGATATTTTACAATTAAATTATCATATAATCAGAAAAAACATCAATATTATGCTTGCATAGGACCAAAAAAAGTTACTGAAGCCTTGTAACAAGTCAGTGTTTACGGGGTGTTTAATCGGTTAATATTAAAAGTGAAAATATTTTAAAAAAAAATCACTTTTTTTGAATATTAATCAGAATTTACAAGGAAAAACAAACAAAAATAAGCTTAGGAAAGGATATCGCAATTTAGAATTTGCGTTTTATCGGACCAGTAACTTTATCAATATCATCTTTGACCTGGTCGATCTCCTTTTTTATATCAGATGTAATAGAAGTAGGAATATCGGTATCAATACCGTGTTTTTCTGCACTTTTGGTAATTTCGGTTTTAATATCATTGGTTGCATCTTTAACGATACGCATTCCTTTACCCAATCCTCGTGCAATCTCAGGAATCTTATCTGCTCCAAAAACCATAACCAATATAAAAACAATAAAGGCAATTTCGGTTCCGCTAATAAATAAAGGTAAGGTTGTCATAACAATGCAAATATAATCAATATTGTGTAAAAAAGCCATCCTGAAAAGACTTCGGGACGGCTTTTATTTATCTTTTGTAAAAGAATAGGTTACTGTCCTTTTACTTTGCTTTTAAATTGCTCAAATTTTCCTAATTTCTTTCTTTTAGGCCAGCTATTATTAGAGGTATCAATATCTGCTGTCTCTTGTTTAGGATCAACGACAATTTTAGAAATCTCTTTCTCAGAAGCTACAGCTCTTTTTACCTCAACATCATTTTTTCTCCAAATTTCTGCAGGATATGTTATTGTCTCTGTTGTTCCATCTTCATAGGTGTATTCTACGATCAATGGCATTACAAGTCCACCTGGTTTTTCAAAGGTAATCTCATAGAAAAACTTAGGTTGTTTAAGTTTTTCACGCTCTTTAACAGAAAAATTATCCATTAGATATGCTTTTAATGTTTTAGCATCACTAATAATATTTCCATTCTTTTTAATCGTTTCATATTCTTCGCTTCCCTCTTTAACCATATATACAAGTGGTCCTAGATCTTCAACTTTAGCACCTACAGATGCAGCATATTCTTTTACTCTTTTATTTGGTTCTTTAGAAACTACAAATTTCTTCACTTCTTTCACTCCAATATCGGTATAATCTGTGGTATAGAACCATCCTCTCCAAAACCAATCTAGATCAAAAGCAGAAGCATCTTCCATAGTTCTAAAAAAGTCTTCTGGTGTTGGGTGTTTAAACATCCATCGCTGAGAATATGTTCTAAATGAATAATCAAAAAGATCTCTTCCCATTACGGTTTCTCTTAGGATATTTAAGCCTGTTGCTGGTTTTGAGTATGCATTAGGTCCGAATTGGTGAATATTATTAGATTGAGACATAATTGGAGATAGGAAATTTTGATTTCCACTCATATACGGTACAATCTTTTTTGCTGGCCCACGACGAGATGGATATTTTTTATCATTCCCTAATGCTTTTGGATACCATTCTCCAAAATCTTGTTCTGCAACATATTGCACAAAAGTATTAAGGCCTTCATCCATCCAAGTCCATTGTCTTTCATCACTATTCACGATCATCGGGAAAAAGTTATGGCCAACTTCGTGGATAATTACACTCATCATTCCATATTTTACACGATCGCTATAGCTACCATCAGGCTTTGGTCTTCCGTAATTCCAGCAAATCATAGGGTACTCCATACCTTGATTTTTTGCATGTACAGAGATGGCTTTGTGATATGGGTAATCGAAGGTCATTCGGCTATACGATTTTAATGTACTAGCTACTACCTTTGTAGACCAATCTTCCCAAAGAGGATTTCCTTCTTTTGGGTACATCGATACTGCCATTATATCTTTCCCTCCAATCTTAACAGCCATCATGTCCCAAATAAATCTTCTTGAAGTAGCAAAACCAAAGTCACGTACATTTTCGGCTTTTAGTTTCCAGGTTTTCTTTTTTTCTGAAAATGTTTTTTCTTTTGCTATAGCTTCTTTTTGAGTTACAATAACAACTGGTTTATCATATGATTTCTTTGCTGCTTCATAGCGGCTCATCATGTCTTTTGTAAATACTTCTTTTCTATTTACTAATACTCCGGTTCCGTCTAAAATATGATCTGCAGGAACAGTAATATTTACTTCGAAGTTACCAAATGGTAATGCAAACTCTCCTCTACCCCAAAACTGGTGATTTTGCCACCCTTCAACATCGTTATACACTGCCATACGGGGATAAAACTGAGCGATAACATACGCTCTATTTCCATCCTCAAACTCTTCATATCCAGATCTACCTCTACCATTTACATGATCATTAATATTGTACCACCAATCAATTGAGAATACAAATTTCTCGCCAGATGCCAAATCTTTAGGCATCTCTACACGCATCATAGTTCTATTGATTGTATATTTAAGTGGATTTCCACTACTATCCTTTACTGCAGTAATATTAAATCCACCGTCAAAAGGTTCTGCAAGATATTTATTTAAAAAACCTCCTGGTGTTGTTGCAGGATCAATTCCATTTGATTGAATTAATGGAGTTTTAGAGTCTTTAGCTCTCATATTCTGATCCAGTTGTACCCAAAGGAATTCTAAATCATCAGGAGAATTGTTAGTATATGTAATGGTTTCTTTTCCTGATAGTTTTTTGTTTTTATCATCAAGTTCAATATCCATCTTATAATCAGCCTGTTGCTGGTAATAAGCCGGACCCGGGGCTCCAGAACCTGTTCTGTACATGTTGGGAGTTGCAAACTCGTCGTACATTTGTTTGAATTTGTTCTGATTAGTATGCCCTAATTCACGAACATTTTTAGCCTCTTCTTGATTTTGAGCATATGAAATACCCGATATCAAAAAAGTCACCGAAAGGACTAAAAGTATCTTTTTCATTGTAATGGTTTTGAATTTAATGTTATGATTTCGCAAAGTAATTGTTTTTTAAAAGTTTAGTGATTTATTCACTAAACTTTAACATCCCCAAAGCTTTTTCTTTTTCAAGTATAAGACTTTTGCGTTGATTTCCTTTTTTAACGTGAACAATATTCTGTTGTTCTTCAAAAAGGTCCATCAAAACTTGATTTGTGATTTCTATAGTATTTAAAGAAGTAATATTTTCTATTTCTAAATAACAAATGATAAGATCATCTTCATACTCTTTTCCTAAAAATGTAAAAGAAACTTCTTCTCCATTCACTACAAATTGTAGTTTCTGACCAAGATATGTTGCTAAATTTTTATCTACTCTCAGACTTTCTTCATCTTTATCTAAATTAGTAGACTCATCATATCGTACTTTTAGAAGTTCTTCTATATCATCAACAAAAACCCTGGATACAATTTGTAACGACTGTTGTTTTGCATTATAATCTACCTGAGTTACACTTACATAAAACTTATGCGCAGTTGTAAAAGAACTTAGTGAAACAGACACTACAAAAAGAAAGAGCAGTAAGGTTTTGTTCATCATCTAAAATTTGTAAAGCGTTAAATGTAATTAATTTTAATGGTATGCATTAAAAAATTATGCCAAACTTCTTACCATTAGAAACAAAGAGTTAAAATCTATTCTCTTGTTAGTAAAATTTAACTATCTGCAGCAATATATTCATTGTTTGTTTACCACAAACTCTTTTCGTTTATCTGAGAATATTTTTAATACCACATTGTGATTTTCTTTGCCAAATTCATATTGAATATCACTAGTTTGAATACATAATAATAAAAAGTCATATATTTTCTCTTCGGGGAGGTTGTATACTGTAGACAAAAATTGTTTACCATAAAAATCCTGAATAGCCTCTAAACTATTATTTTCTTTATCTAATTTCCTTGTTGTTTTTAAGGTTTTATAATATCCTGATAAATTTTTATAAGTTGCTTCAATATCTAGTCTAAATCCTATGCCATAAAACATAATAGCTTTATGCATTGGCACAATTTCCTCCGCCTGAACTCCATCATAAACAGGTATTCCAACATCTTCAGGGCTAAACAATTCTTCTGTCTTTATATCCTTAATATCAGTATTTAAATTACCTGATAATTGCACCCCTACAATTACTTCATCTAATTCGTTAAGGTTTTCTTTTAGCGTAACATTAAATTCTTTATTGTCATACATATCTTTATTTACCACAATAACCTTTAGATCGTATTGAACAGATGAAATAACAAACACATCTCCTATAGTTGCTTCTATAAAGAAAACCCCTTCTTTATTTGTAATTGTAAATAGATTGGCTGTTTTATTAATTATATGAATTCCTTCTGAACTATCATTTTCTATTACTCCTTTTATCATTTTTCTTTGGCAGAAAACAGAAAGAAAGAAGAAATGAAATAAAATTATAGTTACGTATTTTTTCTGCACTTATGGTTGTTAAAATTCACTATTAAAGACAAACTATATCCAATCATGTTGCATTCATATCATTTTTTATAATTTTTTAGAAATCAAACTTTAGGCCATAACAAAAAGTAACTAATCCAGCTCTTTGTGTTCTTTATAAGATTTTGCCTTTGTCTGAAAAAACTCTACCAGTGTTAACCTTTTAGAATTTTCAAGAAGGTTTTTAAAATATTCATCCTTGGCACAGTAATACATAAAATCGGTTATCAAATCTTCTGGTAATTGTAGTGCTTCTACAAAGAAGGTAGTATTAAAAGTCGTTTCTCCTCTTTGTACTATTGCATCAAGATCTTCTAATGCTTTAATTCTCTTTAGTTTTTTTAATTTTCCGCTTAGATAATTAATGGGTCTATCAATTATCCCACTTCTTGCTGTATAGATTCTTCTTTCGGCTTTTGTTGGCTGTGGTTTATCGCTAAACGGAAGACCCAATGTCCTATTATCTACAAAAGGTTGTAACTCTACGATACCTACGTCTTTATCAAGGTTACCCGAAAGCTCTGTAGTACTAATCCTTACTTGTTCTAATTGTTGTACTATGGGATATAGTACAATTGTAATCCTTTTATCCTGAAGCTGATCCTGCTTAACTACAATTGATCGTATTTGATATTGAACAGAAGAAAAAACAATGGAGTCCCCTGGACTTGCAGGTATTTCAAAAAATCCCTGCTCATCATTTGTTGTTCCTATTTCTTTAGTGAAATTTACAATATTAATGGCGTACCCTTGTAGGGAATCGGCAACAATTTTTCCTTGAAGTTTTTCAGATTGACCAAAAGTTTGTAATGAAATAATTAGAGGTAGAAATAGTAGTAATCTTATCATATAAATATCATCAGAAATGATCTTTATATAATACCACTAAATAAAGATCTTCTCTACCAAAGACGATATAACTAACATAGAATTACAAAAGCTCCTTTTTGGCCTACCTTATTTCTTATGATAAAGCTTACTTTGATATGCCAAAAACTGTAAAAGATCGAGTTCTTTTCCTGATTCAAAATACTTTGCATTTAAGCCATTTTCTTCAGCAAAAAAGATAAAATCATTAATCTGATCTATTTCTAATGCCAGATAATCTTTAAAAAACTCATCATTATACAAATCTCTAACCCTAACATCAATATCTGAAGAGTACTTTTTCTTTTTAGAAGTTTTCTTAGTATTATAAAACAATTTAAAAAGGTTGACAAAATTTAACCCGTTAATCATTCTATCTTCTAAGAACACTTTATTTTCTAATGGAGACAACTCATCTGGTCTAAAATCATAATCGGTATCATTAATTCTCGAAGACGTCTCTTCTGCTACATCTCCTATACCACTTTGACTAAATCCTATCTTTTTTACATCTACAGACACATTACCAGCTAAGTCATATGGGGTTACCACAACTTCTTCTAGTTGGTTTACAGATTCGTTAAGAAAAATATTTAATCTCTTAGTATCTACTATTCCTTTATCTACCAGTATCACAAAGTTCTGATATTGCATTGCCACAACTTCAATCCGATCATTAATACCAGCACCTATTTTAAACTTTCCATCCTTGGTAGTAATTGTACCTTTATTGGTACTGCGATTATAGACTACCACACCTTCTACATCATCTCCAATGGGCGCACTAACTTTTCCATGAATCATAACTCTTGAAGTAATTTGGGCTATAGATGTACTAACTATAAGGCAAGCAAAAAGAACAGATAATTTTATCTTCATAACAAACGAGGTTAATTTTATTTTTTAAGATACTACATTTTTTTATTTTCACAGAAGATTTCTAGATAAGAAAACGTTAAACTACTTTTATAAAAAAAATCTAATGACAAACTGTATTATTGCAAGTACATCTACACTTCACGGAAGTGAACCTTTGGCATATTTACAAGACACTTTAATCGACTTATACTCAGGTATTGAGGAAATACTTTTTATACCTTATGCTCGTCCGGGCGGAATTTCTCATGACGAATACACCATAGGTATCAATAATATTTTTAAAAAAATAAATAAAAGAATAGTTAGCATACATATGTTTTCAGATCCTATAGAAGCTATTAAAAACGCTAAAGGTATCTATACTGGAGGCGGAAATACATTTCTATTGGTGGATCAATTATACCGAAATGGAGTTATAGAACCATTAAAAGAAGCCGTTCTTTCTGGAGTACCTTATCTGGGAACAAGTGCAGGAAGTAATATTTGTGGTCTTAATATGAAAACTACAAATGATATGCCTATTGTATACCCTCCAAACTTTGCAACATTGGGTATCGTACCATTTAATATTAATCCACATTATCTTGATCCTGATCCTAATTCGACACATAAAGGAGAAACCCGAGAAACTCGAATTAAAGAATTTCATAATCTAAATCCGCAACCCGTGGTAGGTTTAAGAGAAGGAAGTTGGTTAAAAGTTTATGACAATAAAATAACTCTGGAAGGAAATTTAAGTGCTAGAATTTTTGAAAAAGACAAAGACCCCTACGAAGTAGAAACGGGTAGCTCATTATCTGGATTAAATTAAAAATTATACTGTGGATTATCAACAAATACTTAACGAGATAAGATCAGAACTACCGTCGATACATTATACTGGAAAAGTAGCTTCGTATATTCCTGAATTAGCTAAAATTGAACCAAAAAAATTTGGGATGCATTTGCATTGTATTAATTCTGGTCATTATAATTTTGGAGATCATAATGAACGGTTTTCTATTCAAAGTATCTCGAAAGTATTTGCTTTAACTATGGCAATGTCATTATTAGATGATGAATTATTTGAGCGTGTGGATGTAGAGCCCTCTGGAGACCCTTTTAACTCTTTGGTACAATTAGAATATGAGAATGGAATTCCCAGGAACCCATTTATAAATGCAGGGGCCTTAGTAATTTGTGATGTTTTAATATCTCAATTAAAAGACCCTAAAAAAGATTTTCTCGATTTCATACATAAAATCACTGGCTGTACAGATATTGATATCAACCCAAAAGTTTTTAAATCTGAAAAAGATTATAGTCACCGCAATGCCGCCTTATTAAATCTAATGAAATCTTTTGGCAATATTAAAAATGATATTGAAACCGTACTTGATTTTTATATTTATCAATGTTCTGTAGAAATGTCTTGCAAAGAGCTTTCTACTGCATTTATGATATACGCCAATGGCGGAAAACGATTATTTAACAAAGAACGAATATTGTCATCCAGAAAGGTAAAACGTATTAATGCAATAATGCAGACGTGCGGTTTTTATGATGAAGCAGGTGAGTTTAGTTATAGAGTAGGTTTACCCGGAAAAAGTGGTGTTGGCGGAGGAATTGTAGCAGTGCACCCAGGGCAATATGCCGTAGCAGTATGGAGCCCACCTTTGAATCCCAAAGGAAACTCAGAACTTGGGATGCTTGCTTTAGAACGATTAACTACTCTAACAGGATTATCTATTTTTTAAGATTCAAAATTTGTAGTATTTGATAAAACAAGTAATTTTATAAACAACTAATTACTAAAATTTATTTTTTTGAATATATCCCCAAAAAAGAAAACATTATATTTTGTTATTGTTATGATCATAATCACTACAATAACCTATCTCAATCATTTTGATAATTCTTTTCATTTTGATGATATTCACACTATTGTTGAAAATCCTAACATAAGAAGCTTAAAAAATATTCCTGCTTTTTTCAAAGATGGAACAACAATAAGTTCATTACCACAAAATCAAACATATAGACCAATTGTTACCACATCCTTAGCTATTGATTACTGGTTAGGTGATGGGTATACACCTTTCTTCTTTCATATAACATCCTATATTTTATTCCTTTTACAAGGAGTTTTACTTTTCTTTTTTACAAAAAAAATTCTTGATCTATCTTTTAACGACACTTATAATTTTTATGTAGCTAGCGCAATTACTCTATGGTACATGCTACATCCTGTTATGGCAGAAACCGTTAATTATATTATTGCAAGATCTGATTTGCTATCTACATTCTTTATACTTCTTGCATTTGTATTATATCAATATTCAGCCTTTTCGAAAAAATATTATTTATACCTTATTCCATTAACAATAGGGGCTTTAGCAAAACCTACCGCTATTATGTTCGCCCCTTTATTCTTATGCTATGTATTACTTTTTGAAGAAAACATAAGCTTTAATACCTTTTTTTCATCAAAATCTACAAATAAAACCATTCGTGCAATAGTAAAATCTATCCCGGTAATAATTTTTTGTGTCCTCATATATGTCTTTCATCATATAATGACTCCGGATACTTTTACTACTGGATCATCTGAAACATTTAACTATCTTATTACACAACCTTATGTAATTTTTTATTATTTCACAAGCGTTTTTCTTCCCATTAACCTTAGCGCGGATACAGATTGGACTGTTTTACAAACAATTTGGTCGTATAAATACCTTATAGGTATACTATTTTTATCTATAGCAGCTTATGTTATATTTATTACCTCTAAAAAAGAAAAATACCGCCCTATTTGTTTTGGATTGTTATGGTTTTTTATAACACTCGCTCCTACTTCTAGTTTTATTCCGTTGGCAGAAGTTATGAATGATCATCGCATGTTTTTCCCCTATGTAGGCTTAATACTTAGTGTAGGTTGGTCACTGAATTTGTTCCTCCAATATCTTAGAAACAAGTATCATTTTCGATTTTCGTTTCTACCAATTCCCATTCTTATAATATTATCTATTTATGCTTTTGGGACCTATTTAAGAAATGAAGTATGGCATAATGATGAAACTCTATGGAAAGATGTCACTATTAAAAGCCCAAAAAACGCCAGAGGATTGATGAATTATGGGATTACAAAAATGAAAAAAGGAGAATATGATAATGCAGAAACATATTTTAAAAAAGCGCTAAAAATAAGGCCTTTTTATCCATTTTTACATATAAATCTCGGTATATTATATAATGCAAAAGAAAATAGTGCGTTAGCAGAAGAACATTTTAAAAAAGCTATAGAATACGGAGCTAACTATTATAATTCATGGTTTTACTATGGGAAATTTTTATGGGAAAAATCTAGAAATGAAGAATCTATTGATAAACTATCTCAGTCACTAGAATTATCTCCATATAGTATAGAAACACGCATATTACTTATGGAAAACTATCTAAAGTTAGAAGATTGGAAAAATTTAAATCTACTAGCTTCCAGCACTCTTGAGATCGATAAAGATAACAAAAGAGCACAATCCTTTTTAGTGGCAAGTATCGAGAAAAATAGCGCATTAGCAATTGAAGAAAAAAACATTGCAAATGACCCTACGCCTGAAAAATATTTTAATCTGAGTTTCAAGTATTATCAAAAAAAACAATATCGTAAATCCATATCTATTGCTAAAAAAGCCATAGCCCTAAACCCTAATTATGTAGAAGCCTACAATAATATATGTAGTGCTCATAATCTTTTGGGAGAATATGAAAAAGCAATTAAAGCGTGTAAAAAAGCAATTGAACTAGCTCCAAATTATCAACTTGCAAAAAACAATCTTGAAGATATTGTTAATCGTAAAACTAAAATAGATTATCAAATTAATCTATTAAAAGAAGATGTTAGCGAAGAAAATTACTTGAATCTAAGCGTATTATATTACAATTATGGATTGTTTGAAAAATGTATAAAAATAGCTGAAGAAGGAGTTATAATATATCCCAACTCTGATAAGCTTTATAATAACATTTGTACTGCACATAACGTCTTAAAAAACTGGAATAAAGCTATTGAAGCAGGGAAAAAAGGGTTAGTAATAAATCCAGACAATCAACTTTTAAAGAATAATTATAATGTAGCTTTAAAAAACATACAACAATAGCAAATAAGTAAACGTAATATAACAACTTAATACGCATCAAAATCTAATGCATCGAATTGTATTTTAGAAAAATCAAATTCTCTACCATTTCCAGTAAGATCTTTAAAAATTAAATTAAGTGGCGATGGCCTCATTTTTAATGGAATATCAAAATAAAAAGATTTTTTCCAATCGATAGTATTATCAATACCCATCCATAGCTTAATAGGCATCAAACTCAGAGTACGTGTATGATTATCATCAATACTATATTCTTTGTCAAATTCTTTAAGAATTGCTTGTATCCCAAAACGATCTGTTGGAGCTAAAATTCTATTATTTTTGATTTTGTACTGTAATTCGGGGTTAGATATACGCCATTGTATTGTATCCTCATTCCAAATTCTTTGATAATCAACATTGTAATCATCTTTTTCACGTGTAATTGGGCCCCAACCTAGTTTAGCATCAAGCATTCCTATAAATTGAAAATCTAATTTCTTCAAAAAACCTGATGTACTTTGGGCATTAGCAACTCCGATTATAAAACTAAACCCTTGATTCGCTGCTTCTTTATAACTTTCATTTGCCAACTTAGGAAACAATTTTTTTCCTCTATGTTCAGGATGTGTTGCTGTATTTAATGACAATAATCCCTTCTCTTCTTTACCATAAATTTTAGCTTTGATTGGCATCAATGCATAATGAGCTGCTAAGGTAGCTCCTTCATATGCATTATAACCCATCATTGGTCCATCGGGGTTATCTACATATTGCCAAACAACAAAAGTTTCTGTATATTTCTTAGCATGAGGAAAAGTAATTTTCAATAGATTTGTAATCTCTTTAATCGATGTTTCATCTGTCCGAATAGGCAAAAAATTGTAACTCATCTATTTTAATATTAAATCTAAACTTTCCTGAAAGCTTTTTAACTTTACTTCTATTTTTTTTTGATCTTCTTTTGTTTCAAAAGTTGTCAATTTCTTTAATCCCAACACACTTTCTGAAGATATCGGTATTTTCACATTAATTCCTTCAAAAAATTTGCACGCTAAATACAACATAAAAGTTGGAATTGGAATAAAAATTAATTTCCTACCTAATCGTTGCGCCAATTCTTTATAAAAAACTTTCATAGTCACCACCTCTTGATGCGCTACCTTAAAAACCCCAGTCAATTCTTTCTTGATGAGAGTTTTCTCAATAATCTTACCTAAATCTTCTATATAAATGGTTTGCAAAGGCTGTACTCCACCTCCTACCAATGGAAAGATACTGGATGTTTTCATTCGACCAATCATTTCCGACAAAATCCCTTTTTCTCCTATTACAAATCCAATCTTTAACACTATATCTTTTTCTAAATCAAACAACTCTTCACATCGCAATTTTGTGATTCCATAGTGTGAAACTGCTTTATCATGTGCTGAAAATGAAGAAAGAAAGGCTACTTTTATTTTTTTTTGTGTACAGATAGAAACTATTTTTCTAGTACCTTCTAGATTGATTTCATCTGCGTTAGTATTTTTTTCATACCTGAGATACGCAGCATGAATTAGAAAATCTACACCATCGAAGTAGGTTGATTCTTTACATTCTTCCAAATTGTATTGAACATAGGTAACATCCTCATACTTTTCTTTTGGAAAACTATGAACAAATGCTTTTATTTTCCATTTTTTTATTCTAAAATAATCTACCAGGTATTTACCTAAGAAACCATTTGCTCCAGTAATAATAATAGTGGGTTTATTCATAATCAAGAACATTTCTAGCTACCCTATTAGCATTTGCCATTAGAGTTAATGTTAATCCCTTTGCCGGTAAATATTTGAATCCCGATCCATCAGCTACAAATACATTTTTTGTCCCTCCTAATTTACCCGATTTAGAAATAGTAAAAAGGTCTCCACCTTCATCAAATGGTAAAGTTCCTCCGTAATGAATACTCCCGCCAATGGGAGTACGAATTGTTTTTAATGGAAAACATCCTAAAACCCTTAATGCTTTTCTAATTTTTTTCTCTCTGGCATGATTTATCCTTTGTTCATCATCAGACAATATATATTGACCAGTCAAAATATCTCCTGTATAGCTTGAAACATCTTTCTTCATTGATATAAACTTTGAATCTGATCCTTTATCAGGGTGATGGATACCTGCTATCGTAAAAGAAGAGTGCAAAAATTGCATTATAATTCTGGCATCAGCAAAGTTAAGAGGAGTCTCTTTGATTAACTTAAACAACAAAAGTGATCTATAACTAAATAATGCGGCCATACTTACATCAAAATTATCTTTATTTTCATCAATAAAAAGTAGTAATTGAGCAAAACTGGTTTTATATTGTTCAATTTTTTTACCTAAACGTCTCCATTGCAAACAGGGAATATAAGAATACGGATTACAAATTATAGGAAGTTTTTCTTTCTTATAATCAAAAGATCTAAGAACAATACGGGCTGTCCCTAATACACCAGGTGATAAAATTAGTTTCTTACATACAAAAACTTGTTCTTCATTGGTATCAATTCTTTTCACATAAACTTCGATTTTGTTTTCTTGCTCTTTAAATTTGATCACCAAACATTTCTTATGATAATCAAAATTTGGTTTTTTCAACAATTCGTCAATAGTAATCCAAGATCTGTACGCTGACTTATTAGAATCGCTCCAAAACCCCATATCACTGTACTTAACAGCAGAGCGATTGTTCCAATCCTTTGTAAGTAAAGCCAACCCTGATCGGCCAATAAATATATTTTTTTTATTCAGTTTATTCTTATTGGTATAATAAGCATTAAAAATTCCTTTTAAGTTATCTTCAATTTTTGTTGGTGATTGTATATCCTTCAAATTTCTTATACTATATGGGCTTCCATCATCTTTTGCTCCAGATATTCCAATATAAGAAGCCACTTCCTGATACGCAGATAACATTTCTGACTCATTCAACCCTAAGGCTTCTAATTCCAATTTAGAAAAAACATAACAACCTAATCCCCAACCGCCACCTAATCCACCTTTTGCTGTACTTTCCATCGGTTGAAAACTATTTGATTCAAAAGGCAATAATTTCTCAGAGAATCTTGTTAAAAAACTTCTTGGAGGTGTTAGCTGGGAACCGACTCTTGTGGTTTCCCAAGGAATTCCTTCAAATTTATTTCCCAAAAAATAAGAATGCTGTAACTCGTCATTTTCGCGTATTGTTCGAAAATCAGCGTTAGGAATCACATCTTTATATACCTTATCCTCTTCTCCAATATCCAACAACCCAACTTGCTCCCCTTTATCCACAAGAGTTTTTGCTGCTATTGCTCCTGTAGCCCCCGAACCTACAACTATATAATCATAATTCAACTGCATTTCGATCTAATATTTGTAATAATTATTACTCCAAAAAGAGCTCTAAAAACAGCTCGGAAACCAACCATTCCTAGTCTAAAAAAGTAAAAAAAGGAATATCGCTGTGATAAAAAAAACATAGTATAGTTTGGTGAAGCTTCCAATATGGCGAGCATTGTGAAAATTTTTCTTCTCACTATATTATTCGGATCTTTTATTGCTAAACCGCCATCTATACATGCCATTCTCCACTTACTTTTAAGCATATTAGATAATAGCCTTTGTTCATATATTGTTAATTGAAGATTAAATTGAGTCATTGCTGACACATAGCTACTCTCTTCCTTTCTTTTCAAAGGAGCAGAGATTAAATAATCTGTAATTCGATTTGCTTCTACAATGTAATCTCTATTTTCCTTCATTCAAAAGTTCAATATAACTTTTATAAGTAATGATACTTGGATTAAAAATATCCATAATTTTATGGAGTCTTGGGCATACTCCTTTTCGATTAAAATACATTAATTTATTATAAATCCAATTATCATTAATCTCAGGATGCATAAATTTTTCTTGTTCTGTATCAATATCATAAGGATGAAAATAACTAGTTATCGCCCTGTTTTTATTATAATGAAAATTAAAGCTTTTTTTTATAAAATAGAAAGGTAAAAATCTAAAATATACTCCCCCCGAGAATGGCACTTTAAAAAATCTCCCTTCACGCAGACTTACTGGTATTTCCCATAAATCGGTGTTCATTTTTCTGGGGTCTTCTCCAAATTCTTTCCATCCATATAAAGGGTTTTTTGCAGGAAGTACCGAACTAGAATATTTAAATCCTAAATCTGTCAAAACACCAAAAGCCCATTCTGTATCTTTAGTTATAGAGTATGTTGGTGCTCGATATCCTATAAGCTCTTTTGCTCCTGCATTATATAGATTATCCATATTTCGTTGTAGATCATCTCGAAACTCTTCTTCGCTTTGCCTTGTTACCGGAATATGTTTGTTTGAATGACAGGCAATTTCATGCCCTTCTGCAGTTATAGTTTTAATCAGGTCTGGATAATGTTTTGGAATATCTCCAACAGTAAAAAATGTAGCTTTTGCCTTATATAAATTTAAAAAATCTAAATATTCTTCTGTTAATTTTTCAACACTTGGATTATATCTTAATCCATCATTAACACGTAAACGAACATCCTCTAAATCAACGCTAAACAAAAAAATATTTTCTTTTTTATCAAATTTCATTATTCGACAATTATAAGTACTTATTTCTCAAAAAAGTGATTCTAATTATTTCCGGCGAAGCTTAAAAGCAAACCATAAAAACACTTCTTTTATTAAACAAATTATTGATTTTTTCTTAGAGCAGATAATTGTTCGGCAATTAGTCCTAAAAGAAAAATTATCAAACCGGTAAGTATTAAAGTACTAGCTCCAATACTTATACCTTTACCTTGAAAGAAAAAATTAGCTCCCCAAAATACACCAAACACAAAAAAGAAAGCAGAAATAGGTAAGAAAATTCTTGCTGGGTTAAATAGGATTATAATATTGATGATCTCCATAACCGTCTCAAAAGCTGTTCGTATACCTATAGTACTTACCCCTCCAATTCGTTTCTTAATTTGAATAGGTTCTTCAATGACCAAATGTCGATTACTTACAAAAGTCAATGTAATAATATCACTAAAAGACATGGTATCTGGAGTTAGTTTTAAATATTTCTTGACCAATTTTGTGTCATAAATTTTCATCCCCGAATTAATGTCATAAACCGACAATTTCATAAGCATTTTCGCAACAAAACGAATAATTCCTTTTCCCACTTTCCTAAATGCCGAAGCAGACAATTGTCCTTTTCTACTTCCAATAACCAAATCAGCATCTGTTTCTAATATCTTGGCAAACAAATTATCTACATCACTTAAATAATGCTGACCATCTGCATCTATTGTTATTACATAATCGGTATCACACTCTTCAATACCACTTTTAATTGCCCCTCCATACCCCTTATTTACTTTATGGGTAATTACTGTAAGTATAGAAGTATTTGCAGCTTGCATGTTCAAAATTTCACTAGTCTTATCTTTAGATCCATCGTCAACCAAAATAAGAGAATACGAATTAGTTATACAATGGTCAATAACCTTAGGTAAAAATAACTTTAGTGATTCTTCTTCATTATAAACAGGCATTACAATGGTTAATGTCTTGCTCATTGAGTTTATTTTTAAAACAATATAAACATACTAAATTTATCTTTAGCCAGAGTCATAAGAATAAAAAAGGCATTTTTTTCCTAAAACTTCTTTACCTTGTGCATAGTAAAATTTAAAAAGAATGAACGATCTGATTAATCAACTAAATCTTAATTTTGAAGAAAACTTTTCCATTCTAAATTATGTCATTAACATACTTATATGCGGAACACTTCTTTTCTTCCTGAAAATTGTTTATGTAAGATATGGAACCGCCATATCCAATAGATCTCAATTATCTAAAGTTCTTATTTTAGTTGGCATAACTACTTTTATTATTATTTCTATTGTAAAATCCTCCTTGGCCCTTTCATTAGGTCTGGTAGGTGCTCTTTCTATTGTTAGGTTTAGAACAGCAATAAAAGAACCCGAAGAATTGGGGTATTTCTTTATTGCTATCTCAATTGGATTAGGATTAGGAGCTAATCAATTATTACCTACGATTATTGGTTTTGGAATACTTATTTTAATTGTAATTTTCCTAAACAAGAATAAATTAGGTAATTCTTTTTCTCAAAACCTACTAATATGTTTACAATGCAATAATGAAGATAAATCTAAAATCACTGATCAAATAAGCACTATAGTTTCTGAAAATTCTAATCAAGTAGATCTAAAAAGAATAAAATATGCAAATGGAGAAATCCATTTCAATTTTTTAATCAATATCTCTTCAATAGAAAATATAAGGTTAATACATGATGGTCTATCAGAAATAAATACTACTGTAGATGTTACATTTCTTAGTAATGAAATATAAATAGAATATAGATTAGTTAAAACCTATTTTTTTTATGAAAATCAAAAAGGTTCAAAATAAAAAATCTCATTTAATTATAATGCCAATCGTATTTTTTGCATTATTTATATCTAGTTTATTATTTCAAAAAAATAACTCCTTATCCAATAATAACGAACAAGTACACAATACAGAAATCCCCACTACCACTCTTAGTGAAGAAGGAATCTCTGAAATGATTGATAAGAATATAAACAAAATATACTCAGATTCTGAATTTTCAATTTATTATAAAGCAGATCGCGGCGTGCCTAAAATATATTATGTTTACAAAGATAGTTTAACAAATAGACAGTTAAATGATGCATTTTTTATACATATTTTCCCAAAAGATGAAGAAGCACTATTAAAATTACAGAAATACAATTATATAAATCTGGATTTCTTCGACTTTAATCCTATTGAATTGAAAATAAATAATGAAACCTACTTTGTCTTCACAGGTGTTTTTTCCCATAAAACACTAACTCATTTTTTAGAACCTAATAAGATAAAATTCTTCAATACAGGTAGATTTTCGGAAATTCAAGGAAGGTCATATCAAGCAGATGGAATCAATTTCGAAAACCTATCTCCTGATAACACATCTAATACTTTAGAAAAAATAACGATCTCTATTAATAAAAAGAACTTTGAGAAAGTAAAATCAAGACGAAATGAAGCATTAAAAAGTAAAATTTTAATAAAAAAAGATGATGATTTTGTAACATCCAAAGTTTCATATAATACAACAAAAAATATAAAATCTAGAATAAGACTTAAGGGGGACTGGACGGATCATTTGGATGATGAAAAAAAATGGTCTTTTAGAGTAATTCTTGAGAATGAAAATCTTACTATAAGAGGAATGAGTAAATTCTCCATCCAACATCCAAAAGTCAGAAATTATGAGTGGGAATGGCTATTTCAAAAAGTGATTAAAAATAATGATCTAATTGGATTACGATATGATTTTATCAATGTAGACATAGAAATAAAAGAAAAAGATAGTATACAAACAATTCCTTTGGGAATTATGGCTATTGAAGAATCTTTTGACAAAAGATTAATAGAAAATAATAAAAGAAGGGAAGGTATTATCTTGTCGTTTGATGAATCTTTGCTTTGGGAAGATCGAAAAAAATCTTCTGACCTAAAATTGAATGTCAATTCGTGGAGTAAAAAATTACAAAATACACAAAATTTACCCATTAAAGTTTTTGATGAATCACGAATACTTTCAGACCCCGTACTATCAAAACAGTTTAACGTTGCCAAAAATTTATTAGAAGGTCTTAAAAAAGGAAAATTAAAAATCTCTGAAGTATTTGACATAGATAAATTAACAACCTTCGTTGCTTTGTCAAATCTATTTGGGGGACAACACGGATTAATAAATCATAATTTGAGAATCTATTTTAACCCTGTTACAAATAAACTAGAGCCCGTTTGTTTTGACTCTCACCCAGGCTTCAAAATAGATAAAATCACTCACTATCCTTTTTCAAAAAATGATAGTATTTACACAAAAAAATTACTAGAAAAGCTTGAAATAATTAGTAATGAAAAGTTTATTAAAAATTTCATAAATAAGTTCAATAACGATCTTAATAAGGTATTTGTAAATTTACAAACAGAACTAAAAACAACAGTAGATCTTTCAATTCTTGACTATAATAGTAATTTCATAAAAAAACAAATAAACCCTTCAAACATAATTGTTTCTAATTTACTAAATATTGACAAAAAGCAAATACAAATAGATATCAACAACCTATCTGATTTCCCTGTTATTATCAATAGTTTAGAACATAATAATGGAAGAAGGTTAAGTTTTCCTTTTTCCTCAGATCCAATTATTCATCCAAACGAAAAAAAGCTTATTACTTTTTACATAAAAGATGCTTTTAATAATGCCTTCGTTTCAAAAAAAAATAAAAAGGGAGGATTTCGGTATCCTAAAGATGTAAAAAAATTGAAAATAAAATATAAGCTTCCAGGCCTTTCAATTTCTCGGAAGAATATTATCATTCCCTTTGGAGCGAATCAAGATGAAACACTAGAGGTTATTAATACTTATAAAAAATCATTCGTAGCTAATTATACCAGTTTTAATTTTATTGAAGTTAAAAATAATATACTTACGATACCAAAGGGCAATCATAAATTAAATAAAACCTTAGTCATTCCAAAAAATCACAAAGTTATTGTCGAAAAAGGAGCCTCTATAGATATGACAAATAAAGCATCTATCATCTCATATTCACCAATTATATGCAAAGGAATAAAGAACTCTCCTATTCATTTTTTTTCATCTGATAATTCAAGTGGTGGAATTTTCATTTCAAACACTAAAAAAAAATCAATACTAAATCATTGCAATTTCACAAGCCTTTCAAATCCGACATCTAATCTCTGGACTCTATCTGGTGCTGTAAATTTTAACGAAACTATTGTCGAAATCTCTAACTCTGTTTTTAGAAACAATAGATCAGAAGATGGCCTTAACATTATTAGATCCAAATTTCTTATTGATTCTACGATTTTTAAAAACACATTATCTGATGCATTTGATGGAGATTTTGTTGAAGGAAAAATTCTAAATAGCACATTCTCAAACAATGGAAACGATGGCATAGATGTATCAGGCTCTACTATTTTCTTAAAAGATATTGTAATCAGAAATTCTTCAGACAAAGCGATAAGTGCAGGAGAATCAAGTACGATCAAAGGAATGAATATTAGTGTGTCTGAAGGAGAAATTGGTATTGTAAGTAAAGATTTATCAAGTATCTCATTGCAAAATGTTAGCATATCAAATACAAAACTAGCATTATCGTCTTTTCAAAAAAAGTCTGAATACGGAACCGGATCAATTGATATTTCAATGTTGACATTGCAAAACAATGAATTAGATTATTTAATTGAAAATGGCTCTCAACTTTTAATTGATAAAACTCCTGTTAGAACCGTATCTAATAAAGTAATAGATCAAATGTATGGGAAAAAATATGGAAAAAGCAGTAAATGAAAATTTTCATAAACCACTCTTTTACAATCTGAGATATGAAAGAAAATTTATATTTCAAAATATACACTTAGATGACCTAATACAAACTATTGTTTACACAAACACTTTTGGTTTTGAAGAAATCTATTCAAAAAGAACCGTCAATAATATATATTTTGATGATAATAATTATACATTTTACAAACAAAATATTTCTGGAGACGGAATAAGAGAAAAATATAGACTTCGATGGTATAATGATGTACCATCAATAATAAAATCCCCAACCATAGAAATAAAAAAGAAGTTCGGAGAAGTCGGAGATAAGCTTTCTCTTAAAATACCCTCTTTTGAAACAAACCTACAATCATTACATGCAGATCAAATCAATTCTCAAATAAGAAAAGCAGTAAAAGAAACAAAAAACAAAGAATTAATTTGCAAGTTTTATAATCTATTTCCAACACTGTACAACACATATGAAAGAAGATACTTTCTTTCTGCTTGTGAAAAATTTAGGATCACTTTAGATTTTAACATGCATTTCTTTAATCCTAATAATTATAAGCATTGTCGTTCAATCAATAATGAGATTATTTTAGAGCTTAAATACAATAAAAAACATGATAATGAATCTAGAGTCTTAACGCAACAAATTAATTCTCGATTATCTAAAAACTCAAAATATGTTAGAGGTATTGAGATAATTCATTCTTAGCCGTATGAAAAACAAAAAAGCTTTCAAACCAGTTGAGTTCAATATATATATTGTGACGGTCGTTATACCTTTAGTATGTATTTTTTTTTCTGTAAGATGTGCTACTCCAAAAAAGAGAATTCTTAATTCTCGATCAAATTACATTTATCTATCACATACTAGATTGCAAACAAATGATAGCATATTTAAGAAAATCTATGATTTAGACCTGAACTTATATGATATGACTTTGTTAGGTGGAGATTTAGGTGTCGCAACATTTGAAGATTCAATAATACATCATCTGGATAAAGTTTTTGATTTAAAAAACAAAAACACTCTGTGGAGTATTGGTAATCATGACAATACATCAAATGAAAATTTTAAGAAGTTTACAAATAAAAATAAATTTCATTATTATATAAAAGATGGAACTACCTTTATAACAATCAATTCTCAAGACAGTTTAAGTTCTATAGTTGGCGAACAAAAAACAATGTTTTTTGATATCCTAAATACTTTACAAACCAAAAACATTGTTATTCTTTCTCATAAATTAATTTTTATGGATCAACATCCTGTAATGGATAGTCAAATTAATCAGATATGTAATGGCCCCAAAGGAATTTGTGATTACTGCCATAATTCAAATAATTTTCAATCTGAAATATACCCCAAACTATTACAAGTTAAAAACTCTGGTAAAACCATTTTATGGATTGGAGGTGATTTAGGAGCAAGAGCTTCCAAGTTTGAATATATCGACAAGAATGGAATAGTTTTTCTAGGAAATGGTTTTTGGTTTATGAATAAAAACAATCAAATTCTACTTCTTTCTAATTATAAAAATGAAATCGATTACAAGTTTATAGCAATAGACACTTTAATAAAATATCAAAATTCAAAATATATTAATTCGCTTTTTTTCAAATAGTTACAAGACATTTAATATAAATAAAAAAGCTTCATTAAAATTAATGAAGCCTTTGAGCGGGAGACCAGGTTCGAACTGGCGACATTCAGCTTGGAAGGCTGACGCTCTACCAACTGAGCTACTCCCGCTTTTTGTGGCGACAAATGTATTAGATTTCTTCTAAACTAAAAAACAAATAAATATTTTTTTATGATAATTTCACGTTAAATTTTAACAAAAGCTAGTTATAAATATTTTTTTATGTGTATTTTGACGATAAAAATTGTTTTTTATCGAAAAAATCATATATTTGCTTAATTGATAACATTTTAAGGAATTATCAATTTATATTTATGCCAAAAAAGAATAATTGCTGTTTTAACCATATGTATACTGTGGTTAAACCGTAATTTATTTAAGTTTTAATTATAAATAAAACGTAAAATATGAAGATAAAATTACCCCTCATAATCTTATTTTTATCTTTAGCAACTGCTCAGGCTCAGGTCAAAGTTGGTGATAACCCCAATCAAATAGATTCTTTTTCTATTTTAGAATTGGAAAGTACTAATAGGACATTCGTTCTCTCTAGAGTTACAACAACTCAAATGAACGCAATGACTCCATTAAATGGAGCATTAGTTTATAATACAACTGTCAATTGCGTCTTTCAATATAACAACAATAGCTGGTCAAGTCTATGTTCCGGCAATGATGATCAACAATTATCTTTTAATCCTACAACAAACATTTTAAGTTTGGAAGATGGAGGAACTGTTGATTTATCTTCTCTAATATCTGCAGGCCCTATAGGCCCAACTGGTGCGCAAGGACCAACAGGAAATACAGGTGCAACTGGAGCACAAGGGCCAACAGGAAATACAGGTGCCACTGGAGCAACCGGAGCAACTGGTGCGCAAGGACCAACAGGAAATACAGGTGCAACCGGAGCAACCGGAGCAACTGGTGCGCAAGGACCAACAGGTAATACAGGTGCAACTGGAGCAACCGGAGCAACTGGTGCACAAGGACCGACAGGTAATACTGGTGCAACCGGAGCAACTGGTGCGCAAGGAGCAACAGGAAATACAGGTGCAACTGGAGCAACCGGAGCAACTGGTGCACAAGGACCAACAGGTAATACAGGTGCCACTGGAGCAACCGGAGCAACTGGTGCACAAGGACCAACAGGTAATACAGGTGCAACTGGAGCAACTGGTGCGCAAGGACCAACAGGTAATACAGGTGCTACTGGTGCACAAGGACCAACAGGTAATACAGGTGCCACTGGTGCACAAGGACCAACAGGTAATACAGGTGCCACTGGTGCACAAGGACCAACAGGTAATACAGGTGCCACTGGTGCGACCGGTGCGCAAGGACCAACAGGAAATACAGGTGCTACTGGAGCGACCGGAGCAACTGGTGCGCAAGGACCAACAGGAAATACAGGTGCAACTGGAGCAACCGGAGCAACTGGTGCACAAGGACCAACAGGTAATACAGGTGCCACTGGAGCAACCGGAGCAACTGGTGCACAAGGACCAACAGGTAATACAGGTGCCACTGGAGCAACCGGAGCAACTGGTGCACAAGGACCAACAGGTAATACAGGTGCAACTGGAGCAACTGGTGCGCAAGGACCAACAGGTAATACAGGTGCTACTGGTGCACAAGGACCAACAGGTAATACAGGTGCCACTGGTGCACAAGGACCAACAGGTAATACAGGTGCCACTGGTGCGACCGGTGCGCAAGGACCAACAGGAAATACAGGTGCTACTGGAGCGACCGGAGCAACTGGTGCGCAAGGACCAACAGGTAATACAGGTGCAACTGGAGCGACCGGAGCAACTGGTGCGCAAGGACCAACAGGAAATACAGGTGCAACCGGAGCAACCGGAGCACAAGGACCAACAGGTAATACAGGTGCAACTGGAGCAACCGGAGCAACTGGTGCACAAGGACCGACAGGTAATACAGGTGCTACTGGAGCGACCGGAGCAACTGGTGCGCAAGGACCAACAGGAAATACAGGTGCAACTGGAGCAACTGGTGCGCAAGGACCAACAGGTAATACAGGTGCAACCGGAGCAACTGGTGCGCAAGGACCAACAGGAAATACAGGTGCAACTGGTGCAACCGGAGCACAAGGACCAACAGGAAATACAGGTGCCACTGGAGCAACCGGAGCACAAGGACCAACAGGTAATACAGGTGCCACTGGAGCAACCGGAGCAACTGGAGCACAAGGGCCAACAGGAAATACTGGTGCCACTGGAGCAACCGGAGCAACTGGTGCGCAAGGACCAACAGGAAATACAGGTGCCACTGGTGCGACCGGTGCGCAAGGACCAACAGGAAATACAGGTGCTACTGGAGCGACCGGAGCAACTGGTGCGCAAGGACCAACAGGAAATACAGGTGCAACTGGAGCGACCGGAGCAACTGGTGCGCAAGGACCAACAGGAAATACAGGTGCAACTGGAGCGACCGGAGCAACCGGAGCACAAGGACCAACAGGTAATACAGGTGCAACTGGTGCAACCGGAGCAACTGGTGCACAAGGACCGACAGGTAATACAGGTGCTACTGGAGCGACCGGAGCAACTGGTGCGCAAGGACCAACAGGAAATACAGGTGCCACTGGAGCAACTGGTGCGCAAGGACCAACAGGAAATACTGGTGCCACTGGAGCAACCGGAGCAACTGGTGCACAAGGACCGACAGGTAATACAGGTGCTACTGGAGCGACCGGAGCAACTGGTGCGCAAGGACCAACAGGAAATACAGGTGCCACTGGAGCAACTGGTGCGCAAGGACCAACAGGAAATACTGGTGCCACTGGAGCAACCGGAGCAACTGGTGCGCAAGGACCAACAGGAAATACAGGTGCCACTGGAGCGACCGGAGCAACTGGTGCGCAAGGACCAACAGGAAATACTGGTGCAACTGGAGCGACCGGAGCAACTGGTGCGCAAGGACCAACAGGAAATACAGGTGCAACTGGAGCAACCGGAGCACAAGGACCAACAGGTAATACAGGTGCTACTGGAGCAACCGGAGCAACTGGTGCACAAGGACCGACAGGTAATACAGGTGCTACTGGAGCGACCGGAGCAACTGGTGCGCAAGGACCAACAGGAAATACAGGTGCCACTGGAGCAACTGGTGCGCAAGGACCAACAGGAAATACTGGTGCCACTGGAGCAACCGGAGCAACTGGTGCGCAAGGACCAACAGGAAATACAGGTGCCACTGGAGCGACCGGAGCAACTGGTGCGCAAGGACCAACAGGAAATACAGGTGCAACTGGAGCGACCGGAGCAACTGGTGCGCAAGGACCAACAGGAAATACAGGTGCAACTGGAGCGACCGGAGCAACTGGTGCGCAAGGACCAACAGGTAATACAGGTGCAACTGGAGCAACTGGTGCACAAGGACCAACAGGTAATACAGGTGCAACTGGAGCAACCGGAGCAACTGGTGCACAAGGACCAACAGGTAATACAGGTGCCACTGGAGCAACTGGTGCACAAGGACCAACAGGAAATACTGGTGCCACTGGAGCAACTGGTGCGCAAGGACCAACAGGAAATACAGGTGCAACTGGTGCGACCGGAGCAACTGGTGCGCAAGGACCAACAGGAAATACAGGTGCCACTGGAGCAACTGGTGCGCAAGGACCAACAGGTAATACAGGTGCTACCGGAGCAACTGGTGCGCAAGGACCAACAGGTAATACAGGTGCAACCGGAGCAACTGGTGCACAAGGACCAACAGGTAACACAGGTGCGACTGGAGCAACTGGTGCACAAGGACCAACAGGAAATACAGGTGCCACTGGAGCAACCGGAGCAACTGGTGCACAAGGACCAACAGGTAATACAGGTGCCACTGGAGCAACCGGAGCAACTGGTGCACAAGGACCGACAGGTAATACAGGTGCGACTGGAGCGACCGGAGCAACTGGTGCGCAAGGACCAACAGGAAATACAGGTGCAACTGGTGCGCAAGGACCAACAGGAAATACAGGTGCAACTGGAGCAACCGGAGCAACTGGTGCACAAGGACCAACAGGAAATACAGGTGCCACTGGAGCAACCGGAGCAACTGGTGCACAAGGACCAACAGGAAATACAGGTGCCACTGGAGCAACCGGAGCAACTGGTGCACAAGGACCAACAGGAAATACTGGTGCAACCGGAGCAACTGGTGCACAAGGACCAACAGGAAATACTGGTGCCACTGGAGCAACTGGTGCGCAAGGACCAACAGGTAATACAGGTGCAACCGGAGCAACCGGAGCACAAGGACCAACAGGTAATACAGGTGCAACCGGAGCAACTGGTGCACAAGGACCAACAGGAAATACAGGTGCAACTGGAGCAACCGGAGCAACTGGTGCACAAGGACCAACAGGAAATACAGGTGCAACTGGTGCAACCGGAGCACAAGGACCAACAGGTAATACAGGTGCGACCGGAGCAACTGGTGCACAAGGACCGACAGGTAATACAGGTGCGACTGGAGCGACCGGAGCAACTGGTGCGCAAGGACCAACAGGAAATACAGGTGCAACTGGTGCAACTGGTGCACAAGGACCAACAGGTAATACAGGTGCAACTGGAGCACAAGGACCAACAGGTAATACAGGTGCCACTGGAGCAACTGGTGCACAAGGACCAACAGGAAATACTGGTGCCACTGGAGCAACCGGAGCAACTGGTGCACAAGGACCAACAGGAAATACTGGTGCACAAGGACCAACAGGTAATACAGGTGCAACTGGAGCAACCGGAGCAACTGGTGCACAAGGACCAACAGGAAATACAGGTGCCACTGGAGCAACAGGTAATACAGGTGCAACCGGAGCAACTGGTGCACAAGGACCAACAGGTAACACAGGTGCTACTGGAGCAACTGGTGCACAAGGACCAACAGGTAATACAGGTGCCACTGGAGCAACCGGAGCAACTGGTGCACAAGGACCGACAGGTAATACAGGTGCGACTGGAGCGACCGGAGCAACTGGTGCGCAAGGACCAACAGGAAATACTGGTGCAACTGGTGCAACTGGTGCGCAAGGACCAACAGGAAATACAGGTGCCACTGGAGCGACCGGAGCAACTGGTGCGCAAGGACCAACAGGAAATACTGGTGCCACTGGAGCAACCGGAGCAACTGGTGCACAAGGACCAACAGGTAATACAGGTGCAACTGGAGCAACCGGAGCAACTGGTGCACAAGGACCAACAGGAAATACAGGTGCAACTGGAGCAACCGGAGCAACTGGTGCACAAGGACCAACAGGTAATACAGGTGCAACTGGAGCAACTGGTGCGCAAGGACCAACAGGAAATACAGGTGCCACTGGTGCGACCGGAGCAACTGGTGCGCAAGGACCAACAGGTAATACAGGTGCAACTGGTGCGCAAGGACCAACAGGAAATACAGGTGCCACTGGAGCAACTGGTGCGCAAGGACCAACAGGTAATACAGGTGCTACCGGAGCAACTGGTGCGCAAGGACCAACAGGTAATACAGGTGCAACCGGAGCAACTGGTGCACAAGGACCAACAGGTAACACAGGTGCTACTGGAGCAACTGGTGCACAAGGACCAACAGGAAATACAGGTGCCACTGGAGCAACTGGTGCACAAGGACCAACAGGTAATACAGGTGCCACTGGAGCAACCGGAGCAACTGGTGCACAAGGACCGACAGGTAATACAGGTGCGACTGGAGCGACCGGAGCAACTGGTGCGCAAGGACCAACAGGTAATACAGGTGCTACCGGAGCAACCGGAGCACAAGGACCAACAGGAAATACTGGTGCCACTGGAGCAACCGGAGCAACTGGTGCACAAGGACCAACAGGTAATACAGGTGCAACTGGAGCAACCGGAGCAACTGGTGCACAAGGAGCAACAGGTAATACAGGTGCCACTGGAGCAACTGGTGCACAAGGACCAACAGGTAATACAGGTGCAACTGGAGCAACCGGAGCAACTGGTGCACAAGGACCAACAGGAAATACTGGTGCCACTGGAGCAACCGGAGCAACTGGTGCACAAGGACCAACAGGTAATACAGGTGCAACTGGTGCAACCGGAGCAACTGGTGCACAAGGACCAACAGGTAATACAGGTGCCACTGGAGCAACTGGTGCACAAGGACCGACAGGTAATACAGGTGCTACTGGTGCTACTGGTGCGACCGGAGCAACTGGTGCACAAGGACCAACAGGAAATACAGGCGCAACTGGTGCAACTGGTGCGCAAGGACCAACAGGAAATACGGGTGCCACTGGTGCAACTGGTGCACAAGGACCAACAGGAAATACAGGTGCAACCGGAGCAACTGGTGCGCAAGGACCAACAGGAAATACAGGTGCAACCGGAGCAACTGGTGCGCAAGGACCAACAGGTAATACAGGTGCTACTGGAGCAACCGGTGCGCAAGGACCAACAGGAAATACAGGTGCCACTGGAGCAACTGGTGCGCAAGGACCAACAGGAAATACAGGTGCTACTGGACCACAAGGCGACCCTGCAACGGATGATCAAACACTTTCTACTGATGGAACCCCGGGTAATGTCTCTATAAGTGGTGGAAATACAATTGATATAAGTGTTGTAAGTACAGATGCAAACAATCAAATTACAGCCGGGACTGATGGTGGAGCTTTTTTAAACATCCCTGTAATATATGCAGCAGGAAAAGTTAATGCAAATGGAACTGTTGATGCGGGAGCTATTTATAATGCCACCATTACTAAAGTTACTACAAACAACGGTACTGGAGGCGGAACAGAAGGAGATTATCAAGTGACATTCACTACCGCATTACCGAATACTAATTATATCATTCAATTAACTATCCCCGATTGTGGAGGAGATTGCCCAGGTAATACAGGAGCAAATTACGATGACCCAGGTATTACTTATTATACTCAAACTACCGGTGGATTCTTTGTAAACATAAAAGATAGCGATAATGGCACAAATCAAGGAGATGATATTGACCTTGACTTCATGTTCACCGTTATTACTCTACCAAACTAAGATTTGAATACATTTAAAAGTTAAATAATGAAAAAATTATCCCTTATAGCTTTATCAATTATTCTATCAGCAAGTATATCTGCACAGATTGGTACAGGTGATGCTGGTGCACTAATGGGATTACCTACCGCTACTGATTTAGCTGAAATAAATGCAATTATTGGTCCTAGTATCGGTTCTGTAGTTTTTAATTTAGATGATCAGGAAATTTATCGTTTTACTAATACAGGATGGCAAAGAAGTACTGATGATCAATTAGATTCTGAAGTAAACCTGGCAACTCCTATCGATGTTGATGAAAGCGGATCAACAACTATTACCAACGAAACAACAGTGCAGGGAGTAATACAAGCCATTGCTCCTATCACTTCTAAAGCAGCAAGGATTTTTTATCCGCCATCCATTTCAGTAGATGCTTCTTCAACAGGTGCCAAACCACCTATTGATCTATATCAGGAATACATTGACCAGTTCGGATCGCCTGTAGCATCAAGTGATGCTGCCAACGCCCCTACTATTCCAACATACGCAAGAAATGAATTATATTACTATGTGACCTTTGCTGATCAGAGTGTTTTCGGAAACCCGACAACAATATCGATAGATAGTAATGGAAACATGAGCTATAGTATTGTTAATACTCCTGCAGATTTTAACACGTTAATCAATGTAGTATTTGTTGTTAAATAATCTTAAAAAAAACAGATGAGTTATTTTAAACAATTTTCACTTATCATATCAATGCTTGTTTTTATGACTAGCATAGATGCTATTGCCCAGGCAACTGTTCTTATTGAAGTGGATTGGAATAATTTCTCTGAAGAAAATGTAATTACATTTAGGAATCCAGCAACTGCACCTCTTGGCACTATTTGTGATCCAACCTGTGGTGCTGTAACCTTTGCTGATAACACCTTTGATAATATTGCAAGCCCAGCAAGCTTTAATGTCCCTTACGGTACTGGATACAGTTTGTTTATAACAGATGCTTTTGGTGACGGATGGGAAAATTATGGAGGAGGACCTTCGTATGTAAGAGTATATGTAGATGGAGTCGAAATATTACAGAATTTCCCTGGAAATTTTGGAGCAAATACTACCATTACATTTGATGTAGTTCAACCGATAGCAGAGTTAAGTATTAATAATATTTCTGTTAACGAAAATGCAGGTACTGCAGATCTTACAGTTAGTCATTCTGGAGGAAATGCATCTGGAGCTTTTACTGTTGCTTACACCACAGCTAATAACTCTGCAAATGCACCTGGTGATTACACAACAACAAGCTCTACTATAGGGTTTTCGGGAACAAGTCCTGAAACACAAACCTTAACGATACCAATACCCATTATTAATGATAACTTCGCAGAAGCTACCGAAAGTTTTTTTGTAAATCTTGGTACTATAGTTGGTGATCCTTCCATTACTATTACTGATGGTCAAGGAGAAATCACAATTAATGATGATGATAATGCATCTATAGCAATAAATGATGTAACGGTTAATGAAAGTGATGGAACTGTAACTTTTACGGTCACTTTATCAGGAGCTAATGTAGCTGGAGGGTTTTCTGTACCCTACACGCTTACCAATGGTTCTGCAACTAATCCTGCCGATTACACAACCGTTGGAGCAACTACTTCTCCTATTAATTTTGCAGGAAATATTAACGAGACACAACAAATTACAATACCAATTATTGATGATACGGATATTGAAGGAAATCATAACTTTTTTGTAAACTTAGGTACAGTAAGTAATCCACTTGTTGCTATAAGTGATAATCAAGGAGAGGCTACAATTGAGGACAATGATGCAGCAATTAATATCGATGATATTTCGGTTAATGAAAATGCTGGCACAGCTACTTTTACCGTTACACACGTAGGACCTAATACAACAGGGCCTTTTTCTGTAAATTTCACAACAGCCAACAATACAGCTACGGCCGGGAATGATTATACAACAAATAGTGGGACATTGAATTTTTCTGGAACTAGCGGAGATACTGAAACAATTATTGTTACTATTTTAGACGATATTATTATAGAAGGAAATGAAATCTATTTTATTAACTTTTCTGGCGTAAGTGATGCTTCGGTTGATATTACAGATCAAGGAGTAGGTACCATTGTCGATATTGAAATAGATAATACAAGGCCTTATGAAGAACGAATTACGATTAATGTCAGAGGTAATTTTGATATGATTGGAAATACTAACCTTATTTGTACAGCAAATTGCCCAGGAACTCCTACATCTAATAACCCTACTGTAGTTATGGGGTATGCTAGTGTTGATGGTACCACCATAAACTCTAGTAGTTCAAATTTCACTTTACCTGCAGGAGCAACTGTAGCTTGGGCTGGATTGTATTGGGGTGGTTCGTATAATTCTACCTTCGGGGGAATAACAAACCCTGATCCTTCTTTGAATTTACAGCAAGTACAGTTTAGAGAACCTGGTGCAGGAACATACACAACAGTTAACGCTGGTGTAACAAATATTGAAACTGGCTCATTTGCGGGATGGAATACATTTATGTCTTTTGCAAATGTAACTTCAATTGTACAAACAGCAGGGTCAGGAACCTATACGGTTGCAGATATTCCATTAATAACAGGCAGTGCCTTTACCGGACCTTTCGGTGGATGGACAATGGTGATTATTTATGAAGATCCCTCAGATATTACACGTAGTGTAAGTATATGGGATGGCTTTGATTTTTTTGGATTTGGAGCCAACGACACTTTTACGGTTACTGGTTTACTAACTCCTTCGCTAGGAGCTTTTGATACAGATGCCGGATATTTTGCTTTTGATGGTGAAGCAAATCTAGCAGGGGATTTTGTATCTATAAATGGAACAGTCCTTTCTAACGTTTTAAACCCAGCAAACAATACATTGAATAGTACAATCTCCAAATTTGGAGTAGATCTTGGCGGAAGAAACCCTAATTTAGGTTTTAACTGGGGAATGGATATTGATATTTTTGACGCTACTGGTTTGGTTCCTAACAATGCTACAACTTTAAATGTAGACCTTGGAAGTGCCAACGAAGGTATTTGGGGAGGAGTTTTTGCTCTTTCTACAGAAGTTGCATTTCCTGCAGTAGCAAGTAAAGATTTTTCTCCTGCTACAATTGGCTATGGTGAGGAATCAACAGTAACTATAACTATAGAAAATCCTGCTACCGGAGTAGATCTTACAAATTTGTCACTTATAGATAATTTACCCTCAGGAATGGCAATATCAACTTCGCCAGATGGAACTTCATCCTGTGGTGGAACCATAACCTCTGTACCTGGTTCTGATAATTTTTCTATTTCAGGAGTAAGTCTACTGGCAGGTAATTCTTGTACTTTTACTTTTGATGTAACAGGAACCGCGGTAGGAACCTTTGACAATACTGTATCGTCTGGTGATATTTCGAATGATCAGAATATTCCTTTAGCAGGCACAACTACAGGAACACTTAATGTCATTGTTAAAACAGTAATAACTAATAGGAGAATTACATATAGAGTAAATCCAAATTAGCAATTTTATAAAAAAAATATTTAAAATTTAGGTTAAATGTATTTATTACCCCGTATTTGATTTATCTTAATACATAATCCTAATGATTGTTAAACACATATTTGTCAAATCTTTATGAAAAAAACACCCCATTGCCTTTTTAATGATTATATACTGATTTTTAAAATTACCACTTAAATACCCCCAAAGAAAAAAATCAAATTCATTATCAACCTTAAAGCAAAACATCAAAAAATTATAACAAATACCATATAATTCACATCGTATTAATGGTATTCGTATTAATTCAGCAAAATTTCTACGTCAATTTATTTTCTTATGTTTGCTTTGTCAAAATGTTTATTTTTTACGAATATGTAACTTTTCAACAAAACCACACCTTTAATCGAACCAAAAATGCATTTCACCGATAAATAATTGCATTTTATCGTGAAAAAGTAGTGTATTTTGCTAAAAAAGAATATATTTGCCATAACATATTTACTGTTAAACCGTAAAACAGTATTACCCCAATATAACTATGGATAGAATAATTTTTATTATCGTATGCTTTCTGGCCCAGGTGACTATAGCCCAACAAGCTTTTCATAACTATGGGAATATTCAAATTCACGATCAAGGAGAAGTTGGTTTCCACACTGATTTAATTAATGATGGTACGTTCGACCAAAATTTAGGTCTTGTAGGGTTTTACAATCCTACAGGTAATCTTAATGTATCTGGTGATAACCGTCCTATTTTTCATAATATGGAAATTGATGTTGTAGATGATCTGCTGTTGGATGTTGCTGTTGGTGTAACAAACTTTCAGGAATTTATAAACGGAAGGGTACAAACTCCCAGAGATAGACGTAATGTTTCTTTAGATTATATAAATGATGCTCCTTATTTAGGTGAAAATGATGATCGATATGTAGATGGATATTCTTCTATTACCGGAGTATTAGATTTTACTTTCCCTATTGGGGATGATTTTAGATTACGTCCTATGCGTATCGAAAACCAAGCAGCTGTAAATACAGCACGCGGTGCATATTTCTTTGAAAACCCAAACTCTCCTAATTTTTTCTCTACTAGTTTTAATACCGATAATTTCAGTAATGTATTATTTGGTGTTAGCTCTTTTGAATTTTGGGATCTTGATGGAGATGTAGAAACCAGAGTAACTCTTACCTGGGATGACAATAGTAATATACCTACTCTTGTTGATGAATTAGAAGATCTTAGAGTTGTAGGGTGGGATAGAAATTTACAACAGTGGGTAAGCTTAGGAAACTTTACTGCTTCTGGGGATTTAAATAGCGGAGAAATCACTTCAGAACTAATGATCCCTGATAACTATGTTGTTCTTACGTTTGGTTCTTCTGATATCATTTTAGATGGTGATCTAGAGATATTTACTGCAGTTTCTCCTAATGGTGACGGAGTTAATGATACTTTTATCATTCAGGGGATTGAGCAATTTTCAAACAACGAACTAATAATCTATAACAGATGGGGAGTTGAAGTATACCGTAAAAAAGGATACGATAATTCATGGGGAGGTTACTCTGAAGGTAGAGCAACAATTGCCCAGGATGAACAATTACCTGTAGGTACTTATTATTACATCCTGAAAATTGAAGGTCAAAAAGATCGTGCTGGATATCTTTACATCAATGTTTAGAATAATGATCTAAAAAATCATGATGTTCTAGATCATTAATATTAATACACTATCATTTCTATCGAATAAAAAAGTCTTACTCCTAAAAAATGTAAATTCAGGAACCTTATAAAATAATAAATAGTTAACTTCAGGTTATAAAAGTCATTTTTAGAGGTATTTTACTAATTAAAAATTAGTATTAAATGAAGAAAACATTACTTATTATTTTACTAATTCTACCAGGAGTTATTTTTTCTCAGATCGATGAGTTTTCTGTTATGGGTCTTCCAACTGCTGCTACAAATGCAGAAATGAATGGTGTAACCGCAGCAGCTACAGGATCAATCCTATACAACCTGGAAGAAAGTAAAATCTTTGTTTTTGATGGCACAAATTGGGTAGCAACTACTAATGATAATTGGTTAGTAGATGGTAATACAGGCTTGCCCGCCACATCTTTTTTGGGTCATATCGATGATGTAAAAATGGAAATTCGATCTAACAATTTACCTTTATTACAGTTTGGAAGAAGACAAACTTTAGGATTAACACAAGCTTTTCCTGATTACACAGATGATGATCAACCTTTGGTTAATATCAACGAGGATGGCACTACATCTGCATTACAATTTACAGCTGCAGGTGCTTCTTTTTATAAACCTATGTTCTTTACAACGACAAATGGAAGTTTTAGACTAAAAGGAAGTACTGGAGGAACAGACCTGTTTGAAATAGGCTCTGCAGGACCTGCAAATGATGGGAAATTAGAATTTATCATTGGTGATGATGGTAATGAACCTATTGTATTTAAACGATACGATTATAGACGTGGTCAATTTCATCGAGAGTTTTTTAGAGTACAAGGAAGCAACAATACTGCCGATGCAACCACAAGATTTGGTATTAATTTAAACCCGCAAGAAGTTGCTGTAGATACTGGATATGATGATCCCAGCACAGGATTTAATGTTGCAAACTCTACTTTACAACTGGAAGGGTCTTTTTCGACTTCGATAATCAGCACTACCGGAAATCTTACATTAACCGAGAATCATCATACTATACACATTACAGGAGCCCACAGCATAACACTACCAAATGCCAATACTTGTGAAGGCAGAATCTACATTCTAAAAAATAGTACTAATGCCAACAGAACTATTAGTACGTATCGTGATCTTACCAATTCAAACCAAGCCATTATTACAAATGAATCTGTGTTATGGATAAAAAGTGATGGCACTAATTGGCAGCAAATAAGTCCAAATGCATCATCTTCTTCTAACACAGTAGAAGGAGAAGAAACTTTGCGAATGATGAGAGGAAATGTAAATGCAAATGGTAGTATTGCCCAGGGAACTGGTTTTACTATTACCAAAATCGGTACAGGAAGATATACTATTAATTTCACTACAGCTTTTACAGGAACTCCAAGTTTAACAGCAACTCCAGGAGATGTTACAGGAGTTCTTGATGATAATATTTTAAATATATCTCAGATATCAACAACCCAGTGTACCATTAGCACAATTGACAATGACTCCTATACATTTGAAGATTCATATTTTTCCTTTATAGCTATTGGCCCCCGATAATAATTGTAGGTTACACAAAAGCATTTTCATCAAAATTCTATAACTTTTTCACAAAATGATGTGCCCATATTTCATATCCTTCATTAAGGTAGAATTTATGCGAAGGATAGTTTACCACATAACTATTTAATTCAGAAGCCTCACACCCCCTACTCTTTGCATATTCATAAATCCAGTTAAATACTTTCTTCCCTATTCCTTTGCCTCTATTCTTTTCATCAATATATACGTGATCTGGTTCGCATGATCTCCCAACATAATGACGTGTCATAAACCATAACCCAAAAAACCCTATTAGCTTTTCATCCAAATACACTCCCCAACATTCATAATTTTGCTCAAACATTTCACTAAACCGTTCTGTTAAAACAGCATCAGAAAATTGATTATTCATTAATTTCTGAAGTAATGGTAAAATAATATCAAAGTCCTCTTTTAAAATTTTGTGAAATGCTAAATCCATATGATGTTTTTCTGCAAAAATAATTATACATTTATCTCAAAGATGTAAAGAATTCTTAAAAAAGAAAGAATATACCAATTCTATTGTTTTATTGGCTTTGTATAGCATCCTTTTTAGTATTACAAACAAGTTAAAAAGAACAAAAAATATAAAGATGAAAGAAAAATCAGGAAAAACACAAGATCTGATCGACAAAAAATTTCTGGAGGAACGTAGTGTATTTCTTTGGGGACAGGTAGATGACAAGTCGGCTAAACATGTAATCGACAGACTCATGTATCTGGATATGATAAGCGACAAAGAAATCAAATTATATATTAATAGTCCTGGAGGATATGTTACATCAGGGTTTGCAATGTATGATACTATAAAAAGTTTAAAAAGTCCGGTTTCTACGATTTGCACAGGATTAGCTGCTTCTATGGGATCAATTCTTCTAAGTGTTGGTGAAAAAGGTCGAAGGTTTATACAACCTCATGCAAAAGTGATGATTCATCAACCAAGTGGTGGAGCCAGAGGGCAAGCTTCTAACATAGAAATCCAAGCTGCAGAAATTCTTAAGACTAAAGAATTAAGTGCTCAAATCCTTGCTGATAACTGCGGACAAGATGTTGAGAAAGTATTGAAGGATTTTAATCGTGATTATTGGATGGATGCTCAAGAATCAGTAGAGTACGGTATTATAGATGGAATTCTGGAATAATGATCCAAAATGATATAATTATAATCAGATCCCTATGGTAAGAAGAGATTTTATTGGTATTAGTGCCCTGGGAATGATTGGAGTTTCATTATCATCATTTTCTATGCTTTTGTCAGAATTCTCTAAAGATGATCTTATGGGAAAAAGTAATCCGTCACTTTTTGGTGATGGATATAAGCTTCGAAAAGATGCTTATGAAGCTTTTCTTAAAATGAAGACTGAAGCACTAAAAAGTGGATTCAAAATAAAAGTTGTATCCAGCTATAGAAACTATGCGCACCAAAATCGAATCTGGGAACGTAAATACAAAAAGTTTACAAAAGAAGGTTTAACCCCAATTAAAGCAATACAAAAGATTATAGAATATTCTACTATTCCCGGTACCTCAAGACATCATTGGGGTACCGATTTAGATATTGTAGATGGTAATGCTCCACAACCCAAAGGGTTACTTCTTGCCAAAAATTTTGAAGGCGATGGTCCGTTTTGCAAGTTTAAAGAATGGATGGATAAACATGCAAACTCTTTTGGTTTCTACCTTGTATATACAGATAAAGAAAACAGAAAAGGTTTTAAATACGAACCCTGGCACTATTCGTATGCCCCACTTTCTATTCCTATGTTAAAATCATATCAAAAACTCGACATTGCCGAAGAGTTAAAAAAGGCAAAACTGCTTGGTAGTAACTTTTTCTCAGAAGATTTTATAACACAATATATTGCAGAGAATATATCAGATATTAACCCCAAATTATTGTAGCTTCATAAAACTCATATTAATTTTTATACTCCCTATAAAAATGTCTCTTTATATTCAAAATTACCTTTTATTATTCTGCAACAATGCTACACAGCATAAAAAAATCTTCTTTTTCGATTGAATCAAAAAAATCAAAATAAGTTCTATATACTAAAATTATACTATTTTAGTTATCTATTAAAATAAAGACCCCATACTAATGAAAACTTCTTTAATTAAATACTTTTGTGTTTTTGTGCTTTTATGCACTGCTTTTTCTTGTTCAAAGGATGATGATGATAATACCATTACAGAAACTCCAAGTGAGGTTTCGATTACAGACGAAATATTAAAATTGGTAAATGAATACCGACAAACTAAAGGACTAGAGGCATTGGCAAAAAATACAACCGCCGAGCAACTAGCTGCCGATCATACACGATATATGATTTCTAAAGGTGATATCAATCATGATAATTTCGATACTAAATTTGACACTTTACGAGAAAAGGAAAATGCCACAGGAATGGCAGAAAATGTAGCTAGTTTTTATCCCGATGCCCAAAGTGTTGTAGCCGGATGGATTGATAGTGAAGGACATAGAAAAAACATTGAGGGTAATTATACCCATACTGGTATTGCCGCAATAAAAGATGGAAGTGGCAGATACTACTATACACAAATATTTTACCGCTAAACTCTGCAAACTCAACTATGCAAGGTTAGCACTAATCTTGTTTCTTAAAATTAGGAAACGGTACCTCTAGTAGTTGCTTACTAAGAAGTGTTTTTACATTTTATTAGTAAGCAACTTTTATATTTATTAACTTTAAGCTTTATGATATTAAAATTTAATTTATAATGAGACGTGGCGGCTTAAAAATCAGAATATTAATAGGTTTAGCAATTATAGCTTTTGCATTTTTTAAAAAATGTAATAATAAAACGCTAAACCCATATACCAATAGAGTACAAAATATTAATATGACAAGTGATCAGGAAATCGCAATTGGACTACAAAGTGCTCCTGAAATGGCCCAACAACATGGAGGATTATACCCTGATCAAAAATTGCAAAGCTATATCGATATGGTTGGAAACAAATTAGTCAATTCGAGTATGGCAAAACAAACCCCTTACAAATATGAATTTCATTTATTAGCCGATCCTAATACCATTAATGCTTTTGCATTACCAGGAGGGCAAATATTTATAACCTATGCTTTATTATCCAAATTACAAAATGAAGACCAGGTTGCTGGTGTATTGGGTCATGAAATCGGTCATGTATTAGGAAGACATTCTGCAGAAAGAATAGCAGAGCATGAATTCTGGAAAACGATATCTACCGGAGCTTCAGTTGGTGCAGATGCTGGTGGAATCGTAAATGGTATCGGACAAAATGTTTTATTAAAAAATGGCCGTGGTGATGAATTAGAAAGTGATAAGCTAGGCGTTTTGTTTATGATTAATTCGGGTTATAATCCCGAAGAAATGATTGGCGTAATGAAAATTCTAAAAGCTGCTGCCGGGCCTAACCGTGTTCCCGAATTTCAAAGCTCCCACCCCGATCCTGAAAATCGTATAGAAAAAATCAAAGAGGCAATACGAGAATATAGCAGTGTACAATAAAAAACCATTGCCTGTTCATATCAACAAGCAATGGCTTCTATACTTATGACAATTTCTCTAAAAGAGCTATTGCGTCCTTAGCATTAGATTGCTTTGCAAATTTCATTGCTGTATAGCCTTTGCTATCTTTAGCTTTGATATTTGCTCCATTTTTCACAAGCAGTTTAATAATATCTGCACGGTTATATCGTGCAGCATACATAAGTGGTGTCATTCCGTCAGATTTTTGATTAACATCACTGCCGAATTCAATTAGTTTTTTTACAGTCTCTAAATCTCCTTTTACAATTGCCATACAAAACGGACTTGTCTTATATGTTGTAAGATCGTAATTATGACTAGCAGTAGTCACATTTGTTTCTGTAGCTAAACTTACAGAAGTAATACACATAACCAATAAGGTTGCTAAAACTGTTTTTTTCATGATGAATTGATTTTAAGTTTATTTGATTGACTTATATACAGTACGACCTTAGAATCGGTATCATGTTACATCTCCTTTTGCCAAATAACAGGATTTTAACTTTCTTATAACAAAATATTTTGATAAAAACGATTCGTTTCTATACAATAAACCCGCCTACCATTATAAAAATGATAGACGGGGTTTATATTGGTTTAAAAACTAATTCTGAGTAATTACTTTTTCTTAAGCTCTAATAACAAGGCTACAGCTTCTTTGGCTCCAGATAATTCTGCATATTTCATTGCATTATAACCTTTCGCATTTTTAATATTGATTTTTGCTCCATTAGCAACCAAAAGCTTAATGATCTCTAATCGGTTATATCGAGCAGCATACATAAGAGGTGTCATACCTTCTGAAAACTTATTTACTTCACTCCCTAATTCGACCATTTTCTTTACCATTTCATAATCGCCTTTAGCGATTGAAATACAAAAAGGAGATACATTAATAATTTCTGTTTTTGCAACCTTATATGCATTAAGGTTTTTCACGGGATCGTTTGCTAAAACCAGACCAACCGTCATACACATTACTAAAATTGATAGCTTTTTCATTTTTTTTATCTTTATAAGTTCATTATTGATTTGTGCAATGCCAAAATTTGATGGTGCAAATGAATTACATTATTCTCATAAAAAACTGCATAATTTTAAGAATAACTTACTTTTAACCTTCCCTACACAAATTCGTTAATAATTTCACAAAAACTACGTGTCAGTTAATATTACAAAAAGGTATAAATCATATAGGAATAACATAAGCTTTTTGTGTGCTTGTAGCCGAAGTTGTAACTTTGTTTCTTATTTCATTTTTTTGAGATTTTAGACTCAAAAAATAACCAACCAAAAACCTTAATTAAGAATACATTATGAACAAAAAAGTAATCCTGATGATCCTGGATGGATGGGGAACATCACCGGATCCTAAAGTATCTGCAATTGATCATGCAAACACTCCGTATATCGATAGTTTATACACTCACTACCCTAATGCTTCTTTACGTACAGACGGACTTCATGTAGGTTTGCCAGATGGACAAATGGGAAACAGTGAGGTTGGTCATATGAACCTTGGGGCTGGTAGAATTGTATATCAGGATTTGGCCAAAATCAATATGGCAGTTAAAAACAACACCTTAAAAGAAGAATCTGTTCTTCTGGATGCTTTTCGCTATGCCAAAGAAGAAAATAAAAATGTTCATTTACTGGGTCTGGTAAGTGATGGTGGAGTTCACTCTCATATCGATCATATTAAAGGATTACTTGACGCAGCTCACTCTTATGAATTAAAAAATGTTTTCCTTCATGCATTTACCGATGGTCGTGATGTAGATCCGAAGTCTGGTAAAACTCACATCAAAAATATTCAGGATTATATGTCTAAAACTACAGGTAAACTAGCCTCTATTGTAGGAAGATATTATGCTATGGATAGAGATAAAAGATGGGAGCGTGTTAAATTAGCCTATGATCTTTTGGTAAATGGTATTGGAGAACCTAGCACTGATGCCCTCGACAGTATTCAGAATAGTTACGACAACGACATTACCGACGAATTTATCAAACCAATTATACTTCAAGAAAATGGAGTTTCGGTCGCTACCGTAAACGATGACGATGTTGTAATTTTCTTTAATTTCAGAACAGATCGAGGTAGAGAGTTAACCGAAATGCTTTCTCAAAAAGATATGCACGAGTATAATACCCACAGGCTTTCTTTACATTATGTTACAATGACCAACTATGATGAAAACTTTGAAGGTATTAATGTTATTTATAATAAAGATAATATTACCGAAACTCTTGGAGAAATCATTTCTAAAGCCGGTAAAACTCAAATTAGGATTGCTGAAACAGAAAAATATCCCCACGTTACCTTCTTTTTTTCTGGAGGACAAGAAGAACCTTTTGAAGGAGAATCCAGAATATTAAGAAATTCTCCAAAGGTAGCAACATATGATCTTAAACCCGAAATGAGTGCTTTTGAATTAAGAGATGCTTTGGTACCAGAACTACAAAAAGGCGATGTTAATTTTGTATGTTTAAACTTTGCAAATGGTGATATGGTAGGGCATACAGGAGTAATGGAAGCTGCTATTAAAGCTTGTGAAGCCGTAGATCAATGTGTAAAAGATATAGTAACTACCGCTCTAGATAATCAATACGCTACCATCCTGATTGCAGATCATGGTAATTGCGAAACTATGATTAACCCAGATGGCACACCACATACAGCCCACACAACTAATCCCGTTCCTTTTATCTTAATCGATAATGAGCAGATACAAATAAATGATGGAGTTTTAGGAGATATTGCTCCAACCATTCTTGATCTTATGGGAATAGAAAAACCTAAGACTATGACACAAGATTCATTACTAAAATAGCATTCAAAAGGATACTATAAAATAATTTCTTTTTTTGAAGCAAGTCGCATAAAAGAGTGTTTTTATGCGACTTGTGTTTTTCTGTCTTTTTATTTTTCAAAATTCTTTTGTTACCTTAACATAGATTATATGTTTTTATGTAAATAAAAAAAGTAGAATTAGTACGCAGCGAAACCCAATATTCTTGGTTATACATTATATGAGTTAAGCACTAACCCTTATTCATGAATAAAAAAGAACAAGACAGACTAGTAAAAGCCTGTAAAAAGGGTAATCGGGATGCCATGGAAAAAATATACAATACTTTTGCACCGCGAATGATTGCGGTGGGTCTTCGCTATTGTGTAAATCAATCTGACGCAGAAGACATTGTACAAGAAGCTTTTATCAAAGTATTTAAAGGTATTCAAAAATACCGTCATAAAGGAACGCTAGGGAGTTGGATTGAAAGAATTGTTGTGAATTGTGCCATTGATCATTGGCATAAAATGAAAAAAACGATTCATATAGATCATGAAGATTTCATTAACAAAAATGAGGTACAAGAACTAGAAGAGCCCGAAAAAGACTATCTATCTAAGGAAATATCAATAGAGAGGCTACGAATCTTTATTAGTGATTTACCCGAACAGTATCGCTATGTTCTAAACCTCTATGCCATAGAAGGATATTCTCATAAAGAAATAGGAGAAATGCTTAATATTAAAGAAAGTACATCAAGATCTAACTATACCAGAGCAAGAAAGAAGCTATTAGAGCGTATGAGGAATAATGGAGTTGTAAAGTTTTAACGTTTAAAACCTAAATGAGTAACAAATGAAAGATGATAAAGACCTTTTAAAACCGCTTTTACAAGCAAAATTTAAAAGTGATTCGATTATACCATCGAAGGATAGGTTTGATGACATATACAATGCAGTACAGGAAGAAAAGGTTAAACGCAATTATATACCTTGGTATGAAATAACTGTTATTGCCGTATTACTTTGCGCTATATTCATTCTGTATTACGTAATGAATGACACTACTTCTAAAAATACCGAAATCACTCCATCACACCAAGAAAACATTGATTCTGTCGAACCAAAAAATGTTCAAACAACAATTCAAATAGAAGAGCAACCAAAAATTATTGAAGTCAAACCTGTAGAATCGAATACAGAAAGTAAGCCTGTGAAAACTTCTAAAACAGAAACTTTTTCTATAGATTCTACCATTTTAGAACCAGACGAAGAAAGTAACGAAAAAGGATTTATTGGGGTATCCTACATTGCTTCAGAAAAATATGCTTCAACAAAAAGCACCAAGTATATTAAGCTTCCCGATTCGAGTACGATGGTAATGAGAAAAAATAGCAAAGTTAATTTTAATACTTCGATACAAAGCTATAGAAGAGTTGATCTTGTTGGTACTCTATTCTTTTCAATACAGAAAAATGAATCAAAACCATTCGTGATACACGGAAACTATTGTAATGTTCGGGTTAGCGGAAATTCTTTTGCAATATCTGTAGAAAAAGATGCCGATTATATAACGCTTATTGAAGGTTCTGCAGAAATAATTCATCGAACAACTGGTAAAAAACAAAATGTAATTTCGGGGCAAAGTTTTAGTATCACCCCCCAAGGAATTATGCTTCTTAAAAGATCTCCAAATCAATTTGCCTGGAAAACTGGTGTTTTACATTATCAAAACATTAGCGTGAACCAAATTATAAGTGATTTGGGTGAAAACTTCGATGCCAAAATTAGATTAAAACGCAGTCCTCTACTCGATTGTAAATACACGGGATCTTTTAGCAATGCAACTACCAAAAAAGTATTGAGTGAATTAGCTAAGAAATTCAACGTAAGAATAGAAAAGGAAGGTGAGATTTTTATACTTATAAGAGAAGGTAATTGTGCAAATTAAAAATTTGTATAGCGCAAATATTTTCTTTGTAAACTCTAAAAAGATATTTTAACACATCTGATTCTTTTAGTACTTCTTACTATAAATACAACCCGTTGTTCATTTGAGGTTTTTTAATTCGAAATTCGTCAATTCGAGTGCTTCGATCAAAGGAAGAAGTGTATTGAGCCCTTCGATATACTCAGGATGACAAGAATTTTGAATTAAAAAAGCTATTCTCGATAATTCTACAGAGCTTGCCGAAGTACATTTTTTCTTCATTCTATTTCGAAAAACCATTCGAATTGACGCTTTTTTATGTTATTAATTTCTAAATGCACAACGGGTTATAAATACATTATTTGTATATTAAAAAACCGGCCTATAAAATGTTTTATAGGCCGGTTTTTTTAAACTTAATCTATTATTTATAGATCAAAAGTTATCGTCCCTTCTATTGAAGTAAGTATAACCTCACGATCACAGGTTCCGTCGCCAAAATTAATATTAAAATTAACTCCAAAATTACTAGAATAGTCTTGTGACCCCTGCACAGGATATTTATAAAAATCTAATCCTTCAAAACATGCTGCTTTATATACTATTGGAGATCCATCAACAGATTTTGTTTTTATAAAGAATGGTTTTTTTAGATTTTCTAATGACGAAGATTCTTTTAAAGTAATAACCTCTTCTTTTGTAAAACGGTTTTGAAAAGAAAAATTTCTATTGGTTGTATACTGATATGTTTCTCCATCAGGAGCTGTAATAACTCCATCTATTTTTACATCAAATACCGGAATATCATCGGTGCTTTGTTCTTCATTTTTTTGAGCTACTCTATACCCATCAAAAATATATCCCCGATCGTATTGCACATTTTTAAACACTGCAGAATCCTTAAATTTAGATGGTAAATCCTCGGCTACATAGTATTCTAAACTACCTGTCCAATCGTCAAATTGACATTGGTCTCCTGCATCATTAAAAATCAATTTACTGTAATGACCATATTCCGAAAAACCCAGAATAGGTTTTTCCTGATAAGGAATTAATAATTCAATAGAGAAACAGGTACCTTTACTATTTTTAGAGGAATTTTTAAGATCTAAAGAAGCCTGTTCCGAAATTTTCCCAAAATCATCCATAGCCAAGTTCACGGTTTTACTCAATTCGAATGTTTCTTTATTATTTTGTTCAGAAACATTATCATCAACATCATTTTTAGTACAACTCACTACTAGGCCAAAAATCAGGGCACAAATCAATAATTTTTTCATGGTTTTCTTTTTTTAAGTGAATATTATCTTTGTTTTCTATCTATTAAACCCCAGAAAAATAAAAACGCTGCGTCGATACTTCATTATTTGTTAAACTAGTATCAAATCACTGGATCAAGCATTAGAATTTATATAAATTGGCAGAGCAAACAATTGTGGATCAAAATGAAAAAAATATTTTTTTTAGCTATTACCGGTTTTCTTTTTTCTTGCGGAAGTACTTCTACTGTTACAAATGATAAAAATTCTAATGCAGAACTAATGAAAAGTAATCAACAGCAAGTTTCAACTGAAAAGAAAAATAGCTCTAAATCAGATTTTTTAGTCGGCAAACAAGATCGAAAAGCATTAGAGCAAGAGCCATATGGAAATTGGTTTAATGCTAATTACAAAAATTATACTGTCGATACCAGAACTGTAGAGAAATTATCTCCATACCTAAAAAGTATTACGATTAAAGCTTTTATGGGCACTTGGTGTAGTGACAGTAAAAGAGAAACTCCCACATTTTATAAAATACTGGACGCTTCTAATTTTAGTTATAAAAATCTGGAATTAATAACAGTAACAAAATCTAAAGATACTCCCGAAGGTTTTGAAAAAGATTTAGACATTATGCGAGTGCCAACCTTTATCTTTTATGAAAACGGAGAAGAAATAGGGCGTTATGTAGAATTTGCAAGAGAAACCCTCGAAAAAGACATATTGGCAATTGTTTCTGAACAACCTTATAAACATTCTTACGAAGATTAAATAATTCGATGACACCAAAAGAGAAATTAAACACACTTGGACTCCAATTACCTGAAATATCAGTTCCGGGAGGGTCTTATGTATCTGTAAATATAAGAGGTAATATTGCCTATGTAGCTATTCAATTTCCTATTCAAAATGGTGAATACTTATATCAAGGCAGATTAGGAGATACCGTAACAACGGATCAAGGATATGAAGCTATGAAATTATGTGCTCTTAATGTTCTTGCCCAGATAGATAAAAAAATTGGCTTTGATGCTATTGAAGGACTCAATCATATTGATGCTTACTTTCAGTCGGGTGCTCATTGGGACGATTCTCCTATTGTAGTAAATGGCGCTTCAGATCTATTTATTAAGATACTAGAAGAAAAAGGTACACACACAAGAGCAATTTTTGGAGTGGATAAGTTACCTCGAAATTTTTGTGTAGGCCTAACTACTTCATTTACATTAAAAACCACTTAAAAGTACTCTAACCAATAGCGTAAAAAAGTGAAATATCAAAATAGAGGGTGCTGTTGAACAGAACAAGCATTATTCTTTGTAAATTTGCCTTCTTTTATCAAGGAATTGTTTACATATGATTATTACTAAAACACGTGAAGAAATAGAATTAATGCGAGAAAGTGCATTAATTGTATCTAAGACATTAGGGATGTTAGCCTCTGAAGTTAAACCTGGGGTAACTACGCTACAGTTGGATAAACTTGCAGAAGAATTTATTAGAGATCATGGTGCAATTCCTGGTTTTTTGGGATTGTACGATTTCCCAAATACCTTATGCATGAGTCCTAATGCTCAAGTGGTTCATGGGATCCCGAATAACAATCCATTAGAAGAAGGTGATATTATATCTATTGATTGTGGTGCTATTAAAAATGATTTTTATGGAGATCATGCATATACATTTCCTGTAGGTGAAGTATCAAAAGAAGTAGAACGTTTACTTCGTATTACTAAAGAATCGCTATACGTTGGGATTGCCGAGTTTAAAGTTGGAAAACGAGTAGGTGATGTTGGATATGCAATCCAGAAGTTTACCGAAGAAGCCGGTTATGGTGTAGTTAGAGAATTAGTAGGTCATGGTTTGGGTAGAAAAATGCATGAAGATCCCGAGATGCCTAATTATGGACGTCGCGGTAAGGGGAAAAAGTTTATCGAAGGTATGGTCGTTGCTATAGAACCTATGACAAATATGGGAACACATCGTATCAAACAACTACAAGATGGTTGGACTATTCTTACGGCAGACGGGAAACCAAGTGCTCATTTTGAGCATGACGTAGCTATAATCGACGGAAAGCCTGAAATTCTCTCGACCTTTAAATATATCTATCAGGCATTAGGCATTGAGTCTAATGAAGAAGATGCCTTTAGACAAGAAGTATTGACTGTATAGTATGTATTCTTTAAGTACTCAAAGTCTGCTTTGTGTAGCTTTTCAAAATGAAAAAACTATTTAAATTCATACTTAATACCATCCCCAGACCACTATTGATTCGGTTGAGTTATATGGTGCGTCCCGTACTATCATTATGGTTACGAGGGAATACTTATACCGATCCAATTGATGGTAAAAGTTTTTCTCGTTTTTTGCCTTACGGATATGGCACACAAAGAGACAATGTGCTATCTCCTTCGACTTTATCATTAGAACGTCATAGGTTACTTTGGTTATTTCTAACTCATGAAACCGAATTTTTTACTACTCCTGCAAAAGTATTACATTTCGCTCCAGAGCAGGCTTTTTATAAAAGATTTAGAAATTTAAAACATCTCGATTATACTACTACTGATCTTAACTCCCCGTTAGCAGACGTAAAAGCAGATATTTGTAATTTACCCTTTGCAGATGGTGAATATGACATTATTTTTTGTAATCATGTTTTAGAACATATCCCTGATGACACTGCAGCAATGCAAGAAATTTTAAGGGTTTTAAAACCAGGTGGAATGGCCATTCTTCAAATTCCTCAGGATCTAAATAGAGACACAACCTTTGAGGATGATAGCATTACAGATCCACAAGAACGCGCCAGAATATTTGGTCAATATGATCATGTAAGAGTTTATGGTCGAGATTATTTCGAAAAATTAAGAGCTATTGGTTTTAAAGTTGACGAGGTAGATTACACTAATATTTTATCAAAAGAATGTGTAACAAAATACTGTCTTGCTCCTGGAGAAATCCTTCCTGTTTGTTATAAGCCTTAATACTTACTTTTCAGGAAAACCATTTATAGTTAGTGTTTTTAATTCTTTATTTTGATCTTCATAAATAAAGAATGCTTTGAGTTCTTGATGCGTTTCTAAGAATTTTTTTGAACCTTCTAATCCCATCGACATTAATGCAGTCGCATATGCATCTGCTTCCATACAGGTATTGGCAATAATAGAAACCGCTAGAAGATTTGATTTTAATGGGTATCCCGTTTTAGCATTCAAAATATGAATATATCGCTCTCCATTTTCATCAATTTTATACTTTCTATATCCGCCAGAAGTCGCCATAGCTTCATCGTGTAATGAAATTACTTTACTATAGGATTGTGTGTCATCAAAATTAGGATCTTCCACCCCTATTCTCCATGGTTTTTGTTTAATTACATTACTTCCTTTACCTCTAATCTCCCCTCCTATCTCAACCAGGTAATTCTTAAACCCCTTGCTTTCAAAAAATTCAGCAAAAACATCTACTCCATATCCTTTTGCCAATGCATTAAAATCGATATATGTTTTAGGATCATTTTTTACAATTTTATTCTCTTTCAGTATTACTTTGTGTAAACCAACCGAGAGCAATAAACTATCTATTTTAAGACTATCTAAAGAGGCTATTTTTCCTTCTGGTCCAAAATCCCATGCATTTACCAAAATCCCAATTGTAGGATCAAAAGCTCCATTTGTTTCTTTATGTATCCTTTTAGAAGCATCAAATACTTTTATAAAATGTTCATCAATCACTACAGTAGTATCGCCAGAGTTTATTCTCGATATATCAGAATCCTTACTATAAGTAGACATTGATCTGTTGATCACATTTATCAAACTATCATATGATTTTGAAAAATCATACTCTTTATCATCTATAAACTGAACTGAAAACGTGGTTCCAAAAGCTTTTCCATTCGTATAATTAAGGTGTAACTTAGATTCCTTTTTGCATGAGAAAAATATCCCTATTAATACAACTATCCCTATTTTTCGAATCATAATTTTAGTTCAGATGAGTTTCAATGGTTTGTAGTCCTGCGTATTCCAAAATATATTCTTCGTTTAAAAGTACCGGTTTATTTGGGTTTTCAGAATTTTGTAACCCAACACCTGCATAGAACACTTTTGCTTCTTGTTCTATAGCGTGTTTTTTAAACGACTCCATCCAGATCATATCATAATTATGAGGGTTATCTGGATACGAAACTGCTTTAACAAGTACAAAATATCTTTGATTAGATTTATCAATACACACAAACTGAGGATGTTTTCCCAAAGTGCTATTAATAGCAATAAATTCGAAGCCTTTTTTTTCTAATTCTTCACCTACAATATTCATTGCAAGGTTATGTAATTCTTGTTTAGTAAGTATTCTGGTCATAGCGTTGCAAAGATATTATTTTGGAAATATAATTCTGAATTATACAACGAGTAAATTTGTAATCTTAATTCACCCCTCCTGTTAACCTTTCTTTGCTTACCTCAACCGTAAAAAAGAAACAAAACTGCTTCTACATTTTGTATTCGTTACTCGATATTCAGCATTCATTCCGGCTTCATTTTTTTTTACTTTAGTATTTTACATTTTCACTTTTAAAACCGGTTCTCGATAGTTCTGCTTAGCCTGTCGAAGTACTATTTTTCTCCATTATCATTGCGAAAAATCACTCGAACAGACATATTTATATCATTTACCTACCGTATATATTGTAAATAATAGTATAAAATATAGCCATTATTTTACGCATTCAGAGAAATTATTGTATGTTTAATGTGATAATTTGATAGTCCTGAAAACGTCTGTAGAATTATCTTTTTTAGTGTATTAAAACTCTTAACGTTTTTTAATTATAATAACCGTATTAAACATACCCTATGGAAAATAAAATTACTTTGGCCGGATTAGATTTCGTAATTAATTTTTGTAATAAAATAAATGCCCAACCTATTCCCCTGGCAGAAGTCCCACAACAATCTTTAGCTAATATATATGCCAATCCCAAAGGAGAAAGACATTATATTGTTAATATCATTTCATTTTTACCCGTTAAACTAGATCCTTTAAAAGACACCAGTAGTGGTTTGTTTTTAAATGAAGAAAAGACCATATTTTTTAATTACAACGGAGTTACAGATGTAAAAACCACTATACATACTGAAAGTGGTTTGGTCGTTTCCCGGGATTTTAATATTGTATATGATTCTACAGATCCTATTCCTTCAGAATTTGATATGTACCATATACAGATAGATTATAAAATCACATCTCTAAGAACACAGAGTGTAGAAGCTATTGTAGTACATGATAAAAACCTAGATCCTGAAACCGATAGGGGTACAGTGACTACTCCTGTAACGAGTGGACAATAAAATGCATAAAACGATTATCATATGGTGTGTACTTCTTGGATATACGTTTATGCATGGTCAGTCTCAAAAAACCAGTCAACTCAACTCATTTTACAATCATCTGGATAGTTTTTGTAAAGAAAAGGTGGTTACTACTGATTTTTGTAATGCTGTAGAATTTTATCGTAATCATAAGTTGGATTCCTGTTATATCTATGCCGGTAAAGCATTAGAAATCACAAAACATCAGGAACAACGGGATATCCTGCATTATATACAAGGTGTAAGCGCACTTGACAAAAACTTGTATACTAAATCCCTCCAAAACATGGGCAGTATTTCTGAAAATTTTAAATTTTCGGGGCTTAAAAACCATAAACTTGGAAGAGTCTATTTGGGGTTGGAGGATTATGATCAATCTATACAGTATTATAAAAAATGGTTAAATCAAGATGAAGAGACCAAAGACGAACTTTTACTAAAAACCGCTTACCATAATCTGGGTATTTCTTATCTACATAAAAAAGAGTATGCAAATACAAAGGATTATTTTTCTAAAGAATTAGCCTTAATCAAAGAAAAGGATACTTTTTTTGTGATTGTCACCAAAATGGAGCTTGCTAACGCCTATTATAGCCAATATAGAGATGAAGAAGCTATCGCCTTGTTTAAAGAGTGTTACCAATTGGCTGCATCATTTCATGATATCGTACTAAAACAAAATACTGCCAAAAATATGGCGGTAGTTGAAAAAAATAGAAAACGGTATCAAGAAAGTGTAACGTATTACATAGAATATGGAAAATGGAAAGATTCTATCTGGAACAGGGATAAGATCTGGGAGCTTACCGAAAAAGACAAACAACTTGCCATTGCACAAAAGGAACAAGAAATACGGTTGCAGGATGAAAAGATAAAACGACAAAAAACGCAACGTAATGGTCTAATTATAGGTAGCTCGCTCTTACTATTGTTTATTGGTGTTCTGGGCTATTTTTACAAATTGTTAATTGGTAAAAAGAAATTGATTACAGAACAAAAAGAACAATTGGATATCGCAAACACCACCAAAGATTACTTATTTTCTGTAGTCTCGCATGATTTGCGATCTCCTGTTAATGCGTTAAAACGACAACATGAAAAATTGCTGGATCACATAGCCGAAAAAGATTTATTGGGAATCAAAAAAACCACAAACACTGCAATTACCTTAACAGAGTCTACCAGTCATTTATTAAACAATGTATTGCACTGGTCATTAGAGCAAAGTGAACAATTATTCTTTGAACCCCAAACATATCCTTTAAAACCCATTCTTGAACATGTTATAAATGATTATGAGTATTTGGCAACAACCAAAAACATTGTACTCAACACCTCATTAGATGCTTCTATTTTGGTTACAGTTGATAAAGAATCCCTAAAAATTGTGCTTCGTAACATTCTTGATAATGCTATTAAATACACTAAAAACGAAGGGAAGATTACGATAACATCTGGTGATCACACTGCGAACGAATGTTTTATTGAGATTAAAGATACGGGAGCGGGTATTCCTCCAGAGATTTTAGCCAAAATCAACTCATTACATGACATTACCACCGATAAAATTGATCGGTCTAAGGGAGTAGGTCTTGGACTACTGCTATGCCATACACTTATCAAAAAAAACAATGGGCAAATACTATTTGATAGTGAGCCCAGTAAAGGAACAAGTATCAAGATTGTATTACCCAAAGGAATTGATTAACACCTATACGTATGATGCCAAGATTTCAAAACTCTCCAGGGATAGGATATGATATAAGTACGTATAAAAACGAAACTTTAATTGGTCTTCGACAAGCTACCATTGACGTATTTCATAATGATTTGTTTCTCACAAACTTATACACTCTTAAATTTCATCTAATTTCCTTTGATTTGGCTTTCTGTTCATTTTCTTTGCTTGCCCAAAGAAAACGAACCAAAAGAAAAGGCACTTTTTTCAAGGTATTTTTCAGTTTCACTGAAAACCAGATTTATTGTGCTAAAATCTTTCCAAGGCTTCAAGATTTTTTAACGCAAAACAAATCTTATACTGGTGAAAAAAGATTTCAAAGCTCTGCTTTAAAACGTCAGCTTAAACACTGGATAAAATTTTATTGGATGTCTCAGACTGACAATGCAAAACTTAACTTAAGGGTATTAGGGTTGAAGCAAAAAAATTCCTTAAAAAAGGAAATTTATAGTTCGTTCTAATACTTTAATTATTTGTGTAACTTTATATATGAAAACATTAAGATTATTAGTATTAGAAGACGAAGACGAAGAAGCTAAAGAAATTTCAGAATTTTTGAGCGATAATAATTTTGAAGTGACGAGAGCCTCAACGATACAAGATGCCGAAAGAAAAATACAAGATCATTTCTTTGACATGATCATTTTGGATATTATGATAGACGGGAGACCCGATGGTATTGTTTTGGCACAACAGATTAATGAGCAACAACTTAACATCCCTTTTTTATTTTTGACCAGTACGCAGAGTAAACATTTTTTTGACCTGGCTAAACTCACACAACCAGCAACTTATTTACTTAAACCATATAACACCTTAGAACTTCTATTTTCTATAGAGCTTGCTATCGAAAAGCACTATAAACAATCTAATACCTTAAGTTTTAACTCAGAAAATGCAGTACTGAGTCCTACTTATATTTTTGTAAAAAAGAATAAAAGTGTTATGAAATTAGCTATAGAATCTATTCATTATATTGAGGTGAAAGAAAAATATTGTAATCTGATAAGTAAAGAAGGTAATTTTTTGATTAAGCTGTCCTTAATAAAAGTAAAAGAGCTATTATCGAATCCAGATTTTACGCAAGTGCATCGTAATTTTTTGGTCAATATTAAAAAAATTAAAGAAATCTACTTCGAAGACAATCTTATCATATTAGAGAACGATGCCAAAATCCCATTTAGCGAACGCTATAAAGCTTTATTTATAAAGGATAACGATATATTAAACTAAATGCATTGTATTGTTAAGATATATACTATTAGCACCAAGTAAAACAAACACATTACCTTTGGTAAATATGGCTGCTCCTGCCGTAACGGCAAACCCCCATTTCACCCTCAACAGAAGCAGCATATTTTCTATAAAAACTAAATGTATGAACGTTTTAATTTTATTTGACTAAACACAAATTCTATTCATGCTATAATCGCAAATCCAATCTTAATAATTCATTCTCACACTACTACTTCCTTCTTCGCACGCTTTTAATTGGTTATCGAATCTGGTTTTATTATCATTTCTACGGTAAAATTAATCAGATTTACACTACCTCTTAAAAGTAATGTCATAAGCGTTAAAAACTAAAGCATAAGTGTATCCATATTGGGTATAATACTATTTCTAATTTGAATGTGCTCGTAAGAACAATAGCATTTTTTATTTTAAACAAAAAACAAAAGCTTGTACTAAGCTCGATTAGATATTAAGTATAGCCTGCAGTTACATCTTATTTTGAGGTATAGAGCAAAAAGAGTAATTTTTTAAGTACGTAATCCCAATAATTACTCTTACTTCAATGTTCATATCATTAAGTATCTTCAAGACCTCACAGGTTTTAAAAACCTGTGAGGTCTAATAAAAACTTCAGCATCAAATATATTTACATTGAAACATTTACTTAAACCTAATAAATTGTGCTTTTTCAAAATAATAACTCGGTGTATATACAGGCTGGTTTTCGTCAAACTTATACCATGGAGAGATTGCAGTATCTTCAAAATTTTTAAGCAGGCATACATTCTGAGCTGGTGTATTTCCCTGAGCCAGAAGATACATCTTATCTCCTTGATCATTTATGATTTCATCTACTATGATTTCAATATGCCCTGGAGAACCAGGTTTGACAAGCATATCACCAATTTGTATATCTTTTACTGATATTTTTTGTAGTTCGTTATGCATCGATAGGGTTCCTGCATAAGTATATATAAGATTTAAATATTTATAAAAATTAGCTTTAGAATCATTGGGGGATGCCGTTTTATGAAACGTTACTTTGTTGCCATTTATTTTTGGGCGATATCCTTGTGCATATTTACGCCACGAACAATAATGACCCGAGGTAAAATTAAACCCTATTTCATCTTTTCTGTTTTGCCCCCACAAATATTCTGATCGAATTCTCATCAATGCATCTGCACATTGTTGTAATCCATTTGAAGGAACAGGGACTTCTAGAATTGCTTCGTGCCAATGTTGTGCAAAATATTCGCTATCATCATAATTTATAATCTTGCTTCCATAAGATTTTAACGGATAATGACGTAAATATTCCTGAAAAGAGCCTGACATATATTCTGTTCTCTTATACCCATCAGGAATCATAACCCGAGTTGAGATAGAATCTCCTTTACTATTAATATAACTTGTTTTTGTAACTACATCTGTAACGATGCCTTTTACATGATTGGTTACCATTTTTCCTTTTGATGTATTCTTAAATACCAATATTAAAACAATGATTACAACCAGAGATACTATATACTTCTTCATAAAACCTCATTTATACTCAAAAATAAAAAAACCAGTATAATTGCGTATACCCATTTACAGTGAAATAATTTATTTAAAAAAAGTATATAAATATTTAATGGTAAATATCTGATTATTGTATTCTGGCAAATTTGGAGTCGTTAACTGCCTGTCTATGTTGTAATCTTGATTATAAACCAGATATATATCATGACCATCCTTAACATTGTAGCGCAATCGAGCACTTGTTAATAATTGATCAGAAACCGAATTATATTGGCCTATTATACTACCCGAAAGATGAAGATTGTATGCCCAATTAAATTTTGTCTGTATAACATGTATCCATTCTTCTGTATTTTGTTTATCAAATACGATATAATTTGCTTTCCAGGAAGATTCAATATTAAAATGTTTCCCAAAATTTATAGTTGGTTTGATTTCTAATTTCAAGTTGGTTCCCTCATAAAACTTACCGTATTCTATACCGACAGGAAATTGAATATTACGGCGGTTTCCCGGGGAGTAGGAAGCTCCAAAATAATAAAACATATAATCCCCAATAGCAGCTTCGAGCGTATTTGTGAAACGTATAGGTTTTTCTAAATTTTCATACTGTACTTGCCCAAAAACAGTAAAACTATCTCCATTAAATAGCCTTCCTGTCCAAAAACTTCTGTTATACCATGTAATAACCCTTGAAAAATCTGTGGTATAATATAAATCTGAATTCATCAGAGTCCATCTGGTATACTGAAACAAAGCTTCATCTTTATTACTATTGTAATTTCCATAATTTAAACTCCCATAAAGATTATGGTGTTTTTCTCGTAATAAAAACCCCATTCCCGGATTATATTGCTTACCAGAAAACTCATACGCTGCTCTATAAAACAATCCATCTTGTTTACGCTTATCTAATACTAATGAAACTCTAGAATTTTCGGCCAAATCATAATCATTAGTGTCTTTCTCGACAGTAGTCGATACTGATGGAATAAAATATAGACTTTTGGGCAAGCTAAATACGCCATCAAAACCTATTGCCGTATTAAAATAATCCTTTCTCAAACGATTGGTAGCCATAAAACCAACAAAAGATTTATCATTAAGCACTTTATTCCTGAATCGTAATACACTAAAATTTTCTGATGACACACTACCTTCATCACCCAAATTTACTCCCTCTGTCTGTAACGAAAGAAATCCAACATCAGCGTTTCTAACCTGCCCTGTTAACCGTACTCCACCGATTATCGGAGTTAACCTTCCACTATTGATACCTATAGTTCTGCTATAAAACAATTGTGACAGTACACCGGCATTAAAATCAAACAACCCAGCTTGTTCTTGGAAAAACCTTCGTTTTTCGGGCAAAAAAACATTTACTCTATCATTAATATTAACGATTTGATCATCAATTTCTACTTGAGCAAAATCTGTATTAACACTAATATCTAAAGTAAGTTTTGGTGTAATACCATACCGTACATCAATACCTGCTTCTATATTATTATCATTTTGTTTTCGATATTCATTAGTATCAAAATTGTAAGAACTCCCAACAGAACCTAACGCATAGGGTGTTATTTGCAATTGTTTTCTGGGATGTAAACTATCAAAAACTATGGGATGGTACAACGATGGTGTTTCTGTAGCATTTGGAATATTTTGTGGCGGCAATGGTAATATTCTCATACTTCTATTACGGTGATTTTGTGTTCTAACTACAGATATTCCTGCTTTTATTTGATTTTCTTTTTTTACAAATCTTAAATTTGAAATAGGAATCTTATACTCTGCAGACCAGCCTTTTTCTGTAATTTGAGTCTTCCCCTCCCATATCATGTCATAAGACGGGTTAAATGTAGAGTCTCCCAAGGGAATTCCATCATTAGAGATAGACATATCGTACCGACTACCAGAGGGATATATACTAAATACCAAAGCATTCTTTTTGGTTTGATTAGGATCTATTCCAAAAGCAATAAAATCGTCACCATACCATCCATCTCTAAGTAAATTTCTATTAATTATTTTATCTGGTTCTGGTTCTTTAGCATGTACTCCTAAATATATAAAATTATCATCAAAAGTTATTTGTACCGTTGTTAAGCTGTCCTTTTGATTCCAATTTGGAGTAAACTCATGAAATAAAAAAGTGTGATTTCCTTTCCATTCTTCATCACTAACATACCCATCTAATATAATTTTACTATTCGTTTTTTTGATTATGATTTCTGTATTTTCCTGGCCAAAAAAATGTGAGCAACATAAAATGCTACAACATATTAATGCAATTCTTATCATGCTTATTTTTTAACAAACATCTGATATGCATATTAGTTTAAAAAAAGAAAAGGGGTAATATGAGGCGATAAAGGGGTAAAAAGAGGAGTTAACTACATCACCAACGATGATCGGTACGTTCTACTAAGTTTAATTTTTTTATTATCTGTAAGTGTAATAACGCCATCTCCATTTTTATTTTTTTGAATACAGTTAACATACTTAATGTTTACCGCATATGATCGATGTACTCGTTTAAAATCAGCACCATTATACTCGTGTAAAAATGATTTCAGGCTTTGATATCTAACAAATTTCCCTTCATTAGTATTAAAAACTATACAATTATTCGATGCCTCTATAAATTTTATATCCTCGATCGGAATGATCTTTTTTGTATTTCCATAAGTTAAGCTTACAAAGTTATTATTCGAATTAGATGGCGTTGGCACATTACTTTCTATAGGAGTATCTTTTTTAAGATTTCTCTGCATACTATAAAACACCAATGAAAAATAACACAGAAGATTTAAAGCTATATTATTGGTTAAGCTTGCATTTATAAAACTGAAGCTTGGCGAAGTACATTGATATACATATAGCATCAAAAATAAAATTAAAGCCTGGCTTATTACTATATTTAAAACACTTGTAAAAATTGCCATGCCACTATGGGCTAATATATGCTTAGGAGTTGTAAATACATTCCAATATCGAATCGTACGTTTGATTTGAGGCATAGCTAGATTCCAAAATATAAAGCTGGAAACTGCAACAGCAATAAGTTCTGAAAAACAAATAATTTGCAGGCTTTCCTGAAATAACCTTCCTATTAACAGGTTTACTATTGAAAAAGCCGAAATTAAAGTAATCCTTGACCTCATTATAACAAACATTTAGTTTATAAAAATATTAATAATCTGAGTATCATGATTCAACAAAAGGTTAAAATTATCTTTTGCTATCGAGGAAAATAAATATACATATATAATTTTTTGACAGGAGCTGTTATATATTTCTACAAAAAAAACCGATACTTAAAAGTATCGGTTTCTTATTTATATTATATCTGAAAGATTATCCTTAACCTCCAAAATCATCGAACCTAATATGTTCGTCTGGGATACCAAAATCTTCTCCCATTTTCTGTACTGCCTTATTCATTAATGGTGGCCCACAGAAGTATAGTTCTATATCTTCTGGAGATTCATGATGATTTAGGTAGTTATCGATTACACAGTTATGTATAAACCCAACAAATCCATCTCCTTCAGCATCGATATCACTTTTAACTTTCCAATTATCTTCTTCTAATGGTTCTGATAACGCAAGGTAGAATTTAAAGTTCGGGAAGTTTTTCTCTAAGTCATAGAAATGATCTAAGTAGAACAATTCTCGTTTAGAACGACCACCATACCAATACGTTACTTTACGACCTGTTTTTAAGGTTTTAAATAAGTGATACAAGTGAGAACGCATTGGCGCCATACCTGCTCCTCCACCAACGTAAAGCATCTCTGATTCAGATTCATTTATAAAGAATTCTCCATAAGGTCCTGAAATCACTACTTTATCTCCAGGTTTTTGAGCAAAGATATAAGATGAAGCTACTCCTGGATTAACATCCATCCATCCATTTTTAGATCGATCCCATGGTGGCGTAGCAATACGTACATTAAGCATAATCTCTCTTCCTTCTGCAGGATAAGAAGCCATAGAATAAGCACGCTCTACAGTTTCATCATTCTTCATCACTAATGGCCATAGACCAAATTTATCCCACTCTGCCTGAAACTTATCTGGAGTTTCATGTTCTTCTGGGTGAGCAGTGATATCTATATCTGAATATTTAATCTCACATTGTGGAATTTCAATCTGAATATATCCTCCTGCTTTATATCCCATATCCTCTGGAATACGAACTACAAATTCTTTGATAAAAGACGCTACATTATAATTACGTACAACCTCAGCTTCCCATTTCTTAATTCCGAATACTTCTTCCGGAACTTCGATATTCATATTTTGTTTTACCTTAACCTGGCAAGCTAAACGTGCTCCATGTTGTAACTCTTTACGAGAGAAATGCGGAGTTTCTGTTGGCAACGCTTCTCCTCCACCTTCTAGTACGTGACATTCGCACTGGATACAGGTTCCACCACCACCACATGCAGATGGTAAAAATATTTTTTGAGCTCCTAAAGTTGATAGTAATGTACCTCCCGAAGCTACTTCAATTTCTTTTTCACCATTAATGGTAATCTTTACAGGTCCAGATGGTAGTAACTTATCTTTTGCAAATAATAAAATTCCTACCAACACCAGGATAAGAACCAAAAATGAAATAATGGTTATCGCTATTGTTCCAACGGTAGATGCTAAAAATATCATAATTATTTAAGTATTGTAACGTTAGTATTTTCGGCTACTTCTTTTGTAGTCTCTTTTTTTTCAACCTGAACAGCTTTAGGTTCTTTCTTTTCTTCTTCATCTCCTCCTGTTAACATTCCTCCGAAACTCATAAAACCAATTGCCATTAATCCTGTAAGAATAAATGTAATTCCTAATCCTCGTAAAGGAGCTGGTACATTAGAGTATCTAATTTTTTCACGGATTGCTGCGATAGCAAGAATAGCTAAAAACCATCCTATACCAGATCCTATACCATATACGGCTGCATGGGAAATCGTTGCAAATTCTTTTTGTTGCATAAATAATGATCCTCCAAGAATTGCACAGTTTACTGCAATTAACGGTAAAAATATACCCAAAGAATTATATAATGATGGTGAAAATTTCTCAACTATTATTTCTACCAATTGTACCATAGTTGCAATCGTAGCAATAAACAATATAAAGGTTAAAAAACTTAAATCATAATCAGCATATTCTGGTCCTAACCATACTAGAGCACCTTCTCTAAGAATATACTTATCTAATAAAAAGTTTAATGGGACTGTAATTGCCAATACAAATATTACTGCAGCACCCAGTCCTACCGCAGTAGACACTTTTTTAGATACAGCAAGGTATGAACACATTCCTAAGAAGAATGCAAATACCATATTATCTATGAAGATCGATTTTAAAAATAATTCTAAATATTCCATGTCTCTTTATTTTAATGATCTTCTATTAATGCTTTATTTCTACTTCTTTGAATCCAGATAATGATCCCTACTGTAATTAATGCCATTGGGGCCAATACCATAAATCCATTATTTTCATATCCCAAAGCATATAATCCTGTTTTTTCTATTGGATCTCCTAATACTTTAGCACCAAACAAGGTACCTGATCCTAATAACTCTCTAAAGAAAGCTACTATAATCAATAGCACTCCATAACCGGCTGCATTACCAATTCCATCAAGAAAAGATTTCCAGGGCCCGTTACCTAAAGCAAATGCTTCAAAACGTCCCATGATAATACAATTGGTAATAATCAATCCTATAAATACAGAAAGTTCTTTACTTAAGGTATAGGCAAATGCTTTAAGGACTTGATCTACTATGATCACCAAAGCTGCCACTACTACTAACTGAACAATAATTCTAATTTTTGAAGGGATGATATTTCTCATCAAAGAAATAACCACATTACCTATTCCTAATACAAAGATTACCGAAATTGCCATTACAATTGAAGGTTTCAATTGTGCTGTAATCGCCAAAGCAGAACATATCCCTAATACCTGAATAGTAATTGGGTTATTATCGGCAAGAGGGTCTGTTAGTAATTTCTTGTTTTTCTTTGAAAACAAAGGCTCTTTAGGCTCTTTTACTTTAACTTTTTCTTCTGTTACTTCAGCCATTTGTTATTTTTTTAAAGTTTCGAAATAAGGTTGATACATCTTTATTCCCTTCTTTACCATTGCTGTAACACCATCTCCTGTTATTGTTGCTCCTGCCATGGCATCTACTTCATTATCACTTTTATCTTCATTTTTAGGATCTGCATTTCCTTTTTTCACAGTAATTCCTTTATAGTTTCCTGATGCATCTAATATGCTTTCTCCTATAAAATCATCTCTAAAATATGCTTCTTTAATATTAGCTCCTAATCCCGGGGTTTCTCCTTTATGGTCAAAAAATGCTCCTTTAACGGTTTTAAATTCTTTATCCAAAGAAACATACCCCCAAATTGCATCCCATAATCCATTACCTCTCATCGGAACTACATAAAACTCTTCTCCGTCTTTCTTACCTATAAACAAAGGAAGTTTTCTTTCATAATTAGGATCCTGCTTTACTTTATCATTTTCCTTTTTCACTTCTATACTAAAAGCGTCACTTGTTTTCTCTGCAGAACTACCAGTAATGATATATTGCTCATCACCAACATATTTATCGAACAACTCCTGTGCTTTTTCTGCAGGTACAAACTCATTAGGATCTTCGGTATCTGCAACTCCCATAGCAAATAGAATATTCTGCTGTTTTTCTGTACGTTTATTAGCATCTATTCTTCCTTTCAATGAAGATGCAGTAAATGCTAATAAAGAACCAACCACAACCACCATTGCAATGGCAAATATGATTGTATATGAATTTTTATCTGTATTAATTGCCATGATCTACGCCGTTTTTAGTTTTAAACGTTTCATTCTTTTCTTGATATTTCCTTGAACCACATAGTGATCAATAGTTGGAGCAAATACATTCATTAATAAAATAGCAAGCATTACTCCTTCTGGATATGCTGGATTAAATACTCGAATAAGTATTGAGATAAATCCGATAAGAAATCCATAGATCCATTTTCCTTTGTTGGTTTGCGATGCTGTTACCGGATCAGTTGCCATAAAAACAACTCCGAAAGCAAATCCACCAATAATTAAATGATGCCAGAATTCTGTACTCATAAGACTATAAAACTTACTTCCTTCATTAATCCATTCTGCACTTACCACTCCATTAAAGATCAATCCCATTACCAAAGCACCTAATACGGCACTTACCATAATTCTCCAGCTTCCTATCTTTGTAAAGATTAAGAATAATCCGGCCAATAAAATTAATATTGCGGAGGTCTCTCCTACCGAACCTGGTATAAATCCTAAAAACATATCCGAAACTGAATAGGTAAGTTCTTTTCCTTGAGCCAAAGCACCTAAAACAGTTTCTCCAGACATAGCATCAAGTTCTGCTCCTCCAGCTATTTCGTTAGCTCTTTCTACAGCTCCATGAACCCATACCTTATCACCCGACATCCAGGTTGGGTATGCAAAGAATAAGAATGCTCTAATGGTAAGAGCAGGGTTTAGAATATTCATCCCTGTTCCTCCAAATACTTCTTTACCAATCACAACTCCAAAAATAACCGCAACGGCTAACATCCATAATGGAGTATCTACCGGTACAATTAAAGGAACTAACATCCCTGTTACAAGGTATCCTTCTTCTACTTCATGCTTTTTAATAACCGCAAACAAAATTTCTACTGCAAGTCCTACCCCATAAGAAATAATTACTAGTGGTAATACTTTCCATAATCCTACTGTTAGGTTATCCAAGGACCAAAACCCTGAACTAAAAAAACCATTAGTTACGGCTTCTATCTCTCCTGCTGCTAAGTGATGCTGATATCCAGCATTAAACATTCCAAATATCAAACATGGTACTAAAGCCATGATTACAGTATTCATGGTACGTTTCAAATCATCTGCACCACGAACATGAGCACCAGAATGTGTGGTCTCATTAGGTAAATATAAAAACGTATGGATTGCATTAAATGCAGGGGCAATCTTTTTGTCTTTATACTTAAGTTTTAGTTTATGTAATTTATCTTTTAATCCCATAGCACTATCCTATTTCTTTTAACATTAGGTCTAACCCTTCTCTTATAATTTGTTGATGTGGTTGTTTAGAAACACATATAAACTCTGTAAGAGCAAAATCTTCTGGAGCTACCTCATACATTCCTAATTGTTCCATTGCATCTAAGTCATTTACCACACATGCTTTAAGTAATTGTAGCGGATAAATATCTAGCGGAAATACATTTTCATAATTTCCTGTAACTACAAAAGCTCTGTGTTCACCATTTGTATTGGTGGTAAGCTCGTACTTTTTGTTAGGAAACAACCATGAAAAAGTAAGTGCTCTAGAAGGTGAAATCTTATTGAAAATAGGTTTATTCCATCCAAAAAGTTCATAATCGTCTCCTTCGGGAATAACTGTTATGGTATTATGAAAATATCCAAGGTAACCATCTGGCTTTACATTTTCTCCGGTAAGTACATCTCCACTAATCACCCTTATATTTCCTTCATCGTGTACTCCAGAAGCATATACTACTGATGACACCTCTGCCCCAATCTTGGTTTTAAAATATTTAGGAGTTTTAACAGACGAACCAACCAAAGCTATTGTTCTTTCTGCATTAAATTTCCCAGTTAATAACAATTCTCCAATAACGATTAGATCTTGTGGATTTACTACCCAAACTGTTTCTCCTTTGTTAATAGGATCTATTTTGGCTATTTGTACACTCACATTTCCTGCAGGGTGAGGCCCCGAAACATTATGAATTGTACTATTCTCTAGGCCAGATAGTGGTGAATTTCCATTTTTACCAACAGAAATATGCACTTTGCCTTCAGTTAATTTGCTTAAAGCAGTAACTGCAGCCTGAAGTTCTTTTTCTTTTCCTTCTAATACATAATCACTATCTGCTGCCAAAGGAGCAGTTGTATATCCTGAAATAAAAATAGCTTTTGGAGCTACATCAGGATTAGCGATTACATCATAGGGGCGTTGTTTAATAAATGGCCAGCAACCTGATGCTAAAAGGTGGGTTTTAATATCGTCCCCACTCATAGAATTCACATCCTTTACACCAAAGTCTGCATGTTTCTGTTCCTTGTCTCCAAGAATCTTAAAAGCTAAAATCTTTCTTTTGGCACCACGCACAATCTCTATTACCTCTCCACTTACAGGAGAAGGAAAAAGCATTTTTTCATTAGATTTTGAATAAAAAAGTGGTTCGCCGGCTTTAACTTCTGTACCTTGTTTAGCAACAACCTTTGGTACTATACCGTGAAAATCGTCAGGCCTAATTGCGTAAACATTACTTCTTATGGCATCTACAGTAACTTTTTCTGCTTCGCCAACAAGCTTAATGTCTAAGCCTTTTCTGATACGAATGTCTTTTGACATATTTGTAGTCTATGTTAATTAACTAAAAAAATCGTGCAAATTTACTAATTAAAACACGTAAGTGAAAGCTGGTTTTGTTATAAGATATTATTTATAATGCTTCTAAATAGTGATCTGCGACTTAAAAAAACACTCTTTATTCTTTAGGCACACATTTTGCTTATATTTATACCCGCAATTCTTTATATGATGTCACAAAGATTTAAACCATCCTTACTATTTCTACTACTGCACATTGTTGCTCCTTACACCTTTCTTGGTCAATCTACTGTAAACGAAGTCAATACTGCCGATCACATTAAAACAATCCAGCTACTAACAGGCGCAGAATTCTCTGGAATACCTATACTTAAACTTGGAGATCCTTTTAAAATCACTTTTGATGATATTAATGGCGATGAATCTGACTATTATTACAGAATAAGTCATTATAACTTTGATTGGACACCTTCTTCTTTATATAAAAATGAATATCTGGACGGTTTTGATGAAATTAGAATTGTAAACTATGAGAATTCTTTTAATACATTACAAATGTATAGCCATTACACCTTAAGCATCCCAAACGAGGATACCAGAAGGCTTAAAGTAAGCGGAAACTACCTTATAGAAATATACGATGAAGATGACGAAGTTGTATTCTCTAGAAAATTTATTGTCTATGAACCCTTAACATCTGTAAAAGTATACACAAAAAGATCTAGAGATCTCAAACACATAGACACCAAACAATCTGTTCAATTCGAAATAAACTCACCAAATGAAATTTTAAGAAATCCTCGAAAAACAGTAAAAACTTTGGTGATGCAAAATAACGATCTCAAAAATGCAATTACCAATTTGGTTCCTCAATTCACCATTGCTAATAGTCTAGTATACAAATATGATCAGGAGTCTAGTTTTTGGGGAGGAAATGAATTTTTATTTTTTGACAGTAAAGACATTAGAGCATCTACAGTAAGCACACGAGGCATAGAACTAAAAGACATCTACCACAACTACCTGTACTCTAATCGAGTTAGAGCTAATCGAAGATACACATACAACCCCGATATCAATGGGAATTTTGTGATCAGAAACCTGGATGCCGAAAATAATAATGTCGAAGCAGATTATGTGTGGATGCATTTTTCATTAGAATGTTACGAACCTCTGGAAGGAGGAGAAATTCATCTTTATGGCAATTTCAACAACTATACTCTTGATGAATCAACACTTCTTCAATATGATAAAGAAAGTGGCGGATACTTCAACAAAAGCATTTTTAAACAAGGATTTTATAATTACAAATATGTCCTCTTAAGACCAGACGGAACTATAGATCCAGGTTTTATTAGTGGTAATTTTGATGAAACCGAAAATGAGTATACTGTACTACCTTATTACAGAGCTCCCGGAGCGCGTTATGATAGGGTTATCGGAAAAGGAACAGGGAACTCAGCTAACATTACAAATTAATATAAGTACATTCATTTTTTAGATTGTAATAAAATACTACTATTTTAGTCCCGTAAGGAAACTATCAACTAAAAATGAAAGAAACGGGAAGATTCTTAAAAGAGTATCGCGGTAGCGAATGTCTTAACTGCGGTGTACCATTAGATGTTATTGATCGATATTGTCATAATTGCGGGCAAATTAACACCAAAAAAAGATTATCACTTAAGGATTTTTTTAATGAGTTTTTTGCAAGTATTTTTTCTTATGATTCTCGTTTAAGACACACTATTATTGCATTACTTTTTAAGCCTGGAAAAATCTCTAAAGAATACACCCAAGGTAAAAGAGTAAAATATGCTAACCCATTTCGGTTTTACCTTAGTGTTTCTATTATCTTTTTTATCATTAACGGTTTATTTATTGATTTTGATGGTTTTAGGACAGAAGTTGAAGGCAAAGTCAACGTTGGAAAAGATGCTATTACCGAAATCAAAAAAAGCATCAAAATGGATGATTCATTAAAACATAAAATTAATGATCAAATATTAGCTACTAATGGTATTTCTAAATCAGATAAAGAAAAAATTAGTGAAGGAATTCTAAAAGTTGAGGGGTTTCCTTTACTAAATGACAGCTTGACCAAACCAGAAGAAGTTACCTATTATTCACAAGAACAGATTGATAGTATTGGTTTTTTTAAAAGAGGCTTTAAACTATGGTCGATGTATGAAGATTATTATGACAAAACAGAAGAGAAATCTACCTATAGAGCTTTATCAGAACTAAAACACGAAAGAAATCAATTTAACAAATACATCTACCATAGAGTTCTAAAAACCAAATCAATAGAGGAAAACTATGGACAAGAATTCTTTGAATTTATATTTAATAAATTACCTTTCATCATATTCTTCTTTCTTCCCTTTTTTGCCTTAAGCATTTGGCTCATATACATTAGAAGACCTTTTAATTACATGGAGCATCTTGTATTTATATTTCACACTCAAACCATGTTTTTTATCGTCATAGGTTTTTCTATTTTGATTGCCAAAATCACCAACATTAATGCTCTTTTTGGGATTGCAATGCTTGTTTTCTTATTTTATCTATATAAAGCTATGCGGAAATTTTATAACCAAGGAAGAATCAAAACAATTGTTAAATTTCTGCTTGTGAATGTATTATTTTTTATCTTAGCAGGAATCGGTTCTGTATTAACAATAATAGGATCTGTGTTTATATTTTGATATGGTACAGCAAATTACCAGAGGAATAAAAATTTCGGTGGATACAACTTTTGAAGGTACGTTCTATAAGAACTATAAGATTCACTTTGCCTTTGGTTATCGAATTACAATAGAAAATCAAAGTAAAGATTCTGTACAACTTACTTCCCGTTTCTGGGAAATCAAAGATGCTTTAAATAATACTGAGATTGTTGAAGGTGAAGGTGTAATTGGTAAAAAGCCAGTTTTAAAGCCTGGTGAGTCCCATACATATAATAGTGGTTGCTTACTTAGTTCTCCTTTTGGAGCAATGAAAGGGCACTACAATATGGTTAATTTTACATCTACCAGAAAATTTAAGGTCATGATCCCTGGTTTCAAATTAAGCGCACCTTTTGCACTTAATTAACAATTCTCTTTACCAATTCGAACCTGATCTTCTTTCCGTTTTGCTCTACATGACAGTACTTACAATTAGAATCATACACAAAACTATAACTCTTTAAGATATTAAAACACCCTTCTGCAACAGCAAAGAGCCCCTTAAAATCTTCTTTACCACATTCGGTATATCTCTTAATTTCGAATAGATCCTTTTCTAAAGATTTGTTTAATATAAAATACGCACTACTACCTGTACCCGAAAGAAAATGAGCATTTTTTAAAACCTCTTTTGGTCTTACAGTTTGATTATGTTTGGTTTCGGGTATATTTTTATCAAAATAATTAGTGAGATTTTCTTTAAAAACAGATCCCGGATACACATGCAACTTCCCTTGTTCTACTTGATAAATCGGATTACCTATGGCTGCTTTTTCTACATTTCCCAGAGGACTAGGTGTAAATAGTTTATTACGTAATAATGGCTTTCTGATTTTAGCATAATCTGTACTTGCCAAAATCGTATCGGTAACAATTCGAGAACAATTGCTTCCTTCTTTTCCAAAAGCTTTATAAGGAATACTTCCTTTCTCTTGAACAGACAACACATAATCTCTTGCCTCCTCATAATAAATATAGTCACATACCGATGCAACTAATCGGCCATCACCATGTGTCTTATCAGGATTCGCTTCTAACCAAAGCAAAAACTCCTCTACGTTACCTAATTTTTTCTCAGGTGTAATAATAGCTTTAAACGGAATAGCCAATTCTACATCGGTAACGGCACTTCTTACCCTGCCATATCCTTGCGGAGTAATATATCTTCCAAAATCATAGTATTCGGCCTGGCCTGTTTTATTTTCAATAAGAACAAAAGCAGCGTGCCCGGCTTTAATATAACTATGTTTTCCTAATCCCAGTGCCAAAAGTACTTTGGTCGAAGGTTCATCTGAGTGTTTTACAAATGTATCAGGATAAGCAAGTGAAATTATTTTACCTGTATAATTCAATTTTGCATAAATTTAGATAGTTTTCTTAAGCTGTTATAGCTTCAAAAACAACAGTGCTTATTTCTTTATTTTGCAGATTCTCATATCGCATAGAAAGTTCTTCTTCATTCTTTACAACTTGAGTAATACTTCTGGTTTTCAAGAACCCCCTATCTATTTGCAGATCAACATCCTTATCTCCTACTCCTGCATTTTTATGAAAATCTAAAAGTGTTCTCGGAGATAGCACATTCTGGTTTTCATGAGAAGCAAACCACTTTTTACGTGTTGCTTTCATATCTTTAGTATACAAAGTAGAAGACGACCATATATGGGTTTTCTTTTCTAATCTCCTAAGATGTTTTTGTTGTCCATCCCAAACCAGTTCAAAAAGCAAAAGATCAGATTGCCAATTTGCAGCTACAATTGTAAAAGGCTCTATCCCTTTATAATTATATGCATGAATTGCCTTCTCTAAATCATCGGCTCCCAATAAATCTCTCACAACAACTCCTCTACTCTGTCTGTATGACGACGATCTTTCATGGATTTCGAACCCGCCATTAAGCAAGCAAATCATAGTATTTTTATCGCTAACACCTATCCAGGTGCCACCAGCAACGGCATCTTTGGGAAACAGCATCCTGGTTTTATTTACCTGATAAAATTCAGGAAACAATGTTTTTCGATTTACCGCCTCATCACGATTAGAGGTTAGTATAAAATTATTTTCTTGAGTTGGGACTAAAGTAACTGTACACATAAATTTTGGGTCGGCTAAATATCTCACAACTTACAAAAAAAATACATACTCTATATCTTTAGATGCCAAATGAAGAAACAACTCTTTATAACATCCTATGATTATTCTAAAATAGCCTGCAATACAAAAGATGAACACAACCCCAAAAACATGAAGAAGAAAATATGAATTCGAGCATTTTACAGATTTTTTTGGTATAAAAGGTTAAAATAGATTTTAGCCTATATAATTTTCTATCTTTGCTATCTTGAATAACAAATTCATTAGATAAATACATCTTACTAATTTAAATTAACACATTACATCATGGGAAAAGGTTTTTTTCAAGTTCCTACTGCAATAAACGAACCTGTAAAGTCATATGCTCCCGGAACACCGGAAAGAGAAGAAGTTCTGGCAGCGTATTCAGCAATGTATAATACTACCGTAGACGTACCTTTATATATTAATGGTGAAGAAATAAGAACAGGTGACACTGCTACTATGTCGCCTCCACACGATCATCAGCATAATCTGGGAACGTATCATAAGGCAGAAAAACAACATGTACAAAAAGCAATTGACACGGCACTTGAAGCCAGAAAGCAATGGGCTGACTTAGCATGGGAACAACGTGCTGCTGTATTTTTAAGAGCTGCAGAACTTATCGCAGGACCATACCGTGCAAAGATTAACGCAGCTACTATGCTTGCGCAGTCTAAAAATATATTTCAGGCAGAAATTGATGCTGCATGTGAGTTTATAGATTTCCTACGTTTTAACGTAGAATATATGACTCAGATATATGAAGATCAACCAGATTCTACATCTGCAGCCTGGAACAGATTAGAGTACAGACCATTAGAAGGATTTGTATATGCAATTACTCCTTTTAACTTCACTGCGATTTCAGGAAATCTTCCTGCCAGTGCCGCACTAATGGGAAATACTGTAGTATGGAAACCAAGTGATAGTCAGATCTATTCTGCAAAAGTTATTGTAGATATTTTTAAAGAAGCTGGCGTACCAGATGGTGTGATCAATGTAGTATATGGAGATCCTGTAATGATTACAGATACTGTATTAGCCAGTCCTGATTTTGCAGGAATACATTTTACAGGAAGCACTCACGTATTTAAAGATATCTGGGCAAAAATCGGAACTAATATTCATAATTATAAAACCTACCCAAGAATTGTAGGAGAAACTGGTGGTAAGGATTTTATTATGGCTCACCCTAGTGCAAATGCAAAACAAGTTGCAACCGGTATTTCTCGTGGAGCATTTGAGTTTCAAGGACAAAAATGTAGTGCTGCATCCAGAGCTTATATCCCAAAAAGTTTATGGCCTGATGTAAAGAAATACATAATAGAAGATGTTAATTCTTTTAAAATGGGATCGCCAGAAGACATGAGTAACTTCATTACTGCGGTGATACACGAAGGGTCATTCGACAAACTGGCTAAGTATATCGATCAAGCCAAGACCGATGCTGATGTAGAAATTATAGCTGGTGGTAATTATGATAAATCCAAAGGATATTTTATAGAACCAACAGTAATTGTTGCACAAGATCCAAAATACACTACAATGTGTACAGAATTATTTGGTCCTGTAATTACTATTTATGTATATGATGACAACCAGTGGAATGAAACTCTAAAATTGGTTGACGGAACCAGTGAGTATGCTTTAACTGGAGCAATTTTCTCTACAGATCGCTATGCGGCTGCAGAAGCAACTAAAGCATTAGAAAACTGTGCTGGTAACTTCTATATCAATGACAAATGTACAGGAGCAGTTGTTGGGCAACAACCTTTTGGTGGAGCCAGAGCTTCGGGAACAAATGATAAAGCAGGTTCGTACCTCAACTTATTACGTTGGGTATCACCTCGTATGATCAAGGAAACATTTGTTTCTCCAGCAGATTATAGATACCCATTTTTAGGAGAATAATCTCAATAAATTATAGATATAAAAAAGTGCCAAATGGCACTTTTTTTTGTTTGGGCATACCACTTAAAACCTCTAAATTTACTCAAAATCACACACCAACTTAATATGAAAAAAATAGTAATTGCTGGAGGAGGTATTGCTGGTCTTGCAACCGCAAGAATACTTCAAAATCAAGGATATTACATCAAGATAATTGAAAAACAGCCAGAATGGCAAATATCCGGAACCGGATTATATTTACCTTCTAACGGAGTTGTTGCTTTAGACAAAATAGGACTTGCAGCTACTGCAAGAGAGAAAGGGTTTATTATAGATTATCGCAATATAAAGAACGCCAAAGCAGAGGCAATACTCGATTTGGATCTCGAAAAAATATGGGGAAGAGAAAAGCCATGTCTGGGCATAAAAAGAAAAGTACTTCATGATATTCTTATTGATGGATTAAATACTATTGATATCTCTTTTAACACTACTATTAAGAGTTTAAAAACAAACCCGAATTCTGTCGTAATAGAACTATCAAATGGCTCTAAAGAAGAGTATGACCTGGTTATCGGTGCAGATGGACTATACTCTAAAACCCGAAATCTAGTTTTGGGAGATATCCCATTAAGAAAAGTAACTGCACAAGTATGTCGTTTTATCATTAAAAAGCCAACAGATATCAATTCCTGGACTTTATTTATAAATGCTGTAGGGCAATTTCTCATCATCCCTATCGATGAGAATTCGGCATATTGTTACGTAAATAGAAAAACAAAAGGTTTTAAAACATTTGACAAAAAGCAATACATGGAGCCTTTTAAAAAATTTGCCTCTCCGGTTCCTGAAATTCTTAACGAATGGAACCCTGATAATGCCTACTGGAATGATCTGGAAGAGCTTCCTAAACTACCCGTTATGGGTAGTGGCAGAGTTGTTCTTATAGGAGATGCAGCACACGGGATGCCTCCTTTTATGGCACAAGGTGGTGCTTTAGCTCTTGAAGATGCTATTGTATTATCTGGCTTATTAAAAAATGAAGATTGGAGCACCATGGCCGCTACATTTTCTAAAAACAGAAATAATCGTATCGACTGGACCAGAGCCCGCAATCAAAAGCGCGAAAAGCTTTCAAAATTACCTTATTGGATTGCCAAATTAGGATTAAAAAAAGTAGGAGAAAAAAACTGGACTGAAGATTATGGACCTCTTGCCAAAACTCCGAATTGGTAGATTTAAATAATACATGTATCTTTTGCTCAAAACAAAAAAAACAACATATTGCAACCTAGTATGATTATAAGAACAGCTATAATAGAAGATCTACCTATTCTTTTGGATTTTGAACAAAAAATTATTGAGGCAGAGCGCCCAATGGATCCTACATTGATACAGGATAAAAAAATAAGCTATTATAGTGTTAAGGATTATATCTTATCTGATCACACAGAGGTTGTTGTTGCCGAGATTGAAGGAGAGATCGTTGGAAGTGGTTATGGGCAGATACGTGACCGAAAAAACTTCTTCAAACAAAAACAATTGGGCTATATCGGTTTTATGTATGTAAAAGATCAACATAGAGGAAAAGGTGTTAGCCAGAAAATCATAAAATACCTATGTGATTGGTTTGCAAGTAAAAATCTAGAAGAAATACGCCTTACAGTTTATGATCAAAACCCAAGAGCCATACGAGCTTATGAAAAAGTTGGTTTTAAAAAGCATCTTATTGAAATGCGAGTTAACCTTAGTGATTTAGATTAAAATTCCTCTCTACAAGCTCTAATTCTGTTTTCTAAAGGATTTATGATGAAGTAAGATTTATAAAAAACAAACAGCTACAATAAATATGTTACTGTAGCTGCTTTATTTTAGTAAAATAAGAGAGATGTTTTATCCACCCATCTTTTTGTTATAGTATTGTTCTATACTAAAGTTACCTAATTCTAGATCATTGAAAAAAGCTTCCTTATTATCGAAAAGTTTTTCTACTTCATATGGGTCTTGTATCATTCCAAAAATAGCCCCATTTTCGTTCATTGAAAGATAATTGCCATCTTCCAAATCTTTGATAAGTATAATTACTCCTCAGCAGTTATTTCAATTTATTCCATAAGCTCTTTTAATTTCACATTACCCTTTTGATTTAACTCAATATCCAACCTGTGTAAGAAGTCCTCAACCGCTTCTAGTAATTCATCCTTATCTATAGCTTTATCTGCATCAAATTCTCGCCATACAGATTCAATTAAAAAACCATCTTTCCCATTATATTTAAATAAAAGTATTGGAGATTCATCACTATCCATCGTTTCATAAAGAAAATCAACAAACTGATCAATTCTTATTCTCTCAACCCATCTTCTTAATAAAATACCAAGTTCGGCAATTAATAAATCAGTGGAATCAAAAAAAAGCTTTCCTTTCATGAAGATTCTTAAAGTCCCTTCTAAATAAGCAACAAAATACTGCTTTTTATTTTCTTCAGGTATTGAAGTAATTTCAAATTCTATTTTCATTATAATATAAATTATTTGATTGGGAAAGCATTTATTACTTTGCCGTCAAATCCAACTATTACTCTAACAGAAGTTTGTCCTTTAGTACCAATTACTCTTCCTAAATTAGTACGTACCCTAAATGTGTTCGACAAATTAGGGTTGGATAAAAACTGTGCGTTGGGTGAGCGTAAAGCTTCTTGGACAATTTGTCTTGCTATTCCAATATCAGTTGTATTGAATTTTGCAAATTTGCCAGAACCTATATTCAGGTGTTTATTTTTAACAAATATTGAACCTAAATCATCAGCTGCTGTAAACGATGCTTTCGATGCTCTTGCCAAAGCATTACTCGTCCTAGCAACATTTCCTGTCCTACCGGCCACTCCTGCACCTGGTATCAAAGATAAAGATTCCATTTGTAAATTCGCAGACTCCCCTCCTAAAGCATAGAAAAGCAGCTATAATAAACATGTTACCATAGCCGCTTTATTTTAGTAAAATAAGAGAGATACTTTATCCACCCATCTTTTTGTTATAGTATTGTTCTATACTAAAGTTACCTAATTCTAGATCATTGAAAAAAGCTTCCTTATTATTGAAAAGTTTTTCTACTTCATATGGGTCATGTATCATTCCAAAAACAGCACCCTTTTCGTTCATTGTAAGATAATTACCATCGCCTAAGTCTTTAATAACATAGAAGTTTCCTTCGGGAATTTCAATCTTAAATGTGGATTCTACATCTAGTTGAGATAAAACACTCTTAGATACCTCACCAATTAGATTCTTTAGGAATTCCTTTTCTTCGTTTTTAAAGTGCCTTTCTTTAATTTTTGATGTGTCAATTTTTCTAAAATTTAACTCAGCTAATTTCGCATTAATCTTAAAACCCGCTAGCATGCCTTCAAGAATATGCAATTCTACCTGCTCGAAAGAACTCTTAATATTATTCCAAATACTAATATCTTTGATTATAAATAACTGTGGAAAAGACTTATCCGAATATTTAGTTTCTAATTCTGAATTTAAAACAAGTGTATAAGTACCTTCATCCCCCAATTGATTTACCTTTTTATCTAAAATGAAATCTTTGGAAACTTGATTAGCCAAATAGTAGTAATCTGATGGGAGAGCCTTCGCTATTGCAATTAGAAACTCATAATCTCTATCAGTGATCAGTTTTTTCTTACTAAATAAATTAAACATTTCTATTTCCATTTTAAATTATACATTTCTTTAATCCATTTGGGAGCAAATCTAGCACGATATGGGTCCATTTGAGCGTGACGTAAACTGGATGCAGGAGTTAGATTCAGTCTATTATTCTTCAGCCAATCAGGAGCCCATTTAGCTCTTTGAGGTATAAACCTATGGTGAAGTTCAGTATATTGTTTCCAAACTTGACCCGTCTTAGGATTAATTATTGGATCTAGTTTAGGTTTTATACGTCCTGCCCAATAAGAAGATTTAAACTGAGCAAAGGTTTTTCCTCCTCTTAAAAACTTGCTACTTCCCTTAACGACACTTCCCACTCCACCGGCCACTCCTGCACCTGGTATCAAAGATAAAGATTCCATTTGTAAATTCGCAGATTCTCCTCCTAAAGCATAGAAAACATTGTTAACATCTCCGGTTGATGCAGTTTGCTAAAAAAAAGCCCCCACATTTCTGTAAGGGCTCTACATTTAATCTTCTAATTCTTTTTTTAATGGTGGCCTGACCTGCTCTTTAAATTGCAAATCTATTGCACCGAAATCTTTGAAGTTTCTTCGAGCTTGATTAAGGTTCATCTCATTTGCTCCACCTTCATAATCCGGATCATGTAATTGGATTCCATCATCTTCCCAGAAACACACTGGACAGGTTTGAAATGTGTTATCTGGCTTTTCATTTAGGGTATAATATTTACAGCAAGGGCATTGATAATTACCATGTCTATTTTGTTTAGTTTCCATATTTCTGTACTTGTTTTAGATAGTAATTCAAACCTTGTTTTGGTCTGAAGAAGGTTTGAATGGTACCATTAGGGTGAGTGGTTAAAAATTCTCCTGTTCGAGTATTAAATCTAAAACCATATCCTTGTTTAGATGTAAAACCTCTTATATGAGCGCCAATCGGACTATCCGCAAGTTTAATTGCTCTGTTGCGAAATGCTTCTTTGGAAATGGAGCCCCACTGAGACCATTCTCCTGAATGTTGGCCAAACTTGTTAGCTGCATTAGGAAATCTACCTTGTGTTAGAAACTTTGTACTTCCCCTAACAACTCTACCAACCACTCCTGCACCTGGTATCAAAGATAAAGATTCCATTTGTAAATTTGCAGACTCTCCTCCTAAAGCATAGAAAAACAGCTACAATAAACATGTTACTGTAGCTGCTTTATTTTAGTATAATAAGAGAGATGTTTTACCCACCCATCTTTTTGTTATAGTATTGTTCTATACTAAAGTTACCTAGTTCTAGATCATTGAAAAAAGCTTCCTTATTATCGAAAAGTTTTTCTACTTCATATGGGTCATGTATCATTCCAAAAACAGCGCCCTTTTCGTTCATTGAAAGATAATTACCATCGCCTAAGTCTTTAATAACATAGAAGTTTCCTTCATCAATTTCTATTTTGAAAGTGTTTTCGATATCCAAAAACTTTCTTACGGGACTTTGCTTGTCTAATGATATGATTTCTTCAATTTTTAATTTATCATCATTGTTATATTGTTTAAATTCAATATTAGAAGTGTCAAATTCTTCAAAATTCAAATCACTAAATGATGTATCTGGATCCAAGTAATACCCCCAAATAGTACCACTAAGTAGATGAATATTAATAATATTCATTAATTCTGTTTTTTTGTTCTTAATTTTAATGTTATTTATTTCTGATGACTCTGGGAAAGATTCCTTTTTGTATTTATTAAATAATTTTTCATCTAATGCAAAAGAGATATTTCCTTCTTGCTGTAAAACCATAGGTCTTTTACTCACTATAAAATTAGCGCTAACTTGCTCCTTTAGAAACGAGTAATCATCTGGTAATATAGACACTAAATTCTTCAAAAATAAAATATCCTTTTCTTCAATTTTAGAAGATTTTGGTAATTTATACTTTTTTCTTTTTAGAAAATTAAACATTTCTATTTCCATTTTAAATTACCTAATTAAATTGCTTTAGGACCATAAATATTAGTGTCAAGGTTTCGTTCAATTTTTATTGATTTCAATGCAAAACTAGCATCTTTAGCAATTTTATTAGAAGGCATAGGCCTGGTTTTTATATCAAATACTCTCCTAGAAACCATAAAAAACATTAGCAATATAACTGGCCCTAGCAGACATCTTAAAGAAAAAGCCACCCCTAAGGATGGCTTTCAATTTATTTAATCAATTCTTTGTATTTTAATGGTAACCATTCTTTTATTTCATCCCACTCTTCTTGTGGTTGCTTAAATTGTTTCTTAAAAACAGAAGCATATTGAGGCTTAAAACCAATTAAATCAAGTGGGTGTTCATAGTCGTTAGCTGAATATTTCCCCCAGCTTCCACTCTCACTAAAAACAAAATATTCGTTAGCAAACATTTCAAAAATAGCTGTAGAGATAAAGTTACCACTCATGAGTTCTTCCCAAGTGATGTCTGATGGATATATCATTCTGAAAGGAGGAACTTTTAACTTCCTTCCATAATCATTTTGAACGATAATCAGTTTTGTATCTCCTACTTCTTCAATACAATTCTGTAAATTTTCAAAGTCCTCTTTTTCAAATAAAATTCCGCCACGAATAGCAAGTAAAGAAAAATCATCTTTAAACACCACATCAGGCAATCCTTTATCCTGATTTTTAAAAATGGTGTTTTGAATTGGTTTCCAGTTTTTTAAATAATCTTCATTTGATAAATAGTACTTTTTTAGATATTCTAAGGCAACACTTTTATTACCCCATTGATTTTCTGAAATTGTTTGTGAATACATTGAGTACACTTCTGAAGCATACTTATTTAACAATTGGACATGTTCTACCATGGTATAACTCTTATTTTATATAATTGACTTGCATTTTTTATGTGAAGTGTAGGGACTCCACCACCTTTCGCTGCATTATGTAAACCGATTCTAATATCTCCTGACTTAAAAAACATTTCTGCCCCATTGATCTGTACTTTAGCTCCATACTGTTGAGATAGTCCTTTAAAGATATCATTTGCATTTCCTTGTATAGATCCCTGTCTAAGACCTCCTTTTAATCGTTTAAGTTTACCTGCATTTCCAACAAGACTTTCTACACTATTAAATCTCTGTAAAAGTTTAGGTACTCCCCTAGCAACCTTTCCAGCCCTACCAACAATACCAGCACCTGGTATCAAAGATAAAGATTCCATTTGTAAATTCGCAGACTCTCCTCCTAAAGCATAGAAAACATGATTAACATCCCCTGTGCCAGCAGCTTGTTGTAACCTGCTATTAGTACGTGCTGCCCTAAAATGCGGGTATGCCATTTCTATCCCCTGGGATACGGCACTAAGATAGGTATCTACCGTAAAAAGGGAAGAAGGATTGGTAAATAAGGTTTTGATCCCCCTGGTAATACTGGCCACATAATTTAATTGACCTGCCTGAAAAGCCACAAAAGAACTGTGCATTAGGTCTAAACCACCCCCGCCGTTACTCATATATGTAGCCGCAATACCAGGATTAGGGTTCATAAGCGGGTCACTCATCACCTGGGTCTGGTTGTATTCTATAGTGGTGGGTTTAGCACTGCTACCACTACCACCAAATATGCGATCAAAGAAATTATTAACATCTCTCATTCTACGTTCATGATTGGCTTCTAACCATCTTCCGATTGGGGCTCCCCGTAAACTTTGATAGGCACTAACTACTCCTACCACGGCCCAATATATCCAACCGGTTCCTCCTTCACCTTCTTCTTGCATGGTTTCACCACTGGGGTCGGTATACATCAGGGGATTGTTAAGCACATACCCGTATCGATTATAGTTTTGGGTATTGTAAGGGTTCTGGATATGATTATCTGGTGATAAGAACCTACCTAACTGGGGATCATACATACGGCCATTCATATGAATCAGGCTTACCTCCCCAAAATGCTCATGCCCGGTATATCCACGATCCAACAAGCTATTATGATCCATTGTGGTGCTCCCGCTTTGTGACCAGAATGCATCTACAGTACCCCAGGCACCAAATTGCCTGCTTTCTTGCAATACCCCAGAGGTGACACCGCCAGTTTCGACTTGTTTGGTGATGTTTAAAATACTCCCCAGGTAATCCCGTTGCAGGTGATATATCGATCCCCCATCGCTAGTGTCACTGGTAAACTTTTCTATTTTGGCAATGGGCGCGCTATAGGCATCACCCCCATTAAAAAAGACAAACTTATAACTGTTTTCCTGGGTATCGTGTACAATCTCTGCAGGGATGATCGATGCATATTGTTTATGATACCTTCGTTGGGTTTTATCGGTTGCTAATCCCCCATACCATGCTCCTGTACGATTATGAAAGGGGCCATACTCAAAACTTACCCTTCCTTTGTCGGCTTCATGAATATCGACAGGTTTTTTAAAAGCGTTATAGGTAATTTGCTGTAGCGCGTGGTTTTGATAAAATTGTGCCCCGGCAGCATTTAATGTCATTTCTTTAAGCTGATACTGCTTGCTGCCTCCCTGGTAGGCAAGGCCTCCTATGGCAGAAGTATTGGTAATACGTCCATATCCATCATAAGCATTGGTCCTGGCAAAAGGCCCGCTTATTTCTGTAAGCCTATCTTGCGAATCATAGGTAAAGGTTTCACTATAACTTGCAGTATGCCCCGTTACATCTACTTTATGGGTTCTATTAGACAGGGTGCCACGAATAGGGTTAAATGCATAGGTGTTTTCTATATCATTTTTGTTTTGGTTGGGATCGGCAACAGTATTGCTTTTTACAAAACCATAGGCATCAAACCGGGTTTGTTGTACTTGCCCTGTACCCAGCTGGATATCGGTGATTTGCTCACGCGCATTTCGGGTTTTTATGTTCCAGTTGTCGATCCCGGTAAAAGCGCCATAAGTATCAAAACTATAGGTAAAGCTACTGGTACTGGTTTTTCCTGCGGTTGTAGCTTTATACTGTTCTTGTTGCAATCTCCCCATGCTATCATAGGAGTATTGCTTCTCGAACTGTGCCGATCCGGTATCTTCGGTAAGGCTTTGTATACGTTTATAGCTATCATACGCATAGACATAGTTGTACATTTTGCCATTAATTACATCAGAACCCGATATACCACTTAACAATTTGGTAGAATTATCATAGCTATAGTTGGTAGTCATATTGGTATGATCCCCTGTAACCTTAATGCTTTGGATTTTGCCAGTATACGTATAAGTATACTCTGTTGTACCTTTGGGCCCTACCTCTTTGGTAATCTCATTAAAACCGTTGTATTCGTAGGTATATACCCCAGCCGATGGATCTGTTAATTTGGTTCTACGCCCCCATTTATCTTGCTCTATGGTCTGGGTAACCCCACCATAGCTAGATGTTTTTATGGCTCCGTTACCAAAATGGGTATACGTAATGGTTCCTCCCGGATCATTTACCTTAACCACATTGCCCATCGCATCCCTGGTCGTGGTCACGGTTTTGGTACCATCATTTACGGTTGTGGTTAGTTTGTTATAGGAATAGTCGATGTTTTTTCCTGTATATAAGGATTGTCTTTTTATCCTACTGTAGCGATCATATTCGGTTGTGTTCCACTGGGTAGGTGCATTGCCGAAATGCGGTTCACTTTGTCGGGATAAACGCCCCAGGGCATCGTACTCATAGGTTACCTGTATCCACTGTCCTCCCTGGCTTATTTTGCGATCATTAACTTTACGCTGTAACGGGTCATACTGGGATGATATCATACTACCGTCTGCAGCTGTATGGGTTACCGTGTAATAATATTGCTTGCTTTCTACATAGCTGGTTGTAGCGCTATTTCCTAAATAATCCGTGGCCTTGACAAGTCGGTTCCACTTATCGTATTGATAATTTGTAGACAGGTTATAAGGATCGGTTTCCTTGGTCAGCATCCCTGTACTGGCATTATACTCATACGTAGTTTGCAGCCCGTCTAGATCAGTTGATTTTTTAAGAAACCTCCCAGAAGCTTCATACTCATATTTGGTTCTTCTTTGGGCTCCTCTAAAAGGGCGTACAGTAATTTCGGTAATATTTCCAAAGGCATCATGTCGATACATTTCTGTAAGAGATCTTGTACCATTACCCCTGGTGTCTTTTCTGGTCATCAACGCCCCAGAATAGGTATAGCGTTCTTCACTATAAAAGCTATCGCTACCTATAGTAGATGTTATTTTTTTTGTAGTCGGCCTACCGATATAATAGTTAGAACCAGAGGTACTACTTATATTGGCAATAGAGGTTGTAGTGGTTCCTGTCCCAACATAATTGACGGTTTCTCTGATAGGATTGTTATAAGAATCATATAGAAAACTTTTCCTGATGTTTGTTCCCAACAGTTGGTTGAGATGTATTGAAGATTTTAGATACATCTTAAACATCTTATTTGAAGCTATGCTATGTCTATAGGTATTATCAATCCTATAGATATAGTCTGATGGAATAGTACCAAACCGATGGGTAGAGGGTGTCTGATATTCCTGAATTACCGCCCCTCTAAGCCGAGGGTTATAGACGTAATTGTTAAATATACGATCTGACCCGTCTGTATGCCAATTGCTACTGGCCATATACTGAAATCCTGAAAAACCAAGACCTTCGAGATTAGATACGGCTCCTTTATAATAAAATTCTTTCTTTACCCTTGGGCCACCTGCAAACAAAGAGCGTTCTATTGTACTTACCAGTTGAATCCCCGAAGCTGCTGCAATATCTACATAAGGGTAGAATTGATCATAGCCACGGGTATAGACAGGAGGGCCTGCCTGATTCTCGGTATTTAGATTGCTGTAAGTAATATGGTAGCCAACCCCATTATTAGAGATGTTTTTTAAAGTGACATCTTTTTTATGGTCCTGAGTAAACGAAAATGATGATATCCATTGATTACTTATCGAGGCAAACTCTAACGCATAATTAGGTTGATTAGAGGATAAGAAAATAGGAATAGGAAAATGTTTTAAATTGGTATTTACAGAAATACTTCCTCCTTCGGTAAATTTGGGAGCAGACGTAAATGAACTAGGGGATTTATTATAAAAAACCTTTACGTTTTGTGTTCCCGTAGTACTATTATTGGTAGTGGTGGTCGAATAATCTATGATATCGGTTTTTCCATCTCCGTTAATATCTACAGGAATCAAGTTATAGCCCGACAATACCCCATTACTACCATTAAAATTAGTAGCATTAAACCTAAATCCATTACTATGCGATGTAACCAGGAAATCATTTCCTTTTGATGCAAACAGGTTAAAAGCAGTAGTATTATTTTTATGAGGCATTAAAAAATCGGCTTTACCATCTCCATTATAATCTCCTAACAATACAGGGAGATTTGATTTAATAATTGGGGTAGTGTTTTTCCATAGTAATTGTAAAGCATTATTATCGGTTATGGTATACACATAAATTTGACCGGATTTGATCTGTAGTATATCTGTTTTTCCATCCCCATTTACATCTGCCGGAAATAAGCGATCAGATGCAGATAATGCACTCTGCAAAGTCCCTGTATGTATCGCAAAATTAGAGGTCAGCCTTTTATCGAGATTAATCAAGGTTACTTTGGCTGTATTGGTCGTTCTACATCTTCCGCTTACCGCTACGATATCGGTAAGCCCATCCCCATTAAAATCACCTGATATGTAGTTTTGGGGTATTCTTACACAATCTGTTGGTGCTGGTGCTGTCCATGTTTTGGTATATTGTAAATAGATGGGATGCACCGTACCATTTGAATATACTTTAAAATCAACCTTATTATCGCTTTTATTTTGTATTACGGTAAGTCCCTGCCCTGCCAAAAGCTTGTTTTGCTGGTTGAGTAAGGTAACAGGAAATATTTTCTCGAACTTACCCCCGGTATTAATAGTAGATGGAATATTAAATTTATCCCCTTTAAATATCCAGAATTTATCTTTAGTGTTTTTGGGATAGACGATAAAATCCATTTTACCATTACCTGTAAGGTCTAAAGATACCGTTTCTGCATTTCGTTGCTCAATATTTACCACCCCCAGGTTGGACGTGGTGGGAGTATGTGTTACAGTAGAAGCCGTTATTGGATACGTAAAAAGGATAGGGGAATGCGATTGTGTATTATCACCTGTTTTTTCCTGTATACCGATCACACGATCATACCCCAGTGTGGTTGCATCATGATTAAGGACATAATTTCTATAGGGAGTACCATTACCAAATACCTTAATTTCTTTAAGTAAGGTTTCTCGTATAAATAGAATTCCGTTAATATAGGAATTTTCGTTACGGGTACGGTTTCCATATTCAAAACGAATTTCATTAATAGAGGCTGCCGCTCCTTTAGCACCATAGGTAATTTTTTCAATACTAATAATGTTCTTATCACTAACAGTTCGATACGAGTAATTGATACGAATTCCTAATGGGTTCTCCCAATATGTAAGAGCATATTCTAATCTGGATCTCGAGTTGGTGTTATTTCCATAATGCCCAACCGACCCATCTGGATACTGTACTACGAAATATGCGGGTCCATAGGATGTGCCATAAGGCGAGGTCCCGAATGAAGTGATTTTCAGGTTAGAGTAATTTTCGGTTTCGTATACTGCGCCATTAGCACCATAGGTACCACTCTTTAATAAGAGTCGTTGACCATCGAGGGCAAATCGATCTTTGGCATCAAAATCTACAGGGTCAATACCACCATCATGATATTGGGTGGCAGGAATTCTTTTGATAACCGATAAGCCAGAGACATTCCAGCCCCATCCCGCAATACCATTTCCGGCCTGGCTATCATAAGAAATTGCTATTTCGGGTGCTACCCCTCCGATTCCTGGCGGTACAGCAATAGGCACAACATAATTAGCACCTCCTGCAGGAGATACAGATAGAGATCCTGATGTTTCCCCAATACCAGAACTGCTGCTTCTGGAAGCAGTTGCTGTTTTGGTTGCTGCTGGCTCTCCTCCTGATAAGAATAAAGTTTCTGGTTCTTCTACCGATGCTGTATGTGTTTGATACGTAAATTCGTCTTTTGGATTAAGGTTTGTGCTATCTTGAGCACGCGATAGTATACCCGTGAGGAGTAACATCCAGACACAGGTAATGTATAGATTAGTTTTCATCTATTATAGGTTTTAAATTTGTAATACGAGTTAGGCGGTTGATAAACCGCCACATAGACTGTTTTTAGAGTTTAATAATTTTCTTCTGTACGGTTGATACAGTGTCATTATTTAAGTGAAAGATCACCAGGTATAATCCTGCTGCCTTTTCTGAGAGATCAATACTTACCGAATTATTTCTCCTAAAAGAAATAGCAGATCTTTGACTAGTGACAAGACTAACCAGTTCGATCGAAGTGATTTGTTCAGACAGTTCTGGTTTCCATTGTAAAGTGACTTCTCCATTGGTTGGATTAGGAGCAACTATAAAGGCATTTGCAATGCTCTCTTTCTCTATGTTGATCTCATCATTTTGTACAGTTTCGAATACTTCATCGCTGGCCTTAGCAGGAGCAGGTACATCTCTTAATGTCTGATTTCCTGCTGTGTCGTAAGTAAATTCAAGCTTATCTCCAGAGGCTACTTGCGCACTCACGTGAGCACCCCATACAAGAATTAATAAAGGAATTAATTGTTTTTTCATGATTTTGTGAATAAAAAATAGTTAATACAGATATATAGTATTACCAAAAATGGGGTTAGTAATAGAGAGGGTCGATAAGAGGAAAAACCTCTTATTTTCAAATATTTGATCAAGAAGTCAAAAACATGGTTCTAGTGTCTAGAATGTGAACCATAAATGGCCTCTGGTCTTTAGATATTATTATCTGTGAAGATTGTGCTGTATTATTGTCATAAGTTGGATTTTTTAGGTTGTTAAAATTGATATTCTTGATGCAATAGTAAAACATGCCAGTTTCATTTTTCGGAACTCAGAATACTTATAGTGTTAATGTTATGTAAAAAACAGCTAAAGAAATCATAAGTTAAATTTCTCTATTTTGGGGCAGCTAATAAGTTTAAACAGTACATTAGAAATCGAGACGCTTCGTTCTTATAAGTGAGGCAAAAAAATAAGGCTCCTAACATCCTAATGGAAATCTGTATTCTTATCCTATTTTTTTAGTGAATGGTTTATTTTTTTTGATTGAAGCGAAAATTGGATTGTGTATCAAGCGTAAGTAAGATGAAAGGTATTACTGATATATAGCAACTAAAGTAATTGCAGCCAGAGGCATACACAAAGGTTTTTTTCGGGCTGAAAATTCCCCGAAAAATCATTCTATTTTAATCGATTTTTGATGTAAAAAAGAGCGTAAATCAGCCTGTTTTTTTTAGAGTATTTTAAGACTTTTTTTGCTTTAAAGTGGTGTTTTTGAGTAGTATTTTTGGTCGTCTAGAGCAAAAAAATCGGCTTCTTAGATGAAAAAAAACGGCATCTAAGGTCAAAAAAAATCGCTTCTTAGGTGAGTTTTGGTGTTTTTTGGGCAAAAAAATACTCTCTGACACCCTAAGCGCCAGAGAGTATTTTTGAATTGTAGTCTTAAACTACATGCTTAATTCTATACTTGAGTGATAACCAATTTTTATTCGTTCGATGAATACGGAAGTAACCTCTTTTGAGGGAATAACTTGTTTTACATTCTTATGTACCACCAAAGCATAATGCTTTGGGATAGCCATAGCATCCTCCAGATTCTTTCCGGCTATCGGTTTAAAACTTATCAACATATTCGTCCTATTTAAAAATTCGTATCACCAATAAAACATCAAGTTTTATTCCAAAGACAAAGAATTATACTAGAAATGCACACAAAAACCGAATAAACCATTAATTATCAATGACATAAAAAACATCGTAATAACAGTTAAACAATATATTATTTTGGTAAAAGAGCATTCCTAAGTTAAACCCTCTTTTGTACTGCAACATTTTTTTCATCTTCTCTACCAGTACTAATACCAGAGCCCCAAGCACACAATTGACTTAATATAGGTAATAATTCTTTTCCCCATTCTGTTAAAGAATATTCGACTCTGGGCGGGACTTCTGCAAATGATTCGCGCTTCACAACCTCTTTTTGTTCTAATTCTTTAAGTTGTTCTGTTAACACTTTTCTGCTAATTCCTTCTACAAAAACTACCAATTGCCCAAATCTTAACTTACGCTCTCCTAAAACATAAATAATAATAGGCGCCCATTTATTTCCTATAATATTCGTTGCATGAATCATTGGGCAATGATTTGGATTATGAATTAATTTCCTACTCATAATTCTTAATTTTTGGTTAAACAACCCCATTAGTTACATCGAGGTTACCATTTTTTTAGAATACAAAAATACAAATGTTTCTTTTAGAAACTATTAATAATTACTTTTATAAACTTTTAATACAAAAAACATACAAAATGAAAATTTTTCAACCATATTCCTTAGGTTCAATTACTTTAAAAAACCGTATTGTCATGGCTCCTATGACTCGCAATAGAGCAATCAAAAACATCCCAAATGATATTATGGCATTGTATTATGAACAACGTTCTGATGCTGGCTTAATTATAACTGAAGGAACTTCGCCATCTCCTAATGGATTAGGGTATGCAAGAATTCCTGGAGCTTTTACCGATGCTCAAATTGAAGGATGGAAAAATATTGCTTCAAAAGTACATAACAAAGACAGTAAAATTTTTGTACAATTAATGCATTGCGGAAGAGCTTCTGCGACTCCAAATTTACCAGAAGGCGAAAAGGTTATAGCCCCATCAAGCATACAGCTAAGTGGAGAAATTCACACCGACTTATCAGGAATTAGCCCTTATGCCATTCCTGAAGCTATGACTATAGAACAAATACAAAAAACTCAAAACGAATACATACAAGCAGCAACCGATTTAGTATCAGCAGGGGTCGACGGAATAGAGCTTCATAGTGCAAATGGTTACTTACTTGATCAATTTTTAAATCCAGCATCTAATATTCGTAACGACGAGTACGGAGGTTCTTATAAAAACAGAACTCGTTTCTTATTAGAATTAACACAAAGAACCATTGATGCTATTGGCGCAAATAAAATAGGTATACGAATCTCTCCTTATGGTGTTTTTAACGATATGCAAGGTACATATGATGATTTAGTAGAAATGTATAGTTACTTAACTGCAGAGTTATCAAAACTTAATATAGCATATATTCACATTGTAGACCATCGTGGTATGGGAGCACCAGATTTTCCGACAGATATTGTTACAACAATTAAGAATATTTTTAAAGGAACAATTATCACAGGAGGAAATATAAATACCGCAGAAGAGGCTGAAACTGTACTGGATAAAGGAATTGATCTAGCTTATATAGGAAGGCCGTACATATCAAATCCAAATCTTATTGAAAAATTAAAAAACAACATTGCATTAACCCAACCTATCATGGATACTTTCTATACTCCTGGTGAAGTAGGGTATACAGATTATTAACATATAAATAGTTAAAACAATTGTCAAAAAAGGAGTTTTAAACGAATCAAAACTCCTTTTTCTTTATATTTTATATTTCAGCGGTAAATACACTACTTTTTTTGTTTCAAAAAATTCTTCTTCAAAATAATCAGAAAGATTGTGTTGTATTGCTTTAGGAAATAAAGCTAGTTCCTCAGTAAGATCACCTCCTTTAAGGTATAAAATCCCGTTTTGTAATTCGTGATTGTTTTTTTTGGCAATATTTTTTCGTACCCACTTTACAAAATCAGGCATATTAGTTACTGCGCGACTTACTATAAAATCAAAACGACTATCAAAAGTACCAGCTCTTCGTTGTTCTGCTTTAATATTATGTAAATCTAATGCTTTTGCCACTTCATTGACCACTCTGATCTTTTTGGCAATAACATCCACCAAATAAAACTGAGTTTCGGGAAATAAAATCGCTAACGGAATCCCAGGAAAACCGCCGCCAGTACCCACATCCAGTACATGTGTCCCCGGTTTAAACTCTAGAATCTTTGCGATTCCTAAAGAATGTAAAATATGACGCTCATACAAAGATTCGATATCTTTACGAGAGATCACATTAATTTTAGCATTCCATTCTGTATATAAATCTCCAAGTCTCGAGAACTGTAATCTTTGTTCTTCAGTTATGTTCTGAAAGTATTTTTGTAGAATATCCATCAAATAGTAATTAAAGCACAAAAATACACCTTAAGATGAGATATTTTACTTCTTTTTAGGAACTTAAAAAAATTTAAATACCTAACTTTACCCAATATAATTATGACAAATATCGTTTGATCATAAACCTCAAGCTCATGACTGCACCAAACATACGCTTTAGCAGAGAAGATTCTGCTAAATTCTTTAAAACATTGAATAAACGTGTAAATCAATATTTTAAAGACAACAATATTAAACGAACAGGAAACTGGCGATTGCATATTAAAACTATCGTTATGTTTTCTATTTTTCTGACTCCTTATTTTTTAATTCTCACCCTTGATATTTCACAATGGTGGATGCTACTACTTACTATAGTAATGGGAGTAGGAATGGCTGGCGTGGGCATGAATGTCATGCATGACGGTAATCATGGTTCATATTCCTCAAAAAAATGGATCAATAAGCTAATGGGTGGTAGTATGTATATTCTGGCGGGTAATGTATACAACTGGCAGGTACAACATAATGTTTTACACCATACGTATACAAATATTCATGGTCATGATGAAGACATGGATGCTGGTCGAGTAATTCGTTTTACAAAACATTCAAAATGGAGACGTTTTCATAAGTTTCAACATTATTATTCTATATTCCTTTATGGTTTACTAACTTTTAACTGGGCGTTGACCACAGATTTTAAGCAAACTAAAAACTATCTTGCTCGTAAGCTTTCTTATGGTAAATTACCTAGCCCATTAAAACAATGGAGTACTGTAGTAATAACTAAAATTATTTATCTTTTGATCTGGATTGTAATTCCTATGATCATTATGTCTATCGCATGGTGGAAAATCTTAATAGGATTTTTTATAATGCATTATGTTGCAGGATTAATATTAAGTGTAGTATTTCAATTAGCACATATGGTAGAAGAAGCACAAATGCCAGTACCGGATAGTACAGGAACTATGAAAAACACCTGGGCCGTACATCAATTATTTACTACAGTTAATTTTTCTACAAAAAACAGATTAGTAAATTGGTTTACTGGCGGCTTAAATCATCAGGTAGAACATCATATTTTCCCTCATATAAGTCATATTCATTATACTAAAATCTCTAAAATTGTAAAACAAACAGCTTTAGAATTTAATTTACCATATAACGAGTACAAAACCACACGCAAAGCTATTATTGCCCATTTTAAACACCTTAAAGAAATGGGGATGAAGCCTGCCATACAATCATAATTTTTATTTACCAGATAAATGAGCACACAAGTATCAGAAATGAGCATACAATTATCAGACAAAATCAATGCGCTTAAAGCATCAGCTACATTAGCAATGGCTGCAAAAGCGCGTGAACTAAGAGCCGAAGGGAAGGATATTATTGGTCTTAGTCTTGGAGAACCAGATTTTAACACTCCAGATTTTATTAAAGAAGCTGCTATACAAGCTGTAAATGACAACTACAACTCCTACACACCGGTTGATGGATATGTAGCGTTAAAAGATGCAATTATCACTAAATTTAAACGTGATAATGGTCTTACTTATGACCACTCTCAAATAGTTGTTTCTACTGGAGCAAAACAATCTCTTTATAATGTTGCTCAAGTATACATTAACCCTGGGGATGAAGTAATTCTACCATGTCCTTACTGGGTAAGTTATAGTGATATTGTAAAACTTTCTGGGGGAGTTCCTGTAGAAGTAAAAACTTCTATTGATACGGATTTTAAAATGACCGCCGAACAGCTCGAAAAAGCGATTACGCCAAAAACCAAAATGCTATGGTATAGCTCTCCCTGTAACCCAAGTGGATCTATTTATAGTAAAGAAGAACTAAGAGCTTTGGCAGACGTTCTACAGAAATACCCTAATATTATAGTAGTAAGTGATGAAATATATGAGCATATTAATTATGTTGGTAGTCATGCTTCTATGGCACAATTTGAGGATATGTACAACAGAACGGTAACTGTTAATGGGGTTGCTAAAGCTTTTGCTATGACAGGATGGCGAATAGGATATATTGGAGCACCCACTTCTATCGCTCGCGCATGTAATAAAATGCAGGGTCAGGTAACTAGTGGAGCTAATTGTATTGCCCAACGAGCTGTAATTACTGCTCTTGAGGCTCCGGTTAGCAAAATTCAATATATGGTTGATGAGTTTAAGGAACGAAGAAAACTAATACTAGGGCTATTATCCGAGATTCCTGGGTTCGAATGTAATGAACCAGAAGGAGCATTTTATGTTTTTCCTGACATCTCTTATTACTTTGGTAAAACATTACAAGGACACACCATCGAAAATGCTACAGATTTTTCAATGTTTTTATTAGAAGAAGCTAATGTTGCCACAGTAACAGGTATTGCTTTTGGAAATAGCAATTGTATTAGAATATCATATGCTGCCAGTACAGAAGAAATCAAAGAAGCGACCAAAAGAATTAAAGAAGCCGTGAGCTAATAATGTAACGGTTTTAACTTTTTATAAATATGCCAATGCCTATAAAATAAGGTATTGGCATATTTTTTTAGCAAACGTTAAGTAAATTTTAACCTTTTTTTACAATTTTTAAAACTGTCTTCTATACTAAATAAACGAAATTAGAGTTATACTTTTGCCATATCCCGAATATTTGTTTTACAAAAAACAAGTATTCAAAAAGAACCAACTTAAAACCAATTGTTATGGATACTCTAGAAAAGGAACGTATCGTCAAAAAAAATGTCCTTGAAATTTTTAAAGAAAACTTTGACGTCTCTCACACAGATGATGAAATCTTAAACATCAAACCCGAAAAAGAGTTTAGCACTAACTACATTAGATTTTATGAATCAATATTAGATATTTTTCTAATTGAAGATAGAGAACTAAAAAGCATAAAAGGAACTGTAAAAGACACTATCAAAAAAGTTGCCGAATTATGGCCAATAGTACCAAATTCTTCTGCGACCTGGGAGTGGCAAATGCAATAAGCCAAGTTATTTTATTATCTATTTCGCCAAAAAAACGGAGTAAGAAGTATAAGTACTGTAAAGAGTTCTAACCTTCCTATTAGCATAAGGAAGGAGCACCACCATTTTCCAAAGGCTGGTAGTACATCGAAGTTATTTACTGGGCTAAGTTTACCAAAAGCAGGACCTACATTACCTAGAGAAGAAGCTGCTCCACCAATCGCGGTTTCAAAATCTAATCCTAATGCACCTAACACCACAGAACCAATAATAAAGGAAAGCATATATAATATAAAAAATGCAAGTATATTAAATACGATTTCCTTAGAGACAGATCTTCTATTATATCTTACGGGTAATATTGCTCTGGGATGCAGCGTTCTTTTAAATTCTAAAATCCCATTTCGAATAGTTATTAAATGTCGTACTACTTTTATACCTCCCGAGGTAGATCCGGCAGAACCACCCAGAAACATGATTCCAAAGAAAAAAACTGTTAAAAACGATGTCCACATTGTAAAATCTGCACTTACAAAACCTGTAGTAGTAATTACTGCAAGTACTTGAAATAACGCATGACGAAAAGCACTTTCTGCTTCTCCCCACACCATTGGATGATCAATAGAGGAAATAGACATATCTGCTTTACTATATATTACAAGAGTAGCTATTGCTGTAAATATAATAACAGAAAGGGCATAAAATTTAAATTCTTCATCTTTTATGATTTTCTGAACTTTACCCTTAAATCCAAAATAGCTAAGCACAAAATTCATCCCAGCCAAAAACATAAACAGTATGATAATATATTGTATCAGCGGTTGATCGTTCCAGTAGGCAACACTTGCATTTTTAGTAGAAAACCCTCCTGTAGACAATGTACTTAATGCATGGTTTATTGCATCAAAGAAATTCATTCCTGCCAGTTTTAAAAGAATAGTTTCTGCAACGGTATATCCAAAATAGATCAACCATAATCGTTTTGCAGTATCTGTAATTCTAGGGTGTAATTTATCTGCACTTGGCCCAGGTGCCTCTGCAGCAAACAGTTGCATCCCTCCTATTCCTAACAATGGTAAAATAGCAATGGCCAATACAATAATTCCCATGCCTCCAATCCAATGCGTTAAACTGCGCCAAAACAAAACTCCTTTAGGGATAATCTCTATTTCATTAAGAATAGACGCACCTGTGGTAGTATATCCCGACATGGTTTCAAAAAAAGCATTCGTAAAAGATGGTATTGCTCCCGAGAATAAGTAAGGTAAGGTTCCGCTAAGAGACATAAATATCCATCCAAAGGTTACAACAATATACCCTTCTCGTTTATTGATTTCTTTTTGATGCTCTCTCGTTAAAAACATTAAGATAATCCCAATAAACATCGTCGCTAAAGATGCCATCATGATCTCTAAAGTAACTCCATCTTTATAGATAAAACTAATACCAGTGGCGATTAGCATAAACCCGCCATTACAGAGTAACAACAGCCCCATGATATGTGAGATAATCTTATAGTTTAATCTGTACATCTTAAAGGAAAAGCTTTTCTATTTTCTTAATAGATTTTGGCAAACAACATACCACTACCCGGTCTCCGGCCTGAATATAAAAATCTCCTAGCGGGATCATCCCTTCTTCATCTCTAATAACTCCAGCAATTATAGCAGAACGTGGAAAATCTAAATCTTTGATTAAATTATCACTTACTTCTGAAGAAGATTTAACAATAAACTCTAACAGCTCGGCATTCATATTATTAAGTTTGGTCATTGCTACAACCTCACCTTTTCTAATAAATCTAAAAATATTGTTTGCAGCCAGAAGTTTCTTATTGATTAAGGTATCTATACCTATAGAATGAGACAGCTGAAAATAATCCATATTTTCTACTAATGCAATAGTTTTTCTCACTCCCTTAGACTTAGCTACCAGGCAAGACATTATATTAGTCTCAGAATTTCCTGTCACCGCTATAAAGGCATCCATCCCATCTATTCCTTCTTCTTGTAGTAGTTCTACATTTCGCCCATCACCATTAATAATTAAAGCATTAGGTAGTTCATCGGCAAGATCAAAAGATTTCTCTCTATCTTTCTCAATAAGTTTTACTCTAAATTTATGATCACAAAGGTCACGAGAAGTCTTATAACCAATCTTACTCCCTCCCAGAATCATTACATTCTTGATTTGTTCTTTAACTTTTCCGGTTAACTTATACAACTCTTCTACTCCACCTTTAGAAGTTACAAAATACACTTGATCTCCTTCTTTAAAAGTAGTATCTCCTCTAGGAATTAAAGTATATTGAGTTCCGGAGCGTTGAATTGCGATAGGCATAAAGTGTAATTCTGGAAACACCTCTGCTGCCTGTCTCACCGTTTTACCAACAAATAATGCTTCTTTAGATAAGGTAGTTCCTACCATCGTTAGTGCACCATTCTCGAATTCGTAACTCCCGTGAAATGCCGATTGACTAAGCAATAATTCTATTTCACTAGCTGCCAAGGCCTCTGGAGAAATAAGCTCATCAATACCAAATTTAATAAATCCTACTTCTTCTTTATTTTCTATAAACTCTGTATTCGAAATCCTGGCAATTGTACGTTTAGCTCCAAGCTGTTTTGCCAATACACATATTGTAATATTGGTCGTTTCGCTAGAGGTAACACTAATTACCATATCTACATTATCTACTCTTGCTTCTTTTAAAATAGCTATTGAAGTAGAATCTCCTTTAATAACTCTAATATCAAGGTGAGTATCTGCATAATTGAGGCATTCCTTATCTGTATCTATAAGAGTAATGTCCTGGGATTCAAACGAGAGTAATTTCGCCAAATGAAATCCTACCTCACCAGCTCCGGCGATTATGATTTTCATTGGTTTTGTTTATTGTTTTCCATCTAAAGATAAAATCAAACTAAGACTAAATACTACACTTCAAAATAACAAGAAGTAATGTCTTAGAATATAAAAGCGTACAAAGATAATGTAAATTGACTAACTGGTAAAATTTGATGATCTCCAACTTCAATTCTGATACTTCTGATCGTATTTTTATCATTCTGTAATCAAAAATCACAGCTTACAAAAACCTTTATTATAGAACAAAATCACATTTTTTTGCTTAAACAACAAAACTCAGGATTAGTTCAATATCAAAAATGTATATTTGCCTAAATTTTTTTTAATGTCAGAAAAAATAACTCCATATAAAGATAAGACCCGGTCTAAAAAAGAACAGGTTGCCGAGATGTTTGATACTATTTCAGAGAATTATGACGGGTTAAATCGTGTTATCTCTTTTGGCATTGATGTAAAATGGCGTAAAAAAGTAGTGAAACTTGTTAGCAAAACAAATCCTAAAAGAATTTTGGATGTTGCTACAGGAACTGGTGATCTGGCTATAAATCTATCAAAAACAGGGGCATCAGAAATCATTGGCCTTGATATTTCTACAGGAATGTTAGAAGTTGGAAGGCAAAAGATTGCAATAAAAAAATTAGACACCATTATTAATATGGTACAAGGAGATAGTGAAAACCTTCCTTATGATGAAAATTATTTTGATGCGATAACCGTAGCTTTTGGGGTACGAAATTTTGAAAATTTAGAAAAAGGACTTTCAGAGGTATTTAGAGTTCTTAAACCCGGAGGGATTTTTGTAGTTTTGGAAACTTCTATTCCTACGAAAACCCCATATAAACAAGGATACAAGTTTTATTCGACAACAATACTACCGCTTGTCGGCAGGTTATTCTCAAAGGATAAATCTGCTTATTCTTATCTAAGCGAAAGTGCTGCCGCTTTTCCTTATGGAGAAGCCTTCAACAATATTTTGAAAAAAATCGGGTTTATAGAAGTCAAAGATAACCCACAAACTTTTGGTGTGGCTACAATTTACACAGCTACAAAATAATAGTGCCATAATAAATGAGAGGGTTAAACCATTAAAAGGTTAATTTTAATTTAGATGAAAAGAATATTTATCTTAATAGTTGTTTTAATATGTACTCAAAACATGAGTGCACAGTTATTTTCTAAAGAAAAGGTACAAAACCTTCAAAACTTCGATAAGCCAAGATTCAGTTATGGCTATATTCTTGGATTTAACCTTTATGATTTTAATTTTGATTATACAACTGATGCACCAGAAACCGATATTATACATGACGAATCTATAGGTTTTAGTGTAGGTCTTTTAGGGAATCTGAGGTTAAATGATTATTTTGATCTTAGATTAGAACCTATGGTTACTTTTAACACTCGAAATCTAAGATTTTCGAATCCTCAATTCACTTCTGATCTTGAATCTGTACGAGAGGTTAAATCAACATATGTTCATGTGCCCTTATTGTTAAAAATATCGACCAAAAGAATCAATAATATTAAACCTTTTATTGTTGGAGGCGTTTCTACCTCTATAAACTTATCTAGTAACGAAGATAATCCCGATGATAATAGTGTAGGACAATTTAGAATGAAAACCAATACTAATTATTATGAAATTGGTTTTGGTATAGATTTATATTTACAGTATTTCAAATTTACTCCTTCTATAAGAGGAGTTTTTGCTATGTCTGATGAATTGGTAAAAGATAATGATCCTAATAGTCCCTATACTTCGACTATTGACAAAATGTCGACAAGAGGGATTTTTATAAATTTCACGTTTCAATAATTTTACTTAGTTAAGATCTTCTAAATTCACTAAGCACAATAGCTGTTGCGGTAGCAACATTAAGACTTTCTGTCTTTTGATCTGATCCAAATTGCGGAATCGTTATCCTATCTTTAATAAGACTCTGGATATCTTCAGAAATTCCATTTGCTTCATTACCCATTATAACAATAGCATCTTTAGGTAATTTCTCTGTATAAATAGAGTTTCCATTCATAAAAGTGCCAAAAACTCTGGAATTTGGTGTTTCTAAAGTTAAAAAATCCTTTAAGTTCACATAACTAATATTTACCCTTGTAATAGATCCCATTGTAGCTTGTACCACCTTGGGATTATAACAATCTACCGTTTGTAAAGAACACACCAAATCCTGTATCCCAAACCAATCACAAAGACGAATTATCGTTCCCAAATTACCAGGGTCTCTAATATCATCTAATGCCAAAATCAAACCGCTTGAGTTTGTTGTTTTCACTTCAGGGATATGAAATACTGCCAATGCAACTTGCGGGGTAGTTAAAAAACTAATCTGTTTTAACTCCTCCTCTGTAATACCATACTCTAAGGTCGTAGAAACATCAAAGATTCCCACCTCTAATGTAAAGAGAGAATGAAGCCTAAGATTAGCTGCAAGTAACTCCTTAATCACTTTTTTACCTTCTGCAACAAACAATCCATGTTGTTTTCGGTATTTTTTTTGATATAAACTCTTTATTAATTTCTTTTGGTTTTTGCTAACCATACAAATAGTGTATTTTTGAATCAATGAATGAATACAGGTTGAAACACTTTCTGACAAAAATATTATTAATTACCTTAACTAGCATCTTTTTATTTTCGTGTAATGCGGTAAAGAGAGTTCCTGAGAGTGAATATCTTTTGAAAAAAAATCAAATTTATGTTGATAGTGCTAAAACTAAGGACCCAAAATTGTACAATCAACTATATCAAAAACCCAATATTAAACTATTAGGGATTCCTATTAGGCTTCACATATATAATCTAGCCAGTGTAAATCAAGATTCTTTATATCAAGATTGGCTAACAAGAAAACCTAAACGAGAAAAACGAATCACCAAGTTTCTTTCAAAAAAGCAAGTAGATAGATTAGGTGTAGGATTATCTCGTATTAATGAATGGCTTAAAAGTACAGGAGAGCCTCCTTCAATTATTGATGAATCAAAAGTAAAACGCTCTATAAAAAGATTACAAGCTTACTATTGGAATAACGGCTGGTTTAATATTGAAGCAGATTATAAAATTAATACAGAAGATAACAAAACCGCAACGGTAGATTATTATGTAAAACCGCACCAACCCTATTTTATTGATTCACTTAAAACTAGAATAGAGTCCAAGGTTGCGGATTCTATTTACAAACTTAATACTGAAAAATCTACAATTGTTTCAGGAAAACAATACAAAACTCTGGATATAGAAGCAGAACGAGAAAGACTAACATCATTATACCGAAATTCTGGACTCTATCACTTTGAAAAAGAATTTATAAAATTTGATGCCGATACAATTAATACAGGTCACAAGGTAAACCTAAATTTACTCATAAAGAATCGTTCTATTACCTATGGAGATTCTACTGCCAGAATTCCCTTTAAGGTTCATAAAATAAGTAAAGTGAATATTTTTACCGATTATTCATATCAAAATCGAAATCAAAAACCCAAGGATAGCACTTTTTATAAAGGATATAACATCTATGGGTATGACAAAATAAAATACACCCGTAAGGCAATTACAAATTCTGTTCTTATCACTCCTGGTGAGATCTTTAGAGATAAAGACCGCACAAATACTTATAACCAAATTAATAACTTAAGAACATTTAAATACCCTAACATAAATTATGAGATTGATCCCAACGATCCATCTGGAGAAAATCTTATTGCTAGTATTCTATTAACTCCAAGAAAAAAATACAGTACAAATATCGATTTTGATGTATCGACTTCAAATATTCAGGCTTTTGGTATTGGTTTCGGGGGATCTCTTTTAATACGAAATGTTTTTGGAGGTGCCGAAATTTTAGAAATCTCGGCTCGAGGAAGTATTGGTTCTTCTAGCGATGCAGTAGATGGTGGTCAAAAATTCTTTAACATATCAGAAGTAGGAGCAGATGTAAAATTATCATTTCCAAAAATACTTTTCCCACTTAGGACCAATAAAATTATTCCAAAACATATGTCACCGACCACTAATCTTATTTTCGGAATGAATGTTCAGCAAAATATCGGTCTTGACAAACAAAATGCTACAGGAGTATTTAATTATCGATGGAAACCCAGCAATATCCTAACCAATCAATTTGATCTTGTAAATATACAATACGTTAGAAACTTAAATACCAGTAATTATTTTAACATTTATAACACTTCATTTAATAGGTTAAATAATATTGCTACAAGAGTTCTTGATGTAGATTCACCATTCTTTTCTCAACCAGATACAGGCACTCCAAATATAGATAATGCTGTATTACAAATACCTAGTGGAGCAAATGGTTTTATAGCACAATCCTTAAGCGCTACACCTGATCCCGATCTAACACCGGATCAATTACAAGAGATTCGAAATATAAATGAAAGAAAGGTAAGATTAACCGAAGATAACTTAATATTTGCTTCGAGTTACACATACACAAAGAACAATAGAGAAAATCTTTATGATGAAAGTTACTCGAGATTTAGAGCTAAAGTAGAATTAGCTGGTAATGTATTAAGTGCTATTTCGAACATATCGGGATTAAAAGAAAATTCTAATAAACGTTTTGAAGTATTTGGTGTAGAATTTTCTCAATATGCAAAAACAGAATTAGATTATATAAAACATTGGGATTTAGGAAGAAAAAATGTAGTTGCCTTTAGAGCTTTTGGAGGAATTGCTCTTCCTTATGGCAATTCTAACAGTGTTCCTTTTGCGCGAAGTTTCTTTGGTGGCGGACCCAATGACAATAGAGCATGGTTGGTATATGATCTGGGGCCAGGAAGTACCGGCGGAAGAGATGAGTTTAATGAAGCTAATATGAAAATTGCGCTAAATGCAGAATACCGATACAAAATTTTGGGATCATTACATGGAGCATTATTTATTGATGCCGGAAACATTTGGAATGTTCTGGATAATGTAGAAGAAGAAGATGCTACGTTTTCAAAATTAGATGATATACGGGAAATGACCGTAGGAAGTGGTTTCGGGTTTCGATATGACTTTAATTTTTTCGTTTTAAGACTTGATATAGGATTTAAGACTTTTAATCCAGCCAGAGACCAGGATAAACGATGGTTTAAAGGATATAACTTCTCTGAAGCTGTTTATAATTTTGGGATTAATTATCCTTTTTAGCTCATCTGTATCTTAGATAGTTTAATTAGAACATAAAACACTCGCATATTTCATTTTCGTAAAAAACCAACAATCATAATAATTAAAACAACCACAACTCTACCCGTTTTAATGATTATTTTAATCCTATCGGTTTCCGTATAATTTTACTATTTTTGTAGCCTTATAAACCAAAACTAAATTATGAGTCACAACATCAAACCAGGAGTTGCTGCAGGAGACGAAGTCCAGGCAATTTTTAAATATGCAAAAGAGAAAGCTTTTGCATTACCTGCAGTTAATGTAATCGGTTCTAATTCGATTAATGCCGTTTTAGAAACTGCTGCAGAGTTAAATTCTCCTGTAATTATTCAATTCTCTAATGGGGGGGCGCAGTTTAATGCTGGAAAAGGCCTTTCTAATGAAGATCAAAAGGCTGCAATAGCAGGAGCAGTTGCAGGTGCCAAACATGTACATTTAATGGCTGAAGCCTATGGAGTACCCGTAATTTTGCATACTGACCACTGTGCAAAAAAACTACTTCCCTGGATCGATGGCTTATTAGATGCCGGAGAAGAATTTTACAGAGAAACCGGAAAACCATTGTACAGCTCACATATGATCGATTTATCTGAAGAACCAATCGAAGAAAACATCGAAATCTGTGCAGCATATTTGGCTCGTATGAGCAAAATGGGTATGACCTTAGAAATCGAACTAGGAATCACTGGCGGCGAAGAAGATGGTGTAGATAATAGTGATGTAGATGATTCTAAGCTATATACACAACCAGAAGAAGTTGCCTATGCATATGAAGAGTTAAGCAAAGTAAGTGATAAATTTACTGTAGCGGCAGCCTTTGGTAATGTACATGGTGTATACAAACCAGGTAATGTAAAATTAACACCTAAAATACTTAAAAACTCTCAAGAGTTTATTTCAGAAAAATATAAAGTCGAGCATAACCACATCGATTTTGTATTTCATGGAGGAAGTGGCTCTACTGTTGAAGAAATAAGAGAAGCAATTGGATACGGAGTTATTAAAATGAATATTGACACCGATCTGCAATTTGCATTTAATGAAGGTATTCGTGATTATATGACCAATAATATTGAATATCTGAAGACACAAATAGGTAATCCTGATGGGTCAGAAGAACCTAATAAAAAGTATTACGATCCTAGAAAATGGTTACGAGAAGGAGAAATTACCTTTAAGAACCGTCTTAAAAAGGCATTCGAGGATTTAAATAATGTAAATACATTATAGAAGACTGAAAACTTAAGCTGAAACTCTTTAAATGAGTTTCAGCTTTTTTTAATTATAATAAAACTATATGGCTTGGTTTAAGAGAACACAAAAAGGTATACAAACTGCTACCGAAGACAAAAAGGATGTCCCTAAAGGACTTTGGTACAAATCTCCAACGGGAAAAATTGTAGATGCAGAACAACTCGAAAAAAACTTCTATGTAAGTCCAGAAGATGGATACCATGTAAGAATAGGTAGTAAAGAATATTTTGAAATCCTATTTGATGATAATAAATTTAAAGAGCTTGATAAAGGTGTTACCTCAAAAGACCCTCTTAAATTCGAAGACAAAAAGAAATATGTTGACCGTCTTAAAGACGCACAAGAAAAAACAAATTTAAAAGATGCAGTAAGAACAGCTGTAGGAAAATCCTATGGCAATGATTTAGTTATTGCATGTATGGATTTTGCATTTATTGGAGGTTCTATGGGTAGTGTAGTAGGTGAAAAAATCGCAAGAGCTGCCGATTATTCACTAAAACACAAAATTCCATTTATGATTATTTCCAAATCAGGAGGTGCTCGTATGATGGAAGCTGCATTATCACTAATGCAATTGGCAAAAACATCTGCCAAGTTAGCTCAATTAGCAGATGCAGGAATACCTTATATATCATTATGTACAGATCCTACAACAGGAGGTACAACAGCTTCTTTTGCTATGTTAGGTGATATAAATATTGCAGAGCCAGGAGCATTAATTGGATTTGCCGGACCACGTATTGTAAGAGATACCACAGGAAAAGAATTACCCGAAGGTTTTCAAACTGCCGAATTCTTAAAAGAACATGGCTTTCTGGATTTTATAACTCCAAGACATGAACTAAAACAAAAAATAAACTTATATCTAAGTTTAATTCTAAATCGTCCTTTGGCAAATTAAGATATAATACATCTAGTTATATACAAAAAGGCTCGACTTAAAGTCGGGCCTTTTTATATAATCACATCAAAAACTTACAGATCATAGTCGAATCTCACGTTCTTCTCCATTATCATTGGTAAATACAGCTAAATTATCGCACGCTCCGTTACCATAATCTAATGAACCACTATAATGCGTTCTTACTAACTCAACAACGCCACTCACCAAAAACCTACAACTAGCTTCTCGTCGTAAAGGTGTTGTAATTGTAGTACTGTGGGTGTTTCCATTTTTGAAATTAGTTTCCCAGGCACCTGTAATTAAGAACACATTATCTCCCCAATTACCATTAAAAGAGCCTTCAATCCATTCGCGAACCTTTGATCCTGTCCTGGTTGCCTGCGTGCCATCAGCAAAAGTAATCGTTAAATCAAGATTCATTGTATATTGAGGATTACCATTATCGTTGGCTTTTTGCCTGGTTACTGTTTTAGATCCAACAAATTTCATATCATCAATAAAAAAGTCCTCGAGCGTATAGTTAATAATTTTTGTCATTGCTTCTGTATCTACCACATATGACATATTAACTTTTCCTTTTACGATACGTCCTCCTCTAACTTCGCACCCTTCAGAACCAAAATCTACAGTTACCTCTTTAGAAGTATCTGTAACTTTAATAGTTATAGTTGCACAGTCTGGTATAAAAGGATGAATTGGGCTTTTCGCAGCACTTTCCTCATACTCATACACTTGTAAAAATGTATCACTTATTACCTCGGTTGAATTGTCTACCTTGGCATTAAGTTCGGTTTCTTCGGTGGAAAAAGATGTTACTAATTGATCTTCAGCATCATCTTTATTACATCCTACTAAAATCAAAAAAAATAATGTGATTAAACTAAATTTAGATAAGTTACTTTTCATAATATTTAATTTTAACGTTACCATACTAAGACTATATATTATGTAAAACGTTTAATTGCATTATGTTTTTTCATATAAAATGCGTTTCTAATTCAAAAAATATTATATTTGCACGCTAATAGCAAAGAGCTATTGATACATAAAAATCATTTAAATAATATTGGAATGTATTTAACAAAAGAAGTTAAAGAAGAAATCTTCGCAAAGCACGGTAAAGGAAAGAACGACAGTGGTTCTGCAGAAGGTCAAATTGCATTGTTTACTCACAGAATTACTCATCTTACTGAGCACTTAAAAAAGAATCGTAAAGATTATAATACAGAGCGTTCTTTGGTAAAGTTGGTAGGAAAACGTAGAGATCTGTTAGACTATCTTATTAAAAAGGATATCATGAGATACCGTGCAATTGTAAAAGAATTAGGATTAAGAAAGTAATAAAAAGAGGCTGCGTGCCTCTTTTTTTATATTAAATAATTAAAAAACATTTGTACTTCACTAGAGTACAAATGCATGCCTTAGTTTTTCATTGGTCGCGCAATTACTACAACAACACAACCTTGTCCGTCCGAGTAAGACGGAAACCAATGTTTAATTAAACATATCAGGATTATCTATACGATACGCTGATATGTTAGAATCAAAAAAATTATGATTCCAAAAGTTTATAGAGAGGTCATTGACCTTGGTGATGGTAGAGAAATTTCTATCGAAACCGGAAAATTAGCAAAACAGGCTCATGGTTCTGTTGTTGTGCAATCTGGCAAGTGTATGTTATTATGTACGGTTGTTTCAAATTACAAACAAAGTGATGTCGATTTCTTACCATTAACAGTAGATTATAGAGAAAAATTTGCAGCATCTGGTCGTTATCCTGGTGGTTTCTTCAAAAGAGAAGCAAGACCAAGTGATGGCGAAGTACTAACCATGAGATTGGTAGATCGTGTATTACGACCACTATTCCCAAAAGATTATCACGCAGAAACTCAAGTGATGATTCAGTTAATGTCGCATGATGAGAATGTAATGCCAGATGCAATGGCAGGATTAGCAGCATCTGCAGCGATACAATTATCTGATTTCCCTTTTGAATGTGCTATTTCAGAAGCACGTGTAGGACGTGTAAATGGTGAATTTATCATCAACCCAACAAGAGCACAGTTAGAAGAATCAGATATCGACATGATGATTGGTGCTTCTGCAGATTCTGTAATGATGGTTGAGGGAGAAATGAAAGAAATTAGCGAAGAAGAAATGGTGGAAGCTATCAAATTCGCTCACGATCATATAAAAGTACAATGTGCTGCTCAGCTTAAATTAGCAGAAGCCTTTGGGAAAAAAGAAGTTAGAGAGTACGATCCAGAAAGAGAAGATGAAGATTTAGCTAAGAAAATTCATGAAATGGCATATGACAAAGTATATGCTGTTGCAAAAGCAGGATCATCTAAAAAAGAACGTGGTTTGGCTTTTTCTGAAATAAAAGAAGAAATAATAGCTACATTTTCTGAAGAAGAACTTGAAGATTTTGGGGATCTAGTATCTAAATATTATGCTAAAGCAGAAAAAACTGCAATTCGTGATCTTACTTTAAACGAAGGATTACGTTTAGATGGCCGTAAAACTGATGAGATTAGACCAATCTGGTGTGAGGTAGATTATCTACCATCAACTCACGGATCTTCTATATTTACACGAGGAGAAACTCAGGCATTAGCAACAGTAACTTTGGGAACTTCTAGAGAGGCAAATCAAATTGACATGCCATCTTATGAAGGAGAAGAAACATTCTACCTTCACTATAACTTCCCTCCTTTCTGTACCGGTGAAGCAAGACCTATACGAGGAACTTCTCGTAGAGAAGTTGGTCACGGGAATCTGGCACAACGTGCCCTAAAAGGAATGATTCCTGCTGATTGCCCATATACTGTGCGTGTAGTATCAGAAGTACTAGAATCTAATGGTTCGTCTTCTATGGCAACTGTATGTTCTGGAACTATGGCATTGATGGATGCCGGAGTACAAATGGTGAAACCAGTTTCTGGTATTGCAATGGGATTAATTTCTGATGGTGAAACAGGAAAATACGCAGTTTTATCTGATATCTTAGGTGATGAAGATCACTTGGGAGATATGGACTTTAAAGTAACCGGTACTGCCGATGGTATAACAGCTTGCCAAATGGATATTAAAGTTAAAGGTCTTTCTTATGAAATTTTGGTAAATGCATTAAAGCAAGCAGCCGATGGCCGTATTCATATTCTAGGAAAATTAACAGATACTATTGCAACACCAAACGCAGATGTAAAAGCTCATGCTCCAAAAATGGTAACCAGAACAATTCCTGGAGATTATATTGGTGCTTTAATTGGCCCTGGAGGTAAGGTAATTCAAGAATTACAAAAGGAAACAGGAACTACCATTGTTATCAACGAAGATCCTGTTACCGAAGAAGGAAATGTAGAGATTCTTGGTACAAGCCAGGAAGGAATTGATGCTGTATTAGCAAAAATCGATGCTATTACTTTTAAACCTGTGGTTGGTAGTGTATATGAAGTGAAAGTAATCAAAATGTTAGATTTTGGTGCTGTAGTAGAATATATGGAAGCTCCTGGTAACGAAGTTTTACTTCACGTTTCAGAATTGGCATGGGAACGCACAGAGAATGTTAGCGATGTTGTAAACATGGGTGACGTCTTTGATGTAAAATATTTTGGAATTGACTCTAGAACTCGTAAAGAAAAAGTATCTAGAAAAGCATTATTACCAAGACCTCCAAGACCCGAAGGTGATAAATCAAAAGGTAATAATCGAAAACCTCATAGAGATAAAAAAGAAAATTAATTTTCTATACTATTTAAAAACGCCTTCAAGAATTTTGAAGGCGTTTTTTATTTCATTCAGATACCGGTACCTATCTAAACCCTTAGTACACCTCTCTCCAACATGTTCCTTTATTATTACATTGGGATAAATTAGTTAATGTTACGCAACCATTTAAAGACTACTAGTCTATTAGACAAAGACTTTAAATAATGTAATCATGACAACATTTAAAACCCTACTACTTAGCACCCTACTAATTTCTATGGTTTCCTGCCATAATGAATCCTTTGACTTATTTCCGGATAATATTCAAAAAATAGAAACAGATTCAGAGCTTTTTGACTCTTTAAAAAATATTTCTAAAAATAAGAATGAAGATGATGAACCGATCTGTATCACTTTTGTTTACCCTTTTAATATATATCTTTTTAATGAAGATTCTGAAATTGTAGATAGCAGAATAGTCTATAATAATATTGATTTTGTAGGACTTTTGGAAGAATCAGAAGAAAGCAATGACGCAATAGGCCTAAGTTATCCTATAACTACCATTCTAGAAGATGGTAGTTCGTTTAGCATACAGGACAATACCGAATTAAAAAAAACAATCGAAGCTTGTATCGAATCAGAGATTATTATCTATTGTAATAGAATATTAGAGAAAAATTGCGTCTGGAAAATCACTTCTTTAACCAATAACCAAAACTATAATGATGCGCTATTAGATTTTTATGATGACGGAACCGGTATTTTTTATGATAAAGGTAATGCGCATAGAACCTCATGGGTATCCTTTTTCCTTGAAGGCAAATTACATATTAATATCCATCTTGAAGGAGATTCTAAAACAGCCAAAGATTGGAATTTTGATTGGAAAGCCTTGATAATAGATGATGAAACTGTTGAAATATCTAATGAAACCGATACATACATCATCAAAAGACAATGCAATGTCGAAAACTCATGTGATTATGTAGAATTTAAAGAATGTGAATTGAAAAATTTTGAAGATACCGCCAATTTTGTTTTTAATGATTACAAAGACTGCATTCTTTCTTTTCAGGAAAATGTAGATACTTCTTTATTAACATTATCATTTTATCAAACCTATGAATATGCAGAACAAGAAATAAATATATTAGATTCATCTGCTTATCTAAACACAACTAACCCCCAATTAGTTTTTGTTAGAGTCAAAAACACAGATACAAACGAATCCAAAATAATTAGAATAGTTTTATTTGCTGAAGCCTGCAATAATAATGATGAGAGTTAATTATTATTTTTAGCAATCTTTCCTAAAAAAAGGAAAGATTGCTTTATTTATATGCCATAAAAACATGTTTTTGCTATTAATTTTATTTTTTTTCATCCCTTTTACGCAACCATTTAAAACAATTCAGTCTAAAAGAGTAAACTAGTAATAATTTATGTGTTATTTTAAGTATCGCATAATGAAAATTGAAGACAAAAATCGAATTCTTTTTTGTTTAGAAAAAACATTTCAGGTTTCAGTACATAGTCTTTATTAAGCTTAAAACCAATTGGACACAAGGAAGTTAATTAAGAAGTGCCAAAAAAACAATCGGAAAGCGCAAAGTGAATTGTTTCACCTTTACAGGGACACACTTTTTGCTTTGAGTCTTAAGTATTGCAAAAATTACAATGAAGCAGAAGATAATTTACAAGACTCTTTTATTACAATTTTTAAAAAGATAAATCAATATAATTTTAAGGGTTCTTTTGAAGGGTGGATGAAAAGAATAACGATTAATAAAGCTATCGACAAGTATAAAAAAACTCCTTTTACTGATATAAACATAAACAAAGAGAACATCGCAGATACTAAAATTGATTCTGAAACACTAAATCTTTCATTAGATGAATTACTAAAATACATACAAGAATTACCAGATAGATATAGATTGGTCTTTAACTTATATGAACTCGATGAGTATTCTCATAAGGAAATAGCCAAAATGTTACATATTTCTGAAGGAACTTCAAAATCGAACCTGCATAGAGCAAAAGTTATATTGAAAACCAAAATAACATCTAATAACAATTGTTTAAAAAAAATTGCAATAAGTAATGGCTGACCCAAAAGACATAGGAAAAGCTTTTAAAGAAAAACTTAAAGGCTTTGATCAATCACCTAGTAATTTATCCTGGGAAGATATTGAACCTAAGTTACCCAAAAAAGAAGATGATAAGCTTTCTTATTGGGCAAAAGTAGTAGGTGTACTTATATTTCTCTTATTATTAATGCTTTTTGCAGCAGATACGTATAATAGTAATATCATCACAGAAAACTCAACTAATACTACTATAAAAATACCAGCAACTCTAGAAAACTGTGACGAAATAGATCCAAAAAACAGCAAACTGCAATTACCCAGTAATGAAATTATTACGACGGTATTGGTATCACTCAAATCAAAATCTGATATCAATGACATCTACAACAGTACAACAAATAATAATTGGTCTATATTAGATAGTAAAACTAATAATGGTATTGGTTTGTCATCAAATAAAAATGTTTCGAATTCTAGTTTTATAGTAACCAGAAAAATGCCTCTTTCTACTCATAGAACTAGTAAACAAGCACCCCGGGTAAAAAATGTTATGAACAAAGGTGTCGAAGAAATAAAAAACACCCAAAACTCTACTAATTCTAATGCAAAAACTAATCCTACAAATAAAAAGACATCAATATCCTCAACTTCAATTACAAACCAAATAAGAAATAAATCGGATAAAATTTTAAACAATAGTCGCAACAGAGCGTCTAAAAACGAAAAGCTTAAAGAAAATAAAGATGATTCCCTAACAACTCTAATAGCATCCAAAAAGAATACATCCATCAATAATCGTAAAAACAAGGATACATTAGTATATATGACTCCTATAAAGAAAAAGCCATTTCAAAAATTTAGTATCGGAGTACATGTTACCCCAACATATACAATAGCTCCTAATGGATCTTTGATAAGCAACCATCTTGCAAAAAACACAAATCGTGGCAGAATAAGCTTAAGTTATGGTGTTCTTTTTAAGACATACTACACAGAAAAAATAGCACTAAGGGTTGGATATAATCGATTAAAACTAAGTAACAAAATAAACAATGTTCCAACCGATCAATTACCTATTATACTTAATGATTTGGGAATAATTTTACCTGCAAATAATACTATAGAAAATTCTGAAAAGATAGACCTAATACAAAAGACTATTTATAATGAGGTTTTATTTGGATTACAATATCAAATCTTAGATAATCAAATTAGCACAGCGCTAATAGGAGAATTAGGTTTTCTATTTCTTGATGAAAACAATATTAAAATACATACTACTTCTAATAATTTTAAATTAGGGAGCAATACTAATATTCTGAAAACAAATTTCAGTATTAATATTGGCGCAAATCTTCGATATAAGCTATCTAAAAAAATATTTTTCAATGTTGAGCCTTTACTGAAGTATCAATTAAAAAATGCAAGTCAAAATTCTGAAAGTTATCGACCTTTATACTTTACAATTCAGACAGGGGTTTCTTATGAGTTTTAAACCATATTAATACTACCACATTGTTTTCTACATTCTTCATAAAATTCGTTGTTTTTTGAGTCTTTTTTAAAAAAACAACGAATTTTATAAAAAATAATCAAACCGCCTCAAAACCCCTGTTAACAATAGATAACAAGTAAAACAAAAGAATATCTCTCATAAAAAAACAATCTTTTTGTAACATTTCTATAACATATTACGTATAATAGATAAAAGGCCCTAAATATTCACAAAATTAAATTTCAAGGAGAACTATAGATGAGACAACTTAAAATTACGAAGCAGGTAACAAATCGTGAGACTGCATCGCTAGATAAGTATTTGCAAGAGATAGGAAAAGTAGACCTTATTACTGCAGATGAAGAGGTGGAATTAGCTCAGCGTATAAAAGCTGGTGATGAGAGAGCTCTTGAAAAACTAACAAAGGCTAACCTTAGATTCGTAGTTTCGGTTGCAAAACAATATCAAAATCAAGGACTTACTCTTCCCGATTTAATTAATGAAGGTAACCTTGGACTAATTAAAGCTGCAAAACGTTTTGATGAAACCCGTGGATTTAAGTTTATATCTTATGCTGTATGGTGGATTCGTCAATCTATTCTACAGGCGTTGGCAGAACAATCTCGTATTGTTCGTTTACCATTAAACAAAATTGGTTCGATCAATAAGATCAATAAAACATATGCATTCTTAGAGCAATCACATGAGCGCCCACCAAGTGCCGAAGAAATTGCAAAAGAATTAGATATGACCATCAACGATGTTAAAGAATCGATGAAGAATTCTGGACGCCATGTAAGTATGGATGCTCCCCTTGTTGAAGGAGAAGATTCTAATCTTTATGATGTATTAAATTCTGGAGAGTCACCAAATCCTGATAGGACACTATTACACGAGTCTCTTCGTACAGAAATAGAGCGTGCTCTAGAAACACTTACTCCTAGAGAAGCAGATGTAATACGATTATATTTTGGTCTTGGAGATCAACACCCAATGACTCTTGAAGAAATTGGAGAAACTTTTGATCTTACACGTGAACGTGTACGTCAAATCAAAGAAAAAGCAATTCGAAGATTAAAACATACATCTAGAAGTAAAATATTAAAGACTTATTTAGGATAAATTCCTAAATTGCGGTTACAAACAGTTTTATAACATAACTGTTCGTTTTTTGATTGATGAATGACCTCCGGCTGATTACCGGAGGTTTTTTCTTACGGTAATCCGTAAAAACTTTACGGGAACCCATAAAAAAAACATTTTTACACATAAATATTACAATTTCCCCTAACAGAACCCCCAATATTCTAGTAAAAGTATCTCAAAATTCGTATATTTAAGTAGCTACCCCCCTCTTAATATATTATTCATCATGAGATATATAATAAGTTATGTTAGCACCGTAAATCCAAACATATCAAATTCTGATATGACAGAGCTTATGGATTATGTTAGGCTTAATAATAATGCAATTGGTCTTATGGGGATATTGATATATTCTGAAGGAAATTTTTTTCAAATTCTAGAAGGTGAAGAACAAACCGTTAAAATGATGTTCGAAAAGATAAGAAAAGATCATCGACACTATAATATCATTAAGATGCTGGATAAAGAAATCTTAAGCTCTTCCTTCTCAGAATCTCGTTCTTCATTTACAGTAATATCTGATCATTACAATCAAAGTGAGTTACATCAATTCTTAAAAAAAGAAGAAGAACATAATCCAGAACATTACAAAAGTATTTCATATCTAGCTCAAAAATTCATGAAATTCAATTAACTACAGACTATCATAAGCTTTCAAAATAGAGCTTGCTCTAATTACACAACCTACATCATTTATCATCTAAATTTATTAAAAAAAGAGAATTCCTGTTTTTGCACTATTAAACAATAAAAGTTTATGCTTAGCAAGACTAGATATCAAGTATACGAGGAGCTACCGTTTTTTCTTTTCTTGAAACAGTAGCGAAAAAAGAAGATTTTTATTATAGTAAATTCAAAGGATAAATATATTAAATAGTACTTTTGCGGGAAACAACATAGATTTATGGCTTCAAAACGTATAGCCCCTTCAGTATTAGCTGCAGATTTTGCTAATTTGCAACGCGATGTAGAAATGATTAACAAAAGTGACGCAGATTGGTTTCATATAGATATTATGGACGGTGTTTTTGTTCCCAACATTTCTTTTGGGATGCCTGTTTTGCGAGATATCGTAAAACATGCTACCAAGACAATTGATGTACACCTTATGATTGTTGATCCAGATCGATATATTAAAACTTTTGCTGATCTGGGAAGTAATATTCTTACTGTACATTATGAAGCTTGTACACATCTACACAGAACATTGCAAGCTATTAAAGCAGAAGGAATGAAAGCGGGCGTTGCTATAAACCCACATACCAATGTAAGTTTACTAGAAGATGTTATTAATGATATCGACCTGGTATGCATAATGAGCGTAAATCCTGGATTTGGTGGTCAATCATTTATCGAAAATACTTATAAAAAGGTAAAACAACTTCGTGAAATTATTGTACGAAATAATGCAAGCACATTAATTGAGATTGATGGAGGAGTAACCAATAAAAACGCAAAACAACTTATAGATGCCGGAGCGGACGTATTAGTTGCCGGAAGTTTTGTTTTTAAAAGTACTAATCCTAACCAAACCATTAAAGAATTAAAAGAGATTATAAACACTTAGTCTATACAAAATGGAACAGAATCCTATTCCGTCTTTTGATACCTGGACATCAATTTTCCTAATCGTAAGCTCACTAGGGTTCTTCTTAAGTATTATTTTAAGTATTCGTAAAACAGGAAGGATAAATAACCTTCCTGTTGTTTTACTTATCTTAGGTTTTTCTTTTATTCTACTGCAATACGTATTTTTCTGGACTAATTACGGGTCTGTATATCCTTATTTTTATTTTTTTGACTCTAGCTGGTATCTCGCGTTTGGACCTCTGCTGTATGTATATATTACAAGATTTTACAGTAAAAACTTCAAAATACGATGGTACCACTTTGCACCAGCGATCTTATCATTTATTATTAACGGATACTATCTTATTGCATCAGAAGGTTTTCAAAACGTTAAAGATTATAAAGGTGATTTTCTTTTTTATCTCTTTTGGTCGATTCGCTCTCCCTGGCTGGTAGCTTTATCACTAATAATTTATATAATCATCATAAAAGATTTTATCACCTTTCATAAAAGCGATAAAAAGTCTCAATACGAAATGATCAGAAAAAAATGGTCTACTTTCCTTATCAATTTATTCTTAGTCTTTATTATCGCCTATATAAGTTATTATGTATTGGTTAAATTCTCTTTTTTCAACATACATTGGGATTATGCAATTTCTTTCTCAATGTCTATAGCTATCTATGGCATTGGTTATATGGTATATAAAGAACCTTCTATCTTTAACGGAGAATTATTATCTAATCTATTTTTGAAAGAAGAAAATCATCAGGAATTAACCGAGTCTACCAAGGATGAGTTTTACGATATGTTATTGTCATATATTAAAACAAATAAACCATATTTAAACAATGATTTACGCCTAGTACAATTAGCAGATAATATCGGTTTTTCTAGCCACATACTTTCAAAACTTATAAACGAAAAATCTAAGAAGAACTTTAACCAATTTATAAACGAATATAGATTAGAAGAAGCTAAAAAACTACTTCTAAAAAATTCTGAAGCTAGTATTAAAACGATTTATTTTGATGTTGGATTTAATAACAAAGCTACTTTTAATACTGCTTTCAAAAATAAGTTCAATTGTACTCCTTCTGAATATAAAAGAAAAAAATTAGAAGTTCAGAATAATTAACGCCAGTTATAGTTTGAATACTCTCTTAATAGTATAAAAAGGTTAAAAATTATAATTCTAAACCTATTCCCTTCCCGTTTTAATGAACTTTAATCTTATAACTCTTAAAAATCTTGAGCTTATGAGAACTTTATTTTTATTCATTTTTTACAGTTTTACGATTACCGCTTTTGCGCAAAAGTTTACACTTATCAAAGACAGTCTTAATCCTATAGTATCCGATTCGACTATTCGAGGAACCTATTTTGGCACAGGATGGACAGATATTGATAATGATAGCAATCTAGATCTATTTTATGCCGGAACCATTTACAAAAATCTTGGGAATGGAAATTTTAAAATTGCAGATGGTAGTACAACAATCCCTACTGCCACATCACTTAACAGTTGTAGCTGGGCAGACTATGAAAATGATGGAGATCTCGACCTAATCTATTCACGGTTTACGGCACCGTCTACTTTGCAAACCAGAATTTATGCTAACGACGGTAATGGTCAATTTACAGAAACGAATACAATTTTAAACACAATCAATTCTGCAACCTGGAGTGTACAATGGTGTGATTATAATAATGATAACTATGTTGATTTTATTTTAACCTTTGCCGACTTATTTCTTGGGACAAATCGATTTCCTAATCGTTTATATCGAGGAAATAGTGATGGTACCTTTACCGAAGTAACAGAACCCTACGATTTTCTTACAGAAAAAGCAGCCTATACGGTATCTAATTGGACTGATTATGATGAAGATGGAGATACAGATTTATTCATCGCCAGTGGTCCTGCAGCTGGTCCTACAGGAATCAAGCGCGATTTTTTATTTAAAAACCTACAAGTCGAAACCGGAAATGAAGGATTTGTAAAATTAACCAATACCGATCTCTCATTTGCAGAAGATCCACAAGATGGGCAATGCTATAATGCAATCGATTATGATAACGATGGTGATCTCGATATTTGTCTTACCAACTATTCTGGAGTCGAAAACAAATTTTATATTAATAATTCTGGTGCATATCAAAGTACCAATACCCCATTTACGGCTGGTAACAATCAAAACTTAGCCAATGCCTGGGGAGATTTTGATAATGATGGTGATTTAGATGTCATCATTACAGCTTCTAGCACAACGGGTAGTGGGTATTTTGTTAATAATGGAGATGGAACTTTTACAGAAAATAATACTAATCTTATTAATACAGCCACTTCTGGAAACTCTACCGGGGCAACTATTGGGGATTACGATAATGATGGTGATTTAGATTTCTTTGTTGTTGGCCAAGGCGTAAAAGGACTTTTTAGAAATGATTTAGCAATAAAAAATCATTTTGTAAATATTAAACTTATTGGTAATCCTTCAAATAAAGCCGCACTAGGAACTCGATTAGAACTAATGACCAAAATCAAAGGAAAATTGGTAACGCTAAAAAGAGAAGTCTCTGCGTCAAATACATTTATGGGCCATAATAGCTTACGAGTTCATTTTGGACTTGGTAAAGCTCCAAAAATCGATAAATTAACTATCTATTGGCCATCAGGAAATGTCGATACATATATCAAACTAAGAGTAAATAAATTTTATACTATAGAAGAAGGTAAAAAAAAACCAATTGATCCACCTATAAAAAAGAGAAACAACAACAATCCTAAAGTAATCGTATATCCAAACCCTTCTAAAAACTTAGTGAAAGTCAAAATTAATAATGTAGAAACAAATACTCCTATTACGGTTAAAATAATGGATGCCTCGGGGTTAAAAATTTCGGAAACCAATTTCAATATCAATCAGGAAATTATACTAAACACTGCTTCTTTATCGCCAGGAAATTATTTTATGAATATTATACTCGGGAAAAAAACAGTTATGAAAAAATTAGTTATTAAATAATAGTTAATCACTACTTAGAAAAGGTGAGGTTCGTAACAGAACCCTACCTTTTTTACTTTTGAGATTACAAAAATCATTAGTTTTACAAGAGTAAAATAAGGTATCACTCTAAAAGTTAGAATTAGAACCTTATCAATATGATTTTTAATGAAGCATATAGATTTGATAATTGTTGGCGGTGGGCCTATTGGTATAGCCTGTGGTCTTGAAGCAAAGAAAAAAGGACTTGATTATTGTATTATTGAAAAAGGGGTCATCACTAATTCTTTATACAATTACCCTCTTAATATGCAGTTTTTCTCGTCATCTGAAAAGCTTGAAATTGATAATATCCCGTTTATCAGTAATGAAGCCAAACCAAAACGCAATGAAGCTCTTGAATATTATCGTAGGATTGTAACTTCTAACCAGCTAAACATTAATCTGTTTGAAAAAGTTAGTACAGTACATAAAAAACAAGGTGTTTTTCATATCAAAACCAATAAAGAACAATATACTTCTACTTATGTAATCATTGCTACCGGGTTTTATGACCTTCCTAATACTATGGGTGTTCCTGGAGAAAATTTAGCTAAAGTTTCTCATTATTATAAAGATCCTCATTTTTTTGCTAAACAAAAATTAGCTGTTATTGGCGCGAGTAATTCTGCTGTAGATGCAGCTTTAGAATGTTATAGAAAAGGTGCAGAAGTAACAATGTTGGTTCGTGGACCAGAAATTGGAAAACGTGTAAAATATTGGGTAAGACCCGATATCATAAATCGTATTGAAGAAGGGAGTATCAAAGTTTTCTACAATGTTACTATAAAAGAGATATTACCCAAAAAAATCGATATCCAAACACCGCAGGGAGAATTTAGTATTCAAAATGATTGGGTATTGGCACTAACGGGTTATAAACCAAATTTCGAATTTCTGCAAAAAATAGGAATCCAACTCTCTAACGATGCCAAATTATATCCTCAATATAACGAAAAAACAATGGAAACTAATATCAAAAATCTCTATTTGGCAGGAGTAATATGTGGTGGTATGGACACTCATGTTTGGTTTATCGAAAACTCGAGAATTCATGCCAAAACAATATTAAAATCAATTACCGAAGGAAAATAGCAACAAAAAAACCAGACTAAGTCTGGTTTTACTATTTATAATAAGTGTTAATTAGTCTCTAGAGAGGATACTTAATATATACCAAAACAATAACATTAACGAGGCAAATAATCCTAATGATGCTCCTACATATTGGTCTTCAGAATATTTATGTACCATATTAGAGGTTTGATATAAAATCGATCCAGAAGCCAGAATTACCATCCCAACACTAAACCAAAGACCAAGATTAAATCCAAATAATAATCCCGCTGCAATCAGTCCTATTGCAATAAAAAAACCAATTGCAAGTATCGATTTTAAAAACGAAAAATCTTTTTTGGTAATTAAAACAACAGCAGAAAGCCCTGTAAATAATGATAGCGTCAAAATTGCTGCCTGATTAAGAATATTAGCTCCCCCACTTTCTGCAATCATCATAGCAATTCCAATAAGCGGAATAAAGATAAAAGCTTCTGCTACAACATATAGTAATAATCCTAAATATTGTTGATTGATATTATGATTCTTAAATGCCATTTTTTCTGCATAATTTGTTGCCAGCATAAAACCACCCAGCATAACAAGCCATCTCCATCCTTGCGTCATAGAAAATGCAAAGTTTACAATAGGTTCTATTTGAAAAAATATCCATTCTACGATTACAAAAAGTAAAACAGCCATAGCAAGATGGGTATAGGTCTTTTTATAAAAAGCAACCCTTTTTTCGTCGGTGAGTGAACTAACAGGTAGTATTTGCTGAAATTCTTCCATATATATAAATATAAATTTAAATTATTTATGGTTATAAATATAATCGTTTCTTAAGAATGACATCGTAATTAATCCTCAAAATATCTAAAATTAAACATCTGTACTACATAATAATATATCTCAGGAAATTGTTTTTTTAACTCCTTGGGCGATTCCATAAAAACTTCAACCAGAACCGCAATAAATTCGAATTTATCGGTATATGCATAGTCTCTCAATATCTTAGAATCTACTATCTTTTTCCTTATTTCTTCGGCACCCAGATACTTTTCTAACAATAAAAAAGTGTCATAAAAAATTTCACAACTAATGTTATTGTTTTTTATAGAGTTATAATGAATAGCATGTGTTATTTCATGAACTCCCAAACTTTTTCCTTTGTCCAAATGTAAATTTCCTTTCTGAAAATCTTTCCAGGACAAGGCTAATGCCTTAGATATAGGATTAAACTCTCCTATGTTTTCTGTTTTGTTTAAAATCGAATAGAATGATGTTGGGTATAAAACTATTGTGTTTAAATATTCTAATAGATAATGGCGCATCCCAAAAGTTAGCTGCGTAACCATAATAGTTACTTGCATTCGCATAAAATCATCGATGACCAACCCTTCTCTACCTACAAAACGAGTGTTTTCAAGAAACCTAACTGTTCTATGTGCAAAAAATCGTTTTCTTTTTTTATCGAGATTAGTATAAAAATCATTCTCATCCAGGAATGCCTGCAAATGCGGTGGCAATTTCTTCGGAGTAAAATAAAGGTGAATGAAATAGGGCTTTTTCTTATACTTAACATAAATTGATTCTAAATATCGTAAAACATAATATATACATATCGAAACGATACCAACAGTAACAAACACCCCAAGTATGTTTTGGAATAATGTGTTAGAAGGTTCTTCTTCAACCAATAATAAAGATACTATATAAAGATTCAAAAAAGGATAATGTAGGTTAAGGTTATTAAAAATAACGTTTTAGAAGCAAAAATGGTATTAAAATAACAATTTAACATATTCAACCCTATTTTACATACTACCAGTTTCTTATGTTTTATAGTAAATATGGTTAAACATCAATATACTTACTCTTATCAAAAATTTAACTATTTAGCGTAGACTTGGGAATGAAATTTGATTCTGTTTGGCAGTTAGTGTCTAATTTTTAAAACCAGCAACCCCTAACACAACTAAAATTACAGCCAATAATGTTTTCATTTAAGAGGAATCCCCCAGACTCATTAAGGAACTTAGATCAACTTTATAAAAATGTTATCTCAAAGCTCCCCATTGCTAATCGAATTAAATATTGCGAATCCCTAATGTATCGTACAACAGAAGATATATCAAACTCTAATTGTAGATTTACAAAAAGAAAATTAAAAAAACTTTTAAAAGCTACCGAAATGGAACTGCAAGAACTTAATGCCAATTAAGTTCTGTTTTTAAGGAACTGAACATTATATCAAAATTACATATAGGTAGAATGAGGTTATGAAATTTTCTCATATCCTTTAAGGTTGGTAATTCCCCAATTTTCTAGTTCTTCCTCGCTCCATAATTCTGGGAAAAATATGCGTCTTTGATATCTTGGATGCATATATTTATGCCAATCACTACCTCCGGTTGCTTCTACATTTTCTTTTCCATGATCCAAATATTTTGCTGCGGCATCATAATGGTGCATTACCCAATTAATGTTTACCGTATGATCATAATGGCGCATAGCATTAATCAACTCGGTATTTTTCTGATATTCTTTAGGAAGCTCTTTAAATTTTGTCCATAAATTAACTGTATTATATTCTTTCATCCATTCGATCAGTTCTTTTTTATACTTCGTTTCAAAATTGATCATCAATTTACTCTTCTTACCAGTTTTATGATCTGTGCCTGCTGCCTGCCAGTACATATTATCAAAAGCATACTCATAAGGAGTATTTCTATCTATAGTTTTCCTGAATCTAAAATCGATTAGATTAATGAGTTCTGTAGAAGCAATCTCTATTTTACGATATTGTGCAGATTGAAATCCGCTTGCAGGTGTTAGCGTATCTCTAAACTTCATATATTGATCAATCTCCATCCCCTCGCCCATAATATCAAATGAATTCGAAAGCATATCGAAATATCTACTCACACGCATAAGGTGCATTTCGAATTTTTTAGGTTCTATATTTTCTGTATGAGAAATTTGACTCATTTCCCAAAGGATCATTTTAAACAATAATTCATTAATTTGATGATACATGATAAACACCATCTCATCTGGTAATTGTGTTCGTTGGGTTTGTAGTCCTAATAAGGCATCTACCTGAATAAAATCCCAATACTTCATAGGTTCTGCATGCAATAAACCCGATAGATGTACATCGGGATCCTGCCCCATTGCTTTATACTTATTGTCTATAGCTTTTAATAGTTCTTCTCTATTCATAATTTTGATCTGTTTAATATGGATTTAAATACGACCTCGATATAACTCTGTTTTTACTATGCTTAACAAAATCATTCGAGATAGGATAATTATGCCAAATGAGTATTGTTATGAAAAAACTCAAATAGCAGGTAATACATTAGTAATCAAGTTAAAATTATTATGAAAAAGGAGATTTTATATTAATGTAATTTGCAACATTAAGTAATAGGTAGGTAGACCGATTGAAAATAGAATTTTTAGCCATACTCATTGTATCGTATTTTTTATGAATCCATCCCTTTTATAAAAAACAGGTTTCAGGAAACTACACTCATTTTATTGATAACAATAATCATTTTCTGGGAAACAATCAAAGGTAATAAAGTGATCAATAACTCGCTACAAAGTTATTAATAAATATTAATGCTACTTTTTATGAAGCAGCACTTTTTTACTATATAGACAAAAATCTCAACATATAATTTCACCGTTTTACCACTCATTAAATCCGGGGTATTAACACTAAAAAAACACAGTCTAAACACCTTGATTTAAGGGTTTTACACACCTTGACACTCATTGTTTTCTATTTTATTTTTATAATCTTCATTAATCCATATTAACTAAAAAAAGTATATTATGATTATTTCAATGCAAGGGGATTGGAATGTTAAGGTAAAAGCAAAATCTGCTTCTTATCCTCAAAGATTTATCGTCATCGGAGCGGATACCGGAAACGGAACTCACTCGGGAACTGTAGGAACTACCGTTAATGTAACAGGTGATCAATGGGCAATTGCCATACAAAACGATCCAGGAGGAGGATATCAACAATCTGATACCAAAATTAAATTTCCAAAAACCATCGGAGGCAATCACTCTTTCGAAATTCTATCTAATGATGCTGGAGGTGATTCAGATTTTAACGACTTGGTACTCGAATGTTCTACACCAGTAAACATTAATGATTTTCTTATTTATGGTCATGTTTCCATGTATAGCGGAAGATGTTTATTTAACCCATGTTGGAGAGGGCCTTTTGTAATTGACACCTATGTTGGTTTACTCGAGGCACTAAAGAATAATAAAATCAAAAAGTATATAGAAAAAATATACCCAGAGAGGATCCCAGAAGATATAGGTCCATTTCCACCAGACCCTGCTCCTTTTAAACCTATGGTAATCGATTTAAAAGGAGAGGCTACGAAACCAAAAACAGAATTACTATATCAAAGGTTAGAGAATCCTGATTTGATAACTAAGAAAAAAGCAAAAGAAAAAGCTTCTGAATTTGCTGCTACAAACTACAAGCTTATCAGTTCTAGAAAACGAGAAGTTTCTCTGGTTGATACTTCAAGAGCAAAAGATCTAAGATTGGTAAAAGCCATTGAGGGGTTATATTTTAGATGTAATACAGAACCAGCAAATAATATTACATTAACTTTTGAGGAATACGACCGTACAGCCGCAGAAATAGCAGGAGATGCATATACAGGAGAAGGGAACAGAAGATTATTGGGTGATACGATCACCGATATGAATGGAAACTATATTTTTAGGTTCTCATTCGATATGAGTTTCCCTGGGATCGAAGATTCTAGTGATCAAGCTCCAGGCGAAAACATTAATGTAGTTGCGTATCCAGATGTAATTGTAAAAGTTACTAGCCTTGCTCCTAATACTATTTTATATGAAAGTGCTCCTTATTATAATATTCCAAACAAGAAACGAATAAACCTTTGTTTGCCAAAATCACAAATACAACCTTCGTCTGCATGTTTTAACGGAAACTTGATTGGCAGCTTAGGAAATGTTTTTATAGGTGGAAATCAAAATACAACAGCTTCTTTTTTTCCATCTCAATTGCATCGTAATGGGTTTAACAATGACTTAGAGCCAAATGGAAAAATTTCGGTAAACAGTAGCCTGGCAGGTTTCAAAGTAGATTGTGCTGCCTGGGGAGGTACTATAGACATGACCGGTTGTATGTATGATGTGAGTAAAACAGCCGTGCAAAATAAAATAAAATGGTATACCATTCGTATAAAACGCTCAGGAACTATTCCTTGGGTATTTGTTAGTCAAAATTACAAGCATCCTCGATATTCTAAACGTAATTTACCAAATTATAACGGGGATGACGTGGGCCCATTTTATAGTCAATTACTAAAAGTTGATGGAGGTCCCGCTGTGAGTGTACCAGCCTACAAGAATATTCAGAGAGAAATGAATGTTGATCATATAGATTGGATACCAGATAAAATTGGGCGATACATGCAGCTTAGGACCAGTATATACGATAAAGTGCAAGGTGAAACCAAACCGGGAACATTCTATGTACGTGTAGATGGTTATGACGGTAATGGTAATCCGGTAGCTAATGCTACAGATATGATTGCTTTATACATCCATAACAAACCATTAAACTTTGATCTTTCTGCTCTAACTTTTGCAGATACTTCAATTGTAAATGCAGGTTGCGGATTATATCGCTTAGAAGACTATGAACTTAACACCGAGATCAATTTCAATTTTAGAGCAAATGATCCATATGGTTTTGTTGATTCTTATGCTCTAACGATGAGCAGATGCCCTGGTCCGATGATTGGGTTACGAGTTAATACGCCTAACCCTCCTCTATCTGATACAGTTTCTGGAGATACTATATTTTCTTCGGGAAATGCATCGGGGAACGAACCTCATGCCTGTGTCGGATATAGTGGAACTCTTCAGGAATTTTCGGATGCCGGGTTAATCAATGCAGGAATACAACCAGCATTAACAGAAGGAGGATGGATAAAAGCTAATGAATATTTTACGCGTCTTTCTTTTCATCTCACTGCTCGTAAACGAATTACTAATGGGTATAATAGTGGGCTTAGTAGCTTGTATCAAGCTCACAGAAGTATTTTGATGGAACGTATAAACTTACCAACTCCATAACCAATGGATTGGTTTATATTTATTTTAAAGGGGCTGTGCATCTGGAGAATTACACATTTATGTAGTGCCGAAGACGGCCCCTTCGATATCATAATTACAATCAGGAAATGGTTAGGGCAAGGATTTTTTGGATCCTTATTCGATTGTTTTTATTGCCTTAGCATATGGGTAAGCTTACCTTTTGCAATTTGGAAAGGAGAGAGCTGGAGTCAAATACTCTTGCTTTGGTTTGCATTATCGGGGTTTGCTTGTTTGTTAGAACAAGCTACATCAAAACAATAATTTAAAAAAGAAAATTATGTCGTGTTGTTCACAAAAACGTTTAGAACTAACCAGAGCACTCAACCCTAAAAAAGGGTCAAAAGAAAAATCTTCTTTACCAATTCTGAAGAACATAAATACAAAATTTAAATACACAGGAAATACTGCATGGTTTTATAGAGGCGCATTGACTCACATTCGATATCATTTTAAATATCACGGGCATATTATCACTATTGATACCAGAGATGTATCAGCAGCCATGGCCGAGCCTCTTTTAGAAAGTATCATTTAGAGTTTCGTAAATCGCGTCAGTACTTAAAAACAAAGGGATAATCTTTTTGATTATCCCTTTGTTTTATAAAAAATAATGCATAACATCATTTTTTATGCATTTGGTATTAAGCATCACAAAACTTTGTTTGTCTTTGAGGGCAACCATATCCTGCATTGGTATTACTACAAATTTGGGTACCTCCTCCTCTTATGCTACTAGATTGCAATTTAGTGATCACTTGTTTTGACAATGTTAATTTTGATGTTAATTTTTGTTTCTTCATGATATTTACATATTAGATTTAAGAATAATACTATCATAAAGAAACCTTTAATAAAGTTTTTTTCGAAGGACAAATACATAAGCGAAGCTGTTTTTCATCTAAGCGTCAACCAACAACATGTGAAAGCATCTAAATACTATAAAAAGGAAGTACTATTCTTACAACAGAACCTATGCGATCATTAGTTTCGTTTTTTAAATCCTTAATTTCTAAAGAAGCATCGGATTTGAGTTTTTTATTATAAATGGCCAATCGTTCTCGTACAATTTTTTCTGATAACGAAGTATGATCCTTTGGTCTAGAAATATTCTTATTAAATTGATGAGAATACCCAATTCCATTGTCGATCACATTACAAATTATTGTGTTTTCCGTATTCGTTTCAAATATTACTTTTACGATTCCTTTTTCTTTTTTTTCTGCGATTCCATGAATAATTGCATTCTCTACAAATGGCTGTATTATCATTGGAGGAATATGGTAAAATTCTAATTCTATTTCAGGATCCATTTCAATAGTATACGTGAAACTTGTTGAGAAATTAGACTGTAATATCAAATAATTCTCTAATGCTCCTACTTCTTTTTCTAAAGGGACATATTCTTCTCTAGAATTTTCAAGCGTAAGTCTTATTAGTTTAGACAACCCTAAAACATAATTCTGCACCTTATTAGGTTGTTCTTCATTTAATACAATAATCTTATTAAGAGCATTAAAAATAAAATGAGGGTTCATTTGTGTTCTTAATAATTGTTGTTGCAGAACTACTTTTTTAAATTTATCATTGAGTTTCTTTTGATAAAAATAAAAGATGACACCAATCAAGAAAATTAGCATTAACGCAATAATACTATAGAATATAATATTTCGCTGCTTTTGAATTGTCTTTTGGTCAGCCGTAAGTGTCTTCAAACGTTGAATTTCAGATTTCCTTTTTTTGGTTTCATACTTAACTTGTAGTTTTTCTAATTCTTGCTTTAATTGCTGTTTATGAAACTGGTTTAAGAATTCTTCTTTCTCTTTCAGGACTGCATTAGACTTAATATAATTCCCCTTATTTTGATAAGCGAGAGTCATGTTTTCATATACCGAAAGAAAAAGCCCTTTATCATCTTTATTATATTCGGTGAACTTACCTAAGCTATCTAAAACGCTTTGTAAATCCATAATAGCCTCATCAAGTTTACCAGAATGAATTTTTACGTAACTATAATTTGCGATATCATAAAGAGATGTTTTTAATGCTCCTTCTTTAGTAATTGGTTTATGTTCTTTTAGGATTTCATGTGCTTTAGTGTAATATATAATAGTAGAATCTATTTTATTTTCTCGTTTATAAAGACTTCCTAAATTTCCGTATAAAGTAGAGAGGTTGTTTTTATAATCTAATGCTAAAGAGCGTTTAATTGCTTTATGAGTATAATATTTGGCCGAATCAATTTTATTTAAAAAATCATAATCATATAGTGCACCAACCCTGGTAAGCGCTGTGATTAAAGATCTCGGAGTAGAAACATAAAATGAATCTTTTAATGCTTTTTTATAAAAATTTAGTGCTAAACTATCATTTCCTATCGCTAAATGATTATTTGCTATTCCGGTAAAAAGATAACCTCTTGCTTTTGAAGGATATCTTTTTTCAATTTCTAAACACTTAAGTAGAGCAATTGTAGAATTTTGGTAATCCTTATTCTCTGCATATGATCTTCCTTTTGCAAAATATGCGTTAATGAGATTAGCTTCTTCTTTAGGGTACTTATTTTTTACTCTTTCATAGATAACTATAGCTTTGTTAGCATAAAAGATGGCAGAATCACGTTTTTGTTCTTTCAACATATAATAACTGTAATACGCATTGTATTTAGTCCATCCATATGTTAGTTCGTTATCCAAAAGAATCTTTTTGAAAGTGATCAAATTTTCTCCATTCAACGGTTTTATTTTATATTCAGAAATTTCTTTATAAGAATATTCTTTTTGAGCATATATATTGAATGAAAAGCTGATTAAGCTTAATATAAATATTATACCTATCTTTTTTGATTCTAAATTTGAAATCATTTATTTCTAATAAAGGTTTATTTCCTAACAAAGCAATGAAAAAAAAAATAAAGGTTGTAATTATAGAAGATGATCTTGATACAGTAAAATATCTCGAAAAAATTCTAATCAAAGAAAACGAAGCTGTAAGTATTGAAGGGTTTTCATGTTCTGTTTCTGATGCCATTGATTTAATTAATAAAACTCGGCCAGAGATTGTCTTAATGGACATTGTATTAAAAGATGGAAATGCATTTTCAATTTTGGATGCCTTTCCTAATCCAAATTTTGAAGTCATTTTTATTTCTGCGCATGGAGAATTTATGGAAAAAGCTTTAGAGTATTATGCATTAAATTTTCTAACCAAACCCATAAACGCAAATCGACTGTTGGCGATATTTAAAAAATACAACACATTTAAACAAAGAATGTTTGAGTTTTATAAGTATGAAATGCTAAAAGAAATGATTCATGAAAATGGGAAAAAGTTTTTGCTACATATTGGCAACAAACATATTGCTGTTAATTTTTCTGATATTATTCGTTGTGTTGCTGATGGAAATTATACTCTTTTCTATTTAAGCGATAAAAGAAATCTTGTGGCTTCTAAATCACTAGGATATTATAGTGATTTATTAGAAAAGAAAAACTTTTTTAGGGCAAGTAGATTTGATTTGATCAATCTAAATCATATCACATCTATATATAAAAAAGAAACCATAGTTTTAAGTAATAACGACAAAGTGAATATTTCTACTAGAAATAAATCCAAATTAGTAAATATGATAAATGAGTTATCATTATAAGAAAACAGGCTAGATTGCTAAAAAATACTGATCAAGAAACGATTAAGGTTAATCATGAATATTAATAGGTATTAGCCAATTTTCTTGCTACAAATCTAATCACCGATCCTTTTCCTATATGATATTTACCTTCATTTAATAGAATTTCTTCTTCCTCTAATACTACTATTTCATAATTTTTGAAGTCAGCTATTATTTCTTCTTTAGAGTACAGCATATCAATATCGTTTGGGCCTCCAACTTTAGGATTAAGCTTTCTAAGGGGTATATGGTTTTTGCTAAAAGCTTCTAAAATAATAATGCCACCTTCTTTGAGATAGTCGTTTAATTTCTTGTGAAATACTGACTTCTTTTCGGCAGAAAAATGAGCATACACAAGTCCGATCATATCAAATGCTTCTTTTTTAAACTTAAGTTGTTCTAGATTTCCCACAATATAATCAAGAGTTACATGATTCTCTTTTGCTAGTTGTATTGCTTTTGACTGCCCTTCTATACTTAGGTCGAATGAAGTTACTTTCCACCCGAGTTGCGCTGCAAATACCCCGTTACGCCCCTCCCCGTCTGCTGGCATCAATATAGATCCTGGTTCAAATTTTTGAAGCCATTCTTTAAAAAACACATTAGGTTCTTTACCATAAGCAAATTCTTGAATTTTATATCTATTATCCCATTTCTGATTCATATCGATTCGGTTTACATTTACCAATACATAAATTACTACTCGTTATTTATGTACAAAAATAGCTCTCGTTATCATCCAAAGAATAGGATAGATCTGTAATTTAATAGGACTTACACCAAGTTATATTTAGGGCAAATAGTTTATCTAACAAAACAAAAAACATTTCTATTTTCTCCTAGAAATAATAACCTATTTGATTTCATGAATATTCTCTTCTATATATACGAAACCACAAGTCATTGCTTTCACATTTTTTATTTAAACAGATAACCCCAAAGTGTTATATAAACTAGCTGTTGTCATAAGTCGTTTAATAAGCAAAATATTTTCTTTTAGCTGTATATCGAGTAATTTTTGTTCCCGTGAGTTTATGATAAATAACGAGCTTTCTCCTAAAAAGAATTTGCGTTCTTCTGCTTTAACTAACGCTTCATAATCTATGACGATATTCCTTATTAATTGATTTTGCTTAGTAAGTGAATTAATCTCTGCATAAACAGCATCTATTTTATTTTGAAGAGTAATCGCTGTCGATATCCGCTCAAGATTGGCATCTTGTAATTTTAAATTCGCCAATCGTAAATCTCCTCTTGCTTTGCGCAAAAATAATGGTAAACTAAAATTTACAAATGCTTTATAATTCGTAGTATTAAACGTGTGTATTTGATCAATTTTTGGTGTTAAGAAATTATACTGAATATTTATTTTAGGCAGTAATTTATTTAGTTTTAAAGAACGTTCTACGGTAAGTCCCTCAATTTTGGCATCAAGACTCAATAATTTAGGGTGATTGTTAAGTAATCCCGAAGTATTCGTAATGCCTTCTAATAAGAGGGAAGCTTCTAACGTATTTAATTCTGGTACTACCGGTACTACATCCTCTTTAACCTCCATTGGTATATCATTTAGCCACAAATAATTACTAACTATTAGAGCTGCCTTTTTTCTTTTTAAAGAAGCTGCTTCCAGATTAAGTTGTCTGTTCTGTAATGTAATTCTGGCTTCAGTAATATCAATGGCTGCTTTTTCACCTGTTTCGACACTACGCTCTACGGCCATAAGACGTGTATTCGCATTTTTTAGAAAAGTTGTATAAATAAGCTGTTCATTAGTAGCTTTTAACCACTCTAAGTAAGCTTTACTAGCTTCGAACAATAGTGTATTAACAAGTACATCTCTATCGGCTTTGGTTTGCTCCTTAAAAAAACGTGCTTTTTTAAGCGAGGCCATGCGTTCGTTGATCAAAAAGCCTTGGGCCAGCGAAAATGAAACACCTGCACTATATAGACCTCCATCAGGAACAGTACGATTTGGATTTAGAAATTCGCCTGTATTTTCTTCAAAATTTGCTTTAAACTCAATACCGTACCAAGTGGGTATTTTAAAAGTAGCACTTAATTGATCGTAATATTCAGTATTTTTAAATTTCTTTCGATCATAATCTACTTCGATTTTTGGATCAAATCCGCCACGTGCTTTTAACAAATTTGCCTCACCTATACTTAATGTAAGTTCGGCTTGTTTCATTAGCGGGTGATGCTTTTTTACATAGCCCAAATATTCTTCAAAAGTAAGTGTTTGCGCTAATGAAGTAGTTGTATTTTGTTTTGTTTCAGCTACTCTACTCTGGCTCAGCACAGGTTTTGCAAAAGGGAGCAAAATCAGTGCAATGATATATTTAATACCTGTTGTCATTTACTTTTTAGCTTTAGTTGATTCTTTTTTATCCCGGATGTAATAATTAGGTGGAAAGCCATTTAATTGGCGCCACAGTTCATACCAAATTGGTACGTTTTCTAATAATGCTATAGTATATGCACCAGAGCCTACACGAATATTTTTAGGCCATGGATTCTCTGCATTATCGGGAGCAATGAGAATTCTAAATTTTCCATTAACGCTTATAAAGGTTTCTATAGCAACAATTTTTCCTGCATAGGTTCCGTAAGATGCATTAGGCCAACCACTAAAGAAAATAGCAGGCCAGCCATCAAATTGAACCCTAACGCTCTCTCCAATATGTATTAATGGTAAATCTATAGGGTTTACAAAAGTCTCTACAGCGAGATCATATTCTACAGGCATAATACCTACAAGCTTTTCGCCTTCCTTAAAAGTTTCGCCCAATCCCCCGCGTAGGGCTTTGTTTATATAACCATTTTGCGGTGCTGTGATATAGTACAAAGCATTACGTATCTGATAATTAGCCGACTGATTTTCAAGTTTAGTAACTTGTGCTTCTGCCTCAAACTGGCTTGACTCTGCTGTAAAACGTTCACTACGTGATTTGGCAATTTTATCGGCATACTCGGCAGCAACCCGGTTAATCTCAATATTTGCATTAAGCACTTCATTTTGATTAGCAAGCAATTTGTTTTTCTGAGAGATTAATTTGGCTTGTGTTTCTTGTAACTTTAGACGTTTTTCCTCTACATCAATCATCGCTTTTAAACCTTCACTTTGCAGAATTACAGTACGATCGAACTGGCGTTGAGCAATATCAAAATTCGCCATATAAGCCTGTAAATCAACACTATCACTCTTTACTTTTAATCGAGATTGTTTTAGCTTATTTTTAGCTTGCGAAAGTTTTAGTTGTCGCTCATTATTTAATGCGCTTACTTGACTTTCTAATGCCTTAATCTTTTCTTGATAGGATATTACTGATCGATTTTTAGCGTCCCGTTGCTGATTAGTACGTTGGACTAAATGTGGATCTTGATACTCGTTTTTTATTTCAGAAATAAATAAAATGGTATCACCTTTTTTCACAAAATCACCTTCTTTAACATACCATTTTTCAATACGTCCTGGTATAGGTGATTGTATTGTCTGCGGTCTTTGATCTGGTGTTAATGTAGTTACATAGCCATTGCCATTTACATTTTGCGTCCATGGTAAAAAGAGGATGATAATAACAATGATAGCAAAAACACCTAAAAACCTATTGAATAGTTTATTGTGTCTTGAAGTAAATGCTTTTGAAAAAGCAGTATATCCTTCAAGCGATACTTTTTTGTTTAATTGATTATGAGAGATATTAAGCATTGTTTGTGTTCTTAGAGGTTATTCTTCCTTCTGAAATTTTAATGGTTTGATTGCAATAGTTTTTCCATTGCCCATTTTGGCTAGAGATTATAAGTGCCCAGGGGCGTTCTGGAGCTGTTAAATACTTGATAATTCGAGAAGCCTCATCTATTTCAAAATGTTCTAAAGGATCTTTAAGTAAGAGTAATTTGGGGTTATGGATAATAGCTCTTGCGAGTACTATTCGCTTGGATACTGTAAACGGGATTTGTTGCCCTTCGGGATACAACATTGTATTGATTCCATTAGGTTGCTCTTTTATAAAAGACAGTAGTCCAAGATTTTTGAGTACAGAATGCAAATGTTCTTGTGAAATCTCTTTGTTTCCAAAGGTTATGTTATCCAGGATAGTACCTTCGAATGGGGACTGTACAGGGAGTACTTGTCCTATATAAGCACGATATTTATTGAGCCAGAGACCTTTTATAGAAACACCATTAATATACAATGCTCCAGTGGTAGGTGATATAAGGCCAGAAAGGATTTTAATTAAGGTCGTCTTTCCTGCTCCCGAAGCTCCATCAAATAGAATTCTATCGGCTTTTTTTATACTGAAATCAATGCCACTCAGCACTTCTTGACCTTCTTGTGTATTATATTTTAGGTTGTCGATCTCTATATGTAAATCTTGTTCGTTTGTAAATGGATCTTCTCCAGATTGCATCTCTTGTTCTTTATCTACAAACTGTCCTATTTTTTCTAATGAGGTTAGTACATCATAAAATGATTCTAATCCTTTGATCAGTTTTTCGACCGAACCAATAACAAGTAAAATGATAATTTCTGCAGCTACAAACTGCCCTATATTCATTTGCTGATTAAGCACTAATAACCCACCAACAATTAGTAATCCGGCAGTCACAAGAACTTTAAAACCGATAAGTTGAATAAACTGCAATACGAGTACTTTAAAGTGGCTTTCACGAGCTTCGAGGTAGTTTGTGGTTAGATCATCATTACGTTTCATCGCTAAATCTGTGTTCCCAGAAAGCTTAAAACTAATGAGTGATCTAGCTATTTCTTGCAACCAATGCGCAACCTTATATTTACTTTTTGATTCTACAAGACTGGTTTCAAGTCCTCTTTTTGCTGTAAACTTAAAGACCACATAGATGAGTATGATTAATAAAAACCCATAAATAATAAAGAAAGAATGATAAAAGGATAGCAATATCAAACCAAATATGATTTGTAGTGTAGCAGCCGGAAAATCTATTAGAATTTTTGATAGCCCTTTTTGTATTGTTAATACATCAAAAAATCGGTTGGCCAATTCTGGTGGATAGTAATTATTTAGCTCTTTCATTTTTATTTTAGGAAACCGATACGCAAACTCAAAAGAGGCTCTGGTAAAAATTTTTTGTTGCATATTTTCTAAAATGCGTATTTGCATCAATTGTAAAACTCCTTGAAATGCTACTCCCATTGTGACAAGAACCACAAGTACAATCCACGAGGTAGATACCTGGGCACCTTGAATAAGGTTTATGATGGCCTGTATTCCCAGTGGTAGAGTGAGCGCTACTAAACCAGCAAAAATGGCGTAGTAGAAAATTTGACGAATATCTTTTTTATCGAGTTCAAGAAGGCTTAAAAACCTCCTCCAGGGTGATATTTTATTTTCCATTTAACTTAGAATTGGGTGTTAATGGTTAGGGATCAATGGGTATTAATCCTTATTTTGTTATATAATCTGAATGAAATGTTTCCTCAAGAATTAGGAAACCTATACGAAATAATTAGAATAATTTTATGCCAAATCTGGTGGTGGAATAAGAATTTCTATATAAAGATTACCATACATATTTGGAGATGAATAGACAGAAAATTCTATACCATATTCTAGAAGATGATTATGTATATCTAAAAACTGTAATTCGTTTTCTCCATCTTTCTGTTGCTCTTCTTTCTCTATGTTTTCTTCATCATCTACATGAACTAATTCATAAGAAGAATCTGCAAAAAAGCTTATGGTTTCAGCCAAAGGTTGAATAAATACAGCAAGCAGTAGCACCAATATTGTGAAGCTTTTAAAAAATGCTAATATGTCTTTTCTGCACAAATTCATTTTATAGTTTTTAATACGAGATCGTGATAAAAACGAACAATATTGTTTTCGCATTCTTATTACAAAGATATAATAGTAATACTATTACATAACGAAGTTTAACTATAATTAATAATAGTTTAACAATTAACCGTAGTTAGATTATACTAAAAACCTGAAGTTTTTTAATATGGATGCATTATGATCTTGTGTTAACCTAGATGAGCTACAATCTTTTTTCTAATCTAAAAATTCTTGAAATATATAAGCATGTTAAAAAGTAGTATCTACTCGATGCTTTTTTAGATACGCAATAGTACCCATTTCTTTAGCTTCTTTTTTAAATATTTTAGGAGTTTTTTTAAAATATTTCTTGAAACATTTCGAAAAATATTTTGGATCATTAAACCCGGTCATAAAGGATGCCTCAGAAATATTATAGCCATATTTTGTAATTAAAACGGCAGCTTTTTTCAAACGCATCAACCGTACAAAATCAACTAGACTATTTCCTGTTAATGCTTGGCATTTTCGGTAAAGACTAGAATACCCCATGTGCAAGGATTCGGCAAGTTCTTCCATTTTAAAATCAGCGTCATCTATTCTTAAATTTATATTAGATACAAGGTTTTCAAGAAAAATTTCGTCTTGCGACCTTTCTAATCTGACTTTCGGGCTACTAATAATTTCTTTACGATATTTTGATATGATATGCTCTTTAGATGAAATAATATTTTTTACCTTCAATAATAATTCATTCGTATTGAATGGTTTATTGATATATTCTATCGCACCAGATTTAAGTCCTGATAATTTAGCTTTCGTAGAGTTTTTAGCAGTAAGCAATATAATCGGGATATGCATAGTTACCTGGTCTTTTTGAAGTTTTTTACACATTTCAATACCATCTAACTTTGGCATGACAATATCACTTAAGATCAGATCGGGAAAATTATTTTTTGCATAATAATAACCTTCTTCGCCATTTTCGGCCATGATGATATTATATTTGATATGTAACAACTCTTTTAAAAAAGTTTGTAGGTCAAAATTATCTTCTACTATTAAAATAGTTTTTTTTGATAGGTCTAATTCTTCTTCTCTAATTAAAGTATCATTTTCTACTAAAGAAAAATTATTAGGTTCTTCTGCATCATCAGTTATAATTCTCTCGGTTTCGGTATAGGCATTTTCTGTAATTGGAAATTTAATAATAAATGTTGTGCCTTCTATAGTGTTAGAGTTAACCTTAATCTTGCCTTTATGTAAGTTTATTAATTCTTTGGTGAGCGCTAACCCTATACCTGCACCTTTATTTTTTTTACCAATATCTGATTGATAAAATAGCTTGAAAATATGCTGTAGTTCTTCGTCCGAAATTCCCGGTCCAGAATCTATAACAGATAATTTGATAAATTTTTTATTATTAACCGGTACAATATTTAAAAAAATATTGCCCTCTTTAGGAGTAAACTTAAAAGCATTAGAAAGCAAATTATAAATTACATGTTCTAATTTTTCTTTATCATACCAGGTTGCAGGTAGATTTTTAGGGCAATTCACGATAAAATCAATCTTTCTTTTTCTGGCTAATTCCTTAAAGGATATAGAGATATTTTCTATGTCTTTATGTAAATCATTTTTGGTTACTGTTAATCTTAACGCTCCTAATTCTTTATTTCTAACCAGTGTTAATTCTCGTGCAATTTTAGAAAGACGTTTGGTATTATAAGACATAATCTCCAAACGCTGCTTTAATAATAAATTCCCATTCTTTTCGGCTTTTTTTAACATATCATCTATAGGGCCAAGGATCAATGTAATTGGTGTTTGAATTTCATGAGACATTTTTGCAAAGAAATTCATCTTCAAATCATGCAGTTCATTTTCTTTTTTATGACTTACCTTTTCTAGAAACAGTTTTTTCCTTAAAGAATACCATCTTCTTATTCCATAAGCAGTCAATATGAGGATAAGCAGATAAAAAATATAAGCCAGAGGTGTATTCCATGGAGGTTGCTGTATGGTAATAGCTATTTTTTTTTCGGGAAGATCCCAAACCCCTTTTTTGGTTCCTGCTTTAATCTCAAAAGTGTAGTTTCCAGAGGGAATATTTGTATAAGTGGCCAAACGTTCTGATTGGCTGGCTATCCAATTTTCATCAAACCCTTTTAATCTATAAGCATAGTAATAACTTGGATTTAAAATATTATCTATTGCATAAAATCTAAATGAAAAATGAGATTGATTATGTTTTAATTTTAGAGATTCAATATTAGATATTCCTGTAGTAGTTTTGTGAGGTAATAATGAATAAACGGGTTGATTAAGTATTTCTATACTGTTTATATATAATTTAGTTTCAGAAGCCTTTTTGTTTAGATGTTTTGGATCAAAGCTATTTAACCCTTTAACACCTCCAAAGTACAAAAGATCCTGTGTATCTTTAAATTTACTTCTTGGTAAAAATATATTATCTTGAAGCCCATCTGTATCATAATACGTTTTTAGAATAAGTCTTTTTACATCTAGGTGGCTAATACCATTATTTTTGGAACTCATCCATAAGTCATTATTTTTATCTTTAAGAATTGCAATAAATATTTTTTCACCAATAGATTCTACATCTTCAAATGTGGTATACATTTTATCTTTAGTATTAAATTTTAATAACTTACCTAATCTGTTAATTAACCATATTTCTCCAGGGTCGCCTAGAACCATAGATTTAACAGCATGGATTTGGTCTTTGTAGTTTTTGTTTTTTTGTGAATAATCAATAAATGTAGAATGTTGTATATCGGAAGGATGATGTTCATTAAATTGAAATAATCCTCCATTATAAAGTCCTAACCATATAATACCATTTCTATCTTCCAGAATACTTTCTGTGTTAGTACCTTTTAACCCTTTAGAATTATTATCGAAAACAGCTAGAAGCTTTAAATCAGAAGAGTAGACATTAATAGAAAGATTTGATCCGATCCAAATACGTCCTTTAGAATCAGAAAACACAGTTCTTATATCTGTCGCTTCCTGTTTATTAGAGTTATAAATATTTATCTTTTCAAAAGTGTTTTTACTTGTATTGTGATGCCATAAACCATTTTTATAGGTTCCAAACCAAATATTTGATAGATTATCTTCTGTAATGGATTGAATATAAAACCCTCTATTTAGAGATATATCATTAAAGTATCGCTTTTCTTTTGTACTTCCATCGGTATTATAGGTCACTCTTGTTAATCCAGATCCATCTGTTCCAATCCACAAAACATCTTTAGAGCTTTTAAGAATGCTTAATACCCTAAGAGGAGTGTTGTTATCAGAGCCTTCATGGTAGCTAATTTTATTATTTCTGTTGGGAAGAATATTAAGTTTACCATAGTTTGTTGTAATCCATATGTTTTTGTGGTTATCTTCATTAATATCCAAAATTGTATTGCTACTCAAGGAAAATTCATTAGAATATTGCCTTGTAAATAAATCAACCTCTCCACTGTTTATATTTATTTTGTACAATCCGCCTCCATCTGTTCCTCCCCACATATATCCATCTTTACTGCAAAATAGTGACAAGAACATCTCCTTGTTGATATTAAACTTCTCCTCCTCAAAAAAAGAATCTTGGATAAATTGTTTGTTGATAGGATCATAGACAAATAACCCATAAGTTTCGGTTCCTACCCAAAGCTTATTATTGATATCTGAAGTCAGGATAATATTTCCGGGATAGTTAGTAAATGGCCCTACTAATTCTGTTGTCTGTTTTGATTTTAAAGAATAATTATAAATTGTACCACTGTTGGTACTAACATATATTTCAGAAGAGTTTAATATGTCAATATCCATAATATTTTTGATTTCAGAACCGCTGTTTGAAATTGTAGCGATAAAGTTCATTTTAGAATCGACATATCTGTAAATGTTACCAAGCTTAGAGGCCAACCAAATACTTTCTTTTTTTGCGACAATAGAGCCTACAACATCATTTTTGGGTAACAAAATAGTCATATCTTCAAATTGATTAGCTATTGCTACATATTTTGATATCAATCCAAATTGAGAGGTTATCCATATATTTTTGTTATAATCAACAAGCATATTGTTTATAAAGTCATTATGCTGAATATCTGGAAAAATCATCTTGTTTTTAATCAGTCTATAATCATATCCATTGTAAACTAATATCCCATCAGAACATAACATCCAAATATTACCAAATGAATCTTGTGCAGTTTTAGTTGGAATAACAAATTTATTATCATTAATAGGTGAGAGATGTCTAAAACTTGTGTGATTTTGACCATGCAAGAAAAGGAAGCATGGCATAAAAACGCCTAACAAAAGATAGATTTTTAATCTAAACATAAAATACTCATTTTTTAGTAAAATATCTCTTTGTATTCTACCACAATTATTTGACAATATGATTTTCTGTAATTGTACTAATATGAAAATTACACATATGAGATGTTATTAATACAATCTCAAGTTTATGCTTTAACATTAAACTTTTAACAACTATGATAATCCATTGCTTAAAGTAGTGTTAAATATATTAATAAAAATCACTAAAAACAGTCTTAAAAGATTAGAAGAACACCTTAAAAAGTAGTCTAATTCGTCAAAAAAGAGGAGAAAATAAGCATTGATGTAATTAAGTCTTAAATAGTACTCCTAAACGCTTAAAATATCATCTTTAATAAGGAATGTATCCGTCATATTTGAATTCTCATAGTTTAACATATAAATAACTTAAATGAATTCTAGACGAAATTTTGTTAAAAAAACAGCACTAGCCAGTGCGGGCGTATCACTACTTTCAAACTTATCTTTTGGAGCGATCACTAACCTAAAAGATAAGAAGCTTAGATTAGCTTTCATCGGGGTAGGATTAAGAGGAATGAACCATTTTAACAATGCTCTTAATAGAAAAGATATAGATATAACTGCTATCTGTGATATAGATCCCGAACGAATAAAAATAGCATTAAAGAAAATAGATGAAGCTAATTTTTCAAAGCCTAAAGTTTTTGGAAACAGCGATCTTGATTACAGAAATTTACTAGAATTAGAGGATGTGGATGCAGTAATAATATCTACACCTTGGTTGTGGCATACCAAAATGGCTGTAGATGCTATGAAAGCAGGAAAATATACCGGTCTAGAGGTATCTGCAGCCAATACTATTGAAGAATGTTGGGATTTGGTAAATACTCATGAAGCAACCGGGACTCATTTAATGATCTTAGAAAATGTAAACTATCGTAGAGATGTTCTCGCTGTTCTAAATATGGTAAAGCAGAATGTTTTTGGAGAATTGGTCCATTTTAGATGTGGTTATCAACATGATCTTCGTTTTGTGAAATTAAATGATGGGAAATCTGCGTATGGTAAAGGTGTTGAATTTGGAGAAAAAGGAATATCAGAATCCAAATGGAGAACCCAACATTCTGTACTAAGAAATGGAGATGTGTATCCAACTCATGGCGTGGGGCCAGTTGCTACCATGTGCGATGTTAATAGAGGCAATCGTTTTACTTCATTAAGTTCTAATGCAACAAAAGCTATTGGACTACATAATTATATCGTAAAACATGGAGGAAAAGAGCACCCAAATGCAAAAGTAAAATTTAAGCAGGGAGATGTTATTACCACTACAATCGAAACCGCCAAAGGAGAAACAATCATTGTAACACATGATTGCAATCTGCCAAGACCTTATTCATTAGGGTTTAGAGTACAGGGAGCTAATGGATTATGGGAAGTTGATGGCAATAGAATGTATATAGAAGGACAATCAAAACCACATCAATGGGATAACGCAGATCAATGGCTCAAAAAATATGATCACCCTTTATGGCAGAAGTACGGTGAATTAGCTACCGGTACAGGGCACGGAGGAATGGATTTCTTTGTCCTAAATGCGTTTGTAGAATCTGCAAAAGAAAATATTGCTCCACCTCTTGATGTATATGACGCAGCAGCTTGGAGTGCAATTACACCATTATCAGAATTATCTATTGAAAATAATGGAGAACCACAAGATTTTCCTGATTTCACAAGAGGGATGTGGGTAAAACGCAAACCTTATAATTGGATAAAAAGTAAGTATTAAATCACTAAATCATAATATATGGAAAAATTAAAGATTATTCTATTGATCTTCATATGTGCTTTCTCAAGTAGTATGTTAGCTCAAGAAAAAACAATAACAGGAACGGTTTATGACACATCAAATAGACCTGTTGTTGGAGCTTCTATCCTAATCAAAGGCACTACAAAAGGAACTACATCAGATTTTGATGGGAATTATACCATAATGGCTAATGAAAAAGATGTTCTTGAAATATCTTACGTAGGATTTATAGCGCAGGAAATAGTGGTAAATGAACAAACAAAAATAAATGTTACCCTACAAGAAGATATTAGTCAATTAGAGGAGATCATTGTTGTGGCCTATGGTACACAAAAAAAAGAAACGATTACCTCATCAATAGTGAATATCAAATCAGAAAAGCTAAAAGATATCACAACTCCCGATGTGACTACAATGTTACAAGGAAAAGTAGCCGGGGTACGTTTAGGAGCTTCTAGTGGTAGCCCGGGGTCAGTCCCAAATATACTAATACGAGGTTCTTCATCCCTAGGAGGTAGAGTAACCCCACTATGGGTGGTTGATGGTGTAATACAACATAGTATACCTATAGTTAACCCTAATGATGTTCAATCGGTATCAGTACTTAAAGATGCTTCTGCAACGTCACTTTATGGGTCTCGTGGAGCAAATGGAGTAGTTATTGTTACTACAAAACGAGGAACTTCAGGTAAATCAGAAATTAGTGTAAGTTCAAAAGTAGCTATAAACACTTTTAATACGGGAAAATTTGAAGTCATGGACTCGAGACAATTATATGAGTATCATACTCAATTCTCAAATTCTCAACCTTGGTTTACATCAGAATTATTGGATCGAAATTATGATTGGATCGAAAACGGAACTCAAGATGGCTTTGTAAAAGATATAAACATATCGTTTACTTCGGGAACCGAAAAACTAAAACTTTTTATCAACGGAGGTTACTATAATGAAACAGGAACCTTACGAGGGAATGAATTAGATAGGTACACATATCGAATGAACCTAGATTATGATATTACACAGCGTTTAAAAATAAGTCCCAAATTATCATTTAGTTTTGACAACAGAGATAAAATTGCAGAGGCTCCCTTATATGAGTTGTATTTAAACTTGCCTTGGGATAATCCTTTTGATGCAGAAGGTAAACCAATTAATGCACAGGAAGATTCTAATTGGCTAGGTAGAGATCAAAGAAATTACTTATATGATCAACAATGGAACTACTCCTCTGATAATACATTTAACCTAAGTTCAAACTTTGATTTTGAGTATCAAGTTGTACCCAACCTGGTTTTTAAATCAGTAAATAATTTTACATATTATCGCTATAAATCAAAAACATACACAGATCCCAGATCAATTTCCGGATTGGCCACAAGTGGAAGTATAAATGATAGGATAGACGAGCGGTTTACCAAATTAACAACACAGATATTACAATATTCAAATATATTCGGAGAGCATTCTGTGACTGCTTTAGGAGGATATGAGTATAATGATTATAAATATGAAAATGTAGACGTAACAGGTAATGGTATTGTTGCCGGAACAGAGGTTTTAAATGTTGCGAGCGAAACTGGAGAGATAAGTGGATTCAAGAATGATTATGCATTACAATCATTTTTTCTCTCTGCAAATTATGGATTTAGCAATCGATATTATGCAAAAGCTTCTATACGTAGAGATGGAGCTTCAAATTTTGGATTAGATGACCAATATGGTAATTTCTTTTCACTAGGGGCAGGATGGAACATACATAATGAAGCGTTTTTTAATAGTAAAGCTATTAATGAGCTTAAATTGCGATTGAGTTATGGGTCTGTAGGAAACAGACCATCATCTTTATACCCATACCAAGGAACATATAGGTTAAACACACAATACATTGGGACTCCGGGAGCAGTATTAGATCAATTGGGAAATCCAGATTTAAGTTGGGAAAAATCGTATGAAGCAAATATTGCGATCGACACAAGACTGTTTGATAGAGTAAGTGCAACGTTTGAATATTATAACAAAGACACATCTGATCTGTTGTACTTCGTGAATTTACCTGATGTTACTGGATATAGCGGATTTTGGGAGAATGTAGGAGGCCTAACCAATACAGGATATGAAGCCGCGATTTCGGTCGATGTAATACAAAGTGAAAATTTTGAATGGAACTTAGGGTTTAATATAGGATTTAATAAAAATGAAATTACAGAGTTGTTTGATGGACAAACAGAAATCCCTAGAGGATCCAAAATATTTAAAGTTGGAGAAGATTCGAATTCATGGTATATAAGAAAATGGTTAGGTGTTGATCCTGATAACGGAAATCCACTGTGGGAAGTTGTTGATCCGGATACCGGAGAACGAACAGAAACCAGTAATTGGAATGATGCTACTCTACAAATTGTTGATTCGTCCTCACCAGATTTTATAGGAGGATTTGATTCTAGACTAAGCTATAAAAATGTATCACTTTCTGCTAATTTTAATTTCTCTAAAGGAGGAAAACTATATAATGGTGCCAGAGAATTGTTTGACTCAGACGGATTCTATACTACTTTCAACCAGCAAGTATTAGCCAATGACTGGAACAGATGGGAAAAGCCGGGAGATATAGCAACACACCCCTTAGTTGTTGAAGGCGGTAACAATAACTCTAATAAACGTTCATCTCGTTATTTAGAAGATGCCAGCTATTTAAGAATGACAAATGTTACATTATCTTATAATTTACCACAGAATGTCTTAAATAAAATAGGAATAAGCAATCTTAATGTATATGTAGCCGGAGACAATTTATTGACATTTACAAAGTACAGTGGTGTTGATCCGGCAGTTACAGGTAATCCAAGAGATTCTAATAACACAGGTTTGTCAGGAAGCCCTGGATTAACTTATCCAATACCAAAACGCTATGTATTAGGTGTTAACGTATCATTTTAAAAAACATTTAAAAATAAATAGTATGAAAAAATTAATAATACTACTGCCAGTTATTGCATTTATACTGCATTCCTGTGAGTTAGAAAAGAACCCTTATGAGCAGATTTCGGTAGATGAATTATTTTCTGATCCAGAATCAATTGAAACAGCTACTGTTGGTAATTATGCTTTACTAAAAGGCGATAAAGGTTTCGATGGTTGGGTAGATGATCTACATAGAATATCAGAATATGCTGGAGATAATGTAAGCCTTAGTGGTGGTACAACCGACCACCTATTCTTTTTATATAATTATCAATCTATAAAAACCAACTCTAGAGTAGAACGATTTTGGCGTAATTCATATAAAATTGCAGTAGGATGTAACGTAATTATTGAAAAAATTATAGAAGGAGAATCTCCTGAAACAGATCAATTATTAGGAGAGAATTATTACCTAAGAGCACTTACATATTTTCAAATGGGAAATGTATTTGGAAGACCTTATAATCAAGGTGCTTCAAATTTATCTATACCACTTAAATTAACATCAAATATTACAGATAGACCAGATAGACATACGGTAGAACAAGTATATACTCAAGTTATAAAGGATTTAGAAAAAGCAGAATCTTTAATGACAGTAAACAAAGGAGCATCTTTTGCTTCAAAAGAAGCCGCACAAGCATTATTGTCCAGAGTATATTTATATAAAGAAGATAATATAAGAGCAGAGGAATATGCTAATAAGGTTATTGCATCCGGAAATTATGCTTTACTCTCGACAGATCAGTTTTCAAAAATGAATACATTAATACCTGATCAAAACCAGGAGGCTATTTTTGCTGTAACATTAAGTTCTGCTACAGATCTTTTAGGAGGCTCAGATGACTGGTTTACAATAGGATCCTTTTATGCCAATGTCGAAGGTAAAGGTTGGGGAGAAATGTATGCTTCGAGAACATATTTGGATTTAATCGACAGAAATCCTAACGATGCAAGAAAATCATTTATAGAGCCACAACCAGAAAAAGATGGTGATCAAAACGAAATTCCTGCTGTGTATTGGGTAAATGATGAGTATGCCTATGAGTTTCGAATAACAACTGAAAGCGGAGGAATAACCACGTTTGAAGACAATGGAAATACATACACCGTAGAGTCTGAAATTGTAGACGGTAAAACAATATATTATTTTAATGGTACCGACGGTAGACAGGATGTTATTAAAGGAGTTGATCTTAAAAAACGTAATGGTCACCCAAAATTCTATATTCTAAAAGCATCATTACAAGAAAATGACATACATCTTTGGTCACCAATGGTATCTCGCCTGTCAGAAATGTATTTGAATAAAGCTGAGTCCTTAGCAAAAAGAGGTATGGATCAGTTGGCATTGGATAATATAAATATCATTAGAGAGAGAGCAGGTATCCCTACATATACATTAGCTAATATCCCAACAGGAAAAACCATATTAGATGTTGTTTTAGAAGAACGTAGATTAGAGTTAGCTTATGAAGGACATAGAAGATATGATGTATATAGAAATGGTCGTACAATGAATAGAAAATATCCAGGTACGCATTTAAATGGAACAAATGCTTTTCTAGAAATACCATCTACACATCCAAGAGTTGTAGAATTTATTCCAGAACAACAGATCATTTTACAACCATCATTAATTCAGAATGATTAATATACAATAGCATAGATTTCTTATGAAGTCTATGCTATTTCTACTATTTAAAGTATTCTTATATCAAAAACATGTGGATTTATACATATAAAACTTGGATTGTGTTTTTTGTACTTACACTCCTGTATTCTTGTAATAATCAAGTAGATAATTTGTCATCAGAGAAATTATTCACAACAGTCCCAACAGAGATTACAGGAGTGACTTTTGAGAACAAAATATTAGAATCAGAACAATTACATTATTATAAATACCTATACATCTATATTGGTGGTGGAGTAGCCGCTGCCGATTTCAATAATGATGGATTAGAAGACCTTTTCTTTACTTCTAACATCTATCATAATAAACTTTTTTTAAATAAAGGAAATTTTCGGTTTGAAGATATTACTATAAAATCCGGAATAAAAAAAAGAGTTGGATTTGATACCGGAGTATCTATTGTTGATATCAATAATGATGGCTTTTTAGATATCTATATCAATAGGGCTGGTTGGTACAACGGAGACCAGAAACTTGCCAATATGCTATATATAAATAATGGAGATCTCACTTTTACAGAACAAGCAAAACGTTATGGTTTGGCAGACACTAATCGGTCGATTTCATCTACATTCTTTGATTATGATAAAGATGGAGATCTGGATGTTTATATTACTAATGCTCCTGCAGAATTTGATTTATCAGGTAAGATAATAGATATAAATAAAATTCAGAATAGTAAAAAAACGCAATTCTTTAAAAGTAGTGATAAGTTATATAATAATGATGGAAAAGGAAATTTCACAGATGTTTCTGTACAAGCAGGAATTTTACCAGATTTAGGCTTTGGACTTAATGCGCAGGTAGGAGATCTTAATAATGATGGTTGGCAGGATATTTATGTATCTAATGATTTTATTGGACCTGATTTTGCATATATAAATAATAAAAACGGAACCTTCTCTGAGAAAAGAAATTCACTTTTTAAACACATTTCATACTATAGTATGGGAAGTGATATAGGAGATATTAATAACGATGGATTTAATGATCTAATGGTTTTAGACATGAGCCCAGAAGATCATGTACGATCTAAAACAACCATGTCTATGATGTCTATCGATAGATTTAATAAAATGGTTAAAAACGACCATCATCATCAGTACATGCATAACGTAATGCAATTAAATAACAGAAATGGTTCCTTTAGTGAGATAGCACATATGTCTGGCCTTGCCCAAACAGACTGGAGTTGGTCTGTTCTTTTTGCTGATTTTGATTTAGATGGACTTAATGATATTTATATCACCAATGGTATTTATAGAGATGTAGTCGATCGTGACATGAACATCAAAATCAACAATACGATCAACGATAAAAAGAGTACCCTAAAAGAGAAAGACTTTTATCAATTCACCCAAAAATTGCCACAACAAAAATTAACTAATTACTTATTTAAAAATAAAGGAAATCTAAAATTTGACAATATAACTGAAGATTGGTCAGATGAAAAACCCACATTTTCAAATGGTGCTGTATATGTTGATTTAGATAATGATGGAGATTTGGACATTGTTACCAATAATATAGATGAAAATGTAACAATACTTAGAAATAATGCGAGAAAGATCAATACTAACAATTTTTTGCAATTTACTTTTAAAGGAGCTAAGAAAAATGTTTTCGGAGTAGGAACAACCATAAAAATATACCTGAATAATGGAAAAATATTAACTCGACAACTCATAAACTCCAGAGGATATCTTTCTTCGATGTCCAATACATTACATTTTGGTTTAGGAAAAAATACTAGTGTTCCCAAAATAGAGATCATTTGGCCTGATGGAAACAGACAACATCTTACCAATATAAAAGCGAATCAATTATTACGTATTGATTACAACAAAAGTATTAAAGCAACAAAACAAAATACCAATACAAAATCTAATACGATTTTTACAGAAACTTTGTTAGATTTTGAACATACTGAAATTCCTTTCAATGATTTTGACAAACAATTATTGTTACCACATAAACTGTCACAAACAGGGCCTGCGATAGCAAAAACAGATCTTAATAACGATGGATCGGAAGATCTTTTTATAGGAGGAGCGCATAATCAAACTGCACAGCTATTAATTGCTACACAAGATGGAAATTTCAAAAATATACCTGTGCAAGATTTTATAAAAGATAGTACATATGAAGATGTAAGTGCTACCTTTTTTGATGCAGATAATGATGGAGATCAAGATTTATATGTAGTAAGCGGAAGCTATGAGTTTGACCCAGATTCATCACTATTACAAGATAGATTGTATATTAATGAAGGGGATTATAATTTTAATCGATCAGAATCGAAATTACCATCCATTAATACCGCAGGTTCTATTGTAAAAGCATCAGATTTTGATCAGGATGGTGATATTGATCTATTTATAGGAAGTCGCGTAATTCCAGGGAAATATCCGTATGCACCAACAAGTTATTTGTTAATTAATAAAGATGGAAATTTTATTAATAAAACAGATGATTTGGCGCCAGACCTAAAAAATATTGGGATGGTAACTAGTGCAGAATGGAATGATATTGACAACGATAATGATTTAGATCTAATTGTTACTGGAGAATGGATGGGTATTGAAGTTTTTAGTAATGATAAAGGTATTCTTTCTAGAAAAGAAACGTATAATGATTTATCATCAACCAAGGGTTGGTGGAATAAGATTTTGGTCGTTGATATCGATAAAGATGGGGACAAAGATATAATAGCTGGGAATTTAGGATTAAACTTCAAACATAAGGCATCAAAAGAAAAGCCTTTTCATGTGTATACAAATGATTTTGATAACAATGGTACAGAAGATATTATGTTGGCCAAGTATTATAAATCTAAACAAGTCCCTGTAAGAGGTAAGCATTGTACTGCAGAGCAAATACCATACTTAAAAGAAAGGATAAAAACATATAGCGATTTTGCAAATAGTGATATTCAGGAAATATTAGGAGAGACTTTTCAATCGGCTATTCACTATCAAGCTACAGAATTCAGGTCTGGTATTTTTGTTAATAGCAAAATTGGCTTTGAATTCACACCATTCCCATCAGAGGCTCAAATGAGTCCTATTAATAGTATTCTTTATGAAGATTTTGATGGTGATCAAATTAAAGACTTACTCATGGCAGGAAATAATTATCATACAGAGGTAGAAACAACACGTGCCGATGCAGGTATAGGTGTTTATCTTAAAGGGAACTCAAAAAAGGAATTTGAGTCTATAAAAAATGCTGAAACCGGATTTTATGCAGATAGAGATGTGAGAAATATGATGCTGATAACCTCTCGAAAAAAGAAAACAGTTATTGTAATTAATAATAATAGTAAGCATCAATTATATGAAGTTAACTAATAATGATGAATATAAAACAATGAAGAATTATAAAAAATCAATAGATAAAATCGTACTCGCACTAATAAGTACTTGCATACTAGCCTGTAGTTCAGACAAAAAACCTCTTAACCCTGAAGGTAATAAAGAGTTAGATCTATCAATAATGATTCCTCCAGGAGGTAATAGTTGGGTAATAAATAGTATTGAGCAAGATGCTGTTTTAATTCATGATTCAGGCATTCATAATTGGACAGCATTAGATGATATAATTCGTATTTATTTTCATACAAAGCTAACGGGTGAGTTACATCTGGGATTAAATATCAAATCAGAAACAGGACCATCCACTATTAAGGTAACAGTAGGAAATACAACAAAGAATGTAGCTGTTGATAATACAACCTATAAAAATGTTGAAATAGGAAGGTTTGACATTACTAAATCTGGATACAACTTTATTGAAATTCAAGGACTTCAAAAAAAAGGTGAATATATAGGTGATATTAATAAAATTCTTATCGGTGGACCTGCTACTGCTAGTGGTATTTCTTTTGTACCAGAAGAATTTAGTTTTCATTTTGGGAGAAGAGGTCCTTCTGTTCACTTAACTTATAAAATGCCAGAAAATAAGGATGTTATCTATTTTTATAATGAGATAACAGTACCTCAGGGAGAAGATGTAGTCGGATCTTATTTTATGGCAAATGGTTTTGGCGAAGGGTATTTTGGAATACAAGTTAATTCTGATACCGAAAGAAGAATATTATTTTCTGTATGGAGCCCTTTTGTTACCGATGATCCAAGTACAATTCCAGATGATTATAAAGTAATTCTTTTAGGCAAAGGAGAAGGAGTTACAGATGGAAGTTTTGGAGGAGAAGGTTCTGGAGGGCAGAGCTATAAGGTGTTTGATTGGAAATCTGAAAACACATATAAGTTTTTACTAAAAGGAGAACCCTCGGTAAACAACAGTACAGATTATACAGCATATTTCTATGCTCCAGAAGAAAGCGAATGGAAATTAATAGCAAGTTTTAGAAGACCACATACCAATACATACTTAAAAAGATTTCATTCATTTTTAGAAAACTTTAGCACGCATACAGGTTTTATTTCACGAAAAGGGAAGTACACAAACCAATGGGTATATGATACACAAGATCAATGGCACGAATTAACTACTGCCAAATTTACTGCTGATGCGACGGCCAGAAATAAAGCTAGACTTGATTATGCAGGTGGCGTAAAAGGAAATTCGTTTTATATGAGAAATTGTGGATTCTTTGATGAAAATACAACTATGAATATTGAGTTTTCCCGAACATCAAATGGTATAAAGCCGAATATAGATTTTTCATCATTACCAAATTTAGGATCACAGCAAAATTAAATTTTGAATCTAAAAAATAAGTAACCCGGTATCGCTTTAACCAAACTAAAACTCTAAATGTTGTTGAATTAGTTAGTTTAAAAAGCCTTTGATGATTAAATATTATTCAGAGGCTTTGTTTTGCTAAAGCAGACAAAATATATGAAATATAATAGCGTGATTTTGAACAAAGTTAACAGAAAAAGTAAATTGATTTCATTTGCTCCAGGAAGAACATGTCTTTTCGGAGACCATCAAGATTATTTAGGACTGCCAGTTATAGCCTGCGCTATAAACAGATATATTAAATTAACAGCTTTAAAAAATGAAGAAAAAATCTTTAATATCAATAAACCAGATATTGGTAAAAAAAGAAGTATTAATATTTATGATAAAATCAGTTTTGTTGAAAAAGGAGATCATTTATTATCAGCACTAAAAGTATTGAGAAGATATGGTTGTATCCCTAATATAGGGTATGACATTACAATTTCTGGAAATCTACCCATAAATGCCGGTACCTCTAGTTCCTCTGCTGTAGTAGTGTCATGGGTTCAGTTTTTATTAGAAGCTTTTGGAGCAAACCATAAAATCACACCAGAGTTGATTTCACAAATAGCATATGAGGCTGAAGTTTTAGAACACGGAAACCCCGGAGGAAAAATGGATCAATATAGTATCGGACTGGGAAATATTATGTATTTGGAAACCGGAGAAAACAGTTCGTATGAATTATTTGATTGCCCTATACCCGGATTAATTATAGGAGAGTCTGGTATTCCAAAAGAAACAATAGGTGTTTTAAATGAATTAAAAGAAAACGCTTGGCAAGCTATACATACATTGGCAATGTGCCATAAAAATTTTAATATAGAAAATGTCGAAAAGGAAGATGTAAAAAAATTATCTCATCATCTCCCGGATAGATTAGAACCTTTTTTTTATGCCGCTGTATCAAACCATGATATTACCAAAAAAGCCCTTTCAGAATTTAAAAAAGATCATTTGGATGTAGAAAAAATAGGCGTATTAATGAATAAACATCATGCTATTCTAAGGGATTTCTTAAAAATAACATTACCCAAGATAGATCGTATGATTGAAGGTGCATTAAAAGTTGGTGCCTATGGAGCAAAAATTGTTGGTTCGGGTAAAGGAGGTAGTATTGTTGCTATTGCTCCAGAAGGAAAAGAACAACAGGTTATTGATGAAATTATAAAAGCCGGAGGTAAAAATGCTTACCTAGTTGAGGTAGACCCCGGAGCAAGAATACTCTAAAAACAGTAAACAAAAAATAAACTATCGAATGCATAGAAGTTTAATAATTTTAGCTGGTGGTGCTTCATCCAGAATGAAGAAACAATCTTCACACCAAGACTTAAGTGATGAGGAAATCGAACAAGCAAATAAAAGAAGTAAAGGCCTTATTGGTGTTGGTCCAAATGGACGACCTCTTATGGATTATCTATTGTATAATGCAAAACATGCAGGCTACAAAAAGATTTATATCATCATAAGTGAACATGGGGAATTATTCAAAAAATTTTATGGTAATGATGATAAGGATAATGATTTTCGTGGTCTTAACATATCTTTTGCAATTCAATATATTCCTGAAGGAAGAGTAAAACCATTTGGAACCGCAGATGCATTGTTTCAGGCTATTGAGCAATATCCCGAATTAAACAAAAACTATTATACTGTGTGTAATAGTGATAATTTGTATTCCTCAGAAGCATTATTCGCACTAAGAGCTACATCTAGCCAAAATGCATTTATTAGTTATGATAGAGATACAATGGAGTTTTCCTCGGAACGAATTTCACGTTTTGCACTTGCAAAATTAGATGAGGCAAACCATTTGTTAGATATTATTGAAAAACCATCTAAAGAAGAAGCTAATAAATATAAGGACAAAGAAGGTAAATTACGAGTTAGTATGAATGCTTTCAAATTTAATGGTAGTGCTATCTATCCCTATTTAAAAAACTGCCCCGTTCACCCCCAAAGAAATGAAAAAGAATTACCAACGGTTCTTTTAAATATGCTAAAAGAGTATCCAAATAAAGCTATAGGAATACCCTTTTCAGAACATGTACCGGATTTAACGGCTAAAGAAGATATAGTTGAAGTAAAAAAATACCTAAGCAAACATTATTCTAAATTAAGCTGGGATTAAAATTAGCTAGTAGAGTATTGCAATAATTAATTAACTAAAAAAGATATAATGGTATCTCTTAGCACTTTTGATTATGTACTAATAATTTCATTTTTTATAATCACCTTATTTATTGGTATATGGGTATCAAAAAAATCAGGAAAGAATTCATCAGAATTTTTTTTATCAGGAAGAAATATGCCATGGTGGTTACTCGGCTTATCTATGGTAGCTACAACATTTTCTACCGACACCCCTAATTTGGTTACCGATATTGTAAGAACAAATGGAGTGTCTGGTAATTGGGTTTGGTGGGTGTTTTTAATCACAGGGCTATTAACTGTATTTGTTTATGCCAAGTTATGGAGAAAATCAAATGTGAGTACGGACTTAGAATTTTATGAATTAAGATATGGTGGTAAACCTGCAAAGTTTTTACGAAAATTTAGAGCCCTATATCTAGGTGTTATTTTTAATGTTATCACAATGTCTGCAGTAACTTTGGCTGCTATCAAGATAGGAGGTATTATGTTAGGTTTAGAACCCTGGCAAACGGTAATTAGTGCTGGATTGATAACAGTTATATTTAGTGCTATTGGTGGCTTTAAAGGTGTAGTTTATACTGATTTCATATTGTTTTTTGTTGCTATGGGTGGTGCAATTGGAGCTGCATACTATTTGGTTAATTTACCAGAAGTAGGAGGTATAGTATCTTTAATGACAAATGAAAATGTAGTAGATAAACTTTCAATACTTCCCGATCTTAATGATAAACGTGCTATAATCACATTACTGATAATACCATTGGCAGTGCAATGGTGGAGTTCTTGGTATCCGGGAGCAGAACCAGGCGGCGGAGGTTATATTGCGCAACGAATGTTGGCTGCAAAAAATGAAAACCATGCAATAGGAGCAACTTTCTTTTTTAATATAATGCATTATGCATTACGTCCCTGGCCCTGGATTATTGTAGCACTGGCGTCATTAGTAGTATTTCCTGATCTGGCAAGTATACATGAAGCCTTTCCTAATATTACAAAAGATAAACTAGGTCATGATTTGGCCTATTCTGCAATGCTAACCAAATTACCAAGTGGATTATTAGGTGTAGTATTAGCCTCTTTGGTAGCTGCATATATGAGTACCATTTCTACGCAATTAAATTGGGGATCTTCTTATATTGTTTATGATTTCTATAAGCAACAAATTAATCCAAATGCATCCGAAAAGCGATTGGTAGCTGTAGGTAGGATTGCGACAGTAATACTGATGATCTTTAGTGCACTTTTGGCACTACTTTTACAGAATGCATTACAGTTGTTTGAAGTGTTACTGGTTTTTGGAGCAGGGACAGGTTTGATATTTATTTTACGATGGTTCTGGTGGCGTATTAATGCCTGGAGCGAAATTACGGCAATGTTTGTTTCTGGAATTATTTCTTTAGTGCTAAAATTAACACCGGCTGGCATCTACTTTTTTGATACTGAAGATGGTTTATTTCCAGATTGGTCAGAATTTCTGGTAGTCGTTTTTCTAACCACTATTGCTTGGTTGACAGCCACGTATTTAACTCAGCCAGAAAGTAAAGAAGTATTACACAATTTTTATAAGAAAGTACAGCCAGGAGGGCCTGGGTGGCACCACATAATTGATCAATCAAAATTAGAAAAAAATACTTTAAAAGACTGGAACGTACCTTACGGAATTATAGCAATGCTATTAGGATGTGTATTGATATATAGTCTCATGTTTGCCACAGGATATTGGATATATGGACATATAACATATGCCCTTCTACTAACCAAGCTAGCTATTGTTTCTGGATATTTACTTCTAAAAATATGGGGTAGAATAAAAACTAATGTATTATAAAATGTAATTAAAATAAAGATGGAGATCAATTATAAACCAGCAGGCCAATTCGAGGAAACACGATTCGAGAAAATACACAACATAATTTTTAAGAATTCTAATGAAGCCTCTTTGGTAGTGGCAAAAGAAATAGCGAATCTTATAAAAGAAAAATCGCAGAAAAATGAACCCTGCGTTTTAGGATTAGCAACAGGTTCTTCACCGATTAAGATATATGAAGAATTGGTTCGAATGCATCATGAAGAGGGCTTAAGTTTTAAAAATGTGATAACTTTTAATTTAGATGAGTATTATCCTATGGATATAGAAAATATACAGAGTTATTACTACTTCATGTATGAACATCTCTTTGATCATATTGATATATCTCCTGAAAACGTTCATATTCCTGATGGAAAAATAAATAGTGATGGCCTCTATCAATATTGTATTGATTATGAAATGAAAATTAAAGAAGCAGGTGGTTTAGATTTTCAATTATTAGGTATAGGAAGAACAGGTCATATAGGTTTCAACGAACCGGGATCACATTATAACTCGGGTACAAGAATGATTACATTAGATCATATTACCAGAGTAGATGCTGCTCCTTCCTTTTTAGGGATAGAAAATGTTCCCAGAAAAGCAATAACTATGGGAATTGCTACAGTAAGGGCAGCAAAACGTATCGTATTATTAGGATGGGGACAGCACAAAGCATCAATTATCAAAGAAACAATAGAAGGTGATATTTCTTCTCAAGTACCTGCAACATATCTTCAAGATCATCAAAACACAACTTTTGTATTGGATACCGAGGCAGGATCAGAATTAACTAGAAATAAAACACCTTGGTTGGTTAGCTCATTAATCTGGACAGATGCATTAAAGAATAAAGCAATTATCTGGCTATGCGAATTAACCCAAAAAAGTATTTTAAGTCTAACAGATAAGGACTACAACGATAATGGTATGTCTGGGTTATTAGTACAAGAAGGTTCTGCTTATGATTTAAATATTAAAATGTTTAATAAATTACAACATACTATTACAGGATGGCCCGGTGGTAAACCTAATGCCGATGATACCAATAGGCCAGAGCGAGCAAATCCAGCCAAAAAGAGAGTCATTATTTTTAGTCCACATCCTGATGATGACGTGATTTCTATGGGAGGTACTTTTGATAGGTTGGTCGAGCAAGGTCATGATGTTCATGTGGCCTATCAAACATCTGGCAATATAGCCGTATCAAATCAAGAAGCTTTAAAATTTGCCGAGGTAGGTCAAAAATTAAATTCAGATTCAACGGTAGCCCAAAACATTATTAATACATTGTCCAATACGAGCGAATATGCTGTCGACACTATAGCAATAAGGCAGTTAAAAGGACTAATCAGAAGAAGTGAATCATTTGCAGCAACACGTTATTTGGGATTAAACGATAGTAATGTTCATTTTTTAGATTTACCATTTTATGAAACAGGTAAAATAAAAAAAGATAAACTATCAGAAGCAGACATTGCTATCATGTATAAACTAATAGAAGAAATACAACCACATCAAATTTATGCAGCAGGTGATCTGGCAGATCCTCATGGGACTCATAAAGTATGTTTAGATGCTTTATTTATGGCTTTAGAAGAGTTAAAAACAAAGCCTTATATGAAAGATTGTTGGGTTTGGTTATATCGAGGCGCATGGCACGAATGGGATATTCATGAAATTGAAATGGCCGTACCCATGAGTCCGGATCAGGTGTTAAAAAAACGACATGCTATTTTTTGCCATCAATCACAAAAAGATGGAGTCATGTTTCAGGGAGAAGATTCAAGAGAATTCTGGATGCGGGCAGAAGAACGAAATAGAGATACTGCACAAAAATACAATGCCCTTGGGTTAGCAGATTATGCTGCTATGGAAGCTTTTGTAAAATATGATAGTCACAAAAAGAATCAAAAAAAAGAAGTTTAGCTCTATCTAAAAATATGATTAACAGGCGTTAACCCCATTATTCTATTCTTTTTTGATGATATAATTATTTTATTTGGGTTAAAATATTTTTATACATCTCTCCAATAGGAATTTCAATAGTACCAATTTCAATATCGTGTTTTGTATAGGCCGTTATTTTATCTTTATTGATAATAAATGAACGATGAACACGAAGAAAACGAGCATCCAACACTTCTTGAAATGAAGAAATACTAAATTTAACAAGGAGTGATTTATTTTCAGTTCTAATTTTAATGTAGTTTTTTACACTTTCTACAAATAGAATATCATCAAACTGTACTTTGACCTGCTTTCTGTCTGCTGTTACAAAAATATAGTTCTTGCTCTGTAATTTTTCTGAAGAAGTTTGTATTTCAATTTTGTGGTTTTGTGAAGCTAAAAACTTTTCTATTGCTTTAAAAAACCTGCCGAATGTTATTGGTTTTACTAAATAATCAATAGCATTTAATTCAAATCCTTCAACAGCATATTCTCGGTAGGCAGTGGTAAAAATTACTTTAGGTTTTTGAAAGAGGTTTTTATAAAAATCTGTTCCCAATAAAACAGGCATTTCAACATCCAAAAAAAGTAAATCTATATGTTCTGAATTTAATATATTAATTGCCTCAATGGCACTTTTACAAGAAAAAACAACTTCAAAATTATCAATTTTTGCAATATGATTTTCAACGAGTTGTCTTGCTAATTTTTCGTCATCAATTATCAAACACCTGTACATTTTTAATGTTTTTTGAGTTTTAAATTTACTGAAAAACTTTTCGACGTTTCCTCAATTTTTAAATCGTAAGCATCAGGATATAATAAATTAAGTTGTTGTTCTACATTGGTTAAGCCTATTGACTTTTTTTGAATTAATTTTTCTACTGTTGACAAAGGTTTAGTATTAAAAATATTGAAAATTATGTGCTCTTTTTCAGAAGATAAATCAATTTTTACAGCTGCCATTTTTAGTTCCTGACTTACACCGTGTTTAAAAGAATTTTCTATAAATGTTAATAGTAATAAAGGTGCTATTTTAATATTTTCGATTATTGAGTTATTAAACGACACCAAGACTCTATCTTCATAACGCACTTGTTCTAATGCTAAATAATTTTCAATAAGTTCAATTTCTTTTTGAATATGCACAAATTTTTTATCACTACCATATAACATATAATCTAATATATCTGAGAGTTTTTCAATGATTTCTGGTGCTTTATCAGATTTTTCTACAGACAACACATACAGATTATTTAACGTATTGAATAAAAAATGAGGATTTAGTTGATGTTTCAACGCTTTTAATTCTACTGCTCTTTTCTGTTCTCTAATTTTCGAAAGCTTGTACTGGTTTTCATAAAACGTTAACCCCACCAAAAAAAATAATGGCTGTAAATAAAACAGTGGTAAGTGAAAGAAAATAGTTTTTAAATCGAAGATCCGTTCCCAAAACGTAAGATATCCGTTTTTATCTAAAAACACTTTATAGCAATCAGGATATGCTTTTTCAAGAAAAGACATTCTTATAGAAACATATAAAAAATTAATAAAGAAAAATAACAAGATAATTGAAGCGATAAGTTTAACAATACTCTTGTCTTTTCGATAATTAGATACAATAAAATATAATACTGTATACGCAATCATAATCTGGAAAACCACGTGAAAAAAATAGGTTACTATAATTTCTTCAGTAGTATTAAATCGTTCTCTTGCAGATGTTGTGTAGAACAAGAAAACAACAATCCAAAATAGAGTGTGTTTATAAACGGGTAGGTTAAATATTTTAAAAAAACGCTTCATTTTCAACTCATAAAAATACAACAAAGCCGCCTATATATAATAATTTGTGTACGAACAAGTAAAATAAGAATACAAACAAGCCTATACGAGTTACAAATATGTTTTGGGGTTTATGTACACTAAAACTCATGCCTTGTCCTCTTTTTAAAATCACAGCTCAATTGGACTGTAGTTTTGAACTACAAAATAAATACAATTATGAGAGCTATTTTAGTTTTAGTAGTAATTACTGCTTTTTCGGTACAATTATGTACTTCACAAAAATCAAGTTTTACAAAGTCATTAAAGAATCCAAAATTGATAAAACTGTGGGAAACCGATACTATTTTAAATGATTTAGAATCTGTTATTTATGACAAAAGGAATACTATACTTTATGTTACAAGCATTAACGGACATTGGATGAAACCTAACGGAAAAGGGTTTATAAGTAAAGTTGATATAAACGGAAAAATCAAAAACCATAAATGGATTGATAACATCGAAGGACCAACAGGAACAGCTATTTACAAGGATAAGTTATTTGTTGCAGATTTTGATACTGTTTTAGAGATCGATATAAATACATCAAAAATAGTTAAGAGACATAAAATTGAAGGTACAGAACGTATCAATGATTTAACATCAAGCGAAGATGGAGCTATCTATGGAAGTGGAACAAAAAGCGGAAAATTATTCGTCCTAAAAGATGGAATAGTAACCATTTTAAAGAATGATTTAGAATGGCCAAACGGAGTGTTATATGAAAAAGGAAATATCCTCATTGGCCTGGGAGACAAGACAATTAAGAGTTATAACTTAAAAACCAAAACCTCAAAAACAGTAGCAAAAGACATATCAAACCCAGATGGAATTATAGCCATTGGTAATGACGATTATTTAATTTCGAGTTGGGAAGGAATGATACATTATGTAACTAAAAATGGTGATAAAACCATGCTTTTAGATACTACAAAAGAAAAAGTTAATTCTGCCGACATTACCTACATCCCCGAATTAAAAATGGTATTAGTACCTGCTATGTTACAACATAAATTAACTGCTTATCGACTTATAGATGAAAACTAAACTATTCATTTTTTTAGCGGTCATCGGTTTCTATTTCTGCGGATATGCTCAAAATAAAACAATTCCTTTTTCTGTAGAATCTGTAAAAATTGACGGAAAATTGAATGAACCTATTTGGCAAAATATTCAAATGTTTACAGATTTTAATAATTATTACCCTAACGATGAAGGTAAAGCATTAAACAAAACAGAAGTGAGGGTATTTCATGATGGTAAAAATCTCTATATAGGTGTTGAATATTACGATACGACATTACAAAGTAAAATTAGCACATTAAAGCGTGATAATCATGGAGATGCTGTTGTAAGTAGTGATGCTTTTGGAATTGTACTTGATCCATTCAATAAAGAAAATAACGGCTATTATTTTACACTGAACGCAGCAAATACACAAGTAGATGCGCTGGTAGACTTTAACGGAACAGACTACAATTTTAATGAAAGCTGGAATGCCATTTGGTATTCGCAAACTTCGGTTGAAGGAACTAAAAAAGTATATGAAATAGAAATTCCGTTTAAAGCATTAAATTTTGATATAAATAACAATACTTGGGGAATTCAATTCTTCTATAGAGATTTTAAAACAAATTTATGGATGACATATACCGATATGTCACGTAACTTTTTTCAGTTTGATTTACGTTTTACAGAAGATGTGACTATTGAAAATTTACCCAAAACCAATACTTCAAAATTTATGTTAGTGCCTTCGGTAGCGTATAATTACGAAAAAGATGTCGCTAATAATACAGATGAATCTACCTTTAAACCAAGCATAGATGCACAGTATAATATCACGTCTTCATTACGATTAGATACGACTATTAATCCTGATTTTTCGCAAGTAGATGTTGACCAACAAGTAGTTAATTTAACCCGTTTTGCAGTTAATTTTCCAGAACGAAGAAATTTCTTTTTAGAAAACAGTGATTTGTTTAATAATTTAGGAGCCTTTGGTGTCAATCCATTTTACTCTCGAATAATCGGCGGAACGACCGATATGCAATTTGGATTAAAACTTTCGGGAAATGTTTCGCCTAATACACGTATCGGAATTTTAAATGCTCAAACCGAAAAAGCCGATGGAAACGACGCACAAAATTATGCTGTTGTGGTGGGTCGACAAAAATTATCAAGAGCTTTTACAACCACAGCATATTGGATAAACAGACAACAAACCAACGGATTTGATTTTAAGAACGATTACAACCGCGTTTTTGGCTTGAACTTAAATTACAAATCAAAAAACAATTTATGGTCAGCACAGACCAACTACGGAAAAAGCTTTAGCAATAATATCAATTCAAACAATAACTTTTTCAATATCGAAGGACAATACAACACACGAAAAACGTATGTTAAAGGTGCATTTAAAACGGTAGACAAAAACTTTATAGCCGATGTTGGTTTTACACCAAGACTTTATAATTATGATGCCATAAACAACCTGGTCATTCGGGATTCGTATTTAGATTCTTATTTCGTTTTTCAAAAAAATTATTATCCAATAAAATCTAATTCTATAGATCGTTTTCGTTATTTGTCGGTAGTAAATGATACGTTTTGGAATAGCAAAGGCGCACTTACCGAGATGTCTACAGTATTAGGTAATTCAGTCTGGTTTAAGAAGAATTTGTCATCTTTATTTTTTAATTTGACACATAATTACTTCAATCTTCAATACGGATTTGATATTTTAAATAGTGGCAATCCTATTCAACCAGATATTTACAATACTATTGATGCTAAAATTGGATACAATAACCGTTCAAGTAATAAAAACTTCTATTATGCAACGGAAGTTTTTCATGGCGGATATTTTAATGGAAAAAGAAGTGGTTTTGAAACTGTTTTAGGATATCGACTTTTACCTTTTGCGCAGTTAAACATTAATTATTCATTGAATCATATTGATCTTAAACATCTAGGAAAAGACACATTTCATTTAGCCCGTTTTACAGGTGAAGTATTTTTTAGTAATCGTTTGAATTGGACAACCTATGTGCAGTATAACACTCAACAAAATAACTTCAATATCAACAGTCGTTTACAATGGGAATATAAACCTTTATCATATATCTATTTTGTCGTTACAGATAACTTCAATAAACGTATCTCAAGAACAAATTGGGGTGTGGCATTTAAAGCCAATTATCGTTTTGATTTTTAAATTATGAGGCTATAATAATTATGTTAATACCAACCGATATGATCAATAACAAGTTCTATCTGGCATATAAAGAACAATAAAAAAGAACAGATGAAATCTAGAAAATTAGTAAGTATAAGTATTGCTATAATATTTTTAATATTGAGCATAACAGGAGTTTTTATGTATATAAAACCTTATTACAAAATTACGGCATCAATGCATACAGTTTTTGGTTTTCTATTTTCGATTTTGGTAGTTTTTCATATCATCAACAATATAAAGTCATTAAAAATGTACAGTATAAATTCAAAGAATAACTTTTTGAATGTTCGTTTTATCACATTACTTTTTATTGCAGGAATTTTGTTCACAGGATTGTTATTTAACGTTTCTGGATTTAACAAAATTTATGATTTCGGAAATGAATATCGTAATAGTCTACAAGGAAAAGAAACATTAGAAGACGGAACGCAAAGTATTAGCATAAAAAATGAAATTAACGAAGTTGCGGTAGAGATAGATGTAAAAATAGGGGACGCATTTCGTTATGCAATGATGGTAATTTGGGTAGAAGATATAGACGGAAATTATATTGAAAGTTTATTTGTACCCAAATCTATTGCAACAAGTAAGTATGTAAATGGTAAACCAGACAAAAACGGAATTTGGAAACCCGCTATTGTTCGTCGCCCAGAATCGCTACCATATTGGTCGCACAAAAGAGGTATTAGAGCTTCTGACGGATTATTTATTCCTTTAGGAAAAGCTTACGATATCGATGCTGTTTCTGGTGCAACTCCAACCTATGATTTCATCATTAATTCTAAAGCGAAACTTGGAAAATTGAAAAAGTTTAGAGTTTTAATGGAGGTCAATCAATCATTTAACTGGAACAAATATTATAGTAAAGATCGTTTTCCAAATGATAGTATTTATAGTGGTTCAGGTAGAGTTGGTCAACCTGCTATTGTTTATGCAGTTGATGTAGATTTAGATAAATTTGGGCTGTCTAAGAACTTTTTATTCGAGCCAATTGGGCATAGTCATCATTCAGGAAAAACAGATGAGTTGTTTACCGATATGTCTAACATCACAACAGCATTAGATATTATTGATAGAGGTATTGTAAAAATTGTTAAATAATAAAATTGAAGATATGCTAACTTATCTCGATTCTACTTTAAATTCTCTTGAACCTGAAAAAAGAAGAAATATTAGAAAAAGTAAAGAAGATTTTCAAAAGCAAACCTTTTCCTATATAGCTAAATAACGAATTTAAAATTTTTAATACTGATTATTGGCAATTTATAATCTTAGTATTATTTTACAAAAATCAATAATCCCTTGCAAAAACTAGTTTTCACAAGGGATTTTAATTAGTAGTGACCCCAGAGGGAAAGAATTCAAATTTTTTAGAAGAAGATATTGCCTTAATCATTAGACTATCAGTCAATTTAAAAAATCATTATTTGACATGATATTTATACTTATTCATTAAAAAGCTCTATTCTTTCATTATCATTTATAATAAAACCTGAACCTTAAGACTTATAACCCAAAGGTCACAGATTCGAGTCCTGTTCCTTGATATCGTATAACATCTTGAAATTAAAAAAGTTATTTTGTTTATAGAGATCTCTTTTGCAAAACTATTACGAAAATTGATAGAATTTTATTCTAAAAATATAATTTCTGAACCAGAATCTACACCTTCTATAATAAGTTTTAGTGGCTCTGTAAAAACTGTGGGGCTGTTACTATGCGTTAGCGGGAATTTGAAAAACCAATTAGAGTTAGTATCCTTGCAATTATCTAGTGGACCGATGAATTCGATGCCCTTTAAAGCATATAATTCATTATACTCTCCATAATTATTCAAATCACCTACCTTATTAAATACACTATCATTAACCACATTCTCGTTTTTGTCTTGCCACTGAAAACTGCCCGCTCTTTTTACCCTGATCCCACAAAAGTTCTTAGGAAGAATAATATTTCCATTATTATCAAAGTAATGGTACATAGAATCATTACTTTTCAATGCATCTCTATGAATACTTATCCGAGGAGTCTGGGTATCATCAGGAGCGTTGGTGAAGTCGACAATGATTCTATTATTATCGTTTATACTTATATAATCAGGGATAACGTCTTCATTTTGGGTAGAACCTCCACCTCCAGTAGAACCTCCAGAAGAATCTGTTCCTGCTTTATCCATCATAAAATCAAATTCATCAAGTTTCATAGCATTTTTTACCCGTATTCTATAAGATCTTTTTTTTGATGCATTTTTATAAAAACTATATGCTTTGGTTTTGTTTGCGGGTATTTCAATACCTTGTTGGATTGACACTTTAATTGGTTTCCAAACCCCATCTTTTTTAAATTCGAAATACAATACCGGGCCACGATATGCTGTGCAGGGAGGACTATCACAAATAATATTAGGAAGATAATGATCATTGTTTGAATTCTGAACAGATCTAGCACATATTTTTCCTCTCCATTTTTTAATATTGTTAAAAGTAGCCGAATAACGATATCTCTTCCCTTTTTGGCACATATCATCAGAAAGATTATTGCAGTCATTTGTAAAATTAGAATATGTAAGTGGTTTTTTGTCTAATTTTACAAATTCTGGGTTTCCTAAAAATCCTCCAGCAATAGCACTGGTAAAATTACTGTTTTTGCACGCAATCACAGGGCTAGGCGTAGGGTTTTCGAACCCCTTAGTATATTTTTGAACCTTATTCCTTGCCCATCCTTGAGGTTTTGAAGAGGTTTTGCTCAGAACCCGATTCATCTGTAAAAATGCTGGAACTACATCTTCTGGCTTGGATAATGCCCAAAAAATTTCTGCTTCGGATAATTCTTTTCCTGTAATAGCAATAATGTTTTCGAGAACCGAGCAATTAGAACAATTGCTCTCTTCGAGAATAAAAACCTCATCTATTTCATGTTTGAAGAATGAAATTTTATTTTCGTTTTCTAGAGTTATCGAAACATTTTGATCCTCCTCAAGAGATTGCTGCTCCACATCTTCTTTAATTACATCGGCTTTTTCACATGAAAGGAAACCAAGTATAACTAACACAAGAATAATATCCATGATTTTAATTGTTTTCATAAGTGTATGATTTTAAAAGTTAATATTTATAAAAATTACCGGTAATACGTTTGCTTATTTCCACCATAATGCTGCAAATCGATGCTTAGACCCTTCGCCATACCCTGTTATCGATTTTAGATCATAGCCCTCTTTAGTATTCTTTTCAAAAGCTTTCAGATATTTTATTAATCCTTTGCCCACAACGTACCTGTATTTCTGCTGTTGTTTTATAAAAATGGCAATACAATAGTTTTTACCTTTATGAGTATATGCATTTACAGATATGGGAATCATTCCTTTACTTTCCATATCGTCTATTGTTGGTTTCAGATTTGATATAGGTAAGGAATATTTCACTTTCCAATTAGAATTTGGAGCTTTCTTAAATGAGGCAGCAAATATTTCATCCTCACCATTAGAACTACATGTGATATTCATTGGGACATATCCTTCGTTTTTATAACTGTCTAATTTCTGTTTAAATACCGTAAGAGGTTTATTATGAAAAGCTCTATAGTTTTCAGCATTCGTTTTTTCCATAATAACAGAATACTTAATCTGGTTTCCTTTTGTATAGGTGTCAATATGTATTGGTCGGTATCCCTGATTCCAATATTCATCATATACACCTTGATAAGCAGAAGTTGAAAGATCGTGTCTGGACAACCATTTTTTTATAGCAGGTCTAAAAATAGCATTGACATATGTTTTTCCATTAACATCATAAAAATCTGCCCACACCACGGCAGAACCATTTTTATCCATTACCTTTAAAATCCTGTAGTATTCGGCCTCTGGGATACCATGTCTATCTAGATTTATAGGTTTTCCTCTGGTTGTTTCATAAAAGGCATCAAAAACGATATCCTTTATAACTTCATTAGTGATATCCGTTTTTTTTATCATTACTATTTTTCATTATGGCACTATTGACCATAATAATGGCATAATAATCATTCGGAAGTATTGTAAATACAGCTCTATATTGATCTTCGGCTCCGTTGTGAGAAGGGTAATACTCTGTAGTATCTGCAAATCTATCATCAAATAGTTGTCCCGAAAATACGATCATATTATCACGGGTTTCTTTTGTGTCATCTACATAGAGTGATTTTCTGGTTATAGGACCAAAAAATGTATTGGTATGGTAGAAGGTTCTAACGAAATTGGCATAATCCTGTGCAGAAATCATCCAACCTCCTTGTGCACGTGCATGTGAATTATCAATAACTCCAGACGAACCATTGGTATGATAATATTTAGCATATTTCACATTATTTGTAGGTTTATATATAGGTTTGATTTTGGGTGTTACTTTACTAAAAATATGTTCTCTTATATATTTTTCATAAAGTTTGGCATATTCTTTTATCATCTTTTGAGAATGCTTTTTAGGATCATTGATATGATTATAAGTATTCTGAATATTCTTTACTTTCTGTGGATAGGCTAACGAGGGAATTAACCACACTAAGAGCCCTATATTTGTGTTTTCATATTTTCTTTTTATACCAACATTTGATTCTTTAAAACCATAAGACATATTTAAGTAATGGTAAAACCCTTTTTCGTAGGCAAGTCCCATTTGCTCTACTTTTTCTATTGCCTCTTTGTTTTTACTGATTCCTGATTTGTGAGTGAGTAGATTTCTGTAAGAAATTTTTTCAATCCCTGTATCTGTAAATTTAGCTTTCCACCGATCGGGGAGTTGGTGAATCATTTTCATATCTAATTGTTCTTGCACCGTTTTAGAAGAATGGATATGACGGCTAAAAATATTTAGCAAGGCTACAGCAGATATGGTTTTAAAGACAGAACCTATTCCTGAGGCAACATTTGTTTTCATAGGTAGATTTCCATCTCCTGGTATTTTGGCCCAGCCACCAGATACTTTGGCTTTAATTCCTTTCTTATTGCCTACAACTAGAGAATATCCTTTTACTTTATTGAATAGTTTCTGATGAATTATTTCATTAAATAAAGCGTCATTGAATACAAAAGGTACTGCTTCAATCTCTCTTGTAGCATTATTAAAACACTTAATGGTTTCTGTATTATATGCATGGGCAAATGCGATACATCCGCATAATAGCGTTAGTATTAGAGTTATTTTTTTCATTTTATTATATTCTTAAAAGTTCTGATTTAATGAAGTTGTTGTAATTGCCCTTTCACTCGAAGCAATCTTTAATAAATTCAATTAAGGGTGGAGTAATGATCATTTCATTTTTTTCACCAATAGCACTATTAATTTCAGAATGTGTATAAACACTTCCATCGACTTGAGAAACCGAAATAGAAGCATTTTTCAATGCTTCAATAAATTGATTTGCAATCGCTTTTCTCTCAGCAGATCCTCTTTTGGCAATAAAGAAATTTGGATAAGAAGTATTATGTATCAGATTATGTATGGGTGAGGCATCTATATATTGAGATTGATTTACTCCAAATGCGTTAATATATAGTCTATTTTCATATTTGTTACCCACTATTTGTTCTAAAACATCATACCCTTCTGTGTCTATAGAAGCTACTCCTTTAATAATAGAAGATGATACCTCTTGTTTTTCTAAAAAACTCTTATTTGTACCCGTTAGCGATACCAAATGAGCACCAGCACTATGGCCCAAAAGCACTATCTTTTCAGGATTCCCGCCATATTGATCAATATTATCATAAACCCATTCTATAGCATCTGCTACATCGTTATTGTGGTCTGGATATTTTACTCTGTTTATATTAAATAATTGATAGGGAAATGGGCTAAGTCTATAATTAAGGCTTATAAAAAGCCAATTTTGCGATTGAAACAAGGATACTTTCTTCTCGATGTTATTTTTTTTATCACCTAAACACCAACCGCCACCATGAACATAAATGACAATTGGCTTTTTCTTATCTGTGTCTTTAGTATAATAGATATCCAAGCTTAAAAGATTCGGATCTACCCCATTAATAGATTTGTATTCAATGGTTTTTTCTTTATTTAATGAGTTATCTGCAAAGACATATTTAAATTTTGAAGATTCATCAAATGCAGTATTATCATCCTTATCACAAGAGCATAATAACAGAATACCATAAGCTAATAGTATAAACATTTTTCTCATAATGCTAAATTTTAAAGAGTTATGACTTAATAAAACTGATGGGGATGGGTTATTTCAAAAAAAGAAATCTCAATTTTTACATAAATAATGTTACGCAAGCTAGTAAATATGAAGTGTAGTGTATTGTACTCTGGTTACCAAAACCTGTACTGTAGTTACATGTGCGGGAAAGTATAATAAAATAAGGGCGTAAGAGAATTAATTTCTGTATTCTGAAGGGGTTTTTCCGAATTCCTTCCCATAAACTCTGGTAAAATACGCAGGATCTTTAAAGCCAGTTTGATAAGAAATTTCTGCAATGGTTAGTTCCTTTTTACTCAATAACCTCTTAGCTTCTTGTAATCGTACACTTCTAATAAGTTTGGTAGGAGACATATTTGTTATGTTTCTAACCTTTCTGAATAAATGTACCCTACTGATATTTAATTGATCAGCTAACTGAGGAACACTAAAGTCATCATTATCCATATTTTTATGCACGATCTTAATAACTGATTGTATAAAGGCATCAATATTTTTATGATTAGAATTTGGGCTAAAATCTCCTTGTTGGTATTTTTCTCGTAATTTATTTTGGGTATCAATCAAATGATTTACTCGTATCAACAATTCTTCTCGATCAAATGGTTTAGTAAGATAGGCATCTGCACCAATTTTTAGTCCCTCTAATTGGTTATCGTGACTTGTTTTTGCAGTTAATAGGATAAGAGGGATATGGTTAGTAGCTAAATGTTCCCGAATCGCACTCCCTAATTGTAATCCACTCCATTCAGGCATCATTACATCAGAAATGACTAAGTCGGGGATATGCTCTTGGCACAATTGCCAGGCATCACGGCCATTGGTTGCAGTAAGCAATCGATAGGTTGGTGCTAAACAAAACCTAATATATGCTCTAACCTCCTGATGATCCTCGGCAATGAGGATTAAGGATTTAGACATTTCTTCTAAAACTTGAACGCTTGTTTTTGCTATGACTCCTGGTTCATGAGTTATTTTTGTTCCTGGAATCAGTACCTTAAACTTGCTTCCTTTCCCTTTTTTACTTTTTACGGTAATTTCTCCACCCATGAGTTCCACCAACTCCTTAGTCAATGCCAACCCTAAACCTATTCCTTTAATTCTTCCTGTTCGTTCTTGGGTAAAAGAATCAAATAAATGAGGCATAAATTCAGAAGATATCCCTATTCCTGTATCACTTACACAAAGTTGAATCATGGGTTGTGGCGTAGCATCTATAAAATCAACAGTTACTATTACATTTCCTCCTTTTTTCGTATACTTAATAGCATTAGATATCAAGTTTGCTGTAATTTTCTGCCATTTATCTTCGTCATAGGAAGTATACAAGGTGTCTTTGGGTGTAGAAAACTGAAGTTGTACTTGATTAGATGCAGCCAACGAAGAAAAAGACTTTACTATATAATTTTGAAAAGCAATAAAATCTCCAATAGTATTTTGTATTGTTAGTCGATTCTCTTTCATTTGGGCAATTTCAAGAATCTGGCCAACCTGTTTTGATAAGTGATTGGTTTGATTTTGTATCTGTGTAAAATGTGTGTCAAGTTGATTATTGAGTCGACCGGGTAATTTATGTTTCATTTGATCTATAGCGCCCAATATAACAGTTAAAGGGGTTCTAAACTCATGTGCAATCTGAGTAAACCATCTTGTTTTCGTTTGTGATAACTCTTTAAAATGTATTTTTTCAGAGACTGCTATTTTTCTTCGTAATTGCAAACCATATCCTGTAAATAGTAGTATGGCTATACATAATGCATATAATGAGTAGGTTAAATTTGTTTGATACCACGGAGGAATTACCCGAATATGAATTGGGTCATGAACGCTACGCCAACTATCATTAACATCAAATGCTTCTGCTAGTAACTTGTAGGTACCTTTAGGCACATTGGATATAATAATTACCCCGCTTTTTTGAATAGGCAGCCAATCTTTATGATATCCCTCTAGCTGAAACCGATACCGTACATTTTGTGGTTCTTTGTATGTTAGTGCAGAAAATTGATACGTAATACTTTGATCTTTTGATGTAACCTTAATAGGGTTCTCTTTTGAAGCTCCTTCTGAAGGGAAACGAAAAACTTGTAGTGTATCGGATTGATGTTTGGTATAGGACAACCACTTTAAATTAGGTTTAATTTTAGGCCGTTGTGTGACTTGATCTGGATGAAAATATTGCACCCCACTAGTACTTCCCATCCAAATATATCCTTTTTCATTCTGAAAAACGGAACTTAATAACATAGAATTATCATACAAACCATCTCTTGTAGTATAGGTGCGATATTCATTGTTCTCCGGTTCAAAAGAAGTAATTCCATTACTGACCGTACTTAACCAAAGAGTTCCATTTTTATCACTGGTTACATTTAGAATTTTATCATCTGGCATTTGATCATTTCTTATAAACCGTTGAAATTGTTCTCGCTGGGGATCAAAACAATTTAATCCTCCATCTGTTCCTATCCACAGTTTTCCATCATTACTCTGATGAATGGATTGTATCAAATTAGAGCTTATACTATAAGGGTCGTCTTTGTCATAAAGAAACTGTTGATATTTAGGGGGTCTGTTTTTATCAAGAGTACTAATATTTGAGATTTTGATAAGCCCTTCACTCATAGTTCCTATCCATAAATTATCAATATTATCTATTAGCATATCTATAATACGAAGATCGAGGTCAACACCGTTCTTTTTTAGAGAGACTGCAAAATAATCCTGATCTTTTAGATCATAGGCCACCATATAATTCCATTCGGCAATCCATAGCCGCTTATTTTTATCTTCTACGATTCGCCAACAGCTAATAGATGGTAATGTTATAGGAATCTTCTCAACAGATTTAGTATTTGTATCTATTTTCAGCAATGATATTACCTTAGCACTTTTAGTAGGAATTGCATAAAGAAAATCATCGCTAGTACAGTGCATCGCTATTATTCTGTCTTTGTAGATCAATTGAGGTTTTTCCATGGTTTCTTTTTTCCATACATATAAACCTTCTGAGGTTGCAAACCAAACTTGCTCATTGCACTCCACAATTTCTCGAACCCCTCCTAGAGTTATTCCCAATTTCTCTAACATTGGATGTCTAAAGGTTTTATGTGGAATAAGCTGAAAAACTCCAAGATTAGTCCCTATCCAGTAATTATCTTCCTTATCCTGAAACATACAATGAGCATTTAACCTATCCGAAAGATTAAAATGTAATAAAGAAGATAGTTCAAAAGATTCTTGTAATTGAAGGTCATGAGAAAATCTCCATATCCATTGCCCTCCGTTAACCCAAATCTGATCAGCTTTATCCTGAAAGATAAATGGTTTGCTATATGTAGTGGGAGCAAATGTGGTTTTAAATGACAAATTCTCTTGATACCATGTATTCTTTATTTCTTTGAGAAGATATAAAGTATGATCTGCAAAAGCGAGAATACTATCTTTTTGTATCCTGAAAACAGCTGTAACATTTTTATCTTTTAACAGTGGTAATTGATACGTGCTGTCTTTTTCTACAATGAATATTCCTTTTGGTGTTGTCAGCAAAGGAGTAGCACCGCTAAACACAGAAATATCCGAGACTCTGTATTTATACAACTGTTTTAGGTTTTTAGATTCGGGATTATAACAAAAAGCACCGCTTGAAGAAGAAATCCAAAGGTTTTCCCCTTCATCTTTAGCTAATTTATTAATAACAACAATTTCTTCTTCGATTTTAGACTGAGATAATGGACTGGAAAACAGTTCTAAATACGGATCCATTTGATTTAAACCATTGCCATGAGTACCTAAAAAGAATTGTTTATTCTTAAGTTGAATGACTGACCTCACCCAATTAGCGCCAAGACTCATAGTGTCGCCTGGACGATAGGTATAGGCTGTAAAATCTTCACCGTCAAATCGATTTAATCCGTTCTGAGTAGCACACCAAATGAAACCATCTTGATCCTGAAAAATTTCTGATATCCAGTTATTCGACAAGCCATTGAAAATATCGTAGTGTCTTACATAGTATGAATTTTGCTCTTGAGAAAAAACTTCTGAACAATGCATCAAAAAACATACACTAAGTACTAATAATATATTGATCCATTTCATTTAGTTTAATTAATTATTAGGTATATACGATAAACCCGTTAAATGAAGAGAATAACAATAATTAAGTTAATTATTATTTGTTTTATATACAAAACGGTATGAGATCAAATCTAGAAACACTTTTTTTAAATTACAAAGGGTAAATACCCCATATTTATGCGCTCTTTGCCTGTTCAAGAAATTGCAACTTGTGGCCGTGATTGTGAAAATGATCGAGTTCAAACTTCTAAAACAAATCGTGCAATAATGATACCATGCTCTGTTTTTAAGTATAGAAATGTATCAAAAACAAAAAAAAACCTTGCAAACACTAGTATTTACAAGGGACTTTAATTAGTAGTGACCCCCAGAGGGGTTAACTAAAGTTGATCCCGTTCAGCTCTCCTTTGCAAACACCAAACCCTCTTAAGTACTCAAATTCAGTAATTTATACTAATTTTAAAATCAAAAGCTATATGTCATACTGTTAAATATTTTTAGTACTATTCTAATGAGTGTCATTTCGTTTGGAACGTGTTTCTAAGAACACATAATTATCAAGGATCATTCCCAAAAAGTTATGTTTAGGCAAAAACCGGAGTTATGTTAGGCATATCTAATGCTATGTATGACGAAAATAAAATGTGATTAATGGAAACGAACATTCATACAGAGCAAGAACATAAAAAAGACTAAATTCTTAATCATACTAATTTTGAAAAAGTATTTGAGTTTTTTCAGGGGTATGTAATTGAGTCGTCACCCTGAACTTGTTTCAGGGTCTTATAAGTTGCTTTTATTCAACAATTCTGAAGCACAGTCTTAGTATAGTTCAAAATAAGAGTTATTTACAAATCCTTATGACTTAACTCAAAATCCCGATGTGGATGGTTGGAAAACTCTGGTATATTTCTGCGCCAACCATTCTTCAGAGTAGAATTTCGCCCTATATTTCTTTCTCCTAGACCCTTCTAGTCTAGCCCATTTTTGAATTCCTTTTTGTGAGTATTTATCTCTATGAATTGAGGATTAAGCAATATCCTGCATAAGTATTGTAACTTCGCTAATAGATGCATTTAGATAAAGTGCTAATAGTGTTAGAGTCTCATTTTCATTCCCACTATTTTGCATAATATTGTGAAGCCCTGATGATAGAAACACTAAGCTATTTTTTACCCCTGACAATGCGCCTATGCATAACCCAAAACTATCTTGGGTCATTTTAATCTGATCTCGAGATGATTCTAATCCTTCAAGCTGCGCCTTACTCTTCGATGCCTTTTTACTAGCATTACTTGCTTTGGTACTCCACGATGTAAAAAGTCCTGTTGCAGTGGCCAAGCCTGCTAATCCAAAGGGGCCAAGTGCCAAAAAATAATAGCGTTCCTTTTCATATTTTTTCGCCTTATCCTTGGCTTTTTGAGCTTCGACCCTAATTTTAGCATCTTCAATTTCTAATGCTTTAAAATGCTTATGTAATTCTTGTGAATAAGAAAAAAAATGTTCTTGAATAATGTAATTCTTTTTTAACTCTTCGTTAAGACCATGATTCGCTTCCAATACCATCTTATCAACTCTGGATAGCAATAACAAACATTTTTCTTTATCGGTATAGACCACTGATAATGCTTGTAACAAATCATTATGTATAGATTTTGCTTGTTTTTGTAGCAATTTTTGAACATTCTGAATTGAAGAAACGCTTTCATCAATAATAAGTAATGCTTGTTGTTTGATTTTTTCAGATTCAACTGGTAATGTTTCCCCTTTACTAAGTTGAACTTGATACTCCTTAATTACGTTAACAAGCTGTGATAAATACCCTTTTACCATTTTGATTTCTATGAATAAGTTTAATTATACTAAATTGAGTAAAGAGGTTGTCTAACCTATATGAATTATTTAAGTAGACAACCTTTTTGGATTAAAATATTACTAGTTTACCTTCTCTAGGTAATCAATAACAGTTTCTCCTTCTGGCAAGGTAATGGTCACAACACCCGCCAATTGTTGGGTAATCGTTGTTATAGTGTCTTGTAAATCCGCTATTTCATTATTTGCGCTATTTAAAAAGAAAGTTCTAGCCTCATCAGTACTAGTGATGCCATTTGTTAAATCATTGATCAAACGGTCTAAATTTACTGATACATCCTTCCAAATAGTCGTCATTCCTTCAGACGCTTCTGCTGCAATTTTAGCTTGATCTGATAGACTGTCCATTACAGATTCGATACCTCCCAATAGCAAGATTTCTTGTTCCAATGTTGCTTTAGATTGAAATAAACCATTTTTTTGATTGTATAAATCCTTCAATTCTATAATAGAAGCAGCCAGTAAAGCTCCACCTGCAGCTACAGTAACAACCCCTCCAGCAATCAGTTCGGCTCCAACCGGCGAAGCAATAGCACCCATACCAATCATCACGGCTCCCCCTGCAATAGCAATCCCTTCACCAACAATGGCTGAAATTTGCGCATTGATACTACGATCGATAGACTTAAGTTCATCAGATATATCTGCTAGCTCTCCTTGGTCCCCTGAGATCATTTCATTTGCTTTTTGTGCTAATTCATTAAATGCAATGGCATCTGCTTTTAGTCGAATACTTAAATCATTTAACCCTTGTACTATGACTTCACTATTTCTAAGGTTATTCTCAGTGAGGCCTTTAATTACCGTAAGCACAGATAACCATTGATCTACAGTAGCCCCCTCTGGTAAGGTAACAGGTACCACACGATAGACTGTAAAATAACTCTTAAGGTCAGATAGCGAGCTGATAATTTTAGGGTTTATATCACTTAAGTAACTGTTGGCACTTTCTTTAGCGTTCTCAATACTATCATTTATACTATTCTGTATACCTACTAAATCTTCAGATGAAGAAAAGTCTAAGTTCGGTTGCTGTAAAATAGAATTACAATAACTCTGTAATACAAGACCATTTGTAGTCGTTTCTTTTTGTGAGGCTTCTATATTTTTTATATGATTTCTTAAAATTTCCATAACTGTGTTTTTAGTAATTAAAAAATTCTTTAGGCAGCCGTTGCTTGCTCCGCTAAATGCACAGCATATTCCCCAACATTCATATCTTCAGCACTAACACTTACATTTACACCTGCCATTTGTTGTTTTATCAAACTAACATCTTCAAGGATGAATGGAATGGTTTCATTTGCGGCTGTTAAAAATAATTGTCTAACGCTATCCGTACTAATAATACCATTTTGAAGATTAAGAGACAGATTATCTAAATCACTATTAATCGAAACCCAAGCATTTTTCATTTGGCTGGTAGCTGTCACTGCTTCTGAAGCTCCAAAACCTAAAGAACTATAGCCACTTTTAATCCCTTCAGCTAAGTTGACCTCACTTGTTAGTGAAGATTTTTGTTGTAACACTGAAGCTTTTGCATCATAGAGGCCTTTAAGCGTAAGAGCACTGGCTACGGTACCTGCTGTACCTACCAATACAACGGCCACGCCACCAGCAATTAATGGGGTAGACCCTCCTGCAGTAAAAGGGCTGCCAATGGCTCCAACACCAATCATAACAGCACCACCTACAATGGCTAGTCCACTAATAACAGTCCCTGCAATGGTGCCTGCAATTTGTTTATCAAGTCTTTCAATATCTTTATCTAAAGAAGCTAACATACCGTCGTTACCACCAACGATAGCGTTAAGGTCATTGATCGTTTTATTAAAAAATGCCACATCTGCATTTATATTCGAATTTAAATTCCCCAAGTCTATTATAACAAGATCACTGGCTTCAATAAAGGTATCTGTTTGGCTTTTCATAGCTTGCAAAATACTCAGCCATTGTGCTTCGGTAGCATCAGGTGGAAGGACTGTAGGTACTGCTGAATACAAATTATAGAAATTAGAAATACTATTAATATTACTAATAATATTATTCTGGATGCCATTAAGGTAGGTTTTCGCATTGTCTTTAGCGTTTTGCAACCCATCATTTATATTAGTTTGGATCTTTGATAAATTGGTGAATTCTGAAAAATCAACAAAAGGTTGTTGTAAAATGCTATTACAGTAGCCTTGCAATACAAGACCTTGAGTGGTTTGTGTTTTTGCAGCTTCGATAGTCGGATCTGAAAATGTCATACTAATAAATATTTAAATTTAAAACGAGTTTAAAATCTTAGAGAAGATTATGTTTATCCCTCTAAGAATTGGTTGCTCAATTTTATGTAAGTTGTTTGTTTTTAGCACCTAAAATCTTCGTGAAAGCGAAAAAAAAAGGTTGAATAGGAAATATTAAGGCTGAGTTTTTTGAGTTAAGGTTCGTAAAAGGCTATTTATTTCAAGCGTTTAACCATTTTTTAAACTCTGCTGCCTTATTCTTGCTAATAAGAATTTCAATTTCAGAAAAATGAATCAAGATTTTTAACTGGCTATTGCCATATTTGATAATCTTTTTTATAGCTGTAATACGAACTATAAATTGACGATTGGCTCTAAAAAAAAGGGTGTTATCTATATCATTATAAATCTCATCTAAGCTTAAATTACTTATCGATCTCTTACCATCGGTATTTACTACGTATGTTATAGAGTTTTCTGTATTTATATATGTGATGTCTTTAGTATTGGTAGGAATTAATTCATTTCGTTTAAAAGTGAGTAACCTTTTTTTATTCGTTTGTTTCAAGTCGGGATTAGTCTTTAAAAAAGATGTTTCAATTTTTCGCTCTTCATCAAAAACTCTTTGCTGATAGTTAAACACTCCTAAATTTAATTTAGTAAGATTCATAATATCTTTCTCTAAATCAGAATTCTTTGCTTCTAGCTCTTTTTCATAAAAACTACCAATAAAACGAACTGCAAAAAATGAAATGATGATAATTAGAATACCCATCAATATAAAAATCGTATACAAACGTCTTTTTAGCTTTGTAATATGTATTAATAGTTTGTTGAGATTTACAACTGAAACAATACTAATATTCGTTTGCTTTATTGGTATTTCGTAGAGTATCTCAGAATTTTTAGGCTGATAAACACCGTCAAACTTTTTTTCATAGTCCATTAGTATATCATAAATCTCATTGATACTACTGCTTTGACTAATAGAATGCTTTAAACGTCTACTAGCAATAATTTTTTGATGAATTAGTTCTGGTTTTGGATGAGATAAGATTTCACCATTTTTATTGATAGCTACAATAAAGGTAGTTCCGGGCTCTGTTTCGTATAAAGCCTCTTGAATACGATCAATGATATCAACTTCACTTTCTCCGTTTTTTATTTGTAAATACGATAAGCGTGCTATTTCTTTGACTTCTCTCTTACTAGATTCCAACTGTAAATCAACCAACAGATTAACACAAATCTTTACACTATAATTAATCCCTAATGAGGCCATGGCTAAGAAGATAAGCGCAATAGAAATAAACGTTAAAAAATACAACTTATCTTTTCCCATTATAGTGCTGACTTATTCTGTTAAAAAAGGAAGATTTAAACATTCTTAAAAGTTTAATAAGGAATATCAAAGTAAACGATAACAACTGATTAACACAAAAGTAATATGTCATTTTTTGATGTTGTTGTTCTTGTTGAGGATTCGAGACCGTTGCAAAAGGTTTCAATTCGTTATGATTGAACTCCTAAGGATCAACATCATGTCCTTCACGAAAAAAATCGAATTTTTGTCCCACTAAAAATGAATGAGAAGTTAAGAGTGTAACGAGGCTATTAATAATTTAGAATGGATTCTTATAAATACTTCTAATTCAAATAAATTGTCAATAGAATGGTTAGATAGTTCAATCTCTCCTGCTACTAGACTAAAATAAGTTTTTTCTTACATAACCCGAATACAAAGTTCAAACCTCACACCTCTAAATATCAATAAGTTAATTGTGTTTATGAATTTCGCTATAAAAAATCCCTTGTAAACATCAGTATTTACTAGGGATTTAATCTAATTCGTGACCCCGGAGGGATTAACTAGTGTTGATCCCTACAACGCTCCGCGTTGAAAATCACAAAAAGAATCACTTCACAATTTTCAAAAAAAGAAGCGAGCTTCATTTTTGAAACTCGCTTCATGATTCACTTTTTTGTGATTCATTCGTGACCCCGGAGGGATTCAAACCCCCAACCCTCAGAGCCGAAATCTGATGCGCTATTCAGTTGCGCCACGAGGCCATTTTTCTTATATTAAGATAGTTTACTTTTTACTATTGTAGAAATTGTTTTTCCATCTGCTTTTCCTGTTAACGCAGCATTTGCCATGCCCATTACTTTACCCATATCTTTCATTCCCTCTGCACCAGTCTTAGCAATAATATCCACTACTATTTTTTCGATCTCTGCTTCGTCTAATTGTTCTGGTAAAAACTGCTCAATCACTTTTGCTTGTGCCAGTTCGGGTGTTGCCAGATCATCTCGTCCTTGTTCTATAAAAATTGCAGCACTATCTTTACGTTGCTTAACTTGTTTTTGCAATAATTTTAATTCCTGATCTTCGGTAAGTTCTTCTTTTGCTCCACTTTCTGTCTGAGCTAATAGAATAGCTGATTTTACAGCACGCAATGATGTCAATGCATTAGTATCTTTAGCTTTCATAGCTTCTTTCATCGCCGTCATTACTTTTTGCTCTAAACTCATGATAATCGATTTTTATCTTTGGATTGCGAAGATAAAAAATAAACCGATAATCTAAGAGTAGATTATCGGTTTAGTTTAAGTATTATGTTTATTTTTTAGATTCTGGCTAAATCCATACTAAGTATAGATGAAGTCCAAGAATTACATATTTATACTTTACAATATTAGTATTCTAATTATCATTCAATTAGTCTACATTATCGTGCAAAAAAGAATTGTTTTTGCGCAATTGTATATCATCATTACTATCGGTCCCTAAAGAAGTTCTTGATAGTCCAGAATCATCTGGTTTAGTATCGACATCGATTCCTGCTCTTTTATAAGCTGGTTCTTTTTCGATATCATCGATATTAGAAGAGTTATTTCTAAACTTATAATTAAATTCCTTCATCTTAGCTCTACGTTCTGCTGCTCTGGCTTTTAGGGTTTCAGAAATAGGCTGATTAACTGGATCTGCATCTTCTACTTTTTCTTCTTCTGGAGTTGGAGCGATCGTTTTCTTTTCTAAAATAACCTCTTCATCTTCTTCTTCCATAACTTCTGCTGGCTGTGCTTCGGTTAATCGTTTTTCTTCCTCCATATAATCCTCTAAACTATACTTACGCACTCCCTCAGATGTGGTTTCTCCAACAGGAACTACTTCTATTGCATCGTTAACCTCTAAATCGAGAATATCATCACTAAGATCAAAAACAATAGGTTGTTCTTCGTCTTCTGCTTTTTGCTCATCGACAGAAGCAGTTGGTATCTTCGTAGGTTCTTCTTCGTTTCCTCCTACAGGCATATCAAAAGCTAGTGCAAACTGATCTTCTTTTTCTGTTTCGGCATTTACTTCTTTTTCATCATTAACTTCTATTTGTTTAATGATATCTTGTGCATTAATAATCACAAAATCATTATCCGAAGAAAAAGAATCTACCACTTCGTAGGATACATCAATATTTTTTAACAGATCTGTTGTAGGTATCAACAAGGAGTCCTCATCTACTTCTTCATCTTCAATTAGTTCGTGCTTTATAATTGGTGGTTCTTCTACTTCTTTTTTCTTTGGTAAAGGAGAACGCATAGGAGTAACATTACCTGTAGATTTAGGAGATAAATCTTGTATTGCAGAACGTTGTTCGTCCTCTAGAGTATGAATTATTTTCTTAGTTTCAGTATTAACAATTTCGTCTTGTTGCTCTACATCAAATCCTGTAGCAATAACAGTTACAGAGATTGCTTCTTCTAGAGATTCATCTTCACCAACTCCCATGATAATATTAGCACCATGACCAGCTTCCTGTTGTATATGATCATTAATCTCACCAATCTCATCGATAGTAATCTCTTCTTTACCAGATACGATTAACAGGAGTACATTTTTAGCACCGGTAATTTTATTATCATTAAGTAAAGGAGAATCTAATGCTTTAACAATAGCATCATGAGCACGTTTATTACCTGAGGCATTAGCAGACCCCATAATAGCTGTACCACTATTGCTTAGTACTGTTTTTGCATCTCGTAAATCTATATTTTGTGTATAGTGATGTGTAATTACTTCTGCTATACCTCGAGATGCGGTGGCAAGAACTTCATCTGCCTTAGAGAACCCAGCTTTAAATCCTAAATTACCATAAACCTCTCTTAGTTTATTATTATTAATAACAACCAAAGAATCTACATGAGCACGAAGTTTCTCTACTCCTAATTGCGCTTGTTCATTACGCATACGGCCTTCGAACTGAAAAGGAATTGTCACAATCCCAACAGTTAAGATATCCAGTTCCTTTGCCATTTTGGCAATGATCGGAGCAGCTCCTGTACCGGTTCCTCCACCCATACCTGCTGTGATAAAGATCATTTTGGTATTGGTATCCAACATTGTTTTTATCTCCTCATAGCTTTCTACAGCAGATTGCTCACCTACTTCTGGGTTCGCTCCTGCCCCCAGTCCTTCGGTTAGTGAAACCCCTAACTGTATTTTATTAGGTATCGGGCTATTTTCTAATGCTTGTGCATCTGTATTACAAATGACAAAATCAACTCCTTTAATTCCTTGCTGGAACATGTGATTAATGGCATTACTACCTCCTCCTCCTACTCCAATAACTTTAATTACATTAGATTGATTTTTTGGTAAATCAAACGAAATGTTTTCGAACTCCTCATTTTTACTCATAATTGCTAATTTTCTGGTTCTCCTACTGTATTTTATATATTTTCACTGTTCAAAAAAATGAACATTACTTAATCTTCTAACTATTCTGCATTATCTAAGAATTCCTTGAATTTCTCTGTCCATTTCTCCAAAATATTCTTTCGCGGTTTTAGATCTACTCTTGGATCTTCTTCTTCAATATTAATATCATTATCTATAGCTGTTGTCTCGTTTTGTCGTGTTGACTGAACGCTTGCAACTTCTTCTTTTTTACTTATTTTCTTTTGTTTCTTAATATGTATTAATCCATCCATTACTAATCCTACAGCAGTTGCATACATAGGACTTGTAGTTTCTGAATCGCTATTTCCTGCCAGGTGTTCATTAGGATATCCAATTCGTGTATCCATACCTGTGATATATTCGACAAGTTGCTTAAGATGTTTAAGTTGTGATCCCCCTCCTGTTAATACAATTCCTGCAATTAGTTTCTTCTTAGGAGATTCATGTCCATAATTTTTGATTTCTAAAAAGACCTGCTCTACAATTTCGACCACTCGTGCATGAATGATTTTAGAGAGGTTTTTTAAAGTGATTTCTTTAGGCTCTCTTCCTCTTAGTCCGGGAATCGAAACAATCTCATTATCTTTATTTTCACCAGGCCAGGCAGATCCAAATTTTATTTTTAGTAATTCTGCTTGTTTTTCGATGATTGAGCATCCTTCTTTAATATCTTCGGTAATTACATTACCTCCAAAAGGAATTACTGCTGTATGACGAATAATTCCATCTTTAAAAATGGCTAAATCTGTAGTACCTCCCCCGATATCAATTAATGCAACTCCTGCCTCTTTTTCTTCCTGGCTTAGCACTGCATTAGCCGATGCCAATGGCTCTAAAGTCACATCTGATAATTCTAATCCTGCGCTTTTAACACATCGCCCTATATTACGAATAGAAGTCACTTGCCCGACTACTACATGAAAATTAGCTTCTAATCTTCCTCCATACATCCCCACCGGTTCTTTTATTTCGGCTTGCCCATCTACTTTATATTCTTGCGGTAATACATGTAAAATCTCCTCACCAGGTAACATCACTAATTTATGTACCTGATTGCATAATTTTTCAATATCATCTTCGTCTATTACAGCATCTGCATTAGGTCTGGTGATATAATCACTATGTTGTAAACTACGAATATGCTGACCTGCAATCCCAACCGTTACATCATTAATTTTTAATCCCGAAACACTTTCTGCTTCCTGAATTGCTTGTTGTATTGATTGAATTGTTTGCGTTATGTTATTAACTACACCGCGGTGTACCCCCAAACTTTTGGATTTGCCAATTCCCAATACCTCCATCTTTCCGTACTCATTATATTTCCCTACCATGGCAACAATCTTAGTTGTTCCTATGTCTAGTCCTACCGCTATTTCATTTACTTCTCTTTCCATATTGGTATTATTTTATTGTACACACCACTTGATTACTAAATTGCAAACTGACTTTTTTATATTTTTCAAGACTTTTATCTCTCAATGCTTTTTGATAAAATGCTTTAAAGTTTCTGATTTTATTATCTAAATTTTCTATTTTTCCAAAAACTAATTTAAACGAGTACACTCGCAACTCTAGTTCATAATTTCCTTCAACATTAAGGTAAACCCCTACAATATGTTTTTTTAAAAATTCATCTTCCTGAATTTTTTTTAATAAAGGGAAAACCTGAATAACTTCTCGTTCTGATACATTATGTACTATTGGCACATGAGCCGAATAACTATCAGACAAAGGCATCGTATTTCCCGTAACATCAACATAAAAAGGAGTAACCGCATTAACCCTAGCAATTGGGGTGCGTTGCTTGATTCTCGCCCTAAGTTCTCCATTTACAGTAAGATACACATCAGAATGCTCTATCATTTTATGTGCATCGAGCTTTTGTTCTACAGTATTCAAAACTAAAATTTCTTTACCCACGTTCGTAACTCTGTCCTGATTTTGTATTAACAATTTATTAACCGTTACTTCATCTACATAAGGATCTTGTTCTTCAACAAATTCTATGAGGACTTCATTAATCTTTCGTTGCTCATTACGTTTACTGGCAAAAGCAAAAAGAACCACCATTAAAATGAGCAGACCGCTAAATTTTAAATATGTCAAAACCCTTCTTTTCATACTAACAAAGCTTCCTTTATACGATATACTTCTTCTCCAATATCTCCTGCCCCAATAGTTAACACTACCTCGGCATTACTATCTACTATTGCTTCAATCAAATTATTTTTTTGTATTAGTTTTTTATCTTTTGCATCTATCATGCTTAATAACCAATCCGAGGTTATACCCTCGATAGGTAATTCTCTTGCTGGATAGATATCTAAAAGCAATAATTGATCAAACTGACTGAGGCTCTGCGCAAAATCTGCTGCAAAATCTCTGGTTCTACTATACAAATGCGGTTGAAAAATGGCGAGTATTTTTTTACCAGGATGCATCTCTCTCACCGCCTGATGCAACGCATTAATTTCTGTAGGGTGATGTGCGTAATCATCTACATACACCAGGTCATTCGTTTTAATCTGGTAACTAAACCTTCTTTGCACGCCTTTAAAAGAAAATAAAGCCTTTGCCAAAGGTCCGGTCGGGGAGCCGTAAAGCATCGCTATAGCAAAGGCTGTAATAGCATTTAACAAGTTGTGTCTACCTGGCAGGTTTAAATGCAAATCTTTAATATAATTATGTGGTGTTTTTAAATCAAAAACATAGGTTCCATTATCTATTTTTATATTTTGAGCACAGTAATCCGAGTCATCTTCGATTCCAAAAGTGATACCCGAAAGAGGCAACCCATTACGTACCAAAAGATGATCCTTTGCTCTAGAAGAAAATTCAACAAACGACTCTTCTAATGCATTAGCTTTTTCATAAATATCCAGGTGATCTGCATCCATCGAAGTAATTCCTGCTATATCCGGATATAATTGCAAAAACGATCTATCAAATTCGTCTGCCTCTACCACCACCACTTCATTTCCTTCTAATACAAGATTAGAATTATAATTTTCACTTATCCCTCCCAAAAAAGCAGTCACTTTTGCTCCGCTTTCTTTAAGTAAATGTGCAAGAATAGCTGTTGTTGTAGTCTTTCCGTGTGTTCCTGCCACTGCAAGCGTATATGTATCTTTTGTAATAATTCCTAAAACTTCTGCCCTCTTCTTGATCAAAAATCCATTGCTCTGTACATACACATACTCTTTATGATCTTTTGGGATAGCGGGAGTATACACAATTAACGTATTCTCAGTATTTAAAAATGGCTTAGGAATATGATCAACATTATCTTCAAAATGAATAGGAATTTCTAATGCTGTTAGATCAGAAGTAATCTGACTAGGAGTTTTATCATATCCTGCTACATTTTTACCTAGGAATTTAAAATATCGGGCAAGAGCACTCATACCGATACCACCAATACCGATAAAATATATATTTTGTATGTTCTCTAAACCTTTGTTCATTGTATGCTTCTAATTTCTTACTGCTTTATTTTGCATTAATTTTTCAATCTCATCTACTATATCGGATGTAGCATTAGGCAAGGCTAATTCTTTTATTCCTTCAGAAAGTTTGGCTTGTACATTTTCTGAATCTAATAATTCTGAAATCGTATACTCAAACTTATTATCGAGTTCGCTCTCCTTTAACATTACAGCTCCATTTTTATCGACAATCGCCTTAGCATTTTTGGTTTGATGATCTTCGGCTACATTTGGCGAAGGGATAAATAATGTTGGCTTAGCAACAATACATAATTCTGAAACCGAACTTGCACCAGCTCTTGATATAATAACATCTGCAGCTGCGTATGCCAAATCCATAGTGTCTAAAAACTCATGTACCTGCACATCTTTTTGATCTGTATATTGCTTATAATCTGAATAGTACAGTTTACCACATTGCCAAAGTAACTGAACCTCTTTTCCTGCAAAAAAATCAAGTTCTTTTTCGACTAATTGATTAATTCTTCTAGCTCCTAAGCTTCCTCCAATCACCAAAATTGTTTTCTTTTCTGGGTCTAAGGTATATTTTTCAATTGCCTGGTCTCTCTTTTCGTTGGTATTTAGCAAATCCTGACGAACAGGGTTTCCAGTTTTTATGATTTTATTCTTCGGAAAAAACTTTTCCATATTATCATAAGCAACACAAATCTTGCTCGCTCCTTTTGATAACCATTTATTAGTAATTCCCGGAAACGAATTCTGTTCCTGAAGCACGGTTGGAATCTTTCTTGAATTTGCTATTTTTAATAATGGTCCACTTGCAAATCCCCCAGTTCCTATCACTACATCTGGATTATATTTTTTTATAATTTTTCTGGATTTCCACAAACTACTTAATAGCTTTATCGGAAATAACAAATTACTCAACGTTAGCTTTCTTTGAATACCACTAATCCACAATCCCTTAATTTCATATCCTGCTTGCGGTACTTTTTGCATCTCCATACGATCCTTTGCTCCTACAAACAAAATAGAAGTATCTGGGTATCTGTCACGTATTTCATTAGCAATAGCTATTGCAGGATAGATATGTCCTCCTGTACCTCCTCCAGATAATATGATTCTTAGCTTTTTGCTCATAAAACTTCACTCAAAACCTCTAAAGGGTCTTCTTCTTTTTCTTTTATTCGTTCTTCTTCTATACTAGTTTCTCTTTTACTACTTACACTTAATACAATACCAATTGCCAGGCAGGTCATCCAAATTGATGTTCCTCCGCTACTAATAAGCGGAAGTGTTTGTCCTGTTACCGGAAACAACTCTACAGCAACCGCCATATTTATGAACGCCTGAAAAACAATAGGTAAGCCAACACCCATCACTAATAGCTTACCAAAAATATCTGCGCTTTTGTGGGCAACAATCACCAACCTCAATAATAACAATATGTATAATAACATTAGAAAAACTCCTCCAACAAAACCCCATTCTTCAATAATAATTGCATAAATAAAATCTGATGATGACTGTGGCAAAAAGTTTCTCTGTACACTTTTACCAGGCCCTGTACCAATAACTCCTCCTCTGGCAATTGCAATTTTTGCACGTTCTATCTGATAATCTTCCTGAGTATCCTTTTTATCTGTAAAATTTTCTATTCTACTTACCCAAGTATCTACCCTATTTGGAAAAACTCCCGGAAATGCCTTTGCAAACAAAATGAAAAAAGTAAGTATCAAAAGCCCGGATCCTAAGATCACCGAAATATATTTTAGCGGATACCCTCCTAGAAATACCAAAACAATAACCATTGAAAATATGATTGCTGCAGTAGAAAAATTGGCAGGCAAAATCAACATTAGTACCAAAAACACGGGTAACCACAATGGTAGCAATGTTTCCTTAAAAGTAACAGCTTTATCTTTAATTTTTGAAAGATATCTAGCTACATAAGCCATTAGAACTACTGCTGCCAAAGTAGAAGGCTGAAAACCTACACCTACAAATGGTAAACGAATCCATCTACTTGCGTTTGTCCCTCCGCCTGTTGTATTCTGCGCCAATGTGATTAACAACAGTACAATCACCATTGGTATCATGATAATAGAAAGCCCTTTAAAATAATGATGAGGTATTTTATGTACACCATACATGATCAAAAATCCCAAAACCAGATGAGCAAAATGTTTAATCAAAAATCTAAAAGTATCTCCATCACCACCATACAAATATGCCAAATTACTACTAGCGCTATATACAGGTAGGAACGAAAACAGTGCCAACAAAGCTGCTACCGCCCAGATCGCCTTATCCCCTTTTATATTTGCTAATACTTTGGTCATTCTACTATTATTTTTCTGTTTTTTTATTACAATTCTCTTACTGCTTCTTTAAACTGCCTCCCTCTTTCTTCGTAGTTTTTAAATAAATCAAAACTTGCACATGCTGGAGACAACAGTACATTTTCATTTCTCTCAGCTATTTTATACGCCATATTTACAGCTTCTTTCATCGATTGTGTTTCTATAATATTATCAACACAATTCCCAAATGCATTAATAATCTTGGAGTTGTCTACTCCTAAACAAATAATAGCCTTTACTTTTTCATTAACCAGTGAATACAATTCTGTATAATCATTTCCTTTGTCTACTCCACCAACAATCCAAACTGTTGCCGATTTCATAGCATCCAAAGCATAAAAAGTAGCATTTACGTTTGTCGCTTTAGAATCATTAATGTATTGCACATTATTAATCTTTAATACATCTTCTAATCTATGTTCTACGCCATGAAAGTTTTCTAGGCACTCTCTAATGGTCGCTTTTCTAATTTTTAACAATTGTGATACTGTAGCGGCGGCCATAGCGTTTTTTACATTGTGATTTCCTTTTAATGCTAAATTTGTTGTTGGCATGATTACTTTGTTGTTATCTATTATTATTGTTATATTTTCTTCTTCTAAATATGCTCCATTTTCTACCTTTTTGGTCAATGAAAAAGGCAGTAACTTTGAACGAACGGGATGTTGTTTTAAATATTCTGTTATTACTGTATCGTCTGCATCATAAATGAAATAATCATTTTCATTTTGGTTCATTGCAATTCTAAACTTTGATGCGATATAGCTCTCAAACTGATATTCATATCGATCCAAATGATCTGGAGTAATATTTGTAAGAACAGCAATATGAGGAGCAAAATCCTCTATTCCATCTAACTGAAAACTACTTAGTTCGAGCACATAAAAAGGAGCATCATTTTCGGCTACTTGTTTTGCAAAACTATCCCCTATATTGCCTGCCATATTGGCTTTTAAACCACCATTCTGAAGTACATAATGTGTAAGCATTGTAGTTGTAGTTTTTCCATTACTTCCAGTAATACCCACAATCTGAGCGGCTGTGTACTTTGCAGCAAATTCTATCTCAGACACTACGGGAATTCCTTTTTTATACAGCTTTGCTATTAATGCTACTTTATCAGGAATTCCAGGGCTTTTCATAACGATATCTGCATTCAGAATTTTAATTTCTGTATGCTCTTGTTCTTCCCATTCAATTTCAAAATTTCTAAGAACTTCTTTATATTGATCTGTAATTATCCCTTTATCCGAAACAAAAACATCGAATCCTTCTTTTTTACCCAGAATAGCAGTTCCTACTCCACTTTCTCCTGCTCCCAGCACTACCAGCCTTTTCATACTACCTAACTTTTAATGTAATCACTGCTATGATTGCCATAAAAATGCCGACAATCCAGAATCTGGTAACGATCTTACTTTCATGTATTCCTTTTTTTTGATAGTGATGATGTAATGGAGACATTAGAAAAATCCTTCTTCCTTCTCCATGTTTCTTTTTGGTATATTTAAACCAACTCACCTGCATCATTACTGATACGGTTTCAATAAAAAAGATGCCACATAAAATTGGGATCAAAAATTCTTTACGTATTGCAATTGCTATCACTGCTATTATTCCTCCAATAGTAAGACTACCTGTATCCCCCATAAACACCTGAGCCGGATACGTATTATACCATAGAAACCCTACTAATGCTCCTGCAAATGCAGTAATATAGATGGTCATTTCTCCAGAATTTGGGATATACATCACATTGAGATAGTCTGAAAAAATAATGTTACCAGACACCCATGCAAAAAGAGCTAATGTTAACACCATTATTGCAGATGAGCCTGCTGCAAGGCCATCAATCCCATCGGTTAGATTTGCTCCATTTGATACTGCCGTAACAATAAAAATGACAATAGGTATAAAAATTAACCAAGCATATTTTTCCATTTCAGGACTAATCCAGGTAATCAAATCTGAATAGTCAAACTCATTATTTTTAAAAAAAGGTATGGTAGTTTTTGTAGATTTTATAGCAGGATTAAAATCAGACACCTCTTCTCCTGTATTTACAACTTGCTCTGTTTCTGATTTTACTTTTTCTTCTTTGATAGTAATATCATTATGAAAATACATTGTACATCCTACAATAAGTCCAAGTCCAACCTGTCCTATTATCTTAAATTTTCCTGCCAGTCCTTCTTTATCTTTTCTTTTTATTTTTAAGTAATCATCTGTAAAGCCAATAACTCCCATCCATAATGTAGTAACGATCAATAAGATTACGTATATATTATCAAGCTTAGCAAACAGTAATACAGGTACTAGAGTTGCCAAAATAATAATGATCCCTCCCATGGTTGGTGTACCAGCTTTTTCGGCTTGACCATCCAGACCTAGCTCACGAATGCTTTCTCCCATCTGTTTCTTTCTAAGAAAATTTATGATTCGTTTACCATAAATTGTAGAGATCAATAGCGACAAAATAATTGCCATTGCTGCCCTAAAAGTGATAAACTGAAACAACGTCGCCCCGGGGAACTGGTATTCGTTTTCCAAATATTCGAATAGATAGTATAGCATAAGTTACTACCTCTAACTCTTTTTTAAGAGAGTAAAGGATTTATTTATTTAGTTTTTTTAGTTCTTGTTTGACAATTTCAAAATCATTAAAATCGGTTCGTTCTCCATTAATTTCCTGATAGGTTTCATGTCCTTTACCAGCAATAAGAATGATATCATCTTTATTTGCTAATTGGCATGCAGTTTTAATAGCTTGTTTCCTGTCTGTAATTGATAGTGTTTTTTTATAATCCTGCGGCTCCACCCCTTTCTCAATATCTTCTATAATCTGATCTGGATTTTCTGTTCTGGGATTATCACTTGTGAAAATTGTTTTATTACTAAGTCTTGCTGCAATGTTTCCCATCACAGGTCGTTTCATTTTATCTCTATCACCACCACATCCTACAACCGTAATCAATGTTTCATTATTAGTTCGAATATCATTAATAGTCTCTAACACATTTTTTAATGCATCGGGTGTATGAGCATAATCAACTATTGCTGTAATTTTTTCATCAGAGATCAGATATTGAAATCTACCACTTACACTTTGCAAGTCGCTTAATAGTTGAAGGGTTTCTAAGGTTTCAAGTCCTAATAATTCGGCCGTACCAAAAATTGCCAGTAGATTGTATGCATTAAAACTACCTATTAATTTTGCCCATACTTCATGATCATTCAACTTTAGCAATAACCCTTCTAGACTACTTTCTAAAATTTGGCCTCTATAATCGGCATAGGATTTTAAAGCATAAGTATGCTGTTTTGCTTTAGTATTTTGAATCATAAAACTTCCGTTTTTATCATCTTTATTAACCAATGCAAAAGCGTTTGCCGGCAATTCATCAAAAAATGTTTTCTTTACATCACGATATTCTTTGAATGTATTGTGATAATCTAAATGATCATGAGACAGATTCGTAAAGATTCCTCCGGCAAAATCTAATCCTTCTGTACGTTTTTGATGTATCCCATGAGAACTAACTTCCATAAAACAGTATTCTACCCCTGCAATATTCATTTCTTTGAGGTAGTAGTTAATAGTTAAAGAATCTGGAGTCGTATGTGTCGCATTATACACCTTGGTATCTACTACAACTTTTACTGTAGACAACAAGCCTACTTTAAACCCCGCTTTCTTAAAAAGCTGATACAATAAAGTTGCAATTGTTGTTTTACCATTGGTACCTGTCACTCCAACTAATTTTAGATTTCCGGAAGGAGAGTCATAATAATTAGACGCCATAATTGCCAATGCAGATTGCGTATCTTCGACCTCTACATAGGTTATACCACTAACTGCAATATTCGGAACCTTTTCGCAGATCACAACCAGAGCTCCTCGATCAACGGCTTTCTCTATAAAATCGTGACCATCTGAAACAGAACCTCTAATAGCTACAAATACATCATCTTGCTCGACTTTTCTTGAGTCGAATTCAATCTTATTAATGCTCATTGTTGTATTACCAACTACGGCATTAATCGATACCTTATATAGAATGTCTTTTAACTCTATCACGATAATTCTAATCTCACTGTTTGGTTTATCTTTACTTTAGTTCCTGGTTCTATAGATTGTTTTTTCACTCTTCCTGATCCTTTTAATTCGACTTTCAGTCCCATATTTTCTAAAAGAGAGATCACATCCATGGCTGGCATACCTGTTACATTAGGCATTATAGTCTTGTATTTTTGAGCATTCTGATAATACTTCTCATAACTATTTACAACTGATTTACTTTCGACAACAGCATAAGATACTTCATCAATTACAGGTATATCGTTATATATTTTTGTAGCAATGGTTTTGAACACCGGAGCAGCAACTTCACTACCATAATATCCTTTTTTCTTATTTGGTTTATGCACCACTACAATGCAAGAATAAATAGGTTTATCAGATGGAAAATAGCCCGCAAAAGATGATATGTATTCGCGTTCTTTGTCTTTTCCATAATTTCCCCAACATGTGCCTGTTTTGCCTGCAATACCAAAATTATTAGTACGGATATTATCTGCTGTTCCTCTCTTAACCACATTCTTCATCATCTCCTGAACAATTTTTGCAGTTTCTTTAGAACATATTGTTGGATTAAGAATTTCTTTATCAAATCTCTCCCTGGTTTTATCCCATGTTTTGACTTCTTTAATAAATCTAGGTTTTACCATTTCGCCATCATTAGCGATTGCATTATAAAAAACCAATGTTTGTAATGGCGTAATTGCAACACCATAGCCATGTGCCATCCATGGCAATGTGGTTCCGTACCAATCTTTATCTCCTGGATAAGGGATTTTGGGTTTTCCTTCTCCTTTAATTGCCAATCCAAGTGTTTCTCCAAGCCCCATATTAATTAACCGATCTACAAACTTCCTGGGATTATCTTTATAGTTTTCATTAATCATCTTAGCAAAAGCAGTATTCGATGATAACTCAAATGCTTTTGCCGCAGATATTTTTCCATATCCTCCCCATTTAGAATCTTTTACAATTCTATCATAAAACTTTACACGACCATTTTCGGTATCCACCACATAACTCGAATCAATAACTCTGTCCTCTAAAGCAGCAACCATTGTCATTAATTTAAATGTAGACCCTGGTTCATGAGATTCTCCAACAGCATAATTAAGTTTCTCATAATATTTCCCTGCATTCGTACGTCCCAGATTGGAGATCGCTTTTATCTCTCCTGTTTTAGTTTCCATAACTACTACAGTACCATGCTCTGCTTCAAATGTTTCAAGCTGGGCTAGTAATGCGTGATGTGCTATATCTTGTATATTTACATCAATGGTAGAAACAACATCATACCCATCTTGTGGCTCTACTTCATTAGCATCCCCTATAGGTTTCCATTGATTTTTTGCTATCTTTTGTTTTTTTCGTTTTCCTTCTTTCCCTCTTAAAAACGGCCCATAAGCTCCTTCCAAACCTACTCTGGTATAGTACCCTTGCTCATCCCTTCTTTCATATCCAACAGTACGCTCAGCTATTTTTCCTATAGGATGTTCTCTTACCGTGCGCTGCTCTACTATTAACCCTCCTCGATTAGCTCCATATTCGAACAAAGGGAACTTTTTAACTCTCATATACTGAGAATACCCTAAATTTCTTCGCAACAACAAATATCTGTTTCTATTCGCTCTTGCGGTTCTTATAATTTTGTCATAGTATGAAACTGGTTTTCCAAATTCTTTAGATAATGCTTCGCAAAGTGGTTTAATATGTGCTCTAAAATCTTTATCATTAACTGCCAATGCATCAAATCGTATATCATATTTAGGAACAGATGTTGCTAAAAGGTTTCCCTTACTATCATACAGGTTACCTCTGTTCGCAGGAATATCAAAGGTTTTAAAAACCCGTTCCTGAGCTTTCTTACGATACATATCTCCTTCTACAAACTGTATATTTACCAACTTAGCCAATACTGCTATTGCAAAGATGAACATACACGCTGCTATGAAATACAATCGGTTTAATATGTTTTTTTCTTTTATTGCCAACAGCTTACTTTTTTACTATTATTTTTCTTGGAGGCCTTTCGGGCCGTTTTAGCCCTTTTTGCGTCATCTTTTTTATTATTGATGACTCCATCTTCAATCTCATCAATTCGGTTTTTCCATCTACAAAATGTGTCCTTAATTCTCTAACTTCATTATTCAATCTAGCAATCTCATGCACCTTACTCTCTGCATTATGTGAACTTGCAATCATTATTATTGCCAAAAAAGAAAGAAACAATAACATTCTCCAATTTTTCATTGCATCATCTGCAATAAGAAACTTACCTTTTAATATGTCATAAATTGTCTGCTTCAAATTCTTTCGGCTATTCTCAATTTAGCACTTCGTGCTCTATTATTTTCTTTAACTTCTTCTTCATCTGGAACTATCAATCCACCTACTTTTTTAAAAGGTACGGACACGTTACCATATATATCTTTTTCTGGCTCTCCTTCAAACATCCCGCTACGTATAAATCTCTTCACCAATCTATCTTCTAAAGAATGATAAGAGATCAGGCTAATTCTTCCTTCGACATCCAAAAGCTCTGTTGTTTGTATCAAAAACTCTTTAAGAGCTTCAATCTCCTGATTTACTTCGATTCTAATCGCTTGATATATCTGTGCCAGTATCTTATGTTCTTTATGCTTTGGTAAAAACGGCCTAAGCACTTCTTTTAATTCTACACTGGTTCTTAAACTCTCTTCTTTTCTGGCTCCAACTATTGCTCTTGCTAGCTTAGGAGCATTTCTCAATTCTCCATATTGCAAAAACATCATTCTTAAATCGGACTCATCATATTCATTGATTACATGATAAGCCGATATTTCTCTGTTTTGATTCATTCTCATATCCAGATCTGCTTCAAACCTAGTAGAAAAGCCCCTATCTGCTACATCAAATTGATGTGAAGAAACCCCAAAATCCCCCAAGATTCCATCTACTTTTCTAACCCCATAGAATCGTAGAAATCGTTTAATAAACCTAAAGTTTTCGTTTATTAAGGTAAATCGATCATCATCAATCGCATTCTCTAAAGCATCCTGATCCTGATCAAAAGCAAACAATTTGCCTTCTGGCCCCAATCGCTTCAGAATTTCACTAGAATGACCTCCTCCCCCAAATGTGACATCGACATAAATCCCATTTGGTTTTACTGCTAATCCATCTACCGTTTCTTTAAGTAAAACCGGGTTATGATATTCCATCTCTTTCATTTTTTCTTTTCTAGTTTTAATAGTCTAAATAAAAGCTAAACCTCTACTAATCTTTGTCAGAATAAGCGTTTTAACTTCTATCAATTCTATCAATCATGATCTATTTCGTCATCAAAACCCATTACCTCTTCTGCCAAATCTGCAAAATCAACAGCTGCATCATCAATTGCCTTTTCATATTGATCTTTGTCCCAAATCTCTATAATATTTACGGCAGATGACAACACCAGATCCTTAGTAATCCCTGCGAAGCCAACCAGATCTTTTGGAATCAAAAGTCGACCAGCTGCGTCAATTTCAACTACTTTTACACCAGCAGTAAATTTTCTGATGAAATCATTATTTTTCTTTTTAAAGCGGTTGAGTTTATTAATTTTTTGCATCAAAAGATTCCATTCTGCCATTGGATACAACTCCAAACAAGATTGAAAAACAGCTCTTTTTAATACAAATCCATCTTGTAGCACCGGCGAGAGTTGCTTCTTAAAAGCCACAGGCATCATCAGACGTCCCTTAGCGTCTGCCTTACACTCGTATGTGCCGATTAGATTTACCACTTTTATTTCCCTAAACGTTTAATTAGTCAAATATATTGAAAAAATTACCACTTTTTACCACAATTTACCACATTGTTAATAAATTGTCTTCTAAACAGTAAAGCCACAACTACTAAAAACTTTAAGATTTTGTTTATCAGCACACTACGGTAACACTTGTGAATTCTTGGTTTCACCTAATTTGAGATAGAAATAATAGGTCGCAAAAAAAAATATAAAAAATCATTCTGTAGTATTAATAAAAAATCCCAAAACTAATTATGAAAATGCTATATTTGCTTTTAATTCTTGTAAGAAGTATTAATGAAGCACGAATTAAAAAAAGACGGAAAATTTAGTTATCTAGATTTAGGGGAAGGCACACCAATCATCATTTTACACGGATTGATGGGTGGTTTGAGTAATTTTGAAGGTGTTAGTTCTTACTTCCCTGAACACGGATATAAGGTACTGATTCCAGAGCTCCCTGTATACACTTTACCATTACTAAAAACCAAAGTTAGTACCTATGCCAGGTACCTTAAAGATTTTATAGATCACTTAGGATATGGTGATAAAGAAGTTATACTTCTAGGTAATTCTCTAGGGGGACACATTGCACTTTTATGCACCAAAATGTTTCCCGAAAAAGTAAAAGGTTTGGTCATAACCGGAAGTTCTGGCCTTTATGAAAGTGCCATGGGAGAGAGTTACCCGAAACGAGGTGACTATGAATACATTAAAGCTAAAGCAGAAAATGTATTCTATGATCCCGAAATTGCTACCAAAGAAATTGTAGATGAAGTATACGCTACTGTTAATGATCGAAATAAATTAATTAGAACTCTTGCAATTGCAAAGAGTGCTATTCGACATAACATGGCAAAAGATTTGCCAAACATGAATACCCCAACTTGTATTATTTGGGGGAAAAATGATAATGTTACTCCTCCAGAAGTTGCAGATGATTTTAATCGTTTATTACCTGATTCTGATTTATACTGGATTGACAAATGTGGTCATGCTGCTATGATGGAGCATCCCGAAGAATTTAATCGTCTACTATACAATTGGTTACAAGAACGTAACTTCTAATCATAATTGATTTGATACTATGAAGATTAGTAGCGCTGAATTTGTAATGAGTAATAGCGATGTTGCCAAATGTCCTAAAGATAAACTCCCTGAATACGCATTCATAGGCAGATCTAATGTTGGCAAGTCCTCATTAATCAACATGCTTACTACTCGCAAAAGTCTTGCTAAAACATCTGGAAGACCGGGAAAAACGCAGTTGATTAATCATTTTATTATCAATAAGACTTGGTTTTTGGTTGATTTACCAGGATATGGATATGCAAGAGTATCTAAGTCTTCAAAAAAAGTATTTCAGAAATTTATTACTGCGTACTTCTCTAAACGCATACAATTAGTTAGCGCTTTTGTTTTAGTGGATTGCCGTCATGAACCACAAAAAATAGACCTTGAGTTTATGCAATGGTTGGGCGAAAACCAAATACCATTTTCTATTATTTTTACAAAAGCCGATAAGCTTTCAAAAAATAAGTTGCCCGCTCAAATAAATGCTTACACTGAAGAAATGCTCAAATATTGGGAAGAAATGCCTAATTATTTTATCACCTCATCTTCTTCTGGGCTAGGCAAAGAAGATGTTCTTAACTACATAGCAGAAATTAATTCGCAGCTTAAAAAATCTTAGCTCATTTTCTTTTTCAGAAATTCTATCAATTCTTCTACAGAGTTTAAAGATGATATCTCTTTTGAATCAAATAGTACATCGATCTTTTCTCCTTGCTTTTGAAAAATAACAGGAAAACCAAAATTCTTATCTTCTAGATAGGAATACATTCTCAAAAACTCATCTTTATACATAAAAACAAATTTATAATTTGAATTTTCTCTAAAACTCTTCCATACCTTTTTTTCAGAAAAATTACCATGAGTAAGACTACAAAGATCACATGAATATGTAGTCGGACTTATAATTTTATGAAGGTTATCAAAATATTTATTCCAAATATCTGATTTTGCATTATATACAAAATACAAGGTTTTTTTCAATGTTTAGATTTTGACATTAAGTCAACATATTTGACAAAACATTTCAAAAAAGTACAGTACTATTTTTGCTTAAGATCTAGTTTTTCGGCAAAATAATCACAAAAATCTTTCATGGTTGCCGACATTTTTTCATCTTGTGTAGCTCGATAAAAAGTATCACTCATAGCAACTAATGTTTGATGAAAAAAGATCTTCATTTCATCTACAGGCATATCTTTGGTCCATAAATCAATACGAAGGCTTTCCTTATTTTTACTATTCCATACAGACAGAAGCATTGCTTTGGTTTCTTCGTTCTCTACTCCGCCATCTTTTGCCGTCCATTTTAATTTTTCTGGAATCCTGTTTTCATCTAGCTCTATATCTATTTTTATTTCTGACTTATAATTATTTGCCATTATCTTTCGGGTTTATATTTTGATCTGTTAAAAATCGTTTCGGCATCTGCCACTATTAATTGCCGCAAAGATACATTGTTATTTTTCATATACGAAGCTACAATTCTCCATCCTATAAATTGTCCAATTCTATCTGGTGCTTCTTTATCAATTTCTTCTAAATAAAATTTTGAAAAAGGTCCGGGATACAAAAATCTAGGCATGAGAGTGCTGTCTGTACTGTATAATAGTTGGCGATCTACGAAATACCTCCATATTTCCTCTTCATTGGCTTTTGCCCACGCATATTGCTCCTCTGTATACCCTATTTTTCTGGCATCGCTAAAATCTGGTAAGAGTAAATTTTTAAGATATAGCTCTTTCCCAAAAGAAACAAGATTACCTAAAAACGTTCTATCTCTAATAGGCCCTATCTGGTTTTTAGCATACATAGACGCTACCTCTGGCACTATATATTGTCTGTCAAAATGCTGTCTTAAGTATTTTTGTATCCCTTCATAAAAATGATGGTCCTTACCTAAATATGTATCCAAGGAAATAATAAGTAACCCTTTTGAAAGCACCACTTTATTATGATAATCTACATCATTAGTAATTGTAACCACTCTAGGTTCTTTAATTTCTGGGAAATAATATTTAATATGCTGAAAAAGTGAATGCAGTTCATTTTCCTCAGAAGAAAAATCGGGAAAAGCTTTTTCTACTTCTTTGTTTACTTCTTGTTGTATTGTATCTCGAGACCTTTTGATCCATACACTATCTGCATATTTTTCTGAAAATAAGAAAGGGTATTCTTTTTTTAGATTGGGTAAGTTTTCCTGAGTCATTTCTGCAAATAATCGATCAAAACGTTCAATTTTAATATCTACAGGGATTTCAGCAATCTCTTTATCTACTTTATTTTTGCTAGAGCAAGAAAATAATATGCAAAAAACAATGGCTAATTTTAAATACTTAATACTATTCATTCCTAAATTATAATATCTCTCTAAATAATTTCTACTATTCCAGAACGCCATCTTTTTTTATTAATTTTATATTCGCAAAGGTAAGATATCAAATTGCCACAGACAAAGATCGAAATACGAAGTATAAAATTGAAATACTCATCGTATTCGGATTTAAATTAACACTAACAAATAACGAAGAATGCAAACAGAAAAAGTAATTGATCATATCGTAAACTGGTTAAAAGAATACGCTACTAATGCAAACATAGAAGGTTTTGTTATTGGTGTAAGTGGGGGGATTGATAGTGCTGTTACTTCTTCTTTATGTGCAAAAACAGGATTAAAAACGCTTTGTGTAGAAATGCCTATTCACCAAGCCCAGAGTCAGGTAACAAGAGCCCAGGAGCATATTGCCCAATTAAAAGAGAGGTTTCCTAATGTTTCTGATATGAGAGTTGATCTAACTCCCGTTTTTGAAGAATTTAAATCTGTTGTTCCGAAGACAGCGCCAAGTGCACAACTTGATCTGTCATTAGCAAATACTAGAGCTCGATTAAGAATGTCTACATTATATTATTTTGCTGGTTTATACAAATATCTAGTTGCGGGAACAGGTAATAAGGTTGAAGATTTTGGAGTTGGCTTTTACACCAAATATGGAGATGGTGGCGTAGATTTAAGCCCAATTGCAAATTTGCTAAAAAGTGAAGTATATGCTATAGGAGAAGCTTTAAAGGTACCAAATTCGATACAAGTTGCTCCTCCAACTGATGGATTATTTGGAGATAGCAGAAGTGACGAAGATCAAATTGGTGCAAGTTATGATGAATTAGAATGGGCTATGAAAATGAAAGATGAAGGTAAAAAAATTGATGATTTTAAAGGACGAGAACAAGAGGTTTTTAAAATTTTTATCCGTCTAAATACCGTAAACCAACACAAAATGACCCCTATTCCGGTGTGTAAAATACCCGTTAATCTATTATAATCAACATTTTGTCGATAAATACATAAAAAAAAGTTTACGAGGACTAGTTCTTAGTAATTTTGCACAAAGATTTAAAAATTACCCCTAGCCTAAGATGTTACACTCTTAAAATTAAACTAACATTAACAATCGTAAACAAGAATGACAACCGTATTAATCGCAGATCATCATCCAATTACAAGGAAGGGGATCGTTTCCTTATTTCGCAACTCAGAAGATTATGAGATCATTGGCAAAGTAAGTAACGGAAACGAGATGTATGATGTTTTGAAAGCTAATACTCCAGATGTACTCATTATGGAGTTAGATTTACCTCAGATCAATGGAATTATGGCATTGAGAACTATTAAAAAAGAATTTCCCAGAATCAAAGTAATTATTTTTAGTTCTCATCCCGAAGAAATGTATGCTTTAAGTGCTATTAAAGCAGGAGCTTCGGCATACTTATCCAAAACAGTCCCAACAAAAACACTTAAAAAAGCAATCGAACGCGTTGCAAGGGGTGGTATATATTTAAATGATAACCTTACACAACAATTAGCAAACGGAAATGCTAATGAAAATAATATGGTTGTAAAATATAAAAAACTATCCTCCAGAGAAATAGAAGTACTCAATCTGTTATCTTCTGGAAAACGCAATAAAGATATAGCTTCTACATTATCTATTAATGAAAAAACGGTAAGTACATATAAGACGCGACTGCTAAAAAAATTAAAAGTGGATAATCTCGCAGATTTAATTCATCAATCAAGATTATTGCATATAAGTTAAATCACTCGATTTAGTTTTCTATACAATAATTTCTTGAGAGTTTGGTAATCTCGAATATCTTCTAGAATATTCATATTACTTTCAAGATTCTGAGCTTTCACTTCTTGTGAAAGCTCTTTTATCTTTTGATCGATCAAAAAACCTCTTAAACTTAGAATAATATTATTCACATATTCTGCTACAGAGTCTGTTTTTTGTTTTACATGAATTTCCATATCTACCCATCTGTGAAGCTCATAACGTTCTTCTCTCATCATGATTTCTGTAATCTCTGAAGCTATTTCTGGTGGGATTTTATTTATAAAACTATCTATTTTAAACTCATCAACCTGATTTAACTCTTCAATCAAAATTGCATATATATCTTTAAAAACCTGATCTGTAAATTCGATTTCATCATCTTGTAGATCCAAATATATTTTTTCAAAAACTTTTATTTTATGTATTTCTGGCTCTAAAATAAGTTCTCCATCTTCACTTTCTTTCATTATCAAATCTTCAAACTCTTCTTCCTGAACACCATATATCAATAAAGCTTTTATTATATGGCGCTCTAATACATATTGTCTATTTACTTTAGGTTGTTTATGAGCTTCAGTTTTTACAACTTCTAGTGATTTTTGATGCTGTTTTTGCTGTTTACGATCTTCTTTTACATCAACATTACGAATTTGTGCTAAAGTATCAAACAATACATCTTCAGAAACGTCCATTATTCGAGAGCATTCTTTTACATAAATCTCTCGTTTGATTACATCTGGGATTTTAGAAATACTAGTTACCATATCTCTAACCAATTCTGCTCTTTTGATTGGATCATTCTTAGATTCTTGCTGTAATAGTGATGCTTTAAAGCTAATAAAATCCTGAACATTCTCTTCGAGATATGAGCTTAGTTCTTCTAGCGTATTTTGTTTAGCAAAACTATCTGGATCTTCTCCATCGGGAAAACTACAGACTTTTACATTCATTCCCTGTTCAAGAATCAAATCAATCCCTCTTAAAGATGCTCGCATCCCGGCAGCATCACTATCAAACAATACTGTGATATTCTTAGTTAGTCTACTAATTAAGCGAATTTGATCTGATGTTAATGCTGTACCCGATGAAGAAACTACATTGGTAACTCCTGTTTGATTAAATTGAATAACATCTGTGTATCCTTCTACAAGGTAACAGTTATCTTCTTTGGCAATAGCTTGTTTTGCATGATAAATACCATAAAGCACTTTACTCTTATGGTAGATATCACTTTCTGGAGAGTTAAGGTATTTTGCTGCTTTTTTCTCATTGGTTAAAATTCTCCCTCCAAAGCCCAAAACACGGCCAGACATCGATTGAATAGGAAACATTACTCTACCCTTGAAACGGTCAAATTGTTTTTCTTCCTTTACTATAGTAAGACCTGTTTTCTCTAAATAGTTTAATTGATATCCTTTTTTAATAGCCTCGGCAGTAAATGCATCCCAAACATCAGGAGAATATCCTAGTCCAAACTTTTTTATAGTTTCTTCGGTAAATCCACGTTCTTTAAAATAGGTTAACCCAATGGCTTTACCCTGTTCTGTTTTAAGTAAAGAATTCTGAAAAAAAGTATTAGCAAACTCGCTAACCAAATACATACTCTCTCTTTCATTTGCTTGTTCTTTTTGCTCATCTGTTTGCTCGGTTTCCTGAAATTCTATATTATATTTCTTAGCCAAATATTTTATGGCTTCAGGATATGTAAAATGCTCATGTTCCATCAAAAAAGCAACTACATTACCTCCTTTTCCGCTAGAAAAATCTTTCCATATCTGCTTTACAGGAGATACCATAAAAGAAGGTGTTCTTTCATCACTAAAAGGACTTAATCCCTTAAAATTACTCCCTGCCTTTTTTAATAGCACAAAGTCACCTATTACTTCTTCTAACCGAGCAGTTTCGAATACAGCATCTATAGTGGACTTATGGATCATTATCTAGTATTATATAATTAATATGGAATAGTAAGTATTCTATTGCTATCTTACTTCAAAAGTTTGTTTTTATCTACATAAACAAGCTCAACGCAAAAATAATATAATTCCTGAGACACTGTCCTCTTCTTGATTTAATAAAAAAAAGAGGCTGTCTAAAAAAGACAGCCTCTTAATAATTAGTTTTTTATTTCTTCAGAAATTATTTTGCTACAATAAAACTTCTTGTAACAATAGTTTCTTTAGCAGTAATTCTTGCAAAATAAGTTCCCGCAGTAAGGTTACTTACATCGATTTGCTTAATTCCTTGATCATCAATGCTACGAACTTTTTGACCAAACATAGAGAAAATCTCTAGTTTTTGGATTGGTGTCTTACCAACGGATATATTTAAAATACCTTTAGTTGGGTTTGGATACAACATAAATCGCTTGTCATTTGAGTTGAAATCTGTTAATTCATAAGTATCCAACCTTACACTTGATCCTTGAGCACAGAATTCTGTAGCATCAGAATTTGTAAACTCTCCTCCTGATGCAATAGTACCTGCACTACTTGATAGTGTATAAGAGCCATTACCATATGAACAGCAAATTCCATCTCCAAAAGAATCAGAAATTGTAAATGTATAACTTCCTGAAGCTAGTGCATTAATAGTTTCTGTAACCGTAGACCCATCTGGATTTGCTGTAGAATAGCTTTTTGATGCTACTGTTGTACCTCCTGCATCGGTTAATGTCCAGGAAGTTTCTTCTGGGTAGTTATCAAAAGTTATGCTTAAGGTTAAATCACCAGTAGCACAATTTCCTGTAGTATCAGAAGTAAGTGATATTTTATCTATTGCTGCATCTGCTTGCCAGGTATTCCCTGTTACACGATTAAATCGTAACTGTAGTCCAACCCCTAGATATGCTGCTAGATCTATTGTAGCCGTTTGCCAAGAGTTCCCCTGGTTTCCGCTTTTACTCCAAATACTTGTCCAGGTAGCTCCATCATCATTACTTGCTTCAACGTCTAGCGATCCAAAATCGGTACCACCATACATATGATAACTAAATGAAAACACAGCTGCTGTAGCACCACTAAGGTCAACACATGGAGAATTAAGAATTGCTCTTTTATTTGGGTATCCTGTGCCATTTCCAGAGGCTTCAACATAGATATACGTTGATCCATCATCTGCGCTTGAAGGCCCTGTATTATTAGAAGGCGTACCTCCAGAATCTCTTGTCCAGTCCAGATCATCTCCTGATGCTTGTGTCCATCCTCCAAAATCACTTTCAAAACTTTCACTATATGGAACGGCAACTCCATTTAAACATCCTGTTGCAGCTGGAGTAGTTACACTTATTGGCGTACTGGTAGCTGATTCATTTCCTGCAGCATCTTTAGCTAACACCTTAAACTCATATGTAGTTTCAGGAGAAAGTCCTGCTACTACAGTAGTTGTGGTCGTTACAGTAGCAACTACTGCTCCATCTTGTAATACATCATATCCTGCAACACCTACATTATCGGTAGATGCATCCCAACTTAAGGTCGTCTGACCTGCTGAAGTGTTAGATGCGGTTAAATTTGCAGGAACAGTTGGTGCCTGAGTATCTGGTGCAACTGTAGTAACGGTAAGTGTTGCACTTGCAGCAGATTCATTTCCTGCGGCATCTTTTGCTTTTACAGAGAAATCATAAGATGTACTTGCTGTTAGTCCAGTAATATCTGCCGTAGTTGTAGCTACAGTTGCTACTACCGTACCATCTTGATATACGTCATATGCAGTAACCCCTACATTATCAGTAGATGCGTCCCAGCTTAATGAAGTAGAAACATCGGTAGTATTAGATGCAGTTAAATTTGCAGGAACTGTAGGAGCTTCTGTATCCGGAGTATCGGGCTGCAATTTATAAGCCACTACATGATTTTTCCTAAATCCTGCATCAAAATATTCTGCAATATGCCAGAAAGTTGCATCATCAGATGGATCTACAGTCATTTGCGCATAATCTCCATATCTTGTCGAAGGATTAGATTGAGTTCCATTTACAGCAACCTGTTCTGTCAACGTCATTGTTCCGGAAGGATCACTTGCTAATCTTCCTGTATATCTAATAGAAGGAACGATTGAGTTACTAACCACAGTATATCCAAGACCTATATTACCTTGTCCGTCCATCGCAATAGCACCACAAAATGCGCTATGTCCATCAGGCTGTGTGTATGTACCTTCCTGATGAATTGTCCAAGGCTGACCATCACCTGTCTGTCTAAGTTCGTACCAGCGAATACCAGCTAAGTCATCATTCCCATTTAAATCTACCACAAAATTTAAAACAACAGAATTATGAGTTGCAAAACGTCTATAATTCGTCATATACATCATTGTCGCCTGTAATGCATCTATATCACCTCCACTAGGCTGAGGTAAATTAGAAAATGATCCTCCATCAAATACACTATCAAATGGTGAGGTAGTTACCTCTACTGGTTGAGAAATGGTTGAACTAGACGGGTTAGACCAGTTAACATCTGTTGTCCAAATTTTTAAATGATCTGATGATACTCCAGACCAGGAATCATCCTGTAGATAAATAAAAGAATTTCCTGTTCCAACTGGTGGCAATGTAGGACCAGTAGCATTAAATCCTGCTGGACTATAAAAACCGCTTGAAATAGCTCCCGGAAGTGTAAAACCTACAAATCCTGCACTAGCATCTCCTGCAAGCATTTTATCTCTTTCAGCAACATAAACAGTCTCCAAAGTTCCAATTGCTCCGTTTGGAGCTTTATTAGAAGTTATGTAATACCCATCGCTCCAAATCGATAATTTTTCATAATCAGGAAACTCTCCTGTGTTGAACCTATACGTATACCAGCCATCATTAACAGGATCTGGACCTTTCCCTATCGCAATAAGAATACCATTAGGAGAATTACTAAATTGCATAATAATAAAGCGTTCTGCATAATTGTCATAAACTACGATCGGATCTCCTAAATCCTCTCCAGGGAATATCGTAGCCAAAGAAGCCTCTGCTAATAATACACTCCCGTTTCGATCTCTAATACCAAAACCTGAATTAAAAGCATACACATAGTGATTAGGCCCAATTGCACCAGTTGGGTCTGTAGGCGTACTATTACCTTGATGAGCAACAAAATTCGCAACTTCGGTAGAAATAGCAGCTTTCATTGATTTTTGCTGATACTTCATTAAAGGATCAGACTCACCAACTTTTGGAAGCCCTTTACCAGGTACGTAATTGTTTTTTCCCCGTTGTTTTTCTCTCCCATGCTTTATTATTCCTTTAGCAGAAATAATATTCTTCATACTGGAGAGTGCGGGAATTTCCTTCATGTAAACTGCCTGACTTGTTAAACTTGCTTTGACAGCTCCTTTTTGAGCTAGCAGCCCGAAGCTGCAGAACATGAATAATGTTAAATAAAAAAATTTAGTTTTCATATGAGTGAAATTTGGTTAATTGTTCGGTTTTATACCAATTTCAGCATAAGTAGTAACGACTAACATTTTGAGGCAAAAAATGTAGAATCGTTATTAAAATTTTGGAAAGAATTATTTCAACTATGACTTGGATAAATATAGAATATTTCATCTAGAAACAAAAAAATAAATTGTCATAAAATACTTACATTCAAATAGTTATGTTAAAACCATAATTAATTTAAGGGTAATACTTTTATTTATATATTTAACAAATATTCATTATTAGTAAATTATTTAACAAAAAAATATAAATGTTTAGCATATCGATTTAATAGGATAGCCATTAAATAAAGGCCTGAGAATCATAACTCAAACAACTTATGAGGTAAAAAAAACAAAAGAGCGATATAGTCATATCGCTCTTTTAAAATAATCATTATTTGCTCCTACTTTATCAACAAAAAACTATTTTATCTATTATAGTCCGTTAATTTTATAAAATATACGGGTAACTGTATCAATTCATTTATCGATTAAAAGTCAAAACGTAATCCTAACGACACATTATTTTGTTCAATCTCTGCATTTCTAAAAATTGGAGACAAATCGTACTTGGCATATATAGACATATCTCCAAAACCAATATATCCACTTAATCCATATACCAGATCACTGGTATTATAATCTCTTTTAATCTTATCTTTAATACGGTCGCCATTTTCTTTATATTTTAATTTTTGACGAGTACTTATATTTGCTCCGACATATCCTCCCAGACCAATTCTAAATCTATTTGCAATAGAATATCGTATACTTTTTTCTGTTTCTGTCACTTTTGACGGGCCAAATTCAAAATGTACCGGAACCACAAGGTTATCCATTCTAAATTTAGATTTATCCAATTCTACTCTAAATTCTTCTAATGTGGTCTGATTACCATTTTCTACAAAATATCTATTATCTGTAGGCTTTAAACCATTAGAAGTATATGAAATCCCGTACTTAATTCTTAGAAAGTTGGTGTTTTTAAATACTCTTGTTTTCCAGGCCCAACCAATTTCGAAAAACCTACTTCCAGAAATTTTATAATCAGAATCGTCTAATGATTGCCCTTCTACAATTGCATTGTTAAGTCCAAAAGCAATTACCAAATTTGATGTTGTACGTCTATCATATGGTATTTCTCTGTCATTATCAGATCCAAAATTAAACCCTAGGAAAGTAAGATTGTATTCCAGATCTTTTTCTAAAAATTCAATAGCATCCCCCTCATTGCGTTCCAAAAGTGCTATTTTATTTTCTATAATAGCTATTCTATTTTCAATATTAAGAGCATGTATCTTGGCAGCTTCTTCTTTAAGTTTTTGCGCATCTTCTTTGGTTATTTCTTCATTTACCAGTTTTTCATTAATTTCTTCCACTTCCTTTTTTAATGCTTCTTTTTCAGCATTAATAACACGTTCTTTCTGCTGTTTCAATTTTTCTATTACATTATTATCACTTGCTTCCTGCGCACTTGACAATTGGGCAAAGAGTGTCATGGCCACAAATGTGGCTATTGTAACTATTGTCTTCATTGTTTTTTGAATTTTATTTGCAATCCCTCTGGATACACCAGAGAGATTGCTGATTATTTGATTGATGAATGATTTTAATTATCCCTTTCTACTACTGCTGTCTTAACTTTTTGGAAACCTGTTTTAAGCGCTTCAAAAACACGTTGTTTAAAAGTTTCATCAAGCTCTGCTTCTACATCTTGCAGAAGGCTTGATGCACTCACTGTACTAGATTTTAATATTTTTGCTGTTGAAATTTCTCTTTGAGCTTCAAGTAATAATGCATTGATTTCATCATCGGTGACTTGAGCATTGTTTTTTTGAAGCTCCTGAATTTGTGCTACTACTCCTGCTACCTTATCTTCAATAATCAAAGAATCTACAGGTAAAACTTTATTTTTAATCCTATTGGTATTTTTGTCATTTTCTACCAACTCAGTATCATATTCCCTATTTTCTAACATTTTTTTTGTAGCCTTATCCCTAGGTGTTGCAATTTCCGAAGGAATATTTTTCTTTTTGAGATTTTTATTTTCTTTCTCTGGAGAGGACGTTACAATTCTATCGGTAGTTGAACTTTCTTCAAAAGCTTTAGAATTATTTTTTTCTATAACTTTTTGTTCTGCATCCTTATTTTCAACTATCTCGGTATTTTCATTTTTTATAACCTCATCGCTATTATCGACAAATTGGGTGTTATTTTGTTCTGAAACCGAATTTTGATTCATTAGTATAGAAGTCAGGATCAAGACTCCAACAAAGATGGCAGCAATACCATACCATTGGATTTTTTTATTTTCCTTTTTTTGTTTTTTTGCGCTATCTAATTGCGCTGTTAATCGCTCCCAAGAATCACCAGAAGGCTGTATAGCGCGCTGTTCTAGCTTGTCTTTCATCTTTTCTTCAAATTTCAATGGCGCCATTACTTATCTTATTTTGTTGGTTTAACTTTTGTTGCAACGTTTTCCTAGCTTTAAATAGTTGGGATTTTGAAGTACTTTCAGAAATCTCTAACATTTTAGCTATCTCACTATGCTTGTATCCTTCTATAGCATATAGTACAAATACCATTCTATATCCTTCTGGCAAACTATCTATTAATTCCTGAATCTGGTCTATTTCTAATTCTGTATTAATATTGTTCCAGGATTCTTCGGTATAGCTTGTTATTTCTTCGGCAAAAAGAACTTGTTTTTCTTTTCTTAAAAAAGAGATCGATTCATTAACCATAATTCTTCGTATCCATCCTTCAAAACTTCCTTCGAACTTAAACTTATTTAAATTCATAAAAACTTTTAAAAACCCGCCAAGCATTACTTCTTCTGCAAAATGAATATCCTTAATATATCGTCTGCACACACTAAGCATTTTGGGGGCATACTGATTGTATAGCTGATGCTGTGCATCGCGATATTGCTTTGCTGCCCTTTTAATGAGTTGGGTTTCGCTTTTATAAAATTGAATAACTTTCAATATAAAATCAATTAATTAGATCTTCTATTTACATAGACGAGAATAAAAATAAAAAGGTTGCCTCGTATTTAAAATAATTAGTGTTGTATTATAAACATTTAGAGTTAATTTGATGTTTTTTGTTCTTAACAAACTCATTATACGCATATTGCGCACCATTTTTTTAATATCAAAAAGCGTCTAATTATTTTTTTCGGTCGATAACATAATCAACCATAAGCTCTAAAGAAGATTTGTAATCTGAATCAGGATATTCTGATAAGATGGAAAGTGCATCATTTTTAAATTGATGCATTATTTTAATAGCGTACTCTAATCCTCCACTTACTTTTACAAAATCTATAACTTCTTTAACTCTCTTTTTATCTTTATTATGATTTTTTACCGAGTTAATAAGCCATTTCTTTTTTTCTTTAGTACAGTGATTTAGTGTGTAGATAAGAGGGAGTGTCATTTTTTGCTCTTTAATATCAATCCCGGTGGGTTTTCCTATAGCTGTATCTCCATAATCAAATAAATCATCTTTAATCTGAAAAGCCATCCCGATAAGTTCTCCAAATTTTCTCATTTTTTCAACATCATCAGAATCCGGAGCTACAGAACAAGCTCCCAGGCTACAACATGCTGCTATTAATGTCGCTGTTTTCTGGCGGATGATTTCATAATATATCTCTTCTGTGATATCAAGATTTCTAGCTTTTTCGATTTGCAGCAGCTCCCCTTCACTCATTTCTCTAACTGCTACCGAAATAATCTTTAAAAGATCAAAATCCCCATAATCAATAGAGAGTAACAATCCTTTTGACAACAGATAATCTCCTACCAAAACTGCTATTTTGTTTTTCCATAAGGCATTAATAGAAAAAAAGCCTCGCCTTTGATTAGAGTCATCTACGACATCATCATGAACCAAAGTTGCTGTATGAATCAATTCTATTACAGAAGCTCCTCGATATGTTCGTTCGTTTACTTCTCCTCCAGATATCATTTTAGATACCAGAAAAACAAACATAGGTCGCATCTGCTTACCTTTTCTATTTACAATATAATGTGTAATTCTATTGAGTAAGGCTACCTTAGAGGTCATTGATTCTGAAAACTTTTGCTCAAAAAGTTCCATTTCATCAATGATCGGTAATTTTATTTGTTCTACAACTTTCAATATGCTGTACTTGATTCTGTTTTCTATAGTAACGCGAAGATAACGTAAAATAGTTTTTCTTTGAAACCGATATTGTTATATATCAAGAATATTACCTTTAATTTAATAAATATAAGGATATACCTCTAGGATTTATTAGCTAGCTGGCCACAAGCTGCGTCTATATCTTTTCCACGACTACGACGAACATTGATAACAATACCATGAGATTCTAGTGCATGAATATAATTTTCTATTGCTTTGTTTGGTGCCTGTTGAAATGCTCCATCATCTATTGGATTATATTCTATTAAATTTACTTTACATGGAACGTAAGAGCAGAACCTTATCAAAGCTTCTATATCTTCCTTTCTATCATTTATCCCTTTCCAAACCACATACTCATAAGTGATCTTACTTTTTGTTTTTTGGTACCAATATTCTAATGCTTCTTTAAGGTCTATTAGCGGAAATGTTTCATTAAAAGGCATTATTGATGTTCTTATTTCATCTATTGCAGAATGTAATGAGACCGCTAATTTAAATTTCACCTCATCATCTGCCATTTTTTTAATCATTTTGGGCACACCAGAAGTAGATAATGTGATTCTTTTTGGAGACATTGCCAACCCATCGGGAGAAGTAATTTTATCAATAGCTTTCAATACGTTATTATAGTTCATTAAAGGCTCTCCCATACCCATAAACACAATATTTGATAAAGGACGATTATGATATAGTCGACTTTCTTTATCAATAGCCATTACTTGATCATAAATCTCATCGGGATTAAGATTTCTCATCCTTTTTAATCGAGCTGTTGCACAAAATTTACAATCTAAGCTACATCCTACCTGAGATGACACACATGCCGTAGTTCTGGTTGGAGTAGGAATTAGTACTGATTCTACTACTAATCCATCATGCAATTTTACTGCATTTTTAATCGTGCCATCTGTACTTCTTTGCATCTGATCAACCCGAATATGATTGATCACAAAATTTTCCTCTAGTATTTTTCGAGTGGCTTTAGAAATATTGGTCATGTCATTAAAACTATGAGCCCCTTTACTCCATAGCCATTCATAAACCTGATTTCCTCTAAAAGATTTATCTCCATTTTCTTCAAAGAAAATCCGTAGCTGATCTTTAGTTAAGGTTCTTATGTCTTTTTTCTTCACATTCATAACTTCTGCAAAAGTATAAAGATAAATGGTACTGTAACATACATCTTCTTTCTTTATTATAGCGATTAAAAAACCCTGGAGAAGTATCCAGGGGTTTTTAGTATTATTTTAGATCATCTTATTTTTTTATTCTTCTCCATTCATGGACTCCTCCCCCTCCTTTATACTTCACCTTAAGTATATTTGGTTCGTCCTCATCAATCCATATTTGACATTCTGAAACTCTACCGTTTTTTATATCTGTAAATTTTCCATTTACATATCTATCTCCTTTTAATCTTAATCCTTTTAAAATTACTAATCCTTCTACATTTTGATTTTTGTCTGCTCCTTCACATTCATAACAAATTGCATCTCTTTCTGATATACGCATCATTCTTTGTATGGTACCATACACTTTATTATCTATAATATATAACTGAACGATACTAATAGCTACTCCTGTTTTTTTATCATATGTTTTCCATCTTCCTAATATAGGGTTAGGTTCATAAGATGCAAGTAAGTCTTCTTTTAATTGTTCATCAATAGGGTTTTCTCCTAACCAAATTTTAAACAAGGCCTTTTTAAATTCTTTACTATTTATTGTTCCCAGTAATTCCTTGTTCTTATAAAGAGTTAATTTTCCTCCTTTGACATATAAAATTTTATAAATATCGAATTTATCTATCTCATTAGGAATAAGGTTAAGAAAATCTCTAATTTGATTTTCTAACAAGTAGCTATTGCCATCTGTAGCTCTTTCTAAACCATTTCTTATAATATTCTTGAACTCACTATCGGTAATTGAAGAAATAATTTTAATTGTAATAGCCATAGTAACATCTTTTTCTGCTACCATCACCCCATCCTCTACACCATCTACTTCAAAGTCCAAATATAATGCCATTGCATATAACTTTTCTGTAGATCCAGCACCATTAAGCATTAACTCTGATTTATCAAAAACATCAACATCATTAAAGCTAATGTTACCAACCTTGGTTTGAGCATAAGAAAAAACAGTACTAAAAAATGCTACATAATAAATTACTCTTTTCATTCTATAATTAGGTTTAGTTCTTTTTTTTATAATTGGAACATACAAAAAAAACGGTACAAATTTATAAAAAGTACGTTTATAAGCCTCATCTAGCATGTTTTTCGACAAAAACCGATATTAATCGTTTTTTGGCACTTAAAGCCAATTACGGTTTTACCATAATTTTTTAAGGCCTCGAAAATAGCATTTTTTTTGCGAAAAATGCAATTTAATATGCTAATTTCTAGAAACATACAAAAAAACCCTACCAAATTTAGGGTTTAGCAGGGTTTTTAATAATATTCATTTTTATTTTTAGATGATTAGCATAGCATCACCATAAGAATAAAATTTATATTTTTCTTTTACCGCTTCTTCATATGCTTCTTTAATAAAATCATGTCCTGCAAATGCAGATACCATCATTAATAAAGTAGATTTAGGCGTATGAAAATTCGTAATCATACAATTTGCAATACTAAAATCATAAGGAGGGAAAATAAATTTATTAGTCCATCCTCTAAACTCATTTAAAGTTCTCTCTGATGATACCGAACTTTCAAGAGCTCTCATTACTGTAGTTCCGACAGCGCAAATCCTTCTTTTATTTGTTATCCCGTTATTAATCGTATTGGCAGCATTAGCAGTAACATAAGCTTCTTCACTATCCATCTTATGTTTAGATAAATCTTCAACCTCAACTGGGTTAAATGTTCCTAAACCTACATGCAATGTAATTTCTGCAAAATCAACTCCTTTGATTTCTAGTCTTTTCATTAAATGCTTAGAAAAATGAAGTCCTGCAGTTGGAGCAGCAACAGCTCCTTCATTTTTAGCATATATAGTTTGATATCTTTCTTCATCTTCTGGTTCTGCATCTCTTTTAATATACTTAGGCAAAGGTGTTTCCCCTAGGTCATTAAGTTTTTGTCTAAATTCATCATAGGAACCGTCATACAAAAAACGTAATGTACGTCCTCTAGATGTTGTATTATCTATTACTTCTGCCACTAAACTTTCATCATCTCCAAAATACAGTTTATTACCAATACGTATTTTTCTAGCTGGATCAACAAGTACATCCCAAAGTCTTGTTTCAGAATTTAATTCACGTAATAAGAATACTTCAATTCTAGCTCCAGTCTTCTCTTTATTACCGTACAATCTAGCAGGAAAAACTTTAGTATTATTAACAACCATCACATCATTTGGTTCAAAATAATCTATAAGATCTTTAAACTGTTTATGCTCTATGGTTTGATCCTTTCTATTAAGAACCATTAGGCGAGATTCATCTCTGTTTTCAGCTGGGTACTCAGCCAATAAATCTTGTGGAAGATTGAAATTGAAATGTGATAGCTTCATTCGTATTTATTTTTTGAAGGTGCAAATATACAATCTTGCAATAGGGGTTGTCAAGTAAATTAGGATATATTTACATATGCATAGGTACTGTTTTTAAATTATCACATAAAAACCGCCTTCAAAATAACTAAGTTAGCATCAACTATCCTGCTATAGCTCTCTTTTACACTTCTAAAATTTTAAATCCTAATTTCTTTAAATCTAACCAAAAATCGGGATAGGATTTAGAAACAACATTAGCATCTTCGACATATAATGATGTTTTAAGAGCAAGAGGTGCAAATGCCATAGCCATACGATGATCATGATATGTTGCTACAGTTACATCTTTTTTTATGTATTCTGAAGGCTCTAAACGAAGAGAATTCTCGGTAATATGAACTTGCCCGCCTAATTTTTCGATTTCATTTTTTAAAGCTTCCAGACGATCTGTTTCTTTTATTTTTAATGTGTGTAAGCCAGTAAGATAACATCCAATACCTAATCCAAAACAAGTTACAGCTATTGTTTGAGCAATATCGGGAGAATTAGATAAATCTAATCCATCTTCAAGTTTCTTAAGTTTATCCGATACTTTTTTTAAGGTAATTGTATTTTGATCAAAAGTAGTTTCTACTCCTAGGCTTTTGTATATTTCTGCAAGTTTAGCATCTCCCTGATAGCTCTGCTTTTTATAACTTCCAATAGTGACAGATGTATTATCAGAAAGCGCAACAATACTATAAAAATAAGAAGCAGAACTCCAATCTGATTCTACTACAATATTTTTTGGAGAAATTTTGTCGCAAGGATTAATGGTAATTTTATTGTCTTTAAAAACACCTTTAATACCAGCATCACTTAACAAACTTAATGTCATATTAATATAAGGCACAGAGGTTACTTTTCCTTCTAATACGATTTCTAACCCATTGGGTAATGAAGGAGCAATTAACATTAATGCCGAAATATACTGACTACTCACATTTGCTTGTAAAGAGACAGAATTTGTTTCGGGTCGCTTTCCTCGAATACGTATCGGAGGGTACCCATGTTCGTTTTCATAACTAATCTTACATCCTAATTGTTCTAATGCTTCGACCAATATTTTAATCGGCCTTTCTTTCATTCTTTTACTTCCTGTAAGTACAGTCTCTCTATCCTGTTTAACAGCAAAATATGCTGTAAGAAAACGCATTGCTGTACCTGCATGATGAATATCTACAGTAATTTCATCACTCTTCAATGCTTTTTGCATTAACTCAGAATCATCACTGTTAGATACATTTTCGATACCTATATTAGGGTATAATGCCTGGAGTATTAGTAACCTATTTGTTTCACTTTTTGATCCCGTAATTTGTAGCGTATTGCCTTCTATATTGGGTATGTGTTCTAATTTCAAATTCATTTTATCGATTTGATTTCCTTTTTCTTAATTCAAAATAATATCCCATGATCATCCCATATATTAATCCTCCTACTATTCGAGATATCATATATCTAATCCATTGTTGCTGATTGATTCTTTCTTCTACAAAAGTACTCCAAGTAGAACTGCTGTATTGCATGAAATACTCAATAACACTAAAAATAATTATAAAGCCAAATCCTATAAAGCATACAGAGGACCAGTACTTTTTTGACGAAAGAATTGATGTAAACATTATTTTAATTTTTCGTTGTTATGGTGACGATCGTGATCTCTTTTTGTTTTAATATCCAGCTTTTTATCAAAAGCTTCCTGAAGATTAATTCCTGTTTGATTAGCCAAACATAATACCACAAACAAAACATCGGCCAATTCTTCTCCTAGATCTTTATTTTTATCACTCTCTTTTTCACTTTGTTCGCCATAACGTCGTGCTATAATTCTGGCAACTTCTCCTACTTCTTCGGTAAGCTGCGCCATATTGGTTAATTCATTAAAATACCGTACTCCATGATTTTTGATCCAATCATCTACAGCACGTTGGGCATCCTGGATATTCATAATTATATTTTTTTAAGCACTATCTGTTCATTTTCTTTTTCAATAACTTGATTATAAAACTCTTTTAATGTTAAATAATAATCTGAAGGAAGAAAAGCAACATTAACAGTTTCATTAACAACAATTTGTATCATCCCGTTGGTTACATTTGACCTAAATGAAAAAGCACCTATGTTTTCTGGCATTTTAAAAGCTCCCGATTTTGGAAGTTCGGCTACCTCATATCCTTCAGGAATTTTGATACTTACCATATAGGCATTAGTAAACCCATAACCAAAATCTATTGGATATTCTCTATTGTTAGATTTAAATACATTTTCTTTATCTCTTAAAAATAACAACGGAGAAAAATACATCTCATTTTCGATAGATTCTACCTGGTCGTAAGATATAAAATTAAAGCTTTCGCTAACTCCTTTCCCGGCTTCATTTATACCTTTAACAGTATATTCTTCAATTTCGTCTAAGCCAAACCTTTTCTTAAAACGCTTTACTTTACTTTCATCATCTTTTGCTTCATTTTCTATCCTAAAATCATGTGCAAAATAATCCATATGACGAACATTAAATTTTCCTTTTACAGCACCATCTTTATCAATTTGACATTGTGCACTATATCTTTTTAAAGAAGGTCTTTTTGGTCTAAAGTTTACTCTTTGTGAAGTACCATTTTTAGAAATTACTCTTCCAGATCCACGAATTACTCGATCTGGTAAAACATTAGGTAAAGCATATCTATCTGTAGCATCTAAGTACACATGACTACCATCGGCTAATTTTACTCTGGATATCACATAATTAAAGCCATCTACAGTAGGAAACAGAGCAATAACTCTGTTACTTGCACTTACTAATACAGGATTAGCATCCAGGCCAACATGAGATAACATAGAAGTAAGCATCAGATTAATTTCTGCAGAATTACCTGTCTTTTCTTTATATGCTTTTTTAACTCCCACACTTGTACCCACAGCATACGCATCATTCCATCGCATCCTTTTTTTCACATAATTGAATACTTTCATCATTTTGGTTGTCTGATTTTCTGAGCGCGACACTACGGCTTTTAAATCTTCTTCATAATAACTTTTCTTTTTTAATTCTTCACCAAAATTACCACTCTTATAAATTGTTTTCGCTACATCTTCCCAGGTTGTAGAATAGTATTTTACAGGTCTATTTGGCCAATTAACACTAGATAACTCATAACTTATACTCGAAATATAATTTTTCACATTTCCAGAAAACGGCTCTATTTTAAAAGCAGGGATATTGGTAGAGTTAATCGTATTTTTAATAACTTTAAAATCAACATCATTGGTTGAATATTGTGTTTTTACTGTTCCCCCCATAACTCCTCCACTACTTGTTCTGGTTTTAGACGTTAACATAATCTTACTATTATGTTTAGATTCTTTAATGTCAACTGGAAGATACCCTGATGTAAACTTTTTAAATATAAAATATTCTGGAGATTCAACTACTACATCGAGTTTTTTAATTGGTATTTCATATTGCAGATAGATTCTATCCATGTTGTATACAAATGGTGAAATGATCTTATATTTATACTCAATTATTGATCCTTCTTGTAAAGAGGGCATTGTAAATTTTATTTGATCGTAATATTTAGAATATTCGTTTTTAAAAATTCCATCTTTTTTAAGTTTGGTTTCTACAATTTTATTATCAACCAAACTATAGGTAACCCCTTTTAAGCTCATTATTTTTTCATCCTCGCCATTTTTATGATATAAAAACACTTCATCTGTTGCATAATCAAATCCATCTTTTTTGTATAACTTGATTCTTTTATACACCTCGGTAATCAACTGAAAACCCTGAGATTGACTGTAATTCATATGTACATGTTTCTTTTCATAAAGAACAGCAGCATGAGCCGTACTATCCATAGCATAAGATTGCTCTGCCAATTCTTCTTTAGATACTTTTCCGTATTTATACTCCTGTGCAAAACCGCTTGCAGAAACTATAAAAAAGAAACCAAATAGTAATGTATTTATATTTTTCATTGCGATGGTTATTTATTGTTGTTTTAATGCTATTCTTGATTTATCTATTTTCTTAATTTCGGATCTAAACCTTCTATATTCATCATATTTTTCTTTCGGAAATGTACCGTCAACTATTTTTAAAAATCGTTTGAATTTGAGTTGCTTATCATCAATCTTTTCGAGTTCATAACTATAACTACCAAATACGGTTTCAATAGATTTTTTTTCAGGTAAATTCCCCATCATATATCCATCAGGTAAATTAATAATGTATTCATCTGTATTTACATACCCTCTTGATATTACCAAAGGGGTTTTTCTCGTATCATATTTAGGTAGATTAATCTGATCTCGACTAAAAAGATTAGGAGATATTAATAAACGGCTTCCTACTTTTTTAGCATAAGAAACACAAGAGATTTCTATGTCCTCTGTAAATTTGATATTGTCTTTATTATCATTAAGATTTATCTTACCGATTTCCAGATTATTGATATATCCCCAAAATTCTTTATAATATAATTTTTGATCTTTTGGTGTTTCATACTGAATATTATAATTCCAGTCATATTCAAGTCCCTGCGATACTCTTTTTACAGTTGCAGACATGGATCTATCTACTTCAAGATTAACTGTAGCCGTAGTATGAAGTATATTTTCTTCAGGTTCATATTTCTTAGTTCTTTTAATGGTTCCTCCTTCAGGAGTAATTACCAGTACATCTCTATTATCAGTAAAATCACCTATAAAATTAAATGGGGTGGTTTGGCTGGTACATTCAAGCCAGAGATCTTCTTCTTCATCTGGTATATTAAGTATCACATGATTTCCTTGCATTGATGCAAATTCTGAGTCAATATCTCTTCTCTCATCAGCATAAACGACTGTATAATAAGAATTTACACCCTGACTATCTAATAAAGATTTAGTATAGTTTGTTAGCGCTTTACAATCTCCATATCCTAATCGATCTACGTCTTCTGCCAAAAATGGGACCCAACCTCCAATACCTAATTGTACACTTATATACCTGGTTTTATCCTGTACATATTCATAAATTAACTTAGCTTTCTCTTTTTTAGTTTTTGCATTCGCAACCAGTTTGTTTATTTTTTCAATAGTCTGAAGAGGTAATTTACCTCTACCAGATATTAGTTTATTGTATTTCCATTTTCCAAAAGATTTCCAGTCTGTAGCTGCACCCTTAACTCCTTCTAATGAGAATTCGTTTAATGCCACCTTTACCATCGGCGTCATATCATTTAGAGAAGGGCTATATACTTCGGGTAATCGTGCTGGGATATTAGAAATTGAATACGAAGTTTCCAGGTCGGTCTTATTTGTTTCGACCGGATAATCATCAAAATTTGTTTCTCTATATCTAATCGAGATTTTTGATGAATTTAAAATCTTATAGTTAGATTTTTCAATACTTAATCTATATGCCAAAATTGGTTTCCAATATTTTATAAATGCTGTAGTTGAGCTTTCTACCTCACTTTCAAATGCAAGTGTATAAGGGTAATTTAAAGGAGTGTATTCAAAATATTTTATTCTATCATCATTCATTAGTGATATCCCATCAGAAACACTTCTATCTTTAAAATCTTTCTTTTTATATTTTTTAATTTCTTTACCAAAAGAATCATAAACTATAGCTTCTAGTCTTTTAATTTTTGTAGATGGGCTATACCCTTCATAAGAATTGGCATATCCGTTGCCATATTTATTAAGTATAGTAACAATTCTTTTGGTTTTTACAACTACAGAATTTATTGACTTTATCTCAATAGTAACTTCCTCGGATCTTACAATAGCATTAGCATTTTTAGTAAGTGTAGAATCTAAGAGTACAGCTTGTAGCTTTAAATCATCCTGAGCAGAGATTTGCCCAATACAGAATAACATAAGCACAACTGAAACCAGTAGTATTTTTTGTAACATAAAAATTATTTTAGGGGGTGGTTTATTCTTTGTTTTTTGTGTCTACAGTTATAGTAACAGGCCCATCATTAAGTAGTGATATTTTCATATCAGCTCCAAATACACCTGTACCTATTTTCTTTCCTAAATCCAACTCTAATCGTTGTACAAAATTCTTATAGAGAGGAATTGCTATCTCTGGTTTTGCTGCTTTAATATAACTGGGTCTATTGCCTTTTTTGATACTGGCATGTAGTGTAAATTGACTTACTACTATAGCATCTCCATCTATATCCAATACACTTTTGTTCATTACACCGGCTTCATCTTCAAATATCCTAAGGCGAGATATTTTTCCTGATAACCAATCTATATCCTCTTGCGAATCCTTTTCTTCTATTCCTATTAGAATAAGTAATCCTTGATTTATATTTGAAACAATTTTTCCTTCGACACATACGGATGCCTCAGAAACTCTTTGAATTACGGCCCTCATTTATTTACCATTGATTTTAAAAAACAAAAGCTTTTTTATTACCCTACTTATCTGATATAGAACAACATGTTTTGTTTGCGTGTTTTTCATTCAATTATTACATTAAATAATTCCAAAAGTCATTTTAATTAACAACTTTATGGCACAAGTATACAGTGTTTGAGTTTCATTTTTCGGAACTGAGAATTTTTTTTTATTTTCTTATCAACTGATTTAGCACAACTTAGAAATTTAATCTGTTTTGCTGCCGTGGATTGCGAAAATTATTCGTCGTCGTAATTATTTTTTCTGTAGTGTTCTTCTTCTCCTTCAAGAATTTGTAAATAGCTTTTATATCTAGACCAGGCAATTTCTTCGTTATCTAATGCTTCTTTAACAGCACATTTTGGTTCATTAATATGCAAACAGTTATTAAACTTACAGCCTGATTTTAACTCAAAGAATTCGGGAAAATAATCTCCCAGTTCTTCTTTATCCATATCAACAACTCCAAAACCTTTTATCCCAGGTGTATCGATAATCTTGGCATCAAAATTAAGATCAAACATTTCTGCAAAAGTAGTCGTATGTAAACCTTGTTGGTGTTGATCGCTTATTTCGGCTGTTTTTAACGACAAATCGGGAGCAATTGTGTTAACTAAAGTAGATTTTCCTACCCCACTATGACCAGAAAACATACTTACTTTATTTTTCATTATTGCTTTTACTTTGTCTACATTTTTACCATTCTTTGCAGATATTCCTATACATTCATATCCAATTTTTCTATATATCGCTGCCAGATATTTAATCTCCAAAAGCTCATCTTCACTATATGTATCTATTTTATTAAAAAGCAAGATTGCTTTAATACCATATGCCTCTGCTGTAACTAAAAATCGATCTATAAATGTTGTAAATGTTGTTGGATTATTTAAGGTTATTAATAAAAAGACCACATCTACATTTGAAGCAATGATGTGTGTCTGCTTTGACAGGTTTACTGATTTTCTAATAATATAATTATGCCTTTCGTGAATATATTCGATAACTCCCGTTTCCTGATCATTATTAGTTTCTAATTTAAAATCCACTAGATCTCCTACAGCCACAGGATTAGTACTTTTGATGCCTTTAATCCTAAATTTTCCTTTTATACGACATTCGTATACTTTTCCGTTATTAGTTTTTACGGTATACCAACTTCCTGTAGATTTATAAACGGTACCTGTCATAAATACAAAGATGCAAATATTAATATTTGTAGAGGCCCTATTTCTTTTCTTAATTAAAAAAACATAAAATCCTACAAAGCAATTTCTTTACACAATTATTGTTCTTCTCTAAGATATTATACCAAAAATTTGGTAAAAAAATTGGCATAATGCATCATAGAAATATTATTATATCAAAGTAAGCTTTTTTGACGATAAAATTTAATCGCAATACACTATCTTGTTTAAAAGAAAACATAAACCCCACTCGTTATGAATCGCAGCGAATGGGGTTTTTATATTATCCTCTTGCCACTTTTTTCTGATGATTTATTGATTCCTGGTGAATTGCTTTATAAATACGAAGTATAAATTCTTCACTCAATCCATTTTCTTCTCCTTCAAGAATCATTCTTCCCAATATTTCATTCCATCGTTTAGATTGTAAAATAGCAACATTTTGCTTGGCTTTTACTTTTCCTATATCATCAGAAATTTTCATTCTCTTAGATAAAACTTCTAACAATTGATTATCTGCGATATCAATCTTAGCACGTAATTCGCTAAGTGCTTTTTGATATGCTTCATCTTCTCCAATCTCTTTACGAATTTTTAAATCTTTCATATATTGAATCAATGTTTCTGGTGTAATTTGTTGTTTGGCATCACTCCATGCATTATCGGGATCATAATGTGTTTCTACTATAAGTCCATCAAAATTAAGATCCAAAGCTGTTTGAGACAGGTCAAAAATCAAATCTCTTCTTCCTGCAATGTGAGAAGGATCTAAGATCAATGGCAAATCTGGGAAACGATTTTGTAAATCGATCGGAATCTGCCACTCTGGGATATTACGATATTTTGTTTTCTCATATGTCGAAAACCCTCTATGAATTACTCCTAGGTTCTTAACGTCTGCAGTATAAAAACGTTCTACAGCACCTAACCAAAGAGATAAATCTGGGTTAATTGGGTTTTTTATTAAGACCGGATTATCGATTCCTTTACAGGCATCTGCAATATCCTGAACAATAAAAGGAGATACTGTACTTCTTGCTCCTATCCATAAAACATCAACTCCATGTTCTAAAGCTAATTCTACATGATGCGGATTTGCTACTTCTGTAGCAATCTTCATCCCAGTTTCTTCTTTAGCTCTTTGCAACCACTTTAACCCCAAAGCTCCTACTCCTTCAAAGTTTCCAGGTCTTGTTCTTGGTTTCCAGATTCCTGCACGCAATACTGTGGCATCAGAATCTTTAAGTTGATGTGCTATTTTTACTACCTGGTCTTCTGTTTCAGCACTGCAAGGTCCTCCGATTACCAATGGATGATCCAGATTGTAATCATCTAACCAGTTTCTAAGTTCTTTTTTATTCTCCATTTTTATTTTTTATTCTTATTTATTAAAGTTTGTATTGGTTCTATAGCTTAAGCAATTCCTTTTAAAATTGTCTTTATATGATTTGTATCTTCCATTTCTCTATATACAGCTAAAAAATCATCATTTTCAATCAACTCTTTAAATTGAGCAAGATTAGCAATATATTCTTCTAATGTCTCTATTATATTTTCTTTATTATGCTTAAAAATTGGTGCCCACATAGCGGGAGAACTTTTTGCTAATCGAACAGTCGAAGCAAAACCACTACCTGCCATATCAAAAATATCTCTTTCGTTTTTCTCTTTCTCGATTACAGTTTTACCTAACATAAAAGAACTAATATGTGATAAGTGCGAAACATAAGCAATATGCTTATCATGAGAAGAGGGATCCATATAACGAATTCGCATACCTAATCTAGAAAAAATCTCCATCCCCTTTTCTTGTAATTTAAATGCTGTTTTTTCTACCTCACAGATAATATTCGTTTTTCCTCTATATAAATTTGCAATTGCTGCTTGTGGCCCAGAAAACTCTGTACCTGCAATTGGATGTACTGCCAAATAATTCCTTCTTTTATTATGATTCTCTACTGTATTACATAATTTCTTCTTGGTCGAACCAGCATCAAAAACTAAACAGTTATCATTGATTTTATCTAAAATAGTGGGTAATATCTCGACGGTTGCATCTACTGGTATGGCGATGATAACCACATCTGCTTTATCCAGCTCATCCAAACCAGATGTATAGTCAATAAAGCCTAGTGATAATGCTTCGTTCAGATTATCTTCGCTTCTATCCACACCATAAATCTTAGCTTCGTTAAAAGCTGCTTTAATATCTATGGCAAAAGAACCTCCGATTAGACCTACCCCTACTACAAATACATTCATCTAGTTACAATTTTGATTTATCATACTCTTTGTCGCCAATGGTAATTCTGTTTTATGAAGTCTTCCTATAGCCTCTTTAATATTCTCTTTGGTTACACAAAGTGAAAAACGTATATATCCTTTTCCATTACTTCCGAAAATATCCCCTGGAGCGATGAAGATATCATTCTCATATAAAATAGTATCTATAAATTCTACTGCATCGGTTCCTTCTGGTAACTTAGCCCAGACAAACATTCCTTTTGCGGTTTTATCATAACTACACCCTAAAAGATCTACTAACTCCCAGATCAAGATTCTTCTTTCCTTATAGATTGCATTCATTTTATCATACCAGCCATTAGAAATACGTAATGCCGCGATAGCTCCTCTTTGGATTCCTTGAAACATACCGCTATCCATATTACTTTTCACTTTTAAAATCGCTTCAATTTTATCAGAACTACCACTAACCATTCCCACACGCCATCCAGCCATATTAAAAGTTTTGCTTAAAGAATTTAACTCCAATGCTACTTCTTTTGCTCCTTCTATCGATAAAATACTTGTAGGGCTATCATTTAAAATAAAACTGTATGGATTATCTTTCACCAATAGGATACTATGTTTTTTAGCAAAATCAATCATTTTTTTAAATAGCTCAACATCACCTGAAGCTCCTGTTGGCATATTTGGATAATTCACCCACATGATTTTTACCTTACTCAAATCTCTTTTTGAAAGACTATGGAAATCCGGCTCCCATCCATTATTTTCAACTAAATCATAAAAAATTGGTTTTGCACCTACCAAATTAGTCACTGCACTATATGTTGGATATCCAGGATTAGGAACCAATACTTCGTCTCCTTCATTAAGGTAAGCCAGAGAAATATGCATGATTCCTTCTTTAGATCCCATTAAGGGCAAGATTTCGTCTTTTGGGTTTAAGGAAACTTGGTATTTTGCGCTATAAAAATCTGCAATAGCTTCTCGCAATTCTGGCAAGCCTTGGTAGCTTTGATATTTATGAGCACCATCTACAAGTACCGCTTCCTGAATGGCTTGCACTACTTCTTTTGGTGGATCCAGGTCTGGGCTACCAATAGCCATATTTAAAACCGGTTTTCCTGAGGCGACAAGTTCTCTAACTTCTCTTAATTTTTTGGAGAAATAGTACTCTTCTACTGTTTCTAATCTTTTTGCCGTTTGAATGCTCATCCGTTTTGATTTTTATATTCACCCAATACTTTTAGTTCTAATGCCATAATTTTTAGGATAGACATCGCTTTAGCATAATCATTATAATCTGTAAAAGTCACATCTACAAAAAAGGAATATTTCCAGGGCATACTAATAATGGGTAATGATTGGATTTTGGTTAAATTCAATCCACAATCGCTCATTACATTAAGCACTGTAGCCAAACTTCCCTTTTTATGATCTGTTAGAAACTTCAAAGATGCTTTGTTGATATCTTTCTTTTCTGAGTTAGATCCTTCTGCGGTATTTAAAATAAAAAACCGAGTACTATTAGATTTTATAGTTTGAATTTCTTTGGCCAAAATATTTAATTGATAAATATTTGCAGCGGTTTCTCCTGCTACAGCAGCAATTCCTTCTAGTTGCTGCTCATGAATTCTCTTAGCAACATCGGCTGTATCTGCATCCTCTATCAATTTGATATGTGGTTGTCCTCTAAAAAACTCTTTACATTGTAGCAAAGCCATTGGATGAGAATATACTTCTTTAACGTCTGAAATTTCCTGACCCTCTAAAGCCATTAAACAGTGATGAATAGGTAAAAAATATTCTCCTCTAATGGTAAGATCATGCTCATCTATATAAGCATAATTTGGAATAATAGAACCCGCAATAGAGTTTTCGATTGCCATTACTGCATCTGTGCTCTTATTATGTTCTAAACTATGCACTACTTCCTGAAAAGACATGCATTCATTTACATCTATATCTTCTCCGAAATATGCCTGAGCAACACCGTGATGGTATGACCCCTTTATTCCTTGTATGGCAACCTTTTGTTTCATATACTAATTTTATTGCAAAAAAAAAATCCCGATTTTTCATCGGGATTCTAGTTTTATAAATTTTGCTGATTTATTTACATAGTGATCCCAATCTTGCTTTTAAAATAAAAGAAGAAAAAATAGAATCCGTTCCAAGTAAATAAATTGCTCATTATTGTATCATTATTACGTTGCTAAATTAGCTAAAACTATTACGATTCAAAATAAATTTTGATTTTTTTCATAATCATCAGAGTATTATCATCAAATCTTGATGTTTTAATAGATATTAATGAAAATTTTTAAACAAAACATCATGTATTCTATGAATCTTCTACTTTTTGAACCACTAACAAACGTTTGTATTTATATCACATTCAGCTCTTTACCCACTTTAGTGAATGCTTTCACTGCTTTTTCTAAGTGATTGCGATCATGAGCAGCTGACAATTGCACTCTAATTCTTGCTTTCCCTTTAGGCACAACTGGATAGAAAAATCCTATAACATAAATTCCTTCTTCAAGTAATTTAGCTGCAAACTCTTGCGCAAGTTTTGCTTCATATAACATTACCGGAACGATAGGATGATCTCCCGGGATAATATCAAATCCTGCTGCAGTCATTTCTGATCTGAAGTATTTTGTATTTTCTTCTAGTTTATCTCGTAGCACTGTAGAAGAGCTTAACAAATCTAATACTTTGATCGATGCTCCTACAATTGATGGTGCTACTGTATTAGAAAACAAATATGGTCTGGATCGTTGCCTTAGCATTTCTACAATTTCTTTTCTTGCAGCAGTAAACCCGCCAGAAGCACCACCCAAAGCTTTACCATAGGTCCCGGTAATAATATCTACACGTCCCATTACATCACGATACTCATGTGTTCCTCGACCTGTTTTTCCTAAAAAACCTGTAGAATGACATTCGTCTATCATAACCATAGCTTCATATTGATCTGCCAGATCACATATTTTATCCAACTGTGCAATTGTACCATCCATAGAAAAAGAACCATCTGTCACAATAAGTATACGTCTTGATCCTTCTGCTGATTTTAATTGCTTTTCAAGATCTACCATATTATTATGTTCGTATCTAAAGCGTTTTGCTTTACATAGCCTAACCCCATCAATAATAGAGGCATGGTTTAGTGCATCAGAGATAATCGCATCTTCTGGCCCAAGAATAGGTTCAAATACTCCTCCATTAGCATCAAAAGCAGCTGCATATAAAATGCAATCTTCCATTCCTAAAAAATCGGCAGTTTTACGCTCTAATTCTTTATGAATATCTTGAGTTCCGCAAATAAATCTCACAGATGACAATCCATACCCATGAGAATCTATAGCTTTCTTACCCGCTTCAATTACATCAGGATGTGATGAAAGGCCTAAATAATTATTTGCACAAAAATTTAATACATCTTTAGTATTTGTTGTGTCTATACTCGCTCCTTGTGGGGTAGTAATTATTCTTTCGGATTTATACAATCCTGCCGATATAATCTCATCCAGCTCTTTTTGTAAATCGTCTTTTATATTTGAAAACATGTTACTTGGTATTTATTCTTTATTGTTATATTTCATTTCATACAAAGATGTAAACATCAAAGCATTAAAGTTGCCTGATTCTTTGATCCTGTTTTATATTTTTCTTTCAGTTTTTGGATCATTGTACTTGTGATCGACTCAAGGTCAAATTCTGGTTTCCATCCCCAATCTTTAATTGCAGCAGAGTCGTCTATAGATTTAGGCCATCGTGCAGCAATTTCTTGTCTAAAATCAGGATTATATTTGATTTCAAAATTAGGATATAATGTACGAATTTCTGCCGCTACTTCTGCAGGTGAAAAGCTAATTCCTGCAATATTATACGAAGTTCTTATATTGATATCTTCTTTAGGAGCATCCATTAATTCTAAAGTTGCCCGTATGGCATCTTCCATAAAGATCATAGGTAAGGTAGTATCTTCTTCTAAAAAACAACTAAACTCTTCTCCTAAAACTGCTTTGTGATAGATATCTACTGCATAATCTGTAGTACCTCCTCCTGGTAATGATTGATACCCAATTACACCTGGATAGCGAATCGACCTAACATCAAGTCCGTATCTAAGAAAATAATATTGCGCCCAATTCTCTCCTGCTGCTTTACTAATCCCATATACTGTAGCAGGATCCAGATAGGCATTATTTGGAGTATGTTCTAAGGGTGCTCCTTCACCAAAAACGGCTATAGAGCTTGGAAAAAATACTCTATCAATATTGTGTTGCCTAGAGACTTCGAGTACATTAAACAAAGTTTTCATATTAATGTCCCAGGTTCTTAAAGGTGTTTCTTCTCCTTTGGCAGAAAGAATTGCTGCAAGGTGATATATTTGAGTAACTTTATACCGAACAACTACCTCCTCTATTCTATTCATATCTGTTGCATCGATTATTTCAAAAGAGCCTTCGTATCCTTCTCTAGATCTTAAATCAGAAGCAATTACATTAGAGCTTCCAAATTTTTGTTTGAGAGATTCTGTTAATACTGATCCTAATTGACCATTCGCTCCTATTACCAAAACAATCGTTTCCATATGTTCTATTTTCACTTAAAATTCAACTATTTAACAGTGTTATTTACTTGGCAAAGTACAAAATGTAACGTTTCCTGCCATAATCATTAAATAATTAAGCAATAATTACTAATTATTAATATAAATTCAGCTATATTTACTTAAACATAAGCTTAAATTCTATTTTTGAAGTAATTTTTTTTTGAATTAAAATGGAACAATTAGATCATACCGACATTACTATCCTTAGAATTTTACAGGAAGATTCTAAAAAAACAGCAAAAGAGATTGCCAAAATCCTTAATATTACCGCCTCTCCTGTATACGAACGAATACGACGATTAGAAAAACAAGGATTCATTAAAAAGTATGTTGCGATCTTAGATAAGAAATTAATTGATCGTGCGATCACTACAATTTGTCAGGTTTCTATGCGCTATCACAATGAAGCTTTTATAGAAAAATTCGAAAAGCAGATCCAAAATTTGAAAGAAGTACAGGAATGTTACCATATGGCAGGGCAGGTAGATTTTGTTTTAAAAATTCACACCAAAAGTTTAGAAGAATATCATGATTTTGTAAAAACAAAACTTTCAAAAATCGAAAATATTGGTGTCCTAAATAGCACTTTTGTTCTTAAGGAAATTAAGCACACATCAGAGTTTTATATTTAATAGATATTTTTTTAACCAGAGCGCAGATCTTTTCATTTTGCGTTGCATAGTATTTCTATCTAAACTTATTATCCCAAATTTAGGAATATATCCTTCTGCCCATTCAAAATTATCTACCAATGTCCAGAGTAAGATTCCCTTGAGGTTTATATTTTTACCCAATACAGTTTTCATTCCTTCGATTATTTTTTGGTAATACTCGATCCTTTTCTGGTCATCTTCATTCTTAGATAGTGCTATTCCGCATTCAGAAAGCCAAAGTGTTTTTTTAGGGTTGTATTTAGCAAATCTTTCTAAAAAATACTGTACTCCTTCTGGATATGTTTCCCACCCCATCACCGAAGTTTTCACATTCCTTTTTTCAGGTTTCACCTGAATTGCTCCAAGATATGGGATATACCAAGCTGCTTTAACTACTTCTCTTGCATAAGTTTGAATTCCCCAAAAATCAAAATCAGTTTTTAATGCTTCAATATCTCCTTTTTTATAATATTTAGATATACGTTTTAAGGTCGGAAAATCATTATCGGGATACCCTAATCCCAAATAAGGTTCTATAAACAGGCGGTTCATTAATGTATCGATCCTAATAGCTGCTTTATGATCAGCAGTCGTATTTCTATAGGGTTCGATTTTGGTACAACTTATTGCTGTACCTACCTGAAGGCCTTCTTTTTTCTTCAAAACTTTAAACCCTTCAGCTTGCGCCAATAAAAGATGGTGTGTACTCGAAATAAAATTACGAATCCCTCTCTTGCCAGGAGCATGTACACCAAGAAAATAACCTCCGCCAATACATACTATTCCCTCGTTAATCAATACCCAATGCTGTACTCGATCTGCAAAATGGTTTCTTAGTACAGTTACATATGCTGCATACCAGCTAATACTATCTCGATTTGTCCAACCGCCCTTATCTTGTAATTTTTGTGGCAAATCCCAATGGTATGTTGTAATCCAAGGTTCTATTCCTACTTTTAAACAGTAATTAATTACCTTATTATAAAATTCAATTCCTTTTGGATTCACTACTCCTGTACCGTTTGGAAGTATCCTTGACCAGGAAACAGAAAAGCGAAATATCTGTAATCCAATATCTACAGCGAGATCGATATCTTCTTCGAATCTATGATAAAAATCTGTTGCAATTTTAGCATTAGAACGGTCTTTGATTTTATAGGATTTTTGAGTAAATGTATCCCAAATAGAAAGGCCTTTTTCATCCTTATCATAAGCTCCTTCAGTTTGATGAGCAGCAATCGCAACTCCCCATTTAAGGGCCTTAATTTTTTTCATTATGTTTTAAAAATCTAAAAAAGACAAACATAGCATATCAATGCTTAAACAATCCTTTTTTAAGAAAAAGTGATACTATAAAAAAGATAATTTGCTGACTTACACAAACCAGTTTATGAAGAAAATTATAGACTATCTGTTTTAAGTTGATTAGTGACATATTAAAAATATCTTATCCTATATTATAAAGATAATACATCTTTTATCTTATCATTTTACCTCAATATTATCTTAATGTTACTATCATTTTTTCTATGTTTCTCATACAATCCATATATGAATTATGTACTTTTGGATACCAACGTATATTACTAAGAGAGTATTTACACTATAATTCTACTAAAAAAACTTAGAAGAATTATAGAAATAATGACGATCTATAATGTTATCTAACCAAAAACAAATGGAGCAGGAGATAATTCTGCCAAGTATCAAAGTATTAGGCAAGGACTTATTGTATTTAACCAAGGCACAAAAGGTCTGGACTATTACAAAACCATTTCTGTGTTGTTTCGGATATTTTTATTTTGCTAGTAATGAATTATGGATCTTGGCAATCCTATCTGTTGTTATATTGATGTTTGTTACTTATGTTTCGACATCTCACGACCTTGTACACGGAACTTTAAAATTACATCCTGGTGTAAATAGATTTTTCTTATCAATTATTGAAATATTAACCTTAAGAAGCGGTCATGCTTTTAAGGTATGTCATATTAACCATCATCGCAATTTTCCTAAAAAAAACGATATTGAAGGTGCTTCTATACATATGAAACCGTACGAATTAATTCTAGAAAGCATTATTTATTTGTACAAACTATTTTTCTGGGCACGAAAACACGCAAAGACTAAGGATAGAATTTGGATACATATTGAAGGGTCCATATTTCTGATATATATAGTAATAGCAATACTACTATACCAACACTATCCTTTTTTATTATATTATTTTTTATTAGTTCAAATGGGAAGTTGGCTGTATCCACTATTTACAGTATATATCCCCCATAAAGTAAATTACACACATCCAATATTTCAAACAAAACTATTTAGAGGTCCGATCATAAGCTTCTTTTTTGCTCACCATAATTATCATTTAGAACATCATTTGTATCCCATGGTTCCTCATCAAAACTGGAGGAAACTTGGAAAAAGATTACTACCATATCTTAAAAATTACAATCTCGAAACTATCAACTTATAAAGTTAAAAATTAATGAAATTATATCGCCTATTTATTAAAAATGGAATTATTCCTTTTGTTGTTTTGGGCATTATATTATTGTTTATTGGTGTGTTTTTAATAGGACAATCGCTTTCTGGAAGCTTTTTACCTCATGATATTGATATTATAGGCATGACAGCAAAACAACTTTCTAGTTATAAAAATGGAAGAATTGTAGAGTTCATGTTTCATGATCGTGTTTCTTACGGAGGCGCTTTAATTACAGTTGGCATTCTATACCTTTGGCTAGCATTAGTCCCATTACAAAAAAAAGAGCCCTGGGCATGGTGGGTTCTTTTTATATCAGGTATTTATGGTTTTGCAAGTTTTTTCTCGTATTTAGGATATAATTATTTTGATTCATGGCACGCGCTAGGAACAATAGCGATTACCCCGTTATTTATATTAGGACTATATCATTCTTATCAAAAAGAATCAAAATATCAATTTAATTCTCTTTTCAAAAAACAGAAAAGATTTCATCTAAGTTCAAGATTGGGTAGAGGAAATTGTTTAATGTTACTAAGTGCTTTAGCACTTTTTCTGGGAGGTGTAATTATAATGATAGTAGGTATGACTTCTGTTTTTGTTCCTCAAGATCTCGCTTTTATGGATATCAAAGTATGCGGACTTCAGGATATAAGTTCCAAACTAATCCCTGTAATAGCGCATGATAGAGCTTCGTTTGGAGGTAGTTTGGCTACCATCGGTATTATGTTATATTTTATAATCTGGTATGCTAAGCCTTCAAAAATCTTATGGGAAACTTTGGCAATTGCAATAACCATAGGCTATTCTTCTGCTATTTTAGTTCATTTTGTTATCGGATATTTAAATTTTTCTCATCTATTTCCAGCATTTTTAGGTTTATTCATTTTTATTATGGGTCTCTTCTGGATAGAAAATGATTGGTCAAAAAAATAACACTTAGTTTTTTTGTCACATTAATTAACTTAACGCAAATAATGAATAAAGAAAATTTACATTAAATTATTTTTTCTCAGTTTCTCACACAATACATATATGAATTATGTACTTTTGGGTATAAACAGATCTCATACTCGTTCTATATGTCTATTTCGGTATCCAATATTTCTAAACTTTATAATGATCAAAAAGCACTTAATGCTATCTCTTTTGAAATAAAACAAGGTGAGATTGTTGGTTTTCTAGGTCCCAATGGAGCAGGTAAATCGACTATGATGAAAATCCTAACTACTTATCTTGATCCTTCTGAAGGTTCTGCCATTGTTAATGATTTTGATATACATTCCCAATCTATCGATGTACAAAAAAGCATAGGGTATCTTCCTGAGCATAACCCATTATATTTGGAAATGTATGTACGAGAATATTTAGTATTTAATGCCCGAGTATATAAGATCTCAAAATCCAGAATTGAAGAAGTAATCAAATTAACAGGGCTAACTCCAGAGGGTAATAAAAAAATTAGTCAACTTTCTAAAGGGTATCGCCAGCGAGTTGGTTTGGCATGTGCATTACTTCATGATCCTCGAGTTTTAATACTGGATGAGCCTACAACTGGTTTAGACCCTAATCAACTAGTAGAGATTAGAGAGTTAATAAAAACAATTGGTAAAGAAAAAACTGTTTTTTTATCAACTCACATAATGCAAGAAGTTGAAGCGATGTGCGATCGGGTTATCATTATTAATAAAGGAGAAATTGTTGCAGACAAACATTTACATGAAATAGCAGAAGAGACCGATCAGATCATCGAAGTAGAGTTTGATTATCGTATAGAAGAAGCTTTTTTACAAAAATTACCTAATGTAAGTGATGTAAAAAATATTCATGGGTTTATCTATCAAATCACTTTTGACACCAAAACAGATATGCGTCCAACGGTTTTTGACTTTGCCCATGATAATAAATTGAAAATATTACAACTATCTCGAAAAAATAAAAACCTGGAGAGTTTGTTTAGAGAACTTACTAATCCTTCTTAAATTAATTTCTACACACGTCTCAACACTCTAATTAACAATGATTTGCCTGTTCTATATCATTTAAAATCTCTTTGAGTTTTTGTACAGAAATTGGTTTAACAATGTAATCACTTACATTCTCAAAGGATTTAGCTCTTATAATATCCTCTGGGTCAACAGATGAGGAAACGACATAAATAATTATTTTCTTCTTGCATGGCACTTTTACGAATTCTTCCAAAAACTGTATCCCGTCAAGCACTGGCATATTTAAATCCAACAAAATAACATCTGGTAATTTTTCATTTGCCGAAATAATCGCTTTTAGATTATTTAATGCTTCTTCTCCATTTCGGAAGACCATAAAACCATTGCAAAAATCAACAAGTTCCATTATTTTTTTAATCCCAAATACAAAAATTGGATCATCATCAATAATACAAGCTATATCAATTTTTTTCATGTTTCATATAAATTTTAAAAGTTGTTCCTTTATTTACTGTACTTTCTACTTCAATTTTACCACCCATGGCTTCTACCTGGTTCTTGGTAATAAACAGTCCTATACCTCTGGCTTCTTTATTATTATGAAAAGTCTTATACATCCCAAATAGTTTGGCTTGATGTTTTTTTAGATCAATCCCCAATCCATTATCTTTGATATCTAAGATTACAAAATCACCTTCTATTCTGGTACTCAAATCAATATAACTCTCTCTTTCATCAGAACTATATTTTATCCCATTAGTTATAAAATTCAGTAAAATGCTATCTAAATATGCCGGGATTCCTAAAATATTTGTACCTAGTTGTGTATTATTATTAATAGTTACTATAGTCTCTTTTGCAATAGCAGAAACACTTTCGGTCACCTTGTTAATTGCTTCATATAAATTCAACCCAACTAAATTCTCATCAACAGAAGTATTCATTAAGACTACTTCATTTAAATGTACTATAGTTTCGGTAAGATTCTCAGATGCTGTTTTAAAAAGTTGAATGATTTCATTATCCTCAATCTCTGGATTTTCCTGAATAAACAGGTCAAGCAACATTTGAAAATTTCCAGAATGTGATTTTAAATTATGCGAAACTATATGTGCAAAATTACGCAGTCTTTTATTTTGATCTTCTGCAACTATCAGCCATGATTTTAAATCCTGCTCTACTTTTTTAATCTCACTAATATCGGTTGCTACCCCAAGATATCCATTAATCACTCCTTTGTTTTTAATAGGTGACAATGTAACCTGAACAGGAAAACAAGTACCATCTTTTCTTACATGCATCCACTCTTTTACATCATATTCCTGATTCTCGAGTAACGTGGTAAAAACCTCAAAACCTTTAATTTCTTGATCTAACAATAAGGATAATTCTGTCTGTCTCTTTTCTATTTCTTCTTTTTGATGTAATAGCAAGAGTGATTTTTTTGATATCATTTCCTCTTTGGTATATCCCAACAGGTTTTCTGCCCCTTTATTAAATGTAGTGATCAAACCATTCTTATCTGTACCAATTATACTTACCTGAGTTATATCATCGATTATACTTTTTAGTTCACCCACAGTATTCTGCAGTTTTTGCCTAGCAATAATTTTATGGCTTATATCTGCAATTTGAGCAATAAAATAGGTAGGTTTATCACTTTCTCCTTTAATAACCGAAACTGAAAGGTTGATATATACAATATGACCATCCTTATGAAAGCATCTTTCCTCCATATTGCTATACAACGTTTCTCCTTTAAAAAGTTTTTGAAATAACGTATCACTTATTGCTAAATCCTCTGGATGAAGAATATCTTTAAAAGCCAGCTTTGTCAATTCGCTATTAGAATACCCAAGAATCTCACACAGTTTATAATTTACTTTTGTAAAATGACCTTTTTGATCCAACATAACCATTCCTATCGCAGCATTTTCGAAATTTCTCCTAAACATTTCTTCGCTAATGCGTAGACCTATTTCTGCTTTTTTGGTTCTAGTGATATCTGCAGTATGCATTAAGATACCTCCTATTTTATTATCATCGGTATACCATGGTCTCAACTCCCAAGTTAGCCATTGTATAGACCCATCTAATCTTTCAAAACGATCTTCTTCGCTTTTTAACACTTCTCCGTTAAGGCATCTTTTATGATCATCTTTCCATTTTTCTCCTATTTCGGGGAAAACGTCATAATGTGATTTACCTATAATGGTATCATCACTAATATTATAATCTTCATACCATTTTTGAGAAACTGCCAAATAACGCATATTAGTATCGAACATTGCTATAGCACTTGGAGCCTGCTGTATAAATAATTTGTTTTTTTCTAAATCCTTCTTACTCTCTGTGATTTCTTGATGTGAACCAATCATCCATTCTGGGTTTCCTTCTGAGTCCCAGCTTACTACTTTTCCGCGATCCAACACCCATATCCATTCTCCATTTCTATGTTTCATTCTGGCTTCACATTCATAAAAAGGTGTTTTCCCAGAAAAATGATCTTCTAATAGTTTATTAGATTTTTTCAAATCATCGGGATGTACAGCTTCTGCCCATGTATTGATAGAAACTGGTTCTAACTCTAAGAGAGAATACCCAGCTATATTAGCCCATCTCTCATTAAACATAGTTTCTCCTGTTTTTACATTCCACTCCCAAGTCCCCAGATTTGTCCCTTCAATAATGTGTTGATAACGATCTACCTGTCTTTGTAGCTGTATTTCTACTTTTTTTAATTTAGTAATATCGGTATGTGCACCCAGCATTCGTATAGGCTTCCCATTACTATCGCGTATCGCTAATCCTCTACAATGAATCCATACCGTATGCCCAAACTTATGTTTATACCTTACGATTTGATCATAAGGGTGTGAAGGATCTTTACAATGTTTTGTAAAATTAAGAAATACTACTTCTAAGTCTTCTTTATTTATAATATCCTGCCATGCAGAAGCATTATGTGGCATCTTATTGGGATCATATCCCAAAGTGGTCCAAAACTTAGAATTCATCCATTCGTTTTCGGGATTATCTAAATCCCAAAACCAAAGCCCATCAAGGCTCGATTTTTGTATAAAATCAAAAATATAATCGTCTTTCTTAATAAGAGCATACAGTTCTTCTTTAAGATAATTTTCTTCTACATTCTCAACATCTTGAGTCTTATCAAACTGATTTCGAATCATTTTTAAATATAAAATTTGGAATAAAATCCTGGTGTCTTATAAAGTTAGACATTAATTTCAATTAAAAAGATTTAAATTCCGCAAACTTTTTATGGTGTTACCCCACTTCTTTTTTAGGTAAACTTTGTTGAAATCAGTTCGAAATGCAAAAGCAAGTATAGAAAAGTATAGGTATTCTATTTATCAATACCAAGAGAAGTATATTGATATAATTATTGAAATATAAGCCTCCCTGTAAAAAACGCTTTTACTTCAACATTTGAAGGTCTGTTCACCGAAATTACATCTCCTGTACTTCGTATCTCTCCTGTAATTGATTGTTGAGGGTTTACTATAATTTTATTAGTTCCTCTATGAAAAACATTAACATTCTCGGCTACTAAATTGGCTCCTTCAAATCTTCCAGTTCCCGAAGCAAAATTGACATTTAATGTCTGTACTGTTCCTGTTATAAAAAATGAAGTAATATTATTTCCTGCTATACCAATAGTTTCACAATCTACGCTCAAATTGAATGTTCCTGTTGTAGTTTCGGTATTTTCACTAAAATCTTCAGATAATAATGTTAATGAAGTATAGTTTAATACCCCATCAGATGAGATATCGAATTGTGTTCCACTCCTTATTTCTGTAATATTAGGAGCAGTAACAAAAACCTTAGTTTGATTAAAATCTCTAAAAAATGCACAATCATTGGTATTACTAAGTACTAGACGATCATCTTTGACTATTGCCGAAACTTCGTTTAGCAAATTATCTCCTGTTTCAATAATTACTGAAGTAGCCGCTCCTTCTTTTATGATTAATTCTATATTTGGATTCACCAAAATACGTGTGAAATCAGTAACTTCAATTTCTGTTCTAACTATTGTTCCTGTTCTTTGAAAACAATCTGAAGCATTTTCAGAATCACAGCCAAACAAAAATAATACTACCCATATCCCAACACATCTTACTACCACATATTTAAAAAAAGACTTCGACATGTCAAGTCCAACATTTTGTTTTCTTAAACTTATATTAAGATTCATCTGTTCTTTTTTATTGTTTTTTAGTTGTCAAATGGAATTCGCCATTTAACATCTTGGTTGGTATCTACTCGATTGTTACGGCTCATTTCATAGCAGTGTTTTTTATAATCTATATCCTATCGAAAACTCCATAGCCTCTGCTTTGGCAGCATGAGATCTAACCGTTAGCGCCCCAAATATGTTTTTAGTAAAATAATATTGAACTCCCGCTCTAAGATACGTTTGGCCTTCAAAATCGTAAGGATAATACACATAGTACCCTACCTGTGTAAGTACAGAAATTCTATTTACTCTTAATTCGTGCCCCAAAAACATCCCTACTCGTTTAGCATCTTCATCACCAGTAGTTCCGTCATTAAACCCTCCTGTAGCTCTAAAATCTATATAACGTTCTAAAGCTTTAGAAAAAAACACTTCTGCTCCCAATTGAATGGCACTTTTTTTATTCAACCTCTTATCTACAAAACCTCCAAATGTATAAAAAGGAAATCGCCCTGATCCTACTACATCACTTTCATTAACTCCACTTCTAAAAATAAAACCGTAACCAATTGGCTCCCCTCCTTTAAGATCTCCTACTTCCTTGGCTACATATTCTGGGGTTTCCTGATCTAATGTATAAGTTATTCCTGCATTTAAAAACAATGTATTTGTACTTTTATTTGGTGCTTTAGAATTTCCATTAGAATAATGAACGACTCCCAAGCCTGCTTGCAACCCAAAACCTTTAAAAAGATTCTCTTTTTTAGCTTGTAACAAAGCATAGGTCCCACTGGATAGATGTGTACCATGAGCTACATTTCTGTAATTATCATCTTCATCATAAGGATTTGTGCTATACCCGATTCCTTGGCCTATTCTAAGATTTAGATATCTTTTTAAGAAATAAAAATTATAATGAACAAATAGTCCTAAATGCGTTCCCAAAAACTCATTATCCATATCTTGATATAAAAAGGAAACACCATAATCGGGATAATTATATAATCGTTGCCATTTTTCATCTCCAAATGTTTTGCGCTGAAAGGAAAGAATCACACCAGAAGGATGACCCGTAATTAAATGCGAAATATCGGGATTATGTTTTAGTATGGTACCATAAAAGTTATTGACATCCAGCGTATAATGTATTTTAGATTCTGTCTGAGCATACGTACCAAAATGAACGATAAAGATGAGTAAATAAATCCTTTTTATCATCCGGCAAAAGTATGATAGACCTTCGAAGTTTCCAAACACTGATAGGCTTGGTTTTATCCCAGCTTCACCAAAAACACACAACGCACTAAAAATCAAATAATTAAAAAACAAAAATCTAACCACATTGCTACAAAAGGTTGTAAATAAGGTAGCCAGCAACCTATGTGAAAATTTAGATTCTGCAAGAATTTGAATTTCGATTAACTTATTTAAACCTATAACAAAACCCTTGTAATAGTGAGTTTAAATTCATTATTACAAGGGTTTTTTGTATTGAGTATTATGATATAATACTTATCGTCTGCAAGCACTAGAATAACTAACGGTTGCATCTTTTTTCCATTTATCTAAATACGATGCAGTAGGGTCATCTACCTGGATACAACTAAAATAAGGATTGTCTTGCTCTTGTAACTCTGCTCTTATCAACCTATCGTTTGTTCCGTTCTTTATATTTAAGTAACGAAGTTTATTATTATTACATTTTAGATAACGTAAGTTGTTATTTTTGGCTAAATGCAGTGTAGTAATCTTGTTATTATAACAATATAGCCCTTTTAAAGCTGTATTTTTGTTAACATTCAATAACCTAAGTTGATTACCATCACAATGAAGTGTTCCTAAAGCTGTATTTTTCGTCACATCTAAAGTAGTGAGTTGATTGTTAGAGCAAGACAATACATTTAACGCTGTGTTTTTACTTACGTCTAACGTTTTTAGTGGATTATCTGAACAAATCAAGTAGTGTAGTGATGTGTTTCTATTTAGATTTAGTGTTGTGATCTTATTTCTACCACAATTCAGATACCCTAATCTTGTACGTTTGCTTACATCCAGATTAGTAATTTGATTATCCTGACAAAACAAACCAGTCAACGCCGTATTCTGGTTAACATCCAGAGCTGTAATTTTATTATAACCACAATCCAGACTTTTCAACACAATATTTTTACTTATGTCCAACGTAATAAGTTGGTTGTTGCTACAATCCAGATCTTTCAACTTAACATTTTTGCTTACGTCCAGTGTACTGAATTGATTACCACTACAACTTAGAGAGTTCAATTTAACATTCTCATACACACTCAACGAAGTAAGTTGATTATAATTACAACTCAGATCGGTTAAATTAACAAAGTATTCGATTCCCGAGAGGTTAGAGATATTTTTAAAATCTAGATAAAGTGATGTTACATTTTTAGCCTCTCCTATAGAGATTTCGTTATCATTATTTGTATCTACATAACCTTCAAGTAGTGCTTTTTTAAAATTAGAATCGGGGAATACAATATTGCCATCGATAACATCTGCTTTTTTTGCTTTACCTAGGATCTTACTTTTTGTAGCGTTTGTAGTTTCGTGAGTTAGAGTTTCATCATCTTTAGAGCATGACACAACTATTGCGCTGATGAATAGCACAACAAAGAATTTCAAATTTTTCATTTGTTTTAGTTTAAAGTTTTTAGAGTATTTTTCTATTACTGCAGTAATCCAGATGTAAAAATCCGTTTTGTGCAGGATGAAAAGCTCCCTGTAAACAGTGAATCTGATAGAAAGCAACTATTTTACACTGTTTACACTTCATAAAAAACCCTGCCAGATCCTAATCTAACAGGGGTTACACTAAAATTATAAATTTAAAATTGGCAATAATTGCCGTTCTCTTATATTTAAGAAAGAATGGTTTTTTTAAAATACTCCTTCGGCAATTTTTCTAATATTATCAGATTTACCCATCGAATAATAATGTAATACAGGAACTCCATACTCCATCAGTTCTTTAGACTGTTGTATTGCAAATTCGATTCCTACCTCCCTAACTTCTTTATTGGTTTTACATTGCTCTACTGCCCTCACCAATTCATCTGGCATATCCAGTTTAAAAACCTGAGGTAATAATTGTAAATGTCTTTTTACTGCTACTGGTTTAATCCCTGGGATTATAGGTACATTAATTCCTGCTTCTCTAGCTCTTTTCACGAAATCAAAATATCTTTTGTTATCAAAAAACATTTGAGTTACTACATAATCTGCTCCTGCATCAACTTTGTCTTTTAATCTTCTGATATCAGAATCTATAGAAGGAGCTTCCATATGTTTTTCTGGGTAGCCGGCAACTCCGATGCAAAAATCGGATTTGTTATCCGTTTCGATCACTTCATGAAGAAATTTTCCTTTATTCATATTCAATATCTGCTCTACCAGCTCATTGGCATAACTGTGCCCTCCTTTGGTAGGGGTAAAATATTTTTCTTCCTTCATTGCATCACCACGTAAAGCCATTACATTTTCAATACCTAAATAGTGACAATCTACCAATAAATATTCTGTTTCTTCTTTGGTAAAGCCGCCACATAATACATGAGGGATTGTATCTACATCATATTTATGAGTAATCGAAGCACAAATACCTACAGTACCTGGTCGCATACGGGTTAGTTTTTTATCTAACAACCCTTCTCTATCTATATAAATAAATTCCTCCCGAGACGTAGTCACATCAATAAAAGGAGGATTAAACTCCATTAATGGATCAATATTATCATATAATTCTTGTATACTTCTTCCTTTTTGAGGTGGTATTAATTCAAAAGAAAATAATGTTTTTTCTTTGGCTTTTTTTATGTGATCTGTTACTTTCATCTAATCTATAATTCCTGATTCTTCGTTTATCATTTTTGGTATTAGGATAATTGTCATTATCTGTATTTCAAGACTTATGCTTTAAATATCTCTGTATTGTATTACAAAGTGTTAACATGAAGTCTCTTTTTTACAAAATACCTTATTCTTTATTTTAATTGACTATATACCATATTGATTTGTCCTAAATGATATATATCATGTTGTATCACCCCATTTACCATATATCCATTTCGATATTGACGGCCAGCTACTTGTTCATTCAGCCATGAATCTGGTTTTGCTAATAGCAATTCGCATATTATATTTTGAGTTTCAACTAATTCTTGAAGAGTTTTTTTCTTTTCTTTTTCATTTTGTATTGAAACATTTTTTCTCCAATCCTTTTCAGAGTTTAATTCAATATCAAAAGCTCTATTTTCTTTTAGTTTTTCGATAACAAACCCTCTCCAATCTATAAGATGATATACTAGTTCTGATACAGAGTGCGACACTTTTTTTGGCTTTTTATCCCAAAAAATTGCGGGAATATGCTCTAGCGATTTTAATATAGAATTTCCAAACCATGGCTCTCCTTCAAAAACCTCATCATACTTTCTAATGCTATCTTTTATACTCATTGGGTTCGTATTTATTTAGTCTACTATATTGGGGCTCAACCATTTCTTTGCATACTCAAGATCTACATCTTTACGTTCTGCAAAATCTTTTACTTGATCTTCTTTTATTTTTCCTAACCCAAAATATCGAGCTTCAGAATTGGCAAAATAATATCCAGATACAGATGCTGCAGGCCACATAGCCAGGCTTTCGGTTAATTCTACCCCGATTTGTTCTTTAACACGTAATAATTCCCAAATCGTTATCTTTTCGAGATGATCCGGGCAAGCTGGATATCCAGGAGCAGGTCGAATACCTTTATATGCTTCTTTTATTAATTCTTCATTGGTTAATGATTCATCATTAGCATATCCCCAATCTTCTATACGTACTTTTTTATGCAAATATTCTGCAAAAGCTTCGGCTAAACGATCTGCTAATGCCTTAATCATAATAGAATTATAGTCATCGTGATCAGCTTCAAAAGCCTCAGCAAGTTCCTTCGTTCCAAAACCTGTTGTTACACAAAAACACCCCATGTAATCTTGAATTTTGCTTTCTTTTGGGGCAACAAAATCAGACAAAGCAAAATTAGGCTTACCAGCATGTTTTTTTAGTTGCTGGCGTAGTGTTCTGAATGTGAAACTTCCTTCTTCTGAAGACACCTCAATATCATCATCGTTTATTGTATTAGCCTCGAACAATCCATAAATAGCTTTGGCTCCTAATAATTTTTCATCAAATACTCTTTCTAATAATTCTCGTGCATCTTTAAATAAGGATGTGGCTTGTTCACCAACTACAGTATCAGTTAAAATAGCAGGGTATTTACCATGTAAGTCCCAGGATCTAAAAAATGGTGACCAATCGATATAAGGCTCTAGTTTTCTTAAATCAAAATCTTCTATAACCTGAACCCCTAATTGATTTGGTGTTACAATTTCGGAAGTTTGCCAATCAATCAAATATTTGTTCTTTCTGGCCTCTTCAATACTTAGATATTCTTTTTGTTTTGTTCTTTTTAGAAACCCATCTCTAAATTTCTCATAATCTTCTTTGAGATCACCTATATATTTTTGGTTACTTCTTTTATTCAACAAATCACCTACAACTGTTACTGCTCTTGATGCATCATTAACATGCACAACTGCATTTTTATATTGCGGATCAATCTTAACTGCGGTATGTGCTTTTGATGTGGTCGCCCCACCTATTAATAATGGAATATTGAAATTTTTACGTTCCATTTCTTTTGCCAGGTGAACCATCTCATCTAATGATGGGGTTATTAAACCGCTTAACCCAATGATATCTACTTGTTCATCGATTGCAGTCTGAATAATTTTATCAGGAGGAACCATTACACCAAGATCTACAATTTCATAATTATTACATCCTAATACTACCGAAACAATATTTTTACCGATATCATGCACATCACCTTTTACCGTTGCCATTAAAATGCGGCCATTAGAATCATTTTCTTTTACTACACCCCCAGAAAGTGCATTCTTTTTCTTTTCTTCTTCAATAAATGGAAGTAAGTATGCTACTGCTTTTTTCATTACTCTGGCAGATTTTACTACCTGAGGTAAAAACATTTTACCAGATCCAAAAAGATCACCTACAACATTCATCCCTGTCATTAAATGCCCTTCTATAACCTCTATAGGTTTATCTACACTTAGTCTTGCCTCTTCTACATCTTCTACTATATATTGATCAATCCCTTTCACAAGGGCTCTTGTAACCCTATCCTGCAATGGTTCTTCTCTCCAGGAAAGATCAACAACTTGTTCCTTTTTTGTTCCTTTAACGGTTTCTGCAAAATCTAATAGTCGTTCGGTAGCATCATCTCGTCGATCCAGAACTACGTCTTCTACATGTTCTAAAAGATCTTTGGGAATATCATCATACACCTCTAGCATTGCCGGGTTTACGATTCCCATATTCATCCCGGCCTTGATTGCATGATACAGAAAAACAGAATGCATAGCTTCGCGAACCGTATTATTTCCTCTAAAAGAAAATGAAACATTACTTACACCTCCACTTACACTACTATGTGGGAGATTTTCTCTTACCCATCGTGTGGCTTCAATAAAATCGATAGCATTTTTACGATGCTCCTCCATTCCGGTTGCAACCGGAAATATATTTAAATCAAATATGATATCTTCTGGAGGAAATTTTACTTTATGAACCAATAGATCATAAGACCTTTTTGAGATTTCTATACGACGTTCATAATTATCTGCTTGCCCTACCTCGTCAAATGCCATTACAATCACAGCTGCGCCATATCTTTTTATAGCTTTTGCATGTGATATAAACTCTTCTTCGCCTTCTTTAAGACTTATAGAATTTACCACACATTTTCCTTGTACCACTTGCAATCCAGCTTCGATGATTTCCCATTTAGAGCTATCTATCATAATGGGCACTCGGGCAATATCTGGTTCTGCCATTATAAGATTAAGAAACCTTATCATTGCATCCTTACCATCGATTAAGCCATCATCCATATTGATATCAATGACCTGTGCTCCTCCTTCTACCTGATGCCTTGCTATATCTAAAGCTTCATCAAATTTTTCTTCCTTGACCAAACGTAAAAACTTGCGTGACCCTGCTACATTAGTTCGTTCTCCAACATTAATAAAATTCGTTTCAGCAGAAACAATCATTGGCTCCAGACCAGAGAGCTTAAGATATTTTCTTTTTTCCTTAGTACTCATATGTTATACTTCTACTCCTACTACTCTAGGTTTATAATCTTTTGCTAAATCTGCTATTGCTTTGATATGTTCTGGAGTAGTCCCACAACAACCGCCGATAATATTTACTAAGTTTTTTTCCATGTATTCTTTAATCTGTTCTGCCATTTGTTCTGGTGTTTCGTCATACTCTCCAAAGGCATTTGGTAATCCGGCATTAGGATGTGCAGATATTCCAAAGCTTGCTTTCTGAGCTAAAACTTCTAAATAGGGAGTTAATTGATTTGCTCCCAATGCACAATTAAATCCAACGGATAACATCGGAATATGAGATAGTGAAATTAAAAATGCTTCTGCAGTTTGACCTGATAATGTTCTACCACTTGCATCTGTTATCGTACCACTTACCATAATTGGAACATCGATGTTTCTTTCATCTTTTACTTCTTCAATTGCAAAAAGCGCTGCTTTGGCATTTAATGTATCGAAAATGGTTTCTACCAATAAGATATCTGCGCCTCCATCTAATAATGCTTCAACTTGTTGTTTATAAGCGATTCTTAATTCATCAAAAGTTACTGCTCTATATCCTGGGTCATTTACATCGGGAGACATACTTGCTGTTCTATTTGTCGGACCAATAGATCCTGCTACAAAACGAGGTTTATGTGGTTCTTTTTCGGTCAACTCATCTGCTACTTCTTTGGCAATTTTTGCTGACTGATAATTTAATTCATAAACTAAATCTTCCATTTCATAATCTGCCATGGCAATGGTTGTTCCCGAAAAAGTATTGGTTTCTACGATATCCGCTCCTGCTTCAAAATAAAGTCGATGTACTTCTTTTATTGCTTCGGGTTGGGTAATACTTAATAAATCATTATTACCTTGCACGGGAGTAGGCCAGTCCTTAAATCGTTCTCCTCTAAAATCTTCTTCTGTAAACTTATGTCTTTGCAACATGGTCCCCATGGCCCCATCAAGCACAAGGATTCTTTCTTCTAGTATTTTGTATATGTCTTTCATCAATTATTATTATAGATTCCAGCCGTAGTCTATACTAAGTGCTGGAAAAACAAAAACATTATTTAATTCTTTATTTAAGTAAAGAATAGTGTATCAAGAAAAATAAATGAAAAACATAACTAAGCTATGAGTCTTGGTTATCTATACCGTTACAACAACGGATAGAATGTAGCACCTTCTTTACAGGATAAAGGGTTGCTAAGGTTTCATAGGGTCTATTCCCTCCACCTTTCTCGATAACAATTAAAATATATATGAACTAAACAGCAATTGCTGTTATTTTAAGTACAAATAAAAGGCATAGCCTTTTGTTATGCAAGTTTATTTATTAATTTCACCTTGTATTAACAAAAAAAGATTACCCAAAAGGATAATCTCTATTCTACATGTATATATTTATATTACCTTCGAAGCTCTGAGCCTCCAAAACCTCCTGTGTTATGTCCTAGAGAGATATAATTTGGCCCTTCGACAAATCCTCTTAGAATTCCGCCATTATTTGTATTTCCTTTAGGGACATCAACCCAATCTAACCATAACTGGCTATAGAAACGACTCCCCCATGCAACATTGGACCATGTAGGGCGACCATTTACAAAATTGCGTTCTCCAAACCAAACTACCACATTACCTATTTGTCTGATATAGTAAATCCCTCCATCATCGCCAACCCATCGGCCGGTAATATTATTGCTGTCATTTACAACTCCAAATCCTGCCTGACGTGGACGAGGGAGATGGGAAGGTCTTACGGTTTTTGTCCAAACTGAACCTCCGAAATTATTCCCGGATACTTTAGTAAAACCACTTCCAAAACAACCTATAGACAATGTTAAATTTCCACTTCCTGCTATTTTACCTTTAGGCACATCATAAAAGCTTCCGGTAATTGTTTTACCATTTACACTACCTTTAAAAACATTAGCCCAAATACCTGATGGGTGTTCTCCAAACCAGTAAACCTTATTTCCAATATGCCTAACATAATAATGTCCTCCATCATTAGCATAATAATACCCAGACAAATTTGGTATAATAGAACACCAATCGATATCTATGATATCGATATTGATTCCGTTTTCCTTCAAATAATTCTTTTTTGCTTTAGTAAGGAATTCTTCTTGCTCTACATTTAATGTATTTAATTCTTCATTTACAATTGATTCTTTTTCACAATTTGTAAATAATAACATACTTGCTATTAAAAGAATGGAAACGCCTAAATTAAATCGATTTTTTTTTGTTTTCATACCCTCTATTTTTTTGTTTTTCTATACTTCAGATATGTTAATTATCATTAAACAAATACCATTAGTAATATCTTTAAGTTTATTCTTTAAATTCAAAAATACAATCAAAACAGATCAAAAAACGGGGTCAAAAACCCCATTTTATATAGGTGTAATACATCTATTACAGGAGGAAAACACCTTCTATCTCTAGTAGTTATTGCAACAAATTTATTTGACAAGGGGTCTTTATAAAAAAAGAGCTTAACAACAATACTATTAGATATCATGAACGAATTAATTTCTAAAAAAAGTTGGTGGAATCGAAACTGGAAATGGACACTTCCTACGATAGGGATAGTTGTTTGTATATTCGTGTTTTTTATGATGACTGGTAATGCTGCATTTAGATATGGATCTGTTTATGTTCAACCTAATCTTACAGAAAATGCACTTGAAATAGCTAAAAAAAATGATCGTGTTATTGAAAAATTAGGTAAACTATCTCCTATAGATTTCTTTCGGTTACTAGAAGGAGAAGTCGAATATTCAAATCACAACACTTCAATTGCATTAACTGTTGGAATCAGAGGCACCAAAGGAAAAGCTAAACTGGATATCGTAGCCAATAAAAAAGGAGTTAACTGGGAATATCAAAAAATTACCGTTAGAATTAAAAAACCCAAAAAAGAATCTATTACAATTCTGGAAGAATAATACAATTAAGACTCCGGGGCTAATTCTATTTCTAATCCATCCAACTCGGGAGTAATTGGGATTTGACATCCTAACCTACTATTATCCTCTACATAAAAGGCTTCTGCTAACATCAAATCTTCATCCTGCCCCATTTCTGGTAATTCGTGATCAGATAAAATATAGCATTGACAAGAAGCACACATGGCCATTCCCCCACAGGTTCCCTCTACTGGTAATTCATAAGCTTTACAAATTTCCATTAAATTCATAGCCATATCAGTAGGTGCTTGTATCTCATGTACTACACCTTCTCTATCTTTTATTTTTATGGTAACATCTGACATATCTTTTTATTTCTGTTTACAAATATAATCAAAGACCTTACCGATTTTATTTAAGGTCTTTTACATTTTATTTTAAATTGTTTAGCGTATTTTATTTAAGAGTCGTATCTCGTTTTTTTAAACCAGTAATTATGAAGATTTTGAAGGATCAAATATACTGAATCTTATAAAAAATCATTCAAATAATAATCATTTATTAACATCTATTTTATAAAAACTAAACCAATAAAAAAAAGTGCCTCTTAATGAAAAAAATAAAATCAATACTATCATCTACCTTTCATCATTATTATGCTAAAGAAATAGAACGAAAAAAGAAGACATCACAGTTTTAGCTTATATTTTTTTTGTTCTAACCAGCCCGTAAAAACGACTACTAATAAAGAAAAGATAAAAGATATAAACAGCCCTAAGCCTGAAGAGTTCAAAATATCAGGAAATTTAATATCGGTAATGGCATACATTGGATACAAAAGATAAGGGATCATATAACATGTTAATGTTGCTGTACCTGCCGGAGCAATTATCTTTGCCCAACTAGTTTGTTTTTTCACATCTGTAATGTAATACAATATTGCAAACATAAGAAAACCTATTCCTGTGCAGATAGCTAACCAAGATGGTGTTCCTTGTATTTTAGAAATACCCCAATATGGTCTGGTTGCTATTCCATAAATAATATGTAGTACCCCTAATCCTATTAAACTTATATATCGCCATTTTATATTGGTTCCTGATAGCTTTTTAAATATTAATGTTGCAACAATACCTGCTGTAGTAAATGCAGGAATAGTACCTGTATATAATGTAGAGAACAAAGTAATACTATCATTTTCGAAAATTAGCTTATCGGTCTGATTCAATATAGAAAGTAGATTAAAAACCACCCATAAAACAACTATTATCACAATATTCCTTTTACTATATAGGTAAATTAACCCGTTTATAGCATAGGCCCAACCAATAAGCCCCAAAATACCCCACCATTGTATTTTCATCCAATTTTCTCCTTGAGGACCTCCATTGTATATAACTGCCAAAAAAATAAGTATAATAATTCCTAAGGCCTGAAAATAGATATGCCATTTTTTTTGAATTGGGCTTTTTTTCCAATTCATCCAAATTAATAGTACTGCCAAGGCCATAAGTAAACCCCAAAAATATTTTCCAACAAGAATGCTTTCATGGTGAGCTGTTTCATAGTTTACCATAAAAAAACCAATTAACAGCAATGAAAAAGATCTTATAATTATATGCTTTGCTATTGAAGTCTTACTTTCTTTTTTAGCAAGTCTATTTTCGATTGCATAAGGAATACTAAGGCCAACAATAAATAAAAACAACGGAAAAATAATATCAGAAAATCCCATATAATCTTCACTAGCAGTCGCATGTTGAAGCCACTTAGGAATATCTGTAAGTGTCCAGAAGTCATTTACCCAGATCATTAAAACCATTGTTAAAGCTCTAAAAATATCTATTGATGCAATTCTCATATTTAAAAATCTGCATTAATTGTTTTTTGCAAGACCTCCCAATGTGCATCTGTCATCCTATTTGGTGTAAATAAACAAATGCCAGTGGCTCCATTTTGAATAGATTCAATAATTGCAGCTTCTAATTCTTCGGGTAATAATCCATGATTTTCGGGATCTGCTTCATTTGCCTTATTTTTAGGTTTCGGACAAATGAATAAACCACTATAAACAGGTTTCTTATTATTAACAGCAGTTACTTCTTCTTTTGTTAGTTCGCCAATCCATTTTGTATCTTCTAGATAGAAATCATTATAATTCATAGGGAAAAATGCATCCAAATTCCATTTATCCCATTCTTGTCTTACTAGTTTTTTTGCAATAGAATTTGGCCCTGGAAACACTGCTGCATTAATCACTTTATTTTTACCATGCACTACATCTGCTAATTTATTCACCGTTTTAGTTATCAAATCATAACGAAATTGTTTCCATTCTTCGACTTGTGAAGGATCTTCAGCATCTTTAATATCTATGCCTGATAACGTTTTAAAATCATGAACACATTTATCACAGTAACAATAATCAAATTGAGGATATTCTTTATCCATTACCAGGTTATATTTTTCCCATAACCCTTTTGCCAAAATCACATCTGGAAACCGTATATAATCTAGATGAATTCCATCTACTTCTTCTACATCAGCAACACTACTGTATAGGCTATTAAGAAAATCATACACTTCATCTTTATTAGGGCACAAAAACTGATAGTGCGAAACATATGCTGGTTTATCATATGCAGATTCACCATTTCGATTAATAGCGTACCATTCTGGTTTTAATTTTGGATTAGAGTTTTGTATCATGGTCGGTATCCATGCATGAAACTCCATCCCCGTTTGCTTAACAATTTTACCGACTCTTTTATAGGTTAAAGGGTCATGACCTGCAGAATACATTAAACCATCTATTCCTTTATTTTTTAATTCCTGAAATTGTTTTTTTAATTCTTCATCTGATGCATTTTCGGGTAGATGCGCCCATGCATAAACAGGTATTTTGTTTTTAGTAATTACATTTTTTTCAGTTTCAGCTTTATTTTTACAAGCAATTAACACAAAAACAATCGAAAGAATAGAAAATAGCTTTTTCATAAGAACGTTTAAAAAAAATTAGAACCATAGGTAAAGAAAAAAAACAGAGTTTAAAATTTTTTTCTACAAAACACATCATTTCATAGAAGTACAACCTATTTTGTAATCTATTATACCATTTTAATAACATTAAAATGAGATATTGAAACAATTTAACCTTGGTTCATAGGGTTCTAAAAAAGGACAGGTGTATATCGAAAAATTGATTTTCGGTATACACCTGTTTTATTTTTAAAATAAACTCTTTTCTAATTAATAGCTTTTACTACTTCTTTTTTAGCCTCTTTTTTAGTTCCATCAAATCCTTCTACTCCACCAACAGTTGTATATTTCATCACATACTTTTTATCTGGAAAGATTCTTTGATAAGCACTCTGACACATAATGGCTGCTTCATGAAAACCAGAAAGAATTAGTTTTAGTTTTCCTTTATATGTATTTACATCGCCAATAGCGTAAATTCCCGGGATATTAGTTTGGTAATCGTATGAATTATCTACTTTGATCGCATTTTTTTCGATCTCTAATCCCCAATCTCCTATTGGTCCTAATTTTGGAGATAATCCAAATAACGGGATGAAATAATCTGTATCTAAAATAATTTCACCTTTTGTTTTATGTTTTATACCAACCGCTGTAATGTGATCATCACCTTTCAATTCTTTTACTTCAGCTTCAGTAATCAGGTTTACTTTTCCTAATTTAGAAAGTTCTGCTACTCTTTCTACCGAATCTAAAGCTCCACGAAATTCGTTTCGTCTATGCACTAGAGTTACTTCACTGGCAACATCTGCCAAGAAAATCGACCAATCTAAAGCGGAGTCTCCTCCTCCTGCAATTACAACTCGTTTATCTCTATATACTTCTGGATCACGTATGATATACGCTACTCCTTTATCTTCGAAATCTGCAATATTTGGGATCGGTGGTTTACGAGGCTCGAAAGAACCTAATCCTCCTGCAATTGCAACTACTGGTGCATTATGTTGCGTTCCTTTATTGGTAGTTACCAAAAAAGTATCATCTTCTAATTTCTCGATAGTTTCTGCTCTTTCTCCTAGAGTAAACCCGGGTTTAAAAGGTTTTATTTGCTCCATTAGGTTATCTACCAATTCTCCTGCAAGTATTTCTGGAAAACCAGGAATATCATATATTGGTTTTTTGGGATATATTTCTGAGCATTGCCCACCTGGTTGTGGTAAGGCATCAATAAGATGCGTCTTTAACTTCAGTAATCCTGCTTCAAAAACAGTAAATAGTCCTGTTGGTCCCGCTCCGATTATTAAAATATCAGTCTTAATCATTTTTCAACTTCTTTTTTTCCTATTAATCCTTTAGTAAATTCGTTTAGTGTCTCCACTTTTTCTTCAAAATTACCTTTTATTGTTTTTCTGTACTCGTTTAAATTTTTAACTAAATCATCAATATTTTCAGGTATCGCTTCCTCAAAAAACTGACGTAATCGTTTGGCTGTAGTCGGTGATTTCCCATTAGTAGAGATTGCCACTTTTACATTGCCTTTGGTTACAATCGCGCCCATATAAAAATCACAATACGGCGGATTGTCTGCTACATTAACCAGTATACTTCGTTTCCTGCAATCTTTATACACCTGCATATTAACTTTAGGAACATCTGTGGTAGCAATCACAATATGTTTTCCTTTGAGAAAACGTTTGTGATATTTTTTATGTATCATTTCCACTCCAAACTTATTCGCTAATGCTATTGTACCTTCTCTAAACATTGATGATACTATAGTCACCTTAGCATCTGGGCTGGATTTTAATAAGAACGTAAGTTTTTCTTCTGCTACATTTCCTCCTCCTACGATAAGGGTTTCAAGGTTTGCAGCTTTTAAAAAAACTGGATATAAATTGTTTCTTTCTTTCATCTTTAAGCTAGTCCAAAACTATTAAGATACAATTTCTTCTCGAACTTCATTATAAATCGAAGCTAGTCGAACTCGTTGGGTTACCACTTCCCCTATTATAATAATTGCTGGTGAGGATAATTCTTTTTCTAAAACTACTTCCTCAATATTCTCTATTGTACTGTATCCAAACTTCTCTTTTTCTGTGGTTCCGTTTTGGATAATAGCTACTGGAATGTCTTGCTTATTTTCGGCAGCAAAGATACTAACTATTTCATTCAACTTACTCATTCCCATCAAAATTACCACAGTTGCATTTGATTTTGCTGCCAGGCATATATCCTGTGATAATTTGTGGGATTTTGTGGTTCCTGTAATCACCCAAAAACTTTCTGAGGATCCTCTTTTTGTTAATGGGATTCCCTGGTATGCTGGAACAGCTAAAGATGATGATATCCCCGGAACCATATTGGTCTCTACATCAAACTGTTGTACGTAATCAATCTCTTCTGCTCCACGTCCAAAAATAAAAGGATCTCCTCCTTTTAATCGCACTACATGCCCATGGCTTTTGGCTCTACTTACTATTAATTCATTAATCTGTTCTTGTTGATATGCATAGCATCCTTTTCTTTTACCAACAAATATCTTCTCTGCTTTAGATGCATAACCCAATAAGGTTTCATTAATGAGTGCATCATATAACACCACATCTGCAGACTCTAAAGCTTTAATTGCTTTTAGAGTGATCAAATCAGGATCTCCCGGACCTGCTCCTACTACTGTTAATTTTGGTGTTTTATTATTCATTATTTTCTTTATGCATTTTCTACTTCAACAGCTCTGAATTCCTGCACTTTTTGCAAAAATTGCTCTGCATTTTTAATATAATCTACTGCAAAATCTCTGGTAGGTGCATTTTTTTGAAGTTGATAAATCAAGTCGGCAAATGTTCCTTCTAATTGTACTTTTCCGCTTGCGACAAATTCTTCATCAAACTGATTTATAATTTTGGCATGCGTATTCGTTTTTTTATTTTCGGCTAACAACAATGCTTTTGCTGAGTTTACTAATGAGCTGTATGCGTGATACACAGCATCAGAGTATATCTCATTTTCAAAAGATATTTTTGCATTTTCTATTTTCTCTTCACTTTCTAAGAATAAGGTAGCTATTAAATCTATAACTACTCCCGCACATTCTCCCACACCAATTGCCTTCACATAATTCTCTTCTGTTCCCCAATCGATAAAATCTTCTTGGGTAAGATTATCTACATTGGATAAATCGGTAAGAAAGTCATAGAAATACTTTTCACCTTGATCGGTATAGTACTCTATAAAAGTTTTTCCATTTGCATTTGCTTCAAAATCATTAAGAATTCTGCGTAATGCTTCTGGTCCTCTTCTACTAGGTATTTTTACTACTTTATCTGCAAAACGACCATTACCACCTCCTAAGTTTCCTCCTCCTAATAGTACTTGTAATGCGGGTGCAACTAATTTATCCTTAGTTCGTACTGACATTCCTTGAAAACCAATATTTGCCATATTATGTTGCCCGCACGCGTTCATACATCCGCTAATTTTGATCACTAAATCTTCTTTTTCAAGATATTGAGGATATTCTGTCTTGATTATACGTTCTAGTTCCTCGGCAATACCTGTACTACTGGCAATTCCTAAGTTACAGGTATCTGTTCCTGGACAAGCTGTTATATCTACTGCTTTGTTATATCCTGATTCTACAAATCCTAATTTCTCTAATTCTTGATAAAAGAACGGTACTGCATCTTCTTTTACAAAAGGAATCAAAATATTCTGACGCAATGATAATCTTATCTCTCCGGCTGCATATTTCTCTACTAAATCTGCCAGCAATCTGGCTTTATCTGTATAAAAATCACCCAATAGTACTTTAATACCTATAGCTACGTATCCTTCTTGCTTTTGAGCAATTACATTGGTAGATTTCCACAGGTCGAAAACTTTTTGGTTTTTGATCTGTACTTGAGGTATTTCGGTTTCAACCGGAGTTGATGTTTTATATGATTCTGCATCGATCACAACAGTTTTTTGAGCTATTGCATTTTGCTCTGCTTCTATTAATTCTTTGAATGCTTCAAGACCTATGTCTTTAAGTAAAAACTTCATTCTTGCCTTGGCTCTACTTTTACGTTCCCCATGACGATCAAAAATTCTCAATACCCCTTCCATTAAAGGAATGATCTTTTCTGAAGGCAAGAAACTGTATAATTCATCTGCATGTCTTGGTTGTGATCCCAATCCACCGGCTAACATTACTTTAAATCCTCGAACTCCATTTTCAATTTTAGCAATAAAGCCCAAATCATGCATATAGGATAGCCCGGTATCTTCTTCGGTTCCTGAAAAAGAGACTTTAAATTTACGCCCCATTTCCTGGCAGATAGGGTTTCTTAAAAAGAAGCGAAATAATGCATCTGCATAAGGTGATACATCAAAAGGTTCTTTTGGATCAATTCCGGCAGTTTCTGATGCGGTTACATTACGAACTGTATTACCACAAGCTTCTCTTAACGTTACATCATCTTTTTCTAACTCTGCCCATAGCTCAGGAGTCCTATTTAAATCTACATAATGAATCTGAATATCCTGGCGTGTCGTAATATGTAGTCTTCCTCTAGAATACTCATCAGAAACTTCGCAAATACGTCTTAGTTGATTACTCAACACTTTACCATAGGGTAACTTAATACGAATCATCTGCACTCCTTCCTGGCGTTGGCCATATACACCACGCGCCAAACGAAGGCTACGAAATTTCTCTTCATCAATCTTACCCTTATGGAATTGCTCAATTTTATTAGCTAATTCTATAACGTCTTTTTGAACAATTGGGTTTTCTATTTCGGTTCTAAAACTTTGCATCTTTTTTCGTATTTCTGCCTTTAAAAAAGGTCATAGTTATGACTTTTGTATGATGGTTTTATTATTCTAAATTTCTTGTTTTCTTCCTATAAAGAATGGCTTATATTTATTCTATAAAACCAACTCCTGAAGTTGTATTGGTTTGTGAATCTATTAATATAAATGATCCTGAAGCTTTATTCTTACTATAAGAATCAATTGCTAAAGGTTTGCTCAACTGTATCTGAACTTTTCCTATTTCGTTTAAACTCAAAGCATTTTTTGAAGTATTATCTCCAGAAAAATCGGTTGCTATGGTTCCGTTTATACTCTTCACTTTTGCTAGAATTCTATTGCTTCCGCTTTGTATAAAGTAATTCGTTCCTGGATTTAGATCTTTACCGTCCATCCAGCATACTGTTGCGGTCAATTGTTTTTCTACCCGAGGCTTCTCTGATGATTTTACAATCATATCTCCTCGACTTACATTTACATCATCTTCTAAGGTAATAGTACAAGAACTTCCTCTACCTGCGGTATCAAATTTCTGATCAAAGAAGTAAATTTCTTTTACTTTTGATGTAGTTAATGAAGGTAAAATTGTTACCTCATCTCCAACAGAAAGGTCGCCTCCGTATAATTTACCTGCATATCCTCTAAAGTCATGAAACTCATCTTTTTTAGGACGAATTACGGTTTGAATTGGAAAACGTACCTGAGCTTTTTCATACACATCCTGTGCATCTAATTTCTCTAAGTGTTCTAGTAAAGTTTGCCCGGTATACCATGGGGTATTCTCAGATTTATCTACCACATTATCGCCCTGCAATGCACTTACCGGGATGAACGTTATATTCTGTTCTTTGTAATCACTTTTTTCGATCAATGTTTCAAAATCGGCTTTAATAGCTTCATATTTTTCCTGAGAAAAATCTACCAAATCCATTTTATTAACTGCTACAATCACATCTTTAACTCTTAACAGATTATTGATAAAAAAGTGACGATAGGTTTGTTCTATTACACCTTTACGAGCATCTACCAAAATGATAGAGGCTTGTGATGTCGATGCTCCTGTAACCATATTTCTGGTATATTCAATATGTCCGGGGGTATCTGCTATAATATAACTTTTGGTTTTTGTAGAAAAGTAGATATGAGCAACATCAATAGTAATCCCTTGTTCACGTTCGGCTACCAATCCATCTGTAGCCAACGAAAAATCTAAATAATCAAAACCATTGGCTTTACTTCTGGTTTCAATTGCTTCTAATTTATCTGTTGTTAATGATTTTGTATCATATAGAATACGACCGATCAAGGTACTTTTACCATCATCTACACTTCCTGCTGTTGCTATTTTTAATACATCCATCTTATTTTGGTTGATGGTTAATAGTTTTTTGTTGAAGGTCTTTTTTTATGACTCATAAAAGATTCCTTACCAATACTATCACCAATTATTTTGATCCTTAATTTATATTTTCACTAATCATTAGAAAACTAATAACCAGCAACTAATTTTAGAAATATCCTTGTTGTTTTCGTTTTTCCATCGCAGCTTCAGATCGTTTATCATCGATACGAGCTCCTCGTTCTGAAATTGTAGATTCTCTGATTTCTGATACTACTTTATCTATAGTAATTGCATCAGAAAGGACTGCTGCGGTACATGACATATCACCAACAGTTCTAAAACGCACCATTCTTTCTTCTACCACTTCATCATCTTCTCTATACACAACATCATCTTCGGCAGACCAAATCATCCCATCTCTCACAAATGTTTTACGGGTATGAGCAAAATATATCGACGGAATTTCGATTCCTTCTTTTTGGATATAACTCCATACATCTAATTCTGTCCAGTTACTAATTGGAAACACTCTTACATTTTGGCCTAAATCAATTTTTCCGTTAAGGTGATCAAACAATTCAGGGCGTTGATTTTTCTCATCCCATTGACCAAAATCATCTCTAACAGAGAATATACGTTCTTTGGCTCTGGCTTTTTCTTCATCTCTACGAGCTCCACCAATAGCTGCATCAAACTTAAATTCTTCCAGAGCATCCAAAAGTGTGGTAGTTTGTAAGCTGTTACGGCTAGCATATTTTCCTTTTTCTTCTACAACCTTGCCTTGATCGATAGAATCCTGAACATTGCGAACAATAAGTTCTACGCCTAATTCTTTAACTAATCGATCTCTAAATTCTATAGTTTCGGGAAAATTATGTCCCGTATCAATATGCAATAAAGGGAAAGGGATTTTTCCTGGATAAAATGCTTTCTGAGCCAATCGTACTAAAGTAATAGAGTCTTTTCCTCCAGAAAAAAGCAATACTGGTTTTTCAAACTGTGCTACTACTTCTCTAAAAATATAAATTGCTTCACTCTCCAAAGGATTTACCTTAAGAACAGATGCTCCAGCCAGATTACCTGCTGTCCCTTCTAATTGTTCTATTTTCTTTTCTAGTATTTCCATTCTTATCTTTTTCGTAATTTATTAGTTAGTATGTAATCCACACTCTCTATTTTCCAACACTTTAGTTGGATCAAAATATTTAAATTCGTTAGGTAATTTATGTTCTTCTAAATACACATCTAACTCTTCATCACTGTAATAGTAAAATGGGCTTACTTTTAAAACTCCATCTTTACCCATACTTGCAATATCCAAGGAATCTCTAAGTGTCGTTTGTCCTTTCCTTAGGTTTGTAAACCAAACATCGGGAGCAAAATCAGACATTGCCCTTCTAAATGGTTCTAATTTTACTTGTTCTGTAAAAATTTTGTGTTTGGGATCATCAATATCCGGAATCCCCATAGTTACATCTCTATGCGCTGTGGTCTGCTTAGGTACATATAATTTAATATTCAGTCCTAGCATATCAATAACCTCTTCGGCATGTCTATATGTGTTTGGAGTATTGTACCCAGAGTCACACCATATTACCGGAATGTCTGATAATGCTTTTGAGCAAACACTAAGAATTGCAACCTCATATGGCCTAAAATTAGTAGTTACAACCGGAGTTTTCGCATTTAAAACTGCCCATTGTGCAATTTCTAAAGGTGTTTTGTCCTTTAGAGATTTATTTAAATTTTCTATTTCTTTTTCTGTTAAACTCATAGCCTACTATACTTGTTTTTCTACTATAGCAATTATTTTCCCCATTTAATACGATTCCAAATTCTTTCGTGAAAAAAATACAGAATCATTTTTGTCACAAAATCAATAGATGCAATCGAAGTAGCAAGAGCAATCTCCCCCGTTAACACATAAGACACTATTAATGTATCTAATGTACCCACGACTCTCCAGCTTACTGCTTTTGCGATACTACGTATTGGTTTCTCAGAGGTTTTATCGTCCTGATACGTTGTTTTCTGCGTAGCCACTTTATCTAATATCATTTGATCTAAAATCATTTTTTTCTAAAAACTCTATTACCCTATCGGAATAGTAGATTATTAAACAAATGTATATATAATATTTTGTTTATAGCACAAAAATCTCAAAAGTTCTTGTAGAAAATCATAAGAATTATGATATCTTCAACAAAAACCCTAGTAACTTAGTAGATTATTAAATCAATCCCAGAATCGTTAGATAATTTATTGAAGAACATCCTATTAAACTTTTATTAATTATCCTTAAAAATCACATAAAAAGAGATTTTGTCTAGAAAAAATGACAATATGTGAATTTCTAACTCGTTGATAAAAGTAATATTAACCCAAAATACATAATCGAAATGAAAAGATTTGCAATGCTTTTATGTTTAGCAAGTACCTTACTATTTGTTTCTTGTAACAACGATGATGATTCTCCAATTGAAATTGATCAATCCTTAATCCCTGGTGAGTGGAATCTTTCGGATGTCAAATCTGAAAATGGAAAAGTTACTGCTACCATTGAAAACATACCTGTGAGTGGTAGTTATTCTATATCGGGTAAAGATTATACTGCAGAAGCAACTTTTACAGAAGTTTCTGATGCCGATAAACCCAATACTTTTATTAGCTCTGGAGGGTTTACATTAGTGGCAAAAATAACTATCCCTACACAATCTATTGATTATGAAGAATCAATTCCAGATTTTATTGGAGCTGGGGAGTGGAAAATAGATGGGACCAAATTAATTACTACTGTTGCCGAAAAAGACGCGTCTTTTGATATTATTGCATTAACAGCACAAACCATGAGTATAAAAAAAGACATCAAAGAAACAGTCGAACAACAAGGAATTACTTTTGAAGTTACCGGAAGTCAAATTTTTACTCTGACAAAAAAATAAGGCGATAAGCCTCTAAATTCTTTGAATAAAAAAACCGAGAAATTTCTCAGTTTTTTTATTTGCTTATTTTCCAAAAAACCTGTTTTTATAATCAAAAATACATATTCCCCTGTTTACGGGGGTCTATATCCTATATTGAAATTTTAAGTTTGAGAAACTAAATTATAGAATTGTTCATTTAACCAATAACACCCTGATTTAAAGGTGCAATTCTATTCATTCTTAAAACAAATTACATTATGAAAAAAATTTTAAACTTAGGAGGAGTTACCTTATTAAGTAAAAACGTTCAAAGTCAAATTTTAGGTTCGCGCAGCGGGACTCCTTGTTATCAAAACGGAAATCAGTGCTGCAGAGAAACAGGTAATGGAAGTCTCTGTGATGTAGGGCAATGTCTACCTAATGGATATTGTGTGTATTCTTAAAACAAATTATATCATGAAAAAAATTTTAAATTTAAAAGGAGTTTCCTTATTAAGTAAAACCGAACAAAGTTCAATCTCTGGTTCGGGAGGAAGAGGTTTTGGTTGTTATCAAAATGGATATCAATGCTGTACCTGGAGAGGTGGAGTACGTTTATTTTGTGATGCAGGTACATGCATGTCAAACGGGCGTTGTCATTTTATATAACCGTAAAAATTAATTAATTTTCATCAAAAAAATGCTCTGAAAAATTGATCTTCAGAGCATTTTTCATTTTATATCAATACTATAAGAAGTTTTATAGCTTCTATATTTTTTCTAATGCTTGTTCTATATCCGATATAACATCATCAATATGCTCTAATCCCACAGAACAACGCACCATTCCATCTGTAATCCCTACAACAAGCTTGTCTTCATCGGCTAGTTTACTATGTGTTGTTGAAGCAGGATGTGTAATTATGGTTCTAGTATCACCAAGGTTAGCAGACAGAGAGCACATTTGTACACTATTAAAAAAAGTTTTACCTCCTTGTACACCTCCTTTTACTTCAAAAGCAACAACATTACCTCCCATTTTCATTTGCTTTTTGGCAACTTCATATTGTGGGTGAGATTTCAAAAATGGATATTTCACCCAGTTTATTTTAGGGTGCGATTCTAAAAACTCTGCTAATTTTAGTGCATTCTCACAGTGACGGTCTACCCGAACTGCCAAGGTTTCTAAACTTTTAGACAATACCCAAGCATTAAAAGGCGATAGTGATGGTCCTGTATTACGCGAAAAGAGGTAAATTTCTCTTATTAGTTCTTTTTTACCAACAGTCACTCCTCCCAGAACCCTTCCCTGGCCATCAATTAGCTTAGTTGCAGAATGAATTACCAAATCTGCACCAAACTTAATTGGGTTTTGCAAATATGGAGTCGCAAAACAATTATCAATAACCAAAAGCAGGTTGTGTTTTTTTGCTATCGAACCCAACAATTCTAAATCTAAAACATCTACTCCCGGGTTTGTTGGAGATTCCGCATATATAATTTTTGTATTGGGTTGGACCAAACTTTCTACTTTATCCACCTCATCTACTCTAAAATAACTGGTTTCGATATTCCACTTTGGTAAATATTTAGTAAATAAAGTATGAGTAGAACCAAATACAGATCGAGCCGAAACAATATGATCGCCAGCATCTAATAACGCAGCAAATGTAGAAAACACTGCTGCCATACCCGTTGCAAATGCATACCCGTCTTCTGCTCCTTCTAATTTACAAATCTTATCTACAAATTCTGTTGTATTAGGATTACTAAAACGGCTATATAGATTTCGTTCTTTCTCTTCTGCAAAAGAGGCTCTCATCTCTTCGGCATCTTCAAAAACAAAGCCCGAGGTTAAATACATTGGTGTAGAATGCTCTAAAAACTGTGTTTTATCAGTTTGAGTTCTTACCGCTTGTGTTTCAAAATTTAAACTTTTAAGGCTCATACTTCTTTATTATTAACTACCACCTTGTACTCTATTGTAGCTGTGGGTTCTAATGTTTTGGATACCGAACAATATTTCTCAAATGACAATTCTGCCGCTCTCAGTGCTTTTTCTGGAGTAATATCCCCTTCAAGATAAACGGTTACTGTAATTTTTTTAAATGGTTTTGCTCCATCAATTTCTTCACGAGCACCATATACTTCTGCTCTATAGTCTGTAATTTCCTGTCGTTGTTTCTTCAGAATAGAAATTATATCAATTGCACTACATCCTGCTACCCCCATCAATACGTATTCCATTGGGCTTGGCGCCTGGTCGTGTCCTCCAACTTTGGCTGTACTATCTATATAGGTTACATGTCCTCTTTCATTTTTTAATTCGAAATGATAATCGTTGTCTATTCTTTTTAGTTGTATTTTCATTGTATATTGTTTTGGGCGTTCCCCTAATCAATCAGGGGTCGGGCTTTCAGCTATATCTTTTATAATCTATCAAAATCCCTTGATTCTATTTTAGGGTGACAGGATTATAAAAGGATGTCGCCTCAATCCCTAACGCAATTATAATTTCATCCTTTTTCTGCTAATCGTAAGACATCTCCAAACACTCCTCTTGCTGTTACGGCTGCTCCAGCACCAGCTCCCTGAATTACGATAGGTTGATCGCCGTATGATTCTGTATAAATCTCGAATATAGAGTCGGAACCTTTTACTTGTCCTAACGCACTACTTTGAGGTACAGAAACTAATTTAACATCCAAATTTCCTTTCTCTTGTGACAAATCACCCCAAAGATCACCAATATATCGCAATACATGATCAGGTTTTTGCTCTTCTTTAACTTTTTTATAAACAACATCCAACTCTTTTAGCCTTCCTAAAAACTCTTTTGCTTCTCCAGCCCTTAATTCTTCAGGAATTAAATTATGAATATTAATATCTTCAAATTCATTACTTAAATCTAATTCTCTTGCTAGAATTAACAATTTTCGGCCTACATCATTACCACAGAGATCTTCTCTCGGATCAGGCTCAGTAAACCCTTTATCAATTGCCTCTTGCAACACCTCACTAAACGGTCGTTCTTCTATAGAAAAAGTATTAAATAAATAACTTAGTGACCCAGAAAAAACACCTTTAATTCGAGTTATATTTTCTCCTGACAAATGCAGTAACTTAATAGTATCAATCAATGGTAATCCAGCTCCTACGTTAGTTTCATACAGGTATTTTTTTTGATTTTCTTCTAGTTTAGCTCTTAATTTCTTATAAAAATTAAAACTTAATGTATTGGCTACTTTGTTAGAGGAAACTAAATCAAAACCATGTTCTACCAAATTGATATAGTTTTCTGTAAACCCCTGACTGGCTGTATTATCAATAGCTATCAGGTTTTCTAAATGATGATCATCTGCAAATCGAATCACATTTTCGACCGTATATGAAATTCCTTTTTCATCGATAGCATTTTTCCAGTTTTGCGTTACCCCGTTTTTATCTAAAAGTACTTTTCTAGAATTTGCTACTGCAAAAATATTAAGGTTAATTTTTTTTCGTTTTTCTATCTGTTCTGAAGATTTTAAGATTTGATCTATCAACGTACCTCCTACTAATCCATGACCAAATATGGCTATGTTGATTTTTTTAGAAATTTCGAAAATCTCACCATGAATCACATTTAGGGCACGATGCAATTGTTCTTTTCGCACTACCAAACTCACATTCTTTCCTGTAACTGTATTATTAAACAATAATGGAATTACCTGATTCTTAATCAATGCATTGTATGGCTTATGAAATGTGCTTAGATCCTGGCCAATAATAGAAATCACAGAGACATCTTTTTCTATTGAAATCCCACTAACATCACGTTTATAAAAATCTGATTCGAATTCTTGTTCTAATATAGATTTAGCTTCTTTTGCTTTATCAGCCTCAACAACAAAACCTATCCCACGCTCTGATGAACCTTGCGAAATAATACTAACACTAATATTTTTATGGGCTAGTGCTTTAAATATTCTTGCATCTACTCCTACTTTCCCTAAGAGTCCTCTTCCTTCGAGATTGATTAGAGCTACATTCTCTAAAACCGAAAGAGATTTGATTCCCTTTTCACTCGCTTCTGATGTAATTAAAGTTCCTTTATTTTTATGATCAAAAGTATTCAAAATCCTAAGCGGGATATTCTTTTCAATTAAGGGGATTATAGTTTTTGCATGTAAAATATTAGCTCCAAAATATGCTAATTCATTAGCTTCTGTAAATGATAGTTTTTCAATTTTTATGGCATCGGGCACTAAGTCTGGGTTTGCCGTATAGATCCCGTTTACATGAGTAAAACTCTGTAACTCCTCTGCTTCTAGATAGTTCGCTAATAATGATGCTGTATAATTACTTCCGTTTCTTCCTAAAGTAGTCGTTTCATTTTTGGTATTAGAGGCTATAAAACCTGTGACTATATTTACCGTAGTACCATTATACGTTTGAAAATGATTAATTACATTTTCTTTGGATAACTTATCGAGAGGCTGTGCATCTCCAAATTGGGCATCTGTTATGATCAAAGTTCTACTATCGGTAAAATTAGCTTTGATGTTTTTTTCTTTAAGAATTTGCGTTACCAATTTGGCCGAAACAACTTCGCCTTGTGATAGTACTTGATCTTTTACCCGCTTACTATAGTCTCCTAAAAGCGAAACTCCTTCAAAAAGCTTGTCTAATGTTTCGAATTCCTGAGTAAAATCGGCATTATTAAAATCTGCAATTTGATACTTTTTAAGCGCTTCTAGCTGCGATTGATATTTTTTTCCTTTAACGGCTTTTTCAAGAATGTCTTCAAGCTCATCGGTTGTATTACCACGAGCAGAAAGGACAACGGTAATCTTTTCACCATTTTTAACCTTATCTTCAATTATATCTATCACTGCATGAATTCCTTTTCCGTTAGCAAGTGATTTTCCTCCAAATTTTAAAACTTTCATTTTTTCTTTTTCTTTAAAACACATCTTTCAATAATGCATTCAATTGTTCAAATTCTATTAAAAAGGCATCATGACCATGAACCGAGTTAATTATTTTGTGAGTAACATTTTGTTTTACTCTTTTCAGCTTTTTAAATGTAACTCTGTCTTCTTCCGCTGTAAAAAATATATCAGAATCTACACTGATGACATGAATATTGGATTGGATTGATGCGACTACTTCATCAAAATCTCCTCGCCCTTTGGTTATATCGATATTTGCCAGGATATGATTTAGTTCTTTGTATGCAGAAAGTGCAAATCTACCGTCTAGTTTTTCTCCATGATACAATAGCCAGCTTTCTATGTTATACATGTCTTTTTCATCATTATAAGTACGATTAAATTTTTGCTTAAATGATTCTGGGGATCTATAGATTAACATAGCATGTAATCTGGCATCACGAACGGGGTTTTTAGAATTTAATAAAATCTGTTCTTGTACCAAACAATTAGCCTTTAACCAATCTGTAGATTTCCAATCTGTAGCTACTGGAATTAAATGGGTAATTAAACTAGGATTAAGAGCTGCTAATTCCCATGCAATACCACCACCAACAGATCCTCCGATTACGGCATGTAGTTTATCAATTTTCAATAGTTTTAGCCCTTCAGAAAATATAACAGCAATATCTCGTGCATTAAATATTTTATACTCTTCGATTAAGTTTTCTTCTTTTCCATCATATCCATTTCCAGGAATATTAAAAGACAGAACAGTATATCTATTGGTATCTATACACTTATCTTTCCCTATCAAGCCGTTCCACCAACCATGCTCTCCACATACAGCAGAATTGCCGGTAAGAGCATGGTTAACTAAAACAATTGGTGCCGTATAGAGAGGTTTCCCAAATACTTCGTATGTGAGATGAATCTGATCTATAGATTTTCCCTTTATCGTAGTGTAGTTTAAGATGTCTAATTCTTGAAGCATTATTTATAATTTCTTTGAGGTTATTTTGATACCCCGCATTATTATAAATCCTTATAAAAAGGATACCTATTTTTGGATCTTTTAAATTTTAACTTTTACTTTACTAAAAGCCTCTTTTAAATCTTCTTTTAGATCCTCAATATCTTCGAGTCCAACTGATAACCGTATCAAATCCTGAGTTACCCCAGTAGATTCTTGCTGTGCAGAGTCTAGTTGCTGGTGCGTGGTACTAGCAGGATGTATGATTAAAGACTTAGAATCTCCTATATTTGCCAGTAAAGAGAATATTTTTGTTTCATCTGCTACCGTTTTAGCCGAATCAAAACCACCTTTTACTCCAAAAGTGATGATCCCACTTTGCCCTTTTGGCAAGTATTCTTTAGCCAGTTCATAGTATGTGTCATTTTTGAGTCCCGGATACTTTACCCAACTTACCTCTTCTTGTTCTTCTAACCACTTAGCAAGCTGCAATGCACTTTCGCTATGTTTTTTTATTCTGATTTCTAAGGTTTCTAAACCTTGCAAAATCTGAAACGCATTAAATGGGCTTAGTGCTGCACCATGATCTCGCAATCCTTCTATTCTTGCTTTTGCAATAAATGCTGCAGGTCCTAATGCATCGTGATATACTAATCCGTGGTATCCCGGAGAAGGCTCTGTAAACTCAGGAAACTTACCACTAGACCAATCAAAAGTCCCTGCATCGATAATCGCTCCTCCAAGTGATGTCCCATTACCGCTAATATATTTTGTAAGGGAATGAATTACGATATTAGCCCCATACTCAATAGGGTTAAGTAATGCTGGTGTAGCAACTGTATTATCAACTATTAAAGGCACTTTATAGGTTTTGGCTTCAGACGAAATTGCTTTTAAGTCTAATACATCTAGCTTTGGGTTTCCTAATGATTCTACAAAAAATGCACGTGTATTCTCTTGTACAGCATCTTTAAAATTATTTGGGTCTGAAGGATCAACAAAAGTTGTTGTAATGCCAAATCTAGGTAATGTAACATTTAACAAGTTGTAGGTCCCGCCATACAAACTACTCGATGCCACTATATGATCACCAGTTTTTAGTAAGGTTAACAAAGTTGTATTGATTGCTGCTGTCCCCGATGATGTTACTACTGCTGCAATACCTCCTTCTAATGCTGCAAGGCGTTGTTCTAGGATATCATTTGTTGGATTATTTAATCTCGTATAAATAAATCCTGTTTCGGACAAGTTAAATAGATTGGCTGCATGATCAGAATTATTAAAAACATATGATGTTGTTTGATAAATTGGTACAGCTCTTGTCCCACCATTGGCAGATACATCATGACCCGCATGCAAAGCTCCTGTTGCAAATTTTTGTGTACTCATAATTTTCTATTTTAAATTTTAAATAAAATTCAAATACATCAAACACTCATTTATAGTGTATGTAAATAGAAAATTAAAAAGAAAGGAAAGACAATTACAGAAATGATAATTGTATCGAGTTATCTTCTCCCGCTTAATCGGGATAGAATTTAGCACCTTCTTTAATAAATCAAAGGGTTGCTAAGGTTTCACAGGGTCTATTCCCTCCACCTTTCTTAATAACTTACTAATATGTATAAGAAACTTCGGGGACAAATCTAGTAATTATTTTTTAATCAAATCATTTTTCCTTCGAAAATTATTTGATTAAAATTGACCTCCTAAAAATAATCTTCATTAAAGAAAATTAATGATACGTTAAATGCTTTTAAGTATTATCATTTTTTTTACCTTTGCCAAAATATTTTCGGGGAAAGATTTGACTGATTGCAACCCAAATACTGAAATATTTTTTTTTACAGTATAAAAAATGCTAAAGCAGTTCGATTAAGATGTTCTGTCGAAAGCTTCATATTGCAATTACGTCTAAGTATTTTCTCATAAAACAATAAAGAATGGCATATTTATTTACTTCAGAAAGTGTATCTGAAGGACACCCGGATAAAGTAGCAGATCAGATAAGTGATGCATTATTAGATAACTTTTTAGCTTTTGATGCTGACTCTAAAGTAGCCTGCGAAACGCTTGTAACTACCGGTCAGGTAGTACTCGCCGGAGAAGTAAAATCAAAGACATATCTCGATGTACAACATATAGCAAGAGATGTAATCAATACAATTGGCTACACCAAAGGCGCATACCAATTTAGTGGTGATTCTTGTGGAGTAATCTCTCTTATTCATGAACAATCGCAAGATATAAATCAAGGGGTTGATCGTGAGAATAAAGAAGAGCAAGGTGCTGGTGACCAAGGAATGATGTTTGGATATGCAACCAAAGAAACTGCTAATTACATGCCTTTGGCTCTTGATATTTCTCATAAAATATTAATTGAATTGGCCAAACTAAGGCGTGAAGGTATAGAGATTCCTTATTTACGTCCTGATTCTAAAAGCCAGGTAACTATCGAATATAACGATGACAATGTACCTCAACGTATTGTTGCTATTGTCGTATCTACACAGCATGATGATTTTGATAGCAATGATGATGTAATGCTAAGTAAAATAAAAAATGATATCATTTCTATTTTAATGCCTAGAGTAATTGCTCAATTACCTAGTTATATTCAACAATTATTTAATGATCAGATCACATATCACATTAACCCAACCGGAAAATTTGTGATTGGTGGTCCTCATGGAGATACCGGTCTTACTGGAAGAAAAATTATAGTCGACACCTATGGTGGTAAAGGTGCTCACGGTGGAGGTGCTTTTTCGGGTAAAGATCCAAGTAAAGTAGATCGTTCTGCTGCATATGCATCAAGACATATTGCCAAAAATCTTGTAGCTGCAGGAGTAGCGAATGAAGTATTGGTACAGGTATCTTATGCAATTGGTGTTGTTGAACCTACTTCTATTTTTGTAGATACTTATGGAAGTAGCTCTCTTGGATTAACCGATGGTGAAATTGCAGAAACAGTAGGTAAAATCTTTGATATGCGTCCAGCTGCTATCGAGAAACGTCTTAAATTACGTAATCCTATCTACCAGGAAACAGCTGCCTATGGTCATATGGGTAAAGAACCGCAAATGATTACTAAGGTTTTTGAAAGTCCTTATTCTGGCAAAATTGAAAAGGAAGTAGAGCTATTTACCTGGGAGAAACTTGACTATGTAGAAGCTGTTAAAAAAGCTTTTAATATCTAGTTTTTATCTGGTTTTATAGTTATTCATCGAAAAATTAGGTGAAGCCCTGAAAAAATGAGGTTTTACCGTATTATGAAATCAAGTATTATCATTACATTTATCCCGTTAATATAATGAGGTACATAAACATATCAATTTTGGAGGGAAAATAATTTCGATATGTTTTTTAAAAATTTTAGTGTACCGCTATTAATTAATACATTTAAATTTAGGGAAATGAAATTAAAATTTGCATTACATATCGCTTTTCTATTAGTGTTTGGTATGTCTTTTGGCCAGGATTTTGAAAATGATTTGACTTCAGTAAAGTCTATTGATAATCAAATTCAGGAAGAGCAATATAGTACTGATGAAATTGCTATGACAGATCGTTTGGTAATACATGCTCCTATAAAAATGAAGGATCAGGATTTTTATAGTAAAAAAGAGTGGCGAAAAATCAAAAAACAACTCAAAAAAAATAAAAGAAGAGCTTCTAATGCAAAACATAGTATCTACGCTTCAAAGGTTATGGATACTATATATATAGATATTCCGGCATATAATATAGGTAGTGGTCAATCTCGTTTATCGGGCTGGTAGACTTACATAATTATCTAAAATATGTTAAAAGAAAATAACTTATTTCACTTTAATTAATTTAATAGTTATTTCTTTTTTGTCTAACATTTGACGTTTTTCACCATTTTGTGAAATAAAAAACAGGCTGATTTTCTTGAAAAAAGCATTATTTTCAAGAAAATCAGTTTTTTTATTCGATATTCCAAAATAGCTTTCACCCCTTATTATCACTTGATTAACTCGACATTTTATGTTTTTTACAAGAAAAAAATAAAATAAAATTTTCGGTTAATATTTAGAAAAAAATACGAGTAACCACAGTGCTTCTCAGTGCTTTTTAGGGGAAAAATCCCTGTACTATATTGCGGTTTTTCCGTAGTCAAAATTGAACTAGTATAGCTATCTTAGTAACTGAAGATCAGATATTTATTTAATATCCAGATTGTAAAAATTAATCTTATTTAAACTTATAAATAACTTCAATTTTATACTTATGATTACTAACCCCCCAAAATCTAAAAAAATGAAAATGAAAATTGCTATGACTACAGTACTATTACTATGTATATCGTATTCATCGATAGGACAAAGTAACACAACTGATTTCAAATCTATTACTACTACCAATAATACATTACAAAAGCAAGCCTCCTCATATACTATTAACTCGGCAGAGGCAAATAAAAATGTAGCTCAGCAATCAAAAAACACTACTATTTATAGTGAAAAGAAGTGGAAAAAAATAAGAAAGCAAATTGAAAAGAATAAAAAAAGAGCTTCTAAATATAAAAGCAGTGTTTATGCTTCAAAAAAAATAGACACTATATACTTAGACATTCCTCCTAACAGTGGAAAATCTCGCTTATCGGGATGGTAAAAAAATAAAAAAAACCGCTCAATGAGCGGTTTTTTATTTTCGAAATGCACTAAACTCCTTATTTTATTTTTATCATTTCATTGTTCCATTTTTAGATAATAATCCACAGAATGTTTCCCCGAACCGTAAAACAAGAAAAATACACATAATAACAAAATTATACTGGCAATAACCAGGTTTGCCACATTCATCTCTCCTACAAAATTGATAAGAACTGCCCCAAATAATAATGGAAGCTGCGCCGTAACAGACCATCGAGTAAGTAATCCAAAAGAAATAAGTAAACCTCCTATTAAATGTGCCGGAGCTACATAATGAATTATAATCATAGCACCAGCAAGGTTTTGAACAGGTTTAATAAGATCTACTAGAATCTGGCTATTACTAATAAAATTTATTCCTTTTATAAATAAGAAAACTCCTAATGCAATTCTTAACAAATCTAAAGGATAATACGTATGTGCATTAGCCCATTTGTTTAATGATTTTATTGTTGGCATGACAAAATGAGTATTGATTAGACCACTATAAGATACTGATTTTTAATACAATAAAAAAAACAATAATTAATCAATCTAAAGATAACAATACTATCGTCTCGTATATTTAATATTTCGATATGTACGAATAATAGTATTTTTAAATAGCATAAAAGCTTCTGGTAAGATCATTTTCATCTTCCGGTTTACCAAATTAAGTACATTGTTCGTTTGAAGCTTCAGTTCTTCTTCATATTTATAATAATACAAAACTGCTGCACATATACTAATTATAAACAATAATGCTCCTGTAAACGTTTGTACCGGCGTTAAACTATGATAAAAAAAGCGACTAAGTCCCAGTCCGAACCAACTTCCGTAAAGCATAAAAAAGTGAACTATATAGATTGATAGTGTTCTCCCTCCTATTTTAGTTATCATCTGATTTGTAACATAGTTTTTCATCAAAATAAATACAGAAAAAAGGATACACACATTTCCTAATCTTATAAATAAGAAGTTGTTATACGCTACTGATTTAAAAATACCAATATCTGTTATACTATAAATCACCATTAGTATAGTTGAAGAATAAAACACCAATAACAACCCTACGAATAAAAGTGTGATAATAGCATGAGGGTAAAACATTTTTTGTTTTCCGTATTTTAAAAACAGGTTAGCCATAAAACTACCAATACATACATATCCAAACCAGGGCAATAATGTAAAAATAGAACCATTTCTATTTGTAAAATAATTTGCAACTGTTTGTGGTAAAAACTCTAGTATACAGCTACCATACATGGGCTGCAAAAGAAAAATAATCACTCCAATACTTAACATTACATTTTGAAACCAAGTTTCATTAATTCGACACAAAACAAGATATATCCCTATCAACAGCAACAATGATGTACCTATACATTGCAATACATCTACATAGAAAAACGAAGGGTTTACTTTTCCTGTAAAAACTTCATAAAAGCTTAATCGCAATAAATACCCCCAAAAAATAACTTTAACAGCACGCTTTACGCCTTTTAAAACTCTTGGATTATCTATTCCTTTTGTATTTTGTTTTAGTAGTAAATACGTAAAAATAAAGCCTGTTATCGTAAAAAATGTAGGAGCAGTCATGCCTCTAAAATATTCCCAGGTCGCGTATACAATATTATTTTTATCTCTATATACATCTCCTAAAAGAGAATGCACAAAATGTCCTTGAAGCATCATAAGGATTGCAAATGCCCGAATTGCATCAAGAAAATGCAATCGACTAGTACGTTTAGTCATTATTGTGGTTTGGTTAGGTTGTTCCCAAAAAACGAGTTTTTGGGTTTTATTATTGCTTAAAAAAGCGCAAATCTAGGTAATTTTTATTGGTTTCTGTATTGATTTTAAGGCATTTACTCGTCTAAGCTCTTAATATGCCTGAGATTTCATATAAAGAAAGCTAGATTTTGGCACCTTTATTGGTGTTTTTTAGTAAACAAAAACTATACTTTATGAAAACTGATACTTATACCAAGGCAATAATCACAATTATTGCTATCTGTCTCGTTATTATTGTAATAAGAGATATAGATATTTTTCCAAAAGCATATGCAAATAATACTCCCAAAACAAACTATGGGTTAATCCCTATTAATGATGATGGATCAATAACGGTTCGGCTAAGCAGTACCGATGAGATTGATGTAAATATTAAAAACATTGATACTTATGATAAGCTTAAAATAGATCTTAACAGTATTAGTACACAAGACGAATTGGATATTAATATTGATGAAATTGGTGGAAGTTATGTATCTAGTGGAGGCCCAATCAAGGTAAAACTACAAAATTAGCCCCCAGAAATAAATAATGTATATTCCTGGAGACATTTATATTGAATATTGGGCTAACTCAAGTATTGTAGTAGGTTATTATATTCCTGTGGCTCCTTTCGAAAGATTATCTAAAGCTTTGGAAACGATTGTTAAGACATCCTCTTTACCCGTAATCTCATGACGAAGTTTTAAAAATTCGGGATCATTGTACGAAACATTAACAACACCATTATCATCTTGCCATATTAGAATCTTTTGTGGAAGATCTAATCCAGTAATTTGAGAATTCTGCATTAAAGGAGTTCCTAATTTAGGATTACCAAACATGATTACTCGTGTGGGGTTCAATTCTAGATCTACAGATGCAGCATTAGCCTGGTGGTCTAATTGCGCTATAATCTTCAGGTTAGGATTATTCGTAATGATTTCGACTAATGTATTATACGTATCTTCAAAGTTTTTAGAGCTTACTTTTGTGATTATGCCTTGCGCCTTGGTAATTTCCATCTCTTGTTGTGAATTCGTTTGTACATCTTTAGACGTGTTTTTTTGACTTTGATTACAAGATATCATCACTATCAAAAATAAAAACCCCAATACTTTATATGTTGTCATTGCGTTTTTTTTAGATTACCTCTAATTGGTCGTAATCATCTATACTATAATTACAGATTATATTTTATACTGAAAATCCAATAACGAGGCTGGATCACATAACTCGATGTGCTGTTATATAATTCATTAAAATTATCTTGATTGATACTTTTGGTATCCAGAATATTGGTTATCGACAGTTTATACTCCCATTTACTATTAGGCTTTTGATAAAACAAATCTGCATCCCAAAAACTATATTCATTTAGAGTTGTTTTTGTATTGCGATAATCATAATACCTATACGATGATTTTATCAAAAACCCTTTGGCAAAAGACCAATCTAATCTCGCAAATGGTTGACTTGTATAAAATGTGTTTTTGGCTCCGTTATTATCATAATCATTAACTGTAAGACTATATCCTAAATCAAAATTAGGTCCTTTTTTAAAATTGGTTGACCATTCTGTACTATACACTTGTGTAAAACTTATACTTTCACTTGGGAGCGTATTTACAATATTATTAAAACTCGACCAACTTATATTTGCTCTCAGGCTTCCTTTTATTTTTCCAAACGTACGAGCAAAATTTCCGTTGGCAGAAAGTATTTGATCTTCCATATTAGAATTAATAGGTGTATCTACTCTATTTATTCCCGTAATCACACTCGTATTCTTAATAGGATTACGCCGATTGCTATACGATATCTGAGCAAAAATATTAGTGTAATTAAACATATTAAAATTAAAATAGTTTAATGAATAATTATCATATAATGAATTTTCTAGATTTCGGTTTCCCTGAAACAATGAATTATAATTATTAAACACATACCCAGTTGCCAAACGGTTAACATCTGTATACTCTGCTGTTATCGAATAATTAAATCGTAAACTTTCATTTTGCCTTAATTGAGCTAAAACAAAAAGATCTGGTAACACCTGCCATTCATTCTGAGTTATTTCGGTTCCCAATTGTTGATCTTTTAGGCTATAATTATGCACACTCACCCCGGGATTAAATGTAAAAACCCCTTTAATAAACTTATAATGCAAACCAGCATATAGATCATTAAAGCTATATTTTACATCGTTATTAAACTCATTGGCTTCAAAGTTATTTTGATTTCCATTATCCAAAATCTGAAAAATATTAGAATCAAAACTTTGAGTGCTTAGTGTACTTCCTAATGTGAAATTGAGGTTACTTTTCTTATTTAACACATAATAATAATCCAGTTTTGCATCCAGCTTATTTGTTCTCACTTCTTTTTGTTGATTAATACTATAGTTTTCAGACTCTTCTAATGGATCAAAAGTATCTGTATCAGGAAGTAAAGGATTATTGATTTGTGTAAAAACTCCCCTAAAAGGAATTTCTGATCGTATTGCATTATAAAAAGGATCTTCATTTTGAAATAGATGTTGTGCTTCTAATGAAAATATATGCTTTGTACCTAATGTATAATACGCATTCATATTTTGCTGGATCGAAAATGTAGAATTTTCAAGTTTTTCATTTATATCTTCAGAAACTGTTGATCTTATAGATCGAAAAGCACCATCCTCCTTTTGCCTGGAAAGTTTTCCGAAGATATCATAATCTATTCTAAAATTGCTGTTAGGTCTATAACTTGCACTTAATTTTAATAAACCCAACTTACTTCGTTGCCAGGTGTTATCAATAGTTTCTTCTGTCGTGTTATCTGTAGGATCTGAAGTATCATCAATATATACTCTCTGTGTATTAGTGATCAAATCTACTCTGGTATCACTTGCGATTCCATATCCACTAAGATCTAGTTTTTTATTGGCTGTAAGACTAAAGTTTGCCGCACCAAATTTGGTATCAACTTCATTAGCTCTATTATTTTGTAATGTAGCAAAAGCAAGATCATCTGTAGAAATGCTAAAAGACGTACCTCCACGACCTAAATTTCTAAAACCTCCTGTGAAATTAAAATAATCTCTCATCGTAAAAGGAACTTCGCCAATATCATTAATATCTGTAAGCACATTAATACTGTACTTTGGACTATAATAAAACAGTTTAGGTTTTACGATATAACGTTCTGTCTCTCCTACTCCAGAACCTGCGGTTATATCACCGAACCAGAAGTTCTTTTTCCCTTCTTTTAATTTGATATTAATAGCTATCTGATCTTGCGAATTACGCAGCCCACGCATTTGTCCTACGTCTTCATAATTACGTAACACCTCAACCTTATCTAATGCATCAGCAGGGATATTTTCTGTTGCCAGTTTAGAATCTCCGTCAAAAAAGTCTTTCCCCTCTACCATTACCTTAGAAACAGTTTTACCTTCGACTTCAATTTCTCCATTTTCATTAACCTCTACTCCTGGTAGTTTTTCTAACACATCTCCCAATTTCTTTTCTGTACCATTCACAAAAGAATCGGTATTATACACCAAAGTATCTCCTTTTACTACTACTGGCATCTCATAAACAATTTCTACTTCGTCCAAGCTATTTTCTTCGGATTTCATTTCAAAATCTGAAATCACATCTTTGGTAGTTACCGTAATTGATTTTGTTTCTGCGGTAAGACCGATAAAACTAACTTTTAGCAGATATGTTTCATTATTAGGAACTGAAATTTTGTACCTACCCTGATCATTCGTGATACCATAACTAGTCATAGCATTATCTAACTTCTTATATGCAATTACATTAGCCATTGCAATAGGATCACCTAATGAATCTTTAACAAAACCTGTAATTTGTACTTTTTGGGCAGTAGATGCCAGGGATATCCCTATAAGGAATACCAATAGTCCTAATTTTTTATGCATTTTATAATGATTTTATCTATTTCTATAACCAGAGTTATAGAAACAGTAACTCTTGATGAAGAGCAGAGTTACTGTTGTCTAATTAGTATTGTGTTAGGTTAGAATATAAATTTTATCCTCCGATTCGAATTTCGAAATCTCCACTACCTCCTCGTGTATTCATTCTATCTCTCATTTCTTTCATTTTCTTTTCCATTGTTTTTTCAAATTTTTCTTCTGTAACAACCTTACCTTTTGTCGGTTCTTTAATATCAATTTTCTTTTTTGAATTCAACACCAATTTAGTACTTAGTATACTTTGATCCCCATCATTGATTTCTAATATCAAACCAGGAAGTCCCCAATAACTTCCGGGTCCATGAGAGATTGGTATCTCTGGTGTATACCAAGCCGTAATTGTAATTTCTTCTTCTTCAGGCTCTGTCATTTCTTCTTCACTATTGACACTAATTGTCATATTTCGCATACGCTGCCCCATTCGTTTTGCCGTTGCTTTATAACACGTATAATTCCCTATTTTTTTTGTTTCATCCTCAAGCTTCCAATCTAATTTTTCCAGCTTGTCTTTTACCAGAAATAGTTTACCCATCATATCTTGTTTTCTGGCAAAGCGTTTTTCTTTAATGTTTTTATACAAAACATTAGATGCTCCAGATCCTGCAATTACAATCTGAACCCCAGAGGCGGGTTGTGGTGCTCCCAAACTTTCTTCTTCTTTGTATATCGATTCTGAAGTATTAAAATTTAATACATACTCTTTTTGAAATTGCTTTTTCAACATCTCCTGAAGTTGTTTTTGCATATCAGCATTCATTTTAGAGTCTTCCATATTAAGATCCACTTTTCTATTGGTCTTATATGTTACAACACCCTGAAAATCCTGAGCAAACAGGCTTTCAAACATAAATAGTGTTATCAATATTATAATTCGTACCATGATTAGATTTTTTTGATTAATACACTACAAATATGAAAACTGAATCCTAACCAGAAGGTTAACCAGTGTTAACGTGTGTTAACCGATTGGTTTTATATAAGATAAGAACCTTACTTTTGAAGTATGCGAAAAGGAAGCTACAAGAATATATTATATTTTATCACTACTGTAATTGTAATTACATTAGGAATACAGGTGTATTGGAACTACAAGAACTATCAAATCGGAAAACAACAGTTAATTAACGAGGTACAAATTAGCTTAGACAATGCCGTTAATCAATATTATACTAAACTTGCCGAGGAAAACACAATAGGATTTGTCTCAGATTCTACCAACCTTAAAAATTTCTTTGAAAAAGGAGATTTCAAAATATTATTGAAGAAAATAGATTCTGACACCATAAATTTCAAAAGATTCCAAATTCCGGATAGTATAGATATGACTGGTATCTCTATACTTAACAAACGGGAGCATAAACATAGAGAGAGTCGTAGACACATATCTGTAACGACCAATAGGTTTAATGATAGTACAAATCAAAATGACATATTTGAGCAACTGACTTCTAAAATTGTAGTTTCAATTACTCAAGATTCACTTCAACTGAAAAAAATAGATTCTTTGGTACAACAAGAATTTTTACGCAAAAAAATTGCTGTAGATTTTGGACTAAAGTTCAACGATACTTTGGGAGAAAAAAAAGAAACTAAAAGCGACATTATTAAATCTGCTATTTTGAGTACTTCTTCAAAATCGCTATACCTACCAAAAACAAGTTCGTTACAATTATTTTTTACTAATGAAAAACTAGTCATATTTAAGAAAAACTTAATTAGTATTACCCTTTCTTTTTTATTAGTAAGTGCTGTGATTGCATGTCTTTTATTTTTACTAAAAATCATTACCCATCAAAAACATCTGGCTGCGCTTAAAAACGATTTAATAAGTAATATCACACACGAATTTAAAACTCCTATTGCCACCATAAGTGCTGCCCTGGAAGGTATTCAAAATTTCAATCAGGAAAACGATCAGAAAAAGACAAAAAAGTATATCGAAATGTCTTCGGGTCAATTAAACAAACTTAATACCATGGTCGAAAAGATTCTAGAAACGGCCACATTAGACAGTGATGAATTGCAATTAAATCTGGAAGAAACGAATTTAACAAAACTGATTCATACTATTGCAGAAAAACATAAGGTAAATTCACCCGAAAAGAATATAACCTTCACCAATTCTCATGAGAATATTTGGAGAAAAATAGATGTATTTCACTTTGAAAATGCCATAAATAATATTGTTGATAATGCAATTAAATATGGAGGAAACACAGTGGGTATTAGTATTTTAAACGCAGATCCACATATCATCATAGAAATTAGAGATAATGGGACAGGATTAACCAAAGCTCATAAGGAGAAAATATTCGAGAAATTCTATCGTGTACCCAAAGGAAATACGCACGACGTTAAAGGTTTTGGCATTGGTCTTTTTTATACCAAAACCATTATCGAAAAACATAAAGGAACTATACAATTATCATTAGATCAAGGATTAACCAATTTCAAAATTACTTTACCTAATGGCTGAAACAATCGAAATACTACTTGCAGAAGATGAACCTTCTCTAGGTCAAATCATTAAGGAGAGCCTGGAAACCAGAAGTTTTAAAGTACACCTGGCCAAAAATGGTGAAGAAGCCTATGATGTATACAAATCTGTACAGCCCAAACTGCTTGTTCTGGACGTTATGATGCCTAAAAAAGATGGCTTTACGCTCGCCAAAGAAATTCGACAAGAAGACAGCACCATTCCTATCATATTTCTTACAGCTAAGTCTCAAACACAAGATGTAGTAGAAGGATTTACCATTGGTGGTAATGATTACCTAAAAAAACCTTTTAGCATGGAAGAATTGATCGTAAGAATCAATAATTTACTACATCGTATTACCTTACAACAGAGTGCAGAAATTATTAGTATTGGTGCCTATACTTTTGATTTCCCTAAGCAATTACTTACCTACAAAGAAGAAACATCGCAACTCACACATAGAGAAGCCCACCTGCTATTTCACCTTATCAAAAACAAAAATCAAGTACTGGATCGTTCTATGATTCTTAAAAAGCTTTGGGGTGATGATGATTTCTTTAGTGGTAGAAGTATGGATGTATTTATCACTAAACTTCGCAAAAAACTAAAACAAGACGAATCCATTCAAATTATTAATGTAAGAGGATATGGATATAAACTAGTATGCTAAAATCAATTTTTGTGCGTTACTTATATTGATTAAACGAACACTTAGGTTTTTAAAATATGCATCTTACAGAAATTCTTTTCTATCCTTTTTATGTTCGTCATAAAATCCACTATATTTACGCCCACACTTTAGCGCACATTTTTACAAAACACCTCAAGAAAAATAATCAACTATGCATATAGCAATAGCTGGAAATATCGGAGCCGGAAAAACTACATTGACCCGATTACTTGCTAAACATTACAAATGGGAAGCTCATTTTGAAGATGTATTAGAGAACCCTTATCTAGAGGATTTTTATAATAAGATGGAGCGTTGGTCTTTTAATCTTCAGATTTATTTCCTTAATAGCCGTTTTAGACAAATATTAGATATTCGTGAAAGCGGAAAAGATATTATCCAGGATAGAACGATCTATGAGGATGCATACATTTTTGCTCCAAACTTACATGCAATGGGGCTTATGACCAATCGTGATTTTGAAAACTACAGATCACTTTTTGATCTTATGGAAAATGTAGTAGAAGGTCCTGATCTACTAATTTATCTTAGAAGTAGTATTCCTAACCTGGTAAATCAGATTCATAAACGTGGGCGTGAATATGAAAATACAATTAGTATTGATTATCTAAGCAGGCTTAATGAACGATATGAAGCCTGGGCGCATGATTATGATAAAGGTAACCTTCTTATTGTAGATGTAGACAATATCAATTTTGTAGACAACCCAGAGGATTTGGGCAATATTATAAATCGTATTGATGCCGAGTTAAACGGGTTGTTCTAATTCTTTGGATCAAGATGGATTTTAATGCGCTCTTTCAGTTTTTACAAGATTTACAGGCCAATAATCATAAAGAATGGATGGATGCTAATAGAAAACAGTATCAAACTATTCGTAATTCATTTATACAATGGCTAGATGAATTAGATGGGAAATTGGCCGCAATAGATCCAAATTACTATCCTACTTCAGGTAAAAAAGGTATTAATCGTATTAATAACAATTTACTTTTTCACCCAAATAAACCGGTTTATAAAGATCATTTTGCAGCAGGACTAGATCAACGTACCAAACAAGGTGATTTTTATATCCAAATTGGGATTAACGAATGTGAGTTAGCTGGCGGTTACTGGAGACCAGAAAACAAAATGCTAAATAGTATTCGAGAAGCAATTGATTATAATGGTGAAGAACTGGTGAAAATTTTAAACAAAAAAAGCTTTAAACAGACCTTTGGAGGGATGTATTTAGATAAAGACAAACTAAAAACTACTCCTAAAGGATACTCTTCTGATCATGAATATATTGACTTGCTACGCCATAGAACATTTGCCGTTATTCATCCTCTAAATCAAAAAGATATACTGAGAGATGATTTTATGGATAAAGTGATTACTGTATATAAAGAAATGCTTCCGTTTAGACGATATTTTAATCAGGCCGTTACCGTATAGCTAAAAATAAAAATCAACGATTCTTTGTTGTTTTTCAGCTTTTTTATTTTAATTAATTTTCTTAATTAAATATGCCATAATCATTGCCGTAGCTCCAGTATTACTATTGATAAAGTGACCAGAAATCATTCCTGTTTTTTCTCTAAACTTTTTACCCTCGACAAGCTTATTTAGTACCTGGTTAAATTCATCAGCACTTGAAACCGAAAATAGCCCAGCCAACTTTTGAAGCTGCTTGGCCTCTCTAAATTTTTCAAAATTTTTACCGATAACAATAGGGATTCCGAAAGTTGCTGGTTCTAAAATATTATGTAATCCCCCTGTTCCCATAGCTCCACCAACATATGCTATATCTGCATAACTGTATACCCGAGACAAGTATCCTATTGTATTCACTATAAACACCTGCTGATCTTTTAGCACTTTTCCTTCTTTTTCAGAATATAAAACGGTTTTCTTTTTAATCTTTCGTTTTAATGTATTTGTGCTATTATCTTTTATTTCGTGAGGAGCAATAATAAAACAAACCTTATCCGAAGCTTCGTTTATATAATCCATAAAAACCTCTTCGTCTTCTGGCCATGAGCTTCCCATTACTATACAAAGTCGCTCATTAATAAATTCTGAAATAAAATCAACATGATTATCCATTTCTATTTGGTGTGACACACGATCAAAACGTGTATCTCCACTCAATGTAACATTGGCAAAACCTTGTTTTTCTATTAGTGTTTGTGATATTTTATCCTGAACAAAAAAGTGATCTACGGTCTGCAATGTTTTTCTCATAAAACCACCATACCATTTAAAAAATGCCTGATCTTCTCTAAATGTAGCAGATATAAATACTGCTGGAACATTTCTGTTTTGCAATACTTTTAGGTAATTAGGCCAAAACTCATATTTCACAAAAACAGCAAGTTCGGGTTTTACCAATTGAATAAACCGAATAGCATTTGCATTTGTATCTATAGGCAGATATACAATAATATCAGCCAGTGTACTATTTTTTTTAGCTTCGTAACCAGAAGGGGAAAAAAAAGTAACCAATACTTTATGATCCGAATATTTTTTCTTTAACCCCTCTATTACCGGAACACCTTGCTCATATTCTCCCAAAGATGCACAATGAAACCAGAGAATACGATCTTGAGAAGGGAAATGCTGCTCAAGAGTTTCGAAAACTGTTTTCCTTCCATTAGCAAATAATTTAAGTTTAGGACTTAATAGACCTATTACAGGAAGTATGCTATTAAATATTGCAATAAAGATGTTATATAAAATGCCCAAAAATGATAATTTTTATGAAATGCTAAAATACATTTCTTTTATCTAAAATTACATTGACAATAGTATCAATATTTTGTACTTTCGTGAGGTTACAATAAAACATTTATGAAGAAGATACAAATGGTTGACCTTAAGGGTCAATATGAACAAATCAAAGAACGCATAGATTCATCTGTTCTCGATGTTGTGCAATCTACAGCTTTTATTAATGGCCCCGAAGTACATAGTTTTCAAAAAGAACTAGAGGATTATCTTGGTATAAAACATGTTATCCCTTGTGCAAATGGTACAGATGCATTACAGATTGCTATGATGGGACTAGGTCTACAACCTGGTGATGAAGTAATAACGGCAGATTTTACTTTTGCTGCTACAGTAGAAGTAATTGCCTTACTACAGCTTACTCCTGTACTAGTAGATGTAGAGCCAGATTCTTTTAATATTGATCCCGAAGCTATAAAAAAAGCAATTACTCCTAAGACAAAAGCTATTGTACCTGTACATCTATTTGGGCAATCTGCCAATATGGATGCTATTATGGCCATTGCCAAAGAGCATGATTTATATGTAATAGAAGATAATGCCCAAGGTATTGGAGGGAGTTACCATTCTAAAGATGGAAGCACTTCAAAATCAGGAACTATTGGCCATGTAGCTTCTACTTCTTTTTTCCCTTCCAAAAATTTAGGATGTTATGGAGATGGAGGTGCTATTTTTACTAATGATGATGATTTAGCACATATCATAAGAGGGATTGTAAACCACGGAATGTATACGAGATATCATCATGATGTTGTAGGTGTAAATTCCCGTCTGGATTCTATTCAAGCAGCTGTGTTAAGAATAAAACTTCCTAACCTGGATCGCTATAATGATGCCCGACGAGAGGCAGCAAAAAAATACACGACAGCTTTTACCGATCAGGAACATATTATTACTCCTGTTATAATTGATAAAGAAGACACACATGTGTTTCATCAATATACGCTTAGAGTGATCGATGTAGATCGTGATGCTCTGGTTAAACATCTAAATGATAATGGAATTCCTTGTGGTGTTTATTACCCTATCCCTCTGCACAGCCAAAAAGCATATCAGGATGAACGCTATAATGAAGCCGATTTCCCTATAACCAATCAGTTGGTAAAAGAAGTGATTTCTTTACCAATGCATACAGAATTAGATGATGAACAAATTGATTTTATCACCAGTACTGTTATCAATTTTGTAGGCAAATCCGTCACAATCTAAAATATTTAAAAACTAAAAAAATTAGATAAAGTCGAAAAACATTGAAGAAGAATTTCTTTGATGTTTTTCGACTTTGTTTGAAATGAAAGAAGAAAAAGAAATCTAATCTTTTCAACACCTAATTTAACCTCTTAAACTTATTCCTTTTTCATGGATTCACTTTGCATCTGTTATAATCTTGTAGATCATAATTTTTCTGAAATCCCGCTCTTACCAGAAGCATATGTTGTACCAATAACTAATGGACATCTTGGTTATGTAGAAAAACAAGCAATCCCCGAAACTTTGGAAAGCTACAACATAGAATTTCGGGGCACTCCCCATGAGCAATTGTTAGAGATATGTTCGCATCTAAAAATCAAAACATTAGAGCAACAATTTATGCCCGTAAAAAGGAGAAAAAGTTTACGTTTTTCAGAGGTATTAAAAGATCCAAAAATAAAAGAAGTAGTACTTGATTATATAAGTAAAAAATTATCTGTTTTCTATTCCTTGATTGTTACACATCAATATGCAATAACAAGTAATGCTCAAAGAAAAGATCCCTTCGAAAATCATAAATTATCGATTGGTAATACGATACTCAAACCTATTCTCGAATTCACTAAGACAGATGAAGGTATTGAATATGCTTTTTCTCTAAAAAATAAAGACACACTCATTATTCCTAAAAATAATGATATTAGAATACTACTTAATGAGCCTTCCTGGATTATTGTAGATAAATACCTATATCAAATTGAAAACCTAAACGCTAATAAATTAAAACCCTTTTTTGATAAGGAAAAAATTACCATTGCTCATAAACATATCAAAATTTACCTCGAAAAAGTAATCATCCCAATAATCAAAAATATAGATGTTATAACTCATGGTTTTGATATCATTACACATAAAAACATAGCATCTTATGGGATAGAAATCATCCAGGATTTTATCCAGAATACTTATGTGATTAAGGTTATTTTTGAATACAATACTATTCTTTTTGATTATAATAGTACAAAAACTACGGTTTCTAATGTGCGTTTAGAAAATGATGATCAAATTCAGATTATTCAGACCAAACGTGATCCGGAAGCCGAACAAGAAATCATTAGCCTACTCACATCCAAAGGGCTACAGGTAAATAATAACCTACTATTAGAAACTAAAACTTCTGATGATCCTTTTGAAATTCTGAATTGGCTAAAATCGAACAAAACCCAATTAGAAGCTGATGGATTTGAGATAAAACTACCTCTAGTAGATGATAGAACAATTAATATTGCTCCATATACCATTGAAATCGGTAGTCAACAAGAGAATGATTGGTTTGATATTAAAGGAGTTGTTACCATTGGAGATCAGGAAATTCCTTTTTTAAAATTTATACCATTTATTAAGCAAAATAATCGTTTTTTCCCGATCGATGAAGATCAGGTTTTTGTTATCCCTAACGAATGGATGACGCGATATAAAAAACTTGTAGATTTTGGCCAGATACAAGATAAAAATATACGTATCACCAAAAGTAATTACATCTTGTTAAAGGATATTATTCCGCCAGAAGAAATTAGTATAGAAGATTCTGCCAGTCATCATTATGAACCATCAGCAAAACTTAAAGCAACATTACGTCCTTATCAGGAAGAAGGAGTGCAATGGTTGGTCAATCATCATTACAACAAATTGGGTGCCTGCTTAGCAGATGATATGGGATTAGGAAAAACTTTGCAAACTATTGCAATGTTGGTATATGCAAAAGAACGGCTAGAACCTATAGATAAAAAGGTTGAGAAAATTCGATTAGAATTGTTTAGTGACCCTCTAGAGGTAAAGACCTATCTCAAAGCTTTGATCGTACTCCCCTCTTCTCTTGTATTTAACTGGGCACAAGAGATATTAAAGTTTGCGCCTCACCTTAATATTGTTAAATATACAGGTTCTGACCGCAAAAAAATTACTCCGTATCTAGAGACTTACGATATTATTCTTACCACCTATACTACGGTATCAAAAGATATTGTTGCCTTAGAAAAAGTAAATTTCACCTACCTGATCACAGACGAGAGTCAGCAGATCAAAAACAAAGAGTCTAAAATATTTCAGGCTATAAACAATATACGTACTACTCACAAGATTTCTTTAAGCGGTACACCGATAGAAAATTCATTATCAGATCTTTGGTCTCAGATGGAATTTATTAACCCGGGAATGCTAGGCAGCTATCCATTTTTTAAAGATCGCTTTAAAATTCCGATAGAAAAGCATCAGGATCCAGAATGTATTAAAGAGTTAAAAGCATTAATAGATCCTTTTATATTAAGAAGAACCAAAGAACAGGTTGCCAAAGATCTTCCCGAATTGTCAGAACAGACCATATACACAGAAATGCTTTCTGAACAGGAAAAACAATACGAATCTCAGAAATCTGCAGCCAGAAATCTACTTCTGGGTATTGATTCTACTTCAACAAATAAGATTCATATTCTTAATACACTAACCAAACTTCGCCAGATTGTAAATCATCCTAAACTTGTAGATAATAAAACAAAAGATCAATCAGGAAAATTTCAGGATGTTACTCATTACCTAAGCACATTGGTAAAAGCCAACAAAAAAGTACTTGTCTTCAGTTCTTTTGTATCTCATCTTGATTTGTATCAGGAGTGGTGTACGACAAATAATATTTCTTATCTAACGTTAACCGGGCAAACCAAGAGTGCTAATCGAGAAGCCGTCGTAAATGAGTTTCAGCAAAATGATGATATCAATTTGTTTTTTATTTCATTAAAAGCAGGAGGTGTTGGATTAAATCTTACCAAAGCATCTTATGTAGTATTGTTAGATCCCTGGTGGAATCCATTTATCGAAAAGCAAGCAATCGCCAGATCCCATCGTATAGGACAAACCAATAATGTGATGGTCACTCGATTTATTACTAAAAATACGATCGAAGAAAAAATACTGCAATTACAAGAAAAGAAAAAAGGCTTATCTGATGAGATTATCGATATTAATGCTATTCCACAATACATAGAACAAAACCTGGACGAGTTATTAAAATAATTATCTATTTAATCCCTGGGGAGTTTAAATGCATTATTTGCTGTTTTTTCACCATTATTTCGAATGTTTTTTTGAAATAATGGTGAAAAGGGCGCTATTCTTATCCCTAACGTATTCAAGGTAGTCAATAAGACCTCACAGGCTTTTGAAATCTATGAGGTCTATAAAAGCTAACGCCTATTTCTAAAAGAAATCATAATCATACTCTTAATCACAACAATTTATTTTAAATTGTTCCTTTTGTATATTCAAAACTCAATTTTAATTTATAGTAATTTTTCACACTTCACATATGAAATATCTATACACCATACTTTTTGTATTTATAAGCACGACTATTTTTGCTCAAAATACCTATTTACAATGCGGAAAACTAGTCGATACCAAAGCAGGTAAAGTTCTTACTGAAAAAACAATTGTCGTTTCTGGAAATAAAATTATTAAAGTAGAAAACGGGTTTATTACCGGTAAAAAAAACGATATCACTATTGATCTTAAAAATAAAACAGTTCTGCCTGGCTTGATCGATATGCACGTACATCTAGAAGGTGAAACAAATCCAAAGGCGTATTTACAAAAATATACAGATAGCGAAGCAGACGTTGCTTTCAATTCAGTTCAGTTTGCTAAAACGACATTAATGGCAGGCTTTACTACAGTACGAGATTTAGGAGGAAGTGGAGTAAATATTTCGCTTAAAAAAGCAATTAAAAGCGGACGTATAAAAGGCCCCAGGGTATTTACAGCTGGCAAGTCTCTGGCTACTACTGGCGGGCATGCAGATCCTACTAACGGCAGTAAAAGATCATTGATTGGTGATCCTGGTCCAAAAGAAGGCGTAGTAAATAGTGTCGAGGATGCAAAAAAAGCAGTGCGACAACGCTATAAAAATGGTGCAGATCTTATCAAAATTACAGCTACAGGTGGCGTATTAAGTGTAGCAAAAAGTAGTTCTAACCCTCAGTTTACTGTAGAAGAGATTAAAGCGATATGTGAGACTGCAAAAGATTATGGGTTTCATGTTGCCGCACATGCACATGGTGATGAAGGAATGCAACGTGCCATTCTGGGTGGTGTAAAAACTATTGAGCACGGTACATTAATGAGTGAAAAAACTATGGATTTAATGAAACAGCATGATGCCTATTTGGTACCTACTATTACTGCCGGGAAAGAAGTTACCGAAAAAGCAGCTATTGATGGGTATTACCCTGCTATCATTGTTCCCAAAGCACTAGAGATCGGTCCAAAAATCCAAAATACATTTAAAAAAGCATATGATCGCGGTGTGGGTATCGCTTTTGGTACCGATGCCGGAGTATTTAAACACGGACAAAACGGAAAAGAGTTTGGTTTTATGGTCGAAGCGGGTATGCCTGCAATGGCAACTATACAAAGTGCAACGACTACCAACGCCAAAATCCTGAATATGCAAGATCAGATTGGGCAAATTACCCCTGGTTTCTTAGCCGATATTGTAGCAGTAAATGACGATCCAACCCAAAACATAAATACTATGGAGAATGTAGTGTTTGTAATGAAAGACGGAAAAGTATATAAGAACTAGTACACAATGAAAAAACTCATTGGTTCTATAGTAATACTTGGAGCTCTGGTACTATTAACCAGTTTCTTTTTTGTTAAGAAATCAGAAACTCAGGTTGAAAAATCCAGGTTTTTAAACTACGAGGTAAATCCTTTGCAACAAGAATTACATTTCTATTGGAAGAATAAGAATAATATTAATTACAAAAGCTTTCGGGAGTTAAAATCAGGACTTGAAAAAGAAAACAAGGAATTGGTTTTTGCAATGAACGGAGGTATGTATAATAAAGATCTATCCCCCCAGGGACTTTATATTGAAAATGGAGAAACCAAAGCCAGGATTGATACGGCTCAAAATGGATATGGTAACTTTTACCTTCAGCCCAATGGGATATTCTATGTAACCAAAGAAAACAAACCTGTTATTTGTACCACAAAGATGTTTACGGGTAGTGAGCATATCAAATATGCGACGCAATCAGGTCCTATGCTCTTGATTGATGGAAAAATACATGCCAAATTTAGAAAAGGTTCTTCTAATCTTCACATTAGAAACGGGGTAGGAATCTTGCCCAACGGGAATTTACTTTTTGCAATCTCTAAAGAGAAAACAAATTTTTATGATTTTGCCTCCTATTTTAAGCAAAACGGTTGCAAAAATGCTTTGTATCTCGATGGGTTTGTATCTAGAGTATACCTACCCTCTAAAAGTCAAAATCAATTAGACGGAAACTTTGGAGTAATTATAGGAGAAACTAAAACAAAATAATAGATCTAAGAGAAAAGACATTGTCACTTAAGCTAAAGTCATACCAACACAAAAAAATGCTGTGTTCTATAAGGCATGTTTTCCTATTATTTTAACAATCAATACGATAGCTAAAACGTGATAGTATACAGATAGGAATTTCATTTTATAAAACCAGAAAGGTATACAGAGGGTACTTGCAAAGTATCCTCCCCCTACTACAGGAGTACCCCTCCCCCTGTGCAAACATAGGTGCATCCTGTATAAAACAGAGGTAGCACCTCTGTTGAACGCAAGTGCTACCTCTGATTGAAGTACCCCTAAATCAGATCATAGCGAACTATACCCACTACCATAAGTACCCCCTGTAGCATGTATATCATTAATACACCTACTTATATAAGTACCTACCCCCACTTCTGTAAGTGGGGTTTTGCCTGTTTCGTCCTAGTATTGGTTATAATAATAGGATTTTTATATACTAAGCTGATAACTTACTTTTATGCGTAAAAATGGATTTTTAAAATCTTTTACTTGTTCCCTTTTATTGATTTCAATAACAGTATAATTGCAAATATTTTGAATTTGACTACCAAATACTATTTGAAATAAAACTATTGTTAAGCCAATATAAATAATCCTTTTTCTGATCATCCACCAAAGCCATTAAGGATTTTTGATTTTTGATTTTTCGTATAGAACCCAAAAGTAAATCCTACTGGTTCTACATACACAAAGCTTTGCAGTGTGATATCATACTCAATAGGAGCATTTAAAGTTTTCATGGTATTAATAATGCGGTACAATTTGGTTTTTGAGATGCCTAATTTAGAGATCAGTTCTTCTGGTGTCCCTGTAGCTTGCAGGCGAATGAGCTGATCAACTCGTTCTATCAATCGTATTTGCCTTACCATCAAATTCATAACTATAGATTAAAAATGTACACTGTACTACGAAATATGAGAAATTGGTTTTTAATAGTATTCTTTAGGGTTTTAACATCGTAACAAAAGCGAAATTATGGTTTTTCCGTAAGGGAAAAATACAGATATCTGTAAACCAGTTGTATTTTAAATTATGCCTTAAGAGTTTTACATTCGGCAATACATATTTGGCATTGATACAACGGGATAGTATTCTGAACTGCTAAAAAAACAATACTTTTACGCTATAAACCTGTAAATAAAGTATATGATCCCTATCAACGAATTTCTTTTGTTTGCTCTCGCCTCATTAATAATGGTACTATCCCCCGGACCTAATATGATCTATCTTATTTCGAGATCCTTATCCCAGGGGAGACAGGCAGGAATTATCTCGCTTTTTGGAGTTATCTGCGGATTTCTATTTCATATTCTTATGGTATCGTTTGGGTTAACTGCCATCTTTTTTGCTGTACCTTATGCTTTTATGATTGTTAAATTCCTGGGGGTTGGTTATTTATTATACTTAGCCTACAATACTATTAGATCTGGTGGCACTAAAATCTTTGATGCCGATCGTTCTTTAAAAAAAGATAAGCCCCTTAAACTATTTAATATCGGACTTCTTACCAATGTACTCAACCCTAAAATGGCATTGTTTTATTTATCCTTTTTTCCGCAATTTATCAAACCAGAATACGGATCAATTTTGGGGCAAAGTTTTCAATTAGGAGTCATGCAGATTATGATTAGTTTTTCAATCAATTTTCTTATTGTTATTTCGGCGGCAAAAATGGCGGGTTGGTTTGCAAAAAATCCATTATGGGTAAGAGTGCAAAAATGGTTTATGGCTTCTGTATTAACAGGATTAGCTGTAAAAATTGCTTTCGCAAAAGCGAAATAACAAACCTAAAATCAAAACGTAAAAATCTCCTATTTGGTTTGAACTCTATCTTTGTAAGCTATGACATATTTAAAACTTAATACATCAGATTATAAACTTCTAGTTTTTTATTTTGTTCTGGCTACCCTCTGGGATATGGCTCGATATTATATTTTGGACATGGCATTATTACAATACCTGATAAACATGCCTCTTTTTTGGATAAAAACTATTATCCTACTATTTCTTTTTAAGTATCTTATTGTAGAGTTACTGGTTAAAAACAAAAAATATCTTCTGTTTTTTATTCTGGCACTGGCAAGTGTTATTTTAGTTGGATTTGGATCTCTTCTTCTTGAGTTTTGGTCCTCGGGTAATCCACTTACTTTTTCTGATATGGGCACTCTTTTGTTCTTTAAAAGCTACTACAATTCTGCAGTAGATATTGCTATCCCTTTGGGATTATTAATGGGTAAGAAGTATTACGAAAACTTTATAAAAGTGAATCAGATCGAAAAAGAACAACGAGAAACAGAACTCAAGCTATTACGATCACAATTTGATCCTCACTTTTTGTTTAATAGTTTAAATACTACTGATGCTTTAATTGATACTTCTCCACAAAAAGCAAAAGCATATATCGCGCGATTGGCTGCATTGTATCGTCATCTCATTCAGACCAAAGATCAGGAAGTTGTTTCTCTCGAAGAAGAAATAAAACTAGCCGAAAACTATTTCTTTCTGATTAAAACCCGATTCGGGCATTCTTATGAATTCAAAATACCAGAAACCAATTTACCAAAAGACAAGTATCTTCCTACTGGTGCTTTACAGACAGTTATCGAAAATGTTGTAAAACATAATAAACCGACTAATGATCAAATCATTACTACACAAATTACGATTACCGAAGATAATATCCTGGTAAAAAACAATACCTCAAACACTATAGAAACGAATCACTCTTCGGGAAGTGGGTTACAAAATATAAAAAAACGGTATCTTTTACTCTCAGATAGAGAGATCACCATTGAAGAAGATAACATCTATTTTACGGTTTCGTTACCACTGTTAACATTAAAAGAATAATACACCCCCGACACTATGCATATTCTGATTTTAGAAGATGAAATTCCGGCTTACGAAAAACTTGAACTATATCTCAACGAATATTTTGAGTCACATCTCGCTTTGGATTGGTCCAGGTCTGTAAATGAAGCCTCTGTTTTGTTATCTAAACATCGCTATGATTTAATCCTTTCTGATATTCAATTATTAGACGGTAATGCATTCGATCTCTTTGATCAAATACCTATATCCTCTCCTATTATTTTTTGTACTGCTTATGATACGTTTCTATTAGACGCTTTTAAAACTAATGGCATTGCATATATTCTAAAACCCTATTCGAAAGAAGAACTTTCTGAAGCACTTCATAAATACGAAACACTTATTGCATTGCCAAAAAATACGCCTTCGGTAGACAAAAATGTTTTTAAAGAACTTAAAGAATTAATGACTCCCGAAAAAAGACAATTCCTAAAACGTTTTGTGATTAAAAAAGGAAATGGGATTAAGTTAATCGATACCAATACAATATCTCTAATTGAGGCGTATGGAGATTTTTGTAAGATCACAGATACAAAAGGTAACATACATAGAGCAACGCAAAAAATAGGTACACTAACCGATCAGTTAGATCCTAAAATCTTCTTTAGAATTAACAGAAGTCAAATGGTTAATATCAATCACATTAAAGCAATGGACAGTCATAGTAAAAACAGATTATTGATTATCCTTGATGGTGTTGAACAAAGTGTAATCACTAGCTCGAGTACTACCGCTGCATTCAGAAAATGGATACAATTCTAATTCCAAAAGAATACTTCATTATTCAACAGTAAAAAGAAACGCTTTACTGTTTTTTTATCCCAATTCATCACTATTTTAAGATTAGCTTTTGGGCTACATGCTATATTTAACTCAGGTTATTACTAAAAGTATGAGAAATAAAATTGTAGTTATGTTGATGAGTTTTTTAATGTACCAGGGATTTGGGCAAGAAAACGAATCGTATTCTAAATTCTTAAAAGAAGCCTGGGATTTATACCAATCTAAAGAATTCTATAAATCGGGACAGAAATACACAGAAGCATTCGCTGTATTAGGGCATCAGTCAAACATGTCTGACAAAGAAATTTCTAATCGATTTAATGCAGCATGTGCCTGGGCATTGGCAAAAGAACCCGATGCGGCATTTGTACAACTATTCAAAATAGCAAGAAGCGGAAAATTCTCTGATCACAATCAATTAACCAGCGATAATGATTTAAAATTTCTATACACCGACCCAAGATGGAAAGAAGTCACAGATATCGTAGCAGCCGAATATGAAAAAGTTAAACCCTTATCCAAAGAAGAGTTAAAATTAATTTTCAAGAGATATAAAAATGCGCATCAAAAAGTCTTCAAAAAAGGATCTACAGTAGCAGACGTAGATTTTTTATATAGTTTTTACACCACAGATTTTGAATATAACCATCCAGGCTATGGCGGTATGTATTCAAGACAATTGCTTTACAATAATACAGTAAAATTCTTAAAAAAAGGGAGATATACTGATTCTCCAAAAAGCAAAATTGTAAATATGATTGTTGGACTAAATGCTATTGTTATAGAAGAATTACAAGAAAACAAAACCGAAAGCAAAATGACGCTTATAAAATTTAGAAAAGATAAAATCTACTATATCGAAGAATATTGGTAATCATAAATCAACCATAACATCTGATATTAAAAACAAATCAATTATTAATAAAAATCCTCATCAATCACATTATGAAAACGAACAGTTTCTTAATACTTACAATTCTTTTATTTACATTTATTTTTATCGGGAACGCGCAACAATCTTATGAATCGTCGTTATCCAAAATCTCATCTTCCCCTATTACTTACGCACAAAAAGTTACTTTTCATTCTAAGATACTGGATGAAAATAGGGTGATGAATATTTTCATTCCCGAGAGTTTTCATGTAGCTTCAAAAGACCATACGTATCCTGTAGTCATGATAAGTGGTTCTCATGGTGTTAAGTTTTTTCAAATGATCTCTGGGGTCATAAGACATCTAAGTTCTGTCACTCGTATGCCCGAAGCTATTGTAATTAGCTTTGAAGAAGAAACACATTATGCTCCAAATGTCTATACCAATGGCATGTGGTCTAGTAGAGATAAACTCGAATTTAATGCCGATCCAGATAAATTCACAAAACATCTTAAAGAAGAACTATTTCCATACTTAAAAGAACAATATCGTGCTGCCGATTACAGAATCATTGTTGGCGTATCAGGAAGTAGTGTATACCCGCTACACACCTTTGCAAAAGAGCCAGATTTGTTTCAGGCGCATATTACTGTTGCTACCGCAGATATGATTGGTATGGGCTATCAGCCCAACACCACCTTCATAGATGCTTTTGAAGAGAGTTTTGTTAAAAACCCCAATCGTAAAGCGCAATTCTACCTAGGTGTCTCTGAAAATGATATTAGTAAAGACAAACCCTATATCAAGAATATGGAAGAGTTGAAAAAGCGCTTGTCTCCATTTACTTCAAAAAACTTAAACTTAAAAGTCGAAGTCATCCCTAATGAAGATCATTATGCATGTATTATAAAAGCACTGCTTTCTTCGATAGAAATGATTTTTCCTAAAGAAAAATGGTCTCCAAGATTTAGGGAAATCATAAAAGAACCTGGTAATGCTTTAAAGAATATAGACTCTTTTCATCAAAAACTTTCGACAACATATGGTTTTTCTATTCTTCCAAAAGCCGAACGATGGAATAGTGTAAATTCTTTGCGATTTATTGGCAGAAAACTATTACAAGATGGTAGAATCGAAGAAGCTATACAAGTATTTAAACGACGAATACAGTATCGCCCCCAATCTCCATGGGCATATAGTAGTCTATCTGAAGCGTTAGAAAAAAACAATCAACTGGGTGTTGCGCTTGAAACACAGCAAAAGGCAGTACAACTAGCCAAAGAATTTGATACCGAGTATTTATCTGAATATGAAGAGCAATTAGCTAAAATCAAAACCAAACTTGAGAAACAAAACAAACCATAATTTCTATTATTTTATATATTGTAGTTCTATGAATCTTAAAAACTTATTGTCATTATGTAACCTATTCAGTTTTATTTTCTGTTCTTCATTTGCGCAAATCCAAATAACAGAGAATACTATAGGAAAGAACGTTGTGATTCCTTCTAAAATACTTGATGAAGAAAGAAAAATTCAAATCTTTCTACCTGAGGATTATGACGATTCTTCAAAAAAATATCCTGTAGTTTACATATTAGATGGGCAACGGCTTTTTCTTCATGCTGTAAGTGTATCACAATCTTTTAAAAAATTTAAACTCACCCCAGAATATATTACCGTGGGTATCACAAATACATACCCCAAGCGATTTGGTCATTTTAGCTCTGGAGCAAAAACCTTTTTAAATTTTATAGCTCAAGAACTTATTCCTTATGTAGATCATACGCTTAGAACATCTGGAGAACGATTACTATTTGGTTGGGAATATGCCGGTGGTTTTGTTATTGAAACGATGACCAAAAACCCAGAACTGTTTAGCGGATACCTGGCAGCAAGTCCTTATCCCATTCATGATACCAGCTTACCGATATCAGCAAACAGAATGAAATCTCTAGATAGTATCCTTAGCGCTAAGAAAAAGCTCGAAACTTTCCTGTTTTTTACTTCTTGCAATAACGAAGGAGTAGTAACAGAGGGGACCGAATACCTTAAAAACAAATTAGAATCAGAAGCTCCCAACACATTGAGATGGGAGTATACTTATCTGCAAAACGAAGAACATCGCTCTACCCCATATCACACCCTTTATTACGGTTTAAAACAGTATTATCACAATTATCCAGAACTTCGGTTCGATTCTTTAGAAGAATATAAAAAATTGGGCGGAATGGATAATGTAATTACCTATTATAAAAAGAGAGCAGAGCAATTTGGTTTTCCAGAAAAAATTGCACAACATACCATGTGGAATCTTGTAAAAAAAGCTTCTGATGAAAATGACCATACTGCATTTAACACCTTTATAAATCAATTTAAACCCAATGGATTTATTGAAAACCTAAGAACAAATTGGGGATGTGTCTTTGCCGAATTTTATTTGAAACACAACCAACCCGAGAAAGCAAAAGAGTTGTATACCTTTTTCATGAATAAATCCCCCAATGCGGCACGCCCGGTTAATGGATTAGGCGATGTTTATCGTGCTTTAAAAAACAAAAAAGAAGCTACGATGTATTATCAACGTGCTATTCGACTTGGCAAGAAAAATGCTGACTGGAGATTACAAGAATATGAAAAAGACCTATTGAATCTTAAAAACAAAAAGTAGTAAACGGCAGATATTGATCATAAAAAAACCTCACAGACTAATGCCGAACTTAGTTTAGCATCTCCTGCGAGGTTTATATTATAGTATTGAATATTTCTTAAATCGAAGCAGAAATAGTTTCCATAGATCGGTCTACTTTTTTCACCAATCCCGATAATACTTTTCCTGGTCCAACTTCTGTAAATGATGTTGCGCCATCTTTGATCATATTTTGTACACTTTGCGTCCATTTTACTGGTGCTGTAAGCTGTGCGATCAAGTTCTTTTTAATTTCTTCTGGATCTGTAACCGCTTCTGTAGTCACATTTTGATACACAGGGCAATTGGGCGTATTAAACGTAGTCGCTTCAATTGCTGCTGCCAATTCTTCTCTGGCAGGTTCCATTAATGGCGAATGAAATGCCCCTCCTACTGGTAATACCAATGCTCTTCGGGCTCCTTTTTCTTTCATCAATTCACATGCTTTTTCGATAGCTTCTACTTCACCAGAGATTACTAGTTGCCCGGGACAATTATAGTTTGCTGCTACTACAATCCCATCTGTTGCTTCACATCCTTGCTCTACCACCTCATCTTCTAATCCCAGAACAGCTGCCATTGTAGATGGTTTCAACTCACACGCCTTTTGCATAGCCATCGCTCGTTTAGATACTAATCGCAATGCATCTTCAAAATTAAGAGTTCCGTTAGCAACTAAAGCAGAAAATTCTCCTAAAGAATGCCCTGCAACCATATCTGGTTTAAAACTATCTCCTAATACTTTACTTAAGATAACAGAATGCAAAAAGATAGCAGGCTGTGTTACTTTAGTTTGTTTTAACTCATCTGCTGTACCTTCAAACATAATTTTGGTAATCTCAAACCCTAAGATATCATTAGCTTTATCAAAAAGTTCTTTAGCGATGTTTGAGTTTTCATATAGATCAAGACCCATTCCGGAAAATTGAGCTCCTTGACCAGGAAATACATATGCGTTCATATGATACTGTGTATTTAAAATTTTGACAAAAGTAAGGATAAAGTTGGTACGAGTAACTAGAATTTTTGTTTTGGGCGTCCGGGCGGGCTATTCGCTACAATTCCTCGTATTATCTATCCCTCGACAACACTTCGTCAAACTCAGTATCATGCCTTAAAAAGACAATACTCGGGATTTCTACTACTATCCCTAACGCAAGTGTCTTATTTAAAATAAAGAATACCCAAAGATTATGGATAGTGTTTTATAATCAGAACTCCAATTTACATAATCATTTAAAATATCATGACTTAGCCCATATCTACATTCCAAACTATATCTATCATTGTATTTATATCCCAGACCAAAAGTTAAATTGCTTCCTGCCTCAATATCTAAATCTTCGCTGTGTTCAAAAGTAATATTTGAGTCTAGATTGAAGACAAATGCAAAAGAGCTATTGATAAATAATTTTGAGTTTTCGTTTAAAAACATATAATGCCTAATTCCAATAGGTATTTCTAGCGATTTGTAATCCACCTTAATCTGTTCTGTTCGCTCAATAACAGTATTTGGATTTAAAATTCTTTCGTTTTCTGATTTATAATATTGATATTTTGGCTCAACCATTACGGCCCATTTGTTTTTGTTAAATGGTAAAATGAATTCAGCTTCAACTCCAAATCTAAATCCCAATTTATTGTCAAAATCCATATTGTATGATGAAAACAACGCATTATTACGTATGGATAGAGAAGAATTATTTAAACCGAATCTCACGGTTAAATTAAACAAATCTCTTTTCTGTTTCTCTTCAAAATTAATAGATTCTGAATTGTTACATTTATTGTATTTCTCAAAAAGAACTTTTAGTTCATTTTTATAATAATCTACATTTTTAAATGTGTTCATTGAAATGCCTTTGCATTTTAAATCACTCCATAACTGTTGCCTATATCTATTGTTTATATTTATTTTGTTTTCTGGGGTCAAGTATTTTTTAAATATTAGTTGCTTAACTTCAGAATTATCTACACTATAAAAAAACTTTGACACGTTTTTATCATCAAATGAGTACAAAATAGCTTTTCCTTCTATTACTACCTTTAAAAAAAGTTCTTCCTCTTTAAATGTAAGATTTCCATTATTACTCAACTTGTTCATTACATTGCTTGATCTCTCTATCATAACCACATGTCTACGATATTTTAGTATATCGTAAATCCCAAACTCTTTAACAGATTTGATAGTGATTTTCTTTTGTTCTGTATCTTCTGATAATCTGTATTCAAATTCGGTTGGATTATTTTTCCAATCAATATTTTTAATTTGACAATCAATTTTTTGGCCAGAATTATCGATATAATATCCTTTTTGAAAAGAAATTTGTGAATAGCAATTAATATTAACAATAATGGTTAAAAGAAATAATAGTTGTTTTTTCATTTTAGATTAGTCAATTATTAGTTAGGCAATAGTTTAAGTTTTTTTTAATCGTAAGAGACTCTATAGATCAAAATGTAATATTCTATACAATAGTAGAACATCTCAGTTTCATTTTTCGGAACTGAAAAAAAACAATTCAAATTATTTATACCTAATTAACAATCTAAAAAATCAAGGTGGGTTTATTAAGAATACCTGTTCACAATACTCTTTACCTTATTGTAATATGAACTCCCAAACAGGTTAAGGTGAACCAAAAGGTAATACAATTGCCAAATCGATAATCGATCTTTCCAATTCCCTATAAGTGGAAAAATTTCATTATAGATATCAAATACACTAGAATTAAAACCTCCAAAAAGATGCATCATACCTATATCCATTTCTCTGGGCGTGTATGCAACCGCCGGGTCTATAAGACAAGGATATCCCTGCATATCAATCATAAAATTACCACTCCATAAATCACCATGAATCAGGCTTGGTTTTTCGTCTGGTATTTCATCTTTAAGTACATTGTAAAATGTATCTACATCTGAAAACGAGAAACCATTTTGTCGGGCCAATTCAAATTGTGGTTGTAATCGCTGGGTCACATAGAATTCGTATGTAGAATCACATATAGTGTTATACTGTGGCAAACTCCCGATATAATTATCATTCTCGAAACCAAAATAAGAGTCATTTTGTTGGTGTAGGGCCGCTAATTGTTCTCCAAATATTTCCCAAAAAGTATCTGCTTGTTTTCCAGAATCAATATATTCTAATATCAAAAAAGCAATATCATCAAATTCACCAAAACGAATAATATCCGGAATCGTAAATGTGTTTGAATCTTTAAGTTTTTCAAGACCTTTGGCTTCTGCCTCAAACATCCCAGGAAATTCTGAAGCACTATTAACTTTGGCAACAAATTTTTGTTGATTTGTATGTATAAGACAAACGTCATTAATGTCCCCTCCCGATAATGGCTGTATCGCTATTATCTTTTCTGAAAGTAATTCTTCAAAATGAGATGTAAGCTTTAAAGAACGCATTATTTTTTGATGTACGTCAAATACGTAAAAGGATACTTATGCTTTTCGTCTATATCATGAAATTCTTCTTTCTCTAATTTCCAGATTTCGGTATCAATTTCAGGAAAAAAAGCATCTGCTTCAAAGGATTCATGCACTCTGGTTAATTCGATACAATCTGCATGATCCATCCCCATAGTATAAATCTCACCACCTCCTATAATAAAAGGTTGTGCATCTCCTTTAGCTATCTCTAAAGCATCCTGCATATTATGTACTACTATTACGCCTTCTGCCTGATAGTTTGTATTTCTGGTGATTACAATATGTACACGATTAGGGAGTAATTTAGGAAAAGTTTCAAAAGTTTTACGCCCCATGATTATATGATGACCTGTCGTTAGTTTTTTAAACCGCTTAAAATCATCTGGTAAATGCCAAACCAGATCATTATCTTTACCTAAGGCATTATTTTCTCCAGCCGCAGCAATCATTGTAATCACACTCTTTGTTTCTTTTAACTCTCCCACAATCTCTGATGTTTTTCCTTTTATAAATCCTTCTTTCTTTTTAACCAGTTCTTCTTTGGGATACATTAACTCTATATCTTTCTGAAGTAAAGCTATTTCCTCTTTTTGTTTGGTAATCAATCGCTCCATCTGTCGATCTGCCCACTCTTGTCCCATAAATGTACTAAACAACCATACATTACAAAAATGCACTACCAAAAGGAATGCCCAGCATAGTATTGCAATAATATACCAGTCTACCCCAAATAATGTAAACTCTTTTCCATAACCAAATACCAGGTTAAGAATTATAAAAAACACAGAACCAACTAAAAAAATGATGAAATGTTGAAATAATCTTTTTTTCTGAATAACGCGCTTACGTGCATGTTCATATAACTCACGTTGTTGTGGGTCAATTTGTATTCTTTCTTTCTTTTTTGAAAACATATTAATGCTAACTTAGTACCGGCAAGTAAAGATATAGTTTTTAGCAAAAAGCACTAAAATTACTTATGAAGAATTTAAGAAAAGAATTTCCTGTTTTATCTAACAACACCTATCTCAATACAGCATCTTCTGGATTACTTTATGATTCACTTTTAGAGTTTAGACAGGAACATGATTTAGATTTTCTTATTGGCGGAAGTCTGTTTAGAGATCATCAACAGGATTTTTTAAATAGTGTACGCAAAACTATTGCAACATTTTTTGGAAGCTCTGATAACAATGTAGTATTAACTCCTAATTTTTCTCTGGGTTTCAATACAATATTAAGTACAATAGATAAAAATAAAAAAGTCTTATTGCTGGATGAAGACTATCCTTCTATTAACTTTGCTGTAACCAGTAAAGGGTTTAATGTTTGTTTTGCAACAATAGATGCTACAGTAGAACAAAATATTGAAAATGCCATACAAAAACACAAACCTGATATTTTTGCATTTAGCTTGGTACAATACATTAATGGTATTGCAATAGATCTTGATTTCCTTACCCAATTAAAAGCCAAATATCCTGATGTACTTTTTATTGCTGATGCTACACAGTTTTGCGGCACCAAGACTTTCGATTTTAATGCTTCGGGAATTGATATTTTGGGGTGTAGTGGTTATAAATGGTTATTGGGCGGATATGGTAATGGTTTTATGCTATTTAACCATGAAGTATTAGATCAGATTACACCTTCTTCATATATCGATGCTCCTAAAACCAATTATGATCCATCATACACAAGTTTGCGAGCTAGATTTGAATGTGGCCATCTGGACACCTTCAATTTTGGAAGCCTGCAATATTCTCTGAATTTTCTATACAAAATAGGCATTGCGACTATTGAAGAACATATGAACACACTAAGTGAATATGCAAAATCAGAATTTGTCAAACTAAATGTATTAGAAGAAAATGTGGTAAAACGCCAAAGACATAGTACAATTTTTAATATAAAAGGTGATCAGAAATTACATTTGCATTTAAAAAAGAACCATATAATTACTTCTCTTCGAGGACCAGGAATTCGAATTAGTCTTCATTTTTACAATACCATAGAGGACGTAAAAAAATTAATTGATGTACTATATCGTTATCGTTAATATCTTATTGTTAAGTGTTGATTAAATTACTGATAATCTGATGTTTCTCCCTTTTCGTTTTTATCGTTTTATAGTAACTTAGTTTTAAATTTATTAACCAATATTTAATAGTATATAAATTATGGCGATTACTAAGCAATACTTAAAATCTAAACCTATTTGTAAAGTTACTTTTATCGTTCCTGCGAAAGAAGCAAATAATGTAAGCGTAGCCGGAGAATTTAATGAATGGAATACAGAAGCTACCATTCTGAAAAAGTTGAAAAATGGAAACTTTAAAGGAACCATTGATCTTCCTAAAGACAACAAATTTGAATTTAAATATGTTGTAGATGGTGAATGGACAAACGAGATCGAAGCTGACGGATATCAGTGGAACGATTTTGCTGCTGCAGATAATAGTTTATTAGTACTATAAGAATTATAATGGATGAGTTTCCTAGTTTTACTGGGAACTCATCCATTACATTTATCTTTTGATAACTACTATTTTATTTTAACCTTGAAGATTTGCTTGTTATAATTTTTGCTACTTCATCCTTTTCTGCTGAAGATTCAAAAATAAATTTTCCTTCTTCATAATCTTCATTTAAAATTTCGAGATCAGCTGAAGAATGAATGTATAATCCTTCATTTTCTATATTTTTCACTTCATTAATTTGGGCGTAATCGAATTCCTGAAGTGTTGGGAATTTTTTAAATAATATTTTCGACATCCAGAAGGCAAGAAGTTTATTTTCGAGTAACAGGATACAGCCATTTTTATCATTAATCATTACTTCGTATGCACCAATTATATTCGAGTTAGGTGATAGCTCATCAGAAATTAAACCTTGTAACTTATCTGGTAAATCAGACAGGAAATAATATTTCTTTTTTAAATTATTAAATGAATTTTTGTCAATCATAGCATTTCTTTTTTATAATTTTACCTGTATTCACAATTTTATATTCTTTATTTTCTTTTAAAAAAAACGGAATTAGGTAAAAAACTACCATTACAAAACATAGTATAACAGCATATAATCCAATACAAGGAATTATTGAAAAAAGCAATAACAAAATTGCTCTTATGAGTTCTATAATTCTAAAAAACTTAGAACCATTGGATATGCAAACTATTCCGTTTTAACACAAACCTAGAAAAAGGTATACTGAAAAAAGAAGTTACTTTTTATTCGCTATACTTTTGTTTACTATCCGTCTTACCTTATTTGAAATTTGTAGCGCAAAACAGTTTAACGCAGGGACTAACCAGAATAACAAAAAATATAAATGGATATAGATAACGAACCATATTCCTTAAGTAGTATAAGGGTAATTTTGAGAAATTTATAAAGAAATACTGATAGAGGTTATTACTAAACAAGAAAGCTAAATATCTCGTAAATCATAGCAAATACATAATACTGAAATTAACGAATCTTATGATTAAGGCAATTTTGTTAATTTGAATAATAATGGGTTAATATTATAAATACCTATTCGAAAAATTCTTGTTTTTTAACAGTGTTATTCTAAGCTAATTTATTCTTTAACGGCATAAATACTAACTTACAATTTCGACACCTTTCCAAAAAGCAACATATCCTTTGATTTGCTTTGCCAGATCACTAGTATTTGGGTAATACCATGCCGCATCTTTATTTTCTTTTCCATCTACCTCGATTGTATAGTACGATGCTACTCCTTTCCAAGGGCAATTAGTATGTGTGTCACTGGATTTAAAAAATTCTTTTTTTATTGCTTCGGGAGGAAAATAATGATTATTCTCTATCACTTTAGTATCATTACTTTCTGCTAATACCTGTCCGTTCCAAATTGCTTTCATATTCTGGGTGTTTTTTGTTTTTTATTCTTCTTTTGTAATTAGATAATCTTTGTAATCGTTATTCTGATCCGAAAAAGATTTCACAATTTTCAAACCCGATTCTTTTGCCAGCCACTTTACAATATCATCATCATATTTCTGAGAAATCTCGGTATGAATACTTTCCCAGGCCTCGAAATGAACTTGTAACGACAAACTATCAATATCGACAGTTTGTTTTTCTTTGCTCACCAAATAACTTTTAGCAGTTCCATTTTCGGGATCATACGTCTCCCAGTGCATGAACTTATCCAGATCAAAATTTCCATTAAGTTCTTTATTAATTCTTGCTAAAACATTTTTATTAAAAGCTGCTGTTACTCCTGATTTGTCGTTATATGCATCTAAAACTTTCTGGGGATGTTTTTTTTGGTCAAATCCTATAAAAAGCAAATCACCAGTATGCATTGCATTGTATAATTTTTTCAAAAACTGAATAGCTCTTGCGTGCAATAGATTACCAATATTAGATCCTAGAACCATGATTACTTTTTTACGATCGCTTATATGCTTTAATCGATCTAAGACTTCAAAATACTCGCCTATTTGTCCTTGCACAGTAACTTCTGGCATTTCCTGATTTAAGTTTTTCACCAATCCATCAATAGCATTTTCACTAATATCAATCGGGCTATATGTAAAATCGTAGTTTTGATTTAGTAATTCTTGTAATAACACTTTTGTTTTTTTCCCATCTCCTGCCCCTAATTCGATTAAATCAAAACCATCTTTATTGGTATCGAATTTTTGAATAATATCGGATTTATGAGTTACAAAAATTTCATACTCTGCTCGTGTAAGATAATATTCTGGCAATGCCATTATCTGCTGAAAGAGTTCATCTCCGATTTCGTCATAAAAAAATTTGGATGACAGGTATTTTGGAAACGCAGTTAAACCTTCGCATACTTCTTTCTCGAAAGTAGAAACCAGTACTTTTTGATCTTTAGAATTCATGTAAAAAAATAGAGTTATTTATCCTTCACTAATCGCAATCCTGTAAATTGCCATCTAAGGTTTGGGTGAAAAAAATTACGATATGTTGGTCTTGTATGGTTTCGTGGTGTAGCTACAGATCCTCCTCGTAGCACTTTTTGATTTACCATAAATTTTCCGTTGTACTCCCCTAATGCTCCGGGAGCTTTTTTGTAGTTTGGATAAGGTGAGTATGCACTTTCTGTCCATTCCCATCGAATTCCCCATTTGAAAAGGGACTGGGCAGTCTCCCACTCAAACTCGGTTGGTAATCGCTCTCCTTTCCATTGAGCAAAAGCAAATGCCTCATAGAATGAAATATGAGTAACCGGAGCTGCGTAATCCACTGTTTTTAATCCCTGTAAGGTATACTGGTGGTATTGTCCATCTATTTTATGCCAATATAATGGAGCTTTGATATTATCTTTATGTATCCAATCCCAAGCTTCTGCATGCCATAACAGACTATTTTGATATCCTTTATCCTCTATAAACTCAAGATATTCTTTATTAGTTACAAGTGCATTTGCAATGGTATACTCTCTTAGAAATACTTTATGTCTGCCAAGTTCATTGTCGTAACAAAATTTATTTCCCTCATATCCAATCTCATATATACCTTCTTCTACAGTACTATATCCAGGAATTTGATCATCATCAAAACTGGGATTTTCAGAAAACGTATCGTTGTACTTAGGAAACAACGGGTTATTTCCTAATATAAATTTTATGTCGGTAATCAATAATTCCTGATGTTGTTTTTCATGATGAATACCAATCTCTACCAACTCTCTGATTTTTGGATCATCATTTTCTTCTAAAAAAGTTTGTAAGTGCGAAGTAATATAGTCTCTATATTCATATACCTCACTTACTGTTGGTCTAGAGAGGTTTCCTCTATCGGTACGGATTACTCGTTTTCCTACACTTTCGTAATAGCTATTAAAAACATAGGCATACTCTGGGTGAAATCGTTTAAAACCTGACACATATTTTGACAGAATGAATTCTTCAAAAAACCAGGTAGTATGTCCTAAATGCCATTTTGGAGGAGAAACATCTACAATAGGTTGGATCACATAATCTTCTATCTGGAGGGGTGCACAAATTTCTTCGGTATCTGATCGGGTTCTTAAAAAGGAAGTTATTAAATTATCTGTAATGATCATAAAAAAGAGTGTATACGACTTACGTATACACTCAAATTTACTGATTTTTATTATTTTTTATCCTATAACAAGGTTAATCCAATGTTAAAATTAGAATGTCAACCTCTATATTACTGTGGTTTTCTAAACGTAATCGGAACAGTATAAGCGACAGCTATTGGCTTCTCTCCCCATTTACCAGGTTTCATCTTAGGGATAGCTCTAATAATTCTAATAGCTTCTCTTTGTAAGTATCTATGTGCTCCTGTAACTTCAAGCACTTCTACTTTTCCTTTTTTATTTATAATAAACTCTACCGTTACTGTACCGCTTAATCCTTCGTTCATAGCGATCTCTGGATATTCAAAATTTTGAATAATATGATTTCTCAATTTTTGATCAAAACATTGTGTAGGGGTTTGTCTTGATCGATCACATTTGGGCCACATTGGTGTGATTCCTTTTTCATTCGCATTTTCCTGCGATAAAATTATTGCATCCTGGGAAAAAGAAATTCCCGAAAGCAAAAGTGTTAAAATAAGTAATGTTCTTTTCATCGTAGTTCATTTAAAATTTGGGCTTAAACTGCAACCCTTCCCTTTATATGAGAGTGCGGATCATAGTCTACTAACTTGAAATCATCAAAAACGAAGCCAAAAATATCTTTCACCTCTGGATTAATTATCATTTTGGGTAATTTTCGAGGTGTTCTAGATAGCTGAAGTTCTAGTTGTTCTTTATGATTATTATAGATATGAGCATCTCCAAAAGTATGTATAAACTCACCTGCTTCATAGCCACAGACCTGTGCCATCATCATGGTAAACAAGGCATAAGAAGCTATATTAAATGGCACCCCTAAAAAAATATCTGCACTACGTTGATATAGTTGACACGACAGCTTGCCATTAGCAACATAAAATTGAAAAAAAGCATGACAAGGAGGTAATGCCGCCTTACCGTTAGCTACATTTTCTGAAAAAGACTTTGATGTATCTGGCAGAACACTTGGGTTCCAAGCAGATACCAACATACGTCTACTATCGGGATTGCTTTTAAGCGTCTCTACTATTTCTTTGATTTGGTCAATTTCATTATTATCCCAATTACGCCATTGATGACCATATACAGGGCCTAAATCTCCATTATCATCTGCCCATTCGTTCCAGATACGAACGCCATTCTCCTGAAGATACCCTATATTAGTATCTCCTTTCAAAAACCATAATAATTCGTAGACTATAGATTTTAGATGTAGTTTTTTGGTAGTAACCATTGGGAAACCTTCACTAAGGTCAAAACGCATTTGGTAACCAAAAACGCTTTTTGTACCTGTGCCAGTTCGATCTTCTTTTGCATTTCCATTTTCAATTACATGATTCACAAGATCAAGATATTGCCTCATATTCTCTCTTACAGTTTATATTAATCTTTAAAGTTAAAAGTGCTTTCCAAATATACAAAAAATAGCATACGAGATACTCTTTAATTTATTGATTAAAGGATTGTTGTACAATAGTTTTTAACAATACATTATGAATTTAAACCATTATCCTATTATCATCCCTGCAATTGTAGCAGATAACAGGGATGCTATGGTACCTCCGATCAGTGCTTTCATACCAAATTCAGACAATGTTTTTCGTTGACCAGGTGCCAACGAACCAATACCTCCTATTTGTATTCCGATTGAAGCAAAGTTTGCAAAACCACATAACATGTAAGTAGCCATAATCACCGATTTATTATAGGTAAAATGTAGTGCACTGGCTGGGTTTTTTAAATCTGCCAATTGTATATACCCTACAAACTCGCTTGCTGCCAATTTAATTCCTAATAATTGCCCCATTAAAGCTATGTCTTCTTTGGCGACTCCAATCATCCACATTAATGGCGCAAAAATGTAACCCAAAATAAGCTCAAGAGATAAGCTTTGGTAAGCTGTCTTTGATGCTATCCAAGTGTTTACAGAAGTGATGTCTCCAACCCAACTTAATATACCGTTCAGCATAGCAATAAAGGCTACAAACACTAATAACATAGCACCAACATTTACAGCTAGTCTTAAGCCTTCAGTTGTTCCGTTTGCTATAGCGTCTAAAATATTAGATCCTATTTTTTCTGAAGAAACATGCACATCTGTATTAATTTTTTCTGTTTGCGGAAATAGTATTTTAGAAATAACAATTGCTCCAGGAGCTGCCATTACTGATGCTGCTAATAGGTGTTTTGCAAATTGTAATCGTAAAACCGGGTCGTCTCCTCCTAAAAATCCAATATATGCTGCCAGTACAGCTCCAGCAACAGTTGCCATACCACCGATCATAACTAATAGCATTTCAGACTTATTCATCTTTTCTAAGTATGCTTTAATTAATAGAGGTGCTTCTGTTTGGCCTAAAAAGATGTTACCAGCAACACTTAAACTTTCTGCTCCGGATATCTTGAGTGCTTTGGTCAACAACCAAGCCAAGCCTTTTACTACTTTTTGAATAATACCTAGATAAAATAATAAGGAAGTTAAAGCTGAAAAGAATATAATGGTTGGTAGTACCTGAAAAGCAAATATAAAACCAAAGGTATCCATATCTATAACCAAACCTTCAAACAGAAATTTACTTCCTGCTCTAGTAAAGTCTAAAACACTAACAAATAGGCTTCCAACCCATTCAAATACAGTTTGAACAAACGGTACTTTTAAAACTCCAATAGCAATTAGTAATTGAAATCCAACACCTAATCCAACTGTTTTCCAATTAATAGCTTTTCGGTTACTGCTAAATAAAAATGCAATTATCAGAAGAACAATCATCCCTAAGACCCCTCTCCATAAACTATTAAGTGAAAACCCTTGATTGGGTATAAGTTGACTAACTTCTGTTACAGGAGCTACTTGCTCTGTTTTTTTCTGAGTAGAAAGAGTATATGAAATATTATTTTTTGAAATGACCAGTGTAGAATCTGTTAAGGTAGTGACTCTATATCGTATAAGGGAATCCTGAGTTGTTTCGGGAAATAATAACAAGAGGTTGTTTTGCTGTAAATAGTCTCCTTGTAGTGTTTCTGAAGCACCATTAAAAGCATATGAAAACCGGCCTTGTTCTAACGAAAAATAATCTCCTTTTTTAACAGCAAAAGTTTCTTCCGTATTTCCATTAACTTCTTCTAAAATCCATTTTTTTTCTATGGATTGTGCTGATAATATAGAGAAAACAAATAGAGATAATAGAAAAGTAAGTACTCCTTTCTTCATATAAATTGAACTCATTTAAAATAGATTAGATCTTTAACCCTAACATATAAATTAGCCTCGTTTAGAAATTTCATCGCGAATCCTTGCTGCTAATTCATAGTCTTCATTAGTAACTGCCTGATCAAGCATTCGATTGAGTTCTTCAATAGATAAGTCTTTATAACTTGTTTCTTTACCTACCATTTCAACATCATCAGAAACCAATTCATCTACTAAAAGATTTTCGGGATCGATCTCCTCATCCTTTTTAGGATTTACTTTAAGATATATACCAGCCTGATCCAAAATATTTTTGTAGGTAAATATAGGAGCTTGAAATCGTAGTGCCAATGCAATTGCATCGCTTGTTCTGGCATCTATAATTTCTTCAATTTTATCGCGTTCACAAATAACACTGGAATAAAAGACACCGTCTACCAGTTTATGAATGATTACTTGCTTTACTATAATATCAAACCGATCTGCAAAATTCTTAAAAAGATCATGGGTAAGTGGTCTAGGTGGTTTGATTTCCTTTTCTAAAGCAATAGCTATAGATTGTGCCTCAAAAGCACCTATAACAATTGGTAACTTTCTTTCTCCATCCACCTCACTTAAAATTAGCGCATAAGCGCCATTTTGGGTTTGACTGTATGATATTCCTTTTATGTTCAGTCGAACTAAACTCATATTGCTCTCAATAAAAAAAGGCTGTTTGAACATGCGGACTTTTACGTAGGTTCAAACAGCCCCTAATTGGGCACAATTTATGAAAATTATGCGTTATTCGACTTAAATTCTTTTAATTTTTCAATAAGTTTTGGTACTACTTCAAAAGCATCTCCCACTATTCCGTAGTCTGCAGCTTTAAAGAAAGGGGCCTCAGGATCATTATTAATTACCACTTTTACTTTACTGGCATTAATTCCTGCCAAGTGTTGAATAGCTCCAGAAACTCCAACAGCAATATATAAATTAGATGCAACTGGTTTTCCGGTTTGCCCTACGTGTTCACTATGAGGTCTCCATCCCATATCACTTACTGGTTTTGAACATGCTGTAGCTGCACCAAGCACATCTGCAAGCTCTTCTATCATCCCCCAATTTTCGGGGCCTTTTAACCCACGCCCGCCTGACACTACAATTTCTGCATCTGCAATAGAAACTTTATCTGTAGCTTTATCTACGGCGGTCACCTGTACTCCAAAATCATCATCAGAAAGTGATGGTTCAAAAGCTTCAGAAGCTGCAGATCCAGCATTTTCTTTAAGACCAAAAGCATTATTAGACAAACCAATTACTTTAACATCTGTTGGTATTTCTGTAACATTAAATGCTTTATTGGTAAATGCAGTACGTTTTACTTTAAAAGGAGAAGTACTCTCTGGTAACCCTACAACATTAGATGCATATCCTGCATTAAGATGTACTGCTAACAAAGGTGCCAAAAATTTACTATCTGCTGTAGAACTCACCACAACAACTTTTGCGCCTTCTTGTACTGCTGCTTGTTTTATTGCATCTGCATATGCTTTTGCATTAAATGTAGATAGTTTATCATTTTTTATCTCTAAAACTTTATCTACTCCATACGCTCCTAATTCACTACTATCTCCTCCATTAATACTTACAGCGGTTACCGTTGTACCAAGCATAGCAGCAACTTCTTTTGCATAAGATACTACTTCGAAAGCGGCTTTTTTAAATTTTTGGCCTTCACTTTCTGTATATACTAAAATTGACATAAAAATTTTGTTTAATTTTTCCTGAACATGTTTTCAGGAACTGTTTGATTGTTTTGTTAATTTTTTAAAAGAGTTCAGAATGATTTAGTTTTCAATTAAATCACCTTAGCCTCGTTATGCAATAATGCAACCAATTGATCCACATTATCCGGATCTACCAATGTTACTTCTCCTTTTGGAGTTGGTTTTTGAAACTGAACAGCCTTTGTTTCCTGATTTGCTTCAATTGGTTCTACTACAGTAAGTGGTTTTTTACGAGCCATCATAATTCCTCGCATATTCGGAATACGTAAATCACTTTCTTCTACTAATCCTTTTTGTCCTCCAACAATTAAAGGTAATTTAGCCGTAGAAGTTTCTTTCCCTCCATCAATTTCGCGTATCACTGTTGCTGTATCTCCTTCGACTTCTAAACCGATGCATGTATTTACAAAATTAGCACCTGTAAGAGCAGAAATCATTCCTGGCACCATACCACCATTATAGTCAATAGACTCTCTACCAGCAATAACAAGATCATAACCACCATCCTGAATAACTTTTGCTAATTGTCGAGCAACATAAAAACCATCTGTAGCTTCGGTATTTACTCTAATTGCATTATCTGCACCAATCGCCAAGGCCTTACGCAAAGTAGGTTCTGTCTCGGGACCACCAACATTTGCAACATCTACAGATGCTCCTTGCTTTTCTTTAAACCACATTGCGCGAGTTAACCCAAACTCATCATTAGGATTAATTACAAATTGCACTCCATTGGTATCAAACTTAGTATCTCCATCCGTAAAATTAATTTTGGAAGTTGTGTCTGGCACATGGCTAATACAAACTAATATCTTCATTTTATATATGTATTTTTTGAGAATTTAATAATAAAGGCGAAGGTACAAATAAAAAGTATAATTTACTATGCGTGCATAATAAATTTTTTCAATATTCTCCCCCTATCAAAGGGTTTTAATTGCTACTTTTGCCTTCGTTATGGCACAAAATATTTTTTTCAAATAAAATCAGAATAGTTAAAATGATTATTACGATTACATTTACTAATCATTTTAATTCTAAAAATAAACGGTGTCGACTAAAAATAATAAAAACAAGCACATGAAGACCATACAATTCAGAGAAGCGATTTGCGAAGCAATGACTGAAGAAATGCGACGAGATGAATCCATATATTTAATGGGTGAAGAGGTTGCAGAATATAACGGAGCGTATAAAGCAAGTAAAGGCATGCTGGACGAGTTTGGTCCGGACCGGGTTCTTGATACTCCTATCTCTGAGTTGGGTTTTGCAGGTATCGGTGTTGGTAGTGCTATGAATGGCAATAGACCCATTATCGAATTCATGACGTTTAATTTTTCGTTGGTAGGAATAGACCAGATCATTAACAACGCTGCAAAAATGCGCCAAATGAGTGGTGGTCAATTTAATATCCCTATTGTTTTTAGAGGCCCTACTGCTTCTGCAGGTCAATTGGGAGCTACACATTCACAAGCTTTTGAAAATTGGTTTGCCAACACACCAGGATTAAAAGTAGTGGTTCCTTCAAATCCAAAAGATGCAAAAGGATTATTAAAATCTGCTATTAGAGATAACGATCCTGTTATCTTTATGGAAAGTGAGCAAATGTATGGCGATAAAGGTGAGGTACCAGAAGGTGAGTTTACCATTCCTCTTGGGGTAGCAGAAACAAAGAGAGAAGGTAACGACGTTACTATTGTTTCATTTGGAAAAATTATTAAAGAAGCGTATAAGGCAGCTGATGAACTCGCTAAAGAAAATATTTCTTGTGAGATTATAGATTTAAGAACTGTACGTCCTTTAGATCTTGACGCTATATTTACTTCTGTTAAAAAAACAAATCGATTAATTATTCTTGAGGAAGCCTGGCCTTTAGCTAATATTTCTTCAGAAATCACATATCAGGTACAATCTAATATTTTCGACTATCTGGATGCACCTATCATAAAAATCAATACCGCAGATACACCAACTCCATATTCTCCACAACTATTAGAAGAATGGTTACCTAATAGTAAAGATGTTGTTAAAGCTGTTAAAAAAGTGATGTATAAATAAAATGAACTCCTTTATTTTGCGTTTCATCAGTTTTCGGAACATCACCAAATATAAAAATGGCCCAAAAATTGAGGTGATCCACTAATTATTGCAAGTATTAATCTTATATAGTATTAGATGAGACATTTGATTTTAGGAATACTTTTTACTTTATTGAGTTGTACATTTCTTTATTCACAAACTAAAATTGGTGGCCAGGTTTATGATAGCAATAAGCAACCTGTTCCTTTTGCTAATATTGTATTTGCAAATTCTACAATAGGTACTATAACCGATGAAAACGGTAGGTTCTATATGGAATCTGACAACAATTATTCTAATGTTAAAGTTTCATTTATTGGTTTTAAAACCAAAACTATAAAGCTAACCAAACGGGTTACCTATAAGATGGAAATCACCCTCGAAGAGGAAGCCGCTGCATTGGATGAAGTTGTTATCTATAAAGGAAAAACTTCTAAAAAAAATAATCCTGCGATCGATATTCTAAGAAAAATCTGGAAAAACCGACGGGAAAATGGAGTTAAAAAGTTTAAGCAATACACCTATGATAAATATGAAAAATTAGAATTTGACCTTAATACGATTGATAGTGCTTTGGTTAATAGCAGGATTTTTAACGGCATGGAATTTATTTTTGATGATGTAGATACATCAAGAATAACCGGAAAAACCTATTTACCTATTTTTCTTAATGAAGCACTTTCTAAAGTGTATGGTGATAATGTAATTAATGAAGAGAAAGAAGTGCTGGCAGGAAATAAAAATGCTGGTTTTAGTGATAATCAAACTTTAATTGCATTTGTTAAAGACCTGTACTCTGACTACGATGTTTATGAAAATTATCTAAAATTCTTTGACAAAAGCTTTACCAGTCCATTATCTCGAACAGGAATTAGTGTATATAACTATGTCTTAACAGATAGCGCATATATAGATAATAAATGGTGTTATAACATTATATATTATCCCAGAAGAAAAAATGAGTTGACTTTTAAAGGAGATTTTTGGGTTAATGATACAACCTGGGCCATTAAAGAAATAAATCTGGAAGTTACAAAGAGTGCCAATATTAACTGGGTAAAAGATTTATATATCGAACAAGAGTTCGATGTATTAAATGATTCTATTTTTCTAATTACCAAAGATTATTTTCAGTCTGATTTTGCTTTTAGTAAGAAAGAAAAATCACGCGGAGTATATGGTAAAAGAACAACTTTATATGACAATTATAAATTTGACATAAAAAAAGATAAAAAATTCTATCAAAGTCAGGTAGATCCATATGACCAGGATATCTATAACAGAGAGGATTCTTTCTGGGCTAATGCCAGAATGGAAAAACTGAATAAGGATGAACAAAAAGTATACAAACTGCTCGATACCCTTAAGACAGTAAAAGCTTTTAAACGACTCTATAATATAGGAACCATATTAGCTTCGGGATATGTAGAGTTTAATGGTTTTGATTTTGGTCCTCTTTTTAATACCATTGGATTTAATGATATTGAAGGATTTAGGCTTAGAGCCGGTGGTAGAACATATTTTACTGCTAATGATCGATGGCGTATAGAAGGTTATGGCGCTTATGGTTTTAAAGACAATAAGTTTAAATATGGAATTTCGGGAAAATATCTTGTGGATCGAAAATCAAGACTTATCGTAGCTGCAGGAAACCGACGAGATGTAGAGCAACTTGGTGCCAGTCTAACCAATACTAATAATGTTGAAGGAAGAAGTCTAGCCTCCTCCTCTGTTATCGCTACCGGAGATAATGATAGGCTTACATCTATTAATCTGTCTGCATTTTCTATGCAAATAGAGCCTAAGAAAAATCTAACAGTAGGAATAACAGGGTCCTACAGAACCTTAAAACCGGCAGACCCTACTTTATTTAGCTTAGATTTTCTTGATCCCGAAACCAATGAATTGCGAACTCAAATCAAACAAACCGAAATAGCAACGCAAATTACATATACACCAGGTAGGAAAACTACTGGTTATGGTGTAGATAGAATTGTTGTAAATGATGGTGATTTCTCGACTTTATTCCTAAACTACAGTGTTGGTGTAAAAGGCTTGATCGAAAGTGATTTTGAGTATCAAAAACTACAATTTTTCTATCGACAACCATGGAACATTGGAGGTTTCGGTGTATTAAACAGCTCATTAGAAGTCGGAAAAACATTTGGCGAAGTCCCACTAGGCCTATTAAGTGTTATCCCGGGAAATCAAACTTATCTTTCTATATATAATACTTTTCCGCTATTAAACTATTATGAATTTGTTACAGATACCTATACTTCTCTTCACTTAGAACATAATTTTAACGGTAGAATATTTTCTAGAATACCACTACTAAGAAAACTTAATCTTAGAGAGTTAGTTGGTATAAGAGGTGTTTGGGGAGAGTTATCTGATGAAAATATCGCAATCGATGCTTCAGGCTTTTTACAATCTGTAGGAGCTCCTAACGACGAAGTTTATTGGGAATATAGTTTGGGTGTAGGGAATATTTTTAAAGTTTTCAGAATAGATTTTCATTTTAGAGGAAATTATTTTGACAATCCTGATGCTCGTAAATTTGGAGTTACCGGATCTTTTGGGTTTTATTTCTAAAGAATTTATTACAGCGCAGTTTTAAACCTTGGATTACATCATAGAATCATTATATTTTTCTGTATTGTTAGCGTGTATTTTTATCTAAAAACCTTTTAGGTTATCACAATTTTAAGATTTAACTAAAAAAGCAATAATTTTTCTTTATAAATTTTAACTAACCCCTTGTAATACCTATATTTGCCGCCCATTAAAAAGAGAATGTAATTATGAGCGCAGCTACTAAAGAAAGCTTTGACGTACTAATTGAAATACCAAAAGGAAGTAGAAACAAATACGAGTATGATTTTGATATAAAAAAAATCAGATATGACCGTATGATCTTTTCCTCTATGATGTATCCTGCAGATTATGGATTTATCCCCGAAACTTTAGCTTTAGACGGAGACCCTCTGGATGTTTTAGTATTGGTTACAGAGCCAACATTTCCTGGTTGTGTAATAGAAGTAAAACCTATTGGTGTTTTTCATATGACCGATGAAAAAGGTCCTGATGAAAAAATCATCTGTGTCCCCGTTTCCGACCCTATAGCTAGTCGACTGGCAGATTTAAAAGAAATGAATCCTCATTTAATAAAAGAAATAGAGCACTTTTTTCAGGTATATAAAGATCTGGAAGAGAAAAAAGTTGATGTCGGAGGATGGGGTAATATCGATGAGGCTAAAGAAATTATCAAAGCCTGCGTTAAGCGTTTTGATGAACTAGAAAATAAACCAAAAGGATTATTTAGTATTTCCTAAATATCAATTCTAAGGGTAATAAAAAGCATGATGTTTTCTTTACAGAAACATCATGCTTTTTATTTTACATCATACCCAGAAGGAAACTCTCTTTTATACTTTTTCATTTGAAGCGTACTCATATGCTGAGTAATTTTATAATTCCTTTTGTATGTATATTGAACAACCATTGGATATCCTACTTTATCATTTACATTTCTTAAATTTCCATTGGCATATTCAAAAACATTAAAGGCCCAATAACTATGTCCATTAAATTGTTCCAGGTTCATTGTTATGATTTCGTAATTACCGTCATTATCAACATCTCTTTCTGATCTGTGTCTTTCAAATGTCATATCGTCAAAAGATATTTTTTGAAATAACATATCACTTTTTTGAAATAAATACAAGACTTTAACCAGCATACCCATCACTCCATTTCCTGTACCTTGCTGTATTAATTTTATATCTTTATATCCATCACCATTTATATCTGACACCAAAACAAGTCCTCCTTTCATTGTTAAAGGAGAAAATGAACCTGGTTGTTTTATTTTTTGAATCTCTCTCTTATTTCGAAAAATACGAATCAAACCAAAATCGATTTGATCAACAAACCAAGTTAATTGAATAGTTAAGTTATCTTTATTATCAAAAAACTGGTCTATCGACAAGGTACAATCATAGGTTCCTTTAGTATCCATTCTATTATATTCTTCCCACTTATTATATATTTTATAGGACGGAGCAGAATAGTCCTCAAATGCATATTGAGCATTTGTATAACCTGTAAAAAACAAACTGTAAAACACTATCAGAAAGGCAGTTCTGTAAAAATATAAAAACATATATCTTCCTATTTTTTTAAAACTTACACAATATAAGGTAGTATTATCATAATTTACTCCCCAAAAACAGTAGTTTTTTTCATTATCGCACAATCGATTATTTAAAATTATTGCCCTCTAACTATCTTTCGTATTTAGGGTATTTTTACTACTTTTAGCGACTAATTGACTTAAAACGACTAATTAACTTAAAATATATTTAATGGAATCAAATATGATTTTTGTGCCAATTGCATTGGCAATTCTAGGCTTACTTTTTATGTTTATTAAAATGGCTTGGGTAAAAAAACAAGCTCCTGGAAATGAAAAAATGCAGGAAATTTCTAAAAGTATTAAAGAAGGAGCCTTAGCATTCCTTGCGGCAGAATATAGATTATTAGTAATTTTTGTTGTTATAGCTTCAGTAGCGCTGTTTGGTATTTCAATGCTTGTAGACACTACTAGTTGGATGATTGTACCTGCCTTTGTTATTGGGGCCATATTTTCGGCACTAGCCGGTAATATCGGTATGCGTATAGCTACAGATGCCAATGCAAGAACTGCAGAAGCAGCAAAAACAAGCCTTCCGCAGGCATTAAAAGTATCTTTTGGTGGAGGAACAGTAATGGGCCTTGGTGTTGCAGGACTAGCAGTATTAGGCTTAAGTTTATTCTTTATGTTTTTCACTGGTCAGTTTATGGGTGGTGAAGGTTCCTTTTATGATAACATGACAGTTGTATTAGAGGCATTAGCCGGGTTTTCACTTGGTGCTGAATCTATTGCACTTTTTGCACGTGTTGGAGGGGGAATTTATACCAAAGCAGCCGATGTTGGAGCAGATTTAGTTGGTAAAGTAGAAGCTGGTATCCCAGAAGATGATCCGCGTAACCCTGCAACAATTGCAGATAACGTAGGAGATAATGTTGGGGATGTTGCAGGTATGGGAGCCGATCTTTTTGGATCATATGTAGCTACTGTTCTTGCAGCAATGGTACTAGGAAACTATGTAATAAGAGATATGTCTACTACTACGCAATTTTCTGATGCTTTTAGTAACATGGGACCAATTTTACTCCCAATAGTTATTGCCGGAGTTGGTATTTTGGCATCAATTATAGGAACATTCTTAGTAGGTATTAAAAATAACGATGCTAAAGAAGCACAAGTACAAAAAGCTTTAGATGTAGGAAACTGGGCAGCTATTATTTTAACATTGATTGCTAGTTACTTCTTAATCGATTGGATGCTACCAAAAACGATGCAGATGAGCTTTTTTGGAGAAGGAATGAAAGAAATTCCATCGATAAATGTATTCTACGCTACAATTATAGGTCTTGCAGTAGGTGCTTTGATCTCTATGGTAACATCATTTTACACCAGTTTAGGTAAAAAACCAGTATTAAATATTGTACAAAATAGTTCTACAGGAGCAGGAACCAATATTATTGCAGGTTTGGCTGTAGGAATGAAATCTACATTTTTATCTGTAATCTTATTTGCTGCTGCAATTTATGGTTCATACGCATTAGCAGGGTTTTACGGCGTAGCTCTAGCTGCTTCTGCGATGATGGCCACAACAGCAATGCAGTTAGCAATTGATGCTTTCGGACCTATTGCCGATAATGCGGGTGGTGTTGCAGAAATGAGTGAATTAGATCCTGAAGTTAGAGAACGTACAGATATTCTGGATTCTGTAGGAAATACAACTGCAGCAGTTGGTAAAGGGTTTGCAATTGCTTCTGCTGCTTTAACAGCATTAGCACTATTTGCTGCTTACGTTACTTTTACAGGAATTAACGGTATTAATATTTTTAAAGCCGATGTATTAGCCATGTTATTTGTTGGTGGAATGATACCAGTAATCTTTTCAGCATTAGCTATGCAATCTGTTGGAAAAGCCGCTATGGAAATGGTACATGAAGTACGTCGCCAGTTTAGAGAAATTCCTGGTATTATGGAAGGAACTGGAACTCCAGAATATGCAAAATGTGTAGATATTTCTACCAAAGCCGCTTTAAAAGAGATGATCTTACCAGGATTAATTACCATCATTACTCCTATCATTATAGGATTAATCTTTGGAGCAGAGCCACTAGGTGGATATATGGCTGGTGTTTGCGTATCGGGCGTAATGTGGGCAATCTTTCAAAATAACGCTGGTGGTGCCTGGGATAATGCTAAAAAATCATTTGAAGCAGGTGTAGAAATTAATGGAGAAATGACGTACAAAGGTTCTGACGCTCATAAAGCTGCAGTAACTGGTGATACTGTAGGAGATCCTTTTAAAGATACATCTGGACCATCTATGAATATCTTAATTAAGCTTACCTGTTTGGTAGGTCTTGTAATCGCTCCTATTTTAGGTGGACATACTTCTGAAACTGCTGTTGCATCTAACAATATTGAAGTGATACAATCGGCAAATAACGATTCTGAAAAGAAAATTGAAGTTCGTATGAAAATGGAAGGCGAATTAGCAACTGCTATTGTTACCATAGAAACTTCTGAAAAAGGAAAAGTGAAACATGATGTAAAAAAATTAAAAGGATCAGAAGCCGAAGTAAAAGCTGAAATTGAAGCAATTAAAGCTTCTATAAAGTAAGATTCTTAAAATTAATATATAAGACAACCTCGCTCTTTGGGCGAGGTTCTTTATTTTTATGATATCTATAGCGTACAATAAAAAAAGTATCATAGGTATGTTTGATTTTCAGAATGAAAAAATTTCATCAAAAGAATGGATACGCTATAAATGGTAAAATATTGATTTCCAAAAAGGACATAAATGATTTTTTTTTGAAAAAAATTAAATAAATACGACTAATACATAAAATTGCATCAAACGTAACTATACAAATTATTAAAATTTATATTTTTCATGTTTAAGAAAAAAGCTTTACGTATCAATACTTACCTTGGTTATGGCACAAATTCTATTTTTCGTGCAACAGGAAGAGCTCTCGAAGATGAAAATATTGATTTTAGTACAAATCAAAGTATATTTAAAACGTTACGAAATATCTATAGGCAGCTCGAAAGTGATGAAATTAGAAATATCGAGATAACACTAAAATTACCCGATGGACAAGTCATAGAAACTCGTACTGATCTCGAAGGGTATTATAATCTAGAACTTGATATTCCCGCACTTTCTAACCATATAGATGAAAACGGTTGGATTGCATATAGCGTATCTTACAAAAAAGAAAGTACACATAAAGAAATAAGCAACAAAAATATATTTAAAAGCCAAATGCTTGTACCATCAGATCAAGCAGAATTTGCAATTATAAGTGATATTGATGACACTATCATACATACAGGTGTTGCTTCACTATTTAAATGGAGAGTTATTGCGAATACACTTTTCAAAAACTTTGACAAGAGAACTGCAATAGAAGGCACGGTAAAATTTTGTAAAAAATTACATCTGGGCACAAAAGGATCACCTGTTAATCCTTTTTTTTATGTAAGTAATAGTCCATGGAATTTATATGATTATTTAAGTGCATTTTTTAATAAGCATCATTTTCCAAAAGGCCCAATTTTACTTAGAGATTTTAGAACTCCATTTGACAAAACCCCAAAACCTAAAGTTCCGCATAAACAGTCCGAAATTGTAAATCTTTTAACGATGTATCCACATTTTAAATTTATTCTTATAGGAGATAGCGGAGAAAAAGATGCCGATATTTATACCAAAATAGCAGAGCAATATCCAGGTCGTATTTTGGCTATTTATTTAAGAAACGTAAAACATCGTCGAAAAGAAAAGCGAATTAAAAAGATCATACATTCTTTTACAATCTCTCCTATTCTACTTGTTCACTCTTATGATGAAGCTATTAAACATGCACAAGAATCCGGATTCATAAACTAATGTTTCAAACTTCTCACCTCAGAAGTTAATACCTGCATCGCTTCTTGCAATTGTTTCATACTGGCGGTATCAGAATTAGCATCAATATTAAAACTTAATTTGCTATTTATCTCCCAAAGCTCAACTATTTGATGTGTTTGAATCGTATATGGTAAGTATTCAGAATTTAAAGAGATTAGTGTTATTATAGAAGCATCTGCATTTTTTCTAATTTTCTTTACCACAACACTATCTTCCAAAACAATTACACAAATTGTATTATTGCTCACTTCAGAAAGATTATTTACAGCTTTACCAATCACCCATTCTTTGGGTTCTAGTAATGGTAACATACTATCTCCTTCTACCTGAAAACCCCGGTATGTAGCATTTCGATATTCTGGTAAAGGAATATCAAATGCAGGTAGTTGTTGATACCAGTCTAAATCCTGAACATTATGAGGGTATCCAGCTGCAGCTTTTACATTTACCAAAACTATATTCTCGTTATTCTGAGAATCTATAGTTACTACTTTTGGAGATACATCTCCCAGGTGTAATTGTATTTTCTTTTGGGTACTCTCTCCAAATAACCACAAGGGATTAACATTAAATTCCTGTAATAATCTGGCTACAACTTTTCCCGAAATCTTGGTCTTACCCCTTTCTATATCTGCTGTAGAATTTTTAATCTGTAAAACCTTGGCAAAATCAGATTGGGTATAATGGTTTTCCTCGCGAATTTGTTTAAAACGCTTTATGGTTTGGTTGGTTGAATTATCCATAAAATCGAAATTTTAATAGTATTATCATATAAAAATGGTGCTATGACCTGGGATAATTAATAGCAAAGATACAAGATTTTGGAATATTTCCAATTTTAACATAATTTTATTTTAATATTTATGGAAAATTTCCATAAATTTGGAAAAATTACAACTAAATACATCTACCATGTCTTCACAAACCATTCCTTTATACCAAAAAGTATCAGAGAAAATTATTAGACATTCACTCGATAGTTCTATTACATCTATCGACCAACTTCATCAAAAACTCACCGAAAAAGGGTTTCATTTTCTTAGAAATAAAATTGTAAAAAATTACAATTTTGACTTTTATTGTGGTGCATCAAAAATTGCTATTGAAATTGACAGCTACGCACATGAGTTTTCGGATATCTATAACTTGGATGCACCAAAAAAGTTATTTATTTCTTCGCTGGGAATTACCGTTCTTAGATTCACAGACTATCAAATATTAACCGATATAGAGGAAATTATAAGAACTGTTAAAAATCAAATAAAAATGACTAGAGAATGCATCTATGTCGTTTGAGCGAATACGTCAAAAACTATCCATTTTGGCAGATGCCGCAAAATATGATGTTTCATGTGCCAGTAGCGGAGGCAAAAGAGCCAATACTAAAAAAGGGTTAGGAAATAATACAGGTTTCGGGATTTGTCATAGTTATACAGAAGATGGGCGCTGTGTTTCCTTATTAAAAATTTTACTCACCAATCATTGTATTTATGATTGTGCCTATTGCATTACCCGAAAAAGTAATGATATTAAAAGAGCTGCTTTCAAAATTCAGGAAGTAGTTGATCTAACTATTAATTTTTATAGAAGAAATTATATCGAAGGGTTATTTCTAAGCTCTGGAATATTTAAAAACTCTGATTTTACCATGGAGCGATTAGTTGCTGTGGCAAAAAAACTTAGGTTAGAAGAGAATTTTAATGGGTATATTCATCTCAAATCCATTCCCGGTGCCAGTGATGAATTGATGCGAGAGGCAGGATTATATGCAGATCGATTAAGTGTAAATATTGAAATCCCTACCAAATCAGGGTTAAAACTTTTGGCACCAGATAAAAGACATGAAGATTTTATAAAACCTATGCAAAAGGTTAAAAATGAAATCATTCAATACCAAGCAGAGCATAAAATTATAAAAAGCACTCCCCGATATGCTCCAGCGGGACAAAGTACACAAATGATCATAGGAGCAACTGGTGAGAGTGATCGAGACATCATGTATTCTGCCACCTATTACTACAAAAAATTTAACATGCGTAGAGTATATTACTCTGGATATATCCCTGTTATGACAGATTCCCGATTACCATCATTAGGAACCGAGGTTCCTGTTCTTAGAGAAAATCGTCTGTATCAAACCGATTGGTTATTGCGATTTTATGGGTTTTCTGTTAACGAAATATTAAACGACACCTACAAAAATCTGGACTTGGATATTGACCCAAAGTTAAGTTGGGCATTACGTAATCTACACCTCTTTCCTATTGATATCAACAAAGCAGACAAAAGGATATTGGCCCGGGTTCCTGGTATTGGTATGCAATCTGTATTTAAAATACTACAGGCTAGAAAATTTAGAAACCTGGATTGGTCTCATCTTAAAGCCATTGGCATAGCTCTAAACAGAGCTCAATATTTTATCACTTGTAATTCTAAAGATTTTTACAACAAAGATCATGATCCCCATACATTGAAGGCTAAAATCCTAAAAAACTCTAATAGCAAGTATAAAAAATACTTTAATCAACAATTAAGTCTTTTTTCTTAATATCAATACTTATGAATCCGCAAACGATATTACTATATGATGGAAGTTTTGAAGGATTTTTAAGTTGTGTTTTTATGGTATATGATCAAAAAATATCTGATGCCATTATTAGAAAAGAATCAGAAACCAATACTCAACTATTTACAATAACAGAAAAGGTTATTACCGAGCAACATAAAGCATCCAGGGTATGGAAAGGGTTTACATCTAAAACAACCCGAAATGAACAACAGGATTTCTTTAAAGTATTTTTGAGTGAAATCAAAGGCGTAGAAAATACATTATTGAGCTATATGCAAAACATTTTTACCAAAAAAGAGAATAGGAATATTGATTTTGGCAATAAAGATATTTTAAAAATTAGCCAGGTTGCGAGAATGGTAGGTCGGGAAAAGCACAGAATGGAAGCATTTGTACGTTTTCAATTAACCAAAGATTATATATATACTGCTATCGTAGAACCAGATTTTAATGTTTTGCCCTTAATCATTCATCATTTTAAGGATCGCTATGCCGATCAGGAATGGGTTATCTATGATATCAAAAGAAATTATGGTATCTACTATGATCTAAATACAGTAGAAACAGTTACTATCGAAGGGTTTTCTCGAAAAAAGACTCGTATTTCAGAAGGACTACTCGCTCAAAACGAAACCGAGTTTCAAAAACTATGGGGAACATACTACAATAATGTGAACATAAAATCTCGTAAAAACAACAAATTACATAAACAACACCTTCCAAAACGCTACTGGAAATACTTAACCGAGAAAAATAGTAGCTTATAATATTATATTGTTAAGAAATCTTTATCTCTGCAACCCCCTAATTTACAAGTGTATTAGGGACTTAGGTCTATATCATACTCAAATAATAAAAACCAGTGTGTATTTTTTACCCATCTTAAATTTCGAATAGATAAAATAAAGTATTAGATTTGGCGTTAAGTAACCAAAATTAACTATATCTATTTATTATGAAAAAATTTTTTTTAGGAGCTTTAGCTCTAGTGTTTTTAACAGTGATCTCTTGTAAAGATGCTGCTAATAAAGCTGAAGAAGCAGCTGATACAGCAGAAGAAGCTGTTGAAGAAGTTGCAGAAAAAGTAGAAGAAGCTGCCGAAGAAGTTGCAGAAAAAGTAGAAGAAGCCGTTGACGGTGTTCCTTCTTTTGACAACCAAAAAGTACAAGATTACGTTAATGAATATGAAGCTTATTTGGCTGAGTATGCAAAAATCGTAGAAAGCAAAGATATGACTGCTTTTGCTGGACTTGCTGAAAAAGGAACAAATTTAGGTAAAAAAGCATCAGAAATTGCTGGAGAATTAACTGGTGATGATGCTAAAAAGTGGACTGACTATATGACTGCTAGTTCTGAAAAGATGCAAGCACTTGCAAAAAAAATGACTCAGCAATAGTCGTATTTTAAAATACAATAAGTCTTATGACTTATAAAAACCATCCACAATGTGGATGGTTTTTTTATTCCATCCATTGTACTTTGCTCTCTATCGGTTCTCGTTTTGATGTATTCTTTTCGTCTTCATCATAATACCCTAGGTAAAAGAATCCCAGACAACGCTCTCCTTCTTCAAAATCAAAAAAATCATCCATATAGTTGATTAATTTGGGACTGCTCCAATAGCAACCAATATCATTTGCCGTGCAGGTCAGCCACATATTCTGTACCGCCATTGCAGTCGAAGCAACTTCTTCCCATTCAGGCACACGTTCTTTTAGATCTCGTTGCATGCAAATCGCAACTATCGCACTGGCTGATTTACAATTATTGATTATTTTATTATACTTAAATGGAGAAAAATCTTCATCAGAAGTGATATCGGTATATGTATCTGATAAAAATGCACCCAGTCGATCTTTGGCTTCTCCTTCTACCACCTTAAAACGCCAGGGTTGTGTAAGCTTATGCGTTGGAGCCCAATTTGCATTTTCTAACAACATTTTAATCAATTCTTTAGATATGATTTTTTCATTGTATTGTGCCGGAAAAACAGATCGTCTCCTCCTAATTATTTCATTGATATCGGCTTTAAACATAGTATTTTCTTCTTTTTTTGTAAAGTTATTATTATTCTAAGGACTAAAAACACCTGTATCATTAATTAATATAATATTGTGAACCATAGAGTTCGACTACATAAACCTGAGCAACTAGACAATTTATCCCTATCAGGAGGAATACTTAATTCTACATTAGACAGCTTAAAATTTATAAACACTTATTTTGGCAATCACAGACAATTAAGTAAAGCCATACTGCATTATTGCATAACGCAACCTGCGATTGAAAGAATTCATATTGTTGATATTGGTTGTGGTGGTGGAGATTGTATTATACATATCTCTAACATGCTAAAGAAACATAAAATAAAAGCCACATTTACAGGAATTGATGGCAATCCTAAAAGCATTTTTTATGCGCAGCAAAATAACCCCGACCCTATTCATATTAGCTTTAATGCCGCTAATATTCTAGATAAGGATTTTGCGTTACCAGATTGTGACTTGTTGATCAGTAGCCATTTTATGTATCATTTTAATAACGAAAATCTAATCGATTTTTTAAAAAAGTTACAATCTAATACGGTAAAACATATTATTTTTAGTGAATTATACAGAAGTAAAATGGCGTATCATATATTTAAAACAATACGTTTTATACTTCCCGTTTCGGATATGGCAAGAAAGGATGGGTTGATTGCTATACAAAGAGCTTTTACTAATAAAGAATTAGAAACAATTATTCGCAAGAGTGCAATAGAAAAACATCGCATTACCAAAAAGCCGTTTTTCCGTATGATTGCTCAAATATATCTTCATGATGAAAAGAATATTATCTAAACATATAGATACTCTAAAGGAAACACCAAAAACTTTAATCTTAGCCTATGTTATCATTTATTTCTTATGGGGATTGGGGATGAATCGTTTTGGAGCAGAAGTAGAAATTGCCAGATTTACATACTGGTGGCAAGTAATTACATGTTACATTTTATATATGGTACCTATTTCGATTATCTTAAAGCGATATCCTTTTTTTGAGCAATATGCATATGGATTGGTTGCAATGGGAATATTAGAATTTTTAGGATATTGGCTTCAATCATCCTATGCATATCCCGATAATATCCTGGATAAGGTATTTAACCCTCAAAACTTCAGTTTAGGGATGGCTTTATTCTTTGCATTATATTTTCCGGCAGGAAATTGGGTCGTTAAAAAAGTACACAGCCTAATTTTTATACGCGATAAATAGTATTATTTTTTGGGAACCAGAACAAACTGTTTCTTTCCTTGTTTTTTAATTCTATATTTTTTTTCGATCTCTCCGGCGCCCTCCAGATCCAAAGTATCCGAAATATATGTTATCCAGTCTTGCCTATCTACAATAACATTATCCAAAATTGCATCTGTTAAATTTGCATTTTCTAATTTGGTCCCCCACAATATTGCTTCAGAGAGATCGGCTCCGCTAAGGTCTACTCCATACAAATTAGCATTAGTAAAATCAACACTTAACAATTCTGCCCGTTGTAGATTAGCATTATGCAATCGTGCTCTTTTTAAGTTACCATCAGATAAATTAATTTTACTCATTCGTACTTCTTTAAGATCGCAGCTTTCCATATTTGCAGCAGGCATCTGAGCTTCTGTTAAATCAGAATAATCCAATCGTGCATATTTAAGATTAACTCCTCTTCCCAGATTAACCTTTCTAAGATTCGTATATCTAAACTCTGCAGAATTTAAAATATCTTGTGAAGATTCCAGACCTAAATCACTTTTTAAAAGTGTAAATAGTAGTTGCCCACGCTCTGGGCTAATTGGTTTATCAATCAACACTCCGTCATCGATATAGCGATATGGTTTCATCGCCATACACAGACCAACTATTCTAGCTTCTAATGTTTTACTTATATTACGACTACCAGAGCCTTTATATTTTAATTCTTCATTTAAATCGGTAAGAACATCACCCATTACAAATACCAATGATGATCTTCGGTCTGCTTCTACAAGATTATTCTGACTAGTAATTAATTTATTTTGATTCATCAATAGTTTTGTTTGAAAAATCAATACTAATGAAGGAACTATGGCAAATAAAAATGCAAACAATCCAATTCTTGTTACTCGCCAAATTACACTAGAAGATACATCAGAAACTGTATCTACAGAAACTGTTTTATATTCTTTATACTCATTAATAGCAGCGCTAATACTTCTTTTAAGCCGATTGCCAAAAATTGGAGTACTGGATTTTTTTAAGAGCCACCATCTGAATCTTCTTTTTTTCTGTTTCCCTTTATTAATTTTATCCAGTTTATCCTGAAGTAACTTATTTTCGTTTTTTAACCGTTCAATATAATCTTGTTCGTTCACAGCGCTATAGATTTGGATATTAAAACGCATAAGATATAAAAGTTATTATTACTTTAAAAAAAAGAGAGCTTTCTTAACGTAGTAAAAAAGCCCTCTTTGATCATAGTAAAATCAGTAGTGGTGTTTTTTCATTCGAGATAAGTCGAGATATCTTCTGCAATATCTTCTATTATAGAGAGTTCTTCCTGATCATCGATAAGATGAATAGTTTTTATTAAAAGCTGTACATATCCTGCTACATATGCTTTCTTTTTTTTATCGCTCACATACTCTTTGCCTTCTACCACTATAAATGCGATTAGATTGCGTATGATTAATCGGATTTCTGAAATGTCTAGCTCCTTTTTCATTAGAAATATTTTAAGTAACTCCCTAAGAATTAGACACTAAAATATAATTATGCTTTTCAAAAAATAAAAAAACAGCCTAATTAAAAGACTAATCTTCGATTAAAAGCAGCTTTTATCGTTTTGTAGAGTATCCTAAAAACTTTATCTTTTTATGATCTAAAAAAGATTACATTTGAATCACCAGCTTAAAACAACTTAGATATAAAAACACAATTACTACATGAACAGGGATACATACTGCAAAAGATATAGAAAAGAGTTCCTACTATTACTTATCTTTTTTGCAATAATTACAAGTTGTAAAAAAGAACAAGAGCTTAAAAAAGTTGAAAAAACCTCAACTAAACAGCAGACACAAATTATTAAAGATGTACCAAAAGGAATCGCAATCCCAGAAGGAATGGTTTGGATTCCTGGAGGAAGTTTCAATCAAGGGGCTGTAAAAAATGATCATATGATCATGAAACATGAGACTCCTGCCCATCCTGTTTCTGTAGATGGTTTTTTTATGGATATAACAGAAGTTACAAATGCACAATTTAAAAAATTTGTTGATGCTACAAACTATATAACAATGGCAGAGCGAGAGATTGTTTGGGAAGAAATGAAAAAGCAATTACCTCCCAATGCTCCTAAACCTCATGATTCTATATTGCAACCTGGTTCGCTTATTTTTAAAAAAACAAAAAATAGTGTTGCTAATCTTTTTGACTATTCTCAATGGTGGTTATGGAAGATTGGAGCCAGCTGGAAACATCCTTTGGGTCCAGAAAGTTCTATTGAAGGAAAAGACGAATATCCTGTTGTACATATTGCTTATGAAGATGCTGTGGCGTATTGTGAATGGGCAGGAAGAAGATTACCTACCGAGGCCGAGTGGGAATATGCTTCTCGAGGGAAAGAAAAAAATACTATTTTTTTCTGGGGAAATGACATCAAGGATTTAAGTAGTCATGCCAATACATGGGAAGGAGAGTTTCCACTACAAAACACCAAAGTAGATGGTTATGAAAATAAGGCTCCTGTTCGTTCCTATCCTCCTAATTCATATAACCTATATGATATGGCAGGAAACGTTTGGGAGTGGACACAAGATTGGTACAATACAACGTATTACAATCAATTAAAACAACAAGGATTAACTCATAATCCTAAAGGTGCTGTAAAACCATATAATCCTAATAATCCTGCTTTGCAGGAAAAAGTAATAAAAGGCGGTTCTTTTTTATGCAGTGATTCTTATTGTGCCAGTTATCGCAATAGTGCACGAATGGCCACTAGTATGGACTCTTCGCTTGAGCATCTAGGCTTTAGAACGGTTTTAAGTATTGATATGATTAATACTTCAAAAAATACAGAATAAAGATATTGGTATATAAAAAGTAGAGACTCAAAATTTTATGAAGAAAAAGTTTTTCATATTATCAACAAGTTCTATATCTAAGTGATAAAAAAACCAGCAAAACTGTATAAACTATTTTGCTGGTTTTTTTACAATTGGTTGTGGCTAAAAGGGTTTTAATTTATTCTTTTTCTAAGGCTTTTAATATTGCTTTATGGTTTAAGCAAGAAATAGGTTTCCCGTTTTTATCTACTTGTTTAGCTAAAATGTCTTGTTGACCTGGATCAGAATACCCTAATTTATAAATAGTTTTAATTTTCGATTTTAAATCATCAAGTTCACTTTTTCCTTTAATAAAGTTTAATTTCTGTAACGCTCCTGAGCTTGCATTTGTAGAAACAGGAATCGTCGTTTCTTGTGTTACATAATGCGCAAAGGATTCTGCTATATCTTCTTCCAAATTAGTCTTAGCATATCCTGTAACATGAGTTGGTTCGTTTGTAGGAGGTGTGACATAAAAATCGGTGTTAAACAAATTAACATAGGAGTTGGGTTTTGAACATCCTTCAGAGTTTCTATAATGATTACAGGCATCTCCTTCCTTCATAAAAGTTATTTGTTTATCAAAATTTAATGTAATGATATGGCCTAACTCATGTGTGAAGATATTTCCATATATACCATTATCATTAAATGGGATAGTCCCTCCTTCTTGTGTAGTTACATCTACATATGCAAAACCTATGTTCATTCCCATAAGCCATTCATCCACACCTTTTTCGCCAGTTGTATTATACACATACCCTCCTAAACCACTACTGGGGTCAGCCAGAATTGTGAATTTAACAACTTTTACACTCGGTGACAATAATTTAAATGCTTTTAGAGCGTCCTCTACTGGTCTTTTATATTTCTCATCTATAACTTCTTTCTCTAGGCTAGAACTAATTTGATTTTGAATGGCTGTTACGGTATACCCAGTATATCCATCTGCAATAGCAAATTCCATAAGCATTCCCTTTTCATCAGGATTTTTATTGACCTCGTTATCTACTACAGAAACTTTAATTTCGCTTAACTCATTTGTCAGGGATAAATCGGCATCTGCTATTGGAGTTAATGTTAATTTAAATTCTTCTTTAGTCTCGGGTAAATCATCGTCTATTGTAGGTATTCTAATTTTTAAATTTGAAGTTCTGCTTTTAAACTTTACCTGATTAGTATTTGTTTCTTTTTGCCAGGTTTTTCCATCGGTACTATATTCTAATTCTTTTTTATAATCCTCGTCATTAATATATGCGATTACTCCTTCTGTAGAAAAATCGGCTTTAAGGATTAAATCTTTAGATAACTCATCGCTTAGAGATAAATTAATGTATAAGTATTTTCCTTCTAATGCACCAATAATGGTATTTTCAATTTTTAAAGTAGATTTTAAATTCATAAAATCATCATCATCCTTATTACATCCAATAGCAAATACAGTGATAAAGATTGTTACTATAAATAGTTTTTTCATTTTTAATTAATTTAATTATAACAAATTGTTTTTCTTTAGTATTTCATCTAATAATTCGACAAACTTTATAAGCTCGATGGGTACAGATTGATTTCGCTTAAAAGAAACCGAGTTATTACTATTTTTTATAACAGTTTGAGGTAAATCATATATTCGTTGGTCATACGAGTTTTTCAACTTTGAGAGATCAATAGTTTTATATACTTGTTTAAGTTCTTGAAACTCTTTTTTAGAAAGTAATACTTTGCTTCTACCAGTATGTTTGGTGTTTTTTACACCTTCAAAATCAACTTCTCCACTTTTTAAAATGATAATTTTATATACAGGACATTTTCCTTTACAAGCTTCTTTAGAAACAGATACAGGAAAAGGTAATACAGACTGTACAGAAGTGCACGAATTTGTTAGCATTATAAGTAACAATCCATAAATCATCATTTGATTTTTTCTACCCATGAGACCATTCAATTTTTGTTAAAACTATCCACAAACAACTATTTAACAGGTTAATAGATGTAAAGATTTGTAAAGATTTGTAAAGGGATAAATTGAAGCCTTTTATTTTAGTAATTTTACGATATGGGTAAAAACAAGTCTTTAACTTTCATTATTTTTCTGTTGATAGTTTCTATTTTGGTTGCTGTTTTTTTTCAAATAAATTTTGTAAAAAACACTTATCATAATAAACAGATTGATATGGAGAATGACTTCTTAGAAGCATTAGATAATTCATTATATGAGTTTAAGGATACTGTTATTCAAAATGATGAACAGTTCAAAGCTTTAGAAGAAGAATTGACTTTTAACATAATAAAAGGTGCACATACTATTCCTGACGACAATATTGATTTAGAAAAAGACATTGCGCTATTGAAAAAAGAAATAGTTCCATCTCTTCTATTTAACAATGAGGATATAGAAAAAATAAAATCTATTTTTAAAAGAAATATTAAAAACAAAAAACTTGCATCTAATTATAATCTTAATTATTTCTCTTCAATAAGTTATACGAAATATAAACAGATATATAAGCAAGCAGATATTATAGTAGGATCTAATTTTGGTGTATTTAATATTTCTTTTAAAAATAAAAAATCTTACCTTTTTTCAGGAATCATATATGTAATACTCTCTTCTCTGGTATTTATTTTCACCATTATTTTAAGCGGAATATTATTAATAAAAAAATACTTGAATGAAAAAAAACTTACTGCATATAAAAATGAATTTATCAATAATTTAACCCATGAATTACAAACCCCTATAACAGTATCAAGTCTTGCTTTAGAGAAATTGAAAATTGAATTAAAAGGTAATTCTGGACTCGATAAATATATTAGCATTGCACAGCATGAAAATGATAAAATGGGGAAATTATCTAAACGTATTTTAAAACTAGCAGAGCTTAAGACAACTATTTTTAAAAAAGACAGAATTGATGTTAGCAAATCTATAACACAACTAATAAATAGATACGAGTTAATGTTAAACGAAACAGATACCCTTCTAACAGATTTTAATCATCTGGATATTAAATTATGTTCCGATAAAGAACAATTCACCGATTTATTAGACAATCTAATAAGTAATGCAATTAAATATTCTAAATCTCCTAGAGTTATTATAATCAAAACAACTGTAAAAAATAGAAAATTATGGTTAAGTGTTAAAGATAATGGAACTGGAATTCCTAAAGAGTTTAGGGATAAAATTTTCATTCCATTTTTTAAAGTCCCTTCTGAAGATATCCATGAAATAAAAAGTCATGGACTAGGGTTAAGTTATGTAGCCGAAATTGTAAAATGTGTAAATGGGACTATATCTTTATCTAGTGAAATAAATAAAGGAACAGAATTTAACATTGTATTGCCTTATGAAGATTAAATTATTGATGGTCGAAGATGAGCAAACTCTATCAGAACTTTTAACAGAGTTTTTGCAGGCAGAAGGTTACACAGTATATTGTGCATCGGATGGAGAAGAAGGATTACATTTATTTAATAACATAAGTCCAGATATTTGCATATTTGATGTTATGATGCCTCGTTTAAGCGGATTTTCTTTATTAGAAAAAATTAGAGCTATTGATGTTAAGACTCCTATTTTAATGCTTACCGCTAAAGCTCTTAAAGAAGATATTATAAATGGTTTAAATTTAGGAGCAGATGATTACCTAGTAAAACCGTTTAATTTTCAAGAATTAAGTTTACGAATAAAAAATATTCTAAAAAGAACAGTACATCAAAATAATCAAAACATATATAATCTTGGTAAATATAAATTCAATCATAACTCTCAAGTTTTAGAATTTAAATCCAAAAAGCAGGTAATAACAACTATGGAAGCCAATATATTAAATTTGTTGTGTGCTCATAAAAATGAAACTGTAGAGCGAAAATACATTCTACAGAATTTATGGAACAATGATGACTTTTATAATTTTAGAAGTATAGATGTGTTTGTTTCTAAATTAAGAACATATTTAAGAGAAGATGATACTATCAAAATTATTAGTGTAAGAGGCAAAGGATACAAACTGATCGTTTAAAAAAACTGAGTATTAGGTTACAAAAACACTACTCGGTTAGGTTTCTTAAAGGGTAAACGTAAAGTAACTACTTATATTTATTTGTACTTATGACTCCTGTGTTTACTTCTATCAAAGGATCTTTAATCTATATTGAATCCATCAACTTCGATTTCTCTCTTTTTAAATAAAACAATGAACCTGGCAATTTTGGTTTTTTTTTAAGTGATTTATACTCTGGATTCACCGTATGTTCTCCCAAATACCCAACATCAATTTTAACCCTTCTTCATTTTCTGGATATTGACCTTTATCATCGGTTTATTTGATCCAACGATCCAAAAACCCCTGTGTATTGTATAGGTAGCATTGTTATTAGTAGTATTTGGATTTAGGCGAGAGTAGGTTCTAAATATTCTTCCATACAAACGGCTATAGCTTCTTTCATAATAACTATTGCAGCATCTACAATATTATAGGTAGTAACCAACGGAGGAACTAGTCGTAGTACATTATTATAATGCCCACCTACTTCAAAAAGCAAACCTCTTTGGAAACATTGAGGTCTGAATTTCTTTACGAATTCTGGAAAAGGCTCCTTGTTTTTTTTATCTTTTACAAATTCTACTCCAATCATCATTCCTCTCCCTCTTACCTCTCCTATAAATGGATTTTCTTTTTCTAGTTCTTGTAATTTCTCTAATAAGTATGAACCTATCAATATAGTATGCTCTTCTATATTGTTTGCTTCAATAAAATCAAAGGCTCCTCTTGCCGCAGCTATACTAACCTGATTTCCTCTAAAAGTTCCTATATGTGCGGCAGGTCCCCATGCTTCGACTTCTTTTTTATAGATTAATCCCGAAATTGGAAACCCAATTCCTCCAAAACCTTTAGAAAAAGTGATGATATCGGGTATAGCACTGGTATTCATAAATTCTAAAAAACTACCAGTTCTAAAAAAGCCAGACTGTATTTCATCAAATATTACCAGTACATCATTTTCATGCGCAACTCTTACCAGTTCCTCCAAATAGCCATCTTCTGGTACAATATTTCCTCCTTCTCCCTGAATGGGTTCTATAAGAATTGCAGCTGGTTTAGATATTCCAGAGTGACCATTTGTAAGTATGTTTTTAAAATAAGCTATACCATCTATCTCATTTTTATTATTGGATGTACTTCTGTAGGGATAGTTATAAGGTGCAAAATGAACATTTGGCATCAAGGATGTTAAATTATTTCTAAAAAACGTATCCGAAGTCACTGCCAAAGCCCCAGAAGTCATCCCGTGATACCCTCCTGTAAAAGCGATTATACCATCTCTACCTGTTTTGATTTTTGCTAACTTAATTGCCGCTTCAACAGCATCAGACCCAGTGGGTCCGCCAAAACTCACTTTAAACTCTTCTCTAATATTTTTTGGTAAGTGATTAATTATTTTTTGAATTAACAAAAGTTTATTTTCTGTGGGAAAATCTAAGGCATGAATTAATTCTGATTGTTGTTTTTTTACATATTCCAAAACAAAATCATTGCTATGCCCTACATTTAAAACACCACATCCGCTAAAAAAATCTATAAATTGGTTTCCGTCTACATCTTCAATAATACTCCCTTTAGCTCTTTTTATAGCAATAGGCATACTTCTTGGATAAGAAACCACACTACTTTCTATATCTTTTTGAAGATCTAATAAAAGTTTTGATTTTTTTCCTGGTATTGAAGATGAAACTATTTTTGATGTTTCTGATAAATGGTATTCTTTAAGTGATTTCATTTTTTAGTTTTTTGATTGTTATTTGATTTGTTTATGCTTGATGATCACACCATCTTCGATAATGAAGCTATGAAACTGTATACAATTGCCTGATAATGCAAGAACTACTACTATCAAAGCAATTTTTATAAATGTGGAAATTGAAGAATCAAAAGGGTCATTTCCTTATTCATTCATATATACTCGTTGTACATGAGATGAAGGTAAACGGACTATCATGATGTTTATACTTTTTGAGCTTTTATATCATCAAAATTTCTTTAAGCTACAACTTCAGAAATGCAGGATGATGGTACTGTTGCTACAATATTTTGTTTAATAGAATCAATGCGTACTACGACTTTATTTTCATTATCGGCTTTGATGATTTCGCAGTTTAAACCTTTTAGTGCACCTTTATCTATTCTTCTATATTCTCCCACTTTTAATAATGGTGCATAATTTTCTACTTTCATAGGTACATTCATATTTATAAGAAGTTTGATTGAGTTTATTTCATATTCCTGAACTTTGGCAAACTCCTCTCCGAAACGAATGAAAAAGCAATACGACTTTACAGACAACACTTTATGTGTATCTTTCTTTAAATTAATTTTCACAAAAATATAGGAGGGAAATAATGGCATTTCTATCTCTTTTTTTCGATCACTCCATTCTCGAACTGTTTTAACCAATGGTAAAAATGTCTCTATTTGATTTTCTTTCAATAGACTTTCTATTTTTCTTTCATGGCGTGCCTTTACATATAGCACATACCATTGATCAGGTTTACTAATACACATATTCTAAGGTTTTAAGGGTATAGGTTTATTTAATTGAGGATATAGCTTGTCATATGACTTACAATTCCTTTTTGGTAAGGTTCTTTATGAATTAAGATTATTGAAAAATAATTTTTGAAAATAGATCAATTAGGCAGAAAAATAATTTTACTTAATCAATCTTTTTACAATAAAACAATGGGGTAGTAATGTTATTTAGCTTATACGAATACGTCTTTTCCTAAAAGCCATTTCAAATGTACAAATCTTAATCAACAGGATATTTATGGCAAAACCGTATCTAAAAAAATGGAATCAACAAATATTTTTAAAATACTGATAAGCAGTAACTTAAGCGCAAAAAAACATTCTCATCACGATATTATTTAACCAACAAATAACATTTGATTAACAAGGAAATATTTTTCTAAATTGCTCATAAAAGTGTTATTTTTTTACTCTAAATTAGTCAGAAACCGGGATTACATTTAGTTCTGTATTTCTCCAATCTTTTATAAATACGAAGAACAACTTGAAAAATATAATGTTTAGAAAAAGTGATGTGATCATTAATATATTATTCAACACATGATATTACGATTCAATTTTGAATCAGAATAAAATTTTAACATATTAAACTCTAATTATACCATATCCAACTCTACATGCTTCTGAAAAAGTTTTTGATGTAATTGTTTCATTACATCAACTTTTTCTTCTGTTTTTACTAATAGAAGCACATAATTGCCTGCCGACTCAAAAGAAATCATTCTAATTGGTATAGTTCCCAATGCCTCAAAGACACGAACCCTATTTGAATCTTTCATAATAGAGTTGCCTCCAATACATATTACACTATATGGCAAATCAAAATCTATGTCAAAATCTTGTTTAAGCTGATATAAAAACTCTGATGTTTTATCTGTTTTTTCTATTACCAAAGACAATCCATTTTCTACATTATCCATCATAACAACAGGAAATTGATACGCATTACATAAGGTAAATACATTATCATATAGACTATAGTTCTGATTTTTGGATATACCTCTTATTTTTACCCATACCATATTATCCTTTACTGCAACAGATTTAATTCCTGGCGGTGATATATTATCTCCTATTTTGGTACCTATAGCAAATGGTGCAAAGGTGTTTTTTAAGTATAATGGTATTTTAAGATCTACCAAAGGTTTAACTGATTTCGGATGAAGAACTTTAGCTCCGAAACTTGCCAAAATCGAAGCTTCCTGATAAGATAGAAATGGGATCGAACTGGTATTATCTACATACCTTGGATCATTGTTATGAACTCCATCAATATCTGACCAGATTTGAACTTCTTCTACTTGCAATGCTGCACCAATTATGGTTCCTGAATAATCACTTCCTCCACGTCCCAAATTACTAACTCTTCCTTGTGCATCTTTACAAATAAATCCTTGTGTAATAAATAATTTTTCTTCTTTATGAGTTTGTAAAATATCGTTTAGACATTTACGTATTGCATTAATATCCGGACTTCCTGACACATCGGTATACATAAAGTTCTGAGCCATTAAAAGTGTATTATTGACACCTGTAGATGTTAGATACCCAGAAAAAATACGTGTTGACAAAACCTCTCCGAATGTTATGATTTGATTTTGTAATTCTATAGAGAAAGTTTTGTCTATAAAAGAAGATAACTCCTTTACTATAGTGCTTATACTTTCTTTTAATACCTTTGAAGCTTTAGCATCTATTCTTAATATATCAACTGTATTTTCATGATGCTCTTGTAATTGCAATACTATTTCTTTACAACTATCTTTCTGGTTATCTTTTATCGCCTCTACCAATTTTACCAGCATGTTAGTAACTCCTGCCATTGCTGAACAAACTACTATTTTTGAGTCATTAATATTCAGTATAATATCTCTTACCTGCTCAAGACATGCTGCAGAGCCTAATGAGGTTCCGCCAAACTTTAAAACTTTCATGTGTTTATATTATTGTTTTAGAAGTCATACTTCGACTTGGCTTAGTACAAGTATGGAAGTCGCCAAAAATCATTCTGATGTATATCAGAACTTTTGTTATGACTCGTTTCATTCGTTTTTAATTTCTATTGTATTAATACTGTCGAAGCTGTATTTGGTATTTCTTAAATAGCTATGTTAATACTATGAAGCTTATTTGAAAGAAGTTGTTAAGGTCGAATTGGTTCGGTAAGCTTTCATAATTTTCTGGGCAATTATTTCAGGGGATTTCAGTATAAAAAAATGATCTCCTTCAAGTAATTCGGGGCCATATAAAGATTTAGTCTCATTACCCCAGGCCATTATCTCTTCTATTGTTTGTTGATTATTCTTTTCTCCCACTTCTTCTGTACCCATACAAACATATATAGGAAAAGAAAAAGGTTGCTCCTGTGTTACATACTCATAATCTTCTATTGCCTTGAAATCCGATTTTAGTATTGGATAATAGAGATCTAAGAGGTCCTTATTCTCTAAAATTTCTGCTGGTACCCCGCCTATATCATATACTTCTTTCCAAAATAACGGTTTAGGCAGTATTGATCTTTTCTTTTTGGTCAAAACCGATGGAGCAGAACGTCCTGTAAAAAAAAGACATTTGGGTAATCTCATTTTAGCCTCAATTATTTTCTTGGTTAGTTCATATCCTAATAACGTTCCCATACTATGTCCATAAATCATATATGGCCCTTCTTTTATATGAGGTAATATTTGATCAAAAAGATCTGCAACCATTAGATGTATTGCATCTAACGACTGTTTACCGAATCTTCCACCTCTTCCTGGAAGCTCTACAGTAATCCATTCCATATCTTTTTGAATGTATTTTTCAATAGTTTTAAAACTATATTGATTGCCTCCGGCAAATGGAATAGCTATTATTTTAGGTTTGGCAATAAAAAAATGATTCATTCTTTCAATTTTTTAAAAAGGCTAATCGACTTGTTTACCGATTAGCCAATAAAAAGTGATACTTTTCTATACATGAAATAACCGAATAAAGTATGTTCTACTTCCTAATCATTTTATCAAAAGCGATTACAGGAAAGTTATAACGAAGACTTTTTTTATAATTATTACGCCTTCTTTTATACCGATTCTAAAACTTTTTTAGACTCCTCTGTCTTGTTGTATAAAATTTCTTTTTCGCCAAATAATCGCTCGGATATTATATTTCCATCCATACAGTACTGAACCAATTTATCAGATTGAATAATAGGGTTAGACTCATCTGTGTATTTGATACTACTTATGAATTCTAGCCATGGTTCCTGTCCCATTGCATAAACATATACTTCTTTTGGGCTAAATGCTTCAACAAGTGCTTTTCCTCTTTCAAAATTTGATCCTGCCAGTCTTCGTGAAAAATCCTTATCTCTATCTATCGTTTCTGTTAACAATGGTCCATATAACCAGGACAAAGGAGCTCCGTCACACTCCATTCCTAAAAATAACACATCAACATCTCCAAGCTCTGCCTGTACATGTTCATATAATTTTGCAGCCACATTACAAGAATCTGCAACAAAAAGCATTTTAAAATCCCCTACTGCAACATGGTGACATATTTTACATTGTATATTTAAATCTGAGTGTTCCCCAATAAAAGGTACACCTGTGATAGTACAGTCATTAAAATGAATGGCTTCCATTTCGTCAATTTCAATCACATTTTCAAAACCAATGGCTTGTAGCATTAGTTTTAAGCTTGGATCTTGTAAACTACCGTTTGAAGATCTGGGAACTACGATATTTTTGATTTTATGACGCAATGGGATCAACGTTTCAAATAGTATATGATCCTGATGATTATGAGTTATCAAAACATAATCAATTACTTCGGGTAGATCCATATCAGAAAAGCGCGAAACATCTTGATGATACCCATAGTAGCTTATCACGGGATCTAGCATGATAGAAATATCTTTTGTTTCTACAAGTATACTCGCATGACCAAAATAACGCATACGCACCTTATCACCTGTATATTGATCATATTCCTTGGGAGGTTCTGTTGTAAAAAAAGTATCAAATACCTCTTCCTGTTCTTTTGATATTCCTAATAGCTCTTTTATTTCACTTACAGAACCTGGTATTCGTTTCATTTGGCTTAGTTTATCCAAGCCTTTATGATCAAAAGGAATATCTAAATGCACCTGATTACTATCGGGTAATCGAGGTGTACTTAATACAAAAGGACGTTCATCATTCTCTGTGATCCATAACAAAATACTTTGCGAGTCTGGATTATAAAATTTACTCTTATACAACAGAGATTCAAAAAATCTAAAAGAAGGTTGATTATTCAAATCGTAAATTAACTCGACGTATCCTTGTAATATTTCTGGTACTTCATCGTATAGTGGTTCTAACGAAAAACCTTTGGCCTTACTTTTTAGTAATGCATCTAGTTCTTTGACAGCATCATTAAATGCGATCAAGTCTTTTTGTTTTTGTAAAGTTTCTTCTTTAAGGTTTTTGATTTCATCAACACGTTTTCCTCCATAATCAATAAAAGGTCCTCCCAGCATCTTTGGGTTTTTAACTGCTGCTGCATGTGCAGCAGGAGCCTGGATATAAGAGCTCATTATTTTTAAATGCCGCCCTACTACATTCATTGCTCCGGTAGCTGGAGAAATCAAATGACTCCAGGCATACCAATTATCAAATAAGGGTTCAATAACAACATTAGGTTTAAGATATACTTTTGTATTCATTTCTTTTATATTAAATATTAACTGATATAATTTAGGTATGACTTGTATAATGGAAATATGCTTTTTTCGGAAACTTTGAGCTTTAACCCTGCATATACCAAAGCATTGTAATACACATTTTTAAGAGGAGCTCCTTTCCATAAAGTTCCAACTCCTTTCTTTGCACTCTTGACAGTATGCCAATCTATATTAAAAGAAATTGATTGACTTAACCCATGCACTTGATGCAACATTCCCGAAGGCATATACAAAATATCTCCAGGTTCTAAAATCGCTTCTTTTATATTTAGGTCTTTGGCTTTGGGAAACTTTTTATAGTCTGGATTTTTGGGATCAAATCTGGACCATCTCCATCCTTTAATATAACACTGCTCTTTTTGAGCTCCATCAATTAGAATGAATTGCTTTCTACCCACAACCTGAAAAAACAAATTATGAGTTAAAAGTGTATCAAAATGTAATGGGGTCAGGCTTCCTGTTGCTCCCATGAAGAATTGAATATAGTTTTGCCATTTCGGCCAATACCATTCGGGCAACAATTCTTTTGGAAAAGGTAATATATCTGCCAAATACTCTGGAAACATATAAAAAAAAGGAATATCGTGTAAGTATCCCACCGGGTCAGCATCCAGTCCAAGTTTTACATTTTTTTCGTAAGCATCCAACAATTCGACATATTGACTAATCAGCATCATTTCTCGTCTACCTTCACTCACTTTACCTACTTTAATAGGAATTTTAACCCCGGTTTCTTTGGCTTTGAAATAATCTACATCCCATTCTAAAGCGTTCCAACCCGAAGTCATTCCTCTAATAACTACCGGTTGCCCTTTGTTTACAAAATCCTGGTAAAATTCTTTCCTGGTTATACCATTTCGAATAGGTATATGTTCAAGAATTTGTTTTTCCTGTATTACTTGAAATTCGTTCATTGAATTATTACTGATTTTTAAAGTTTATATAAAGCATCACTTTATACTAGGAGAATTAATATGTGCTGCATTTTTATTATGTTCTGATGGGTCTTTTACTTCTTTTTTAAGTTTTTCTTGATATATAGTATCTAGATTTCTTATCCTTTTATTTCTTTGAAACAAGTAGGAAACTATTGTTAACATCACTCCAGATATGGTAAAAATTAGGATGATGGCAATTGTAATTGTGGTTCCCGGAAAATGATTCGAAAATTCGTGAGAAACATCAGAAACAATATTGCTTAGATAATCTACAAAGACCCCTGATAGCATATAAGATAATGGCTCTGAAGTCCCAATGACTAATCCAACAAATCCTGATAATCTTCCTAACATTTTTGTTGGAACTACAGCTTGAAAAAAAGCATTATTCATAATATCGGAAATGGTAAACAAAAGAACAGCCAGCATTCCTCCAATAGCCAAAACATAGAGATTAACATTAATCCATAAGCAACCAAGAATGACACCTAACAGGATATTAACATTGAAAATAGTTCTAATAGGGTGTTCGATCTTTTTACTCATACTCATTACTCCTCCCCCTATCAAAGTACCAATTCCTACTACTGATAATACCAAACCTAAATAATACTCATTTGAAAAATCCAATATCAGAGGTGTAAATAGTACTTTAATCAGTCCTATTAAAAAACCTATTATAAAGAAAAAGCCTAGTAACGATCTTAGTCCTTTTCGTTCTTTTAGAAATTCTTTCACTAATTTCCAGTCCTTTCTAAAATTGAATTCTTCTTCTGTTTTTGAAACAACAACAAATCGTATCATCAAAAAAGCAAGAATCGAGATCAAAAAAGTGATGATATCAATCATAAATATGCGTTCCATACCGATCATTTTGAATAATACCGGAGAAACTACAGGTACACCAATACTTATGGCAGCATAAATTGCGGTTGACACTCCTTGCGCCTTTATCAGTCTATCTTTTGATACTAATGCCGTTGTAGCGACATAAAAAGCACTAAAAACAAACATACTGGCTATAGAACCTATTCCCGACACTATCATAATATGCCAGGGTTGTAAATGTTCGAAATAAAAAAGTGACATCAGTATAATACTACCTATACCTGTTACAATCTGTCCATAAATGATTATTTTCTTTTTACTCCATCTATCTACAAAACTGCCAATAAATGGTGCTAAAAGAACAGCAGGAGCTGCTTCAAAAAACCATATCATAGAATATGAAGTAATTGTTCCCTCTGGTTGTTTCAACACCCAGATACTTAAAGCAAAATCGGTTAAATCGGTACCTAATAATGAAATCATTATCAGACCTACATATAAAAAGTATTTCTTCATTAGTTATCTACTACTATTGGAAAGTTTTCTGGGTATGGAAGGTTAAAAATTACATCATTTCAATTTTGACCTCTTTTTTGAAAAAAAGGGGCTAGTGATGTTAGGATCATTAGTATTTTTAATTATATCATTTGATCGGCTACTTCTACTATATTACTGATTTTAAGGAACTCTGAAATTTCTTTTGCATGAGTTTCTTCTAGTATTGTGGTATGTACAGCTGGTATCCCATGTACTATGACCTTCTTACCTGTATATTGTTGTAATCCATAATCAAATTCTGTTTCATCATTATTGATCATTTCCATTTCTGAATTCGCCAATATTTTTGGAACATACATTGCTCTGAATAATGTAATTTGAGTATCCAGTTTTTGACCGAGATTCGGTACATATCTATAAGTCGAATTGCTGTAAAGAACTTCTAATTGCCCTTTAATATCATCATCACTTACAGAAAATTCTGAGCCCTTGGCCAGTTCACAAATCACATCGATCTGCTCGGGTATAGATTTACCTTCTAGTGCTAGCTTTGACCTGGTTAACTCTGAATCGAAGATTTCTCTTAACTCATCTACTTCTTCATAAAGTAATTCGCGGAATCTTTGTGCTTCATCTATTTGTTCATATATCTCATCACTTACTTCATGAATTTTGGCATCAATCATCAATAACTCCTCAACCTCAAACCCTTTATTTCTTAATTGCAATGCCATTTCGAGGGCTACAGCTCCTCCAAAAGAATAACCTCCTAGTCGATATGGGCCAGAAGGGTCTACTTCTTGCATCGCTGTAATAAACGTTTCTGCCATAGCTTCTACAGATTCAGATGTTTTTGATTTCCCGTCTAATCCCGGGCATTGAAATGCATACATTGGTTGATCATCTCCAAGTGCTTTGGACAATTGTAAATAAGAACCTACAGTACCTGCTGCCGGAGGGGCAAAAAATATTGGTTTCTTATTTCCTTTTCCTTGTAAGGTTACCATGACCTTATACGTAAAAAAGTCTGCAGAAGACATTTTCTGAACGAACTTTGAAATGGTAGAGTTTTCGAATATAACAGAAACACTCAGTGATGTATTCAATAACAAATTAATGCGAGATATTAATTGTATTGCCAAGATAGAATGCCCCCCTAAAGCAAAGAAATCGTCATGTACACTAATTCCTTCTATATCTAATAACTCTTCCCATAGGGCAACTAATTGTACCTCTGTATCGTTTCGCGGAGCCACATACTCTGCTTTGGATATATCAGAAACTTCTGGACTTGGTAAAGCTTTTTTATCAATTTTACCGTTTCTGTTCATCGGCAATACATCCATAGAAACCCATAACCCAGGTATCATATATTCTGGAAGCCTTTCTTTTAGATAATCATTGATATCTCGAGTATCATAATTTTCCTGAGTAACCACATAGCCAATTAAACTTCTGGTATCGATTGTACTACCTCTTACTACTACGCAACAATGCTGGATCTCTTCTTTTTCTAGGAGTACTCTTTCGATCTCACTTAACTCTATACGATATCCTCTAATTTTTACCTGATCATCTTTTCTTCCCATAAACTCGATATTGCCATCTGCTAACCATCGGGCTAAATCTCCGGTTTTATACAATCGTTCACCATTTACAAAAGGATGATCTACAAATTTTTCATTTGTTAATTCTTCACGGTTAAGGTATCCTCTTGCCAATCCTGGCCCTCCTACACATAGTTCTCCGGGAACACCAACAGGCACCAAATTCATATCCGAATCTAAAATGTAAACATTTGCATTCGTTATCGGTTTTCCTATAGGAACACTACCTCCTGTGATATTTCCTTCAAAAGTTGTAGCACAAATACTGGTTTCTGTTGGGCCATAAGCATTTATGTATGTATAGGATTTAGAAAAGTCCTTAGCAACTTCTAATGGTATAGTTTCTCCTGCTGTTACCAAGGTTTTTATGGTTGGAAGACTATCACTTTCTAATAATTGTAAAAAAGCAGGTGGCAATGTGGCAAATGTTACCTCATGTTCTTTCATAAATTTTGTAAAAGAAATAGTATCTGCTTTTTCTTCTTCTGATGGTATATGTAAACTAGCACCTCCCAGAAGAGAAATGTAAATCTCCCATACAGAAGCATCAAAAAACGGATTTGCAAACTGAAGGCAATGATCATCAGAAGTAATCGCAAATGCATCAATCTGAGAACATATAGTATTGACAATACCTCGATGTTCGATCATCACTCCTTTTGGTTTTCCGGTACTACCAGAAGTATAAATCAAATACGCTAAATCATCGGATGTTACAGAATAATCAGGGTTTTGCAGATATGACGCTTCTTGAGACAAATCATCTAACTCTATATCAATTGAAAAAACCGGCACATTAAGTTCTATACTATCGAATAGTTTTTCTGAAGTTATGATTAACACTTTTAGCCGTGTATCTTCAATAATGAATGTTTTTCGCGAAGCAGGATATTCTACATCAATTGGAACATAAGCCGCTCCTGCTTTCATAACTCCCAGCATTGAAATAACAGACCAGTCAGAACGGTTTAATTGTATTCCTACCAAATCACCAGAATTCAACTCATAGTTCTCTCGTAGATGACGTGCCAAACGATTTGATTTCTCATTTAAGTTTTTATAGGTTAACTTTCTATCTTCAAACACTACTGCAATTGCTTCTGGTGTTTTGACAGCTTGCTTTTCGAATAACGAAACTAATGTACTATCCTCACCATAAGAAACCGAAGTGGTATTAGACATACTAAATACATCTAACAGTTTTGAAGATTCCTTATCTGTTAGCATAGTTAAACTTGCTATACCAGATGATGGAGATACTAATACACTCTGTATTAACTCCTTGTAATGTAATGCCATTCTTTGTACCGTTTCTTTGGCAAACAACGCAATACTATACTCAAAATTAAAGTAAAGACCGTCTCCTGACTCCACTGCATTTAAGGATATATCCAATGGAGAAAACTCTGCATCGTACTCATATGAATTGATTTCTAAATTTTCGAGATGTAAATCTTCTGATTCGGGAGTATTTTCTAGCATAAATTTTACCTGAAATAGAGGAGGTATACTCATATCCCGGGTTTTCACAACACGATCCACAATTCTTTCGAAAGGTACTAGTTGATTGTCATACCCCTCGAGTGTTGTTGATTTTATTTGCTGTAATAGCTCTCTAAACTCAGGGTTATCACTTAGATCACTTCTAAGCACTAATGTATTGATAAAGAAACCTATCAATCCTTCTAATTCTGCCTGTGTTCGGTTTGCAATAGGCGTTCCTATACAAATATCATCTTGTCCACTATATTTATAAAGCAATACTTTGAAAACAGATAGTAAGAACATAAACAGGGTTACTCCTTCTTCGTTACAAAATTCTTTTATTGCTTCGGTTGTTTTTGAATCCAATTCAAAGTTAACAGATGCTCCTTCAACACTTTGAACTGAAGGGCGGTCATAATCTGTAGGCAATAATAAAGGCGAAACTCCCTGAAGTCTGGTTTCCCAAAACGATAATTGTTGCTCTAAGATGTCACCTTCTATATATTCTCGTTGCCATATCGCATAGTCTGCATATTGTATTGGTAACTCAGGTAAAGTAAATGATTGGCCTTTTTGTAATGCACTATATATATGAGTAAACTCATTTATCAAAATACCCTGAGACCATCCATCACTAGCTATATGGTGAAGAACTCCGCAGAATACATAATCATTTTTATCTAATTGATATAAACTGGCTCTAAACATATAATCGGCTGCCATATCAAATGGGGTATCGATAAATGATTCTAGTTTTTCAAGAATCGTCTCCTCATTTTCTACCGAAACTAAATCCATAGACCAATCAGATGCCGATACTATTTTTTGGTACCCTACTCCTTCTTCAGGATGAATTACAGAGCGTAAAACTTCGTGACGAGAAATTACTTCTCGAATAGCATTTTCTAATATCGAAGTATCCAGATCTCCTGTGAAACGAAGCGTAAATGGAATATGATATTCTATACTTCCTTGTAATTGATCCAAGAACCATAATCGTTCCTGACTAAATGATAATGGGATCTTCCTACTGTTATCTCTGCGAACAATTTCTGGCAGTATACTTCTGCCTCGGGATTGAGAATCTACATACTCTGATAAATCTGATAATATCGGATATTCAAAAACGTCAATAATTGCTATTTCAATATTCAATTTTTTTCGAATCATTGATACCAAACGAGTTGCCAATAAAGAATGTCCTCCCAAAGAGAAAAAATCATCCTTTATTCCTACTCGTTCTACCTCTAATAACTCTTTCCAGATGGCAGCTAACTGAATTTCCATTTCTTTTTGGGGTTCGATATAATTAGCTGCGGCAATATCGATCAGTTCAGGATCAGGTAATGCTTTTTTATCAATTTTACCATTATCTGTAAGAGGCATCTTTTCAAGAACAACCCAAAGGCCAGGAATCATATAGCCAGGTAATTTCTGTAATAATGAAGCCTGTAATCTATCTTTGTCAAAATTATTTTCACTAACTACATATCCCACCAAACGATGATTTCCTTCAGAATCTGGCCTTGATAACACACAACATTCTAGAATATCCATTTCCTGGCTTAAAACATTCTCTATCTCACCTAATTCAATACGATATCCTCTAATCTTAATCTGATCATCTTTTCGCCCTATAAACTCAATATTTCCATCGGGCAACCACTTCGCCAGGTCTCCGGTTCTATACAAACGTTCTCCTTCTACAAATGGATTGGATATAAATTTTTCTTGTGTTAGTTCTTCCTTATTCAGGTAGCCTCTTGCCAATCCATTACCTCCAACACACAATTCTCCTATTACTCCAACCGGTAACAGTTGTTGTAAACCATCTAATATATAGATTTGGGTGTTGTCTATAGGCTTTCCAATGGGTACAGACAGTAAAGAAGTATCATATGTACTAACTTCCATAACAGAACAACCTACGGTAGTCTCGGTTGGGCCATATTCGTTATACACTTTAACCGAACTATCTAGTGGTCCTAACAGATCTATATGCGATCCTTTTAAAGCTTCTCCACCTATAATAATACGTTTCAAGTGAGAATGCTCTATATTCTCAAAAAATGATAAATGAGATGGTGTTAATTTAATAGAAGTAATTTCTTTAGTCTTCAAAATCGAGGGTAAAGATTCTATAGCTTCTTTTTGATATATAAATAAAGTACCTCCTGTTAGCAAACTGAGAAAAACACTGGTTTGTGTTAAATCAAAAGCCAAAGAGGTAAATAATGGAAAATTATGACTCCCCATTTCTGATTGGTACGCTGATAAACCATATAACACATAGTTAGCTATATTACAATGTTCTATCATAACTCCCTTGGGCTTACCTGTACTCCCTGAAGTATAAATAATATATGCTAAATCTTTTGAAGCAGGTATAAAAGAAGGATTGGTCAATAATTCTGTGTCCCCAAGTAGTTCTTCTAATTCTACATCTATCGAAAATACACTTACATTAAACTCTATACTATCAAAAAGATGTTCAGAGTCGGTAATCAAAACCTTAGGGGCACTATCCTCTACGATATATGATTTTCGAGATGTTGGATAACTGGTATCAATAGGAACATAGGCTGCACCAGCTTTTAATACTCCTAAAATTGAAATCACAGCCCAATCGGATCGATCTAATAAAATACCAACGATATCATTTGCTTTAAGGCTATACGTATCCCTTAAATGAAATGCCAAACGATTGGATTGCTCATTGAGTTCTTTATAAGTTAGTTGTTTATCTTCAGAGATTAAAGCAACAGCCTCTGGAGTCTTATTGACTTGCTCTTCGAATAGGCTTGCAATGGTTTTGTTATTATCATAAGGAACATTGGTAGTATTAAATGTATTTACCAATTGAGATATCTCTTCTTTTCTCAATATAGAAAGGCTTCCGATTTTCTCTGATGGATTAGCTACAATGTTATGCAATAGTTCTTGATAGTGCATCAACATACGTTCTACAGTCTCTTTCTTAAATAAAGCTGTGCAATACTCTACATTAAATGAAATGCCGGTAACTTCTTCTGTTATATTAATGGTTAAATCAAATTGTGAAGTATTCCCTTCATATTCAAAAGACGACAGGCTTACACCGTGTATCGTTAAATCCGTTTCTGTCCGCATATTTTCTAGCGTAAACAGCACCTGAAATAATGGGTTCATACTCATATCCCTGGTTTTGACTACCCGATCTACTACTTTTTCAAAAGGAGCTAATTGATGGTCATATCCTTCTAGCGTTGTACTCTTTACCTCTTGTAGCAATTCAGTAAAACTTAAAGTATCTTTTAGATTACTACGTAATGCCAGTGTATTGACAAAAAACCCGATCATATTTTCTAACTCTGATTGAGTCCTGTTAGCGATAGGAGTTCCTACACAAATATCAGACTGGCCGCTATACTTGTACAGTAAAACTTTGAAAGCCGATAACATCATCATAAACAATGTAACTTCTTCTTGCTTACATAGTCCTGATATTAAACCACTTAAATTTTCATCTAATTCAAAGTTAAATGTTGCTCCTTCTGTACTCTGAACCGACGGACGAGCATAATCTGTTGGCAGTGCTAAAGGTGTAACTCCCTGCAACTTATCTTCCCAATAAGACAATTGTTGCTCTAATATCTCACCTTCTATATAGTTACGTTGCCAAATCGCATAATCAGAGTATTGTAATGATAATTCTGGTAAAGCCATCTCACGATTCTCCTGATATATACTATACAGCTCTGCAAACTCTGCTATCAATATATCTTCAGACCATGCATCACTGGCAATATGGTGGAAAACTCCGGCCAGGACATAACGATCAGAGCCCAGATCATATACACAGGCTCTAAATTTATAGTCCTTCTCCAAATCAAATGGGATAGTCAAATAGGATGCTATCGAACTTTCTAGTGAAGCATCTGATTGATCCATATCCTGATCTAGTTTCCAATCATCGGCTCCTACTATTTGCTGATAACCAATACCTTCTTCAGAATGAATCATAGTTCGCAATACCTCATGACGAGATACAATAGTTCTAAAACAAGTTTCTAATATGTCTATATCCAGGCTACCTGATAATCGTAGCACTATTGGGATATGATATGCAATACTACCCTCTAACTGATCCAAAAACCATAAACGTTCCTGGCTAAATGATAAAGGAATACGATCCGGACGTTGTTGAACAACAATTTCGGGTAGTAAAACACCTATTTCTTGTCGTTTTAAATGAAGTGCCAATTCATGTATATTGGTATACTCAAAAATATCACGAATAGAAACTTCGATATTCAACTCCTTACGAATTAGGGAAACTAATCTTGTTACCAATAAAGAATGTCCTCCCAATTCAAAGAAATTATCATATACCCCTATGCGTTCTACTCCTAAAAGTTCTTGCCAAATGTTAACTAACTGTTCTTCCAGTTCATTACCGGGAGCAGTGTATTCCTGGGTTGATAATTCTAGATTATCAGGATTAGGTAACGATTTCTTATCTATCTTACCATTAGGCGTTAAAGGCATTTTTTCTAATTCCACCCAAATACGCGGAATCATATACTCGGGTATGCTTTCTTTTAAATACGCTTCTATAGCCTGTTTATCCAGGCTTTCTTTTAAAACAACATAGCTTACAAGACGATTATTTCCGTGCGCATCCGTTTTAGCTAAAACACAACAATTTATAACAGCTTTATAAGATGCTAATACATTCTCAATTTCTCCCAACTCGATACGATATCCTCGAATTTTAACCTGAGTATCTCCTCTACCAATAAATTCTACATTTCCATCGGGTAACCAACGGGCTAAATCTCCTGTACGATACATTAAAGTGTCTTCTACAAATGGATTTGAAACAAATTTCTCTTTTGTCTGTTCTTCTTTATGTAAATATCCTTTTGCCAGACCTGATCCTCCGATATATAGTTCTCCTATAACACCTATTGGTAATACATTTCTATTGGAATCCAAAATGTAAAAATGAGTATTACCCATAGGTTTACCAATAGGAACATTAGTCAAGTTATGTAGGCTTTTTAGATCTTCAGCCTCATAATAAGAATTATCAATTGTGGCTTCTGTAACTCCATAACTATTTATAATTCTTACTTGTTTTCCAAATCGACTTTCTAAACGGCAAAAATCTACAGAAGTGCAAACATCAGATCCTAAAATAAAGAGTTTAAGCCACTCAAAATCTAATTCATTATCATAGATATGATCCATTAATGGGATTCCTAACGAAGGTGTTAGTTCCATTATATTGATCTGATGGGCAGACATTAGTTTATAAAGTTCCTGAAGATCAAAACGAATAGCAGCGGGGCAAATAATCATCTGCCCTCCAAATAATAAACTACGACAAAGATCTCCGGTAAATACATCAAAAGAAAAGCTGGCCATTTGTAATAAACGAGTATTCTCATCCAAATCGTACTCTTTTTGCCAACTCAATGATACATTGTACAGGCTGAAATGAGTTATAGCAACTCCTTTTGGTTTACCTGTTGTTCCAGAAGTATAAATCACATACGCCAAATGTTTGGGAGTCAATTTTATCCCGGGTGTTGTAGTGATCTCTTTGGCAATTAATTCATGATCTCGATCTAATAATATACATTTTATCTCCTCATTAATATCTAATTGCTTTATGTCTGAAGTAGTACTTATTATAAGGTCAAGCTTAGCGTCTTCTATGATGTAAGAAATTCGAGTCAAAGGATATTCCGGGTCAATTGGGATATAAGCATTTCCTGATTTTAAAACTCCTAAGACACCAACTATCATTTCTATAGAGCGAGATATACACACTCCGATCAAAGTATTCTGAGAAATGTTTTGGTTACATATATAATGAGCTAATTGATTTGATTTTTCATTCAATTCTCTATAGGTAATCTTTTTGTTTTGGTAAACAACTGCTACTGCATCCGGAGTCTGTTGAGCTTGTGTTTCGAATATATCAAGAATAGTTTCATTCTGAAGATTATCAATATCTGTAGCATTAAAACTATTTAATAACTGTAGTTCTTCGGTTGCCAAAATACTTAAACTACTTACCTCAACATTATTTGGACATTCAATCTCCTCAAGAAGCTTTATTAATGCTGTTTCCATGTAAGAGATAACCCGATCCGGATCAATCCCATCTACACATGCTGTTAAGCCAAAGTCAACTCCGTAATCATCGATACTCAAATCAAATGGATAATTTGTACGTTCTTTGTCAACCTGAAGTGTTATCCCTAAATCAATATCTATGTTGTCTGATATAGATTGTGGTTCTGAATGGCGATAATTTAATAATGCACTAAACAAAGGTGTATCATTAGAAACACCGCTCCAATGTTGAATATTAGATAATGGTGTTTGCTCATAAGGCATTAAACCTTGTAACTCTTGTTTTACATGATCTAAATATTCTGACACACTACGATCTAAGTGTAGTATCATCGGGAGTGTATTGATAAACAATCCTAATGACTGATCTGCTCCTAATGATCCCTGAAGTCGTCCTGAAAACAAAGTCCCAAAAACAGCATACTCTTTATTACTACATCTACCTATTACAATCCCCCATGCAGCATGAAAAATTACGGCTGGGCTTATTTTTAATTTGCGGGATAGTAAACGAACTTGAGCAGATATATCTGAAGAAAGCATCTTAGTTGCTTCCTGTATTCCGCTACCATCTCCCAACGTATCAGACAAACCAAAAGGAAAAGTAGACTCTGTGATATCTCCTAAACGTGAACGGAAATAAGACTCACTGTCATTAGTCGCTTGCTGATGTAAAACATGTGCTATAAAATCTCGATATAAAACCGGTTGGGTATAATTAACAGTCTCACCGGATAAGTACATTTTAATCTCCTCTATTATCTTCTCTAAACCAACATGATCTATTATAACATGATGTTGTTTAAACAATAAGAAAAAACGACCATTACTTGTATCATCAGCAGTTTGCAACTGTAACAATGGCCCTTTTGACAAATCCATCCAGTGCTTACCAGAATCAATTATTGATTCCAGCTCTTCTTTTACGTTTTGTGATGAAGGAAAAGATAATTCTGATACTTGAAGCTTAACTTCCCTTAAAACTACCTGAACAGCATGAGGCAATCCATTGCTCAAAATACAAGTTCGAAGTACATCATGACGGGTAATCACATAGCGGAATGCTTCTATAAATTGTGAACGTTTATCTAAACTATCAAAAGACAATAAATTAAATAATATGTAAGGGTCCCCATTGCTCTGATCACTTATCAAATGATGAAAATACATCCCTTCCTGTAATGGAGAAAGTGGATACATATCCTGGATATTAGAAACTCCTTCTTCAATATGATCTACAACAATATCCAACTCCTCCTGGCTAAAATCCAGTAATGGAACCAAATCGGGGGTAATCTTCTCGCAATCTGTTGTGATACCATTGACAGGAATCTCATAATCCGGGGAAGCAACTCCTAATTGTAACGCTAATGTTCCAATAGTAGGATTAGCAAAAATATCACGAACTCCTGCCTGAAGCCCCTGATCTTTTAATCTGGAGATTAATTTTACTACGAGTAACGAATGTCCTCCCAATTCAAAGAAATTATCATACACTCCTATCTTGTCTATACCCAGTAAGTCCTTCCAAATCACAGCTAATTGTTCTTCTACCTCATTGCGGGGAGCAACATATTCTCTTGTGGACAACAAAGAGATATCAGGGACAGGGAGTCTTTTCTTATCAATCTTACCATTGCTGGTTAAAGGTATTTCTTCTAATTCAATCCATAATTGAGGAACCATATACTCTGGTAATCCAGAGCTTAATTTCTGTTGTAATTCTTCCTTAACCAACTCACCTTCTACAACAACATATCCTACCAGACGTTTACTACCATTAGTGTCTTCCTTAGCTAGTACACAGCAACTCTGAATGCCGTCTACAGAAGACAGTACGCTTTCTATCTCCTCTAATTCTATACGATAGCCTCTAATTTTAACCTGATTATCCTTACGCCCAATGAATTCTATATTTCCACCAGGTAACCATCGGACTAAATCCCCTGTTCTATATAAACGCTCTCCCGGTTTAAAAGGATGAACTACAAATTTCTCTTCTGTTAAGTTTTCTCGTTTCAAATACCCTTTGGCTAAACCTGTCCCTCCAATACATAACTCGCCAACTACACCCATTGGAGCTAATTCCATATTGGTATCTAAAACATAGAGGCTTGTATTGGAAATCGGGCCTCCAATAGGAATGGTCCCTGCATTATCGGGAATATCACAAATAGGATAACAAGTTGCATATACAGTAGTTTCGGTCGGACCATATACATGAAGCAGTCTTCCTTCGCCCAAAGCTGATGCTATTTTTCTTGTTGGGCCAACAGAAACCTTTTCGCCTCCAAATAATAATATTCTCAAACTAGACAATCTTGACAAGTCATAATCTGCAAAAGAATTAAACAATGCCGTAGTTATAAAAACTACGCTTAGTTGGTTTTTACTAATAACCTGAGTTAAAGCATCAACATCAGAAGCTATAGAACCTGGGATCAAATACAATGATGCACCATTTAAAAGGCTTCCAAAAATCTCATATGTAGAACCATCAAAAGCATAATTCGACCATTGCAATACCCGATCTGATGTATGGATAGCAATTGAACTCTCTTTATCATTGATAAGCGTTATTACATTTTCGTCACTAATCACTATACCCTTGGGAGTACCAGTTGTTCCAGAAGTATACATGATGTAAGTATCAGATGCTATACTTCTTTTTGAATTATATGTCTCAATAGAATGTTCTAAAGATTTTTGGACATTCAAAAAAGTATATTCATCCGAAGGTAATTCTTTTAATAAAGAAGAGTCACTATAAATAATGTAGTTTACCTCAGCATCTTTTAAAATAAAATCCAAGCGATTCGATGGTAAAGAAGTATCGAGAGGAACATAGATAGATCCTGATTTTAGAATACCTATCATACTTATCACCATATCCACTCCTCTCTCATATAAAAGCCCTAATCGAGATTTTTCCTGCACTCCTTCTAACCGTAAGTAATGTGCTAATTGATTAGATCTTTCGTCTAGTTCTTTGTATGTTACCTTAACATCTTCATCAACAATAGCAACGGCATCTGGGTTTTTTTCGACCTGTTCTTTAAACAAATCAATAATGCTCTTATCATGCGGATATGCTACTACAGTATCATTAAATTTATATAGCAATTCTTCTCTTTCCTGATCTGTTATCATGGACAGCGCTTGAACAGGCAACGTAATATCTTTGACAATACTATTCAGTAACTCTTTATAGTGAACTAACATACGAGCAACTGTATCTTTATCAAACAAAGCTGTGCAATATGTCATGCTTAATGAAATACCTCCCTGCTCTTCTATTGCAGTCAAAGTCAAATCAAATTGAGAAGTTGTTTCTTCAAGATCATAAGGAGAAGTTCTTATATTATCCAAGTCAGAATCTCTTACCTCGGGTGTATTTTGTAATGTAAACATCACCTGAAACAAAGGACTCATACTCATGTCACGAGTAGCTATAATTTTATCAACCACTTCCTCAAAAGGAGCTAATTGATGATCATACGCATCTAATGTTGTTTCTTTTACGCTCCCTAAAACTTCCTTAAAACTAGGATTCCCTCCCAAATCACTGCGAAGTGCCAGTGTATTAACAAAGAAACCAATCATATTTTCTAACTCAGATTGAATACGATTGGCGATAGGACTACCTACACAAATATCTTCCTGACCACTATAACGGGATAACAACACCTTGAAAGCGGATAACAAAACCATATATAAGGTAGCTCCCTCATCTGTACAAAGCTCTGATAGCATGCTACTCAAATCAGCATTCAACGTAAGTGAAACACTGCTCCCTTCATAACTTTGTATCGAAGGTCGTGCATAATCCGTAGGTAATGATAAAGGAGTAACTCCTCCCAGTTTATCCTCCCAATACGATAATTGATCTTCTAAAATATCACCTTCGATAAACTTACGTTGCCAAATCGAATAATCTGAATATTGTAAAGGCAATTCTGATAAGGTTGTCGAACCTCCTTCCTGAAGAGCTTTATAAGTCTCCAGAAATTCGCGTATCAAAATACTTTGAGACCAACCATCACTAGCAATATGATGAAAAACTCCTGCAAGTACATAAGTCGAATCTCCCAAATCATATACACAAGCCCTAAACATATAATCCGATGACAGATCAAAAGGAAGCGCTATAAATGCAGCGATCTTATCATCTATAATTGTCTTATCTCCGATTATCTCTCTAGTTAATACCCAATCATCTGATGCAATCACTTTTTGATATCCTACTCCATCCTCAGCATAAAGTACAGTACGTAATACCTCATGACGTGAAATAATACTTCGTAAAGAAGCCTCTAAAATAACTATATCTAATTGCCCTTCTAAACGTAAAACCGCTGGAATATGATAGGCAATACTACCTTCTAACTTATCGATAAACCACAGTCGCTCCTGACTAAATGATAATGGAATACGTTCTGGCTTATCCTGTGAGATAATCGTAGGTAAAACAGTCCTTTCTGATACCTCTGATAAATGAAGCCCTAAACCAGATATCGTAGGATATGCAAATATATCACGAATAGCAATCTCGACAGATAACTCCTTGCGGATCATAGCAACCAATCGTGTTGCTAATAATGAATGTCCTCCCAACTCAAAGAAATTATCAAACACACCAATCTTATCAACTCCTAATAACTCCTGCCAAACAACTACCAATTGTTCTTCAACCTCTGTACGTGGAGCAACATACTCCTGTACTGATAATTGTGATGTATCTATACCCGGTAAATTCTTCTTGTCAATCTTACCATTGCTGGTCAATGGCATCGATTCCAAATCAACCCATAACCGGGGAACCATATACTCTGGTAACATCGCTTGTAAATCCTGTTGCAGTTCTTCCTTCACTAACTCTCCCTCTACAACAACATAACCTACTAAACGTTTACCCCCATTATCATCATCAAGAGCTAATACACAACAACTCTGAACAGTATCAATACCAGATAACACACTCTCGATCTCGCCTAATTCTATACGATAGCCACGGATCTTGACCTGGGTATCCTTACGACCTATAAACTCTATAGTACCATCTGATAACCAGCGGGCCAAATCTCCTGTCTTATATAAACGCTCTCCCGATTTAAATGGATGAGCAATAAATTTCTCTTCTGTTAATTCCTCTCGATTCAAATAGCCACGAGCCAAACCTGAACCACTAATACATAGCTCTCCAACTATACCTATAGGCAATAGATCATCAACAGAATTTAAAATATAAACCTCGGTATTGGAAATCGGAACTCCGATTGGGACACGATTTTCTATTACCCCAGAGAATGTAGTGGCACAAATACTACTTTCTGTAGGACCATATGCATTAATATAGGTACGTCCTTCAGAAAATGCCTTTGCCAAATCTACAGATATAGATTCCCCTGCTGTAATAAGAGTACGTACACTAGATAGGGAATCAATAGATAATACTTGCAAAAATGCTGGGGGTAAAGTAGCAACCGTAATCGAATGTTCTTTGACAAAATTTCCAAAAGAAGTTACATCTGACTTATCTTCCTCATTTACGATATATAATGAAGCTCCTCCAAGCAGTGAGATGAAAGTTTCCCATACAGAAGCATCAAAAGAAGAACTGGCAAATTGAAGGCACCGGTCATCTTTTGTAATTGAAAAAGCCAATATCTGTGAACAAATAGTATTGACAATACTACGATGCTCAATCATAACTCCTTTGGGAAGACCAGTACTCCCTGATGTATAAATAACATATGCCAAATGTTCTGGATTAGAATTTTCGGGTATTGCACTGATATCCAACTGCTCGATAACATCCCAGTACTCATCTAATAAAACTTTGCTTAATTTTTCTCTTTCACTAAAAACAGATACAATATCACTTGTAGTTAATACCATATCAATAGCTGCATCATCAAGCATATAATCAATACGACTCAAAGGGTAATTTGGATCAATCGGCACATATGCTGCTCCTGCTTTTAAAATCCCTAAAATACCAACGACCATTTCTATAGAACGCTCTACGCAAATTCCTATTAATTCTTCTGGCTTGGTTTTCTGATCAAGAAGGTAACGTGCTAATTGATTAGAACGATCATCCAGTTCTTTAAATGTCAGGTTTTTTCCTTCAAAAAATACAGCTTTCCCTTCTGGGTGTTTTTCTACCTGAGATTCAAACAAGGTTACTAATGTCTGTCCTGATGGGTATACAACTTTGGTATCATTAAAACTATGAAGTATTGTTTCTCGTTCTTTTGATTCTAACAAGGATATGGAATGAATGGGAACTTTACTGTTTTGAACCGCTCTTTGTAGTAACTCCTGATAATGAACTAACAAACGTTCTATCGTAGCGCTATCAAATAAAGCTGTACAATACTCTACCTGTAATGAAATGTCGGAATCATTCTCTAAAACATTAAAGGTAATATCATATTGAGAGGTAGTTTCTTTGTGTTCATACGTAGAAATCGCAATCTCTTCTAAGGATAAATCCGTTTGTTCTGGGGTGTTTTGTAACACAAACAATACCTGAAACAGTGGACTCATACTCATGTCGCGTGTGGATACAACACGATCAACGACACGTTCAAAAGAAACCAATTGATGGTCATAAGCATTCAGTGTTGTTTCTTTAACTCTGGAAACAACTTCTTCAAAACTTGGATTACCTGTCAGGTCGCTTCGTAACGCCAAGGTATTTACAAAAAACCCAATCATATCTTCTAACTCTGATTGCGTACGATTTGCAATAGGAGTACCTATACAAATATCCTCTTGACCACTATATCGAGACAACAATACTTTTAAGCCTGACAGTAAGGTCATGAATAAAGTAACTTTTTCTTTCTGACAAAAATCCTGTAAAGAACGACATAGGTCGACATCCAATGTAGTGGTTATACTTGCACCTTCATAACTCTGAATTGATGGTCGCAGATAATCGGTAGGTAATGATAAAGGAGTAACATCTTTCAATTTCTCTTCCCAATACGAAAGTTCTCCTTCTATTGTTTTGTTTACAATAGGTGATCGTTGCCATACTGCATAATCCGCATATTGTAATGATAATTCTGGCAATACAGGGGTTCTATTCTTTTGTGATGCACTGTACAACTCTATAAATTCATTGATAAACACTCCTTCTGACCAACCATCACTGGCAATATGATGAAAAACCCCTACGAACACATAAAGATCTTCACTCAAATCATACACAACAGATCTAAACTTGTAATCCTTTGATAAATCAAAAGGGAGCTCGATAAAAGAAGTTATTTCCTTTTCAATATCTTTTTCACCTTCTATTACATTTTTTTCTAAAGTCCAATGATCTTCAGAAATCACATTTTGGTAACCTATTCCTTCTTCTGAATAAATAACCGTTCGTAATATCTCGTGGCGAGCAATAATTGTTTTTAACGAACTCTCTAATACATCCAAGTCTAATGCTCCTTGTAGCTTTAAAACTACAGGTATGTGGTAAGCTCTATTGCCTTGTAATTGATCCAAAAACCATAAGCGCTCCTGACTAAATGACAAAGGAACTTTGTTGATAGCATCTCGATCGTAAGGTTTAATTTTTAAAGCATTTCCCTTCTTTTCTCCTTGATACTTCTCTATATATTGAATAATTGATTCTTTATTATCTTTAATTTTTTGAAGTAAATCAGCATCAATTGGATTTATGGATTTAACAGTTAGTGCCCCCTTATTTACTACTAATTTTATGTTATTTTTATTTGCTTCTTTTAAAATATTTAAAACTTCTCGTTTCATCGTTTATATTTTATTGTTTTAAAGGTCAGGTAGAATTTGCCAATAATCATGTAACTCCGTTTTCATATGATTTACAGAGTTATCGAAACTTTGTTTTGATTGATCTTGGACTTAATAGTATAGCTCATTTATAGCTAAAGTCATTGCTGCTTTATCGTCTTTGGGCGTTCCCCCTAGGGTCGGGCTATGCGTTACAAGTCCTCATCCAATTAGCATTGGATTCCGGGCTTTACACTGCTATCCCTAACGCATTTCTAGCAAGTCATTTGTAAGATGACAAAGTAGAATTATATTTCTATGGTTACATTATATTGTTCTGTATCCTCGTTTTGATCTTCATCCAGATCCAGGTTAATAAATTCTATATGTGATGCTAATTCGTCTATGGTATTAAATTCGAATATGTCTTTTATGGCTACTTCTATGTGTAGTCGCTTGCGAATCATAGACACCAGTCGTGTAGCTAATAATGAATGACCACCCAGCTCAAAGAAATTATCATAAACCCCTATTTGATCTAAGTGTAATAATTCCTGCCAGATCTCAACCAGGTGCTCCTCTATTCCATTACGGGGAGCTTCATAAACGTGTTGAGAAAGACTCACCCCATCATCGTAACCTGATAAGAAAACCTCTAATAAGGCCTTACCATCTACTTTATCACTCAAATTCGACGGAAACTCTTCAACAATATGATAATGAGAAGGGTGCATATAACTTGGTAACTCCTCTTTACATAGTAAATGGAAAACTTCGGTAATTGAAGAGTCTGAAGCATACGATAAACCTTCAGAACTCAATACAAGAAAACATAGTACCAAATCCTGACTGCCAACTCGGTGAACCAACACATGACAATCCTCAACATAAGCATCCTTACGTAAGGCAGAAGCAATATCTTCTAACTCCACACGATGCCCTCGAATCTTAACCTGGTGGTCCTCTCGACCGATAAACTCTATATTACCATCCTCAAGCCAACGACCTAAGTCGCCTGTCTTATATAAAACATCACCTAATAAATCATCAAATGGGTTCTCTATAAAACTCTCAGAAGTACGATCTGGTAATCCTAAATATCCTGCACCTACTCCTACTCCGCTAACACCTATCTCTCCAATAACACCGATAGGACATAACCCTCCCGATTTATCCAAAATAACAGTGTTCATATTGGGAATAACCCGACCAATCGGAACCCGTACCTGAGTCTCCTCTAAAAAGTCGTTGATCTCATACTGGATAACATCATCTGATGCCTCGCAAGGACCATAGGCATTCCACAACCTTACCTCGGGATACAAACGTTTCAAGTCATTAACCATCGCAACGGGAATAGACTCTCCCACAAGCATAACACTCGAAAGATCCTCCAAAACAACTGCTTCATCCTGTTCTTTTATATAAGACAATAATCCCCACATATAGGTTGGAACAAACTCGATAAGAGTAACTCTTCTTAGAATCAAGGTATCCAACAACTTGCCATACTCTAATAACTCGTACTTATCAACAATTACACTAACTCCTCCTTTGAGTAATGGACCTAAAATCTGCCAAACAGAAATATCAGAACCAATACCGGCACTCTGTAAAAAACGGAAGCCATCTGGTAAATCCATAACAGCATACTCTGCCAAAATATGATTCATCGCACCATCATGACGTGTAATTGCTCCCTTGGGATTACCTGTAGACCCCGATGTATATAAAATATAAGCCCAGCTATCCATTAAATTCATGTTCGCAGGGTTATCTGTAGGTTTACCTGCAATCATATCACTATCATAAACAACCACATCCTTTACAGGATTATCAGACGATAGTCTAACTGGTAACTTATCAATAACCAAAACCAGAATATCCTTCAATTCTCCTAATTCTGACAATAAAGAACTTGTTGTAATTAGTACAGAAAACGGATTTGCTGATAACATCGAACCTATACGAGATGGGGGATTATTGGTATCCAAAGGAGTATAAACATGACCCGATTTGAAAATTCCCAATAAACAACCGACAAACTCAACACTACGATCCATATACACCCCAACTATAGAAGAAGCAGAAAGGTGTAATGACAATAAACTATGAGCAATCTGATTCGAATACGAATTAAGATCTCCATAACGCCAAATCTTTTCGTTGTGTACTAATGCTACAGCATCAGGATCAGTTGCTACTACGGATTCAAAACGAACATTGATCGGAGCCTCATTACCCAGATCAACCGCTCCCGGATTGAAACTTAATCCTGCTGGTGTAATACTTCGACCCAAAATTAATTCCTCTTCCTGCTTTGGCAGCATCGATAAAGAATCTATAGAAGAAATACTATTATTTACAATACTCTTTAACAATTCCTCATAATGAGATAACATACGTATTACCGTAGATTCCTTGAATAAAGAGGTAAAATATTCTAGTCGTAATAAAATACCCGATTCTTTCTCTTCGGCTACTAAGTTTAAATCGAATTGTGATGTACTTGCCTCATGCTCATATGGTGAAAGTGTTATTCCTTCTAATGCCAAAGTTTCATTAGTAGTGTTTTGCATATCAAACATTACCTGAAACAATGGATTGATACTCATATCTCTTTTATCAACAACTCGATCTACTACTTTCTCAAATGGAGTTAATTGATGATCATAAGCATGTAAAGTCGTATCTTTTACTTGTGATAAAAATTCTTTGAAATCGGGATTATCTCCTAAATCACTCCGTAATGCCAGTGTATTGACAAAAAATCCAATCATACCTTCTAACTCTGACTGGGTTCTGTTTGCTATTGAAGTTCCCACACAAATATCAGATTGGCCACTATACTTATATAATAAAACTTTGAAAGCAGACAACAACATCATAAACAGGGTAACTCCTTCTTGCTTACATAATGATTCAATTGCTGAGCTTAAATCCGGATTCAAATTCAAGGTAATACAAGAACCTTTATAATCCTGAACTGACGGGCGAACATAATCTGTTGGCAGTGCTAAAGGAGCAACTCCCTGTAATTTATCCTGCCAATATGATAATTGGCGCTCTAATATTTCGCCTTCTACATAGTTACGTTGCCAAATCGCATAATCCGAATATTGTAACGATAATTCTGGTAAGGTTACCTCACGATTCTTTTGATATGCTTCATACAACTCTGCAAACTCCTTTACCAATATATCCTCTGACCATGCATCGCTGGCAATATGATGAAAAACTCCAGCCAAAACATAACGATCAGACTCTAATTCATATATACAAGCCCTAAACTTATAATCTTTTGCTAAATCAAAAGGAATATTCAAATAAGACATTAAAGAAGTTTCTAGGGAAGCATCTGATTGATCTGTAACCCGATCTAACTTCCAATTATCTGACTCAATCACTTCCTGATAACCTATACCGTCCTCAGAATGGATCATCGTTCGCAACACCTCATGACGAGATACAATAATTCTAAAGCAAGTCTCCAATATGTCAATATCCAAACTACCCTCTACCCATAAAACTATCGGAATATGATAAGCAGCACTACCTTCTAATTGATCTAAAAACCATAGACGCTCCTGGCTAAACGATAATGGAATACGATCCGGGCGTTGCTGAATCTCTAAGGCTGGTAATACAACTCCAGAACGACGAGATAGCAAATGAACTCCCAAATCTTCTAATCGACCATGTATAAATATATCTCTAATAGAAACTTCAATACTCATCTCCTTTCGAAGTTTGGATACCAATCGGGTAGCCAATAGTGAATGACCGCCTAACTCAAAGAAGTTATCGTACACCCCAACTTTATCCATACCAAGTAGGTCCTGCCAGATCAAAGCCAATTGTTCTTCCATATCTGTTCTGGGGGCTACATAAGATTCGCCTGACAAGGCAGAAGTATCCAACAAGGGCAACGATTTTTTATCTATTTTACCATTACCTGTTAATGGCATCTCCTCTAATTCAACCCATAATTGAGGAACCATATAAGGAGGTAACTGTGATGACAAAGAATCTTGAACCAAAGCCTTATCAAAAGCTCTCAAACTAACAACATAACCTACTAAACGTTTATTGCCGTTATGATCATCGGGAGCTAAAACACAACACTGAGTAATTCCTTCTATCCCTGATAATGCATTTTCTATTTCTCCTAACTCTATACGATACCCCCTGATCTTTACCTGATCATCTGCTCGACCAACGAACTCAATGGTACCATCTTCTAACCAACGACCCAGATCTCCTGTACGATACATACGACCGCCCTCTACAAATGGATCTGAGATAAAACTACTCGCGGTCTTTATTGCATCATTGATGTACCCTCTCCCAACTCCTACTCCACTAACACAAATTTCTCCTATTACTCCTATCGGGCACAGATTCAAAACAGCATCTAGAATATGAATCTGCATATTGGCTACTGGTTTACCGATAGAAATCATCGAACCATCTGGCACTTCATACATTTTATGTAGGGTTACATCATCTGCTGCCTCTGCAGGACCATAAGCATTAACAACAGGAATATTAGGGTATTGAGAAAACCATTTTTGTAACACCCCTCTAGAAACGGCCTCTCCCGTAACTAAAAAATATTTCAATCTATTCAGGCCTTTAGGTGTTTCAATATCTAATAATTCTGAAACATACGAAGGAACCAATTGAAGTATCGAAACCTCATCTTCTGATAAAGACTTCTCTAAAAACTGTGGATCTAAAATCGTATCTTCATTATAAATAGCAACACGACCACCACATAATAAAGCACTCAATATTTGCCATACTGAAATATCAAAGGTAAAAGGTGCTGTAAAAGCAACAACACTACTCAAGTCCATCTCCAACTCATCTATCATTAGCAACAGGTGGTTTAACAACCCACGATGCTCGATCATAGCACCTTTGGGAACTCCTGTACTGCCAGATGTGTAAATTACATAACTTAAAGCATCAGGAATTGTAGTAATATCTGGAGAAGCGGTAGGATACTCTACATATTCCGGAGCATCCCCATCCATTATAACTTTGGTAACATCCAATAGATCCAAAGATGATAAACTCGAACAATCGGTTAAAATCAAATTGCAATTCGTATCCTCTACAATATGAGAAATACGTGAGGTTGGAAAATCAGGTTTAATAGGAACATACGCTCCTCCGGATTTTAGAATAGCCAAAATACCTATAACCATCTCAAAAGAACGGGTGATACAGATACCTACCAGCTCACCATTCTCAACTCCTTTTTCTTGTAAATAATGAGCCAATTGGTTAGATCGGTCATCCAACTCCTGATAGGTCAATTCTAAACCTTTATACGATAAAGCTATAGCTAATGGAGTAGAAGAGACCTGAGTAGAAAACAAATCAACTACTGTTTGGTCCAAAGGATAGGATACTTCGGTAGTATTAAAACTATTGAGTAACTCTAATTCTGTATCTGGTAAAATACTCAAGCTACTAACCCCAATAACATTCTCGCTCACAAGGCCTTTTATAAGTTCCTGTAAGGCCATTTCCATATACTTAATAACACGTACAGGCGTAATGTCACCATCTACAAAAGCAGTTAAACTAAAATCCTCTCCCAAATCATCTACACTTACTTCAAAAGGATAATTAGTTCGTTCTTTCTCTCCTAATAAACGCATCTCTAAATCTGTATCTGGATGATCAGGAGCAGGAGAAGAATGACGATAATTTAATAAGGCACTAAATAATGGAGTATCATTAGAAACACCACTCCAGTTCTGAATACGTGATAACGGAGTCTGCTCATAAGGTAATAAACCTTCTAACTCCATCTTTACTTTTGCTACATAATCTCGTACATTATCTGATAAATCCAGAACTACAGGAAGCGTATTGATAAACAATCCTAAAGATTGCCCCGCCTCTAATGTGCCTTGTAATCGACCAGAAAATAATGATCCGAAAATTGCATAATCCTTACTACTACATCTACCTATAACTAACCCCCAGGCTGCATGAAAAAGAACTGCGGGAGTCATCCCTAAACTACGGGATAATGATCGAAGCTGATTCGATAAATCCCTGGGCAATACATAACGAGATTCTTCGATACCACTACCATCTCCCAACGTATCAGACAAGCCAAAAGGAAAAGTAGGCTCTGTGATACTTCCTAAACGTGAACGGAAATACGACTCGCTATCATTGACAGACTGTTGATATAGCACATGCCCAATAAAATCACGATATAAAACAGGAGTTGAAAGACTTGACTTATCGCCAGACAAACAAACTTCAATCTCTCCTACGATCTTCTCTAAACCAACATGATCTATCACAGTATGGTGATACTTCATTATTAAGTAATAATTATCTGTGATAGGATCATCTGCTGTCTCTAAGTTTAATAAAGGAGCTTTTGACAAATCTATCCAATGCTTACCCGAAGCCATCATCGATTCTAATTCATCTTTCACATTTTGTGATGAAGAAAAAGGTAATTCTGACACCTTAAGTTTCACATCACGTAAAACCACCTGAACGGCATTTGGTAATCCTTCATTTATAATGCAAGTGCGAAGTACATCATGACGAGTAACCACATAGCGGAATGCTTCTATAAATTCTGAACGCTTATCGGGATGATCAAAAGAAATTCCGGTAATCAAAACATAAGGATCTCCACTAGTGCGATCACTCAATAAATGATGAAAGTACATCCCTTCTTGTAATGGAGAAAGGGGATATACATCCTGGATATTAGAAACACCTCCTTCAATATGATTCACAACGATATCTAGCTCTTCCTGACTAAAATCGAGTAATGGAACCATATCCGGAGTAATCTTATTACTATCTATTGTAATACCATTGGGCGGAACTTCATAGTGAGAAGTAACTGTACCTAACCTTAATGCTAATGCTTCTATTGTGGGGTTTGCAAAAATATCTTTCACCTCTATGTGGAGGTTTTGATCATGTAGTTTCGAAATTAACTGAACTATTAATAAAGAATGTCCACCCAGCTCAAAGAAATTATCATACACTCCAACTTTATCAATACCAAGCAATTCTTGCCAGATTAATACCAGTTGTGTTTCCAACTCATTACGAGGAGCTACATATTCTTGTGATGATAATTGCGATGTATCTGGATCAGGAAGTATCTTCTTATTTAACTTACCATTGCTGGTTAATGGCATTTCTTCTAATTCGACCCATAACAGAGGAACCATATATTCTGGTAATCTTGAGCGTAATTCTTTTTGAACTTTTTCCTTATCAAAATCACCTACTACATAACCTACCAGGCGTTTACCTCCACTGCCATCTTCTTTGGCCAAAACACAGCAACTATGAATGCCTTCAATTGTAGATAGCACATTTTCTATCTCACCCAATTCTATACGGTATCCTCTAATTTTGACCTGATCATCTTTCCTTCCTATATATTCTATAGTACCATCTGATAACCAACGGGCCAAATCTCCTGTCTTATACATACGGTCTTCTACGATAAATGGATCTGCTACAAATCTTTCTTCTGTTAATTCTTTCCGGTTCAAATATCCTCTTGCGACCTGAATTCCTCCAATACATAACTCTCCTACCACTCCTATTGGTAATACCTGATCTTCTTTATCAAGAATATAAAGGTTTGTATTAGCAACTGGTTTCCCTATTGGAACTCTTGACAAATCTCCTTCCGCCGGAACCTCCCAGAAACTTACATCAATCGCTGCTTCTGTTGGTCCGTATAGATTATCCAATCTAACATTATTAAATTTCTCTCTAAACAACATTGCATGATCCACCAGTAAAGCTTCTCCACTACATAAAACACGTTGTAGACAACTACAATCTCCCAAATTTATCTCGCTTAAAAAGGCTCGCAACATAGATGGCACAAAGTGAATTGTAGTAATGTTATGTGATTCTATCAAAGTCCTTAAGTAACGTGCATCCTTATGCCCTTCCGGCTTTGCAAAAACTAATTTAGCTCCACTTATAATAGGCCAGAACAGCTCCCATACCGATACATCAAAACAGAATGATGTTTTTTGCAGAATAGAATCCCTTGCATCAAGATTATAATGAGATTGAGTCCATAATAATCTATTAACAACTCCTCTATGTTCATTCATCACTCCTTTAGGTTTTCCTGTACTACCAGAAGTATAAATTACATATGCTAAACATTCCGAACCAGATAACTTATTTATATTATTATTAGATTCATTACTTATAATACCCCAATCTTCATCTAATGAAATAACCTGTAAAGTATCTGTTTTCTCGAAGAGGGTCTTCCTGTCGATACTACTCAACAAGATTTTAATAGTAGCATCTTCTAATATATAATCGATACGCTCTGATGGATATTCTGGGTCGATAGGTACATATGCTGCTCCTGATTTTAATATTCCTAAAATACCTATGATCATTTCTAAAGAACGATCTAAACAGATTCCTACCAATTCTTCTGATTTAACATTCTGACTGACAAGATAATGTGCCAATTGATTAGAACGATCATCTAATTCTTTAAAGCTAAGTTTATCGTTTTCAAAAATTATAGCAATAGCATCTGGAGTTTTTTCAACTTGCTGCTTAAACAAATCAATAATGCTCTTATCTTGTGGGTATGCTACTACAGTATCATTAAATTTATATAGCAATTCTTCTCTTTCCTGATCTGTTACCATAGACAACGAATGGATAGGTAGCGTAATATCTTTCACAATACTATTCAGTAACTCTTTATAATGAACTAACATACGAGCAACTGTATCTTTATCAAGCAAAGCTGTGCAATATGTCATGCTTAATGAAATACCTCCCTGCTCTTCTACAGCATTCAAAGTCAAATCAAATTGAGAAGTTGTTTCTTCAAGATTATAGGGAGAAGTTCTTATATTATCCAAGTCAGAATCTCTTACCTCGGGTGTATTTTGTAATGTAAACATCACCTGAAACAAAGGACTCATACTCATGTCACGAGTAGCTATGACTCGGTCTACTACCTTTTCGAAAGGAGCTAATTGATGATCATACGCATCTAATGTTGTTTCTTTTACGCTCCCTAAAACTTCCTTAAAACTAGGATTCCCTCCCAAATCACTGCGAAGTGCCAGTGTATTAACAAAGAAACCAATCATATCTTCTAACTCAGATTGAGTACGATTAGCGATAGGACTACCTACACAAATATCTTCCTGACCACTATAACGGGATAACAACACCTTGAAAGTGGATAACAAAACCATATATAAGGTAGCTCCCTCATCTGTACAAAGCTCTGATAGCATGCTACTCAAATCAGCATTCAACGTAAGTGAAACACTACTCCCTTCATAACTCTGCATCGAAGGTCGTGCATAATCCGTAGGTAATGATAAAGGAGTAACCCCTCCCAGTTTATCCTCCCAATACGATAATTGATCTTCTAAAATATCGCCTTCGATAAACTTGCGTTGCCAAATCGAATAATCTGAATATTGTAAAGGCAATTCTGATAAGGTTGTCGAACCTCCTTCCTGAAGAGCTTTATAAGTCTCCAGAAATTCGCGTATCAAAATACTTTGAGACCAACCATCACTAGCAATATGATGAAAAACTCCTGCAAGTACATAAGTCGAACCTCCCAAATCATATACACAAGCCCTAAACATATAATCCGATGACAGATCAAAAGGAAGCGCTATAAATGCAGCGATCTTATCATCTATAATTGTCTTATCTCCGATTATCTCTCTAGTTAATACCCAATCATCTGATGCAATCACTTTTTGATATCCTACTCCATCCTCAGAATAAAGTACAGTACGTAATACCTCATGACGTGAAATAATACTTCGTAAAGAAGCCTCTAAAATAACTATATCTAATTGCCCTTCTAAACGTAAAACCGCTGGAATATGATAGGCAATACTACCTTCTAACTTATCGATAAACCACAGTCGCTCCTGACTAAATGATAATGGAATACGTTCTGGCTTATCCTGTGAGATAATCGTAGGTAAAACAGTCCTTTCTGATACCTCTGATAAATGAAGCCCTAAACCAGATATCGTAGGATATGCAAATATATCACGAATAGCAATCTCGACAGATAACTCCTTGCGGATCATAGCAACCAATCGTGTTGCTAATAATGAATGTCCTCCCAACTCAAAGAAATTATCAAACACACCAATCTTATCAACTCCTAATAACTCCTGCCAAACAACTACCAATTGTTCTTCAACCTCTGTACGTGGAGCAACATACTCCTGTACTGATAACTGTGACGTATCTATACCCGGTAAATTCTTCTTGTCAATCTTACCATTGCTGGTCAATGGCATCGATTCCAAATCAACCCATAACCGGGGAACCATATACTCTGGTAACATCGCTTGTAAATCCTGTTGCAGTTCTTCCTTCACTAACTCTCCCTCTACAACAACATAACCTACTAAACGTTTACCCCCATTATCATCATCAAGAGCTAATACACAACAACTCTGAACAGTATCAATACCAGATAACACACTCTCGATCTCGCCTAATTCTATACGATAGCCACGGATCTTGACCTGAGTATCCTTACGACCTATAAACTCTATAGTACCATCTGATAACCAGCGAGCCAAATCTCCTGTCTTATATAAACGCTCTCCCGATTTAAATGGATGAGCAATAAATTTCTCTTCTGTTAATTCCTCTCGATTCAAATAGCCACGAGCCAAACCTGAACCACTAATACATAGCTCTCCAACTACACCTATAGGTAATAGATCATAAACAGAATTTAAAATATAAATCTCGGTATTGGAAATCGGAACTCCGATTGGAATTCTTTGATTACCCTGGATATCAGCTACTTTATAATAAGTTGCTACTACTGTGGCTTCTGTAGGGCCATAATTATTATAAAGAGTAATATCTGTTGGTTTATTTAAATGCAATGTATCCCCACCTGTCAAAACAGTTGTATGTGGTAATGAAACTTCTTGATCTATAAAACTCTGACATAATGAAGTAGGGATATAGCTATGTGTGATTTTATGGTCATTCAAAAATTTCGGCAACTGATCCAAATCATATCTAACTTCTTCAGAAATAGGATATAAACTACCTCCAAAAAGTAAGTATGGGTAAATTTCCCAGACAGAAGCATCAAAACCAATACTCGAAAACAATGTACTTTTACTTTCCAAAGTAACATTATATGCATCTTTATGCCAGAAACATAAATGAACCAAATTTTGATGTTCTACCATAACCCCTTTAGGTTTCCCTGTAGATCCCGAAGTATAAATAACATAGGCTAAACAATCCGGTTCGATAGTTATGGTTGAAAAATTTTCTGAATATTTATCCTGATTTTCTTTGAAAGAATGCAATACTGCCTGATCAACAATTAAGACGCATTCACTATCCTTCTTTATATATTCTTTTCGTTCCTCTGGATAATTAGTATCAATAGGAACATAGGCACATCCGGTTTTCAAGATAGCTAGTATCGAAATAATCAATTGATCACTTCGGTTCAACATTATCCCTATTAAATTCTCTTTTTCAATAGTATAATTTGAAAGAATATAATTTGCAAGTTGATTAGAACGATCATCTAACTCCTTATATGTCAAAGTTTCTCCTTCAAAAACAATAGCAATACCATTTGGTGTTTCTTCTACCTGTTTTCTAAACAAATCAATAGCTGTTTTATCCTTTGGATAAGCTATTTGGGTATCATTAAAATCTTGAAGTAATTTCTGTTGTTCTGAGTTAGATAAAAGTGCTGTATTATCTATTGGTTCTTCAGCTTTATCGCAAAAACAGTTCAGAACATTATTTATAAAAGCATGGAAACGCTCCAGGGAAATTCCGGATTTAAAACTATTATGTAGTTCATATGAAAATTCTACTCCTCTACCTCCTGTTAAATTTACGGTTAGGTTTAAACTAGAATTAGTTCTCTCAAAAGATTTAACCTTTAATCCTTTTTTATCATCTTCATCTCTTATCAAACTATCTGGTGATGCATCTTTTTCAAAAATCTCATTGTACACATGAAAATCGATAAAATTAAATAGGGTATCAAAAACAAGATCTTCTTTCTGCAATCCTAAATGACGCTTAATCTCAAAAAAGGTTAAATGGCTGTATAGATTTATTTCATTAAGAATCTTTGTTATGTTTTCAAAATATGACAGCCAATTTTTTTCTGATTGTTCAGTGTATTTAACAGGTAACGTATTTAAAAAACACCCTAATACTTTATCTCCATCCATAATCTGAGGACGATTATTACCAACCAAACCAACAGTTAGTTCATCTTCATGAGTCAACATTTTTAAAGCATATACATATGCTCCAAAAAACAAGGATTTCAATGATATTCTATTCTTCTTACATTGGGTATGTACGTTTTCCAGATAGGATAAATCATACTGTTTGGTAAAATACTGCGTCGGTTGTTTACTATCCGAAAAAACATCTAAGTACTTATATTCTGATAATTTTTCCTTCCAAAAAGAAATGGCATCAGTATCTTTTTTGGCAACTAACTCTCTGATTATATATTCTCGCTGACTGCACTCTATGGTAGAAGGAATGTAATTTGTATTCTTTTTAAGTTCAAAATAAGTTCTATACAATTCTGTTACGAAGGAAGCAACACTCCACCCATCCATAATAGCATGATGAAATTGGTATATAAATAACAAATTAGAATCATCGATTGTTAATACCTTAAAACGATAGAGAGCCCCTCCTTTAATATCAAAAGGAATTTTTCTTTCTGATTCAAGAAAGTTTTCAATTGTTTTTTCCTGTGCTGGTCTATCTAGTGCGCTTAAGTCTTCAAACAACACTTCTACAGGAGCAGTTTTATTTACAATCTGAATAGGTTGATCGTAATCAGAAAAGTTAAAATTAGTACGAAATATAGAATGCTTTTTTACCAGTAATACGATAGCTTCTCGAAACAAATCAATATCAAAAGAAGAATCTTTGATAGGAAACACCATCTGGTCGTGAAAAATGGCAAGAGAGGGATCTAATAAAGATTCTAAGATCATTCCTTGTTGAACATCACTCATGGGATACAGATCTTCTATTAAATCAGAAGATTTCATTTCATTCTGTACTGTAGAATTCAATTCGGATATTTCTGTCTCAACAGTTTTATATAAAATTTCAAATGTATCGTTCTGATAGTCATTCTCTAATACAGTGTCTGAAAAACTCTTGATGGTACTATGTTTAAAAAGATCTTGCAGTTGCGTCTGTCGACTAAAACTTTCATTGATTTTAGAAATCAATCGAATAGAAATAATAGAATCTCCCCCAACCTCAAAGAAATTATCATATACACCAACTTTTTCTATTCCTAGCAGTTCTTCCCATATCTGGGCTAACTGTTTTTCTGTTTGGGTATGTGGTGCAACATATTCTTGTGTAGATAATTGACTAGTATTTGGTTCTGGCAACGATTTTTTATCGATCTTACCATTACTTGTCAATGGCATTTCATCTAAGACCACCCATATTTGAGGAACCATATAGTCTGGTAACTTTTGTCCCAACTCATCTTGTATCTTTTGTTTATCAAAATCCCCTGCAATAATAACATAAGCAATCAAGCGTCTATTTGCGTTAATATCCTCTTTGGCCAGAATGCAGCATTGTTTTACAGATTCTAATAATGATAATACATTCTCGATTTCGCCGAGTTCTATTCGATATCCTCTTATCTTTACCTGAGCATCTTTTCTACCTATATATTCAATCGTTCCATTGGGTAACCATCTTCCTAAATCACCAGATTTATATAATCGGGCTTCTTTCTCTGTACTAAAAGGATCAGGAATAAATCGTTCTGATGTTAACTCTTCTCTATTGAGGTACCCTCTAGCTACTCCTGCACCACCGATACAAAGTTCACCCACTACCCCAATAGGTACCAGATTTAAATGTTCATCAAGTATATGACAACTTAATGTAGGAATTGCAGCTCCAATAGTACTTGTTGAACTAAATGTATCTGCTTCTTCAATTTCTTTGTAAGTAACATGTACGGTAGTTTCAGTAATTCCATACATATTTATCAATTTACAGGCTGGATAAGTACGTTTCCATTTAGATAAATAACTAGGATTTAAAGCTTCTCCTCCAAAAATTACATACCTCAATGATGTTTGTTCATTTCCCTGTAGTAATTCCTCCTGAAGTACGTAGAATGCTCCGGGGGTCTGATTTAAAACTGTGACTTTTTCTTCTATCAATAATTTCTTGAAAGAAATTGCGTCTTTGGTCACCATTTTGGGGACGATTACCAAACGCCCTCCGTAAAACAATGCCCCATACATTTCCCATACCGAGAAATCAAAACAAAACGAATGAAATAATGTCCAAACATCATCAGAATTAAAATCGTACAAAGGAGATTCGTTTTCGAATAATCGCACCACATTAGTATGGGTTATTAAAACTCCTTTGGGTTTTCCTGTACTACCAGAAGTATAAATCACATAGGCCAATCCATTAGGATTCAACTGCCTATTTGCCGGATGAGTTGACTTGTTATTGATACAGTCCCGTTCTTTATCTAGAAATACGACATTTACCCCTTTTATTTCTTCAAAAACAGATGCTATATCAGAGCTACTTAATACTAAATTAGCCTCAGAATCTTTTATCATATACTCGATTCTGTTTTGGGGATAATCCGGATCAATAGGAACATAAGCACCACCTGCTTTTAATATTCCAAAAATACCAGTTATCATATCTAAAGATCGATTCATACAAATACCTATTAGCTCTTCGGGTTGCACTCCTTTTTCGATTAGATAATGGCTCAATTGATTAGATTGTTCGTCCAAATCTTTATAAGTCAGCTTCTGCCCCTCACAAACTACAGCAATCGCATCAGGAGTTTTTTGAGCCTGAGCGGTAAACAAGTCAACTATAGTTTTATTTTTAGGATACTTACAGATACCATTATTAAAAGTATACAATAATTTATCCTGCTCTTGTTCTGTTATAATGGATAATGCATGTATAGGTGTTTCTATATTCTTTGTAATATTAACAAGCAACTCCTTGTAATGTATCAACATCTGCTCTATTGTAGTTCTATCAAACAACGCAGTGCAGTATTCCATCGTTAATAAAATACCTGTTTGATTTTCTAGTACATTAAGGGTTAAATCGAATTTGGAAGTGGTATTACCAAACTCATAATTAGTTATAGATACATCTTGCATTTCTAGCATTTCGCCATGAATCTCTGGAGTATTCTGTAGCACAAATAATACCTGAAACAATGGGGTAATACTCATATCACGAGTATTCACAACTCTATCTACGACCTTCTCAAAAGGAGTTAACTGATGATCATATCCTTCTAAAGTTGTTTCTTTCACTTTATGTAACAACTCTTTAAAGTCAGGATTACCACTTACATCGGTACGTAATGCCAAAGTATTAACAAAAAAACCAATAATTCCTTCCAACTCGGATTGAGTACGATTTGCTATTGGGCTACCTACACAAATATCCTCTTGATTGCTATACTTATGCAGTAGAACTTTAAAAGCTGATAATAACATCATGAACATGGTAACACCTTCTTGCTGACACAATGTTTCTAAAGTATCTCCTAACTCTTTATTAAGTTGAAAATCTATTGTAGCTCCTTCTGTACTTTGCACAGAGGGGCGTGCATAATCTGTAGGTAATGTTAGAGGAGTAACTCCTTGTAACTTTTGATCCCAATAGGATAATTCATTTTCTAAAACTTCTCCTTTTATATAATCACGTTGCCAGATAGCATAATCCGAATATTGCAAAGGTAATTCTGGCAAAATTGGTGTGCGCCCCTTGTATAAAGCACTATATAATTCTTTAAACTCGTTTACGAATACTCCTTCTGACCAACCATCGCTGGCAATATGATGCAATACTCCAACTAATAAGTACCCATCTGCTCCTAAATCATATACACAAGCCCTAAACTTATAATCTTTTGATAAATCGAAAGGCATTTTTATAAAAGCAGCTATCGTTTCATCAATATGTTTTTTATCTTCTATTATGTCTTTTTCTAATCTCCAGTTATCATCCGAAATCACTTTTTGATAACCTACTCCTTCTTCAGAATAAATCATTGTTCGTAGTACCTCGTGTCTTGATATAATTCCTCTAAAAGATTGCTCCAACACATCAATATCCAAAGCTCCTTCCAAACGTAAAACTACTGGCATATGATATGCTATACTACCTTCTAATTCATCCAAAAACCATAAACGTTCTTGGCTATAGGATAAAGGAATATGTTCTGATCTCTTTTTAGAAGCAATTGTCGGTAATAAAACTCCTGATTTCTGTTCTGATATATGAACTGCTAAATCAGACAACCGAGCATGTATAAATATATCTCTTATGGCTACTTCTATGTGTAGTCTCTTACGAATCATAGACACCAGTCGTGTAGCTAATAATGAATGGCCACCCAGTTCAAAGAAATTATCATAAACCCCTATTTGATCTAAGTGTAATAATTCCTGCCAGATCTCAACCAGGTGCTCCTCTATTCCATTACGGGGAGCTTCATAAACGTGTTGAGAAAGACTCACCCCATCATCATAATCTGATAAGAAAACCTCTAATAAGGCCTTACCATCTACCTTATCACTCAAATTCGACGGAAACTCTTCAACAATATGATAATGAGAAGGGTGCATATAACTTGGTAACTCCTCTTTACATAGTAAATGGAAAACTTCGGTAATTGAAGAATCTGAAGCATACGATAAACCTTCAGAACTCAATACAAGAAAACATAGTACCAAATCCTGACTGCCAACTCGGTGAACCAACACATGACAATCCTCAACATAAGCATCCTTACGTAAGGCAGAAGCAATATCCTCTAACTCCACACGATGCCCCCGAATCTTAACCTGGTGGTCCTCCCGACCGATAAACTCTATGTTACCATCTTCTAGCCAACGACCTAAGTCGCCTGTCTTATATAAAACATCACCTAATAAATCATCAAATGGGTTCTCTATAAAACTCTCAGAAGTACGATCTGGTAATCCTAAATATCCTGCACCTACTCCTACTCCGCTAACACCTATCTCTCCAATAACACCGATAGGACATAACCCTCCCGATTTATCCAAAATAACAGTGTTCATATTGGGAATAACCCGACCAATCGGAACCCGTACCTGAGTCTCCTCTAAAAAGTCGTTGATCTCATACTGGATAACATCATCTGATGCCTCGCAAGGACCATAGGCATTCCACAACCTTACCTCGGGATACAAACGTTTCAAGTCATTAACCATCGCAACGGGAATAGACTCTCCCACAAGCATAACACTCGAAAGATCCTCCAAAACAACTGCTTCATCCTGTTCTTTTATATAAGACAATAATCCCCACATATAGGTTGGAACAAACTCGATAAGAGTAACTCTTCTTAGAATCAAGGTATCCAACAACTTGCCATACTCTAATAACTCGTACTTATCAACAATTACACTAACTCCTCCTTTGAGTAATGGACCTAAAATCTGCCAAACAGAAATATCAGAACCAATACCGGCACTCTGTAAAAAACGGAAGCCATCTGGTAAATCCATAACAGCATACTCTGCCAAAATATGATTCATCGCACCATCATGACGTGTAATTGCTCCCTTGGGATTACCTGTAGACCCCGATGTATATAAAATATAAGCCCAGCTATCCATTAAATTCATGTTCGCAGGGTTATCTGTAGGTTTACCTGCAATCATATCACTATCATAAACAACCACATCCTTTACAGGATTATCAGACGATAGTCTAACTGGTAACTTATCAATAACCAAAACCAGAATATCCTTCAATTCTCCTAATTCTGACAATAAAGAACTTGTTGTAATTAGTACAGAAAACGGATTTGCTGATAACATCGAACCTATACGAGATGGGGGATTATTGGTATCCAAAGGAGTATAAACATGACCCGATTTGAAAATTCCCAATAAACAACCGACAAACTCAACACTACGATCCATATACACCCCAACTATAGAAGAAGCAGAAAGGTGTAATGACAATAAACTATGAGCAATCTGATTCGAATACGAATTAAGATCTCCATAACGCCAAATCTTTTCGTTGTGTACTAATGCTACAGCATCAGGATCAGTTGCTACTACGGATTCAAAACGAACATTGATCGGAGCCTCATTACCCAGATCAACCGCTCCCGGATTGAAACTTAATCCTGCTGGTGTAATACTTCGACCCAAAATTAATTCCTCTTCCTGCTTTGGCAGCATCGATAAAGAATCTATAGAAGAAGTACTATTATTTACAATACTCTTTAACAATTCCTCATAATGAGATAACATACGTATTACCGTAGATTCCTTGAATAAAGAGGTTGAATATTCTATTGATAAATTAAGTGCTTCGGGAATATCCCGTACTTCTAGTGTGAAATCAAATTGAGATATGGTATGTTTTATCAGATGCTCAGAAAGAGTTATTTCTCCCAATTGAAACCCATCAAGATCAAAATGATCCTGAAAATCAAACATAATCTGAAATAATGGATTTTTGCCTAATTCTCTATTAGGAGATAATCGTTCTACAATCTTTTCGAAAGGAACAGATTGATGTGAATAAGCACTTAGGGTAGTATTTTTTATTTCTAGTAAAAACTCTCTAAAATCTGGATTACCTCCTAAATCACTTCGTAATGCCAACGTATTGACAAACATTCCAACCAAATTAAAAACTTCAGCTTGTGTACGATTTGCAATAGGTGTTCCTATACAAATATCAGGCTGACCGCTATACTTATAAAGCAAAACTTTGAAAGCAGCAAGCATGGTCATATATAATGTTACGCCTTCCGATTTAGAGAATTGAAGTAAATCATTTTTCAATTCATGATCTATAACAAATGATACTTTGGCCCCTTTTCTATTGGGTTGCCCTACTACAGAAAAATCATACGGAATATTAACCTGAGTAACATTCTGTAAATGTTTTGTCCAATAGTTAAGTTTCTCTTCTAATGCTTTCTCTTGATTTGTGTTTCGTTGCCAAACTGCATAATCCACATAGCGTACAGGTAACTTTTCCAAATTGGGATGCTGGCCCTTCAGAAGTGTTTGATAACAAGAGATGAATTCTGAGAAAAATATAGGTTCAGATAATCCGTCTGCAGCTATATGATGCAATACAAATACTAATACATATTCTTTCTTTTCGGTTTGGAATAGTGTAACACGAATCTTAAGGTCTGAAGATAAATCAAAAGGAATATTGATATTTGCTTCAATCTCTTGTTCTAAATTTTGATGTTTCTCTAATATTTTATGGGTAACTCTAAATGAAAAATCCTCTAAAACCTCTTGATATAAAGTTCCGTTTTCATCTATATTAACTACAGATCGAAATGCCTCATGCCTAACAATTAAGATTCGTAAAGCTTCTTCTATACAAGAAATATCTGGAAGATCAGATAAATTAATTGCCCGATGTAGGTGATAATCAATACTACCATATGTTTGGTCTATCAACCATAAACTTTCTTGTGCATAGGTCAATGGGATTCTAATTAACTTATCTTTAATTTTTGCGATGGTATCTTTGGCCTGGTTCTTATTTTTTGCATTTTCTAACTCAGACGACAAAAAGCCTGCACACTCTTCAATCGAAGGGTATTCTAGTAGCAATGAAGAAGGTATATCTATCTGAAAATACTCAGATATTTTTCCAGCTATTCGAATTGATTGTATCGAGGATATTCCTAATTCAAAGAAAGAAGTGTTGGGTTGAATTTGATACAAAGGAAATTCAGTTTCTTCGCCCAAAATCATCATAATCCTATTAATTATCTTCGGATCTAAAGATTTTTTAGCTTCTAAGCTTTCTGAAACAGTACTATCGCTTTTAGCTTCTTTAATATCTCCTTTGATTCCTGAAGCAATCCATGTTTCTTTTACTTTTTCCATAGTATCAGACTCATATGCTTTTTTTATAATCAATCGTTGGATTTTTCCGCTAGTAGTTTTTGAAACACCGCCAGGAGTTAATAATAATATAGCAAATACAGAAAGATCGTGAGTTTCTAAAATAGACTTTGCAATGGTTTTTCTAATTGAATCAACATCATAACTTCTTAGGCTTGTTCTTTTTATTTCTTGTGCGACAACCAATTTGTTTTCACCTCCTATTGTGATTGAAAAAGCAGCGCCCGCATTAACTTGTAGATCGGTATGAGATTCCTGCACTGTTTTTTCGATATCCTGGGGGTAATGATTCACTCCATTGATGATCATCATTTCTTTTAACCTTCCAGAAACGTAGAGTTCACTATTATTGATAAATCCCATATCCCCTGTTCTAAGATATTGACTACTTCCTTCTAGAGGTTCTCCTTTTTCATCTAGTATTTCGGCCTGAAACATCTCCTCAGAAAGGTCTGGTTTCCCCCAATATCCCTTAGCTACACTAGGTCCTTTAACCCATATTTCTCCTATTTCTTCTTCTAAGCATTTTCTTTTGGTATTTGGATTTACAATAACAATTCGCATATCCTGTAACATTGGACCATTTCCAACTAATGCTTTTACCTCATGCGAGCTTGATTTCTGTTGGGAACCTGAAGAGATTTTACCTTTTTCGAATTCATTTATATCAAGTTCTAAAAAGGAAGTTTCTTTATTCAATTTACTGAAGGTTACGGCAAGAGTTGTTTCTGCCATACCATAGCAAGGACAAATAGCTTCTTTGGTAATTCCTATTTTTTCAAAAGTGATTAAAAAATCTTTAATAGTTTGAGCACGTATAGGTTCAGCCCCATTATACATTGTAGATAAAGAGCTTAAATCTATATTATTTAGATCATCATCTTTAATTTGATGAACACATAAATCAAAAGCAAAATTGGGACCTCCGCTATAATTTGCTTTGTATTTCGAGATAATCTGAAACCACCTAATTGGTTTTTGTATAAATGCCTGTGGAGGAAGAATAATCATTTCTATCCCCATTGCTACGGCCTCTAAAATATTTCCGATCAACCCCATATCATGATAAATCGGTAACCAACTTACCCCAATAAAATCTTTTTTAAGGTTAAGACATTGACGAATCAATTCGGTATTATGTATAATATTTTTATGAGAAACCATAACCCCTTTAGGATTCCCTGTAGAACCCGAAGTATATTGTAAAAAAGCAACATCTTCAGAATCTACAGAAGGTAATTCTACAGATCTATGAGTTACTTGTGGTTCATCGGTTACACACCATAAAACCTCAGAAAAAATCTCATGCTCAAACCAACTTTTACATTTAGCATGTACTTTTTCTTCGGTAAGAATTAATTTTATGTCGCAATCTGTGGCTATATTTTCTAATCTCCCTATTCGCCTTTTCCCGGTAGGAGGAAATGCCGGAACTGCAATAACTCCGGCCATTAAACAACCAAAAAAAGCATCTGTAAAATTTAATCCAGATGGATAAAGAAGGAGTACTCTCTCTCCAGGTGAAACCAGTGTAAGGATTCTAGAAGCTATTATCATAGCATTGCTATGCAATTGTCCAAAAGTTCTTATATCTGTTTCTTCCTCGCCATTTTCAAGAAATCTATAAACGACTTTGTTTTCTTTTGTTTTTACATGTGTTTTGAATAGGTCTATTATCGTTTGATTATTTACATTTCCTTTTTCGACCAACGGGCTTTTAGATAGCATTAGTTTTTGATTTTTGGTTTTTTGAGAGATTCAATGTTTGATTATCCTATAGAGTGCTCCATGTTTTTATTAGTACAGATTGTAATTGCTTCTTCCAAAATTTCTATTGCAGCATCTACAATTTTGGTGGTAGTAATCAATGGAGGAACGAATCGTATTACGTTATTGTAGTGCCCGCCAACTTCAAACAGGAGTCCTCTTTTAAAGCATTCATCTCGGAATATTGTTACAAACTCTGGAAATGGTTCTTTGGTTAAAACATCTTTAACTATTTCTACTCCGATCATCATTCCTCTTCCTCTTACATCTCCAATAAAATCGAAGTCTTCTTGTAACTTGTACAGCTTTTTAATAAAATATTCTCCTATCTTTTTGGTATACTCTTGTACGTTATATTTTTCTATAAACTCCAACGCCCCCCGGGATGCAGCAATACTTACCTGATTGGCTCTAAAAGTTCCTATATGTGCGGCTGGCCCCCAGGCTTCTATTTCTTTTCTATAGATTAATCCTGAAATAGGAAAACCTATTCCTCCGAATCCTTTAGAAAAAGTAACTATATCAGGTACCGCCTTTGTGTTCATAAATTCTAAAAAGCTTCCTGTTCTAAAAAAGCCACTTTGAATTTCATCAAATATGACTAATACATCATTGTCCCGGGCAATCCTAACCAGTTCTTCCAGATAACCATCTTCGGGTACTATATTTCCTCCTTCACCTTGAATAGGTTCTACAAGAATTGCTGCTGGCTTAGATATTCCTGAATGCGAATTCGTTAGTATATTTTTAAAGTAATCTATCTCATTATCTTTATCCGATATACTTCTGTAAGGATAGCTAAAGGGAGCAAAGTGTACATTCGGCATCAAAGAGGTTATGTTATTTCTAAAATATGTATCCGAAGTCACAGCTAAAGCCCCAGAAGTCATTCCGTGATACCCTCCTGTAAAAGCTATAATGCCATCTCTTCCAGTTTTTATTTTAGCCAATTTGATTGCAGCTTCTACTGCATCCGAGCCTGTAGGCCCACCAAAACTCACCTTATAATCACGTCTTATATCTTTGGGTAAATGATCCAGTATTTTTTGAATTAACAACATTTTATTCTCTGTAGGAAAATCAAGTGCATGAATCAGTTCTGATTGCTGATTTTTTACATATTCTAAAACAAAATCATTACAATGCCCCACATTAAGTACTCCACATCCACTAAAAAAATCGATAAAAAGATTTCCATCTACATCTTCAATGATGCTTCCTTTTGCTTTTTTAATTGCGATTGGCATTTTTCTGGGATAAGAGACAATACTTCCTTCATGCTCTTGTTGGATATCCAGCAACACTTTTGATCGTTTGCCAGGAAGTTCTGACGATATTATTTTGGCTTCTTGTGATAAGTGAAATTCTTCGAACATATTTTATTTTTTAGTTATTTAACAATCGAAAATGACCTGTCTTGACTGAATAACAGGATATACATACTCTTAAAATTTGATTGTATTTTTTGCTTGAAACTTCTCTTTTACTATTAAAAAAGTTGTGATTTGGCGTAAATCAATAATCTTGAGACAAACTCACAGAGCATGCTTTCGAAAACATGATATGTTTTCGAGCTAAGCCATAGGGAATTAACCCCTCAATGAGAAATTAAGAGAAAATAATAGATATATAAGGAAGAGGGAGGAATACCTTCTAAGTACAAGATTAAGAAACACTACCTATCTAAAATTGCATTATTTGATTTTGCCGCAACAGGTTTTCTATTTTTCTTTCATGGCGTGCTTTTACATATAGCACATACCATTGGTTAGGTTTACTAATACACATATTCTTGGTTTTAAGAGTATATAGGTTTATTTAATTAAGGATATAGCTTCGCCACATGACTCACAACTCCTTTTTAGTAAGAATTTTTATGAATCAAGATTATTGAAAAATAATTTTGAAAATAGATCAATCAAGTAGAAAATCATTTCATTTAATCAATCTTTCTACAATAAAAACAATGGGGTAGTTTGTCACTTAGCATATAAGAGTAAGTCTCTTCCTAAATGTCATTTCAAATGTACAAATCTTAATCAACAGGATGTTTATGGTAAAACCGTATTTAAAAAAAAACAAATAATCGATATTCACAAAATACTGATATGCAGTAATTTGAGTGTGTTTAAACATTCTCATTATCATATAATTTAACAAACAAATAACATTTTATCAACAAAAGTATTTTTCAAAATTATCTATAAAAATATCATTTTTTCACACTCCATATTACCCATAAACAGTGATTATATTTAATCCTGCATTTCTATAATCTTTTATAAACACAAAAAACAACTTAAAGAATATGATGCTTAGAAAAAGAGATGTGATTACATTAAAAATAAGATCAATCCCTTTTGAAATATGTTGCAGTTTATATATTCCTATAAATTGATTTAGCTATTTTAAATCTAAAAGAAGAAGAAAAAACAAGAAATGTCTAAAAACAAAGAAACCCTTTGAAAAATCAAAGGGTTATCTTAAGTACTGAAGGCGGGACTTGAACCCGCACGGCCTTACAGGCCATTGGATTTTAAGTCCAACGTGTCTACCAATTCCACCACTTCAGCTTGGTATATATTTTATCTCAGAGCGAAAGACGGGATTTGAACCCGCGACCCTCACCTTGGCAAGGTGATGCTCTACCCCTGAGCTACTTTCGCAGTATGTTAAGAACTTCGCAACTTGTTATTGCGGATGCAAATTTAAAACAATTCTAGTAATACCAAAGTCTTTTTACAAAAAAGAATAATTTTTTTTTACACCTGTGACGCTTTCTTCCTGGTTAACATACGTTTAATCTCATTAAGTTTCATTAATGCTTCTACGGGAGTAAGCGTATCAATATCGATATCCAGAATTTCTTCTTTAATTTCTTCTAATAAGGGGTCATCCAAATTAAAGAAACTCAATTGCACTTTATTTTCTTCCTGCATCCCTTTAATCTTATCGGTAAGCTCTTCGCTACTATGCGATTTTTCAAGCTTCTTAAGCATCTTATTTGCTCTATGCAATACTTGTTGAGGCATTCCTGCCATTTTAGCTACATGAATTCCGAAGCTATGCTCACTACCACCAGGAACTAATTTACGTAAGAAAAGAACAGTGTCTTTTAACTCTTTTACCGATACATTATAATTTTTAATGCGGCCAAAGGTCTCACACATCTCATTTAACTCGTGATAATGTGTAGCAAATAAGGTCTTAGGCCTTGCAGGATACTCATGTAAAAATTCACTAATTGCCCAGGCAATAGATATCCCATCATAGGTACTGGTTCCTCGGCCAATCTCATCTAATAACACCAAACTACGATCAGATATATTATTTAAGATACTCGCAGTCTCATTCATCTCTACCATAAATGTAGATTCTCCCATAGAGATATTATCACTCGCTCCTACTCTGGTAAATATTTTATCAATCACTCCTATTTTTGCTTCTTCTGCAGGGACAAAGCATCCCATCTGCGCCAATAACACAATTAGTGCAGTCTGTCTTAATATTGCAGATTTACCACTCATATTGGGGCCAGTGATCATAATGATCTGTTGATTATCTCGGTCCAACAGAACATCATTAGCGATGTATTGCTCCCCAGGTGGCAATTGTTTTTCGATCACAGGGTGTCGACCATTTTTAATTTCCAAATCATATGATTCATCGATTAAAGGGCGTACATATTGATTTTCTGTAGCAAGCTGAGCAAAAGAGCATAAACAATCTAATTGCCCTATTAAAGTAGCATTTAGCTGTACAGGTTTGATATATTCACTCATCCAGAGTACAAGATCGCCAAATAATTGTTGTTCTAACGCTAGAATTTTTTCTTCGGCTCCAAGAATTTTGGCCTCGTATTCCTTAAGTTCTTCTGTGATATAACGTTCTGCATTTACCAAAGTTTGTTTACGAATCCAGGTATCAGGAACTTTATCTTTATGCGTATTTCGAACCTCGATATAATACCCAAATACATTATTCGAAGCTATTTTTAAAGAAGTAATGCCAGTAGTTTCAGTTTCGCGCTCCAGCATTTTATCCAAATAATCTTTACCTGAAAAAGCAATAGACCTTAACTCATCTAATTCTTCTAAATATCCATTAGCAATTGTATTTCCTTTCAACACATTTACAGGAGCTTCTTCATTTAAAGTCTCTTTGATTTTATTGCGTAATAGTTCACAGTCACTAAGAGTTTCTCCTATTACTTTTAGCGCTTCGTTATCACTATTTGATGCTTGTGATTTTATAGGCACAATTGCTTCCAAAGAGTTTTTAAGCTGAATAACCTCACGAGGATTTACTTTTCCGGTAGCTACTTTAGAAATCAATCGTTCAATATCTCCTATCTGCTTAATCTGATGCTGAATTTTTTGATGTAATGTTGTATTACTCAAAAAAAACTGCACTACCTCATGACGTTTTTGGATCGCAGTAATATTCTTAAGTGGTAATGCCAACCAACGTTTTAATGTACGACCTCCCATTGGTGAGATCGTTTTATCTATAACATCAAGTAAAGTGACTGCATTTGCTGCATTGGCGTGATACAACTCAAGATTACGTATTGTAAAGCGATCCATCCAGATATACTGATCTTCTGCAATACGGTGGATCCCTGTAATATGTTTTAATTTATGATGTTGGGTCTCACCAAGGTAATGAAGAATTACACCTGCCGCTATGATACCTTCTTGCAAGTGATCTATCCCAAACCCTTTTAATGTCTTTGTACCAAAATGTTTGTTTACAGTCTCATCTGCATAATCAGGTTTAAATACCCAATCTTCTATAAAAAATGTATGAAAGTCATGTCCAAAATCTTGTTCAAAATCTTTCTTTTTTGGCTTACTGATCAGAACTTCGCTAGGATTAAAGTTTTGCATTAACTTATCCATATGCGCTACATCGCCTTGAGCGGTAAGAAATTCTCCTGTAGAAACATCCAGAAATGCTACTCCCAATTCTTTTTTTCCATAGTGCAACGCACATAAAAAGTTATTGGTTTTGCTTTGTAACACCTCGTCATTAAGGGCAACTCCTGGAGTTACAAGCTCTGTCACCCCTCGCTTAACAATAGTTTTGGTCTGTTTAGGGTCTTCTAACTGATCACAGATAGCAACTCGCTCACCTGCTTTAACCAATTTTGGCAAATACGTATTTAAAGAATGATGCGGAAATCCAGCTAATGCTGTTTCCTGCTCACTTCCATTACCTCTTTTGGTTAAAACAATATTCAAAATAGCTGCAGCTTTAATTGCATCTGTTCCGAAAGTTTCATAAAAATCCCCTACTCTAAATAACAACAATGCATCAGGGTACTTAGCCTTAATAGCATTGTATTGTTTCATTAATGGAGTTACTTTTTTTCCGTTTTTTGCTGCCAATGAAGTATAATTTTATGAATCATGCTAAAGTAGCTATTCTTCTATTTTTTTTGAAATATAGCTGTTAGGAGTTATTCAATTTTATTCACAATTTTACTTCAACACAAAAAGAAGCATATAATGCATTAAATAAGTAACTACATATTTGTTATAAGTTATAATCAATCCATACTACAACCTGTTTCAAAAAACACAAAGAATTCTCAAAGTTTTATCAAGTATCAATCGTAGAATATGTGATAAATATTATTTTTGCGATAATGGAAGGAAGCAGAAAACTCAAAAATAGCGAACTCGATCGCAAAACTGTACAAGAATTTAAGGCATCAGAAAAGACTCCTTTAATTATCATTCTGGATAACATTAGAAGTTTAAACAATATTGGATCTGTATTTAGAACTGCAGATGCATTTTTGATAGAAAAAATATACCTCTGCGGTATAACAGCTACCCCTCCTCATAAAGATATTCAAAAAACTGCATTAGGAGCTACTGATACTGTAGATTGGGAATATCAAAAAGACACTTTAGCGCTTATACAGGATCTTAAATCACAGCATGTAAACATTTTATCTATCGAGCAAGCAGAAAATGCAACGATACTAAACGACTTTATTCCAGAGCATAATCAAAAATACGCAATCATTTTTGGTAATGAAGTTAAAGGTGTCCAGCAGCAAGTTGTCTCAGAAAGTGATACTGTTATCGAGATTCCTCAGTATGGTAGTAAGCATTCTCTTAATATTTCGGTTAGTGCAGGAGTTGTGATCTGGGATATTTTTAATAAACTATAGGAGGTTTCTACTATACTTATCCTTCTCTTTTCTGATATAGAATCCCAGTCCTGATCTATACTATTTTAACACAAAAAATAATTTTATAAGGGTTATTTATCTTTTTTACGTCTTTATTAATAAGAACTATTAAAAAACATTAACAAACTCAAACTTATGAAATTAAGAAAACAAGCAGTTGTTTTTCTCGCGCTCGCAATGCTAACAACAACACAATTCGGATTTGCTCAGGAAAAAGATTGTGGTGCAGAACCGCCTAAAAACTACGATACTTTTATGCTCAAACGCCTTAAATCTATTACCGATAACGGCAGTAAGGCTCTGGCAACACCTGTATCATTACCAATACAACATCATGTCTCGCGTAACTCGAGCGGAGGTTCTCCTGCAGTATCCAGCGCACAGATTCAAAATGTAATGGATGAACTAAATGCAACGTATGCTCCGATGAATATTTCATTTCACGAATATGCACCTACCAAATACATTGACAAGACCAGTTGGAATAATTCTTTTAACAAAAGTAATGACAGTCAACTAGTACAATATGAAGTTGCCGAGGCTATCAATATTTTTTACTTTTCTGAAGTAACTTCGGGCAGTTCTACCATCTGTGGATTTGCTAAATTTCCGGGAACCGGAAACCGAGCAATATTAGATGCTTCTTGCTCACAAAATGGCTCTACTTCTTCTCACGAATTAGGGCATTATTTTTCTATCCTGCATACGCACTCTACGTCTAATGGAAGAGAACTTGTACAACGAACAAACTGCTCTTCTGCAGGAGATTTTTTCTGCGATACCCCAGCAGATCCAAGACTTAGTAGTCTTGTTAATTCTAGCTGTAATTATACCGGAACAGCAACAGATGCCAATGGAGATCAATATCAACCCGATGTTAACAATGTAATGTCTTACACTCGTAAAAGTTGTCGCACAGGGGGATTCTCTAGTCAACAACAAAATGCTATTGTAGCATCATTAGAATCAGACAGAGCTTATTTAACCAGTCCAACAAATCCACCCGTATGCTCCACTATCAGTAATTTTCCGTATAGTGAAAGTTTTGAATCTGGATTAGGAGATTGGACTAATGCCACAGGAGATGATATCGAATGGACTAGAGACTCTAACGGAACTCCCTCGTCGGGAACAGGACCTTCTACAGCACAAAACGGCTCTTTCTACCTTTACACAGAAGCATCTACAAATGTAACCCCAGCCGGGAGTCCTAATAAAACAGCAATATTAAACAGTCCATGTATAGATTTACCCCAGGCTGGTAATATGTCTCTAGAATTTGGATATCACATGCTAGGTAGAGATATAGGAACTATAGAAGTTTTGGTAAGTACTAATGATGGAACATCTTATACTTCTATATGGTCACAAAATGGAGCCAAAGGAGACACCTGGAATCAAGCAACTGTTGATCTTTCTGGATATTCTGGTTCTGTGATTAGATTGCAGTTTAAAGGAACAACAGGAGCGAGTTGGAGAAGTGATATAGCAATTGATAATATCAAAATCAAGGAAACTGTAACCAATCCTTCTTCTTGTAACGGGATTACCAGTTTTCCTTATAACGAAAGTTTTGAATCCGGGATTGGTGAATGGACACAAGAAACTAGTGATAATATAAACTGGACAGTTGATAGCAATAGCACGCCATCATCTAGCACAGGGCCTTCTTCTGCAACTAATGGTAGTAATTACATTTTTACCGAAGCTTCTGGTAGCGGAAATGGATTTCCTAATAAAGTAGCTTTATTAACAAGTCCTTGTGTAGATTTAACCAGTGAATCAAATGCAGAACTTAGCTTTGATTATCACATGTATGGATCAAATATGGGTACTTTAGAAATACGTGTATCTACCAATGATGGTGTAAACTGGACCACTGCCTGGAGCAAAAATGGAAACCAGGGAAATAGTTGGAGTTCTCAAACTGTAAACTTATCTGCTTATAGCGGATCTACAATAAAATTACAACTTAAAGGAACTACAGGATCTAGTTACAGAAGTGATATGGCTATCGATAATTTAAAAATTACTTCTGGTTCTGCAGATAGTGATCTCACTGATAATGAAATCCGTACAGCGAATCCAAAGATAAGTATCTATCCCAACCCTATTGCATCTGGTTCTTTATCTATCCAACATCCTGGATTCTCAAAAAATGGAGGAAGAACACAAATCACCATTACAGATTTTCTAGGAAAAACAATTGACATAGTAGATTCTAATAACGAAACTACGGCTTACGATGTTAGTAATCTAAGTAACGGTGTTTATTTTATAATCATTAATAATAAAGAAGGACAAGTAACTCAAAAATTTATCAAAAGATAAGATTTGTTTAGTTTTTTTGAATGTACCCTAACTGCCCGAGAATTTTTTCGGGCAGTTTCTATTATTAAAAATATCATCTGGAATTTGTTTTGTAAGTTTATAACGCTATAAAACACATAATCACATCTAATTATGAAAAACTTTTCAATTTTTGCTGCTATTGTACTCTTACTTATTTCATGCAAACAAGAGAATATGAAAAAAGATACTTCTACAGAAGATCAATCAACCATTACAGAGGATCAACTTATCGCCAAAGCAAAAGAAATTCATAATAAAGTCATTACTCTAGATACTCACTGTGATATTAATGTAAAAAACTTTACAGACTCTATAAATTACACTCAGGATCTTAGTTCACAAATCACTTTACCAAAAATGAAAAAAGGTGGATTAGATGTCGCCTGGTTTATTGTTTATACGGGACAAGACTCTCTAACAACTAAAGGTTATGAAAAAGCGTACGAAATTGCAATGTCAAAATTTAAGGCTATTCATAAACTAGCAGAAGAAATTGCACCAGACCAAATTGAATTAGCCTTAACATCTGATGATGTTCGTCGTATTCATAAAAAAGGAAAAAAAGTAGCTATGATTGGTATCGAAAATGGATATCCCGTAGGAACCGATATTAGTAATGTAAAGAAGTTTCATGACCTTGGTGCCAGATATATGTCACTTTCTCATAATGGGCATAGCCAGCTTTGTGATTCTAATACTGGTGAAGCAGATGGCATTTGGTTGCATAATGGCTTAAGCGATCTAGGGAAAGAAGTTATTACAGAAATGAATAAAATAGGGATTATGATAGATGTTTCCCACCCTTCTAAAGAATCTATGCGACAAATGATCAAACTTACCAAAGCTCCGATCATTGCTTCTCACTCTTCTGCAAGAGCATTATGTGATCATAGTAGAAATCTGGACGATGAACAATTGCAATGGTTAAAAGAAAATGGTGGTGTGGTTCAAACCGTAGCTTTTACCTCATACTTAAATACAGAGAAGTTTGAAAAACGAAATGAGAAAGAAGTCGAAATAGCCAAGCAGATTGCTGATTCTATGGGAGTAACCTGGATAGATCGAAAAGAAATAACTAAGCTCGGTACAGAAGAAAAAGAAAAGTACTATGATTTTTACATGAAAATGCTAACGATTCGAAGAGAAAAAGTAAAGAAAATAGATGATCTTCCTCCTGCTGTAGATGTTGTAGATTTTGTAAATCATATTGATTATATGGTTAATAAAATTGGCATTGATCATGTAGGGATTAGCTCTGATTTTGATGGTGGTGGTGGAATTGAAGGTTGGAGTGATGCTTCTGAAACATTTAATGTGACTCTAGAACTGGTAAAACGAGGGTATACCGAAGAACAAATCGAAAAGTTATGGAGTGGAAATCTGCTACGTGTTCTTGATGAAGTGCAAAAAGTAGCAAAAGAGCTAAATCAAGCAGGATAATATTATTTTGAGATCTCTTCGATAATCGAAATATAATCAGATCGATTTGCTATAAAATCCCGTTTAGACACATCTATTATCCTTATACTAAATTCTGGTTGTGATTTTATAAATTGCAAATACCCTTTATTGATCTTATTCAGATAATCTGCAGGGATTTTTTGCTCATAGTCCCTTCCTCTTTTTTTGATATTTTCTAAAAGACGTTCTGTATCTTGATATAAATACACATATAGTCCGGGTTTAGTCAAATTTCTATACATCAAGTCAAATACTTTTTTGTACAGCATAAATTCTTCTGATTGTAAGGTAACCTTAGCAAAAATCAATGATTTAAATACATCATAATCACTCACCACAAAATCTTTAAACAGATCAAACTGAGCAATATCATCCTGCAAACGCTGATAACGATCTGCCAAAAAAGACATCTCGAGAGGAAAAGCATAACGCTCCATATCCTCATAAAACTTTGGTAAAAACGGATTATCTGCAAAACGTTCCAGAATAAGTTTTGCATTAAACTCCTGAGCTATCAGTTGTGCCAAACTTGTCTTACCAGCCCCAATATTTCCTTCGACAGTTAGGAATTGAAATCGGGACAAAGCATACTTTTCTTTTGGATTAACTATTTTCTCATCAAGCAAAGTCACTTTTGAAGCATCTGAAGTACTATCTAACAATCGCTTTACGGTTTGCTTCAATTTTGGATGTACCATACCTCCTGCAATCTCTGCTAGTGGTTCTAATACAAATTTTCGATCCTGCATTGCAGGATGAGGAACGATCAAGTTTTTGGTTTCTATACTTCCTTCAGAAGAAAAAATAATATCCAAATCAATCGTTCTTGCCTCATATCCTTTACCATCTGTTCTATTTCTACCCAGAGAATTTTCAATTTCTAATAGCATTGTTAACACTTCGTTTTCGGAAAGAAAGGTACGTACTGCAATACAAGCATTATAAAAATCATCACTATTAAATCCCCAGGCCGGAGTCTGATACACTCCAGAAATCGAAACCAAATCTCCTATCGATTCATATATTTTTTTAATAGCATTCTGTAGAAAATCCATACGATTTCCTATATTACTTCCTAATGAAATATGTAACAGACGGGATGTTTTCAAGATTGGATTTTTTATATTCTGACCAGAACTTCTTATTTTTAGAACAAATTAAACAAAACAAAATCACTTCGCCTTATTTTTAAGTAAACTATTATTTTATTTTGACAGAAACTCCTCTGAATTTAAAAAACAAACGTGTTGCCTATCGAATATACCTGATACTTGGCGCACTTTTCATTTCATCATTAGTAGTATCTAATCTTATTTTTCAAAAATTCTTTTATTGGGATTTTTTCGGAGTATATACTTTTGAAATTTCTGTAGGAATCCTACCATATCCTATTACTTTTTTGATCACCGATATTATTAGTGAAATATTTGGCAAGAGAAAAGCGAATCAAATTGTTACGGCCGGTATTTTTGCATCTTTTTTTTCATTACTCATTGTATATGCTTCAGCTTCGGTGCCAGCTACAACCTGGTCTCCTATAGATGATGATATATTCAATCAGGTTTTTGGCGCTACAGTAATCGCCGTATTTGCATCAATGATGGCTTATCTTTTTGCACAATATATTGATATTCAGATTTTTCATTTCTGGAAACGTGTTACAAAAGGAAAACATCTTTGGTTGCGAAATAATTTTTCTACTTTTTCTTCTCAATTTATAGACACCCTAACGGTTCTTTTGTTATTATGTTCTGCAGGTATTATAGATTGGGATCGTTTTGGAGTATTATTACTTAATGGTTTTTTGTTTAAAATATTGGTTGCTGCACTAGACACTCCTATTTTATACCTATGTGTGCATGTTATAAGAAAGCGATTTAAACTAAAACAAGGTGGTGAATTGGCTCTAGAAATTTAAAATCTAACAAATAGTTAACTTAAAAAAAGTAACATTGTATCTTTGTAAATCGTTTCTTTATCTCAAAGCTATTTTATCATGAAAAAAGTCCTCAAAATTCTTGGTATTTTTTTACTACTATTTATCATAGGTATTATCTCGATTCCTTTTTTGTTTAAGGGAACTATCCAGGACAAAGTACGCTACCTGGTGAATGAGCATGTGCATGCAAAAGTAGACTTTGCAAATTTGGATATTAGCCTTATCAGAAGTTTCCCACAGGCATCTGTGGTTATTGATGAGTTTTCTATTATTAACTTTGCTCCTTTTGAAGGAGACACCTTGGCTTATTCTAAAAAAATAGCTTTGGATATGTCTATCAAAGAATTATTTAAAAACGCTTCAGAACCTATTAGTATTCAAAAAATAGTAATCGATGAAGCCAATATTGCAATCAAGACTGATTCATTAGGAAATTCTAATGTCGATATTGTTAGAAAACAAGAAGATGCTACAGAAACTAATCCAGAAGAAGAAAGTGGTGCTTTCACCTTTGCTTTGGATCATTATGAAATAAATGATAGTAAAATTCTATTTAGAGATGATATAAGTAAAACCCTATTGGCAATGACCGATCTTAATCATAGCGGTGACGGATCGATCTCTGGAGAAAAAATAATCTTAGATACTAAAACGAATACTGAAGCTTCATTAAATCTCGATGGCACTAAATATCTAAACAAAAATAAATTACAACTTGATGCCCAAATAGAATTAGATCTTGAGAATCAGCGTTATTCTTTCAAAGAAAATAAAGCTCAGATTAATCGACTACCTCTCGAATTCGCAGGGTATGTTCAGTTATTCGAAAAATATACCGATGTAGATCTCAGTTTTAAAACCCCTTCGTCTGATTTTAAGAATTTCCTTGCCGTTATTCCCGAAACTTATGTCAAAAACCTGGATGGAGTGCAAACTAGTGGAGACTTTTCTATTAACGGAATCATTAAAGGAAAATCTGATGATACCTATATCCCAAAAATGGATATCAAGATTGCATCAAGTAATGCTTCTTTTAAATACCCCGATTTACCAAAAGGCGTTAAAAATATAAATATCGACACTAAGATTAAGAATGAAACCGGATTGGTAGATGATACCTATATCAATATTGACAATTTAACTTTCAAAATAGATCAGGATTCTTTTGCCGCCAAAGGTAGTCTTCGAAATCTAACGAAGAATATGATTGTAGATATGATGCTAAAAGGTACATTAAACCTAGCTAACCTGAATCAGGCATATCCTTTACAACTGGAAGAAAAAATAAATGGGATTGTTAATGCAGATGTCAAAACTCATTTTGATATGCAATCTTTAGAAAAAGAACAATATCAAAATATAAAAAGCTCTGGTACTGCCAGTATTTCTCAATTTACATATGCATCTACTGATACACCAAATGAAATAAAAGTTGAAAATGCTGATGTAAGTTTTACACCAGAAACCATTTCATTAGACAAAATGCAGGCCACTACAGGAAGATCAGATCTTGCTGCCACAGGTACCATACAAAATCTAATGGGGTTCTTATTTGCAAAACAAGATCTAAAAGGGGATTTTAATGTAAATTCTAATGTGTTTGCCGTAGATGATTTTATGGTAAGTGAGCAAGAAACCGAAGAAGAGGTCGCAAGTACAACAGAAGATGAAACTATGAGAATCCCTTCTTTTCTGGATGCTACACTAAACTTTGATACCAAAAAAGTTTTCTATGATAATCTAGAATTACAAAATACAAAAGGAACGGTAAAAATAAAAGATGAAACTGCTTATTTAGAAAACGTAACTTCTAATATTTTTGACGGAGGGATGGCTCTAAATGGTAACGTATCTACTAAGGCTAAAGTTCCTACCTTTGACATGGCTCTGGATTTAAGTAAAATCGATATCGTAAAGTCTTTTAATAATTTAGAATTAATAAAAGGTTTAGCTCCTATTGCAAAAGCACTTACAGGTAACCTGACGACCAAAATTAACCTGAATGGTAATCTTAACGAAAACCTTATTCCTGTTTTAACCTCATTAAAAGGTAAGGCACTTGCAGAGATTCTTAATGCCCAGGTATCAACAACTAAAACTCCGTTTTTATCTACATTAGATAACCAACTTAATTTTGTAGAAATTGATCAATTAAACTTAAAAGACATTAAAACTAACCTAAGTTTTGATGATGGAAAAATTAATGTAAAACCTTTTGAGTTTGATGTTCAGGGGATAAAGGTTACTGCTGGTGGAAGTCATAGTTTTGAGCAAAATATGAATTATAATATCAAACTAGATGTACCTGCTAAATATCTAGGTAGTGAGGTTGGAAACCTGATCTCTCAACTTGATCAAAAGGAAGCAAATACTATGACTGTTGGACTACCAATTGGGCTTTCTGGTAATTTTAAAAACCCAAAGGTTAGCTTAAATACAGATCTGGCGATAAAGCAACTCACACAACAAATAGTAGACAAACAGAAAGAAAAAGTAAAAGGAGAGCTTATCGGTAAAGGCGAGAAAGTATTAACAGATCTATTAGGAAATTCTAAAAAACCAACTGATTCTTCTAAAACAAATTCTAACAATACAGAAGAAACTTTAAAAAATACTGCAAAAAATATTTTAGGAGGGTTTTTAGGTAAGAAAAAGAAAAAAGATTCTACAAAAACAAAGAATTAATAAATGTAATAGAAAAGAGTGTACCTGATTTCTCAAGCACTCTCTTATACTCAAAAATAATATTTTATTGGACGATGATCCAATTGATTTTTACATCACAGATTTATATGTGTATAGGGATTTTCCATCAAGATTTAGAATTATCTCTTAGGATATGCTGCATTAGTACCTATAATGTCTAATGGAGATATCGTTTCCTGAGCTCCGGTATAGCCTTCACCATTAAGTAACGTAATAGTTGGTTTACCATTTTTAGAAAAAGCATATTGATGATACATCATTATACTATTGATGTCAAATGCCCTAGTTAATCTTCTTGAATTCTTAATCTCGAATTGATCTTCTTGACCACTTCGAATGTTTTCCCATTTTATAATAATATAGTTGTCTCTTTCTGGTCTTGCTTGTTCATGAAGAAAACCAAGCGTATGACCTAGTTCATGAGTAACAAGGTTGGCATCGACATTATGACCTAATTTAATAACTCCTCCACCAAAATTGAACCCAATAGATGCCAAACCACAGGTTGAACATACATCCTCAGATTGCATAATAGTTACATAACTGAACTCATTGGTTCTTTTTTTAAACTTTATATTCGTTTTTCTACTCCATCTTTTCATCGCCAATAGTATATTAACACGTAACTTAAGACTTAAGTTACTACTTAGGGCAAAAACAACAGTGTTGTTTGGCCATTTTCTAACAGGATCTAGTAATGTTAATTTTTGATTAGCAATTTGAGGAGTGTCCGATACATGTTCTTCAGAAAGAATGATGTCATCATGGTAAAGGTATTCTCCGTTACCCATGTCTTTGACAGTAACTAAATCTCCATCAAAATATTTTTCAATCAATTTTCCATTAGATGTTGTTACGTCATCAGTTACATTTTCTTCTACGCTCTCTTTTTGGCAAGAAGCGAAAAGTAAAACTGTGCCCAGTACGAGAGTTTTAAATGACCTGATTTTTTTTGTGTTCATGATTGTGTGAAATTAAGTTTGTTTTAAAAAATTATTTATACCTCGGATTATTCAATAGGATTCAATTCATTAATACAATTCGTTGATTTTTAAATAGTTTTCTATTATAAAGCAAGCACAGATACTAGAGTGAACAAAAAACCTACCTTATTTATCTATCTACCAGATCCGAAGGAAAGCTTATTCTCCTCCATTTGGGAGGATTGAGGTGGGATAGATAAACAATTGTATGCGCAACATTGTAAATTTTCCTTTAAAAAGGAAAATTGTCGCACACCCCTTTTCTAGTATTTTTGTAAAACTATAATACTATTGACACTATATTGTCCTGATTCCTTGAATAATCAAAAAAACAGGACAACCTTGTAACGGTTTCACAACAAGTGTCCCCTGTGTTATTACCAAGTTTACATTCCGAGAAATAGCAAAATTGTCCGTTGATATAGGCGATATTAGAAACAATACCGTATATGAGCATCAATATGAATTAGATGTACCAGAAAAACAAGATCCGGATATTCTCAAAGATGAAATTATTACCTTAAACAGGGTATTAAACCTAAGGTCCTGCTGAAAAACCAGGACTAGTTCAATTATTTATTTTGAATACATTGCTACGCAACTTCTCAAAATAGAGTTTCACTGATAAAAACATAGCTACGGGAGCAATACACCGGTTAAAGATACGTTAACAATTTAGTAATCTTATACCTACAATATAAGTATACATATAGTTATAATTTTACCACAAAACTAAATCCCCCTAGCTATGAAATTGAAGAATATTTCCATAATTCTTTTTTATTCCCTTTCCTTTTTATCATTCTCGCAAACAGAAATTAATGACAATCAAATGAGCTGGATTAGAGGATGGACAAATTTTGCCCCTAATCAAAGAGAGTATCCAGAGCCCGAAGAAGTACTTCCTAATATTATTGATAGTAACTCTTATTTAAAAAATGATGTGACATATCTAATGTCTGGAAATGTTTATGTAATTAATAATGCCACTCTAACAATACAAGAAGGAACCACAATTAGATGTGACGTCGAAAATGCTGCAAGCTTGGTAATAACCAAAGGTTCTAAATTAATTGCAAGAGGCACAAAAGGGTTTCCAATTGTATTTACATCAAATAAGGCCCAAAAATCCAGAAAAGCTGGAGATTGGGGCGGTATCATAATTGCCGGATCTGGCACAATAAATTCACCAGCCGTATCTAAAACTATAGAAGGAAATTTTCTACCTCAATATTCTTCGTACGGAGGAACACAAGAAAATGAATTAACAACCATGATGTCGTATGTTCGAATTGAATATGCAGGAAAAAAAATTAATCAATCCAAAGAGTTAAATGGATTGTCTCTTTATGCACTAGGAAGTAATTCGATCATAAACAATGTTATGATCAGTTATTCGGCAGATGATTCTTTCGAATGTTTTGGAGGTAAGGTAAACATGTCTAATCTAATCTCTTACAAAGCAAAAGATGATGATTATGATTTTACATTAGGATATAATGGAGAATTAAACAATATTCTTGCAATTAGACATCCATACATTAGTGATATTAGTGGTTCTTATGTTATTGAAGCAGATGGGTATGATAAAAAAGAAGGATTTATCGATCTAGAAGCATTATCAAACATACGTATCAAAAATGCAACTTTGGTAAACCTATCCGATCAAAACAATTACCAACATACTACTGCTGCAATTTCGTCTAAGAATTTAGCTAAACTCAATCTTACCAACATGCGTATATCTGGTTTTGCTAATGTTGTAAAATTTGATAAAACCTACAAATCATATTCTGATCTTCAAAAGTATTTCTCCTTAGAAAACAGCATTTTTAATGTACACAGTAAATCAATCCTGACACAATATAGTGCTACCATAAATACTGATCAATTGTTGAAATATAATATGTATACAAATCATTTTAAAAGTGCTGCCGATCTATTTACTGATCCATTTGATGAAAAAAAACCAATATTTACGCTAAAGGATTCGGAAAATTATACCGTAATGCAGTAAATTTGAATATATGCACTTAAAATCATCACAATAATGAAATTATTTAGTACCGCTTTCCTTGTGTTTTTTATCATCAACCTTAATTATTCTCAAACAAAAAAGAATGTTTTTTTTGAGCAAAAGGCATTAACCAAAAAGTTTCACACAATAGATGAATTAGAAGATTTAAAAAAAGGGGAACTTGTTAAACTGTATACAGATCGTATTAATGAAATAATAACTGTCCTACCTTATTTAGCTCTTACCAATGAAGCAGGTGTTAAACTGTCTGACATTGGTATTAAAGAAAGTTCTGATCATTTAAAATCCCTGAACAAGCACCATACAATGACTACAGATATGACTGAAAGTAATAAAAACTTAATTTCAGAATTTATTCCTTATGCAGATACAGAAAAGATTATTTGGGGTATTTTATATTTTGAAGAAGTAATTAAAAAAGTTAGAATAGGCGCTAATGGAAATTTTTAACCCAGTATATTAGTAGATATTTCTATCCACATAAACCAAATCAGCTTATAATCAATTAATAAGCTGATTTTTTTTATAAATAGGTTTTCAAAATACTTTTTACCTACAAACCATATTCATTGTATGTAATATATCGTCTTTTTTTGTTCATAATTACACTTTTTAATAGAAAAATCACTTATAAATAGTGCGCTAAAACAGGGGGGAAACACCCCTTTTTTAACAAAAAACGAATTTACCAAATAAAGTTGTTTAATGTTTACGAAGATCCAATAAACATTCGTTAATTTTTTGATTATCAATAAAGTATAAAATAATTATGTAGGAATTTTACTCATAATATTTTATTAATTTAAGTTAAAATAACGACCAACGTACAAAGTCTACGGTAAACACGTAACCACTTTTGTTAAAACTCTTATATCTTAGTAGTCCCAAAATTGGGAGAGAGAAATTTCTTCCAAATAAAGTTTAACCCCAAAATAAACTATCATGAAAAAAAGATGTTCTCTATTAACAGCTTTTATCCTACTACTAATTTCTAATCTAGCTATTGCACAAGATTTTAATGAAAATAATGACAGATGGGTCAAAGGATGGACAAATTTTACACCTAATAAAACTGACTATCCAGAAGCTGAAGAGAAACTGCCTAATATTATAATGGATCATACTTATTTAAGAAATGATATTGTGTATTCGATGTCTGGTGATGTATATGTAACGAATGGTGCATCTTTAACTATTCAAGAAGGAACAATTATACGATGTGATCATGAAAATCCTGCAAACCTTATTATCTCTAAAGGCTCAAAATTGATTGCAGCAGGATCCAAAGCTTATCCTATCGTTTTTACATCCAGCAAAGCTCCCAAATCTCGAAACAGTGGAGATTGGGGAGGTATAATTATTGCCGGATCTGGAAAAGTAAATACAGTTTCGGGTAGTGGTATACTTGAAGGTGATTTCAACCCTCAGTATTCTGTTTATGGTGGAAATAACGTAAATGAAGAAACAACAATACTACGATTTGTAAGAATCGAATTTTCAGGAAACAATGGATCTAATGGATTATCTCTATATGGTTTAGGGACTTCTTCTATCGTAAAAGATATTATGGTAAGTTATTCGGGTCAGGATTCTTATAATATTCACGGAGGAAAGAATAACATTCAGAATCTGGTTTCTCTTAAAGCACAAGATGATGATTATCACATTTCTGAAGGTTTTAGAGGGACAATTAAGAATGTTCTTGCTATAAGACATCCATACATCAACAGTCCCCAGGGATCATATGCTATCGAAATAGATGGATACAATACAGAACTTGGTTACATCAAACCAGATGCTATAACAGATGTTACTATTGCTAATGCAACTCTTGTTAACTTGTCTGATAAAACCAATTACCAGCATACCACTGCAGCTATTTCTACATCTAATTCGGCAATAACATACATACACAACTCTAAAATATCTGGTTTCTCTGATGTTGTTAAGTTTGATAAATCATACACATCTTTAGCTGTAATACAAAAAGCATTTATGATGGATAATAGTTTTTTTAATATTCATGGTAAAGGTATAACCACAAGTAATGCAGCAATTAACGGAGCCTTAGATATTTTAAAATACAATAGATTTACAGAAAGCTTTGTTGGTGTAAATGATTTATTTAGTGACCCCAAAAGCTCTATTGTACCTAAGTTTCAGTTAAAAAAATCATTAAACAATTATATGGTGATGCAATAATAAAATAGTTTGCTCTGATTTTACTGTACAAAATCAATCAAAATCAAATGTATATTACAAACACTATGTCAAAATTATTAACAAGCTTAATCTTCTTTCTTGCAATAAGTACAATTTATGCGCAACAAGCAAATGAAGCCATATTCTTTACGCAAAGGAGTCAGACCAATAAATTTCACACAATTAATGATCTGCAAGCCTTAAAGAAAGGCCAACTCGTAAAACTATACCAAGATCGGGTCGAGGAGATCATGACCATACTCCCGTTTCTATCACTTACTAATGAACCTGGTGTACGACTAAGTGATATTGGCATTAAAGAAGATTCACGACATCTAAAAATCCTTAGAAATAATAAAGAGTCTACGCAAAAAAATTTAGAAGTTACCAAAGAAACTATCGAAGAATTAGTTCCTTATGCTGATACAGAAAAAATTATCTGGACAATCCTCTACTATGAAGAAGTCATTAAAAAAATGAGGATAGGAGTTAACGGAAATTTTTAAAAATTAAATTAGTAATGTGTTTAAATTATCATATTTACTTAGGGTTAGAAGCGGCAGTTGCCGCTTCTATTGTTTTATTTAGCTGTAAGATTACTTTGTTTATAACTACTAAGGGTTTATGACACTATCTGTACTATATCTCTTTTTGGGAATTGTTACCGCTGTAATAGGAGCGCTCCCCCTGGGAGCAGTCAATCTGGCTGTTATTCATACCTCTGTCAAAGAAAATATTAAAAACGCATCCTACATAGCACTGGCAGCAGGGATTGGCGAAGTATTATTAGCTCTTTTTGCATTGCACAGTAGTATGGAGTTATCTGATTTTTTTCGAGAAAATCAATGGATTCAAATTACGTTCATTATACTCTTCTTTTCTATTGGCGTGTATTTCTTACTTTTTAAGAATAAAATAAACACTAAACATAAATCCAAAAAATTAAAACTATCCAAATCTAAATTCCTTACTGGTTTTTCTCTAGCCATATTAAACCCTCCTGTAATTATTTACTGGGTTTTAGCAATTTCACTGGTAAACAAATATATTTTTAAACTCACAGTTCAAAACCCACTCATCTCTCTTTTTCTTTTCTTTCTTGGAGTTTACTTAGGAAAAATAGGAACATTATATTTTTATAGTCGATGGGGAAATAAAATTGCACAACAACCAGGCGATTCAAAAGCTAAACTTTCTAGGATTATAGGAATAATTCTAGTTGTTATTTCTATTTTTCAAGGCATCAATTTTTTAGCCGAATGAAAGAAACTATACCAAAATACCATTTTTTAAACCATTTGTACAAGTAATTATCTGTTAAGTGTTTTTATATTTGTCAGCAATTCTGATAAAATTATATTGCTGTGAATAAAGACGATTTCAACTCTAAGTTAAGCTTGCCAAAAGAAGAAATGCAAAGCTATGGATATAAGATTATAGATCATATTGTGGATCATTTTGAGACTCAGAACTCAAAAAAGCCTGTAACTATTGCTTCAAGAGAAGAAATGGATTCTTTATTAACAGAAGACCTTCCTGATCACCCTACTCCTGCAAACGAAGTTCTGGATTTTGTAATGGATCAAGTCATTCCGAACAGTAGTATTGTATCACATCCAAAATCATATTCTTTTGTACCCGGCCCAAGTAACTACATAAGTGCTATGGCCGATACTATCGCTACAGGTTTTAATATTTTTTCTGGCGGTTGGGCCGCATCTCCGGCAGCAGCAGAATTAGAAATAGTAGTTATGAACTGGTTACTTAAGATTTTTGAGTTTCCGACAAAAATGGGAGGAGGAATATTTACCAGTGGTGGTTCGATGGCAAATCTTACCGCATTGGTAACAGCCAGAAGGGTAAAATGTGGTGAAGATTTTTCTAAAGCAATAATCTACTTATCAGACCAGGCTCACTCTTCAAACATAAAAGCAATCAAAGTAATTGGCTTTAAAAAAGAGCAGATCAGACTTATTCCTACCGATCTAGAATTTAAAGTTTCTTTAAATAAATTAAAAAATGTAATTGCCAAAGATCGTCTTGAAGGGTTTCAACCGTTTTGCATAATAGCATCTGCAGGAACTACCAATACAGGAACTGTAGATCCTCTGGATGAAATTGCAAATATCTGCCAGGAAGAAAATTTGTGGATGCACGTTGATGGAGCATATGGAGGTGCAGCAATTTTGGCAAATAAAGGAAAAAAGCTTTTAAAAGGTATCGAGCGAGCAGATTCACTAACTGTAGATCCACACAAGTGGTTTTTTCAGCCTTATGAGATAGGTTGTTTATTGGTCAAAGATCATAATTGGTTAAGTGGTACATTTAGCGAGAAACCAGAATACCTAAGAGATATAGAAGGCAATGAATCTGAAATTAATTTTTATGATCATGGTATTCAATTAACCCGACGTTTTCGTGCTTTAAAGTTTTATATGTCATTAAAAACGTTTGGTCTCGAATCTTTTAGAAAAGCCATACAATACAATATAGATCTTGCCGAACAAACTGAAAATATCTTACGAAAAAGTACATATTGGGAAATTACATCGCCAGCTACATTAGCTATAATTAACTTTAGGTACCACCCTATTGGTTATCAACTTTCTGAAGAAGAATTAGATCGTATCAATCAGAATATTTCTAAAAAAATAGTCGATTCTAGAGAAGCAATACTGGTAACTACAGTTTTACAAGGTCAGATCGTACTTAGGATGTGCCTTATAAATCCCAGAACAACCATTGATGACATTAAAAGTACGTTACAACAATGTGAAATTTACGGAAAAGAAGAATTGGCTATAATTACAAAAGAACCATGTTAGGTTATTGTTAAACTAACCACGTATCCTTCATTATTTCTCACATTAAAGACTGTATTATCTTCAAAAATAAGATATTGTCCTTTAATTCCTTTTAACACACCAGAATACTCTTGTGTTTTCTCCAGATTAAGGCTTTTTACAGTGCTAGGATATTGAAGTACAGGAAAACGAAGTTGAGTCTCTTTTCCATTTTCGACAAAATACTCTTTTACCTCATCGGGTATAAAATCTTTTAGTTTGTCTTTAAAAGAGGCCAGATCTTCATCTGTTATTTCATTTTTAAGCATCGTACGCCAATTTGTTTTATCAGCCACCTTTTCTTTTAAAGCCACTTCGGTAATACCTGCCAAATATCGATTAGGAACCTCAACAATTTCTATAGCCTCATGAGCTCCTTGATCTATCCACCTTGTAGGCACCTGGGATTTTCTGGTTACCCCTACCTTAACATTACTAGAATTAGCCAGGTATACTATATGTGGTTGAAGCTGTGCCTTTTTTTCAAATTCTAAATCCCTATCCTCAATATCTAAATGTGCAGTACTTAATTCTGGACGCATTACCCAATCTCCGACTTGAGGTTGATTGTAAAAATCATCATAACAATACCCTTGTCTAAATATTTTTTTATTTTCACCACAGGCAAGACACTGATATCCTACAAATTCTATTCGTACTTTTTTATCCAATAACTGATTCATGTGAATAAAATCTGATTCGAAAACCAGATAATACTGAATAGGATCATTAATTTCTGTTTGCATTTTTGTTAGCACCCCCTGATATTGCATAAAATTTCGTTATATAATAATCAAATAAGAAGAATGTGATTATTTTTATTATTTTAGTTTCTAATTGATAACAACAAAAATAATATATCCCGATCTTATATTAAGAATTGGTGTACATTATTTCTGCCTAAATATACATTAAAAAATGCCAATCCCATTAGTTAATTCTATAGCCAGCTGGTTCTTAAAAAAACGCTTTCATCAAATGGAGCTTTTTCTTAAGTATCCTAATGAGGTTCAGCTTGAGTTGCTGCATGTGCTATTAGAAACAGCTAAGAATACAGAATTTGGGAAAAGCTATGATTTTGCGACTATAAGTAATTATGAAACTTTTAAAGAAAGAGTACCTATAAGGTCTTATGAAGATTATGAATCGATAATCGAAAGAAGTCGCTTGGGTGAACACAACATTTTTTGGCCCACTCCTATTAAGTGGTTTGCAAAATCTAGTGGTACTACCAGTTCTAAAAGTAAATTCATCCCTGTTAGTGAAGAATCACTAGAAGATTGTCATTTTGCCGCTGGTAAAGACCTCTTATGTATGTACCTTAACAATAATGAGGAATCAAAACTCTTTACAGGAAAAAGTCTTAGGTTAGGTGGTAGTAAAGAATTGTACAAAGAAAACGGAACTTCTTTTGGAGATTTATCTGCAATAATTATAGACAATATGCCTTTTTGGGCAGAGTTTAGCTCTACTCCCAGTAACGAAGTATCATTAATGAGTGATTGGGAGTATAAAATGAAGGCTATTGTTAATGAAACCATTCAGGAAAATGTAACCAGTTTAGCAGGCGTTCCTTCTTGGATGTTGGTTTTACTTAATCAAGTGCTGGAAATGACAGGAAATGAGAATATTTTCGATATCTGGAATAATCTCGAAGTATATTTTCATGGTGGAGTAAGTTTTGAACCCTATAAAGACCAATACAGCAAAATTTTACCCAGAAACTCTTTTAAATATTACGAAATATATAATGCTTCTGAAGGTTTCTTTGCTATCCAAGATCATAACAATTCTTCTGAGTTACTATTGATGCTAGATTACGGGATCTTTTATGAGTTTATACCAATGGATACCTATGGCACCAAAACTGAAAAAGTGATCCCGCTAAGCGAAGTAGAGGTTGGGAAAAACTATGCTATTATCATTACAACTAATGCTGGATTATGGCGCTATAAAATTGGAGATACTATTCGATTTACCTCTATAGACCCATATAGAATCAAGGTATCAGGAAGAACCAAACATCATATTAATGTCTTTGGAGAAGAGCTTATTATCGAAAATGCAGAAGAAGCACTTAGAAAAACAACCAAAATCACTAATAGTGAGATTGTAGATTATACTGTGGCGCCAATTTTTATGAAAGAACGAGAAAAAGGCGCACACGAGTGGATCATTGAATTTAAAAAGCATCCCGAAGACATTAAAGAATTTACTTATATTCTCGATCAAAATCTGCAACAGGTAAATAGTGATTATGAAGCCAAAAGATATAACAATACAACTCTTAACATCCTTCATATACGTATTGCAAGACAAAATCTATTCTATGATTGGTTGAAAAAGAATAATAAGCTGGGTGGGCAACATAAAGTCCCAAGACTTTCTAATAAACGAACGTATATTAACGAACTAATTGCCCTAAATAATGTGAGTTCTTATTCTCCCTGATTAAGAAATAGTTAAGTCTTTCTAAATCGATCTTTTTTCTATAAAAAACATAAATTAAAATATAAATTTTTACGGTTAAACCGTAAAAAAACTATGTAAGAATTGTCGTTTTTAACAAAAAAATTAGTATTTCATCGTTCAAAAAAAGCGTTTGATCTAAAAAATATCAAATCATTTTTTAGGCTCTCATTTTCATATTAAATTTGTCCTCAGATAGTTATTAAATATATCAAAGCCCCAAAATATGAAAACTACGATATCTTGCATTACTTTATTACTGTTAACCATAGGAATTAACGCACAAGAAATCAAAACCGAAAATCATATTACTAATGCCAATGAAACGGCTGATGTAACTTCAAAAGAGACTACTACTGATGTTTCTTCTTCTACAAGGGCTTTAAAAACAGAAAATACATTAGAAGAAGACACTTGTTATAGTGAAATTTCTAAAGCAACATTTTATGAAGCTTTAATTCGACAAAATGGTTTAGAAATATACCTTAACAACAGTGATCTTGTATTAAAAAATACAGAAGATATCATTACCAACAATAAGGATCGAATATCATATACAGAATAAATATATTATCAACTAATCAACCAACAAAAAACACCTTTATAAATTTATAAAGGTGTTTTTTTTATGTAAAGCTTTTTTCTTTTACTTTAAGAGACCGCCTTAAGCTTTTTAATCGTAGACTTATTAAGCTTCTTTTCGGCATAATCCTTAGTTACTCTAAACTCTGTTTCTTCGCTTTCTGGCAGTTCGTACATTGCATCTGTTAAAATTGCTTCGCAAAGTGATCTAAGACCCCTTGCGCCCAATCTATACTCAAGAGCCTTTTCTACAATATATTCTAATGCACCATCAGTAATTGAGAAACCAATATTATCCATTTCAAACAACTTCTTATATTGCTTTATTATGGCATTTTTAGGAACTGTTAAAATAGACCTAAGGGTTTGCTCATCCAAAGGATTCATATAAGAAAGCACAGGAAGTCTACCAATAATCTCAGGAATCAATCCAAAATCTTTTAAATCTCTAGGAATGATATACTGTAACAGATTATCTTTCTCTATAGCGTCTTCACTTTTAGAGGCACTATATCCAACAGCCTGCATATTTAATCGTTTCTGAATCATTTTTTCGATCCCATCAAAAGCACCACCTGCTATAAAAAGAATATTTTCGGTATTTACTTCGATAAATTTTTGATCTGGATGCTTACGCCCACCTTTTGGCGGAACATTTACTACAGTTCCTTCTAGTAACTTAAGTAAAGCTTGTTGCACTCCTTCTCCAGAAACATCTCTGGTAATACTAGGATTATCACTTTTACGAGCTATTTTATCTATCTCATCAATAAATACAATACCACGTTGTGCCTTCTCAAGATTATAATCTGCAGCCTGAAGTAGTCGTGTAAGAATACTTTCTACATCTTCGCCCACATAACCTGCTTCGGTAAGTACAGTTGCATCTACAATAGCTAATGGAACGTTAAGCATTTTGGCAATGGTCTTAGCCATTAATGTTTTTCCGGTACCCGTTTGCCCTACCATAATGATATTACTCTTTTGAATCTCAATATCATCTTCTGTTTGTGGTTGCAATAAGCGTTTATAATGATTATATACTGCTACAGACATTACTTTTTTTGTAAACTCCTGCCCTATTATATACTCATCCAAAAACTTCTTGATAGCCATAGGCTTTCGTAACATTAATTCGCTACTAAGCTCACCCGTTTCTTCATCTTTAGCTTCTTCCACCACAATTCCATGCGCCTGAACAATACATCGATCACAAATATGGGCATCTAACCCTGCAATAAGTAAATTGGTTTCAGGCTTCTTTCTTCCACAAAAAGAGCATTCTAAATCTTCCTTAGCCATAGTTATTTATTTTCATTTTCATAAAAACTTCTCTTGTTTTCGTATATACATACAAGTATAAGGGAAAAATCCCCTAACTAACAAGAAAAATTACATCATTCTCTAGTCAAAATCTCATCAATCATTCCATACTCTAGAGCTTTATCTGCTTTCATCCAATAATCTCTATCACTATCCTCGTATACTTTATCGTAGGTTTGTCCGGAGTGTTTGGCAATAATTTTATATAATTCTTCTTTTAATATCAAAATCTCACGTGCAGTAATTTCTATATCACTTGCTTGTCCCTGAGCACCTCCTAATGGTTGATGAATCATAACGCGACTATGTGGCAATCCAGAACGTTTTCCTTTTTGTCCTGCGCATAATAATACAGCTCCCATAGATGCGGCCATACCTGTACATATAGTAGCTACATCTGGTTTGATAAATTGCATTGTATCATAAATACCAAGGCCTGCATAGACACTTCCTCCTGGAGAATTGATATAAATCTGAATATCTTTAGAAGAATCTACACTTTCGAGAAATAACAATTGGGCCTGAACAATATTAGCAACCTGATCATTAATCCCGGTTCCTAAAAATATAATACGATCCATCATTAACCTCGAAAAAACATCAAAAATAGCAATATTCATTTGACGCTCTTCTATGATATTAGGAGTCATCCCGGTTGGATACATACTACTAACGATCTGGTTATAATAGTTGCTATTAATACCATGATGCTTAGTAGCGTATTTTTCGAATTCTTTTCCGTAATCCATATTTCTTTTTCTGAAATTTTTATTGATAAAAAAGGCGTTAACCCAAAGATAGTTTAACGCCCTAAATATAAGTATAATTCCTTAGTAAATTACAACATTAATTATTTGTAAACTTCTTTTATGAATTCATCAAAACTAACCTCTTTTATCTTTAGCTTTGCATTTTCTTTATAATAATTAAGTAGCTTTTTACTCATCAATTGTTCAGAGATTCTTTTAACCTCTTCTTGATTGGATAATATTCTTGCTGCAATATCCTCTAGCTCTTTATCTTCTGGAGAATTTTGCCCAAATTGAGCCATCTGACCTTTAATTAACTCTTTTGCAAAATCTTTCAATTCTTCAAAAGTTACCTGAAGGTTATTATCATTAATTATTTTACCTTCGATCAATTGATAACGTAATCCTTTTTCACTTTTTTCAAATTCGTCCTTTGCTTCATCTTCTGTCAAAGGTTTCTCACCAGTTGCTCTAATCCATTTCTTCAAAAACTCATTAGGGAGATCAAATTTAGTATTCTCTAAAACGTTTTCAGTAATATCATTAAGCAGTTGTTGTTCTGACTGTTGCTCGAATTGACGTTCGGCATCTTCTTTTATTTTTTCTTTCAGATCAGTAACCGATTTTATAACACCTGCACCATATAGTTTATCGAATAACTCCTGATCTAAATCTGCAAGTTCCTGAGTATTTATTTCTGAAACTGTAAAAGCTACTTCTATATTAAGGTCGTGTGCTTCATCATGGTTTATTTTTAAAGCACTTATCAAATCGTGATCATCGGCAAACAATCCTTTTGTTTTTAACTTGATAACATCACCTACTTTTGCTCCTATAAATTTATCAAGATTCTTTTTACCTTTAATTTTATCTAAAGAAACAGTAAATGCATTATCAATTTCTTTTTCTTCATTTACAAAAGAACCAGCTACCAAATCATCTTTCTCTACAACATCTTTAGATATAAGCTTTCCATATTGTTTCTGGATGGTTTTGATTTGATTATCGATCATCTCATCATTTGCTACAATTTTGTAGTGAGTGATCGCTTTTTTACCATTAAGCTTTACTTCAAATTTTGGAGCTAATCCAAGTTCGAATTCGAAAGAGTAATCATCGGTATCCCAGTCAAAGTTCTCCTGTTCCTTTGGTAATGGATTTCCTAATACATCAAGTTTTTCCTCTGTAAGATATTTATTTAATGCATCTTGTAACAGTTTATTTACTTCATCTACCAAAACTGCTTTTCCGTATTGTTTTTTAACAAGTCCCATAGGAACGTGACCTTTTCTAAAACCAGGAATGTTAGCATTTTTACGATAATCACTAAGGATTTTTTCGACCTTATCACTATAGTCTTCTTTAGCGATATCTACGGTTACCACTGCATTTAATTCGTCTAATTGCTCTTTTGAAATATTCATTATCTCTACGTTTACTCTAAAAATTGGCTTGCAAAAGTAATACTTTTTTAGATCACAACAAATTTTTAACTCCTTGAAAAACAGTAAGCGTTACATTAATTTTCGTCTTTCTTTAAAATAGAATGTAGTATTGATTGAAATACAGATAACAAGACACTAAAGATCAGCGCCCACAACCATCCATTTACACTAAAACCAGCTATAAAATAATCTGCCAATAAAATAATTGCTGCATTAATAACTAAAAGAAACAACCCCAAAGTAAGTATTGTAGCTGGCAGTGTTAAAATAATCAGTAAAGGTTTTACAATTGTATTCAAAATTGCCAAAACAGCTGCAACTATTAATGCGCTAACATAATTATCGACTCCGACTCCCGGCAGGATTTTAGCTAATAGGAGTACTGCTAATGCATTTAAAATAAGTTTAAGAATAAAATTCATACTTCAAATATAAACTTTATCTCATTCAATAAAAAAAAGCCTGCTGAAAAAAACAACAGGCTTTTACCAAAACATTATTTAGTATATTTTCTTAATTAACATCATTACTTAAGGTAACTGTACCATAATCTGCAGGATTAACCCTTGGCAAGTTAGCTCCATAAGTAGCTTTAATAGCATCTAATACTCCATTGGTTATCAAAGCATGAGCTCTTGGTGTTGGGTGCACCCCATCTAATGAGAATCCTCCACCTCTAACAAATTCTGATGTAATCATTCCTCCATCAATAGGAATACCTCCGTTTGCAGCTTGTGCCAAATCGGCTGCAGCGTCATAAAACGCTAATCCTTTAGCTGTAGCAAGACCTGCAATAGTAGCATTAAATCCTGTACGAGCATTTTCTATAGCTGTTTGTTCTGCAGGTATTAACACATACTTATCCTCTAAAGGAAAACTAACACCATTAACTGCTAATTGTCCTGCTTCTTCCTGAGACAAACCTAAACCAACTAATTCTGCAAACCTAGCCTCATTAAGTTTTCCGATAATACTAGAACTTGTAAGTACTAACAAATCTTCTGCTGTAGCTTGTCTTGCCTGACCGTATTGCGCACCAAAAAGGGCTGCTTTTGCCGCTCCAAATGTAGGCGTTAAAGCCGCAGTCAATTGTGCCGTTTTATTATCAAGTGACTCATCTTTAATTACCACAGCACTTGCTCCGGTAGTAGAAAATTCTATCGCTCTTTCTGGAACACCAATACCTGCAAACGCAAGATTTAATCCCGCATAGGTTGCATTAAGTGTAGGTATTTGTGGTCCAAAATCTGGATTCAAAGGACTTAATGGCGCATAAGGAACCGTTGTAAAAAATGGTATAGAAGTTACACTTGGTAAGTTTAGCAACACTCCCTTAGCTCCTTTTGCAGTAAGTGCATCAATTAATTGACTATAAACACCTGCAAACACAGTAGTATTTGTAATATCATTTGGACCATAAGTAGACGGATCAGTGTTAGGCACTTCATTATTATCTGCGCCTACACCTCCAGAAGTAGCATAGCTAAGTATATCATTATTTCCTATCCATAAGCTAAAAAACGTAGGGTTTTGAGCTACAGCATCTCCTACAACCGTTGCTGTTGCAGAAGAAGCAAATCTTGCAAAATACGGATTTGCAGAACTGCTAGCTACCCCAGCTACATTACCATATCCTGGTGCAGCCAAATGAAAACTTTTTGCTCCGGGAACTCCCATGTTATTAAAAGGTCCTGCTAAAGCATTAGATATCTCTGTAGTTGGCGCCGCTCCTGTATAGACAGAAGGGCCGACAGGGTTACCTTCTGCATCAAAAACTAAAACAAATCTATTGTCTAAAATCTGAGTTCCTCCTAGTAATGCTCCTCCTGCATTATCTGACATTAGTGGCTGTGTAAAATCACCGCCACCCGCAAATGCAAATTGCTTAGATAGTATATTAGGATATGAATTTTCTTGTCCTGTTATATATAATGCTCCATCAGCAAAACCTGCTGTAAGCGAGTTCCCCAATGCTACATAGTTACTAAAATCAGCTTCTCCACTTGTATACGTTCCTGCCTCATCAATCGGGTTATCAAATTCTGGTTCACATGCTATTATTCCTAATGCAAGAATCGCTAAGTATTTTATATTTTTCCTCATCATCTTTATTACATTTTATAAGTTAAACCAAGTCCAGGAGCAAATGCGCTGGATTTATATGTTCCTCCAAAAGATTCTCTACCGCCAGTCGAGTTTGTACCAAAATCATAAGAAGCATCTACCTCTTCAAATCTCAAGTAAAAGAACGAAGCATCAATAGCTAGCTTAGGTGTTACGGCAAAACTTAAACCACCAGTAAATCCATCAGAGTCGTTACGAGGAGTTTCTGGAGCAAAATAACCTGGTTGCACCGGAGTTTCATCACGGTAATATCCAGCTCTTAGAGTGATTTTATCTGTTGCCTGATACTGCAATCCAAGTCGATATACCGAAGAATTCTTATAATTACGAGGGTTCACCGAACTAGAACCATTACCAAAGGTAAGATCCAGCGACTTATATACATCCCAGAATTGTCTATTATAATCAAATGCAAATACCCATTTCTTATATTCGTATGAAAGTCCTAGAGTAAGTTCTGCTGGCAACGGTAACTCTGCATTAAAAGTCGTAGTTCCATTAGCAGGTGTTGCAGGAGAATTTGGAAAATTCGAAAACGTAGCTTCTCCTCCTTCAACTTCCATAATAATCTCACTACGATAACTAAATCCTATATGCAAATCTTCGGTAGGATTAAACATTGCACCTATACTCCATCCCCAATTGGTAACTCCAGAATCGTCGACCGTAATATTAGAACGGTTACCTTCTAGATCGGTTGTTGTTCTACTAGCATTACGATTAAAATTCACAGAGCCAGTAACATAAATAGGTCCTCCCCCGATACTAAATTGATCAGAAATCTTAAACGACACCACTGGCTGTATATAAATTGCTGCCAATTCAATATTATTTACCAAATGAGAACCAGCCCAGTTTGTTGGCCACTCTACTTCACTACCAAAAGGAGTATATACTCCTAAACCAATAGACATCCAGTCATTTACTTTATAAGAGCCATATAAATTAAGAGGAGTTCCCACAGAACTATCTGTTTCTGAAGAAGTACCTAATTCTCGATTTTGATATATTACATCTGTAAAAATCCCACTTACACCAACACTTACGTTTAATTTATTTTCTAAGTACACAAGACCCGCAGGGTTAAAGAATACCAACTCAGCACTATTCACCACCGCTACTCCAGTATGCCCCATAGCAACAGCTCTTTGTCCTTGCACACTAACTCTATATCCGCCTGCATACGTAACCAAAGTTACCGAGACGAACAGAATAAATAATAAAAGTTTTCTCATAATTAATTTAGTATTGTTTGTTATGTTAGAATGAACTTGTCTACTTTTTTGTTTGTGAGTAAAAAATTTTGGCGGTTAATCTAGAATAAAAGGTTTCATGAAGGCATCACCACGCCATATTATGGTAAAGACACAAAAATTTAGAGGCCAAAATGTAAAATTCGTAGGTAAACAAAAAGTTTAGATAAGTTCTATATTAAAATTTGATTTTCCAAATTTAATAGAAAATACCAATTATCCAACGAAATCATCAAAATATTATGCATACATAGCATTTTTTCTTTATTTTTTGACGAATTCTAACACTTCTTCCAAAAAATTCACCGGGTTTTCGGCATGCAACCAATGACCCGCGTTTGAAATTTCTGCGATTATTGAATTAGGGAATTGTTTTTTTATTCTGGGTTCATCTTCATCCAAAATATAATTAGATCGTTCTCCTTTTAGAAAGAGAGTATGTCCAGAATAACTATATTTTTCTGGTAGTTCTACTCCTATTTCGTGAGCATTTTTCATCAATGCCTCCAAATTCATTCGCAATCCGAGAACCCCCTTATCTTTCCAGTACAGATTTTTAAGAAGAAACATTCTTACACCTGTATCAGGCACATACATACTTAACTCATGATCCACCTCTCCTCTGGATTTTAAAATTTCAAAATCCAAAGCACTTAACCCGTCTAAAATATCCTGGTGATGTAATGGATAATATTTTGGTCCTATATCAGCTACAATTAAATGATCAATCAAATCAGAATATTTTGAAGCAAAAAGCATTACTGTCTTCCCTCCCATAGAATGTCCCAAAATATTACAGTTCTGCAAATGGTACTCTTCGCAATACGTCGCTAAATCATCTGCAAGTATATCATAACTAAACTCATCGCTATGAGGGCTTCTACCATGATTTCGTTGATCTACCAAATGAACCTGAAATCCTTGTTCAGAGATTTTCTTCCCAAGTGTCTTCCAGTTATCTCCCATTCCTAAAAACCCATGAAGAATTATAAAAGGTTGCCCTTCGCCAAAAACGTTTGCATGTAACTTCATATCTACAGTTTTATTTTAGTCGATGTAAATACATATTAACTACATTCTCTAATCCCAGATATATCGATTCGCTTATCAAAGCATGCCCAATAGAAACTTCTAGAAGACCAGGGATATTTTCTTTGAAAAACTTAATATTATCCAAAGAGAGATCATGACCTGCATTTACTCCGATCCCAAGGTCAATTGCCTGTTGAGCACAATCCGAATAAGGCTGTATTGCTTTCAAATTTCCTTTTGCGTATTCTGAAGCAAATTCTTCGGTATACAATTCAATTCTATCTGCCCCTGTACTTACAGCACCTTCTATCATCTCAGAAACGGGATCTACAAATATTGAGGTTCTAATATCATTACGCTTAAACTCTGATATCACTTCTTTCAAAAAACTTTCATGTTTTTTTGTATTCCAACCTGCATTACTCGTTATAGCATCCTCTGCATCAGGCACCAAAGTAACCTGTGTTGGCTTAACAGCTAATACCAACTCTATAAACTTAGGAATAGGATTTCCCTCTATATTATACTCTGTATGTACAATTGGCTTTAAATCATATGCATCTTGATATCGTATATGCCTTTCATCTGGTCTTGGGTGTATTGTAATTCCTTCTCCTCCAAAATGCTGAATATCGGTGGCTACTTGTATTAAATTAGGAGTATTTCCCCCTCTTGAATTACGTAAAGTTGCAATTTTATTAACGTTAACACTTAACTTTGTCATGGTTTTTGATGTCTTTTACTAAAAAAGCAAAAATACAAAGTTGAGAACGCCTTGATTGTATATTTTTTGATTATTTTGCATAATATAGCCCCTAAAAGTTATGAAAACGAATTTGTACATAGTTAATGAAATAGAACCTCTTGATGTGACTGTCAAAGTAACAGAGGCACAACTACTATTTAATGAACTTACCTATACCCATTTTCCTGTAATAAAACAGAATATATATTTAGGATGCATTTCTGAAGCAGATATCCGATGTTTTGAAACTGACAAAACTTTGGATGCATATCAATATGCCCTCGAAGGGTTTTATGTAAGAAAAGGTGATAACTGGTTGGATATTCTAGAAGCTTTTGCACAGAGTAACTCTAACATTATGCCAGTACTTGATGATGATAATAGTTATTTAGGCTTTTTTGAACTTGGTGATATCATGAACCTTTTTAACGAAACTCCGTTTCTTAGTGAGCCTGGTAATATTTTAATAGTAGAAAAAGGAGTTCTGGATTATTCTTTTAGTGAAATTTCACAAATTGTAGAATCAAATAATGCCAAAGTATTAGGTTTATTTATATCAAATATGAAAAATGATGTCGCCCAAATAACATTAAAGATTAGTGATAGTGATATTAATAATATCGTACAAACATTTAGAAGATATAGCTATAACATCGTTTCAAGACATCAGGAAGATACATTTTTAACAAATCTTAAAGAAAGATCTCAATATTTAGCAAAATACCTTAATATATAGGACAGTTTACCTAATCTATAATACTAATAACACAAATCAAATCATAATGAAGATCGGTATATACGGGCAGTTCTATCATAAAAATTCGGGAATCTATATTCAACAGTTATTAGAGACTCTTGACAAAAATGGTGTAGAAGTTGTAATTGAGAAAAATTTTCTTGAATTAATAAATCTTCATGATGAAATAGATAAAACATATTCTCATTTTAGCACTTTTGAAGAACTGGACACATCGTATGATCTTTTTTTTAGTATTGGAGGAGACGGTACTATTCTCAAAACGATCACCTATGTTCGAGATTTAGGAATCCCAATTGCAGGGATCAATACCGGAAGATTAGGCTTTTTAGCAACCATTCAAAAAGAAGAAATTAAGGACACTATAGCGCTCATCCTTGACAAAAAGTTTTATATTTCTTCAAGAAGCCTCGTAACGGTAGAAACTTTACCTGCAACAGAAGAATTTGGGGTATTAAACTTTGCAATGAATGAGATTGCAGTAAGTCGAAGAAATACAACTTCTATGATTACTGTTCACACCACTCTTAATAATGAATTTCTTACTTCATATTGGGCAGATGGTCTAATTGTTTCTACTCCTACCGGCTCTACAGGATACTCATTAAGTTGTGGCGGCCCGGTAATGATGCCTGACGCAGAAAGCATGGTACTAACTCCTATCGCTCCTCATAATCTTAATGTAAGACCCCTTGTTATACCAGATAATCAAGAAATTAAATTACAGGTTTCGGGAAGAGAAGATACCTACTTAATTTCTTTAGACTCAAGAATACACACACTACCAAATGAAGCCACAGTAGTTATCAAAAAAGCTCCATTCAAAATTAATATGGTAGTTCTGCAAGACGAAAGCTTTCTAAAAACATTGCGTAAAAAGATGCTTTGGGGGGAAGATAAACGCAATTGAACAATAAAATGTGCTAAAAAGTGTTTTTTATTCATACTATTTTACTCAAATTCTTGTGTACTAAACTTAATTGTTATATTTGCAAACTTTTGAAAATCTATGAGATACTTAGCATCACTTATAATTGTTGTATTTTTTGTACAACCAATCGCATCACAAACTTACGAAGTAGGTTTGATGGCTGGAGGAGCTAACTATATAGGAGATGTAGGATCTACATACTATATTTTACCTAATAATGTCGCTTTTGGAGCTATCGGAAAATGGAATCGAAGTAAACGACATGCTTTTAGAGCTTCATTTTTATATGCCAAACTCAATGCTAATGACGATAAAGGAGATGATAGAAGAAAACAAAGAGGACTAAGTTTTAGCAATTCTGTAAAAGAAATATCGCTAGGAATGGAATTTAATTTCTGGGATTGGTATCTTTACGACGGCGAATCCCAATTTACCCCTTATCTATATACAGGAATTACGACATTTAATTATGGTGCATTAGCTGTAGATGCGAATAATCAAATCGATGCATATGCAGATAAATGGAGTTTCGCGATCCCTATGGTTTTAGGGATTAAAAAAACATTAGGTAGAAATTTTGTTTTTGGTGCAGAAATAGGTGCCAGATACACATTTACTGATAACCTTGACGGCAGTAATCCTGATGATAGATATGGAACAGGATTTGGTAATTTAAATAACAATGACTGGTATGTATTTACAGGTATAACAATATCGTATACCTGGGGTAGAATACCATGTTTTTGTGCTTTCTAAAAATGATTGATAAAAAACAATTAAACTCTAATATCCCACAGCACGTTGCCATTATTATGGATGGTAATGGGCGATGGGCCAAAAAGAAAGGTCTATTTAGAGCCGTTGGTCACGAAAACGGAACTAAAGCTGTTAAGGAAGCTGTAGAAAGCAGTGCCGAAATAGGCGTTAAATATCTTACATTATATGCTTTCTCTACAGAAAACTGGAACAGACCAAAACTTGAAGTAGACACCTTAATGAAACTTTTGGTGAATTCCTTAAAAAAGGAAATCAAAACACTTCAGGATAATAATATTAAACTTAATGCTATTGGAAACTTGCAGTCGCTTCCCGAAAAAGCAAGAGTAGAACTTTTAGAAGTTATCGAAAAGACCAAATCCAATACACATATGACACTTACTCTAGCGCTAAGCTATGGAAGTAGAGAAGAGCTTATAAAAACTATCAAAGAAATAAGTATTAAAGTTAAAAATGGTGTAATTTCGCCACATCTTATAAATGAATCAGTCATTAATGAGCATTTGTATACAAAAGACCTGCCCGATGTAGACTTATTGATACGTACCAGTGGGGAACAACGTATCAGTAATTTTTTATTATGGCAAATTGCGTATGCAGAATTATATTTTACAGAAATTTTATGGCCGGACTTTAAAAAAGCCGATTTATTTGAGGCCATATACAATTATCAAAAAAGAGAAAGAAGATTTGGAAAAACTAGTGAGCAGCTCAGTTAAAGAAATGACAAAAAAACTACCTATTACGTATTTTACGTTACTCGCCTTATTAATATCAACATCACTTTCTGCACAAAATTTACCTGGTGCTAACGGGAAAGAATATATTATTGGGGATATTAAAGTTACCGGGATTACTAGTTACAATGAAAATACAGTAATTACTTTTACCGGCCTTAGAAAAGGAGAACGTATTTTTCTTCCTGGAGATAAAATAAGTAAAGTCATTAAGAAATTATGGGATCTCGAATTATTTAGTGATATTAACTTTTACATTAGTAATGTAGAAGGAGATGTTGCTGATCTCGAAATTAACATACAAGAAGTACCTGAGTTAAACGAAGCCCGTATTCAAGGAATTAAAAAACGTAAATCTGAAGAGTTAATTAAAGATAATGGATTAACCAAAGGAGCAAAGGTTACAGAAAATCTAATAACTACAACTCGTAATTTTATTGCTAATAAGTATAAAAAAGACGGATTTCTGAATACTAAAGTTGTCATCAACACCATTCCTGTTAAAGATACCGTTGTAAGCAACAAGGTAAACATGGTAGTTTTGATCGACAAAGGAGATCGGGTTAAAGTTGATAAAATCAACATAGAAGGAAACGAGCAACTTTCTGATGCCAAGGTGCGCAGAGCAATGAAAAACACCAAGCGTAAGAAATTTTTAAGATTCTGGAAACGATCAAAATATATCCGAGCAGATTACGAGGAGGATAAAGATAATATTATTACAAAATATAAAGAAAAAGGATATCGAGACGCTCGTATTACCTCTGACAGCCTGATTGTAGAAGATGATAATAGCGTATCGCTTAATCTTAATCTTGAAGAAGGTAATAAATATTACTTTGGTAATATCACATTTCTAGGTAATAGTGTATATACCGACCGAGAATTAGCCCGACAACTTGTTATCAAAAAAGGAGATGTGTACAATGGTGTTCTTTTAGAAAAACAAATTGCTGATAATAGTAAGCCCGATGCAGATGATCTTACTAATTTATATCAAAATAACGGATATTTATTTTCTTCTATTGATGCTGTAGAAACAAAAGTATATAATGATACTCTTGATTTTGAAATCAGAGTTCGTGAAGGAAAGCTGACTTATTTTGACCACATTACCGTTACTGGAAATGATAAAACAAATGATCATGTAATTTACAGAACACTTAGAACCAGACCGGGTCAACGCTATAGTAAAGATCTTGTGGTACGAACTGTTCGTGAATTGGGTCAGTTAGGATTTTTTGATCCAGAACAACTTGAACCACAATTTAAAAATGCAAATCCTCAGGCAGGAACTATTGATATTAATTACCCTGTAGTAGAAAAAGGATCCAGCCAAATTGAGCTTCAGGGAGGTTTTGGCGGAGGTGGTTTTGTAGGGACTCTGGGATTAGCTTTTAGCAATTTCTCAATACGTAACATTTTTAACAAAGAATCTTATAGCCCTCTACCCATGGGAGATGGGCAAACGCTTAGAATAAGGGCCCAAGCCAGTAGATTCTTTCAAACCTATAGTCTTTCTTTTGTAGAACCATGGTTAGGAGGAAAAAGACCATATCAACTCTCTACCTCATTTTCTCATACGATCCAGTTCTTGCTTAATAACAGAACACGTAGAGTAGACAGAGATAGTAAATTTCTTATTACTGGTGGGTCAATAGGTATAGCTAAAAGATTAAATTGGCCAGATAACTACTTTACATTATCTCAAGCTATTAGTGTAAGACATTATAATCTTAAAAACTATAACACTCGATTATTTACTTTTGGTAATGGATCTTCTAATGATTTATCCTACACTATAGGAATCAATAGAAACAACACTACAGTAAACCCTATTTTCCCAACAGGTGGATCAGAATTTAATCTTGTTGCTAAACTTTCTGTACCCTACTCTCTTTTTGATGGCGTAGACTACAGTGACTTAAAAGATCGTAGAGATGCTTTAGAAGAAGAAAGAAGTAATCTAGACAATAGTAATTCGAGAGATCTTGTAAGAAGTGCTGAAATAGGCACAGAGATTGGAGAAATCGATCAGGAGCGTTTTAAGTGGCTAGAATACTATAAGCTAAAATTTGATGGTACTTGGTACACAAGTTTAGTAAATATTGGAAAAAAGCCTTTGGTTCTAAAAACAAAAGCAGAGTACGGTTTTTTAGGTGCATATAATAGCAATAGAGGTAATATTCCTTTTGAACGTTTTTTCCTGGGAGGAGATGGATTAGGGGCTACAAGTCTTGATGGTCGTGAAGTTATTTCATTAAGAGGATACCCAAATCAATCTATTACACCACAAAGTAGAACTAATAATCAAGATTTTGATGCTGATGGGGCAACAATTTATAATAAATATTCGTTAGAGCTTCGTTATCCTATAACACTAAAACCCGCTGCATCGATATATGTGTTAGGATTTTTGGAAGGTGGAGCTTCTTATGATAGCTTTAAAAGTTTTAATCCTTTCCAATTAAGTCGTTCTACTGGAGCAGGTTTGCGTATCTTTATGCCAGCATTTGGGTTATTAGGTATAGATTTTGGGTATGGTTTTGATCCTATTCCGGGAACAAATCAGGCTAATGGATGGGAAACCCATTTTATTATAGGACAACAATTTTAGTTTTGGCACGATTATTTCTATATACACACAAAGTTATGAAAACAAAGGGTCTTTTACTAGTTGCAGCAGTCAGTTGGCTATTTTTCACAAACGCAGTACATGCACAGAAAGGTATTAGGATTGGCTATATCGATATGAGCTATATTCTGGAAAACGTTCCAGAATACAACGAAGCTTCTTCTGAACTCGAAACCAAAGTACAAAAATGGAAAGTTGAAATAGAAGCAGAACTTAAGGAAGTTGAAGAAATGCGTAAAGACCTTAATAATGAAAGAGTCTTACTAACCAAAGAGCTAATCGAAGAAAGAGAAGAAGATATCTTTTTTAAAGAAAAAGAAATATTAGAATATCAACAAAAACGATTTGGCCCTAATGGAGATCTTTTTATTCAAAAAAAGAGATTAGTTCAACCAGTACAGGATCAAGTTTTTGTAGCAGTTCAAGAAATTGCTAAAAACAAAAAATACGATTTCGTTTTTGATAAATCAGCAGATTTAGTAATGTTATATTCTGCAGATCGATTCGATATAAGTGATCAGGTGTTACTTAGAATAAATAGAGCTTCAAAAAGAAAACAGCTCAATAGTAAGAAAGATAAGAAAGCCCTGGAAAGAGCTGAAAAAAGAAATGCAGAACAAGAAGCTGAAGTATCTGACAGAGAACGTGAAGCTCAAAAAAGATTATCAGAAAGAGAACAACTTCTTGCAGAGCGTAAAGCTCAAAGAGATTCTATAAGAGCTGCAAAAAAGAAAGAGTTCGAAGAAAGAAGAGCCCGATTATTAGAATTACAAAAAAGAAAGAAAGATTCTATTAAAGCTTTAAAAACTCAAAGAGAAAATCTAAAAAATAATGACTCATCGTCTGATGCTGATAGTAGAAAAGACAATGATTAAATAATTAATTTTATAAATTTATAACACCCTTTAATAATACTTACAAATGAAACAATTTAGAACGTTATTAGTAGCTATTGCAATTACCATAGGAAGCTCAAGTTTTGTGAATGCTCAATCTAAAGTAGCACATATAGCATCACAGGAGCTTGTAGAAGCAATGCCTGCTTTTAAAGCTGCAAAAAGTGAGATCGAAAAATTAAATAAGACTTATGATGCAGAAATCAGAAATATGGTGTTAGAGTTACAAAACACTATTAAAAAATATTCTCAGGAAGCTGAAACTAAGACGGATGAAGAGAATTTAAAAAGACAACAAGAAGTACAGGCTACAGAAAAAAGCATTAACGATTATAGAACAAATGCGCTTCAAGATCTTCAGAAAAAAGAGATCGAATTAATGAAGCCTATCTATGAACAAGCACGTACATCTATCCAAAAGGTAGCAAGAGCGCAAGGTTTTCAATATGTATTAGATTCTACTACAGGTACCGGAGTAATTATGGCTGATGGTAAAAACCTAATGGCAGATGTAAAAAAAGATTTAGGTATTTAACAGTTTTACTTTAAACTTTTAATAAAAATAAAAAAACAGTGAGATGACATCTCACTGTTTTTTTATTTTTGAGATAAACTATCATGTAATTATGCAAAATCAACCTATTGGTATATTTGACTCAGGTGTTGGTGGAACAACTATCTGGAAAGAAATCACCTCTCTATTACCACATGAGGATACTATCTTTCTAGCTGATAGCAAATATGCTCCTTATGGTAAGCGTAGCAAAGAAGAGATTACAGCATTAAGCATTAAAAACACCGAGAAGCTCCTTGAGCTAAATTGCAAGATCATTGTGGTTGCATGTAATACCGCAACTACAAATGCCATAAAAACACTACGATCTAAGTATGACGTACCCATTATAGGTATCGAGCCTGCTATAAAACCTGCTGCTATTCATACCAGAACAAAAAAAGTAGGTATACTCGCCACAAAAGGTACTTTATCTAGTGAATTATTTGTCAAAACGTCGGATCTGTATACTCAAAATATTGAAGTTATCGAAGTTGTTGGTACTGGATTGGTAGAACTTATCGAAAATGGAAAGATAAACACAGATGAAATGCATACTTTACTTCATTCTTATATCACTCCTATGCTTGACAAAAACATAGACCATTTAGTTCTTGGATGTACACATTACCCTTATCTAATCCCTCTTCTAAAAAAAATCCTTTCCGATCAGATTACAATTATCGATTCGGGAGAAGCTGTTGCACGACAAACCAAAGCTGTATTGATCGCAAATCAACTTTTAAACCTAGACTCTAAAATAGGTGAACACACTTTATATACTAATGGTAATGCAGATATACTAAAGAATATTTTACACAAAAACACTATTACATATACTGTAAAAACTTTAGATTTTTAGTTTTTATACTATATAAACTTAAAAAAGATTGTCTAAAAAATCATGTTCTTAGTTTTTACAAGAAAAAGCAACAAATTAATTTTCAAAAAAGACAACAAACAGATTACTTCTAGACAATCTTCATATCTTATAAAAGATAGATTAACAATAAATAGGACCACTAATTCCACCACCAGTACCCGTTCCTCCACCAGTACCTCCACAATTATTAGTATAACAAGTTTGACCTGGGTTATTACCCCGTCCGGCACAACTGTGTAATGATGGGTTAGCTGTTCCTCCTTTGATAGCTTTAGAGGCCAGATTAGAAATTTTGATTTTTTCTAGAGATAGCTTTTTTAACGATTCTCTTTTTTTCATTATTTTAAGTTTTTGTAGTTAATAATAGTGGATATTACAAATTACAATAACTAACACTTGTTTTTTTAAAGTGTTTTAACAGAAAAAATCAAAACTTCATAATTATCGATTAGGATTATTTAAAATAATTCAATAATGTTCCTTTTTTAGAAGAGGACACCGCTAACTCTTTTCCTGAAGAAAGTACAATACTCCCCCCCTTCCCCTTCCGATATCGTGTTATTTTACTCACATTCACCAAATAACTTTTATGAGTTCTTACAAACCCGTGTGGATTTAGGGATTCTTCAAAATATTTTAGCGTTTTACTCACTAACTTTTGGCCTTTATCCAGGTAAATTTTTGTATAGTTATCATCAGCTTCGCAATACATAATATCAGAAATTTGTAGAACCTCGAAACCATCTTGTTGCGGGATAGTGATTTTACCTTCAACAGTTGTCACCTTAGGAACTAAAACAGTATCCAATAGAGCGGTTTCCCTTTGCTTGATATAACTTACATGATCAACAGCTTTGATAAGATTATCAATTGCAATAGGTTTTAACAAGTAATAGGTTGCCTGAGCGTTTAGAGCATCTACCGCATAATGATCATAGGCGGTTACAAAGACAATTTCGAATGTGCGATCAGGTACTTGTTCTAATAAATCAAATGCATTGCCATATGGCATTTCTACATCCAAAAACAACATATCAGGAGTGTAAGATTCTAGCAATACCAATGTTTCTTTTACACTGGCTGCCTCTCCCAAAATGGTAACCGATGGGCAATACTTACCTAAATAATTTCTAAGTATCGCTCGGCTATTAGCTTCATCATCTACTATGATTGCGGTTAAGTTCATTTACTTGTCTTTCTTAAGAATTAATTTTACCTGCGTTCCTTCTGTATTATCTTCGAGATCCGATATAAACACATCAACCTTATCTTTATACATTTCATTAAGGATGGCAATTCTCTTTTTGATATTACCCATTCCTCTGGATTTTTGAAGTTTTTGATTTTGCGTTTTCAGTTCTTTAGATTTTTTACGTCCAATTCCATCATCAGTAATTGTAATTTCTATACTTTCTGATGTTGCTTTTTGAAAACGTATGGATAACAGCCCCTTTTCAATTTTATATCGTAGTCCATGCCATACCGCATTTTCTACATATGGCTGCAATAACATAGGGGGAATCATATATTCATTAATATCGATTTCTGGATCAACCTCAACTGTATATTCAAATTTATCCTGAAACCTAAAATGCTCTAATTGCACATATAATCTTAAGAGTTCTATCTCTTTTTCTAGAGGAATAAAATCTTCTTCACTATTCTCTAAAACAGCTCTCATCAATAACGAAAAATCAGTAAGATATCTATTTGCTGTTCTTTCATCACTTGTTGCTATAAATGTATTCACAGAATTTAAAGCATTAAAAATAAAATGTGGATTCATTTGGGAGCGTAGTGATTTTAAAGCTAAAATATTATTTGCATACCGTTGTTGCTTCATATTACGATACATCAAATACCCAGCAAGAAGTAATAAAACCATTAACCCAATTAAAAAATAGATTACAATTTGTTGTCGTATACTTTGTTGATTTGCTATTTCTTGTGAAGCAAATGCCAATTCATATCTTGCTTCATTTAACTCCCTATCTTTCTCTAATGTAGTAATTCTATTTGCTCTCTGCGCTAGTTCTCTGCTAAAACGAGTTGCCTGTGATATCTCCTGATCTTTTTGAATATATAACTTATCTATGATTACCTCATATTCTTTGAAGGCATCTGATGCTTTTTCTAACTCTCCTTTTTCTCGATATACTTCTCCTAGTTTTCGGGTAGCATCTTTTTGAACAATAAGATCATTTTTTGATTCTGCCTCTTTAATACTTTCTTCTAAATATGGTATGGCTTCATCATATGCTTCTTGTGCTGCAAAAGCACTGGCAATTTTATAATTTTGCACTTGAGTAGTTAAAGAATTGTCTTTCTCTGCCTGTGGACCATCATTATCATTGCTTTCTTCAATCTCTTCGATATCCTCGAGTGCTTCTTTTCTTAATTGTATCTCTTTACCATAGCTATTACTCTTGTTATAAAAGTCTGCTGCAACAGATCGTTGTCTCGCAGATGTTTTTTTATCCTTTTGTTGTGCCAGCTGCACCGAATTATCCAAATACTCCTCTGCATCTCTAATATTCCCCTCTTGTTGTAATACTTCGGCTAGCTTAGAGTTTAACAAAATCACCTTATCATCCAGCTTTTTTCTCTGGCTTATAGAAAGAGCTTTATTGTAATTAGTAATGGCATCAGGGTAATTTTGCAACCCTTTATAACTATCTCCCAGACCTTCATAAACAATAGCCTTTTGAGTATTACTCAACCTGGATCGCCGTAATTCATCAAAAGTATTTAGAGCTGCCTGGTAATTTTTTCCTTCTAGTTGAGCATTAGCTAATTTAATTTTTACATCTGCGTTATATTTATTTTTAAGACTAAGAAGGTAGTTACTCTCTGCAAGATCTGGCTGTTTCCAGTACTCATAAATATCTGCTAACGATTCAAATAATTCGGCTTTTTTATCGTCTGATGAAGGATCATCATCTCGTATTGTTTCTAATGCATTAGTGATATATTCTATACTCGTAGCGGCATCCTTTTTCAAAGAACTTTTTGCTGCTCTAAGGTTTTCCTGATATCTCGACTCTCTTTTTTGTTTTGAAATCGAAGGTGATTTAGCCTCTTGCGGATTATCCTGTACTTCAATATCAATTCTTTGGCCATCCTTAATTGTATATCGTATAGTATTAAAACTATCATGAGCAATTACAAGCTCATCTCCAACACGGGCTTCAATCCTAAAATTACCAAAAATATCGGTTGTAACGGTTCCTTTTCCCAGAACAGTCACATCAACATCTCTAATTGCTTTTCGGGTGCTCTTCTCCTTCACAGAACCTTTAATACTCATCGATTCTGGTCGTTTCATTCTAGCGTTTTCTTGCCCCAAAACCAATACAGGAAGGAACCAAAGAAATACTATTATCAAACCAATCTTCTTCATTGTATACTATTAAAACAAGGTAAACTTAACCCATTTAAGTGGGATAATAAAATTCGAATCACTTGATTATACTGTTTTACAGTAGCTTTTTAGGACAAAAAAGAAACTTCCCTAATCAAAAGAGTAAGTTCCCTCATTTATATTAACTAGTCCCTCATTATAGATTTTTAATCAAAAAAGTTAACTATAGTTTTATCCAAAATTAAAAAAGGAAACTATGAAGACATTTTTTACATGGAGCATGTTATGTTTACTTGTTACTATTTCTTGTAACGCAAATAATAAACCGAACTCCGATCTCGCATTTCAAAAAGAAAAAAACCACCTAATACAAACTACCAAAACCGATCCTAATACACGTAACATACAAGTAGCTTTACTATTAGACACCAGTAATAGTATGGATGGGCTTATTGACCAGGCTAAGGCTCAACTATGGGAAATCGTAAATGAACTTTCTTATGCGAAATGCGGTCATAACAAAATAAAGCTGGAAATAGCATTATATGAATATGGTAATGATGGTTTACCATCTCAAGAAGGATTTATTAGACAAGTCTTACCGTTCTCTGATGATTTAGATGAAATATCCAAAGAACTTTTTGCACTTACAACTAATGGAGGAAATGAATATTGTGGTAAAGTGATCAATACTTCAATTAATCAATTAGGTTGGAAAAAAAATAATGATCATTTAAAACTAATCTTCATAGCTGGCAACGAACCCTTTACCCAAGGGCCGGTTGATTATAAAGATGCAGCAACAGATGCATTAGAAAAAGATATTACGATTAACACCATTTTTTGTGGTAATTATAGACAAGGTATTGAGACAATGTGGAAACACGGAGCCGATATTACAACTGGAGAATATAGTGCAATTGATCATAATCGTGAAACCGTACATATTGCAACACCATATGATGATATTATTCTTAAGCTCAATCATAAATTAAATGGTACATATATCTATTATGGTCACCAAGGCGCTCAAAAAAGACAATTACAAGCTGAACAGGATAGTAATGCAAGATCCTACAGTTCTGCTAATGCTGTAAGTCGAACCGTTAGTAAGAGTTCTGGTTTCTATAAAAACAAAAGCTGGGATCTAATCGATGCTGCAGAAGACGAAGCTTTTGAAGTCGAAAAAGTAGCAAAAGACGAATTACCAAAAGAGCTTAAAGGAAAATCTAAAGCTGAGTTAAAGCAATATATCGCAGAAAAAAGCAAAACGCGTAAAGAGATACAACAAAAAATTAAAGAGTTAAATAAAAAGCGTGTATCGTATATCAAAGAAAACAGTAAAAAAGATGATACAAACCTAGAAGCTGCTTTACTAAATGCTATCAAAAAGCAAGGAAGAAAAAAATCTTTCTCCTGGGAAGAATAAATCATAAAAAATAGGGTGCTTCAAGAAAAATAAATAGTCAAGATGAAAACAGTTATTAAAGTAATTATACTAATTCTAATACCTATGTCAATGCAGGCACAGCAACAAAAGAAGTTATCAAAATCGAATGTTGATTATGATTCTTTTCTAGAAATATCTGAAGAAATTTTAGAATATAGAAAAGAACGATTAATTCCTTTGGAGACTTTTCTAAAGTATATGACAGATGAGAACACTATTTTATTAGACACTCGTTCTGAAAGTGCTTACAAACAAAAGCACCTTAAAGGAGCAACTCATATCAATTTTTCTGATTTCACAGAAGGGAAACTGGCAAAAAAAATACCTTCCAAAAAGACTCGTATTTTGATTTATTGTAATAACAATATCGATGGAGACTCTATTAATTTTGCTTCCAAAATGGCTCCTCTGGCGTTAAATATCCCAACATTTATAAATCTCTATGGATATGGTTATAAAAATGTATATGAATTATCTTCTTTGGTCCCTATAAAAGATCAAAGGCTACAATTTGATGGTACTTTTACCAAATAAAAATATAAATGGTTGCAAATTTGCAACCATTTATATTTTTTATGTAATATTTTTATACTGTGATTAGTTTTTAGAATTAACCGCAGGGCAATTACAATCCCATCTTTCCTTACGTTTTCCAAAATCGTACCCTAGAGTAATTTGATGAAAACCACCATTACTAAGCACTACCGAATTCAATTGATAACTGTAGGTATACCCAGCCATCCATTTTTTATAATTAATTCCCAAAAACGGAGTTATGTATTGCAATTGCTGGCTTTCTACAGAAGTGCCATCTTGAGAAAATTCTGCTCCATCTAGGCTACGTCTGTAAGATATTCCTCCCCATAAAGTGCTCGAACTAAAATCTCTGTATACTTTTAAATTAGCATCAATGGTGCTTTCTTGAGTTTCATCTGTAGCTTGATACATAATAGATGGCTCTAAACTCCAGGGAGTAGCTCCAATACCAAACAAATACCCTAAAGAAAAGATATATCTACGTTGATTATTAGATTCTCGTATCGGGGTATTATTATCAAAAATATCACGAACAGTTGGCAATATGTTTTTAACAGTAATATGTGCATACCATTCTAAATAGTTATAAGATAACCCTACATCAACATTGTAATATACATCTTTTTGTACTCTATCCAGAATTACAGGATCTGGATCAAAAGGATCATCAAGTCCTCTTAAATCTACATTAGATTGTATCAAACCAGCACTAAGACCAAAAGATAACATGTTTAGATCTGTTCTATCTCTCGAAAACAAAAGATGATAAGCATATGTTAAATACAGTCCTGTCTGGGAAAACCTACCGTTTTCATCTCTATATACAATTCCTCCTAAACCAGATTTCTCTCCAGTTCTAAAATTAATATTTAATGTCTGTAGATTAGGTGCATTATTCACATCAAACCATTGCTTTCTGGCAGTAAGTCTAATTTTATTAGCATTTGATGCACCAGCCATTGCAGGATGTATCAAGTACAAATTATCAGAGAGATAATCAGAGTATACAGGAATACCTTCTTGCGAGAAGGCAAACGGAGATACCAGTACTAATACTACTACATAGAATGTTTTTAAGTTCATTTGAGCACTATTATTTAGGGGCTAAATAGAATTTGTGAATTCAATCTAAACTATTAAAAACAGTTTATATTGTGAGGCTTCACCTTATTTTTTTAAATAAATCATTGTATTTCAATCGCTCCAAAGATATAAATTTTTGTCAGAATACAAGATCTATACTTTTTGAAGTCAAAACAAGTCAAAGGATGTACCCCCTCTTCTGGTTATTATTTTTAACCAATTATAGACATTAGAAATCAGTCCTTGATCATTAATTTTTGTGCCAACACAACTACATTCCCACTATAAGTCAACGTTTAATTAAGATTTTGTGATAAATCACTTATTATTAGTGACGAAATTTTTGATCAATAACCTTATTCATCTTTATGCTTATATTATTATCTAATTCAACAACAAAAGCTAAAATTATATACTTTATTTATTTACATATATTCAAGATTAGTTAAAAATTGTTAGCATTACGCATACATTACTAATATCGTCTTGCTTTTTAGTAGATTTGCAAAAAAATAGCGCATGGAAAAGAGTTTTGAAATAAAAATAGAACCTACTTCAAATCCGGGTATTGTTAAGTTTGAAGCCAATTATTTTCTAACCCAGCATACCAGTTATGAATTTGAGAATATAGATCAAGCCAAAAACGCTCCTCTTGCACAACAATTGTTTTATCTCCCATTTGTAAAAAGGGTATTTATTGCACAAAATTTTGTTGCTATAGATAAGTATGATATTGTAGAATGGCCAGATGTGCAAGAAGAAGTTGCACAACAAATCAAAAATTATCTCAATAGTGGTCAACCTATTATTATTGAAACTGAGGCTGAAACCACAAAAAAAGTTCCTATTACTATTTATGCAGAGAGTACACCTAACCCTGCTGTATTAAAGTTTGTTGCTAATAAAAAATTAGTTACTGTGGGTCATGAATTTAAAAACATTGATGATGCTAGTGAAGCACCTTTGGTACAAGAGTTATTTCATTTTCCGTTTGTTAAGGAAGTATACATTGATGAAAATTATATTTCTATAGGGAAATATGACATGGCAGATTGGAATGATATTACCACAGAGATTAGAGATTTTATACGTAATTATCTAGAGCAAGGTAAAGAAGTTTTAACTGCAAATGCTGTTGTGACAAAAGAAGAAATAAAAAAACAGTCTGATTTAGATTTTGAAAGCCTGGATGATGTCTCAAAAGATATTGTAAATATTATTGATGAATATATCAAACCTGCTGTAGCTAGTGATGGAGGTAACATATTATTTGATTCTTATGATCCGAAGAGTAAAGGAGTAAAAGTAATTTTACAAGGAGCTTGCAGTGGGTGCCCTTCTTCTACTTTTACATTAAAAAACGGAATCGAAAACATGCTAAAAGAGATGTTAAAAGACAAAGTAGAATATGTAGAAGCTATAAATGGTTAATTTTTATATATAAAGAACCAAAAAACATAGTTTTTATCTATTCACTATCATACTAAATTATCCGTAAATAGTACTAAAACATCAAAACATACAATTTTTAATACATTTCAAACTATTGATTATAGATAATTTATAAAACCAACATATATTAGCTACTTAAAAAAAGTATAGAAATACTTTTACTTATATCATAAGTTAAGAATCACCCCAAGGTTTTTTTTGGGCTTTGAATGATAAAAAAATTGTTCAAAAGTAAATTATTGAGATAATGTATGACAAGAATAAACATAATAATGTCCAGCATTTTATAAATAACGCTCTCGATAATTTAGAGTTATTTAAAGGGTCATTTACATCGCATCAATTTAAGCCTCATTTTCATGAAAGTTATACTATAATTTTTATGGATTATGGTATTGGCGACTATTCTAACGATTCTTCTAATTTCATTTTATCTACTGGTTCAATTCTTGTTTTTAACCCCTATGAAGTACATACAGGAAAGCCTGTAAAAAATTCACCATGGAATTTTCTTACTATGTATGTTCCCATTGGGATCATGAAAAAGGCTATGGGCACCTTAAATTCGTCTATAGAATTACCAGTTTTCAAAGAAAACATTATAACTAACAAGGTATTATTTAAAAAAGGAAAAGCTGTATTTCCGAATCTGATATACAATCAACATAATCCAAAGTCTGAATATTTACTTATGGATTTTCTAAAAGAGCTAATCCAAAGGTATGCACATACTGAAATAAATAATGAGCCAATTTCAGAAAAATTTATTGTAGCAAAACAAATCAAAGAATATTTACACAATCATTACCTCGAAGAAGTTTCTATTCACGATCTTTCTAACTTAACAGGTATTTCAGAATATGGATTGATCAAATCTTTTAAACAACATTATCAACTTCCTCCACATCAATACCTAGTGAATCTCAGAATAGAAAAAGCTAAAAAACTACTCACCGAAAGATTATCTGCAACAGAAGTTGCATACCAATCTGGTTTTTTTGACCAAAGTCATTTCACCCGGCATTTTAAAAAAATAATAGGCATTACTCCAAAACAATTCGCCAACAAGGTAATTATTTAACTCACCTTCTCAAAGACCACAAAACAGCACTCTATCTCCATTTTACTTCATAAAACCAATACAAATATTAGGTTGCAATTTTGTACTATTTTTTCAATTTTATTCTTCACAATTTGCATCGGTTAATTTTTGATTCGTAAAGATTTTATATATCAAAAAAAACAAAAACCAACATTGTAAAAAATACAGTAACCAAAATCCGATGCACAATATTGGATGTAATACGTTAAAAAAGAAAATTATGGCACAAGATATTCAGGACAATGAGATAAAAAATCTTATCGCAGAAGAAACAGAACGTCAGGAACATGGAATAGAGTTAATCGCTTCGGAAAACTTTACATCTAAACAGGTTATGGCTGCTATGGGCTCTTCTCTAACCAATAAATATGCAGAAGGCCTTCCCGGAAAACGATATTATGGTGGCTGTGAAGTAGTTGACAAAGTAGAAACACTTGCTATTGATAGAGCTGCAAAACTCTTCGGAGCAGAATGGGTAAATGTACAACCACATTCTGGAGCACAAGCAAATGCAGCTGTAATGCTAGGTTGCCTTAATCCTGGTGACAAAATATTAGGTTTTGATCTGTCACACGGAGGTCATCTTACCCATGGATCACCGGTTAACTTTTCTGGTAAACTTTATCAGCCTAGTTTCTATGGAGTAGAAAAAGAAACAGGTCTCATCAATTGGGATACCGTAGCAGAAACAGCAGAAAGAGAAAAACCTAAACTAATTGTTTGTGGAGCATCTGCTTATAGTCGTGATTGGGATTACAAAAGACTAAGAGCTATTGCAGATCAGGTAGGTGCCTTATTATTGGCAGATATCTCTCATCCGGCAGGATTAATTGCCAAAGGTTTATTAAACGATCCGATAAAACATTGTCATATTGTAACCACCACAACACACAAAACATTGAGGGGACCTAGAGGTGGTATGATTATGATGGGGCAAGATTTTGAAAACCCATGGGGGCATGCAACCAAAAAAGGAGTAATCAAAATGATGTCTAATATTTTGGATATGGCTGTTTTTCCTGGAACTCAAGGAGGGCCATTAGAACACGTAATCGCTGCAAAAGCAGTAGCATTTGGCGAAGCACTTACTGATGATTATAAAGTGTATGTAGAACAAGTAGCAAAAAATGCCAAAGCGATGTGTGCTGCCTTAATAGAAAGAGGGTATGATATTATCTCTAACGGAACCGATAATCATATGGCACTTATTGACCTGCGATCAAAAGACATCACAGGAAAATTAGCAGAAAACACATTGATAAAAGCAGATATTACCATTAATAAGAACATGGTACCTTTTGATGATAAATCACCATTTGTAACATCTGGTATGCGATTAGGAACATCAGCTATTACTACCAGAGGAATGAAAGAAGATGACATGTATACTATGGTTGGTTTTATAGATGAAGTATTAGCAAATCACGATAATGACACTAAGATTTCATCTATCAAGACAGAAGTAAATAACTGGATGAAAAATTTTCCATTATATAAATAAAAAACAGTCTAGCGGATAGTTATATTATGAAATGAGCCATATAAACCAAGTTTGTATTTATCGAAAATTTTGAATGGTGAATTCCATCTGACCGTTAAAGAACAATAAAAAGAACAGATGAAAGATCTAAGTACACTTAAACAAGAATTCCTACCAAGACATATAGGTCCTGGCAAAAAGGAAATTGATCAAATGCTAAACGTGATTGGTGTTTCGTCATTAACACAGTTAATTGATGAAACGATTCCACAAAACATTCGTTCTGCAAAACCATTAACATTACCAGCAGCACAAACAGAATTGGAGTTTCTTACCAGCTTCAAATCCATGATGGAAAACAATAAAGTATTCCGTTCATTTATAGGAATGGGATATCACGATTGTATTGTACCGCCAGTTATTCAACGAAATATTCTTGAGAATCCTGCTTGGTATACAGCTTACACACCATATCAGGCAGAGATAGCACAAGGTAGACTAGAAGCCTTGATCAACTATCAAACCATGATAACCGATCTTACTGGGATGGAGCTTGCCAATGCATCTCTTTTGGATGAAGCTACAGCAGCAGCAGAAGCCATGACACTTTTATACCGTGTAAAAAGTAGAGCAAAAAAACAAGCTAGTACATTTTTTATAGATAAAAAAACATTTCCGCACACTATAGAACTTATTATAGGCCGTGCAGAACCTATTGGTATTAATGTAGTTGTTGGAGATATCGCCGAACTTGATATGTCAAACCCTGATCTTTTTGGGCTTCTTATACAATATCCAGATAGTGATGGAGCAATTACTGATCCAACGCAATATATTACTGAAGCACAAAAGCATGAAGTAAAAATTGCAGTAGCATCAGATCTAATGGCATTAACACATATTACTGCACCAGGTGAAATGGGAGTGGATGTAGTTGTTGGTACTTCACAAAGATTTGGAGTCCCTCTGGGATATGGGGGGCCACATGCAGCTTATTTTGCTACAAAAGAAGGGTATAAACGCCATATTCCTGGTAGAATTATTGGGGTAACAGAAGATAGTCACGGTCGTCCTGCATACCGAATGGCACTACAAACCAGAGAGCAGCACATTAAACGAGAAAAAGCTACTTCTAATATCTGCACTGCACAAGTATTACTTGCGGTAATGGCCGGGATGTATGCAGTGTATCATGGTAAAGATGGTGTATCTCAGATCGCCAACAAAATTCATTTATCGACTTCTAAGCTTAATCAGGAATTAGAGAAACTCGGATATACACAAACCAATACTCATTTCTTTGACACTTTAAAAATAGAAGTAGAAGATAAAGAAGGTATCAAAAAAATAGCGCTCGATAAAGAAATCAATTTTAGGTATTTTGATGATAATCATGTAGGGATATCACTTCACGAAAAAACTACATTGACCGATCTACAAGATATTATCGAAATCTTTGCTACTGCAAAGGGTAAAACGATAAAGGTAACAGATTGGAAAATTGATGCAACTGCGATCCCTGCCTCTTTACAAAGAAAATCTTCTTATCTAGAACACCCTGTATTTAATTCTTACCAGGCAGAGCATGAAATGCTTAGATATCTAAAAAGATTAGAAAATAAAGATCTTTCATTAGTGCATTCTATGATTGCTTTAGGTTCATGTACCATGAAACTTAACGCAACTACAGAGATGATGCCTTTATCTTGGGGTGAGCTTGCCAATATTCATCCTTTTGTTCCCACAAATCAAGCAAAAGGATACCACCAAATGTTTGAACATTTGGCCTCATGGCTGGCAGAAATTACTGGTTTATATACTACCTCTCTACAACCAAACAGTGGAGCCCAGGGAGAACTTGCAGGTTTAATGGTTATAAAAGCATATTATGCAGATAAAAACCAAACTCATAGAAACATAACTCTTATCCCCTCCTCTGCACATGGTACCAACCCAGCAACAGCAACTATGGCAGGACAACAAGTAGTTATTGTGTCTTGTAAAGAAAATGGAGATATCGATATCGATGACTTGCGGGCTAAAGCCGAAAAACATAAGGATAATTTAATGGCATTAATGGTTACCTACCCATCTACTCATGGTGTTTTTGAAGAAAACATCAAAGAAGCCTGTGAGATTATTCATGATAATGGAGGAAAAGTATATCTGGATGGAGCAAACCTAAATGCTCAATTAGGGTTAACCAGCCCTGGAATTATTGGTGGAGACGTATGTCATCTTAATCTTCATAAAACCTTTTGTATCCCACATGGTGGTGGTGGACCAGGAATGGGACCAATTGCTGTAAGTAAAGAACTTGCTCCATTTATACCGGGTAATGCTGTAGTAAAAAATGCAGGAGGAGAAAAGGCTATCGCGGCTATCTCTGCAGCTCCCTGGGGTAGTGCAAGTATTCTTTCTATTTCTTATGCATATATCGCATTAATGGGTGGCGAAGGGTTGACCTCTGCTACAAAAATGGCAATTCTAAATGCTAACTATATAAAAGAAAAACTCGTCGATCATTATCCTATCTTATTTACAGGAGAAAAAGGTCGCAATGCTCATGAGCTTATTATCGATTGTAGAGCATTTAAAGAAGAAGATATTACTGTAACCGATATTGCAAAAAGACTTATGGATTACGGATTTCATGCACCAACAGTATCATTTCCTGTTGCAGGAACTATTATGATAGAACCTACAGAAAGTGAAACTGTAGAAGAACTTGATCGCTTTATTGATGCTATGATAAGTATAAGAAATGAAATAAAAGAAATAGCAAACGGAACTGCCTCTAGAGAGCAAAATGTATTAAAAAATGCTCCTCACACTATGGAGTTTATCGCTCGAGACAATTGGGATATGCCATATTCCCGAACCAAAGCAGCTTTTCCGCTACCTCATATAAAAGGCAATAAATTCTGGCCTAGTGTAGGTCGTGTAAATGATGCCCATGGAGATCGAAATTTAATGTGTAGTTGCCTACCTGTTTCGGTTTTTGAAGAAGATACAAAGAATACAGAAATAACTATAAACTAATATGGAAACAGAACTAATAAGTATAGCTCTCGAAGCTAAACACCAGGAATTGGGAGCAAAAATGGTCCCATTTGCAGGATATTTAATGCCACTTCAATACACCTCTGTAGTACAGGAGCACAAAACTGTAAGAGAAGGTGTTGGTATATTTGATGTATCACATATGGGTGAATTTATCCTTAGAGGACCTAAAGCGTTAGATTTAATTCAGAAAATAAGTAGTAATGATGCCTCTAAATTAAATATTGGGAGTGCTCAGTATTCTTGTATGCCTAATGATAAAGGTGGTGTTGTAGATGATCTTATTATCTATAAACTAGGTGATGAAGAATATCTTTTGGTAGTTAATGCCTCTAATATTGACAAGGACTGGAACTGGATAAAAAGTCATAATACAGACAATGTAGAAATGATTGATCGTTCTAATGAAATATCACTTTTTGCCGTACAAGGACCACTTGCAAGCCGGGTATTACAAAAACTCACAAAAGTAACACTTGCTGATATCCCGTATTACACTTTTGTTATGGGTGAAATAGCAGGAATACAAGATGTAATCATTTCTGCTACAGGATATACAGGCGCAGGAGGTTTTGAGCTTTATGTTCCTAATTCTGGAGCAGAACAACTTTGGGATGCAATTCTCGAAATTGGAAAAGAAGATAACATTCAGCCTATCGGACTTGGAGCAAGAGATACATTACGATTAGAAATGGGATTCTGTTTGTATGGAAATGATATTGATGATACCACTTCTCCATTAGAAGCAGGATTAGGCTGGATTACAAAATTCACTAAACCATTTATTAATTCTGAAGCTTTACAAAAACAAAAAGCAGAGGGGGTCACTCGAAGATTAGTTGGTTTTGAAATGATAGAAAAAGGTATTCCTAGGGCTGGGTATACAATATATAATGAAAATGATGAGTGTATCGGAAAAGTAACTTCAGGAAGTCAATCACCTATATTAGAAAAAGGAATAGGACTTGGCTATGTAACTATTCCCTACGCTAAAGCAGATAGTACCATTTTTATCGAAATTCGAAATAAGCGCATCAAAGCAATAGTTAAAAAAACACCTTTCATAAAAAAATAAAACTATGAATATCCCAGAAGAATTAAAGTATAGTAAAGATCACGAATGGATCAGAATAGAGAATAATATTGCTCATATCGGTATTACAGATTTTGCGCAAAGTGAGTTAGGTGATATCGTCTATGTAGAACTCGAATCTTTGGATGAAGAACTTAATGAAGGAGAAGTAATGGGGTCTATTGAAGCAGTTAAAACCGTTTCTGATATTTTTATGCCAGTTTCGGGTACTGTTGTTGAAATTAATGAAGAGCTGGAGTCAAATCCAGAAATGGTAAATTCTGATCCCTATACTGATGGTTGGCTTGCTAAAATAGAAATCTCTAATCCAGATGAGATTAACGATCTATTAGATGCTAATGCATATAAAAAATTAATAGGAGCAGAATAACGGTTACTCATCAAAAAAATAAGATGATTTTATGTCAACATGCTTTTTAACGATAAATTTATAGTTATATCGAAAAATCCAGGAAAAGAATACATGCTATTTTTTCTAAAAAGCAACAGTTTGTTGTATCTTAGATATTCTTATATTTTTTAATTTAAAAAACTCACAACATGGCGATTATTAAAGTTATCGAAGTATTAGCAAATTCTGAAAAAAGCTGGGAAGATGCTACTAGAAATGCTGTAAAACAAGCTAGTAAATCTGTAAAAAACATTAGATCTGCTTATGTTGCAGATCAAAGTGTTGTGGTTAAAGACAATGATGTAACAGAATTCAGAGTAAACCTAAAAATCTCTTTTGAAGTAAAATAAAAAGTTTTATTACTTCTTTATAAAAAGCATCCTGATGTATTCGGGATGCTTTTTATATTTTTATACATTACTAAAATCGACTCTGGTGAAATATTTATGTATCATTACATTATCGCTATTATTCACAACGTGCACAAGTCAAAATAAACCACCTATGGAACAACACGCTTATACTAATGATCTTATTCATGAAACCAGTCCATATCTCCTACAACATGCTCACAATCCTGTAAATTGGAAACCCTGGGGAGAAGAAGCACTACAACAAGCTAAAAAAGAAAACAAGCTTATTATTGTAAGTATAGGATACGCAGCTTGCCATTGGTGCCATGTTATGGAGCATGAAAGCTTTGAAGACCCTAAGGTAGCAGAAATCATGAATGCTAATTATGTGAATATTAAAGTAGATCGTGAAGAACGCCCCGATATAGATCAGGTATATATGAGTGCAGTACAATTAATGACTGGTAGTGGTGGTTGGCCTCTTAATATGGTTGTATTGCCCGATGGAAGACCTGTTTGGGGAGGCACCTATTTTCCTAAAGGAAATTGGGTTGATGCCTTAAAACAAATTGCAAATTTATATGAAAAACAACCCGATAAGTTAATAGAATATGCCGAAAAACTAGAACAAGGAATTAAGGCTATTGATCTTATTGAAGTAAACACTAATGCCATTAATTTTGATAAAGAATTTGTCGCGGCTTCTGTAAAAGAATGGAGTTCTCATTTTGATCATCAAAAAGGAGGTACAAAACGAGTTCCTAAATTTATGATGCCCAATAATTATCATTTCCTTCTTCGATATGCTTATCAAACCAAAGACGAAACACTATTAAAATTTGTAAAAAACACTTTGACAAAAATATCATATGGTGGGGTGTATGATCATGTTGGAGGAGGATTTGCACGATACTCTACAGATGGAAAATGGCATGTTCCTCACTTCGAGAAAATGTTATATGATAACGCGCAATTAGTAAGTCTGTATTCTGATGCTTTTTTAGTTACCAAAGATCCCTGGTTTAAAGATGTGGTTTATGAAACTTTAGATTTTGTAGCAAGAGAGCTTACTAATAAAGAGGGTGCTTTTTATTCGTCTTTAGATGCAGATAGTAAAACTTTGGACGGAGAACTAGAAGAAGGTGCTTTTTATGTATGGACCAAAGAAGAGTTAAAAAAAATAGTACCTGATAATGACTACACCCTCTTTGCTAATTATTATAATATAAATTCATATGGTTTCTGGGAAAAAGGAAACTATGTTTTAATTAGAAAGGATGCTCATCAAAAGTTTTGTACTGAAAATAATATTGACAGTAAAGTCTTGATTAAAAAAATCTCTCAATGGAAACAAATTTTACTTCATGAGCGAGAAAAACGCTCTCGACCACGATTAGATGACAAAACCTTAACTTCCTGGAATGCATTAATGCTAAAAGGTTATCTGGATGCATATAGAGCATTTGGAGAGAAAAAGTTTTTGGATGCTGCCATAAAAAATGCAAATTTTATCAAAACCACTCAGTTAAAAAATGATACATCTTTATTTCATAACTATAAAAATGGTAAAAGTACCATTAATGGGTATTTAGAAGATTATGCACTAGTTATTGAAGCCTTTATAGCCTTATATCAAAACACATTTGATCCAGAATGGTTGGAGATATCAGAACAACTTACACAATACACTTTAAACCACTTTTTTAATGAGAACAGGAATATATTCTATTTTACTTCTGATCAAGATCCAAAACTTATTACACGTACTATAGAATACAGTGATAATGTAATCCCTGCATCTAATTCGATAATGGCTAAGAATCTATTTCTACTATCTCATTATTTTGATCGCTCTAATTACAAAGAAATAAGTGAACAAATGCTACATAATATTAAACCGCAAATCAAGTCTTATGCATCAGGGTACTCCAATTGGTTAGATCTTATGCTCAATTTTTCTTTTAACTTTTATGAATTGGTTATTATAGGTACAGAGGCAAAAATTAAATTAAAAGAAGTAAGCCAAACTTATATTCCAAATAAACTAATAGCAGGAGGTACATCAGATTCTGATACTGCCTTATTAAAAAATAGATTTGTTAAAGACAAAACTTTGTTTTATTTATGTGTAAATAATTCATGTAAATATCCGGTTGAAGAATTTAAAGACATTTTACCTTTAGAATAAATACCCTTGAGGAAAACCTATAAGATATTCAACTAAAAACCTATATTGAATTTTAATTTAAACTGGCGTGGTTTTTGAGCCAGATTTGTATAACATACTATTTCAACACTAATCCAAAATTCACTTATTATGAAAAAAATAGTCTTATTTTTTATAGTTTCGATGTTTGTATTTGCCGTTAATGCACAAATTGGGACTGCTCATGCAGAATATTTAACCCCTTTATTTCAAACGCACAATAATGTTAAAGTCTTTAAAAATCCAAATAATACCCAAACAACTAAAACAAAAGGCTCTCCATATGAAAATGAAAAGTTTGAATTAGGAGAAATAGTACATACAAATTCTAAACAAAAAATTCAAAAATTATTTTTGAGATATAATGTATATGACGATCAGATAGAAGTAAGCAAAACATTAGAAGCTTCTGAATTACATGGCCTTCTTAAGAGTGACCACATATATGCCCGTGTTAATAATAAAGAATATCATTATAAGAAGTACAAAGATTTAAACAATCAAACCAAAAAGGGATATTTAATCAAACTAAGAGACAATACCAAAATTAGTTTATACAAGTTGCTTGTAAAAAAATATACTAAAGCTAAAATTGCGAATACTTCATACCACAAAAATACTCCTGCAAAGTTTACAGATCAACATATCTATTATTTAGAAATAGGTGAAAAACTAGTCCCAGTTAATTCAAGTAAAAAGAAAACGGTAAGTATCTTTCCTGATCATCAAAAAGAAGTAAAAGATTTTATTGGTAAAGAAAATTTAAGTCTAAAAAAAGAAAAGGACCTGGTTAAACTAGTAAACTTCTATAGCACATTGTAGTACTTTTTTTAAGTAATGTAGCAAAAAACGCTTAATCATTTTTTATTTTAAGCTATCCAAAAAGTGTTAAAAAAGCGTTTTTTATAGGTTTTTTAAAACCGTTAAACCGTAATTAAATATTTTTATTGTAGTCTAAATCCTACAATTATTACGGTTTTGCCGTAAAACACCTATGTGAATTATTTGTTAAAAACGCAATTTTATTCCTAATAATTTAATGCTTCACACGTTTGAATTATGAAATTCGTAAAAATTTGATCAAAAAAGCATATTAATTGTATTTAAAATGTTATTTCTTTAAGTTTATCATACCTAAATCGAAAAACTTATGAGAAGAATATTACTTTTTTTATGCTTAACAGCATCGTCTGCATTACTTGCACAATTACCCCGAAATTTACTTACATCTACTACCAGAGTTTCTTTATATGATGATTATGATGGTAGTATTTATATGAAGAGTCGTTATAAAGAATCTAGTGTTATCGATGAGAAATCAGGAACTTTTGATGCTAAACTTAAGTATAACATTTATTCTGATGCTCTAGAATATAGCTCGCAATCCAAATTATACGAAGTGGTTAAAAGCCCAACTATTCATGCTCGAATCGATGGTGATTATTTCTATTACTGTGAATTCAAAAATCAACGAGGAAGCAATAGAGATGGCTATTATGTATTAGTAGAATTAACCGACAGGTATCGTATTTATAAAAAATTTACACTCAGAGTAAAAGATCCCGAAAAAACAGGTCCGATAATCAGTGGCCCTTCTGATCCAGGAACACTTAGAATGATTACCTCATATTACCTTGAAGAGTCTGGTGTTATCATGGAATTACCAATGAACAAAAAAGAAATGCTTGCAGCATTTAATGATAAAGAAAACGAATTGAAAGATTATTTAAAAAAGGAAAGAATTCGTTTGAGAAAAGAAGAAGATTTAATTCGACTTGTAGCTAGATACAATGCATTAAAAAGCTCTGATTCTAGCCCGTCACGAAGTCTTTTAAGTAATACGGGTCGAGGTAACTAACATCTTCAAAATCTTTTTTCAAAAATTTAGGATAACTTAACATTGCCATCTCATTTGCAGATGGCAATTTGTTTTCTATAAATACAGCATTAGTATCGTTACAAATAGCTGAAAATTTTTCTACACCATTTCCTATGAAATATACTTTTTTCTCCTGCAAATGTGCTTTAAAAGAAGTATCTGTAAGAATTTCTGCCTCTGTTTTTCTTATTTCTTTATACCTATTAGTAAAAACGGTAGAATATACTTCCATTCTTCGGGCATCAAGCATAGGAACAATATAGCTATCTTTTTCTTGTGATACCTGCAGTGCTAATGAGTGCAGAGTAGGCACAGCTATTAATGGGATATCTAATGCATAGCATAGCCCTTTTGCTGCCGATACACCTATTCTTAATCCTGTATATGAACCGGGACCTTTACTAACCGAAACCGCTGAAAGATCTTTTGGGGTTAACCCTGCTTCTTTAATAACTTGATCTATAAAATTATGTAACCGTTCTGCATGAGAATATGTGCTATCATAATCCTCTATTAATCCAATTACCTCTTTATCATTAGCTAAAGCTACAGAACAATTAGTTGTTGAAGTTTCTATACAAAGGATATAAGCCATCTATCAAAAATTTAGGCAAAGATACTCTAATTAGTCAAAAAAATGATCTAATTAAACATGTCCATTACTAAATGTTTTATCGAAGTTTTAACCGATAGAATTTTGACGAGTACCTAAAACTACTACTGGTTTTTATTTGGTAGATTTTTTCTCTTTCTCGGTAGTTACTTTATCTCCTGTCTTAAGTATTTTGGTAACCACATTATAAGGCCCCGTTATAACCTCATCTCCTTGCTTCAACCCACTGGTTATTTCAATATTACTATCATCCTGAATACCTGTTTTTATCACTCTTAATTTGGCTGTTTCACCATTCTTAACAAATACACATTCGAATTTTTTATTGGTGTCTGATAATATCTCATCTTTAGAAGAGGGTTCTTTTACATCAGAAGTATCATTTTTAATTACTATAGAACTTATAGGAACGCCTATCACATCTTTTCTCTTATCTGTAATAATGTCGACAGTAGCAGTCATACCTGGTCTAAACGGAGAGTAGTTTTCGGGCTTACCTTCTAGTAAATCGGCATATGACTCCTCCAAAATTCTAACTTTCACTCTAAAATTAGTTACTTGATCTGCACTTACAGCATTTTCTGCAGAATTAGCAATTTCTGTAACTATTCCTTTAAATTGTTTCTTTAGGTAAGCATCTACTTCAACAATTGTAGAATCTGCAATTGAAACTTTAACGATATCATTTTCATTTACATCTACCTCTACTTCCATATTACTAAGATCGGCAACACGTACGATCTCTGTACCTGCCATTTGTTGGGTACCTACTACTCTTTCTCCCAATTCTACAGATAACTTAGAAATTGTACCTGTCATAGGAGCATAAATCGTAGTTCTGCTTAGGTTATCTTTGGCTTCATTAACAGTTGCCTGAGCACTTCTTACATTATAATATGCTGATTGCTTAGCTGCTTCTGCTCCTTCATATGCAGAGATTGCTCTATCCCACTCTGCTTTAGAAATCACTCCTTTATCAAATAATGCCTTATTACGATCATAGCTTAGTTTTGATTCTTTTAAACTAGCTTCGGCTTGTCGCAATCCAGCCCTTACATTTTCTAATGACGCCTGGGATCTATTTAATCCTGATTGAATAATATCGGGGTTTATACGAACCAAAAGATCTCCCTTTTGAACCTGTTGCCCTTCTTTGATTGGTAAGTCGATAATCTCTCCTGATACTTCTGAAGAAAGTTTAACCTCTACTTCGGGTTGTATTTTACCCGTAGCCGAAACAGTTTCTACAATATCAATTTTGTCTATTTTGGTAACCGATACTTCTTTAAAGTTTCCACTTTCACCAAACCATCCGGCTTTCTTACCATAAACAAGTAGTACAATTACAATGACAATTATACCTAAAATGAAGAGTAATTTTTTTTTATTCATGACCTACTTTAACGTTAATTCTATTCTATAAAATACAATCTTTTTCTATATAGCAGTCAAAAAAACCGAATGCTACTATTCTATAATTTTATATCAGCGATCTTTATTCCGAAATACAGTTCTAACACTTTTAATTTAAAAATGAAATCAAACTTATTTTGTACTTCCTGGCTCTGTGCATTTTCTAATCTAAATTTTGATTGGCTAAAATCAAACGCGTTAGTTAGTCCTACATCATAACGATCTTTTGCATATTCATACGCTCTTTCTTGAGCTTTTACAGAAACTTGAGCAGCTTCATATGCCTCTGCAGCTCCTCTTGCATCTAGATATGCCTGGTATACATTACTATCCAAATCTAATTCTGCTTGCTCTAATTGAAATTCTGTACGCTTTACATTAACCTTATTTCTTTTTACAGCATTCCTTGCAGAAAACCCATTAAAAATTGGTACCTGAAGAGATAACCCATAAGAAATACCATCATTGGTATATAACTGATCGATAAATGGTGCAGCATCCTGTTCTACAAGAAGTAGATTAGGAGTTTGAGTAATAACATTCTGCCCTGTTGCTTCTACAACACCGATACTCTGAGTTAAGACAGGATTATTCGCATCCAAAACACGTGCAAAAGACTTAGCTCCTGATTCTCTTGTATTATAATTAAAAGAACCGCTTAATGTAGGATAATATGCTCCTCTTGCAATTTCAAGATCTTTTTCTGCTATAAGTTTATTCTGCTCTGCGATCTGTACTTCATATCTTGATTCTCTAGCTTGTGCAATTACTTGATCAATAGGTTTTTCTAACATTTCTGATCCTGGAACTAAATACTCTTGTTCTGCAATGTCAAAATCTTCATAATTTTTAATCAGTAATCGCTGTGCTAATCCAATTAATGCAATCTGTACTGCATTTTCTGCCTGTACAATTCTTGTTAATTCATCTGCAGAAGTTGCTTCAATTTCGAGAAGATCTCCTTGAGGTAATACTCCTGCTTCTACCAGATCTTTAGTACGTTGTAATTGTTCTAATGTGATCTCGTGTTGTTTCTCTACCACTTTTAAAGATTCCTTGTTTAAAAGTACTTGCAGATAACTATTTGCGACAAACAATGCAATATCATCTTTAGATTTACCTAGATTATATTGACTAAGTAGCTTATTAAGTTTAGCTCTTTGAAATCTTTTTATATTTCTTAAACCACTAAATATAGTTACTCCTGCACTAACACCATAATTAGAACTTCTAAATGTCTGTGTTTTATTTTCGTTGGTAATAGGGTCTGTAGATAAACCAGAACTCCAAAAGTTAGAAGCTGATGCATTTAATGATGGTAGAAAATTTCCTATGGCATCAATCCTATCAATTTCTGTTGCCTCTACATCTAATGCCGATTGTTTTATTGCAATATTATTTTCTAAAGCATATTCTACACACTCGCGTAATGTCCATTTCTTTTCTTGTGCCTGAGTTTCTAGCACTCCAAAGAAAGCAATACATAAAATTAAAATTCTAATTCTCATAAGTTTAAAATCTATAGTGTCCTTTTGTGATGAGAACTTGCCTAAATCTTTTACTATTATTTTCATACTATGGTATAGGTATATATTTGATTGATGTTGTTACAGATTATTTAAAAAATATTTTTAATTATCTAACCACTATCAAAAATATTGTTTTAAAACATGCTGGCTTTAACCTTTTTCATCTTCTTTTTTAATGGGCTCTGTTTTATTCCAAACTTTAATATCATCTTCTTCTGTAATTCCTGATAGAATTTCAACATTAATACCATCAGAAATACCAATTTCAACATCTTTTCTTTCAAACTTTTGATCTCCTGTTCGTACTTCTACATAAGGATCTTCTGTTTCTTTATCAAATTGTAAAAGTGCTTCTTTTACAGCAAGAATATCATTCTTTGTTTCTAAAACAATTGAAGCATTTGCACTATATCCTGCTCTTATAAAATATGATTTATCAAGAAAAACTTCACCTTCAATTTTAAACTGAACTGCACCTTGTTCTTCATCTCCTTTTGGCGCAATAAATTTTAGTTTTGCATCAAATTCTTTATCTCGTATAGCTCCAAGGCTAACTTTTAAAGGCATATCAATTTTTAGTTTATTTACCTCTGCTTCATCTACTTTCCCTTCAAAAATCATTTTGTTCAAATCTGCAATTGTAGCAATTGTGGTTCCATCGTTAAAGTTATTACTTTCGATCACCTGATCTCCTTCTTTAACAGGAATTTCGAGAATCGTTCCTGATACGGTTGCTCGTATATTAGTATTAGCTGTAGAAGAACCTCCTGCAGAACCTAAACGTATGATTTGAAGATCACTTTGTGCATTCGAAAGATCTTGTCTTGCCTGGTTATATCTTAGGTCTATATTATTAAAATCCTGGCTAGAGATTACTCCTTTATCAAAAAGTGCTTTATTTCTATCATATTCTACCTTAGAGTTATTTAAAACAATTTGTGCATTTTTAACACGTCCTCTTGCACTGTTTAAGGATTGTTCATTAGGTACTACTTTTACTTTAGCGATTAAATCTCCTGTTTTTATTGCTGCTCCTTCTTCAACATAAATCTTTTCTATAATTCCTGAAATCTGAGGTTTGATTGCTACTTCATCCTCTGGAACTACTTTTCCTGTAGCTACTGTTTTTTCTTCAATAGAGGTTTTAAACGCTTTTTCTGTAGTAAATACAATCGGGGATTTACTGTTAGAATCTATAAGGTACTTACCTGAAAACCCTAGTAAGGCCACAAAAATTACAACTAATAAAATTTTAAAAAACTTTTTCATTTGGATTGATGATTATTCTGGTTATTTATTTTATTCTTCTCTTAATGCTTCAATTGGTTTTATGCTTACGGCTTTTTGCGCTGGGATAAGTCCTATTATTGTTCCTAATAAGACTATTGACAATAATGCTCCTGTTACCGCAAAGAAATCGACTGTAGGATTTAAAATGGGTACATCATCATTATTACCAATTGCGGTATTGATACCCCAAAGTAACAGCGTGCCAAAAATAAAACCTAATAATCCTGCCAAAAAGGTAAGCAATACAGATTCTAGCATGATTTGCCCTCTTACTTCTGCTGGTGTTGCTCCCAATGCTCTACGCACTCCAATCTCTCTGGTACGTTCTTTAACAGTAATTAAAAGAACATTACCTATTGCTATCACTCCTGCAATAAGGGTAGCTATTCCTACGATATAAGTAATCAAACGCATACCAGCTAGAAATCCATTAATTTTTGCTACTTCTTCACCTAGATTAAAACTTCCAAACGCCTGCGTATCATCTGGGTGTACATTATGTATTCTTTTAAGTGTAGTTTTTATCGTAGCTTCTGTATTTACAATATTCTTATCTGGTTTGGCTGTGATCACCATCCAGGATATATTTTCACCCTGGTTAAAAATGGTTTGAAATGTTGTGAATGGCAGAAAAATAGAATCATCTCCTTCGAATCCAGATTGAGTAGGCTTATATACTCCTATTACTTTGAAATAAATTCCATTTATTCTCACAAAATCTCCTATTGCTTCTTCATCTTTATCATAGAATTGCTTATAAATATCTTCACCAATAACACAGACTTTACGTTCATATTTTATATCTTCTTCATTAATAAATCTTCCTCCTTTAAATATCTTTTTCTTTGATACTTTGTCGATCGTTGGATAATCACCAAATACTTTAAATGCACCCGACTTAGAGCCTTTTACAAATTGCCCTGGTGGGGTTCCCCATTGACCCGTAACATTACGAGGAGCGATATATTCAATATCATCAACCTGAGATTCTAATGTTTCGACATCATTCAATGTAAGTTGCATTCGTCTTCCCCTCTTAAAACCTTCGTTAGGTATACTGGTTTGTTGCCCCCAAACAAACATCGTGTTGGTTGCAAAATCATTAAATTGACTTCTAAAACTATTATCTAGCCCCTTAGCCATTCCCAAAAGAAACACAAATAAAAACACTCCCCAGGTTACCCCGATAACTGTAATTATAGTTCTTACTTTATTCTTACGAATAGCTCCATAAATTTCTTGCCAGGTATCTCTTTCAAATATAAATTTCATACCAATCGATTTTTAGTTATTCATCTCTCAATGCAATTATAGGCTTTATTTTTGCTGCTCTTCTTGCCGGAATATATCCTGCCAAAAGCCCAAAAAATATCAATACCATTGTGGCAGTCATAATAATACCTGTATCAACCTTAGGATTAAGAATAAAGAACTTCTCTAGATTATTACCTATAAGTTTTAACGCAAGAATCCCTAAAATCAAACCGAGATATCCTGCAACAGATGTTATTAGAACTGATTCTTGAAGCACCATAGCTATGATTGATCTTGGTGATGCTCCCAATGCTTTTCTAATTCCTAATTCTTTGGTGCGTTCTTTAACACTAAACGTCATGATATTACCTATACCAATAACTCCAGAGATTAAGGTTCCTATACCTACAACAAATATGATCATATAAATACCGCCAAGAATTACCATGGTCTCTTTAATATCTTCTGCAAAACTTCGTACCCTGATTGCACTTTGGTCATCTGGTGCTACTTTAAATTTTTCTTTAAAATCTTCTTCTATTTTTTTAGAAAATGCAATAGCCTGCTCGGTACTCATTGCCATATTATAAGATAAGTTTATCTGATTAATATGATCATTATTTCCATAAAGCAACTGAACGGTTTTATATGGCATATAGATTATTCGCTCTTCATTATCACCACCACTATCCTGAAAAACTCCAATTATTTTATAAGCAATCCCATCTACATTTAACATTTTACCTAAGGCCTTTTCATTTTTAAAAAGATCTTTCTCTACTAATCTTCCAATAACAATATTCTTGGTACGCTCGTTAATATCTGATTCATTAAGATATCTCCCATTCATCATTATGGTTTTCTCAAGATATTGATGATCGGGATGTACAGCTCTTATGCTATAGCTACCAGATTCTTTCTTATATTTTGCAGAACCATTTCTATATATTCTTGGGGTAGCGAACTCTACTTTGCCTATATAATTGCTTTTTATAAATTCGAAATCTTCATTTTTAAACTGAATTCTTCTATTCTCCTGAAAGCCTTTGTATGCTTTTGATGTGTTTCCGCCACGAATGAATATAATATTTTGAGCGTCATCCACAAAACTGCTTAAAAAGCTATTGAGAAGGCCATTACCCAGTCCTAATAGAATTGTAAAGATCAGGATTCCTAAAGCTACAGTAAATCCCGAAAGAAATGTACGCAGCTTATTTTTTCCTATAGCTTCAAATATTTCACCCCATCTATCTCTATCAAACATATTGAGATGCTCTAACTTGTTCTACTTCTTTATCTTCTACAATAACACCATCTTTAAGGTGTACTATACGTTTACACATATCAGCAATATCTGGTTCATGAGTTACTACTAATATGGTTTTACCTTCATCATTAATACTTTGGATGATATCCATTACTTCATAAGAAGTTTTACTATCTAAAGCTCCCGTAGGTTCATCGGCCAGTAATACTTTAGGATCTGCAGCTAATGCTCTGGCAATTGCCACACGTTGTTTTTGTCCTCCAGAAAGCTCACTTGGTAAGTGTGTCGCCCATTCTGCCAATCCAACTTTGCCAAGATATTCCATTGCTTTATCAATTCTTTCTTTTCGTTTTTTACGTTGATAATATAATGGAAGGGCAACATTTTCTAGAGCTGTCTTGTAATTAATCAAATTAAAAGATTGAAAAACAAATCCTAAAAATTTGTTGCGATACTGCGCTGCTTTGGTTTCGTTTAACCCTTTGATAGGAACTTCATCTAGAAAATAACTTCCGCTATCTGCTTCATCCAGCATTCCTAAGATGTTTAACAATGTAGATTTTCCAGAACCCGAAGATCCCATTATAGCGACCAACTCGCCTTCTTTTACACTAAAATCTATTCCTTTAAGTACATGAAGCGAATTGCTTCCCATTTGGTAAGATTTATGTAAGTCTTTTATTTCAATCATAATACTGGATTAAGATTTGTAAGGCAAAATACCTTGATAAAACTGAGACCCACTAGCCTAAAAATACCGTACAGTATTTAGATCAATCTTACAGTTTTCCCCTGAAGATTTATTGATTGGTTAGCATCGTCTTGTTACATAAGACTAACTACATGGTATTTTTGTTACATCTTTTCTTGTTAGGAAAATGTTAAAAAATTAAGAACTCTTTAATTAAGGTTTTTTGTAGTTGCCGATTTTCTTTTATTTCTATATATAATATACCCTACAACCCCTATTAAAACATATGGTATAATCATTAGATATACAATCCCATTATTGATTCCTTTTGCTGCCTCCTGTCCTTCTTCATTCTCTAGAACTGCTCTACACATTGCGCATTGCGCTTCTACCGGGATAGTAAATACCAAAAAAAGAATTAATATGTAAAAGGTTTTTATTCGCATATACTCAAACTAAACATAATATGGTGATATCATAAAATATACAATCACTCCTGTAACAGCCACATATAACCAAATCGGAAATGTAATTCTCGCAATTTTTTTATGCTTATCAAATCGTTTTGCTAGTGCTTTTACATAAGTAATCAATACAAAAGGAATAACTACAACTGAGAGGATTATATGAGTAATCAAAATAAAATAATATATGTATCGTATCATTCCTTCTCCTCCAAATTGGGTAGAATCACTAGTCATATGATATGCGATATACATAAGTAAAAACAATACCGAACATAAAATAGCTGTTTTCATGAGCTTCTCATGCAATGCAATATTCTTATTTTTTATTGCCCATAAAGCAGCTACTAAAATTACAGCGGTTAAACCATTAATTGTTGCATATATTGGTGGCAAAAAAGTAAGAGGTTGTACATCAAACCCAAGCTTTCTAAGATTAACTCCAAACAATGCTGCCACTGCAAGAGGGATAAGAATCGATAAAATTACAATCCATTTATTGTATTTTTTTTCTACATCTGATTGGCTGTTGTTACTCATTCTTATCTAATAGTTTCTTTATATCTTCTAGTAAAATTGTTATTTGCTCTTCTTCCCCGTTTTCATCTACTTTTTCCTTCACACCAATTGTTCCTCTATAATAAATAATTGGATTACCCGACGCATCATATCTCGATCTTATATATCCTTCCTGATCAATTAAAGCAAAGTAGCCATTATGTTCGAATCCACCTGGCACATCGGGGTTCTCTGCAGCATAAATATTAAATCCAGCATTGGCCAGTTCATAGATATCTTCTCTATCACCAGTTAAAAAATGCCAATCTGGATCTGTAACCTTATAATTCTCTGCATATTTCTTAAGTCTTTTTGGTGTATCAAACTTAGGGTTGATCGTAAAAGAAGCTACTCCAAAATTTTCATAATCTTTTAACTTATCTTGCAGATATACTAAGTTTTTATTCATCTTAGGACAAATGGTTGGGCAGCTGGTAAAGAAAAACTCTGCTATATATACTTTACCTTTATAGTCATGATTCGTAATTAGGATACTATCCTGATCTAAGAATGCAAACTCAGGAACTTTTTTTGGTGTACCATTAAGTTTTATATAACTAAGTTTTTCATTAGCAACAGGGTTACTGGCACTCATCCTATCATTTTTAACAATCGAAGTGCTTTTAATTCTATTTACAATCTTTGGAATAAAAATGATTCCAAAAATCAATATGATAAACGATATCCCGATATATGAATTTTTTTTCATGTGCTTGCTCTTTATTTCTCTTTACGATCTGCTTTATATTTTTTTAAAGCCAAACGATATTCTGCTAGAATCACTTTTACATCATCACTCATAACATTTGACAAATCAGCAACAGAGCTTGCATCATAGCCATATACTTTTGATTCGTTTTCTTTTATACTACCATCCCTACCTCTTAGTCCTCTATTTTTGTCGACTATATACACATACTGCGTAGCTAAATTATCATCTAATTGATGTGGCGTCTTTAAACTCTTAAATAGGGTCTTTATGCTTTCTGGTGTACCAAAAACAAAGTTCCACTCAGAAACATCAGTAATATTATCTAATTCTTCTAACAGTTCTTTTGCCGGATTCTCACTACCATAAGGCAAAACCATTACAAATTGAAAATCCCGAAACCCATAGTTTTTTTTATAAATCTTTTGATTTAAATTGAAGGCATTCCCCTGTTTATTATGAATATCTTTACCTAAGAAGCCAAGTACAGTAATCTTATTAGAAAAACTAACTTCTTTTTCGGTTAATGGTTCAAAATTTTTAAGGTCTCCTATAGATTCATTAAGTACAGGAAGTTTGGCAAAATTATGTACTCCAGAAGCAAAAAATAAATAAGCCACTAAGGGTAATACAAATAAGACTCCTAAGACAAGAAATTTTTTCATTTGATAAGTAGTTTTATTTTCTACTTAGATATTTATAAAATCGATATCTAATACCATTCATTCTTCTAATTTACCGTAATACAATTTTATTTTCCAAAAAAAATCAAACAGCAGAATGGTATAAAGTTCTGAAATAAGTTCAGAATAATTGTGCAAAAATAAAAAAAGACGGCTTAACAAACCGTCTTTTTACAATGCTTTTAACTTATACATTTATAGGATTAAAAATCCCAAGCTACATATCCATTTCTAAAGACCTCGTATATATAATCTCCTTCGGTAAGCAATATAAATACCAAGTAGCATATTAAGAAAACTCCGGTCCAAACTACCGATCTTCTTAAGCCTTTGGTTTCACCTTCCATATGCATAAACGACCATGTAATATAATATGCTTTATAAATTGTAAGAATAATAAAAATCCAGTTTAATAGTTTCATACTAATTAAAGTAGTTTCTACTAAAAATGCTGGTTTTATAATCCCAAGTATTACTTCTACTATTGTAACCACAGATAATAGAATAAATACTTTCCAGATTCTTCCTATATTCGATTCGTGATGTGCTGTATCGTGTGCCATGCTATATAACTACTAAATTTTTATTAAACCAGGTAAAAGAATGTAAATACAAATACCCATACCAAATCTACAAAGTGCCAGTATAAACCAACCTTTTCTACCATTTCATAATTCTTTCTTCTCTCATAAGTTCCCAGAATTACATTGATAAAGATGATGATATTAATCACTACTCCAGAAAATACGTGAAAACCGTGAAAACCAGTAATAAAGAAAAAGAAGTTGGCAAATAACGGAGTACCATACTCATTATGCACAAGATTTGCTCCTTCTACTATACCAATAGCATCTGCCTGCATTCTTTTTAAGGATTCTGTCCTTGATAAAATTGTTTTCTGTCCTTTTTCGGTTAAGGTCTGAGTTCTTATTAAAAGATCTTTTCTTTTCTCAAAACCTTTTCTTATTTCTTCAATAGTATAGGTAGGAAGAGCTGCTTCTTTTTTGAACCAGATTCCATTTTTTCGCTCATGTTGGGCCCTATCTTTATGTGTATTGACAACTGCAATATCTTTTAGACCTACTCTATGTCCTTCTCCATCTACAAATTGTAAAATTTGTCCTCCTTTGGTTTCTACCGCACCATATTCTCCTTTGATAAAGTTTTTCCACTCCCAGGCTTGTGACCCTACGAAGATTGCTCCACCAATTATAGTTAAGAACATATAAAAAATCACCTTTTTCTTTTTCATATGGTGTCCAGCATCTACGGCTAACACCATAGTTACTGAAGAAAAAATCAGAATAAAAGTCATCAAAGCTACATAATACATGGGAGCATCTACTCCATGCAAGAATGGGAAGTGATTAAATACTTCATCAGCTATAGGCCATGAATCTATAAACTTAAATCTTGAAAAACCATAAGAGGCTAAAAAACCAGAGAATGTAAGCGCATCTGAAAGGATAAAAAACCACATCATCATCTTACCATAACTTACCTTGAGTGGCTTATTGCCACCTCCCCAGATTTTATCTTCAGTACCTGTTTTAGTAACAGCTGTTTCCATATAAAGAATTTGGTATTGTTAAATTTTCCACAAAAATAATCAATTTTATCATTTCACCTGCTCAAATTTATTTTTTAATTGTCACAGATGCTTTTCTTTAAAACAATCTCTTTTATAGTATTAAATCAATGATCTAAGATCATTTCACGAAATACAAAAACAAAAAGAGATAAACCCACAGAAAATCAACAAAATGCCAGTACATAGCACCTAATTCTAAACCAAGAGTTTGACCTGTTTTATATTTTTGTTTAAAATGATTATAAATTACAACTAAAAGCACTAATATCCCTCCGATGATATGTGCCAGATGTGTTACTACAATTATAAACATAAATGTAGTAACGATATTAGATGTCGGACCTGTAAAATGATATCCTTGTCTAATAATATCGCTAAACCCTTCAAATTGCAAGAATATAAATATAATTCCTAATGCAAGTGTAGAGAGCAATAATAATGTAGCTAAGCTTCTATTATTATTCTCGATTGCTTTTTTCACAAAGTAGAATGTAACACTACTTGCTACTATTATTAATATACTATATATAAATGCATTTGGAAAAACAAGATCTATTCCCCAGTCTTTTCTACTTTTACTCACAACATAGGCACTAGTAAGTCCTGCAAATACCATAGCCATACTAATCATAGCAAACCACATCATGGTTTTTTTAGACCTATTAACTTTTTCTTGTGTTGTCCCTTGTGTTAAATCCATATTCTAACAAATTTATCTACTACATAAACGATTTGTAATAATGTTATATACAAAACACTCATTAGCATTAATTGTTTTGCTGTTTTAGCATCTCTAACCTTATATAATCGAATTGCAGATCTAATCAAAATTATTCCTAACAGTAGAATAATTATCCCTGATACCGGAGTAAGATAAAGTTTACCAGTAACTCCAAAAACAGGTATTAAAGAGGTTACCACGGTCCATACTGTATAAATGATGACTTGTACTGCTGTGCCTTGATCTCTTTTACCCGTTGGAAGCATAAAAAATCCTCCTTTTTTATAGTCATCAAACAAAAACCATCCGATTGCCCAAAAATGAGGGAATTGCCAAAAGAATTGAACCATAAATAATGTTCCTGGCTCTATCCCAAAATTATTCGTCGCCGCTACCCAGCCTAACATAAAGGGGATAGCACCGGGAATAGCACCAACAAAAACAGATAATGGTGTTTTTGTTTTTAAAGGTGTATATAAACTTACATATATAAATATAGATATCGCTCCAAACATTGCTGTCTGAGGGTTAATCGTATACAACACAGAAATCCCTGCAATTGTAAAAAGTGTAGCAATTGCAAAAGCTGTATTAACAGACATTCTTCCTGATGGAATCGGTCTATTCTTAGTACGATCCATCAACTTATCTAAATCTCTTTCTATAATCTGATTATACGCATTTGAGGCTCCTACCATAAAATAACCTCCTACTGCTAAAAGAATCAAGGTACTCCATGAAACTGTTTCTACTCCTAATAAATATCCTGCAACAGACGAAAAAACCACACTTAATGCAAGGCGCATTTTTGTAATTTCCTTAAAATCCTGAACAACAGAGATTTTTATTGTATCCGTTTGGGTCACGCTCAAATCTTGCACGTTTTCTAAATAGCTTTTTTAAAAGTGGTGCAAAGATATATCTTAAAAGCATTTTAGACAACTTATACTTCACCTTTTAACAACTGTCTAATTAAGAGAGTAAAACAATAAAATGACTATATCGATATTGTATTTATCGTATTTTCATAAAAAGCTTGGCAATATTAAGTTAAAACCCATCACCCAAACGGTAGCTTAGTATAATCCCGTGTGTATTATTAATGGGAGTATCCCTAAGGGTTTGATTATAATTATATAATAATCGTAAGTGATTCGAAATATAAAATCCTGCAAGAAAATTCATAGAAGAACTCGTTCTGTATCCAGCACCAATCTCAATTTTGTTTTTGTAGTTCACTGTAGTATTAATATCTACCTGAATCGGAGCTCCAGAAACATATTTAACCAAAACACTGGGAGTGATTAATACTTCTTTAAAACGTGAAGCAAAAAAACGATATCCTGAATACGCGTAATATGGAGTTTCTAAATTAATATTATCCTCAGAAGACAAAGAATCTCCTAATAAGTTTGGAGCAGAAACTCCTATATAAATATGCTCTCTATTATACAAAAATCCTACTCCCAAAGTAGGGATAACCGTATTAATATTATTTGCAAAATTAGGGTCATTATCAATACCTAATTCTAGTAAATTTTCGTTATAAATCATTGCACCTCCCGTAATCCCAAAAGATAATACATTAGGGTTATAAGACCACCATCGCGCCTGGTTATAATTATGGTCAAAAACTATTTTATAAGCATATGAACCAAACAAATGTGTAGCTGTAGTTACTCCTACCTGGTCACTATAAACTCCTGCTCCTAATCCCATATTTTTTGAACCCAATGGCGAGTTGACTGTTAATCCAATATTTCTCGGACTACCATCTAACTGATTTAAATATCCCCTATTGGTCAGAGTAATATCAGAATCGGGATAGAAACCGGCATGGGCTGGATTAATAACCACTGTATTGTAATTATAATTTGCAAAAACCGGTGTTTGCTGCCCAAATATTGGACATAAAAATCCTTTAGATAGTATTCCAACTATCAATAATATATATACTTTTTTCATAAATTAACGCTTTAATACAAGGAAACCAGTTTGTTTTTTTAAGTTATGAGAACCTTCTATTTTGATATTGAAGAAGTATGTCCCCTCGGGTAATTTATCCCCTCCCAAACTTCTCTTTCGATTGGCAATTCCTCTAAAAACTCGTGAAGTATTATTATATCCTTCAACTTCAAAAACTATATCTCCCCATCGATTATATATCGATACTTTATTATTTGGGTAATTCTCAATGTTATAAATCTCCCAATATTCATTAATCCCATCACCATCTGGAGAAAAACCATATCGTGTTTGATCTTCTTCTTGTGCTTCTACATAAACTGTGACTGTATCTTCTTCGATACATCCTTGATCACTGGTAAAAAGAACTGTATAAGTTGTTGTTTGATTTGGATTTGCTATTGGGTTTGCAATATCTGTATTGCTAAGACCTGTTGAGGGTGTCCAAACAAATCTTCCATTACCAGAAGCAGTCGCATTTAATTGCACCTCCTGCCCTTGTATAATCTCCTCGTCTTCTCCTGCTTCTATCGATTCATCATGTTGATTAACCACAAAGGAACAATTCGAACTATTATCACTGGCGTCTGTAGCGGTCATTGTGATTGTCATGCCATCTACAAAAGAAGAACCTGAAACCGGATCTTGGGTGATCACTGGATTAGGGTCAGTGTCATCTGTGGTCGTAACCATTGCTGTATAATCCGGAATTGTGGTAGTGTTACAATCTAATTCCTGATCCGAAGGACAAGCTATTACAGGAGCTTCGGTATCTGTACAATCAGGACCCTGACCTTCAATTACAAAAAAGCAACTAGAGCTGTTATCGCTGGCATCTGTAGCGGTTATTGTGATTGTCATACCATCTACAAAAGGAGAACCTACTGCAGGATATTGTGTTACTTCTGGGTTTGGATCTACATTATCGATAACTATAACCAGTGCGGTATAATCCGGTATTATATTCGTGCTACAATCTAAATTTTGATCAGAAATACAAGTGATTGTAGGAGACACAATATCTGATGTAGAACAATCAGCAACCAGATCGAATCCTGAACGGAAATAACATGCTGTTTGCTCATAAGTATACTCCTGTCTCCAATTATGTTTAGATTGCAATATAGCTTCCTCCATAAATGCATGGATTGTTGCTGTTCTTCCTAAAGAAGCGTGATAACTACCTATAGTTCGATCAGGATCAGAATAACTTACCTGTTCTACAGTAGAACTTGTGTCTTCTATAAGTGCATTGTAATCGGCTATGCTCATGAATTGCGCATTTACTCGTACCAATCTTGACGCATCGCGAGTACTATGATAGTATTTATTGTTTGAAGCAGTAACGTTCTGGTAGCTATTATCAATATAATGTTCAATTAGCGTGATATTGGGATCGCTTTCCTGAATCACATTGTTAGATATGTTAACATCTATTATATCTTCTGGCCCAGCAGGGTATACAATCCCTGATCTGAAATTATAAATAATATTATTAGTAACATCGGCTCTTTGTATAGGAGAAGGCAAACCATCTAACCCTCTAATCCCTCCATCAATAAAGATACCTCGAGGGCCTCCCGCATCGGGATTATTCATCAATATATTATCACTAACCAGTACATCTTTTATATTGGCTATCCATATACCAAATCCTCTAGGGGTCATAGCATCAATATCTCGGCATTCTAATATTATATTATTAGTAACCCTACCTTCTACCCCTCCTACTTCGGGTGAATTTCCTCCCCCATACATAAGAGATACAGGATTCCATGCAAAAATATTATTCTCTACAATACCTCCACAACGAGCCTGCATGCCTCCTGATGCACCACCAGTCACTATATTATTTCTAAAAACAAATCCAGTATTTCCATTATCAATATACAGGTTACGTCTAAAAATATTTGGGTTTGCCCCATTCACGGTTTCACTCCATCCATTATGGTAAAAAACACATTCATCCATAGTTAGTCCATCTACCCCATAACAGTATACACCTTGGGAATGCCCACCTTCAGTGGTAAAATTATGAGCAACAACATTACGCCTAAGCGTCATATTGGTATGTCTACCCTGATATGCCTGAATAACTACTCCCAAATAACAATTGGTAACCTTACAATCTTCTATAAGCCAATCTATACAGCTTTTTAATAATTGTAGCCCAGTACCTCCATTCCCAGAAACATCAGCATTGCCATAAAACTCTACCCCTACCATCGCAAAAAATTCTACAGGATTCGTTGTAGGGTCAGTTGTTCCGGGATCAAGTGTACCTAATCCATATCCATTCGATCCTATATTTATTATTGGCCTCGTTGATGCATCACCATAAGTATTAATTACCATGGGTTCGTTTCTACTGCGTCCAGATTTATTCCATAACCCAAAGGTTTCATTAAAAGTGTCACCTCTTTTAAGAAGTAACCAATCTGGGTATTCATCCCTAAGCAACGTATAGGCCGCTGCTATTGTAGCTTTGGGAGATGTTTCACTTAAACCATCATTAGTATCATTCCCATCAGAACTACTCACATATATAACCCGGGAATCTGAACTCTGGTTCAATATTGTCCATCCATCTGCATCCTGAGTCCATTGACAAAATAATTTATTACAAAAAAACAAGCAGATAATAGCATAAGACAAGCACCTTAAAGATATCATAAGTACACTGTTAGGTATAATAATCAGATTAAAGGGACAAATTCAGACGGCTTAGTCAAATCTACTTATTCCTCAAATACTAAAAGCATTATCTTTTTTTATACCCAATAACCCATAGTTATACTAAAAATATTTTCTCCATAACGTTATAACTTTCAATTCGATAGTTAGACGTAATTTTCATGCTTCATTCACGACAAATCATTATAAAAACCACATAAAATCATCTCTAATGAAAAAATTACTGATTCTTGTAGTATCTACACTTTTCTTTACTGCTAATGCTCAAGACAAAGAAGTCAAAATCACCATAGACCCATTGTCTGATCATATTTATATGTTAACCGGTCGAGGAGGTAATATTGGTGTTTTTAAAAACGAAAAAGGATTGTTTATCATAGATGATCAATTTGCAAGATTATCTGACAAAATTCTCTCTAACCTAAAAACCATAAGTGATTTGCCCGTTACTATGGTGATCAATACACATTATCATGGAGACCATACCGGCGGAAATGAAAATATGACAAATCAAGGCGCTACCATCTTTGCTCAAAAAAATGTGAGATCTCGAATGGAAAAAGGGCAAAAGAAAAAAGGGCGTATTATCCCTTCATCCTTACCTGTAATTACATTTAGCGAAGGGTTACAATTATATTTCAAAGATGAAAACGTGAAGGCATTTCATGTACACAATGCTCATACCGACGGAGATGCTCTTATCTATTTTGTAAATGGAAATGTATTACACATGGGAGATACTTTTTTTAATGGACGGTATCCTTATATAGATTTAAAATCTGGCGGAAGCATCAAAGGGTATATAAAAGCATCAGAAAAAGCATTACTTATTGCAAATGATGACACCAAAATTATTCCCGGACACGGAAAATTGGCAACAAAAAAAGATTTGGAAACATTTTTGGAAATGCTAAACGAAATCACCAGTAGTATTCAAAAAGAAATCAAAGCAGGGAAATCTGAAGAAGACATTACAAAAAACACTTCGCTTACCGCAACCTATGATGCAAAAGGATATGGCGATGGGTTCATTAACTCAGAACGTATGCGAAAAACAATCTACACCAGTCTCACAAAATAAAAAAATCGATTAGAAAAGCCTGCTGTTATGATCAACAGGCTTTTATTTTTAGTTCTGTATTTTAAAAACAATTGGTAACTGATACTTTACAGTTACAGCTCTACCTCTTTGTTTACCTGGAGTCATCTGTGGAAACAAGTTAATCACTCTTTGTGCTTCTTTTTTTAATTTTGGATGTGCTGCTCTAACCTGAATATTTTTAATCATTCCATCGGCATCAACATCAAACTGAGTATAGATTCTTTGCACTCCTGTTAAACCATATTTTTCTCCTAATCCTGTATTAAATTTTCTGGAAACGATTTTTCTAATTTTCTCAGAAAAACAAGCTGCTTTTTCTTTATTAGTTCCTAATGTTTCACAACCAGGAAAAACAGGAACCGACTCTACTTTTACAAAATCAAAAAAAGGTGGGTCTTCATCAACAGGATCAGCATCGATAATAGAACTAGGGTCGATTGGTGTAGATTCGATGGGTTTATTTTTAAACACCTTATCCGGGTCAGTTATTTTAGTGTCATTATCAATAACCTTAAATTGCTCTGGGATCACTACAGGTTTAGTAGACTTTCTTGCAACTTCTTTTGGTTTGGGCTCTTCATAAATTTTGTAAACCCCGTCCCAATCTACATCGGGCTCATCAATTGTAAGATCAATATCACTATCATTAATTATCGGCGTAGCGGTATACACCTCAAACATTACATAGGTAAATAAAAGACTTGCTATAAGTCCAATCTGAAAGTTTACCAATGTACTTTTTTGTACATTAGCATCGTGCTTGTTACTCATAATATTTAGTTTTAACGTTACAATTAATCTAAATCAACAAGCATACCAAAAAAAGAATCCCGTTTACGTAATGTAAACGGGATTCGAATATTTTATATAAAGATATTTCCTTTCTAGTCCTGTACCTGAAAAACTATTGGTAAAGAATACAGTACACCTACTGCTTTTCCTCTTTGTTTTCCTGGAGTCATTTTAGGTAATAACTTAACTACTCTTTGTGCTTCTTTTTGTAATCTTGGGTGTGGAGCTCTTGCCTGAACACCAACAATATTACCACCTCTATCAATTTTAAATCTCACATAGATTCTATTAACACCTGTAAGACCTAATTCACTTCCAATTTCTGTATTAAATTTACGGTTAACAAACTTCTTAACCTTATCACTCATACATTTCTTTTTAGCTGCATTGTTTCCTGCATTCTCACAACCAGGAAAGATTGGCACATTCTCGATAACTGCAAATGGTACATCAGCAATTACTTCTTCTTCATCTGTATCTTCGATTTCCTCTACCTCAACAATCTCTTCTTCTTGATTCGTTTCTGTAGATTCGATAATAGTTTCCTCTACTTCTTCCTCATCCTCTACTACATCAATAATTTCTGGTGCAGGTGGTGGAGGTGGAGGTGGTGGAGGTGTATTAAGATTTTGCGTAATTGGCACATCTTCTTCTTCCAACTCATCCAGATTAACCTGACCTATATCTATATTGGTTCTATCATAGGTTTTCCATTCTATTCCTTGCCATGTTATAAAAAGAACTAAAATAAGTCCTAATTGAAGGAATAAGATGCTTTTCTTAGTTAAATCTGCTTTTGGATTTTTCTTTGGTTCCATATTATATAATCGTTATAGGATTGCTAAAATAGCTAATTTCTTTTGTAATTTCCAACTAAAGATTAAAATGTAAAACAAAAAATAAGTTTTTTAACTTTTATGTTATCTACTTTTCAGTAAAAACAAGGCTGTATCTACCTGACTTCCTGCTTATTTTGTTTAAATCTTAATATTCTATTTTTAAACACTACAAAAACAAGTACTGCAAAAATTGTACCACTCGTATTTGCAACTATATCATACCAATCAGAACTACGATATGTTGTTAAAAGTGCTTGTAATACTTCCATCAAGACACCATATAGGATGCATATAACCGAAGTAGTAATCAAACTCTGTTTTAAATTTTTATTCATCTTTTCTGAAAAAAAGAAAAACAAAGCCCATGCTATAGTCAAAGTAAAGTATGCAATAAAATGACCTATTTTATCACTCCCTTCCATTGTAAATGTGACCGGGTTTATAAATTTTGCCAGCGACGCCCAGGTTACCAAAGCGGTTAATACTACAACCAGGACAAAAAGGGTGTTATGCCCCAACAACCTCTTTATATTCATCTGCAGATAATAATAAATCGTCAACTTGCGAAATATCAGATATTTTAACTTTTACCATCCAACCAGCTCCATAAGGATCGCTATTTACCAGTTCTGGCTCATTCTCTAAAGCTTCATTAAATTCGATAATTTCACCCGTTAATGGTAAAAATAGATCTGATACCGTTTTTACTGCTTCTACAGTACCAAAAACCTCTTGTTCTTCTAGCTCTTCGCCAACTGTTTCTACTTCTACATAAACAATATCACCTAATTCGCTTTGTGCAAAATCAGTAATACCTATAGTTGCAATATCACCTTCAACTTTGATCCATTCGTGATCTTTGGTATATTTTAAATCTCCAGGAGTATTCATTTCAAAAAAATTTATGAGTTGTTAATATTATGATGACGAAAATAAATCTATTTTATTAAATTTTGAGAAAACCCGATAAAAAATTATAAAAAAAACAACAACACACTGCCTTAAACAAAAGGTAATTGCAAAATCTTAATTCCCAAAATTATACCTTAACGTAAACCCTCCTCTAATTGTGGTCTGAGGAAATGCTGTAGAAATAGAATATTTAGAAAAGGTATGGTCATAAAACAATAACGCTGTTAAGTTTTTACTTAGGGAATAATCTGTCGTAAACTTTATTCCATAAATATCTTGTCCTGCCGTTATCTGAGTATTATCCAAGTCAAGGTATCTAATCAGCGTTTCATTTTGACGTAGCGACAAATCAGCTCTTAGGTTTAGATCACTTTTTATCACTTTTTTTCTTCCTGCTATTTTAGTTACAAACGTAAGGTCTTTTAATCTATATCCTAGTCCAATGATATATTCATTTCCTTGAATTTCGGTAAGTAGATTATTATCAAAACTTAATGATAATGCTCTATCTTTTTTCCATTCTGCAAGGATTTTGATCGAGTTTTTCATTTCCATATCTAATCGAACCAGCGGACTAAATTGCTCTGTTAAATTAACATTAGAATACAACTCTGGGTTTCTGTAGTTATTTGCCTCATCAAATTCGCTCTTACCAAATTCAAGGTTGGTTTGAAATTGATTAATAGTATAATTAGCTCGATACCCATGGGCTACAGAAAATCTTTTAAAACGTTTCTTAAACCATTTTATATTCATTAAACCTGTATATTTTACATCCCAGTTAGGTAGTGGAATATCTCTAAAAGCTCCTTTTTTTACTTTTTCTGGGTTTCCTCCGGTATAAGCTGCTAAGAACGCAGGTAACAATACCGCTTGATTCGTTCTTCCGTAACCATCTGGAAAACCATCTCCATCACTATCAACATTTGGATTATTCCCTCTCTCTATCGCTAATCGCCTGGCAATAATCAATCGATTTTCTCTAAATTTATCGAACGCTTCTGATGAAAACTCATCACTCTTTTTAAACGCGGTTTTAACCAGTACTGTTGAAATTGTAAAATTACCAAAGGTATTTCCGGTAAGCGATTGATATGGATCATCAGTAAAAATACTACCGTCAGAATTTGTATTCACCCGATAGTTTTCAGTATAAGTTTGAGAAGAGTTTCTATTGGCGCTAATATCAATTTTAAGCCCTTTTAGCAACCCTAGAGAAGCTTGTATATTAAGCTGTTTTCCTTCTACTTCTTGATATTGTTGATTAAACTCTTGATATAATGTAAGCCATCCGTTACGTGCAGCAAGATCTCGAATATCAGATTGGCTACCAAAAGTAAATCCAACAGTTGGCTTAAGCGTCCCTACAAAACCAGGTTCTCTGGTATATCCAGGAAGGAAAATACCACTATCTTGTTGGTAATTTACATTTACCTTTTTCACTGCGGTAACTAACCCAATGAGTGTATTATATGCTTTATCACCAACACTTAGCTTACTTCTACCTCTTTTAACTTTATTTTTTTGTGGGCTTCCAGGCGCTCGATCTCCTTCTTTTTTATCTTTCGAATCTTTATTCTTCTTTTTTGCGTTTTTTCTTCCTGGTTTTACTTTGGTTAATCCTGCATATTTGTACAACGTATTCATATCCAATGAACCGTTTAATGTATGCACATTAGCGTTCTGAACTGTATTTCCTAAATCTGGAATACCTTCTAAAGTCTTTAAAGCCTCACTTCCTTTTACCCATTGGAAATCTGCATTATACGAATATGTCGCACGTATAAATTTAAACACCGGTACCTTATTAAAGGGAACTTCATAATTAACCTGAAGCTGCTGACTATGCGTATTAGGATCTCCTATATCAAAAAAGCCACTCCATACATCTATGGTATTATCAACTTCGTTATTTTCATCAATAAAGTTTTTAACAATGCGATTATTAGCAGAAGTAAAATTAAAATTTAAAGACTTAGTCAAATTATAATTAACTCCATATTGCCAATCAAAAAGGAAATTACGCTGATACAACGTTGGCAACCTAATATCATCCGGCCCTAAATTAATATCTCTAAAAACCTGCTCATTATATTGTCTATTGATATTAGAGTTTACCGAGATGCTCGTAGGAAGTAGGTTCACATTAAAATCTTTGATGAGATCAAAATATTTACTCTTGCCTAAGAACTTAACTTTCTTAAAAGGTTCTACTTCTTTTGGTTGAAAACTAAAATCATAAGTACCTCCCAGTTTTACATTTTGATCTAATGATTTTTCTATCTCAAAATCCCGATGATCTGTTTGATTGTAAGTTCCCGAGAATGCAAAATTTTCTACATCATAAGGCATCGGCTTGCCATCTCCCGTTCTCTCTTTACGTAATCCGATAACATTAAAACTTTGCCTTTTTGTATACTCTGTTGATTGTTTTTCTATACGTTCTTTTTCAACAGGGTCAGTTTCGCGATCTAATCGATCCTGAAGCTCTATATCTTGAAATTCGGGATCAAATTGCGGAGTAATCAACTCTTCTCCACGGCTATAATTAAATGGTATTTGCATTCCCCATTTCTTAGGTAGCAATTGCCCTAAATTAACATTAGTGGTTACATCATATTGCTTAACATCTTCTCTACTTCGTTCATTAGGCCCTTGCTCAATCCCCCCGAATCCAATAGTACTAATTCTTCCTGATGCAGTAACATTTGCAAAATCTGCAATATTAGCGTCTAGACTACCTACAGCAGCCCAACCTCCTCTGTTTTTAAGGTCACTTAGGCGCATTTCATTAAACCAAACTGTTCCTGATTGATCACTACCGCTATCATTTTTAACACCTACCATCATCACTCGTACATCTCCAAAATTAGGATTACCCTTAATCCCCACTCTAAGGTTATTAGGACCTGTAAAGAAATTAAGATCATTTACACTAAGAGCATCATCTCCTAATACATTAGATTTTATTTGCTGAAGAAATTCTAAAGGAAGGCTTAATCGATTATTTTCTGGCCATGCACCATTCTGACTACCATCATTGCGATCAGAAACGGCTAATGGTAATTCTATCTGATAGAAATTATTGGTAAAATCATTACCCATTCTTATAAAAGCTTTTAGATCTCCATCCTGAATTGGGATTGTAGGTTCGGGAAGCGATTCTGCATGCAAAAACATTTCAAGATTTTCATACTGACGCATATCAACATTGAAATTCTTATACACCCCACGGGCATCACCAGATTGTAGATTATTTACTGTAAGTGCCAATGATCGCTCATCATCTCTTATAATATTATTATTGTTATTTAACTGCTCTCGCACAACCCCAGGTGGCGTCACATAATTCGGGGTTTCCTCTGCACTTACCGAAGTCACAATTACATCACTATTACCTGTTACATTAAGACCATTTGTTGGATCATTTGTGGTATTACCTTCTACAACATATCTTCTATAATCCCCTCTTACCAAATCAAGACTACCAAATCGCAATAAAGTGGGCTCTGCAAAACCAGTAAGATACATCCTCATAAATCGAATAGATCTAAAATCATTAATATTTATAGATCTGGTAGGGTTATAAATAGGTATTTTAAATCTCACCCAACGTACAGGGATATCTTGACCAGATACTCGAGCTGTGAGACCCGGAGGTGAAACATCCGATATAAATCCAGTCCCGCCATCATTACCTACTCCCATTCCTCTAAAAATTGGAATCTCATACTCATAATAACTATTAATAGTATTCATGGTATTATCCCTATTTACATCTTCTGCAGTAGGGAATGTAGTATTTCCTCGATCATCATTAGACACATTAGTCGGTGAGTTACCTTCTGTACCATTATACTTGTCATATCGTTCCAGAATAGTTCCTCCCGCCTGAAGGAAATAGGTATAATTATCTCCTGAAGGATCATCTAAAGATTGGAATGCAGCATATTCTGGTTTTTGTTTTTCATCCTGATCTCCCAAACCGTCAAATCCAGCATCTTGGTCTATTCTATCCTGACCATCAGAATCAAAAGCATAGATCAAGGATTGATTTACAGGAACTCGTCCATAGTCTGTATCTACTACACTACCAACACCTCCTTTAGGTAATCCATTTTCATATTGTTTCCTACCATCTTTTAGCACATCTTCACTAATATTCCCTAAATTAAACACGATGGTACCACCAGGATTACTTACGTCATCATATTCAAAAGGATCCATCAACCAAAATTCAATAAATTCTACATTAGCTTGCTCAAAATTAGTAGATGTTAACTGTCTGGTAATTCCTCCAAAATTATTTCTTGAATCGGGTTGTGGTAATGAACTTCCAGGTGCATATGCAGGATTAAAATTATATTGTCCTCTCTGTCCTGGTCTATAATTAAGATCTAATGTAAATAATGCCAAGGTTTGCCCTTGTGCTATATCGGTCTCTGGAAAAATCTCATCAATAAACACTCTTCTGGTAGCGTTAGAAGCCAAATCCTGCTCGGATACTCCACTTGGTCTTCCATTACTATAAAAGATCGGATCAATAGAATACCACGACAATTTTGCTCTTTGATATCCTGATTCTATACCATCAACAACAACATCACTGTTAGGATTACTAGGATCGCCAAAACCAATAGGTACACTAGAGAGCTCCCATGACAATGGCGAACTTACATCTATTCTGGTCTGTGCTCCTTCAAAATCATCTATATACGTGGTTACTTTACCATCAAAATTAGCTCCTCTTGGCGCCCCGGCAATCAAGTAAGCTCCTTCTGCTCTAACTGAAACATTAGAAGGTACATCTGTATCTATATTAGGGAGTTTATTCACCATCCTGGTTAAGAAAGGAACTTCTGTAGAATACGCTACATTAAACCCTAGTATTGTATTATTAATAGGCTCAAAATCATAATTAGATTTTTGAGTAATTGGTCTTTCATTCAGGTTTAAATAGGTTCCTCCTATAATAAAGTCGTCACTAAATTTATGCTCTATATTTAATCCTGTAAAACGTTTTGTTTGCTGACCAAAAACAGCGTTATTCTCTGTAGAAACCTGGATAGGTGTATTAGAAGACAGCAATGCCTCATCCAAAATATTTACTCTTCCCAATTGATAATTCACTGTATAATCTACCCCTTCCTGCAAAGTTCTTCCTCCAGCAGTAACAGTTACAGAACCTTGAGGCACATTAAATGCTCCCAAAGGGATTCCATCCTGACCAGAAGATTTATATTTTCCTTTTAATTGAAAGTAATTCTTATCAGCAGATTTCTGTTCTGCTACAACTTTAGTTTGTGTGTATAAATCGCGAAAAACGTATTTTGCTTGATTGGGATTATACGAATTAGGATTGGTATAATTTGCCCCCACAGGTCCATTATCGAGTTTATCAAAGAGATGTTCCCCAAAGGGTTCTATAGTAGTAAAAATAATGCGACCGTTTTGTGAATCAATGGTAACCCCTGGCACATAATCAAAAAAACCATCTCCTCCTTGTACCGGATCATTATTAGGATTAAGACGATCCAGATTAAAAACTTTAAGTAATGTCGTCTGCTCTACATCACTTGGTAGTGCTACCGATGATCCTTCTGCTGCCGTAATATAATTTACTGGAGAAGGGTTTGAATATAAAATATTTAATCTAAAATCATTTTGCTCTAGTCTAAATGCTCCTGTACTATAGATGTTCTTCATCATCAGATCCCATATTGGCAATGTCACATTAACAATCGGGCTTTTAAGCATCTTAACTACTAAACTTTGACTTGATCCTGCATCTATAGCTCCCCCTGTATTATCTCCTATAGTTGCATCTACTCCATCATTTGCGAATTCACCAACCTGAAAAACCTCTCCATTTCTGGTATACTGATATGCAACTGCCAAAACCTCATCATTATTCAACTTCTGATTTAAAGAGATATATCCTAATTGGGTATTTAGCGTATACTCGCTTTGGTTTAATTTTCTTGCATTTTCTAAAATAGCGTAATCAAATCCTTCATTAAAATTAGCTATTGCGCCAATAAACCCTTGTTGCACAGTAGGTACTTGTCGCACTGCATCAGTAACAGGTCCTGCAGGACCAATAGTTGTTGGATCCAGATCATTGTTACTATTATCAGGAAAAGCTCCTGCTCCTGTATTAAATAAAGAAGCGGGTATAGTAAAATTACCCGTATCTGGTGCTTCTCCTATATCCTGAAGCGCTACAATATTACGTGCATTAGTCAAGGTCTGTGCACTTGTTGCTCTATTGGTTACCCATACTTCGATCCTGGTTATCTGTATATTATTATTAATAAAAGGATAACTTGCCAAAGAAGTATTATATGTATCTCTAAAATAATGTGATAAAAAGAAATGTCGATTTTCGTCATAATCTAAAGCAAAAAGCTCAAAATCTTCTACGGTCCCTCCTCCTTCTACATTTACAGATCTTGTTTCAGAGCGCTGTTCAGAATACACCCCGGTAATAGTGGTTCGCCCAAATTGTAGTCCCATTTTAACTCCAAAAAGACTTTGTGCTCCCTGGATCAATGTGCTGTTCAATGGCATACTTACATTACCTACCTCAATACTTTGGATAATATCATCTTCTGTAGGCGTATATTCTAATTTTAATTGATTCTGAAAGTCGAAAGTAGATTCTGTATCATAATTAGCTGTTACCTGCAGCCTAGTTCCTATTTTACCCAGCAAACTTAGACTGATTCTTTGATCAAAGTCGAATGTAAAATTACTTCGGTTACGAGGTGAAAAAGCGGGATTATCTTGTTTTGTATAAAGTAATCCTAAATCTATTTCTACAGATCCCTGAGGGATAATTTCAATTTCATTTCCTCCAAAAACAGATTCGAAGAAATTAGAATTAACATAAAAAATAGGAAGTAAATTCTTTCTTTTCTCTTCACTACCATCTTTTTTACCACTAAAAGCTTCAATTTTTTCTTTAAAATAAGCTCTTCGTTGCTCTTGTTCTACTAATGCTTCGTATTCTGATGGTGTTAAGAAAATAGGATACCTCACATTAAAATCCCCAAGTTTCTCCCGATAGATATATCGATTCGTAATCGGATCGTATTCATACTTGGTTACAATACTATTCGGATCTGGTAAAGACAATGCTCCCAAAGAAAATGTAGTACTTGTAGAATCCCGAACAGTTTGATTGTCCTGACCCTGTAACACCCCACTATAAAGTGCTATCAAACATACTAATATCCTAAAAAAATCAACGCGTAAGTAATTCGAAAAACTCAATGTTTTATAAATTTTTTAGTGCCTGTTTAATAATATTTTCAACTGTTTCTTTGGGGCTTTGTTTTAGAACTTTATCAATAGCTTTTTCTGCAATTTTTCGATTAAATCCTAGGGTTTCTAAAGCAGATAACGCTTCATCTTTATTAGTATTGCTTTGTGACACTGAAACTTCGTCGATATTATATACTTTGAGTATTTTATCTTTTAGATCTATAATAACACGTTGGGCAGTTTTGGCTCCGATTCCTTTAATAGATTGAATTGTAGCTACGTCATTAGAAGCTATTGCTTCTTTAATTTGATCAGGGTGTAAGGATGACAACATGGTTCTGGCTGTACTTGCTCCTATTCCCGAAACCGAGATTAAAAGCCTAAAAATTTCTCTTTCTGATTTTTCTGCAAAACCAAATAAGGTATGAGAATCTTCTTTTACCTGCAGATGCGTATACAATTGTAGCACTTCTCCCTCGGGAATCAAAGAAAAAGTATGTAATGAGATATGTAATAAATATCCTACTCCGCTACAATCTATTATTACATCAGTAGGGTTTTTTTCAACAAGCCTCCCCTTGATATGTGTGATCATTTGTTAAGTTAATGTACTCTTTTTGAGTTTCTATACTGCAAAATAAATCCTGATCTTCATCAGGGGTTAGTTTTTTCTCTAATTTTATCTTTTTTCAGTGATATCGTTGGTACTACCAAAAAAAGTACTTCACCAGAGCGTAAAATCATAATTATTTTTGCTTGAATATTAAAATTCAAGAAGAGTTGAGTGTTAAGCAATCAAATGTAATAAAATTCTACTACATACAGGGGATAAAAAAACACCCTTTAAAAATGGTGTTCTTTTTTTATTACGCTCGCCTCTTCCTCATATCCAATACAGAAAATATTTCTGCATTATCATATCTAAGAGATTGAGTTAAATATTGTTCTCCTACAAATACATCAATACAATCTAACAAAACATAAACCTAATGAAGTATAAAACTTGCAGTTTTTACACATCTTACCAAAATGTAAAAAGCTATACTACCAAAGTATAGCTTTTAATCTTATATAAATTATTTTTATTTAGCTCTTAAGAATTGTGAATCAATCGATTAAACAACATCAGGCATTAATGACAATTGCAAATCTCTTTTTTCCTTCTGCTGAGCATCAATAACAGCGACTGCTGCCATATTTATCATTTCTTCTACACTTGCTCCCAATTGGAGGATATGAGCTGGTTTATTCATCCCCATCATAATAGGTCCTATTGATTCTGCATTATTAATTTCACTTAATAATTTATAATTACTATTGGCCGAATCTAAATTAGGAAATACCAATGTGTTTACCTTTTGCCCATTAAGCTTAGAAAATGGAAATTTATCCTTTCTCATTTTTCTGTTTAATGCAAAATTCATTTGTAATCCACCATCTACAACCAGGTTAGGATAATATCTATGCAAATATGCTACTGCATCCTGTACTTTTGAAGCAGTAGGATGTTTTGATGATCCAAAATTAGAATATGAAACCATAGCAATCACAGGTCTTACCCCAAACATCTCTACGGTTCTAGCCGTCATTTGCGCTATTTTTGCCAATTCTTTTGAAGAAGGTTCGATATTTATAGAGGTATCACTTATAAACAATGGTCCCTTATCGGTCATCATTACATTCATTGTTGCAATACGAGTTGCCCCTTTGGCAAGCCCTATTAAGTCCATCATGGGTTTAACCACAGTTGGATAACTTCTAGAATACCCAGAAAGCAATGCATCGGCATCTCCTTCATTTACCATCATGGCAGCAAAATAGTTACGTTCGCGCATTAATTTTTCTGCATCATACAGGGTAATTCCTTTACGCTTATTGGTTTCCCAATATTGTTTGGCATATCTATTTTTACGCTCACATTCTTCGTCTGCTTTAGGATCAATGATATCAATACCAGTTGGATCAAAATCAATCTCTTTCATCAGTTCGAGTATGATATCTTTACGACCTAATAAAACCGGAAAAGCAATACGTTCTTCTTTAACTGTCTGAGCTGCTTTTAACACATCCAGATGGTCTGCTTCTGCAAAAACAACACGTTTAGGATTTGTTTTTGCTCTATCTAATAACAATCGTACTATTTTATTATCATTACCCATTCGCTCAAGCAATTCATCTTCATACTTCTCCCAATCGGTAATAGGTGCCGTTGCCACACCACTCTCAATAGCTGCTTTAGCTACTGCAGGAGGCACTTTTGCGATAAGTCTTGGATCAAAAGGTTTTGGTATGATATACTCTTTACCAAAATTAAGACGTGTTTCTCCATAGGCTATATTTACTTGCTCCGGAACAGGTTCTTTGGCTAGCTCGGCTAACGCTTTTACAGCTGCCATTTTCATTTCTTCATTAATGGCCGTAGCTCTTACATCCAAAGCACCTCTAAAAATAAAAGGGAACCCCAGTACATTATTTACCTGGTTAGGATGATCACTTCTTCCTGTAGCCATGATTACATCTTTACGAGCTTTAATCGCCAGATCATATTTTATTTCGGGATCTGGATTTGCCATTGCGAAAACAATTGGATTATCTGCCATTGATATCAGCATATCGGGACTTACCAGATTGGCCATCGATAAACCAATAAATACATCTGCATCTCGCATTGCATCTTCTAGGTCATTGAGGTCTCGATCTGTGGCAAATTCTGCTTTTTCTGGAGTAAGGCTATCTCGATCTTTACGAATTACACCTTTACTATCGGTCATAACAATATTTTCGGCTTTAGCTCCAAAAGCTTTATATAATCTTGTACAAGATACTGCCGCCGCACCAGCGCCACTAACAACAATTCTTACTTCTTCAATGTTTTTATTTGCAATTTCTAATGCATTTAACAATGCAGCAGCAGAAATTATAGCTGTACCATGCTGATCGTCATGCATCACTGGGATATCCAGTTCTTCTTTTAGTCGTCTTTCGATCTCAAAGGCTTCGGGAGCTTTAATATCTTCAAGGTTTATCCCTCCAAATGTTGGAGCAATATTTTTAACAGTTTCAATAAAAGCATCTACATCTTTTGTATCTACCTCGATATCAAACACATCGATATCGGCAAATATCTTAAACAATAACCCTTTTCCTTCCATTACAGGTTTTGATGCTTCGGGACCAATATCTCCTAATCCTAATACTGCTGTACCATTAGATATTACAGCAACCAGATTTCCTTTTGCCGTATATTTATAAACGTCTGCCTTTTCCTTTTCGATTTCTAAACAAGGTTCGGCAACACCAGGAGAATATGCTAAAGATAAATCTCTCTGAGTTGCATACTTTTTAGTAGGAACGACTTTAATTTTACCTGGGGTAGGCTTGGCATGATATACTAATGCCTCTCTTCTTTTACTTTCGATACTCATACTAAATAAGATAAATGTGCTAATAAAAATAAAGATCAAAATACCATAACACCAGATTTAATGGTTATGATATTTTGATACTAATACATATACAAAGGTACAAGTCTGTATGAGATGCAAAAATTAATACTAAGGAATCTTTGCGAAAAATAAGGATTGAAAAAAAATACCCTACATTTAACAATCTTATTAAAGATTTATCAATTAATTATTGGTTTTATTAAATATTTCATCAGGATCTATAAGCTGATTCAATTTATACTTATATTCTACAGATAGAAGACTTAATCCTAATTGATAAGAAGCGTTCATCCATCCAAAACCACCATCGGGAACATATTTAAAATCAGATCCGACATTACCATACTCTACATCTACTTTAAATGTTCCGCAAACGACATCGAATTTTTCTGGAATTACACCATTATAATCTGCTGCATTCTTGGTAATCATCCACAGCCATCTATAGACAAGTTCTTCTACCAAATCCTGATACCCATAATTAAGCAATCCTTCCCAAACAATCATTTGATGTGGCGCCCATCCAAACGGATAGTCCCATTGTCGTTTTGGAGCATCTTTTGGAACATCTCGAAGAGAAAACTTAGAGCTTCCGGCAATACCAAATTCACATTTTAACCGAGGTGTCAAATATTCGACAACACTTTTTGCTTGATCTGCCGTACATAATTTTGCCCATAGTGGATAAAACCCGGTCGCCGACTCAAAATGAGTTTTCTTTTTTTCTAATAGATTATAATCAAAATAACTACCTGTTTTTTCATCCCACATGTATTGATTTATCAGCGCTACCCGTTGAGTTGCAATATCATTCCAATACTCAGAATTTAATTTCTTCTCTTTATATATAAATTCATCATTAAAAAAACGCTTTATGATATATGCCAAATCTTTTTCATATTTATACAATAGTGTATTAAGATCTACAGTAGTTAGATCAGCACATATCCCTTCTAACCTGTAGGTTGTATCATGCCCACTTTCTCTTACGCTTCGATCATGCAAAAAATATTGATCCAATTCTGCTCTATCAACCTCTCTGTTAAGGTATAACTTTCTAAATTCTTCGACAGATTGCGAGTCGTCGTTCTTATATTTTTGTAATATATAATCATAATGTCCTTCTTCAACTTCTGCTGTTATACCTATTCCTTCTGCATAAAACCTATTTAATCCATTTGATGCCAATCTTTTTCCAGATTGCATCCAAACAGTTTCATATTCATGAATAGCTGTTTTTGTACATTCTTTTAGCCAGGAAATAGGTGTTTGATCTTTATATTTTTCATAATACTCTACAACCATAGATGTATAGAAAGGAGGTTGAGTTCTTGTTAGATAATAGCTTCTATTGGCATTTAGAATTTTACCATAATTCTTGATTTGATATGTGAAATTATCAATCATCCCTTTGGCAAGTTCTTTTTTGCCATCTAGTAAAAGGCCTATATTTATAAAATAGCTATCCCATCCATACATCTCATTAAATCTTCCTCCCGGAACCAAAAATGGGACAGCTTTTTTCTTACGATCATCGGTAGTTAATGCTAATCCTAAAATCCCAGGCTTATCATTAATGGACTGCACAAATTCTGGTGTTATTTTTGGGGGTAGCGTCTCTAATATAATATGATCTATTCCTTTTGTTATTTCCTGATAAAAAGAATAGGCTTCTTTATCATGAAAAGGAACGTATAATCGTTTTTCTTTTATACTCCGTTTATCATCAGACATAATTTTTTCAATACCATTTCGATCTAATTTTCTAGTTAATCGATCCCAATAGTACTCTTTTATCATTTTAGAAATTCTAATGCCGGGTTGCTGTTTAATCTCTGTTAAAGAAATTTCTATGATCCCTTTTTTGTCTTCTTTTGTCAATTTTAATTCCTGAAGCAGATTAGACAGGTGATAGGTTCCTTTAATGGTATAAACTTCGTTGTTAATGGTATGTATTTCAAATTCTTTTGGACCCCAATCATCAATAGTAATCCTCTTGTCTTGATCAGTATCTTCTTGTTGAAGCAAACTATGCAAGACATCTTTTTTATATATTTTAATCAACATTATTTCTTGTTAATTTGTGTAATACCAGCAATGTCGATAACAATAAGATCATTGGTATTATCGTATAATAAAATGCTTGTTGGGCGCCAACATTTTTAAATAACCAGCCTACTATTGTAGATCCTGTAGTTCCTCCTAAAGCAGAGAAAACCACTATAAGACCAGTCATAGGACTATGTAATTTTTTGGGTAAAGCACTTAGCACCGCAGAATTTATTAGAGGATATATTGGAGCGAGACATAATCCGATAAGCGGAAACGCATATCCTATCCATGGTATATCTGTAATTTTTTGGATTTTTTGCACCTCAACATCTAAGGTTTGTGGTAAAATAAAAACCACCATAAGTATTGCTAATCCTATACATACTGCAAGAATATAAACCCAAGGTATTCGCTTTGATAGAATTCCTGCACCTATTCTCCCAATAGCCAATGATATTGCAAAAACGCTAGACATCATAATGCTTACGTTAGGAGGAAGCTGTAACACTCTTTTATAAAATGTGGGTAACCAAGTCATCACTCCCTGTTCTACCATTACGAATAAAAAGGCACTACCAACAAATACGATGACCAACATTTTGGTGCACAAAAGCATCATCTGCTTAACATCATCTAATAGATTTACGCCCGGAATTTCGTTTCCTTCTTCAAATCTGGTGAAGAACAATAATAGAAAAGACACAAAAATCAGTGCAGCTAAAAGCAAATATACCCGCAACCATGCATCTGGATTATTATCATAATTAAATGCAGGAAACAGAAAATAAGCCGCAGCGATTCCTATCATAAAAACCCCTTCTACAGTACTCATTAAACTATTGTGATCTCGTCTGGTTTTTGTAATTATCCCGATAAGGGTATATACCGAAACTTTTACCAAAGCAAAGGATACTCCTATTGCAGCAAAAAGAAGTTTTGCAGACCAGAAAGAATTACCATAGTACATCCCCAGACATCCAATAAACGAAATGAGCAATCCCAATAATATTGCTTTCTTATATCCTATTCTTGGCAAAAAAGAAGCTATTAAGAATGAAACCAATGCTATCGGCAAATCTTTAAACCATTCTAAAGTACTTGCCTCGATCTCATCAACATGGTAATTCTCTAAAGATTTTAAGATTACTATTCCTACACTATTAAGGAGGATAGCAAAAATAAAATAGTTGATAAACAAGGATATTTTTATGGATACATTCTTCATTAAAAACGGTCGTGACTGGTTATTAATTTAAAACTGCCCGAGCAATACGAGCAGTTTTTGGCTCCAAACAATTAAAAGTCTATTGCTACAGATAATCTATAGGCTCGACCTAAAATTGGTCTGGCCAGAAAGACATCATCATTAGCATTAGTTGTTCCTCTTGGGTTACCTTCGGTTAATCCTATTTCATTAAACAGATTAGAAGCATCAAACCCAAATCGTAAGTTTTTCACTTTGTAATACGCTCCGGCGTTAAAAACATTAAAAGCAGGAAGTTCTGTGGTATTAGCTTCGTCCTGATATTTTTTACCAAAATGTGACCATTGTGTATATAACCCCAGGTCTTTAATGATTTCTACTTGTGGTCTTAGTGTGAAGTACACATTAGGGATTCTCCTTGCATTATTTCCTTCATAATTAAAAGTTGTACCATCTGCATTAGCTCCAGAAAAATTATCATACTCTGGTTTTTGAACCGTAATATTAGCTTCTACTGCAAAAGCTTTATATTTAGCATTAGCCTCTAACTCTACTCCTATATTGTTTACATCGGCAAATTTATTTTCTGAAGTACCATCTGCCAAAATATCTGTAAAGGCAATATTATCCATATTCATATAGAAAAAGTTTGCATAAACACCTATGTTGGAAGAAGAATATTTAAACCCTAATTCTGACTGATCAACCTCGGTAACCTCGATAGCGCTAAGATCAGAAGCATTATCGTAGTAAGACTCTTCTATGGGTGATCTAAATCCGTGACTATGTCTTGCATAGATCGCCATATTATCACTAAACTTATAATTTAATGCAGTAGTATATGATAATTCGTCTACATCATAATTCCAATATGTATATGGGTTACCATCTACAACGGTAAGTGCATCATCGGCAGTATTATCAGGTAGTAAGCCTAAATCTGTTGAAAAAAATCGTGCATTATCACGATATCCAGCATATTTATCATCGTCATAACGAAGCCCAAAATTAGCAGTTAGATTATCTGTGAAATTAACTTCTGCATCTATATAAAGAGCATTTAATCTTCCTTTGGTTTGTGCATCTCTTTCTAACCAGGTAATTCTTTCTATTCCGTTATAAGTTCTAGAAACTCCTGTACTGGTGTCTACCAGGTTTACCAATCTGGGATTATCAGATACATCAACTAGATAATTGCTCCAGTTCCAATATTGGTTTGATTTCCAATTAGAATAATAATACCCTAGGGTGACATTTATTTTTTCGAAATGAAATGAAAATGCCAGATTGTTTGCAAAGTTAGACATGTCTTTATCGATTGCCCAGTGATCTGCACGCATTACCAATGTATTTGGATTTAAAGCTGCGCCTGTATCTACATAGGTGTACTCGGCATTTGCTGCATCGGTTAGCGGAAACTGTGTTGTTCCTGTAGCAAAATCGGCTTGTGTATTTGGCCCTCCCGTACTAAAGATTGCATTATAATTTAAATCAATGCTCGTATTCCTGAAAGTGTTCTTTACCGATACCACATCAGAGATATGATATTTAAGCTCTCCTCCAATTGCATCTACATTGGGATTTACACCATCTTCTAGATCTCTTTCAAAAAAACCTCCTCCTATCTGCGGCACTCTTAATCTACTAAAATTTCTTGATGCTAATGTTCCGTAATTGGCATCGAATCCTTCGAATTCTTCTGGATTTCCATCGCTATCTCCCCGCAATGGTATTGGCAATAAGAACAGGTTTCTGTCATCCAGTTTTTTATAGTTTATTCTGGCATAGCCCCCATCAAATTTATAGGTAAGATTAAATTTCATCTGCCCTCCTTTGTTAGCTTCAAATCCCGGATCTCGAATTCCCTGATCCACTCTATAAAACCCTCCTATATTAAAAAGTAATTTATCCTCTACAATTGCCCCTCCAATGTTGAGATCTGTTCTAAAAAGCCCGTAATCTCCTACGGTCATTTTAGCCCTTCCGATTAATTCATTTTGACCTGTTTTAGAGATAAAATTGATAATTCCGCCAGGTGCATTTGTAGCAAAAACAGAAGCAGACCCTCCTCGTATAGCTTCCATTCTTTTAACAGTTTCATCTAATCTATACCAGTTATCAGCATTTGCAAACTGTAAGGCTCCATCTTCAAAAACAGGAAGTCCATCTTCCTGAATCTGAACAAATTCATATGCTCCAGCGGATGGAATCCCTCTGGCAAAAAGATTATTTCCTACCTCTCCTCCCGAAGTTTCAACTACAAATCCAGGGATTGATTGTAGTAGATCAGCAGTACTCTGCGGAGCTTTTTGCTCTAATTCTTTAACTCCCATTGTGGTTATTGCTACACTGGATTCTAATTTTGTTCGTGGATTAGAAGATCCGGTAACTACAATCTCATCTAATGAGAGCAGGTCTTCTTCTAAGATAACATCTTTGATAATATTATCTGCCATGATAATCTCTTCTCTTACGGTCTTAAACCCAACCGAAGAAATTATCAAAACATAGGTAGCATTGATTTCTAAATTATTAATTATATATTCTCCATCAAAATCTGATGTTGCCCCTCTGTTGGTTCCCTCTAGTAATATATTAACCCCAATTACCGGAACGCCTTTATTATCTTTAATCGTTCCTGATACACTTTTCCCTTCTTGAGCAATAGAATCCCCTATCCCAAAAACTAAGAAGAGAATAATACATAGTCTTGTTCTCATAATTTTTTAAGTATTTAGTTCTCTGCAATTTCACAAAACCTTAATGATAATTTATTCTTTCTTTAAGATTCAAGGGGTTCGAAATCGTTTTCGATTGTATCGAAAACGATTTCGAAAGAACTATTCCTTTAGGGTAAAAAGCCCTTATAAAAGTACTTTTCTCATTCCTTTTGTCCTTTTTCATTAATAAGGGAGGTTTTTCAAATTTTTATATTTTATTAATCTAATTGTATTTTAGCTTAAATTGTATATTTAATAAATATAACATTTAGTCTATGAAAGTTACTACTCTAAAAGATATTGCTAATGAATTAGGAATTTCTGTAGCAACTGTATCCAAGGCTTTAAAAGACTATCCCGATGTAAATAAAGGCACCAAGGAAAAGGTTCTTCAAACGGCTAGAAAACTGAATTATTCACCTAATCAATTAGCTGTAAATCTAAGAACTAAGCAAACAAAAACGATTGGTGTTATTATCCCAACTACGGTACATCATTTTTTTTCTAAAGTAATAGATGGTATCATTGAGGAAGCAGAAAAAAAAGGGTATCTCGTTATTATTCTTCAATCTAGTGAAAAACTATTTCTCGAAAAACTACAAGTAAATTTATTACTTGATAAGCGTGTAGATGGTATATTAATGTCTTTATCTAATAAAACTAACGAATTTGTTCACCTAAAAAAAGTACTAAGTCGAAATATCCCTTTGGTTCTTTTTGATAAAACAGAACCTTCTATATCTTGTTCTAAAGTACGCATCGATGATAAAAAAGCAGCATACGAAGCTGTTTCATATCTTATTTCCAAAGGACACAAAAAGATATCACATTTCAGAGGTGATCTTAATCCAAAAATTTCTAACGATCGTTTTGAAGGATACAAAGAAGCATTAGAAGATCATGGAATCACATATGATCCTTCGTTGGTATATCTGTGTAATAACAATACAGATTTTGAAGACGGATATAATAATGCAAAAAAATTAATCCATGAAAACCCCGAGGTTGATTCTATTTTCACAATAACCGATCTTGTGGCAATTGGTGCAATAAAATATTTTAATGAAAACAACATCAAAATCCCAGATGATGTAGCTGTTTTTGGATTTAGCAACTGGTTTATGTCTTCTGTTGTCTCTCCTACATTAACAACTGTACATCAACCTGCACACCAAATGGGAGTTGTTGCCACAGAGATTTTACTAGATGAAATAGAATTAAATAAAGAAAATAAACCTTGTCTTCATAAAGAGATCATTCTGCCTACCAAGCTTATTTTTAGAGAATCATGTTAATCGTTTTTTAATCTCTAAATAAAAAATCGATATTCCTTTGCAACCCCGAGAATTTAGTTCTTTTTACTGCAGATTTCTGAAACACCTTTGAAAATACTTCTTGTGTGATCTCTTCCCAGTCTTTTTTTGACATCTCTAGTAATTCTGGTTTTGGATTAAAAAGTGGTTCATTGTGAGGTTTAGAAAAGCGATTCCATGGACATACATCCTGGCACACATCACAACCAAACATCCAATCATCAAATTGGTTTTTATAGCTATTAGGAATCTCTTCTTTAAGCTCTATCGTAAAATACGATATGCACTTACTGCCATCTACCACATAAGGTTCTACAATTGCTTGCGTAGGACAAGCATCAATACATGCTGTACATGTACCGCAATGGTCTGTAACGGGAGTATCATATTCTAAATCAAGATCTATGATAAGCTCTGCAATAAAATAAAAAGAACCTACCTGTTGTGTTAACAGATTACTATTTTTACCAATCCAACCCAATCCACTTTTTGCTGCCCACGCTTTATCTAATACAGGTGCAGAATCTACAAAGGCTCGCCCATGGACCTCGCCAATTTCTTCCTCAATAAAATGTAATAACTGCTTCAGTTTATCTTTAATCACAAAATGATAATCGGTACCATATGCATATTTAGACAGTTTGGGAGCTTCGGGATCTTTTTGTTTTTCTGAAGGGAAATAATTGAGTAGCAATGATATTACACTTTTTGAATCGTCTACCAATTTGGTAGGATCCAGGCGTTTATCAAAATGATTTTCCATATACCGCATCTCACCGTGCATATTTTGGTTAAGCCATTTTTCTAAACGCGGAGCTTCCTGTTCTAGAAATTCTGCTTTAGAAATTCCGCACGACAGAAAACCCAAGCGTTTTGCCTCGGATTTGATACGTTGAGTGTATTTGGTTTTAGAATTCAATTACACTTCTTCTTTATGTTCAATTTGTTTTTCTGGGTACTTATTCATGATTTGGATTCCTTTCTGTATCACAAGAGATGTAGGCAAAGTTATGTTTTCGCCTCGATCTGTAACCATAAAAAGATAAAATCCTGTAATATCTTTCACTTCTCCGGTCCAATCAAAATCTTTATCCAAAATCCGTATCCTATCTCCTATCCTAACTGGGTGACTAAAAAATAAAATAATGCTTGCGGTAAGATTAGATAAGATTGACCATTGTGCAAAAAAAGCAATTCCCAATACTGCTAAAACCGAAGAAATAAAAACACTAAATTGTTTAAGTTCTACTCCCCAGATAATCACTAAAGCTGTCCCTGCAATAAGGTAATGAAGTAAGTTAGACAGGTTACGTATTAGTTTTCTTCTATCGGCATTTATAGATTTTAATTTTGCAAACTTTTTGATTACTCTTTTTGTAATTAATAGCACAAAAAATAATAGTATCAATACTATTATGGACAATAAAATTTCATTTCTAAAAGCGATCATCATTTAGTTTATTAGCGTATTGCATATTTGTTCTAGCAAAAATACGCAAAGAAGTTGTTTAAACTTTTTTCAATTCGCTCTTTTAAATACAAAATCATCATTTCCTCCATCAGTAAGTGTAAGTATATCACCTTGTAATTTATATGAAAACACATCCTTTGGAGGAGGAAAAGTTCCTTCTATCAATTTTATGGTATTATCTGTAATTTCTTCACTGTCCCCACTTACACATAACTTAGTCCCATTTTGAACAACTACCATCGAATTTACAGTCACAATGGTCTCTTTGTCAAATTTTAGTGTTGTTGCTTTTTTATCACAACCTATCAGAACACTCCCTACATTTAAATTGTAGCCTTGTTCTGTTGTGCTTTCTAAAATCCACGTACCAATAACAGTATCATTATTAGGATTTGGATTTGGATCATTATCGCTTGAGCACGATGATATCATAATTGCCAACATGGCAAATATGGAGATATATTTTTTCATAATTATCTATATATTAAATGATTAACTTTTATTCACTAACTTTTTAATACTAAAAAAAGTATTATTTGTACATCTATTATTTTTTTTATCCTAAAAACCAGAGTACCCTATTTGGCAATCTGGTTTTCTTTGATCTATTACCTAACTACATTTATAATTAAGCATAGTCTAATATGGGTTTCTACAAATCTCTGCGCATTCTCTTGCAGACAAACCAACACAGAGTATTTGCTTACAGTTATTGATTCTTCCTGCAAGGATTGATTTTTGTGCAATTTTACTCAGAACTTTAACCTTATTTAATTTAAGAATTTTCATGATTTTGATTATTTTAAAATTAGTATTCTGTGAATATTTAAAGACATCCTGGATATATCTACCTGCATGGTACTCGTACCTTAACCCATCGACAATGCCTTGCAGTTAATGGTGGAAAACCAACTGTATCACATATCCATTTCCATTGCCAACAGGTAAGTATGGGATCAGGAAGGTTTATATCTCCGCCTCCTATTAACTTTTGTGCGGTTTTACTTAGGGTTTTAATTCCTTCTATTTTTAAATTTTTCATATCGTTATTTTAAAAGTTTAATCTCCCAGTTCCTCTTTCTCCTGTAGCATAACAATCCCAACCCCAGAAATAATTATTATCTAACCAAACATTAGGATGTGATCTTACTGCAGTACCTCCAGTTGCAGCTACATTCTGTTGATATGGATAGGCATATACATCAAAAGTTGTAGGAAACCATCCATCAGTTCCTTTTAGGCATATGGTAGCAGATTGAATCTCAATCCAGCTCACCGCTTGTCCGGGATAACTGGTTCGGTATAAATAATAATCTGTTTGACCTCTCTCCCTATCATTTCCGCTTTTATCCAAATTACTAATACTATGATAACGTATTCCTTTACTTGTTCTAAATTTTACTGTAGCCTTTACATCGCCATCAGTTTCATTGTCTCCTTGAGATCCGGTTATCGTTTTAATTCTATAAAACCATTCTGTACTCACTCCTTTTTCATTATTAACAGCAAGTGGATTTTGTAATATATATTCAGTAACAGCTTCTTCAAATTTCGCAGAAGCTTCTTCTTCATTGATATCGGCACCATACCGCTCGTGTAATACAGGAAATACCTCGTCAGTATTTTCAACAATTTTGGTGTCGCTGTTACCTGTCTTACTCATAAAACCTTCTGTCTGATTCGAAATTTCTGTATTCAGGCTTTCTTCTTTTTCACAGGAAGCAATAGCCAATACGCATACGACCCCTACTACATACATTTTTAGATTTGTTAGTCTTTTCATTTTATTTAATAATTAGTTTTTTGCCTACTCTATTCACTTTTCGGCTACCGTGTTTACTTAAATCCAGATTATGCTACTCAAAAAATGGTTTTAGAAAGTATATTTCAGTTGTATTCAGAATCTAATTTCAGGAGAGTTTTGAGCTCCTCCTCCTCCATCAACATAATAGGTCACATTAGTATCCTTTTTTACTCTTATTTGCATTCTTGCTCTGGTCAATGACCATTTACCAACTTGAAGTTTTTTGTAGGTTCTTCCGTCTAACTTTTGTTTCTGTCTGTCTTTCCCAAACCAGCCAACACCATATCTAACTTTAATTGAAGCATCGTTTGGGGCTTTAAAAAAAGCAACCCCATTGGCATTAAAAAAGCTTTCCATAGTTTTCCATTTCCCCTTTTTCACAAATTTTTCCCTAATCGTGGCCATAACTTATTATATATTTTATTTTCTTGCTTACTCTATACACTTTTCAGCTTACGTGTTATCTAATACCAATTATTTTTAAGCTTTAATTCTGAACTATTAATAGCAGCTTTAATTACTGTTATTAATAGTTCTATTTTTATATTACATAAAGGCATATGTCTCCATATCCATAAGAATATGGGATCGTTGATTACGTTAAATTTTATATGAGAAGGTTAGGTTATGTAATATTCACGGTAATTTGATAATCTCCTAGATTCGAAGTGACAACACTATTAGTACTTCTTTTACCCGAAGGAAATGTAGCATTTACAATCCCAATTTTGTCATTCTCAATATCACCTCCTTCTAATAAATCTTTTCCCAGCTTTAAAAACCCTTTTCTAATCCCCTCTCCTGCTGTTTTTCGTTCTTGAGAAGTTAACTTAGACGAACTCGCTATTTTTGAAGACAATCCTACAGATTTACCAAGAATATCATGAATAGGATCAGCTTCATATCCATTAGTTGATATTTTAACTTGTTGTGTTTTGTGCAAATGAAGAACTACGTTGTGATTTAATGTGCGTTTTCCTTTATCCATACTTTCAAACAATCTCCATCGGCCATTAATACCAACATACAGATACCATTCATCCTTCTTTTTAAAAATTATTCCATCGGGATCTTTATCCTTCTTAAAAACAGCTTCTCGTACGGTAACAGTTACTTTTTTAATATGCTTAGCATCTATTCCTTCGGGGTCAGACCATCCTCCGCTAATTATTACTCCGTAATTATCTGATGGAATATTTTTTCCTTTTAGCGGAATCGTCACTCTTAACAATTTTGGATCATCACTTGGAAAAGGAGTAATTATTGGATTAATAGTACTCGCAATTATTTTCTTTACTTTGAATTTCGGAATTGAAGAAACTGATGGTTTTGGCGGTAGGTAGATGTCAAAAGTATAATTTTGATCGTTGATCTTTTGATTGATGTAGCCTCCTTTTTTATTTATATAAACGATCGCTTGACTAGCTCTGGATAGTCCTTTATTTCCAGAGAAAAGATCGGTTTCTTCACGAAAAGATATTACTGCTTTGGGCGGATGTATTTCGGACCTGTGTTTTCCGTTTTTAGGATGCCCACAGTCATAGATCCATCTTCCTGTAACTTGTATACGATCGCCGGGCATAGGTAATGACCATAATGGAACAAATTTAGAATCCCATTCGCATTCCATTACAGCAATCTGATTTTTAGCATCATACTTCCCATTTGCCGGACTATTTAGGTAAAAAAACTGTTTATCGGTTTTTACAAAATAGTTCCAATCATAACTATGATGCCACGGTTTAAGAGGAAAATCTGTACCCGATATTCTGCTTTGTGTCAAAACACCTTTTATTGTTCGTATCTGAGCTCTCGTTCTTGAATCTCTTTTTGCTGCTGAGACCCAGGAGGGAACAACTTCTCCAAATTCTTTTGTTAAGATTTTTGGCAAGATCACAAGCTTTAATGAATTGCTCTTCCTGCACCCACATTTAAATCCATTTCCATCATTTTCTGAAGAAAACACCGAATGTGCTTTTTTTATAGATGTTGGTAAGCCAAAATGCATTTCATGATTTTGCCTTATACTAATTACGGGAAACGAAATGCCTTGTTGTTGGTAAATATTTCTTACACTTAATGTCATGATTGATTTTTTAAGGTTCCAGGTTTTTTACTCTCGTTTCCAAATCTTTTAATTTATCCAACACGTCAAGGTTTCCTATCATCAACTTTTTGTGTACTATAAAATTTGATGTTTTAGAATCGAAAGTGGCGAGCAAATTGTTTGCAGATCCAAAGACTTCTATTTTTGTTCCTTGTAATTTTACCTTACTATTCGTTAAAACTATATCTGCCTGTTGTTGATTTGGCTGAAATACTTTACCTACTAATACCGGATTGATTTTTATCGCTGGTTTTGTCACTTTTGCCATAATGTTAATTGTTTTTGGGTATTGCGTTACTAATTATTTTTAGTTTATCGATTACATAACCAATAAAATACCAGGTTGCTAAAAAAGCAATACACTCAAAAGCAAAGCTTCCCAATTTGTAAAAAGATTCTGCTATCAATAGTGATATTCCTAGTGAAGGGATAAATTCTAGAGTAATTTCCCGAAACGTTAGTTTTTTTAAAATGCGATTCATAATTCTTAACTTTTATATGTTTTATACTCTTTATGGAAGAAAAAAACCGAATCTTAACACCTATAGAAGAAAAATTGTTTTTTTTATACCTTAGAGGAATAGAAATCATACCCAGTGGATCCATCCCTTATTGACATTTTAATTCATAGTAATCCTAAGGAAATAAGTAAATTATATTATTTACACAGGAACGCTTTTTTAAATTTTGGAAAAAAATATGGTGTAGACCAAGACACCATGGCCGATATCTATCAAGATGCATTTGTAGTACTTAGAAAGCAAGCAATACAAGGAAAATTGAAGGTTGTGAACAGCTCTTTAAAAACCTATTTATTTGGTATCGGTAAACGAATGATTTTTAATCATTATAAACAGCATAAAAATACAGTTTCACTAGAATCAAAACTTCATATTGCCAGCGAAAACATTGAAGAAATTGCATTTGATGAATCTGGTGAACTTTCTTTAGAACAGACACTATTACGAACTTTTTTTAATAAATTAGGAAAACGATGCCAGGAGATGTTAATATTATTCTATTATCGAGGACTAACAGTAGAAGAGATTGCCGAAAAAGAAGGATATGACAATACTAATGTGGTAAGTAGCCAAAAATCCCGATGCATTAAGCAATTAAGAGCAATGATTAATCCCCTTAAACAATGAAACCCCAGGATCTCATATCAAAATACATTCAAGGTACCTTAACAGTTGAGGAGCAACAGGAGTTTGATACCTTATTAAATATTGATCAAAATTTCAGAGATGAAGTACTATTTCACACTAATCTTAAAAAAGTAGTAGAACATAAAGATGATAATGATTTTAGGCATTTGCTTTCTGATCTTGAATCTAATGTTAAGAAAAAAAAGACTTTAAAATGGTGGTATGCAGCGGCGGCTATTCTTGTACTGTTAGGAACTACTTATTTTTGGAACACTAAAAAACCAGTGTCTAATGATGAGTTATTTGCTACTTATTTTAAGCCGTATAGAAATATTCTTCAACCTGTGGTAAGAAGTGGTGAACATAAAAATATGATATCTGTTGCTTTTAATGCTTACGAAAACGGTAATTTTAAAAAGGCTCTCGACGCATTCGATATAGTATTAGAAACTGAAGCAAATGACACCCTTCAATTTTATAAAGCAAATGCCTTGTTAAAACTCAATAAAGCTAAAAAAGCAATTATAATTTTAGAGAACCGAAATGAAATTAAAAACTCGTTTAGTGAAAAAAATCATTGGTATCTGGCCATGGCATATCTAAAAGTTGGCCAGCTTGACAAAGCTAAAGAACAATTAGAATTACTAATAAAGACTCCTGACAGCGAATATAAAAGGACAGAAGCTAAAGAATTACTTAAAAAACTTAATTAGTTTTTTTCTAAAAATCAAAATCAGAATCAAAACCAATATCATTATCCACCAGTGCACAAAATTTTGTGCTAAAGATTCGGTATTACCCGAGACTACAAATCCAGCCCAATAAAAAGGATGTTTTAAAGCATTATCTTTTACACTACCAAGATACTGAAGCTTTGCTTGTTGCAATGCTCTATCTTTAGCATATCCTTTTTTCAAACTTTTATAAAAATAGTTCATTATCACCGAGGTTTCTTTATCTGGTACTTTCCATAAACTCATTACTGTACTTTTTGCTCCCGCATAATGAAAAGCTCTAGACATACTCATTACGCCTTCGCCTTTTTCTAATTTTCCGAACCCCGTATTACAAGCGCTAAGCACAATCATTTCTGAAGGAATTGATAATCCATAAATATCAGATGCCATTAAAATATTCTTATTACCATTTTCAGAAAATATAAGCTTATTCATCATTGCATTTTTTTTATCAATCTCTGCATGAGTAGCTAAATGTAGTATTGAAGAGTTAGCAGTTTCAGTAATAAAATTTTTAACAGAAGCCTCTTCATCCAAATATGCTTTACCTTTCATCATTTTTGAAACACTCTTAATTTCAGCATAGCTTGAAGCAAAAGAATTATCATTTTCATATTTTGGTGCAAAACCACTCCATTTCATTCCTTTTGCAGTTTTTAATGACCTCTCTGTTAATGCTTTCAATACTGTTGCAGAACCTACATAACTTATAGCATATTCTTTAAGCATATATCCTTTTCCAGTATGCAAAACCTCAAAAGGAACATAATTAAGTACATTATCTGTTACCAATATTAGATTTTCTTTGAGGTCTAAATTTTTCAGCAAAGCTGTAAATATTCGTTTAGAATTTTCTTTAAGATCTTGTTGGTTAAGTATTTCTTTTCTCAATTCCTTGATTGATTTAGTCAGCTCATTTATTATTGGTAACCTTTTAAAATCAATAGTGTCATTATTTATGACGAAAACGTATAGGTCTTTCTCTCCCACAAAATATTCAACCAAAGTAGTATTTGTATTCAAATATTCCTTTTGTAATTGTGAAACTTTGATTGTGTGATCAGCATATTTTAGCCGATAATATTCAGGATAATCTCTTTCAATTTTATGTAATAAATCCTCGAGTTTCATACTATAATCTAATCGTAAACTCATGGTAGAATCTACCTTGAATGAATCTGTTTGAGTATGTAGTGATGTTCTAATAGAGGATAATTTTCTTTTCAGCATATTCTCCTGTTGTAATAGAGAATCAGGGACTCCGGCAATTTTTTTAAACTGTTTATCTTTTATCCCTGTTACCAATGCACTATTTCTATTAATTTCTGAAAACTGAAATGCTTTTTCCAAATATTTCTTTTGTTGAGTACTTTGAAATAAAACATAGCAAAGCTCGATTGCTTTATCAAAATAATCTGGATTTTTATGCCCTACATTTATCAAAGATCTATCAGTAGTATATTCCTTTTTGATTTCGCGAATATTTTGGATCATCAAATCCATGTTTTCATACGATTCCTCAATTGATCTTATTGTATTTGAATTTGTATGTTCGGTTAATGCGATACAATTATTAAGATGAATAGTTTCGACCATCAATAAAGGAAAATCATGTTCTCCTTTGGCATACAAGGCAAAATGTTTTTGGATTATCCCTAAAGCATTTTTATGATTTCCTTGTTTAAACAAAGCCTCTGCTAATAATAGCTCACTTTTTAAGACATACCTATGATTTTCATAAAAGTGATCCGAAAAATTAACGAATGCTTTAGTGTAGAAATCTGTTGCTTTTTTATACTTCTTTTGTTTCATATACATATCACCTATACCTTGGTAACACTCTGCTTCCTGAAACTTAGAATCCATTTTTTTACTTCTTCGTAATGCTTCTTTATAATATTTTTCGGCTTCTACATACTCGGCAAGCTTCACATAAGTATCAGCAATTGATGTTAGATTCTGTATCGGAAACCAATTATATACTCCATAAGACTTTTCTCTAACTCTCAAGGCTTTCTTATCAAAATCCAAGGATATCGCATATTCCTCTTTTAATTTTAGATATCTCACATACCAAGCTTGTATATTTGCAGTATTAAGATGATTTTCTCCATAGATAATCACTGCTTTTTTTAAAGCCTTATCGATATACTCTTCTGCTTTTTCTAAATCATTTTTCTTAGCATAAATACCACTAATAGCTGTATAAATATCTGTAATAAAACCCACTTCTTCACCTTGATTTCTAAGATCATACGTAGCCGATTTCTTATAGAATTCTATAGCCATATTATAATCTCCTAAGGCTTCATTTACAACTCCAATATTAAAAGTTGTTGTTGCAAGATCATATAAATTAGCTTTGTTTTCTAACTTAAGTTGATATGCTTTATTATAATAATTATGTGCTTCATTAAAATCTCCTTTCAATAAATAAGCACTTCCCAAATTATTTAATAATTCTGCTCTATTTAGATGTGAAATCGAATGCTCAGAAAAATTCAATGTTTTCTTTATCAATTGTATCGCTTCATCAAATCGACCAATAGTCCACAAAATGTTACTTCGTACGGTATATGTTCTTACAAGGTTATATTTAGGTAATGCCGATTTCTTTACTTGTTCTTTTAAAATCTCATCACTTACCTGTAATGCTTTTACAGTGTAACCATCCTTTCTATGAATTACAGCTTTTGTGTTCATTAACTCACCCCATAGACTATCGTTTTTTATTGTTGAAGACGTATAGTTTTTAATAGAAACATTAATTGTTTCTAATGCAGAAGGAAAATTATTTTTATAAATTTCGATATTAGAGATGTATAATTGTGATTTTAGATAGTTTTTAATATCATCTTTCTCTAAAAAATAATCTGAAGCAAGTTCAAAATGAAGTAATGCTTCTTTATAATTATACTGAATATACGCCGCAACCCCTTTTTGATATGCTTTATTTTCTTGAAGCGAAAATACAGATGAGCTTATCAAAAAACATAAATGAAAGATTAGTAATTTCTTCATTTAGGGTAAAAGTTTAGTTTAAATATAAAACTAAAGATCTAAACCACAATATATTTACCTCTCAACAAATGTAAGCATTGCGTTTTCGGGCTTTAAAGTGATCAATGGTTTAATATCAACTTTATGAAGATTGGTATTTATTTTATACTTTCCTACCAAAGCACTTATTGCAAGAATCATTTCATACATCGCAAAATTATTACCAATACACATTCTGGGCCCTGATCCAAAAGGGAAATACCAATCAGAATATTCTTTTTTATCAATATCAGGATGAAATCGATCAGGATCAAATGTCGAAGGGTCTTTCCAAAAACTTTTATGTCTATGGATTTCAAAAAACGAAACTAGGATAGTTGTTCCTTTTTTTAGTTTTAAATCCTGATAATTATCATCTTCAATAGCCACGCGATCAGAAAAATAAGCAGGTGGATATAACCGCATTGCTTCTTCAATACACTGTTTTGTATATCGAAATTTTGCTATCTGTTCTATTGGCGGTAAATCATCTCGAGTTTCAGAAACTTCTTGATATACCTGTTCCTGAATCTCAGGATGAAGCGCCAGTAATACAGCTGTAAAGGTTAATGCATTAGACGTAGTTTCATGCCCTGCTACAAACAGAATTAGAATTTCATCTATCAACTGTTCATTACCCATCACACTACCATCATCATATTTTGATGTTAGCAGCATATCTAACAGGTCATTATACACTTTATTAGAGTTTCTTCTTTCTTCTATAATTGTATTAAGAATATCTCTTGCCTCCTGAGTTAGCTTGAGTGTATTTTTGATTTTTCCACTAAAGTAAAACCACCATCGTTTATAAGGCTGTCTTATTTCCTGTACCAATGATTTCTGAGCAGCTTCGGTTATATGTTGCAATCGCGAAATAGTATCTCCCTGTGTATCTGTATAGCCAAATAATGACTTGGCTACTACTTTAAAGGCTAAATCACTCATTACAGGAAAAATATCGATTTCTTTATTGGAGGGTATCTTTATAAACTCTTCTTCTATTACTTCTTTAATCGTATTTATCAAGGATTCTAACTTCTTCTTATGAAAAGCAGGTTGAATTAAACGTCTCTGTTTTAACCATTTTTCTCCTGTAGAAGTTAATAATCCTTCTCCTACATACTTTGCCAGATCTTTTGTTTGTAATTCGGATTTGCTATATCGTCTATGTTGTTTTTGCAGCATATGCTTAGCAAAACCCGCATCACGAGTAAAAATAACGGTTTTACCAAATCCTAATTGGACTTTAAAAGCGTCTCCATATTTTTCAAAATTTTCATGATGAAAAGGAAGTGGGTTTTTAAGAATACGACTTGCGTTATTAAGAACTCTAAAAAAAGAAACTATAGGGAGATTGGTATTCATTTTATTGTAGTCTTGTATTTAATCAGGAAATAGTAATCATTAAAACAACCCTCCCTGAATTCCTCCTTTTACTCTTCCCAAGTGTTTATAGGCCGCTTCTGTTACTTCTCTACCTCTTGGTGTACGCATAATAAACCCTTGCTGAATCAGAAAAGGTTCATACACCTCTTCGATCGTTTCGGCACTTTCACTAACAGCTGTAGCAAGTGTAGTGATCCCAACGGGGCCGCCTTTAAATTTATCGATCAACGTAGTTAGAATTTTATTATCCATTTCATCTAAGCCATGAGCATCTACATTAAGCGCTTTTAAGGCAAATTTAGAAATTTCGATATCTATCTTACCATTTCCTTTAATTTGTGCAAAATCACGTACTCTACGCAATAAAGCATTAGCTATTCTAGGTGTTCCTCTACTCCTACCTGCTATTTCGATAGCGGCTTCCATAGAAATTGGAACATTAAGTATATGAGCACTACGCTGTACTATGGTAGATAACAATTCTGTTGTGTAGTATTGTAATCGAGACTGAATCCCAAATCGTGCCCTCATAGGTGCTGTTAGCAACCCAGAACGAGTTGTCGCTCCTACCAATGTAAATGGATTCAAATTAATTTGAACTGTACGTGCATTAGGACCGCTCTCGATCATAATATCAATCTTATAGTCTTCCATTGCAGAATACAAATATTCTTCTACTATAGGGCTTAATCTATGAATCTCATCTATAAACAATACATCTCTATCATCCAGATTTGTTAATAGTCCCGCCAGATCTCCGGGTTTATCCAAAACTGGTCCCGAAGTAACTTTAATTCCAACTCCTAATTCGTTGGCAAGAATATGGGCTAAAGTGGTTTTCCCTAAACCGGGAGGACCATGAAAAAGAGTATGATCAAGAGCTTCATCTCTCAAATTTGCCGCCTGAACAAAAATCTCTAAATTCTCAAGAACCTGATCCTGACCAGCAAAATCATCAAAGGCAAGAGGCCGTAATGCTCTTTCGATATCCAGATCTTCGTTAGAAAAATTTTCGTTTGTTGGATCAAGGTTTTCGTTCATTTATAAAATCTCATTATCATCGATCCGATAGCTATATATCGGTATTAAGTTTACTACTACTATTTAAATCCGGGTTCTATTGATATAACACCAGAGCGTCATTAACAAATATAATAAAAAGAGTTCCCGATCAACTTCGAATACTAGTTAATTAATCAGAAAAGAAAAAGCCTTTTCATGAAAATGAAAAGGCTTTTTTATATCTTTTAAACATCAGATTAATGATGCATTTCTTCTTCTCCTTCTTGTAATGGAATAATCTGAGAGACAAAATCCTGCCCTGCAATTACATATTCTCCATTTTCATTTGTCTTACTATAGTCATAAGGCCATCTGTGTACATGAGGAATTTCTCCTGGCCAGTTACCATGCATATGTTCTACCGGAGTAGTCCATTCTAAAGTATTAGATTTCCATGGATTCTGAACTGCCTTCTTTCCGTAGAAAATAGAACTTATAAAATTATACAAGAACACTAACTGTCCTGCAGCTGCAAAAATAGCGAAAGCTGTTATTAATACATTAGTATCTGTTAAATCATCAAAATAAGGGAAATTAGAGTTTGTATAATAACGTCTCGGTAATCCCGCCATTCCTACAAAGTGCATTGGGAAGAATACTCCATATGCTCCTATAGCGGTAATCCAAAAATGCACATATCCTAAATTCTTATTCATCATCTTACCATACATTTTAGGGAACCAATGATATACTCCTGCAAATAATCCATATAGTGCAGAAATACCCATCACCAGGTGAAAGTGCGCTACTACAAAATATGTATCATGAACATTAATATCTAATGTACTATCTCCTAATATAATACCAGTAAGACCTCCTGTAATAAATGTAGATACTAATCCTATTGAGAATAACATTGCGGGATTAAATTGCAAGTTACCTTTCCATAGAGTAGTAATATAATTAAATGCTTTTACTGCAGAAGGAATAGCAATCAATAAGGTCGTAAATGTAAATACAGAACCTAAGAAAGGATTCATACCAGATACAAACATATGATGCCCCCAAACAATTGTAGATAAGAATGCAATTGCTAATATAGAAGCAACCATCGCACGGTATCCAAATATAGGTTTACGAGCATTTGTAGCTATAATCTCTGAAGTAATACCTAAAGCCGGTAGTAATACAATATATACTTCTGGATGCCCCAAGAACCAGAATAAATGTTCAAAAAGAACTGGCGAACCACCCTGGTTATGTAGCACTTCTCCTTGTATATAAATATCACTTAAATAGAAAGAAGTACCAAAACTTCTATCCATTATTAACAATAATGCTGCTGATAATAATACTGGAAACGAAACAATACCAATTATAGCTGTTACAAAGAATGCCCATATGGTTAAAGGTAAACGAGTCATTGACATTCCTTTGGTTCGTAAGTTGATTACAGTTACCACATAGTTCAAAGAACCAAGTAAAGAAGAGGCAATAAATATCGCCATAGAAACTAACCATAATGTCATCCCTGTTCCCGAACCTCCAATAGCTTGTGGCAATGCACTTAGCGGAGGATAAATTGTCCACCCTGCCGATGCTGGTCCTGCTTCTGCAAATAATGACAATACCATGATAACACTACTTAAAAAGAATAACCAGTACGATATCATATTTAAGAATCCAGAAGCCATATCACGAGCTCCAATCTGTAATGGAATAAGAAGGTTACTAAAGGTACCACTCAATCCTGCTGTCAATACAAAAAATACCATTATAGTACCGTGTATTGTTACCAAAGCCAGGTATATTCCCGGATCCATAACTCCATCTTCACCAAATTTACCTAATAAAATTTCATAAATAGTAAACTGGTGGTCTGGCCATGCCAATTGCATTCTAAATAATAAAGACATTGCAATACCAATAATCCCCATAATCAAACCAGTAATTAAGTACTGCTTAGAGATCATCTTGTGATCCTGACTAAAAATATATTTGGTAATAAATGTTTCTTTATGATGTCCGTGATCGTCGTGATCGTGATCGTGGTTATCTCCTTGAGTTACTGACATAACGCTATTTCTTTTTAATATAATATATTAATTTTCTTCTTTCTTAGTTGCTTGCTTGGGCTGATAATTGCTCTCCAAAGGTAGGCTGTGTTTTTAACCATGCCTTATAATCTTCTTCAGATTCTACTATAATCTTCATTTGCATATTATAATGTGATACCCCACATATTTTATTACACAATAAGTAGTATTCGAATGTATATTCTTCTAAAGCTTCATCTCCTGCAGCTACTAATTTTTTGCTTTTTTCTCTTCTAATCTTATTGATTGTAGCGACTTTCTCTACCATAAACTCGCTATTTCTCATTTCTTCAGAAGTAACAGTCGGTGTATAAGCAAACTCTGTAATCATACCCGGTACAACATTCATCTGTGCTCTAAAAAATGGCATGTAAGCAGAATGTAATACATCCTGAGAGCGCATTTTAAAAATAACCTTTCTATTTACAGGCAAATGCAATTCATTAGTAATTTTGTCATCTTTTCCATAAGTATCAGAAACATCTAGACCTAAGGTATTAATTCCTTCTATATAACGAACATTAGCTTTACCTAATTCATTATCCTCTCCAGAGTATCGAGCACGCCAGTCGAATTGATATGCGTATAACTCAACAATTAATGGATCTCCATCTTCTTCATCGATATTCATGATATCGGTCCATGTAAACAATCCATATATAATTAATCCTGCAAGTACAATTACCGGTATAATAGTCCAGATAAATTCTAATTTGTCATTATCGGCAAAGAATAATGCTTTATTTTCTTTTTTACCTCGATACTTGTATGAAAAGAAATGTAACAATCCCTGTGTAAGGATCTGTACAATCATGATCAATACCATCGAGATCAACATTAATCTATCATAATCAACACCATGCTCAGAAGCTGATTCTGGAAGGAAATAAGAGTCATATTGTACAAAACAATATATGGTAAGCAGGTAAAGAAATATTACAAATGCAAGCATAAGCTTACCTTGTAAATTATTGTCTTTGTCGTTTGCTACTTGAGAGTTATCTGTTTTAGCTTGAGACAATTTCAATATCTTTGACATTTGCCACAACGTGATTCCAAAAAGTGCTATAACTACTAAGGTTAAGAATACAGTCATTTTTATCTATCTTCTTTTTTTACAATTCAAATTTTAATAATGGAAATGTTTACTTTCCTCTATATAAGGGTTTCCTTTAGGCAATAATGGAGCTTTAGTTAATGCTCTAAACACTACAAATAAAAATAGTCCTAAAAACAATGACACAGCACTTATTTCACTAATACCTATAAACCATGATTCGCCAACTGTTGCAGGCATTATCATGTTATAAACATCGATATAATGACCACAAAGAATAACAATACCTGCCATTACAACAAACCAGTTCACACGTTTAAAATCACTATTCATTAACACCAGTATTGGGAAAATAAAATTCATTACTAACATTCCAAAAAATGGAAGTTTATAATCCTCAATACGAGTAATAAAATAAGTTACCTCTTCTGGTATATTAGAATACCATATCAACATAAACTGAGAGAACCAAAGATATGTCCAGAAGATACTGATACCAAACATAAACTTAGCCAGGTCATGAATATGACTATTATTTACAAATTCTAAATATCCTTTAGATTTTAAGTAAATACTTATTAAAGCGATCGTAGTAATACCAGAAACAAATAAACTTGCAAATACATACCATCCAAATAAGGTACTGAACCAGTGTGGATCAAAACTCATAATCCAATCCCAAGATGCCATAGATTCTGTATAGATAAAAAATACTAAGAATCCTGCAGATATCTTAAAGCTCTTTTTATACCATTTATTCCCTTCTGTATCTTCATCCTGCTTTCTTGAATATTTAACAGCGAAATGACGATATAGTAACCATCCTCCTAAAAAGATAACAGCTCTGATAATGAATCCCCAGCTATTTAACCAGCCAGATTTTCCTTGAAGTAATGCATCATGAGCTACAACTTCTGGATCCGCCCATACAAACAAATGATTAACATGGAATCCTGATAATGCTAAAATTACAAAAAGGATAATTCCTCCTGGCACCAAATATGCTGTTATTGCTTCCATTACTCTAAAAAGTACTGGAGACCATCCTGCTTGTGATGCAAATTGTATTGCATAAAATGCCAATACTCCAAGTGCTATCATAAAAAAGAAGAATGCTGCTACATATAATGAAGCCCAAGGCTTATTTTGTAATTGGTGTAATACATGTTCATAGTGTGCATCTCCTCCATGAGCATCTTCTTCTCCGTGTCCTTGATTACCATGACTGCTCTCTGCTACTTGTGATTCACCATGACCACCTCCATGAGCGTCGTGCGCTGCCATCATTTCTTTTACCTCTTCTACAGACCCAGGTCTTTGTCCAAATCCAATAATAAGACCTACAAGACCTACAACCATAAGGATGATAGAAAATAATCTTAATCTATTTGATAGCGTATACATATCTTTATAATATCGTTATTCTTAACTTTTTTACTAGTGCACTAGTGTGCGTTACTATGATCTTCTGTTGATTCAGGATGTTCTTCTACTTTTGTTTCTACAACGGTAGGAGCAGCATCTGTATCTATTCGAGGGGTTTTCCCTTCAAGGTCAGCCTTTAACTTCTGTACGTATTGAACAATCTGCCAACGTTCATGCTCATTAGTTTGGGATGCATACGACCCCATAGAGTTGATTCCGTAATACATTACATGATAAATACTTCCTTCTGTAATTGCTCTACCTATATCATCGTAACTAGGAACTCCTAAAATCTTTTCTCTTTGTACCAAAGGTCCTTTTCCATCTCCTTTTCCTCCATGGCAAATTGCACAATAGATATCATACAATTCTTTTCCAGCATCTTCATTTTCTTTTGTATATCGGATTGGGTTCTTCAAAGTGTCCTTAGCAAGTAAGTAACCTTCTTGTGAATTTTCAAAATCATATGGCATCCATCCTCTTGGTATTGAGCCTTCGGCAGGTAACATGGCTTCCTGACCGCCAGGAAAAATACCGTAGTCACCATAAGTTTCATAACTTAACGGTTCATACATATTAGGCATAAATTGATAATTAGGTTTTGAATCTTTTTTACAAGAAACAACGCAAATCATCACTACTGCCGTTGCTAATATTTTTATAGTATTCTTCATTATTACTAATGGTTATCTTCTTCCTTATCTATTACTTTAATTTCTACTGCTCCGGTATCACCCAAAAAGCTAGCAAGTTGATCAACATCGTGATTCCCTGCATCTACTTCCATTAAGAAATGATCATCTGTAGTTCTTACATCAGGATTTTCGGCTTTTTTAAATGGCCATAATTTACTTCTCATGTAAAAAGTAATTACCATTAAATGGGCTGCAAAGAACACGGTAAGCTCAAACATAATCGGAACAAAGGATGGCATGTTTTCGATATAGCTAAAACTAGGTTTACCTCCAATGTCTTGAGGCCAATCTTCGATCATGATATAATTCATCATCAAGATTGCTACCGTAAGTCCAACACAACCATACATAAAGGATGTAATTGCTAATCGGGTATGAGGTAATCCCATTGCTTTATCTAGTCCATGAACCGGAAAAGGCGTGTATACCTCTTCGATATGATAGTGCTCTGCACGAACTTTCTTGACAGCATCCATCAGGATATCGTCGTCTATATATAATGCATGTATAACTTTTGATGCCATACTTCTAGTTATTTTTAAGTTTTTCTGCCTGACCAGCCCAATCATCGCGTTGTGCTCTACCAGGGAATGATCCAGTGATATTATCTAATAAATCGTACTCAGTTTCGGTCATTTTACTTACTTGATCAAAAGTAAATATTCCGATCTCATTAAGTTTCTTTTCCATTACTGGTCCGATACCGTTAACTTTTTTAAGATCATCTGCAGTTTGTGTTGACGGATCAAATGTCCCAAGGTTCCCCAATAGGTTATTGATATCTTCTTCACTTGCTTCTACTTTGGTTTCAGTCTTTTTCTTTGCGGATTTTTCTTTTACCACTTCTGCTTTACCTTTAGGTAACTCATCTCTGTGATCTTTTCCGGCTTCTCTTAGTTTCTTATATTTTTCTCCAGAAGATTTCAGAATTGATTTTACTTCTGCCTGTGCTATTACAGGGAACGTACGAGAGTATAATAAGAATAAGACAAAGAAGAATCCAATTGTTCCTATAAATATTCCTATATCTACAAAGGTAGGAGAGAACATTGTCCATGATGATGGTAAATAATCTCTATGAAGTGATGTTACAATGATCACAAAACGTTCAAACCACATTCCTATGTTTACTACAATAGAGATAAAGAAAGAGAACATTATACTTCTTCTTAATTTTGGGAACCACATAAACTGAGGTGAGAACACGTTACATGTCATCATCGCCCAATATGCCCACCAATACGGTCCTGTTGCTCTGTTAAGGAACGCATATTGTTCGTATTCAACTCCAGAATACCAAGCTACAAATAGCTCTGTTATATAGGCAACACCAACAATAGAACCAGTAATCATGATGACAATATTCATCAATTCTATATGTAAAATAGTGATATAGTTTTCTAGGTTTGATACTTTTCTCATTATAATAAGAAGCGTATTCACCATAGCGAATCCAGAAAAAACCGCTCCAGCCACAAAATATGGTGGAAATATTGTGGTATGCCATCCTGGGATTACTGAAGTAGCAAAATCAAATGATACAATAGTATGTACAGAAAGTACTAATGGTGTAGCTAAACCTGCAAGTACTAAAGATACTTCTTCAAAACGTTGCCAGTCTTTTGCTCTTCCACTCCATCCAAAAGATAGAAGGCCATATATTTTTTTTGTAAATGGAGTTATCGCTCGGTCTCTAATCATTGCGAAATCCGGTAACAATCCAGTCCACCAGAATACCAGTGATACAGAAAGGTACGTAGAGATTGCAAATACATCCCATAGTAATGGCGAGTTAAAGTTTACCCATAGTGATCCAAACTGGTTTGGTATTGGTAATACCCAATATGCCAACCAAGGACGTCCCATGTGAATAATCGGGAATAATCCTGCTTGAATAACGGCAAAAATCGTCATCGCTTCTGCAGAACGGTTAATTGCCATTCTCCACTTCTGACGAAATAACAGTAGTACTGCAGAAATCAAGGTTCCGGCGTGACCAATACCTACCCACCAAACAAAGTTGGTGATATCCCAGGCCCATCCTACTGTTTTGTTTAATCCCCAGGTTCCTATTCCTGTAGATATTGTGTAAATAATACACCCTATCCCCCAAAGGAAAGCAATAAGTGAAATAGAAAAGACAATCCACCAAGATTTATTTGCTTTTCCTTCTACCGCTGCCACAACATCCAATGTTACATCATGGTATGTTTTATCACCGGTTACTAAAGGTTTTCTTATAGGTGCTTCGTAATGAGACATAATCCTTTATAATTGAATTGATTCTTTAATTAGTTAATTAAGCTTCTGTAGTGTTTCTTACTTTTGTTTGATACACAACATTAGGTTTTGTTCCAACATGTTCTAATAAATGATAAGCTCTGTCATCTTTTACTAATTCTGAAATTACGCTTCCCTCTTCATTAACATCTCCAAAACGCATTGCTCCCGATGAACAAGCAGCAGAGCAAGCACATGCATCATTAAATTCGCCTGCAGCTACTAATCTTCCTTCTCGTTTAGCTTTCAGTATAATAGCTTGTGTCGATTGGATACAGAAAGAACATTTTTCCATAACCCCTCTAGAACGCACAGTAACATCAGGATTAAGTACCATTCTACCTAAATCATTATTCATATAGTAATCAAACTCGTCATTATTGTTATATAAGAACCAGTTGAATCTACGTACTTTGTATGGACAGTTATTGGCACAGTATCGTGTACCTACACAACGATTATATGCCATATGGTTTTGTCCTTGTCTACCATGTGATGTAGCAGCAACAGGACATACAGTCTCACATGGAGCGTGGTTACAGTGCTGGCACATTACTGGTTGGAACACTACCTGAGGATTATCTGATGGATTTTCCATCTCACCAAACTCAGATAAAGAGCTTCCTAAACCGGCAATATTATCTTTCTTGTCATTATCACCTTCAAAACTATCTTGTGAAGAATAATATCTATCAATACGTAACCAATGCATATCTCTAGATCTACGTACTTCTGATTTACCAACTACAGGTACATTATTCTCTGCGTGACAAGCAATAACACAGGCACCACATCCTGTACAAGCATTTAAATCTATAGAAAGATTAAAATGATGTCCTACAGAACGATCAAATTCATCCCAAAGATCAACTTCTGGAGAAGTAACCTCATATTCTATATGATTTTTACTCACTTCAGGAATTGCATTCCATTCGTGCTTATCTTTTGTATTGAATATTTCGAGAGTCGTTTCTTTTACAATATCACCACGACCCATTAATGTATTATGTAATTGTACACAAGCAAACTCATGCACTCCTTCTGCAGCCGTAATTGAAACGTTTTGTACGGTATTAAGGTTTTGATATAAAGAGTAGGCATTTACTCCTACTATCATATCTTCTTTAATCCCTTTTGACTTACCATATCCTAAAGCCAATCCAACAGAACCTTTGGCTTGCCCAGGTTGAATAATTACCGGAACTTTTATAGACTCGCTTCCTTGAACTGAAATATTTGCATAACTCCCATTTAAGGCTCCATTTGCAACATTTTCGTTGGTTAATCCTAGCTCAGCAGCATCTGCTCTAGAAACTGTTAAGTAGTTATCCCAAGATGCTCTGGTAATAGGGTCAGGCATTTCTTGTAGCCAAGGGTTATTAGCCTGTTGGCCATCTCCTAATGCTATTTTTGTATATAATGTAAGTTCTATTCCATTTGATTTCGCAACAGAAAGTCTTCTCGATGCGGCACCAACATCTGGTCCTGCCGAAGTTGGTACTGGAGCAGCTTCTATATCAGCCACATCTCCTTCTGGTGCTTCAAGTGCATCTACCAATTCTTGTTTTGGAAGTATTGGTTTTACCAATACTCCATCATGAAGAGCTTGATTCCAGGAAGTACCTCCAAGAATACCCGTCCATGCGCTTTTTATATAATCATGGTAGGTAGATGAATTACCAGTCCATTTTAATAATGTTTCTTGAAATTGTCTTGTATCAAACAAAGGTCTGATCGTAGGCTGCATTAAACTATAGCTTCCTCTTTTTAGTTCGATATCTCCCCAAGATTCTAAATAGTGAGGCGTTGTTGCTACATAATTACATAATTCTGCCGTAGCATCATTATGCATACTAAATGCTACAGATATATCTACTTTTTCAAGGCCGCTTTTAAACTCATTTGCATTTGGTAATGAATATACTGGATTAACGCCAGCAATTAACAGACCTCCTACACGTCCTGCATTCATATCTTTCACCAATTGAGCAACTGCCTTAGCATCTCCTTGACGTATTGTACGTGGAGTATTTTTATTAAAGGCTTTACTTTGGATTGCTTTATTGATTTCTAAAACTACCAATTGTGCATCAACATCCTGAATTCCTGTAACGACTAAAGCATTACTTCCTGCTTTTTGGATCTCTTTTGCAGCTTTAACCACTTCTGCATCTAGCTTAGAATCTAAAGCCCCTTTAGAACCAGATCCTGTTACATATTTATACAGAGCAGCAAGTACTTGTTTCTGTTGTGATGGAGTAACTTGTATCCTTTTATCTGCATTAGCTCCTGTTAAAGACATGTTTGCTTCAAACTGAATATGCTTAGACATTTTTCCGTTTTTAGGAATACGTCCTTTTGCATATGCACCATCATATCCTCCTCCTTGCCAATCTCCTAAAAAGTCTGCTGCAATACTTACTACCGTATTCGCTTTAGAAAAATCATAATCTGCAAGTGCTCTTTCACCATACATCATTTGATATGCATCTAGAGCTTCACTATTAGAAATAGCATCATATACTACGTGTTTAACGTTTTGATATTTTGCTTTAAATTCTGAAATTAACTTTGATGTAGACGGGCTAGCAAATGTTTGGGTTAACAAAACAATTTGTTTACCTCCAAGGCTATTTAACTTTGCACTTACTTCTTTATCTAAGACATCCCAATCAACATTTTCATTACCTTTTCTAGGTCCCTGAAGACGAGAACTATCATACAATGATAATACTGAAGCATGTACTCTCGCATTAGCATCGCAATTAGATTTAGCCAGATTGTTATTTTCTACTTTTATAGGTCGACCTTCTCTGGTTTTAATTAAAACACTTGCAAAATCATACCCATCTGCAATTGTAGTTGCATAATAGTTAGCAACACCAGGTACTATTCTATCTGGTTGAACTACATATGGTATTGATTTTTTAACAGGGCCTTCACATGCTGCCAATGAAGCAGCTGCTGTACTAAAACCTACATATTTAAGAAAATCACGACGAGTGGTCGACGAATTCTCTAACGATGACTTATCACCTAAAAACTCATCCGTAGGAATTTCCTTAACGAATTCGTTTTGTTGTAGCGTCTCAACAATAGAGCTGTTTTCGTTTAGCTCTTCAACACTTTTCCAGTATTTCTTGTTTGATGACATATATAATTGATATTAGCTTCTTACTATTCTTCCGTTTACGAAAAACAATTGTTTTATTATTAATAATGACATTTACCACATTCCAGACCACCCATTTGAGCAGCTGTCAATTGGTCTACACCATATTTTTTAGAAAGTTCTTTATGAATTTTCTCATAATACTTGTTATCAGCAATTTTCACATTGGTCTCTCTATGACAATTAACACACCACCCCATAGTAAGCGGAGCATACTGATACATAATTTCCATTTCCTCTACCGGACCATGACATGTCTGGCACTCTATTCCTGCAACACTTACGTGCTGAGAGTGATTAAAGTATGCAAAATCAGGAAGGTTATGAATACGAACCCATTTTACAGGCTGAGTATCACCAGTATATGCTTGTGTATTAGTATCCCAACCTACCGCTTTGTATAACTTTTGAATCTCACCATCATAGAATTCTTTAGAGTATTCTTCTGTTGCAGTAGCATCAGCTACCTCACTAATAGACTTATGACAGTTCATACAAACATTAAGAGAAGGAATCCCCGATGTCTTACTAACTCTTGCAGAAGAGTGACAATATTTACATTCTATCTTATTATCACCAGCATGAATTTTATGAGAATAGTGTATTGGTTGAACAGGCTGATATCCTTGATCAACTCCTATCTGCATAAAGTATCCATATACAAAGTAACCGCTCGCAAGTAATAAGAAAATGGCAGTAACCATAACCAAGAATTGGTTTTGAATAAATGCTTTCCAGATTGGGGTTCTTTCTTCTGCTTGTGGCAACTCTACATTATTAGCTTCTGCAAAGCTTCTTAGTGTCTTATTAACAAGGAATAAAACCACAACCAGCATCAAAAATACTAGTGCTAATATTGCTAAAATCACATTAGAAGAAACCCCTGAGTTTCCACCACCTCCAGAAGCAGTATCGCTTCCTGGAACAGGTGCAGGCGGATCTGCTTTAGGCTCCATTACATAGGCCAAAATATTATCAATATCACCATCTGTTAACTGCGGAAAAGCATTCATTGCAGTTTTGTTATACTCTTCGAAAACAGCAACAGCTTGCGCATCACCAGAAGCGACCATAGCTGCACTATTCTTTATCCATGAATATAACCATGCTCTGTCATACTTATCAGCAACTCCAAAAAGAGCAGGACCAACTGCTTTTTTATACCGCTTATGACAAGCTGCACAAAGTGATTTAAACAACTCTTCTCCCTTAGCGACATCTCCTCCAGACGAAGCTTCAGTTACAGCAGCGTTATCAACAGCCGCTTCATCCTGCCCAAAGACAGGGTTAAAAAAAGTAAATAAAAAAACAGTTCCTAGGATTAGGATTTTAGAGGCTGAATTTCGGTGTTTCACCTGTTTCATATTATCAAGTAGAATTATCGTCTTAATTTTGGTATGGTTTTTTCATTAATATCTTAAAAAAGATATAAAACCGGCACTTTTAATTCGACGACAAAAGTACTATAATTAGTCGATTTTAGAAATGTTAGAGAACCGTTAACTCTTAATTTATAACAATTCTAAATAATATTTTTTAATGATTTTGAGTTATTAAACTTTACCTTTGCATCAAATCAATTTGTAATGAGAATGTTAAACACCACAAACCATATTTTTCTGTTTGGTTTTTACCTTATAATTACCAGCACTTTAACCGCTCAGGATACCACAAATATTACTCCTGAAACTCCAAATCAGCCCGATTTTGTACCCGTAAACATATTACCACAACCAGAAGCGTCTGTAACTATCAATCAAGATCCACGAATAAAAATACTTCTTGATATAAAATCTAAGATGGAAAAAGATGGAGAATTTAGTGATCGCTACAAGATTCAGTTATATTATGGTAATTTAAATAAGGCAAATGAAATAATAAGAGCCTCAAAAGAAGCTTTTCCAAAATGGAGTTCGTCGATCCAATGGGAAACACCTAATTACAAAGTATGGATGGGAAACTATCGCACAAGGCTTGAAGCCGACAGAGCATTAAAAGAAGTGCACACCAAATTCCCTAATGCATTCATATTTAGACCAGAAAAAAAATAAAGATTCTTCTTATTCATAAATAATAAAACCCGATGTTTTCACATCGGGTTTTATTATTTACTAAATTATCCTAGATCTTATAGCTTCTTCTTTACGGCTACTTCTTGATAAGCCTCTACTATATCACCTTCTTTAATATCATTATAATTCTTAATTTGCAGACCACAGTCATATCCTTTTGCTACTTCTTTTACATCATCTTTAAATCTTTTTAAAGAAGCAAACTCACCTGTATACACTACAACACCTTCTCGAATCAAGCGTACACCAGAATTTCGGAAAAGCTTACCTGTAAGAACCATACATCCTGCAATTGTACCAACTTTAGAGATCTTAAATGTTTCTCTAATTTCTGCAGTTCCTGTAACTTCTTCTTTCATTACCGGAGAAAGCATTCCTTCCATTGCATCTTTAAGATCATTAATAGCATCATAGATAATCGAATATGTTCTGATATCAATTTCTTCTTTATCTGCAACTTGTCTGGCATTACCAGCTGGTCTAACATTAAATCCAATAATAATAGCATCAGATGCAGATGCCAGCAACACATCACTTTCTGTAATTGCTCCTACTGCTTTATGAATGATATTTACATGAATTTCTTCTGTAGACAATTTCTGGAACGAATCTGTTAACGCCTCTACAGAACCATCAACATCTCCTTTAAGAATAATATTAAGCTCTTTAAAGTCTCCTAAGGCAATTCGACGTCCGATCTCATCTAGTGTAATATGTCGTTGTGTACGCACAGATTGTTCTCTATGTAATTGTGCTCGTTTTGAAGCAATATCTTTAGCTTCTCTCTCATCTTCTAATACACTAAACTTATCTCCCGCTTGTGGAGCACCATCTAATCCAAGGATTGAAACTGGTGTAGAAGGCCCTGCCTCTTTTACACTATTTCCTCGTTCATCCTGCATCGCCTTAATCTTACCGCTATTTTTACCTGCAAGAACATAATCTCCTATTTTAAGCGTACCTGTTTGTACTAAAATAGTAGACACATAACCACGCCCTTTATCTAAAAACGCTTCTACAACTGTACCCGACGCTAATCGATTCGGATTTGCTTTAAGTTCTAGTATCTCAGCTTCAAGAAGTACTTTTTCAAGTAATTCTTTAACCCCTAATCCAGTTTTAGCAGAAATATCATGGGATTGGATTTTTCCTCCCCAATCTTCTACTAATAAATTCATAGAAGCTAGTTTTTCTTTTATCTTTTCAGGATTTGCTTCTTGCCTATCTACTTTATTAATAGCAAACACAATAGGAACTCCTGCTGCCTGAGCATGACTAATCGCTTCTTTGGTCTGCGGCATCACATCATCATCTGCAGCAATTACAATAATAGCTAAATCTGTTACCTGCGCACCACGTGCACGCATTGCGGTAAATGCTTCGTGACCAGGTGTATCTAAAAACGCTATTTTCTGTCCATTTTCTAACTGCACTCCATAGGCTCCGATATGCTGGGTAATCCCACCACTCTCACCAGCTATTACATTTTCTTCTCGAATATAATCAAGTAGAGATGTTTTACCATGATCAACATGTCCCATTACAGTTACAATTGGTGCTCTTTCTTCTAAATCCTCGGGAGCATCTACAATTTCTTCTATAGATTCCTCGATATCTGCAGTTACAAAATTAACTTCATAACCAAATTCATCTGCTACAATAGAAAGAGTCTCTGCATCTAAACGCTGATTCATTGTCACCATTATTCCTAATGACATACAAGCCGAAATAATATCGGTGGTTGGCACACTCATCATCGTAGCAACCTCAGAAGCTGTAACAAATTCTGTTACCTTAAGTACTTTACTTTCTTGTTCTTGTTGTGCTACATCATCTTCTGCTTTCTGACGATGCTGATCTCTCTTATCTCTACGATATTTAGCCGCTTTTGACTTATTAGATTTTCCTTGTAATTTTTCAAGAGTTTCTCGTACTTGTTTTTGCACTTCTTCTTCACTTGGCTCTTCTTTTACAATAGCAGGTCGTTTACCTTTTGCAGGTCCTCTTCCTCTATTTCCACCTCGGTTACCACCACCAGACTGACCTCCTGGTCTACCGCCACCAGATCCTTGAGAACCACCTCCTTCTTTACTAATTCTTCGTCGGCGTTTTTTTGCTGCATCACCTGCATTCGAAGATTTCTTATCAGATTTATCTTCTTTCTTTTTAGCAGGTTTTTTAAATTGAGTTAAATCAATTTTCTGACCTGTGAAATTAGGGCCATCTAATTTCTTATATTGAGTTTTAACCTTCTCTGGTTCTACAGAAACCTCAGCTTCCACTTCTGGCGCTGGAGTTTCAGGCTTATCTTTGCTCACAACAGGCTCTACAGGTTTATCTTCTTTTATTTCTTTTGGCGCTTGTCGCGTTATTTTAATTCCTTTTTTCTGAGGTCTATTTGAAACTACTTCTGGAGTTTTGCTTTTTGCCTCTTCCTTTTCTTTTACCTTTTCTTCTACCTTCTCTACCTTAGGAGCTTCAACTACTTTTTCTTCGGGCTTTGCAGTATTATCTTCTTGCTTTCCTCCTTCCAGTTCAATCTTACCTACTTGCTTAGGTCCACTTAATTGAGCTTTGGCTTTCACAACTTCACGAGCTTCTGCACGTTTACGTTTTTCTTCCTGTTCATTTTCGATCTGCACTCGCAACGCTTCTTTCTCTTTCTTCTTTTCTTCCCCGACTTCCTTTGAAGCTACTTTTTTACTCTTATCCGTTTGAAATTCATCAAACAAGAGCTGATAAATCTCCGAAGAAATTTTTGTAGTAGGACGCGCATCTATCTCATGACCTTTTGAGTTCAAAAAGTCAACAGCCCGATCTAGCGAGATATTGAATTCGCGTAATACTTTATTTAGTCTCATTGTTCCTGCTTCAGCCATAAATGCCTTTTATTTAATGCTCAAATATAATTAATTGTGATTATTAATCTTCAAATTCAGATTTTAATATTCTAATCACTTCGCTTACTGTCTCTTCTTCAAGGTCAGTTCGCTTTACTAAATCACTAATATCCTGTTCTAAAATACTCTTTGCTGTATCCAAACCAATTTTAGAAAATTCTTCAATAATCCATGAGTCGATTTCATCAGAAAACTCTGTAAGCTCTACATCTTCTTCTACACCTTCTCTAAATACATCTATCTCATAACCTGTTAATTGCCCTGCCAATCTAATATTATGACCTCCTCGACCAATAGCTTTAGAAACCTCTTCTGGTCTTAGCATTACTTCTGCTCGACTGGTCTCTTCATTAATCTTTATAGAAGTTACTTTCGCAGGACTTAACGCTCTGGTAATAAATAATTGTAAATTATTTGTATAATTAATAACATCAATATTTTCATTACCCAATTCTCTTACGATACCATGTATACGAGAACCTTTCATACCAACACATGCTCCTACAGGATCAATTCTGTCATCATACGAATCTACAGCAACTTTTGCTTTTTCTCCAGGAATTCTAACTACTTTTTTAACTGTAATTAATCCATCAAACACTTCTGGTATTTCTGATTCGAACAATTTCTCTAAAAACAGAGGTGATGTTCTAGACATAACAATAGATGGTTTATTACCTTTAAGCTCTACAGATTCGATTACTCCTCGTACATTTTCTCCTTTCCTAAAAAAATCAGAAGGTATCTGTCTATCCTTAGGCAATATAATCTCATTACCTTCGTCATCCAACATTATAATCGCTCTATGACGAATATGATGAACCTCTGCAGTATAAATCTCTCCTTCTAATTCTTTAAACTGTTTATAAATATTAGTATTGTCGTGTTCATGGATTTTAGAAATCAAATTCTGGCGCAATGCCAATATAGAACGTCTTCCTAAATCTATAAGCTTAACTTCTTCTGATACGTCTTCACCTACCTCAAAATCAGGCTCTATTTTTTGTGCTTCAGTTAGTGATATTTCTTGATTACCATCTTCAACCTCTCCATCTCCTACTACAATACGGTTTCTCCAAATTTCTAAATCTCCCTTATCAGGATTTATAATGATATCGAAATTGTCATCACTACCAAACTTCTTCTTTAGAGCATTTCTAAATACATCTTCTAAGATCGACATTAAAGTAACACGATCTATAAATTTATCATCCTTGAATTCTGAAAATGATTCTATTAATGCGATATTTTCCATATCAATATATTATAATTAAAATGTTATCATAACTTTTGCTTCTACAATATTTTCATAAGCTATATTAGCTTCTTTAGTAACGGTTACTTTACCTTTACCTACTGGTTTAGGCTCCCGTGTTTTCCACGTTAAGACAACTGCATCTTCGGTCGCCGAGATCAGCTCTCCTTCGATCGTTTCTTCGGTTGTTTTTACCTTAAGTTTTCTACCCACATTCTTTTTGTATTGCCGAACATGTTTCAGACCTTCAGAAACGCCAGAAGACATCACCTGAAGAGAGAAGTCTTCTTCTTCTCTATCTAAATTGTGCTCAATTGCCCTGCTTACAGCAATACAATCTTCTACTTTCACACCATTATCACCATCAATAATAATTTCAATACTATTGTCGGGATGAATTTTACTTTCAATTAGAAATAAGGACGGATTTTCTTGAAGTGCCCCCTCTAATAAATTCTGAACTTTGTCTTTTAATGACATAAATAGATAAAAAGAGGGGACTTCTCGTCCCCTCATCCTGGTTTTTTAATTTCAACGGTGCAAAGATAGTAATAATATCTTATATACAAAATATCGCTAAGAATGAATTTATTCGTAAATTTAAGATATACTATACAAACAGCTTCTTACTTAAACCATATAACCATCAATATGTTCTAAATTCAAAGTGATAAACGAATAACATATTTCAAAAAAGCAGTATTATGATTAAAAGTATACTAGTTCCAACAGATTTTTCTAAACAAGCCGAAAGCGCACTAAAAGTAGCCGCTCAAATAGCGAAAAAAAATAATGCCAAAATCTATCTGTTACATATTTTAGAACTCCCTATGCATCTTACAGATTTAATGTCTTCTGGAGCACCAGGACCTGCACCAGAGGCCGTTTTTTTTATGAAACAAACCCATAAAAAATTTGAAGAAGTACTAAATCAGGATTATTTAAAAGATATTGATGTCATTGAGACTGTAAATTTTGAAGACGTATTGCATGGGATTATTAATTCGAGCACCAAAAACAATATAGACATCATCATCATGGGGTCTCATGGCTCTACTGGTTTTGAAGAATTATTTATAGGTTCTAATGCGGAAAAAGTGGTGCGAACATCAAAAAAACCAGTATTAGTTATCAAAGAAGATTGTGATATTTTTGAAATTAATGACTTTGTATATGCTACAAATTTTGATGATGAAGATAAACCATGTCTTTTAGCAGCACACGATTTTTCTAAATCAATTCAAGCAAAACTTCATTTAGTATGGATAAATACAGCTAATGGATTTAAAACCACTTATGAAACCGAAGAAAAAATGAATAATATGATCTCTAATCTAGCCATAGAAGGGTATAGTTTAAACATCTATAACGACAATACCGTAGAAAAAGGAATACTTAATTTTGCCGACTCTATCAATGCAGGTATGATCGGCATTAGCACTCATGGCAGAAAAGGAATATCACACTTTATTAACGGAAGCTTAGGGGAAGACGTTGTAAATCATGCAAAAAGACCAGTACTCACTTTTAAAATTTAATAGCCATATACTGCTAAAAATAAAAAAGGAGCAAATAAATTTGCTCCTTTTTTGTTGGCCTACTAGGGCTCGAACCTAGACTCTTCTGGACCAAAACCAGACGTGTTGCCAGTTACACCATAGGCCAATATGTGTTTGCGGGTGCAAATTTAAAATTTTCTTTTGGCTCTGCAAACATTTTTTAAAATTTATTCTACTAAATCAATAATCTATTTATAAAACTGCTGTTAAATGTCTAAAATATAAACTTCTGTTAAGCGTTTCCTAAAAAAACTAAGGTTAAAGTATTTTTATTATTAAATTCGCCACACGTTATATAACTGAATAAATCTTATGAGCACATTCAACTTTACCAAGTGGAATAAAATATTAGGATGGATTGTTTTTACCATCGCTTTATGCGTTTACGCAATGACGGTAGAACCCACTGCTAGTTTTTGGGATGCAGGAGAATACATTGCTACCTCTTCAAAACTACAAGTCGGCCACCCACCAGGGGCACCACTTTTTCAAATGATTGGAGCTTTTGCTTCTGCTTTTGCATCAGACCCTACACAAATTGCATTAATGGTGAATATGACTTCTGCGTTTGCTAGTGCACTTACGATCCTTTTTATGTTTTGGTCAATTACCATTCTTGTGAAAAAAGTAATTGTTAAAGATGAAGAATTAACACAAGGTAAAGCAATGGCTATTCTAGGCAGTGGTATAGTAGGGGCTCTCGCCTTTTCCTTTACAGATAGCTTTTGGTTTAATGCTGTAGAAGCCGAAGTATATGCAATGGCCACCTGTATTTTATCTGTTCTTTTCTATCTTGGATTATTATGGGAACGAGACATGCATACCTCTAGAGGTAATAAATGGCTACTATTAATTTCTTTTATTGTAGGATTATCTTTTGGTGTTCACTTTATGGGATTACTCTCTATCCCTGCAATAGGTCTATTATATTATTTCAAAAATTACAAAGAAATTACTATAAAAAATTTCATTGTTGCCAATATCGTTGTTGTAGCTATATTATTGTTTATTTTTAAACTCCTACTACCTTCTACACTTAAATTCTTTGGTGCAGCCGAAGTCTTTTTTGTGAATTCTATAGGTATGCCTTTTAATTCAGGAACCATTATTGCTGGATTAATAATCGCTGCAGCTTTTTATTTTGGCATAAAATACACTCGTAAAAAAAATTATCCACAATTAAACACATTGTTACTATGTGTTATGTTTATCCTAATAGGATTTTCTAGTTGGGTTATGTTACCTATACGAGCAAATGCCGGAACTGTAATTAATGAAAATAACCCTAATAACGCAAGAGAGCTTCTGGCATATTATAACTTAGAACAATACCCAGAAACCCATCTTTTTTATGGACCTCAATTTACAGAAATTTATGCAGGTTTGGATGAGAACAATCCATATGAAGATGGCAAACCGAAATATGAAAAAGATCTTAAAACCGGGAAATATATTATAGTTAACGATTGGAAAAATGCAAAACAAAACCTTGATGATGCGCATAAAGCCATTTTACCAAGAATGTGGAGCACAGAGCATATTGCTAATTATATGGAGTTTACCGGGCCAATTAAATTTACAATCAAGCCCGAGTATCAAGGTGAAGAAGAATTACTTAATGCTGTTACTCAATTTAGAAGGGAATATGCTACAGGGAAATTAGATAATGATGACTACAGTAAATTTCTACAATCGTTTGGTAATTATATCAATGTAGAAAAACCCTCTTTTTGGGATAACGTAGTATATTTATTTGATTACCAAATGGGATATATGTACTGGCGTTATTTTATGTGGAATTTTGTTGGACGACAAGATGACAACCAAGGCAAACTTACCGATTTAGAAGGAAATTGGCTTAGTGGTATTAAATTTATAGATGAAATTCGATTAGGGTCTCAAGATAATTTACCTAGCGATGCTCTTAAAAATAAAGCTCGCAACACTTACTACTTCCTACCATTACTACTAGGGTTAATTGGTTTTGTATTTATGCTACAAAGAGATAAGAAAAAATTCTGGGCATTACTCATTTTTTTCTTATTTACAGGTTTAGCACTAAAAATTTACCTTAATGAAAGACCTTTTGAACCAAGAGAGCGAGATTATGCGCTGGTAGGGTCATTTTATGTATTTGCCATCTGGATAGGATTTGGTGTATATGCTTTGTTTGATTTACTTAAAAAATATGTACAACCCAAAATACTCGCTCCTATAGTTACCGTGGTTTGTCTATTGGCCGTACCAGTACTATTAGCAGCACAAAACTGGGATGATCACGATCGTTCAAATCGATATACTGCACAATCTATGGCAAAAATGTACTTGCAATCTTGCCAAAAAGATGCCATTCTATTTACGATAGGAGATAATGACACATTTGCCCTATGGTATGCACAAGAAATTGAAGGCTACCGTACAGACGTTAGAACCGTAAACACCAGCCTTTTTGCAACAGATTGGTATATAGACCAAATGAAAAAAGCTGCATATGAAGGAAAACCTATCCCCTCTCAATTAACTCATGAATTCTATCGATTCGGAAATAACGATGCTATTTATCACAAACCCGTAACTTCTGATACGATGCTTATCAAAAACTGGATGAGATGGATAGAAACAGATGACCCTCGAACTAAAGGAGATTTACAAAGTGGTAAAAAAGTAAATACATTTCCTACTAAGCACATACGAATTCCCGTAGACAAAGAAGCGGTGCTTAGAAATGGTATTGTGGCTCAAAAAGATGCTGATCTTATTGTACCTTATATTGATATCCATCTTAATGGGGATTTATTATTTAAAAATCGTCTTTTGATGCTGGATATTATCGCTAATAACAATTGGGAAAGACCTATTTATTTTACTGGTGGAAGTTATGGAGATGATGATTTCTTATGGATGAAAGATTATCTGCAATTAGATGGGGTTACTTTTAAATTAGTTCCTATTCGCACTAAGGTAAATCCTCGAAATCCTTTTGAAATGGGCAGAATAGATACCGATCTCATGTATAAAAACGTAACTACCTGGGATTGGGGTAATAGTAATGACCCGAATATATATCATGATCCAGAAACCAGAAAAAATGCAATTACATATCGTAGTAATCTAGCAAGACTTGTCGAGGCTTTAATCCAGGAAGATAAAAAAGATAAAGCCAAAGAAATTTTGGATCTGGCAATGGATAAAATGCCAATCGAATACTATGAATATTACACTCTGGTAGAGCCTTATATTTCTGGATATTACGAGATAGGAGAAAAACAAAAAGCTCGAGATTTATGGATAAAACTGGCAAAAAAATACCAAGAGCAGCTCACCTATTTTGGTAGCTTAGAGCTTAAAGATCAATATCGTTATGCTGAAGAGATTGTAACTAATGTAGAACGTTATCGTAGCGTAGTTGATCTATTGCTAATCAATCAGGATCGGGAAATGATAGAAGAAAAAGCAGATGAGTTTAACAAATACCTAAGATTGTTTACTCGACTTTATTCTGAAGATGAAGAATATGATGATGATGAAGCCATACGTAAACAACAAGAAGAAGATCTTATTAAAGAGTTTCAAAACCAGGAAAAATCGTTAGATTCTTTAGATAGTATAGCAAACTAATTATTAAAAGTGAGCCTTTATAAGGCTCACTTTTTTAGTATACTCATAGTGCAAATAATTCCAAATAAAACTCCTAAGGTTATTAAACAACTTTTCCCAAATTATATCTGGGATCTTTATGTGAATAATGAAAAGAAGTTATATTTAACTTTTGATGATGGCCCCATACCAGGTGTTACAGAATCTGTTTTAACCCTGTTAAATCAATATAATGCCAAAGCAACTTTTTTTTGTATAGGTGATAATATTAGAAAACATCCCGAAGTCTTTCGACAAATTCTAGCAGAGGGCCATGCTATAGGCAATCATACTATGAATCACTTAAAAGCCTGGAAAACCAGTCTAGAAATATACGTTCAAAACATTATAGATTGTCAAAATCTAATTCAGGAATATTCACCTAAGGAAGATATACAGCAAATATTTAGACCGCCATATGGGCAAATAAGTCGCACCAAATTTAAAGCACTAGAAAAGTTAGGATATAACATTATACTTTGGGATGTATTATCAAAAGATTGGGAACAAACAATATCACCAGAAGAATGTTTACAAAACGTGCTCCAAAATGCACAACAGGGAAGCATTATTGTTTTTCATGACAGCATAAAAGCTTCAAAAAACCTTACAGTTGTACTACCCGAGGTCTTAGACTATTTTTCTAAAAAAGGATATGTTTTTGATACCATTAGGTTCTAAACATACTCTTTCATGAGACCGATTAGTGTATTAGCATCTTGCTCGCCACTTTGTCTCCAAACCATCTCACCTTCTTTATAAATCATTAATGTAGGAAGTCCTTTAATACGTAAAGCAGTAGCCAACTCTTCATTCTTATCTACATCAATCTTTATAACTTTCCCTTTATCTCCAAGTGCAGCAGCTACATCCCTTAACACAGGATGCATTGCCAGAGAGGGTTCGTTCCATTCGGTAAAAAAGTCTAATAAGACAGGAACTTCAATACCTATTATATCTCCAAACTTTGACATGTTCAAAAACTTTTATGTTTGGGCCTCTAATAATTGGCCATTAAACAGTTGTAAATATAACACTTTCTGAATTATGCGCCTTTACCATTAGATCCTTTTCTCAATTCAATAACCGTAATCTCGGGCCATATACCAACTCGTCCCGGAAAAGCATGAAATCCAAAACCTCGATTTACATTCAGATACCTTCCCATTTCATCATACATACCTGCCCATTGTTTATATACATATTGCACTGGGCTCCATCGTACGAATCCGGGAATTTCAATCCCAAATTGAAATCCATGGGTATGCCCACTTAATGTAAGATGGTAATGATTCGAATGTTTCTTTACTTCATATTCCCAATGTGAGGGATCATGACTTAATAATACTTTAAAATCTTCCTTGGTTACTTTTTCAGAAGCCTTTTTTAAATCACCAGCTTTCTTAAAGTTATGCCCCCAATTCTCTACCCCTATCACAGCAATACGTTCACCATCCTTTTCTACAAAAGTGCTATCATTAAGTAACAGATTAAAATCAATTTTAGTATGAACTTCCTTTATTGCTTCAAAATTTGCATCTTTTTCTTCCTGACTGTTCCAAGTAACATATTCTCCATAATCGTGATTTCCTAAAACAGAGTATTTGCCATATTTAGGTGTTTTAATACGTTTAAAAGTATCTATCCAATCATCCATTTCTTCTGCTACAGTATTCACAATATCTCCGGTAAATAACAATAAATCTGTTTCTTGTTCATTAATTAAATCCACTGCATATTCGATTTTGGCAACATCATCAAAACTTCCAGAATGTATATCTGAAATTTGTGTAATTCTAAATCCATCAAATGCAGCAGGGAGGTCTTCAAAATGCAACACATGGCGTATCACCTTAAAATTATATTTCCCTCTAAAAATCCCGTGTAACAATCCCCCAAGAGGTATTGCAGCAACACCAAGTGCCAGTTGACTTATAAATTTTCTACGGTCTGGAAAATATTGAGTAGCTGTACCTTCAAAAAAAGTGTTTGTAAGATAATTATATCCCGCTACACAAACTCTAATAATGTCTTCGCCAAATAAAAATAAAATCATAATTAATTTAGGCACCAAAGTGAGTAACAAAAGAGCACTAGCTCTTAATGTATATTTGGTTGGGCCGACACTGCGATCATAGTTAGCAAAAACATAAATCACATAACTCAAAATAAGCAATGACAATACTAAATATCCTATTTGCACCCATTGATTTTTGGTAATAGTACGAATGGCTTGATATGCATAAGTTTCAATAAGTATGTATAGAATTATAGGGACTAACCAACGCATAATTTGTTGTAAGATTTTAATTATTAAACAAAGCTATCCCTCCTTTTTAATTTGCGGCTATTTTTTAAGTAAAAATTAACGATAAATAAATTTTACGACCAAAAAGCGTTAAAATCATGTCTTTACCTGGCATAAATCTTAACAATTTCTTTTAGAACTAAGATTTTTATTTGTAACTTCGTTTCATATTCCTTTTTAGGGCTTAATTACAATTTAAAAAAATCATATACTATATATAAAAATTACTATCGTATTTATAGCAGTTGATACATTGTTATCAATTTTATTTTGGGGCGAAATGCCGTCAGTTTTTGGCGGCATTTCTTTTTATATTTATTATAGTTTTTGACACTAATTTGATTAATCTTCTTTTTATATTGCATTTCTAAAAATTTAACTCACATCATGTCACAAAAACGTCTTTTTCTTCTGGATGCTTTCGCTCTTATTTTTCGAGGGTACTATGCACTTATTAAAAACCCGAGAATTAACTCAAAAGGGCAGGATACATCTGCAATTTTAGGTTTTGTAAATTCTTTATTCGATGTTATTAAAAGAGAAAAACCTGATCATTTGGCTGTTGCATTTGACAAGCAAGGGAGTAAAGATCGATTAGAAATTTTTCCTGAGTACAAGGCTAATCGCGACGAAACCCCCGAGGCCATTAAAATTGCTGTACCAATAATTCAGGAAATACTAAAAGCCATGCACATTCCTATTATAGAAAAAGCAGGTGTAGAAGCAGATGATTTAATTGGTACCATTGCCAAACAAGCCGAAAAAGAAGGATATCAAACATACATGGTTACTCCTGATAAGGATTATGCACAATTAGTTTCTGAAAATATTTTTATGTATCGCCCCGCCAGGATGGGAAATGGAATCGAAATCTGGGGAATACCAGAGGTACAAAAAAGATTTGAGGTAGAACGACCAGAACAGGTTATTGATTATCTTGGTATGATGGGCGATGCTGTGGATAATATTCCTGGATTGCCGGGGGTTGGTGACAAAACTGCCAAAAAATTTCTTGCAGAATACGGTTCTATGGAAGGCTTATTAGCCAATACCGATAAGCTAAAAGGTAAAATGAAAGAAAAAGTAGAAGCAAATGCAGAATTAGGTCTTCTTTCTAAAAAACTTGCAACCATTATTTTAGATTGTGATGTAACCTTTAATGCCGATGATTACGAATTCACAAAACCTGATGCGCAAAAAGTACACACCATTTTTGAAGAATTAGAATTTAGAAGGCTTACAGATCAATTTACTAAGATTTTTTCGGAAGAAGGAACTAATACATCTGCCCAGGTTACAGGTAATTCTACTGCAAAAAAGAAAACAACACAGGCCGGAGCTGGTCAATTTTCATTATTTGGTGAAACCGAGGAATCTGGTGAAGTTGTTTCTTTTTCTAGTAGAAAAACTATTGCTAATACCGAACATTTCTATCAGAGCATTGCTCCGGGAATGGCAATGAAATTATTCCTTCAAAATTTATTAAAGCAAGAGCATGTTTGTTTTGATACCGAAACTACGGGTCTTAACCCACTAATTGCGGAATTGGTAGGAATTGCTTTTTCCTGGGAAGCAGGAAAAGGTTTTTACATTCCTTTTCCAGAAGATCGTAACGAAGCACAAGAATTGATCGAACAACTACGACCTTTCTTTGAAGCTGAACATATCACAAAAATTGGTCAAAATCTAAAATATGATATCAAAGTTCTGGCAAAATATAATATCGAAGTTAAAGGAACACTATTTGATACGATGTTAGCTCATTATCTCATCAATCCAGACATGAGACACAATATGGATGTACTTGCAGAAACTTATCTTAATTACACCCCGGTTTCTATTACTGAATTAATTGGCAAAAAAGGTAAAAACCAGCTATCCTTCAGGCAAGTACCAATAGATAAGCAAACTGAATACGCTGTAGAGGATGCAGATATTACTTTTCAGCTAAAAGAACATTTTGCACCCGAGCTTACCGAAGCAAAAACAGTCTCTTTATTTAAGGATATTGAAATTCCGTTACTAAGAGTTCTAGCCGATATGGAAATCGAAGGAATTAACCTGGATAAAGGTTTTTTACAATCTCTTTCTGAAGAACTAGATAGCGATATTAAAACATTAGAACAAAAAATCTATACAGAAGCTGGTGAAGAATTTAACATTGCTTCACCAAAGCAATTGGGTGTTATATTATTCGAAAAAATGAAATTGGTAGACAAACCCAAAAAAACAAAGACAGGTCAATATTCTACTGCCGAAGATGTATTATCCTATCTTGCAAAAGATCATGAGATTATTCAAAACATATTGGATTTTCGTGGTTTGTCTAAATTAAAAAGCACTTATGTTGATGCATTGCCAACACAGGTTGACGAAAATACCGGGCGTGTTCATACAGATTATATGCAAACGGTAGCAGCTACCGGACGTCTAAGTTCTAATAATCCAAATTTACAGAACATTCCTATTCGTACAGAAAGAGGAAGACAAGTAAGAAAAGCATTTGTTCCCAGAAATGAAGAATACACACTGCTAGCGGCAGATTATTCTCAAATTGAATTAAGGATCATTGCAGCATTAAGTAAAGAAGAGACCATGATAGAGGCTTTTAAAAATAATGAAGATATCCATGCCTCTACTGCTGCAAAGGTATTTAATGTTCCCATAGAAGAGGTTAGCAGAGAGCAACGTAGTAATGCCAAAACAGTAAACTTTGGAATTATTTATGGGGTTTCGGCTTTTGGATTAAGTAACCAAACCAGTCTTTCACGAAGTGAAGCTAAAGAATTAATCGATACCTATTATAAAACATACCCAAAGCTACGCAACTACATGAGTGAACAGGTAGATTTTGCAAGAGAAAATGGTTATGTACAAACGGTTTTAGGAAGACGCCGATATTTAAAAAACATTAACTCTGCAAATGCAATTGTTCGTGGTGCAGCCGAACGAAATGCAGTAAATGCTCCTATTCAAGGAAGCGCTGCTGACATTATCAAGATTGCAATGATCAATATTCATAAAAAACTAAAAGAAGGAAACTATAAGACCAAAATGCTGCTACAGGTCCATGATGAATTGGTATTTGATGTTTTTAAACCAGAATTGGAAGAGATCAAAGTCTTAATCAAAACCGAAATGGAAAATGCATACACTTTAGAAGTTCCATTAGATGTAGATCTTGGATTGGGTAAAGACTGGTTAGAGGCTCACTAAAAATATTAATCGAACAGTTAAGAAAGCTCAAAAGCCAAAATCATTTCACTTGTTGATTTTGGCTTATTTCTTTATAAAAATCATAATAATTTAAAAAAGTAGGAATCACCGGCCCATTAAATGGATTGGGGCCGTTAAATAATACACAAACACCTATATCATTATCAGGATCAATTAACAATTGGGTTTTATATTGATTTACATTACCCCCATGATATAGTATTCTTCTACCCCTGTAATCCAAAACTCGCCACCCCATTGCATAATAAGAATCTGTTACCCCATCCCATAAATTAACATATGTATCTTCATTGCTGGTACAAATAATAGGGTTAAAAATATCACTAAGGCTTTCTTTTGAAATAATATCAGGACGATATCCTAGCAATACTTTTAAATACTCCCCCATATCAGAAATTGATGCGTTAATCCCTCCTGCAGCAGTTACATTATAATAGTTTTTATGAATCTCTGTAACCTTATATTTTTTTGAATAATGATTATATTTATGAGGAAGAGCTACATTATCATTCTTTCTTATTGCTGCATATGTGCTTGATGCTGTATGCATCCCTGCCGGAGCAAACACTCTCTCTTTAAGAAGGGTTTCAAAAGATTTCTCGGTTTGATTTTCCATTATTTTTTCAATAACCGAAAATATTGCATTTTGATATTCATAATCTACTCCTTCCTTAGAGACAACTCCTTTTCTTTTAAAACTTCTGATAATTTGCTCTAAAGACCACCCTTTTTGTATAAGCTTAGTATATGTATAAGGGTAAAGTCCTGTTGTATGCGATAATAAATGATTTACTTTAAGTCGATCCGCCTGTTCACTATTTCTTAAACTAAATGTTTTTACCGATTCTCTAACATTTTGATCCCATTGTAATTCATCACGATCTACTAAATTGCCTGCCAAAACTGCTGTTACACCTTTTGATAAGCTTGCAATTCTAAAAACTGTATTTAAATCTACAGAATCTTGTGTATGAATTTCTTTTACTCCAAAGCCCTTTTTATAAATAACAGTATCGCCTTTAACCACAACAACAGCTGCTCCAGGACATTCTGAAACATTAAAATTGGTAGCAAAAAACTTCTCGTAATGCTCTAAGAAGAAGGATATAGAATCTTTTTTTGACACTTCTGGTTTCTCATCTATTACAACAACCCTTTCTTTAGGTTTTGATGTAGTGCAAGACACCAAAAAAACCAAAGCAAATACAGCATAAAAATATTTCATAATACGACATTCTATAGAGTCGCAAAATACGTCTAATATTATTTATTGTATAAAAACTTTTTCAGAAACTTTATAATACAAATCGATATGTTGCTTTGATTAAAAATGTGTTCTCTGGCTGCTGATTCAGAATTTGATTGTCTAAACTTCTAAAGAGATCATCAGAAGGATTTCCATCTCCTGTAATACCTTGCGACCAAACCAAAAATATTTCAGAACCAGGGATATATTCCCAGCGTAGTACCAGGTTAGAACGAAACTGAACAAATGCGAAATCTGGATTACTAATAGTATAATCCACAGCACCATCTCTATCCTCATCTATAGAGTACTCATCATCTGCAAACGAAATTTGATCCTGATCATATAATGTTACTCTCTCATCCAGGTTTTTGGCAACTGCATTATTGACATAGTTAAAATCGGTATATCTTCCTCGTGATATAAACGGTTGCCCATAATACTGAATGGTAAGATTAGGATTAATACTATAATTTAACCGTATACTCGCACTTAAAGTTTTCTGATCGATTTTAGCAGTTATATATCTTGGAGTACCATTAAAATCAACATCTGTAACATACTGTGTTTTATTAGGGTTCTCTACAAACTCTGGGTTTAAAGACATACTAAACGAGTTAAATGGCTGATACCTAAGCCTCAATACATATCGCCTAAAAGAGAAATTATTATCTGTTGTCCATGAATTCACATGACCGACAGTAAAATTAAATTTCTTTCTTTGATCAGATCCAAAAAATAACACTCCTATATTTTCTTGAGAAAATCTCCACCTGGGGCCTCCTCGTAGAACGGTATTTGTAAAAATACGAGGTTTATGAATCATCTCAACTTCAGTCCACCAATTATTTTGATAATCTATATTACCGCCCAACACATATTGAATACGATTATAGTTACCTTCAAAATCAAATGCCGATGATTGACTAAATCTAACATTAGCTCTTCTATAAAATTTGGTAGGTTTTAAGAAAAGATAACGAAGATTTGCAAATTGCCTAATATCATCTGCCTGACGTAAAAAACCAATATCATTCAGTTCTAATTCTGGAGAACGCCAGAAAACTCCTGCTCCATATCTCCAATTTCCTCCTCCAGATTTCCCTCCTCTAAGTTTACCACCAGTTCCGGTTAATGAAGTTCTATTGGGATCTAATTCTACATGATCTGCATCTACCCTCTGAAAAAGATGCGTAAGTGAATTCTGGGTTTTTTCGATAGATTCTTCAGAACCTTCTACGTGACTAGCTACAATATTACCTTCGATAAAATACTTTCTATCTCTCCAGTTATGTCTAAAATCCAACCCTGCTGTATATGCTGATTTACGAAGAAGATTAAGATTATTTTCTCTTGTTCCTGCTACTTCTGATGTCTCGTCTGTATTTGGGTCATCCTCATCAATATCAAAGGTGTCCCCAAGATTTCGGTTGGTAGCCGTTATAATTCCTCCAATAAATGAGTTGCGTTGATTAAAATCCTTTTGCACCCTACCGACCATATAGTTTGTTAGAGGCTCTACAATGGCCTCTCTCTTATTACCATTTTCATCTTCAATTTTGGCGATCTCTCTAGAAGTTACACTTTCTAAAACACCTATAGACCATCCATCTTTGGTTTTTCCGCTAAATTTTGCAGCTCCAAGAATTGTAGTATTGGTAGGCTTATCAATAAATTCATTATCAATTCCCGAAATTGATCCTTGTGGGCTTCTTCCTATTCTACGAGAATAAAACAAATTATCCTGGTTATTGGCAAAACGGTAATCAAAAATATTTTTATTTTCTACGAAAAAAGGTCGTTGTTCTCTAAAGAAAATCTGAAACCCATCTAATGCAATAGCGGCAGGATCAGCTTCGACCTGGCCAAAATCAGGATTTACAGTTAGATCCAAAGTTAGATCATTTGTGATTCCGATTTTTGCATCTAACCCTCCATTCAATTTAAAATCTTGACCATCTCTAAATGGATTTCCTTTTTCCTCGGGATACGTATCAAATTGTGTTACTGCAAATGGCTGGATTTCTAATTGTTTTTGTGCTTCGATATTAATCAAACCATGCAACTCTCCAAATTCACTTATAAATCCAGGAGCATCTCTAGGGATTCGTTGCCAAACTGATCGCTCAGCTTTTCGAAAAAACAGTCTGTTTACCTGAAGCCCCCATACCTGTTCTTTGCTTTTACCAAATTTTACCTGGCTTAAAGGTATTTTTATTTCTGCGGTCCACCCTTCATTATCTATATTGCTTGCTGCATACCATATTGGGTTCCAGCTGCTATCCCAATTATCTCCATTTTGCGAAACGAACTCATCTCCTTTCACTCCTGCTGCTGTTATAGTAAAAGAAAACGCTGTCCTCTTATCGTGATATGTATCTAAGATAAGTGTAATACGATCTCCTGCAAAACCATCTCTTCTTGATAGTCTTTTTTCTATTTTATCTGGCTCGGTATCATAACATCGATAAGCTACATATAGAAATTTCTGATCATATGCAATCTTGAATTTGGTCTTTTGACTTGGAGGTGTATTTTCATCAGGCTCATTTTCAATAAAATCACCAGCCCATTCTACCACATCCCAACCAGGTTCATCAATTAAACCATTTATTGTTAATCCTTCGGCATTATTAAGTAGTTTTGTAGTGTAAATTCGTTTTTTAACTGTACTAGTAGAATCTTGTGCAGTAGAAATAATAGGAACCAAAAAGAGTACCAATAAATAGGTATAACATTTCATGATGATTAGAAGTTTGATGATTGATATAACTAAGATGACAGAAATTATTTTAGTTTGTCACACTTTATGCCATTTTTTAGTAAAAAATTAACAGGAGAAGGTGATTATGGAGCGTAAAACAAACAAGACAACTCCTTATTACATCAATATCACTGAAAACCAATGCATCATACTTTAAAAATAATATCTATTACCTGTTTGCTATATAAATATATAATTGTACATTTGCACCCCTATTTTATATAGGAAAAGGAATGTTTAATTAAGTAAAAATAATTAGTGTGGACACATTAAGTTACAAAACAGTATCTGCCAACAAAGCTACCGTTACAAAAGAATGGTTGCATGTAGATGCTGAAGGACAGACTTTAGGGCGTCTTTCTTCTGTAGTTGCATTACTACTAAGAGGAAAACATAAGCCAAACTTTACCCCACACGTTGATTGCGGTGATAATGTTATCATTACCAATGCCGAAAAAATCAACTTAACAGGAAAAAAGTGGACTGATAAATCGTATATCCGTCACACTGGATACCCTGGAGGGCAAAGAAGTCTTACTGCTCAGGAATTGTATGACAAAAATCCAGAGCGTTTAATCGAAAAAGCGGTAAAAGGAATGTTACCTAAGAACAAACTAGGTGCAGCTTTATTCCGTAATTTAAAGGTATATGCAGGAGCAGATCACAATCAGGAAGCTCAGCAACCTAAAACTGTTAACTTAAACGAATTTAAGTAATGGAAGTTATTCACAAAATTGGTCGTAGAAAAACGGCTGTAGCCAGAGTATATCTTAAGGATGGTTCTGGAAAAATTACGGTTAACAAAAAAGACCTTAATGAGTATTTCACTACTGCTACTTTACAATACAAAGTAAATCAGCCTTTAACTTTAACAAGTAACGAGGACAAATACGATGTAAACGTAAATGTATATGGTGGAGGGATTACTGGACAGGCAGAGGCTGTTCGTTTAGCAATATCAAGAGCGGTATGTGAATTAGACGAAGAAAACAGATTAATCCTAAAACCAGAAGGTTTGTTAACCAGAGATCCAAGAATGGTAGAGCGTAAAAAATTCGGTCAGAAGAAAGCTCGTAAGAAATTCCAGTTCTCTAAACGTTAATTTATTAAAACAGTATTTGTTGTTACCTCAATTCGTGAGGGGTTAGTTTAGCATCTAAATGCACAAGGCCATACAAAAAGTAGCCACTTGGGCATTGCTAATTCAACAGAACGTAAACTATTACAAAAATGGCAAACAATATCGAAGTAAAAGAATTACTTGATGCAGGTGTACACTTTGGTCACCTTACAAGAAGATGGGATCCAAATATGGCACCATATATTTATATGGAGCGTAATGGTATTCACATCATTAACTTATATAAAACTGCTGCAAAAATTGATGAAGCTAGTGAAGCTTTAAAAAAGATAGCAGCGTCCGGCAGAAAAATCCTTTTTGTTGCGACTAAAAAACAAGCTAAAGAAATCGTAGCCGAAAAAGCAAGCAAAGCTAATCAGCCATATATTACAGAAAGATGGCCCGGTGGTATGCTTACTAACTTTGTTACTATTCGTAAAGCAGTCAAGAAAATGGCTTCTATCGATAGAATGAAGAAAGACGGTACCTTTAATACACTATCTAAAAAAGAACGTTTACAAGTAGATCGTTTAAGAGCAAAATTAGAAAAGAACTTAGGTTCTATTTCTGATATGACTCGTCTACCTGGAGCATTATTTGTTGTAGATATTACTCGCGAACATATAGCGGTAAAAGAAGCTCAAAAATTAAACATTCCTATTTTTGCAATGGTTGATACTAACTCTGACCCACGTCAGGTACAGTATGTAATCCCTGCAAATGATGATGCTTCTAAATCTATAGACAAAGTTATGACTTATGTTAGTGATGCTGTTATAGAAGGATTAAGCGAAAGAAAAGCAACAAAAGAAGCTCCTAAAAAAGAAGCTCCTAAAAAAGAAGCTCCTAAAAAGGAAGCAAAAGCTGAAGCTCCAGCAAAAGTTGAAACACCTGCAAAGGTTGAGGCTACAGTAGAAGCTCCAGCAACCGAAGCTGCAAAGCAAGAGGAAGAATAAACAAATAGATTGTATATCTATTAAAATTCAAAGTTAAGTTTATGTCTCTGCGATAAAACTTAACTTTAATATAAAATTGATAAGTCGTTTGGTTCTTTACTTTTGCAGTACTAACTAAACGACTTGTTTTTTATACAAACAATACATTTTACACATTTAATATTTAAAGATATGGCAAATATTACAGCAGCCGAAGTAAGTAAATTGCGTAAAGCTACAGGTGCCGGAATGATGGACTGCAAAAAAGCCCTTGTTGAGGCTGAAGGAGATTTTGACAAAGCTATCAAGATCCTTAGAGAAAAAGGACAAAAAATTGCTGATAAAAGAGCAGATAGAGAATCTTCTGAAGGTGCAGTTATTGCAAAAGTTAATGATTCAAAAAACAAAGGAGTAATCGTTTCTCTTAATTGTGAAACTGATTTCGTAGGAAAAAATGAATCTTTTGTTTCTTTAGCAAAACAACTAGCAGAAGTAGCTCTTAACACTTCTTCTAAAGAAGAATTTTTAGCTTCAGATTTTAATGGTATGACTGTTCAGGAAAAACTTACTGAACAAACTGGTGTTATTGGAGAAAAAATCGAAATCGGAGATTTTAAAGTACTAGAAGCTCCTTTTGTAGGATCATATATACACGGAAATAAAATCGGTGCTCTAACTGGTTTATCAAATGAGATAGATAATGCAGAAACACTTGCCAAAGATATCTCTATGCAAGTAGCTTCTATGGGAGCAACCACATTGTCTTACAAAGATTTTGATCCAGAATATGTTGCTTCAGAAACTCAAGCAAGAATTGCAGCAATCGAAAAAGAGAATATTGAACTTGGTCGATTAGGAAAAACATTAAAAAATGTTCCTTTATTTATTTCAAGATCTCAATTGACTGATGATGTAATTGCACAAGCAGAAGAAAAATTGAAAGAAGAGCTTAAAGCAGAAGGTAAGCCTGAGCAAATCTGGGATAGAATTCTTCCTGGAAAATTAGAAAGATTTATTTCTGATAATACTACATTAGATCAGGAGCAATGTCTTCTTGACCAAAATTTCATTAAAGATGAAAAGAAAAGTGTTGCTGATTATGTAAAAACACTTGGTGATGTATCTGTAGTTGCTTTTGAAAGAGTAGCTTTGGGTTAATTCAAAAATTAAATAGTATTCAGACGTATCTGAAAAAAATAAAAACCGCTTCTATAACAGAAGCGGTTTTTTATTCGTCATTTTCAAAATATTTTCTTTCTGGTTTCCAACGTTTACAAGTTTAGAATTTCTTCCAAAACTTACCCCCAATACAAACTAACTCCCCAATTAGCTTATACAATACAAACACCTACATCGTATTTATATATTAAAAACGTTCAATTTCCTTTCTAAAAACATTTATCATCCCCAGCACCTTTTTTGTTTTCCTTGATGCAAACCTATAACATAATTCAACACGAATCAATACCTCTTATAGGGGAAAACCACCCTTTTTTCAATAGTTTTTAAACTTTAACATTTGACTATTTAACTTAAAAATCCACCTTTATAATCCAAACTATTTTCTAAATTAAGAATATCGTTATATTTGCACCACAGTTAAATCTCATAATGGAATATAAAAGAATATTACTTAAATTATCTGGCGAAGCTCTAATGGGTGATCGTCAATATGGAATTGATCCTAAAAGATTGGCAGAGTATGCCCATGAAATCAAACAAATTACAGAAAAAGGCGTACAAGTTGCTATTGTGATAGGTGGAGGTAATATTTTTAGAGGTGTTGCAGGTGCCAGTAAAGGAATGGATAGAGTTCAAGCGGATCATATGGGTATGCTTGCTACCGTTATTAATGGACTGGCCCTACAGAGTGCTCTTGAAGATGCCGAAATACCTACTCGATTACAATCTGCAGTAAAGATTAATGAAGTTGCAGAGCCTTTTATACGTCGAAGAGCAATGCGTCATCTCGAAAAAGGAAGAGTTGTAATATTTGGTGGAGGAACAGGAAATCCATATTTCACTACTGATTCTGCCGCAGTGCTAAGGGCTATAGAAATTAATGCAGATGTTATTCTAAAAGGCACAAGAGTTGATGGAATATACACCTCTGATCCAGAAAAAAATGCTGATGCCACAAAATTTGATTTTATATCATTTGACGATGTTTTACGAAAAGGTCTGAAGGTGATGGATACTACAGCATTTACATTAAGTCAGGAAAATGAATTACCTATAATAGTGTTTGACATGAATAAAGCCGGGAATTTACTAAAAGTAGTTTCTGGTGAATCTATAGGTACTCAAGTAAACCTTTAATCATATTGGCTTATTTTTTGATTTGTCAGAAGAAAAGAACTAAAACATGAACGAAGAAATAGATTTTATTATAGATTCGACCAAAGAGTCAATGCAAGCAGCAATTACTCATTTAGAAAAAAAATTACTCAATATCAGAGCTGGTAAAGCATCTCCTGCTATGTTAGGCAGTGTAATGGTAGAGTACTATGGCTCTCCTACTCCGTTAAACCAGGTAGGGAATGTAACTACTCCTGATGCAAGAACCATTACAATTCAGCCTTTTGATAAATCTGTAATCCCAGAGATTGAGAAAGGTATTCAGATAGCTAATTTAGGGTTTAACCCAATGAATAATGGCGAAAGCGTTATCATTAGTGTTCCTCCTCTCACCGAAGAACGCCGTAAAGATCTTGCGAAACAAGCAAAAGCTGAAGCAGAAGATTCTAAAGTTGGTATACGCAATGATCGTAAAAATGCCAATAATGAGATCAAAAAATTAGAAAAAGAAGGTCTATCAGAAGATTTGGCAAAAAACACTGAAGTAGATATTCAAGCATTAACAGATACATACATTAAAAAAGTTGATGAAATGCTTAGTCATAAAGAAAAAGAAATTATGACTGTTTAACATTTTTTAATGTATAGAAATTATAAATAAAGCGTTTTCTCATTAGAAACGCTTTTTTTGTATCTTCGCCTTTTTGAACCTATTTGGTATAATGCAGAACAAATTTTTTTGTTTATTATTTTTTGTACACTTTGTCTTAATTTCTCAAGTTAGTATTAACGGTATTGTCATTGACGAAAGTTCTAATCAACCCTTGCCATTTGCCACTGTAAAAACCAGTAATTCTTCATACGCTTTAACCTCTGTTAAGGGTGAGTTTGTTATACGATGTAATACCTACCCTGTTAATCTAACTATAAGCTATCTAGGGTATCAGACAAAGACTATTTTAATTACTTCCAAAAGTTCAGAAAAAATAGAAGTACGACTTAGTACTAAAGAGGAAAACCTTGAGACAGTAAAGCTAGATGCCCCCGAAAACATTGCAGCTCAACTCATTATTGAAGCCATAAGCAAGAAAAACAAAAATAATCCAAAAAAGATATTACGTAATTTTAGTTATAAAAGTTACAACAAACTAAAGATCACAGAAGATAATCAAGCTCAATTAAATACTCTGGACACTACAAGTGTCGATATGGAGCATCTATTTAACAAAGCTCATTCCTTTCTTTCAGAAAAAATAAGTTTACACCAATTTAGAAAAAATGCAGGCGAAAAAGAGACAGTTTTAGCAACTCGAATGAGTGGTTTTAAAGAGCCCATTTATAATGTACTGGGGATCAAAATACAATCTAATTCTCTTTATGATGAAGATTACACGATTTTTAACAATAAATACATAGGACCATTATCAAACAGAGCCCTTAGAAATTATTATTATAAGGTTCTCGATACTGTACAGGGTAAAAACCCAGCTTACGTGATTCTTTTTCAACCCCGTAAGTCTAAAAATTATGCAAGTTTAGAGGGCGTATTATATATAGATACAAAATCATTAGCAATTCAAAAAGCTATTATAGAACTACGAGGCGAACTTAATGTGATGGCAACTCATAGTTTTAAATATTTCTCTGAACAAAAAAGCTGGTTCCCAACCAAACAGGAAATCACAATAAGACCAGGGAATGGAAGACAAAAAGTAAGTTTATTTGGAGGCCGAATCTCTGTAGGAAGATTAGGGAATGATAAAAAAAGTTCTTCTGGAAATAATGATTTTTTAGTTTCTACAACAGATTTATTTGATATCAAATTAGATACTAGTCAAGATATTAAACAAAACCAAGCTACAATAAGAATAGATCCCGAAGCTAATAATAGACCTGAATCTTATTGGAATCAATATCGTACCAGTGCAATTACAGAAAAAGATCTAAACTCGTTTCAAGTCATAGATAGCATTGTACAAGCACAAAACATAGAACGCAGAATTGATGTTATCCAAAGTTTTAATATTGGATATTACCCAGTAGGGTTTTTCAATTTTGATCTCACTTATCCCATAAAATACAATAATTATGAAGGGTTACGGCTAGGAATAGGTGGCTTAACAAACACAAAATTCTCTAATCAATTTAGATTAGAAGGATATTTTGTTTACGGATTTAGAGATTCAAAATCCAAATATGGTATAGGAGGAGGTTTATTAGTAAATAAAAAATCAAACTCATGGTTTAATTTTAATTATACCGATGATATTAGAGAAGTAGGTAGTTTCCTTTATCTTACAGACAGAAGAGTATATTCTTTATTCGAGCCTCGTTTGGTAAATATAGATTTCTATTACAAGCACAGAACCTGGAGTGCTAGTTTGCAGCAGCAGATATTTCCTAAACTACTCTCAGAAACTCAATTTTCTATAAGCAATATAAATCAAACCGGAGGATATCAATATCTAAATGACGGTAATCTATTTTCGGGATATAAAACAGCAGAAGCTACAATAGCGTTAAGATGGAGTCCGTTTAGTAAATTCCTAAAAACACCCAATCGATATAAAGAAATTCATGATGGGTACCCCAAAATTACTGCGCAATATACGCAAGGTTTCAAGGGTGTATTTGATAGTAATTTCTCTTATAGCAAAATAGGTTTAAAAGCAGAATATATCATTAACCGTATTAATCAATCTAAAACAAGTATTTTATTTGAAGCAGATATCGCTTCTGGAGATATCCCACTCACACATTTGTATCACGCTTATCCTAATGCTCCGACTAAAGAAACAGTACTTCAACGATTTTCTGTAGCCGGTAGAAGGACTTTTGAAACTATGTATTTTGGTGAATTTTTTAATGACAGGCTGGCAACATTACAGGTCAAACATAGAATTAAGCCTGTAAAAATTACAAATTGGTTTAAACCAGAACTCGTTTTTATAACTCGCTATGCAATCGGAGATGTTAGCAATCTTGAAAACCATCAAGGGGTAAATTTTTCATCTTTGCAACGTGGATATCAAGAATCAGGATTTGAAATCAACAAATTATTTGCCGGTTTTGGGCTTAGTTTTGCCTATCGCTATGGTGCCTACCATCTTCCTCGTTTTGAGGATAATATTTCGGGTAAGTTTACTTTTTACTTAAAACTATAGTCTTTACACAATAAATCATTTTCTTTTCAGAAATACCTGAATAATAATTCCCCAATCCTTACATTTGCAGCAGGAAAATAAAGGATGGCAAAATTATTCAGTTTCGGGTTTTGGAATGCACTGGCTGGAATTATACTTCGCAATAGGGCAGTAATATTTCTGGCAATAATAGGAATTACGGTTTTTTTAGGTTTTCAGTGGAAAAACATGAAATTTTCTCACTCAGAGGCGAATCTACTCCCCGATGATCACGAGGTAAATATATTATATCAAAAATTCCTTCAAAAATTTGGTGAAGAAGGCAATCTAATTGTAATGGCTGTTAAAGACAGCACACTTTTTACTCCTAAAAAGCTAAAAGCGTGGAATGATTTTAATAATTCGTTTAAAAAATATGAAGAGATTGACCTGGTTGTTTCTATAGCCGATCTTAAAACTTTAAAAAAAGAAGATAATCCTGCACGATTTGAGTTAGTTCCTTTTATTAAGGATTCTAGCTATACTGAAAAACAAGTATCCAAATACGAAAATGAGTTATTTAATAAGTTACCATTTTATGAAGGACTTGTATACAGCACGAAATCAAAAACTATCCAAAGCGCACTATATCTAAAAAAGGATATTGTAAACACCAAAAAGCGAAAAAAGTTTATTGAAGAAGTTTTACTTCCTTCTGTTTTAGCTTTTGAAAACGAGTACAAGATGGACGTAAAAGTATCTGGTATGCCATATATCAGAACTTTAAATTCGCAAAACATAATGGATGAAATAGAAATTTTCATTCTTGCAGCTCTATTGGTTACTTCATTAATTTTCTTTTTCTTTTTTAGATCCTTAAGAGCCACTTTTATATCCATGACTGCTGTAATTATTGGAGTAATGTGGGCTTTTGGAATTTTAGGGCTTTTAGAATATGAAATAACTGTACTTACGGCTATTATCCCACCGTTAGTAATTGTAATTGGTATTCCTAATTGTATTTTCTTAATTAATAAATATCAACAAGAAATAAAAAAACATGGTAATAAAGCAAAATCTCTTCAACGGGTAATCACCAAAGTGGGTAATGCTACATTAATGACTAATGTAACTACTGCTTCAGGATTTGCAACATTTGCCCTAACCGAAAGTAAATTACTTAAAGAATTTGGTATTGTTGCTTCTTTAAATATAATCGCTCTATTTATACTTTGTCTTCTGGTCATTACTATAATTTATAGTTATATGCCCCAACCCAAAGAAAGACACTTAAAACACCTGGGTAAAGGGTGGATTGAGAAGCTAATGGATTGGATGGAAAAGATGGTAAAAACCAGACGAGTAACAATCTACTTTTCTTCTGTTATTATTCTAATCGTTAGCATTATTGGTATTTATACTATAAAAGTTTCTGGAAGCCTATTAGAAGACATGCCCAAATCTGCCGGGTTTTATAAGGATATAGAGTTTTTTGAAGAAGAATTTGATGGTGTTATGCCATTAGAAATATTAGTAGATACAAAGAGAAAACAAGGAGTATTAAAATTACCTACATTAAAACGTATGGAAAAACTACAGGAGCTTCTCGAAGAAACTCCTGAGTTGTCAAAGCCTATTTCTATTGTTAATCTGGTTAAATACTCTAAGCAAGCTTTTTATAATGGAAATCCTAAATATTATCAAATACCTACCAGCCAGGAACGAAACTTTATTTTGCCGTATGCCAAAAGTTTTGAATCTAAAGTAGGAGTAATGAATAGTTATGTGGATTCTACCGGACAATACGCTAGGATCACTACTTTCATGAAAGATGTAGGTACAGAAGAAATGGAGCGTATAGAAGCTACCCTAAAACCACAATTAGAGAAAATTTTCCCAAAAGAAAGATATGACGTTTCTTTTACTGGTAAAGCCCTTATTTTTCAGAAAGGAACTAAATACCTAGTATGGAATTTATCTTTTTCTCTAGGTCTTGCGGTGATCTTGATTGCTCTTTTTATGGCCTGGATGTTTCGATCCTGGAAAATGATTGTCATATCACTTATACCAAATTTATTACCATTGCTAATGACTGCAGGCCTTATGGGATATCTTGGTGTGCCGATAAAGCCTTCTACAATATTAGTTTTTAGTATTGCATTTGGAATTTCTGTAGATGACACTATACATTTCCTTGCAAAATACCGGCAAGAATTAAAATCAAATCACTGGAGGATTAGAAAATCTGTTCTTGCTTCATTACGAGAAACAGGAGTGAGTATGTTTTATACCTCAACTGTTTTATTTTTTGGTTTCTCGGTATTCATGATATCTAGTTTTGGAGGAACCAAGGCACTTGGAGGCTTGGTATCAACAACTTTATTATTTGCTATGCTAGCAAATCTTTTACTACTTCCTTCCTTATTACTTTCATTAGAACGAAGTATTGCAAATAAGAAAACTCTTAAAGAACCTACCCTGAAAATCATTCCTAATGATGAAGAACTTGAAGAAACTCAAGGTGAGGAAGAATAAAGAAAATAAGACATAAAAAACACATAATATTATCAAAAAAAAAGCCCCGCTAGAAACTAGCGGGACTTCTGTAAGATAGATTACCCCAAAACCTATCGAACTAAACTTAACGTAAACACAATCGTCATAATTGCATATGCAAGATACTGCCCCTTTTTATATTTTGAAATACCTAATAGGGGGGAAAAATCCCCTTTTTACCTAAACAGCTTAAACTTTAACACTATTTAAACAAGTAAAATCCAACAAAATAGTATTTAAACTACTGATTTACAGTATTTTAAATATAGATGAAAACTTGTTTTTTTTACAATAATTTATCAAATAAACTCTCAAATACGTCTGTTTTTCAATCAAAAACACATCTAATTACGGTTTTTACGTAGAATCATAATTCGAAAAAACGTCAGATTTTGGTATTTTGATTGTATAAACTCACCAGTATCAAAAAGAGCATCAAAATATATTTTAATTGCTATACCTTTTTTGAATTCATAAGATTATGCTTCAATCGGATTAAAAAATTATCTTTGCTACCTCAAAATTTAAACATCCTTGGTTTTATACTCACTAAATTGTATTGGAGGCTATAAAACCAAAAACAAATAATATCAAAAAAAACAGATGAAACATACTAAAGTAATAGAGGTACTACAAAGTGATAAATTATTACAGCCCGTACTTGTTAAAGGTTGGGTTCGTTCTTTTAGAAATGATCGTTTTATAGCGGTTAATGATGGATCAACTATTAATAATATTCAGTGTGTTTTAGAAGATAATACAATCGATGCTGCTATACAAAGCAGAATAAATGTTGGTGCAGCAGTTGCGATAGAAGGTACTCTTATCGAAAGTCAAGGAAAAGGGCAACGTGTAGAGATCCAGATATCTAATGTAGAAATCGAAGGAGATGCTGATCCTGAAGAGTTAAAACTTACTATTTTATCTCCAAAACGACATACATTAGAAAAATTACGTGAGCAAGCTCACTTAAGGGTTCGCACCAATACTTTTGGAGCTATCATGAGAGTGCGCTCAAAATTATCTTTTGCAATACATGAATATTTTCAAAAGAATGATTTTTACTATGTACATACACCAGTAATTACAAAAAGTGATGCCGAGGGTGCTGGAGAAGCATTTAAAGTAACTAATATGGATCTTAATAACATTCCGAAAAATGAGAATGGTGAGGTTGATTATAAAGAAGATTTTTTTGGTGGTGAAACAAACCTAACGGTTTCTGGCCAATTAGAAGCAGAGACTTATGCAATGGGATTAGGTCAGGTATATACTTTTGGACCTACTTTTAGGGCAGAAAACTCAAATACATCGAGACACCTTGCAGAATTCTGGATGGTAGAACCAGAAGTCGCTTTCTGTGATCTGGATGGCAATATGGACTTGGCAGAAGACTTTATTAAATACGTAATCCAGTTTATTTTAGATAACTGCCAGGATGATCTTGAATTTCTAGAAAATCGCCTAGTACAGGAAGATAAACAAAAACCTCAGGCAGAACGTGCCGAAATGTTATTGCGAGATAAACTAAAGTTTATATTAGAGAACAATTTTAAACGAGTAAGCTATACCGAAGCCATTGATATTCTTAAAAATTCTAAACCCAATAAGAAGAAGAAATTCAAATTTCCTATTGATGGATGGGGCGCTGACCTACAGAGTGAACACGAAAGATTTCTTGTCGAAAAACATTTTAAATGTCCTGTGATTTTATTTGATTACCCTGCAGATATTAAATCGTTTTATATGCGACTTAATGAAGATGGAAAAACGGTAAGGGCTATGGATATTTTATTTCCTGGTATTGGGGAAATAGTGGGTGGTTCTCAACGTGAAGAGCGTTTGGATGTACTTAAAGAAAAGATGGCCGCTCTTAATATTCCTGAAGAAGAATTATGGTGGTATTTAGATACTCGTCGTTTTGGTACGTGTACACATAGTGGTTTTGGACTTGGGTTTGAGCGTCTTGTTCTTTTTGTAACAGGGATGGGCAATATTCGTGATGTGATTCCTTATCCAAGAACACCTCTTAATGCAGAGTTTTAATCTTCTTATTATATAAATAAAGATCAAATATAGATTACTTCCTCAATAATGGCTTAAATTCATTTTTGAGGAAGTTTTATATTCTTCTGTGTTTTAATTTCCCTCAAACCATTGTTTAAAATCTGCAACTTTCTCACGGCTAACAATAACTTCTTTATCTATATTTTGGTTTAAAGTAAGTTTTAAACGCCTGTTAGAATAAACCAATACATCCTGTATCGTATTGATATTGACAATAAAAGTTCGATTTACTCTAAAAAAACTTTTGGGCTCCAATAATTCTTCAAGAGTTTCTAATTTATATTCTATCATATATTTTTTTCGGTTTTCTGCAACAAGGTATGCATCTCGTCCTTCTGCAAAGAAAAAGGAAATATCCTCGCTCTTAACTGAATGAATATGATTTCCCAGGCGAACCAAAAACCTATTTTTATATGTACTACTAGTCATATTCTTAACCGCATGACTAACATTAACCTCTCCCAAAAACTGAGATCGTAATGTCTCTAGTTTTTTTAATGCTTTTGAAAGATCTGTAAACAATATTGGCTTTAGAAGATAGTCTATACTATTTACCTTAAAAGCATCAATCGCAAACTCATCAAAGGCTGTAGTAAAGATTACGGGTTTACTCACTTTGACTTTATTAAAAATCTCAAAACTAAGTCCATCTATAAGTTGAACATCCATAAAAAAGAGATCTACTTCTTCCTGATGTGAGTCTATCCAAAGTGCCGCTTCTTCTATTGAAACCAGTTTACTTATTACCTTAATATCAGAATCATATTTTAACAAGTAACGTTCTAATTTTTCTGCTGCTAAAGGTTCGTCTTCAATTATTGCTACTTTCATCGATAGTAAGTTTTGGTATATAAATTATAGTATACATATCATCTTTGGTAACAGTAATTGGTATATCTGTATAGAATCGATACATATCCTGAATATCTTTGATACTATTGCAATCCATAGTATAACTAATCTTTTCCTGATGTGGATATTTTAACAACACATATTTCGAATCCTGAGTCATTGTCACAATAAGTTCTGTTTCTCTTGAAACTATTGTACTTCTTATAATCTGTTCTGCACAGGATAAAAGACTACCAGGAACAACTAACGTATGTATGGATTCTTCTTTAATAAATTTCGTTTTTCTGTATGGCAAATACTCAAATAAAAGTAGTAATTGATCCAAAGCATCGAGTTCTTCGTTAATAGGCACTAACTCTTTTATTGTTTTGGAAAGGATATATCGGTATACAGCCGAGAAATGATCTACCAAAAATTCTGCTTTATCAGTATCCTTTTTCATGACCAATATTAGCGACTCTAAGGTTTCAAACATTAATGTAGGATTTATTCCTTTTTTAAATTGAATAAAATCCTGTTCTACCCCCTCTTTCAGAGATAGTTCTTTTGTCATTATTTCTGTGTTTATTTTATGTAAAAACTGATGACTTAGGTATAATGAAAGGTATATTATTGTAATCACCGAAAAGATACTATTGAAAACAATAAGCTCAGAACTATTAGGTGTAAACCCTAGCACTAAATCAAAATACAGAAACATCGATCCAGAAACTAAAAGTATAGAAGTAATTACCGAAATAATGATTTGCAGTATAATCTTACCTACCAACGAATTTGGAAATTTTAGCTTTTCAAAAAAGAATAAAGAAATTCTAGAATATTCCTGAATAAGATAGGCTAAACCAATACATACATATAATTCTTGCCCAAGAAATTCTTCTTGTAACTGGGTCACATTATTATTAACCAGTAAAATAAGCAGATATACTAGAGCACCACTACAAAGAGGGCTAATGATTCTAAATATTGGATTATGTATAAATAACTTATTCACTCGTTTGCACTTTAGTATTTATTTGAACTCACATTAACGTTTTTAGGTAAACTTACTTTATAAAATAATAGGAAGTTTTACAGTAAACTGTTCCTCATCTATTACCTCGATAGTTTTATTAAAAATGAGATCATACCTTAACCTAATATTGCCTAATCCAATTTTAAAAGAATCTACTACTTTAGGTTTTATGGTCTTGTTATTTGACACGTTAATATTATGATCATTGCAGGTGATAACTATTTTTAATACTTCAGAAGAAGTCATTTGATTATGTTTTACAGCATTTTCTATCAACATTTGAAGTGCTAGTGGTGGGATTTTACTTTTTAACACCCAATCTGGTAATGTAATTTCTAAATGAATACGATCATTAAATCGTGTGCGCAATAAGAAGTGGTAAGAATTCACAAATTGTAATTCTTCTTCGACAGTTAACCATTTGTTTTCATATTTGTTTAAAATATACTGGTAAGATTTGGCTAGTTCTCGAATAAATAATTCTGCTTTTTTTACATCACTATACAACAAAGAAGATATTGTGTTTACACTATTAAATAAAAAGTGAGGGCTTAATTGTGATTTTAATGCTGTTAATTGTAATTCGGTTTGTTTTCGTTCTAATTGTAATGCTACTATTTGACCTTTTGCATATTGATAATAAGAGTGTATTGCAAAATAAATAATAGTATACACCAGAGAAGCAAAAAATATCAGAATAATCAATTTTAGCAATATTTCACTATAATCTTCAATAAAAGAGACTTGTGCCTCTTTTATAAAAGCATACCCATATAAAACAAGACTTATGAATAGAAAGGAAATGATCGTATTGGATAACACTCCTGTTAAAAGACGAAGTCCCGTATATTTTTTCCAGGAAATAAACCTGTTAAATATTTCATTGAAGATCGTATTGGTATAGATAATAATAACTCCTAGAAATCCTGATAGCCATAGTAGTTTCGTATTATCTTCTTCTTGGGTAAATCCCAAAAAACTATACGTAAGCAATCCCAGAATGAACCCTACTAAAATGATAGTAAAATACTTTTTCACGATTGATGATGGTTGGTATATATAATGATCTATACTAGACTTCATCCTACCAAAATAGTCAATAATACAGAGATATAAAAGACTAATGGCAGGATGAAATATGTATTGTTACTTTAGTGCACGAAGGGCTCTTCCGAAATACGTTTCTGATGAAATATTTTTACAAGCGTTACGATACGCTTCTTTTACATTATCTCCAGATTTATTAACTGACGGAGCAAAAGCTACTAAAGTTTCTGACAAATAATGATCTGAACTTATTTGAGACGTTGCATTATTAAGAATTTCTAGAAGTTGCCTGCTACTTAGGTTTTTCCTCGATAACTTTATTAGAGCTACAGAAGCATAATGATCCGAACTAACACTGGATAATGCCTGGATAAAGACATCCATATTCTCACCATCCAAACCTTGTTTATTAATGGCCTTAGTCAGAACTTGTACCAAATAGTGGTCAGATCCAACTGATTTTCCTGCCAGTGAAAGTAATTCACTTAATTCACCACTATTTAATTTCTTATCCAATAGTCTAGAAAGTACTGTAGTGATATAATGATCAGATTGAATATCCTCTAATGTGTTCAAAAAAGAATTGTAATTCCCTCTAGAAAGTCCAGGAAGCTCTAACGCTTTATTTAGTACCTGTGCTTTGTAATGATCAGACCCAATTTGCTTAGAGTTTTCGATTAAAAGATTAAGATTAGTTTCATTTAGTTCTCGTTTCTTCATTACATTGATAAGCACCTGAGACATATAATGATCAGAATCAATTTCTGCTGTTATCTTAAATAGTTTACCTATCTGGTCATCAGAAAGGTTACCATCTTCGATAGCTGTATTTAATACCACTGTAGCATAGTGATCAGATCCAATACTTTTTGTTGCTTCTATATATGCAGATATTAAAGCGTTTGAAGCAAAAAAGTTTTGTTGTTTGTATCTTAATAATTCGGCGAGGTAATGATCAGATTTTATTTCTTCTCCCGCTAATCTTAATAATGATTCCATCTCTTTAGGAGATAGTTTTTTTTCTAATACTAATTTTAAATATGTAGATTTTACATGATCGCTTTCAAACGTTCTTATTTCGTTAAATACCATATTGGCACCACCCTGATTATAGAATCGATCTACTCTACCTTTTGCTCCTAAAGTTGTTGTTTTTACAATTTCTGGCAAAATCTCACCAAGCCATTTTCTACCTTCAGAATTAAAATCTTTTTTAGAAGAACCAACAAAATACTTTTTATTAAGCTTTCCATTACCCTCGGATTCGATTACAATCCGGCGTTTACTACCAAAAGCAGATTTTTTTATTTCGAGATAACCACCATCAGAAATACCTATAACATCTCTATCATCATTCGATAGTGTGATCTCTCCTTCATAATTTATCGAGAAATTATCAAACATGCCATTCTGAACCTTAATAGTGGTTTTGCCTTTATTATAATTTACGGCATAGGACTGGGCATTAATATTTGATATAAAGAGTAGAGAAAGAATTAACAGTATTACCTTAAACAGGTTTGCGACAATAATCCTTGATATTAGATTCATAACTGTTCGTTTTTTGATTAATTGATTGATTGATTTTATTAATGCAAAGGTGGAACACTATGTTCTATATAAAAAACTAAATGAATTGAACTGTACTGCTAATGTACTGAATTGTACATTAGCTCTTTTTTATCTTTAAAAATTTTGTTTTTCCTTAATCAATTTCATCACTAGCGCTATACCATTATTAAAAAACAGTTATTATTTTTAAGGATGAAAATCCTTTTTATATCTGGCTAAGAAGAAGTTGCTAGTAAAAATTACAGGTTTATTTATGTATGGTCAGTATCTGAATTTATTGTTATCGACAATATATTTTATCATTCATTATAATCAAACTATGAATTGCTTAGTTTAACTATTCAGGTTAATTTCATCAATTCGTTTCTTTATTTTCTTTTCTTGAGTTTCATTAAAATTATGTCTAGAATCTTTATTTACAGTATTCATAATATTTTCTGCTTCGTGACTATGAAATAAACCTAACGCATGACCTATTTCATGTGGAGCAGTCGAAGTAAATAGGTTTTCATCTGTTATCAATACTCTTTGATCTCTCCCAATCCCTGCGATGCCTAGAATATTACATCTTTTAACTATATATATGTTTACTTTACTTTTATCATAAGATTCTCGAGATTGCATCAAAAATGTACTAGGTTCTGAACCTTCATTATCTCTAAGATCATAAAGCTCTTCATTAACTAAGCTTTTAGATTCGCCTAATTCTAATCCAATTCCAAATCTGTGAAAATATTCTCCATTCAAATAATTTATAAACTCCGCTTCGTTAAGAGTATATGATGATTTATCTAAAGTTTCTGAAGATTCTACATAAATAATATTAACTTTTACAATCTTCTCTGGTGCCGAAAACTCTGGCTCAATGCCTACAGCGTCTAGGTCATCACCAGTACTACATGATAATAAAAGAGGGATAGATATTATAAAAAGTAATCGCTGATATATTGTTTTAAAAGTACCTTTAGCATCATTTTCATTAACTAAAGTCTTAGAAAAGAAATTATTAAAAAGATTCTTAATCTGAAGTATACTATTAAATATAGTACTGTTTGGTGTAGGTTTAGTAATTTTCGTCATTATTTTTAAGATTTGGGATACTTCTGGGGTAATAGAAGTATTGGTATTTTAAAAGAGAGATCTTTTCTTTGATCTTTAATCTTTTAAACCGTGTTAAACATTCTTCTGGGGCAATAGAAGATTATTTTACATTTTGACGAATTTACTTTTACTCTTGAACTGATATAACTTTTCGTAATCAATTCATTATAAAGGTAGTACAGATTCTCAATATTCGAATACGGGAAAAACGTAATATATTTACGCAATCACCAAAACACTATGTATTTCGGCGATAAATAGGTGTTTTCATTGAAATTTTAACATTTTTTCACCTAAAAATGAAAGTTTAATACTACAAATGTTAACGTTAATTAGGTAATTTTAAGGGGGTTTTTCCCCTATTCATGGTCTAATAATTAAAACATTATCTCAATAAAATAGCATTTTCCTACAGCTAAATCTCAAAATATGATATTCCACTATCAATTTAGCTATAGAAACAAGAAAATAAGTGGCGTATGATTGTTATCAATTATGCGCATATTTATAGTATTGATACTTTTAAAATATGCAACCAAAATAACTTCAATTCTAAAACAGAATTAATTAGAATGCTTCTTTAATAAAATTTCAGAAATTAAATTTTCAATAATACTTTTATCCAAATCGGATTTATGAGATTTGTTTTTTGCTTTTTTTATCTTTTCGTAATGCGGTACTTTACCCGTCTTTGAAAGTACCTTAAGTACTTCTTCAAAAAAACTGTTTAAAATAGGAATCACAAATCTACTTGATTTGTTTTTTGCTTTAAGATGAATGAATTTTTTGGCGTATGCCAAGAAGATTTGAGGATATTGAGAAAATGTAATTAATGCTTGACAAAAACTTTGATATACTTCTTCCCTGTTTTGATTATTTTTAAATTTAAGCCTTTTATGGTCTATCTGAGTAAGTGTATATAATAAGATACTTTCTCTAATAAATGTACTATAATCATTATTAGAAAAATAATATACCTCCATTCCTATATTAGTGTTTATTACTAATACCTCATTTCCGATACTTTCTTTTAAGAAAGACTCAAAAACAGCTACCATAGCAGAGGACATTAACAATTGTCTTTTAAAATCAATAGATCTAATATTTACCGATTTTATACTTTCTATGTCTTTGTTACTGTTCACTGCGTAAACTTAACTAATTCAGAAATCTCTAAACCTTGGTTTTTTGCGTGCATTTCTGCAGTAAATCCATTGTTATCTCTAGCAGAAATATCTGCGCCGTTTTCAACTAATAATCTAATGATTTCTTTTTGCCCAAAAGTCGCTGCATAAATTAGTGCAGTAGCCCCACTAAAAATTTTTTGATTTACATCTGCTCCAGATGCTATAAGTAATTTTGCAATATTGTAATGTCCTTTAAAACAAACTCCCATTAGTGCTGTATTTCCAGCACCATCTTTTATATCAATATCTGGGGAGTATTTTAGAATTTCTTTAGTTATATCTTCGAAACCATAATAAGATGCTAGTAGCAATGGCGTAGAACCCCTGGAGTCTTTTGAGTTCACAACCTCAGGATTACTACTTAAAAGCGCTTTTACGTCTCCTAATTCTTCTGATCGAATGAAATTAAAAATATCTTTCATAATGTATTACATATCTATTAATCATGATTAAAATATAGCATCGAAACCTCTCTTTACAGTATTAAGAAAATTTCAAAAATATTAGTAACTAGTACGATTCTATATTTTTTGTCACCTAACTAGTGAATCAAACAGGTGGTTTGTTGTAAAACCACCTGTTGTTTTAATCTTTTTACAGTTTAATATATTTAATCGAATCGATCAAGATTCATGACTTTACACCATGTTGCAACAAATTGATCTACAAATTTCTTTTCAGAATCTTTGCTAGCATAAACCTCGGCAAGAGCGCGTAGTTCAGAGTTAGAACCAAATATAAGGTCTGCTCGGGTACCTGTCCATTTTATTTCTCCTGTAGTACGGTCACATCCTTCAAATACTTCTTGAGCATCAGAAGTTGCTTTCCAGGTAGTGCTTAAATCAAGTAAGTTGACAAAGAAATCATTTGTAAGCACTTCGGGACGCTGAGTAAAAACTCCATGTTGAGATTGATCAAAATTGGTATTCAACACTCGAAGACCACCAATAAGTAATGTCATCTCGGGTACTGTTAATGTTAATAGCTGAGCTCTGTCTATCAACATTTCTTCTGCAGAGATAGAAGACTTTGTTTTCTTATAGTTACGAAATCCATCGGCAAAAGGTTCTAGAACAGAGAACGATTCTACATCGGTTTGCTCCTGTGAAGCATCTGCTCTCCCTGGTGAAAAAGGTACTGTAATCTTATGCCCTGCATTCTTTGCTGCCTCCTCTACTCCTGCAGCTCCACCCAGAACTATTAAATCTGCTAATGAAACTTTCTTATCCTCAGATGTTGAACCATTAAATTCTTGTTGAATACTTTCTAAAGTCCCTAATACATTAGCTAACTGAGTTGGATTATTCACTTCCCAATTCTTTTGTGGTGTAAGACGGATACGTGCACCATTTGCACCGCCACGTTTATCAGAACCACGGAATGTGGATGCTGAAGCCCAGGCAGTAGATACTAATTGAGAAACAGATAGTCCCGAAGAAAGTATCTTGCTTTTTAAACTGGCAATATCCTGATCATCTATTAATGCATCTGTAACTTTTGGGATCGGATCTTGCCAAATTAATTCCTCTTTAGGTACTTCTGGACCTAGATATCTTGCAATAGGTCCCATATCACGATGTGTTAATTTATACCATGCACGAGCAAACGCATCTGCAAATTCATCGGGGTTTTCATAAAAACGTCTTGAAATTTTCTCGTAAGCAGGATCCATTCGTAAAGCAAGGTCTGTGGTAAGCATAATTGGCGCATGACGTTTAGAAGGGTCATGTGCATCTGGTACGCTATCAGCACCTGCTCCATGTGTTGGTATCCATTGATGTGCACCTGCAGGGCTCTTGGTCAATTCCCATTCATAACCAAACAAATTCCAGAAAAAGTTATTACTCCACTTTGTGGGAGTACTGGTCCATGCTCCTTCTAATCCGCTGGATATAGTATCTCCTGCATTACCACTTCCAAAGTTATTTTTCCAACCCAAATTTTGTTCCTCAATACCTGCTGCGGCCGGTTCTCTTTCTACATATTTATCTGGATCAGCAGCGCCATGGGTTTTACCAAACGTATGCCCACCCGCAATAAGAGCAACTGTTTCTTCGTCATTCATCGCCATGCGGCCAAAAGTTTCTCGAATGTCATGAGCTGCAGCAATTGGATCAGGATTTCCATTTGGCCCTTCGGGATTTACATAGATCAATCCCATCTGGACCGCCCCCAGAGGATTCTCTAACTCTCGGTCACCTGTGTAACGTTTATCACCTAACCATTCGGTCTCGGCACCCCAATAAATATCTTGTTCAGGCTCCCAAACATCCTCACGTCCTCCTCCAAAACCAAAAGTTTTGAAACCCATAGATTCTAAAGCACAATTACCTGTAAGAATCATAAGATCTGCCCAGGAAATTTTCTTACCATATTTCTGTTTAATTGGCCATAATAATAAACGGGCTTTATCCAGATTAACATTATCTGGCCAACTGTTTAATGGTGCAAAACGCTGGGTTCCCGAACCTGCACCACCTCGACCATCAGCAATTCGATAAGTACCAGCACTATGCCATGCCATACGAACAAAAAGAGGGCCATAATGACCATAATCGGCTGGCCACCACTCTTGAGAATCGGTCATAAGCTCAAAAAGATCTTTCTTTACGGCTTTAAGATCAAGAGTTTTAAACTCTTTACTGTAATCAAATTCTTCACCCATAGGATTGGATAATAAAGAATGTTGACGAAGAATATTTAAGTTCAATTGATTTGGCCACCAATCGCGATTAGAAGTTCCTGTGCCCGCACCTTGCTTAAGTGTACCATTCATAAAAGGACACTCACTCATACCATTATCATGATGATTTGAACCGTGAGATTCTGTACTCTTGAGGTTTTTATTTTCCATTTGCTGTAGATTTTATTAGATGATTATTTGTTCTTATGCTTTCTCAAATTTATGATAAAAAAATGTTATTGATTTTAAACATTCAATATATAAAATCTATTAAACTATTATCTCCTCTTATAAAACTACTAAATGATGTGCTGTATTTATTCAAGAAATACCATACTTCTCCATAAAATACATTTTAAATTCTTATCACATCTGGCATGTCGTAGCTAGCCAATCTTCAATTTTATGTTGGAAAAAAACTTCACCAGACTCTCTCAATCTTTACTATATTATATGTACTGTTTAAATAGTATCATCAATAGAGATAACAGTATTGGATTAATTTAGATATAGAAAACATTGTTTTTGCCAATATAATGCAGAGCATAAATTAACAAACAACACTAACATTGTTAGCTATTTTTGTAGGATAGGTATTAAGATAAGAGATTGTTTTATCGCTCATCATAACATGGGATAGATCAAGATACCAAATTTAAATATCAAATACAATACATAACTTAATTGATATTCAATGAATTAATTAGATTACACCTGGCAAATTTCAAAGTAAATTAAAATATTCTTCTTATGAATTAAAACATATGGTAAATGTTTATTTAAAAAAAATAAAAGAATATTTAGAAGGTTTTCAGATTCAAACAAATTATACGACTAACTATTTAAGCTTCTCTTTCATTCGTAATAGTTCCTGCTCTATCAACAACAATTTATCTTCAACCAGGTCACCAAATTCTGGTATACGTCTAAAAAATGCATACCGCACTCTCCACACTTCTTTAATGTCTGATATAGGAAATGATGAATCTTCAATGTTTTTATGATCGGCCCTTAGTACTGCATTTCCTTTTAAAACATACAATCTTCTAAAGATTAGTCTATTCTCGACAACTACAAAAACCAGTGTACCATTATTTAATTTTTTAATAACTGTTGGGGGAACCTTTTCTCCTATTACAACATCCTTTGGATAAAAACCTTTATCATGTGATGTCATCTCGAGATTACTTACAGTATACCCTCTAAACTCTTTAGTTGGGTTTACTGGTAATTGCATGGTTGGTAATTCTTTAATAAACCCCTCTGTGTTATATAAAGTAATATAATCATTAGCTGTACTTTCTGTTATACACGGAACGATTGCAAATTTTTCTCGTTTCACATCTTCTGCATAGGTAGTAAGGTCGCCCTTGAACTTCAGAAGTTGATTTACAGTAAGTTCGTTTGTTAATAAATCATCTATTGCAATGCTAAAATGATTAGCAATTTTAATAATTGTCTCTATTTTTGGTTCACTTCTACCCTCTTCATATGCGCCTAATGTGCCTCTTTTTAGATCAAAAAGCTCAGCAAAAGCTTGTTGACTTAAACCTTTTACTCCACGTATTTTTTTTATGTTTTTTCCGAAAAAAGACATTTTTGCTAATTTTATTTGCAATTATAAAAAATAATTGTACATTTACACTAACAATATTAGCTAATATTCTATTAAAAAGCTAATTTTAGTAGAAATACTTCACAATTTTATTCTTTTCCTAAGAAACACTGAGGATTATACTAAAAATTTTAGCACAACATCTAATTATTAATTTAAATCATTCATACCCATGATCACTCTTATTTTTTATCTCGTTAATTTAGCCAAAGATATTGCAGAAAATTTGTGCTACTTTTTGTAATATTGATACACTAAAGAAAATCAGTCATACATAATTATTCATTTATCAAAAAACCATCTAATGCAAGATCATTATCAGGTAGTAAAAAAATATTTACTACAACTTAAATATGATATTACCCATGAAAACAATAGGGAAGGTATTATTATGATCAGCAAAGAAGCCGAAGGAATTAAAAATATGATTCTTGGGGTTGCACCACCCATTTTAATAATGGAACAGCATATCTGCACTATCAAAAATAAAAATGAAGTCGTATACCGTAGTCTATTACAAAAAAATAGAGATATTATACACGGTGCTTTTGTACTAGACGAAACTGGTGATAAAGTAATTTTTAGGGATACGTTACAGATAGCTAATCTGGATCTTAATGAACTCGAAGGATCATTAAATTCTATCGGACTGTTATTAGGCGAATATTCTGAACAAATTATCAATTTCTCTAAGTATTAAATGCCTTACTACGCATTTCTAGAGTTCCTTAACAATAAAGACATATTACACCCTGGAGTTAATGAAGTATTGCGAATTTCTTATATTGCTCCAGGTATATAATAAGCCTTATTGAAAATGAAAAAAAAGATAGATCCTAATTTAATTATAGCTATTGGAGTACTTATTGCTAGTTTTTCTGCTCTTTTTGTGTATATGAGGCAGGCTAGTATTATGAGCGATCAAACAGAAATTCTACTAGAACAAACCAAAGCTAATGCATGGCCAAGACTGTCGATCGAGACAGATCTCAATTGGATCGATAAAAAATTAGAATCTTTAAAGATTAAAATACATAATAAAGGTACTGGTCCCGCGCTTGTCGAAGGAGTTCGAGTTACTTATGATGGTATTTACACCCGTAGTTGGGGAGATTTATTTGACAAAATAAACGTTCCGGATTCTATTAGCACATCTATTTCCAATAAAATTATTTACAATGCTGTTTTATCTGCAAATGAAAATTATTATTGGTTACGACTTATACATGATCCAAACTTGGCGCGTTGGCTGTATAATCATCGAGAAAAGATAACAATTGAGATTTGTTATAGATCTGTTTTTGAAGATTACTGGTTACTAACTGTAGATAAAAATGGATATAACACTACTAAGAAATTAGATACTCCCGAATGCCCAATACCATCTGGTGAAATGTTTAAAAGTTAAAGAAACCATAGATCAGAATATAATTTTTCGAGAACTATAAATGTCGTACTACCTTCTGCTATTTTAATAATTCAAAAACATTTTATATATTTGCATAAGTACTTATATAAATACTTATGCAAGATAAACTACAAGAGTATGCCGAACTAGGTTTAGGATCCAGATTAAAACGTCTTAGCGAATTTGTGATGAAAGAAATCCAAATTGTATACACTTCTTGTAATATTGATTTTGACCCATATTTATTTCCCATTTTTAAAATCATAATAGATCAAGGCCATACCACAACCACAGATATACAGGAAAAGCTACTATATACACAACCTGCAATCACCCAAGCACTAAAAAAGCTAATGGAAAAAGAATTGGTCGAATATAAAATCGATACAACTGATAAAAGAAAAAAGCTATTTCAGTTAACAAAAAAAGGTAATGAGACCTACCAAATCATGATTCCGTTATGGAAAGTAATTGATCAGGAAGTAACAACATTAACAACCTTCTCTTCTTCAAATCTTGCAGATCATATTACTCATTTCGAAAGTAAACTTAGAGAAAAACCATTACATCAACAAATACTCGAAAAATACACCTCATAATGCATATAGTAAGACCAGTACAAATATCAGATATTCAGAATATTTATCAGCTTTACAAAAAAATTGGTGAACAATCTGGCGGGATCATACGAGTATCTAGCGAAATCACTCTAGATTACATACAAGATTTTGTACATAAAAGCGTATCTGATGGTTTGATATTGGCAATTCCTCATCCAGAATATGAGCATCAAATCATCGCAGAAATTCATGCATATCGTGTTCCTATTTCTGCATTCAGACATATATTAACAGATCTTACCATTGTCGTTAACCCCAAATTTCAGGGGCAAGGTCTCGGAAAATTACTTTTCACCAGCTTTTTAACCAAAATCAAAACATCATATCCTCACATCCTTCGTGTTGAATTATTTGTACGGGAGAATAATACAAATACCGTTCAGTTTTATGAAAAACTAGGATTCATAAATGAAGGAAAACACCATCAAAAAATCAAGAATCTCGATCATAGTATAGAAACTCCTATTCATATGGCTTGGTTTAATCCAGAATATAATAATGACCTTACCCATTAATATTGAAATCGTAAGGCAAATCATAAATCTTAAAGTATTAACATCGAAATGAACACTTCTATCATTCCTTTTGACCCAAAATATGCAAAAGACTTCGCAGCTCTTAATATAGAATGGCTAGAAAAATATTTTGTAGTAGAACCACATGACGTAGCATTATTAGAACAATGCGAGGATACCATTATCAATCAAGGCGGGTTTATTTTTTTTGCAAAATCAAATAACATCATAGCCGGTACTTTTTCGCTAATCAAAATTGAAGAAGGTATTTATGAATTAGGCAAAATGGCTGTTTCTCCGAAATTTCAAGGTCAAAAAATAGGGCAGCAATTACTAGAATTTTGTATTGAATTTTCTGCAACTCAAGGTTGGAAAAAACTACTTCTATACTCCAATAAAATTTTAGAAAATGCGATCTATATTTATGGCAAATATGGTTTTAAAGAAATTCCTATGGAAGATCACCCTCCCTATCAACGTAGTAATATCAAAATGGAACTTATATTGCAAAAATAAAACTTGTTATTCTGTTCTCTTCTCCAGACAGAGTAATTTATTTTTCAACACATCACAAGGAATAATTTCATAATCAGATAATAGTTGTATTTTTGAAGGTCTATTTTAGATATTTCCCTATATATCAACATAATATCTAAAATACACTTTCAATATCATGAGTATTCTTAAAACCAAACACGAAGACTCTTACATTGGAAAATAATAATTTTTAACCAAAAGTAATCGTCATGAAAAAACCAACGAACGGCAGTACGTGGTATGCCTTATTCCTAGTATTAACTACCAGCTTATTCTTTTTACATTCCTGCCAACAAGACTCAACTATAGAAATTCTTGGAGAAGAAGAATATCTAAGAAAAATTGAAACCTTAGAAACAAAAGTAAAAGATTTAGAAGAAAAACTAGGTCAAGAAAAATCCAATCGAAGCAGGCCAAAAAATATCATTAGTTTTGAGCAAGCGCAAAGAATATATAAAGCCTATGATGATAGAGCCGATTTAATTAGCGAAGTTGTTAATTCTGCTACAAACGATGGTTCTTTTAACCCTACACGGTCTATGTTTTATGAAATTTCTGAATTACGCAACTATTTATCATATGTCGATGAGTTATCACAAAAAGCAGGTGTAAAAACAACCGGATTACGTTTCTACTTCGCATTATATCCCGATACATATGTCTCCTCTACTGGGAATGATAGAAACGCAAAACATCAAACCATCTTCATTGCTCCTACCTTAGAAAAAAAATACGACAATCATATTTTACATATAGGATACACACTTAACAATGATGGTAAAGTAGAATTATTAGATAAAAACAATGGGTTTAGTCATTTAAGACGAAACCGTAATAAAACAGATCATATATCTTTGTCACAAACAAGAAATGATAATGACAAATTTAGTCTCATTGCCAATGAACTAGGAGCAACTCCCCCAGAATATGGTCACTAAAATCGAACTCCTAATAATATTGAGAAAGATCGCTTTTGGTAGCGAATGCATTGCTGCACTCACCGGGCTGTTTTTCTTGTTAAATTATAAGGTCAAAGGTATATTAAAATGGTTTTCGATTTTTCTGATTTATATTTTTATCAATGATATAATTGGATATAACACAAGACATTGGTTTCCTAATTCTAATAATCTAATATTATATAATATATCTACCACGCTTACTTTCTTGTTTCTTTTTTTTATATACCACCAGCATATCAAAGAAAAAAGCAGCAAACGCTTTATCATATATTTTATGGTACTTTATGTACTTACTCTTTTGATATGTGGATTCTATGAAAATTATCTAGTTCAATTACAAAGCATCCCATTTCTTCTAGGCGCATTTTTATTAATGACCTCTATCATTTTTTACTATGCAGAATTATTAAAATCAGAGCAAATTCAGGAAAGCACTAAAGATTTCTTGTTTTGGATTAGTGTAGGATTACTAATTTATTATGTAGGAAAAATGCCTTTTCGTATTGTAAGAGATTATTATGCAAATCACAATGATTTCTCAACGCTGTTTATCCTAAATAGTATTTTTACCATTATTATGAATAGCTGTTTTATAACCGGATTTTTAATTCACAGAAAAGCAGTTTCCGATAGGTATTCTCGTTAAAAATAATGTTTAAAAAAAACAGAGAGTACCAAATAAAATTCTGTAAAAAAATCATTCTAGAATTCTTTTTACAAAATTCATACTTGCTTATTATACAGAGTCCATCCTCTTTGCTGGTATTTACAAGAAAAAATTTAACGCTACAAAAGAGTCGAATCCCTTTTTTAAAAAGGGGTAAATCCCCCTTTTTTTAATATCCACATACGCTCCATAACCTCGACAGCAACCTCAAAAACACTTATTACCAATGGTTTAACGTGTTATTATTTTAACAAAACATGCCATTACTTTTTTAAAATTACAGAATAATAGTATTTTTAATTCTGGGAAACACATTAATGCAAATCAAAAGATTTAACTAATCTATTTTCGGCAGGGGGCCGAAACATTAACAAACATCTTAATAAACCAAAAAATGGACAAACTAATCAATCTAACTAAAACAATAGCAATAGCAGCATTGTTTCTAGTGAGTTTAAGTTCTTGTGACAAGAAACACGACAATGATAAGTATCTAAAACAGATTAAAGAATTAAAACAGGAAATAGCAGAACTAAAAAAGCAATTAGGTACAATCAATGACAGAAAACCAGACAACATTATTGACTTGGAATTTGCTTCACAATTGTATCACAATTATGATACTACTCGTATAAAATGGACAAATGATTATATTCAAAAACATTCGGGCCAAGAAAAATTTAAGGCCACCCGATCGTTGTATTATAACCTAGACGATTTATACAATTACCTAGCATATATCAAACGAATTTCTAAAGAAGCTAATGTTAAACCCTCTGGTTTACGGTTTTATTTTGGCGCATATGCTAAGGATTACAAACGTGATGATGGTGATACAGCATACGCACATAGACAAACCATTTTTATTACTCCAACGATCGCAAAACAAGTAGGTAAAGAAACGATGCATCTAGGATATACTCTTAGTAATGACTTTAAAGTCGAACTTCTAAAAGATAAAATTGGGACAGATTCTAGAGGGAAATCGGCAAATGGTAGCTCTATGCAAAAGGCAAGTCTTTTTAATTTTAACTCAAGTACAAATATGTTTGGTGAAAACAGTACAATCGCTAATGAAATTGCAGGATCACCACCTAAAGGAGATGAACAATAAATGAATTTAAGTAACGATTTTTTAATACAACTAATTAAAATCTGTGTTGGTATAGAAGTATTAACAGCTATTATTGGTACTATTTACTATAACAAATACAAAAAGAAAAGATTTTTGAAGTATTTCATATTTCTTTTATGGTATATTGTTATTAACGAATTAGCTGGAATTTACATGAGATCAGATTTTGGTGTAAATACTATTATATATAATGTATACAATGTGATTAATTTTACCTACATCTTAATATTGTATAGAAGTTACTTAACTGAGAAAAAGAGTAAAAAAATTGCATTAACACTTTGTATAACATATCTAATCATATTTATTATTAATGGTTTTTACGAAAATTATTTTATTAAATTCCAAAGTATACCATATATAGTAGCTGCTTTTGCTGTGATTATTACTATTTCATTATACTTTAGAGAAATATTAAATTCTGAAAAAGTATTAAATGCCAAGAGAAACTTGCTATTCTGGATTAGTGTTGGCCTATTGATATATTTTGTAGGAAATATACCTTTTAGAATATTAAGAAACTATTATAATGAATTAACAGATGCCACTATATTGTTTTTAGTAAATTTTACTTTAACAGTGATAATGAATATTTGTTTTATTATCGGTTTTATATGGAGCAAAAAGAAACAGCAATACTAATTGCGAGTGTAGTACTTGTTGTAATTATCATTTTAATGATTTCTCTCTTTTTGATTTTTCAAAAAAGGAAGAACAGTCTTTTGTTACAACAAAAGGAATCAGAGAAAAAGTTTGAAAAAGCTATTGCAGAGACCCAGATAGAAATCAGAGAAGAGACATTGCGTAACATTAGCTGGGAGTTACACGATAATATTGGCCAGCTACTCACGCTGGCCAAAATACAAGTAAATATAGCTCAAGATGATCCCAAGAAACTAGAAGAGGTTACCGAGACTATAACCAAAAGTCTTACAGAACTGCGATCATTATCAAAATTGATCAACCCAGATACTATAAAAAGCTTAAGCCTTACAGAAGCTATAACATTAGAAATAGAACGATTTAATCGTATGCAGTTTATTAAAGCTGCAATTACCAGTAATGAAGAAATAGACGTGCTGGATGATAAGGCAGAGATTATTATCTTTAGGATATTACAAGAATTCTTTACCAATACTATCAAACATTCTAAAGCTTCAAATCTAGATGTTGATGTACACTATGGTACCGATAAATTGGTAATTCATGCAAAAGATAATGGTGTTGGTTTTGATCAGATAGAATGTCCAACCAAAAGAGGGATAGGATTAAGTAACATGCAAAACAGAGGGAAATTAATCGATGCCGTTGTACAAATAACATCGCAAAAAGGAAAAGGAACAGCAATAACACTAACCTATCCTTATAAAAAAGAAAGTTCGATGGCATTAGACAATGAAGTTAACTAACTTTGCATAGAAAACTATTCACACAAATAATAAGTATTGTCAATCATGAAATACTCAGTAGTAATTGTAGAAGACCATATTTTACTATCCCAGGCATTATCTGGATTGGTTAATGGGTTTGCCAAATTTAAAATTCTATACATCTGTAAAAACGGTAAAGAATTACTTACCCGATTTAAAGATCCTAAAAACATCCCGGATATTGTGCTCATGGATATCAACATGCCAATCATGAATGGGATTGAAACCACAGCAGCATTAAAAGAACAATACCCGCAAGTTAAGGTGTTAGCACTATCTGTAGAAGAAGATGAAAATACAATTCTTAAAATGCTTAGAGCAGGTGCAAAAGGATATCTTTTAAAAGATACCGAAAAAAGCATTTTAGAAAATGCGCTTATCCAGGTACAGGAAACAGGTTTTTATCACACAAAAGATGTTACCAATTTACTACTGGGCTCTTTAAACCCAAAAGAAGAAAATAATGTAGTACTCAAAGATCGAGAAGTAGAGTTTATTAAACACGCATGTACAGAAAAAACATATAAAGAAATTGCAAATGACATGTGTTTAAGCCCAAAAACGATTGAAGGATACCGAGATTCTATTTTTGAAAAACTAAACCTTAAAAACAGAACAGGTTTGGTTATTTACGCTATTAAAAGTAAGTTATTCGTTCCTTAATGTTTGCTCTATGTACGCCCTCTCTCTTAGATTTCTGTACACTGGAATAAAAAACATTTAAAAGAGGCGTACATATTTTATTTTATCCCTCAATTCTATCTCAATGAGACAAAACCATTTTATATATTATCATTAAACAATCGACATTGTTTGGTTTATGTCTTAAAAAAAACTAGTTTATTACATATTATAACTACTTTTGGCCCGTTTATTGATTACAGCCAAAAATAAAATCATTACAATTATGGTTTTATAGCATTTTTTGTAAATAAACTAACCTTCTTATACTTCTTTAAAAACAGTGTTTTTTGTTTATTTTTGTGAGTAGAAGAACATTGATAATTTTTTATGCTAAAACAACAATTAAATTTTAAGCTTTCTCAAAAACTTTCTCCACAGCAGATTCAACTCATGAAGTTGATTCAACTTCCTACGCAAGCATTCGAACAACGTTTGAAGCAAGAAATGGAAGAAAACCCTGCTCTTGATAGTGGAAAAGATAAAGCGGATGAATTTGAAGATGCGTTTAGCAATGAAAACTCTGCAGAAGAGGATTATGGAACCGAAAAGATAGAAGCAGATATTAATGTTGATGAATATCTTAGTGATGATGAGATTCCTAGTTACAGATTAAGTTCTAATAATTATAGTGCTGATGATGAAGAAAAAAGTGTTCCCTACGCCTCTGGAACATCATTTCATCAACATTTGGTTAACCAGCTAAATACGTATCGATTTAATGATGAAGAAAGAGAAATAGCCGAATTTCTTGTCGGTAGCGTTGATGAAAGTGGTTATATAAGAAGATCTTTGTCAGATATTTTAGACGATTTGGCCTTTACTCAAAATGTATATACTACCGAAGAAAAAATAGAAAACATCTTACAAATTGTTCACCAACTAGATCCAGCGGGTGTTGGTGCTCGTAATTTACAAGAATGTCTCTGGATTCAACTGGATAGAAAAGAAACTACTATCCCTATAAAATTAGCTTCAGAAATCCTCAAAAAAGCTTTTGATCATTTTAGCAAAAAGCATTATGACAAACTTTTATTAAAATTTGACATTACTGAGGAACAGTTAAAAGAAGCTATTGATGAAATTGAACATCTTAACCCTAAGCCAGGAGGAGCTTATGCTGGAAACAACCGTTTGATCGAACATGTGGTTCCCGACTTTACAATTAGAATTGTAGATGGAGAACTCGAATTAACACTAAACGGTCGTAATGCCCCAGAACTTCATGTATCCAGAGAATACAACAATATGCTTCAGGGATATAAAGCCAGTAAAGAAAAATCTAAATCCCAAAAAGATGCTGTGTTATTTATCAAACAAAAATTAGATGCAGCAAAATGGTTTATCGAAGCAGTAAAACAAAGACAACAGACACTTTTTATTACTATGAGTGCAATAATGCACTATCAAAAAAGTTATTTCCTTAGTGGAGACGAAAGAAATCTTAAGCCAATGATTTTAAAAGACATTGCTGATGAGATCTCTATGGATGTAAGTACCGTTTCGAGAGTAGCAAATAGTAAATATGTAGATACTCCTTATGGGACAAAACTTATTAAAGAGTTCTTTTCTGAGTCCATGACCAATGATCAAGGTGAAGAAGTCTCTACCAGAGAAATTAAAAAAATACTGGAAATAACTATAGGTGAAGAAGACAAGAAAAAACCCCTTACGGATGAAAAGCTTGCTAAAATCCTTAAAGAGAAAGGGTACCCTATAGCCAGAAGAACTGTAGCCAAATACAGGGAACAATTAGATATTCCTGTTGCCAGACTACGAAAGAAAATTTAATGAATTTTTTTCTTAGAAGTGTTTCTTATATTTTACACCCATTATTGATGCCTCTTTTGGGTGCCATAATTTATTTTAGTACAGCTCCAAGATTTATTCCAATCGAAATTATTAGAGCCAAAGTTTTTGGGCTAATTATTCTTACCATCCTAATACCTATTGTATTATTCTTTTTATTAAAAAGTACCGGAACTATTACCTCAATACATCTTGAAAACGTAAAACAACGAAAAATCCCGTTATTACTACAATCTATCCTACTTATAGTGGTTATCAAAATGGTTATTGATGTATATCATTATCCAGAGTTATATTTTTTCTTTTTAGGAATTCTGTTTTCTTCATTAAGTGCAATTTTTATGGTATTGTTTAACATAAAAGCAAGCTTACATATGATTGGGATTAGCGGAATCACGATGTTTACTGTGGCACTAAGTATTCATTTTGGACTTAATTTAACTATTCTAATAGCCATGCTGATGATTTTTAACGGATTGGTAGCCACATCTCGATTACATTGCAAAGCACATAGTAATCTAGAATTGATCCTAGGGTTTCTAATAGGGATAATCCCGCAGCTTACTTTAGCAAATTTCTGGTTATAAAATATAAAACATCAATCCAATTTTTGCAGTATTCAATCCTACAGATTCTCCCTGAATTGTAGCATCACTATTGAATAGAGTATTCAAACTATAGTAGAAATGAAAATTAAAGGTGTTCCACCCAAAAGTAAACGTTGCTCCTACCCTCCATCGATTTAATTCATCCAATTTCGCTTGTCTCACTCGGTTTCCCGGTTGTTTAAAATTAGAATTAAAAGAATACAAGTATCCCATTCTAACACCTGTATAAATTCTATAAAACTTATGGGTTTCAGGAGTAGATGTACGCCATCTAAACTCAAAAGGAGCTTCTACCAAATGTGTGGTAAATCTATTAGTGCTATAATCGACACCTTTTAAACTACTAAATATACTCTGCTCAGTATTTTCTTCCTCTCCTATAAACAAATTCTGATTATACACGTTTAACGAATACCCTAGTCCAAGACCTATAGCAATATTACGCCTTTTATTAATTGGCATATCTCGGATAAATCCTAAATGTAGTCCCCCAGAAAAACCAGATTGACTCACATCTGTTGGTCTATTAAGTAATAGGTTAAATGTTACACCTATATAAAACTGATCTTCTCGATATAAAGAATCTATCTCTATTTCTTGAGTAGAATCTTGCTTGGTTTCCTGTCCCCAAGAAAGAAACACAAACAAATAGCATACAATGAATACAAACAATTTTTTCATATAGATCACTAAAATAAATCTATTTCTTTAGAAATAAGAGAAAGTTTATAAAAACAAGGCTAAATCATATAAAATCCTGCCCGAAGGCAGGATTTTATATGATTTAGACATTTATGCTACGATAATAGTAAACAACTATACACTACTTAAAATTATCTGAAGCTTTACCAGATTTGGTTGTATAATTAATCTTTAACGCCTGAACTTCTCTTAATTCCTTTTTGATATCGCCTACAAGACCCATATTGGTATTTCCATCTATTCTAAGAGCTGTAATTAAAAAAGGAACTTCTTCCTCTCTTTTTGCTGCTCTCTCGGCCAATATAAATGCTTTTATTTCGCTTACATCTGCAAATTTATCATTAAGCTGGATTCTAGCTTGGCTACCAGCACTTGCACGATATCTTGAACTAGGTTTTCCTGCATAGATATACATTATTAGATTTTTTTTGTCTAGTTTTTCTATCTGGTCTGCAGAAGGTAATTTATTTTCTATCATTAGCGTATTTTTACGCATCACTGTTGCAACCATAAAGAAGAACAATAACATAAATACAATATCCGGTAATGATGCCGTAGAAACGGGAGGTAATTCACCACTTTTTTTCTTTTTAAATTTAGACATAAGAATTCTGTTTTATGTTATTTCTATTTTTTAGGCTCGGCTTCTGAAAGTTTTTCAGGAAACAAAAATTGTATCTTTTTGATATCTTCTTTAAGTTTAGTCTTACTTCCAGAATAATTCACATCTTTAAAATCGGCTTCCATTTGTTCAAATGTCTTACCAAAAAGACGCTGTGCTTCTCTATTACGCAATGCAGTATACGCTGCCACTAATTCATTTTGAACCGCTATATATGCACTGTAATTTGTTTCCCTATTGTTATTTAGAGAGATTACTGCTATAGTAGGATTATCTGAAGAAGAAGGGTCTCTATCTCCTTGACAATAACTACAAGCTTCTTCTCCTCTTCCACCACCGTTATCTAAGAACTTAATAGCAGCTTCTCTAAGGTCTTTCAATTCCATAGGAGCTTCTTCTACCAATAAATCATTATTCTTATTCAATTCTACAACAAAAATATTTTTTTGTCTAAGAACTGGAGGGATTACATTCTCCTTTTCAGGAGCTGGGAGTTTACGGCTAATACCCGTATCGGTTTCGATCGTGGTAGTAACCAAGAAAAATATTAGAAGTAGGAATGCAATATCTGCCATAGATCCCGCATTAACTTCTGGCGCTGCTCTTCTTGCCATAATAAACATATTTAGTTAATAATTACTTACAAAATCAAAAACTATGATCATAAGTGACAAGAAATATGCAGAAGAAAAACAAATTGAAACTACATCAGAAAACCTCTATAACTCATATTATCTCTTAGCAGAAATAAAAGTAAATCACGTATATTTTAGAAGGCTTGAGAGTTCATTTCATATTATAACCATTTTACTTATATATTCAATATCACTTTGGAAGGTTAGATATTGATGCTATAAAATGACAGATCACAGCTACTATATAATTAGCAACAATTGTTATGCCATTTTTTGGGAATAACGGAAAGAATAGTACTAAAAAATCCTGCCCGAAGGCAGGATTTACAATATCATTTAGACATTTATGCTACGATAATAATAAATAACAATATGCTACTTAAAATTATCTGAAGCTTTACCAGATTTGGTTGTATAATTAATCTTTAACGCCTGAACTTCTCTTAATTCTTTTTTGATATCGCCTACAAGACCCATATTGGTATTTCCATCTATTTTAAGAGCTGTAATTAAAAAAGGAACTTCTTCCTCTCTTTTTGCTGCTCTCTCGGCCAATATAAACGCTTTTACTTCGCTTACATCTGCAAATTTATCATTAAGCTGGATTCTAGCTTGGCTACCAGCACTTGCACGATATCTTGAACTAGGTTTTCCTGCATAGATATACATTACTAGATTTTTTTTGTCTAGTTTTTCTATCTGGTCTGCAGAAGGTAATTTATTTTCTATCATTAGCGTATTTTTACGCATCACCGTTGCAACCATAAAGAAGAACAATAACATAAATACAATATCCGGTAATGATGCCGTAGAAACGGGAGGTAATTCACCACTCTTTTTCTTTTTAAATTTAGACATAAGAATTCTGTTTTATGTTATTTCTATTTTTTAGGCTCGGCTTCTGAAAGTTTTTCAGGAAACAAAAATTGTATCTTTTTGATATCTTCTTTAAGTTTAGTCTTACTTCCAGAATAATTCACATCTTTAAAATCGGCTTCCATTTGTTCAAATGTCTTACCAAAAAGACGCTGTGCTTCTCTATTACGCAATGTAGTATACGCTGCCACCAATTCATTTTGAACCGCTATATAAGCACCGTAATTTGTCTCTCTGTTGTTATTTAAAGAGATTACCGCTTTAGTAGGATTATCTGAAGAAGAAGGGTCTCTATCTCCTTGACAATAACTACAAGCTTCTTCTCCTCTTCCACCACCGTTATCTAAGAACTTAATAGCAGCTTCCCTAAGATCTTTCAATTCCATAGGAGTTTCTTCTACCAATAAATCGTTATTCTTATTCAATTCTACAACAAAAATATTTTTTTGTTTAAGAACTGGCGGCTCTATTTCTTCCTCTTGAGGAGGAGGGAGTTTACGGCTAATACCCGTATCGGTTTCGATCGTGGTAGTAACCAAGAAAAATATAAGAAGTAAGAATGCAATATCTGCCATAGACCCTGCATTAACTTCTGGTGCTGCTCTTCTTGCCATAATTGTTTACTTAATTAGTTTCTTAATACCAGAAAAGAACATTAACCCAACTGCAATAGCAGCTAAAAAGTAAAATGTATACAATCCTGTTCCTACCCATTTAGAGCCACTTGCAGAAAGTACTCCTCCATCATTTAAAGGAGCTTCTACTCCTTCTGCCACAACAAAACCAATCCCTACAACAATAAGGAAAGCAACAATACCGATTGCAGTATTTTTAAGACCTCCAGGGTTTTTAGCTAATGAAGAGAAAACAGCTATCAAAGTAACGGCTATTACACCTATAATAACAATAACTGTAAGAGTATATAATGGATTTACCAAAGATGTTGCTTCTTTTAAAACATCCATCGACCCTCCTTCTCTAACAAAGTCTTTGGTTTCTGTAATACCATATTTTTCCATAAGGCCATCAAAATTATTGCTCATTAAGAACAGTAAAATAGCTCCTATAGCGCCTATAGCCAGTACGATATATGATAATATTTTTGAAATTTTCATGTTACTAATAATTTTTTGTTTGGATCACACACGTAATCCGTAATTAAATAAAAGTGTAAATTAAAAATCTTTTAGATGAGATTTTTATTAGAAACATCAATTATTTCTTTTTCTTGTAATCTACCAAAATATCGATTAAAGTAATCGAAGCATCTTCCATATCATTTACAATTCTATCAATTTTTGCAACGATATAGTTATAGAATATTTGAAGAATAATTGCAACAATAAGTCCAAATACAGTAGTAAGAAGTGCTACTTTAATACCACCTGCTACAAGAGAAGGTTGCATATCATCTGCAGCCGCAATTTTATCAAATGCTGTAATCATACCAATTACCGTTCCCATAAATCCAAGCATTGGAGCAAGAGCGATAAATAATGATATCCACGATACATTTTTCTCTAATTGTCCCATTTGAACACCTCCGTATGCTACAACTGATTTCTCTGCTGCATCTATACTTTCGTCTGCTCTATCAAGACCTTGATAATAAATTGATGCAACAGGGCCTTTTGTATTTCTACATACCTCTTTTGCTGCTTCAATACCACCACTATTTAATGCATCTTCTACATTTTGTTGTAGTTTCTTAGTATTTGTTGTAGAAAGATTTAAAAAGATAATTCTTTCAATTGCTATCGCAAGACCTAAGATCAAACATAAAAGTACGATACCCATAAATTGAGGACCTCCTTCGATAAAACGTCTTTTAAGGTTTTGATGAAAAGATAGTTCATCTGTAGTAGCCTCGGATACTGCTTCTTCTTGAGTTGTTGTCGTATTAGTTATAGGAGCAATTAATAATTGCACATTTGCCGTTAATAACTGGGCAGGTGCAGTAGATGCTTGTAAGTTTCCAAAAGTCATTACTGCTGCGATTGCCAGAATAGAAAATAATCTTTTCATTGCGCTGATTCTTAATTTTAATTAGTTAAAGGGTTAAAGATATAAAAATAATATAAAATCTATTAAAAAATTGATAATAATGCAGAGAGGAAGGGATTCGAACCCTCGATACGCTTTTGACGTATACACACTTTCCAGGCGTGCGCCTTCGACCACTCGGCCACCTCTCTTGGTTTTCCCCTAAAAAAATAAGGATGGGCAAATAACAAAAAAAATGTTAACTATTGAAATTTGAGGCGTTAATTTTCTGACATTTCGCCACGAAGAGAGGTTTCATAAATGGTTTTGAGGACTTTAAGTGGTAATTTTTCCCCCAATAAATACATCAATTTTGCCACTGCAGCCTCTGTAGTAATGTCTTTTCCCGAAATAACACCTGCTTTTTTTAGTGCAATACTTGTATCATACTTACCCATTTCTACACTTCCACCTATACATTGTGTAACATTAACTACCGGTATTCCTTTTTGGATAAGGTCAGAAATTATCGCGATAAACCATTTTTTTGTAGTTGTATTACCTGCTCCATATGTTTCTAAAACCACTCCTTTTATAGCTTCTAAAGAGAAAATACTCTTCAAAATATTCTCATTAATCCCCGGAAACATCTTAACGATAACAACATTATTATCAAAATGTGTATGATATACCATCTTTTTTCTTCGATTACACCTTAGTAAAAAAGAAGTATTGATCTTAAGATGCACCCCAGATTCTACCAAAGAGGGATAGTTAAGGGATTGAAATGCTTCAAAATGTTCTGCATTAATCTTAGTAGTTCTATTAGCTCTAAGCAATTTATATTCAAAATAGAGTCCTACCTCTGTAATTACAGGCTTTCCTTTTTCTTGTAATGCCGAAATTTGAACTGCGGTGATCAAATTCTCTTTTGCATCGGTTCGCAAATCTCCTATTGGCAATTGAGAACCTGTAAAAATAATAGGTTTAGCCAGGTTTTCAAACATAAAACTAATCGCAGATGCTGTATAGGACATCGTATCACTTCCATGCAAAACAACAAACCCATCATATTTTTTATAATTAACATTAATTATATCTCCCAACTCTTTCCATCGATCAACATTCATATCAGAAGAATCAATAGGCTTCTCAAAACTAATGGTATCGATATTACAATCTAATTGTTTGAGTTCTGGGATGTTTAATAACAGCTCATCGAAATCGAAAGCTACCAGGGCGCCCGTCTTGAAATCTTTGACCATCCCAATGGTTCCTCCAGTATAAATAAGTAATATGTTTGGCGAAGTATTCATATGGCAAATGAACGAAAATTAAATTATATTTTATTGGTCTAGATACCGAATATATCGCTAGAGTTTTTAGTAGTAATTGCAGCTATTTCTTCTATAGGTTTTTGATATATATCTGAGAGTTTTTCTAAAATATTAAGTAAATAAGAACTTTCGTTACGTTTACCTCGATATGGAGTTGGTGCTAAATAAGGTGCATCTGTCTCCAGGACAATATGGTCTAATGAAATCTGATTTAAAAATCTATCTATTTTACCATTTTTGAAAGTAACGACACCTCCTATTCCTAATTTCATATTATACCCTATAGCTCGATTGGCATCGTCTATGGTTCCTGTAAAACAATGAAAAATCCCAAATAGATCATCACTTTTTTCGGATTCTAATACTTCAAAAATCTCTTCAAAAGCTTCGCGACAATGTATTACTATAGGTAACTTGTATTTTTTTGCCAATTGGATTTGATATTTAAAAGCTTCTTGTTGAGCCTTCAAAAAAGTTTTATCCCAATACAAATCTATACCTATCTCTCCTATTGCATAAAAATTTTTGTCGACCTCATTATTAGAACGTTTTTTAAGTTCATTCTCTACAAATACAAGTTCCTCTTTGTAATTCTCTTTTACATGGGTAGGGTGCAATCCCATCATCAAAAAAACATGTTTTGGATACTTGGTCTCTATTGCATACATAGCATTGGTATATGTAGAATCAATAGCAGGAACAAAAAAGCGTGTCACGCCATTTTTTATAGCCCGCTGCATCATTTCATCCTGATCCTCATCAAAGGCTTCACTATAAATATGAGTATGGGTATCGGTTAGTATCATGCCGCAAAAGTATTAAATTAGAGTTAATACCAGCCAGCAATCTATTGCTTTTATTATTGAACACTTTTCAGCTTTTAATTCTAAGCTATAGAATTGTATCTTTTCACTTCTAGATTAAGTTCTTTACTAAAACTATTTTAAGATTCGCTATACAGGAAACAAATTAATAGATTACAAAACATCACATTTTTTTCAATAATTCTTGAGCCCGAATGTAATCTTCGGCATCTTCGGGTATATTCTCTAACAATGTAGCGCATTGATCATATTTTTTTTGTTTCAGTTGGTTTAATGCTTCAAACCATAATGCTTTATATTTATACCCCGAGTTTCCTTGATACAGTTTCTCTAAAACCTGAGTAGTTTCTACATATTTATCTTGTTCTAATAATGATATTCCATAATAGAATTGATATTCTGCATTATTTTCATCTTTTGACAATAATATCAACAGGTACTTTTCTGCTCCCACGTAATCTTTTGAGTTAAAAGCATGTTCTGCATTCTTACTATTCCTTTCTGTACTTCCTCTTTCTGTAATTGATAATTCGGGAATATTCGCAAAATCACTATATACAGGGCTACTTTGTCCAAAAAAGTATACGCCAAAAATCACAGCTACACTTGCAGCCGCAGCATATGCCCAAACGGGCATTCTTATCACTTTGGTTTCTTTTGCAGTTGCTTTCTTATTAAAATGTACATCTCCAATCGCTTTTAAATTACCTTCTAATGCTTCTTCCTCTTTTTCTGAAGTAAAACGTGTATCTAGATGTGAATTTAACTCTTGATATAGTTTAAATTCTTCTGCAATAGATACATCCTCACTAATCAGTTTTGTTAACATTTTTTCTTCGGTAGCAGAGAGTTCGTTGCTACAGAACCGATCAAACAGCTCATATTTTTCTTCTGGGGTCATAACAAATTCTTTATTTTATTAAACTTAGGAGTGTCTTGAACAAGTTTTGTTAACTGACCAATACATAAAGACTTTTTCTTACGAACATACCCATAGGACTGCCCTAGTTTTAAAGCCACTTCTTCCATAGATTTTGTAGTAAAAGTTATCTTTAATAATTCTTTACAAGCTTTACCTAATTGGTCAAACATCTCTTTAAAAAGTTCATGTTTTGCATTAAAAATCTCAGTTTCTTCTGCAAAACGAACACTCTCGTCATCTATAGATACAACCTCTTCATTAATTGTTACCTGATTATTAGAATGCTTTTTTAATTCATTCAACCATTTACGTTTACATAACAGGAAGAAATAGGCATCAAATGGGCAGGTAAGTTGTAGTCCTTTCTCTTTTGCCTGTTTATAAATAGTGATTAAAGTTTCTTGGATAATATCCTGAGCTCTGGATTCATCTCCACTATTATTTTTTATATACCTAACTACTTTCGGAACGAATTTATCATAAATCTCGGTTAAGACTACTGTATCATTCTTCAAAAGAGCTTCAATGTATTTCTGATCAGAATGAAATTTGGTATTTCCCATAAATAGCGAATATAAGCGACTAATTTAAAAAAAGTTATCAAGATAAGGGTAACAAAAAATCAAAGCTGTTGATCTGATGTTGTAAACAATAAAATTTCGAAAATCATGAAAACATCAAATAGAACAATTGCAATACCAAAAAATAGTAGGAGTGCAAAAAAAGCTATGATGAGTTTTTTACTTTTAGGCTTAGCTATTCTTTTATTAGGAAGCTGTAAAAATGATGATAACGATATCATTATCGAAAGAATCATTAATGGAATAGAACTACAAAAAGCAATCAAGGATAACCGTGAAGAAGCAATGCAGACTTTTGTAATGAATGCCGAATTAGGAGGACATATGTATGGAGAAGAAGGTACACGACTACATTTTCTCCCAAACAGTTTTTTAGATCAAAATGGCGACCCGGTTAGCGGAAGTGTTACTATCGAATTAGTAGAAATCTATGATAAAGCCAAAATGCTACTCACCAAAATGCCGACCAATGGCAAACGCCCAAATGGTGATATCGAGACTTTAAAATCTGCTGGAGAATTTTTTGTAAATGCCAATCAGAATGGAAATCAACTACAACTTGCAAATGCGTTTGAGATTTTTTCGCCAAATGAAGATTTTGATCCCGAAATGAGGTTATTTAAAGCCGCAGACGATGGTTGCGACAGCGACGTAATCGATTGTGATGTCGTTTGGGAAGAAAACCAAGAAGGAAATATTGACCTTGGACAGGGAGAAGGGCCTAACGGAACAGGAGTAACAGGATATTCTGGTTTTATCAGCAATTTCGGGTGGACTAATATTGATCGTTGGTATAATGATCCAAGACCAAAAACTGTTATTTATGTAGACGCTCCTGAAGGGTATGACAACACAAATTGCAATATATATGTGTCTTATGATGGGGAACCAACTGCATTAGCATTATTAGACACTTATATTGAAGAAACCGAGTTATTCTCTGAACATTATGGGCTAATCCCTATCGGATTAGAAGTACATTTCATATTTGTATCTGTTCAGGATGGTGAGTATACATATGCAATACAGGGTGCAACGATAACAGAAGATCATGTAGAAGTAATTGGGTCTACCACTACAGGTACCGAAGCCGAATTAATAACACTAATAAATGGGTTACCATAAATCAAAAATTGTACTGGAATATGTAAATTAGTTAGCGGGGGTTACGGCAAATTCCAGTATATATTCCGGGAGGTAAACTTCCGGAATATTTTTATCAATATTTCTAATTTAACTTTTTACTTATCTTTAGTAACTACTAATAACAAATCATGAGGGGCTATATCTTATACTGTACTGTATTATTTCCATTGCTATGTATTGGACAAATACTAACCAACGATACCATACCTAGAATCGCACCTATATCTTATGAAATTAATGGAAACCAAGTAGTTTATGGAGCAGAAATGCCACCTTTAAATCAAATTGCCGGTGCTCCCAAAGCTTTTTATACCTACTATTGGGAATTTGGTGATGGTAATTATAGTTTTAAAGAAAAGCCTGCACATCGGTATACTTCTTCAGGAACATACGAAGCCAAACTTTGGGCAACCAACAACTATGATAATGGAAAACCACCTACAAGCAGGCCAAAATCAATAACTGTGAGTGATGCATCCGATGAAGCCTCTATAGGTCCTAATTCCCCTTTTATTGAAGATGATGATTTAATTCTGAAACGAAATCGCGAACCTATTCCTGATCAGGAAATGATATTTATTACAAGTTATAAGAATACGAATAACTACATTTCTAATGGTAAATTATACTTGTTTTATAATGATAATCAATTTAAAAATGACAACTTTATTCTGGAAGATACCAGATTACATCATGAAGAAAAAATTATTCCGCTACCTATTATTTCTGAAACGCTCTCCCAAAATGACGATCATACTTTATTAGCTTCTTCAACTCATACAACACTACAAAACAGAACATTATTTGTTCAGGATACTACCAAAAGAAAAAACCTTCCACTTACATTAGAAGAATCCAAATCATTGTATCGCAATTATCAGGTAATTGCATTTAATGATATGCAGCCTGGTGAAGAACGAAACATTTTCAGGACTCTAAAAACAACACCCGAAATGATCAAAGATACCAGTGCTATTGTTACACTAAGAAGTATCTATGTTCCCGATGAAAATTTTGACAATCACACTGTGAAGGATACAGAAATGGAAATTGTTACTTCTCATGATCCCAACAAAATGTCTTCTAATGGTTGGTTAATGAACTATCGGTTAGTTCGTTTTAAACGCCTCAAATTTAAAGTGCGTTTTCAAAACAACGGAGAAGGTCCTGCCAATACTATAAAACTAGCTGTAGACACTCCAGAAATGTTTGATAAAGCTACATTGAAAATTGATGGCATGTATCCCGAATGCCCAATTTGCCCTAAAGAAAGAGAAGTTAATTACAGTTGTCTCGATACTATTCTAAAAAAAGACAAGATCATTTTTCAGTTTAATCGAATATATCTTCCCGGAAGCCAACAAAAGAATGTAACCGAAATAGACTCGACCAAAGGATTTGTAAAGTATTCTATGAAATTTGGTAAAGACTTTCATAAAAAAAAGACCAAAAGTCGTACTGCTATATATTTTGACAAAAACGAGCCTATTATCACCAACTATGCAACTACGCGGTTTATGCCTGGTATTTCTATAGGTGCAAAAGCAGGATATATCATGGTTCCCGAACTCGACAATCAAAAAGAGTATTTTGTTGGAGCAACATTATCTCCTTTTAAATCCTACAGAGGATACTATCAGGCAGAATTAATGGCATCTGCATCTTCTTATGACGAATTACGAAATTTTGAAACCACTTCTATAGATGCAAATGGTACAGAAAGCTTGATTCAATTCTCAGAAGCTAATACATATAATAACATTTCTATTTATGCGGTTCCCGGATCATTTCGTTATAATTTCAACAACTTTTTTGCCATGGGAGCAGGTATTCAATTAAAGATGGATATCACAAGTAAAAATGATCAGGAAACTATAGGAGAAGGATTTACGATTATTAGAAATAATGGCCCAACTCCCCCAGAAATTATTCGAAACATTGAACTTGATGTTACAGAAACACAAGAAATCAAAGATGATTTTACGAATATACAAACTGGTATTTTTGTTGGAATGAATTTTGGAACTGTACGAATAGGCCCAAGTATAGGAGTTAGATATGTTCATAATTTTGATAGCCCAAACTCTCAAATTCAATTCTATGGAATTTGGAAGTTTTAGAATATTACTATGTATCGCTGCTCTTTGGTTTGGAAACCCAATACTACAGGCTCAGCAAAAAACAAAAACCTCAGCGTTTTTATATGATCAGTTAGATCACTTTATACAAAAACCGTCGAATTCTAAAGCACTACAGCTAAGTAAAATGATTGCTCCAAAAAAAGATCAGCTTCATACAAAAGCAGATCAGTTAGCCTGGGTAATAGTACACTGCAATCTGGGATATTACAACAATCGATATAACAACAAACCAAAAGCTATTTTATATTATGAAACTGCCTGGAAAACATATTATGAAAAAGGATTAATCGATTATGACATCATTGAAAATTGCTTACAACCTCTTGGGAATATCTATACAGAAGTTGGGGATTTACCCAAAGCCGAAACCACTATAAAAAACTATTTATATCTGGCTGAGCAATCTAAGGATACCACAAAAATTATCTCGGGAATTACTAATCTTTCTATCGTATATCATAACCAAGGAAATTATCCAAAAGCTCTCGAAATACTTAAACAAGGGTTAAATATTGACCCAAACAACATCAATTTATTAACAAACACAGCCACAAATCACCTGGATTCTGGTGACTATAGCAAAGCAAAAACTTTTGCTAATAAAGTAATTACAATAAATGCAAATCAAATAAATGCTTATCAGATTCTTGCTGCTACGGCTTTAGAGAAAAAAGAATTTAAAAAAGCTCAGGATTATATTACACAAGCCAGATTTCAATTGCTCAAAAATAAAAATACATCAGCAAGAACTATTGTCAAATGGCAATTAGCTTATATCGATATTTTATTATCCAAGTCAGAATTTAGCGAAATTCAAAAAAACCTGAAAGAAATATATACCACCCTCCTACCGGGATATTCGCCAAATACTGATTTACCATCTAAAGAATATCTTATTGCAGATAGACTTCTTTTAAAAGCGTTAGATATTCACGCATATACTTATCAACAAACCCAAAAACCTCTTTTAGCGATAGCTGCCTTTGATTTAGCTTTTGATGTAAACTCAAAACTAAATATTGTATATCCGCTTCAGGACACTCGGATCATTCAACACAGCCAAAACAGAAACAGAACAGAAGCCTATATTGATCTTCTTTTTACTATTCACCAAACCCAAAAAGAGGAAAAATATGGTGTGCAAGCATTTTGGGCAGCCGAGCATTCTAAATCCCCTCTTGTAAATGAAGCTTTGATATCCAAAAAAATACTATCTCAATACAAAAACGATTCTTTAGTCTCAAATAAAAATCGACTTAATGCAGCATTAACATCCTATGAGACTCTAATTTTAAAAGAAAAATTAAAAGGTGAGGATGCTCGTATTGATCAAATTCAAAAATGGACTACAGCTCACGACACTACATCTATCGCCCTGAAAGAAATACTTGAAAAACTTCGTCATACATATCCCAAACTACTTAGGCGTCAAAACAATATTTCTATTCCTGCTCTTCAGAAAAAATTAAAAAAAAATCATACCACTTTGATTGAATATTTTTATGGAAACCGGAACATATATCAATTTATAATCAGCCGAGATTCTTTTGAAATCAAAAAAATAGAAAACCCCGAATATTTTAAAAGTACCATCAAAAAGTATGTTCATTATTTCGACAATGCTTCGATGATTACCCGAGATATAACCGAATTTACAAAAAATGCTGCAGAGCTTTTTAATGTCTTAAAAATCCCCAAACAATCTAAAAAACTATTAATCATCCCCGATGGTCTTCTTTATTTTATTCCTTTTGAGACCCTATTATTAAAAAAGACGAATTCAATGAATTTCAGCAAAATGCCTTTTTTAATACGGTCTACTGAAATAAGTTATGAAATTTCGGCTGGTAAGTATTTGCGATCTAATCCCAAAAACCCTCAAAAAAAAACGGTTCTGGGTGTATTCCCTGTTTTTGAAAATACAGAGAAAGAACTCTCATTTTCAAAAAACGAAAGCAAATCTATACAGTACTATTTTAATGGGGATTTTATAGAAAACGAACAAGCAACTTATCAACGGTTTATTAAATTAGCAAAAGAGCATGATATCATTCATTTGTCTACCCACGCCGAATCCGGAAGCTTTTCTAGACCAGCCTCTATACAATTTTGGGATCAGGATATTCTGGTTAATCAATTATACGGAGCACAGCTTAATGCAAATCTGGTAGTGCTAAGTGCTTGTGAAACTGGTGTTGGCAGATTAGCAAAAGGAGAAGGTCCTATTAGTATTGGTAGAGGTTTTCATTATGCCGGAGTAGAAAATATACTCTTTTCATTATGGAAAGTAAATGACAAAACTACTGCTACAGTAATGAAAAACTTTTACCAAAACCTTAATCATTCTATTCCCAAGGCAAAAGCGATACATCGTGCCAAGCTAGACTACCTGGATACAGAAAGTATCTCAAATGTTCAGAAATCACCCTATTATTGGGCCCCATTTGTATATTATGGTGAGATCGGTCATTCTTATTCTTTAAGCTATTTTTGGCATAAAATAGGTATTGTTTTATTTATTTTAATTATACTACTTTTACCGAAGTTTCTTCAAAATAAAGCATGAGTACACTTCGAAAATTTTTAAACCAAAAAGAATACCACAGAATTAAATTAGTTTTTACAAAGACGAATCATTTTGAAGTTAAAGCAATATTAAATGATGTAGAGGGTAATTTTATAGTCGATACCGGTGCTTCTAACTCCTGTGTAGGGTTTGAAGCTGTAGATAAATTTTCTCTTTTTGCCCAGGATAGCGATGTAAAAGCTGCAGGAGCAGGTGCTACCGATATGCTAACACAACTTTCACAAAAAAACACCATACAAATCGGAAGCTGGTCAAGAAAAAGAATATCTCTTGTTTTATTTAATCTTAACCATGTAAATGCAGCATTGATAGCACATCATGCAGAACCTGTCGATGGTATTATTGGAGCTGACATCCTTAAAAGAGGAAAAGCAATTATTGACTACGAAAAAAAATGTATGTATCTGAAATAAGCTTAATTACTACTATAGCATATAATATGATAGCTAAAAAAAACAGTTCAAAAATAAGATTTGTTACTATTTTTTAACTAAATTTAAGTTCTAAACGTTAATATTAATCGATTTTTAATCAATGGTACGGATTCTACCATCATACAAATGTTTCCTTCAGTAATTGTTACATCCAACATCTTAGTATACAAAACTTATACTTGGATATTCTAAATTGCAAAACACGCTCATTAACTATCTAATTACCCCTGAATAAACTTTTATGGTAAAAAGTTTATATCTCAAAATCTTATAAGTTACCCCATTTATTGCAAACTTTAAATAACTATTTCCAAGCTATTTTAAGCTAATACATCTGTCAAAATCAAGTAATTATACGTATTGACTGGTTTTTAACTTTCTGTTTTCTTTGAGAAGACAGACGACCAAAAGCGAGGCTGTCATATTATATTTCAATGAATCTTTAACTTAAAAAATTAAAATTATGGAATTTTATCTTTCACAGATTGTGTATTGGGCTTGCAATTTTGCTCCCAGAAGTTGGGCATTTTGTTCTGGTGCTTTAATAGCTATATCAAGTAACACAGCATTATTTTCATTACTAGGAACTACTTTTGGCGGGGATGGCCGTACAACTTTTGGTTTACCAGATTTAAGAGGGCGTGCACCTATTGGTTTTGGTAACGGGCCTGGTTTGTCTGATTATCGATTAGGGTCACGCGGGGGTGAAGAAGTAGTGACTTTAAATGTATTACAAATACCATCGCACAATCATATAATTGATACTTCTAATCTTAATATAACAGTACAAATGAGCGTAAATAGTGGTCAGGCAGATACGCACACGCCAACTAGTGGCGTATCATTAGCAGCTCCTTATGACAGCAGTAATTTAGCTGAAATCTCAGGGTATAATTCAGAAGCTCCCAATGTGCCGATAGCAGGTGCTATAGGTGCAATCACTGGTAATGCCGACACTCTAAATACAGGAGGAAGTCAATATCACGAAAACAGAATGCCTTTCCTTACATTAAATCCTTGCATTTGTATACAAGGCCTTTTCCCGTCTAGAAATTAAGTAGTACTACAACCATTTAGTTTGCATATAAATTAAGTATGTTGTTTGAGCTATTTTTTCAAACAACATACTTCTATCTTTAAGAATTATGACTCCTATCAAAATTGGCTTTTTAACACCATATTCAAGTATTTATCCTAATTTTTTTCCACATCTTGCCACGGGTTTTTACCTTGGTCTTGGTCAAAAACCAGGAAAAAGATCAGATATCGAACTCATTCCAGAATTTGCAGGTTCAGGAGGAATATCCTCAGTCATTGAAGCCGCAAAGAAATTACTCAACTTTACTAATGTTGACATTGTTTCGGGAATGATTAGTTACCGCTCTCTTCCCAATCTGGTTCAACTCATCGACAATAGGAAAGATGCCTTGGGATTCTTTTTTGATATGGGAGAAATGTTACCCAGTTTTGATTATCACAGCCCAAATGTGTTTTTTAATTCTCATCAACTATATCAAAGTCAATATGCATTGGGATATTGGGCGCAAAAGGAATATCAACAACCTGGTTTGATTATTACACCAATATACAATTCTGGATATCACCTACATACCTCTTTTCAAGCTGGTATTAGTGCTGCAGGAGGTAATACTGTTTTACAATCCGTTATTCCATACAATACGAATAATCCTCATCACCTTGATATCGAATCGATCTTTGATAAAATCAGAAAAGAAGCTCCTGCATATGTCCACGCCTTATTTGTAGGGCCACAAGGAAATGAGTTTTTAAATCTATGGAAATCAAAATCGTGGACAAAAGACATTCCTTTATTAGTAGCAGAAAACATGTTATATCCAGATATGTTAACTGATGTAAAACATCTCGAACTAAACCTATATGGAGCCATGCTATGGAATCCGAATGCTGAACATAAAATCAATAAGCAATTCGTGAAAAAATTCAAACAAAACACTGGACAATCTCCAAATCTTTATGCTTTACAAGGATACGAAACCGGGCTTTTATTTAAAGAGCTATTACGACCTCTTAAAAAAAGGCAATGGGATGTTGTAAAAGAAAAACTACAAAAAATGAATATTGAAAGTCCACGAGGTCTTAAAAACTTCTGTTCTAAAGAAGGTTTTATAACCCCTGATATTGATATTGTGAAAATAAAAACCAATAACTCTGGAATCTACAATACGATCATAGATATTGGCAAAAAAATGAATGAAAATAACCCTATTACCAATCATATTGTAGGAGAATTAGATTCTGGTTGGGTGAATCCATATTTATGCATATAAAACTTCATTTTTTTAATTGCTGACCATACTTAATTATAAAAAAATAAAAAAACACATAGTAAAAAAAAGGAAAATTCGAATACACCTCTTAAAACCTTTATCTAATGAAAAAAATTACACTTTTATCCATGATGGTTCTTAGCTTTTTTGGCATTGCTATGGAATCATCTACAGATAACAAAAAACCAAGTATCTCTATAGAAGGAAACCCTTATGTTATACATCATATCTCTAGCCTATTTTCAGAATTAAACTTGGGATCTGACCCTATAGATGCCTATGCTATTACAAAAAAAATAAACGAACTAAATTACTATGCCCCTACAACACCCGTTACTCCCGGTACAGCGACTACATTTACAGGAACAAATTTTTTTCTAGAACCTTCTGCAGTAGCACTAAGTACTACCCAATTTGTCATAGCGTATAGATCTTCTGCTTCTGGTACGCCAGGAGAAGCTATTGTAGGAACACTATCCGGAAATGCGATCAGCTTTGGGAGCAGTACACAATTTGCTGCCACTGTAGGCGCTACACATACTGCTATTTCTGCTATAAGTGCCACACAATTTATCGTTGCTTTTGAAGATGAACGTGGAGCTTCTGATGTAGGAGAAATGAGAATAGGCACCGTATCGGGTAGTACTATTGCTTTTGGTAGCTCATTTGATTTTGCGCCTGGAGATGTTGATGCAATAGAGATGGAAGCTTTGTCTTCAACCAGTCATATAGTAGTCTATCGAGATGTCGAGGATAGTAATCGCGGAAAAGCAAAAATAATTACAGTAAGTGGGACAACGCTGTCCTTTGGAACAGCAGCAACTTTTTTAACAGACGCAACAATCTGGACCGGTCTAGATGTATTGTCTTCTAGTACTTTTGTAATTGTTTATCAGGCAACCACTGCTGGTTCAGAAGGAGGAGCTGTTATAGGATCAGTTAGTGGATCAACCATTACTTTAGGTAGTGCAAACATTTTCGAAACTAATTGCAGACAAGTTGATGTAGTAGCTATTTCATCCGATAAGTTTGTAGTTGCTTATGATGATGATGACGATGGAAACGGTTATGTTCAGGTAGGATCGGTTAGCGGAACAACAATAACAGGATATGGAACACGCCAGCAATTAATCACAACCGTCGGAGGAGTTCGACTAGCCCCTTCCTCTTCTGATAAATTTATAGCTATGTATACTCCTACAAGCGGTACCGATCCAATTTATGCAAGAGAAGGTGAAGTTACAGGAACCAATATCACGCTAAGTGCTCAAGCTACCATTCATAGTGGTAATAGTGATATTCAAGCTATGGAAGTACTAAAAATTGATGACGGAAAACAAATCTACATATATCAAGATGAATCCAACAGTAGTATTGGTACGGCAATTTATGGTGAAGCTTCGGCACCAGTACCAGATACCGATCCTCCCGTAGTGACAAGTATTTCTTTGGTAGGCACACCGGCTATCAATGCCGCTACAGTACAATATACAGTTTCATTCGATGAAAATGCTAATAATATTTCTACAGATGATTTTTCTCTAACGACTACCTCAGGAACAGCCTCAGGAACAGTGTCTAGTGTAAGTTCCTCATCAGGAACAAGTGTTACTGTAACTATAAATACAATCACTGGCACAGGAGGTATTCGTCTAGATTTAAATGGGTCTACTAACATTGCAGATGATTTAGCTAATTCTGGACCAGCAGCATTTAATACCGGAGAAACCCATACAGTAGATCGTGATGCTCCAACAGGGTATTCGGTTGCAATAGATCAAAATCCCATCAATGCCGGAAATGACAATGCAGTAAGCTATACATTTAGCAGCGCAGAAGTAGGTGCAACCTATAATTATACCTTTAGTACTTCAGGAGGAGCAGGAACAGTAACCGGATCTGGCACCGTAGCTTCTGCAGGAGCAACTATTTCAGGAATAGACCTGACCGGACTAGCCGATGGAACCATTACACTTAGCGTAACCCTTACTGATGTAAATGGAAATACAGGAAGTGCAGCAACTGATACAGAAACCAAAGAAACCGTTGCTCCAACAGGGTATTCGGTTGCAATAGATCAAAATCCCATCAACGCTGGAAATGACAATGCAGTAAGCTATACATTTAGCAGTGCAGAAGTAGGTGCAACCTATAACTATACCTTTAGTACTTCAGGAGGAGCAGGAACTGTAACCGGATCGGGAACCGTAGCTTCTGCAGGAGCAACTATTTCAGGAATAGACCTGACCGGACTAGCCGACGGAACTATTACATTGAGCGTAACGCTCACAGATATAAACGGAAATACAGGAAGTGCAGCAACTGATACAGAAACCAAAGAAACCGTTGCTCCAACAGGGTATTCGGTTGCAATAGATCAAAATCCCATCAACGCTGGAAATGACAATGCAGTAAGCTATACATTTAGCAGTGCAGAAGTAGGTGCAACCTATAACTATACCTTTAGTACTTCAGGAGGAGCAGGAACAGTAACCGGATCTGGCACCGTAGCTTCTGCAGGAGCAACTATTTCAGGAATAGACCTGACCGGACTAGCCGACGGAACTATTACATTGAGCGTAACGCTCACAGATGTAAACGGAAATACAGGAAGCGCGGCAACTGATACAGAAACCAAAGAAACCGTTGCACCAACAGGATATTCGGTTGCAATAGATCAAAGTCCCATCAATGCCGGAAATGACAATGCAGTAAGCTATACATTTAGCAGCGCAGAAGTTGGGGCAACCTATAACTATACCTTTAGTACTTCAGGAGGAGCAGGAACAGTAACTGGATCTGGCACCGTAGCTTCTGCAGGAGCAACTATTTCAGGAATAGACCTGACCGGATTAGCCGATGGAACCATTACACTTAGCGTAACATTAACTGATGTAAATGGAAATACAGGAAGTGCAGCAACTGATACAGAAACCAAAGAAACCATTGCACCAACAGGATATTCGGTTGCAATAGATCAAAGTCCCATCAATGCCGGAAATGACAATGCAGTAAGCTATACATTTAGCAGCGCAGAAGTAGGGGCAACCTATAATTATACCTTTAGTACTTCAGGAGGAGCAGGAACTGTAACCGGATCTGGCACCGTAGCTTCTGCAGGAGCAACTATTTCGGGAATAGACCTGACCGGATTAGCCGACGGAACCATTACACTTAGCGTAACATTAACTGATGTAAATGGAAATACAGGAAGTGCAGCAACTGATACAGAAACCAAAGAAACCGTTGCTCCAACAGGGTATTCAGTTGCAATAGATCAGAGCCCTATCAGTGATCTTAATGACAATGCAGTAAGCTATACATTTAGCAGTGCAGAAGTAGGTGCTACCTATAATTATACCTTTAGTACTTCGGGAGGAGCAGGAACAGTAACCGGATCAGGAACTGTAGCTTCTGCAGGAGCAACTATTTCTAGTATTGATCTTAGTGGTCTAGCAGATGGAACCATTACATTAAGCGTTACGCTTACTGATGTAAATGGAAATACGGGAAGTGCTGCAACTGATACAGAAACCAAAGATACTGGAGCACCAACAGGGTATTTGGTTGCAATAGATCAGAGCCCTATTAATGCCGGGAATGACAATGCAGTAAGCTATACATTTAGTAATGCAGAAGTTGGTGCAACCTATAATTATACCTTTAGTACTTCAGGAGGAGCAGGAACAGTAACCGGATCTGGCATAGTAGCTTCTGCAGGAGCAACTATTTCTAGTATAGATCTAAGTGGCTTATCAGATGGAACCATTACATTGAGCGTTACGCTCACAGATATAAACGGAAATACAGGAAGTGCAGCAACTGATACAGAAACCAAAGACACCCTTGCTCCAACAGGGTATTCGGTTGCAATAGATCAGAGCCCTATCAATGCTGGGAATAACAATGCAGTAAGTTACACCTTCTCTTCTGCAGAAGTAGGTGCAACCTATAATTATATCTTTAGTAGTTCTGGAGGAGGAATTAATGTAACCGGATCCGGAACTGTAGCTTCTTCAGGAGTAACTATTTCAAGTATAGATTTAAGTGGTTTAGGAGACGGAACCATTACATTAAGCGTAACGCTTACTGATGTAAATGGAAACACAGGAAACGTAGCAACGGATACCGAAAATAAAAAGACGATACCTCCAACTGCAACTATAGCCATTAGTGATTCTACATTAACAATAGGTGAAACTACTACAATAACTGTTACTTTTTCTGAAGCAATATCTGGGTTCGACAATACAGATTTAACAATTCCTAATGGAACATTATCTACCGTTACTTCTACCGATGGTAATATCACTTTTACAGCTACCTATACTCCAGCAATCGATGTAGAAGATGATACTAACATTATCATTCTTGATAATACCGGAATCACTGATAGTGTAGGAAATACAGGAACAGGAACAACAAACTCTTCTAATTTTATTATTGATATGATGCCACCTACAGCAATTGTAGAAATTAGCGATGGTGAATTAACAACAGGCGATACAGCTACTATAACCATTACTTTTTCTGAAGCCGTAACTGGTTTTACTAATGCAGACCTAACAACACCTAATGGAACGCTTACAACAGTAAGTTCTACCGATGGGAATATCACTTTTACAGCTACATACACTCCAACAACCGGAATAACCGATACAGAAAATAGTATCACTTTGGATAATACCGGAGTAACCGATATTGCTGGCAACCCAGGAGTTGGAGTTACAGATTCTCCCAATTTCACGATTAATACGCAGCAAGAAATTCCAGTAACAACACTTACGTTTGATAAAGGATTTTCTCCTAATGGCGATGGGATAAATGATACCTGGGTAATAGAAGGAATCGAAGATTTTCCTAATCATACTATTCAGCTTTTTAGTAGATCAGGCGCTAAAGTATTTGAAGCTAAAGATTATCAAAATAATTGGGATGGAATCTCCAATGGCCGTTTAGCAGTTGGAAATGGTAAATTACCTGCCGGAGCATATTATTACATTATCGAAACAGGCAGTCAAACAGTACCTCCCCTTATCGGATGGATCTATATAAACTATTAATCATGTATAGTTTCAAAAAGAAAGAATCTAACCGTTATTATTTCCATCAAAATCAACAAAATAAAAGTAAAATGAAGTATTTAAAATATATAGTTTTTACGATCATCATGTCTTTTACCGGTAACGCCCAACAAGACCCACATTTTAGTATGTATAGATATAACATGAATGTAATCACTCCTGCATATGCAGGCACCAATGGTAGTCTTGAAGCAATATTTGCAGTAAGGAGCCAATGGGCTGGAGTTAAGGACGGTCCAGAAACTCTTAACTTTAATATAAACTCTCCGATAGGCAAAAATATCGGTATTGGATTAACCGCTGTAAGTGATAAAGTTTTTGTGTTAGATGAAACACATCTTTATGCAGACTTTTCATATAAAATAAAAGTGGCAGAAGAAACAAATCTCTATGCAGGAGTTAAAGTCGGAGGATCATTCTTAAAGATAAATCTTAATGAAATAGGAATTGAAGATGACCCATTATTCACCCAAAATGTAAATACATTTAATCCTAATGTGGGTGTAGGATTTTATCTAAAAGCCAAGAAGTATTATATATCACTTTCTGCTCCCGGGCTGCTATCTAATGACAGGTACGAAAAAGAAGGATTAAATCCTGTCTCGGCCAGCGATGATTTGCAGGTATTTTTAGGTGCTGGATATGATTTTGATCTTAGCAATGATTTTAAATTACGCCCTTCTGCACTTGGTAAAGTCGTAAACAATGCACCTATATCTTTGGACCTTACCACTTCAATTGTATATAAAGAACGAATAGAACTAGGAGCAAATTATCGATTAGACGAAAGTATAACGGCATTTTTTACCGCTAGTTTTTTAGAAAACCTATTAAGCATTGGCTATGCATATGAGCATGTTACATCTGATATAAATACATATACCAATGGAACTCATGAAGTGATTTTAAAACTTAAGCTGAAGTAAAATAAAGAAAACATATATTTTATACCGAACGAACTTTATTCAAAAATTATATGAAATTTTAATCTATCACCAAAGCGATTAGGGCAGACTTACATCCCTGTTCTGATTGCTTCTACAGGATCTAATTTTGAAGCTGACAATGCAGGTAAAATCCCAGCAATCAGACCTATTATTGTAGAAGAAAACATTCCCCAAAACATATTAGAACTAGAAAGTATAAACTTAAAATCACCTGTAAACTGCGATGCAAATATCGAAATTAACCAAACTAATAAAAGTCCAATTAATCCACCAAAAATAGCAAGAATAATTGCTTCAAACAGAAACTGAAATAATATAAATCTTTTTTTAGCTCCTAATGCCTTTTGTATACCTATTAGGTTTGTTCGTTCTTTAACACTTACAAACATAATATTAGCAATTCCAAAACCTCCTACCAGTAGTGAAAACATGCCTATAAAACCTCCAATAGTAGACATTGTACCAGTAATATTATCTATAAAATCTGTAAACCCTTGTAATTGATTTACAAAAAAATTATCACCTTCATCAGGCTTTAACCCTCGATATGCTCTTACTTTTTGTTTTAAGGCTGCTATAAATTCTGGGATATCAATATTAGATTCTGGCTTAATAATTATGGCCGGAAAAGACGATTTATTATTATCTCCATAGATCCTTCTAACCAGATTAACAGGAAGAATAACAGCTGTATCTTTACTATTTCCAAAGAGACCTGCTCCTTCTTTTTGAAGTACTCCTATCACAGTAAGCTTTCTTCCGTATAATCGTATCTTTTTTCCTATAGGTTCACTAGAACCAAACAGGCTATTAGCTATCTCATCCCCTATAACGATTACAGGAGCGCCTGCCACAGATTCTTGCTCATTATAAAATCTTCCTTTTACGACTTGTAATTCTTCAATATCATAATAATCATTAGTAACTGGCGCAATCTCTACATTACTTATACTATTATCTTCGTACTTAATTGTTTCAGGAGCTACGTTCAAAATAAAGCTGGCTGCTTTAAGATCAGGCATTGATCTATTGATATATTGATATTCCTCAAAAGTTACATCAGGAAATTGTTCTCGTTTCCATTGTGGTATATCAGAAGGGCCAAAAGAAAAACGCATAAGATAAATTGTACTATTATCTAGAGAGCTAATACTTCCTTTGATTTCTTGTTTTAAAGAGTCTACCGCAGCAAGAACGCCTATAATCGAAAAAATCCCGATAGTAACACCCAATAGCGAAAGAAATGTACGCAACTTATTATTTACAAGTGCATTAATAGCAAAATTAAAGCTTTCCTTAAGTACTCTAAGATAGATTAGCATGCTCTATTTTTTGAACTGGATTTTAAATTATTTAAATATAGGACGTTTTCCTTATATTTTTGTTACAATTTATTGAAAACAATTACACATAATTGATTGTCTAATTGGGTACTAAATTGCTATTTTTGCGTTTTACTAACTAAATTTTCTCATGAGCAACACAAAAACTGCTAAATCTGCACTAATTTCTGTATTCAGTAAAGAAGGATTAGCACCTATCGTAAAAAAATTAGACGAACTTGATATCACAATTTATTCTACAGGTGGAACCGAAAAATTTATTAAAGATTTAGGTATTGATGTTATCCCTGTTGAAGATGTTACGTCTTATCCTTCAATCTTAGGTGGAAGAGTTAAAACATTACACCCAAAAGTTTTTGGAGGAATCCTGAATCGTCAAAATAACGATAGTGATGTTGCAGAACTTGAGCAATATGAGATTCCTCAAATTGATATTGTTATTGTAGACTTATATCCTTTTGAAAAAACAGTAGCTTCTGGTGCACCTGAGCAAGATATTATTGAGAAAATAGACATCGGTGGAATTTCATTAATTAGAGCAGCTGCCAAAAACTTTTCTGATGTAACCTGTGTAGCTTCGGTTGATGATTATGCAGAGTTTTTACATGTGATTTCTGAAGGAAACGGAGCTATTTCTTTGGCAGATCGCAAGCGTTTTGCTGCCAAAGCTTTTAATGTATCTTCTCACTATGACTCGGCAATTTTTAATTATTTTAATAGTGATCATGAAATCGCCTCTCTTAAAATAAGTGAAACCAAAGGTAAAGTATTACGATATGGTGAAAATCCGCATCAAAAAGGATTTTTCTTTGGAGATTTTGATACTATGTTTGATAAACTACACGGTAAAGAACTATCTTACAACAACTTGCTTGATGTTGATGCAGCAGTAAACCTGATGAGTGAATTTAAAAGTGAGTCGCCAACATTTGCAATTTTAAAACATAACAACGCTTGTGGTTTAGCACAAAGAGAAACTGTTCTCCAGTCGTATATTGATGCATTGGCTGGTGATCCTGTTTCGGCATTTGGAGGTATCTTAATTAGTAATAGCGAAATTGATTCAGCAACTGCCGATGAAATTCATAAATTATTTTGTGAAGTTGTTATTGCTCCTTCTTTTAGTAATGAGGCCATAGAGATCCTAAAAGGAAAGAAAAACAGAATTATTTTAGTGCAAAAAGATATCGATTTACCAAAAATGCAAGTACGTACTTGTTTAAATGGTGCACTGGTTCAGGACAAAGATCTTAAAACAGATACCAAAACAGATTTGAAGACCGTAACTAAAGTAGCGCCTACATCAGAACAAATAGAGGATCTTTTATTTGCATCAAAAATCTGTAAACATACCAAATCAAATACGATAGTTTTTACTAAAGGAAAGCAGTTATTAGCAAGTGGAACAGGACAAACCTCTAGAGTCGATGCCTTAAAGCAATCTGTAGAAAAGGCCCAGGCATTTAATTTTGATCTTAACGGAGCAGTTATGGCCAGTGATGCTTTTTTCCCTTTTCCTGATTGTGTAGAAATTGCAGACAATGCAGGCATTAAAGCTGTGATCCAACCGGGAGGTTCTATCAAGGATCAATTAAGCATTGATTACTGTGATCAAAACGGAATTGCAATGGTTATGACCGGAACACGTCATTTTAAACATTAATTTTATTACATTTACTGAATTTTAACCCCTTTTTTTGACTTTTATGGGATTTTTTGACTTCTTTACCGAAGAGATTGCAATAGATTTAGGTACCGCTAACACATTAGTGATCCACAATGACAAAGTAGTAGTGGATAGTCCCTCTATTGTAGCCAGAGATATTATGACTGGTAAAATTATTGCAGCCGGAAAAGAGGCTGCCATGATGCAGGGAAAAACTCATGAGAATATAAAAACTATTCGCCCACTTAAAGATGGGGTAATTGCAGACTTTGATGCCAGTGAAAAAATGATAAGCATGTTTATCAAAGATATCCCGGCATTGAAGAAAAAAATATTTGCCCCTGCTTTGCGTATGGTGATATGTATTCCTTCTGGAATTACCGAAGTTGAAATGCGGGCAGTAAAAGAAAGTGCAGAACGTGTAAATGGAAAAGAAGTATACCTTATCCACGAACCTATGGCAGCTGCAATTGGTATTGGTGTAGATATTATGCAGCCCAAAGGAAATATGATTGTGGATATAGGTGGAGGTACTACAGAAATTGCAGTTATTGCATTAGGAGGAATTGTGTGTGATAAATCGGTAAAAATTGCAGGAGATGTATTTACCAATGATATTATATATTATATGCGTACACAACATAACTTATATGTTGGAGAGCGTACTGCTGAGAAAATAAAAATACAAATTGGTGCCGCTACAGAAGATTTGGAGTTACCGCCCGAAGAAATGAATGTTCAGGGTCGTGATCTACTTACAGGAAAACCTAAACAGGTTCAGATTTCTTATAGAGAAATGGCTAAAGCACTTGATAAGTCTATTCTACGTATCGAAGATGCAGTAATGGAAACCTTATCGCAAACTCCTCCAGAACTTGCCGCAGATATTTATAATACTGGTATATATCTTGCAGGAGGAGGTTCTATGCTACGTGGATTGGATAAGCGTTTATCACAAAAAACAGATTTACCAGTCTATATTGCAGAAGACCCGTTAAGAGCAGTTGTACGAGGTACAGGAATTACATTAAAAAACCTAAATAGGTATAAAAGTGTTTTAATAAAATAATGTTGTAAAAAAACATTCCTGAAATATACCTAAATTTCTGATTTTACGTTATCCTGCTTTAATACTTGCTAAGTAAGGCTTAGCTAGCTTAACATAGAACGTTTAACCAAAGAAGTCATCATACTCTAAATCATGCAGCAGATTATTAATTTTTTAATTAAGAATAAACGTTTTCTGCTATTTCTACTACTATTATGTATAGCATTAATTTTCACTATACAATCACATTCTTATCATAGAAGTAAATTTGTTAGTTCTACCAATTTTTTAAGTGGAGCGCTATATAGTTGGCAACACTCGGTAAGTGACTATTTTGGTCTAAAAAAGGAAAACCAACGATTACTAGAAGAGAATGAAAGCCTTCGTAATCAATTAAGTGCTCTAGGGGTAGATTCTGTTGCGACAAAATATCTGGATACACTATCTTTTGATAAACCTTATACTTTTACCAAAGCCAGGGTAATTAAAAATGATTATAGCAAAATTGATAACTACATCCTGATTAATAAAGGCGAAAAAGATAGTATCCTACCCGATATGGGAGTTATTACAGATAAAGGTATTATAGGAATTGTAGAGAATACTTCAAAAAATTACAGTAGAGTGATTTCTATCCTTAACAGTAATTCTCGAATTAATGCCGGATTAAAAAAGTCTAACCAGTATGGTTCTTTAATCTGGAATGGAAAAGATCCAAATATTATTCAGTTAGAAACTATCCCTCGACAAGCAATTCTGAGAGAAGGAGATACTATTATAACACATGGTCGCTCAACCATTTTTCCTAAAGGAATAGGAATAGGAACAATTGCCAGTTATAAATTAAATCAAAACAAAAGCTACTATTTAATAGATGTCAAATTATTTAACGATATGAGTGATATTGGTTTTGTTTATGCAATAAAAAGTAGGGATATTGAAGAAATTAAAAGCTTAGAGAATTAAATCATGAACAGGGATACTTTACTACATATCATTAGATTCATTGTTTTGGTTTTAATTCAGGTATTTATCTTAAACCATATTAATTTTTTAGGATACCTAAACCCTTATATCTATATCATTTTTATTCTTATGGCCCCCATTAATATTAATAAAGGACTTTTTCTTGTTGTAAGTTTTATGTTAGGCTTGATTATAGATATGTTTGGTGATTCTGGAGGCGTACATGCCGCCGCATGTACAGTTATTGCATTTTTTCGTCCAGTAGCATTACGATCGGTATTTGGGCTTAGCTATGAGTTTCAAACCGTAAAACTAAGCAATGTTGGATTTGGCGAGCGTTTTGCTTATGTAATCTTAATGGTTTTAACACATCATATTGTACTTTTCTCGTTAGAAATTTTTAACTTCTCTCACATACTATTAATCATTAAAAAAACGTTATTTTCTAGTTTATTTACAATAGTGATTACCATGCTGGTTTTGGTATTGTTTAGAAGAAATGATTCATGAGAAAATTACTACTCTACCTAATAATTATTACTACTGGTATTGTCTTTGTTGCAAGGTTATTTTATTTGCAGATATACAATACTTCTTTTGCCTCGTTATCTGAAGATAATGCAATCAAAGTAATTTATGATTACCCTCAAAGAGGAGCTATTTATGATCGAAATGGGAGATTATTGGTCACCAACCAACCGTCATACGATGTTATGGTTATCCCCAGAGAATTAAAACCTTTTGATACTTTAGAATTTTGTTCTATCCTGAATATCAGTAAAGACAAACTTATAAAAAGGCTTAAAAAAGCTAGAGTCTATTCTCCAAGAGTACCTTCTATAGTTATACCACAATTGACCAAAGATGAGTATGCCTATCTTCAGGAAAAAATGAGGAAATTTGAAGGTTTTTATATTCAAAAACGTTCATTAAGGGACTACCAAACTGTTAATGCTGCAAACGTATTAGGGTATATTGGCGAGGTAAACGAAAGATTAATAAAAGAGGATCCTTATTACCTCTCTGGAGATCTTATTGGCATTGACGGTGTAGAAAAACAATATGAAAATGAGCTTAGAGGTATCAAAGGAGTAAAACGAATTCAAAAAGATCGATTTAATAGAGATATAGGCCCATATAAAAATAGGAAATTTGACACTCTTCCTGTAAATGGAAAAGATCTTACCTTAACTCTGGATTCAAAACTACAGGCATATGGACAAAAACTTATGCAGAATAAACGAGGAGGTATTGTAGCTCTAGAACCCTCTACAGGAGAAATATTGGCTTTGGTAACAGCTCCAACATACAAACCTGAATTATTAGTAGGAAGAAAACGATCACCGAATTTCACCAAATTAGTTTATGACACTATTGCGATACCACTTTTTGATAGAGGTCTAAAAGCCGAATATCCTCCGGGATCGCCATTTAAGACGGTTAATGCATTGATAGCATTACAGGAAGGAGTAATTGACACCAATGAAAGTGTTTCTTGCAGAATGGGGTATTATTATGGAAAAAATGGAAGAAAACTCGGTTGTCATTCTCACAGAAGTCCATTAAATATGATTCCGGGTATAGCAAACTCTTGTAATGCATATTTTGCAACAGTATATAGAAGAATTATTGAAAAGTATGACACTCCGCAAGAAGGGATGGAAAATTGGAGAAAACATGTTGAAAGTTTTGGCTTAGGGAATTATTTGGGTTATGATTTGCCAACAGGAAAAAGAGGAAAAGTGCCAACTGCAAAATATTACAATAAGATTTATCAATATCCAACTTATAAATGGTATGCATCTGCTACATTGTCTAATGCTATCGGACAAGGAGAGGTACTTTCTACTCCTATACAGTTAGCAAATATGACTGCTGCAATTGCAAACAGAGGACATTATTTTACTCCGCATATTATAAAAGCAATAGATGGCAAACCTATAGAAAACGAAAATTATACTATTCCTAAGGTTACAACAATTAACAAAGAGCATTTTGAACCAGTGATAGAAGGAATGTATCAGGTATATACCCAAGGTACTGCACGATCCTTGCAAGTTGAAGGTATTGAGATATGTGGAAAAACTGGTACAGCAGAAAACTTTACCAAAATTGATGGTAAAAAAACCCAGCTTACCGATCATTCTGTTTTTGTAGCATTTGCTCCAAAAGATAACCCCAAAATAGCAATAGCTGTATTTGTCGAAAACGGATATTGGGGTGCTCGTTATGCGGGAAAAATTGCTTCACTAATGATAGAACAACATATAAACGGAGTCGTCTCTAGAACAGATTTAGAAGATTGGATTCTCGCACACAGTCTCGAAGAAGAATATGCCAAACCCTACAGTGGCGAACCATTTAAAATTAATCAATAATGGCAAGATCCAGTGTAGCAGCAATAGATTGGGTAACAGTCTTATTATTTTTATTACTTGTTGGTTTTGGGTGGGTAAACATCTACTCTGCTTCTTCTGAGAATGAAGCTTTCTCATTAGCTGATTTTTCACATGCATATGTTAGACAAGCCTATTGGATTTTATTCAGCATAGTATTAATTATTATCACTCAAGCTATAGAAGCAAAATTTTATGAACGCTTTGCAGGGTTGATTTATGTAATATCATTATTATCATTATTAGGCCTTTTTGTATTTGGAAAAAATATAAATGGTGCGACGTCCTGGTATCAAATTGGACCTGCCGGGTTACAACCTTCAGAGTTTGCCAAAGCATGTACCGCATTAGCCCTGGCTAAGTTCTTAAGTGATATGCAAACCAACATAAAACTTCTTGGTTATCAGGTTAGAGCTTTTTTAATTATTGCAATTCCTGCCATATTTATTATACCTCAACCAGACCCAGGGAGTGCATTGGTCTATGCTGCCTTTTTCTTTCCATTATACAGAGAAGGTTTAGCCACTATATATCTAATTGTTGGAGCTTCTGCTGCAGGATTATTTATTCTCACCTTGCTTTTTAATCCGATATGGGTAGTTCTGGTAGTTGCAGCCGTTATGCTTTTTATACTTATTAGAAATAGAAAACGAAAACCGAAATATTCAAGATATCTTCTTACTATTATTGTAGTAGCTGGATTTTGTTTTTCGGTTAATTATATCTTTAATCATGTATTCGAACAAAGACACCGTGATCGATTCAATATTGTTTTAGGTAAAGAAGTTGACTCAAAAGGTATTGGCTATAATACCAATCAAAGTCAGATTGCTATTGGTAGTGGTGGCTGGGTCGGTAAAGGGTTTAGAGAAGGAACACAAACCAAAGGAGGCTTTGTCCCAGAACAACGTACCGATTATATATTTAGTACTGTTGGTGAAGAATGGGGTTTTCTGGGTGCAACTATGATTATAATTCTCTTTGTTTTATTATTAATTCGGCTTATTCACCTGGCCGAAAGACAAAAATCTCAATTCAGTCGTGTATACGGCTACAGTGTAGTAGGTATCTTATTTATTCATTTTACTATCAACATAGGTATGGTAACAGGGTTAATGCCAACTATTGGTATTCCTTTGCCTTTTTTTAGTTATGGAGGATCAAGCTTGTGGGGATTTACAATTTTACTCTTTATTTTTATTAAACTAGACGCTAATCGAGTGAATGAATGGTAACACTAAAAATATCAATATTAAAACTTCCATCCTTGGGTAGCAGAAGAGGCTTCTAATTGGTTCTCTACTTTATCCTCTAATGATGTAAAAAAATCGATCCCTGTTAATTTTTCAATTTCGTCTACAGGCACAACAAAGTTTTTTAAAGGTGTTTTAGTATCTTTATGTGGTATCAAAAAAGCAATCATTTTTGGATTAGTGGAAGAATTATTAAATACAATTTTATAAAATTGTTTAGGCACAGAGATATGTTCATACCCAATTGTAGGAAGATCTTCTGATAATATACCACCTGTTATTATATATACTCCATCATACACTTTGGCCCAATATCTTATTTTTTGTTCCAAATAATTCCAGATACCGCTATTAAACTCATGATTTTGAGGAGTAATGTTTGAAGTAAGAAATGTCTCTTCAAAGGCTTGATATGTAAATCTCCTATCACCAGCCGGACATAAGTGCCCTCTATCATATCCAGATTTTTTATAATTGCGCCAATCTGCAGAAGACGATTTTACTTTTCTATCTTCTTCAAAAAAAGGTCGCTTAAATTCATTTTTAGATAAATGTTCTTTTTTCAATTCATAAGCTACCCATTCTGCCTGTTCATGTTTTTCAGAATATGATAATGAATAAAAATCATGAACTATTATAGCTCCTGTAGTAGATGTCGGAAGGTAGTAAAAACCTAAATCGGTAGTATTTTTAGTTTTCTCATCTGTAAAATCGTTATTTTCAATATACCCTTCAAAGTAATAAAACCCAACAGTGACTATAATAATCAACATTGGATACAGATATTTTCTATTCATTCTCATATCATTTTGAAAAAGCAAAAATAACAAAACAATACTATTGAATTTTAATAGTAGAACATCTAATTAACATCCTACAAAACTTCATAAGATTGTCCTGATTTCTTGACTATTCAAAGAATCGGGATAACATACATCCATAACATACTAGTTTTATAAAACTATTAGAAAGCTATATGTTACTTAAAACAAATAGTGGAACATAGAGACATATACCTGAGTGTCTATAAAAGTTCGGAAAATTAAATCTTAAAACTTTAATTATGTTATCAAACATTTTAAATCTCACCAATGGTAAAACATTGAACAAAAAAGAACAACAATCTATTAATGGAGGAAGAATAAACGTCAATTGCCAAGGTGATCCATGCATGGTAAACGGCCACGGTGCTTGTTGTAGTAGACTTTTTAAGTGCAAACAAAACATATGTCAACTCTATATATGAAGTTTTCCTTGTTAGAGGAAATTTAGGAGAGGGTGATTTTTTATAAATTCATCCTCTTTCATTATTCTCTATATCAAAACATCTGTGCCTTGTTAATATTTGTGATCTAACAAGAGATATACTAAGATCAAAAAATCCTTTTATATAAATTTAAATAGTACACCAACAAAAACATAAAAAATTATAACATACTAGTTTTTACAAAACTATTAGAAAGCTATATGTTACTTAAAACAAATAGTAAAATCATAGAGACATATACCTGAGTGTCTATAAAAGTTCGGGGAATTTTAATTCTAAAATTTAATCATGTTATCAAACATTTTAAATCTCACCAATGGTAAAACATTGAACAAAAAAGAACAACAATCTATTAACGGAGGGCACTTTAACTGTGCCGGTAGAGCATGTAGAATTAATGGAAATGGTGATCCATATTGCTGTGGAGGTGCTACCTGTCGTAATAATGTATGTGGTTATTGGACTTAAGAATTATAAACCTCTAGCAAGGAGGTCTCTTTTGTAAAAATACTAAAAACCTCCTATTTATTTATGATTCGTTACAAAAGGTAATTTTTTATCAAACAAAAATAACTCAAAATCTATTCTGCTACTTCAAAACAAATAGTAAAACCATAGAGACATATACCTGAGTGTCTATAAAAGTTCGGGGAATACATTAATTTATTAAACTTTAATTATGTTATCAAACATTTTAAACCTTACTAATGGCAAGACATTGAACAAAGAAGAACAACAATCTATTAATGGAGGAAGAGCCAATAACTGTAATGGCAATCCATGTAGCAGTGGTAAAAATAATGTCCCTTGTTGTGGAGGTACTACTTGTCAAAATAATTTATGTGGTTATTGGGCCTAAGAGGGTCATAAACCTCTAGTTTTTGGTTTATAAAAAGAGGATGGATTTCTTAGAAATTCACCCTCTTTACTATTCTCTATATCAACACATCGGTGTCTTGTTAAGATTCTCATTAATATCTGTGATATAACAAGATCAAAAAATCCTTTCATATGAATTCAAATAGTACACCAACAAAAAAAATAAAATTATAAGATTGTCCTGATTTCTTGACTATTCAAAGAATCGGGATAATATAATGTTTATAACATTATAATTTCACCAACACGATAATAGGCCTTTATCGTACTTACATTACTCTAAACAAGACTCACATCACTTTAAAACAAATAAGTGAAAACATAGAGACATATACCTGAGTGTCTATAAAAGTTCGGGGGAATACATTAATTTATTAAATTTTAATTATGTTATTAAACATTCTAAATCTTACCAATGGTAAAACATTGAACAAAAAGGAACAACAATCTATTAACGGAGGAAGAAGACGTGGTTGTAATGGTGCTCCATGCAGCAAGGGAAAAAATGGCGTATCTTGTTGTACAGGTGCTAGATGTATTGACAATGTATGTGGCTACCCTGTCTAAAAAACAATGTAGACTATATATAAAAGTTGCCATTTTTTAGTTAAGAAAAAAGAGGGTGAATTCATAGAAATTCACCCTCTTGTACTACGCCAAATTATTTATATAAACTTTATTTTTCTTCTAAAATTCTATTCCCTAAATTATAATTCATACTATTCTAATGCCCTATTACAGCTATTAAGAAAGCTATTTTTTAAAACTTTATAAAAGATTAACACTATTTACATCATCGTATTTAGCCAATTTAAAACAAAACACAACATGTTGATTATCAATATTTTAAATTCAATGAATCATAAAAAAAACCAACACAAATATGGTTTAACCATATATTTTTTGAGCTTATAACACCTCTTTTTACTTAATAAAATCTTTACTTTAGAGAAAATTTTTTTTCCAAAAATTAAACGATTTGTGGTATTTCTCTCGTTAAGAATGAAAATATCATACTAATAATCCTAAGCAAGATATACATGAATAATACTATTGAAAAAATTGTAGAAAGTGTTTTGGTCCAAAACAGAATTGGAAATTATACCAAAAAGGATCTGGAACTACAATTACAAATACACCCTAGTTACCCAAGTTTTCAATCCATTACAGATACTTTAGATTATTTTGATATTGATAATATTGCTGTAGAGATTCCTATGGATGCTTTGGATCAACTACCCAAAAGTTTTATTTCATTAATCACGATAGAAAATGCTGAGGAAATTGTTACGGTAATCAAAAAAAGTGACAGTATAGAACTTAAACACTCAAGTCTTAAAAAAAAGAAATTTACTTTTAGTGAGTTTAAAGAAATTTGGATTCCCAAGGTAATTGCTGTCGAGTATAATGCCAAGCAAAAACTTATTTCTAATCAATCTCTTATTCAAAACATATTACTTGTCGGACTAGTAGCTAGTTTAATTTTTGCTTTTTACGGAAGGTCTTGGGATATTAATCAGGTTCTCTTTTTACTATTATCATTTACAGGGGTAGTTTTCAGTTTTTTTGCTGTAAGAGAAAGTTTAGGAATACAATCACAGGCCATGCATCAATTTTGTACATCGGTCGGAAATACAAACTGTGGAGAAGTTATAAACAACAATAGTGGTAAACTTTTTAAGAATTTTTCTTTAGCTGATGCAGGAATTGTTTTCTTTGGTTCTATGTCGCTATATCAATTATTTTATGGCTTCAATAGTATTTTACTTATCCCATCGTTAATAGGAATTCCATTTATTTTATATTCTATTTATTCTCAAGCATTAATTGTAAAAAAATGGTGTGCCGTATGTTTGGCAATGGGCTCTGTATCCCTTGGGTTAGCTATCATAGCCGTTCTTAATATTCCGTTTAATATTGATATTTTGGCTGTAGTTAGTTTTATAATGTTATCATCCTTATTTGCTTTAGCCTATTTATACACCAAAGAAAAAGTAAAAGAAAATAAAAAGTTTAAAGCAGATAACTTTAAGCTAAATCATTTCAAAAGAGATGGGCAAATTTATAATCACTTGCTTAGTATTTCAGAAAAAATCGAAGATAATGCGACAATCCCAAATGAAATCATTTTAGGTAATCCTAATGCAAGCTTTAAAATTATTAGTCTTACCAATCCTATGTGTGGATATTGTAAAGATGCTTTTGAGGCTTACACACGTGTATTAAAAGCTATGGGAGATAAACTTCAAATTAGCATTCGTTTAAATGTTAAAACAGAAGATACCGATGATAAAGCTACACAAATAGCTCTTATCCTTTTAGAAATATATTATAGTAAAGGGCCAGATGAGTTTATTATTGCTTATAACAAGTGGTTTGCAGACAGAACTCATAGTAAATGGATAAAAGAATATGGCGTCCCTCAAGACGTCGAAAATCATCTCGAAGTTTTGAAAAAACAATCTGAATGGGCTCAAAAAAATGACCTCTACTATACTCCTGCATCACTTATTAATAATACGTTATATCCTAAAAAATATAATTACAGTGAGTTTTTCTACTTTATGAGTATGATGACAGAAAATCAAGATACCGCTTCTGAAGTTCGGGAACCTCTTGAAACTTAATAAAAATCTTTAACCTTAAAACCTGTTGATATGAATCAGATCACAAAATTGAAACATGCCAAACATCTTTCTAAAGAACAACAAAAAGATATCGTAGGAGGTATTCCTCCTCTTATTTTTAAGAGAAGAGGTTGTAATCCTGCTTTAAGTTGCTGTTATCATAACGGGACTACATGGGTGCAAGGACCACCTTGTTTCTAAAAAAGTATATTTTATTTTAAAACAAAGAGATCTCCCAAAGAGGTCTCTTTATTTTTTTATATAGTCTTAAACAAATTCGGTATAAAATAGCATACTTCCACTTTTCATGATTAGTCAATTTTCAAAACCCTGTTTTCAGGGTGTTTAATTGTAAGGCTCGTCATTACTTTTGAAACTGAGCTCACTTTATAGTTAATAAAATTATGAAGTAAAGAATGCTCAGACCAGCACTCAGATGTCTATAAACTGTAGAGAAAGTATTTTAATTTAAAACTTTAAACGATGTTAAAAAAAATTTCAAATTCTAACAAAATCGCACTTACCAAAACCCAACAAAAAATAGTTATTGGAGGAAAAAAACATAAAGTAGATCCGCTTACAAATGAACCTATAATTGACTTAGACATATCTCAAGAGGCTCTTCTTTCTGGACGCGTATAAGAGAGTTCTTTATCTATTCAATAAGAGAAATCATTTTAATTTAAAACTTTAAACGATGCTAAACAAAATTTCAAATTCTAACAAAATCGTACTTACCAAAACCCAGCAAAAAACAGTTATTGGAGGAAAAAGGAAACAGATAGACCCACTTACAAATGAACCTATAATTGACTTAGACATATCTCAAGAGGCTCTTCTTTCTGAACGCGTATAAGAGAGTTCTTTATCTATTCAATAGGAGAAAGTATTTTAATTTAAAACTTTAAACGATGCTAAACAAAATTTCAAATTCTAACAAAATCGTACTTACCAAAACCCAGCAAAAAACAGTTATTGGAGGAAAAAGGAAACAGATAGACCCACTTACAAATGAGCCAGTGGTCGACTTAGGCATATCTCAAGAGGCTCTTCTTTCTGGACGCGTATAAGAGAGTTCTTTATCTATTCATAGGAGAAAGTATTCTAATTTAAAACTATAAACAATGCTAAACAAAATTTCAAATTCTAACAACATTGTACTTACAAGAGTCCAACAAAAAATTGTTATAGGAGGAGGAAAGGAAAAAATAGATCCTCTTACAAATCAGTCTGTGATCGGCTTAGATATATCACAGGAAATCCTCATTTCTGGACAGATATAAGTTATATCCTCTTTTTATATAAAATTGATTAATCCAAAAATCAATTATACATTAATCGTCAAATTCTAATTAATAAACCGAAATATATTCACACTTAAAATCAATAAATCATGTTAAAAAAAATTCTAAAATTAAACGATGTTAAACAACTAGACAAAAGTCAGCAAGGCGCAATTAATGGTGGTAGTCTAAATTATGATTGTAGATGCGTTTATAGAGATTATAGAGGAATGCTAGTAATGATTCCTTCTCCATGTAATAGTTTATGCCCAGATGGCAGTACCCCTATAAGAAACGGAAATCAAAATTAAAAGTAGTAAACCGTGTTGAGCGTTATATGCTCAACACGGTTTTTATGTTTTACTCTTTTACATCTAATGCATCTCGAAGTGCATTTCCTATTAGCATAAATGCCATTACCAGACTCATAATGTCTAATACCATTTCTGATTTAAAATCTCTTGCTAAAAATTGAGATTATCCTAATTAAGCTAATTTACAGAAAAGACTTCCTAAAGTATTCTTTTTACTCTTTATTTATCCATTTGATTGATTTCAATGTATATGAGTAAAAAAAAGCTTGAATCTATCATAAAATATGTAATCATTCAATACATTAAATAATGTTTAGTTTATGTATAGTAATTATCTTTAATATCATAGTATTACCAATAAAACTTGAGTTTCATAATATAAAAAATTGACTGCTATTTTGATTTACTATAAAAATACAGACACTAAAACCTCACAGGTCTATAAATATATTGAGGGAATATTAACTCTATAAAATCATTAATTATGTTACAAAGTATTTTAAATCTTGACACAGTACAAGAATTAAACAAAAAACAACAGCAAACGATTAACGGGGGTGGCATCCCGTGTAGAGGGAGATCAGATTGTCCTGATGATGATTACTATCTTTGTTTTATTGGTTATTGTCACCTCGCATAATAAAATATAACAAGTTAGTTATAAATCAGGAGAGTTGGAATTCAGTTCTCCTGATTTTTTTTACTCTTTTACATCTAAAGCATCTCGAAGTGCATTTCCTATTAGCATAAATGCCATTACCAGACTCATAATACCTAATCCAGGTATAATAGCAAGGTATGCTTTACCTAGGATGATATAAGAATAATGATCTTTGATCATTGCTCCCCAACTTGGCATTGGTGGTTGCGCTCCTATTCCTAGAAAACTCAAACCACTTTCGATAAGAATAGCTCCTGCAAAGTTTGCTGCAGAAATTACAATTACCGGTGCTAAACTATTGGGTAGTATATGTTTTGTAATAATTCTAAAATTGGTAAAACCCAATGCTTTTGCAGCAGTCACATATTGCATTTGTTTTACACTTAATACCTGTCCTCTAACCACACGAGCTACTTCTACCCACATTGTTAAGCCAACTGCAATAAAAACCTGCCAAAAACCTTTCCCTAAAGCCAAAGTAATAGCAATAACTAATAATAACGTAGGTATTGACCAGGTAACATTTATTAACCACATGATCATAGCATCTACTTTACCTCCGTAATATCCGGCAATAGCACCTAATGATATCCCAAGGATCAGTGAAATTAGCACAGCCACAAAGCCAATAGAAAATGAAATTCTAATACCAACCAACATTCTACTTAACAGATCCCTTCCGTATTTATCAGTACCTAGAATAAAGGTTTGTGTTTTTATATAGGTATCAGTTATTTCTTGCGATGTTAATCCTCTGGGAAAATGTTCAAATTTGATTTCTTTTGACAGTTCTATAACCTCTCCCTCACTATAAGGGGAAATTTCTATTGTATTATTTTGTATGGTATATCGATCAATAGGAATCTCTGTATCTGTATTTTTTTCTCCAAAAAAGATTCTATTTAAAAAGGATTGATCAGACACGTCCTGAGAAGGAATAGTAAGCATTTTAACTTCAAACCCAGGAGGTTTAGAATGAATTGATAAATGCATCTGATTTGCGTTCTGAGAATCATCAGGAGCCAATACATAAGCAAAAATCGCTATAATTGCGCAAAGAACAATAAAATAAAAACTCAAGACGCCCCAAAAATTCTTCTTGAATTTTTGGAGCGCCAGTATACTTAAAGAGTTTGATTTTGCTTTGGGCATTAATATATTAATTCTTTACCGTAAGTGGATTTTTAGATCTTCGAATGTTATTAATCTTCAAATCTTCAAGAACACTAATTGCCTCTTCTACATAAACATCTTTACTAAGGCTTTCATGCCATCTTTTTCTTTTTTCTGTTAGAATCGAATCCTTTTTCATCAATTCCTTTTCATAAGGTAAAGATTGAAAAGTTAAATTAGTCGTATAATCATTAATCGCATCAAAACGCTCTGCTTGTTTCTCGTTAAGTGCAATATTTAGCTTATACTTACTAAACTGTAAAGAATATTTATTTATATCTCTTTTTTGTCTAACCCACTTTGCATTTTCTTCAATTAATTTTAATTGATCATTTTTAGACATTCTTTCTTTACTGTTATTGATGGTTTGATCAAAATCGATATAACCATCCCAAAGATCATAATCAGCGGCAGCTATTTTATCCCATGGTAGTGGATTTTCCTGATCTTTTTCACCAATATCAATATAACTATAACGATCTGGAACCACAACATCGCTTTTTACACCTTCTAATTGTGTCGAACCTCCATTAACTCTATAAAACTTTTGAGTAGTTAGTTTTAAAGCTCCGAGATCTCCAAAATCATTACTACGCATCCATCTATTAAGATCCATTACATTTTGAACCGTTCCTTTACCATAAGTTTGTTTGCTTCCTATAATGATTGCTCTTTTATAATCCTGCATCGCAGCAGCTAAAATTTCTGAAGCAGAAGCAGATAATTCATTTACTAAAATAACTAATGGACCATCCCAAAGTATATTTCTGTCTTTATCACTTAAAACTTCTGGAGATTCTCCTTTTGTTCTAACTTGTACAATCGGGCCTTTTTCAATAAATAATCCTGCAATATCTACTACAGTTTGTAAAGAACCTCCTCCATTATCTCGTAAGTCGATTACCAAACCATCCATATCTTGTTCTTTAAGACGGATAATTTCTTGTTTTACATCTTTGGCAGCGTTACGTTGATTATAATCTTGCATGTTAAAATAAAACTTTGGCAAATTAACGACACCAAATGTTTTATCATTCTTTTTAACTATAGATGATTTTGCATACGTCTCTTCGAGCTCTACGACATCTCTAACAATCTCTATAATCTCGATAGTACCATCAACCTTTTTTACAGTTAGCATTACTTTTGTGCCTTTTGGTCCCTTAATTAAACTTACAGCATCATCAAGGCGCATTCCCACAATACTTACAGGCTCTTCTTCATCTTCCTGTTTTACTTTCATAATAAGATCCCCTACTTCAACTTCATTACCTCTCCATGCAGGGCCTCCAGAAATGATTTCTATTATTTTTACATTATCATTTTTCTTTTGTAATCTGGCTCCGATCCCTTCTAATTTTCCAGACATTGCTATATCAAACCTATCTTTATCCTGAGGTGCAAAATAATAGGTATGAGGATCAAATTCTTCTACAATAGAATTGATGTATATCGAAAACCAATCTTTTCGTTCTAAATCATCTGCAAATTCAAAATATTCTTTTAGTGAAGTCTTTGTAATTTCACGAGATTCTTTTTCTAAAACGATCGAGGTTTTACGATTATAATTACTGTTTTTGGTAACAGAATCTATTTGTTCCTCAACTTTATCATAATAGCTGGATAATGCATTAAATTTAAGTTGCAATCTCCAACGATCTTTCATTTCACTTTTACTCTCTACATAAGGTAAGTTCTCATAATTTGTATCGATACTTTCGTCTTTTTCGAAATTAAAAGGTTGTTCCAGGATTTCTTTATGTAATGTTCTAGCTTCTGCCATTCGTTGCTGTAAACGGTCATAAGTTAGGTTAAAGAACGTAATTTCTTTATTTCTGATCTCATCATCAATCAGCTTTTCAAACTTCTTAAATTCTTCTATATCACTTTTATAAAAATATCGTTTCAGAGGATCTAAGGCATCAACATAATCAGAGAAAACTTCCTTAGAAAAATCATCATTTATATCCTTCGCATCATAATGTCCTTTACCTAAGACATAACTTATTAAATCAATTAGCAATTTATCTTTATCAGGATCATTTTCGACCTTTGTGGTAAAACTGCAAGAAGCTGCCGAAACGATCACGGTAAGCATCAAAATCAAAAAACTCTTTTTCATACGCTCATTTAATTTAGGGATTCTAGGCAAAATACATTAAAAATCGTGCCAATAACAGGTAATATTACTAAATTTTTCTTAAATGAGCTAATATTATTTCTTACTCTTTATTCTCATAAAACTTCATCTGTTTGTATTTATAGTTTTATATTTTTTTAATGAAATTTTTAGCATTGCCTTTTTAGTAAATATTGCTTTTTTTAGTAATGCTTATTTCGCATAAAAAAAGTGTATTTTTACTGTCGTAAAATTTAAAGCCATGCCGCAAAAAAAACCACTGATTTTAGTTACTAATGACGATGGAGTCACTGCCCCGGGAATACGTGCACTGATAGATGTTATGAATGAAATTGGTGATGTTGTGGTAGTTGCCCCCGATAGTCCACAAAGTGGAATGGGACATGCTATTACAATTAACAGCACTCTCTATTGCGACCCTGTTGTGATTAATAAAAATGCTCCACAAAAAGAATATAGCTGCTCTGGTACTCCTGTAGATTGTGTAAAAATGGCATCTCGTGAAATCCTTGACAGGAAACCCGATTTATGCGTAAGTGGGATTAATCATGGTTCAAACTCTGCAATTAATGTAATCTACTCTGGTACAATGAGTGCTGCTGTCGAAGCTGGTATTGAAGGAATTCCTGCCATTGGGTTTTCATTACTTGATTATAGTATGGATGCCAATTTTGAGCCTTCGAAGAAATATGTAAAAATTATTGTAGAAAATGTCCTCAAAAATGGGTTACCCAAAGGAGTAGTTCTTAATGTGAATATTCCAAAATTAACTCAGGAGGATATAAAAGGCATAAAAATTTGTCGCCAAGCGAATGCTCATTGGGTAGAAGAATTTGATAAGAGAATAAACCCTATGGGGCGAGAATATTATTGGCTTTCTGGTGAATTTATTAACGAAGATAAAGGAGAAGATACTGATGAATGGGCATTACATAACGGCTATATCTCTATAGTACCTACTCAATTTGATCTTACCGCTCATCACTTTATACAAGAACTAAACAATTGGTCATTACATGATTAAAAAAGAGATTATTATTGGTTTTACAATCGGCTTACTTACGAATATAATAGGGTTTATCATATGCGTATTTATTTTTTCTGCACTAAGTTCTCAGGGATTATCATTTACAGAAATGATAAAAGCCTCTGCAGAGAATGACTCTTTAGGAAGCTTAATTGCTCTAGGAGCGATGCCTAATTTACTTATTTTCTTTCTTTTTTTAAGAAAAAATAATATATATCGAGCTCGTGGCGTGCTTCTTGCTACGCTTATTGCGGCTATTTGTATTGCAATTAGTAAATTTGGGTGATCTTAAAAAGATAATATCATATTTTTTAGATAAAATCGATAACGTAAATGTTAGTTTTTGATACTTCGGAAACATTAAATTTGTAGTTGTTCGATATTTTGTCTGCCCTTTAGAAAATTAAAAAACATGAAATACTACCTCATCGCAGGAGAAGCATCTGGAGATTTACACGGTGCAAATCTTATGAAATCAATTCTTAAAGAAGACCCTCAAGCAGAGTTTAGATTCTGGGGTGGGGATCTTATGCAGGCTGTTGGTGGATCGATGGTAAAACACTATAAAGATTTGGCGTTTATGGGATTTGTAGAGGTTTTATTAAACTTGTTTACTATCCTTAAAAACCTAAAACTTTGCAAACGAGATATTACAAGTTTTCAGCCAGATGTAATTGTATTTATAGATTATCCAGGGTTTAATTTGCGTATTGCAGAATGGGCTAAAGAAAAAGGGTTCAGAACACATTATTATATTTCTCCCCAGATATGGGCCTGGAAAGAAGGAAGAATAAAATCTATCAAACGATGTGTGGATATGATGTACGTAATTCTACCTTTCGAAAAATCTTTTTATGAAGATAAACATGAGTTTCCGGTTCAATTTGTAGGGCACCCATTAATAGATGCCATTGCAGATCATAAACAAATCATGCCTGAAACTTTTAAGGCTGAACACAATTTGGATGATCGACCTATTATTGCTATACTTCCGGGAAGTAGAAAACAAGAAATTCGTAAAATGCTTGAGGTTATGCTTACTGTTGTAGACGATTTTCCTAATTATCAGTTTGTCATTGCAGGAGCACCAAGCCAGGAGGCTTCTTTCTACGCTCCCTTTATTAAAAAACAAGGAGTTCACTTAATTATGAATCGAACGTATGATTTATTAAGCCTTAGTAATGCTGCCTTAGTAACTTCGGGTACTGCAACCCTGGAGACCGCCTTATTTAAAGTGCCAGAAGTAGTATGCTACAAAGGGAACTCTATTTCTTATCAAATTGCAAAACGAATTATTAACCTTGATTATATTTCTTTGGTAAACTTAATTATGGATAAACCTGTTGTAACCGAATTAATACAGGGTGATTTTAATCCTAAAAGGCTTAAAGAAGAGCTTACTATAATAATTGATGATTATAAAAGAGCAGTTATGTTTTTGGAGTATTATGATCTCGAAAAAAAGCTTGGCGGTAGAGGGGCTAATGATAAGACTGCAAAATTAATTGTAGAGTCTATAAAAAATTGATTTTCTATTTATCACAACACACCATAATAGTTTCGTAAAGCAATTCTGGGTCTACTGGTTTATTAAGAACAGTGTATATTCCTACTTCATTAAATTTTTCTCTGTTCAATTTCTCGGATATTGCTGTTAATGCAACTATTGGTATTCCCTTATCAAATTGTTTTATATATTTTGTAGCTTCAAAACCATCCATTTTTGGCATCATAATATCCATCAAGATCATAGAATATTTATTTTTCTTAACCATATCTACTGCTTCCTTTCCATCATTAGCAGAATCACAGTAAAAGCCATAATTCGAAATTATCTTTTCTGTAATTAATTGATTTACCTTATTATCTTCAACCAATAGAACATTAATTCCTTCTGGTGATTCGTCATAACCGTTTCCCGAGAAAATATTTTTTTCTATTACTTGTTTAGGAATATCAAATTTCATCGTAAATAAAACCAAAGTTCCTTTTCCTGGTTTAGACTTTAAAACAACATCACTTCCTTGTAATTTCAGTATTTTTTTTACGATCGACAATCCTAGTCCTGTACCTCCATATTTTCTATTGATTTTAACTGATCCTTGATGAAAAGCTTCAAAAGCCTTACTAATCTGTTTTTCTGACATGCCTATGCCCGTATCTCGAATGGAGAACTCTATTTCTGCTATATCACCTATTTTCGAAACCAATAAGGCCTCAACATAAATATCTCCGTCTCTCGTAAATTTTAAAGCATTATCCAATATATTTAAGAAGATTTGAGAAACCCTAAGAACATCTCCCTTTAGATCACCAGGAATATTGCTATCAATTTTTTTATGAATTTCATTATTATTATCCTTCATTAACACAGAAGAATCTACTAAGTTATTCAATAACGCTCTTAGATCAAATTTCTCGTTTTTTAGTTCTAGTTTTCCTTTTTCAAGATCATTTAAGTGGATTACATCTGCAATTAGGTTTAATAAATAGTCACTAGACAAATTGATTAACTTCATTTGATTTACCTGATGCGATGTCAATTCTTCTTTTTGCAGTAAAAATGTCGTGCCTTTTATTGTATTTAAAGGAGTAAGAAGTTCATGAGTTACCGAATCTAAAAACTCTGACTTCGCTTCTAGTGCTTCGTCTACTTTTTGATTAGCTTCTATTAATTCTTCATAATTCTTTTGAAGTAATTTATTTATTTTCGTTTTATATAAAGAGACCCTGTATTGAATTATACTCATTAGAATTAATCCCAGAATAATTATTACACTTAATAAAATAATATGGCCTCTATTTCTTAATTGTTCTGCTTTTAAATCATTTTCTAGTTTTATTCTTTTATTTTCTTCTTCTTTCAGATTTAATTGATTGGATAATGCAAGCGTGGTGCTTACTTCTCTTGTTCTTTGACTGTGATATTCTAAAAGATTGTTGAAGGATTGACTATAAAAAAGTGCTGCTTTTTTATAATCTCCAATTTTCTCATAATACAATCCCTTATTCGAATATAATCTTCCTTCAAAATTCAAATCTCCAGAATAAGCAGATTTTTCCTTTTCAATAGTGTCAAAATAGAGTTCTGCTTTTTCAAATTCTTCTAAATTGATATAACTTTCTGTCAAAAACAGATTTAAATTCTTTCTTCTATCCTGTTTAACTCCTGTTTTTCTTATTGCATTTGTCGATTTTAATGCATGCTCAATAGCCTCATTCCATCTTTTTACTTTCATATATCGCGAACTAAGGTTGTAATTGATATCAATCACATCTTCAGTTTTCCCATATTTCCTTAATAGTTGTTCTGCAATAAGGTAAGCTTGATACCCTTCTTCCTTTTTCCCCTGCATAGATTTGTGTACTCCAAGCCCTTCATAATACAACCCTAGCTGTCTTTTATTATCTATTTGTTTAATGATTTTTAGATTTTTGGCTAAATATTCTTCAACTCTAATGGTATCCCGTGTACCAAGAAAAAAATCTATTTTCGTTCTATTAATATGAATTTCAAGCAAGGGATCATTAACTTTTTTTATCAATTTTTCTGCAAGCTCTAAAAAATAGATTCCCTTTTCTTTTCCTTCATTTGTTTGTGTTGAAAATGATCTTGAAGATTCTTCCAGAATTTCTCTTATACTATCTGAACTCACCTCTTTATCAGCAACTTGCGCAGACAAAGGGATAATAGCAAAATGCATTAAAAAACACGCACTATATAGAAGTACCTTCAATTTCATCTGAAGAATATTAATAAGTATTTAACTAATAAGATATTAAATTATATTGTCTTTTACTCCATAACCTTAAACAAATACCGTAAAAGCCGTAATTCCAGGACATAAACAATAATTTATACTAGGACAAAACGCTTATTTATGACAATAATAAAAATTGCAAGCTTCTTAAACAATTTTAAACTCTTGAAGATTTTGACTAAAAACATGTATTTTTGTTATAAACCCAAGTCTAATGAAAAGAGTAATCTTTTATCTTTTAATTATTATAGCTTTAACTTCTTGTGGGAGTTCTTCTAAAAACAAAGCGGTTATATCTTCAAAAAATAGAACTACTGCTAAAGTCAAAACAACTAGAAGTCCCAACTCCAAAAAAATTAAAAGTATTGTGAGTTATGCTAAAACCTTTGGTGGCACCCGATACAAGTTTGGAGGTACTACAAGGAAAGGAATGGATTGCTCTGGCTTAGTATATACTTCATTTAAGAAAGAGAATATTATTCTTCCTAGAACTTCTAAAACTATGGCCACACAAGGGAAGGCTATATCATTAAAAAAAGTAAACGTTGGTGATTTGCTTTTTTTTAAAACCAATAAAAGAAAAAATGTTATTTCTCATGTAGGACTGGTAGTTGAGACTAAAGGAGTCATTAAGTTTATTCATGCATCTACATCAAGAGGAGTTATCATATCAAGTCTTGATGAGAAATACTGGAACAAATGCTTTGCCGGTGCCAGAAGAGTTTTATAGCTAACAGTATTTGCTTAGTAAATCATAAATCATCCTCTTAACAAATTCTCCCTTCTTTCTGAACAGCATTGTTTCTACTTCTGTTATTAATCCCAGTTCCGAAAAATGAAACTAGGGTCTCTTATCATTGTACTATAAACATTTTTGAGTAATTAATAATTACTCAACATAATCCTTTATTAAGTCTATAATGTGAAACTCATTAATATTCCTTTTATAGTCATCACTATTTCGACCTTACTTGGCATACTCATGGGGTGTCGTTTGACTATTGTTCCCGAAATTGTAGTATTAAGTTTCTCAATCTCTATATGTATACTTGGCGTTTCATGGAAACGATCAAAAAGGATGTTTAGCAAAGGGCATTCTTTTGTTATTATAACGGTGATTGTTTTTATCATTTTCGGAATCGCTTTAGTCAAAATCCACAACCCAAAGAACTATCCCAACCACTACAGCAATCACATAAATCTAAAAGAGCAACCCTATGATATAGGAATTCAATTTTATATTAAAGAACGATTAAAACCTTCATCCTACTATAATAAATACGTTGCCTCTATCAAACTTGTAGATGGTAAAGCTGTACATGGTAAAATATTACTTCAGGTCACAAAAGATAGCACACAAAATGTTTTGGACATAGGCAATACATATACCACATTTACCGCATTAAAACCTATCCCTCGTGCTTTAAACCCATACCAATTTGATTATTCAAAATATTTACATACTCAATACATATCTCATAAGATCGTTGTATTACCTCATCAACTCATTGATAACCATAAAATCGAATATTCTCTGGGTTATCTAGCAAATCAAATCAGAAAAACCAGTAATTTAAAACTATCGAAATACAATTTTAACTCCACACAGTTATCCATTATTAATGCTTTGCTTTTGGGACAAAGACAAGATATAAGTCAAGATGTTTTTGACAATTATAGAGATGCTGGAGCTATTCATATTTTGGCAGTGTCGGGACTTCATGTCGGAATCATTTTACTCCTATTAAATTTAATCTTAAAACCTCTTAACAGGTATCATAAAAACGGAAAAATAATCAAATTAATTCTCACTATTTTATCACTTTGGTGTTTTGCAATTATTGCGGGATTATCCCCTTCGGTACTTAGGGCAGTCACTATGTTTTCTTTTCTTGCTATAGGAATAAAAATTAGATCCAAAACAAGTATTTACAATTCATTGTTTATTTCTCTATTTATACTCATTTGTTTTAATCCTTTACTATTGTTCTCGGTAGGATTTCAATTAAGTTATTTAGCAGTCTTTGCGATAGCCTGGATACAACCACTATTATTCAAAATATATAGACCTCGATTTTATCTTTCTAAAAAACTTTGGGAAACATTTACAGTTACTATGGCTGCTCAACTTGGATTATTACCACTCACATTATTATATTTTCATCAGTTTCCTCTTTTGTTTTTTATGTCTAATCTTATTATTCTTCCTTTTTTGGGAGGTATTCTTGGGTTTGGTATTTTGGTCATTCTACTCGCTTATTTAAATATTCTCCCTGGATCTATAGCAACTTTATTTGGTGATTGCATTAACATCATGAACATTATTATTGAATGGATAGCTAATCAAGAAAGCTTTGTTATTAAAAATATTCCTTTCTCGACCAGTATGTGTATCGTCTCATACTTGACTATTATTCTTTTGGTCATGATGTTCAAAAAATATGAAAGGAAAAAATTGTATGGGTTAGGAGTATCAATAATTACACTGTTCTCTGTTTTAATATATGAAAAGTATGTTATTTCGAATCTAGAAGAACTAATTGTATTTCATAACCAACGTAATACTACTCTAGGAATCTTAGAAAACCAGCAATTTAGAATATACAGTAAAGATTCTATTGCAGTAAAAACTCAGCACTTTTTATTTGGCAATTATCTTACTAAGAATCAGGCTACTTTAGATACAGTTATGCAATTAAAAAACATTTATCAATATAAAAAACAAACGATTATGGTTATTGATAGTACTTCAATCTATGCTATCAAAAGTTTTTATCCTGATATTATTATTTTGTCTAATTCACCAAAAATTCATCTGGATAGAGTAATAGATAGTTTGCATCCAAAACAAATCGTTGTAGATGCGAGCAATTATAAAAGTTATATCGATCAGTGGGAAATCAGTTGTAAAAAACAAAAAATCCCTTTTCATCGTACAGATAAAAAGGGAGCATTTATATTAAAATAATCTTCTCAAAATCTTATAATAACACTAAAGATTCTTTTAGTAGTTGATCCTTCTGAGTCGTCATTATCTCTTGTATCATTTTATAGATTGTCGGTATACAATCTTTGGCCAATTTATTTTGACTGTTAAAGAGCACACAGATTCCTAAATCTTCGTTAGGGTAAATTGCAATCTCACTTCTATAGTTATTAACACTTCCTCCATGATGTACGATAGTACTTGGTTCTTTAGTATCAGCATCTACAAAAGAATGTACACGCCATCCTAAACCATAGGAAGATTTTGAATACCCTGGCCACTTTTGATAATACTGCCTTCTTCCTCCTACTTGTATTTTTGGACTAAACACAGTACGCATTGTATTAGGCATCATTACTTCTGGATTATTCCCGAGCAAAAATTTCATCCACTTCCCCATATCTGTTATACTTGCATTAATTCCTCCCGCAGCAATAGCATTGGTATAATATTTTTTATTAATACGTGTAGGTCGCCACCCACGTCTAATACGCTGATGTGGTTGTGCCACATTATCAGACTCCTTAAGAGCTTCATAACTTGCCGAAGCAGAAGTCATTTGTAGAGGTTCAAAAATTCTATTTTGAATAACCTCTCTTAAAGACTGACCAGTAACTTGTTCTATCACCTTACCACTTAATGCAAAAACAGCATTTTGATAGCTGTATATATTACCTGGTTGATCAATAGGAAGTACTTTTTTAAAATAGCTTGCAATTGTTGTTATCGGTAATCCATCTTCTACAAGGTTGGTAAAACTATGGTATGGTAAACCTGCAGTATGCGACAACACATGAGATAAAGTTACTTTTTTAGTTTGTTCTTTATTAGCCATTTGAAATTCTGGAACATAATCTACAATTTTATCTTCCCAATTTATTAAGCCTTCTTCTACATGAATTCCTGTAAGAATACCTGCAAAACCTTTAGAAACCGAACCAATTCTAAAGATGGTTTCTTTATTAATCTTGTCTTTTAAAGCGATATTCCTTTTACCATAACCATCTACATAAATAATAGAATCACATTTTACAATAGCAACAGCCGCTCCTACAATTTGATGTTGATCTATTGCCTTTTTAAAATACGCCTGGATAGAATCTGCCAATCGTTCTTTATCTGAATTCGGAAAATAAATTTCTGCTGGTTGGGATATTTGAATAGCTTGAGATTCTTGAGGTAATTCTGGTTGTTCTGCTGAAACAAAAGAAAAAAGTAGCGCAATAAACAACATAGATGGGACAGCTATGACTAGTATTCTTTTCATAAGTAGGTTTACAATTCAAAAAAGTATGAATAAAATCAAAAAAGCAATTACAATTTATAGAGTAGGTATTAAAATTGAATTAAGCTAGATTAGTTTTATTTTCATTTCTTGAATCAGATTTGGGTATTATTTTAGGTTTATTATTAACTAACGAATGGATCTTCAATTAATTGTACTATCCTTATTTAGAATCAGGACTAATGTATTCTGAATTGACTTAATTCTATAAATACAAAAGCTGGTTACATACAAGCTTAATATCAAAATCATTCTCAATTTTTGAATTTGAAAGAAAAATCTTCCGTAAAAACAAAAAACATTCTATTTGAATGTTATCATGGCCAATTTACGATAAAAAGACAAAAAAACAAGACAAAATACACAAATCTACAGATAAATATATTTTTTGTAGCTAATTGTATTCATAAAAAAGCCTCCATTTTGATCATATGATCAAAATGGAGGCTTTTAAAAATATAGTAATCTGTATTAATTCTCGAAAGTACTTACAAAAGACCGTTCATATTTCTGCCAAGCATCTGTACTGGTTAACTTTTTATAATCGTTATTATGGATCATCTTAAGATATATCTCTAACTGTTGTGGTGTTTTATAACCTACTACAGGAGCTATAAGGTTTCCTTTTTCATCAAAAAATACCATACTAGGATATCCAGTTATTTTGAGCGCATTTGCAAAAAAATGTTGACTGTTTCTTCCTTTCCTGTCCGGATTATAATTTGGATTAGTATAGGTGAAATCATTGTATTTTATTTCTTCTGTTCCTTCTGCATTAAACTTTACTGCATAGTAGTTTTTATTTACATAAGAAACTACATCCTTATTATGAAACGTTTTTTTATCCAGAAGCTTACAAGGCCCACACCAATCTGTATATACATCCATAAAGATCTTTTTAGGTTCTTTTTTCTGAGCCTCTAAAGCATCATTCATAGACATCCATTTGATTTCCTGTGCTTGAGTGTAAAAGCTTAGCAGAAATCCGAAAATAAAAAGTAGGTTTTTCATAAATCTTAAATTTTTATAACTAGTCGGAAACAAAAATTATTCCTTATTAAAAAATTCATTTGCCTTTGGGAAGCAAGTAAAGTTATATATTTTATTACATATTAATGCACTCCATGCATCATTTTCTTCATTTTTGAAGTAATTAAAATTAATATTACTCCAACAGTTACCGGAACTATAGTAAAGATCAAAAAGAAAGCAGACATTGAATATTCATTAACAATCACATCAATATAACTCCCTACAAAACCTGCTAATTTGTTACCAATAGCAATAGCCAGATACCATAGACCAAACATTAATCCTATTTTTTTTGCTGGTACTAATTTTGAAACATAGGATAATCCTACCGGAGATAAACATAATTCTCCCATAGTATGCAATAAATAAGCTAAAACCAACCACACTAAACTAACAGATGCCGTTTTTGCTCCCTGAGGAATCGATGCAGAACCCCATGCTAGCATTCCGAACCCTATACCCAATAATATCATTCCCAATCCAAATTTTACAGTGGCAGAAGGATTATACTTACTTTCCCATACTTTAGAAAACAAAGGTGCAAGAGTAATAATAAATAAAGAGTTCAAAATTAAAAACCAGGATGCCGGAATTTCAGTTGTCTCCTGAGGAAGAATTACAGATAGTTTCCATAATGCAATTGCCCATACACTTAAAAAACTTATTCCCAAAACAATATTAGATAATGAGATTTTTTTAAACGTTTGTGCAAATAATTTTAATAAAACCCAAGTAATAACTCCTAAAGGTATAATTGTTATTAATGTGTCTACTATTTTAAATAGTAATGCAGATCCCCCACTTAATACACGTTGCGTAAAGTTATTTGCAAAAATAGTCATAGATCCACTAGCCTGTTCGAATGAAGCCCAAAAGAATATTACAAAAAATGCTAGAATACCTACAACAATATAACGATCTCTCTGAACATGAGCGGGCACTTTTTCTTCGACCTTATCTATTTTATTTTCAATAGCGTCTGATAAATCTATTTTTTTGGATGGCTCTACTCCTACTCCTTCAAAAATACTTCTACCAAACCAAAATTGAAACATCCCAAGCATCATAAAAATACCAGCTAAACCAAATCCCCATGCCCAGCTTAAATTCTCACCTAAGAAGCCACAAAGTAAAACACCAATAAATCCACCAGAGTTTACACCCATATAAAAAATGGTAAACGCCCCATCTTTCCTTTCAGGAAACTTATCATACAAGCCACTAACCATTGATGTAATATTTGGCTTAAACAAACCACTACCAATGATCAAAAGTCCTACACCTATATATAGTGTTGTCTCTGTTTCTAATGCCATTGCACCATGTCCCAGAGTCATTACCAAAGCACCTAGTGTAACTGCTTTTTGATATCCTGTAAATTTATCGGCAATCCACCCTCCTATAACAGGAGTTACATAGACTAAAGAAGTATATGTTCCTAAAAGCGCTAATGCCCTTTCATTAGACCATTCCCAACCTCCATCTGCAAAAGTAGAAGTTAAAAATAGCACAAAAATTGCGCGCATTCCGTAGTACGAAAATCGTTCCCACATTTCTGTGAAGAATAATACATATAACGCGGGTTTATGACCTAATAAACTAAAGTCATTTGAATCGTCTTGAACCGTCATAATATTATTTATGAGTTATCTGCTAATTCAAAACCTTCGGCTTCTTCATGTAAAGTTCCTTCTTTATCTTCAACACCATGCGTTAGAATTTCTAATTTTTTTCTAAAAATCATAACGAGTAATCCAAAGATTACACAAAAAACGGCGATCCCTGTAAAGATGGTAAATTCACCAAGGTCTTCTGCAGATTCTCCTAATAAACCAGCTAGTTTATTTCCGAAGCCTGTCATTGCAAAATATACTCCCATCATTAATGCTCCATATTTAACCGGAGCCAATTTTGTAATAAACGACAATGCCACAGGCGATATACATAGCTCACCAATAGTATGAAACAAATATGCTAATACTAACCAATACATTGCAGAAGATCCATTAGAGTTAAACTCCATAGACGCAGCTGTCATGAAAAAGAATCCGGTTCCCATAATAATAAGTCCGATGATCATCTTAAACAAAGAACTCGAAACTTTTCCTTTTAGTTTTCTATTTGCCCAGTACCAAGCGATTGTGGTTCCTAAGAAAATTATAAACATCGCATTTAGAGATTGAAACCATGAAGCAGGAACTTCCCATCCCATTAGCATTCTATTTGTTTTTTCTTTGGCATAGATATTCATTAATCCTCCTGCCTGCTCAAAAGCTCCCCAAAAAACGATCACTAAAAGAAATGAAATAAATAAGACCACAATTCTATCTTTTTCGATCTTAGTTAATGGTTTTTTCATAGCTTCTTTATCTTCTTCTTTTTCAGAAGCTCCTAAAAAGTTACCAACTCCCGCAAGGTATTTTTGTCCCAATAAGTATTGTAATAATCCCAATGCCATTCCTATTCCTGCAAGACCAAAACCGTAGTGCCATCCATGCACTTCTCCTACATATCCTACGATTAAACTTGACAAAAATGCACCAATATTAATTCCTATATAGAAAATAGTAAATCCTTTATCTCTTCGTATATCTCCTTGTTTATACAAACCACCAACCATGGTTGAAATATTAGGTTTTAGCATTCCTACTCCTGCTATAATTAATCCAAGGCCAGAATACCAGGCCCACATTTCTTCAACAGCCAAAATACTATGTCCTGCAACCAGTAAAATTCCTCCGACTAAGACTGATTTTTTTTGCCCCAAAAATTTATCTGCAATCCATCCACCAGGAATTGATGCTACATAAACCAACATCGTATACCATCCATACAGTGCCAAAGCTTCTCCAGATGACCAGCCTAAACCTGCATTTTCATCCACGGTTTTAGCTGTTAGATATAACACAAAAATTGCTCTCATACCATAGTATGAAAAGCGTTCCCACATTTCTGTAAAAAATAAAATGTATAATCCCACCGGATGCCCAAAAAGCTCTTTCTGATGAGCTGCTTTAACTGTATTTGCCATTACGTTTGTTTAATTAATTATAAGTTGTTTTTAATGAAGTTAGTCATCTTATTGAATAAATGTAATCTAGTATTACCACCGTAAATTCCATGGTTTTTATCGGGATAAATTGCCCAATCAAAATCTTTATTTGCTTGTATCAATGCTTCAACCAATTGCATTGTATTTTGAACATGCACATTATCATCTGCACTACCATGTACTAATAAGAATTTTCCTTTTAATCCATTCACAAAATTAATAGGCGAATTATCGTCATATCCTTTCGCATTCTCCTGAGGAGTCATCAAATATCGTTCCGTATAAATGGTATCATAAAATCTCCAACTTGTAACTGGTGCTACAGCAATTGCCATTTTAAAGGTGTCGGGAGCTTTAAATAAACAATTACTAGACATAAAACCTCCGTAACTCCATCCCCAAATCCCAATTCGGGAAGCATCAACATATTCTAATCCCCCAAAATACTTAGCAGCAGCAATCTGATCCTGAACCTCTAGATTTCCTAAATCATTTTGAGTTGCTTTTTTAAACTTGGCGCCTTTTAGTCCAGTTCCTTTACCATCTACGCAAACAACTATATACCCCTGTTGTGCTAACATCATATACCAATAATCATTTGCTCTGTTCCAAGAATTCTTTACCGATTGAGATCCTGGTCCAGAATATTGATACATAAACAATGGATATTTCTTCTTTGGATCAAAATCTTTGGGCTTGATCATCCAGGTGTTTAATTGTTCTCCATTAATTTCTATTGTAGAAAACTCCTTTGGTCGCACATCATATTTTGCTAGTTTTTCTAGTAGCCCTTTATTGTTCTTAATTTCACGAACAACTTTTCCTGTCTTGCCATCATTTAGGGTATATTCGTAAGGAGTAGTTGCATTAGAAAAATAATTAATATACAAACTAAAATCTGCACTAAAGTCTGCGTCATTGGTTCCTTCTTTTTGACTTAATCGCTTTTTGTCTTTTCCATCCAAGGTCACACTATAAATATCTCTATTGATACTCCCGTTCTCTACACTTTGATAATATATAGTTTTATTCTTTTTATTATAACCATAATAACTTGTTACTTCCCAGGGACCTTTGGTTACCTGATTTACCAACTCACCAGTTGCTGCATGATGATATATATGGTTATATCCATCTTTTTCGCTGGTCCATATAAAACTATTATCTTCTAAGAATGTAAGATTGTCTGTAATATCTATATAAGCAGCATCTTTTTCATTAAGTACAACTTTTGCTGCTTTGGTCTTGGCGTCTACAAAAATTAAATCCAGATTATTTTGATGTCTGTTCATTACCTGTACACTCAAAATATCTGGATTTGCTGTCCATTTTATTCTAGGGATATAAAAATCTTTATAATCGCCTAGTTTAATCTGATCTAATGCCATTGCACTAATATCGGCTACAAACAAGGAGACTTTTGCATTCTTCTCTCCTGCTTTAGGGTATTTAAAAACCTCTTGTTTTTGATATAAATCTTTACCGTAGACATCCATAGAAAACTCAGGCACTTCTCTTTCATCAAATCGTAAAAAAGCAATCTTGTTACTATCGGCACTCCAATCAAAGGCTCTAACAAAAGAGAATTCTTCTTCATACACCCAATCTGTAATCCCATTGATAATTTCATTTTTCTTACCATCATCGGTTAATTGTACCTCCTTACCGGTTACAAAATTTAGCATATAAATATTATTATCCAGAACGTATGCTATCTTATTTCCATCTGGTGATAACATAGGGGATTGTATTTTTTTATCACTAACTTTAAAAATACCTTTAGAAGGAACATCATAAATATGATAAATCCCTTTTGAAGAACGGCGATATATCTGTTCTAGCTCACTCGAAAGTAAAACTCTATTTTCATCTTTACTAAAAGAATACCCTTGAAACGTAGATAGATCATCTATAGAAGCAGTACTTATTAAGGTTCTTACTTTCTCACCAGTTTCATATGAATAGACTTCAATATTAATTGCTCCAGAAGCTGCATCCTTTTCTATGACCGAATATTCAGTTCCATTTTTCATAGAATGTAATGATTGCAAGCCTTGAGTCCTAAAAGTTCCTCCCCAGATTTCTTGTAGAGTAAAAGCTTTGTCTTGTGCTGATGCTACAAGACCTATAAAAATCGTAATTGTAAAAAACAATTTTGTAATTTTCATATGATAATAATTTTTAAAAATTGTTGACGCCAAGAATACTAAAAAATCCGTGAAAAATACAACAATTGCTGTTAAATACAATAAAATCATAAAATCATAGGTGTTTTTTTTTAGCATATTATCAATAACACCTAGAGTTTTGTCAGCTTATTTCACTATTCACAAATCATATATTCGCACTTTTATTAATCAACTCAAAACTCATAAAACAATCATTTATACCTGTTTATTGCCTAAAATAGCAATCTTAAAAAATTCTATTTCTCAATTCATACCTCAATCGACATATCAAGAATAATGTTTTTGATATATCTAAAATCATTTAGCTATGTGTATGATAAAACAGAATAGTATATTTGAAGCCACTAATAATAACAAACATAATGGCACCTGTAGTTTCTGGGTTTTCTAAACTCTCTAAAACTGATAAAATCAAATGGTTAGCAAAGCACCATTTTAATGATGATCAAAATGCAGTAGACACTTTAGTAACCTATTGGAATTCTGATGATGGGCTTCAACAGCTTCATGATGAATTCACCGAAAACACTATTTCTAATTATTACCTACCTTTTTCGGTAGCACCAAATTTTCTTATTAATGATAAGCGTTATACGCTGCCTATGACCATCGAAGAAAGTTCTGTGGTTGCTGCAGCAAGTAAAGCTGCTAAATTTTGGCAAACACGTGGTGGTTTTAAAGCCAAAGTACTATCAACTATAAAAGTTGGACAGGTGCATTTTATGTATACTGGAAAATCTGAAAAACTACAACAATTTTTTTCTATAATTAAACCTAAGTTATTAGCATCTGTGTCCCATATGACTAAAAATATGGAAAAACGAGGTGGTGGAGTAATTGACATAGAGCTTAGAGATAAAACCACAGAAATTGATAACTACTATCAATTGCATTGCACTTTTGAAACTGTAGATGCTATGGGAGCTAATTTTATTAACTCCTGCCTGGAGCAGTTTGCAAAAACAATGACTACAGAGGCAAAAGAATACCATAGTTTTTCTGCTACAGAAAAAGATATTGAGATTATTATGAGTATTCTCTCTAATTATGTCCCACAGTGTTTGGTAAAAGCTTCTGTATCTTGTGATATCAATGATTTACCCAACACACCATCACTTTCTTCTTTGCAATATGCCAACAAATTTGTGAGAGCAGTACGCATTGCCGAGGTTGAACCCTACCGCGCAGTAACACATAATAAAGGGATTATGAATGGTATAGATGCAGTAGTATTAGCTACAGGGAATGATTTTAGAGCAATAGAAGCAGGAGCACATGCTTATGCATCAAGAAATGGTAAATATACAAGCCTTACTCATGCCAAAATACAAAATAACATTTTAACTTTCTCTATTACACTACCTCTTGCGTTAGGTACTGTTGGCGGCTTAACTTCTCTTCATCCTTTAGTAAAATTAGCATTGCAGCTTCTCGAAAAACCTAATGCCAAAAAACTTATGGAAATAACAGCTGTAGCAGGGCTCGCCCAAAATTTTGCAGCCATAAATTCACTGATCACTACAGGAATTCAACAAGGGCATATGAAAATGCATTTGATGAATATTCTAAATCAATTTAAAGCCACAGAAGACGAAAAAAAACAACTTATAAAATATTTTGAAACAAATGCTGTTACCCATAGTGAAGTAGTAACACAGATTGAAAAACTAAGGGCTTAAAATGAAAAAATCCTTTTATAGTCATGGTAAATTATTGCTTACAGCCGAATACTTAGTATTAGATGGTGCATGCGCTCTAGCAATACCTACCAAAAAAGGGCAATGGCTACTAATTGAAGAAAATGATTCTTCTCAAATGCTATGGAAAAGCTTTGATGAAGAAGGAAATTGTTGGTTTGAAACTATTTTAACCATAGAAGACAACGCTTTTAAACAAACTCAGGATACTACTGAAGAAAGTAACATCGCTACTACTCTCATTGATATTCTTAACGTTGCAAAAGAATTAAATCCTAATTTTCTTTCCTCTGGGAAAGGATATCGTATAGAAAGCAGATTAGAGTTTCATAAGGAATGGGGGCTTGGATCCTCTTCTACTTTAATTAATAACATTGCACAATGGGCAAAAGTAAATGCATTTACTTTACTCGAAAAAAGCTTTGGAGGTAGTGGGTATGATATCGCATGTGCACAGCATGATTCTCCTATTTTATACAAACGTAATGAAGGGAATCCCACTGTAAAAGCTGCTAATTTTGACCCTTCTTTTAAAGAGAATATTTTTTTTATTTATTTAAATCAAAAGCAGGATAGTAAAGCTTCTATTAAACATTATCAGGCATTACCATTAAAAGATTTTGATAATGCTGAAGTAGCAATAAACGAAATTACGTCTAAAATATTGAATTGTTCTACTATAGATGAGTTTAATACGCTACTAGATTTACACGAAGAAATTATTTCTAAAATTATTAAAACTCCTACGGTAAAGTCTACCTTATTCTCTGATTACCCAGGTAGTATTAAAAGTCTTGGCGGTTGGGGAGGAGATTTTATTTTGGTTACCGGAAATTCTTCAGAAATGGAGTATTTTAAGAAAAAAGGATACCACACTATACTTCCTTATGCTGAAATGATTTTATAATTGTAGTTAAAATATAGGATCATAGAGTACATAAAATACATTAATATGTTCTCTTGATGAAATCATTTTATTAAGTCAATTACTCCTTAGTGATTGACTCTAATTATCTCCTTACAGGATCAGACATCTTCAAAAACTCACATTAACCCCTCTTTTTTAATTAGTTACATTCTTGTGAACATCAAAAAAATGTGTTAAAAATTTATTTTAATTCAATTATTCAATATATTTGTTGAATAATTGAATCAATAATGAACAAACAAGAATTCAAAAACAGTATTTACCAGGAGATTGCTAACGTGGCAAAAGCCTTAGCAAATCCTTACAGACTTCGAATCCTTAATCTTATATCTCAAGACAATTATTCTGTAGAGCAAATTGCAAACGAGATAGGAGTATCAATTGCCAATGCTTCACAGCATCTACAAGTACTTAAAAAGGTGAAACTTCTTAAAACAACAAAGAATGGGCATTATGTGATTTATTCCTTATCTAATAAAAATGTATATACACTTTGGAACTCTCTACAAAGTTTTAGCTTACAAAACAGTCTAGAAATACAGGCAACTCTACAAAACTTTAAACAAGAGAAATTTGCATCGGTATCTTCGATCAACATCGATGAAATAGTGGCAAACACCAATCTTGATGATTTATATTTTTTAGATGTTCGACCTGAAAAAGAATTTAAAAAAGAAGCAATTGCAAATGCAAAATCCATACCGATAGAATCTCTCAAAGACAATATAACTCAACTCCCAAAAAATAAGCAAATAATAGTGTATTGCAGAGGCCCTTTATGTGTTTTTGCAGATGAAGCAGTTCAATATCTTCAAGAAAAGGGTTATGATGCAATTCGCCTTCAGGAAGAAGTTTTAGAATGGAAACAAAGAGGATTACCAGTTAATTAAAATAAAGAGTACTATGAATTTGAAAAATACAAAAACGATCAAAGTAGCAGATCTCAGAACCTTATTAGAAAACAAGGTTCCTATTCAAATTTTAGATGTAAGACCTAAAGAAGAACGCGAAGAATGGAAAATTCCTGAGAGTGATTTTGTAGATGTCTATACTCAACTAAAAGCAGGAGAAAAAAACCTATTTTCAGAAATTAATTTTTCAAAAGACATACCCGTTGTAACCGTTTGTGGTGCAGGAAAAACCAGTTTAATAGCTGCAGAACAACTTCAAGAAAGAGGTATAAAAGCATATTCTTTAGAAGGTGGGATGCGCGAATGGACAACCGCATGGAATACAGCACAAATCAAGGATAACCAAGAAACAACAATCATTCAAATTCGTAGAACAGGAAAAGGCTGTCTATCCTATATCCTAGAAAATAATGGAGAAGCAATTATCATTGATGCCTCTATAAACGATAAGGTTTATACCAATATCGCTCAACAAAATAATTGGAAAATAAAATATGTTATAGATACTCATATCCATGCAGATCATTTCTCGAGAGGAAAACAGCTAGCAAAGAAATCCAATGCCATTTTATTACTTCCCGATCAAAATATAATAACATATGATTTTGAGCCAATTACAGATGGCACTATTCTTAACTTCGGCAATGCTAAGCTTGAAGCAATTCATACACCTGGACATACACATGAAAGTTATTCTTACTTGGTAAATAATGAATCTTTATTCTCTGGAGACACCTTATTTACAACAGGTGTTGGAAGACCCGATTTAAAAGCCACAAAAGAAATCGCAAAGAAAAAGGCCAGTTTACTATATCAATCATTACAAAAATTAGTTACACTTCAAAACTCTCTTATCGTTTACCCTGGTCATATTAGCCACCCTGTTTCATTTGATAATAATATGGTATGTCGTAGTCTCGGAGATATAAATAAGAATGTGAATGTATTACAACTTAATGAAGAAGATTTTATTGATAGTATACTTCAAAAAATTCCTGAAACTCCACCAAATTATGAAGAAATCGTAAAGCTAAATATAAAAGGAAATGCAAAAGGAGCAGATTTAATTGAACTGGAAGCAGGTGCAAATCGTTGTGCCATATCTTAATCTGCTTTTTAAACAAGTTAATTATAACCAAATGGAAGAAAAAAACATACGACTAGGGTTGAAAGAAAACTGGAGGCAATTTACACTTTTGTTGATTGTAAATGCTTTTGTTGGAGGAATGGTAGGATTAGAACGTACTATACTTCCAAAATTAGCAGAAGAAGAATTCTCAATTATTGCCACCTCTACAGTATTATCATTTATAATTGTTTTTGGAGTCGTAAAAGCCATTACCAATTATTTTACAGGAGTATTAGCAAATAGTATAGGACGTAAGAATCTATTGATTATCGGATGGGTAATAGCCGTTCCTATTCCGTTTATCTTAATCCATGCTCAACATTGGAACTGGATTATTTTTGCCAACGTATTGTTAGGAATCAATCAAGGGTTAACCTGGTCAAGTACCGTAGTAATGAAAATCGACTTAGTAGGAGAAAAACACCGTGGATTAGCCATGGGGCTTAATGAATCTTTCGGATATTTTTCTATTGCTCTTGTTGCATTTACTACAGGATGGATCGCTTCTGAATACGGTTTACGCCCGTATCCATTTTATCAAGGTATAGGCTTTGTTGTATTGGGCTTATTGATTAGTATTTTTTTCATAAAAGATACTGCAAAACACGTTGCAGCAGAAACCAAAATAAATGGCATAAAACCTCTTAAAAACATTTTTTGGGACACTACATGGAGAGACAATAATTTGGGATCTATCTCACAAGCAGGATTTATTAACAACCTAAACGATGGAATGATCTGGGGAATACTCCCAATTATCCTGGCCAATAGAGGTTTTGGTTTAAAAAATATCGCAATCATTGTTGCTGTATATCCTGCTATATGGGGAATCGGACAATTAGTAACCGGAAAACTATCTGATCACTACAATAAAAAAATGATGCTATTTATAGGAATGGCATTACAAGGCATTGCATTAATTTTAATGTTTTGGGCAACTTCTTTAATCCAATTCCTTACACTCTCATCGATCTTGGGGGCAGGAACAGCCATTGTATATCCAACTTTTTTATCTGCTATTGCAAGTTTTACCCACCCTAAACAAAGAGCTCAAGGTATTGGAGTTTTTAGGCTATGGAGAGATTTGGGGTATGCTTTTGGTGCATTATTAACAATAAGTATGGCCCAATTTTTTGAAGTAGATATTACAATAATTACAATAGGAGTATTAACCATAATATCATCAATCATTATTAAAATAAGGATGACTTAATATGAACACGCCATTTATTTATTTGGATTACAACGCTTCTACACCAATAGATCCCAGAGTGACAGATGTAATGTTTCCTTTTTTAACTAATCATTATGGAAACCCTTCTAGTATTAATACCCAGGGAATAAAAGCCAAAGAAGCTATCGAAAAAGCTCGTAAACAAGTAGCAAATCTTGTAGGAGCTACTCCCGAAGAAATTATATTCACCAGTGGTGGAACAGAATCAAATAACTATGCAATTATCGGTGCAGCATTGGCCCATAAAACAAAAGGAAATCATATTATCACATCATCAATAGAACATCCTGCTGTACTAGAAGTATGCAAACACCTAGAAAACCAAGGATTCAAAATCACTTATGTAAATGTTGATAAAAACGGAATTGTTGACATTAATCAAATTGAAAAAGCAATATCACCAGAAACTATTTTAATTTCTATTATGCATGCTAATAATGAAATTGGTAGTATACAACCAATACAGGAAATAGGTAAAATCGCAAAGAAACACAATGTTATTTTTCATACAGATGCTGCACAATCTATAGGCAAAGTGATAACTAATGTTGCCGATCTAAGTGTTGATTTATTAACAATTGCTGGGCATAAATTTTATGCTCCAAAAGGTATTGGTGCATTATATATCAAAAACGGAACCTCTTTACATAAATTAATGCATGGCGCAAGTCATGAATTTAACAAACGGCCAGGGACCGAAAATACGATGTATATAGCAGGTTTAGGAAAAGCTTCTGAAATTGCTTATCAAGAATTTGAAATAAACACAACACAAATGCAAATAATGAGAGATTATTTGCTAGAACAATTAAACAACCTAAACCTGGATACCATTATAAATGGAGATTTACAAAAAACTTTGCCTAATACTCTTAATATTAGTTTTAGAAATATTGATGCGAATGCAGTTATATTCAGCTTAAGAAATGAAATAGCTGTATCTGCGGGTTCAGCCTGTCATTCTGGTGCAACTAATGTATCCAACATACTCAAATCAACTTTATCTGATTATGAATACGCCAAAGGGACATTCCGGTTTTCGGTAGGCAAAAACACTACCAAACAAGAAATTGATCGTGCAATATCGATTCTTTCTAAAGCTTTTACAAAGCATCAAACTACATAGAAATAAAAGCAACACTATAAAAATCATATTACAGACGCTACAAATTAAGTTATAGATTCTTATTTTTAAATTTTTCAAAACAAAAGCGCTTCAGTTGTACAACTGAAGCGCTTTTGTTTTATACTAAAAAACTTTACTTATAACTCTAAAGCCTTAGTTACATTATTATCCATTAGCAATTCTTCTGGATTCTCTAATGCTTCTTTTACCGCTACAAGGAATCCTACAGATTCTTTACCATCGATAATTCTATGATCATAAGATAATGCCACATACATAATAGGTGCTACTACAATTTGTCCGTCTCTTACAATTGGGCGCTCTACAATATTATGCATCCCTAAGATAGCACTCTGTGGAGGGTTAATAATTGGTGTAGATAACATACTACCAAAAACACCACCATTAGTTATAGTAAAAGTTCCTCCTGTCATTTCATCAACAGTGATTTGACCGTCACGTGCTCGAATTGCCAATCGTTTTACTTCAGATTCTACTCCTCTGAAACTTAAATTTTCTGCATTACGAATCACAGGCACCATTAATCCTTTAGGACCAGAAACTGCAATACTAATATCCTGAAAATCATAAGAAATCATTTCTTTACCATCAATCATCGAATTTACCGCCGGGAATAATTGCAATGCTCGCACACAAGCTAGAGTAAAGAAAGACATAAATCCTAAGCTTACTCCATGTTTACTTTTAAATGTTTCTTTGTATTGACTACGAAGGTTAAAAATAGGTTGCATATCCACTTCATTAAAAGTGGTTAGCATTGCCGTTTCATTTTTAACTGAAACCAAACGTTCTGCCACCTTACGACGAAGCATTGATAATTTCTTACGCGACTCTCCTCTGCTTCCTAATCCCGGGGTTCCCATAGCTGGTTTTGCATCTAATGCATCAGCTTTAGTAATGCGTCCATCTCTACCCGTTCCCTTTACCTGGCTAGCATCTATACCTTTTTCGGCAAGTACTTTTTTAGCTGCTGGAGAAGCAGTTCCTGTTGCATAAGTTTCTGTTTTAGCAGGAGTTGCTGGAGTTTTTTCCTTTTCCTCCTCTACTTTTGGAGCTTCTTCAGCAGGAGTTGATTTTGCTGCGCCACCTTCGGGTTTAGCCGCCTCTGTATCAATAAGACACACGACTTGACCAACTGCCACTGCATCACCCTCTTCTGCCTTAAGTGTTATAATTCCACTTGCTTCAGCGGGTAATTCTAAGGTTGCTTTATCACTGTCTACTTCGGCAATTGCCTGATCTTTTTCGACATAATCACCAGTCTCAACAAGCCATTGAGCTATTTCTACTTCTGTAATAGATTCTCCCGGTGATGGGACTTTCATTTCTAAAGCCATAATTCTGAATTTATCCTTTGTACAATTTCCTTTGGAAACTTTTAACTATACTTATTTACTAAATTTTTATCTTCTTTGATTATTTTTTGTTTTATCAAACACGTAATCAATTACTTGTTGATGTCTTCTCTTAGATCTTGTTGCACTACCTGCTGCAGGAGCTCCATATGATCTTCTACTTGCAAATCTAAATGTTTTTGCTTCATCATAATTCATTAACATATGACTTAACGCACCCATATTACGTGGTTCTTCTTGTGCCCAAACCACCTCATCTGCTTTATATTTTTTGATTATAGCATCCATCTCTGCCACTGGCAAAGGAAATAATTGCTCTATCCGTACCAAAGCAACATCCTTTCTTCCTAGTTTTTCTTTTTCTTCTAATAAGTCATAATAGAATTTACCTGTACAAAAAACTAGTGTTTTTACAGCTGTAGCTTTTGCATCTGGGTCATCTAATAGTGTTTGAAACTTGCCATTGACAAATTCATCTACAGAAGAATGTACTTTAGGATGACGTAATAAACTCTTTGGCGTAAATACGATTAAAGGTTTACGGTATTTTGCTTTCATTTGTCTACGTAGCAAATGAAACAAATTAGCAGGTGTTGTTACATCGGCAACAAACATATTGTCTTTTGCACAAAGTTGAAGATATCGTTCCATACGAGCCGAAGAGTGTTCTGCCCCCTGCCCTTCGTAACCATGTGGTAACAACATCACCAAACCGTTTTGTAATTTCCACTTATCCTCTGCAGAAGAAATATATTGATCCAGCATAATCTGTGCACCATTACTGAAATCTCCAAATTGCGCTTCCCAGATTGTTAGAGTCTTTGGACTTGCCATGGCATATCCATAATCGAATCCTACAACTCCATATTCTGACAACAATGAATTATAGATATAGAAATCTGATTGATCACCTTTTAGATTATTTAATAACACTACCTCTTCTTCACTATCCTCTACTTTGATAACTGCGTGTCTATGCGAGAATGTTCCTCTTTCTACATCTTGCCCACTCATTCTTACATCGTACCCTTCTTTTAACAAAGAACCATAAGCTAATAGTTCTCCCATTGCCCAGTCTAATTGGTCTGTTTCAAAGAATCTTTTATGTCGGTCATTTACTATTTTCTCTATTTTACGAAGAAACTTTTTATCCGAAGGAAGCTTAGTAATAACTTCTGCTATTTCAGTAAGTTTATCTTTTGGATACGTAGTATCAACTACTTCCATCATTTTATCTTCTTGTATTCTTTCAAAACCGGCCCATTCATCTTGCATAAATGGAGTTATCACAGTTTTTTCTTGCTTACGAGAATCTTCTAATTCTTCTTCGAGAGATGCTTTATATTCTTTTTCAAGTTTAGCAACATAATCTTTATCAATAATACCTTCAGAAATCAATTTTTCTGCATAAATATCTCTCGGATTTTTGTGCTTAGCAATAGCTTTATATAGCTTAGGCTGAGTAAAGCGTGGTTCATCTCCTTCATTATGACCATATTTACGATATCCTAGTAAATCTATAAATACGTCACGACCAAAATTCATTCTGAAATCTAATGCAAAATTAGTTGCATGAACTACTGCTTCTGCATCATCTGCATTTACATGTAAAACAGGTGATAGAGTAACTTTACCAACATCGGTACAATACGTTGATGAACGTGCATCCAAATAGTTAGTTGTAAACCCAATCTGATTATTCACTATTATATGTATAGTTCCTCCGGTTTTATATCCATCTAGCTGAGCCATTTGAACAATCTCATAGACGAGTCCTTGTCCAGCTACAGCTGCGTCTCCATGAACCACTATTGGTAACACCTGAGAAATATTTTCTTTATAATGTGTATCTTGTTTTGCTCTGGTTATTCCTTCTACTACAGCACCTACTGTTTCTAGATGCGATGGATTAGGAGCAATATTCATATTAATTGCTTTTCCAGAATCTGATTCTCGTTTAGAGGTCCAACCCAAATGATATTTTACATCCCCATCAAATATTGCTTCCTCGTAGTCTTTTCCATCAAATTCACTAAAGATATCTTTTGGACTTTTTCCAAAAATATTTGTAAGTGTACTTAAACGACCACGGTGAGCCATACCCATTACAAATTCTTTTACTCCTAGATTAGCTGCCTTTTCTACCAGTGCATCTAAAGCAGGAATAAGAGATTCTCCTCCTTCGAGAGAGAATCGTTTTTGGCCAACATATTTAGTATGTAAAAAGCTTTCGAATGAAACTGCCTGATTTAATTTTCTAAGAATATGTTTCTTTTGTTCTGCAGAAAACTTAGTTCTATTGGTATTAAAATTAACCCGGGCCTGTATCCACTCTCGTTCTTCCGGATCACGAATATACATATACTCGATACCAACAGAATCACAATATATTTGTTCTAGGTGAACAATAATATTACTTAATGTATTGGGGCCAATCCCAATAATTTCTCCTGCATTAAAAACTGTATTAAGATCGGCCTGACTTAATCCAAAATTTTCTAACGCCAATGTTGGGATATATTTTCTTCGCTCTCTTACAGGATTTGTTTTGGTAAACAAATGCCCTCGAGTTCTATATCCGTCTATTAATCGAACTACCTGAAATTCTTTTTGAACATTTTGGGGAATAGCAACAGTTTCTCCTGGTGCTTGATCAACATACATAGTTTCTTCTGAACCATTAGCATTTTCTACTCCAAAATCAAATCCTTGAAAAAATGCTCTCCAACTAGGTTCTACACTATCAGGATTCTGTATATATTGATCATATAAATCTGCAAAAAATGCGGTATTAGCCGCATTTAAAAATGAATATTTATCCATATGTAAGTATTCAACTGTCTTTTAAATAATAAAACGCCACAAAAATACAATAATTACGGTATATTAGGTATCGAATTATTTATATTTATATTATAATTTTTCATAAAATTAACAATGAAAGTAAATGTTCATCAAAATATTAAAATCCTTGTCTTAGTTCTTTCAATTTTATTTTCCTTACAAAAAAGTTATTCTCAAAACGATGATTTTTGGTCCAATGTTAGTTTTGGAGGCAATCTGGGAATTGGTTTTGGCAATGATACTTTTAGTGGAGTAATCGAACCATCAGTACTATATAATTTTAATGAACAATTTGCTGCCGGAATGGGAGTTAGTTTTGGATATATCGAATCTAACAATTTTACAGCGACCAATTATGGAGGAAGTATACTTGCTTTTTATAGCCCAATACGAGAAATCAGACTCTCACTTGAGTTTCAGGAGATGGGAGTTTCGAGAACTCTTGAAATTGAAAACGCACAGGACCTGAAAGAAAATTATTGGTATCCGTCGCTATTTATTGGTGGTGGTTATCGTATAGGTAATGTAAGTGTTGGTATTCGTTATGACCTCCTTTATGATAGCAATAAAAGTATCTACGGAAGCGCCTACACACCCTTTGTTAGTGTGTTTTTCTAAAGAATTGTCTTACCACAAATAAAAAATACAATTATGTGGTTTTCCTCCATATTTCACGAGTTTTTTTTCAGCTTTGCGAAGTGTCCTATATTTATATCGTAGATCTTCAGCATCTGTAGTACAATCTACTTTTTTAAAACTAAGCGTATTAAAAAAATCCTGATCCCATTCTGATTGTTTTTTCATATCCTTCCTTTCATGACACATTACAATACGATTTTGCCGTAAAAATGTTCGATTCTCGGTAACATCTAACACTTTCTCCATTGAAAAAGACGTTTCTCTTTCGCTCTTGGTATAACGAGTATTAGATCGAATAATCTCGGTAAACGTTGTAAATAACTGTAGTGTATCATTTTCGATATAGTAATATTCTAAACTATTATCCCAGTTTTGCTTATAGATATGCTTTATCAATTTTAATTGATCATTTTTATAATAATAGTAAATGTTCCCTGAGAAATATTCTGAACAATGATATCTTTTGGATAATTGTTTAATCAAAGTGTCTCTTTCTTTTTTACCAACTTCTCTCAAAAACTCTTCATAAGAAATGTTTATTTTATCTTGAGAAAGATCCTGACCATAATTAATGGTTAATACGAAAAATAAGAAAATGCTACTATAGAACTTCATACGTTTAAGATTTCTAGTTATTCTACATTCTATTTTACATCTAAGATAAATTTTTGATCAATAGAATCTCATCCTTTGTTTCTATACCAAACCTTTTGCCACTCTCGCTTTAGAATCAAATACGCAGCATATTCTGCAATATCAACACTATCTTCAGAATCCAGGCTTCTTATCTTAGTTTCAGAGACATCTACAGCATACAACAAATTAAGGTACTCATTAAAAGCGTTCTGTAATTTTTCAACAAGCAAGTACGCCACTTCAGAAAACAGATCCTGAGGTGTTTTACTTTTGATATCATAATCAATCCCTGCACGATTCAGATCTTTTTGTAATTGCGCCAGAAACTGAGGATACAAATCAGAATTAGAAACCTCATCAATTAATTGCTTTGCAGTAATAAGACTATATCTGTTAGACACTTCGATTCATTAATTTTTCTCCAAATGATTTCAATATCGCTTTTTTATCTTCTGTAATAGAGAGAGTTTCTAAAACCGAAAATGCTTTATTCGTATATTTTTCAATCTCTAATCGTGTTTTATCTTTTGCCCCGGTGGTCTCAAAAAGATGTTTTATAATATCTATTTTTTGAGATGGGTCATTAGGAGTAAGAGAAAATAATTCTTTTAATTGCTTACGTTCCTCTTCACTTGCAAATTCCAAAGCTTTTAGATATAAAATAGTTTTTTTATTCTCAATTATATCTCCTCCTACTTGTTTACCAAAAGTCTTAGGGTCACCAAAAGCATCCAAATAATCATCCTGAAGTTGAAATGCTAATCCTAATAATCTTCCAAAATCATAAATCGAAGACCTACAATCTTCTGAAGCATTAGCAACGGTAGCTCCCATTCTCATCGCTGCGCCAACTAAAACCGCCGTCTTATATTCTATCATTTGGATATATTCGGGAATAGTTACATCATCTCTGGTTTCAAAATCAATATCATATTGTTGCCCCTCACATACTTCTATTGCTGTCTTGGTAAATAGTTTAGCCAGTTCTCTAAAAGTATTTCCTTCATAATTTTCAAACAATTGATAAGCATTAATCAACATCGCATCTCCTGAAAGAATTCCTGTATTTATATCCCATTTTTCATGAACAGTTTCTTTTCCTCTCCTAAGAGGAGCATCATCCATTATATCATCATGTATTAAGGAAAAATTATGAAAAATCTCTATAGCCAATGCTGCATCTAAAGCTTTTTTGTAATCTCCTCCAAAAATTTCAGAAGACATTAACACCAAAATCGGCCGCAATCGTTTACCACCAAGATTAAGAATATAGGATATTGGTTCATAAAGATTCTTGGGCTCTTTAGTTATCGTTTTTTTAGACAGATATTCTAAAAAACACCTCTGATAATCAGAAATTGTGTGCACAGTATTTTTTTATGCTAAAGTAATTGAAACTTTTTAAAAAACTAATGCTAATCATAATCTCGTATCTAAAACATTTTATTGATCAAAATCTGGGCGTAATGTTAAAAATTTGTAAAACTCAGGAAACTTTTATTGTTTTTAAAGTTTCCGTGTGTACATTTGGCAAAAAAATGAATCCCTTTAATGAAAGACAAAATAATAGAAAAAGCTAATGATATGTTTTTGAATTTGGGTTTTAAGAGTGTCACTATGGACGATCTCGCTACCGAAATGGGAATTTCTAAAAAGACAATTTACACACATTTTCAAAATAAAACAGCACTGGTAAAGGCAACTACAGATCATCTTTTTTGTACTATTTCTGATGGAATAGACGCTATTGTAGATCAAAAAAATGGGCCAATAGAAGAGCTATATGAGATTAAAGCTTTTGTATTAAGACATCTTAAAAATGAAAAGACCGCCCCACAATACCAGCTTCAAAAATATTATCCTAAGATATATAAGGCTCTTAAAGCTCGACAATTTGATATGATGCAAGAATGTGTTATTGAAAATCTTGAACGAGGAATTAATGAAGATGTTTTTAGAAAAAACATAGACATCCAATTTATTTCAAGAATATATTTTATTGGAGCAATTGGAATAAAGGATCAAGAAATGTTTCCGATGCAAAAATTCCCTATAACTCAACTTATGGCAGATTATCTGGAATATCATGTTAGGGGCATTGCCACAAAAAAAGGATTAGAAATTTTAAACAATCTACTAATAAAAGAGTAATATCTATGAGAAACAACCTTTGGTTAATTTGTTTGGGTTGGTTATTTACAACCACAATATTAGCTCAACAACCACCAGCAAATTCTTCATATTCCTTTACACTAGATGAGGCGATAGAATTCGCATTAAAAAACAGTTATCAATCTATTAATGCAAGACGTGATGTAGCAAAAGCACTTAAAAGAAAATGGGAAACCACAGCAGATGGTCTTCCTCAAATTAGTGCATTGGTCGATTATCAAAATCAATTAAAGCAACCTGTTTCGCTATTACCAGGAGAAGTTACCGGCGGAGAGCCTGGAACTTTTGTTCCTGTTGTTTTTGGAACAAAACAACAAGCATCGGCAACAGCAACTCTAAGTCAACTTATTTTTGACGGTTCTTATTTAGTTGGTTTACAAGCAGCAAAGAGTTTTTTACAATATAACAATGATGTTGAAGAAAAAACCCAACTCGAAGTCCGTAAAGGTGTTGTTAACGCATATGGAAGCGTACTTGTCGCTCAGGAAAGCGTAAAGATTCTTAAAAACAATGTCGCTACTCTAGAGAAAAATTATCTGGAAACAAAGAAGATTTTCGAGAATGGTCTGGCCGAAGAAGAAGATGTAGAACAACTACAAATTACTTTATTACAGATTAAGAATCAGTTTAGTAATGCAGAACGGTTAGAAAGAATCGCTATGCAAATGTTTAATTTAACTCTTGGAGTACCTGTTGATTCGAATATTGTGCTTTCTGATAATTTAGATGGTCTTGCTTTAAAAAACATGGATCAATCTGTTATCGCTAAACCATTTAACATAGAAAATAATATAGATTACAGATTAGCATATCTTCTTACCGAACAAACGCGGTTAGAGTTAAAACTAGAAAAAAGTAGGGCACTTCCGTCTTTGTCTGCTTTTGTTAATTATGGTACACAAGCCAATAGTAATTCTTTTACTTTTTTGGATAGTGATCAACGTTGGTTTCAATCTTCTATTTTGGGAGCAAGCCTGAAGATTCCGATTTTCAGTTCTTTAAAGAGAAGTGCCAGAACGCAACAGGCCAGAATAGCTGACGAACAATCGAGAACCGATTTTTTGAGAATTCAACGAGAAATACAACTTAAGTATGATACCGCAATAAGTGATTATAAATTTTCGATGGAAAGTTATAATACTTCAAAGCAAAATCTCACACTAGCAGAGCGAATAGAGAAAAAAAATCAGATTAAATACACAGAAGGACTTGCCTCTAGTTTTGAATTAAGACAAGCACAATTACAGCTATACTCTTCTCAGAATGAAGTATTGAATGCTATGCTTAACATTATCAACAAAAAGGCTGAACTAGAAACGATTTTAAATACACCAAATAATAATTAACCATATTATGAAAAAGATACTTACCATATTATCTATATCACTTCTTATCATTTCATGTGGACAAAACAATACAAAGTCTATCGATAAAATTATAGAAGACGGTAATCTACAAGCAATACGTGCCAAAAGAACCGAAATAGCAGCCAAACAACAAGCCGTTGCTGATCAATTAAAACAATTGGATGAAGCAATAGCCTCTTTGGATTCTGTAAAAAGACTTCCTTTGGTAACTACAATCACAGCAAAAGACACACTATTTAATCATTATCTGGAGTTACAAGGAAATGTAGAAACCAAGAAAAACTTAGTTCTATATCCTGAGATGAGTGGGATCCTGACCAGAGTTTACGTGAAAGAAGGACAAAAAGTATCCAAAGGTCAATTACTTGCCAGAATTGATGATGGTGGATTAGGTCAGCAATTGTCTCAAGTAGAAGTGCAGGCACAATTAGCTAAAACGACTTTTGATCGCCAAAAAAGACTTTGGGAGCAAAAAATAGGTTCAGAAATTCAATATCTCGAAGCTAAAACAAATTTTGAAGCACAGCAAAACGTAGTAAATCAGATCAAACGTCAATTGGCTAAGACAACTGTAACTGCTCCATTTTCTGGAGTTATTGATAATGTAATTACAGAACAAGGAAGTGTAGTTTCTCCAGGGCAAACAGCACTGATACGTATAGTTAACCTGGATGATATGTATATTGAAACCGAGGTACCAGAACGTTATATCCCAAGTGTTACTATGGGTAAAAATGTAGAAGTATATTTCCCGGTTCTAGGAAAAACAATTAGCACAAAAATTCGTCAAGTAGGTAATTATATCAATCCAAACAATCGTTCTTTTATGGTAGAAGTTGGTATTCCTTCAAATGGAGGAACTGTAAAACCAAACCTTACAGCCAAGGTAAAAATCAATGATTATACTAATGAAAAAGCGATCTTAATACCACAAAGTATTATTTCTGAAAATGCAGAAGGAGATCAATATACTTATGTTACCTCTGGTAAAGATGCTCAAAACATAGCTGAAGCTAGAAGAGTAATTGTAAAAACAGGGAAGACACAAGGAGATCTTATTGAGATTACAGAAGGCATTAATAATGGGGATGCTATTATTAGTGAAGGTGCCAGAAGTGTAAAAGATGGTCAGAAAGTTAAAATTTTAAACTAACAATCTATGGAAGTTAACAAGAAAAAGGTAGATAAGGAATTTAAGTTATCGTCCTGGGCGATAAATAATCCAACTACTATTTATGTAATGATTGGCATATTCTTGGTTTTAGGACTTTCTGCATATTTCTCTATGCCTAGAGAAAATTTTCCTGAAATCAATGAAACCAAAATTTACATTAGTGTTCCTTATCCCGGAAATACTGCAGAAGATATTGAACGTTTAATAGTAGATCCATTAGAGGACAAGTTAAAAAGTGTAAGTAATGTAATAGAGATTCTATCGACTTCGCAAGAAGATTACGCTATTATAACTGTAGAATTTGATGAAAAACTCTCTGTGCCTGCTGCAAAGCAAAAAGTAAAAGACGAAGTAGATTCTGAGACAGCAAATGAAGACTGGCCTACTTTTAATGGTGCCAAAGTAGAACCTAATGTTTTTGATTTGAGTATTTCTGAGGAAACTCCGATAATGAATATTAATATTTCGGGAGATTATCCGGTAGGTAAACTAAAAGAATTCGCAGAATATCTTGAAGACGAAATAGGAGATCTTAAAGAAATCAAAAAAGCAGATATTCGTGGTGCTCAGGAAAAAGAAGTAGAAGTTGCTGTAGATATCTACAAAATGATGGCTGCCAAAGTGAGTTTTGACGATGTGATCAATACCATACGTAATGGGAACATGACTATGTCTGCAGGAAACATGATCGCTAGTGGACAAAGACGTACAATACGAATCCTGGGAGAAATTGACCGCCCTTCGCAATTAGATGACTTTGTAGTAAAATCTCAGGACGGAGCTGTTTATCTAAGAGATATTGCCAAAGTAAGTTTTAAAGAAGAAGACAAAACTACTTATGCAAGAGAATTTGGCCATAATGTAGTTATGCTGGATGTAAAGAAACGTTCTGGGGAAAATATGATCGAAGCTGTAGAGAAAATAAATGGAATTCTTGACGAGGCTAAGGAAAATGTGTTCCCAAAGGATTTAGAAATTACAGTAGCAAATGATCAATCTGAAAAAACTGAAAATCAAGTAAGCGACCTGGTTAATAATATCATTTTTGGTATCATCCTGGTCGTTGGAGTTTTGATGTTCTTTTTAGGCTTTAGAAATGCATTGTTCGTAGGGTTTGCGATACCAATGTCTATGTTTATGTCTTTTATGATTCTATCTGCTCTGGGATATACGATGAACACAATGATTCTTTTTGCATTAATCATGGGGTTAGGAATGCTGGTAGATAATGGTATCGTAGTAGTAGAGAACGTATATCGTTTGATGGAAGAAGAAGGGATGTCTCGAATAGAAGCAGCAAAAAAAGGTATAGGAGAGATTGCATTTCCGATAATCATTTCCACTTTAACTACAGTGGCAGCTTTTGTTCCATTAGGAATGTGGCCAGGAGTTATGGGACAGTTTATGATCTATTTCCCTATTACATTATCGGTAGTATTGGGGTCCTCTCTATTCGTTGCAATATTCATTAACTCTATGTTGGTTTCACAATTTATGGAAGTTGGTGAAAAAGTATTGACCGTAAAACAATTGATTCGATTAAGTATCATTTTAGGAGGTATTGGGATTTTTATACTAATATTTGGTGGAGCTGTAAGTGGATTAGGTAGTCTTATGATTTTTACCGCTGCTATGTTTTGGGTATATAAATATGTATTAAAAGGTGCCGCCAATTTTTTCCAAAGAAGAATCCTTGCATGGCTTGAAAATAAATACCAACGTTTTTTAACCTATGCCTTAAAGGGATGGAGAGCTTATGGTTTTACTATTGGTACATTTATTTTACTATTTGTTGTATTTGCAATGTTTGGCGGCTCAATAGGAAGTCAGCGTACCAAAGTAGAATTTTTCCCGGATAACAAGCCAAATCAAATTGTGGTTTATGTAGAATATTCTCAAGGGACGGATATAGAAAAAACTAATGCCATTACTAAAGAAATTGAGCAACGTGTTTATGCTGTTATCAACGAATCAGAATATTTAGAAGGTGAGAATCATAATTTTCTTGTAGAATCTGCAGTCTCTCAAGTGGGAGAAGGTGCAGGAAATCCTCAGACCGATGGAGGAAGTAATGCCGAAATGCCTCATAAAGCAAAGATTACGGCAACCATGAGAGAGTTTAAATATAGAAAAGGAAAAGACTCTGAAATATTACGTCAAAAGGTACAAGAATCTTTAAAAGGAATTTACCCTGGTGTAGCTATCTCTGTAGAGAAAGATCCTGTAGGTCCTCCTGCCGGATATCCTATCAATATTGAAATCGAAGGCCCTGATTATGATGAGTTAATTACTATTGCAGAACAGATGCGTAACTTTATTAACGAAAAAAATATTCCTGGTATCGAGGAATTAAAAATTGACGTTAATAAAGGCAAGCCTGCTATGCAAGTTGTTGTTGATCGTGAAAAAGCAGGAGAATTAGGTGTTTCTGCCGGCCAGGTAGGAAATCAACTACGTCGTTCTATTTTTGGTGAAAAAGCAGGTGTATACAAAAAAGAAGGTGAAGATTATGACATCTATGTTCGATTTAATGAAGATAATCGATATAATACAAGCGCACTCTTTAATCAAAATATCACCTTTAGAGATCCGGCTTCAGGAAAACTAAAAGAAATACCTGTTTCTACCGTAGCTTCACAAAAAAACACTTCTTCATTTAGTGCTGTAAAGCATAAAGATACCAAGAGAGTCGTAACGGTATATTCTGGTTTACAACCAGGGTTTACGGATGCAGGAGCAATTGTATCTCAGATTCAAACCGAGATGTCTAGCTTTATAACGTTACCCAGAGGAGTAAAGATTGATTATACGGGTCAGATAGAAGAACAAGGTAAACAGATGGCATTTTTGATGGGAGCATTTTTCTCTGGACTAGGACTTATCATGTTGATTCTAATATTTCAATTTAGTTCTATTTCTAAGCCTACCATTATTATGATTGCTATTTTCTTGAGTTTTATCGGAGTGTTTGGAGGTATATTAGTTACCGGAGCTTCTTTTGTGATTATGATGACAATGATGGGTATTATCTCATTGGCAGGGATTGTTGTAAATAATGGGGTAGTTCTTCTCGATTATACGCAGTTACTGATCGATCGTAAAAAAGTAGAACACAATGTACTGGAAAAAGAATTGCTGCCTAATGATGAGGTAATGAAAATTATTATTAGAGGTGGTAAAGCTCGTTTACGACCGGTACTATTAACAGCAATTACCACTGTATTGGGATTAATACCGCTAGCTATCGGATTCAATTTAGATTTCTTCTCCCTATTTAGCACAGGAGATCCCAAAATATACCTAGGTGGTGATAATGTAATTTTCTGGGGACCATTAGCCTGGACAGTTATATATGGATTGATTATTGCAACATTCTTAACTTTAATTATTGTACCCTGTTTATTCTTTATTGTACATCGTATAAAGGTTAGATTTAGCAAAAAGAAAGTTGCTGCGGTACCTGTAGTTACTGCAACAGCATAACATTTTATAAAATTGATTACAAAAAAAGTCACGGCTTATACCGTGACTTTTTTGTTTAGTTTTTATACTCCTAAAAATTACTCTTTTATTTAACGATTCTTGAAGTAATGCTTAGTTTTACAGGCTCTAATAAATCATCAATTCCTTTATTATATTTTATACTGGGGTAAAATACTGCTGTTGTTTTATACGTCCCTTCTGGGTAATCTCTAGAATTTACTGTTACCAATACATCTCTGTTTTCTCCAGGTATTAATCCTCCTGAAGGTAAAATTCTACGAGCTGTAATCACTTTGGTAGGAGTTATAGGCTCTTGATTTTCATAAGTAGTAGCTTTTTCATATTCGAGTATATGATTTCCTTGATTAATCCACTTTGTAACCGTAAATGTTTCTGAATTACCTTCTGTCGCATCTGGGGTCGTAATAGATACTGTTTCTATTTTAAGAGGGTTTATTACATCAACAATTACCTTAGTAGTTCTAAGTTTATCATTATTCTTATCCTTAACTGCTAATATAAAATTCTTAGGATATTTAAAATCAATACTTGCATTTCCTTCAGGATATTCTGCATCCATGTCTACAGGCGCTACAGAAGAATCCTGAGTATAAAAAAGTTTTGTTCCATCATAGGTAATTGTGGGTATTAAACTTGTAAAATCGGTACCTAACGGGACAAAAAGATATATTATATCTCTTCCTGTATCTTCAATAGTTCTTGAAATCATGATATCATTTGGCAAACTTGGGTTTTTACTTTTTTCAAAGGTGAAGTTTGTTATTTTTAGAGTTTCTGGTACTGGTTCTACTTCTTTTACAATACTAACATTATAATGAAGTAACTCCTCTTTATCACCTGTAGCGTTTGTAATTGTATATACATTTATCTTTTGATCGTCATATGACAATCCGATCTCATTACCAGGAGAAATACTAAACTTACTCAGGTTGAGCTCTGCCGATGTTATAGATGCACTTATATTATCTAAAGAAGTTGTACTAGATACTGTAATTTTAATGTCTCCATATTTCACTTCTTGATTTTCTACAATCTCTGGATCAACAATATTTATTTCTTTGTATTGTATTCCAAATAATGGAAAGTCTTTAAGCTTCCCTTCTTCTATAGTAATCCCAGGTGTTAGAACCGTAGAATCATCATCATTAGAATTACAGCTAATCATAAACAATACAGAGAAAATAACACTTCCAATGTTTGATAATCTAATAATATGTCTCATTGCTTGTTTTTTAAATTTATCAAGCAAATCTATATTCCTTTTATATGGTTTCTAAATTAATATGGTACATCACACTCTTTACTTGGTGAATGTATTAAAATACAGGGTAAAGCTGATTCGTTTTTCTAGATTACGTGGCGATATTAAATGCAATAGTATAGTAAGCCCCCGGATTAGAAATGATATGTATTGATCCGTTAATTTGTTGAGTTAACCCTTGTATGAGTTGCATTCCAAGAGATCGACTATTTTCAATCTCAAAATCTTCTGGAAAACCAACTCCTGTATCTTTTATAGTAAGAACACATTGGTCTTTATTTCTAGAAGCTTCTATACTAATTTGTCCTCCCTGATTATCCCGAAAAGCATGCTTAATACTATTTGCAATAATCTCATTAACAATTAAACCACAAGGAACCAGATAATCCATATCTAAATTAATATCTTCTATTGTTCTATCTATAGTTATGTTTCGTTCAGAAAGCTGATAGCTGGTCTTGAAATGAGTTAGCAAACCATCTAAATAAGTCTGTAAATTAATCAAGGATAAATCATTAGACTTGTACAGTTTTTCATGAATAATTGCCATCGCCTGTATTTTGTCCTGAATCTCTTGTAAAATCTCTGCAGCACTTTTATGCTCACTAAATTTATCCTGAAGACTTAGTAAACTAGATACAATCTGTAAGTTATTTTTCACTCGATGATGTACTTCTTTTAATAGTATTTCTCGATCTTTGAGGGTTTGAGATATTTTACTGTTTTTTTCTGCAAGAATTCTATTGGTTTTTTGCTTGTTTTTGTATGCATACAATAGTGTTACCAATACTATTATTAGTGCTACTAATCCTGCTATCAATACAATTTGTGTAGTTCTCTGATTTTCATTCTCTAAAACTTTTATCTTATTTTCTTTGGTTAGTATTTCGACTTCTTTTTCTTTGTTTTCTAAATCAAACTTTGCTTGTATTTCTCGGAGCTGTTTATGCTTTTCTTCTGAAAATAATGAATCTTTAACTGTATTGTATTTTAATAGGTATTCATAACTTTTTTTATATTCCATTTTTTTGTTAGAATACTTATGAAGTGCTTGGTATACTCTTGATAATTGTGGTAAAGCTTTTGTTTCTGTAGCTGCCAACAACGCCTTATCATAATAGAATGTTGCTGTTTTAATATTTTCGAGTTTATCGTAGATATCTCCCAATGTTAAATATGATAATGTAATATCTTCTGAAGACCCTCTTTCTACTCGAATCTGTAATGCTTTTTTAGTATATTCTATTGCTTCATTTAATTTTTTTTCTTCTACATTTATTTGAGATAGGTTATTATATCCTGATATAATAACTTCTGGGTAATTTGTTTTTTTGGCAATACTAATAGATTCTTCTAATACATTTTTTGCCTTTTCAAATTCTTTTTGACGCATATACATTTCACCGACAGCCCCTAAAATATGAGCTCTAAATTTTTCGTTCCCAATCTTTTTAGATAATGTTAATGCCTTATTATAGTATATCAACCCATTCTCATCATCTTTCAGTCGACAAGAATATAAAGAGCCTATGTTACCTGTTATTCCTACAATAAAATTCTCTTCCTCCAGTGTTTCATAGATCTTAAGTGCTTTTAAATAATTATCCAGAGCCTGGTTATAATTCCCCATTTTCACATAGGTCACTCCAATATTTTGATAGCTCTTTGCAACTCCCAATTTATATTGTAATCTTTTTGCAACCTCTAGCATTTTTTTATTATAAAACAATGCCTTTTCATGTTCTGATTTAGCATTATAGAAATTTCCCATTCTTAAATAAAAAAACCCTGTATCCTTAGTATATTCATCATTCACTAATTCTAATCCTTGCCTAGCATAGTCAAGGGCTTTTTCTATCTCTATCTTGCTATATGTATTAACTAATTGTTTATAGATTTCTATTTTTTCCTGTTTAGATGCTGTCACCAGTTTTTGTTCTAAACTATCAGTTTGTGCAATTACCGAGACATAAAAAAATAAAAAAAAGAGAGAACTATATCTCTCTAAAAAACATACTATTTCCTTCATATTTATAGAATATCTAATCGTTCTAATAATTGACTTTTATATGCCTTGCTTATCGGAATATTTTTATCCCCAATAAAGACAAACCTATTTTCTATTTTATCAATTTTATCTAATGCTACCATATATGATCTATGAATTCTCAAGAATTTATCCTGGGGTACTTTTTCATAGAATTCTTTCAAAAACATATTTACCACAACTCTTTTATTTCTGGTAATAATTTGAGTATAATTATCCATAGCTTCTACCCATAAAATTTCGTCTATTTTAACACGTATAAGCTGAGATTTATCCTTAACAAATAGAGTATCTGATACTTTATTATTCGGGAGCATAACTCCGGAACTTTTATTCTCAACTTGTTTTTGCAAGGCTATTTGAAGCGTAAAAGACAACTCTTTTATATTAAAGGGTTTTAATAAGAATCCAAAAGGTTTGGATTGTAAAGCTTCTTTAAATATAGTATCATCTCCATTAGCAGTAAGAAAAACAATTGGAATTTTATATTTCACATAAATATCTTCTGCTGCATCGATACCATTTTTATCTCCCGAAATATTAATATCCATGATAACAATATCCGGTATAGTTTCTTCACTATATTTTATTGCTTCTTTATAAGTACTTGCAATCCCCACTATAACATAATCTAATTTCTCTAAGCTAATTTTAATATCTAATGCAATTGAAAACTCATCTTCGACGATTAGTACTTTTTTGTTCTTTATCATAAAAATAACTCTCTTTGCTTTAAGCTACAAAGCTATTTAAATACCAACCTGTCAGTATTAAAAAAGTATTAATATTTTACAAGATTGACAGAACAGATTACAAACAATAAAAACGCACATTTTTTAAAATATACTATTCATCGTCTTTGTTGTTTTTAGATACACAAACTTATTTGACACATCAATAGCAACAAAATCAATATGGCAAGTGGTGTAGTTTTCGGGGTGAATGAATCTAAAAAAGAGGTAGAGAAATTTCTGATATTACAAAACAGTATCCATAATTAAAAAAAACGGCTTCTATACTATTGTATAAAAGCCGTCTGGGGAAAATAATTTTATTTCTCACTTGCTGACTATCCTTAATATAAGTGAGTTTGTATTATGCGACGAAATTAGGAATTCCTATCCCATAATTGATTTCACTTTTTCGCAGTAATTATGTCACTTTTTGACAGTAATTCTATTTTAGCAAATTCTTAGAAATTCTGACCTCATTTTACTTAAAAACAGATTATAATCAACAACAAAGTTTCATCCCTATTATTTGTTTTATATTCTAACATTAATCGTTATGAATTCATTATAAAATCTACACAATATAGAATTTAATTCAACTAATGATTAAGATCTGTTTTAAAAAAAAATCCCAGTCTCGAAAAATGAGACTCGTATATAGTATTATTGCCTTGTTAATTTTATTAGGAGATTTTAAACGTTTTCCCATAAGAGTACTATGGCCTTATTGTTTTAAATCCTACATATTTTCATCAATGACATGCTTGTAATGCAGCCATAACAAGTGATGAGCCAAGGTGTTCATTAAAAGAAAATTCTATTGGTGAATTGTTAAAATTATATTAATTTCGTTATCCCAACATAGCTATTACACATTGAAACTAAAACTACTCATCCTTTTTCTGGGCGCTACTTTAATTGCTTCAAGTCAAAATCTTGAGCAAATAGGAAAAGTCCCCTTACTTCGATTTAATGGTGGAATTTCTGGTAATGGTGTATTTTATGATGGTACTGCAAATCGAGATCCTTTTACATATTTTATAAACGGTAATCTTAATTTTAATATTAGTGGGGTATATAATATCCCTTTGTCTTTTTCATATACCAATCAAGACTTTGGCTATAGTACACCTTTCAAAATAAATCGCTTAAGCATTCATCCTTCATATAAATGGGTTGCTACTCATATTGGAGATGTCGCTATGACTTTTTCTCCATATACATTAAGTGGACATCAATTTACGGGAGGAGGAGTCGATCTTACCCCTAATGGTCCTTTTAAGATAAGTGCATTATACGGTAGATTCCTTAAAGAATCTGAATATAATCCTGAAACTCCTGAAGCAATACCTGCTTATAAACGAATGGGATTTGGATTTAAAACCTCTTATGCTTTTGAAAAAGCTTCAATCGGACTTATATTTTTTACTGCAAAAGATGACGAAACTTCAATTCAAAATTCATTTCCTGTAGAATTAGAATTAACCCCAAAGGAAAATGCCGTGGTAAGTGCAGAAACTAATTTTACAATATTTGAAAAAGCTAAAATAAATTTAGAATATGCCATTTCGGGGGTTACCGAAGATACTCAGGCGTCAGAATCACGAACAACAACAGGAGTTCTTTCTTTTTTATTAAACGAAAACTTAACCACAAATTATTACAACGCATTAAAAGCTCAACTTGACTATCCTGCTGGTAATGGTTCTGTTGGTGTTGGGTATGAACGTATTGATCCTGATTATAGAACTTTTGGCGCATATTACTTCAATAATGATCTCGAAAATATAACTTTAAACGCCTCTCAAAGTATATTCAATAATAAGGTTAGTCTTAATGTTAATGCGGGGCTTCAGCGAGATAATCTAGACGACACCAAAAGCTCAGAATTACAACGCATCGTAAGTGCAGTTAATGTTACATATACAAGTTCTGAAAAACTTTCTATTAATGCTGGATATTCCAATTTTCAATCTTATACTAATATTCAGAATCAGTTTGATTTTATTAATGAGGTTAATCAATTTGATAACATAGATACACTTAATTATCGTCAAATATCTCAAAATGCAAATCTGGGAATTAATTACACATTAAAAAAAACAGAAAGTCAACAGCAAGCAGTTAATGTAAATCTCACCTACCAAAGTTCTGACAATAAACAAGATGGAAGAACTATAGAAAATGGGTTATCAAAGTTTTATAACATTGCTTCTGCATACACTTTGGGATATCCCAAAAACTCACTTAATTTTTCACTGGCCGCTAATGTTTCTTACAATACTGTTGGCACAACCGATAATCTAACCTTGGGGCCTACGCTTACCGCTACCAAATCTTTTTTTGATAAAAAACTAAGAACTAATTTCTCAAGCTCTTACAATGCGGCATTTAATAATGGTGAAAAACAAAACGATATTTATAATATTCGATTAGGAGGTAATTATTCTTTTTATGAAAGCCATAATCTAAATCTAAACTTACTTTCACTATTTAGAAACACAACTACGGGAAGCAATACAGATTTTACAGCAACTTTAGGATACACATATACATTTGATACTTTCAAAATAAAGTTCAAAAAACGCAATAGAGAGCTTTTAAATGAAGAAGATATAGCCAAGTTAGGTAGATTACAATTTAGATATCGATCTGTGGTCTATAGTGGTACTATTCCAGAAATTACAGAGCAGCTTACTAATGTAAAAAACAGCTCAAGATTTGTAAATATCCCTCAAGAAAAACAAGGAGATCTTAATTTTTTATTCGCTACAGTAAAAAAACAAACAAAATCAGAATTGTATAAAGAAAAAGCTTTAGAATTTTTAGCAGCACTTTATAGTTATGAAGATTTCTTAAAAGCATACGATACTATACTTTACGAAGTTATCAAAAGTTTAAAAGAAGATATGCAGTTTATTGACTTTAAACTTGAAAGAAGTTTTGTAAAAACCAAAATAGAATTAGATGCACTTAAAAAAGAGTCTCCTAATAATGTAAAAGAAATAGAAAAACTTAAAAAAGAACTTGACAACAGACAGAAAAAATTAGTAGGCCATCGATGGATGAAAAAGAAATTCGACAGGTATACTGGTTTTGAATCGGTTACAAAACCGGATGATCTGATTGCTGCATTCAAAAAACGTGAAGCAGAAAACGCTTTCAGGTTATACGAAAAAGAAAAAGATGTTAAAAAAATTAACTTATATTTGGAAGTCCAAATCATTGATTTCTACTACCATAAGTCGCTTGAAGAGGTAAATCCTGATAAGTTCGAACTTAGATATATAGATAAGATTTAAAACCAACTTAACCCATGAAGAAACGGTTACACTTTCTGTTCCTTATTGCACTCTTTGCATTGCAAGGTATACGATCACAGACTTTTCCGGTGACATTGTTACCTCAAACAATACCTCCCGCACCTATTTATTTTTCTTCATATGCAGATGCATCTTCTACGAATAGCCCTTTACGACTTCAGATCATTCTAAATGACCTTTCTGTTGCAAATCGTGAGATCAAATTAAAAGCTTATTTTGAAGGTAATGGGATTGCTTTTCAGAGTAAAGATGTGGTTATAGGAGCGCCTTCTTTATTTATAGAAGGAGGTATCCCACTAACATTGACCAATGTTGAACTTGCTCCTTACTTTACTTTTGAAAATATCACTGGGATATCACCAACAGCTTATGGACAAGTCATACCAGAAGGTTCTTACCAATTCTGCTTTGAGGTTTTTGATTCACTTACCGGCGCACGTATATCTCAAAAAACATGTGCGACAACATATATTTTTCAGAATGAACCACCATTATTAGTTACTCCTTATAACCGGGATGACATTACCGAACAGAACCCATTAAACTTAATGTTTCAATGGACCCCAAGACATATCAATGTGAATAATGTGCAATATGAATTGAGCATTGTAGAAATTTGGGATCAAACTATAAATCCGCAAGCCGCATTTTTAGCATCTCCCCCATTCTTTCAAACTACAACAACAAATACTTCTTATTTATATGGCCCTTCAGATCCTCTTTTTTTACCAAACAAACGATATGCATGGAGGATACAGGCCAAAGCATTAAATGGCGCAGAAGAAATAGGACTATTTAAAAATAATGGTTTTAGCGAAGTTTACTGGTTTAATTATGTGGCACCATGCGATACTCCTAATAATGCAAGACACGAAGTAAAAGGAGCGCAACAGGTAAATATATTATGGGATGATTTTACTACCGATGTCCCAGAATTTATAGTTCGCTATCGCGAAAAAGGGAATAATAATGAATGGTTTTTTTCTAGAACCAGTGGTAATTGGATAACATTATGGGATTTACGACCAGGTACAACATATGAATACCAGGTAAATAAAAAATGTCTTATCTCTGAAAGTGAGTATTCTATTTTACAAACGTTTACCACACTAGAAGAAAATGATGAAACCAGTCTCATTAATTGTGGTATTTCTCCAGATATGAATATCGAGAATATGGAACCGTTAGAACAACTTTTACCCGGTAACATGTTTAAAGCAGGAGATTTTCCGGTTAAGGTAATAGAAGCCAATGGAAGTAATGGTCGGTTTTCTGGAAAAGGATATGTCTCTTTCCCTTACTTTAAGAACATTAAAGTAGCTGTAAATTTCACAAATATATTTGTAAATAATGAAAGCCAGCTAGCAGAAGGTACAGTCATAACTGTGTATGATCCCTCCTGGGGAAATATTCTTGACGTTGATGAAGTTATTGATGTTGTAGAAGATATCGCAGACGTCGTAACAGGCGGTGATAATACCGAAATCCCTCAATTAGATTATGATATCGACACCAATGATATTAGTATTACCGATGGGCAGATAATCATTACAAAACCAGACGGTACTCAAGATACTTTTGATTATGATGAAGGAGATACATATACCATCACCGACGCCAGTGGAGATGAATGGACTGTAGATGATAAGGGTAATATTACACAGACTGGCCAGGGAGATCCATCTCCTCCATTGACTTCAAATAATGCAGATGGTATCAGATCAGGTACTCATGATGGCACTGTAGATGACCCGTATGTTGATGCGATTACAAATGATGTGGTTAAAGTTACTTTTAGAACAGATAGTGATACTCGTTTTGCCTTGGATCAGGTTAATAATGATTATGAAACCTCAAAATATCCTAAAATAAATGCTTCTGCCGATCAATCATATTACCCAGCTCATAAAGCAGCTGTACAAGGAGAAGACGATGTGTTTTATGCAGATATAGAAATTAGCGATGCCAAAATAAATATCGATAGTCTTATTATAAAAACGGTAGAAAATAAAGCGATAAAACATGAAAGAATAGCAGGTACAAATACCTATAAAATAACCGTATCTGGTGCTAATCCTTATCGTACCGAAGAGTGTGTTGTCACATATTTAGATCCTACTGATAATAAATATAAAATAGCTGCAAGTTTCTTTGTTCATCATATTAAGAAACATACAGAAGTACCTGTGCAAGTTGTAACTGTAAATGGAGGAAATGCCATAACCAACTTCGAAGCAGAGTTAAACGATATTTTTGGTCGTGCTGGTGGGAAATTCAAAGTCAAACCTGATGTTATAGATATTACAATAGCTCAAAACTCTTGGGATGAAAACAACAATAATATTATAGATTATGACGGAAGCGGGTTATTATCTGATTACCCGACCGAGCTTAAGAACATTTACCAGGAATTCAAAAAACAATATCCCGACTACGACTCCCGACAGTATTTTATTTTCGTATTAGGTAAAGACCTTAACGTATCGAAACCATTAAGCGGTTTTATGCCAAAAACAAGGCAATGGGGCTTTATATTTGAAAGTCATTTGGGAGAAGGTTTAGAAAAGAAAGATTCTGCTCTTAAAGTTGCTGCTCACGAGTTAGGACATGGGGTATATACTCTGGCACATCCTTTTGGTGAAAATCCAGATAATTCTGGACAAGCCAATACCTGGCTAATGGACTACGGTAATGGTACCGAACTAGGTTATCCTAATTGGGCAACCATGAGTGACCCTAGTCTAAAATTATACTTATTTCAGGATGATAGTGGTGGGGAATTTGCAGGCAGTTATGCCTTAGCTCCTAATTTTAAATTTGTATTTATAAGAGAGTCATCGACACTCTATGTTAACCCAGCAAAGAAAAAAATAACAGGTACATTACCTGGTTTTATTGTAAAAGGTAAAAATGATGAATCAGACACATATTATAATTGGGATTTCACTCAAAATAAATATGTTGATAAAGATAATCCTGAAAAAAGTTACCCTGTGACTCCAAAAAATACTATATCATATGATTCGAAAATAAACTTATTCTACAATTTAGATGCAGGGTGTGGCCAAAAAGGATCAATACAATTAGAATATAAAGATATTAGTAAGCATTTTGAACAACTTACTTCCAATAGTTTAACCTCTGAACAAAAGGCTAATAATGTAAATGCTTTAATAGCAAATCACACAAAAACCAAGTCTCGTCCGGTTCCCTGTAGTAGTGCTAATATCAGTAATAATGGTTGGTTCGAAATACCTATAGATTGTTCATCGAGTGATATCAAAGAGTTAGTACAACCAGAAGTAGACAAGATTAATGCTTTGGTTACTGAAACTGATATTGAAATCATCGTAAAAACTATCAATGATATTAAATACAAATGTGTATTTAATAATGTAACTAATAATATACTCGAAAACTTAATAGAGAAATTAGCAAAAGGCTCGATTAAAGAACAAAAAGAAAGAGCTCTTGTTAAACTTTTAATTTTTGTTAAAAAAGAAGACATACAAAGTTTATTCGACCTTCTTAATAAAGATGGAAATTTAAATAATGTGTTTAAAGAAATCCAAAATGCTACCTTCTCATTATTTGGAGAACAAGATAATCAAGATAGGTTGTTAAAAGTTCTGGTGAACAAATTTAAAAACCTTAAAGAAGACTCCAACAAATGGCTGGTAATAAACACTTTAATAAAAGCAAAGTATAACGATATAAAAGATGCCAATAAAAAAGAGTTTATAGGTTTATTATTGGCATCTATGAAAGAATATGAAAATAACCGAGAGAAAATTGGAGGTATTGTAGAATTTTTCTCAGAAATGCTAATCGATGATTGTAAAAATCTTACAGGTTACAAAATAGTCTTTGAACTAGCTTCATTGAGATTTGAAAATAAAGAGGCTTTTTCAAGCTTTACCCAAGGAAATCGTATTAAGTTAAAAGTCCCAGGATTTATTTTTGACATTGATTGTTCTGTTAATGACTCAGGGTTAGGAAGAAAATGGTCATGGGTAAAACCAGGAAGGTTTTATTCCTATTGCAGTAATCAACAAACAAACGATTTCACTCAAGCTCAAGTTGATAATGCTTTTTCATGGGCTGGATATTTAAGAGATAATGAAATGGCAGCTAATTTATATCCAGATAAAACAGAAGAACTTCTTAACATATTTAAAACACAGTTTTCTTTACATATTCAAAATACTAAAGAAGTAAATCAAAACTTTTGGAGTACCACGGATATAGTTTGTAATAACCTGAATAGCATTCTAAATCATATTAATATAAATGAAAGCTCTACCTCATTAAAAGAGGTTGATAAACAAACTAAATTTTCGGTATTAGAAAAATATTTTGAATGTTCTAATAATTCTATATCAATAAGTTTCGAAAAAATAGACAATTCCATATTAAAGTTATTAGCCAGTTTTGACAAAGAGGACGCATCTGTTTTACATACACTGGAGAAAATTGGAATAGATAAAATTCACCATAAGTTAGAACAAGATGAAAGCTTTAAAACTTTGGCAAAAGTATATGTCTGGATGGGAGGACAAGCCTTTAACTCCAACCATTATAATAAAGTTGACCTTGATCAAATATTAAACAAAGACGGAAAAATCAAAAACTATACCTCAGTTCTGAGTTTAGAATCCAACATGTTACAATTTGATAATTTCAGTGCTTCTATAGAAAGTAAAACAAAAATAAAAATAAATGGTACGGGTAAATCATATGATTACAATCAAATGATGGTTTTATATGCTGCTGATAATTTTAAATTTTTGGATCAGAATTTTAAAAAAGGGGATGTTTTGGTAATGCCATTAATCCAAGCCTATGCAATGAGCAAAAGCAACCGAAGAATTGTTGCAGAAAAAATAGCATGGACAGCTGTAGACGGTGTTCTATTGTTTGTAGGAGTGGGAGAATTTAAAATATTGTTTACGGCAGGAAATTATATAAGAAAAGCCATTGTAGCTTCTGATTTAATTGGGAATGCGGCAGGTATTTTAGGAAATGTACTTAACGAAAGTGCCCTTAGTCCTCAAGATAGATATAAATTACAAATGCTCGCTATTCTTGCTTCATTACCACAATTAAGTACGTCAATAAAAGGAATAGACAATATGGTAAGTTCCCTGGATTCAAAAATTAATAAATTAAATAATGTTTCGCATAGAAAAGCTCTGAATGATTATTTCTCTGAAGTAAAGGCGAAATTACCTGCTGCATCTGGACTTGATGATTTTATTGCAATTCTAAAACAGAAAAAGCTGTTTGCAAAATATGATGGCTTATCTGATAGTTTGAAAAAACTCTTTAAAGAAGATTTTTTAACTGCTTCAGACGAAGTACTTGAAGCCTTAAAGAATGAAGATGCCTTTAGCACCTGGAAACATTTTAGGGGAATTAACAAGACCAACATTATTTGTAATTAAGATATCATATAAATTTTTAGAAAAAATGAAAAGTTTATTTAAAATATATAAATCTCTGGTAATCGTATTCTTTTTACTATTCGCCTCTCAAATTTTTGCTAATCAACCATGTTGGTTCAAAGAGTTGTTAAAAGATTTAGCAAAGCCAAATGTTTCTCAAGAGTTTAAAACTTTCTTTAAAAATGCTCCTCAAGAAAATTATGATGCGTACAAAATATTGCATTATGCAAACAAGACAAAACTAAGGTATAATATCGACGCTCTGAACACAGTGAGGAGATTACGGTCAAGTGATGAGTTTGTAAATTTTGTTCAAGGGTTACAAATTCCTAACATAAAAAACATTGATGATTTCTTGGCAAAAGCCGCAACCTGGTATAACAAATCCAGTGGAGGAAAAGGATATGTTGCTGTTCTTAAGAATATGGAAGATTTTGTATCTACCTTGAGTAAATCCAATGTCCAATGCAATAATTGTGTTTATTTATTCAACAGGTTTATTGTAAATGATATTCCTACAGGAGTTAACAGACAAGCATGCTATTGGTTAATGGAAGATGTAGCTGCTAATCCAAACTTAGTGAAAAACAAAAAAATAGTAGTAGAACATCCTGTTACAGGACTTGATGGAACCACTCAAAGAGTCGATTTAAAAGTTGGAAACTCTCCTGGAATAAATCTAGAGTATAAATGGTTATCGAGTAATGCTCCATTAGGAAAAGACACCTTTATCCGAGAGTTCGTAAAAAGAGACATGCATTCTATTAACTCATTGGATGAAGTACAATGGCGTATTAAATGGAATACAAATCAAACTAATAAATTAACCAAAAATCAAGTTGTAAACTGGATAGAAAATTTAGATTTTCAACCTACTACCAATCTTAATTCCGTAAAAGACAAAATGATGCGGCTTTTTCAGAGTTACGGTCGTAAAAAAGATCCAAGCTTAACAATACTCGATTATGATGATTTAATTACTTTTTTAAAAAATAATGATGATTGGTTTTCGAAAATTTTCGTGAATATATGAAACTTGCAAATAGATTAGAAAACATATTTAGCTTTGACTTTTTCAATAATGAGCTTGTTTTTCAACAAGAAAGTAAATTAATATTACAACCTGAAGGCTCTATAATTGAAGAAGGAATTAGTTCATTTTTGGTTAAGAATAATAATCTAATTACGAATAATACAGAACAAATAAAGCTATACTTTTCAGATAAGTCCATAAATCTTAAGGGAACTTTTAGATTAGCAAATGGTTTTTTGGTAGATGAATTTTACTTTAATATAGGAAAAGTAAATAAAGAGCGAAAAACTTATGTAATAAACTTAGAAAGTGGTGAGATAAATGATTTTCCATCCAAACCATATTATCCTCATCAAATTCTAAAAAAAGATAGAGCATTTATTTTTTCTCAAAAAATAGAGTTTTATAATCCTTTTTCAGGTGAAGTTTTTTGGAATAAAGATATTTCTGAATTACTTAAAACAACTAACACTGAAATATATGGAAAGCCACAAATAATAAATAATAAATTATTCTTCTTTTTATTCGATAGTAGTCATCAAACCGATGAACGTATTGCACTTGGTTTAGATATAGAAACTAGAGAAATATTATGGGAAAGTGAAAATTTTGGTGGCTGGCTAATCACATTTGAAGATAAAATCTATGCTATCAAAGATAAACAAGTGCAAATTTTAAATCCTGAAACATTCGAGGTAACAAATTTAGATTTACGCGAAGAATTGTCTGTATTAGACAAGCAACTATACAAACCTGAAGACAAAATGACCTGGCAAGTGCCTTTTTCATTTTCCAATAGTACATATGTGATCAAAAACAACCATCTCTATTTTACACAAGAAAAGAATAACACAATTGGTATTATTGACCTACAGACTAAAAAATTATTGTGGCATACAGATATAGAAATAAATAGTGGAGATACAATCCCAATAATAACAGATATAAAAGTATATGATACAAGGTTGTACATTTTAGATTCGGGTAACACACTCCATATTTTTGAAAAAGATGAAATTATATAAAGAAAATAGATAACCACTTCACAAAGTTTCCAAACTTTGAGGAGTAACCAAAGGTAAAAAGTCAGACAATAAAAACATTAAACAATAGTAGAAAGTAAACCAAAATCGAATGAAAAACTACCATATACTCTTACTTACCCTGCTCCTATCGGTAGCCTGCTTTGCCAACACTGGTAAAGATTCGTTATCGGTTGCTAAAAAGAAAACGGCATCGTCGTTATATAAAAGCCCTATAACCAAAGGACTAGATTCATTGGCATTACAACGTTTAGCTGCTTTTAAAGCAAAACGGGTAAAGGATCAGGCGGGTAGTGCCTATGCTTTACGTAAATACGATACCAAGCAGTTTCGGTCTTTTCCAGAATTAGAAACCCCATCGACAGCTGCTCCGGCCGAGAATTTCTTTCAGGGACTAGCAGAGTTTACCAAAGATTATATTAAAAAAATCTATAAACCTACTCCAAAAACAGATTCTTTGGTGAGTAAAGCCAAAGAGCTATTTAAAGAAATAGAAAAGCAGGAAAATTTCATCAATATTATAAGTGGTCAAGAATTACTTCAATTTCCTGTTGGGATCAAAAAACAAGTATCTCCAAATTCATCGATTACTATTGGTATTGTAAAAGCCAAGTTACATGCCAACTATTCTGAAGTAGATTTATTTGCCAAACTTACATTGGGTGAATTAAGTACCGAATTGTTTTTTGGAGCCAATAATGTAAAATTGTCTCATGAAGGAGGAATATATGGTGAAGCACAATTAAACCTGTTAGGTGATTTTCCGATAGGGCAAAGTGGCGGACAATGGATTATCACTTTTAAAGGAGGATTAGAGAGTGATGGTAGTGCAACAAAACAAACGTATATCACCATAGATTGTACAGGTAAAGTAAAAGAAATAGCGTTAGAAGCCGATGTGCGAATTGCTAAAACAGTGGCAATCCCGCTAAATGATGATGGTACCAAAAAATTTCCAGGAGAAACAAAACCGCAAGACGGTAAAAATCCTGCCGGTAACGAAAGTTATGTAGGGGCTAGTTTCAGTTTTGTAGCTACCTCTTTACAAGATCTTTTAATCGAATTGGATTTACCAAAATTCGAACTTAAACCTCTACCGGGCTGGGCGTTCAAAATGCACAATGTAGTATTAGATCTTAGTGATACCAAAAACTCTCCGCTAGTAGATTTTCCTAAAATCTATGATGAGCAACAACTAATTCCTTCTAATCAAAAAGAATTATGGCGTGGCTTTTATGGTGATGAAGTAAGTGTTACCCTACCTCCAGAATTTCAGATTACAAAATCTGAAGAACGTATTTCTTTTGGTGCCAAAGGCTTACTCATCGATAATTTTGGAGTCTCTGGAAACTTTTTTGCATCCAATTTGTTTTCTATTAATGAAGGGAATGCAAGTAAATGGCAATATTCACTAGATTCTGTAAATGTAGATATACAAGTTAACCATTTTATAAAAGCTGATTTCAGCGGAGAACTGGTACTACCCATTAGTAAATCAGATTCTAGTAGTAATGGAGCTTTGGGGTATAAAGGATTGATTACAGCAGATCAACGTTATAGTGTTCGGGTAGAAGTAACAGATGATGTAGATTTTAATATTTTTAAAAGTAAAGCAAAGCTATTTCCCGAGTCCTACATAAAAATGGAAGTAGAAAACGGAAAGTTTTATCCCGAGGCTAACCTCACCGGGCTTATGGCTTTTAATAAAGCCCAAAAAGATTCTTTAAATGCCATATCATCACAAGATAAAAATAGAGATGCAAGTGATATAGAATCTCTTAATTTTGATGGTCTCTCCTTTCAAAATTTTAAAATTCAAACCAAAACACGTCCCTATCTCTCTATAAAATATATGGGATTCAAAGACACTATTGCATTACCCAAAATCGCAGGGTTTCAATTAGGGTTTTATGATATCAAAGCAAAAGTATATGAAGATGATCGTGCAGAAATAGGGCTTAATAGTTATCTCAATCTCGATAAATCAGGGATCAAAGGAGATGTTAGGCTTCGTATCATAGGCAAATTACAGGAGGGAGATTATTTAAAATGGCAATTCGACAAAATTGAAATCGATGAAGTTGAAGTCGATGTAAAACGTAAAAACTTTGAATTTTATGGTAAACTTGCCTTTTTTAGGGATAATCCAATATACGGAAAAGGGTTATCTGGTAAACTTAGACTATATGCCGAAAGCCTGAAAATCGAACTCGAAGCTAAAGGAATTTTTGGAAAACAAGATGATTTTAGATACTGGTATGTTGATGCATTTGGCAGGCCTCTTTCTAATAAGAGTACAAAGAGTTTAAAAATTCATGACATTGGTGGTGGGGTCTACCATCATATGCGAAAAGCAGGGATGGATGAACGTGCAGAAAGTATGTCTGGAATCTATTATCGCCCTGATGTAGATACCGAATTTGGTTTTAAAGCTATGGCTGCTTTTGAAGTAAAAAAATCAGCAACCTTTACAGGGCTTTTTGCTATTGAGATGAGTTTTAACAGCCCTTCTGCCGGAGGAGGGATTAGTAGATTAGGGTTCTACGGAGGCGCTGCATTAATGACTTCTGGAGGTAGTAGCGGTAGTAGCACTCCCTTTGGCACCGTAGATGGCATGCAAAAGAAATTAGCAGAAAAAGAACAATCAATCAGCAACTTCCATGAAATGTCTATTGATAAGGAAGGGATTAAATATTTTGCTACCGAAGTATTTCCGAATATCTTAACTGGTAAAGAACAGTTTGCTGCGCAGTTAGCCATTGATTTCGATTTTAGAAATGATACGTATTGGGGGATGTTTGATGTGTTCCTAAATCTTGGTCAAATTAAAGGTGCGGGAGAGAAAAATAGATTAGGGTATATAGAGTTTTATGATGCCCCAAATGATTGGTACATCTATATTGGTACTCCTACCAAGCGTTTTGGTGTCGCTGGTATCCCTATAGGCCCGTTTGATGCTGCATTTGATTTGTACTACATGACCGGGACAATCCTTCCTGACCCTGCTTTACCAAAACCAGAAGTTATAGATATTTTAAACCTAAGTGGAGATGAACTTCTTTTTGGTAGAAACTTTAATAGTCAATTAGCACAAGGTACTGGGTATGCTTTTGGAGCATATGTAGAAATAGGAAAAAGTTTCGATTGGGGAATTATCTATGCATCGGTAAGAGCTGGTGTTGGCTTTGATTTAATGCTCAAAGATTTTGGAGATGCTCATTGTAAAGGAAAAGCAGGACCATTAGGTATGGACGGATGGTATGCAACAGGACAGCTCTATGCATTTCTGCAAGGAGAAATTGGTGCGCAAATCAAAATTTTTGGCTTTAGAAAAAGAATTCCTATCCTAAAAGCAGGAGTAGCAGTTCTCGCACAAGGCCAATTACCAAACCCGTGGTTTGTAAAAGGCTATGCTGGTGTAAAAGTAAGAATATTAGGTCTTGTGACCGTACAGGCCCGACTTAAAGTTACTATCGGAGAAGAATGTGAAATTGTGGGTAAAACAGGACTACAGGAAGTAGTCATTATATCCGATATTTCTCCAGAAAATAACAGTGATAAAGTAGATGTATTCGAGGCAGTGCAGGTTGCTTTTAATGTACCTATTGGCCAAGTTGTAGAAATTAGTGATGATCTAGGAACTAAAAAATATCAGGTAGAACTCAAAGAAATTGCAATAAAAGATGGATCTACCACCCTTGCAGGGGAACAAGTATGGAATAGCAATAAAGATATAATGATCTTTGAACCAGACGATATTTTACCTCCCGAGAAAAAAATAACCGCTACGGTAAAAGTACAATTTAACGAATATAAAGGAGGACAATGGGTAGCCGTTATCGAAAATGGGCAACCTATAGTAGAAGAGAAAACAGTAAACTTTACTACAGGTAAAGCTCCTACAAAAATCCCATATAAAAATATCGAATATATGTATCCAATAGTAGATCAACGTTATGTTCTTCCTAAAGAAAGTAACACAGGATATGTACAGCTAGAACGTGGACAAGATTACTTATTTGGTACAGAAGGATTTAAAGACGAGTTATTCTTTATTACCGAAAATGGACAATCTATGAAAGTTCAGTTTTCTTATGACACTACAAACAATACATTAACTTTTCCTCTTCCCAAATTACCAAATGAAACAGGAATTGTTTATAAACTAATAACTTCAAAATTAAACTCGGGAAACAATGATGGTGGAGTTTCAGAAGAGACGTATACAAATGTGAGTGACGATGTGTCTATTTCTCAAAATACACTTACAGGAAATGCTTCTACGAATGCTTCTTTAACACGACTAGAATTCAATTTTAGCACAAGTAGATTTAATACCTTCAAAGAGAAAATAAGAGCGATGAATATAACGGACTACTATACTTTTATGGATGGTTCTTCTAATGCTGCACAAATGGAATTACGAATTGCAAAATTCGAACCTTTTGATGTTAATGAAGTGTTGGGTACTCGATATAGTTTAAACAAACCTTTAATGTCTGGTGTAGGAATGAAATCTGATTATTATTATGAAAAAGAAATTTATCCTCTCCTCTATCAAAACTATCCTTTGGATACTGATATTCGAGTAAATAGAGATGAAGCTATTTTAGGAACACCTCCAATGAAAAATATTAAGCCTTCTCTAACCTATAGCGAGTATGTTCAAAACAATCCAGAGAACACTTATTTAAAAGAACGTTTTCCTTTTAGATGGAACCTTGCTGCAGCATATAAAGAAGATTTTGTACATCTACAATATGTAGTTGTAAACAGGTATTTAAATACTAATCCAATAGACGCTAATGCTTATCAAAAATACAAGTATATCATAGAAGGTATATTCCCATATATTAATGTAGAAAAATACCAGGTAGAGTTTCAGTATACACTGCCAAGCAAAACATCTGGTAACAAAATTAAAGTAGATTATAAAAATTATTTTTAATGAAATAAGCATAGATAAAAAAATTCTATACCATTAAAATGATTACGATGTGATAACATCTAATAAATAGAAAAAACAAATAGATGAAATTAAAATATTGCATACTATATACAATATTACTTTTTGGAAGCTTAAGTATTAACATATCTGCACAAGAGAAAAGTGCAGAAGTTCCTAAAAAAATAGTAGTAAAAGCTTTCGCAAAAAAAGATGCAATACTATTGCGCTGGGCAGTAACTGATAAGTATGCCTGGAAATATAGCAATCAATACGGTTTTGTGGTAGAACGTACCACGGTTCTGCGTGATGGAAAACCTCTAACTAATCCTGAAAAGAAAATAATTTCTGGAGATACTATTAAACCCAGACCTCCTAAAGACTGGGAAAGTTTCATTCAAGAAAACGATATGGCAGCTATTGCAGCACAAGCAATTTATGGAGAAACTTTTCAGGTAGATAATCAAGAGGAGAATCAATTACTTAGAGTTTTTTATGAAAGTGAAGAGTTGGATCGTCGATTTGGATTTTCTTTATTCGCTATTGATCAAGATTTTGAAGTCGCTCAATATGCCGGACTGGGATATGTAGATACCGATGTTAATGAAAATGAAAAATACCTCTATAATATAAAAAGTGCTATTCCAAAAGAAAGAATAGAATTGGAGTCTTCTGGAGTATTTATTAGTACAAAAGATATTGAAGAACTACCTAAACCATCTGACTTTTTTGGGTATTTCTATAAAAATGCATTTGTGTTGGTATGGGAATACGACCAGCTACTACCCTACTATACGGCTTACAATTTGGAAAGATCTGAAGATGGTCAGGTTTTTAATAAAATCAATGATGTACCCATTACAAAATTAGCAGACACCCCATATTCTGGAGTTTCCTATACCGATTCTATACCTCAATACGGTAAAAAATATTGGTATCGCATTGTGGGTATCAATTATTTTAGTGAAACCAGCCCTCCATCTGATCCAGCAGAATTAATAGGGTTTAAAGAAATAAAAACTGAACCTGTATTTTCTGCTACAAATATTATTTCTGAAAATGAAGTAGAACTAGAATGGACTTTTGCCGAAGAAGAACAGTGGAAACTTAGAAAATATGAACTTTTACGTGCAGAAAAAGCAGTAGGACCATATAAAACTGTAATTGACAGTATCCCTCCAGATCAGAAAAAGATTACTTATGGTCCGTTATCTGATATTAATTATTTTAAACTCAAAGCTTTTGGGAAACATCAGGATTATAAAGAATCTCCTGCTACCATGGTACAACCTATAGATAGTATTCCTCCAAAAAAACCACAAGGTCTCGAAGGAATTGTAGATACATTAGGCGTAGTCGCACTAAAGTGGGTAAAAAACACTGAATTAGATTTAAAAGGGTATGATATTTTGAGAGCCTATCGTAAAGATCAGGAATTCACAAAACTAAATAAGGCTAATCTTATCAATGAAAGTTTTATTGATAGTATAGATATGACTTCTTTCGATAAAGCTGTTTACTACCGATTAATTGCAGTAGATAACCGTTATAATGAATCTGTACCTTCGGATACCTTAGTACTTAAAAAACCTGATCGTATACCTCCAACATCACCTGTATTTAAAACATATGAAATAAAAGAAGGTGCTGTCATTTTTTCATGGATTAACAGTTCATCTGATGATTGGGCAACCACTGTAGTATACCGAAAAAATGTAACAGATTCTGTAACTCAGCCTTGGGAGAAAATATATGAGACAAGTGTAGATTCTATCACTAGCTTTACAGACACAAAAGCTAATCCCGGTAGAAAATATCGCTACACCTTAATTACCGTAGACCAGAGTGGTTTGGAAAGTGAGCCAACCCCTCCAATAGTAATTAATATGCCCGGAAAATTAATACAACCTGGTGTAAAAGGATTGTATGCGACTGTAGATCGAGAACGCAAATTCGTACAACTCACCTGGCGTTTTAAAGAAGAGAGTGCTGTAGAGATACAGGTGTATAGAAAGAGTTTAGAAGATTCATATACCTTGTATAAAAGATTAGCACCAGAAGATAAACGATGGATAGACCAAAACCTAACTCCAAATACTACATATACATATGCATTTAAAGCAGTATTTAATGATGGTAGTGTGAGTGAATGGAAGGAGATTGAAGTAAGATATTAAAACCAGAAAATAAAATGAGGGTAATAATAATTACAATAACAGGGAAGTCGTATTTTTATTTTAAAAATACATTTCTCATTGTTTCTTTGTTTTTTTGTTTTTTTACGATACAAGGGCAACACAAATACAAAATAGAGTATGATCTTACCATGACTGCCCCAAAGCCTTTAAATAATGGCTTTGAAATTGTTCATTATGAATTAAGTGCATTTAATGACAATCAATTATTAGATAGAATATATTCTGCTAGCCCCATATATCTTAATCCTATAACAGAAACAAAAGATGAAGTTGTTGAGTACGCTAACCCTATCAATAGATTTGGTCATATTTCTGTAATAGATAGAATACATCCTTATCCAACTTGTGGATCTTATGATTATTATTACAATAATTATGACAACTCTTGTACTATATTTCAATATCTTGGTTTTTGTGAGACCCCAAAAGGTTTTGGAAAGATTTCTCCTATTGTCACTTTACAATCTCAAAATGCTAATCTTATTTCTAATGGTTTAAAAAAATGCGAAACACAATCGTTACAGGTTTTTGATTGTGGAACATTAATGAAATATTCTGTTCATTCTTTTGTAGGTGGTGTTCGAACCGAGCTTCTACCTTACGGTGAACATTCAGGAAATTTTACTTTTGATTATAATGATATTCCAAATGTAGGAACTGCACCTAATTTCCAAATTCAGGTCTATTATGTACAAAATCCAACTCAAAATAAAGATCGATCTGATCTAATTACATTATCATTTATTGATTGTTCTCCTGCGCTAAATGGCCCAATAATAGACATCCAACCTTTATGTAGTAATAGTATCAATCATAATGACAATGACAATGGTAGTTTTACTGTTACTTTTGATAGAGAACTTGATGATAGTGTTTCAGAAAAAATGAATCTACAGGTATATCGACAAGTGGGAAGCATCTTTGATGGTTATGCATCAAAAGTAGTAACTAAAAGTGATTTCACCGGGACTTCCTATACCTGGGAACCTAAAAACTTACCTGGTGGGGTCTATAAACTATTCTGGCAAACCAAAAGTAACAATGAAGGTTTTGATGATATTAATACAGTACCTGATGCCTATGATGAAAGTAATCCTTTTACACTAACTACTCCTCCCGCTTTATCTGTTAGTGGTACTCCTTCTCCCGTACAATGTTTTGGAGGAAATGACGGAAGTATTACAGTGACTCCAAATGGGGGAACACCAGGAACACCGCCTACATCACCTCGATACCAATATTCTATCGATAATGGAACTACATGGCAACAAGAAACTCTTTTTGATACTCTAACCAAAGGAGATTATACCATTCTTATCAAAGATAATAATGGTTGTGAAGCTACTAGTGCACCCATAACTGTTAACGAACGATTCCTAACCATACCAGATGTAGTGGGGTTGTCTGCACTCATCACCAACCCTACTCTTATTAATGGAAATAATGGACGTATCGCAATCTCTGTATCTAGTGGATCTGGGAACTATACAAACTATGCCTGGACCAAAGATGGAAACCCTTTCACACCTCCTTCTGGGTCTACAAATACAAATATCATCAATCTCTATGAAGGGGTTTATACCATCATAGTAACCGATAGTAATGGATGTAGTTCTGATATCGAAACATTCACTCTTACAGATCCTGAGCCCATCCAGATCACTATCAATATGACTCCTAACACTGTTAATTGTTCGGATACAAAAGTCAACCTTATCGCCAGTGCAATCGGTGGATTCTTAAACTCTGGTGGTGACTACTCGTATCTATGGGATGATGGAACATCGGGAGCTTCTCTAACCAATGTAGGAATAGGAACCTACCAGGTAACTGTCTCTGATCAAGGAGGAAATAGCCTATCTAAATCTTTTCAGGTACAAGGACCTGAGCCTATAACAGCCATACCTGCTGTAAGTAATGTAGGATGTAAAAATGGAAGTGATGGAACCATACAATTAACCATTAACGGAGGTACAGGACAATATACCGTAAACTGGACTAAACTATTCGATAATACATTCAACAAATCCGGAGCCAGCATAACCGATCTCTCTGCAGGATCATATGAGTATACCATTACTGATCAAAATAACTGTACCATCAATAATTTTGGAACTCCAATAGAAGTCACAGAACCTCCTATAGGAATAGAAGTCTCTGAAGTTATTGCATCGCACATAGACAATATCGTATTTGGAGGTAATATAGGAGTTCTCGAAATCAATATCATCAATAATCAGGGAACACCACTATTCAATTGGTTTAAAGAAGGAAACCCTTTCACTCCTCCTAACGGATCTACCGATACCAAATTAATCAACCTGGAAGCAGGAAACTACTCTATTGAAGTCACCGATATTGATGGCTGTATAGCAACATTAACTCAACCTATTGTAATCACACAACCAGATTTGTTAGAAATACAAAATACTACAATTACCAATGTTAGTTGTAAAGATCTTGATGATGGAAAAATTACAGTAAATGTAAGTGGAGGGGTTCAACCTTATACCTACCTATGGACTAAACAAGGAGATCCTTTATTCTCCAGACCCGATGATCCTACTATAGACGGCTTACAACCTGGTGCATACACAGTCTCTATAACTGATGATAGTAATGTAGAAATATCATCGGGAGTATATAACATCACACAGCCAGATCTGTTGGAAATCAACATCGTAAGTACAACTCCCGTACTTTGTCCCGAAGACAATACAGGAGCTATCAATGTATCTATTGCCGGAGGAACTCCTCCCTACACCATACTCTGGGAAGATGGACAAACTACTCAAAATATCCAAAACCTAACTGTAGGACAATACAATATCATGGTACAGGATGCTAATGGATGTACTACCGATAAAACAATACCGGTAATCAATCAGGATAATCAAATTCAGATTCAAAATGCTTCTTTAACTAATGTATCTGCTTATCAAGGAAATGATGGAAGAATCCAACTACAACTCTCAGGAGGATTGCAACCCTACACGATAAACTGGATAAGACTCTCTGATAATACCAATATTGGAAATACCACAGTTATAGATAACCTGATCGCTGATCAATATCAAGTTCGTATTACCGATGCTAATGCCTGCACAATTCAGCAAACTTATGAAATAACACAACCCGATATCGTAGATGTGACTATCAAACCACTGGTATGTAACGGGGATTGTGATGCAGAAATCGAAATTGAAGTAAACAAAGGAAATGGTAATTTTACCTATCAATGGAATACCGGAGAGACTACAGATAAAATAACAGGATTATGTGCTGGATCATATACTGTAACCATACAAGGGTTTGGAAACAAAACTTTAGTAAGAACCTATCAAATTACAGATCCTAAACCAGTCGATATTAACCTGGGAGACGATCAGTTTATTTGTTTAGGACAAACCGCTTCATTCTCTGCTCTAATCAATGACCCTAACGCAACATATCAATGGACAGCACAAAATGGATTCTCTAGTAACTCACCCCAAATAACAGTCGATCAACCCGGAGAATATACTGTAACTGTAACTAATACAAAAGGATGTACAGCAACCAGTAGTGTAGTCCTGCATCAAGTCGATGCCCAAATTAATGCAGAATTCCTATATGCAAGTCAGGTATTTACCAATGAAAAATTTGTAATCATAGATGTAACTCATCCTATACCTGATCAAATTCAGTGGGTAATGCCAGAACAAGCCTCTATAGTTACACAAAATCAAGATCTTATCGAAATCTACTTTGAAAAACCAGGAGAATATGACATCTCGATGATATCCAAACTAGGAAATTGCCAGGAAGTATTTACCCAAAAAATAATCGTCTTAGAAAAAGAAAATCTAGATGATCAAACAGAAGAAGAACTAGAAGAACAGTTAAGCAATATAAAAGAATTTAGTATATACCCTAATCCTTCTGATGGAAAATTCTTTGCAAAAGTAACCCTGAAAGAACAAAAAGATATCAGTATCAAAATATTTAGTTTGGCAAACAATACCATATTAGATCAAAAGAAACAATCTGGTAAAAAACAATATGAAATCCCTTTTACTCTACAAATGCCTTCCGGAATATATGCCTTGGTACTAGAGACTCCGTATGGAAATCATATCAGGAAAATAATGATAAGGTAATAACTATTATTTTAAAACATTAAGAAGGGATTTAATAATGTAATGTGAGTGAATGGAAGGAGATTGAAGTAAGATATTAAAATTTGAAAATGAAGCAAATAATTCTAATAATTTTTATACTAATCGGAGGGAGTAAAATCTATTCTCAAAGATATTTATTTGATTATTCTGAAGATATAGATATCTGTTGCGATGGTGTTAGAGAACTAAGCAGGACAAAAATCACAAGAGTATTCAATGGTACTAATGTAATAGACACATATGATATCCTCCAAGCTACAAGCCCTTTTGGTAGAATATACTCTGTTCAACCAACAAGAGTTATAACATTTTTTGAGATGAATTGTCTTTTGCATCCTCGAGATGGGGGTGGAGTTAGAAATTGTACGAATATAGCAGATACTCAAATTAACTATTCAAGTATTTGTGGAAATGGAACAGGTAATTATGATGCCCAAGCTAAAGTAACTAATCTGGAAGGAGTTTTAGATATTCCTACAGGTACTTTAAGAGAGAAATGTATTGAAGAAAATATTATTTTAAAAGCAGATAACGATTGTCATAATTATAGATATGAATGGTATTATCAAATTAATAGTAACAATCCCATAAAAATTAATAGTGCAACTACTACCATTGGTCAAAATTCTCAATCAATACCTCTTACATCTTTTTTACCCTCTAATTATCTAGGAGCTATTAGAATTTCATCAAAAGTAAGTATAAATAATGGTAGTTCCTTTGATTATGACACTAATACAATTGTTTACGATATTACAACCTGTTCACCCAAACTAGATGGTCCTATAATTGACATCCAACCTTCATGTAGTAATAGTATTAATCTTAATGATAATGACAATGGTAGTTTTACTGTAACTTTTGATAGAGAACTTGATGATACCAAACAAGAAAAAATGAACCTGCAGGTATATCGACAAGTAGGAAGCATCTTTGATGGTTATGAATCAAAAGTATTAACTAAAAGTGATTTTACCGGAGCTTCTTATACCTGGGATCCTAAAAACCTACCCGGTGGGATCTATAAACTATTCTGGCAAACCAAAAGTAATAATGAAGGTTTTGATGATATTAATACAGTACCTGATGCCTATGATGAAAGTAATCCTTTTACACTAACTGCCCCTCCCACTTTATCGGTTAGTGGTACTCCTTCTCCCGTACAATGTTTTGGAGGAAATGACGGAAGTATTACAGTGACTCCAAATGGGGGAACACCAGGAACACCGCCTACATCACCTCGATACCAATATTCTATCGATAATGGAACTACATGGCAACAAGAAACTCTTTTTGATACTCTAACCAAAGGAGATTATACCATTCTTATCAAAGATAATAATGGTTGTGAAGCTACTAGTGCACCCATAACTGTTAACGAACGATTCCTAACCATACCAGATGTAGTGGGGTTGTCTGCACTCATCACCAACCCTACTCTTATTAATGGAAATAATGGACGTATCGCAATCTCTGTATCTAGTGGATCTGGGAACTATACAAACTATGCCTGGACCAAAGATGGAAACCCTTTCACACCTCCTTCTGGGTCTACAAATACAAATATCATCAATCTCTATGAAGGGGTTTATACCATCATAGTAACCGATAGTAATGGATGTAGTTCTGATATCGAAACATTCACTCTTACAGATCCTGAGCCCATCCAGATCACTATCAATATGACTCCTAACACTGTTAATTGTTCGGATACAAAAGTCAACCTTATCGCCAGTGCAATCGGTGGATTCTTAAACTCTGGTGGTGACTACTCGTATCTATGGGATGATGGAACATCGGGAGCTTCTCTAACCAATGTAGGAATAGGAACCTACCAGGTAACTGTCTCTGATCAAGGAGGAAATAGCCTATCTAAATCTTTTCAGGTACAAGGACCTGAACCTATAACAGCAATACCTGCTGTAAGTAATGTAGGATGTAAAAATGGAAGTGATGGAACCATACAATTAACCATTAATGGAGGTACAGGACAATATACCGTAAACTGGACTAAACTATTCGATAATACCTTCAACAAATCCGGAGCCAATATAACTGGTCTCTCCGCCGGGTCATATGAGTATACCATTACTGATCAAAATAACTGTACCATCAATAATTTTGGAACTCCAATAGAAGTCACAGAACCTCCTATAGGAATAGAAGTCTTTGAAGTTATTGCATCGCACATAGACAATATCGTATTTGGAGGTAATATAGGAGTTCTCGAAATTAATATCATCAATAATCAAGGAACACCACTATTCAATTGGTTTAAAGAAGGAAACCCTTTCACTCCTCCTACCGGATCTACTGATACCAAATTAATACATTTGGAAGCCGGAAACTACTCTATTGAAGTTACTGATATTGATGGCTGTATAGCAACATTAACTCAACCTATTGTAATCACACAGCCAGATTTGTTAGAAATTCAGGATACTACAATTACCAATGTGAGTTGTAAAGATCTTGATGATGGAAAAATTACAGTAAATGTAAGTGGAGGGGTTCAACCTTATACCTACCTATGGACTAAACAAGGAGGTCCTTTATTCTCCAGACCCGATGATCCTACTATAGACGGCTTACAACCTGGTGCATACACAGTCTCTATAACTGATGATAGTAATGTAGAAATATCATCGGGAGTATATAACATCACACAGCCAGATCTGTTGGAAATCAACATCGTAAGTACAACTCCCGTACTTTGTCCCGGTGACAATACAGGAGCTATCAATGTATCTATTACTGGAGGAACTCCTCCCTATACCATACTCTGGGAAGATGGACAAACTACTCAAAATATCCAAAACCTAACTGTAGGACAATACAATATCATGGTACAGGATGCTAATGGATGTACTACCGATAAAACAATACCGGTAATCAATCAGGATAATCAAATTCAGATTCAAGATGCTTCTTTAACTAATGTATCTGCTTATGAAGGAAATGATGGAAGAATCCAATTACAACTCTCAGGAGGATTGCAACCCTACACGATAAACTGGATACGACTCTCTGATAATACTAATATAGGAAATACTACAAGTATAGATAACCTGATCGCTGATCAATATCAAGTTCGTATTACCGATGCTAATGCCTGCACAATTCAGCAAACTTATGAAATAACACAACCCGATATCGTAGATGTAACTATCAAACCACTGGTATGTAACGGGGATTGTGATGCAGAAATTGAAATTGAAGTAAACAAAGGAAATGGTAATTTTACCTATCAATGGAATACCGGGGAGACTACAGATAAAATAACCGGATTATGCGCCGGATCATACACGGTAACCATACAAGGATTTGGAAACAAAACTTTAGTAAGAACCTATCAAATTACAGACCCCCAACCAGTCGATATTAATCTGGGAGACGATCAGTTTATTTGTTTAGGACAAACCGCCTCATTCTCTGCTCTAATCAATGACCCTAACGCAACATATCAATGGACAGCACAAAACGGATTCTCTAGTAACTCACCCCAAATAACAGTCGACCAAGCTGGAGAATATACCGTAACTGTGACTAATGGAAAAGGATGTACTGCAAACAGTAGTGTAGTCCTACATCAAGTTGATGCTCAAATTAATGCAGAATTCCTATATGCAAGCCAGGTATTTACTAATGAAAAATTTGTAATCATAGATGTAACTTACCCTATACCTGATCAAATTCAGTGGGTAATGCCCGAACAAGCCTCTATAGTCTCACAAAATCAGGATTTTATCGAAATCTATTTTGAAAAACCCGGAGAATACGATATCTCGATGATATCGAAACTAGGAAACTGTCAGGAGGTATTTACTCAAAAAGTATTAGTACTACAAAAAGAAATAGCAGATGATCAAAATCAGGATAACCAAAATCAACAATCAGGAAATATCAAAGAGTTCAGCGTATACCCAAATCCTTCTGATGGTAAATTCTTTGTAAAAGTTGCACTGAAAGAACAAAAAGATATCAGTATTAAAGTATTTAGCCTGGCTAACAATACCATATTAGATCAAAAAAAACAATCTGGTAAAAAACAATACGAGATCCCTTTTACTCTGCAAATGCCCTCTGGAGTATATGCCGTAGTACTAGAAACACCATATGGAAATCATATTAGAAAAGTGATTATGAAATAATAAGTAAATAAAAGGATTATGAAAAACATCATTATGAAAAAACTCTTATTATACATACTGTTCCTATTATTTTCCGTTAATTTTTATGGGCAATTTAAATATCACGTATCTACAGTTAATGTTTTGGACTTAACTGCTTCAAGTTGTTTTATGTCTAATCCAGCGAGTGTAATATCTTCTAGAGGAAGTTTGAAAATTGCAGATGGAAGTGATACAACTCTTAGCACTGCAACAGGGATATTAGATTTAACCACAAGGCCTGCATATTATGGCGTTTCAGCTGGAAGTTGTAGATGGATCGAGGGGCCTAATAGAGGTAAAATATACAGCTTAGGAGGATATAGAATGGACATCGATCCTAACATAGATTCATATTATGAACATAAACCTTCTTTTGGAACATTATATTTTGAAAAAGTTAATACAACACAATCCAATGAACTTAACTGTAATGGAGTTACATTAAATGCTACTTCGGGTATTTCTGATACCGATATTATTGAATGGGAATATTCTTTTGAAGGACAATTAGCTACTATAAGTGGCTCTTCAAACAAAAAATCAATATTTATAGATTTTAATAATTTTCCGGTAGATTTTGAGAATAATGCAAACAAAATAATTTATTTCAGGTATAAACTAGTTGGTAATGTTTTTTCTCCCTTAAAACCGTATACAATTCTTAACTGCTCACCTGCATTAGATCCGAATGTTTCTCCTAACCCAAAGCTTACTCATCCTACTTGTAGTTACAATAATGATGGCGGTTTCACAGTAACTTTTGATAGAGAACTTGATGATAGTGTTTCAGAAAAAATGAGTTTAGTTGTATTTGTATCTAATGGAACATTTGACAATGTTGCCGGAGTAGATATTTTAACAAAAAATGATTTTAATGGGCGATCTTTCACATGGGATGCTAACGGTTTAGCTCCAGGCTCTTATATACTAGGTTGGCAAACCAAAAGAGGAGGAAACGATCCTGGCGCTAATCCAGATGCTCTCGATTTTAGTAATGAATTTACACTAATTGCCCCTCCTGCATTATCAGTTAGCGGTACTCCTTCTCCCGTACAATGTTCTGGGGGAAACGATGGAAGCATAAGAGTAACACCAGATGGTGGAACGCCTCCTTATCAATATTCTATAGTAGGTAGCAATATACAACCCGTAGGTACACTGTTTGATGGGTTGATCAAAGGAGATTACACCATACTTATCAAAGATAATAAAGGTTGTGAAGCTACTAGTGCACCTATAACTGTTGGTGAACGATTTCCTACTATTCCTGATGTAACTGGGTTATCTGCACTCATCACCAACCCTACTCTTATTAATGGTAATAATGGACGTATCGCAATCTCTGTATCTAGTGGATCTGGGAACTATACAAACTATGCCTGGACCAAAGATGGAAATCCATTTACACCTCCTTCGGGATCTACAAATACAAATATCATCAATCTTTATGAAGGGTTTTATACCATCATAGTAACCGATAGTAATGGATGTAGTTCTGATATCGAAACATTCACTCTTACAGATCCTGAGCCCATCCAGATCACTATCAATATGACTCCTAACACTGTTAATTGTTCGGATACAAAAGTCAACCTTATCGCCAGTGCAATCGGTGGATTCTTAAACTCTGGTGGTGACTACTCGTATCTATGGGATGATGGAACATCGGGAGCTTCTCTAACCAATGTAGGAATAGGAACCTACCAGGTAACTGTCTCTGATCAAGGAGGAAATAGCCTATCTAAATCTTTTCAGGTACAAGGACCTGAGCCTATAACAGCCATACCTGCTGTAAGTAATGTAGGATGTAAAAATGGAAGTGATGGAACCATACAATTAACCATTAACGGAGGTACAGGACAATATACCGTAAACTGGACTAAACTATTCGATAATACATTCAACAAATCCGGAGCCAGCATAACCGATCTCTCTGCAGGATCATATGAGTATACCATTACTGATCAAAATAACTGTACCATCAATAATTTTGGAACTCCAATAGAAGTCACAGAACCTCCTATAGGAATAGAAGTCTCTGAAGTTATTGCATCGCACATAGACAATATCGTATTTGGAGGTAATATAGGAGTTCTCGAAATCAATATCATCAATAATCAGGGAACACCACTATTCAATTGGTTTAAAGAAGGAAACCCTTTCACTCCTCCTAACGGATCTACCGATACCAAATTAATCAACCTGGAAGCAGGAAACTACTCTATTGAAGTCACCGATATTGATGGCTGTATAGCAACATTAACTCAACCTATTGTAATCACACAACCAGATTTGTTAGAAATACAAAATACTACAATTACCAATGTTAGTTGTAAAGATCTTGATGATGGAAAAATTACAGTAAATGTAAGTGGAGGGGTTCAACCTTATACCTACCTATGGACTAAACAAGGAGATCCTTTATTCTCCAGACCCGATGATCCTACTATAGACGGCTTACAACCTGGTGCATACACAGTCTCTATAACTGATGATAGTAATGTAGAAATATCATCGGGAGTATATAACATCACACAGCCAGATCTGTTGGAAATCAACATCGTAAGTACAACTCCCGTACTTTGTCCCGAAGACAATACAGGAGCTATCAATGTATCTATTGCCGGAGGAACTCCTCCCTACACCATACTCTGGGAAGATGGACAAACTACTCAAAATATCCAAAACCTAACTGTAGGACAATACAATATCATGGTACAGGATGCTAATGGATGTACTACCGATAAAACAATACCGGTAATCAATCAGGATAATCAAATTCAGATTCAAAATGCTTCTTTAACTAATGTATCTGCTTATCAAGGAAATGATGGAAGAATCCAACTACAACTCTCAGGAGGATTGCAACCCTACACGATAAACTGGATAAGACTCTCTGATAATACCAATATTGGAAATACCACAGTTATAGATAACCTGATCGCTGATCAATATCAAGTTCGTATTACCGATGCTAATGCCTGCACAATTCAGCAAACTTATGAAATAACACAACCCGATATCGTAGATGTGACTATCAAACCACTGGTATGTAACGGGGATTGTGATGCAGAAATTGAAATTGAAGTAAACAAAGGAAATGGTAATTTTACCTATCAATGGAATACCGGGGAGACTACAGATAAAATAACCGGATTATGCGCCGGATCATACACGGTAACCATACAAGGATTTGGAAACAAAACTTTAGTAAGAACCTATCAAATTACAGACCCCCAACCAGTCGATATTAATCTGGGAGACGATCAGTTTATTTGTTTAGGACAAACCGCTTCATTCTCTGCTCTAATCAATGACCCTAACGCAACATATCAATGGACAGCACAAAATGGATTCTCTAGTAACTCACCCCAAATAACAGTCGACCAAGCTGGAGAATATACCGTAACTGTGACTAATGGAAAAGGATGTACTGCAAACAGTAGTGTAGTCCTGCATCAAGTCGATGCCCAAATTAATGCAGAATTCCTATATGCAAGTCAGGTATTTACCAATGAAAAATTTGTAATCATAGATGTAACTCATCCTATACCTGATCAAATTCAGTGGGTAATGCCAGAACAAGCCTCTATAGTTACACAAAATCAAGATCTTATCGAAATCTACTTTGAAAAACCAGGAGAATATGACATCTCGATGATATCCAAACTAGGAAATTGCCAGGAAGTATTTACCCAAAAAATATCGTCTTAGAAAAAGAAAATCTAGATGATCAAACAGAAGAAGAACTAGAAGAACAGTTAAGCAATATAAAAGAATTTAGTATATACCCTAATCCTTCTGATGGAAAATTCTTTGCAAAAGTAACCCTGAAAGAACAAAAAGATATCAGTATCAAAATATTTAGTTTGGCAAACAATACCATATTAGATCAAAAGAAACAATCTGGTAAAAAACAATATGAAATCCCTTTTACTCTACAAATGCCTTCCGGAATATATGCCTTGGTACTAGAGACTCCGTATGGAAATCATATCAGGAAAATAATGATAAGGTAATAACTATTATTTTAAAACATTAAGAAGGGATTTAATAATGTAATGTGAGTGAATGGAAGGAGATTGAAGTAAGATATTAAAATTTGAAAATGAAGCAAATAATTCTAATAATTTTTATACTAATCGGAGGGAGTAAAATCTATTCTCAAAGATATTTATTTGATTATTCTGAAGATATAGATATCTGTTGCGATGGTGTTAGAGAACTAAGCAGGACAAAAATCACAAGAGTATTCAATGGTACTAATGTAATAGACACATATGATATCCTCCAAGCTACAAGCCCTTTTGGTAGAATATACTCTGTTCAACCAACAAGAGTTATAACATTTTTTGAGATGAATTGTCTTTTGCATCCTCGAGATGGGGTGGAGTTTAGAAATTGTACGAATATAGCAGATACTCAAATTAACTATTCAAGTATTTGTGTGAAATGGAACAGGTAATTATGATGCCAAGCTAAAGTAACTAATCTGGAAGGAGTTTTAGATATTCCTACAGGTACTTTAAGAGAGAAATGTATTGAAGAAAAATATTATTTTAAAAGCAGATAAACGATTGTCATAATTATAGATATGAATGGTATTATCAATTAATAGTAACAATCCATAAAAATTAATAGTGCAACTACTACCATTGGTCAAAATTCTCAATCAATACCTCTTACATCTTTTTTACCCTCTAATTATCTAGGAGCTATTAGAATTTCATCAAAAGTAAGTTAAATAATGGTAGTTCCTTTGATTATGACACTAATACAATTGTTTACGATATTACAACCTGTTCACCCAAACTAGATGGTCCTATAATTGACATCCAACCTTCATGTAGTAATAGTATTAATCTTAATGATAATGACAATGGTAGTTTTACTGTAACTTTTGATAGAGAACTTGATGATACCAAACAAGAAAAAATGAACCTGCAGGTATATCGACAAGTAGGAAGCATCTTTGATGGTTATGAATCAAAAGTATTAACTAAAAGTGATTTTACCGGAGCTTCTTATACCTGGGATCCTAAAAACCTACCCGGTGGGATCTATAAACTATTCTGGCAAACCAAAAGTAATAATGAAGGTTTTGATGATATTAATACAGTACCTGATGCCTATGATGAAAGTAATCCTTTTACACTAACTGCCCCTCCCACTTTATCGGTTAGTGGTACTCCTTCTCCCGTACAATGTTTTGGAGGAAATGACGGAAGTATTACAGTGACTCCAAATGGGGGAACACCAGGAACACCGCCTACATCACCTCGATACCAATATTCTATCGATAATGGAACTACATGGCAACAAGAAACTCTTTTTGATACTCTAACCAAAGGAGATTATACCATTCTTATCAAAGATAATAATGGTTGTGAAGCTACTAGTGCACCCATAACTGTTAACGAACGATTCCTAACCATACCAGATGTAGTGGGGTTGTCTGCACTCATCACCAACCCTACTCTTATTAATGGAAATAATGGACGTATCGCAATCTCTGTATCTAGTGGATCTGGGAACTATACAAACTATGCCTGGACCAAAGATGGAAACCCTTTCACACCTCCTTCTGGGTCTACAAATACAAATATCATCAATCTCTATGAAGGGGTTTATACCATCATAGTAACCGATAGTAATGGATGTAGTTCTGATATCGAAACATTCACTCTTACAGATCCTGAGCCCATCCAGATCACTATCAATATGACTCCTAACACTGTTAATTGTTCGGATACAAAAGTCAACCTTATCGCCAGTGCAATCGGTGGATTCTTAAACTCTGGTGGTGACTACTCGTATCTATGGGATGATGGAACATCGGGAGCTTCTCTAACCAATGTAGGAATAGGAACCTACCAGGTAACTGTCTCTGATCAAGGAGGAAATAGCCTATCTAAATCTTTTCAGGTACAAGGACCTGAACCTATAACAGCAATACCTGCTGTAAGTAATGTAGGATGTAAAAATGGAAGTGATGGAACCATACAATTAACCATTAATGGAGGTACAGGACAATATACCGTAAACTGGACTAAACTATTCGATAATACCTTCAACAAATCCGGAGCCAATATAACTGGTCTCTCCGCCGGGTCATATGAGTATACCATTACTGATCAAAATAACTGTACCATCAATAATTTTGGAACTCCAATAGAAGTCACAGAACCTCCTATAGGAATAGAAGTCTTTGAAGTTATTGCATCGCACATAGACAATATCGTATTTGGAGGTAATATAGGAGTTCTCGAAATTAATATCATCAATAATCAAGGAACACCACTATTCAATTGGTTTAAAGAAGGAAACCCTTTCACTCCTCCTACCGGATCTACTGATACCAAATTAATACATTTGGAAGCCGGAAACTACTCTATTGAAGTTACTGATATTGATGGCTGTATAGCAACATTAACTCAACCTATTGTAATCACACAGCCAGATTTGTTAGAAATTCAGGATACTACAATTACCAATGTGAGTTGTAAAGATCTTGATGATGGAAAAATTACAGTAAATGTAAGTGGAGGGGTTCAACCTTATACCTACCTATGGACTAAACAAGGAGGTCCTTTATTCTCCAGACCCGATGATCCTACTATAGACGGCTTACAACCTGGTGCATACACAGTCTCTATAACTGATGATAGTAATGTAGAAATATCATCGGGAGTATATAACATCACACAGCCAGATCTGTTGGAAATCAACATCGTAAGTACAACTCCCGTACTTTGTCCCGGTGACAATACAGGAGCTATCAATGTATCTATTACTGGAGGAACTCCTCCCTATACCATACTCTGGGAAGATGGACAAACTACTCAAAATATCCAAAACCTAACTGTAGGACAATACAATATCATGGTACAGGATGCTAATGGATGTACTACCGATAAAACAATACCGGTAATCAATCAGGATAATCAAATTCAGATTCAAGATGCTTCTTTAACTAATGTATCTGCTTATGAAGGAAATGATGGAAGAATCCAATTACAACTCTCAGGAGGATTGCAACCCTACACGATAAACTGGATACGACTCTCTGATAATACTAATATAGGAAATACTACAAGTATAGATAACCTGATCGCTGATCAATATCAAGTTCGTATTACCGATGCTAATGCCTGCACAATTCAGCAAACTTATGAAATAACACAACCCGATATCGTAGATGTAACTATCAAACCACTGGTATGTAACGGGGATTGTGATGCAGAAATTGAAATTGAAGTAAACAAAGGAAATGGTAATTTTACCTATCAATGGAATACCGGGGAGACTACAGATAAAATAACCGGATTATGCGCCGGATCATACACGGTAACCATACAAGGATTTGGAAACAAAACTTTAGTAAGAACCTATCAAATTACAGACCCCCAACCAGTCGATATTAATCTGGGAGACGATCAGTTTATTTGTTTAGGACAAACCGCCTCATTCTCTGCTCTAATCAATGACCCTAACGCAACATATCAATGGACAGCACAAAACGGATTCTCTAGTAACTCACCCCAAATAACAGTCGACCAAGCTGGAGAATATACCGTAACTGTGACTAATGGAAAAGGATGTACTGCAAACAGTAGTGTAGTCCTACATCAAGTTGATGCTCAAATTAATGCAGAATTCCTATATGCAAGCCAGGTATTTACTAATGAAAAATTTGTAATCATAGATGTAACTTACCCTATACCTGATCAAATTCAGTGGGTAATGCCCGAACAAGCCTCTATAGTCTCACAAAATCAGGATTTTATCGAAATCTATTTTGAAAAACCCGGAGAATACGATATCTCGATGATATCGAAACTAGGAAACTGTCAGGAGGTATTTACTCAAAAAGTATTAGTACTACAAAAAGAAATAGCAGATGATCAAAATCAGGATAACCAAAATCAACAATCAGGAAATATCAAAGAGTTCAGCGTATACCCAAATCCTTCTGATGGTAAATTCTTTGTAAAAGTTGCACTGAAAGAACAAAAAGATATCAGTATTAAAGTATTTAGCCTGGCTAACAATACCATATTAGATCAAAAAAAACAATCTGGTAAAAAACAATACGAGATCCCTTTTACTCTGCAAATGCCCTCTGGAGTATATGCCGTAGTACTAGAAACACCATATGGAAATCATATTAGAAAAGTGATTATGAAATAATAAGTAAATAAAAGGATTATGAAAAACATCATTATGAAAAAACTCTTATTATACATACTGTTCCTATTATTTTCCGTTAATTTTTATGGGCAATTTAAATATCACGTATCTACAGTTAATGTTTTGGACTTAACTGCTTCAAGTTGTTTTATGTCTAATCCAGCGAGTGTAATATCTTCTAGAGGAAGTTTGAAAATTGCAGATGGAAGTGATACAACTCTTAGCACTGCAACAGGGATATTAGATTTAACCACAAGGCCTGCATATTATGGCGTTTCAGCTGGAAGTTGTAGATGGATCGAGGGGCCTAATAGAGGTAAAATATACAGCTTAGGAGGATATAGAATGGACATCGATCCTAACATAGATTCATATTATGAACATAAACCTTCTTTTGGAACATTATATTTTGAAAAAGTTAATACAACACAATCCAATGAACTTAACTGTAATGGAGTTACATTAAATGCTACTTCGGGTATTTCTGATACCGATATTATTGAATGGGAATATTCTTTTGAAGGACAATTAGCTACTATAAGTGGCTCTTCAAACAAAAAATCAATATTTATAGATTTTAATAATTTTCCGGTAGATTTTGAGAATAATGCAAACAAAATAATTTATTTCAGGTATAAACTAGTTGGTAATGTTTTTTCTCCCTTAAAACCGTATACAATTCTTAACTGCTCACCTGCATTAGATCCGAATGTTTCTCCTAACCCAAAGCTTACTCATCCTACTTGTAGTTACAATAATGATGGCGGTTTCACAGTAACTTTTGATAGAGAACTTGATGATAGTGTTTCAGAAAAAATGAGTTTAGTTGTATTTGTATCTAATGGAACATTTGACAATGTTGCCGGAGTAGATATTTTAACAAAAAATGATTTTAATGGGCGATCTTTCACATGGGATGCTAACGGTTTAGCTCCAGGCTCTTATATACTAGGTTGGCAAACCAAAAGAGGAGGAAACGATCCTGGCGCTAATCCAGATGCTCTCGATTTTAGTAATGAATTTACACTAATTGCCCCTCCTGCATTATCAGTTAGCGGTACTCCTTCTCCCGTACAATGTTCTGGGGGAAACGATGGAAGCATAAGAGTAACACCAGATGGTGGAACGCCTCCTTATCAATATTCTATAGTAGGTAGCAATATACAACCCGTAGGTACACTGTTTGATGGGTTGATCAAAGGAGATTACACCATACTTATCAAAGATAATAAAGGTTGTGAAGCTACTAGTGCACCTATAACTGTTGGTGAACGATTTCCTACTATTCCTGATGTAACTGGGTTATCTGCACTCATCACCAACCCTACTCTTATTAATGGTAATAATGGACGTATCGCAATCTCTGTATCTAGTGGATCTGGGAACTATACAAACTATGCCTGGACCAAAGATGGAAATCCATTTACACCTCCTTCGGGATCTACAAATACAAATATCATCAATCTTTATGAAGGGTTTTATACCATCATAGTAACCGATAGTAATGGATGTAGTTCTGATATCGAAACATTCACTCTTACAGATCCTGAGCCCATCCAGATCACTATCAATATGACTCCTAACACTGTTAATTGTTCGGATACAAAAGTCAACCTTATCGCCAGTGCAATCGGTGGATTCTTAAACTCTGGTGGTGACTACTCGTATCTATGGGATGATGGAACATCGGGAGCTTCTCTAACCAATGTAGGAATAGGAACCTACCAGGTAACTGTCTCTGATCAAGGAGGAAATAGCCTATCTAAATCTTTTCAGGTACAAGGACCTGAGCCTATAACAGCCATACCTGCTGTAAGTAATGTAGGATGTAAAAATGGAAGTGATGGAACCATACAATTAACCATTAACGGAGGTACAGGACAATATACCGTAAACTGGACTAAACTATTCGATAATACATTCAACAAATCCGGAGCCAGCATAACCGATCTCTCTGCAGGATCATATGAGTATACCATTACTGATCAAAATAACTGTACCATCAATAATTTTGGAACTCCAATAGAAGTCACAGAACCTCCTATAGGAATAGAAGTCTCTGAAGTTATTGCATCGCACATAGACAATATCGTATTTGGAGGTAATATAGGAGTTCTCGAAATCAATATCATCAATAATCAGGGAACACCACTATTCAATTGGTTTAAAGAAGGAAACCCTTTCACTCCTCCTAACGGATCTACCGATACCAAATTAATCAACCTGGAAGCAGGAAACTACTCTATTGAAGTCACCGATATTGATGGCTGTATAGCAACATTAACTCAACCTATTGTAATCACACAACCAGATTTGTTAGAAATACAAAATACTACAATTACCAATGTTAGTTGTAAAGATCTTGATGATGGAAAAATTACAGTAAATGTAAGTGGAGGGGTTCAACCTTATACCTACCTATGGACTAAACAAGGAGATCCTTTATTCTCCAGACCCGATGATCCTACTATAGACGGCTTACAACCTGGTGCATACACAGTCTCTATAACTGATGATAGTAATGTAGAAATATCATCGGGAGTATATAACATCACACAGCCAGATCTGTTGGAAATCAACATCGTAAGTACAACTCCCGTACTTTGTCCCGAAGACAATACAGGAGCTATCAATGTATCTATTGCCGGAGGAACTCCTCCCTACACCATACTCTGGGAAGATGGACAAACTACTCAAAATATCCAAAACCTAACTGTAGGACAATACAATATCATGGTACAGGATGCTAATGGATGTACTACCGATAAAACAATACCGGTAATCAATCAGGATAATCAAATTCAGATTCAAAATGCTTCTTTAACTAATGTATCTGCTTATCAAGGAAATGATGGAAGAATCCAACTACAACTCTCAGGAGGATTGCAACCCTACACGATAAACTGGATAAGACTCTCTGATAATACCAATATTGGAAATACCACAGTTATAGATAACCTGATCGCTGATCAATATCAAGTTCGTATTACCGATGCTAATGCCTGCACAATTCAGCAAACTTATGAAATAACACAACCCGATATCGTAGATGTGACTATCAAACCACTGGTATGTAACGGGGATTGTGATGCAGAAATTGAAATTGAAGTAAACAAAGGAAATGGTAATTTTACCTATCAATGGAATACCGGGGAGACTACAGATAAAATAACCGGATTATGCGCCGGATCATACACGGTAACCATACAAGGATTTGGAAACAAAACTTTAGTAAGAACCTATCAAATTACAGACCCCCAACCAGTCGATATTAATCTGGGAGACGATCAGTTTATTTGTTTAGGACAAACCGCTTCATTCTCTGCTCTAATCAATGACCCTAACGCAACATATCAATGGACAGCACAAAATGGATTCTCTAGTAACTCACCCCAAATAACAGTCGACCAAGCTGGAGAATATACCGTAACTGTGACTAATGGAAAAGGATGTACTGCAAACAGTAGTGTAGTCCTACATCAAGTTGATGCTCAAATTAATGCAGAATTCCTATATGCAAGCCAGGTATTTACTAATGAAAAATTTGTAATCATAGATGTAACTTACCCTATACCTGATCAAATTCAGTGGGTAATGCCCGAACAAGCCTCTATAGTCTCACAAAATCAGGATTTTATCGAAATCTATTTTGAAAAACCCGGAGAATACGATATCTCGATGATATCGAAACTAGGAAACTGTCAGGAAATATTTACTCAAAAAGTATTAGTACTACAAAAAGAAATAGCAGATGATCAAAATCAGGATAACCAAAATCAACAATCAGGAAATATCAAAGAGTTCAGCGTATACCCAAATCCTTCTGATGGTAAATTCTTTGTAAAAGTTGCATTGAAAGAACAAAAAGATATCAGTATTAAAGTATTTAGCCTGGCTAACAATACCATATTAGATCAAAAAAAACAATCTGGTAAAAAACAATACGAAATCCCTTTTACTCTGCAAATGCCTTCTGGAATATATGCCTTGGTACTAGAAACACCATATGGAAATCATATCAGAAAAGTGATTATAAGGTAATAAATATAGCCCAATAAAGTTATTAAATAGGCAATCATAAAGCATTAGTATAAATAAATTTAAAGATATTGAAATTGATTATGATAAAATAAAACCATGAAAAAATGTACTATCATTCTATTGTTTCTTTTGGCTTCTAATCTAGTCAAAGCTCAATATGAATATATATTAGATAGTAGTTATAATGTTATTATTTGTCCCGGAGGAAATGGAGTTGGTAGTATGACAATATCTGTAACATTAGCTGATAACTCTGTGCATACATTGCCAGCTACTCCGATTATTGAATTCCCAGAAAAAATAATTAAAGTATCTGTAAATCAACTTTACATATCTTTTATAAATTGTACTACCCCAAATTGTAATCGTACAACTGAAACTAACATAAATGACAGTAATTGCCTAACTCATATACAATACCCTAGTTGTAGTGGATTCAACATTTCTAAAATAGATTTATATAAAATAGAGAGTTTACAAACTCTAAATCCAACACCCAGAGAAATATGTCCTAGCAAAAATATTGTATTGAACGTTTTTTCATGTACTAATCCGTATCCATATGCTATTGAGTATATGTATAGTGGAATTGGATGGACTTCTCTAATTGGAACCGGAACTCATGGAAGCAATTATACCATAAAATATAGTGATATCCCTAACCTATCCGGAAAACCGAATGTGAGTTTCAGGATTAAATATCATACTGGTGCAGTCTCTAAACCTATCATTTATGAAGTTTTAAACTGCTCGCCTGCATTAGACACTAATATTTCTCCTAATCCAGCACCAAGCAATCCTACCTGTAGCTACAATAATGATGGTAGTTTCACAGTAATTTTTGATAGAGAGCTTGACGATAGTGTTTCAGAAAAAATGAACTTACAGGTATACAAACAAATAGATGGTGGTACCACTTTTGATGGTTATGAATCAAAAGTATTAACTAAAAGTGATTTTACTGGTCCTTCCTATACCTGGAATCCTAAAAACCTACCTGGTGGAATTTATAAATTATTTTGGCAGACCAAAAGCAACAACGGAGGTTTTGACGATATCGGCACAAACCCCGATGCATATGATGAAAGTTCTCCATTTACACTAACTGCTCCTCCAGTATTATCGGTTAGTGGCACTCCTTCTCCTGTACAATGTTTTGGGGGAAATGATGGAAGTATTACAGTAACCCCAAATGGTGGAACACCAGGAACATCACCTCTATATGAATATTCTATAGATAATGGAATCTCCTGGCAAGAAGAAACTCTTTTTGATACTCTAACCAAAGGAGATTATACCATACTCATTAAAGACAAAAATGGATGTGAAAGCTCTAGTGCTATTATAACAGTAGATGAACTATTCCCTACAATACCCAATGTTATTGGTGTACCCGGATCAATTACCAGTCCTACCCTTATTAATGGTAATAATGGACATATCGCAATCTCTGTATCTAGCGGGTCTGGTAATTATACAAACTATGCCTGGACCAAAGATGGAAATCCATTTACACCTCCTTCGGGATCTACAAATACAAATATCATCAATCTTTATGAGGGGGTTTATACCATCATAGTAACCGATAGTAATGGATGTAGTTCTGATATCGAAACATTCACTCTTACAGATCCTGAGCCCATCCAGATCACTATCAATATGACTCCTAACACTGTTAATTGTTCGGATACAAAGGTCAATCTTATCGCCAGTGCAATCGGTGGATTCTTAAACTCTGGTGGCGACTACTCGTATCTATGGGATGATGGAACATCGGGAGCTTCTCTAACCAATGTAGGAATAGGAACCTATCAGGTAACTGTAACCGATGATGGAGGGAATACACAAAACAGAACATTTAATGTAAACGGACCAAATCCTATAACTGTCACCCTTGCCAACAAAAAAGAATTATCATGCAGAGATGGTAATGATGCTGCTATACAACTAAATATACAAGGAGGAACGGGGGATTATGTCATCACATGGGAAAATATAGTAGATCCAAATTTTAGTGCACTGGGGAATGAACTCAAAAATGTAGGGTTTGGATCTTATGTATATCGAGTAGTAGATCAAAATGGATGTGTTGTTACAAACTCAAGTCAGCCCATAGAATTTACAAACCCTCCTCTATTCTCGATTGATCTTGGTGAAGATCCTTTCTTTTGCGAAGGACAAACAGTAAACATATCTGCCACTATACAAGATCCTAATGCTTCTTATAACTGGACATCGGATACTGGTTTTACCAGTACCAACCCAGAAATCAATGTAGATCAACAGGGAACATATACTGTCTCTGTAACCAGCGGAAAAGGGTGTATCGCTCAAGACAGTATTACTGTGATAGAAAATATAAAAGAAATTAATGCAGAATTTCTATATGCAAGCCAGGTATTTACTAACGAAAAATTTGTAATCATAGATGTAACTTATCCTATACCTGATCAAATTCAGTGGATAATGCCTGAACAAGCAACTATAGTGATGCAAGATCAAGATCTTATTGAATTGTATTTTAACAAGCCCGGAGAATACGACATCTCGATGATATCTAAACTAGGAAACTGTCAGGATACATTTACTCAAAAAGTATTGGTACTACAAAAAGAAATAACAGATGATCAAAACCAGAATAGTCAAAATCAACAGCTAGGAAATATCAGAGAGTTTAGCGTATACCCAAATCCTTCTGGTGGTAAATTCTTTGTAAAAATAACCTTGAAAGAACAAAAAGACATCAGTATTAAAGTATTCAATCTGGCTAATAACGCTATACTTACTCATAAAAAACAATCTGGTAAAAAACAATATGAAATCCCTTTTACTCTGCAAGTGCCTTCTGGAGTATATGCCGTAGTACTAGAAACACCATATGGGAATACTATTAGAAAAGTGATTGTGTACTAATAATATACAATAGCTGTTCTAAGTAAAATAACTCATAAAAAAAACGCCGCAAAAAATTGCGGCGTTTACTATCTTAAAAGATTAGTTATTCATTTTCTGATAATGGAATAGGAAGTATATTAAATACCTGATCTCCAGCCCTATCAATAGGTAATGTATTAGATAAACTATATCTTCTTAAATCAAACATTCTATGGTTTTCTGCCCATAAAGAATATCTTCTCTGATTCAGCATCTCAGTAGTTAAAGCATCTGCAGTTACTGCTCCCGAGTAATTTGGTAAACCTGCAGCATTCCTAATAACATCTAATGCAGTTACCGCATCTGTAAGATTATTAGCCAATATGCTTGCTTCTGCATATACTAAGATTAACTCTTCATTTCTAATAATATCTATTGGAGTAACATTAGTAGCATATAATCTAGTCTCATGAGTCCCTGTAAGGCCATCTTGAATACTAGGATCAGGTCTAACAGCAGTTTTTGTAGTAACTCTTGTGTCTCCTGCTTCTGCGTCATTAATCCAGCTATCATGCACTATAATTTGATCTCCATTGTTTGGTTCTGTTGCAGATACCGACGCTACTCTAAATACTGGATTAGCTCGGTCATTTCCTCCTCCTAAACCAAAGACATACTTTGGTCCAGTAGTCAAACCAGCAGTAAGACTAAAAAATGAACTCGATAATGATGTTAAAGAACTGCTTCCATCTCCGGCATAAACAGCTGCTACTGCAGCTACTGCTCTATTAAATAAAGCAAATGTACTTGGTGTATCAAAGTCAGTAAATCCATCACTTAAAGTAAATGCAAAAGTGCTTCCTGCATTACTTAAATCTGTATTCGCTTCATCTAATAAGCTTCTCACAGCAGCTAATGTTGCATCAAATCCTAAAACCGGACCTAAATTATCAGGATCAGAAATATCTACTCTAGCGGTTCCATAAGATTTTAAGATCTGAATTAATTCATAGGCCTTCATTGTTTTTGCATATCCCAAATATCCAGACTTTTCTTCTTCTGAAACTACATTCGTATTGGCTACAGCCTCTATCAAAAGACTAGCATTTTTCACACATCTGTAGCTTCCATTCCATTGTGCGGTACTATAAAATGAATTATTATCCAAGGATACTCCATCTTTTCCTAATAAATTTCCCGTATTTCTAGGGTCAGCATCAAATAAATAAAGTTCGCGTGCCATGGTTCCACTTGCTGTAACTTCTACACCTAATCCATTTCTTGAAGTAGATTCTACTCCTGTTGCAAGTTCATTTAATTGTTTTTTTGATGCACCATTAAGAACTCCTACAACACTTGGGCCATTTGGGTCTACAACTTCGTCTATAGTACATGAAGTTATTAGTAAAGCAAAAAGTGCTCCGGTAATAGTATACTTCATCTTAATTTTAAATATATTTTTCATTATGTGCTTGTATTAAAAATTAACATTTAAATGAAAGTAAAATTGCTGTGAACTAGGGAATGGAGTTACCTCAATTCCACTTGATAATCCTGCTCCTCCATTTACTGAAACTTCTGGATCATAACTACTATAATCTGTAATGGTAAACAGATTTCTAGCAGATACTCCTAATTTTATACCTTCAACAGATTCTCCTAACCAATTAGTAACTGTTTTTGAAGGAAGTCTATAGTATATTGCAGCTTCTCTTAATCTTAGATAACCAGCTGGCTCAACAAATCGTAAAGCATCAGCAGTTGAAGCCAAACGTGCCTGTCCTTCTGCAGTTTCTAAATCTGGAGACGTTCCTCCTAAATCTGTTAAAAATCTTGATAAGTTTAAGTTATCACCTCCTTTTTTCCATTGTAATAGAAATGAGACATCCCATTGCTTAAGTATCGTTAATTGATTATTAAATGCCATCTGAAAATCAGGCTCTACGTTTCCTACTTGAGTTAGTGTCCCATTAATATTTCCTACTAACTGTGTTACTGGTTTTCCTTCTTCAATATAAAAAGTACCTAAACCTGTACCAAAACCAGCTCCGGGTTGCGCAAATGCAGGAACATCTAATCGGGTAATCTCTGATCTGTTTAGATAAAATTGCACTCCTGTATTCCAACGGAAATTATCTCCATCAAATACATCTCCTCTCACAGCTAATTCTACACCTTCATTTTTAAGATCTGCCAAATTTGTAGTTTCTGTAGTAAAACCAGAGGAAGCAGGTAGTGATCTAGAAAGAATAAGATCTTTCACGTTTTTATGATAATATGTTGCCTCTAAAGAAACTCTGCTATTCAGCAATCCAAGATCAAAACCAACCTCAAATTCTGAAGCTGTTTCTGGCTCTACATCTGGATCCCCTTTTAAACCAGCGACAGATGTTCCTCCATTACCTCCAGTATTTGAAGATCCTAAACTAGTAAATGTAGCTCCAAAAGCAGCTGGGTTTCCAGTTTCTCCATACGCAGCTCTAACTTTAAATTGATTAATCGCTTCTAAAGTCCAAAAATCTAAATTTGCGATATTTACTGCCAAAGAAGCTTTTGGAAATCCATATAACTTATTAGGATCTCCATTTCTTGAAGATTTATCTAATCTATATCCTAAAGTCGCTATAAACTGATCTTTATAATTTCCTTCTACCTGAGCAAAATATCCAAAATCTTTTTCCCTTGAGAAGAATTGGTCTATTACCTGGTTTACCGATTGATCTACATTGGTTTGTCCTCCTGTTAAATCAGAACCCCGACTATTTACCAAATTAGATTTCTGATTTAAATAAGTAATACCAAATTGTGTAGTCAAATCCAAATCACCATTAAGTGATGTATTATTCCAAACTGCTATTGCCTGAGCATTGAACTGCGTAAAATTATTTTTTCCTTGTGCAACAAACCCTTCTTGATTTCCAACTTGAGCTTGATGTGTTTCTGGCACATATACATAGGTTTCATTTGCTAAGTAATCAACCCCTCCATTAAGAATAAGTCTAACTCTATTATTCTCTCTAGTAAACAATTTAGTATTCAACTTGAATCCTTGTATAATTCTGTTATTTGAATCTTCATTTTTTGCCTGGTCTCTTACAAAAATTGGATTCCCAGGATAATTAGGGTTATTTGGATAGTTACCATCAGCGTCAGGATATAAATTATTCCATGGACGAGTAAATGCTAATGTGTATCCATAACTTAATCCTCCTTCGTTTTCATTTCCTGTAAAACTTCTGCTAGAATTACTTCTTACATAGTTTGTAGTAGAAGTAAAATCAAATACATCAGAAATACGATGATCTATATTAGTTCTTAAGGATAATCTATCAAATCCTGTATTTTTGATAATCCCTTCTTCATCTCTATAGGATCCTCCTACATAAAACTTGGTCTTCTCATTACCTCCTGTAGCATTTATTCTGGTATCGGTTATAAAACCTGTATTACCATAAATTTCATCTTCATAATCATAAAGACCTCCATTAGAAGCTATAGTAGCATTATATTTATCTCTTTCTGCTGTATTAAAAGTAGATTCTACAGATGCTGCAGTCCAAGGTCTTAGTCCCAATTTATTTTGAATAACATTAATTCCTGTATCCTGGCTAAAGCTTATTTTTGTTTTACCACCTTTTCCTCTTTTGGTAGTAATAATAACAACACCGGCATTACCACGTTGTCCATAGATAGCAGCTGCGGAAGATCCTTTTAAAACCTCAATGTTTTCAATATCATTAGGATCCAAATCCGCTAGTCTATTTCCCGAATTTTCTTCATTCCCTCTATTTCCTCCTGAGGCAAATCGTAATCCAGATGGAATTTCTACATTATTAATATATACTCCATCTACAATAACTAAAGGCTGATTGTTACCGTTTATAGAAGAAACCCCTCTTAATCTCAATGCGAATCCTCCTCCAGGTGCACCTGAAGACGAAGTAATATTTACACCTGTAACTTTACCATATAAAGCTCCATCTACAGTAGTTTGCCCTGTATTTCCAACTAATTCTTCTGAAGAAACCGTTGAAACGGCATTAGCTAAATTCGCTCTTTTTATAGATGAACCTAGTCCTGTTACTACCACTTCTTCTAATGATTCTGTAGACTCGGCTACTTGAATTGTAATATTTCCTGCAGTTGCTACAGGTACCGTTTTTTCTGCAAATCCTAATGCAAATACTTTTAAGTTTACTGGCAAACTGCTTACGGTAATACTAAAGTTACCATCAATATCACTAGAGGTACCATTATTCGTTCCTTCTTCAATAATATTCATAAAAGGAGCTCCTTGGCCAGTGCCCTCAACGACCACTTTTCCCGTAATGGTCTCCTGAGCCAACAACAAAGTCGGAACAAAAATTAGTAATAGCAAAATCTTCATTTTGCAAAAATGATTGTGTTTTTTCATAATGATCTGTTTAAATGTTTGGTTAAATCTATTAAAAGATATTGATAAAACAATGTTAAAACTAACAATTGTTCGCATAAAAACAGTCAAAACACTATCTATACTGCATTAAAATATTATAAATACATGACAATTTTAAATATTTCAAATTCTTAACAAAATTGTTTTATAATTAACAATTTTCATAATATACCTAAAGATTCTCAAAACAATCAAAATCTATTACCTGTTCACAGTTAAACTTCTTATTTTTGCAGCCTTAATATATAACATATGTATAGAAGTCATTCGTGTGGTGAACTACGCGCCTCAGATATCAAAAAAGAAGTCACCTTATCTGGATGGGTGCAAAAGACTCGTGATAAAGGATTTATGATATGGGTCGATCTTAGAGATCGTTACGGCATCACTCAATTAATATTTGATGAAGAACGTACTCCAGCACTAGTGGTCAAAAAAGCTAAAACTTTAGGACGAGAGTTTGTTATCCAAGTAAAAGGAACAGTAATTGAACGTGAATCAAAAAATCAAAATATCCCTACAGGAGAAATTGAAATCCTGGTAAATGAATTAACTGTTCTTAATGAATCAATCGTTCCTCCTATTATTATCGAAGATCAAACAGATGATGGAGAAGATATACGTATGAAGTATCGTTACCTCGATATTCGTCGTAACCCGGTAAAAAACAGTTTGATATTTCGTCATCAAGTAGGAATGCAAGTAAGAAATTATCTTTCTAATGAGGGATTTATCGAAGTTGAAACTCCGTATTTAATTAAATCTACTCCCGAAGGAGCTCGTGATTTTATTGTTCCATCTAGAATGAATGAAGGTCAATTCTATGCATTACCACAATCGCCACAAACATTTAAGCAACTCCTTATGGTTGGCGGAATGGATAAATATTTTCAGATTGTAAAATGTTTTAGAGATGAAGACTTAAGAGCCGACAGGCAACCCGAATTCACACAAATAGATTGTGAAATGGCATTTGTTGAGCAAGAAGATATTTTAAACATATTCGAAGGACTTACCCGATATTTACTATCGGAAATAAAAGGAGTAAAGATTGGTGATTTCCCGAGGATGACCTATGAAGATGCCATGCGAACTTATGGTAATGACAAACCAGATATAAGGTTTGGGATGAAGTTTGGTGAGCTTAATGATATTGCTCAACACAAAGAGTTTAATGTATTTAATACCGCAGAATTGGTTGTTGGTATTGCCGTTCCTGGCGGAGCTTCATATACCAGAAAAGAGATTGATAAGCTTATAGACTGGGTAAAACGCCCTCAAGTTGGTGCGCTAGGAATGGTATATGTAAAATGCAATGAAGACGGAACATATAAATCCTCTGTAGATAAATTTTACGATCAAGACGATTTGGCTAAATGGGCAGAGGCAACCGGAGCTAAAGCAGGAGATTTAATCTGTGTACTTTCTGGTCCTACAAACAAAGTAAGAGCACAGCTAAGCGCTCTTAGAATGGAACTTGCCGAACGACTAGGATTAAGAAATCCTGAAGAATTTGCTCCTTTATGGGTAGTCGATTTTCCATTATTAGAATGGGACGAGGAAACAGAACGTTATCATGCTATGCATCATCCTTTTACTTCTCCAAAACCTGAAGATATTGCTTTATTGGATACTAAACCAGGAGATGTTCGTGCTAATGCATATGACCTTGTTTTAAATGGAAATGAAATTGGAGGTGGTTCTATCCGTATTCATGATAAAGAAACACAAGCATTAATGTTTGATCATTTAGGATTCACTCCAGAAGAAGCAAAGGCTCAGTTCGGATTTTTAATGGATGCTTTCCAATATGGAGCACCTCCTCATGGTGGTATTGCTTTTGGATTTGATAGATTAGTCGCTATTCTTGGTGGCCAGGAAACAATTCGAGATTTTATTGCTTTTCCGAAAAATAATAGTGGGCGAGATATTATGATTGATGCACCATCTAATATTGATAGTGAACAGCTTAAAGAATTAAATATAAAACTTGATTTATAATAAAAATCCCGCTTATGGCGGGATTTTTATTACCTTTAAACTAGTTAAGTCAAGTACATATGTCTCCCCAAAAGAAAAAGACACTACTTTATAAAGTACTTAAATGGAGATATCGCCATATTTCTGATAAGACCTTTATTCTTATTCTAAGCATTCTCGTTGGGTTTACAGCAGGTCTTGTTTCTTTATTACTAAAAAATATCACCCATTTAATTCAGGTCGTTTTAGAAAGTGATATCATTTCGTGGCAAGCTTCTTTTTATTTTATTATCCCTATAATAGGCCTACTAATTGTTTATATATTCACAAAATATATATTTAAAAGAGACGTAAAATCTGCTATCCCACTTATTTTACATTCGCTTTCCAAAAAAAATGGAGTTATACGACCTATTCATGGGTATTTACCTCTCATTTTAGCACCAATCACAGTAGGTTTTGGTGGTTCGGTCGGACTTTTGGGCCCGGCAATTAGTTCTGGATCAGCATTAAGTTCTAGTTTTAGTACTTTATTTCATGTAAATCGAAAAACCAGAGTATTACTTATCGGTTGTGCATCTGCTGGTGCTATTTCTGCCGTATTTAAATCTCCTTTGGCAGGGTTGGTTTTTGCAGTAGAAGTATTTAGTTTAGATCTCACATTAACGTCTCTACTACCATTACTTTTTGCTTCGGTATCATCAATAATTACATCCTATTTTTTTTTAGGCGACGAAGTTTTATTTAGATTTAATGTTTTAGAAAAATTTGATATCTACGACACTCCTTTTTACATCATTTTAGGAATCGGAACCGCATTTGCTTCTATATACTTTACTAAGATGTATTTTGGAATATTACATTTTTTTGATCGTTTTTCTAAAAAAATTCATAGGTTATTAATTGGCGGACTTGCTATCGGAATCATGTTATATTTTATCCCTCCACTCTATGGTGAAGGTCTTGGCTTTATAAATGGTTTATTACATGGTGATCATCTAACTGCTATCGGCAAAACTCCATTTGATACTATAACCAGTAACATATGGGTTATCATTGCATTACTAACGGGTATTACCATCTTTAAGGCGGTTGCCATGACAGCAACTTTTGCGGCAGGAGGTTCTGGAGGAATATTCATCCCAACAATGGTTATGGGCAGTGCATTGGGTAATGTAGTGTCTAAAGTAATTAATAATCTGGGAATGGGTTTTCATGTTTCTGAAGCTAATTTTACACTACTAGGAATGGCTGGGCTTATTGCCGGAGTGTTACATGCTCCTCTTACCTCTATATTTCTTATTGCAGAAATCACCTCTAGCTATGAGTTATTTGTTCCTTTAATGATTACCACTGCAATATCATTTATAATCTCAAAAAATAAAATAGAACATAATATTTATACCCGAGAACTCGCAAAACAAGGGCATTTATTGACTCATGATAAAGATCAAACAGTTTTGACTCTAATGAATCTCGAAGACTGTATAGAAACTAATTTTATCCCCGTAAAACCAAATTACACCCTAAAACAGCTTCTAAGCGAAGCTGTAGCAAAATCAAACAGAAACCTATTTCCTGTTACTAACGAATCTGATCATCTTATAGGAATGGTTTCGTTAGATGATATTAGAGATATCATGTTTGATATTACCTTATATCACAAAATAACAGTTAACACCTTAATGGCTCAAACCTCGGTAGCAATAATTTACGAGCATGACAATGCAAAAACAGTAATGAAAAAATTTCAAGATACCGGAGCCTGGAATTTACCTGTGATTAAAAATGGTAAGTATTTTGGCTTTATTTCAAAATCAAAACTTCTTACTGCATATCGTAGAAAGTTAATTAATTTTACACGATAAACCCTCAATCTATTGTCTATAATACATCATAATACAATTAAAAACTAACATTGCTATTGCAAGAGAGTCTTAATTTTTAATGATTTTATTTTTGCAATACCATAAAAAACATTTATACCTATGAAATATATTATTAGAATACTTTTTATAGCAATTATCATCCTGATATGTGTTGGATATTACTTCAAAAATTCGGGAGATCATAATACCGGTGATAAATTAGTTGGGATTGGCATATTAGCTTCTTCTTTCATTTTAATGCCTCTTTTTATCTATCACAGATGGAAAAATAAAAAAATTAAAGACTATATGCTTACCGAGGAAAACCTAAAGAAAATGAGGGATTATGAGGCGAATACAGAAAATAACAACCGATAAATTTTCAAAATATTCATACTTTGATAACAATTCATAAAAAATTTAAAACTACCTTTATTATTTAAATACTTATTATCTTATTACAATGGAAGGAACAGTAAAATTTTTTAACGAATCAAAAGGTTACGGATTTATTACCAACGACGAAACAGGAAAAGACATTTTTGTTCATGCTTCAGGAATTGACGGCGAAGCATTAAATGAAGGTGACAAAGTAGAGTATAATGAAGAAGAAGGTAGAAAAGGACCTACTGCAGCTAATGTGCGTATAATTCACGGATAGAAAGCAGATTCTGAAAGTTTCAAAAGCACTACGATCGTAGTGTTTTTTTTTATTTCTTAATTGATCCTTGGTATAAAAATTTAATTTAGTTAAGGTTTCGTTTTTCAATAAAAAATCGAGTGATCAATTCTCGACATTCTTCTTCTAAAACACCTCCTATAATTTCAGTCTTTGGGTGAAGCTTTGTTCCCATTGCAGTACATCCCCTTCGTTCATCAACTGCACCATACACTATTTTTTTAATCTGGCTCCAATATAAAGCTCCAGCACACATCTGGCAAGGTTCTAGAGTTACATATAATGTACATTCTTTAAGATATTTGCCTCCTAAAAAATTTGCTGCTGCTGTTATTGCCTGCATTTCGGCATGAGCCGTAACATCATTTAATAATTCTGTAAGGTTATGAGCTCTGGCTATAATTCGATCTGCAATTACAATAACCGCTCCTACCGGAACTTCATTTTTCTCATACGCCAATTCTGCTTCCTGAAGCGCTTTCTTCATAAAGTAAGAATCATCTAATGGGTCTAACATATATCATTAAATTTTAGGTAAAGCTAAATAAAAATATTTGTATTCTGAATGAAATAAAAAGTATATAAAGAACCATTACAAAATAGTACTTTTGTGCTATGCAACAATCATTTCTATCTAATATCCAATATCCATCTGACTTAAGAAAACTATCTCCTGATCAGTTACCCAAACTGGCTAGAGAACTTAGGGATTTTGTAATTAATATTGTTGCTACCAAAGAAGGGCATCTCGGGGCGAGTTTGGGAGTGATCGAGCTCACTATTGCACTTCATTATATATTTGACACCCCTAACGACCTCCTTGTTTGGGATGTGGGACATCAGGCATATCCTCATAAAATTCTTACCGGAAGAAAAGATATATTTCACACCAATCGTCAACTAGATGGTATAAGCGGATTTCCCAAACGAACTGAGAGTGATTATGATACTTTTGGAGTTGGGCATTCTTCTACTTCTATTTCGGCTGTATTAGGCATGGCAATTGCATCCAAATTAAAAGGAGATACCACAAAACAACATGTCGCAGTAATTGGTGATGCTTCTATTGCTAGCGGAATGGCCTTTGAAGGGCTTAATCATGCCGGAGTAACCGATACCAACATGCTAGTTATCCTTAATGATAATGCAATTGGTATTGATCCTAGTGTAGGTGCTTTGAAAGAATACCTTACTAAAGCCAAGATTGGAATTAGGCCCAGGAAAAATAATATTATCGAGGCACTGAACTTTAATTATTTTGGTCCTATTGATGGACATGATTTACCTATGCTTCTTAAAACTTTGGAGAAACTAAAAAGTACAAAAGGCCCAAAGCTTTTGCATATCATTACCACTAAAGGAAAAGGCTTAAAACAAGCTGAAGAAGACCAGGTAAAATACCATGCTCCAGGTAAGTTTGATGCTTCAACCGGGGATCTAATTTCAAAAGACAATACAGGATTACCACCTAAGTTTCAGGATGTTTTTGGGTTTACTATTCTTGAACTAGCTAGAAAAAATAAAAAAATTATAGGTATAACACCTGCAATGCCCACCGGAAGTTCTTTAAAATACATGATGGAAGAAATGCCAGATCGGGCTTTTGATGTGGGTATCGCTGAGCAACATGCGGTTACCCTTGCTGCCGGAATGGCAACACAAGGATTAATTCCTTTTTGCACAATCTATTCTACTTTTTTACAGCGTGCTTATGATCAGGTAATACACGATGTAGCCTTACAAAATTTGCCTGTAATTTTTTGTGTTGATAGGGCCGGTATTGTGGGTGCAGATGGTGCAACACACCATGGAGTTTTTGATATTGCTTATCTTACTTGCGTCCCCAATATGATTGTCGCCGCACCAGTTAATGAAATCGAGTTACGACATTTATTGTATACTGCTTCTTTGGGACTAGATCATCCTATAGCGATACGCTATCCCAGAGGCAGAGGGCATATCCTCGATTGGGAAGTTCCTATGCAAAAACTACAAATTGGTAAAGCTACTCGCTTAAAAACAGGTTCTAAAATCGCAGTAATTTCTACAGGTATTATTGCACATAATGTAACTAAAGCCATAGAAACTATAGAAGAAACCATTAGCCACTATCATTTTTGTTTTATAAAACCTTTAGATATTGATCTACTGAAACAAATAGTAGAGAACTATGACACCATTATTACTGTTGAAGATGGCGTTATCAAAGGTGGTTTTGGAAATTCAATACTCGATTTTGCCAATCAGAATGATTTTAAAAACAATATTGTCACTTTAGGTATTCCTGATCAATTTATTCATCACGGTACTGTTGAGGAATTACAAGAAATTTGTGGGATTTCTCCTGAAAAAATTCTTAACACCATCAATACATTTCTCTAGTCATTTACTTATAAAAAATGATGATCTACATGGTAACAATTACTCTTACTATGACACTTATCTATGAACAATAAATAATGATCATTTTTTTACAACTATGAAAAAACTAAGCTTATTCACCTTACTAATTACATTAATTTTTATTTCTTGCTCTAAAGATGATGACGCTTCAAACGAAGAATCATCTACAAATAAAGATCTAATTATCGGTAAATGGAATGTAACAGCCATTACTGACATCCCAAATGATGATTGTGAACTGTTAAGTACTCTAGAAATAAAAGCAGATGGCACTTATGAAGAACAAACTTATGGAGGCTTTGCAGGGGGAGTTAATTGTACTCCCGACGATTTAGATAAAGGAACCTGGAAACTATCAGGAAATATTCTAACATTAACATTAGACAAACTAGGTAATGCAATTAGTCTTACTACTGATAATACTATTTTAGAGCTTACAGAAACTACTTTAAAATATGAATTTGAATATACTGAAGAGGGGCAAACATTTAAAGAGGCGTGGACTTATACTAAAAACGACGACACTTCTAATTTAATCGGTGCCTGGGAACTTACTTATAGAAAGGAAAATAACAATACCTCTCCCAATACTCTAGATAACTGCGAAAAAACATCTACAATAGAATTCAAACCTGATAATACCTATACAGAAAAAACTTTTGTTGAAATATCAGGTAACTGTGCAAGTGATGGTGAGTTTTCGGGTTCCTGGTTAGAATCTGATAATCAATTAACACTTAATTTTATTGAAAATGGCATGAATACAACAAATATTTCAAAATTCAGCATCGTAGATGATGAACTTACTTTAGTTTTTGATGAAATAACAGAGAAATATAGAAAGAAATAAAAGTAGTATTTTAACACCCATAAAAACCTGTCTATTTTAAAATAGACAGGTTTTTATATCTGTAATCCTTTAATTTTCTGAAATTTCAGTAAAGCGTTACCATCAGTTAAGCTCGCCACATAGTTGCTTATCCCGATAAGTCGAGTATAGAGATCGGCATTTGCATAATCAAAATGCATTCCTTCGGCTCTCAAGATTAGCTTATCATAATTAGAACTCTCTCCCTTATTAAAGTTATCGGTTGCTACGCAATAACGATCTAAAAGCGTAGCAAGAATTTCATATCCTGCAATCTCCTTTTCTGTTACTTCCTGGCTTTGATAAATCTTGGCAATGCTTATTTTTATAATGTCATCAATTTGAGCTTCGTATTTACTTTTGTCTATTAATGCCATATCAAAAGTCCCTGATAATATAGCTTCTTCATGGTCGATAAAAACACTTGCCGCTTCCCCTATCAAAGTGTTAATAGCTAGTGCTCTAAGATAACTTAATCGATCTGCTGTAGTAGTGAGTTTATTATATTTTGAAGTATTGATAGTATCCTTCACCAATTTAATCAAGTATTCTAAAGCATATTCTTCTTCTATCAATCCCAGATTAATACCATCTTCAAAATCGATAATCGTATAACAAATATCATCTGCTGCTTCTACCAAAAAAGTTAGTGGATGACGACTATAAGTAACTTCATCATCAATTTGGTATTGCAACAATCCTACTTCTTCTGCTACCTCTTTAAAAAAAGAAGTCTCGTTCTGAAAGTATCCAAATTTTTTATGAGCAATATGAGATGTTGGTTTTTTGGGTAAAGATTCTTTGGGATATTTCATAAACGCCCCTAATGTTGCATAGGATAACCTAAGCCCCCCTTCTATCCCTTCTCTAGATTCTGTAAGGATTTTAAATCCATTCGCATTGCCTTCAAAATCTATCAGATCCTGATACTGCTTAGGAGCGAGTTGATCTTTATATCGGTTACCGCTTCCTGTTTTGAAGTATTCTCCTATAGCTTTTTCTCCAGAATGCCCAAAAGGCGGATTACCAATATCATGTGCTAATGCGGCAGCTGCAACGATAGCTCCAAAATCATTAAACTGGTATCCATGAACAGCAGCAAGATGTGGATGTTTCTCTAAGATTTTCTTACCTACTACTCTACCCAAAGAGCGTCCTACGACAGATACTTCGAGACTATGGGTTAATCGTGTATGTACAAAGCTGGTTTTGGATAGCGGAATAACCTGAGTTTTATCCTGCAGACTTCTAAAGGCCGAAGAGAAGATAATACGATCATAATCTACTTCAAAACCTAATCGGGTTTCGTCTTGCTCTTTACGTAATCTTTTGTTTCTATCTCCTTGTCGTTTTAAAGACAGGAGTTGTTCCCAATTCATCATATTTCTAAGAAAATTCGAATATACAAAAAAGGGAAGCATCCTAAGAAAACTTCCCTTTTGCCCTATATAAATCTAGGTCTATGACCCACACATTAAACAATCGTCTCCTTCGCCTTCTTTAGATTGTGCAATAATTGCACGAAGTTCTTCTGGAGTAAGAGCTGTTCCTTCTGGAGCAACAGCTTCTTGTTTTGGTTCTACCTTGGATGCTTGCGCTTCCATTACTTGTGCAGCAGCTACAGCTACTTGCTCTGGTTTAGGCTCTTCTTTAGTTTCTTTTTTAAGTGTAAACTTAATTGCATCTACAGCAGATTTTGTTCTTAGGTAATACATCCCTGTTTTCAATCCACTCTTCCATGCATAAAAATGCATCGAAGTTAACTTAGCCATAGTTGCACCTTCTAAGAATAAGTTTAATGATTGAGACTGATCGATAAAATATCCTCTATGACGAGACATATCGATAATATCTTTCATACTCATTTCCCAAACGGTTTTATACAGTTCTTTTAGATCCTGTGGTATGATATCTATATTCTGTACCGATCCATTTGCACGCATGATAGCATCTTTAAGTTCATCATTCCACAATCCTAATTTTACCAGATCTTCTAATAAGTGTTTATTTACGACAATAAACTCTCCAGATAATACACGTCTGGTATAGATGTTACTTGTATAAGGCTCGAAGGCCTCATTATTTCCTAAAATCTGAGATGTAGATGCTGTAGGCATTGGCGCAACTAATAATGAGTTACGCACTCCGTTTTTAAGTACTTGTTTACGAAGTTTTGCCCAGTCCCAACGGCCGCTTAATTCTTCATCTTTTATTCCCCATAAATTGTATTGAAAATCACCTTTAGATATTGGAGAACCTTCATAACTTTGATATGGCCCATCTGCTTTTGCTTCTTCCATCGATGCGGTTACTGCAGCAAAATACAGTGTTTCAAAAATCTCCTGATTTAGCTTCTTAGCTTCATCACTGGTAAAAGGTAAACGCAATTGGATAAATGCATCTGCTAATCCTTGCACTCCTAAACCAATAGGGCGATGACGTATATTAGAATTTTCTGCCTCTTTTACTGGATAATAATTACGATCAATTACCCTGTTCAGATTCTTAGTCACCCGTTTTGTAATCTTAAAAAGTTCTTTATGATCAAACTGTCCGTTTTTCACAAACATTGGCAATGCGATAGATGCAAGGTTACATACCGCTACTTCATCCGGACTAGTATATTCTAATATCTCTGTACATAAGTTAGATGATCGTATGGTCCCCAGATTTTGTTGATTAGATTTGCGATTTGCAGCATCTTTATACAACATATAAGGCGTACCTGTTTCAATTTGAGATTCTAAGATCTTTTCCCAAAGCTCACGTGCCTTAATTGTTCTGCGTCCTTTTCCTTCTGCTTCAAACCTTAAATATTCTTTTTCAAATTCGTCACTATGTATATTAAATAAACCTGGGCATTCGTTAGGGCACATTAATGTCCATTCTGCATCATCCTGTACTCGTTTCATAAACAAATCTGGCACCCACATAGCGTAGAATAGATCTCGTGCACGCATTTCTTCTTTACCATGATTCTTTTTAAGATCAAGAAAATCAAAGATATCAGCATGCCAGGGCTCTACATATATTGCAAATGATCCTTTTCGTTTTCCTCCTCCCTGATCAACATAACGAGCAGTATCGTTATATACTCTAAGCATTGGTACAATACCATTAGAAGTACCATTGGTCCCTGCAATATAAGATCCTGTAGCACGCACATTATGAATAGATAATCCTATTCCCCCAGCAGACTGTGAAATCTTAGCAGTTTGTTTTAATGTATCATAGATCCCATCAATACTATCATCTTTCATTGTTAACAAAAAACAAGATGACATCTGTGGTTTTGGAGTACCCGAATTAAACAATGTAGGTGTAGCGTGTGTAAAATACTTTTTAGACATTAACTCATAAGTCTCTATCGCAGCATCCAAATCATTAAGATGGATCCCTATAGATACTCTCATAAGCATATGCTGTGGGCGCTCTGCAATTTTACCATTAATTTTTAGTAAATAAGAGCGCTCTAGTGTTTTAAAACCAAAATAATCATAACCAAAATCGCGATTATAAATAATTGTAGAATCTAACTTTTCTTTGTTAGCGACAATTACTTCATAAACATCATCTGCGATCAGTGGTGCTTTTTTTCCTGTTCTTGGATTTACATACTCATACAGATCTGTAACTACTTCAGAAAAAGTTTTCTTTGTATTTTTATGTAGATTAGAAACAGAGATACGAGCGGCAAGCTTCGCATAATCAGGGTGTGTTATAGTCATTGTTGCTGCTATTTCTGCAGCCAAATTATCCAACTCACTAGTTGTTACTCCATCATACAACCCTTCTATCACTCTCATTGCTACCTTTACAGGATCAACTAGTGGATTAAGTCCATAACATAACTTTCTTACCCTTGCGGTAATCTTGTCAAACATAATTGGTTCTTTACGCCCATCTCTTTTTACTACATACATACTTTTTTTTGGTTTTTAAATTTTCTTCTTAATGAAGAAGTTGATGATAATTCGTGTTACTAATTTTATACTTTGAAGGTCAAAAAATTATATTTTATCTCCTTGAAATTGGATACTAAAAAGAAATCTCTACATCCAAAAATCAGAGTAATTCTATAGATAAAAAATAATAATATGACTTTCGTCCCTTTTGTTTTTTTTGTGTGGCTTTTATAAAGCTTTATCAAACTGAGCTAATCTGAATTAAACAAAAGAAATGTTTTTGACTAGCTCAGAATGAATATATCTTTATTGTTAGCACTTTGAATCCAACTCTTGTTGGAATGATAATCTTAAGAAATTTTAATATTCTTTTTGATTAAAAATCTGCATCAAAGCTTATCTTATTGTCTTCGGTATCTTTATTAAGCACTCCAGCTTTTTGATATTCTGAAACTCTTTTCTCAAAGAAATTAGTTTTACCTTGTAAAGAAATCATATCCATAAAATCAAATGGATTTGCTGTTTCGTATTCTTTTTCACATCCTAATTCTACCAATAATCTATCGGTAACAAATTCTAGATATTGAGTCATTAACTTAGAGTTCATACCTATCAAACTTACAGGAAGAGATTCTGTTATAAACTCTCTTTCAATATCTAATGCATCTACCAGAATTTTTCTAATTCTATCCTTTGGCACTTTATTTATCAAATGTTTATTGTGAAGATGAACTGCAAAATCACAGTGTACCCCTTCATCTCTAGAAATTAATTCATTAGAAAATGTAAGTCCAGGCATTAATCCACGCTTTTTTAACCAAAATATAGAACAGAATGCTCCTGAAAAGAATATCCCTTCTACTGCAGCAAAAGCAATTAAACGTTCTGCAAAAGAATCAGATTCTATCCATTGTAATGCCCAGTCTGCTTTTTTCCTAATTGCGGGGAAATTCTCTAGTGCATTAAATAATACATCCTTTTCTTTCTCATCCTTTACATAAGTATCAATTAGTAAAGAATAGGTTTCAGAATGAATATTTTCCATCATAATCTGGAAACCGTAGAAAAATTTTGCTTCACTATACTGTACTTCGTTTATAAAATTTTCTGCAAGATTTTCATTTACAATACCATCAGATGCAGCAAAAAATGCTAAAATATGTTTGATGAAATATCGCTCATCATCATTAAGCTTAGTAGACCAATCTGTAATATCTTGATGCAAATCGATCTCTTCTGCTGTCCAAAAACTAGCTTCAGATTTCTTATACCACTCCCAAATATCATTGTGTTGAATAGGAAAAATTACGAATCGATCTTTATTTTCTTGCAAAATTGGTTCTACGGCACTCATCATTATTTTTTTAGCTGTTTTTTTGAGAATTTCTTATTTCCTAAGGGTCTTACAAAGATCAAAAAATAGGTTAAAAGTTCTACCAAAAGTTAACAAACGTTTTCAACAAAGTTTTCAACACGAAGTGATTTTGCAGCAAAAATGATCTTTCACAAAAACACACATAACACTTTGTTAATCAAAATATTAAGTGTTTTCTGAAAAATACAGATAATGTGAACATCATCTTCAAAAATCTCTTATTTTTCACTTGCTAGCCGAGGTTTTTCAACAGAAAAACCAAGAAGGGAAAATACATCAATTTACGGTAAACCCGTAACCTTGAAAATTCTTTTTTTAACACAAAAAAAAAACAAAAAAGGAGTGTTATTTACATCTAAAAATATAACGAAAGGGTTATTTTCTCAATTTTTCTGCAACGTTTTCAAGTTCGATATACCAATCTTCTCCAAATTTTCTAATTAAGGCTTCTTTAACAAATTTATAGATCGGCACTTGAAATTCTTTACCTAATGTACAGGCATCATCACAAATTTCCCATTTATGATAATTTACAGCAGAGAACTCTGTATATTCTTGTACTCTAACCGGGTATAAATGACAAGATACTGGTTTTTTCCAATCAACTTCTCCTTGATTATACGCTTCTTCGATAGCGCACATAGCTGTTCCTTTTCCATCAAAAATCACATATGCACAATCTGCTCCATCGATTAGAGGTGTTTCTAATTCTCCATTAGCCGTTTTAATATGGGTTCCGTAATGCTCGATAGCCTCAATACCTTCTTTTCTCAAATAAGGTTTAACAATAGGGTATATCTCTTTAAGCTTATGAGTTTCTGACTCCTCCAAAGGTGCTCCCGCCTCACCATCAATGCAGCAGACTCCTTTGCATGCAGAGAGATTACACACAAAGTCTTTTTCAATAATATCCTCAGAAACTATGGTTTTTCCTAATTGAAACATGGCGCTAAGATAATTCTTATACAAGAGATTTTTTACAATTTATTCACCTTTTTATAATACCTTTATTTAATAAAGTCTATTTATATTTGCTCAAATTTTTGAAACTATCTTACTATGAACTTTGACCTTAAAGAAATATTGACTGCGAGTATGGTTCTGTTTGCCGTAATAGATATCATAGGAAGTATTCCTATTATTTTAGATCTTCGTAAAAAAGTAGGCCATGTACAAAGTGAAAAGGCTTCTATTGTAGCAGCAATCTTAATGATTCTTTTCTTATTTGTAGGAAAAGAAATCCTGAGTCTAATTGGTATAGATGTTAATTCTTTTGCTGTTGCAGGTTCTTTCATTATTTTCTTTTTAGCTATAGAAATGATATTAGGTATTCAATTATATAAAGACGATGAGCCAGAAACCGCAGCTGTAGTTCCACTTGCTTTCCCTCTTATTGCAGGAGCAGGTACTATGACATCAATCTTATCTTTACGAGCAGAATATCACACAATTAATATAATAATAGCGATACTAATTAATATTATCTTTGTATATATTGTTCTAAAATCCTCTGGAAAAATAGAAAAAGTACTTGGTAAGCAAGGAATTAATGTGATACGGAAAATATTTGGGGTAATTTTGCTGGCTATTGCAGTTAAATTATTTACAGCAAATATTAAAGAGCTATTAACCACTATTTAGTTTTAAAACAAATGAAATATTTTATATACCTATTAATTACTATTGCTACAGGTTTAATTATTTATAATATAACCTATCTAGATTTTGATAATTTATTGATTGGTGATAGTAAAACAGCTCTTATTGGTATTTTTTCTTCTGCTTGTGTTGTTATGTTAATGACAATCTTATTGGTTTCTAGAAATATTCAGAAGAAAAAAAGAGGAAACTAAACTTTGTTTCTAATAGCAATACATTTAAAACACAAAGAAGCAGGCAATAATCACTGGTGGAATTGAAATTACCATTAGGATCATAAAAAAGTTATGTAGTTTTCTAAACAACAGTGCTTTCTTTAAAGATTTTTTAAGTTTTAAATCTTCAGAACTATGAATATGTTCTCTTATTATATCACCAGAAACATAAGAGGTATCAACTAATATATCATGCTTTAAAAAAATAGAAGCACTATTATCTAACAACCTAAAAGCAACTGCTATAATAAAGAAAAAAAGCGGGGAGCATATTGCAATAGCTACTAGATATTCTTCAAATTCTGACATATATATTAGATATAAGTTATTCTTTTTTAGAAAGTGACAATACTTTATTAATCATTGCATCATCTTTATTTATAATCCTTTCAAAAGCCCCAGTTCCAAATAATTGTTGCGCCATTGTCGCTTTCAAATATTTTTTTAATTGAGCTTCATAATTTTTCAACTCAATTTCTATCCCTCTTTGCCTTGAATATTTTAAAAAATCTTCAGCAAAGGTATCCTCTATATTAATTTTTTCATTAAACTCATTTTCAGATAAATCATTATAATACGACCTGTTTTTATCTAGTTCTTCAAATACATATCCTCCCATACGGCCAGAACGTAACATATAATCTAATGTTTCACCAACACGTGTTGTATCTTTACTAACAAATATATCTGGTATAATACCTCCACCTCCATAAACAATTTTACCTCCAGGAGTTTTAAATTTTAAAGAATCTGCTACCTGAATACTATCTGCATTCTGCAATTCTCCATTTTTATATCGCTCCATATACTCATTAAAATATTCTTTATTTCCGTTGGCATATGGTTTTTGTATCGACCGCCCGGTAGGCGTATAGTATCTTGAAATTGTTAATCGTATTGCACTACCATCTCCTAATGCCATTTCTCTTTGCACGAGACCTTTTCCGTAAGAACGTCTACCAACGATAGCTCCTCTATCATTATCTTGAATTGCTCCTGCAAAAATTTCACTGGCAGAGGCAGAGTTTTCATTGATTAGCACATAAACTTTTCCTTGTTCAAAACTTCCTTTATTGGTAGCAAAGTTATTTTCGATAGCTCCTTTTTTGTTTTTGGTAAACATAATCAGCACATCATCCTTCAAAAATTCGTCTGCCATTTTTAGAGCCGGAGCAATAAATCCTCCTCCATTATCACGAAGATCAATTACCATATTTTCGGCTCCTTCGTCTATTAGTTCATCTAATGCTATTTTAAATTCTTTGTAAGTTGTTTCTGCAAAACGATTTACTTTTACATATCCCATTTTATCATCCAACATATAGGCTGCATCTACACTTTGTATAGGCACACGCCCTCTTTTTACAACTACATCAAATATTCCTTTGCCTTTTCTATATACTCTAAGTTGCACCTGGCTGTTTAGCTCACCTTTTAATCTATTTGCTAATCCATCTCTTATTAAGCGTTCTCCATACAAAGTATCACTATCTGCCATTAATATCCTATCTCCTGCCTTAATTCCCGATTTTTCACTCGGTCCTCCTTTTATAGTATTAATCACAGATATTGTATCTCTATAAGGATAATAACTCACCCCTATACCAATAAAATCTCCTTGCATATTTTCTGTAATCCCTTCAAGTTCTTCTGATGGGATATATATCGAATGAGGATCCAGGTTTTCTAATATCCTATTTACTGTAACTTCTACAATACTATCGGTATTGATTTCATCTACATATTCATAATCTATATAATCAATAAGCCTATTTAGTTTTTCTTTTTTGGGGTTATAAGAAAATAGCTTTGCCGAAGGGTTGCTAAAATCAAGTTTACTACCCAAAAATACTCCGGCCCCTACAGCCAAACCCAAAAACAAAGGCAAGTATTTTTTTGAATATCCCATTATTCTTCTAAATCCGTAATCTGTTCTATTTCTACTCCAGCTTTAGCAAGAAACTGCAAACCAGAGTCATCTTTATAACCAATTTGATACACTATGCGTTTTATTCCTGCCTGGTGAATCAATTTACTACATTCCTTACATGGTGATAATGTAATATATAATGTCGCTCCTCTACACGATTGAGTAGATGAAGCTACTTTAGAAATCGCATTTGCTTCTGCATGCAATACATACCACTTTGTATATCCTTCTTCGTCTTCACATGGATTCTCAAAACCTGTTGGGGTTCCATTAAATCCATCTGAAATAATCATTCTATCCTTTACAATAACCGCACCAACTTTTTTTCTTTCACAATGAGATAATTTCCCCCATTCTCTTGCAATCCTTAGATAGGCTTTATCGTACTTCAGTTGTTTTTTTTTTGACATAAAATAGAATGACTAGTGTATTGATAACAATCAAAGTACGAATATATTATTACGATGTGGCAAATACAACCCTAATCACTACTTATTCACCAAATTTTATTTGCAATAAGCATGGGGATTACCATCCCTATTACAATAGAAGAAACAACAAGTATCCAATCTCGTTTTGAAAATCGAAAAAAGGTCTGAAATATAAAGCTAACTATAAGAACTAATAAAACAATAATAATCTGTGCAGCTTCGACCCCTAATGCAAACTCGATTAAGGGTAAAATTTTAGAATTCACATTACTACTAATTGCTCTAAAATAACTAGAAAACCCTAATCCGTGAATTAATCCAAAAAAAAGAGTTACTCCGTATAAGATTCCTACTTTACTATTTTTTGAAGTATTTTTTGCAGTAAATACATTAAACAATCCTGTAATCAAAATGGTTAAAGGAATCAAGAATTCTACCAATCTCGAATTTACTGACACTACATTATATGCTGCCAAAAACAAAGACAATGTATGTCCTACTGTAAATATGGTAACCAGTAATAAAATACGTTTCCAGTTATCAAAAGTATACCCAACTGTTAGTGCAATTAAAAACAAAATATGGTCATAAGCATGCCAATCTAGCACGTGACCAAAACCCAGCTTTATATAAAGCCAAAACTCTGACATAATTTTAGGTTTTGAGGTGTGGGACTAATGTACAACTAAATACAAGAACGAAGAAATACATAAAAAATTCTTATCAAAAATTTAAGAAATTCTGAAACACAACCAACTACCAGAATCAAAAAAACCCAGGAGTATGTTCCTGAGTTTTTCTTTTATTTATCAATATTTTTCTTTCGAAAAGTATTTTTAAAATAGTGAATACCCTAAGACTAATGAAAAAGATCTATAACTATATGAGCTGGTACTAAAAATTTTACCAGATTTACGGCCCATTCCATAACGAGCTTCTATACTATATCGATTATTATATTTATACCCAATACCCCCTAAAACGTTAGTCCTTGTTCTAAAATCTTTAGTTTTAGTAATACCATTAATTTCTTCTTGAAATGTAGAATCAAATTCAAAATCTACTACATATGCGGCATTAATAAATAGTTTGGATTTATCACTCAAGAAAAGATAATGTCTTAAACCTATGGGTAATTCTATAGATTTATAGTCTACAGTAAAAGTCCTGGTATTTGTACCAATAAAGGTTGTTTCTTCAATTTCTAGATTTGATTTATACGATTGATAAGTAGGTTCTATAAATATTCCCCATTTATTTTTATTAAAAGGTAAAATAAACTCTGCTTCAATCCCAAATCTAAAATTTGTTTTACTTTCAAAATCACCCAAACCAGAAATACTTCCTGTTTCTTTTGAATCATAAAGAGTCGAAAAAATAATCCCTGGTCTAATAGTAAGGTTAAACAAATCTCTATCTTCTTGTTTACGAGTATTTACAAAACTTGGATCCTTACATTTATTATATTTTACAAAATACTTTACTAAACTATTTTTCTTGTAGTTTGTTTTTACTGCATCGCTTTCCTTGATGTTATCACATTTAACATCTGTCCAAAGCTGCTGTTTATATCGATTATTCTTATCAATTTTATTAGTTCTTTCTTTTGCTACTCCGTTTACTATTTCTTGCGTAACTCTATACGTTTTATAGATTAACTGCTGTATATCCTTATCACCTACCTGGTAAAAATATCTAATTAAGTTTCCTTCTTCGTATTGATATAGATTCGCTTCACCTTGTACTATATGTTTCAGAAATAAAGTTGCCTCTTTGAATTCAGGGTTTTTAGTAGCACTTAAATGATTTAATTCCTCACTCGACATATCAATATTTACAGTTTCTCTTACATATTTTAGATCAGAAACTGCAAATTCTTTAATATTTTTTATATAGCCCATCTTAGCCTTAGCATCTTCATTTACTTTATATTCAATCTGGCTGGGGTTATCATGCCAATCTACATTTTTTATAAGGCATTCTGTTTTTGTTCCATTATTATCAATAAAATACCCTTGTTCAAATTTAATTTGAGCATAACCGGTAAGACTTAAGATCATTAATAGAAATAAAAGTGATTGTTTTTTCATTTTCAATGTTTTGTTTTTGTGTATTTATATGGTTTCTACATTCAATTTTCACATTGCAATAATAATAGGTCTCAGTTTCATTTTTCGGAACTGACATAAAAATGTTTGTGATAATAATGTCACTCTAATATTGTATAGATCTAACCCATAGATTTCTTTTAAGTATAGAAACGTAAAATGCAATTTTTCTCGCTTAACTAAACTTTAGCAAAGCATTAAGAGTTATTTTCTAGGTGGGTCTAAATCATGGATTTGTATTAAACCTCTTACATTTTTCAGACTTCACTAACTACATTAAATTGAAGTTTATCAATTTCACTGAAAACAGGGTATAGATTACAGTACTAGAATAATAATTTGTCTACTCATACAAATCCCCATGATTATGAAAACATTAGTATACCCCTTATTAACTCTTTTATTTTTATCCTGTAGTTCTAAAAATGATGATACTCCTATTAACGGAAATACCGATTCATACAGGCTTAAAGATCAAAACATAACAGCGATTCAAAATGAATCTAAAAAAATCATTCTGGGAAATATCAAAAATTCATCTGGTAACACACTAACATATACAGTTACCCCAGATTCTAAAATTACTTTTACATCAGAAAAAAATAGTATTGAATATATATCTGATCAAGTAGGTGTCGAAACTCTTAATGTAACTGCTACAGATGGTATAAATACTCCTATAACTGCCAAAATAAATATTACTGTAAAAGAAGCAGAAAGTACTAGTTTTGATCTAATCGAAGGCTATGATTTCTATGATCCAAAATCTGATCCCAACTTCCCTACTGTTTTATTACCTGGCGAATCATATACAAGTCCTCACTACAAAACAACGGTAAGACGATTATCCAATCCATCACAAGATGGTGCTGGGGCAAATTTTATGGTTAATGAATATTCTAGAAAGCAATCTTTTAATATCGATGACACAAAAATTTTAATTTATGCTGAAAATGGGTTTTATCATGTATACAATATAGACGGAAGTCATTATAAAAAACTTCAAGGCCCTGCTTCAGATTGTGAAATAGACTGGCACCTTACAGATCCTAATAAAGTTATTTACACAGATTTGAATGGGATTGGGCTTAAATTTTATGAACATAATATAGTAACCGATGAAGTTAAAACAATAATAGATCTTACAAAAGTTGCTTCTATTAATGGTAATACTAGTTTGACTTCGGTAAAACAGATATGGCCCGATGCAGCAGCAGCCTGGACAAAAGCCGAAGGAACCAGTTCTAAAGATGGAAGATATCGAGGTTTGATGATAGAAAAAGTAGTTGGTAATGATCTTCATTTTTTGGGGTTAATCGTTTATGATCAGCAAGAGAATGCAATTGTAGGCTACTTGGACAAAGCAGATTATGGAGATAAACCAGATCATGTGAGTATGTCTCCTTCTGGTGACTATATAGTTCCTTCTAGCACACAAAATGGTGTGGGAACACGTGCATATACAAGAGATTTTTCTTCTTATGTACAATTGCATAGAACTTCTGAGCATTCTGATTTAGGAATTCTCCCTAATGGGCATGATGTATACATCGCTGCAGATTACCAGGACAATGAAGGTCAAATCTTTATGTACGACATACAAGCTAATCAAAAAACAGAGTTTAGCCATTTGTATCAATATAATTCTGGTGGTGACAAACCAATTAATGCTGCCAATCATTACTCTTTAAAAGCTTTCAATAAACCAGGGTGGGCACTATTATCTACTTATTCAAGTGCGAATCCACTAAATGGATGGGCTCAAAATAAACTCATAGCTATAGAATTAAAACAAGACGGAAGAATATTAAATATCTCGAACACTTACGGAGATCATGCAAAATTCCCAGGTAAAAATTACTGGGCAGAAACAAAAGGATCTGTAAACAGAGATTTTACCAAAATAATATTTACAAGCACATGGTTTGCCGGAAGAGATGAAGACAGTAATGCGTACATTATCGAACTAGAACCAAATCAGATTCCTAGTTCATAAAAAATAATGTAAGCTGCAAACTGTAATTTTTATATTAAGAAAGTATATCTCTATTTTTGAAATCATGTTTTACAGCCAATCTTAAATTAGCAATAAAAAGAAAACCAATACCAATCAAAACCACGATACTCGCTATTGAAAGTGCAACAAAATATTGTTCGAAAAAAATAAAATCAAGCCAAATAACTGCCCCTTTATAAAAAATCAATATTTCTGTGAGAGCAAACCCAAAAAGATAGATATAATATCCTTTTTTAGGAATCTTAATAAGTTTAAAATAATCTAAGAATATAAATAAACTAATACTTACTACTCCTAGAAAAGTCCAGTGTAAATAAGCAATCGTAAAATCCAGAATAGTAGTCGCCAGGTTTGCAACATACGGAAAAGCAGAGGCTATCTGTAGCAAAAACTTAATTAGTAACAGAATACCTACTGTTCTCAATAATTTTTTTTGAAAACCAGAAAATATATTGCTCACTACTGTTCTTGATTTTATTAGTAGCTTAATAAATATCAAAAATGCTATACCCTGAAGTAGGCTACCTACTCCTCCTAAAATATAATAAATACTTGCCGGTTTAGTCCATAATACCGAAAGGAAAAAACTTAAAATAATCCCAAGGTTAATTGCCCAGAAGAAGCCATTAAAATCACTATTAGAGATACTTACTTTTTGATTTTCAAGAATAAAAATCAGTAACCCAAATAAAGCTAGTATCATCCATCCGTTATATTGAAAATGTAAATAAAAATAAATGGCTAGCCTATACCAGATAGAATCTGCTCCTAATGTACTCATTATCGCTCCTAATGCCCAGGGGCCAATACTAGAAATAACCATGTACCACAAAGAAATCTTTATACATTTATAGGATTTTGTATTCTTAAACTTCTCAGGTATATTTTTAATAAAAAACCAGGTAAACCAATACGAAGCAAAAAGAAAAAGTGTAGAAAAAGTTATCGAGAATAATGCATATCCTTGAAAAGGAAAGCTAAACAACATTCCTAATAAAGTAAATTGGGTAAACCAGAAAATATTTCTATATCCCTTACCAACATTGCTCTTCTTCAAATACAATTTATAAAGCAACGTTGTTAAACCAATATACACCCATCCTAATAATGCAATATGAGAGTGAGTATGTACAATATATCTATAGTCTACAGATATATCAAAAACATATAAAAATCTTAAAAAAACACCAAGTGCAGCTGCCAATAGAAAAAAGGCAAGTGATATCATGGTGTCTCGTTTTGAATTTATCATGCAACAGTCTCTTCAATACAACAAATCTAGCGTTAAAAATCTTTTTTCTTAGATTTTCTATAGATGTTGAATGTAGGTAAAAATACCCAAATAGAAAGTGCAACACAAGATAAAATTACTCCTAAATTAGTACCGAAGAATTTCTGAAAAACAGCGCCGGTATATCCTAGTAAAGCAGAAATATCAAGTTTCAATAAGATCAAAATCCTGGATAAATCAATAGGGTTAAATAAGGTTACTCCTATTGAAAATTTATCTAATGGATATGACTCAAACATGATTAACGACATTAAAAAAAGACCGTCATAGATTACTGCCATAAATAACCAAAGTAAAATAGCATAACTAAACCCTTTTATCTTATTTTCATTATACAGTGCAATGTTAAATGCCAATGCAGTAAAAATTAATGTCAAAAATGTACCTGTAATGAGAAGTAATAAAAATTCCCAAATGGTATTCGATTGAAAGAGACCATACATAGTAAATGGTAACCCTAATCCTATTATCAAACTCATAGAAAGAGAAAGTGCTACTCCCAGGTATTGCCCAAGAAATATAGATGATCTTTTAATGGGTTGTGCCAAAAGCAATTCTGTAAATTCTTTAGAATTATAATAATACATTACTCCAAAAATGGTTCCGATAAGAGGAACAAGAATGATAATCACATTCATCAAAGTAATTACAGCTTTAGACAAATCATTATTCAGGAATAATAATACAAATCCCAATGCTAAATAAAAAAGCAAGTACACATAACTCCATCGGCTACGAATAAGGTCGTAAAAACTATATTTTAAAATCTTAAGCATTGTTTTCTTTTAGCAAATTAGCAATCGCATGTTCGAAATCGGTTTCCTTAGTCTTTTGTTTTAAAGTGCTTATATTTCCCTTGAAATACACTTTACCTTCAAGGAGAAAAACAATTTCATCAGCAACCTCTTCAACAAAACTCATGATATGAGAAGTAATCAAAATTGTTTTTCCTTTTGTTTTTTCTTTTTGTATTATTTTTTTTAACTCTAACAAAGCAATAGGATCAAGTCCTGTAGTAGGTTCATCTAGAATAATTAATGGACTATCAAACATTAATGTTAATACTAAATTTACTTTTTGTTTTGTCCCTCCAGACAAGTTACTTAGTTTTTTATTCAGAAAAGGGGTTAATTGAAAAGAGGCTATCAATGCAGCATCATCGCCAGGTTTATTTCGCAAATCTTTGATCATTCTAATCAATTCTTTCACCGTTAAGTTTGCAGGAAAATTAGCTATCTGTGGTAAATAATCTATTTGCTGACGATATTTCCAGCTTTTCTTAATTGGGGTGTCATCAATAAAAATATCACCTTTATTTGGGATAACCATCCCAAGAATAGATTTAATCAATGTCGTTTTACCAGATCCATTGGGTCCTAGTATTGCAAATATCCCACCTTCAGTAATACCTAGATCGACTCCTTTAAGGACCTGATTCTTTCCAAAATTCTTATGTAAATTATCAATTTTAATCATTCTTACTTTTCATTAGTGGATAATTGTCAAGTAAATTATCAGGAGTAAATACAGGAGAAACTTTTTCAGAAAAATCTATGATATCAATAAACAAACTCCTCATTAAGATAATCGTTTCTGGGGTTCGATTTACAATATATGAGAATAGTTTTACTGGTCTGTAGGGTACATCTCCAATACCGTCTTTATCCAAATCATATCCTGTATACCCACTCCAATAATTCTTATCAAATTTGTTATCATTAAGTTTACTGTTATAAGAAACATCAAATGAATTATACATAAAATTATTATTGCTAAATATATTTGCATAACATGCACCACGTACTTTAATGGCCCAACCGTTTTTTATAAAACTGTTTTTGGTATACTTAATTCGATTAGAGCCTTCGATATTAATTCCTATTGTATTTTCTATAAAAATATTCCCTGTTATTTCTGCATCATTGATCTCTTTCAACAGAAGACCATAGGATGCTGTTCCCCAGTTTTCTTTAAACGTATTAGTCAACATTTTTATCTTCTTAGAGAACATTACAGCAACCCCTGCCCCATTATTCTCAAACGTATTGTTTTCATACAGGTCATTATTAGAAAACATAAAATGCAACCCATATCGTAAGTTATTAGAACTTATATTATTTTTTATTCTACAATCATTAGCAAACTCAAGATAAATTCCATCTCTTACATGTGTAATGATATTATTTTCTATATCTATATTTTGAGAATACCATAGTTGTATGCCATTACCCGAATTGTACTCTTCTACTGCATCACCTATAATCTTGTTATGAAAAATTCTGCCGTCTCTTGATTTCTCTATATAAATCCCAAAAAACAGCTTTTCTAACACCAAATTTTGTATCAAAAAATTTTTGCTTTTCACCACTCGAACAGCCGCATAATCTTCTGTATAACTAGTACCCACATTAATAATGAATAACCCATCTACAGTAACATTATCAGAAATAACTTTTATAATTCCTCCTTTTAACTCTCCATCAATTATGGGATAGTTTTCACCCAATAATGTCAAAGGTTTATCAATCACAATATCAAATTCATTATACTTTCCTTTTTTTATCACTACTGTATCAAGTGCTATGGCTATAGCTACACCTTCTTTAATCGTTCTTATTTCACAGGAATTACAGACCTTTATAGTCTTGCCTAGAAGCAATACGGGTAGAAGAAAAATTGCCAGAAATAGTATTTTTCTGATTTGAAACATCTATTTATTTTTTTGTTTTCCCTGTAGGTTAGATTTGTGTCCAGGCTAACCAATATAGAATTAGAACAGTTTCCGATCTTCATCGGGATAAGGTATTTTTATCTGGTGGTCACCTAATAGATATATTCCTGTTTTTAATGTTTTAGGTGTTTTAAAAGTTCTTCCCAGGTAAATACATCTCCCCCTTTTTCAGATTTCACTTTTTTTGCACTCGACTCATTCTCAAATGAAGTTAAAAATGCTCCCATGGGGCTTGATATATTTTTACTTATCAAAAAAGTAGCTTGCGTTGCATCAATTAATTCTTCTGGAGCATCGTAGTGATTAGAAAGGTAAAGTGACACCTCTTCTTTATCTATCTCTGCAGAATAATTTATCATACATTCTACAGCATCAAACTTGAACACCTTGCCTTTTTTTGTTACAATCTCTGCTCCATGAATTTTATCGACAATAGTCATTCGACAATAATGACAATTATCCTCTCCATAGTGTATTGTTTCTGGTTGAACATTACATGAGCTAAAAAACACGATCATCAAAATAAAAAAGACGATGTTGTTAAAGTTATACTTTTCCATTTTATTGAAGTTTTGAAGTTTTTTCACGTTTTCCTACGAAATAAGAAATAAAGGTCAAGGCCATTCCTGCAGCTAAAAAATATGCTCCCAATTGAGGGTATGAATGCGCTCTAAAATTTAAAATATCTTTAGTTCCGAATAAAGGAGGTTGAAACCCCATAACAGTCCCGTCTGGATTAGTAAATTTCATTATTGCTTTTGGATCCAAATTATGGCCATAGTCGTGTTCCCAAAGGTAAAAATCGTAGATTCCTGCCAAAGCTAAAAGAGCCATTACAATAAACCACCCTAAAAACCATTTATAGTTTGTTGTAAAAGCTAATACAGTACCTAAAGAAGCCATTATTATAATCACGATAGGAAAAATCCTGAATTCTGGAATCGATTCGGGAATATATTTCATCCCAACATAATGATTCATCAAATTGATATTCTTAATATCATGAGGATGCATGTCGGCGAAATCGTTTATATAGATATCCATTCCTAATGGGGTTGGATATTGAGGAGCTTCTAATGTAATATTCCAAAGAGGAAATACAAACAAAAATAAAGGCAGTAATGCTCCTACAAGCATTAATATTCTTGATTTCTTCTTCATGATAACAATCTTTTTTAAGTTGATTTAAAAGCGAGAGGGGTTTTGTCCTCTCGCTTTTTTGGAAATATAACTAATCTATCTCCTTCCTGGTAGCATCAGAAATTAATCTTCTCCTAGAGACCAAGAAAGTTCTATATTAGATGATGCTGGTGATACCCTTACATATCCTTGCATCTCTTGATGTAATGCCGAACAAAAATCGGTACAATAGAAAGGCCAGACTCCTACTTGCTTAGGCTCCCAAACAAAAGTTTCTGTTTGTCCGGGCATTATTAACAGCTCAGAAGTATTGGCTCCGATCATACTCACTCCATGTGGTACATCATAATCTTGTTCTAAATTTGTGACATGAAAATAGACCTTATCTCCTACTTTAATCCCTTCTATATTATCTGGAGTAAAATGGCTCCTAATCATAGTCATATATACGTGTACTTCTTTTCCGTCACGTTCTACTCTTACATTTTCATTATTTTTAACAGCATACTTATGTTCGTTTTCTTCTAATTTATAGATCTTTTTAGAACGAGGTTTTATTAGATCTGCAGCAATACCGGCAGCATAATGTGGCTCTCCAATAGTTGGAAAATCTAATAGTAGTTCCATTTTTTCGCCTGTGATATCATATAATTGTGCTGATTGTGTAACTTCTGGTCCGGTTGGTAGATAACGGTCTTTGGTTATCTTGTTCATCGCCAGTACATATTTCCCAAATGGTTTTCTAGAGTTTCCTCCCGGAATCATCAAGTGACCTACAGAATAGTATGTAGGTTTTCTGTCTACTACTTCCCAACTTCCTAGTTTCCATTTTACTACTTCGGAAGAAATAAAGAAAGTGGTATATCCGTTTCCTTTACCATCAAATTCGGTATGTAATGGTCCCAGGCCAGCTTGAGAAACAACACCTGCCAGCGCATCTTCAAATTTAATAATCGGAATTCCGTATGCATCACCATCAAACTGTTTATTTTCGATAGCCTTAATCATCTTACTAAACGAGTGCACTGTAAGGTCGGCCGAAAGTTTACCATTACCCACGATATATTCTCCCGATGGGTCTACATCACAACCATGTGGTGATTTTGGTGTTGGTAAAAAGTATACCAGCCCCGGACATTCTGCAGGATCTAATACTTTTACCTCTTTTTTCATTGTTGAGGTAGCCGTGTGTGTTTTCTCATCATATACATTATGTGCATAATTAGCCGGCATTGTTTTAAATTTTCCTTGTTTAATATATTCTTCTGCTTTTTTCCAATTGATCGCAGCAATGAAATCTTTATCATTTTGAGATGCATTTACTTCTAGTAGAGAATTTGCTTCTTCTGTATTATATGTAGTAAAAAAGAACCAACCATGTGAAGCTCCTCTACCTGGATGCGCTAGATCATAATTAAAACCTGGCAGTAAAATCTGAAAAGCCATTTCCATGTTTCCATGATCAGGATCTACACTAATAAAAGATACAGCTCCTTTAAATTTTCCTTTGTATTCTTTGATAGCAATATCTTCTTGTGGCACGGGCACAGAAAAACGAGTTCCTGCTACCACATACTCTGTATTTTCTGTTACAAAAGAAGAACTATGATTACCGGCACTATTAGGCACTTCAATTATTTCTGTAGTCTCGAAAGTGCTTAGATCAATTTTTGCAATTCTTGGAGTATTGTTTCCGTTAATAAAAACCCACCGTCCATCGACTTCTCCATTGGTTTGTGATATATCAGGGTGGTGAGCATCATCCCAAGGAACAAAACCATAAGAGGTATTGAGCATTGGCTTTGTTTCTTCATTATAGCCCCAGGCTTTTTCTGCGTCCTGCGAAAAAACAGGAATTACTTTAAATAATCTTCCTGACGGAAGCCCATATACTGATAATTGTCCGCTAAATCCTCCTGAGACGAATGCATAAAACTCGTCATGCTCTCCGGGGGCTACGTAGACTTTTTCTGCCGCATTAGAGCCCAAAGCTCCATCCGTTATTTTTTTATCTTTATTAACATCGGCACAACTACTTATCATCAAGCTAAGTATTGCTGTTATAAAGAGTATTTTAGATATTTGTTTCATCTGGTTTATATTTATTGTTGTAGAGGTCAAATCTGTGCTGATCCAGATCAGTTTTTATTTATTTATTAATTAGGTGGAGGAAGTAATACTTTATCGATAACATGTACTATTCCGTTACCAGCAGGAATACTTGCTATAATCTTGGCTTCTCCGATAAAAACATCACTTTCGTCTTTAGTTACTTTTACATCGACACCATTGGATTGGCCTAGTTTCTTAAATTTTTTCAGAAAATCTTTTGAATAATTACCAGGGGTTACATGGTATTTTAGAATATTCGCTAACGCATCTTTATTTTCTGGTTTCAAAAGATTTTCTACTGTTCCGGCTGGTAATGCATCAAACGCTTCATTAGTAGGAGCGAATACCATTAAGGGGCCTGCATTTACTAAGGCATTTTCTAAACCAGCAGCCTGAACAGCTGCTACCAATGTAGTATGATCTTTAGAACCAATAGCAATATTAAGTACATTAGGCGTCGCTTCATCATCCTGGATAAATGCTTGTCCTTGTTTCTCTGCAGTTTCTGTAACTGCGTTTTTGGTAGTTGAATCTACTTGTTCTTTCTTTGTTTCAGTTTTGCAACTTAGCAGGAAAGTAAAGCATAGTAAAATCAAAAAAGTTACTTTAGTTGTTTTCATGCGTTTATATTGATTATGTTAAATGGTCAGACGAGTATTGATATAGATCAATGGGGTCACATAGCTCCTGATTTTCATCGGGACAAGTAGTTCGTTTAGTTATTTCTACCTATTAAACAATAGTTTCTTTTAAAATATCTCTAAGACATTTTCTTATTGTATGGCTATCATCTACACTTGGTTTATTACTTTTATTTCAGTGTCCTGAAGTACTCTAAAATAGCTCTGGCTTCTTCCTCTTTTAAGCTTTGATTAGCCATAGGAGAACCATTATGTTCTTTTAATAGCTCTTGAGCCAATGGATCTTCTTTAATCATTTTTTCAGGGTCCAGAATCATATTCATCACCCATTCTGGGGTTCTTCTTTTTAAAATGTCAACAGGAGCTGGTCCTATAAACTTCTTATGAGTTTTATGACAAGCAGTACATTTTGTTTTGAAGAGCTCGGCTCCTTGAGCAGCCATTTTTTCATCGATGGTGGCATCTAACACCAAACTCTTGATTGGCCCTACTCCCTTATTTGTAAGATCAACTTTTTTTGATGCAGGAACACCGGTAGAAACAGGTTTGGTTTCTTTTTTTTGAGTTGTTGTACTTTTTCCTATTTTAATTTGTTCTTCCTTTTTTTCTTCTTTTCCTCCGCAACTTATCAATAAAGTAACAGCAAATAAGAGTATCAATTTGTCTAGTCTAATCATTTTAATAGATTTAAGATTATTGTTCAAAAATTCATTTCTTAAGAGAAATATTATTTTGATTATATAAGACAAAATTAGGTATGGGACGGGGACATAAATATGATAAAAGTCATATTTTCGGACAAATTAGTCTTTTATTTTTTTGTTTTCAGAAAATTCTTAAATAGAAAAGGGGTAAAAGACTATATTATCGTTTAATTAATGCGCGCCAACTCAATAATTTTATCCACGGTTTCCTTATTGTTTACTCCTAACCCTTCTTGTTGATGTACTAGCTCTCCACCCTGATCAAAAACACTTATGATATTAGAGTGTGAAAAATCCATTGGTGATATTTTTTTATAATTAACAGCTAGAACTGCCGCAAATTCTCTGGTATCTGATTTTGCACCTCTAAGAAACAGCCATTGATCGGATTCCATTTCATTCTCAATAGAGAATTTTTTAAGCCTCTCGGGGGTATCCGTCTCTGGGTCAATGCTTACTAATAAGAGTTTAACATTCTCTTTTTTAGATTCTGGAATTTGAGCTTCTATATCTCTCATATCGGCAACCAATCTCGGGCAGGCTGCTTTACAGGAGGTGTAAATCATTACCATTACAAGAACATCTCCTTTTAGTTCTTTGAGTTCTATTTTTTTATTATCCTGCGTGGTCCAGATAGCGGGTAAATTGTAGATCGAAAGTTCAGAAATAGAAGTACTGTGTTCTTTGGATGTGGATTCTGACACAGCTACTTCTTCTTGTTTTTTTTCTTTATTACAAGAGCCCAACAAAATAACTGCTCCTAATAATAAAATTTTTATGATATTCATTTTAATCATATTTGATGATTTAACATACATTATGTACTTGAGTTTTATCTTATGAGTTTAAGGAGTTATATCAATATCTTTTACGCAACGAAATCCTAGATTCTTTACTGCATAATTTGCTTTCATACTACCTCTAAAAGCATAACGCATAAACGCTGCATAGTTCATTAAATCTGAAGCTCCAACTGCTGCACTGCCACAAAACAGATTACTATCTTTATCTACATCTTTTCTAGATTCTCCCGATATCAGTACAGAATTAAAATCCAGTGTCCATTCCCACACCAATCCATGTAAATCATATATACCCCAGTAATTTTTAAAAGTAGAGCCTATACTATTGTTAAAAGATTTAGGGGTTTCATACCATTCTAAAATATATTGATTATAGGTTTCTTTTTTTCTTGCATCTATGGTCTTATCATCTGCCATTGCAGCATATTCCCACTCATCAATAGTTGGTAGTCTTTTTCCCTGACACTCACAATATTTTTTGGCAGCAAACCAAGAAACACCTGTTATAGGAGAATTAGGTTTCAATTGATCACTTAGCGTATTATCATCTTTCCAAAGCACCAGGTAATTCTTATCTGCAAACAAACGCTTTACGTGACTACGTTTCCATTGTGGATATTTCTTAACAAATGCTAAAAACTCACTATTTGATACAGGATAAACATCCATTAAAAAGTCATTGACTTTTACAGCTGTAGAATCAACTCCATATAAAGGAATATAAACCCCTCCTTTAACAGTAACCATATTTTCTGTTTGTGCTATAACACTATTTAATGTACATACTATACATATAGCAAAAAAGAAAACTATTTTTAAAGGAGAGGTTGTCATTTATTCTAATTTTTAATGTGCGTTTCTTCTACTAGCAACTATTGAAGGTGTAACTTCTTTTTTCGAATTTCCCCAACTGTTATATATATAAGTAAGCACATTGGCCACTTCTTCATCGGTTAAATCCTGTTTAGTCATCACACTATTATATTTTACACCATTTACAGTTATTTCACCTGTTTTTCCATGTAAAATAATATCGATTGCGCGATTTAGATCTGCATTTAGATAATCTGATTTAGCCAGAGGTGGAAAAGCATTAGGGATTCCTTGTCCTTCGGCTTGATGACATGCAAAACAAGTTCTCATATAGGTGGCTTTACCGAACTCCATTTTTTCTTGAAGTGATTTTGCCGTTTCTTCGGTTTGTACAACATCCTTATCAACAGGCATTTCCTGGATTCCACTTCCTTCGGGTTGGTACACTCCTTCTTCCTCTTTACCCGAATAGATTTTCTTGTTCTCTTCGCCTTGTACTTTGAGCATTCCTAAAGCACCTTTATTAAAGGCTCTAAAAATAGAGTGATCCACTAAAATGAAGGTTCCCGGGACATCAACTTTAAATTCTACAATAGCTGCACCCCCTGCAGGAACCAGAGTAGTTTGCACATTGGTATTAATAAGATCACCACCTTCTACCCTAACGACATCAAAAATTTCACCGATAACATGAAAAGATGATACAAGATTTGGTCCCCCGTTACCAACATATAACCTAACAGTTTCTCCAACATTTGCTGTAATAGCATTATCACCTGTTAACGAGCCAACTTTTCCATTAAAAACCACATAATCTGCATCTTCATCAACAGCTTTTTTCATATCAAAAGGCTGTAATCCTCTATCTCCGTTTTCTCCTTTGGTATAAAAATCTCCTTGCATTACATAATATTCTTTATCTACCGGAGGAAGGCCTTCTTCGGGCTCAACAAGTATTAACCCATACATCCCATTAGCGATGTGCATTCCTACTGGAGCTGTTGCACAGTGGTATACATATAAGCCTGGGTTTAGCACTTTAAAAGAAAACTGAGCTTCGTGTCCAGGAGCTACAAAAGAAGAAGTTGCACCACCCCCTGGGCCCGTTACGGCGTGTAAGTCTATATTATGAGGTAATTTATTATCCGGATGATTTTTTAAGTGAAACTCTACTTCATCTCCTATTTTGGTCCTTATAAAACTTCCAGGTACCGAACCTCCAAATGTCCAATATACATATTTTACACCATCTGCCATCTCTCCTTCTTCTTCTAAGACCTCCATATTTACTATGAGTTTCTTCGCTTTTCTTCTTCCTGTAGGTCCAGGAACATTAGGAGGTGAAGTTAATTCTGCAATCATTTCCTGACTTACAGGAATACCTTCTGGCCCCAGGTAATTCTTTTCCTCTGCTTCCTTATTTTGTGAGCAGGCAGATAGGATCATTAATAAAATGCCTATAAACAATCCTGTACTAGATAACAATACAAATGGTTTTTTTGATTTCATATTCTTACTATTTTACTTTTAATAAAAGACTTTTTTGTCTTTTATTTTGTAAAAATAAGAATTACTACAGCACATGAAATATGATAAATATCATATTTTCGCACTAATTAATCTTTTGTTAAAATCTAAGTGTAAAAGTTTTGTAATTATTTAATTCGGATATTTTTATCCTAATTAAATAATTGCTAATTTTGCAGTGTAATCAATTTTTGAATAGAATGTTTTCGAAAGCCTGCGAATACGGAATTAAAGCTGCTATTTTTATTGCCTTAAAATCTTATCAAGGAGAGCGAGTAAGTCTCAAAGATATTGCAGCCAAAATTAATTCTCCAGAAGCATTTACTGCAAAGATTCTTCAAAAACTAGCTAAAAACAATATAGTTAATTCTGTAAAAGGTGCCGCTGGCGGTTTCGAAATAGAAAAACATAAAATAGCATCTATACAACTTGCAGAAATTGTTGATGCCATAGATGGGGATAGTATTTATATTGGCTGTGGTCTGGGTCTTAATAAATGCTCAGAAGATCATCCATGCCCTGTTCATCATAAATTCGCTGCAGTAAGAGAAGAATTAAAGAAAATGTTGGAATCTACCAATCTCGAAGAATTAGCTCTTGGGATCAAATCTGGAGCTTCATATTTAAGAACCTAAAAAAATTTATTATTAAATAGGATAAAATTGTCCGAATTAAAATTTTAACTACTATCTCATGAAAAAAGAAAAAAAATTATGGCTGGGACTTGCAGCAGTATTACTAATCTCCTTTAGCGTATTAGGGTATTACGGTTACGAGATTTATCAAAAAGCACCTCCAATACCCGACAAAATTATTTCGCCCAGTGGCGATATTATTTTCACTAATTCTCAGATTAAAGATGGGCAAAACATTTGGCAAAGTATTGGTGGGCAGGAAATAGGATCAGTTTGGGGACATGGTGCTTATGTCGCTCCAGATTGGACCGCAGACTGGCTTCATCGAGAGGCACTATTTATCTTAGATATTTACGCACAAAGAGATTTTAATACAAACTATAAGCTCATAAATGCAGAGCAACAAGCTGCTTTAAAGGTACGATTACAAAAAGACCTACGAGCTAATACGTACAATGAAACAAATAAATCGATCACTATTTCAGAAGAAAGGATCAGGGCAATACAGCATTTAAGTAATTACTATAAAGGTTTGTTTACCGATGATTCCAAATTTGATCAATTACGATCAGACTATGCTATCCCAAAAAATACTATTAAAAGTGAAGAACGAATGCAAAAAATGAATGCATTTTTCTTTTGGGCAACCTGGGCAACAGTTACACAAAGACCAGACGAGAATATTTCTTATACTCATAACTGGCCGGCAGAAGAATTAGTAGGTAATGTGCCTACCAAAAGTCTATTTACCTGGTCGGGAGTGAGTATTGTTCTTTTGATCATGTCTATCGGAATAATGGTATTTTATCATGTGAAATCGGGAGAAGATGAACATATTCCTGCTCCTGTAGAAGATCCTCTATTAAGACAAGGAATAACTCCTTCTATGTGCCTGGTAAAAAAATATTTTTGGGTAGTAAGCCTTCTTATGGTTGTGCAAATGTTGTTAGGTATTGTTACTGCACATTATGGCGTAGAAGGAGATGGTTTTTATGGCATTCCTTTGGATCAGATTCTCCCCTATTCGGTTACTCGTAGCTGGCATACTCAATTAGCTATCTTTTGGATAGCTACAGCGTGGTTAGCAACAGGATTGTATATTGCTCCCTCAATATCTGGTAAAGATCCAAAATTTCAGGTATTTGGTGTTAATTTTCTATTTATTGCTCTTTTAATTATTGTAGCAGGTTCGATGTTTGGGCAATGGCTTGGGGTAATGCAAAAACTAAATCTCGTAGAAAACTTTTGGTTTGGTCATCAGGGGTATGAATATGTTGATCTGGGTCGGTTTTGGCAAATTTTTCTACTTATAGGGTTATTTTTATGGTTAGCCTTAATGGCCAGACCACTATTGCCTGTATTGAAGAAAAAAACCGAAGAAAAAAATCTCATTATCATGTTTTTGATATCCTGTATTGCTATAGCTATGTTCTATGGAGCAGGACTTATGTGGGGTAGACAAACCAATCTGGCAATAGCCGAATATTGGAGATGGTGGGTTGTACATCTATGGGTAGAAGGCTTTTTTGAGGTTTTTGCTACTGTGGTTATCGCCTTTTTATTTGTACGATTAGGACTTCTAAAAACAAAAACTGCAATACACAATGTATTGTTTGCTACTATAATATTTTTATCTGGTGGAATTTTAGGAACTTTTCATCATATTTATTTTTCAGGAACACCTACTGCTGTAATGGCTTTGGGTGCTACATTTAGTGCACTAGAAATCGTACCCCTTACGCTTATTGGTTACGAAGCATATCACAATTACAAATTGTCTAAAGCAACACGTTGGCTTAAAGATTATAAGTGGCCCATATATTTTATGGTTGCTGTAGCCTTTTGGAATTTTCTCGGGGCAGGTATTTTTGGTTTTATCATCAACCCACCGATTGCATTATATTATGTACAGGGATTAAATACTACACCTCTTCATAGTCATACTGCTTTATATGGAGTATACGGAACCTTAGGAATCGGGTTAATGTTATTTGTTCTAAGAAGCCTTTATAGAGATATACGCTGGAATGAAAAATTATTAAAAATCTCCTTTTGGTCTTTAAATATTGGATTATTAGCTATGGCACTATTAAGCTTATTACCTATGGGTGTATGGCAAGCACTTGAAAGTATAGAACATGGAATGTGGTATGCTCGCTCTGCCGAATTTATGCAACATCCAGGAATGATCATCCTAAAATGGTTACGATCTATAGGAGATATCATTTTTGCAATTGGTATGGTAACCATTTGTTGGTTTGTATTTGATTTAACATTAAAAAATAAAACAATCTTAAATAAATAAATTATGGATAAACTAATAAAAACTAAGGTAGGGCAATTCGTTGCAAAAGATTATCGAACTGCTGCTGTTTTTTCAAAATATGGAATTGATTTTTGCTGTAGAGGAGACAGAACATTAGAAGAGGTTTGCAACAAAAACAAGATTGAAGTTGAATCTCTTCTGGAGAACTTAAATGATGTTTTAACTCAAAAAGATGATATTGTTATTGATTATCAATCCTGGCCGCTTGATCTATTAGCAGATTATATAGAAAAGAAACATCACCGTTATGTAGAGGAAAAGATCCCAATACTACGTCAGTATTTAGAAAAACTCTGCAAAGTACATGGAAGGCGTCATCCAGAATTGTTAGAAATTCATACTTTATTTAGTGAAGCTTCTGGTGAACTTGCACAACATATGAAAAAAGAAGAAATCATACTATTTCCTTTTGTTAGAAAAATGGTGAAAAACCTAGAACAAAATCATAACGTGCAACCTCCACATTTTGGAACTGTAGAAAACCCTATCTCGATGATGATGCAGGAACACGATAACGAAGGAGTACGATTTCGTAAAATTTCTGGGTTATCGAATAATTATACCACTCCCGAAGATGCTTGCAATACATATAATGTTACTTTTTCAATGTTAGAGGAATTTGAAAAGGACTTACATTTACATATCCATCTAGAAAATAATATTTTATTTCCAAAAGCAATAGAAATGGAAAAGAGGATTGTAGAAGGGTCAAAGTCTTCTATTGAAGATTAATATCATTTAAAAAACTTCCGAAAAAACGTTTTTTCGGAAGTTTTTTATAAATAATCAAGAGCTATTTAATCAAAATCTTTTTCTAACGTAAGTAAATCTTCAACTATATTCACAAGATCATCAATAATAGCTTCTCCTTTATTTTTATTATACCAAACTTGTAGAGATTTTTTAAAAGTGTCATCTATTTTTCCATTTTCCTTTTTGTAAGCCAGAACCATATTAGTAGCTACTTGTGATCTTGGGCCCCATGTATTTAAAACATTACCGCTATTATCTACTATCACTAGTCTAGGTATAGAGCGTGTTCCGTTTGTCAAAAAAAGATCCATAAACTCAGGATTATCATCCCGTAATAAAATTTTCAAATCAATTGCAGGTGAAGCTTCTGCTATTTTATTTAAGACAGGAATGGTTTGTGCTCCATCTGCACACCAACTTTCTATAAGAACAAGCCAGGTTTGTTTTTCTTTCATATCTCGAAAAACTTGTTTGGATGGCTCTGGTATGACAAGAGTCTTATCAAGCCTTCGCATTCTACTTGCATTTAATTTGGTAAAGTCTATACGTTGTTGAGTTTGTTCTGTTCCCGTTGTAGCTTCTTCTATAACAAGGCGATTTACCAATTCAACATATGTTATATAAGAAATTCCTTTGGCTATACTTTCTTTAATTATTTCATTTATCATATCATACTATATTAGGGGATTCTGTATTTCTGTAATTTCTGGAAAAGCACTATTATCTATATTAAAATACCCTCCTTTATTTTCTTTTCTTTCTAAAGATTGTCCAATAATTAAGTGCGCAATATTAATCATGTTTCGTAATTCACATAATGCCGTATTTATCTTCGAATCTTTATATAATTCTTCTACTTCTCTATACATTAAATCCAAATGTTCTTTAGCTTTTATCAAACGATGATTACTACGTACAATACCTACATAATCTCTCATTAAAGCTTGTAGTTGCCTGGTATTATGTTTTATAATGATATGTTCTTTATTAACATGGGTTCCCTGATCATTCCAATCAGGAATAGCTAGTGAATCAGATTGTATAGGATTAGAACAAAGGTATTGGTAGCTGTTATGCGCATACACTAAAGCTTCTAGCAAAGAGTTTGAAGCTAATCTATTGGCTCCATGCAAACCTGTTCTCGAACATTCTCCGCAGGCAAATAAATTTTGAATAGAGGTCATACCATTTTTATCAACTTCAATACCACCACATAAATAATGAGATGCCGGAACCACTGGAATCCAATCTTTTTCTATGTTAATATGATTGGCTATGCATTTTTTATAAATCGTAGGAAAATGTTTTTTAAAATCCTCTATCTCAAGATGAGTACAGTCTAAATACACATAGGAATCTCCGGATTTTTTAAGTTCATTATCAATACTTTTCGAAACAATATCTCGAGAAGCAAGTTCTCCTCTTTCATCATAATCTAACATAAATCTATGTCCATTCTTATTTCTCAGATATGCACCAAAACCTCTTACTGCTTCAGAAATTAGGAAAGATTGCCCATCTTTCTTCTCGTATAATGCCGTTGGATGAAACTGAACAAATTCCATATCTTTAATTCTTGCCTTTGCTCTGTATGCCATCGCAATGCCATCACCTGTTGCTATAACCGGATTAGTAGTATGACCATATATTTTGCCAATGCCTCCTGTTGCTAATAATGTTACTGTAGCTTTTATCGTTTTTATTTCTCCTGTTTTTTGATTCAAAACATAAGCTCCATAGCAAGAAATATTTTCGTGATCTTGTATTTGTAATTGGTGTTCTGTGATCAGATCGATCGCAAAATGATGACTCAATATGTTAACATTTGGCAATTGATGAATACGAGCTAGTAATGCTGTTTCTATTTCGCGACCTGTAATATCTTTATGGTGAACAATACGATATTCAGAATGTCCTCCTTCTTTACCAAGGTCTAAATTCCCATTATAATCTAAATCAAAATTAGCACCCCATTGTATTAGATCGTTAAGTCTTTTGGGACCTTCTTTAACGACCATTTTAACTACTTCAGGATTGCATAAACCATCACCGGCAATCAAAGTATCTTGTATATGTTTTTGAAAAGAGTCTTCTTCGGTATCTAATACAACAGCTACACCTCCCTGGGCATATTTTGTATTAGATTCGTCATCATCTGCCTTTGTGACTATACAAACTTTTTTATCTTTAAATTTTTCTGCTATTTTAACTGCAAAAGTTAATCCAGCTGCACCTGATCCAATTACTAAATAATCTACCGATATCATTATTCTTTTATTTGGAAAGTTCTAACATTCGAACAATTGGAGTTAATGCTTTTTGCCTTATATGCTCTGCTACATTTATTTCGGGAGTTTCATTAAGTAGGCAATCATACAATTTCTGAAGTGTATTTACCTTCATATAACTACACTCACTACAAGCACAAGTATTATCTTCTTCGGTCGGAGCCGGAATCAAGATTGTATCTGGTACTTCCTTTTTCATTTCATGTAAAATACCTGCCTCTGTAGCTACTATAAATTTCTCTTTTGGATGTTCTTTTACATAGTTTATCATTCCGGCAGTAGAACCTATATACTTTGCAGTTTTCAAAATATGCTCTTCAGATTCTGGATGTGCTATAATTACCGACCCTGGATGGTCTTGATATAAATCCAATAGTTTATCAATACAGAATGCTTCGTGTACTATACAACTACCATCCCAAAGCAACATATCTCTGCCGGTTTGTTGTATGATGTATTTACCCAGGTTCTTATCCGGAGCAAAAATAATAGGGACATCCTTTGGTACCGATTCTACAATTTTAAGGGCATTAGAAGAGGTACAAACCAAATCGCTCATTGCTTTAATTTCTGCCGAACAATTGATATAGGTAATCACAGTATGATCAGGATGTGATGCTACAAAAGAACCAAATGCATCTGGGGGGCACGAATCTGCCAAAGAGCATCCGGCTGTTAAATCCGGCAAAACTACTTTTTTTGTTGGGTTAAGAATTTTTGCAGTTTCTGCCATAAAGTGCACACCTGCAAAAACAATAATATCTGCATCAATTTCTGCTGCTTTTTGAGATAATCCCAAACTATCTCCAACATAATCAGCAACTTCCTGTATTTCTGGTCGTTGATAATAATGTGCAAGGATTACAGCATTTTTATCTTTCTTTACTTTACTTATTTTTTCTTTTAACTCCACTTTTACTATAGTATCCATTACACTGCGAAAAATAGAGGTCTTTATATCTGAATACTATGATAAAAATCATAATTAAAGATAAAAAAGTCTTTTTTTATAAAATTTAGTACTCTAAGCGCTTAGCATTTATCTTTTCATATAAAAAAGGCCACTCTTTCGAATGGCCTGTCATCTGTTCTTTTTTATTGTTTTTTAATTGTCATATGGAATTCACCATTGAACATCCCGGCTGGTATTCACTCTATTGTTATGGCTCATTTCATAAAAAGAAAAAAGAACGTTAAAATTCAATTTCAAAAAATAAACTGCTTTCAAGATTATCTGTGGTGACATCCTCTCCTTTCAGCACTTCTTGAGATTCGTTTAATAGTTTTAAGTTAATTTTCCAATATCCTGTCATGGTTAAAGATAGTTTTCCTTTGTACATTTTTGATGCAGCATCATAACTCAAATTCTCATTGTTTGGTGAGCTGTGATTTCCCATACTTGGCATACGAGGATCTATTGTGATTTTATAGTTTTCTACTACAGGAAAAGTCATCATATTTTCCATTTTAAAAAGCATAGCAGTAAAATCATTTACTGCTACTTTTGGTTCTGTTGGTGCAGTCATAGTCAAAACATAACGAGCGCCATCACTTCCCATAAATGTGCTTATTTTTTGTTTACCATCTGCAGGAGATATTACATCTATAGTTTTTTTGGCTGTAAATTCCTCTCTATTAATTGTATAGGCAATGGTAATATCCCAATATTCATTTGCGTTTCCGGGCATTTGAAAAACCATGAACCCTTTAGAAACAGTCTTATCTTCGGTTACAGTCAAAGTAGATTTTGGGCAAGAATGTTCCATTTGTGTCATATGCATCATAGGCATCCAAGAAATTTCGGATTGAGAGACATAGCTTTTTGTTGCTATATCTTTAATACGTATGTATACCTCATTATATCCAATGCTAAAATCGTTCTTTTTAGAATACAGTTCTATAGAATGATTGTTAGCATCAAAAGAGGTTACCAGGTTAAATCCCTCCATAGGATTTACTATAATTTCATCATCATCAGAGCTACATGAGACAAAAATGGTCGAAAGTATAATTGCTGTAAAAATTAATTTTATGATTTTCATTTGTTTATTTTTAATGGTATGTTTTTTTAATTGATTTTATATGAAAATGTGATAAAGAAATTACGTCCCATTCGGGGAACATTTTTCCAATCTGTATAGGTTGAATAATATTTATCAAAAATATTTTCTACTCCGGCTTTGGCATATACTAAATCATTAGCCAGATAAAAGGTCTTACCAAGGGTTAGAGAAAAAACGACATAATCTAATGTTTTATCTTCGCCAAATTCTGGAGAAAAATTCACTTGTTTTCCAGCTCCTTTCATTGTAATTGATCCAGAAAAACTATTCTTACTATATCGAATTCCTGATTGATAGGACACTGGGCTTATAAAAGGTAAATTGCGATCGGTATCATCTTTTCCCTGATGATAGGATACTGAACCTGACCAAGTAAGTTCTGGCAGGATTTTATATTCTGTGTTTAAAGACACATTAATCAAATCAGCATACTCCAAATTTTCATATATTTTCACTCCATCTGCACCAATAGTCATTGTACTTAGCGATGTATTTACCTCGCCAATAATGTAATTAGGCATTCGAAAAATATTTCCTTCCAGAGCAATGTTTAATTTGGCTTTCTCTAAAGAGATTTTGGCATTAGCTTCAATAGCTTGTTCATTTTTTAAGTTAGGATCACCTATATAATCATGATTATCGAAACTATTAAAAAGATAAAACCCATATCCTTCTGATACTGATGGTGCCCGTTCTCCATAGGATAATCCTGCATTGATATGAATAGGATCTAAATGTTTATGGTACTGAACAGAAACACTTTTAAGAGCCCTTGTTTTAGATTCTTTCATCTCTGGATAAAAAATTCTAAGGCTATTAAGTCCAAAATCATCAGCCACATTATTGTTTTGTACAGCTAATCTCGCAGATAGTTTTAAAGAACTTTTTTTTAAACTAATTTTATCTTCAGCATATAATCCCGTATTCCAGGTTCGTACATCTGGCCAGGTAAGCATGAACATTGAATTCTCATTGGGGTTATTGGGGTACATTGTCATTTCTGCAATAGAGGTATTGTAAAACCCATCCCATTTCATCAAAAAGTGTTGTTTTTTGGTTTTCAAATTCACTTCAGAGAAAAATCCATATGTATCACTCCATCCCGGCATATCCATTCGAATAGGCACATCTGGTCTTTTAGAATCATCCATCACATGAGTAACTTTATTAAAGTACACTTTAGACTTCCAATCACTAAATACCCCAATAGTAGTTTGCTCAAAACCTACGGATGCGATCAGTGCACGTGCCAAAGAAACATCCATAGGTAGTGCAGGATAACCTACATCTCGTGCTTCATCATAAATTGTAGTTGCCGTAATCGCCTTATTTTTATCAATTTTATATCCTGCATTAACAGAAATATTATACTTTGTGTATTGAGAAAAATTGATTTCTTCTCCATTTCCCGCAGTATAGTTTTCTGCTTTGCGATAAATAATATCTCCATCTACATAAAAATCAGAATCTGAATAATTAGCTTCTGCTCCTAAAACCACCAATTGATTATTAGTTTCAAAACCATCTTCTAAACTTGCTTTGAATCCTGTTTCTCTAAAATTACTTTTATCCAACTCTAAATCTATTGCGCCTCCTATACAGTTTCCGTATTCTGACCCTTGTTGTCCCGAGGCGACATGAGCTTTAGAAAGATTAGACACATCTACATAAGAGGTAATAGGATCCATTTTATCTGTACACGCACCAAAAATTCGCATCCCATCTATAGTAACAGAAAGCCTTTCTGATGTCATATTATTAAGTGCAGGCTCCCAAGCATAGGCTCCTCTTTTTATCATACCAACCTTTTGTGAAAGCTCTAAATATTCGTCTAAAGATGATAATGGTTTAGGTTGTTTTTGATAATCCAGTTCTCTTTTGGCAGATATCAAAATTACTTCCTCCAAATCGATGGGCATAATGGTATCTGGTTCTTTATTTAGGATTTCTTCCTGGGCATTAATCCAACAGGGGGTAATTTGAAAAATCAGGATATACCATAGCATATTTACCCTTTTAAACGGTGCCCTCAAAATCCTATACAAAAAGGTCACACCAATATTGGTTTTCATCTGTTTATTTTTATTTTTTTAGCAGTCAGATGGAACCTTTGACAATTAAAATAATCATTGACTTGTAGAGCTTAAAGATTTTTTTAATCGTGTCGGTTTCATTAGAATATATTTTAGAAATAATTCAACATATAAATAAGTTTGTGTACACGTGGTTGAGGTATACTATACCTTTATAACCTATACACTCATAGAACTCATGTAAGCTTTTACTTTTTGCTGCAAATTTTTCTTATTCACCTTAATTTTTATTTTTTTTCATAACCTAGCTATAGCTATGTTCATCAAAAAAGCTTCATTATGCAAAAAGTCCAAATGTGTTCATATTTAATTACCCAAACTCTGGTGGTGGAGAGATATCTGTAATAAGTAATTTGGAAATTATTTCTTGTGTAGTTTTATAATTGTTCTCAACTGTGTTTTCTGGTTCATTTTTTAAATCGAAATCAAGTAATAGTTGAAAAAAAACAATATGTTGGATCTCATTCTTAGATTTTTTGTCTTTGAATGGGTTATTTTCTGAATTGGATTCTTTGGCTAATTGTTTTTTTAGGTAACATTTACCATCACATTTTAATCTGGGTCTATCTTTATTTATACAGAGGTTTTTTACGATATAATCATAATTCATGATATACTCTCCGACTGGCCAAAGAGGCTTAACGAGCATAAGGAGAGCAACGAATAAGATTACCGTACTTTTCATGTGGCAAATATAGCCCTTATTACAGCTAGAAAAATATGATAAAAGTCACAAAAAAGACAAAACGATCTTTTTTATTATATTTGATCTAAAAAAAGAGCTATTATGCTATCTAATGCTTGTAAATACGCTATAAGAGCAATACTTTATCTAGCCATACATTCTGATGAAACGACTAAAATAGGGGTGAAAAAAATTGCTGAAGAATTAGAAACTCCTCAACCTTTTTTGGCCAAATTATTAAGACAATTAACTTCTAATAAACTAGTTTCTTCTACTAAAGGTCCTGGAGGCGGTTTTTTTCTGGATAAAAACAATAAAGAGAAATCGATTTGGGATGTTATCTGTTGCATTGATGGTACTCATAAATTTGACAAGTGTTTTCTGGGACTATCAAAATGCAGTGATAAAAACCCTTGTCCTGTGCATTCTACAGTATCACCTTTTAAGAAAAAAATATTAAATGAATTTAGGGATAAAACGATTTCTAAACTTGTTGAAGAAATTGAAGTAGAAGGAACTGTAATTTCTTTAAAAGGGTTTGACCTGAAATAACAGTTTTATTTGAATTTTATTTACAAATCATCAATTTCTGAGTTTATTTCATTTAAAGTCACTTTGCTATTATCTAAATCATTTAAAATTTGAGACTTAGAACTTTCAAAGGCTATTTTTATACTGCCAAAAATGTTTTCATAATAAGAAACTCCTTCTTTTAGATTTTTAACAAATACTGACAAGTATTTTTTCTGCTTATTATTTATAGAATGCCTTGTTTCTTCAAGCTTATCTTTTAAATAATCGATATAAATGTTCAGTTCTTTTATGAACATGTTAGGTCGATCTGCTCGCACAACCTCATCAGATTCTCCATAAATGTGACTTGTTATTTCTTTTAAACTCATAATTTTAGAGAAATAGGCCATATTGGGCCCAGGGCATATCGAAACTCCTTCTCCCTCAACTTTGGTATCTAAGTTATATTTCAGTAATGCAGAAGTTCCCAAACCAACACAAGTACATGATTTTTGTATAATTTGATCAAATTCCCTTTGGTAATCTTCTCGAGAAAGTTCCTTTTTATCCAGTTCTTTGATTTTTATATGTTGATATTGACGTGATGCCGTACATATTCCTTTTTCGGTAAATTCTTTGTTTAGTGCTACATATTTTTTAGGACAAGAACTCCCAGGCCTATTCTTTTCTACTAAAGAAAGCTTTTCCTGATCTTTTGTATTTCCTTTAAGACTATTAAATGGTATTCCTAAAGGAGAGATATCGCTTAAATATAAATCATCTTCTTTAGCTTTTACCAATTTGTCTAATGTATTATTATCGACAGTTGTTGCCTCTGGTACTAAAAGAAACGGAGTTCCCCATCCTACAGAATCTACCTTATAATGCTCTAATAAAAACTGGTGTTCTTCTGCTGTACCTACTCCACCCTGGGCAGTGATTTTAACTGGCAAAGGAGATTGAGGAACATGTCGGTTTTTACGAGACAATACCTCAGCTATAATTTTATGAATTTCAGAAATTAATTCTTCTTTTTGATCTCTAAACTGAGCTAATATTGGTCCCAAAAGATATCCATCTGTTGCAAATGCATGTCCTCCGCAATTAAGCCCAGATTCGATTCTATATTCTGAAACCCACAATCCTTTTTTTGCCAAAAATTTCCCTTGTATCAGCGCTGACCTATAATCACTTACTTTTAAAACTATTTTCTTTTTTATTTCTCCGTTCTCGTTTGGATAAAAATCTTCAAACTCTTCCATATAACTATACAATCTGGGGTTCATTCCTGCAGAAAGTATTACTGATGAAGATAAATCACTATTGGCATATCCTCTAAGTGCTGCATGAGCATCATTGTACTTAGAAGATAATTTCTCTTTTTTTTGATAGTTCTCTTTATCAACTTTGGTCATGATATTTACATCAATACTACCCATTGATAAATTTGTTTCTATTAAATCTTTGATCCCATTAAAATCATGGGATGTAAGATTCTTAAATCGTTGTTTTAATGCTGAAGTATCGGGTAAAATATTGAAATATTGTCTTAATTCATTACTACATTCTGTTGTAATATTTTTAAGTTGATTAAACTTTCTTTCTGCAAGATCATTCATCAAATTAAGATAAGAAGTAATTCTCTTAGCTCTAAAATCTTCTATACTTTCTGTGATTTCATTGTATGGAATTTCGAACGTATCACAATACATCTTTCTTAGTTTTTCTAAAAGAATATCATCGACCAATGAAATAACAGAATCTATTCCCAGGTGAGAAACTTTTAGTGGAGTATCAATAGTAAAGCCTATTCCCATTACAGGAATGTGAAATGAATGTAGTTTCATTATAACGAATTAAGTTTTGTATTGGTTACTTCATATGTCTTGGAATCATAGCATCACGCTACCAATAATAGTATTAAACCTATACATATGTATCTGTCAAAAATCACGAATGGAATCAGAACTAAATATGACAATTATCATGTTTTAATAACTTCTAAGTTTTGAGCATGACCACCAATTTCATATTCTGGCTGGTTTTCTGTTAAAATCTCAATTCTTTTATTTACCAAATCGGGTTTTGCACGTTGCATATGATAATGCCTTAATTGATGTTCGTTCTGCCTGCCCGAACTAAAGTTTGATACCCGTTTTAAGTATCCTATTACTCTTGTAGCATGATCTACATTATGAGAATTGCATTCATTGCATATAAACAATGTGCGCTTGTCTATATGTGAACATTCATTACATATTGTAATTCTTATATTAAAACAGAAATAGTTACATCCTGCGGCAGCTGTTGCATGAATTAGTTTTATAAATCCGTCTTTGTTAGGAGTTTCTTCAAGGTTAAGATGAAGTGCAGAACCGCCATCCAGATATTGTATAATCTCTTTACCGTGTAACATTATTTTATCCAGAGAATTTACTTTATTATCTTCGACTGCATAGAAATATGAGTTATAACAATCTCTGGGTACAAATAATCCATCTTCTTTATCCCATTTTGCATTTTTTATCCCCAGATTTTCAGCAGGAACAAACTCTGTGTTAAACATATATCCATATTTTTCCTTTGCTGCTCTATTTTCTTGATAAATTGCTTTTAGATAGCTATTCACAAAATTCTTATACAAATAGTTATTGCTTGCTTCGATTCCCTGGCTCTCGGCGGCCTCTACCATACCATTAATCCCTACTGTTAAAAATTGTTTATCTAATGCTATAAAACCTGCTTGATAAACAGGCAGTAATCCTGCTTCATTATATTCGTCTATAAGTTTTCTGTAGGCAACCTGATATTTATGAATTTTTTGAACTTCTTCAACAATATTAGCTTTTTTTTGAATCAACCGATTCATATTAAGAGTGATTACATTTATAGACCCTGTCGCTACTCCACCAGCACCTAAAGAATAACTAAAAGTATTATCACTAATTTCATTTCGTAGACGACAACAGGATGCTAAGCTATCTGCATTTTCGGATTGGTAGATAAAAAACGAATTTCCTTCACTTAATTCCTGTGCACACATTTCGGTAAATTCTCTATCGACAGGAACGTTATTTTTTACAAGCATTGCTGCAGTAACCACGGGAAAAGTAAGTACGGCTCTTTTTCGTTCTTTATTAAACCATTTCATGAAGAATTCTTGTAGTTTTTTTACGCTTTCCCATTTTGGTTTGGTCATATCGGGAAATACAAAATCGCCAAACATGCTATTAAAATAGGCTTCATCATATAGAGAAATATTCCAAAACACAGATTGGTATCCTCTTGCAGCGGCGGGTTGATTAATCGCATAGACCACATGTTGTAAATGATTTGCAATACGTTTTTCGTGGGTTTGTAAATAATCTTCTCCAAGATCTTTAACTGCAAAATGATCAAAATACATCAAAAACTCTACAGTAGCCAATGCCCCGGCAAACTGAGAACTTACTGCGAAGACAAGATTAACAAACTCACCACAATAACTCTCCAGATGTTTTGGAGCTTTGCTTTCGCCTCCTAATTTTGTGAGTCCGTCTAATAAGAATGGATACATACTTATAGAAACACAATATGGTTTTAATGAAGTCTCATCGTGCACATAAATTTCATGGGATTCTATCTGTCTAGAATATTCTTCGGCTAGATCATCGCTAAACAGAGCAGCTATTTTTTGTTTTACCAGGGCTCTATTTACTTGTATATTGATATCTTTATTTAACTCTGCCTCCATGGTTGCAATGTTTTTTGAAGTTACATTGGCATTAGCATCTACTTTGGAACCATCTGCAGCATTTGTAGAATCCAAATAATGGTTTATGAAATCAATTTTATTTGCTATTTGATCATCTGAAAGTCGTATCATGAGTTTTTTAATTTTTAATAAATAAGTAATTAAGTCGTTTATTGGTTTTTACTTCTATAAATTCTTGATTAGTGGTTTCACTATCTAATCCTCCCAGAGACTGGTTCCACCTTCCGATTTTAATCCAGGTTAATTGATCTAAAATCTTATCATCTACTTCTTCTAACCCTGTATAAAGACAGGTTCTATACCCTTTGGCTTTGGCATATTTCAGATAATTTATCAATTCCTTTTTGTGCCATTCTCCCCCCATAAAAACAACACAGGTCGCAAATCCAGAATATCGGTCGAGTATACCTTCATATTTTTTTTTAGTTAATTTTTCTCCACTCCCCTTTTTCCATAAAAAAGGAGAATGACATCCTTTACATCTTAACGGACATCCGGAAATACTAAAACATATGCTTATTTCTCCTGGCACTTCTTGAAGCACAATATGAAAATCATAAAAATTCATAATTACAGCATTAAAAGACCTTTTTATCTTTTATAAAAATAAGAATAGAAATTCCTCTTTTTAAATTAATAGAAATGAGTTATTAAAAATGTTATTAACAAGAAGAAAATTTATGTTTCTAATGAAGATAAATAATCAGAAATCGAAGGTTTGTATGACCTTGAAGAGATAAGTTCCTCATTGTTTTTTAGCTTTAACAGATACTCATTATTGCTGGTATACTTACAAGATTTTATATAGATTTTATTGACAATTAGAGAACGATGAATCCTTAAAAACTGAAATGTATCTAAGCTATCAAATAAAGCATTCATTGTTATTCTGTGCAGATACCTTTTGTCTTGCATAATAATTTGCACGTAATTACCATCACTTTTAAAATAGATGATATCATCTATCCTAATAACTACATCTCTACCTTTTTCATGGATTATAATCTCATTTAAGAAATCAGAAGATTTAGACTCATAATTACTGATCAGTTTTTTTATTTTGTCTTCTAGGTTTGATGCTTTTTTTCTTTTTTTAAGTTCAAAAACCCGATCTAAAGTAACATGCAATCGTTCTTCATCAAAAGGTTTTAAAAGATAATCAACGGCATTTATCTCGAAAGCCTTTAATGCATAAGTATCATATGCTGTAGTAAATATCACATAAGGTTTATGTTGTAATCGAGAAATAACATTAAAACCATTCATATCTGGCATTTGTATATCTAAAAAGATTAAATCGGGTTCTTTTAAAGTAATTTTTTCTATTGCCTCATTTCCATTTCTACACTCTCCAACCAATGTAATATCTTCAAAATTTTCTAACAACTTAATTAAACGCTGTCTGGCTAAATATTCATCATCTATAATCATGTATCGTAATCTCATAACTATGTAATAATTGGTATTGTGATTCTTGCGACATATAATTCTTTAGTTTGAAAATATGACGTAAACACAAAACGATTTTGATAAAACTGCTGTAATCTTTTTCTAATATTCACTAAGCCAACCCCTGTACCTAATGGTTTCTCTATAGTACTTTTAGAATTATACGTATTTGTAATTTCTAAAATCAAAGCATTTTCCTGTAGCGTTTTACAATGTTCTTGCTTAATTGTAATGACTATTTCTCCATCATCAATCGTTGGCATTATCCCGTATTTCACAGCATTTTCTACTAAAGGCTGAAAAATCATATTCGGAATTTTCACATCCAAAGTATCATCAGAAATATCATAATCTATGGTTACTCTGTCTTGATAACGAACTTGTTCTAAATCCAAATAATTTTTAATGAAATTTAATTCATCGGCCACCATTACCATTTGTTCTGCATCATATTCTAATACATTACGTAATAAACCACCCAGCTTGCTTAGCATTTTCTGTGCATTTTTGGTATCAATATCTATCATTGCAGCAATAGAATGTAAAGTGTTAAACAAAAAATGTGGTTGCAATTGCATTCGTAATGCATTTAACTGTGCCGCAATTAATTCTTTTTGATTTCGTATATATTTTTTTTGATAATCCAACGCTAAAAAAGAAGCAATAATCACAAGCAATTCTATAAAACTTGAGAAACTTCCCACGACAAGTACAGTTACATTATTACGCCCAAAAAAAGATTTCATATAACCATTATTAAGGTAATTTATAAAATCATCTATTCGTGAGCTCAAAATTTGATGAAAAACAGCTAATACAATACAACCAGTTGTAAACATTAAAATCTTATATAGAACAGTTGTACTATTATCTTGTAGCATTTTTACCAGAGAATATACAAGCGGTGTCAAAACTACCCAAAGTAAATATGAAATACTTATTTTTAGAGAAATCAATATCCAACTAAATGGATAGTTAAATTGATTAACCAAATGATTTGTATAGGCTTTTAAAATAAAAAATATGCTAACAGCTAATGCTGTTAAAACTATCTTTTTTATAGATATAGGAAGATTTTTATAATTTAAAAAATGAAACGCCAAGATTAAAAACTATACATTTGTTATTAGAAATTCCTTTTAAAAGTAGTTATATATTATTATAAAAATTTGTTTAATAGAAATTACCGCTTTATGAAATTAAAAGTTTTCTTTTTTTTATGTTCTTTCTTAATACTATTTCATAGCTGCAAGAATGAAAAAAATGCTTCGGCAAATTCTAACTCAAAAGATATTAGTGAATTAACCTATATAGAAATTTACCATTTACTATACGACAACAATAATGGTGGTTTTGATGCACATGGTGATTTGTATGGTCAAGAAGCTATTTCTTTTTTAAAAATTGAAAAGGAAGCAAACAAATGTGGTGATGCTATTTATCTATTAAATACTACTGATCGAACTATTGATTTAGCTGTAAAAGCAACATTTAATTTTCCTGGTAATCCCACAAATGAAATGGTAAGAGCTTATACTATAAAGCCAGCAGATAAAATCTCGATTGGATATTCTAAATTATGCTATGCCAATAAAGAATATGATATCAAAAAAGATATTATTTCTGCCGGCTACACTAGATAACACTATCATCAACCAATCTCTAGCAAATTGGATTTTTTAGGATCTAATTATTTTCCTTGTAATTCTTTAATAAATTGATCATTACTATCCTTTACAAATTTTGGAGGATTTAATGTATTCGACTTTTTAAACATTTTAAGTGCTTCTTTGTTTTTACCTTTAGCTTTATATGCCTCACCCAAACTATTATATACATTTGCATCCTTAGGGTTTCGTTTTACATTTAATTCGAAATAAGATATAGCTTTATCCAATTGCTTATTTGTCATAAGTAAATATCCTAATCCATTTAATTGATTATTATTTGCCATGTCTGCAGCTTCATCCAAAAGGGGCATAGCTTCTTTTATTTTTCCTTGTTGAAACAGAATATTAGCTTTTAAACTTAAATTTTGAAACATTTTCTGCACTCCAATAGATTCATTTATCCACTGTAATGCCAATTCTGGTTCATGGTTTACTCTTGTAAGATATTGAGCTGCCTGGAACTTACCTTTCCACCCGAAACCAAATTGCCCTCTCAATTCGTCTTTTAGATTATCGGTAACCAATACTGGTGTATCTGCACTAACATTAAATGGGATTTGTTTATTTTCCCAACTTAGAGAAAATTCAGCTTGTTTAGTATCTAACTTAGTTGCACTATAATTTAGCACATCATGAAATGCATTGTCCCTCATTACTACATCTACTCGTAAAACATCTTCATCTGGAGTATACCAAAAGCTTCCCCAAGAGCTCGTATTTTTAGAAAAAATCACTGTAGCATTTTTCTCATCATTAATGATCATATGTAAACCATACGTTCCGGTTTTTAAATCTTTACCTTCTACTTTAACATCTGTACTAAAGGTAATAATCGTGTTCTCATCAGCTCCTGCTCTCCATGGGATTTCTCCTTTACCAGCAAAATTTATTTTTTGCAATCCAAAAGGTATTAGTTGTCCCCAAATTTTACCTGTTCTGTCTCCTCTTACTACTTTTACTTTTGGTGCTCCATACTCAATAGTAACTTTCGTTATACCAAAAGTTTGGCTAAACTCGGCTCTAGGACTTCGCTTAGGAGTGGTTACCACAGCCTGTGCATAACTGTAAGTTGTCAATAGTAAAACAGTGACAAACCATAGATTAATTTTTAATGTTTTCATGTTGATAGATTTATCGTTTAACATTTTAAATATGATTTTATAATTTATTTACTGATGTAAAATTATCACAGGAGTATGCCCTTAGAAAGAAGATTGTGACAGACCGTTAACTTTGTGATAATTTGCTTTATACAGCATAAAAAAATGATCCAAATTAACCAACCATCACATCATCAACCATTCATCACAAATCGGTTTTTTTAGAAATGTATCTTCAATAATTTTGTTGTGAAATAAGGTTCTCACATTCTTAAAAACTTAAAATGAAAGCATTTTTAATATATATAGTAGCACTTTTTGTAAATACAAGCTTTTTATCAGCACAGACCAAAGGGTTTAAAAGATATAAAGCATTTAATGATATTATATTCGAGTATACCGTGTTATTACCTGAAGGTTATGATAATAACAAAGCATATAATACCGCAGTAGCATTTGCTGCAGTTGATGCTAAAAATGATCAAACAATTTGGTCGGTAAACAACCTATGGAAGAATCATAAAAATTATGATTATATAATTATTATCCCCAAAGTTCCTATTGGCCAACTAGATTGGATAAGTCATCCAATTCATCATGGTTTCAACGATTTTCTAAAATTCGTAAAGAAAAGCTATAAAGTAAAACACCAAAAAATTCATTTTATAGGATATAAAGATGGGTGTATTCCTGCGCAAACATATATCACTGCCTTAGAGTATTCCCCTGCCTCTCTTACGTTATTATCAAGTAATTATTGGGAGCATTATAACAATAAAGAGTATACTCTATTGACACAACTAAAAATCCCTATACGATTGTTTTATACTAAAAAAGATAAAAATGCGTCACAAGTAAAACAAAACATAGTTAAAAAATTAAAGAGTTTGAATATAGATGTACAGTATAAGATAATTGACACCTATACTGAAGAGTTAGACAACTTGTTACTTAAAAAAACAGAGAATTAAAACCAATGAATTTACTTAAAACAACTTTTCTTTTTTGCTTGATAACTATTGTAGGATATTCTCAATCCAAAATTCTTTTTGCTAGAAAGCATGGTAATGATAGAGGATGGTCTATATTGAGTATAGATCCAAACGATTCTAGCGAAAAAACAGTTATTCCTTATTCATCTGGGATGGGAGAATATAACCCCGATATTTCACCAGATGGGAAAACAATTCTTTTTAACACCTATCGTTATGGTGGTTGGAAACTGGCTATCCATGATCTTTCCACTACCTCTACAAAAAAAATCAGTCATTTGTCAAGCTACTACACTAATGGTGTTTTTTCTCCAAAAGGAGATATGATCGTTTATGAAAAAAACGTTGGAAGAAACACTCATATTTTTATAGCCGATAAAAATGGAAAAAACGAAGTAATACTTACCAAAAATATGGGTCAAGAAAACAGAATTCCTGTATGGTCGGCAGACGGTCGTTATATAATTTTCTATAGTAATAAAAACGGTGTAAACGATATCTACAGTATCGCTTTAAAAAGTAAAAAAGTTACAAATTTAACTAACAATATATCTGGAAATGATTTTGCACCATCGGTATCTCCTGATGGAAAATATATTGCTTTTTTTTCGGATAGAAATGGGTATTTAGATCTGTACAGAATGGATATTACCGGTGCAAATCAAATTAATTTAACCAATACACTACAAAGTACATACAATAGGTACAATTATTATAAAGATCGTAATATGTATTGGAGATTTAAATCATCTTGGTCTCCCGACAGTTCGGCTATCGTCTTTACTAATATAACAACTGATAATTTTGATTTATTTATTACCAAAATAGATGGAAATGATATACAACAAATTACAAATTCTTCAAGTTCAGAATATACTCCAGTTTGGGCTATATTACATTCAGGAATTCGGGAATAAAAAAACCTGGAAAAATTCAAGGTTTTTTTATTGTTGATCACCAACATTTGCTACTTCTGCAAATTGAGAAACCATTTTATGCTATTTGAATATTTTTCCACTTATTTAAATTTATAACCAGAAAGATACTTGCAACTGCCATTAGCAGTAAAATAAAAATCTCAGAGTAATTAGTAGCTTCATGCATAATAGCTTCAATAACATGATATACATTAAATAAGGCTACAATAATTCCCCAAATAAATGAAATCCATCTAAACCATTTTTTAGATACTTGCACAGTCATTACTGCAAATAAGAAGGCCAATCCTTCCATTAAAATACGCCACTGATGTGCCCAAAAAGGTGTTTCTCCATTTGAACCCTCAATCAACACTGATTCTTTAAAAAACACATTAGCTAATCCATAAATGTGATGAAATATAAATCCAAGGATAATGAATATCCATAATGTGATAATTTTTGTTCTCATAGTTATAGAATTATGATTGTCGTCTTTTATCTCTAATTTAGTAGCTTCTATATCATTGCTACTATTTTGTTTTGCTTCAGCTTTTCTAATTTCTTCTGCTTTTAATGTTGAAATATTTTTATAATCTATCTGATTTTTATCAAAGGAACTTTGTGCTTTTACTTGGGGTTGTATCTTAAAGTAAAAAATAAGTGAAACTGAAGCAATTATAATCCATAGCACATCAACCAATACAATTTCAAATTGATGTTGAGTAAAAGTATTCCATATCCAATTTCCTGATATAACTCCGTTACTAATCGGGATCAGAAAGCCAAAAATAGCTCCAAGTAATAAACTGTATTTATTGGTAGCATAATTATCTCTCTTAAATCGAAAAAAGAAAATAGCGATCAACCATATAATAAAATAAAAGTAATAGATCGCGGTTTGCTTATCTTCAAAATAACCATTTGAAAATTTGACAAATAAAAATGCCAATGCAGTTACAGGAAGCATTGATAAACAAATAGCTAAATAAATGTGACCTACCTTAGCCGTATATAATCTTTGGCTAATTGTCATGCTCTTTTTATTACGAGCCTCAATCCATATTAAAACTCCGGTAATAATAACAAAACACGTTATCATTGCTAAAATGAAATAGATAATTTTCATTGGGATTCCACCATAATCTCCAAAATGTAAGCGACTTATAACACGTTGAACATCTTCACTATAAACCGCTTTATCAGGACTTTTCTGTTCTTCTATTTCTCCCGAAAAGACATCAAGCACGGTACGACCTGTGCCAATAAAGCGTTTATTATCTTTATACTCACCAATTAAAACATATTTCATATTGGTGCCTCCATAGTTTTTTATAAAACCTCTCGTTAAATGAAAATCAGACCGATCATTTGTTGTTTTTTTCGAAAAGGCATTAAAACTGGGGATTTCTTTTTCGGCTCTAGCAATCCACTCATACGTTTTTCGTTCAGGACGTAAGTCCTCCATTAATTTGGTTTGATTATTATTATATAAAGTATTAGCAGGAAGCAATACCAAAATACTTAAACAAAAATAGGCTCCGGTAACTGCAAAAATAAATTGAAAGGGTAACCCTATTACTCCAAGAGCAGTATGGGCATCTACCCAAACACGTTTTAAAGCTGCTTTTGGATTAAATGTATAAAAATTAGGAATGATTTTTTTCCAATGTACAATAACTCCGGTAACAATAGCAAATAAGAAAAATAATGCTACAAAACCGGCTAGATATATCCCAATTGAAGGTAGTTGCGCAAAAAAATGTAATCGATATAAAAACTCTCCTAAACTGTATTGCTCTGGATACGTTTTGGTATCGATAGAATTAATATCAACATAGAAATAATTAGGTTGTTTTCCTTTTTCTGATGCCAAGGAGTCTTTACTCGCTCCCATGAAAACATAGATATGGTCACGATCTTCTCCAAAGCTAAGTTGTAAATCTCTACCAGTTAGTTCATATTGATCATCCAACGTTTTAAACATTCTATCATAATCAATGTCATTTCTTTCAATATGACTTATAGGTTTTCCTTCTTCCCATATTGCAATTTCTTCTTTAAATAAAGCAAATGCACCTGCAAAAAATATAATGTATAAAGCGACACTAATCACAATACCGCTTACAGTATGTGTATTAAAGAATATATTATGATTTCTCTTACTCATTATACAAAAGGATTATTTTGATTTCCTAAATAATATATCCCAAACAATACTATAGCTACTAGTATATATAATAACCACGCTTTCCAACCATTTTTAAATAAAAAGGGAACAATTAGAAGTGCACACCAAACGATGAACAATGTAAATATCGAGGTAATTAAAATCTCATGTGGATTAGGCAACCAAAGTGGTAAACACATATGTAATAATGCAGAAATGATATAGCCTCCTATAATTCCTGCCGAAATTTTAGCAAATTGTTGCCAGGGAGATTTATCTAAATATTTTGGGTTTGCTGGCATAATTTATAATATTAATTCAAGTATTAATAGCCCTAAAAATAAAACTGAAATCTGTTTGTATGTTACTTTTTTGAATGGAGCCATAATGATGATTAATCCTAAAATCATTATCATCAAAAAAAGCCAAAACAGTATCCCCGATGTTCTTCCAAAAGAGACAACGATAATAATCAATGAAGTCAATAAAAATACAACTGCTATTACCTTTGAAATGACTTTGTTTAATTGAGCCCATTTTTCAGCAGGTAAATCATAGCTTATTAGTCCCTTTTCTGAGGTGTGATATAATAAAAAACTTCCAAAAAAAATTAATAATATACTAACTGTTATCATTCTATTTTTATAAACCAAACCACTCTAAATATTTTATTTAGAGTGGTTTTCTATTAGATTATTTTAAAACTTATATATTAAATTTGCATATATAGCTCTCGGAGATTGGGGTGTTATAGTTGACCAACCTTTGTAATATTCTTTATTAAATGCATTATTCAGTTTTAGGCTAATTCTATATTTTTTAGCCTGATAAAAAATAGAAGCATTAGCAACAGTATAACTCGGAAGAATAAACTCTCCGGTAGATGCATAGTTGATTGCAAAACGCTCACTCGCACCGTTGAAGCCTAAGCCCAGTCCAAAACCATCTAGTTTACCATTTTGAAATTCATAACTCGTCCAAAAGTTATAAAGCGTCTCAGGGCCAGCTTCTAATGGTCTACGATTTAATATTTCTGCATTATCAGATTTTGTGGTCTCACTATCATTATTACTAAAGCCTGCTCTAATATTAAGGCCATCAATAGGACTAGCGTTTACTTCAATTTCAAAACCACTACTTTCTACTTCTCCTCCTTGTATTTTATTGAACGGTGAAGCTGGATCTGTAATAACACGATCTTTTACTTTAATATCATAATAACTCACCGAAGCATTTAATCGATTATTAAACAAATTAGTCTTAACACCAAATTCTAATTGATTAGCCTGCTCTGGATCAAAAGTTTGTAACGTCTGCGGACCAGCATTTGGATCTCCTACTAAAGCAGGTGCTACATTGGTGAATCCATTTTGATAATTAGCAAATACCGATAATTTATCTATTATAGGTTGATATAAAAGACCGAATTTTGGGGAGAAAGCTGTTTGATCATAATCATCTTCAAAGTTTGCAAGATCACCTTCATTATCGAATACGTCTAATCGTAAACCTACCATAGCCGATAAAGATGGAAGAATATTAACGACATCAGAAATATAAGCACTATATACATGTGATTTAGATTTTATATTAGCGATTCCCTGAGATGCAAGTGCGGCATCTACACTAGCCGCTGATAATGTATATGTATCAGTCTCAACATTTGGTGTAAAAGGATTATCCCCACTAGAACCTCCCTCAGGAGTTATATTTCCATAAAAAGCAAAGCCACTACTATTATCCGTTTGTGTTGAATTAAAATAGTCTATACCAAAAACAACCCTATTTCTAATTGATCCTAACTTAAAATCTCCTGTAAAGTTTTGTTGAATATCTGTTGTCTGGGTGTTAGAATTTTGTTTACTAATAAAACGAGAAAAAGTGTCATTACCCAAAACTCCAAAATCAAACAAATAAGAATAATACCCCTTTGTAGATGTTGAACTTTTTGACAATACGGTTTGTGACTGCCAAGTATCAGAAAGCTTATAATCCATTTCTACCCTATAATTCTGCGTAGGGTTTTCTAAGGTTAATTCATTACTAGTAAATGATAATTTATAATTGTATCCTAATTCATCTAAGTTATTCGCTTGAGTCGGTGCACTTCTATTCAAAAACAAAAACATAGGATTGGTTTGTTCTGCCTGTGAAATTTCTCCATAAAACGAAAAGGATAATTTATTATTAACACGATAAGATAGTGATGGAGCTACAAAAAAAGATTTTCTAAAACCCGCATCTTGAAAACTCTGTTCTGTGGCATAAGATGTATTCAATCTAAAATAAATGTTATTATTCTTATCTAATGGTGTATTAAAATCTCCACTTACTTGATTAAAGCCATAGGTGCCAGATGTAAAAGAAAGTTCACCCCCGAAACCTATGTATGGTTTTTTGGTAACGACATTTATAAGCCCTCCATATGAAGTTACGGCACTACCAAATAGTGTTGCAGAAGGTCCCTTTACCACTTCTATTCTTTCAATATTTGCAGCATTAATAGTTCCGTTTGTAAGACCTGGTATTCCATTAACCAATTGAGGTTGTACCGAAAATCCGCGTAAAGAATAATATCCGGCTCCATCTCCGCCTCGTCCTGTAGAAGACCATAATTTTTCAACACCAACTGCATTTTTTAATGCATCTTCAAAGTTTGTTACCACTTGTGATTTTAACAAATCTGTGGTAACTGTGCTATAAACCTGAGTATTCTCTAAGTCTTTTAAAGGTAATTTAGCTACATAAGCTGTTTTTTTTCTTGAAAATTTATTTCTTCGCTCTCCTTCTATTATAACTTCGGCTAAAATTTCATTTCCTTCATATAAAATAATAGCATCCAATTGTTTGGTTTCATTATTAGATATAGTAAAAGGAATTTCTTTTGTCTTAAATCCTAAATAGGATACAACAAGAATATGATCCCCGTCTGCAACGTTTGTGATTTCAAAAGCTCCGTTTTCATCAGATTGCACTCCTTGAGTCGAGTTTTTAATGATAATATTAACTCCTGGTACTACAGTTTGAGTATTATCTACAGTTGTGCCTTTTATACTTCCATTTTGTGAAAAAGAAATAGAGGTTGATAATAGCAATGCTAAAATGATAAGTAATTGATTTTTCATTTATTATAATTAATAGATTTAGAAAATTATGTTTATTTATTCTAAATAAATATAATACATGCCCGCAAATCTATTAAGAATGATTATAAATAAAAATATTCTACCCTGTTTTTTTAAAAAACTTTACTGGTATCAAGTAAAAAATATACTGTCAAATTGGAAGAACTAGTAGAGCAGAATCGATATCAAATACGTTACTGTTCAAGAAATCAGAGATCTATATTTAATTTATATAAAAAAAGCTGCTACTATATCCAAAGGTCATAATATTTGTAGGTGTTTTTTTAAATTCTCATTCGAAGCTTTAAGCAATACGTAGTGATTACCAGCACCATAATCACCAATAAAAAAAACCTCTATACATGTTGTATGTATAGAGGTTTATTAATAAAAATAATACCTAATTGAGATTAACATCGAACTTTTTGCCCAAAGATTATACCCTATTCAACATTCTATCGTATTACAGAATGCTTGCTTATGCGTTTTGTGTTTTCTGGTATTTTCTTTATTCGTGCATTCCTGCACCTGCTCTTCTGTCAAATCCGTTTACCATTAACCATATCCCTAGAATCAATTCTAGTATTGCTGTTGGAATATTTAAAATTAAGTATTCGGCTGTGATAATTTCAATAACCTGAAATAAAATCAAAATACTTGCAATTGCAGATAACAATGTGCCTAATACCCCCCAAACTGAAAGCCAACGAGGCACTAGTCGCGATTTAACTAATAAAACATACAACATAAAATTTCCTATACACAAAACCAGAACCATAAATACATGGTTTATATAATCCCGCATAACTTTGAATACATTTCCTAATGCTTTTAAATCTGGAGAGCTTTGAGGTGAATTATATACAAACTCTTGACTTAAAGCCAATATTGACAATAATAATATTGTTCCAAAAATCACGAGTGTTGCAGAAATTATCCTAAAACTAAAAAAGCCGATTGCTAAACTACCATCAAACCTTCTGATTACAGGGTATAATAAAATTGCAATTCCTAAGTATGCAAGCGACATCATAAATTGAAAGAAAGCATCTATGATTACATTATTAGAATTTGCAGCGGCTTCTGTTAAATATTTTGTAGAATCAATTGATGGTGCTACACTAAAAACCCCTGCAACCATACCAGCGATAAATAACAAACCTGCTAATCTTACTTTACTTTTTATCAAATACATAAGCTATTTTTTTGCTATAAAACTTTTTTTAATAAGTATTAATATTCAATAAGTAACAAAAAACACGACTAACTGGTCTTTCTAATTTTGTACAAAAGTACAAAGCGAAAACAAAAAACATATAGATATATCTAAAAGCTTTTGAAAGCCTTTAGTCAAAAAAAATCAATTCTGGTTCCTAATGAAAAGTATTCGATTATTAATCTTAATCAACTAACAGGATTCACTGTTCCTTCAGCTTATTTGCAAATAACGCTGCAAGTTCACCAAGATTATTGGCTTTATAAAATTCTCTTGCTGAAGCTGTCAACGATAGTTCTTCGAGCATCCTTGCAATTAGTTCTGCTCTACCAATAGAATCCATTCCAAGAGGAGATAACATTGAAGAACGTATGATTGGACCATCAGCAATGTCCAATGAGATATCAGCCACGTGAGCAGCTATCAAATCAAAAATGTCGTTTTCGTTCTTATTCATAATCTATAATTTAATTTGAATTAATTTTTAATTAATTTGCTAGCCAAGCTAACTTGTAAGTGTGATTCTTCAACCAGTGATACATTGTAGAGGTAAATGCTATCACTATTTTCTTGTGTATAAGCACCTTATCCCTTATAAAAACGAAAAAAGGTTATCACAAGATTAAAAAAATATGATCGAAAGATTGAAATTATAAATGCTATACATCGAGCTAAACCATATGAGAGGTATAAAAGTTAATAGCCTGCATATTAAATGTTGATGATTGATTGGTTGCTAATGCTACACTATACCCTTTTGTAAATACAAAATCGTTAACAAACCATAATTTATCCTCAAAACGAACAGTGTTATTCTTTACTTCTAGTTCATTAAGCGGTATATAAAACCCGCGACCATCTGCCTTAATCACACTTTCCTTAATGGTCCAGTATTTATAAAACGTGTTTAACGGGCGACTTGCACTGTTAATTTCGTCCCATTGATCTGCGGTCATTAAATTCCTGAAATCTTTTAGGTTTCTCTTTCGGTGTTCTTCAATATCAATACCAAGTCTGATATTTTTTCCTATTGCACAAATCACATAATCTCCAGAATGGGATATATTAAAATCATATTCTTTCAAGGTTAAATATGGTCGTTTGTGTGAACTATAAGCAATAAGATCCCAAATGTTGTTTTCTATATCATAACTCTTTAATGCTTCAATCAACAGTAATCGACCAAACAAATGCGCGTGTCTATCTTGCCAACGAAGGTATTGTGAGTTTTTTTTCCTTAAATCTGGTGGTAGCATGGATAGATAATCCGAAAAAAGGCTGTGCTCTAGTGGTTCTTTAAAAGATGTAAAAAAAATATCTATAGAATGCATTCTCAAATCTTTTCAAACTTAGTAATAGAGGTCGTATCAAATAGTTTTGTAAATATAGTATGGAATAGCTCATTAATAGCGCTTACTTTTAAAAAGTGATGTGTTTCTTTTCCCATAAAAATAAACGGAACCTCATTTTTACTATGTCCGCCAAAGGAAAGGTCTTCAATATTCCCATGATCACTGGTAATTAAAACATGAATATTCTCTGGTTTATCATGAATTACTCCACGAAGAAATTCATCAAACATCTCCAAAAACATGATGGATTTATTCATATCCTTTCTATGTCCTATTAAATCTGGTAAAAAAACATTCATATAAAATCAAATCGTAGTCATTTGTTAAGTTCTTTAAATTTTCTCCGGCTATAAATGGAGTTATCAAAGGTATCTTATTGTTGGGCATATCTTGTAAAGTAAAGTTGGTAATATCCCAATGTACAGCTCTGCCTTCAACAAGGTCATTCATAGTATTAAAATTATTTTTGGCAGCTAATACGCAGCGCGTAGTTACACTATAATTTGAAGAATTCTTATCAAAAGATTTGAAAAATCCATCGGTATAGGAATTAGCAAAAATGCTTTTGATATAATTCTCTTTGGCATATTTAAAAATTGATCTTTTATTGATCAATGCAATCAATTGATCATTTGGATATGCCATCAAGTGATGTCCTAAAAATGCCTGAGCGTTATACCCGGTAAATAAAGATGTTTGTCCTGTCGCACTTTGAGGTATTCCTTCAACTCCCAGGCAAGCATCAATTCCTCTCACCAGGAAATTTTGCTTAACGACATTTGTGGTATTGGTTAGTTCCTCTCCTACCAGGTTAAACAGTGTAGGCATAAAAGTTTTGGTAAATGGATTGGATTTCACATTTTTTCCTAGGCCAACTCCATCTAAAAAAATAAATATTAATTTATTTTTCATTTAACTGCTTTGAACAGGTTTCACCTCTCTTAGATCAAAATATCCATTATATCCTTTGATGTATACCGCCGCTCGATGACCAAACAGTATTACTGCCTCTGACCTAGTTTCTAGTTCATTTTCATAAAAATCTGAGATTACTTGTGTTCCTATCGGGTAAACTTCGTTCCATTGCTCTACAAGCTTAATAGGGTCTGATATTTTCTTTTGTTTTGCTACTTTTGTTACCGATTTGCTTTTTTTAATTGGTTTGGTCGTTTTCTTTGAACTGCTGGATATTGTTTTAGAATGCTTTTTTTGATCAACTTCTGCCTTTTTACTGGTCTTTTCCTTAACAGTTTTTGCGAAATCTCTTTTGATATACCCAATCAATTTGGTCAGTACATCGCCTACTCCCAGTTCTTCAAACTCTATCTCTCCCTGATGCAACAAATATGTCATGCTTTCGGACCACCTTACACTGTTGGATAACTGATCTATTAGGTGTTTACCTACATTACCATGCGCATAAGGTTTCCCGGTAACATTAGCAATTACTTCAATTTTTGGCTTATAGAATCTTGTTTTCTTTATAAATTCTTCGAATTCGGCAGCTGCTTCTTTCATATATCGGGAGTGAAATGCTCCGCTGGTATTTAAAGGTATAAACATGATATCTGCTTTTTCAAAAAATGGATGCGCCTTTTCAATATCTTCTTTTAGACCAGAAATGACAATCTGAGAAGAAGCATTTAAGTTCGCAATATCAATAGTGGTTAGATTTGCATCCTTTAGTATTTCCTGAATTTTTTCTTCTGAAGAATTTAAAATAGCAGCCATCCCTCCATTTTTGGCCTGGCTCATAAGTTCTCCCCTCTTTTTAACCAATTTAAGGCCGCTTTCAAAACTAAACACACCCGCTGCTTGCAATGCATTATACTCACCCAGACTATGGCCTGCTAAAAAATCTGGTTGTTTTTCTCCGTCTTTAATTTTCTTCTGATAAGACAAAGCGTTTACAACATATAATGCCGGCTGAGTATATTGTGTTTGATTTAACTGATCATTTGCATCTTCTAAACAAAGTTCTTTAATAGAGTATCCCAATATTTTATCTGCTTTCTTTATCAACGCAGGAAACTCATCAAAAAGTTGCTCTCCCATTCCTTTTCTCTGGGAACCTTGACCGGGAAATACATATGTTTTCTTCATTTTTATCTTGTTTTTTATATTAGGTTTATAAATCTTAATTTTTTCCTCTTTTTAATACGATTGAAGTATTTATTCCGCCAAAGCCAAAAGAATTACTTATTGCCACATTGGACTGATAATCAAAAGCCTCAACACCACAAAACTGTAAACTGTTACAAACTGGGGTTTCCAGGTTTTTATTCGGATGTAAAAACCCTTGTCGCATTTGTTCGACTGTTGCGATAATCTCTACCATACCTGCCGAATACAAACAGTGCCCCGTTAATCCTTTAGTAGAATTTAACCACAAACCAGAAGTATGGTCTTTAAAAACTTTGTTAATAGCTTCTGCTTCGGTTTTATCCCCCAAGGGAGAAGAGCTTCCATGAGTATTTATATAATCAACATCTGAAACTGATAACCCGGCTTGATTTAATGCTGAAAGCATTGCTTTTGCTTCACCATCTACATTTGGATTGGCAGCACTATTGCTATCTAGATTTAATGCATAACCATTGATTTCAGCCAGAAATGGGACATCTCTTTTTTCAGCACTTATTTCGGATTCTAGAATTACACAAGCACTGGCTTGTCCGTAAATAAAACCTTCATGTTGCGAATCAAAAGGGCGGCAAGCTTTTTCTGGTTGATCTAAATATTTCTTACCTCCCATAGCTCCAATGTTAATAAAACCTTGAATATCCATCGGAGAAAGGTCTGCAACAACACCGGTCACTACACATGCATCAACCAAACCTGCATGAACAAGTTGATATCCTTTTATAATACCGACATTCCCAGTGGCAGAAGCTCCTCCCACTGCAAATCCTTCTCCTTTAATATCAAATAACTCACTCAAGACCCCAACTTGATTGGTCTCTAAAAATTCTAGAGCGTACCGAGGAGAAAGATATTCTGGATTTTTCTTAAATTTTGAAATTAGGTCATATTGATAGTTCTGAGTACTGTTTTGTCCTGCTACAACCAGCCCTACTCGTTCTGGCAAAGGCTTATTATCATGTAGTCTGGCACTTAACCACGCTTCTAAGGCAGAAACAATAGACGTTTGGATACCAAAAGGGGCTCTTCTACCTAACCGCTTGGCATGTTGGCATTTCTCTTCTGATACATTTTGAAAACGATCTACAAAGTCAGAGAAGGAAAACCCTTCTATCTTAGCAGCAATATCAACAGATACTTTTGGTTCCTCTATAATAGGTGTTTTTTTAACACCTGATTTTCCGCTCCTTAAGGAGTTACAAAATGTAGAAACATCATTACCTATCGAAGAAACTGTTCCCATACCGGTAATTCCAACTTTATTTGTTGTCAACATTGTCTATCTCTTTTTAGTCACAAATCAAAATGATTAGATTCGTTTTAAATACTCTTATTGGCAATATTATTAGCGACATTAATTACTTTCAACAGATGTTGTATAGTTCTCTACCAATACGTCTACCATACCTTGAATATTGCTTACTTGAGCGAAGCTCATTAAAGGTATTTTCAGATCTAATTCTTCCATCGACATGGTAACTACCTCCATCCTGTCAATTGAGTTAGCTCCCAATTCTCGTAGGTTTTTTTCGATGTGAACCTGCTCCGGTTTTATATCCGGAAGCACTTCTATAATTACATTTTTCACTACTTCAAAAACATGTTCTTTTGACATAATTTCTATTATTTATTTAAATATTATACACTTCTTTTTGGTTTAAGATTTTACCTTACTGAAAATCAAAAAAGTTTAACTTATTCTGTCCCTTTCTTAAACGATATGCAGTAAAATCATTTTTGTTTTTAAATTGCAGATATATATTATGCTTCAATACTTGCGAAAATTCCTGACCAGGGGATCTACCATAACTATGACCTGGAAAAATGAGTGTATCTGGTGCAATCCTTTTTTTTAGATGTTCAATACTGTCAAACATCTTATGTGCTCCCTGCACGTCAAAACATAAGCCACAACCTTCAGCAAATAATGTGTCCCCAGAAAATAGACTGTTTCCTATTAGATAACACATACCACCAGGTGTATGACCCGGAGTAAATAAAGGTTCGATCTGTATTTGGCCAACTGACCATGGTGTAATATTAATACCCTCTAATTGTGGAGCATAATAACCAGAATACGCAATTTCTTCGTTTGACATCCATATGGGACAACTGTATTTTTCTGCAAGTGGTTGGGCTAAATGAATATGATCAAGATGAGAATGGGTTAGTAAAATCCCACTTAAGACTGTTTCGGTATTCTCCAGGGCCTGCTCTACCTTTCTAATATCCCAGGCCGGATCTACAATAACAGCCTGATTATTAATATGGTCAACCACCAAATAACTATAGTTTACCATAGACATATGAGTCATTCTTAATATGACAACCTGTACTATACCGTTATAACCAGTATCCGTATATCCAACATTCATTATCAGATTTTCAAATTTCATTGATGTGTAAATTATTGTGCTTTGTATTTATAGAGGCGCCGAGTGGATTCGAACCACTGAAATAAAGGTTTTGCGAACCTTCCCCTTAGACCACTTGGGTACAGCGCCATTTGTGTAAGTCATAGTTTCGAACTTCAAAACATATAGATAAAAATGTTCTTAAGAGGTGCTGAGTGGATTCGAACCACTGAAATAAAGGTTTTGCAGACCTTCCCCTTAATCCACTTGGGTACAGCACCTTTTCTTATTATTCTTTATAAAATACTTTCTGTAAACACTTCTGAAAAATATTTATTACAGTAGATTACTAACATAAACAGGTTCTTAACTTTTGAATGACATTGAGATCACTTCCAAATTGATTTATCATCTGTAGTGAAATAGAATCTGAATCTGAAGGAAGTATATATTTAACAAAGGTTGATAAAGTTCCACTAGGTCCCATATCTATAAAAGTATAATCTCCAGTTTCTAGTATTCTTTCTATGGTTTGCTCAAAATTAACAGGATAACGGATTGCTTTCCATACGTAATCCCCGTTAAGTTCCCGAACTGTTCCTGCTTGCAATGACGATATCATCGGAATTTTGGGAGGTACTACCTTAATACCATCGAAAATACGTGTATAAGCTTCTTCAATTGGGTCTATAAGCTCAGTATGAAACCCATATTTAACCGGTAATATTTGTGATATAATATTTTCTTTATTTAGGTTTTGATGAAGATTTTGTATAGCATGAGGTAAACCGCTCACAACAAAGTTCTCTTGAAAATTTCCTGCCGTAAGCCAACAGTTATGAAAAAGGTCTGGGTAGCGAGTCATTATTGTTTTTGATTCCATAATGGCCAACATACCTGCGGGTTGGGTTCTTTCATGAGTAAGTTTAGCGATATCAACCGACACTCTGATCCCGTCTTCTAAAGAAATGGCACCCGAAACAACAGCAGCATGAAGCTCCCCCATACTATACCCCAAAAGAAAATCTGGCTGAACACCCATCTCTTTCAGTAATTTGAACATACTGTACTGGATACTCAATATAGCAGGGTTCGTATAAAGAATATCGTCAAAAGGTTCACTCTTTCTTTTTCCTCTATATAAAACATCAACTAAGGAAGTTTTTAGTAACGGAAAAATCATTTCATCGCAATGATCCATCCAATATCTAAATTGTTCATTATGTTCATAGAGTTCTTTACCCATTTTGTAGTATTGAGAACCCTGGCCAGAGAACATACATATAATCTGTTTATTCATTTGATTTTTTTATTTTAATGAAAGGGTTTCCTAACCCATTGCATTTTCTGTACAACTAGTATTAATAGAAAATCTTAAAAACCTTCTGATTACCTGGTTAGATATTATACATCTATAGTGCCCCAGTTTTTCTTTTTATTTATAGCCAAGAAAGCATCATGTAGTATTTACCATAAGCCATTAAAGCTGATATAAAACCCTAAAAGCAACTTGTTTTTGATCACGATACGGGTAAAAACCACTTCTATTATCGTCTACTATAGGAATGAGTGCATCAAAATTTAGAGTAATATGGTCATTCCAATTGTAAGAAGCTGATACCACATTAAAAAAATTAGTATAAGGCCCGTTATACATAGAAGCCCAACTAAAAGATAAATCATTTTTCATTAGTTGTTTGCTCAAGGCCATCAGGATTATGTAGTTGTTTCTAGGCATTCCCTGGATTTGGTTAGACCAATCCATGATATGGTAATTTACTGCTTCCATACTTAACGTAAAAGTACTGTTAGGAGAATAATCAACACCAAGTGAAGCATCCAGAGCGTTTTTCTTTATAATCTGAAACGATGCATTATTATATGCTTTTCGGGATTTTAAAGCTACTTCGCCCTTAACGAGTAAATTATTGATTGCTCGATTTAGGGTGACACCAGTCATAAAAAACCGATGCTTACTTTTGGCAATAAGATCAGGAGTGACCATTCGTAAAGCATATTGATTATCTATCAAACTGGCAGCCATAATACTAACATCACTTTTTCCGTAGGTTTTTCTCCATCGTAAACCATATTCAAAAAAATTTCCTTTCTGTTTTTCCTTTAGATACTCAACTTTTCCGTCAAAAGGATCGTAATAATACCCTGTTCCTTTTCTTGGTTGTTCGTTAAATTCGGGATAAGGCACAAAAAATGCACTCCAATATCCAAATGATGAATATTGATCTACCGTTAACATGGGTTGCCCAATCCTAAGGTCATCCATATTGAGGCTTAATGGTTCCCGATAATCCAAACGACCTATTTCATTAGTAACAATTGCATAATCTGACTCTCCCCATACAACTATCTGAATTCCGGCTTTGATACTAGTTTTATTAAAACTAGTTTGCAAGTAAGCTTCTCTGGTTCTTCCTTCAAATACTATATCCTTTTCATCTCTAATCCTATGATCATTTTTGAGAAAGGCAAACATTTTTGTGTCTATATGAAGTGAAAGGTAATCCATGAAAGATTTAGAATATTCTAGTCGAAATGAAAGCCGGTTATTCATGATTTTATCCGGTTTTTCAACTTTATAAGTAAATCCATATTGTATACCCAAACGCATTGCACTAAACATATCCGAAACCCATGAGGGAGAACCTTTTTTTTCTTCAATCATAGTAGATCCCATATCAATGATATCAAAATCCTCACTGTCTACTATGCTATCATTTTCTATAGGAATCTGGCCATAAACATATGTAATACTTATAAATGAGATGATAATACTAATTACAATATTATTGGTGAAGTTGGAGCAATTCTTCATGCTTCTCTCTCTAAAAAATAAATTAATAATAATTTGGTTTCTTCATAGTGTTAACGATGTATTAAAATCAGTTAAAATCACACCCAGAAAGCTAATTGAGTTTGGTTTTTAAAAGGTTTAAATAGTGCGAGTAATCCGATTCTATAGCCAACCTTACCAGAAGATATTATATCTCTATTTATCATTTACTCTTCTTCCCAGGGAAATTGCCCCGTTTTTACAAATCTTGCTATTTTATTCAGATTGCTTTCATCAGAAAACACTTCAATATTTGCTGCAAGAGCATGTGATTTAGAAGTATCTGGAAAATCATTCAATTTATTCAGGTAACTCTTATAACTGGCTATTCCCTGCTTAGAAAGCAGGCGTAGTCGTAATAAATGTTTTCTCAACAGATTTTTACTATTCTCGCCATATGCATCTACCAATCCCCAGTCATATGCTTCCTTTGCCGATATAGGTTGAGTCATTAATGTCATATAATGTGCTTTTGAAAACCCTATTCGTCGGATCAGAAAAGGCAAAACACACGCAGGCATCAATCCAAAAAGAAGTTCTGACAAACTGAATACTGCTTTCTGTTCACAGAGAACTATATCACAAGCAGAAACAAAACCCATTCCACCGGCATTAGCTTTCCCTCTAACATGTGCAATAGTAATATATGGGCCTGAGGATAGTTTTAGCCATAGATTATACATTAGTTCTGGATTTTGTTCCTGGTGCAGAGTTCCGTTTTCAAGACTTTGTTGAATCCCTTTAAAATCTGCTCCAAAACAAAATACTTCAGGAGAACCTTCGACAACCACAATTTTTGCCAACTCTTCACAATGATCAAGTGCATTTGTAAACTCTTCGATCAGTCTATTATTAATTGCATTTTTAGCTTCTGGACGATCGATTTGAATAAAACAAATATCTCCTTCAAATCTGGTTTTTATAGTTTCGTATGATGTTGCATTACTTATGATATCCATTCGTATTCTCTTTTAAATTCTTTAATCTCTTTTAAAAAAAGTGTCTCTCTATCAAGTGTTTTTCTGGCTTGAGAAATAAAATCAGTATCTAATTTTACATTACGTGTACCAAATTTTACTGCATTGCTTCCTACCAGTAAATTTTCGTATTCATCCATTTTTAATTCATACCTTTTATCAAATTGCTCTTTGATCTTAAATTTCTGTATACTTTCCTTACTTTTTTCGCCTACAATACCGCTAAAAAACTCAGAACAACAGCCTGACCCATAAGAAAAGCACCCTACTCTTTGTGGTGCGTCAAAACTGCCATTCTCAATCGTACTAGCAAGTGACATCATGGCTGTCGCTCCCATAATATTACCAATACGCTGACAGTAGATCAACCCGGGAACTACTCGATTTTCAAAATCCATTTCTATATCCTTAGGTTTTGCTTTCACTGCTTTTCGCATTAAATTACGATGTGCTCCTTTGACCATTCCTCCAAAAGGAGTATGAAAGGCTAGGTAGCTAAAAGTCTTGGCATAGTTTGCTTCGGGAACACGTTTTTGATATTCATAAAAAGAATTCTCACAACAGTCTAAATAAGAGAGTAATGACAGGTCAGAATCTCCGGCTTCACCATCTGTAGTAGGTCTGCAGGTATCCATAACCTGATAACCATAATAGCCGTTAGCACCAATATCTACTTGAAACACATAAGGTTTCTCGCTAACCAGCATAGCAACCGCTCCGGCACCTCCGCTAGGTTCTGCAAATGACCATTCCATAGTGAGTGCATCTCCACCTTCTTCTATCATAAAACGAGATACATCTGTAGCAATTACCAGAGCTTTTGCCCCAGGTGAGGTTTGAGATAAGATAAAATTGATTGCCATTTGAAAACCAGCCACTCCAGAATAGCACGCATTTTTTAATTCAAACAAACGACAATTACGATTCAAGCCCAAAATTTCATGAAAATAAGTACTCATTGATTTCCCAAAATCGAATGACGATTCTGTACATGAGATTACCAGTTCGATTCGATCTTTTTCTTCCGGACTAAGAGCATCTATAAGAGGCTTGGCTGCATTTACCCCAAAAGTAACTGGGTCCTCATAGGGTAATGCCACCGTTTTCTCTTTCATAAGAAGATTTTTAAAACGAGATGTATCTAATTTACGATATTCTGCAAGTTTTTCTACGTCCAAAAATGTTGTGCCTCCGAAGACATTCATTGCTTCAATTCCTGCTATACGCATATATTTTTCTATTATTAAGTGGTTAAAAATTAAGTTTTTGTGTGATAGGTATACGAATCTTTTGAGTATACCAGATTAAGCTACATTACCTGTATCTTAGTTTTTAATTATAATGTATGTTGATGATATTTGATTTACGATAGGTCATTGACCATCATTTAATCAATAGAACATTGAGTCTCGATTATCAAGTATTCAATCAAGATCATTTATTTTTCTTGATATTTATCCTGAATATTGAATTACTGATATGATGATCTGACATGAATAAGGTTATCGGGATATGTAAACAAAATCCTGCCTCAGCATATCTAATGAAATTTTTGTAAATAAAATTTGAATCCTAGGAATTTTCCAAAACCAGATTATGTTTTGGGGTAAGGTGATTATTTCCTATTCATGAATATTAATGTTCATCTTAACAACTAAGCATAAACTTTTTGAGCTGCTGCCTGAGAGAAATTATCCAACTGTTTCTGGAAATCGGCTTCTGCTTTTGAGTTTGCCTTTTTTTGCGCCCCACTAGGTTTCTCTTTGATTTGTTGAATTAGTTTATGTAACACCTCAATTAAGATGTCTACATCTTCTTCTGTATTTTCTATTCCAAGACTAACCCTAACAACTCCAGGTAATTGAGTCTTTGGGGCTACCGTTAAAACGACACGTTGTACCTGTTCGAGTACAGGACTAATACCTGTTATTTTCTTAACCAGTAAATGGGCACAATGGCAACCGTATCGTACACCGATACCTCCTTTCCTGAACATTTCTTCTGCTAACTTGTTATGCAAAATTCCTTTTGTTTCAAAAACAATAACTCCTATCCTATCATCAAACTTAGGGGATTTAGGATCATTTACCCCAAAAACGGTAAGCCCAGGTATTTTTGACATCCCATCTAATATTCGTTTAGTCAATACTTGTTCTTCTTTATGAACCACATCCATACCAATACGTTGTAAAAGCACAAGTGCTTTACCCAATGAAGCAATCCCTCCTATATTTTCTTCTCCAGACAATTGGATACGTTTCTTATCATTCAGGTTATAATTGAGTAATCCTTTTTTAACTACTAATACCCCGGTACCAAATGGCGCATATACTTTATGAGCAGAAAAAGCCATATAATCGATCCCTTCTTTTTCTATATCAACCTTAAGATGAGCAACTACCTGGGCACCGTCTACCAGAAGTTTTGCACCATATTTATGAACAATCGAGCTTACTTCCTTGATATTATGACATGACCCTAAAACATTAGAAGCACCACTTAGAGCAACAATTTTAATACGCTTCTTTGCATACTTATACTCCAGATTATATTCTCGTAGATTTTTTTCCAACTCTACTAAATCTATAAAACCTTCTTCATTCACTCCTAACCTGATCAGAGAGTTTTGGGAAATCATACGCCATGGTAAATCATTAGAAGAATGCTCCAGCAGAGAAATCAGTACTACTGGATCAATATTATTTTCGGGATTATTGATCAGATTTTCAGATACCAGGTTGATAGATTCGGTAGTGTTTTTGGTAAAAATAATATCATAGTTTTCGAGAGGTGCTCCCAGGATTTCGCTACAAATAGTTTTTACTTCTTGCACTACTTCTTGTCTTTTTTTCTCTGGTAGACGTAACGCCTCACGAAATGTGTTCCAAATTGGGGTAAACGTAGGTGTACTGGCACTATTATCCAGATTTACGAATCGTCTCTCACCTTCCATAGTCGGTACAATCATACCTCGTCCTATTAAAGTTTTTTTAAGTTCCTTCATAAGTTCTAGTCCAGAGTATTTCTCCAACTCATCCTTATATATCAATTCATTTACACTAAGATCCTTTTGAGATAACCTCTTAAAGATATCTTTTCCATATTGCTTCATTAAGAGAAGTGCCTTGCTAAATGCAATGACATTAACAATGGCTGGAGTACCTGCTTCAAATTTGTCTGGCCCATTATTCCAGATTATCCAGTCTGCAGCAACAAGTCTGGCTGTTCCACCACCACATTCTGATGGTCTGCCTTTAGGTAACGCTTTTTTCCCAACTATCACTGCAGTTATGCCCAACGGCAAACCTACTTCTTGGCTTGTCAAAAACTGATAACTTCCTGACTTAAGTTGAGATGTTAAGTCATTTGTTCTTTTGGAAGAGCAAAAAATGACAATATATCTCTCTTTATTAAGCCCCATATATTCTAAAACAATGTCTCTGGCATGCTCATATAGATGAGAAGATACCATTGAATTGTGTCCACTCCCACGATGTACGTTGGAATAAGTTTCTAGTGCTGCATGCACTCCGCGTTCCAGCTCAGCAAATGCTGTTTCTGATTCATTACCCTTTTGGATACCATTTTCTTCTTGTTTGAGCTGGCTAACGTTTGATGATCCATACTCGTTGTACATAGTTGTTTCCATTTGAACCTCGTTTTATTTGATTTTTAATCTGTTCTTATTTTTAAATAATTTTCTTAACACTAAGCTTTTTAATTCTTTCTTACTGCAATAAAATGTTGCTGCCCTCTACGGTGTAAACATTCGGTTTCAAAAATTTCAAATCCTGTATCCTTTATTGAATTTTCTAATTCTGAAACAGTATATGTTTTCAGTTTTGGGATTAATCCGATTTTACTAACAAGTGATAGTCCAATACCAGTAAGAGATTTTTTTCCCAAACAAGGTGTTACAGAAATAAACATCCCTCCCGGTTTTAACAATTCATAGATCCTTTCCAAAACCTTAGGCAGGTCTTCTAATAAATGAAGCATATAGACTGCTAATATCATATCAAAGTCTCCTGATTTATAGTTTTTATCGAATATTGTAGTATGCAAATAATCCACATTTTGAATATGTAGTTCATTGGCTTTGTTTTGGGCAATTCGGATCATTTCAGACGATATATCAATGCCATAAACCTTATCAACATTACTAGCAATTTCATTGGCTAATATTCCGGTGGCACATCCATAATCCAAAACATTATCCTCTTTTTTGAGATACCCTTTGATTTTTTGAAGAATTTTAATTCGCACCTCCTTATCTTTCATTTCTTCCTTATCATACCCAGTAGCACTTTTATCCCAAAATTTTTCAGACTTATACATTTTTACACATTTAAATTTTAATAATCACTTAGTTACAAATTAGTTATAAAATTGAGACTAAGTGTAAACACTTCTTTATTACATTAAAAATTTAATCATTTCTTTACATTAAATAATCGTTCAAAATTTTTAATGCGCTATTTTATTTTTTATCCGAGTGAATATCTTTACCTATTATAATTAAGGCCTGATCTATTGATCTTTACAGATGAGTTTAATTTTTCGCTTTCTATTTCTTCAATATATTCTTTTATCACCTTTAATGCGTATCTGATATGTTGGTATTTTGTCTTCGATCCAAAGCTTATCCTGATCGATTCCTGTGCAGCCTCATCTGTTAAGCCTATTGCTTTTAAAACATGAGAAGGTTTATTAGATGATGTACTACACGCAGAGCCAGAAGAAACTGCAATTCCTTTATAATCCAGTGATTTCATTAAGTCGCCACTGCCAATACCTGGAAAGGTTAAATTAATAGTATTTGTCAAACAGTTATCTATTGGAGAATTAATAATTACATCACTTTTTATTGCTTTCAATTCATTAATAAATGTTTTTTTAAGAGGCTCATTTTTTATTGAAAGGGATACAAGTTTATTTACATGTCTGCATGCTTCTCCAAAACCTGCGATATTATGAATGGATTCTGTACCTGCTCGCATTCCTTCTTCTTGATGTCCTCCATGAATATAAGGTTCTAAAGGGCAACTAATTTTGGCATACCAGGCACCTATCCCCTTAGGTCCATAGAGTTTATGAGCAGAAAATGTAGCATAATCGACTCCTAGTTCCTTCACGTTTATAGGGATTTTGCCTAATGCCTGCACACAATCAGAAAAAACCAAAGCACCTTTAGCCTTGGCCATTTCAGATATTTTTTTAATATCCTGAATCGTTCCTATTTCATTATTAGCCAACATACAACAAACCATAGAAGTCTTATGATCTATCATAGTTTCTAGTTCTTTAAGCAATACACGGCCAGAACTATCTACAGGACAATATTGAACATCTATATTTTTGGTCTTCAAATATTCTAGTGTTTGAATCACCGATGGATGCTCAATAGGTGTAGATATTATTTTATTTTTATCGGGATAGAAATGATTACTTATTGTTTTCAATAACGCATTATTGGATTCGGTTGCACAACTAGAAAAATACACTTCATGTGAATGAGCTCCGATCGCAGTAGCAACCTGTTCGCGGGCTTTTTCAATAATTTGTGCAGACATTTTCCCTTTTGAATATCCCGATGAGGGATTTCCCCAATAAGATTTCAATACCCGGTTCATTATACTTCTTACAGATGGTGCTATATGAGTCGTTGCATTATGATCGAAATAAATATTTCGCTTGTTCAATATTTGTTTTAGCATGGTAATCATATTTTAAATTATAGTGCGGCAAGTGCGTCGATGATCTTCTTACAACCTCCATTCTTAATATATTCGGAGTGATCATCTATATCCTTAAACTCTTTGTTTGTAATTTTACTGCATAATACTTCGGAGTCTGTTTGAACATAAAACGCTCTCAGCATCTTTTTGGTCTCCAGGTCATCAAATGACGATGGTGATTTACCAGGATTCTTTTTTATCCAAGCCACCATTTTATACCAAATCGCAGCACTAAGCGCTCCACATTCTTTTCCACTTAAACCAAGTCCTCCGGCATATCCGGCTACCATAAGCATTTCTTCTTCTGTGGCACCCATTTTTCTAACCACCTCAGATGCACAACTTACCGACCCCGGACAGAAACTTACAGATTCATCCGATAAGCCTTCATCGGCCGATTTAATTGCTTCGGGAGCCCATCTTCCTGCCAGCTTCATACAACCAAATGCTTTTCCCGTAAACAATACTTTTAGAGGGGCTAATTTACCCGTAAGATCCATATCTGTAATTTCCCGACAACTGATCGTATCCGTTCTTTTTTTAAAAGATTCCATCAGATGTTGTGTAGCTGTTATAGCCATTGCTATTGCTTCTCCTGTGTCTTCATTCCTTCGGTATGATTCTGCTCCGGCAGCCAAAACAGCTCCTCCGATCATTCCGCATTGAAATCCTCTATTCAATAGTCCTCCTGCAAAAGGAGATGCTGCAATCTCTGCTATTTCGTTAGGAACACCATACTCGCTATTTAACAGAGAACAAAATGCTGTACCACAAGTTCCTCTGGATAATACTTTTAAACCTTCTTTAATAGCCTTCATAATGGAAATTTTAGTGAGTTTTTAATTATATATAGTTCATAATCCATTTCTTCTTCTAAAAAGATTAGATCGGATTGGATTATGTTTATTGAAAAGAAACCCTTTGTATAACTCGGGTACTTTTGTGTGTTTATTAGTGTAACAGTTTTGTAGTTTTGAAATGTGATTTTATTGAATTCACACCTGCCTATATTATGAGCTTACGGCAAAAGCCATACTATTAGACTCCTTAACCTGATCAACATCAGCATTACCAAATGCTCTCACATAAAAATTTTTAATCTTAACTAAAACATCTCCTGCTTCATTGATAATTTTTATATTGAATTTTTTGATGTTTGCTTGTGAACGAGCTTCTTCTTCTACGTGTTCTACATAGGCATAACAAGTATGAGGTAATGAGCGAAATATTTCTATTTCATCAATTGCAAAAGGTACATGTGGAGTTACCGATTTCATCTGCCCAATCAATCCTGCAACAGTTTGTAAAGCACCATCTACAATACAAGGGTGGAGAATGAATCGATCAGAATCAACTAATAAATGGTCTGTTAATTTTAACTTAGATAAAGCAAAGGATCCATTGATATAAAATTCCTGAATGGTTTTAAATGCTAAGCCATAATTAAAACCTACTTGGTTAAAAATAGTATAGTAGTATGAACCATCTTGAGGTTCTGGACATTGTTCTTTAAGTTTTTGTATTGAAATATTTTCAATATCGGCTGAATGTTTATTACCGCTTTGGAAAAATAACTTCCCTTCAGAATGCACTATTTGTTCATTTTCATCATCAAGTGACGTAATTTTAAATTCGGTACCAATACCATTAGGTTTTAATAATGTATTAATAAACTGCGAACCTTTCTTAAAACTTAATGGGTGAGCCCACACAATATCTTTAATCTTGCTAACCTTTTGTTCTCCTGCCAGGTTTCCTGAAATATTGGCGATTTCTATAAACCCTGAACCTGGAAAGATTTTCTCTTTATTAACTTGATGATCTGATGCATAAAACTCGCTATCGGATAACCACGAACTAAAACGAACTTCTTTTAATGTAGATGAATTATATGAAATTAAAGGGTGTAGTTGAGCATTTACAGGTTCGGTTACCGTTCTCTTTTCTTCAATTACTCGATCTGATACCCAATACCTTTCTTTGGCAAAAGGATAAGTGGGTAGTGATATCCGATTAGGTTTATCATGAGTATATAACCTTTCCCAATCTATTTCAACGCCGTCAACCCATAATTGTGCAAGTTTATCCAGATCACTCCTATCAAATAGAGAACGAAACTCCTCTTCTCTATTAAGAGTTTTCTTTCTTCTTTGGTTAGGATTCAGTTTACCCCAAAAAATATGGTTCGACTCATTTTGTTGTTTCCAATCTTTCAATCGAATTATAAGCTCTTCTCTATTTGAAGCAACAATTGCCAACCTCTCTGACATTGCTTCCCGACCAACCTGTAGGGTAAAAGATAAATCTGCAAGATTCACTTGCTCTTCTTTTTCTATATAATTAAGTACTCGATTTGCATATTCCTGAAGACGTTCTTCATTTTTTGCAGAAAATATGACAAGGTGTGGTCCTTGTTTGGAATATACCTCTTTTACTTTTCTATATTCTTCTAGTATTAAACATGCATTCACTCCTCCTGCTCCGAACGAATTTATAAGTGCTCTACGAGGATAACCCAAGGGAGATTCCCATGGCGTTAGCTTATGTTGAAGATAGAATGGTGATTCTTTGAAATTAATATTTGGATTTACTTCATCAGAATTAATTGTGGGTACCAGCTGTTGATGTTTCATTTGCAGCAATACTTTTGCTACACCTGCAATTCCTGCGGCAGACTCGGGATGCCCAATATTAGATTTAACTGATCCAATAGCAATAACTTGTTTTTGAACGGTCTGTTTTTGAAAAGCATTGGTTAAAGCCACAATCTCAAGACTATCTCCCAGCTGTGTACCTGTACCATGTCCTTCTACATAACCGATAGTTTCTGGATGGATTTGAGCCTTTTGAAGAGTATGTTCTATTAAGTTTGCCTGGGCATTAGGATTTGGAGCAGAATATCCATTCGACTTACCACTGTGATCAAATGCACTTCCTGTAAGTACGCCATATATGTGATCTTCATCCTCGATGGCTTTGCTAAGTGGTTTTAATAAAACCGATCCTACTCCTTCACCAGGAACAAAACCATCATCACCTTTACCATAACTATGGCATTTTCCTCCTAGAGATACCATTCGATTCTTGCATAATGAATGGTATTTGGAAGGGTGCAAATATAAGTTTACACCACCAGCAACAGCAACCTGGCACTCCTGTTTCTTCAAGCTTTCACATGCAAGATGTATCGCCACTGAAGAAGATGAACAAGCAGTATCAACAGGCATACTAGGTCCGTTAAAATCGAATAAGTAAGATATGCGATTAGCAATCGACCAAGGGTGTGCACTAGGAATGGTGTTTCCTTTACTCCATTCCTCAGATGCCAGCAAGTTATAAGTGTTTGTTGTAACGCCCACAAAAACTCCTACATTTGCACTTTTGGCTTTAGGGTATCGTTTTTTCAGGCTTTCTTTTGTGTACCCTGCATCTTCTATAGTAGCCCAAACAGATTGTAAAAAAAGTCGCTCTTGCGGATCCATTATCCTGGCTTCTTCTGGAGTGATATTGAAAAAATGAGGATCAAATTTATCAACATCACTTATAAAACCTCCCCACTTACCATAAATTTTCCCTTCAGATGCTTTCTCTGGATCTTCATGATAAAATTCTTCAAAATCCCATCTGCTTTTAGGGACTAGATCTGTTAAATCTTTCCCTTGTTTCAGGCTTTCCCAATATGAATCTAAATTTTCAGATTGAGGGTAGCTTCCATGCACTCCGATAATGGCTATCGGTTCTGAATCCTCATATGCAATTGGTGTATCAATTACATTTTTCATTTCCTGTTTGCTTTCTCTTATAGGTTCTCTCTGTATTTTCGTTTCATATAGTGGTTTAACGTGATTACTTGATACGTTTGTCGAATCTTCTATATTCAGAAATTGGATTAACGTCTCGTGATCCTCCCGGATTAAATATGTAGCCAATTCTTCTATTGTAGAATATTCATAAAACAACGTTTTTGGCAAATCACCCAAATCTCTTTCAAGGCTCAAATTTATCTGGTTAATACTTATAGAGTCGATACCAAAAGATTCAAAATGTTCTTCGGGATCAATTCGGTTTGGATCAAGTTTAATCTCTTTTCCGATCAACGTTTTAAGATATTCTACAGTATTTTCGAAAAGAGTATCAGTATCTATTATATTAACTTGCGTAAGCTTATTTTTCTCAGTTTTTTTAGTGGTCTGATCAATATATTTCCTGATTTTGGAAGGAAAACCATATAATGGAATACACTGAGAGATATCGGATAACAGAAACTCTTCTAGAAACTGAATTCCTTCTGTTACAGGTATTGGGCAAAGACCAGTTTCATTTTGGATCAAAGTAACTTCTTCATTAGAAATATGCATCCCTCCTTCTTCCCAATATGGCCAGTTAATAGCTAATGTTTTTCCATAGCGTTTTTGCTCTCTTACCAAGACTTCTCTGTTTTCTGCAAATGAATTGAGATAATGGTTTCCATAAGCATAATCAGATTGTCCTATATTACCCAATACACCTGCGATTGAAGAAAACATGATAAAGACATCCAAGTTTTCGTCTCTTGTAGCAAAGTCCAAATTAATTGTCCCATAAATTTTGGGAGCTAATACTCTATCTATCTCTTCTTTAGATTTTTTGAGAATAAACGAATCCTGGTTAGTTCCTGCACTATGAATCACTCCGTTGATTTGTGAAAAATTGGTCTTTGCTGTTTTTACAATGGTCTCTACATCTTCTAATTTTGACGCATCGGCTTGCAGATATAGGATTTTAGAACCATAAGCTTTAAGTCTATCGAGTTTTTCCTTTTGTGCTGCTTTGAGAGGAGATCTGCCAAAAAGAACCAAATTACTCTGATAATTTTTAACTAAATACTCGCTAACAATAAGACCTAATCCACCTAAGCCTCCCGATACAATATAAACACCATTCTGCTTTAATGGCATACGATTTATATTATTCTCAATATTAGTAAATTGAGCTAGTTCCTTTACATAACGAACATAGGTTTGTTCATTTTTTCGGAGATCATAACGAATTTCATTCCTCCTCCAGTTTTCATCACTGAATTCATTCCTAATCATACGAATCTTCTCTACTATAGAGATTTGCTTACTATCCTTAACCTCAACAATCTTTCCTTTATAGTAAGGGTTCTCTAGAGTTAAGGTTTTGAAAAAGCTCCCTAGTGCAGCATTGCATGGAACAGTTAAGTTTGTACCTCCTAAGAAAATTGATAAAATCTGAAGCGGAATCTGATGTTTTTGTTCTATTAAAACCTTGCATAGGTTAAATAGAGTGTAAATACTATAGTTGAGTTGATGAGTTATATTTTCTTTTTTATCTAAACTAGCTGCTTCTAAACCATTGTGAATAATTCGATAAGGAAGCTGTCCTTTTATACTAAGGTGCTCTACAAATTGTTTAAAATGTTCTTCCTTCTGAAGATCAATAGTAAAAACAGATGGTTCTATTTCCTCAAAAACGGATCCGGGTTTTAACAAAATATAGGTGTTTCCTTCGAAATATTGATGTGATTGTTTTTTTAGAGCAAGGAACAGTTCATCTGAGGTATCCAGAATTAGTATGAAACCATTTTCGGGAGATTTTTCTTCAGACACATCAAGATTCTGTTCAATCCATTCGGTGCTATAATGTAATTTCTTTTTCTCTTCTTCAGATGTGTTCTCTGCATTACTTTCTTGTATTCCTAATGAATTGGTAGCTATAGGAAATACAGGTTTAGTAATCCAATATCGTTCTTTAGCAAAAGGATACGTTGGAAGAGAAATACGCTTTGGCCGAACATTCTGATAGAGCAAAGACCAATCAATATCTGCTCCTGATATCCATAGTTTAGCTAATTTTTCCTGATTACGGGCTTCCATAATCACTTTCAGATAAGCTTTGCCTTCCTCTCCTTCCAATAAGGTAACGGTGTCGGATGAAGCATTCTTAATGTTTCCATAAAATACACCTTCCAACTCATCTGCACTTCTTTTTAATAGTGTATCATCTTCTGTCTCTTGTATGGATAACCATTGGTCCAGTTTTTCGATAAGCTCATTTATACTGGTAATTACGATCACAAGGCGTTCATTCATTGGTGTTCTTCCTATCTGTGAAGTGTATACCAACTCCTCTAGTTCAATATTTTTGTTTCCTCTAAGGAAGTCTGCCATCTTCTTACCGTACCTCAAAAGCGTATTTTTATCTCTAGAAGAAAGAACAAACGATTGTGGTCTATTGTAGTAAGATTCGGTTTTCTTGTTATTACTATTATTATATTCTTCTATAATAAGGTGTGCATTCGAACCTCCCGCACCAAAAGAGCTTATGCTGGCACGTCTGGGATGTCCTTCATAATCTTTCCAGGGTGTTAATTCCTGTTGTACATAAAAAGGTGATTCTTTAAAATTGATATTTGGATTTAATGTAGTTGCATGTAAAGAAGGAACTAGTTTTTTATGTTTCAACTGAAGTAATACTTTAGTAACTGCAGCTATTCCTGCTGCTGATTCCAGATGCCCGATGTTTGATTTAACAGAGCCTATCGGACAAACTTGTTTTTGTAGCATTGATTCTCCAAAGGCTTTATTTAATCCGGTAATTTCGATAGGATCTCCTAATGCCGTACCTGTACCATGAGTTTCAATATAACCCAATGTCGAAGGATCAATTTTAGCTTTTTTAAGCGATTCCCGAATTAAATCACCCTGTGCATTAGGGTTTGGAACAGAATAACCGTTGGTTTTTCCTCCATGGTTAATTACACTGGATTTCACTACACCATATATATGGTCACCATCTTCGATAGCTTTATCCAAAGATTTGAGTAAAACAGCTCCAACGCCTTCACCTGCAACGTATCCATCTCCGCCTTCTCCAAAGCTTCTGCACCTGCCATCACTAGCAGCAAAATTACCTTGGCTTAGCATAAGGTATTTATGGGGATGTATAGAAACATTAACTCCTCCTGCAATGGCTGCTTCTATTTCACCTTTCCGTATTTCTTCACAAGCCTGATGAATGGCCGTTAAAGATGACGAACACATAGTATCTAAAGCAATACTGGGTCCATGTAGATCTAAAAAGTAAGAAACTCTATTTGCAATTGATGCATAAGATGAGCCCGGAACCACAGCATTACCTGCCAACATAGCTTCTGCACCGTAGAGTTGGTATTGCCCATACATAACCCCGACATATACACCGACTCTTCCAAGTGTAGAGATACTTTCTTTACTATACCCGGCATCCTCAATAGTTTGCCATGCGGTTTGGATAAAAAGTCGTTCCTGAGGATCAATTAATTCAGCCTCTTTTGGTGATATATTAAAAAACAACGGATCGAATTTATCAACATCAGAAATAAACCCTCCCCATTTACTATAGCTTTTTCCTACTTGATTGCGTTTAGGATCAAAAAAACGATCTGTATCCCAACGTCCCTCTGGAATTTCTGTAATACAATCTCTAGCATTTTTAAGGTTTTCCCAAAATTCTTCCACATTCTCTGCCAGTGGATATTTACCTCCTAATCCTACAATAGCAACTTCTTTCTTAATGTTGGTTGTGGTATTAAAGAAACGGTTACTTGAATATATTGGAGAAACCGGTGATTCTTTCTTGATTGCATCCTGTATTGATGAAGATACGGTTTGTTGAATCCCTGTACGTTCCTGAATAATTCGAGGATAGGTCTTGGCAAAGAATTCTGCTAAGCTTTTTATGGTCTGATACTCAAAAAACAACGTTTTAGAAAGAGAGCCAAAAGTTTTTTCAAGTATGTTGGTTAACCTCATAGCGAGTATAGAATCAATACCATAATTCTCTAATGGAGCTTTTGGATCGAGTTCCTGAGTCTTAATTTTTAAAACCTCTGCAAACAGTTTTCGAAGATAGTTTATGGTATTATCTAAAAGTGTATTTGAATCTACCGTAGCGGTTTTTGAAGATTCAACATTTTGATTACTAGCAACGTCTGACAGCTGTTCTACCTTATGGGTTTGATTAGAAAGCAAGATTGAGCGCATTTTCTTAACATTTCCTTCCATCACCAAAACCTGATTACCTTGTAAGGTCATACTACGATATAAAGTCTGGATACCTGATGAAGTTTGCATAGGAGATATTCCTGTTTCTTGCCAGAGCATTTCAATATTTTTCTGAGCAATACTCAAATTTCCACTTTCCCATAATGGCCAATTAATAGAAAGAGTATGTCCTTGTCTTAATTTTTGATCCACCAATTGGTTACGGTATCTGGCAAACTGGTCCATAAAAGCATTCGCTGTTGCATAATCCGATTGCCCCAGATTACCCATCGCACCTGATAATGATGAAAACAATACTAAGAAGTCAAGATCTATATCTTTACTGGCTTGATCCAGATTATAAGTCCCTGTAACTTTGGGAGCTAACACCTTGCAAAATTCATCATTGGTCTTCTTTAGAATAAAGTTATCTGATATCATACCTGCACTGTGAATGATACCATTAAGCTTCCCGTTTTCCTTTTTAATAGTAGCTATGAGCTTTTCCACTTGCTTCAAGCTATTAAGATCTAACTGTTGATATTCAACCTGACCAGTGCCCGAGTGCAATTCATTTAAAATTATCTGCTTTTCCTCTGTCAGCTCAAAGCGCCCGGTTACTATGATTTTTGTCTCTCTGGCTTGTTGTAAAATTTCCTTGGCAAACAATATCCCTAAAGCACCGAGGCCTCCGGTAATCAAGTAAACACCTTGATTTTTGAATACAGGTTTACTGTTCTCCTGATTTGCTTTTACTTCATCCCATTGTAAAATATATGAGGTGTTGTTCTCATATTTTATAATGGATTCTTCTGGCATTGTTGCTGCTTTATGAAGTTGTTCTACCAGCTCTTTTATCTGTATAGTTGATTTTGTGAGGATCATTTGACCTGTTAGCATAGGGTTTTCCTGAGCTGCGGTTTTTAGTAATCCCGATAATCCTGAAAAAAGTGCTTGTTCCTTGTTATTGGTAATTACGATTTGAACAAGGATCTTTTCTTTGGGTTTATTCTTTAGTATTGTTTGAACATATTCAAAACAAGTTAAAGCATAATCTGTATAACGCGCTGCTATATTTTTTTGTGATGCTTCAAGTTGTATACAATGACTATTCTGAATTGATGTTTCAAACTGACTTGTTTCTATATCAGACATTTCACACAGAATAATATGTTTCTCTGCAAATTCAGCTTCGATAGTTTCTGATATCTGAGGTATTTTATAGCTCTTCCATAGAGGTTTAGCCATTAAAATTCCGATATCTTTATTTTTTAAATCAATAGTATCTTCGCTTAATTGCCTGGAAGAAAGTCCTTCCATTTGAACACATATATTTCCTTCTTGATCACATATATCAATATCTAGTTTGGTAATGGTATCGGTAGCCACACTCCCTTCTGAGTAACGAACCCAGGCAAACATGTGTTCGGTAACAGCAGATAGTATTCGAATAGTCTCTAAAGCAAAAGGTACAGAAGGTTGTGAAGGAATCGTGGTCAAATCATCTATCAAACCAAAAGCTGCTTGTAAACTACTATCCATTACACTCGGATGCAACAAGTAGTCATTCTGATTTGTTTTAACAACCGACGGTAAACTTAATTGTACCAATAGTTGTTTTTCTCCTTGATAAACCTTAGTGATTCCCTGATATGCAGGACCATAAATAAGTCCCATAGACTTAAATATTGAATATAAGCTAGCTGCTTCCATACTACCTCTATTCATTTCTCCTTTGAGTTGTTCTATACTCAGTTTTTCGGGTGAAAGATAAGTGCTATACTTAGCTACTCCTTGGCTATGAATAATGTTCTGCTCATTATCCACACTATAAACTTCATAATCTATCTGGTTTTCATCTTTGATAAATAAAGCTATTTCTACCTGCTTATCTTTCTCTACGACGAGTGGTTGTGTCCATGCGGTATTATGAAGTTCTAGAATACTAGATTTGGTTTTAACAGGAATAACTTTCTCTACTGCCACTCGTGCCATTTCGAGGTAAGCTACTGCTGGTAATACCTTGCTTACCTTACCTTCTTTAATTTTTACCTGATGATCGGCAAGAAAAAACTCTTCGCCGCTAAAGATAGAGCTATAACTCTGTTTGCTAAGATCTGAGGTATTACTATGTAGTAAAGGGTGTAGTACCGATGTGATTTTTCTATCAACTGTACTTTGATTATTCATTTTTATATCAATCCAGTACTTATCCTTAGAAAAAGGATAGGCAGGCAAGCTTATACGTTTGGGTGTATTATCTTCATAGAATTTATTCCAATCAAGATTTAAGCCTTTAACCCATAAATCCAGAAGTTTAGGCAGTTTTCTTCGAGCTATCCATTTATCTACAGTTTGCTCAAAATCTACATCTGCATTAAATACTAATAGAGTGTCTTTATCTTGGTCTGTATGTCCCTGATATGTGTCTTCAATATTCTTTTCACCATTAATATATGCTTTAAGCTTTTGGATCAACTCTTCAACTGAGTTTACCATAAAACCAAGTCGCATATCCATCGTTTCTCTTCCTACCTGTAGCGTATATGCCATTTCGGTAAGGTCAATCGATGTAATAGCCTGTTTTTGTTTTTCTATTTTAGATTTCTGAAGAAAATCGTAAAGATCAATAGCTTTTTGTTTAAGTTGATCTGGCGTTCTAGCTGATAAAGGAACAATTACTTTTGAATCTAAATCAATAGAAATCTTAGGCTGGCTTACTTTTGCTGGAGCTACATATTCCTGAACAATAATATGTGCATTTGCTCCTCCGGCGCCAAAGGATGAAACACCAGCTATTCGAGGTTGTGGGATGCCATCAATTATAGGCTCTTCCCATGTTCTTAATGTTTGGTTGACAATAAATGGTGTCTTTTCAAAATCTATATTAGGATTTAATTTTTTTGAATGTAGTGATGGAACTATTTGTTGGTGTTTTAATTGCAGTAATACTTTGGTTAGTCCGGCAATACCAGCTGCTGACTCACAATGACCTATATTGGATTTGGCAGAGCCCAGTAAACAAAATCCTACATCAGATGTACTTTGTTTAAATGCCTTACTTAGGGCTGATATTTCAATAGGATCGCCTAGTTTGGTTCCCGTTCCGTGTGCTTCTATATAGCTTATACGTCTAGGGTCTGTGTCTGTTTCTTTTAATACATTACTTATGAGATTAGATTGCGCCTTTGGATTAGGTACACTATACCCATTGGTCTTACCTCCATGATTAAGGGTACTGCCATTAATAATACCGTAGATATGATCTCCATCCTTTTCGGCTTCAGATAATTTTTTCAATACTACCACACCCACACCTTCACCTGGGATGTAGCCTTCACCTCCTTCTCCAAAACTTTGACAATGCCCTTCACTTGAAATATATTGCCCCGCACTAATCACCGTATATTTATTGGGATGGATACTAACATTCACTCCTCCTGCAATTCCCAAACTGGTTCGTCCCTGTTTTAGATCCTGACATGCCAAATGAATTGCTGTTAATGACGAGGAACACATAGAATCGACCGTCATACTAGGTCCATGAAGATTTAACACATACGATACTCTATTGGCAATACTGGCATAGCTTCCGGGCACTCCTATTCGATGCCCTCTTTTACTGGCTTCGATCCCATAGAGTTGATATTCACTATACATAACTCCTGCATACACACCAACTTGTCCTGGCTGCCCAAACTTGTGTGGTATTTGCAAACCGGCTTTGGTATAACCCGCATCTTCTATGGCCATCCAGGTATGTTGCAAAAATAATCGTTCCTGAGGGTCCAGTATCTCTGCTTCGAGCGGCGAAATATTAAAAAATAAAGGGTCAAATTCGTCAACACCATCAATAAACCCTCCCCATTTACTATAATGATATCCACTTTTACTACGATCCGGACTGTAATACTCTTGCCAGTCCCATCTATTCTTTGGTACCTCAGTAATACAATCTTTACCATCACGTAAGTTATTCCAGTATGCTTCAATATTAGTAGCTTTTGGATAGCGACCACTTAAACCTATAATTGCGATGGGATCTGTATCAACATTATTTTTTTTATCAACAGAAATTTCAATCTTCCGTGAACGTTTAATACCTCTTGAATTTCCCTGTTCTGATCGCGTGCCGATAGGTGAAGCAATAGGTATATCCTTATTTTTTTCCTGACTATTTTTTTCAGAAGCAGAAGTAAACAGCGATGTTAGTTTTGCTAAATGTGAATTTATAAAGTAGTCCGTAAGCTCATGAATTGTTTGATATTCGAAAAAGAGTGTTTTTGGTAAAGAACCAAAAGTTTTTTTCTAACTGATTGGTTAGATTCATTGCCAAGATAGAATCAATACCATATTTTTCTAAAGGAGCAAGTGGGTCAATCTTATGAGATGGAAGCTTGAACAATTCAGAAAGTTGTTTTTTAATATAATTCTGGGTTTTCTCTTCCAGATTTTCTTCATCCGTTTCGACAACTGATTCTTTTTTCTCAGAAGTAATACTACTAGACAAAGAGGTTTCAGAAGCATTATCATTAAATAATGTCTGATGTAATTTTTCTACATTGCCTTCTACAACTAGTAATTGATCTTGTGTTAGTTCAAAACTTCTATAAAATGCATGAACACCAGTCTCAGTACACATAGGCAACATCCCTGTACTCTGTTCTAACATTTCTTGTTTCGACTGATCAATTTTCATTCCCCCTTCTTCCCATAAGGGCCAATTGATAGTCATAGTTTTCCCTGATCGTTGTTTGGTTCCAACCAGTTTGTTACGGTAAATCCCAAACTGATTCATGAAATCATTGGCTGTGGCATAATCTGCCTGACCACCATTGCCGGTTATAGAGGATATTGATGAAAATAAAACTAAGAAATCAAGATCAATATTTTTACTGGCTTCGTCTAAATTATAGGTTCCTAAAACTTTAGGTGCAAGAACTTTGCTAAACTCTTCTGATGTCTTTTTTAGAATAAAGTTATCTGAAATCATTCCTGCACTATGAATGATACCATGAATTCCTTTATATTCTTTTTTTATTGAAGTAATGATTTGTTTTACCTTATTAAGATCTACAACATCTAATTGTTTATAGGACAGTTGACCAGCCTTACCTCCCATTTTATCTATTAAGGTTTGTTTTTCTTCGGTAAGTTCAGACCTACCTGTTACGATGATTTTGGCATTCTGAGTTTGTTTTAAAATTTCTCTAACAAGTATTTTCCCCAGATTTCCTAACCCTCCTGTAATGAGATATACACCATTATCTTTAAAAACGATCTTAGGTTTATTATGTACTACTGGTATTTCTTTCCAACGCAGAACCTGTCGGGTTTCTTGTTCATATTTTATAATTGTATCCTGCGTCTTGTTTTGATTTTCCTCTAATTGTAGTATCAGTTCTTCTGCTGTTATTTTTGGATGAGTAACGATAACCTGACCAGTTAACTTAGGATTTTCAAGGGTCGCAGTCTTAATTAAGGCAGAAAGACCAGTAAATATAGGTTGCTCACTTTTATTAGCAGTTACAATTTGAATGAACACTTTTTCCTGAAGTTTATCACTTAGTAGAATACGAAGCTGTTCAAAACAAATTCGTGCATATTCGTTAAATCGTTCTGCTATATTTTTTTGTTGAGTATTTTGCAGAGCTATCACTTTACTGGAAGTAAGAAGAGATTCTAGTTGTTTTGTATCTACCCGAGGAACTTCACATAGAAAGACATATCGATGCTTCACTACATCTGTTCCATTTTGACTGAAAGGCTTCATATCTTTTGTCACTTGCCAAACAGGAGCTCCATATAAGGCCCCTTTTTCTGTTACAGTGACTTCTTTGGTCACCGAATCTTCATTAAGTATACGTGAAGAAAATCCTCTCATTTGTATGGCGACCTCTCCTTCTTGATTACATAGGTCTATATCGAGCTTGGTAATTTTATCTGTAGATTTATTTCCTTTTGCATATCGAACCCATGCAAACATTTCTTTAGTACAACCAGAAAAAACCTTTAGTGACTCCAGAGCAAATGGTAACGATGGTTTATCAGGGATTTGATCTAAACCTCCAAATAAGCCAATAGCAGACTGCAACGCGCTATCCATCAAACCTGGATGCAAGATATAGTCATTAAAATTTGATTCGGTAATCTCATTTAACTCTAATTGTGCCAGTAATTGTTCATTGTCTTGAAATATTGTTTTTATACCTCGATAAGTCGGCCCGTAATTCAATCCTAATTTTGAATATACAGCATAAATAGGTGCTGATTTTAGCTCTCCTTGTTGCATTCTCATCTTGAGCTTATCAATATCTAGTCGTACAGGTTTTGAAGTATTGATATAGACAGCCTGCCCCTGACAATGAATCGTTTCTTTGACACCTTCTTCTGTTTGAGATTCTGTACTATAAACTTCATAATTTATCTGTCCATTACCTATTTCGGTTTCATCAGCAAATAAAGCAATAGTGACTTCTTTAGGGTCTTGAACTATAATTGGTTGAGCCCATATAATATTACGCAATTCAACAATTGATTCTTCTTGAAAAGGTAAAGCTTTTCTAAGGGCCATTCGAGCCATTTCTAAATAGGCAACTCCAGGTAAAACTTTTTGATCTTTAACCACATGATCTCTCAGAAAGGGTTCTTTTCCGTTAAATATTGTACTAAAGCTTTGCTGGCTTAAATCAGATGTATTCTTATGTAACAAAGGATGTATGACATCCCTGTTGGTATGACTTACTGTATGGTGACTAAATTGTTTAATAAGATCCAGAGCATTGGCTTTTGAAAGTCTCTTGCTCTTCAATTCTAAAACTATATATTCTATGAAATCAATCATTATAGTACTGGCTATTGATTAAACCCGCTTTATGAATTAGAAAATTTATTACATCTTTGAACTATTGCAAATACTGCCATTTCACTATACTTTTCAATTTCACCATAGCGATGCTATGCAAAAATTAAGAGACTATCAGTATTTATGGTAATTCAAAGCTTCATCACAAAGTTCTAATTCATAAAGAGAGTTAAAAGGTTTTAAGGTGCTATTTAAAAAAGGCTCGTAAGCGTTTTTTAATCGAAAATTTTTGATGAGATGGTATCATCAATTTCACAATTCGACAAAAATTTATTTCGTTCTACTGTTTTCGAAAAGTATATAACTGCTAATTGTTCTGGTTTGGCTTTGAACACTACTGCAGAGTCTAATGGAAAAGCTTTCTTAGCTTCATATAAAGGAATATGAAATAATTGTTCACATTTTTCTAAATCATGGCTTTCTTGAAAATCGGCCCAACTACTGATCAAACCAAGTTTACATCGTAACGCTTCCCAAAATTTGGGAAGGGGTTTTACATTAGCGGTAACAGGTAACCCTGCTTGAAAAGCCTTACGAATATTAGCTGGATGGTAACTTGTATCATCATCGAACAGAAGTCCTCCTGCATAGTTTCCGGTATCATCACTACCAATATCTTTAATCCAGCTTCTCAAATTAACTGCCATAATACAAATTCGTGAATTAATCACTTTTGCAAAGCTTGAAGTAAGAATATCATTGGTTGAAACATAATCTACTGATGATGAATTTTCCTTAGCTTGATTTTTGGCTATATTGATTTTTTCGGGCTCTACATAAAACCCATAACATTTTGTTTTTTTACCAAATATGGCTCCTTTTACTAAATTTAAAATAAACGGTGCAGAATGAAAAAATTTAAATGATTTTTTACCGACAACTTCGGTTACCCTATCAGCAGCTTCTTGATTTCGTTTTGCTTCCAATTGTTCTACGGGTTTATTGGTAAACAGTTGGTTAAAGATTTTGTAATACGTATATCCATCTGCTACCACATGAGAAATCGAAAAAATAAGGGCAAATCCTTTTCCCTGAGAATGCTGATCAGGAACAATAGTTAATTTGGTTACAGGGTCAGATTTGTTAATCAATTTTACTCCTTTGTTTACTATGGCCGGTTTAGATATGTTAAATAATTCTTCATATTTTATTTCAGATCCGATTTTAATATCAGAAGGATTATCAAAGAAAGTTCGTTCTATTATATCATCTGGTATAGGCCCTGAAGGATAAGCAAGTTGTAAATTTTTATGTTTCTTATTTTTTACCAATCGTCCTGCCAACCAAGGATTACCATTGATAATTTCTTTTAATCGAGCGCGTAAAGCAATAGATGCGTGCGTTTGGTCACCTTTATAAAAAGTTATTGTGGTTATTCCATTTTCACCTTTTATTATCGTAGATGATTCTTCTTTTAACAAGGGTATGATGGTTTCATTTATACTTTGCATAATCAATTTATCTTAAGTATTTATTAATATGTGCTATATTTCTTTAGTAAGCCAATAGCTTGATCTGTTGCAATGGATTCACTTTCAATCTGATCGACAAGATTTTCAATGATTTCATAATTCTTATTAATTGCTACAGGTGTATTTTCTATAATATGCTTTGATGTCGTTTCTTTGATCCAATATCGCTCTTTGGCAAATGGGTATTTGGGTAGGTTAATGCATTTAGGTTTAACTTCTCCATAGAGTTTGTTCCAATCCAACTCCAGACCTTTAACCCATAATTCGAGTACTTTCGAAAGTTTCTTATTCGCTATCCATTTGTTAATAGTTTCCTGTAAATCGGTATCTGAATTAAATATGGATATCGAGGTATCATAGTGTTTTGCTTCTCCTCTGTAAAAGCTTTCAATATTTTTTTCTGAATTAAGATATGCCTGTAGTTTATCTACTAACTCCTCAACAGAGTTTACAATACACCCTAAACGTATCTCCATAACTTCCCGGGTTACCTGTAAGGAATAAGCTATGGAAAGCAGATCAATAGTTTGATCCGGATTTTTTATTAAAGTTAACAGATCACTAACTTTTTGTAGTAGTTGTTCCTCTGTTTTAGCTGATAGAACAATCATAACTTGTGCATCTTCTCTGGGGTGTACAGCAGAAGAAAATTGAAGAGTCATTGGTGTTGTATATTCTTCAATGACTACATGAGCATTAGTACCACTACGTCCAAAGGAACTTATACCTCCCATACGAGGTTTATCTTCTTCTTTTTTCCATTCTCTGGTGATCTTATTAATATAAAACGGGCTGTTCTCCCAGCTTATATAATCATTTTCATCCTCACAGTTAATAGTAGCGGGTATTTTATTATGCTGTAGCCCTTTTAACAAACTAACCACACTTACCAATCCTGAGGCCGCCATTGTATGCCCCAGGTTACTTTTACAACTTGTTATGGCACAATTAGTCGTTTGTTTTGAATCTGGTCGCTCCTCAATGAGTTTTTTAAAGGCATCATTTAAGGCATTTAGTTCAATAGGGTCACCTAATTTTGTTCCGGTACCATGCGCAATAATATGCGAAATGTCTCGAGGGTTGATATCATAATTGGTATAAACATTTTTGATTAGTGCTTCTTGGCTTTTACCGCTAGGTGCAGTAACTCCATTAGTTTTCCCGTCAAAGTTGATACCACTGGCTTTAATGGTTCCGTAAATAGGGTTACCTGCTTCAATGGCTGCTGATAAGGGTTTTAGCATAAGCACTACAACTGCTTCACTAGCACCAATACCGTTAGCTTTTTTAGCAAAGCTATAGCATTGACCATCTTGTGAGAGCATTCCTGCCTGACTCATCTTAACATAGAATTCTGGCGATAAAATCAAAGAAGAGATACCAGCAACTAATGCTGATTCACATTCTCTGTTTCGTAAACTCATGATTGCCTGATGCATGGCTACTAATCCTGAAGAACAGGCTGTATTGGTCGCAATTGTAGGCCCTTGTAAATCGAGGTAGTATGACAACCTGGAAGATATCATGGCATTGCCACTATTACCAACTCCTTGTTCATCAGAAATAAGTGAACTATATTGACTTTCTTCCATTCCTGCAAAAACACCAACCGGGGTTCCTCGTAGTGATGAAGGATCAATTTGAGCATCTTCAATTGCTTTATACGCTTCAATTAAAAGCATCCTTTGACCGGGATCCATAGCTTCTGCTTCTCTAGGTGTAATTTCAAAAAACAAAGGGTCAAATTCATCCACATTGTTAATAAAACCTCCTTTATTAGTACTGATTTTATTATCTGAATCTCCGGATTTTGAGAAATAATCACGCCAATCCCAGCGGGATAAAGGAATCTCGCTAATACCACTCTCTCCTTTTTCTAGCATTTTCCATAATTGATCTGGTGTATCGGCTCCTGGAAAACGTCCCGACATCCCTATAATAGCAATAGGTTCCTGAGCTGAGCTCGAAAAGTATGACGTACCTTTGGACTTAGTTTGTAAGAAGCGTTTTGGGATTGCGGTTTTCTTTAATACTGGTTTTTTCGTATCTACCTGTTGTCTCTCAATTACTTTATTCTGTGGTTTGTTATAAAATTCTTCTAAGTGACTATGATAATCCTGAACGAAGTAATCACTTAACTTCTTAATAGTCGAATAATTATAGAATACAGCAGGAGTTATTGTAATAAAAAAATGTGTTCTTAGTTCTTTGGCAAATGTTGTTAAACTAATAGAATCAAAGCCATAATCTGCCAGATTAGTCACCCCGTCCAGTTTTTCTGAAGGTATTTTCAGGCTTGTAGATACAAGCTTGATAAGATCAGCATAAATACATTCTTGTAGTGAAAGGTCCTGATATTGCGCCTTCCACCCTTTACCCATGTGAGCATGTTGGTTTTGAATATTCGATGGTAATTGATCAAGTGGTTCTGCTGCGTAGGTACGATCTAAGAATTGTTCAACACGTTTAGGTTTACCTTTAAGTACCAGTGTTTGCGTTTGATTAGATTGGATAATGTCATTCCATATTGTTATTCCTTCTGATGTTTCGAGTACCTCCTGGCCACTGCTTTTAAGATAAAATGCAGCTTGCTCAAAATCGCCTTTACCCATGCCACCATCTTTCCAAAAAGGCCAGTTTATAACGACAGATTTTCCATTATTTTGGTTTTTCTGCTCACGATAATAAGCATAAGCCATTAGAAAACGATTTGCTATTGCATAATCACAAGATCCAAAATCACCTAACATAGCGGCTGATGATGAAAAATAACATACAAAATCCAGAGGTTGTTCATTTAGTATTTCATCTAATACGATTATTCCCTTAGATTTAGGTTGAAGTACCTCATTGATGCTTTTTGTTGTTTTTTCATAAAAAACTTCAGAACCTTCAACTCCCGCTGCATGAATAATACCTGATAAATTAAAAGGAAGATTTTTTGCCCAGGACGTTATTGCTTTTCTATTACTAATATCAACAGAATAATAGTAAACTTCTTTGGCTCCTTCTTGTTTTAATTGATCAATCTTTTCCTGAATTTCAGAGACTAATGGCCTTCTACCAAGTAGTAACAGTTTTGCCTGATACTCTTTAGCCAAATAACGCGCCAACTCAAACCCTAGTTTTCCAACACCTCCGGTAATTAAATAACTGCCATTTTTATGGAGTACTGGTGTTTTTGTAGTATTACTAAGATTAAATGGCCTATACGATAATTCAAACCTTTGCTGATCTTTATACCAAATTACTCTAGGATGTTGTATGGCATCTAATAATTGCAGAGGCGTACATCCGGATGAATCTGTATAAAGTAATGATATCTTTGAATTAGGCAATACCAATTTTAGGGAACGCTCAAAGCCTATCCAGGAATAATCCCAGCATGTTTCTACAGATAAAGGGGCATAGTTACCTACTAATGTAATATCAACGGGATTATCAAATCTTTTAATGGCTTTAAATACATTAAACAATGCATGAATCCCTTTTTCTTTATTATTTTTTGCCCAAGTATATATTAGTCCAATAGACTTATTGCTTTTATCGTTTACATCTTTAAGCACTTTTTGAATATCTGATACATTATTGAGGCGGCAGTGATAAAAGTTTTCAGAAATTTTTTCGTATTTCTGTTCTTGAAATACAAAAATTGCTTTTGCAAACTGACTAGTATTATCGGTATTTACAATACTCTCTTTAAACTCTTTATCTGCAAAAATGATAATCTGCTTGTTATTAGTTAATGAATTACCTAAAGTAAGAGGTTGCTCTTTCCAATATTCCTTAAAAAATAAACTTTGAGATACTTCTTCTGGTTGTAGAACAGCAGTATCATACTTGTCTTGGTATACTTCAATCGCTTTTTCTACATTTTCGGAAGTATTGTTTTTTTCGTCAAGACTCTGTAAGGATAGCCCTCTCATTTCTATACAAATATTCCCTTGCTGGTCGATAAAGTCAATATCTAGTACGTGATTAGTCGTCTTTATATCTTTAATGCGTACCCAGATATTCATTTCCTTCGTACAGGAAGATATTATACGTACAGCGTCTAACGAGGTCGGGAATAATGGTTGACTTAGAGATTCGATATCAGTAACTAAACCGATACATGCCTGCATCACTCCTTCTATGATCGAAGGATGGAGTACAAATCCTTTTTGATCATTTTCTTCTAGAAGTGGTATGCTTACTTCTGCTAATAATTGATTATCTCCTCGATAAATACTTGAGATTCCCTGAAGAGTAGAACCATACACATATCCTTTTTTTGATAGATCCGTGTATATGTCATTAGGTTTCAGAGCAATCTGTTTCATTTCATCTTTGAGTTGCAAAATATCAAGTGTAGCAGGTTCATTTAGATGACTATACGTAACTTGTCCCTGAAAATATATTTCTTGTTCTTCTTCAGTACTATAAATTTCAACACCTATTTGCTCACCTGCAAACAATGCTATTCTAACTTCCTTTGTTTCTTCAACCACAATTGGTTTTGTAAACAAAACATGATGTAATTCAATTACTGCAGATTCATCCTGGGGAGCATTTGCCAATATCATAGCTGCTCGAGCCATTTCTAAACAAGCTAATCCTGGTAAGACGTTATCGCCCTGAATCTTATTTTCTCTGATAAAAAATTCTTCACCATCAAATATGGTGTTATAGCTTTGCTGACGAAGGTCTGAAGTATTTTTATGTACTAATGGATGAAGTACTTCTAGAGCTTTTTTATAATTATCAACCGTTTTTTCAATCCAATAGCGCTCTCTTGCAAATGGATACAATGGCAAGTTGATACGCTTAGGTTTATGGTCTCCGTAGAGTTTGTTCCAATCTAACTCCAGACCTTTAACCCATAAATCCAGTAATTTCGATAGTTTCTTTTGACTTAAATAGTTATCTACAATGGTTTCTTTCATCTCATCATCATTACTAATGATTTGCAAACCTTCTTTATTGCGCTTCACCTGCCCCAAATAGACACCACGAATAGAATCCTCTCCTTCACTATAAGCTCGAAGTTTTTCTGCAAGTTGATCGATATCCTTCACCATAAAACCAAGGCGTTCTTCCATCGCTTCTCTACCTACCTGTAAAGTATATGCGATATTAACCAAATCTAACTCACCCTTCTCCTTTTTAATAAACTCCAATAAATCTGAAGCCTTTTGTTTTAACTGTTCTTCAGATTTGGCTGATAAAGGAACTATAAAATCCGAGTTTTGTGTAATGACCTGAACAGGTCGTTTAACCGCTTCCTGGTTCTGAGAAACGTACTCTCCCATTACCAAATGTGCATTGGTACCGCTAAATCCAAAAGAACTGATCGCGGCCTGACGTTGTTGTGATTCCCTAACCTCCCAATCTCTTAATTCTGTATTTACATAAAAAGGACTATCATCCAGATTAATATGTTCGTTTAGTTGTTCAAAATTTATAGTAGGTGGCAACTGTTTGTACTTCATAGCCTGTAGCACTTTAATAAAACCAGCCACTCCGGCTGCTGTTAAACAGTGACCAATATTGCTTTTTACTGATCCCAAGGCACAATATGCTGTTTCTTCGGTATATTTTTGAAAAGACCTACGTAACCCTTCTACCTCAATAGGGTCTCCCAGTTTGGTAGCTGTACCATGCGTCTCGATCAACTGAATATTATTCGGATCTACATCAAATTGATCATACACTTGTTGTTCTAATTGTATTTGGGATTCTGTATTAGGAGCCGTAATCCCATTAGTCTTTCCATCCTGGTTAATACCCCATCCTTGTACCACTCCCAAAATAGTGTCGTTGTCTTTTTCTGCATCTTCTAACCTTTTTAGCATCACCACTCCAACTCCTTCGCCTGGTACAAAACCATTGGCTCGCTGATCAAAAGTATGGCATCTACCATCTGGAGAAAGCATACCAGATTGTGAACTCATAATATGCATAGAAGGTGTCGCCATTATATAGACGCCTCCTGCAATAGCGGAATCAATACTACCCGATACCAAAGCATCACATGCATTAGCAATAGCTACTAATGAAGAGGAACAGGCAGTATCTATAGAGACACAAGGCCCTTGTAAATTTAAAAAGTAGGAAATTCGTGATGCCAAAATAGAACCGGCAGCACCAGTAAATCCCTGAGCACTCAATTGATGTTTTTTTGATTGCTGAAGATAATCTCCGGCTGCACATCCTACATATACCCCACATTTACTACCCGAAAATACATGCGGATTATATCCTGCATGTTCTATCGTATGCCAACAGGCCTCTAAAAATAATCGCTGTTGTGGATCCATACTTTCTGCCTCAATAGGAGATATATTAAAAAACATTGGATCAAAAAGGTCATAGCCTTCTAAAGCTCCCATCCACTTGCTATACGTCTTGCCTGCAACAGCCTCTCCTGCCTGATAATACTTTTCAATATCCCAACGCTTCTTAGGAATCTCACGAATACAATTTTTTCCCTGAGCAATATTCTGCCAAAATGATTCTACATCACCTGCGTTTGGAAACTGACCCGACATGCCTATAACTGCAATAGATTGTGATCGAGAGGATGATTTTGCGAATTGATTAGCATTTCCTTGTAAACTTTTACGTAAAGATGTAAGACGTCTACCTTTAACTGCTTTTGGAATATCACTTTGAAAAACCTTTTCTGGGATATCAGTAGAAACAGTAGAGTTTGTTATAAGTACTCCCTGTTGTTTTATTTCATCCTGAATATGAGCACTAAGAGCACTCAGAGTTGAATAACTATAGACAATGGTAGCTTGTAGTGAAAGCCCATATTTTTCGTTAATGGTACGTATAAAAGTTACTCCTACAATCGAATCTAATCCTAAGTCTACAAACTGACTGTTATCATCAATCTCATCTTCTGATAAATGTAGCTCTTTGGCCAGTAGTTTCTTTAAATCTAAAAGAATATTAGGAAATATACTTTGAGTATTTGCCTCTGGTTCTTTTTTGGGTATATCTGTGATTTTTGATGTCACTGATCTACTTACAGATATTCCCTGTTTTTCTGATACTTCCTTAATATGCCTCCCTAATGCTGCCAGTGTAGCATAACTATACACAATAGTAGCCTGTAAAGAAAGGGCATATTTTTCGTTAATGGTACGTATAAAGGTTACCCCTACAATAGAATCCAGCCCCAAATCTACAAACTGGCTATTCTCATCAATCTCATCCTCTGATAAATGTAACTCCTTGGCCAGTAGTTTTTTGAGATCTGAGATAATATCTGGTAATACATCTGTACGTGAAACGGTATCTTCAATATTTACAGCAGGTAATTTTTCTGGAGCATTAATAGCTTCTTTCGAAATTGTACGATCTTGATAGAAATGACTCTCAATCTGTTGTAAAGTATCCTGTCTTCCTACAAATGTTTTTTCATGCATCGCCAGTTCATGACTATACGTTGTTTCCAATCGTTTTTTAAGATGCACTGTCAATTGATCTTTGATCGCAACTAAGTTTTTGCGAGAATATCTTACTATTTGTCGAGCCAGTACAAGTGCTGCTGAATGAGTCTCTTTTCTAGGAAAAACGGGGAAAAACATTCCTTTATCTTGTAATGCTTTTCCGGAATATTCAACTCCTCTCAATAAGGTCTCCCGAGAAAGATCATATCCTATTTTATCTGGAAAGATCAAAGTAGCTCCTGCTCCAGGAGTAAATCCATATCTCATATATGGGCTTACATAACGACTCTCTTCACTAAACAAAACAAAATCTGAAAACATACCCATAGACCAACCTGCTCCAATGCCATGACCCTGCATCGCCGAGATCACCGGAATCTTACAGTCTAGAGCTAATTCAAAAATCTTGGTATCTGTAAATTTAGCTTTCCCTTCCTGGATCGCCAATAAACTATCCTTAGTACCTCCGGATGCAAAATAATTGTCATAACCTGTTAATACCACCACCTTATAAGAAGGGTGTTCTGCAATATGCATAAACACCTCTATCATTCCTGCTATAAAAGCATCTGAAAACATATTCTTTGCCTCCCGATCTTCCATCGTAACCTCAACAATACCTTCTGGATAACTCTTCGCTTTTATAACTTTTGTGCTAAGAGTAATGTCTGTTATAGTTTTCGGTAATAACTCTGAAGTTTTTGTTTGCTCCTCAAACCAAACCGGTAACTCTTCTATCGTTTTCTTCAGTATTGAAATTTGTGCATTTTTCCAATTCCGTATAGTTTCTAAAGGTAACTTCACCCACCTTGATACCTGATTTAATGCTTCTGAAAAAACATCATCTGTTACAATCAATGAACCAATCTGATCTTGTAATCCTGTACCGGTATAGGTTTTACCTGCCAGCAGTAATTCTTTACTCGTAGTACATCCTAATCGATGACTAAATAACATAGCTGATCGTATTGCCAGCTCAGGAACTTCTATAAGACCTGATACAGAATACTCGCCTTGTGCATGGTAAATACAAACATCACAAGATAAACTGATCAACCAGCCGATATCTTTAGCATTAGAATTTATTACAGCAACTATGGGAATCGGAGATTCTAGAATCAAGTCCTGAAATTCTAAAACGACTTCCTTCGAACCCTCCAAATCAGATACTGAAACAAAATCAGCAATATCACTACTTAGAACAATCACTTTATAATAATTGTCTTTATCTAGTTGAGTAAAAATAGTTTTTAACCCTGAAATAATATTTTCTAGCGAGTAGTTCTTCCCTCCGGTATGTAATGTAATTGTTAATACATGATCTGTATCTGTTTCTAACTTCAAATACTTTGAATCAAAAGTAAGTTGTGGTTTTGTAGTTACTGTACTTTCTACCTGTATTGTAGGTACTACAACCAGTTGTTCTGTCAATGTAAATAGCTTACGCCCCAAATGTTGCTTTAATAGCTGCAGAGCATCCTTTGATTTCTCACAAAGATCTAATGCAAAACTCTCTGTAAAAGAACTTACCTGATCCGATGCAAGAATGGGACAACTACATCCTTGTTTTTGTAAAGCCTTGCCTGTTAATCCTTCAGATTGATATAGAAAGCTATGAGCAAGAGCATTTCCAAACCGTTCTTTAAACCATAACTCTTCTTCTAAGCGAGGAAAAAATCCTTCCTTATAATTTGTATAAGAATATTTACTCTCTTCACTACACATCATAAAATCACACAACCCTCCTATCAGAAATCCAGTTCCAATAGCAGATCCTTTCATCTCGGCAATTATCGGAAAAGGAAAAGATGCTATAGCTTGATATAATCCTGATCTTACTGATTCATTATAAGATGTTCTGTCTCCTTGTAAGAACACATTACCTCCACGCAATAACAATACTTTTAATGAAGAAATCTCCTTTACATATGCTAATGCTTCTACCAATTCTGAAATCAAATCTGAAGAAAGCGTATTTTTATCAGGTGCAGATATAACTAGTGAATACAACCCTTTATCGTGATCAAATAACTTAATTAATGAAGCGTTGGAAAGTTCTCCTCTCTGATTATTATAAGGTATTATATCAGAAAGAGTGGTAGTTGTTTTATCCAACACAGAATCTTTCATTTCTTCTATACCAAAAGTATCTGGAGTAACTAATAAAATTTGAGTTGGTTTTTCTAATATACTATCTGTGAACTTTTCTACTTCTGAATTTTCTAATACTATCTTTGAAGGAATCGGTATAGATAGTTCTCGTGGCGATCGCTGAATTTCTTCTAAATCTAACGATGGTTTTATTACTTCTTCTTGACTAAAAGTTTCCTCTATAAAGTCGTGAATCACTTCCTGGTAACTAACCCCGTACATCTGTACACATACATTACCTTCTTGATCACATAAATCGATATCTAAAGCATCTGCTCTACCAGAACTATAACGAGCCCATACCCACATATTAGCGACACAACTACTCTTGATTTGTAAAGAATCTATACCAGTAGGTTCTAAAGCTGTACGAGAAAATAACAATAAGCCAGATTGTAATACTTCCTTAAGGATACCTGGGTGTAAAACATAAACTTCTTCTTCTGAAAGTAAATCTTCTGGTAAACTTAACTCTGCCAATAATTGCTTATCTCCCTGAAAAATGGAAGCTATGTTCTTGCGGGAAGAAGACAATACACTTCTTTTCATTTTAGCTCTAAGAGCCTTGATGTCTAATGTTTTTAAAGGAAGCTCATTATGTAATATAACCTCTCCCTGACAATAAATTACTTCTTTCCCTTCAATATCACTATACACCTCAAAACAAACACTTTCTTCTGTTTGCTCAAATAAGACGATATGCACTTCTATATCATCTCTAAAAATTAAAGGACCTGACCAAACTGTATTACTAAACTCCAAAAAATGTGGAGTCTTTTCTTTGGGTAATGCTTCTGCAATTGCTGCACGAGCCATTTCTAAATAAACAGCTGCCGAAATTTCCTTATGACCAGTAGATAAACTCGAGATAAAAAATGCATCACCTCTAAAAATCGAACTATATTTATGATTCTTAAGATCTGAAGTATTGCTATGCACTAAAGGATGCAATACCGAGATTGCTGTATTATTTTCTACCTGTGATGCGGTATCACTAACAGCTGTCCAATAACGTTCTCTGGCAAAAGGATATGTCGGAAGACTCATCAGTTCAGGAAGTACATCACCATACAATTGGCGCCAATCCATAACATAACCTTTTACCCAAACGTCTAATAGCTTAGCTATCTTTTTATCTGATATCCATTCTTGAATCACTGTATCAGTAGCTAACTTAGAAAAATCTTCATCTCGTTTGACCTCACCCTGATATATTCCTTCTACTTCTTTCGTATCATCAAGATAGGATTCTAGTTTTTCTTTCAACTCAACTATCGAACTCACCACAAGGCCAAAACGCTTATCCATTGCCTCCCGACCTACTTGTAAGGTATAAGACATCGAAGTCAAGTCAATATCAGTACTCTCCTGATCAGACACCTCAAGGTAACTCAACAGGTCAATTGCCTTTTGTTTCAATTGATCAGAGGTACGTGCCGATAAAACAATTCCTACATCAATAACTTGATCAGTATTTAGAACAGGACGATCTACATTAATGTATTCCTCTAGAATAATATGAGCATTAGAACCTCCTGCTCCAAATGAGGAAATACCTGCGATACGAGGATAAACCTTACCCGAAATCAATGGAGGATCCCAATCCCTTAACTCCTGATTTACAATAAAGGGAGTATTATCAAAATCAATATGAGGATTTAAACGCTTAGAATGTAACGATGGAACTATTTGACCATGTGCCATCTGTAATACTATTTTGGTCAAACCTGCAATACCTGCTGCTGATTCGCAATGCCCAATATTGGACTTGGCTGATCCTAGTAAACAATAACCCTTATCTTTTTCAGTTTGATCTCCTTCAAACGCCTTAGATAATGCGGCTATCTCAATAGGGTCCCCAAGCTTTGTACCTGTACCATGAGCTTCTATATAACTAATATGACGAGGATCAGTATCTGATATTTTAAGTGCCTCTGTAATAGCACTCGCCTGAGCCTTAGGATTAGGAACACTATAACCATTGGTCTTACCCCCATGATTAAGTGAACTTCCTTTGATCACTCCATAGATATGATTCCCATCCCGCTTAGCCTCTGATAATCTTTTTAAAACCACAACTCCGACTCCTTCGCCAGGAATATAACCATCCCCTCCTTCTCCAAAACTCTGGCAATGACCTGCACTCGAGATAAACTGACCAGAACTAAGCATCTGGTATTTATTTGGGTGAATGCTTACATTAACTCCACCTGCAATCCCTAAATCTGTACGGCCTTCCTTTAAATCCTGACACGCTAAATGAATTGAAGTTAGTGAAGAAGAACACATCGTATCCAACGTCATACTAGGACCATGAAGGTTTAAAAAATAAGAAACACGATTTGCAATACTAGCCAAGCTTCCGGATAGATTATATTCTCCGTACATCACACCTGCATAAACTCCTACCTGACCTGCCAGTCCTTCTTTACGAGGTATCTGTAGGCTAGAGCGAGTATATCCTGCATCCTCAATCGCCATCCAACTATGTTGTAAAAATAAACGCTCCTGGGGATCGATTGATGCAGCTTCTCTGGGAGAAATATTAAAAAATCTTGGATCGAATTCATCTACTCCTTCTATAAAACCACCCCATTTACTATAATGATAACCACTTTTACTACGGTCTTCGCTGTAATACGCTCGCCAGTCCCAACGATCTTTAGGAATCTCTGTAATACAATCCCTGCCCTCTTTAAGATTATCCCAATATGCAGCTATATCAACCGAGTTCGGGTAACGACCACTTAAACCTACTATAGCAATAGAATCTGCAGGAACTGAGTGTATAGAATTGGTTAAACGAGAACGACTAAAGCGTTTACCAGAAATCAGTTTATGCGCTATTCGTTCATCGGTTTCAGATTTAATATCGGCCAATTTTTCAATACTAATGCTATTACCTGGTGTTGAATCAAAAAGCGCGGTTAGTTGATGCTGATATGATTTCACAAAGTATTCTGTAAGCTCTCTAATAGTTTGGTATTCAAAAAATAGTGTTTTTGGCAAAGCACCAAAGGTTTCCTCTAACTGGCTTGTAAATTTCATTGCTAGTATGGAGTCGATACCATATTTTTCTAATGGTTCCTGAGGGTCAATCTTACGAGAAGTCAACTTTAATAGTAAAGAGAATTCTTTACACAAGTAATCTTCAGTTTTTTCAAAAAGATCACTATGACCGTTGTTGGTAATCATTGGAGAATTTATAATCTCTTGATCTATTTTTTTATGGTTATGTAATTGAGATAAATCACCCTTTATTACTAGGACCTGATCTTGGTTTAATTCCAGACTACAATAAAATGCATGCATTCCAACAATGGTTTCCATCGGTTGTATTTGCATAGTTTGTTTTAATACCTCCTGACTTGCCTGATCTATTTGCATACCACCGTCTTGCCATAGTGGCCAGTTGATAGATAAGGTGTGTCCCTGCCGTTGATCTCTTTGAACCAACTGATTTCGGTACACAGCAAATTGATCCATAAATCCATTAGCCGCTGCATAATCTGCCTGACCTACATTGCCTATTTGCGATGCCACAGAAGAAAACAACACCAAAAAGTCTAAGTCAATATCCTTACTAGCCTGATCCAGGTTGAAAGTACCTGTTACTTTTGGAATGAGTACACTACCAAATTCATCTCTTGTCTTTTTAACAATGAAATTATCAGAGGTCATACCAGCACAATGAAGAATACCATTTAATTGTTTATACTCTTTGGAGATAGTAATTATAAGTTGGTTTACCTGTTCTAAATTACTTAAGTCCAATTGTCGATATTCAACTGTATTGTTACGTATCGGCAATGCTTCAAGAATTGCTTTTCTCTCTGTAGTCAATGCAGAACGACCTGTTACAATAACTCTGGAATGAGTGGTTTGTTTTAGGATTTCTTTGATAAATAAAATACCTAAACCTCCCATACCTCCGGTAATAAGATATACGCCACGGTCTTTGAATGCTATTTTAGGACTTACATCACTCGCCTGTATTTCTTCCCTTTTCAAAACATAACGGATATTCTGATCATATTTAACCTGATGATCCTCAAAACTCGATACATTTTCTTGAAGCTGTAAAGAAAGTTCTTTTGCCTCTATATCAAGCTGAGTACGTATGATTTGCCCTTTCAGTACTGGATTCTCAAGAGTAGCCGTTTGTAACAAGCCCGAAAGCCCCATAAAAACAACCTGTTCTACGTCATTACCTATGACTATCTGAATCAATATGTTGCCCTGAGGTTTATTAGAAAGTATCTGTTGGAGGTAGTCAAAACACGACATAGCATGACGTTCATATCGGTCGGCAATACTTTGATCTTCTCCTGAGGATAAACGTACAAAATGACAATCTGGAAGTAGCTCTTTTATTTCATTTTCCTTTAACTGAGGTATTTCGCAAAAAATGATATGATGCTCAGTATATTTTATTTCGCCTTCAGATACTAACATATCTTTTCTCCAAACCGAAGTAGAGAGCATTGTTCCTATAACTTTACCTTGTTCTTGTAACTTTATAGTTTTAATTTTTTCTAATGCTTCAGTTTGCGTAAGTTTTCCTTTGGAAATATCTTGGAATATTTTTTTTAGGTTTTCCTTCATCTTTTCTTTCAAATTTTTCTCGAAAATTCAGTGTTAAACTAATTCCACAGCTTCTTCATCAGAAAGCTCTTTATTTAATACGCTTTGGATAAGGCTTTGATAATAGGCATCATTAAAAGTTGATGTCCCATTAATAGTTCTGCTCAATAAATCACCAGTTGTTGTATTCATTGGCTCTTTCTCGTTTTTCATAACACGAAAAGCCATTTCTCTAATTTGCACACCTATATTTCCTTCCTGATCGCATAGATCAAGGTCTACTTTAATAAGCTTATCTCCAGGTTTACTACCCTTAGCATACCGTGCCCAGACCACCATTTCTGGCACACAAGCAGAGATTATACGTAAAGACCCTAGTGCAAAAGGGAGTAATGGTTGCTCTGGAATTTGATCCAGATTCTGAAATAAGCCAATAGTGGCCTGCAGAGCACTATCCATTAAACTAGGATGTAACAGATAATTATTTTGTTCATTTTTAGCTGTTTCTGGCAAGGTTAAGTTGGCCAGTACTTGTCTTTCCCCTTGGTAGATTACTTGTATCCCCTGATGTGCGAGTCCGTATTGAAGTCCCATTTGGGCAAAAGCGTTATAAATATTGTTTTGTGCTAACTTTCCAACTGTCATTTGATCTCTAAGTTGATCAATATCTATTTTTTCTAGAATCGTTTGATTACTAAAAATCGCTTTCCCTTGAAAATGTATGATGTCTTCTTCTTTATTATGACTATAGATTTCGTAATCTATTTGCGGGTACTGTTCAGAATTCGAATCATCTAAAAACAGGATGATATTTATTTGTTTCTTCTCATCTATTATAGCAAAAGGTTGAATCCAAATGATGTTGTTCAACTCTAAAATGGCAGATTTTATAGGTGAAGGCATAGATTTTTCGATAGCAGTGCGGGCCATTTCGAGATATGCCACTCCTGGAAGGACTTTCTGGTTAAAAACCTGATGGTCTTTTAGAAAAAATTCTTTTCCGCTAAATGTTGCACTATAACTCTGCTTACTAAAGTCTGAAGTGTTTGCATGTAATAATGGATGTAAAATGGATGATGTTGTGATCCCATTTGCATAACTATTCTTTTCTTCAACACTATCAACCCAGTACCGTTCTCTGGCAAATGGATACAATGGTAAGTTGATACGATTAGGTTTATGGTCTCCGTAAAGTTTGTTCCAATCCAACTCCAGGCCTTTAACCCATAAATCCAGTAATTTCGATAATTTCCTTTGATTTATGTAGTTATCTATAATGGTTTCTTTCATATCATCATCATTGCTGATGATACGTAGACCTTCTTTATTTCGTTTTACCTGCCCTCGATATACACCATTGATATTCTCTTTACCCTGGATGTAATCCTGAAGTTTTTCTATCAGTTGATTTACCTCACTTATCATAAATCCAAGGCGCTCTTCCATAGCTTCCCTACCTACCTGAAGGGTATATGACATCTCTAACAAATTTAGAGACCCTTTCTTTTCTTTTACAAAACTTAACAGATCAGATGCCTTTTGTTGTAGCTGTTCTTCTGATCGGGCTGATAACGGGATCATAAGTGCTTCATCTTGTCTAACAACCTGAACCGATTTTTGATCTGCTATCCTAGGCTCAGGAACATATTCTTCTAATACCAAATGTGCATTAGTACCACTAAATCCAAAAGAACTGATCGCCGCTTGCCGTTGCTGACCTTCTTCAACCTTCCAGTCTCTGAGTTTAGTGTTTACATAAAACGGACTATCATCCAGATTGATATGTTCGTTTAGCTGTTCAAAATTTATAGTGGGTGGTAACTGCTGATGTTTTAAGGATTGTAGTACCTTAATAACCCCTGCTACTCCGGCTGCGGTTAAACAGTGTCCTATGTTACTCTTTATTGAACCCAAGGCACAATATTCTTTTTCCTGGGTATATTTTTTAAAGGTCTTACGTAATCCTTCTATTTCGATAGGGTCTCCCAACTTCGTACCAGTACCATGAGTCTCTATCAACTGGATATTATTTGGGTCTATTTGGAACTGATCATATACCTGTTGTTCTAACAAGGTTTGTGATTCTGTGTTAGGAGCTGTAATACCATTGGTCTTTCCATCCTGGTTAACGCCCCAACCTCTGATCACTCCGAGGATATTATCTCCATCTTTTTCGGCATCCTCTATTCTTTTGAGCATAACCGTTCCAACTCCTTCGCCAGGTACAAAACCATTGGCCTGCTGATCAAAAGTATGGCATTTACCATCTGGAGAAAGCATACCGGATTGCGCTGCTTTAATATGCATATCCGGGCCAGCCATTACGTAAACTCCCCCAGCCAAAGCAGCATCAATACTACCCGATACCAGGGCATCGCATGCATTGGCAATAGCTACTAATGAAGAAGAACAGGCTGTATCCATTGATATACAAGGACCTTGTAAATTTAAAAAGTAAGAAATACGAGCCGCCAGAATTGAAGTAGAACCTCCTGTAAAACCTTGAGCACTTAATTGATCTTCTCTTGATAACATTTGATAATCCCCATAAGCACATCCGACATATACCCCGCATTTACTACCTGAAAATGCATGTGGATTGTAACCTGAATACTCTATAGTATGCCAACAGGATTGTAAAAACAACCGCTGTTGCGGATCCATACTTTCGGCCTCTACTGGTGAGATATTAAAAAACATAGGATCAAATAAGTCATACCCCTCCAGTGCTCCCATCCATTTGCTATAGGTCTTTCCCGGGACAGCGTCTCCATCTTCATAGTATTTATCAATATCCCAACGTCCCTCAGGTATCTCACTGATGCAATCCTTACCTCCAGCTATATTCTGCCAGAATACATCAACATTTTCTGCTTTGGGAAACTGACCAGACATACCAATAATAGCTATGCCTCCTGAAATACCTTTATCTGTTCTTAATGAAGTATTCCGCAATGAAGTATCTTTTCGCCACGAGCTAAGTTCTTTTCTTACGATCTGTTTTAGCTGTCTTCTTTTTTCTTTCTGTAGAAAATCAACAGTCGGACTGCTCACTTCCTCTACTTGAACTCCTAATTCTTGTTGTATATGCCCACTTAATGCAGATAATGTAGCATAGCTATATACAATAGTTGCCTGTAATGAAACACCAAACATTTCATTAATCTTACGGATAAAAGTAACTCCTACAATAGAGTCCAGTCCCAGGTCTACAAACTGGCTGCCCTCATCAATCTCTTCTTCTTCCAGGTGTAACTCCCTGGCTAATAATTGTCTTAAATCCGATAGTATATTTGATCGCCTTTCATTGCTAAGTACCGTGTTAGTTGAAGTAATAGTAGAAACTGATGACTCAATTGATACAACAACTTCTTTTTCTTGTTCCCTAGTTTCTTTCAACACATAAGCACTCAAAGCTGAAAGTGTAGAATAACTATAAACGATAGTAGCTTGTAATGAAATATGATATAGTTCATTGATCTTACGGATAAAGGTAACCCCAACAATAGAATCTAACCCCAGATCTACAAACTGACTATCCTCATCAATTTCTTCTTCTTCCAGGTGTAGCTCTCCAACCAATAATAATTTGAGCTTATTAATAACCATAGGTAGTGTGAACTTACCTTGCGGTGTATTTTTAGCTGAAGATAAAACTGGTTTCTCTTTAATGAATTGTTGATTTTTTGTACTTGATGTCGTTTTAAAGTTATCTTCTATTAGAGCTAGAGTATCTAAACGGCCTACAAAAGTCTCATCATGCATTGTCAGTTCTCGTGCGCATATATCCTCTATATGCCCCTTGACATCATGAGTCATCTGATGCTTAAAGGCAATTAAATTATCACGGGTATTACGCGTTAATTCTCTGGCCAATGCAAATGCAAACTCTCCAATCTCCTTACGGGAAACAACCGGTAAGGATACTCCTTTTTTATTTAATTCCGCTCCAGAATATTCTATTCCCGTTAGCAACGTACCACGAGCAAGATCATAACCTATACGCTCAAGAAAAATCAACGTCGAGCCTGCCCCGGGAGTAAATCCGTAATTCATATAAGGACTCACATAATGACTCTCTGTACTCAATATTGGGAAATCACTAAACATACCCATAGACCATCCTGCTCCAATACCATGTCCTTGCATGGATGCAATCACAGGAATATTACAATCCAGAGCTAGTTGAAAGATCTTCGTATCTGTAAATTTAGCCTTACCTTCCTGGATTGCCAATAGACTCTCTTTGGTACCACCAGATGCAAAGTAACTATCATATCCCGTTAAGATCACCACCTTGTATATGGAAGATGCGGCTATATGATCGAAGATCTCTATCATTCCTTCCATAAAGGCATCTGAAAACATATTCTTGGCCTCTCGGTCTTCCATCTTTATCTCCACTATTCCTTCTGGATGTAAAGTAGCCTTTATAACTTCTGATCTTAATTCTATTTCTGTTGCTACCTCTGGTAATGAGGTTGAACCTACTTCTTCGCTTTCTATCCAGATTGGTAACTTATCTAATTTCGATCTTAATATCGTCTGCTGAGCCTTTTTCCAATCTCGTATAACTGCAATAGGTAGCGATGACCAATATCCAGCCTGATCTAAGGCCTCTGTAATCGGATCTGCTGAAAGCACTACAGAACCTGTATGCTGCTGTAAATCCAAACCACTATACTCCCTACCGGTAAGCAATACCTCCTGAGCCAGGTAATCTCCTAACCCACGAACAAAAAACGGAAGCGATAAACTACCTAATTCTGCTACTCCAACTAGCCCCGAAGCCGAATATATACCTTCGGTATGATAGATACACACATCACAACACTGACCTAGTAACCAACCTATATCTGTAGCATTTCCTTCAAAAGCTGCAATCACTGGAACAGGAGCATTAATCAGTAGATTTTGAAGTTGTTTGATCTCCTCTACTGAGCTTGATAATTTAGATACCCTTAAAAAGTCTTTGGCTGTGCTGCTAAGTACAAGAACCTTATAAGCCGATGTATTTTCTAACTGATTTAAAATATCTTCTAAACCGGAAATAAGAGTTTTTAGTTTATAGTTTTTATCTCCTGTAGCTATCCTGATTGTGAGCACTCCCTCTATAGGGGACTCCAGTTCTATGTATTTGGATCGGGTGGTTACCACATTATCAGATCCTGTGAATTCATCTTCTGCCTTAAAAGTATTTACCTGCTTTAATCCTGCTACTTGCTTCTCTAGATCACGACCAAGATGTCGCTTTAATAAGCCAAGAGAAGTTACAGGCTTTTCACTCAATGATAAGGCTAGATCTTCTACATATTGGTGCACTTCATTAGAAGCTACAATCGGAACACTCCAACCTCTTTTCTTTAAAGAAGTACCTGTACATAATCCAAAACGATATAAAAAATCCCTGGAAAACACATCTCCAAAACGCTCACCAAACAAAGATTCCTCTTCCCTAAAAGGAAACAATCCAACTGTTATATCTGTATAACCATATCGCGAGTCCTCACTACAAACCATAAAATCACATAAAGCTCCCAGTAAGAAACCTGATCCCATAGCATCTCCCTGCATCTCTGCTATTATTGGATAAGGAAAAGACACTATAGATTGGTAAAGCCCTTGAGTTATAGATTCATTATAAGCCTCCCGATCACCTTGAAGGAACGTTTCACCCGTGCCTGTTAATATCAATACTTTTAACAACGGAAGGGTTTTTACATAGTTTAGACTATGCATCAATTCTTCTATTAATTCTTTAGAAAGTGTATTGCCTGTTTTTGTATCAATATCAAGACTGTAAACTCCCTGACTCCTATCATATAATTTTATAGAAGAGATCACCTTTGAAGCATTAGATGCTTCTAATGCATGTCCAGCAGTATGGTCAAGGGTAAACTTTGCTTTGGGTGTTACTCTCGGGTGTATATTTTCAGAATCTATATCATTAAGTGACTTGAGTAAAATATTAGCAGGTTTAGAAACTGATACTTTATCAAAACCTTCACCCGAAGAAATAATAGTATCATCTGTAGTATGCAAAACTCGTGTGGGAATCGGAAGTTCTTTTGGTAGCATATCTACTTCTTTAGGAGGTAATGATACCCCGGATACTTCGTACTCCCTAACAGGTGTTTCCTCCAGGATTTCAACTTCTCCCTCATAGCCCACTCCACGAACTTGAACACATACTTCGCCTTGTTTGTTATACAAGTCGATATCTAAGGTACCTGCTTGATTTGAAGGACGAAGCCAAACAAACATCTCACGGGTACAACTATCAATTACCTCTAAGGAAGCTATTCCCATAGGTAATACCTTCTGGTGATCTCCAGCAAATAATTGACTTCCCAACTGAAGTGCATTCTCTAGCATCGTTGGGTGTAATCTATATGCCTCTTCACTTGATGACAATGATTCTGGAAGAGTTAACTGTATCAATAATTGTGTACTATTGTGATATACACTCACAACCTCTGATAAAGGAAGATCATAAGCACTTCTTATTCCTTCATTACCTATTTGCTTCTTAAGCATAGCTATATCCAAAATAGCCTTAGATGACTCAGTAGATACAATACTACTTCCCTGGCAATAGATCAATTCTTCTTCTCCTTCCTGGCCATAGATCTCAAAATCTATAATATCTTTGGTTTGAGGTAACAAAGCGATATCTACTCGTAAATCCTTTTGGATAGATAACGGGCCTGTCCAAACAATATCTTTAAACTCAATGGTAATAGATTTTTCCTTATTCGGTAAGGAATCCGCTATCGCAGCCCGAGCCATTTCTAAATACACCGATACTGGAAGTTCCCGGTCCTGAGAACCAGAGATATAAAACTCGTCCCCTCTAAAGGTTGAACTATAAACCTGATATGATAGATCAGAAATATTACGATGCAGCAATGGGTGAAGCACTGAGGTAACCTTGCCCTTTACAGATGCTTTTGTATCCACTATATCTATCCAGTATCGCTCCCTGGCAAAAGGATAGGTAGGAAGGCTGATCAGTTTGGGATGGGTATTTACATACAACTCTTGCCAGTCAATATCCTGACCTTTGCTCCATACCTCTATCAAAGATGAATAATTTCTATCTTTTATCCATTGTTGAACCATTTGGTCTATGTCCAAACCTCCTGTCGCATAACTCGTAAGTGAGTCCTGGTCACGTTTTACCTGACCGCGATAAATACCTGTTATATTATCTGTACTTTTCAGGTAAGATTCTAGTTTTTGAGTCAACTCATCGATAGAACTAGCTACAAAACCAACACGTTCATCCATCGATTCCCGACCTACTTGAAAGGTATACGCCATAGCTCCCAGATCAAGAAAATCTCCTGATGCAATCGAAAAACGGATAAAATCCAGCAGATCTCTTACCTTCTGTTCTAATTGCAATGGCTTTTTGGCCGATAAAGGGATCATAAAATCTGATCCTGATCCATTGAAAGAAAGTATATCTGAATCTATATATTCTTCTATAATCAAATGAGCATTTGATCCTCCTGCTCCAAAGGACGAAATACCTGCTATTCGAGGTAATTCCTTACCATCTAGTATAGGAGCATCCCAGTCGCGGAGTTCTTGGTTTACTATAAATGGAGTTTTATCAAAATCTATATGAGGGTTTAAACGATTTGAATGTAACGACGGAACAATCTGGCGGTAACGCATCTGTAGCAATACCTTGGTTAGACCGGCAATACCTGCGGCAGATTCGCAGTGTCCTATATTGGACTTGGCAGAACCAATCTGGCAATATCCCGTCTTAATAACATCATTACCTTCCTCAAATGCTTTGGTAAGGGCAGATATCTCAATAGGATCCCCTAGTTTAGTACCCGTACCATGAGCCTCGATATAACTGATATGTCGAGGGTCTGTACCCGATGCTGCCAATGCCTGACGAATAGCACTTGCCTGGGCCTTAGGGTTGGGAACACTATAACCATTGGTCTTCCCTCCGTGGTTAAGGGAACTACCTTTTATTACTCCATAAATATGGTTGCCATCTCTTTTGGCTTCCGAAAGTCGCTTTAAGATAACAGTACCTACTCCTTCTCCGGGAATATAGCCATCTCCACCTTCTCCAAAACTCTGGCAATGACCATCACTGGAAATAAACTGACCTGTACTTAACATCAGGTATTTATTAGGATGAACGCTAACATTAACCCCTCCTGCAATACCCAAGTCTGTACGTCCTTCCTTTAGATCCTGACAAGCCAAATGGATCGCTGTCAATGAGGAAGAACACATCGTGTCCAAGGTCATACTGGGACCATGCAAGTTTAGAAAATACGATACTCGATTGGCAATACTGGCATAACTACCCGATAAGGACATCGGATTACCTTGCATACTTGCTTCAGCTCCAAACAACTGATACTCACTATACATCATCCCAACATATACCCCAACCTGACCAGGCAATCCATCTTTATGCGGAATCTGTAAACTCGACCGAGTATATCCAGCATCCTCTATTGCCATCCAAACATGTTCTAAAAACAAACGCTCCTGGGGATCTATCGAAGTTGCTTCACGTGGTGATATATTAAAAAACCTTGGATCAAATTCATCTACTCCTGCTATAAAACCACCCCATTTACTATAATGACGGCCTGCTTCTGTACGATCATCACTATAATAATCACTCCAGTCCCATCGATCTTTCGGAACTTCTGTAATACAATCCTTACCTTCCCGAAGATTCTTCCAGTAGGCATCTATATTTTCTGACTCGGGATAACGGCCACTTAAACCTACAATCGCTATAGGGTCAGATTCAATCAATTTATCTGTTCCCTTTGGAGTTACGATTCTACGTCTACGGTTTAATCGTATTTTACTACTACTTCCTGTCTCTTTCTCAGGAGCTTCTTCTATTTCTTTTTCCTGAAATTTCTTTCCAAGCATAAAAAGCTTAGATAACTGTGAAGCATGTGATTTACTAAAATATTCTGCTAACTCATGAATGGTTTGATATTCAAAAAATAGCGTCTTAGGTAAAGAGCCAAAAGTCTTTTCCAGTTGATCTGTCAAACTCATTGCCAATATAGAGTCAATACCATACTTTTCAAGAGGTGCGTTAGGATCTATTTTATGGGAGACTAGTTTTAATGAAATAGCAAATTGATCACATAAGTATTTTTCAGTTTTTCCTTGAAGATTTTCAGTATTTATTGTAGAAACTACTTGTTGTCCATTATGTGATGATGCTAACACAGGTTTTGCTTTCTCTTCTCGATTTTCAAGAAATGTTCTTCGTATTTGGGTTGAGTTACCTTCTACTACCAAAGCCTGCCCATAACCTAACTCTAAGGTTTTATAAAATGCATCTATTCCTGTAGTTGCAGGCATGGGATACATTCCAAATTTTTTACGTAATGCTTCTTGATTCTCTCTATTTATTTGCATTCCTCCTTCTTTCCACAATGGCCAATTGACAGATAGGGTATGCCCTATACGATGTCCCCTTGCAACTTCTTGATTACGATATATCGCAAACTCATCCATAAAACCATTCGCAGCTGCATAGTCAGACTGGCCAACATTTCCCAATTGAGAAGCTACCGAAGAAAACAATACCATGAAATCCAGATCTATATCCTTGCTGGACTGATCCAAATTGTACGTCCCCCTTACTTTGGGAGATAATACTCTGATAAATTCTTCACTAGTCTTTTTTATTATAAAATTGTCAGAAGTCATCCCTGCACAATGCAGAATACCATTTAATATTCCTTTTTCTTTAACAATATCGGAGATAAGTTTATTAACTTCTTTTGCATTATCTAGTTCTAGTTGATAGTATTCTACTTCATTGTTGCGAGAAGGAAGTTCTTCTAAAAGTATTTTCTTTTCGGGAGTCAATACAGAACGCCCTGTTAGTATAATCCTGGATCGTGTGGTTTGTTTAAGAATCTCTTTGGTAAATAAAAGACCTAGACCTCCCATACCGCCAGTGATTAGATAAACTCCCTGATCTTTAAAGGCTATTTTGGGGTGTACTTCTATAGCATGTATTTCTTCTCTCTTTAAAACATATCGGATACCTTGTTTATATTTTATCAATTGATCATCTGGATTGGATTGGTTATCCTTCAGTTGTAATACAAGATCATTCGCTTGAACTTTCGGATCAATAAGAAGAAGTTGAGGAACTATTAATGGATTTTCCAAAGCAGCAGTTTTCAACAATCCGGAAAGCCCTGCTAAAATTATTTTCTCTCCTTCACTAGGTACAACCAACTGAATCAGTACTTTTCCTTCTGGTTTGTTGATTAGTATATTTTGAATCAATTCAAAACAGGAAAGAGCATACTCACTATACCTCTCGGAAATGTGTTGTTTTTGGTCTACCTGGAAACTCCAAATCTTACTTGGCGAAAGTGAACTACTAATATGCTTCTCTTTTAAATGTGATATTTCACATAAAATCAAATGATATTGTTCATATTCTATTTCATCGTTAGAAGAGACATCCAATACAACTGGTGTCCAATCAGATTTTGCCAACAGCACACTTCTGGTTTCTTCTGCATTTTGCTGTTTTACAACTTTGATTTTTTCTAACGCTTCTTTTTGTGTAAGCTTCCCACTGGAAACATCCTGATATATTTTTAATAATTCAAATTTCACTCGTTTAAATTTTATTAATTAATTAGAAATAAGAACATTACAAAACAGAAACCATTACTACCGCTTCGTTCTCGCAATACATGTTGTTAACTATTCTTTTAGGGAGGTGAAGTAATCTTAAAAAATCCCTCAATGTTTGTTTATTATCTCTAAGATCAATTTAGCTTTGCTGCCTCCTCTACTGAGATTTCATTATTCAAAACTTTCTCAATTACATCGCTATAAAAACTATCATCGAAATTTTGATTATGTAATGTAACCTGAGAAGTGTTATCTATTTTTTCTTCCAAAATCCGAGATGAAAATCCAAGTATCTGTACACAAACATTTCCTTCTTGATCACACAGATCCAGATCTAGTTTAATCACTCTATCTCCGGGTTTACAACCCTGAGAATAACGTACCCATACGTACATTAGGGAAGTGCATTTAGAAATTATATGTACAGATTCCAGTGCAAAAGGTAGTAATGGTCTGGATGGCAGGTTATCTACATCCACCATTAAACCTATACATGCCTGAAGAGCGCTATCCATTACACTGGGATGCAAGGTGAATTGATTATGATCGGTTTCTGCCTCTACAGGTAAGCTAAGTTGTGCCAAAAGTTGTTCTGCTCCCATATAAATAACCGATACTCCTTGATGAGAAAGGCCATAATCCATTCCTATCTGTTTAAAGGAACTATAAACCGTATGAGATTCGATAATACCTTCACACATTTGTGCTTTAAGCTGATCAATATCCTTTTTGATAGAGATTTCACCCTTTATGAAAATTGCTTGCCCCTGACAATGTATCTCCTCTTGCTGATGCTGTGCTTTTGTATCGTTGCTATAAATTTCAAAATCAATTTTTTCTTCAGTACTACTTTTATTCTCACTGTCAAATAAACTTATAGAAGCCTGTTTGTTTGCATCAACATATAGCGGTTTTAGCCAAACTACATTTTGTAGTTCTACTATATATCCTTCTTGATAAATGGTTGATGCATGATTAACTGCTGCCAGAGCCATTTCGAGATAGGCTACTGCAGGTAGTACTTTATGTCCATTTACTTTATGATCTCTTAAGAAGAATTCCTTACCGTTGAAAGCAGTTGTATAGCATTGTTGGCTTAGATCAGAAGTATTTTGATGTAATAAAGGATGTATAATTGAAACCGAAGTTTCTGATTTCTTTATACTTTCTTCATTTTTTGACGTATTTAGCCAATACCTTTCTTTAGCAAAAGGGTATGAAGGTAAAGGAATTCGATTGACTATTTCTCCTTCGTACAATTTATACCAATTTAACTTAAGCCCTTTTACCCATAGATCTGTTAAGCTGGACAACTTATTTTCGGTAATCCATTTATCAATAATTTGCTGTAGATCTGTATCAACGCTAAACAAGTCTTGAATTTCATTATTTTGCTTAACCTGTCCTATCCAGGTATTTTTAACAGAACGTTCTCTATTAATGTAAGCCTTAAGTTTTTTGACTAGTTCTTCTATAGAACTTACCACAAACCCTAAACGTTCTTCCATAGCTTCTCTACCCACCTGAAGGGTATATGCTAACTCTGTTAAGTTTACCCTGTTGGTTATTTGCCCTTTTTCTTTTTGATAACTAATAAACCTCAATAAGTCAATAGCTTTTTGTGATAACTGTTCAGGTGTCCTCGCAGAAAGTGGAATAATAACCGGATTATTTTTTCTGGTTGTATTTTGTTTTTCAGGGTACAAATATTCTTTTACAACTATATGCGCATTGGTTCCACTATGTCCAAAAGAGTTTATTGCCGCCATTCGGGGTATTCCTTCTAATGGACTCCAATCTATAATTTCTGTATTGATATAAAAAGGAGAATCGGTAAATTCAATAAGAGGATTGATAGTTTTAAAGTTTAACAACTTAGGTATTTTATTCTCTTGCAAAGACAATAATACCTTTATTAGTCCAATAACACCTGCAGCAGCTGCGGCATGCCCAACATAAGACTTAGCGCTACCAACTACGCAAAATTCTTTTTTCTCTGTAAAGTTTTGGAAAGCTCTTACCAAAGCATTTGTTTCTACAGGATCACCGAGTTTTGTTCCGGTACCATGTGCTTCGACATAATTGATCTTTTCCGGATCGATATTAAACTTATTATAAATATCTACTATAAGTTTTTCCTGCGCAGCCCCATTGGGTGCTGTTATACCATTGCTCGCACCGTCTTGATTAATTCCAGACCCTGAAATAACACCATAAATCTTATCTCCTGATTTTACTGCATCTTCCAGACGTTTCAATACTACCATACCTATTCCTTCTGACATTATAGTGCCATCGGCAGTCTGATCAAAAGTAAAACAACGACCTTTTGGTGATAACATCTCAATTTTATCGAGTCGGATTAACACATTTTGATCCAAACAAGCGTTTACTCCTCCCGCAAGTGCTAAATCTGTTTCCTTATTTCTTAAACTTTCGCAAGCTAAGTGCAAAGCTACTGCAGAAGAAGAACAACCAGTATTAACCACAAAGGAAGGACCATTCAAATTTAAAATATAGGATAATCGAGAAGCGATAATAGCATCAGAGTATCCTGTGAAAGTTTCTCCTGTATATCCTGTAGGTTCGGCACCAATGTAAATCCCTGTTTGAGTTTCGGAAAAATCTTTGGGGTTGTATCCAGCATTTTCAATTGCTTTCCAGCTTTCCTGAAGAATCAATCTCTGATGTGGATTCATAGATTCTGCTTCTTTTGGAGAAATATTAAAGAACAAAGGATCAAAACAATCTCTTTCTTCTAATATTCCTCCCCATTTACATCGGGTTTTACCGGGTTGTTTTGTGGTACTATAGTAATTTCTTTGATCCAGGTAAGAATCAGGAAGCTCGCTCACACCATCAATTCCATTCTCCAAATTGTGCCAAAATTCTTCAATATTATCTGCTTTAGGGAACATTCCGGATATTCCTACCACTGCAATCTCAGATAGGATTGATTCTCTTTGTTCTGAAGACGGTCCCAAAAAAGCTTTTTCATTGATATTGAACCTATTTCCTGTTAAGTTAACAGGTGCAATAACTTTATTCTCATGAATCTCTGACACTTCCTCTTTATTTTCTAGAGGTGTAATATCTTGTTGCTTGGGTATACGAGGTTTTATTTGTTCCTGATACGTATTTACAATATGTTTCTCTAAACGATTTACCGAAGAGTGCTCAAATATAATTGCTGTATTTAATGAAATAGAAAGAGCTTCATTAATTTGATTTATAAAACTTACCCCTAGAATTGAATCTATTCCATAATCTGAAAAAGCTATATTCGAATCAATACTCGCAAGAGAAATTTTCAAAGTTTTTGATAAACTATCCAAAATTACTGTTCGAGTATATTCTGAAACATCTTGTAATGGTTTTGAGGCAAAACCTGATTTTTGTAATGAATCTGATATCTTCTTTTTAGGTTGTTCTGGTTTGCTTTTTTCAAGAATAGGAGGAGTAGAAGATCCTTTCTGTTTCTTTTTTACTGATATTTTACGTCTTATTACACCATCAGTTTGAGCCAAAACTATCTGTTGCCCTAGATTATGTGTTTCCTCGGCGGGGAACAATACCATAGGGAAACCTTCTTCTTTTAAAACCTTCTGCCATCCCGCAGATGTTACTCCAGGGCTTCCGGGCATCCTAAGATCAGCATCTTTAAAAAGCCACCATCCATCTAGTAATCCAAAAGTAAGATGGTTAAAAAGTGCCGGAGTACTTAATTCATTAATAAACAAATATCCATTTGAATTCAGTATAGCTTTAGCATTACGTAAGGTTTGCCGTATATCACGTGTTGCATGTAGCACATTGGTTGCAATTACCAAATCATATGAACCTGCTTCAATATCCTGATCTTCTATTGGTTGTTCTATATCCAATCGTTGACAATGTATGTATGGATTGTCCTGTAAATATTTTTCTTCTGCATGAAAAAAGAACACTTTTGAAAGATCTGTATAGCAATATTGATCTATAGAAGCTTTAAAGGGTTGTAATTTTGAAAAAATAATAGCCGATGTTCCTCCTGTCCCTGCGCCAATCTCCAGGATTCTTAGTTTTGCTTCTGGGTTAGATTGCAGTTTTTGTTGTATGTAAGTAGCAACAGCATTGGCTATTATTTCATTGAAGGTATCTGATCGTAAGTTATTTTTATATACTCCTTCGACTTTTTCCATCGAAGCATTAGGGAATATAATATCTGTTGCCAAAACTTTGCCAGTTAAAATTTCTGGTAATTTTTCCAGGCAATTATCCACAAGGGTTACCCAGGCTTTTCGATCAGGATTTTGTAAATGCTTTTCTTTTTCAACTTCCCATTTGTTCCATACTTCTTTGGTATTTGTCTTTTTCAGAGAACTAATAGTTCCATTTTTAAACTGAATATACCCATTTTGATTAAACCTTTGAAGGCAATTATCCCACCAAGAAGTATATTTATCCAGGACTCCACATCGTTTTCGTAAGTCAGAAATTTTCAGTGTTTTTTCCTGATAATTTACCTTTATTAATTGTTCTATTTGGCAATATAACAATTGAAGAAGCCAATCTTCAAGTTCGCTTTTTTCTTCTTCGTCTTTTAATCTATCAATTTTTTCTTGTGGAATTTCAATGTTTTTAGCAGACAGTTGTATTGAAGACAATACTGATTTTTCCATATAGGAGATAAATTCATCCTGATCACAATTCATCAATGCCTTAATAGGTGATGATGCTTTCATACATAGGGCTTGATGAATTCTTTCATTACAAAGTTCTCCAATAAATTGTTCGAAGCATTGGTAACCTTCATTATTTTCAAGAGCTTCAAAATTATCTGTCAAAATTTCTTCATTACCATCTTCAATGGTATCTAATGAGGATTTCCAGAACCCCCAGTTGATAATCCCTATTGGAAATTTTGATTCTCTCCTTATCGAGTGTACCAAACTATCAGCATATGTAATACCGCTGGCATAAGCAGAAAGCTTAGATGCTCCTGAAAAAGAATAGGCTTGTCCCGATGAAAAATAACACATAAAGTCAAGGGATTCATTTTTCAGAGCTGTATAGAAAACCCAACTCCCTTGGGCTTTCAAATCAAAAATAGATCTAAACTCTTCTTCTGTAGTTTGATCTAGTGAATTTTCAAAGTTGAAGATCATTCCAGAAAAAACAGCTCCATTTATAGTAATGTAATTCTGTTTTATGAACGTTATAGTTTCCTGCATGGCTTCCAGATCGGTTACATCTGCTTGCATATATTCTAAATTGCCCTTACATCCATCAAACGATTTCATAGCTGTTTTCACCTTTTCTGAGGTTACTTCACTTCTTCCAATCCACACTACTGTTGCTTCATATTTTTCCATCAATTGATGAGTAATAATCTTTCCTACAGTACCGCTTCCACCAACAATTATGTATACACCATTCTGACGAATTGCAGTCATGTTCTGCTTACTCCAGTTTAGTTTGTAGAGCTTCTGGCGATATCGTTTTCCTGATCTGATCTTAAATACTTCTCCTCTATCTGAAGGAGGTTCTTGTAAGATCATTTCCAGTAGTTGAGCATGCTCTTTTGACGTCTCTATATCTTCTGAAGATACATCCAGATTTCTAATACGGAATTGATAACTCCCTTGTGCAAGAGAATAGGCTAAACCTGTAATTCCTGCCCCGATAAATTGATTAGATTCTGCATGAATCGTATGCGTATCTAATGTCAATACATAGGTTTCAATTTTTTCTTTAATGCTATTTTCTTGTTTAAGGGATTTAACAAGACGTAAAAACTGAATCTCTTGCGTTTCGTAATTCTGTCTTAATTCTGTTTGATCAACTGGTTGAGAAAATTTATTTTCGAGAGAAAGAAAATACACAATATCTATAGTATCAATACTCTGTAAGCAAACCTGAAAACCTTTAGGGTCGTTTATTCCGCATTGCCATTCTTTATCTGATACCTGTATTGTTTTATCAGAAACCTTTATAACAAAAGTTTTACCTCCCTCTTTCTGATTGTGATATTTTTGTATCTCTTCTTCAAACCCGGAAGTATTTCCGCTGCATACAATCAATACATTTTTATGAGTTACCTCAATTTTTGATGGTTTAATGGGTTGTTCTTCCCATTGAGTCTGGTAACTAACCTTATCCCAATTCAGATCACTTTCTATAATAGATGTCTTCTTATAAAGGGGTAAAAATTCACAAGCTTTTACCAGTTCTAAGTCTCGAATGATGATTATACTATTACCGTTCTTATCACATAGATCAATATCAAGTTTTATAGAACTGCTTTGGGATTGCTCTTCTGGTGTTATTCTTATCCAGGCAAACATTTCTTCAGTATAAGCAGAAATTACCGTTAAAGTTCCCATCGCTACTGGTATCAATGCCTTTGTCTCTGGGGATAACATCGTACTCGCTTGTATAACGCCTTCTATTATCGCTGGATGTAATACATATTTTTTATGCTCTGTTACCGGCATTACAAGTTTTGCCAATACCTGCTCGTTTCCAACGAGTATTTCATCAAGAACCTGAAAAGGTTTCTCATAACTTACTCCTTCATTTTTTAAAGCATCATATAAGCCAGATATTTCTATCTTTTCGGCTTTAATTTGTTTTTTAAGTTCTGAAATGTCCAATTTTGTGATTTCGGGTTTTGTTCTGAGTATTGCATTTCCGAAAAAATAAGTCTCTTGATTTTCTTTCTCTTGATTCTTTATTTCATATAGAACTTTGTTATCGTTCGTTACCGATAATGAAACCTTGATATTTTTATCTTTATCGACGATACAGGGCATTCCCCACTTCAAATGATTTAATTGAATAACTGTTGAGTTTTCTATGGAAGGTGCAGCCATTTGGACTGCAGCTCTTGCCATTTCTAGGTATATTCCTGTAGTTATTATTATATTATCCTGATATCTATATCCAGCTATAAGAGGCTGTTCTACACTAAATGTTGAGCTATAGCTTTGCTCAATGAGATTTGAGGTATTATAATGTACTAATGGATGTAAGGCACTTCCTATAGTTTTCGAATATTTTTGAGTAGAGTCTATCCAATAACGATCTTGTGCAAAAGGATAAGCAGGTAATGCAATACGTTTGGGGTGATTTTCTCCATAGAATTTTTTCCAATCTATAGCCAATCCTTTAACCCATAATTCCATTAGTTTGGGCAGTTTTCTTCTGGTAATCCACTTTTCAATTGCTTCTTTCATATCATCATCTCCATTGATGATATTCATATCTTCCTGACCGTGTTTTACTTTACCCAAAAAGATTCCCTCTACTGTTTCTGAACCTTCCAGATACGCTTCCAGTTTTTCAATCAATTGATTCATGGTATTTATCAGGAAACCAAGGCGTACCTCAAACTCTTCTTTACATACCTGAAGGCTATATGCCAAATCCTGTACATTAAAAGTTTCTTTAGGTTCTGAGATCAAATCCAACACATCACGCGCTTTTTGATACAACTGCTCTTCAGTTCTTGCTGAGAGTAAAATCATCACTTTTTCTTCCCGAGTCTTTACTGGTATAGGCTGTTTATGTTCTACAGGAACTTCAAATTCTTCTATTACAACATGTGCATTGGTACCGCTTCTTCCAAAAGAACTCACAGCTCCCAGATAAGGTTTACTTTGATCCTTGGTCCATTCTCTCTTCTTTTTGTTGATATAGAAGGGACTATCTCTCCAAGTTATATAATCGTTTTCTTCAACACAGTTGAGACTTGCCGGTATTTGGCGATGTTGCATCGCTTTCAGTAAATTAACAACACTCACCAGGCCTGATGCTGCCAGGGTATGTCCTATATTACTCTTGCAGCTGGTTAGGGCACAATATTCCTGTTTTGCTAAAGAATTTTGATCTCCTTTCAATTTTTTAAAGGCCTTGGCTAATGCATTTATTTCAACAGGGTCTCCTAATTTGGTACCTGTTCCATGTGTAACGATATAGGATAGATCATTTGTATTGATTTGGTGATCAGTATAGATTTTTTCAATTAATGCAGCCTGTCTATCTCCATTAGGAGCAGTAACTCCATTAGTCTTTCCATCAAAGTTAATTCCGCTAGCTTTAATTGTACCATAGATAGTATCATCATCTGCTATAGCTGTCGATAGTGGTTTTAACATTAGAACTACGACAGACTCTCCTACTCCAATACCTTTGGCATTTTTTGAAAATGTATGACAACGCCCATCTTCGGAAAGCATGCCTGCCTCACTCATCATTATATAACTTTCTGGTGAAAGCAACAATGAAACTCCTGCTACAATAGCTGATTTACATTCTCCCTGACGTAAACTCGAAACTGCCTGATGAAGTGCTACCAATCCTGAAGAGCAGGCAGTGTTTGTTGAAATAGCCGGCCCTTGAAGATCCAAAAAGTAAGAAAGTCTGGAGCTTATCATTGCATTTCCGGTAGTGGTAATTCCTGGTTTTCCGGTAATCTGATCGTATTGCCCTTCTTCCATTCCTACAAAAACACCTACCTTTTTACCTTTGATCTCCTTTGGAGATATTCTGGCGTCTTCAATAGCTTTATAAGTTTCTATCAGTAATAAGCGTTCTGCCGGATCCATATACTCAGCTTCACGCGGTGAAATTCCAAAAAACAAAGGATCAAACTTATCCACTCCGTGAATAAAACCTCCTTTATTTGTTGTTATCTTATTATTAGTATTGTCTGGAGCTATGTAATAATCACTCCAATCCCATCTATTTGTTGGTATTTCGGTAATAGCATCTTTGCCTTCTGAAAGTAACGACCATAGTTGATCTACTGTCTGCGCCTGTGGGAAACGTCCCGACATCCCCACTACTGCAATAGGTTCAGTATTTGATACATCTATCTGTTTTGGATAAAGGTGTGAGGAAAATGAGTTATTATGTATTGGCTTAATACTTTTTAGCTTAGCTATTGTTATTTTTTCATTATTTCCTTTTTCATTGGTTGCTTCAGTGATATAAAATTCGTCTATCTGATCTGGATACTCCTCCAGAATATAATCTACCAATTTTTGAATTGTAGTTGCGCTAAAGAATACTGCTGGGGTTATTTCTACTTCAAAATAAGCTGCTAGCTTAGAGGCAAGTTTACCTAAACTAATAGAATCAAAACCATACTCGGTAAGATTTTGATCTACCTTTAATCGATTCTGATTGATTTTTGTCAGGCTTGCTATCTGTTGTTTTAGATCATTAGTTACACAATCTTTTACCGAAATCCCTTGATCCCGAAGTTCTCTTTCTATTTTTTTAATATTGTTTGTATTGACTAATACATTTTCTATACTTTTTGACTGCTCTGTAACATATAAACGATTTAAAACTTGTTCTATCCTTGATGGTTTCCCTAACATAACCAAGGTTTGCAATTTATCTGTTTTTATAAGGTCATGCCATAATCCTATTCCTTGAGATGTTTTTAATGGTTCCTGTCCACTACTTTTTAAATAAAAAGAAGCTTGCTCGGCATCACTGGTTCCCATACCTCCTTCTTCCCATAATGGCCAGTTGATGACCATCGTTTTGCTTTTTAACTCAGGTTTTTGTTCTCTATAAAAACTGTACGCCATCTGAAAACGGCTTGCTAAAGCATAATCACAGGATCCAAAATCTCCTAAAAAAGCTGATACCGATGAAAAATAGCAGATAAAATCTAAAGACGGTTGATTTAACACCTCATCGAGTACAATAGTCCCATAGGTTTTGGGATAAAGTATAGTTTTGATATCATCTGTTGAACGTTGGTAAAATGGCTGTGAAGATGCTATTCCTGCCGCATGAATAATCCCTGAAATCTCAAAAGGTAGTTGTGATCGTAATGCCAACATCGCTTCTTTATCACTGACATCGACAGATCGATAATGTACTTGTCCTGCTCCAGCATTTTTTACTATTGCTAATTGTTCTTCAATCACCGAAGATATTGGTGTTCGACCTATCAACAATAAATTTGCCTGATAATTTTCTGCCAAAAAACGAGCAAACTGTAAGCCTAATTTTCCGCACCCTCCGGTAATTAAATAATTTCCTTTTTGTTTAAGAACAGATTCGTTAGTTACTTTATTGGGTATCGATGACTGTAAAGACAACCTATATCGTTGATCATTTTTATACCACAATACTCCATTACATTGCAACGCTTCTGCTATTAATTGCAATGAATATATCGGAGAATCAATATAAAACAAAGATAATTCTGTGTTGGGTAGCAGTAGTTTTAAAGATCGTTCAAAGCCTATCCAGGAATAGTCCCAACAAGTATTCACCTCAGCTGTATTATAATGTCCTACAAGTGTTATGTGTTCTACTGGTAAAGCTGATGATCTGATTGTTTTAAACACATCAAACAACCTATAAATCCCTTCTTCTCCCTTACCTTTTGCCCACAGGTAAAGAATATGAATTGGTTTACGTTCCTGATCATTTACAATAGCAAGTATTTTTTCTATATCATGTGTATTATCCGGACTACACTTATACAACTGAGATGTAACTCTTTGATAATTGTCTGATTGCTCTACAACTATAGTCTGAGACAGGCTATCTGGCATCTCTTGTTTCAACATTTCGCTAAACTCCTTGTTTGCAAAAACAATAGTTGAGCGATTTTCTTTCTTTACCGGAACAATGGTACGCTGTTCTTTTTTCCAATATTCTCTAAAAAAAAGTGGTTCAGTTATTTCCTGTTCAAAAACTGATTCAACATTCTTTCTACTTTTATTCTCTTCAATCCAATATCGTTCTTTGGCAAAAGGATAAAGTGGTAATTGAATACGTTGGGGTTTAACTTTTCCATACAGTTTATTCCAATCCAGATCATACCCCTCAACCCATAATTTGATTAGATTGGAAAGCTTTTTCTGCTGTATCCATTTATCTATCGTTTCTTGTAAATCTGTATCATTTGAAAATAATGAAATTGTAGTTTCATTATTTTTTGCTTTTCCTACAAACGTATCTTGAGTCCGTTTCTTTCCTTCAATATATCCATTTAGTTTTTCTACTAATTGATCTTGAGTACTTGCTACCACCCCCAAACGATATTCCATCTCCATTCTTCCAATCTGCATGGTATATGCTACCTGATCCAAATCACAAGATTGCTCTTGTTTATTTAAATACGCTAGTATATCAACAGCTTTTTGCTTTAACTGTTCTTCTGTTTTTGCTGATAAGGGAAAAACATAACCTGTATCTTGATTACTTTTTGAATTTAGTGTGTTAGTTTCTGCAGAATTATATTCAGATATAACCATATGAGCATTAGTCCCACTAAACCCAAAAGAACTGATTGCTGCCTGTCGCTGTTGATCTTGTTCTACTTGCCAATCTTTGAGTTGAGTATTAACATAAAATGGACTGTTTTCTATACTGATATGTTCATTCAGGTTTTCGAAATTAATGGTTGGGGGCAGTTTTTTATATTTCAACGACATCAAGAGTTTAATCACTCCTGCGACTCCTGCAGCCATTAAACAATGACCAATATTACTTTTAACAGAACCCAGTGCGCAATATGCTTTTTCTGAAGTATATCTTGTAAAGGATTCTACCAAAGCCTCAACCTCAATCGGATCTCCAAGCTTAGTTCCTGTTCCGTGTGCTTCAACCAACTGAATAGAAGATGGATCTATTCTGTAATTATCATAAACTTCTTGTTGTAGCTTAGATTGAGCTTCGGTATTCGGGGCTGTAATCCCATTGGTCTTGCCATCCTGATTAATGCCCCAACCCTTGATGACTCCCAAGATATTATCTCCATCATTTTCTGCATCTTCAAGCCTTTTTAGCATCACTACTCCAACTCCTTCACCTGGCACAAAACCATTAGCATTTTGGTCGAAGGTATGGCATTTGCCATCTGATGATAACATTCCCATTTGTGAAGTCTTGATATGCATATCTGCCCCTGCTCCAATATATACTCCTCCAGCCAGCATAAGATCACTCTGACCCAGGATCAATGAATCACAAGCATTAGCAATCGCTACCAATGAGGAAGAACAAGCTGTATCGATAGTCAAACAAGGACCTTGCAAGTTCAGAAAATAAGATATCCGTGCAGCCAGTATTGAGTTATCTCCTCCTGTAAAACCGTAAGCACTTGTTCGCATATTATCAGATAACAAATGATAGTCTCCCTGGCCACAACCTACAAATACACCGCATTTACTTTTCTCCAATAGTTTAGCATTATAGCCTGCATTTTCTATGGCATGCCAACAGGTTTGCAGAAACAGCCTTTGCTGCGGGTCCATACATTCTGCTTCAGATGGTGATATATTAAAAAATAAAGGATCAAAAAGATCATATTCTTCAAGTGCCCCCATCCATTTGCTATACGTTTTTCCCGGAGTAGCTTCTCCATCTTGATAGTATTTATCAATATCCCATCGTTTTTGAGAAATTTCACTTATACAGTTCTTCCCTTCTACAATATTGTTCCAGAAAGTTTCCACATTATTTGCCATAGGAAACTGACCTGCCATACCAATGATGGCTATGGATTGAGGTTTATCTTTTAATCTTAGATCCGATGTTGTTATTGATACTTTAGGTTTTGAGATAGATTCTCTTTGATTAGATGACAAAGCATCTGTATTCTGAGATATTATTGATGCATTAACCTCTACAGGTATTGCTTCTTTCTGAATAGGCGGCACTCCCAGTTTCTGCATTTCCTCTTTAACATAACGACTAAATTCTATAAGGTTTGGATAACTGTAAATTTTGGTTGCGTTAATGGAAATCTTATATTTTTCATTGATCTTTCTTATCCAGGTTACTCCTATGATTGAATCCAAACCTAGATCTACAAACTGACTATCCTCATCAATTTCGTCTTCTTCCATGTGTAGTTCCTGAGCCAGTAAGTTTTTGAGATTATTTTTAATCATTGGTAATACATCTGCATACTGTGGTGTTTTTTCAGACTTGGATAAAATAGCTTTCTCTGTAAAAGCTACTTGTTCCCGAGTATCTTCTGAAGTAGTATTGAAATTACCTTCTATACGCTCCAGGGTATCCGAACGTCCTACAAAAGTCTTTTCGTGCATAGACAACTCCCGGGTATATGTATCTTCTAAACGATCCTTGATATCACGAGTTATCTGATGTTTGAAGGCAATTAAACTATCACGGGTATTACGCGTTAATTCTCTGGCCAATGTAAATGTAAACTCTCCAATCTCCTTACGGGAAACAACCGGTAAGGATACTCCTTTTTTATTTAATTCCTTTCCAGAATATTCTATTCCCGTTAGCAACGTACCACGAGCAAGATCATAACCTATACGCTCAGGAAAAATCAACGTCGAGCCTGCCCCGGGAGTAAATCCGTAATTCATATAAGGGCTTACATAATGACTTTCTGTACTCAATATTGGGAAATCACTAAACATACCCATAGACCATCCTGCTCCAATACCATGTCCTTGCATGGATGCTATTACAGGAATATTACAATCCATGGCTAAGTGATATATTGTAGTATCAGTAAATTTAATTTTGCCTTCCTGTATATCGAGTAACATTTCTTTAGTTCCTCCTGAGATGAAATAACTGTCATATCCCGTTAAGATCACCACCTTGTATAATGAAGACGCAGCTATATGATCGAAGATCTCTATCATTCCTTCCATAAAGGCATCTGAAAACATATTCTTGGCCTCTCGATCTTCCATCTTTATCTCTACTATTCCTTCTGGATGTAAAGTAGCCTTTATAACTTGTGATCTTAATTCTATTTCTGTTGCTACCTCTGGTAATGAGATTGAGCTTACTTCTTCGCTTTCTATCCAGATTGGTAACTTATCTAATACTGATCTTAATATCGTCTGTTGAGCCTTTTTCCAATCTCGTATAACTTCAATAGGTAGCAATGACCAATATCCAGCCTGATCTAAGGCCTCTGTAATCGGATTTGCTGAAATCACTACAGAACCTGTATGCTGCTGTAAATCCAAACCACTATACTCCCTACCGGTAAGCAATACCTCCTGAGCCAGGTAATCTCCTAACCCACGAACAAAAAACGGAAGTGATAAACTACCTAATTCTGCTACTCCAACTAGCCCCGAAGCCGAATATATACCTTCGGTATGATAGATACACACATCACAACACTGACCTAGTAACCAACCTATATCTGTAGCATTTCCTTCAAAAGCTGCAATCACGGGAACAGGAGCATTAATCAGTAGATTTTGAAGTTGTTTAATCAACGATACTGAATTTGATAATTTAGATACCCTTAAAAAGTCTTTGGCTGTGCTGCTAAGTACAAGAACCTTATAAGCCGATGTATTTTCTAACTGATTTAAAATATCTTCTAAACCGGAAATAAGGGTTTTTAGTTTATAGTTTTTATCTCCTGTAGCTATCCTGATTGTGAGCACTCCCTCTATAGGGGACTCCAGTTCTATGTATTTGGATCGGGTGGTTACCACATTATCAGATCCTGTGAATTCATCTTCTGCCTTAAAAGTATTTACCTGCTTTAATCCTGCTACTTGCTTCTCTAGATCACGACCAAGATGTCGCTTTAATAAGCCAAGAGAAGTTACAGGCTTTTCACTCAATGATAAGGCTAGATCTTCTACATATTGGTGCACTTCATTAGAAGCTACAATCGGAACACTCCAACCTCTTTTCTTTAAAGAAGTACCTGTACATAATCCAAAACGATATAAAAAATCCCTGGAAAACACATCTCCAAAACGCTCACCAAACAAAGATTCCTCTTCCCTAAAAGGAAACAATCCAACTGTTATATCTGTATAACCATATCGCGAGTCCTCACTACAAACCATAAAATCACATAAAGCTCCCAGTAAGAAACCTGATCCCATAGCATCTCCCTGCATCTCTGCTATTATTGGATAAGGAAAAGACACTATAGATTGGTAAAGCCCTTGAGTTATAGATTCATTATAAGCCTCCCGATCACCTTGAAGGAACGTTTCACCCGTGCCTGTTAATATCAATACTTTTAACAACGGAAGGGTTTTTACATAGTTTAGACTATGCATCAATTCTTCTATTAATTCTTTAGAAAGTGTATTGCCTGTTTTTGTATCAATATCAAGACTGTAAACTCCCTGACTCCTATCATATAATTTTATAGAAGAGATCACCTTTGAAGCATTAGATGCTTCTAATGCATGTCCAGCAGTATGGTCAAGGGTAAACTTTGCTTTGGGTGTTACTCTCGGGTGTATATTTTCAGAATCTATATCATTAAGTGACTTGAGTGAGATATTAGCAGGTTTAGAAACTGATACTTTATCAAAACCTTCACCCGAAGAAATAATAGTATCATCTGTAGTATGCAAAACTCGTATGGGAATCGGGAGTTCTACTAAAGTCCCAAAAGCATTATCCTTTTCTTGTAGTTTTAGCGGAGTTAATTCAGGATGTTTTTCAACAATATCCTGTTGCTTTTTATAAGCAGCCCAAAACCCTCTTTTGTGATCAAAAGGATATGTCGGAACTTCCAGAGTCTTAGTATCAATCGGATATAATTTTCTCCAATTTATATTCTTACCCAGGCACCATTGTTCGGCTACGTGCTCCAAATCCAAGCTATCTACGATAACTTCATTCTTATCTAGCTGGTTTAGTTTTGATTTTTTTATACTACCTACATAAATGTTAGATTGAAAAGTTCCTTCCAGAAAGTTTGTCAAATATGTTTTGAGATTCTCGATAGTATCATATGCAAAAGCTAACCTATGTTCCATCTCCTCTTTGGTACTTTGCAAGGTATATGACAATTGATAAGGAGTCATAGATGTGTTTTGGCTCACATAATTCAGCATGCTTTTTGCATAACTCTTCAGTATTTCTTCTCGTCTTGCTGATAATATAAATAAATGTGGTCCCTCGATTGCTTTAGAATTCTCTATCTCATCGTTTTCATAGGATTCAATAACTACATGGGCATTTGCTCCACCAATTCCAAAACTACTTACTCCCGCAATAATTCTCTTTTGATCCTTGCCTGTTAACCATTCCGTTCCATTTTCCAGAATATGAAAAGGTTTATTTTCTATTTCAATTTTGCTGTTTATGTTTTTGAAATTTTGAGTAGGAGGTAAATAATTATGCTTCATAGCCATAATTACTTTGAGTAGTCCGGCAATTCCAGATGCTGCTTCCAAATGACCAATATTGGTTTTTACTGATCCTATTCCACACCAAGGCGTGTATTTTTTATTTTTTTGACCTTGTAATGATTGAAAAGCTTTGGTCAAACCTAAAATTTCTATAGGGTCTCCTAAACTGGTTCCTGTGCCATGTGTTTCTATATATGATACATTTTGTATATCAATATTAGCCTTTGTATATGCTTCTTCAATGAGCTGTTTTTGTTTGTTTGGATTAGGTACAGTTACCCCTCCGGAGTAGCCTCCATGATTTACTGCTGTACTTTTAATTATAGCTAGCACATTATCACTATCGGCTATTGCTTTTGGCATTGGTTTTAAAAGAAGTAGCACTGCTCCTTCACCACGTACATATCCATTAGCCCTGTCATCAAAAGTGTAGCATTTGCCATCAACACTTAGCATATTGGATTCTTTGTAAGCAATACTCTTTGTTGGTTCACACATAAGATGTATGCCTCCAACTATGGCTTGTTCGCATTGGTTCTGTTGGATGGCTGCAACTGCATTATTTATGGCAACCAAAGATGAGGAACAAGCCGTATCAATGGTTAAGCTTGGGCCATCAAGGTCATAAAAATATGAAATCCTGTTTGAAAGCATTGCCATCGCCGTTCCCGTAGCCGAAAACTCTTTAATTTCAGGGTTTTTATGTAATAAAGTTTCATAATCACTCCCACTAGCACCTATAAATACACCTGTTTTACTATTTTTTAATAGTGAAGGTTTGTATCCAGAGTTTTCAATTAGTTCCCAGGTTAATTCCAGAAGAATTCTTTGTTGCGGGTCTATTAATTTTGCTTCTCTTGGGGATATTTCGAAAAAAGATGCATCAAATTTATCCACATCTTTTATATATCCTCCATAGTTGATCCCTTTATGAATACCATCTATATCGATATTTTCTGGCCAATCCCATCTCTCTTTTGGTGTAGTAGTGATGCAAGAATTTCCATTCACCAAATTTTCCCAAAATTCTTCTTTATTATTCGCTCCAGGTACCTTTAGTGAAAGCCCTACAATGGCAATGTCATGAGAATTTATATGATTTTTCTTAGTGCTTACAACTTCGTTATCTTCTTTTAAATCAGATATAACACTATGGTCTGAAAGCAGAAAAGATGCAATTTCTTTCACTGTAAATAATCCATAAAATGTACTTGGATTACTTTGCAAGCCATACTCTATATTGAGGTGTTCTGAAAGTTCGGTATATACAATAGATTCAACACCAAACCTTCTTAAGTCTGTATGGATAGTAATCTCTTTGTTTTCTAAAATTTCAGAAAAAAAGCTGACCATAGTTTCGCATAATTGTTCTTCACTTAGATCGCTATTCTTTTTAAAATTTTGATTAAATATTGAAGGATTATCTGAAAATTTAGCAGTTTCCAGGTTTGGTGTATGTGGTATTGAAAAAGACTCTTTCTCATCTTCCTTTTCTCCTCTAATCCAAATACTTGCAATGTTTAATGGTTCTGATAATTTTTTAATTGTAAATATCTTTGCTATCAACATCCCATCCTTTTCCCTTACTAAAGAAGAGCTTAGCTTGATTGTGTTCTCATCCAGGAAAGAAAAATGTTCTAGATTATATACTAATTCTTCATTGGCATTAGCATTTCCATAATAGTGTATATCTCTAGCAATGGTAGAGCTATTTTTGGCCCAATTATAATTATCAATCTCTCCAATGTATTTTTTCTGAAAAAAACTCAATTCGCATTTATCACTTATTTTGGGATACGAAGCAAAATATAAAAGCCCAACACCATTGATATCATCATAAGAATCAATTTGATATTTTTTTTGAAACAAAGGTTCTATATCGGTAGAGATATTAAAAGAGCTATCATTAAGAATTATTTCTTGTATATCGTTATCTTCTTCATTTTTTTCGGATTGAAAAAAACAGGATTTTGCTTTAAAAAAGTTTTTTGCGACTTCAGGAAGTTTATTGTGAACCGGAATATTTTTATGCTCTACGTTTAAAGGTGTTCCTTTTACGAGTTTCTCGTTATTTCCCGAATTTCGAGAAGAAAAAACGGACATCAATTCTGTTTTTATATCTTTATTATGCCCGCTTACCTGACCATTACTAAAAAACATCTTTTTACCATACTTCGATAGATGGCTTTTAATCTCTATTTCTTCGTTTTCACTGAATTCACTCAGGCAATTATTAGATTCCCATTTTATTCGAACAAAGCTAGCATATAGCCTATTTCCATTACTATCAATCAACTTGTCTGATTCTGTTTCCAGTCCTTCTGATATCATTTTCCAATGTATATCACCTAGTTCTTTCATTAACCAGTTTTCAGACAGTCCATCCCATAACATTTGTGGTATGTTTAAACTATATGTTCGATTTTCAGACACTTTATTCATTGCATTTATAATCATTAAAAATTGGGAAATAAACTCCTATGCCAAATTTTTTACAGCCTTGGTTAATTGAATATAATTTGAAATCTAAATGGATGGGTGTAGATATAATGTACCTCTTTTAGAAATTTTCTCTAATGTATGATCTACTATAGCAAGAAACTAAGTAAAGAGGTTATGCCCGATTTTTATATCATCATTTCTTCAGGTTGATCAACTTCCCGAACATAATCTACTTCAGCATTACGGTATTTTTCTTTATCTAATATTTTGGGCATTTTTGCAAACGCATAAGGCAGCATACTAGGGATTAACCAGTTTGCCAGTGCATAAGGAAAGTATCCTCCTGGATCAACTGCATCGTATACAAATTCATATTCTACTTCTCCATTCTTTAAAGGAGTGTACCGCCATCTATTATGCATTTTTGTAACTCGATGATACCGTTTATTAATAGGTAATTTATCTGGAGCAGCTACAAAATTAAACTTCATTTCTTTACTAACAGGGTCTTGTGAAAATTCTGATTTAACCACAAATTCTCTATGCTTGAAAGGAGGAAAAAGCTTCTGTTTAAAGGTATAATACACTAGTCTTGGATCTGCTCCGTCCAACTTTGGGTCTGATCCGTTTATATAGTATGAATCAAACATACCAACATCTTTTGCAGCATCAGGGTTTCGCATAAGTGTTAAAATGCTAGCTAATCTGGCTCTAAGTCTTCCTACTATTTTAATTTTTAACCAAGTTTCTCCCGGAACTTTTAAGGTATATACCACCATTCCTTTCTTATCTGATTTCATTTTCCATTGGCCAGAGCCTGAATTTTTCCATAAGGAATGTACTAAGGTCAAAGTAAATATTAGTAATAGTACTTCAACCAGAACTAAGGTTATAACTCCTAATTGTCCATCTATAAATCTATTCCATACAAAAGGAGCAGCAGCTCCTACCGCAATACTTAAAAGTGTTAAGATCAATAAAAAACCATTGGTCTTATTTTTCTCAGAATGTTCCATATTATTTATTGTTTTTGTGTTATAATTCAAAACCGTTCGTTAGCTTTTGCTAGTTTTGAGATTGTTTGGTTGGTTATTTATTTTTTTAAGAAGCTATCAAGTTTCTGGCTAGATATTTGGCCAGGCAAACAAGTGTAAGAGTTGGCGTTATTCTTTCGTTTTCGGGTAGCACAGAGCCATCACAGACGTACAAATTGCTATACTCTGTCTGAAGTTTCTCATCGATATGCTCTTTTATTTTTATGGTTCCCAGAGCTCCTCCTGATATAAGGTCGGTTTTAAAGATTTTTCTGGCTCCTGCATTTTTTAATATTTCATTAGCCGCTTCCATTCCTTTCTCTAATTTCTGGTGATCATTACTTGTCAGCTCCTTATGATACTTTCCACTTTCAGTAAGTCTACCTCCAACGGGTTCTTTGACCTTAACTGTTATCCCAATATGTTTTGGATATGAGGCTATGCGTAAAGGTTTACCAGAGACGAGCATCCCTACATTGAATAGGAAGCGATGAAAATTAGCATCCATCAATTCGATATCATTATCTAGCTTTGCTCCCATACAACCGCAAAAGTTTTCTGCAGATGAAAGGTCCGGAACCTTACCTATAAGACCAATACTTGGGTTGATATAAAAACCTTGATTTACTACATTTTTGACTCCACTATTTTTAAGAATAATAGGAGAAGCCAGTGAACCTGCAGCGAGAATTATTTTTTCTCCATATGCTTTAAACACCTTCTTTTTTCGGCCAATTTGATACTCAACACCAATGGCCTTTTTATGATCAAGAATTGCCTTAGAAACAGTGGCCTGGTTAACCAAAACTGCTCCATTTCTAAGCGCATCTTCTACATAGGTTCTGGCTTTCCATTTTACTTCATAATAATTTTTATGATTGAATTTTGACTGATCTATCAACATCAATTTCTTTTTCCAGTTGTAACCTAATTCTATGGCACTCTCGCCCAATCTTTTTGCCTGACTACCAATAAATCCATCCGAAATTTCGGCGACTGGTAATTCTTTACGCACTTGTTCAAGATCTTCTGTAAGATCAATTCCTAAATTCTTGAAAGTTTCTATGGGTGGCAGGTCTGCCACAGCAAGATACATAGCGGTTGTGCCTCCGGTAGTAAAAGCTCTTAAATCTTTCAGTTTATCTGCAACACGTACTTCGTTAGAAATTTTGGCATATCCCATAATGGATTCTTTAAGAGGTGCATTGCCTCCTCGTTCCAAGATTAAGACTTTTTTATTTTGTTTGCTTAACTCTTTTGCAATTGTAGCACCGCAAGTTCCTGAACCTACGACAATAGCATCAAAATGCTCCTCATTGTTTGAATATTTCATATGTACTATTCCTTATAAAGTTTCTGTGAGTTTGTAGTGAATTGATAACTATAAAATGTTGATAAATCATGATTCTGCACAATGATAATTATCTATTATTGATACCCATTTCACTTATGATTATCAAACTTTTACACCAAATGGTTTGGCGATCTCATCCTACATTCTAAAGTTTACGATCGTTTCTTTTGTGAAGCTTTTTTGTGTATCGAATAATTATATCCTATTTCAAATTATTACGAAGTTTGATTAAGTTACGTTCTCTAAACGTAAAATCCTCCAAAGTCCTTGTAGTTAAAAAATCGTCCAAAATTTCTTGATCAAAGGCTACCGAAATCATATTCATTATACTTATTGTACGAGTGCTAAGATTATTCATCGTTAATCGCCTTGCGATCCATACGCCATCTATTTTTTCAATCTTTGACATCGTCAATTGTTTGTAATGATCTCCCCGAACGTATAAGTTCTTTTTTAAACTAATATATCTTTCTTTATCTATCCATGATATTGTTTTACTATACTTTGATTTTTTTGCCCTTTCTGTTGTGGGAGTATACTCAATAACCCATACTTCGCGCCCTTTATAGTTTTCTTCCTTTAAAATCTTGTAGTTATATTCATCAATTTTCAGGTCTTCCATATCTTCAAGTGAGAATTCTGATCCGAAAAAACTTCCGCTACTATCATTACTATCACTACTTGATGCCAGACGTTTAACTTTACTCAATTCTGGCAAGTAGATCCAGCTATCATTATCCTTACCAAGCTCACCATATTCATAAGTTAACATACCTACTCCTTGTTCTTTTTTAGGTTCAATTATAATAGAAACTGATCGGCTATCCCGATGGTTTTCTCCATAATTTTTTGCAACACTTTCCAGCAATTTATTTCTTGCTTCTTCAGTGCACACAATCCTTTTATTAGATACAGTGTATTTACAGGTAGCCAATTTTATTCTCTGAACTGATGTATTAAAGGATTCTTTAGCTACCTTTTGCACCTTTGTCATGATATCTTTTGCTGACCGAGTTGGCAATATCTTTTTTGAAAATGACGATATCAAAACGGCCATAACAACCAATAAAACAATCTGTTTTTTTTTCATTATTTATTTATTTAGGTTGAAAAAATTTTAATACTAATTTATATGGTCAAACAACCTTTGATCCTGATAATTAAACCACAACTATACGAGTGAGACGTCGTTGATCACTTGCCTCTTTAAGCAAAAAACCATAAGAAAAAGGAAAATCGATGTAATTGCCGAAAGTATTGGAAGAGGATATTTTACCTTTTATGACTTTGCTTAGAATTATTTTTGCACGACCATTTTTCTTTGAAATTTTGGCTTTCCTTTCTTTTGAAATTTTGGTTTGAAAACCAAGATCAAAGCAGGTAATAGGAAAAGATCACACATTAAAGCTGAAAAAATCGCGATTGAACCAAATTTTCCAACATTTGCAGTTCCTTCCATCGCCGAAAAGGATAGTATCCCAAAGCCTAATCCTAAAATTAAACTTGTAAAAGTAACTGCTTGACCAACTTCTTTTATCGTATGATACAAAGCCTTTTTAATATCTCCATCTATCATTAGCTTATCACGATAATGACTGATAAAATGTACGGTATCGTCTACAGAAATACCAACTACCACCGGAAGTAATAACAGGATATCTATATCTACAGAACGTCCTGTTAACCCCAACAATCCTAAAGTTAACATGGATGGAATAAGGTTTGGGATAATCGCTATCAAACCTCCCTGTATAGATCCAAAAACGAAAATCAAGACTATGGTTACCGCAATCAAAACCATAATAATGTCCTGCAATCCATTACTGGCAATAACCTGTACAAATCTCATATTCATAGGAAGTGCACCTGTTATGGATACTTTTGTATCGGGATATTGTTGTTTGAGCATGGTTACTGCTTCATCAATATCCTTTTGCATGCCTTCGTATACTTTTAGATATTTAAGAGAACCAACATTGTATAATTGCACAGAAATATGAGATTTACTATAATTATCAGAAACTTGTTTTCTACGATCTTCTGGGTTTGCCAGGTTAAAAAGAAAAAGGGTTTGGGATAAAGCGTTTTGATTGTCAGGAATGGTATACATCTCCTCTTTTTCTTCATTCAATGTTTTATTAGCCTTTTTTACAACTTCTACCAAAGATGATGTCCTAACAACTACATCATTATATTTGGTTTCTAACTTGCGTTGCAGTTTATCGATTGTATTCAGGACAAAAGGATTTTCAAATGCGTTTGCTTTAGATAAGTCCAAATAAATTTCCATATTTAGGCTTCCCATCATTTTCTCATCGATAATATCTGCAGATTCCCTATAAGGGCTACCTTCGACAAATTGATTAGCGATATTAGTATCTATTTTAAGTACAGTTACACCATAAATATTTATTCCTAACACTAGTAGAAATAACACAATAATACCAATGGGATTCTTTTGCACTATCGACGGTACGCTATTTAATTTTTTTTGTAAAAACATGGAAAAATTAGGGAGATACTTACCTGTCGATAACCTAAATTTCTTTTTTCGTTGCGTATTCTCCCTTCCAGGTGCCCATACATCTAATAATAAAGGCAAAAAGAAGATGGTAAGAATACAGGCAAATGCTACGCCCGCTGCAGACATAATACCGAAAACCTGAATACGGGGAATCGGAATCAGAAAACAGGCCAGCATACCTATTATATTAGTAAATGCCGTCAATACAATTGCTTTGTTAGTTGATGCAAAAACTTTTTGTATTGCTATTTTTCGATCATTTCCCTGATTTCTGAAATATACATAACCCGAAAATATATGTGCAGCATCACAGACCCCAACGGTTAGGATCAGCATAATTGTTAGCATTAGAAAAACTGTTACTTCTACTTCTAACCAACCTGCCAAACCAACAGTCCAGGCAGCACTTATTATAACTATTAAAAGCGACCAGGCCACCGCACTAAATGAACGAATAAAAAACCATAACAGGATAGATATTATCAACAAAAGTCCTAAATAAATCGGGCCTGCTTCTTTAATGGCTATAGCTTGCTGCTCATAGGCCAGAGGAGCGTTTCCTACTGCATAATATTCTAGGTGACTTTTATACTCCGGTTTATCTAAAATAGTATTGATTTCCTCCATTAAAGGAACCAGTTCACTTAAGTCTGCACGTTTGAAACGGATTCTTTCTTCGTTTTTTTTGATTTCACTCATATCGGCAATGACCATTTCATCCATTTCCAGAGCATCTTCAACAAGTTCTTCATCTGTAACAATAGGTAGTTCCTCTTCTAGTAACTCAGTCCCAAAATCGGTTTCGATTAGTATTCCTCCATACTTCATATCTTTTGAAAAGAAAAGTAATGGAAAAGACTTTTGAGATTGCGCTAGCTTACGAATCTCTTCGATATCTTCCTGTTTGGTCGGAACATTATCCCCCACCAATTTTCGGGAAACCAATACATCACCTTCTGCCGTTAAAAGAGAAGCATTAACGAGTGTATTAACTTTAACAATATGTTTTAGTGCTGTTGAATCTTTATTATATTTCGTATGGAGAATATCCTCACGAATTTTCTTTACTACCTCTAAAGATTTAGTAGAAAACACATCTCCATCTAAAGGCTTATAAGCTATATATACGCCTTCATTGCTTCCAAATTCTGCTTTAAACTTATCCATGGCTACTAAAACCTCATCATTTTCTGGAAACCATCCTTCAATAGTCATGTCAAATTTGGTCTTTGGTATGCCCAAAAATGTAAATATTGTAATAGCTACAAAAGCTAACCAGATAATCAGTCTTTTTTTCCGAACCATTTGCGTAACATTTTCGAAAAAATTTGTTTTGGATTTTGGGTTCTTGCTCATAATAAGGTTTATTACATGTTTAAACAGTAATCCAATAGAGCTTAATTTCTACTGGTATAGTTGGTTAATCGTACACTATCTGTTTTTAATCTATTAGTGTTTTTGAAGTACTTTTTGCTTTACGGTAGATTTTTTTGATGTAGTCTTATTGAAAAAAGCATTTATTTTTTTAGCAATCTTTTTGCTATTATTCTTATCAATAATTGAAAAGTGATTAGCTTCAATAGGATCAATAAGGATCGGCTTATGTAATAATGCATTCCAACCATAATCTTCGGGAGCATTTTTATATGCATCCATATAACCATCTGTGGCTTTAAAAAGCAATATTTCTATTTCTTCTGGTAATTTTATAGGCGTATAAGCACGACAATATTTATCATTCGCAATTGTGGTGTAGATACTTGTCGCCAATTGTTCTTTCGGAAAATTAAATCCTAGATTCTTAACGTTGTCATATATATAATCAACAATTTCGTTTTCAGGAACCTGCTTTAATTGCTCTGCATCCAAGATCACATTCTGACCAGATGCGTTAATGAAAATAGATTTAATCCCTTCTACTAAATCATCAATCATATGACCACCTACTATTGTAGGAGACATACAATCCACAAGTATTAAAGCTTCTATCGTTTCTTTTTGATCCAATAAAATCCTAGCCATTTCGTAGGCAATTGTACCGCCATTAGAAAACCCCAGTAGACGGTATGGCCCGGTAGACTGTACTTCTTTAATTGCTTCTATATTGGCTTTAGCTATAGCTTCTACACTATCAAGAGTAGTATTTTCTTTTGTAATCCCTACCGGTTCTAAACCATAGAATGGTTGCTTTATTCCTAATGCTGAAATAAGGTGTTGCAAGGTTATTATATTTCCATCTGCACCCGGAACTGCAAAAACAGGTCGTTTCTTACCTTTTACTTGCATCGGCACTAATGTTTTACGCATAAGTCCAGGTGTTGATTCGTTTGATTTTGATTCTTTTTCACTTATACTTTTACTTTTATGCTCCTTATCATTTGTAACTTGTATCTTTTCAACTTTTTCCAAATGGTTCTCTACTACATACTGAGTAAGAGTTTTAATTTCTGAATTATTAAATAGAATAGCTGGTGAAATATTAATTTCTAATAAATCGTTGACCTGAGCGATCATGGTTATCAGCCCAATAGAGTTCATTCCTAAGTCTAGGAAGTTACTATCTTCAGATATTTTTTCAATTGGTTTTTTTATTTGCAAGGCTATTTCATGTTTCAGGAAAAGCTTTATTTTTTCAGTGGGTTTCATAAGGTTAATTTCCCCACCGTTATCAGACCTGAAAAAGAACCACTCTGCCTGTACAGGATTTTCGTTAATTACCTGAATCTCATTATTTTTTATACTCTTTGATACTGGCGGTTTTTCTTTAGAATCTAATTTTTCTATATCATCTATGTCAACCCAATATCTTTCTTTGGCAAAAGGATAATCTGGTAAAGATACTGGGTGTACTTTTTTGTTTTTCCAAACCATGATCCAATCTATATGAAGACCGCTGGTCCAAAGTTGTGCAAGCTGCTCCCACTTTGCAGCCTTTAGACTTTGCTCAACCATAGTACTTATCATATCTTTTGTTAAGATTTTGATAATTCCGTTTTCTTTATTACGATTGATATTTCCGTAAAAGATTCCTTCCTTTTCCAATGATGTTTCCTTACCCGAATTTTTGATCATGATCAACTTTTCAAGCAAATCTGTGTGGGAGGAAACAACTATAGACAATCTTTCATCCATGGCATCACGACCTACCTGTAGAGTATAGATCAAATCTTCTAAAGATGAATCAGTCTTAGTATTAGATAAATAATCAATATAGTTATCAATGTATTGATCCAAACGTTCACCATCTTTTGCAGAAAGAACAAATAACTGAGATGACGTTGTAGTTTCTATTTTGGATATTGGTGCTTTAATGGGATATTCCTCTAAAACAATATGCAAATTAACTCCACTATCTGCAAAAGAATTAAGCCCCGCCCTAATTGGAGTATCATTATGCTCGCGTAATATATCAAAAGGTAACTCTTTATTAGCTATGTATAAAGGATGAGAGGTATTATCAATATCTATAAAGGTATTTATCTTTTTTCCTGATATGGTCATCGGAAACTTTTTGTGATATAGTGAAAGTGCCAGTTTAATAAAACTAGCCAATCCACTAACGGCCTCCAGATTTCCTATATTTCCTTTTACACTACCTAAAGCGCATTCTTTTTCTTTTGACTTATGTTCTCTAAATACATTTTTAATTCCCTCATATTCAAAAGAATCTCCCCATTTTGTCGCGTACCCATCAACTTCGATGTAGTTTATTGATTCTGGGGTTATTGAAGCCTTTTGATAGCAATTAGTAATAACATTGGTAATCGCTTCATGTTTTACTTCTGACAAAAATCTGGCATTACCTCTATTATTCTGATGACTGGTTTTGATAACACCATAAATTCTGTTATTATCTTTTTTGGCGTCATCCAATCTTTTTAGAACAACGGCTGCTACTCCTTCTCCTCGAGTAAAACCATTAGCTTCATCATCAAAAACTCCACATGTTCCTGTAGGTGATAACATACCATATTGTGATAATGAGATATAATCATCTTCAAATAAATTTAAAGATACACCTCCTACAACTGCGGTACTGCATTCATTATTTAGTAATGAGTAATAGGCTCTATTAATTGCTACTGCAGATCCTGCACAGTTAACATTTATAGATTCACTAGGTCCATAAAAATCAAACAAAAACGAAAGTCTGTTTGCCAGATAATATGTAGGGCTTGAAGAGCTGAAAACAGGCCCATATTTACCTACTGGTATTTTATCTATGTTCTTTCTTAGATAATTTTCATATTCTGAATATTCATAAGCAACATATATAGCCGTATCGGACCCGGCTAATTTTTTAGGTGCTACACCTGCATCTTGAAATGCTTTATAGACCTCTTGTATCAGCAATCTCTCCTGAGGATCCATCAGTATCGCTTCTTCTGGATCAAGGTCAAAAAATTTCGGATCAAAACAATCAATGTCATTGATCATTGCCCCCCATTTAGAGATTGTCTTGCCCGGGGAGACTGATTCTTCATAATAATCTTCCCAATTCCATCTTGATTTCGAAATTTCATTGATGCTATTTTTACCATCAACCAGGTTTTCCCAAAATGTCTGAATATTAGGTGCATCCGGAAAATTGCAACTAAGACCGACAATAGCTATATCGCAGTTTTGGGATGATGGTTTAGCTGGCACATTTGCAATGGGCATCTGTTTTTCCTTTCCATTGAAATCATTCTCATTACTTTGATCAAAATTGTTGTAATACTGCATCAAATCATCACTATGATGAGATAACAAAACATCTACTATTTCATCAATCGATGTAAAAGAAAGGTGTGACAGATCTATCTTATATTTTTGATCTATAAAATGTAGTAATTTATGATAAGATTCTTTAACAGATCTTCTACCTCGAGATGTTCGATCTCTTGTAGAATTTGAGTTGATGTTTTTTTCGGTTGCCGGACTTTTGACTGCTGATTTTATCTGTATTTCTGGTGAATTATTTGTCTCAGGCACATTGTCTATATCATCCGTTTTGACACTGATTATTTCCTCTTCCAGTAAATCAGCAAGTTCTTGAGTTGTGTTTACATTTACGAATTTTGAAGGGGATAGTGTAATGTTAAACTTACGGGATATTTTATTGATCAATTCCATAGAGATAATGGAGTCAATACCAAAATCCTCGAAATTAGCATTAGGATCTAATTTCCCTGCAGGGAGTCGTAATGTGGTTTCAAAGATCGTTATGATCTCTTGTAAAACATTTTGAGTTATTGCTACTGTCATATTGTTACTCCTTTTTCTTGAAAATTATTCAAATCGGATATAATTAATTTTCTTAATTTTTCCATTTGATCATTTTTTTTGCCCCCTTGTTCGAGATCGTTTCTTCTGTCCTGAATGGCAGCTGCTACTGGTAGAATATCTTCTACTATTTCATCTTCTTCAATATTATCAGATATATAAAAGAAGTTTTGTTTCAATAGCGTATCAATACTTTTTTTTACAATTCTTATAATAGATTTAATATCCTTATCAGAGTGCGCTAATGTTAAAAAACAGTTGCCTGAAGGGCTGGTTTCAACACCATTTATTCTCATCAAAACAAAAACTAACTCTTTTACTACTCCATTGGGATCATCAAGAAATTTAAATCTGAATAATGAGCTGAAATACTCGATTATTAATGGCACATTTTTAATCTTAAAAAAAGAATTCAATTCTTCGCACATGAGTCTGGTCTTTTCATTCAATTCCTGTAAGAAGTCAGAATTCGACTCACCAGTTTTGTTTCCTGAAGTTGAACACCTTTTTTTAAATTCGATGAGTATTGCTAGTGTTGCAGCTAGTTTAATTGGGTTTCTTGTATGCGTGCCAGCCATAAGTGCTTTTTTAACACTGGGCATCGAATCATCATCATAGTCAAATGATCCCCCGTCTACATAATTCATGTATTTGGTAAATCCTGCGATCATTCCAGAAGGCATTCCTCCTGCCGGAACTTTTCCATAGGTAGCAAGGTCTCCTTTAATCTTCCAAAGCCCCTGTACTCCGCTACTAGAAGCCCTAAATCCTGTGATCATTTCGTCCATTATTAATAGGATATTTTTTTCAAGAGTTAACTTGCGTACCTCCTTTAGGAATTCGACAGGCTGATTACTTGGGTTTCTGGATTGTACGGGTTCTACCAGAATCCCAGCAATTTCGTGTGCTCTATCTTCTATAATATCCAGATCGTCCATGTTTCCATAATCCAGAACAATAAGCTCATCGGCAAATTCCTGAACCATTCCCAGTCCCATTGCTATACTATTGCCAAACTGATCTTTGGCTGCAAGTACCGTATCAGATAATCCATGATAGGCTCCTTCAAAAATTACTATTTTTTTCTTTTGAGTAGCTGCACGAGCAATCCTTACTGCCCACATAACTGCCTCTGTACCAGATTGTGTAAAGAGTACCCTTTCGTGGCCTGTAAGTTCACTAAAAAGTTTGGTTGCCTGAGAGAGCTCTTCTGTATACCCTACCAAAGGATATCCGTTATCCAACCGTTTTGAGATAGCTTCTTTTATAAAGTCTGGTTGATGACCAAATAAGTTAACTCCATTATCACTAGCGATATCAATATATTTATTGCCATCAATATCATAAAGGTATGCTCCATCACCCTTGCTATATGTTAGATGAAATTGTAAGCGTTTTAACGCTTTTTTCAATCCTCCGGTTCTTCTTTGATCTACAAAATATGTCTGACACTCGGATGCATTTTCTTTGGATTTTGATGCAATTTTTTCCAGTTTCTGAGCCATTTGATCAATGAATCTCTTATGTTCTTCATTTAACTGAAGCTCGGTCACTGCTTTAAGTGTATTATCTTTTTTTTCAGAAAAGTTATTCTCAACCGAGTTAGCATTATTTGACAAATGCGTTTTTAGTTTAGAAACCAAATAACTTTTCTCTTTTTCGGGTAATTCTTCAAAAAATCTTAAAGCTTCTTTCTTCTCTATTTCCTTTGAAACAATTTTTTCCAATATATCGTCGATTGCTATCATGACCTTATCTTTACTTTAGTATACATCCTTTAATAATTTATCAAAACTTACAGTGTGATCTTCTGTATCAGTATATTCTGTTTGGTTTGAATCATAATTCTGTATGGCGTTTATTAACATTTCAAAATCCTTATGTGAATTTTTAATAGACTGCTTATGTAAAGAGTTATCGAATGACAAAGACTTCATTTTAATACATATCTCTCCTGATACATTGGTGAGGTCAATATCTATATTCACTATATCATCTTCTGGTTTACTTCCCTTAGAGTATCGTACCCAGGCATATAATTCTTTTTGGTAAGGAGAAAACAACTTCATAGATCCTATTTCAACAGGTAATATGGGTTGATTTAATTTAGGATTCAGATCGGTTAATAAACCGATTCCCAATTGTAACGAACTCTCTAGCAGACTCGGATGAAGAGTGTAGTTTTCATAATCGTCTACTATAGTTTCTGGTAAACTTAATAGAGCAAGGATCTGATCTTCTCCTTTATAAAAGTTTTTTATTCCTTTAAAAGAAGAGCCATAACTCATATCCATTTGCTTTAAAATGTGATAAAGTTTTTCTGCATCCAATAGTTCTGCTGCAAAATGAGTTTTAAGTTGTACGATATCAATCTTTGTTGAAGTTTGATTTGCTCCCATGACAACTTCTCCCTGGCAATGAATTATTTCTTTTTCTCCTTCTGTACTATAAATTTCATAGTCAACTCCTTTATAATCATTTTCAAAAAGGGATATATTGACTTCTTTGTTTTCTTTAAGAGTAAGCAGGTGTGCCCAAGAAGTATTTCGTAATTCTAGAGATATAGATTCATTAAGATCTGGCATTGCATTTTTTACTGCTACATATGCCATTTCTAAACAAGCAGTAAAAGGCATTACGTTTTGCTGTTGTATCTTACAATCTTTTACAAAAAATTCTTTACCACTAAAAATAGAAGTATAACATTGCTGGTTTAGTGTAGAGGAGTTATAATGTAACAACGGATGAAGTTTTTCAAATTCCCCTTCAGATTTCAATTTTTCACTATCTGCCAAATTAAACCAGTATCTCTCACGAGCAAAAGGGTATGTTGGTAAACTAATACGTCTTGGCTTTATTTGTTCATAAAATTGTACCCAACCTATATCAATACCCATTACCCAAGCTTCGGCTAGCTTAGAATAATTCTTATCATTAATGTACTTATTTATCTGGTTCTCTGAGAAGTCATTACTTTCTGTGGAGTCTATTACAGCTGCACTATTTTGTTTAATTCTATCATAGAAAATATCTTCAAGGTTTTCTTTTTGATTTAGGTAGTCTGAAAGTTTCTCTTTCAGTTCTTCAATAGAAAGTACTACCAGTGCCAATCGTTCATTCATCTCATCTCTTCCTACCTGAAGTGTAAAAGCAAGATCAGTAATATTAATATCGTGTTTTTCTATATGGTTATATAGTAATTGAGCGTATGCTTTAAGTCGATCTTCAGTTTTTGCTGAAAGTACAATGATATGTGGTTCATCTGATTGAACTTGTGAATGGTCTTCTTTCTCAATATATTCTTCTAAAACGATATGTGAATTTGCTCCTCCAAAACCAAATGAGCTTACTCCTGCTCTTCTTGGTAGAGTGTTATCCTGATCATCCTTTATAACCTCCCAATTTTGTGTTTTATCTACAATGTAGAGTGGGCTATCTTTAAGATTGATATACGGATTGAGTTCTTCAAAATGAAGCGTTGCTGGTATTTTTTTATGCTTAAGAGATAGTAGTACTTTCAGTACTCCTGCTATTCCGGCTGCTGTCTCCAGGTGACCAATATTAGTTTTTACAGAAGACAAACCACAGTGAGGAGTTTTTGCAGGAACTTTATCATGTTTTTTATATAATTCTGAAAATGTTTTATTCAACGCCTGAATTTCAATAGGATCTCCCAAACTGGTACCTGTACCGTGGCATTCGATATATCCCACCGTCGAGGGGTCAATATGAGCCTTTTCATAAGCTTCAACAAGCAAATCAGTTTGAGCTACAGGATTAGGTGCTGTAAGCATGGTAACCTTTCCTCCGTGATTTTCGGTAGTTGCTTTAATAACAGCATAAATATGATCTCTATCGGCTTCTGCCTTATCCAGAGGCTTAAGAAATATAGCTCCTGAGCCTTCTCCTCTTACATATCCATTTGCACTCTTGTCAAAGGTTTTGCATTTACCATCGCCACTTAACATACCTGCCATTCCAAATGATATATAAGCTGCAGGTGTAAGCATTAGCTGTACTCCTCCAACTATAGCCATATCACAACTTCCAGTATGTATTGATTCTATTGCTCTATGAACTGCAATCAAAGAACTGGAACACGCTGTATCCAGTGGAGCACTTGGTCCGCGAAGATTTAACAGGAAAGAAACCCGGTTAACCAATACAGAATGTGAATTTCCTGAGGCAGTATATCCATCAAGCGGAATTTGATTATCTACTAGTGAATCGGCATAATCCCTTGTTGCTACTCCAACAAATAGTCCTGTTTTGGTACCCGATAGATCAGAAACTTTATGCCCCGAATCCTCAATAGCTTTCCAGACAGTTTCTAAAAATATTCGCTGTTGCGGGTCCATCATTTCGGCTTCTCTAGGAGAAATACCGAAAAATGAAGGATCGAATTTATCTACATCACTCATAAAACCTCCCCATTTAGAATTGGTTTTATTTTTCTCTGTAAAAGGATCTCCATCGTAATCCTCCCAATTCCATCGATCTTCAGGAATCACAGTAATTAAATTCTTTTCATTCTCCAGGTTTTCCCAGAATTCTTCCAGATTTTCTGACCCTGGCATAACGCCACTCATACCTACTATAGCAATAGGTTGATCTATAAAACGGCTTTCTGTGGATAGTTCTATTCTCAAAGATTGAGGAGATTGTGGATCCAATGCACTTGCATTCCACCCTTTATTGATACCATATATGCCTTTTTCCGTATTTGATTGTTGCTCTTTTCCTTTTGTTGGTTGACTAACTTCTTTCCTGGCATCAGAGGAAGAAGCACCTCCTGAAACTTTATGAGTTTTCTGTACTTCATTCTTATGTTCTCTGGAGAGGAATGTTGCTATTTCTTTAATTGATGGATATTCAAAAAAGAGTACCGGAGTTATATCCAATTCATAAAGTTCGTTGATTCTGTTTGAATACGTTGTCAAACCTATAGAATCAAACCCTAAATCCAATAATATCTTATCATACGAAATATCTTCAGGGTCCAGTTTCAACATCTCCATAACAATTTCGGATAATGCATTTCGAACCATTGTAAATAATTCTTTATCTGCTTGTTGATCCACCAGTACTTCAGAATCTGTTGAAGTTTCGGAGTCGATTACCTCAGCTTTCGGAGTTTCCTGCTCGTTAATACCCCAGGCTCTTTCTATTTTTTCCTGTACTCCTTCTAATACAACAAATTGTGCTTTTTGGGTATGAAGACCTTTTTCAAATGCTTCCAGGCCAGTTTCGATACTTAAAGGTTTTATCCCGAGATTCTTTTTAAAGAAAATTTCAGTTTGTTCATCCAACCTCATTCCACCATCTGCCCATAAAGACCAATTGAGGCTTAATGTCACTCCTGATCTTTCTCCTTTTCCCTGTAAGAATTTACGTTTCTCTGCAAAGGAATCCATAAAGTGATTTGCAAACGAATAATCACACTGTCCTGCATTTCCTCCGACAGCCGCAAGAGATGAAAACGTTACAAAAAAGTCCAGATCTTCATCTTTGGTTACGCTATCCAAATACAACGTTCCGTAAACTTTGGGAGCAAAAACCGCTTCCATTTCTTCACGTGTTTTATTCCTTATGTACGAATCTCTCAAAACACCTGCACTATGAATAATCCCGTTAATTTCTCCGAACTTCGATTTGGTCTCCTTAATCAGGTTCTCTACATCTTTAGATATCGAAACATCTGCTGGTATATATATTACTTCTGCACCAGCTTCGCTTAATTTATCTAATTTGATTTTACGTTCATCTGAGAGTTTCGATCTCCCGGTAAGTACTAACCGTGCTTTACATTGAGCAGCTAAATATTCTGCAAATATAAGTCCCAATCCTCCTGCACCACCCGTAATAATATATACTCCGTTTTCTTTTAGCCCAAAACTATCAGTCGTATCAGCATCTTTATCCTGAAGTAGAGAAAACTCTTTTACTTTTCTGATATAACGTTCTTCTTCCTGATAACGAATTGTCATTTCGTTAGAATTATCAGAATGTAATTCGGTTAAAGCTATATCCAGAATTTTATCATAGGAATTCTTTGATTGCTGGATTTCTAGAATCCTACAATACAATTTTGGATGCTCCATCTGAAGGGTTTTAGCAAAGCCATTTATCGCTTCATGATGCGGTTGAGTAGCATCTATTTGCCCTAAATACAGATATAATAATTGAATATTGTCTAGTTTTTGTTCTATCAAAGATTGACAGAGAATAAGGAATGAATAAATTCCATAGTCAAAAGATTTCTCAATAAAACCTTCGTTATATTCGTCACCGTCCTTTAACTCATCACCTATCGGCCAGGCAAAGCATATTTTTTTGATGACCTCTTTATTCAAAGCTTCAAAAAGCTTCTTAAAATCTGCTGGATTTTTCGGATTGACCTTATATCTATGGTTTCCAAATTTCTTATACTCATCTCCTGGTTCGATCAGTATAATATCTTCATTCTTTTTATAACGATCTTTATAAACTTTTTGGAGTTTTTCATCTGGGCTAAAAAGTAAAATAGCCCCTGATTCATTAGCTAATACTTTTTCTTGTTCTAAAGGAGATTTCTGCCATTCATGAGAGTAATATAATTTTGAATATTCCTCTTCTTCTTTAATTTGATCTGGTTTTTCGTGAACACTAACCAGTGGAACTCCTATAGATTCTCTGATTTTCACAAGTATCATTCCATCCTCATCCACAATAAAAACATTCACTTTGGAAACCTTTGATCCTGGATCATCTACTTTTTTGACATAACTAAAACATTTTGGTTTCAGCGGTTGTAAAACTTCGACTTCACCGATTGAATACGGCACAAACATTTCACCTGTTTGCGCTCCTAGTTGTGCCGCCATACCTGCCTGAAAAGAACCATCTACAAGCGAAGGATGGAGCAAGTAATCATTAAAATCATTGTTTCGGATTTCAGGAATAAGAAGCTCTCCTAATATTTCATCATCGTTTTTGAAAATATCCTGAAGCACTTGAAAACTAGGTCCTAAATCTAGTCCTAATGACTTAAAAAGTGGATACGCTTCCTTACCATGGGTAACTTTTGCACATCTTGTACGAATTTCTTCTAAATCAATATATTCGGGTTCTGCAGTTAACTCCTCATGAGTTGCATATATAAGTTTTCCTTGTGAATATATTTGCTTTGTATTATTCTCTTCTTCACTAAATACTTCAAAATGTACTAATCCTCCGTTAGGTTTCAATTCTATACATACTTCTCTGGGTACCGAATCAACTACAGTGAGCGGACTTAACCAGAGAATATTTTTAATTATTTGAACCTTTCTTCCGGTTGCCAGTTCTCCTGCTTTACGTGCAAAATCCAGATAAGCAACACCTGGTAAAGTAGGGATTTCGGATACCAAGTGATCATATATAAAGAAATCCTTATCGTGAAAGGTTTTTTTGAAAACCTGTCTTTCAAATGTTGACTCATTAGAATCGATTAACGGATGAAGAGCAGTGGTTGAATGCAAGCTAAGGTTGGATGATCTTGAAGTATCAGAAATCCAATGTCTTTTATCTGCAAAAGGATAAGTTGGTAAAGAAATCTTTGCTCCTGCTTCTAGGTCTTGTATTCCTTGCCAATCTGCAAGAAATCCAACACTCCAGAGTTGTGCTAGCTTACTTAGGTCTCCACTCTGAGACAGGAACTTAATAAATTCTTCTTTTTCTTTACGATTTAATAACCGTGTAATATTTTGGCTGCTTTTTACCTCTCCGACAAGCATCGTATTATCTTGCTTACCATCAATAAATAAAGTAAGTTTTTGAACCAGTTCCTTTTTTGTTTTTGCAATTATAACTAGGCGATGATCAAAAGATTTTCTTCCTATTTGTAAAGTATGTGCAATATCTTTACAAGTAAGTAGTTTTTCTCCAGACAAATCATCCTGAAGGAATGCGCGCAAACGAGCTGCTGTTTTCTGAAGTTGATCTTCATTTCTAGCAGAAAGCGGAAAGATATACTCCTTAAACTTTGAAGATGATGTTTCTTCTTCTTCAATTGGAGTTACATATTCTTCAATGATAACATGTGCATTCGCTCCACCAGCTCCAAAAGAACTAATACCAGCTCGAAGCGGGTACTGAACACCTTCTACTGTCTTAGGTTTCCATTCTTTAACCTTTTGCTCGACATAAAATGGAGAATTTTCAAAATCGATAAAAGGGTTTAACTCAGAAGAATGCAGAGAAGGAACTAGTTTTCTATATTTCATTTGCAAGAGTACCTTGTGCAATCCTACAATACCAGCTGCGGCTTCAAGGTGTCCGATATTGGTTTTTACCGAACCTATAGAACATTCTTGTTTATCAACATTATATTCCTGAAAGGCTGTAGTTAAACCAGAAATCTCGATAGGATCACCCAGTTCGGTTCCTGTTCCGTGCGCTTCGATATAACCAATGCTTCGTGCGTCGATTTTAGCGTTTTCTAATGCAGTAGTAACTACTTGGGCCTGTGATTTAGGGCTAGGTACCATAAATCCACTTGTTTTTCCTCCGTGATTGACGGCAATACCTTTAATCACTCCATACACATGATCTCCGTCCTTTATTGCTTTATCAAGAGGTTTAATATAAACTGCACCTACACCTTCGCCGGCTACATAGCCGTTAGCGCCTTTACCAAAGGTACGACATACGCCATCTGCCGAAAGTGCTCCGCCACTTTTATTAATGTCTATTTTGCTTTGATGCACGTCAAGATTAACTCCTCCTACAATGGCACCAGAACATTCTCCTTTATAGATTGCTTCACAAGCTAGATATAATGCACTTAAACTTGAGGAACAAGCCGTGTCTATAGGTAAACTTGGGCCAGAAAGGTTAAAAGCGTATGATACCCGATTAGCAATACCCCATAAATGTGAACTAGGGCTAACAAAATTTCCTTGCAGCTTTTCTTCTGTACCGATTACCTGATAAAGTGTCCATACAGCTCCTACATAAACCCCTATATTTCGGGAAGCATCGTCATCTACTAATGTTTCTGGATAATAACCAGCGTCTTCGATAGCTTCCCAAGCCACTTCAAGAAAAAGTCTTTCCTGTGGATCCAGATATTCAGCTTCTCTAGGAGATATGTTAAAAAACAGTGAATCAAATTTATCAATATCATCGATGAAACCTCCTCGATATTTTTCTGAAAACTTATTATGAAGGCGTTGCCCAAGACGAATATCTGGTATATCCTCGACACAATCTTTTGCTTGAGTTAGGTTATTCCAGAATTCATTCATGTTTTTGGCCTTAGGATAACGGCCGGCTATCCCAACGATAGCAATATCAGCGGTTTGATATGGCTTATCACTAAGTATATTCTGATTTTCTGCTGTTTCTTTTGTCTTAATATCTGAATGAATCTGGGTAGATTTTCCTTTACTTTCTGCAACAGAGGTATTAGTGTCGTTATGTATTGAAGAGGTTTCAGAATTGAGTGTTTTTGAAACTACTTCTCCAGAAGTGTTATGATACTTTTTGAGTTTGAAATTGGTATGTATATTACCAAATGTTTCTGACTGATTGCCCTTTGGTAAGATCTCAGGAATATTAATTTTCTTCTTAAAGGCTTTAATCAACCTATTAGCAATTTCCTCTATTTTTTCCTGTTTTAAACCTACAGGTATAGCCAAGCGTACCAGATTATTAATTTCTGTATCTTTTTGCATTCCTACATTATGAGCTCCTGCCCGAATCCCTGTATTTAAATATAACCAGGATACAAATGACGCCACTGGGTGCTCAAATAATTTAAATTCAGGAATTTGTTTAACATCAATCAATATACAGTGCCCCAATGCGGGTTGTACAACAGGAATTCCTTGTTGTTTTAAAACCTTCCAGATTGTCTGTACAGATTGTAATCTATTACGAACCCGAGTCTCAATCTTATTTCTGTTATGAAATGATAACGCAATAACTTTTTTATCAATTACATCAAGCCCAATGCTTTCTTCCTGAATAAAGCTTTGAATTTTATTGTAAAGTTCAACATCATTGGTACCTATCAACCCTCCTTTATCTACGCAAAAATTCTTAGCCAAACTTGCAATTATTGCATCTGCATAAGAGATCATTTCCCGTACTACATCCCAGACATTCTTCCCAGTAAATTCGTTTTCATGTTCTAAGATAAATAACGCATTTTCTACAATTCTTGTAGTATCAAAAACAAGAGGAATAGCATATTCTGAAAGGAAGGCTTTGACTTGTTTGAGATGTTGTAAGGATACTGGCGCTCCACCGGCAGCATTATCATTCATTTCGATAAAAACAAAAGCTATCGACTCTGTGTCTTCTTTTACTTGTTTTTTAAGAGCTTCCCAATTTAGGTTTCCTTTATATTGGTCTTCAGAATCTAACTTGTATACCTCTGGATGTGGTAACTCTATTGGTGTAAATCCATTTTCAATCTGATTAAAAATCATGGTAGGAAAAAGCAGGTTCTGAAGCACTTTCCCTTTTTTAGGCCATGATTTACAAAAAGCATGTTCTGCAGTACGGCCTGCAGTGGTTAACGTAAAATAAGAAAAAGGAAATATACTTCTTAAACTCTCGGCCAGATCAACTGGTTGTTGCATCTGTGTGTATAAAAAGCCTAACTGATTTTGAATAGCTGGTAACTCTAGTTGAGCCCACGAATCGGTTTTTAGATCAAATGTAACCTGATCATCTGGAATATTTAAAGGGTTATAACCATAATTTGATAGCATAACAGACCTTTCTTCTCCTTCAATCACCACTGCATGTTTCTCTTCTTGTGGATTTTCTTTTACTTGATTATACTCTCCATTTGCATTTAATGTATCCTGTTTTCCTGTTTTTGATTCTAATGTAGCAGTTTGCTTATATAATTTGGTGAATGTATGATTTTCTTGGTCTGAAGTTTGCATTTTCATCGGATCTGCAATCATCATAATAATATCGGTTACATTATCAGGATTGCTTCCTACGGGTCTGGAGAGAAATACAGTATTATGTTCTGGTCTGAATTTATTTTTGAATTGCAAATTTCCTTCATCGTTAAAAATATTTTGCCCACGTAGGTAATCCAGTGTTTTATCTAATTCTGGATCTGCATTTGATGAAGAGTTTAGTTTACAACCATATGTACCTCCTAAACTTAAAGTAGAATGTTCTTCGGTTTTTAAAATTTTGATAATCTCTACAATTGCAAATTCTAATCCTCCCAGAGGCATCCCCTTTGGGTAGAATTCTAAATCCATTAAATATCCATTCTCTTCTGATGATAATTTTGAGATAAGGATTACATTCTGCAGGACATCGTCGAGATATGTTAGAAAAAGCCTGTGTTCTGCACTTAAGTTACCAGATAGAATTTCTTCTTTGACTATATGAATGAGTGGGTTAACCATTGTTCTTGGTGCACACCATTCGTCTATAATTCTGGTAATATTTTTGTCTACCTTTTTATCAGAACCATTTTGATATTCCTCGGTTCTACATTTTCCTGCTTTTTCAAACTTTGATACCTGATATCGTAAACGACGCATCTTGCTTCCTTGAAGCGTGAAATCTTTTATATTTACCCTTGACAAAACGCCAAAAGGAGTGGCTGTAAATAAAACTCCTCCTATCGATTCTACTTGATCGACCGTGAAAAGATTGAGTTCAAAATTATTGTTGATACAGTATTGATATATTTCTTCTGTAATAACAGATAGATAATCTTTGGCTCCTGTATAACTATACACTAGTATGATATCCTTATAACGACTATAATTAAAATATCCCTTTTTTTCTGCCCCAATAAAAAGATTAGGAGCTATATTTCTTGTGCCTCTTGATGCAGAGCCTTCATTCTTATATTGGTTAAATAGTTTTTCTACCAGCTTTAGTAATTCTGGATGTTTATTAGCTTCTTTTTCTAATATAAGAATAGGAGTTTCTCTCGCAGATAGATCAAATTGATTATCAATTATTTTTGTGGTTTCTTCGATAGAATTTAATGATTCTTCATTAGTGTATACGACTCGATCACTATCTTCCTTTTCTTTCTTAAATTTCTCTCTTAGTACTCCTTCATATTTATCAACAAAATAATAGCTTAAATCACCAATATTGAAATTTTCAAAAAGTAAGGTCTTTGGCAAAGTTCCAAACTCTTCTTCTAATTTCTTGATAATCTGAAGGATACGAAACGAATCGATTCCTAACTCCTGAAATGGAGTAGATACACAATTATCTCCTATTGATATTTGAGTAAATTCAGATATAAGAGATTTTAGATAACACTCTGTTGATTCTAATAGTATTTCTTTATCTATCATTTTCTTGTATGGTAACTATGAAAAGGTATCTGAATGATTAATATTTTTCTGAGTTTTTGTAGTGTAGTAACTACACAAAATCGACAAATATCTCTGATACTTTTTATAAAAATTTATTAAGATCTGTTCGTTCCCTTTCCTAAGCACAAAATTGCTTTTTTCGTGTTTTATAACCTCAATTTTAAAGACATGAGGTGTGGATAGTGATAATAATCCAGATTAACACCAAAGGGATATTTTGAAAATACAGGAAGAGGGTTTGGTTACCTTTCTTTAACCACCGGACAGGGACTATTTATTTTTTGCAAAATATTGGTACAAACATTAATAAATACAGTATGGTTTATTTCTTTGAGACGAATCCCAAATCTTGTTTTACCTTTTTGCTCCACCAAAATGCCTTCGTGGCCCGTTAATGGCCCGTGAATAATTTTTACTTGTTCTCCTTCATAAAAAGTAGTTTCGACAGAAACATCTTCTTCAAGTAATAGCATTTTTTTGATAGTATTTATATCATTTGGTGAAATGACTGAAGGATTTTGTCCACATTTAATATATGTAGCTATTTTGGGAAGTCTCGAAATATCATAAATCTCACTCATTTTAGTGTTTACGAAAATATAACCTGGAAAAAGTGGAGATTCTATAAGTTTCTTCTGTCTATTTTTCCATACTTTCAATGTTCTGGTTAATGGAAGAAATGCATCATATTCTCTTGCCAAAAGATCGTTGTACACTATTTTTTCGGCACGTGGTGAGGTATAAAAAATATACCAGTTTTTTTCATTTCTTTTTCTTCTTCTTTCCAATACCAATCTAGGATATATGGTCTCATTAGGTTTAGCTGTATTCATTATTTAAGTCGGTTTATTAAGAGTTGATAATGATCTTTAATCTTATTAAGATCCACTAAAAAAGCTATAGCCTTATTAGGTGTGTGGTTGTGAGTATATTTTACAATTGGGCATACTTTAAGCTGGTCAATTAGCATTTTCCAATCAACTGATCCTTATTAGCTTAAAAAATCTAGTGTGGTTTAGGTGTAGTCATTATTTAAGTTGGTTTGTTTTAAGAGTTGATAATAATCTTTAATCTTATTAAGAAATAACCTTAATGAGACGTGTGGTTGTAGATGTAAGTTTTACAATTGGACATACTTTAAGCTGGTCAATTAGCATTTTCCAATCAACTGATCCTTATTTGTTTAAAAAATCTAGTGTGGTTTAGGTGTAGTCATTATTTAAGTTGGTTTGTTTTAAGAGTTGATAATAATCTTTAATCTTATTAAGAAATAACCTTAATGAGACGTGTGGTTGTAGATGTAAGTTTTACAATTGGACATACTTTAAGCTGGTCAATTAGCATTTTCCAATCAACTGATTCTTATTTGTTTAAAAAATCTAGTGTGGTTTAGGTATAGTCATTATTTAAGTTGGTTTGTTAAGAGTTGATAATAATCTTTAATCTTATTAAGATCGACTAAAAAAGCTGAGACCTTAATTAGACCTGTCGTGGTTGTGAATATATGTTTTTACGATTGGGCATACTTCAAGCTGGTCAATTAGCATTTTCCAATCAACTGTATTTTATTTGTTTTAAAAAGTAATTAGTGGGGTATTGGTATTATTAAAATTCGATAAGATTCGAAAATCACACCGGGGGTTGGTCAATTAGCAAAATTTGCTTGACCTGTGCTCTCCTTTTAAACATCTCTTATTTCTAATAACAGAACAAGAAATGGTAATGAAATTTCACTTTGTTTCTTTAACAAAGATTATTTCACCAGTAAAATTATAATGACTTTCTCACATATCTTCTTAATTTTATGTTAATTTTATTGTGAATGCTAGTATAAATAACAATTTGAACACATTGCATTTTTCAAGCAGATTTAAATAATTACAACACATTATGGATCAAATAATTACATCTTGTTTATTTTTAATGAATACTTAACAAAAAGTAGAAAAAAAACTTATTTTAACAAGAATTTATATTCCTAATACTATTTTGTGAGGAAGCGCAATATCTTATCTGGATAACCAAAATGACATTTTTTTGCAAATACAAGATCGTCCTATAATTATAATAATTACAGATTTCTAAAGGCATTTTATCGACAATAAAATATAGTCTTCAAATTCTTAGAAAGCTGTAAATAGTTTTTGTTTGATTTGCGTGAGAGTTGTCCATAAGAATAAGTAGTCAAAGTGTAAAAGAATCAATAACATAAACTGTGTTAAATCAGAATAAAGGTGTCAACTCCAAGTCATCCTTTAATTCGCTTTTCAATCGCCTCAATCATTGCTTTAGCATTATTGTTTTCAGGATCTAATTTTAATGATTTTTTATATATATTTTTTGAAAGTTCAAATTGATTATTTACTAAATATGCTTCTGCTAAACTATCATAACAATTGGCCGATTCGGGATTGTCATTTACATTGATCTCGAAAATCTTAATAGCTTTTTTCACCATATTGTTGTTTAGAAAAATATAACCTAAAGTATTAAGGTTTTCTTCAAATGATATATTTGGGTTTTCTTCTTTTAGTTTATAATATTTTTTTACTGCTTTATCCAAATCCTTATCTAGAAAGGATGATATTAAGATTTGTTCAACTACTAGTTTTTTATCAAATAATGTAGCGTCAACTATACCTGCAATCCTATTAATAATACTATTATGAACAGGGAAATACTTGCTTCCGTTTGTTAATATGATAACTGTTAAATCATTTGCTACAAATTTTCTATAACCAGTCTGTAAACCCCCTGTAAGTCCATAAGAAATAGTACTGTTTGAAGTATATATTTTCCATCCATAAAGAAATTTATCTGTTCCGTTTGCATAATCAAAAGGTTTCCACATGTTAAATTTTGTTTCGTTTTTTAATAGCAAATTATCATCAAGACGTTTATTCCACTGGATAAACTCTCTCAATGTTGAATTCAAACCATTTGCAGCATGAGATCTTTTTTGAAAGTTGGCATTTGAATTACGATATTGTTTCAACTCTTTGACAAAGTAATATCTGTTTGCTCTATTAGGAATAGAGTCTTTAAAATTGGATGAGATCAGTACTTCACCTTTGTTTTCTGGGAATTGATTTTTTAAAACAAATTCTGCTAATTTTTGTTTTGTAATTTTTTCAATAACCTGTGCAATAAACCAATAATTGGTTTGATTATATTCATATTGGTTTCCTTTTTCAAAATGAATTTCTTCTTTAAATAGTTTTGCTTTTAATTCTTTATCGGTAAGTTTTCTATCTTCAAAAGTAAAATCAGGTAATCCAGAAGAATGTGTTAATAGGTGTATTATTTTAATATCCTTCCATTCATTAGGTAAATTATCAATATATTGAGATATAGTATCTTCTAGAGAGAGCTTTCCTTGCTCTATAAGTTGATACACAGCTGTTGACACTATAAGTTTAGTTATAGAATACAGAGGAAATATCGTCTGCTTATCTACATAAAGATTATTTTCTAAGTCTGCTTTTCCAAAATAACCTTCAAATATGACTTTTCCATTTTTTATTACGGCCAATGCCAAACCAGGGATTTCATGAGTTTTTATTTGTTCTTTAAGATAGGTTTCAATTTCTTGTTTTTCATTTTTCAAAACCTTTTCAGAAGTGTTTTTTTGACAGGAAAATAAAGTCAAAATAGAAAGTAACAATAATGCTATTTTATTCATGTTATTTATAATTAATAGTCCATTCATCTTTATATTACTGCAAAGAAAAGTGAGATCAACGGGTAAAAATTGTAAAAATGTAAACTAACTGTAGACCCAATTAATTAGCCCTTTTTCAAATTCATTATTTTTCTTAAAAAAAGTAGATGGAGACATTTTTGAAAAGTAATCAAAATCTTTAATCAGATGAGACTGGTCGTAGTATAGGCTTTCGTATGTTAAATTGGTTAATGATTTTTTAGGAAATTTAGATTCTGCATGTTTTTTTAATGCATTGCGAAACCGCTGAGTTTTTTTAAATTTACTTGGAGATTTACAAAAATGTAGTTTAAATAATCGATTAAGATATTGCCTGGAAATATTATACTTATTCGATAAGGTATTTATCTCAATATTTGGATTTTGTATAATTTCATTAACTATACTCTTTAGCGTTTCATTCTTAAAACCTATATGTTTTGAAAGCCAATATTTTTCAATTTCTTCTTTTATTGTTTTTAAGTTATCCATATTGGATATTTCAAGAATCAGTTCGGTATAGTCATCAAATAAAATAAATGGAGAGAATTCATTATTGCCAATTTTTAGATCAAAAAGAGGTTTTTTAATAAGACTATTAAACCCGAGAGGATTAAAGACAAACGTAATTTCTTTATACCTCCCTTTTGAAATTATTTTGAATGGTTTATCATAAGTACAAATAATATCAGAAACGATATCATTTTTTTTTGATGGATTAATACTAATAGAACTACCCGAATAATTAATATTTGCATTAAAAGAGCTTGAAATGATAATATTATTATTAGGAAATATTAAGTAATTAAGTGGTTCTTCAAACTCAGTAATATAATAGCCTAATAAGATTTCTTTTAAAACTTGATTTTCAGGTTCTATAAATTTGAGGTTCACCTATATTTTAGTTTATTAATACCGTTGAGGGATTGTCGAAAATAATAAATTGAATTGAATAATGATATTAATTTTCAATTCATTTAAGGTATTCGTCTGTCTAAGTATTTTTTGATTAGATTATGTTGTTGTTTGTATATTTCTGTTTAAGTGATTCTTCCGTAATTTTAGTAGTACACTATTTTATTTCAAAAAGTTGCCTCTAAAAACAACAAAACCCAAATAAACAAAAGTTTATTTGGGTTTTTGTACTCGAGGTGGGAATCGAACCCACACTCCCGAAAGAACTGGATTTTGAATCCAGCGCGTCTACCAGTTCCGCCACTCGAGCATATTCGGATGGCAAAATTAGCAAAATATTTTTTTCTAGCCATTAAATAAGTAACAAAATAAAGGTCAGAGTGAAAATAAATTTTTAAATTTGCACCTTGTTTTTAGAAAAAAGTTTTAACTCATTACAATACAACATTTTACCCTATGCCAGCCTCAGTTACAGAAGCAAAGTTTTTTACATGTAGTCAAAGTACCGAACTTGCAGAAAAAATAGCAACTGCCTATGGTGCTAAACTAGGTAATGTTATTACATCGACCTATAGTGATGGTGAGTTTCAACCTTCTTTTGAAGAATCTGTAAGAGGATCCAGAGTTTTTATTATTGGATCAACACATCCAAATTCTGATCATCTTATGGAAATGTTATTAATGCTTGATGCTGCCAAAAGAGCCTCTGCAAGACATATTACAGCAGTAATGCCATATTATGGATGGGCTCGCCAGGATAGAAAAGACAAACCAAGAGTTCCGATCGCCGCAAAGTTAATTGCAAAAATGTTGGAAACAGCAGGAGCTACAAGAATCATCACAATGGATCTACATGCAGATCAAATTCAGGGATTCTTTGAAAAGCCAGTAGATCACCTTTTTGCATCTACTATCTTCTTACCTTACTTGCAGTCATTAAATCTGGATAATCTTACGATTGCTTCTCCAGATATGGGAGGATCAAAAAGAGCTTATGCGTATTCTAAAGCATTAATGAGTGATGTAGTAATATGTTATAAGCAAAGAGCAAAAGCCAATGTAATTTCACATATGGAACTCATTGGAAATGTTACCGGAAAAAATGTAGTATTAGTAGATGACATGGTAGACACTGCCGGAACATTAACCAAAGCGGCAGATCTAATGATAGAGAGAGGTGCAAAAAGTGTTAGAGCGATCTGTACTCACCCTATCCTTTCGGGTAATGCTTATGAGCGATTAGAAAACTCGAAACTAGAAGAATTAATTGTAACCGATTCTATTCCTCTAAAACAAAAAAGCAGTAAAATCAGAGTTGTAAGCTGTGCAAATCTATTTGCAGATGTAATGAACCGAGTTCATAACAATCAGTCGATCAGTTCTAACTTTATAATGTAAATAATAATTAATAAATTTTTTAAAATGAAATCATTAACAATCAATGCATCTCAAAGAGAAAGCGTAGGCAAGAAAGCAACAAAAGCCTTACGTAATGCTGGACAGGTACCTTGTGTTATTTATGGTGGAGACACTATTGTACACTTTGCAGCGCCAGAAATTGCTTTCAAAAACTTAGTGTATACTCCAGACGTTCATACCGTGGTAATAGCGTTGGATAATGGTACAAAAATAAATGCTATCCTACAGGATATCCAATTTCATCCTGTAACCGATAAAATCTTACACATCGATTTTATTGAAATTTTTGACGATAGACCAATTACAATGGAGATTCCTTTCAGAACAACAGGAAATTCTCGTGGTGTTCGTAATGGAGGTGTGCTACGTTTTAACCTAAGACGTATTAAAGTAAAAGGTCTTGCATCTAATCTTCCAGATGTTATAGAAGGAGACATCACTAATCTAAAAATCGGAAATAAATTAACTGTTACCGATATAGCAAGTGATGACTTTACTATCCTACATCCCGACAATACCGTTGTTTGTATGGTTAGAACATCTCGTACAGCGGTTGAAGACGAAGAAGAAGAAGAAGAAACCGAAGGTGCAGCTGAAGGTGTAACCGAAGGCGCAGAAGCTCCTGCAGCAGAAGCATAATCTTTATAGTTTTATATAATATAAAAGCATTCTGAATTGAATTCAGAATGCTTTTTTTTATTTTTATAGAAATTTTTGGGGCGTACCCCCACTTCGGCGTGGAGGCCGGGCTATATGCTGTATCTTTTTTTGCAATCCTTCGACTAGCCTCTGGATAACAAAAAAAGGATGCCGCTCCTATCCCTTACGCAAACAAAAACAACATGTTTTCGATAATTAAAAAATTATTTTCTAAACAACCCCATGAAACTCAAGAAGATCTCATGAAAAAATTTCTTGTTTCCGGTCTCGGTAATATTGGTCCAAAATACCACAATACTCGTCATAATATCGGTTTTAAAATTCTGGATGCTTTGGCCAAAGAAGAAAATCTTGTTTTTGAAACCAAAAAACTAGGTGATCTTACCACATACAAACACAAAGGGAGAACCATTATACTTCTTAAACCTAATACCTATATGAACCTTAGCGGAAAAGCAGTTCGGTATTGGCTAGAGAAAGAAAAAATACCTTTAGAAAACCTTTTGGTTGTAACCGATGACATCAATCTCTCTTTTGGTACTATCCGACTCAAATCCAAAGGTAGTGCCGGTGGTCATAATGGACTTAAAGATATCGAAGCACAATTACAAACTTCTAAATATTGTAGATTTAGATTTGGAGTTGGTAATGAATTTGGCAAAGGTAGGCAAGTAGATTATGTGTTGGGAGAGTGGAGTCCTGAAGAAGAATCTGCTATACCAGAACGATTAGAAAAAGGAATCGCTTTGATCAAATCTTTTACCACAGCAGGAACATCAAATACAATGAATACCTTTAACGGAAAATAAAGAAATGTCTCAGAACTATTTTTTATTTTTACAATTGCTTAAAATCTTACTTCTCAAAATGAGCTATAACAATCATACCAATGCTTATCTACCTAGCAATAGACAGACTATATTATTCATTAACGAATTCTATCTGACAATTGAAATCAAATCAAAAATGAACAGATGAAACGTTATACAAATGCAAAAACATATGATAGCCAGATTCAATCTGTAGTTACTATAGGTACTTTTGATGGCGTACATATTGGCCACAAAAAAATAATAGAACGCCTGATAGAAAGTGCCAGAAAAAATAATCTGGAGTCGGTTATTCTTACATTTTTTCCTCACCCCAGAATGGTGTTACAACAGGATTCTGATATCAAGCTTATCAATACTATTGATGAGCGTATACAGATTTTAGAAAAGACCGGACTAGACAATCTGGTTATTCATCCATTTACCAAAGAATTCTCTCGTCTAAGCGCAGGAGAGTATGTACAACAGATGCTTATCGACTGCCTTAAAGTAAAACATGTTATTATAGGATATGATCATCGGTTTGGACGCAATCGTAATTCTAACATTACAGATCTTGCTTCTTATGGTGTACAAAATGATTTTACTGTAGAAGAAATTTCTAAGCAAGATCTTGATGATGTTGCCGTAAGTTCTACCAAAATAAGAAAAGCATTATTCGATGGAAATATTACCAAAGCAAATGCATATCTGGGATATTGCTTTATGCTAACCGGCAAGGTAGTAAAAGGAAAAAGATTAGGGCGTAAACTTAACTATCCGACTGCTAATTTACATATCGAAGAAGATTATAAATTAATCCCAAAAAACGGAGTTTATATTGTAAAATCATTTATTGATAGCAAAACCTATTTTGGGATGATGAATATTGGTACAAACCCTACAGTAAATGGCACCAAACAAACCATAGAAACTCATTTCTTTGACACTTCTTTTAATTTATATGACAAAAAGATTCAAATCCAAATGATAAAACGTATTCGAGATGAGAAAAAATTTAATTCTCTAGAGCAATTACAAGATGCTATGCAGCAAGATGAAGACTTCTCTCGTGATTTTATAAATTCTTTAGTATGATCAATCGTTGGCTATTCACTCAAGTAGATAATAGTTCTCTTATTATATTTCGAGTTTTTTTTGGGTTCTTGATTGCTTCAGAGGCTATTGGTGCTATTTTTACAGGCTGGGTTACCCGTACCTTAGTAGAACCCAGATTTACCTTTAATTTTATTGGTTTAGATTTTTTACAACCCTTACCTGGTAATGGCATGTATTATTATTTTGCCATAATGGGGATTTTTGGCCTTTTAGTAATGATTGGTTTTAAATATAGATGGAGCATGATTGGGTATACCATATTATGGGCAGGAGTCTATTTTATGCAAAAAGCATCCTATAACAATCACTACTATCTCCTGCTACTACTTTGTATAATAATGTGCACTTTACCTGCAGGGAATTATTTCTCGGTCGATGTAAAACAGAACCCGTTACTTAAAAAAATTGCCATGCCCAGATGGTGTATATTGGTGATTATTATTCAACTCTGGATTGTATACACCTATGCATCGGTTGCTAAACTATATCCTGATTGGCTAGACTTTACCGTTGCCAAAAACTTGATGGCTGGCAAAGCAAATTATCCTATTGTAGGAAATATTCTTCAGAAACATTGGACACATGTTTTTATTGCCTATTATGGTATTTTATTCGATTTATTAATTGTCCCTTTACTACTATGGAAGAGAACTCGACTTGCTGCTTTTTGTTTTAGTGTATTTTTTCATCTTTTTAATTCTATTGTTTTTCAAATAGGAATATTTCCGTATTTATCATTGGCATTTACCGTCTTTTTCTTTTCTAAAGAAAGGATACATCATTTATTTATGAGGAAAAAGGAATTTTATAATGCCGGAGAAGTAATTATCCCTTCATACCGTAAATTTTTGCTTCCTGTACTAACCGTCTGGTTTGTTATACAAATCCTGCTCCCTATTCGTCATTGGATTATCCCAGGAGATGTATTATGGACAGAAGAAGGTCATAGAATGAGTTGGCGTATGATGTTAAGGGGTCGATACGGCACTACTAATTTTTATGTTGTAGACAAAAATGATCCTAAAGCGCTACAAAAATTAATTAATAAAAACGATTATCTCTCTAAAAAACAATTGCGATTAGTATCATCAAAACCAGATGCTATGTGGCAATTTGCACAAAAACTCAAGGCCGAATATGCTGCAAAAGAAAAAGATATTGCGATCTATGTACGTAGTAAAGTATCTATTAATGGTAAAAAATACCAAACACTTATCGATCCAAAAGTTGATTTGGCCAGTGCTTCGTGGAATTATTTTACCACAAATCCGTGGATTCTCAAATATGAAGAAAAAGAATAAAATAGTCTTATCATTTACGACATAAAAAAGAGCTAAAATGTTCTTTTTTTAAATAAAACAAGCCAAAATTAAGTTATTTTTTAGCCCCAATAGCACTTCATTGCAAAACCTTATGTAGTTTTGCATAGTTTAAAATCAAGGAAATACGGTTTTAACCCGAAATTATACACTCTAATTTGTGTAGCTCATTTCGGACTTACAAAAATCATTATAATGCATTCATATCTAATAAAGGGAATTTGTAGCATCCTTCTATTGTTTTTCTTTTCTGCACATAGTCAAAAAAACAAGAAAGATACTGGTTATACTTTTTTTGGTATTATACCAAATACCGTAGATGCACAGTTATATCGCCAGCTTAAAAACAGCCCTGATGTTACCACGCGCCTAAAGCTTATCGAAAAAATAGCTCAAATACACTTGCAGGCGGGTAATACCGATTCTATAACGTATTATGGTGATCTTTTAAAAACAACAGCACTAAAAGAAAATATCACCAACAAACCACTATATCTTTCTATTGCAAACCATATTATCGGACACGGAAAACTTAAAAACGGGCTCTATGATGGCGCGATGAGGCACTTTATCGAAGGTATTACTAATTCTCCTATTCCTGAAATGCAAACCATGCATTACAAACATCAACTTGGATTGGGTATTGTATATCTGGAGCAAAAAAAATACGAACTAGCACTCCCCATTTTTGAATCTTGTATTGCTGAATCCAAGAATAAAGAAATCATAATACTGGCCGGAAAGTTTTTAGGAGATATTTATTTTTATAAAAACAATAGTGAAAAGGCAAAGTCATATTATTTTTCTGTGCTAGATGATCTTCCCGATACTCCAAATAAAATATCGATAGAAGTTCGATTAAAACTTGGACGAATCGAGCTTTTTAGTGATCGAACTATCAAAGCAATGGAATACTTTATGCCTGCAAAAGAGCAAGCTCAAGAAAACCATTTCTATGACTTATATATAGAAGCTGTATATCAAATAGGTCGGGTATATTATAAATTAGAAGATTATGATTCTGCAGAGATGATATTAAACTCTGCGTATGTAAATGCTGTACAATGGAACAGGCTAGAGTTACAAAAAAGATTAATCGAGATGCTAAAAAGTCTTTATGCTACTCGCGGAAATTATAAAAATGCATACGCATTAATGACCCAATACGTAGATGTTTCTAACCGAATCACTACAAAACAAAATAAAAAAATTGTAAAAGAACTAGAGGTTAAATATCAAACGCTGCAAAAGGAAAAAGAGATCTTATCGCTTAAAGAAGAACGACTATTAAAAGAAAGTGAGCTTGAAAGACAACGAACTATCAAAAAAGCATTTTTAATCGGTTTTCTCGCTGTACTCCTACCAGTAGTTGGCCTGCTGTTTATGTATTTTCAGAAACTAAAGACTCAAATAGCACTCAACAAATCGCAAGAAGAGGTAAATACTCAAAAAGTATATGGATTGATGAAGGATCAGGAATTAAATCTGATCAAAGCTACAATGGAAGGGCAAGATAAAGAAAGGCAACGTCTGGCGCGAGAGTTACATGATAGTGTTGGCGGCAATCTGGCAAGTATAAAACTGCAACTTTCTAACTCGGATAAAACCGATGATCAAGAAGCTAGTATTATTAAACAAGTTGATGAAACTTACAATCAGGTAAGAGATTTTTCTCACAACCTTATCCCCAAAAAGTTTCAAAAAAATCCAATTACTTCCTTAATAAAAGAATATATAAACAATGTGATTAATGGTAGCGGGCAACAAATATCATTTCACCCATATCCAAAAAATCAAATCAACCAAATTAGTCCGACACTTACAGAAGAATTATTTAAAATCATACAAGAACTATTAACTAATTGTCTTAAACATGCTAAAGCCAAAAATATCGACATCTATCTTAATCACCATGATGATTCGATACAACTGCTTTTTGAAGATGACGGAGTAGGTTTCGAAAGTGGAAAAGCAGTTGATGGAATTGGATTTAAAAATATAAAGACTCGGTTAAGTACCTTATCCGGAAATATGTTCATAGACTCTGTAATTCAAAGAGGTACAGTTATCAATATAGAAGTACCGGTTGCATAAATTTTTATACTCGCAAATAGGTTTAAATAAATTTCTTAAAATTCATTTATAGAACTATAACCTAAACCCTCACTTTTCTTTAAATTTGCTCCTTCATTGCGATAGGGATAGTAGTGGCATCCTTTTTCTTGATCATTGAAGTCCTTGGATAGGTTATGAGGATGATTAGAAAAAGATATAACGAATAGCCCGGAAATCGCCCAAAAAAGATATCATGTTAGTAGTACAAAACATCATAGCAAACAAAGAAGCGTATATAAAAGCTTTGACAAAAAGGAATTTTGACGCGGCTGCTGTTTTAGAAGAAATTATTGGCTTGGATGAAAGTCGACGTGCCACACAGGCCAAATTAGACAATACTCTAGCAGACTCTAATAAATTCTCTAAAGAAATAGGACTACTGTTTAAAAACGGTGAACAACAAAAAGCAAACCTGCTAAAAGAGAAAACTGCACAACTTAAAGAAAGCTCTAAGCAATTATCAACAGAACTTACCGATATCCAGGAGAAATTAATACAATTGTTATATACAATCCCAAATGTTCCTCATGATTCTGTTCCTAATGGTCAAAGTGATGAAGATAATGAAGAAGTTTTTCGGGAAGGTGATATTCCTGTTTTAGAAGAAGGTGCATTACCTCATTGGGAGCTTGCCAAAAAATATGACATTATTGATTTTGAATTGGGTGTAAAAATAACGGGGGCTGGTTTTCCTGTGTATAAAGGAAAAGGTGCTCGATTACAACGTGCTTTGATTAGTTATTTTTTGGATAAAAATACCAATGCCGGGTATAAAGAGTTTCAGGTACCTCATCTTGTTAATGAAGCATCGGGATATGGTACAGGGCAACTACCGGATAAAGAAGGACAAATGTATCATGTAACTGGCGATGATTTATACCTTATTCCTACTGCAGAAGTTCCTGTGACCAATATGTTTAGAGATGAGCTATTACAGGAAAGTGATCTTCCTATTTGCTGTACGGGATATACTCCATGTTTTAGACGTGAGGCAGGTTCTTATGGTGCACATGTACGTGGATTAAATCGATTGCATCAATTTGATAAAGTAGAAATTGTACGTATCGAGACCCCTGAAAACTCATATAAGGCACTTGATGGAATGGTAGATCATATAAAAGGGATTCTTAACGATTTACAATTACCGTATCGTATACTACGTCTTTGTGGTGGAGATATTGGATTTACTTCTGCACTAACATTTGATTTTGAAGTTTTCTCGACGGCACAGGATCGCTGGTTAGAGATTAGTTCTGTATCTAATTTTGAATCTTACCAAGCTAATCGCTTAAAATTGAGATATAAAGATACAAATGGAAAAAATCAGTTGGCACATACGCTTAACGGAAGTTCATTGGCATTACCCAGGGTACTTGCAGGTATATTAGAAAATTACCAAACTCCAAATGGTATCAAAATCCCCGAAGTACTGGTTCCTTACTGCGGATTTGAATATATAGATTAAGGGATCCATAACATATTACTAAAGCGCATTTTGTTATCTTTACAAAAAAACTTGCAAAATGCGCTTTATCTTTTTCTATATTGCCCTGTTCTTTACTTTTTCGACGATTGCGCAGTCGGAGCAGTTAGCAAAAAACTATATTCAGCAGGGACAATACGAAAAAGCACTTTCTATCTATCAAAAATTATATACCAAAAACCCAAATCGAATTAACTATTTATTAGGGTTAGTAGAATCTCATCAACAATTAGAACATTTTGATAAAGCCGAGGGTATTCTAAAAAAGAGAATTGAAAAAGCTCCAAATAATGCCCAAATTCTAGTCGAATTAGGACATCATTATGATCTGCAAGGTAAAACAGAGCTAGCTCGCACTTACTACAATAAGGCAATAGAAACTTATGATAACAATAATGCGAATCATGCCTATTCTCTTGCTCAAACTTTTGAAAAATATAGCCTGTTAGATGAAGCAGCTTTAATTTATGAAAAAGGGATGAAGAATAATCCCCGGGCAAACTTTAATGTACAATTAGCCAAAATTTATGGAGAACAGGGAAAACTCGAAAAAATGTTTGATAGTTATTTGGCATTATTGCGATTACAACCTAATTATATAAATATTGTACAACGAAATTTTAGTGACTACATAACAGATACCCCAACAGGTGAGGCAAATGTTATATTTAGAAAATTATTGATTAAAAAACTTCAGCAGAATCCCGACATCTTATACAATGAAATGCTAAGTTGGCTTTTTGTACAACAAAAGGAATTTAAAAAAGCATTTATACAGGAAAAAGCAATATACAAACGTAAACAGGAAAGCCCAGAAGGTATTATAGACCTGGCTAGAATTGCTATTTCGGAAAAAGACATTAAATCTGCGGTAGAAATTCTAAATTATATTCTAGAAACGCCTGCTTCAAAAGATATGAAGCTTACTGCTCATAAAATTATCCTGAAAGCAAAAGTAGATAATGCTTCCAAAAAAGAGCATAAAACTATTATAGAACAGTATAATACCGTATTTGAGGAATATGGAAAAGGCAGAGAAACTATAGGATTACAAATTGATTATTCACATTTTCTAGCTTTTAATCAGGATAAAAAACAGGAAGCTATTCGGTTTTTAAAAGATATACTGGATAGAGAACCTCTATCAAGGTTTCAATCCTCTAGAATAAAAATGAAAATTGCAGATATCCTAGTATTGGATCAAAAATTTAATCAGGCATTAATTTACTATACTCAGGTGCAAAATGCTTTAAAAAATAATTTCCTAGCACAAGATGCCAGATTTAAAGTTGCAAAAACCAGTTACTACAAAGGGGATTTTGCCTGGGCACAAACGCAGCTCGATGTACTAAAATCTTCTACCTCTCAATTGATTGCTAATGATGCCATGGAGCTAAGTCTAATTATCAGTGATAATTCTCTTGAAGACTCTACTCAAACCGCTTTAAAGATTTTTGCAAAAGCCGATCTATTAGCTTTTCAGAATAAAAATCAGGATGCAATTGCGATGTATGAAATTATCTTAACTCAACATAAAGGTGAAAAAATTGAGGATGAAGCTTTTTTACGCCAGGCAAAACTATTTGAAAAAGAAAAGCAATTCGAAAAAGCTAAAATCAACTATCTAAAAATTATCGAGTTTTATAACGATGATATTCTTGTTGATGATGCTTATTATTGGCTAGCCGAACTCTATGTGAATGAGCTCGGAGAACCTGAAAAAGCTAAAGAATTATACGAAAAAATAATTTTTAATCACGCTGATAGTATCTATTTTGTAGAAGCGCGAAAAAAATACAGAACTCTAAGAGGAGATGCTATAAATTAAATCACCTGTAGCTCTTTACTTCTTTGTAACTTTGCGCCTTGATCATTATACTAAATACGACTTCCAAAAACATTACTAATAAACATGTACATATATAACGTTACCATAAATATAGAAAAAACCATCCATGATGAATGGTTGGACTGGATGAAAGAAGAGCATATACCAGATATGCTTTCTACAGGAAAATTTAGTAAAGCATTAATGACCAAGGTAATGGTAGAAGAAGAAATGGGAGGTATCACCTATTCTGTACAATATACTACAAGCAATAGAGAAACTTTACAAAAATACTATGATGAGGATGCAGATCGCCTTAGGTCAAAATCTAATCGCTTTACTGGTAAATTTGTAGCGTTTAGAACAGAGTTAGAAATTGTAAGTGAACGGAATGGGTAAACCAAAAAAAAATAAAAAATACAATTCAAGCCCTACATCTTCTTTCGAAAAAACTGCAGTAAAGGCAAAAAAACACCTAGGGCAACATTTTCTAAAGGATGAGAACATCGCCAAAAAGATTGGCGACACTCTTACTTTGCAAGGCTATAAAAATGTTATTGAAATTGGCCCTGGGATGGGAGTTCTTACCAAATATATTCTTCAAAAGGATATTGATGTTATCGCTATGGATCTAGACAGGGAGTCGATCGAATATCTTAACACTAATTTTCATCTCGAGCATACAGAAGCATTAAGAGGAAACACTACGTTTCGAGTAATAGAGGCCGATTTTCTGAAATTTAATCTTGATGTTATATTCGATAAAGAGCAATTTGCAATAACGGGTAATTTTCCATACAATATTTCTACACAAATTGTTTTTAAAACATTAGAAAACAAAGATCGAATTCCTGAATTTACGGGGATGTTTCAAAAAGAAGTTGCCCAACGTATTTGCGAAAAAGCTGGTAGTAAAGCATACGGTATTCTTTCGGTACTTACTCAAGCATTTTATGATGCAGAATATTTATTTACTGTTCCTCCCGATGTTTTTAATCCTCCTCCTAAGGTAGATAGTGGGGTATTGCGATTGATTAGAAAAAATGAATATGCTCTACCTTGTGATGAAAAATTATTTTTCAGAGTTGTAAAGACTGCTTTTGGACAACGTCGTAAAACCTTAAGAAACAGCCTCAAAACTTTTGAATTGAATGATGAGATTAAAGCATTAGAAGTCCTGACTAAACGCCCAGAACAATTATCTGTTGATCAATTTACAGAATTAACATTATTGATTGAAAAACAACAAGTTAAGTGATTTAACACGCTCTTAAAGTTCAATTAAATTCTTTGGTTATCTTTGTGAGCGTTTGTGAGGGGATCACTAAATACTGAGTATATGCAATTTGAAGTTTCTAATGAGTTAATCGAACAGGTACGACGCCTTATCCGTGAAGAAGGTGATACTCGTCTGCGCGAAATGCTTAGTGAAATACATTTTGCTGATGTTGCAGAAATTATTGGTGAACTTGGCTTATCTGAAGCTACTTATCTTATTAAATTACTAGATAGTCAAAAAACCTCTGAAGCTCTTATGGAGTTAGAGGAGGATTTTCGTGAGCGTATTCTGGAGAATCTTTCTGCCAAAGAAATTGCAGAAGAGTTGGAAGAAATGGATACCGATGATGCTGCAGATGTCGTTGCCGAGCTTCCTGATGATCGAGCAGAAAAAGTAATTGCAGAGATAGAAGATGAAAAACGTGCAGAAGATATTAAAGAACTTCTCACCTATGATGAAGATACTGCAGGTGGACTAATGGCCAAAGAACTTGTAAAGGTAAAAGAAACCTGGACCGTAGCTGGTTGTGTTCGAGAAATGCGACGACAGGCAGAAAATGTTACTCGGGTACATTCTATTTATGTTGTAGATAAAGAAGGTAAACTAAAAGGAAGGCTATCACTCAAAGATTTACTTACTGCATCTGCAAAAACTCATATTAGTGAAGTATATATCCCTAAAGTAGATTATGTAGATGTAAGCACCGAAGGGGAAGAAGTTGCTCGTATTATGCAAAAATATGATCTTGAAGCTATTCCTGTTGTAGATAATGAAGGTATATTGATGGGACGTGTGACCATTGATGATATCGTGGATTTTATAAAAGACGAAGCAGAAAAAGATTATCAGTTGGCAGCTGGTATCTCGCAAGATGTAGAAGCAGATGATAATGTATGGGAGCTTACCAGAGCGCGATTACCCTGGTTGATTTTAGGCCTTTTTGGAGGATTAGGAAGTGTATTCATTATGCAGGATTTTGAAGATGTAATGACCAATCCAAGAATTAGAGATCTGTTTTTCTACACACCACTAATTGCCGCTATGGCAGGAAACGTAGGTGTACAATCTTCTGCAATTATAGTACAAGGCTTGGCAAATAATGTAGTAAAAGGAAGCTTACTAAATCGATTACTGAAAGAAGTAAGTCTTAGCTTAATTAATGGTGCTGCATTGGCGCTACTTATTATTCTTTTTGGTTTTATTATGAAGTATGAAATCTCATTTAGCTTAACAATAGCAGCAGCACTTATGAGTGTTATTATCGTAGCAGCACTTATTGGTACTTTTGTTCCTATTATTTTGGATAAAAGAGGTATTGATCCTGCAATTGCCACAGGTCCTTTTATTACAACCAGTAATGATATTTTTGGGATTTTCTTATTCTTTTATATTGCAAAACTTATTTTAGGGTTTTAGATCACAAATCTTCTCTCAAATTTTAAAATAGTCGTACTTTTAATCTGTTCAACTCTCCTATTCATGAAATCCGAAATTTTTGAATTCCATTTTACTGTTCCAAAATCTGCAATAGATGAAATGGATCATGTAAATAATGTAGTGTATCTACAATGGGTACAAGATGTTGCCAAAAAGCATTGGGAATCCAGAACCAATGAAGGCATTAGGAATACTTATGTTTGGGTAGTTCTTAATCATTATATAGAATATCATAGTCCTGCTTTTGAAAATGATGAAGTCACGCTACAAACCTGGATCGATAATTATAGAGGTGTTAGGAGTGAGCGTCATACTAAAATTATAAATACAACCACTCAAAAAGTATTAGTTTCTGCAAAGACAAGTTGGTGTTTTTTACACAAAGAGACACTAAGGCCCGCAAGGATTCCGGATGAAATCACTTCTTTGTTTCTTTAAATATAGTATTTTGGTTGGTACTTTATCGACTATAAACAAAAGGAAGATGTCTGATAAATCAAACATCCTCCTTCGTCAAGTCAAGTTATAGTTGGTAATAAAAAATAATTTAATGTAGTGTTAATTACTTTTTTATGATTTTAGTCCGATCAGTAAGGGTTTTAACATCTAATTCGGGATTACCATATACATACACTATACTTTTTCCTTGGGCATAAAGCTCTAAATTTCTTTTAGCGTATACGTATACATCTGCAGAATTATAAGTATTTAGGTCTGTAGAAGAAGTTTTCATTTTTTTTGCCTTAAGTTTTGATGAATCTTTAACATCAAAAGAAGCATAATCTGTATCTCCATCCATATTTAATTCGGCAGCTTTGGTCATGGCAACTTTTACTTTATCTGTAATAACATACGCTTTAAGGTCTGTTTTGCCATTCATAGTAATTGCTGCATTTTTTGATTTGATTTTGATTTTCCCTTTCACTTTATCATATAAAGTAATTCTAACATCATCTGCTTTTATATCCAAATCCAAATAACTAGAATCATAACCAGTGATAAATAGTTTTTCAGAAAATAATTTTTTATCACTTTTTATTTTAGCATTATTTTTAAGTATAATATGTTCTATCTCTTTTACATTTAAACTAATTTCTAGTTTTCTACTTCTCACAATTCTATTGGTTGTATATATTTTTAATACACTATCTGTTACTTTAAACTGAACGATATCAATTAGGTTTTCATCAGTTTTTAGGTAATATTCATTTTGATCATTTTGATTTAAAATTATTTTTAATTCATCATCAATTTCGATAGTATTAAATGTTTCAGGAATACCTTTGGTAAGTTCTTTTACAACTCTGTTGCCTTTAATTTTTGGTTTTTTTTGTGCAAAAACGGATATACTAAAGGATAATAAAGCAACTATACATATTGATTTTTTTATTTTAAGGCTCATTTCAATTTGTGTTTAAGTGTCTTTATAATATAGGACACCGTTTTTTTAAAAAGTCACATTTGAATCCTTTAAAAAAAATCTGAAGCTTTATTTTACTACCAAATATTCTTTAAGCAGTATCTTACTAAAGCTATATATCATCATACTTTTCATTTCCTATTTCTTTATTCTTTACGATCACATTGAACCTTTGGACCAGGTTTAGGGTCAGTTAAGTCGAAATGATAAAAATGAAGGTTTTCTCTTTATTGTTTCACAATTTTAAACGTAGTTCTATGATCAATTGACACAAAATAAATACCTTGTGGTAATTGCTTCATAGGTAATATTACTTGTCCCGAAGTAATAATATACTCCCCAGAAGAAACCTGAGTCCCTAATGCATTATACATCGACACATTTATCGTTTGCAACTGAGTATCGGGAAGAGTAAGCGTAACATCTCCCTTCGTTGGATTGGGTGCAATACTTACCTGATCAAACAAACTAACTTTGGTAGATAGTTTGCCTTCACAATCTACACTTGAAGACACTTCTAACTCATCCCCATGTTGTACATCTAGAATGAAATTCTTCGTTGTATACTCTCCTACTATTTTGTTATTGATCTTTGCAATATAGGGCGCCGTACCTGTAGTTACCTCAACATTTACTTTTGCAGTTCCTGCTTCTGCAAGTAGCTCGGTTTTCCCTGTTAAACTCTCTGCTTCTTCAATAACCATTTCAAAACATTGTTCACAACTTGCAAAACCTTCTATGGCAATACATACAGGATAAGTACCTGGTGGTAGGTTATCTACTGTCAATGCAGAAGTAAAACTATACTCTACTCCATTAATTGTAGTGTTATAATCTAATACGGTAACAGCACTAATAGCAATTGTTCCATTATCTTTATCGGTACACGTTTCACTTGTGGTAGTGATTGTAAAATTATTTGCTGGTAAACTTACGATCGGACAGCTATTGATTACATTCACAGTTCTAGTTACCTCTATAGCTACATTCCCCGAAGCATCGGTAGCATTATATCTGATTGTATAACTACCAACTGCATCCCGAAAATCGGAAGTGTCAATCACTACATTGGTTACTCCATCATCAACCGTAGCTCCTAACTCGGTATATCCTGATCCTAATTCTATTACTTGAGGATTGTCTCCTAGTAAAGTAATTACAGGTGTAACACAATCTTCACTAAAACTAGCAATATCATCTTTTTCCCAACTACTTAAATAAGTAGCGGTAGGATCATCAACCTGAATACAGGTTAAGTTAGGATTGTAAAGAACAAAGAAATCAGTAATTAAGTTATTATTTCCATTTCTAACATCTAAAGATTCTAATAAATTCTGGTGAACAGCAAGTTCTTCTAATTGAGTACAAGCTGTTACGTCTAATGTTGTAAGTGCATTTTTACCAACTTTTAACTTTTTTAAGTTGGGGTTATTATCAACCAATAAATTTGTAATGGAATTAGAACGTAAATTTACTTCTTCTAAGATTAAATAACCAGAAAGGTCTAAAGTGATGAAATCGTTTTCTGCAGCATCTAAAATTTTTAGGCTAGTATTACTACTCAAATCTAAAGTTGTTAGATCATTATAATCACAGTTTAAAGATTCTAAAGCTGTAAAAGTTTCAATTCCTGTAAGATCTGCTATGTCTTGGCTTTCAATAGTTAAAATAATTACGTTTTCAATTTTTGAAGTTGCCACCTGATCGTCGTTAGCTATCCCATTACCCATACTGGCTGTATCTCCTATTGCAACTACATTACCATCGGCATCATGCGTTTCTAGGTAATTTTCGAAGTTATCATCAGGCACATAAGTTAAATCACAATATAATGCATAATTAGCTGTAGCATCTTTGTACCATAAACTTGAATTAGGATTTATATCATCTACTTCAATACAGGTTAAATCTGGATTTCCTCTAGCATCAAACCAGGTAAAATTGGTATTATTACCATTGGCCACTTTTAAAGAAGTTAATGGATTATTAGTAATTCTTAATTGTACAACACTTGGATATGGAGATAAGTCTAAGGTGGTAAAACTATTATCGTCAATGTTTAATACTCTTAATACTGGATTGTTAGAAATATCAACAGTGTTCATACCAGTATTAGATGCACTTAATGTAGTTAATAAAGGAAGAGAAGAAACATCAATACTTTCTAAGTTCTCATTATCACTAATATATAGTTCTTCTAACAATACATTGTTACTTAAGTCTATACTTGTTAATGAATTATCGACTAAGTTTAGATGAGTCAACTTGGTATTGTTACTTATGTCAATAGTTTCGACATTTGATCTGCGACAAAGTAATAATTCTAGTGATTGAAAATCTTCGATACCTGTTAAGTCAGAAATGTCTTTATCTTGAATTATGAGTGCTATTTCTGAATCAATTAGACCTGTATACACATAATCATCATTAGGGATTCCATTACCCAAAGCTCTACCTTCTAAAAGCGCTTCAAAATTATCGTTTGGCACATAGGTTAGTCTACAGTATTCTGCATAGTTGGCTGTATTATCTTTTAACCAAGCTGCTAATTCAGGAGCAGTAGGATCATCAACCTCTATACAAGTTAAATCTGGGTTTCCGGTCACGTCAACACTTGCCATATCCTCATTCCTACCGTTTCTTAAGTTTAACTCGGTTAATTGATTATTCGAACCATTGAAGGTATTCAATCTTGTTAGGTTTCCTAAGTTTAACTCGGTAATTGCATTATTATGTACTTCTAAAGTGTACATGTTTGCATTGTTGCTTAAGTCTAGTTCGGTTATAGCAGTATCATTACAAACCAATTGACTAATATCTGGATTGTTACTTAAATCAATTTCTGATATATTGGTGTTATTAATTATTAAGTTTACTAATTCAGGTTGATTCGAAACATTGATACTTACCATTGGATTATTAGCGATCTCTAAAGTTTCTATGGCCGTATTGTTTTGAACATCTATTGTTGAAATTGTATTTTCTGAACATTTTAGGGTTACTAGCTTTGTATTTTGACTTAAATCAATGGTTTGAATGTTATTATTGATATAATTTAAACCCGTTACTTCGGTATTTTGACTAAGGTCTAATGAGGATAGATTGTTGTTTTCTATATTTATATCTTCTACTATTGTATTTGTAGTAAGGTCTAGACTCATTATACCATTATCTTGTACAGCCAATTGAAATAAGTTGGTTAAACCCGTTAGATTAATGCTGGTTAATCCCATTTCCCAACAGAATACCTGATTTAAGTTTACATTAGGAGTTAAATCTAAAGCTCCATTTACAGGATTTCCATAAGCTCTAAAACGTTCTAAACCTGTAAATTCTTCAAGCCCAGTAAAATCAGATATATCTTGATTTTCAATAAATAAAATCGTTAAGTTTTCAATTTTTTCTGTAGGAACGTAATCATCCATGACACCATTTCCTAAACTTCGATCATCCCCAAACGGAACCGATCCTGTATTTTCTCTGTGTGTTTCTAAGTAATTCTCAAAATTATCATCTGGCACATAAGTAAATCGACAATACTTAGCAAAATTTGCAGTGGCATCTTTTGACCAACCTGTCAAATAACCAGCAGTTGGGTCATCTACTTCAATACAGGTTAAATTAGGACAACCATCTACTTCAAACTCTGTAAAATTGCTATTGTTACCATTTTTGGCATTCAGTTCGACCAATTCATCCATGTTTCTTGCACTAAATTCTACTAAGTTGGTATTTTTACTAATATCTATTGAGGCAATATTGGTTTCATCAAGGTTTAAGTCTTCTAATTTTGTAAGATGACTAACATCAAAAGAGGTAAACGGGTTTTTGGCCAAGTTTAAATCCTCTAATAGGATATTATTTTCAAGATTTAAATTTGTAAATGAATTAAAAGAAACAAACAATCTTTTAAGCTGTGTGTTATTACTTACATCAATACTACTTAATGTAGTTTCATGAATTTGTAAATCTTCTAGCAGTACATTATTGCTTACATCCAAACCAGATAAATCATTCGAAGAAAGGACCAATGTTTTCAAAGCAGTATTCGTAGAAACATCGATTGTAGTAAAATCATTGCGAGGGATATCCAATCGTTCCAGAGCAGTTAATCCTGTTACATTAATACTCGTTAAGCCCATATCACCACCATCTACTCTTTTTAGGTTAGTATTATTGGTTAAATCTAAACTAGTATTGATCAAATTATTGAAACAAAAGAATGTTTCTAAAGCGGAAAAATCTTCAATACCTGTAAAATCGGTAATGCCTTGGAATTGAACAAAAAGATTTATGACATTTTCAATATTGGCTGTTTTAACATAATTGTCATTGGCAATACCATTACCCATACTGGTAGGATCACCTACTATAACAAAACTATTATCAGCAGTATGAGTTTCTAAAAAGTTCTCAAAATTATCATCGGGTACATACGTCCAGTTACAATCATCGCTATAACTTGCAGTAGCATCCTTTTCCCAACTTGATAAATAACTTGCTGTTGGGGCATCCACCTGGATACAAACCAGATTTGGGTTGCCAGTAGCATATAGCTCTATATCATTACTATTATTTCCATTTTTAAGGTTTAACGAAGTTAATTGTCCGTCGTAACATTCTATATATTCAATGTCTGGGCTATTGCTAACATCTAATTTAGCAATTTGACTACCATAGGTGTAAAGCTCTATTAATTTGGTAAGGCTAGATAGATCCAAAGTGGTCAACGAAGTATTGTTGTTGACCTCAATATCTTCAAGGTTCGAATTTTGAGACACATCCAAAGAAGTAAGTGTTGGGGTATCTTCAATAGAGAAATCGGCGAGATTAGATAAACTACTTATGTCTATGGTTACGAATTGATTCCCACCTATGCTTAAGGTTTCTAAAAGAGCATTGTTAGTTACATCCAGATTTGATAAAGAATTGTCACCACAATACAATCTTGTTAAATTGATGTTATTTGTTATATCAAGATCGATTACCGTATTTTCTCTTATTCTAAAATCCGAAAGAGCTGTGTTTGCGCTGATATCGATTGTAGTAAAATCATTTTTATCTAAATATAAGCTATGTAATGCTGTATTAGAACTTAGATCTATTGTAGATAAGTTGTTTTCTCTGGCTCTTACTATTTCTAATGAAGTTAATCCCGAAAGATTGAGACTAGTAAGTCCCATGCTTGCACAACTTACTTCTATCAAATTTGTATTTGCAGTAAGATCTATACTTGAAACCGTATTGTCGTGTATGTATAGTGTTTTTAAGCTTGCAAAGTTTTCTAATCCTGTAAAGTCTGTAATTCCTTGACCATGGATACCTAAAGTTTCATCGTTTTGAATTCTTTCGGTTCCAACATAATCATCATTGGCAATACCATTACCCATACTGGTTAGGTCTCCAACCGGTACTACTAAACCAAATTCGTTATGTGTTTCTAAATACGCTTCAAAATTATCATCGGGCACATAGGTTTGACTACAGAATGTATTATATACGGTTTGTGCATCCTTATCTGTTAAATTGGTATTTGCATATACCGGATCATCTACAACAACGCAGGTAAGCCCGGGATTATTACGAATGTCAAAATCTCGATCATCCAAATTAGTATTATTTCCGTTTCTAATATTTAGATAGGTTAATTGATTATAAGCACATGATAAATCTACTAATTCAACATTCTTAGAGACATCTAAACTGGTGATTTGGTTATCTTCTATAAACAGTTCAACCAGCTTTACATTCTTGCTTAGGTCCAAGCTTGTAAGTGAGTTTTCATAGGCTTGTAATTCTTGTAATTCTGGATTTTGAGAAACATCCAGAACGGTAAGTTGCGTATCTACACAATCCAGATCTTCTAATAACGGATTTTGTGTTACATCCAGACTGCCTAAAGGATTACTATAGCAATACAGATTTTTTAATGCTGTATTGTTGGTAACATCTAGACTACTAAGTTGATTATTACTACAACCTAAAGTTTCCAACATCGTATTTTGAGATACATTTAAGGTTGTAATTTCATTTCGACTACAACTCAAAGAAGTTAGCATTAGATTTCCTGAAAGATCTAAACTGGTAAGGCTATTTTTGCCAACATTAATCGTTTGTAATGCTGTATTCTTAGAAAGATCAATACTGGTTATGGAGTTTTCAAAACAGGTGAAATTTTGTAAAGCAGCAAAATCTTCTAATCCCGTGGCATCCGCGATCAATAATCTGGAAATATCTAAATCAGTAACATTTTCTATTCTTGAAGTGGTTACATGATCGTCATTAGCAACACCATTTCCCATACTGGTAGCTTCTCCCACAGAAACAACATTTCCATCAGCATCATGTGTTTCTAAATAATTTTCAAAATTATCATCAGGCACATAAGTTTCCTGGGCAACTATGACATAACTAAATAACAAGAAAAAAGTTAGGTGTAATTTTCTATTCATATATGGGGCTTTTAAAACTGTATATACTATTCAAGAGCAACACAAAAATGGTTCTTGATTTTTTTGCAATAATATATCATTTATCTGATTTTAAGATAATTTTAACGGTGACAAAAAGTGGCAACCCTTGGTTTTTAAGCAAATATACGTGAGGGTACGTATACCGTTTAATCAACAATAATGGCTTACTCGATCATCATTTTTTTGGTATCAATTTTTTGACTCCCAACGTATAATGTATAGAAATACGTTCCAGCTGCTAATCCATCCCTATTTATATTTAATTCGCCATCTCCAGTTTTCTTGAGGGCAACTGTTGATACCAATTGACCTATAGTATTACTAAACACAATAGAAGCATTTGTAATACCATCTGGCAAATAGTATTTGATCGATGAAGTACTATTAAATGGATTTGGAATATTTTGATAGAGTATAGGTGTGTTTCCTTTATTATTACTATTTGTAGTGTCACAAGCACAGCTTTCTACAGCTTCTAACCTGGCTACTATATCGGTTATTTGACCTTGTAATGTTTCAATTTCATTCTGAGCATCTACCAAATCTGCTTCTAAAGAAGAAACTACTGGTTCTAAATCTACAGTGACCGAGGTACCATTTTCAATTTTAATAGTAAGATTTGTCCCTGTTAAACTGGCTGATGTTAAATCCTGATTATCGGTATTTATATATTCTGAAAGATCTACAGCATTTCCATTTGAAATATTCAATATGTTTGAGGATAAATCCAACGTTTGGTTATCGGTTCCAGTACCGTCTTGTAAAACTGAAAGATCTATAGTATTTCCTCCTGTTATACTTAAATCTCCATTGGTAAAACTCAAGGTTTGTGCATCGGTATTATCTAGGTATCTAGAAAGATCTACTGTAGCAACATTTCCGGTAATACTTAACGTATTTGTTGAAAGAGAAATAGCCTGTTCATCGGTATTATCCAAATACCCGGATAAATCAACCGTAGATACATCATTAGTCAAACTAAGTGTGTTCGCAGCTAAGCTTAGGTCTTGATTGTCGGTATTATCAAGATATCCCGAAAGGTCTACTGTAGCAGTATTTCCAGTAATACTTAAGGTGTTTGTAGCCAGTGATATTGCCTGTTCATCGGTATTGTCTAAATAGCCTGATAAATCTATGGTATTGGTCCCTCCCGAAATACTAAGTGTATTAGTATTCACTGAAAGTTCTTGATTATCTAGTTGTGTAGACCAGGTTAATGCACCCGATCCATCTGTTGTTAAGACTTGATTTGTGGTTCCATCTACTGTAGGAAATTCATAAGCTCCTGCAATATTTAAACTATTGGCAATCTGCATTTTTCCTTCGGTACTAATAGCAGCTACTGGAGCTGCGTTATACGGTCCCCAGGTCCAACCATTATCGGCAGAAGTACTCATAGAAGTTTTTATACTTACCCCTGTTACCGGACCATAATCATAATTTGCACTTCCTCCATATGAAATTTTATATCGGTCCCGACCATTAAATTCAATCCCATTCTCCTCACCAAAGTCAAAACGCACTACATTATCACCCATATTTAGGGTGGTTGTTGCAGTATGATCTCCCAGATTATCTTTGATAGCGCTACTCCATTCAGTTCCATCCCAAAAGTATAATGCTTTTTCGTCGGTATCATATACCATTAATCCTTCCTCAGATTCTCGAATACCCCTTGATGAGGGACGTTCTGGAAAAGCAGGTTCTAATCCAGTACGTTGTGCTGTGGTCAATCTGTTAATTAGTAATCCTTTGTTGTTGCTTGTAAGATCTAACAGTGCATATTCATTAGGAGTGTCGGTGCCTATTCCTACACTTACGGGGTTTGCTGCTCCACCCAATATCATGGTATTGTCATTGGCCGCAGTGGCTCCGTTCCCTATAGCAATTGCATTTGTACCACTTACCACTGCGCTGGTACCTATAGCAATATTATTAGTAGCTTCTGTAGCGCCAGGTGTAGGTCCGGTAGGAGTACTGTCGATTAAGTCATTAGAGGTCGCGCCAGTTCCAATCACAATAGCACCATTGTTTTGTGCTACAGAATTAGTACCAATAGCAATAGCATCGTTATTCTCTACAGTTACCGATTTACCAATACCAATGGCATTAGCTCTAGTAATATTGGCTTGATATCCTATACCTATCGAATAATTTGCGCCATGAATAGTTTCAAATTGATATCCTATTCCTATGGCTCCAATTGCATTATTCATAGTTCCTTCATTACCAATTCCTATGGCATATTGTCCCGCATTATAAGAATAATATCCCATGGTAATCACATCATTTTGGGCTGCAATGGCTTGGGCACCAAAAAAAGTTGTTCTACTGCGATTTGTATTTCCATTAAAATTGGTGAAATCACCATCTGTGGTAATACTTTCTGCTCTACCATAGCCCGAAAAAGATCCAAACCCGGCATTATCTTCACCTTCACGGTTTGAAGCTCCTGCTAAATATCCAGCATAGGTGTTACGATTGGCATCCGTCGTATTGTTTGTTCTGTTATTATCCCAACCGGCCATAGCCCCCACAAATGTATTAAAATCGGCATGTTCTGTAGCGACTCCTGCTGCTGCTCCAACCATGGTGTTATAAATTCCGTCACCAATATCAACAGCCGAAGAATCTCCTATTGCAGTATTATGATGTCCTTCTCTTAAATCTATAAGAGATACATTTCCTACTCCGGTATTTTTGTATCCTGTTGCACCATTACGAAAACCGTCTCCAACACCTGCTTGATGCCCCACAAAGGTGTTTTCGTAACCGGTGGTGAAATTATATCCAGCATCTTCTCCGAGGTAAGTGTTTTCATAACCAGTGGTATTATCCTGACCAGATTCTTCTCCTAGAAAAGTATTATCGTATCCTGTAGTATTTTTCTCTCCAGATTCCGTTCCGATAAAAGTATTGTCGCCACCATTAAAGTTACTAATAGAAGCATCTTTATTCGTTTTCATACCAGCCTCAAAGCCAACAAAAACATTGTCAAACCCTTCCACATTATCGTGACCTGCATAATACCCTATAAAAGTGTTTTCACTAGTAGTATTTTTTGTTCCAGCCGCAAAACCAACAAATGTAGTATAACTAGAAGAAGTTAATGCCGTCCCTGTACTATCACCGTACATGGTGTTATAATCACCAGTAGTAATATTGACTCCTGAGCCAGTACCCGAGGTTTGATTTAAAGTTTGTGCCTGAATAAAAATGGTACTCAAAAAGAATACAATAGTAATACTCGAAAGTAATTTTCTTTTCATACAAGGGGCTTTTTAGATTTATAATGGTTTATAAAAATAAAAGACTCCCTCCTTTTAAGAAAATTTTAATGGTGGCAAAAAGTGGCAAATTCCTGTTTTTACCACAATTTACGTAGGGTTACGTATACGAGTTTAAGTAATATTCTGTATAAATTGTTCTAATTCTTCTCCAGAGGAAAGTCCTAGTTTTTTACGGATACGATAACGTATAGACTTAATCGAATCTTGAGATGCATTACGAATGGTCATGATTTCTTTGATCGATAAATTTAGTCGAAGTAACGCACATACCTCTCGTTCTGTTTTGGTGAGTTCTGGATATAATTTGATCAACTTCGAATTAAATCCCTGGTTTACCTCATCAATTTTATGTTGTAAAGAAGAAAGTTTATCTTCGGTATTGATCTGAGACTTTAGTTCTTTGGCAAGAGAAGATAACGATAATTTTAAATCTTCTGATTCTTTTTCTGACAATTCATTGTTTAGTTGATCCAGCAATTCTTGCTTAAAATTTAATCTCATGGTATTATCAGCAACCAATCGTTTAATTTCTTCTTCTTTGGCTTCAATTTGTCGATCTAACAATTCTTTTTGGGCTTTTTCTTTTTCCAGTCGCTCTAAAGCGATCTGAGTTTTACCCATATACATTCTTCGTACTAAAAATGCAATTACACCGGCTGCTATGAGCGCTAAAATCAATAGCAAAAAATACAAACGTTTTTTTGTCGATTCTGAAACAGCAATGAGTTCAACTTCTCTTTTTTCCTGATCAAACCTAAGACTATCCAGAGCGAGTTGTTGCTCATATTTATATTTAGATTCGAGATCAGCCATCTTTCGATAATTTATCTCGTTTTTACCTTTTTCTTGAAAAATATTAAATTGTTTATAAGATAAAAATGCATTTTTATAATCTCGAACATCTTCATAGCTTTTACTAAGTCCCAAGTAGCGCATATGTATAATTGCTTTATTTTTTTGCTTTTCAGACATTTCAATAGATCGCTTATATGCTTTTATGGCTTTATATGGTTTTTTTAGATTTCTATAGGTGAGTCCTAAAGCATAATATCCGGATTCTAACCCTATTTGATTATCGTTTTTTTCATGCATTATCATAGATTTCTCAAGATAAGGTATACTTTCTTCATACCTTTTTCGACGCCTTAAAAAATCTGCATAGTTCGCATTGGTTGTTGCCATTGCTCTACTATCATTAATAGAATCAGCAAGCTTTACTGCTCGAAAATGGTGATCTTCTGCTTTTTTATACTCTTTTAAATTTAGATACAAGGTCCCATATCGACTTAAGCTTCTTATGGTTTCTTTTATGTTACCATATCTTTTGCTTATTGCATATGCCGAATCTAAATTAATCTTGGTTTTATCAAATTCTGACTGATATATCCAAAGCCAGGCAATCTGAGAATAGGTATATCCCAACGTATAAGTTTCGTCTACTTTTCTTTTTAATTCGAGGCTTTCCTGAAGATATTCTAATGCTGCACCATACTTATTTTCTCTTCTTAAAAAATAGGCTAGTCGTTCGAGAATAAAAGCTTTCTTTACTAAAAAGAAACTGCTATCACTATTTGAACCAGATATATTTTTGTTTATCGTTATTAAGGTTTTCTCAAATATTTTTCGAGACTCAACAGGGTTTACGTCTATAATTTCTATAGCTTTAGAGTACAATTCTTCTACTTGAAGGCTATCTTTTTGTGTTTCATATGACTTAGAAAAGGTTTTGGTACAAAAAAGTATACTCTGTATTAACACAATGCATAATGCAACTTTATTTTTAGAGAACAATTGAAAAACAAGAGATATTAACTTCATTTGCATACGGGTTGTTCTCAAAAATACGACAATAAATTCATTATGATTATTAGTCAAAAAGTAAAAATCTACTTGCTTAACAAGCATGTTTTGAAAGCATACTGAAATAAAAAGCCACTCATAAAATGAGCGGCTTTTTATTTTTGTATTCTTCTTTCACCACAAAGATTTATTCTATCACCATTTTTTTAGTATCGATTTTTCGACTTCCAACATATAAAGTATAGAAATACGTACCTGCTGCCAGGCCATCACTATTAATATGTAATTCACCATCGCCATTTTGTTTGATCGCTACCTTAGATACTACTTGTCCTAACGAATTACTAAACACAACAGAGGCATTATTGATTCCATCGGGTAGATAATACTTAATAGAGGAAGTCCCGTTAAACGGATTTGGGATATTTTGATACAGTATAGGAAGATTTCCTTTATTAAGACTACCAACAGTATTATTCTCTAAAGCTTCTATACGAGTAATCAAATCATCAATAAGCACTTGCTGTGTCGTATTTTCGGTTCGCAAATCAACAATTTCACTTTGCGCATCACCAAGATCTAATGTTAATGAAGAAAGAACAGGAGCTAAATCTATAGATACGGATGCTCCATTCTCTATAGCAATCGTTAGATTAGTACCGTTTAAACTTGCCGAAGTAAGATTTTGACTATCAGTCCCTGTTCCATCCTGTAAAGTCGAAAGATCGATGGTGTTTCCTCCTGAAATGGCTAAGTTATTATTGGTTAAGCTTAATATTTGTGCATCTGTATTATCTATGTATCCTGAAAGATCAATTGTTTTGGTAGCTTCAGCATCATCTAACAGCGACAGCTCAAGATTATCACCATTTAACTGAAATACATCTATGGTTTGATCATCGGTATCCGTATTCGTATCTATTGTAGTGTTTACCCATTGCGTACCATCCCAAACAAAAAGTGCAGAAACATCGGTATCATACACCATCATCCCTGCCTCATTAGTAGCCAAGGGATTACCACTTGCTGCTGCAGTTTCCATAGCGATACGTTGTGCGGTGGTCACTCTATTCACCAAAAAACCTTTATCGGTATCGGCTAGTTCTAATGATGCATTTTGGTTTGCCGCTACGGTACCAATTCCAACACTCATGCGATTAGTGGTTTGATCTCCCCCTAATGCCATTGTATTTGCGTTAGTTACATCTACATCATATCCTATTGCCGCAGCATATGAGTTGGCAGTACTACTTAATGAACCAATAGTAATTGACCCTCTATTACCAGTTGCTCGAGCTTGGTGACCTATAATAACCTGATCATCTCCAAAAACGTCAACAGCGTTTCCTATAAATGTATTCCGATTATTTTTTCCTGCACTAGGACCACTAGCTCCCCAACCCGTAAAGTTGGCATTCCAACCCATCCCCACGTTATCAGAACCTGTTCTATTGATACCTCCTGCCATAGCTCCTACATAGGTGTTTCGATTGGCATCATTAAAATTATTTAATCGATTATTATCCCATCCGGCTCCATAACCAATAAATGTATTTCCATCTGCATGATTACTGTTGGCTCCAGCATCAAACCCTAAAAATGTATTGGCATAACCATCGGTATTATCCTGCCCGGCTCCAGCGCCTATAAATGTATTTCCTTCTCCATTTGTATTATCCTCTCCCGGCGAGTCGTTTGTACTGATCAACGAATACACGGGGCTAAATCCTTCAATCGCGTTCTCCACGGCAAACGGGCTTCCTCCACCAACAAAAGTATTTCCACTTCCTGTAGTATTACTCAAACCTGCAGAATTACCTATAAATGTATTGTTAGAGGCCGTTGTAGTGGATCGCCCCGCATCTTCACCTACAAATACATTATCATCTCCTTCGGTTAGATCCTTTCCTGCTTCCTCACCAATTAACGTATTATCATGAGCTGATGTTAAACTCTGCCCTGCTCTATGGCCTATGACCACATTCTCATTTCCAGTAACATTTCTGGCTACATAATTACCGATAAAGATGTTCTCAAGGGTGTTGGTAGTTTGATCTGCACTAAATACTCCAATCACCACATTATCTCGATTGGTGAGTTTAGCTCCTGCCATACCCCCTATTAAAATATTTCTGGAAGTAGTCGTTAAAGACGCTCCTGCACCGGGACCTATAGCTAGGTTCCAATCTCCAGTAGTTAATAATGACCCTGGTGTAAAAGTGGTAGTGCCATCATAAGGAAAAGGTGTATTGCTGGCATTAGATTGATTTGGAGTAATCGCAGATCCATCAATTTGATTTCCAGTTTGGGCATTTGAAATCATTGAGAATAAAAAAAGCGTAAAAACGAAGAGTAATAGTTTTTTCATATTCTGGGGTTTATTAAGTGTAGCGCCCCAAAAATAGTCTAAACCTATTGTTTTAAGGTAATTTTAGCGGTGTCAAAAGGTGTCATTTTAGTAGAAATGAGTGGTGAGGTTTGAGGTACCTACTCAATAAACTTTAGAGAATGATTTCGTAAAGTCTAAGCCAATTCCTGGATAAATTTTTCGAGTTTGATTCCTTGAGGGATACTCATTTTTTCCCGAATTTGTTCCCGTAGTAATTGAATAGCATCCATAGATAAATTTCGAATTTTCATGATCTCTTTGGCAGATAATCGGAGTGAAAACAGAGTGCATACTTCACGTTCATAAAGAGTAAGCTCGGGATATAATATTTCTAATTTACTCTCAAAACTATGATTGATATCTGTTGTTTTTTGAGGTTCTTGTGTCAATCTCTTTTCATACGCTACCTGAAATTGTAATTGCGCTGTTAATAAGCATAATTTTTGCGCTTCACTCGATGGATCTGTTGCATTAATTTCATTCTTTAGTTTATTTAGTATTTCTTCATTCAAAGACAATTGTTTGTTTTTGTTAGACAAAAGCTCCTTAATTTTTTCTTCTTTGACAGCTAGTTTTTGATCCAAAATTAAATTATTGTGTTTTGCATGTTTAACATCTATTCGATACTTGTAATTTTTGTATTTCAGGTATCCAATAGTAACCAACGCAATGACAAGGACGATAACAGTAAAAGCAAGTAGTGATATTATCATATAAAAAGATTTTATACAATAGTATTCACAAGCTCAATCTGTTCCAAAATATCAAAGTGTCAAAATGTGTCAAAGACCATTCCAGCCCTAAAATACGTAAGGCTACGTATAAGAAGTCTAGACCAGGTCTCGAATAAATTTTTCAAGTTCTATATCTGATGGTACACTCATTTTTTTACGAATTCTTCGTCTCATTGATTTTACTGAATCTGAAGATACATCACGGATGGTCATAATTTCTTTGATTGATAAATTGAGTCGCAATAATGCGCATACCTCGCGTTCACCTTTGGTAAGATCTGGGTATATTTTTTTTAGTGTATCATCAAAATTCTGATTTACATCATCAATCTTTTCCTGAAGTTCTGAGAGTTTTCCTTCGGTAGAAATTTGTCTTAGCAATTGTGTCGTTAAAGAGTTTAACGCTATAATCATATTCTCAGGGTCTCCATCAATAATTTCATTCTTTATCTTATTTAGTAATTCTTCTTTAAAAGCAAGACGCATACTGTTATCTGCAATAAGATGTTTTATATTTTCTTCTTTGGTTTTAATTTGCTGATCAAGAATAGTCTTTTGATTTTCAAATTCTAATCGAGTCATTTTTGACCTCTGGATATAATTACGTCTAACCAAATATCCGATTATGATTGCACCAACAACAGAAACCAAAAGTGAAATAAAATACCATCTTTTTTTTGAAGCTTCCGTTTCGGCTATCAATTCAACTTCACGCTTTTGTTGAGCAAACTTTAAACTATCTGCTTGTTTTTCTTTTTCAAACTGATAATTTAATTCAAGGGCTTGCATTTTTTTAGCATTCTGAATATTAAAGATCGTATCGTTGTATTTTTTATAAATGCGATAATTTTCATGTGCATCTTTATAGTTTTCTATTTTAGCGTACAAATAGCTTTTACGTCTATATGAAACCGCAATTCGTTCTTTGAAACCTTCATCCAATGCAACTTGTAAGGAGGAATCTGCATACTTCAACGACTGTTCCCAATTTTTAAGTTTTATATAATCATGGGCTAGGTTGAAGTACTCTACACAAATAGAAAGGCGTTTTCCTATTTCTTTATAATATGCTAGGTTAGCTTTCTTTAATGGTGTAGATAGATCATATCGTCCTTGTCTTGAATACAAAACCGCCATGTTACCGTATACTCCGTGCAGATCTTCTTTGCTATTGATCGTAGTAAACATTTCTTCTGCTTTTTGATAGCAAATTAAAGCAGAATCCTGTTGTTTATTTTGTCGATAAGAAACTCCTAGCATATTGTATCCAGCTCCTATCCCAAACGTATCTTTCACTTTTTCTTTTAGAGCAATTGCTTTTTTATAGTTTTCTACAGCTCTTCGATGTTCTTTTTGATAGCGATATACCAAGGCCATGTTATGATATACATCAGCTATTTTTGAAACATTGTTATTTTGCTCATAATACTTTAATGCTTTTACATAATATTCAATCGCTTTTGGATACTCTGCCTTTCTTCGGTGCACCACACCTAACTGTACATACAATGCCGTTCTAAACTTTTGATAATGGTCTTCCGTTTTATTTTCGACTAATGTCAATCCTTGATCAAAATAACCTTCAGCCAAACTAAAATCCCGCTTTAGCTGGTATTCGCCAAGCTCTAACATTGCCTTTACCTTGGTTGTATCTTCTATAGCCATATCTAATGCAGATGTGAGACGAACCAGGGTAGTATCAACCTCCTGCGAGAAAAGTGCTGTAATACTTACAAACAAAAGAAATAGTAGTATAAATTTTTCTGTTTTCAAGTTAAATAGTCTTAAAATACGGTTTGATTATTACCAAAGATACTGTATCTAATCTTTTATTAACTAATTTTGAAAACCTATACAAAATATATGAAAATACTTCACCTCGATACAAATCACCCTCTACTTTTAAGTCAACTTGTAGTAGTTGGTTTTCAAAATGATGAAGATTATACTTCTACAAAAGAAGAAATCGAATCCAAAATTCATAATTATAGTGGGATCATCATTCGTAGTAGATTTAAAATTGACAAAATATTTTTAGACAAGGCAAAAAATCTAAAATTTATAGGTCGAATAGGTGCCGGATTAGAAAATATTGATATCCAACATGCCGAGAAACTAGGGATCAAACTATTTAACGCACCAGAGGGGAATCGCAATGCTGTGGGCGAACATACATTAGGAATGATATTATCGTTATTTAATAAATTAAATAATGGAGATCATAGTGTACGAAACGGACAATGGCTTCGCGAAGAGCATCGTGGTGTAGAACTAGATGGAAAAACGGTGGGTATTATCGGGTATGGTAATATGGGTAGAGCTTTTGCAAAAAAACTACGTGGTTTTGCAGTCGAAGTTATTTGCTATGACATTAAAGATGATGTAGAAAACAGTGATGCAACACAAGTAGAACTTGATGAACTTTTTGAAAAGACCGATGTATTAAGCCTTCATACCCCAGAAACCCCTAAAACAATTGGCATGATCGACACAACATTTATTAATAAATTTAAAAAACCATTTTGGCTGATCAACACTGCCAGAGGAAAAAGTGTAGTTACCAAAGATCTGGTCAAAGGTATAGAAGAAGGAAAAATCTTAGGAGCAGGGTTAGATGTTTTAGAATACGAAAAATCATCTTTTGAAAACTTATTTACTTCAGAAAATGACATGCCAAAAGAATTTAAGAAACTCCTTAAAATGAATAATGTGATCTTAAGTCCGCATGTTGCTGGTTGGACTGTAGAGTCTAAAGAAAAATTAGCACAGACAATCGTTGATAAAATTAAAACCGAGTTTTGTTAAAACAAGTATTTACTACATTATTATCAAACTACACTCAAGATTCAGAATATATTGAGTCCTTGTGGGGCGATATTGTTAAACAACATAGTAAAAAGGCCAGATACTATCATAATCTTTCACATCTAGACCATCTGTATCATAATTTGGTTGAAGTCAAAAACAAAATCAAAGATTGGGATATGGTTTTATTTGCATTGTTTTATCATGATTATATTTATAATATCCTAAAACAGGATAATGAAGAACAAAGTGCAAAGAAAGCAATAGAAGTGCTAAATTCATCATCGATAGACAAAAACCGCATCACGCTTTGCTCTGATATGATATTGGCCACCAAAGGGCACAACAATTCTGAAAGCAGTGACATCAATTATTTTACCGATGCTGATCTCTCTATATTAGGAAGCGATTGGAAAAACTATGAGACTTATTACAAAAACGTAAGGAAAGAATATAAATACTATCCTGATTTTATGTACAACAAAGGAAGAATCAAAGTTTTAAATCATTTTATACATATGCAGGCCATCTTTAAATCTGAATATTTCTACAAAAAATTTGAAGGGAAAGCGAAAGAAAATCTTCAACAGGAAATTGATTTGCTTTCAAATTAAATTTCAGTTTTACTACATTTATAGAGTGAAGAAAACAATTTTTACTTTTGCAGCTTTAGTTCTGGCAATACTAGCTCTTTTTCAGTTAAGTAAATACAGTGTTATTGCAGGAGATACATCGATAGAAACCATAATTGCCATAATCGCGGTTATTTTTTTTGTAATTGGTATTGTAATAAACAGAAGAGTTCTGCACAAAAAGAAAAAGCCCACACAGGAAATAAATTATCAAAAAATTGAAGAACTGGGATTAAGTAAACGAGAGTATGAAGTCTTATGTCAGATTGCTATGGGATTATCAAATAAAGAGATAGCCGAAAAACTTTTTGTTTCAGAAAGCACTATAAAAACTCATGTTTCTAATATGCTGGTAAAACTAGATGCAAAACGACGTACTCAGGCTATACAAATTGCAAAACAGCTACAAATTATACCTCTTTAAAGTATTTCAACCTCATATATTCTAAATTTCATACTTTAGTATGAATGCTATTTATTAGCCTAAATTTACATTTGGGTCTAACAATAAATACATATAAATCAATGAAAAATACAATTATACGTTATGGGTTACGAAGTGCAGTTTCTATATGTCTGTTAGCACTTGCAGGATGGTTTTTAGGGAAAAATCTGGATTACTCTATTCAAGAAGTAATTGGATATGCCGGTATAATAGTATCGTTACTTTTTGTGTTCCTTGGCATTAAACATTATCGGGATAAAGAAAATAATGGTATTGTTTCCTTCGGAAAAGCATTGTTGATAGGTATACTCATCACTCTTATTGCTGCTTTGGCATTTGGGATATTAGATGTAATTTATATCAAATACATCAATCCAGATTTTGTGACAGAATACTATTCGCATTACGTTGAACAAATGAAAAATTCTCTCCCGCAGGCCGAACTTGAAACTAAATTGGCAGAGTTAGAGGCTCAAAAAGAGCTATTTTCTAACAGGTTTATGAGCTTCTTTTTAATGTTTGCAACGGTATTTCTGATTGGATTTATAATTTCATTAATTTCAGCACTAATACTACAACGTAAACCAATACCAGGTAATTAAAAAAATAATACAATAAAAATAGTATGCAATACAAAGCCAAAACACCTGATGAGTATATAGAAGTTATTCCTGAAGAAAGAAAGGAAGCCATGAGTATGCTTAGAAAAGTAATAAAAGACAATCTTCCTAAAGGATTTTCTGAAGAGATTAGCTATGGTATGATAGGATATGTTGTACCGCATAGCTTATATCCAGATGGGTATCACTGTGATCCTAAATTACCTTTACCCTTTATGAATATTGCTTCGCAGAAGAATTTTATAGCAGTTTATCATAGTGGTATTTATGCAAATCCCGAATTAATGGACTGGTTTGTTGGTGAATACCCTAAGTATGTAAAAACAAAATTAGATATGGGTAAAAGTTGTATCCGTTTCAAAAAGATCGATCAGATTCCGATGAAATTGATCGCAGAACTATCTAGTAAAATGACTCCACAAGAATGGATTGCAATGTATGAATCTAAAGTAAAAAACAAATAACAATATAACTATGAAACGAGTAACAGGAATAGGAGGTATATTTTTTAAAACGGCTGATCCAAAAAAAACAAAAGATTGGTACAGGGATCATCTAGGTTTTAATACAGATGACTATGGTTGTACATTCTGGTGGAAAGACAAAGAAGGTAACGATTGTTCTACACAATGGAGTCCTTTTAAAGACGACACCACTTATTTTGCCCCAAGTAAGAAAGAATTTATGATGAATTTCAGAGTAGAAAACTTAACCGAACTTCTCGAAGTTCTTAAAAGTGAAGGAGTAACTGTTATTGATAAAGTAGAAGAATATGAATATGGTAAATTTGGATGGATTGTAGATCCCGAAGGTAATAAAATTGAGCTTTGGGAACCTGTCGATAAAGCATTCTTGTAAAACTCTAACAAAAAAGGTTGGCTATGTAGCCAACCTTTTTTTATATATAATTTCATTTAGAATATTACATAAAGAATAAAAGAGATGCTACAATCATCCAGCAGCCAACTATTATTCCTATGATACCTAGCTTACCTTGTTTGGGAGCTAGTTTTTCTCTAAGGCGATTTGCTTTTTCTTTTGCCTCTTCACTTTTGGATAAAAAATATTTACTGATGAGACCAAATCCAAGCATAAATCCTAATGTTGCAGAAACAATATTTCCTGCTAACAAGGTTATCCACCAAATAGGATATGTCGTAAGCCACCCCAGGTTTAAAATTGCAGAAATAATACCCCAAATACCCCAAATACAAAATATAAATCCAATCCAACCTTGGTAAGGTTCAATTTTCTCTAAAAGCTCTTTTGCATTTGGTTTTTTAGATAATAGTAATGATGGTACTGCAAGAATACTTAAAACGATTAATGAGATTCCCCATATCATAGTTTTCAAATTTAAAAGGTTAGTGTTTGTTTTTTTATTCAAAGTTGTTATACCAAATATAACAATAAATATGACTTATCAAAATTTACCCTACTATAGTTATCCTATATACTAATAATTAGTACCTACAAATATTCTTGTTAATCTTCTGATTTTTAATTGATATTTTTTTGTAATTTTCTCCAAACTAATAAATCATTTTAACAACATGAGTGAAGAAAACAACAACCTAGGGGACGATATAAAAAAAGGAGCAGAAGAAGCGGCAGAAGCAGCAAAAGAATTTGCTAATGATGCCAAAGAAGCAGCCAGTGATTTTGCCGAAGAGGCTAAAGAACTTGTTAATTCTGCAGATAATAAAAAAGTTCTTGCTGGTATTTTAGCTATTTTTCTAGGATGGCTTGGAGTTCATAAATTCATTTTAGGATACCAAAAAGAAGGTTTTATTCTACTGGGAATAACTTTAATCTCATTTCCTCTAATGTGTTTAGGCATAGGAATATTAACTATATACGTTCCATCAATTATAGGTCTTGTAGAAGGGATTATGTATTTAACAAAATCTGATGACGAGTTTTATCAAACATATCAGGTGGGTAGAAAGCCTTGGTTCTAATAATAAAAAGCTGGAAATTTTAACTTCTGGCTTTTTTATTTCATTTTGTTATCGTAATATTGCGATATTATAATATTAATTATGGGAATTACCAAGACGCAAATATTTGATCAACAACAAAATGAATTGGCACAGTTCTTCAAAATATTAGGGCATCCTGCACGTATTGCTATTCTTCAATATATCAGTAAACAAAATACATGTATATGTAATGATTTGGTTGAAGAAATAGGATTGGCACAAGCTACGATATCTCAACACCTTAAAGAATTAAAAAGCATAGGATTACTCAAAGGAGAAATCGAGGGCAAAAGCATGTGTTACTGTATCGATATCGATCGATGGACTGCTTTGCAAAAAAATCTAAATTCATTTTTTAATACCACCAAAAAAAATTGTTGTTAAACTTTATTAATCATTAAAAATCATGAATACATCAGACTTTATAACTCTATTAGCAGAGCATCAAGATAAATCATTATTATTCGAATATGCTCCGGGAATGTTGGTAGGGACTAATTACCATATTACCGAAGTAAAACATATTACCGTAGATGCCGTAGATTGCGGCGCTGGTACCGATTTCTGGAAAGAAACTATTATTCAACTATGGGAAAGCCCAAGTGAATTAGGTAAATCAGATTATATGAGCACCTATAAAGCTCTGGCAATATTAAGAAAGGTGGGAAAGATGAAGTCTTATGAAATGGACGCTGTAGTAAAAATAGAATATGGAAATACTATGTTTCATACTGCACAATTGCACATTGCAGATTTTGAAATCAAAAAAGATCAATTAATACTGAAACTTACTGTAAATCCTACAGACTGTAAAGCAAAAGAAGTATGTGGGATTACAGAAACTAATACTGAAGAAGCTGCTTCTTGTGCCCCAGGTAGTGGTTGTTGTTAGATGGATACCTCAATAAAAATAGCATATTTTACCCAAAAGGATTGGCCCACGATCTCTGCAATCTATAAAGAAGGAATTGATACAGGAATTGCCACTTTTGAAACCCAGGTACCTACTTGGAAAGCATGGGATGTTTCGCATTTAAAACCCTGTAGAATCAAGGCTATTAGTAAAAATACTATTGCAGGCTGGGCCGCCCTGTCCCCAACCTCGAAAAGAGAAGTATATAAAGGAGTAGCAGAAGTTAGCATTTATATAACACTAAAATGTAGGGGTTTGGGTATAGGTAAACTACTTTTATCCAAATTAATTGAAGAAAGCGAAAAAGCTGGATTCTGGACTCTACAGGCTGGGGTATTTAGAAATAATAAAGCGAGTATTGATTTACATAAATCTTTAGGGTTTAGAGAAATAGGATATCGAGAAAAAGTGGCAAAATTAGATCATATCTGGCACGATAATATCCTCTTGGAACGGAGAAGTAAAATAATTATATAACCACAATAAACACCACAAACTCTCTTCTAAAAAGAGAGTAACTAAAAACAAAAACACTTATGAATATTTTAGTATTATGCACAGGTAATTCTTGTAGGAGTCAAATGGCAGAAGGATATTTAAAGCATTTTGCCAAAGACAATGCAACTATTTATAGTGCGGGAGTAGAAACTCATGGAGTAAACCCCAGAGCAATAGCTATTATGAAAGAAGATGGTATTGATATCTCTACTCATACCTCTAATAATCTAGACGAATATCTAGATATACAATTTGATTTCATTATTACCGTGTGTGATAATGCTAAAGAAAGATGTCCTTTCTTCCCTGGTAAGGCAGAACGATTGCATTATAATTTCTTTGATCCATCAAAGGTAGAAGGTACAGAAGAAGAAATCCATATCGCATTTACAAAAACCAGAAATCAGATTAAAGAATATTGCGAAGATTTTGTAGAGAAAAATATACCAAAAACGGTATCGTAATAAACACAACTTAGAACTATCTGATAGCGTTTCTAAATCGATACATCTATAAATCTTGTAGGTTATATTCCTCTGGATAAATAAAAAAAGGGCAGCACAAAAGTTAACTTTTGTGCTGCCCTTTTTTTAAAATTTTCTTAAATAATATCAATCACATTCTTGATACTCTACATATGTTTAGAAAAAATAAAATCGATTATTTTTCTACTTTAAATCCAGGTTTCGCATAATTTTCGGGAATATTCTCTGGTGGTACGGTTAATACATTACCATCTCTTATTGCTTGATAATGAGGGGACAATATTTCAATTTCGGCATCATGAAGTGCATTTTTTAAATTCTCATGCAGCATCGAATAAATCAATGCTGCTTTTTGGGGAGTTTTGGTATATGCATTGATTTCATAGTTTACATAAAAATCATCAAGGCTTTTAATCAATACAAATGGTGAAGGGTCTGGTAAAATCAAATCTGTTTTTTTTGCTCCTTCTATTAAAGCTTTCAACACATTATTACTAGGAACATCGTATCCTATAGTAACCGAAGTATGTAATATAATTCCAACATCATCAATAGCATTTTTACTAAAATTAACAATGTGATTTCCCAGAATAGAAGAGTTAGGAATAGTAATATCTAAATTTTTAATAGTTTTTACTCGTGTCACTAATAGACTTCGATCTGTAATATCTCCTATGGTATCTCCTATTTGCACGCGATCTCCTACTTTAAAGGGTCGCATATACGTAATTACAATCCCCGCTACGATATTAGAAATAGCAGAAGTAGATCCCAAAGAAAATAATACTCCGAAGAAGATAGATACTCCCTTAAATGCCGGAGAATCTGAACCTGGTATATATGGAAAAATTATAATTACCGCAAAAGCAATAATAATCACTCTTAGCAGATTAAATGTCGGGCGCGCCCAATCTGCGTGAAAGCCTTCTAATCGAACGGCTTCCTGTTCTAGCTCATTCGTAACATATTTTAAAAACCGAAGTAAGTACTTAGTAATAAAAAAAATAACAACTATAAAAAATAAATTAGGAATAAACCCGATAATACCATCATACAGAAATAACAATGGCTTTTTTATATATCCCAAAACAGTATCTGCATATACCTTGGTTTGCGGAACCAAACTAAACATAAAAGGAAGATATAAAATCAAAAAGGTAACACTTACGGTTATTCTAAATAGCCTAATTACAACCTTTAGAATATGACGTTCTCTTCTTGGAGTGATAAACTTAAAAAATTGAACAGCCTTATTACTACTAAAAAAAATATTAGTCTCTAATGCACTAGCTTTTTTTTGCAACCATCTAAAAACTCTGCGCATTATATAGAAGAAGAATAAAATCCCTACAAGAGCAATAGCAAAATATATGTATTCAATAACCATAACCTAGTTAATTAAGTCAATTCGAAACACTACTGAAATTACTTTAATTTTTGCTTTTTTAAAGACTAAACGAGAAAAAATTATCAAAAAAATCTAATCTTAAAAACAATGTGTATCAAGAATCTTATTTATCACCGTTTTTAAAATACTTCTGCTCTAATTCTGCCTGAAATTCTTCCATAACAGGTTTTACAGTACTATCGGGGAGATCGGCGATACGAATATACATTAAACCATCAACCGCATTATTAAATAATGGATCAACATTAAATGCTACTACTTTAGCATTTTGCTTAATATATTTTTTAATTAAAACCGGAATACGAAGACTTCCCGGCTCTACTTCATCGATAATTTTATCAAATTTATTGAGATCACTTTTACTTTCATCAAAGACAAAATCTTTATCTGCATCTTTTAGCTTTACCTTAAATTCTTTTTTAGGCCTAACATATTGCGCTACATAAGGATCATAATAATGAGATTTCATAAACTCTATCATTAGAGATTTAGAAAAATTACTAAACTTATTACTAATACTAACTCCTCCTATAAGATACTTATGCTCTGGGAAACGAAGTGTACAATGAACAATACCTTTCCAAAGTAAAAATAATGGCATAGGACGTTGTTGATATTCTTTAATAATAAAGGCTCTACCCATTTCGATAGATTCATTCATCATTTTATGTAACTCTGGCTCAAACCTAAATAAATCCTGAAGATAAAATCCATCAATACCGCGATTGGCATAAATCTGTGAGCCCATTCCCATACGATATGCTCCAACCATTTTTTTAGCCTCATTATCCCATAGAAACATATGGTGGTAATATTCATCAAAAGGGTCCAAATCCAACGAATTATTAGTTCCTTCGCCAATTGCTCTAAATGTAATTTCTCTAAGTCTCCCTATTTCATGAACTACATTTGGAATATGCTTTTTCTTTGCCAGAAAAACTTCATAATTCTTACTTATCAATAATCGTTTATCATTATCTCTACAATATTGCAACTCAGATTCTATTGCATTGATATTACCTTCAACAGCTATTTCTTTAGGTGATTTTGGTAATTTCAAATTTTGAGGAATCGATTCTCTTAATGTCTTTTTCTCAAAAGGATTAGCTAGCATATACGTTTTCTTACGTAAGAAGTTCGTAAAATCCTCAAGATTAGTATGCTCCTCCTGATCTTTTACCGAAACCGGATTACCAATTCGTACTTTGATAACTTTATTTTCCTGAGAAAAAAGTTCACTCGGTAATTTGGCTGTTCGTAAAATATCACTTATCGAGGCCAGACGATAAAAAAGCCTGCTATTACGAGCATGAAAATATATAGGAATTACAGGAACTTTTGCTTTTTGAACTAGTCTCATTGCACTAGGTTCCCACGGTCTATCTACATAATTCTTACCTTCTTTAAAAGTAGATACTTCTCCTGCCGGAAAAATCCCAAGTGGTTTACCTTCACGAAGGTGTAAAATAGCTTCCTTAATTCCTTTATGACTAGACTTTGCCTCTTTCCTATCCTCAAAAGGATTAACAGGCATTATATAAGGCTTCAATGGTGAAAAACTGTGCAATAAAAAATTTGCTATTATTTTATAGTCAGACCTATGCTCTAACATAAGTTTAAGCAATAAAATACCATCAAGTCCTCCTAATGGATGATTCGACAAGGTAATAAAAGCTCCGTCTTTAGGTAGTCTTTTTAGGTCTTCTTCAGGAATTTCATAATTCACATTATGTATTTCTAAACCTTTAGTTAAAAAGTCTAAATCTTTTAAGTGGCTTATCCTATCGTATTGACGATTTACTTTTGATAATCGGGTAGCCTTAAGAATCACCCAACCAATAAAGGTGCCTATAAAACCAAATTTATCCATTTTGAGCCCCGCGGCTACTTCTCTTGCTGTGACTATGGGCATTAAATACAATTTGCGCTAACTGCAAATATAGCAAAATCCTTGAATTGATATCACTAATCTCTGGATACCATTTGATAAGTCTCTCTGGTTATTTGTTTTAGCAAAATATCTTTATTTTTTTCTAAAGAGGTAATCGCTTCATTTGTAAAGTGTCTAATTGTAAATAAAGACACATTTGTATTATAAGTAACTCTAAATTTTGCTTTAAGTTTCCCTAAAAGTTTTTCAAAATGGTCAAACTTATCGTCAAGACATACCGAAAAACTAATCGCAGAATTCTGAATCAGATCTACTTTTATATGATATTGATGAAAAAGGCTAAAGATCTCACTAATATTATTTTCGACAATAAATGAAAAATCTAAAGAAGAAAGTGAGACTAAAACCTGATTTTTCTTTACAATATAACAAGGTAAGTGAGGATCTAATGGTTGACCTTTCTTTACAGAAGTACCTTGATCGACAGGGTTAAGAAACGACTTAACATATAGTGGTATTTCTTTACGTTGTAAAGGTTGAATTGTTTTTGGATGAATTACAGATGCTCCATAAAACGCAAGTTCTATAGCTTCTTCATAAGAAATATGAGACAGTAATTGAGTTTTATCAAACACCCTGGGATCTGCATTAAGAACACCAGGCACATCTTTCCAGATACTTACGCTATCTGCATTTAAACAATACGCCAAAATCCCTGCAGTATAATCACTCCCCTCTCTGCCCAAAGTCGTAGTAAAATTATTCTCATCAGATCCAATAAATCCCTGGGTAATACTAAGGCTATTTTTATTGACCTTCTCGAGTATCAGGTGTTGAGTAGTTTGCCAATCTACTTCGGCATCTCTATAAACAGTATCTGTTTTAATAAAATCTCGTGCATCTAACCACTTATTTTGATACCCCTTATGATTTAGATATTCGCTTACAATAGTAGTAGAAATTAACTCTCCATAAGGTACTATTTGATCATAGACATAATCATATTGAGTTGATTTATTTCTATTTAGCGTGGTTTGCATATCTAATAAAAGTCTTTCAATTTTTTTAAAAACAGGATGTTGTTTGTTTTCAAAAAGTGCCTCCAGAATTTCGTTATGATACACCTCGAGATCCCGAAGCGATATTTTAAGTTCCTTGTTATTATTAATGTATAAGTCGACAATATGTTCTAAAGCATTAGTGGTTTTACCCATTGCAGAAATAACAATAACAAGATTAGAAAATCCTGTTTTATCAAGTACATTAAGTACATTTTTCACTCCATTAGCATCTTTTACAGATGCTCCTCCGAATTTAAAAACTCTCATTAACCAAGTGTTTCTTTAATAAATTAGATAATCTTATTTTGAAAGCATTATGATTCTGATATGAATTTACTAACCCCATTCTGATCCATTTGAACCAGGTACCAATCTTTTAAAAGCTTTGCTCCGCTTTTTTCATAAAAATCAATAGCAGGAGTATTCCAATCCAAAACAACCCACTCTACTCTTCTCACTCCTTTTGATTGGGCATATTTTAGTACTTCTTTGTATAACGCACTACCCAAACCAGTTCCTCTCATAGATTCTTTAACAATAAGGTCTTCTAAATGAACAGAACGTCCCTGCCAGGTAGAAAATCGATAATACACCAGAGCTATTCCTACTATTTCATCCTTTACCTCGGCCACAAAACAATGAAAAAGCGGGTGATCTCCAAAACCTTCACGTATAAGCTCTTCTACAGTTATTTCTACTGCATCAGGTTCTTTTTCAAAAATCGCCAATTCCTGGATTAAACCCAGTACTTGAGTCATATCTTCCTCCTTGGCATCTCTAATCACATAATTCATAAAAAAAAGTTTATCAAAACTATAAAATATGAACTAGAAATCAGACAATTTTCTAATGTTATGTGGTCACATAATATGTTTTTACAATTCTTAATGAAGTTTAATAATTAAAACCTCCGAAAACGTTATAGTTACCTAAAAAATAATACTTTTGCAGCAACTAAAATTCACCATAAATGACAAGAAGAAATCAAACCTTAGGAGAATTTATAATAGAAAACCAAAAAGATTTCCCATATGCTAGTGGAGAACTTTCTCGTTTGATCAACTCTATTCGATTAGCTGCAAAAATGGTGAATCACGAGGTAAACAAAGCAGGATTAGTAGATATTACAGGAGCTGCAGGAGAAACCAATATACAAGGTGAGGATCAGCAAAAACTAGATGTGTTAGCTAATGAAACCTTTATCAATACACTAACAAATAGAGAAATTGTATGCGGAATTGCTTCTGAAGAAAACGATGAATTCATTACTATAAAAGGGCAAAAAAACGACCATCGCAATAACTATGTAGTACTTATGGATCCTTTGGATGGAAGTTCTAATATAGACGTTAATGTTTCTGTGGGAACTATTTTCTCTATCTATCGCAGGATAACCCCTACAGGAACTCCTGTAACTCTGGATGACTTTTTACAGCCCGGTAATTTACAAGTTGCAGCAGGATATATCATTTACGGAACCTCTACTATGCTTGTATATACTACAGGTCATGGTGTTAATGGTTTTACATTAAACCCTGCATTAGGAACATACTATTTATCACATCCCAATATGAAATTTCCAGAAGACGGCAACATATACTCGGTTAATGAAGGAAATTATATACATTTTCCACAAGGGATTAAAGATTATATTAAATATTGTCAGGAAGAAAAAGAGGATCGTCCATATACTTCTCGATATATTGGTTCTTTGGTAAGTGATATTCATCGTAATATGATAAAAGGAGGAGTTTACATGTATCCAAGTACTTCAAAATCTCCTAATGGAAAACTTCGTCTTTTATACGAGTGTAACCCTATGGCTTTTATTGCAGAACAGGCTGGAGGTAAAGCTAGTGATGGATACAGACGAATTATGGATATCAAACCAACTCAACTACACGAGCGTACTCCTTTTATTTGTGGTAGTAAAAATATGGTCGAAAAAGTAGAGTCATTTATGAAATAAGTCTAAATAGATCAAAATAACCTTATTTTTTACTATCCTTGTATATCGAATATTTGTTTTTAAAAAAACTTCGGTATATCCTCACCCCAAAATTTAAAAATAAAACGTACAACACAATCTTTTTAAAAGAATTAAGATTTTGAATTGAGAAAATTAACATTATCGCCATTATAGCGGCTTTTTTAACGTTTTTATGTTAATTTTACGTAAGTTCATAATTAAGAATCTAATAAACCGATTAAAATGGCTAAAGAAAATAAAGCTGTTGAAGAAAAAGTTGCTGATGACCCTTCTTCAAAAATAGAAGCGATAAAGAATCTAATCTTTGGAGAAAATATTGCAGCTTATAATTCAGAGTTTGAAAAAGTAAAAAAAGAAATTACTTCAAAAAAGAAAGAATTAGAAGACTTTATCGATGATACTCGTAAAGAGTTAAATCAAGCAATCGACAACTTAAGTACAGATATAAATATTAGAATCACTGAATTAGAAGATAATTTAGCTGACAAAACCGATATGCTGGATGCTAAAAAAGTTGATAAAAAAACATTGGGAGATCTCCTTATCAACCTAGGTGAAAAAATCAACCAAAAATAATCCAATCTATCCAAAAGTATGGAAGAGCAGGATAAACTTAAAATTCTTAAAGAACTTCTTTTTACAGAAGAACACGAATTTGCCGATTCCATTGCTCAAAAAGTTGATGATTTAGCCAAAATTGTTCATCAAAAAAAAGAACTCTCCCATAAAGTTGATCCTATTATTGATGATAAACTAGAAGAATTTGTGCAGGAAATCCCTAAAACCCTGGGGCCAACTATTACAGAAACGTTACGAGAAGAAATTAAAAACTCTCAAGATGCCGTGGTAGAAGCTTTATTTCCTATTATCGGTAAAATGATCAAGAAATATATCGCTCATGAAATGAAATTATTGAGTGAAAACATCAGCAGAAAAACAAAAAAAGCATTTTCCTTTAGAAACTGGTTTAGAAGAACCAAAGCCAAGGTTCAGGGAGTTAGCGAAGGAGATCTTGCTATAACGGATTACGCAAAACCAAGGCTAATCCAAATGTTTGTTATCGAAAAAAACTCTGGTATACTAATTGCAGATTACAGCCCATTATCAGAAGGCACCATAGATAAAGAAATGGTTGCCGGAATGCTTACGGCAATAAAAAGTTTTGTTGAAGATGCTTTTGAAGGAGGAAATCAAAATTTAGAACTCATAGAATATGAATTGTATACTATACACATACAAAATTTTTATTCTTATTATGTAGCTGCGGTAATTTCTGGAGCATATACCATGATGTTTAAAGAAGTTCTGGAAGATCAGATTTTAGATTTTGCCAAAAATAATATTTCTAGCAAAGACTTAGAAAACAGTACCCTTTTTACTAAAAAATTAAAAAAACATTTTGCAGATGAAATTGTCTAAAAAAGTAGTCCTTTTAGGACACTTTGGTGTCGGAAAAACGTCTCTATTCAGACGTTTTATGGACAACGAATTTTCTGAAGAATACAAGGTAACCCTTGGAGTCCAAATAAAAAAGAAATTGATACAACTACCCGATGGTAGAGAATTATCTATGATCATCTGGGATACAGAAGGGCATTCTATTAGCATAGAAGACACCAGAAAATCATATCTTCTTGGTTCGCATGCCTTTATTTATGTCTTTGATCTTACCAGAGAAGAAACATATGCAACGCTTACCAAAGATCTAGAATACCTTAAAGAAAACTACATCAAAGTACCTGCTCGAGTATTAGGTAATAAGCTCGACCTGGTTAATGAAAAAGAAATCAGGCGTCAACTTACCGAAAAAAACATTCCTTTTGATGGTCTAACCAGTGCTAAAACAAATAAAAATGTCGAGAGTTTCTTTTTAGATTTGGCAGAAGAAATAACCAAGTGAGTATGACGAAACATCAAAACGACCATTCGCAATTTAATCCACAAGTACAAATCATTCATGTTACTTATGATAATATCATTACAGAAAGTGATCATACTTTTTTTAATTGGAAAAAAGGTACATTAATTTTTGATGCTCATCCCTTTTTTGAAATCCTGCGAGAATTTGAAAAAAACACCTCTTCTGGTAAAAAAGCATTAAACTTTCCGTGTATTCACCTAGAAGATGGTGAAATAGAAAAGATTTGCGACATCACATTTACTCTTGAAAAAGAAGAAATCATAATTATTCTTTTTGATTACACAGGAAAATATAAAGACCTGAATCAAATAGCGCAGCAAAAAAATGAATCCATTTTGTTAGCCAAAGAACTCGAACTTAAAAACAAATATCTTCTGGAAAAAGAAGAATTTAAGAATAGTTTTATTGCTAATATCAATCATGAGATAAGAACACCTCTCACAAGTATATTAGGGTTTGTAGAAGTCCTAGAGAAAACCAAACTAACCTTTGAGCAAGAAGAACTTGCTAGGATTATAAAAAGAGAAAGTCTGCATCTTAATGCCCTTATAGATGATATGATTGATCTGTCTAAAATAGAGTCTGGAAAACTAAAAATTGTTGAAGAACGTTTTGCTTTTCACCATTTAATAGATGGGTTTCGTGAATCCTATACTAAGGTAGCCGAAGAAAAACAAATTACTTTTGAGACCAATATAGATCCTAGTATTCAGGAATATCTTATCGGAGACAGAACCAGGATATATCAGATTTTAAATAATATCCTAACCAATGCTTTTAAATTTACTGAAGAAGGAAAAGTAATTTTTTCGGTAACCAAAAATTATCAGCGTACCAATAAACTAAGTCTTAATTTTAAAATTGAAGATACCGGAATAGGGATTATGGAAGAAAACATCCCTTATCTTTTTGAGCGATTTACTCGTTTTGATCTCGACAAACGAATTTCTGGGACTGGTCTTGGGCTAGCAATAGTAAAAAACCTGGTAGATCTTTTAAATGGAGAAATAAAAGTAACCAGTGAGCCAGAAAAAGGAACTACGTTTAATATAAAACTCCCATTTAAATTTGAGATTATAAAAACGACCCCGGCACGAAAGAAGAAAAAATATAAATTGCCAAAAAGTGCAACCAAATATAGAATTCTGGTCGTAGAAGATGAAGAAATAACACAATATTTAATTATGAAGGTATTGATCTCTCAAGGCAACTTTTTTGTCGACATTGCTATTAACGGCGAAGAGGCGATTAATTATATAGAGCGACGTAAATATGATTTGATTCTAATGGATCTTACCGTTTCTAAAATCGATGGATATCAGGCCACTCATATGATCAGAAACAATTATGGAGACAAATTTATTTCTGAAGTACCTATTATTGGTTTTTCTGGAAAAGCCAATGATGCAGCCAGGGATAAATGTATACGATCTGGGATGGATGACTTTATAGCCAAACCCTTCGAGCAAGAAGAATTGATTTATAAAATCACAAAACAAATAGCAAAAAAGGCAGCCGATTAAGCTGCCTTTTTTTATGATTTAAAAATAGATCTTTATTATCTATTCATATTTTTAATCTCTTCTTCAAAAGTATCACTATCTACTCCCTGATCAACCAAACCTAAAGCTTTATCAACAATGTATTTTGCATTTTCTGGATTAAATCCTAGTCCGATACTTAGTTTCTCTAATAAAACTACCTGGCCTTCACCCTTTACATGATCTGCATATACCATTCTAGCTAAATCATATAATCGCTCAAGTCTTCGCTCATAGCTTGTAGGAGGATTAATTGGGTGCGTACTATAATCTTTTAAAATTTCTTTGTAATCATTATCAGAAATATCCAGTCTTCTGGCTAATCTATCTAAAAAAGCCTTCTCTTCGTCGGTAATCACTCCATCACTCATCGCTATTTTTACAATTGCTGCAAAATGGTCCTGGTTTCTTTTCTGAAATCCGCTATCAAATAAATCAGATATTGACATTGTATACTTTTGTTTAATTTGCCGCAAATATAACTAAACTATATACCTTTTAAAATTAATAATTGTCATTTTTTAGTTTAAAATAATTTCTTATGCTAGACTCTATTCTATGAATAGAAAAATGGTACAAAAAAGTCTTCGAGAGTTTGATAAAAAAAACAATCACTACCCTTGCCTATCTCACAACAGATACTAAACATTCTAAAAAACACATATTTGGGTAAAACATTCTTGTAGCGATTTTAAATTTAGTTGTATCGAGATTATTGGGAATTCTTTAATAAAAAATCTTGTATCCAATCGTATTGTTGATCCATTCTTAAAACAGCAACATCTTCAACCTCTTGTTATTCTTTACTTTACAGCGTTTTTAATTTTTTGGCACGGCAATTGTTTATACTATATCCAAAGATGTATTACTAATTTAAAAATGATAAAAACATGAAAACATTATACATTAAATTCGGATTAAATTTTAAACCATTTATTAATTTTATAAAACAACTACCTGCGTCTTCTAGTTATGCGATACACCGATAGGCCATGAGAAGATATAGGATCGTACCACTCTTATCGGGACTGGTATATAAAATGTAAAAAAGCGAGGTAATTTTGATCTCGCTTTTTGTTTTTGTTTATATTATTTAAAGTTTTAGCACGAAAAACCTATTTTAACAACAACGTTTCTATTTTTTTCAATCGATCCTCTAACGCTTTATTTACTTTTTGCTGTTCTTTTAATTGTTTTTCCTGCGCAATGGTATACAATGTAAGTTCTTCGATTTTCTCAAGAAGCTTCATATTCATAACTCCTAGCTCTACACCATTTTTCTCCATTTCGGTTGCAGAAGGAACATTAGGCAAATGTCCTTTTTCTTTAATATGTTGTTGTACTTCTTCTATTGTTAACAGATCATATGCTTTGGTAAATACATAGTCTGGTGCGGGAACACTAAGATCAATTTTTACTTCCTCTGCATGAATTTTTCCTTTTACTGTGAGTTTGGAGTCTGGGGATGTAGTTCCAATACCTACATTGCCATTGGTTTTAATCATTATTTTCTCCTTTCCTTTGGTCATAATACCAAAATCATGATCTGACACTGTACCTACTCTAGCATTACCACCAGTATGTGACCATAATGACGTTTGAACACCGGTTGTTCGCTCTTCAATTAGTATTCTCGAATGAATATTATCATCAATATTTATTGTTTGTCCCCAATTAGCTGGGTTAGAAAATACTTCATCTCCCACATAAAGATGACCATTTCTAATATCTACTTTGGCTGTTGGGTCGCTGGTTCCAATACCTACATTACCACTATTCTTTATTGTTATTCCTTTTCCCTTATTTTTCAGATTTAAATCATAACCATCTCTGTTTGTAAAAAAACCTAAAAGTTTTGTATTAGTGCTCCCTTCTCCTAACCACCATACTTCATTTCCACTTTTATCATATCCACCTAGCCATCCCCGAAAACCATTTGTCGTATTTTCATGGGAAGTATCCTGAAGTTTGATTACCGCACCATCACCTGCTATATGTAATTTAGAACCTGGACTAGTAGTTCCTACCCCTACATTTCCATTTGTAGGAAAGGTATTGGTTTGCGCAATACCAAGTGTTGATATAAGTACCGAAACGGTCCCGAATAAAAAGTTTTTCATATTTGTTATTTTTTAATTAAAAGTGCTAGTTTATTTTCTAAGGTTTTAAGTCTGGTTTCTTGTTCGTTAAGTTTATTTTCCTGCGCTATGGTATACAAGGTGAGTTCTTCGATTTTCTCTAGAAGCTTCATATTCATAACTCCCAACGCTACACCATTTTTCTCCATTTCGCTTGCAGAAGGGATATTAGGTAAATGTCCTTTTTCCTTAATATGCTGCTGTATTTCTTCTATGGTTAACAGATCATAGTCTTTGGTAAATACATAATCTGGCGCAGGAACGCTAAGATCAATTTTTACTTCCTCTGCATGAATTTTTCCTTTTACTGTGAGTTTAGAGTCTGGATTAATTGTTCCAATTCCTATATTTCCATTTGTTTTAACAGTCATTTTTGTAGAATTACTTCCAGCTCTAATACTTAAATCGTGATTAGACATGGTCGAAATAATCCCTCCATTAATATCTGCTCCAATTAAGAATTCGTATCCATTGTCTGTTCTTAGGTTTAGATATGAACTTTCGGCACTCAATATACTTAAGTTTCGATCTGGATTAGTGGTTCCAATACCTACATTACCATTTCCATTTATTCCTAATGCAACCTCTCCATATGTACCATCTGCCTTTCTTGTTAAAAAAGCAAACCTGGAATCAGGTGCTCCTAAATTTTCAAAATAAAAAGTATTATCGAGTTTCTTATGATATAAATTAGTTCCAATATCATAAGAATCTCCCATACCTAATTTAATTCCAGCAACAGAATTCGAAGCTGTACTATTATTATACACACCTAACCATACAGGCCCATTAACATCATTATAAATTTGCAATTTTGATGTTGGACTAATAGTTCCTACTCCCACATTACCGCTCGAAGGAAAGGTATTGGTTTGCGCAATACCAAGTGTTGATATAAGCACCAAAATGGTGCCGAATAAAAAGTTTTTCATATTCATTGTTTTTATAAAATTGTCACTATTTCTTATCAAAAATTTATTTTCTTTGTACATTACGATAATAAAACCCTCCCATGCCAAGGCACAGGAGAATTTTAAGAATTGCAAAAAAATCAGCTAATAGCTGAAAAATAAAAGGGGTAACCCTACCCTACATAGTCCAAAATTTCATCCCGACTTAGTCCTACCCTGATCAGGATTTAAAATTGGATTTGTCATTATTGCAATTGTTTTATAGTGCAATAATAAAGCATGCCAGTTTCGTTTTTCGGGACTGGCAAAAAAAAAACGCTTTTTTTTAATATTTTTCCTTCTTACTTAAAAAAAAGGGCTCTAAACCCTTATTTTATTGATCATCCGAGCAGACTCAATTTTATACTTTTATGCTATTTTTTGATTAACGAAACTAAAATTTCATATAATTAGGATAGTTTTAACTTTGATCAATATCATCACATATTTCTAATATCTACCTTTACAAAAAGCAATACTCATTGCTTTTTTCTATTCAATAACAGACATAATACATGCAACATCAAAAACACCTCTTTGATCTATCAGACAATATCACTTATTTAAATGGAGCGTATATGGCTCCTCAATTAAAATCTGTAACCGAAGTTGGTCTTGCCACTGTTATCCAAAAAGCCAGACCTAATGAAATCATGCCTGAAGATTTTTTTACTCAAAGAGAGATCTTAAAACAACGTTTTGCTACTTTGGTCGATGCCCCCGATTATAGAAACATTGCTATTATCCCCTCGGTATCCTACGGTATTGCTAATGCTGCTAATAATATCCATATCAACCCTGGAGATGAGATTATAGTAGTTGATGAGCAATTTCCCAGTAATGTATATGTCTGGCAAGAGGTAGCAAGTAAACATGGTGCTTCTATAACGGTAATCAAACCTCCAAAAAGTTTTAAAGATCGAGGTGCACTATGGAATCAGAATATCCTGAACGCGATTACCCAAAAAACTGCTCTTGTAGCAATGTCTCATGTACACTGGGCAGATGGTACATTGTTTGACCTAAAAACAATACGGGCAAAGACTAAAGATGTAAATGCTTTTTTAATCATTGACGGGACTCAAAGTGTAGGAGCACTTCCTTTCTCTGTTTCAGAAATTAAACCCGATGCCATAATTTGTGCAGGATATAAATGGTTACTTGGTCCTTATTCTACTGGAGTAGCATATTATGGAGATGCTTTTAATGAAGGAACACCTATAGAGCATAACTGGATGAATCGTTATAACAGTGAGGATTTTACCAGATTAACCCAATATGAAGATCGCTATAAGGAAAAGGCTGCCAGATATTCGGTTGGAGAATCTAGTAATTTTGTATTAACCCCAATGTTGATTCGAGCTATAGAACAATTAATCGAATGGTCACCAGAAGCAATCCAGCAATATTGTAAAACGATCTCTACAACTGCCATACAACAGCTTAGAAACTTAGGTTGTTTTATCGAAGAAGATCATCATAGAGCACATCATCTTTTTGGTATTTATTTACCAGATCATATCGATTTAGAAAAATTAAAAACGAGACTAAAAGAAGAAAATATATTTATTTCTTTTCGTGGTAATGCCATTCGAGTTTCTTCTAATGTATACAATTCTGAAACAGATTTTAATCGATTACTAGCACAATTTGGTTAATGTAAGTTAAAACAGATTAAATACATTTTTTTGGCGTGCCCCTCGGGTCGGGCTATCTGCTATATCTTTTGTTTATAAAAAATCCCTGAACAGTTTTAAAAGAATAATTACCAGAACATAACAGCTTGGATTGCAAAATACAGCAGACAAAAGGATGCCGTTACTATCCCTCACGCAATACATTCTAACATAGAAATTTAAAATCCCTTTGCCAGAAATCGAATAGCTCTTATATTTGTTTCAAAATCTGCTACGTGAGTGCAACCTTAATCTCGCAAACCTTTTTACAGTCTCGGCAAATGCAGAAACTGGGAAAAGCTATTGCCCAGCCTGAAACAAAAATACATCTGCAAGGAGGTGTTGGATCATCATTATCATTTATTATTCAAAACAGCTTTACCCAAGCCGAAAAACCATTTCTCTGCATTTTTAATGACAAAGAAGAGGCTGCGTATTATCTCAATGATCTCGAACAACTACTTGGGGATAAAAATGTACTTTTTTACCCTGGGAGTTATCGTAGACCCTACCAAATTGAAGAAACCGATAATGCAAATGTATTACTAAGAGCCGAAGTACTTAATCGCATCAATTCTAGGAAAAAACCAGCATTAATTATTACCTATCCCGATGCATTGTTCGAAAAAGTAGTAACTCGAAAAGAACTCGAAAAAAATACCTTAAAAATTAATATTAATGATACGCTTTCACTCGATTTTGTAAATGAAGTATTATTCGAATATCAGTTTCAAAGAGTAGATTTTGTTACCGAACCTGGAGAATTTTCGGTTCGTGGAGGAATTGTAGATGTGTTTTCTTTCAGTAATGATGAACCCTATAGAATCGAATTTTTTGGCGATGAAGTTGATAGTATTAGAACTTTTGATGTAGAAACTCAACTATCTACAGATCAAATTAAAAAAATCTCTATCATCCCAAATGTCGAGAACAAAGCATTGCAAGAAACCAGAGAGAGTTTCTTAAAATATATTACTTCAAAAACAGTAATTGTCACAAAAGACATTGACCTTCTTTCTGCCAGAATTGATAAAAATTTCGAAAAAGCCGAAGAGGCCTTCAAAACGCTTTCAAAGGATATCAAGCATGGTACCCCAACAGAGCTTTTTGCTACTTCAGAGCTTATCAAAAAGCAATTATTAGAGTTTACATTGATCGAAATTGGTAACCGTCCTATTACCAAAGCAGATTATGCCATAAAATTTGACACCAAACCTCAACCTTCTTTCAATAAACAATTTGATTTACTGATCAAAAATCTGAATGAGAATCATGAAACGGGTTATAAGAACTATATCTTCTGTGTAAGTGAACAACAGGCAAAGCGCTTTCATGATATTTTTGATGATGCAGACCTTGATGTAAAACAATACGAAACTATTGTTTTTTCTGCCTTTCAGGGGTTTATCGATCACGATCGTAAAATTGCCTGCTATACAGATCACCAGATATTCGAGCGCTACCATAAATTTAATCTCAAAAATGGATATGCCAAAAAACAGGCGATCACTCTAAAAGAACTTACCAATCTGGATGTAGGTGATTATGTAACTCATATCGATCATGGGATTGGTAAATTTGGCGGATTACAAAAGATAGATGTAGAAGGTAAAAAACAAGAAGCTATCAAACTAATTTATGGAGAAAGAGATGTGCTCTACTTAAGTATACATTCGCTTCATAAAATCTCGAAGTTTAATGGTAAAGATGGTAAGCCTCCGCAGATATATAAATTAGGTTCTAAAGCCTGGAAAACACTTAAGCAAAAGACCAAAGCTCGGGTAAAACATATAGCTTTCAATTTAATTCAGCTATATGCAAAGCGGAAACTGCAAAAAGGATTTCAGTATAACCCAGATAGTTATTTACAACATGAGTTAGAGGCTTCTTTTATATATGAAGATACTCCCGATCAAAGTACGGCTACAGAAGCAGTAAAAACCGATATGGAAAGTGAGCGCCCAATGGATCGGCTTATTTGCGGAGATGTTGGTTTTGGTAAAACTGAAGTCGCTATTCGGGCAGCATTTAAGGCCGTTGATAATGGAAAACAAGTAGCCGTTCTGGTACCCACCACTATTCTTGCATTTCAACATGCAAAAACCTTTAGAGAACGTCTTAAAGATTTCCCGGTAACAGTAGAATACATAAATCGTTTTCGCACAGCAAAACAAAAAAGAGAGACTCTCGAAGATCTAGCAGCAGGTAAAGTAGATATCATTATTGGGACTCACCAACTGGTTAACAAAAATGTTAAGTTTAAAGATCTCGGATTATTGGTTATTGATGAAGAACAAAAATTTGGAGTATCGGTAAAAGATAAGCTCAAGACCATAAAAGAAAATGTAGATACGCTAACTTTAACCGCTACACCAATCCCAAGAACATTACAATTTAGCCTTATGGCAGCACGGGATTTATCTACCATTACTACTCCGCCTCCCAATCGTTATCCCATTGAGACTAACGTAATACGATTTAGCGAAGAAACAATACGAGATGCTGTAAGTTATGAAATCCAACGTGGTGGTCAGGTGTTTTTTATTCATAACAGAATCGAAAATATTAAAGAAGTTGCGGGGATGGTACAACGCTTAGTTCCTGATGCCAAAGTAGGTGTTGGCCATGGGCAGATGGATGGAAAAAAACTAGAAAGTCTTATGCTTTCTTTTATGAACGGAGAGTTTGATGTATTGATTTCTACCACTATTGTAGAAAGCGGGTTAGATGTCCCAAATGCAAATACCATTTTTATCAATAATGCCAATAATTTTGGGCTTTCTGATCTACACCAAATGCGAGGACGTGTAGGCCGAAGTAATAAAAAAGCGTTTTGTTATTTTATCACTCCTCCTTATTCTGCTATGACCGAAGATGCGCGTAAACGTATTACAGCACTAGAGCAATTCTCTGAACTGGGAAGTGGTTTTAATATTGCGATGAAAGATCTCGAAATTCGTGGAGCAGGGGATCTATTAGGAGGAGAACAGAGTGGATTTATTAATGAAATTGGTTTCGAAACGTACCAAAAAATCCTAAATGAAGCCATCGAAGAACTCAAAGAAAATGAGTTTGCAGAATTATATAAAGAAGAAGCCACAGACAGGGTATATTTAAAAGACACACAGATCGATACCGATTTCGAATTGTTATTCCCAGATGATTACATCAACAATATTACCGAACGTCTTAGTCTATACACCGAGCTTAATACGATCAAAAAAGAATCAGACTTGCAGGAGTATGAAAAACGATTGATAGATCGTTTTGGCGAATTACCGGATCAGGCAATAGATTTATTAAATTCGGTTCGAATCAAATGGATTGCCACATCTATTGGGTTAGAAAAAATTATTATGAAACAAGATAAATTGATTGGCTATTTCATTAGTGATCAACAATCTGGTTTTTATCAAAGTCCGGCATTTACATCTGTATTGCAATTTGTACAACAGAATCCCAGAGTTTGTAAGATGAAAGAAAAGAACACCAGAAACGGGTTACGCCTATTATTAACTTTTGAAAACATTACCACAGTAGATAAAGCATTGCATGTATTGCAACCGTTACAACCTAAGATTGATATTGAAGCGTAATAATAAGTAACATGAGTTCGATATGATTTTCTATCGAACTCATGTTACTTAAGAGTATCAATGGGTTTAGTAAAACTAATAATTATAGTTTTGAAGCTCCTTAATCATTTTTTCAAAATCTTCATTCTTTTTAAAAGACTTGTTGTAATCAGGATTTTTAAAAGTCAATGATTCTATAACCTTCATATTGCTATTTTCAGAAGAATTTTCATCTGTAAAAAAACCTCCATGAATATAACCTTTTGAAAAATTAGTCTCTTCATATTTTAAATTTTCTGCCTTAAAATGGGGGTAGAGTTCTAAAAACTCCTGAGGTAGTTTTGGTATTGTTTGATATGCAAGCTCATTACTTCGGAAACTCCAGGTATCATAACGAAATTTTTTCTCTACAAAATCGCTAATTTGATATGACCATGTTGATCGTTTAGTACTATATTTTTGACTCGCTGTAAACTCAAAAGCATTTTTAGAACTACTGATTAGTTTGAAATCTGTACTATACGGTGGAATAGTTACTGCTTCAAGTGTAGGAGACTCTCTTGTATAATTATAACTATAGTTTTCTGCAGTATTCGATGTATAAATACTTATATTAAAATCATAAAAATTATCAAAGACACCAAAATTAGCTACTGCCTCGCTTTCAATTTTGGTGAATAAAGTCGTTTCAAATTTTTCTTCTGGTGTAAGATTAGCTCTTAAATCTTTAAAATAAGCATTACCGTCATTTGGTAAATTAATAGGAATATATGAATCGAATTCTTTTAATTCACTACCATCAACAATAACCTCCTGTTGGTCTTGCACATTATCAATAAGAATATATTTTGATTTTTCTAACTCAAAATGAACCGTAATTAAAAACTTATTATAGTTATTACGAAATGAGACATTATAATCCATCGAATTATTTGTTCCAGAACCAGAATAACTACCACCTCCATTATTTGACGATATTGAAACTTTATTATACCCTTCAATATTTTGAATTTTCAAAGAAAAACTTTTCAAGTCATTTGGGTTGGTAATAACACCACCACTAGTATCAGAACCTTCAAAATTCCAAGTTGTTCCTTTCTTAATATTAAAAAACGAACTCAAAAAATTAACCTGTGAAGATTTTCTGTTTCTGTACATAAATCTAGAAACTGTAAAAGATTCTTTTTCCTCCCCTTTTTTTGCTTTAAAAACGTATTCTTTATTATTTTCTATTTGGGTATGAGCCAAAATATTTCCCTCGTTATCATTAAGAATAAGGTAACCCGAATTCACTACTTCACCTATATAAAATTCATTTACCTTTAAAGTAAAGTAAGTGATACTATCATTTACAGGATCGGTTTCGTTATTTGTATCTGAATTAATTACGGGCTCATCATCTTTTGAACAACTAACAATAATGGCGAGTAACGCTAAAAATAATAATTTCTTCATAATATGTTTTCTATGATATAAATACCTTCGAAATATATATGTCTTAACCGAAATAAATGTTACTCCTTTTTTATAGAAATCTAAAATTTCTGCACTGATTTCACATTTTTTTCTAATCCAGAAAAACCATCCGTCGATAAAAAATAACACTTTAACGATAGTTTTAATGTGTTTTACCGACAAACACCCTTTAACGAGGTATATATTTTTTAATTTTATCATAATAATAAACCAACATTGATTATGAGTACAAGAGAAGAATTTAGTTTTTTAAAAGATTCCTGGAAACAACTACAAAAGATAAATAATCGAGTTAGTCAATTGATAGATGGTTTTAATACTAATAAACTATATGCGATAAATTATTCAAACCTAAAGAAGAGGTTTACAGAAGAAATAGAAAACTATAAAAACAATCCAGAATTAATCGATATAGAAGAGTTTTCTATGAATTATTCTTTTGGGTATCATTGCTATAATAATATTGATGATGTATACAGTAAAGAAGCAATGTACATTGAAGTTAAAAGTTACCTAAGGGCGCTAAAAATAACAGCATAATATTCTCTTAAACGTTCTTAATTTGTATTTAAAATCAATCAATAATTTGCATAACTACCAATCCCTTATTATCATCACCAATAATCAATACCCTTAAATTCACTTTCCCAAAAACATACAAGAATTACTATTAGCATAACTGCAGCTATCTCTAACCTTAAAAATGTTTAAAAACACAAGTATGTTATCCATAAAAAGTAATTTCTAAAAAAAATCATAATACATTCAATAGAATAATTCCTATATTTCGGATTCTAGAGATTCTTTTACAAATCCTTGAGAAGTATTGCTATATCTGGATTGTCGGGTGAATGTCGGGTGAAATACAAACTAAAAAATTTGAGAACCTATTTCTGAGAACTAATATTGCTGAACAAAATGAAAATTAATCAAATCATGAAACAGCCAGAATTAGGTCAAAAAATTTCTGAACTCAGAAAATCTAAAGGACTTACCCAAGAAGAACTGGTAGAACAATGTAATATTAGTGTTCGTACAATCCAGCGTATTGAAGCTGGAGACGTAACTCCAAGAAGTTATACTATAAAAACTATTTTATCAGCACTGGATTATGACCTCGAAAGAATACAAACAGAAGAATCTCGAGTAGCTAAAGAGTTTAAAAAATTATTTCTTCTCGATATAGATGATAGCAAAGAAGTTGGTTTTCTAATCAAACAACTTTCTATCGCATGGATCAGTGGGATTGTATATTTTATTCTTGGATTTGCAGAAATTGTTGTAGACTATTACAGATACACCGAAGATCTAATGGTTACAAATAACTTTGTCTATATTGTACTAAAAATAGGCATGCTGGCTTCGGTTATTCTATTTACAAGAGGATTCATCCTCACGGGAAAAATTTTTAAAAATTACCTATTACGAATTACTGCATTCATTTTTATTTTTATTGGAGTATTATTTTATATCTATGATATTCTATCACTATACATTGTTGATTTTGATTATCAGTTCGTTCTGGGAGCCGAAGCAGTAACTTATGGTGTTATTGGAATATTATTTGGGATATCGATATTACGTCTGCAAAATGGCCTAGGAACACTTGCCACTGTGACGGGCATTTTTGAAATCATTACCTATGGTTTTATGGTTACCATTATTTTATCTCTTATTGGATTGGTTTTACTTACTCCTACAATAATTCTAGAAATCATCCTACTTTATAAAGTTTCTCAAATGCTAAAAGCAAAGCAAAAAGAAATCGCACCTGATTAATTCTTAAAAATCATTTCTGGAATATCCAACCAATAGCATTGAGCCATTTACGCAATGACAGGAATTCCTTTGTTTAATTTTAAATCAATATTTAGCATGAAAAAAATATGTACTCTCCTTATTTTGGTTATAGTTCTTCCATTACTTTTTTACCTGTTAGAACCAATCTTTATATATAATTTGGGCTGGTCTGTTTTTCCTAAAAACACCAAATTACAACCAGTAGTACAACATCGAGATTCGATTTCAAAAAAAGCAGATAGCCTTCTCTTAGATATATTTACTCGTATAGAAACACCTGCAATTTCTGTTGCCGTCGGTAAAAACGGTAAAATAGTTTGGGCCAATGCCATTGGTTATGAGGATATAGAAAAAAACAAAAAAGTGAGTTTAAAAACAAAATTTAGGATTGGTAGTACTTCAAAAGCAGTGACTTCAATTGGGTTAGGAGTTCTTCTTCAAAACAAAAAACTCAGTTTTGATTCTAAAGTCAAAGAATTTGTCCCGTATGCCAGTAAAACGCTTTCAGAAATAACCTTAAGACAACTTGCTTCTCATACTTCGGGAATACGTAATTACGGAATCTGTTCTTGTTTCCCCATTTGGGAACATTATAATAATGATGAATACACTTCTGTAGAAGAAAGCGTTGGCATATTTAATCATGACGACCTATTGTTTATGCCTGGTACAGATTTTAGTTATAGCACATATAACTATACATTACTCAGTGCAATGGTTGAAGGAGCAACAAAAAAGGATTTTCCGGATTTTATGAAAGCATCTGTATTTGATCCTTTGGGGATAAATATTGAAGCTGAAAAAGAAATGAATCCCTCAAAGTATCTTTCTAAATTCTATGATATTGAAAACAAAAAATACAAAGAAGTTTTTAAAGTTAATAACAGTAATAAATGGGCTGGTGGTGGATTCTTAGCATCGCCAACAGATCTGGTAACGCTAGGAAACGCTTTTCTAAACCATACATTATTTAGAAAAGAGACCATGCGTACTCTTATACAACCTACAGTTTTAAAAAACGGGCAAATCAATACACAAAATTATGCTATTGGATGGCGTAATGATAATTTAGAATCTGAGATAGAAGGATTATCAGGAACACAAATTATTCATCATGGGGGAACGGCACTAGGATCCACATCAGTATTAATTTTATTCCCAGAATACAATATTAGTATTTCCTTACTTATGAATCGAAGTGGCTCTTCATCTGATTTATTTAAACATGCCTATGATATAGTAAACCTTTTAATCCATAAACCTTAAATATTATGAAAAGTCTAATCTTATCAGCTTTATTACTCATCTTAAGCATCCTAAAAGCAATGGTGTAAGCATCTAATTACACTGCAGAAAAATTAGTAAAGGCGAGAATTCATTGATTCTCGCCTTTACTAATTTTAAATACTCGCTATTACTTAAAATTGAATTAATCTCACTGCTTTTTCTATCAAATTGCACCGCCAATTGGCCTGCAATAACAACCCGCACATACCAAACCAAAATCACAATCGTTACCAGAATGACAAACTGAGTTTATACCTCCCTTTCCGTTAACTGATCTTTGCTGATCTTTGTTTAGCATGTGTACACCTTTTTGATTTAAAATTGATTGTAACATAATGATATAGTTTTAAGATGAATAATTAATGATATTGATCAACCTGATATCAACCACATACCATATTTCTGAGTGGTTGTTTTTTTGACTGGTCCCGAATTTAAGATGTATCAATATTACGAATCGACCTTTTGTATACAATCAAACCTATTAACATCAATTTTGTAATATTTTAACCTGTTGTGCATTCAATTTGAGTGATTCGACTTTAGGAGAAGTATATCGAGCCGGATGACGAGGATTTTAGCTTAAAAAAGCTATTCTCGATACATTTTGTCTCCATTCCATTACGACAAAACACTCGAACTGACGCTTTTTTCGTAATAATCTTCCTAAATGCACAACAGGTTATTTTAATAAAATTTAATTTTCCTCACTCCTCCTGTTCCTCCAAATTCTGATATATAAATTGCTGTACGTAATGGATCAGAAGTAATCCCGTTAGGACCATTAAACGATGCTTCTTTAAGCAATCCATCGGTTTGAGCAGCATCTCCGGTACCTGCAAACTCCTCTACTGTACCATCCATAGAAATTTTAAATATTTTATTGACTCCAATACCGGTTGCAAAAATTGAATTTCTAACTACGGTTATATAACCAATTCCAAAACCATTAACCACAGCATCGGTAATAGTCGTAATAAGAGATACATTTCCTTCTGGATCTATTGATAAAACATCTGCGGTAGCAAAATTGCCAACAATTAAATTTCCTTTACGATCAAAATCGATCCCTACACCACCTGCTAATTTAGGATCTGATGCATATACGGTTACTTCTCCTTCTGTAGTGATTTTATGAACTGTTGGGGTTCCAAAATTTGATACATATAGATTATTATCATGATCCAAAGTTAGCCCCGATGGGAAACCACTAATAACCGCCAATATCGTTTGTGTTCCGTCTGGTGTAATTTTAAGAATATCTCCTGATCCACCACCACTACTGTTAACGACATATAGATTACCTTGTAGGTCAATTGCATTCCCTAATGGACCCGTTAAGTTCGATGCAAATTCTGTAACATCACCATTTTTGGATATTTTAAAAACCCTCGTTCCATTGCCATTTGCTCCTGCAAACTGACCAAACTCAGAGACATAAATATTGCCGTATTTATCTACACTAACAGCATCATTACCAAAAAAAGGAGAAACTACGGTTTCTACCTCGAGGTCTGGATCAAATCCATCTCCATAACAAGAAATTAGTGTGATTGATATCGAGGATAAAACAAAAAGCATTACTGCTTTTATACTAATGTGTTTAATACATGTTTTCATGTTGAATGATTTTTAAGTTTGCTCTAAAATATTTAGGCACTTCATAAAAATCGACGGTTTGGATCAATTCATACTTATTTTAAGCCGCCTTTAATCCTTTAATGTAATTTCTTGGTGTATCCTTAACCTCTAATTTAAAGGCCTTATTAAAAGTAGATTTCGAATTAAAACCAACTTCCATGGCAATGGCAAGTATCGTATGATGAAGATGTTCGTTATTATCTATCTTCGATAAAAATTCCTGTATCCTAAAGTGATTAATATAATCATAAAAGTTACTTTTTGATACATGATTAAGATACCATGAAATATTATGAGTAGAAGTATTTAATCGCAGAGAAAGGTCTCGAAGCGTTAAATCAGGTTTTAGAAAAATCTTTTCTTTTTCGATCAGGGTATTTAATTCTTTTCCTATTAAAATAATCTGATCTTGTGGTAAACGTTGCTGTGATTTTGTTTTTTCTTTTTGAAATGATATTCTAAACAGTTCTGGCTCTTTAAGGCTATAATATCCGATTACAAATATGAATATTGAGATTGTACCCCAAACCGAATTATAATTAATAAATTTTATAGAATAATTAAAAAAGTTCATCGAGATAAAACTGATCATCCAAACCGTAATGACAATAAAGATTGAGATTTGAAAAAATTTCAAAAACGACACCAAACTTTGAGTATAAGAAACATGGTTTTTCTCTTTATGAATATATGTCTTTAAAATTTTCACATTAAGAATCCAATAGTATATATTAGAAACAATTCCTGCTCCTTCAATAATTAAAAAAGGTGTTTTAAAGAATCCTGCCGATAAATTATCCAAAAACTCATCTCCGTTAAAAGAAAAAATGTAAAACGAAAATAAAAGATGAAAGCTTACAGGTATATAATGAGACCGAGAAAGTCTAAATGTGTCATTTTTAGAAAATATTAATCGTCTACTATATATATAACATAGTGGTCCAAATAAGAAAATCACCGAATCAATAAGAATTGCCCATTGAAATAATCTTGCAGTCAAAAATTTAAAAAAAATCATTCTGCCCAAAAGCATAAAAACAGAAAGCATTAGCATAATCGAAAGGATTTTGTTTGCTGCTTTGTTTTTGTTTTTAATAATCTGAAGAGTAACCGCTAAAAAAACACCTTGGCTTATCCCAAAAAAAAGTATAAGATCGATGAATTCGAAAGATTGCATTAACAAATAATTACTGGTTACCACAAAACTACCATATTATCTTATACTTTTCGACCGAATGGATCATATCGCACTTTTAAAAAGGAAAGTATAACATGATGATTTCCATTTAAAAGGTATTCATCATTAATATATCAAGATAACACTACATTGTATTTAGTTTCTTGATATAATTACTTGGCGTATCATTAACAATTGCTTTAAATGTTTTATTGAAAGTAGACTTAGAGTTAAATCCAGAATCTATTGATAGTGCAAGGAGCGTATGATGATGATGCTCACCATTCTGGATTTTTTCTATAAACGATTTTATCCTATATTGATTTACATAATCATAAAAACTACTGTTATGAATATTATTAAGAAGCCATGACACATTATTTGTTGATGTATTTAATTGATTCGCCAGATCAACCAGAGTAAGCTTATGATTCAGATAAATTTTCTCATTAATCATAAGTTTTTCCAGCCTAGTTTCTAAGTCTTTAACCATTTCATCATCAAGCCGTTCTTTTCTTTTAATCTGTTTTTTTATGTATAAAGGTATTCTAAAAATATCGGGTTGTTTTAAGCTATAAAAACCTATGATATAAACAAAAACAGAAACTGCTATCCATATGGCATTGTAGCTTAAAAATGAGGAATACATATTAAATCCATACGCCAACACAAAGCTTATTATCCACAACAATAAAAACAAACTCCCAATAATCAAAATTGCACTAAGATATCCTACCAGATGTTGAGAATATGATAAATTGTTTTTTTCTTCTTTTTGGTATATTCTTAATAATTGAAAACACCGACGTCCAAAATATAGATTGAAAAGAATTCCAACAGCTTCTATAATTAAAAAAGATAGGGTAAGACTTCCATTTTGAACCATTAAAACAAATCCATCATAAGAAAATTGATATGTCCAAAAATGATATACTAACATTCCCGCTGCAGGAATAAAATACGCATAGTGTAATGTGTATTTTGATTTTTCATTAAATATTAACCTTCGATAATAAAGGTATAATAAAGGACCAAATACAAATACCAATATGTCTACGAAGAGAGCAAGTCTAAAGAAAATTTCGTTATTAGTTTCAATAGTAAAGAAAAATCGACCTGTTAACATTATCGAAGCTATGATCAACATTAAAGATAATGTTCTATTTGCAAGTCTATTCTTATTCTGAATGATCTGAATAGTCACTGCTAAAAATACCCCCTGACTTATTCCTAAAAAAAGGACCATATCAATAAATTCGAAAGGCTGCATAAAGAAGGTATTAAGTTTTATGTAAAACTATTCTAATCCCAAATATTTTTCGACCGATTGGGTACAATTGCACTATTAAAAATGATAAAAGGCATCTTCTAAGTGTTCTATTCTGGTGCCTAATTTATTTTCTATAATAGCAATGATGTCAAAACGTACTTCTACATCCAAGTCATTATCTGTTATATAATGATCAATAGCCTTGACCAGAGATTGTATTTGTTTAGGTTTTACAAAATCCTGAGGGCTACCAAATTCGGGAGTACTTCGCGTTTTTACCTCTACTGCTACGACAATATTTTCTTTTCTGGCGATGATATCAACCTCATGTTTCAGATATCTATAATTTCGTTCTAGAATTTCATATCCTTTCTCGATAAGAAAATCAGTTGCCATCTTTTCTCCTTTTTTACCCAGAGCATTATGTTCTGCCATACCTACTATATATATTCTAATGTTACTTGATCCTTATCTACTTGTAAAAAAGCTTCTGCGCCCATAATCAAAGTTCTATTATCCTCAACATGTCCCATTGGAAAATTAAACACTACCGGAAAATCATACTCCTGTACAATATCGAGAATAATCCTTTTGGCTTTTTTGCCAAAGGAAACATTATTATCATGCATTTTGGTCATTCCTCCGACAATCAATCCAGATAAATTGTCGAAATACCCATTACGTTTAAGGTTTTGTAGCATACGATCGATATGATAAAGATACTCATCGAGATCCTCTATACATAAAATTTTGCCAGAAGTGTTTATAGATGACGCAGAACCACATAGAGAATATAAAATAGATAAATTACCTCCTATTAACCAACCTCTACAGTTTCCTACAATATTTTTTTTAGAAGAAGAAATGTTATACTTAACTTTTTTACCAAAAACAGTATCTTTTAACGAGGCTATCGACGCCTCTGTTCCTTTATGAATATCTATTGGCATAGGCGCATGCAACGAGCATATACCTAGTTTATGTAGATGAGAGTGAAGCACAGTAACATCAGAATATCCTATAATCCATTTTGGGGATTTCAACATATCTGAAAAATCAATTTTATCGATGATTCTTACGGTTCCGTAGCCTCCTCTTGCACACCAAATCCCTTTAATTTCCTTATCATCTAACATCTTTTGAAAATCAGATGCTCGTTCCTGATCAGATCCCGCAAATTGATTTTCTTCTTTTCCAATCGTTGAACCAATCACGGGGACTAACCCCCATTTTTCTAATAGCGCTACTGCTTCTCTTATTTCCTTTAAATTAATCTTTCTTGCTGTAGAAACAATAGCAATTTTATCTCCTTTTTTAACAAAATCTGGTTCTAGTATTTTCACTCTTGAGTTTATTTTTTTAATAGTAGTGCAATAGATTTATCATGATAAAAAACATTCATCTTATAGACAGCAACGACTTCTTATAAGGTTCATTTTTTGTTTTTTTTCAATTTTGAGATACTAATTAACAAATACTTTCGTTATAATCTATTATATTGTAAGGAATTTTGTCCCCATTACTCTACTTTTAAACCCTATTGCCTATGATGTCGGATACTTCATGTAATCTTGCTTCCCTAGCAGAATATGTGCCTTCTCCAGGTAACCCCTGGAACGTAAGCAAAATAAATCATTTGTATCGTAGAATTGCTTTTGGAGCATCAAAAGCAGAGGTTCTGGCTGCTTTGGCTCAAAACAATCCTTCTGCATTGGTTGATCAGCTTATTGATGATGCTATTGCTCTAAATGCCACTCCCCCTCCAGCATGGGGTTTATGGAATAGAGATCAATTTGAAGCTGCCGAGACAGCTAACCCCAATAACGATATAGGGTTTTATCGAACCCAAGGAAAAAATCAAATGATAAATGATTTGATTCAAAACAAAGTAAGAGAACGTCTTACCTTATTTTGGAGTAATCATTTTGTCACCGAAGATGATACCTATCGTAGCCCCGCGTATCAATCTCAGTATTACAATCTTCTTCAAATACACGCTTTGGGGAATTTTAGAGATTTTGTATACGATATAGGTATATCGAATGCCATGTTGGTATATCTTAATGGTGATGAAAATATAAGAGATAGACCAAATGAAAATTATGCCCGAGAGTTGTATGAACTTTTTACTCTTGGTGTAGATAATGGATATACAGAAGACGATATTCAGGAAACGGCAAAAGCGTTAACAGGATACGTTAATACAAATGATATCACCTGGGGTGATATTCTGTTTGACCCGGGACAGTTTAGCAATGAGTCTAAAACTATTTTCGGTCAGACCGGAAACTGGACCTATGACGATGTTGTTAATATTTTATTTCAACAAAGAAGCAATCAAGTTGCAACTTTTATTTGCGCAAAACTGTACACCTATTTTGTAAGCCCTACCTGTAATGATGCTATTGTTGCCCAAATGGTACAAACTTTTATTACAAGTGGTTATCAGATAGCAGCTGTACTGCGCCAGTTATTTAAAAGTGAACATTTTTTTAATATAGAAGCTATAGGGGCAATTATCAAAAGCCCATGTGATTTAAACATAAGTTTTTTTAATGAATTAGGATTTGCACTACCTGCAGATGTAGATCATATCGATTTTTACCGAAATACAGTACGCACATTGGGACAAGACGTATTAAACCCAATAGATGTTGAAGGTTGGCAAGGTGATGATGACTGGATTAGCCCCGATTTATTGATCGGTCGCTGGGAAAGTATTCGATATATTGTAAGTCGCACATGGAGTCAAAATCAGGAACAATTTAGAGATTTTTTAGTAGGAATGCCAATCGGCGAACAAAGCGATGGAAATCTGTTAGTGTCCACCGCAGATGTAGATCTTGTGGTAAGAACTATTCTAAATTATTTCTTTCCAAGAGGGATTAATGATCTCATTACTTTTGCTGAAGCCTTAGGGGCTTTCAAAATTGATGGTATCCCAGACAATTACTATGAAGATGGTACGTGGACCTTAGGTTTTCCTCAAGTACCTCAGCAATTTGCTGCTTTACTAGATTACGTTGCAGAAATCCCAGAATTCCAACTTAAATAAAATCCTATGTGCGAAACTAATCACTCCAAGAATATAAAAAAAGACGGATCTTGTAATACCGAAGATCATATAAAATGGAACAGAAGATCTTTCCTTCAGGCATTAGGTCTGGTAGGTGGAGGATCTATGATGCTAGGGAACACACCTCTTTCGGTTTCTCGACCTTCTCCATTGTCAATAGCCCTTAGTCAGGCACCAAATGAAAATATACTAATCCTTGTTAGATTACAAGGAGGTAATGATGGTTTTAATACTATCATCCCTGTTTATGATTATGATATTTATGCCAATGCCAGGCCTCTTATAAAAATCCCTCCAAGTGAATTTATTACACTTGATGATGATTATGCCATGCCAAAACCAATGAATAAGCTAGAAAGTGTTTGGGGTGATGGTCAGATGAGAGTTGTTCATGGTGTAGGATACGAAGATTCATCTTTATCTCATTTTAGAGGTTCTGATATCTATGCCAATACTAATTTAGAAGAAGAAGACAGAACCGGTTTTATGGGAAGATATTTTCAAGAAATTTACCCTGATTATATTTTTAATCCACCCGCTAGTCCTCCTTCTATACAGATAGGCAGTATAGGGAACTTAATTTTTAAAGGACCAGAGAATGACTTCTCTTTTGCCGTTTCTGATCCCAGAAGGTTATTGCAAATTGCAGAAAATGGTACTTCCTATAGCTTAGATGGTCTGGGCGAATGTACGTATGACGATAGAGTACGACATCTTAGAGAAGTTACGAATACTACATTTACCTATGCCGATGTAATTAGTTCTGCTTATGAAAGATCTACCGATTTTGGAGGATATCTTGATGATAGTCTGGGTAGACAATTAAGTATAATTGCTAGATTAATCAAAGGAAACCTGGGAACCAAAGTATATTTAGTGACTTTAGGAGGGTTCGATACTCATAACAATCAAATACAAAGACACCAGGAGCTTCTTAATTCATTTTCTGAAGCCGTGAGTAACTTCTATAAAGATCTTACCGCAGCAGGATGGGACGACAAAGTACTTACTATGACTATGTCTGAATTTGGTAGACGATTTAGAGAAAATGGATCTCTGGGAACAGATCATGGTACTGCTGCACCAACCATGTTTTTTGGCTCTGCTCTTAATGGAAGTGGCTTTGCCGGAGAACATCCGGATTTATCGAACTTAACTCGTGGAGGTAATGTATTTAATACTACCGATTTTAGACAAGTGTATGCCACGGTAATGAAAGATTGGTTATGTATTGATGAAAATACTGTAGGAAGAGTCCTTCTGGGTAGTTCTTTTGAATCCTTAGATTTAGGATTCAATTGCTCTGGTATTAATCCTAATATCCCTATCGATGGAGAAGGAATTACTCACATCGTTACCTATAGTGACAGTCAAACCTATATAAATATTGCAAATCCCGAAACCACCCATGTAGATATTGCACTTTATAACGTGGTAGGACAAAAAGTAGCTACCTTAAGAAATGAGGTGTTAACAGAAGGAGAACATGTTATCGATGTAAAACAATCTGCAAATACAAGGCTAAGTACTGGTCCTTATGTATATCAGATTCAGACCAATAATGGCAATTATAGTAAATCAATTTTGATTTCATAAAATAGATGAATACAATCCCTGCATTCGTTCAAAATAATTGGATGATGCAGGGTTACATTTTGCAAGTGTTTTTATTACCTTTGTGCCTTATTTTTTAGCATTATGAGCACGACGGGAAGATATACAATTACAGCAGCTTTACCATATACCAACGGTCCTATTCACATAGGTCATCTGGCAGGAGTTTATATCCCAGCAGATATTTACTCGCGTTTCCTTAGAATGACCGGCAATGATGTTGCTTTTATTTGTGGTAGTGATGAGCACGGTGCTGCTATCCCTATGCGTGCAAGAAAAGAAGGGGTTTCTCCGCAAGTAATTATTGATAAGTATCATACCATTATAAAAAAGTCTTTTGAAGATTTTGGAATTTCATTTAATAATTACTCCAGAACCTCTGCTCCTATTCACCATGAAACCGCTTCAGAGTTTTTTAAGAAACTATACGATGATGGTAAATTTATAGAAGAAACATCAGAACAGCTATACGATCCAGAGGTCGATCAATTTCTGGCAGATCGATTTGTAGTCGGTACTTGCCCTAAGTGCGGTCACGAAGAGGCGTATGGTGATCAATGCGAAAATTGTGGTAGCTCTCTTAATGCAACAGATCTTATCAATCCTAAATCAACAATTTCTGGTGCAGAGCCTATTCTAAAACAAACCAAACATTGGTTTTTACCTCTAGATCAATATGAGGGTTTTCTAAGAGAATGGGTTCTCGACGGGCATAAAAAAGATTGGAAAACCAATGTATATGGCCAAATCAAATCCTGGGTAGATGATGGATTACGCCCTCGTGCAGTAACACGTGATTTGGATTGGGGAATTCCGGTTCCGGTAGCTGGTGCAGAAGGAAAAGTATTGTATGTTTGGTTTGATGCTCCTATAGGATATATCTCTTCTACCAAAGAATGGGCATCACGAGAAGGAAAAGACTGGGAACCTTATTGGAAAGATAAAAGCACAAAATTAGTTCACTTTATAGGAAAAGATAACATTGTTTTTCACTGTATTATTTTCCCAAGTATGCTCAAAGCGGAAGGAAGTTACATCCTACCCGAAAACGTACCTGCAAATGAGTTTTTAAATCTTGAAGGCAATAAACTCTCTACATCAAAAAACTGGGCAGTCTGGTTACATGAATATCTTGAAGAATTTCCTGATCAACAGGATGTATTGCGATATGCATTAACTGCCAATGCTCCTGAAACTAAAGACAATGACTTTACCTGGAAAGATTTTCAGGCACGAAATAACAATGAATTGGTTGCCATATTCGGAAACTTTATTAATAGAGTAGTTGTATTAACCAATAAATATTACGGTGGTGTAGTACCTGCTCCAAATGCTTTTTCTGAAGTTGATGAGCAAACCTTAGCAGAGCTTAAAGCCTATCCTTCGGTTATCGCAAGTTCTATAGAACGATATCGATTTAGAGAAGCAAGCCAGGAACTATTAAATGTTGCTCGATTAGGGAATAAATATCTGGCAGATGAAGAGCCCTGGAAATTGATTAAAACAGACGAAGAGCGTACGAAAACTATAATGTATGTTGCATTGCAAATTGCTTCTGCATTAGCAACATTATCAGAACCATTTCTACCATTCACTTCAGGAAAATTAAAATCAATTCTCAGTTTTTCGAAACTCGATCAGCAATCCAAATGGAATGAAATTGTAACAAAAGAGGTACTTCTTCCGGCAGGACATCAAATTGAGAAAGGAGAATTGCTGTTTTCTAAAATCGAAGATGCCGAAATCCAAAAACAACTAGACAAATTGGAAGCAACTAAAAAAGCTAACGAAGCCGAAAATAAAGTGGTAGAACCACAAAAAGACACAGCAACTTTTGATGATTTTACCAAATTAGATATTCGCGTTGGGACTATCATCGAAGCCGAGAAGATGCCCAAAGCCAAAAAGCTTTTGGTACTTAAAGTAGATACAGGAATCAACACCAGAACGATCGTTTCAGGTATTGCGGAGCACTTTTCTCCAGAAGAAATCGTGGGTAAGAAAGTAACTGTATTGGTTAACCTTGCCCCAAGAAAATTGCGTGGGGTAGAAAGCGAAGGAATGATCTTAATGACCGAAACACCTGAGGGAAAACTCGTATTCTTAAATCCTGACGAGGATGGAGTAAACCCCGGGGCAGTTATTAGTTAAGTTATATGCTCAAAATAGCATATCACCCGATCTATACGCATCCTTTGCCAGAAAAGCATCGGTTTCCGATGGTTAAATACGAGTTATTGTCTAAACAATTACTTTATGAAGGGACTTGTAAAGAAGAGAACTTCTTTGAACCCAAAATTCTGGATCCACAACTTATTCTGGCGGTTCATACAAAAGATTATTATACAAGTCTTATCGAATTATCATTAGCCCCGAAAGCAGCCAGAAAAATTGGTTTTCCGCTATCCAAAGAGCTTATCAATCGTGAGGTAATTATTGCTGATGGTACTATCAAAGCTTCACAATATGCTATGCAACATGGTATCGCCATGAATATAGCTGGTGGCACTCATCATGCGTATACAGATCGTGGGGAAGCATTTTGCCTATTAAATGATCAGGCAATTGGGGCCAGATATCTTTTGCAACATGGTTTAGCAAAAAAAATACTGATCATAGATCTCGATGTACACCAAGGTAATGGAACTGCAGAAATATTCGAAAACGATGAGACCGTATTTACTTTCTCGATGCATGGGGCGAACAATTATCCTTTCAAAAAAGAAAAATCAGATCTGGATATCGAACTTCTTAATCAAACTGAAGATCAGGAATACCTAAGAATCCTAAAAGAAATGCTCCCCCAACTCATTAAAGATCAGAAACCAGATTTTATCTACTATTTAAGTGGTGTAGATATCTTATCTACCGATAAATTAGGAAAATTAGGATGCTCACTGGTTGGTTGTGCAGAACGAGATCGATTTGTGCTTCAGATCTGTAAAGATCTCGATATCCCGATTATGTGTTCTATGGGTGGCGGTTATTCTCCAGATATCAAGACCATAATAGAAGCACATGCCAACACTTACAGATTAGCGCAAGATATTTTCTTTTGATATTTAGTATTAGTCATTTGTAAACGGATATTTATCGTATCTTCATATCAAATTATATTCTGATGCAAAAAGAATGCCCAGTATGTGGTGATAAAATCGTTGGTCGAGCAGATAAAAAGTTCTGTGGTGATTACTGTCGTAATGCATATAATAATCAACTCAATAAGGACAGTAAAAATCTGATCCGTAATATCAATAATCTATTGCGTAAAAACTATCGCATTCTCGAAGAATTAAATCCAAGGGATAAAACTAAAACTACTAAGACAAAACTGATGGCCAAGGGATTTGATTTTCAGCATTTCACTAGTATCTATGTTACCAAAACCGGAAACACCTATTATTTTGTGTATGATCAAGGATATCTTCCGTTAGAAAATGATTTTTATGCAATTGTAAAAAGAAATTAAATTAACCCTATTCTCTGACCAAAATAGGTTCTAATCATAAGAAAATGGCAAAAATATTAACAGAGATAAGTTCAGAATTAAAAGATTTTATAGCAAAACAAAAAGTCTTCTTTGTAGGAACAGCAGCAAATGAAGGACGGGTTAATATTTCTCCTAAAGGAATGGATACATTTCGGGTTATTGGACCAAACAAAATTGTATGGTTAAATCTTACAGGAAGTGGAAACGAAACTGCTGCCCATGTCATAAAAAATAATAGAATGACTATTCTATTCTGTGCTTTTGAAGGGAAACCTCTAATCTTAAGGCTTTACGGAACTGCTAGCATATCTCATAAACAAGATGAAACATATTATAATTATATTCATTTATTCCCTAAGATTATAGGTTCAAGACAAATTATTGAAATGCAGGTAGATATGGTACAAACTTCTTGTGGATATGCTGTTCCGTTTATGGATTTTAAAGAAGAAAGAACACAATTAAAATCTTGGTCCGAAAAACAAGGAGAGGAGCGACTAGAGAATTATCGAAAAGAAAAGAATGCTGTTAGTATTGATGGTTTCGAAACTAGAATAACGGGATCTGATAATAAATAAAGGTTACTAAATCCGTTATTCTTAGCTTCTATTATTGCTTGGTTATCGGTTTCTCCAATTTTGGCTATTCATTTTTAATGCTGCTTTCATTACATCTTTCTGGCTAATTTGCCCAACTAACTTACCATCTTCCAAAATGGGAAAACGTCTTCTTTTGGTCTGTAAAAACTTGTTGGCTGCATCAAAAATATTGAGATTACCATCTATTGTTTCTACGTCTTTAGCCATAAATTTTTCTACTCTGGCATCTTCAATAGGCATATTATAATAACGGCTTTCATTTAATTGTTTAATGCAATCGCCTTCAGAAATAATACCTAATAATTGATTGTTATCATCAACCACAGGCCCTCCTGATATTTTATGCTTTACTAATGTCTCGATAACCTCCATAACCGATTGATCAGGATTAAATGTAATCAAATCTCTTGTCATATAATCAGAGACTTTTATTAGTGTCTCATCCTGCTTCTTCGTCTTAGAGCGAGCTCCTTGAAAACTGATTATTCCCATAATATCTAGTGATTTAGTGAATCTTAAATATAGTGATTTACAACAACTTAATCAAGTTAGACTTTCATTTTAATGTAATTAAAATCTAATTTTCATACCTTTAACTGTATCATTTTTTAACTATTGAATGAAATCATCAAATATCATTTCGGAAGGTATATTTTTAATAATTGTAGCTTATTTCTTACCTTTAGCCTAAACCAATATTCACACATGCGAAAGTTTCCCTCTTTACTTACGTTGCTCCTCATTTTTATTTCATTAGTTTACACATTTTACAGCAGTAGGCCACAAAAAATAACAGATCTCAAGACCTCTAAACAGGAATTCTCTACACTTCGTGCTTTAGAACATGTAAAAAATATCTCTAAACAATCACACTATTTGGGTAGTTCGGCACATGAAGAAACAAAAACATACATTCTGAATGAATTAAAAAAACTAGGGTTACAACCCGAAATTCAAGAGGGCATTTCTGTTTCTAACGGCGGAGCAATAAGCAGACCCAAAAATATCATCGCAAAGATTAAGGGTAGTAATTCTACAAAGTCGCTGGTACTTATGTCTCATTATGATAGTTCGCCGCATTCTTCATACGGAGCTAGTGATGCCGGTAGTGGTGTTGCAACTATCCTAGAAGGAATCAGAGCATATTTGGCGACAAATAAGGTTCCTAAAAATGATATTATCATTTGTATTACCGATGGAGAAGAACTTGGGCTTATTGGAGCAGATCTTTTTGTAAAAAAACATCCCTGGGCCAAAAATGTCGGACTTGCTCTTAATTTTGAAGCCAGAGGAAGCGGTGGAAATTCTTATATGCTTATAGAAACTAATGCTAAGAATGGAAAGATGATTGATGAATTCTCTAAAGCTGGTGTAAAATATCCTGTTACTAATTCTCTTGCATATAGTATTTACAAAATGCTGCCCAACGATACCGATCTTACGGTTTTAAGAAAACAAGGAGATATCGAAGGCTTCAATTTTGCGTTTATAGATGATCATTTTGATTACCATACTGCCAATGACACATGGCAAAATCTAGATCTAAGCACATTACAACATCAAGGAAGCTACTTAATGCCTTTACTCTCTTATTTTTCTGAGGTCGACCTAAGTGTGCTTAAGTCTGATCGAGACTACATTTATTTTAATGCTCCGATCTTTAATCTTGTTAAATACCCTTTTAGTTGGATATATGCTTTATTAATTATTGCAATTATTTTATTTATAGTACTAATTTTTTACGGAAAATTTGCATATCGAATAGATTTCAAAGAAGCTTTAATAGGATTAGGTGCTTTTCTTTTATGCCTGATATTTGCAGGAGGATTAACTTTTGGTGGATGGCAACTGATTAAGATCATCTATCCTCATTATAATGAAATTCAACATGGGTTTACGTATAATGGTTATCAATATATCACCGTTTTTGTATTATTATCAATTGCTATTTGTTTTAAAGTATATGCCAAACTTAGTAAAAGTAAAAATCAAGCCAGTTTACTTATAGGGCCATTGTTTATTTGGTTGGTTATTTGTACCATGGCGGCTTTATATCTTAAAGGGGCCAGTTATTTTATAATTATTGTATTATTTGGATTGATATCATTAGTTGTTCTTATTCGTCAAAAAAGACCTAATTCAGTATTAATGGTTGTTTTGGCGTTACCTGCTATCTTTATTATATCTCCTTTTATTGCGGCTTTTCCTGTAGCTTTGGGTTTAAAAATCCTTTTTGTTTCTTCTGTGTTATCGGTTCTATTATTTGGTATTTTAATCCCTATTTTTGGGTTTTATCAAAGAAAAAATTTATTTGGGAATTTATGCCTCCTCCTAAGTTTAGTCTTCTTTATTGCTGCTCATATAAAATCAGATTTTACAGAAAAAAGGCAAAAACCTAATAGTCTTGTCTACATCTTAGATGCTGATCAAAACAAGGCTGTGTGGGCTTCTTATGATAATATTCTTGATTCTTGGACACAAAATTATATTAACCCAGAAGAAAATATTGCCGAAACTTATAATGTAAACACGCTACAAAGTAAATATCGAAGATCTTTTGCTTATGCCAATCAAGCTCCTATCAAAAGCATAAGACAACCAAAATTAGACATTAGTAAAGATACTATAATCGGAAACCTGAGACATCTGGAGTTATGTATTGCTCCCCAACGAGATATCGAAAGGATTGATTTATATACCGAAACCCTGTTTAATTTTAACGCTTTACGAGTTAATGGTGAAACCGCAATAGATTTTGATTACTCCAATGGCAAAACCTACAATGCATTTACAAAAAGGTGGAGTCAAAATCTGCTTACTTATTATGTAAGTAAAAATCAACCGTTAGAATTACAAATGCAGTTTCATAAGGACTCACTACCAAAATTTGTTTTATATGAATCTTCATACGATTTGCTTACCAATGAACATTTCTCAATCCCACCGAGAAATAAAAATATGATGCCTAAACCATTTATAATAAATGATGCTGTAGTTATCAAAAAAGGTTTTGCAATAGAAGAATATCAAGAGAAAAAAATTGATACAACACTCACACTGGATAACACACCTATCCAAGCCCAAGAAATAAATGAATAAACACCATACTCAAAAATATGATTTTGGTGAGCATATCGCTATTTTTTGACAATTTAAAAGAATTAGTCTTATTTCATAAAGAAACTGGCTTAAATCCAACTTTAAATGCTTAAAAACGGCCAATTGAGATCAATAATTACTATGAAATAGCTTATTATCAATATTTTAAAAAAATTATGTGCTAAAAAAACCGAAGCGTATACTACTTCGGTTTCTATTTTATAATCGTAAAGAAAATAACTATCCTTTCATACTTGCTTTTAAATATTCACGGTTCATACGTGCTATATTTTCTAATGATATTCCTTTAGGACACTCAATTTCACAGGCACCTGTATTAGTACAGTTACCAAATCCTTCTTCATCCATTTGGTTTACCATTGCCAGTACACGTTCTGTAGCTTCTACCTGACCTTGTGGTAGCAACGCAAATTGCGAAACTTTAGCCGAAGTAAATAACATTGCCGAAGCATTTTTACAAGCTGCTACGCAAGCACCACAACCAATACAGGTTGCTGCATCCATAGCCTCATCTGCATCTTCTTTACGAATAGGGATAGCATTTGCATCTTGTGTATTTCCTGAAGTATTAACAGAAATATATCCTCCTGCCTGCTGTATACGCTCAAAAGAAGAACGATCTACCATTAAATCCTTTACTACCGGAAATGCTTTAGCTCTAAATGGTTCTATATAGATCGTATCTCCATCATTAAACTTACGCATATGTAATTGACAGGTAGTTATCAAACGGTCTGGCCCATGAGGTTCTCCATTGATCTGTAATGAACAAGCACCGCAGATTCCTTCTCTACAATCGTGATCAAAAACTACAGGTTCTTCTCCTTTATTGATCAAGTCTTCATTTAACACGTCTAACATTTCTAAAAAAGACATGTCCCCTTCTATTCCAGAAATTTTATAGTCTACTAACTTTCCTTTGGAATTAGCATCACTTTGACGCCATATTTTTAATGTAAGATTCATAGCTTTTTATTTATAAGAACGTGTTTTTAATTCAATATTTTCGAAGACCAAGTCTTCTTTATGGAGTTGTGCATCTTTAGGTTCTCCTTTGTACTCCCACGCTGCTACATACTTAAAGTTTTTATCATCTCTAAGAGCTTCTCCTTTTTGTTCTCCAGATTGCTCTACAGATTCTTCTCTAAAATGTCCTCCACAAGATTCATTTCGATTTAATGCATCTTTGGCAAATAATTCTCCTAATTCTAAGAAATCAGCTACTCTTCCTGCTTTTTCCAGTTCTGGATTCATACTATTGATTGTTCCAGGAACTTTTACATTTTTCCAAAAGTCCTCACGTAATACTGCGATTTCTTCGATAGCTTCTTTCAGTTCTTTCTCATTACGAGACATTCCACATTTGTTCCACATGATTTTACCTAATTTCTTATGGTAATAATCTACAGAATGCTCTCCTGATCCAGCCATTAACTTCTCAATACGATCTTTCACTTCTTTTTCGGCTTGATCAAACTCTGGCGTATCTGTTGGGATTTTTCCTGTTCGAATATCCTGAGATAAATAATCTCCTATCGTATATGGTAATACAAAATATCCGTCTGCTAGTCCTTGCATCAATGCTGATGCACCAAGGCGGTTTGCACCGTGATCAGAGAAATTGGCTTCTCCTGCAGCATAGCATCCTGGTATGGTGGTTTGTAAGTTATAATCAACCCAAAGACCTCCCATCGTATAATGTACTGCAGGGTAGATCATCATCGGAGATTTATATGGATTTTCATCTACAATCTTTTCATACATCTGAAATAGATTTCCATATTTACTTTCGATAACTTCCTCTCCCATCTTCGTAATTTCTTCCTTAGAAGGGTTATGTATACCCGAGGTCAATGCTTTTTCTTTTCCGTATCGTTGGATTGCTGATGCGAAATCAAGATATACAGCTTCTCCTGTTTTATTCACTCCAAAACCGGCATCACAACGTTCTTTTGCTGCTCTCGAAGCTACATCACGTGGCACCAGGTTACCAAAAGCTGGATAACGACGTTCTAGATAGTAATCTCTTTCTTCTTCTGACAACTGTGTTGGTTTTAATTTACCTTCACGTATTGCTTCTACATCTTCCTTTCTTTTTGGCACCCATATACGTCCGTCGTTACGTAGTGACTCAGACATCAACGTTAATTTAGACTGATGGTCTCCTGATACAGGTATACAAGTTGGATGAATCTGGGTATAACAAGGGTTTGCAAAGAAAGCTCCTCTACGATGTGCTCTCCATGCTGCCATAACATTACTTCCCATTGCATTGGTACTTAAGAAGAATACATTTCCGTATCCTCCACTAGCCAATACTACAGCATGAGCCGAATGACGTTCTATTTCTCCGGTAACCAGATTACGAGCTATAATTCCACGAGCTTTTCCATCAATCTTCACTAAATCTAACATTTCGTGACGGTTAAAAGCTTGTATTTTTCCTCTATTGATTTGACGATTCATTGCAGAATATGCACCAAGAAGTAATTGCTGCCCTGTTTGTCCCTTGGCATAAAATGTTCTGGATACTAATACTCCTCCAAAAGAACGATTATCTAGCAATCCACCATACTCACGTGCAAAAGGAACTCCCTGTGCCACACACTGATCGATAATATTTCCTGAAACTTCGGCCAATCGATATACATTAGCCTCTCTAGAACGATAATCTCCTCCTTTTACAGTATCATAAAACAATCGGTAATCAGAATCACCGTCACCCTGATAGTTTTTTGCTGCATTAATTCCTCCTTGTGCTGCAATCGAATGTGCACGACGAGGAGAATCCTGATAACAGAATGTTTTTACATTATATCCGAGCTCGGCCAATGTAGCAGCCGCACTTCCTCCTGCTAATCCTGTACCAACAACGATAACATCTATATTTCGTTTATTCGCAGGGTTAACCAGGTTAATTTTATTTTTATAATTTGTCCACTTATCTGCCAGTGGACCTTCAGGTATTTTAGAATCTAAAATTGACATACTAGTGGTGTTTTTAATGAGTAAAATGAAGCACTATAGCAATAATAATAAATCCTACAGGAATTACTATTGCAAAAGCCTTTGCAAACTTGGTTGCCGCTATCGAGTATTTATTATTAAACCCAACAGATTGAAACGAAGATGCAAATCCATGCCATAAGTGCAATGCTAAAAACACAAATGAAAGCGCATATAACCCAGTACGAATCGGACTTTCAAATTTATGTAGCAATTCTGAATAATATCGTGTAGGATCCTCTGGAGCAAACTCTACATATTTATGTACTATTTCTGGTACCCAAAAATCATAGAAATGTAATCCTAAAAATGCAAGAATCACTAATCCAGAATAAATCATATTTCTAGACATCCAAGAAGCGTTAGCTCCTCCATTATATTTTGCATACTTAATCGCTCTGGCATTTTTGTTTTTGATTTCTAATACAAACCCCATCACAAAATGAAACACTACTCCAAAAATTAAAACAGGTTGCAATACAAATTGAACTAACGGATTTGTACCCATAAAATGAGATAGCTCATTAAACGTATCTGCACTGAAAATTGAAGTAAAATTGATAGTAAAGTGTTGTAATAAGAAAAAAACTAAGAAAAGTCCTGAAAGCGCCATCGCAACTTTTCTAGCTATTGAAGATTTTATCAATCCACCCATTATTTAAAATGTTTAATTAGTTGTGAAGCAAAAATAGGGTTCAATGCTTTTTTAGCCAAGCTTTACCTTGGGTTTATTTCGCTATTTATAATGAATATAAAAAAGAAAGAGGCTTTGTTTATAGCTAAGCACTAAAACGTTTGAAATATAGAATTAACTTTAAACAAAAAACAATACTTTTTTTTACAATTATGCTAATTTTACCTTATGCAAAATATCAATTCCAAACTTCCAGAGGTTTCCACTACTATATTCACGGTGATGAGTCAATTAGCTCATAAACATGAAGCATTAAATCTGTCTCAGGGCTTCCCCAATTTTGAAGCAAGTCCAAAACTAATTGATTTGGTAACTCAAGCCATGCAAAATGGATATAACCAATATGCACCAATGCCTGGATTGCTCTCTTTAAGAGAAGTTATTACTGAAAAAACTAACTCGCTATATGGCAGTAATTACCATCCCGAAACCGAGATTACTATAACTTCTGGTGCTACACAGGCTATTTTTACTATTATTTCGGCTTTTATACATCCTGGAGATGAAGTGATTATATTTAAACCTGCCTATGATTCATATGAGCCATCAATCAAATTATTTGGCGGAACGATCGTTCCGATTCAATTAACTGCTCCTAATTTTAGCGTTGATTGGCAAGAAGTGGCATCTAAAACCACTTCTAAAACCAAAATGGTTATTATAAACACACCTCATAATCCCAGTGGTAGTGTTTTATCTAAAGAAGATATGCTTCAGTTAGAAAAACTAATAAGGAACACAGATATTATTTTATTAAGTGATGAAGTATATGAACACATCATTTTTGATGACCAGACACATCAAAGCGCTGCATTATTTCCTGGACTAGCCGAACGTGCTTTTATTACTGCTTCTTTCGGAAAGACATTTCATACTACCGGTTGGAAAATGGGGTATTGCCTGGCTCCAAAAGAATTAATGACAGAATTTAGAAAAGTACATCAATTTAATGTCTTTTCTAGTAGTCATCCTATGCAATATGCCTTGGCCAAATATTTAAAAGTTCCAGAGCATTATCTTTCCCTTCCGGACTTTTATCAGCAAAAACGAGATTTTTTCCTATCTATGATTACCGATTCTCGTTTTAAGTTTATTCCTGCATCCGGGACATATTTTCAGGTATTAGATTATTCTGCTATTACTGATGAAAGTGATATCGCTTTCGCTGAAAGGTTAACCAAAGAATATAAAATTGCATCTATCCCGGTATCTGTTTTTAACTTAAATCAGAAAGATGATAACGTACTACGTTTTTGCTTTGCTAAAACTGAAGAAACGTTAAAACGAGCAGCAGAGATTTTGTGTAAAATTTGATCTAAAATCATATCCATTAGAGTAATTCGACCGAAAGAAGAATTGTACTTCGGTAAGCTCAGTAGGACTATGGAGAATAGTGGTTTTTATACTAAATAAAGTTATTTTAATATAGTTTTAAAAATCAAACCGTAACTGAATAATCTCTACCTCTTCTTTTTCTTTTTCCTTTTTTTTCTCCTTACCAGTATTGAGATTAGAGAGCGAAATCCCTAATAACCTCACAGAATTTTTCATTTTGTCTTGGTACAATAACTCTTTTGCAGTTTCTAATAAAATATCGGTATCACTTACAAAATAGGGTAATGTTTTACTGCGGGTCTGTAATGTAAAATCGCTATATCTGATCTTTAGAGTCACTGTTCTACCTGCAACTTTGCTTCGTTTAAGACGTTTTTGAAGTTCTTCTGCAATACTTTCTAACCGCTCGAGCATATAAATTTCTGAAGCTATATTTTCGCTAAAAGTACGTTCTGCTGCCAGGGATTTGCGCTCGCGATTTGGTTTTACCTCGCTTAAATGAATTCCTCTTACAATACGGTAGTAGTGCCCTCCTGATTTACCAAAATGCTGAGTAAGAAATTCTTCTGATTTTAATTTTAAATCTTTTCCTGTATAAATCCCCATTTGATACATTTTAGCCTGGGTGACTTTACCAACTCCATAGAATTTTTTAACATCCAGACTTTCCAGAAATTCGATTACTTCTTCAGGGTTTACGGTTTTTTGTCCGTTAGGTTTATTATAGTCACTTGCTACTTTGGCAATAAACTTATTGATCGATATTCCTGCAGAAGCAGTTAATCCTATCTCATCAAAAATCTGTTTTCTAATTTCCTTAGCAATAAGCGTTGCACTGGGATTGCCTTTTTTATTTTCGGTAACATCCAGATAGGCCTCATCTAGTGATAAAGGCTCTACCATATCTGTATACTCAAAAAATATTTTCCTGATTCGAGAAGAAATTTCTTGATACCGATCGAATCGAGGTCGAACAAAAATCAGGTCTGGGCAAAGTTTCCTCGCTTTAAAACCAGGCATAGCAGATCGTACGCCAAATACACGAGCTTCATAACTGGCCGCACTAACCACGCCTCGTTTTCCTCCTCCGCCAACGGCTAACGGCTTTCCTCTAAGTTCGGAATTATCTAACTGCTCTACCGAAGCATAGAATGCATCCATATCAACATGTATGATTTTTCTATATGTACCCAACTCTTCCACTTTACAAAAATAATAGATATTGATCATTCAAATTATAATATCTTTATCTCTGATTATAAAAACATTTCCACATCCTCTGAAATAATCGAATAATTAATCATGATTGAAATCGAACGTAAATTCCTGGTTACCTCTCAAACATTTAAAAATGAAGTACAAAAAAGTACTCGCATCATACAGGGATTTCTAAATACCGATCCAGTACGAACAGTTCGTATACGAATCAGAGGAGAATATGCCTTTATCACCGTAAAAGGAATTGGTAATACTTCGGGGACTTCACGATTTGAATGGGAAAAAGAAATCGATGTATCAGAAGCAGAGCAATTAATGCTTTTATGTGAAAAAGGAATTATAGAAAAAATACGATATGAAATCCCTCTGGGAAATCACATTTATGAAGTCGATGAATTCTTTGGAGAAAACAAAGATCTCATCATTGCCGAAATTGAATTAGACAATGAAAATGAAACATTCCTAAAACCAGATTGGTTAGGAAAAGAAGTTACAGGTGATAGAAGATATTATAATTCTCAATTAAGTAAAAAGCCGTACAAAACCTGGTAAATCATTTTTTACTTTAAAATATTTTAAAAACTAATAGAATGAGGAAGCTTTTAAATCTGATCATGTTACTACTTATTGTTATGTCTTTCTTGAACTGTAAAGATAGTAGTAGTACAAAAGATAAACGGGATGAGCATAAAAATGATCGTCAAAACAACATAGAAGCATCTTCAGAAAAAATTGACAATACTATATTTCATTATGTAACAGCTATTAACGGGCTTAGTGTACGAAAACAGCCTGATATTAATGCCGAAAAGATAAGCACTTTGGATTACGGGACTCCTGTTGAAATTATTGAAGAGACTCATCAAACTTTTCAGGTTAAAGAAGGCACAAAAACAATTGATGGTAAATGGGTATTAATAGATTCAAAAGAAACCACCAGTATAAAAGGCTATGTTTTTGATGGATTCTTAACCAGAGAAAACCCAATGCCATATCGATTATCTAATACTGATTTAAACTCTACTCGTTCCTATAATAAGGATAGTGATATAGATAAATATCTTATTTTAGAGTTAATCTCAAAAAAAACTTATGAAGAGTTAAAACAAAGACAAAACAACTTCATAGTTATTAGAGAAGATACGTTAGAGATTAAAAAAAACAATGGAAAAATAGATTTGCCTACTGATCAGGGCGTTATTACATTGCTAGATATACGAGAAAAAGATATGGGTGATGCGTCTTATCATTATTTAGGAGCTATAGATAGTTTAAACGTCTATGTGATTCGAGGAGATTATATAGGATATAGTGAACATTTATTAATTAATAAGGCTACGGCCAGAAAAGATACTCTTGCAGAAAAACCAATTATTTCGCCAAATTGGAAAAAAATGATCACAGCTTCTATAGATGGGCAAACTTTGGCACCAACAGATCTACAGTTATTTGATATAGAAAAAAACAAGTATGTATTAAGGTTGATGATTAATTTTCAAGGATGGTTCCATTCACAAGAAGAAGATAGCGTTTTTTGGATAAACAAAGACGAGTTTTGCATGAAGATAATGTCATTACAATATGCCGAAAATGAAGGATTCAAAGAACATTGTTATCAATATATAAAAATAAAAGTATTATAATTAATTATCATTTTGTTAAACAAGTATACGTCTCGATATTCTTTCTCAATCAAGTAAAAACCACACTTTTTATGGTAAAAAAGTAAGGTCAATAGGTTTTTGACTTCTATTAACATTGTCTTAGTAAATCTTAACAAAAGAGTAACATGTAATATTGGTAAGGTGAACTGAATAAGCACGGCTAAGCCTACTAATTTATTAACCAAAATTACAGTTATGTTGCACAAATCTAAAAGATCCCTAATAGGGATCACATTATGTATTTTTCCATTTTTAAATGCGATAGGACAAGTTCCTGTAAATGGATTTTATCCTAAAAAGAATTCTTTTACGTTAGCGCCGAGTTATGGATACAAAAGTTATGATCAGTTCTATCGAGGGTCTACATTATCTGAAGGAAACCCTGCTGGTTTAGGAGAAATTTCTTCATCTATCATCTCTTTTTATAGCCAATATGCCATCACAAACTGGTTATCTACAACCGTTACCTTACCATATATTAGTGTCGAAAGTGAAGATGGAGCACTTGATCCCGTTCAAAATGTAGCACAGATAGATGGTATTCAGGATTTAGGGATTTTTCTAAAAGCCAAAATTCTGGAGAAAAAATTTGACAACTCTTCCCTAATAACTCTAGGAGGTGCTTCTGGAGTAACATTTCCTGTAGGGAATTATAAAGGAGGAGGCGTACTTTCTCTAGGTAATGAAGCTACCACTGTTAATGGCTCTGCTATATTTCAATATACCACTCCGTTTAAAATATTTAGTGAACTACAATTAGGATATAGTATACGTAACAGTAATAATTTTGATATTCCTAATGCTATGTTGTACAGTGCCAAAATAGGGTACTATAATAAATTTCTTTATGTACATGCTAAACTTGACATACAAAACTCTATGTCGGGATATGATATTGGCACCCCAGAATTTGGCAATGCAGGAGGGCCCGCTATCTTACCCGAAACCGAAGTAGATTTCACTAATCTTTCTTTCGATTTTTATGTTCCCATTTACAAAAACGCTTTAGGTGTTTCTGCTGGTTACGGCACTACTCTAGATGGTAGAAATTATAATAAAGAATCTGTTTTTTCATTTGGATTGGTATACACCTCTAGATAGTATACATGATAAAGAATAACTCCCATCAAATACAAATATACTTGGTGGGGTTATGGTTATCTAACATAGATATGAGTTTGATGACACTAGAAACTTAATGTATAAGTCAGACACTTTCTAATAGTGACTCTAATTGATCTTCATTAATAGGTTTAATAAGATATCCAGAAACCAATTCAAATTCTTTAGCTTTTTCTGTATCTGTTGGATTGTCAGACGATGATAAGATGTAAATAATAATATCTTTTTTAATTTCTGGAGTGATTGTAACAAATTCTTCCAGAAATCCCCAGCCATCCATAACAGGCATATTTATGTCTAGTAAAATTAAATCTGGTAACTTCTCTATTTTCCCAATTGTTGATCTTATGAAATTAATACCCTCTTCTCCGTTAGAGAATACAAGTAGTTTTTGATTAGGGCTAAGCTTATGTACGATTTTTTTTATGATAAACTGGTGAATATTATCATCATCTATAAGACATAAAATATGGTTCTCCTTACTCATAATACAATATTTATAGTAAATTTAGTTCCTTTATCAAGTTCGCTATCAATAGCTATTGTCCCTTTTAAGGCTTCAATTTGAGATTTAATTATGAAAAGCCCTAGTCCTTTAGCACTAGCATTTTTATGAAACGTTTTTCTAAACCCGAATACTTTATCTCCATATTTATCTAAGTCAATTCCCAATCCATTATCTTTAAATATTAGTTGAATTCTATTATTTACTTTTTCAGAAGAAATATGAATGACAGGCTTTCTTTTGGAAGAGCAGTATTTTAGTGAGTTTGAAATAAGATTAAGAAATATACTTCTTAAATAAGCAATCGAATAGGAAATTTCTTCAACTTTAAAATCAGTAATGATTTTTGCCTGAGTCTCCATGATTTTTGCACTTAATTGCCTTTTTACTTCTATACATGTTTCTTGAAGAGAAATATTTTGAATAGTCATATCTGTAGATTCGTTAATCTGCACAACGTTTATCAAATCCTTCATTGTTTTATTAAGTACCTCTGCAGAGTTTTTGATCATATCTGTATAATTCATTTGCTCTTCGGTAAGCGTACTTTCTTCCAAAAATTTGGTAAGCATAAAAATATTAGCCACTGGTGATCTTAAGTTATGAGAGGTAATATAGGCATAGTCCTCTAATTGCTTATTTTTTGCTATCAATTCCTGTAATGTCGCTTCTATTTTTTGTTCTTGTCTAATGGCTTTTGTAATATTTCTGGCAATTCCAAATACTTCTCCGGTATGATCTAATGCAGTGGCGTTCCAATCTAACCAAACAATTTCTCCTGCTTTAGTAAGGTATCTATTCCTAAAGTTAAATATGGTAGTCCCATCAAATTGTTTTGCTGCTTCTGCAACAGTATTTTGTTGATCATCTGGATGTACAAATGCTAAGTAAGGCTTATCCATTAATTCTGTTTCGGTATATCCCATAATTTTACTCCATTGCGGGTTTAATTTGGTAAAATACCCTTCTGGGTTTGAAATGGTTATTAAATCCTGACTTAAATTAAATAAATCTTCTAATTGTCTATTTTTAAGTTTAAGAGCAATTAAATCTGCTTCTATTGAAGATTTTTCTGTCTTTTTTTGAGTTATATCTTTTGCGATAAGTAAAAAGCCTTCTTCATATCCTATCTTGGTTATAATAGATTCTAACCATATTATATCTCCCATTTTACTGATAAGTCTAACTATGAATGGTTTAGAATTAGGGGTTTGTAGTTGGTTCTTGATTGCTTGTTTGGCCTTACTCCTATCTTCATAGTGCACCAAAGTTAAATAAGGAATACTTAACAATTCCTTTTTACTATATCCCAATAAAACAGACCACTGAGGGTTTGACTCAACAAAATATCCATTATCATTTACTATTGTAATAAGATCATTATTAAGTACATTTTTTTTTATATATACAGAACTTGTTTTCATCGTATTGTCATTACAGCATTATATGAAATTTTGACATTGAAATTTATTAATGAGGTAGCCTAAAACAACTATCATTGTAGTTATTTGTTTTTAATATTTTGATATTAAAAAACCGGTCTCAGGGTAAGGTAAAACATTAGAATAATAGGGATATAATGTTTGTATTAAAGTTACTACAATAACACAACATAAACAACTGTAAATCAATAATAAAAAAAATAAAATTTACATCTTCTATTCATCATAATCAACTTAATAATTACTATCTTTAAATTATCCCTATTAAGAAAGTTACCCCTATTGAGAATTCTGAAGCTTATATTCCTTTTCAAAACATCTGAAGAGTTCTTCTTTTTATTACTACAACCCCATTAATATAAAAGACCTATTGAGCTTCTAAAAATTATGAAAAGAAAACGGTATTATTTAAAATCCCTTATTGATTCTAAATATTGTATTCCTGTTATTTGGGCTATAGGGTTATCACTCTCAATACTTTTGGCAAGATCTTATTATATCCTAGAGCAAAAAAAAATTGAAATCAAATTCAAGAATGAAGTTGATCAATTTGCAGCATCTCTGCACAGAGAATTCGAGTTAAACCTAGAGTCCTTACACACACTAGCCATATTATTCAAATCAAACGAGATTCCTAGTTATCATATGTTTATTACAGAATCTCAATCTATACGTAAAAGAAATAGTAGTTTTTTGGCTTTAGAATGGGTTCCTTGGGTAAAACATGAAATGAGATCATTCTATGAGAAAAAGCATCAACAAGAATTCTCTGATTTTAGCTTTTCAGAAAAAGACACCTTTAATCAATTGGTAAATGCAAAAATCAGAAAAGAATATTTTCCTGTCTATTATGTTGATCCTTTCACAAAAAATAAAAATGCTTTTGGATATGACTTAGCTTCAGAAAAAGAGCGGTATAACACTCTTAAATCCTCACAATTACTGGGTAAGCCCCTTATTAGCGGAAATGTGAAATTAGTGCAAGAAAAAACAAATCCAGAAGGATGCTTAGCTTTTCTACCTATTTTTATTGAAAATGAATCCCAAAAAAACTACGACCCAAAAAACCTTAAAGGATTTGTACTTGGGGTTTTCAAATTTTCGAAAATCTTTGAAGCTGCTAATAACACCAATATATCTAAAGAAATTCAGATGTCGTTACTAAATCAAAAAAACGAGATTTCTAAAGATACCTTATTTACCTATCAATCTAAACAAGTCGATACCCAGATAAATTTCACACATCAATTTGATTTACCAATTTTATGGGGAAAAAAATGGGTGTTAGTCGCCAATCCTACAATTACATATATAAAAAACGAAAGAACATCTTACCCTTTAATCATTCTAATAGCTGGAGTAGTATTCACCTCTTTACTTGTATTACTTTTTTATTCTTTCTCTAAAAGAAACACTCAACTAACACAACTTAATATCATGAAATCAAAATTCCTGTCTCTAATATCACATGATGTAAGAGGAGGAATAGGAACTATGGATGTACTTCTGAAACTAGTATTAGAAGATTTTGAAAGCTATGACAAAACTCAATTAAAAGAAATTATAAAATCTATTGAACAAAATACCACTTCTATTCATTTTACTTTAGAAAACCTTATTAGTTGGTCTAAAAATGATTTATTAGCGTTAAAACCAGAAAAATCTCTATTCAGTATTATCGAGTTATTTGAAAACATTACTGAATATTTTCAGCCTATTATAAATCTAAAAAACCTAACGTTTTCTACACATTATTTTACCAATGACACCTATATTCATGCGGATAAGAATATGATTTTAGCCAGCTTAAGAAATATCATCTCTAATGCTATAAAATACACTCAAAAAGAAGGAGAAATTCAAGTACGACTACGTCAATCCAAAACCAAACATCTCATTGAAATCGAAGATACAGGAATCGGTATGAACCCTGATGAATTAAATAGGCTTTTTGAATACAATAAGACTCATAAAAAAGAAGGTACAGGAGGAGAAAGTAGTACAGGTATAGGTTTATTGATCACCAAAGATTTTTTAGATATGAACGATGCTAAGGTTCATGTAGAAAGTACTCTTGGTAAGGGGACTACATTTAAAATCACTATCTAATTATATTTTGGTTACAAAATTGAGATACTATCCAATTCGAGTAAAATTCATTATTTTAACACCAGAAATGACTAAAAGCTTCATTAAAATGAAAAAACTACTCATATTTTTCGCTTTACTATTCCTTTTCTCTTGTAAACAGCAGTCTAAAGAAGAAAGCATCCCACAATCAGAGAGTACAAAAGAGGTTACTGAAGAAATAAAACCTTCAGCAAAATCAATCAAGGAAAAGTTGAAAAAAGACGGGTTTAAGATCTTTGATTATATAGATGAAGAAACTGGAGATACTGTGATTATGCAACAATATTTTATTGCTTTCTTAAAAAAAGGACCTAATCGTTCTCAAAATAAGGAAGAAGCAGATAGTTTGCAAAAATTACACCTTGGACATCTTGGTAGAATGTATAAAGAAGGATACGCTGATATTTCGGGGCCTTTTGGGGATGATGGTGATATTCGCGGGATCACAATTTATAATACACCAACACAAAAAATGGCAGATAGCTTGGCTAACATGGATCCTATGGTAAAATCTGGCCGTCTAATTATCGAAATACATCCGTGGTGGGCAGCAAAAGGATTTCCTTTGAGATAAGTAAATTAAAAAGAGTGAGTTCCTGATAAAACTAAGGAATCTCACTCTCTTTTTCATATTTTACATACTAAGCTAGCTAGTTTGACTTTATCGCTTCACAAAACGTTTAGTATATTGATTGTTCCCATCGCTAAATTTCAGGAAATAGATTCCTTGTTTTAAACTTCCGACATTTATAGTCGATCTATTTTTACCTGTTTCCGAGATAATTGTTTTTCCTAAAATATCTATTACCGAATACGAGACTTCTTCAGACCCTGAGTTGAATGATACATTAAGTATATCTCTGGCCGGATTAGGATAAAGTGTTACATTATTATTTTGTTTTGCAGCAACCGATCCACCAATCACAACAGTATAATCTTCGACCTCTCCATAATTAAATGATCCACAAGGAGAAGGAGATGTATTATACCTCATAATAACTCGCATTCTAGTCGTTCCATTGGTAGCAGACGAAGGTACTGTAAAGCTTCCACTTACCGTTGTGTTTTGGGTAGCAGATTGCGTCCAGACTTGTTCTCCGGCATCTGTAAAATCACCATCTTGATTATAATCTATCCAGACTCTATATGCTTCATTATATGTCGTGCCTGTCCAGGTTGGTGTTACCGTAATCGTATTTGAACTTCCTTTGGATAGATTTGTAGATTCTGATGTAAAATCACTATATCCTCCGCTTCCTGCGGTAGAAGTTTTATCAATAGACCCTAGTTGCACTCTACTAATATATTCTTCAGAAGCATTATTTCCATTAGCAGAACAATAGGTAACTCCACCGCCTGTAGTAGTTACATTAACTGTATTACTAAATCCAGAAATGTTTCCAGCTGCATCTTTGGCCTTTACTCTAAATTGATATGCTGTATTAGCCGTTAGTCCAGTAATATTTGCTGAAGTACCTGTTACCGATGTAGCAATTGAATTTCCTTGATATACATCATATCCAGTCACACCAATATTATCGGTAGAGGCATTCCATGAAAGTGATACAGAGGTTGCTGCAACATTAGAGGCGCTTAATCCTGCAGGAGCAGAAGGTGCCTGTGTATCTCCACCGCTCCCAGGGTTATGTCCGTCCACTATTTTGGTAGTACATCCAGGAGCCAGCCACTGGCAAATATTTGGATATGTTACAGATAAACGTCCATACCAATCACCTCTGTCGTTACCACAAGCAGCATATCCCCCGTGTAATTGGCCAACAATTCTTTTATTTTGATCAAAAAGAGCAGAACCCGAAGACCCTCCTTCTGTGGTTCCGTCATTCCAATCAGTAACTTGCCAATGTGTACTTCCAGAACCTCCTAAATATCCAGAAATAGAAGATGCATCATTATCAAATGATATTTTTTTAACATCACCTCTAGGATGATGAATACCCGTAGTTTGAGTAGGAATACTTCCAGTGGCATCCCATCCCGAATAATATACATTATAACTTGAAGGTGGTGTAGAAGACAGTTTTAATAATGCATAATCAGAACTCGATCCGCTATCCATCATCTGCGAACCAGAAATAGACTGACTTGTGGATCCATCAGAGTTATTGGTACACCCGGGAGATTCATAGTTAAACACAAAAACCCAATTGGTCACGTCACGGCCTGATGTACAGTGATTTGCTGTCAAAAAATATGGAGTTCCGTTGTTAGCTGTGTTATTAATTAAGGATCCAGAGCACCATCTGGTTCCGTTTCCTAAAATTACTAATGCAACAGATCTAATTTGATCTCTCCATGGATCTCCTTCCGAACAAACTACATTATTATTACAAGATCCAGATTGTCCAAAGTCTTTTGCCATGTTCATTATACCTCTATAATCATGAGCAACAGTAGAAATATTTAAATCTGGTTGTTGTTTTACCTGAGCTGGTTGAAAATATTCTACTATAATTTTATCTCCTTTTACAGGAGCTAAACCTAATCGCTTTGAGCTCTTATTATTAGCAGAAGTAAATGCTCCGCGAACATCAGATTTGTCTCTGTTATAGACAAATAATTTACCTCCTTCAGGAATCTTGAAATTCGAAAAAGTAAGGTTAAGTGATAGTGCTCCTTTAGATTCAATCTCAATCAGCCAATACCGGTCACCTTTCGAATTGGTATACCATTTTCCAGAATTTTTTGGATTAAGATTCGTTTGATGAGCATACGCAAAACGCATTGGTACGTCTTTACTTGATTCTAATGCATCTTCTTTTAGTAGTTTAGCCACATCCAGTTTAGGTAATGTGACACTAGGAATTTGGCTTGATTTTGAAATACGTTCATTCGAGAACAAAGGTTCTCCTCCTTGGCCTATTTGGGAATAGGCTGTAATGCTTGAACATAAAAATATGACAAGCAATAAAATTGCATTTTTCATTGGTTTTAAGAGTTAAGTTTGAGTTATACGTTAATAATTAACGCTAGCTAGTTTGTAAAATGTTGATTCTAAGATAACAAGACAATTGTTCAAAATTTAACAATTTTATTATTTTAACACAAAATTGCAGTATTTTATATATTTCTTAACAATCTCATTATGAGGCTATTTACGTGAAAAAAACAGAAGAATTACGGGATTAAATCAAAATCAATCTTTGATTTCTATTTTCCGTTTTAATTCATTTCCTTTTTCGTCTAAAACGGTAATAATATGCATTCCTGGTTTTGGAGCTACAGGCATTTCATGAAACTGCTTTGTTGTACCAACAAATTGATGATCTATATACCAAAACACACGGGTTTCGGGATTTGTATGTGCAATTTTAAGAATTACCTCATTAGTTTTACCATCAAATCCTTTGGGTAAATATACACTACTATTAGGTTTTGGAAAAATAAAATCCATTCGTTCCTGAGATTCTTTTATACAATCAGGTCGATATGGTGGTAAGGAACGATAACGAGAATTACCTGTTTTAAAAAAATACTCTTGCAACGGAGGTAGAACAAACCAAGATTCATGAATCATATTACCAACAGGTTCGCAAGAAGAATTTACTCTGTATTGCCCTGTCCTGTCCAAGTGTACTAATTGATGATATGGACAAGGTTTGGTTCTGGTTTCAGAAACGGGAACATCCATTAATTTGGTTGGGCAATTGCTACCCGCCAAAAAACCACTTTTAGTACAGACCGTAACAGTAATCAGATCATCATAAGGAGCAGGGAACCACTTAGATTTTGGTAATAGGTTATATACATCAAATAAAACAGGTGCAGCCGAATTTAATCCTGTGAGTTCTGGTCGCCCTTCTCCGTCGGCATTACCAACCCAAATACCTACTACATATTTTTGGCTAGCACCTATTGCCCAAGCATCTCTGTTACCATAACTGGTTCCTGTTTTCCAGGCAATCTCTCTAGAAGAATCATAAAACTCCCATGCTTCATCACCTTCTGGTCTGTTTACTTTTTTCATAGCTTCAAAGGTCAACCAGATGCTACCAGCGCCATATACTGGTTTTTGTTGTGTTCTTTTGCCAAAATCCACTTCCCTTTCAGTCAAAACAATTGGTTCGATAAATTCTCGAGTAAAATATTCACTAGAGGTACTTTGATAATGATTTAACGTACCTGCAAAACCTGCATACGTTTTACTAAGATCCCAAAGGTTTCCTTCTGCTCCTCCAACAATTAATGACAATCCATAGTGGTCAGCCCCATATTTCAAATCTCTAATTTGAAATGCATTCATTTCATCTCTAAATCTCTGTAGGCCATATTTTTGCAACAATCGAACTGCTGGTATATTTAAAGAACGTGCCAAAGCTCGATTTGCTGCAACAGCACCACTATAGCCTTCATCAAAATTCTTGGGATTATACCCCGAAATTACTGTAGGAATATCAGAGACCAATTGTTCTGGTAACAATTCTCCTTTATCCATCATTGCGGCATATAATAATGGTTTTAATGTACTTCCTGTACTACGCCCTGCCTCGATAATATCTACATCTTTTTGATGTGTTTTATCTGTTGGTGAATTTCCTACATAACTTAGTACTTCCCTGGTATCAACATCCAAAATCAAAACCGCCATATTATGTACTTCATTTTGTTTTAATACCTCATAATGCCTTTTAACCACTCGGTTAACCTGTTTTTGTAGTATTGGATCAATTGTAGTTTGCACTCTTTTACCTAGATGCTTTTTGGCTAATCTTTCTAACAAATGCGGAGCTGTTTGTGGTAAAAAATAAGGCTTCTTAGGTAGTGTTTCGCTTATTGATAGTTGATATGTTAATGAATCAATGGTTTCTTCTTCTAAAAGCGTAAGAAGCAATCGGTTTCTTTTCTTTAATAATTTAATTTGATTTTTTCCAGGGTAGATTAAAGAAGGCGCATTAGGTAGTACTGCAAGTGTTGCTGTCTCTGCCCAGGATAATTGATGGGCTGGTAATCCAAAATAACGCCAAGCTGCCATATCGATTCCTACTACATTACCCCCAAAAGGAGCATGAGAGGCGTATAGTTTCAAAATCTTTTCTTTAGAAGCTCCAAACTCCAGTCGCGTAGCCAGTATTAATTCTTTTAGTTTTTCAAAATAGGTACGTTTTTTACCTTTTCGTGCCAAACGAATAACCTGCTGAGTGATAGTACTTCCTCCTCTAACCACTTTACCTGCACTACTATTTTCGATAATTGCTTCTCCCATCGCAACAGGATTAAATCCTAAATGTCGATAAAACTGCTGATCTTCAAATGCAATGATACATCGTTTGAATTTTTCGGGCACACTATCGGTCTCGGGGAAACGCCATTGCCCATCGGTTGCAATTTTAGCACCTAATAATTCACCGTTTCTAGTCTCAATTACTGTTGCAGTTGGATCATCAAATAATGGTCTTGGTAATAAAAAATAATATACAATTAACGCTACTCCAAGAATTAAGAAGCGTTTTGGATGGGTTTTTATGTAGTTTTTTATGTTTTTAAGCAATGAACTCATCTTGACTTTTTCTATTTCCTAAAAAATGGTTGAATTTCACCCATATTTCGTTACTTTTCTTAGCCGTAGGCCCTGCTATGACTTTCAAAAAGTATCTCATCTGGTCAAATTTCACTTCATTTTCGGTTAAAAACAAAAAGTCAAGATGAGTTCAATGTGTATGTGGATGAATCTATATATTATTCAAAAAAGCATTTTAAACCTCTATTGATCTTCCTTCTGCTGTTTTATTCCCGTTGGTGTCAAAATAAAAATCAATTTGTCCCATATAAACCCCGCTTTTACCACATTGGTTAATAAGTACTTTCTCTCCTGCCACATTATCTACAACTGCTGGTTTCGGCAATAAAGTATGCGTATGACCTCCTATAATCAGATCAATATCTTTTGTTTTTTTGGCTAGGTGAAGATCAGAAATTTTATCCTTAGCATTTTTATACTCATACCCAATATGAGAAAGGCAAATTACAAGATCGCACTGCTGATCTTCTTTTAATACCCTTGTGATATCTTGAGCAATTTCAATAGGGTCGAGATATTGGGTTTCTTTATATAAATTTTTATTCACTAAACCTTCCAACTCTATTCCTAAACCAAAAACTCCGATTTTAATCCCTTCTCTAACTAATATTTTATATGGTTTTACGATACCATCTAGCACCGTATTTTTAAAATCATAGTTGGCTGATACAAAATCAAAAGTGGCATTAGGTAATTGGTTCAGTATTCCATTTATCCCGTTATCAAAATCATGATTTCCAATGGTAGCAAGATCATAGTTTAGTTTTGACATTAGTTTAAATTCAATTTCCCCACCATAATAATTAAAATATGGAGTGCCCTGAAAAATATCCCCTGCATCTAATAAAATAGTATTCGGATTTTCTTTTCGTACTTTTTCTATAATCGATGCTCTTCTGGCAAATCCTCCTAATCCTGGGTATTTATAATGATTATTTGGTAGAGGATCAATCTGGCTATGTACATCGTTGGTATGTAGTACTGTTATCTTTTTTGATGCTGGTTTAACACAGGACACTAAACTTCCCCCTCCTAAACTAGCTAAAGCTGTTGCCGATACTATTTGCTGTATAAATCTTCTCCTATTCTGCATATCTCATTCTTTTATCCAGTTGTACTTTTATGGTGTCTATTGATTTAAAATAATCGATTAGTGCATTTCTAAATTTATAATCTGTTTTGTATAACTGTATAGGATCTTTAAAGAAGTTCATACTATCTCCTCCTTGTTGCAAATAATCTGTAGTAAGTACTAAATAGGTTTTACCTTTTTGCAATGGTTCTCCATTAATAACTAACTTTTGTACTTCTTTTGATTGTTTTACAATACTGAGTTGTAAATTAGAAACAGGGTGCGCTTGTTGTTTTTCAATCAAATAAGAAACTAGCTCCTGTACTTTTTCATAAGATAATTCTGCTACTACCAATTCATTTTCAAAAGGCATTACTTCAAAGGCTGTTCTTGCAGTTACCGGCCCTTTGAGTATTGGTGCCCGCAGACCTCCATGATTTAATAATACAAAATCAATTTCTTTATTATATCTTTTTTTGAAAATCGGTTCTACCTGATGTAAAGAAATATCTGCTGTAAGGTTCCCTAATTTGCTTTCTAATTTTCTATCGTGTTTAGTGAAATCTACTGGAGCAATACACAGTGTAGCATCCAAAGTTTTATTCAAATGATCTCGGAAAGGTGCAATAAATGAATCTATAGCTTTATCTGCAATTATTGTAGAATCAATTTTTTGTTGAATTGCTGAGATCTTATGTACAGAAACCGATTGTTGCTTACAGGAACAAATACTTATCAAGCAAAAAAGGCCTGGTAAAAGCTTATAAAACTTAGTATTCATATATTTTTCGATTTTTCAACAATGGTAATAAAAAAAACAGTACGTTGCTTTATCGTTAAGTTAAAATACCCACTTTGCAATATCAGGATAATATAGATGCATAATGTTGCACTACAGGAAAAGGGTCATAAAAGTGATGTAATAATTTTTTCCATTCCTGATACTCTTCAGATTTTCTGAAACCTGTTTCATGATCCTCTATCGTTTCCCACTCAACCAACAGTAAATATTTATCATTTTCTTCTATACATTTCAATACATCATGTCTGATATATCCTTTCATAGCAGAAATGATTTTTTGAGCTTCTTTAAAAGCTTTGGCAAAAGCTTCTGATTCTCCTGGTTTTATATATAAAATCGCTTGTTCTAAAATCATTATTTCATCAAGCTAATTTTTATTTATTTAAAATGGTTTCTATTTTAGAAAATGAAATTTTATTTATGTTTTTAGCATATGCTCCATAGACCATCTTTTTTTTGAGATCAACATCCAAAAAACCAACTTCACATGCAAAGAAATCATAATCTCCTTCTTTTCCATTTTCAGAATTCTTCCAGATTTTGTTTGGCGCAATTAAATAATGGTTCCCAATTTTAAAATAATCAGTATATGGCCGACATAGCATTCCGTTATCCCCCCAAATCTGTATGATTTTACGGGTATCTTCACCTTTGTATTTTTTTATAACTTCTACTTTCATCGCCAAAGGCATTTTCTTTGATTTCCCATCATCTTCAAATTCTAAAAATTCAGAATACTCAATTACTTTTACCAAAGCAACAAAACCTCCTGTTGAAACTGAAGAAAATGAACAGTCTCCATCACAGTCACAATCACAAGCAAAGGATTGAGTAGAATACAACCCTAATACAAAGAGCATGATATATTTAAGCAGGTATTTTTTCATAATATTTGTAACATTTTATTTAGGTTAAAGAGCTTATTTATAAATCAAAACCCATTCATCTACTTCACTACCTCAACCCATTTCCCTTTACTTCTTACTAAATAACTATTATCATACATCGCTTCGCATTGGATACCTGGCAGATAATATTTACCCAGGTAGGATGCATTTAATAAAATGGTCATCGTTTTACTTTCATTTGGTTTTAGATCAAAATAGAAATTTACTCTATCATCACGTATATCGGTATGTGTTACTGCATTGGCTTTAAACGATCCGAAATCTGTAAATCGAGTATTGACTATTTCCCACCCAGATGGGAAAATTTCGGTTAATGCAATATCTTTTACTTTAGAACCAGTAGTATTCGTAATGGTTACTTCTGCCACAAAATCTGTTCCTTGAGTTAATAGTATCGGATTAATAATATTACCATCTTTTGTTTTATAATCTACAATTGCTTTAAACTTGCTTTGAATTACTTTTTCCTGACCGACAGGTAGAATTCCGCTTGTTGCAATTTGCACAAAAATGGTGTTATCCTTATTGTTTTTAAGAATCAGTTTATTGTCTTTTAGAATAGAGAGTTCACCAGAGGTAGCTAATGTTTTATCTGTATTGGCATTTGTTGATTTCCCGTTAAGAATATAGTTTATGTTTACTCCTTTCCCACCTACATAGGCTGCATATTTTGCCATTGCCATTAATGCGTAGGATGTAGTTTGTGTACTCATCCAGTTTTTAGAAGATAATTCTTTTGCCAAATCTACTGCTACTTTCTGAGCCTTCGTTTTTTGGTCCAAAGCTACAAGTGTCTCTAGTGCCATTGCTCGATTTCGATTGGTAGAGCCATAAGTGTAATGGCTATTATTTCTGGGCTGAAAATCAATATTTGCCGAATTAAGCAATTGGTTTGCTGCTTTTGTCTGAGTAATTAATCCATAAGCTGCGGCTAATCTCAATTTGGCATCATTAGATAATCCCGAAGTCTCTCTTAACCTGTTCATTGAAGATAGATCAGGACTACCGGCAAGAGCTAATGTATATAATCGATAGGCTTGCGCCAGATCATTATTACCACTTCTCCATCGTTTAGCCTGTTGCTGTTGGTAATTAATCCAGTTACTTTTAAAGCCTATTGGTAATACGTATCCTTGTTTATTTGCTTCTAGCAAGAAATGACCAGCATAGGTTGTTCCCCAATCATTAGGGTTACTATATCCAGGCCAATATGACATTCCTCCATTAGGTTGTATAAAACGTTTTAGCCTATACATTGCGGCTTCTATATTTTTCTGTATTTTCTGCTTTTTATCAGATGATAAATTGAATACATCACCAAGATACAATTGTGGGAATGCGGCTGAAGTTGTTTGTTCAACACAACCATGTGGATAACGAATTAGATAACTTAATCTACTTTCAAAATTCATTGGTGGTAATGATGAGAACTCAATTGTTGCACTATTACTTCCATCAATTCCAAATGCTGCAAAATCTACTTCCTGTTCACTATTAGGTTCTAAAACAATCGATGTAACTTCTGTTGTCATTGGATTTGGGTTCACTATATTGATTGGAACCTTGTATGATGCTTTTTCTCCACCACCACTAGCCACTACTTCGATATCTGTAAGTGAAGCTCCTTCTAGCACTTCGATATCAAAATAGGCCATTTTCTCATCGGGTTGAGGAAATGATAGTTTTTGTTGTGCCTCACCAATTACTGTAAATCCTTTGTTAGGTTTTAAAGTAACAGTTACGTTTTTCACTTTATTTTCCATTGCAAAAACGGTAACCGGTATGGTTACTTTTTCTCCAGGAGTAATTTTACGAGGAATCGAAGTCAGAACCATTAGTGGTTTACGTACTGGTGTAGTCTTGTCTACACTACCATAAGCTGCTTTTTCGGCATCTGAAGCCACAATCATGGTACGTACAGATCCTACATATTTTGGAATTTTAATTTTATGAGCACGCGTCTCTCCTTTTTTAAGTTCAAATGGCCCTTCAAAGACAACCATTGGTTTAAATCGGTTCGCTTTTTTTGATTTGCTACCACCCGCTTCTGCATCACCACCAATACTAAATACCTGATTAATGCTTCCGCCATAGGCACCAATTACATCATCATATACATCCCAGGTTTTTACTCCGAGTGCTTCACGTGCATAAAAACTATTCCAGGGATTTGGTGTTTTAAATCGTGTTAAATCTAATAGACCTTCATCTACGATAGCAATAGAATAGGTCATAGGTTTACCATTATTTTCTCCAACTTTCAGTGTGATTGTTTCTTCTGGTCGTAATACATCTGGCATTGTTAACTTAGGTTGCACCTTAGTATTTGGGTCTTCAACAGAAATTGGAACGATCCCGTACAAACGTATCGGTAAATCGTTTGCTGTATCTGCATGTGGTTGCAATAATGTGATATGTATATACACATTGGGAGTGTATAATTCTTCGATGGGTAATTCGAACTTCGTTTCTCCTTTTTGCGGAGTTACCCATTGTGAAGATAGTACTTCGGTACCGTTTTCTACTGTTACTAATGCTCTTCCTCCTTCACTAGACGGAAAGGTTACAATAGCTTTCTCTCCAACATTATAGGTGTTTTTATCTGTCGAAAATAATAACATTGTTGCGGCCGAAGGATCATTTTTACGTGATTTCCCAGCCCAACCTGGCCAATCGATATACATTATTTTTCCGGTAGCATGTCCTCCATTTGGGTCTACTACTCTTACTAGGTATCTTCCCCATTCTGGGTATTTTAATTCAAAATTAAAGTTGGCTTTACCATTACTATTAGTTGTTACCTTGGTCTTGAATACTTCGTTATGATATGATCCTCTATTATAAGAAGACAGATTATCTTCTGATGTATCCCACCACCATCTCCAATCGACTTTATAGATAAAGACCTCAAGGTCTTTGGCCGATTTAGGGTTTCCTTTGTCATCTACAGAGACAACTTCAAAATTATGTTTTGTATCGGTTAACAACATCCCTCGTGCTTTGTCTCCTTTAGGAACATTTACTCCAATATAGGTACTATATGGAGAAAATTCTTTACTAATCACATCGGTACTAAAATCTCCCCCGTTTTCATATACCTTCGTAATAAAAGAAGCTTTTAGCATCCCTGCTGCTTTATTTTCTAGTTTTGGCCTAAGGTTAAAACTCGCTTTTCCTTCGTTAGAAATTTGCCCTTGAAATACTTCTTGTTCCTCAGTTCCAAACCTACGGGTTGGATCATCAAAAACATATCCCGGGAAGGTTTTAAAACTGGTTGTTTTTGGATTGAATCGAACATTTATATCTGTTTTCAGGTTTTTTGCTATTGCGCCATGCAACCATAATACTTCGAGATTACCTTGTATGTTTTTATTAACTCCCAAAACTTCATCATCAAAAGTCGTTTTGATTTTAAGACGATTAGGTTTTATGGTTTCAATTTTAAGTGTTTTACTAAAATTAGCTCCCCCAACATTAACTTTGGCTTGCCAATTACCAGTAGGCGCTTCATCAGAAGTATGTACAACAAATTTGTAGAAATTGTTGATCCCATTAGTCTTTGTTTCCTGGTAAGTTACTTTACCATATGGGTCACGTAATTCAAATTTTACTGGGTGTCCTTTGGGTAATTTATTTGCATTATCATTAAGCATAAAAGACAAAAATAAAGTATCTCCAGGACGCCAAACACCACGTTCTCCGTAAATATATCCTTTGATTCCTTTTTGCAATCTCACTCCAGAAACATCAAATTTGCTTACCGATAATGCATTCCCATCATTTAATTTTACATAGGTTTGCTGTTTTCCGGATTGGGCAATAGCAAAATATGCCGGGCGATCTGCATCAAAACCAGTTATTCCTTCTGCATCGGTAGTCGCCACTCCCATCTCTTGTTGCTGATAATTGTAAAAAGTTACTTTTGCATTTGATACAGGACTGGTAGTAATAATATCATTAACCGTAACCATATATGCATTATTAAGCCCTTTTTTAACGACTACTCCCAGATTAGAAGCTAATACATTTGCACTAATTTTTTTATCTCTAAAGTAAGAAGTGCTACATGGGTTTTCTCTTTCTTCCCAATTATAATCGTAGTAATCATCATAGTAATATTGAGAGCTATCCCAAAAACTAGATTCCTCTTCTTCGTCATAATTATCTGTTAATTCATCGATTGGAGTATCATCTGTAGCCGCACCATCACATTTGTAAAGCGAATATGCTTTACGATAATTTAGTTCGACTCTATAGATTGCTCCGGGATCTGGTGTAATGAGCTTTTTTAAATCAATTGCAAAAGCATTCCATTTGCTAAGGTTTAAAGATGGATTCTCCTGAAGATTAATTAGTTTTTTGGCAATTGGTCTTGCTACACTTCTTAAATCACCAGAACCGTTAAGGTTATTGTTTTGTAAAAACTGAAGGACATTATTTTCAAAGACTTTAACTACCTGTACTTCGACAGCACGAAGGTTGATCGCTTCAAAATTAAATTTCAGATTATCCGAAGTCGGTAAAATCACTCCGCTTTGCAGTAAGCGAATCTCTGGATTTGGTTGTTGAAAAGATACTTTTTCGGTATATGTGTTCTTTAATTTATAGTTATCTGTACTTTTAATTCCTTCAAAAACAGTTACCTCTAATGTTCCTTTAAGTTCTTGTTTTGGATATACTTTAAGGACATTGCCATGTACAGTATATTTTAAGTTTTTGGCTCCAGAGATGGTAACCAGACCATTAAAGTTTTGATTTTTCTTAAGTGGATCAGAAAAATTAATCTCTACATATTGATTATCTACATTAGCAACCGAAACACTAATTATAGAAAAATTATTCTTCCCAGGAATGGATAATACATCCTCGCCTTCTGTGTCTATATCGAAAGATTTACCAGACCATTTAATAGTAACTTCTGAATCTTCTTCAAAACGTTGAATACTATCTATTCTGAAACTAAACTGACGGCTTTTATCGATGGATTCACTAAATTTTACGGCTACTTTCTTTCCTTTTTGCGAAGCAGTAATAAGTTGCTTTGCAACATCAAATTTCATTTGATCACTAGATGTTATTGTTCCATCTATATATTGCCAATCTTTACTATACGACTGAAGATTATCGGTAATTATCGAAAACTGTTGCTTTAATGTTTTCACTGTAAAAACAAATTCTTCATCTAGATCGTCCTCAAAATCTTTAACTAATTCTTCTAGATCTAGAGTAAAAGTGTAAGCTGTGTCCTCGTCAAACCCTTCTTCTGGTTGAAAAGAAATAGTTCGATTATTTACGGCAATAATTTTACCTTTTACTTTTGGTGATACAGTAAGTATATCTTTTGGTAGTTCTTGATTATCATCCCAACCTTCTACTGGTGTTTGTAATACGACATACACATTATCCAAAACCGAAATTACCCCTGAAGATACATCTGAGATATATTCTTGATATTTGTTTAATTCTGAAGCATTTGCTTCAGCTATAGATTGATCGTCTTTTTTTTTACAAGAAAATGCGAATGCTACAAAAAGTAACAGATAGAGAATTCGTGATAATTTCATATTAGTCGATGTTTAGCGGATTAAAGGTAGTAATTATTAACTGTATTCTACACCATCTCAATCTGCTTAAAGTTGTAAATTTCAATTTTATTTTTTAATCCTTTATAATCTGTCTTTTTTGACACTTATCCAACATCTATAAATTCACTTATTTACAGTTAACCTGAAAAATAGGTTTATCTTCAATTTTATAATTGACTGATTTAGCAAAAGTACCTGTACACAATTCATATTTATAGATGATCGATATATCGAAAAATGCTTCGTCATCTGTTCTATCCTCATTTCCTTCTTTATAAAACCCCGGAATAATATATGCTTGCTTTTCTTTGTCAAAAACATGGCTTGCATTTATGTCCTCTTTAAAGGGATTATATGAAGGATTATAAAAGAGCGCGTTTTCAGAAGTATTCTTATTGGCTATTGCTCTAATAAATTCTATATCCTCTCCTTCTGTTGGCAAAGGGCGTTTTTCTGAATATTCGTTTTCATCTATGTATAGTTTGTTGTCTTTCAATGTAGTATAAAAAGGATACACCTCATTTTCTCTAGTAAAAAAACAAGCTATAAAATCATTAAATCCTTTGATATTAAAATCATATATAGCCGTATTCATTCTTTCATTTATGGCCATAAAAGAAATCAAATCAGAATCCTTTTTAAAAGTTTCTACATAAGGATAACCAAAGCAGTTAGCGTCATCATTAAATACCTGTTTCATGATATAGTGATCATCTTTTGATTTTTTTAGACTCATAAAACTTCGTGATTCTTCAAAACCTGTAAAAAAGATCTTTAAACTGTCTTGTATCTTTTTATTATACCTCCCATAAAGTTCGAATTCATTTTTCTTAGTGTCTGGGGTAAACAAAAAAGTTTGATCTTTATCTATACGCCAACTTCCCACTTGCACACCTCCAAAATAAGTAATCACAAATTTGCCATTTTCTAAAACAAACAGATGACTTCCTCCTTCTGGAGAATGAGAGCCTAATGCATATAAACCAACTATATTTTCTTTATTTTGAGCCATACCTTTATTCATCATACAGATTATTACAAAAATCAATATTCTTTTCATCAGCTTATCATTTATACAATTGTAATTATTGGATAAAAGTAATGAGATTTTTGGTTCTATTTCCCCCAGAAAATAGTGAATTTTTGCTCTACAATATCTTCAAAATAAAAAACCCTCCTTAGTACAGGAGGGTAAATTTTTAAAATTAAAAACAGGAGAATTATTCTTTATAAATTCCTATAGTAAGATCTCCGGTAGCGTTCATTGTTGCACGATACATTCCGGCAGTATTAAATTCCATAGTTACATTACCTTTATTATCTATTGCTACAATTCCTCCTGTACCACCAAGATCGGTAAGCTTTTTCTGTATTACTTCTTTGGCAGCTTCCTCAAGAGAAAGCCCTTTATACTCCATTAATGCCGAAATATCATGTGCCACCATCGCTCGTATAAAATATTCTCCCCACCCTGTACTTGACACCGCACAAGTTGCATTATTAGCATATGTTCCTGCTCCAATAATCGGCGAATCTCCTATACGATTCCATTTTTTATTAGTCATTCCTCCTGTAGAGGTTCCTGCAGCTAAATTTCCATTTTTGTCTAATGCAGCACAGCCAACTGTCCCGAATTTAGAGTCTTTTATAAAGGGGTCATAAAAAGCCGTGGTTTTATTTGCTTCTTTGTTTTTTAGTTTTTCTTTTACTCTCTCTAGCGATTTCATGCGGTCTTCTGTAAAGAAATATGCTGGATCAACAATCTCAAGGTTTCTTTCTTTAGCAAATAATTCGGCTCCACTACCTGATAATAATACATGAGGAGAATTAAGCATTACTTCTCTAGCTAGATTGATTGGGTTTTTAACAGTTTTAACTCCTGCTACTGCCCCGGCATTAAGGTTACTACCATCCATAATAGAAGCATCTAATTCATTAGTTCCTTCATTAGTAAATACTGCTCCCTTACCTGCATTAAATAATGGAGAATTCTCAAGGACATTTATCGTTTTCTCAACAGCTTCAAGGCTGGTCCCTCCATTTTTAAGAATGGTATGTCCTACTTTTATTGCTTCTTCGAGTTTAGCTTTATAAGCTGCTTCTTTTTCTGGAGTCATATTCTTTTTCAAGATAGTTCCTGCTCCACCATGAATTACAATTCCAAAACTATCCTCTGGTTTTTTAATTTCCTCCTTGGCAGTTTCGACAATAGGTGTTTCTGCTGTTTCCTTTGGCTGTTCTTTACAAGCCAAAAACAAAATAAAACTAAAAAAGATGATTACTCTTTTCATAATTAAGATAATTTGTGTTTACAATAATCGATTAAAGCGATTCTCCCTTGAAAGAATCTGAAGGTTAAATGTATACTATTTCCTCCATTATCTTCTAAAATTATTGATTTATTTAACTCAATATCATAAGGTTGATGTTGCCCCCCTTCAATCGCTATGTTGTCGGCATATAATGATATTCTATTGTTTGATTTCAACACAGGTTTTATCCTACCCATAATCCCTGGTGTTTCCCCAGATTTATTAAGGATTACAGAACCTGATCCTTTTAATTTTTCAATAGTTACTTCTATATCCTCCTTTGGGTTAATATTTTTGAATAGTACTGCCGGATATTCTGGATGAGCAATAAGCACAGTATATAATTTACGTGTTCGAATAATAAAATGTGCCAATCCTTTTTCATCAGAAAACCCTTCAAGATATGTAGAATTATTAGCGACTAAGACCACTTTGGCATTTTTAATCGATTCTTCTTTTTCATTTACCACTTTAATAGTAAAAATGAAAGGTTTTGGATTGATCAGGGTAGAAATTTTTGACCATTTACTTTTCAAAAAGGTTTGATCTTTTTTTAGTTTTTTTTCGATCAGCCCCGCAAACTCGTCTGGACTTCTATCTTTCAAGTTAATATATCCTACAGTTTTCAATATCCCAGGAATCTCTGTATCATCAAATCTAGCTGGCAGAATATACTCTCTACTTTCCTGAAATGCCCTTGCTTGCATAGAGGCTCTCTCATGGTTGGTCCATAATTTTTGATTGTAAAACCCTGATATAAATAGTACTGTATATCTTGCCCTGTTTTGATAAATCTCGGATAAATATTCATATAAGTTTTTACCCCATAAGTTTGTTTCCTCAAATAGGTCATAAAACACTTTGATTCCTCTTATCCTGAGGCTATTCGCAACCTCCTCTACATATGCTCTATTCTCTCCAGCAAAAGAAAGCGCAACATCATATTCATAATTCTTGTTTTTCATCACTGACTTCTTTTTTTTTAACCTAAAACTGACTAATTCTTACTAAAAATTGCTACTACAAAATTACTTTGTTTATTTGGAATATTTCCAATTTTTATAGGAAATATTCCAACAAAACTTTTACTTTTAAACCGTAAAAACAGGTGAGTTTAGCGCTATAAAGTGAGTGATAATAAGGGATAAAAATCAAGAATAAGATCTGTATCATCTAGAGCATGATGCAATGTAGAAATGGTATTTTGATGTGTTATACCATCTCCGAATTGAATTTACCAAAAAAGTAACCGAGCTAAAACAGTTTTTTAATCGTACCAAAAGTGCTCCAAAGTCGAATAATGCAGAAGAATAGATGAAAAAGACCTTTCGGTGGGTCAAAAAGACGTTCGGTTAGACAAGAGAGTCTCAAATTTAGAGGTTAGGGTTTCAAAATTGAGTGCAGGAAGCCTAATTTTAGAGAACATAGGCTTAAATTTAGACATTGGTCACCCAACGTTGAACCTCTAAAGCCTAAATTTTCATCGAAAAGGTTCAACTGAAGGTCAAAAAGACGAAATCTTTGAAATGTAAAAGTGGAAAGTCTCCTAATAGGAAAAAGCCTTATCTTGTTTTTTAAGCTCTTTCTTAATTCCTTCATAAACATCATTCTTAAGTATTATATTTTCTTTCCTAGAATAAGCCTTTAAAGAAGCATAATACATTACGTTAATAATTTCTGCACCTGTAATTTCGTATTTATCGGCAATTTCTTTCCAGTCAATATCACTATTACATTTCATATCACCTGGAATACTCTGTACCCACAATTTGTACCTTTCTGATGTCCCTGGCATAGGGAAATGAATAATATTATGAAATCGTCTTAAGAAAGCATCGTCTATGTTATTTTTGAAATTAGATGCTAGAATTAGAAGCCCTTCAAAATCTTCAATACGTTGTAACAAATAAGAAACTTCTTGATTTGCTGCTCTATCATTAGAAGTATTGACCCCAACTCTTTTATGAAATAGCGCATCTGCTTCATCAAAAAACAAAATCCAACGTTTACGCTCTGCTCTTGAAAACACTAATTCGATGTGTTTTTCGGTTTCGCCTATATATTTTGATATTACCAATGATAAATCAATTCTATATACCGGAATATCAAACTTATTCCCCAATAAGGATGCGGTTAAGGTTTTTCCGGTTCCTGGTTTACCATAAAAAAGAACTCGGTATCCTGGCTTGATTTTCCTTCCGAATGTAGGGTCTTTAAATATCTTATCATGATGATTCATCCAAACTTGAATGTCATTTATTTGATCTTTGGTTTGAGGATGCAATACTAAATCCTCCCATAACATAGAAGTAGAGATTTTGCGTGCAGGAAATTCTATACTGTGAACTGGTGCAGCTTCTTGCCCTAATAAGATTAACTCTAACCAATCTGCGTCTGGCGTGAGGCGTCCACTCATATTCGGCTCCTTATTTGACACAGAATCTACTTGTAATAATCCGTACTTGGCAAATAAAGCATCACTACCAAATATTTTCTGAAAATGTAATCTTTTAGAGATATTCATACCTGCTAATAAAAAAAGTGCAGTTTCTCCTGTAGGTAAAATACCTCGATGATGTTGTCCTTTTACTCCTCCAAAAGCTATAAATTCACCTCCCTGCGGAAGTGCTTGAGCCATAATATCTTCAAGAAACCCAGGTCTGATATAAGGAGCAATACCTAATAAAAGCACCAGTTTCTCTTCAAATGAAAAAGCATCGTTTATTTGTAAAACCTTATCCAAAACTGGTGTAAACGAAATATCATCATATTTTGCCAGATCGATTTCCGAATTTTTATGGGCTGTAGTAATTCGCTCTATTAATATTTTACCTAATGAATCGAGGCACTTATCAAAATCGTCTTCATAAGAGGGAACTATTTTCAGATTACCTTTTATTCCTTGCATATCTTAATATATAAAGTGTATTGCTACTTACTTGGCAATATAGAGCACAATATTGCTAACACGTATTTTGTTCAAGATACTGCATATTTGATATTTAAAAAAGAGTGTTTTGCCCCTTATTGCTCTGCGTCTGGTGTAGGAGCTGGAGTTGATTCGTCTTCACAATCTAAATCTACAGCAACATGAAATGGATCCAAAGCATCGCTGGCCGCTTGTACTCTTGCTTCTCTTGAAGCTGCATTTATATAATGCAAATTCTCTACATACTCCTGGATACCAGCACTACATCCTGTGTAATCAATAGGTAATGTTACACTACCGTTATATTGGTTAAAAGCAGTTACATGATCATCCTCATGAGGAGACAGGACGTTATCGATTGCATTTCTTACTCTTTCATGTTGACACTCTGTTAGCCCTTCGGGAACATCTGGTAACGTAATATTAGTAGATACACTATAATCTATTTGTAACTGCCCGGTATAATGCCAGCAATCCCCTTCTGCACAATTCACACAATCTTCTGAGGGTGTTCTACTTAAACTTCTTGTCGAACCTGTACCACCATCAAAAGTAGCATCTGTTCTTCCTTCAAAAGTTACAGAATTTGCATAGGCTGTTTTGGCAAATGCTTTCCCAAAGGTTTGAAAATCAGGAATATTTTCTGGAACCATTATCATCTCTTCCTCTTGCTCGGCCTCTTTCTCCATTGTTTCAGAATCGGCCGCAGAGGTTTGTTGTACTCCTTCTTCTGTAGTTGGTTCTGCAACTTCTTCCTCTTCTTTTGTTGCAGGTTCTGTAGCATCTTCTTCGAGCATCATCTGGATTATATGTTTTCCGTTTTTTTGCTGCTGAATATGTTTTAATTCATGAGCTAATAGTTTTTTTCCTTCCAGGCTCCCCTCTTTGTAATACTCACTATTAACTACAATATGATTTTGCCATGCAAAGGCTTTAGCTCCAATTTCTTTGGCAGCACTTGCTGATTCTTTATCGTTATGCAATTTTACATCTCCAAAATTATCATTCATTCTGCTTTCAAAAAATGCTCGATTGTTTTTTGATAATGAACTTCCTTTACTATCGATAGTATTCATATAAGAACCAAAGAAACTCTTAGAAGCTGTAGTTGATTGTCCATCAGATTTCTTTTGCACTTCTTTTTTGTCTTCATCCTTACATTTTTCACATTTGCGCTGTACTTGTGATTCAAAGAAATTATCGTTCTGTTGCTTTTTCTTAGAAGGTTGTTGTTTTTTTACCCTTCGTTTTCTAAATGATTTATGTTTCATGATTTCTTACTTTAATTAGAATATTTGGTTTAAATAGTAAATCATACGCTTGTAGTCTTCTCCTTTCGTATCAATGATGTTATAACGCCATCCCAAAAAACCTTTGAATTCAATTAGTTTATCCAGATATTCTTCAAAATTTAATGGAAATGTGCTAAAGCCTGTAGCTCCTTTTTCAAGAGAATATAGATTTGTATCTATGAAGTTGTTTTCGATTAAGAAACCTACCTTCCTATATTCATCATGTTTTTCAAAAACTCTGAACTGTTTGAGGTCTTCCCAACCATCTTTTTCGAAATTTGCAGTCCAATACTCATTATCAAGAGCACTATCAAAGAGTACCATTTTACCTAAGGTATTTATATTTATTTCTCCGTATAATTGTTCATCATTTTTATCATATTTCTGAATCTCTGAATGGGCATTTAGATCACATTCCCATCTTATTTTAACAGATGAAATCGAATCGTAAAATTCATGTATCATCTCATTCAATTTAAAATCAATACTTTTAAGTATAATTTCTTTCAAACGGATGTTTGTAGATTTTCCTATTAACCCATTACTTACTCTTAAATAAGGATTCCTTTTCATATCAATTAATAGCTTATCGAATTTTTGTATAGTACTCCTCATATCATGAAATAGTAATAACATTATTTGTATTTATTATAGTATTTAGACTCGTAATGTGATCATTAGATAACTCACTAAGCCATTTTTTTGGATAATTGCCATCTTTTGGTGTTAGAGTTCCAGCATAAAACATTTGTAGTTTGTTAATAAGGTCAGGCAAATCATCAAACCCTCCATGTGTTTCTTGAAACTTATCTCTACAACTTAGAATATCCCTTGCCAAGCGGGAGTTAATTCCTTTAATCTCCATAGTCGGCCTACCTATACTATTTAAATTAGGAGGACCACTCATCGTAGGTATACCAACAGTGAATGGTACAGTATTAGTATCTTTCTTGATAAACGAATCATCCTTCCCTTCTTCTCTTTCTAATTCACCAGACTCAATGCTTATGTCTGTAGGAATATTAACATTTTCATCAGTTCTGGAATCATCATAGGTAACATTAGTAATGTAAAAAAAGAATTTATCTTGTTCTTTAATTCTTGGAATCATTGCACTTTCCACTCCTTCCATACCAGAATTCACACTTTGACTAATTGGAGTTAAATTCCAATTTAGACCTGGACCATGAAGGTGTTCACTCAATAAATGACCTCGCACCCATTTGTCAGAAGCATCTTGTGCATGTGCAGTCCATCCTGGAGGGTTCTGCTTTGGAGAAGATCCTATAAAATCACCTGGCAAATGAGTTAGTGGCCACGCAGTAACATTTCCAGCTCTTGCTCCTTTTTTGGTTTTTTTGATTTTTGTTCTAACCGTTGCATCATTTTCATTTCCAAAATCTAAATCTGATAATTTGTTTGCAAATGTTTGCATTATAGATCTTAATTCCTGTGTAGCTTTTTGATATTGAAATCTTTTTGCTCTAGTTTTCTTTTTATCTGGCTCTGCTATGTATTCTGCCTCCTTGGTTGACACATCCTTTTCTTTTGTAACAACTGTTCCCTGGTAATAGTTTAATGCTCCTGTTATAGCTGCTTTTTTTGTCGTATCAGTTTCTTTTCCTGACTTATCTTTCAAAAATTTCTCAACTGGAGTCTCTTCACTGGCAACATAGAATATTTTTTTACCTCCTACCTCTTTTATAAATAGTTTATGGCTTCCTCCATCCTTCGATTTAAAATTCTCTTTAAACTTAAACCAACCTATTATTTTAGAGGCTATATCTTTCAATTTCTCTTTTCCTTTCTCGACCAAACCTTCTCCAAATTCGATGGCTTTAAGTACACCATTTATAATTGGCATTCCGATTTTTAATGCTTTACCTACCAACCAATCTATACCTTCGGTAATTTTCTCTCTTACTTTACCAATAATCTCTGCCAATTTTTTACCTATATCCCCTAAACCTACCTGGTTTGCCAGGAAGCCTATCAATACCGGAACTCCTTTTGCCATGGCTCCTTCTAAGAAATCGGCAGCTACTTTAATATTTCCTGCAGCGATTTCTGCCACACCATTGACAAATGAATTTAAGATCTCTAGCATTGCCTTGAGGTGCTCAATAAAGGATTGAATCGCTTTATAAATGGCAATTACACTATTGATTACAGCCATGATTCCTGTTGGATCTAGCATACTTAACAATTTGGTGATAACTGATTCTATAACCTTGGTCATGATCCAGTTTTTGGCAGCATCCAACACCATATTCCATAACTCGCTTAATTTCTCCTGCACATATTCCCAAATAGCTATTGGTCCTCTTTTGATAACGTCTTTTACAAAAGCCCAAATACCCGTTAATTTATCTATAGCTCCTTTAATCTTAGCGACTTTCTCAGCACCTATTTGCTCGGTTAATTTGATCCATACGCGCTCCATTATTTTATCTACACTTATCCCCAAAATCTCAAGCACAAGATTAAGTATACTTTTGAAGCTGAAATCAGGAGGCATTTTAATACCTAAACCACCTAGTGAGCCAAATAACCAGGTAGCTAATCCACTCATTAAATGCTTGAGAATATTATCAAAGAACTGTACAAAGCCTTGCTTAATACCTTTAAGTATATTTTTCAGGAATCCAATAGGATCACGTTTTATATTACCAAAGGCCTCGAGAGAACGTTGTATAATATTGTTAACCGTATCAAACGGGAAGTTCATAGCAATGAGCATTATTTCAATGGCAATTTTTACAATCGTGATGATAAATTTCACTAGTCGTATTACTGGTGATTTGAAAGTGTTAAAGATCTTCACGAAAACGCCTGGCGGATTAAGGAAGTCTTTCCAACTCATGGATTCCCATAAACTTGTGAAGAGTCCGAGAACATATTCGACCGTGAATCCAAGACGCTTGACTGCTTTGTTAACCTTTTGGGTCATTTGATCAATTTTCCCACTTTCCTTCATTTGCTGGAACTGCGCTTCTCCACCATCCATAAGGCTAAAGAATCCATGAATGATATTTTCTGTGTTTCTTCTTACCTTATTACCAGTAAACGGATCTTTACCAATCAATACGGTTACCAAGAAGTACCCTCTCTGTTTCTTAGCAAAATCACTTAATTTTGATACTAGCACCTCTCTCAATAGGGCTAATAATTCTATCATTGCATCTGTAATAAAAGATGAAATTCGTTTTATTGGTGTTGTAAATGCTTCTGCTATTTTATTAAATGTTTCTATTGGAGTGAAAAGTGATTTAAACGAAATGAGTTCCCAAGCAGTACTAAAAATATTTTTAACATCAGATACCAAAGAAAGCATCAGATTTATACTTCTATCGATCCAGCCAGCGCATTTTTCGAAGATGCCATTCTCTATCATCTGGCGTTTTATTTGTGCTCCTCGATCTCCTAACACTTTTAATCCGGCATTAAGAATATTGGTTCCATTTCGGTCAACTCGTTTCTTGGTTATTGGATCTTCCTCAAGTATTACCGTTAGTAGATCATAAGCATTTGGGAAATATTTCTTAACCACGGTTACCAGATTGGTAACAGCAATATCTTTGACCGTACTTAGGAAATCCTTTCCTACATCATCCACAAATGAAACCACCTGTGTAACCACAGATTGAAACAAGTTTGCCACATCATTCATAACGCGTTCGGGATTACCAACATCTTTGATACTTAATCTATTCCAGAAACTAGCAAACTTCGATTTCACACTTTCTATGAGGCCCGAAAAACGTTTTACAGAATCAAATAACCAATTTGCTACCGGATTTGTAGCCTTAAAATAATCCAATACCCATTTCACGGTATCCCCTCCTATTGGAATAATATCCAATACAGCATCTAATAATGTAAGCGGTGTTTTATTTACCTTGGTACCTTTAATTGGGTCTTTACCCATAATATAGGTCAATAGGGTGTATCCTGGTATTTCTCCAACAAAATCCAGCACCTTATCGATCAAGAAATCTTTGGCTTTATCGATTCCTTCTTCTATAAGATCCGCCATATCAGAGGCTAATCCTGACACAGCATTCCAGGCATCACCAAGCCATCCACCCTGTATCATTGGACCATTCGATTTGGTTTTCACCTGGCTTGCTAACGACGATTCTGCTTTGGTTTGTATGTCTGCAGCACTATCATCAGATTCGTACTCTACCCCGTTTGAAGCAAACCCTCCTGGGCTACCAATTTCAGTTCTCTGTATCGTTTCTTCGCCTTCTTCTTTTTCTGGCTCTTCAGATTTTGCCTGAAGCATTTCTTCATCTTTCTCTTTTTCCTGATCATCTTCAGGTTTAGTCTGGATTTCCTCTTCCTCCTCTTTCTTAACACCATCCTTTTTGGTCTGGATTTCTTCTTCCTTCTGATCTTCTTCTGGTTTAGCCTGGATTTCTTCTTCTTCGTTTTCGTTCTCAGCTTTTCGGTTTACGCCATACTTAAGTTTAAGTAGTTCTTCCAGGGTTTTAGGTTTGGTATCCTTATCACCGTGTTCTGGATCTCTTAAATTTCCGGTTTTAGCCACCATCGGATTAAAGAAGCCTTGCCAGTTACTAATATCGTGGGTTTGTACTTGGATTTCACCACCTAAATTATCATCACCAGCTGTGTTTCCATTTACACTTTTTACACGATTGGTGCCTTCCATACCTACAACCAACCCGTAATGAGAGCGTAGTTTTTTATATGCCAAATCTCCTGGTTTTGGAGTATAACCTGGTGGATAAGCTGCTTCAGGTGGGATAAATGGTACTCCTAATTGCCATTTAGGCATAGGGATACCGGCTTTGTTTAATGCCCAGAAAGCAAATATACCACACCAACTAGGCATAGCATCTCTCATTCCTACACCGAGTTTGTCATTATGATCAATAATATTTCCTTTGAATTTGGATTGTTTTTTGATATTTATTCTAGGAACTATATTTTTTTCGCCTGTTGGTTGTGAGACTATTTTGTCCTTTCCAAAGGTGGTTTCAAAATACTCCATTAATCTTTCCCAACCGTAACGATACCCATCTGCCCCCTCTTTATTGGCAATAACTTTTCCTTTTTCACCCTCTGCAAGTTCTACAGCTTTTGTTAGTTGTGGTGCTACTTGTCTTTGAAGAATAGACTTTTTCTGTACAGCTGTGAATGCGTGTTTTCGCTGTACTTTGGATTGGGCAACAGGAGATGCTCCCTGCTGAATGGTATGTGTTAACTCATGCGCAAGTAACGTTTTACCCGAACTTGAATCCGGATCGTATTTTCCGCTATTGAAATAGACATGATTTCCATAAGTAAAAGCATGTGCATTTACTTGCTTACTCATTTGCTGAGCGCTCGTGTCAGTATGTATTTTTACTGCACTAAAATCTGCCCCAAAGCGGGATTCCATAAAACTACTGACCGATTTAGACATGGATCGGCCACCTGAAGTTGAATTGTGCAATTGATTCTGAAATCGCACACCCGTAGCGGGCGGACCGCGGCCACTTCTTTGTATAACATCTGAATGATACATAGAAGGTGACCGCTCATTCGAATATCTCTGCAAGGATTCTTCCTCATCACTAGATGATGCTTGCATATCTGTATTCTCTTCTCTTTGTATAAAAGTGTATTGTTTGGTTTGTATAGAAGGAGATTCTTCCTGTTCTTCATCTGCCATTCTTTGTACAGAAATAGCTGCTGTCTGGATAGTTTCCTCTTCTTCTTTTTCTTCTTCCTGACGTTGCACTTCGGGAGGAGCAGTATTTTGCAAACCAACCTGCTGATCCGACATATTTACCACTCTTTCTGCTACAAGATCTGCTTCTTTTTCGTAGACATCATTAGGTTGATTCACTCGTAATTTGGCCTGAATGGCTGGCTTAAAAAAGGTAGGTTCTGACGCAGTTGTCCTCTGCTCTTTTTGAGATCCAAAAAAAGTTTGTTCTGTCTTGCGTTGTACGCTCACAGAGGGTTTCGCTGTCTTATCTGCTGTTGTAGAAAACAAATCCTAATTTTTATTCCATTCTACAAATAGAATATTCTGCATCCAATCTAGCTTTATGGTCGTATAGTTCCATGAAACATAGGATAGTAAAATATCTACTGTTTGCTCTTTTATATATAAATAGTAAAATCCATTTTTGAATTTTAATTCTCCTTCCCGAATTAAAAAGGTTTCTCTTAGACCATCCGGAGTTGTATTTTTTAACGCTTCCCAATGCCCAATAACAGAATCTAATAGTTCGTTTATGTGAGAATCTAATTTTTTATTTGATTTTATTTCGGTATCACAATGTTGTCCGGGTTTTAATCCAGATAAGATTTTTGGTAAGGTTAGTTTCCATTCTGGCGCTGTGGTTTCTCCAGTTGTTATATAATGAAACAACATTGGTATTTCTTGTTGTTTTAACACTCCTGCTTTTGTGTCGATATACCCCAGGTTTTTTAGAAACATTGAAAGAAACGGAGCTAACAAAACAAGTCCTGCCTGACCTACATATGCGCTATCCCCTTTAACATCTATAATAACTTCTTCACTTGTGTTTTTTTCTTTATCTGTACTTTTTTCATTTGAAGGATCTTTACCAACACTATATTCTTCAATGGCAAGAGAATTTAATTCTCTTTTAATATCACTATGATCAAAGATTGCAGACAATTCTTTTTCAATTTGTTTTGGGATTTTAAGCTTAACTATAGCTGCTTTTGATTGTTTATTTTGTTGTCTAATAACCTTTTGTAGTGTTAACGATAACGACATTTCGCTTTTAGGTAACAATCTAAAGATCTTAAAATAAAAATCAACCTGATTAATGGGCCATAAATAATCTGGATTAACAACCTGTAATTGTATTACAGCAGTAAGCCATTTTAATGCGTTTTTTTCTCCTAACCATTTCCTTATAAATTCTTTCAACTCACTAATTTGTACGAGTTCAAAAAACCTGACAAATACACTCTTATTCTGTATCCGATTTTGCCATCGCATGTATAATTCTTTATTCGCAATAATCTCTTCAAAAAAAGTAGCGACCAGATCGTTCCATTTCTCATTAGAATAATATTGGTTTATCTGGCCACTTATTATGTATTCTAATACAATATTGGCACTATATTGTTCTATAGAAACTTTTGAAGATTGATTTTGGTGTATTGATTTTTTTAGAGCACTAAGAATTTGGTCACTAATCACAGAAAGTAAATCTTCATCATCCTTAAAAAAGTGATCTTCTACATTAAGATTTAGTTCTATACTTATTTCAGGAATATGAATAATGGTATGAATATCTGTCAAATTATTGGCATGGCGATCAATAGTTTCCAGGACATTTTTTTTTGCCCAATCCACAAAATCATTTCCTTTTAATTCATCACTCGTAAGAGTTTTGAAATCAAACTCAATGAATGCATTATGTATTCTATGTATATGATTCTTTGCCACTAGGATAATAATTGTGTTAATACATCATCTAATTTTTTTAGTAATTGAATATAAGTCGTCTTATCTGGTGTCTCTGAAGAAGTCTTAGTAAGTTCCCCAGTGGTTATTTTTTTCATACTATCTAAGATTTTCTTTTCTGGATTTGTAAATTTGATAGAGTTTCTCCAGGAATTTATCTGCCGGATCATCATACCTAGTACTTTTTCTGTTTTTACTTTTGCCTTGTTTACATCTGCTTTTTGACAGCAAGCATAGAACATGGTTAGTTTTAATAAAATTTCATAGAATAAAAGTGCAGACCTTCTTTGCTTTGAATCAGAAGTTATAGTCGAATTCAGAGATTTAAGGATTTCTAAAATTGTAGAGACCGGCATTTGTCCTGTTAACAGTTTGAATTGCTCTTTCTGAGGTAAGGCCTGAATACTTGAAAACTTGTCAATGAATATGGTTTTCAAGGCTATGTATTGCTCTTCACTTTTAAATTTACTGTTACTATTTTTATCAAGAATTTTAAATTCTGCTGCAATTTCATCTATTGGAGTACATAGTCTGGTTTCTGTTTGACCTTCATTTTGGAAATTATACGTTACCGTTTCGGATGCATCACAAATACCATTTACCACTTTTAATGTTACTGTCGCCGGAAAGCTTTCAAAAGTAATAGGTCCAGGTTTTTTTTCAGTTGAAGTTTGCCCATTTCCGAAATCCCAAAAATAACTATCTACAAATTCTGTCGCACTTTCAAACTCGATGATGTGTTTCACTCGATCAATAAGATTAGCAGCAATAGAAACCTCTGGGTTCTTATAAACTTTCACTGTTATACTTTTTTTACTATCTTCATTTGGGTAATACGTGATCTCAACTTCTCTAAAAGCGCTATTTTCAGCTTTGAAATTGTATGGTATAAATTCATTAGTACTCACCATAGTACCATCTATCTCTAACTCACCCCCTTCTGGTTCTGCTATTATAGGATAGGGTGTATCATCATCATCACAATACTCTCTCTTTTCTATTTCTAATCGAATATCAATTGGATCAGGTTCTGTCTCACCTCCAATAACCATAAAATTCATGGGCATACAGGATGCTTTACACATATTAGGAACAAAAAAATCTGCAATTACTGTACCATCAGGAAATTGATTCACCAGCGATTTTAACTCATCGCTTGTTAGCCTATCACTCTTTTGCAAGGTTTCAAACTCCTCAAAAACTCTGTTAAATTCAAGGCCTTTTACAGATTTACTATTTCTTACCTCCGAAATAGGATTACTCGTATTTGCTGCTCTCTTATATTCTTTAGCGCTTACAAATTCTCTGAAATCTCTTGATGCAGTATCTATTGCAGCTCTTGACACATTTTCGGCTGCGGCAAATTCATCAATAGTTACAACTGTTGAACTTCCTGCCAGTGTTATATTAACATTACTTCTACCTTTAACTTGTTCTTCTTTTGTTTGATAACCAACATAAGAAACGACCAAAACTGCCTTATCCGGATCTGATACAGTAATTGAATAGTTACCATCAAAATCAGAGGTTGTGCCTTGTGTCGTGCCTTTTACAATTATATTTGCTCCTGGTAAAGAAGCTCCTGTAACATCGGTTATAGTGCCCGTAATTGTTGATGTTCTTATTTCTCGTTTATCATTATATACTAATATAAAAGTACCTCCGGTAGTCACCCCTGCTTTATGCTGTATCCCACTATTTCTAAAAGCATACATTGCAAATGTTTGATTGGTTATAAAAAGCGCATAGTTGAAAAGGAAATTTCTATAAAGTACGTTAAACACATCCGCTTTACAAATCCATGTCACAGCTGCCAGGCTTTCTTCCCATAAAGAAGGTAATTCTATATTATTATCACTACCCGAGAGATTATCAACTAATAATAACATGTAAGCCGCAACATTAGAGGCATCTTCTAATCTTTGAGTAAGTACATTTATTTTGAGATCTACCAAACCATCTGCTAGTGTTTCATGAATTTTTTCCAAATAATACATGAGATAGACCGGGTTGAGTAAAAATATCTGATTATTTGCTGCTACAGGAATACCCGCAAATCCTATTGTAGTGCTAAATGCCAATGGAGTAATGTACTCTGCATTTTTTAATGGGGCATAGAATTTATCAAATGCTTCTCCATATGTATTTGTTTTTGTTTTATAATTTGGGAATTTTTTTCTGACCATATCCGATTCCGGAAAATTATTGGTCTCTGTTATAGGTGTGCCAGCCACAACGGGTAAATTGTAGAAATACACCATTACTTTAAGTATTGTACACCTCAACTCGGCTGCATGTGCATCATATTGTGATTCTATATCAGCAAAATAGCATATCAATTCTTCAACAATATCCTTATTGCCCGAAATAATTTCGGCTAAGCTATTTTTGTTCGACAATAGACTTCTAAAAAGTTCAAATACATCCCCATTCAATGCCACAACATCAATGGGCAGTCGTTTTTCATTTTTCACTTTATTGACTTGAGCTAAGGCACTTTTCCAATTCATGCCCAAATGCCCTTCAACTCTAAAAAAATTGTATGGTTCGATATCATAGCTTAAAGGATCTTTGATATATTTATTTGTTCCATATTTATTTGCATCATACGATAAGTTAGTATCTCCTTTTTTGAGTTTTGTTTTTTTGAAATTCCAGTGATTATACAATTCATCTGGTCCATTTACAATATCATAGTAATAAGGTATTGCTTTATCCGAAAGAGTGATATCTCCATAGTTACTAGGTGTAACTTTTACAGTTCTTCGATCTTCAGTAAATGATGAGAATGGAATTTCCAGTTTCTTAATTAATAGCGCTATCTTTTTTAATAAGAATTTTATTTTTCCTTCTGAACAGCAATTACAAGAAAAAGCAGGAGATTGAATCCAGTGATGCCTAAATTCGTCTTCAGAAGAAATTGCATTTCCTAATATCAAATGTCTAGGAAATAAATCCTGGTTAGGACTGCAAAGGATTAAACATTCATTACACATTTTTCGCAGCTCTTCATAAGCATAAATTAAATCTGAGAAGAAATCATAATAATACTGTACATGAAGTAATTGTTGAGCTGTTAGGCTTCCATCAAACAAAAATTTGAACTTATTTTTAAGTCCTGAAAATGGATTACTAGGAAATTCATCTTTTATGTAATATCCAAATGAACTGTAAGCAGCCTCTAGTATTTTTTCAATTTCTAAGATAAAACCACTATCCAATACTTTAAGAAAGTTCTTCAACACTTCTTCAGAACTAAGCAATAGTGTACTAGGTACATTATACCTGAGCATCTTTATCGAAGGCCACTCTACACATGATGGCTCATGCAAAAATGGTTTTTTATTTGCACCACTAAATATGAGTTCGTCTAGATTCTCAAGATCAACCAATAGTGGTCTATGTGTTACTTCTACCGTACAACCTTTATCATCACAAGAATCAGGGTCGCAATTTTTGTTATCCACCCTCAGTAATTCAACAAAAATAACCACCGCTTTGTCCTCAAGAAAACTAGCATTAATAGTTTTTTTTATTTCTGCAGCTCCATTGTTATGTAACAAATACAGCGGGAACTTTTGTTTCTTAGTTATAGCGTTTATAAAAGGAGGATACATGAACTCCTGCTCGGCAGAAAACTCATCATTATAAAATGTATACGTGGTTTCGGGAAAAGGTACCAAATATCCTTTTGAAGTCACTCCAACGCCTTGCGATATTGTTAAAGCCGTCCGACTTGCATTTACACTAACTTGCATACCACACATTACTCCAATACCAATTAAGGTAGTTCTGGTAAGTCGTTGTTGCTCCTCCAAATAGCCAAACATCTGATTAAGGCTTTTCTCTGTAAGCACTTGATCTGCTACAAATTTTGGATACCGATCATGTTGAATAGATTGCCCCATAATAATAATTTTTAAATGATAGTGCTATTTAACCTAACCCTGTTTTCATCATCCCCATCTTCACAATCATGTAGGGTGGCTTGAGGGTAAACACTTTTTAAATTTTTAAATATTTCTAGTACTTTTTTTAGTCTATCGTGCAAAATGATTTCATCTGATTCAGGCTTTGCTAACTCTAATAACCAATTGCAATAGGCTTCTTCAAATTCTTGTAATTGTTCTTCTGAGACCCAGCAAATCTTGACACCCAAATGTGCTGGAGTTTCCATACGAATTGTTTTTTCTGCGAACTTCCTAAAGGCAATTCCGCTATTAGATACGCCTTGTTCCCCATTTAAAACCACTGTTATTCTGAAGGAATAAGGATCTTCTTCCCCACATACCTTGCAGTCTTTTGGGATACAAATGGGAAGAAACGGATCGCCTTCTGGAATGGTAAGGGACGGAAGATTGCGTGGACGTAATAGAATATGTTCTACAACGTATACTTTTTCGCTAAGAACTATTTGATCAATAAATGCCTCTATACTATTTTTTTGTGTATTTGCATCAGGTTCTAACGGGAAGGTAGTAGGTCCAGATGCTATCAAATCTCCATTATTATCTTCTAATTGTATTGCAAATTCTGAACCTTCTGCAATAACCTTGAGATGCGTTTTTAATGTTAATTGTTCTATTGCCAGATTAACAGCTTTCTTTAATTGATTTCGTAAATCATATTCTTGATCTATGTCTATCAACTCACTGCCAACCAGTATATTCTCTCCTTCATAATCATCTAAGAACCAGTTTCCATTCCATTTACCATCAGTATTTTTTTTGACCTGGTATCTAATGAATGAATTTGCGCCGTTTAACCCTAATACTACTTTTATTCTCTCACTTAATCCAGATGAATTTTCTATATCGCAAACTTTTGTTTCATCCTTATAATTAATTGCTTTCGCACGATTAGAGGAAATAACAGGGAATTTTTCTAAGAAATTAATTTTATCGAAAACAAGTTCTTCTTCGGCCTTTTCTTCTGATCCATATGCCTGATAAAGCATTAGAGCATATTCGCTAAATGATTCTGAAAACCGTGCCAGTAAGTGATCTAAAAACCCATTTCGTCTATCCAGAAATTGACTTCTGTTTTCTAATAAATCATGAAAACCGCTATCATCAATATTTACATATAAATCTGAGACTCCTTTCATTTCTTTCTCACTAAACAAACTGGCAAAATAACTTTTCGAAATCGTTGGATTAATAGATAATATATCCTTGAATCGTTCTAATTGTTTGAGATATACTGAAAATAAATGTTCAAATAACAACAGATATGCCTTTAATTGTTTGGCTTGAGCTTTTCTTTGTATGGTTGAAGGTTCTTTTAGACCATGGATACCCACTCCGTAGGTTTCTGGTAATGAATATTGAAGAGGGTAATGTCCTTTCTGATTTAAATATTCTCCTTCGGGCACCTTTAAGTCATTGTCAGTTTGTATCACTTTATTTTGTTGTCGTATACCTCTCCACATTTGCAACGTATCGTGCAATTCGTCCTGAAACGGAAGAAATGGCAAATCATCTTTAAAGACTAAAACCTTAGAAGCATGAATGTATAATCGAGGCTGATGTCCTGATTTTATTTTTAGTTCCCAAGGTTGAGATTCAACCAATTTTCCGGCTTCATCATATCGTGTAAGTGTTATATTTTTTACGGCCTCTATTCCTTTAACATCCATCAAAATATTAATGATGTCGGATGTGTACAATGTGGTTCGTAAATTCGAATGATCTAGTTCTTCATCAAGTATAAAACCATGATCCAATTTAGGCCCGTGAAATATCTCTTCTGTATATTTTCCATCCGATAGTAATTCACTTAACGTATAAAATTTTACTACAGGATTTAGATATTCAGTTATTAGATAATAAGCCTCTCCTAATACTACCTCAATATCTACATCTGCCGACATTTCTATGTCTGCACATAACCCAACGTCTACGATTGGGATTGTTGATATTTTGCAGTAATCTTCGGCCAAATTTCTATGTATATTTAAAGTTTTTTTTGCTTTTTTGACAGCTTCATTGGCCTTCTTAAGCTGAAATAAATATTGACTAAAAGGTCCCGTTTGATTGACGTCTTCAAAAACCGTTTTTATATCTGCTTTTTTAATTGCCGCTCTTCCATCATCTGTTTTGAACCAAATTTTTACAGGTAGTTCTAAGAGATTAATATGTTCTACTCCATCAGATGTGGTGACTTTGTAGTCTACATCAATTCTTAAGGGATCTCTAAGAGCTCTGTAGAACTTCTCATCGGATACATCTAAATGATAGTTGGTTAACTCTATGGCAATTATTTCATTCGCCTGAACTATATTCATTAGACCCAGATCTGATTGCGCTTTGTGCCAGGGGCTAAATCTAATTTCTGCAGTTGCTCTATGTTTGTTCGTATCAAAGCCAAATTGATGAAAGATTTTTCCTCCGTTTAAATCTCCATATTGAGAATCTACTTCCAACTCTAATAAAGCATCCCAAAAGCCTTTTATCACTATTGGATGTTCTGTTTCATCATAGGTTAACTCACTTTCTTTACAATCTGCATAAAAATCTGGATGACAAGGGCAAGGAGTACAACTCATCCATGCATTTGCTATTCCGGTTTGATCAATTAGCACTTTACGCCAGTCATTATTGGTAAAAGGATTAATTGTTAATATCTCACGAGCAGTATAGAAACATTGATCATCCCATTTCACTTCTTGGTTTGTTTGATAGGCCAACAAATCTTCAATTGAAAAACCAAGTTTAAAACCAACTTCTGTTTGAGCAAAGCAAAGAAGTTCTAGTAATGTAATTCCCGGATCATGAATATTATAATCTGTCCAATACGTGCTTCCTAATTTTTCAATTAGTTCAATACCTTTTTTTCGAAGAGCTATATAATCTTCACTTTCCCTAAAACCGGGATTTTTTAATATGGTAATGTGCTCATTCATCGTTACAATCTATTGCTTCGGTTGTATTAATAGTTTTAAGAATTACATGCAAATCATGTTTAATTGCAGGAACAGAAACCAGTATTGATCTTGCTGTTGAAGCAACGGCCTCATCTACTTTAGTGATTTCACCAGATGATTTTATATGGAATAACTCAAAATCCGTTAGAAAATCTACATATGGTAATTCTTCAATAAAGTCGATTAACACAGATTGATGAATACGACCTCCAAAATTTAAATCAGTATCAGAAGCAAACGCCCATGGACTTAAGAAATTAGTAATATCTTTTTGGATTACTTCTTTGTAGTAATTAATATCCGGAAATTCATTTCTAAGCGTTATTGTGCATTTCACTTTGACTTCTTCAAAGTCAGGTTGTGCTGTATGAATGCTAACCTGGCATGAGGTTCGTTCATTAAGAAATTCTTCAATCTTTTTTAATGTGCTTTTTTTGGTATATGGTTTTAGTGGATCAATATCATTTCTATTGGCTAAATTGGGAATTGTAATTATTGAAACATTCCCAGGTGCTACTTCATTATAGACCAAATTACCTTCGCTTAATGATCCTCCAATTTTTGTGTGATTAAGACATTTTACTTTATATATTTCGGGAAATGCCTGTAGTACCAGACGCTCATAATCCCAGATGGTAATTGCCCGATTTTTATGACGTAATCGTTCTGAAGCTCTTAAGTAAAAAGCTTCATCATTCTCTATAGGAGTTCCGTCAAAACTTGTGAATGGTTGTTCAATTTTTTTAATCTTAGCCTCGGGAGTAAATAATTTCTTGATTTCACCAGGAGATGAAATCATAGATTCATATGCTGTTTTCTCGGGTATAATTCTTTGTACTTCTATTGCATTTGGATAAATCCCAACTATTTTGCAGACAGCATCAGGAGCTTCTTTAACAGAACACCTGATCCATATTAGCCCATTTTCAAAAGCGGTATGCTCAAGACTTGCATTTTTAGGGATAATGAAATTTATAAGACCCGACTCGATCAAACCACTGGTATTGTCTCCAATACTATCATCATCAAATTTTTCCCAAACATTATTAGCCATTAAATATTCCCAAATAAGGTGTTCTTCTGGCTTTTCTAATAATGGATCTTCACTACCTTCTTGTACCTGAAACAAAATTGCCTGAGTATCTCCTGGTTGTATATTCTCTATACCAATCAATAAACTACCTTGAGACTTATATATCCCGTCTGTTCTTCTGATTAATTTGCTTACTAATTTTATTGGTCGATTTTGCAATATCTTATGTTGTTCGCTATCACCAAAAGGGCCAATATGAAAAAATTCCAACGGCCTGTCATCAAATTTATCTTTGTTGGATAATTGTGATGTACAACTTGCCTCATAACTAACCGAGAACGATTGCAAAGTTGGGTTATAAGGATACGCAGGTGCAGTAGCGTTATCATCATTAAGCTTAAAAAAACTTTGTAATGCCAAATAATAATCTCTATGCCCAAAGTCATTATTGAGTTTGATTTTTAGAAAGCCTTTATTAGAATTAGCACTATAAGATCTCCAAGATTGATCTTTATTTAGAAATAAATCTTTATGCGTATTGGATGATAAGTTAATGTTCAAGCTAGTTTTAGAAACAATCTCGGATTCTGCATCATTGCTAACCCTAAATACCTGTTTATCATCATACAAGGACACCCATTTATTTTTACTTAGTTTTAGGATCTCAACCTTTGGAACATAACCATCATCACCCGTACTTTTTCTATTTGTACTGCGAAAAGAAATATATTTTATCGAACTCTTAGGGTCGTGATCTATAGCTGATAAGTTAATGCTACCATCATCGTTTAAAGGATAATCTTTCCAATCGAAGTTAAATTTAATTTTAGCTCCTTTTTTATAAAATATCTCATCACTACCTATAATAAAGGAATTACCAATTGTGGGTTCTGGTCCCCAAGGATGAAAAGGTTTAGAAGGATTCAATGGATTCGAGTCATTGTGCAATTCTAAATTTTTAATTCCGTCTTCATTATATGAACCTTCAATCTGACCGACATTAACCGTCAATTTAATTTTGCTAACCGCAGTGCTAGCTAATTCATCATAAATAAACGGTTGATCATCCTGGTGTTCTAATACAATTTTTAACACCGGTTCTGTAGCAGTAAGACTTCCCAAATGCGTATCTTTATTGTATGCTACAATTGGGTCTTTGTCTGCAGGTATCGTACATGTAAAAGTGAATCCCACTTTACCATCAAGCGTATCTTTTTTTAGGTCTGGAAAATCAATTTCCAGCCATTCTTTTTCCGTTGTAATATATGCCTTGTAGTTAAAATTAGTTGTTGAAACGTTTTTTCCCAAAAAGACTTCCATAGTAATAGTTCTCAAACCTTCTTTTAACCTTAAAAAGTGTGAAGCAATTGCAAAACCAATTTCAGCTTTGGGCATAGTAATAGCTGCTAGTTCTGCGTTCTCATATTTTTTAATATGGAATGGATGCCATGCGATAACATCTTCTTCTAATTTTTCTCCTAATCCATCTGCACTATTGATGATGGGGGCTGCGAATAATCTTTTGTTATTTATCTGACTTCCAATGTTGTCTTCTGCTTCGCCAAAATACAGAGCAGACAAATGCTTTATTTTTGCTTTATTAAGAACTGTCTCTTTGTTACTGCTGTAAGTAATAGTATTACCTGTATCGTCCTTGGGGCCTATAAATAGTGTATCATCTTTTATCGCATAAGAAGAGGTTATTTTATTTAACTCTAACGTTAAAAATGCCTTATCCGGAGATTGCGACAGAGGTTTAAGTTGCAAAACATTTTTGTAATAAAAATCAAGATGTCGTCCTGTAAGTTCATTCAAATGCCCCTTAGTGGCATCCAGAAGTTCTAACCAAGCGAGATAAAGTGCATAATTTGGCTGATGGTTTGGCCAGTCACTTAAATATGTATTAAGGTACTTCTGAGAAAGTTTACTGATAAATGTTGCCGAAGCGCTAATCTCATCCAAAATACTGGTAAAGAAGTTATGTTGGCTTACATACTTTATTTTTTTAGCAAAACCGGACAAACCTCCAAAGATTGAAGGATCTGAAGAAATAGCACTATAATAGGTACTAAAATCTGATGAATCCAAATATCTTTTTCCTGCAAGACCGGACAATCCAGAATTAATAGCTTCTTCATGCCCTGTAATTGGCTCATGAAAGATATTCAAATCAATTGAAGTACTATTTACTATTAATTTTTGAGCAGGAGTTCCTGTTAAAGATGCTTTATAATACGCAAAAGCTCTGTGCTCCAGAGGTAATAATTTTGCCTGAATATGATTAAGAAGAATGCTATTATATTCTTTATCTTCTTGGGTTAATTGAAACAACTTATCTACTATAACAAAATACGAGAAAATGATATCAAAAAGATAAGTGTATGCTTTTTTAAGTCCAGTATCTTCTGTTTCTATATACAACAATATTTCTCTGATATACTGTGACAACATTTCGGGAGGGTAGCTTGCGGCCAATGCCAACTGCGCACTTATATTGGAAGTAAAAAAAGGTTTCATTGTTCCAACAGCAGCATTATTTAATGCCGTATATCTAATATTATCCGAAAATTTACCTGCCCATACCATCCAATCTTCCGTAGATTTATCAATTATTTCTACAGATGATGGACTGAGTTTTGACAATACTCGTTGTCCTTGGCTAGTGCCATTTCGAATTAGTGGATTTCTATTTTCAGGACAATCACTCATTTTATACAGCTAATGGATGGTTTGTAGTTAAAATATTCATTTCGGTTGCTTCTTCACTATAGAATGGGAATACAAAATTGAATCTACTATTTGTAGAGCTAACGATATATTCTATTGAAATCAATAATACTCCTTCGTTTTGTCTGGAATCATCGAGTGTAATTTTTTTTGCTTCAATTCTCGGTTCAAAATATAGTATGGCAATTCTTATTCGTTCTTTTATCATGGTTTTAGTCCCCGTATCTAACGATTCGAATAATAAGGTTTCCATATGACAACCATATTTTGGTTGCATTACTCTTTCTCCAGGTCTTGTTGTTAATAATATCTCTAAGCTTTTCTGGATATCATCAAATAGTTCTGTGGTTTCTAATTGGCCTTTTTCTCGATTAAATGTTGGAGGAAAACTCCAACCCACTCCTATAAAGTCTTTTGCTTTATTCATAATTTTATTCTTATCCGATCAAAACTGTTGGTGCTCCTAATATAATTGTACCTCCATGGGCTGTCGAGTCACCCATTCTGGCTGCTGGTTTACCTTCTATCATTACTGTTCCAGACCCTGCCATTATTGTATCTGGAGGACCTACACAAGTACACATATCCCCTACGCGTGCGGCAGGCATTCCTGCTATCATTACGGTACCGCTACCCATAGAAATCGGACCGCCAACATGTGGCACTACTCCTGTTACCATAGGGCAAACATGAAAATCTGTTACTCTTGCTGCTGGTGCTCCCATATTTTTTAATTTATCATTACTGTACTTCCTTTTACCGCAGTAGAACCTCCCGATGAAAGTTCTGCTCCTGCTCCTCCTTCTAATTTTGCATTTGCCCCACCACCGATCTCGACATTTGCTCCTCCGTCCATCTTAATATCTACAGATGCTTCTAGTTTTATATCTTTTATACTTTTTATTTCGATTCCTTCATTGTTCATTACAATTTTATTTCCATTACTATCCTCTAATGTAATGCTGGTGTCATCATCATCAAGGATGGCTTTATGCCCCCCTGATGTTTCAATTGTAATTACTTTTTTATCATCATCGAACAAAAGTTTTAGTCCTTCTCTGGACAAATATCCTTTTTCATGATTATCATTTGCTGCTTCATAAGGTGCAGTATGTTTACTACTATGTACTTTTCCGAGGATAACACCATATCTGGGGTCAGAATTTAGAAACCCTGCTATTACCTCATCTCCTATTTCGGGTCGAAAAACCCATCCTCTATTTTCTCCAGCATCTAGTGCACATAATCTCATCCATGCTCCATCATCGCTATCATGTACCATGGGTAACCTTACTTGAATTCTTTCTTCTCCATCTGGGTCTTCTAAATTTGTAACCACCCCTATTTGTAGTCCTTGTGCTGCCGGTAAAAGAGCCGAAGCGAGAGGTTGTTCTATCTCAAATTTCTCTGCAAATCGTTGTGGAGATTCTCCAAACTGAATAAAAGTTTCCCAATTTCCTTTTTCAATATGATGTCTCACGCCAGAAATCATTACTTTCCCTTCAAAACGTTCGCCAATATCCTGTAAATCACACATTCCTCCTGGTTTAGGGGTATGAATACCATCTATTTTAAGCTTACCTCTTATTTTGGAGAGCCGTTGTTTTTTTAATATGCTATTTGCCCAATTCTGGAGCTCTGCCTCAGATAAAGCCATATGTCTTATTTCTAGTTGGTCGTTATCAACAACTCCAGCCAAATCTGTAGCTGATATATTTCCCGCTGCGGGAACCGATGGGTCTTGTGCTTCACTATTGATGGTTTCTTGATCTGCCGGATTCCAACTAATAGATTTTAGTGCTTCATATTGATATCGTGCATCAATTTCGGCATCCAGTTCCTTAATGGTACCTCCATAAGCCAATGTTAGGATTGGTTCCTGATTAAAATCCGGGGCTTTAAACGTTACTTTGGTTCCTTCTTCTGTAGTAATCCAAAATCCATTTTCTTCAGCTCGACAAGCCATAAAATCCCAATCGGTACAATTAAACTGTACAATCTCTTTATGGGTAATTTCTGAAGAATCACTATCTAAACTAAGACCATGATTCCTGCAAAGTTGATCTGCAATGTCAGAATCATTTAACTCATGAAAATAGTTATTCTTTAATTTGGTAGTCATCTTAATAGCTTCGTGTCTGCATTCGATAACCAAAACCGAAACACTTTTTCTAACTTTTATACTATGTTTTATGGTGATTCCTTTAAAAACAGTTTCTTCATCATTTTGATATCCAGCTTGGATTTCGATTTGTTTTCCAGGAACCAATTCTTCACTATTACTAGATGTAAACCCTTGCTCTGCAGCCGATCCGTCTTGTAATAAAATTGTTGCTTTAGAAATACTGTTTATTTCTTTCTGTACTACAATACTCATTACTCTAAATTGCTCAGATATTTTGTTGCCATCGAGTAGTATCGTATATGTTGATACCGATTTAGGCTTTGTACTTGGTATGGCATTAACTTCGCTCATGCTACAGGTGTATTTTTCTTAAGTGGTGGAAAAAAGATTTCTGTCCCAGGAGAAAGGTTTCTAAAACTCGAAAGCTTGTTTACTTGTGCTACCTGTAAATAATAACCCGAATTCCCATATATTTTATAGCACATCATGGGTAAAGTATCTCCAGCCTTGAGCGTTCGATAATGCGTCATATCGGGAGATTTCTTTTTTTCTTCTGCAGTTCTTAACTTATCATCGACACTACCAATAAATGAAACTTTGCAAATTGCTCGTGTAGGTTTACCATTTGAGTTAAAAAGCTTGAAATTGATATTTAGCCCGGTACATCTACCTTTAAATGTTAGGCTCCCCCATATGATCTGAAAATGCTTAGGTTCATGAATTTCTCCTTCATACTTTAATAGCAAATCTCTAAACTCATTGATGTCATCCTCTATTGACTCTCTTGGGTTGCCATCAATAACTCCAGAACTATCAAATAACAATTCGTAGTTAGCTTCCTTTGGTTTTGTAACGGTAAATTTTTGCTGCGCACTACTAGCTCCCTGTCCTTGCCCATCCTGATACTCTACCTTATAATCTAAAGTGTACGTCTCTGGATTTAGCATGGCGGTATAAGTTTGTTGCTCATTGGGCAGATCAGAGTAATCTGCATTTTTGAATGCAATGATCTTTAATTTTTCTAATTGACCTTTAGCCATTATCTTTCGTTTTTATCTTCAATAATTTTTATAATCTGCTCTACAATATCTTTGGCCATTTTTTCGGGCTGCGGTTTTTTACCCACATCTGTATCGGTCAAAGGAGTACTACTACCATCTCCACCTTCAGACTTTCCTTGATTTACCGATATTTTTACGGTTAGATTTCCTATTTCTAGTGACATATCATCCTTTTTCAATTTCAAAATAATTGTACACGATCTCAAGTGTTTCTACCATGATTGAGTTTTCTGTAGCATTTAAATCACTAATACTCCATTTTCGCGGCCATGCCCTAAAAATTTTCCATGTTAGTAATGCAGTATGATCGCTGTTCAAGAGGCTTATATTCATATCTACAGGTTCAAATTCCTTATTATAAAGTGCGTTTTTGATCCATTTGATAATATCAGAATCGAGTAATAAGCCTCTTTTCAAGGTGAGGTCTGAAAACTTACTTCTCCCCGGGAGTTTATGTTCAAACAGATTTTGGCCTCCTTCTTTAATGTTTTCGACCTCTAACTCCATATTGAGCCCACCGACACTTTGAAAACGAACGTCGTTATCATTGCCGATATTGATAAACTCTACCCTGAAATGAAAACCAACAGGAGGATAGTATCCCCCAGCGGTATGAACACTTTCTTTAGCCACGATTTACAATTAAACGATTAGATTATGGTTTTTGAATCTTCATCCCTTCGTGCGCTACTTCAAGGGTTTCTATAGCAACTTCATTACCATCTGATTTAAGATCACTTGGTTGCCACTTTATCGGAAATGCATTTTTTACATTCCAAGTCATAACGGGTTCATGTCCTTCATCTAATAGCTTAATGGTAATGTCTCTTCGTTCTACCTGATTAAGACTTATGGTATCGATCCAGTCTGAGAAGTCAAAATTCTCATTAAAAGTGCCTCGTTTAAAAGTAATGTTACTAAACTTTTGCATCCCAGGCATTTTGATCTTATGAAACTCTGGACTGCTGCCATCTCTATATTCTATGGGTTCAATCTGAACATCTAAACCTGTGACTTCGCTGAAGCCAAATTTACTTCCACCCCAGTCGACGCTGAAATGAAATTTTGGTAATGGATATGCTGCCATGATTATTGTTTTTTTAATTATGAATTCGTTTATATTTTATGATGCTAACTGGGTTTAAGACTCAGCTAGTTTATGAGAGAATTGAAGTATAATAAACTCTGCAGGTCGTACTACTGCCATTCCTATCTCTACGATCATTCTTCCTTCGAGAATATCCTGAGCAGACATGGTTTTACCCAAACCAACTGCCACATAAAATGCATGTTCTGGCTTAGCTCCTTGTAAAGCGCCTTGTCGCCATAGGTTAGTTAAGAAATTCTCTATCATAGTTTGTACTTTGACCCAGGTGTTAGAATCATTAGGTTCAAATACGAAGGGTTCTGTAGATTTTTTGCAGCTTTCTTCGACCATATTAAAGAAGCGCCTTACACTAATATATCGCCATTCGTTATCATTGCCTGCTAAGGTTCTTGCTCCCCATACTAAACTACCTTTACCAGTAAAGCTTCTGATTGCATTAATCGATTTTCCGGCTACGGCATCTACATTAATATTGGCTTGTTCCTCATGACTAATCATCACCGATGGCGCGCTAATAGAATTTACACTCACATTAGCAGGGGCTTTCCATACCCCTCTTGCATTATCTACTTTGGCATAAATCCCCGCAATAGCTCCACTTGGTGGTAACGTATTGATATTTTTCTTAATATGATTAACAATATTACTTATAACCGGGTGTTTTTCATACAAGGCATCTTGGGCTGCTTTTTTATACCCATTTGCTGCACTAGTGATTGCATCTGCATAGGCAATTAGTTTTTCAAACTCACCTAATACAGAATTTGCCACCTGTTTGGCCCTATCTGCATTAGTAGCAGCATCATAGGTTCCTGCTGTAACAGGGTCTACATCTCCAATAGCTTCCCCGAGCCATGCTGGATCAGGCACTGTGGTATATAATGCTTCTGCAGCAGCTTCATTCGCTAAATCATTTAGGGCCAAAACTTCTGCATTCTTATCGATCGCAATAATTCCACCTGCACCACCTCGCCACATATTAACAGATTTTGCATAGGTATTTACATCATTGAGTATTTGACTTGAACCAGCATCTAAAGCGGCGGCGGCTTTTTGAAACTCCATGATTGTATTTCTACAAAAGGTAAATAATGCTTTTAAAGCCGTTTTAGCGGGTCCAGAAGTGGTTTCGGCATCTACAGCTTTTTTATAAACCAGAAACTTTTCTTTTAATGACGGTGGTATATCAATCAATGGAACATTATCATCGAATGCTCCACTACTTTCATTAGCTCTTTTTATGGTAACAACAATATCTATAACCGAATCCCCTTCTTTATTTGCAAGGTCATAGCTATCAATTAAAGATAAGTGTTCACCATCTGAAGAAAGTGCCTTTAAAGAGACATCACCGTTTGAATCATCAATATTATCTTTAAAAGTACTTAAGTCAATTTCTCTGGGATAGGTAGCAACAACCCAAGGTGTATAGGCCGTACCATACTTTAGGTTATTGATTCCTATATTATTTCGAAAATTATCTATCGCGTTATCAAGATCTCCTGTAATATTTTCTTTTAAATCAAATAAACCAACTCTATCCTGTAATTTTGCACATTGCTCCAAAGCCATTTGTTGCAAACTATAGAAGCTTGCATCATCATTACCATCTTTAAGTACATTAGTGGCATCTGGAAACAAAATAATGGTGGGTTCGTCATACTTCTCTAAGGCCTTTACCCCTCCTCTTAATCCAGTAGCAGGAACAGTGTTTTCATCACCATACTCTGGTGCTGTGCCATATTTACCAACAGATACTATGTAGCACTCTCCACCACCATTATCAAAGAACAATCGTAAGCTATCATACATTAAATATCGAACATCATTTCCGATACTTATACTGCTAACAGCAAAATTATTGGTTTCATCAACCACAACCTCTATGTTATCTATTGGGTTATCACCACCAAATAATGCTTTATATTCTAATAGTGAAGAAATACGGGTTGGTTTCATTAGGAGAGAGCCTCCTTGTTTTTCTGCTTTCTGAGTATAACCCACAAAGGCAGGAATTGCCGTTTCTACTTGGGCAACTGAAGGTGGTAGTTTCGGTATTTCCTCAACATAGACACCTGGTGTTTTAAAAACTGTAGCCATAATGTGTGATTTTAATTATTTTATAAATTCAAAAATGTTTCGCTTACTATATATTTATTTTCACCGTCCAGGATAGATAAATCCTCATGCCCTGGGATTTCCATTTTCTTCAGTATCTCAGAGTTATCGTAAGTAACAGAGATCGTATCAATTGCCTTTTCATTCATTCTCACAGGTAATTTGCTTCGAAATATATTTGCTCCCAGGTTATCAAATTCGATAGTACCATCATCATCTGTTATGTTAGTTACCTTGTCACTTTTACATACATACTTTAATAAATACTGTGCTGGTGCAAATCGAATCTTATAGTTACGTGTTTCTATTTCTGTATTAGCCGGAGCGATCATATAGAATGTTCCGTCTTCTTTTAGGAATCGGTATTTTTCTGTGCTTGCCAAAGTATCATTATGAATGTTAATTAGCCCCAAATATGGTTTCCAGTCATTTTCTAATCTGAGATACAAGTATTCCTCTTGTGTATTAATTGTTACTTTATAAATCCCTTCTGAAAACGGGATGTTTTCTTGGGTATAGAAATTCAATAAAACGGTTTCTATATTAGCGTTAGTAGGATTTTCGACAGGTCCAATATTGGTGCTCTTTATCTCGATATCAAATTGCTTAGATACCGGATTATATTGATAGTATTTGATTTCAACATTTGCAGATGGAGTATTTAAAACTATTACTTTTTCTGGTCCTGTAAATAGTAATCTTGTTGCAGAGGTTACATAACTTACTTTTTCGAGTTCTCTGAATTGATCAGCATTGTTAAGATCACCTGTATTAGCGTTTATCTTAGTAAGGCATTCATATGCTGTATTAGCACCATTACGTACAATATCATTATATAGATATTCTTGTGTTGCATCAAATACTGGTAATTTTTCATTTAGATATAATACATCTTCAACAGATTTATCATTTCCATCAATAATAGAATTTGCGTTGCTGAAGTATAGTTTTGTATTGTAGGGGTCTTTTAACTCATAATTTGTGATTTTTGTAAAATCATATCCAATAACCTCAAGGAAAAACTGAAGAGTAAAATCATTCGAAATTTTAAGATAAGGTTCGCTACTATCATTATGTTTTACCAGAACATATAATTTGTTCTGAATAAATTTTGAAATCAAGCCAGCTCCCTGAAGTATTTTTTGTGTTGATACAGTTGGTACAATACGTAGCAACTGAGGTTTGGTCACAGAAAAATAATCATGTTCTATTTCTATAGTAAATAAAGGAGTATACTTCATTTCTTTACCTAATTTTGGACGTTATTCCTTAAATTCTGGCTAGTATTACTGGCCGTATACTTTAAAATGATAATCGAATTTTGGGGCAAATTCTATATGTATTCAGGTTACTTTAGTGCTCCTGCAATTGCACTTTTTTTCGTTTGTATTTCGGTAATTAGACTACCTTCTATTTTGTTATCTTTATCTGAAATCGGAATCAATTTCATTTTATACAGCACAGAGGGTAAATACTTTCCACCAAGAGTGCTCCACAGGTGGTTGATTTGTTCGAAATTCATGGTATACAATTCTATATGTAATTTCATGATATCTTCATCAAGAGAGGGAAATTTGGGTACGGTAAAAAAATTGTTACTTTGAAAACATTGTATAACACTCGAAATCCTGCTTAAAGCCGTTGTATAGGTTAAATTAGCCGAAAACAACACATATAGATTAACTAATATCTCGGGATTACTTCTAATTACTTTATCACCCTGTCTATATATACCATCAGGGTTTTTTGATATCCTATCCTCTTCTATATTAACCAGTGTAATGACAATACCAGAACCTCCTTCTTCATCAGTAGTGTCCCCTCCTTCTACAATCTTGGCGATATTACCAAGTGCAGCATATTTTTCTGTGGATGGACCAAGAATTCCTTGGAAATATTGATTAGTCCTGTCTTCAATAAAAGACATAGCTTTACCGATCATAATAAATAAGATAAAATGTGAAAATTAAATGGGGTAATATTTTTTAAAAAAACATTCAATAAAGTGAAGTTCAATCTCTACAAATTATTGATATTCTTTACTCTGTACTGTTATTTTTTAATAGGTGATTATGGTTTTAAAAGCTTATAGTTATTTACTATTTCTTGAGGTCATTACGTATTCTACAATTCCTTTTTTAGGTTTCATAAAACACTATTATTTATCACAGATTGAAATTACTATTTAAGAGGGTCAGCATCAAGGGGTAAATCCCCCTAAACAACAGGAGCAAATACCTGAATATATCATTCGAATGATAATCATTATCCAAATATTTAGCTTTATTAGTTTATTTTTTATATGGAATAATTCCATATAAAAAAGGAATTATTCCATAAATAAATTTTACCTTTATACCTCAAATCATCCATTGTAATGAAGATAAAAAAGCACATAAAAGGTAGAGGGGCTCAAGAAAAAGTTCATAATAGATTTTTTGAACTGCATCATGAAACAAGAGATGATTTTCTTAATTATTGTCTTGACCAGGGAGAATCGATCAATAAATATCAAACTACTTATATAGAAACGTTTCCAAAAACGATTGTGAACAAAGTTACCAGCCCTGATGTTGGCATGCTATATTCTCTCAATCCATATCAAGGTTGTGAGCATGGTTGTGTATATTGTTATGCTAGAAATTCTCATGAATATTGGGGTTATGGTGCTGGATTAGATTTTGAAAGTAAAATTTTGGTTAAAAAGAATGCTCCTGAATTATTAGAGAAGAAGTTGCGAAATAAAAAATGGAAAGCATATCCTATTTCACTTTCTGGAAATACAGATTGCTATCAACCTATTGAAAAAAAACTTGAAATCACCCGTAAACTTCTTGAAATTTTTCTAAAATACAGGCACCCTGTTGGTATCATCACTAAGAATGCTTTAATCCTTAGAGATTTGGATCTTCTCTCTGAATTATCTAAACATAGTCTGGTAGCGGTATACCTCTCTATCACTACATTAAAAGAAGATACACGAAGAATCCTTGAACCAAGAACCACAAGTATAAAAAAACGATTAGAAACTCTAGAAAAACTAAATGCATCTGGGATTCCTACGAATGTGATGATGGCACCAATAATTCCTTCAGTTAATAGTCACGAAATATTGCCATTAGCCAAAGAAATTTCAAAGCATGGTGCAAAAAGTATTGGGTATACAATCGTAAGATTAAATGGAGCAATCGGAAAAATATTCATTAAATGGTTAGAAAACACCTTACCAGATCGTAAAGATAAAATCCTACATCAAATCATGCAGTGTCATGAAGGCAATCTAAATGATAGTGCTTTTGGAAGAAGAATGAGAGGCTCGGGTAATATGGCAGATCAAATCCACCAGTTATTTACTATAGCGAGACAAAAATACTTCTCTCAAGAGCAAAGGATACATTTAAATTGCGATCTACATCAATTTTATAAAGATGAGCAGTTACGACTTTTCTAATCAAGATTTCCCTTCCCATTCTTGATAGAACTGTTCTAGAAACTGTTCCATAAATTGATGTCGTTCTACTGCCAATTTTCTTCCGGTTTTAGTGTTCATTCTATCTTTAAGCAGTAATAATTTTTCGTAGAAATGATTAATAGTAGGCGATGTTGAAGATTTATATTCTTCTTTACTCATCTTTAGGTTTGGAGCAATTTCTGGATCATACAGAGTTCTGTTTTTAAACCCTCCATAGTTAAAACATCTTGCTATTCCTATAGCTCCAATGGCGTCTAAACGGTCTGCATCTTGTATAACATCTAGTTCGGGAGATCTAAATTTTTGATCCATATTTCCTCCTTTGAAAGAAATATTTTTGATGATCTTAACGACATGATTGATAACTGTTGGTTCTACCTGCAGGTTTTCTAAAAAGTCTGCAGCTATTTTTGGACCTATAGTTTCATCACCATCATAAAATTTTGAATCTGCAATATCATGAAGTAATGCACCCAGAGAGACTACAAAAAAATCAACCTCTTCTTCTTTAGAAATTAATTGAGCGTTCTTAAAAACCCTTTGGATATGAAACCAGTCATGTCCTCCCTCTGCTCCATTAAGCGTATCCTTTACAAAATCAATAGTTTTAGATATAATCTGATCTTCAATCATACCCAATACTATTTATTTTGCCATTGCTGGTTGTACCCACTTAAATTCAAAAATTTCTTCTGGGATAACCAATCGCTCACTAATACGCTGCATTCTGGCAGGCAATTTCATTAAAAAGTCACGTGCTCTTTCTGCTTCATCGGTAAGATCAATTATTTTGTCAATTTCCCATCGATCGATAAGACGTTGCATGATATCGATATAATCTTGTGAGGTATATACTCCGATACGTTGTGCAGACCACGAAAAATCTTCGAAAGCAGTTCCTATAGATTGCCCAGATTCTCTAAGTAAATGTGCAGGCATAACAATCTTTTTCTTCATCATATCACTAAATGCAATCATCATCTGACTTGGATCTACCTCAAAAATGCTTCTTACAAACTCACTATATGCATTATGATGACGCATCTCATCTCCTGCAATAATTTTACACATCTTAGACAATGATTTATTAGAGTATTGTCTAGCTAATTTTGCAACTCTGTTATGAGAAATATAGGTTGCCAATTCTTGAAAACTAGTATATACAAAGTTTTTATAAGGATCTCTATCTGTACCTATATCAAAACCATCGTTAATTAAGTGTTGCGTAGTTCTTTCTACTTCAATCATATTCACTCGACCCGACAAATAGAGATATTTATTCAATACATCTCCATGTCTATTTTCTTCACCTGTCCAATAACGTACCCACTTGGCCCAACCATTATCTTTCCCATTTTCATGTTGATTGATTCCCTCTACATCCATTAACCAGGATTCGTAAGTAGGTAAAGCTTCTTCGGTAATAGTATCTCCAACCAATACTACCCAGAAATCATAAGGGAGTTCTTTAGCCAATTCTCTTAATTCTTTTACTTCTTCAAAAAAAGTATCTTCATTTTGTGAATCTGGTAAAAAATCAGTTGGTTGCCATATCTTATCTACTGGAATCAAGAATTTATCTATAAAACCATCTACTTTCTTTTCTAGTAGCTGCATTACCTCTAATCTAATATTATCTAAAGCCATTATGGTTGATGTTACGTTCTGATTGCTAAAGTAACCCTTTCTTCTATTTTATCTAATAATATTTCGGGTTCTTTGTTAATTGTTATTGGTTCTTGTACTTCTAATGTCATATGGATTCCTATTCCCATAGGGAAATTACCAAATCTAACCAGCTTCCAGCTATTATTTATAGTTACTGGCACTATCAAAGCTTCTGGAGCATTCTTAAATAAGATTTTTAGCCCTGTTGGAGCAAACGATTTAGGTTTTCCATCTCTACTACGTGTTCCTTCGGGGAAAATAACCGCCGAAAAATTATTTTTTGCCACAAATTTTCCAAATTTTGATAATGCCGGAATTGATTGTTTTGGGTTTTTCCTATCAATTAAAACATTACCTCCATGACGTAAATTAAAAGATATACTTGGTATGCCCTTACCTAGCTCAATCTTAGAAATAAATTTTGGCTTATGTTTTCGTAAATACCAAGATATCAAAGGTATATCAAACATGCTTTGGTGATTCGACACCACAATTAAAGGTTGATTCTGAGGTAACGCATATTGGTTTTTAAAACTAAATGTTACTCCCAAAATGTGTAAACATCGTAATAAACATAGATTCATAATATTTACAACTCCTCTATGTCCTTTGGATCCCCCTAATTTTATGCCTAGCCATTGTAGCCCATGAAAAATCACCAGGGTCAAACCAAAAAACAAATAGAAAACTATAGAAAGCGGATAACTTAATATCTTTTTTATTGCCCCCATTTTATCTGTATAATTAATAAAATTTAATTTGTGTAAAGGTATTAAAAGGTCTTATATTATGTGAGCAAATCAATAGATTTGTCAAAATAAAAACCGCCTGCAATGGCAAACGGTTTAAATTTATTTTTAACGTATACGCTTTACTTTTTTAGCAATGTTCGTTATAAGCATCTTTAAGGTTTTCTGCTATCATTTCTGCAGGGCGTCCTTCGATATGATGACGCTCTAGCATATGAACTAATTCTCCATTTCTAAACAATGCCATAGAAGGTGATGATGGAGGAAACGGGATCATGTAACTACGTGCTTTATCAGTCGCTTCTCTATCTACTCCTGCAAAAACGGTAACCAAATTATCTGGCTTTTTATCATTCTCTAATGACGCTCTTGCTCCCGGACGAGCATTTGCAGCAGCACAACCGCACACCGAATTTACAACTACCAAAGTAGTTCCTTCTTTAGCTATTGCCGTTTCTACTGCCTCTTCTGTATGTAATTCTTCAAAACCAATACTTGTAAGATCTTCTCTCATTGGTTTTACTAAATCTGCTGGATACATATTTTTATCTTTTATTTTCGTGTTTCAATTTTATGCAAAGTTACAAATTATGTACCACATAAGAACAACTGACAAGTAGTCTGAAAATTCGATTATGATTTATGAATAAAACCCAATTGTTGATGTTATAATTTTATCTGTTTATATATTATTTAAAAACCTGAAGCTCCTTTTAACCCATATAGAGAATTAATCAATAAGATTTAATATCATAATCTATTTCGTAACAAATAAAGAATATCACTTACTAATATAATAGAGAACTAAAAAATTATCTTTTAATAATTAGTTTATCTTTACAACCCAAAAAAATGTTTTGAATGATTAAATGGTTTGCTGCTATATTAGGCTATATATTTTTCAGATTACCAGGAGCAGTTCTAGGTTTTATATTAGGTAGTCTACTCGATGCGACAAAAATCAAAACCAGTGGTGGATTTAAAACAGTATTTTCTCAAGAACCAAAAGTAACTCCAGCCGATTTTGAGCTTAATTTACTCTCGTTGTCTTCTATTGTTATTAAAGCAGACGGAAGAGTAAACCAAACAGAACTTGATTATGTAAGACGTTATTTTGTAAGTGCTTACGGCAAAGAGCGAGCTAATGCTACTTTTAGAACATTTAATGAAATTATCAAAAACAGACATGTTTCTGCACAACGTGTTTGTTTGTATATCAATCAACATACCCGATACCCATCTAGATTACAGATTCTACACTTTTTATTTGGAATTGCAAATGCTGATGGAAGAGTAAGTATCTCTGAAGCTGAAGAGATTCAGAAAATAGCGGGGTTTTTACGAATAAATTTTAAAGATTTCGAGAGTATTAAAGCTATGTTTTTCAAAACTGGGGATCATGCTTATAAAATTCTGGAAATTGATAAAACTGCTACCGATGCCGAAGTAAAAAAAGCATTTAGAACTATGGCAAAAAAATATCATCCCGATAAAGTACAGCATATGGATGAGATTCATATCAAAGGTGCCGAAACCAAATTTAGAGAGGTACAAAAAGCATATGATCAGATTAAAAAAGAGCGAGGGATTGTCTAGTTAATTTTTAAGCATGTTGTTTTATTTCTATCTAAGTTGTAAAGCAAATCTAATTTAAGCTTCTAATGCTAATAATAAAGTACCTCCTGTAGCCTCATTTCCGTCATAATCTTCATTGTAATAGAATGAAACAGGATAATTAATATTTAGTTCTGCTAAATTTTCTTTCGTAAAATATTTCTGTACAGCTCTTTTCATAAAATCTTCTGTAAGACGAGATATGAAATAGTACGTTGTTTCGAGTAATTGATGATATTTTGAATCATAGTCATAGTTTTCAATTATGCCTTCATCTTCAAAACGCATGCCTCCCTCTCCTGTAAAATTAAATATTTCCTCAAACTCATCTATTGTCATTACCTCTTTAGCTGGATCATAATTCGAGGGTTCTCCATTTTCATTTTGATGAGCAAATAATGTAATCATTCCATGAGGTTCGCTTATTCTAAAATCAAACACATTAATAGTTACTTCTTTGAATTCTGAATTAAGATTAAGCGTATCTAAAAAGGTGCTAAATGTATTGTGAGTACTTTCCTCATTGCAAAATAATTGCATAATATTATTTAGATTATCGAAAATATAAGACTCAAATTCAATTTTAATTTCTTCTATATCAACACTCTCATAAAGTTCCTGAATTAATGACCTCTGCTTCAAATAGTAGATCTTTTCTTCTTCTGAAAATAATGTAGAGTTGTTAAACACTTCACTTAAAGGTTTTGACATTTATTGTTATTTTTATTGTTAATAGTTACTAGATCGGGATACTTTTTTGAATCTGTTACATAAACGTATCGCCTATAGTATGTTTTTCTTCGGATCTTATTAGTTCGCTGGTATAACTCCTTTATTTTTTATTATTTCATCTAATATTGTTGCCGAATTACCTTTTTCTTTAGCTTTTTGTACATAGTTTAATGCTTCTTCTGGCTGCTTCATTTTATAATACACTTCGCCAATATTTGCATAGTACATGGCATCAGAAGGATTAGCAAGTGCTGCTTTTTTAAAATATGCCAGAGATTCTTCAAGTTTATTTTTTTCATCGAGTGCACAGCCACTTAAATTGTATAAACTTGCAATTGCTACTTTATCATGTACTGCTTTTTCTTCAAAATCTATGCGCTGTTCTAAATAGATATCGATTCCTTCTGTTAACCACAATAATCGAGCTTTGAAATAATGTGCCTGACCATAATTGGGATCAATAGACAATACAAGATCTCCTTTGGTTTTTGCAGCTTCAAAATCCTTATTCTGAAGTGCATTCCAAGCTTCTTGTAATATTGCTTGTTTACCATTTCTCTTCAAAAAGGAAATATCCTTATCATCAAAAAGATCTGCATGTTTTTCAATTACATCAATCAACGGTAAAATAGCAGAAGCGATTTCGGGATGATCTTCCATAAGTTGAAACATAGAATAATGGATGAGATAAATAGCCATTTTTCGATCGGCATCATACGATTTTTCGGGTTGTATAACCGTCTCACGTAAACGTGAGGTCAATTTATCAACAAACAGGTTTTTATCTTCCTGGAATAGTATTGCAAAAAAATGATACCAAGAATTTTTATATAATTCTGGTTTTTCATTTTCTGGCCATACGGTTCCTTTTTCATCATCCAGATTTTTCAATATTTTCTGTACAGTCAACCTACGAAGAAGTGTGGCTAAAAACTCCTCTCTCAACAAGTGAGAGTCCTTTTTATCCTCTTTTTTGAAATCTCCGTTTTGTTCATAAGTGTACTTATAGCGTTCTGCTTCATTACAAATTTTTTCAGAAAACTCATCCTGTCCTAGTTTTGCTAATATGGTGACAATACTAATAATACTTTCTCTTAATTGATATTCTACCTCATCACTTTCATTATAAGTGGTATAGGCTTTAATAAGCTTTTCTTTGAAAGGCAGAAAGCAAGAAGGAGGCAATGCAGATAAATTTATACCATTACTGTTGGTTCCTCCAAGATACATGTAATGATTAAAATTTAATTCGGTTGTTAACAAATAATCAATATATGCATGTATGCTTGGATGATCATATTTTTTTAATCGAATCGCAATTTTTGTTGCTAATTTATCTTCGATATCATTTAACAAGGCAGTTTCAAGTACAGATCTTACTTCTTTATCATTCTCAAAATCTTCAAAAATCTCATAATCATTATCAGCAAAAATGCTTAAATATTCGGGATCATTTATAATAACAGAACCTTCTAAATCTTCAGGAATCGGCTTGCCGTATTTAACACCATTCAAAAGAACTTTTTTCACTAAACCTTTGTCTGCCTTTGCACTAAATATCCAAAGAGCATAATCTTTAATTTGCTTTCTTTTTTCTACATCTTTCCCTTGTGTAATATCATCATTAAAAATTTCAATAAACTGTTCCAGAATGGCTGGTTCAGCAATTTTCCCCGCTAGCTTCCTAAATAAGTCAATATTATAAACCGAAAGAATCTCGGCAACATTTGTGTCTGTCTCTTGATTTTTCTTTGATTCCTTTTTCTTTTGCTTGTCTTTGATAATTGATCTAACCGGTTTCCAGGGATTATTAGGGAATGATAAAAACGAAGTCGAATTGTCAATAGAAATCATCACTGTTTTGGCGGCTTTCTTTTTAAAATTCTCTTTTTCTACGATAGAATTGATGATGGCTTGCAGATCGTAAGTGATATCATGTACTTTTGGATCATAGGTAATGTTTTGAGTCTCAGACAAAAAACCGGACACAGAAAATGAGGTAGTTGTAACCGTATCAACCCCATAAGGATTTTCGTTTACTGCAAAACTGCTACAAGGATGAATTTCAAATTGGACAGCATAGAAATGTGGATTCCAGCCTACAATTAATTTTCCAATATTCATTTCTGCTTTTTTCTCACAGTAATGCGCTACAGTATTAAGCATCATTTCTGCCAATTCGTCTTGAATAGAATAGGTTTCTTTTTTCTCTACTATTTTCTTTTGTTTTTCAAATATATAGATCTCATCTTGGCTAAATGACATTAATGTATTGTCTATAAATACATTGCATATATTAGAATAAACCATTTCTGAATATTCTTTTGTTTCTGATAAGCAATCCATCCATTTTGCTGAAACTAATTTACCATCAACATTCACTAGCTGTTTTAGTAGAACATTTCCATCCCCAACAATTACATTATCCGGAATCTTGCCTGTAAAATCGTAAACTGGAGCGATCGCATCTTTACTAGAAGAATCATCTTGATTTACATGAACAAAAACCGGGTTTTTTGGGTCTTTGATATCGATAACATCTCCACCTACCAAATGTTGATCAATTATCTTGAAGTGATGGTTTTCGCCTGTCTTAAAACTCACTATTTCGGAAGCGATTTTTGGTTGGCTCGGTTCACTAACATCTAATATCAGAAGTGAACCCCAGTCTAAAAACAACAAACCATCCTTTGCCGTTGCGCCACCCTGACTGCCAACATAATATTCTGACAACAGTAACTTAGCTGGTGTTTGTTTCAGGTCATAAATTTCGAGATGTTGCTGATTTACGGCATAAAGCATACCTTGATCAACAGCCGCGCAAGAATAGCCAGGATTACTATTTTGGTTTTTAATAGTTTGGGTCAATTCAAATTTATGATCACTAATATCAAAACATAAAATACCTTCTTCTTCGATAGGAACATAAAGTGTATTGTTTTCTACAAATACATCCTTAATCTCTGCAGTCGCACCAAAGGTGTACGAATCTAATTTATTCCACTCATAGGCTTTGGTTAACTCTGCGATAAAGATTTCCTGATCGGCATACACGATAAAAACAGATTCGGATAAAGGCTCAATCCAGTAGATTTCATCAATGCTTATTTCATTTGTTTTAATGTAGTGTTCATCAAATTCATTTAGTTGAGCGGTACGAATTTTACTATCCGGACTGCGAAATTCTTTGGCTTTCAATTCAGCTATAAATTGCTTTTTTTCCTCCTTCTTTTTATACCAGCGAGTTATTTCATTTTTGATACTGGTACTGCCTTTGAATTCAAAATTTACAAGCGTTAATAAATTACCATAGTCCAGATCGATTTCTCTGAAAAAATGAATCGCTTTATCTTTATTTCCTTTTTGTAAATACAGTTTTGTTAAAGCAAATGCCGGATTGTATTTAGAGGTTCTATTTTTCCTTTCTTCGAACAGATTCAAACAATCTTTTTCGATAACCTCCAATTTATCTGGATTTCCTACATGTGTTTTAATATCATACAACCAACTGGACAATTCTACTTCTTTTCGACCCGAATCATCTTCGATAGTATTATAGTAAAGATCAAATTCTTTTTTATCATTAAGGAAATAGCAAGATTCGAGAATATAGTGCATATCGTATTTTGAGAGGTTTTTGATCTCTGACAAAATCGTAATCACTTTCTTGAAATCCCCTTTTTCGAAATAGGTTGATGCTAATCCTAATTTGAGTTTGCTGTACTCGTTATGATCGGGAGGGAGCTGTTTTAGTAAAACTTCTACAGCCTCTGTGCCATAAGTAAATAAGTGTCGTTTTTGCTTAGAAGACAGCTTCTGATTATTTTCAATAAATACTTTAATCCAGTTTTTAACTTCAGATTTTTTTTCGAGTGGATTAGGAACAAAATCCTTATCTAATATTTTCTCGGGAAATCGCTCAATAATTTTTTTAAATTCACTAAACAATAACTCGTATGATAAATCTCCCCGATCTTCCTTGGTATGCCCTGCACTCAATTCCCAATCTTCAAACTCATCATCCATTCGAAAGACAATTTCATCTGGATTATCCTTAGGTGTCGAATAAATGTATTTAACATGCTTCATGTCAATGGTGTACACATTGCTCTCTTTTTTCAAACTATCATCTAGTTTATTCCCCTTGGGATAAAAAAGTGTACATCCATTTTCATTGAATTTTAAATATGGATAGGTTAACTTTATATCTGGAAGGCTTAACTTGACATTATGAAAAGGCCCTGCGCCGTTTGCATGTGTAAAAGCAGCAACATAATTATACTCTTCATAATCATGCATCATATTGTTGAGTACAATTCCTACTACATGTTTAAACTTATCTGCAAAGTATTGAGTAGCTACAGTCCTGGCAGCTTTAATTGTTTGAGAGAATAGTGCTTGTCGTAAGCAAATCAAATAACTTTTATACGCAGGATCTGAAATGTGATCAAACGTAAGTTTCTGTTTTACATCACTGTATTTTTGGATATACTTACTTGCCGGTGCGCTATATTTGTCTAGATTCTTACCAAGTCCCTCATCTGCCAAATCCAACCACATGCTGATATCAATTGACCCAATAGGACTATCATTGGTCGTTAATGAGAAAAAGGTTTCCCACTCTTTTGAATGATAAATTTCTAACGCATCAAAAGATGAGTTAGGATGAATAATGATCATTCTAATTTCCTTAGCATTAATCTGCTCTTGTTCAATAGCGTTATCAATTATTGTTTTGAGCTCTGTAGCTATATGTTTTGTTATATTGAGTGTTGTCATGATTGCTGAATTATTTTTTAATGATTGCGTATTATTTTACCGATTACAAATAGTTATCTAATTACAGGGTTCTGCTGTAATACCGGTAAATTTTCCACTATTAATTACTTTAGCCACTTTCTCATTAACTATGATTTCAAGATGTGATTCGGCAAGTCTGAACATAGACAATCCTTTTACTTTTTCTTCATCAATTTTTATTTTATGAAAGTAATATCCATTACCAAAAGGTAAATGTTCTGATGATTCTAGATCGACGCAAGAAACAAGTCCTATTATATTTACAAGAGCATATTTAAAGTTTAGCACTTCTCCTGTAAATGCATCTTCTATTTCTACAGGAAAGATTTGTAAATTATCAACTCCTGCATCTCTCAACGCATTAACTAATGCTGGGGTCATTAAGGAAGATTCACTATAATAATCTACTAGCCTTTCTTCTATAGAAGGTTGTATATATTCTCCTTCAAAATCAGGATCATATTGATCATAACCCGATTCTTCTCCTGCAAACATTTTAATTTTAAAAGGGAGTTCTATTTTCTTTTCATCAATAGAAACACCACTGGTATGATATATTTCTCGATGTGAATCACGTTTCATCATAATATTCTTACCTTCATCAGGCGAAATAATTCTATAATATGCCATGCTTTATCTTTACTGGAAATATCATTGATTATTATCTAGCACATAAACCCTCTTAGATTTTAGATAGATAATTCTTTTTGTTTAAGATTCTCTTTGCCATTTTCTTGTTGGGATTAGATTAACCCCTTTTATGTTATGCTCTTTTAATACATTAGCTACTTTTTCATGAATAAAAATCCCTCCTCCTACTCCTCGCGAGATCTCTTTGCGAAAAATCAAGGCTCCATTTGTCTTTTTGGGATCAATTAATGAGCCCGCAAATTCATAAAAATCTTCTCCTAATGGTAATGTATCTGATTCACTTTTTCTTGTACAAGAAACTAATCCTAGAATATTAAAAACAATATAGTCTTCTCGTACTTCATTTGTGTTTTTATTGATAAATTGAAATGGTAATACCTGAATATTATCTACACCACAATCCTGAAGAACAGTATACATTTTCTTGCTCATGATACACTGCGTTTCAAAAAATTCCCAAAGATGGTCCTCTCCAGTTTTTCTAATTAAACCGCTCAGGCCATTTTTTTCTATAGTATCATTTCCCATAATATTAAGGAGAGGGTGATGATCTGGTTCATCATATGTATACACATACGGCAAATCTTCATAATCTTCATCAATTTTACGACCTCTAGTCAAACTATCCTGCGTTCGATTTATGGATTCGACATAAGTGGTCATCGCTCCCGGGTTACATAAACAATAATACATACTCATATTTATTTGCATAAAGTATCATATAAATTATGGTAATTCATTTACCATATCAACACTTATAATTAACCTTCCAAAAATAGTTTTTACAGTAAAAATATACTTCACTGTTTTCAGGGGTTTATAAACCGAAATTATAATTTTATCTATGTACTCGTTTTAAAAAAAACAAATGATATTAATTTAGTTTAAAAAATCGCCTGTACAGCGCTTTTAAAAAATTTCCAGCAGGAAGGCTTGTAGTAATTTTAATGTCTTCTAATAGTGTAGTTTCTTCGTCTAAAAATTTTAGAATCTTTGTGCTCTTATTTTTTTGAAATAATCTGGAAAACAAATTCGAACCTATTCTGTTTTCTGTATACAAAACATCCAGAAATAGTAAATCGTAGTACCAGAACTTCGTTCTTTTGCTAAATTTTGAAAGATCTGTATTACTTTTAAGGTAAGAGGTAAGGGTATTTATTTTTTTAAGAGATATATTAAATGTATATCCTGTACTGGGTTTTGTCCAGCCTCCAGCTGTACCAATATGCAATATATTTTTAGAATTATGCTTTCTAAATTCATAGCAAGTCATTGGGATACATCCTTTTTCTTTTTCGATAACCTCATACTCATCGATTCCTTTCTCTCTTACGTATCTCGCAATTTCATTTTCATATTCTTTCTCTTCCAAAAGATCTTCAGAAAATAAGGTGTATTCAAACAATGCTTCGGTTTCAGAAATAGGTAGCACATACATGAATCGGGTATTGTTTTTCTGAGCTACTGTAAAATCCATAAAAGTAGTTATTTTAATATCAAATAGAGGGCTTTGTGTTTTTACAAACCATCCTACAAAATGTTGATTCAAAACAGGGTATCGACTTTGATTTTTGTACTCTTTGGATAACACGACACTATTAAAAACTTTATCCGCAAGATGTATTCGAGTGTTGGTTTCAACTCTAACTATGTTTCCTTCATCAGTTAAAGAAATGATTTCCTCCTTCGAGATGGTGATGTTAGATTTTTCTTTTAAAATTCTAAAAATGAAATCATAAAAATCTTTACTTCTCACAAGCTTATACTGATAAGGCAAGATATTTATTTGTTTTGAAAAATGAGTGCTTCCAAAATAGATAGTATCCCATTTTTTACTTACGATTTCATCCCAAACACCTATACCTTTTTCCCAAAAACACCAGGTGCGATCATTCTGATTCTTTAGTTCCTTATCAATTAGCAAAATTTGCTTTTCATCAAAAAAAGGGTCTAAAACCATATGATAAGCCAGCATCAAACCCGAAGCTCCTAAACCAGAAATTATGTAATCGTACTTTTGCATATATTTGATAGTCAAATATAAAATGAAAATTCAGCAATATGACTATATCATTAAGTATTTAGGTTTATTTCTTATACATCTTTCTTATCAATCATCTTTAATCATGAAATGACCATTTTATTTGTGATTCTCATAGAATAACTACATATCGATAGATAAAAACCATTGATCTATAGTAATTTCCTTCTCATCGGCATAGTGTCTTCTACAATATAAATCATGATTACTTTTAGGATATAAACCTAAAAAACACCTATTATGAAAACTGGAATTATTATTCCCTGCCACAATGAAGAAAAGAGATTAGATGTAACTGCTTTTCTTAATTTCATACAAAAAAAGAGCAATATACATTTATGCTTTATAAATGATGGAAGTGATGATAATACTATAGATATATTAAAAGATATTCAATCCAATAACCCTCTTCAAACCAGTGTTATTGATGTTAAAAAGAATTCTGGTAAAGCTGCTGCAGTGCGAACTGGTGCCAAATACTTAAACAGTAGAGAAGACATTAAATGTATAGAAATACTCCTTTGATAACAGTTTTTTAAACTTTTTAAAATAGAGTTTGATTAACTTTCCTTTTCTTTGCCAAATGATTTCTAACAAGATAAAAGCTCATTTGGCTCTATTGAGCGTTAATATTATATATGGAGCAAATTATCTTGTCGCAAAAGGATTGATGCCTGATAAAATTGAAGCTTCTGCATTGGTATTTCTTCGAATCAGTGGTGCGGGCTCATTATTCTTAATCCTTAAACTCTTTATTAAAGAACAAGTAGAAAGAAAAGATATTCCTCGCTTAGCATTATGTGGCTTTTTGGGAGTCGCTACCAATCAGTTCTTCTCTATGAATGGATTAAGTCTTACTTCTCCCGTTGACGCTGCAATTATTATTACCGCAATGCCTATTTTTACAGTAATTATTAGTTATTTCTTGCTTAAAGAGCCTTTAACATTACAGCGTATTCTTGGGATATCAATAGGAGGTACTGGTGCCGTTTTATTAATTTATTTAGGAAATTCTGGTCTAGGAACTGGCTCCTTGCTAGGAAATATTTTTGTATGTATTAATGCTTTGGCGTTTGCATTCTATTTGGTAATTGTAAAACCACTAATGTCTAAATATAAACCTATTACTGTAATTGTTTGGACGTTTTTATTTGGATTTATATTTATGTTTCCGTTTTGTATAGAAAAACTGATTCATACCGATTTTAGCACTTTTGTTACTTCAAATTGGGTTTCTTTATTTTATGTTGTAGTGGGTCCAACTTTTTTGGCATACTTGCTTAATATGTTTGCTTTACAATTTGTAAAACCTACCGTTTCTAGTAGCTATATTTATGTACAACCCGCAGTTGCTATGATTCTTGTGGGTGTTATTTCATATTTTGTTATAAATAGTCAATATAAAGGCGATATCACAATACCAAAATTATTATGTTGTATTTTGATTTTTTGTGGGGTATATCTTATTAGTAGTGGCCCTTTAAAGTGGTTTAAAAAATCAAATTCCTAATGACAACCACAACCTGTACTACCACAAGATTTAGATGATTTTTTCTTTGTAGAAGATATTGAGGATTTCCAAAAGAATTTTTTAATCAAAAATCCTATTGCTCCAGCAAAAATCAAAAGCACGATTATATTTTGGATAAGAATACTCATAGTATATATAGTCGTATAAAGATACTAAAACTAATGTTTTTATTTTAAAATTTGATATACAATTAAAGCTACACCGTAAGCAAAGATACTCATAAAAACAAGCTGAATCATTGGCCATTTCCAGCTATTAGTTTCTCGTTTCACTATAGCCAAAGTACTCATACATTGCATGGCAAAGGCATAAAATAATAATAATGAGATACCACTAGCTAAATTAAACAATGGTCCTCCTGTTACCTGATTAACCTCTGCTGCCATTCTATTTTTTATTGTTTCTTCTTCATCGCTCCCCACACTGTATATCGTTGCTAACGTTCCTACAAAAACTTCTCTAGCAGCAAAAGAACTAATAATTCCTATTCCTATTTTCCAGTCATAACCCAAAGGAGCCACCACAGGTTCTATTGCTTTACCTGCATATCCGATAAAGGAATATTCTAGTTTATAAGATGCTATTTTGTTATCTAATTCTTCTTGCAAAAGGTTAGGATGAAGTTCTGTTATAATTTCTTCGGCATTACTAAAATTTTCATTAGGTCCAAAACTCGCTAAAACCCATAAGATGATAGAGATTGCCAAAATGATTTTTCCAGCTCCAAAAACAAAAGCTTTTGTTTTTTCGATTACATTTATTGCTACATTTTTAAATAGTGGGACTTTATATCCCGGCATTTCGATTACAAAATAAGATTTGCTTTTGATTTTTAATATCTTGTTAAGTAACCACGCCGATCCTACCGCAGTACCAAAGCCGAGAAAATACAACAACATTAAAGTAAGACTTTGGTAACCAAATATCCAGCCTATTTTTTCATCTGGAATAACCAATGAGATAATAATAAGATATACCGGTAATCTTGCAGCACATGTGGTAAAAGGCACGACAAGAATCGTGATTAATCTTTCTTTCCAGTTTTCGATATTTCTTGTAGCCATTACTGCCGGAATAGCACAGGCAGTACCAGAAACTAAAGGAACTACACTTTTACCACTTAATCCAAACTTGCGCATCACTCTATCCATAAGAAAAACTACGCGACTCATATAACCACTTTCTTCTAATATGGAAATAAAGAGAAATAAAAATGCGATTTGAGGAATAAAAATAACAATCCCTCCTAACCCAGGAATAATACCCTCTGTAATCAAATCGACAAAAGGTCCAGATGGCAGAGAGGCTTTTGTTACTTCACTTAACCAGGCAAAAGCTTCATCTATTAAGTCCATTGGGTAAGATGACCAATCATAAATGGCCTGAAATATCAATAAGAGTATTGCTAAGAAAATAACATATCCCCAAAACTTATGGGTAAGTATCCTATCCATCTTTGCCCGCATTCCTGTAGCAGCTTTTTCATCTATGGTAAGACCTTTTTTAAGCACATTATTAATAAATTGATACCGCTTAATGGTCTCTTTTTGCTGTAATCTTTTTAATTCACTTTCAGATTTTATCTTAAAATCAGGTGAAACAACTATTTCTTGCTTATCAACTTTCCTGAAATTAACATCTTGAGTTATAATCAACCAAAGTTTATATAAAGATTGATCAGGAAATGCTTTTTGTAATCTACCAAAATAATCTGGTGCAAAAGACAATGCATCAAAACAAGGTGTTTTTGATAATGATGTATATGATTCTATTAATTTTTTAAGCTCATCGATCCCTTCTCCTTTACGAGCACTTACCAAAGCTATTTTGGTATTTAGCTCTTTTTCTAATAGTGGAATATCTAATGAAATTCCCTTTCTACGCATACGATCTGCCATGTTAATGACCAAAATAGTAGGAATATCCAGATCTTTAATTTGTGTAAAAAGAAGTAAATTTCGTTTAAGGTTTTCTACATCGCTTACTACGACAGCTACATCGGGATAATCTTTGCCTTTTTTATTAAGTAGCAATTCGATCACTACATTTTCATCTAATGAAGAAGCATTAAGGCTATAAGTACCTGGTAAATCCATAATGTGAGCCTTAACTCCACGAGATAATTTACACACTCCTTCTTTTTTCTCGACAGTAATACCAGGATAATTACCAACCTGTTGATTAAGGCCAGTAAGCAAATTAAAAACTGATGTTTTTCCGGTATTTGGGTTTCCTATAAGTGAAACTTTAATTTGCTTAGCCATAAAAAGAATTGCTATTTAAATAATTTGAACTTCAATTTGGGCTGCAATTTCTTTACGGATGGCAAGATGGCTACCATTTATATTAAGATACATTGGACATTTAAAAGGAGCCGTCTGAAGTAATTCGACCTCATTTCCTGGTAAACATCCCATTTCTAATAATTTTAGAGGAATAATATCTGAAGTAATCTCCTTAATCAAAGCACGCTGACCTCTCTTAAGTGTAGCAATTGTAGTCTTCAAAGTTTATTTAGATTAATTTTAAACTAAGCAAAAATAGTGTAAAAAATCGTATTGAAAAAGCCAAAGTTTCAAAATAAAGGTAATAAAAACCATATCTCTGGGAAATTCTTGGTTATTTACCTTCATTCTTTAAAATAGCAATATCTTCTATCAACCGATCAATATCTTCTGGATTGGTCCCATCATAAAATCCCCGAATACGTTTCTTTTTATCTACTAAAATAAAGTTCTCTGTATGTACCATATCATATGGCCCTCCATCTCCATCAGATTTTGCTGCCAAATAGGATTTACGTGCCAAATCATAGATCTGTTTTTTATCCCCGGTAACCAAATTCCATTTAACATCATCCACTCCTTTTTCGATAGCATATTTTTTTAACCTCGCAACACTATCTATTGTTGGAGTTACAGAATGCGAGAGTAAAAGCACATCGCCATCATCTCTTAAGCGTTCCTGTACCTCCTTCATATGCCCTGTCATAATAGGACAAATTGTTTGGCAAGTAGTAAAGAAAAAGTCTGCCACATAAATCTTATCCTCATAATTTTTCTGGGTTACTTCTTCTCCATTTTGATTGGTTAGTTTAAAATCCGGAATTTTATGATATTTGCGAATATACTGCACTGTACTATCTACCAATTCTGTATTCACCATATCAGGTTCATACACTGGTAAAACTCGATTGGGTTTAAGAATTGAATATATTATGGAAATAATAATTGCAGATAATACAAAAAGTACAATTGCAAAAAATTTATATTTAGAAAAAAACTGAAGCATAGTGACTTATTATTCCTGCAAAATTACAAGGATTATCACTTATAAAAAGGTCATTTTCATTAAAAAAATCCTAAATCTACCGAACTGTATGGTAGTTTTTTTTCATATACTCTTCTAAAAGGTTACTTTTGCGTGATTTAATTTTGAACAACGACTTATGAGTCCATTTTTTATAAAAGCAATACAGTTATTATTAAGTTTATCTATTCTGATCGTATTACACGAATTAGGACACTTTATTCCTGCTAAATTATTTAAAACAAGAGTAGAAAAATTCTATTTGTTTTTTGACATAAAATTCTCGCTATTTAAGAAAAAAATAGGTGAAACCGTTTATGGTATTGGTTGGTTACCTCTAGGAGGATATGTTAAAATCGCTGGTATGATTGATGAGAGTATGGATAAAGAACAAATGGCGGGTCCACCACAACCATGGGAGTTTCGATCTAAACCAGCCTGGCAAAGATTGATTATCATGCTAGGTGGCGTTACCGTAAATATTATTCTTGGATTCTTAATCTATATGGCTATTATATTTACCTGGGGAACTAATTATGTTGGTTTTGATGATATGCCAAACGGTTTCGCCGTAGAAGATTCTTTTAAAAAGTTAGGATTTGAAGATGGAGATCGAATTCTTGAAATAAATGGGAAGACATTAGAAGATGTAACCCAAATCAATCACTATTTGTTTATGCGTGATGTTAAAAACATTAGCGTTTTACATCAAAATGGAAATAAAGAAACAATCCAAATTCCCGAAAACATAGGAACAACCATGTTCGAATCTGGAGTTTTACGACCTTTTTCTCCTATAAACAAACCAATTATAGATAGTACATATCTAGAAATAGCTGAGAAAGCCGGTCTTAAAAAAGGAGATAAAATAACTGAAGTAAACGGAAAACCTATACAATATTGGCATGAGTTTAGAAAAACAATTCAAGAAAGTAAAGGCACTCCTATTGCTATAAATTATATAAGAAACAATGAGACCAATTCTACTTCGATAACTCCAAACGAAGATGGGTTAATTGGTGTTGTAGTTAAAAATGGTTATAAGGTTCAAGAAAAAAAATATTCTTTCGGAGAAAGTATTACCAAAGGTTTTGATTTTGGATATTGGACTTTACATGATTATATAGCACAGTTTAAATATGTATTTACTAAAAAAGGAGCTAGTCAGGTAGGTGGATTTGGTGCGATCGGAAATCTTTTCCCCGATGCCTGGAATTGGAGAGCTTTTTGGGGAACCACAGCCTTTATTTCAATTATTTTGGCATTTATGAATATCCTTCCTATCCCGGCATTAGATGGTGGCCATGTAATGTTTTTATTATACGAAATTATTGCAGGTAGAAAACCCAATGATAAGTTTATGGAGTATGCACAACTTGCTGGCTTTATTCTTCTTATCGCTCTATTGCTATTTGCTAACGGTAATGATATTTACCGGGCAATTTTTGATAAATAGCAAAACTTAAGATAAATGGAGGTTTCAAACCCTTCTAACAAGAGATAAAAATCAAGTCAATAAACCAGATCCAGTGGTTTATTGACTTAATTTTTTACCCCCTAATGTAAACAGTTTCTTTCATTTTTTAGATAGCGTCTCACAATTTGAGACCAATGCATATTAGTTTTACATCAGTTATCGATCAAAAGATAGCTTAAAAAATAATGTATCATTAAATCAATTAAAAAATGAAAAACCTAATCGAATTAACAAGTTTAGAAGCGAAACGTATTAATGGTGGTACTGAGCCACATTCTACAAATGTATATGATGATGGAACAGGAGGCGGATGTATTCCTCCATTCTTTCCTCAATTTCCTAAACCATTTCCAGGGGGAGAGCCTATTTTATTTTAAACGATTTTTATTTGGATTAAGAAACAAGTTTCTTAATCAATCAAAAAACACGTTAAAAACCTCAACTACAAATATATAGTTGAGGTTTTTAATAAAACAAGCATTAATAAACGAAATGAAATTTGCCAAATACCGAATAAATAACCTTAAAAAATCAAAAAAATCTTTTTGAGATATAAAAAATAGTATATATTTGCACTCGCAAAAAGAGAAAAACATTCTATATTTGCAAAAATAAATTCCTCCTTAGCTCAGTTGGTTAGAGCATTTGACTGTTAATCAAAGGGTCCTTGGTTCGAGCCCAAGAGGGGGAGCAAAAGTCCAGCAGAAATGTTGGACTTTTTTGTTTTGTAATTTCACAAAAGTTTTGCTTGTTTTATATAGAATAAAATCAAGAATATTCTACTATACATTGTAGGAAGCACTAGACTAGGGTTATTAATAGTCAAACGAATCAGGTATCAGGTATGGGCATTTGATTAAAAAGTAATCTTCTCAGGATTTAATTTATTATTTCTAAAACTCTTTTTGAAGCCCTTAGAAGCAACTAATTCCTATTATTTTGGTTAATGCTAAAACATAAATACAGAGTATTAACAAAACATTATCTTGTTAAAGAAAAACTAAATTACTAATTTTGCACTCAACTGTATTACACACATAAAATTACTTACTTCCCCCCTCTTGGTAATGGTAATACAGTACTTCTTAAAACCACAGACCGAGAGAACATAAAATGTCTCTAAATTAAATTTGCCCCTATTATCTCCATAATTGGTTTGCAAAGATGTGCTGCCTTTTAAAATTATTAATTGACTATGATATATACAAAAAGCATATATCATAATGATATGTATTACAAGATTAGAGATCAACTATTTTAAAATTATAGTTATGAAAAAACTATTACTTATTTGTTTACTTTTTCATTTGGGGAATCAATTAATTCTTGCGCAAGCGGATTATATAGGTTGGGAGTTTAGAGGAGGAAGAATTCTTTCTAATCCAGATGGTAGTGGTTCTACACGTCCTGGACCCGAACCTGCTGGATTATATGGCCCAGGAGGGGCTACAGAAATACCTACTTCTGATGGTCGTCTTCCTTCGGCAATACTGGTAGATCTTGACAATGATAATGATCTTGATTTTATTTCCGGAAGCCAAAGAGGATCTGTTCATTACTTCGAAAATACAGGTACAGCTACAGCTCCATTTTGGGTTTTGGCATCAATACCTACTTTAGATACTATAAAAATAAATGCCAGTAGCTCTGCGAGAAACCAAAATAGACCGCAACTGGCAGATATTGATGATGATGGAGATCTGGATCTATTTATTGGGTCTCAATATAATTATGAAGGTCATACGGATGATGATATCCGATTTTATAGAAATATTGGCACCAAAGAAGTGCCCGTATTTGAATATGCTCCAGATTGTTTACCTGGGCTTCTGGATCAAGATATTGCAGAATTTCCAGGTTTAGGGTTTGTAGATCTTGATAATGACACAGATCTTGATTTAGTGGCATTGGGAGGTGATAAGTTAACATACTATAAAAATATAGGCACCAAAGAAAATCCTAATTTTGAATTACAATCTGAAGCAGATAGCCCTTGGGATGATGAAAGTGCGTATACCAATATGGATGTACCCATACCTGTATTTGAAGATTTTGACAAAGATGGGGATTATGATATGTATTTCATGATTGACACAGGTTTCGTGAGATGGATAGAAAATACCGGAACAGTTACAAATCCTCATTTCTCAACTTCTCAAAAAACTATGGATGGAGAATTAACTAATGCCGATATAGGAGATTTTCCTACTGTTGATTTTGGTGATGTAAATGGAGATGGTTTAAAAGATGCTATTTTAGCAAATTTTAACGCTCCTAGATTTGCCTGGTTTAGACAAGTTCCTGTATGTATACCACCAACCATATCAACTATTACAGCAACACCTGTTACTTGCGAAGGAGAAACCTCTACCATAACTATTACCGGTAATCTTAATATCGCCTCTACATGGTCGATATATACTGACTCTTGCGGAGGCACTCTTATAGGCACAACAAAGACTAATACATCGACCTTTGAGGTCATCCCAACTGCACCAAGTACCACCTATTATATCAGAGGAGAAGATGATGGCATCTCCTGCATTGATGAGACAACAGCAACCTGTACAACGATTACTATTGTAGTTAATGCTATCGATGATCCAAGTTTTAACTATAGCTCAAGTAATTATTGCAAAGGAGATACTAATCCTACACCTTCGATTTCGGGATTGACGGGTGGTGTATTCTCTAGTACAATAGGATTAAGCATTGATCCTAATACCGGAACAATCGATATTGCCGCCAGCACAACAGGATCTCACACTATAACCTATACAACTACGGGAACCTGTCCCAATTCTAGTGATGTTGTTGTAGATATCATCGAATTGGACGATCCAGGTTTTAACTATAGTTCAAGTAATTATTGCAAAGAAGATGCTAACCCTACCCCCTCGATTTCGGGATTAGCTGGAGGAGTATTTTCTAGTACATCAGGATTAAGCATTGATCCTAATACCGGAACAATTGATATTGCTACCAGTACAACAGGGTCTTATACTGTAACATATACAACCAAGGGAACCTGTCCCAATTCTAATGATGTAGTCGTAAATATTACTCAATTAGATAATTCTGCTTTCAGTTTTGATGATTTGACCTATTGTCCTGATGCAAATAATCCCATACCGACAATAACCGGGGTAGAAGGAGGAACATTTAGTTCAACATCGGGATTAAGTATTAATGAAATTTCTGGAGAAATTAATATCCAGAAATCTATACCTGGAACCCATACCGTAACCTATACCACATTAGGCACATGTGCTACCTCTAGCATGGTAGACATAACCATAAACGCATTACCAGATGTAACAATAACAAATAATTCACTAACCTATACAGCCATTCAAACAGATGCAACATATCAGTGGATTAATTGTGAAACAAATCAACCTATATCTGGAGAAACAAATCAATCATTTACGGCGTCTGAAAATGGCTCATATGCTGTTGATATTACACAAAATGGTTGCACAACCAGATCCTCTTGTATTGTATTAGACACTATTGTTTCACAACAAGAAGATACAATATCTACCTTTAAACTATATCCTAATCCAACTGATGGAGTTGTAAATCTTACGATTACTGTAAAAAAAGTTTCTGTATATAATTACTACGGAAGAAAAGTATTTGAAACCTCTAACTCTACTTTTGATATTTCATCTCTTAAATCTGGAGTATATTTTATGGAGGTTGAAACTAACAAAGGTAGAACTATTAAAAGAATTGTACGGCAATAATAAATTGTTAGAAAAAGTATCCTCAAAATACATTTTATTAAAAACCTTTCGTTGATCGAAAGGTTTTTAAGTTTTTAAGTAGGGTTTATTTATTTTAAAACGAACTACTTTCATGAATTACATACCTTCTTATTCTACTTTTTCTTCTATGTTTTCCAATAAATCGATTAAAATTAATTCCTAATTCTCCAAAAGGAATCAAATTATTAGTGCTATATACTTTAACTACATACATCCATTGTTAGTATGCTTAAAGAAATAGTCAATCTACTTTTTCATCAATCAAATAATCCTCTTATAATCTCACGAAGTAGCCCCGTTCTAAAAAGAAAAATTAATAACCCAACTAAAAAGATTAGCATTCTCCATACTACATTTCCAACAAACCTCCCTATTGCTACCCCCATTATCGCTAGAATTATAGCCATAATAAAACTTGATTCCTCACCGCTAATTCCGATTCCAAATCCTAAAATACCTCCTACAACCGCAAAAATTTGAACTAAAGACTCCCCGCCTGAATTTTCTGTATTCATCTTTAAAATAATTTAAAAAATTAATAAATAACCTTGTGTATATTCGATTTTGATTTGGGGATAATTCCAATAATTATTTAAAAACTTATCTGTATGTTTTTCATATTTTATAAGTATATGATTATAATTTCCAATTAAAATCCCTTAGAAAATTATTTATCGTATACTTCCCTTTTATTTTTTTGATATACGATTTTGCTCGTGTACCAGCATCATCTACATTAATGATTGTGTATTTTCCGTACTCATTCATTGAAATATAGAAGTTATCCGCACTATAACTTGGATGTTTAATTTTTGTCCCTGCATACACTGGATTATACCCCTTTAACCTTATACCATACTGTGTGTTTTCTATTGTCATAGCTTGCTCAATCATTGTAGTTCTTTTATCATAATACCTAACACGCATTTTACCTGTTCCATTATCAAAAATCACCAGAGCACATCGATATTGAGTTAAACCAGCAGTAAACTTAACCTCAAAGATTTCCTGACCTTGAATTGTTAATGGTAATAGAAGTGCTAAAAACAGAATTTTAATGTATTTCATGATGCCCACTTTTGAATTCGATGAATGCTTTCCGTATGAATTATTATCTATAACTCAAAAGTAAAGAGATTAAAAATCAATAGCTTGCGACAAACCGCAACCCATCATTTTTTATCTTACATTTAATTCGGATAATACTTAATAGAGTTTATAAATTAGAAGTTGTTGTTTTAATTTAAACTCAAATTGTGTTTTCACCACATTAAGATTTCAAAAAAGAAGTTTTAAAAATTACAATTAAATCAGGCCAACATCTTTGGCAATTCCTATAAGTTGAGGAAGTGTTTTGGCATCAAAAAGTTCTTTAAGTTTTTGTAAACGAAACTCAATATTTCTTTTACTACCGGAAGTTAAATTATGTTTACTAAAATAATCCGATATTTGTTGTTGTGTCAAGCCTTTGGCTATTAATTTCAAGATTAAAGTATCTGTTTTTTTTACTTCTGAAATGTTGTCAGATCTTCGAAGTAGTTTCATAATATCATCAGAATAATAATATTTATCCTGAAGAATAGTCTTGATTGCCTTAACTATATCTTCTGTGCCTTGTCTACCTTTTGAAACATAAGCATTAATTTTTTGATTATCAACAAGTTCCCTTATTTTTCCGATACGATTTTCTACAGAAAAAACGACAATCTTAAGGTCTGGCTGGATTTTTCTAACTTGTTTAATAAGTTCATCTCCAGAGCTAATTTTTCTCAATTTATGATCTTCTTTAAAAGAGAGATCGGTAATTAAGAGATCAAATGGAGTGTTTTTCTGTCTGGCAGATCTTAGTTTAAGCAAAGCATTATCACAGTAATTAACAGTTTCTATTTTCTTAATACAAAACTCTTTTAACGTGTTTTGCAATCCTACACTAATACTTTGTTGATCTTCGGAGATAAGGACTTTTTTAAACATACAATAAAAATTATCTTTGAAACATAATGGTCGCTATAAATCCCTCGTCTGGGCTAGTCTCAAAGATAAACTCCCCTTTTATATTTTCAATGCGATTTTCCGCATTAGCTAATCCATTAATATTTAGGTTCTTTTTAATGGCCCCTATACCATTGTCTTTATAGGTAACAATTCTATGCTTTCCTGTATCCTTTACCATTAATGTTGCCTTGTTAGCCTTGCTATGTTTTATTGTATTAATAAAAAGTTCTTGAACCACTCTAAACACTGCTATTTTTTTATAATCAGGAACAGTGGACCAATCTGTCTCTGACACATTAGTAATAACAATCATATTTTGGTTATTGTATTGCTGTATTAAATTTTTTAATTCTTTTTGAAAATTAACAACATCAATACTTGTCATCTCTGTTGATATATCTCTTGCTCTTAGATAGATATTTTGCAATTTATCTCCTATACTTTTTCGTATTGAAAAAGTAGAAATATCTTGAGTATTTTCTATAAAATTGATAATACTAGATATATCATTTGCCAATTCATCATGAACCTTTTTTGAAATTCTTCTTTCAGTATTATAAACTTTTGTTTCTGTATCCTTTCTGTGTTTCTGCATCAAATAATACAACACAAAAACAATAATCAATACAAGTATAACTCCTATTAAAAGATAAATTATCTTTTGAGTCCTTTGAAAAGAAACTTCTAATTCCTGTTTAGCAGTAAGATCTTTTAATCTATGAATCTCTTCTACCTTTAACTGATCATCATACCTGATCTTAGCAAATTGAGTCTTGACCTGTAATTCTTGTTCCTGAAGACTATCAGTAAGTTGGATATATCTTGTTTTAATATTGAGGTCTTCAGGTTTCATTTCCATTAAAAAATTTAAAGCTTCCAATTCTCCTTTTGGGTTTTTAATGCTTTTAGAAATTTTCATCATTTTATCAAACCATTTTAAAGATTCTCCTCTGTTCTTTTGAGAAAAATATTCTCCCAAATGCTTATAACTTGCTATTAATCCTCGTTTATCATTTTCTTGAGTTCTTATATGTAATGCGCTTAAAAGTTCTTTTTCGATATCTAAGGTATCCTTAAGCCATCGGGCATAAGCATAATTATCTATCAACCTGGCTTTTTGTTTTGATGAAATATGCAATAAAGAATCACTCAAAATATTTCTAAATAATTCAATTGCCTTTTTATACTTTTTATTCTTAATGTATACTATTGAAAGATTGTTTTTATAAACCAATCTATCTATATTAGATTTTGTATTTGCAATAGCTTTTTCATAATATTTTATTGCATCTTCATTATTCAAAAGGTTCTTATTACTAATGGCTAAAACATTATATGCCGAAGCAATATATTTTGCATCTTTATCTGGTAACAAATACCGCAATGCATCTGTAATTGTTTCTTTACTTCCAAAAAAATCACTATTGCTTTGTTGTACATAAGCCATATTCAATAAACGCCTACCTATCTGGCTACTATCTTTTATTGTCAGAAAATTATTTTTTGATTTATTATAATAATAGTATGCGCTATCAGAATAAAATTTAATCTTATCAAAATAATATGCTTTTAAATAATACCCTTTTCCTTCGTAATAAATATCTTTAGTTTCATTAGTCTTATCTAATAATAAGGCATTGTAATGCTTTAAACTATCTATCTGTTTTAGGGAATAATGAATAACACTTTTTTGATATAAAACCTTGTGATAAACAGCGCCTTTATAATCTATATCAAAGCGCTTATATGCGTTGTTTATAGCCTGGTATCTAATGTTTAGGTCTTTGGTCTTGTCTTTCGAAAGGTCATAATAATATGCTATACTATCCAAAGGTTTCTCTTTTTCAGAAAAAGTAATAAGATGTTCTTTATTACAAGCGCAAAATAGAATGATTAACACAACTACTAAAGTTTTATTATGCATATTATCAATAGTTTAAGAATTAAAATTAAAAAAAAAGCCACACTTTCTTGTGACTTTTTGATTTATCATTTTGTCCTGTCCTAAAATAAGTTGACACAAAATCGATTTACTTATGAACTATTCGGAAAAACCTCGGAAAACACACACGCAATGTGATTACAATTTAGGTTTTAAATTAGCAGTTGTAGATTAGATAGAAAAATAAGAAAACACCCTAATTTTATGAAACAAACACAACCATCTAGAATCGAAGAGTTCTTTGTTAGCGATATTATATATATCAAAAGTTGAGAACCCACCCATTATTTATCTTTAGTAACTGATGCATATAGCAGAATGATCTTGGGACACCAAATCAGTAATGATATGAGTGCCAAAAATGTAGTAAAAACAATGAAGATTCAATTAAAAAATGAATCTTTAATACATACTTGTAATAATGTAATAGAACTCAAACAACTTGTTCAACAATCAATTAAAACCTACAACAATAAAAGATCACATTTAAGTTTAAACTATAAAACATCTAGCTTTATACACAACAAAAAAACCTGTGAAGCAAGCTTCACAGGTGTGATTTAAGTATTTAAAATCTATCAATCTTTTAGGACGACTTATTCATCGTCATCAGGTTGCTCTTCTACAGTCCCTTCCTCTGTGGTAGCTGTTTCATAATTACAAATATCATCTGTAAAGTCATTTTTTTCTTCACAAGAAATAAAGATTAACCCTAAAAACAAGCAAATTATTATACATTTTATTATATTCTTTATATTTTTCATTTTATTAAATTTTTTGATTAAACATTATGGTTCTCCTTACCGAATCTTTATGAGGATTCGGGCAGTCTGATAAAATCAAAGCGCTTTGATAGTTTTTGAGAAGAATGAAGTTTTGATAAGGGTGGAAATATCTTCTTCTCTTAAGTTATTTTCAACCTATTAAACTTCACAAGTAGTTTTCTAGAATCAACTACGATACAAAGGTGAAAAACATAATCGGTCGATAATATTGGTCGATTATCGGCCGACGACTATTTAAAAAATTATTGAAAAATATTCTTAATTGACCTGTTTTTAGGCTACAGTAAACTCTTTTAATCTTTAACTTTTCTATAAAAAATATTGATTTACATCATCAGATGGGGTAAATCAAACACCATGTCTATTGTATCATTCTAACAGTCAATTATTTTTGATCATTGTGGTTTTCCGCAAAAGCGGTTTCCTAACTTTTAATACTTTCACTTCACTTTACACAGAGTATTCTTTAAGAAATATTTTTAACTCACTAAAATGGCTAAATCCTTATCAGAATCACAGTTTGATGTATTTGTATATTTTTTTGATGCTATTGCAAAAGAACATACTCCAAATAAGTCTTTTAAAGATTATATAGAACGTGATATTAATAGACTTATAGAGCGACTGGAAGAAAAAACAAAAGAAAAAATTGGCCGAACCACTATAGTTAATTATAGAGATCGATATAATAAAAAAGAAGGAGAAAAATTCACCTACTTAAAATCTTATCTGGATATTTTGGCACAGTATATTGATTATTCTTCTTACGAAAACTTCATTAAAGAAAATAAAGCTTTCTGGGGCCTTGAGAAATATCGAGCAGAAGAACTTATACTTAGTAGAGGAAACAAAAAGAAACACAAATCCAGTACAGATGAAAAGAGACATTATAAAAAGCTATCATATAAAAAACTGTCTAATTTAACACCAAAAGAAATTGTTAAGTATACCCAATCCTTTTTAGCCCAAACAAAATCAGAATCTTCTAATGACAAAACTCTTTTCTGGTTAGGAGTTCTATTACTTTCCCAAAATCAATATGAAGAATCTATAAGGTATATAAAAGAGTCTATTAAGATCAATCCAATCGATGATGAATATCATTATAATTTGGCCTTGGCAATGTTTAAAGGTAAGAGACCTTTTAGACTAAAAATGAATGAAATCAAAGAAATACAAACTTCTCTAAAAACGGCGATACGTATAAATAATAAGAAAGAAAAATATCATTGTCTAAAATACCTTATCACTCAAGATTATTTTAGACGAAGCGGACTCGATGATCCAGACAATTCTTCTAATGATTTACCAATGATAACAAAAGAAGAACCCAATGAACTGGAGCGCTTATTTTCTACATTAGGTGGGTTATCAAAAGATAACTATTTTAAAAATTGAAAACCAACATAAATAATCTTCACATGACTTCAAATGGAAAAAAAATTAAACAATATTTCTCAAAATCTATTTTAACCTCTAAGATCTCGGATAATGAGTTTGATAACCTTCTCAACCAATCAATTAGTAAATTATTCGACAGAGCGTTGACCAAAACACTTTTAGACAAAAATGATTGTTTAAGAACTCCGCGTCGTATTACAGGACCAAAAATGTATAATATTGGCGGAGCCGAATTTAAATTAAAAAAAGGTAAGGACAATTTTATCAGATACATCCCAATAGGAGTAACGATCATCAACTTTACACAACATGAAATCGTATTTTATCAATGTGTATTTGACCCCATAACGGAAAATCCTTTAAATGAATCTACCTCATCTTATTTTTATACAGATGTAGTTTCTATAGAAACCAAATCAGAATCAGTAACTCACGAAGAATTTACTTTTGGTGAGAAAGTTGTAAATGAAATCCCACTTATAGGAAAACTAATCAATAATGGTACAATTTATCAATATAATGTTTCAGAAAAATTCATATTAACAACCTCAGGGAGTTCTAGGATAGAGGTCAGACTTTCTGAAAATGTTATGATCGAAGAGGTAGGAGGAGAGTTTAGCACATCAGATGCAGATAATGCTATACGTAGTATTAGGCAAATGTTACGAGATAAAAAGAGATGATTTTATAGATACATAATGACCATAAATCGGGTTTGCTTAAACCCGATTAACGATATTTTGCTTTTACCTTACTCACAAACTCTGGTGATAACCCCAAATAAGAAGCGATCATATACTGGGGAACTCTTTGTGAAAACTTCGGATTGCTTAACACAAATTGCTTGTATAGATGCTCTCCAGAAAGACTACGAGTATACTTTGTTTTATTGATATGAGCAATGTGGGTTTTTTCGGTGATTATTCTAAATAATCTATCAATTTTAGGAAGTTTAGCAGACAGTTCTTCAAAAGAATCTTGATGTAGTTCTAATACTACCGAATCTTCAATAGTTTGAATAAAATTTTCTGAAGGACTTTGATTAATTAAGCTATTATAATTTGTAAACCACCATTTATCAATTGCGAAATCAAGAATTCGTTCGATTCCTTTTTCATCAATATAGTATGATCGTACACATCCTTTCACAATAAAACATCTTGCTTTACAGATTTTTCCTTCTTCTAATATATATTCTTTCTTTTTGAACTTTCTTACCTTAAGATGTTGATAAAACAGTTCTATTTCTTCATCAGAAATATCAATATAATTTCTAACATATCCCGCTAGAGTAGTAATCATAACCTTATACATTGTGAGGTTTTTAAAATACTACATCCTTGACATATTAACAAGGAAAAAGAACATTCTATTTTGATGACAAAACTAATAGCACTTCTTACATATTTAACCTGTATAATCCTTAAAAGAACTCTCTACAGGTTTGCAAACATCTTAAAAAATATTCAACAAAAAAGACTGTCCTTTCAGACAGTCTTTTAAATTTCAAAGAATCATATTTATTACAACATAATCTTTAGTACGGCATGCAAGTCCCATAACCACCATATGGCGATATAGAGCAATACCAATCCCATTCCCCAATTGCCTGGAAACAATCCCTTCTTGTTCTACATCCAACAGGATGTTGTATCCCTCCATTAATAGTTTCTTGTTGTTTTTTGTTTAATTGCTGAACATCTTTTAAACTTAGAATTTTTGATAACATAATTTATTAGATTTAAATTGAATTATAAAACTTACCTACTCTATTAAAAGGTTTTCGGCTTCCCCCTATATCAAAATATTATCGTTAACAACACTTTGACTTTCTACTCTAAGGTATAATCTAACAAAGAGAGAGAAAAACATAACTCCCGTATATTAGATAAAATGAGGAGCAAGAAAACACTTATGACAGCTTGTAAAGCCTAAAAAATTCGGACTGGTTAAAAAGGTAAATCTAAAATACGTCACGCCCGCTTTGGCAAACGCAAAGACTCTCATGAGTTCCTGTATCATCATCTGTAACCTCACATTCTCCGCCTTTTACCATTCTCATTGCGCTGTGGTTAATTCTGGTAATAGTAATTTTTTTAAGGTCGATCCTTTTGTTTTGATGTTTTTTCATGATCATATTAGTTTAATATTTATAAAATAATATACTTTCTATATAACATCGATCATAATTTGTTAGCCTCAATTTAAATAAATTGCGGTAGGAATTAGAAGCTACTTATTCATGAAAATACTATCCTAAGTTTTCGATTTTTTTAATATAATAAGAAGGGTTTAAACCTGTTTTGGATTTAAAGTGTTTTGTAAAAGAATTATCACTTTTATATCCTATTTCTGAAGCAATTGATTTAATCGAAAAAGATCTAAGCTTCTTGTCATTTTTCAATCTTTTTAATACATATTCTATCCTTAAATCATTGATATAATCATTAAAGCTTTTTCCTTTATGTATTTTGATAATTTTTGAAAGGTATGTAGTATTAGTTTTTACTTTTTTAGCCATTGTACTTAGACTACAATCAGATTTCAAAAAATATTCCTGGTCCTCTAATCTACCCAATCCCTTTAACACATTATTGATTTTATCATCATCAATTATAATCTCCTTAGTATTATCTTTGGCCCCCATTATTTCTGTTCTGCGCTCAGATTCCAGATTGGATATTTTATCCATCAAATTGTTAAAAATAGTTTTATTTATTTTTTGTTTCCTGTAAAACAATCCTCCAACTACTATCAACGATATTAACAATATCAATACTACAATTATACTATATCTTACTTCTTTTTGTTGTCTATTCTCGAGTTCCTTTATAGTTTCTCCTAACTCTTGAGTATCCTTATTGTATATTTTATTAACAGTCTTATCTTTTTCTTCCTGAAATTGAGCCTGAAGTATCGTATGTTTATTAAGCCAGTATTTAGACTTTCTCTCATTTCCGATAGCCTCATTACAGTATGCTAATAATCGATATGCTTCCAAAACTCTATCATTTCTTGAATCTTTTTTTTCTAACAAGTTTAATATACGATCCAAAGATGCAATTGCCTTTCTGTATGCTCCTTGTTTATAATAACAACGAGCAAGAAAATAATGAAGATTCATTATAGATTTTTTTTGCTTAATCTTACGAGTATGTACAATATCTTCTACCAGGTGTAAATACTCAAACGCCTTAGGCAAATCGTTTCTATGAAAAAACACTGCTCCTTTTTTAGTGTTTAAATCAATAGTTCCGATATGATAATTTATAGGCTCGCTAAGTCTAATTCCTATTTCTGCGTAATAAAGTACAGAATCATATTTCTTTTGATCCATGTATATTTCACTAATAATAGTGATTAGATTGACATGATTTTTACCATTTTTAAAAGAAGAGTTCTCTGCAAGTTTTAAGGAATGCTTACAAACTTCTAAAGCCTTATCTAATTGCTTCATTCTTCTACGAATCATGGTAATCCCTGAATTTGCAACAATCTCATATTTAATATTTCTATTCTTTTGTGCAATTTCCAAAGCCTTGTAATAGGAGTCTAACGCTTTTTGGTTTTTCCAATCCTTGAGATAAGAATTGCCAAGTTTTAAATAAATAGCACATAAAAACAGCTCGTAATTAGCTTGTTTTGCCGCTTTTGCTGCATGGCTAAAATAATATGCACTTCTTTCATAGTTTCCCGTATTGTAAAAAGAAAGTGCGATATAATAATACTCATTGGTCTTGGCGCTATCCTGATTTTTGAGATTAGAAAGTGCTAGTTCGTAAATTTTTGCCTCTTCTGGCGTAGATGTCTTTATAAACCTCCCCAGTTCTTTAGAGGATTTACCAACAAGAGTATCAAATACTGGAACATTATTTTCCTGAGCAAACATTCCAATCGTTAAGAAAACAGATAATCCTATAGAAAAAAATAAGGGTTCTGATAAAAGTCTTTTAAAAAAAATCATTAGTCCGGATATGATACAACCATCCAAATGTAACAATTACTTTTTTAAGATATTAAGGCCTGGCATAATAGCCAGACACACAATTAATTTAAGTGATCTTGGTTGATTTTATCTCTTTTTGCTACTCTTTGCAAAAGGATTAAAATCCAAACATAATTGCACCCAATACTCGAGGTCTTCATCCAGATCAAAACCATCTGGGGTAACAAAAACAAAACCTTTCATGGGTCTACCAGTAAAGTCCATGGGCTGGCACCCTTCTTTTTTCATTGCTTCTTCGGTTGCATCTATTCCTATTCGTGCCATTAGTAAATCCATTTCCTTTTTCTTACTAAAATGGATTCCGCAACACATTTTATTATCGACCATAAAGCATAACCCTCCCATCATTTTCTTTTCATAAAAATCTGCCTTTTGTTCTCTAAAAATCTGCCGAATACGATCTGCTATAAATTCATTGTACGCCATAATTATTGAATTGCTTTTAATAAATATTCATTTACAGGACGCATCGTTTGCCAATATGCCATCATTTCTTCGACCAAAACATCACTACAAATCAAACCCGGAGCTTCTTCTCCAACAAAGTAGAACTGTTTATTTGCAATTAATGGTTCTTTTTTACATGTGTCTTGCCATTCTTTGGGAATACGTTTCATTGTTTCACCTCTAATTTCTCCAAATTTCTGTACAAAACTTTTCTCCTCTAATAAATTTCTAAATACATTAGGTGATTTACTAATCGTAGTTCTTATTTTATGCAATTGTTCTTTCGATGGGCCAAAACATCCACCCATAATACCTACCATTTCTGGCGAAAATCGTAAAAATATACCCGGGATGCTTTTATCTTTACGCCCACCATTTGAAATGAAAGCAGTATAATATAAATTATAGGGAGATTTGTCCTTAGAGAAACGAATATCTCTATTAATCCTAAGTACACAATTCTTAGGTTCAACCTGGAGTGCAGGATCTAATTTTTGTATTTCCCTTATCATAGTACCAACAAATACCTCAAAAGGTTTTTTCACGCTAGCTTCATATCTTTTTTTGTTTTCATGAAACCAGTCTTTATGATTATTCTTTGCCAACTCTTTAAAAAAGGCCACAAAATCTTCTGTAAAATAGTGCATCAATGCAATAATTAAAATTAGTAAAAAAACACAGAATAGATATCTCTTGTCATATTCAACCTTTTCACATTGTTTAATATGACAAGAGATACGAAAGGCTACTTCATAGAATGAAAAGCCACTCTATTTCCTTCGGTATCCAGGAAAATCGCCATATATCCATTTTCTCCCAGTGAAGTTTTCGGCATCAAAATCTTCCCTCCTGCTTTTTCTACTCGAGCCAAAGGAATAGATAAATCATCACCACCATTAAGATAAGCAAATGTACCTTCTTGTGAAGGTTTATTACCATTACCATGGGTAATACAACCTCCTACACCTCCATCCTTATATGGAAAAAAAGCCATTTTAAAATCCATCTCCATAGGTTGCAGTTCGGCTTCTAAAAGCACATTATAAAATTGTATTGCTCTTTCAAAATTAGTGCTTGGTATCTCAAACCAGCTAATTGCATTTGACATGATATTATAATTTATTGGTTTCTAATATCTCAAAGGTAAGTGATCCTATGTGTCAAAAAAATTATATTTTTACAAAAACATAGGTTTCTAAAATGAAGAAAAACGAAGAGTTATTTTACCTGATTCAATCATTATCCAAAAGTGAAAAGCGATATTTTAAATTAAGCGCACAAGGAAATGAGTCTTCAGAATACTTAAATCTTTTTGATGCAATAGAAGCTCAAAAAGAATATAATGAAGCTCAAATTAAAGCTCTTTTCAAAGACAAAGCATTTGTAACACAATTAACTACAATAAAAAATTATTTAAAACAACGCATTCTTCAATCGTTAAGGAATTATCATTCTCGAATTTCAAAAAACGCAGAGCTTATAGACATTATTCGCAATGTAGAAATCCTATTTCATAAAGGTCAGTACACCATCTGTTTAAGCGAATTAAGCAGAGCCGAAAAAAAAGCAAAAAACTTTCAACAGGATGTTTTACTTTTTCATATCCAGGATTGGAAAAGAAAAGTACATCAAGCATTACATCCCCAGGATTTTGAGACATTTAAAACTATTATTCAAAAACAAAAAGAAACACTCGAATCTACGAATGAATATATTAGTCTTTTATTGGCCAATATAGACCCCACTCAATTCTCATTATCACACAAAAAAAGTGTTTCGTTACAAAACAAAACCCTTAAAACACTGCATAAATACAGAAAACAACTCCTTGCCAAGCATACCGATAAAGCAAAACAAACTCTAGAAGACCTCATCAAAGAATGGGAACAAAATCCTGAATTACTAAAAGAATACTTTGCTATGTATTTTTCTGTAAATAATAACCTTCTTGGTTTTCTTGTGTATAAAAAACAATATAAAGAGGCTTTTGTAAGAATCTTATTGTTAAAACAAAAAGCACTTGCTGTTGGGACTATCTCTGCAGCTTTGATTAAAGAAAAACTAAGACTCTATAACATAGAACTTGAAATTCACAGGAACCTAAAAGAGCTACATACTACTCACGAAATCATTGATGAAATTCAAAATTTTATTGAGCTTCATGAAAGCCTTGTTCCAAATAATTATTGGCTATCTTTTCGTTTTCAGTTTGCGAATATTTACTTCTTAAAAAAAGATAATAAAAAAGCATTACAATGGATCAATGACATCCTTAATCATCAAACTAAAAAAGATCGAAAAGATCTAATCACTTATACTTATTGGTTAAACCTATTGGTTCACTATGAACTTAGTAATGGGTTTACATTAAGATATTTGATAAATTCTATGAAAAAGCATCTTAAAAAACAAAAAAACATAGTTTTCTATGAAAAAAACATCTTAAAGTTTTTGTCAAAAACTGTCGAATATGATGTTATAGAGAAAAGAAAAGCTTTTGCAATACTTAACGAACAACTTGAAGAACATCCAATTCCTAATCATATACTAGGGTATGTTGATTTTAAAGAATGGATGAATAGAAATTGCTAACTTCTTGAGAAAAATCGAAAAAAGATGTATGCACAATTTTATGGTTTTGACTACCTCCTTCTCGTAGCAAATTCTATTGATTAACTACAATTTTTTACAAAAAGATTGCGTAACCGAATGATTACATATATATTTGTAACCAATCGGTTACTTAAAATTATGAGAAGAGATGTCTTTCAAGCAATAGCAGACCCTGTTAGAAGAGAAATTATAGAGTTACTGGCAGACGAAACATTAACCGTAAATACGGTAGCCCAAAAATTTGATGTTAGCCGTCCTGCAATTTCAAAACATTTAAAAATCCTGAAGGAATGTGGAATAATAACTATTAACAAACAAGGTAGGGAGCGATTTTGCCATATCCAACCTAAAAACCTTATCCCCGCTTTCTTATGGATAGAACAATATCGAAATCTGTGGGAAGACAGACTCGATTCTTTCGAAAATTATTTAACCAAATTACAAACAAAAAATAAAAAAAATGAGTAATCAAAGTGAAGCAAACAATCGAACCGTAACTTTAAAAAGAACTTTTAATGCGCCTATAAAATTGGTTTGGGAAGCCTGGACTCACTCCGAACATATTGCTCAATGGTGGGGGCCAAAAGGAATGAACACAAAAGTAATTGAACATGACTTTAGGGTTGGTGGTAAGTGGAAATACGCTATGCAAATGCCAGACGGAAACGAATTCATTTCTGATGGGGTGTATTTAGAGATTGTTGAACTAGAAAAAATATGCTCTTCTGCAAACTTCAAACCCATGACAGAAGGGGTTGAAATACAAGCTTTATTTGAGGAAAATGGAGATAAAACTAATTTTACTTTTAATGTGATACATCCAACAGAAGAATATTGTGAGCAACAAACAAAAATGGGTATCATGAATGGTTGGGGTTCTGTTTTTGATAGACTTGGAGAGTTTCTTCAAAAAAAATAACCGTTTTTATAAACAATATGTCTGAAGAAATTAAAATAAGGGAACTACAAAAATCTGATGCATTTTCAATAGCTGAACTTTCTGTACAACTTGGCTATCAAATTGATGAATCTCTAATTTTAAAACAGATCACCTCAATAAATTCTAATAACGATCATTTTGCATTTGTCGCTGTCTTAAATACGATAGTTATTGGATATATACATGGGTTTATTTCGATTAGATTAACATCTTCCCCTTTTTTGGAAATCGGAGGGCTTATCGTTAGAAAAGAATACAGAAGGAATAGAATCGCTAGTACTTTGATCGGGCATCTAGAAAATCACGTTAATGATTATAAAACTATTAGGGTAAGATGTAACGTAAAAAGACAATCTGCTCATGGGTTTTATCTAAATCAGAATTTTATTGAGAAAAAAGAACAAAAAATATTTGAACGAACATCAGATAAGCCTTAAATTAAACTGCTTAGAATTAAAAAAAGTCACTTCAAAACCTATGTTTTTGATATAAGAACATAAGAAGACTTAAAACAACACCATGGATACAATAACTGTAAAAGAAAAAGTTAAAGAAGCTCGTTTGGCCAAAGGTTTATCTCAAGAAGCATTAGCCGAAATGTCAAATATTTCTCTAAGAACCATACAGCGAATTGAAAAAGGTTCTGTTACACCACGTCTTTTTACTCTACAAACGCTAGCAAAAAAACTAGATATAGATATTTCTAATTTAACTATTAGAAAACCCAACATACAGAATTTAGCCAACGAAATATCTATTCTTAAAAAAATGAATTTATCTATTCTAGCGACATTAATTATCCCATTAGGTAATATCATAATTCCACTTATGATCTGGAAACTAAACGGAACATTAAAAGATTTAAAGCACCTTGGAGGTAAAATAATTAGTTTTCAAATCATTTGGACAGTAGCTACCGTATCCTCCTTCTTTTTAGTCGTTTTCCTTAATAACCTTATCACAGGAAATGCTGGAAACGGACTCTACATCGCTCTAATCGTTTACTTATTCTGTTTAGCAATTAACGTTTTTATCATCGCTAAAAACACCATTCAGTTAAATAATAAAAACATTCTTACCATGTCATTTATACCTAATTTCTTATAGTTAGCAATAAATGGCATAAGAATGTCATAGTTCTGACATAATACATCCTCTTTCGCGCCCATACATTTGTTTCGAATAATCAAAATGAAACAAATATGATTCATCAATCATCACAAAAACCAATTCGTATACTATTATTTATAGTAATTATAATCTTCTTTTTTAATTCATGTAGTAATTCTCCAAAATCATTGGATGCACTAATGCAGGAGTATACTGAAAATGGAAGAAAAAAAATTAGTAGTCCTTTTAATGGAGTTATTCTGGTTGCGAAAAAAGGAAAAATAACCTTTAAAAAAGCTTATGGGCTAAAAGATCGAGAACAAAATATACCAAACATTGTAGACACCAAATTTCCAATTGGATCAGTAACCAAACAGTTTACAGCGATGTTAGTAATGCAACTGGTCGAAGAAGGTACTATAAAATTAGAAGATTCTGTGTCAACACATTTATCTTATTTTCCAAAAGAATTAGGAAATAAGATAACAATTCATCAATTGTTATCGCATACTTCTGGATTACCACATTATGAAGGTATCCTAAGAACCGGAATAACTCAAGATGCTTTTATATCTACTGCTTACACCCCCAGGGAATTGGCAATACTAGTAGGAAAAGTAAAACTAGCCTATGAACCGGGAACAACATTTTATTATAGTAGTTTAGGATATATGCTCTTAGGAGCTATTTTGGAAGAAGTTTCAAAAAAATCCTTTTCAGAATTACTTGAAACAAAAATAACAAAACCTCTAGGCCTAAAAAACACCGGATATGAAACTAATGAATTTATAAAAAATGAAACTGCAAAAGGCTATTCTTTTATTGAAGATGAAACTTTTCGTATGATTTTTATGAAATATGGAGGAAACTTTAATAATGTACCGTTTAGAGATCAGTCTAATATATATGCTACCGGAGGGATACACTCTACAGTTGATGATTTATTTATTTGGAGCGAAGCAATTAGGACAAACAAATTATTATCTGCTGCCTATACCAAGAAAATGTTAACCCCAAATAAGCATGGCTATTGTTATGGCTGGATTCGCAATTGGGATGATCTGATAGAAAGAAACACCAAGATAAAAATGTATACTCATGGTGGCGCTCTTCATGGTCATCGCTCGTCAATAAACATATTTGATGATGGCACAACAATTATATTTCTCTCGAATGTAAGTCCAATTAAAGACAGAGAGATAATACATCAATTATATCTAACAGCGCATGGTCTTGAAGATGTTTATAAAATGAAAGGGTACCCAGACAGAAGTTCCTTAGATGAATTTAAAAAAAATGGAGGTATTAAAGCATTGAATAGTTATTTTGAAAAACTATCTGAGTTATGTGGCTATAAAGTGTTACCATCAGAAACTTCTGTTGGACATATTATGTATCTCTATTATCAAAATGGGAACCAGAGAATTGCAGATAGTATAAAACAGTCTTTTTTAAAAAATTATAACCCTACTGAGAATTCTATAAATAGACTTGGTTATAAATTTCTTGATGATAATTGTGAATTAGCAATTGAGTTTTTTAAAGAAAATACAAAACGATATCCTAATTCACCAAATGTATGGGATAGCTTGGGTGAAGGTTTTTTAGTGTGTGAAAGTTATAATGAAGCAATTACTTCTTATTCAAAAGCAATTGAATTAGGAGAAAAAACAAATCATCATAGCGTAAAACTATTTAAAGAAAATTTACAGCATGCAAAAAAGAAATCAGGAACTAAATGATATGAATCAAATTGGGTCTTAAAAATTTACATCAAAGAGGATGATCAACTAGAAGAATTGGTAGAAATAATAATTGACAACACGGATTTTGAAAACTTGAAAAATAACTAAAAATATTTCTAAAAGTGATAGAACAAAAGATTTCGACATAAAATAATATAGTTTTATATTGCAATCAAACACACATTACCGAACGTTTGGTAAAATATTTTTTATTTGTACATTTGCCCTATGAGACCACAAAAAGTAAATGATCAGGATTTATTAGAAGGCTTAATGTCTGTTATTCGCTCTAAAGGCTATGACGGCTCAAGTCTTAATGATCTGGCTGGCTCATCGGGACTACAGAAAGCAAGTTTATATCATCGTTTCCCTAATGGGAAAAAGGAAATTACTTCTGTTGTTCTGGATTATGTAGAAAAATGGGCCGCTGACAACATTCTTTCTCTTCTGTCTGACACCAAGATAAAACCAGTTGAGAGACTTGAAAAAGCACTCATAAACATAGACCTTCTTTATGGTGGAGGCGAAAAGACATGTATTTTAAGAGCATTAACCATGGATTCGAATCTCGAATTATTTGGAAAACAATTAAATCAAATTATGACTCAATGGATTACAGGTTTTAGTACTTTAGGAATTGCATTTGGTTTATCAGAAAGTGACGCAAAAAATAAAGCAGAGCAAACCTTAATTTTAATACAAGGGAGCTTAATTGTATCCAAAGCCACATCAGATCTCTCCCTTTTTCAAAAAACTTTGACATCCATAAGAATGATGTATAGCTAATAAAAAGATACATCAAACAATACGTATTGTAGCGAACAAAGCTAAATTGATTTATGAAAATTGTTATGTAGTATTATTTTTTATATATTTACAAACCGACCGGTTGGTCTGTGTATAAAATTAATTTCATGGATACTAGATCTCATCTTATAGAAACTGCTTTTAAATTATTCTTAGATAAAGGATATAGCAGTACATCAATGGCAAACTTAGTGGAGTCTTCTAAACTTTCTAAAGGCGCTGTTTATCATCATTTTGAAAATAAAGAAAAATTATACATAGAGGTAATTGACAAATATTTCCTGTTTTATTTTAAACAAGTAGATCTGGATGCTATGAAAGACATGAATTTAACAGAGATGAATATTATTTTAAAAGATTTCTTTAGTTCATTTATTCCCAAAACTATTAAAATAACTCCAAAAGGAGTCTCTCGACATTTTATTCTGTTTTTTGAAGCTTTCGAAATTCATCCAACATTTAAAGAATATGTACGAAACTTTTACGCCGAACTTAGAAAAGTGCTGGAAACAGGGTTTAAAAAAAATAAATCGAAAAATCCCGAAAACGATGCCATAATTCTAATTTCAAAGTATGAAGGTTTGCTATTTTGGCAATCCGTATTTCCAGAACAAAACATAGAACAAATATTATTAGAAATTTAAACCGAATATGAACCTATTTAAAAAAACACTAAAAGTAACAGGCATTATATTAGTAGTATTACTAATAGGATTATTTATATTCTTATTAATAATAAGTCCTGGATCAACTCCCATATTTAAAGATGAACAAGGTGATAGTATTAAAAGCAGTATTGCCGAAATGAAACATATTCCCATTGGTGGTATAGAACAATTTGTATTAATTAGAGGCAAAAACATAGCCAATCCAATATTATTAGTTCTTCATGGGGGACCTGGTGCTACAGAAACACCAATGTTTAGAAAACATAATAGCGACCTAGAGGAACATTACACCGTTGTATATTGGGATCAAAGAGGCTCGGGCAAATCCACAATCTCTAATATCCCTACAAGTACTTTTACTCTCGACAGATTTATTGAAGATACTAATGAGGTTACAAAATATTTAAAAAAACGATTTAAAAAAGATAAGATATTCTTATTGGGGCATTCCTGGGGATCATTATTAGGTATAAGTACAGTTTATAAATATCCTAACGATTACCATGCATACATAGGAACGGGTCAAATCGGGAATGTAGATAAAAACGAACAAGTAGCATATCGATTCGCTCTAAAAAAAGTAACAGAAGACCAAGATACAATTGCTATTAATCGTTTAAAAAAAATTGGTGGGTTTACCAACAGACCTATTGATAAAGATCTATTAAAAAGTCGAATGTATGTATCAAAATACGGTAGTCTCTATAAAGAAAATAGCGTTTTAGATGTATTCGTTACACCTATATTGTATAATAAAGAATATACCATAAGCGATAAATATAATGCTATAACTAACGGAACCGATATTGAAGCAATCATACAATCTCCCGTTTTTAATTTATTTGAAACAGTTTTCAAAACCGATCTAACAAAAACTATAGAAGAATTAAAGGTTCCTGTTTATTTTTTACAAGGCAAGCATGATTATCTTACCAATTATGATATAGCAAAAGAGTATTTTGATGTTTTAAAAGCTCCAAAAAAAACATTCATTACTTTTTATAAATCTGCACATTTCCCTCCTTTTGAAGAACCAAAAAAATTTAATGATTTTATGATTAATAATGTCCTCATTAAAAACTCTAAATAAATATCAATCATAGTAATAAACTTATAATGAATTGAAAATAATCGCACGTTTTAAAAAGTAGAATTTATATTTTACATTTAAAATAAAATACCTTAATAACAAAAACAGAGCATGGATAAAAAAACCATTGATCATTATACAACATATGCATAAAAGCAAAATACAAATAAGAAAAGCCAAAGATTCTGATTTCTTGTCTATTCATCATTTTATCGAAATATTAGAAAATCAAACCTTCGAAAAAGAAAAACAAGAACAGATTTTTTTCGAAAACATAAAGAATCACCATAACATATATCTTATAGCCGTAGTTGAAAATGAAATTTCCGGCTTTTTAAGTTGTCATGTTCAAAATTTGCTTCATCATAATGGATTGGTTGGCGAAATTCAGGAAATGTTTGTAACAGAAAGCTGTCGTGGTTTAGGAATTGGACATAAATTAATAAATCAACTCAAAAAGATCGCCAGAGAAAAAGAAATTATTCAGCTAGAAGTTACTTCAAATATTAAGAGAGAAAATGCTCATAGCTTTTACAAAAACCAAGGTTTTATAAATACTCACAAGAAATTTGTTTGTAAATTCAATGAATAAAAAACAAATATCAGCAATCATGAATAAAATATTCCTCTTGATATTGATCTCGTTTCTATGCCATAAAGGGTATAGTCAGACAAAAACCATTCATGTATATGTAGCTTTGTGTGATAATGAGAATCAAGGAATTGTTCCTGTACCAGCAAAATTGGGAAACGGAAAAGATGCGAAACATAATTTATACTGGGGCGCCGGTTATGGGGTAAAATCTTTCTTTAAGTTTAAAGCAAAGGACTGGAAGTTGATAAAAGATTTTGAAACGGACAATACAATAGTATTAGATAGAGTTTTATTTAAACATAGCACCAAAAAAATCTATTTATTAGCCGATGCATATGACGGTGCAAAAATCCAAACCTGTATTGAAGATTTCCTAGAGGCATCTAATTCTCAAAACCCTATTTCGATTGATGTAGACTCAGAAACATTAAGATTTGGCGGAGATGCCGATTTGCTTTCATATATCGGCCATGATGGTTTAATGGAATTTAACGTAGATATTTCATACAAGAAAGAAGTGATTAAAAAAAGAGATGTTATCGTTTTAGCATGTTATAGTCAAAATTACTTTTCAAAAGAAATATCCCGAGCAAAAGCAAATCCAATTTTGTGGACCACACATTTAATGGCTCCAGAAGCATATACATTAAAATCTGCAATCGATGGTTGGATCAAAGATGAAACAGGCAAACAAATTGAAGAGAGAGCAGCTCAAACGTATCATGCGTATCAAAAATGTGGTATAAAAGGGGCAAGAAACCTGTTTACTACCGGGTTTAAAAATTAGTTTGTATCTTATTTAACCGGCAGTATTAAAAATAATTTATTTAAGACATTACCAGAAAATAAGAAATAAAAAATGCCATATACTCTTCTTAAAGAAAATATAGATAAGCACATTCAATTTTCTGATGCAGAATTTGAAACCTATGGTTCTTTCTTTTATCCTAAGACAATTTCTAAAAAAGAATATTTACTTAGACAAGGTGATGTATGTCGATTTGAAGGTTTTGTAACCAAAGGTTGTTTTCGTGTGTATACTATAGATAATGATGGCCATGAAAATGTTTTATATTTTGCTGTCGAAGATTGGTGGGTAACCGATATAGATAGTTTTACAAATCAAGCCCCTGCTCTTTTATCTATTCAATCCTTAGAAGATAGCGAAGTTCTTCTGATCAATAAAAAAGACAAAGAACAACTGTATCAACAAATGCCTAAAGTAGAAAAGCTATTTCGTATAATGACACAAAAAACCTTGGTTTCTTTACAAAGAAGGTTGATACGAAATCATTGTTATACAGCAGATGAACGCTATCTGCATTTTATGAAGACCTATCCAAAAATAGCACAAAAACTTACCAATTTACAGATTGCCGCCTATTTAGGAATTTCACATGAATTTGTAAGTAAAATTAGAAGGAAGGTCGCTTCAAAAAAATAATCAAGATACTTATAGTTATTGAACTAGTTCAATGTTTTTAACAATGGATGCATGCAACTTTGTACCATCATTTAAAAGAACATTAAAATGAACAAAATCAATTTTTTAATAACAATACTATTAATTTCAATAACAATGAGTAGTACAGCACAAAACCTAGAATACAAAGTATATCGGGCAGACGAAAACAGTTTTCACATCGCTTCTGTTCTAATTTATGGAGAAAAAGACGCAGTTCTTATCGATGCGCAATTCACACTTTCTGATGCACATAACGTAGTTGCAGAAATCCTAAAAAGTGGTAAAAACCTTACAACCATTTATATAAGTCATGGAGATCCTGATTATTATTTTGGGTTAGAAGTATTTAAAAATTCCTTCCCAGATGCAACTATTTATACCAGTAAACATACGCTATCTCACATCAAAAAAACGTATGAGAAAAAGTTACAGATTTGGGGACCAAAACTAGGGAGTAATGGAACAAAAAAAGTTGTTTTCCCACAAGTATTAGAGGGAAATACGATAGATCTCGAAGGGCATTCTATTGAAATAAAAGGTCTTAATGGCCCTACTCCAGAAAGAACATTTGTCTGGATCCCATCTCTAAAAGCAATTGTAGGAGGTGTGAATGTATATGACAATTTACATCTATGGATAGCAGATGCGAGCACTACAGAAAAACGTGTTGCCTGGTTATCGGTTTTAGAAGAAATGGAACACCTTAACCCAGAAATTGTTGTTTCTGCTCATGCCTTAGACAACAGTAATCTAAATCGTAATGCTATTACCTATTCTAAAAATTATTTGATTGCTTATCAGAAAGAAGAAGTAAAATCAAAAAACTCTGAAGAGCTTATTGCTGCCATGCAAAAACTGTATCCCAATGCAGGCTTAGGTATTGCACTTCAATTAGGTGCCAAAGTCGCAAAAGGTGAAATGAAATGGTAAATTCATTTTGATAATGATACACTAACAATAGCGGTTTAAACTAACACTTAAATCGCTATTTTCTGTTTAATTTTGGTACTTTGTATCCTCAAAAGCAATGGATTCTATCAACTAAAAATATGGAAGTATCTAAGGAAAACTATAGCATCTCAACAGATAAGAACAAGTTAGATGTTTTATTGATATATAATTTTCTAACAAATGAATCAGGATGGAGTGATGGTATTTCATATGATGTAGTAAAAGTATCAATAGAGAATTCTCTTAATTTTGGATTATATCATAATGAAAAGCAGATTGGATTTGCAAGAGTGATATCTGACTATGCAACTATTGCTTATTTAGGAGATATTTTTATCCTCAAAGAGTATAGAAAATTAGGATTAAGTAAATGGCTAATGGAAACCATCATGGGACATCCTAATTTACAAAATTTAAGACGTTGGATTTTGTTAACAAGTACTGCCAAATGGCTTTACGAAAAGTACGGATTTACAAAACTTCCTAAACCCGAAATTTATATGGAGAAATTTAACCCAAATGTATACAACGAAACTATAAAAGGATAACAGCTTTATTTTTACAGTTTGTCTAATCACAATCATGTTAAAAACTATAGTAGGCACAATAAGGCAAATTTCATTCTATTTTATGTCCAACCATTAGCATAAACTTGTCTTTTAAACTTTCTAAAAAAGGAAATTATAATGATCAAATTAAAATATTTAGTATCGTTTATTTCAGGTATTATCTTTATAAGTTGTGCATCAACTAATGCACAAAAGTTACCAAAAAACATTAGGGTACAGACTCAAAAAAGAATTGATAACGGTTATCATCTAGGTACTGTAATTGGCATTGTAGACAAAACCGGAACCCATTACTATGGTTTTGGCCAAATGTCATTATCAGATACTAATACCCCAGATGAAAATTCATTTTTTGAAATTGCATCTATAACCAAACCATTTACAACCGCACTTCTTGCTGATTTAGAATTAAAAAAAGAAATCAATATCCATGATCCAATCGAAATCTATCTTCCAGTTTTTAAAAAGGTATTGGCTAATAGCACTAGAAAAATCTCTTTAGAAAACTTGGTAACTCATACATCTGGACTTCCTCGTAATCCATCTAATACGACTACAAGTGACAGTAACCGATATAAAGATTATTCTGTAGATGACTTAAACGAGTTCTTATCAAGTTATAAGATTGATTCTAAAACAAGTTCTTACCTTTATTCTAATCTCGCATATCTAGTTCTTGAACATGCTATTGAGACCAAAATGAAAACAAGTTACGAATCCTTAATTAACGATAGAATTACAACTGTTCTTAATATGAAAGACACCCATTTTGTTGTTCCTGATAAAAAAAGAAATAGGTTAGTTAGCGGGTATAGAAACGGGAAACAAATTGATGAAGTAGATTTAGGCAAATTTCCTGCTATGGGAGGGTTAAAAGTAACAACAAAGGATATGGTACGGTTTCTCGAAGCTCAACTTGGCATGTATCCTTCAAATTTGGATAAAGCCCTAAAGTTAACACATAAAGAACGGTTTTCTGATGGTGATAAAATAATGGGATTGGGTTGGTCTATTTTAAAAAGAAAAGAATCAGGAAAAACGATTCATTACCATAAAGGAGGTACTAATGGTTTTGTGAGTTTTGCGGGATTTAACCTTGAAGATCAAATCGGTGTTGTTGTTCTTGTTAACGGAAGTCGTCACTTTAGCGATTTAGGGTTTAAACTTTTGGATCCTACTTATCCACTTAGTCAACCTCAATAATATTGAGTTTACAGCTATATACACGAATAATCACTTCACAGCCAAATTTACATTTGATCGTTTTTTAGAAGAATAAAATACCATCACATCTTGGTTCGTGTCATTAAAAATTGTTTTTAGATAAAAAAGTTATCTATTGTACTCCATCTCTATACGTGGTTGCTTTTTGAGTTGTTATCTTTACAAAAAAAGTAATACAGGAGAACAATTACAAAAAATGAAAAAAGCAATATTCATACTTCTCATATATTTGATAACAGCTTGCCAGCAAAAAGAAGAGAGAAAATTAACTATTGCTGTCGCTGCAAATATGCAATTTGCAATAAAAGAGCTATCCAAGACTTTTACAAATCAAACAGGTATTACTTGTGATCTTATTATAAGCTCATCGGGAAAATTAACTGCGCAAATTAAAGAAGGTGCTCCTTTTGATATTTTTGTTTCTGCCGATATGAAATATCCCAAAGAATTATTTGATACAGGTTTTGCTACCAAAGCACCAAAAACATATGGCTACGGAAAATTGGTTATGTGGTCAATGATTGATACTATTAATCCATCTCTAGAAATTCTTAAGAATTCGAAGATACACCATATTGCACTTGCAAATCCTAAAATGGCTCCTTATGGCCTAGCTACAATAGAGATTTTAAAACGACATAACCTTTATGAAAACGTAAAAGACAAACTGGTATACGGAGAAAGCATCTTACAAACCAATCAGTTTATTATTTCAAAATCGGCAGAAATTGGTTTTACTTCAAAATCCGTAGTTTTATCTCTAGAAATGAGTAATAAAGGCAATTGGATTGATCTCGAAGACACTGATTACTCTGAAATCGCTCAAGGAGTTGTTATTCTTAACCAAAAGAATCATGAGGATGCAGAAAAGTTCTATACCTTTTTATCTTCTGCAGACGCAAGAAAAATTCTCGAAAATTTTGGTTATTCAACAAAAGAAAATTGATCTATGAATGTCCTACAGGGAGAAATAACGTCTATAAAAACTAATGGTAGTTTATCATTGGTAACTGTTCATGTTGGAACTATTAGTTTTAATACTATTATAATTGAAACCCCCGATACGGCTTCCTATTTAAAACAAGGAAATCATATTAAAATGATTTTTAAAGAAACAGAGGTAATTGTTGGAAAAGGAATAGAGCACTCTTTAAGTATACAGAATAAAGCTATCGGAGAGATTATTAATATAAAAAAAGGAACATTATTAAGTACGTTAACTATTGATTCTACCGTTGGGCATCTAACTGCTATCATTACTTCTGATGCTGCGGATCAATTACAATTAGAAATTGGTGAAAAAATCACAGCCCTGATTAAAACCACCGAAATAATGTTATCAGAATGATGGATTGGCAACCTTTAGTATTAACGTTTAAACTGGCATTAGTTACCACGCTTTTGTTATTGGTTATTTCTGTCCCCCTATCCTATTGGCTTGCTCATACAAAATCTAGAGTAAAACCATTCATAGAAACTCTGGTAAGTATGCCTTTGGTTTTACCCCCAACCGTTTTAGGGTTTTATATGCTAGTTGCTTTTAGTCCTGCAAATGCTTTTGGAAGTTGGTTAAACGAATATCTTGGGATACAACTTATTTTTTCATTCAAAGGACTTGTTCTTGCATCGGTTATTTATAGTTTACCATTCATGGTGCACCCCATTCAAGCTGGATTTTCGAATTTACCTTCATCAATAACAGAAGCATCCTACGTATTAGGAAAGTCTAAAATCACAACTCTTTTCAAAGTATTACTTCCCAATATAAAACCATCATTACTCACGGGAGTTGTATTAGCTTTTGCTCATACCATTGGTGAATTTGGCGTTGTATTAATGATCGGTGGTAATATGCCAGGAAAAACAAAAGTGGCCTCTATTGCTATTTATGATGAAGTAGAGGCTCTTAATTATGATGTAGCAAATTGGTATTCGCTTATATTATTTGCAATTACATTTAGCATCTTATTACTGGTATATCTGGTTAATGGTGGATATTTAAAACGATTCTGGAAATGATACATATAGCTTTGCAAAAAGAATTAACGGCAGCAAATGGAGCAATGCAACTTGATGTTAACATCAATATCGAGCCAGGTCAATTAGTTACATTATATGGAGAATCCGGAGCGGGTAAAACTTCTATACTTAGAATGATTGCCGGATTACTACAAACAGATGCAGGGCTAATTACTGTGAATCAAAAAACATGGCTTGATACCAAAAAGGGAATTTGCCTAAAACCTCAACAACGAAAAATTGGGTTTGTGTTTCAGGATTATGCTTTGTTTCCTAATATGACTGTAAAAGAAAATCTCCTTTTTGCATTAGAGAAAGGCCAAAACAAGGAAATTGTTAATGAACTCATAGATATTATCGAATTAGGTGATCTACAAGATCGAAAACCCATAAATCTTTCAGGAGGACAAAAACAAAGAGTAGCCTTAGCAAGAGCATTGGTAAGAACACCAGAAATCTTAATACTGGATGAGCCTCTTTCTGCACTAGATATAAAAATGCGTACAAAACTACAAGACTATATTCTTAAAGTACATAAACAATTTAATTTAACTACTATACTAATAAGCCATGAGATAGGTGAAGTCATAAAAATGTCTGATACTGTATTTAGTATTGAAAATGGAAAAATAAGTAGACAAGGAAAACCTATTGAAGTATTTACTACGAAACAAGTAAGTGGAAAATTTCAGTTTTCGGGAGAAATAATTCAAATTGAAAAAGAAGATATAATTTATATTGTTACTATTTTGATAGGCTCAAATTTTGTGAAAATAGTTGCTGAAGAAGATGATATTAAAGCAATAGCTGTGGGAGATAACGTAATTGTTGCTTCAAAAGCATTTAACCCTTTATTACAGAAAATAAATTAATCACAACCTTATATAATATACCACACAATACAAAAGTTGAAAAATGAATTCAAAAAAACAGCTATAGCGACCATTTAACTATAGCTGTTTTTAAATTCTGTAGACTAATCTAAGTATAAAAGTCTATTTTTTTCAGTTTTTCATCTTTCTCTATTCTTTTACAAATCGAGTAACATGCTGTGTTTTATCAGAAGTAACTTTGAGGATATATGTTCCTGTTTGCAAATGATCTATCTGTACAGAAGACTTAAAATAACCACTAGACACTATTTTTCCTAATAAATTATAAATACTATAGGTTGCTTCTTGAGAAGGATTGAAAACAATATTTAGTACATTTCCGCTTATCGGATTAGGATACACACTCATCTTTTGTGGCGGAGCAACTGATTCAAATTTGTTCGCTTGTTCACTACAAGACGAAACAAATCTCCATCTTCTTGCACCACGTTCCCATAGATTACCTCTATATACTACTCGATCTCCTATATTATAACGTACTCCGGATACCCAAGCATCTACTCCTTCACAAAGATTAGCATCACATCTCCCGAGCCTTATCCATCCGTTGGCAGTTCTTTCATAAACATAACTCCTGTAAATTACTCGATCTCCAACAGCATAACTTACTCCAGACACCCATGCCTGTACTCCTTCACAGATATCTGTTGTACTTCCTTCTTTTGTAGTAACCGATACTGTATTGCTAAACCCAGAAGTGTTTCCTGCAGCATCTTTAGCCTTTACTCTAAACTCATATGTGGTATTTGCAGTCAACCCAGTAACATTATAAGAAATACCACTAACACTGGTAATTTTCACATCTCCCTGATATACATCATACCCTGTTACTCCAACATTATCTGTAGAAGCCACCCATGATAAAGACAATGTGGTTTCCTCGACATTTGAAGCCGATAAGTTTGTTGGAACACTGGGAGCTTCGGTATCCGTAGTTTCTTTTGTAGTAACCGATACTGTGTTGCTAAATCCAGAAGTATTTCCCGCAGCATCTTTAGCCTTTACTCTAAACTCATATGTGGTATTTGCAGTCAACCCGGTAACATTATAAGAAATACCACTAACACTGGTAATTTTCACATCTCCCTGATATACATCATACCCTGTTACTCCAACATTATCTGTAGAAGCTACCCATGATAAAGACAATGTGGTTTCCTCGACATTTGAAGCCGATAAGTTTGTTGGAACACTGGGAGCTTCGGTATCCGTAGTTTCTTTTGTAGTAACCGATACTGTGTTGCTAAATCCAGAAGTATTTCCCGCAGCATCTTTAGCCTTTACTCTAAACTCATATGTGGTATTTGCAGTCAACCCGGTAACATTATAAGAAATACCACTAACACTGGTAATTTTCACATCTCCCTGATATACATCATACCCTGTTACTCCAACATTATCTGTAGAAGCTACCCATGATAAAGACAATGTGGTTTCCTCGACATTTGAAGCCGATAAGTTTGTTGGAACACTGGGAGCTTCGGTATCCGTAGTTTCTTTTGTAGTAACCGATACTCTATTGCTAAATCCAGAAGTGTTTCCCGCAGCATCTTTGGCCTTTACTCTAAACTCATATGTGGTATTTGCAGTCAACCCGGTAACATTATAAGAGGTACCACTAACACTGGTAATCTTAACATCTCCCTGATATACATCATACCCTGTTACTCCAACATTATCTGTAGAAGCTACCCATGATAAAGACAATGTGGTTTCCTCGACATTTGAAGCCGATAAATTTGTTGGAATACTGGGAGCTTCGGTATCTGTAACACTTTCTTTAGGGTACTTTCCAGAAATTGAAAACAATCCTAAAGAAGAATAATCAGAATAACCTGTAGATAGGTTTCCTTCTCCTACTCCATCTATTTCGATATAATATTTACCACTTTGTAAAGTAGTATTTATAGATGCTCTTAGGCCCTGCGGATCAGAGAATGTAACTTCTTCTCCATTACTATTTAATAACCTTGCTTTAATATTTAAATTTGGATGGTATGGATTTGGATCAAAAGAAAAACTCACCTCTCCTCCAGAAGTTTGAAAAGAGAATACATCTTTATCCGATGTTCTCTCAATGATTCCTTCGTTATCTGCTTTAGATACATTTCCATTAGTATCAGATACTAATTCTGTAGCATTATTTATAGTATTTCCATGATCATCTTTTTTATACCCGAAACCATTTCTAGAATTTGAAATAATTGCTAAATCATTTTCAGTATTATTGGCATTATTATATTCTCCTTTACTCCAATGACCTAATGTTTTATTAGCACTCCAACCCATAATTGGACTCCATTGCCCATGTCCTGAATAATATGTGGTTCCAGATCTTGTTCCATCGTGTCCTAATCCCAGAGTATGCCCTACCTCATGAGACCCTGTTTCTCCAGCTGTTCTCGTTCCTAGGTTATACACCCAACATGGATCGTCAGAATTCCAACTAAAAGAATTTAGATACGCTACTCCTCCTGACCCGGGAGCGGCATCATTTGTAGGCGTAAATATCGCCATCATTCTTTGGTTTTTTGGAGTAGCATCAAATACATCTCTTCTGGTAGTCACGTTTATATTAAAAGGATTAAAATCATCTACCATAATCCTCCAAACCGCAAGAATTTTTTCATCACTAAATCCTGCAGGTTGAGCATTAATAGTTCTACCTCCAGCCCAACGAGTCCCAGACACTACTTCTCCATCAAAATCAAGATAGATAACATGAGATGCTCCAGGGAGACTCTCTAATTGTATTTGTGCTTTTTGTGGGATAATTACACCAGAATCATCATTAACAGCAGCTTTTTCTTGTTCGAAATCTACGCATAGTATACTATGAATATTTTGATTACTCGCTAGTACTTCTCCATGATCATTGGTAGAGATCTTAAATGCTTTTTTCCGATCATAAAAAATAATCTCTCCAAATATTTTTCCGTCGTTTTTAGTAAAACTAAAAACAGGCTCTGTTGTAGCAGTAGATTTAGCACTATTAATCAAAACATTACCGGTAACAAAATATCCGTCTGCAGTATTCTTTTTAACATTAATCTTAAGATTGTATGATTCTTTATCGGATAGTTTAATAGTAAAGTTGCTATTTCCTGACTTATTCGAAAATACTGATTCTGAGAAGCTGTTTACAGTTCCTATAACAACTTCTTTCTTATCTTGTGCAAAAGAAGAAAAAGAAAGAATCAATAAAAAGACTATTATATACGTCTTTCTAAATATGCCAGAAAACATCCTCTCATTAAAGTTTAAGTTTTTCATGATCATGAGGTTTAGGTAAGTGATTTGTGTTTGTGTTAGTTTAAATAAAAAAAATCATCGCAAAAGTAACTTGTGTAGCTTTTAAAATTTAGCTCTATTTAGAATTCATAAGGATCTAATTAGAATTCGTTAGACTATTGAAGATAATTGATAATAAAAATTTACTATTCCTTTTGTATATGGATATTCTGATGTGAAAAAAAGATTAAAAAAATACTAATACAGTAAGGTTTACGATACTCAAGAAATAAAATACATAAGAGGTCTAAACAGGTATACAAATTTTAATATCTATTCTATTTGGCGATCACTTTACTATCATTTTGACATAAATATCTTATTTTTGAGTTCTTATTAAAAAACATACAATGCGACTATTTTTCTTTTTAGGAATTACATTACTTTGTTTTGGATGTCAAAGTGAAAAGACCACCAATATACAAGGAAAAGCTCCCGTTGCTAAGCTTGATAGTCTTTCTAAAGAAAAAATTAAATTAAACCTTCTGAAACTTTCTCCGGAAGCTGAAAGAAGTCTTGAAATTTTTGAAGATTTTCAAAACCTCAGAAGTTTTATAACTGTACTACGCAATGAGAATGCTTTCTACGTAAACAAACATGTTGATAGTATAGATTTTCTAGTAAGTACATTTAAAGAAAACCTTTCTGAAGATTTAAACATAAACACTATTAACTCTCGAATTAGTGTTCTATCTACCGAAACAGGTTTACTAAAATTACTTTCTGAAAAGAAAAATAAAGATTCGGATATGGTTATGGAAGCTAATACAAGATTGATTAAAGCTTATAATAGTTTGATCATACAATTAAATGAATTGTCATTAGCAATTCCAGAAAATATTGAAAAAGAACTTTTAAGAGAACTTGAAGACCAAGAGAACTAATTAAACATTAAACGTATGCAAAAGTCAATTCTATTTTTACTACTATTCGTCTATAGTTTTTGTTTTGCACAACAAAATACTGAAATTAATACTGCTCTTGAGCAATGGCACAAAGCTGCAGCTGATGCCAATTTTGAAGCTTATTTTGGTCTTATGACCGAAGATGCTATTTTTATAGGAACCGACCCTACAGAAAATTGGAATAACAGCGAATTTAAAGCCTTTGCTAAACCCTATTTTGATAAAGGAAAAGCCTGGAGTTTTTCTACTCTTGAAAGAAATATTTTTGCGCAAAAGGAAAGTGATATTGCTTGGTTTGATGAGCTATTAGATACTCAAATGGGGATTTGTCGTGGTAGCGGTGTCATTCAAAAAACAGCTAATGGCTGGAAAGTAAAGCATTATGTATTATCTATTGCTATCCCTAACAAAAATGTAGCCGAAATCACTAAGCTTAAAGAAGGATTTGATACTGCCTTAATGCAAAAACTAAGAGCTCCTAAAAATTAAATCAGTGATTTTTTGAAAGCTGACAGGGTAGAAAAGCAATGTTTAGCTCCGTTTTCCAGAAGTTTTGCCCTGTTCTTATCTCCTATACCTACAAAATCAAGAGATAAATTTTGGGCCGTTTTTAAATCCCAAACACCATCTCCTATTGATACGATACGGTCAAAATTTTCTTTATCATAATACATCTTTGATCTTTCTATAGCTTCTAAAACAAAACCTTCTCTCGACTCGTGCGTTTTTGAAGTTGCTAATAGTTTTTCATCATACCAGATATCACATTGATCTAATTTGATCATTGCTGGTTTAGGTAATGCACCTGTAGCAAAACAAAAAGGAATATTACTATCTTTAAAAAACCGAATTAGTGATTTGGCACCATCAATTTCTTTTACGGGATCAAACATTCCCATTTGATTAACCAAATCGATTTCAAAATCATCTAATAGTTCTTTGGGAAAGGTTTTCTTAAAATTGCGCTCATAATTATATCTCAATGCATAACTATCTGTATGATGTTTATACCTATCATAATCGGTATCTATATTAGAAATCCCTAGTGCCAATAACGAGTTTGTAACCGAAATCAAATACATAGGCACACTATCTGTAAGTGTCCCATCGATATCGAATATAAATAATGTATTCTTCAGATCCTTATTCTATGATGTTAAAGCGTATATTTTACAGATAGAATAAAATTTCTTCCTGCACCAACAATACCAGAAGAATAAGGACGGTATCGTTGATCGGTAATATTTTCTATCGATAATATACCTTTTATATTTTTTGTTACTTGATATTGTGTTCTAAGATTAAACGTATACCAGGATGGAGAATATGGGTTCCCATCTTGATCTTTGGCATACAAGAAGTCATTGTTCTGTTGAGAAGGAGCCAGGTCTTCATAACTAAACTCTCCATTATACACTGCAAAAGCATCAATTGTAAATTTAGGTAACATATAACTTACCTGAGTAGTTCCAAACTGAGGAGAAACGTGTCTTGAAGGAGCAGTAGTACCATCATCAGATTCTTCTTCTCCTCCAACAAAAGTATACTTAGATATTAGTTTAAAATTTTCAAAAAACCTATATTCTAATCCAGCTTCAAATCCGTATACTCTAGCATTTGCTGCATTTTGAATAGCTTGTACATTACTTAATTCTCCTCCAAATTGGATTTCTGTTTGCCCATTTAAATTATAGTCTCTTCGTATTAATGCATCTTCAAGATATGTATAATACGTTGACAAATCTACAGATAAGTTTTTATCAAGATTTAGCTTTACTCCTATTTCACCATTATATGCATATTCAGATTTTATATCTGGATTAGGCACTACAACAGAACCTGGTTCTGAATCAAAAATCTTACCAACATCATCAATATTAGGTGCTCTAAAAGCTGTAGATAAATTCAATTTCCATTGTATCATATCATTAGGAAACCAACTTAATCCCGCAGTGCCCGTCAAGGCTTCGGTATCGATATTTGCTTCGGTAAATGGAAAATCAAAAAACTTGTCATCAAATTCTGAATATAGGATGATTCTATTATATCGTAATCCTCCTTGAAATCTTAGTTTTTCGCTTAACTTATGTTTTATGCTAAGGTATGCTGCTATCGATTGCCATGTAGATCCATCAGGATATCTAGAGGGTGCGTCTTCAATAACATTAGTAGTAGTATTACGTTCAGACCCATCAGAATATACTTGATTTAATACATACTCTAATCCATAATACAGAGTAGTCTTATCACTAAATTTTCTTTCAAAATCCCAGTTTAATGAGTAAGCATCTACCTGTTCCTGGGTTCTTTCTAAAATATCACTACCAAAATTGCGATCATTTCTACTTTCTTCAAAATATTGATATGCTGCAGTGATTTTCATTTTATCATACAGTTTGCTTTTTGATTTATGTGATACTTGTAGGTTACCCATAAACCAGAGTTGTGGTCCATAAAACCACTCGGCAGATCTTAAATTTCCATCCCTCTTTCTAATCAAGCGATCATAACGCGGATAATCAGATGTTTCTGTATAGATAAGATTGGCATTAAAATCCCATTTCTCGTTAGGCATAAAACGAATTTTCTGCAACAAATTGATCTGATCATACCCTGTAAACACTTGTTTTTCAGGATCGGTGTTTTGTATAACAATATCTTCTCCGTTTATGGTTTCTACATATTCATTTCTCAAATAATCATCGGGACCATGACTTCCCATTTTTAAATCATCAAAATCTGTGTAGCTTACACTGGTTAAAAATGCCCACTTCTCTAATCCGATATTAAAATCAACATGTCCTGTTTTTTCATTACTGGCGCTAGCATATCTGATAAGTGCATTACCACTTAGTTTATTCTTACTGTTTACAGCAAACTTAGGTTGTGCTGTATAAAAATTCATTACTCCTCCTACTGCATCACTTCCATATACAACAGAGCCTGGCCCTAATATTACTTCTGTTCTATCAACAGTAAAAGGGTCAACCGATATTACATTTTGCACATTTCCTCCTCTAAATATTGCTGTATTCATTCTCACTCCATCTACCGTGAGCAGTAATCGATTGGTAGAAAAACCTCTAATAATAGGGCTTCCTCCTCCTAACTGGCTTTTTTGAATAAAGACCTGACCACTGCTTTGTAAAAGATCTGCAGATGTTTGTGGCATAGACAATTCAATATCATTAGAAGAAATACTTACAATTTTTTGTGTAACTTCTTTTTGTTCCTGCTCCCATTTTGATACCGAAATAACGACTTCCGAAAGCTGGTTTTCATCTGGTTTTAAATATATAGAAAGTGATTTTGGTATTTTAGATTTTACCATATTTATCCCTAAATGCGAGATATGAGTAAAATACAAGATTTCGGTATCAGAAAATGCAGAAATATCAGCTACTCCATCAAAATTAGTTATCGCACTCTTAGATTTAATCTTATTGTAAATAGCTACATTAGGAATAGGTTGATTATTTACTGTACTAAATATTGTAATTTTTTGAGCATTACCAGGCAATGCAAAAAATATAGCCAATAAAAGAATTATAAATAACCGCATTATCTTAATTAAAAATTTCGTTTAAAACTGAAAGTGATTTCGGCTTCTTAAAACCGTGCAAATGTAGTTCAAAATATACTAATAGCATAGCCAGAATATCACTTCGTGTATTCTTTGATAGTTTAATATCCATACTTGCCTCAAATGTTGTGCCTAAAAATTGTTTAAATAATTTTACCTGATCTCCGCTTACACAATATATATTACTACTAATAGACTGAAAAACGCCTTCCTGCATATTAAAATAGTCTGATTCTACATGAGGGATATCTGGATAAAAGCCAAGATACTGGGTAAGCTTGGTTAAAAATGTAATATGAAAATTACCAATAGTATCATGTGTATCTAGCCACATTAAAGCGGTTTCAATATATTCGAATAGATCTGTATTCGTTTCTTCTTCTTGTATAGAATTCTTAAGTACCTCAGAAATAAAAAACACCAATGTCCCTTTTACAAAATCTGTATGTAACGATTTATAAATTGTTTTTATTTTGGCTTCTTTAATTCTCTCTAAAGAGCCTTTATCTTTATGAAAAGCTTGTATTTCTAATAAAGTAAGTGGTTGAAATAAAGATGCTTTGATTTTTCCTCGTTTAGATTTTAAAACTCCTTTTAGTAAATAAGAGCGTAACCCACTCGTTTTTGTAAACAATGAAACAATCAGGTCTGCTTCACTATATCGTAAGGAATGTATTACTATTGCTGGTGAGTTGATTATCATTATAAATCGAAAATAAATAAAAAAGCAATCTTATTCTTTGTTCTTAGGTGGATACTTAATTAGGGATTTTTCAATAATTTTTTGAAAGAAATTGGTACGTACATCTGGAGAGGCATTAGGATAAAACCTCCTCTCGGCAATCGCCTGCCATACCAATTCATCTTTTTTTACATCGACAAAATCAATAGTAAGTTCAAGAAAAGTTTCTGGTCCACCAATAGGAATAGATCCTCCTACACCGATACTAACACCACCGCTGCCACTACCAACCCCCACACCAATACTATTACGTGAAGGTGTTTTATTCATAATCGCTTTAAAATTCATATGAATATCCGGAGTTTCAGATTTGGTAAACCCTTTACTTTTCATAACGGTTTCTGTTACCATCAATAATCGTTTTTGATCCAAATCATTAAGCCCAGAATTCATCTCAGGATAAAAAGCGTAGGTCTTATATATTGAAAAATCCTGTTGTTCATCATAATCATAAATCGTATGTGTAACTCTACATGAGATTAATAGCACCAAAAAAAAGAAAAGACCTGCATGCTTCATAAGAACCAATTTAACTATAAAAATACATAACAAAATGATATCATCCTTACACTTGATTCATGGATATCATAATTTTAGGAAACCAAATGCATAATCGGGGTTGAATATTCTTTTAATCAACAACAAAGCCGTTTAGAGAAATCTCTAAACGGCTTTTATTTATAAAATAAATTTTATTTATATAACGCCTTGCGCTAGCATAGCATCAGCTACTTTTACAAAACCGGCAATATTAGCTCCTTTTACATAATCTACATATCCATTACCATCATTACCGTATTCTAGGCAAGCAGAATGGATATCTTCCATAATTTGTTTTAGCTTATTATCTACTTCTTCGCGAGTCCAGTTATAACGCAATGAGTTTTGTGTCATTTCTAATCCAGATGTTGCTACACCTCCTGCGTTAGAAGCTTTACCTGGGGCAAAGAAAATTTTAGCTTTATGAAAAGCAGTAATTGCTTCTGGTGTACTTGGCATATTAGCACCTTCACTAACACAAACACAACCATTAGCAATTAACGTTTGTGCATCATCTCCATTTAATTCATTTTGAGTAGCACACGGTAAGGCGATATCACATTTTACTCCCCATGGGGTTTGCCCTTTATGAAACTCTGCAGAAGGATATTTATCGACATACTCGTTGATACGTCCTCTTTTTATATTCTTAAGTTCCATCACAAAAGCTAGTTTTTCTGCATCAATTCCGTCTTTATCATAAATGTATCCAGAAGAATCTGATAGCGTTACTACTTTCGCTCCTAGTTGCGTTGCTTTTTCTGCAGCGTATTGCGCAACATTTCCAGAACCAGAAACTGTTACCGTTTTTCCTTCAAAAGAATCTCCTTGGGTTCCTAGCATATTTTTTGCAAAATAAACCGTTCCATATCCTGTAGCTTCAGGACGAATTAGAGATCCTCCCCATGTAAGTCCTTTTCCGGTAAGAACACCAGTAAATTCATTACGCATTTTACGATACATCCCGAATAGGAATCCTATTTCGCGACCTCCTACTCCTATATCTCCCGCAGGAACATCTGTATCAGGACCAATATGTCTAAAAAGCTCGCTCATAAAACTATGGCAAAAACGCATAATTTCATCGTCAGATTTTCCTTTAGGATCAAAATCAGATCCTCCTTTACCACCTCCCATAGGAAGTGTAGTTAAACTATTTTTGAAAACTTGTTCAAAAGCCAAGAATTTCAGAATACTTATGTTTACAGAAGGGTGAAAACGTAACCCTCCTTTATATGGTCCTATTGCAGAATTCATTTGAATACGATACCCTCTATTCACATGAATTTCTCCTTTATCATCTACCCAAGGTACACGAAACATGATCGCTCTCTCTGGCTCAACCATTCTTAACAGGATGTTTTTCCCATTATAAATTTCTTTTGTAGCGATGTAAGGGATTACAGTTTCGGCAACTTCCTGTACCGCTTGTAAAAACTCAGGTTCGTGTGCGTTACGAGCCCTTACCTCTTCCATGAATGCATCTATCTTTGCTTGCATATGTTAATTGAATTAATAGATTCTTATCTATAGGTTGAAATATCACGCCAAATATATGATATTCCTAAAAAAACAAGTTTATTTTTTTAATTTAATAATTAGGCTATCCAATAGCTTGTTCGAGATCTGCAATGAGATCATTAACATCTTCTATTCCGACACTTAATCTAATTAAAGAATCGACTACTCCTGTTTTCTCTCGTTCTTCTTTTGGTATTGAAGCATGTGTCATACTTGCAGGATGTCCTGCAAGGCTTTCTACTCCCCCAAGAGATTCTGCTAAAGTGAAAAATTTTAGATTCTCTACGATCTTAATTGCACTATCATAATCACTTCCTTTAGTAACAAAAGAAATCATACCTCCAAAACCATCCATCTGTGTTTTGGCAACTTCATGATTAGGGTGATCTTCAAAACCTGGCCAGTATACTTTTTCTATTTTAGGATGGTTCTTCAAATATTTTGCAATGGCTTCACCATTTTCACAATGTCGTTGCATACGTATATGTAAGGTCTTGATTCCTCTTAACACCAAAAAACTATCTTGTGGCCCACAAACAGCACCACTTGCGTTCTGAATAAAGTAAAGTCGCTCTGCCAGTTTTTCGTCTTTTACGATTAATGCTCCCATAACCACATCACTATGCCCTCCTAAATATTTGGTAGCACTATGCATTACAATATCGGCTCCAAGATCCAAAGGCCTTTGCAAATATGGAGTAGCAAAAGTGTTATCTACAGCCAATAAAAGATTATGTTTTTTTGATATTGCAGCTATGGCTTTAATATCAATAATATTCATCATAGGGTTGGTAGGTGTTTCAACCCATATTAATTTGGTATTTTCATTTACATAATCTTCTACTTTATCTGCATTTTCCATCCCTATAAAGTGAAACTTGATTCCAAAATCTTCAAAGATTTTAGTAAACAAACGATAGGTTCCTCCGTATAAATCATTAGTAGAAATAACCTCATCACCAGGTTTCAATAATTTGATTACTGCATCTATGGCAGCAAGCCCCGATCCAAAAGCAAGTCCAAATTTTCCATTTTCGATACTGGCAAAAGAATCTTCTAATGCTTTTCTTGTTGGATTATGCGTTCTGCTATATTCAAAACCTTTATGTCCTCCCGGAGTGGTTTGAGCGTATGTAGATGTCTGATATATCGGAGGCATAACGGCACCATAAGCCGGATCGTGTTTCTGTCCTCCGTGAATTGTTTTAGTGTTAAATTTCATCTATTTATTAGTTTTTAACAAGAATAAATTAACTTGGTCGTTTTATGTTGAAAAACGGGACAAATGTATGATTTAATTCGTTCTAATCATATTTCGTCGAATACCTTTAGTAGATGATTAACACAAAAACTAACACGAAGTCAAAATTCATTCTTTTGCTCATAATTTTTTTAGGATTATATAGCTGTGACAATACAGAATCTTTCACTTTTGAAAAACAAAATTTTACTGTAGATACTCTTCTCGATTGCAAAAATGTCGATTGTGTTTCTTTAGAGATCAATTTACTAAAAATCGTTGATGACAATCCCATTGCCGTCACCATTAATAAAGAAATAGAAAATGCTGCTTGTTCTATTTTGAATATTGGTGAAAACACATCAGAACCAACTCTGAAAGAAGCGATCTCTCAATTTAATAGTTCGTATCAAAATATTAGTAAAGAATTCCCTGAAGAAATTATCCCTTATGAAGCTACTATTGATTGTGAGCTTAGTTTTCGATGTCAAAATTTACTCTCTGTCCTAATGGATTCTTATATATTTACGGGTGGTGCTCATGGAAATAGTACAGTTTCTTATCTAAACATTGACACAAAAACAGGAAAGCAATTTTCGAATAGAGCATTATTTAAGAATTATGATGAGTTTGAAGATTATGCAGAAAAAATCTTTAGAACACAATATAAAATCCCAGAAGATGAATCGATTAATAGCACAGGGTTCTTTTTTGAAAATGATACTTACAGCTTACCTTCGACTATAGGGTTTACAGATAAAGAGGTGGTACTCTATTACAATCAATATGAAATCAACTCCTATGCAGAGGGGCCTATAGAATTAAAATTGAATAAGGAAGAGGTTGCTTCGTTTTTTTCAGTTAAGATTTTTTGATAAAACAATTTATCTTAGGAAAGATAAATTCTATATCCAAACTTACTTAAATCGCTTTTCTAAGTGCCAAAATATATCCTAAATGAATCCCTTCATGATAGTTATTAAAATTCATTGCATCTTCAACAGATTTTAATACAAATCCAGTACTAGTCTCATAGTCATTATAACTTTTAAATATATCATTACTTAGATCCTTTTCTGTTTTATCTAATGTTGTAAATAAAAGCTTCTTTATTTCTGACACTTCTTCTGCGGTAGCTGGCCGTTCTGTCTTTGTTCCTTTTCGATACAGATCTACCATTTCGTTGTCAATCATCATTGGTAATCCGCTCAATTTATACACTAATAGTTGTTGGGTTACCACCACGTGTGCAATGTTCCAGATCAAGTTGTTTTTAAATCCTTCGGGTACTTCATTTAATTGGTCTAAAGAATAACTATCTAACATTTTTTCTAACATTTTTCGATTGACACGAGTAATTGTTATTGGATCTTGCATGGTGTTTATCTGTTTATTTTATTGTTTTTCAAAAAGTCATACTTTCACTGTGTTCAGCACGAGTATAGAATTTGCCAATGATCATATTATTTAATAACAACATGATCGTTGTGATTCATTTCATAATTTTTAGCCAAAAATATAAGTTTTAATTGTGAAATGAATTTCCTTTGTGATGATTTTGACACTTAAAATAATCAACTGTGAAAAAAATATATCATTTGTCTACTTGCGATACTTGCAGACGCATTTTAAATGAGTTAAATCCATCTTCAGATTTCATTTTGCAAGACATTAAAAATGAGACCATTACCGCAGATCAAATTGAAGAAATGTATGAATTGTCTGGAAGCTATGAAGCTATATTTAGTAAAAGAGCACGGTTATACAAAGAGCGGGATCTTAAAAATCAGAATTTATCTGAAGAGGATTATAAAAAATTAATTTTAGAACATTATACCTTTTTAAAACGACCGGTAATCATTGTTGATGATAAAATCTTTGTCGGAAACAGCAAAAAAGTGGTCGAACAGGCCAGTATTGCCATTAATGGATAAAAGAACTGCTGCATTATTGGCTGCATTTGGTGCCAGTTTGATATATGGCATAAACCATACTGTGGCCAAAGGTGTTATGCCTACCTATATCAAACCATTTGGCTTTATTTTATTACGTGTAGTTGGTGCTGCACTATTATTTTGGCTTGCATCTATATGGGCGCCAAAACAAAAAATAGAACGCAATGATTGGCCAAGGGTAGTTGCTTGTACTGTATTTGGAATGGCAATCAACATGCTTATGTTTTTTAAAGGATTGCAATTATCAACACCTATCAACAGTTCTGTAATGATCACCATTTCTCCTATTTTGGTGTTTATTTTATCTGCTTTTTTTATAAAAGAAAAAATTACTATTTTAAGAACTATTGGTATTTTTCTAGGTTTTTCGGGAGCGCTGGGTCTTATCCTTTTTGGTTCCGAAATACGTCAGGATGCCCCAAACATCCCATTAGGAAATGCTTTATTTATTATCAATGCGGCTTCATATGCTATCTATTTGGTATTGGTAAAACCCTTGACAGCCAAGTATCATTCTATTACTTTAATGAAATGGTTTTTCTTACTAGGCGTTATTATTAATTTTCCGCTTACCATTTCAGAATTTAGTGAAGTAACATGGAGTTCATTACCTTATGAAGTAATCTGGAAAATGATTTTCGTCGTCGTAGCAACTACATTTCTTACCTATTTGTTAAATATATTTGCCCTAAGACATTTAAGAGCTTCTACAATTGCGGCATTCATTTATTTACAACCCCTATTAGCGATTAGTTTTGCCATGCTAATGGGTGCAGATACGCTAAATACAGTTAAAATAATATCTGCACTATTGGTTTTTCTAGGCGTATATCTGGTTACCAAACCTCCTAAAAAGGTAATCTCTTAAACCTATTCTAAATCTACTGGAGTTTTAGCAAATTTTCTCTGTTCTTTTATTCGATTTAAAATAACCTTAAAAAGATTGTCTATACATTCTTCTTTTTTGTCTTTTATTAACACATTACACAAGACTAATAACCATCTTAAAACCAAAAAAATGAAAAGGTTAAAATCTCAGTTCAGGATATCTATCCTGTTTCTATTATTTACTGGTACTATCACTTTTGGACAAACCAAGACACAGCAAAAACTAATCACAAAACAGTATCGACAGCAAAAACTAATCGAATTAGAAAATCAATTTGAAAAGAAAGCAATTTCAGAAAAAGAGTTGGCCAAACAAAAAGCCAAAGAAAAAGGATGGGAAACAGAACTCAACTTACCAGAAGGTAAATATATAGAGTTACAGAAAATTGCTCCTAATGGTAACCCTATTTACTACACTACTTATAATATTAGCGCTGCAAGATCAACCCGAGCCGATCATTTAAATACTGGCGGATCTTTAGGTTTAGATCTTAATGGTCAAAATATGACAGCACATGTATGGGATGCAAAAGTAGCCAGAAAAGCACATCAGGAATATGATGGCCCTGGTGGAGAAAATCGATTTTCTGTTGGCGACAATACGAAAGAGCTACATTACCATTCTGCTCATGTTACTGGAACAATCATGGCTTCTGGATTTAAACCAAATGCAAAAGGAATGGCACCTCAAGCCAAAGCTATAGGATATGATTGGAATAAAGATAAAGCAGAAGCCATAAAGGCGGCATCAAAAGGAATGTTGATATCCAATCACTCTTATGGATATCGAATTAGAGGATCCCTGGGACAAGTTTTAGTACCTACCTATTTTTTTGGAGGATATATAGAAAACTCTAAAGATTGGGATCAAATCATGTACAATGCACCGTATTACCTTATGGTAGTTGCTGCAGGTAATGATGGAAGGGATGATACTGCTAATAGTAAACCCTTACAAGGAAAAAGAAAATACGATAAGCTTACCGGACATGCTACTGCCAAAAATAATATTGTGGTCGCCAATGCTGATGATGCTAGAATAGATTCTTACGGAAATTTTGTTTCTACTCTTATCCATGTTTCTAGTAGTGAAGGGCCAACAGATGACTTACGTATAAAACCGGATATTACAGGTAACGGAACCAGTGTCTATTCGACATCATCGAGTAAAAATTCTGCCTATAGTCACCTAACAGGTACTTCTATGGCCTCTCCAAATGTTGCTGGGTCATTATTATTATTGCAAGAACATTATAATAATGTTAATGGCACATTTATGAAAGCCGCTACCCTAAAAGGATTAGCATTACATACAGCAGACGACATCAGACCTCCAGGACCAGATGCAATACATGGGTGGGGGCTATTAAATGCAAAATCTGCTGCCGAAACCATAACTTATAATGGTAATAAGACATTAATCCATGAGTTATCGTTAAATGATGGAGAATCATATACAATTACTGTAGAAGCAGACGGATCTGTTCCTTTAATGGCTTCAATCTCATGGACCGATCCAGCTGGTAAACCTAGTAAAATTATAAATGACCCTACTCCTGCATTAGTAAATGATCTGGATATTAGAATTACCAAAGAAGAAAAAACATTTAGGCCATTCAAGCTTATATCGGTTAAGAAAAGTGGAAGAGGTGATAATACTGTTGATCCTTTCGAGAAAATCAAAATCAACAACCCACTAGATACATATACTATAACAGTAACTCATAAGGGAAATTTAACCAATGGTGCTCAAAACTTTTCACTTATAGTTACCGGAATTACACCTGATAATCTGGAATGTACCGCAGAAACACCTACAGGTATAACTTTTTCTGAAATTGAAGATTCTCAAGCAAAAGTTTCATGGAATACTGTTGGGGGTGCAACTTATGAAATACGATATAAAGCTGTAGGAAATTCTAACTGGATACAAACCAGCACATCAGATATTTCAACAATATTATCAGATTTATCTCCAAACACAAAATATAAAGTACAGATAAAAAGTATTTGTAGTGATGGTACAACTTCGGATTTTAGTACTCAAAAAATCTTTACAACAGCACTTGTATACACAGGTTGTTCTGATGGTATAACCTCTTATCCATATATAGAGAATTTTGAAAATACTTTAGGGTTATGGACACAAGATGGAGATGATGACTTTGATTGGTCTATAAATACAGGAGGAACCCCTTCTAACAACACAGGACCAAGAGGACCTGGTCAAGGTAAATATTATCTATACATGGAAGCTTCTGATCCTAATTATGCTCAAAAAAGAGCCATTCTTAATTCTCCTTGTATAGATTTATCTCAAAAAATTGAAGCTCAGTTTAGCTTTAAATATCATATGTGGGGAGCACAAGCCATGGGAACCCTTCACTTCGAAATAAGCTTAGATGACGGAACCACCTGGACTAGCCTTTGGAACAAATCGGGGAATCAAGGAGGCCGCTGGAAATTGGCAACGGTTGATTTATCTGACTATATAGGAAAAAGTATTAGATTACGATTTAATGGTATTACCGGGAATAATTGGTTAAGCGATATTGCAATAGATGCCATAAAATTAACTACAGATACAAAACTGGGGGCATCTTTTGCAACATTAACGCTTACATTTGACGATCACCCAGAAGAAACGAGTTGGGCAATTCAAAAAAATACTACTAATGAAATTGTTGCTTCTGGAGGACCTTACGAATCCTGGGTTGCTGGGTCAACAGCAAACATTGATCTATGGTTATCGGCCGGTTGTTACACCATTATTTTATATGATGAAGGTAGAAATGGTATGTGTTGCTCAGAAGGTAACGGCTCATATACGCTTCAAAATGATGTTGGAGGGGCTATTCTTGCATCTGGTGGATCCTTTGGAATTAGAGATACTAAAAGTTTCTGTGTAGGAGCTCCAGAATATTGGTGGACCTCAGAAGAAACAATTGTTAATGAAGAGATAACAGATACTAAAATTTATCCTAACCCTGCCAAAAATACACTTTCGATAAGTACATATAATGAATATTCTTCTTATCGCATATTTACAATTTTAGGTCAAGAAGTAGACAAAGGAACATTGAAAAACAGAGATATTGATGTAAATCATTTAAGCCCTGGCATGTATGTTCTTAGACTAACTACTACTAACAAACAACAAATAACAAAGCAGTTTATTAAAGAATAGAAAAAAGAACTCAGAAAAACAGACCCGAAGACATAAAATCTTCGGGTCTATTTCTTTTTAGAACTTGATTTTTGTTTAGATATGATTTTCAGGGATATTATACAAAAAAGTAATTTCTTAAGCTTGTTCTAAATCTATCGGAGTTTTAGCAAATTTTCTTGTATCCTCTTTGGTAAGTACCTTAAAATCTTCTGGTCGTTCTACCGTATCTAATAGTTGGTGTATTTCTTTTGGAAGTGCAATTAACTTTCGAGTATTTAAATCCATCCATGCACCCATCATTTCACATTGTGCAAAATTTCGCCCTTTATAGTCATAGTATTTATGTCTAAACTCAAAAAATTTTCCATCTTCACTTAATCCCGAAATTTCTAAAGAAACTTTTACCGGTCTACCATAAAATACCTCTTTAAAGTAATAAATATGCTCGTAAAATACGACAGGACCAATATTAAACTTACCTAAAAGACGTTGATCAAAACCCTTCTCTGTTAAAAAAGACATTCGGGTATGTGCTGCAAATTCTATATATGCTTTATTCGCCAAATGACGATTTGCATCAATATCATTCCATCTAATTTCAAAATCTTTTAAATACATATCACTCTTTTTGAGTGGCAAAAATACAAAATAACTTATTATGCGCGCATAACAGAGTGTTATTAAATATGTATATTTGATAACACACATAAAACAAAAAATATCCGGACCGTATACTATTTTCAGGATTTTAATGAAACAGATTTTGAAAACCTATATCGTCTTTTTACTTTAAAAAAAACTCATCATGTATATTAAACGAAACATTGGTTGGGGGCTTATCCTTCGCTATGCTTGGAAAAACATCATTTTCTTTACTATATACACTACAGTTATTTTTTCATTGTATCATTTTTTAGATTGGAAATTTATTGATATCCCTTTTCAACCTCTCACTGTAATTGGTATAGCGGTAGCATTCTATATCGGTTTTAAAAACAGCCAAAGTTATGATCGGTTTTGGGAGGCTCGTAAAATTTGGGGTGGTATCGTAAACTATTCTCGAACCTGGGCCAATCAGATATTATGCCTAGTACATGATGATCAAAAAACTAAGGAAATTTTGATTTATAGACATATAGCTTGGATTAATGCTTTAAGAATTCAACTCAGACAACCAACTTCTTTTAGTTTAAAAGAGAACATAGCCGTTGAAAGCCTTTTTAAAAAACACGGAGAACAAAAGCCTGCATGTGACGCTTCAAAAATTTTTGTATCTGATCAGGAATATCAGGATTTACTAAAAAGGAAGAATCCTTCTACTCATTTAGTTAAAAATCAAGGACTTCATATTAAACAACTTCTGGATCAAGGTAAAATTACAGAGTTTGACAAGCAGCTTTTACATAATATTCTAGAAGAGCTATACAATCTTCAAGGTAAATGTGAACGTATAAAAAATACTCCCTTCCCGAGACAATACGCCTATTTTAGTACGTTGTTTACCTGGATATTTATTCTATTACTACCTTTTGGGTTACTTAATGTTTTTGAAAACAAACTAAATGAAATGACAAATGGTATAGAGCAATGGTTTATCTTTTTAATGATACCACTTTCTATTTTAATAAGTTGGGTTTTCTTTACTATGGAAAAAATTGGAAGCAATAGTGAAGATCCTTTTGAAGGAAGAATTAATGATGTGCCAATGACTGCATTATGCAAAACTATTGAAATTGACCTGCGTGATATGCTTGATGAAAAAAATCTTCCAGAAAAAGAACAACCAAAGGATAACATATTATACTAATGCCATTACTTGAATCTAAGTATACCCCTCCTTTTTTCTTCAGAAATGATTATATCTCTACTATATATCCTAATCTGTTACGCAAAGTAAAAGGAGTATCACAAAAAAGAGAACGTGTAGAGCTTGATGATGGGGATTTTATCGATCTTGACTGGAGTTACAGCACAATACCAAACTCAAAAAAACTAACAGTCATTATTCATGGATTAGAGGGTAATGGACAACGCCAATATATACTGGGGTTAGCAAGACACCTAAATCATAATGGCTGGGATTCTGTAGCAATAAATCTTAGAAATTGTAGTGGAGAAGTAAATCGTCTTTATAGATCCTATAATGCCGGATCCAGTGAAGATTTGGATCGTATTATTAAGCATATTCTTATGTCACATACCTATACTAATATATCGATATGCGGATTTAGTTTAGGAGGTAATATTATGCTAAAATACCTGGGAGAAGGTCGCTCTTTAGCTTCAGAGATAAAAACCGCGGCAGCTATTTCGGTTCCTTGTGACCTTTATGATTCGCTATCAGAAATAAATAAACCAAAAAATTATATCTATCAACAACGGTTTATCAATCACCTCAAAGCCAAACTATATGATCGACAAGTACAATTTTCTGATATCCTAAGTATATCCGATATTAAAGCCTGTACATCTCTTATGGATATTGATGAATTATATACCAGTAGAGCTCATGGGTATGAAAATGCAATGGATTATTATTCTAAATGTAGTTCTAAACAATTTCTGAAAAATATACAAACACCTACATTAATCCTCAATGCCAAAAATGATTCTTTCCTGGGAGATCTTTGCTATCCTTTTGATGAAGCTGAAGAAAACCCTAATTTATTTCTTGAAACCCCAGAATATGGTGGTCATGTAGGTTTTTATCTTCCTAATAAAGTGTATTATAATGAATTGCGAACATTGAATTTTTTTGATCAACTAAATTAACATTGAATAAAAGAAAGGTTTTTCTTGCAACATAGTTGCATTATAATAACCTTAATGTTTTATACAGTAATTTTATTTCTCTTCATCGAAAAACTTTTTTTTATCAAAAAGATTTGATGAGCTTTGATCATGATTCTTCCATTTTTGAAGGAAATTTAACTAACTTAAACTCAACAAAAAATGATACCAAATCAAAAACCTACCTCCTCCCAGTATTAGCAAATAAGATTTAAAAATTTATAATCTTAGTATACTACTAGTTTTTCTCTACTTCAAAGAATACCGAAAAACTAATTAACCTTATAAAAAACTTTCTATTATTCTATAATAATATTTATAGAGTGGTAATGATTAATTACCCTTATGGATCTATGAACTTCTAGTTCATTAAGTTTAATAAACCAATTTTTTTAACATAAACTCAAACACAAAAAATGAAAAAACCATTTATCATTTTAGCCGCACTCATTTGCTATATTGGGCATTCCCAATATAATTCAAGCGCCCCCTGGATGGAGGATTTAAATCAAAGCAAGAATTCTTCAGGGGTCAACACTCCTGTAAAATTTCAAAAGATTACCAACGCATTTAACACTTATTGGACAGACAAAAATCATAAGAAAAAAGGTAGTGGATATAAGCCTTTTAAGAGATGGCAGGAATATTGGAAGAATTCTTTATTACCAGATGGTACCATACCGACTCCCGAGCACTTATGGAGAGCCTGGGAAGAAAAGAACAGTATGACTTCTTCTGCAAATGCAGCCGCAAACTGGGTCCCTATGGGACCATTTAATCATGAAGTTACGGGTTCATGGTCTCCAGGACAAGGACGTGTAAATGTTGCTATTATAGATCCAAATAATCCTAATATATTTTATATTGGAGCTCCGGCAGGAGGAATATGGAAATCTACAGACAAAGGTGCAAATTGGACCTCTTTATCAGATAACCTTCCTCAAATTGGTGTTTCTGGTATAGCTATTGATCCTAATAATTCGAATATTATTTATATTTCTACCGGAGATGATGATGCCAATGATTCATATAGCATTGGGGTTCTTAAATCTACTGATGGAGGAAATACCTGGGCAAAAACAGGCTTAGAGTTTTCAAATTCACAAACTACAAGTAATGATATTTATATCGACCCCAATAACTCGAATACATTATGGGTAGCAACTAGTCAGGGAGTTTACAAAACTACCAACGCAGGAGTTGCATGGACTAAAACATTGAATGAAGACGTAAAGGATATTAAACTGAAACCAGGCGATTCTAATGTAATTTATGCAGCTACAAAAGATTCTTTTTATAAATCAACAAATGGGGGAACCAGCTTTACAAAAATACAAAGTGGACTACCATCAAGTTCGGGAAGATTTGTCATCGAAGTTACTCCTGCCAATCCTAACTACGTGTATGTTTTAAGTGCCAAAACCAAAAATGCTAATTATGCTTTTCAAGGTTTATACCGCTCAACCGATAGTGGAAACAGCTTTACAAAAACCCAAGAAACTACTAATATCCTAGAATCAAGTCAAGCTTGGTATGATTTAGCACTAGCCGTTTCGGATACAAATGCCAATACTGTTTTTGTAGGATGCTTTAATATATGGAAATCTACAGATGGAGGAAATAACTTCTCGGTAATCAATGATTGGGCAAACCCTCAACAAGCCACATACACCCATGCAGACATTCACTTTTTACGTTATTATGACGGAAAGTTAATGTGTGGTAGTGATGGGGGAGTATACTTATCAGAAAATAATGGTGGGAGCTTTACAGATTTAACCAAAGGATTACAGATAGGTCAGTTTTACAGAATATCAGTAGCAGCAAATAGTAGCTCTAATAATATTGTAGGAGGACTTCAGGATAATGGAGGATATGCACGTAACGGAAACACTTGGAACAATTATTTTGGTGCCGATGGGATGGATTGTGCAGTAAGTGGTACAGATCCCAATACATATTATGGATTTATACAAGGTGGAGGATCTCTTTATAAAACTACCGATAGAGGAACAACACAAACTCATGTAACTCGTGGGCCTGAAAGAGGAAATTGGGTTACTCCTCTGGTTTCTGATAAAGATGGAAATGTTTATGCAGGATATTCTAGCGTTTATAAACTAAATAATAATTCTTTTCAAAAACTTACTACCTTCAATTTTGGTGGTAATCTGGATCATATCGAAGTAGACCCGTCTAATGCAAACAATATTTATGTTTCTCGTGAAAATAATTTATATAAAAGTATTGACAAAGGAGTAAACTGGACAAAAATACATACTTCTACTACAAATATTACTTCTATAGAAGTACATAATGATAATACTAATATCATTTATATATCTACCAATGGTTATTCTTCATCAGGGCTTTCTAACGGAGTTTTTAAATCTACTGATCAGGGATCAAGTTTTTCTAACATATCGGGTAATTTGCCAAGTGAGGCTAAAAACGTTGTCCGACACCAAAAAGGTACCGAAACTATTTATGTAGGTACTTATTTAGGAGTGTATTATAAGCAAGGAAATAACAATTGGGAAAATTATTCTCAAAATTTACCCAATGTTTCTGTACGAGATTTGGAAGTTAATTATACAGATCAAGTATTATTAGCAGGTACTTATGGAAGAGGTGTTTGGAAAGTCCCTCTTGTAGGATCATCAACTGCAGATACTCAAACCCCTTCTACTCCTTCAAATTTAACAGCATCCAATGTAACACAAAATACAATTGATCTTTCTTGGGTTGCTTCTACAGATAATGTTGGAGTTACCGGGTATGATGTATATCAAGGCAATACTATTATTGGTACAGTAGCTACGACTACATATCAGGCTACAGGGTTAACAGCAAATACAGCATATTCTTTCAAAATAAAAGCTAAAGATGCTGCTGAAAACCAATCTGATTTTAGTAATACCGTAACAGCCACAACTACCGATGGCAGTAATCCTACAAACTACTGTGACTCTAATGGTCAAAGTGTAAATGATGAATACATCAGTAATGTAAAATTAGGAACCATCGATAAAACATCGACAGGAGCAAGTGGTGGATACAGCGATTTTACTGCTGAATCTACTAACCTGTCTAAAGGTAATACCAACACCATTACCATTACTCCTACATGGACCGGAACTAAATACAATGAAGGATACTCTGTATGGATTGATTATAATCAAGATGGAGATTTTGCCGATACAGGAGAACAAGTATGGACGAATGCTGCTTCACAAACAACTCCGGTAAGTGGTAACTTTACTGTACCTGCAACAGCGAAAGATGGAAACACTAGAATGAGAGTATCTATGAAATACAATGGAATACCAACTCCTTGTGAATCTTTCTCTTATGGTGAAGTAGAAGATTACACCGTGGCTATAGGTGGTGGATCAACCAGTGGCGATACTCAAGCTCCTTCTGCTCCAGCAGGATTAGCAGCTTCTAATGTTGCCCAAACAACTCTTACCCTATCATGGAATGCTGCTACTGATAATGTAGGAGTGACTGGATATGATGTATATCAAGGATCAACTAATCTTGGATCGGTAACCGCAACAACAAGAAATATTACCGGATTAACCGCTAACACTGCATACCAGTTTACGGTAAAAGCTAAAGATGCTGCCGGTAATGTTTCTGGTTCTAGTAATACAGTTAATGTGACTACAACAGGAGGAAATTCTGATCCTTGTGCAGGTGTGGCTCCATATAATAGTTCGGTAAATTATCAGGTTGGTGATCGTGTAACTTATCAAGGATATCTTTATGAACGTACTAATTCTGGATGGAATAATCTTGGGGCATGTGGTGCATTTGCCACGGCACTCTCTATAAACCCTACCGCTCCACCTTTTAATACGCAATTAAATAATATCAACAGTAATGACATAACAACAGTAGATTTGAAAAATTCTGAATTTGTAATTTCTCCTGTTCCTGCAAAAGACTTTATCATGATTCGAATGAATAATGTTAAGGATGTAAACTATAGAATCATTAATCATATTGGTCAGGTGGTAAGAAATGGTAAAGTATCTAAAAACAAGGTAGAATTAAGTGGTTTACCAGATGGGATGTATTTCTTTTCGGTTTTATCATATGATAAAACACTAACTAAGAAGTTTATCATTAAGCAATAATATACATTCAGTATTTTTAAAAAACCCCGAAACAGTTTGTTTTGGGGTTTTCTATTTACAGTAATAGTGGCTTTTAAGACAACGAATTCAAAATAAAAAATACTGAATCATACACTTTTCTTTTCTAAGAAAAACATTACAATACTATGCACATATACCAATTTAATATAAAAACATATTTTATAAACCCGTTGTGCATTTCGTTTTGAAATAATAAAAGTTGCATAAACTACTAAATAAAAATAAAGTGAGATAACCACAATAAGTTAAGTAGACACTAAAAGAAAGATTTTTCTTGCAACACGGTTGCATTACAATGGTCTTAATGTTTTATAAAGCAATTTTCTTTCTCTTCATCGAAAAACTTTTTTTTATTGCGAATAATTTAAGAAATTCGAATGTTTTATTTGAATTCTTCAAAAAAACAAACATAACACTAACTCAAACTCAATAACAATGAAAAAAAGCTACAAAAGCCTTATTTCGTTGAGGGGCTTTAATGGGCAAGTGTCACCAAAATTAAATATCATTATTATTTCTTCAATGATATTTTTATCTGGTGGACTTTTCGCTCAGAATCCTTCACAAAAGGCAAAGATCGCTCAACAAAGTAATCTGGTAAAATTAAATCAACTACAGACTGAATTAGCAAGTAAAGCTGCATTACAAAAGAAAGAAGCTATAGCGGCTGCCAAAAGAAATGGATGGCAAGTCAAAATGACAAATGCCGATGGAAGCTTTTCTGAACTACAAAGATTAGCAAAAGATGGTACTCCTATCTATTATACTACATTTAATGTAGATGCTGCAAAGTCTACACGAGCAAATCATTTAAACTCAGGAGGTTCTTTAGGCCTAAATCTAGATGGACAAAATATGACTGCTTATGTCTGGGATGGTGGAGCGACAAGACCTACTCACCAGGAATTTGATGGTGCAGGAGGAAATAACAGGGTTGCTATTAATGATGGTGTTACAACACTTAATGGCAATAGTTTTCATGCCCAGCATGTTACGGGAACAATAGTTGCCTCTGGAGTACAGGCCAATGCAAAAGGAATGGCTTCTCAAGCAAAAGCTAAAACACATGATTGGAATAATGACGATTCAGAAGCAACAACAGCTGCTGCAAATGGAATGTTATTATCTAATCATTCTTATGGTTTTAGAGCCAGTGCAGTTCCTGATCAGTATTTTGGAGCTTATATAGATGAATCCAGAAAATGGGATGAAATCATGTTTAACGCACCATTCTATCTTATGGTAGTAGCTGCAGGAAATGATGGACTTGATAACAATTCAAACGCTCAACCACTTGATGGAAATTCTTCTTATGATAAACTAACAGGGCATTCTACTTCAAAAAATAATCTTGTAGTTGCTAATGGTCAAGATGCCAATGTAAATAATGATGGTACCCTTAATAGTATGACCATCAATTCTCAAAGTAGTGAAGGTCCTACCGATGATTATAGAATTAAACCAGACATTACCGGTAATGGTACTGGTGTATATTCTACTTACGATAATAGTGATACTGCCTACAACAGTATCTCTGGTACTTCAATGGCTGCACCTAATGTAACCGGTACGCTTTTACTATTACAACAATACTACAATAGTAATAATGGAAACTTTATGAAAGCTGCAACCTTAAAAGGATTAGCGCTTCATACTGCTGATGATGTTGGCCCTTCTGGACCTGACGCAGTTCACGGATGGGGGTTATTAAATGCCAAAGTTGCTGCCGAAGCTATTACCAATAAAGGAACTGCTTCAAAAATAGAAGAACTAACACTTACAAGCGGCCAAACGTATACCGTAACTGTTGACTCAGATGGTACAAGTCCTTTAATGGCTTCTATTTCCTGGACAGATAGAGCAGGAACTGCCGTAACTGCGACAAATTCTAATACAGCTGTATTAGTAAATGACTTAGATATTAGAGTTACAAAAGGTTCTACTACATCTAGTCCGTACAAGCTTACCAGTATTACTACAAATGGTACTGGAGACAACACTGTGGATCCGTTTGAAAGAGTAGATATAGCTAATGCTTCTGGAACATATACTATTACGGTTACTCATAAAGGAACATTAACAGGAGGGAGTCAAAATTTCTCTCTTATTGTTACTGGATTAACAGGAACTACTACGCCTTGTACTGCTTCAGTACCTACAGGAGTATCTTCTTCGGCTGTGGGATCAAACACTGCTACTATAGGATGGACTGCTGTAGCCAGTGCAACCTATGATCTAAGATACAGACAAACTGGAACAACAAACTGGACAACTTCTGCCGAAAACGGAACTTCTAAAGTGATTTCTGGATTAAACCCTTCTACTGCCTATGAAGTACAGGTAAGAAGTAAGTGTGCCGATGGAACTACTTCTAATTATAGTAGCTCTATTAATTTTACAACTACAGATGTACAACTTAACTACTGTGACTCTAATGGTCAAAGTGTAAATGATGAATACATCAGTAATGTAAAATTAGGAACCATCGATAAAACATCGACAGGAGCAAGTGGTGGATACAGCGATTTTACTGCTGAATCTACTAACCTGTCTAAAGGTAATGCAAACACCATTACCATTACTCCTACATGGACCGGAACTAAATACAATGAAGGATACTCTGTATGGATTGATTATAATCAAGATGGAGATTTTGCCGATACAGGAGAACAAGTATGGACGAATGCTGCTTCACAAACAACTCCGGTAAGTGGTAACTTTACTGTACCTGCAACAGCGAAAGATGGAAACACTAGAATGAGAGTATCTATGAAATACAATGGAATACCAACTCCCTGTGAATCTTTCTCTTATGGTGAAGTAGAAGATTACACCGTGGCTATAAGTGGATCCGGTGCAGATACTCAAGCTCCTTCTGCTCCAGCAGGATTAGCTGCCTCTAATGTTGCTCAAACAACTCTTACCCTATCATGGAATGCTGCTACTGATAATGTAGGAGTGACTGGATATGATGTATATCAAGGATCAACTAATCTTGGATCGGTAACTGCAACAACAAGAAATATTACCGGATTAACCGCTAACACTGCATACCAGTTTACGGTAAAAGCTAAAGATGCGGCTGGAAACGAATCCGCAGCAAGTAACACTTTAAATGTAACTACTGCAGGAGCATCTTCTACCTATGATGTAAAACTGCGTATTACTTTTGATAACTATCCTGAAGAAACCAGCTGGGAAATCAAAGATGCGAACAACCAGGTAGTACATTCTGGAGGAACATATCCATCTCAACCTGATGGCTCTACCCTTAATATAACTAAAACTCTGGATGCAGGGTGTTATACTTTAGTATTTAAAGATTCATATGGTGATGGTATCTGCTGTAGTTATGGTAATGGTTCTTATGAATTAACCAATAGTGCGTCTGGTGCTGTGCTAGCTTCTGGTGGATCATTTACTTCTGAAGATACTAAAAACTTCTGTGTAGGAAATGCGCAATTAAATAATATCAACAGTAATGATATTGCAACAACAGATTTGAAAAATTCTGAATTTGTGATTTCGCCTGTTCCTGCAAAAAACTTTATCACAATTCGAATGAACAATGCTAAGGATTCAAACTATAGAATCATTAATCATATTGGACAAATGGTAAGAAATGGTAAAGTATCTGAAAACAAGGTAGAATTAAGTGGTTTACCAGATGGGATGTATTTCTTTTCTGTTATATCAAATGATAAAACATTAACCAAGAAGTTTATTATCAAGCAATAATATACATTCAGTATTTTTTTAAAACCCTCGAAACAGTTTGTTTCGGGGGTTTTCTATTTTCAGTAATAAGTAAATTTATATATTTAAATAAAACATATTCACTTACTATCTATATAGTAGTTTTTAAGGCAACGAATTCAAAATAGAGAATGCTCAATCATATGTTTTTCTTTTATAAGAAAACCACAATAATACTATGCGTACACAGTAATTTAATATAAAAAAACATGTTTTATTAAGATTAATCTATATATTCGCCCCTCAAAATAACTTCACACTCATTTTTACACATCATTTTTAATATTTAGACTATACTCTAAAGTATAATTTAGCAGAGATTTTTTATCTGTTCACTAGTAATTATATTCAGGGAAATCGTCGGATTGATCCGTCTTGTACCGATATAATTCGAATGTGTTGGGGGACACAATAGAAGTATAATTACTGAACTCCCTCTCCTTTTATGGAGAGGGTTTTTTTATTAAAAAATACCAACCAAGACTTATTTCGACCTTTAATACACAATACTAAGCAATTCCTGTTTTCCTTTCAATAAAAACTAACCATCTCATTATCAATAATAAAAAAATCCAGAAACATGTTTTGAGTCATCTTAAAACATGTTTCTGGACGTATATAAATTGATTTGCGACACCTTTTTAAGTAGTTTTCGAAATTATAAATCTAACACACAAATCAACTTATGAAAAAAAATTTCAATGTATTAGTATTAATGTTTATACTTATTTTTTCCTCATATGGGCAGGAAAAATATGAAGTATTACAAAAAGGGGAACAAGGAATGATTCCCCGAGCAATTAAATTTGATCAAGAACCTATAGCTTTTTCTACTCCAGAAAATTTTATGAAACAGTTCTTTAATATCCCTCCTCATCAAGGAATCCTAATTACAGAAAAAAATCAAGATAAATTAGGTTTTACTCATTATCGTCTGCAACAAACCATTAATGGGATTCCTGTAGATAATTCTATGTACCTAATTCATGTTAAGGATGGTAAAGTAATCACTGCTAATGGAGAATGGTTTTCTACAGTGCCGGCTTCATTGTATACTAAAAAAAGTACTTTGACTTCTGCTCAAGCTTTAGAAAAAGCAAAAACCGTAATAAAGGCTAAAAAATATGCCTGGGAAATAGGAAATGCTCAAAAAAATGGAGAAAGACATTTTATGGGAGAAAAAGTAAGTGATGGTGGAGAGCTTGTCTATTTCACAAATAATAATGAGCTTAATGCCGACAAACTTAAACTTGCTTACAAATTTGATATGTATGCAGCCGCTCCTCTACAGCGCTCTGATGTTTATGTTGATGCTAGTGATGGATCTATACTATTTTCATCTCAAAAAATTCACTCGGTAGATGGTACAACAGATACAGGGTATCATGGGCAACAAAATATAACTGTAACTCAAGGCGGATCTGGGTACGTTACCAGGCAAACTGGAAATAGAAGTGTTGCCATGAGAAATATGAATGGAGCAAATGTAAATTATCAAGTTGAACCAACTAATGCATCTTTAGTTACAAGTTCATCCACCACTTTCAATTTTAGTGGAAATGATAAATACTATATGGCTGCTTACTGGGGTATGGAAAAAACCTGGGATATGTTTAGTAGTGTATTTAATAGATCTAGTTATGATGGAAATGGTACTAATATAAATTTATATGTAAACGGATCAGGACAACAAGGAGATAACAATGCTTTTTGGGCAGGAACCTGGACCTTTTTCGGTAACAACACCAGAGGAGGAACTCCTTTTACTCCCTTAGATGTAGTAGGTCACGAAATTGCACATGGAGTAACAGGAACATCCGCTCAGTTAAGATATCAGAGAGAATCTGGAGCATTAAACGAAGCCTTTAGTGATATCTTCGGAGCTTATGTAGAATATTTTGCATTCAATACTATAAATCAAGATACATGGACATTGGGAGATAAAATTGCTTTAAAACGATCTTTATCCAATCCTAAACAATATAATCAACCTGATACTTACGGAGGAACAAACTGGAAAGAGCCAAATTGTGGAACTCCAACCGGTCAAAATGACTTCTGTGGTGTACACACCAATTCGGGGGTATTAAATCATTAGTTTTACCTTCTTTCTCAAGGCGGTCAAGGAAGCAATGATAACGGAAATTCATATACTGTAGAAGCTATTGGTATAGAAAAAGCAGGACAAATTGCATTTCGTGCTTTGACTAATTATTTATCTCAAAACTCTAACTATGCTGCAGCAAGAACAGCAGTGATCAACGCGGCAACAGATTTATACGGAGCTTCATCTTGTGAAGTAAAAGCTGCTACTAATGCAATGCATGCAGTAGGGGTTGGTCAACAATTTTCAGGAACTGCTAATTGTGGTGGTACACCAACATGTACCGATGGAGTACAGAATGGTGATGAAACTGGTGTAGATTGTGGAGGTTCATGCGAACCTTGCTCTACAACAGTAACATACTGCGCATCTAATGGTCAAAGTACTTCTGATGAATATATCAGTAATGTGAAATTAGGAAGTATCAATAAAACGTCTACCGCAGGAAGTGGTGGGTATAGTGATTTTACTGCAGAATCAACCTCATTGTCTAAGGGAAATTCTAATACAATAACTATAACTCCTACATGGACCGGAACTCAATACAATGAAGCATACTCTGTATGGATTGATTATAACCAGGATGGGGATTTTGCCGATGCAGGAGAACAAGTATGGACTAATGCCGCTTCTCAAACAACCCCGGTAAGTGGTAATTTTACGGTACCCTCAGCCGCAAAAGATGGAAACACTAGAATGAGGGTTTCTATGAGATACAATACTGTTCCTAGTTCTTGTGAATCCTTTGATTATGGTGAGGTAGAAGATTATACTGTTACTATTAGTGGTGGATCTACTGGTGGTGATACTCAAGCTCCCTCTGCTCCTTCTGGATTAACAGCTTCTAATGTTGCACAAACCACACTTACACTATCATGGAATGCCGCCACTGATAATGTAGGAGTGACTGGATATGATGTATATCAAGGATCTACTCTATTAGGAAGTGCCAATTCGACATCTACTAACATCACTGGATTAACAGCAAACACTGCATATCAGTTTAGTGTAAAAGCTAAAGATGCTGCCGGAAATGTTTCTGGTTCTAGTAATACGGTTAATGTGACTACAACAGGAGGAAGTTCTGACCCCTGTGCAGGAGTAGCCCCATATAATGGTTCGGTAAATTATCAGGTTGGTGATCGTGTCACTTACCAAGGATATCTCTATGAACGTACTACCTTTGGATGGAATAACCTTGGGGCATGTGGTGCATTTTTTGCCTCGGCATTCTCTGTAACTCATACCGCTCCACCTTTTAATACACAATTAAAAACATATCCAAATCCTGTAAGTGGTACTATTATTAATATCGATACCCACAACCTTAACAGTAAAAAGTATGTGATATTTAATATACTAGGGCAAACTGTTGATCAAGGAACATTTATAAACATAATTAATGTTCAGGAATTAAAATCAGGGTCTTATTTTGTAAAAGTTGGTGACAAAACTGCACAATTCGTTAAACAATAAAATCTTATCTAAATTCCTCTTAAAACGAGATGTTTTAAGGGGAATTTTTACCTGTATCAAAAAGGTATTCATTAGCTAATGACGTATCAATGATCGTCTGGAAAAAGTAAACAGAGTCTAGTTAAATTATTTCCTAGGATACGTATTCTTCACAAACAACGTAATAGTTATTTTATAACAATAATTCATTTTTTCTTTAAGTTCAATAAAAAAAGAAAAGGTAAAAGAATTGTATCATCATTACATTTAACTTCTCAAAAACAAACACTTACAACATAAAATATATAATAATTGTTGGGTATATCTGATTTATTAAAATTATATTTATAGTATATTAACCATACACAAAACTCAAACTTCGTCATAATGAAAGATTATAACAAAAATGCTTTCCCTCAACTGGCATTTCGTTTAACTTTTTCTCATCTAACACTACAAGAAAAAAAGAAAAAAGGTAAACTATCAAGAAAAAAACTAATTCTTAGTTCTAACAGTTCTCTAGTCACTAAAAATTATCAAGAAATCCCTCAAGACTATCCTACTGTATATATTGGTAACACGTATCCTGGTATTGGAAATCTTTCTACCTGTTCCTAAGAATTAATTACATTTTTTCTACACTCTCGATAAATACATATGAAGAATGTTTCACCATTCATTCTATATTCTTCATAGAAAGTAATAAAAACTAACTCTTAAACACACAAACAATGAAAACAAACACTAATTCTTTAAAATCCTATATCCCATGGATATACACTATCTTTTTTCTATGTAACATGTATATGTTACAGGCACAAGAGAAATATTATCGAGTTGTTTTTGACACAAACAAAGAGCAACTAGAAATGCTACAGGCAAAAGGACTCGAAGCCGATCATTTTCATTATGAGAATGGTAAAATTACTGCAGAAATTTCACATAGCGATCTTAAATTATTAAGGAAAAATAACGTTAAATACAAAATCAAAATTCGTAATCTCTCTAAAAGAATTCCCCGGATAAATAAAAGAACGGATAGAAGTAATGCACGTAAGGCGAAAAATAATATTCAGCAACAGGTGCCCTCTCCTAGTAATTTTGCATTGGGAAGTATGGGAGGTTTTCATACGCATGATGAGGCTATAGCCGCTTTAGATAAAATGCGACAATTGTACCCTCAGCTCATCACAGCCAAATCATCTATTGGTACAACAATACAAGGTAGATCAATCTATATGGTTAAAATAAGTGACAATGCAGATACCGATGAAAACGAAGATGAAATGCTATATACTTCTATACATCATGCCAGAGAACCAGTAGGGCTCTCACAAAATCTTTTTTATATGTGGTACCTGTTAGAGAATTATAATTCTGATCCGGAAATCAAAATATTAGTAGACAATACCGAATTATATTTTATCCCTATTATTAATCCTGATGGATACATCCATAATCAGCAAACCAACCCAAACGGAGGAGGGTATTGGAGAAAAAACAGGCGAAACAACGGGGGATCTTATGGTGTTGATTTAAATCGTAACTATGGTTACCAATGGGCAGCTCCCGGAGGATCTTCTTCTACTCCCAGCAGTGATTCGTATCACGGTACTTCTAAATTTTCTGAACCTGAAACTCAGGCAATGAGAGATTTTACAAATCAGCATAATTTTGTAGCTGCGCTTAATTATCACTCGTTTAGTAATCTGTTGATTCATCCATGGGGATATAAGGCGAATACATTTACTCCTGACCAAAGTACATTTGTAAAAATATGTACATACATGACAGAAGAAAACTCATATACATATGGTACTCCTAATCAAACAGTAGGATACACAGCGGGAGGAAGTTCTGATGATTGGATGTATGGAGAACAAAGTTCTAAACCCAAGGTTTTTGCTATGACTCCCGAAGTAGGATCCTCAAACGATGGATTCTGGCCAGCTTCCAGTAGAATTATTCCTTTATGTAATGAGGTATATCCTTTTAACATTAAGATAATGAGAATGGCAGCCAAATATGCAAAAGTAACACCTGATAATGCAAATCAAACAATTACAAATACATCAGGAACGGTTGCTTATTCTATTAAACGTTTTAGTCTTAAACAAGCCAACTGGACAGTTAGTTTATCCTCTAATTCTTCACATATAAGTTCTTTAGGACAACCAAAGCAATATGGTAGTATCGAACTTTTAGGAACCGATACTGGAGCTATTGATTTTCAGTTAAAATCAACCACTCCAACAGGAACTCAAATTCCTATAACACTTACTATAAATAATGGTACCTGGGAGTACACTACAGATGTCACGATAACGTATAATGGTGGTTCTACTACTTGTACAGCAACTGTACCTACAGGAGTATCTTCTTCGGCTGTGGGATCAAACACTGCTACTATAGGATGGACTGCTGTAGCCAGTGCAACCTATGATCTAAGATACAGACAAACTGGAACAACAAACTGGACAACTTCTGCCGAAAACGGAACTTCTAAAGTGATTTCTGGATTAAACCCTTCTACTGCCTATGAAGTACAGGTAAGAAGTAAGTGTGCCGATGGAACTACTTCTAATTATAGTAGCTCTATTAATTTTACAACTACAGATGTACAACTTAACTACTGTGGCTCTAATGGTCAAAGTGTAAATGATGAATACATCAGTAATGTAAAATTAGGAACCATCGATAAAACATCGACAGGAGCAAGTGGTGGATACAGCGATTTTACTGCTGAATCTACTAACCTGTCTAAAGGTAATGCAAACACCATTACCATTACTCCTACATGGACCGGAACTAAATACAATGAAGGATACTCTGTATGGATTGATTATAATCAAGATGGAGATTTTGCCGATACAGGAGAACAAGTATGGACGAATGCTGCTTCACAAACAACTCCGGTAAGTGGTAACTTTACTGTACCTGCAACAGCGAAAGATGGAAACACTAGAATGAGAGTATCTATGAAATACAATGGAATACCAACTCCCTGTGAATCTTTCTCTTATGGTGAAGTAGAAGATTACACCGTGGCTATAAGTGGATCCGGTGCAGATACTCAAGCTCCTTCTGCTCCAGCAGGATTAGCTGCCTCTAATGTTGCTCAAACAACTCTTACCCTATCATGGAATGCTGCTACTGATAATGTAGGAGTGACTGGATATGATGTATATCAAGGATCAACTAATCTTGGATCGGTAACTGCAACAACAAGAAATATTACCGGATTAACCGCTAACACTGCATACCAGTTTACGGTAAAAGCTAAAGATGCGGCTGGAAACGAATCCGCAGCAAGTAACACTTTAAATGTAACTACTGCAGGAGCATCTTCTACCTATGATGTAAAACTGCGTATTACTTTTGATAACTATCCTGAAGAAACCAGCTGGGAAATCAAAGATGCGAACAACCAGGTAGTACATTCTGGAGGAACATATCCATCTCAACCTGATGGCTCTACCCTTAATATAACTAAAACTCTGGATGCAGGGTGTTATACTTTAGTATTTAAAGATTCATATGGTGATGGTATCTGCTGTAGTTATGGTAATGGTTCTTATGAATTAACCAATAGTGCGTCTGGTGCTGTGCTAGCTTCTGGTGGATCATTTACTTCTGAAGATACTAAAAACTTCTGTGTAGGAAATGCTGCAATGCATAACTTTAATAGAGATGTGAAAACAGATTTAGAAAGCTCTGACATTGTTATTCATCCAATTCCTGCAAAAGATTTCATTATAATCAAAATGAATAATTTTAATGGGTCTACATACAGAATCGTCAACAAGGCAGGTCAAACAGTAAGACGCGGTAAAATGTCTGCAGACAAAATAGAATTGAATAATTTACCATCTGGAATGTATTTTGTATCGGTTAAATCAGATACTAAAACCATAACCAAAAAGCTTATTTTAAAATAGATAAAATCAAATACATTGTACAAAACCACCTTTTACAAGGTGGTTTTTTGTTTACTATTCAGGAGTGCCATCTATATGATCAATTATATGACTTAAAAATAACATAAGAAAAATTTTATCTCAAAAAAGGTTTGCACATATTAATAGAATCTGTATCTTAGATATATACTTCGTAAACACTCTTTTCACCACGTCATAATTAGAGAGAACAATAACATAAAAGATATGTTGCTTTTTTATGTTTTAAAAGTGATTCTGTAGGCTTCAGAAAGATTAAAAATTCAAACCCTGATTAAAATAAATGAGTTGTTACTCCTGTTCGGCTCGACTTTGTAAACGTTTCGTCAAAATTAGTAGTATTATGGAACAAGAAAGGACTCGTTTCCTTTCTTTTCCATATCAGAAAACAAATTGATCAAAAGGCTAAGTTTTTGTCGAAATCATACAGATATAACCTCATCTTCATCTAATAATTCTTCTTGTCGCAACCGAAGTAAGATCTGGGCAACAGCAATTGTATCTTTCTCACAATAAATGATGATACGATCAATATCCTGTTCTTCATAAAAAACTTGTCGTACCTGGCTTCCATCAATATCATCTTTTGGCGATGGAATGCCTAAAATATTGGTAAGTAGTTTTAGAGACGTATAGTGTTTATAGTCTCCAAATTTCCATAAATCCAAAGTATCTAAATGAGGTACTTCCCAGGGTTTTTTACCAAATAAATTCAATTTATGAGGCAATCCTATATTATGAATAATCATTCTACGGGCGATATAAGGAAAATCAAACTCTTTTCCATTATGGGCACAAAGCAAATGATGTGGTCTTCCAAAATGGGTTTCGATTAAGTTTTTAAAATCTACCAGTAACTGTTTTTCTTCTCCATAAAAGGATTTGGTCCTAAAGGATCTCGTTTCACCTTTGAATGTAAAATATCCAACAGATATACATACTATTTTACCAAATTCGGCCCATATTCCTGCTCTTTCATAAAACTCTTCGGGAGAGAATTCTTCTTTACGTTGATATTTGGTTTTATCGGCCCACAGATATTTTGTTTCTTCACTAAGGTTTTCAAAATGTTCATGTTCGGGAACAGTTTCTATATCCAGAAACAAGATATGTTCTAGATTAAGTTTATGAAGCATTTTTAAGCATTTTATAAGCTTCTTCAATGAAGACAAAGAAATCCTCTGTAAATGATTCTCCGGGTACAAACTGACCGCGATTATGCCCTAATCGTACAATCATAATATTATCCTCTGGGATACAAATTACATATTGCCCTAAAATACCTCGCATAGCAAAAATTTTCTTATCCAGATGATCCGACAACCAAAAGCCATATCCATACATTTGCCCATCTTCAAATCTTGGTTTTGTTGCTAATTCTGTAAACTCTGCGGGTAGTATTTGTTCGCCTGCAAACATTCCTTTGTTTTTAAACAACATTCCAAAACGAGCAAAGTCCCTGGCATTACTTGCGATACAACAATATGCTTTTTCCATACCACTATCTTCACTATCCAATTGCCATATGGCTTCATGTTCCATCCCCAAAGGTTTCCAAAAACTATCACTTAAATAGGTTGCTAACTTTTTACCGGTAGCTTTTTCAATAACCATCCCTAATAATTGAGTATTTCCGCTTAAGTATTCAAACCTTTGCCCTGGCTCCTCGACAACATCAAGTCCTAACATTACATCTCTGATATTGGGATCATAATAAGCCCTGGCTGTAATAGAAAACGGACTGGTATAATGTTCGGTCCAGTTTAAACCAGAAGACATAGAAGAAAGGTCTCCTACAGTAGTTTTTGCCGCAAGACCTTGCGAAAACTCAGGAAGAAAATCTCCAACTGGCTGATCAAGGTTTTTAATATAACCATCCATAATTGCTTTTCCCAGCATACCAGTTACCATACTTTTTGCCATAGAAAAAGAATTGGTTTTAGAATCGATCCCAAATCCTTCAGCATAGTTTTCGTACCAAATACTATCATTCTTAATAATCATAAAGGCAACAGTACCTAGTTCTTTATTAATAGCATTAAGCCTATCTGTGCTTTGCGTTTTATTATATTCTGGATGAGTAGCCCAGGCAAGGGTGGCATTTCCTTTTTCTATTGTACGATTATCAAAATACGAATAATCATCGATATATGCAGTGGTATGGCCCGTCATATAAACCACTCTAACTCCTTTTAGGATATAATCATAATCAAAAATATACAGTAGTGCTACACAGAGTACAATAATAATAAGTAAACTTTTAAAGAAAAATTTGAGTATCCGTTTTACCATTTCTATGTAAGTTTTGAGTTAATATAATAGTATTACAAACAAATAACTTGTTTAGCTAATGTATGAAAATTAATTACAGATAAATAAAGGGTTTTAAAATTTGATAACTCCTATACTTATCATCACTATTATGATAAAAAAACAATAATAAGATATCTCAGTTTCATTTTTTGAAACTGGAAATTTTAAAATAGATAACTAAGCAATTTTTATGAAATTAAAATAATGATTGTTGTTTTACTGGGTTTTCATGATCGAGCAACCATTTTTTTCGCCATAATCCGCCTGCATATCCGGTAAGTGATCCATCGCTACCAATAACCCGATGGCAAGGTACAATGATCCACAATGGGTTTTTACCGTTGGCACTTGCTGCAGCTCGTATTGTTTTTGGATCTCCAAGCTTCTTGGCAATATCAAGATAGGATACGGTTTTTCCAAAAGGAATTTTGAGTAATTCGGCCCAAACTTTTTTCTGAAAATCAGTTCCTGACGGGTTCAAAGTAAGCTCAAAATCGGTACGCTGACCATCAAAATATTCTTTGAGTTGTAAGACTGCATTTTGTAAATGTAAAGGAATAGTTTTTGAAGGAGTATTAGTAGCCTCTTTAGTAACAGAAACGCTTGCAATACCATCTTCATCTCCTGATATAGTGGCGATCCCTAAAGGGGTTTCTACATATACCTCATCCATTATTCTTCTTTTTTGTCATCCAAAATCCCAAGTCGCCTTGCGCGATTTTCCCAATTTTTTCGAGCTAGAATTTGCATATCAGTTTCGGTATCACTTTCATCTACTATCTCCAGACCTAATAATGTCTCTATAACATCTTCCATAGTTACCAGTCCACTTATAGAACCATACTCATCAACTACCAAAGCTAAATGGTTTTTGGTTTGAATCAGTTCATTAAACAAATCAGGTATTGGCAAATTTCTTGTCGTAAAAAGTATAGGCCTTTTTATTTCTCCAATCTTTTTATGCCCATTCTGATTTGCCATTTCTTTAAAAATATCATCCTTTAATACCTGACCGGTTATATTGTCTGCATTCTCTTTATAGACAGGTATTCTAGAAAAACGAAGATTTTGATTTTCATTAAAAAACTCTTCAAGTGTTGTATCTTCTGAAGCGATTTTCATTACTGTTCTGGGAGTCATCACGTCTTTAGTAAAAACTTCTTTGAAAGATAATAAGTTTTTAATCACCTTAGATTCAGACTCTTCAAAAACGCCCTCCTCATGAGCAATATCTGCCATCGCAGAAAAATCCTCTCTACTCAACACAGATCCATGATGACCTTTGCCTCCTATCAATTTGGTTGTAAGGCGTAATATCCATAGGATACCTGTATATTTTAAAGGTGCTATTAAAATCACAAGTGCTTTGGATGTAAAATTTGCCAATTGTTTCCAAAAGGTTGCTCCAATTGTTTTGGGAATAATTTCTGACAATACGAGAATTAACAGCGTCATAATTGTAGATACAATACCCACCATATTAACACCAAGGATTTCAAGTTTATACGGTAATTGCTCTGCTTGCACACCCACCAGAATTGCACCTACAGTGTGAGCAATTGTATTTAATGTAAGGATTGCAATCAGAGGTTGGTCTACATCTTTTTTTAAGTTTTCTAATGTGGTTGCATATGCTTTGCCCTCTTTTTTCTTGACATTGATAAAAGTTGGAGTCACACTAAGCAAAACTGCTTCTAGTATCGAACATAAAAACGAAAAGAAAATAGAAAGTACGGCGTAAATAATTAATAGAGTCATTGTATTTTAAGTATGGTACTAAAGTACGGAATTTGAAATGTTTTTTTTAATTAAAACTACTACATAAATATTGCTTTATACACCGAAATATTAACAGTAATCTAAAAAGACACTTATGCAATATGGATTTTGATGTAGATCATAGTGTTAAATAATTACCACCCTACATATCGAGGTGGTTCAATATTGTTTAAATTGAGGTAAACAATAAGTTGCCCACGGTGATGGGTAACATGGTCTTGTAATAAATTAAGAATTTGAAGTTTTGATTTTCGCCCTGCAAAAAAATCAACCTCAAACTTCAAGTCCTCTTCATCGGTTTCCTTAATATACGTATCTACTTTATCAAATGCTTTAGTAAGCAAAGTGATGATTTCGGTTTTGGTTTCGGGAAGGTTTTCTTTTAGTTTTTCTCGATCAAATTCTTTTGAAGAAAAATATGTCGTTCCTAACCAGAGCATATTTCCACGAATGTGAAATAATTGTTCCTTAAAACTCATTTCTCGTTCTGTAGGTTTAAATCCAAATTTATCTTCTGGCATCTGCTCTGCAATTTTTAAAAGATAATCTTTAGAGTTTTTCCATTTCTCGAGAAAAGCATTTTTTGGGGTGTCTTGCTGCGCCATAATTGTACCCGAAATCAAAAAAATAAGTACTAAGAGTCTGTATATCATTCTGCTTTACTGGTCTTTACTTCGGTCATATACACTTCTACAGCTTTAAGCTCTTCTTCTGTAAATGTTTTGATAATCGCAAAATTGGTTTTCATTACAGTAAAGGTTTCTGGATCTACAATAGGATCTGCTTCTTGTTTCAAAAATGAAATCAGGTCTTTATTTTGATCTTTGTAAACCTTCATAATCTCAATAACTCCAGGGCCGATAGATTTTTTATCAATTTTATGGCAAGTATAACATTTTCCTTTACCGTTAAATATCTTTTTCCCTAAATCATATGGAGAGAGTTTTTCTTTCTTGGTTCCTATATTAATGTTAGAGTTTTCCTTTTTTTCAGATTGGCAGCTTGCACACAACAAAACTGTTGCCATAAGGAATAAAACTATTTTTTGCATATAAATAATGAATAGTATTATTAGTCTCTAATTGGAAATATATCATTATTAGATTAGTTTCTTTCTAACCAGAGACTATTTATATTTTTCTTTGATTTTTTCGATATCTTTTTTAAAACGTTCTAGCAAATCCCTAGAGAAATTGGTAATCATTTTTTCTTCCTTAGGATTCATCCCTTCACTAGCATCTGCAATTTTGGCTAATGCATACATCATAAATTCATATTCTTGATCAGGACCGTTATCAGAAAACACTTCGATAATCTTTTTATATAAGGTTTCGACATCATTTTGATTTTCGTTTTCATAATCAAAAGACCACTTGATTTCTTTTGCTTTGGGATGTCCTTTTAAAATATCTTCAAGTGTTTCGACCTCTTTTTTTTGTATCACCCCATCACTCATTGCAATTACATATAGTAACTCTCCAAATGTCTGATATATCCTATCTCTGCTGACCATAAACTTATGATTTTATTAAATTCTATTGTTAAACTAAGATTTTTAGCGTCACTAATACATAAACTTTCTTAATTAAAAGATACTTATATCAATTTAATTATTGTCTTTTTATCATTGCAGATCTTAGTCAGGTTACAAAATTAACTCAAAAGCTTAACCACATCTTTAGCAAAATAGCTTGCAATAATTTGTGCTCCTGCTCTTTTAAAAGCCATTATTTGCTCTAACATTACAGCATCATGATCTAACCATCCTTTTTCTGCAGCTGCTTTTATCATCGCATACTCACCACTTACCTGGTATACGGCAACAGGCACATCTACCGCATCTCTAATATCTCTTACGATATCAAGATAACACAATCCAGGTTTTACCATTACTATATCTGCTCCTTCTTCGATATCTATGAGCGTTTCTTTAATTGCTTCATCACGATTAGCAAAGTCCATCTGGTATGTTTTTTTATCTCCAAATCCTGGAGCAGAATCCAAAGCATCTCTAAAGGGCCCATAAAAAGCAGAAGCATACTTGGCACTATAGCTCATGATACCAGTATTTTTATAGTTTTCTTTTTCGAGCAGTTCCCGCATACTTAAAATTCGACCATCCATCATATCACTAGGCGCTACAAAATCAGCCCCTGCCTGCGCATGTGATAATGACATTTCTGCCAGAATTTTACAGGTTTCATCATTAATAATCTGGCCATCTTCTACAATACCATCATGGCCATATGATGAATACGGATCTAACGCTACATCGGTCATCACTAACATTTCGGGAACAGCTTCTTTAACAGTTTTTATTGCGCGTTGCATCAATCCATCAGAATTTAATGCTTCTGTACCTTTATTATCTTTAAGATGATCGGGTACTTTTACAAAAAGTAGTACCGATTTTAATCCCAACGACCATAGCTCTTTAACTTCGTTACCTAGTAAATCTAAACTATATCTATAGTAATCAGGCATAGAAGATATTTCTTCTTTTACACCTTTTCCTTCCACAATAAAAAGGGGAACCAAAAAATCATGGGGAGTTATTATGTTTTCTCTTACCAAAGAACGAATAGCATCATTTGTTCTTAGTCTTCTGTTTCTTCGAATTTGTTGCATTCTTAATTGTAAAAATTTAATCTCGTAAAGATACTCATATATCTATTACTAACCGATCATTAATAATTAGGTACCTAAAGGTAATTTTACTTAAAAATATATCAAATCATGTAACAAAATCTTAACAAAGATTACTAATATTGAAATGAATTCATCCTGGCTTTTTTTCTTTGTTATTAAGCAGAATAACCATAACACCCTAATAAAGAGGCTATAAAATAATTAAGTAGCAAAGTGATAAATTTGCAATAAATAGAACAGGACAGAAAGAGTTTAATAATTTAACTGGCAAATTTGTAAATATGCTTACCATAAAGAATCTTAATAAAACGTATCCCAATGGGACACAAGCATTAAATGATGTTAATCTCACTTTGGCGAAGGGAATGTTTGGCCTATTAGGTCCCAATGGCGCAGGAAAATCAACATTGATGAGGACCATTGCAACATTACAACTAGCAGATTCGGGAACGATTGATTTTGATGGAATTGATGTTTTTAAACAACCGGGGGAATTAAGAAAAGTATTAGGATATCTACCTCAGGATTTTGGAGTATACCCAAAGGTTTCTGCAGAAATGATGCTTAATCATATCGCAAAAGTAAAAGGTATTACCAATAGCCAGGAACGTAAAGGTTATGTTGCAGATTTATTAAACAAAGTAAATCTATATAAGTTTAGAAATCGCAATTTGGGTGATTTTTCGGGAGGAATGAGACAGCGTTTTGGTATAGCTCAAGCCCTTTTAGGGAATCCTAAACTAATTATTGTTGATGAACCTACAGCGGGACTGGATCCCCTGGAACGTAACCGTTTTCATAACCTATTAAGTGAGTTAGGTGAGAATGCTGTTGTTATTTTAAGTACGCATATTGTAGACGATGTCACCAATCTATGTCAAAACATGGCTGTATTTAATGAAGGTAAAATCCTGGTACAAGGTAATCCTCAAACATTGTCTGACACTCTAAATGGAAAAGTATATAGAAAACATATCGACAAATCTGAATTAGAAGTTTTTGAAAACGAATTTACTGTGCTATCGAATTACCTAAGAGGCGGGCAATTTTATGTAAACGTATATAGTGATGCTAATCCGGGAGAAGGATTTGAAGCGGTAAATAATGACTTAGAAGATTTCTATTTCTACTGTATTAACAGAAAAGAACAGGAGGCAATGATATGATAGAAATATTCTTATTCGAATTAAAGTATCGTTTAAAACGACCTGCCACCTGGATATATGTTGCTCTGGGATTTACGATAGCTGTTTTAATGTCTGTTTTCGAAAAATCGGTAACTGCTCAATTTGTCAATAGTCCCAATACGATAGCAGAAATCATTGGGCCTATATCGGTTATCTGTATTTTCTTTTATGCTGCGATTATGGGGGTTCCCATTTTTAGAGATAAAGATCACAAAACAGCACAAACGTATTTTACGTTTCCGATTACTCAAAAATCATATGTATTAGGTCGGTTTTTAGGCAGCTATGCTATGGTTACTTTACTCAATCTATCTATTGTATTAGGCACTATGATAGGGTTTGGCTTCGGTGAGTATCTGGCACGTGCCGATTACGGAAATTATACCGATTTTAACCTGTCGTCATATCTTTTACCTTTCATATTCTTATTACAGATCAATGCATTAGTAATTGGCTCTTTGTTTTTTTGCTTAATGGCCTTTTTTAAGAAAATGCCTATTATCTATCTAGGCGGAATTTGCTTGTTTTTGTTATATAGTATTTCGGGAGATTTTGTATCCAGTCTCGACAACCAATGGTTAACTCCTTATCTAGATCCTTTTGGAAACAGAGCTTTTACTTTTGTTAAGAAATACTGGTCAATTAATGAACTGAATACAAACCAACTACCAATATATGGTAGCTTTTTATTAAATAGAATGTTCTGGTTAGCCATAGGCTTACTATTCTTTCTTATTACCCTTTTTAGATTTGACTATAAGAAATTTTTACTTTCTGGTAAAAAAAGTAGTAAAACAGAGAACAGTGAGTATACACCTTCATTAATTGCTTCGGTAAAACAAACTTTTACTAAAAAAACAGAATGGAATAATCTTTTTTCTCTTAGTAAAATTGAATTTCTATCTATTTTTAAAAGCCCAATTTTTATCATACTGCTCATTATAGGAATTATCTTTTCTATATTCAGTATTTATAATCTTAATGAAAAATATGGCACTCCTAATTTACCATTAACCCGATATGTGGTAACTTATATTAATGGAGTTATTTCTTTCTTTTCTATTATAATATTAGTGATCTATTCTGGTGAAGCTGTGCACAGGACAAGAAAAAATAAAACCTTTGTTTTTTATGATGCCTTACCTATTAGTGATTCTAGTTTATATTTTTCAAAAATAATATCGCTTATTGGGATAGCTCTTGTTCTTACCATTGCAAACATTATCATTGGTATTTTGTTCCAAACCTTTAATGGATATTTTCAATATGACCTGGGCATGTATTTTATCTATAATTTTGCTCTGGTATTTCCTGGTTTTTTAATGACTATACTACTCTCTTTCTTTGTTCATGTACTAGTGAATAATAAGTTTCTGGGGCATTTTATCGTTATCTTAATTTATTTTGGATTACCACTTCTGGTGGCACTTGCTTTTAAAAGTACGAATCCAATGTATATGTTTACTGGCACTACACCTGTTTTTTTAAGCGATCTTAATGGTTTTGGTCATTATCTTACAGGAATAACCTGGTTAAATACCTACTGGATCTTATGTACTGCTATTTTAATGATCATAGGAAAAGTATTTTGGACCCGTGGTTTTTTTGCTACTGCCAAAGAACGGTTATCATTGGCAAAACAAAGATTCACTCCCAAAACCATAGGAGTATTTACAGTTATCGTATTAGCCTTTATATCTGTTGCCGGCTACAGCTATTATAATCTTAAAATACTTAATACGATGGTCGACGGGAACCATTCTGAAAAAATAGATGCCGATGCAGAAAAAAAATATGCAAAATATATTGGTCAGGCTCATCCACAAGTAACCGATCTAAAAGCATATATCGATATTTTTCCAGAAAAACGTAATATAAAAGCAAAAGGAGACTTTAAAATCATAAACAATTATGATACTCCTATAGACACCTTATTACTCGAAGTACAATACCCTGGTGCACATACCAATTTACAAAAAGTGATTTATAATGGTAGTCCCCTTACACCAGTAGTTACAGATTCTGTATACAGAATGTACTTTTATAAGCTTCCTAAAGCAATGCAGCCTAATGAGAAAGCTGATCTTACCATAGAAGTGTTTTCAGAAACCAAAGGCTTCTCCAATCATTTAGAATCCGAAGTATTGTATAATGGGTCTTTTCTTAATAATATTATATTCCCCAGGTTTCATTACGAACGAAACCTGGTCGAAAATGGAGTGCGTGTAAAACATGGGTTAAAAAAACTCGATTATCTATACCCTCCTCGAACGGACAGTCTGGCATTAAAGAAAAATCTGTTTAATGAAGATGCCAATTACATTAATTTTGAGGCGATACTTAGTACGTCTGCAAATCAGACTGCTCTCGCTCCTGGTAAATTGGTAAGACAATGGCAGGAAAACAACAGAGCCTATTATCATTATGCTTTAGAGTCAAAGACCGATCTGTTTTTTAATGTAGTATCTGCGAGATATGATGTAGAAAAATCCAGTTGGACTGCACCAAGTGGAAAAAAAGTAAATATCGAGATTTACCACTCTCCAAAACACAAACGCAATCTGGAGCATTTTATCAAAGGGGTTAAGGTAGCTTTAGACTACTGCTCAACTAATTTTTATGAATATCCCAACTCGGTGATCAGAATAGTAGAATTTCCTGCGCATTCGACTTTTGCACAATCTTTTGTAACTACTATTCCTTATTCTGAAGATTTTGGGTTTGCTGCTAATTTTGATAAGGCCGAAGATTTTAACTATGCATTTAGAGTTACCACTCACGAGGTAGCACACCAATGGTGGGGTCACCTCGTTACTCCCAGTAAAACATCTGGTGCCAATATTATTTCTGAGACTTTGGCAGAATATTCCTCGCTTATGACTATGAAACATGAATATGGTGAAAACGGAATCAAAAACTTTCTTAAATATTCTTTAGATCGGTATTTACAAAGTAGAGCTTTTAGTTTTAAACCAGAACGATCTCTAATAAATGTAGAAACGGGGCCACATATCTGGTATGAAAAAGGATCTATGGTGATGTACGAGCTTCAGGATCTTCTTGGTGAAGACAACGTGAATGAAGCTCTTAAAGGTTTTCTTAATGAGTATAGAGAATATAAAAAAGGAGTTTATCCTACTTCAGAAAATCTATATGATGCCATTTATAAAATAGCTCCAGATTCTTTAAAATACGCTGTAGAAGATGGGTTTACAAAAATAGTACTTTATGAAAATCGTGTTACTAGCGCTAAGACCAAAGCACTGGATAACGGCACGTATGAAACCACTTTTACAGTAGATTCAAAAAAAATCTATTATGATGATACGGGCAAAGAAGAACGTACCGATGACACCACTAATTATATCGAGGTTGGATTATTTGGCGAAGATAGTATTGACGAACAGGAAATACCTCTTAAAACCCCGTATTATTTAGAAAGAAAATGGTTGCGACCCGGCGAAAATACGTTTACTATTGTTACCGATAAAAAACCGGTAAAAGCAGGTATTGACCCTTATAATAAATTAATCGACAGAAATTCTGGAGATAACTTAAGGCCGATAGAAGAAGAGTAATCTTTATCTATCTGCTCATTTAAAATCACGATCTGGAAGCGCTGTCTTGATCGTGATTTTTTATTTGAGGCACCTCTTGCTATATTTTTAAATAAAAAAAATGATGCAGTAAATACTGCATCATTTTTGTGTTTACTCCAAGTCCTCCCTTTGACTTTACAATTTTGACATCATAAATTTACGGTAAAACCGTAAATTATGCAAATTAAGCTTATCATTTTTTTAAGAAATATAGTATTCAGGATCTAAAGATGATTAATATAACCCTTACTATACAGGCTTTTAGGGCAATGCAACAAATATCTCCACTTAAGAGTATATTTCAATACTTAAAAAAATCACAATCAAGATACTAGTATCTTGATTGTGATTTTTTTAATTTGTAAATTCCTTTGTAACAAATGGTTCTTGTTTCAGTCTTCCTTTTGTTGGATGTATCAGGCAACTTTATACACCAACATAGCGTCTTATATATAGGAACTTTATTGATCTAAATATCAAATTATGAACTATAATCAGGTAGTAGCAGCTTTACTTTTATTCTTATCCATAGGTACTATGGTAACCGCTCAAACCATTACTTCTAAGGTAGTGGACAAAAAAACTAACGAGCCCATCCCCTATGCCACCATACAACTATCAGAAAATCAAGGAGTGATCACTAACGAAGAAGGAAGATTTAGCCTAAATCTAAATGGTGATCTTGCCAAAATTGACTCTATTTATATTTCCTCTATGGGGTATGAAAAAGTAGGTGTATCGGTAAAGAATGTAACCGATAGTATCATTTATATTCAACCTAAAGCAATAGAGTTAAAAGGTGTTTTTATTTCAAATAAAAATCTAACCGTAGACGAAATTATTGATAATGTTAAAGAACGAGTAGATCAAAATTATAATTTTGGGTTATCTAAAAGACGATTGTTTTTTAGAGAATCCGAGTTTAATACCGTAAAAAAGTTCGATGTCAAATTTAAAAAATCTACGATCAAAGAGCTTAATAAAAAATTGATCGATAGTGTAACCTCTATTCTTCCCAAAAGAGCAGAATATTACACCGAAATTTTATGCGATCTGTATGGCAATTTCGATAAGAGGAAACTTCATATTATAAAGGCCGCAGAACTCTATGATAAAAATAATAGAGTGTCTATGGAAGCTGTAGCCGAACGTATGGAAACTATATTTAAGAAAAATGTAAAACCCAATTCTTACCTTAAAATAAAATCTGGTCTGTTTGGCACCAAGGTACAGGTAGATTCTTTGCTAGAAAATACCGAAGAAGCGTCGGTTGTTAAAGATGAAATAGATAATCAAAAGAAAAAAGACGACAAGAGTGAATTTTTAACACATCGAAAATCTGGATTAGAAAGTTTGATGTCGAGCCTTTTCTTTAACGAAGATGTGATGTCTAATTTTTTAAACAAATCAGGCAGATATAATTTTGAACTTATCGATTACACCTATATGGATGATAATAGTGTATATATTATTAATTTTTCACCAAAATGGAGAGCAGATTTTAAAGGTACATTATATGTTAACACTGAAGATTTTGCTATTGTTAGAGCCGATTATGAAAATGTAAAAAATCTTAAAAGTTTTAAACTTCTGGGAGTTATGTTTCAGGATAATTTATATCGTAATAAAGTGATTTTTTCTAAAGGACAAAACAACAAATACGACCTGAAATATCTTGAAATGCGTAGAGGAAATCGTTTTGGTTTTGACCGTCCTCTAAAAGTGATCGAGAAAAATAAACATGTAAAAGGAAGACGTAAACAAAATGAGCTGTCTCTAGCACTCGATGTGATCATGGCAAATGTAAGTAAGTTCGAGATTGTTGTTTTTGACTCTAGCCCATTATCCGAAGCTGATTACAAGGCCAGCACCGAAAACAAGGGTATTAAACCACAATACCTATCCAGGTACAATCCAGAATTCTGGAAAGGATACAACATCATAGAACCAAATTCTGCTATAAAACAATTTACAGTTGCTCCTGATGCCGATACAGAAGCAGGACAAGAATAATATATCATATAATATTGTATGTCATTCTAGCCCTTTAGACTTACCCCGTTAAAATTACAAACCTCACAGGTCTTAGAGATCTGTGAAGTCTGATCAAAATAAAATATTTACTCAATTTTACCATCTAATAAATTGATGACTCGAGAACCATATGCCATATTTTTTTCTGAGTGAGTTACCTGTATAATCGTCACCCCATCTTTATTTAATTGCGTAAAAATTTCCATGATTTCTTCTCCTTGCTTAGAATTAAGATTCCCGGTAGGTTCATCGGCAAGGATTAGTTTTGGACTAGCAATAAGTGCTCTGGCAACACCTACCAATTGTTGTTGTCCTCCACTTAACTGAGATGGAAAAAGATCTTTCTTTCCCACAATATTAAAGCGATCCAACATATCTGCCACCAAAGATTTTCTTTCTGAAGCACTGTGTTTTTTATATAATAATGGCATCTCAAGGTTTTCTTTTACCGTTAATTCATCGATCAGATGATAGGCCTGAAATACAAATCCTATATATTGCTTATATAGATTCGCGCGGTGTTTTTCTTTAAGTGAATGTACTTTTTCTTCCAGAAATGTATATTCTCCTTCATTAAAATCATCAAGCATCCCGATGATATTGAGCAAAGTAGATTTTCCTGAACCAGAAGGCCCCATAATTGAGATAAAATCTCCTTCGTTCACCCAAAAATTAATGTCTTTTAGTAAGAACACCTTTTGTCCTCCTGAGTGTACCCACTTTGATATATTTTTTAGTTGTAATAACATGTTTTATTTTTTTAGTTGTTTATGATATTTTAATCTGGATTTAAAATAGGATATCTAAAAAGTCCTGCTTTTCGTTTCTACAAAGTACAAAGTAATCTGTGTTTTTTAAGAATCAGGCGTTAGAATACTTTGCGCTGTCTATCATGTTTTATTGTTCTTTTTAGATACCCAGGTTTGAAATAGTTTTAATTTTTAATTTTTAAAATAGTCCTTGCTCCAGACCTCACAGGTCTCAAAGACCTGTGAGGTTTGAAATAATTTTATTCTGCCCTTAAATTTTTTACAGGATTTGTTGATGCTGCTTTAATGGTTTGAAAACTTACTGTTACTAATGTAATTACAAATGCGCTTATCGCTGCTACTATAAACACCCAACTATCTATTGGGGTTCTATACGCAAAATCTTTAAGCCACTCATCTACCAAAAAGTATGCGATAGGTGAAGCAAGAATAATAGAAATAAGAACCAGTTTTGTAAATTCTGAAGAGAACAAAAAAGCTAATTCTGATACCTTGGCACCCAGTACTTTTCTAATACTTAATTCTTTGATACGTTGCTCTGCCGTAAAAGCAGCCAGGCCAAACAACCCAAGACATGCTATAAGCAAAGCCATAATGGTAAATATACTAAGTATTACTCCCATTCTTTGTTCTGACACAAAAGTGTTTTCAAAATCCTGATCCATAAAACTATATTCAAACGGAACCGAAGGATCTATTTGTGCAATATCATTTTTAACTCTATCAATCAATGTTTGAAGTTCACCAGGGTTTTTAACCACTGCAGGATTAAGTTTCATCGAATAATAAGATAAACCTGCACCATAATCCCAAACCTTATCATTTTGATGATGAATGATGACCAATGGTGCTATTTCTTGTTGTACGCTATTAATATTAAAATCTTTAACTACGCCCATCACTTCAAATTCATCTTCACTTCCAGAGGCTAAAGCCAGTATTTTTCCTATAGGAGAATCTGCATTATAAGATTCTTGATTACCCCACCCCAGGGTTTTAACTGCTTTTTCATTTAATATCACTTTATATTTATCATTGGGTCTTGACGAATCAAAATTTCTTCCGGCAACAAATTCTACTCCCAATACATCAAGATAATCTTCTTCTGTTCTTACATTTCTAAGTTGAACCACCTGGTCATTAGCACCCAGTGTTTTGTATCGATCTCCAGACCATATATTTGGTGGTAGCCCAAATGATTTTCCAACTTTTGAGAAAGCAGGATTTGACGAAAGTTTTGTCTTAAGTGCTTCAGTATCAAAACCGATTTGCTCGATATTATGAATTTGTAGAATATTATCTTTTTCGAATCCTAGATCTAACGAAGAAGTATATACCAATTGCTTTTGTACAAATAAGGTACAAATTACCAGAGCAATAGAAATAGTAAACTGAAAGACAACTAATCCATTTCTAATTCCTTTTCCTTTAAATTTTGTGCTTATTTTTCCCTTAAGGGTTTCTATAGGTTGAAACATTGAAAGGTAAAACGCAGGGTAGCTTCCAGAAATTAAACCTAATCCTAATACAAACAATAGCACAATTGCTAGAAATATTGGGTTTCCTAAATATGGAATCAGTTCGAGCTTTACATCTGCAATTGTACTAAATATGCCCAAAGAAAGTTGTACGAATATCAAGGCAAAAACAGTCCCTATCAAAACAAAGAGTGTAGATTCTATAACGAACTGTTTGATTAATGCTTTTCGTTTGGATCCCAAAACTTTCCTCACTCCTATTTCTTTTGCTCTCTTTGATGATCTTGCGGTAGAGAGGTTCATGAAATTGATACTGGATAATATAAGTACCAGTACACCTATTGCTCCGAATATTTTAACAAACATTGGATTTCCAGTTGGTCCAAAGGAGTGAATGGCAGGAGCTTCAGATAAGTATATTTCTCTAAGAGGTTGCAGGTATAGTGTCCAATCATGTCCTGCTGTAAATTCTTTAAATGTTTGATTAAAAATACGTTCTGTTGTAGGTGGCGCCCATTTTGGGGGAATAGCCTGAATTTTTTTGGTAAATGCTGCTATATCGGTTCCTTCTTTCACTAATCCATAGGTCGAAAATGCTGTCCAAATCCATTTCCAACCGTTTCTTTGCATCATTTCAGAATAACTTTTTAAGGAAACCAACATATCAAATTGAATATGTGATTTATAAGGAACATCGGCAAGTACTCCTTTTACTGTATAGGTTTTCCATGAGTTATCATAATCTTTTACTTCTACTGTTTTTCCTATTGGGTTTTCTGTACCAAAATAACGTTCTGCCGTTTTTTTTGTCATCACCATACTCATAGGTTCACTAAGTGCTGTATTAGAATCGCCTTGTAAAAATTTAAAAGAAAACACATCAAAAAAGTTTTCTTCGACAGCAAAATATTGCTCTTCGCTATATAAACTTGCCTCTTCGTTATAATTAGATTTTACAATCTGTGTACCGGTCCTTAAAAGTCTTGTTACTTCTTCAAACTCTGGGGCATCTTCTCGTAATGCAATAGCTACATTAGGTCCTGTATTAGAGGCTATTTCATTCCAATCGTCCCAAATATTAGGCTGATTAACTCTATAAATACGATCTGCCTTGTCATGAAAAGTATCATAAGTCATTTCACTATGGATATATAATCCAATAATAAAGCATGTTCCTATCCCAATACTAAGCCCAAGTATATTGAGAATAGTAAATTGTTTTTGTCGAAGAGCATTTCTCCATGCTATTTTGATATAATTTTTAAACATAACTTTTTGTTTTTTGATATTGTGATTCTCCTTATTCTTCTTTTAATCCATTTACAGGGTTTTTATTTGCCGCACCTATTGCTTGTGATCCAACAGTAAGCAAGGCAACAAATAAAGCCATACAACCAGCACCTATAAAATACCATCCTTTTAAAGGAATTCTATATGCAAAACCTGAAAGCCAATTACTCCCCAGTAGATATGCTACTGGGACTGCAATACCTATTGCTATCAAAACTAACTTTGTAAACTCCATAGATAACATCATAGTAATCTGGGAAGCGCTTTGTCCTAATACTTTTCTAACACTAATCTCTTTTCGTCTTCGCTCTGTCATATACCTAGCCAAACCAAACAGACCTAAACAGGAGATTAAAATGGCTAAACCAGCAAAATATTTTGATAAGGAAGCTACCCGTTGTTCTGCTGCATATTGCGCTTGAAAATCTGTATCTAAAAAATTATATTCAAATACATATCCAGGATTAAACTTAGCATAAGAATCTTTAAGTTTAGCTAAGGTTTCTTTTTCTGTTCCACCAGCAATTCGAACTACAAATTCTAAATTGGATCTATTATTATTTAATCTAAAAAACATAGGACGTACAACTTCTCGAAAAGATTGAAAGTGAAAATCATTTAAGATTCCAATAATACTATATTGTGTTGATCCGTAGCGTACCGTTTTTCCAATTGGATTTTTGATACCCATCATCTTTATGGCAGTTTCGTTAAATACTATTGCAGCACTGTCTGCGAGAAACTGTCTAGAAAATGATCTTCCTTCTTTAAGTTTCATATCCATTGTCTCTATAAAATCATGACCAATACGAAGTTCTTTAAAACGAGATCGACGCTCTTCTTCATTCCCTGTCCAAACTAATCCTCCGGTTGTATTAATATTTGTTCCTATGATATTTTGACTAGTCATGGCAGCATTGACTACGTTTGGGACCTCTTTTAATTCTTTTAAAAAAGCCTCTGCATTTTGTCTTAAATGGCCTTCTTGCTTAAAATAAACAACGTTATCCTTATCCATTCCTAGGTTTTTGGATTGTACATAAACCACTTGTTGAGAAACTAATAGGACTGCTATAATTAAAATAATCGATAATGAAAATTGAAATATCACTAAACCTTTTCTAACCCAAATTTCTCCCCATGAATTTTTTAATTGACCTCTTAAAATAGCTACTGGTTTAAAACGTGAAAGGTGTAATGCAGGATAACTTCCTGCCAATATTCCTGTAAAAAGAGCAATCAATAAGAATAAACCAAAAATCAAAGGGTCAAAACTTAAGGATAGTACTTTACCTGTAATTATATTAAATTGTGGGATAAAAAGAAATACTATTAAAAGTGCCAACAATAAAGAAATAAACGCAGTCATCACTGATTCTCCAAAATACTGTGTGATAAGTGTAGTTCTTTTGGAGCCTAATGCCCTTTTAACTCCTATTTCTTTTAAACGCCTTGATGCATTTGCCGTAGAAAGATTCATAAAATTGATACAGGCTATGATCAAAATAAATAATGCAATACATGAAAACAGGTATACATAATTCATCCGTCCAGAAACTTGCTGTCCATTTTCAAAATTACCGTAGAGATAATTAGATGAATATTTGGTCATTATAAGGTCTGCTGTAACATCTTCGTCCTGTAGCTTCGAGAAGTTTTCTATTTTAGCAGCAAATTCTTCTACATTTGTTTCTTCATTTAATAAAATATACGTTATCGGATTATTATTAACCCAATCATTTTTTCCGCCATTATGTATAATTCCTTTTTTATATGTAGCTAAGGGTAATATAAAATCGAACTGAGTTGTTGAATTAGCAGGGATATCTTTAAAAACACCGCTCACTTGATGTTTTTCTAACATGCCCATTGCATCCCATTCGATTACTTTTCCCACAACTCCATTTAGTGAACCAAAAAGTTGATTCGCCAGAGATTCTGAAATCACAATCGAATTCATCCCTTCAAGTACCTGATCTTTATCTCCTTCTATCAAAGGATAGGAAAATATATTGAAGTAGTCTTTGCCTGCAAATACACCATCAGTCTTTATAACTTTGTTATTTACATGAAGTGGTACTTTAGCAAATTGTGCAGGTATTGTTTGAGATACTGCATATTTTACCTCGGGTAATTTATCAGCCATTGTTTCTGCCAAAATACTTGGAGTCCAATTAAGAACTCTAGGACCTTCTTGGCTTTCAAACTTATTCCAAACCTGATACAGATACTCATCATTTTCATGAAATCTATCTACTTGAACCTCATCTAACACCCAAAGTGCAATCAAAAATACACAAGCCAATCCTGAAGACAATCCTATGATGTTAATCAAAAAAGTACTTTTATATTTTTTGATATTTCTAAGAAAGAGTATAAGGTTATGTCTTAACATAGTAGCTTTTTATTTATTCTGTTCTTAAACTTTTTATTGGATTAATTGATGCTGCTTTAATAATTTGAAAACTTACTGTTAATAAGGTTAATAGTAATGCTCCAATAATAGCAACACCATAAATCCACCATGAAATTTCCATTCTATAGTTATAATTTTGCAACCATTGTTCCATGAAATGATGGATAATAGGGATTCCTATCAAACAGGAAAGTAAAACAAGTACTATTGATCCGCTAGATAGGGTTTTCCAAATATTAAATTTAGAAGCACCTAATACTCTGCGAATACCTATTTGCTTAGTACGTCTTTCTACAGCAAAAGAAGTTAAACCAAATAAACCAAGGCAACTTATTAAAATAGCCAATAGTGTAAAAACACTAGCCAGGTTTCCTAAACGTTGTTCAGATCTAAACTTGAGGTTATAATCTTGATTCACAAAACGGTAATCAAAATTTGCAGAAGGGATTACTTTTGCAAACACTCTTTTAATCTCAGTAATAGCAGTATTTATATCAATATCAGATTTTAATTTTATATGCATAAAATTGACATTGCTATAACTAATGTAATAAATAGCAGGACTAGTGGGTTTATAAGGTGATTCCATAACCATATTTTTGGCAACTGCTATGATTTTTAGAGGTTCACTTTTCCCATAGGTAATATAGGTTCCTACGGGCTTCTTCAATTTCATATATTTTACAGCTGCTTCATTAACAATAAGGGCTGACGAATCAGTAGGCATTTCTCTAGAGAAATCCCTTCCTTCTATTAACTTCCATCCTACGGTTTTTCCATAATCATGGGTTATGGCCATAAGGCCAAACTCGTCTTCCATTTCTGGATCTTTGCCCGGCCAATTAAACCCTCCGCCTCTATTATATATAGCAGTCTGAGGAGAAAAAGATTGAGCGATTTCTTCAACTACTCCAGCATTTTTTAACTCATCACGAAGTAAATTATATTTTCCAAAATAATCAGGATTGTTCATATTTAAGTATATAAGATCATTCCCATCATACCCAATAGGCCTGTCTTTGGTAAACTGGATCTGTTCAAATACAATAAAAGTACCTACAGCAAGCATAATCGATATACTGAACTGGAATATTACCAAAACTTTTCTAGGAGTTTCTGCATACTTACCTATTCTAAAGGTTCCCTTGATTACTTTTATAGGGTTAAAAGAAGAAAGAATAAAAGCTGGGTAGATTCCAGAAAAAAGACCTGTAAACACTGTAAAAAACAATACGACACTCCAAAACAGTGCATTACCCCAAGGTATACTCATGTCTTTTTGAGAAAGCTCATTGAACCATGGTAACGAAACCGATATCAATATTAACGCAAATAATAGTGCAATAAAAGATACTATAAGGGACTCAATCAAAAATTGATAGACAAGCTGGTTTTTCTTGGATCCCATTGTTTTTCGTACGCCTACTTCTTTAGCTCTCTTATCTGAACGAGCTGTACTAAGGCTTATAAAGTTAATACAGGCAAGTAATAAGACAAATATTGCGATATAAATAAAAAGCCAGACAAAAGTAATACGCCCTTTTGCAGGTATACCTTGCTCAAATTCTGAATACAAATGCCATTTATTCATTGGGTATACAAATGGATAAAGGTTAGATTCTTTATAACTATCTACTAAATCATGCGGCCCATATTGGATATAAAAATTCTGTAAGCTTTTATTTACTTCTTCAATATCAACACCTGGCTTTAATTCTACATACATATTAAAATACCAACCATCCCATACATCTTTTACCCATTCAAATAATTTATCATTTGCTTCAAACAAATTCCAATTTGCAAAAAATTGTACATGACGAAATCTTGTGTTTTTTGGTAAATCTTCAAAGACACCTTTAACAACAGCATCCATCTCATTATTAATCTTTATACTTTTTCCTATAGGATTTTCTTGACCAAAAATGGCTAATGCAGCAGATTCTGACAAAACAATGGCATTCAATTCATCCAAGCTAGCATTCGTTCCCTTTATCATCTGTAATGAAAACATTTCTATAGCGCCACTCTCAATAAATGTTCCTGTTTTTGTAGAAATTTTTCCGTCGTTAGAAAGGGTATGATCTTTGACCCAATCTGACCTTAAAACGTATTTGAAATATTCTGGGTATTTTTCTTTTAAGACACTCCCAAATGTATATAACACAGAAGGATCAGTATTAATTTCATTAGTTTCAAAATTCGTCGTGTTATGATAAATCTGTCCTATCCGATCATAATTTTTATGATACTGATTAAAAGTAAAATCATCCAATACCCATAAACCAATTATAATAACGACTGTCATTCCTAAAGCTAGTCCACCAATATTTATGAAAGAAAACCATCCGTTTCTTTTTAGATTTCTCCACGTAATTTTGATATAGTTTCTAATCATGATTTTACTTTTTATATTATCCCTACTAGTTTTTAAAGACCCATAAGGACTTAAATCATTCTGTTCTTAAGCTTTTTATAGGGTTCATTGACGCTGCTCTGAAACTTTTCCAACCTATAGTCATAAATGCAACTAATAGAGTTATACAACCGGCCAGAATAAATACCCACCACTGTATTTGTATACGGTAAGCAAAATCTTGAAGCCATGTATTCATGAGATAAAATCCAAGAGGAAATGCTATCAAAAAAGAAATACATACCAGTTTCATAAAATCAAATGAGAGCATAGTGATAATTTGAGGTATTGTAGATCCTAATACTTTACGAATTCCTATTTCCTTAAATCGTTGCTCTGCTGTAAAAGTTACCAGGCCAAATAATCCCAGGCATGCCACAAAAATGGTGAGCAAAGCAAATATTCTAAGGATAGTTCCCATTTTTTGCTCTTTCAGATAGGTTTGATTGTACAACTCATCGAGCAAGGCATAGTTAAAGGGTTCATTTACTTTAAAGTCGTTCCATATATTTTCTGCTGTGGCAATTAACCCTTTCATGTCAGAAGTTTTTGCTCTTACAATAAGCCCCGAACTTGGTTCATTAATCATTATTAGAGGATCTATAGTTTGATGTAATGATTTGAAATGAAAATCTTTTACCACTCCGATCACAGAATATTGTCTTGTACCTCCTTCATTATCTATAGACATTGTTACTGCCTGACCAATTGCATTATCGGTAAATCCTAAAATCCTGGCAGATGTTTCGTTAATAATCAAATTTGTGGTCTCTGATCCTTCGCCTATGGTAAAATTTCTTCCTGCAATCAATTCCATTCCCATCGTTGGGATATAGTGTTCATCAATATTGTATACAACGGTTCTTCTAATAGCATCAGAATCCTGATCTGGATAAATACTCGACATATGATTATAAGATGGTCCTGCAGGAATATGGCCAGACATTGTAATGTTGGATACTCTTGGGTCTTTAAATAACTGTTCTTTAAAAACTTCTTCATTGTTCTTTAACATCCATGAATCCCTTAATACCAGTATTTGATCTTTTTCATAACCTATATCTTTATTTTGAATGAAAGACATCTGTTGATCTACTACTATAGTTGCCAGAATAAGACCTACCGATATCGCAAATTGAAAAATCACCAATCCACTTCTTAATCCTTTACTATTACCTGTGTTGGTAAATTTGTTTTTAAGTGCAGTGATGGGGGCAAATGATGAAAGAAAAAAAGCAGGGTAACCTCCGGCCAAAAAACTAATAATGATTCCTAATATTAATAAATACATTAGTACCTGAGGACGAAGAATATAAGTTATATCTAATGCTTTTGCAGACAGGTCATTAAACAATGGTAATGAAATCATAACCAGAATTAAAGCCAAAACCATAGCTACCATAGTTGCAATAAAAGATTCTATCAAAAATTGTTTAATTAATTGACTTTTTGGTGATCCCAATACCTTTTTTACTCCTACTTCTTTAGCCCTTTTTGATGCTGCTGCTGTAGAAAGGTTCATAAAATTGATACAGGCAATAATTAAGATAAATATGGCTATTGCTCCAAAAATGTATACAGTTTTTATATCACCACCAGGCTCTAGATTGGTAGCATCTGCAAAATCTGAGTGAAGATGAATATCGGTCAAAGGTTGTAGGAATAATCCAATGTCATTTCCTTTTCCATTAAACTCTTCAAAAGTCATCCCCATAGATTTTTTTATCTGCGGCCCCATATACTTACGCACAATTTTTGGTAGTTTTTCTTCTACATTTTTATAATCTATACGCTTATCAAGAACAAGATAACTATGGTAACCAGATTCTATCCATTTGTGTTCTTTTGCAGCTGCAAATCCTTCCATAGACCCAAAAGCATCAAAATGAAAGTGAGAATTTGCAGGCACATCGTTAATTACTCCTGTAACCGTATAGCGTTGATTCCATTCTTTAAACTCCAAAACTTTTCCCAGAGGGTTTTCATTTCCAAAATACTTTGATGCTAATTTTTGAGTAATAACGACAGTATTAGGTTCTTGTAATGCTGTTACAAGATCTCCTTTAATGAGTGGCAACGTAAATACCTGAAAAAAATTAGGGTCTACATATGCAAACTTTTGATCTCTAAATGTGTTGTTTTTATAGGTGATTTGGGGTGTTCCGCTTGATTTAATACGAGTTGCCTGTAAAACCTCTGGAAACTCTTCTTGTAATGTATATGCAACAGGGCCTGGTGTAACAGCTTCTTTTATTAGTTCGCCATTCATCTTTCCTTTTAGCACTACTCTAACAATTTGATCTGCTTTTTTATAGTGGCGATCATAACTTAATTCGTCTACCACAAAAAGAAATATAACAAGAGCAGTAGCAATCCCTATGGCAAGACCCAGAATATTAATGGTAAACAAACCTTTGTGTTTCAAAAGGGTTCTCCAGGCTACTTTGATATGGTTTTTTAACATAATGGTTGTTTCTTAATTGATTTAAAATCACATATTATTCATCTCTTAGCACATCAACGGGGTTTCCGTTGGCTGCCATAAAACTCTGCCAACTTACCGTAAGCAATGTAATACCAAGTGCCATTATACCTGCAAGTACAAATATCCACCAGCTAAGATTTGTTTTTAATGCAAAGTTTTCTAACCACGAATTCATCGTATACCAGGCCACAGGAATCGCAATTATAAATGCAATCCCAACCCATTTGATAAAATCAATGTTTAATAATTTCAGGATCTTAAAAATACTTGCTCCATTTACTTTTCTGATCCCTATTTCTTTTTTACGTTGTACGCAGGTATACGATGTTAACCCAAACAAGCCTAATGCTGCGATAAATATTGCCAGAAGCGTAAACATCCTGAAAGCAGCACTAAACTCTTTATCATCATTATATTGTGCTTCAAACTTTTTATCTAAAAATGTATAGCCAAAAGTACGTTGTGGTAGTATTTGTTTCCATTTTTCTTCTATCTGGGTAATCGCTTTATTGTATCCCAAAGTAGAAGCAACAGTGTCATCAAATTTTACTAATAAATTATTACTGCTATTACCGTGTAAAATAATCATAGGATGTACTCCTTTTTTTAATCCAAAATGATGGTAATTTTCAATAACCCCAGAAATTACCCATTCTCTTCCAAAAAAGCTTACCGTTTTATTGATTGCATCATCTGGATTAAAAATTTCCATTTCGCGCATACAAGCTTCATTAATTATAACCGTATTGCTATTTCCTTTGGGATTGTTTATAAAGTTATTTCCGGCAAGAAATTGAATATCTAATACATCAAGATAATTACTATCTGCTGTATAATTATAAAATATTTTTTTGCTATCCTCTGTTCCGTTGGGGTATTTCATTCCTATGAATGATGATAAATTATCATAACCATCCCCAGGATAGGTTTGAGTTCTTGCTGTACCGTATACAAAAGGAAATTTTTGTAGCTCTGTTTCAAGAATTTTACATTTTCTTCTAGCCAGAGAATCTGTCATATTGTTTAAAAATTCACCATGAAAAGAAATAGTTTGATTTAATTCTGCACCAATCGGTTGCTTTTGCATAAAATCTATTTGTTTAGTAATAACTAACGTACCAATAAGCAAAACGATAGTGGCTAGAAATTGCAAAACAATCAATCCTTTTCTAATGTTTAATCCACTGGCAGAAGTGCGTATTTTTCCTTTTAATGCTTTTGAAGGTGAATATCCGCTTAATAAAATAGCTGGATATAGCCCTGCCAGAACTACCCCTATTACAATAAAACCAATGATAGGTAATAACTGAGTAATAGTTGAAGTCTGTATTACCAGTTCTTTTCCTGTAATATTATTATATAACGAAAGCATACTTATAGTAAGTAAAATGGCGATCACAATAGCAATACCATTTAGAACAACAGATTCTGTTAACGATTGTAAGATAAGTTGTAAGCGTTGTGCCCCAGCCACTTTACGAACACCTACTTCTTTGGCACGCTCTAATGATTTGGTTGTAGATAAGTTAATATAGTTAAGCCATGATAATAACAATACTATAAAAGCGATTGCTGTTAAGAATTTTACTCTGCTGATACTTCCATTGGCTTCAGCTTCATAAGGTTTATTAGAATATAGGTGAATATCTTCTAGAGGTTCTATATTATACCTTTCATCTTCATCATCTTCAAAATCACTAGCAATCACTTTACTTTTCAGAAGGGCTTTATCAGCATTTTTATCAATTTTTAAATACGTATAAAAATTACAATGTCCCCAGTTTAATTCTTTTTCTACATCTGATGCAAACCAGGTTGCATAAGTATTTAAAGAAATCAGGAAATTGGTTTTCATATGGGTATTCTCGGGAATATCTTTTAAGACCCCAGTTACCGTTAATAGCACTTCTTCACCTGCATAAAAACCTGATAATGTATTTTTTATAGGGTTTTGTGTTCCAAATATTTTTTTAGCAAAAGACTCTGTAAGTACAATGGTATTAGGTTCTTTTAATACATTTTGTTTATCTCCTTTTAAAAGTGGGTAATTAAATATTTCAAAGTAGGTTTCATCTGCCATGGCACCTTTGGATTCTTCAATGATTTTTTCTTCATATTTAAAAGTCACTTTATCAAAACGGTAGAGACGTACCTGCTCTATCACTTCAGGAAATTCTCGTTTTAATGTAGGGCCAATAAGATTAGCAGTTTGTGCATCAGATACTTCAAAAACATCACCTTTAAGAGCATCCATATACACACGGTATACATTCTCTGATCCCTCAAAAGTATCATAGCTACGTTCGTAATTCACATAAACCATGATCAAAATAAAAGAAGCAACTCCTATGGCTAATCCCAAAATATTAATAAAAGAATAGAGTTTGTTCTTTAAAAGATATCTAATTGCTATTTTAAAATATAAGGTGCGCATAATATCGTGATATTTAAGCCTCACAGGTTTTAAAAACCTGTGAGGTCTGTGATGTTTTTATTATTCTGTTCGTAAACTTTTTAAAGGTTTAATAAATACTGCTCCGATAGATTGGTAGCTTATGGTTAAAATAGCTACTACTATTGCCAGGGTTCCTGCTATCAAAAATATTCCCCAACCCATGTTAATACGATATGCAAAATCTTCTAGCCATCGGCTCATCAAATACCAACCAATAGGAATGGCAATACTTATTGAAATTATAATCAGTTTTAAAAAATCTAATGTCAATAATTTATATATACTCTTAAAAGGGGCTCCTAAAACCAGGCGGATGCTAATTTCCTTTTTACGTTGCTCTACCATAAAAGCAGAAAGAGCAAATAAACCAAGACACGCCACAAGGATTGCAAACAAAGCAAAACTGACAAATATCTTGCCTATACGTTGTACATCTTCGTGCATTTTAGAAAAATCCTGGTCTAGAAAGCTATATCTAAAGGATTGGTTAGGAACATTTGTATCCCAAATTGTAGCAATTGATTTTAATACTTCATTTATATGATCTGTTCTTAAACGTACAGAAATCATCCCTGGACTATTATTTACTGCCATTGCCAATGGCTCAATGTCATTTTTTAAGGTTTCGAAATGAAAATCTTCTACTACACCAATTATGGTCCAGGAGTGTCTTCCATTAGTTATTTTTTTTCCTAAAGGATTCTCAAAACCAAAACTCTTAGCCATGACCTCATTAATGACCATAGCGTCGGTAGAGTCTGAAGCTAATTCTCTTGAAAAATCTCGTCCTTTTTTTATACGTATACCCAAGGTATTAATGTAGTCGTGATCTACTTCCCATCTTTGTGCAGGAACAGCTACACCATCATTTTCTTTTCCTTTTTCTTTAAAAGTATTTCCGTTTCTTTTTGTTCCTTCGATAGGTAAATAATCACTAACAGAAACTTGTTTTACTTCGGGTAATTTTAAGAGTTGATCCTTAAAGTTTTGTGTCTTATTTTCCAAACTTTCTGTGCCTTGAATAACCAGAACTTGTTCTTTATCATAACCCAGTTTTTTGTTCATAATATAATTCATCTGTTGGTATATGATTAATGTGCCGATGATAAGAACAATGGATGTAGTAAATTGAAAAATAACCAGGCTACTTCTTAGTTTACCACTTTTACTACCTGTACTTAAACTTCCTTTCAATACATTTACTGGTCTAAAAGCAGAGAGGTAAAAAGCAGGATATAATCCGGCCAAAATCCCAATGCATAATGCCGAAAACAGTAATACGGATAAAAACCACCATTGACCCCATGGTACAATCAAAGTTTTTGAGGCAATCGTATTAAAATACGGCAGTAATACCCATGCCAGTAATACTCCCAAAACAAATGAAATGATACTAAACAAGACTGACTCGGTGATGAACTGAGAAATTAAATTTCTCCTAAAAGCTCCTACCGTTTTTCGCAGCCCTACTTCTTTGGCACGATTTGCTGATTTGGCTGTAGATAGGTTGATAAAGTTAATACATGCCAATAGCAGAATAAATATTGCAATGGCACCAAACAACCATACAAAACGAATATCACCATGTTTTAGCCCATCACTAATATCTGTTGATTTTAGATGGATATCACTCACAGGTTGTAGCTTGAATTGATAGCTTTTTAGAAAATCAATTTTATCAAACCTGTTAGATTCTCTAGCTGTAGGAATCATATAATCTTCAACAATAGAGAACATTTTTTGTTCTAATTCTTGTATATTGGTATTATCATTCACCAAAACATAAGTGTGATAATTCTGCGCACCCCAATTATGTTTTTCATAAGGATAAAAATCCCTGCCCACCATTGTCATCAGAAAGTTGTACTTAAAATGGGTGTTTTCTGGTGAATCTTTCATTACACCAGTGATTTTATAAGGTTTCTCTGTATTATTATCTAAAATCAATGTTTTGCCAATAGCATCTCCGTTAGGGAAATATTTATCAGCTTTTGCTTGAGAGATTACTATAGTTCCTGGTTGGGATAAAGCACTCTTGGTACTTCCTTGTGCAAGTGGTATTTCTAAGATTTCTAATAACTCCTGATCGGCAAAAATAAATCCATTTTCAAAAATGTTTTCTGTTTCTCCTTCTATTCGAAGCTCTTTGTTTCCGGTACCAAAAAGTTCGCTTGTAAGAAACCTCCCTGACTTTTCTATTTCAGGAAAGTCCTTTTTTAGTGCTTTAGCAAAAGGTGCAGGATAATGGGTCCATTTAATAAGTTCACCCTTATGTATTACTTCTGTATACACCCGGAAAATTTGTTTTTCAGAAACATAATGCTTGTCATAGCTCAATTCATCTTTGATAAAAAGTGCGATCAATACACACGCCATTATCCCAACAGCAAAACCTCCTATTTTGATGAACGTAAACATCTTGTCTTTTAAGATACTTCTCCAGGCTATTTTTAAATGATTTTTTAACATAACTGTTGTTTTTAAATGATGATTTATTCTTTTCGTAAGCTTTTTATGGGATTCTGTAATACAGCAGAAACTATTTTGCTGCTCACCGAAAAAAGCACTACAAATAAGGCTAGTAATCCTGCCATAATTAGATAGACGAATTTGACACCTTCATGATATGCAAAAACATGTATTATTTTATTTGCTATGAAATAAACCGTAATAAGCCCTAATGTTGCGGCAATACAGAATAATATCATGTACTCTCTAAGTAGTATTAGAAAAATACTTTTCGCATTGGCTCCCAGTACTTTTCGTATTGCTATCATTTTTTGTTGAGTTTTTAACGAAAAGGATACCAGACTATATAACCCAAGTACTGCCAATAGTATAGCTAACACCGAGAAAAAAATGAAAATATTGATTGTACCTTTTAATGAGTTCAAATAACTGCTGTCAAGATTGTCATCCAAAAAGCTGAACTCAATGGGGTTTTCTGGAAAATTATTGTTAAAAAGTGTATTGACCAATGTTTGGGCTTCTGCCCTTTTATTTGAAGCTACTTTTATGGTTACATACGAACTACCCGAGTCTTGATCCATAAAAAGAATCATAGGTGGAATTTTCTTGAATGCAGTATAATCATTAAAATCTTTTACTACACCAATCACTTTTAAACGACCATTATCGATTTTCTTACCCAGGGCATTATTCCAGCCAAACAATTCTAATGCAGTTTGGTTTATGACACATGCACTTTGGATATCTGTAGCATAATCTTGAGAAAAATCTCTTCCTTCTATTAGCTTCATTTGGTAGGTTTTCAAAAAATCGTAATCTACACTGTGTGACCTAATCACAGCCTTTTCATTAGTTTCATTATCCTCCCAATCCATACTTTGTTGCCTTCCGCCACCAAATGGACCCGAATCTGATATAGAATAATTAAGAATATTTGGGTCTTGTAATAATCGTTCTCCTATTGTTTTAAGTACCTCTCTGTCTTCTTTATTGGTAACATCTATAAATGATACTAATAAATCTTCTTTTACAAATCCAATATCTCGTTGTTCTATATATTTAAACTGCTCTATAATAAGTATTGAAATAAATACCAGTGGTATCACTAATACTAATTGAAAAACAACCAGAGCTTTTCTTAAACCAGCACGGCGTTTAATAGACGAATTACCTTGAAGAAAAGAAGAAATCTTTAAGGATGTAAGAAAGAAAACAGGATATAAACCAGCCAAAATACCTGCCAGAAGTGAGCCAAGCATAGCATATACAAAAAATGGCCAATCCTGACTAAAAACAATAGATAAATTCTTTCCGACAATCTTATTAAACAGTGGAAGAAACAATAGCACCAAACCTATAGCAATAATAAAAGAAATAGATACCATAACCAATGACTCGGTAATAAACTGATATCTTAAATGGCTCTTTGTACTGCCCATAACCTTTTTGATTCCTATTTCTAATTCTCTCTTCATAACCTGGGCAGTGGATGAATTTATATAATTTAACAAGCTGATTAAAGCAGTAAAAATTACAACTGCAAGAAAAAGATACAGTGTAGTAATCTCACTCCTATTTCCTCCTCCTCCTCTTACCTTAGACGTTTTCATATAAATGTCTCTAATAGGTCTAAGACTAAGTAGTTCTTGAATTCCATCTTCCAGCTTAAGATGATTTGTTAAAAACCTTCTTATTTTTTCCGATACCTTGCCGATTTCTGCATTATTCCTTAGCTGAACATAAGTAGATGCATTATTTGCACCCCACCCCGCATCGAGTGTATTTCTTGTAATGGTTTCATATGAGCTAAAAGATAGTAGGTAATCAATCTTTAAATGAGAATTATCGGGATAATCAGCAAATACACCAGTAACTACACAGTCATGTTTTTTATCGATACGTATTGTTTTTCCGATAATATTACTTTCTGGGGAGAGTTTTTTGGCTAATGATTCTGAAAGTACTATGTTCATTGGGTTTTCTAAAGAGCTGTTCTGGTCACCTTCTACAAATTTTAAAGTAAATAGTTTTAAAAATTCATTATCTGCAAACAATCCATTCTTTTCGTGATACATTGCATCATTAACGCCCAGGTAGTTTGCAGTAATTCTTATACTGGTAGCATTAGTAATTTCAGGAATAGAGCTTTGCAATTCATCTGATAATATATAAGGTGTACTATCCCAAATATCACTTTGAATACTACTTACATATGTTCTTTCTATTCTAAAAAGTCTATCATAATCGGTATGAAATACATCATAACTATTCTCATGATTTATATAAAAAAGCATAAAAATCACCGCCGATAAACCTATGGTGAGTCCACCAATATTTACCACCGAATACCCTTTGTTTCTTTTTAGGTTTCGCCAAGCGATTTTGATATAGTTTTTAAACATAACTGTTGTTTTTTGATATTGATTAGCACCTTTAGCACTAGATGATGATTTATTCTGTTCGCAAGCTTTTTACCGGATTGGCAGTTGCTGCTTTAAATGCCTGTACACAGACAGTTAATATTGTAATACCCATAGTAATAGCACCTGCTAAGGCAAAAATCCACCAACTAATCGAAATTCTATATGCAAAACCTTGTAACCAGTCTTCCATATAATAATATGCAAGAGGAGTAGCTATGAGTAATGCTATAAGTACCAGTTGTACAAAATCTTTAGTAAGCATATTAATCACATTCCCTACGCTCGCACCTAATACTTTTCGAATTCCTATTTCTTTTTTCTTCTGCTCTGCCATAAAGGAAATCAGTCCAAATAAACCTAAACAACTGATTAAAATAGCCAAACAGGTAAATACAATTGATATTTGACTTAGCCGTTTTTCTTCAACAAATAATTTTCCGACTTCCTTATCAACAAAGGTGTACACAAAGGGTGTACTAGGATTTATCGATGTCCAGCTACGATCTAGATTAGCTAACAAGGTTTTAAAATCTGTAGTTTCTGTTTTAACGATAAGCCATCCTGGTTCACTATCATTGAAAAGTAAGATCGGAGCTATTGATTCTTTTAGAGAGGCAAAATGATAATCGGCTACAACTCCTACAATTTCAAACACAGAAGTTTCTCCTTCATATGTTTGTATCAATTTAGAAGTTAATGCGTTATCGATATCGATATCAAAGGCATCAATTGTAGCTTTATTAACGATAACCTGAGTACTATCATTAGCCCGTAAATCACGACCAACAAGCAGAGGTGTTCCTACGGTTTTAAAATAATTATCACTAACGCCATTGTATTTAACCAATGTTTGATTTGCAGGATTTTCTCCTGGAAGGTGCAATCCCAAATCGTTCATTATATATTCTGATGGATAGTGATTACTCCCCGCAACATCGGTAACTCCTGATACTGTTGATATTTGAGATCGCAGTGCATCAAATTTTCCTATCGCCTCATCAGTTCCTAAACGAATTGCAATAAGGTTTTCTTTGTCAAACCCCATATCTTTAGTTTGTGAATACTCTACTTGCTTATTCACTATTATTACTGCAGCTATCAAGGCAATTGATACAATAAATTGAAAGACAACTAATGCCTTACGGAAGTTCCCGCTACCTGTTGATACATTAATGGTGCCTTTAAGTACCTTAACTGGTTTAATGGCCGATAGAATCAAAGCTGGATATGCTCCGGCAAATAACCCACTAAATATGCTTAATGCCAGTAAAGGCATTAAAATTTTCAAATCAAACAAAGCAGTGTAGTGTATGTTTCCCTTGGTAAGTATATTAACAAAAGGTAATACTAAGGCTGTTATAGGAATACTTATCACTAAAGCAAATAGAGATAGTACTATTGATTCTCCTAAAAATTGACGTATTAAGGATCCTCTATTTGCACCTACCGCTTTTCTTACTCCAATTTCTTTGGCACGTTTATTTGCCCGTGCCGTACTTAGATTAATAAAGTTAATACATGCTACTATCTGGATAAATAGAGCAAGAATAAGTAGTAAGTATAAATATTGAATATTCGAGACGGTATCAATCTGATTAGAAATTCCCTTAGAGTAAAGGTGAATGTCTTTAACTTTTTGTAATAATAACGCTTTATCAAAGCCTACCGCTGCCAAATTTTGTGCTCCACGATTTTGCAAAAATGCAGGTAATTTTGCTTGCAGTTGCTTCTCATTAGACCCAGGCAACAATTTTACATAACTATGTACAAAATTCTGAGTTGCAAAGTTTTGTTCATTTCTTACAAACTCTCCCAACCCAGGAGAATTCATACTTAAAATATAATTTGGATTAAGATGAGATTTTGTGATGTTATCTTCAAAAACCCCTGTAATGGTCAAAATTGATTCATCCTCACCACTGCCTAAAACCAAATTTTTGTGTAACGCTTGCTCAGCACCAAATAATTTTTTAGCTAATGTAGCAGAAAGGACAACAGTATTAGGATTTACTAGTGCACCAGTAGCGTTACCTTCTTTAAAAGAATAACTGAATAGATTAAAAAACGTTGGATCTGCCAAATACCCACGAGATTCATAATAGCTTTTTTTACTATCCTGAACTCGCAATAACGCATCATTACCTTCACCAAAATATACAATACGACAAGCTTCTTGTACTTCTGGAAAATCTTCCTTTAAAGCAAAAGCTATAGGAGGAGAACTTGTAGCTGCATTAAAATCTGCACCACCATTACCATTACCCGTAATTACAGTTCTTATTCTATAAAGAGATTCGGCATTTTCATGATGTGTATCATAACCCAATTGAGCAAATACATATACTATGATACTTAGACAGCAAACGGTACCTACAGTAAGGCCTAGTAGGTTTATACTTGTCTGAAGTTTATTTTTTGTAAGACTTCTCCAGGCTATTTTTAAGTGATTTTTTAGCATAACTATCGTTTTTTGATGATGATTTATTCTGTACGCAAGCTTTTTACTGGATTTGCAATTGCTGCTTTAATACTTTGATAGCTTACAGTCAATATCGAAATCCCAACAGCGAGAAAAGCCGCCATGACTAATACCCACCCACTAATCTCTATTCGGTATGAAAAATCTTCTAGCCACTTACTCATAGCAAACCATCCTAACGGTAGTGATACCAATATTGCTATTCCAACAAGTTTAAGAAAATCAATAGTAAGTCTATACGTAATCTGACTTACACTAGCCCCCATCACTTTTCTAACCCCAATCTCTTTGGTTCGTTTTTCTGCATTAAATGCAGCCAGACCAAATAGCCCAAGGCAAGCAATTAGGATGGATAGAATGGTAAATATGATAAAGATCCTACCCAATCGTTGTTCTGCCTGATAAGTCGTATTGAAAGATTCATCCATGAAATAATAATCAAAAGGCTGACCTGGAGATATTTTGTTCCAGATAGTTTCAATTTGCGCTATGGTATTAGAGAAATCTCCTGCATTAAGTTTTACTGCCATTGATCCAGGACTATTATTCAGCGAAAGGCTCAACGCATCAATATCTCTTCTTAAAGATTCATAATGAAAATCCTTAACTACTCCTACTACGGTTCTAAATATAACTTCATCTTCTTCATAATCCGATGATAATCGCATCCCAAGTGCTTCTTCTGGTGTAACTCCTAAAACAGCTACAGCCGATTCATTAAGAATCATCGCAGTAGAATCTGTACTAAATTGTCGATTAAAGTCTCGTCCTGCAATAATTTCTAAGTTTAGAGTTGATACATAATCAAAATCAACATTCCAATCATTCATATTGATTGCTTTTTCATGATCATCTTTGAGCCCTTCTCTATAAAATGTACTATTGCTTCGAAATGATGGTGTTGGTAAAAAACCACTTACCGATGTACTTTTTACCTGACTTAATTGCTGTACTTCTTCTTTAAAAGAAGCTATTTTGTTTTCCGCAGCATATACATCATCTATAATTAAAACCTGATCTTTTGTAAATCCTAAATCCTTATTTTGGATAAATTGTAATTGTTGAAAAACAACCAGAGTACTTATAATCAAAAACACAGAAATGGCAAACTGAAAAACAACCAGAGAATTTCTGATTTTTCCTCCTCCTATACCATTTTCGGTTATACCTTTTAATGCCTGGATAGGTTTAAATTTTGACATAAAGAATGCTGGATAACTCCCTGAAAAAAGGCTTAATATTATTACTGAAGCCAACAAAATCATCCAGAAAAATGGGTTGGCAAATGGTATAGAAATCTCTTTTCCTGCAAGCTCATTAAAAAAAGGAACCGAAATTGAAGCCATTGTAATGGCTAATACTAATGACATAAAAGAAATCACTCCAGATTCTACCAAAAACTGTCTGATAAGCTCTGATTTATTAGAACCTAATGTTTTACGAACTCCTACCTCTTTTGCTCTCTTAAGGGAATGAGCAGTAGATAGATTCATGAAATTAACACTTGCCAGAATAATCAAAAATAATGCGATAAAAGAAAGAATATAAACGTTTTGAATATCGCCATTAGCACTTAATTCTGGATATCTACTAGAATGTAGATGAATATCTGTTAAGGCTATGGTGCTAAAATTAAGATAATTTCCTGAAGCCAAAAATTGCTCTTCTGTTATCCCTGGCGCATATTTTTGTACTCCGGGAATTACATAGTCTCTTAATGCAGATTCTAAAAAAGTATCAAAATCTTTGATATCTGCGCCCGGTTTCAACTTAATAAAAGTTGGATAATTATGGTTTCCCCATTCGGTAGAGGTAGCATCTTCATTTCCGGCCATCGCAATAAAAATAGTATGGTTTCTAATGAAAGAGTTCTCTGGCATATCATCTATCACACCCACCACTGTATATGTATTGCTATTATCTAATATCATATTTTGTCCCAAAGCCTGGTTCATCCCAAAATGTTTTTCTGCAGCAGTTTTGGTTAGGATCAAAGTATTAGGTTCTTTTAGAGCTGTCTTCGGATTTCCTATCAACAAATCAAGGCCGAACATTTCGAAAAAAGTGGTATCTACATAAGTAGCTCCTACTTCTTTTATATTTAACTCGGTATCACTTTTTCTGATAAACACACTCCCCAGATTCCTAAATCGTGTGGCCAGTTCTATCTGTGGATAATCTCTTTTCATGGCTTCGGCCATAGGAGCCGATACTTCGGCATATTCTTCGGCATTTCCTCCAAATTTTACATCTACATTTATCCTATAGATACGATCAGCATCTGCAAACATTTTATCAAAACTCAATTCATCGTAGATATACAATGAAATCAATAGTCCTCCTACCATACCAATAGCAAGACCAAATGTATTTAGGAAAGTAAAAAAGGGTTGCTTTTTAAGACTTCTCCAGGCTATTTTTAAATGATTTTTTAGCATAACTGTCGTTTTTTGATGATGATTTATTCTGTTCTCAAGCTTTTGATTGGGTTTGTTCTAGCTGCTTTAATAGCGTGAAAACTAACTGTTAGTAATGCTATTGTTAAAGCCAGAAATCCTGCTAAGGCAAAAACCCACCAATTTACTTCAACTCTATAAGCATACACATTAAGCCATTTATTCATCGCATACCAGGAAAAAGGTGTAGCAATAACAATTGCAATACCTACCAATTTGATAAAGTCTTTAGATAAAAGCGTTACTATACTTGTAACTTCTGCACCTAATACTTTTCGAACGCCTATTTCTTTAGTTCTTTGCATAGCACTATAAATGGCTAAGCCTAATAATCCTAAACAAGCTATTAGAATAGCTAGAAATGAAAACATGGTAAATAGTTTCTTAAACTTAAAATCAGCTTCATACTGTGCATTAAAAGAGTCATCTAAAAAACTATATAAGAACGGACGATGAGGAACTAAGGCAGACCATTTATCTTCTATATCTTTAATAGTTGCCTGAAGATTTTGAGATTTTATTTGTAAAGAAAAATACCTACTACTACCGGGTTCTAATCGTAATGCTAAGGGGGCTACTTCTTGGTGTAAGGATAAATAATTAAAATCTTTTACTACCCCTATGATTGTACCTTCTTTACCCCATTGTTCAAAACGTTTTCCTATAATTTCTAATGGATCTGCATATCCAAAACTTTTAGCTGCTGCTTCATTAATAATCATAGAAGAAACAGTATCTGTTGCGAAGTCTCTAGAATAAGCTCTACCGGCAACTACTTCAATATCATAATGAGGTATAAAATCAACATCAACTTCATATAAAAAAGGGCTAAAAGATTTCATTGGACCCTCTTTTGTTTCTATATCGGTTCCTGCTGCTGGGAAATGACCTCCAGGGACTGTTCTTGAAGCCGAAACTGAACTAATATCTGGATGATTTAAAAATTCACTTTTAATGGTTTCTATGTTATCACGTACTTGACCATCCCAATTGAAATCAATAACTAACTGTTGCTCTCTATCAAAACCCAGATTCTTATTTAGCATATAATCCAATTGAGAATATACTATTACGGTACTAGCTATTAAAGCAATAGAAAGGCTAAATTGAAATACTACAAGCCCTTTTCTTAGGTTAACTCCTTTTTTTGAAGTTCTAAAAACCCCTTTAAGTACACTTGATGGTTTAAAATTAGATAATATAAAAGCGGGGTAACTTCCTGCTAATATTCCTGTAACCAATGCCGTTCCAAAATACAGTGAAAGTGTAATACCATTAAAAATTTCGTTGACTAAAAATTGCTTTCCTGTTATAGTATTCATCCATGGAAGACATATAATAACCAATACCAAACCAATTATTGCAGATAAAAAAACCATAAGCAATGACTCTCCTAAAAACTGATAAATCAAGCTTTTTTTATCTGCTCCTATTACTTTTCTTACTCCAACTTCTTTTGCGCGTTCTAGCGAACGGGCGGTAGCAAGGTTCATAAAATTAATACAAGCAATTATAAGTATGAAAAATCCAATAATCACAAAAATGTAAATATTTGATAAATTACCTGTTATCCCTGGTTGACGAGCAGCTTCAGAATTTAAATATGTATCTTTTAAGGGTTCGAATGAAATGTTATAGTAATATTCGGCTTGTTCAGAAGGTCTGTTTTTTTTCAAAAAGCCAGGTATCTTGGCTTGAAACGCTGCTTGATCAAAATTATCAGCTACCAAAAAATAGGTGTAAAAATCTACATATCCCCAAGCATCAAAAACATCGGGTCTAGTTTGATGAAAAGAACTCATAGACATGAGTATATCAAAAGAAAAATGTGAATTGGAAGGCACATCTTTCATTATACCAGTAACTGTGTAGATACCATCACTAGCTCTACCACCAAAGCCATTAATGCTTTTACCCATCGGATCCTCATTACCAAAGTATTTTTTTGCTATACTTTCGGTTAACACTATAGAATGTGGTGCCTTTAAAGCTGTCTCTGGGTTTCCTGAAACTAAAGGCCAACTAAATACATCAAATACTGTTGGATCTACATAAAAACAGTTAGCTTCTTGAAAAGAACGTTCGTTATAATTTAATAAAACATCAGACCTTCCTGAAAATTGAACTTTTTCAACAACTTCTGAAAAATCATTTTTTAATGCTGGCCCAACTGGTGCATTCCCCCATATCCACCTATCTTCTATATTATCTTTACTACTATGGTGAACTACTCTATATATATTATCTGCATTTTCATGATAGCTATCATAGGAAAGTTCGTTCCTTATAAACAACGTTATAAGCAAAAAGCAAGTCATTCCTATAGCGAGACCTCCAATATTTATAGCAGAATATCCCTTGTTTTTTAATAGGTTTCTCCAAGCAATTTTTAAATAATTCTTTAACATAATATATCATCTATTTTCAAAAACTGTCAGGTACAAAAAACCAAACAGGTTATTAATTGTTTATTCTATTCGTAAACTTTTTATAGGATTAACAGTAGCAGCTTTTATGGCTTGATAGCTAATAGTAACCATAGTAATTGTAGCAATTGCTCCTATGGCCAGTGCAAAAACCCACCAATCAATTGTTATTCTATATTTATAATTTTCAAGCCAATTATTCATAACATACCAAGCTAGCGGTGATGCTACTATGCCTGCAATAAAAATTAGTTTTAAGAAGTCCTGTGTGAACAATAATAAAATGTCTCCAACTTTACCTCCCAAGACTTTTCTAATTCCAATTTCTTTCCTTCTTTGAGCTACGAAAAAAGAAATCAACCCATAAAGTCCCAGGCAACTAATAAAGATAGCTAATCCTGAAAATAATTTTGACATTAGTAAAAAGCGTTGTTCATTTTCATATTGCCGAGCTACATGCTCATCCAAAAAACTAAATTCATATATATATTTAGGAAATATTTCTTTCCAACGCTGTTCTATCTCGGCCAATAATACATCTGTATTTTGGCTGTCAATTTTAATTGCTATTTCGTTAAAAGCATTTGATTGGGGAGCTATAAAAACTGGACTAATATCTTTATGAAAGTTTTGATCATGAAAATTCGCTAGCACTCCAACTATCGTAGCTTTAATATTTCCTCCATTAAGTTCGACCTGTTTACCGATAAGTTCTTCTGATGACGCAAGACCTAATTTTTGCGCAACCATTTCATTTACTACTACCTCAGTAATAGAATCATGAACATAAAAATTGCGACCTCTTACCAATTTAAGGCCAAAAGTGTTTATATAATTTTCATCAGCCAGTTTTGCAGAAATATAAAATTCTTCATACTCTGCTCTGTTGTTGTATCGAATACCTGTAGTCCAATTACTATCTGTTCCTCCCGGGCTTGTTAAACACGCAGTGCTACCTTTAACCCCAGAGATTTTTCCAATACGTTCCATCAAACCTTCTAATTTGATAGTTTCTATCTTTTCTGGGATATCTACCATAACAATAGCGTCTTTATCAAAACCTAAATCTGCATTGATGGCGTAGCTAATCTGCTTTCCTATAATAATAGTTGACACAATTAATACTATAGAAATCGAAAATTGCATGGTTACCAAAACTTTACGAGTCAGTTTACCTCCAGTATCTTTTTGAGTCAGTTTTCCTTTAAGTGCTAATGTTGGTAGAATACGTGCCAGTAAAATACCTGGGTAGCTTCCTGCAAAAAGAGAGACAAAAATCAGTAGTACTAACACAAAACCAATAACCTTAATATCGAGTAATGATGTTATAGAAAGGTTAAGCATAAAAAGCTCATTAAAAGATGGTAACACTGCTATCGCAATCGCTAAGCTAACTATGAGCGCAAACAGACTGATAATAAATGTTTCTGAAATGAATTGCCAAAAAAGATGTTGCTTAAAACTTCCTAGTACTTTTCTAATTCCTATTTCCTTAGAACGAGTAAATGCCTGAGCTGCAGAAATATTAATAAAGTTAATACATGCTATTGTAATAATAAAAAATCCTATTAATGCAAAAGTCCAGAGTAGACTTACATTAACACCTCCATATCTATTATCAAAATGAATATTATCTAGTGATTGAAGCTTATAGCGATGTACATTTTTGCTTGTTGGGCGATGTTTTGTGACCAGTTGAATTAAGCTTTTTTCGATCTGGGCTATATTCTGGTTTGGATGAAGTAAAGCAAAACACATCAGGCTACCACTAATTCCTCCCCAGGATTCACTATAAATAAAATTATCATAGTGTTTTAGTGTTTTATACGAGAGGAATATTTCTCCCTGAATCACCGTATTTTTTGGTAAATTTTTAAGTATACCTATGACCTGAATAGTTTCTTTATTTTTTACTACTAATGTTTTTCCCAGTGCATTTTCATCGCCAAACATTTTTTTTGAAAAGCTTTCTGTAATGTATGCTGTATTTGGTTGATTCAAGGTCTGATCTCCGAGTTTTTCAAGTAATGGAAAATTTAAAATCTCAAAAAAATCAGGTTCTGCGAAAACAACATTTTCTCGAAACCGTAATGATTTTTTATTAGCTGTACCGTTAATCTGCCAATCTTCTCTGGTATAAATATTTGCAACTTTATCAGCATAGTCATAATCGGCTTTAAAACCCTTTGCAAATCCTGGTGGTACACTTGATTCATAATCAACATCATCTCGATGTTCTTCAGTTACTATTCTGTAAATTCGATCTGAATTTTTGTGAAAATTATCAAACTGCAAATGATAATTTACAAATAGAAAAATCAAAATAACACAGCTAAAACCAAGGGATAATCCCAAAATATTGATACTAGCAAAGATTTTTCGCTTTTTAAGGTTTCTCCAGGCTATTTTTAAGTGATTTTTTAGCATAACTGTCGTTTTTTGATGTCAGGTTTTGATTGATCTGATGTTCAATTTATTTTATGAATCGTTGCTTCACCTAAAATTATTCCTTTATTTATAGAAGGGTTCCCATTATAAGCCACAGTTGCCTCTCCGTATGCAGTAACTTTTAAATGATCTGAGACTCTTACTCTAAAATTACTTTCGCCATATGCTGTGATCTTAGTATTTTCGTTAATCATCCCTAAAGTGTTCACTTTTCCTTCTCCATACACTGTATATTTTTGATCGTTTACACTACCTTCTTTAATTTCCAGGTAACTTTCTCCGTAAATAGAAACACGTAATGAGTTTACTTTTAATGAATTCATCGTCATTTTAGATTCTCCATAGATTTTTAATCTGAAGTCATCTCTTTTTATTGGGCTTTTACATTCAATTATTTCTTCTCCTCTTATTGAAAGTTCTCTGAGTTGGGTATATGTTATGACAGCAGTTACCATGGTTCCCTTATAGATAGGTTTCTTTCTTTCCCAACCATTTTCGTTTGTTTTCACTGTTTTGGTTGTTGTTTTGGCTCCATCCAAATACATACGAAGTGTATTTCCAGCTACCTCGATATTAATTTTTTCCTGTGGTACCCGTGTGTTTTCGATCATAACACTTTCTTTTTCACCTTCAATAAAAGTCACCTGGATATGCGGACTTATAATTACTTTATCAAAATGTTGTACAGCTATTGCTTCTGATTGAGCCTGGCATAGATTGATACAAAAAAGTAATATTGCGATTGCTATGTGGTATAAATATTTTATCATGACTTTGGTTTTAATGGTTTATTTAATGAGTTACCCATTAACCTTAAAAGGTTTGTTTTGGCTTTCGGTTACAATTTGTCCATCAAACAGATTAATAACTCTATGCGCATAATGCGAATCTCTGTCTGAGTGCGTTACCATAACAATGGTAGTTCCTTCCTGATTAAGTTCGGTAAGCAAATTCATAACCTCGATACCATTTTTAGAATCAAGATTTCCTGTAGGTTCATCGGCCAAAATAAGCTTGGCATTAGTTACTACGGCTCTGGCTATAGCAACTCGTTGCTGCTGCCCTCCTGATAATTGCTGAGGGAAATGTTTTTCGCGATGCGCAATTTTCATTCGCTCTAGTACCTGTTTTACTTTTTGCTCTCGTTCGCTCTTTTTCATGTTAAGATAAATCAAAGGGAGCTCTACGTTTTCAAAAACGGTAAGTTCATCAATCAAATTAAAGCTCTGAAATACAAATCCAAGGTTTCCTTTTCTAATTTTGGTACGTTGATTTTCTTTCAATCCACCTACTTCCTCACCATTAAAGTGATAATACCCTTCATTAGGGTTATCCAACATACCAATGATGTTAAGTAAAGTAGATTTCCCGCAACCTGATGGTCCCATTATGGCTACAAATTCTCCTGCTTCAACTTTTAGATTTACATTATTTAATGCCAGAGTTTCGACTTCCTCGGTTCTAAAACTCTTTTTTATGTTCTCTATCTGTATCATTTTTTGATTGATTTTATTTTCTAAATGCTATTTATTTTAAAATTATTTTTTCGGCGTCTCCAAAACTATCATAGTTTGAAGTAATTACTTTTTCTCCTGCTTCTAGTCCTTCGAGTAATTCATAATATCTCGAGTTTTGTTTCCCTATACGTATGGCTCTTTTCCATGCTACTTCGCCCGAAGCATCCACAACAAAAATCCATTGCCCTCCGGTACTCTGAAAAAAACTTCCTCGAGGTAGTAAAAGTGCATCATTTGATGCTCCTAGTTGCAGTTTTATATTATAGCTCTGTCCAGTTCGTATAGTTTCGGGTTTTTGATCTGCAAAGACCAGGTCTACTTTAAATTTCCCGTTGCGTACCTCGGGATATACTTTACGAAGACGAAGTTGATATTCTTTACCATTACGATCTAACACTGCGGTTAAATCTCTTTTTACTCTATCTATATAATGCTCGTCTATTGTTGCTTCTATTTTATAATCTGTTAATACATTTATCTGCCCTATACGTTGTCCCTGTCTTATATTTTGACCTATTTCTGCATCTAAAAACCCTAATTGACCATCTGCAGGAGCTCTTACATTTAGATGATCCAAACGTTCATATACCATAGAAAGTGTTTTTTGCATACGCTCCAGATCGGTATCTAACCCTGATAAAGAAGTAGCTCGAAGAGATTTATCTTGTTCTGTTTGAATTTTAATTATTTCATATCGTTTTTTGGATAGCTCATAGTTTTCTTTTGAAATTAGATATTCTTCCCGAGAAATCAATTCATCATCAAACAAAGCCTTACTCTGTTCATAATTTCGCTTCAATTTTTGTAATTCATATTCTGAGCTTACCAGGTCTTTTTGGCCTTCTACTTGTCTAGAATCAAAAGTCAACTTTGTAGAACGAAGGTCATTCTGTTTTAATGCTAAATTACTTTCACTAGCCAAAATCTGTTCATAAAGAGCACTGTTTTCTAACTTTAATATAATATCTCCTTTTTTTACCATCGCTCCTTCTTCGATAAGCTTTTCTGTTACTCTACCTCCTTCATAAGCATCCATATAAATTGTACTTATTGGAGCTACCGCACCATTAATGGTAATATAATCATCAAATTTCCCAAAAGAAACTTCTGCTATCGACAATTTTTCTTTTTCTGTTCTAAATGTAGCTGCCGAGTTTCCGAATACCATTTTCCAACCTACAAAAAACAATACTATACCTATAGCAATGTATCCATAATGTTTAGGTCTTAATCCTTTTTTCTTTTCAATTTTTATATCCATTTTATTGTGCTCTATTTATATTAAAAACAGGTAATCCATTATAAAAATCCAATGTGCTTTCGTTTACTTTTAAACGTAATTGTACCTGTAGGTTTTCATTTTGTGAGTTCGCTAATAAGTTTTTAGATTGGTTGAGTTCTATAGCGCTTATCAATCCTTTTTCATATCTCTTTTGAGCTATCTTAAAAGTTAATACCTGTGCGTTCATTTTTTGCGAACTCTGTTGATATTCAAAACGTAGTGCATCTCCTTCCTGAACAAGTTGTTGTATTAGTTTAAACAGTTCTTGTTTTTGAATATCAAAATTATTGTCTGCTCTCATCATTTCTACCTTTTGCTGTTTTACACGTGACCGATTTGACCATCCATTACTGATAGGAATGTTAAGCGAAACTCCAACATATTTTGAGACATTATCTTTAATCTGATTTTTAAAAGAAATAACTCTTCCTGTATTGTCATTAACATTGGTTTCATAAAATCCTGTTTGATAACCTGCAAAAAAAGACAGAGAGGGGTACAAGCCCCCTCTGGCTATGGCTAATTGCTTTTTGGCTGCTTTTGCTTTTAACTCTTGTGCTTTTATGATAGGAACAAAAGTTCTCGCTTTACTGTAAATAGAATCTCTATTTGCTTTAAAAACATCCACATTATCATCGGCTTCTATAAGAGAAGATTGAATAGAAATAGTAGTAACATCTTCTAAGTTCATTTCTTGTATAAGTTTAAGTTTTGCAGCTGCTACATTATTCTCATTTTGAGTAACCAATAATTGATCGGCTAATAATGCAGATTCTGCTTCGTACAAATCAGCTTTTGCTTTTTGACCAAGTTCTACTTGTCTTTTTACAAGTGTATAATTAGTAGTGGATACTTCTTCTTGTTCTTTAGAAATGGTTAAAAGTCCTTCCATAAACTGAATATCATAAAAAGCAGACATTACTCTAAATGCCAGTAGATATTTTTGATGCAGCACTTCTTCATTTGCTGCTTTATTCAAAAATTTTGAAGCTTTGATTGTGTTTATTTTTTGAAAACCTCTAAACAAATCAATTTCTGCATTCAATCTATAATTATTAGAGAAAAAATCAGTGTTTACAATATTGTTATTATTGGGATCTACCGATCTTCCATATCGAATATTATAATCTGAAAATGCATTGATACTTGGCAATAAATTTCTTACCGATTGCCGATATGTTTCCTTGTTAGCATCCTGATTGTATTTAAAATCCTTGAGCTGTAGATTATGACCTATAGCATAGGTTACACAATCATCTAATGACCATGATTCTTGAGAATACATCGTATTTGATATCAAGATCAAGAGAAAATATAAGATTTTGTTTTTAGATTTTATCATTTATAAACACTTAAATAACGTTTTGATGCCAAACCATAACCTAATGCCGTGCCAAAAACACAAATCACTACATATCAGCGTATTAATACAAAAAACATCTATATTGAATTTTTAAAATGTAAAATTATTATACAAATAGTGTCAAATAATTTTACACCTCTATAGGAGTACTGTCTCAAATTTGTAGTTTTACTATGATAACTTAAATAATAAATAATGCAGGATGGAAAAATTTTAATCATTGATGATAATAAGAGTGTTTTAAGCGCATTAGAAATTTTATTGCAGTTTGAGTACAAACACATTAAAACAATTTCTAATCCCAATCAAATTTCCTCATTACACAATCTAAGTGATTATGATATTGTGGCATTAGATATGAATTTTTCTGCCGGTGTCAATACAGGAAATGAAGGTTTATTCTGGCTTAGAGAAATAAAGAAAAAAGCTCCTCATACTTCGGTAATTATGATGACGGCTTATGGTGCTGTCGATCTTGCTGTAAAAGCGTTAAAAGAAGGAGCTACCGATTTTATATTAAAACCCTGGAATAATGAAAAGCTATTGGCTACAATAAAGTCTGCTTTTCTACTTCGTAAATCCAGAAAAGAAGTACAAGAACTAAAGCAGAAAGAAAACCACCTAAAACAGGTTATCAATCAAGACAGCAACTATATTATTGGTAACTCTAAAGCACTAACTGCTGTCTTAAACCTAGTTAGAAAAGTGGCAAAAACAGATGTTAACGTTTTAATCACAGGTGAAAACGGAACAGGAAAAGAACTAATTGCCAGAGAATTACATAGAATGTCTCCCCGAAAAAACGAAGTTTTTATTGGAGTAGATATGGGCTCAATATCAGAAACATTATTTGAAAGTGAACTTTTTGGTCATACCAAAGGAGCTTTTACAGATGCCAAAGAAGATCGCGCAGGAAAGTTTGAAGCAGCAAACAACGGTTCTTTGTTTCTTGATGAAATCGGAAACTTATCACTACAAACACAAGCCAAACTATTATCTGCAATACAAAACAGAACAGTTGTAAGGGTTGGTTCTAATAAACCTATTCCCGTAAACATACGCCTGGTTTGTGCCACTAATTGCAACCTTAATCAAATGGTAGATGAAGGTATTTTTCGCGAAGATTTATTATATAGAATAAATACGATTCATATTGAAGTACCTCCATTGCGAGAACGAGATAACGATATCCTGATACTTGCAGATTTTTATTTAAAAAAATTCGCGACAAAATATGGCAAACCGTCGCTTCGAATAAATACTGCTGCCGAAGAAAAATTAATGGGATATCGTTGGCCAGGAAATGTAAGAGAGTTACAACACACAATAGAGAGAGCAGTAATTTTATGTGAAGGAAATGTATTGAAACCAACAGATTTTTTATTGAGTAACAGCCCGGGGATTTCTTTGGACAAAGGTCCTGAGACTCTTGATGAAATGGAACGACTCATGATTGCCAAAGCACTTGACAAACATAATGGAAACTATAGTGCTGCTGCAAATCAACTTGGTATTTCGAGACAGACTTTATATAACAAAATAAAAAAATCAGAAAACTAATGGTAAGCCAAAATCTCTATACAAAATTAATCCTAAGAGTAGTAATGCTTTCCTTAACTGCACTGATATTAGCCTTTGCGTTTTTTAAAGAATTGTATATTTTGTCTTTTTTTGTTCTATTATTACTTTCATTACAAACGATATTTTTAATCAAATATCTAAACCATAATAATAGAAAGATTGCCTACTTTTTTAATTCAATTAAAAATGAAGATTTCACACTTCGATTTCCCGAAAAAGGAGGCCCAAAATCATTTAACGAATTAAATCAGAGCCTTAATAGTCTTAATGATGTAATTCGAAAAGTACACTTAAAAAACCAGACACAGGAACAGTATTACCAAGAAATACTAAAGCAAGCAGAAATTGGTATTTTGACTTTTAATCATAAAGGGCATATTCTTTTTAACAATCCTAAAGTCGAAAAATTACTAAATTATACTCCTCTAAACCATATAAAACAGCTAGTGCAGGTTGATAAAAAATTGTATGACTTATTTAATAATATTAAACCATTCGAACGAAAACTCTTTCAACTTACCAACGAGCGAGAGACGATACAGTTGTCTATTAAATCTTCAGAAATAGTATTAAATAACGAAGTTTTAAGATTAATAACCATACAAGATATCCATAACGAATTAGACGAAAAAGAAACAGATTCGTGGATAAAACTCATTAGAGTTTTGACTCACGAAATTATGAACTCTGTTACTCCCATTACTTCAATATCAGAATCTATTTTGGGATATTATAAGGATAAAAGCGGGATCATACCGGTTACAGCAATTGATGAAAATAAAATTCATAATACTGCAAAAGGACTAGAAGTAATCAAAAATCAAGGAAATGATTTAATGAGTTTTGTACAGTCGTATCGTAGTTTCTTAAATGTACCTGTACCCGATAAGAAAATAATTAAAGTAGATGAATTATTAGAGAAGGTAAAAGTTTTGATGAGCCAGGAGATTGATTTTAATGTCATTTCTTTTGATATTCTTAACAATACAGAAGATCTCGAAATTTATGCAGACGAAAAGCTAATTACTCAGATATTGCTAAACCTTTGTAAAAATGCAATTCAAGCTTTAAAAGATACCGAAAAAGCAACTCTAATGTTTATTGTTGGAATTACTACTGAAGGAAAAAAATATATAACAGTTAAAGACAATGGTCCGGGCATACATCCCGATATCATGAGCCAGATATTTATACCTTTTTATACCACAAAAAACGAAGGTACAGGTATAGGCTTAAGTCTTTCTAAACAAATTATGCATCTGCATGGAGGTAGTCTAACGGTTCATTCTATACCTAATAAGGAGACATCTTTTTCATTACTTTTTGAGTAATATTATTTATTTTACGGTATCAAGTTTTAATGTTTTAAGTAAAGCATCAAAGTAGTAATCTTCCTGATCTGGTATGATTACTACTTTATACGCTGTGTTTTTTATAATATAATGTGAGGTGGTCTCGGGGTCTAATATTTTAGAATGACGATTAACAATCTTTTGAATAAAGTCATTAATCAAAAGTACCTCATCGTAACTTATCTCTCTGCGATATGTAGGTTTATCGCTTTTATAAACTAGATAATCATTCCTAAAACTAAGAGATTTTTTATCGCCAGTATGGCTGTTAAACTCAAAAGTAAAATCTTTAGACGTAAATATTTTATTAATATTTTCTACCGTTGGCTCTACACTACGAGCACAACTCACAATGAAAATAATAACAAAAACTATCTTTATTCTATGTATCATCTTTAGAAAAGAAGCAAGATAAAAGATATATTACTATCTCCTTATCTTATTTTGAAGCAAATCGCTTTATAGAACTTTCAAAATCAATATCCTCCAGGTTACTAATCAACAATCCAATTCCTCCGGATTTTGAAGCAACAATATATTCTGTCTGGAATTTTCTATCTTTTTTATAAGCTTTTAAATATTTAAGCTTAACTACTTTTGATGTTGGAGTAAAGAAAAAACGACCATGAATTCTTTTATATTTTACTTCCTGAATATTAGATTCATCTTGCAATTGATCATTAAGTGCGGCAACAACTCTAGCGGCTCTATGCTCATCAAACTGATAGAAATCACAAGTATAGATAAATACATAGTTTTCTACATTATTTTCATCTACGAATAGTTCGAAATCTACTTTTTTATCTTCTATTTTTTTTAATTCATGTAAAGCAACCTTTTTAAATTTTGGTTTATTTTCTAATGAATCTAATCTGCTTTTAAATTCTTCGGGAGATGTTTTAGAATAGGCACTGGTAAGCACAATAGTATTGTTTCTAAATTCGATTGTGTTTTTCGAAAACTTAGAAAACTTAGATTCTTTGGGTAAAAATTCGCATCCTACAATAAGGATTACGATTAGCAATAGTAGAATTTTTTTCATAAGGCATTTGTGTTAATTAATATAACATTATATAGATAAGCCCTAAATGATTGTTTTGCAAGTTAATAAAAAAAAACCACATAATTGTCATTCAGCCGAATTTTTAAACACTTTAACCGGTTTTTACTCTCTATTTTAAGTTTTAAGTAAGTATTATATGGCATTACACCATGTGATAAAACGGCCAATTATCATACTCTATAGTCTAAATTGGAAATAAAATTTTCTACATTAAAATTAACATCTTCTTTCTCTTATTGACCAAGAAAAAATGCTTTTACTACAGTAAACTCAAGTTATAAAGGTATTATATCCAATCTACAGGGTTTGTTAGTACTTCTACTAATCGCGCTTCTTCACTACCCGTTTCTGGGTGGTAATCATATCGCCATTGTACATGAGGAGGAAGACTCATTAAAATACTTTCTATTCTTCCATTAGTTTTTAGCCCAAATAGAGTTCCTTTATCATGTACCAGATTAAATTCTACATAACGTCCACGTCGAATTTCCTGCCAATCTCTATGTGTTTCTGTATATGGAAGCTCTTTTCTTTTTTCTACAATCGGAGTATACGCTTCTAAAAAACTATTCCCTACTTCGGTTACAAAATCATACCAGTTTGGCATCGACATCGCATCATTTGCTTTACAATAATCAAAAAATAAACCTCCTACTCCACGGCCTTCTCCTCGATGTGCATTATAGAAATACTCGTCACATTTCTTTTTGTAGGTAATATAAAAATCTGGGTCATGTTTATCACAAGAATCTTTACATACCTGGTGAAAATGCCTTGCATCCTCATCAAACAAATAGTACGGTGTTAAATCTTGGCCTCCTCCAAACCAGCTATCTACAATTGTTCCGTTTTTATCATACATTTCAAAATAACGCCAATTCGCATGTACCGTTGGTACCATTGGATTTTTGGGATGTAGTACTAATGACAAACCACAGGCAAAAAAGTCAACCTCGCCTACTTTAAAATAGCTTTGCATAGCTTTGGGAAGTGCCCCATGAACTCCAGAAATATTCACACCTCCTTTTTCGAATACATTTCCATTTTCGATTACACGGGTTCTTCCTCCACCTCCTTCAGAACGCTCCCATAGATCTTCCTCGAATTTAGCTTTACCATCTATTTCTTCCAGTTTTGAGGTTATGGTATCTTGTAAGTCTTGTATGTATTGATAAAACTTATCTTTCATTATAATTATATAATTTTTTATCAGATCTTAAAAATCCAATTGAATTTAGCTATGGTATTATGCTTCAATTTTGGAAATCTCCTCAGATGTGCTTTTTAGTTCAATTAATCCTTTTTCTTTCAAAATTTTTACCGTTTCTGTAGAGGCTGCAACTACAGATATAGGTAGTGTGATAACAAATCCTATAACAGGTATAAAGAGCATCAATACAAATACAACTCCATTACCAATAGCAGTCCCTCTATTTTTTCTTACAAACTGGATACTTTCTTTATAATTAAAATGACGTTCCATAGTATAGTCCATATTACCAAAACCTACATAATATGCTTGTATCAGAAAAATTAATATTGTTGCTACAATACCAATAACCGGAATAAAACTTAAAATAATTAGCGGAATCATAAATAATAATTCTCTAAATAGATTTCGTATGTTAATACGGATACCTCTAGATAATTGTTGACTAAATGATGTATTACGGTGCGAATGATTTGTTTCTCCCAGAAGATGTGTTTCTACTTTTTCTGAAACCGGACTCATAAATGGAGCAGACAATGCCATTACAATGTGTTTATATAGTATTAATCCTATTACTAGGATTAATAACCCCCCGATATATGTGCTAATGGTCGCAAATGTTTCTGATCCCCATTCCCAAACCCAAATCCGAGAAATTAAAGCTCCCAGGTTATCTGAAAAGAAATATACTAATGCTACAAAAGATAATCCTGTGATTACGCTTATCAAAATAGGAATCGCAAAAAATTTCCATAATCCTAGTTTTGAAATAAGTTTAAAGGTTCCGAAATAAGCTTTGATCCCGTTAATGATATTTTTAAGCATTGGTCACTGTTTTTTTGATTGATTTACTCTCTTATATAAGTAGTCTTTTTATCATTTTTGTTTCAATTTTGGAAATATTTCATGATCAAGTATCGATTTCCAAAAGATAAACCAATTTATCTTTATGATCCAGTATTTCTTTAATATCTATTACTTTCTTAGCTTTTTGAGTATTATCCTTTAAAAAAGTGATTATTTCTTCTTCAAAAGAAGTAGTTAGTTCCAAAAAATATTTTCTGCCAATTTCGTTGTTATGTAAATCCATTGCAGTTTCTAATGGTTTATTTGGAGCTAGTTTTTCATGTAAATCGGTTATTTTTTGTGCCCAGTTTACAGATTTTTCTTTGTTTTTGGTTATTCTAAAAGTAGTTTGACAAATCAATATATTCCATAACGCATGTCGAAAAGCATTAGCTTTTCCGTTTTTATGATGTGCTTTTCCATAATGCAAATCACAAATGATCATGGTTCTCCTTGTAGCTTTTAATGTTGGATAGACTAGTAAAGGATTCTGAAGCATTACCCCTGCTACCTTAAGGATTTGCCTAAAACTTAATCGTTTTAACAGATTCCCTATACTCATTCTTATGCTTGATATTCTTTTACTGCATCTACAAAGGCTTGAGCATTCTCTACAGGAATATTAGGTAAAATCCCATGTCCTAAATTAGCGATATAACGATCTTTACCAAAAGCGTCTATCATTTGTTTAACCATTTTTTTGATTTCTGCTGGTGGAGATAATAATCTCGAAGGATCAAAATTACCTTGTAGTGTTATATTTCCTCCGGTAAGATAACGAGCATTACGCGCAGAACATGTCCAATCTACTCCAAGAGCAGCAGCTCCCGATTGTGCCATTTCTTGTAATGCAAACCAGCATCCTTTTCCGAAAACGATCACTTCGGTTTCTTCTTTTAATGCATCTACAATTTGCTGGATATATTTCCATGAGAATTCCTGGTAATCTACTGGTGATAACATCCCTCCCCAGCTATCAAATACCTGAACTGCATTAACTCCTGCTGCAACTTTTGCTTTAAGATAAGCAATAGTAGTATCGGTAATCTTTTGCAATAATTGGTGTGCTGCTTCTGGTTGTGTAAAACACAATTCTTTGGCCTTATCAAAGTTTTTAGATCCTTGCCCCTGTACAGCATAACATAAAATTGTCCATGGTGAACCGGCAAAACCAATTAAAGGAACACGATTATCCAAACGTTCTTTGGTTAGTTTTATCGCATCTATTACATATCCTAATTCTTCGTAGACATCTGGAACAATTACTTGTTCTACATCTGCCAAAGATCGAATTGGATTAGGAAGCCAGGGACCAATTCCGTCTTTCATTTCGACCTCGATATTCATAGCCTGTGGGATCACCAAAATATCACTAAACAAAATTGCTGCATCGGGACCAATGATATCTATAGGCTGTACGGTTATCTCTGCAGCCAATTCTGGTGTTCTACAACGTGTAAAAAAATCATATTTTGCTTTTAGTGCACGAAATTCTGGTAAGTATCGCCCTGCCTGACGCATCATCCATACTGGTGGGCGTTCTACAGTTTCCCCTTTTAATGCTCTAAGAAATAAGTCGTTTTTAAGTTGTGTCATAGCTATTGTGAATTTTCGACTTTGCAAAAATTGCTTTATTATTTATTTTTTAGTAAAATGTTTTACGGCTTGAACAATTACGTTTTCTACCGTAGGTTTATTTGCAACAATAATATTATTTGTATGTTTTTTAGCTTCAGAAGCAGTTGTGCTTCCTATACAAAACGAAATACTTTCTCCTATTTTATTTTCTGAAGTATAGCTTTGAATTCCGGATGGACTAAAAAACAATATTCCATCAAACGAACGGATAAATTTATTCGATTTTAACTGTGTTTTATATACAATCTGCTCTTTTAACTCAACATTATTTTGTTTCAAAAGATCTGGTAATTCATCTCTTCTTAAGTTTCCGCAAAAAAACAAAAAAGAGTGGTTTTTGTATTTTTTTATAATGATTTTAGCTAAATCTGATGCATTTTGAGCAGTTTCTACCACATTGAAGTCATTTTCCTCTAAAAGCTTTTTAGTATTATCTCCTACACAAAAACAGTTTGAAATGATCATTCCAGAGTTTTTAATTGCTTTCACAGCGTTCTTGCTTGTAAAAATTGCATTCTGGATTGTATGCTTATTTGTAATTTCTAAAAGTTCAATAGTTATGGCTTCATACTCGACAAATCCAAGACCAGTATTTAGCAACAACTCTTTTTGAGCTGTAGAAAGTTTTTTGGTTGAGAGTATTGTTGGTGAAGTATCCAATCTATCCGATTTCTGCTTTTATCTCTTTCATCAATTCATGTCCTCCGTTATTCAATATTTCCTGAGCACATATCGTTCCCAGGTTTTCTACATTACCTATTTTTATTTCTTTATTGACTTCAATCTTATCATTTCCGTCAAGACTAAACAAAGCTCCGGTAAAGTAGATAATATCTTCTTTAATTTCTGCTAGTGCTCCTATTGGTGCTGTACAACCTCCTTCTAATTCTCGTAAAAACTCGCGTTCGATATGTACACATATTTCAGATGGGCTATCATTTAAATTTGATAATGCCTTTCTGCAATACTCATCTTCTTCTTTTGCAACAACTAACATTGCTCCTTGTGCTGGTGCAGGAATCATCCAATCCAGATCAATATAATTATCAGGTTTTAGATCAATGCGTTCTAATCCGGCAGCTGCAAATATGGCACCATTCCAATCATTCTCGGTTAGTTTTTGCATACGTGTATTTACATTACCTCGCAGATCAACTACTGTATGCGTTGGGTATTTATGTAACCATTGTGCTTTTCTTCGAAGACTTCCGGTAGCAATTGTTCCTTCATTTTCTAAAAAATCCAACCCTTTATGAACCAGAATATCATTTACATTAGCGCGTTTTAAAATGGCTGCTTCTATAATTCCTTTTGGTAGAATTGTCGGAACATCCTTCATCGAATGCACTGCAATATCAATATCGCCTTGTAACATCGCTATATCCAATGTTTTAGTAAAAATCCCGGTAATCCCTAACTCATACAATGGTTTATCCAATATAATATCCCCAGTTGATTTAACTGGGATCAAGTGAGTTTTATATCCTAGTTCTTCTAATTTTTTTTGTACGGTATTTGCTTGCCAAAGTGCTAATTCACTATCTCTGGTACCTATGCGAATCGTTTTTGCCAAAGCTATTTGTTTTGTAATTGAAATACTTTCTGAATCAATTCTATGCTTTCATCTGCCGAGGTGTTATCATCTTTAAGATGATTGGCAAAATGATTCGTGATTTTCTGAATGATTCGGCTACTAATAATATCTGCCTGTTCTTCATCAAAATCTGCATACTTTTTTCGTTGTAGATTAATTTCTGCATCTTTTAATGTAGATAATTTATTTTTAAGTGCCTTAATAGTGGGAGCAAATTTTCTGGTTTCTAACCAACTATCAAATTCTGTTTTTACTTCTTCTATAATAATCTCGGCTTGCGGGATGTATTGTTTTCTTCTTTGTAATGTATCATCTGTCATTTTTGACAAATGATCCAGGTGTACCAAAGTTACATTGGGTAACTCAACTACATCATCTGATACATTTTTTGGAATAGACAGATCTAAAATCAATAATGGCTTTTGCGAATGAATTAGTTGTTTAGAAATAGTAGGATTCTGCGCTCCCGTAGCCACAATAAGGATATCTGTATTTGTTATTTCTGACTGAATGTTAGCATAATCTTTTACAATAAGATTAAATTTTCCTGCTACTCTTTCTGCTTTATCTTTTGTTCGGTTAATTAGTGTTATATGATCGTTCTTGGTATGTTTTATTAAATTTTCACAGGTGTTTCTACCTATTTTACCAGTTCCGAAAAGCACAATTTTTTTATCCGAAATATGTTCTACATTCCTAAGAATGTATTGAACCGATGCAAAAGAAACTGAAGTTGCTCCAGAAGAAATCTCAGTCTCATTCTTGATACGTTTGCTTGCCTGGATTACCGCATTTATAAGTCTTTCTAAAAAAGGGTTGGTAACTTCTGCTTTTTTGGAAGCTTTAAAACTTTGTTTTAGTTGACTTATAATTTCAAAATCCCCTAATATCTGACTATCCAAACCTGTACCTACTTTAAATAAATGTGATACTGCTTTACTATTTTTATGTACATATGCTACTTTTTCGAATTCTTCTATGGTTCCGTGAGTATGCTCGCAAAGTAATTTGATTAATTGAAATGGATGTTGAGCAAAACCATGTAATTCGGTTCGATTACAGGTAGAAGTAACTAGTAAGGCTTCAATGCCTTCTTTTTTTGCCTGTTGTAGTATTCCTTCTTTGGCTTCTTCGTTTACACTAAAATGACCTCTGATCTCTGCATCAGCTTTTTTATAACTAAGTCCAATAGTGTAAAAATTTGTTCCTTTTGCTCTTGAGTGAGACTCCATGCAGTCAATTCTATTATATTATATTCCATAACAAAAGTATTTTAGATATATCAGAAAAAATAACGCCAGAAGAATTTTAAGTGTCGAAAAACGTTGTTTAAGATATTTTTTGTAAAAAAATGGGTAAAAACCCTTATTTTTGTATAGGTGCCAGAGATTCTTACATCGACAGTTTAGACTCATTCTAAATAAATAAAATTTTACAACTATGGAAATTGAACTAAAAAATAACGCTCCAGGGATTCTAGAAGAAACCCAAATCGAAGATGGTTTTCATATCCTAAAATTTCAAAACGAAACCAATGAAAATCAACGAGTTGTAAGAGATATCGACAGTAGTCTTATCCAGTTTCATTTCTGTATTAAGGGGGGGATTAAATTTAACTTTAATAACGGAAGCTATGCTATAAACCTTTCTGAAGAAAATTCGCTTCTTCTCTATAATCCACAACGCGATCTTCCAATGAATCTCGAAATGAAAAAGGATTCCTGGTTGATCACTATCCTTATTTCTATAAAAAAGTTTCACTCTTTATTTTCTAAAGAAGCGGATTATATTCCTTTTCTCGGAGAAGGAAACCGTGATAAAAAATATTATACCGATGCCAAAATTTCTCCTTCAATGGCTGTGGTACTAAATCAAATTATGAACTACAACCTTCATCAATCGATTAAACTGTTATACTTTAAAGGAAAAGCATATGAATTATTAAGTCTCTATTTTAATAGACCTGGGGACGCAGATGTAGAGCAATGTCCGTTTTTGGTAGATGAAGAAAATGTATTAAAAATTCGAAAAGCTAAAGAAATTATTATCGCCCGTATGGCAGAACCTCCTACACTTCAGGAGCTATCTAATGAGATTGGATTGCCTCTTAAAAAACTTAAAGACGGATTTAAACAAATTTATGGTGAACCGGTATATACATTCTTGTTTGATTACAAAATGGAGGTAGCCCGACAACTATTAGCTTCAGGAAGTCATAATGTAAATGAAGTAGGTTTAAAAGTTGGATATAGCACTGCTAGCCATTTTATAGCTGCATTTAAAAAGAAATTTGGAACTACTCCAAAAAAATATGTGATGAGCTTAAACTAAAACTCATTTAATCGAATGATTCCCCTCTAGGAATACCTACTCCTTTTTGTAAGGATACTATCGAATCATACATTCCTTGATCCTCATCAGAAGCATCTGCCAAAACAGATACAAAATCAAACTGTTCTAACAACTCCAGAATAAAGGGTAGTTTATCTTTTTCGACATCTACAATTATACGTTTCATCTTTGCTTTTTTTAATCACCTAAAAATACTAAAATAAAACTACCCAACTTTCGGTTTGCCAGAATTTAACGTATTTTAAGTTCTGTTTGGTTTTTAATAGGATTATGCACTAATTCTACAATACCACTATCAAAAAGTCTTATCACTTTTAGCATCATTACTCTTTATAGTTTGTATTTTTGTGTGTGCAAAAAGAAAATTATGAGTAAAGGAGTTCTCCTTGTTAATCTTGGATCACCAGATAGTACTGATCCAAAGGATGTAAAAAAATATCTTGGTGAATTTTTGATGGACCCCAGAGTAATCGATGTTCCGTTATGGGCGCGAACATTACTGGTAAAAGGGATTATCTTAAATACCCGGCCGAAAAAATCGGCAGAAGCTTATAAAAAAATCTGGTGGGATGAAGGTTCTCCCCTAATTGTACTATCAGAAAGATTACAAAAAAAAGTAGTAGATCGTACTTCAATCCCTATTGCTTTAGCAATGCGCTATGGTTCGATGAATATCAAAAAGGGATTACAGGGATTACACGACAAAGGTGTAAATGAGGTCATGATTATTCCGCTTTACCCTCAATTTGCTATGGCAACTACCGAAACTATTTTAGTTCTTGCCGAAAAATTGCAAAAAGAACATTTCCCAAATATGAAACTTGTTGATGTTCCTGCTTTTTATAATAAACCCGAATATATTAATGTCCTTTCAAAAAGTATAACCGAAAAACTAGAAGGTGTTGAATATGAACATCTTTTATTTAGTTACCATGGAGTACCCGAGAGGCATATTAGAAAAAGTGACATTAGCAATGGAAATTGCAAAATGGATGGCAAATGTTGCTTTAAAAAAGGATCAGAACAACATAAGTTTTGCTATCGTCATCAATGTGAAATGACAACTGTACAAGTAGCAAAAAAACTTGGGCTTAAAAATGGAACTTACTCTACTTCCTATCAATCCCGCTTAGGCTTTGATCCATGGTTAAAGCCTTATACCGATCGTACTATAGAACGTATGGGAAAAGAAGGAATAAAAAAAATGGCTATCGTAACTCCTGCATTTGTATCAGATTGTCTGGAAACTTTAGAAGAAATAGCCATGGAAGGGGAAGAAATTTTTCACGAAGTTGGGGGCAAAGAATTCACAACCATTCCTTGTCTTAATGATCGTGATGATTGGGCAGATCTACTTGCAAATTGGGTAAATGAATGGGTTACTGTTAAAACCCAAACGGTATAATGGCAAAAATAACTTCTGAAGCTCTGGGGATAGAGCCTATTGGGAAATTACTAATAAAACAAGCAGTCCCAGCATCTATTGGGATATTGGTGATGTCACTTAATATTCTAATAGATTCGATCTTTGTTGGTAACTGGATCGGTTCTATCGCCATTGCAGCTATTAATGTAGTACTTCCCGTATCCTTTTTTATTGCTGCATTAGGGATGTCTATAGGTGTAGGAGGTTCTAGTATAATTTCTAGAGCATTAGGCGCTAATAATAAAGAAAAAGCGCTCAAAACCTTTGGAAACCAGATTACTCTTTCCCTGCTTTTTATGGTTTCTTTGGTTGTCTTAGGTTTGGTTTTTGTCGATGATATTATTCCAAAATTTGGTGGTAAAGGAGATATTTTTGAACCCGCAAAAATCTACTACACTATTATTTTATATGGTGTACCCATCCTAGGTTTTGCTATGATGGGTAATACGGTGATCAGAGCAGAAGGAAAGCCAAAATTTGCTATGACGGCTATGATCATCCCTACAGTTGGTAATCTGTTTATGGACTATCTTTTTATTAACGTAATGGATATGGGAATGCACGGTGCTGCATGGGCGACAACAGGCTCGTATCTTGCTTGTTTTTTATATATTTTTTGGTTTTTCAGTTCTAAAAACTCTGAATTAAAGATTAGTCTTCGTCATCTTGGTCTACAAAAAGAGATCGTTTCAGAAATTGCTTCACTTGGTGGAGTAACCCTGGCCAGGCAAGCCGTAGTAAGCATTACCTATTTATTAATGAACAATATTTTATTTGACCTCGGGCAAGAAGGCCTGGTAGCTGTATATGCTATTATTGGTCGAATGCTAATGTTTGCTTTGTTTCCTGTATTTGGAGTTACACAAGGGTTTTTACCCATTGCTGGATATAATTATGGTGCGCAACATTATCCTCGTGTTAGAGAATCTATTAATACCGCAATCAAATATGCTGCGATTTTGGCATCATTAGTTTTTATTGGGTTAATGATTTTCCCGGCAGAAATAACAACTTTATTTCTGAGTAACAACCCTAATCTAGCTCCCAAAGAATTAGCTCTAAATCAATATGTATTATCTCATACTGCAGAACCTATGCGATGGGTGTTTGCAGCTACTCCTATTATTGCGCTTCAGCTTATAGGAGCAGCCTATTTTCAGGCTGTAGGAAAAGCAATTCCTGCTTTATTACTTACCTTATCAAGACAAGGGTTCTTTTTTATTCCTTTGATTTTGATTCTTCCTAAGTTTTATGGTGAATTAGGAGTTTGGATTTCTTTCCCGATTGCAGACATATTAGCAACCATTGTTACTGGGTATTTCCTGAACCGGGAAGTGAGAACTAAACTTATTACAAAAAGTAATTAGTTATTTTTACTTTTTGGTTGTAGCAGCTTTGCTAATAATTTTCCACTCTCCATCAATCTTTTTCAGAAGAAAAATATCGATATATCGTACATCTTTACCTTCTATTAAAATTTCAGCTTTTGCCATAGCAATATCATTTTCTCTGTCTACAGATAATATTTTACCTGTTCTGCCATTAAATTTTCCTTGCTCCCTTTTTTCAAACCATGAAGCATATTCTTTAATGGGTACAATCCATAATTTTTTCTCTTTATGAGTAAGAAACAAATTCGCTTCATCATAAAAAGCTTCTTTAATCACTTCTGGTTGGCTGTATGAGGTTCCCTTCAGATATTTATTAATCGAAGAGCGTATATTATCATCTTCTGATTGTGCAATGGAGATGTTACAACTAACTAAAAATAGGGTTATCCAAAAATAGGTTTTCATGTGTTTTTGTTTATTTATATTAAGGTTATTGATTATTTTTTATTCTTAAGATTTTTCCATTAGATTCATCGGTTAGCAAATAGAGTTTTCCTTCTGGGCTTTGCGCTATTTTTCTGGATCGTATTCTATCGTTAGTAAATAATTCTTCGGTACTTTTTATAGTTTTATTTTCAATTCTAAATCTCCACATACTTCCTCTACTCAACCCAGGAACCAGTAAATCATTTTTCCATTCGGGAAATTCATCACCTGTATAAAATAGGAGTCCAGTAGGTGCAACAGTATGCTGCCAATACCAAATGGGATCAGTAAATACAGCTCCTTCAATTTTAGGAGGATAATACTCTTTACTTCGATAGCCTCCTGTAGTTATAATAGGCCAGCCATAATTAGCTCCAGGTTTTAGCATATTAATCTCGTCCCCTTGTCGGGTGCCATGCTCGCTAAACCATATCTCACCCGTTTCTGGATGTGTTGTTATCCCTTGTGCAGCTCTAATTCCGATTGCATAAACTCCAGGAACCGCGGTTGTACCAAAATCAGGGTTATCATCAGGTATACTTCCATCAGGGTTTATTCGATAGATTTTCCCTCGTTTATCGGTTATATCTTGAGCAATAGGCATTTCGGGTTCATCAATTTCTTTATATAACCGTTCCCCCATGGTAATGTATAATTTACCATCAGGTCCAAAAGTCATCCCTCCTCCATAATGAAAATATTCTCTTGTAAAAGGCCCCGCTTCGAGCAATGTTTTTATAGTAACTAAGGAATCATTTTTTAGTACTGCACGCACTACTTTTGTGGCACTTCCTTCTCCTTTTCTTTTTGCAGCATACGAAAGATATACGTATTTATTGTTGTTGAAATCGGGATCCAACAATACTTCAAAAATACCAGAATTATCGCCTCCTGTAATGACTCTAATACTATCAGTAAGGTCACGTGGAAACCCTTTAATACTTCTTTTTTCTTTTGAAATAAGGTTTACTTTAACCAAATCTCCATCCTTTTCAGATATCAGAACTTCATCTTCTGATAAAAAAGCTATACTCCAGGGATGCTTAAGGCTATCTATTATGATTTCTTTTGTTGGATGTGTTTTTGTTTGTAAAACTTCTGAAGGTTTTTCAATTTTAGTGCAAGCTATCACAATCAAAAACAGTAAGAATATTGATTTATTCATTGATGTCATTTTAAATTTTTCTGAACGCAAAATCCAAAAGACTAGATCAAAATCCTTTAAAAAACACGATCTTTAAAACGAAAAATCAATTAAGCAGCACTATATTGAGTTCTATACTGTGAAGGTGTAAGCTTAGTTTCAGCCTTAAAAGCAAGATTAAAAGATGTAACATTACCAAAACCGCAATCATAAGCTATGGTTGCAATTTTTTCTAATGCATACTCAGAATCTACCAGCAATTTTTTGGCTTTTGTTATTCGAAAATGATTTACAAACTCAGAGAAATTCTTTTGCTCATTCTCATTAATCACCTGAGATAGTTCTCTAGAGGGAACTGATAATTTTTCTGCTATAGTCTTTAACGAAATACTACTATCTAAATAAATCTTCTCATTCTCAAATAGTTCCTTTACCCGATGAAGTAATTCTTTAGAGGTTTCTCGATCAATTTTAGAGTTGCTATATTTTTCTAAAGCAAAAACATGTCTTTTTAAAAGCAAGTAAGAAAACATATATATTAAAAATGAAAAAGAAATAGCACCTAAAATATAAAATGGAATAAGCCTTAGGAAAATACCTACATACAGTGCCCAAATCAAGCTAACTCCAACCACAATATTTCTATACCATTTTAAAAGTTGAGGATTTGCGCCGTTTGTGATTTTTAAAATAGTTTTCCAGCAAATGAATAGATAGATACCAAAATGAAGGAGAACTAAAGAATATGCAACAAATGAGAGCACATCCCCATTATTAGGAATAAAAGGACTACACAAAACAAATAATCCAAAAGGCAGTAAATGAATGTAGTGTTGGTTCGAAAATGTTTGTTGTTTCTCAAAAAGAGCTTTTCCATAAAACCAAAGAAAAGGACCTACTGCCAATATAGTCGAAATCGCTAGATTCCTTAATCTGGGATCAACATCTATATAATTATGAAAAACAGATTTCCCTATTCGTATTGTTAATCCTAAGAGCACCAAAGCCAAAAATATATTCGCTTTTCTATTTCCTTTTTTAAGCGTAAAAAGATAAAAACATAAGAAAAGAGCCTGGATAACTCCCAAACAACTTAAGACAAGTATAAAACCTTCTATAACCATGCTTCAAAATTAGAAATGATCTCAATAGCTAAGGTTAAAATTACGTGAAAATCTTTTGGAATAATTTTTAATTCCTGACTTTAGTATCCCATCAAATCTATTTTATCTGTAATTTCTCTGAAAACGCAAGGCTTTTAAATTAAATCTCAACTAACTATGCATTCACAATTCGGTAGCCTAATTCTTACACTCTTTTTTGCTTTCTCAACTATTTTCACATCCAACTCTCAAACATATAATCAGGAACTTTATGACGCTCTAGAATATAGACTTATTGGACCGTTTCGTGGCGGTCGAAGTGCTGCGGTAACCGGAGTACCGGGAAAACCTAATCTATTTTATTTTGGAGCTACTGGTGGCGGAGTATGGAAAACTACAGACGGAGGACGTACCTGGAAAAATATCTCTGATGGTTTCTTTGGAGGATCAATTGGTGCTATTGCCATATCTAAAAGTGATCCTAATGTAATCTATGTCGGTGGTGGAGAAAAAACATTGCGAGGAAATGTATCTTCGGGTTATGGTATCTGGAAAAGTGTTGATGCTGGTAAAACGTGGATACAAGCTGGTCTTCCTAAAAGCAGACATATCCCGAGAATAACTATTCACCCTACTAATCCTGATATTGTATATGCTGCAGTATTGGGTAATATATATAAACCTACTCAAGATCGTGGTGTATATAAAAGTATTGATGGAGGAACAACATGGAATAAAGTACTGTTTGCAAATCAGGATGCTGGAGCAGTAGATCTAACTTTAGACCCTAATAATCCTCGAATTTTGTATGCTTCAACATGGAATGCAAGAAGAACACCATATAGCCTTAGTTCTGGAGGAAAAGGTTCTGCTCTTTGGAAAAGTACAGATAGTGGACAAACATGGAATGAGATTTCGCAACACAAAGGATTCGCCAAAGATACTTTAGGAATAATGGGAGTAACTGTTTCTCCTGTAAATAGTGAACGGGTGTGGGCTATTGTAGAAAATAAAGAAAAAGGCGGGGTATATCGCAGCGATGATGGAGGAGACACCTGGAGCCAATTAAACAGCAGCAGAAGCTTACGTCAACGTGCATGGTATTATAGTCGTATTTATGCCGATCCTCAAGATATCGATGTTGTCTATGTCGTTAATGTATCTTATCATAAAAGTAAAGACGGGGGTAAAAATTTTAGCAGTTATCGTGCTCCGCATGGGGATCATCACGATCTATGGATTGCTCCAGAAAATCCAAAACGTATGGTAATTGGCGATGATGGTGGTGCACAAGTTACATACGATGGTGGCGAAACCTGGAGTACGTACCACAATCAACCCACTTCACAGTTTTACAGAGTGACTACCGATAATAGCTTTCCTTATAGAATCTATGCAGCTCAGCAAGATAATTCTACTATACGTATCAATCATAGAAGTACAGGATGGAGTATTTCTGAAAATGATTGGGAAAGTACTGCCGGAGGGGAATCTGCCCATATTGCTGTCGATCCTAAAGATAACGATATTGTTTACGGAGGAAGTTATGATGGCTTTCTTACCCGGGTAAATCATAAAACAGAAACCGTACGCTCTATTAGTGTATGGCCAGATAATCCTATGGGCCATGGAGCAGAGGATATGAAATATCGTTTTCAATGGAATTTCCCAATACTATTCTCTAAACATAATCCAAACAGACTATATACATTCTCTAATCATGTTCATGTCACCGAAAATGAAGGACAAAGTTGGGAAGTGATTAGTCCCGATTTAACCAGAAATGACCCTGATAAACAAAAATCTTCTGGAGGTCCTATTACACAAGATAACACATCTGTAGAATATTATTGTACTATTTTCGCAGCAGCAGAAAGTCCTGTCAAAGAAGGTTTACTTTGGGTAGGAAGTGATGATGGTCTTGTGCATGTAAGTCAGGATGGAGGAAAATCCTGGAACAATGTAACGCCAAAAGGCATGCCAGAATGGATGATGATCAATAGTATCGAACCCAGTGCTTTTGCAGAAGGTACATGTTATATCGCCGGTACGAAATATAAATCAGGGGATTTTGCTCCTTATCTATATAAGACTACCGATTATGGTAAATCATGGACAAAAATTACAAACGGAATCAAAAACGAACATTTTACACGGGTGCTTCGTGAGGATCTCAATCAAAAAGGATTATTATATGCAGGCACAGAAACAGGTATGTATATCTCTTTTAATGATGGAGCAAACTGGGAATCTTTTCAATTGAATTTACCTATTGTACCTATTACAGATCTAACCATTAAGGATAATAATTTGATTGTTGCTACGCAAGGAAGAAGTCTCTGGATAATTGATGATTTAACAGTCTTACATCAGTTAAACAATACTATGAAAACTCAAAATCATATTCTATATAAACCTAAGAATTCGTATCGTATGGGTGGAGGAAGTGTTAAAGATTCTAAGACAGCAGGAACTAATCATCCCGCTGGTGTTATGACATATTTCTATCTCAAAAATTATGATACAGCAAAAGATACAGTTTCTTTAACCTATTTTAATACTAAAAATGATACCCTAAAATCATTTAGTACCAAAGCAAAAGAGAAAAAAGATCAATTAAAAATAGAGAAAAAAGGAGCACAACTATTTACTTGGAATATGAGAGGTGATGGAGCAGAAAAATTAGATGGTATGATTCTCTGGTGGGCAAATCTTAATGGTCCAAAAGCTGTCCCTGGCAACTATAATGTAAGCCTTGCAGTAAATGGAAAAGAAGTATCTAAACAACCTTTTATTATTGTTTCCGATCCCAGGACAGAAGCATCACCACAACAAATGAAATCACAATTTGATTTTATTACCAGTATTAATAAAACAGTCGACAGAGCGCATAAATCCATAAAGAAAATCAGAAAAATTAATGCTCAACTTAAAGCATTTTCAACACAGTACAAAGACAACTCTGCAACTAAAGATCTGGTTAAAAAAGCTTCAGACTTGCAAAAACAATTTGGCGAGATCGAAAAAGCATTATATCAAACCAAAAACAAAAGTAACCAGGATCCTTTAAACTTTCCTATTAAACTTACCAATAAACTAGGGCACCTAAATTCTCTGGTAGGGATGGGAGATTTTGGTCCTACAGAACAAGATATTGCTGTAAAAAATGAACTTACTAAAAAGATCAATGATCAATTAGCCAATTTTGACAAATTAATTACCGAAGAAATTAAACGTTTTAATACAGAGTTCAATACCTTGCAGCTTAATTATCTTTTTGTAGAAAAATAAATGCTCGAATATTATAATTATATAAAATCCCTGCACCTGATCTTTGTGATCACATGGTTTGCCGGGTTATTTTATATTCCCCGACTATTTATCTATCAAATAGAAGCTTCTCAAAAGCCTCTACCTGATCGAGACATACTAGGCAAACAACTTAAATTAATGGCTAAACGTCTTTGGTTTATTATCACCTGGCCTTCTGCTATATTAGCAACTTTATTTGCAATTTGGTTACTTATTTTAATGCCTGCTTGGCTACAACAACCTTGGATGCATGTTAAGCTTGGATTTGTAGTTTTACTTATTATGTATCATCTTAAGTGCCATCATATCTATAAACAACTGCAGCTTGATATAGTAAAATGGTCATCTGGGCAAATGCGAATGTGGAATGAAGGTTCAACAATTATTCTCTTTTCGGTCATTTTTCTGGTTATCGTTCGAGATGCAGTGAACTGGATATATGGAGTTGTAGGCATACTATCACTTGCAATTATACTTATGATGGGCATTAAACTTTATAAAAGAATTCGGGATAGGAATCCTGACGCATAATATCGATTGAACTTTATCTCGAAAACATATCATACCAAATTAGGAAAACCTCTTTTAATTAGAGAAGCAACCTCGGCAGATGCCAAGCAATTATTAGCATTAAAACTAGAGTATCTTAAAAACACTAGTACTATTCCTTTGTTTGATTACGAATACTCTAATACGATAAAAGAAGAAAGTGAGCTTATTCAAAACCTTCATCAACAATCCAATAGTTTATTATTAGTGGCCGAAAGTGACGGTGATATTATTGGAAACATAGACCTTACAGGTAGTTGGCGTAAAAAAATGCAACACACTGCCATGATTGGAATGGGAATTCATACCCAATGGCAAAACCAGGGCATAGGTACTCTTTTGATTCAAAATGTATTAGAATGGTCAAAAGAAAATGAAATATTAAAAGTACTATGGTTAGAAGTTTATGCCACCAATCTTCCTGGTATTAGTTTATATAAAAAAATGGGATTCAAGGAATCCGGAAATATTGAGAATTTTTTTCTAGAAGAGGAAAAATATATAGATAAAATCACGATGATTATTAATCTTTGAGATTACTTTTTCTCGAAGTTTGGTAGTAACACAAAAATAAAAAGACTGTCCAAAATATTTTTTTCAGACAGTCTCTTAATTTATTAGTGTATTCGATTAGTTACACAATCTGTTATTTCTATTGCTGTACATTCGTCTTACAGCTCTTATGTCAAAATTCGAAACATTATTGGCATTAAATACCACATTCGGGTTTGATCCAGAAGTCATAATCGAATTAGGATCTACATTAGGTGTTCCTGGTATTTGCGTACCAAAAAATCCTTGCTCTGCATGAAGAAACCCAATATTATGCCCAATTTCATGAGCTAATATGTTCCCCCATTCTCTAGCCGTTACCGCATCCCCATCTATACTAGGTTCATTAAGATTTAATATAATCAAACCTCCTTCTACTCCATTAGTAGGGAATTCTCCAAGACCCCAGCCTCCTATTTCACCAGGATTCGACAAACGAACCAAAATATCGGGATTGTTATTTACAGGTATCAAACGTAAAGTTGTTCTATTAACTCTATTCCATAAGTCAATACCTCTTTGAAATCCTCTTCCGGCGGCATTATTACCTAAAGCATTCTGAATACGAATATTACCTGCCCTGTTGCAATCAACAATGGTATAAAAAGCTTGTTTTTGAAAGTTATTTTCTTTCAATGTTTCTTCGGTGATAAAAATATCTCCGTCTACAATATATCCTCCTTTAGCGGATGCAACGGATGTTTTATCCGTGTCAAACCCCATACGCTGTAATTTTGATAAAATTTCGGGAGATATATCCTCTTGTGTAATTGTAGTGTCTTGTTGAATATCATTTTCAACGTCACTGGAACATTTTGTCATACCGATAGCAATAACTACCAGCATAGCTAATTTAATAGTTTTCATAATGAGTATATTTAAGTTGAACCCTAAAACTATTAAAACACTAATTATAAAACAAATAAATTGTTACATATTTAACTTTTTTGTGTTATTTGTATATTTTTAAACACTTCGTTTTTAGCTAATCAAAAAAATAAAGACAACGGTCATGGATTATCAAATTTGGTTTTATGAGTTAAGATGCCGTTGTTAAGACTTTTCATTATCTTCGTGCAACTTTTAGCATAATTCTATGATCAAATCTATGACAGGCTTCGGGAAGTCTATCCTTCAGCTACCTACAAAAAAAATAACGATTGAGGTTAAATCACTTAATAGTAAAAACTTAGATCTTAATGCAAGAATCCCTTCACAATACCGCGAAAAGGAGCTTGAAATGCGAAATACTATTGCAAAAAAACTAGCAAGAGGTAAGGTTGATTTTGGATTATATGTTGAAGCAACAGGAGAAGAAACATCAAACAAGGTTAATGAAGCTATTGTAAAAGAATACATTAGACAATTATCAAATGTACACGAAGGTGACACTATAGAGTTATTAAAAATGGCCGTTCGTATGCCTGATGCTTTAAAAACAGAACGTGAACAAATCGATGAGCAAGAATTTAATGCGATAAAAGATGAGCTTACCAAAGCGTTAACAGCGATAGAGAATTATAGAATCGATGAAGGAAAAGCATTAGAAAAAGATTTCAATATTCGTGTTAAAAATATAAGCGAACTTCTTGATAGAGTTATACAAATGGATCCCGAACGTATGGAAGCGGTTAGAGAACGACTACACAAAGCTGTATCTGATTTAAAAGAAGAGGTCGATCAAAATCGTTTTGAACAGGAGTTGATTTATTATCTTGAGAAATTTGATATTACAGAAGAAAAAGTTCGATTGGCAAATCATTTAGAGTATTTTACTACTACGTTAGATTCTTCGGATTCTAATGGAAAGAAGCTTGGTTTTATCACTCAGGAAATAGGTCGTGAAATTAATACTATTGGCAGTAAATCTAATTATGCTCCTATGCAACAACTAGTAGTTCAGATGAAAGATGAACTCGAAAAAATTAAAGAACAATTACTAAACGTGTTGTAAATGAACCAAGGTAAACTTATTGTACTTTCGGCACCTTCTGGAAGTGGAAAAACTACTTTAGTTAAATACTTGCTTAATCAAGAAGAATTAAATCTCGGATTTTCTATTTCTGCAGCTTCTCGACAGCCTCGCGGAGGAGAAGTTCATGGAAAAGATTATTACTTTTTATCATTAAGAGAGTTTAAAGACAAGATTAAAGCCGAAGAATTTCTAGAATGGGAAGAGGTATATCGGGATAATTTTTATGGAACATTAAAAACCGAAGTACAACGGCTTTGGGATAACGGCAAACATGTGATTTTTGATATCGATGTTGTGGGTGGTTTAGATATTAAAAGGATATATCCAGATCGTACGTTGGCAATTTTTGTAAAACCACCTAGTATTGAAGAACTCAAAATTCGTTTGAAGAAACGTAAAACTGAATCCGAAGATAAAATCAATATGAGAGTTGCCAAAGCCTCTACCGAAATGGCTACTGCTCCTCAGTTTGACGCTATCATAACGAATGATGATCTAGAAAAAGCTAAAAACGAAGTATATCAACTGGTTAAAAAGTTTCTTTTCAAATAGGTTTCCAGACGTAGGAGTTCTTGTTTTACAGGAATAAAAAAATGATTGTTTTCTATGAAAAAAATCGGATTGTATTTTGGGACGTTTAATCCCATTCACATCGGTCATTTAGCAATCGCCAATCATATGGCTGAGTTCTCTGATCTTGATGAGTTATGGATGGTGGTAACTCCTCATAATCCTCATAAGAAGAAAAGTTCGCTACTAGATAATCATCATCGCTATGAGATGGTATATCGAGCAACACAATCGTATACAAAATTAAAACCTAGTGATGTAGAATTTAAACTACCACAACCTAATTATACCGTGCATACACTTGCACACTTACAGGAAAAATACCCGAAGGATCAATTTCATCTTATTATGGGAGAGGATAACCTAAAGAGTTTTCATAAATGGAAAAATCATGAAGTTATTCTCGAAAACCATAACATCTATGTATATCCAAGAATTGCTGAAGGAATTGTAGCATCTCAATTTACAGATCATCCCAAAATACATCGAATTGATGCTCCTATTATGGAAATCTCCTCGACATTTATTCGAAAAGCTATTTCTACAAATAAAAATGTAAGACCTTTACTTCCACATCCTGTATGGGAATATATTGATGAGATGAATTTCTACAGGTAGGAGAATATATTAATTAGGTAAAAAAAAGACCTCATGATTATATACTTATGAAGTCTTTATCCTTTTTATTCATCTAATTTATTTTCCTGGGAAATCAGCTCTACGTTTCTCTAAAAACGCTGTAGTTCCTTCTTTAAAATCTTCGGTACCAAAACAGTTTCCGAATTGTTGAATCTCTGTTTCATATCCATTTACACCATCTTCATACCCAGAATTTATAGCTTTAATGGCTGCACCAATTGCTACAGATGAGTTTCTCATAATTTTTCCTGCTAACTTTTCTGCTAATGGTATTAATTCATCCAGAGCGGTTACATAATTTACCAACCCGTATTGCAATGCATGATTAGCATCGATCATTCCTGCAGTCATTATCATCTCCATAGCTCTGCCTTTACCAACTAACTGTGGCAAACGCTGTGTGCCACCATAACCAGGTATTACTCCTAAAGAAACTTCTGGTAATCCCATTTTTGCATTATCACTAGCAATTCTAAAGTGCGCCGCCATAGCTAATTCTAAACCACCACCCAGTGCAAATCCATTTACAGCAGCAATTACTGGTGTAGAAAGATTGGCAACAAAATCAAAAAGTAGCTCTTGTCCTTTTGTGGCCAGGTTCCCTCCTTCTGATACCGAAAAATCTGCAAATTCACTAATATCTGCACCTGCAACAAATGCTTTTTCACCACTTCCGGTAATGATAATAACTTTAGTATCTGTATCGAGATTGGCAACTCTAAAAGCTGCATGCAATTCCTGAATAGTTTCTTTATTAAGAGCATTTAATTTTGATGGACGATTGATCGTAATCTTAGTAACCCCGTGATCCTGAGATGTTAGAATATTATTATACATTGTAATTTATGTTGTTTATTATATGTTGTTTATTGTTTTATAAATCTCTTTCAAAATACAGGCAAAAATACATCCATATTCCAAAATCTTCTGTATCAGTAGATGATAACATTTGTATTAGAAATCATCGAAGTAAGGTATTATTCTTTTGGAAATCTAACTTTAAAAACAGTGCCTTTTCCTTCTTTTGATGTAAAGGTAATACTTCCATTATAGGTTTCCACAATATTTTTCACCATTCCTAATCCAAGTCCCATACCGCTGGTTTTGGTTGTGAATTTAGGTTCGAAAACCTTCTTCGTATTTTCTTCGGTTATCCCAATTCCATTATCAGCGACTGTAATAAGAACTTCTCCATTCTCTGAGAATACATCCACAATAATTTTGGGGATACGATCCTCGGGAATTGCCTGTATACCGTTTTTTACTAAATTGGTGACTACTCTTATCAATTGTGTTCTATCAAACTTAGCAATGATTTTTTCTTTTTCTGAAGGAAAAATAATATAGTCTTCGTTAAAAATATCCAATGCCAGCCCTATGATCTTTACCACATCTAGGGTCTCACTTTTTTGTGCAGGCATCTGTGCAAAATTAGAAAATGCAGAAGCGATAGAACTCATCGTATCGATCTGCTGGATCAAAGTATCGCTATATTCCTGAACTTTTTGTTGAATTTTAGGATCATTGGGATCAAATTTACGTTGAAAACTCTGCACTGTTAATCGCATTGGTGTTAAAGGATTTTTAATTTCGTGCGCTACCTGTTTTGCCATTTCTCTCCATGCTGCTTCTCTCTCGCTTTTGGCAAGCATTGCAGCACTTTGTTCAAGTTCATCGATCATACTATTATAGGCATTTACCAGTGAATAAATTTCTTCACTTGCATCACCAATATCTATTCGTTTATTTCGCTTATCTAATCGGGTCTGGTCTATAGTTTCGGAAATTGTCTTTAAGGATCTCGTAATGTACTTTGACAAAAAATAAGCCAGAACAATTGCCACTAAAAGCATTAGTAAATACACCTGCCCCAGACGTTGCAAAAACTCTAACAATTCTCTTGTGATTAAATCATCATCTTCAAGATATGGTAAATGTAGAATCCCTAAAGGTTTTGATTTAACATCTGTAATATAGGTATAGGATGTTAAAAATCGTTCTCCATTTTTTTCAGATTTTACCAAATACTTCTTATTATAAAGCGAAGCCAATGTATCTAAAATAATAGGGTTGATTTGGATATCGGTAGTATCTTTTGCAAATCCACCTTCTGATTTAACCAATAATTTTCCCGTAAGCCCATAAATATTAATAGGCATAGAATGTTCTTCAGAAATTTGATAAATACGATCTTTTTCTCTAAAAATTAATGCTATATTTTCCTTATTTACAGGATAAGTTGTCCTTTTTAATACATTATTAATTGTAATCTGAATTCGTTCTTCTTTTCTTTCTAATCGTCCCTGATGATATTCTTCTGCCTCTTCTTTATATTGATAGATCGTAACGGCAGCAATCAAAATTGAAGCTAGTAATACCAAGATAGTCATGGAAATAAAAATTCGTGTACGAAGAGAAAGTTTTAGTAGCCTCATAATATATTTTGACAGGTAAAGATAACAAATATCACACCAAAATAGTTGCAAAAAGAAATCTGTGAAAGCGTTGAATTTCCTAAATTTACCTAACGTTTAAGTTATGGATAATACTACACTGCTTTCTGTACAAAATCTTTGTGTCTCTTTTTTATCTGAAGAAAAAGAAAATCAAGTACTCTACGACATCTCTTTCGACATTCATAAAAATGAAATATTAGGAGTTGTAGGTGAATCTGGAAGCGGAAAATCTGTAGCTTCATTAGCCATCCTGGGGCTACTACCTAATAAAATTTCTAAAATCACTAAAGGGAATATTATCTATGATGGTATCTCTTTATTAAGTTTTAATGAAAAAGAATATAGGGCGATTCGTGGTAATGAGATCGCTATGATTTTTCAAGAACCTATGAGTTCTTTAAACCCTTCTATGAAATGCGGAAAGCAAGTTGCAGAAATCTTATTTCAGCACACATCACTGTCTAAAACAGAAATAAAAACAGAAGTACTTTCTTTATTCGAAAAAGTAAAACTTCCCGAACCTGATCGGGCATACAAATCATATCCTCATCAATTAAGCGGAGGTCAAAAACAACGCATCATGATTGCTATGGCTATTGCTTGTAAACCAAAGCTTCTTATTGCAGATGAACCTACAACGGCACTTGATGTAACAGTACAAAAAGAAATTATCGGCTTATTAAAAAGCCTGCAGGAAGAATATAAAATGAGTATTTTATTTATTTCTCATGATCTCTCATTAGTTTCAGAAGTTGCAGATCATGTTTTGGTTATGTATCAAGGAAAGATGATAGAATACGGAACAACCGATACTATTTTTCACACTCCTCAAAAAGAATACACCAAAGCATTAATTAATGCAAGGCCCCCAATGAATGTTAGATATCAAAAACTACCAACTATTGCGGACTTTTTTGAGGATACAGGTCAAAAAAAGGAAATCATTACTAAAGAACAGCGACAACAGCATCATCAAAACTTGTATAGTCAACCACCTCTACTAGAAGTTATAAATGTAGAAAAAAGTTATTTTTCTAAGGTTGGTTTATTTGGAAAAGCAGAATTTAAAGCTGTAGATGATGTGAGTTTTAAGCTCTATGAAGGTGAGACTTTGGGACTCGTAGGAGAATCTGGTTGTGGTAAATCCACTTTAGGAAATACCATTTTACAATTAGATAAAGCCAATAGAGGTCAGGTTATATACAAAGGGCAAGATATCACACAATTATCATCTTCTGAGATACGAAGTCTTCGAAAAGAAATTCAGTTAATATTTCAAGATCCTTTTGCATCGCTCAATCCAAGATTAACTGTTGGAAAAGCAATTATGGAACCTATGCAGGCACATAATTTATACGACAATGACAAAGAACGAAAGCAAAAAGTAATAGAATTGCTAGAACGAGTAAGCTTAACCGAGGAACATTTTAATCGTTACCCGCATGAGTTTAGTGGTGGACAACGACAACGCATCGGTATTGCGCGTACAATAGCTTTACAGCCAAAACTTATTATCTGCGATGAGTCTGTAAGCGCGTTAGATATCTCTGTACAAGCACAAGTACTTAACTTACTAAATGAGTTAAAAAGTAATTTTGGTTTTACCTACATCTTCATATCACATGATCTGGCTGTAGTAAAATATATGTCTGATCAGTTATTGGTCATGAATAAAGGTAAAATAGAGGAACAAGGAGATGCGGATTTGATTTATGAAAACCCAAAAAGAGACTATACCAAAAAACTAATACATGCGATCCCGCAGGGAAAATAAGGCGTGAGTCCCCACAATTATTCAAGAAACGAAACGCCGTATATAAAAAAAACCTGTTAAACTTATACAGGCTAACAGGTTTCATTCATCGCGACTTGGGGAGGTTGCGATTAATTAACAACAAAAAATCACATCAACAAAAATACTTTTTTCGCCACATAAACACAGTTTGAAATCAATTCCATTGTAGGTTTGATCGATTTCTGTAGACGATTTATACGTTTTTTCATAATAGGGGAAACTTGTGTGGGTTAATAATTTTTTTAATCCTTATAAAAAATAATGTTTATAGGGGGCATTATTTTTTATCGGGACACTAATATGCAAAATATTTTCAACAATAACGTTTAAATACACAAAAAAATCGATAAAATACACTAAATTTTAACATTTAAATGCGTATTGTTAGTTTTTAAGGCTTAAAGCAAAGGTTTAAGGGTACACGAATCCACTTGAAAGTGTAGTATTTTTCTTTCAAAAACAAGATAATAGGATCCTGTTATACCTAAACGACTCTTTTATTAATTTATTATTCGTAGAGACTTAATTATTATTCGTTACCATATTCCTAGAATTAGATTTAAATCAATCTAATATCATTTCAGGAATATCCCCTTCAATTATGAGGTTTCCTTCTGTGGCATTCTTAATTTCTTCTACAGATACTCCAGGGGCTCTTTCTAAAAGTTTAAAACCTTTATCGGTGATTTCTAGAAAAGCCAGGTTTGTAACTATTTTTTTTACACAACTAACTCCTGTAAGCGGAAGTGAACATTTTTTTAGCAATTTAGACGCCCCTGCTTTATTGGTATGCATCATGGCCACAATAATATTCTCTGCACTTGCTACTAGATCCATTGCTCCTCCCATTCCTTTTACCATTTTACCTGGGATCTTCCAGTTTGCTATATCTCCTTCTTCAGAAACTTCCATCGCTCCTAAAATTGTTAAATCAACGTGTTGTCCTCGAATCATCCCAAAACTCATTGCAGAATCAAAAAATGATGCTCCCGGCATTGTAGTAATAGTTTGTTTTCCCGCATTTATAATATCGGCATCTTCTTCTCCTTCAAAAGGAAAAGGTCCCATTCCTAGGACTCCGTTTTCACTTTGAAACTCTACTTCTATACCTTGAGGGATATAATTGGCAACCAATGTAGGTATACCTATTCCCAGGTTTACAAAATATCCGTCCTGTAGTTCTTTAGCAATACGCTTCGCAATTCCGTTTTTATCTAACATAATTATTTTCTTCTAATCTTATATGAATTAAAATGATTGGTTGACTTACTTTCCTGAATCCATATTAATAATGGTATAGAGATCACAGCCAAAGCCATAAGACCATAAAAACTTAAAAGAACAATAGCTACTACTCCACTTATTATAAGTGCAAAGAGTATTTTTCTATTATCAACAACCGCATCTATTCTATTAATATGTTTTTTATCTTCTTTATTACAATACTTGCATGTAACCTGTACTTCATCACCAATTTTCATTTGTAATTCACCTCTGGTTGCTGTTACTGGTTTAAATTTATTTTGAATCTTACATTGAGAGCATGTAAATTCTAATTTCATCTGTTTATATATTTATTGTTTTTTAATGGTCAGATGGAATCGCCATAGAATCATTTCGGTTGGGTATCAACCTAATTGTTATGGCTTATTTCATACTTACTAATTTAAATTGGGCTGAGGCGTCATCCTTAAATAAGGTTTTATCTCTTTATGCCCTTTGGGGAATAATTCGGCTATTTCTTCATTAAGTACAGAGGGCACAATAACGCAATCTTCTCCAGGATTCCAATTTGCTGGTGTAGCTACTTTATGATATGCCGTTAACTGAAGCGAATCAATAACGCGTAATAACTCATCAAAATTTCTTCCGGTAGAAGCTGGATATGTTATTGTAAGTTTGATCTTTTTATCTGGTGCTATTACAAAAACAGAACGTACTGTTAGTTGACTATCTGCATTAGGATGAATCATATCATATAATTCTGATACTTTTCTATCCTCATCGGCGATGATAGGAAAATTAACTGTTGTGTCTTGTGTTTCATTAATATCTTTAATCCACCCATGATGAGATTCTAAGCCATCTACACTCAATGCAGCAACTTTTACATTGCGTTTATTAAATTCATTTGTGTATTTTGATACTGTACCTAATTCTGTAGTACAAACAGGAGTATAATCCGCCGGATGCGAAAATAGAATTCCCCAATCTTCTCCCAACCAATTATGAAAATCTATTTCTCCTTCTGTAGTTTGCGCAATGAAGTTTGGTGCTTCATCTCCTAATCGTAATGCAGCCATGATTTGTGTGTGTTTAAGGTTTTAAAAACAAATACTATTATTTTGAAGTGGTTACTCTTTTTTCAATAGACGATAAAAATAATTTTACATCTATCAAAAAAGATTAAACTTCTTCTTTTTTACGAACGGTACGTTGCTCGATTCTTTTTTCATAATCTTGTCCTTGAAAAATTCGTTGAACGAATATACCTGGAATATGTATATGGTCTGGATTTAAGGTTCCTGCGGGAACTAATTCTTCTACCTCGGCCACTGTTATTTTTGCAGCACCGCACATACAAGGATTAAAGTTTCTTGCCGTTCCTTTAAAGATCAAATTCCCAGCTTCATCGCCTTTCCAGGCTTTTACAAATGCAAAATCGGCTTTAAATGCGTGTTCTAACACATACATTTTGCCATTAAACTCTCGAGTTTCTTTTCCTTCGGCTACTTCGGTGCCGTAACCTGCTGGGGTATAAATTGCAGGAAAACCTCCCTGAGCTGCACGACATCTTTCTGCCAACGTTCCTTGTGGGATAAGTTCTACATCCAATTCGCCACTAAGCATCTGACGCTCGAATTCATCATTTTCTCCTACATAAGAAGAGATCATTTTTTTGATTTGTTTCTTTTGAAGTAGAAGCCCCAATCCAAAATCATCAACCCCTGCATTATTGGATATACAGGTAAGACCTTTGACATTTGATTTTACAAGCTCTGTAATAGTATTTTCAGGAATACCGCATAGGCCAAACCCTCCAAGCATAAAGGTCATATCATCTTTGATACCAACCAAAGCTTCGGTAACATTGGATACCGTTTTACGAATCATAGTGTTCTAATTTTAGCAGACTAAAAGTACTAAAAAAAACAGTATCTCATCTTTTGAAATTAGATAGTTTTAAGATTTTTTTAATTAACAGACAAAGCTCTTTTAAAGACTAAATTCTTCTATGTTCTCGCCTTGTACATTATTCCTCTTAAAAGCTTTACAATCTACTTCGATAGTTAAGTTTTCTGGTTTAGGAAAAGCTTTTGTAGAAATTTTTAATGTTTTATCTCCATAGCATTTTTTCATGAATAACGCCCAGACCGGCAATGCCATTGTAGCTCCCTGCCCAAAGGTAGTTGTTCTAAAATGTGTAGCTCTATCATCTCCTCCGACCCAAACTCCTGTACAAAGGTTAGGAACAATGCCCATAAACCAACCATCACTTTGATTTTGTGTTGTTCCTGTTTTACCCGCTATAGGGTTTGTAAATTTATATGGGTGACCAGTAACTACATTTTTTATATCATATCTAGATGAAGGTCCTGTACGTAAGCGTACTCCAGAACCAGATTGAGTAACACCCTCCATTAAATTAATGGTAACATAGGCCGCTTCTTTACTAATCACATCACGTGTTTCGGGAACAAATTGATATAAAACAGTTCCATTTTTATCTTCAATACTAGTAATGGTTACCGGTTTGGTATATATCCCCTGATTAGCAAATGTACTATATGCTCCTACCATTTCTGACAATTTCAAATCTACAGATCCTAATGCTATAGAAGCTACTTCAAGAATATCTGATTCTACTCCCATTTTCTTTGCAAGACGAACAATAGGCTCTGGCCCGATTCTATCCATTAAACGTGCAGAAACAGTATTCACCGATTTGGCTAACGCTTCTTTAAGACTCATATACCCTGTATAGTCGGCATCACTATTTTTTGGTGTCCATCCCTTATCAATGACACCATGAGAACCTGGAGGAATTGTTATTTGCGATTTTGGTATGGTATCACAAGGCGAAAGTTTAAGTTGATCGATTGCAGTTGCATACACAAAAGGTTTAAACGTAGATCCTACTTGTCGTGCTCCCTGATATACATGATCATATTGAAAATGCTTATAGTTAACTCCTCCGACCCAAGCTTTGACATGCCCTGTTTGTGGTTCCATAGACATTAGTCCCGAGCGTAAAAACTTTTTATAATATAAGATAGAATCTTTAGGAGTCATTATTGTATCTATTGCTCCTTTCCAACTAAATATGCTCATCTCTGCCTTTTCATCAAAAGATTTTCTTATTTCTTTTTCACTTTTGCCCTGACTAAGCATCTTTTTCCATCTGGCAGATGATTTAATACTTCGATTCAGTATTCTTTCTACTTCAACTTCTGTTAAATCTCTAAAAGGGGTGGTTTTATTATCCTTTTCTTGTTTATCAAATTCTTTCTGAAGATTCGCCATATGTTCTTGCACCGCTTCCTCGGCATATTTTTGCATACGAGAATCTATAGTTACATTAATTCGTAATCCGTCTCTATAGATATCAAAATATTCGGGATCGCCCTCAGCATTTTCCCCTTTAGGGTTCTCTTTTACCCATTTTGACATCCAACTTCTTACATATTCTCTAAAGTAAGTTGCAGTCCCATCATTATGGCCTTCTGGAGAGTAATCCAGTTTAAGTGGTAACTGTTTTAAACTATCTCTTTGTTTTTCTGTAATGTACTCATATTTCTCCATCTGATTTAGAACCACATCTCTTCTTGTTTTTACCATTTCTGGTCTACGAAGCGGATTATATAGTGATGAATTTTTTAACATCCCTACCAATACAGCTGCTTCTTCTACATTAAGGTCTTTAGGATTTTTTCCGAAATAAATTCTCGATGCAGAACTTATCCCAATTGCCTGATTAAGAAAATCATATTTATTAAGATACATCGTTACAATTTCTTTCTTGGTATATTGTCTTTCTAAACGAGTTGCAATTACCCATTCCTGTATTTTTTGCAAATATCGCTCGATCTTATTCTTTGATCCTCCAGTAAATAATTGCTTTGCCAGCTGTTGTGATATTGTACTTGCTCCACCCTTGGTTCCTAAAAAAACAAATGCTCTTAATGTTCCTCTGGCATCTATTCCGGAGTGATCATAATATCTTGCATCTTCTGTTGCCACCAAGGCATCAACCAAATGTTGTGGTAGATCTTCGTAATTTACAGGAGTACGGTTTTCTTTAAAAAAGGTTCCTATTTGCACCCCATCTGAAGAGATAATCTGGGTTGCCAAGTCATTCTGTGGGTTTTCTAATTCTTCAAATTTAGGCATTTCTCCATAAACTCCCCAACTAGCCAGGAGAAAGAGTAAGGCTATTAAAAACAATCCTGATCCAAATAGTATCCAAAATGCTTTTATGTATTTTATGGTATTACTCGCAGGAGTTTTTGCTCTTTTTTTTGTTGATTTGGGTTTTGCCTTTGCCATATCTCAGCTATTTAAATCTATTTTTTAAAAGATCAGAAGAGGTTTTTTCCCTTTTTTGTTGATGTCCTCCTTATCTGGTCTTTCTCTAAAAGTATTTTAACGATATTTTTTTGTCTATCTATGATAGAAGATAGATTCTATCTTTTATAATTTATTAAGGATTTTGAGCATTTTCTATTCTAAATCCTATATCTGTAATTCCTTCTAATGACGATATCCCATTTACATCACCATTCTTTCTCATGGCATGCTCTATAGTTATCTTATAATTTCCTTTTTCTTTAAAACTTACATTTTCTTTATACCACAATTTATTTTCTTTAAGATCAGAAAAACCTGTTCCTAGCCATTTCCCATCAGGAGCTGCAAGACGATACTCTAATGTATCGGTGAGTATTTTACCATTTGGAAATTTCATTTCACTAATTAAAAACAAATTGCTGTATTTATATTCATTATTGTTACGAATATTTATAAATAAATTATAGGATTGTGTTGTGTCGAGTTCTGGAAGTGTAAAACTCACTTTCTCATCCATTTCCCATGCATTAGCTACTGTATGATAAGTATCGAAAACCTGTTTATCATCGCAGGAGATCATACCAATTACAATACATACTATTAAAAAAAACCTAAGTTTTATCATTATTCCTATTACGAGACCTACGTTTTTTATTACCTCGATTATTTGATTTATTTGTTTTATCAGAATTCCCTTCTTTTGATTTGTTTGAAACTGCCACTTGTTTCTCTGAAGATCTCTTGTTTTTATTTTTTCTTTTGTTACGATTTCTTCTTTTACTACGTTTGGGCTGATCAAATCGCGTTAAGCTATCTTGTCCTACAACGTTCTCAAAATCTGTTTTAGTATCTTCTATTAATTCTGAAGCAAAATCTTCTAAGCTTGCTACTTTTTCATTGTTCTTATTTGCCGCAATAATTTCATTAACATCTTCGGTAGATATTCTGTGCCAATTCATCCATTCGCCTTCATAGGCATACCACAATAATCCTTTAAAAATATCTATTTTTTGACACACAGCAGTCCCTTTATCTGTTCGAAGCTTTATATCTGTTTTAGGAAAATTATTAAGTGCATCAATATATGCATCTAATTCATAATTAAGACAACATTTTAGTTTTCCGCATTGACCAGCTAGTTTTTGCGGATTTAAAGATAATTGTTGATACCTAGCTGCACTAGTATTTACCGATCTAAAATCGGTAAGCCAGGTAGAACAACATAGTTCCCGCCCACAGGACCCAATACCTCCTAGTCGTGCGGCTTCTTGCCTAAAACCTACTTGTCGCATTTCTATACGAGTATTAAACTCGTGTGCAAATTCTTTTATTAATTGCCTAAAATCCACTCGCTCTTCTGCTGTGTAATAAAAAGTAGCTTTAGATCCATCTCCCTGAAATTCGATATCAGAAATTTTCATTTGCAGCTCTAATCTAATTGCGATTTCACGAGCACGAACCTTCATAGCTTCTTCTCTGTCGCGAGCTTTCTGCCATATATCAATATCTTTTTGAGATGCTTTTCGATATACTTTTTTTATGTCTTCACTATCAAGTTCTACTTTCTTTTTTTTCATCTGGATACGAACTAACTCTCCAGTAAGAGTAACAATTCCTACATCATGACCAGGAGAGGACTCTGTTGCAACAATATCCCCAATGCTTAAAGAAAGATTTTCTGTATTTTTAAAGAAGTTTTTTCTACCATTCTTAAATCGTATTTCAACATAAGAAAAAGGTGAAGATCCACTAGGAAGTGACATATTGGATAACCAATCGAAAACTGTTAATTTATTGCAACCATCTGTACCACAGGTACCATTATTCTTACAACCCTTGGGTTGCCCGTCTTTTGCGGAGGAACAACTGTTACACCCCATATTTTTTATCTATATTGAAATTTGTCTGCGATCATAATCGCAACAAATATGGTTCTTACTAAAGTTAGAAATATATCATTTCTAACGTATCAATCGTTAAAGATACTATGAAATGAGGATAAAAAAAACTATCTGCTATAGTATCTTCACCTTTTTAGGTGTTACTTTTTATATTTTAATGCTTCAGAACGACCTTTTTTAAAGATTTTATTACTATTTCCTTTTCCTTTTCGCAGTGCTTTTTGTTCTTCAAATGATAGTCTATTAACTTCCATACATTCTTTCGAACAACAGTTTTCTAGCTCTGCCGCGCAATTTTCACATTGTATAAACAATAGATGACATGCTTCATTTTCGCAATTCACATGGGTATCACACGGGGCACCACATTGATGACAACTAGCTATTACATCTTCAGAAATACGCTCTGCTCTTCTATGATCAAATACAAAGTTTTTACCCAAAAATTTATTTTCTAAACCCTGAGCTTCGACTTGTCTTGCATATTCTATAATACCTCCTTCTAATTGAAATACATTTTTAAATCCTTTATGCTTATAATATGCACTGGCTTTCTCACAGCGTATACCTCCGGTGCAATACATTACAAGTTTTTTATCTTCTTTATGATCTTTAAGATCTTCTTCGATGATATCCAAAGAGTCTCTAAACGTATCTACATCTGGTGTAACAGCTCCTTTAAAATGGCCTATTTCACTTTCGTAATGATTACGCATATCGACCAGTACCGTATCAGGATCTTCGATAAGTTCATTAAATGCAGAAGCATCAACATGTACTCCTTTGTTGGTAACATCAAATGTGTTATCATTTAATCCATCGGCTACAATCTTTTTACGAACTTTTACTTTTAGCTTCAAAAAGGATTTTGCGTCTTGCTCTCTTGCGATATTGAGGCGTACATTTTCTAGAAAAGAAATACTATCCAGGTGTTTTTTAAAAGCCTCAAAATTAGGTGCCGGGACAGATAATTGCCCATTTATACCTTCTTTGGCCACATAAATACGACCCAAAACCTCGAGTTCGTTCCAATGAATAAAAAGATGATTTCTAAAAATTTGTGGATTACCAATATGTGCATATGCGTAGAAAGATAGCGTAAGTCGGTCTGTACCGGCTTCATCGATAAGAGCTGCTCTTTCTTTTGCACTTAATTTGTTGTACAGTTGCATGCTATACTTACGTTTTAAGTTAGCCCCAAACAATATATATATGGGGTAAAAGAAATTTTTTGGCAAAAATACAAATCATAAAGTAATATCCAAAAACTGCTTATTTGAGTTTATGAATGGTTAAACTCTAATCTTATTTTTTTGTTAAAAAAATCTCAGTCCTGAAAAATGGAACTCGCAACCTATACTTTTATCTGAAGTAATTCATCTTTTCGCGAAAGATTGACACAAACCTTGAGTGTCATTAAATGTTCAGGGAACATAAATTCTTTAAAAGAAATTATAATGAAAAGCTTAAAAAACCTAATGGGCGCAAAAGTGCTTAACAAAAGACAACAACAAATCATTAGTGGTGGGTATATTACGGGAAGCGGTAATTGTGACGATTATTCTGCAATTCCATTATGCAAACCTAGAGACACAGATAATTCAGATAATGCAAATCAATAAATTCTAATTTCTGAATATAAAAAATGCCTTGAAACTTATTCCAAGGCATTTTTTTTGGGCTAATTCGTTATTAAATAATTTAACGATTAAAAAATATAATAACGAAGCTAGCCACCTTCTACTATACAATTACTGATTTTAGTAATTGTGCAGCCATCAAGATTATGTCTTACGACCTTTTTAAGAAATTTCATCTCTCTCTTTCCTTCTGCTTTTGTTCATGTTTGCTTTTTATGTAGATGCTATAAAAACAAAAGGGTTGCGCTATACTCTTGAAAAAAAATGTAATCGATGTCTAGTACAGGTTTAAAAACTCCAAATCTTAAGATAAAATACAGGTAATTGTTGTTAATAACGATTTTAGAATCCATATCCCAACTACAAAAAGAAATAGTACTTTAGCAAAAAGTTTATTACCAATGTCAAATCCCGATATATTTGAACAACAAATGAGTACAGAGAAAGACGCAAAATTAAAAGCATTAAAACTTACCCTTGATAAATTAGATAAAGCCTACGGAAAAGGAACTGTAATGAAGATGAGTGACAGTTCTGTACAAGAAGTAGACGTAATCCCTACAGGCTCTCTTGGTTTAGACCTTGCATTAGGTGTTGGTGGGTATCCTAGAGGAAGAGTCGTTGAAATCTACGGACCAGAATCTTCTGGTAAAACAACACTTACTTTACATGCCATTGCACAGGCACAAAAGGCTGGAGGTATTGCAGCATTTATTGATGCAGAGCATGCTTTTGATCGTTTTTATGCAGAAAAATTAGGTGTTGATATAGATAATTTAATTATTTCTCAACCAGATCATGGGGAACAGGCTTTAGAAATTGCTGATAACCTGATCAGGTCTGGAGCTATCGATATTATCGTTATTGATTCTGTGGCAGCACTTACTCCTAAAAGTGAAATTGAAGGTGAAATGGGAGATTCTAAAATGGGACTTCATGCACGATTAATGTCTCAGGCACTTCGAAAATTAACCAGTTCAATTAGCAAAACCAATTGTACCGTAATTTTTATTAATCAGCTTCGTGAAAAAATCGGAGTAATGTTTGGAAATCCTGAAACGACGACTGGTGGTAACGCTCTAAAATTTTATGCTTCGGTACGTTTAGATATTCGTCGTTCTACACAAATCAAAAATAGTAATAGTGAAGTACAAGGAAACAAAACACGGGTTAAAGTAGTAAAAAACAAAGTAGCACCGCCTTTTAGAACTGCAGAATTTGATATCATGTATGGAGAGGGTATTTCTAAAAATGGAGAAATTATTGATATTGGTGTAGACTACGAGATTATCAAGAAAAGTGGTTCCTGGTTTAGCTATCAAGACACCAAATTAGGACAAGGACGAGATGCAGTGAAATCTTTACTTAATGATAATCCAGAGCTTATGGAAGAACTTGAACAAAAAATCAAGGAAGCCATAAAAATTGCAAAAGAATAAAACTTTCTTAATAAAAATACTAAAATCCCGAAGCTTCGGGATTTTTTTATACCTTAAAAGCAACCTTATCTACATTAGAGCATCTACCTAATGGATAGGTTATACGATCTCTCAAAACCCCAAGAAAATGAGAAGGATAAAAATAGTTTTAACATTTTTTCTTGTAGTTATCTTAACTGGATGTTCTGATGACGACAATGGAACAAGTTTCTTTTATGAATTAGCTACTGTACAGGAAGTTTCACTGCCCGATCAGTTTAATCGAGAAGAAATATACACAATTACTGTATCTTACTACAGACCAACTGATTGTCATTCTTTTGCAGGATTTGATTATGACAGACTAGGAAATGAACGAACGGTATCTGTAGTTAATTTGGTAGTTAATAGAGGTAATTGTAACGATTTAGAAACAACAGATCTAGTCGAAGTGTCTTTTGATTTTTTGGTAGGAAATGAAGATTCTTACATCTTTAGATTCTGGCAAGGAAGAGACGAAAATGGAGATAATCAATTTTTAACTGTAGAAGTACCTGTATTATAAATTATACCCATTTTCTAATGCATAAAAATGGGTAAACTAAAAATAGTTGTTAGTGGGTTTAGACCAACTCATAAAAAGATGTAAGAAAAAAAATGCTCAGGCGCAAGAACAATTGTATAGATTATACAGCAGTAAATTGTTTTCGATTTGCTTAAAATATTCTAGTGATGCTTCGAGTGCAGAAGACACCCTGCAAGATGCTTTTATAACCATTTTTGATAAAATCGGTCAATATAAAAACCAAGGCTCTTTTGAAGGGTGGATAAAACGAGTAACTATTAATACAGCATTACAGAAATATCGAAAACAAAAAGTTTTTGATATCATTAATGAAGAACAGATTGAAGAAGTTGAAGTTGAAGTAGATGAAGAAGAGATCTCGCTGGATTATCTTTTAAAGATTATACAGCAACTACCCGATCGATATCGATTAGTATTTAATCTTTATGTGTTAGACGGTTATTCTCACAAAGAAGTTGCAGAGATGTTAGAGATATCTGTAGGAACTTCTAAATCTAATCTGGCGAGAGCAAGAAATATTTTAAAAGAAAAATTACAAACCAACCAAGAGCTTTATGTTCGACCAATTGAAGAACGAAGATGAGTGATAAAAAAAATATAGATCGTTTATTTCAGGAAAAATTCAAGGATTTTGAAGTCATTCCCGATGAAATAGTTTGGGAAAAAATAAAGGCACGCCAAAATAAAAACAAAAAAAGAATTTTTCTGATACCATTTTGGTATAGAGTTGCGGGTGTTGCAGCATTAATTGCACTTATATTTGGCATAAGCTCCCTACCGTTTAATACTAATGATCTACAACAAAATGATACCATCACCGATTCTGATACTCAAAACATAATTGAACATACAAAAACGACACCTAACAAGCAGGTCAAACCTCTTATAGAAGATGTTATAGTCACTTCAGAAGAAAAAGAAACCAATCCCGCTAATCAAAAAACAGAAAATACTAATCTTGATCAAGACAATGATGCTGGTCAACATAATTATTTTGAGCCATCTGCTACAAAAGAAAATGCGGTTGCTAAAACTCTGGAGCAAGTACCTTCTCAACCCAAAAATGGTGATGAATTGGACCCTACCTTCCATTCTGCCACTAAGAATCCAATAGTGAGTCATCCTGCAACAAATAATAACAATACAGCACAAATCTCTTCTAAGCAAAAAGAAGACCCTATTGTTACACAAGAGAACACAATCGAAAAAACTACTATTGCTAATCAACAGGATAAAAAGTCTATTTCAGAAAAAGAACATCCTCTTTTTACAGCACCTAATGAGAAAAGTAACACAAACACTCAAAGTTTGGCAGAAAAGAGCGTTGATAATGATATAAAAAACAAAACTCCCGAAGAAGATGTTGAGAACACAAATGACAATGGTAAGAAATCTATCTTTGATGTTATAAATAAAGACGAGGAAGAAGAAATAGCTGAAGAATCCACATCTACCAAAAAATGGAATGTTGCGCCTAATGTTGCGCCTGTATATTATAGTTCTATCGGAAGCGGATCTTCGATCGATGCTCAATTTGCAGATAATAATAAAAACGGACAAGTAAATATGAGTTATGGTGTGCATGTTTCTTATGCCATAAACAAAAGATTTAGTGTGCGTTCTGGAGTAAACAAAGTAGATCTTAGTTATAATACCGAAGGTGTTGGTTTTTCTCCATCGGCAGTTGGGCAAAACCTAGAAAATGTAAGCTATAATTCTACCGCTGGAGCAATTTTGATTTCTGACATCGGAAACGTAAGAAACACAGATCTCGGATCTGAATTTTCGGATCTTAATAGAAATGCGATAGAACAAAAACAAAATGTAGGATTACTTAACCAAAGTATTGCCTATCTAGAAGTCCCTGTTGAAATGAAATATGCTTTGGTTGATAAAAAAATTGGAGTAAATATGATTGGAGGTATAAGTACATTATTCTTACAGGACAACGAAATTTCTATAGAGGCTGGTGATTTTGAAACTCCTATAGGAGAGGCCAACAATCTTAACGATGTAAGTTTTAGTGGTAATATAGGGGTGGGTGTCGATTATAAAATATCAGATCAATTTGAGATTAATCTTGAGCCTATTTTTAAATATCAGTTTAATGCCTTTAATGATAATGCCAATAATTTTAAACCATACTATTTTGGGGTATACACTGGAGTAAGTATCAAATTTTAAGAACTATAAAGATTTTTTAGTTGGTTAGGTAGTTATTGCTTTAAAAGCAATGATGAACAAAGCCGTTTCTGGGGAGAAACGGCTTTCTATTTTTTAATAATGCATCATTTAATTCAATGGATTTATCTCATAAAACGTTTTTTGCTTACTTTAATATTAATCAACCTGCCTAATTAATTTATAAGAAAACCCCTTGTCATCATTTCCTAAAACTGATACGAATAGTTCATTTTTATTAAGGGTTTTATATCTAATTTTTTTCGGAAAATCATGCTTCATATTCTCGAAAGAAAATAAGTTCTCTTCTGGTTGTTTTAATGTAAAAGAAATCCCTTTTCCTTCATTTTGATTCAAAACAGTTGCAATGTAAACTATATGAGCATCCACCAGTTTTATTTCTAATTTTTCAGAAATATGTTTTTGTTTGTTTGAGATTTTAAATGCTTCTCCTACTAATTGATTGTCAGTTTTTTTCCAAATTTCATAGTTTTCTTTTCCTTCCATTTTCCAGGTTCCTATTAAGAAATCAACTTTATGTAAATTAACTTTTTGGCCATGAGCATTATGAAAGATCAATATCATCAAAACGACACTTAGCTTTACCACCCTCATTACTTTTAATTTTATGTTTTCCATTTTTTAAAAGTAGTTTCTAAAAATTCATAACGATTGTAAAAAACCGACATTTTATTTTTTCAAAAATAAATTTGCCATATTTTTTTCAGAAAACTTGTATTTATTTGGTTCTTCTCCTGTAAACTCTTTAAAATTTTTAATAAAATGAGATTGATCATAAAACCCAGATAGGAAAGCTACTTCTGCCCAATCTATACAACCTTTCTGAGTCAATTGAAAAATATATGAAAACCTGATAATCCTGATATAAAACTTTGGAGATAAACCTATATACATCTCAAAATAACGTTCTAAACTTCTTTCACTAATCCCAACTTTATTTTGAATCTCTTTTAGACTAAGTCTTCCTTTGTTTTTAATAATCAGTTCTACAGCATTTCTACCATTAAACCGTTTTATATTTTGTCTAGAAATAAACTTTAGGAACCAATTTTCGATGTGTTTTATTTTTTCATCAAAAGAAAGAGAACTCATAGCTACTTCTTTAATCGGTTGTAGTGTTACTAAAAGTTTTTGAGGAATCTCAATTACCTTATCTGTTAGCGTTTTCATTTTGATATCAAATAATTCAGTGAGCGCCCAAGGTTGAAACTTGATCGCAAACATTTTTGATTTTCCTGTATTTTCAAGAAAAAAACAATTTTTGATTTGGCCTGCAATTAAATATTGGCTTTGTTGCTGCCATACTCCGTTTATATTTATTTTATAAGGATCCCCCAGATGAAAAATAAGTTCAGGGTAGCCGTCAGGAATTATCTTTTCTTTCTTCAAAGCTATATCTTCCTGATAATCAACAAGCCAAAAACTTTTTATAATCCTTAATAGTTTTGGCGATGCTTTCTTTAGGGTGTAGATTTTATCCATAATTGCTACTAAACAATTAGATAGCTTCGACTAGGAGGTTTTATTTTCAAGGTCGACTTCTAATGTCTTTAAAATAAGATCTCTTGTGTTTTCTTTCAACTCTTTTTTATGATCTTGTGTTAATCCTTGGGTAGGAACCTCTTTAAGAACACGAGCTCTCATAATTCCGGGGCTTCCGCTAAAAAAAGTATATGAAAATCGCTTTTTATTATCTAGAAACGCTAATGGTACTATAGGAATTTGGTGATCTATTGCTAATCTGAAGGCTCCATCTTTAAATTCATCCAAAATCACAGATTCATCATCGGGAACCCCTCCTTCTGGAAAAATACAAATACTTGTACCATCATGTAACCTTGCCTGTGCACGATCAAATACTTCTTTCCTGCTTCGTTGGCTATTTCGATCTACTAATATACAGGTGCGTTTATAGAAAAATCCAAAGATCGGGATTTTTGCCAGTTCTTTTTTCCCTACAAATACAAAAGGATTTTTTATAGCATATAGCATTAACATAATGTCGGTCATCGAAGTATGATTAGCAACAAACATGTAACTTTTTTTACGATCTGGTTCTGCTTCTTTGACAACTTTGGGTAAAAAACCTGATCCGTACAACACAATTTTTGCCCATAACCTAGCAACTACAAAAAATTGCGAATACCATTCTTCTCTCGACGAAAGCACTAATAACACAGGAAACATAATAAGTATAGGAATACCCATAACGATATAAAACCAGATACGCCATAGCAGGATAAGTATGTTTCTTAGTATATGCATCTCCCCAAAAATACACAATTGGTTTGAGCTATGTGAACAAAAAAATTACCTTTGCCGAAAATAGTATAGTTATATACTCGAAGTATAAGTAGGCAGAATCTCGTTTATGACACTAAAATCTGTAAACTAAATACTTCATTAAATTTTAGAAATTAATAAGGTACTTAACCAGGGTTTAAAACTTAAAACCGTAATAAAAGATAATATATCACCATGTCCAGAATTCTAACAGGAATACAGAGTACAGGCACTCCGCATTTAGGAAACCTCTTAGGAGCTATCATTCCGGCAATCCAAATGGCCAATGAGCCAGAAAACGATTCGTTTTTATTTATTGCCAATATGCACTCGCTTACACAAATCAAGGATGCCAAGACATTACGAGAGAACACCTACTCTACTGCTGCTGCCTGGTTGGCTTGTGGCCTGGATATAGAAAAAACTGTTTTTTATCGGCAGAGTGATATCCCACAGGTGACAGAATTATCTTGGTATCTAAGCTGCTTTTTTCCTTATCAGCGACTAACACTTGCACATTCATTTAAGGATAAAGCGGATCGTCTAGAGGATGTAAATGCTGGATTGTTTACATACCCTATGCTAATGGCTGCGGATATCCTACTCTATGATGCAGAAATTATACCTGTAGGAAAAGATCAACTACAACATCTTGAAATGACTCGTGATGTAGCTTCGCGAATGCACAACCAAATGGGTGAAATGTTTGTAATACCCGAAGCCCAGGTACAAAAAGAAACTATGTATGTGCCAGGAACAGATGGTAGCAAGATGAGTAAATCAAAAGGAAATATCATTAACCTGTTTTTACCAGATAAGAAACTACGTAAACAGATTATGTCTATCGAGACCGATAGTACTCCGCTAGAAGAACCAAAAGATCCTGATACCTGTAATTTATTTGCTCTATATAAGCTTATCGCTACTGTAGAACAACAAGAAGAAATGCGTAAGAATTATCAGGGAGGAAACTACGGATATGGACATGCAAAGCAAGCTTTTTATGAATTATTGATTGAAAAATTTGCTTCTGAACGTGAGCGCTATGCCTATTATATGGATAATCTTAATGAAATAGACGAAGCCCTTGCAATTGGAGCTCAAAAAGCTACTGCTATTGCCGATACTGTACTAGCAAGAGTTAGAGAAAAGGTTGGATACTAGATGTAAGAAGTTATCATGGAATTTCTATTCGAAATTACGTATGACTTTTTAAAATTTCTTGAAAAGCTTACTGGTTTTTCTTACAAGGAGATCAATATCATTATTTGGTTTTTCTTAATTCCTTTTACCTGGATGTTTTTATTAGATAAGATCACAGAAAAAAACTATTTCAAAATTGGATTTTTCGCAATTGTTCTCATTATACTAATAACGATTCCTGATTTTGAGAATTTTGCCAATTGGTCATTTAATAGTTCTGTTGATTTTTTAAATCTTTTCAATAATATCGGTAGTAATTACAAGACTTCTTCTGTTGTGATTTGTTTATTAATTCCATTGTTAATCTACGGTTTACTCATTAGAAAGGCATATTTCAAAAAAAGATAATCACTTTTACCTTATTATTTCATATGATAAAAAATCAATTCAGGCCCATCAAAGAAGCGTTGGGAGTACTAACTTCGACAAACCTGACTTGACAATCATATAATGGAGATTATATGATCTGTTAAAATAAGTTGATCATTTTACCTTTAGGATTACATTATATGTCTTATTCTTTTTATTAAAAATAACAGGGTATTTTCCTTCTTTTATCAAATTACCCTTAAGTCCTAGCTTTTTAGCATAAGATGTGTCCAAAGTCAAATTGTTTTTAAGATAAAATATATTGGTTTCTGGCTCTGGATCACTATATTTTATTGACATCAAATCATTTTCACCATAAAACTGCAATCCAAGGATACTTTCGTTCATGGCAAACGGCATGGCTTCCATATTGGATTTGATATCCAATTTAAATGCATCTTTAATAGAATCAAATACTCTGGGATCAATCTTATAGACTAGAATCCAAGGATCATTATAATCCCAACCACAAGGTATTATTTTACAAGGATTCAAAATGTCTAGTGGAGGAGTAATTGCGAGTCCAGGGTTTGTTTCACATTTCCATTCTACACATGTGCTATCGGGATCAAATTCGCAACTTTTCTCACCGGTGAAAGAATTTATAACTTCTTTAGCATTAAATTGAAAATGAGTTATACAAATCTCTCCCCAACCCTTTGCATTGATCTGAATATCTTGATCAATTACAGTTTGTTCTTCTATACTGTTTTCTTGCTCGCAAGCCCATAGGGTAATAAGCAATACAGCCATAATATTTAATGTTACTTTTTTCATGATTAATACGGTTTTAATAAGAGTTATTTCTTTGTTTGGCCGAACGTTTTATAATCAATTGATCGAATACCATAAAGTTATAAAGCATTATATCTGGATAGTATCATAGATGTAACCAATCCTAAAAAATATGTAACATTGAAACAAAGGGGGATTTACCCCCTATTTTTGAAGGGGTTACAACTAGCTTTAGTCATTATTTTAAATAAATAATAGTTAAAATGTATAGTTCATATAAAAAAAATTAATACATCTCATACGGGTTCCCGTAAGAAGTGTAAGAGTTTTCGTCGTAATTTAAGATCAGGGAAAATTCTTAAGAACATGTTTAGAAATTATATACATCGAAAATTGGTAGTTTTCAGAAAACACACTTTTTAAACAGTTTCTTAAGCGGGATCAATACCTATACCTAGAATAAAGAATATGTCTATAGGTTAGGTTATTAACAATTTTTAGTACTACAAACAGAGATATAACTATTCGTATATCCAATTGTTAGTATTTGAATTTAAAAAAGTCAGAGAGAGGATACTCTAGTGTATTACAGAGCAACCTGATTACTTCAACAGAAGGTCTGGTATCTGCTTTTTCGATATCAATAATAGTTCGGTAACTTACTCCGGATTTTTCGGCTAATTCTACCAATGTCAACCCAGCGTCTAGCCGTAAACTTCGCAGTCGATTGCCTAATGCTTCTTTGAATTTATCATCTTTAGCCATCCTCAAAAATGACTAATTTCCTGTTAGCAAAAATACAGCAGGCACCCCTATTTTATTAAACACTTGATTATCTGTTATAAATATGCATTATATTGCATATTATAAAATAAAAAGATATCTCAAGTTATGACCAAAGAAGAGTTGTATCACTATATGTTGGCGTACCAAAAAGAACATCTATTTAGTGAAAAAGACCAAAGCAATTTTATTGCATTATTAAAAACTTTAAAACCAGACAGCAATCCTAAAGAAGAATTATATCACTATATGTTAGCATATCAAAAAGAACATCTGTTTAGTGAAAAAGACCAAAGCAATTTTATTAAAATATTAAAAACCTTAAAACCAGATAACAATTCAAAAGAATAAGAAATATGAAAATATAAATTAAAAATCAATAGTCATGACAGAGAAAAAATTATACGAGAGGTTAATGCGTTACAAAAAAAAATATGGTGTAACCCAGGAAATGTTACAACATTATAAGTGGGCTGTAGAGCTACTTAAACAAAGGCAACTTACAGTTAATGGTAATAACCCAGAAGAAAGTATTTAAACAAAATCATAGTAGTAACAGAATATTACTTTGTAGCTATAAAAGGTTACTAACGTATTTGTACTATATGGAAACGATTTTTCATTACTGAAGTACATATCAAACAAAAAAAACAGATATTTTGTTTTTTTAGCTACAAAGTAATTCTATACATTAGTCAATCTAAATAAAGAAAATTAAACCGCTATGATTCTGAAAAGAGGTCATTCTTTGGCGCCGATTTATAAAACATATGATTTTAATGATTTTTTAATCGGCACCAGTAATTATCAAAATCCTATTGAAACCGGTGTTTGGCATTCTCATGAAAAACCAGTTATCAGTCTTGTTCTTTATGGAACAAATACAGAATACCGCAAAGGTAAAGAGATAGAAAGAACCAGTGGATCTATAAACTACTATAATTCGTATGAATTACATAGAAATATCTACACTACTTTTCCTTCTAAACATATCAATTTGGAAATAGATGATACTTTTTTAAAAAAATATGGTTTTACTGAAGAATCAATTGAGTTGGCTGTGGCAAAAAATTATTATGCCCGTTTCACTTTTATAAAATTAATGAATGAAGTAGAAATTAATGACTTACAATCTTATAACGCTATAGAGATGTTATTTGTCGCTTTCATAGAAAACTCTCTCAATTCTAAGGATGAAATATTATTTCCAAAATGGATGTTATCTGTTAGAGATCTTTTAAATGACCGATGGGATGAGAATATTTCTCTAAAAGAAATTGCCAACAAAGTTAATGTGCATCCTACAACCATCTCTAAGAATTTTAGAACCTATTTCCAATGTACATTGGGTGAATATTCACGTAAATTAAAAATAGATCGATCACTTGATTTGTTAAAATCAAAACAATACTCTCTTACCGAAATAGCATATATATGTGGTTTTTCTGACCAAAGCCATTTTACTCGGGTTTTTAAATCTATTTCTGGTTATCTACCAAAAGAATACGTCAAAGTCTAGCTTAAGGCAAATTCTGTTCTATTTTTTTAAATAGTCCTACCTTTTATTTGTATGATCATTTCTTAATTAATGTTATAGATATCTTATAATGTTAAGCAAAACAACTTATAATCAAATACATTATGATAATAAAAGGTTTATCAATCATCACTTGTTTATTTGGGTTATTTTTTTTTTCGAGTTATTCTCAATCTAAAGCAGATTCATCTATTTATGAACATCCTTTACTAATAGACAAAATTGAATCTTATGTAAAGGAGCAGGAAAACAAAGGGTTTAAAGGAACGGTATTAGTTGCCAAGAATAATGAAATCATCTTAAACAAATCTATAGGCGATTCGAATCTAACAACTAACTCTGTCTTTTATATTGCTTCGGTAACCAAACAATTTACAGCAACAGCCATTCTTAAACTTCAGGAACAAGGTAAACTATTAGTTAATGATCCAATAGCCAAATTTATCGATGAAGTTCCTTTGGATAAAAAAGGAATCACTATTCATCATCTTCTCACTCATACTTCTGGTCTCGCGAATAATTATGTCACAGATGGTATTAAAAACAGGCAAGAAGCAATCAATGTGATTTTATCTTCTCATTTAGATTATAACGTTGGTGAAAAATATAGCTACTCTGCAGAAGGATACAATCTTTTAGCTATTATAATTGAACTTGTTTCGGGAGAGACTTATGAAAACTACATATCACAAAATCTACTAGCTCCATCAAATCTAAATCATACTGGTTTTTGGGGATATGAAGGTAATAATACCTCGAGTATAGCCTCATTTAATAATCTAAAAACAGTAAAATCATTATCCAGAAAAGTTTATCACAAAGGTGTTAGTATTGCGAATTACGGCTACAAAGGAGGGACCGGGATTTTTAGTACATCGCAAGATTTGTATAAATGGATAAATACCATTAAATATAGTGATTTTCTGAGTCCAAAAAGTATACAACAACTATTCAAACCATATAAAAATCTAAAAGGGAATATCATAAATGGTGTTTCTTATGCTTATGGATGGCGTGTTGAGTATAAAAATGGTGAATTAACACAAATCAGACATGGAGGTTTAGAAGATGGTATACACGACGTTTATGTTCGTAGCTATACTAATGGTGAGATTATTATTGTTTTTTCAAATTCCGGAGTATATAAAGGAAAAGGGAAATTTAATGGCAAAGAATGTTGGAGTATTGTTTTGAGCATGGGTTTACAAGATATTCTTGAGAAGAACAAAATAAAAGTTACTGCTAAAAAATAAGAAATCTATTAAAAGATATATCGAAAGCTGACATACAGTTGTCACTACCCTATTTTAATTTTGTTTCAAATTAATTTACTATTTACAATGGCAGAATTATTGAAGCATATTTACACTCATGAGTTTTTTGAAAAATTTACAACGGCTCTTCAAAAAGTTGTTCTGGATTTTGATACTTCATCTTTTTTTAATCAAATTTTTGATTCCGAATGGCAACACAGAGAACTGAAGCAACGAATGCGTCATATTACTATCACATTGCAATATCATTTATCGCATGATTATACCAAAAACATAGATGTTCTATTACAGGTTATCAAACAGCTTCAAAAAGAAGGAATTAAAGAGAATAGTTTAGAGTATATGTTTCTGCCGGATTTTGTAGAGTGTTATGGAATGGATCATTATGATACTTCTATGCTTGCAATCGAAAAAATTACCCAATTTACAAGTTGTGAATTTGCTATTCGCCCTTTTCTCATAAGACACCCTAAAACAGGAGTCTTACAAATGAAGAAATGGTCAAAGCATAAACACCCTATGGTAAGAAGATTATCATCTGAAGGTTGCAGACCTCGTTTGCCCTGGGCTATGGCACTTCCATTCTTAAAAACCGATCCAACATCTATCCTTCCTATTCTCGAACATTTAAAAAATGACACCTCAGAAACTGTACGAAGAAGTGTCGCCAATAATCTAAACGATATTGCAAAGGACAACCCCGATATTGTTATTGGCCTCGCAAAAGAATGGTACAAAAATTCAACAGAAACTGATTGGTTAGTAAAACACGGGTGTAGAACCCTTTTGAAGCAAGGAAATACAGAAATCATGAAATTGTTTGGCTTTGGTAATATTCAACATATCAAAATTGATGAATTACAGATTCTTACACCAAAAGTTAAGATTGGAGATGTGTTAGAGTTTACGTTTCAACTTAATAACACCAGCAATTCTGCATCTAAGCTACGATTAGAATACGGGCTTTATTACCAGAAAGCTAATGGAAGCTTGTCTAAAAAAGTTTTTAAAATAAGTGAAAAAATATATCCCGAGAAATCCATAACGATTATTAACAGAAAGCAGCCTTTTAAAATAATTACCACCAGGAAATTTCATACAGGATTACATCAATTGTCAATCATTATTAATGGGAATGAGTTTGAAAAATACAATTTTGAACTTATCACCTAAATAGGTTTTTCTTTAGTATTTTTATACATAGATAACATCTTGCAATTCTTAAAATGAAGCGATATGTGGACAGAACGGTTAGCATTTTATGACAAGCTTATAGCTACCAATCCAAATTTCGAAAGAAAAGGAAAAACAATGCCATATACATCTGTTAATGGCCATATGTTTTCACAATTAAATAAAGCGGGTGATATAGGTCTTCGATTGTCTAAAGAACAAGGAATACTATTTATGCAAGAACATCAAACTACCGTGTTCAAATCCTATGGTGCAGTGATGAAAGGATATGTATTAGTTCCCAAAAAATTGATGGAAGATTTTGAATTACTTTCTTCCTATCTTAATGATAGTTTTACCTACGCAAAATCATTAAAACCTAAAGGTGCTAAGCAATAAATACGAATTCTGTGTATAATATGCAGTTCTTCATTTTATTCTATTTTTAAATTTCCATTTTTTTAAACCACCAATTAGAAATAGTAGACCAATAATTACTGCTATGATAGATTGAATAGTTTCGGATATTGTAGTAGTCTGTTGACTTATATTATACAATTGTTCTGCAATCCCACGAAAAAGATATATCGAAGCAATTGCATAGATTCCAAATTTTAAGAAAGGAAGCTTTTTAATTTTTTCGCCTGCCGAAAGCCCATAAAGCCCAAAAATTAAAAAGATTAGTGCAACAAAAACCGTTAACAGGTATGGAAGAGAAAAATGAATTTGCGCCAGTGTTTTCATTCCTTCTAATGCACCAGTTTTTTCAAACATTTGTTCTGGCCAAATGAGTCCTACTAAATGACCTATGCCAATTAATATATTTATATATCCGCCGATTTTAAGCATTAGTCTTTGATTTTTTAGTTCCAATAATTCCTAATATACCAATAGGGAGAAGTAAAACCCATTGAGAGGCTAATACTGATTTATATACACTTGAAAAGATAAAAACGAATGAAAAAGCGATGTATAAATAGCTTATGAAAGAAACTAATTCTATGTTCGCTTTCTTTGCTGTATTAAAGCCATATTTAAAATAGAGTATTGAAGAAGCAAATAAGACACAAGTAATCACGTGCCAAACCCCTAGTAGTTCAGTTTTTATTTGTAGATCAATGCTGCTTTCCATCAAAGGATTAATTAAATCTATTTGACCTCCGATTAGATGCAGGATTGCAGTAAAAATGTTAATTATCCCTGCAATTATCCAGTATTTATTTTTCTTCATTATTTAGTTTATTTGATGTATTATTAATTTTGTTACTAGTGTAAAGCATATAAATTGCATGTGGTAGCATTAACAAAGTCATGCCAGAAAAAGGAATCATGTACACCCCAATACTCACGATTATAAGATATATCCACATGAAGTTTTTGGGAATTTGCCCATTCGTTTTCTCTACATGGTTTACCAGAACCCCAATAGGAATAAGTAAAAGCCCGAAATAGAAAAACCAAAATGCCGCGAAATTTTCATAATTCATTTGTCCATCGAGTAAAGGAAATTCAAAAAGACCTTCGCTTATTTTGAAAAAGAACTTGTCTGCAAATACTGCAAACTGTTTCCAAAACGCCCATGGCGAAATTCCTAATAGTGAGTGAATTACCCCAAAGAATACTAATATTTTCCCATGTCTTGTTTTCATATTGTTATAAAGTGTTTTAATTCCTTTTTTACTTCTATGAGGTAATTTTTGGATTGTTTTTTGTTTTTTATCATTTCGTGATACCCAATTAAGTATTTATAAAAAATACTCGCTTTTATAGCAGCATCTTTCTTAGAATATCCGATTTCCTCAAACAACTGAGTTGTAAATTCTAATCTTCTAGTATCAATTTCATCTATGATAGCTTGCACTTCCTTATTCTTTATGGCATAGCGTTTTAAGAAAAAAATGAATTCTAAATAAGGGTCATTTTTAAAAGTGATTTTCAAAAATTGTTCAATTTTTTCTTCCGAAGATTTTGCTTTTTCGGCCTGCTGTATAATTTGATCTGTTTCTGAAGTGATCCAAAAGCTTATAAGCTCACTGATGAATTTCTTCTTGGATTTAAAATGCCAATAAAAGCTTGACTTGTTACATTCTAACTTTTTGGCCATCTTTTCAATGACAATACCAGAAATTCCTTCCTCAGAAAAGAGTTTGTATCCCAGTTTTATCCAATCATTTCTTTGTGCTATTACTTTTGGCATTATTAGACGGTTTCGTTTAAAAAACAAATATACAGTAAAATCTTTATTAAACGTTATCGTTTAATAAAGATTTTGCATTTAATAATTAGTTGAAGATAAAATAAGGTAGACTAAATTGATCATAGGCTTTCTTCTTATGAACACAATTCTTATAAGAAGGGTCGAACGATTGTATTTAAATCATATAGAGTAATAATGTAAGGGTATGCATTAGTACTCAAAAAAAGAAATACGGGTTCCGTCTATAAAATCTGATAATAAAGCTTAAGAAAATTTAGGTCATAAAGACTTAGTCAAAGTCTTTGGTGAAGAAATCTTTCGGAGATATTTCAAAATACTGACAGATTTTAAAAAGAGTAGAAAAAGAAATATCTCGTTTACCTTGTTCAATTCTTCCGAAGTGAATTCCGGTATCATTAAGCGCGTCTTCTTGGGTCACATCTTTTTTTGACCTCAATTCTTTTACACGTTTAGCTAATATATTAAGTAGCTCTTTTTTGTCATATTCTTCCACAATGGAAAATTCAGCTTAATAAAACACAAATTCAATTACCGATCGGTAATTTTTTATTACATTTGTTACATCAGATGATTATGTATGACCCAAGAAGAGTTATATCAATATATGTTAGCCTATCAAGAGGAGCATCAGTTTTGTAAAAAAGAACAAAGCTATTTTATTGCTATGCTAGAAGCACTTAAGCCTGACAACACTGATACAACATCATCAGAGCTTTCAGGTTCGTAAGCCTGTGCATTTCTATGGATGTATAAAAGATACTAATATCAATATAGTTTTTAACCAAAATCAATATGTATGACAGAGAAAAAACTTTATGAACGCCTTATGCTTCACAAAAGTAAGCATGGTGTCACCCAGGAAACACAACAACATTATTTATGGGCATTAGAAACTTTACAAAAAACCAATGCGGCCCGAGAATCTCATCCGAAATTTTAGCCTACAAAGAGCCCGTATATTAAATACGGGTTCTTTTACTTTGGTAAGTAACTAGTTTCCTGATGTTTTTTTGAATAAATAAATTTAAGAGTAGTTTCATACCCTAAATCAGGGTCATCATATTCAATGGTAACTACCAGATCTCCATTTTTGACAGTCACATAAGATTTATTAAATAATAAGATTTCGCTCTTATCATACATAAAATAAAAATTACCATCTGATTCTTTTTCCCAACTTCCATGGGTATCTTCAGTATCCTTTATACATTCTCCTCCTGTTCCAAAATTATCATAAAAATTTTTCTCAATAAATCTACCATTCTTTAACACTTCCAGAGTTGTCATTTTTTCACAAGAGGAAAGCGGGAATTCTTCTAATGGCGCATTCTCTTCTTCATTACTAAATTCTTGCTTCAATTGCCATATGCCAACTATCATAATATTAGAAGCATTAGAATCACCTTTTCCGCAAGAATATATTCCAAAAAGTGTCAAGACCAAAAACGTAGCATAAGCCGGTAAAAGTCTCTTCATATGTTGTATTTCCAATTACAGCTACAAAAATCAGAAAAATACTTCTTATTAACAAATAATTAACGTTAAAATGTGTATTTTATCGATTATAATAGCATTTTATCGATACGTATTAGTCTTCTTAACTAATCATAACTTACAACTGAAGTTTAAATTAAATCGTTATTTATAAGAAACCATATTAAAAAAGAACGATCGCTAACAATTGGGCAGCATAGATCTAGTACAATACATATCTATCTAGGGAAGAACTAGACAGTAGTATCAATGTTCAATGTAATTACTGTAACTAATAAATTTTAAGATACTAGGAAACCTTTAGAGGTATTAAGGTACTATTACTGTGCAAAAAAGAAGATTATCCTGCAGTAGGAAATCATTCTAATTTACATCCCTGATATATTGAAGGTGGTTATAAATGGCATTATTTTACCAATACTCCCAATTGATCCATTACTGGCAAATTCTGAAAAGCGTTTTCATTTATAGTATGTTTTCTAAACACATACTTTTTATCATACATTTTACTTTCTGCAAAGAAAGTGACAACAAATTCATTATTCATTCCCAGTAATTCTTCCTGAAGCATTTCGATTTTGGCAGAAGATTTTGCTTCCATTGTTCCTATACCATGACGTAGTAATGAAGTTTTCCGATCCCCATCGTATCCTTTGGTTACCACTAGAACCATTTCTATTGCGGTCTCACGATCATTAATAATATAGGAGTTCCAATGTTGAGCAAGAAATTCTTCATCCCATTCTTTGACCACTGCAATATAAACACCTTCTACAATAGGTATTTCAATATCTTTCTTCATGTTGTGCTCTATAGTGAAGATTTAAATTGTTCTAGGAAACGTACATCATTTTCGCTAAGCATTCGAATATCAGACACGCCATATAATAAAAGAGCAATACGATCGATTCCCATCCCAAATGCAAAACCACTATATTCCTGAGGGTCTATATTACAATTTTTAAGCACATTAGGATCCACCATTCCACAGCCCATAATTTCTAACCAACCTGTTCCTTTGGTCATTTTATAATCGGTCTCTGTTTCTAATCCCCAGTATACATCTACCTCTGCACTAGGTTCGGTAAACGGAAAATACGATGGGCGTAATCTAATTCTTGATTTACCAAACATCTCTGTAGTAAAGTATTGAAGCGTTTGTTTTAAATCGGCAAACGACACATCTTTATCAATATACAATCCTTCTACCTGGTGAAAAAAGCAATGTGATCGTGCAGAAATAGCTTCATTACGATATACTCTTCCTGGAGAAATTGTACGAATTGGCGGTTTATTATTCTCCATATATCGTACTTGAACCGACGAGGTGTGAGTACGTAACAAAATATCTGGGTCTGTTTGAATAAAAAACGTATCCTGCATATCTCGTGCCGGGTGATATTCTGGTAAATTAAGTGCTGTAAAGTTATGCCAGTCATCTTCTATCTCTGGACCTTCACTTACATTAAATCCTATACGAGAGAAAATATCGATAATTTGATTTTTCACCAAAGAAATAGGATGCCTGGATCCCAAAGCAATAGGTTCTGCCGGTCTTGTAAGATCACCATAAAGTCCTTTTTCTTCGTCTTTGGATTCTAATTCATCTTTTAAAGATTTTACCTTTCCTTCTGCTGCTACTTTAAGAGCATTAATAGCTTGTCCAAATTCTTTTTTCTGGTCATTAGCTACATTTCTGAACTCTGCAAAGAATTCGTTAATCAATCCTTTTTTACCCGAAAACTTAATTCGAAATGCCTCAACATCTTCTTTAGTTTTAGCTTTAAAACTATCAACTTCTTCTATATACTCTTTAATCTTATCAATCATCACTATTTTCTTAATAGAACGGCAAATTTACGCAATTTAGGTTAATAGAATAGTACATTTATATTCTTAATTCCATTTCGTACTGATCAATTATGTTTTCGACATGTATCGAATTCAAATAGTTTATTTTCTCGATAAGTCTCGTATCGATATTATTAATTTTTATAGTCTCACAGATACTTTTAATCCCTAAAAACAGACGATGCCATCCTAATTCATTTTTATTCAAAAGATCAAATTGAGCTACATATCCATTTACTGGATTTATAACAAAATAAGATTCGGGAATTTGATCTTTTAAAACTTGAAAATATCTATAATTTCCATCTTTGATTGAGTTTTTGTGATTGTCCCAAGAGTAGTATTCCTGATTGGGTAAATTTATCGCATCAAATTGATTAAAATCAATTTCATTTAACTCAACAACCTTCTCATTCTCAATTTGTATTTTACCTTTAAAGCACTTATAATTTTTACATTTCTCAAAACCAACATTTTCATAGGATTTAATCGCAATTGTATTTTCTTTTATTACCTCTAAAGAACATCGAGTAACACCATTTTGTTTTAAATCTTTAAGAGCATACTCATAGATAGATTGTACTATCTTTTTTCCTCGATACTCAGGAATCACTCCTGTTCCAGTGTTAAATGCGATTAGGCCTCCGTTTCGTTTGTCAATTCCATTTATAATAAATCCAACAAGTTTCTCATCATCAAACATACCATAGGATAGATCAAATCGAACCTTGGCATTATTCCATCTTTCCTTATAATACTCTAAATCTGTAGGCATTTCTACAAAGTAGTTTTTAAATGAAATTAGAAAGCAATCTATTATCGATTTAAATGTAACTTCTTCTAGGGTTCTAACTACCATACTATAAATCTATCTGTATTTTATCATTATTAAATGAGCACTCTAAATATAATGAACTTCATAATCATCATACGATAATGCTTTCATAAATATGAATTAATTACAGTCCTAGTTGTGATTCTAAAATTGAATAAGGTAACATTCCGTTTTTTAAAATGTTTTTGTGAAATTCTTTAAGGTTAAAGTTTTGATTTTTTTCGAGTTGTGATTTCCATTGAAGTATTTTATTGGATCCATATTTATACGTGATAACTTGTACTGGCCATCTTTTCATTCTAGCTATTTCACGAAAAGCAATATCATCTTGTCCTTTGATATATTGTTGCCAAAATTGTAAAGCTTTTTGGTCACTCCAGCCATAATAATTAAGCCCCACATCTAATGCTACTCGTACAGAACGAATAATATCCCATTCCCATTTTCCTAATTCATCATATATGTTTTGATATGCTCCTATTTCCTTTCCTATTTCTTCTACATATGCAGCCCATCCTTCTGCAACTCCTCTATATCTAAACATTTTTTGAATATCAGAACGATGCAATAACGTTTCAACCATTGCCTGATAATGATGTCCTGGCATTCCTTCATGAACGTATAACCAACCTACTTGTCGCTTATTAAAAGGTGTATTGAAATAATTATAATAAAAGGTACCATTTGTATAAAACCCAGGAACTTGAGACAAATTTTTATTCGTTCCTTGTTTAATTTTTACTTCTGGAATTCTATCTGTAAACGGAAATATTTCTGGTAATTTGTTAGCTACAGTTTCTCTGATTTGTAAAAAACGCTTTTGAACCATTTCAACATTGAAATAAAAAAACACAGAATCCTTAATATGTCTGTTAAAATCCAAACTATCCATCCCGGATTTGATCTGTATTTCTTTGATTTTTGAAGTTACTTTTTCTATTTCTTTTACTCCCAAAGCATATATCTGGTCTGGTGTTGCTTCTTTATCTACCCACTTTTTTAAAAAATACGCATACCAATCTTTTCCGTTTGGCACATCAAATATTTTAGTGGTTGGGATACTATCTCTAATTGCATTTAACCATTTTTTTTCGATAATAATTCTCTCCCGATTAAGTTCACATTCATAAAGCAGCACTTCATAATCCAATTTATCACGATCAGATAATTGATTTTTGTCTATTTTTTGTAATGCATTTTCTAAAGAGATAAATACTTCTTCCTGGTTTTGAACAGATTTCTTGTCCCTAATGTTCTTAAGGTTTTCTACAAAAGAAAGTTCTAATCCTTGAATATCTAGTTTTTTATAGTTCTTTATAAATTCTTTGGTTATAGTTTCCCATTCAATAGATTGGCTTTCGGTTTTGTTTTGGCAACTAAATAGAACGAACATAAATATCTGTACTATAATTCTAATATCTCTACTTACCATATTAATTTGATTTTTAAAATCTGTTTTAATACAATGATACTATAGAAATCTCACTATAGTTTGTGCAATCTTGCTATTTTATATAGAATTGAGAATAGTTTAAATCACTTCATATTGTGAAGGCGGTATTTTGTAATATTTTTTAAATCTTTTAGAAAACGAAGCTAAATCTGTATATCCTAATTGATATGCTATCGAAGTTAAAGAAATCTTACCACTATGTAATAGTTCTCTGGCTTTTTCCATTCGCAACTGTTCCTGCATTTGTAACGGAGTCATTTTAAAACAAATTTTAAAAACTCTGGCAAAATGATATTTAGAGATGCCTGATATACTGGCAAGGATACTTAGCGAAATTTTATGTGCATAATATAAATGAATATATTCTCTTGCTTCAAAAAGTTTTGAAACAAGAAGTTTTTGTGTGTAAATCCTTTTGGTTATGTTTTGTAAACCATTTCCGATTATGGTCAGATCATTTTGAAAGTAGAGTAAATCGTCTTTAAGCTTAGTAATAATCTCTATAGGTTTTTGAGCAAATTTAGTCTTCGTACTGGTGTTAGTAAAATCGTATAAAGATTTGCCTAATGAGGTAGATAAAATTCCTGAAAATGGTTGATTAAATAATAAATCATTTTTCAAAAAATCTGATATCTCTATATCTAATAATTCTGGATTGATATCTAGACAGAAACCTTTGGTACTTATATTTTTAGAATACACTTGGTAGTCAATACTTTCTCTCAGGATAATAAATTGATTCTTATATACATTTAATCGATTTATATTCGTTTCATAATGTTCTTTTCCTTCTATCACATATTTTAAAGCAATACCTGTTGTTTTACCATTGTAAATTGTTGGCATATTACTTTGAGAGAAATTTATTTTCCCAAAATCGCGATGTTGATATCTTGTTTTATTCTCGATACTGTAATTATACGATATACCTACTTACCAAAAAATAACTTACAATAGCTTCTTTCATCAAAACAGATTGTTCACCTGCTTTAAGACTAGGTAATTGTTCTTTAATCTTATAATGTGGCCAACCGTCATCATCATAATAGTCAAATTCATAATATCCATAAGGCTCTAAGAGCCGACATATGGCAATATGCATTAAATCTAATTTTTCGTCTTTTTTAAACTTACGGTGTAATTGACCCAATTCTTGTACTCCTATTAGATATATAATCCCGTCGAGGTCTAAATCTTCTCCATCTGCAAATTGATTCGACAGTTTTTTTACCAGGATCTCCCAGCGTTCTTTTAATTTTTCGTCTCTTGCCATTCTCCTTACTCAATTATTGTTGTCAAATGTACTTTAGATATTTAAAAAAATCACTTTTAAGCAAGATGAATTAGATTAATAGTTCGAATACTCTCAATCATAATTTTACCTGCTGGATTTTATTAAAAAGTTAAGCGCTACAAAAGTAACGCTTAACCTAAAAAACTAACAATAAATAATAAGGGAATATCTTATAATTCCCATAGAACACCTATTCCTGCATATTGATTTCTATAATTTCTGAAAGAACGGGCATCTATATCTGTATAATTTGTACTTCTCACCCTAGAATATAATGTTGCGATTAATGAAAACCCATTTCCTATTTTATGCGAAGCATTTAGATTAAAATTTGCATATTGATATTTCAAATTTTCTCCTATTGCCATTTCGGTATTTCTGGCTTCAATTTCTTTGTATTTTCTGGTAATAAAAGACATAGAGGTTCGTACTTTGGTTGTTTTATTTTTATATCTCATATTGATTCCCGGACCAAACTGATTAAATCCAGAACGCCCGGTAGAGTTATCGATCCTTGTGTAGTACACAAAATTGGGCTTTATTTTAAATTTCTCGCTAAACGGTAATTCATAAAACAAACCTCCTTTTATGTAGTCCCAATCTCTTTCACCGTCTGTATCTATTTCGCTAGCATTAAAAGTATCATACTTTCTTTTTTTGAAATATGTATTCAACCCTAGCTTGTGTTCTAATCGATTTACAGTAAAGGATTGCACACTGGAGAATTGAACTCCAAACTCATCAAATTGTAGATCTCTTACTCCAAAAGCATCAAAATTTTTGAAGTTATAAAACCCTTCTAATGTCATCTCATTAACATTAAAAGGCATGAGTTTTATTCCTGCAGTAGCACCATAGTTTGTATATCCTAATGGATTAATCAATACATCTTGATCTCCGCCCAAACCTTCTCTATTCATTCTTCTAAATCTAACTTCGGTCAAAAAAATAGTTTTTTTAGTAAATCTGTGATCATATTTTGCTTTTGTATCCAAGCTCCAATAACTATCATCAAAATTCTCATAGAATAGTCTTGAAAAAGGATTTAAAGACAACCTTATTCTGTTTTTTTTCCATTTATAGCGGTACTTATAATTGATTGAGATATCCTGATAGATGCTACTTGATATCAAATCCTCTTTTGAAAGTACACTATCATTCACTCTTACTTCTTTAGGGCTTTTAAAATAGTTGTATTCATACCCTCCCTGTGTTTCGATATCGAAAGTGTTTTTACTCTGCGAAAAGCCTACAGCGTATATAAAAAGGATGAGTACAGCAAGTATTATATTTCTGTTTTCCATTACAATTTTTCTTCTTTTGTTTAATGCGTTATTTAAATAGCTTCTTTTATTACTTCTTTTAATCCGGTTTTATTTACTAGCTGAATCCCAAGGCCAGGTCGAACATTGATTTCCATAATTTGCGGGCCTTTATTTTTATCGATCACAATATCAATCCCCAGATAGTTTAATGGAAATGCCTTAGCCGTTGCTATAGATATTTCCAAAATTTCTTTCCAGTATGGTATGGGGGTACCATTAACCAAAAATGTACTATCTGGGTGATGATTGCTATATTCTTTGCCATCATATACTTCTAATAATCTTCCTTCTTTCATGTCGATACCTATACCTACTCCATTTTGATGAAGATTGGCTTTACCATCAGACCTATCTGTGGGCATTCTTAACATTCCCATTAATGGTATTTTATTAAGTGTTATGATTCTAAAGTCAGGTACTCCCTGTGGATATATCTCATGAAAAAAAGGATGTGGCTCTATGCATTCTTCGATAAGTACCCTGTCGTGAGAACCTAACGAAAAAAATCCCATAATTATAGATGCCATATGTTGAAATACTTCTCGATCGGTAATCATTTCACCGTTGCATATCCAATTATCTTTCTTGTCCTTTTTAAGAATTTTAATTCCGCCACCACCACAACCATTTGCTGGTTTTATTGCTACAGAAGGATAATGTTTGCAGGATTCCCATGCTTCTTTAATATCACTATTATATTCGATTACTGCATAGGTTTCTGCGCAAGGGATATGGTATTGATGCAATATTTCTTTGGTAAGTACTTTATCATCGGCTAAGGGATAATGCCTTTTAGGGTTATTGGGATAAATAAGCTTTATGTTTCTTTCATTCAAACCAATTACGCCAGATGCTGCAGTTGATTTTTTATTGAAAATTATTGAGAACATATTTGTGTCTTTTAGTATTATCTTATTTGTTTGCTATAGAAACAGGTGAGTGTTTATATACCCTACCTAAAAAAGGCAGTTTTTTATTTTTCTGCTTTCAAAAGAGGCTTGAACCTAAATAATTCTACCCATCGTATCCCGATATATCTCCCTAACGATGTGGACAATGCTATTATTAAAAGAGCTACCTCAGGAAATAAAACCAGTACAGATGGCAACCATGACCATGATAGTATGAGATAAGAAATTGATGTAGCTATTAATGTTTGAAACAATTTATCAATAGCTTTTATATATCCGTCTTCAAGAGTAGAGCGTGAGAAGCGTTCTGCCGAAATGGTAAGGATAATAATAGGGAAGAATGTTAATTTAGTAAGCCACTCTATGTTATTCTTAACCCCAAAATGTGTTGCCAAAAGGATCACAGATACCATTGTAGTAAGTGAGATCACCACTTTTGGAGTGTATAATAACCCTAGTTTATCAAAAGGATATGATATTAATCCAATAAACATAATAAGTCCCACAAAAATTGCAATTCCAGAGATAAAACCTGTATGCAATAAAGAAAAGGCTATCAACACTGGTAGGAATACTCCAAAAGTTTTTAATCCAACAATATTTCTTAAAAAAGCAACCAAAAATCCCCCAATAGGCAGTAATAATAAAAGATGTAAAGCTCCCGTTGGTATTACATTTTTATCGATCAGGTGCCAAAGAGAAAAACCTGGTAGGTTACCAATTTCTTCAGAATTCATTTTTAAGAAAGAAATATGATGTACCTGTTCCATCTTATAGGTATAATCAAACTGAATGCCCGCAGTATGAGTAATCAAAGATTTATCTCCTCGATAAAGTTCTAAGTAATTGGCAGGTAAAAACCCAAAATGATTATTTAATGCATCAAAAGGAACCCATGTTTCATTAATCAATACTTCTACCCAGGCATGGGATGTTCTTTTATCTGTATTTTCTACAATAATTCCACCTTTTATTCTTGCTGGATATCCCAAATTTCTACTTAGCGCTACAAATAATCTGCTTTTTCCATTACAAGAAGCGCTATTCTGTTCGATTGTAGTTACAGCATCTGTGAGTGTAATGATTGGTGCCGAAGGAATAGCATATACATACTCAAAAACATTTTTGATTACTTCTCTGTCATTTTTAGTGTTTTGTCCGAGTTGAGTCGCTAATTCATTGATAATTTCATTATCAGATTGTATATTTTCTGTAGGTTTAAGATATTTTCTATACTTGCCCGATGCAACATTAAAGACTTTTGGGATTCTAAAACTTCTATCTTTTCCTTCGAAAACAAATTCATAATCTACAGAATGATATGTATTTCTCTCACTGGTGTTCCAAATTGCTCTTATATTTTCGCCAATTTCTTCTTTCTTAACAAAAGACAGAGTACTGTCATTTTTGATATTTTCATTAGAAACTCTTTGTCTGGAGTTGCTACTGGGGATATATGTTTTTAATGAAGTGTTTTTATCTCCTGATTTAAAAAAAAACCTGTAGTTTACTTTATAAACTTTTTCAGGATTAAAATTGTCATAATTATTGAGAATTGGTTTTATTTTAAATCCTATTGCGATTATGGCAATTATTGAAATTATAGTTAATGCGATTTTAAGATTTGTTTTCGAATTCATAATCAGCTATTTTTGGATTAATAACAGGTAGGAACTGTTTCACCCTACCTCAAATCGAAAAAAATTCTTTTTTTTATGACCCAATCCTCAAAATCTGTTTGTGAACAACCCGTATTCACCAAGCTATTCGAGACACATGCTGAGGATATAAGAAATTTTATTTACTACAAATGTGGGGATAAGGAACAAGCAGAAGATGTAATGCAAGAGGCATTTATAAAACTTTGGGATAACTGTAAAAAGGTAATCTTTGAGAGAACTAAAGGTTTTTTGTGTACCGTTGCTAATAACTTATTTTTAAATCAAGTTGCTCATAAGAAGGTAAGACTAGAATATGCAAAAATACCTCGTAGCACCAAAAATATAGAGTCTCCGGATTATGTGATGGAAGAAAAGGAGTTCATGGATAAGCTTCAGAATGCCATTTCCGAACTTTCTGATGGCCAAAGAGAGGTTTTTCTACTCAATAGAATTGATAAAAAGACATATAATGAAATTGCCGAAATGCTAGACATTTCGGTAAAAGCAGTAGAAAAAAGAATGCATAATGCATTAAAGCAATTAAGAAAATTGGTTAAAAATATATAAAAGACGGTAGGGTATTTTACACCTTAGCTGTTATTCTCCTGATACAAGGTAGAAATTATGCTCGACGAAAAGGAAAATACATATCTGGCAAAGTGGTTAAATAACGATCTTAGCCCCGAAGAATTAGAAGAGTTAAAAAAGCTTCCTGAATACGATGATTATAAAAAAATCGTAGAGGGACTAACGTATTTTAAAGCCCCCTCTTTTGATCTACAACCATCATTAGCCACAACTTTAGGCAAAATTTATCGGCCCAAAAAAGCAAAGGTAATTAACCTAAAGCCAATCGTATATACTTTTACAGCAGCAGCCTCTATAGTATTAATTATTGGACTTTTCTTTAATACGGTGAGTTATACAGCAGATCCCGGACAACAATTGGCTGTTGTTTTACCCGATGGAAGCTCTGTCGATCTTAACGCTGCATCAACGCTTACTCATAGACGCTTTTTCTGGTCACAAAATCGAAAAATCACTTTAGAAGGAGAAGCATATTTTAAAGTAATTTCTGGTTCTAATTTTACGGTAGCCACCAAATTAGGAAAAATCGAAGTTTTAGGAACTCAATTTAATGTAAAGAGTAGAGCTACCGAATTTAGTGTAGCTTGCTATGAAGGAAAAGTTCGGGTATCGACACAAGATAACCAACAAAAGATATTACAAAAAGGGAATGGTGTTTCGTTAAAAGACAAAAAACTTATAGACGAAACCATAACAGATCAGGAGCCTTTGTGGAAAAAAGGAGAGAGCATTTTTAATAGTGTTCCATTAATACATGTATTGGATGAATTAGAGAGGCAATATGATATAACTTTTAGACGTGATAAAATTAATCAGAATCAGTTGTTTACAGGTGGGTTTAATTATAATGATCTAAGTATTGCCCTAGAATCAGTATTAGTTCCTATGGGGATAGAATATGTAGTTAACGGGACTACTGTTTTACTATCGGTACCCTAGTTTCAGAAATCAATCAATTCGCACATTAATTATTTAAGAATCTTAACGTTTTAGAATTCTCTAAAACCCAACCATACAATGAAAAAAACTCTGCTACTCTTACTTTTTTGCACATGTTCTATACAAGCACAAATCACCAAAAGCTACAATGAGGTACCTTTACAACAGGTACTTAACGAGTTATCAGAATCGTATGATCTCATTTTTTCATTCAGTAATGAAACCGTAAAAAACAAGATCATTACATTGACTATTAACAATACTCCGTTGGACGAGGTTTTGATTACTTTAAAAACACTAACACATCTTAATTTTAAAAAAATATCAGATAGACAGGTGGTTGTTAGTTCTCCCAGCAATAAAGTTGAAGTTTGTGGATATCTCTTCGACGAAACTACCAACGAACCTCTCTCCTATGCCTCTATAAGTATTGAAAGTACTAAAACAGGTACAATTGCTAATGATGATGGTTTTTTTCAATTAGGAACTATCGATCAGAACGAATCGATCACCATACAGTATGTTGGTTATAAAGACAAAGTGATGAAGGCTTCTTCTTTTAAAGCTTCAAGTTGTCCCAGAATTCCACTTTTCATCGAAAGCACCTCTTTGGCAGAAGTGCTTATTGTAGAATACATTACTACCGGAATTGACAAAAACATTGACGGCTCATTTAGAATTTCGAATGAAGAAATTGGTATTCTTCCCGGTCAAAGCGAACCTGATATTTTTCAAAGTATCCAACTTATTCCCGGAATAAACAGTCCCGACGAAACCGCAACAGGAATACAAATTCGAGGTGGATCCCCAGATCAGAACCTGGTCCTTTGGGATGATATAAAAATGTATAACACCGGTCATTTCTTCGGAATGTTTTCTGCTTTTAACCCCAATGTAGTTAATAGTGCCAAAATATTTAAAGGAGGTGCAGATCCAAAATATGGCGATAGAGTATCGGGTGTTATTGATATTTCTAGTGATAAAAAGATACCAAAAAAGTTTAGTGGTGGTGCAGGAGTCAATGGTACTCATGCCGATATTTTTATGAAAGTTCCTGTGACAAAACCTGTAGGTTTGATACTTTCTGCCAGACGATCTTATACCGATATTTTTGAAACTCCAACCTATAATGCACTTTCTGAAAAAGTATTTCAGAATACAAAAATAGTTGAGAATCCTAATCAAACTCCTGCAACAGGTGAAGATGATGACGATGAAGAAGAACGCGAAGAAGCAATTGCCGAAAATAACTTTTTCTTTTATGATGCCAGTGCAAAACTCATTATTGATGCTTCAGAAAATGACAAAATTTTAGCGAGTACCATTTATACCAACAATGATCTTGCTTTCGAAATTAACGATGAAGAAGATTTGATTACCGATGATCTTGAAATTCAAAATAAAGGAGCTAGTCTTTCCTGGGAAGGCGATAAACTAGAGCATTTTCATCATAGTTTAAAAGCATATTATTCTAAGTATGATTCTGATTACTTGTTTACCGAAAGGCAAGAATTACAAATAGAAAGACAATCGGTTAGAAAGAATACCGTAAAAGATGTTGGATTAGATTTTAATATCACATATGACCTTAACCCCAAAAATTCACTCATGCTGGGATACCAATTTTCTAATAGTGAAGTGTTTTATGCAATCACAAGAGAAGCTGAATTTGAAACACCGATAAATGAGTCAGGCAGCGTAAAAAACAATGCAAATACTATATATGCAAGCTATAAGTTTTTACCAAAAAACAAGAGTTTTATCAATCTTGGAATAAGAACATCCCATTATTCAATAATCGATCAATTGTATATTGAGCCCAGAGTAAATATTGAGTATCCTATTACTAATCTTTTAAGAATAAAAGCAACGGGAGAACTTAGATATCAACCAATAAGTCAATTAATCGAGTTTGAAGACACCCAGCTTCGCCTGGAAAATAATTTATGGATACATGCCAATCAAGAAGTTCCTGTATTAAAAAGTACTCAGTTTTCTACAGGGCTATTATTCTCTAAAAAAGGTTGGAATTTTGAGGTTGACGGTTATTATAAAAATATTGATGGTCTAACATCGGTCACCAACGGATTTAATACAATTAATAGTGATTTATCTACAGGAGAAAGTATAATTTATGGAATCGATGTATTATTAAAAAAGAAGTTCGAAAATTTTCGAACCTGGATAGGATATACTTTTAACGATATCAAATATACTTTTCCTGAAATACAGGAAACCTCTTTCTCTGGGAATAACGACATCACTCATAATTTTAGAATTTCTAATACATATGAAATTAATGATTGGGAATTTTCTTTGGGTTGGTTATGGCGATCTGGAGCTCCTTTTACCGATGCTGATCTTGTAAACGACGAGATTGAATATGGAGCTGCGAATGCAAAGCGTTTACCAGAATATCATAGGTTAGATATCTCTGCCATTTATCGATTTGATTTCAACAAAACTAGTAATTGGAAAGGGCAAATAGGAGCTTCAATACAAAATATATATAATAGACAAGTGCCTATCTCTATAAGCTATAGGGTAGATGATAATGCGACTACCGGAGAAATAGAATTGGATAGATTGCAGCAAGAGTCCTTAGGAATTACTCCTAATGTAGTTTTAAGAATCTATTTTTAGGTGTTTTTAATGATTTGCAGAACCTCATCCCGATGTAATAATCGCATCAATGTTATTTCCTGTTCTGATGTTATAATTCCTACCAAATAGTAAAACCCTATGCCCATCTTGTATGCCTTATCATTACCACTTATTGTTTTGAAATGCGGTACATCATTTACATTTTTGGCAGTTTTTAATGATTCCAGAACATCTTTCACCTTATGCCGTAACGAAACATCTTTAACGCTTTTAAAATCTTTTGCAAATTGTGAAGAGGTTTTTAGTACCATGTCTGCTAGGAATTAAATAATTCTTCTTCACTTACTGTGACCTGTGCATTTGCCTGTTGCATCAAAAGCAATAACCCTAAGTCCTCCTTTTGATCCAAAGACAGTGAATCCATCTGTTCTTTTTGTTTTTGTTCTATATATTGGATGATGGCCTTTTCCATAATTTTTTTCACGCTAGATCCCTCTATTGCTGCTATAATCTTAAGTTTAGGGATTATTTGCTCATCAATATCTATTATTTTTCTCATAGTATATATTATATATATAATATGCTAAATATATAAAAAATTTAAAATATCATCTTTTTAGGAATATCATTTATCAAAACAAATTCTAGTAAGAGTATATCTCACAAAGCAAAATTGAATGTGTACTTATACACAGAAAGAATTATATTTGAGATTCAATAATCATTTATTAATGAATTACATCGATATTATTTTAGGAATTCTTTTGTTATGGGGGTTAATAAAAGGATTTAGTAAAGGATTGTTTTCCTCGTTAGCTTCTCTTGTTGCTCTTATAGTAGGTATCTATATTGCTGTTCACTTCTCGCATATTGTTGGGGGATATCTTCAACAATATGTAAATTGGCAAGAAGGAGCTATGAAATTAATAGCTTTTGCAATAACTTTTATTGTAGTGGTTATTCTTGTTTCTTTGGCTGGTAAGATTCTTACCAAAATAGCAGATTATGCAGCGCTTGGCATTTTAAATAAACTCTTGGGCGGTGCTTTTGGAGTGCTGAAAATGGCATTTATCGCCAGTGTTATTATTATTTTTATAGATGCCTTAAATAGAAATATTACAATCATCAAAGAAGAAACGCTTAATTCTTCTGTATTATACACTCCTGTTCGGAAGTTGGCACCAATGATATTGCCTGATATCCTGAAAAATGTTGACAAGAAAGAACAAGAGATTTAATAAAACAAGAAGATCCAGAAAAGCTTGATCTTCTTGTTTTATGTCTTAATAGTTTTTAATCTTCATCAAATGAAATACTCGACACTGTATCTTCTACGATATTTCCTAAATAGGCGATACAGGAATCAAAATCTTCAAATATGCAGGTTGAAGGAACCAAATCTGGAATGATATCAATTCGTTCCATCATATATCTTGGTTGATTTAGTAATCCTACAAAAAGAACTTTGATGTCCTTTTGCTGTAAATCCATAATCATTTCTTCCATTGCATATAGACCAGATTGATCCATATATTGCATACGATCTAAACGCATAATCACCACAGAAGAGGTGTCTGGGATCTGAGCGGCCAATTGCTGAAAATCACTCGTAGAACCAAAGAATAATGGGCCTTTAAGATGTTTGATAAATACTTCTTCTTTTAGTTTAGTAGGGAAACCTTTTTCATCTTTCCATGCTTCTTCTTTAAGTGATTTCACATCAGAACGCTCTGCGGTAAGATCCCCGATTTTTTTCATAAACATAAGTGATGCGATCACTAATCCGATTCCAACAGCGTAAACCAGGTTCCAGAAGGTAGACAATACCAACACGATTAACATAACCAATACTTCAGAACTTAACTTAACAGGCCCTACCTTGATATCTCTTGGTAAACTTGGTATTGCTTTTAACCCTTTATAATCCATTACACCAATCCCTACAGTAATCAATATTCCTGCAAGTACTGCAGCAGGTATTTTTGAAGCTACCGGAGCAAGTCCCATCATAACAATAAACAACACTAACCCTGCAATCATTCCTGACAATTTAGTTTTACCACCAGAATTAATATTTACCACTGTTCTGATAGTAGCACCAGCACCAGGAATACCTCCAAACAATGCTGCGATACTGTTTCCTATTCCCTGTCCTACTAATTCTTTATTAGGTTTATGTTTGGTTTTGGTCATATTATCTGCCACTACACTGGTCAATAACGAATCTATCGCTCCTAATAACGCCAATGTAAGTGCTGTAAAAATATATGGAGTAATACTAGCAAGACTAAATCCAGTAAATATCTCCCATTTAGGAATAGGTAATCCGCTTGGAATTTCTTCTATTGGTCTATAGTCTAACCCAAAACCATAAGCAATACCAGACATCACTATCAATGAAACCAGAGTACTTGGTACTGCCCTGGTAATACGTTTAAAGCCGTAGATAATGATAATAGTACCAATAGCCAGCAATAACTCTAACCAATTGATGTTTCTCATAACTCTTGGAAGGACTTTAATAGCTCCTAAAGCTCCTGAAGCTTCTTTTGCTGCCAGCGTTTGAGATTCTTGTAGGATATCATCCTGTGTAATTTTTTCTGCTCTTGAGATGGTTTCTTTAAAATCTTCGAGTACCAAAATATCTTCTGCAGCTTCTTCTTTAAGAATATTTTCGAGGATTACTTCTTCTGCTTCTGGTTTGAATTGAGCTACAAACTCTGCATCTTCTTTTGGGTAATAACCAAATGAAGGTAATATTTGCGTGAGCAAAATGATGACACCAATTGCTGTCATAAATCCAGAAACTACAGGATAAGGAATATATCTAATATATTTTCCTAAACCAATAGCTCCTAATCCTATTTGCATCAATCCACTCAACAAGAAAACTGTTAAGATTGCCGGAAGGGCTTTTTCAACACTACCATCATTGGCAGCAATAATTCCTGCAATAACCACCATACTTACAGCAGTCATAGGAGCAGTCGGACCTGAAATTTGCGTATTTGTACCACCAAAAAAAGCTGCAAAAAAACTAATAAAAATAGCACCATACAGTCCAGCTGTTGGCCCTAATCCCGATGACACTCCAAACGCCAAAGCCAACGGCAATGCAACGATACCTGCGGTTAATCCACCAAAGGTATCTCCTTTTAAATTACTGAAAAATCCTTTCATCGATATATTCTGGTTTTTGTTAAAACTTTCTAAAAAATACTAAAAAAATACCGACACTTAGAGGCATCGGTATTTTTTTAATAAAATTTTAGGAGTCCTATCCTTCAAAAAACTTGACACCTCCGTCACTAATATCATACATTCCACCAATAATCTTAATTTCATCATTCGCTTCCATCTCACGAAGCACTTCACTTTGGTTTCTTATATTATCAATGGTCATCTCTACATTTTTCATAGCTACTTCATTAACAAAATCAATATTTTTAGAAGTTCTTTCAGCAGGAGCGGCTGGTTCTGCAACCGCGGCAACTGCAGGCTTAATTTTACTTAATAAAGCAGTAAGATTTCCTAGTTTAGCATCATCACATGCTCCTTTTACGGCTCCACATGCGGTATGTCCTAATACCACAACTAGTTTTGTTCCTGCAAGCTTACAGGCAAACTCCATACTACCCAGAATATCTTCATTAACAAAATTACCAGCTACACGAGCACTGAAAATATCTCCAATCCCCTGATCAAAAATTAATTCTGAAGAAACTCTTGAATCTATACAACTAAGGATCGTAGCAAAAGGATATTGTCCTCCTTTAGTATCACTTACCTGATCTAAAAGGTTTCTATCTGCCATACGTTTATCCTGAAATCTCTGATTTCCTTCTTTAAGCATCTGTAGTGCAGTTTGCGGAGTAACTGCGGCCTGTGTTTCTTTAGTATGTGCTTTCATTTATTATATTTTTATTATTTATAATTGTGTGATGAAATTTACCATCTAATATTTCAGCTAATTTAACGTATCTATTGGTGGCTCATTTCTTTGTTTAAAAATTTATGCAGTTTTAGATCTAAGCTTAAAAAACTTAATGTAACTCTCTGGATTTTCGACAATACCTCTTTCTGAAATCAGATTAATATCAATATTTCTGTTTCTTGCTTTTTCAGAAAAATCCTCAAGAATTTCTACAATATCGTAATCCAGAAAACGTGTTTTTCTAACATCCAAGGTAAGATAAGTATCTTCTGGCAAACTATCAAGTTCTTTTAAGATGGCTCCTTTATTGAAAAATGTTACCTCTTCTGCAAGAGTCATTTTTACCTTACGTTTTCCATCGCTTTCATCTTCTATATGTAAGAAATGTGAGTTTTGATAGCTCTTAAATAAAATTACCACAACTCCTACCATCAATCCTAGTCCGATTCCCCACAACAAATCGATAAAAACTATACCTAAAACAGTAACTATAAAAGGTACGAATTGTTTCCAACCAGATTTCCACATAGTGGCAAAAGTGGCAGGTTTAGCCAGCTTATATCCTACAATTAATAATATAGCTGCCAATACAGAAAGAGGAATGAAATTAAGTAATTTTGGAATAGCAATTACCGAAATTAATAGAAAGAACCCATGAACAATTGCAGAAAGTTTTGACTTACCTCCAGATTGGATATTTGCAGAACTACGAACAATTACCTGAGTAATAGGTAACCCACCTATAAGTCCCGAAATGATATTTCCTGTTCCTTGTGCCAATAACTCTCGATTTGTTGGAGTAACTCTTTTTTCTGGATCAATTTTATCTGTAGCTTCTACACAAAGTAACGTTTCTAAGCTTGCTACCAGAGCAATAGTAAAAGCAATTAACCACACATCTCCCTGCGTGATCACTTCGAAATTAGGAAAACTAAATTGCCCGAAGAAACTAGATATATCTGATGGGATTGGTACGTTTACCAAGCTTTTAGGGTTAATCCCTAAAGTTCCTGATGGGCCAAGTATTTTATAAAATACAATTCCTACAACAACGGCTACTAAAGGCCCTTGTATTAATTGGAATATTTTTGCTTTTTTAGTAAGTACATTACTCCAGAGAATTAGTATTCCCAAACCTATTAAGGCAATAAGGGTACTTCCTATACTTAAATCTATAAAAGAATTAAAAATCTGCTCAAAAGCACCTTCTCCTTTTCCCGGAATATATCCAAAGAAATATGGGATTTGTTTCAGGATAATGATAATTCCTATACCGGTGAGCATTCCTTTAATTACAGAAGAAGGAAAATAATATCCTATTATTCCTGCTTTTAATAATCCCAGTACTATTTGAATAGCTCCACCCAGAACAACGGCAACCAGAAAGTTTTCGAAACCTCCTAACGATCCAATCGAGGTTAATACAATAGCGGCCAGTCCAGCAGCTGGTCCACTCACTCCAATTTGAGAACCACTTAGGACTCCTACCACAATACCTCCAATGATTCCTGCAATCAATCCAGAGAACAAGGGAGCACCACTGGCTAAGGCAATACCTAAACATAACGGTAGTGCCACAAAAAATACGACAACACTTGCCGGTAAATCATTTTTTAATGTTTTAAAAAAACTCATAGCAATAATAATTCAATTTGTATTTAACATAAGTGTTAGTGTAATAAAAAAATTACCAAAAGAATGTACAGACCCTTTACTCATGTAAAGCATCAGTATTCAAAATTGGCGTCGATAATATACTTTATGAAACTTCTGGAGGAGGGGTTTTCTGTTCTAGATAAACCGAAGTATTATGCGCGTAAAAATAAGAGTACAAACTAATGTATAACTCAGCCAATCCAGCTTGGTTTACCGGATTTTCTTGGTAAATCTTATCTTTTTCTTTTTTATCCTCTTTTTCTGAGTTATCATTTTCTTTGGATTCAGATTTTTCTTCAGAGTCATCTAAACCCAAAATCATTGAAGTGTTTTCTTTATTATACATGTCAAATAGCTCTATCCCATAATTGGCTATACTTATAATAAAGCCAAAAAGAATTAGAAATTTTGCTATTTGAAGTTTGATAATCACTATAGGGTAATTTTAGAAAGCAAAAATAACAGTATTGCTTTCAAATGTTGTTAATGTATTGCAAATTTTATTGATCAATTATAACTCTCTTAAATCTGTTTTAGGAATCCAACCAATTTTGCCGTCAGCAAGTTTAATTTTTTTCCAATCATTTACGGTTTCTGTCACCTGTACTTTGGTTCCTTCATGAAGTTCGAAAACTTCTTCGCTTCTAAGGTTTGGTTCACTTTTTATGGTTGTTTCCTGAGCAAAAATGATTGCAAACTGGTTGTTCTTAATATAATTGTATTGTGAGAAAGCAAAGAATACTCCAAATAATCCCAAAATTAATATCGCCCATGACCCCACAAAGAATATTCTCTTTTTTGTAGAGCTATGTGCTATATAATATAAAATAAACAGGATAACAAATACAATAATACAGATCACCGAAAACCATGCCCAACTATCAAAATCCATCATATTCGTAAATTTCTTAAATGTTCTCGAAATAAAACCTTCTGGGATTACATCTATTGCATCTATTGTTGCTTTCTGGGCAAAAGCCAGGTTGTTTTTGATATCTTCATCATTAGGCAATAATGCTAACGCTTTTTCATAATAAAAAATACTAGGACCTATGTTACTTAATTTATAGTTTGCATTACCTAGATTATAGTATAGTGAAGCTGATTCCTGACCTGCATCCAAAATCGATTTGTATGCATCTATAGCTTCCTGATACTTTTCTTGATTATATAATGAGTTTCCTCTCTGAAATGCTTCTTGATTTTGAGAAAAACCCAATGCTATACTTAAAAAAATAAGTGTTTCAACTATTCTTTTCATACATTATAGTTGTTTATCTATTGAGGCAATTACTCTAGAGGCTTTATCATAATCTTGTTGCATTGCCGAGGTAGAAGATGGAGTATACCTTGCAAATTCACAACTCTCTAGCAATGCAATAAATTCTATAGATATTGCATCTTCAACATCACGCTCCTTTAATAATCTTTGGATACGTTCTTTACTCATATCGCTTGTCTGGATATGTAGTTTTGCTTTTAAATAATTATGCAATGCTCGTTCCATAGCAATATAGAATTCCTTTTGGTTTCCTAGATTTTTTTTAGCTTCAGAAAGGTATTTACGAGCCAGTTTATCTGCTTTACGAACTCTGTTCCCGCTTATATCACTTAGCCGTTCTTGCCTTTTTTTACCAAAGAAAAGGAATAGAGGAATTGCTAATAATGGTGCAGTTAATGATAACCAATATGCGGTAGACTTAAAAAAGTGTTCTTTTTGAATAGCCTGAAGTTCTGCATTTAGTTTTAAGAATCTAAATTGATTTCCAGCTTGAGTCACTAGCTTCTTATTTGTTCCTCCCGATTCTGATGTCACTACAGTATCTCCCCCATCAGGGCCATTTTTTACATTAATTACAATCTCGTCTGACGTAATTCTTTTATAGGTTTCTGTTTTTAAATCAAAATAAGAAAACGAAATAGATGGTATAGGATATTTACCTTTATATTGTGGTACTAAGGTGTAGGTATCAGATATGCTACCCCCCATACCTGTTAGGTTTGTTCGCACTCTTTCATTATGCTGCGGTTCATATTGTTCTAAACCATTAGGAACATTAAGCTTTGGTAAATCAAATAGCTTTAAATTACCATTACCTGTAACCAAAACCTTGGCATCTAAGGATTCTGTAGCATCCAACTCTGTTTTATTAGCGGTTACTTTAAAATCAAAATCTCCTACTGCGCCCGAAAAATCATCTGGTTTTCCTTGTATTGGTAAAGGTTTTGCTTCTATCACTCTATTACCTGCAGCAACAGTCTTATTAACTGTCGTATACAGTCTACCGCCAAAAATATCTCTTCTTTTTGTGGGAACATCTACAGAAACGGTTAACGTAAGAGGTTCTATATTTAATTTACCTGTCTTTTGTGGATATAGTACTGTTTTACGAAGTACTACATAACGATATGGTTCTCCTTTATATTCTCCATTTTCAATTTTGAGTTGTTTCATATCGATCGCCTGACTCCAAAAATCGCTATATTTTGGACTGTCTAGCTCTCTCCAGTTACTTACACTAATTCTCGGACTAACATACAGTTTATACACTACTGTAATTGCTTCATTTAAATAGGGGTTTGATTTAGAAACCTCTGCTATAAGATGAAGGTTTTCACTTGCCACAAAATCAGTATCATTACCATCTTTTGGTTTATCTACTGCACCTGTAACCTCAACTCTAATGGGTAATGTTTTATACGTCTGCCCATCAATCTCTATAGTTGCTTGCTTTATAGTAAATTGTCCTCTACGAGTAGGTTCAAGAAAATAACTAAATGTTTTGGCGTATGATCGTTTTCCATTAACCCAAGAATTACTAATAGATTGATTAGGTCCACCTACAACAGTAAACCCCGAAAAGGAAGGAGGTGTAAAATTGTCTCCATCTTTATTCATTTCAAAATCCACTCGTAATCTTTCATTTACACCTAACTTTTTCTTGCTTACTTTAGCCTCAAACCTCACCTGTGCCAATGCAAGCTGCATCGTGGCCAGAAATAGTGTTAGAAAAATTAGTTTTAGTTTCATTTTTTATGCTATTTAGACCATTAGATTCTTAAAACCTAACATGTCTTTTATCAAATTACCAGTCTTTATCTGTTTTAACTTTTGATCCCTGAGCTTTTTTGGCGTTAATCTTATCCTGAACTTTCTTTTCTTGATTATTCATAGCTTCGAGTAAGCTTTTAACCTGTTCTGGGGATAATTTACCCTGAACCTGTTGTTGTTGTTGATCTTTAGGTTCGCCTTCCTGTTCTTTTTGATCTTTTCCTTTATCCTTCTCATCTTTAGGCTCACCCTTGTCATCCTTTTCTTTATCTCCCTCATCTTTTTTATCCTCTCCTTTATCTCCTTCTTTATCCTTTTGATCTTCTCCCTTTTCTTTTTCCTTATCTCCATCATCTCCCTTTTTATCTTCTTTATCGTCGCCCTCTTTCTTATCTTTATTATCTTCCTTCTGATCTTTGTTTTGGTCTTTATCCTTATTCTGATCATTTTGCTGTTGCTGTTGCTCTAGCATTTTCTTGGCCAATGCCAGATTATAACGCGTTTCATCATCTTTGGGATTATTTCTAAGCGCATTTTTATAAGCTTCAACAGCTTCTTTATATTTTTTTTGCTCCATATAAGTATTTCCCTGATTATGAAACGCCTTATGTTTTTCTGACTTAGCCGAAGCTACCTTAGCTGCTTCTGTATAACGATGAGTAGCTTCATCATATTTCTCAGAATTATAGTATGCATTAGCCAAATTATACTTTGCTGTAGGGTTTACAGGATTTTTGGCAATTGCTTTTCTGTATTCTCCTTCTGCCTTAGGAAAATTACCATCTTTAACCAGAACTTTATTACCTGTAGCTATAAACTGATTTGCTTCGTTAATAATTTGATCACGATTCTCTTCCTGAGAACATATGATCCCTATCTGAAAACATAATATAACACATAAAATCTTTTTCATACCTCACTATTGTTCGTTAAACAGGTTTAATTTTTTTACCCAAGATGTTTTTCTTTCTAACAAGAAAATATCTAAAAATAATAATAACAGTCCGGCAAACAGAAACCACTGAAATTGATCTTTAAAATCTGCAAATTGCTTGGCTTCAAATTCTTTTTTATCCATATTTTGCAGTACAGTAGTCACTTCTTCTACAACTTTACTTGTATTTCTACCATCAATGTATGTGCCATTTGCTTCATTAGCAATTTCCTGTAAAGTTGTCGGGTTTAATTTGGTAATTACAGTACTTCCCTGACTATTTTTCTTGTACGTTTGTACAATTCCATTTCGCTTTATAGGTATAGGTGCTCCTTTTTCTAATCCTACACCTATTGTAAAAATCTTAATTCCTTCTTTGGCCGCTTCTTCTGCAATGGCTTTTACATTACCTTCATGATCTTCTCCATCACTTACAATAAATAAAACTCTATTGGTTTGTTCTTCATCATTATAATATGTTTTTGCTAATTCTATAGCTTCATAGATTGCAGTTCCTTGAGAAGATAGCATTTCTGTATTCATAGATTGTAGAAACATCTTTCCCGAAGCGTAATCTGTAGTAATTGGCAATTGAGGAAAAGCACTACCTGCATATGCAATGATCCCAATGCGATCACTTGCCAGATTATTGATAATCTGGGTAACTAACTGCTTTGATTTTTCTAATCTATTGGGTGCAATATCTTCTGCTAACATACTTTTAGATACGTCTATTGCAAAAACAACATCTACTCCTTCTCGTTTTACGGTTTCGAGTTTTGTACCTACCTTAGGATTAACTAGGGCAATCACCAGGCAAGCCAGAGCTAAACTAATTATAATAATCTTTAATACTGATTTAAAGATAGATCGATTAGGGCTCAATTTTTTAAGAAGTGCTGCATCTGCAAACTTCTTTTGAGCTGCCTTTTGCCATACTAACACTCCTAAAAACAGCAGAATTAGTACTGGAATACCCAATAATAACCAGAAATATATTTTCTCTTCTAATACGTACATTTTCTACCTTATTCATTAAACCTCATCGATTTTCAAAGTCTATGAGGTTTATATTTTTTTAAATAAAACTTCTAAATATTGTATATCTAAACAAAAATTCTATAAAAATTAATAATCCTGCCAGCAGCACCAATGATCTAAATTTTTCTTCATAATTATAGAATTTAAATTCTTCGATATCTGTTCTTTCTAATTTATCAATTTCTTGATAAATCTGTTGTAATTTTTTGTTATTTGTTGCTCTAAAATATTTACCTCCGGTAACTTTAGCAATTTCTTTTAATAAATCTTCATCGATTTCTACCTGCACTCTACCATATTGAAAAGATCCGTTTGGTAATATAGCTACAGGAGCCAAAGCCATTCCGTTTGTACCAATACCAATTGTATAGGTTTTAATACCATATTCTACTGCTAGTTCTGAAGCAATCTTAGGATCGATAAAACCAGCATTATTAGAACCGTCTGTAAGTAAAATAATCACTTTACTCTTAGCTTTACTGTCTTTAAGTCGATTTACAGATGTTGCCAGTCCCATTCCTATAGCCGTACCATTCTCTAAGACATTATCATATTTTACATCTTTTAAACTACCTAACACAATTGATTTATCACTTGTAATTGGGGTTTTGGTAAAGCTTTCTCCCGCATATACGACTAAGCCAATACGATCATTAGGTCTATCCTTAATAAATTCTGCAGCTACTTCTTTTAATGCTTCTAACCTATTTGGCCTAAGGTCTTTTGCCAACATACTGGCAGATACATCTATAGACATCACAATATCGATACCTTTGGTAGTCTTGGTTTTGGTAGATACATCTACTGTTCTAGGCCTCGCTAATCCAGTAATAATTAAAGATAACGCCATTAGACGTATGATAAACAACAATGGCTTTAATTTGGTGAGCCAACTTCCCGAAACTTTAAATCCTTTAACACTAGATATTTTTAAAGCAGCTTGCTGCTTATTTCGTTTCCATATATACCATCCTATTGCTAATGGAAGTAGTAAAAACAACCAAAAAAACTGTGGATTTTCAAATGTAAAATTTTCAAACATCGTTATTTGGTATTTCTAAGTTCTACAGAATTAATAATACGCTCGGCAACATCTTTTGCATAACGATCCTCAACATCATATACCAAAGTGATTTGTTGAAACCCTCCATTTTCTGCAAAATTCAACATCAAGTAACTGTTTTTTTGTTTCTTTTTGGTTACAGGATTCACTATTTCCAGATTTCCAAATACTTTAACTCCTTTTGCTCCGCCTAAAGTTTCATATTCTTCATCCTTTACAGAAATATTCTTCGCTCCCATAGATTCAAATTTTCCCACTACACCTTCTACTACTTTATTTAACTTTATTTCGGTAGGCTGTTTATATTGTACTGTAGTTACCACTACATAGAAATTTCCTGCCAAGCTTCCATATACAAAAGTTTCATTTCCTTTAAGAATCTGCTTTTGTTCTTCTGTCATTTGATACGCGTTACGAATCAATACTCTGGGAGTAGCAACAGTAACAGGAGGAGATCCATAGGCACTTGTAATCCATTCGGTTTCTGCCAACTCTTTTGTTGGGTGCCCAAGTAGTGTGTCTTTTACAACATCATACCCCTTTACCAAAATAAAGATGAGTAATGTAATAGTAACTACTGCAATGGCTCCAATGCTACCAAAAATAATTTTCTTTCTGCGTTTTTTCTCGGCTACTGTTCTTCTATACTCTTCATCTGCCAATAATTCTTCTTCGGTTGGTTCTGGTATCGCACTTTTTGTCTTATGAATCACCTGTTCGATAACATTACGATCTGCTCTTGCTGTTATGATATCGGGTTTAGATTTGGCAAATTTGGCCATATCTGCAGTTTTCAACACATTCTTAAGTTCTTCAACAGTGGTTTTATCCAAATTAAGATTTCCTGATCTAATCTCTTCATCAAGTCTCGTAATCAACTCATCGGTTGTGCTCTCCATAGCATGATCATACACTTCTTCATCGATATATTTACGAGCGGTATCACTTAACTGCGAATAGTATTCTTTATGTGAATCTTTTTCTAATAAATGAGACTCATCAATTTTCTGAAGTGCTAATATTGCTCTTTCATAAGGAGGTAACTCATCTTCTTTATTTGCTTTTCGTTTTTTTCTTCTAAATATAAAAAAAGCGATCACTCCTAATATGAGTAGAGAAACACCAATCCATAAGAGCCATTTTTTCCAGTTAAAAGCAAATTTAGCATCTACATCAACCAGAGGTTTGATCTCATACATTTTTTGTTTAGTGGTATCGACCAAAACATCTTTGACCTCAACTTTAAGAGAATCGGTAAAAAAAACCTTATCACCGATTACTACTTTTTGCCTTGGTATGGTATAATGACCAGAATCAAATTGAGTTAATGCATACTCTTTGGTAAGATTAAAACGTTTTCCGTTTCTAGAGGTATCTATTTTTTGAGATTCGATTACTTCTAAAGGAGTAAATGTTTGTCCTTCAGGAAAAACAACTATTTGAGTCGAATCTGCTTCGACTTGCATTTTATATCGAATCTCATTTCCTATTTCTATTGTAGTAGAGTCGATTGTAGCCGAAACTTGGGCAAAAGCTCCAAGCCCACTAAAAACAAAGAATATCATCCAGGAAAAAAGCCTAAGGGCTCCCGGTTGTATAGTTCTTTTTTCAAATCGTAATTCGTAATTCGTCATTCTTAAATCTTCCTTATCCTCTTCTTTTAAAATAGCCTAACAATTTCTTCACATAACTCTCATCAATTCTACTACTCAAAGAACCCGCTCCACTGCGAGTAAAACTATCTTTAAAGTAATCTACTCTTTCATGATAATATTTACTATAATTGGTTCGTGTTTTTTTAGAACCTGTATTCACTAGCAAAAGTTCTCCTGTTTCTTCATCTTCCATTTGCACCATTCCCAGATTAGGGATTTCTTCTTCTCTTCGATCATACACTCTTATCCCAGTAACATCATGTTTTCCTCCTGCAATTTTTAATGTATGTTGGTAATCATCTGCAATAAAATCAGACAGTATAAAGACGATTGCTTTCTTTTTCATCACATTGGATAAAAACTTCAATGCTTCTGTAATATTCGTTTTTTTACTTTTAGGCTCAAATTCTAATAATTCTCTTATAATTCTTAGCACATGAGATCTTCCTTTTTTAGGCGGAATAAATAATTCTATTTCATCGGTAAATAAAATCAATCCGATCTTATCATTATTCTGAGTTGCAGAAAATGCTAAAGTTGCTGCGATTTCGGTAATGATTCCTTTTTTAAATTGTTCTTGAGTACCAAAAAGTTGTGATCCCGAAACATCTACCATCAACATCATAGTAAGTTCTCGCTCTTCTTCAAACACTTTTATATAAGGTTCATTATATCGAGCCGTTACATTCCAGTCTATATTACGAACATCATCACCAAATTGATATTGTCGTACTTCACTAAAAGTCATACCACGCCCTTTAAAAGTAGAGTGATACTCTCCTCCAAAGATGTGGTCACTCAAGCGACGCGTCTTAATTTCAATTTTTCGAACTTTTTTTAGTAACTCTTTAGTATCCATTATTATGATTTACGATTGATGAATCGGCGATTAACGATTTCGGATTCTCATATTAAAAATCCAAAATCGTAATTCTAAAATCCAAAATCTCTATGGTACTTCAATTTCGTTTACAATCTTGTTAATGATATCCTCTGAAGTTACGTTCTCTGCTTCGGCCTCGTAGGTAATCCCAATACGATGGCGAAGTACATCAAGAATTACTGCACGAACATCTTCAGGAATCACATATCCTCTTCGTTTAATAAAGGCATAACATTTTGCTGCAGTAGCCAAATTGATACTTCCACGAGGTGATGCTCCAAAGTTGATTAAAGGCTTAAGTTCTTCTAAACCATATTTTTCTGGATAACGTGTGGCAAAAATGATATCCAGGATGTATTTTTCGATCTTTTCATCCATATATACTTCTCTAACTGCTTTCTGAGCATTAATAATCTGCTCTACAGAAACAACAGGGTTTACCTTCTCAAAGGATCCTTTGAGGTTAGCACGAACAATTAGTTGTTCTTCGTCTAATTTTGGATAATCAATTACTGTTTTTAGCATAAAACGGTCAACTTGAGCTTCTGGCAAAGGATATGTTCCTTCCTGCTCAACCGGATTCTGTGTTGCCATTACCAAAAATGGTTTGTCTAATACAAAAGTCTCATCACCAATGGTAACTTGTTTCTCCTGCATAGCTTCTAGTAAAGCACTTTGCACTTTTGCCGGCGCACGGTTAATTTCATCTGCTAAGACAAAATTGGCAAAAATTGGTCCTTTCTTAATCGAGAAATCATTCTCTTTCATATTAAAAATAAGAGTTCCCACTACATCAGCTGGTAATAAATCTGGTGTAAACTGAATACGACTAAAACTACCTTGAACAGCTTTAGATAATGTATTAATAGCTAATGTTTTCGCCAAACCAGGAACCCCTTCTAGCAAAATATGACCTTGACCCAATAACCCAATGAGTAATCGTTCGACCATATGTTTTTGACCTACAATTACTTTGTTTATTTCTAGAGTTAGTAAATCTACAAATGCAGATTCTTTTTCTATTTTCTGATTGATTGAAGCAATATCAATAGCATTATTCTCTTCCATCTATTTTATTTTTTAAGGCGTGAATTTAACATTCATAATCCAACATTGCAAATTGTCGAATTAATTTTCATGCTCTTGTTAATTCTTGGTTAAATGTGCACTATAAAACCTGTTTTAGGCATAAATTTTACAGTATATTTAAACCACTTTTACAAAAAATTGGACATAAAGATTTTCATCGTTTTTACGATGATCTTATCAAAAGACGTATCTAATGTAAAGGTGTTGCATTTTTTTAAAATATTAAACTTACTTATGAAAACAGCATTAATCACTGGGGCCACTAGTGGGATTGGAAAATCTACCGCAATAGAGTTAGCAAAACATAATATAAATCTTATTCTTTGTGGGAGAAGACAAGACCGATTAGATACACTACAGAGTGAACTAAGTAAAAAAGTGCAAGTACACACACTTTGTTTTGATGTTAGAGATAAAGATAAGGTTCTTTCTATGATTGAAAATCTTCCTGCAGAGTTTAGTACAATTGATATTCTTATTAATAATGCTGGAAATGCACATGGCCTTGACCCTATTCAGACCGGAAACCTTGATGATTGGGATGCTATGATAGATATTAATGTTAAAGGATTACTGTATGTTTCTAAAGCGGTTATACCAAAAATGATTGCGCAACAATCTGGCCATATTATCAATATTGGCTCAATTGCAGGAAAAGAAGTCTATCCAAACGGAAACATATATTGTGCAAGTAAACATGCTGTAGATGCTATTAACAAGGGAATGCGTATGGATCTTAATTCATACGGCATTAGAGTAGGTGCTATTCATCCAGGATTAGTAGAAACTGAGTTTAGTAACGTTAGATTTAAAGGTGATGATCAAAAAGCGGATACTGTGTATAAAGGTTTTGACCCACTTACTCCAGAAGATATTGCAGATATTATAACTTTTGTGGTTACAAGACCATATCATGTTAATATTGCAGATCTTATTGTATTCCCTACTGCGCAGGCGGGCAGTACAATAGTTAATAAAAGTTTATAATTTCTTTATTCTCATCGCATTGTTGACCCAATAAAAATGGCTAAGTTTATATTGGGAAAAGTTTCAATTGCTATTTGTAAACGGAATGATCAACAAACGCCTCCTTATTAAGAACCTACTGGCACATAATGACGAAAATAGTTTTTATGACAAGAAACGTAAACTTAATATTGGAGAGAAAGAGGGAAAAGCTAAATTCTTAAAGCATATTTGTGCACTGGCAAATTCTAATCCCAAAAACAATTCATATATCGTAATCGGGGTTGAAGATGAAGATAATCAAATTATAGGAGTTGATTTTTTTGACGATAGTAAAATCCAAAACCTGGTAAATGCATATTTAGACAACCCTCCTATTGTGTCTTATGAAAATATTCCTTTTCCGCATTTGCCATCGGATAAAGTAGTAGGATTGGTAACTATTCGACCCCAAGGTGGGCAACTCTGTTCTCTGCGTAAGAATATCTGGAAATATTATGGAGGTAGTGTCTTTTTTAGAGATGGTAGTATGAGTATGCCTAAAGTTTTTGATATTGAAATCAAAGACGTCAATTCAGAAATTGTAACTGCTATAGAAAGTCATGCCCAGAACAATATAGAACTTACTCTAGACGGAGTTTTTGATTTTATGAACTCTAGAACAGATTACAATCCGACGTATAAGGTTTTTAAAGAATATTTTGTGGTCTGCTGGGCAGCCAAAGAAAAACGGCAAAATGGAGAAGTATATTACTCCCGAGTAGATATCGAATTAATCAATGAGCATGTAAAGCTATTTTACTCAGAATTAGACGAAGTGAGTATATCCTTAACCGATGACCAATTTAAAATTATAGAATATGTGCAATTAGGCTTACAGGATACTTTTAGTTATTATCCTCTGGAAGAAGTCGTAATTACCTTTAAGGATAATGCCAGTTATGATATCGAAAGTAAGCTTCTTTTTGAACCACCACAATTTGATCGTAAAACATTACATCATTTATATAATAGTAATAATGCATTAATCGAGAAATTAAAAAACAAAATTCCGTTATCAAAAAACGAAGAAAAAGATATTGTAAATCTTCCTGCTACGTATTTGATATGTTATTTTAATGATCTTAGAGAAGCAAAAGAAAAACTAGAAGAGGCAAAACCATATTTAAAACTCTATGACGATACTATATATTCTCTCTGTAAAGAAAGTATTCGGATTTTGAGAAAAGTTAGATATAGTTAATGTAATACATCAAAATGATCAACAATTAACCAACCATGGGAAGAATTTTAGTAATTGGAGATATTCACGGTGCACTAACCGCATTAGAGCAAATACTTGAAAGAGCAAAGGTAACTAGAGACGATACTCTTATATTTCTGGGAGATTATGTAGATGGTTGGAGCCATAGTGCCCCATTGGTTTCGTTCCTGATTAAGCTCAAAGCTTCTCACAATTGTATTTTTATTAAAGGAAATCATGATGAACTTTGTTATACCTGGCTCACACAACATACTCACAATCCCGAGTGGGTACAACACGGTGGTCAAGCGACTATGGATTCATATGCTAAACTATCACAAGAAGAAATTAATACCCATCTTAGTTTTTATGAAACTCTTAATAATTATCATATAGATACTCACAATCGTTTGTTTCTTCATGCTGGGTTCACCAATCTTCATGGACCGCATCGAGAATATTTTAGTGAATTATTTTATTGGGATAGAACTTTATGGGAAACTGCGTTGGCTACAGATCCCAATCTAAAAAAGACAGATCCAAAATATCCTAAACGAATGTTACTTTTTGATGAGATATATATTGGCCACACTCCAGTTACACGAATCAATCAGACCACCCCAATACAAGCTATTTGCGTATGGAATATGGATACAGGAGCTGCATTTAAAGGGCCACTTACCATAATGGATATTAATACCAAAGAGTTCTGGCAAAGTGATCCCGTATACCAATTATATCCACATGAAAATGGTAGAAACTAAAAATTTATCGTAAATAAGGGGTAACAAAAATTTAAAGCTATTGATCTAAGGTTGTAAATGATAAAAAATCACATATCATGAAAACAACAATAAAATTTTTGGCGTATTTGTTAATAGCTTTTTCCTTACTATTTATCATTATAAAGGAAAAGATCAATCTAGTAGAAAAATCAATCCTAAATGCCGAGTCTAGCTAGGTAGATTTTGAGTACAATTACAACTCTTCTTTTTGTTCTATTCTTCAAAATGAAATAGGCTATAGAACTAGCAGTATTTTTTAAATACAAGTTTGAGGTCATACAAATTCAGGAAACAACCCTTAAAAATATATGGTTTTACCCCATTTAAATTAAGGTTTTAACCTCTTGATAGCTTTTCAAACGCTCTTCATCTTTGTAGCATAAGGTTGTAATTGTGGAATCGATCACTAAAAACACTTCGCAAAATAAACAATCGAATATTCACACAATTAATAATTAATAACATGAAAAGTATGGAAACAATAATGAAATTTTCTAAGTATGGTATTTTGGTACTAATCTTAGTTTTAAGTGCTTGCGCAGATGATGGAGTCGATGGTCAAATAGGACCACAAGGACCTGCGGGAGCTGATGGGGCAAATGGACAAGATGGAAACGCTAATGTAGTTTCTGTTTTATTCGAAAACCAAACAATATCTAACGGGGATAATGTTTTTGACATTCCCCAATTAACAAAGGAAATATTTGACACTGGTATTGTTTACGCCTATGTAACAGTAACAGGAAATAATTATTGGGAAGTATTGCCGCTTAGTCTAGGACAGCAAATCATTCTTGAGATTGATAAGATTGAAGTTGGAAAAGCTACATTACGTGCTACTTTTACTCAATCTAATCTTAGACTTCGATTTGTACTGGTAGAAGGTAATGATGCCAGCGGCATTAATTTTGAAAACTACCTAGAAGTGCAATCATTCTATAATCTAACAGATTAGCTTCACTATGAAATAGTCAAACATACGTAGCAAAAAAAGTTTTTGACTATATAATAAACTACAAATAACCTTTACCTAATTAAATTGGGTAAAGGTTATTCTAATTATAGTGTTTCAAAACTAATTTATCTCTTTTTAGAAAAATATTTAATACGCTTTATAGGTATTATATTGTTCTAGACCATTTGATGTGAGGTATGGAATAAGTAATCTATTTACATACTCTACATATTGGTTTTCCAGTTCTTTATCCAGAAAATTTTCTAAAGAAAGATTAAGAAAAAAGAATGTTCTAATAGCCCCGCTTAACTCCATTAAATAATCCAAATCTTTTGTACTCAATTCTGCCCGAATTATTCCTTGATCTTGCAATTGCTCTAAAATACTTTTATAGAACACTTTTCTAATATCATTGTTTTTTTCAAAGTTTATGAAAACAGTGCTGAAATTGCGTCTTATTTCAATATAATCAACATAAAAGAAAAGGTATTTCATAGAAATCTTAAACGTCTTTTTGGGGGCATCCAAGATTTCATAAAACAAATTAACATTACTAAAAGAAGTCGTTATTGCTTTTGTTTCGATCATCATATCATTATACAAAGCAGTTATCAGGTAATTTTTGGTTCTATAATGATATGTAATATTACCATAACTTTTATTCAATTCTTTTGCAACCTCTCTTAAGGTTACATTCATAACTCCTTTTGTATTAAAAAGCTCAAGGGCTTTTTCCTTAATTATATCCTTAATATTCATCAACATAAATTCAATTAGTCCAAATGGACTAATTTTTGGCAAAATAGTATATTTTTGTTAAAAACAACACAATGGCAAACACAAGTATTTATAAAAATAAAGAAACGAAAGATGTCATAATGAAATTATATGATGAAAAACTACAATCATGTGAAATCGAATATGAAGATATTTATGTAAATACAAAAGCAGGTAAAACGCATATAATTACTACAGGAATGCCAGGAAATCCTCCTGTTATTATTTTACATGGCATAAATGCAGGTGCACCATTAGCTATCGAGCCTATAAAAAACCTAAGAGATAATTACCGAATTTATGCCATAGATACTATAGGTCAAACCACCAAAAGCACAGAAAACAGATTACCTATTAATGACAATTCTTATGGGGAATGGATTGCTGAAACCATGGATATTTTAAATATTGAGAAGGCCGCTATAATCGGTATCTCCTACGGAGCATTTTTATTACAAAAAATAATGTCCTACCAACCAGAGAAGGTACACAAAGGTATATTTGTTGTCCCTAGTGGTCTTGTAAATGGTTCTTTTGGCGTATCAATGAAGCATTTAACCTTCCCCCTATTAAGTTTTCTATTTACTAAAAAAGAAAAATACCTTCTAAAATTCATGAACGCATTTTACACTACAATAGATCCGTATTCTATTGCTTTTCAAAAGAACGTTTTATTAGGTACAAAAATGGATTATCGAAGACCCCCTCTTTTACAAAAGAAAGATATAAATCATCTAAACGCCCCTGTTTATGCAATATTTGCTGATAATGATATCTTTTTTCCTGGTGAGAAAGCTCTAAAAAGATGTAAAGAAATATTTGACAATTTTCGGGACTCTATTTTCTTAAAAAACACAAAACATATTCCCGATCAAAAAACATATGCTCAGATCGAAAAACAAATTAGCGAATGGCTTATAGAATCATAAATCAACATAAAAAAACATGTTACTTTACTATTATGTGATAAGCTCTAATCTAGAAATAGAAAATATTTCTAACACAATTTATATGAAGGACTGGGGTCTTACCTTCTATAAACGTTATATTAATAACAAACTCTCAACGATAAATAGCAATAGGGCATATGCTAAAAAAATTACTATATATAATTTCTGTTCTTATTGTATCGAATGTATATTGCTATAATCTCAATGCCCAAAATAATTTAGATAAAAGTATAACCCAAATTCCTTTTAAAGTATATAAAACTACTTATGATACACTATCGATTCATGGTATTATAAAATCTGATACTCTTTTTCGATCATCTAAATATTTTACTAAGAAAACCAGGCCTAAAGATATTTACTGGATAAAAATCGACCTCAATAAAGAATTAAAAAAAAATAGTCTCTGGTTCCTAAGATCTAGTAATTATGCACATGCATCTATATTTTGTGTCGAGAATAATACACTGATAGAAAAGAAATTTGGTTTATTTGACGGTTCAGAAAAAATGAATTCTATATCCTATATTAATAGGATACCTCTTAAATACAGCTCACTTATCAAAAACCGATTTATATATTTAAAAATAAGGCGTTTAAGATATTCAGATCGTGTTACTAATTGGAAATTTCACTATGCTTCACAAACCTTAAACCATACTACACAAAACCACTACCTCCATAATAATATTAAAAATCCAATACGTAAATATATTTTTACCGGAGTGTGTTTGGTTATGTTTATTCTCACTCTTGCATTCTTTATAACTTCGAGAAATTTTGAATTCTTATTTTACTCATTATACATTTTATGGTTATTTATATACCTAAATGGTCCTTTACTTATAGCAAACAATATCATTTTTGATAGCTATAGTATAGTGGTACATTGGTTTTTTCAGATTATACAGGTATTAATTAATTTATGTTATGTTTATTTTGTTTGCTTCTATCTAGCTACAAAAAAAGACTATCCTACCCTTAATCATATCATAAAATATATCATCTACGCACTTATTACCATTATCATTTTAGATAGTATCTTTTTGTATTTCAAATATTTCGAAGGAGCTATTTATATCATGAATATTCAGCGTTTAATAATGACTCTTTTTGGTGTTGGTGGGATGATTTATTTACTGCTAACTGCCAAAAACCGTTTGGCTTATTTTATAGTTGCTGGATCATTCTTATTCATGATAGGCACCCTGGGTTTCTTTTTTACCAAGGCATGTGATTATATGATGGCAGGAGCAACTCTAGAAATCATAATTTTTGCACTAGGTTTGGCGTATAAAATACATCAGGAACATAAAGAGAAACTCCTCTTCGAAAAAGAATCATTCATTAACAACTGTAAAGCACTACGAGCTCAGATAAATCCACACTTCATTTTTAATTCTTTAGGGTCGATTCAACATTTAATTGTATTCGAAAAAAAAGAAGCTGCTTTAAAATATCTTTCTAAGTTTAGTCATTTAATGCGAAACCTGCTTGAAAATTCTATAGAAACAAATATCGTATTATCTGATGAAATCAACTTATTACACCAATATCTAGAATTAGAAGCTTTACGTTTTGATGCCAGTTTTGAATATGCTATTCATATAGATGATTCGCTAAACGCAAATGCCGAAGAGGTGCCTATGTTGATCATTCAACCATTTGTCGAAAATGCAATCCTGTATGGGTTATTAAATAAAAAAGGTGAGGATAAAAAACTAAATATTTGTTTCAGAAAAGAAAAAAATCATATTATTTGTGAAGTAGATGATAATGGTATAGGAAGAAGTGCTGCTAAAAACATAAATTCGTCTTATAAAAAACCTACAAAATCCAGAGGTCTAGAACTAACTGAAAAAAGATTACAACAATTTCATGAATCTGAGCAAAAAAATATAGAAATTATAGACAAAATTAATAACCATGGCAAACCCATAGGAACTAGGGTAATTATCAAAATTCAAACCGAATAAAATTTTCTAATTATGAGCTTAACAGCAATAATTGTAGATGACGAAAAACACAGTAGAGAGGCTTTAACAAAATTAATAGAAGAGTTTTGCTTAGAGACCACCGTTTTAACCACTGCAAATTCTGTAACAGAAGCCATTGATAAAATTAAGAGTAATAAACCTGATGTTGTTTTTTTGGATATAGAACTACAATCAGGAATAGGTTTTGATATATTAACCCAAATCGATACCATAAATTTTGAAGTAATTTTTACCACAGCTTACGAGCAATACGCCATACAGGCTATAAAATTTTCATCTTTAGATTATTTACTTAAGCCTTTAGGTATTGAAGAACTCAAAACTGCTGTAGAAAAAGCAAAGAAAAAGAAAGATCAAGAGGTATATAAAAAACAGTTAGAAACCCTAATAGATAATCTACAACAGCAGCCAAAATTTAATAAAATATGTCTTTCTACGGCAGATAGTGTAGAGTTTATTAATATCCAGGATATCATATACTGCAAGGCTAATGGAGCTTATACTTCATTTATTCTCAAAAATAATATATCTCTACTAGTAAGCAAACATCTTAAAGAATATGAAAATTTATTGATCGAACAACAATTTATGAGAACACATAATAGTTTTTTGATCAATTTAAAAGAAGTCAAAAAATTCGTGAAATCAGACGGAGGTTATATTATGATGAATAATAATGATATCATTAATATTTCAAAAAATAAAAAAGAGAAGTTTCTTATTGCCATGAGTCATATACAGTAATTGTGTCACTAAACTTATCTTCATCAATTCTATTTTCAAAAATAAAAACATACTGATTAATAGTACATCAATTGAAAAGCTATATCTATAAATTGAAACTAGATACCTATTAATTCTACCTGGTCATTATTTTCCGAAGTCTTTAAGTTTGATCTTAATCTTAAAACTTATAACCATGAAAAACAAAATCAAATTTAATTTAGCGAGGATCATTGTAATTTTTACTCTTTTCTTATGCTACTCTTGTAATTCTGAAGAAGATACTATCCTCGAAACTGAAGAATCGATAGAAGCACCTGTTTTAACAACTAAAACTTTGGCAACTATAAGTTTGCCTAGTAACACTATAGTTACTTTTAAAACAGAAGCCGATGGTATTGTCTTTGAAGCTTCTGGAGACTCTGATAATTTTGGCGAATTAGATGGGCTAGATGATTTAAGCTTATTAGATCGTTTTTTAACTTTAACCGACGAAAATGTTGCCGTACCTACAGATCTTATCAAATTAGAAGAAGATCAAAAAATCAAAGAAAAAGCACTACAACGAGGTACAATAGAAAAGCATAGTGTAAACCTGCCCGTTGCTAAATCATTTTTAAATGATACCAGAAAAAATTTTCTAACCCTGTGTGGTTCTCCAAAACAAAATAATAATTTCGAAGGCAATGACTTTTTTAAACAAGCATACATAAACTTTGATACAATAATTACATCTACCAGTAACGGTAAATCGAATTCTAATGGTAAATGTAAAAGAATTCAATATGCTATAAGTAATTGCTCATATACTAATTCCTTATACGTCTCTTATTATTACTATCCCAATACAGGTCCTAAGAAACTTTATTCATTGGTTAATATTCCAAAACGCAAACATAAATATTATTCGAAAACACATTTTATAAATTCAAGAAAAGATGTGCAAATATCAGGTGCACCAGATAAACGATTTGTTGGATATATAAGATTCTCTAAGTACAAAAATGGCTCAGTAGGAGGATTAGGATTTTAATAAAATATCAAAACCCTTTAGCATCTATAATGTTTGTTAGTAATGTTTAGTTAAGGAAAGGAGTACTCTCTAATCTCAAATTTGGGATTAGGGGGTTCTTCTTATTTTAACAACAACCAATTTGTTCGATGATCAATTAAAAAGCTATACTCATCTATTGAAACACTCCTTCTATCAATTACGCCTCACTGCTCTTAATTAATACTCTAAATTTACTCAAATATTGATATGATAGAGGTTAGAGTATAACACCTAAACTCTTGATATAAAACAGTATAGTTATTTAAAAAATCATAATATTTCACATCATGCTAAACAACATTTTAAACTTAGAAAACGTCAAAAAAATTGACAAAAAACAGCAAAAAGGAATTGCTGGCGGAGGGTTATTCATTACTAGCAATTGCGGACAGTGTTGTCAGTACTGTAAAAGTCTTGGACATGACACAGGAGCTCTTCATAATGGAGATTGTTATTGCTCTAATTATAGACATTAAAAAAATATGTTTTTTTATGCCCACTCTAATTTTAATCTGATGGAGCATAAAGGCAATATCAATTCGTGACCCTTTTAATCACTCATTTCGGATATAGGTTTATACTATCCTGAGTATAACGTTTTACAAAAACACCTTGTCAAACATTGATAACATAGAGTTTTATAAGTAACCCAGAAGTAGTTTGTGTAGTATATTTTTTGAATTTAATATCACTATACCGTTTTAAATGTTTTCCAATCTTCTAAATCCCCCATCTGGGTTACTAAATATCCCCGCACTCTCTAGCTCTTGATCGAATTAGAGAGTGTTTTTATAGTATAATTGTACAATTTTGCAGTGCAGATTTACATTTACAACTTTTGTTACTTAAGTTGAGTTAAGTAAGGGTAGGAATTTTCCCTAATTACGCATTCGCAATTAGGGATTTCCTTATTTCAAAAGTATTAAAACACAACATAAAAAAACCGCCCAGAATACTTTCTTGACGGTCTTTTTTTATTTTGATATTCTGTTAATTTCGAATAACAGTTGTTCCTGGGCAACCATAAGTATGACAGCCCGTTGTGTTTGCACAATCATCTGGATCATAACTTTTTATAAATGAGATAGAGATAATACCTCCTCCTCTCACGGCATCTAAACGATCAAATTTTGCAATTTTAAATTTTTTAAGTTCCAACTTTTTTGCTTCCTGTTTTTTCATGTTCCTTACTTTATAAATGTTTGTGTAATTTTCCTCAAATCTAGAATAAGCATTTTAAAATAAATTCTATAGTGTAACCTCATTTCAAGGATTTCATGAATTTCGAGAAATTATTCTATACTTAAAGCAGTTAGTTTTCTCATAAAATATGAAGGTTTCATCCCTGTATTTCTTTTAAAAGCCGATGAAAAAGATTCAGCACTATTAAAACCCATTTCCTCTGCTATACCTTGAATCGTATAATTTTTAAGAGAACTATTTTCTTTCAATTGATCAACGCTATACTGTACTCTTAACTCATTTACATAATTGGTAAAACTCTTATGTTTATGATGATTAATTATCTTCGATAAATACTTGGTGTTTGTATTAATTTCTTTAGCCAAAGAAGAAATACTTATATTTTTTTTCAAGAATTTATGCCTCTCTTCAAAAAGAGATAGTTTTTCAAGAATATCACTAACTATATCATCAGCAATACCGATATCACCACCTAACGGCTTTTTAGGTAATTCTTTAGTTCTCTTACCTTCATCAAGTAACTCCTTGAATTTGCGCTCATACTTCTTTCTTTTTATATATTGATAATACATAAACGTAATAGCCATTAAAAACAATACAATCAGAAATCCTACCCAAAAACTTAGTGTGTTGGTATTTTTTTCTAATTTCTTGATTAGTACTTTCTTTTCTTTAAGGAGTAATGGAGTGTCGAATTCTTTAAACAATTTTGTAGAGACAGATGTTCTCTGGCTATTTACAATACTATCAAACCGAAGTAACTTATTAATGTACACCAATTGTTTCTCTCTTTGTACTCTGAATTTGGATAAGCCGATTAAAAATTCATATCCTTTTCTGGTTTCAGAAAGGGTAATTCTTTCTTTTTGAACAATAGAGTCCATACTTAAAAACTCTTTTTCAGCTTTTATTGTATCTCTTCTTTTGAGATAAAGTTGGCCTAAATAGAAAGATCCCAGTACATAACTTTCCTTATCTTTTGAATTATACTTGTTTTGCAAAGCAATCCCTTTAATGATACTATCATATGCTTGATTATACTGTTTTTCAAAAAACAGATTGATCCCTTCGTTCAAAACCAATTTACCATAAAACTTACGCTTTAGTTTTTCCGTTTTCAAAGATTTAGATATCCCTATATAATTATAAAAAGATGCCGAATCGATTTGTTTATTATAGCGAAAAGATTCTGCCATGGGAATTAACGACTGTAAATAAGAAACCATATTCAACTCATCCCTGTCTCGTTCATAAACAAAATTTTCTTTAAAAAGTAACAAAGCTTCCTGATGCTTATCAATTTTTGTTTTAATACATGCAATATTATGATTTGTATATTGCACATATTCTTTGTTATTAACCTTTTCTGCAAGTGATAATGCTTGTATATAATTATCTAGAGCAAGTTGATAATCACCTTTCATAAAGTAATATCCTCCCTTAAAAGAATACGCTTTAACAGGATATTTATCATGATTCTGTTTCTTACTTATATGTATAGCCAGGTCTAATAATGCAATTTTTTTAGATTCTTCTACCTCATAATATGATAAATGACTGTAAGCTTTAGCCATTTTTATGGTATCCTTTTCTGCAATTGCTTTATCCAAATATGCCAATAGATATAATCTAGATTTTATAGTATCACGACTAACGTTTCGATAGGAAGCATATAAACGATTATAACTAAGTTTTTGTAACGAATCTGAAGAAGCATCTATTTGTCCTTGTCCCAATGCCATTTGCACGCCAAGAATTATCCAAATTAATAGTCTTACTAGACCATATGGATCAAAAATGAAGTCTGTTTTTTTTGGTATCAAGAGCACTTATCTACTTTATAAAATCTTATGGTAAATATAATCTTTTGATCAAAAAATTTACTTCATAAAAACCCCCTAATTGGTATCAGAAAAAACTTACATTTTGCTATTTGTTAGCTGAAGACATATCTATGAAGCTCTGAAAAAAAATACCTGAAAAAACAATATCGAAATTCGTGGAATTTCGACCTTGATTTCAGGAATTTCGATATAATCAATTTGTTTTCAATAAGATAGCGAATCTATATTTGCCTCAATCACAAATTAAAACAGTAGACTAATTAACATTAAAAAATTAAAACAAATGAAAAACTTATTGAAATTAAAAGCCAACATAACGGCAGTTATGTTATTTACATTTATCACATTCTTTTCATGCAATGTAGAAGAAGAAATCGAACCAGAAAATGAAGTTGGGTTAGATACAGAAGAAATCGCATTAATACCCAAAACTTTAGCAACAATACAGCTCACCAATGATGTAGAAGTAGTTTTCAAAACTGAAAAGGATGGAGTTGTATTTGAGGCCACAGGAAATGTTAACAATTTTGACGGATTAGGAACATTAGAGAATGAGAGTATATTGAATCGTTTTTTGATACTAACCCAAGAAAACGTTCCTGTCCCTCAAGATTTGATAGACATAGAGGAGAATCAAGAATTAAAAAGCGAAGCTTTAAAAAGAGGAGCCATTAAGCAACATACTACCAAACTAAATTCTGAACTGGTATTATCGTACACCAAAGCACCTGCTAATTCTAATCACTGTTCTGGAACACCAGGGTATTATAATACTGATGCTTCTGGTCAGTTTTATCGTACCTATAAAAATTATTTGGCCGGAGGTGCCGGAACAACAATTTATAGTTCTTGGAAAAACAATGGTAACAAATGCAAAGCTGTAAAATTGTGGCTTTCAAATTGTAGTACCAGTAAAACTTTAAAAGCTCGAACGTATTACAAAAATGTATTTGGTAATTATAAACACCTTAATACAATTAATATTTCTCCCAATACTTCCAGATTTTGGTCTAAAACCTATGTATCTCGTAGATATAGAAAAACATCTGTAGCAGCAACTGGTCAGGCTGGGCATCGATTTGGGGGGTACTTACTATTTACAAATTATTAATCTAGGAAATTAAAAAACAGAATTATGAAAAATAAAATCATATCAACGCAAAGGATAACAGGCACTTCTATATTCATACTTATCATTGCTTTGTTTTTCCTTTATTCCTGTAGTAAAGAAGAAGAATCTATACCAGCATCAGAATTAGAAACTGTTAATGAAGAAATAACTCTGGTACCAAAAACACTAGCTACAATTAAATTATCTAACAATGTGGATTTAGTGTTTAGAAGCGAACTTGATGGTGTAGTCATGGAAGCTAAAGGAAGTACAGATAATTATAATGGCTTGGGAGACCTAAAAACATTAAGTTCATTAGAAATCTTTCTTGCATTAACCGATAATAATGTAGAAGTACCAGGTGACCTTCTACTTATAGAAGAAAACCAAAAAGTTAAAACCAGGGCTCAAGAAAGAAATATCATTGAAAAACATGATAAAATACTTGCCGCAAAAGATTCGCAAATATTTCAAAAATTTGAAGGAAGTTATTGTGTAGGATCTGCCAATTATAATACATACGATCAATCCGGAAAATATTATCGTATATATAATAACTATAATGCTGGTGCAGCAGGAACTACTTTTTATAGCTCAGGAAAACAAGGAGCAGATAAATGCAAAAGATTAGAATTAGAAATAACGAATTGTAATGCTAACAGTTCTATAAAAGTGAGAACTTACTATAAAAATGTATTTGGAAATTATAAAATAAAGAAAACTATTAATGTCCCTCCACATACTTGTTCTACATATAGAAAAACGTTTCCATCAAAAAGATATCGACGTACTTCAATTTCTTCATCAGGAAATTTAAACAATCACCGATTTGGCGGATACTTATTATATACCAGATATTAGCATACTTACATTATGTTAAAATGGGTGAAGCCAATAAGCTTCAAAGGAAGTATTTTCTTTGAAGCTTATTTTTTTATCCTCTACTTTCTTTTCATTTATTCAAAATTAATTTTTCATCAACCATTCAATTTTGTAGCTTTAGAACACAAATTTAAAATCAACTCATCAATGGGAATTTTTGACGAAATAAAGAAAAAACTTAGCCACGAATTTATAGATATCATAGAATGGTTAGACCATACAGATGATACTATTGTACATCGGTTTGAACGATATCAAAATGAAATTAAAAATGAAGCAAAGCTTATTGTAAGAGAAGGGCAAACCGCAGTTTTCATTAATGAGGGACAACTGGCAGATGTGTTTACTCCCGGAACATATACTTTAAACACGCAAAACCTTCCTATTTTGGCAACATTAAAAGGTTGGAAATATGGATTTAATAGCCCTTTTAAAGCCGAAGTATATTTTGTAAATACACATTTATTTACCGATGAAAAATGGGGGACCAAAAACCCGATTACCTTAAACGATGATCGTTTTGGGCTTGTAGAAATTCGTGCTTTCGGAACCTATGCGTTTAAGATTAATGATGCTGGTAAATTTGTCATTGATATTGTAGGAACAGATGCTAATTTTACCAATTTCGAGATTAATGAACATCTTAAAAGCTTAATCTCTACACGATTTACAGATACTGTTGGTGAAGCTAATTTACCTATCGAACTATATGCCGCTAATACTACAGAATTATCTGATACCTGTCTTGAGGTAATGCAACCCGAATTTAACGCTGTAGGTATTTCTCTGGAAAAATTCTTTATCGAGAATGTTTCTATGCCAGAGGAATTGAAAAAAGAAATATTTGAATACAGTAGAATTGATAAGCTTGATCTGGATAAATTAACCAAATTTAAAACTGCAAAAGCTATTGAAGCTGCAGCAGCCAATGAAGGAGGTACAGCAGGGGCTGGAATGGGAATGGGAATGGGATTTGTTCTAGCTCAACAAATGGGAGGCATGATGAACCCAATGACAGGACAACAACAAGTACAACCTCAACAAACTACTCCAGTGGCTCCACCACCAATGCCAGTGCAAGTACAGTATTTTTATGCTCAAAATGGGCAACAGGCAGGACCTGTATCCTTTGAGCAATTAAAAGCACTATTTGCCAATAGAACCATAAATAAAGATTCTTTGGTATGGAAACAAGGAATGGAAAGCTGGGTCGCATTAAAAGATGTAGAAGAGCTAAAATCTTTTCTAGGCGGAAGTACTCCTCCTCCATTACCAGGGAATTAAAAAATAAAAAAGCATCTCAAAATTAATTTTGAGATAGGACTTAACCTTCTCTCATATGGGAGAAGGAACTATTCTATATAACATCCAGTATTATTAGTTCCTAAATGGAAGAAGAAAAAAAAGCAGTTTCAGAACGTAAAAAATCCTGTACTAATTGTGGTGCAGAATTAAAATATAAACCTGGAACGACTGAGATTACTTGCGAGTATTGTGGTCATCACGAAACGATTATATCTGATCAAAATGGATTTCAAGAGTTAGAACTTAAACCCTATCTCGAAGAAATGGGTTCTCAATCACATTCTGAAGAAATCATGATGCTGCATTGCAAAAATTGCGGTGCAAACCAACATATCGAAGAAAACTACAAGTCTCTACATTGTGTGTATTGCACTATGCCTTTGATTATAGAAGATGCATATAAAGAGGATTGGATATTACCGGGAGCAGTTCTTCCTTTTCAATTTGATCAGAAGAAATCACATCAAATATTTTCAAAATGGGTAAAAGGGTTGTGGTTTGCCCCTAATAACTTAAAAAAAGCAGCACTAGATCCGCAAAACACCAAAGGTCTCTATTTACCCTACTGGACCTTTGATGCCCAATTGTATGCGAACTATACCGGACAACGCGGAGACTATTATTATGTTAGTGTTCCGTATACAACAACGGTAAATGGTAAATCTGTTACCAAAACCCGACAAGAACGTAGAACAAGATGGTCTCCGGCAAGCGGAAATGTAAATGGTTTTGTTGATGATACTTTAATCAAGGCATCACACCAAAATAAAAATCCGGTACCAAGAAAAATATCAAATTGGAATCTGGATGCTCTTTCACCTTTTAATACTAATTTTTTAGCGGGGTTTGTTACCGAAAAATACACGATTCCATTAAAAGATGGTCATTTAGCATCTACCAAAGAAGCCGAACGTATTGCTACTTCCTGGGCCAGACGTGATATAGGAGGAGATACCCAAAGAGTACACCATATAGATATGAGTTTAAGCGAAGAGACCTTTAAGCATATTCTACTTCCGGTATATATTAGTGCCTACCGATTTAATGGTAAAAAGTATAATTTCTTTATCAATGGTCAAACAGGGGCTATTTCTGGAAAAAGGCCCTACTCTTTCTGGAAAATATTCTTCTTTGTATTGTTTATACTCATTATTATTGTAATAATCGTGTGGTTTGCCGAGCAATAATTTTACTTGTGAAAGAAAAATTAGTAGCCGTAAAATTTAATTTATAAAAAAAGGAGACTGGTTTTTGACCAGTCTCCTTTTTTTAATATTGTTTTTCTAAAATAATGCTATTATAAAGCCAGAGTTTAATCCTTAGTTTTAAACCCAATAACCTCATAGACTGTCTTACTCATATCGGGACATAGGTTTTCTCTAATTTTAAAAGAAACCTCCTTGTTCTTAGGTATTCGTTGTTTTAGCGTATCAAAATCATTTGCTGGTGAATTCATAAAACCAAAAGTAATCTCCTGTCCGGGAGAAATCATATTTGTAATACTCGAACCAGAATTTATAATGCGTTTCACTTTTACCGTAGTAGCCGTTTTAAAGCTTTTTTCACAAATAGATGCATTTTTAGTTACATCTTGTATTACAGCAATCAAATGCACGGTATTAGGATCGATCGTATTATCCTGAAGATCGCTAAACTTCGGTTTTTCTACTTTAGGTTTTATTTTTTCGGTTTCCTTTTCCTGGGCAATACTATTTGATTTGCAAGAAAATAAGCCAACTACTATTAATATATATAGTATTTTATCCATTGTATAAAAATAAAAAAAGGAGTTGAAAATTTCAACTCCTTTTAAGTTTATCACTATTGCAACTTATTTCTTAATAAGTTTAAGAGTACTTTGATTTCCATTTTCTGTAATTCTTGCGAAATACAAACCAGATCTTGCATTTGAAGCATCCCAGGTTGTATTATCACCAACATTACTATTTGAAAACAACTTATTACCCATAGAATCGAAGATCTCGATAGATCTAGAAGTATCTCCATTAGATTTTAATGCTGTATCTTTAAAATTAAAAGAGAACATCCCGTTAGATGGGTTTGGTGAAGCTGTAGTGTTTTTTGACACTTCTATTACAGCCAAAGGATCTACCGAAGTTTGAGGCTCACCTGCACCACCATTATCTACCATTCCATAAATCTGGAATACCTGATCAAGAGGATCTCTACCGAATGCAACCGAAACCGGTGTCCAATCTGTAGCTCCTGTACCAAATAAGTCTAAATTATCTTTAAAATGTGGCTCCTGACCAATTCCTCCATTTTGTGAAGACCAGAACCATTGTTGTTGCCCTGCACCAAAAGCTAAGTTAGCATAAACTGATAACCAATAGTTACCACTTTCTAATGTTACCGTTGCTGGAAGCACTAGGTTTAGGTTTGTATCTGTTGGGTTAGAGATTGGAGTTATCTCTCCGCTATTATAAACCTCATCGCCAGGAACTCCTGCATTATCACTATATATTACAACAGTTGCATTAGTTAACGCTGGTGAGTTATTAGCTCCTCCAAAAGCTACAATTCTCTCTAATGTCCATTCATTCCCTGCAGGAATAACGAAGTCATCTGCAGATTGTGCAAGACCACCAAAATCTACAAAGAATTGAGATGCCAATGATGATGTAGCACCTTCTATTTGCTCATAAATCGCAAGCTCTGTTACAGACACTGTAAATCCTTCTGCAACTTGCTCATCTCCAGAAGTAGCTATTAGACCAATTGTTGCCTTACCTAGGCTATCTGGTGCAAAAGAAAGAGTGATTGTATTTCCTTCTAATGTAGCTGTCACTAATTCTGGATTAGAATTCGTAAATTCTATATCTATTGCATTTCCGTTAGAGTGAACAAATAAATCTGTTACATCTATTTCTACATCTTCACTATTTTCTGCTACAAGAAGATCATCTAGTAAATAAGCAACACTTAATGAAGATTCTGGTAATTCATTAAATACCGGGAATCTTGCACTATACAACCCACTACCGTGTGCAGCTACAGCAATAAATCCATCTTTACGAGTTTTTACCTCATCGGTTACAGCATTACCAATAGCAAAAGGTTCTTTAATCCAACGGGTTCTTTCTCCATTTAATCTATTTGTATAGTATAATCCTGTACTTGTTGCCGCATATACTTTTTGTAATCTAGAACCAAAGAATCCTTGACTACTTCCTAAGAATGCAGTACTTCTTACAGATGGTCCATTTCCTGATCCATCAGCATTTTCTTCTAAATTACCACTAATATTTGTCCAGGTATCTCCTCCATCGGTCGTTAAGAATACACTTATTACTCTATAATTTGAAAAAGTAACAATTACTCTATCAGAATCTGAAGGGTCTACATTAATATCGTTAACAAATCCTTCTGGTAATCCTTTCCCAGTAGAAATATCTACTACTTCCTGGTCATCAAGATTAGCATTATCCATTCTATAGATACCTCCTGTATTGGTACCATAATATAATCTATTTGCAACTGGATATTTAGAAACATCTAAAGATGATATTGAAGTTCCTGCCGGAGTATCGGTATTAGGAAGATCAACCCAGTTTACTGTTGCGAATGCATTTGAGAAAAGAGGGATTTCATCCAGATCGTTATTTCTCCAAATTCTATTACCCGCAGGTAAATACATAATGTTATCATTATTTGGATCCAGAATAAACGGTGTAATAAAAGCAAGGTTGTTAGCTCCTGCTGGTCTTACTCTGGTGAATGATTGAAATTCTCCAGCTTCATCAAAATTAAATCTATATACATTTCCTCTTTGTGAAGATACGTATCTTGTACTTCCGTTATCTGCAATTGCACTATAAGCACCATCACCTCCAAAATCTTCTATCCATGGCTCTATAGAGCTCGTAGAAGAAGTAAACCAGGTACCGTTATCCTGAAAACCAGCTAGTAGATCATCACTATTTGGTTCTGGATCAAAAGATACGTGGTATGGTTGTGTTGTTACATATCCATTATTTAAAGAAATCCAATCTACAGGTTCTGCAGCAGATGTAGAAGTAGTAACATCTTCGGTTACAAATACACCTCCATCATTACCAGATAATACTTTGTTAGGATTAGATGGATAAAAAAGTAATTCATGCTGATCAGGGTGTTGATCTGGATATACACTTACGTTGTTTAGAGGAGAATATCCTGCAATCCAGCTTTCTTGTCCTGCTGGAGTTGTAAATCCAGTTGTAGATCTGTATATGTTAGTTCCGCCTACAAACATTAAGTTAGGATCTGCCGGACTAACCTTAACGATCATATTATATCCACCCTGAAGATTTAAGTTTCCTACTCTTCCACCAATTGCGGTAGGTAGATTAGCACTTAAATCTGTCCAGGTTTCTTCTGGTGTAGCTGCGGCAGCATCGTATTTAAGTAAAAATGCTGGTCCACCTGCACTTAAATTCTGTGTAAAGAAATATACAATGTTTTCATTAGAAGGATCTATCCCCATAACAGTTCTACCATAATCTGCTGGTAAAACCTCTGGTGATATTTCTGTCCAGGTATCAACATCTCCATTGGTAGATGTAAAATATCCATTATTAGGATTTCCTCCAGAATCGATAGTTGCATAGATCTGACCTGTACTTGTAACTGCAACTTCTGCAGTATTATCAAAATCGCCTGCTAATACTTCTTCAAATGATTTTCCACCATCTTTAGATTTGTGTACACCATTAAAAGTACCTACGAAAATATCTCCATTAGTTGGATTAATCACGATAGAATTAATCAAATCAAAAGGAGAGAATGTTCTTACGTCATTATCGTTGGTAGCTTCAAGAAGTCTCCAGGTTCTTCCACCATTGGTAGATTTATAAACTCCGGTTCCTTGAAAAAAGGCTCCTCCTGCTCCTGCAGAATTACCAAAACGTTCTCCTGATCCATAATACCATGTATTATGTTTACCAGGTCTAGGATCTTGTACAATACAAGTAATACTTGGTGATTGTCTACGAGACGTTACTTTTCTCCAAGACTCTCCACCATTAGTAGAGCGCCATAATCCTCCCGAAACTCCACCGGCCAGGATTACATTCTCGTTTGTACGATCAATAGCCAATGCTCTTGTTCTTCCTCCTACATTGTAAGGACCTCTGTTTTTCCAATACGAAAAACGACCAGCTTTTGAAGATTTTGCAGCATTGCTAATTGATTGTTTCGAATCATTTCCTTCTGAAATCTTACTAGAGAAGTTAACCTCTTTGTCTCTAATTCCGAAAGGAATTTCATTAGTGTTCGGGTCTTTGAGTCTTTCAAATTCCCACTTCATTCTTTCTAATGCTTTGTCACCAACTTTTTTTACATCAGACTTAGATCCATATTTACTATCGTAAATTTTAGATTGTTTGTAAAGTGAATGACCACCAGGTTTTTCCTGTTGATCTGCCTGTGTTTTAAGCTGTTGAGCATTTACTGAAGTAATGGTTCCCACAAGAGAAACCGCCCAAACGGAACGTTTGAGATAAAATAAAAGTGTTTTCATTTTAAGCTGATTTGTGAGTGATTTTTTCAAAACTAGCTTAAATTTTTGAATTTTTTTCTTAAATCTTCAGGAATTTTACGATTTTTTTACTTTTTCTCCAATAAAACCTCTAAACTCTCGGTAATTACATGACATATATCTTCTGTTACTATAATTGGATCACTAGTAATTGTTGTATAACCTGTTTTACTCACTGTAATCACATAAGTACCAGTACGTTCATGAGCTCCAACAAAAATAGTAGTCCCTGATATATTCTCTAATGTTTCTTTATATTCGTTATCTGTCGCTACTACGGTAATACCATCTACCAAAAATGTAGCATCCATAGTATCTTTAATCGTTACTTCTAAACCAGGTCTAGCCTCTAACGTACATAGAACAGGATCTTCTGTCTTATCGTCATCATTACATGCCACACAGAATATTAATAAAAGTAAAAAAACTTTTTTCATGTATTTTAAAACTTTATAAGTTATTACTTGTATATAAGATGCTTCTAAAAAGCTATGGTTGCGTTTTTTTAACACACTCTATACAATATTCATTACATATATAAACCGAAAAAGTTACATATTAGTACAACATTTAATAAAAAAAGCATCCCACGTTGGGATGCTTTTTTATTATTTATTACAAAATTATCTGGCTATAAATCGAATTTGATTCCTTGTGCCAATGGCAATTCTGTAGTATAATTTATGGTATTGGTTTGACGTCGCATATAAACTTTCCATGCATCTGATCCCGATTCGCGACCACCACCTGTTTCTTTTTCTCCTCCAAAAGCGCCACCAATCTCGGCACCAGAAGTTCCTATATTTACATTAGCAATCCCGCAATCAGATCCTGCATGAGATAGAAAACGTTCTGCTTCACGTAAATTATTGGTCATAATTGCAGAGGATAATCCTTGCGCTACTCCGTTTTGAGTTTCGATAGCATTTTCTACATCACCACTATACTTTAATAGATATAATACTGGTGCAAATGTTTCGTGCTGTACAATTTCAAACGAATTATCTGCTTCTGCAATAGCAGGTTTTACATAACATCCGCTTTCGTAACCTTCTCCAGAAAGCACAGCTCCGTCTACCACAATATTCCCTCCTTCTTCTACTACTTTTTGTAATGCATTTTGGTAACCTTTTACCGCATCTGTATCTATTAATGGTCCCACATGGTTATTTTCATCCAGAGGATTACCAATTCTCAACTGTCCATATGCAGCTACTACTGCATTTTTTACTTTATCATAAATAGATTCATGTATAATTAATCGGCGTGTAGAAGTACAACGTTGACCTGCTGTTCCTACTGCACCAAACACGGCTCCAATCACTGTCATTTTGATATCTGCATCGGGTGTAACAATAATTGCATTGTTTCCTCCTAGTTCTAAAAGTGATTTTCCTAAACGTTGCCCCACGGTTGCTCCCACAATTTTACCCATTCTAGTAGAACCTGTAGCAGAAATTAAAGGAATCCTTTTATCTGTTGTCATCATCTCTCCTACCTTATAATCTCCATTAATCAAGCAAGAAATTCCTTCTGGCAGGTTATTATCTTTTAAAACTTTGGCTATAATATTTTGACAAGCTATTCCGCAAAGTGGTGTTTTCTCACTAGGTTTCCACACACATACATCTCCACAAATCCATGCTAATGCAGTGTTCCAGGCCCATACTGCTACCGGAAAATTAAATGCAGAGATTATTCCCACAATCCCAAGTGGATGATACTGCTCATACATTCTATGACCAGGGCGCTCAGAATGCATTGTTAAACCATGCAATTGTCTGGATAATCCTACGGCAAAGTCACAGATATCGATCATCTCTTGTACTTCTCCTAAACCTTCTTGGTAAGATTTTCCCATTTCATAAGAAACCAATTTCCCAAGAGGCTCTTTTAATTCTCGTAATGCTTCTCCAAACTGTCTTACGATTTCTCCACGTTGTGGAGCCGGCATTATTTTCCAGGTTTTAAATGCTTCGGTTGCAGTTTGTATTACTTTTTCATAATCTTCTGCTGTTGTGACTTCTACTTTACCTATTAATTCTCCATCTACAGGTGAATATGATGAAATCATTTCTTTTGAAGAAAGCCAGTTTGAGCCTGTCGAAGTGCCTTTATTGTCCTCAGAAACGCCCAATTGCTGTAGCGCTTCCTGAATTCCGAAATCTAATATTGCTGTTGCCATGTATAAGTTACTTTTTGAAAAGGTAAAGATACTGTGTTTTGGAGATAAATTAAATTTTGGCACAATCTAACGTTAATTTTGAATGATTTTTCTAAAAATCAATTTCAAAAAAATCAATTTTACCATAAACGGAAGTTTAACAAACTAAATTGACTCACTCCTTTCAGTATACCAAACGTTTTTCTGTTATATTTTAAGAGTTATAAAAGTACAGAAATCTTTAAATAAATTAAAAGGTTTCTTCGTTCAAAAAGATGGATTTAAATACTGTTATGTTTAATTTTATAATCCCTTTTCTTATTCAGAAATTTTATACTAAAAAAAGAAATCGCTCAAACAAGATTTCTCTTGTAGAGCGATTCCCAACTAAATAACCAACCAAAAAGTTAATATTGTTTAAGTGCTACCTTACTTTTATTTTGAAAGCTTCATAAAATCAGCTTTTTTTATTCTTTTCTTTTCATTCTGAGTCGGTTTTCCTTTCTCAGAACTCTTAAATTGTATATGTCCTCTACCTACAAACTGGTACACTGTTTCTGAGCTTGGATGAAACAATTCTATTTTACTATCATTTATAACGGACAACTCGAAGAATTCATTGCCCAGATAATCGTAATCAAGTGTTAAAGTTTTCCTATCAAAAATGTTAACGATATCATTAACCTCATAATGCCCGGTATAATCATAAAAGATATCATTAATATGAATTCCGTTTTCATCTCGAGAGCTTTTAAAATTTTCTCCGGATCCAAAATATGAGAATTTCAAATAGTTTTCGTTATCAAACTCATTCAGTACCCCAAACTCACTGGTAAAGACTTTTTCCCAGGTTTCATACTCCTGCAGGAAATAATGAATATTATCATAAAATACCTGATCGTAATCAAAATTACTACGTTGGTACCCAACTAAGAAGTAGCTGGTATTCGTTACCCTATCATATACTTCTATCTGATTATCTGATAATTGAGTAATTACTAATTTATATGTACCATCGATATCATGACTAATATCCAGATCCATTCTAAAAGTATCATAGAAACCAACATCTAATCCATAACCGTTTCCATTACTTCCCATACCAACCAGATTATTATTGGCATAAAATGTTCCGTTTCGGAAAGAAACTGTAAACGCTTTTTGTAAAAACGGAATCTCACCATTACCTTTTGTGCGTTCGATATCTACATACCAGATCTCATAAGTATTCAATAATTCATTTAAAGTAATTGTTGGTTCCTCTATATAAACATCTTCTTCGATAACAACCTCTGCTACACAAGAAGTTAATAGTATTGAACCTAAAAAAATAACCGAAAGTAATTTTAGCGTTTTCATATGCTGTGTGTTTTCAATTTCATTAATTGAGAACCAAAACGCGTGCCAAAATTATAATAAACTGATTATCAGATCTTTATTTTGAATTGTATTTTTCCTATTTTTGAACCCACAATATTTTTTATGGAAAAAAATCCAAAATTTGCAGTACTGGGAGGTGGTAGTTGGGCAACTGCCATTGTAAAAATGCTTACCGAAAACCTAAATGAAGTTGGATGGTATATGCGAAGTACTTATGCTTTAGAGCATCTTAAAAGACAACAACACAATCCTAATTATTTAAGTTCTGTCGAATTTAAAGTTGAACAACTTAAGCTCACTAATGATATAAACGAAGCTGTTGCCTATGCAGATTACCTGATTTTTGCTATTCCATCTGCTTTTCTACATAGCGAACTCAAAAAATTAACAATATCTTTAAAAGACAAGATTATTTTTTCGGCCATAAAAGGTATTGTTCCAGAGACAGGTCTTATTGTAGGAGAGCATTTTCATGACGAGTATAACATTCCTTTTAATAATATTGGGGTAATTACCGGGCCATGTCATGCAGAAGAGGTTGCGCTAGAACGATTATCATATCTTACTATTGCTTCTAATGATGAAGAAAAAGCCAAAATAATGGCGAATCATTTAAGTAGTGATTATATTAAATGTAAAACAAGCGATGACATTATCGGTACCGAATATGCTGCAGTACTCAAGAACATCTATTCTGTAGCGGCAGGGATTGCGCATGGTCTAGGGTATGGTGATAATTTTCAGAGTGTTCTTATGAGTAATGCTATTCGTGAAATGAAACGTTTTATTAAAAAAGTACATAAAATGAAACGTAACATTAACGATTCTGCCTATTTGGGGGATTTATTGGTTACCGGGTATTCTATTTTTTCTCGTAATCGAATGTTTGGTAATATGATCGGTAAAGGGTACACGGTAAAAAGCGCCCAGATGGAAATGAGTATGATTGCCGAAGGATATTATGCCGCAAAGACCGCATATGAACTCGATGCCACCAAAGCTGCTCGAACTCCTATTATTGACGCAGTACACGCTGTGTTATATGAAAATAAAAATCCGAAAAAAGTATTTAAGAAACTAACTGATAAGCTAGACTAATTATTCTTATCTTCATGCCTCTGATTATTTATACATCTTATGAAGAAGCTTATCGAAACATTTTATACCGGATTAAGCAATCTCGATGCCGAAACTATGATATCATGTTATCATGATGATGTGGTATTTGAAGATCCTGGTTTTGGAAAACTAAAAGGCAATCGTGCAAAAGGTATGTGGCGTATGCTATGTAAAAATGCAAGAAATTTTAGAGTAGAATTTTCACAAGTTGAAGCTAATGATCAAAATGGATCAGCGCATTGGGAGGCCTGGTACTCTTTCAGTAAAACAGGAAGATCGGTTCATAATAAGATCGATGCTCAATTCGAATTTAAAGATGGCAAAATCATAAAACACACAGATGATTTTAACCTACACCGTTGGGCTTCTCAGGCTATCGGATGGAAAGGTGCTTTGCTTGGTGGGACTAGTTTTTTTAAGAAAAAACTAATTCGGCAAACCAATAAAATGCTCGATAAATTTATGGCGTCCTGATTTTGATACCTTAACCTATGAATACACTACAAATCACACAACCCATTGTATCGGTAAACTGGCTTTCTAAGCATTTAGATCATCCTGATTTGGTCATTCTGGATGCTACAATCAAAAAAGTAACCGCACCAAATGAGTCAACAAATTCGAACCTAAAGATCAAAGGAGCTCGGTTTTTTGATATCAAAAATGTTTTTTCTGATACAACTACCGATATTCCTAATATGCTTCCTTCTGCAGAAGCTTTTTCAGAAGCTTGTAAAATATTAGGTATTAGTTCTCATCATACCATAGTGATCTATGACACCTTAGGAATCTACTCTAGTCCAAGAGTACGATGGATGTTTATTGCTATGGGGCATCAAAACGTTGCTGTATTAGATGGTGGCCTCCCCGCTTGGCAAAAAGCAGAACAACCTTGTGAAACTGAAGATACCATACCACAAAAATACAACCGTGGAAATTTTGAAGCCAATTACATCTCTAAGTTAGTTACCAATGCTAAAACGGTACTTACAGAAATGAATTCTGAAAGCACTCTAATACTAGATGCACGTTCACCAGGTAGATTTACTGCATCAGAACCCGAGCCCAGAGAAAGTCTTAAAGGAGGGCATATTCCAAATTCAATGAATCTGCATTATACAAAAGTACTTGATGATGGTAAAATGAGATCTACTGCCGAATTACAAGAAATTCTACAACATTTTAACATTGAAGACAAAAAACTGATCTTTACATGTGGATCAGGCATTACCGCGTGTATTATTATGCTTGCTGCAGAGTTGGCGGGATATCATGATGTATCTGTATATGATGGATCATGGAGCGAATGGGGACAATTAGATGAAGTTCCTATTCAGTGTTAAACACAAATCAAAATATCTACTTAATTATATTATATGAACTGTTTTTTTCGATTGATTTTTTGCATTGTCTTAGTATCCACCACCAGCTATGCACAAAAAGCACCAAAATTTAGCTTACAAGATTTTTATACCTATACTTCTGAATTAGAATATACTGTAGATTCTATTTTTAACACATTAAGCGACCGACAAAAGGTAGCCCAAATGATCATCACTTCTGGCGGAGAAATAGGTAAGCCAGCAGCTACCGTTCGTAAATTAGCCATGCAAAATGCAATTGGAGGTGTAGTCTATCTAAAAGGGCATAAACAAAAACATACCGAAGATATTAACGCACTTAATGCTATTACTACAAAAAATAAGACTGTTCCGCTTTTGTTTAGTATGGATGCCGAGCCTAGTTTATTCTCTAGTAGAATTAAAGGAGCCCGTAAAGTAGGTAAAACCATTGATATCAAAACCGAAGCACAATCCGATTCTGTAGTTAATATCATCAACCAGGAACTTAGAGATATTGGTGTGCATCATAACTATGCCCCTGTACTGGATATCAGCCCTAATAATGAGGCTATAAAATCCAGAAGTTACGGAGATAATAAAGAAGATGTTGTTCGTCTTGCCAATCAATTTATAAAATGTTCTCAGGAAAGTGGGATCATAGCCACCGCAAAACATTTTCCCGGTCATGGTCTTGTAAAAGGAGATACCCACAAGCAAAGTGTATACATAGATGGCCCTTTGCAAGAGGTAGATAACTATACAAAAATTATCGAAGATGGTGTACTCTCTATTATGGTTGCCCACATCACTATCAAAAATAATGAGGAGTATGATACCGATGGATTACCATCTAGCTGTTCTAAAAAAATTGTTACTGGCTTATTAAAAGAGAAAATGGGTTTTAGAGGTATTATTATATCTGATGCACTTAATATTATGAAAGCTGTTACCATACTAGACAACGCCCCCCTACTCGCTTCTAAAGCAGGTTGTGATCTAATTCTGATGCCACAAAACGAAATAAAAACGATAAATGCTATCCTTGCCGAAATGAAAACTGATGCAGCCTATAAAAAACAGGTAATGCAATCGGTAAAGAAAATCTTACGATTAAAAGTATGTGCCGGGGTCATTAGATAGTTGATGGTTGATAGAAATACTCTCCATCATATATATCTGGAAAAGCAAAAATTCTCAATTCTAATTAAAATTGTAGTAAACAAATTATACAAATAAACATCTTGTTTTATTAACTGTGTCAATCAAGGAACTATTAAATACGACCGAACACCGACCCTGGAAAATCCCTGATAAAAACTGGAAATTCTACCAGGAATGGAACAATGCAATATTTCTTCATTGGGAGGTCGAAGTATCAGAATTACAAAAATTTGTTCCTAAAGAGCTAGAAATTGATCTTTTTGAAGGTAAACCCTGGGTTTCTTTGGTAGCTTTTACTATGGAAAAAATTCGACCTAAAAACCTACCACCATTTCCTCCGATCTCTAATTTTGATGAAATTAATATTAGAACATATGTTAAGTCTAATACAAAAACGGGAGTCTATTTTCTAAGCATAGAAGGAGGAACAAGCTTATCCTGTAAAATAGCTAAGGCAATTTCTCAATTGCCATATCGGTATTCAAAAATAAAACGAAGTAAACACCAATATCAATCAACAAATCCAGAGTTTAAAGACGAACTAGACATACAATTTTCTATTGGAGAAAAAATTACGGATAAAGGTGCTCTCGACACATGGCTTACAGAAAGATATGCTTTGTTTCAAGATACAGAGAAGTCAATTAATGAGTTTGAGATTCATCATATCGAATGGCCAATACAAAAAATCGAGCTTACTAAGCTAAAGGTAAACTACACAAGATTTGATAAACTAATCCAGGGTAAGCCAGATAAAATTCAATATTCAAAAGGGGTAAACGTAATTGCCTGGGGGAAGAACAAAAAAGAAAGAATCTTACCATTATGAATATTAGTTTTTGCGCACCATTATTACGAGTAATGCACTAGAAAAAATAGACGAAAACATAGTATGCTATTGTAATAGAAAACAGTGTGATTTGGCCTTGATATGTTTCTATAAAAAATAAGTAACAGATGGTATATTATTAGTAATCAAGTTTTTTTAATAAAAAAGATCAAACAAAAAGCTACCGAAACAAAATAAATAACACTACAAAAACCAAATTGTTTTCTTCAATTATATAGTTTTCTAAATAGCATCTTTATATGCATTATGTATACCATTTCTTATATAAAATTATTTGATGGCGAGGATTTTCAATCCGTGCATAAAAATCTGATGACGCGGATTTGTAATCCGTGTTTTTAAAACTTCAGAATACTTGTAAAGAAACAACTTCTAATTCGTGACTAAACCTGCATGATTTATTGTAGAATCAAAAACATAATTCTCTGGGTTTAAAACGATCTTATTTACAGCTAACTTATTAATATTTTGGTTGTTTCACAGATTACAAATCTGTGCTATCGAATTTGCGCCTTAAATACACGCTATCGGGTTTTACACAAAAAAATTCCTAAATTTAGAGTATCTAAAGTAAGCAAGGTAAAAAGAAACAACCTTGTAAAGCTTAGCAATGATTAATATTAACCAACGGAAAGATTATGAAAACACTCACACAAAAAACCTTATGGTTACTCACACCGTAAGTATACAACTCTCAATTTCGCGATAACGAATTCTAATAGGTATCAAAGCTATTTTACGATTCTTAAGTCTCATTAGCTGTATAATCCAAAACCTCAGACTTCTTATTAAAAACAAGAGGAAAAAGATAATGATGCCATTATAAGTAATAGCACACGGTGCATATTACAAAAGAGAAATTCAATTTCTTTAAGCTAATCTTAAGAAACAAAATAGGCTTCGCAATAACAAAAAATACTTCACTACCGCCAGGAGCTATTAATCACAAGGAGAAAAATGTGACCCGAACACTCCATAACAAAGTAGGGCAAAAATTAAAACTCAATAATATGAAAAAACTAAGTATTTTAAGTCTGTTGTTCGCTATCCTCCTAGGATGTTCTGAAGAAGATCCTCTGGTAGAAAACGAAAATTTATCACAAAACGATGCTGTACTCAAAACCTTAAAGAGTTGGGGGTTTTCTGATGATCTAATCGAAGACAAAGGAACCTATTATTTGGTAGATGGAGATATGGTTTTTTATAAAAACAAAAAATACCATGCTCCTAAAAAATCCAGCACTAAACAAAGAGAGCATCCCAATGCTGTAACGATTAACAATATCAATGTGTTTATAAATCCCGGTATGAATGTAGATTGGAGGAACGCTTCTATAAACGCAATTGGCCGTTGGAACGCTACTAGTTCGGGTTTGTTCCTTAATATAACTGCTACGGCTGCCAATGCCCATATCCAGATCATGTATGACTCACAAGATCCTAGTATGAATTTAGCTGCCAATGTTTTCGGAAGAGGAACATTTCCTACAACCAACGGTTTGCCTGGAGTAAGAATCTGGGTAAATCCAGATTTTAATGCATGTAGTGGGGCCATTACGCAGAATATGAGAATTTCTAATGTACAACATGAACTGGGTCATAATCTGGGTATTATGCATACCAATCAAACTTCTGCAAGTCTTATCCCAGGTACACCAAGTACAGATGCGCAATCTGTAATGAACGGTGGTAAAGCATGCTCAATAAACAACTTTAGTGCCGGGGATTTTATAGCAATAAGACACTTATTTCCTCCGCTCACTTTAGTAGGATCATCGCTAATATGCAACACTTCTACGGTGACATATACTGCGAGTATTTCGACTATCCCAATAAACTGGACAACCTCTTCAAATCTTCAAATCATATCCTCGACAAATACCAGTATTACGGTAAGACCTACAAATAGCGCGTTTAACGGGTCTGGATTTATTCAAGCTACTTTACCGTCACATACGGTACGTAGAAATATTTGGATAGGAGAAGCTGTCGTAGATTTAAGCATGATCGAATTCGAAAATGGTATAGGTGAGATCGGTTATTTTTGTTCTAGTCACACAGGTAATACCTATAGCATTGCTCCGAGATTATCGGGTACAACACACCAAATAAGGCTCCGTAGATATCCTAATCTATCTATTGTATACAGTCCATCGACTAATTATTCGGGAAATTCTGGAACCTTACATTATACTCCAACTCCTGGTTGGTATCTTTTTGAAGTAAGAAGAACCAACTCTTGTGGCACTACAGAATGGTCTGGCACAGAAGTCGAGTTTGTAGACTGCTCTAATGGCGGTGGTGGCGGTGAGGAATTTTAATTTCTCGATATTCTTAACTCAGATACAGAAACCACAACTATTGTTGCATAAGTTTTCTTAATAAAAATTCCCTAGAGGCAAGGTCTTGCTTCTGGGGGATTAACCAAATCAACTGTTATAGTGTATTCTCGACGGCATAAAGACCAGCATTAAAAACAGATTGTTTTCCTCAATTGTATAGTTTTATAAATTGAGGGTAAACAAATTTTTCTATCACATTACTTATTATAATTACCCTTGTTCGCTATGTAGCTTGATGCGTAATGCAATATAAAAATCAAAAGTAACGGCTCTGGTAACGGCGTGATCGTCTAGACAAATTTTTGCTGCATATAGATCTACAGTATCATGATACCACTCCCACAAAGCATCGGTTCGGGTTTTAAAGCCCATTAGTGATAAAATGGCCATCCCCAGTTCTACACTAAAAAAAGAAGTGTCGAAACCTACCGAGGCCAATTGATTGATAAACCGGGTTCCTACTAATTCGTTCTTAATAAGATATAAGATCAAATCCTGCTGTGTGGATAATTTAAATTGCGGAAAAATCTGAGTGTCTAGATCTATTTTCATCTGCTTATAGTTATGATTTCCTTTGATTTAGATAAAATTAGCGTAGTCTCCGGCCTTTGCTAAAACACACATTAGATAAATCAAATGCATGCCAAGTGCTATCTTCTCAAAAAAGAAGCGGATATAAGTGTACTCGACTTGTAAAGAGGTAAGCCCAAATTATACATTAGAAAATCTACTAAAGCTCTAATCACAATCCTGGTAAAAACGTATGATCTACCATACATTACTTTCTCTTTATAATTAACAGATTTACAGGATTGCCAGGTAGGATGTGCAATGTAGTCCCGAAAAAAGGAATACCTTAAATCTGTAAAAAAGGTATTGTATTTAATTTGTTGTGCATTTAAGATTTTTGAATCAAAAAAGCGTCAATTCGAGTGCTTCGATACACTCAGGATGACAAGGATTATTGGTTTAAAAAAGCTATTCTCGATACATTTTGTCTTCATGTCATCTCGAGCGTAGTCGAGAGATCGTTACGACAAAACACTCGAATTGACGCTTTTTTTTACCATGTTTTTCCCAAAAGCACAATGGGTATTATCTTTTATTTTTTTAATGCTCTGCGATATTCTGCTTTTTCTTCTGCAACTTTAAGCAGTTCTTTAGAACAACCTATCTCATACATATGCTTTGCCAGTTGATCACTTGCATATTCGTCTTGTAATGCTTCTATACTAAGGTTAAAAACCTCTGCTAATCTAGAAAGTTTCTTTTTATCAAAATCGCGTATCCCATTCTCTATTCTACTTAGATTTGCAAAATCTATATCTAGCAGACCTGCCAGTTGGGTTAGCGTATACCCATTTGTTGTTCTAAGCATTTTGATATATTCTCCAAACGTTTCTTTCATTCATTTTGTCATTCTTTGACAAATTTACTATTTTTTTTAATCCCATCATAACAATAGAATTTATTTTTTGGGACACTGGTGTTAAGAAACCGATCGTATATGCTGTAGCTGTATACAATCTAACAATTTGTATACGGTTTTAAGATGCCCTATCGTTCTTTGGTCTGCACTATGTATTTCTACTTTACTTAATATCCCCAGAATCCCATCTTTATATACTTCTAGGTCTTTTTCTTCTGTAAGTGGGATCTTAATATAGGTCTGGCACTTTTTTTGGTTGTTATCTATCATTGCTTGCATATATTTATGTAGATTATATACACAATATTACCTAAAATCAGTATTATATCAAAATATTATACTTAAAATTATTATTTATGTACTCTTTTTTTATATTTATATACTGAAAATAATGACAATTGAACATGACAAAACTTGGAAAATATCTAGATAACAGATCGATAAACAAGGCTAGTGTCTCTAGGAAAACTGGTATTAACAAAAATCGATTAAGCGAGCTTTCTAACAATTTCTCTACAAAAATTAAAGCAGACGAATTGTATCTTATTGCTTTAGCTATAGAAGTAGATGCCTGCGAACTGCTAGAATATGTTTGTGGGGATTTACAATTAAAAAAAGAAAGTAAATAATCGTACTGTAGTATGATTATAGACAGTATGCTAAAAAATAAATATAGATGGAATAAAGGATATATATCTTTTATTCCGTTGTTGTATACAATAAAAACAAACATTAATGATTCCAGACTTTTTAAAGAAATTTGAATCAGATTTAAAAAAATATGAACGAGAGTTTATTCGAATAAAGGCGAAACCTAGAAAAGAAAAACTTCTTGAAGATAATTTAGAATTAACTGATAGTAAATTCTTAGGATTTCCTTTTTTCCCAAAAGAGAAAGAATATCCGAAAGATAAAAACGGAAAGTCAATGATAATGATTGCTCAACTGAATTTTGAACAAATCCCTAAACTTGAACATTTTCCTGAGAATGGAATTCTACAACTCTTTCTTTCACCAACGGACTGGTATGATGAAGATTCAAAAATCATTTATCACTCAAAAGAAGAATTAAGTAAACAAGCATTAGCTGACTTTTCATTTCTATCAATTAACGATTACGAAGAAATGCCAATATATAAACTTCATCAACTTTCTTTTGAAAAAGGGATTGATAAAGGAGGTTCTGAGGACTCTCAGTTTGACTATCTCTTTGATGAAACCGATTATTGGGAGTTCACAGAAAGCTTGAATGAAGAACAAGAAAAACAATTCGGAGAATACTTTGACTCTACGGGACATAAAATTGGTGGATATGCCGAATTTACTCAATCAGATCCAAGAGATTATAATGTGGAACAAAGAAATGATATTCAAGTTTTACAAATTGATATTGATGATCACATAATGTTTGGAGATAGCGGAATTGGGCACATTTTTATAAATAAAGAGAATCTAATTAAAGAAGACTTTTCTAAAGCTTATTTTTATTGGGATTGTTGTTAAAAAATTACTGTACACAACACGATGTATAAAACATAGCTAATAAGTGCCAAATCGAAAGGTTTCGTTTATTTGCAAAGACCACCAAATTTTAAAGCCTGTGCTGAGCTTGTCGAAGTATGGCTTTTAGAATAGAAAAATTAAAAACAAAATATAAAAATTCGGCTTTGTGTTAATCCGAAAAGTTAGTGTCTTTTTATATGCTACGTTCCATACACAAGTCCGTTAGCTACAATGCTCTGAGTATAACACTTTATATGAAAAATTGGTTATTCTTCCTTTCACTTTTACTACTGTTCAATTCTGCATTTGGACAAAACAAAAGTATAATTGACAGCTTAAAAGCAGTTAAGGAAACGCCATACAACACTATTAATACAAATACTCTTAACGAAATAGGTTTACAACATGAGTCTCAGGAAAAATACCATGAAGTTTTGGTGATGCTCGATTCTGCTTACACACTAGCCTCTTCTACTAATAACAAGCAACAGCTAATGATAATAATGACCAACCAAGGAATAGCTTATACCCGGTTAGAGCAGCATCAAAAGGCTAACAAATTGTTTAAAGGCGCCTATGAAATTGCAACAGAAATTGGTTCTCTCTATCACCAGATGGAATTGGCAGGAAAATTAGCCACTAACAACGAAAGAGTAAAGAATTTCAAAAAGGCGGCTTCATATTATAAAATCCAAACTAATCTAAAAGACACCATCTTCAAAAATGATATGAAAATGGCAATTGCAGAAAAACATACTACATATGAAACACAACGAATCTTGAATGAAAAACTAAGTGAAGAACGTAAAAATGCAGAATTGCAAAAAGAAAATGTGATTAAAGACTTAAAACTGTTAGAAGAAAGAGCTGCTAACAAAAACTTAGTGCTTTGGGGTGGATTAAGTTTAGGACTATTGATATTACTAGGGTTGATTTATTATCTTAATACTCGAGTAAAAGAGGCCAAATCAAAACGTGACGAAGAAACTGCACACTATAGAGCTGTGTTTGAGGCAGAAGAGAAAGAGCGTTCTCGTATTGCAAAAGATCTTCACGATGGCTTAGGCCAGTTACTTTCTACAGCAAAATTAAATATTGCAGGGCTAGAAGACGAAGTAAATGAAGAGGATAAGATATTAGTTCAAAATTCAATGAACTTGATAGATGAGGCTGTAAATGAAGTACGCACTATTTCGCACAATATGATGCCAGCCGCACTTATGGAATACGGATTGGTTTCTGCCATTGAATCATTTGCCAATACAATAAATGAGTCTAAAGCACTTCATGTTAATTTTAGCCACAAAGGAATGGATAACCGATTAGAGGAAAGTAAAGAAATTGCATTATACAGAGTTGTTCAAGAAGTTCTAAACAACATGATTAAATATGCCAAAGCAGATAAAATTACTGTAACATTAAATCGAATAAACAATAAGGCACACCTTTTAATTTCGGATAATGGAAAAGGGTTTGATATAAGTACCATTCACCAAAGTAAAGGCATTGGCTGGCAAAATGTTTTTTCTAGAATATCCATGATAAATGGTGAAGTTGATGTTATTTCTACCGAGGGAAAAGGAACAGATATCCGAATTGACGTAATTCTTTAAATATGGAAACACCTGTGAAAATAATGATTATAGACGACCATCAAATGTTTATTGATGGAATTAAATCATTGCTTCGAAAAGAGGAATACTTACAAATTGTATCAGAATACCTTTGTGCCGAAGATGCATTAGAGCAGCTCGAAAAAGATACCGTAGATATTATTATTACCGATATTAGTATGCCAGGAATGAGTGGTATAGAACTTATTAAAACAATAAAATCTACTTACTCTAACTTAAAAGTACTTGTGCTATCGATGCATAACGACAAAGAAGTTGTTAGCGAAATAATGATGAGTGAAGCCGATGGCTATATCCTCAAAAATACAGGAAAACAAGAGCTTATTGAAGCACTAACCAGAATTACAGACAATGGTACTTATTACAGCAAAGAAGTCTTGTCTGTTATGGTGAACAAGGTTAAAAAAGAACGGAAAATTGAAGCCGAAACAAATGAACTAACAGATAGGGAAGTAAAAGTTCTCGAATTAATTTGCCAAGAATATAGTAGTCAAGAAATTGCAGACAAACTTTTTATAGGAAGGCGAACAGTTGATACACACCGTCAAAATATTCTTCGAAAAACAAAAGTAAAAACCATTGTAGGCCTTATTAAATATGGTATAAGAAACGGGTTTACCTCAGATTTCTAGTAGCATTCAACCTTCTTCTCCTTTGCTCTTCTGTAATCCTACGGATATAAAATCAGTACGATTACCTATTTTATCAATTACATATAAGAGGTAATTTTGCTGTATAAAATATTAAACATAAAGAAATTAAAAACAATCCTCATTCTTACTTTTTTAATACTATCATATTCTGCCAGCGCTAAGCACTGGCCCAAAAACGGTTTGTGAAGAGGGATTTGTGTTTTTGATGCTACAAGAACAAGGAGAGAATCTAATGAAATGAATAAACTAAAAAAGTAGCTAATAAAACACTAAAATGAATATGCGAATTGAGTCGTTTAGAAGGGCATTGTAAATCACGAACATGATTACTTCTAGTAACTGCAGAAACATACTCATTTAGTTGGAGGTTGTAAACCATAACTCAAAAAAACATTATCTAATTATGAAAAATTTATTTGTTGCATTATTTTTATTATCTATCTACACAAAATGTTCAAGTCAAACTAAAGCAGAAGCGCTTCTATCTTTGGGTGAAAAAATAGATATGCATAAACTTTATGATAGCGAAAAAAATTATAACTATCTGCTAGAGGAGGTTGACTTTAATCATAACAAAACGATTAAATTTATACAATTCTGTACAGCTTTTAAACTTTGTTCAACAGCATATTATTTGACCGCAAAAGAGTATTTAGAAATAACAGTCAAGCAAAAAGCTGATAGTAAATACATTCAAATATTTTTTCCCAATAATTCTATAGAGACTAAAAAGATTAACATAAAAACTGAAGAACATTTCGATGGGGAAACCGCATCTAGTATAACAATTTTTCTAGAAAAAGATACACCGCAGTCTGAAGTGAATAAAATAAAAAACGGATTTGTTGATTTATTAAAAATGTATACTATTGAAAAAAAGGACGTTTTGAACTAAAAGTCAATTGTCTATAATGTTTATCAAAACTGTTATGTAGGTGGTCTTTATTCTGATGGTAAAAAGAAATATTCAAGTGTGCTTACCCAAATGTGTCCCTACGGTTCACAACAGCATATGTAATTTAAGCTCTGGAGTTGCTAGCTTTTTTACTCGATCCATTTTCTAAATTCGCTTGTTGCAGATGCGCTTGTAATTAAATGTTGTTTGTAGTTTTTGATTGAAATTGCCAATCTATCTCCAAAGTAAGGCTCAATTTTTTCGATGAAATTGATATTTACAATTTCACCACGATTAATTTGAAAAAACTCTTTTGGGTTTAACTCTTTTATTAAATCAGATAACTTGTAGCGAAATTCATTTTCTTTTCCGTTTTCATCAATCCCGATGCATTTTCCTGAATTAGATAAAATTGCTCCCGTGTTTTTTGTGCTTAAAATTTTTATTTCTGTTTTGGTCTTTATGATGATACGCTCTTTGTAATTGTTGTTTAATCCGTGAATAGTTTCTGATATTTTCTTCCAATCAACCTCTTTGTTTTGTAGACTTTCAAACTTTTCCATTGCTTTACAAAACTTGTTATAGCTAATAGGTTTTAGTAAATAAGCTATTCCGTTTACATCGAAAGCATCTTGGTAAAAAGTGTTATAGGCGGTTGTAAAAATAATTGGGGATTTTATAATATTGGTTTTCAATAGAGAAAACACATTTCCGTCTAACAATTCAATATCAGAAAACACTAAATCTACTTCTTCATTGGTTTGATACCATTTTTCAACTTCTTCTTTGCTTTGTAACGAAGCTACAATTTCGATGTTGCCGTTGTATCGAAGAATATGGTCCGAAATGATTTCAATATTTATGGCTTCGTCTTCTATGATTAGTACTTTCATATTTCAAAAATTAGCGGGATTTCGGCAATAAATTCAGTATCAGTTTCTGTAAAAACAACGTCTTTGTTAAAATTGATTTGATATTGACGTTTGAGGTAATCATTTCCTGTTCCTGTTCCGAGCGTAAAATCTACTTTATTTAGTTTGTTTTTTATCACAATGGTATCTCCTTTCAATGAAAGCGAAATTAACAGCGGGTTTTTTTCACTCCCTTTATTATGTTTTATCGCATTTTCTATGCATAGTTGTAACGAACACGGAATTATAAATCCGTTTGTGTTTTCGATACTATTTTCAATTTGATAGGCATTTCCGAAGCGTTTTTCCATTAAATTCATATAACTTATTAAGAATGACAGTTCATTTTTTAACTCGGCCAATTGTTTTTTTCCATGTTTTAAATAGTAGCGATATACATCAGAAAAATCATCGATAAAACTTTCTATTTGCTCCGGTTTTTTTCTTGCTAATCCTGATAAAACGCTCAAATTATTGAATAAAAAATGAGGTTCTAAATTCTTTTGCAGCATTTGCGATTGTAATGTTGCTTTTTCTTTTTCGGTTTGCTCTAATTCTAATGTGGTTTTTTGAGATTGCCTGAAATATAAAAATGCAGAAGTAAGCGCAAAAATATCAACAAGTATAAAAGCAACCGACATCGTGTTTATAAATCTAACCATAAAATCATATTCATTATTGTTCATTATAATACCCAAAAGAACATAATCAATAATAACACCTGCGATAACAAATAATAAAAAAGACAAAATATAAACCTTTACAAATTTTAGAATTGTATTTGTCGTGTCTATTCTATTAATAACTTTCCAAGAAACTAGTACAGATATTACCGAAACCGCAGAGAATAGAAAAACAGAAACGTGGTCGAAATAACTATAAAAATCAATATCACTTTTAGTTCGTACGTTATGTAAAAGATAAATTTTACCAGCATTACCTAGTATTAATAGTGCAATGACTATTAAAACTTGTTTTAGATTTATTTTTTGATTGAAAACCTTCACTGCTTTGTAATTTTAGATGTACAAAATATATTTTTAATTTAAAACAAAGCCGTTTAAAGTATCTAATTCTTTAAACGACTTTATTTTCGATTAATTAGTTTTTGCTCTGTTTTGCTCTTCTTCGTTTCCAGAATTACGTTGCTTAATTTTTATCTTTTTGTTACCAAAGCTATAGTTTAGACCAATCTTCACACCTCGGGTATCAAAATAATTATAGTATGTTTGGTCTATTCCGTTAGTTTTGGTGTTTACACTCGTTGCCTTACGCTTTAAAATATCGTTTACGGCTACTGTACAATTTAGTTTTTTGTCTAGTAACGAAAATTTTAATCCCAGGTCTAGACTCACCATTTCAGATATTGAAAAATACATCAATTTTTGTGGCGAGGCATAAATAAGTGTGGTTTCTGCTTGTATTGTTTTTGCTTCGTTTAAATGGAATGTATTTCGGTTATACAATTGAAAATTCCATCTGCTTACTAATTCAGCGTCTAAATTAAATCCATCTTTGTATTGTGTGTCCATTTTTGATACCGTTGCTTGGGTTGTTGTATTCCACCATTTTGTTGGGTTGTATATAAAAGTTTCAGTTAACCCATAATTATAAGCTGTATAAAAATTGTCAAATGTTACTACTATTCGTTGTTGTGCTCCATCTTCTGCTTTAATAATGTTGAAATATCCATTATCTACATAACTTACAAATGCTTTACTTATCAGTTTTCCTTTGTAAATGTGCTTTAATTCTAAATTCTCAGAAATTTGTGGTTTTAAAAACGGGTTTCCTTCTTGATACGAAATAGGATTAATATAAAATCGAAACGGATTTAAACGTTCAAAACTAGGACGTTGAATTCTTCTGCTATAACTTAAATTAAACATATTTTTTCTACTAGGAGTATATCCTAAAAATACTGATGGAAATAGTTTGTTATACGAATTGATATCGGTTTGATTGTTTGTTTCTGAAACTCCTTTTGTTCGAGTGTTTTCAAAACGAAGTCCGATTTTTGCTTGCCATTTTTCACCTAATGGTTTAGACATATCTGCATATACTGCATTAATATTTTCAGAATACATAAACTCATTACTTTGTGTTGGGTCAAAAATTGGTGTTCCTGTAGTGGTATTGTAAAATGCTACATCACTATCTGTTTTTGTAATTGTGGTTTTAACTCCGTAAGAAAAATTAGCCCATTTGCCTGGGTGTTCCATATCTATTCTTCCGCTGTAATTTTTAATGTTTTGATTGGTGCTATTTTTCGCCTCAAAATAACTTTGGTTTGTAATAAATTGTTCACTGCTAAAACCTCTATTAGAAGAATTGTTGAAATTAAAGTAATCAACATCAATAGATAATTTTCTACCAAGCGTATCTAATTTTTGAATGTAATGCGCATTAATTGAGTGATTTTTATTTGTTGTCTCGGCGTTACCTTCATTAATAGTGTACGTTCCATTACCATCATTTGTTAGTGTTCTTCCACCATCGGTTATACCTTTATCTTCAGACAAACCTGTGTATAAAATTCCGACAGTAGCGTTATCTGTTACATTGTAATCTAATCCCAGCCTGCCCGAAATCATATTTTCTTTATTTTTCATATCCAGATTTGATACGGTTGAAGCCGATGGATAAATAATATCAAATTGATTAAATTGTGCTGTATGTCCTTTAGTTCCATTTAACGAAGCAATTAAACTTACTTTGTTTTTATTGTAGTTAAATGTGTTTCCAAAATTAAATAATGGATATGTTGCTTGGGTGTAAGAAGTTCTTATTTGATTATTCCAGCTATTTTCTTTTGATTTTTTTAGAACAATATTAATAAGTCCGCTATTGCCTTCTGCATCATATTTCGATGGGGGTGTTGTAATGACTTCAATATTTTTAATATCATCAGATGCAATGCTGTTTAAATAAGCCGTTAGTTCGTTACCTGATAATTGAAGTATTCTATCATTAACCATTACTTTTACAGTTCCTTTACCCACAATTTTTATTTTGTCGGTATCAATATTTACGCTTGGTGTGGCTTTTAATGCGTCGAGTGCGTTTCCGCCAGTGCCGGCAACGGTATTTTCTACGTTAAAAACTAATCTATCTACTTTTTGTTGAATAAGCTTTTTACGTGCTGTAATTACGACTTCTTGTAGTTGTTGTCCTTCTTCTTCTAAAACGATTGTTCCCATATTAGATTGAGTAGGGTTTATTCTTTTGGTAGTAAATCCAACAAAACTAATTTCTATATATATATTTTCTTTCTTTGGTTCGATAGAAAACTCTCCATTTTCATCAGAAATCACCCCATTAATTAGCGAATTATCAGTTGCGCTTTTTGCAACCACATTGGCAAATAGAATAGGTTGGTTTTGTTTATCGATTATTTTTCCTGTAAAAGTCTGTCCAAAACTAATTGAACAAATAAAGGCGATTAAAAATGTAGTTATGATTTTCATAGTGTATAATATTTCAAGATTAATGACACCTCAAAAGTATCCTGAGAGTGCAATTTTTGAAATAGCTGTACAATGAATTGAGGAAAAAATGAAATGAATTAAGGGAAATAAAAAAGGCGTTCAACAAAATTATTGACCCCCTTTTTAATATTGCTAAACATAAACATAGATAGAATAAAGGATAGATATCCTCTATTTTGTTGTTGTGCTTAATACGACAAAAAAATCAGACAACCATTTTATCAGAATTTACGTCTATTAAGTAAAGAACTTTAAAACCAATCAATAATGAACAAAAAACAATTCTGGAATCAACTTACAATATTTGTAATTGCGCTTTTACTGATTTTATTAACAAGAGAATATCTTTTACAACGACTAATAGAAAACGGAATTGAGTCATATCAAACTCATACTTTCCTAAAAATTGGTGCAAACTTGATTTTGATAGTAGTTTCGTATTTCTTCATTAAAAACAATGGACTCTTCAAGGTTGCTGGAATTAAAGGCACAAATCTAGAAAAATGGCACTTATTATTATTTCCGCTTATTTATTTAGTATTGCTCAACGCAATGATAATGGACGATATTGATACCAACATCCTATTTCCCAATATCGCTTTATTTTTAATCTATTCGATATCAATTGGGTTTGCTGAAGAATTGAGTATTAGAGGTTTTTTGCAATCACACTTGATAAACTACTTAGGAAATACAAAAAAGAATTTTATTTTATCTGTTTTTGTTTCTGCTTTATTTTTTGGGCTTATCCATATATTGAATTTCGACAAAGGAATTTATGGAGAATTATCGCAAGTTTGCTATGCTACTTTTATTGGAGTAATGTTTGGTGTTTTATTGGTGATTACAAAAAGAATTTATCCATTAATAATTGTGCACGCAATAATTGATTTTGTCGGTGACTTAGACTCAGCAGGATTTCCAATTAAAGAAAAAATAAGCGACCCAACATCAATCGAAAATGCTGTTATTATTACATTACTTGCTTTACCTTGCTTATTGTATGGAATATTTCTAATGAAAAAGTATGCATTGAACCAATAGAAAAGCATTAAGCTCCTGCTCCCACTAGCGAGACGCTAGTGGCATTACTACCCAGGTAACTCAAATAGATACCTATCACTACCTATTTAAAATAGTATGGTCATCTTGATAGTTTCTTGCACTATTATATTTCCTAATCCAAACCATGAAGAACATTAATAAAAGTTCAATAAACCGATAGAATTAAATCAATTGTATAGCTTTCTAAATTAAACTTATACAGATTTTTGCATTACATCATTTACCCTTGTTCGGTATGTAGTTTGATTCGTAATGCAATATAAAAATCAAAAGAAACTGCTCTGGTAGTGGCATAATCTTCTAGGCAAATCTTTGTTGCGTACCTATCTACAGTATCATGATACCACTCCCACAAAGTATCGGTTCGATTTTTAAAACCCATTAATGATAAAATTGCTGTACCAAGCTCTACACTAAAAAAAGAAGTATCAAAACCTATGGTGCCTAATTGATTTATAAATCGGGTACCTAATAATTCGTTCTTAATAAGAAATAAGATCAAATCCTGATGTGTCGATAGCTTAAATTGCGGGAAAATCTGAGTGTCTGGATCTATTTTCATCTACTTATAGTTATGGTTTCCTTTGATTTAGATAAAATTTGCTTAATTCCTTTTGCTAAAACACACATCAGGAATACCGAATGCATACCAAGTGCTATCTTCTCAAAAAGAAGCGGATATAAGTGTTTTCGACTTGTAAAGAGTATTGCTAGAATGATTTAATCATACTGTCCTATCTTCCTTTTGTACTAAAACTTTATTCCCACAAAAAAGCCTATGCTAATTATTACGAAACTTAGAATAAAAATAAAACCAATGCTAAGAATTGTTGAATAAGACTACCAAAAATAGGCGTGGAACTCAACTTACCACACTAGAGGTACTGGTATACCCTGCAAACGATAAGAGAGCCCACGCCCGGGTCGTGAGCCAATCTACTTATCATCTCATTTGCAAAAATTACCAGTTTTCTAGTATGAGACTCTAAGCGACAGCTTCAATATTTTCTATACGAAGAATCGCAAATATATATATAATTAGTGATAAATATAACAATTAATCGGTTACATACAACCGATTGTTTACAATCATTTGTAAACAATCTATTACATATACCTTCACTGCATGGCAAAAAAAGGAAAACATGAACGTCCTGAAATAGTAATTGTTTTAGCAAAAAGAATTAAGCAAATTATTATTGAACGAGGATTAGTGCAGAAAAATATTGCTCATGATGCAGGTATTGATGTTGAAAATCTTAGAAAGTACATAAAAGGGACTCAAGAAATGAAAATAGGTATGCTTTTTAGAATTTCTAAATCGCTTGGCTTGCCAATGAGTGAATTACTAAAAGATCTAGAACAAGATTTTAAAAAATAAGTAACGCCTTAGGGAGTTTTTTATACTCAATAATAATAGTTACATTTATCAAGTAAACACAACCCCATACTTCAACTCTAATTGAGTTGAAGTATGGGGTTGTTTGGTAAAAACAAATGGTGATTGTGGATTACCACAATTATCTTATGAATTAATCACGGATATTGTACCTCATGATATAAGTTTGATATAAGATACATGGAATATAAAGGATATATACTTTATTCTATTGTTGTGCCTCAGCTGAATTAAAAAATCTACAATTCAATTTATAAGGCTTCAAAATTTAATAAAATGAAAATAATTTTAAACACGCTTTTTCTGGCTATAGCAGTAATAACAAGTTTTGCTCAAGACAATACGGACACAACGAAACACATGACATTTAAAGGTGTGCCTATCGATGGAACTCTCAATGAGTATGTTTTAAAAATGAAGAAAAGTGGATTTACCCACATTGGAACAAAAGAAGGTGTTGCAATGCTCAAAGGCGACTTTGCCGCATACAAAGGCTGCGTTGTAGGAGTTGCAACCCTAAAACAGAAAAATTTAGTAAGTAAAATAACGGTGATATTTCCTGAAAGCAATACTTGGTCGTCTCTTTCATCTAATTATTATAATTTAAAAGAATTGCTGACTGAAAAATATGGAGAACCTTCAGAGATTGTTGAGAAATTTGACGTTCAATCAGAACCAGAAGATGACAATTCTAAAATGCACGAAGTCGGAATGAACAGGTGTAAATATTACACAACTTATGAAACGGAAAATGGAAGTATTCAGCTTTCTATTGAAAATGATGGGTTTTTGACAAGTTTTGTTATACTATCATATTTTGACAAAATAAACAGTAAAATAATAAGAGAAAAAGCTAAAAGTGACTTATAAAAACAAAAGTCGAATGCACAACATTATATATGAAATCAGAGTAAAGTTTAATACTAGATCAAACGTAAACATACCAAACACTCTACATCTGGATCAGTTCCAGGTTTAGGGTATTTGTTTAAATTAATTTGCTTCGAAACCTGTTCTGGAGTAGGTCATAAAACCAAAAAATTATAATTATGAGTACCAATGCATATTCTGATAGTCCACATTGTGGTACTAAATTAACTAAAGAAGAATTGGAATTTGAAAAAATCAAACAAGAAATTAAAACTATTAAAACAAATCGAAGATTAGGAAATTTTAAATGGATAAGTGCAGTTATCGGAACAATCATTCTCTTTTTCATAATTCAAAGACCTGAATCAATATTAAACAGAAAGAGCTCACAAGAAACAATAAACAAAGAGAGAGCATCAATGGTATTAAAACTCATAGAAAATGGAAGTAATTCTAAAGATCTACTTATAGGTTTAAAAGTTATAAAAAAATCTTACCCTGAATCAGATAATAAATGGATTAGTGATTTAATTGATTTTTTTGAAACAAGAGCTCATATAGAAGATCGTATATTAAAAAGTAAGTTAGAAGCAAGAATACTGAATCTACAAGAAGATTCAATACTGCTTGCGAATAGAAAAAGGAAAGCAACAACTTGGGATGAATTAAAGGATATTAAGGAAAGTACTATTAATAATAATAAACATATGATTTCAACAAAAATACAACTAGACAGTTTATTTGGTCTTGGGCTAAAATTCAATTAAACCATGGAAAAGAGAAATGTATTATCCTGAAATAGGTTTACCTCTACCCCCACTAGCGTCTCGCTAGTGACATTACTGCTTAGATAATCCAAATAGATACCCATCACTATCTATTTTTAAAATAGCATGATTATACAATAGCATGTTAAAAAATAAGGAACACCTTAGCCAGGTTTTTTATCCTCAATAATAATAATTACATTTATCAAGTAAACACAACCCCATTCTTCAACTCATATGAGTTGAAGAATGGGGTTGTTTGGTAAAAACAAATGGTGATTGTGGTAATCCACAATTATCTTATCAATGAATCACTGATATTGTAACAAAAAATAAAATGACTAAAAAATCATACCTGATTGGATACGACTTGAATAAACCTGAACAAGATTATGAATCGTTAGTAGAGGAAATTATTTTTTTATGAATAATGAATATAGAAGAGGTTCGGAATGGATCAAATGTGATCTTCATTTACATACACCAGACACAAAGTTAAATCCTAAAGGTTTTGAATTACCAGAAGGTAGGGACAAATGGGATGAATACTGTGAAAAGATTGAGCAGTCGGACGTTACCGTTTTTGGTATCACGGATTATTTCTGCTTTGATAACTACTTCAAGTTTATTAATCTATTTAACAACAAATTTCCTAAATCAAAAAAGGTGTTCTTTCCTAACATAGAGTTTCGTTTAGACGTATCTGTTAATAAAAGTGGTGAAGAAGTTAACCTACACGTAATTTTTTCAAATGAAGATAAAATAAACAAAAAAAAATTACATGATTTTCTTTCAAAGTTAGATACTAACATAACCAATAATGGGTCAGTTGTAAGCTGCGATAAGTTAGAGTCGTCTGATGATTTTAAAAAAGCTGCAATAAAATATTCAGATTTGAAACCCGCTTTGAAAAAAGTTTTCGGTAATGATGAACCTTATTTGATTTTCGCTGCTTCAAATAATCAAGGTATAAGAGCAGACAATAAATCTGCAAGAAAGATGAATATTTCAGATGAGATTGATAAAATTTGTGATGGCTTTTTTGGAGGTGTGCAAAATATTGAATGGTTCTTGAAAGATGATAGGTATGAACAAAATTCGGATGGCAGTCGTGAGATGTCTAAACCTTGTCCAGTATTAAGCGGCTGTGATGCCCATTCCTTTGATGATCTTGATAACAAGTTAGGTAAAGAGTTTTCTAAAAAGGATAACAAAGGACAGTTATGCGAGTTCTCACAGGTAACTTGGATAAAGATTGAGCCATCTTGGGAAGGGCTCAAATATCTTACTTATGAGCCAGAAGAGAGAGTATTTATTGGAACAAAACCTGAAGTTTTAGATAGGGTTCAAAAAAATAAAACGAAATATATTTCGAAAATAGAGATTAATCAGGGTGAGGGTTACGATGAAAGTCAAGGAATCTGGTTTCGTGATCAAGTAGTATACCCTAGTAATGAATTGACAGCAATAATCGGTAACAAAGGAAAAGGAAAAAGTGCTATAACGGATATAGCAGGATTACTGGGTAACTCTCATAATGAAAACTATTTTTCTTTTTTAGATGTTAAGAATAGAAAATTCAGAAAGAATGGATTAGCAAGTAATTTTAAAGCAAAATTGACTTGGCAAAGTGCTAATTCGGAAGAGAAGTACTTACACGAACATATAGATCAAAATGCTGAAGAAAAAGTTAAATATTTACCGCAGAGTTATTTTGAGGATTTGTGTAATGAAATTGATGATAATGAAAATTTCATAAAGGAATTAAATCAGGTTGTTTTTAAGCATATTGATGAGACGGATCGTTTAGGAAAAGATTCATTTGAAGATTTTATTGAAGAGGTGAAGACAAATTGTGAGTCATCCATTAAAACACTTAGGGATGATCTTAATGATATTAATTGCGATATAGTCAATCTACTCAAAAGGGATACGACCGAACATAAAGAGAGTATTGAAAGTAAAATTAAAAATTTAAAGGAAGATTTAGATAGCCATATAACAAGCAAACCAGTTAATCCATTTTCTGAAGAAGATAAAGACGATGAAAAAGGTGGTGAAGATAAAGAAGGTGGTAAAAATGATGAAAATTATAAAAAGCTAAAAGAGGAAGAAAAAAAGTTACAGGATGCGCGAGAGGTTGAATCTCAATATCTTGATAGACTTGAGATTTTAAATAGTGATTTAATCGAACTTAAGCAGGTTAAATTTAGGTTTAAAGAGGAACAGGATCGAATTGAATCATTTAGACAAAGTGAAATTGAATTTTTGAAGAAGTATGCTCTTAATATAGATAATATTTTTCCAAAGCCAACAATCAATTTAGTACCTATTGAGCAAAAAATATCTTCATTAGAAAAAGAAAAGTTAAAACTTCAATTAGAACTTGGAAAAGTTGAATATACACAAGAACATTCAGATTTGTTTGAAACTGTCAAAAGCCTTTTGTGGTTAAAAATTGAGAAAATACAGGAGAATTATGAACTCCTTTCTAACTCCCTAGACGAGAAACAAAAACTTATTGAGGGATATAATGCTTCATTAAAAGATTGGGAGTTAAGGAAGATAATAATTGAGGGTGAGGATGAAAATCCACGTGCAGGAACGTTAAAATACTATGAGCAAGAAATAAAAAATATTGCCGAAATCCTACCTGAAAGACTAATAGAGTATAAAGGTATTAGAAAAGAAATAGCTGCGAAAATTTACAATAAGAAAAAGGAAATTGTAGATATTTATTCGTCTTTGAAGAAAAATATAGATAATTTATTAGACGAAAATTCGGAGAAAATACAAGGTTATAGAATATCGCTAGAAGCATCGTTTCAGATAAAAGGATTAAAGGCAAATTTCTTAGACTATATTGACAAGGGTAAAACTGGGTATTTTTATGGAGTAGATGAAGCAAATAGACGTTTTAAAGACTTTATAAAAGATTTAGATCCCAATGATAAAGATGGTATATTGACTAAGGTAGATGAAATCACTTCCAGTTTAGAATATTCAGGAGATCAAAAACAAAACCCTTTTAATCAAATCCGTTCTGCCAAATCTTTGGAAAATTTGTTCGATTATATTTACGGATTAGAATTTTTGAATGAAAAGTACGCATTAAAATTTGCAGATAAAGATATTCAACAGCTTTCCCCTGGTGAGAGAGGTGCTGCATTAATTGTATTTTATTTGCTTTTAGATAATGACGAAAAACCATTAATAATAGATCAGCCAGAAGATAATCTTGATAATCAAAGTGTTTTTGAAATTCTAGTGCCATTTATTAAGCAAGCCAAGAAGCATAGGCAATTAATAATCGTTACACATAATCCTAATTTAGCTGTAGTAGCAGATGCTGAGCAAATAATTCACGTTGATATTGCAAAAGAAAATAATTACAAATTTTCTTTAAACACAGGAGGCATTGAGAATGAATCTATTAATAAAGAGATCGTTAATATTTTAGAAGGAACAATGCCTGCATTTGATAAACGTAAAATTAAGTATTTAAAACAACGTGTTTCAAATTGAAAAAAGAGCGTAAATAAATGTATCACACTATAGTATGATTAAAAAATAAGTAACGTCTTAGGGAGTTTTTCATCCTCAATAATAATAGTTACATTTATAGGGTAAACACAACCCCATACTTCAACTCTTAAGAGTTGAAGTATGGGGTTGTTTGGTAAAAACAAATGATGATTGTGGAAAACCACAATCATCTTATAAATGAATCACTGATATTGTACCTCATAATATGAGTTTGATATAAATTTAAAAATAAACATAGACAGAATATAAGGATTCCGTTGTTACAGGCAATTGTAAGAAATAATTTTATTAAAGCTAAAGTGAATACAAGAGATACAGAGATAACTAAAATTGGAATAATTGTTATTCAATCACTAAGAAAAAAAGATCGAAAGACAGGTGAAGAATTAAGAAACGATTTATTACAATATAAAAAATATACCCAAAAAGATACTTTTGAAGAGTTATACAATTTGACAACAATTACTGAGTTTAAAGATACTCTAAAAGCTATAGGTAAATCAATGTCTAAAGGAGTAATTTTTTCGCTTCATTTTGAAACACATGGTTCAGAAGAAGGTATCCACTTAGCTTCTGGAGAGTGTTTAAAATGGAAAGAGTTTTATAAATTAATTCGTCCCATTAACATAAAAATGGGGCATTTACTAATAATTGTAATGGCAATGTGTAAAGGTGCAGCTTTAATTAGTTCTTTGGAGCCTAAAAAAAGAGCTCCATACCTTGCTTTTATTGGAGCATTTAGGAATTTAACCCAAGATGAAATAGTCAGAGGTTTTTATGCATTTTACACTAACTACACAAATGCATTAGATATTAAAAAAGGAATGGAAGCTATTACCTTAGAGATTGATGGTAAAAACCCTAAGAAAAAAACATTTTGGTGTTATTCCTCTGAATATGTATTTGATGAAGTTTTAGATCCTGATTTAAATCCCCAAAAATTAAAAGAAATGGCTAAAGAAGAATCAATTAAACGGTTAGTAGAGTATGGTGAAACTAATCATACTTTAGAATCGGTTGAACTTGAAATGCGAGCTTTATTAGAAGATACCTCAAAAAAATATAGAGATAATTATTGTTTTAAAGATTTTTTTGAAAAGTAATATAGAAAAAACAGCCTGTAACAAAGTGTAAATCATAAAGCTTGCTGCAGGCGCAACACAAGCTTCGTGATTTACACAAACTATTATATCTAATCAAGCAAATTCCCAATGAAGAATAATGAATAAAAAGAAAAGTGTAGTTTCAATAATCGAATCAAGCCTAATATCAATCGCCTCATCTTTCCCAATAGCATCTTCAATAGCAACAGGGTGGTCAGAGTATAAAAATCATAAACAAGCTGAAAGAATTGAAGAAACTCTTAAAATGTTTGCCGAAAACCTTCAGAAACTGAATGAAGAAGCAGATGAAAAATTTCTAAATTCAGATCAAATCAAAGTGCTTATTGAGCGAACTGCAAATCTCGCAAAGGACGAATTACTTAGTGAGAAGCGAAAAAACCTAGCTGATTTTCTTGCAAATGCATCAACAAAGCGGTTCTCCCAGGATAACGAGAAAGATATGATCCTGGATACTATTCATAAAATTAGTCCACTACAAATAACTATTCTCAAAGCCGTGACCGAAGGACTAGTTCTGAAAAACGGAAGAAAAAATGTGTCATTAGGAACTGACTACGATCCATCAGCGAAAAACAAACCAGACTTCAAATATGTTTTAGAATATGAAATTGTCCAACGATATGAACGGAATTCATCGAAAGATAATATTGAAGCTTGCATTGATTATATGGTTTCAATTGGAATAGTAGAACTGGCAAGTGCTCGAGGTTGGACAACGGTAGGAGGAAAAACCGGTATAAGAGGCGTGAGACCAACAAAATTAGGAATCAAAGTATTAGATTATTTAGGATGTTCTATAGAAAAAATGCCAACGTTGGAAGACTATAGTAAAGACTAGCTATAACAAAGTATAGAAAAAATACTTCTCACTTCCGCTAACGTCTCGCTAGTGGCATTACTATTATCTTATCCTAAAATAAGTGTATACAAAAGTGTACTATAATGGATAGATATTCAAAAACGTATTCAACAAAATAACAAATCAACGTTACCGTGCATAGGTGTACCTCATCCGCGCATTATTTTTATCGACCATCGGTGTATTAAATGCTTCCCTCACATAGATATACCTCACTCGCGCACTATTTGTATCGACCATCGGTATACAAATAACTCTCCCAGCATAGGAGTATCCCTTCCCCGCACCATTTATATCGACCATCGGTATAGGTATAGCTTTCAGCGCATATAGATATCTCTTCCCCACACTACTTTTATCGACCATCGGCATACCGGCTGCTTCCCCCGCAGGGGTAAAACAAACCCCCGCAATAGGGTGAGCCTCCCCCGCTGCGCGGAGAGCCCAACCCTATGCAGGGGCCAGTAATACCAACAGATTATCGGCGTTTATATTGGCTAATATATCCCTTATAACGCTCGGGATCTTTTCTAAACGCATATTTACCCGTTTCGCGAAGCTCATCTATAGCTTCCTTAAGATGGGTATAGGCTCTATCCCGTATTTCTTTGGCTTTAGAATTATCTAAGGTAGCCCCATTCGCTTTGGCCAGCAATTCTGCCAGGCTATCCGATTGTTGTGCTGCCATATCAAAGTTGCTAAGGTCATACTTCGCTTTTTCTAGCTCTGCTATATTGGCTTTACCCAATACACTAATATCCATCAAATCCTGGATCATATCTGCATCGCCTTCTCCATCGGCAATAGCACGTACACGGGCCAGCAAATCCAATCGTTTGCGAAACGCAAACCGCAAATCGGCCAACAGGTCGTTTCTAAATTCGTAAGCCTTGGGAGATTCTTCTCTCCAGGCCTTGGCTGCTTCTTCCTGGCTATACCGCTCTTTCATCCATACCGCCTGGGCATATCTGCATGCCCCGGTTCGGGTAGGTAAATCTTCGGCATACACCTGCCAATCCAGTCCTTTGGCGATTAAGGTTTCTTTGTCCTCCTCTGCCCATACAAATAAGTTTTCGGCTTCTTGCATAAATACATCAACAGGAATTGTTGGTGATTTTACCGCTTCTTGTGGTAATGCTTCTAGCACAACCTGCTTGGTGTCATAATTTTCTTTAGACATCGTATAACATGTTTTAAAAATCTATTGCTTGTTTTAAAAATTGCAATAGATCGTAGTTAATAAATACTTGATATACAATGATACAGCACGCCAGTTTCATTTTTCGGAACTCGAAAAAAATAGTAATGATTAATTTGATGAGACCTCACAGGTTTTAAAAACCTGTGAGGTCTATATTTTTATCTTTGTATGTGAGAAATTGTAAAAAATTAAAACGTCTTAGGGAGGTTTTTTATACTCAATACTAATAATTACATTTATCACGTAAACACAACCATACATAGAATATAAAGGACATATATTCTTTATTTTGTTGTTGGTAAACATTAAACATAATAATGACAAAACACATCATGAAAAAGCTGATTAAATTAACCTTATTTTTATCAATATTAATTACTCCTTTAATTTCAGCAAGCTCCCAAGAATCAAAAAAATCTGTTCCTGTTTTTGAAAACGGAGAGGCCCAAATTGTCGCTGCATTTGAAGATCCAGAAAAATGGATTAGACATGATCTATGGGTTGAAACAGAATTTGATACTGATGGTGATGGAAAATTAGATAGAATGCACGTGGCAGTTACCAGACCTCAACAAACCGATACAGACGGGCTTAAATTGCCTGTTATATATGTATCCAGTCCTTATTTTGCTGGCGTTGCACCAAATGTTACAGGATTATTTTGGGATGTCAAGCATGAACTCGGAACAGCTGCAAAAGAACGTATACATCCAGAGGTTGTTCGAACAGGAGAGAGACCAATTATTTCAAATTCTCATATTAAAACCTGGGTACCAAGAGGATACATAGTAGTGCACTCCTCATCTCCAGGAACAGGGCTTTCTCAAGGATCGCCAACGGTTGGAGGTGACAATGAATCATTGGCTCCTAAGGCTGTAATTGATTGGCTATGTGGCCGTATACCAGGTTACACTTCACTCGATGGTAAAAAAGAAGTGCAAGCATTTTGGTCAACCGGTAAAATAGGAATGACCGGGACATCTTATAATGGAACCATTCCTTTGGCCGCAGCAACAACTGGTGTAGATGGGCTTGAAGCAATTATCCCAATTGCTCCTAATACATCGTATTATCATTATTATCGATCAAATGGATTAGTGAGATCTCCAGGAGGATATTTGGGTGAAGACATCGATGTACTTTATGATTTTATTCATAGTGGCGATGAATCAAAACGAGCTTATAATAATACAACAGTAAGAGACACAGAACTAAAGAATGGCATGGATAGAATTACAGGTGATTATAATGACTTCTGGGCTGGACGAGATTATTTAAATGATATGAAACCCATGAAAGCAGCTTTACTGATGTCGCATGGGTTTAATGATTGGAATGTAATGCCAGAACATAGTTATAGAATTTATAAAGCTGCAAAAGCTAAAGGATTACCTTCTCAAATATATTATCATCAAGATGGACATGGTGGTCCTCCTCCAATGAAAATGATGAACAGATGGTTTACTCGTTATCTACATGGTGTAGAAAACGGTGTAGAAAATGATGCTCGAGCTTGGATTGTGCGTGAAAATGACACAAGAGAAAACCCTACTCCATATAAAGAGTATCCCAATCCTGAAGCATCAGATGTAACTCTTTATCTAACTCCTGGTGCTCCAGCTAAAGGAACCTTAAGTCACAAAAAAACCAAGAATCAAGGAATGGAAAAAATTGTTGATAATTATTCCTTTTCTGGTAGAGCACTGGCACAGTCTGAAATTAGTAATCATAGATTGATATATGTAACACCAACATTATCAAAAGATATTCACTTATCTGGTACAGCAAAAGTGACTGTTACTCTATCAAGCAGCAAAGCCGCTGCAAATCTATCGGTTTGGTTGGTTTCTCTGCCTTGGAATAAAGGAAGCCGAACTAAGATAACAGATAACATAATAACTCGTGGCTGGGCTGATCCACAAAATCACAACTCGATACGAAAAAGCGAACCCTTAAAAAAAGGTAATTTCTATAAGGTGTCTTTCGATTTAATGCCAGATGATCAAATCATTAAAAAAGGTCAACAAATAGGACTAATGATTTTTTCAAGCGACAAAGAGTTCACATTACACCCAGAACCCGGAACCGAATTAACTATTGATTTAAGTGCAACAACTATCACCTTACCGATTGTAGGAGGTATTGAAGCATTTACCCATGCAGCAAAAGAAAATTAAATATAATCTATCATTAATAAAACGTTTACCAACAAAGGCTATAATCCATTGGCTAAATAACTTCGATTAATGATTGTTAACACTTATTGCTAACCTATGCTTACCAATATTTTTGCTTTCTTTCTTAAAATTTCTCCACGACTAAAGCGAGCCGTCTGGAAAAAGCTATATGAGTATTTGTCAAAGAAGTATCCAACAGCAGAGTGGACTTATATGAACTACGGATATGAATCTTGCAATGAACCTATTGCAATCCCACTGAATGAGGAGGAAGAGAACGACCGGTATATGATTCAGCTATACCACTATGTAGCAACAGCTGTAGACCTTGTGGGTAAAGACGTAGTAGAAGTTGGTAGTGGACGCGGAGGAGGTTCGTCGTACATTAAACGATATCTTAAACCAAAGACGATGATTGGAATTGATTACTCTAAAAACGCAATCAAATTTAGTAATAAACATCATTCGGTAGAAGGATTAACCTTTATTCATGGTGATGCAGAAAACCTACCATTGGGGAATGAAAGTGCAGATGCAATTGTGAATGTAGAATCATCACATTGTTACGGGTCTATGAAAAAGTTTGTAAAGCAAGTCAACAGAGTGCTTCGTCCTGGCGGGTATTTTTTGTTTGCCGACCTACGTCCCTCAGAAAAGATCGAAGAGCTTGATACGATTTTCAATGATACGGGATTTGAAGTGCTCAAAAAGGAATTGATTTCGAAGGAAGTGGTCAATGCAATGGATGCTTTTCACGAATACAAGTTAGCATTCTTTCAAAAGATGGTAAAGGGCTGGTTAAAAAAGCCGCTGAATGATTTTGCAGGAGTTAAGGGTTCGAACATCCATAAGGAATTAAGTAATGGTAAGGTAGTTTATTATCATTATGTATTGAGAAAATGAGAAACCTCTGCTTCCTCACTCCTGCTTATGTCTCGCTGGTCGCATTATTGTTTAAATAATCCAAATAGCTAACCATTACTATCTATTTTTAAAATGGTATGATTATACAGCAGCATATTAAAAAATAACCATATATAGAAAATAAAGGATATATATTCTTTATTTTGTTGTTAGCAGTAAACTTTGAGCCAAAACTAAAGATGAAAGATATTTTTACAATCGAAAACCCAATGCCTCCAATTTGGATTATGTATCCTAATATTTCTCAATATAGTATAGGCTGGAGAATGGGTTATGGAGAAGGTTATAAGTTTGATTTAGGAGACTGGAAGAAAACTTTAAGCAAAAACGACAAAAAGACATATGATGAAATGTTTCCTCGTCCTGTTTTTTGGAGAAACCTATATGATAATGATTCTGAAGAAAATGATTTTGATAAATACAGTTATGAATTAATTTCTTTTTGGGAAAAGGAAGGGAAGCCCAAATATTCTATTTCGAATTTAGAGAATGAAATTGAAACATTAGAGTACCTATGCTTTTGGAAACCTAATAATCAAATAATTGATGAATCGTGCCTAAGTCAATGGCAATATTCAGAATTTGAAGTAGATATACACGATTATACATCTGCTGAACAATATATGATGGCTGAAAAGGCAAGACTTTTTGAAGATGAAGAAATTGAAAAACAAATTATGAACTCTACCGACCCTAGAGAAATAAAATCTTTAGGTCAAAAAGTTAAAAATTTTAAGCAAGATATTTGGGATAGGGTTAAATATTCAATTGTTTTGACAGGTAACTATTATAAATTCAGTCAAAATAAAGAAATACGAGATTTTCTTTTATCAACCGACAATAAAATCCTTGTAGAGGCAAGTCCATTAGATAAAATTTGGGGAGTTGGTTTGAGCTCTGAAAATTCAAAAATCAATACCCCATTTAGCTGGAATGGAAAAAATCTATTAGGGTTTGCCTTAATGGAATTAAGAGATGAACTAAAAAGAATTTATAAACATTACGATAAAATTCATTGGAGTAAAATAAAGGAAAAATACTAATAGTCAACTGCTAACAAAACCTAAACTGCATTAAAACGCAGTTTAGCTAAACCGTTATATACAATTAGCAAAGTCATAAATGGAAGAAGAATTATATTCAAAATTCACTCAGGAAATACTGGATAGCAATGATAAAGTATATGAATTGACTACAAATGATATTCAAACTGGAACCATTGAATTTCTGATAATGAAGGAAGAAAGATACGCTGAATATGTAATTGAAATTGCAGTAGAACAAAATGAGTTTAGTGACGAAATTAATTATGGTGGGTTTACAATTGAAGTGCCAATTAAGTCATATGGTTTTAAATCATTAATAGGAAAGACTTTTGATAAAAATGATTTAATAGATACTCACGGTTCTTTTTACATTGTGAATTCCTATGAAGATGTAGAGATTCATAGTATCACTTTTGGCAATCTGAAAGATCAAAAGTTAGAAGCAACTATAGAATACTCATTAATCTATCCTAATTGGAAAGAATCTAGAGGGACTATGGATACATTGTTAAAGATCGGACCAATAGTACTTAGTAATCAAGTTCTAAATCCAATAGAAGAAAATCGAGTAAAAGCAATTTCAATTCTTGAGAACTATCTAGAAAAAACTGAATTAAACCTACATTCTAATATTTCAAACATGAATGGCTTTAGGTTTGAATATAAAACTGAATAAAAGTACATAACACTGTATAAATGGCATTAAAAATGAAGCGAATTTGTCTGATTACTCACTGTGAAGCCACACATTCTGTAGACGGAAGAGTTGGCGGATGGTTCGACTCAGATTTAACAGTAAAAGGAAAACAGCAAGCATCTCAATTATCAAGTAAGATTAGAGAATTGGGTTTTGATATTCAAAATTTAACTGTTTACAGTTCTGACCTAAAAAGAGCTGCCCAAACAGCTCAGATTTTGACAAACGGTACAAATACACCACTAATTCTCGATCAAAGACTCAGAGAAATGTCTTTTGGAACACATGGAGGAATGATACAAAGTGAACATAATAAAATCATGATACCTATAAGCCCCAATGGAAACAGATTGGATCATCGAATATGTAAAGGAGCAGAAACCAGAAGAAATGTAGCAGAACGAATATGTCAATTTGTTGATGAGATAATAGAATTGGAAAAAGATATAATAGTTGTAACACATGGATTTGCAGCGACTTTTTTTATCGCAGCTTTTCAAAAAATTGATATTTCATCGATGGGCTATATCAATTACAGACTTAATCCTGGTAGTATTTCAATACTCGAAGAAGATAATATATTTAAAAGTAGAGTTATCAAGCTTTTAAATGGATAAATACACATAACAATATATATCAAATCATAGCGTCTCGCTGGTGGCATTACTATTTAGATAATCCAAATAGATGCTCTCTTTCTAGAGATTTACAATTCAAAAAGAGTGCAAATTAATAATGCTTTAGGCAGTCTGTTATACCCAATAATAGTTATATTTATCAAGGAAACACAACCCCATTCTTTTGAGGGTTAAGATAGGTTTTTAGACAATCTGTCGTTGGCAGTAACTCTCAAAAAAAAGGTGAGAAAACAAAAACTTAATAAAACAATAAACAAACTCCTACATCCAAATTTTGGAACATTGGTTGTGTTTTGTGTTGTACTTTATGGGTTGGCAATTTTTCAAGACTACGTTTTCTCCAAAATTAAACCTACGGGTTTTTATTGGGCAGATACTATGCTTTATAATATATATTGGCTTTTATTTATTCCATTTATAAAAATTGCAAATTCCTTTTACAATAAAGTTCAATTCAAATCACTAACGGGCAAAGTACTTTATGCTTTAAGTACAGGGTTTATATTTAGTGTACTGCATATATTTATTTTTACTTCAATTTTTATCTTAGGTAGTAATCTTATCTATTCTATACCTCATCGTTTTTTAACAATGCTTAAAAATGCAGTCTCAAATCAATTACATATAACAATTATGGTCTATTTATTTAGTCCTTTTGTTTTTGACTATCTTAAAAGAAAAAAGCAGTTAAATAAACACTTCCAAAATCAAAAGACCAATAAGACCATTACGGTTAAAAATGGTATTCGTAGGATAAAGATTGATACGCTTACAATCCTATTTATCGAGACCGATAGACCCTATACAATGGTACATACAACCAGTCAGAAAATTTTGCATGATGAGAGTTTAAAAAAACTTGGTGACTTATTAGACCCTCAAACCTTTTTAAGGGTTCATCGTTCGGTAATTGTTAATAAAGACTACGTAGCAGAATTAAAATCAAGAAAGAATGGCGATTATGATGGCATCTTATCCAATGGTCAATCCATAAGGTTCAGCAGACATTATCGTCAAAATTGGAGCACCCTATTAAACCACTAAGTTCTAAAACCACTCCGGTAAGCTAATTCTTGTATCGTTTCCTTTTCAACACTTAAGATTTATTGGACTTTTGAGACTTCCTTTAAATTTTATACTAATGAAAAAAATACTGAACTTCGGACTCTTATTTCTATTCCTGATATCATTGGCAAGTTGTAATGGTCAGACAAAAAATGAACAAATACCTAAAAGAAATAACAAAAACAAAATTGTTGGTGGTGGCTGCGATGGTTGTGAATTAATGTATATCGGAATGCCAAAAAACATTCAGCCTATTGACACAAGTTCGGCCTGGAACGGGAAAGGGCAAAAACTATTGGTTACAGGAAAAATACTGAAATTAGACGGAGTTACGCCTGCGCCCAACGTAATCGTTTATTATTGGCAAACAGACCACAATGGATATTATGCTAACGGAGAAGGCAAATCTCAAAAACACGGTCGTATTCGTGGTTGGGTAAAATCTGATGAGCAAGGGAATTACTCGATGTATACAATTAGACCAACACCTTATCCAAATCGTGATATACCTGCACACATTCATTTATCTATTAAAGAACCTGAAATTGATGATGAGTATTATATCCATAATTTAGAATTTGCTGATGATATATTATTGACAAGTAAAAAAAGAAAAGCGCTTAAAAATCGTGGTGGTAGCGGTATCTTAAGGGTATTGATTGATAAAGAAATACAAATTGCTGAGCATAATATTGTTTTAGGACTTAATATCCCTAATTATCCTATAACAATAGATCATACAATTAAATCTGGTCTAGAAATTGGAGAAGACAATCCTTCTTTTACACCATTTCATGCCTGGGGACCCGACAAAGGCACAAGAACTTGCCCAGTATGTAAATATGGACGATTTCACGGAATTGTTTACTTTGTGGGTAGCCAACCAAACTGGTCCGAAATAAAAGAATGGCTAACATTTTTGGAGCGAGAAAGTGTTAACCGAGAAAAATATTTAAAAGTCTACTTTGTTTATGGTAATAAGAAAGGCTACAGCAAATCGAATCGACAAATAGAATTAGAGCAACTTGGAAAAGAATTGAACTTAGAAAATATTGCATTGACTTTTGTTCCATCATTTACCGATATACAATCAGAAGTCCATTTAAATAAGATAAACCCTAAAGTAGAGAACACAATAATCATTTACAGACATCGAAATATAATTGGAAAATTTGTTAACCTGAAACCAACAAAAGGAAACCAAAATGAAGTATCAAAAATGCTAGATAAAACTGTAAGCAAATACTTAGAATTACCAGAACCTAAGCATAATTAAACAAGAGTATACTGCCAATATCGTGTATAAAAAATCAATGCTTCCTCTCATAGTTGCTCTTAGGGATTACAAGGTATGCTATATTTATCGTTGCCATAATTGAAAAAAAACAGAACGCTTTTAAAATAGTATCTCACTTTACCAAATAATTAATATACTAACCAATGATCTAATCTGGTAGAATCGGTTAAAAATCTTGTTATCGGTCGTTTTATTATTTAGCAAAAGTTAAATGGGAGTATTTTTAGGTATCTACAAATAGATGTATTTAACCTAAAAAAACAATGAGAAAATTTAAGCAGATAGCACTTGTAATTCTTGCAATTCTAATTTGGACAGCCTTTATCGGTTATGGATTTATAGATGGTTTTTTATTACGACCCATTACTTCTAAACATACTTCTGAGGCATTTATCGAGGCAACCAAAGAAAAAATAGAAAATGAGTTCGTTGGTAATTATGCAATGACATTGATAGAGAATGGAAACGTTTCAAAAAATTTCTTTTACGCTATTGATCAACCTGTAGATGAAAACACGGTTTTCCCAGTCGCTTCGATTAGCAAATGGGTTACATCTTTTGGGGTTTTAAAATTAGTAGAGCAAGGAAAACTGGATTTAGACAAACCTGTTGATGATTACCTTACAAGATGGCATCTACCCCAAAGTGAATTTGACAATAAAAAAGTAACTACTAGAAGGTTATTATCACATTCGTCTGGCTTAATCGACGACCTTGGTTATGCAGGTTTTGCAGAAAATGAGACTGTACAAACCATCGAAGAATCCTTGACTAAAGCCGCAGATACCGAATACTCAGAAGGTATAGCGATAGTTGGTTACGAACCTGGGAGGAAGTATATGTACTCGGGGGCTGGCTATACCATACTGCAATTACTGATTGAAGAAATTAGCGGTCAATCTTTTAAAGACTATATGAAAAAAGAGGTTTTTGAACCTTTAAATATGAAGCATTCTACTTTTGAATATCAAGATACATCTAATCTGCAATTGGCAAAAGTTTATAAAGTCGATGGTACAACCAGGAAAATGAATAAGTTCACTGCTCTTGCGGCAGCAGGATTGTATACCACTACGGCAGATATATCAAAATTTCTAAAAGCTAATGTAGCAGAGAATAATGTTCTTTCTAAAGAGACCATGCTAACCATGAGTACAGCCGAAACATTTATTAATACCATTGGAGTCTATGGATTAGGTCCTCATTTATACAGCCAAAACGACACAAAATCAACTATTATAGGTCACGATGGAAGCGGAAATAATGCGATCAATACTGCTGCGCGAATTGACCTAAAATCTAAATCTGGAATAATCATTTTAGAAACCGGAAACTGGAATATAGCATCCTCAATCGCAGATGAATGGATTTTTTGGAAAACCGGAATTGCTGACTACGTTGTAATGCAGCGTAATACATCATACATATTAACTTTGTTGATAGTTGGATACGTAGTTATCATTTTTTTATCCCTAATGATGATCAGAAAAAAGAATAAGAATAGAAAAACAACTACAGGTAATAACGTGTCCTATGTATAACCATTTCCCAGGTTTTAGATTAAAAACACAATATGGTAGTATTTTAATAAACTCATACTAATGATTTTATGTTATTGTCCCCAATTCTAACATCAAAATCGAGCGGGTTTTTTATACTCAATAATAGTAATTACATTTATCAAGTAAACATAACCGCATTCTTTATTATATTGTTGTAGTTAATTGAATACCCAGTATTTTAATACGTGAAAAATGAAATTTAAAAACCATTATGGCAATAATTGATAAACTACAAATTGGTCATGGTTATAATAAAGTAGAACTATCAGATCTTATAAACGAACCTAAGGCTGCGGCATTACAGGTTGGGTTACTTTACTGCGATAATCGAAATACGACAATTCTTTTTGTTACTTTAGATAAGAAGAAAAAGGAAAAACAACTTCATTACAACGATTTTTTTGACGACGACTATTTTGAATGGGATAGCCAAAACAAGCAATCATTTGAAAGCGATAGGATCCAAGCAATATATAACCAAAAAGTAGATGTGCACCTAATGGCAAGAGTTTCAGACAAACTCAAAGGAAAAACCCAACCTTTCATTTATTGCGGTGAATTGAAATACTTCAGTCATGATGAAACCTCTAGTTATCCTGTGCACATAACTTTCCAGAGCACAGATTTCCAATATGAAACCCAAAATGAAAGCTTAAAAGAACTGTACAACTGGAAACCAGGAGATGTTGGAAGAAGGGGTGCATTTAAAACCAATTATAAAAAACCAATTAGTGAAAAACTAAAGACCAAATTTAAGAAGCCAAATAAAACCGAGAGAAAAGGGTTAGTTATATCTCGAGTTGGACAGGGATACTATAGACAACAAGTGCTAGAAAAATGGAATTATGAATGTGCCGTAACAGGTTCGAATATCACAAAAATCTTAATTGCTTCACACATAGTTTCTTGGAAAGAATCAACTAAAGAGGAAAGATTAGATCCCGAGAATGGGATTTTACTAAGTCCAAATTATGACGCCTTGTTTGATAAGCACTTAATTTCTTTTTCTGATGACGGAGCCCTGATTATTTCTAAATCAATCGAGTTAGAGGATCTTGCTAGATTAGGAATTGAAGCAAGTGCAAAAATTACTGTTAATGAGGAAATGAAACCTTTTCTAAAAAGACATAGAAAGATACTGATATAATATGCTTGAGGTAGTTTGCGGAATTATACATAAAGATCATAAAGTTTTTATTGCTAGAAAAAAGCAAGGCAAAGCTCTTGCAGGGTATTGGGAATTTCCTGGAGGTAAAATAGAATTAGGTGAAGACCCAGAAGATGCACTTGCACGTGAACTTAGAGAAGAACTAGGAATGATCGTATTGGTCCAAAAATTTGTTGGTTATAATACACATGTGTACCCCAATGTAACAATTAAGTTGCTAGCCTTCAATTGTGTTTTCAAAGAAGCTTCTTTAACGCTAATTGATCATGATAAATACAAGTGGGTTAATCCTGAAGAACTAATAAACTTCAAGATGGCGCCTGCCGATGTACCTTTAATAAAATTAATCACAAAAAACTAGCTACAACATTGGAATAAATCACATATTTAAATCAAAACTATATTCTATTGGAGACTAAAAAAGAAGAATTTGAATTTGTTTATGTAGAAAATAATGGAACAGTTCGCGAATTGGATACTGAGGAAGTTGAATACTTACAAACGGAATTCCAACCAGGAGATGGGGCCAGACCATACATAAAAAGTAACTATAACCAACGTACACCTGACAATAAAATTTCTGGATTCATATTAAGAAATGAAGTTCCTGAAAATATTGAGATAATAAGAACCGATCTAAGATATTTAGAAATTCGATTCCCAATTAATATTTACGATTCGGGTAAAGCAATAGAATTACCATTAGGAATATATAGTGTAAAAGTTATTGGTGGTTGGGATGTCTCGATTGGTAATTTTACATTCACATTAAAAAATATGGAGAATGGAAAAATCATTAATCCAGAAGTAACAAATTGGAGATTTCAATCTTATGAATCAGGTCAAAGAGCCAAAAAAATAATGGTTTTAGATATTCCTGAAAGGGGAAATTATATTATCGAATTTAAAAATCAGAAGAGTTTAAAAGTAAGACCATCAAACTTGATAATTACAAGGTTATTCGAAAAACAAATCCCAAATAGGGAATTACGAATTTGGATTGGTTAAAAACAAAAATATAACACAACACCATTCATGAACTCATAGCTACTCGATAGTTAAACAGATTATCTTCTTATTTTTGGTAAGGCGCAATACTTGCAAAAGGCAAAAGTTAGCCAACAATACGCAGAAAAATCGAAAAACAAAGTAACGTTTTGCCCTGCCACAACACATATATTTAGCGTTGTGCTTCATTTTGACCAACCCATAATAAATAAAATCTTTAGAAAAATTCATATAATCAATCTTAGTCATGAAACAATCATTTCAATTATTCTTACCCTTATTTATTCTTATCCTATTTACCTCTTCTTTGTCTGCACAAAAAACAGAGAAAAATTCTAAGGAATCCGCTTTAGAAATAGATTTATCCGACCGTCAAGCTATAATTAAGACAATTAAGAATTTTTATATCGGTGATCATACAGGAAGTATCAAACATAAAAAACTCTCGATGCACGAAAAGGGTGCTTACAGATATGTCAACAAAGATGGAGAATATTCAGAAAGTATTTTTCGATTGGATTCTGATAACGCAGATCCTAATTATAAAGAGGAATTATTGAGTATTGAAATTTATGATAAGCTTGCGTTAGCTCGACTTCGATTAGACCAATTTCGAACCAAGCTTCCGGAATATAAATTGATGACGCTACATAAGGCTAATGGTAAATGGAAAATCACTAGTATTACCTGGGGCTTCGGAATTACGCAATAAAAATCTAAAAACAAAGTAACATTTTGCCTTGCTACCATACCTATAGTAATCATTGGGATACATTTTTAACAGAAATTACTATAGAGAATGAGACAGAACCTATTATTGACTATACTACTATTAACAAGTAATTTGATAGTATTTGCACAAAAAAATAATATACTAAACAGCTACAAGCATCATTCGGTAATAACAGAAAATGATACTATAAACTACCATACATACAGTAAACAAAACATTGATTCTATCAATACTTTGTTTATATATCTTCAGGGCTCAAGGGCAAAGTCCTTGTATCAAATACAAAAAAGAGAAGGAAGTATGTCTATTAGAACAACTGTGCCCTTTGATTTTGCCACAATCCCGGATCATTATTTATTTGTGGTGATCTCGCGTAAAGGATTTCCGTTTGTAACCGAAAAAGACAAACCTTTTCCTGTTCCCAAATCATACTTTGAAAATCAAACTCTTACCTATAGAGCAAATCAAGCAGATGTAGTGATTAACGACTTATATGATAAATACAACAAACAAATTGATAAAATAATCGTACTCGGACATTCTGAAGGGAGTGATGTTGCCGCAAAACTCGGAACCATAAATAAAAAAATAACGCATTTCGGATATTGGTCTGGTGGAGGAAATACACAATTTATTGATTTTGTAACTTTTATTAGAAAAGATGTGGATAAAGGAAATTTGACAGAGCAGCAAGCTCAAGTAAAAATAGATTCCTTATTTAACGACTTAAGAAATATCATGTCTAATCCCAATGCAACCGATAAATTTTGGCAAGGAGATGATAATAGTTATAAACGATGGAGTCATTTTTCTGAACCACCCGTTGAAAATTTATTACAAATTAACAAACCGATATATGCTGCCATCGGGACAAAAGACCAAGCTGTCGCTTTAGAATCGGCTTACTTAATACCAATCGAATTTATAAGGCATCAAAAAGACAACCTTACTTTTAAAGTGTATCCCGATTTAGATCACGGATTTGGAAAAGAAATAGAAAACGGAAAGTTTGAAGAACATTGGAATGATGTTTTCCTGGATTTTCTAAATTGGGTTGATAAAACAGAATAAAAAACGTATACTAGCAATGGCGACAAAACCTTTTTAATGAACAAGGAAGAAATCATAAACATAATTTGTGAGAAGTATGCTTTTTTAAATGATGAATGCAAATTGGAGTTCTCTAAATATTCTAAAGTATTAGTATTAGAAAAAGGAGAAATATTAGTTAAAGAAGGGCAATATTCTGATAAAGCTTATTTCATTGTTAAAGGATGCTCCAGAGCTTTCTACTTAAATAACGGAAAAGATATTACCGATTGGTTTGCATTTGAAAATGATTTTATCTGCGCTATAAATAGTTTTTTTCAAAATATACCAAGTCCACATTTTATCGAAGTATTAGAAGAAACTACACTACTGGTCATATCTAGAGATTATATAATGAAATTGTCGGATAAGTATCATGATTTTGAACGATTAACGAACAGAGTCGCTACCAGAACCATGCTAAAATTACAAGCTAGAATTGTAGCTATGCAATTTCAATCTGCAGAACAAAAATACCAAAACATTTTATCTGCATACCCCACTATTACCCAAAGAGTTTCATTAACACATATCGCTTCTTACATCGGGATTACACTCGAAACATTGAGCAGAATACGAAAACAACATATTAAAAATTTGATATAAATCAAATGAAAAATGATGATTTGTAGCGACGACCATTTGTAAAATAGCAAAGATGAAACGAATACAGTATATACCAGATCTCATAACAACAACCCAGCAAAAATCTGTAATTATGATTAAAAAAAGTATTGTCGTGAAAAAGGTTAGTCTATTATTGCTATTTTTTATAGGTAGTTTTTTACTGTTTCCCTCTATCACTATGGGGCAGCATCGATACACCGGAGTTTCGGACCAGAATCAGACGGGTTCGAAAGGAATCTCTGCCAATGCTCTAGTGGCATCTTATGATTTTGAGACGTATACCAGTGATGGATTGTTGAAAGATTTTGGTCCTTTTGAAAATCATGGTAAAACTTTGAGAAACCTAGACACATTGGGACTCTCTGGCAAAGCTCGTAAATTTTCTACTCTTGCCGATATAGTAGCTCTTCGCGATCACACAAGTTTTGATCTTGATGGCCCCATTACAGTAGCAGTCTGGATGAAGGTTTCTACTCTAAATTTACATCAACATATTTTGGCGTGTAATGATAAGTTTGTCCTTTGGATTACAAAATCAAATAAGTTTAAGTTTGCAGACACGCAAGGAAATGCTTTTACTACATTAGAAGGAACGGTTAAGGCAGATGGTTGGCATAGTGTGGTCGCTGTATGGTCTGGTACCAAAGGAGATACACTTTCTAAAGACAACATCAAAATATTTGTTGATGGTGTACAGATGGATGGTACTTATAAGAATAAATGGAGCCCCAGTACTATGCAAACCAATAACGCATCTGTTATAGGTTCGACACTTCATGGTGCTATACCGCATCAGGAATTACCTTTTGTAGGGGCAATAGACGAACTACAGGTCTTTTCTAGAGTTCTTAATAAGGATGAAATAAAAATACATGCAACAAAATAACAATTAGATTACGATTTGATTTTATTAGACCTCACAGGCTTGTGCTGTGCTTGTTACAGTATCTCTGTGGAGTCTATATTTTCATTTTCGTGTGAGAAATTGTCCAAAAATAACAAGGTAACCTTATTAAAGTATATATATGTTTGTATATGAGTAATCCTACGCAACTAGAAAGGTATAAATCTTTGTTAGATTTTTTGGATAAAAAATTTAAAGAAGATATCACTATCAATGATATAGAAGAGGTCTCGTATTACTCCTATCGAAACATCAATCGAATATTTCTTGCACTACATCATGAAACCATCGGAAAGTACATTAAAAGAATTAAGCTAGAAAAAGCAGCACAATACATTAAATATTCTGACGCCACTATTTCTGATATCGCTTTTTTTCTTGGGTATAGTGATATCGCAGCTTTTAGTAAAGCATTTAAAAATCAATTTAATTGTTCTCCCTCTCAATTTAGAGAAACCCAGGAGCTTAAACGGCAATTATTTCAAAAAACAATAGAACCACAAAAAGTAAATCAACAATCCCCTATTACTTTTGAAATTGAAGAATTACCCGGTTTCGATTTTCTATACCTTACCTATCAAGGAACATTTGAAGATATTGATGGTATTAAAGAGACCTGGAAACAACTTATAATGTATGCATCAAAAAATAATGTATTTGATAGTGATACCATATGTATGGCAGAGATATTAGATGATAATGATATTACCGATAGTGTACATTGCAGATATAATGCAGGTATTGTTATAGAATCTCCATTAAAATTTGAAGTAGAAGGATTGTTTAGAACCAAAACAATAGCGCCTCAAAAATATGCTAAATTTCTTCATAAAGGCAGTTATGAAGACTCTATAGTGACCTATGATTATATTTATTCGCATTGGATGACAGACATACAATTAGAATTAGTAGATAAACCTACCCTAGAGTTTTTTCTTAATGATGAAGCAGATACTCCCCAAGACGAATTACTTACCGAGATTTATATTCCTATCAAGTAACATATTGTCCAAAATTAACAAACAAGCTCTTTAGCATTGCTATTACTTTTGTTTTATAAGTAAAAAGCATGAAGAACTTTACGTTTCAAAAATACTGGTACTTAGGAGTTTTAGGGTGTATTGGTTTCTATACCTTCTCAGATGTTATCGATTATTACCATGGTCGAGGTTCCATTTGGGGGTTATTAAGCCTGTTGTGGTTCCTTTGGTTTTTATACTTCTTACCAGAAAACCAACAGCAAAAATGACTATAGAAGAAATTACTTTACTTTTCCAGACTTCAGAAATACTAGACTATGTAGGGTATTTCTTTATCATCAATATTGCCCTTATCTTTTTTGAAATTTGCTTAGATTTTTTCACCAGCAAAGAACGAAGATGGAAAGATACTGGAGCCAATATTATTATATTTTTTCTCGGACAATTATTAGAAAAAACGACATTTGGGGCTATCGGGATCATTTGTCTCCTACCCTTTTATCATCTATCGCCATTTGAGATTACTATGAATGGCTGGACTTGGGTTATAAGCCTTCTGGTTGCTGATTTTACCTATTATTGGATGCACAGGCTAGAACATGAACATCGTATTTTATGGGCCAACCATAGTGTTCATCATTCTTCTGAAGATTATAACTTAACTGTATCCATGCGATTAAGCATTATAGAAAGTGCAATCGAGTGGGTTTTTCTTATACCGATGATATTAATGGGTTTTAATCCTTTTCAAGCCATAGTTTCACTAATTTTTGTTGCACAATACCAAACATGGATACATACCGAAAGAATTATCAAACTGGGTTGGCTGGATGAAATATTTAATACCCCATCTGTGCATAGAGTACATCATGGTTCTAATCAAAAATACCTCGACAAAAATTATGGTGGAGTACTAATACTATGGGATAAACTATTTGGCACTTTTCAGAGAGAAGAAGAAAAAGTGATCTATGGATTAACCAAAAATATAAACTCTAATAATCCTATCACTATCAATTTTATCGAATACAAAAATATATGGAGAGATGTAAAGCAATGCAGAACCTGGAGTGATCGATTTAAGATCATCTTTGGCAGTCTTATCTGGCGTCCTTCTTATTTTAAAAACCATAAAAACAATACATGACGACTATAACAATAGCTAACAAGCTAGTAGAATTACTACGGGAGAAAAAATTTTTGGAGACTCAGCAACAATTATTTGCTACAGATGCAATCAATCAAGAACCTAATAAGTTTAAGGAAAAATCAGTAGTAGGTTTAGAAGCTATGATTCAAAAAGAAAAGCGTTTTCTTTTGTATATAAAAAAATGGAATCATTTTGAGGTTTCGGATCCATTGGTGAGTAAAGACCATTTTAGTATACGAATGATCACAGATGTAATCATGGTAAACAATGATAATGTAGTAATCGACGAGATCATTGTATATGAAGTGAGTGACGGAAAAATCGTAAAAGAGCAGTTTTTTTATCATTAAACTTATCTAAAAGGCAAATTCTATTCTATTTTTTTAAATGACCATTACCTTTCTTTGTGATCATCATTTAAATAAATAGTATGAAAAATAGTTCACTATCTGCAGTATATATATGTTTTTTGATCCTAATTTTTGGTTGTACTACTTCTAAAAAAGAAACCGAAAAAGTTAGTGATAAAGAATACACTACCAACGATCAAAATCCAAAATGGGTAAGTAGTTTAATAAATGCATATAGAACCTTAAACGATAATCAAAGCATTGAAGCAGCCAATCAACTATATGAGGCCGCAGAACTTATGCCCAAGAAAAATTGGGAGATCTATTTTATGGCAGCAGCTGTTTATGCTCCCAAAAACAAAAATGAAGAAGCGTTTTTATCATTAGATAAAGCTATACAAGCGGGACTTAGAGATTCTGTATTAACAGCAACCTATCCCGATTTATCTAATCTAAGAAACGATTTAAGATGGAATAAGCTATTACATACCATAAGTAATAACAGAAGAACGTATATAGGGACTATTAAAAATCCAGAGCTATTAAAAGAATTAGAAGAAATGTGGGCGCAGGATCAACTTGCATTATCTCAATATGAAGAAAACACAAAAGCTTTAGACAGCAATGCTTCTACAGAAGAACACCAATTACTCTTTAAACCCGTAGAAGAACGATGGGAAATAAACAAAAATAAACTCGATAGTATAATCGATATTCATGGTTGGCCCGGCAATAAACTTGTTGGAGAAGATGGAGCAAAAATAAGTTGGGCAATACCACAACATTATCCCGATGTTTTTTTTAAACAAAAATGTCTATCTCTAATTGAAAAAGCAATGAAGAAAGGAGATATGGATCCCAATCATTATGCAGAACTTAATGATAGGATAGCTCGAGATACCTGGCAAAAACAAATCTATGGAGCAAGTATGGCACAAGGTGCTCCTTATCCTATTAAAGACCCTGCCAACGTAGATAGAAGAAGAGTTGCATTAGGGCTTCTTGAGCCAATAGAAGTATATGCTTATTTTCATGGGATCAAATACCAAAAACCTAGCGTAGAAGAAGCTAAGATAGCATTAGCAGCCTCACATCAAAAAGCGCAACAAAATTTTGAAACATTTGAAAAATTTATAGGTCAGAAAAACATTGATTCGGCAAATACACATATTGCAAACGCTATATCATTTTACGGTGAACTTAGTAATGAACAACTTTATCAGGCGTCATTGTATCTTGCTCCGTTCGAGAATGAACGTTCTAAACGAATTTGTAAAAAAATCCTAAAAGTTCTTATCTGGCGAAAATGGGAAGGTAGATTTCAAATACCCAAACAATCAGAATTTGTTTCATGGCATCAAAAAAAGGAATGGTTAGAAATTACAGAACTCCTTCAGAAAAGTCAATAATTACTATTTTTAACTCTCAAATATCAATTTCTTCAAGATCTAAACTATCAAAGAAAATATCGACATCAAAATCATTTTCAAAAGCTAATTTATAAAATATCTTGGCTTTTTCTTCATTTTTATCAACTTCCTCTCCCATAATATACATTGCAGCCAATTGCCCTGCTGCTTTACCATGACCTAGATTAGCAGCTTTGGTATAATATTTTACGGCCATATTGGTGTCCTTAGGTATGGTTTCATATCCTGTAGCATAGTATGTTCCCAGATTATAGATTGCTCTGGTGTTATTGTTTTCTGCAGCTTTAACACACCAACTTAACGCTTTTTGTAGATCTTGTTCTGTTCCTATCCCCTGGGTATAATAAATACACAATTCGAACATAGCATCAGAATTTCCTTTATTGGCTGATTTCTGATGCGCTAATAAAGAAGCTTCCAAATCTTCTTGATAGGCATATCCTTGATATAACATATAACCTTTTAGCAAATATAATTCTCCGCTAGAGTCCTCTTTTTCTAGTTTTTCGACTAAACCAATAATATCATTAGCAGGTATAGAAATGAGGTTAGCAAAATAAGCTATTCTTACATATTTTATCCATGCATCGATGCCGTATCCTGACTCGGCCGCTAATTGAAAATATGTTACTGCTTTCTCTGCATCTTGCTCAACACCAATGCCCACATAATAAACCATACCCAATTCATACCATCCTTCAGGATTTCCCAAATTTCCTGATTTAGTATATAAATCAATCATTACATCAACTTCTTTGGTATCTAATAAACCAATTATTAGATCTCCTCTATCGATTTTTTCTCGAATTTTCTTAGCCTTTTGATAATCTGTCATGGTATTATTTACTTTAGTAGTACAACGAGCAAAAAAACATAGTATCACTATGGATATCGATAGTAATTTCATTTGTGTTTTTTGAAATCAAAAAATTCTCTATTTCCTTTCAAATATAAGGCAAAAAAAGAGCGAGTTTTTAATTAAGAAAACGATCAAACTGCTTCAAACAATTTTCCCGGCAGTGGTTTTATAACTCCTTTAAGTTCCATATTAAGCAAAACAGAAGCTGTTTTAAATGTAGGAATTTGACATTGTAAAGCTATAACGTCTAATAACTCCTTTCCGTTATCGGTTAAAAAATTATAGATTTTCTTTTCTTGTTCATCTAACTCTACAAATAGTTTTTTCTGTACAGCGGGTTGTTCATTCTCATCAAGTTTCCAATTAAGCATATACATTAGATCAGCAGCACCGGTAAGCATATGGGCGCGCTGGGTTTTTATCAACATATTACATCCTTTGCTTAAAGGATCATGTGCTCTACCAGGAACTGCAAATACATCCCGATTATAAGAATTAGCAATATCGGCAGTTACCAAAGAACCTCCTTTATCGGCACTCTCGATTACTACAGTTGCTTCACTAAGCCCTGCTATAATTCGATTACGACCCAGAAAATTTTTGCGATCAAAAGTATCTGTGCTCCAGAAATCTGTGAAAAACCCGCCGTTTTCCTCGATCTGTGGAACATACCTCTTATGCGCTTTAGGATAAATTTGATTTAATCCATGAGCCAAACAACCTATAGTTTGTAGATTATGTTTAACCGCTGCTCGCTGCGCTGTGATATCTACACCATAAGCAAAACCCGACACGATAACAGGGTTTACGGGAGCGAGAGTTTCTATCAATTCCTCACAAAACCGTACTCCATAGCGAGTTACCTGTCGTGTCCCCACAATACTCAGAATCTTTTTGTGCTCAAGATCAATATTCCCAGAACTAAATAATACTACAGGACCATCAATACAATGTTTCAGCCTTTCTGGATAACCTTGTTGATCATATACCAGACAATTGATATTATTCTCCTGTATAAATTGTAGTTCGTTTTCTGCAATTCGTCGATATTCTGGATTATGCAAATCTTTGATTTTCATTTTTCCTATTCCATCAATTTTGAGCAGGTTGTTTGTTTTTTCGGTAAGTACTCCCTCTGCATCACCGACTTCGCGTATTAATTTTTTGATAGAACTATCCCCGAGATTGGTTACTTTTTTAAGGGTAAGTAAAGCGAGAAGTTTTTCGATGTTCATGTAATAATTTGTAAGTCAGTGCAAGAAACAAAAAAAAACGAAACTGTTGATAAATTCAGTGGCTAGAGTTTAAATGACCTTCATTTTTTTATACCTTTGGGATAATTAATTTTCACTAACAAAGAAAGCACATTTTTAGAAGGGGTAATGAATAACACAGCTAACTACATAAGCGAACTATTATATAGATATGAATGCATAATTCTACCAGGTTTTGGTGCATTTTTGACCAGGCGTCAACCAGCTACAATACAAGATGGAACTAATACATTTTATCCTCCTCAAAAATTAATTTCTTTTAATAGCCAATTAAAAAACAATGATGGCTTGTTAGCGAATTATATTGCTTCTGCAGAAAACATCTCATATACAGATGCTGTTGCCAAAATACAACGTTATGTTTTATCTCTTAATGAAAAGATGGCAAACGGACAACGTATAGAATTAGAGAAAATTGGTTCGTTCTATACTTCGGTAGAAAACACCTTACAATTTGAACCTTTACAGGAGGTAAACTATCTTACAGAAGCTTTTGGGTTACATTCGTTTGCATCTCCTGTAATTAAAAGGAATATTGAAATCAAGCGTGAAGTATATAAAGAGGATGTAGAAGCTATTGAAAAAGTAATTCCGCTTACGTTTACACCAGAAAAACGTAGTGAACGCCCTTATTTACAATATGCAGCTGTGGCAGCAATCCTATTGGGGGTTGGTGGTTTTTTTGGTTTGAAACAAGTTAGTGATACCAATGTAAGTTATAATAATAAGGAATGGCAAAAAGCTAATCAGGAAATTGAAAACAGGATACAAGAGGCTACTTTTGAAATTTCTAACCCACTCCCTGCTATCAATCTTAATATTATAAAAGGCAAAGAAAACACTACTACAACTCCTGAAATATCTAATACTGTATCAGGAAGTTTTCATATTGTAGCCGGTGCTTTTAGAATTGCATCTAATGCAGATAGTAAAGTACAAAAACTTAAAGCGCAAGGGTTTAATGCGCATCTTATTGGAGTAAACAGATATGGTTTACACCAGGTAGCATACGAAAGTTATGAAAACCGTTCTGAAGCGGTACAAGCACTAGCCAGAATTAAAAAAGAACAGAGTTCTAAAGCCTGGTTATTGATTAAAAAGTAATCTAAAAATCATACTACGATTAATTTATTATAAGTGCTTTGTTGTCACCACATCAGAATACTGTAATATGAAGTTTAAATACTCATAAATTATACCTGTTGTTATTTTCTCATTATGGTATTACCGCATATCTTTGCAAAAATTTAAAATTGCATGGAATCCAGACATCCTTCAGAATCTCTTACTACTTTAACCGATTTGGTACTAACAGGAGAAACCAACCCTTTAAATAACTTATTTGGAGGAGAACTTTTAGCTCGCATGGATCGTGCAGCAGGAATTGCAGCAGGTAGGCATTCTAGACGAATTGTAGTTACTGCTTCTGTAAATCATGTTGCTTTTAATAAGGCTATTCCACTGGGTAGTGTTGTAACTGTCGAAGCAAAAGTTTCTAGAGCCTTTAGATCGTCTATGGAGGTGTATATAGATGTGTGGGTAGAAGATCGCCAGAGTGGAGATAAAACTAAAGCTAATGAAGCTATCTATACCTTTGTTGCTGTAAACGAAAGTGGAAGCCCCGTAGCTGTCCCTTCAATAAAACCAGAAACAGCACTCGAAAAACAACGGTATGATGCGGCTTTACGTCGTAAGCAATTGAGCTTGGTTTTGGCAGGAAAAATGAATCCTAGTGATGCTACAGAGTTAAAAGCATTGTTTGTATAGATTGCTCATTATTATTTCTTGTTAAAGAATATCAGATCTTTTTAAATATTGCGATTGCATTATGACCTCCGAAACCAAATGTGTTGTTCATAGCAATATTGATAGTTCCTGTTATAGCTTCTTTTGTAATAATATTTAGGTTTCCAGGAATTTCCTTAGCAATAGTATTCGTATTAATGGTTGGTGGAACAATCCCCTCATTAATAGCTTTAACACATAATATACTCTCGATTGCACCAGCGGCACCAAGTAAATGGCCTGTCATAGATTTGGTCGCACTAATTTTAAGGTTTTCGGGTGCATTTCCGTAAATTTTTGTGATTGCTTTGATTTCACTTAAATCTCCAACTGGGGTTGAGGTAGCATGCGTATTTAAATAATCAACTTCTTCAGGATTAATTTTTGCTTCATGCAAAGCAAGCTCTATAGCTTTTGCCGCTCCAAGCCCCTCTGGATGTGTTGCTGTCATGTGATATGCATCTGCAGTCATCGAAGCACCTATGATTTCGGCATAAATTTTAGCTCCTCTTTTTTTAGCATGATCAAGATCTTCGATAACCAGTGCTCCTGCTCCTTCTCCCATTACGAAACCATCTCTCTCGCTATCAAAAGGCCTTGAAGCCTCGCTTGGGTTATCATTTCTGGTAGACATTGCTCTCATTGCATTAAATCCACCTATCGAAGCCTCTGTAATTGGAGCCTCAGACCCACCAGTTATAAATACTTTTGCCTTCCCAAATTTTATATAGTTATAAGCATCCATTATGGCTGAGTTTGAAGTAGCGCAAGCAGAAACTGTAGTATAATTAATCCCCATTAGTTTAAATTTCATAGAAATCATCCCCGAAGCCATATTCGATATGAGTTTAGGTACAAAAAATGGATTAAATCGAGGAGTATTACTATTCTCAATATATCCTCTTACTTCTTTTTCAAAAGTATTCATACCTCCTTGTCCAGTACCCCAGATCACTCCAATATCGAAAGGAGATATTGAGTTTACATCAATTTTTGAATCTTCAAACGCCTCTGTTGCTGCGTATAATGCATATTGAGTAAATAAGTCACTTTTTCTAATTTCATTTCGTTCCAAGTATTTTTGTGGATCAAATTCTTTCACCTCACAAGCAAACTGAGTTTTAAATAAAGACGGATCGAATTTTGAAATTCTTACAGCTCCACTTTTAGCATTAATTGCATTATCCCAAAATTCTTCTACCGAATTTCCAAGAGGGGTTATAGCGCCTAAACCAGTAATTACAACTCTTTTTTCTTTCATATTAACATAAATTATACTTACTAATAAGTAAGTTTAAATGGTTAAAAAAAATTATATACTCTTCAATATTGAAGCCTTAACAGATTTTAAAATATTTTTCTGGATAACTTTATCAAGGATCAGCGATGAAAGTAAAGCTGCTATAACAACATCAGTTTTTTCCTCGGCCGTCTCCATAAAATTAAATTCTTTGTTTTTAAGACCTTCTTTAAGGACCATCTGCATCCAGCTACGAATTTCCTCACTCATCTTTGTTAGTGAATTCTGCATATTTTCTGGTAAAGATTCATAAGAAGAACCCAATGCTCCTACCAAACAAACCAAGTTAAGAGATTGGTTTTTCTCATAAAGAGCAATAAAATTATTTAGCTTTTCTTTTGGTAAACATTGTTCCCATTCTATGTGTTTTTTCTGAAATTCATTTCTTGTTCTAAGAATAATTTCTTCTCCCAGATCAGATTTTTTTGGAAAATGATAATGCACCGCAGCATTCTTTATTTGTAATGGCACAGATATATCCTTATAACTAAAGGCATTATATCCTTTAGTTCTAATTAGTTTTTCTGCCAGATCTATTATTTCTATTTTCTTATCAGACATAGTTTTCAAATATACTTACTAGTAAGTAAGAATGCAAAGAATAAAGATATAAAAATAGTTTCTACCTACTTAATTACATCTTATAAATCCAACTTTGAGGGTTTAATCGTTTTGCATTTTGGTAGATTAAGAATTTCATAATCGCTCTACCAGTTGTTGGGTTGGTGCGCACCTCACCTATTGCTTGTTTTGTTGATACTTTTTGCCCTTCTTTAACACTAATATTCTCAATATTATAGTAGGTAGTGATATAATTACCATGTCGTATTTGTATCAAACGACTCGCTCCTTTAAGTTTTTGTATGGCGATTACTTCTCCTTCAAAAATGGCTCTCGCAGGTTCTCCCGACCTCGTTTCAATTTCTACCCCACTACTATTAATTTGTATATTAGGGAGCGTAGGATGAGGCTGACGCCCAAATTTCTTTGTTATTCTTCCTGTTCCTACAGGCCAAGGTAATTTTCCTTTATTAGATGTAAAATTATCAGCTAATATTTTGGCCTCTGCAGTAAGTGCAAATGTGGTTGCAGACCCCTTTTTGGTTACTTTTTTACCTGCTTTTTTATTAGCTCTAGCAATTGCTTCTCTAATTAACTTCTCAATCGCTTTATCAATAGCACTAGCTTGTTGTTCTTTTTCTTTGATTTGCTTTGTGTAGGTACCTTGTTTTTTGCGAATAGAAGTCATCAAAATTTGCTGCTCCTTTTTTTCTGCTTTAAGCTTATTCTGTTCTTCGCGATTCTCCTCGATTAGTACTTGCTTTTCTTTTTTTTGTCTCGACAGATCTGTATTTAAAGTTTGAAGTTCTCTTGTGTTGTTTTCTATTCGATCTGCCTGTTCTTTGCGATGTTCATTATACTGTTTCATATATTGTAATCGCTTATAGGCTTGAGAAAAATCTGAAGAAGAAAGTAAAAACATAATTCTACTTTGATGGGATTTACTCTTATATGATTTTGAAATCATCTTAGCATAATCCTTTTTAAGTGCTGTAAGTTCCTTACGATACGCCTCTATTTTTTTAAAATTCGTATTGATCTCCCGAGTCAATAAATTAGCCTGTTGATTCGTAATTTTTATTAGGTTTTTACGTGTTCCTATCTGTGAATTGATCGTTTCTACTTCATAAAGAACAGAACGCTCTTTACGCTTGTTATTAGCACGTAGCTCTTTCATTTGTTCAATCTCTTCTCTAAGTCGTTGGCGCTCTTCTTCGAGCTGTTGTTGTTTGCTACTTTGAGAAAAAGATGGACTACAAACCAATAATAAACCTACGAAATATATAATCTTTAAAAACCTCATTGAATAGTGACTTGCTTATACCCTGATGGTATTTTAAACGGAAAACTCACCTTAGCATTGTAATCTACCGTTTTATAATCTATCTCAATCATGGTTTTTTCTTTTTCCTGCAACGCTTCAATATAGATTTCTTTCGGAAAATCCTGATTTCCTACTTTTTGATAGCTTTTATAATTAATCGTTAGATCTCTATTTTCGATAGGTTGTTTTAATCGTTGCGAGTACATTTTGAAGGTATCGGGATGTATTAAAAACAAACGTTCAAAAAGTGCTAATTCTGTCTTAGGTCGTAATTGATACCCTTTTCCTGTTATTGAAGATTTATATTTATCGTTTCTTAAGTTAAACAATGCTTGTCCTAAAAGCATCTGCTGTACTTTATTATAATCCAGATCTGTGCCCAGCCAATCGCTTAGCAATTTAAAATCTCCTTCAAAATAGGTGTTGTTAATTTTCTCGTAGTAGCTTACTTTTTCTGGTGTTATTAGCGCCTTTGCCAACGTAATACCCAACATCTTTACACTAATCCAAATGGTTTTATCTTTTTCTATTCGCAGTGTAGCATTAGGGCTATAAGATTGTTTGCCATCATCGTATCTTACTTTTATACGAGTATTAAGTGTTTTAAAATTAAAAGATCGATTGTAGTGATTTGCAATTATTTTTTCTGCATTTAGTTTTTTGATTCCCGACGCACTTACCGCTTTGGTTCCTTTACAAGAATTAAGCATCATCATAGCAATGCACAATAGATAAAATATTCTGTTCATTACCCGCTTATGATTTTTTCTGAAGTTGATTTACTTTTTGTTGATATTCTGAAGCTTTTGTAGTATCTCCCAAGTTGCGATATGCCTCACTTATTTGTTGGTAAAAGTCTGATTCCATCTTTAGGTCATCTATTACGTAATCTATACCTATAGTAAGAATCTCGATAGCTTCTGCCGCTTTTTCGAGATGAATTAATGCTACGCCATTGGCCAAATAGAAAATAGGTTGTGCAGGATACATTTCTAAAGCTAATTCGCTTCCTATTTCTACTTTTTCATATCGCTTTAAATCTAGTTGTAATAGTAATATTCTTTTTAGCAATACAAAGTCATTGGCATTACTTTTAATTCCTCGTTCATAAAAATTGAGTGCTTGCTCCTTTTTGTCTTTTTTATAGTAATAATGGCCTAACTCTGTAAAGACTTTTCCATTATTCTGACCATTAGAGAGCAACGAAACAACATCTGTTAATTGAGATTCGTATTGAGGATTCTTATCTAGAAACGGTAAAAAATCGTTAATCACTTTATATTTTGATTCGACATCTATTTTATTACTTTTTAAAGCAATCTTCATCGAACTAATAGCTTGTTCAAAATTATTTTCTTCAAGATAAAATTTATACAGTGCCAGATGTACGAATTCTGATTTTGGCTTTTTCTTTAATAGTAATTTAGCCGTTTCAAATGCTTTTTCTTTTTGATTATCCTTACTATACAGATAGATCAGGTTTAAATAATTCTGCTCTACCTTAGGTTTTTCTTTTATTTTTTGCTCTAGTCTACTAATTTGACTATTGGGATTAATAATTTTTGAGGAGATCCTTTTTCGTAACCTATTGCGATAATCATCGGCTCCAAATTCATCATCTAATTCATCCAGAGCGATTAATGCTTCTTCATATCGTTTTTCTAGAAAATACAAATTCGCCAACTGTTCCTTGAACATGGGATTGAATGCAACTAACTTTTCTACTACTCCTATCGATTCTTGATATTTTCGTTGTTGAAAATAAACTTCGAACAAAAGCTCGAGAAGAAACCTGTTATTGGGCTTAGCATCTAATACTTTTACGAAATTATCTTCTGCATCCTGATATCGTTTTAGCTCTAAATAATTCTTACCTAATTCTAAATATAAAAAATCGGGTTTAGGGTCAATTTTTATACATTTCTCTAAGGCTTCAATTGCCTTATCGTAATTGGTAATCGCTTTTTGTTTTAGCGCCTCAAAAAAATTCTCTTGAAATTCGTCAGAAACATTTCCTAGATCGTCTATATTTATCTCTTGTTTAGGCTCTATATCCTGAGATAGAACCATAGTACTCCCACTCCAAAAGAATAGAAATAAAAGACATATATGTTTCCAATAGTTAATCATAAACTGTGTTCTGCAATACTGATATTGCATCATAAATTATTCCAAAACAGAATAGTCTCCAATACTCACTGTAGTGAAGTTTCCATCATAAACAGCATTGTTTCCAATCATAGCATTGTCTAAGTTAGCATTTTTTATGACAGTTTTGGTCTGAATCAAACTATTTTTGATTATCGCATTCTCGATTGTACACCCATTTCCTATAGAAACATTAGGTCCAATAGTCGCGTTTTTTAATGTTACTCCTTCACCCAAATAGCATGGAGCTATAACAGTTGAGTTTTCTTGTGTAACTTCATTACTAACCAAATGTTCTCCATCTTTCTGTAAAAACCCAAGCATTCTTGTATTTGTTTCTACGGTAACATTTTTGTTTCCGCAGTCCATCCATTCATCTACCTGTCCGGTTACAAATACTTTTCCGTTACTCATCATTCTTTTAATTCCATCATTAATCTGGTATTCTCCCCCATTAATGATATTATTATCCAGAACATACTGCAATTCGTTTTTAAGAACTGCCACATCTTTAAAATAGTATATACCTATTACTGCCAGGTCGGACACAAATTCTTTAGGTTTTTCTACTAATTCTACAATCTCGTTATTATCGTTTAGTTTTACGACGCCATAAGCTTCTGGTTGGTCTACTTGCTTTACCCAAATTACAGAGTCTGCATTTTTATCGAGGTTAAAATCTGCTCTAATTAGTGTATCTGCATAAGCAATTACTGCGGGTCCAGACAAAGATTCTTTGGCGCACATAATAGCATGCCCTGTTCCCAGGGGTTGATCCTGTCTATAAATAGATGCTTTTGCTCCTAGGCTTTCTGCTAATATGGTTAAACTTTCTACTACATCATCTCCAAAAAATGCGGGATCACCCAATACAAAGGCTACTTCCTCAACTGGTTCTCCTAAAACTTTAGCAATATCTGATACTAACCGATGTACTATTGGTTTTCCGGCAACCGGAATTAATGGTTTAGGAACTGTGAGCGTATGAGGTCTTAGTCTAGATCCTCTTCCTGCCATTGGTACTATAATTTTCATGCGATTTTAAATTGGTTTTATGATGATTGTTATTCTATTTAACTCCTGTACTTCCAAATCCTCCTTCTCCTCTAGTTGTTTCTGATAATTCTGTTACTTCGATCCATTCTGCTCGTTCGTGTTTTGCAATTACCATTTGGGCCACTCGTTCTCCATTCTTAATAGTAAAATCTTCATTCGACAGATTTACTAAAATTACCCCAATCTCTCCCCGGTAATCTGCATCTATTGTTCCTGGTGCATTAAGTACTGTAATCCCTTTTTTGGCTGCTAATCCACTGCGTGGACGCACTTGTGCTTCATACCCAACCGGTAACTCTATAAATAATCCGGTTTTTACAATTGTACGCTCTAGTGGTTTTAGCGTTATTGATTCTGTTATATGTGCTCTTAGATCCATTCCTGCCGAAGCAATAGTTTCGTAATGAGGTAGATCGTGAGATGATTGATTAATTATTTTTATCTGCATATTGACATACTATTATCCTGTAAAAAAGCTAGACTACTATGCCATAAGCGGCAAGAGTCAAAATTTTAACCGGACTTATCTTTTTAAAATTTGTTTTAATTCTTTCTTTTCTGAGGCGTACAAAATTACTAAAAACCCAAGTAACAATGGGATAGAAATTATATAATTACTATCAAAAACATAAAATGATAAAATCGAAAAGGTAATGGATATAGAAAGATACATTCCTATCTTCTTAAGGTTATAAGGAATGGGATAATATTTTTTGCCATAATACCATGATAACATCATCATAGATCCATAAGCTGCTAGTGTTGCTATAGCCGATCCAAGGTAACTATATTTTGGTATCATAATAAAGTTTAATACTAATGTAATTATAGCCCCTATTACAGAAATATAGGCTCCAAACTTAGTTCTATCGGTAATTTTATACCATACAGAAAGGTTATGATATATCCCAAGGCAGAGATTGGCTAATAAAATTATCGGAACAATTTTAACGGCCTCCCAATATGCCTGATCTCTTATGATGAAACCTTTTAATAAATGTACAAAAACGACCACCCCAAGCAAAATAACCGCCCCAAAAGCCACAAAGTATTTAGTAATTCTGGCATAGGTTTCGGGAGCATTCTTATTTTCGGAGTAGTTAAAGAAAAATGGTTCTATTCCTAATCTAAAAGCTGTAGCAAACAAAGTCATAAACAATGCTAGTTTATAACAAGCAGAATATACGCCTACCAAATGATCAGCTACATCTTCTGGCAACAGGTAATCCAACAAAATTCTATCAAACGTTTCATTAATAGAGTATGCAACTCCTGCTATAAGAATCGGAAAAGCGTAGTTCATCATTTTTTTCCAAAGCACTCGGTTAAAACGATACTTAATCTTACTATAGAAAGGAATCAATAATACTAATGTTAATCCACTCGCAATCAAATTAGAAACGAAGATATAATTGATCTCATAATTCTCTATTGTGATACTCTTTAGTATCGAAAAATCTTTTGATAATGTCTTTAAGTAGAGTAATAGAAAGACATTCAGCCCCAGGTTAACGATTACATTTAGAATTTTAATCAATGAATAGCGCATTGGCTTTTCATTTGCTCTTAGCCATGCAAAGGGGATAATTACTAAAGCGTCTAATAAAAGGATCCAAATTACTAAAGTAATGTAATCAACTCTTATATCGGTAAGTATTGCTATTTGGTTTCTAAATAGCAAGGCTAAAACAAAAAAACAAAATGATGAGATCACCAAAGATATTGCAGATGTACTTACTACTGCATCTTTATCAGACTCTTTATTAAAAAATCTAAAAAAAGCGGTTTCCATACCATAAGCCAGTATAACATTGAATAATACGAAATACGAAAATATAATAGAAATCTTACCGTATTCTCCTGTTGGCAACAGATCTGTATACAGAGGGACTAACAAAAAAGACAACATACGAGGAAGCACTGTTGCCAGCCCATAGATAAAAGTTTGCTTAAAGAGTTTTTGAAATATGCTCAATTGGTGGTGTACTTATAACTGTAAAAATACAATTTTTTTGTCTTACGTATTGACCCGTTTTTCTTACCAACAAACTCGTTTAAGTTTTTTTCTATTGGCCAAAAAACTTAAACGAGTTCGTTACTAAACACTACTCCTTAACACCTAAAATATCATCAATAGTATTTACAGTGACAGAATGATAGTTTGGTCGCGCTTTCTCATAAATAAGTAATGCTTCTTTTGTTTTATTGTTTCGTTGATACGCTTTAAAAATAGTAGAAACATACCAACGACGTCCTACAGTAATAAGAAAATCTTCAATTTTTTTATCTACATGATTACCATGGTAATCATGATTTATGGATTGTTCGTACCAAACCATTGCAATATAAGAGTTGGTTGCATTCGTTAGATCAAAAGCTTTATCAAACATGGCTAAATGTTTTTTATTTATATCTTTTGGAAAATTACGGACAAAATATACCCATTCCTGAGTTGTCCAATTTTCGGTAATTTTTACATCTACCTTATTATCTGCGATAAATTGTGTTAACGCTTCTAAGACCTTATCAAATTTGTCTGATTTTGCAATCGCTTCATTATTCGGAACACCTGCTTTATAAATCCACTCATCTGCATTAAATTTAATATTCTCTTTACTCAATAAATTTTCATTCAAAAAAACAAGGAATTTCTCTGTACTTATGGTAGAGAAAGCATGTGTTTGAAAGTAATTGTTAAGGAATTTATCGAATTTTTCACGCCCTACTGTTTCTTCTAATGTTCTTAAAAATAAGTATCCTTTCTCATAGGCAATACTATTCATTCCATCATCAGGATTTCGCCCTTTTAAGTTCAGTTTTAATTTAGTCTCATCTGGTGTTGCTTTAAAACCCTCTATTTCATCATCCAAACTTTGTCTACTAATTAATGCTAACATATTTGCCCTGTCTACTCCATACAATTCTTCCATAATACGGGTTTCAAAATAAACTGTAAACCCTTCATTAAGCCAAAAATCATCCCAAGTTGAATTAGTAACCAAATTCCCAGACCATGAATGTGCCAATTCATGTGCTATAACAGATGTTAAACTTTTATCTCCTGCTATTAGTGTTGGGGTAGCAAAAGTCAAACGTGGGTTTTCCATTCCTCCAAAAGGAAAACTTGGTGGTAATACGATCACATCAAATTGCTCCCAGGCATATTCTCCGTATAATTTTTCGGCCGCAACAACCATTTTTTCCATATCCGAAAACTCATTATGAACGGCATCTACCATAGATTTCTCAGCATAGACTCCTGTTCTCTCACTAATCGCCTTATACTCAATATCCCCAACTGCTAGTGCAATGAGATACGGAGAGATAGGCTGTTTCATTCTAAATCGATACTCTCCATTTTCTGTTTTCTCTTTTGGGTTTTCTGCACTCATCACTGCCATCAGATCTGATGGAACACTTACTGTAGCATTATACGTTATTCTTATCTGAGGACTATCCTGTATAGGAATCCAAGTTCTAGTTAATATTGCTTGCCCCTGTGTAAATAAGAAAGGATGTGTTTTATCGGCAGTTTGTTGTGGGCTTAACCATTGTAATGCTTCAGTCTTATTCGTAGTTTTATATTGAATTGTTATTGTTTTTGTAGTGTTTTGAATATCAATTTTTAGTGGCTGCCCCATGTATTCATCAAAACTTCCTAATACAAACTTGGTATCAACCCCATCTGCCTTTACATTTTCAATTTCCAAAAACTTAACATCCAAAATGACTTCTGAAGCGTTGTTGTTTTCTATTTGATAAGTGGCATTTCCGTTAATGATTTCTTTTTCAAAATCAACATCTATATCTAAATCTAAATGTTTTATTGCGGCTTTATTTGGCTGTGCAAAAGAATGTGACTCTTCTTCATACTTAGACAAAGAAGCTTCCTTTTTCAATTCTGTTTTTTCCTTTTTAGCGTCGGCACAACTTCCTAACATTAGTATTGTACACACCAATAAAGTAATTACTTTTTTCATTTCCTATTTATAGATTTATAGTGTTGATTATTCTCTTTTATTCAAAAAATGGTATTTCTAGTTACGTATTGTCATTTTAAATGCAATACATGACTAGTTTTTCTTTACAATTTCCAATAGTATTAAAAATAGGTGTACTGGGCAAAAAAATAGTACAGCAATTCAACTTATTATTCTTCTTTTTCGGGTACATTATTTAATTTAAAATACCCTTTTTTACCCTTTTTGGTATACGCAACAATGCACTCATTAGCTTTAAGTTCGAAAGGAGGCTTTTTTTCAACTGCCGGCAACTGGTTCTTAAACTCTTGCTTAGGATCGTCACTCATAATCAGATCTTGTCTTCTAGAAGGATAAGTATGATGACCTACATATACAAGTTCATTAGTTTTATGTCCCAGTTCTATCTTTTTACCTTTAAAATACGCATACTCTAATTGCACATCTGATGTCGAATTAACTTCTATATATAGCATAAAACCAGAACCTCCGCCTTCAACGCCAGCTACCCATTTCTGAAAATAAACATCTTTAATGACTATCGGTGTTTTCATATCTATTTGCTGACTGCTGGCACATTGTATATGTGTAATCAGTATTAATAAAATACCAATTGTTGTACTTATTGTTCTCAAATTTATCATTTTTGATATTTTAAGCATTTAAAAACAAAATTGATACCAAAAACTATAGTTCTGGTAATTTTAGTTTCACTAAAGATAGGGAAATAGGCAAAACACCTGTTGAAAAAACAAAAAACCTCATAAGAAAACTTATGAGGTCTTGGTATTTTATTATAATAATTCTAGCCAGACTGAATTAATATTAAACTACAATTAGTTATTTAAGGCTTCGGCACCACCAACAATTTCGAGAATTTCATTAGTAATAGAAGCTTGTCTTGCTTTGTTATATGACAACTTAAGCGCGTCTCTAAGCTCTGTAGCATTATCTGTTGCTTTATGCATCGCTGTCATACGTGCTCCATGTTCTGATGCAAATGAGTCTCGTATTGCTTTATACAATTGCGTCTTAAGTGACTTAGGAATTAATTGCTCTACAATTTCTTCTTTAGAAGGTTCGAAGATATAATCTAGATTTACATTCTTATCACTTTCTATTGGCACAATTGGTAAGAATTGCTCTGTAGTAACATCCTGAGAAGCTGCATTTCTAAATTTATTATACACAATAACGATCTTATCGCAAGAACCATTAGTAAACAGCTCCATTAATTCTTCGGCGATATCCGCAACATTAGCAAAAGTAAGATCATCATACACCGAGCTTTTATTTGCTACTACTGTATGTGTTTTTGAAACAACATCATTAACTTTTTTACCTATAGTAACAAAATCAACTTGTTTACCTGCGTATTCATTTTGATATAGCTCTCTTACAGCTTTAACAATATTAGAGTTAAAAGCACCGGCTAGACCACGATTAGAAGCAATTGCTACTATCAACACTTTATTCACTTCACGTTCTTCTGCATATGTACTTGCACTATCTCCTTCTAGCGAAGCACTTAAGCTTTGCAATAGCTCGGTAAGTTTATCTGCATAAGGACGCATTGCAGTAATCGCCATCTGTGCCTTATTCAACTTTGCTGCAGATACCATTTTCATGGCACTTGTAATTTGCATCGTTGAAGATACAGAGGTAATTCTACTACGTAATTCTTTTAAATTTGCCATTTTTCTTAGTATTGAGTATTGAGTAGTTAGTAATGAGCACTTTCTAGATCAACACCATTCTAAATAGTAAACTTTATTTTATTAAGTACAGCGTATTAGAATCTAATACGCTGTACTTTAATACTAGTTTTTATATTTTGCTGAAATTTCTTTACAAGCAGCCATTAACACATCGATTACCTCGTCTGTTAATTTTCCTGCTTTTAAAGTATCTAGTGTATCTCTATGCTTGGCATTAAGATATTCTATATAATCACTTTCAAATTCTTTTATTTTATTTACAGGTACATCTCTTAATAGGTTTTTAGAACCTGCATAGATGATTGCAATCTGATCTTCTACTGTATATGGATCATTCTGTGCTTGCTTAAGAATCTCTACGTTACGCTTTCCTTTTTCGATTACGTTTAAGGTAGCCGCATCAAGGTCAGATCCAAACTTAGCAAATGCTTCTAATTCACGAAACTGTGCTTGATCTAATTTTAGCGTACCTGCTACTTTTTTCATTGATTTAATCTGTGCAGATCCTCCTACACGAGATACAGAAATACCCACATTAATTGCCGGACGTACACCAGAGTTAAATAAATCTGATGTTAAGAATATCTGACCATCTGTAATCGAAATTACGTTTGTAGGGATATATGCAGATACATCACCTGCTTGCGTTTCGATAATTGGTAATGCAGTTAATGATCCTCCTCCTTTTACTTTATCTTTTAAAGAATCAGGAAGGTCATTCATATCCTTAGCAATAGTATCATCTGCAATTACTTTTGCAGAACGCTCTAATAATCTAGAGTGAAGATAGAAAACGTCTCCAGGATAAGCCTCACGACCTGGTGGACGACGTAATAATAAAGATACCTCACGATATGCTACCGCTTGTTTTGATAAATCATCATAGATGATTAGAGCAGGACGTCCTGTATCACGGAAATATTCTCCGATCGCAGCACCAGCAAATGGAGCATATACCTGCATTGGAGCAGGATCTGAAGCATTAGCCGCTACAATAGTTGTATATGCCATTGCTCCTTTATCTTCTAATACTTTTGCGATACCTGCTACTGTAGATGCTTTTTGCCCAATGGCAACATAAATACAGTATACTGGTTCACCAGCATCATAAAATTCTTTTTGATTAAGGATAGTATCGATACAAACCGTCGTTTTACCTGTTTGACGGTCACCAATAACTAATTCACGTTGTCCTCGTCCTACTGGTACCATCGCATCGATAGATTTGATCCCTGTCTGAAGAGGTTCATTTACTGGTTGACGAAAAACTACACCAGGAGCTTTACGCTCTAATGGCATTTCGAAAGTTTCTCCTTCGATTGCACCTTTACCATCGATAGGGTTACCTAATGTATCCACTACACGACCTACGATTCCTTCTCCAACATTAATAGATGCGATACGTTGTGTACGTTTTACAGTTGCACCTTCTTTAACTTCGGTTGAAGAACCTAAAAGTACTACCCCAACATTATCTTCTTCTAAGTTAAGTACGATACCTTCTAAACCAGATTCGAATTGTACTAATTCTCCATATTGAGCATTAGACAATCCGTATACACGAGCGATACCATCCCCTATTTGTAATACTGTTCCTACCTCTTCTAATGAAGCTGATGCTTCAAATCCAGATAATTGTTGTTTTAATATTGCTGATACTTCAGCAGGATTCACTTCTGCCATTTTATAATAGTTTGAAAGAAAGAGTATAAACACTCATCCTCTTATTATTAAATTTATAAACGTATGTATTAATTACTTAATTCTCTTCTTAAGTTTGTAAGCTTATTTGCTATACTTGCATTATACTGTAAATCACCTACTCTAAGAATAAATCCACCGATAATACTTTCATCGATTACATTTTCTATTGTAGCTTCGTTACCTGTTAATTCTTTAATTTTAGCCAAAACTTTAGCACTTAACCCTTTATCTAATGGTACTGCTGTAGTTACTTTTGCAACCTGAGTATTGTTTAACTCATCAAACAAAATACTATATTGCTTAGCTACATCGTCTAACAGATTCACTCTTTTATTTTCGATTAATACATCAAAAAGTTTTTGTGTAATCTCACCAGTACTCTTAAAAATCTCACGCAATGAAGCAAGTTTAACTTCACTTTTGATCAACGGACTATTTAACACCATTCTGAGCTCGGCGCTATCGCTAATTGTCGCGATAATACTTTGCATATCCTTCTGAACATCTTCAGTAGCTTTTTTATCCTGAGCCAAGCTCAAAACTGCTTTAGCATAACGTATTGCTGCTCTACTCATTTAGTTTAATTTAAAGTAACATCCTCTAACATAGACTCAACTAATTCTAGTTGTTTCCCTTTGCCAGATAATTCTTTTCTTACTACTTTTTCTGCAATCTCTACAGAAAGTCCTGCTACCTGATTCTTAAGATCTGCAATTGCTGCCTTTTTCTCACTAGCGATAGTAGCTTGTGCTTGTGCTACAATTTTATCGGCTTCTGCCTGCGCTTCAGACTTAGCATCTGAAATCATATTTTCTTTAAGCTGTCTAGCTTCTTTAAGCATCCCATCACGTTCTGCTCTCGCTTCATTTAAGATTCGCTCATTATCTGCCTGAAGGTTTTGCATTTCTTTTCTTGCCTCTTCTGCAGATTCTAATGCATTTTTGATTCCTTCTTCACGGTTACTAACAGCCTCTAAAATAGGTTTCCATGCAAATTTCCTTAATAATAATAGTAAACCTACAAAGATTAAAATCTGCCAGAAAAACAGACCAAACGAAAAATCATTTATTAACTTCTCCATTATTAATTATATTAATTTCTTTAGTGTTTAATTTTAAAAAATCTAATTAACAACAGCTATAACCAACCGTTATAGCTGTTGTTTGTAAATTAAGATGCGAATAACGCAGCAAATCCAATACCCTCGATAAGTGCAGCTGCAATAAGCATAGCTGTTTGTATCTTACCAGAAGCTTCTGGCTGACGAGCGATAGCTTCCATCGCCTGACCACCAATTCTACCGATACCAATACCAGCACCTATTACGATTAAACCTGCTCCAACAATTCCTGGAATTTCCATAATTATATAATTAAAAATTAAACGTTCAAATTCTAGTGATGTGCCTCTTCATTTGCCATACCAAAGTATAACGCAGACAACATCGTAAATATATAAGCTTGTAATGCTGCAACCAATAATTCTAATATTGATAGTGCAAAAGCTAATCCAAATGATAATGGACCACCGATCCAGTTTTTAAACAAGAATATCATTCCGATAATACTCATTAGTACCACGTGACCTGCAGTCATGTTTGCATACAAACGAATCATTAATGAAAATGGCTTGATAAAAACTCCTAACAATTCTATAGGTGCTAAAACAACTTTCATAAAAGTTGGCACGCCTGGCATCCAGAAAATGTGACCCCAGTAATTTTTATTCGCTGTTAAATTAGTGATTAAAAACACGATTAATGCCAATGCAAAAGTTACTGCAATATTTCCTGTAACATTTACTCCCAGAGGAGTCATTCCTAAAAGGTTCAAAAACCAAATAAAGAAGAAAACGGTAAGCAAAAAGCTCATGTACTTCTTATATTTATGTTCACCAATATTAGGGATAGCAATATCATCTCTTATAAACAAAACCAAAGGCTCTAAGAAACGTCCTACACCTGTAGGAATACCATTATTTTTCTTATATGATTTTGCAAGACTTCTAAACATAAAAAACATAAGTAAACTAATTAATAGCATACTTACTACATTTTTGGTAATCGAAAAATCAAGTGGTTTTGCATTAGTAGCATGATGATCTTCATCATAACTGATCGTTCCCGATGCATCTGTTTTGTATATTTTGGAATGGTATAATTTATAATAATTACCATCAACTTCTGCAACAGTTTCACCATGATGAAACTTAGAGGAAGAAAAAACTTTTAGTCCATTATCCCATAAAATCACAGGCAAAGGAAAGCCATAATGCTTGTTTGCTTCTTCATCAGAAAACAATGTAAAATCATATGAGTCTTGAAGGTGATGATCTATAAATTCTTTGATTCGTTCTTTTAAACCTCCTTCTCCTTCATTTTCCTTTTTCTCGGATTCTTTGGCAAATAAGTTTCCTGTCGTAAAGACCAGACTAAAAATCAATAAAATTTTAACTACAGTATGTTTTTGCATTACGCGTAAAATTTCGGTTCCTAAATTTCGGTGCAAATGTACATAATTATGTTAGATTCTTAAACTATTTTGACTAAATAAGTTTAAGATTATTGTAAAATGATTAAGTTTCTGAAAATCAATTATTTATCAGAATTCAAAATCTTCGAGACATAATAGACTTCGAGGATTAAACAGATTAGATAGGCTATAAAAAAATCGAGAAAGACATTTTTATTGATTTCGAAATCACTAAGCTTACTGATAGCAATAAAAACTCCTATTTTTATAAGACTACCTGCCATAAAAATAAAACCAAGTTGGTCTTTAAATTTTTTACTTAGTAACAGTATAATGAAAGTAAACACAAAGGTAAATGTGCTATTGAATATATATGAAAGCTTGATAATATTAATATTTCTTTCGAGTAAAAAGGCATTTATGATGCTCATATGGATCAAATAACTGCCTGCTATTACAATAGTGAAAAGAAATAAAAAACGGAATACGTTCTTTCCCATTAGCGTATTAAAATTCTTTATTCAAAAAAATAAACTCTTCAAATATCTAAATTTTCTAAACATTTAAGAAATTTAAAAATCTAATAAGTAATTAATCCGATTTATTAATCCGATTGAGTTGCTTAATCACCAGATAGATAGAAGCGGTTACCCCAAAAAGAATAAACCCCATGGTAAACCATTGTTTGTCCAATTCGTAGTAGGCATCTAGTTTTTTTCCGGCATAAGCACATAGGAATATGGTAGCTCCCATTTGGAAAGCTATTCCTGTAAGGGCAATATATTTATTAAAGGTTTTCTTACCCCGATTATTATTTTTCAAGGTTTCTTTTATTAAGAAAAAACATCGTTTTAAATAAACATTCTAATATACAGAAAATCTATTGTCTGATCTCGTCTCTAATAGCATGACCAGAATAAGTAATCACTAAATCGTTCGAGATTATTTACTAAAGAGAAGTTTTCTTCTCCTTCAGCTCTATAAGGAGACTCCCTTTTTGGTGTCCTGTAACTATTTTTTTAGTAAGTGTTCTTATGAAATTGATATTTTTCATGCCCTTTATCTATAGTTACATTTTTTATATTAGAAGTTTGTATTCACTCAATCAAGAGAAAACTTAATACTGCAAATACAAACTTCTAATCTAAGCTGATTTTCCTTGTCCTTGTGCTGTTTGCGATTGTGAAGTTTTCTGTTCACTAGGCTTGCTCAAAGATTTCACATTACCTTTCATAGAACAAGATGCATTAAAGTTTGCTCCTGGTTCAACAGCTAATTTACCCACAGTAACTTCGCCTTCGATATGTGCCGTTGGTTTTAAAGATAAGGTATTTGATACGTTAAGAGTTCCTGAGAACTTACCTTCGAAATCTGCATCAGAGCACTCTAACGTACCTTTAATAAAGCCTGATGTTCCTACTACTACTTTGCCAGTAGTTTTAAAAGTTCCTTCGATAGTACCTTCAATTCTAAAACCACCTTCAGAAATAACATCTCCTACGATTTTAGTTCCTTCTGAGATTTTGTTTTGGTTACGAGAGAAATCGGTCGTACTGCCGTAGTCTCTTCCTTTTTTATTGTCTGAAAACATAATATATAAGGGGGATTAAATGATTATTCGGTTTCTAATTCTGGTTCTGATTGAGCATATTCTTCAAGATTTTTATGAATCTGAAGTACTCGATAATTTGGAGATGCTATCGTAAAATACGCAGCCTCTACTTTTTCATAATATTTCTTTTTCCTGTTCCACTTTGTTAAATCAACACCACGGGTGTCTTCGGTCTTACCCAAAGACAATAATTCTCCAAATCCTTCTGCTGCTAATCTACTCCCGTTTGTATGTACAACTACAAATTGTTGATCTTTATTATATACATCTAAGGAAACTTTCATCTTCTCATATCGAAGTTCTTTGATAATGGCTTCTATTTGTTCTTTTAATGCTTGTGCTTGATTGTCTCCAAAAGCAGAAAATGCATAAATCAACTTATGGTTATTCTGCTCGTCTGTATTAGTCAAAAATGCATTATCCTGAATTTGCGGAATCGTAACCTGATAGATCACCTGTGCCTTTTTACCTTCTGGGCTTTGAGGGTAATTAAGAGACACATAATTAAGTGCTTCTTTATAGGCTTCAAATCCCCTATATCGTCCTATCGCCTGAGCTTTTAATAATTCGAATTTGGGTAAAAAATCTTCATCTCCTCCAAATTTTATAATCATCTCATCGCTTTCTTTTATTACAGACGCATATTTTTGGTTCTGAAAATCCCTATACAACCTATTATATATAGATTTAGGACTGTTTTCATCATCTTTTAATGCTTCATCAGGATTCTGAAGAATTTTGGCATATCTCGATTCTCCATGATTATTAATAATATCCTGCATCATTGCATTAGATCTCGAGGTGTTTCCTTGTGCCAAATAGATTTTGTATAAATTATATTTAGAAGGAATAATTAATCGTTCTTCGGGATTGCTCTGCAATAGGTTGTCGAATTTATCTATAGCTAATCCATATTCCTGAAATTTCTCTTTATATATAACTCCTAGTTGATAATAGGCAAAATTACGATCAGTTTGAAGACTATCTATAGCTGAAGGATCGGTCGGTAATTGAGCAATATAGGTTTGCGGATCAAATGTTGGATCGGTATCGATAGAGTATTCATCCTTTTTCTCTTCCTCTATTGCAGAAACAGCACCTGGATTAGAAATACTTGAAACTCTCCAATTGTCTTGTAATTCTCTGTTCCCGTATGTTCTTTTAAATGCAGTTTTACCATAAGCTACAGTAGTTTGATTATAGAAATAAAAGATTCCTCCTTCTACCTTTGGCCCTTTAGTATCTGTTCCAAATCCAGAACCTGGCTGTCTATACCTTTGTTCTACAGGTAAGTTTTCCTTTATTCTGGCAATTTCTGCAGCTTTTTCTTCTTCTATAGCTTTTGTTTTTAACGCATTGGTATACTCTGCATAATACGTTATTCTTTGTTCTGGCGACATGGCCAAAACAGTAAGAATACTATCATTTGTTTTGGCAATACCTTCATATAAAATAACATCTTCAAGATTGTCTCTCTTTTTCTTTAGTACCCTATATCGTTTTGAATCTACAATCATTCGCTGAAGTGTGCTATCATAATACGCTCCAGAGATAGCATACTCTTTTCTATCAAAACTAATATCTCCAAGAGTATAATAATTAAGGGACTCTAAGTATTTATCTTCAGACTTTGTTCGTAATGATTTATTATAATATGCTACAGCCAGATCAATAGAATCCAAAGTTTTAAAATAGACTGCTTTTTGATTGTATATTTTATCTAAAAACGGTCGATTTTCTCGATTTTTTTCAAGATCAGCTAATAATTCAAGAAACTCTTCTTTATTGCCATTCTCATAATTAAAATTTCGAGCTTTTGCCATATAGGCATTCATCATATATTTTCTGGGCGCCTTTCTATTAAGTTCAATAACCTGATCAAAAGCGTAATTTGCACTATCCTTATAGCCTAACTCATTTAATAATTGTCCTTTTATATACAAATATCTGCCTTTCTCTTCATTTTTTCTGGTATGAACGGCAGCTTTGGTAATATAAGTAACAGCAGAGTCTTTTCTTTCTAAGTTAATATACGCCTGAGCCATCATAGCTACAGCATCGGCATAATCCTGAGGTTTCATAAACTCCTGCTCGATCATTCGAGTAAGATCCTCTATCGCTTTATCGTTATTATCAAGGCGAAGATTAGTTTTGGCCCTCCATACTTTGGCATGATTGATCGTATTACTTGTGGGATATTTATATAAAATGTAGTTAAAAGCTTCTAATGCCGGCACAAAACGTTGTTCAAAATAACGAGCTTTGCCTAATAGCAAAAATGCTTCGTCGATTTTAGGGTTACGTTCCTTATTATCAATAAGCATGCTATGTTTTTGGATTGCTTTTACAGCCTTTTCCTCTGCCTTATCAAAGTTTTTATTAAGCACCTCATTAGGAAGTCTAACATCTTCACTTACAATCATCCTTTCTACGGGTAGTAACTCCCAGAAATTGTCTTTATAAGACTGAATGATATCTTCCTTACCTATATCAAAAGCCAATCGGCCATTATATAGCGTATTATTTTTTGTAGTAACATCATGCCATGTACGATTTATAAACTTGTCCTTTTTACGAGAACAAGCAAATCCTACAATTGCCAAAAGCAATATCAGTGCGATCTTTAATAATTTTCTGCCCAAACCAGATAAATTTATACGTGTGATAACTAAAAAACTTGACTTTTAGTGTGTTGATTGTACACAAAAATTATGTGTGCGTTGTAAAAATACATTTCTTTCGTTAAAAAACCGGTTGTTAACATCTTTTTCTCGGCTTAAGCTCTCTTTTTTTACTATATCGATTATTGATCAAAATATTATATCCAAAATTAAGGAAATCACAACATCAACATTTTATTGATTATCAAAATGTTAAATATGATCGTGATTTGTTTTCTAGGTAAAAATTATTCAATAAATTCATTGTGATTTTTATAGACTATTATCCTATCAAAATTTTAGACTCATGTCTTAAGTGTCTATAAATGTTTAAGGCAAAAATCTCTTAAAACTCTTATTATGAAATCAAAATTGTTAAACTTAGGTAAGGCACTAAACAAAAAGCAACAGCAAAAAATTATGGGTGGTGCTCACAGGCTTTGTACCAGTCATCAAGATTGCCCTGGGGGTCAGGGATGTTGTTATGCCGTAGAATTATGCTTTTTAGATTCTTATCCAGGTCTACAGCCAGGTGGCACATGTTGGAATTAAATACTTTTTTCTAATTAATCCAAAAATAACAGGGTGCTGAAAACAATTTTTTTTGGTACCCTTTAAAATAAAGAACACATCTTCTAATAATCTTTCTTTTAATATCGAAAGACTTCTTGCTATTCTCTTTTCCAAAGTGTTGTATTGGTACTAACAAAAAAGTAGAGTAGTTAATCCATTTTTTATGACCATCATAAGGTATTTTCTTCTCATACAGGCATTCATAATTCTATTTATTTCTGGTGGAGTTTTCTTCAAACATTCTAAAAACCTAAAAAGCTGGACAATTGCTTTTTTTTCGGGAATATTTGGTTTGGAAATATTAGTATTTCTTTATGGAACCAGTAAACTATCTATAATTTATCCCGAGTTTTTAGGGTGGTTTTATTTTGATATGGGTTTTCTTTATGGTCCTTTTTTATGGTTTCATTTTCATTCTTTTATCTATGACAAAAACCGATATTCAAAAATTGATAGTTTACATTTTATAGCATTCGTAATTACATATATTCTCATAATAGACATTTTAATGTTACCCAATGAAGAACGTTTACAATATATGAGAGAACGTTTTTTAGATCAAATTATGCCAATAAATTACGCCAGGGCCATTCATCAACTACTATACGCAATTGCCATTATTTATATAACCAAAAAAAACAAGGCCAAACTCTCTTCAAACGTATTAGTATATTTATTTACACTTGCGATTATATACATCTGTTCTACTCTGATTATTTCATTCCTTACTCTATTCGCTGATGGCTGGCGTCAATTTGCTTACTATTATTTGTTTAACAACATCATGATTTTTGTTGTTGGGATTATTCTCTATAAAAATCCTCAATTTCTGAAAGAGATTAAAAAAAAATATTCGAACTCTACATTGGATCATGACGATATGGTTCAAATTCAAAAGAAAATTACCAATCTATTTATTTATGATTCGATATTTCTAAAAAATGACCTCACCATTAGGTATTTGGCTGAAGAACTTAATGTGAAACCTTATCAAATTTCACAGACTTTTTCTGAATTTATTCAAGAAAGTTTTAATGATTACGTAAACAAACATAGGGTAACATATTCTCAAAAATTATTGAAAGACACTGCATACAACATTTATAAAATAGAAGCTATTGCTACAGAGTCTGGTTTTAATAATAAGGTCACTTTTTATAAGGCCTTTACAAAGCATACCGCTACAACACCCTCTAAATATCGAAACTTAAATAAAAGAAAGAGTAAAGAATAATTTAAGTTAACGTTTTACAAGGTTTTTTATATGTCATAAATCATGATTGGTCAATAATTTTATGCTGAATAATAATTTATTAATCACTTAAATACAACAAATCATGAAAAAGTATTTCTTAGCATCAAAAGTGAAATTCATAAAAACTTCGCTTGTCTTATTATGTGCAATTTTATTATCCATTTTCTTAATGACTCCATTAGAAAATCTAAATGCCAACAACTTAAAAAAACCTACCTTAGAAAATATGGATTGCACCACTGGTTGGAGGCCTCAGCGTGAATTTTGTTCTTCTTGTTTGCTTGGCGTTTGTACTAAATATAGAGAAGATAGAAAATACCATTTTTGTGGAGGAATGGAAATAGCAACCGATGAGTATAGAAACGTCTTTATAGGGTTTTCTTCATCTTCAAATTGTCCCTAAACTTCTTTTATTAACTTTTAAAATAATATAATTATGAAACCACAAGAAATGAAAAAAACAATTAAGCCCGCTTTGTTATCCATAACAGCAATTATAATTTTTGTTTTTATGCTCACTAGTTTTAAAAACAATACAATATCAGACAAACTTGTAAATGTAGAGTTTTCTGAAGATCATACAGGAGGTTGGGTTTGTGGAGGAACGGATGACTGTGGAACAACCAGAGAGCGTACTTATACAGATGTATCTTGTAAAAAACATTGGAGTTGTCTTTGGCTTTGTGAAAAAAAATATGTTGTTACAATCACAGAAACAAAACGTTGCGCTACTGGATTTCCTAATTGCGAAGGAGGAAATGCTCACAAATGGGATGAAACCGGCAGCAGTGGCAGATGGGTAAAATGTAACTAATCAAACATGCTATCTTTTAAATACAATAAAAGATAGCATGTTTTCTTATTCTTCTTCACCAAAATGTGCCTCAAGCTCTCTAAGTGTTTCTTCTGATGTAGAAAGATCTTTTACTACTTGTCCTTTATCCAGCACTACAATTCGCTCGCATACTTCTGTAACATGCATTAGGTCATGACTAGACACTAAAACTGTAATATTAGGATCTGTAGATAGTTCTTTAATTATTTTTTTTAATCGAATTTGTGTAGTTGGATCCAAATTCGCAAAGGGTTCATCTAGAACAATTACTTCTGGATTACCAATAAGTGCAGCTACAATACCTGCTTTTTTCTGATTCCCTTTAGAGAGGTCTCTTAAGTATTTTTTTTGCCCTAAAATCTCACCATGAAAAAAGTCTTCAAAACCAGATAATAACGCATCTACATCGGCTTTATTTTGCCCACGAAGTTCTCCTATAAAATAAAAATATTCTTCTGCAGTAAGATACCCTATCAAGAATGTCTCGTCAATAAATGCTGAAGTAACCGATTTCCATTCTTCACTTTCATTAACTTTAATTCCTTTATTTTCGATATACCCTGTTGTCGGTTGAATAAGATCTAATATAGCACTAAATAAAGTTGTTTTTCCTGCTCCGTTATTACCCACCAGACCAAAACTCTTTCCTTTCTGTATTTCTAGAGATTCAATATTAAGTACGGTATTTCCGGTATATGTTTTAGTTAGATTATGTACTGATATCATGTTTCTTATTTTTTTTGTTTGTACGCCCAGATCGTTTTATACTTCTCTGTTCTATAAATCCTTTCTATTTTATTAAAAACTGCATCTTTAAATGCGAATCCTGCAATACCCGCAACAGTTACAAGAGCATATCCTGCATAAGGGCTATACGCATAATGACCTATTGCATATAATATCATAGGTAAAACCATTTTAGGCAATGATAGTAGTAAGGTTTTAGCATTAAAGGCTTGCTTATCTCCGAATGCATTTTTGTTACTGGTTAAATCAATAGGTGTTTTTACATAGGCTCCTGCCCATAGTACCACATGAGAATTCACTCCTATGTTATAGATCGCCCCTACCACGATAGCAAGATATACTTCCCATCCATAATACAAATACCCAGATGCTAATACCGTAGAGATCAATGTTGCAATTACCATTAACCACCATTTAGAAGATAAATATTCCTTATAGCGAATATTTTGACTCATCATTAATGGGTAATACGAACTATCCCAACTCGGTACGAACTGTCCAAAACTTAATAGAAATCCACCGGTGACAAAAATGGCAGCAAAAATTCTCCAAACGGGTCCATCATATGCCTCTACAGATCCTGTGAAAAACAACAATCCGTAAAATAAGAATAGAATACTCACCAAAACTGTAGACCTGGCTCGCTTATTTCTTTTTATGAGTTTTATGTCATTTTTAAGAAAGGTTGCAGTTTTACCAAATCTATCTAACCACTCCAGATTTTCTGTTTTTACATTTTTGGTTTTAGTAGCTAATCCTGCATCCAGATACAGGTCGGTTACAAAGGATCGAAACGATATGGTTATTAAAAACAACAGGATCGCTATAGGAATCAATATCAAAAAAGGAATTTCATATAATCCTTTAAAAAATGGAGTTGTATATGTTGTAATATCAAAATATTCAAAATAATGTAATCCTCCTAGAATTGCCAAAACACCTCCTATGATAAATATAAGGTTGTCTTTTTTGTTTAAAATAATATTTAGGAAATTATTACTGTAGATTAATGCAGCCAATCCTATATTCCATAATAACACATCAAATACTGGATATTCATTTCCAATCAATACAATAGAAAATGGAATAAAAAAGAAAGCATGAATAATATTAAAAAATGAAAATACTGTTTTTCCAAAAGCAAAAGAAACGATTTTTCTTTTCTTGAAAGGAAGGATCAACAGAGGCTTAATATTAATAACCGGCATTTTTTGCAAGGCATATCTAAACAATAAATCGACTACTAGCCAATATATTAAAAACCTGTTTATGGTTTCTAGAGGGTCCAGATTAAACTCTTCTTTAATTAAAAAAAAGGCACCGATTCCTCCCGAAGCCATCATCACAATAAACCAAAGTGCCCAAAACCCCATAAAGAACTTCATAAATAATCCAGAGGTTAAAGAAGCTGATCGCCAAAAAGATTTCCATTGTAAATTGATGAAGCGGGTAAACATAGTTAAGATGTATTTAACTATTTAGTAATCAAAAATGAGATTTTGTTACAAAAAACAATTAAGAACTGCTTAAATTTTTTCGTAAAGGCTATCTTCTCTGGTTGCATTTACTATTTTTGTCACAAATTTAAAAAATGAGATTCCGATATATTATCGGACCCATACAACTGTCTACTTTGAATTCTTCTTAATACTGAAGTTTTCAAATTAGGTTTTTTAGTACAATACAATGTCAGATTTTCATAAATTACCCATACAACATATTACTCGAGAAACTCCCCTGGCAGTTTCTATAACATTCGAAGTACCAACAACATTACAGAGTGCCTATTCTTTTATTCCAGGTCAATACATTACTATCAAAACCGAAGTAGAAGGAAAAGAAGTACGTAGAGCATATTCTATTTGTAGTTCTCCAAAAAGTAATATTCTTAAAGTGACTGTTAAAGAAATATCCGGAGGTACATTTTCGGTTATTGCGAATAACAAATTAAAAGAGGGCGATGTACTCGAAGTTCATACTCCCGAAGGTAATTTCTCAATTACTCCTAATACCCAAGCAAATAATTCTTATGCTGCTTTTGCAGCAGGTAGTGGTATTACTCCCGTAATGAGTATGATCAAAGCTGTTCTTGAAGAAGAACCCAATAGTCGTTTTGTTTTGGTTTACGGAAATAAGACTCCAGAAGAGACTATTTTTCATAAAGAATTATTAGAATTACAAGCAAAGTATTCTGATCGTCTATTTATAGAATTTATATATAGTAGAAGTCAGGAAGATAACGCACACTTTGGAAGAATAGAAAAGTCAACTGTAAATTATGTCGTAAAAAATAAATTTAAAGACATTTCTTTTACTTCATTCTATCTATGTGGTCCCGAAGAAATGATCAATACAGTAACTTCAATTTTACAAGACAACGGCATTACCAAAGATAACATCCATTTTGAACTCTTTACTAGTAGTGCTTCTGCAACAGAAATAGATACTAATCTTGAAGGAAAATCGAATATTAAAGTATTGGTAGATGATGAGGAGTTTAGTTTTGTTATGGATCAGAAAAAAACAATTCTTGATGCAGCGCTAGACCAGGATATTGATGCTCCTTATTCCTGCCAGGGAGGAGTGTGTAGTTCTTGCATTTGCAAAATCACCGAAGGCAATGCTGTAATGGAAAAGAATAGCATTCTTACCGATGGAGAAATAGAAGAAGGACTAGTTTTGGCTTGCCAGGCACACCCAACCACTGCTTCGATTACTGTTGATTTTGATGATGTATAATAGAATCGACAATCCTTATTAGAAAAGTAGTCATGTGATATTCAAAATGCCCGTAACGGCAATTTTATCATAATTTGTTAATCGCGTCTACCACGGTTTCTGGTTTTATGGTATGCATCACTTTTTCATAACCGGGAGGTACTTTATTACCATAAATTGAAGTTGGAATCTGGTCATATTTTGCCAAATTTGGTAAAACAGCACGTTCCATAGGTTGCTCAAAAGGCATAAAACCAGTGAACGGATGCGTTACTCCCCATAGTGTAATTGTTGGCACTCCGTACATTGCTGCTAAATGTGCATTACCGCTATCCATTGATACCATAGCATCTAAGTTACCTATAAGTTTTAGCTCATCTTCAAAAGATAGTTTCCCAACGATATTGGTTACATTCTTATACTTGCTTTCTATATTATTTAGAATATCCATTTCTCGTTTACCTCCTCCGAAGAGGAAAATTTCATACCTATCTTCTTTATCCAAGGTCTCGATTACCTCAATCATTAATGCTAATGGATAGGTCTTACTATCATATTGTGCAAATGGTGCAATACCCAGCCATTTTTTTGTTGAATTTTGGGTTATAGAAAGAATTTCTGGTGTTAACGATTGTTTTTTCGGGAATTTATGAGTTGTGAGATCAATAGGATAGCCTAATTCAGAAAAGACATCAGCATACCGTTGGTGTGTTGTTTTTAATTGTTTGAATACCTTATTTTTTGATCGAGTCAATGCTTTTTTATCTGCGCGACCTTTATCTACTTGAACTGTTTTTATCCCTCGTAACAAAAATAAAGTTTTAAGTACATTAGAGCGTAATACATTATGCATATCGGCAACAGCGTTTATATTTTGTTTACGCAATTCATTGGATAATCGCGTAAGCCCAATAAAGCCTTTATGTTTATTATTTACATCTGCATAATACACCTCTAGATTTTCAATATCAGAGAATATGGGTTCAAAAAATTTTCGGGTAAGTACTGTTAGTTTTACATCGGGATAGGTAGCTCTAAAAACTCTTAAAACAGGAACTGTCATTGCTATATCACCCATAGCCGAGAGGCGAATCACCAGAACGTTCGTTTCAGAATTTTTAGATTTCTTTAGATTACTTCCCGCCACGTAATACTGGGTTTAATTCATCATCATTGTACATTTTCATTTGCTTATACACTTTCATGTATTTATCCCCGTTTTCGATATCATTCAACAATGTATCAATAGCGGTAGACAAGTCTACTTGTTGCTCTAGTAATACATTCAACTTGTTTTGGCATGCTGCTTTATGAGTATCTGTAGCCCCTTCGCGAATCGTTTCTACATGCATATGATATACTTTTAATGCCAAAATAGACAATCTATCTACTCCCCATGCAGGACTTTCTGTATTAATGGTAGCATTTGACTTTGGCGTTATCTCTTTATACAATTCTAAAAAATAACTATCAATATATTCTACCATATCTGTTCGATCCTGATTAGAAGCATCAATCTGTCGTTTTAGCTTTAAGGCTGCAATTGGATCAATTTCTGGATCTCGTATGATATCTTCATAGTGCCATTGTACGGTATCAATCCAACATTTTCGATATAGCAAATGCTCTATTGCTTGTGATTTACTATCATATGGATTTGAAAACTCTTGATCAACACTATCGATCACATGGTATTTTTCTATAACTTCTTTAAAAATGGAATTTGCTTTATCGGTAAACATCTGTGCTATTATTTTTCTGAAATTGTAAATATTCTATAAAGTATCTTCATATGTTTTCTATATTGTGTTTTATGAGCGTCGAATTACTCGCAATTTGTTGTTAAAGCCAATTCTTCCAAAATCAGTTTTAACTGTATTAATTCAAAATATACAGAACAATCATATGTGCGCAACCTTATTTTTTCGGCAGGTACAAAGGTATTATATTTTGCAATAGTATTTAGCATATGATAATTCAATCTACCTCAACAAAAATTATATGGTTGAGTTAGGTATAATATGTTTCTAACGAGGATTGTAATACGCTATAAGCTCTTATCATATATTATTTAGAACAATAATACTGTAAATGGAAGCAAGATGAATACCCAAATATTAATTTCTTTAGCAAATTGATGATAATTCATTTCGAGATATGTAGTACCAATAAGAGAAAGAGGTGTTGCTATAAAAAACAACTCAGAAGTATCTTTTCTTGGTGCAATAGCTGCTATTACAATCGCCACAATCAAATAGATAATAACAACTCGTAATATAGGTTTTGTATTCGCTGTTTTTCTACCAAACTTGATAAGGTATATTGAGAAAAAGAATACAATACAGATAGATATTATCCCTACAGAGAAAAGGTGTTCTTTTATAAAATAAGTATGAAACGAAAATGATATCGGATCAACATAAGTTGCAATTGCAAAAAACGAATCATAAAATAACAGTGTAAAACAATTTGCAAACACATAGATCATACTAATCCCAATAAAAGGAATAATCCAATTTCTATAGTTTTTGGGATCGAAAAACAATATTCCTAAAAAAACCAAAATGATAAACCCAATACTCCAAAAATAAGCTAACGAAGCTAAGCCGATGAAGATTGATGCATTAAAAATTTTGGCCTTAATATTTTTTTCATTTCGCAGATGTAGGATATTTTGTAGCGCTAGTAATACAAATACATTTGCTAACAAAATAGGAAAACTGGTTAGAGAATTTGGTAATATTGCGGTAAGAAAAGCATATAAAAGTATTGTAAATGTACCTTTATTGGTAAGGTTGTTTTTTTGTGCCACAAAATTAAGAGCTAACATTGGTAAAATATACAAAAAAATACCAGTAGCTGTTAGCAAGATATGACTACTTTCTACCTCAAAACCCTTTCTATAATGGGCAATACCAAACAGTATACTCATATACAATGCCACAGCAATGTAATTAATGGGTTTTGATTTACTAAAAAAGCTTGATAACACTACTATTTTTTATATTTTTGCACCAGACAATAGTATGGTATTGTCTTTAGGTATTATTGAACTAATTTATAAAAAGTTTTTAGTTTACCTCTTTAGACTTTTTACAAAAAAAATATAGAACAAGTTATGAAAGATTTTTTTGAAGCAATAGCATCCCTTTTTGTAGACATATTATTTATTCCTTTTGACTGGTTTAGAGCATTAGAGTTAGAAAGCTGGTTTGGTGCTAATATGCTTAATTGGGCGTTTATGTTTATTGGTTTTGCTGCTTTTATATATTGGATGAAGGAATTAAAGAAATTTAATGATAATAATGAGGAGAATAGAGATCCTACTGCACATTCATTTCTAAACTAAAACCTTGTGATTAAGAAGTAATTCTTAAGATTTCTCAGGTATTTAATATTAAAAAGGCGTTTAATTTATAATAAATTAAACGCCTTTTTAATTGTCTTATATCAAAGCGATGCTCGTTACAAATCGAATCCCAGGTCTTTTCTATAATACATTTTATCAAAATTAAGTTTTTCTATACTTTGATATGATGTTTTAACAGCCTTTCTAAAATCTTCATTTAATGAGGTTATAGCCATTACTCTCCCCCCGCTAGTAACTACTTTACTACCTTTAAGAGATGTACCTGCATGAAAAACAATAGAATCTGTAATCGTATCTATTCCTGTAATCTCTTTTCCTTTTTCATAAGCTTCGGGATATCCTCCAGAAACAGTTACTACGGCAGCGGCACTACGTTTATCCAACTCGAGAGTGACCTTATCCAGTGATTGATTTCCAACATGCTGAAATAATTGTACTAAATCTGTCTTTACTCTCGGTAGGACTGCCTCGGTTTCTGGATCGCCCATGCGTACATTATATTCAATTACTTTTGGATCATCGCCTACTTTAATAAGCCCGATAAAAATAAAACCTTTATAATCTATATTTTCTTTTTCTAATCCTTTTACAGTAGGTTTAATAATACGTTCTTCGATTTTGGTCATAAGTATATCATCTACAAAAGGAACTGGTGAGATAGCCCCCATACCTCCTGTGTTTAATCCTGTATCTCCTTCTCCAATACGTTTGTAATCTTTGGCTGTTGGTAAGGTTAAGTAATTTTTACCATCGGTAAGTACAAAAACGCTAAGCTCTATACCATCAAGAAATTCTTCGATCACAACTTTCTCACTCGCTGCACCAAATTTTTTGTTGGTTAGCATATTTTCAAGTTCGGCTTTTGCCTCATCTATGTCATGAAGAATTAATACACCTTTTCCTGCTGCCAAACCATCTGCTTTTAACACATAGGGCGCCTGTAAAGTTTCTAAAAATTGTTTTCCATCATCAACAGTAGCTGCGGTAAAACTTTGATATGCTGCTGTAGGTATATTGTGTCTTATTAAAAACTCTTTGGCATATTCTTTACTTCCTTCTAATTGTGCTCCTTCTTTTGATGGACCAATAACTACAACATCTTTCAATTGGCTATCTTCAGCAAAATAATCACTTATTCCTCTTACCAATGGGTCTTCTGGGCCAACTACAACCATTTCAATGTGCTCTTGTAACACTAAGTTTTTGATCGCAGGAAAATCTGTAACTGCAATAGCTACATTAGTAGCTATACCAGCCGTTCCTGCATTACCAGGTGCAACAAATAAGGCATCGCAAATCGGACTTTGTGCAATTTTATAAGCAAATGTATGTTCTCTACCTCCTGATCCGAGTACTAAAATATTCATGATGTATTATGGCTTGTTTTTATGAGCTCAAAAATAGTTTATTCGTAGTTGTATAGCTAATTCTTTCTATATAAAAACTCATGATTTTTTTATGTGCTTCTCAAATTAAAACGATCTTGCATCTAATAATCAGATGCTACCATATCTTATTTTAATTTTGTTCACTGCCATCATTGCGAATAATCCTACTACTTAAAATACTTCTCTTTTTTAAAAGCAAAGGAGTAACAATAGAGAAGAATACAATACCATTAAATCGAACTAACATAGATTCGAATATTAATGATATAAAAAGAATCAAAAAGACTGAAAATTCATTTCTACTTCTTTTCATACGCATTGCCAATATGACAAAAATACACACTAAAACCCCAAACCCAACAATGCCTGTTTGTAAATACGTTTGTAGAAACTGATTGTGGGCATTATACTTGCTTTTGTAATTAAGAATGTAATTCAACTCCTTATATTTTTGAACCAAAACATCGTTTGCATCTCCAACTCCATAACCAAATACAGGAGCATCTTTAATCAATTTGATACTGGCATCCCATGCCAACAGTCTTGATTTTTCTGATGCTGTGGTATCATAATATTCTCTTACATTACTAAAATCTTTTATTCTGGAATAAAAATCAAACACCCTAGGATTATTTAAAAACAGTAACAATCCCATCAAAAAAATAATGGTCATGGTATATTTCTTTTGTTTATCCCTAATATCAAAAATCAATAATATCGACATCACAAACAAAATAAGATAAGCCGCAATTGAAGCCAATAAAAAAAGATATAGAAATAAAAGAATAACTACTGCTAGCTGTATTCGAGATTTCAACTTGTTTTTAAGGTAATAACTTAATACCAATAATATATATATAGAAATATAATTAGCATTAACCGATCTGGAAAATAGAGATCCTACAAAAAAATAATGCCAATTTTTTACAATTCCCTCTATAAACACAAGAATTTCTATGCTTTCTTTTTCATCAATAATATGCCATGTTAAGCTATTACCTGCCTTAAAAACATTAATGAAAAATGAGACAATTAGCCCCATAAGTAAAAAGTCAAATAGTTTTTTTACCGTAGCAGCATCTTCTTTAACAAAAAGAAAAATTAAAGGAAATAATAATAATGAAAGAGATCGTTGTACCAAATCGAATCCACTGATCAAATTATCAGTATAAATCAATCCAAAAGACATCACAATAAAATATAACGGAAAAAGTAATAATGATTTATCCAGAACAAATTTCTTTTCAGCTCTAAACATCATACCGATCCCAAAAATGATCGAAATTATAAAAAATGGAGTTGGAAGATTGATCCCTAATGGTAATAAAAAAAAGGCAATATACAAGCTATTCCAAAAGATCATTACAACCCAATGATCTTCTTTATAAAACATGTTGGTTGCTTGGTTTATTATCTTAACTAGTTGCACTTTTTATAAGATGTATTATGAGATAGCTAACGATTTTTAAAGAGTTCTATTATGATAATGGATCGACGAAAAAGGTTTTATTGAAAATCTCTATGTTCACTCTTTTGTAATTCTTCTGTAGAGAAACTCCTAAAATAATCTAAAGTTAATTTCATTCCCTCTGACCTACTTATTTTTGGTTGCCAATCCAAAATTTCTTTTGCTTTACCAATATCTGGTTGTCGTTGCAACGGATCATCAATTGGTAATGGTTTATAAATTACTTTTTGGTGTGTCTCGGTAAGTTTTACAATTTCTTCAGCAAAATCTTTGATTTTAATCTCATCAGGATTACCTATATTTATGGGATATACATACTCACTAAAAAGTAACCTATAAATTCCTTCTACCAAATCATCTACATAACAAAAGGATCGAGTTTGTAATCCATTGCCAAATATAGTTAAGTCTTCACCTCTTAATGCTTGTCCGATAAATGCTGGTACTACTCGACCATCATTTAATCTCATTCTTGGGCCATACGTGTTAAAGATACGTGCAATTCTTGTCTCTAAACCGTGATAGGTGTGATATGCCATTGTAATTGACTCCTGAAAACGTTTTGCTTCATCGTATACACCCCTAGGTCCAATAGCGTTTACATTACCATAATAATCTTCACTTTGTGGATGCACTAAAGGATCACCATAAACTTCGCTAGTTGATGCAATAAGAATTCTAGCATTTTTTTCTTTTGCAAGACCTAAAAGATTATGCGTACCCAAAGACCCTACTTTTAATGTTTGAATAGGAATCTTAAGGTAATCTATAGGACTAGCAGGAGATGCAAAATGTAATATATAATCTAATGTACCAGGAACATGAACAAATTTGGTCACATCATGATGATAGAACTCAAAATGCTTTAGTTTAAACAGGTGTTCAATATTTTTTAGCGTACCTGTGATTAGGTTATCCATACCAATCACATGAAAACCTTCTTTAATAAACCGATCACAGAGATGAGATCCCAAAAAACCAGCTGCTCCTGTAATTAAAACTTTTTGCATAGTTATAATTTAATATCTTTCCTCCCTATAGAGAAATAGGAAATCTCTTCTTTTTCCATATCGACAATGTCATAAAGATTTCTTCCATCAAAAATCAAAGGTCTTTTTAGTCCTTCTTTTATTTTATCAAAATCCGGAGTTCTAAAAATACTCCATTCTGTACAAATGATTAGTGCATCTGCGTTCTGAACCGCTTCATACATAGTAGTGACCATATCAATCTTATCTCCATATTTATGAGCTACATTTTTCATTGCCTCTGGATCAAATGCCTTAATCTGTACTCCTTCTTTCAGCAATTCGTCAATCAGATATAATGCAGGTGCTTCTCTAATATCATCTGTCTCTGGCTTAAAAGCTAAGCCCCATATTGCAAATGTCTTGTTAGACAAATCATTATCAAAATATGTGTTGATCTTTGGTAATAATGCAATTTTCTGACTATCATTTACTCTAATTACTGCATCCAGAATTTTAAAATCATATTGCGAATTTTTACCTGATTTATGAAGTGCTTTTACATCTTTAGGAAAGCAAGAACCTCCGTATCCTATACCTGGAAATAAAAAACGCTTTCCAATTCTAGAGTCTGTTCCTATTCCTATTCGTACTTTATCGATATCTGCACCAACCTTTTCGCAATAATTTGCGATTTCATTCATAAATGTAATCTTGGTTGCCAGAAAAGAATTTGCTGCATATTTAGTAAGTTCTGCAGATTTTTCATCCATCACAATTATAGGGTTACCAGATCGTACAAAAGGCTTATATAATTTTTTCATAAGCTCTATTGCCCTATCAGAGCTTGACCCCACAACAATTCGTTCAGGTTTTAAAAAATCATCTACTGCAAAGCCTTCTCTTAGAAACTCAGGGTTTGAAACTACATCAAAATCGCATGTTGTATACTTTGCAATAGTATCTCGAACTTTTTCTGCTGTCCCAACCGGAACAGTACTCTTATCTACTATTACCTTATACTCATTAAGCAACCGACCTATATCTTCTGCAACACCAATAACATATGATAAATCTGCAGAGCCATCTTCTTCTTCTGGAGTGGGTAATGCTAAAAAGATAACCTCACCATGTTCTAAGCCTTCTTCGAGAGAAGTCGTAAACTTTAGTCTTCCTGCTTTTATATTTCTATCAAATAATATATCAAGATGTGGCTCATATATTGGAACAACTCCGTTATTTAATTTTTGAACTTTATTCTTATCTATGTCGATACACACAACTTCATTTCCCGTCTCCGCAAGGCAGGTTCCCGTAACCAATCCAACATATCCAGAACCTATTACTGCTATCTTCATTTATTGTCTTTATCCTTTTTTGTTTTGGGTTTCAAATTTTCTTTCATAGCTTTTACTTTTCTTCTAAACAGAATCTTTTGCTTCAATGAAGTAAAATTATAATTAAATCTGAAAAAAATAAAGCTCAAAATTATTATGCTAACTAACAACGTTATGAATAACCATAAATTCTTAGTCGTACTACCTAAAACAATAAATAATACTACAAAAATTATATTAAATCCACCTATTAAATAACTAGCTTGTTTATGAGATAAACCCCAATAATCTATAAGAACATGATGGGTATGATTGCGATCAGGTGAAAATGGACTTTTCTTATTTGCAATTCTAATAGCAAAAACCCTGGCTGTATCAAAAAGTGGAACAATAAGAATACTTATTGCAATCAATGGAATATTTTCCAAAAAGAATGGTAATTCTGCAGAAGAAGATGGTTTTAGAGCTAAAAATTTTAACGTCATAATACTAATCACAAATCCGACAATTAATGATCCGGTATCTCCCATAAATATTTTTTTTGTCGATGACACATTATACCCAAAAAATGCAAGTAAGCAGGCATTTAAGCTAATTGTTATCAAAGCATAAAAATATTCCTTAGTTAAATAAAAGATAGTTGTGTAAATAATTAAAATAACTATTCCTACAATTGAGGCTAAACCATCTATCCCATCTATAAGATTATATGAGTTTATTATTGTTACCATAATAAATACTCCAATAAGAAAATAAATATAATATGGTATTTCTTCTATGTTAAAAAAGCCGTTTAAAGAATGTATTGTAAAACCACTATTAGCAACAACAAAAGAGACTGCAGCAAGTTGAGCAATTAATTTAGAACCCGGTGATAAAACAACCAAATCATCCTTTAGCCCGATAATAAATAAAATCGTAAGCCCAGGAATGATATGTATTATTTCATTATTAGTATCCCAACTATTAATAAAAAACAAACTTATTATTAACGTATAGTAGAAGGCTATTCCTCCTAAACTTGGTGTTTGGGTTTTATGAGAACTCCTTTCATTAGGAGCATCCATCAACCTCTTATAAGAAACAACTCCAATGATTTTAGGTATTGTTAAATATGTCACTAAAAATGATCCTATAAAAATTAATATTGCTGTTTCTAGAAAATTCAACTCAATGATAGATTTTGAAAATATGGTAAAAGTAGAGAAAGTTTTTAGATTAAAATTTAATTCTTAATAAACATCAGCATTTTTTTCTATCAGGTCTTTGGTGAATTTTTGAAGATTTTCTTCTCTTACAAATCTCATTCATTACATTTATTTTAAAACAACAACATCTTTCTCCTCCCAGTTTATATCATCAGAATACGTTTTCAAATCAACAAATTTATAATCATTAATCCACTTTCTAAGTTTAGGTTCGCAATCTTTTAATCCATAATACGATTTAAATTTTCTAATATAATTTAGCTCCTCAATCATCGGCTGATTATAATCAAAATCTCTAGGGTGAAAATATGTCATTACATAATCCGCTCTATCCGTCATTTTTTTTACTAACCAATATGGCATAAGTCTAAAATATCCTCCTCCTGAAAAAATCATTTTTTTACCTAAAATATTAGATACATTTATTGGAAATTCCTTTAAAGAAACTCCATCATATTTAATGATACAAGGTTCTTTTGAAGAAAAATGGGGTACACCTCCATGTGCTCGATTTGCAGGAAAAATAGAGCAATCATTTTTAATTCCTTCTTCATGCAAAATTTCAAATGCCCATAAGTTTTTTGAAGTAATTGAAAAACCAGGTGCTCTATACGATTCAATTTTTTTTCCTGTTATACTTTGTAATAAATCTATTGATTTTTTAAGATCTTCTCTAAACTCATTTTTATTCATTTCATATGCCAATTGGTGCATATGAGAGTGAGTTCCTATCTCATATCCTAAATCATCAATTTGCTTTATAATTGAAGGGTATTTCTTCGCAATCCAACCTAAACAAAAAAATGTTGCCTTTAAATTATTATCTGATAGTATTTTAAGAATACGATCCATGTTCTCATGAATTCTATTTTCAAAATTCCCCCATTCTTTCTGTGTTTTAGTTGATTTATTATCTAAAACATGAAACCATTCTTCAATATCAAAAGTTAATATAATACTCATTTAAAAGAATTTTTTATTATTCTTATAAAACTCACTTACATCTTTTCTAGTGGGGAAAGAAAAATAAGTTTTGCCCTTCTCGCTATTTTCTATTAATTGATAATTATTTGACTCTATTTTCTCAATTGACTCAATTATTGCATCCATTCCTATTTTCTTCGAGATTGTAATAAGCTCACTCTGAGTCATATTCTTTGTAATAGGAATTCTTTTTTGAGTAATTATTGGACCACTATCTATTCCTTCATCAACGAAAAAAACTGAAACTCCTGTTTCCTTTTCATTATTTTTCAGTACCCAAAAAGAAGGCATTAATCCTCTATATTTTGGTAACAATGCAGTGTGTAAATTTAAGCATCCTTTAGGTGCCAAATTAATTAATTCGCTTTTAAATATTTGATTACCCGCAATCGAAATCAACAAATCTGGGTTAAGTACATTTATTTTTTCTAAAGATTCTTCATGATTTATCCCTTTATCTAAGGTAACAATAGGGATTTTATGTTTCTTTAAAACCTTATAAACATCTTTTTTCGGATTAAACTTGTTCAGCACAAATTTTAAACTGTAATAAGTAAAAAAACGAATCCCAAAAATATGTAACGTCTTTTTTGCTTTTTTTAAAAACGATTCTTTTTTCCCAAATGGAGAGACATCAAATATAACAGTAGATACAATTTCACTATTCTTGGGTAAACTGTTAACTAAATAATCAATATTTTCTGCTAAATAAAATGGATCAGATTGCGTTAATATTATTATTCTCATCATCTTAGTTTTTCTATTCTATTTAATAGTTTTAATGCTAATCTTTTTCTGTCATAATCTAAAGATAACATCTCACAACCTTGTTTATATTTTGATATTATATCATTTTTGTTAGAAATAAGCACATTAAGTTGTTTTAAAAAACTTTCGGTACTATCTGGTTCATAAAATAAACCACAATTATATTTTTCTATTAATTTTCTAGCCTCTCCGTCCACTCCAAGTAAAATAGGAATATTCATTGCAGATAGCTCAAATATTTTTGAAGGAATTACTGAAAAATATAACTCGGCTTTTTTAAGTGGTACCAAAGAAATATCTAATAACGACAGATATTTTGGCATTTCTTCTTTTTTTATCTGATCAACGAAAATAACATTCTGAATATTAAGATCTTCAGTCTTTTTTCTGATTTTTTCTTTTTCTGCTCCTTCACCAACAAACAAAAAACACGTGTCTTGTTTCGTCTTAGGGGTAGTTTTATTAAATTCAAAAATTCCATCTATTATAAAAGATAAATTTTGACTCAATCCATGAGTGCCTATATAACCAATAACAAATTTATCATGCAAGTTATACTTTTTAAGTAATTCTTTATCTTTCTTAAGGGGTTTAAATTTATTTTTATCTACTCCGTTTTTAATTATTTCAAATTTACTTTTACTAATACCTCTATTTACTATCGTATTTACATAAGAATTTGTAACTGTAACAATTAGATTTGCTCTTTTATAACATTTAAGTTCTTCCCATTCTAGATATTTTATAAAAGCATTTCTCTTTAAATTGGTAGAAGCTAAAATTTGTTCAGGCCATAAATCTCTAATCTCTAAAACAAACTTTTTTCTTTTGAAAAATGATAATGCTCTTCCACTCATGGCTGTAAAAAATTGTGGTGAAGTTGCTATTATTATATCTGTTTTCTGAAATAACCCTACCATAAATGAAGTTATTGAAAAACTTATAAAATCTACTATTCGTAATATGAACCCTTTATTCGGAGCCATAAAAGACCATACTCTTATTACCTTAATTCCATCTATCTCTTCAGTTTGATAAAGTTTATTTTTATATCCATCGTACGTTTTTCCAAAAGGAAAATTAGGAGCACATGTAATTACAGTAACATCAATTCCTTCTTTTACCCATTCTCTACAATGCTCATAAGTTCTGGTTGCAGGAGCGTTAACCTCTGGAGGAAAATTATCAGTTAGGAAAAGTAACTTCATTATATTTTATATGCTTATGGTGGTTGACAAAGTGGTTTTAAAATACACTTTTATTTTTTTTGCTGTTTCTCTTTTATTAAACCCCAAAGCATACTCGTAGTTTTCTTCTTCAATTTTGAGCAATTCTTTGTCAAATTTTATATCAATATTTTCCTTTGGTAAATATACTTGGGTGTTTGAAATCTCTAATTCCTTTATATCTGGATGAAAATGAAAAAAAGCAATCTGTTCTTTGTTAATTTCTTTAGAAACTATATCGTTTATTAAGATTTTATAATCATTAGACAAAAATCTTCTAGTGTGGGTAATTCCAAAATTTTTATAACCGTTATGAGTAGCTTCAAGCATATTTTCCTTTTCTTTTAGATTAACAATTCTTGCTCTTTTTGCTACTCTAAATCCATCCCAAACTTGTGTCTGATCCTGATTTCCAATTTTTACTGTATTATGGTATTTTGTTCCTCGTTCTTTTAATCTTCTATCATTTTTCTCATAAGTAGAAATTCCTGGATCAACTAGTATTGGTTTGTTTTTTACATATAATTCAAAACTAAAAGTGTCTGAGTGCGCGTGACCCGGCTGATAATCTGGTCCTATATTACCAACATCTACAAACAACTCATAGTTATTGTTCCTAAACATTCGATAGCCAGAATCCATAAGATTACCTTTATTCCAATGAAGATTAAGTCTTTTAGCATATTCAAATAGTTGCCCAGAAGTAGGCGAAATATCATATGTGCTATCATTCACCATTGGTATATTTCCATTTTGATATGTTACCTCTTCTAACCATGAAGTCATTTGAATTGCCTTTTTTTTCAGAAAAAGTAACAAGTTATCTTCTTTCCAAAAGTTGTTCTGAACAAGATGAATACAATCTAACAAACGATGTAATAAAATTTGATGATACATCGGTGAGAGTTCAAAATGCGCTCCGTCATCCAAAATTTGTTCGGTAAGCTCTTGTTTCAAAATTTGTTTTGATTTTTTATATAAAATTTCATCTTTGAAATAATATGCTCCAAATAATAATGAATATCCATTTTCGAGTAAATGATTTCCAAGTAAATGATATTCTAAATTATGAATTAATGTTTCATAATGATTGTATAAGGTTTGATCGATTTGTGTGTCAGAAATCTTATTTTTTGATAAAAATTTAATCCAATTAATACCTCTTAAAGAAATTGGATATGGTTCTTTTCCATCTTTTAAATCAACATCATTTTTTAAAAAATCTTTAATTAAGTATAAACCTTCATTTACAGTAATTTGTTCTTGATTTAGAAAATCAAAATAATTTAAATTATATGTCCAAAGTTTTCCAAATCCTGAATAGTTCCAATCTATCTTACCAGAAAACTGATGTGTTAGGTTGAGAAAAGTAAAGTTATTTTTAGTTTCATAACTATTTGGATAGAAAAACGTGTCATCCCAAAGTAAACTTCGAATTTCTTTATGTAGTTTTTTGGTATAGTTCTTTTTAAAAAATCTATTGCATATTAAATAATATGCCTGGTAATATAGTTGCTTAAATCGAAGGTGTTTTACTGTCTGAGCAAATAATATTACTTTTTGTTTACCTTGTTTTAGTGATCCCAAACTAATAAATATATGTTTCTCTGCTTTAAGATTGATATTAATAAAAATTAGAAAAGTATTGTCTATTACTATGCTTACCTACTTTTCCATTTTTGATATTACAATTGCTTTAAGGGAATTTAATTTAAGGAAATTCACTGTTCTTTCATAGATAATACCAAAAATATAAGTAATAAAAAATATTCTTAAATACTCAGGACGTCCTGAGAAACATTTGGTAGAGGTCAATTTAAGCTTACTTGCTTTTGCAAATTTCTTATATGCTTTTTTGGTATTTGCTCTATAAAATGTTGGGAAAGTATCGTCATACGCTCTCCCTCTCATTTTATTATAAAACTTATGAAAAGATGTTGGTGTACAACGTGCTATTGTTGGCATATAATGGTATTTGTTTGGTGTTTTTGACAAAAAAACACCTTTATCCTTAAGCACTCTATATATCTCATTGTAGAACGGTGTAGGGTTTTCTACATGTTCTAATACATTATCACAAAAAATCAAATCAAAATAATTATCTTCAAAAAAAGGCATAGAATCTGCTAAACCCAAATACCCTTTGTCAATTATCGGGTTTTCAAATATTCCTTCATCAGGATCAATCCCATAAATTTTTTCGCACAAGCCTTTAAAATTCATTTCTAAAATCCTTCCTCTTCCTGCTCCTACATCTAGAACTATGTAACTAGGTTTTATAGCATCCAAAATCTCTTTTCTAAAAATTTTATCGTCCCACCTATCTTCTGTTTTTGCATAAAAAGTAGAATCCAAAAACTTCACTAATTTTTTGTTCATATTTTAACCCAGTTATTTGTTTTTAAAGATTCGATTGCTGCGAATGAAGCTTTTGTTGTGTTTATAATCTCGTGAAAAGGAATAATTGCGTTTCCACCATTATATTGTTGCTCAAGAAGTTCATTAAACTGATTATAATGGCCTTTATCTTGTTTTGAAGAAGTATTTTTACCTCCTTTAAAACCAAAGGCTTTTAGTTTTCTCCAATTATCCATTATTAAAGTGCGCTCTTGAGAATACACTTCAACACGTTCTTTGGAATAGGATTTACTTCCATTTGCAAAGTAGTTGATTACTGCATTAGTTCCATTTTCATATTTCAAAAGAATACTGGCATTATCTGTATTTTCTTCTGGATTCGAGCCCATTGCATTCATACATACTGCAGTTATTTTACTACCTGCAAAATAAGTACATAAATCGATATAATGACATGCCTCGCCAATGATTCTTCCGCCACCAACTTCCATATCATGTACCCAAACGTCGGCGGGAATAAAACCAGCATTCATTGTAGCAACAATATTAATTGGTGTATTATCGTTTCCTAAAAGCTTCTTCATCTTTTTTGCTAAAGGTGCAAAACGTCTATTAAATCCAACAGAAACATTTACATTTTGAACATTGTATTCTGTTATGATTTCTTCAAGCTCTATACTTGTAAGTGCTAATGGTTTTTCTACAAAAACACTTTTTTTAGATTTAAGAGCTTCTAAGACCATTGGAGCATGCATGTGATGTTGTGTTGTAATAAACACTAAATCTACGTCATTATCTTCTAGTATTTCTTTGTAGTTTGATGTTGAATTAGCAATGCTAAAACGTTTTGCCATTATGGTTGACGATAACCCTCCAGAACTCGCTATATATTTCATATTAGCTTTCAGTTTTTTCAGGTTAGGAAGTATTACTGCACTTGTAAAGTTTCCTGCTCCAACAATACCTATCACCCCTTTTTTACCTTCAAATAATTTCTCGGTAATTGAAATATTAGATGTAGGCTCCTCTGTGTTATCATACTCAAGAATAGAAGCAATAGACTTCGAATTTTTCATATCTCCATAAATGGTTTGATAATTTTTGAGAGATATTCGTTCTGTAATCAATGGTTTAACATCCAGAGTTCCTTTAGAGATCGAGTTTAATATAGCTTCAAAATTTCTTTTCTCGGTCCATCGTACATAGCCAATTGGGTAATCATTTCCTTTTTGCTCATATTCTTCATCATATCTTCCTGGTCCATACGAACAGGATACCTGAAAAGAAATTTCTTTTTCATAAAAGTCGGCTCTACTTATATCCAATCCAATAACTCCAACAAGTACTACTCTACCTCGTTTTCTACACATGTTGGCAGATTGCGAAATAATTTCATTACTTTTATTTGATGCTGTAATGATCACTCCGTCTGCACCAATACCATTGGTATATGATTCTATAAATTTTACCTGATCTGTACCTTCACTAGGATTTATTGCTATGACTCCTTTTTCTTTGGCAATTTTTACTTTTTCAGGATCAAAATCAAAACCAATTACATTACACCCATTTGCTAAAAGCAACTCTGCGGTCACCAAACCTATCAATCCTAAACCAACAACTACAATTGTTTCTCCAAAAGTTGGGTTTAATAACCTGATACCTTGCAAACCAATAGATCCAATTACTGTAAAAACTGCTTCCTCGTCGGTTACATTATCAGGAATCTTAGCTACTAAGTTTTTAGGAACATTTACATATTCTGCATGATTTCCATTAGAGGCCACTCTATCGCCAACTTTAAACTCTGTAACTCCTCTACCTACAGCAACAACCTCACCTACATTACAATATCCTAAAGGTAGTGGTTGGTTAAGTTTATTAAAAACAGCATCCATAGTTGGTTTTAGACCATCTGTCTTTACTTTATCCAAGACCATTTTTACCTTATCGGGTTGTTGACGCGCTTTCTGGATAAAATTAGCTTTGCCAAATTCTACCAACATTCTTTCTGTTCCTAGCGAAACTAATGACTTGGTAGTTTTTATAAGCACATGCCCTGATTTTACCATTGGCACTGGTACTTCTTCTAATATAGTTTCTCCGTTCTTAAGGTCTTGTATGATTTGTTTCATCTTTATTTTCTAGTCTTTTTAAAGATTTTGGCGAAATTAATGTTTAATCAAATAAACTAGCCCGTTTCGGGCTATAATTTATTAAATAACTTAGATGTTTGTTGTCTTTAACTCTATTTGAAAAAGAGGATATAACGATTTAAGTTATACCTTTACTTTATTTATTTTTAAGACTACAATGTTAATAGTATTAAAATTTACTCCTTGTAAAAATACTCTTCTGTAATCTCACCAACACCAGATTCATAATACGTAAGCTTTGTTGGAAACTTCAGACTATCAAATTCATAATTATATTCATAAGTCAAAATTTCACCGTTTTCAGTGTCAGCTGGTAAATGTTTTATTGTTTTTATATACATATCCCCTTTTCTTTTCATTGGGATAATGTTTTTAAAATCATTGATAAGAAAGTAATTATTGAAGTTTTCTCCTAAATAGTGAAATTCATAAAAAAAAGGTCTTCTATATTCCTCATCATAATAGGTGTACTCTATACTGTTTCCTCCACTATATTTTATTTTTTGAAGATTTAAATTAGTATCATAAAATACGAGATCTTCTCTAAGATAGTTTGGAAATCCTACTAATCTTTTCTCTATTTTATAAATTAATCCTTTGTCGTTCATATAATATTTATTAATATATTTTAACCTATTAGTGTAATTGCTTCCTGAATTAAAAGGATCTCTGTAAGTTTCCCATATCGAATCTAAACCTATTTTTTTATTATCGTCATAAGAAACTTTATGGTGATATTTACTGCTAGTTTCATTTACTCTAGAATAATAATGTATCCAATATTCAATCAACCTTCCTAATCCGTCATAAGACAAAACATCACTATTATATTGCTTATAGCCAACAAATAATCTATTTTCATTATAAACAAATTCTTTTGGTTTATATTTATATCTATCATTGGTTATACACGTTGTATCGCTAAACGGTAAATTATTATAATAATACAACTGCCTGCATATTGCAAAACGAGGTTCGATAGTATCTACATGTTCTCTACGCAATTTAACAATAGAACTATAATTAATAGGAGGTTGCTCAGTTTCTATTTCTTCGGGTGGTTTATTATTTGATACTTCCACCTTATCATCGTCATTGTTACAACTAATACATAGTAAAATTGCGAAGAGTAGCTTTATTGTTTTCATTATTTCTATGTGGTTAATATTATGAATATATTATCACAGGTTTATGTGCAATCATGATAAAATGTTACTTCAATAGTATAGTTTTATGTTATTTATTTTAATAATTCTTTAATTTCAGAACGATTAGGATAATTTATGAGTACTGCTTTATATTTACCCTTAAAAACAAATATACTCCCTGCAGCTACACCAATAATTTTATATTTTTTGATAATTTCTTTGATATGAGTCAGTTCTCCTGCTCCACCTAATACTGTCATAGGGATATTAATGGCAGATCTAATTAAATCTATCAATTTTACATCGTATCCTTTCATCATCCCATCATTGTCAATAGAATTAATTACGATTTCACCTACTCCTAATTTTTCAAATTGTAATGCTAATTCTTTTGGGTCTTTTCCTGTTGCTTTGGTGCCATTATGGGTAAAAACTTGATATTTCCCAAAAAGGCCTTTCTTCTTGACATCTAAAACTACTATTACACTTTGTACTCCAACTGCTTTTGCTATATCAATAACCAGATCTGGGTTATTTATCACAGCAGAACTTAACGCTACCTTTTCTGCACCCAAATGAATAATTTGTTTGGCATGTTCTACCGTTTTTACTCCTCCTCCATAACAAAGTGGCATTCTGGATTCATTAGCCAAATTTTGAATCATTTGAAAATCAGGTTCTCGCCCTTCCTTGGTTGCATCAATATCTAAAACAATTAATTCGTCTACCTCTTTTTCATTAAAAATCTTTACAGCATTTATAGGGTCTCCAACATACTTAGAATCTTTAAATTGAACTGTTTTTACCAATCCTTTATTTCTAACCAATAAACATGGAATTATTCGTGATCTTAACATAGTTTACAAGTTAGCAAAGTTTTTAAACAACTGAATTCCATTACTATGGCTTTTTTCTGGGTGAAATTGCATCCCAAAAACGTTATCATGATTAACGGCCGAAGAGAATTCACCCCCATATTGAGTACTAGCAAGTCTATCTTCTGTTGAATTACAAGAAAAATAATAGGTATGTAAAAAATAAAAGCCGTGATCAAAGTCTATATTCTCAAAAATTTCATTTTCTCTAACTGGTTCTATACTATTCCAACCAAGATGTGGTAAATATGGTTTTTCTGTAAATTTATTACTATCAAATTTTTTAACTACTCCATCAATATAACCTAATCCATCTAATTGTCCTTCCTCACTTTTTTTTGCTAAAATTTGCATACCAACACAAATTCCTATTACAGGAATTTTCTCTACTAAAACCATGCGATCTAACTCTTTTTTAAATCCAGATTTGATTAATTGATCCATTGTTTCATCAAAAGCTCCAACACCAGGTAAGATTAGTTTAGTAGCACCTTGTAATTCTTGAGGTGTATTAGCTACAAGACATTCTATGTTTAATTGCTTATAGATATTTAATATGGCTTGAATATTTCCTGAACCATAATTAACTATTTTAATCATCTTTTACCTCCTCTTTCTAATCCTATTAGACGCATTATCTTTGCTCCAATATTATAAATGCTTTCTTGCGATTTATAATCTTTATACGTTTTATTAGGAGCATCCATATAGCCTTGCAGCTCTTCTACTGATATCCCTAATTTATTAGCTATAAATTCAAAATCTTGTTTTATTGTTTCGGGATTATAAGCTGGTTTCTTTAATTCTTCTAGAGCATCTTCTCTTGTCATTTGCTCTGTAAGTATTAAGCTAGAAAATTGCACTTTTCTGGTATCATAGCCAAATTTTTTGGGCAACCAGTATGCTTCATAGAATCTCGTGAAACGAGATTCAAAATGTTTTTGTGGATATTTTTGATATCCGTATTTATCAACCAAAAGCTGCATAGCTTCCTCTTTATGATAAGGAATATAATCCAATGGTCTAATTAGTTTGATTCCTTTTACATAGGGTAAATACACTTTATACCATAAGATATTAGTTACCGGATAATCTTTTAGTTTTCCGGTACCATGTTTTTTATAAATATCTCTTAATTGAATTGAATCTGATTGATAATACATCCATTCTAATGGGTTTCTTACACATTCGGTCGAATAATTACCTCCTGTAAGAATATGTTTAATCTTATGTTTTGATGCAAACTTATACATGGTTGCAAAAAAAGCATGATCTTGTGGTGTATCTATATGTGAGACTCCTGATTTAAAATAGGCTAATTGTAAATCCTTAATTTCTTCCCAATTGATTACTTCAGTATATAAATCTAACCCTAATCCATCAACTAAACGTTCTATGTTATTAACTGCTATTTGAGAATTCCATCCTGCATCCACATGAAAGACCAAAGGGCGAAGGCCATATTTTTCTTTCATCATATATAAAAGATAAGAGCTATCAATACCGCCGCTCATACCTACTAAACAATCAAAATCTTTTCCCTTGCCTTCTTTTTTAATCTTAGAAACTATTTCTTTAAGAGCATTATCTCCTCTTTCATCAGTATGCCAGTTGGGTAAAATATCCTTATAGTATGTATTACAATGATCACATACTCCATTTTCGTCAAAAACTATTTTTGAATCTGTAGTGTCCATTACACAGTTTGTGCATACAATATTTGTACTCATTTAATTTTTATTTTTAGTATTAAGTAAGTAGGTGAAATCTGCCAATCCATCATAATAAATTATTTCATAACTATTTGACCTAAGCATCTTATCAATTTTTTCAAAATCTTCTTTAGCTCTTTTAGAAGGGACGTTTAAACCATCAAATTCTACGCATATTTGGTTTGGAAAAATCTTATTATCCAACATGTTTTCTAGAACTTCTATTTCTGCTCCTTCAATATCAAGTTTCAATAGTTCGATATTATTAATTTTATATTTTTCCATTATTTCATTTAAGGTAGTAGTTTTTACCTTTATATGACCATATTCATCGCCCTGTTTATAGTCGTTTTGATAGTTAACTAATGAATGAGAGACATTTGATTTATTCACTGGCAGATAAAAATTCAACATTGTATTTTCAGTCCATAATGCCAATTCTTCAAGAATCAATTGTTCTTCATTAATCATTGACAAGTCGTAAATTTTCAGCAATTCATTATTAGTCATATCTTGAGTAGAGCCATTATCTTTTTGGCTTCTAATTCTATCAATTATTTGATCATAATGATCTATAGCTCTTGGCGTTGGATCTAACATTACTATAGTTGCATTGTACTTTTTTGCAAATTCAATATCAAAAGAAATATCCTCTCCTACACCACAACTAACAATTATTGAATTTTGAAGGTCGGGTCTTTCAACAAACACTTTTGCTCCATAATCTGTACCTAAACTAATTGTTTCATAAGTGTTGTTAAGAATGATTTTTGGTTTATGTATATTGTATTTTACCTTGCTAATAATGGCGTTAATTAAACCTTTTAAGCCTTTTTCCTTAATTTTCAGTATAATCTTTTTAAAACTCATGTTGTCTTTAATATAGTTAGTATCCTCTAATGATTCGTATAATTTGATAATAGAGAATTATTAGAAATAGTATAATAGTGGTTAAGATATTTTTCTTAAGAAAAACAAAATTCAAAAAATTATAGGATTTATGATTACTAAAAATTTTCACGAAATTTTCTTCAAGTTTCGGGTCATTTTTTAGCATATTTATCCTCATTTTAAATATGTATTTTGGATAATATTCGTATAACATTATTCTTTCTACAGATTCGTTATTACGAGCCGAAACTTTTTGCGATAAATAACTCCTATATAATTCAAAAAATTCTTTCATATATATATCACTGAAGTTTGTTCTCTGGTCAAAATCTGAATTATCTTTTTTACAGGCAATAATCTTGTCATTTATAATAGAAAAATTTGATCCTTTAAGCAACACATTGAAAATAACATGAAGATGTGCAAAATTACCCGTAAAACTACCGCTAGATTCGATATATTCAGATTTAATAACATACGAAGATAATAATCTAAATTGTAGTATTGTTTTTTCTAAAAACGATTCGAGATCGTAATGCTTTGCGGGAGAGTTAAATTTATTTTTATTTTCTGGAGGAAGCTTATCAAAACCAAAGGCTCTACAAAAAAGCAAGTCTATTTTTTCATTATCAATAGATCTCAAAATTAAGTCTATTCCGTTTTCAACAATAAAATCATCATCTCCGATAAGCATAGTATATTTTCCTATAGACCTTTTGAAACAAAGTTCAAAATTCTTCTCCCAACCAAAATTTTCAGTGTTTTTAAAATATCGTATCGGTAATCCTTGATCCAAGTATTTTTGGACAACTTCTGATGTTTGGTCAGTACTTGCATTGTCACAAATCAATATATCAATATTATCATTGAATTGATTTTGAATTCTTTTAAGGTTTTCATCTAAAAAAACACATCTATTGTATGTGGGAATAGCAATAGTTAAGCTTTTATTTATTGTTGATTGTTTAGTTTGATCCATATTTTCAATATCACAATTAAATTATTGTTTTTAAGTATTTTGTGATTCCACTTATTGGTTCTTTAAAATCAATTTTTATATCTTCATTTTTTTTGTAATCATTTTGAAATTTTTCTTTAAAGTCTAGATTTTTCGATCCAATTTTTAATAATTCACTTTTTTCAAAAAAATCGAATATTTTAATTGCTAAATCTTTAATTGCCATTCCATTTCCAAATGTAATTTCAACAATACCACTAGTTTCATTGTCTAAAAAAGTATTAATTGATGAAACAACATCATCATAGTGATGATATTCCCTAATTTGTTCTCCAGAAGACATATGAAAATCAGTTTTGTTTTTGATAGCATAAAAAATTTGTCCCAAAAACATAAACTCATTTGGATAACCTTTTCCATAAAGTGTATGTAATCTAAAATGGGTAATGCGTAAATTTTTCTTAATCAGAGACTCTATTTTGGTTGATAATTTTATTTTGCTACTAACGTAGTTGTTATTTGACGGACCTAGCTTTTCTAAAATTGTCCCTAAAGTCACAATTCTAGGATTATATTCTGTTAAAGACTCTATGATATTTACTGGTAGGTTGTAATTCATATCAAACACTTCTTGAAAAGGGGTCTTTGGATTTAAAATGGCAGCAGTAATAAATATTATACTATTATTAGAAATCCTATTTTCAAAAAATGTTTGTATAATATTTTGTGAATTCTCACCAATCCAACTTGTATAAGTATCCCGATAAACATCGCATATTTTATCTTCGCTATATATTTCTCTTATTGATTGAGATAATTTTGAAGATGCACCTATAATAAAAATAGATCTTTCCATTTTTAGATTATCACTTACCATTAATTTTGATTTTTTTGTAAATCAATTAATACTCAAACATTTCAATTACTAAGTTACTTTAGATAGTCAAATATTTTTACACATACAAAAATACTTTACCAGGCACAAACATTAGTATTATTCTAAAAAGAGGTTTAACTTCAAATCTTATTTTGTATTTATAAAAAATTCTTCAATCTGTTGGAAACAAACTTTCCTTGCATCTCCTTCTTCCATAAAAGATTTGTTCCATTCTACAGTTTTTTCTAAAGTTTTATCAATATCCCATTTAGGAAACCAATTAAGTTCGTTTTTAGCTTTAGAACAGTCCAACTTTAAATAATTAGCTTCATGATAAATATTATCTGGAGTAATACTATAGGATGCAGAATTTCCCCACAACTCACATAATTTACCAACAATCCATTCTACATTCCTACAATTAGATTCATCTGGTCCAAAATTCCAGGCACCAAAATATTTTTCACGATTATTTGATGTTTTTTCAATCAAAGTTAAATATCCAGACAAACATTCTAATACATGTTGCCATGGTCTTATAGCATTTGGATTTCTAATTTCAATGTTTTTATTATTAATAATAGCCCTTAAAAAATCTGGTATTAATCTATCATCAGACCAATCACCTCCACCTATTACATTACCTGCTCTTGCAGAGACCAAAGACATATTATGAAGTTTTATATCATCAGGATTAAAAAAAGAGTCTCTAAATGACGAGGTAACTAATTCGGAACATGCCTTACTACTTGAATAAGGGTCTTTACCTCCTAAAGCTTCATTTTCTCTATAACCCCAATACCATTCTTTGTTTTCGTAGCATTTATCTGTTGTAACGTTTAGTGTTACTTTCACTCCTCCAACTTGTCGAACTGCTTCAAGCAAATTCGCCGTCCCCATTACATTTACTTCATAAGTTTCTAAAGGTTTTCTATAAGATTCTCTTACCAAAGGTTGAGCTGCCATGTGTATTACAACATCAGGCTTAACTTCATTCATCTTATCAAATAAATTTGAATAATCTCTGATATCACCAATATAAGATGTAATTAACTCACCTATTTGAGCACTTTCAAATAAATTTGGTTCTGTGTAAGGATCTAATGCATAACCATATACTTCTGCTCCTAATTTACTAAGCAATAAACTCATCCAAGATCCTTTAAATCCTGTATGACCAGTTATAAAAACCTTTTTACCTTGATAATACCCTTTGAAAAGGTTTTTAAGTTCTACCATTTTTTCCATTGTGCTTTACCTGTTGAAAACATCTCTTCTAACTGTTTTTTATCTCTTAAAGTATCCATAGGTTTCCAAAAACCTCTATGTTTATAAGCATATAATTCTCCATCTTTCGCAAGTTTTTCAAGAGGTTTTCTTTCAAAAATAGACTCATCATTATCTATATAATCAAGAACTTTGGGGTCACAAACAAAAAATCCTCCATTAATCCAAGCACCATCACCCTTGGGCTTTTCTAAAAACTCATTAACTTCATTGTTCTCACCTATCTTTAATGCCCCAAATCTACCGTCGGGTTGTACAGATGTCATAGTAACACTCCCTTTATGAGACATATGATAGGAAACTAATTCTTTTATATTAACATCTGAAACTCCATCACCATATGTTAACATAAAGGGTTCATCATTAATATAATCTTTAGCTCTTAATACTCTTCCACCTGTCATCGTATTTAATCCCGTATCTAATAAAGTTATTTTCCAAGGTTCTGCATTAATTTTATGTATTACAGTTTTATTCTCTGATAAATCTACTGTGATATCAGATTGATGAATAAAATAGTTCATAAAATATTCTTTAATTATATACCCTTTATATCCAAGTAGAATTACGAAATCATTGTATCCATAATAGGAATAACTTTTCATAATATGCCACAGTATTGGCTTTTCTCCTATTTCAATCATAGGTTTGGGCTTAAGATGTGTTTCTTCAGAGATTCTTGTCCCTAGACCACCTGCTAATATTAATACCTTCATTTATAAGTTTTTTAAGTTAAAAAATATTTTTTAGGGCTTATTTGCTAATTTTCGATGGCTGAAACCATTCCTTTTGCCATATTTTCAATAGTACAAAAATTTGTATAATATTCGTACGCAAACTTCCCTAATTTTCTTGAATATTCTATGTCATTAATAAGTCTAATCAGAATACTTTCTAAGGACGTAATATTATCTTCGGAGAAAAAACCATTCTCACCATGCTTTATGTTGGTTTTTTCACCTCCGCTAATGGCATTTCTCTTAGTTACAAAAGGAACTCCAAACCCAAAACTTTGAAGTACCGATAAACCAGCTTGGCCAAAGGAAACTGATACAATAGCTTCTTTATAAAAATCAATTAATCTATCTGCATCATTTATTCTTCCTATGAAAATAACTCTTTCATTCAATTGCAATTCTTGTACAAGGGCTTTTAAATAATCTTCCTCTTTCCCATCTCCCACAAAAACCAAATTAATATCTTTTCTTATTTCATTTTTTATACTATTAAATGCCTTTATCAAGACATCATTTTCTTTTCTTTCGTTCAAGCTTCCTACAAACAATATGCTATTTTTGTTTTCATGCAAATAGCATTTCTTTCGTTTTCCAACATCGAAGGTGTTATTTGCTACAAAAAGTTTGTTTTTATTAACTCCAAGTTTTACAAAACTTTCTTTAGCATCTTCGGTATATAAAATGCTATTGTGTTTTTTGTTTGTTAGATATAACCTTATTTTATTAGCTAATTTATTATCTGTAATCCAAGCACCCCACCATATGAATTTTGCTTGTCTTCTATGAGTATACATTGCTACAATATTGCATATCCATCTTATATCAAACATTGAAATAATAGCATCGTATTTATGTTTCCTAACCTCAGACAAAACTTTAGTTTGAAGATAGAAAGGTCCTATTTTTTTGTTTTTACATACTATTTCATTGTAATAATCATCTTGGTTTTTGCTAACTTTTCCAGAATGTAAAATAGTTACATCATAGTTTTTGGACAATTCATTATATAATGCTTTCCTATAATGTAAAATTGTGTTTTGTAATATCAGAACTTTTTTCATCCAATTTTTATAATATACTGTACCAATCAAATACTCCTAATTACTTTTTGGTATTTTTAATCCTTCTTCTTCCATAAATATTTTAAACCATAATTTTGCTGACAAAATCTTAAAAAGCATTGAAGAAAAATTTTTCTTTCCTGTTCTATTTAGAGTAAGCATTTTAGAAATATTTTTATTGTTAAAAAAATTGTCATAATTATAATTTACCAGAATATCTTCTATTTCTTTTGATGTATTAATAATCTTATCCATTGGTATTGCAAATCCAATTTTTATTAAGGACTTTGAAATGTACTCTGGGAGATAATTTTCCAAAGCTTCTCTTTGAATTAGTTTTCCTTTCATACCACTAAATTTAAAATCATACGGTAATTTAAATGCTAATTCAACTAATCTATAATCCATAAATGGTAGTCGACTTTCAATTCCTTGTGACATCGATAAAGCATCTCCATAATGCAATAAATTTACTAATCCGTTGGTGTGTTGACCATACAAAACTTTGTTAACACTATCATCCAATTCATTAATTTTTGATTTATTTTCTTTCAAGTAAGAGAATGAAAATCGATCATTATTAAAAATATCTATTCCTTGAATTAAATTTTTCAAAAAGTTCAATCTTTTATTATCAAATGATCTTAAAAACAACAAAAACAGATATTTTACAGAATAAATATTACTAAAAACTTTAAACTCCTTAAAAGCTCTTAAAAGCTTTCCTTTTTTTACTAAAGCTATAATGTGATAAGGTGCAATATCTATAACATATCCTGCTAAAAGTTCATCTGCACCTTGCCCTTCCATTAGTACTTTAATTTTTGTTTTCGCATCTTTATAAACTTGATGAATAGCTACAGTTGCAGGAGAAGAATGTCCAGATTCTAAAAAGTAAATTATATCTGTAAGTCTTTCTACATAATTTTGAAAAGAAACATTTATTAAATTAGGTTTTGTTTCAAAATCCTTATTTAATTTTTTTACAACCTTAGATTCATCTAAATCTATTCCTTCCTTATATACACTTTTATCATTTTGAGTAAATTCGTCAGACTTACTATAAGCGGTAAAAGTATTAATTCCTTTATATCCCATCTTACTAATTACTCCAACTATAGAGGAAGAATCAAGACCTGATGTTAGAGTACTACCTACTTCTACATCACTACGCATTCTTAGTTTAACAGATTCTTTAAAGAGTTTTTCAAACTCTAATTTTGCATCGTCATATGATAAAGTTTTATTTGTTTCTTTTGGATAATCCCAATATTTATAGATATTAAGTTTTCCGTTTTCCCAAATCAAATTATGAGCTGGTAAAAGTCTATAAACTCCTTCAAACCATGTTTGTGTTGATTGTGCACCTAAACCCTTATAGCAATAATTTGCAATAACATTGTAATTTGGTGTTTTTAAATTCGGATTATATTTCAGTATTGGTTTAATTTCAGATGAAAAAATAAATTCATCTTCAGAATAAGAATAACAGAATGGTTTTATTCCAAATCGATCTCTTGAACAAAAAAGTTTATTTTTTAATTTATCATATATCGCGAAAGACCACATCCCATTAAACTTACTTACACAATCCTCTCCCCAACAAATAAAAGATTGTAAAACAACTTCAGTGTCTCCAGAGGTTCTAAAAACAAAGCCTTTTGCTTTAAGCTCTTCTTTTATTTCTATGTAATTATAAATTTCTCCATTAAAAGTAAGAGTGTATCTGTCATCAATTGAAAATGGCTGATGATTAGCCTCAGACAAATCGATAATCGAGAGCCTTGTGTGTCCTAATATGACATGTTCGTCAATTTGTTTTGCCTGATCATAATCTGGCCCTCTATGCTTAATATAACTAAGAGATTCTTCAAAAAGCTTATAATTTGTTTGTTTGCTTAAATTATGTACACCTAAAATACCACACATTTATATAAAATTTAAATCATAAAACAGTCAATTAAATTTATTAATAGACTAATATTTTTTTCTTCTTTAAAAATAGATACATTACAATTGCAAATGTAGAATAACCAATTAAATAAGAGTACGCCAAGGATACAGCTTTTTTAGTAAAATAGAATAAAATAATTACCGAAATTATAATGGACAATTGCCCTATAAAAGTAAATATTGTTACCAAGTTTGGTTTTGAAGATGAAATACAAATTTGTTCAAAAACACTTATAAAAGACATTGGTATAGTACATAAAATTAAAATATATAATACTTCTCTCCCTCCTTCATAAGAATTACCATAAAAATCATAAATCAATCCTGAAAAAATTGCGATAAAAATTCCAACCACAACAACGATTACAAAATTAATCAATAAACTCTTTTTTATTAAAGAAGCATAATTTTTTTCATTCCCTCTATGCGTAGAGAGCATTGATAATGAAACACCTAGTATAGCGCCGGGTAAAAACAAAATAATTTGGGATAATTGATTTGCAGAATTAAAAATCCCAACTTCTCCAAAACCCGATTTTTCTAACAATAAATAATACGTGATCCAATTTCCTGAAGAATATATTATTTCTCTAAGTGCTAGTGGTAAAGAAAAATTAAGAATTTTTCTTATTCTGTTGCTTAAATTTTTATAAAGAATTTTTATTCCTAAGATTTTTTGTTCTTTCTTAATTAGGTAATAATTTAAAGAACACCCAATTGTTGCATTAACAACCATTGCTAAAAGAGTACCTTGTAAACCAAAGAAATAAGTAAATAATAAAATTACAGGGAATGAAATAATACCTAAAATAACATTTATTTTAGCAAGGCCTTTAAATAATTGAAGACCAGATATTAAACCCAATTGATATATATTAATAGCATTAAAAAAAAGGAAGACTCCTGAAAGTCTCAATGGAAGTATAATAGCTTCGTTTTTATACAAATATATTGATATAAATGGAGCAAATATTATCAAAATTAATCCAAAAATAAAGCCTGAAACCAATATAATTATATTAGTTGCAGAAATAACTTCTCCTACTTCTTCAACATTTTTTTCAACATTCTCACCTATTATTTTAGTAATTGTAAATCCTATGCCAAAGGAAGCTAAAAGGCCAAATACAGACAATGTTGATTTAATAATCGATAATTCACCAAAACTAATACTTCCTAAAAATCGCGCTACAAATAATCCAGCTGTTAAAGAAAGGCCCTTAACAACAACATTGCCTAAAACGGACCAAAAAGCACCGCTAATAAATTTTCTCAAAAGATCATCTGAGAGAACTTTTGAGGTCACATATTCTTTAATTTTTGAGATCATTATTCAAAGTCAATTTTAGAGATAATAATTCTCCTTCTCTATTAGCAAAAGTTAGTATATTATTTTTAACAACTGCATTTATAATATATGAGGTTGCTTTGTAAACAACCTTAGTGTCAAAATCTTGTTTCCTTATTTTTTTTATACTACCATCAAAACTACTAGTGATGAATTGGTCATTAGGAAGTAAACATATTGACGTAATTACATTATCATGTATTTTAATTTTTTCTTGAATTTGTAGATCGTTATTATATATACTTAATACCCCTTCAACATTACCAACCAAAATATCATTGGATATTAATGAAAATCTAACGGCTGAAGGTGACCCATCCGTTATTTTTAATGATTTTATTATTTGTTTATTTTTTAAATCCCAAAAAATCAACACATTATCACTGCCAATAGTTACTAAATATTTTTCATCCCATGAAACATCAAAATCTCTAATAACACCTTCATGTCTTCCTATAAGAAATGGTTTATCATCTTCTTTTAAGCTAGTCCAAAAAAGTTTCCCATCGTTTCCGATACTAATAAAAGATAATTCCTTTTGTAAAAATTTAACTCGATTTACCGAACCATGATGAACCTTAATACTTCTATTTAACTTACCACTATTTATATCCCAAACATCAATTGTGCCTATATTACTACCGCTTATCAAATAATTTTCATCATAACTAAAATCTAATGTTTTAACCCCTTTGTTAGAATTAGAAAAAATTATAGTTCTCTTATCGGGGTGAACTAAATTTTGAATATAAATAGTTTGGTTGTTATAGCTTAACCTAGCAAAATAGTGTTGTTTACTATATTCAAAAGCTCGTATCACAAAGTTTTCTTTAAACAAATTCTTTACCTCAGAATTCTTCTGAGAAAACATTGTGAAATGAATAAATAAAATGAAATAAAACTTAACCTTTCTTCTCATCGATTCTTATATTAAATAACATATAAAAAAAAGAAAAAAAGACGATCCCATGTTGTCTCACCAATATAGATTCTGTGATCATAATCACAAAGAGTAGTAGAAAAAAGCATAAAATATTCGTATTAAATGTCTTAAGGTATAGTAATATCAATTTAAAATACATGCTTAAAAATAAGATAAGACCAAATATTCCTCCAATAATAAGAATCTCAATATATTGATTGTGAGAATTATATTCATTATCAATTCCAACGTCAAATCCATGAATATAAAAATATTTATCTCTAACCTTTTGGCTATCTCCAATTCCATAGCCAAAAATATACGATTCTGAAACTGCCTCTAATGAAGCACTCCAACCATCTAACCTTTCTTCTAATGCCCAACTGGTATCTCTTTTTAAATACCCTTGTGCATATTCTAATAAATTATTTTTAACACTAGTAGAAAAGAGCAAGAAAAAGAAAAGTAATATTCCTCCTAAAAGCATCCCTAAAAATACTTTTTGATTACTCTTATACATATATATCATTCTTTTGCACATCAAAACAACCCCTATTAAAATCAATCCCAATATTGCGCTTCTACTTCTTAAATGTAGTATAGAGACTAATAGAAAAATCATTATTACAATTGTAATAATTTTTCTAACCATGTTAAGTTTTAATTTGGTATTGTATAAGTATGTCCTAAGAACACATATACATAACACCAAGTACATCGAAAAATATGTAGGATGTATATCTAGTATTTCTGTAAAGTAAAAAGAACCCTTGATAAGAAGATTAATATCTGACTTTTGATAATAAACCATTGTCGCATAAAATATGCAAATCAATAAGGCTATTATATTACTTATTACAAATGACAAAAGTATTCTATCTTTTGTAGTCTGAGTAATAAATTTATCTAATCTCCAAAATATCAAAGGAAATAACAAAAAAGAAAGATTTTTTTCTATTTGTTTTACTCCTTGATAAATATGCTCAGAATATGTCAAAGAAAAAACTAAGAAAACGAAGTATACTATAGGCAATACCTGTAATGCACTTTTATTAATTACTATTTTTTTTTGTGTTATTGATATATATATCGCGTAAATTGACAATAATATTATCGAAATAGAATTGATATTTTTAACAAATCCAAAAGGTAATGTAAAGGCCACTAAGCATAATAAAGTAGTTACAATTATATTATTCTTTTCTAACAATACCATGTATCAATTTTAAATTTAATTTCAGTAACATGAAGAAAGTTGATGAAATGATCACGAATATTAAAAACATATCGATTCCCGAACCTCTAAATAACACTAATAGTATTTCGTAAAAATATAACAATGGGATATAATTAATAATGTTGTTATTATTAATAAGTTTTAAGATTTGACGATAAATAATATTAAACACATAAAAAAAGAAACCTCCAACAAAAATTCCAAAGAAAGAAAAATTCCAGAACATCTCCGACTGAAAAGAGATTGTCCAAGAGCCTCCTTTATTCCTATACTCTTTAGAAAATGCATAAGTATATTGATGTAGTATACTTCTTGGTTTATTTTTATAAATGCTCCTTGGTATAAAGATAAACAGAGGTTTTATAATAGTTTCTCCATAAGCCAAAAGATCAGGTTCTTTGATAATCCGCTCTACAGCATTATTAGAATGCATGTATGTATAAGAAATTTCAAGATTATTCATGAATCCAGGAATAAAATCTTTCGAATTAATATAATCCAATACATAACCGCTTGCCTCTGCAAAGTTATTTGCTTTAAAGTTTCCATACCCTCTTGTTATGGACATAACTAATATCAGATATAATACTGCTATTGTAGAAACACTAATCAAAAAAACTTTTTTAAAATCTACTTTTATCCTAAATCTAGTTGATTCCAAAATTAGAATTGGTAACAATAGAAATATAGCATCTCTTTTATCTTCCCAAGAAATTATAGAGAAGCAAAATAAGAGTATAAAATAAAATAATAATCTTTTCCTAAGACTAGAAAAGCTAAATATATTTACGATTAGTATAATAGCTCCTATAGTTCTAAATATATCCGAAAAAGATCCTTCTCCACCAATAAAATCCAAATTCACGTCAAAAAAAACGAAAGGGATTATTACAAGTATTCCCGTTAAAAAAAGAAAACCAGATGAGAATTTTCTTAAATCACATATTAATTTATGTTTAAAAGAAAGTGAAATTTTTGAAGAGAAAAAAAAACTAATAATAATTGCATAGTTGGCCAAATTAAAATAACCCATTACCAAATTATAATTTGACCATTTTTGATAAGGCTCTAATAAAAAATCAAAAACTAATTCTCTTTGAAAAACAATACTTCCTATTAAAAAATTCAGGTTAATATAAGTTACTGCAATGAAAGAAGGTGAAAAAACAAATACATTCCTAGAAAACCCTTTCAGAGAAAACATTATACCTACAAGAAATAATAGGCAACCCAGATAATTATAGGACGAGAAAGTAATAGCAATATCATGTCCTAGAAAAAAAGGAATAAAGCTCCATAAAAGTAAGCCTATTAATAACGCTAAAGTTTTTTCTTTATTCACTGTTTTAATTGTCCTTTCTAACTCCACAAAAATCTAAAACAACCTTTTCTTTAGACAATTTCAAATTTTTAAACTCTTTATGTGCAACCAAGTATACTATAATATCAGCTTTCTCTACTGCGTCTTTATAATTTGTCAGTTTAAAAACTTTATGCTCAAAAATATTAGGTTCAACAATAAAATATTCTTCATTGTTAGCATTCTGTAATACTTTTTGCACTATATATTTTGCTGGAGATTCTCTTAAATCATCAATATTTGGTTTAAATGCTAACCCCATCAATGCTATTCTTGGTTTCCGTCCATGTTGCAATTCAAATTCCAGTTTAGCTGTTTTCACTTTCTCTGCGCACCAGAATGATTTATAATTATTTATTTCACGTGCTTTACCTATGATCTGTGACTCCATAGGGTAATCTGCGACAATAAAATATGGATCCACAGCTATACAATGGCCACCAACTCCGCATCCAGGCTGTAATATATTTACTCTAGGATGTTTATTTGCTAAATTAATAAGTTCCCATACATTAATATCTGCTTTATCACAAATAAGAGATAATTCATTCGCAAACGCAATTTGTACATCTCTAGAAGAGTTTTCAACTAACTTACACATCTCGGCCGTTCTGGCATTCGTTTTGTGTAAGTCTCCTTTAATATATTTTTTATAAAAATCTAAAGCCTTATTAGTAGATTTCTCGTCAATACCTCCAATAACTCTATCATTATGAACTAATTCGTACATAACATTACCAGGTAAAACTCTCTCTGGACAATATGCTATATTTAATTTTCCTTCTAGCTCAGGTCGTTCTGTATATATTAAATGCATCATTTTTTCTGTTGTTCCTATAGGAGACGTAGATTCAATGATATATAGATCATCTTCTTTAAGTAAAGGTATTATAGCTCTAGTTGCAGATTCTACAAAAGAGATATCTGGTTCATTTTTATCTTTAAAAGGGGTAGGAACGACAACGAGATACGTATCTGCTTCAACAGGCTTTACAGAAGCTCGTAAATATCCATTTTTTACTGCTTCTTCAACTGCTTTATCTAATTCGGGTTCAACGATATGAATTTTTCCAGCGTTAATTGTTTCTACAACAGTCTGATTAATATCAACTCCATGAACATATGTTTTGCTTTGCGCTATTAATGCTGCTGTTGGGAGTCCTATATACCCCAAACCTATCATTACGACACTTGGTTTGCTCTCCATTCTTAATTTTTTGAAATATATTCTACAATTCTTTGACAAGCTCTTCCATCACCATAAGGGTTATGAAGCTTACTCATATTTTCGTATGAACTTTTATCCTCTAAAAGTCTCTGTGTTTCTGATATTATTCTATTCTTATCTGTACCCACTAAAATCACAGTCCCGGCTTCAACCGCTTCTGGTCTTTCGGTAGTATCTCTCATCACTAAAACTGGTTTTCCTAAACTTGGAGCTTCTTCCTGTACTCCTCCACTATCGGTTATGATTAAATAGGACTGACTCATCAGCCAGACAAATGCAGGGTAAGAAAGGGGTGATATTAATTTAATATTATCAACTTTATCTAAAAGTTCATATACCGGTTTCTGAACATTTGGATTTAAATGTACTGGATAAATAATTTGTGTTTCTGAATTATCAGTTGCAATTTTTTTCAAAGCTTCACAAATATTAATAAATCCTTGCCCATGATTCTCTCTCCTATGCCCTGTTACAAGTATCAATTTTTTATCTGTCTGAACAACTTTTTTTAATTGTTCTATTTCTTTATCCCTAAACTGATCCGTGTTAACTTTTTCAACACTAAACTGTAGAGCATCAATAACAGTGTTTCCTGTTATTATTATAGAATTAGAATCTTTATTTTCATTAATCAAATTCTGTCTAGAAGTTTCTGTTGGAGAAAAATGAACATCAGAAATTATTCCGGTTACACTTCTATTCATTTCTTCAGGAAATGGAGATTTCATATTAAATGTCCTTAAACCTGCTTCAACATGACAAACTTTAGCTCCAGAATAAAAAGCAGCTATACTAGAAGCCATTGTAGTTGTAGTATCGCCATGAACATATACATAATCAGGTTTAAACTCTTCAAGAATTGGCTTTAGCCCCACAATAATATCTGCAGTAAGTGTATACAAATTCTGATTGGGTTTCATTAAATTGAGATCATAATTAGGTGTAATCTCGAAAAATGATAATACCTGATCCAGCATTTCCCGATGCTGAGCTGTAATACAAATTCTTGTCTCAAAAATATCTGAATGTTTTTGAAACTCTTTAACTAAAGGTGCCATTTTAATAGCTTCAGGTCTTGTTCCAAAAACAATTAGGTTTTTTTTCATTGAATATTTGAATATAAATTCATTAGTGATTGCTTCCAATTTAAAACTCTTAAATCAAAAGTATTTTCTAATCTTTGTTTACTTAAAACGCTATACTTAGGTCTTTGTGCAAAAGTAGGGTAATTATCGGTTTTTTTAAGCATTATATGGTCAAGTTTATCTGAAGCTCTTAATATTTCATTAGCAAAATCATACCAAGTAGCTTCACCGAGATTACTAAAGTGGTAAATACCATACTTTTGATGGTTAATCATAATCATATTCAATATAAACTTTGCCAAGTCATTAGCATTTGTTGGAGTACCTGTTTCTGAGGTTACAATAGTTAGTTCTTGTTCGGTTTTAGATTTTTTCAGAATTGTTTTAAAAAAATTATGTCCAAATTCAGAATACAACCATGATGTTCTAATGATAAAATATTTGTCCAATTTTTTTTGGATGTATTGTTCTCCAGCTAATTTTGATTTTCCGTACTCATTAATGGGGTTTGGAGTATCTTCTTCGGTATAAGGAGTTTCTTTAGAACCGTCAAAAACATAGTCAGTAGAAATATGAACTAAAACTATCTCATTTTCTTTACATACTTCTGCTAAATTTTTCACCCCTTCGGCATTTATCAAAAACGCTTTTTCAGGTTCTTTTTCTGCTTGATCTACGTTTGTATATGCAGCACAATTCACTACAAAATTAAATGAGTTATCCTTAAAAAAACGTTGTACTTCTTCATTTTTTGTGATATCTAAAACTTCAGAACTGGCAAAATACAATTGTAATTCAGGATAGTTTTTCTTAATTTTTTCTATGCATTGCCCTAATTGACCACTCGATCCTGTAATCAAAACATTGTTTTTCTTCGATTTTTTTTCCATCTATTATCTTACCAAATTCACGTATTTAATTTATCATAATTCATTAAATACCTATTTAATGAAATAAGAATTAAGATCAAAAATAAGATAGTAACAAATACTATTGGTATCAATACGATCTTTTTATTCATAAAATCATTTACCAAGGCTCCTTTATTAGGGAATTCTGAAATAATATTAATGGTATTCTTCGTATTTGCTTTTTCATTATTTAATTCAATTTTTTCGTCTTTTAGTTTCCCTGCCTGGTTTAGTAATTCGATCTCTGATACCTGATCCGGTTGATTTTCTGCTAAGTTAATATTAGTAGTCCCTTCAGGTTTTTGAGCTTCCATAATTTTTATCTTCTTATAAAAAGCTTGTAAATCATTAATTTCTTCTTGTTGAATGTCTATAACCGAATCTTTAAGGGCAATATTACGATCGTTAATTTCTTTTTGTAGTCTAAAATATTCATTATTCTCTATTGATGTTACAATTGCTTTCTGGCATCGTTTTGCTATTTCTGGAGAAGTTGCTTCTATTTGTATTCTATGAAACTTTGCATTGATATCATTAAAATTCTTTAAATAATACTCATAATCTACTTGTTTTTGAGATATAGAATCTAATCCACTAATGAATTCACTAAACTGTTTTATTCGTTGTGTTTCATCAGAAAATGATTCTATTATAACTTTTTTAATATATGATGCTTCGTTTTCACTAATTTGTAAGGCCTCAGATAAGGCTTTACTTTCTCGATGCTCTGCTAATTGATTATAAAACTCAATATTGTTGTATAGTTGTTGAACGCTATTAAAATTGGGCTCTATAATCATAGAAGATTTATATACGGGTAATGACCTATAATCTAAGTACCCTCCTATTATAGCTCCTATAAATGCAACAGTTACAAATTTTAAAAAATGAGTTCTTATAAGCTTAAGAAAAAGGATAAAAAGGTGAAAAAGATTTTTAAAAATCTTATCAATAAACTTAATACATCTATTAAGAGCATTACCAATCAATCTAAATAATTCTCCTAAGTGAATTTCTTCTGAAGTATTTTCTTTTGTCGTCATAGGTTAATTTATTTTAAGGAGCAATTATGCCCAAAAAACTGATAAACTTTAAATAAAATTGAACAACATAATATCGCAGATTCAAAATCAGGAGACATGTATAAAAAATCTCTTATTTATAGAATCAATGAAATGTTATTATTTTGACGATAGGGTAGGAAAAACGCCAATTATAAAGCACTAGTATTTATGCTTTCCCAAAAAATTAAGGTTTTTCTTCTAAAATTTTAAAAGAAACTAGGGCCAAATTAATAAAAAAAACTAAACAAAAAAGCGCATTAACATTTTTTTTAACATCACGTATTTTTCTTAAAAAACAAATGTGCTTTTTGTGATTCTTGAGGTATTATAATTTTAAGTCTTTTATAAAAGATAGATCTTTGTCTTTTTCTGACAATTGAATTTCAGAAGCATCTAATTTCCAATCAATTGAAAGGTCAGGGTCATTGTATATGATTCCTGATTCTGAAGATTTATGATAATAGTTATCACATTTATAGCTAAAAATTGCGCTTTCACTCAATGTAATAAATCCATGTGCAAAACCTCTGGGAACGAATAGCTGAAAATTATTATGATCATTTAACACAATAGAAAAGTGTTCTTTATATGTTTTAGAATGAGGTCTTAGGTCAACAACCACATCCAATACTTCTCCTTTAACTGCCCTAACCAATTTTGCTTGCGTATAGTCACCCGTTTGAAAATGCAACCCTCTAAGCACTCCTCTTTTAGAAATAGATTGGTTGTCTTGTATAAAATCGACCTTTAGCCCAGTAATTTCTTCGAATATTTTTTGATTAAAACTCTCAAAAAAAGAGCCTCTTTTATCATCAAATACTCTGGGTTTAAGGACAAAACATCCGTCAATAAATGTAGATTGAATTTCCATCTTAATCTAGTTGTAATAAATATTTACCATAGCCGCTTTTTAATAATGGTTTTGCTAATTCCTGAAGCTGATTTTTATCAATAAAACCTTTTTTATATGCTATTTCTTCTATAGCTCCAATTTTAAGTCCTTGTCGTTCTTCTATAACCTGAACAAATTGACTTGCTTGCATAAGAGAGTTAAATGTTCCTGTGTCTAACCAGGCTGTACCTTTATCAAGTATGCTTACTTTTAATTTTCCTTGTTGCAGATATACATTGTTTACATCGGTAATTTCTAATTCTCCTCGAGCACTTGGCATAATGGCTTTGGCAATTTCTACTACTTTATTATCATAAAAGTAAATTCCTGGTACGGCATAATTTGATTTTGGTTGTTTTGGTTTTTCTTCTATCGAAGTAACTTTTCCATTCTTATCAAAATCAACAACTCCATATCGTTCTGGATCTTGAACATGATAAGCATATATAATACCACCATCGGGATCATTATTGTTTTCTAACAGTTTTTCTAATCCAGATCCATAAAATATATTATCTCCAAGTATTAAGGCTACTTTATCATCGCCAATAAATTTTTCGCCAATAATAAAAGCTTCTGCTAGTCCATTAGGTTGATCCTGAACAGCATACTCAAATCGACAACCATAGGTTTTGCCATCACCCAATAGTTTTTCGAATAATGGTAAGTCTTGAGGAGTAGAGATAATTAAAATCTCTCTAATTCCTGCAGCAATCAATGTAGAAAGAGGATAATATATCATTGGTTTGTCATAAACCGGCATTAATTGTTTACTAATCGCTAGTGTAAGCGGATGTAAACGTGTTCCCGATCCTCCTGCTAATATTATTCCTTTCATTGCTATAATGTATTGTATGAAATAGTCATTCAAATTATCAAACGAAACTATTGTTCTTTATATTTTTCTAAATACCAATGTATTGTTTTTTTGATACCTGTTTCAAAATTTTCTTCGGCATCCCATCCCAATTCATTTTCAATTTTAGAAGCATCAATGGCATATCTAAAATCATGACCAGGTCTGTCCGTAACATACGTAATAAGGTCTTTGTATGATTTAGTAGTACTCCTTGGAATTATAGTGTCTAAAATTTCACAAATAGTAGTGGCAATATATATGTTTTCTCTTTCGTTTTTTCCTCCAATATTATAAGTCTCTCCAATTTTCCCAGTACGTAGTACTAAATCTATTCCTTTACAATGATCTAAAACATATAACCAATCTCTTATATTTTTACCATCACCATATATAGGTATATTTTCTTCATTAATAGCTTTTCTAATGATAGTTGGGATCAGTTTTTCATTATGCTGTCTAGGACCATAATTATTTGAGCAGTTTGTTGTTACCACTGGTAAGCCATAGGTGTGAAAGTAACTACGAACTAACATATCAGAAGACGCTTTTGAGGCACTATATGGACTATTTGGTGCATAAGGTGTTTCTTCGGTAAAAAGGCCTGTTTTTCCTAAGGTACCGTAGACCTCATCTGTAGAAATATGTAAAAAGCGAGCGTGTTCAAATTCTAACTTTGGTTGATTTGGAGCTTTCATCCATGTCTGATATGCAGCTTGTAACAAATTAAAAGTCCCAACAATATTGGTCTCAATAAATGCTTTTGGGCCTTCAATAGAGTTATCAACATGAGATTCTGCAGCAAAATGAACTACGGTATCAATATTATGTTCTATAAAAACTTTTTCAACCACACTCCAATCACAGATATTTCCTTTTATAAAAGTATAATTTTTGTCATTTTGGACTTCAATATTAGCAAGATCAGCAGCATAGGTTAATGCATCAAGATTGATAATTTTTGAATCATCATTTTTTGAAATAAGGTTCACAAAATTCGACCCTATAAATCCTGCACCTCCAGTTATTAATATGTTTCCCTTCATAATATATTAGATATAAACTTCTAATAATTTCATCCCTTGACTATTGCTTATAATTTGTAAGTTTTCAATTTCAGCAGGAATCAATATTGTTTCACCAAATGAGATACTTGTAGAATTATCATCGATTCTTATTTCACCACTTCCTTCAACACACATCAAGATTTTAAACGAATCTAGGTGTTTGTAATCTCTTTTTAAATCATGATTAATTTCAAGTGTATTTGTTGTGAAATATGTGCCAGAAATAAGGTTATTAATTTGGTTTTTATCCTTTTCGTATTCTAATTTAAAAGATCTGTCTCCTTTAAAATCCAGTGCATCCAATGCCAGATCTGTATGTAATTCTCTTTCATTTCCATTACTGTCTTTTCTATCCCAATCATAAACTCTATACGTAATATCTGACGTTTGTTGAATTTCAGCAATCAATGATCCTTTTCCAATTGCGTGTATTCTTCCTGCTTTAATAAAATAGCTATCTCCTTTTGAAATGTTTTCAAAATTCAGCAATTCTGTAATTTTCCCTTCTTTCAGGAACGTTTCATATTCATCTTTTGTGGTATCTTTATTAAAACCAACAATTAACTTCGCGTCAAAATCAGCTTGAACAACGTACCACATTTCAGTTTTTCCAAAAGAATTATGACGTTTCTTTGCCAATACATCGTTTGGATGCAATTGAACAGATAAGTCCTCTTTGGCATCGATATACTTAATTAACAAAGGAAATTGATCCCCAAATTCTTGATATACTTTATTACCTAATAAATCTTCTTTATACTCCTTAATTAGGTGATCTAGTTTTTCTCCTTTTAACTTCCCATTAGATACCACTGAAATATCTTCACCCACTGTTGATATTTCCCAACTTTCACCAGTATTCTCATCTATTATAGGTTTATTGAGAATGGTTTTTAATTTATTCCCCCCCCATATTTTTTCTTTTAGAATTGGTCGAAATTTTAAAGGATATAGCATAATAATTATTGCTTTTTATTAATTCTTTCATAGATTTTGACAAGACATACTTCCCAAATGAACAAGTACTAAAAATTGTAAAAACCTATCATTATTCGTCTTTAACAAACTCTTTTATCTCTCTATTCAAATATCGAAGAAAGTAGAATAAAGAAATCAGCCCTATAAGGAGTAGTGGGATTATAAACACTGTTCGATTTAACAACTTTTTTCTTGTAGAAATAATATCTCCATAATCTACAACGGAAAGCACTTCTTTATCTAATACTAAAATCTTCTCTTGTTCATTAACTTCTTCTAGCAAAAGATCTTTCTGTTTCAATAATGATGCTATAGTTGGGGCTTCAGACTCATTTGCTATTACAACCAACTCATTAGAGTTAGAGGAAGGACTATTATTCAAATTATCTAAATACTTATCGATAAATTGTAATGACTTTTTGTTTTTCTCTAAACTACTTTTGTTTTGAGCAATGGTAAAATTCATTACATTTTGATAATATTCATTCGATTTAATATACTTTAAAATTGAAGAACTAATTTTAGTGTTTTCTGTATTTTTATTTTTGAATTTAAGTATTAATCTATGATGTTTATAAAAATTTCTAAATTCTTCTTCTTTTAATTTATCTTCTTCATATGCTGTCATTATATCCTTAAAAAATTCTCGATTTTCATATCTTTCCTGTAAATTATCTAAAACATCTGTTCCCTTAATCAAAGGTTCAATAGTTATTTTATTAAGATTCTTTATGTTCTCAGCATTAATTCCTAGTTTCTCTAAGAAATAATCATCGTTAAAACTACGATCTAATTCCTCAATAAAATCATATACAAATTTTGTGGTATTATATTTAGGTTCTATTATTATTTCTTGTATATATTCATTTTGGATATCTTCATTTCGATCAATAAAAAACCCTATAGCCCCTCCAAAAACCAATAAAATTAAAAATAAAATCCACTTTTTTTTGTAAAATCTAATTACAGATATAACCGATCTTAGAAAGCCTTTAAAAAATTTCTTAAACATGCTAAAAACTTGCATTACATCTATCTCCTCGTTGTAATTTTCATTACCCATAATTATTATCTTTCTTTAAATATTTGTTCTATTATTTTTTCGGTTATTAGGTATGTTGGTTTTACTCCTGTAGTTCCTAAGCCTCCAGAAGCTAATGTACTTCCTGTTTCTAACGGGTTATCTGAAGCATAATAAGCGTACCGTACTTTTACTTTTGGACTGATACTACCTCTAAGTTTTGAAGCTGATTGTATCGCCTTTTGATAATGTGCTCCTTCCATTTCTAATCCAATTACATTCCAGGTAGAATCATGAAAAAACTTCAGGATATCTCTATTTTGCAAAGAGGTTCCTAGAACTGTAATCATTGCTCCGTCATAGATATCAATGCCATGTCCTTCTAATTCTTTCTTTTTTAACTGATTTTTAAACGGGTAATTATCTGCTGTCCCTTCAAAAACATGAGCAGATGGTATCATAATATCTCCTTTTCCTCCTTCAAGAATGCCCGCTTTACCCATAATAGAAATAGATTTAACATCAATATGTGTTTTGGCTCCCTGGGTAGTTATATATGGTTTTAATAGCTCATCCATCGTCTCATATGCCTGTTCTCCAAATGCATAATCCATTACGATAATTACAGGTTTATCACTATCTTCAATATCCGCTATTAGGTTTTTATATTCACAATCTGCATATTGAGCAGTATCAAATATCTGTACATTTATATTTGCCCCACTTTGATCTTCTATATAAGTCATTCCTTTTTGCAAGGCTAACTTTCGTACTTTTGCTCTTAGTTTGTCATTTTTATTATCACTTAATGACTCATAAACGTCAAAAATACTTTTATCTTTCAACTCATTTTTTAAAGCAACAGAAGCGTATAATGTATTCATTACACTATGCATATTAGCACTAATGATGTGAATTGGGCGATCAAGTAAATTTAATTCTTCTAATTTGTTTTTAATCGTATTTGCCCAAATCTCTCCATGAATATGATGACCCAGTCTTTCTCTTAATACTGGACTAAAGGTTACGATTCTCTTTTCATCTTCAATTGATTCTTCTATCGCCAGCTTACCCAGCCAATAAATAATATCTAAAAACCGCTCTTTGTTTTCTGGGCAAGAAAAACTACCATATACAGAAGAAACTTCTTCAAAGGTTCTTCCTAAAATATTAGCTGTATGGGTCAAAGCGACTTCTCTTTCGGCTTTGGTTAAATCTTTTTTAGACGCTACAGCTTTTTCTAATTTTTGCCAATCTCTGGTAACATTACCCTGCTCATTAATCACTACTCGATTCATGATCTTATGTGATTCTATAAATAAAAAGGTAAGGTGCGTAAGAATATCATATATTTCTGATCGCCCTCTGGTAATCTCGATATTCATTTGCTCATCATCTATACGATAGCAGTTCCTGCGTCTTTTGGGAGGTACTATAGCTTTAAAGTGAGAGTTTTTATATCCTTCGTCACTTGTTAAGTTAATATATCGGCATTCTTCAATACCAAATGGTAAGCGATCAATAACATAGAGTAATCCATTAAGTTCTACTTTTTCTTCTGCGACAGAGCCATAAATCTCTGGGCGAAGTATTAACAATGCCTCTCTAAGCGTATCTCCAGAAACTCCCATGGGTTTATAAAAACCTCTATTAAATAGATGGCGCATAGTTATGTACATGCGTTCAATTGCGCTAGAGCTTTCCTGAGCTCTTGTTCTTCCTTGTAATATAAGATTTGCCATAAATTTTTCCTAGCAAATATAAGTATACTAACTGAACATTAAAATTCAATTAGGACTATTTGTCTATTATAGTTGTGAGTACATCTACTATATTTCTATCATTAGAAAGTCTTGGAAGTTTATTTTGCCCTCCTAGTTTACCTACAGATTTCATATAATCTTTAAATCCGTCTTTAGAAACTGGAGTTATTTTTAATGTCCTCAATATTTTTCCCTCGATCAAATCATTATAATATGAATTCTGTTTTCGCAACGAATTCTCAATTTCTAAAGCTAATTTCCCCGTATCTTCTGGAGTTTCTAGAAATTCTATAAACCATTCGTGATAGGGCAATTCACCTTGATCTGGATTAACTTGTGGTGCTACAGTAAAATCATTAATCATTATCCCGGTGGCTTCTATACCATCTTTAATTGCCTGATCAACTTCTTTACCAATCACATGTTCTCCGAATGCTGAAATAAAATGCTTTATTCTACCAGAAACAATTACTCTATAAGGTGATGTGTTTGTAAACAATACTGTATCTCCAATATTATATGCCCATAACCCAGCATTAGTAGAAACCAGCATTACATAATTTACTCCTATTTCGACCTCACCAATAGTTAATCTCTTTGGATTTTCTTCAAAAAACTCATCTGCCTTTACAAACTCATAAAACATCCCCGAATCCAGTTGCAAAAGCATTCCTTTTTCATTCTGGCTGTCCTGAAATGCAAAAAACCCTTCTGAAGCCGGATACAATTCGATACCTGCTACTTTTCTGCCAATTAATTTTTCAAATGTAGCTTTATAAGGTTCAAAATTTACACCACCGTATATAAAGAGTTCGAAGCCTTTAAAAAGTTCTCCTATAGTTTTATTTGTCTTTTGCTGTAGTTTTTCAAAATACATTTGCACCCATGGCGGAATACCACTTATCACACTCATATTCTGATGTACTGTCTCTTCAACAATAGCATCGACTTTTTGTTCCCAATCTTCAATACAATTAGTTTCCCAACTAGGCATTCTATTTTTTTGAAGGTATTTTGGTACATAATGCGCTACTATTCCTGAGAGTCTTCCTAATAATATTCCATTCTTTTCACTCATCTCTGGACTCCCCTGAAGAAATATCATCTTACCATCTACAAAATCTGCTTTTTTGGTTTCTTCAATATAGCATAAAATCGCGTTACGAGCCGCTCTAATATGAGTAGGCATAGAGTCCTTGGTAAGAGGAATATACTTTGCGCCACTTGTAGTTCCCGATGTCTTCGCAAAATATAATGGTTTTCCTGGCCAAAGTACATCATTCTCGCCAGCTACAACACGATTTACATATGATTTTAATTCTTCATAATCTCGTATGGGGACATTTTGTGTAAAGTCTGAATATGTTTTTATATCCTGAAAATTATGATCTTTACCAAAGGCCGTGTTTTTTGCTTTTTCTATAAGGTCTGCAAAAACTTGTTCTTGAGTTTTTATTGGGTTTGATGCCCATTTATTAATTTTTTTGCGAATTCGCTTAGCAAATACTTTAGCTCCTAATGTTTTTAAGGACATAGATAATTATTGTTCAAAATCAATAAAGTTAGAAGGATCTGTCGGGTATCCATCTCGCCATAATTCAAAATGTAAATGAGGCCCTGTAGACAACTCTCCCGTAGAGCCTGCTGTAGCAATTACTTCTCCGGCCTTAACTTGTTCTCCTTGTCGCTTGGTCAGAGAGGCATTATGTTTATATACTGTAAGTAAGTTATTGCTATGCTTAAGTATAATTACATGACCAGTTTCTGCAGTCCATTCAGAAAAAATTACAGTCCCAGAAGATGCTGCTTTTACCGGGGTATCTTTGGGGACCGCTACATCTATACCATAATGTTTTTCATTCATATTATAGTTAGAAGTAATGTTACCTTTTACCGGTGGAAACAATGAAAAATCAGAGCTTGATTTTTCACTTTCGAATAGACTATATTTATCTTCCTTAGATACTTCTTCACGAAGTTTTATATCTTGTTCTGAAGGTTTAAGATCGATCTCTTCAGGATTTAGTTTTTGGGATTGTATTGCAGAATCAATATCAAATTCTACAGTTTTTACATCTCCTGTAAGTACTTTTCTGATCGATTTATAATATTCCTGATTTATATTAATCACTGACTCCAAAGAATCTGTAGTAGCCACCAATCTGTTAGCTCTCAAATTGAGTGAGGTAGAAGAATATCCCGGGATATATTCTCTAAGCGGCGTAAATGCAATTAAAAAAGTGGTTCCTGCTACCAAAACAATTGAGGTAATAGTAACCATTACAAAAACATTAAGTCTGTTTAATTTAAATGATATTCGTTCCTCAAAAGTATCCTCATTAAGGATAACCAAGCGATACTTATTAAGTAGCTTCTTGGTAATTTTTTTTTGTTCTTTGTTCTTTTTTGCCATAGATTACATCTTCAATAAAGAATGTTATCAAATCGGTATCATTAATCGCAAATATACATAATGAACTCATCTTGGGTTTACCTTTTACCTGCGAAATTTACATTTTACCTTCTAATTTTGTCTTTTTATCAAATTATTGTGTTATTATTTTAATCAAAAACGTCTTTCTTACAAAAAGTTAATCTTATGAGATGTAAATATTCAGTCAGAGATAAACACAACGGTTTTGATAGGTAAATCGTCTATTGATTTTGATAAAATTGATATAAAAATCCGTTTTTTAACAGCTAAAAACATATATTTAATCATTTCTTGCTAACTTTGTAATCTAATAGTTAAGATCATGATATTATCTAGTATATTTTTAGGAATGATTGGCCCATGGCAAATTGCTCTAATTGTAGCAATTGTATTGCTTTTATTTGGTGGAAAGAAGATTCCCGAGCTAATGAGAGGCCTTGGTAGTGGTATAAAAGAATTTAAGGATGCCTCAAAAGAAGAAGAAGATCCTAAGATTGATGAGAAAAAATAATTTCTGAAACACCTTATATATAAAACCCAACTTCATGAGAGTTGGGTTTTTTTATATTTTTATTTTTTAAAAATGTAATATATTAAACCATCAAATTATTATTGAACGATAAACTTTTTAACGAGAGTTTCTCCTTTTTTAGAAACAGTTAAAAAATATACTCCTTTTGCAAACGAGTGCCTAATAAAGTGTTCATTTTGACTTGCCACTTCACGATAAATTCTTTTACCTATCATATCTATTATCTCTACTCTGGTTCCTTCTAATTCAGAATAGTTAATATTTATCGTATTTTCTGAAGGATTAGGATAAATAAGAAACTCGTTGTTAGATTCTTCCATATCATCTACTTCTTCTTCTACTACTACTTCTATTTCATCAATAGAAGCATCATAGAGGATTCCAAACATACATACATTCCAAACCATTGTTTCCCATGTAGTAAATTCATTTCCGTTAATAAGAGACCATCCGTCACTCCATCTTCTTAACCCAGGTAAGTCATCCCAAGCCGGATAAAGTTTGTCTGTAATAACTCTTTGATATGGTTGCCCACTTCTACCCTCGGTACTACCATAGATAACTATACCAGGAACATTTCCGATGACCGGTTGTGCACCTCCGCCTGGTAATTCACCGTATTTGGTATAGTAACTATCGAGGTGTGCCGGACTTATAGGTTGTTTATCTCCCAATCCTGTTACATAACTATGTCCTTGTGGATTTAACCCTAGAGAATAATTGGCATAATTGCTTATCTGGTTATAATAATGTTGCTTATCTTCTTCTGAAGTGCTTAACCGCATCATATAACCCAGATCTTCTGTATATCTACCTTGTGCAGTAGAAGCTCCCCATCCATTATATTTTGTAACACCTTGTGCATATGGAAAATCATTTTCATTCCAACCCATATATCCTCCGGTATCAGCCTGAAATTTGAGTGCATTTAGCAATCCTTCGCTGATAGTGGGATCTGTATAAATATCACTTACAAGCAAATAACTAATAAACTGAGAAGATTTAATTGTTGCAGACATATTACCTCCTAAGTACTGGTCTGGCCATGTTCCTCCATTAATGATAGTGTTTAATACTTCTTCTCTAAATAGTGTATGATACCTATTCTGTGCATCCTCTGTATCATTACCTATAGCGGTAACCAGATACATTTGCAAGGCAGCATACAACATAGCTCCACGATGTGTTCCGGAAACATAATTTCTGTCTATATAAGACCATGCCTGTTCGGCCTTTGCAAACAAATCCGAAGCCCTGTCAGAGTCATAAGGTTCGATAATCCTGGAAGCTTGTGCAAACATTCCGGCTGCTTCAAGAGTTGTTTTAATCCCAACTTCAAAAGTACCATATTGGCGATCATCTTCATAATCTGCTCTATGTGCTCCATATGTCGGATGCGCCATGGTTTCGGTTCCTTGCATTACGCCTCCAAAATCATCTGGGTTATCCCAGTTATCCTGATTGAGTTGTAAATTTTCCCAAATTAAAACGCCCCATAAAGCTTCATCAAGAAAATCAGGAATTCCATTTCCTGATTCTGGAATATTATATTGCCTGTCAATAAAATTTTGAGGAAATGCTTCAAAAGTTGAAAGCATTGTTATCGGAATAACCGTATGATAAGGTCGTCTGTCAAAATCTCCTGCATCGTGATATCCACCTATAACAGCATGCATTTCTGCATCGTTCGGCACATCAATAAAACTTGAAGAAGACCATGTATCCATAGTAAAAGCACTTTCTTCATGGCATATTTCTCTTTCATATTCTGTATATGGCCTTTTGAGTTCGATACCACAACGTTGATGAAACATCCCCCGTGCATGAACCTCGGCTATTTTACGCAAATAATTATTCCCAACACCAAAGGAGTAAGATCTGCCAACCCCATTTACAACAATATGGTATGGTCCTCCTACAGGAACATTGGATAGATCTATCCTATATACATGTTCACCAGAAGTTGCCAGTCCTATATCGGTATCATCTCCCCAATAGATCAGTTTTCCTGAAGTAATCACGGTATTATTCTCATTAATTACTTGATAATCTGGTATCACATCAAACATTGTGGATCCAAGACTACCACCATAATAGCCAAAGTTGGCATAATTTCCTGTTGCGTTTCCGCTATACCCTTCTTGATTTACCTTAATTGATTCGCAAAATACTTCGGTATCAGAAAAAGCTAATGATGTAGTGCCGTAGGGGCTTACTATAGTATAGTTTGTATTATTTACTAAATTTTGATTTAATTCGAGATATATATTATGTCGTACAAAAATCTCATAATATCCCACCGTCCAATCATACTTTCTTTCGTCATAAACACCAGCTCCTCTTCCAATAGAAACAGGAATAGTGCCATTTACAGTCCAACCTGAAGTAGAGGGAATTACATCCTGATTCTCTACGCTCATTTCAAGAACAACAACAATAACATTTGTGTTAGCCGTATGCACATCGACGATAGTCTGCGCTGAAACAATTTTAAAAAGAAATATTAAAATTAAATACAAGTATTTTTTCATAATTACTTACCAAAATTTCCTGAGTTTCTTAAAGCTTTAAAAACAAGGGTATTGCTTTCTTTAAATAGCCATAGTACTAGAAAAGTTATAGTTCTTAAATCCTTAGAAATAAAACAGGTGCTTTTTATTGATTCTTTTGTCTTAAATATTAAATATTAGACATTCTTAAAAATCAAACATATGCATATCAGAAAATAATTATGATATAGAATTGGTAGTTATACAATTTCAGCTAATGAATGTATCTTTTCAATTCATAATCGACAAATTGATAGAGATATTAATTTGTGGTTAGTATGAAAACAAGAAATTACAATGTTTTTTGGTTGTATATTTTAGTCTATAAGAGAAAGCTGAATTCTCTTTCTGTTTATATCCACTTCTATTATGGTAACCATCAAGTGTTGATGTAATTGTACTACAGCATTTACATCGCTAATATATTCGTTTGCTAATTTTGAGATATGGATTAATCCACTTTCTTTAATCCCTATATCGACAAAACATCCAAAATTTGTAATATTATTTACAATTCCTGGTAGTTTCATTCCTGTTTTTATGTCTTCTATGGTTTTTACATTAGGATCAAACTCAAAGACAGTTACTTTTTTTCTTGGGTCTACACCAGGTTTTTCTAATTCTCTCACAATATCGGTTAATGTAGGAAGCCCTACCTCATCGGTAATATAGTTTTGTAGTTTGATTTTTGTAATAGCCTCTCTATTCCCTATTAATTCGTTTATAGGAACTCCTGCGTCTTTTGCCATTTTCGAAACTAATTTATAACGCTCTGGGTGTACTGCAGAATTATCAAGTGGGTTTTTAGGGCTTGTAATTCGTAAAAAAGCTGCTGCCTGCTCATAGGCTTTTCCTCCCAATCTTGGTACTTTTTTGAGCTCTTCGCGTGATTGTATCGCTCCATTTTCTGATCGATATGCTACAATATTTTCTGCGAGTTTTTCACCAATACCCGAAACGTAACTTAATAGCGGAACACTAGCGGTATTTACATTAATACCTACACCGTTTACACAACTCATTACTACCGTATCCAATTCGTTTTTGAGCTTGGTTTGATCTACATCATGTTGATACTGTCCTACTCCTATAGCTTTTGGATCAATTTTTACTAATTCTGCCAAAGGATCAGCTAATCGTCTTCCTATAGATACTGCACCACGTACAGTTACATCATAAGTAGGAAACTCTGCTCTGGCAATTTTAGACGCCGAGTATACCGAAGCTCCGCTTTCATTTACCATAAACACCTGGACTGGCTTATCAAAAGGTATCTTTTTAATAAAAGCCTCTGTTTCTCGAGCAGCGGTACCATTTCCTATAGCAATAGCTTCAATCTTATATGCATTTACAAGAGATCGTATTTTTTTAATGGCTCCTGTAGTTTCTCGCTGTGGAGGATGAGGATAAATATTCTCGTTATGCAGTAAGTCACCTTGGTTATCCAGGCACACCACTTTACATCCTGATTTAAAACCTGGATCCAAAGCTAGTATTCTCTTTTGTCCTAGTGGCGAGGCTAATAGTAATTGTTTTAAGTTTTGTGCAAAAACTTTTATCGCATTTTCATCTGCTTTTTCTTTAAATTGATTGAGTATTTCTGTAGAGATTGCTGGTGTTAACAATCGTTTATAAGCATCAGAACCAGCCAAAAACATATGATCTGTACAAGCTTCAACATTTGTTTTGATCATCACACTATCTATGATATCTAATGCATCATCTTCTGGTACTGCAATTTTTACTCTTACTATTTTTTCATTTTCGGCCCTTAAAATTGCTAGTAGCCGATGCGATGGACATTTATGAAGTGGTTCTTCCCAATCAAAATATTGTAAGTATTTCTGAGCTGCTGCATCATCCTTTTTTGTTTTAATTATGGTAGAGGCTATTGTAGCTTTGCGTTGATATAGTCTTCGTAATCTATTTCTTATTTTTTCATCTTCATTAATCCATTCTGCTATAATATCTCTTGCTCCCTGTAATGCTAGCTCTTCACTAGTAACGGTATCATTTAGGTACTGTGAGGCTACAAAAAGAATTTCTTCTTCTCTTTGCTGCATAATGATCTTAGCCAAGGGTTCTAACCCTTGCTCTTTGGCTACAGAAGCTTTAGTTTTTCTTTTTTTCTTGTATGGTAAATACAAATCTTCTACTTGTGTAAGTGTATCTGCAGACAGGATTTTTTTCTCTAACTCTGGAGTTAATGCTTCTTGCTCTTTGATCGTAGCTAATACACTTTCTTTTCTTTTTACTAAAGCTTCAAAAGCAGTTTTATGTTTTACAATTTCACCAATAGCTACCTCATCAAGATCTCCCGTCATCTCTTTACGATATCTAGAGATAAAGGGAATTGTAGCCCCATCGTCTAGTAAGGAAATAGTTTTAGCAATTTGTTTTTCTGAAACAGGAATCTGCTTCGCTATAAAAGAAACGATACTCATAAAATCAAGTTTTTGGAATCGCTAAATATAATGCCAAAAATGAAAGATTATTTTATACTGAAGAGAAAGTTTTCTACAATTTTTTAGAAAATTGCTTTTATACATACAAGACGTGTCACAAAATTCTAATTCAGACGTATTGTTTGAATCTTGGATATCAAACTTCCATCACTCCCCATTCCTTCAATAAAAAGTGTAATGTTCTCTAAGTTGGTATTCTTAATCTTAAACGTTCCAAAGCCATCTTTATTAAAATCGACCCAAGGTTGCCAATGAATCAAACCATAATCTATAAATCCCAAATCAAGATAGTTTGAATATCCTGGATTATAAAACTCTTTAACAGGTTCAAATCCCTTTTCCATTGTGTATTCTACAAAATTTTCATCGACGTCAATTTTTGATCCTAAAGGAACTTTTCTAGTAAATATCCTTATTGATGCCCCTGCACCCCCTCGGGCACCCAAACCATAACTTATTTTATCAATATAAATTCTATCTACTTCATTAGTTCGCAATACTGTTAATATACTTTTATCGCCTCTTAACTCAACATTATCTACAAATACAGGAACCTGAGTAGGAAAATTTATAGAACTTGGGGCACGGCTGTAAATAACTACATCTGAAGTAACTGGTCTCTGATCTCGTATATAAAACCTTCCTACAGACTTAATATAGTCTAATATGACGGGGAAATCCCTAGCTATCTTAGGAGTGATTTTTTTAGAATTATTTTTAATGTATTTAAGCAATGGTACTTTACTTGTGTTTTCTGATTCTTCTTTACTTTTTGCCTTCAACAAAACTTCATCTAAAACCTCAATATTATCGGCAATAAACCCTTTAGGAATTTTTATGCTCTTGTTTATATTTTTGCTTTCTATATTATTTTGTTGTGAAATAACAATATCATTAAGTGGCTTTTTATGCTGATCTAATAGTATTTGCAAATATAATCTTGGCTCTACAAAAACATCATCAGAGGTTACCCCAGAAAGTTTAATTTCTTCTCCTTTTTCAGGGAAAAAATTGGGTAATTCAAAAGAATTTGTATTATCAACATCAATAAAATGACCTTTTTGATATATAGTTGGATGCATATATAATTTATATATATCATCTTTGTTTTTTCCCTGTATCTTTCCTTTCAGTTTATACCCTTGATTAAATCCATACAATATGTTAGGTTTATTATTAAAGATTCTCTTCCAACTATATTTACTCCAGCCTTGAGTAATCAATAATAAATCAAGATCATACCTTTTTTTTCTATCTACATCAGTAAAATAATATATTTCATTCTCTATCAAACCTTTTAAGTAAGGTCGTAATACCATTGCCGAATAAATATTATCATTGGGGTTATTTGATTTTGTGCCTTCAGGTAATACAGAAATACTTAGATCATATCTCACTCCTTTTTTTGCAGGCACCTTGATATTTATCGATAAAGAATCTTTTATAGTCTTGTTGCCAGAAGCACTAATGTTCTCAACAATTTTATCAAAAGAATTAAACAATAATCTTTCTGCAATAGGAGTTTTCTCTTTAAACACGGTTAGTGTATTTATTCCTGGATAAAAAACGTCTCTTTTTAATGAGATTCTCCTCTTTAGTTCGTTTGGTAAAAAATGTAAAGGAATTTTCTTTGATAAATGGTTTTGTTTAACCAGTAAATAATAATGATCACCGTTTAAATCCTCCAATGTTTTTGTATTAGTATTAAACTCTATTAGCGCATAATCTCTTGGCATATTATCAACATTTATAGCTATGCCTTTAGTCTGTATTTGAGGAAACGGCACTTGTATTTTCTCACCATTTTTGAACTGTATAACGGCTTTATATTTTTTACCTAATCTTAGATGTATATTAAATTTACCCATGCCAAATCTATTTGACACAAATGAAACAATTCTATTTCCCTGATCATCAACAACATAACCTTTATCGAAATGTACTCCATAACCTCTATTATTAATGAGCTTAAACCCGATGCTATTATCTGTGTCCGAGACTAGATAACCTCCTTCGGGAAGTAACTGAAAATCATATCTTAACTTTTCTGTGACAATTTCTTTGGAAATGGATTCTTTTATGATCTCTATTTTCTTTATATAGGACTCATCTTCTATAAAATTATTCATCCAATTCGTTGATGCTTTTAGGTAGTAGCTACCATTATTCCAGGTAGAATCAATTTTTATGTTACCTCTAAAATTACCTCTAGAGCCAAAAAACAAACCACTATATAGTTCTTTTCCTTCTTGATTAAATAATTGAACATTGAGATTTGTTGAGCCAAAAGAAGGAAGATTATTTTGTCGATCATAAGCATATCCCTTAAACCATATTTCTTCTCCAGTAATATAGGTGCTTTTATCCAAATGCAGGTATAATGTTTCTCTAGGCACACTAAAGTAGTCATTATTAGCTTGTTGTGCAGAGCGCGATGAACTACTATTATTCTGAGCATTTAATCCTATCGAAAAAAAGAACAATAATAGTGTTAGCAAAAAGTGATTCATAAGCCCTTATTTATATTTAATTTCTCTAGTATATACAAACTTTAAAACTCACATTAATTAGCTGCTAGGGTCTTAGTTAAAAACGCACTTTCAGAATTAAAAAACTCAGTAGTAGTAGTAGTAGTAAGATTAAATAGTTTTTATACTAATCCTGAGAAAAACACCTTCATTTTAAGTGTTTTCTCTTAAAAGAGACTTCTGTCTTTTATAACAAGTTGTGAATTAAAACCTATAGGTATTAAATTTCTGCAATGTATATGAGACTTACTCGAATTTTATTGTTTTTATAATTGCTTCGAGCTCAAACATATTATCTCTTTTACTAACCGAAGGAGCAAATACAAAACCTTCTAATACCATTAATCTATTATTAGCAATGTCTTCTATAGCATAATTAACAAATGGACCTGCCATAAAGCGATCTTTGATCTCCCAGGTTCCTTTGGTCTCGAAAGTAAATCTATTATCTAACTCAATTTCATAAAGATAAGGTGCATATGCCTCTTCTGTAATAAAATGACCAACTTCTGGAGTAGGAATTTTTACTGTTCCTATAGAATCTCTCATTTTTATGATACTAGAAACTGTATTAGAATCTTTGGTTACCGTTCCTAATGGTAATTCATAGATCATAAGATTCATACTACCATGCTTAATATTTTTACGTATCCAAAAAAACTTGTCTTCTTCAATGGCAATACGATATGCAGAAGGAATATTTAAAGTGATTCCTAATTTTTCCTGTAGCTGTGGAATTCTCTCTAAGGATTTTTTGATAATAGCTTGTTTCTCTTTAGTTTCTAAAGACTTATATTTTGAAACGATCATTTCATGTTTCTCCCGAATCAAAGTGGTAATATCATCATCGGTAGCTCCAGAAATTACAGCACCGATTTGAGGATTAGAAAATTTATTTTTTAATAATCCATATTTATTTTCTCCTCCATCTTCTTTTTTGATCCACAGAAAAATACGACTCTGTTTTGTAAGTCCGGTAAAGGCTTCCATTGGTATTTGTCGCAATGTAAATAATGGTTCTTCTTGAGGTAGACCCGGTACTTCGGCACCAAAATATTTTCTTATAGTATCACCAACACTACTGTTCCATAGCTCATTATCTACAACCACAGAAAGGTGATTTATTCTTCCATTAGAGTGTGCCATAGACTCCTGACTCTTCTGGCTTTTTTCTTTTTTAACCTCTTCTGTACAACTAAAAATACAAAGCAGGCAAACAATTGCGAGGGATAATTTTCTCATAAGATAGATAATAGTTAGCGGTTATGATTTTGAAAGTTTCAGTGTCATACCTGGTTTTATACCACTACCACTAATATCGTTCCAATTTTTAAGATTTTCGACAGATACTCCTTTAAATTTTTGAGAAATACTCCATAAAGTGTCTCCCGTCTTAACAGTATATACCTCTGAGCTATTAGCTGCAACCTTAGTTAAAGTTTTTTTTGTTGTAGTTTTTCTAGGTTTACTTACTACTGGCCTACGAGGGTAAATGGTAAGACGTTGACCAATTCTAAGATTATTACTTCGTAAACCATTCCATTTTTTAATTTGACTTACTCTAACGCCATAGCGTCTCGCAATTTTTCCCAAATAGTCGCCGCTACGTACTCGATATCGAATCCGATCATTTGCCTCAAAGTATTTAGGTAATGGTTTTTCGCGCTTATCAAATTCTGCCTTTGCCAATGTATAGATTTGATCTTCATTAGTAACAAAAGGACCAATCTTATCCAGTGGTAATCGCAATACATAATCTTCATCTTTGATATATGGAATGATATCTAATTTATAGGAAGGGTTTAGAAATTGTAATTCTTCGATATCAATATTTATATATTCTGAAACCTGATCTAATGTGATCATTTGCTTTACTCGAATGGTGTCGGTTTCAAAATATGCAAACTCTGGTTTTCTAGGTTTGAAACCATGTTTGTCTGCATACTCAAAAATGTACATTGTTGCCAAAAAAGCGGGTAAATATCCCGCAGTTTCTCTAGGAAGATTATGTCTGATATTCCAATAGTTTGTATATCCTCCACTACGACGAATTGCCTTGGTTACATTACCGGGCCCCGAATTATATGAAGCCAAAGCAAGATCCCAATCTCCAAATACTTTATACAAATTAGAAAGATATTTGCAAGCAGCTTTGGTAGACATTATCGGATCCATACGCTCATCTACGTATGAACTTACTTCTAAACCAAACATTTTACCGGTACCAAACATAAATTGCCACAATCCTGTAGCTCCAACTCTGGACTTTGCTCTAGGTTTTAAAGCAGACTCTACAATAGCAAGGTATTTTATTTCTAACGGAATGTTCTGATTGTCTAACTCCTGCTCAAAAAGTGGAAAATAAAATTCGCTTAGTGCCATTAAGCGTTCTAAATGTTTGTGTCTGTTTTTTAAATATCTCTTGATCACGCTCTCTAATGAAGGATTGTACTCTACATTAAAAGGTGTACGTGCATTTAGTTCTGCCAATCTTGCTTTTAACGTATCGGTAGGAAGATCAACATATTCTACTGGTTCATATTTCAGTTCGGTAACTGATTTGTAAATGGTATCAAAAAGGCTAGAGTTATATAATTCTTGTTTCCAGATAGAGTCTAACTGTGACATCTTCGGATGGTCATTTGCTACATAAATCACACTATCTTTTACACTTGTCGATGTAATGGTAGTTGTCTGTAGTTCTCCCGTTGTTTTGATTACTTGAGTTGTATCTACGACTCGAACTGTATCTTGTTTTAAATCCTGAGTCTTATCAAGTACAATCTCCTTGGTATTTGGAGGAGTTGATTGTTTCTCTGATGATGTTTCTTGTCCCATTAACGAAACCGAAACTAATAGAAAAGAAAGAAATAATGTGCAATAGTTATTCATCTTACAAATGCATTTGCTTTTAGTTCAACGGAAAATTGGGGCTATTTGTATTGTTTTTAACATGTTATCAACAATACAGCAGCGAAAATCGCACTTTTTTTTCTAAACTGCAAAAAATCAAAGCGTTAAAAACATGAAAAAAACGGTTAAAACGCCCGTTTTTTCATAATTTTTACAAAAAATAAGTGTTTTCTTACAAAATTACACGCTACTCATTCTCTATTGCAGCTATTCCTGGTAGTGTTTTACCTTCTAAGCTTTCTAGCATAGCTCCTCCTCCTGTAGAAACATAACTTACTTTAGTGCCAAAACCAAATTGTTTTACTGCTGCTACAGAATCTCCTCCTCCTACAAGAGAGAATGCTCCATTTGCTGTAGCTTCTGCTATAGAGTGTCCTAATGCTATAGTTCCTTTAGCAAAATTTTCCATTTCAAAAACACCCAATGGTCCATTCCATAATATGGTTTTCGATTTCAAAATTACATCATGAAAAACTTTCATTGTCTCGGGCCCTACATCAAGTCCTTGCCAACCATCAGGAATCGTATTAACAGCAACAACCTTAGTGTTTGCATTATTATCAAATGCATCTGCTCCCAATACATCAACAGGAAGGTGAATTTCTACTCCTTTTTCTTTAGCTTTTCTTAAAATCTCTAATGCCAGCTCTTGTTTATCATCTTCACAAATAGAATCCCCTATTTGACCTCCGAGAGCTTTAATAAAAGTATAAGTCATTCCTCCCCCAATAATCAAGTGATCTATTTTATCTAGAATATTCTCGATTATCGTAATTTTTGAAGATACTTTTGATCCTCCCAGAACAGCAGTCACTGGCTTCTCTCCACTTCTTAATACTTTATCAATACTTTCTATTTCTTTTGCTAATAAGCTACCAAAACATTTTCGTTCAGGAAAAAATTGTGCTATAATAGTAGTAGAAGCATGTGCTCTGTGAGCTGTACCAAATGCATCATTTATATAGATATCTCCCAGTTTTGATAATTGTTCTGCAAAACCAGTATCTCCGCTTGTTTCATTAGGGTGAAATCTTAGGTTTTCTAATAATAAAACTTCACCAGAGTTTAAGGCTGCAACAGCATCTTCTGCCTCCTGACCAACACAGTTAGCTACATATTTTACCTGAACTCCAAGAATATCTGCAACTTTTTCTACGATATGCCTTAATGAAAATTCATCCTGAACACCTTTTGGCCTACCCAAATGAGACATTAAGATCGCACTTCCTCCATCTTCCAAAACCTTAATTATTGTGGGTTTTGCAGCCTGAATCCTAGTGTCATCTGTTACTTCAAAATTTTCATTTAAAGGAACATTAAAATCTACTCGAATTAATGCTTTTTTATTTTCAAAATTAAAATCGTCAATTGTCTTCATGATACTGAATTGGTTTTTCGCAAACGAAAATAATTCTATTTCATTAAAAACATCAAAATCTGATAGAAAAATTGCTCGAAACCAGAGGTAATTTTTCACTTTTATCAAATTTTTATAAAAACCCTTTTTTCAATAAAAGAATCATAGTTAAATAATCGTATTACTATCAAACCAAAAAAGTTGTCATCTTGATATTTATTTTAAAATCGAGTACTCTATCCTATTTTCATACTTACCATTTAGATACCTTAGAATAAGATAAGTCTTCGAAGCTATTAATGTCATGTTTGCATTGGTAAAATATCTACACAGGATTTTATGTTAAAAATTATTTTTATATTGTATTTACAAAACACTAAACAACTATCTAATTATGAGTAACTTATCTGCACGCACACCAAAAAAAATTACAGTAATCATAAGTATTGTACTTGTTCTTTTAGGCCTTCTAGGTTCACATATTCACCCTGTTCTGGCAGCAAATAGTAATTGGCTTGTACTAGCAGGATATGTACTTCTGCTACTGGGAGTTTATCTAAAAGGGTTATAACTTCCTAATTTTCTGTGAAGGTCAACACTAATTTATTTTGTGTTTAGCTCTGGTATTTATAGAAAGGATTTTCTAGAGAGAGATAATAAGTAATACTTGTTATGAGTGCACATCCTGAGGTTAAATAAATACCACATGTTTTAATTACTGTATTGGTAATTTATGGATTCTTCAATTTTTATGAGGTTTTATGTCTTATAGATCTGCTTTCTTTTTTAGGTATCTCTTATATTTGCCCATGCTTTTCTCAGAAATATTAGGTTTAAAACATATCAAAAGCTATTTGACCACCAGTGCTGATCGTCAAAGAATACCTCATGCGCAGCTTTTTGTTGGCCCAAATGGTAGTGGGACTTTACCTATGGCTATTGCCTATGCACAATACGTTTTGTGCCAAAATCAAAATGGGGAAAATACAAATGGTCTTGAGTCATGTAATGTAAAATTTGATCATCTGGCGCATCCTGATTTGCATTTTGTATATCCTGTTGCTGTAAACGATAAGGTAAAAAAACATCCCACATCTGATCAATTTGCAGAGGAGTGGAGGCATTTTGTAAATGAAAATCCTTATGGAAGTATTTTTGACTGGTATCTTTCTCTTGGAATTGAAAAAAAACAAGGTCAAATAGGAGTAGATGAAGCTCTTGAAATCGTTAAAAAGCTTTCACTAAAAAGCTATGAAGGAGGATATAAAATAATGTTGATCTGGATGGCGGATAAAATGAATATTGCCGCTTCTAATAAGCTTCTTAAATTAATTGAAGAGCCTCCTGAGAAAACCATATTTATACTTATCACAGAAGATGAGGAGCAGCTTATACAAACCATTAGATCCAGATGCCAGGTATTACATTTTCCTCCTTTGGGAGAACAGGTAATAAAAGAAGCGCTTCAGAAAAAAGAGAATCTTTCTGATAGCGATGCTTTAAAAATAGCACATCAGGCTAATGGTGATTATAGTAAAGCTTTACACCTACTACACCATGATGGTGGTGATGATCAATTTGAAGATTGGTTTATACAATGGGTACGTACAGCATTTAAAGCCAAAGGGAATAAGTCTGCTGTAAATGACTTAATCACCTGGAGTGAATCTATTGCAGGTACAGGAAGAGAAACACAAAAAAAGTTTCTAAAATATTGCCTGGATTTTTTCAGACAAGCAATGTTACTTAATTATGGTGCAGAAGATTTGGTCTTTCTAGAACCAAATACAAATGGTTTTAAATTAAAAAACTTTGCTCCTTTTATACACGGTGCCAATATTATGGATATCTGTAACGAACTTCAGGATGCTGCCTATCATATAGAACGAAATGGTAATGCAAAAATAATCCTTACCGATCTCTCGATAAAGCTTACCCGATTATTACATAAAAAAAGTTCATAACACATAGTTTGCTACCTGTTAATACTTATGGATAGTAAATTAAAAACCAACATTTTTTAGTCCCAAATCTTATTCTATATTTGATACTCTAAACTAATCTCACATGGATAATTTTATAAATAATATTGTTTCAATAACCATCTTACTATTTCTTCTCATTACTTTTTTGCAATCAGGGATCGATAAAATAATCGATTGGAAAGGAAACCTTGGTTGGCTAAAAGAACATTTTGCTTCTACTTTTATGGGGAATATGGTTCCTCTTCTTTTAACAATTGTTTTAATCATTGAAATGATTACGGCTGTATGTTGCGTTATTGGTATTTATTATCTTATTACAGATGATATTACATGCTATGCCGTTTTGGCTATGTTTTTAGCCTGTATAACGCTTTTAATGTTGCTTTTTGGGCAAAGAGTAGCAAAAGATTATCAAGGGGCCTTAACAATCACCTGTTACTTTGTAGTGGCCATCTTTGGGCTATATGTAGTTTCTTTATAAAACATTTTATAGTACTGAAGCGTATTAATTAGTGTTATTTCTATCTAATCGGTGCTATACAGTTTTAGAAGTAAATAATTAGGCAAAAAAAATCCTGCTTTGTTTAAAGCAGGATTTTAGAATTTCTTTTAAAATCTTATTAATAGGTACATCCACATTTACTTTGTCTACAACCAAAATCAAATCCTAGCGTGATCATATGTGATCCTGCTGCTGTGGTCGGTTGTAAAACTTCGTTTACGTTAATCTGATATCCATATGCAACATAAAAATTAGCTTTTTTGATCCCCAACATGGGAGATACAGAAAGTGGTTTAAAATCCTGATCAACCAAAGATCGAAGACTAACGCCTATCCAATAATAATCTTCACGATGCATTTTACGAACCTTTAGGTTAAGATCTGCTGTAGAACGACCATCACCTGCAAAGTTTTGATACAATACAGAAGGCTCTACCTCGATATCACTAAACCTATGATAGAATGTATATCCAGTATATAGATAATAGTTCTGTATCTGTGAAGGTTCGGTTGGATTAAAATCATCAATCTCTTTCTGTAATAAATTCACAGCATTGGCACTCAAAAAGAATCGGCCAATACGATATAACAATCCAATATCAAAATTAGAATCATTTACACTTATATCTGCTAATCCAGGATTAAATGGGTTGTCAGGGTCTCCATTATTAAACCTCGAAGTGTCGATACCAAATTGGGTAAACTTATAGCTAATCCCAAACGATAGGTATTGATTATTATATTCACTTAGTGTTAAATGGTGTGCAAAAGATAACTGAATCCCTTTTTGAGTCGTAAATCCATTCTGATCATTAAACAGAATTGCACCTACACCCGAACGGTCAGATATTCTACCATCTATCGATAAGGATTGTGTACCCGGAGAATCCTCTATACTTACCCATTGCTCAAAACCCGAAGCTCTGATCTGCCAACAATCTCCAATACCCGCGTAGGCCGAGGATATCAAATATGGGTTATCTGCAATATATTGGTTTTGTACAGGAGCAAAAAACTCCTGAGCAAAAGTACAATAACTTGCAAATAGGCTAAATATGATAATATACTTCTTCATCTAATATTAAAAATTACAGATCATTAACTTTTCTCTTTCTATACCATCTGGCTTTTTACCATATAGTCTTATAACTTACTAAGGCTCTATATATTATCTATATAATGTAAAGTGGCCTGTAAATTCTCTATTGTCTACATCATTCAGAATTATAGAATACCAATAATCTCCTGATGGAAGTTGTTTTCCTTGGTATAAACCATCCCATCCTTGTTGGTCTCCTTTAAATTCTGCTAACATTCTTCCGTATCGATCAAAGACGATTACTTCCATGTTCTCAAAGAAGAAAGGATCATCTATATTAGGAGTAATCTGTCTAGGATACCAGAAACGATCTTCTGCTGTACTATTAGGACTATCCGGTGTAAAGTAATTCGGGATACGAATATTAATATAAGTCAGATTCTGAACCGTAAGGACCTCACAACCATCTGCATCAACAACACGCAATACATAATCAGCAGTCTGTCGTATTACAAAAATGTTTCCATCTAATTCTGTATAGTCTGAAGGCTCTAATTGATCCAATGTCATTCCTTCTTCTAGCATCGTAAATGAGAATGCATAGAAAGGAGTGTTTTCAAATGGTCTTCCTCCTGATGCTATGATTTGATATTCATTAGGATCTTGCGGGTTATTAGTCATTTGAGCAACTGGTATTGCCAATGGAGTATACTCAAGAATCTCGATAGTATCTACTGTTCGTGTACATCCTTGGTATTCCATAATACCTTCATACTCTCCTGGGGTAACCTCAAAATTACCTGTCAAATTCGAATTATTAGGTGGGTTTGGTGTTCCGTTTATACCATTTAAAGTATAAATAATACCTAATCCTTGTGAATCTTCAACAATATCAAAACTCACAAAGTATTGCTCTTCACTAGTCATCACAGGACTCGTAGGATCACTATAATCAAATATAGGACATACTAATTCTGGAACGAGTTCACCAGCAAGGTTAACACCTGGTTCAATATCAATATTAAAGGCTCCCTGACAGTTTGCATTGTTTTGAGAATCTCTAATGAATACTGTAGTTGTACCTCCCGGTAGATTATCTATAAACAAATTCGCAGGATCGGTAACCGGTTGATAAGTTACCCCATCAATACTCCAGAAATAACTAGGATCTGCTGGGTTTGCTGGTGGTAATCCTCCTGTAATAGATAAGGTAGCTGTACCATTCATATCTCCTGCACAATCTTCTGGAGTTGTAGCATTTACAGTAGCCAAAATTGGTGCTGGTTCTATAATCTGAATATCAAGAATAGTTCTTGGACAACCATTTCCATCTTCTACTTCTACTCGATAGGTATCTGCCGGTAAATCTCTAAACGTATGTTCATCATCCGGGTTTTCAGACCCGCCTTCAATAAAGGTAAATACTGCATTACCAGAACTATCGTATAAAGAGAAATAATATTGTGGTAAACTAGTACCTCCAACGGCAGTTACACGTATAGTACCGTCAGTCTCTCCATTACAAGAAATAGGTGTTGCAAATGCTTGTGCTATAAACTCTGCTGGTTGACGTATTTCAAAAAGTGTTACACTATCTAAACAATTTCCACTAGTTACTGTATAATTATAAGTTCCAGCCGGTAAATCGCCAAAGAAACTTGTCGTTTGTGTATCTGTAGCTAATGGGCCAGGTAATGTTACCGTGTTTCCTAAGTAATCTGTACCAGTTACTCGATAGCCATAATTACCTAATCCTCCTGTAACACTTGCATCAATAGAACCTGTTGGCTCACCAAAACAAACAATAGACGTATTACTTAAATCCAGAGTCGTCGTTATCGGAACAGGATCTCGTACCGGTATCGTATTAGACGCCGGAGAAACACATCCATTCACATCCCTTACATAGAAATTATAATCTCCTGCAGGCAAAGTAAATTCATGGACTGTTGCTGAAATATTACCTGCAACAAAGGTAGTACCATCACTACTAAACTCGTATCCGCCAGGAGTTCCTCCTCCTGCAGTAACCGTTATCGGGTTAGGGCTAGGTGTAAGACAGCTTATTGGTCCCTGAGCTACATCTATCGTCACAACTGGTGGAGCATTAATAATTACAGGATCTTGAGCGATTTCACACGCTAAGTTATCTGTAACTGTAACAATATAGTTTCCTGGTTTTAGATTATTCCATACATAACGATCTGTAGTACTTGCAATCGCTCCAGATTGTGAACCATCAGGGAATGTTAACATAAAGAGATATGTTCCTGGTCCCTGGCCATCTGTAGCAATAGCAGTAATTGTACCATCCTCACTATCAGAACAAGCTAGTAGCGTTGGTGCAATTGCAGTTAACCCTAAAGGTGTCGGTGGTTGGATATTAATAGTATCTGTTACCTCACAACCTCTAGCATCTCTTACTCTTACTACATAATCTATCCCTGCTGGTGCAGTGCCCGCATCAAGAAGGAAACCTCCAAATCTAGGATCACTACCAAATGGTACTAATACTCCTCCTCCTGCATCTTCTAACTGGTATTGTAATGCTCCGGTACCTCCATCTGCAACCGCTTCTACTGTAGCATCATCACCTGGGGCACAGGTTTCATCTTGTATTTGATTTGCAGTAACATTAATAACTGGTGGTTGTGTAATGGCAACTGTATTCGAATCAGCATCACAGAACGGTGTATTTGTAGCTGTTACAGTCACTACAATATTACCTGCTTCTAATCCTGGGATGTTAAGCCCTGTAGCTGGATCTGTAGTGGTATCACCTCCTCCACTAACAACAGTAGCCGTAGTAGTATTGGTAGCATCATAGGTATATGGACCTGTATATCCTGTCACAATTAAGTTTACTGACCCATCTGGTGGAAGAGTATTGAAACATGTAATATCATTACCTAAAGTAATTGCAGCATCAATAGTATCAAATGGAGCTACAATATAAGGTGCAGTATCAATAAAACATCCTGTATCAAGATCGGTAATCCTAAACACATAAGTTCCTGGTGTTGTTAAACTGAAATTTCCACTTGTGTGCGTACCTGTAGGATCTTCTGCTATCGTTTGTACCTCTGGTCCTCCAACAGGTAGTAAATCAAAACTGTATCCATTAATATTAGCAGGAGTAGTAATTCTATCTACCGAAACCGTTACCAGCTCTGCATTAGGTGCATTACAGGTAATAGCCGCAACTTGATTAACTAACGGGTTAGTCATTATAGGAAGCGGATTTATAGTTTCTGTAATAGTTGGGCCAGGAGGTGTTGGTATATTACAACCATTACTATCGGTAACTGTAATTACATAATTACCTACTTCATCACCTGTAAATATATATTGTACTCCCGGTGTACCTCCATCAGCATCAGTTATATTCAAGTCTGTTACTACGGTTCCTAAAGGAGATGTATATGTTATACTATACGGTGGTGTTCCATCTTGTATTGTTACTATAATATCAGGGAAATTCTCTGTGGTTCCCGTACATGTATATGGGGTCTGACTTGAGCTTGCGGTTACCTGTGAAGCATTTGGTATTACAAAAGCAACTAAAGCAGAACATCCTCTTGCTGAAGTTACCTCTACCAAGTACTCTCCTGCAGTTGGGTGAGGAGCAGCTAATGCATTAAACGATAACCCAGTAAATGTAGGATTATCTATCTGAGGAGCTCCTATAGCAGCTCCAGTTATTGCCAATGTTCCTCCATTATTCTCATATAATTGGTATGAGTATGGACCTTCTGTATCGGTACCGGCTTGTAATGCTATAATAACACTTCCATCACTGGCTCCAACACAAGAAACACCAGTAGGAGTTGCAGTTGGTATTGGATCTACTGGAATTGGAAGGTCAACTGTATCACTTGCTGTACATCCAGAACCAGTTGCAGGAAGTACATTACTGTCAGTAACGCTTACAGTGTAAGATCCTGCAGTAACGTTATTAAATACATTCCCGCCTGCACCTATTTGAACAACTGGCACAATTGGTAATCCACCACTATTTGTACCTGTTAATGTAAATATAAAGTTAGCTGGGTTAGCAGCAAAGTCAGAACCTCCTGTTACTGTAGCAGTAATCACTCCGTTTACATCACTTCTACATACTGGGCTTCCAGTAAAATCAGCGCTTACCGATAATTCTGGAACAATAACTACTGTTTCATCTGTAGATACACAACCATTTTCGTCGTACACTCTAACCGTGTATGTTCCTGGTGTAGTAACAGTAAAGTCATGGGTAGTACCATTTACATTTCCTGCTACTTGTCCGCTACCTACAGGCCCTATTTCAAAAGTAAGGGCATTGGTAGCTGGAGCTACTACAGGTACATTACTTGTACCCACTACTCGAATGGTATAGTTATCATCAAATACACAAGAATCTGTCCATGTTACTGAGTCTACTGTGGGATCTGGTGTTCTAAACACAGTTTCATTGATCGATACTGGTGTTGATGTACAAGAATTATTATCTATTGCACTAATAACATATGTTGTACCGGCAATAGTTGCTGGCAACAAGAATGTTTCGGTAGTATTCGCTGTCGTGGTTTCGAATAAAAACGGAGCAATACCATCGTCATCTGCTCTAAAGGTATACGGCCCTGTTCCTCCTGTTACAGATACCGTTACTCTGGCATCTTCATTACAATTCGCATTGATATTCTCGGGAATCGTCAGTCTTAATTGTTCTGGTTGTGTTATTGTCACAGCATCAGTTATAACATCGCAGAAAGGAGCATCAAGAGCTTCTATTTCTACCACATAGTTTCCTGCTGGCAATCCATTTGCTGGTAACCCAATAAGTACAGGGTTCGTAAATCCTGTTGCTACATTACCTGTCGTTTCTGGAAGCGCTGTTACTGTATTTCTTACAATAAAATTAAATTCTCCTGTATAATTTAACACATTTAAGTTAAGCTCTCCTGTCGATGCACCGTTACAAAGAACATGAGTAGCTACAGCTGCATTTGCTTCAATTTCGTTGAACGTAGCTACAGTATAGGGTGCTGTATCAATAAAACATCCTGTATCGAGATCCGTAATTCTAAACACATAAGTTCCTGGTGCAGTTAAACTGAAATTTCCACTTGTGTGCGTACCTGTAGGATCTTCTGCTATCGTTTGTACCTCTGGTCCTCCAACAGGTAGTAAATCAAAACTGTATCCATTAATATTAGCAGGAGTAGTAATTCTATCTACCGAAACCGTTACCAGCTCTGCATTAGGTGCATCACAATTAATAGGTGCTACTTGAGTAACTATTGGATTAGTCATTATTGGGAAAGCAGGTATTGTTTCTGTAGGCTGTACAGTAGGGCAATTATTACTGTCATAAATAGTAAATACATAATCTCCTGCTACACTAGCCACAATCTGAATCCCAGCTGCTGGATCAGTATCTAAGGTAGTAGGGTCTACTGGAGATGCTACCACAGGGGTTCCATCTACAGTATAAGAAATAGTATAATCAGGTCCTGTTCCTCCAGCAATATTATCTATAGTAATTACAGGGAAATTTTCTGTTGTCCCTGTACAACCATATGGCGTACTCGAAATAGTTGCATTTACAGCAGTAGGATCATTTATGATATAATCATCTGTATCAAAACAGAATACATTTAGTGCTCCATTAGGCTTAGTCGCCCTTACTTCTACCGTATACGTTCCATTATCTAAACCTGAAAATATTGGGCTCGTTTGGTAAGTTGTTGGTACTACGGCTGGCGTTGCCGACGTAGTAGCTGTAATTCTATATTCATAGATTACTGTTGGATCTGGATCTATAGATGCTGGTGTTAATGCAGCAGTAACTACACCATCGGTATCTCCAGCACACGTTACAAATGTAGTTTCTGGAACTAACACTGGTGCTGTTGGAGCTTCTATACTTATTGGTAAGCTATCAAAAGAACAACCTGGTGCTGTCCCTCTTCCATCATCTGTAACTCGAACTATATACGTTCCAGGAGCCACAAGATTGTATATACCATTAACATCACCGCTCGTATTGCCAACTACTGGAGTGCCAGTACCGTCAAGCAAATCAAATGTTTCCGTTCCTTGTACTACTCCCGTTATCGTCGTTGTAATTGTTCCTGTTGCATTCGTACAATCAGGTGCTACTGTAAACGCAGCACTAATCTGTAACGGTCCATACACATCTACAGGAGTAGTTACCGTACAACCTGTTTGATCGGTAACTCCAATAGTATATGTTCCTGGTGTCGAAACTATAAATTCATGACTGGTGTTACTTAAACTACCTGTAACCGCAGTACCACCATCTAGCTGATATGTTAACGTTCCTAAACCTCCTCCTGTAACACTAATAACATTACTATTATCATACGCACAATCATCTACAAAAGCAGCAACAACTGTAGGAAGCGGGTTCACTACTGTTGTAACAGTAACTGGTCCAAAACTACAACCATTAGCATCAGCAACCCATATATCTAAGGTTTGTACTGTATTTCCTAGATCAATTACATTGTTGTTTAATGGATAAACACCTGGATCACCAGAACCATTAGGAACTACTGCATAAGTATATCCATCTGCAGTTTCACCAGGCGGTATAGGTGTTACCGTCGCTATTGTAAATTGGGTTCCTCCATCGGTATCCATAATAACCTGTGCATTGGTACCACAACTATTAGCTGGGGTTTGATTCGTTGCTACTGATGTTAACGGATCTGGAAGATCAATTGTAAAATCATATCTAGTTGGACATTGCGTACCATCAACTTCTCGTATAGTTACATAATATTGACCAGGTGGTATATTATTAATTGTAACCGGAACATTTGGTACTGCCGGACTTGGAGTAGTATTATCAGAGCCTGTATATGCAGCACCTAAGCTTACATTAGTAAAGGCATTAAACACTTCCCAGGATATTTCTGTTACCGTAGGATCATATGCAGAAACATCAAATGTAACGCTACCATCATCTATAGCTGGTGTTTCATTACAACTTACATCTGTAACCACATCATTTATAATATTCGGTTCTGATGGTGGGGATTCAGGAGGAACCATTTCTTGGTATAAACATCCTGTTGCATTATCCCTTACCTCTAAAACATAAGTTCTGTTAAAATCTAAACCGCTATATGTATGATCTCTTATTGGTGTATTTGCATCAACAGGAGTTGCTCCCCCAACACTATCATCTAATGGTACAAAATCTCCCAGTCCTGGAGATGGCTCTCCAACAATTCTAATATCAAATCCTGGTGGCGGATTGGCAGGTGGTAAAACACCCGATCCTCCTTGTACATCAATTTCAAACGTTACTCCTCCCGGACATGTTGCAGAAACTGTAATATTCTGTACTAAGTCATTTGGTGGAGAAAAAATATTGAAAGGCCCAAAAGGAGCATTATCTGTACATCCATTCGCATCGGTTACAAAAATAAAATACTGACCAAAGTCTAAGCCTTCAAAACGAACCGTGGTCCCCGTTGTTGTAGGGTTAGGTGTCGTAACAGCTGTTGCAGCTGGCACCAATGGTAGTACTGCAAAATTCGCTGCAGTAACCAAAGTATAAGTATAATTGGCTGTTCCTCCAGCAATTTCAAGATCAATAGCCCCTAAATCGGTAACAGTCCCTGAACCTCCACAAGTAACCGGTGTCTCCACTCTACTTACCTCGGTAATAGGATCTGGTGTAGTAATTTCTACTGTACCTGTATCAGTACATCCACGATTACTTCTAACAGTAAATGGATAAATAGCTTCTCCTAAATTCGGGAAAGTAATCTCAGTACCTATTATGGTAACAAAGGTCCCTGTATTTTGGAAGTCGATTTCATAAGGTCCTTCTGTACCAGTAACTTCAATTACCGCTGTTCCTGTATCCCCATCACAGTCTAAATTCACTGTTGGTGCATTAATATTAATCGCTGCAGGGTCTGTAACTGTAAATGGTGCTGTTGTAAAAGTACACCCTCTATCATCGGTCACTCTAAACACATACGATCCTGCGGTACCATTTGTATAATTTGCAAATGGTGCCGTAGCATTAGTTAAGTGATCTGCAAATGCCCCACCATCTATAGAAACTGCTATGTCATAAGGTGTATATCCTCCATTAACCGCAAATGAAAATTCTGCAGGAACTGGATTATTAGCAGCATTACAAGTAATGTCTGCAACTTGAGTAGCTACCAATTCTACTGCTGGTGCAATAGTTTGCGTTGGTAATACTACCGGACAACCATTACTATCTGTAACAGTTATTACATAATCTCCTGGTAAGGTTAATGCAGGAGTTGTTGTAAATGTAGTTAACGCTCCAACATTGGTATCTGGTATAACCACCACACCGCTTCTGGTTACGTTATATGTATAATCTGGGGTACCAGAATCAGTACCATCAATATCTATCGTAAAACTCACTGTTCCATCATCCAAACAGAAATCAGAACTCGCATTAACACTTGCATCTAATTGTGGTAATTGATTGATATCTAAAGTTTGAGTTGCCGAAACACAACTATTACTATCTGTAACAACAAGTTGATATCCTGTTCCATTAGGAACATTTAAATATGGATCACTAGCTGGTCTGCTAGGTCCTACTAACACACCACCTGAATCGCTTAAAGTATATGTATATCCGGTTCCACTACCACCTCTAGGGTTGCTAATTGAAACAGTATTGGTGTTTGCAGCACAATCCTGAACAACCGGATCGATATCAAAATCGACTACATCTGGTTGATTAATCGTAACTGTAGCTGTTGCTTCACAAAGGGTTGCTTCATCGGTAACCGTTATGGTATAATTTCCTCCTGGTAAAACATCTCCTGTCACTATCGTAGCAGCAGTTTGTCCTGTTGCGGTAATTGGTGCTATTGGAGGTGTCCCTCCTGTAATTTCATATTCGTAGGTCGCAGTAGCCGGAATATCAATTCCTGTAACTGTAAATGACAATTCACCATCACTATCACCATTACACGTAGGTTCATTTACTGGTGTTGCATTTACCACAATTCGATCAACATCTTCTATTACATAGTTTTCGGTATACTCACAACCATCATCTGTTCTTGCCAGAAAAGTATATGTTCCCGGAGCCAGATTACTAAATAAATTTAAGGCCTGAGGTCCAACAGGAGCAGGTGCTGTGATTTCATATTCAACTACAGTTCCTGTACCACTTATTGTAGGAGTTAATGTTACATTTGATGTAAGTGCTGGACATTGAACCGGGGTTTGAGCAAAATCAAGATCTGTAACTTCAGTTACTGGTTCTATTGTAATGTCTGTTTGAATAGGACATGTTTCTGGTGTTCCTTGATTAGCCACATACACTGTATATGTTCCTGCAGTAGTGATAGGGATATCAACAGGGAAACCAGCAATATTAGTGTATCCTGAAGCAGGGTTTAAACTATATGCCCAACTTCCTGAACCACCAACAATACCTGTTATACGAATAATAGCATCTGTTGGTGCAACACAACTTAACTCCCGACCTATTGTTATTGTCGGTGTTAAGACCGCAGGATCTGTTAATGTCGTATTAAAATCAAAAGTACAAGGTGGTGCTCCTCCAGATCCATCAGTTATGGTTACAGTATGAGCTCCATCATCAACATTGTTAAATGTTACTGTAGTATCTCCTGTTGGTCCAATTTGAGTAGCTGCATTACCATCAAGTACATAGATAAAAGGACCTTGTCCTGCCGTAACCGTAACTTCAATTGTACCATCGGTATCTCCATTACAAGTTGGATTGGTAGGAACCAATGTTGCCGTAACTGCATCAAAAGGCGTAACCGTTATGGTATTTGAGAAAGCCGTACATCCTGCATCATCCACAACTCCAACTACATAATCTCCTGGAACCAATATTGCATTTGTAAAAGGTGACGCAATATTTCCTCCTCCTGGCACTAGTACTGGAGGAGAACCTGGGGTGTATAAATCAAATTGATTATAAGTACCGCTTCCGGCAGCAGCCGTAAATTCTATGGTTGCTTCAGGGTTGTTACAATCTATATCCTGAGTTAAAGTTGCTGTAATAGTAAGCTCTGGATTAATGGTAAAGTTTTCAACATTAGATACACAGTTGGTAGTTGTATTCCTTACTACAACAGTATAAGAACCTGCAATTAGATTAGGTATCTCAAAAGTATCATCATTAGGCGGAGCCAAAAATGTTACTGCAACATTATTTAAGTTTATAGGTCCGGTTAAGTCATACTCAAAAGGGCCTACTGTAGGAGTTGTTCCATCCGGTGTTATTTCAATCCATTGCGTTGCAGGGTCTGTATCCACACACACATCACCACCGGGTATCGCATCTATTACCGGACCAGAAAACTGACCTACCGTTACGGGTGTTGAAACCTCACACGAAGCGGCAGAATTACCGTCTCTAACAAATACGGTGTAATTACCCGCTGCTAATCCTGTAAATAAATTATCAGTATTTGGATATCCATATCCTGGCACAATAGTATTGGTATTGTCTCTTAATTCAAACTGATAGTTACCATTTCCTCCTCCGGCTGTTGCCGTTATCGTACCAGTATTAGCGCTACAATTTGAGCTTTGCGATGTTGCATTTAACGTAAGTTGTGAAGGTGGACCAGTAATATCTACAGTAGTAGTTGCTGTACAATTACCTGCTGGTAAACTAGTATCGGTTACCGTAATGGTATAAGTTCCTATCCCGACAGGGCCTATAACTACGGGTGTTCCTCCAACTCCTCCTCCTGGAGGTACAGCTGTTGTTCCACCAGAAATAGTGTAGGTAAAAGCAGCACTGCTACCAACCGTAAATGAAAACTCTCCATCAGCACCACCAAAACATGTTACCGCATTAGTTTCTGTTGCACTTGTAATTTGTATTTCAGGAACTGTAGTTCCTGTAAAACTTTCTGTGTTTACACATTGATTATCACTTCTTCTGGCCGTAACCGTATAAAGTACTCCATTAGTAAACGTATATGCTGTAGTAGTGCTAAATGGTGTTGTACCTGTAGCACCAGTTCCTGTAGCTGGGTCTGGTGTTATACTATATTCATAAAATGCCGGTAAAGTAAGAGCCGGAGATGCCGAAACTACAACATCAACCGTTTGATTAGAACAATCCTGATCTCCAGGTGTGATAGTTACACTATCAACTTCTAATATTGGATCTATAGTAATTGGGAAAGGTGTCAAACAATCATCGGTAGCCTGATTTCTAATATATAATGTATAAGAACCATCAGTAGCAAAATCAATTTCAAAAGGTATTGCTCCTACTGCTGTAAAAGGACCGGCTGGGTTTAAACTCCACTCATAAGTTCCCGAACCTCCAGTAATAGCAGTTACCTGAGCTTGAGCGCCAGGAGTTGCCGTACAGCTCAATAACCTGAAATCATCATTTATCGTAGCTGTAATACTAGCTGGTGTTGTAAAGGTAACATCCGGAGTAACTGTAAAATCACATCCAAATCCATCTTGAACAGTAACAGTATGAGATACCGATGGGTCTACATTATTAAATGTTTCTGAAGTATTAACGGTAGGCCCTATAGTTACCTCTGAAGCCGTTCCTTGATTAAGAATATAAGTAAAAGGTCCTGTTGATCCTGCACCAATAGTTACTTGGATAGATCCACTATCTGCATTACAAGCAGGATTAATAGCCGTAGCAGTTGCTGTAATTGCCGTATAAGGACTTACATCGACACTACCAGCTGCTATGGTACAACTATTATCCAGATCATCAACAAATACTGGATAATTACCAGCAGCAGTTGCCCTAAATTGATAAGTCGTTCCTGTTATCGGTGCTAATACAGTGCCCAAGAAATCTGCCTGGTTATTAAATGCAAAATTACCCGAACCTCCTGTTACTGTAACCTCATAAATTGCAATAAATTGATCAGGATCAAATGGTGGTGCGGTTGGATCATAACTCGGATGTAATGGGTCATTAAGATTAGGATCAGGTTGATACCCTGGATTACAATGTAAATCCTCAACAAGTCTTATTGTAGCCGAAAATGCTGCAGGGTCATTTATTGTAATTACAAAAACCTCAGAGCAGCTACCATCAGCAGATAATACCTGCACGTTATAAGTATCAGGATTAAGGCCCGTAAATGTATGGTTAGGAACCGTAGTAGGCCCTTCTGTATCATTAAAAGTTGTTGTTGTACTATTAATGATATATCTATAATTAATTTGAGAATCTGCTACTGATATTTCAATCTGTCCTTGATCACCTGGACATGTAGGAGAAGTTGGAGTAACGGTCTCTGTAGCGTCTAATTCGTCTAAAAAGATAGTTTCCTGAAAAACACAAGCCGTAGGTAAACCTCCTACCTGACGAACATTAACAGTATATGTTCCTACTTCTGTTAACCCTGTAAATTCTGCTGAATTCTGGTACCCAATTACTGTATTTGTTATCGGTGTAATTAATTGGTATTCGTATTGAAGAGAGGAATTTTGAACTCGTATTGTTCCTGGCGAACCACAAATAATTTGTCGTATAACTGCAAGATCAGGGTCAAAATTATTCTGGAATACATTAAAGTAAAAAGGTATAGTACAATTACTATCAAAAGTAGCATTAACTCTATATTCTCCTGCTTGTGAAATTGTAAAACTATTAATGTCTGTACTTAAGGTTTGCCAATCCCCATCACACCCTGAATCTGTAGTAGGACAATTAGGATCTCTTGGTACTGCAGGACAATCTGTAGGATCTAATCGCTGCCATTCAACTGTAGTTCCAACAGGAAAACCTAATGTGTTTCCTGGTGTTGGAATAGTTAAAGTAGTCCCTGCTCCACATAAAAAGATCTCTGGTAGTGGGTCACCTGTAATCGGACAGGTACGAACATTACCATTAACATTAGGGTTAGATCCTAAGTTATTTGCAATATCTACAACCGGATTTACAACGGTATTAAAAGCATCAACATTAAAAGTTTGTTGAGCATCCTGGCAACCAGGAGCACCAGTTTCGGTTACAATATAGGTTCCTGCGGTTGTAACTACTAAATCTCTATTAGTACCAATAACAACTCCAGGGCTACTTGCATTTACCCATTCATAAGAAGAAAAGCCTGCACCTGCTGTAAGCGTTAAAGATCCTGTACATATAAAAGCTGGTTGAGCCGTAGTAAAACAAATACCATCATTAATCAAAACATTAGAGGAACCTACAATATCAGATCCACATGCATCTTGGTCCAAAATACTTTGCTCGCCAGTTTGTGTAATACCAGATTCAACTCCTGTATAGGTTGAAATTGCTACATTATTAATTTGATTAGAACAAGCATCTCGTAAATCAGCACAAGTTGCTACTACGCTAACTCCAAAACGAACAGTATGAACACCACCGTTACGAACAATCAACGGATCTGCTATTGTAATATCTATTTGTCTATTTGTACCATCTGGAGTAGCGACTACTCCAGGATTACTAGTTGTTATACTACCTAACGTAAAATCTACATTATCAGGAAGCACATCTCTAATACTTGCAGCAGTAATATCTTCATTTCCTTGATTCTCTATAGTAAGCTCATAAAATAGTTGATCCGCAAAATTTACAGGATCTCCTGTAATATCTATACCATTATTATCTAACACTCTTTTGGTAACTGTAAGCTCTGGTTCGATAACTTCTACCTGAAAAGAGTTAAAAAACACACTATAGGCATCACCCGTAGAAGTCGTAAAAAAAGTAGCTGAAGCTGTACTGCCCGCAGGAGTATTTGGTATAACAGTATTACCAGGGTTAGGGATATCAAAAATATCAGCATCAAACCCTAAAGTATTACGTGAATGTGGTTCCCGAATAGGTGGATCACCAGGAATAGGTGCTACCGCAGCATTTCCATAACTCCCATCTACAGATATCGAACTATCAAAAAAGTTGCCATTAGGGTTAGCAGGAGTAGTGAAGATGTTTTGTCTTACACCATCAGGTCTTTGAATCTGAAATATATCACCAGTAAATGGTCTATCTCCTTCTAGCGTTGCAATAGAATATCGTGCACGTACTGGTAACGGTGCTGGTAGTGTCTGGAAACCTGTGTAAGTAAAGTTCTTTAAACATCCCGGATCAGCAGGGTTACAAGGTTGATTATTTAAATATCCTTGTCTGGTGCTTATATACTTTGCAGACAAGGTAGGATCTTCATAAGCAACCACAAGTACCCATCCTCCTGCTATACCGTTGGCATTAAATCCAGAAAAACCTGTAGAGGCACGCATATCTGCAACTGTATAGGTTCCGTTAGCATTTGCTAAACCTTGTATTAGTGTGGTAACATCTGCATAACACACATACGGAATATCTATTACTGCAGCGTTACTAGGATTAGTAGCAGTATTACGATATCCATCATAAATCACCTGTGTTTGAGCAGGCAGAATAGTAACGTATCCACCACCACCAGGTGGTCTAATTTTTATAGTTCTAAAATCAGGTCTATTATCTGGAAAAGGCAAACCCGTGTACTGAACAAAACGAGTATCGGCCGGATTCATTTGGGTAAAATATGAGGCTGACCAATATAATCCAGCATATGCAATCCTTTCACAACCCGATGTTAATTGAAGATCTGCACTACTAGAACTAAATGTCGATGGATCACCATCTATATCAATATATCCAAAAGTTTTTGCATTGTTTGAAGCGTTTCCATTATAATCATCATTGGGAGTAAAACCACTTTGATTTAGTCCAACAATAGCATTACCAATTATTTTAAGCTCTCCGTTAATTCTTAACGTACTGTTAGGTACCTCGGTAAAGGGGACCTGAGCAGATATTTGTTGTATGCCTATCATTAAAAAAACCAAAACGATAGCAGATTTCAGTCTAAGTTTCATAAGCCGTGGGGTGTTTGGGTATTTAGTCATCATAATCTCTTTCTTACATTATTGAATTTTCAATATATAAAGATCTCCATCATACGAGTTATTTACGTTAGAGAATAAGCTTTGTTTAGCTTCTTCAAGATTGTCATGTCTCTTTAAGTATACGTATATATAGTTGTCTTTTGGGTTCCTGAAATATTGAGGCTCTAATCCTTGAGCTCTTAGCTTCGCCATTCCTCTTTCAAAATAATTTTCTCTTTTGAAAATATTCGTAATCAGATAATATCCATTTTCAATATTATGTCCTCCGATGTACGATAAACTCTCTGTTAATACTGTATCATCCTTAACCGTATCTTTGATAAGTCGAGTTTCTTGTAATAGCTTTTTATAGGATTCTACTCTACTCTTAGCAATGTGTAATATCCACATATCACCAAAGTATCTATTATCAATATTATTTAAATACTTTTCTATCGCCTCATCCTTGTTTGTATAGCTTTCTATAGCTACATACTGGAATTGATTTTCTGGATTAAGTATTATTTTAGAATCATTAAATCCTAAATCTTTTAATGTACCTGAGAATTTATCAGCATATGTTCCTCCCTTAAATACATTACCGATTAAGTAATATCCTTCTGGGTATCCCGGTATAAATTTGGTTGCAATTTGAGCCTCAGGTCTTGTTGTTTCAGCAAATTTTACAAATCTATTTCTAGCTGTCAACCTTTTAGAACTAGCAGGATCAGCTTCTTTTTTAGCCTCATCTGCATCATCATTCATACTAACAAGTGATTCTAAAAGCTTGCTAAATTCACGTTTATCTACATTTAAGCTGGTCGTTAGTAATGAGTCTCGACGAGCAAATATCTTACTTGTGATTCGACTACTATTATCTAGTTCTTTCTTAATCTCATCTAATCCCTCTTCATTTGCAGTTGCTGCTGCTTTTGCCGCTTCATCTGCTAATCTCTTCTCTTCTGCTAAACGAGCCGCTTCTGCAGCTGCCTCATCTGCTAATCTCTTCTCCTCAGCTAAACGAGCTGCTTCTGCCGCTGCCTCATCTGCTAATCTCTTCTCTTCTGCTAAACGAGCCGCTTCTGCTGCTGCTTCATCTGCCAATCTCTTCTCTTCTGCTAAACGAGCCGCTTCTGCAGCTGCTTCATCTGCCAATCTCTTCTCCTCGGCTAAACGAGCCGCTTCTGCAGCTGCCTCATCTGCCAATCTCTTCTCCTCGGCTAAACGAGCCGCCTCTGCTGCTTCATCTGCCAATCTCTTCTCTTCTGCTAAACGAGCTGCTTCTGCTGCTGCTTCATCTGCTAATCTCTTCTCTTCTGCTAAACGAGCCGCCTCTGCTGCTTCATCTGCTAATCTCTTCTCCTCGGCTAAACGAGCCGCCTCTGCTGCTGCCTCATCTGCTAATCTCTTCTCCTCGGCTAAACGAGCCGCTTCTGCAGCTGCCTCATCTGCCAATCTCTTCTCCTCGGCTAAACGAGCCGCTTCTGCAGCTGCCTCATCTGCCAATCTCTTCTCTTCTGCTAAACGAGCCGCCTCTGCTGCTTCATCTGCTAATCTCTTCTCTTCTGCTAAACGAGCTACCTCTGCTGCTTCGTCTGCTATCTTTTGCTCAGCAACCTCACGTTCTAACTGTTTTTGAGCAGCTAAACGTTCTTCTTCTATTTTTTGCTCAGCAACCTCACGTTCTAACTGTTTTTGAGCAGCTAAACGCTCTTCTTCTGCTTTCTGTTCTGCTTCCTCACGTTCCAGTTCTTTTTGAGCAGCTAAGCGTTCTTGTTCTGCCGCCTCAGCTTCACGAGCTGCTTCTTCTGCAGCGATTCTTTCTTCTGCTGCCTTTTGTTCTGCTACTTCACGCTCTATTTGTCTTTGAGCAGCCAAACGCTCTTCTTCTGCTTTCTGTTCTGCTTCCTCACGCTCTATTCGTCTTTGAGCAGCTAAACGCTCTTCTTCTGCATTCTGTTCTGCTTCCTCACGCTCTATTCGTCTTTGAGCAGCCAAACGCTCTTCTTCTGCATTCTGTTCTGCTTCCTCACGCTCTACTCGTCTTTGAGCAGCCAAACGCTCTTCTTCTGCTTTTTTGTTTAACAATTTTACTTCTTCTGCTCGTTGTAATTCTAACTCTCTAGCTGCCTTGGCTTCTTTCTCCCTAGCTTCTGCTATTGATTTTTCGAGCTCACTCATTGCCTTTTGTTCCTGGCTTCTAGAGTCTCCTTGTTCTTCTTGTAATTCTCTTATTAGTTTATTTTGTTCAAGAATTTCCTTCTTAAGTCTTCTAATTTCAGAATCTCTTTCTTCATATGCTTTTTGAGTACTTGATTTTGATCTACTTCCTCTTCTTCTTCTTGGTCTTTCTTTTTCAAAATTATATGCTAAACCTACTTCGTGACTTGCTCCAAAATTACTGGTATCTCCAAATCCTGTTTCGTAGGTATATCCAACCGAAATATTAGATGTAATATTACCTCCAATACCCAATGAAGCTCCGTAAAAACTATTATACCCTGCTTGAGCCCAACCTAGTGCTGGTAATTCAACAATAACATTACCTCCGTATCTAAGATTTGAATCTGCGCCCGAGTCGGGTAACATATTAGCATATGCCATTCCTCGTATTATCTTGTCTGATCTTCTTTCTAAGCTTGTAGTATACATAACATGACCAGTAAAAGCCATATTATCTGTCAATAGCTCGCTACCCGTTAGATTATAAGCCACAAGATTTGATACAGAAACCCCAACATCAAATTCTGCATAATTAAAGTTAACACCAGGAGTTAATTGAAAAACTGAGCTATTCTCATAGTTAAGAATAACCGGGTCACTTACTTCTACTCCGTTATTTAAAACAATACTTGTTGCTGAATCAATGTTGGACTTAATTCCGCTTTGCGAAAAGCCGAGATTTAAACCAAAAGTGAAGTTCATATCTCTATTTAATTCGATGTTATATGCAAAGTTCGCTATACCACCAAAATACCTATAAATACCTTCGTTTTGTTGATGCAAACCAATAGAAACACCTATTTTTTCGTCAAAATTTGATGTATAGTTAATTAAATATGTCTGAGGATTATCATTAAATGAAGCCCATTGCGTTTTATTATAAACATTAATAGACTTTTTGTTTTCGCGAACCAAAGAAAAGGTAGGGTTAAAATAAAAACGGTTATATTTTACTAAGGTATGAGTAGGAATATCCGTAGGAAGAATACCATAAGTAGTGGTATTTTCATCCTGTCCCCTAAGAAGGTTAAAGGATATACATATGATTATTAATAGTAATTTTCTGGCCATAAAATTATCTCATTACCGTTATCGAACCTTTTCTGACTACGGAATTATTTTTGGTGATTATATAATAATAAAACGGGTCCTGACCCGATGATTTCGAATTCTCTCGGGGCCAGTTATTCTGATAACTCGATGATGTAAAATCAACCTGACCACGTGCATTATAAATCGTAACCTCTACAGATTGCTGATTAAACAAACTTGGAGGAAGCAACCAATTATCATTGATACCATCACTATTGGGCGTAACTACATTTGGAATAATCTCTGAAGAACCTGCAACATCTGAAATACTGAGTATCTCTGAATCTATAACACAATCCAATAATGTAATCCTTACAAAGTAATCTCCCGTGGTATCTATCTCTATAGAACTTGTGCCCTGACCACTTATAACACTAGAACCATCTACCAAAGATTGGTTCTCGCCGTCTACAACAATAAACCACTCATAAGCATAATTGCTACTCTCTGGAACACTTAATGTAGAGGTCTCTCCAAATGGAATAAATGTTGGTGAAGCTTCTATTACTACAACGTCTGATAGAAACTCAACCGTTAAATCATTTGACCGTGCAGTAGGAAATGTAGTGCCTCGTAAAGTGGCTTCTAAAGCATAAACCTCACCTATGTTAGACGAATTAACCGTAAATGTCGTTTCGGTAACTCCAGTAGATTGACTGCCTAAAAACCATTCAAAATCAAATAAAGAATATTGATCTGTCGTAATAGGAACTTCTAAACCCGTAGAAGTAATACCAAATAAATTCTCTAAACCCAAAGTACCAGTATCAGCATCACAATCTAACAACGTAGAAATCTGAGTCCTAAAACCTACAGGCTCAAAAACCTCTGTAGTAGCCTGAAGAGTATCCATACAAGTATCGTTTGCAAAGACATCTACTCGATACAATCCTGGGTTGGTTACATTAACTGACAAAGCTCCCGGTGTACTAACCGCGAGCGGACCTTGAATACTTATTCCGTTCCTAAACCATTCTACTGTACTGCCAGCAGAAGGTGCATTTGTCGTAATAGACAAAACCAACGTAGGCTGGGTAGGTAATAACATAATCTGGGGAGGAGGTTGGGTTAGAATATCCGAACCTAAATTAATAACCTCGACAGGAGCAGTAGTTATATTACATGTTGGTGTTCCCGTAACTTTAACAGTATAAATACCTGCAAAATTACTCTGTGGTAAAATCTCGGATGGACCATCAAATTCGGGAATCGGAACCCCATCCTTAAACCATTCATAAGTGAATCCCGGATCGGTAACACTAGTGGTTAATATTTTTACATCACTAGGACAAAAGGATTGTGGTGAAGGTTCATTAATACGTACTGTTGTATCATTAAAATCAATAACTTCTACTGTTGCTGTATCAAAGTTAAAAGAGGGATTACAACTTCCAAAGTTGACTTGAACTGTATAAGTTCCTACTTGGGTTACATTTTCAAGAGTATTACCTGATTCGCCAGGAACCACTGTACCATTAAAAGACCAAATATATTCTGGAAAATCTCCTGGTAAGGCTGTCAATATTGCCGATTCTCCAACGCACAACGCTACTGTGTTAGCTTCGATATTCGCTCCTGTTAACGTGACACCTTGAGAAAAATCAAAATAGTAAATAGGAATATTTTCTTGTACTGCACTTAAAGTAGAACTTGCCGGTACATTAACTCGTAAACTATAATTTTCGCCTCGTAAATCTGTAGGAATAGCAAAAGAAGGAAATTCGATGTCTCCCCCAGGAGGAATCGCTATTGGCGTAGTAAATCGTGTTAAAACTCTTGTAGCATCATTAGAAAAAACACCATTCTCATCGGATAATTCTAAAACAAATTCTGTACCTGTAGCAAATAAAATGTTTGCCTTAGCTATAGCTTCTCGATTGGGAGTATTTTGATTTACACAGAGTATTGTAGCAGTAGATCCGCTAATAGAAAATAAAGGAGCACCAATATCCTGAGCATTAGCTTTCAAAGAAGAAAATAGAAAGCCTGTCACTATAGCAATTAATGATATGAGGTTAAGTTTTTTTTTCATGATATCACACTTATGATTAAGGTGAATATACTATATTAACTTTGCGATTTGGGGCGCTTGTTAATAATATTGTTAATATATTTTTTACCAAGACATAAAATTATAAATTAAATGTTTATATCAAACTAAAATTTAACTTTTTTTTGTAATAATTTTCTGACCTTTTGTTACTTGTTCAATTTTAACTAAAACAAATACGATCCTAAAAAACATTTCAATATACATAAAAATTTGTTAATCAATGTCTTGAGCTATTGTAAAAAATCATTTCAAACCAGTAAAAAAGGTTTAAATCTCCCCTATTTTTATAAAAAAATCAAAAGAATTTTGTATAAAAATCATATTATTTATGCGTTTTTGGGCGTATTTTCTATACATTAAATGTTCTAAAAAAGGTAATTTTTCTCGATTAAGTGTAAAAAACAGTATTGAGTTTTTGGTCATAGAAAAACGATTTTATATGAAAAATTAAAAGAAAATCTCCTCCTAAATACCCGTATTTCTTTGAGGTTCTTTTTTTATAAAAATTATCTCATTATTGTTATCGAACCTTTTCTGACTACGGAATTATTTTTGGTGATTATATAATAATAAAACGGGTCCTGACCCGATGATTTCGAATTCTCTCGGGGCCAGTTATTCTGATAACTCGATGATGTAAAATCAACCTGACCACGTGCATTATAAATCGTAACCTCTACAGATTGCTGATTAAACAAACTCGGTGGAAGCAACCAATTATCATTGATACCATCACTATTGGGCGTAACTACATTTGGAATAATCTCTGAAGAACCTGCAACATCTGAAATACTGAGTATCTCTGAATCTATAACACAATCCAATAATGTAATCCTTACAAAGTAATCTCCCGTGGTATCTATCTCTATAGAACTTGTGCCCTGACCACTTATAACACTAGAACCATCTACCAAAGATTGGTTCTCGCCGTCTACAACAATAAACCACTCATAAGCATAATTGCTACTCTCTGGAACACTTAATGTAGAGGTCTCTCCAAATGGAATAAATGTTGGTGAAGCTTCTATTACTACAACGTCTGATAGAAACTCAACCGTTAAATCATTTGACCGTGCAGTAGGAAATGTAGTGCCTCGTAAAGTGGCTTCTAAAGCATAAACCTCACCTATGTTAGACGAATTAACCGTAAATGTCGTTTCGGTAACTCCAGTAGATTGACTGCCTAAAAACCATTCAAAATCAAATAAAGAATATTGATCTGTCGTAATAGGAACTTCTAAACCCGTAGAAGTAATACCAAATAAATTCTCTAAACCCAAAGTACCAGTATCAGCATCACAATCTAACAACGTAGAAATCTGAGTCCTAAAACCTACAGGCTCAAAAACCTCTGTAGTAGCCTGAAGAGTATCCATACAAGTATCGTTTGCAAAGACATCTACTCGATACAATCCTGGGTTGGTTACATTAACTGACAAAGCTCCCGGTGTACTAACCGCGAGCGGACCTTGAATACTTATTCCGTTCCTAAACCATTCTACTGTACTGCCAGCAGAAGGTGCATTTGTCGTAATAGACAAAACCAACGTAGGCTGGGTAGGTAATAACATAATCTGGGGAGGAGGTTGGGTTAGAATATCCGAACCTAAATTAATAACCTCGACAGGAGCAGTAGTTATATTACATGTTGGTGTTCCCGTAACTTTAACAGTATAAATACCTGCAAAATTACTCTGTGGTAAAATCTCGGATGGACCATCAAATTCGGGAATCAGAACCCCATCCTTAAACCATTCATAAGTGAAATCAGGATCAGTAACACTAGTGGTTAATATTTTTACATCACTAGGACAAAAGGATTGTGGTGAAGGTTCATTAATACGTACTGTTGTATCATTAAAATCAATAACACCTATACTTGCACGATTAAAAGCGAAATTTCTCGTACAGTCACCAAAATCAATTTCAACAAAATATCTACCTGATCGATTTACATTTTCTAAGGTAGCTCCAGACTCTCCAACGATTACATCTGCATCTTCAATACTAGTATTATTAATATCTGTGTTAAAATACCAAATGTACCTGGAAAAATCTGCAGGCATAATAGTTAACGTTGCTGAATCACCATCGCACAAAGCTACAGAGTTTGCACCAACAACAGGGCCATTTAGAGTAAAGCTATTAGACGAAGAATCAAAATAATAAATAGGGATGTTTTCTTGTACTGCACTTAAAATAGAACTTGCAGGTACATTAACTCGTAAGCCATAATTTTCGCCTTGTAAATCTGTGGGAATAGCAAAAGAAGGAAATTCGATGTCTCCTCCAGGAGGAATACCTATTGGCGTAGTAAATCGTGTTAAAACTCTTGTAGCATCATTAGAAAAAACACCATTCTCATCGGATAATTCTAAAACAAATTCTGTACCTGTAGCAAATAAAATGTTTGCCTTAGCTATAGCTTCCCGATTAGGTTCTTTCTGATCCACACAAAGCTTTTGTATTAGAAGTGGTGTTCCTTCTAAAGTAAAAATTGGAGGATCAATTTGAGCTTCCGCTCTTAACGATAAGAGCAGGATAATAGTAGCAATTAATGATAATAAATTGTATTTTTTTATCATAATATCACATTTATGATTAATATGATTAAATAATATTAGAATAATTACAGGTTTGTGTACAGAAAATAATGAAGTGCATTTCCTGATTTTTAAAGCACTAGCAGATAGTATTGTAAAACATACAATAACAAAGACTATTCATGGTTTTAGATTTTAAGATTATTCCTACAAATTTATAAGGAAATTTTTCTTCCAAAAACTATGAAGTGTTAATTTTGTGTTATTTAACAATCTATAATTAACTGAATATCAATCAATTAGTTTAATATGTTGTTTTTTATAACAAACACATTATGAGTATCTTAGTCCTCAAATAGTAGGTTAAAAAAATATGTATTTGATCAATCAAAGTGATAATAATAAAAGCATTTTTGCAACTATGATATCATAAGAAATCTAACTATAAAAAATGATAGATTTACACTCACATATAATACTAAAATGAATATTTAGGCATTAAAAAACCCTCATTGACTACTCAATGAGGGTTTTTAATATTTTATAAAGAAAAACTATTCTTTTGTTTCAGTAGTGGTAGTATCTCCTCCATTTAATTCCGTAAGAATCTTATCTGTAAGGTTTAATTCTTCTTTACCATACAGGATATTACTGGTTTCTGTATCTCCGTAGATATAAGTATATCCATTTTTCTTACCATAATCCTCTATAAAACTCTTCACTTTGCCTATAATAGAGTCTATCTCTGCTTGACTTCCTTGCTGAATCTCTTGCATTTTAGCCTGCTGCTCTCTTTGTAAACCTTGTTGTTTAACCATTAGCTCTTGCTCTTTCTTTTCTCTATTGGCAGCAGACATAGATTTCATAATATTTTTATATCCTTCTACCTCAATCTGAAATTGTTTTGCCTTTTCTTCAAGCTCTGCACGCACTTCATTATTACGTTTAGTCCATTTTTCTTGCGCTGCTTTCATCTCTTTAAAATCAGAAACAACTTTGGTATTATTTACATAACCCGTTTTTTCTATTTGTTGATTACAAGAAGCTAAAATTAATAATGCACTTGCAACCCATACTATTTTTCTCATTTTTCAAAAATTTAATTCTGAGCAAAAATATCAAAGTTCATGCGATGTTATTCATTATATAGTCGTAAAAAATCATATATAAGAAAAAACAATTGTTTTAATATTTTTAATATAAAAAAACTATTAAAAACAAACAAAAATAAAGCGCTCTAAGCACTTTTTAAAAAAAAGAGGTATAAATAGATATGGTTTATCTTAAAAAGAGGAAAAAAGCGTCTAAAAATAAAAATTAGTCGTTTTTAAGAACATAAATATGTGAAGAATACTCACGAGATCGTTTTGCTTTAAGATTAGAACGTAATCCAATCCAGAAAGCATTTAAAAAGTTCATTTTACCTCTTTTATATTTTTCTGATAAAAGTGATACATAAAATGAATCAAATTTCATTGGGAATACTTTTTCTAGCTTTAAATTTTCTTCCTCAAAAAGTTTTTGGATAGAAGTTTTAGAAAAATGCCAAAGATGTCTGGGTACATCATATGCCGCCCAAAAAGAATTATACTGTTTTGCATCATAGGATTTAAAATTTGGAACAGCTATAATTACAAATCCATTTGGTTTTAAAAGGCGTTTTAATTCTCTAATTTGAAATTGTAAATCTGGTATATGTTCTAGAACATGCCACATTGTAATAACATCAAAACTTTTTGAATTCAAATTCACCGTTTCTGATTTTAAATCAACTCCTTTTTGTTTTGCTAATTCTTTTGCTTGATTATTTGGTTCTACTCCTTCGATTCTCCAACCTTTATTTTTTGCAGCACTCAAAAAATCACCTGTTCCTGCCCCAATATCTAAAAGTACACCTACTTGTTGATTTAATGTAGAAATAAGTTTAACCTTTTTGTTTAAAGAATATGTTTTGACCAAATGGTATAGTTTTTCAAAAAGAGATCGTTTTGAATCTGTATGAGAAATATAATCTTCGCTCTCATAATATTTACCCAATTGGTTTTCATCTGGTTTTGGAGAAGTAACCAACATATCATATTCTTTATCATAAAGCAACTGAAACTTTTCTCCAGAAACCGTATGATCTTTACATTCGATAAAAAAATCTAAGGTTTTTTGTTTATTCATTTATATAGATAGAAAAATTTAAAATAATGATTCTTTGTTTATATTGTTTTTAATATCAACCAAAAATGACCTGGTTTTATTATAAAACAATGATTTTGTAGAAAGGCAATTATCACCATTAGCATCTACAATAATAATTTTTACAAAAGTTTCAGCTTTTCCTATGTGGTCTTCTGGGTTATCTCTATTAATTAAAAGAGGTGTATAATCTGTATATTCTTCTCTGTCCACATCAAAACTTATTTTGACATTAAATCTCGTGTCAAAATCATCAAATAGTTTTGTGTCAAAATCTGATAAATTTTGATCCTTTGTTAAACCAAACTGTTTTCGCAATGAACGCTTCGCTTCTTCTGGATACATGTTGGGTTTAAAAAGAAATGATTCTTCATTGAACATGTTCTCGGTTTCAATTCTAAAATTATCAATCTGTCTTACTTTGTGTGTTGTGATACACGAATAAAACGAGAATAAAGTAAAAAATAATATAAAAGTATTTTTCATCAACAAATTTCTTGTGTTTTGAAATTAGAAAAACTCATAAACATCTTCTAACAAAAAATGTTCCACGTGGAACTATTCTTTAGATCTGTCATAAATTTCTACTCCCAAAAGCTCACTTAACTCATTAGCCTTTTCGGAAGCTTTATCATACTTTTCTGTTTTATAAAGTGTAAAATTCTTATTTCCGGTAAAAAAACGTACTACAATTTTAGGAGATCTTTCTTTTGTTCCAATTGCACTAACAGCACCCCACTCGTTATCTAAACTAAAAGAAGTTGAAAAAACCGAAATGTAATCTGGATATTCTAAATTGAGCTTTATTTTAAAAACAGGAAAACCGAAAACCGAAAAAAGTTTTTGATTATCAAAGTCTCCACTAATTTTATAAGAAACAGAATATCCAAATATAATTAAAGACGAAAGTAAAAAGAGCAATCTAGATAAAATTGACTCTTCTGTATAAAAAAGAAATGACACAGAAACCATCAAAAATACAACAGAAAGAATTCTTACTTTTAAAGGTTTTTCTTGTTTACAAAACACACTATCCATTACCTACCCATATAAACTAAAAGCACAGAAATATCACTTGGCGATACTCCACTAATTCGCGATGCTTGAGAAACGGTTGCCGGTTTAATTTTAGACATTTTCTCTCTTGCTTCAAAAGATAATGATTTCAATTTTGTGTAATCAAAATTCTTAGGAATTTTTACATCCTCAAGTCGGTTTAATTTATCTGCATTGTTTTTTTCTTTTTCGATATAGCCAGAATATTTAACCTGGATCTCTGTTTGCTCTAAAACTTCTTTATCCAAATTATTCTCCTCTATATAAGTAGAAACTTTTTTAAAGTGTCTTATATCATCCAAAGTAATCTGAGGTCGAGAAAATAATTTAAACATTTTTCCGCTCTGGTTAATCGGTGATGTTTTCTTTTCTTCTAAAACAGGATTTGCTTCTTCTGGAGAAACACTTGTGTCTTTAAAAAACTGAACAAAAGCACTTGCCTTTTTTTCCTTCTCTTCCATTCTTCTCATTCGATCATCTGAAGCTAACCCAATCTCATGAGATTTTGGTGTAAGTCTAAAATCTGCATTATCTTGCCTTAATAAGGTTCTATACTCTGCACGTGAAGTAAACATTCTGTAAGGCTCTTCTGTTCCTTTCGTTATAAGATCGTCTATTAAAACGCCTATATATGCTTCGTTTCTTTTAAGAATAAAAGATTCTTTTTCCTTTACTTTTAGAGCTGCATTTATTCCTGCCATTAATCCTTGAGATGCTGCTTCTTCATATCCTGTTGTTCCATTAATTTGTCCAGCAAAAAATAATCCTGAAATCAATTTTGTTTCTAAAGTATGCGTTAATTGAGTTGGAGGAAAGTAATCATATTCTATAGCATATCCTGGTCTAAAAAATTTCACATTTTCAAAACCTACCACAGACTTCAAGGCTTTAAATTGAACATCTTCTGGCAACGATGTAGAGAATCCATTTACATAAACCTCTACGGTATTCCATCCTTCAGGTTCAACAAACAATTGATGTCTTTCTTTATCAGCAAATCTATTAATCTTATCTTCTATAGACGGGCAATATCTAGGTCCAATACTTTTAATTCTACCATTAAACATTGGGGATCGATCAAAACCTTCTCGTAATAGATCATGTACCTCTAAAGAAGTATAAGTCATATGACATGATCTTTGTTTAGTAAGTGGTGTCGTTAAATTTGTATAGCTAAATTTTTCAGGATTATCATCTCCCGGTTGCTCAATCATTTTAGAATAATCCAAAGATCTTCCATCTACTCTTGGAGGAGTTCCTGTTTTCATTCTACCGGCATCAAAACCAAAATTAATCAACTGTTCTGTTATACCAGTTGCTGCTTTTTCACCAGCTCTACCACCACCAAATTGTTTTTCTCCAATATGAATTAATCCATTCAAAAATGTTCCATTTGTTAGCACAACAGTCTTCGCCTTTATTTCTAATCCTAAAGAAGTTTGAACTCCTTTTATTTTTCCATCCTCGACTAAAAGCCCGCTCACCATCTCCTGATAAAAATCCAAATTAGGGGTTTGTTCTAACAACAATCTCCACTCTTCTGCAAAACGCATTCTGTCACTTTGAACTCTTGGACTCCACATTGCAGGTCCTTTTGACTTGTTCAACATTTTAAACTGTATCGCAGTACGATCACTCACGATTCCACTGTATCCACCAAGTGCATCTATCTCTCTTACGATTTGCCCTTTTGCAATTCCTCCCATAGCAGGATTACAACTCATTTGCGCAATGTTTTGCAAATTCATTGTAATAAGCAAAGTGCTACATCCTAAATTGGCAGCTGACGCTGCCGCCTCACTTCCGGCATGACCTGCACCCACCACAATAACATCATACTCCTTATCAAACATAATTTCTATTCAATTGTTCCACGTGGAACACCATTTTATTATTCAAAAAAACAGTTGTTCCACGTGGAACAACTGTTGCTTTATTACCACTTATTCTACACTAATGTTCCACGTGGAACATTAGTAGTTTTTCGTTTTCCTTTTGTCTCATAAGCTTTTTCTCTTTTTCCAGCTTATCCTTATAACCGCAAAAATGCAATATACCATGTATCAAAACCCTTCTCATTTCTTCCTCAACAGAAACCATAAATTCCTTTGCATTCTCTACTACTCTTTCTTCAGAAATAAATATATCACCATTCAATTGATTACCCATTGTGTTATCAAAACTTATAATATCAGTGAATGTATCATGATTCAAAAAATCTTGATTAATTTTAAGTAGATACTCATCATCACATAAGATAAAATTTATCTCTCCTTCTATCTTGTTCTCTGACGAAATAACAGCACTAATCCAAGAAGATAATGCAGTCTCATTTGGTAGCTCTATATTTGTCTCGTAAAAAAAATTAATCATTATCTTTCTTGAAATACTCTTGTACCTTTTGTTTATAATTTTGTCGCAAAGGTAATACTTGTCTGTTTAATATTTCAGTAGTATTAAAATATTGTTTTGCCTTCTCTAATTGCTGTGAGTTTTGATTGCCAAACTGTACTTGATTTGTTTTGCTTTCTCTTTTTTCTTCTTCACCTTGTTCTAAAGTAGCATCTTCTAGTTTCAATAACTCATGTTTTAAATTAAGCATTTTTGACAATGTTCTTTCATTAAATCCTTTTTCCAACAGTTCCTGCTCAACCTCTTCCATTTTACGCAACAAACTACTTCCTATCTTATTGCCTTTTCCTTCTTTTCTTATCTTATCCTGTAAAGCATTTCTAAGCTGTTGCTGTTGTTTATATATTTCATATAATTCACCATTCATATCTTCTTTCTGCATCTGCGATTCTCCCTCTCCATTTTTATCATTACCATCCTTTTTATTGCCTTCTTTCCCTCCCTTTTCATTTCCTTGTTTACCACTACCTTTATTTTCTTTACCTTGTTTTTCTCCTTTTTTACCTCCTTTTTGTTCTCCTTCCTTATCGCCTTTCTTCTTTCCTTTTTCTGCCCCCTCTTCCATCTTCTTGTTTAATTCTTCTTGTTTTTTTATAATGTCTGGTAATTGAAATTCGTTAGAGCCACTTTTACCTTTGCTTCCTGATGCTGACATGCTGTTTTGCATCTGATCCAAAGTTCTGCTTAGTAAATATGCTAAATCATTCGAGCCAGTAACGGTATACTGTTGATTAGCCGAACCCTGAACAACCTGGTTTTCTGCCAACCTCTCTAATGATTTATCTATATTAAATTCTATATCAGTTAATTTTTGTGTTACCACTTCAGTTATCTGTGGAGTACGTAACGCTAAAGCATAAAGACTATCATCTATGTGTATAAAATTCTCTCTTAATATACTTTGTTTTCTTAGCTTGGAAGAATAGCTTGGGTTATTAATATCTATACCCCTAAACTTCTTCATTAAACCTTCTTGTCCAATAGAAAAATCAACCAGATTGTCTAAAATCTGTCTTAACATCTCCATATCTTCTTGCTGCTGTTCTCCTCCCGCCATTTGCATTTGCATCATCATACCATTGCTCATCTGTTTCATTTTCTGAGCAGCACTTTTCTGGTTCTTCTTAGCATCTGATTTATTTTCTTTTTCAAGATTTTCACTTGCCTTTTGTTGTTCTTTTTTTATTTCATTTTCATCATCCTTTTTCTGATCCAGGCTCATTGGCTTTTTTAAATCCTCATTTTCCTTCCTAAGTTTTCCCATTTCCTTTTGGAAATTTTCAAACTCTTTATTCAATTCATCCTGTTTTTCTTTTGTGTTTTCCTCTTCTTTTTTCTCAGACAATTCTTCTTGTCTTTTGGATAAATCTTCTAACTCTTTAACCAATTTTTCGTGTTTTTCTATTACATAATACCGTTTGGTTAATTCTAATAATTGTTCCAGGTTTTTCTTCAAGCTTTTATTTTCTTTACCTAGCTCTTCTAGTTTTTTTGTTAGTTCTTCCTTTTTAATTTTATCTGCTAAACGTTCAATTTCTTCCAGCAGTTTTTCGTTCTTTTTTAGTTTTTCCTCGTTTCTTTCTAGCCTTTCTTTTAATGCATCTTTAAAAGGTTCTTCTTTTTCTTTATTCTCTAACTGATCAAGATTATCTTTTAATTTTTTAGAAAAATCCTGCATCATTTTCTCCTGCTCTTTTTGTCTTTTCAAAAAATTCTCAAGTTTTTTCTTGTCATTAAAATCTAAATTCTTTTTCTCTTTTTGCGTTTTACTCAAACTTTTTAATTCCTGTTCCTGCTCCTTAAACTTGTCTAATGACTTATTCAATCCAGAAATTGTTTCATTCTGTTTTTTTAATAAATCATCTTCTCTCTCTTCTTTTGTCAGCTGTCTAAAATTGAACACCTGGCTTTTTGTACTCTTATAATTATGAATTACATCGTTATCAAAAACCTCAAAATAAAACTCATAATTATGCCCTTCTATTAAATCAATTCCAGCCGGAAAAGCATAAATAAATTCATCAAAAATAGCTTTATTAATTGCTATATTTTTAATCTTAATATCGGATGCATTATCCTGGTCGTAATATACCAATCGCAGTTTATTTAATCCATAGTCATCACTTATTCTACCGAAGAAATAAATGGTTTGATTATCTACAGAATCTTTTTCAGATTTTAAATTCAACTCTGGATATTGATCTTTAATCACATTAAGATTAAACGCCAAATTATCATAATCTTTTACATTCTGGTTAGACGTAGTGATTTGGTAATCCAAATTAGAATACACCTGTTTCTGATAAGAAAAATCTGTTCCATTTTTTGCCAAAGGAATAACAGAATCCTTAGTTTTTAATTCAACTTTATCTGTGTTTCTTGTGTAAACAACCCAATTAACTTTTGTTCCTTCTGGAATAGTTGCATTACCAGAACTTTTTAGAATTTCATCTACTTTCTTAGTATAACTCGGATAGTCCAATTTCATTTCAAAATTAAGTAAAGCTGGAATCGGAACCACTGATAAACGATATGGTATCGAATTTACTTCGTTCGCACTTATAACAAATTCTAAAGATTCTTTTGGTTGAATAAACCTATATTCAAACTCACCCAAGCCTACATTTTTTAAAAAATAAATTTCATCATTATATGTAATTGTAGCATTATCAGGAACTATATCACCAGCTGTTTTTACCTTAAGAACAAAATCCTTATTTTCAAAAGCGTTTAAATTTTTATTAACTATAAAAAATTGAAAAGGTGCAGGTGGCTCGTAAGCAACTTCATAATTTACTACTCTTTTATAACTATCAGAAATCCAACCTGTTTTATTAAAAAGAAATAATAGTAGGAATATAGCTACAGGAATCGCCGCATATTTAAGATATTTAGCATTCTTTTGTAAGTTAATAGCTAGCTTAAAAGGGATCGGCTTTAGTTCATTTGACTTCTGTTCTATACTTGCTAGCAACAAAGCAGATGAATTTTCGTTTTCACTTAATTGTAACAGATTTAAAAGTCTATCACTTACTTCGGGGAAATGATTTCCAATTATACCAGATGCTTTTTCATAATCAATTCCTCTTGTAAGCTTAAATAGTTTAGCAATTGGTACTAGTATAAACTTAACAAACAGACCAAACTCTACTGCAATAAATAACCAAAACAATATAGTTCTTCCTAGTGTACTAAGCCACAAAAAATTCTCAACAAGCAGTGTTATTAAAAAATATAGAACACCAATAGCGAAAAAAAGAATAATACCTTTTATAAGTTCATTGACATAATATTTTCTTGTAAACTGCTCTAACTTGCTTTTTATGAACTGAAAATTATCCATATTTTATACCTTCCTTTTTCATTAACCACTAAATCTACAATTTTATTTTTAATAGAATTGTTATATTTATGATAATTCAATCGTCTAGAATATAAGTTGTTATGAAAGATCTTAAATATATTTGTGCATACACAATACCTTTTATGGCAATTATTGGTATTTGGTTACAAGGAATTTATACCTATCTAACACCTATATACGCCTTTGGATTGATTCCTATACTAGAATTATTTACAAATTCATCAACTAAAAACTTAGACGATAAACACAAAATATTACAATCCAAAAAAAAGATATTCGACTGGATGCTTTATATCAACTTGCCTATCGTTTATGGTATTTTACTCCTTGGAGTTTTTACCAGTACTACATCTAATCTAGATACTTATGAAATTATAGGTATCATTATTTCATTAGGTATTGTTTTGGGATCAAATGGAATAAATGTCGGACACGAATTAGGTCATCGGTATACAAAAGAAAGATATATTGGCAAAGCTCTTCTTCTCCCATCCCTGTATATGCATTTTTATATAGAGCATAATTTTGGTCATCACTTAAACGTGGCTACTAAAGAAGATCCCGCCACAGCTAGATATAATCAACCCGTCTACTTTTTCTGGATAACTTCTACTATACGGCAATACATAAATGCCTGGAAAATACAATTCAAATTGCTAAAACAAAATAATCAAGCTTTCCTCTCTGTAAAAAATGATATGCTTTGCTATTTTGTTATTACTCTTTTATATCTAACAATACTTACATATTTCTTTGGTTTTTTAGGATTGCTAGTTGCATTTTTAAGTGGAGTTACAGGCTTCTTATTACCTGAAACTATTAACTATATCGAGCATTATGGTTTAGTAAGAAGAAAAACTAGCTCTGGTCGCTATGAACGTGTAAGAGAAATTCATTCATGGAATTCGAATCATACTTTGGGAAGAATTATGTTGTATGAACTAACACGACATAGTGATCATCATCACAGAGCATCAAAAAAATATCAAATTTTAGACCATCATGATAAAAGCCCTCAATTACCTTTTGGTTATCCTACATCTATGGTATTATCATTACTCCCTCCCCTATGGTTTTTGATTATGAATAAACGCGTTCCACGTGAAATGAAAAGTATTTAAAAAGGTAATAAGAATTTCATCGCTTATCCCGAAAAATCATTTCCATAGCATATTTAAGATTGTATCTTTGCTATTTATTTGTAAGACTTTTTAAAGTTTAAAAAACACAATCATGACAAAAGACATTAGGGTACGATTTGCACCAAGTCCTACCGGACCCTTACATATAGGGGGTGTGAGAACTGCATTATTTAATTATCTCTTCGCCAAGCAACATAATGGAACCTTTGTTCTTAGAATAGAAGACACCGATCAAAACAGATACGTTCCTGGAGCTGAAGATTATATTAAAGAAGCGCTCGATTGGTGTAGTATTCCATTCGATGAAGGACCGGGAAAAGATGGAGGATTTGGTCCATATAGACAAAGTGAACGTAAACATTTATACAAGCAATATGCAGATCAATTAATAAAAGATGGCCACGCATATTTTGCTTTTGATACTACAGAAGCTCTTGATAGTCATAGAAAAGATCACGAAGCTAATGGTAAGACATTTATTTATAATTGGCATAATAGAGAAAAACTTACTAATTCTTTATCCTTATCTGAAGATGAAGTATCTGCAAAAATTAACTCTGGAGAACCTTACGTTATTAGGTTTAAATCTCCTAAAGATGAGATTTTAAAATTTACAGATGAAATTCGTGGAGACATAAGTATAGACACTAATATTCTAGATGATAAAATCTTATTTAAAAGTGATGGGATGCCTACATATCATCTTGCCAATATTGTAGATGATCACTTAATGAAAATTACACATGTGATTCGAGGAGAAGAATGGTTACCATCCCTAGCTCTTCATGTTCTTTTGTATCGTTCATTTAATTGGGAAGCTCCAAGTTTTGCACATTTACCTCTCATTCTTAAACCTGTAGGTAAAGGGAAACTAAGCAAAAGAGATGGTGATAAAATGGGATTTCCGGTATTCCCGTTGCAATGGGTAGATCCAAAAAGTCAAAGTATCTCTTCTGGATATCGTGAAGATGGTTACTTACCCGAAGCTGTTGTTAATATGCTTGCCTTTTTAGGGTGGAATCCAGGTACAGAACAAGAATTATTTTCTTTACAGGAGTTAATTAAAGAATTTGACTTAAAACGCGTTAATAAAGCAGGTGCCAAATTCGATCCAGAAAAAACCAAATGGTTTCAACAACAACAGTTACAAAAAATCGATAGTACTATATTGTCTCAACAATTTGAAGGCATTTTATCTAAAAAAAACATTTCTACAACCTTAGATCTTAATGTTATTATAGATACAATAAAAGAACGGGCTACATTCACCAAAGATTTTTGGGACCTTAGTCATTTTTATTTTTTATCACCCAGTGAATATGACGAAAAAGCCATTAAAAAAGCCTGGAAACAAGATACGCCAGGTTTAATGCACGAGTTAACAAGAATATTAAATGACATTTCGGATTTCTCGGAAGATAATGTTTCAACCATTGTAAAAGGGTGGATTACAGGAAAAGAAATTGGTTTTGGTAAAATCATGATGCCACTTCGTATAGCTTTAGTAGGCTCACTTCAAGGGCCCGATTTATTTCAAATTGCATCTATGATTGGTAAAAAAGAAACCATAAAAAGAATAGAAAACGCCATTGAGAAAAACTAGAAAAAATACAGGTCACTATTGATATGAAGTAGTGACCTGTATATATTACCAGTTACTTTTAATAATCGAACTTTTCTAATGTTCCATCCAAATTATAAACGAAAGTAAAATCAGTTCCTCCATTTTCTGGTTTTAATTGAATAAAATAATTCATCTTTGAGTTGTCTCCATCATCAGGTGCCATGATAGAAGCAATACTTAAAACAGCTGCACTAATATCTTTCTCTTCTTTAAGTTTTTTTATAGAACTTTCTATAAGTTCTCCCAGTTTACTTAAGTCTACTTCTTCATTTAAATTAAACATAAAATCTTGAGCCTTACCGCCAGATAATTCGAGAGTAACATCTGCTGTTTGCGACCATGAGCTGTTACTAAAATTCCAACTCCCCATTTTTAATGATGACGGATCTTTAGTTACTGTTGTAGTAATTATTGTTCCTACTTGCTTAACATATGTAATTGATAATTCGGTATAAAAAGCATCATCTCCAAATTTATTTTTTAAGTTCTCCTCTACTCCTTTAAATCCTTTTGCATCGAACGAAAGCTTACTGTTACAAGAAGAAATAAGAGTTGTTATTAATACTACAAGTAATAATTTTTTTATTTTTTTCATTATTTTACCTTTTTAAATTAAAGGGTGCTAACATACCAGAATCATAAAACAAATTAGTATTCTAAAAAAAGATTGTGATGATTATGCCCAAAAAAGTGACGGTTTACTTATCTATAATTCTTTTCTCCGAAAATGTAACATATATCAAAATTACTATACTGATATAGTAACTACACTAAAACTATTCAACTATGGGGAAACAATATAAAGTTATACGTATATCAGAAAATTGGTCTTCAGAAAAACTTAGAGAAAAGGTAGAAAACGCTATGAATAAGTTCTCTAAAGAAGGCTGGGAAGTTGTAGATATTTCTTTTTTAGCAAATACATATATCGCTATGATAACAATTTCAAAATAACAATCAATCATTTACAATTTATTAGTACATTGATTTTCAGAAAAACTTTTAACTCTTAATATATAAAACAATGGGGCTATATTTAATTCCAATAGTAATTCTCGGATTTATCATTCTGTTTTCAGGGATATTTACTGTAAAACAACAAACCTCTGCAGTGGTTGAGCGATTTGGTAAGTTTTTAAGTATAAGAAACTCAGGATTACATTTTAAAATTCCGATTTTTGATAGAATCGCTGGGCGAATCAATCTAAAAATCCAACAGCTTGATGTTCTTGTTGAAACCAAAACAAAAGATGATGTATTTGTACGTCTTAAAATCTCTGTTCAATTTCAGGTAATTAAAGAAAAAGTATATGATGCTTTTTATAAATTAGAAAATCCACATGATCAAATTACATCTTATGTTTTTGATGTGGTTCGTGCCGAAGTACCAAAAATGAAACTAGACGATGTTTTTGAACGTAAAGATGATATTGCTATAGCAGTAAAACAAGAACTTAATGAGGCAATGGTAAATTATGGATACGATATCATTAAAACGCTGGTAACCGATATTGATCCGGATATGCAAGTTAAAGAAGCGATGAACAGGATTAATGCTGCCGAACGTGAAAAAGTTGCCGCAGAATATGAAGCTGAAGCTGAAAGAATTAAAATTGTTGCAAAAGCGCGTGCCGAAGCTGAAAGTAAAAGATTACAGGGGCAAGGTATTGCAGATCAACGTAGAGAAATTGCCAGAGGTCTAGAAGAGAGTGTTGATGTTTTAAATAATGTAGGTATTAATTCTCAGGAAGCTTCTGCATTAATTGTAGTAACACAACATTATGATACTTTACAATCTATTGGAGAGGAAACCAATAGTAATTTAATTTTACTACCTAATTCTCCACAAGCGGGAAGTGATATGTTAAATAATATGATTGCATCATTTACAGCTTCAAATCAAATAGGAGAAGAAATGAAAAAACAAAATGCTAAAAAAGGCCTTGGCAAAAAACCAGACAACAAGTAATAAGAATATAATTTTAATTCCCAAACCCGATCAAATTTTATGATCGGGTTTGTTTTTTTCTACAATGATTTAAAATTATTGCTATTTTTCTAAAAAACTTAAAATAACGCGTTTTTATACAACCAACACATAAAAGTGATAATATTATATTACCTTTTTTTTTTCTCCTCTTATATCATTTTATATTAAGCTATTTTTGATAAGAAAAATTAATGATTTCTTAAAAACTATAAAAATTACTTATACCACAAAAAATTATTATCTTTATAAAAAATTTTCCCCCATGAAAAATTACTTATTTATTTTCCTTCTTATTTCCGGAAGTGTTTTTTGTCAAAACATGACTACACTAAAAGAATTTGCATTACGAGATGCAAAAGCAACTTCTAAAGCATCAATGGATAGAAATTTAAGTACCATACTCAAATATACTCATCCAGAAGTTTACAAAGCGTATGGGGAAAAACAACTAATGGATACTATGGATGAAATTTACAGAACCATGGATGCTCAAAAAATAAAAATCCTTAGTTCTGAAGTAGATGAAGTAACAGAGATAAAAAAAGAAAACAGAGAATATCATTGTTTAGTTAAAAACACAGTGAAAATGGACTTTAATGGTAGATTAATTACCTTAAAAAGTTCATTATTTGGTTTTTATAACAAGAAAAAATCTCAATGGTATTTTGTAGAATCTAATAAGCTTCTTGATGATCCGCAAACCAAAAAGCTCTTCCCAAATTTTAAAACAGATATCGAAATTCCTTTAGATGAGCACATTGCAGATAATTAAAAATTAAAAAACTTATAGACACAAAACATTTTCTGTATCTACAAGTTTTTCCTTTATATATCATAGTCAGAAGCCACTTTTTGGGCTTCTAATTGCAATAACTCATTCTTATCCTCAAGAGCTTTGGTAATAAAATCTTTTGCTAACTGATCAGGTTGAATTCCTTTATTTTTAAGGATTTCGCTCAAGGCAATCATAGTAGCAATACGAGTTCCTGCTTTTTTTACAGCTGTTTCATAAAGAGGTACAAGCTCTTCTATTTCTACAGTTTTGGCAGCTTCTATAATTTTGATTTTAAGCCCTTCTCTTTTAATATCTGGTACATTTGTATACTTCTTCCCTGCTCTTTTTATTTCTTCGATTGGAAGTATCGCTTTTTGCTGATTCTGAGGTTGTTTTTTAATATCTTGATTTGTAGGAACTGGTTTTACCTTTGCCCACGTATCTCGTAAACCAACTGTTTTGTTAAATACCAAAGCACCAGGGGCACTATCAATATCCACATTAAAATACCCCAATCTTTGAAACTGAAACTGGTCTAATAGTTTAACATCCTTTAGACTAGGTTCTACATAACCTGTTATTATTTTTAAAGAATCTGGGTTTAAAAACTCAACAAAATCTTTGTCTTTATGACTATCTGGAGCTTCATCATTAAATAATCGATCATAAATCCTAACTTCTGAAGGAATAGCATGACTTATTGATACCCAATGTAACGTACCTTTTACATTACGTTTTGATTCTTCGGTACCACTTCCCGACTTGCTCTTTGGATCATATGCACATTGGATTTCTGTAATATTTCCTTCGGCATCTTTTATCACCCGTTCTCCTTTGATGATATATGCATTTTTAAGGCGTACCTCTTTTCCTAAAGTCAACCTGAAAAACTTTCTACCTGCCTCTTCTTTAAAATCTTCTCTTTCAATATATAATTCGCCAGAAAATGGTATTTTTCTAGAACCCGCAGCTTCATCTTCTGGATTGTTTTCTGCTTCTAACCACTCTTCTTCTCCTTTTGGGTAATTGGTAATAACAAGCTTAACAGGGTCCAAAACTGCCATTACTCTTGGTGCTGTTTTATTAAGATCTTCTCGTACACAGAACTCTAATAATGATACATCAATTACATTTTCACGTTTTGCAACACCAACAGTTTCGACAAACTTTCGTATTGATGCCGGAGTATATCCACGTCTTCTTAATGCCGAGATTGTAGGCATCCTGGGGTCATCCCATCCAGATACTACTCCTTCTTCCACTAGCTTGAGTAATTTACGCTTACTCATGATCGTATAACTTAAATTAAGTCTTGCAAACTCTCTTTGTTTTGGACGTATATTGGTACTATATACTTGATCAAGGAACCAGTCATACAATTTTCTATGTGGTTTAAATTCTAAGGAACATAAAGAATGTGAGATGTTTTCTATATAATCACTTTCGCCATGTGTCCAGTCATACATTGGATAAATACACCAATCATCACCGGTTCTATGATGTGATTTTTTTAATATTCTATACATCAAAGGATCTCGCATTAGCATATTTGGGTCTGCCATATCGATCTTTGCTCTCACTACATGATCGCCTTCATCAAACTTACCTTCTTTCATTTTCTGAAAAAGCTCTAAATTTTCTTCAACAGAACGATCTCTGTATGGACTATTGGTTCCAGGTTCTGTGGTAGTTCCTTTTTGAGAAGCAATAGTTTCTGCAGATTGAGAATCTACATAGGCTTTACCATCTTTAATAAGTTCAACAGTCCAATCGTATAACTGCTGAAAATAGTCAGACGAATAACATTCTTTATCCCATTGATATCCTAACCATGTTATATCTTCTTTAATTGCATCTACATATTCCTGTTCTTCTTTGGCAGGATTAGTATCATCAAAACGTAGGTTTACCGGTGCATTATACTTAAGACCAAGACCAAAACTAATACCTATTGCTTTGGTATGTCCTATATGCAAATACCCATTGGGTTCTGGAGGGAAACGAAAACGTAAATTTTCTTTACTCATTCCGGTTGTAAGGTCCTCCTCTACAATATGCTCTATAAAATTAAGCGGTTTTTTTTCTTCTGACATCTGTAATCTAATAAAACACAAAACTACAAATTCTAATCCTGCCTTGCTATTGTATAAAAATCTTTAATGCAATTATTTTATTAATATCAAAATTCATTAGAAAAGGGGTATTCTCCCTACTCAAATCATAAAGATTCTTTTTACATTTGCTTAAAAACCCCGTGGGACTAATAAAGTTAAAAAATATCAAGGTTTATGCTTATCATGGATGCCTTGTCGAAGAGAAAAAAATAGGATCGGATTACAGAGTAGATCTAAAGATTAAGGCCGATTTATCAAAATCTGCAATATCTGATCGTTTAGCAGAAACTGTAGATTATGTTCATCTTAATCATATTGTAAAAGAAGAGATGGCTATTCGTTCTAAATTATTAGAACATGCCGCAGAGCGAATTTTAGTTCGTATATTAGATGAATTACCATTGGTTGATAAAGTTGTTGTAGATGTTTCTAAAATTAACCCACCTATTGGTGGAAATGTAGAAATGGTTACTATCACAAGAAGCAAAAACCGATAACTATAGTGTTAAAATTGTATGAAAAGCGTTTTATTGTAAAATCATTTAAGAAGTAATCATAAATTTTTTTACATTTGCCTTCCAACCAAAAATTGGGTGTCGTGGCCGAGTGGCTAGGCAGTGGTCTGCAACACCATCTACAGCGGTTCGAATCCGCTCGACACCTCAAAAATCCTGTACTTACGTGCAGGATTTTTTATTTAAATCTGGATTCTGGTGTTATTTTTTCAATTTCGTCCTGAATTCGTTTCTCCATTGTATCTGGTAAAACACCTTTTAAAATAAGAAATACACCAAATACAATCATAATAATACTAATGACCCTTTTGATAATATAGGTTCTTTTTGGAGTTAATTTTCTCTTCAATCTCTTTGCTAGCAACATTTTAAAGAAATCAATAAAAAGATATGTACCTAAAACTATTGTAAAAAAACGTAGAATTCTATTGGTATTCATATCTAACTGTGGTCCTATAACAATAATAACACTTAACCAAAATCCCAATACTCCAATATTTATAAAATTGAGCAAAAAACCTTTTATAAATAACATAAAGTAGTTATGCTTATTGATAATTTCTACCGTAGTATCTCTAAGTTTATTATAGTTTTTTCTTTCCTGAATAAAAGAAATTACACCATAAGTAGATAATAACATCCCTCCAAATATAAATAAGGCAGGATCATCTTTTATTTTTTCTAAAATCTGATTGGTACTAAAATAAGCGATAAGAATAAATACTATATCTGCAAAGATAACTCCTAAATCTACAGCTAAAGCTGCTCTAAACCCTTTAATAGCCGCTGTTTCCAGAAGTACAAAAAAAACGGGTCCAATTAGAAAGGCTAATAAAAAACCTAATGGTATAGCTGCTTGAGCATCTTGAAGCATAGGGTCTAAGCGTATTTATTACAAAGTTAAAAACTACTTAGTTAACTTCAACAATTTTTCCGCCTAAAAATTTTTTAGTATCCTTTTGTTTCGGATCTCCATAAATCCTTATACTCCCTCCTGCATTAGTATTTGCTTTGATATAATCTTTAGCATTTACTTCTGCTACTCCGCCAGCACTAATTTTTACTTGTGTTCTTTTTGTTTCAAGTTCACTACCAAAATACTTTCCTCCAGAATTAATAACGACTTCCTGTTCTTTAGCTATACCTTCTAAATGTACTTCTCCGCCTGTGACTGCTTTAATAAATAATGTTTCTGTTTCAGCTTTTGCTTGTATAACTGCTCCTTCCTGAGCTCTAAGATCCAGTTTATTTCTGTTAAGAACATCTTTTACTTCTACTGTTGATCCTTCATTAGCATCAATTTTTCTAAGCTCTTCATAATGAACTAAAACTTCGGTATTACTTTTATCCCACAGATTATCCAAAGACATTCTAATTTTTAAAATAAGACCTTCTTGAATAATTTCTACGTCGTATCTTTTATAACCAGTGATTATAACTTTATGTTTATCACTTTTAACAAGAGTTACTTTTATTTTATCAAAAACTTTTACTTCTGTAAAATAATCTAGATTTTTAGTTTTAACGTCTTCTTGAGCTTGCCCTAATGCAACCCATAAAAACATAAAAAGAAATATCAATTTTTTCATCGCCCTGTTTTTAAGATTTATATTTCAACTCTGATCTTACAAAAAATAAACGACACTAATTTTTTGATTATTCTATTTCTTCCTTGTTTCCTAACAAGGTAAAATCTAAGTGTCGTTTTATCAGATCAGCATTTTTTACTTTTACATATACCTCATCTCCTAATTGGTATACTTTTTTGGTTTGTTCTCCTATAATGGCATATTCATCTTGATCAAAAACATAGTGATCATCACTCATGTCTCGTAGACGAATCATACCTTCGCATTTATTATTAATTATTTCTACATAAATTCCCCACTCGGTAACTCCAGAGATAACTCCCAAAAACTGTTCATCTTCGTGATCTTTCATAAATTTTATCTGCATAAACTTTATAGAATCACGTTCTGCACTGGCAGCTAGATTTTCCATACTGCTACTATGATTACATTTTTCTTCATATTCATCTTCTGCAACAGATTTTCCTTTATCTAAATAATGCTGTAACAAACGGTGTGCCATAACATCTGGATATCTTCGTATTGGCGAAGTAAAATGTGAATAATAATCAAATGCTAATCCATAATGACCAATATTATGAGTAGTATATTCTGCCTTACTCATACTACGTATAGCTAAAGTATCAACTAAATTTTGTTCTTTTTTACCTTGAACATCTTTTAATAATCCATTTAATGATTTGGTAGTTGTCTTTCGATCTCTAAGATCTAATTTATATCCAAATCTTCCAATAATATTTTGTAGTGCAGCTAATTTTTCGTCATTAGGTTCATCATGAACCCGATAAATAAATGTTTTTTTAGGATTTTGCTTTCCTATGAATTCTGCGACCTTTTTATTAGCTAATAACATAAATTCCTCAATAAGTTTATTAGCGTCTTTAGAAGTCTTAAAAAACACTCCTACGGGTTCGTTATTTTCGTTTAGACTAAATTTCACTTCTACTTTATCAAAAGAAATAGCTCCTTCACCCATTCGTTTACCTCGCATAACTTTGGCAAGTTCATCTAATTTAAGTATTGCATCGGCTATTTTTTGATCAGCCTTATACTCTTTTCTGGTAAGTGAGATCTCTGCAGGAATTACATTATCACGAGTTTCTATAATATGCTGTGCTTCTTCATATGCAAATCTTGCATCAGAATAGGTTACTGTTCTTCCAAACCATTGGTTTTTAATTTCTGCTTTATTATTTAATTCAAACACTGCAGAAAATGTATATTTCTCTTCGTTTGGTCTTAATGAACAGGCATTATTAGATAAAACCTCGGGTAACATAGGTACTACTCTATCTACCAGATATACAGATGTTGCTCTTTCATAAGCTTCATCATCAAGTATTGTTCCTGGTTTTACATAATGTGATACATCTGCAATATGAATTCCGATTTCGTAATTACCATTTTCTAAAACCTGAAATGATAATGCATCATCAAAGTCCTTGGCATCTTTAGGATCAATAGTAAACGTAAGAATTTTTCTCATATCCCTACGACTCTTGATTTCTGATTCCTGAATAGATGTATCTAAAGTATTAGCATAATTCTCTACCTCCTCAGGAAACTCATAGGGCAAACCATACTGAGCCAAAATAGCATGTATCTCGGTATTGTGTTCTCCTGGTTTTCCTAATACTTTAATTATTTTTCCAAAAGGTGAATCTGCTTTTTCTGGCCAGTCTTCTAGTTTTACTAAGACCTTATCTCCGTTCTCTGCATCGGCTATTTTATTCTTAGGAATAAAAATATCGGTATACATTTTGCCATCTTGCATATTTACAAAGGCATAATTTTTTTGAATATCTATTACACCAACAAACTCACTCCTTTTACGAGAAATAATTCTAGAAATCTCTCCTTCACTCTTTCCTCTTCGTTTTCTACGATACACATAAACTTCTACCTCATCTCCATTCAGTGCTTTATTAAGATTATTATTTGGGACAAAAATATCATCTTCAAGATCTTTTACAATTACATACCCTGTACCTTTTGAAGTGATTTCTAAAATACCTGTATAGGTATTAATATTAGGTATGATTTTAAATTTCCCTCTATCTACCTCTTCTATCTGTTTTTTAGCAGCGAGCTGAGATAATTTTTTTATAATCTGGTTTCTACTACTTGCATCATCTACTCCTAGTTTTGATGCAATTTGCTTATAATTAAAACTTTTATTTGATTCAGCTTTTAATATTTTGAGTATTTCCTGGGTAATATTTTCTATTTTTGGTGACTTCTTTTTTCTTCTTCTACTCTTTCTTTTCATTAATGTCTATTCTATATATTTATGATAAAAGTACAGCTTATCTTTTAACATCTATAATTTTAACTTTAAACTTTTATTAATACTTAAATCATATTATCATCAAATAGCTCTAAAATCCATTATCTGTAAATCAAGATATTACATCAAAAAAAAGTAAATAATTACAGCTATTTTTCTTAAAATTTACTTAATTTTAGTACACTAGGATTCGATTTTATTCGTTTAGTATTTAATTCGATATGCACAAAATCAAAAAAATACATAAGATCATATTACTCTTCATACTCATATTTCTATTGGGCATATATGCGTTTACCCTATACATTAATAATACAATAGATCATAAACAAGATACTTTAGAAGGCTCAGAAATAAATAGTTCTGTAAAAACAGATCGTGAAGCCAGTCAAATCAATTAACCTTTTACTATAAAAAATTATTTATCAATCTAGGAGAAATTGATATTCATTTTAATTAGTATCAATTTGATTGTTACGCTTATTTTGTATCTTGTAGAAATAAGATTATCAAGGAATAATTTTAAGAAATGAAAGATTTTATTACTATTAAAACATATACATATCCTTTTGAGTATGCTATACTTAAACTACTTCTAGATCAAGAAGGTATTTCTTATTTCTTCGAAAATGAAACAATGGTCGGTGTTTTTCCTTTCTACTCAAACGCACTGGGAGGTATTAATTTAAAAGTTCATCAAAAAGACAAAAACAAAGTACTTCAGATCATAAGTGATCTTAACACTAATTCTCATCTTAGAATTGTATAATCTAGTATTCATATTTTCTTTATAGTTTTCAACATATATTAAATATATCTTTTTCTTTTTTTTAAATTTAAAATTAATAATGATGATTATAATATAGTGTGGATAGCGGTATAACTTTTTTAAGTTTTATTTGTTTTTTAAGTTAAACTGAATTTTGAAAAATATATGAACAGGATATCATTATTCTAATTGCTTGAAAATGTTCTAAAAATGAAATTTAATTAACAACTGTTAATAGTTAATCAACAGCTTAATTTTTTAATATTATTACGGCAAAACCGTAGTTTATAACATTAACTTAATACTTGAAAACTTAGCCAAAAAAAGAGAGTTTAAAATTTTGATTTCTTACTACTATACTTGTATTCTAATAAAAATCAAAACCACCAAAAAAACTTTATGAATTTTAAGAACTGTTTATTCACACTCAGTGTTAACAGAAGGTTATGAGTTATTAACATTACCGTAATATTGGGTTAAATTATTGGTTTTTTGGAGTTTACTTTTTTTAGATTAAATTATCTTTGCTTAACTAATGAAACGAACAAAAAAATGAAAATAGCTATTGGAAATGATCACGCAGGAACTGAATACAAATTTGCAATTGCAGAATATTTAGAATCTGAAGGTATTGAAATTACTAACTACGGCACTAATGAAAACAATAGTGTTGATTATCCTGATTTTGTACATCCTGTAGCAAAAGATGTAAACACTGAAAAAGTTAGTTTTGGGATTTTGGTTTGTGGAAGCGGAAATGGTGTTGCTATGACAGCTAATAAATACAGTAATGTTAGGGCTGGACTTTGTTGGACAAAAGAAATTACAGAATTAACCAGACTTCATAATGATGCTAATATCATATGTATTCCTGCAAGATTTACATCTCTACCTCAAGCTGTTGAAATGGTAAAAACATTCTTAGCAACAAAATTTGAAGGAGGCAGACATTTAAACAGAGTACATAAGATACCAATGTGTATTTAGCCTATGGTAAAAATTCACGCTCATAATCAATCATATTCTCATGATAAACTTACTGGGCGTAATTTATTATTTTCTATTCTCTTAAATATTGGAATTACAGTTGCCCAGGTAGTTGGTGGTTTGATTTCTGGTAGTCTTTCTCTATTATCAGATGCATTACATAATTTTAGTGATGTACTTTCTTTGATAGTTAGCTTTTTTGCTAATCGATTAGCAAAAAGAGAAGCTTCTATTAAAAGAACTTTTGGTTTCAAAAGAGCAGAAATCATGGCAGCGTTTATAAATGCTATTTCATTAGTTATAATAGCATTTATTCTTGTGTTTGAAGCCATAGAGCGATTACTAAATCCACAGGAAATAAGTGCACGTGTTGTAATTATTCTTTCAGTAGTAGCAATTTTTGGAAATGGACTAAGCGTTTTGCTTTTAAGAAGAGATAGTAAGGTAAATATGAATATGAGGTCGGCATATTTGCACTTGGTAACAGACTTAATGGCATCTTTTGCAGTTTTGATAGGGGGATTGTTAATGAAATTTTATAAACTATTTTGGGTAGATAGCCTGTTAACTTTTGTAATTGCAATCTATCTGATTATTGTAGGTTATGATCTCTTAAAAAAATCATTCAAAGTATTAATGTTGTATACTCCCGATACTATTGAGTTAAAAAAAATAGTAAGAGTAATTAATGCTTTACCAAAAGTTAAAAGTATACATCACATACATGTGTGGCAACTTAACGAAGAAGAAACACATTTAGAAGCGCATGTAGATTTTGATAGTGATATTTTGGTTTCAGAATTTGGAGAAATACTCAACACTATTGAAAACATACTTCATAAAGAATTTAAAATCAACCATGTTACGCTACAGCCAGAATATGGAAATAAGGATAATAAAGATATTATTGTACAGGATTAAAAAATATGGATATCAAATTTAAAGTTAAACGTTTTGACGAGCTCTCTGCATTAGAAGTATATAAAATTTTGCGCTTACGCGCAGAGGTCTTTATAGTAGAGCAGGAGTGTATCTATCAAGATATTGATGATAAAGATCAAAAAGCACTTCATGTAATAGGATACAAAAATGAAGAAATTGTTGCTTATACACGATTATTCGATGCAGGTGATTATTTTAAGGATACTAGCTTTGGAAGAGTGGTCATACCTAAAAAAGAAAGGCAATATGGATATGGTCACAAACTAATTAAAGAATGTGTAAATGCTATAGAAACATTTTTTAAAACTAAAGCAATTAAAATATCTGCCCAGACATATTTAAAAAAATTCTATGAAACACACGGTTTTAAGCAAATAGGAGAGGAGTACCTCGAAGATGGTATTCCTCATATTGGTATGATTAGAGAATAAAAAAGACTCATTAAATCTTAATGAGTCTTTCGTTTTATTTTAAAAGCTCTTCGTACTTATTTTTATTACCTAGTATTTCCTGACTTTTAGCTACTTCTGGGTTATGTGTTACATAATAATTATATAATCCTTCGCGATAGAAATAACGTTTAATAATCTCATCTGTTAGTAAATTAACAATTTCGGTCTTATAGGTGTCTAAAGCTGCTTGTTTAGAAGTGTTTATAGAAGCAACAAGAGTATTATAAGTAGAGATTATATCTTTATCGAACTTTTCCTTTTTTGCTATTTCTAATGATTTTTTAAATGATTTTTCGGTTTCGGTCTCAAAATTAAACTCACTTTGTTTTACAAAATTTTTAAAATCTTCATAATCTTTATCTGTAAATTTAAAATCAGAGGATTTTTTTAATTGATGAGAATAATAATATTTTGTTCCATACTCAAAAATAGCATCAGATCGTAATAAAGCGGTAGTAATTTTACTGAATTTAGAGGTCTCTAATTCAATATCAGGCTGTATACCACCACCATCATATACTGTTCTTCCGTTTTTGGTTTTAAAGGCTTTAAAATCTTGCTCATTGATGCGTACAGCATTATTATTTTTATCACGATTCCAATAATCTAATGCCTGAATACATCTTCCGCTTGGGGTATAATATCTAGAAATAGTAATTTTTAATTGAGTACCATAAGTTAGTTTTTTTGGTCGCTGTACTAATCCTTTACCAAAACTTCTGGCACCAATAACTACTCCTCTATCAAGATCCTGAATACTACCTGCAACAATTTCACTTGCAGATGCACTTCTTCCGTTTACTAATACAACCAAGGGAATCTGGATATCTATAGGTTCTCTCTTTGTAAAATATTCTTTATTATATTTTTTAACCACCGATTTTGTAGTGGTGATTAACTCTCCTTTTGGCACAAAAATATTAGTAACGTTTATAGCTTCACTTAATAAACCGCCAGGGTTACCTCTTAAATCTAAAATTACTTTATCGGCTCCCTTGGCTTTTAAATCTTTTAAAGCATCAATAGTTTCACTAGAGGCTTTGTTATTAAATTTTGATAATACAATATATCCAGTATTATCATTTAGCAAAGTATAAAAAGGAACAGCATCTACTTCTATTTCTTCTCGTGTTAATACTGTAGTTTTATTTACTCCCTGTCTTTTATAAATAATGTTCACTTTAGTTCCGCTGGCTCCTTTAAGGAGTTCTCCTGCATCATCTTTAAAATCAGCTACTTTTACATCTCCTATTTGTATAATCTCATCACCAGCTTTAAGACCAGCTTTATCAGCAGGATACCCTTTATAAGGCTCTATAATGATGATTTTATCTTTTATTGTTTTTACAGAAGATCCAATACCTGTGTATTCTCCTGCGTTACGTATTTTTGAAGCTTCAACATCCTGCTCGTTCCAATATTTAGTATAGGGATCCAAATCATCTAACATGGCTTTGATTGCCGTATCCATTAATTCTGCTGGATTTGTTTCATCTACATAATTCATATTTAATTCTTTGAACATAGTAGTGAAAATTTCAATCTGCTTAGCGATTTCAAAAAAATCTGACTTAAAACTTACTGTAGATAGTAAGATAATCACGGCAGCTACGGGGTAGATAATTCTCTTCTTCATTGATGTTTTCTTTAAATATTGCAAATCAAGTAAACATGTGATGTTGTTATTTTGATTTTATTTCTTGTTCGACAAATTTTTGTAATATTCCTTTTATTTTAGATTCTATTAATGAATATTCAGGCATTTCTTTACCTGAAAATAAAAACATAAAAGTGAATTGATGAGTAGTGTTGGGTACAATATACTTATTTTTTCTATAACTTTCACGCATTAAACGCTTTATACAATTACGATCTACTGCTTTTTTAAAGTTACGTTTGCTAACCGATACGCCAGCCCTAATTTTAATACTCTCATCAAAGTTTGATTTTCTATATACTAATCTAATGGGGTATTTGGATATAGATTTTCCTTCAGAAAAAAGTAATTCTATTTCTTTTTTGCTTTTTAATCGTTCTTTTTTATTAAAAGTAGCCTTCATTGGCATTAAATGTAGTGAATAGATTTTTTATGGAAGCAATAAAAAAACCGGCACTAAAACCGGTTTTTAATAAGACTTTAGTCTATGTGATTTGTCTTCTTAATAACAACTATTCTGAAAAACTATTATTTTTAGGATTTACATCAGCCATAGTTTTTGTGATATCGATTCCAATCGATTTTATTTCAGATTTTGGTTTAGAAAGATCTAAAGAATACGTTGGGTTTGTCCAAGGCCAATCAGGCAATATAGTTCTTTTCATTGATGGGATTGGGTTTTCCTTTTCATTACGCATCACTCTTAAAGGAATATAAAATGACTCTATAGTACTATCTTTATATTCTACATAAAGATCAATAGGCATTGGCATTAATCCAATACGTTCTAAAGTGACTTTGGTAGTGTTATTATCTTCAACAACATCTTTAATTCCGTAATCTATTGTATTTGTTGTTTGCGTCCAATCTGTTAGATACCAATCTAATTGTATTCCAGACACTTTTTCTGCTACCCTTTTAAAATCATTAGGAGTAGGGTGCTTAAATTTCCATTCATCAAAATATCTTTTAATCGTTTTTGCAAGATTATCTTCTCCAATAATATATCCTAATTGTGAGAGAAAAACAGCTCCCTTAGTGTACGCAGAAGCTCCATAAGCAGCATTATGCGAATAGTGATCTGCTTGAGTTGTCTGTGGTTGTTCTATACCAGAAGTAGCTAATTGGTAATATCCCTGGTACATACCTCTTAGCGAATTAGGATTATTCTGTTTCATTACATCATTCATCGCCAGAGTAGAAATATAGCTGGTAAACCCTTCATCCATCCACTCGTGTTTAGCTTCGTTAGTAGCGAGAATATGTTGAAACCATGAATGTGCCATTTCGTGTGCTGTAACGCCAACAAGGCTACCAAAATTTCTTTCTCCTGTGATTAGAGTCGACATGGCATATTCCATACCGCCATCACCCCCTTGTAATACAGAGTATTGATCATATGGGTACTTTCCTATTTTTTCACTAAAATACTTCATCAACTCTACGGTTTTGGGCTGTAGATCTTTCCAGTTTTCTATAATTTCTTTCTTGTTTTTATACAAAAAATGAAGCGTTGGGCCATTAGGCACCTTTACAGTATCGTGCAAATATTCTGGATCTGCAACCCATGCAAAATCATGTACATTAGGAGCTTTAAAGTGCCATGAAAGCTTCTTGCCTTTTCTACTTACTTTTGTACCGGGCTCTTCATATCCATGCCCTATTTCTTGCGGGTTTTGCAAATATCCAGTACCACCCAAAATATAATCTTTATCAATAGTTATGGTTACATCAAAATCACCCCATACTCCGTGAAACTCTCTTGCGATATAAGGGTCTGCATGCCACCCTTCAAAGTCATATTCTGCCATTTTTGGATACCACTGTGTCATTGATAATGCAACACCCTCTTTGTTATTTCTTCCTGAACGGCGTATTTGTACAGGTACCTGACCGTTAAATTTCATAGAAAAAGTAACCTTTTCTCCTGGAGCAATAGGCTTATCTAGTGATACTTCTAAAACAGTCCCTGCAGTTTTATATGTTAATGGTTTTCCATTTTGTGTTAGGGAAGAAACCTTTAAATACCCAATTTCTTCGGGAGTAAGTTTACTTATTCTGTTTCCAACTCTGGGGTCAGGATCAGGAAGATTGCGAGAACGTATGTCCATTTCACTTCCTGGTTGAAATGCATTAAAATATAAGTGATAAAATACTTGATATAACGTATCAGGAGAATTGTTAGAATAGATGAGTTCTTGTGTCCCCTCATATTGAAAATTTTCAACATTCATATCCACATTCATCGTATAATCTACCTGTTGTTGCCAATACGAAGTATTGTTTTGTGCTGTAACGCAAAAAACACCAACTAAAAAGCCAAAACCAATTTTTTTAAACATAATAAATGAATTATTTAGACAATTTATCTGCCATAATAAGGGCATTATACAAATTAACCATTTTACCCGATTTAGATAACCCAGAAAAGCTTCCTACATTAGTTTGCTCCCCACCAATAACTACAGAGGACTTAGTACTTAATCCACTATCCATAAGTATCTTTTTTACCTGAGGAGCTTTTAAATTAGGGTAATACGATCTAATTAACGCAGCAACTCCTGCTACAGCCGGAGCTGCCATAGAGGTTCCTTGCAGGTATTCGTATGAATTATTGGGTGTTGTTGACCATATTTTAACTCCAGGAGCAAATGCATCAACATTGTTTTTACCGTAATTAGAGAAATCTGCTACCAAATTAGAGCCATAAGCATAATTTAAAGCACCAATGGTAATAAAATTATCAGCAATTTCAGAACCATTATTAGTTTGATCATTAGGGTATACTGCTTTTTTATCTAAATCTGTTCCTTCATTTCCTGCTGCATTTACAATCAATACATCTTTTGAGGCCGCATAGGTAATAGCTTCCCTAACCCATTCTGGATGTGTACTGTAGTACTTACCAAAACTAGTGTTAATTACTTTGGCTCCGTTATCTACAACATATCGTATTGCAAGTGCAATATCTTTGTCGTATTCGTCTCCATTAGGAACCGCTCTAACTGCCATTATTTTTACATTTTGTGCTATACCATTCATTCCTTTTCCATTATTTCTCTCTGCAGCGATTATACCAGCAACGTGGGTCCCGTGTTTTATACCTTCTTTTTTTGGATCTGGTCCCATTACATTATTATTCCCATATTTGACATCTGTGATATCATCTACGTTATCACCCACTACAGTTCTACCATCAAATTCGGGATTTAAATTATAATTTAACTGATCAGTGAAATGATCAACACCTTCTTTAAGGTTTTTGATAAAGTCTGGTATCGTATCACCTGGATCCATAAACCCAAACATTTGAGCAAGAAAAGCGACATGTTGTTGCATCTCTTGAGTCTTTGCTTCTACTTTTAAAAGTTCGTCTCGAGAATAGTCTTCTTTTCCCAGTGCATCTGTAATTGCTTTGTGCGAAACCTTAGATTGCTGAAGTATTTGTTCGTATTGTACTTTTTGAGCAGAGTTTTCCTGATATTCTTTTTCGAATTCTGCTTTGGCTGCAATATAATTTTGGTATTCACCTCGATCATTTTCTGGTATAGAAGCAAGAGTTTTACCAGCATATTTTGGTTTAAACTTTTTTATGATTCTCACATATTCAAGATTTTCGTCTTCAGAATCCCCTAAAAAATTCCAGCCGTGAATATCATCAATATATCCATTGTTATCATCATCTTTTCCATTCCCCTTAATCTCTTTTGGATTTGTCCAGATCACCCCATCCAGATCCTCATGCTCAATATCTACACCACTATCGATAACACCAACAATAACAGTCTTACCTTTTTTGTTTTTAATAAGAGTATTATAAGCTTTATTTACGCTCATCCCGGGAACCGTATCAGAAACCAAATCAAGCGAATTCCAACCTTTAAGTTGAGCATCGGTAAGATCTATATTTTTTAAAGGAATTGTATCGATATTCTCTATAGGTGTAGAAACAATGGTTGGAGCACCACAGCTTACCAAAATCATAGATGAGGCAATGGTGGCAATAATTTTATTAGATGAGGGAATCATTTGATCTTTTATTTTAATTAAATATTTCATGACAAGTAAAGACTTCTTTTAATCGCACCCCTTTTTGGGTGTGTTGTACTGTTATTATTTCATTATGGGCATCATGTTGCAGGAATAAATACCATCCATTAGTAGCGGCATTATCAAGAAACAGTTTTTTTTCATCCAAGGTTAATAAGGGCCTGGTGTCATAACCCATTACATATGGTAAAGGAACATGACCGGCTGTAGGCAGAAGATCTGCCATAAACACAATCGTTTTACCTTTATATTCTATATGCGGAATCATTTGTTTTTCAGTATGTCCATTAACAAATAGTACGCCAAAACCTAATTCAGTGTTTTTTTGGAACGATGTACCTGACCTGGAAATAAAATTTAATTGACCACTTTCTTGTATCGGTATGATGTTTTCACTTAAAAAAGAAGCTTTTTCTCGAGCATTAGGCTGTGTAGCCCATTGCCAATGTTCTTCATTGCTCCATATTCGAGCATTTTTAAAAGCTAATTCATATCCTGTTCGGGCTTTATTCCATTGCACTACACCACCACAATGATCAAAGTGAAGATGAGTAATAAAAACATCGGTAACATCATCTCTGTGAAATCCTTTTGCTTTTAGAGAGGTATCTAAGCTATCATTTCCCCAAAGTGAATAATGACTGAAAAATTTTTCGGACTGTTTATCTCCCATTCCAGAGTCAATAAGAATTAACCTATCACCCTCTTCAATTAGTAAGCATCTTGCTGCAATATCAATTAGGTTTTTTTCATCTGCAGGGTTGGTTTTGTTCCATAAAACTTTTGGAACCACTCCAAACATAGCGCCTCCATCAAGTTTAAAATTTCCTGCTTTTATGGGATGTAGATTCATTTGTTTATTTTTAATTCTGTCTTTAATTAATATGATTGTCGCCAAAAGTTATTTAGATCTACACGTCTAAAGCACAAATTATTTTCTGGGGTCAAAAATGTTTTTAAGACATTTTCTATATATCTGATCCAATGGCTTATTTCGGTACTAATTAAAAATCTTTGCAAAATAGAAAAAATGGCAGGGATCAAGATTTAATTTTTGGACTTTTTAACAATAATTCATCATATTGTATACTTGTTATCACTTTTTCTAAGCGAGTTCCGTAATCTAATAAAGCTTTGATCTCTTTAATACTAGCCAAACGTTCTTTTCTCATCACCAACAAAGAGTTACCATTACATTCAATATGATAATATGGATTACTCTCTAAAAACAGTACTAATTCATCAGTAAAGAACAACTTAATTTTTTTTGGTTTTTCTCCTAAAAGGAAGAACCGTTTAGAAAAATCGGGATGGCCAGAAATTAAAATATCTTTAAACCCTGAGAACTTATATATAAACTCAAGTAACCCCTCTTTGTCTAAAGTAAATTTAGGAACTTCAGTTTTTAATTTTATAGTCATGATCGTGGTTCTCACCAAAGTACGGGCAATAAACTCACCTTCAGAAAATTCGGTATCAGAAATTCTAAAAATAGACTTTGAGTCATAAATAGAATTATTTAGATAATTGATTTTTTTAGTTTTAAAGAACACAAAATCATGCAAACCAGAGACATCATGACCTTTTTTAGGGGCATATTGCCAGGAAAAGTCATTTGCAATATTTTGTAAATCTTTTTGTCTTTTGGTAAGATTCGATTTTGCTCCTATTTTAATTTTTTTAGAAAAAGGAATCAAACTTCTTATGGCTAAAGGGTGTTCTGAAGAAGTACCATGAATATCTAGTCCTGTAATCTCAAAAGATCCTCCTTTTCTCTTAAAAGTTTCCTGATATCCTAATAAACTCTCCTGTACAGTATAATCTACAAAATCACAAAGAGAAAAATCTATTATAGTATCCTGGTTCTCAGGAATTGTATCTAATTTTCTTTTTAATCGAGAATAATTAAGAAAGCTTGAAAAACTCTTTACACTAACAAAATAAGTATCGTTGAAACCTTCTTTAAACATAAGCACATTAGGTTTAAAAAGATTTCTGATAAAAAAGAGTACGCTTTTATTAAGGATAAAATGTATAATAATCGTTGTTAGGATTCCGATAAGGATTCCTGTGATTAAGTTTGTTGTTATCGTTGCTATAATTGTGGCAAAGAAAATAATAAGTTGTTCTTTACCAATTTTGGCAACAATTTTTAAGTTTCTTGGAGCAGCCAGCTTATATCCTGTATACACCAAAATAGCAGCCAGTGCTGTAAGTGGAATTCTTTTAAGTTGATCTTGAAATAAAACTACAAATAATATTAAGAACACAGAGTGAAAGAAATTAGAAGATCGGTTGGTACCTCCGTTATTAACATTTACAGAACTACGGGCGATTACAGTAACTACATTAAGTCCTCCTATAAAACCACTAACAATCGATGCAATACCTAATGCAGTAAGATCTTTGTTAATATTTGATCTTCTTTTTAACGGGTCTAGCTTATCTACGGCCTTAATACTTAATAGAGATTCAATACTCGAAATTAAAGTTATTGCAATAACTACTCCTATAAATTTAAAGTCAAGAATTAATGAAAAATCTGGAGTAGGGAAGTTTGAAAAAACATCATTGGGTATTTGTACCAATAAGGAGTCATCTATAGGGTAAGGAGCACTTGAAAAGAATTCGTAATAATAGCTTAAACCAACAGCAATAAGAACGATCCACATGGGAGCTGGTACCAATTGAAAATATTTATTTCTGATTTTACCATAAAAAAACATAATCAATAAGCTCAAAACTCCAACTAATGCAGCAATAGCAATGGCACTATATTCAGGTTTAAATAGTAACGAAATACTATGAGGAATATCTGTTAACAAGGAAATAGTATCTCCTTTAATACTTGTATTAGCAAGCATAACATGAAACTGTTTTGCAAAAATACTTATTCCTATAGCGGCAAGCATTCCCTGAATTGCCGAAGAAGGGAAAAAGTCACTCAGAATCCCCAATCGCAATTGACCAATAATGATCATTAATGCTCCCGAGCATATAATGGCAGCTAATGTAAAGATATAACCTTGATAAAGATCTCCATTAGCAAGTGTTGTTATTGCTCCTAATAAAACAACAACTAATCCATTACCGGGACCTGTAATTGTAACTTTAGATCCTCCAAAAATGCTTACAATGATCCCTCCAACAACAGAAGCAATTACTCCAGAGATAGGTGGAGCTTCAGAAGCTAAAGCCAATCCTAAACCCAATGGTAATGCAATTAGTGAAACCACAAAACCCGAAAAAATATTCTTAGGCAGTTGAGATAAAAATTCAGATGTAGCGTTATTCGTTTTCTTCATTTATCTCATAATTAAAACATCTGTTGGTAATTCTGATAAAATATGCTCAAGATCATGAAGAAAAATACGATCTAAGAACGTAGTTCTTTTAGGAGCATTCATAATAAGAAGGTCTGCGGCGACCACTTTTGCGTAATGACCAATAGAATATCCTCTTTTTCCAAATATAGATTGTGTTTTTATTAAAATACCAGTTTTAAGATCTTCAGGAACATCGCTTAAGATATGCTGTACTCTAAGATCTTCTTTTTGGGCTAATTGTTCTTTTATTAATGTGTCTTTAAGCAAAGATTGATCGTCTTCTACAATAACCTTAACTTCTTGACGAGAAATCTCTTCTACAATAGTGAGTTTTTGTGCACCAAGATTCTGGGCTACTTCAAACGAATCAAGAATTGTTTGCCTAGTTTTTTCATCTTTAAGACCATTTACTACAATATGATTACAAGGGCGTAAATCTTCTGATGGTTTTATTAACAGCAAAACAGAACAATGTGCATTTCTTGTAATTTTTCGTGCAATTGACCCAATATAAAATTTAAGAAAATCTTCTCTGGGGATAGCACCAAGCATAATAAGATCAGCATTATTTTCTCTGGCTGTTTCAATAATTACTGTAACGGGATCTCCTTGTTTCCAAATAACATTTACTTTTTCATCATCATCGTCAGAAAATCCTGAAATTAGCTTTTTTATATTATTTTCTTTCTCATTCGTTTTTTCGCCTACATGAACAATGATCATTTTAGAATCAAAAAAATCGACCATTCGCATAGCCTCAAAAATATTATTTTTAAGGTTTGGAGAAAAAGCTACACCAATAAGGATAGTATTAAATTTATGATTAGGTAATTCGTTCAAAGATTTATTTTGTAATAATTTTAAATCGCGAAATATAAACTTAATTTTTTAAAATCAGAAAACAGCACTTATTTCTGTTATTTTTAAAAAAATCCCGATCTTTCTCACATTAATCTGATTTAAGAACAAAACATGTTAGAACTTGCAGGAATAATTATATTAGGGATTTTGGCCCAATGGGTGGCATGGAAATTTAAAATACCCGCAATTTTACCGTTAATTCTTATAGGACTTTTGGTTGGTCCTTTCGCTACATTATTTACTAGTGACGGCACTAAATTGATACAACCTATCTGGAATGGGACAGAAGGTCTTTTTCCTGGTGAGAGTTTATTTTATTTTGTTTCTTTAGCGATAAGTATTATTCTTTTTGAAGGTGGCCTTACCTTAAGAAGAAGTGAAATTCTTAATGTAGGTCCGGTGATTATAAAATTAATCACGATTGCTGTTATTGTTACTTTTTTTGGTGCAGGATTGGCAGCACACTATATTTTTGATCTAAGCTGGCCCATCTCGTTCTTATTTTCTTCATTGATTATTGTAACTGGCCCTACAGTAATAACTCCAATTCTTAGAAATATTCCTCTTAAAAAAGATGTATCTGCTGTATTAAAATGGGAGGGTATTTTGATTGATCCTATTGGTGCTTTGGTAGCCGTTTTGGTATTTGAGTTTATAAGAGTAGGTGGTGGTGAAGAATTTACACTAACAGCTTTAATCGAATTTGGAAAAATTATACTTGTTGGTTTTACATTTGGTTTTACATTTGCTCATGCATTGGCATTTTCTCTAAAGAAAAAAATTATCCCTCATTATCTGCTTAATGTAGTAACCCTTGCATTGGTATTAGGTGTTTTTGTATTATCAGATACTTTTGCTCATGAATCTGGATTACTTTCTGTAGTAATTATGGGTATGGTATTAGGAAATATAAATCTTCCTCATATTGATGAGATTCTATATTTTAAAGAATCTCTAAGTGTACTTTTGATCTCGATATTATTTATCCTTCTGGCAGCAAATATCAATATCGAAGATTTACAACTAATCTATAATTGGCAAGCTGTTTTACTTTTTGTTATTGTTGTTTTTATAGTAAGACCGGCAGGTGTGTTCTTGAGTTCTCTTAATTCTGGACTTAAAACCAACGAAAAATTATTTATTAGCTGGGTAGGACCAAGAGGGATCGTAGCAGCAGGTATTGCATCATTATTTGGATTAAAGCTATATAAAGAAGGAATTCCGGGGGCAGAGTATATTACACCTCTTGTGTTTATGATTGTACTGGGTACTGTTTTACTTAATGCTACAACAGCACGTCTTTTTGCCAAATTGGTAGGTGTATTTCTTAAAAAATCTGAAGGAATCTTGATTATTGGCGCTTCCAAAATTTCGAGATTGATTGCAGCGTATATAAAAAATAACAATCGTCATGTCGTTTTGGTAGATAGTAATAGAGATAACATCAATAAAGCCAAAGACCTTGGACTAGAAGCGATCGAAGGCAATATTTATGGTGATCAGCTTAAAGACAATATCGAATTAAATGATATAGGGTATTTAATGGCGCTTACCGGTAACAATGATATAAATAAATACGTAATTGATAAGTTTAAAGATCAATTTGGGGAACATGGAGCTTTTAGACTAATTACTTCTGAAGAAATGTTAGACCCTAAAAAAACCCCTCATGAAGGATTATTTTCTCATACCGATGATTACTATAAACTTATTGAACTTGCCGAAAAATATCCGGGAATACAGGAAATAAAAATCAAGGATAAAAAGCAGTATAGAGCATTAATTGAGTTAACCAAAGAGGATAAAGATATTATTCCACTGTTTATAAAAGACACACATAAAAATATTAGAATCATATCCTCGTTTAGTGAGGAAATAGAACAAGTAGAAGAAGGAAGTTTTCTGGCCTATATTGGTAAGCCTATAGATATCGAAGAGGTAAAATAATTACTTGCTATTGCATATTTATAAGGTAGTAACACGACTTGATTATATAGTGATATTACTGAGTCCAGTTTAATTTTCTTATTTTTGAACTCACTTAACCTAAAAATCAAGAATCGAAATGAAAAAACTTGTGTATGTCGTTGCCTATATCCTTGCCCTGGGATTTGCAGCATGTGGAAGCGATGATGATGTAGATTGTGTTAAAGCTAATGTCGATTTATCAGAAGCTGCAGCTACATATAGTCAAAACATTGGTTCTACAGAAGCTTGTACTGCATATAAAACAGCAATAGAAGTAGTTTTAAATAATGGTTGCGCTGCCGATGATGAAACCATTAAAGTGTATGAAGAACAATTAAAAATATTAGGAGATTGTAAGTTTGGAGGACAAACTTGCCTGAATTGTACTAATAATGATATTACTCTGCGGGTATGTAGAGGAGAAAACGGAAATGCATTTATACAAGAATTTCGTCAAGGAGTATTAACTCCTAGAGATACTGGTGTTCCTTTTGACAAATATGTAGAACTTTCAGATTGTAAATAATTGGATAGTATCTTTATAAAAGAACAGATAAAAAGGTGATCATTTTTGATCATCTTTTTTGTTTAATAAGATATATGTATACCGGAAAATGATCACTATACCCTCCTGTATATGCATTATTGGTATAACTGCGAAAAGGGTATCCTTTATACTTTCCTGTTGGTGTAATCAAATATTCTGGATTAAATACTCCTGCTTTATAATACCGATAAGAAGAATAATCTGAGTCTAAAAAACTTTTAGAAATAATAATTTGATCAAACAGGCTCCATTGGTCTCTCCATGCAAGAGACCCCAACCCTTTTTTTGCCAATTTTGCCATAGGATTGTAAAGTCCTTTAATTTCGATATTTTTTCTATGTTGTTTTGCTTTCAGTATTTTTTTTACACTCAAGTCATTAGGGTTATCATTAAGATCACCCATTGTGATAATTTTTGCATACGGATCAGTAGCGAATAGAGAATCCATTATCTTTTTATTTAGTGCTGCTGCTTTTTCTCTCTTATATCTACTTCTGGCTTCTCCTCCTCTTCTTGATGGCCAATGGTTTACAATAATATGGATTAGATCTCCATCCAGATAACCACTTACTAATAATTGATCCCTTGTAAACACTCGTTTAGCAGTATCTTTGTCGTAAATTATCAATTCATGCTTATTGTAGTTTTTCACTTTAAACAGTGCATTTTGATAGAGTAAAGCCACATCTATACCTCTTCTATCCGGTGAGTCAAAATGTACAATACTATAATCTTTAGATCTAAGATTTGGATCATTAACAAGATCTTCGAGCACTTTTCTATTTTCTATTTCTGCAACACCTAAAATGGCAGGAGAGTTGATAGCTAAACCTTTGCCTATTTCAGAGATTGTTCTGGCCATATTTTTCACTTTATGAGTATATAATTTATAGGTCCAATGATCTTTTCCCTTAGGAGTTCTGTCATCATCAAAAGTTATAGGGTCATCTTCGGGATCAAAGAGATTTTCGAGATTATAAAATGCTATAGTATGGATCACATACTCCTTTTTTTCTTGTGCACAAAGAAATGAGGTGAATAATAATATGAAAGCGAGTGTTACGAAGATGTCTTTTGAAAACATAAGATTGCTTTTTGTGAGACTTCATAGATTTTAGAACCTGTGAGGTCTAGGATTAATGTCCTCGGCATACACTCGATTTGAATCTCGAGATTATCCTGGAGCTAATATTATTTATAAATCAATTACAAATATTGGTTTTTCCAGTTTCGAAAAATGAAACTGGGATATTATATACTTGCCTTTATTAACCTATAAATCAGTATGGTTTCGAGTTGTTTAACCTCACACATCTAATAAAATGACATATTATTCTTTTGATCCAAAATATATACTATTGATTTTCTTTTGTAGTATCTCTAGTGTTAATGCACAACAAACTGAGTTAAAAGGAAAAATTATTGACGCCATTTCTGGTGCAAATCTTGAAAAAGTTACAGTATCCATTAAAAAAACAAAAGTTAGTGTGCTTACTACTACTTTTGGTGAATTTGATTTTAGAGACACCAAACTTCCTTTGGGAGAGCAAGTATTAATAATATCTAAGGACGGATATGTAACTAAGCGTTTTCCTATTACAATTAATGAAGGAAATGTCCTGGACCTTAAAAAAATAGACTTACAATTTGATTTTAATACCGAACAACAACAAATAGGTACGATTAGCCTTTCGGATCATGAATTGGATGAAGATAATGATATATCTTTTAGTGTTTCGGGATTACTTCAATCTACCCGAGATGTATTTCTTACTGCAGCAGCATTTGATTTTAGCTCAACTTTTTTTCGTCCCAGAGGTTTAGGAAATGAGAACGGAAAAATCCTGATCAATGGGATTGAAATGAACAAATTTTCTAATGGAAGACCACAATGGAGCAATTGGGGAGGATTAAATGATGTACAACGTAATCAGGAATTTTCATTAGGAATTTCAGAAAACGACTATACATTTGGAGATCTTTTGGGAACTTCTAACATCATTATGAGAGCTTCTAAGTACCGCAAAGGAGGCAAAATATCTTATGCCTTTTCTAACCGTAGTTACCAGGGGAGAGTAATAGGAACGTATAATTCTGGAGTTACCGCAAAAGGATGGGCTTTCTCTGTGTCTTTATCCAGAAGATATGGAAAAGAAGGTTTTGTTGAAGGAACCTTATACGACTCAAATTCATTTTTTGTTTCGATTGAAAAAAAATTAGGGAAGAAACACAGCTTAAACCTAACGAGTTTTTATACTCCAAATCGTAGAGGAAGATCTACAGCAATTACCGATGAAGTATTTAATCTTAAAGGAAACAATTATAATCCTAACTGGGGATACCTGAACGGAGAAATAAGGAACTCTAAAGAGCGAAAAATAGAAGAACCAGTCTTTATGTTAAACCACTATTGGAGCATATCAAAGAAAACTCATTTACAAACTAATATCGCTTTTCAAACTGGTAAAATTGCTAATAGTAGAATAGATAATGGAGGAAGTGATTTACTAATTGGTCCAAATGGGCAACAAACTTATATTGGAGGAGGAAGAAGCGCAAACACCAATCCTGTGCATCCGGATAATATGCCAAGTTCTTTTTTAGAAGGTCCTAATCCAACTCCTCTAGATTATCAAAATGCCTTTTTGGCGCAACAAAACCTCATCAATAATGGGCAATTAAACTGGCGTGATATATTACAAACCAATCAACAAAATGCGCAAAAAGGTAATAACTCAACATATATCTTATATGAGGATAGAACAGATGATGCCTTGTTGAGTAGCAATATGATACTAAATAGTCAATTCAATACATACATTACATTAAATGCGGCGATTGGGTACAAGAATTTAAAGAGTCAAAATTTTGCTGAGGTAACAGATCTTTTGGGTGGTACAGGTTTTCTGGATGTTGATGTATTTGCGTTATCTTCAACAGGATTAACTTCTTCCGAATTAACTAGTAGAGCGCAGAGTGATTTACGCAACCCGAATCGTATTGTGGGAGTAGGAGATCGCTATGATTATAATTATGAGATTGAGGCCTCTGCGATTAATGGATTTCTTCAAGGACAATTTAAGTTGAAAAGAGTTAATTTCTTTTTAGGTGGAACAATTTCGCAAACAATATATCAAAGAAATGGTTTGTTTGAAAATGGATATTTTCCTGGAAACGATTCCTTTGGAAAAAGTGAAGCTTTAAGTTTTATGAATTATGGAGTAAAAGGAGGGGCTACCATTGCGATCAACGGGCATCATTTTATTAAACTACAAAGTGTCTATTTCAATAAACCACCTACAATTCGTAACGCTTTTGCAAATGCAAGATATAATAATAGCACCATAGCAAAATTAATAGGAGAAGATCAGGAAAGTGAAAAAATCCAATCTGTAGATGGTAGTTATATATTTCGTTCTCCCAAGATCAAAGCCAGATTAACAGGATATTATTCTAAGATTTTGGATGCTACGAATATTTCTTTCTTTTTTACCGAAGCTATTTCAGGATCAGATGTGGGGTTTGTTCAGGAAATACTTACCGACATAGATAAACGGTATATCGGAGGAGAATTTGGGGTCGAATACCAGATCACCCCCACTATTAAAATTAAAGGAGCAGCGGCAGTTGGTAGTTTTGTGTTTGATAATGATCCAGACCTGGTCTTAACCAGTACTAGTGAAGCATTTTCAGATATTGAAGGGATACAAAGTTTCGGAAAATCAGCATTAAAAGGATATCATATTGCAGGAGGACCTCAACGGGCAGGACAATTAGGTTTTGAGTACCGTGACCCAGATTTTTGGTGGTTTGGAGCTACCACCAATTATTTTTCTAACGCCTATATCAACATAAGTCCTTTTGCAAGAACCGCGAATTTTTATCGAGATACAGATGGACTACCTTTTAATGATTATGATGAGGATGTTGCAAAACAACTTTTACGACAAGAGCAGTTTAAAGACTACTTCCTTGTAAATGCTATTGGTGGTAAATCCTGGAGAATCAAGAAATATTACATTGGTTTTTTTGCCTCTATAAATAATATTCTTGATCAAGGATATAAAACAGGAGGATTCGAACAAGCCAGAAATGCAAATTACCGATTAGCTTTAGAAGAATCACAACGTGATACTCCTGTTTATGGATCAAAGTACTTTTATGGGTATGGCACTTCCTACTATCTAAATGTATATATAAGATTTTAGTACTAGACCTCACAGGTCTCTAAGACCTGTGAGGTCTACTTTCATAATAAGAACAATAAACACAACAAAAAATATAATATAAAATGAACACAAAGAATTTTTTTTGGATTTTAATTGTATCATGTACAATTATGGCTTGCTCACCAGAAGATGAATTTAAAATATCTCCGGTTACCATAGACGAACCACAAATTGAAGGTACACTAATTACAATTGACGCAATACTCGGTATTCTGGGACAAAAACTTGTAGAAGATGGAGAAAATGCTAAAGTAGTTTTTGAAGATACTAACAATTTTATCCAGGGTTACGTAGTATCCAGTGATAAAGCCAGTAATTTTTATAAAGAATTGGTGCTTCAGGATAAACATACTAATCCTTCTGCAGGTATTCGGGTATTAATAGATGATAATCCATTATTTACTACCTATGAATTTGGACGTAAAGTATATATCAAACTAGATGGTTTGTCTCTTGGGATAGAAAATGGGATTCCAACTCTTGGAATTTCAGAAGGAAATACTATTGGTGCAATCCCTTCTTTTTTTATAGAAGAAGTTGTGATAAGGTCTACAGAAACGGCTGCCATAACTCCGCTAGAAATCACAATTGAAGATTTTACTGATAAACTAGTAAACGTATACATCAAAGTAAACAATATTCAGTTTACTAAAAATCTGGTTTTAGAAGATAACACCTTTACTTTTGCAGCAGAAAATTATGATAAGTTTGATGGAGAACGTATTGTAGAGAGTTGTGCAACAGGAAGAAACACGATAATTAGCACGAGTACTTTTTCAGACTTTAAAGGCCTTAAACTACCAAGTCAACAAGGAAGTTTTGAAGGAATATTAACTAAAAACTTTTTAGGAAACACATATAACTTAGTACTTAATGATCCGCGAGGGTTAGTATTTGATAATGAAACGAGATGTGACCCTACAGTTTTAGAATGCCCGGCAATTTCTGAAGGAGTTATGATATTATTTGAAGAAGATTTTAGCGATCTCAAAATTGGTGACCTAGAAGATTCTGGATGGATGAATAGTAATATCACAGGAGGAAAGTTAAAATATAAGATAGGTAATTTTGGTGAAAATCAATATGCACAAATAACAGGATATAGGTCAAAAGAAAGTTTCTATGAAGTATGGTTTATTACTCCTGATATTGATATAAGCACCTCACTAGATGAGGTTTTATATTTTGATCTTCAGGCGGGATATGATAACGGAAATATCCTTGAGGTTTTTGCGGCCGATAATTTTACAGGAGACCCTACAACTACATCGTGGACAAAGCTTGATGCTATGATCCCAAGAGGGCCATTAAATGCTTTTGGCAATTCTACACCTGCGGGGCCTATTGGGTTATCTTGTTTGGAGGGAACCATTCGCATAGGTTTTCGATATATTGGTGGTGACCCCAGAGCCACTACACGATACCATATTGATGATATAAAAATTACCGGAAAATAAGATGTAATGATCAAGACCTAATCAGACCTCACAGGTCTCTAAGACCTGTGAGGTCTAAATTAAAAAATAGAAAAATGAAATACGAACCATTAGTACCTGATACTTATTTTCATATATACAATAGAGGAAACAATAAAGAAGATATTTTTAAAGAAGAGCGCAACTATAAGTATTTTTTGAGCCTTCTTGAGAAGTATTGTAACGATATCTGCGAAGTTTATGCATATTGCTTACTGAAGAATCATTTTCATTTAGTAATTAAGACAAATACCGATGTTGAAGGAAGGCTGATTTCACAGAAATTTTCGAATATGTTTAATACCTATGCTAAAGCGATCAACAAAGCTTATGATAGAAATGGAAGTTTGTTCAAAGATAGATTTTCAAGAAAGAAAATAGATAATGAAATATATTTGAAACAACTTATCATCTATGTACATTTAAATCCAGAACACCACAGGATGGCTTCAGATTTCAGAGCATATCCATTCTCTTCATATCAAAGTTTTTTATCTTCTAAACATTCCAAGCTCAGTAGAGAGTTTATACTCTCTTTGTTTGGTGACATATCTAATTTTGAGTATGCACACTTAAATGGAAAAGTAAAAATTGAAGAACGTTATACTTTAGAATTGATTAGTTAGAATATAGTTATTACAGACCTCACAGGTCTCTAAGACCTGTGAGGTCTGATTAAAGATAATTTTTGTAAACGGTTGAATTCTATTCAGGTACCCTATTATTTTTTTTCATATTCTTTTGTCGTTGGCTTTTAGCTAAGCGTTGTATTTTGCATAAAAAAGCAGAAATAATGGCTAGTATAGAAATCCGTCATTTAAAACTTATTGATACTGTTGCAGAGGTAGGAACCTTAAAAAATGCAGCAGAAAAACTTTTTCTTACACAATCGGCATTAAGTCATCAACTTAAAGAATTAGAATCTCGCTTAGGTACCCAAATCTTTTATAGAGTTAATAATCAATTGGTGTTTACTACGTCTGGTAAAGAGTTGCGAGATGCCAGTAAAGAAATACTCGAACGCTTGAAACAGGCAGAAAGTACTATCCAGGAAATAAGTCAAGATCATATGAAAAATTATATCCATGGATATTCTCAGGAAGAAACAACTCGATTAAATGATCAGGCTAATTCTATTGCAGAGCTTTTGCACTGGGACTCAAAATGGAAAGAAAGCTCTCTAATTCTTGAGGCTGGTTGTGGCGTTGGGGCACAAACCAAAATTATAGCAAAAAAGAACTTAGATTCGACTTTTGTTTCTGTAGACCTGTCTACTGCCTCATTAGAAAAAGCAGAGGAATCAATCAAAGAGCACGACATCAAGAATGTAGAATTTAAGGTTGCAGATTTGTTAAACTTACCTTTTAAAGATGATCATTTTGATCACATTTTTGTTTGCTTTGTTTTAGAACATATGTCCCACCCAAAAGAAGCTATGCAGGAACTAAAGAGAGTTCTTAAACCCGGGGGAACACTTATGATAATTGAAGGAGATCATGGTTCTGCATATTTTTACCCAGATAGTCTATGTGCGCAAAAAGTGGTCCAGGCACAAGTAACTTTACAACAACAAAAAGGAGGGAATGCTAATATTGGTAGAGCGCTATATCCGTTGTTACTTGATTCGGGATTTAAGAATATCACTATTTCTCCCAGGCAGGTATATGTTGATGATTCTAAACCTGAATTACTAGATGGGTTTATTAAAAATACCTTTACCGCAATGGTCAGAGGGATTACAGAAGAAGCATTAGCAAAAAAAATTATTAGCAAAGAAGAAATGAACAGAGGTATTAATGATTTGTATAAGACTGCCGAAGGAGGAGGCACATTTTGTTATACTTTTTTTAAAGGAATAGCGATTAAAGATTAGTGTTTTAGGTCATTAAACTTCTTATCTATTCAGATAGAATTAGTAGTTAAGCTATAATCTTGGTGTTAGATAGGAGCCGAATCTAAAATCCTTCATAATGGATTTGTTTATATGTTTTACCTCGACTCTTCTGTGCCAGATTATAGCTTATTATTTTTCGGTCATAAGAATATTCTCATTAGTATAATATATTTAATGCCAGAATATCAGTAGCTGTTAATTCACCATCTGCAGAAGCACTAAAACAGGCTAACATAACCGAATCTGTATATGGAGACCAAGGAGTTCCCGGTATCCAAATAGGTGCAGGTCCGGCAGGCACAGGACCAGTATACCCGCAACTCTGAAGGTTATACCAATCTTGATGAGCTAGTCCTATAGCATGTCCTATTTCATGAGTCATTACATGCTCTACCACATTAGTACTAAAACTATTTGTGCCGGCATTAATTTGGATATACTTACCGGGTCTACCCGCTGGGTTAGGGGTTGAAGCGGCTCCACCACCACCTGGTTGATTATTATTATAAACTACCATATCTGCCGAACTAAAATCAGTACCAAAGGTTAATCTGAAACGTAGTGAATTACCTAAGCTATTATAGTTATTTACAGCCCATCGCAAACCTGTTTGCATTTTACTAGTGAGAGCATATCCAGAACCCGTATACCCAAGAATATCAATAACCCTATAAGGTGGTGATACTATGTGCGGAAATCTGAATTGCTTTTGGTTAGTTGTTTTAGGTTTTAATTTGCTATAATTTTTTAAATCAAGTACAGGGATTAAAATATCTCCTGAAACCAAATACTTTTTTTTGATTCCGTCTAAGGTGGTAATATCTTTAATAACAACATTATCTGTGTTTATAAACATGGCAGATAACTTATCAAGTTGTGCTTTTGTAGGCTTCAAAGTTACATGTTCGGGTATTTCATTAGCAACCTCATCTTTATCACAAGACCAAAAAAATCCAGCAATAATAATGCAAAGTACTAATAGTTTAAACTTTTCCATTTTGTTTTAGTTTTAAGAATATTTAAGTCGTTTAATTTTTCAAAATTTCTGAATGGTATCTGTTATGAAAAATCTCCAGAGTTTTGCTCTGGAGATTTATTGTTATCTCTCAAAAGGATACCATTAGTATAGTATATTTAATGCTGTTTTATCTGTAGGAGTTAATTCTCCATCTTCTCCAGCACCAAAACATGCCAACATAATAGAATCTGCATTGGGAGACCAAGGAGTTCCCGGTATCCAAATAGCAGTAGACTCGGCAGGTAGAGTGCCAGTATATCCGCAACTTTGACGGTTATACCAATCTTGATGTCTAAATCCAATGCAGTGTCCAATCTCATGACCGATTACATGTTCATTTACATTAGTACTATATGCATCTGTTCCTGCTCTGATTCTAACCCATTTGTATGGTTTTCCTGCGGGAGTAGGAAATCCAGCTATTCCACCTGCAGCTCCTGCGATTTTATAAACTACAATATCTGCAGCCGCAACATTAGTACCATAACTAAGCGTAAAATTAAGGGTGTTGGGTAACACATTATAGTTGAAAACTGCCCATGATAAAGCTGTTTTCATCTTAGGAGTTAATGCAAAACCACCTCCGGTATACCCAAGAATTTTAATATTTCTATTAGGTGGAGATACTAGGTTTGGTGTTCGGTATTGTTTACTATCATCATCACGAGACTCTAGTTCCGGATATTTGTTTAAATCTGCTATAGGAACTGTAATATCTCCTGAAACCAAGTGTTTTGCAGAAGAGCCGTCTAAAAAGGTAAAATCTTCAATCGTAACATTATCAGTATTCACCCCCATATTGTGCAACTTCTCGAGTTGTGCTTTTGTGGGCTCTATTTTTACCTGTTCTGGTGCTTCATTTGTAACTTCATCTTTTTGGCAAGACGAAATAAATCCAGTAATAATAGCGCAAAGCGCTAATAATTTCCATTTTTTCATTTTGATTTAGTTTTAAGATTATTAAATAAGTTAGCTTTTGAAGCCTACAAGGATTCATGAGATCATTCTTTTAGAAACAGTTACTTTCGGCGCCAGATATATTTTTGTTTCTTACCTATTGGATGGTTTTGTCCTAATGATACTATAATCATTGTGGGATTCTAACCATTAGAGTGGAGTAGTATCAAATAAAGAAATATTTAATCTCTATTGATTTCAATTTTAAAAGTATTCAAATCTATCTACCTATAAAAACACATAATAGCATTCTTAATGTTGTTAAATTATAGTTTGTTGATTATCAATTGCTTAGATTCGGTTTTCAGGAAAATCACTATATAAAAATGGGTTAATTAACTATATATAGACTAGTCATAAACTCTGGATAAAAACAGGTATTTGGATGTTTTTTTTTGAGGAGAATCCGTAATGTTATATTGCTGAAAAACAATATGTTACATATGTTTTGAGAAAAAAAGGTAAATAATAAAAAGACCGAATCTAATAATTAAGCTTTTTTGATCTATTATAATTTCAGGAGGTTTTCTAGAAAACCTCCTTCTAATTAAATTATTTTCTTTACATTTAGATAAAATTGCCTCATAATCAAGATTTTACAGAATTTTGTTATGAGGTTTTTATAGTAGAAAACTACTTGATACTACTCTGTAACAATATCTGGTGAGCACCTCTCTTGATCAGATGTTTTAGTATTTGAATATCTCATATTATACCTCGTTAAACCCTGATTAGATTTTTAGTATCTCTTCTGGGTTATTAAACTTTTCATTAATACTATCTAAAACAAAACTAAAATGGAATCTTCACAAAAAACATTAGAACAGATCCAAAAAGAATTGCAAGAGGCCGTACAAAAAGGAGTTGTAGTAGAAACTCATTTCTGGGTTACTTTTCAGAAATCAGAAGACCTTCTTATTCAATTAATGAACACTGAAATACCACCTCCGCCGCTACCTCCTGGCGCCGACGAGAGTATTGAATTTGGATGGGTCTTGTATTATCTAAACAACAAGGCGCCTTCTTGGTTAAAGCCTATTTTGAAATTTTTAAAAATGCCTACTTCAAAAATCACAACTAATGAATGGGATGATTGGTGGACAATTTGGGAAGGCGAAGGCAAATTAACAGGCGATGGTTCTCTGGTCTCTACAGCCAAGTATGCCGAATTGGATATGGGTGACCCAAAAGGAACAGGGTGGCCCTTGGCAATACTCAATTTTTTATACTATAAGCTTTTCCCTAAAAAAATACATCCATTTGTTCATAATGATCCTCCAACTACAATTAAAATAACTCCTTCTTCCCAACCGTCATTAAAAATTGCATTATTTGGAGATTGGGGAACAGGAAAATACAAGGATGGAAATTTACCAGATAGCCCATCGCAAATGGTGATGCAGCAGATTACGAAACAGAATCCGGATATTATGATTCATCTGGGAGATGTATATTATGCCGGTCTTGAATCTGAAGAACAAAATAATTTACTAAACTGTTGGAAACCTGCTCCTCTTGGCAACTTTACTCTTAATTCTAATCACGAAATGTATGATGGTGCAAATGGCTTATATAAAACAGCACTTGCATCTCCAGTTTTTGAGAAGCAAAAAGGAGCAACCTATTTTTCTATTACCTATGAGGATTGGGTAATTATAGGTCTGGATTCTGCTTATAATGCAACAGATATGTATATGGATGGAGTAATCAATGATACATATCAATCAGGACCAGAAGGATTTATAGCTACACAGTCTAAGGGTAAAAAAATAATACTGCTTACTCACCATAACCCAATGGATGTACAAGGAAAGTATACAAATTCGTTATGGAATGATGTTGTTAAAGATTCTCTTATGGGAAGACATCCCGAAGTGTGGTATTGGGGTCATATTCATAATGGAGTCGTATATAACAATACTGCGGCAAGCCGCTCTACTTTAGCTAGGTGCCTAGGACATTCTGGCATTCCATTTGGTAATGCAGAATGGTTAGAGGGTAACCATAATGGAAATATTAGTACCATTGATTATTATGCCCATACTCCATTAGAGAACCCTTCTCCAAATAACAAATTAAGAGTGAAAAATGGATTTGCTATTTTAGAGATAAAAGATGGAAAATTAACAGAAACCTGGTATGATCAGGATGGAACTCTTTCATGGACATCAAAGGCTCCAGAATTATCATATTAGACGATATATGTTTTGACTCTTATAAATGAAAAACCCTGCAAAGATGACTTCGCAGGGTTGATATTTTGTATTTAACAATTATTTTTTAATTATCTTTTTAGTTATATTAAGTTTTCCATTTGTACCAGAAGCATGTAGAACATAAAACCCTTTTGGGTAACGATTCATATCAATAGATAATTTGGATTGCCCGGCATTAAGCCGTATCGTTTGAGTATATACAGTTTTACCAGTTACATCAGTAATTATAACATCTACATTTCCTTCAACAAGAGTATTAAAATCTATAGATAATTGATTTTTAAATGGATTTGGAGAAACAAAAACACTTGTTTCTTCTAATCCAAAATCTTCGGGGAGTAACTCACTTTCTAAAGCAGTAGGGTTTTCTGCATAGACCATGGCATTTTTTGTAGCTATACGCTCACCATTTTCAAGGCATACAATAGCATCCAGATCATAACCATCTGCAAACCAAGGAAAACTAGCTTTATCACTTGTATCCACAACTTTGATATATTTTGCAGAACGCAAGTTACCCGTTGCAAGATCAAATTCACCATCCTGGCAAGTTGTTCCTAAAGAAACAAACTCGATACCATCTTGTGAAGCAAAGACTTCTGCCGATTCTGGATAGTAATTACAAGGGATGTTATCAAAGAATCCTGTAGATTCGAATACTGCAAATTCATTAGTATCAACGTTATCAAAAATTTCGTTGTTTAATTCTATAGTGATCGATCCACCAAACCCTAAACTCACAAAATTAAAATACCTTTTTTCTCTAGGAGTTCCTAAGGCACGTTTAGTCTTACTTCTAAGTCGGGATATTCTTCCACCATCTTTTCTCTTACCTTGATTAAAGGCTACAACAGATGCACCCGAACAATCATTGTTTACAAATTCTGGTTCTAGTAAGAATCGTGCAGAAACAGGTAAATGATCAGACGTAGTGAATGCATAATCATTATCATATACGTCGTAATGAACAGTTACAGAATTCTCAATATAGGCCTCATTAAGTTCATTGGTTACCATAATATGATCAATCATATTTTCTCTAAAAACGAATGATCGCAATCCCGCTTCGCTTAATGCAGAAGATACAATCGTGTAATTAGCAGTGTCATCTACATATTCTTGAAAACTAGAAATGGTTGATGGGATGTCTGCTACAGTTTCATCTACATCGTCATTATAATCTCCCAAAAGAATAACCTTATTGTTTACAAAATTAGCATCTAGCGAATCTTTTAATACTTCTACATCATATTTACGCATATCATATCGATTTTGAGGACCATTGCTACTATTTGCTCTGGCATGTAATGCGATCAAATCAATACGTTCTGTAACTCCATTAATAGTTACATCTGCGGTCATTAAAAAAGGCAATCTTCCACTAGCGTAGAAACGATCTGTTTCGCTAGGGTAATCTACAAGTGCAGATGCATCACCACCGTTGTATAGCGGATGAATTGATGTAAACATTGCTCTTGTTTCTACCACAGAAACGGTTTCAGTATTATAAATAAACCCTACTTTTTGTGATACTCCTCCAGAACCGGGGCGAGAAACAGCATCAGATAAAATATACTCATAACCTGGTAACAGATTTACTAATTCTTCAAACAATACATCATCGGCAATTTCTTCTACAGCATATACATCTGCTTTTAGTTTTTTAAGTACCGTAGCGGTACTATCCCTTTGAATTTCATCAGACATTGGGTTTTGACCTACGGGCGAGTTGTTTTCATCACCAAACCATTCGATATTCCAGGTTACTACATCAAAAGTATCTTCTTTAGGAAAGCCTACTGTATCTCCTGGTGGAATAAATTCTTCTGCACAAGGAATATCTGAAGCTTGCCTCGGAAGTAACTGGAAGAATTCTCTAAAACGACCTATCACACCTGTGATTTCTGTGCAAGTAACAGGCTGTGCTTTACCTACTATAGAAGCTACATCATTATCAACACGCAGTTCTCCATTTCCACTAGCATCGGTAAGAGTGAAGTTAGAGTTACCAAATAAAAGATCTCCCGGATTAGGGAATGTGGTATTAAGTACTCGAACCAATTCTCCTGGATGATCTGCAAGTTCTGCAAGTGTAATATCTAGAGGTGTAATTGGATTTTGAGGCAGACCATTATTTACTACATCTGTTACAGAACTGATCTGTATTTGATCATTAAAAGCAGCTCTGATCCCTGTTATGGTAATAGAATCACCAACTTTTAAAGCAGCATTAGCTTGCACCTGATCATCAAAAACAGCGATACCACCTGTGGCATCTTGTATAAATGCAGGACCATTAAAACTATCGGTAACGGTTAATACTCCGGCAATAGTAACTGGTGTACCCTCGGCGGTTGCCCTTGCTTCTGCAATACTGATTGGATCACCAGGTGTTACTATTACACCATCGTTATCTGCCCCTGGTGTTGGAGCTTTAGCAACATATGAAGTAGTATTTCGAGCCCCTCCTTGTCCATTAGGACTTCGTTGTAAGGATTCTCCGTCTTTGTTTCCGTTTGAGTTTTCGTTTACCTGTGGCTGATCTGTATTTAGAAGCACCAATAATTCTACATCATCTGCATCATCAGTATCATATACAATAGCATCAATGATATTTTCGGTAGTAACCGCTGTTCCGTTAGGGAAACTTGTCGCATCACCAAAATATAAGACTACAGCATCAGCACCATTCTGGAATGTATTTCCGGGAACAACAAGATCTACATTGGCAACATCTGCATTACCAATAACAAAATATCCTTCTGCATTGGTAGTAAAACCATCTAAATCAAAGGCATTGTAACTGGTATTATTACTTCCGTTATAATTTACCAAAACGTAACCATTAAGTGAGGTGTTTCCTGTTCCACCATCATAGAGTTCGACAAATTCTAAAGCATCAGAACCTTGAGTATCTGCATCCAGTTCGTTAATAATAAGGTTAACTATTTCTGTTGCATTTGTATTTGCACTTCCTGGTGTAGGAATTGCCTGCGTATATGTTGAGGTATTTCTTAATCCTCCAGATCCATTAGGAAAACGTTGTAAGGAATGGAAGTTCTTATCATTTTTTTCGTCTTCATTTATTTGTGACTCACCACTATTTAGTAACACCAATAATTCTGCATCATCACTATCATTGGTATCGTATACAATTGCATCTACCAGATTTTCTGTTGTAACAGCACTTCCGTTAGGAAAATTAGAGGCAGCAGTTTTATAAAGTGCTACGGCATCGGCTCCATTTTGTAACCCATTACCAGGAAATGTAATCCCGACATTAGCAACATCTGCATTACCAATAACAAAATATCCATTAGTATTTGTGGTAGAACCTGTTAAATCATAGGCAGCATAACTTTGATTATTAGATCCGTTAAAGAATACTAATGTGTATCCATCCAGAGATGTGTTTCCTGTTCCACCATCAAACAGTTCTACAAACTCTAAAACATCAGATCCATCGGTATCTGCATCAATTTCATTAATTACTATTACCGCTGTTGGATTAGTATCATCGATAACTACATTTTCTCGATTAGGCGTATTAACAGCTTCTCCCGGTTCTGCTATAACTGTAGGGAAACTTGGTAATCCACTTCCATCAAAATCGTTTCTTTTCCAATCGGTGACAGCATCGGTATCTTGACCATTCGGAAATCTTGATGCTCCTCCTACAGTAAATGAGCTTCCATCAAAAGATTGTAGTAAGGTAACATTGGCATAGTTAAGATCAGATGCACCACCATCGTTAACCCCAACATCATCAATACGTTCTTCCCAGGGAGTGATATCAAAAACACCATCATCATTGGTGTCAAGGTCTTGCCCTAAGCTACCTGTAAAATTCTTTACCAAGAGGAGAGTGACTGTACCATTTTCGTATACATTACTACCAAAAGTAGTAGTGAAATACCCATTAACATCTGTAGTACCTAATTGTATTACCTCGTCAATAACTCCAGATGCATTGCTATCTCCTTCAATTTCTAGTAACCAATATTCGCTTAAATCTGTTTCTATACCAGCTAATATTTCTACAAATTCATCTGTATCAGATCCGGTATGATTAAATACAAATTCGTTAATCATGGGTATGATAACGGGTGTTCCCAAAATCTGATTAATATTTACGGCACCATATGAGTTGGTTGTAGATATTTCCCATGTAAATTCTGTTGCCGATGTTCCTGTTCCTGATAGCTGTAAAGAAGCTCCAACGGGAGTGCTACTGGATTCTGACACACCTATATCGGTACTTGTTAATCCAGATGCAGGACCATTTGTTGCTGTAATAACACCTTCATAGCTTAAAAACTGAACAACTGCATTGTTGTTATCAATTAATGCTATCCCATCGGGGGCACCATTTTGTAATCCATTGGTAGGAAGAATTTCTACTATTGTTCCGAAACCATTTTGTTGATCAGGAATCACTCCCGAAATAGAAATTGTATTATAAACGGTACCATTTGATCCGTTATATAAAACAATACTCCAACCAGAAAGATCGGTTCCTGCTGTTCCAGCAATTTCAATTGCTTCTTCTACATCTGTACTTGCATTATCATAGTGTATTTCATTAATAAATACGGATTGAGTAAATCCATTCTGAGCCCCTAAAAGGCAGGAAATGACGAATGGAATTAAGAGTAATTTTAATTTCATGACTATTAGTTTATTTGTGTGATTTTTTTGCGTAATGCAAGTTAGGGGATTAGAATGATTATTGTTGAGCAGAGATGTTAAAAAAAGTTTAACAAAAACACGTGTTTTTTTATAATAACCTATTAGCCAATGTTTTGTTTAAGAGTGTTATAGCATTATCAAGAGAAACGTATGATCCATCAATCCCCAATGGTGTTCTATATATTCATTATCACAAAACAATATTTCAGCACATACATTTGATAATTAATTCTAAAATTAAAATAACAATGAAAAATTTAAAAAAGAATGTAGTGCTAGCATTATGTATTCTGGGGATTGTATCATGTGAAAAAGCAGAAACAGATACCGAGATACAAAACATAGAAAAGCAAGAAAATTTTATGAGTACTACAGGAAATAGTGATACTACTGTAGCAGATGATCAATCAAAAGTAATACAACCAATGTTTCATATGCATTTTGGACCAGAAGTAAGTGAAGAAGAAGGACATGCAAAATTTGATAAAGCAATTGCCAAATACTTTAATAATAACTCAAAATTAGATGTAGATGGGACTGGTACAACATTTTTGAATTATATAGTTCAAACAAGAACCGGTACTTACGAAGATTCTGGCTCACACCATTGTGGTACAGATGGTTCGGTAAGAATTCATATAGATTTTCGAACTGATTTAGGGTATATTCATCAAAATAATATTGTATTAAATAATCCAGGTAATGATAGAGAAGGAGGTTGGGATGTTTATTACCTAAGATTAAAACCAACAAAAAATGGAAATCTAGTTAATTGGATAGAGATCCCATCAGCCGGGATTAGTTTAAAAGGTAAGGATGGTTGGTATTTAAGAACAGTTAATGTATTTCTTGGAAGTTATATTAATTCAAGCAGTAATTTTGCAGCTTTGCATTCAAGACCCGAAATGTGGTTAGATAATAATACAAATAATGGATGGGATTTTTTCTATACTAATTCATCTGATACTACCGTGGAAACGGGAAGATATAATCTTTAATTAATCTACAAAAACCCTTGATAGCTTTGCCCAGAGCTATCGAGGGTTTTTATTATATAGAATCTAACCAAGAGAAAACTATAGATGAGTTGAGTAATAATAAATTTTTTTATTAATCAATGGTTTGTTCGAAAACATTATAGCTCACTTAGTTATAGAGTATCGCTTAGACTCTATGATTTTGCCGTAAATGAGTAGGTAAAGATTACAAACTATCAATTGAAATTTATTTTTGATCAATTCAAAATTACGGATCATCAACTACAAGTTATTATATAAGGTACTTGAGTTTACATTTGCTGCATAATAGATAAATATTTTATAACTAAACTTTTAAAAGCAAAATGAAAACAGTAATAAAACTTAAAAAATACATGTTTGTAGCAGCATGTATTTTGATGACCGCTTCTTGCGAAAAATCTACAGTAGATGCCGAGGCCATAAATGCTAATGAGAAAGAAGGTTTTATGAGTACTACAGGTAATATTAACACTATAATAGATGATACTCAACCAATAATAAAGCCTATTATGCATATGAAGTTTGGAGCAGATGTGAGTAAAGATGAAGCTTCTATCAAATTTGATGAAGCTATTGCAAAATATCATAGTAAAAGGGGACCAATTTTATCAGGTAGGATTACAAAATGGTATTACAAAGTGACTACTATAACAGGTACATATGAAGATTCTGGCTCAAATCATTGTGGTACTAATGGATCTGTAAGACTTGATGTTAGTTTTCTAACTGATTTAGGAATAATAACTAAACATAATATTGTATTAGACAACCCAGGAAATGATAGAGAAGAAGGTTCTTGGGATATCTATTATCTAGAATTGGATTTACCCAATCCTTTAACTATTGATTGGATAGAGGTTGATTCAGCTTTAATTAGATTAAAAGGAACAGATGGTTGGTTCTTAAAAGAGATTGCTATAGTTTCTACTTCGGGCGAGGATTATACAGGTTTGAGTTCACAGCCCAAATTATGGTTAGACAGTAGTGCGAATAATCTTTGGGATAGTTTCGATACTAATGGTCATGAAACTACAAACAAATCAGGGAGATACGATTTTTAATCCGTTATCAAATAGATAAGTTGCCATTAAAAGGCAGAAAAATAATATTATTTTTCTGCCTTTTCGTTTAGCTTTAATCGTACCGATACAGGAAAATGATCACTGTATCCTCCTTTATATTTTCCTCTTGCGTAGGTTCTAAAAGGAGTTCCTTTATACCGACCTTTATATATTTTTAAAAAATCCGGATCAAAAATAGCTGCATCAGAAAAACTATGCTTTCCTTTTTCATATTGATGAAAGTTATGACTAAAGATTATTTGGTCAAACAGATTCCACTGGCTTCTGTAGCTGGTACTACCCCTATATCTGGTAAGGAGACGTTCCATTGGATTAAAAAGATCTTGCCGCACCAAGTTTTTTATGCTTTCGCTAGAGGGGTCGTCATTAAAGTCTCCCATAATGATAATTTTCGCATTAGGGTTTTGATCAGTAATCTGGTTAATAATCTCACGGTTTTTTTCTGCTGCCGCAATACGTTTATAAGCTGTACTTTCTGCACCATCTCTTCTCGATGGCCAATGATTTATTAAGATATGCACTTCTTCTTGATTTAAAGCACCGGTCACCCATAGAATATCGCGAGTATAATCTCGCTCTCCCATTTCATTATTCACCAAAACAGTAATAGTTTTAGAGTTTTTTACTTCAAAATATTGTTTTTGATATAGTAACCCTACATCAATACCTCGTTCATCTGGAGAATCATAATGCACAAGACCGTACTCTTTTTGTTTTAAGTGTTTAGAGTTAATAAGGTCTTTGAGAACTGTTTTATTTTCTACTTCTGCAACACCAACCAAAACAGGAGCTTTTCTTGTTTTTGAAAATCCAATATTTGAAATGGCAGTACCAAGTTTGAATATTTTTTTTTCATATCGTTTCCGATTCCATTTTTTTTCAGAATCAGGCAAGAAATCATTGTCTAAGGTTTTTGGATCATCTTTGATGTCGAATAAATTCTCTAGATTATAAAATGCTATGGTAAAGTGATTTGTGTTTTTTTTGCTGAAATAAAATTTATTGGCCATCGCATTTAATTTTATAAGAAACCAGCTATAATGTTGGTTCCTGAGTACATAAATGTTGTACTTTTGTACATTTGTTTAAAAGCACAATATAATAAATTAAGATATAGAAGATTAGGTAGCTAATGTTAGAAAGAGAAAAAATAGCATACGAGAAAACGGTTTTGATAGGAATCATAACCAAGAACCAGGATGAAGAGAAGCTCGAAGAGTTTTTGGATGAATTAGAATTTCTTACGTATACAGCTGGAGGTGAAGTGGTAAAACGATTTACTCAAAAGATGGATATGCCTAATTCTAAAACGTTTATAGGATCGGGAAAAATGGAGGACGTACGAATTTATGTAGAACAACATGATATAGGTACTGTCATTTTTGATGATGAATTATCACCAGGGCAACTACGTAATATAGAACGTATTCTGAAGGCTAAAATTATAGATCGAACGAATCTGATCCTTGATATTTTTGCCCAACGCGCTCAAACCAGCTATGCCCGTACCCAGGTAGAATTAGCACAGTATCAGTATTTATTGCCTAGATTAACAGGATTGTGGACTCACTTAGAAAGACAACGTGGGGGTATCGGGATGAGAGGTCCGGGAGAAACAGAGATCGAGACAGATCGTCGTATTGTTAGAGATCGGATTTCTTTGCTTAAAAAGAAACTGCTTACCATCGATAAGCAAATGGCAACACAGCGCGGTAATCGTGGAAAACTGGTTAGAGTAGCTTTAGTAGGATATACCAATGTAGGTAAATCTACATTGATGAATGTTATTGCCAAAAGTGAGGTTTTTGCAGAAAATAAACTTTTTGCTACCTTGGATACTACAGTAAGAAAAGTAGTTATTGGTAACCTTCCATTTTTACTTAGTGACACTGTAGGTTTTATTAGAAAACTACCTACCCAACTTGTAGAGAGCTTTAAAAGTACATTAGACGAAGTAAGAGAAGCCGATTTATTATTACATGTCGTAGATATTTCTCATCCACAGTTCGAAGATCATATCGAATCGGTGAATAAAATTCTTGATGAAATTGATTGTAGAGATAAACCTACTATGATGGTTTTTAATAAAATTGATGCTTATCAACATGAAACAATAGATAGTGATGATTTAACTACAGAAAGAACCAAAGCTCATTATACTCTAGAAGAATGGAAACAAACCTGGATGAGTAGAATAGGAGATAATGCCTTATTTATTTCTGCTATCAAGAAAGAGAATATTGATGATTTTAGAAAACGAGTATATAAAGAAACACGAAATATACATGTAACTCGTTTCCCTTATAATAACTTTTTATATCCTGAGATTATCGAAGAATAAGCTTAAAACTTATATTTAAGCCCTAATCCAATTACCTCACGTATCTGAAATCCACTGGTAGCATTGTCATCATAAATTGCTTGAAACACAAAACTACCCGTAATGTATTTGTTTACAAGTAAGTTAATATTTAGTGTATAATCAATATCTACATTGGCCGGATCTTCAATATAGTTAGAGTACAGGTTTAAGAGTTGCTCTAGAGTTATATTTTTTGCCAAAGTGTATTTAGAATAAGCTGCAAGAGATCCACCAAACTCAAATCGAGAGCTTTCACCAGCATCTACACCAAAATAATCACCATCTACATAATCTGCAACATTGGTAAATTCTTTGTCTACAAATATCATACGAGATGTGACTGGAGCTATATTTATGTGCAGGTTATCACTTTTTTTCCATAACAATCCTGGTCCGATCTGTATAAAAGCCGGAGAAAAGAAATGAGTTTCTTCTGTACGAATGGTCTCTTCTGTATCAGGATCTTTGGTAAATCTATATCCTTTATCAAATTGAGATCTAAAATTGATAAACAAAGAATAATTCCAGAAACCTTGACCAATTTTTTGCCCTAATCGAGTATTAAATTCAATCCTGTCATTGGTTTTACGAGGAAAATCTTCTCCTCTTAAAAAAGTAAGTCCGTAATCTGCAATAATTTTATTATCCCAGGTTAAACTATTTTTTTTGTAGTTAAATTCATAGTTTAACGTAACATTTCCTGCAATGTTAGATGTTCCTCCACCTTGCCAGTCGTAATTAAATGCAGATTGATTAAAAAGCAAGGCAAAGTTTGCCTTATCTTTCCACCCGATATGTTCTTTTTTTTGTTTTTTGGGAGTAATTTCTTTTAGCTTCTGTTTTAAAACTATGATATTTAGGTCATTTGTGGTGTTTTTTAAAATACTATCAAGAGAACGTTTTAAATTAACTTGAATTGAATCCAGATATTTTGTTTTTTCTTTTTCCTGACCTGAAATTTTTGTTACTAACAAAAGCAGAAAAATAGCTAAAAAAAATCTACTCATTTGATCTTTTGTTGCAAGGGTAGAATACAAAGATACGGTATGCCTTTAGTTTTTTCAAATCAATGATATTTCTATCAAAAAACAACTTGTAGAAAATTACTTCCTCATTAGTCTTATACCGGTTTTAATTTGCATTTACTGATCTATTAACATAGATAAGTCAAGCCCTTATTATTTGATAATTACATACTATATTAACGTTAACAGTAGGTTAATGTGTCAAAATCATATAAAAAGAAAAGTCATTTAGAATACTTTTGATATCATGACACGTGAATAAATCAAGTAAATAATTAGATAATTTGATGTAACATATTAAATACTCATAGGTCATAGTAAAAACAACATATATCAATCAAAAAACTTTTATGTCATGAAAAATCTCACAAAGATTATTACACTGTTTTTATTGTATTGGCTGCCAAACATAAATTATGGCCAACTACCTGCAAAAATGATTCAATATCCCGATGTTTCCGATTCTAATATCTGTTTTACTTATGCAGATGATTTATGGATTGTAAATAAGCGGGGAGGCACTGCACATCGATTAACAACTAAGCCCGGTCGAGAAACAATGGGAAAATTTTCTCCAGATGGAAAAACTATCGCGTTTAATGCTAATTATGATGGAAACCATGATATATATACAATCCCGGTAACCGGAGGTATTCCTAAACGGATTACAACTCACGGAATGTCTGATAATATTAAAGCATGGACCAAAGACGGAAAATTTTTAATCTACACCTCTAGAATGGAAAGCGGTAAACAACGTTTTTCTAAAGCATTTAAGATATCTGTTAATGGAGGATTACCAATAAGAATACCGATAAGCAAAGTCGAAGAATTAGATCTGCATGTAAACGGTGATCTTGTTGCTATGACAGATAAATCAAGGCTAAGCAGAAACTGGAAACGGTATCGAGGGGGAATGGCGTCTGACATCTATCTTTTTAACCTTAAAACCTTAACTTCTGAAAACATTACCAATAACGATGGTAATGATGAACTACCCATGTGGAATAATGATGACCTTTATTATCTTTCGGATAAAGACGCTTCAAAAAAGTTCAATATCTGGAAATATAACTTACAATCGAAAGAACACGAGCAAATTACATTTTTTAAAGAATTTGATATTGAACGCCCATCTATAGGAAAATCTGAAATTGTTTTTGAAGCTGGAGGAACATTATATCTTTTAGATGTAGCAACAAAAACAACAAAAGAAATATCTATAAGTGCTATTGGTGATTTTACTGGATTAAAACCTCAGGTAAAGAAAGCAGAAAAATACATTCACAGTGTTGGTATTGCCCCAGATGGCAATAGAATTATTGTAGGTGCCAGAGGAGATATTTTTTCTGTACCTAAAAAAGATGGGATTACTAAAAACCTAACACGTACGAGTGGCATTGCAGAGCGTTATCCCAGTTGGTCACCAGATGGAAGATATATTGCATATTGGAGTGATAAAACAGGCGAATATGAATTAATGGTGAGAGATCTTAAAAATAATTCAGAGAAACAAATCTCAAAGCAAGGTCCGGGATTTAGATACCAGTTATTTTGGTCTCCTGATAGTAAAAAGTTAATTTTTGTAGATCAGAAAATGCATATAAAACTGGCAAATATTACTAACAATACGATTACCAAAATAGATCAGGAAATACAATTGTTTCAAGGAGGGTTATCTGGTTTTTCTGTGAGTTGGTCAAATGACAGTAAATATATTACTTATGCAAATTCTCATGAAAATGGAAATCAGCATATCATTATTTATGATATAGATAAAAAGAAAAAACACACTATCACTTCTGCTTTTTATGATGATGGCAGCCCTGTTTTTTCTGTCGACAATAAGTATATCTATTGTACGACGAATAGAACCTTTGATCCGGTATATAGTGATTATGATAATAGCTGGACATACCCTAATGCCACCAAAATAGGAATCATTCCACTTACAAAAGATGCAGTACATCCTATTGAATTAAAAAATGATAAAGTATCCATAAATGAAGGTGATAATAAGAAAGAGGATACCAAAGACAAGAAGAAAGAAGAAGAAAAGGAAGATCAGAAGATAAAACCAATACGCATAGATTTTGATGGTATAGAATCCAGAATGATTATTTTACCTGTAGAACTAGGGAATACAGGAGGAATAAGTGCAGCCAAGGGTAAAGTCATTTTCTTGAAACACCCCAGAACAGGATCAAAAGACGAAAAATCGGTTTTAAAATATTATGATTTTGAAGAAGATGAAGAAAATACAATCCTTGAAAATGTAGATGATTATAAACTTTCGTTTGATAACAATAATATTTTAGTGTTTAGCGAAGAAAAAATGGGAATTATAGAAGTCGCAAAAGATCAATCACTAGAAGGTCATATAGACACTTCTAAAATGGAAATGACCGTTAACCCAAAAGAAGAATGGAGACAAATCTTTACAGATATATGGCGTTTAGAAAGAGATTTCTTCTATGATAAAAATCTACACGGATTGGATTGGGAAGCTATGAAAAAGAAATATGAGCCATTGATCGAATATGCAGCAAGTAGAAATGACCTAAATAAAATTACCGGAGCATTAATTGCAGAACTAAATGCTTCTCATACATATAGAGGTGGTGGAGACGTAGTATCAAGCTCTAATAAAGCTACAGGCTATCTGGGTGTTGACTGGGAGATACACCAGGGAAAATACAGAATAAAAAAAATCATTACACCAGCTCCCTGGGATACAGAGGTTAAATCTCCTCTTAGAAAGCCAGGAGTTGTAGTTGAAGAAGGTGATTATATATTACGTATTAATGGAATCGAATTAACAGAATATGCAGATCCTTATGTAGCATTAGAAGGAAAAGCAAATGAAACAATAGAAATTACAGTTAGCAAAACTCCTGATGGCAAAAATAGCAAGCAATATCTTGTACAACCTATAAGAAGTGAAGCGAGGCTGAGAAATCTTGCCTGGATTGAAAAAATGCGAAAATATGTAGATGAAAAATCTGGAGGAAGAATAGGATATATTTATGTACCAAGTACAGGAATAGATGGGCAAGAAGAATTAGTTAGAATGTTTTATGCTCAACATCATAAAGATGGATTAATCATTGATGAAAGATTTAATAATGGAGGACAAATACCTGATAGATTTGTAGAATTATTAAACAGACCATTATTGAGCTATTACAAAGTAAGAGAAGGAAAAGACTGGGCTTGGCCTCCAAGAGGGCATTATGGTCCTAAAGCGATGCTTATCAATGGATGGAGTGGTAGTGGAGGTGATGCTTTTCCCGATTATTTTAAGAAAAGAAAAATAGGGCCGCTTATCGGTACAAGAACCTGGGGAGGACTAATAGGAATTTCGGGATCACCAGAATTAATAGACGGTGGATATGTAACAGTACCTACATTTAGGATGTATAACCCCGATGGAACCTGGTTTGCAGAAGGGCATGGTGTAGAACCTGATATCCATGTTCCAGAGAACCCAGGAAAAGATGCTCAAGGTATAGATGTGCAACTGGATCGAGCTATCAATGAAGTGCTGAAAACACTTAAAGAAAGTGATAAAAATCCAAAGAATAAAGTGCCTGCGGCAGAGGATCGTTCTAAGTAATTTGCTTGCAAAAGAGATACATAATCAAAGCGAGAGTATTTTCTTTACTCTCGCTTTTATTTTTTATATGATATGTATTGTATTATCAAAAATGTGTTTCATAAATTAAAGTATATTCGTGATATTGTATTATATGATTTGCTATGGAAAAATTAGAATTGATTAAAGCACAAGAATCGGATAAGGATTTCTTATTTAAATTAAGAAAAGCGACAATGGTCGAACACTTAGAGGAAATGGGAATTTTCTTGTCAGATGAAGAACATTTATCCAGAATAGATTTTCAATATGATAATGCTTATGTGATATTAAAATCTAATCAAAGAGCAGGTGTATTGAAATATATTGAAACAGAACATGCAATAGAAATACTACAAATACAAGTATTACCCGAATATCAAGGTCATGGAATAGGGAAATATGTGATTAAAGACCTAATAGAGACTGCCAAAGCTTCAAATAAAGATATGGTACTAAAAGTATTAAAAGAAAACCCAGCGAGATATTTATACGAACGTATGGGTTTTAAGACAGTTGATGAGGATAAATATGAGTTTCATATGCAATTAGCATCTAATAAAGGATAAAAATAGTAGACTTACTAAAGAAAAAAAGCATCTTTTATCAAATAAAAGATGCTTTTTTAAATAACTATAGTTTCTTGTTTCTAGAACCCGTAATTTACTCCTAGACCAAACACTTCTCTAATCTGAAAAGCACCAACAGCATTATCATCATAGATGGCCTGAAAAGTTAGATTAGTAGATAAATATTTGTTAATCGTCATAACAATGTTTGCAGTATAATCTATATCTACATTTTGTGGATCTTCTAAGTAGTTAGAATACAAATTTAAAATGTTTTCCATAGATACATTCTTCATGATCTCAAATTTAGCATACCCATTAAGTGCAGCACCAAATTCAAAACGAAACGTATCGTTTGCTTCTACTCCAAAGTAACCTCCGGCATCGTTAAAAGCATCTATTGCTGCCTGATCATTACCCACATCTGTAAACATATCATGTACAAAAATAAATCGTGCTGTTGCAGGAGCGATATTAACTTTGAGATTATCACTTTTTTTCCATAATAAGCCTGGGCCTAATTGTAAATAAGCTGGAGAAAAAACACGAGTAGTTTCTGTTCTGATTTCTCTTGTACCAATAACATTTCCGGTAGTTGTATCTAGAATAGGTTCTTCTCCATATTCAAATCCTTTATCAAACTGTGTTCTAAAGTTTAAGAAAAAAGAATAGTACCATAATGATTCCTTGATTTGTCTACCCAATAATGAATTTAACTCTAAGCGATCATTGGTTTTGCGTATAAACTCTTGATCTTTAAGTTTGGTAAGTCCGTAATCTGCAAGAATTTTATTATCCCAAGTGAGTTTTCCTTTGCGGTAATTAAAATCATAGGATATAGAGAGATTTCCTGCAACATTAGATGTCCCTCCTCCAAGCCATTCTGCATTAAAAGCAGATTGATTTATTAATAGGCTAATGTTTCCTCCTTTGGTCCATCCTTCTTTAGGAGCTTCGTCTTTTTTTGTTTCTTCTTGTGCAAATAGAATTGTAGAGCTAATTAATAGAACTACAGTAAGCAATGTTTTTTTCATTTGATGATAGTTTTAAGGAATTTAATCAGGTTATTTTAAGGGTTAAATAATTTATTATCCTGTACAAATAACCAGTGTAAATTTTTATGTTGGCAAATATATTTTAAGAAACGTTTTTTGCTTTAAAAGTATGTTAGCAGGCTATTGTTTTTCGATAAAAAACAACATTAATAGATAAAAGGGTTTATTTCCTTTTGTATAGAGGAACAGAAGAACATGCTTCTCCATACATAATACTCTTGGCAACGGGTTGTAATTTTTGAATCAAATCGATATAAGCCCCATTAGGAACAGGCTTGTTTGTACATCCTTTTATAATAATAAGCTTGTTTTGATAAGCCGAAATATCAATAGTATTTATAATTTCGGCATAAAGTATAGTTTCCAAGGCTTCTAAAGATCCTACAGCTACCTTTTTTGCAAAAGGCTGTAATGCACTTGTTAATAAAAGATATGCCCATCCGGGAATAATAGCATCTGTAGAACAAGTTAAGGCAATATAGCTGTCTTGATATTGACTCCAGTCATGATCTAAAATGTGTTTTCTAAACTCTTTTTCGCGTAAAATTAACCCTTCAAAAAGCCAGTCTTTAATATCAAAAAGAATACGGTTACCTTTAGGGTAATACTCTTCTAAATCAAAAGTGATGAGGTTTTTATTATTAGCAACTCTATTTACAATTTCATCGGCCATTACATAGTCATTTTTATTACTTGTTTAAATTTTGAGCTTACGACTTTTATGAGTGTTATAACCCTGATATAAGTCTAAAAATGATTAAGATATTATTTTTAATACCAGATTAATAGTAACAAAAAAATAAACAAGAAATTATTACTTTGTAAAAGTAGACATTACCTTAAGAAAATCCTCTTTTTTTGAGCGGGAAATACTCACAGAGATATCATTATTCATTATAATGTAGCCGCCATCTGATTTCACAAATTTCCTGACCTCTTTTAAGTTTATTAAATAGCTATTGTGTACACGCATAAAGTCTTGCTCAAGTAATAGGCTTTCATATTCTTTTAGGTGTTTACTAACCAGCAACTTTGATTCATTTTTCATAACAAAAGAGGTGTAAGAACCATTGGCTTTACAAAATATGATATCGTCGATATTTACAAACTCAAAACCTTCGGCAGTGGCTAAACATATTTTATTAAGCTTTGGTTTTTGTTGTTTAAGATTTAGCATTAGAGTTTCCAGTTGTTTTTTGTAGATTTCCTGGTTTTTTTTCTTCCGTACTTTTTCAACTGCATTTTGTAATTCTTCAAGATCAATAGGTTTTAATAAATAATCAAGAGAGCTAAATTTTATTGCTTTAATTGCATATTGATCAAAAGCTGTGGTAAAAACAACTTCAAAATTAAAATTTGATACTTGGTTAAGTACATCAAAACCAGTTCCGGTTTGTAATTCTATGTCTAAAAAAACAACATCGGGTTTGGTAGATGAAAGGATCGTAATAGCTTCAGAAACCGAAGTAGCCATGCTTGTTACTGTTATATCTGTACAGAACTCTTCTAAGAACTGTTTTAAATTCTCTCTACTATGTTTTTCATCTTCTACAATTACTGCTTTTAAATCCATGTTATGAATATATTTTAAAGTACAGGTATCTTGATGATAACCTTTGTGCCTATAGGATTGCCATTGTCATCTTCCAGATCAACAAATTGTACACGTTCTATAGTATTACCTGATTTATTTAGTTTTTTAAGATGCTCAGAAATCATTTCCTGCCCTCTGGATTTGGTTTTTTCTATCATGTCATTTCTTGAATTTAAAGCTTTTCTCCCTAACCATTATCTATCACTTCGCAAATTAGATAATTTTCTTTTTTGAAAAATGAAACAATCAAGCTTTTCTCATTCTACTTTTACATACCAATACTCTTCTTTTTTTATTTCATTCATATAGTTTATGAAATCTATTTTTATACAATATGTTTCGTTGGGATCTGTTTTTGAGGAGTACGAAGCGGTAATGAAATTTATATTTTTCTGATCTACACCCGATTAAAAGTATATTATTCTCATAAAGCTTATTCGATGTTTGGGAAAGTTAGAGTGATTTTATTACCAAAAATGCTCTTATCGGTATTTAGAATAGGGATTACTTTTTTCTTAATCTTATACTTTTTAATCCTATTTATAGATCTAATAAGGTCAAGGCATTTTACAATTTGTTTTCTATATTCTGGTGTATATCTGATTTTATCAATAATTTCAGTAGTATAGTTATAATGTATGTTTACAATAATATTGGATGGGTTTATCTCGAAGATTATATTTATCGTTTGATTTTTATGCTGATTATGGATAGCATGCTCTATTAGGTTTTCAAATAAAGTTTGTAAAATAAATGAAGGAATTTTTACATTTAGATGCTTAGAAGGCTTTTGATTAAAAGAAATACTATAATCAAATGTATTATTATAGCGTAGTTTTTGAAGTGTTAGATACCAATTAAGCATAGTAATTTCTTCAGTTAAATCAACGGTTTCTTTTTCTAAATGAGTTAAATAAAACCGTATAAGTTTACTAAAAACAGATAAATACTGTAAAGCTGTTTTTTTGTTTTCTGAAACAATAAAATATTGAATAGCATTGAGAGCATTAAATACAAAATGGGGGTTCATTTGAGATTTAAAAACCCTTAATTTTAAATCGAGCATTTCCTCTTTAAGCTGTAGCAAGTTTTGCTGCTCCTTTAGTAGCGCATTAGTATCTCTAACGCTTTTAATTTTTATTGCACAAATTGAAGCGATAGCAGACAACATTTTTAGGTGTTGATTTGTAAAAAAACCTTTATCAGGATGCTCACAATCAATAACTCCATAAATAACATTATCAGTTGCAATGGGCACTGTTATTTCTGATAAACGCGTTTCATCATCGACAATATATCTAGGATCCTTAGAAGTGTCATAAATAATTTCGGCTTTTCCAGAAACAGCAACACTTCCTGTAATACCTTCTCCTAATTTGATTTCTACAGGATTGTATACCAAATAATCTTTAGGGTTTTTAGGACCATAAGCCGCCTTTTGAACTAATGATTTATTTTTTTGATCTATCAGATAGATAACACAATCTATAAAACCCAATTTAGAAATACAGTTTTTAGCTAGATCCCAAAGAATTGCTTCTTCATTTTTTTTACCCAAAAGTGATTTTGAAAAATACACTAAAATATCTTCAAACTGATCTTGGTTTAAACTAAGGTGTTTTTTTAGATTGATCATAATCTAGTTTGCTTTAAAATTGATTCATATATCACAAGAGTTAAAAAGGTTGTGTGATAAAAAGCTGGCATAACTAACCAAGTTTTTAGGACAAACATAAAATGCTTTTGAAGATATTCGTTTCAGTAATTGACAGATAGTAAGTGGTAATTGATCAATGGTTGAATTATCGATAATTACATAGCACAGAATCCTTTTTAGCACCAAAAGATTTTAAAAACAGTAAAATATCTGTAAATGAATGAAGACGAGATTGTATATCACAGAAAGATGAGTATATAAGTGAAGTAGTATTATAAAGCTTTATTTCTTTTTATAAAGAAGCTATTTATATCCTATTTTTTCTGAAAGCTCTATCTTGCTTTTTGCAAAATTTCCGGTTCCAAATGCAACTTCTTTTCCGTCTTTATTGTATAGTGTTGATTCTGCAACAAATAGATTTCTGGATTTAAATTTTATTTTTCCAACTGCTGTAATTATTCCCTTATCAACAGGTCGTATTAGATTAATATTAAACGAAGTAGTAAGGACAAAAACATCTTTTATAATAGAATTTACGGCAAAAAAAGCGGCATCATCGAGCAATTTAAAATAGACAGAACCATGTATTGCTCCCAATGCATGAAAATACTTCTCCGAAATTTTAAGTTCGATTTGTGCTAACCCTTCAGAAATTTTAACTGTGGTGGTATCATAGAGTGCAGTATTAATATTGGCCTGCAAATACATTCTTTCTAATTTGCTATAATGTTCAGGATTCATTTTCCTTGTTTATTTATTTTAGAAAGTTATTCCAAAATGATTGCAGTATCAGTTACAGCATACCCAGTTCTAATTTTGCTTCTTCACTCATTAAATCTTGTGACCATGGCGGATCAAAAGTAAGCTCCATTTCTACATCATTTACTGCATCTAGAGACTTTACTTTTTCTCGAATCTCTTCAGGAAGGGACTCTGCTACAGGGCAATTGGGAGAAGTAAGTGTCATTAAGATTTTTACATCATAGTCCTCATTAACAAAGACATCATAGATTAGCCCTAGCTCATATATATCAACCGGAATTTCGGGATCATAAATGGTTTTTAGTACTCTTACAATCTTTTCTCCTAAGTCGTTTGTATCTATAGTGGTTTCACTCATTTTTTTAGTTTTAATATTGCTTTAACAAGCATTGTACAACAGAAATTGATTTAATTCAATTGTGTTTGATAAGCGATAGCATACATTTTTAACTGTTTAATCATACTTACCAAACCATTAGCACGTGTTGGTGATAAATGTTCTTTTAAGCCAATTTCATCGATAAAATCGGTATCAGCCTCAATAATAGCCGAAGGGTGTTGCCCAGAAAAAACACGTATCAATATTGCAATAATACCTTTGGTAATAATGGCATCGCTATCTGCAGTAAATTCAACTTTATCATTTTTCATTTCGGCGTGTACCCATACTTTACTCTGGCATCCTTTTATGATATTGTCGTCTGTTTTATATTTTTCTTCAATAAGAGGTAGTGATTTTCCTAACTCAATCATGTATTCATATCGTTGCATCCAATCATCAAACATGCTAAATTCGTCAACAATTTCTTCCTGAATTTCTTGTATTGTCATTACGTACAAATTTTCAACAAAAATACAACAAGAATAATTGCTATTCAATACTTTCTGCCAATGATAGCATAGTATTAACTAATTCTTGTATTTCTTGAGGAGGATATCCATGATCAAAACCATTCGAAACAAACGTTTTGGTAGAAGAAATGATTTTTAGCTGTGCATGTGCAGCGCCATCAAAGAGTCTTTTTTCTGTAGGTGCTTTTAGCTCACTTATTTTATCAAGATCTATAGTTTCGAGGAGTGAAGTAATAGTGTCCCAATCTTTTTTTGAGCATTTTTTTGAATCACTATTTTTTAAGTTTCTATCTGTAGTTTTTTCAATGCGATCTTTATTGATTTTGATTTGAAAAAAAGAACCTCTAGAAAGTGCCTGATATTCGATATTGACTATATTTTCCTTGGGTTTTTTATACTTCACAGGAATTTTTTGAGCTACAGATTGATTTTTTTCTTTTGATATTATTTTAACTAGAGTATAGTGTAATGAGGAACCATCAGCCGGAGGATTTTCTATTTTGGTAATGATAACTTCAATTTCGTAATTGTATCCATCTTCATACTTAAAACCCTCGATTGTATCATAAAAATAAGTCCATTTATCGTTTAGGTTTTCTTTATACAACATGCATTTTTGAGGACCAACACCAACACAATCTACCAGAGTATTTGCTATAAATACTCGTTTGGTTTCCTGGCATGAAGAAAACAAAATAACGATACTTAATAATGAAAAAAACTTGCTCATAGATTGGTTGTTTTATTTAACACGTTGTATGGTAATTAAATAACGTTATACAAAACCAAATGTTATAAATAAATTATGAGAGCATCATCTTGGCTTTTTTAACAGCTTCGACCAAAGCATCAATTTCTTCTTTGGTATTATAGAACGAAAAAGAAGCTCGTACGGTTCCTGGTATTTTATAAAAATCCATAATAGGCTGTGCACAATGATGTCCTGTGCGTACTGCAATACCAAGTTTATCCACAATAGTTCCTACATCATAAGGATGTATATTATCTAGATTGAAAGAGATTACCGAAGTTTTGTTTTTGGAGGTGCCGTAAATTTTTAGTCTTTCAATTTCTAATAATTTTTGTGTACCGTATTCAAGAAGTTCATTCTCATATGCGGCAATATTGTCAAAACCAATACTATTCATATAATCAAGTGCTACTCCAAAAGCAATACCACCACAGATATTAGGAGTTCCGGCTTCAAATTTATGTGGTAAACCGGCATAGGTGGTTTTTTCAAAAGTAACTTGCTCGATCATTTCACCACCACCTTGATAAGGAGGTAGTTTGTTTAACCAATCTTCTTTTCCGTAAAGCATACCTACTCCTGTGGGCCCGCAAAGTTTGTGTGCAGAGGCCACATAAAAATCTACATCCAAAGCCTTAACATCTGGTTTGACATGAGGGCAAGCTTGCGCACCATCGATCAATACAGCTGCACCTACACGATGCGCCTTTTCAATAATTTCTTCGATAGGATTTATAGTTCCTAATGCGTTAGAAATATGATTGGTAAATACAAGTTTAGTGCTATTAGAAAGTAATTGATCATATACATTCATTACTAATTCACCATCTTCGTTCATTGGGATGACCTTAAGAATAGCACCAGTACGTTCACATAACATTTGCCATGGTACAATATTAGAATGATGTTCTAATGCCGAAACGATAATTTCATCACCTTTAGAAAGAAGAGAGGTAAAGCCGGTAGCGATAATATTAATACTATGAGTTGTTCCCGAAGTTAAAATGATCTCATGAGCGTATTTTGCACCAAAATGCTCTTGTATTTTCTTACGAGCAATTTCGTATGCATCTGTTGCTTCTTGTGATAAGGTGTGAACACCACGATGAATATTCGCATTGTAACTACTATAATAATCTACAATAGCATCTATAACTACCTGCGGTGTTTGAGATGTGGCCGCATTATCAAAATATACCAAAGGTTTTCCGTTTACTTCTCTGGTAAGTATTGGGAAATCGTCTCGTATTTTCTGTACATCTAGCATATTAATTTCTTTCTGCAAAAGTAGTAAGTATTTCTAATTAGGATTGTTTATTTTTAGAATGATTTAACCCTTTTTATAATGAAACGACTTAAAAAAATTATTGGGATTACATTTCTTATTCTGTTTGCAGGAATTTGTATTGCATTTGTACTGAATTACCCAAAACTTACAATTCTAACTGGATATTCTGCAAAGCATATGAATTCATCGGTTTTTATTGCCAATAGAACTTTAGAGTTTACAGATTTAAATGACAATAATTTTGCACCGGTTGATCTGGCAGATGATGAGGTAAATTTGAAAAACAAAACATCTGTTGCCTCTGTTTTTGGACTTAAAGAGAGAAAAGCGATTTATAGAGAAGGATTAGGGAGTGTTCTCATTGACGATGATTTTGATGAAAACACACCTGTTTTAATACCGCATAGAACTAAAACAGAAACAGGACAGTCATATCCATATGGCGAATTAGAACAAAAAGACACAGTTTTTAAAACGGTAGATTATGATAAAATAAATAGAACTGTTGCTTCAATTTTTGATTCGAATGGGGAGTATATAAAGAAAACAAGAGCTGTTCTTGTACTTTATAAAGATCAGATTATTGCCGAGAAGTATATAGATGGATTAGATAAAGATTCTAAGTTGCTGGGGTGGTCTATGACCAAAAGTATTCTCTCTACGGTTTACGGAGTGTTACAAAAACAAGGAGCTATTAACATACATGATAAAGCCCCGGTATCTGAATGGCAAAATGATAAAAGAAAAGAGATAACAATTAATAATCTGTTACAAATGAATTGTGGGTTAGAATGGGATGAGGATTATGGCTCTATTTCTGATGTTACAAAAATGCTATATGTAGATAGAGACATGACAATTGCCCAAATTCATAAAAAAGCGATTTACAAACCCAATGAATACTGGTATTATTCTTCTGGTGTGTCTAATTTGTTATCCGGGATTTTGAGAAAACAGTTCAAAAGCTATCAGGAGTATCTTGATTATCCATATCGAGAGTTTATTGATAAAATAGGAATGAATTCTATGCTTATAGAAACTGATATGACAGGTAATTACGTAGGCTCTTCTTATGCTTGGGCAACAGTAAGGGATTGGGGTAAATTTGGATTGTTATATCTGCATAAAGGGAATTGGAACGGAGAGCAGGTTTTTGAACCTTCATGGGTGGATTATGTGACTACACCAAGTCCTACATCTGAAGGAGATTATGGAGGGCATTTTTGGTTAAATGCAGGAGGGTTTTATCCAGATGCTCCAAGGGATATGTTTTCTGCAAATGGATTTCAGGGACAACGGGTGTTTATTATTCCTTCTAAAGATTTGGTTATTGTACGATTTGGACTCATTGGAGATGCGGGAGTAGATTTTAATACGTTTTTAAAGAATATGGTTGACTCGATAGAGTAGAAATAAAAAACACTAAAGCCAAATCGTAGAAGATTTGGCTTTAGTGTTTTTGTTTGTTGCTGAAACAGTTGTTTTACAAATCAAAACCAATGTTTACACCAAGCTTAGTAGCGATTAGTTTATTAATTCTACTTTTTAGTTGAGGTATTTTTACACTAGACAATACATTGTTTGCAAATGCATACATTAATAAAGCCCTAGCTTCTTTTTCTCCGATACCTCTGGATTTCATATAGAATAATGCATTATCATCTAATTGCCCAATAGTACAACCATGTGAACATTTTACGTCATCTGCAAAAATTTCTAATTGTGGTTTAGAATTGATGGTTGCCTTATCACTTAACAAGATATTGTTATTAGACTGAAAAGCATTTGTTTTTTGTGCTTCTTTATTGACAATGATTTTTCCATTAAAAACCCCTGTGGCTTTTTCTCCAAAAATTCCTTTATAATCCTGATGACTTTCACAATTTGGTTCTGTATGATGTACCAAGGTATTGTGATCTACATGCTGTTTTCCTTCAATAATTGTTATACCATTAAGAATAGAGTCAATCCCTTCTCCTTTTTGATAAAAATTAAGGTTATTTCTGGTGATATTTCCACCAAAAGCAAAAGTATGTACCGATGCTACGCTTTGCGCATGCTGTTCGATATATGTATTGTCAATCAATGAAGCATTTTGATTATCATTCTGGATTTTATAGTAATCAACGATTGCTCTTTTATCTGCAAAAATTTCGGTTACAGCATTTGTAAGAACAGGGTTATCTGTTAAACTCTGATGGCGCTCAATGATTTGCACATGAGAATTTTCTCCAACAACAATCAAGTTACGAGGTTGTAACATCTGTGCAGCTTCATTTCCTGTAGAAAAGTGTATAATCTGTATAGGTTTATCAGCTAGCTTATTTTTTGGAATATAGATATAAGCTCCTTCTCTGGAAAAAGCTGTATTTAAAGAAGTAAGCCCATCTTTAGGAGCTACTTTGTTAAAATAGTTTTCAATGATTAATCGATATTTTTCATTAGTTAGTGCTGATGACATTAAACATACATCGATTTTATCATGAGTCGTTTCAGATAAATGAGACGAATACTTACCATCAATAAATACAATTTTATATGTATCCAAATCATGAAGGAAGTACTTTTTTATATCCTTAAAATCTAAAGCATTTTCTTCTTTTGGAAAAATACTGTAATCATGTTTTAGCACAGTATTTAGAGAGGTATATTTCCACGCTTCTTCTTTTTTGGTAGGAAATCCTTTTTCTTCAAAAGTTTTAATAGCCTGACTTCTGATATCATGAACAGCTGTGTCAACATCTACCGTATTTTCAAAGGCCAAAAAAGAAGATACCAACTTATCTTTCAATTCCATATTTAGTTTCAAGTTTTGTTTCTTTTACGAAACTGTTTCGAGTTTTAAGGTCGGGATTCTTATTCTTTACACCTCTAGACTCTTTTTATTTAAATAACTAATAAAACCAGCAATTCTTTTGCTCAAAGTTTCATAGTCATTAACTAATATCTTTAATGTTTTTTCTTCAATATATCCTGAATCGAAAATTCTATATAATTGAGATCTTGTTTCTCCCGAAGAGGCTTTGGCTATAGAGAGGGATTGTCTAAATTCTATATTTCCGTCTCGTTCAAAACCTTCAGCGATGTTATCCATTACAGCGCCAGAAGAACCTTTAATTTGATCTTTTAGTTTATAATCATTTTCTAAACCAGTTGTTTTTGATAAAAGAATAATTTCTTTGCACAATCTTCTGGCTTCTTGCCAAATTTCTAAATCTTCAAATCTTTTTATAGTTGCCATATTTTAGCTAATTTGAAACTTTAAACAACAAACCAAACTAACAATTAAGCGTTTATTTCTTCTTTAATCCAATCGTATCCTTTTTCTTCTAGTTCTAAAGCTAATTCTTTGGTACCAGATTTCACGATTTTACCGTCATATAATACATGTACAAAATCTGGAACTATATAGTCTAGCAAACGTTGATAGTGAGTAATTACTACAATAGCATTGTCTTCACTTTTTAGTTTATTCACTCCATTGGCTACAATACGTAGAGCATCTATATCAAGTCCAGAATCTGTTTCGTCAAGGATTGCCAATTTAGGTTCCATCATTGCCATCTGAAAGATTTCATTACGTTTTTTCTCACCACCCGAGAATCCTTCGTTAAGAGAACGGGATAAGAATTTGCGATCGATTTCTAATAATTCAGATTTTTCACGAATTTTTTTAAGCATGTCTTTGGCAGGCATTTCTTCAAGACCTTGTGCTTTTCGTGTTTCATTTATGGCGGTTTTCATAAAATTAGTTACCGTTACACCAGGAATTTCTACTGGATATTGAAACGACAGAAAAACTCCTTTATGAGCCCTTTCTTCTGCTGCAAGTTCCTCAATATCTTCTCCTTCCAAAAGAATTCCTCCCTTGGTAACTTCATATTCTTCTTTACCCGCAACGATACTGGCTAATGTACTTTTTCCAGCACCGTTAGGACCCATAATTGCGTGTATTTCTCCTGCTTTTACATTTAGGTTAAGACCTTTTAAAATTTCTTTCCCTTCGACACTTGCGTGTAAATCCTTTATCTCTAACATGTTATATAAAACTTTTATCTCTTTTGAGATATAATTTATTTATTTTTCTTTTTCTGGATCAGAGTTTTTATCTTCTTCAGAAGATTTAATTTTAGTGGGCAACTCTGAAGTTGGCGCACTTACCCCGATAATTTCTTTTATTTCTACTATTTCTTCCCATCCTTGTTCTGGATTGGGTTTTATGATTCCCTTTACTACTACAGGAACCATGTCATATTCTTCTCTTTGCAGAGGTTCTACTTTTTTAGCGAGTTCTAGAGTGACATCATTAATTATCACACCATATATAAAATCATTACCTTTTAAGACTGCTGCATCATCTATAAGAATAAATTCGCCACGAATTAAATTAGGTTCTTCATTTTTGTTTTCGGATTTGCAGGAAAAAAGAATAAGACTTAGTGCAATTAAAATACATGTTTTTTTCATTAATGTAGATTTGATGGTTTTACAATTAGCCTACAGAACCTTCTAAAGAAATCTCCAGAAGTTTTTGAGCTTCTACTGCAAACTCCATAGGTAGCTTATTCAATACTTCTTTACTAAAACCATTAACGATTAAAGCGATTGCTTTTTCTGTATCGATTCCTCGTTGGTTACAATAAAAAATCTGATCTTCTCCTATTTTGCTTGTAGTTGCTTCATGTTCTATTTGAGCGGTTTTGTTTTTAGTTTCTATATAAGGAAACGTATGTGCGCCACATTCATTGCCCATCAATAATGAATCACATTGCGAAAAATTACGCGCATTGGTCGCTCTACTACTTATTTGCACTAATCCTCGATAACTATTTTGGGACTTCCCTGCAGAAATACCCTTAGAAATGATAGTACTTTTGGTGTTTTTGCCTAAGTGTATCATTTTTGTGCCAGTATCTGCTTGCTGAAAATTATTGGTTACTGCAATAGAATAAAATTCTCCTACAGAGTTATCACCTTTTAGGATACAAGAAGGGTATTTCCAGGTAATTGCTGATCCTGTTTCTACTTGTGTCCAAGAAATTTTAGCGTTGTTTTCACAAATTCCTCTTTTGGTCACAAAATTATAAACTCCTCCTTTTCCTTCAGCATTTCCGGGATACCAGTTTTGTACTGTAGAATATTTTATTTCTGCATCATCCAATGCTATTAATTCAACAACAGCGGCATGCAACTGATTTTCATCACGAGAAGGAGCAGTACATCCTTCTAGATAACTTACATAACTCCCTTGATCTGCCACTACTAAAGTTCGCTCGAACTGTCCCGTACCTGCCTGATTGATTCTAAAATAGGTAGATAGTTCCATTGGACAACGAACACCTTTAGGAATATAGCAGAACGAACCATCGCTAAAAACAGCAGAGTTTAAAGCAGCATAAAAATTATCCTTTTGAGGAACCACAGCTCCGATATATTTTTTAACTAACTCTGGATGTTCTTGAATAGCTTCAGAAATAGAACAAAATATAATTCCTTTTTCTGCAAGGGTTTCTTTAAACGTCGTAGCTACTGATACAGAATCCATTACTATATCCACAGCTACTCCTGCTAATTTCTTTTGTTCGTCTAATGAAATCCCAAGTCTTTTAAAAGTATCGAGTAATTCTGGATCTACCTCATCAATACTATTGTATTTAGGCTTTTTGTTTGGTGCAGAATAGTAAGAAATATTCTGAAAATCAGGCTTTTCATAAGTAACATTTGCCCATTCGGGTTCTTCCATCTGTTCCCATGCTCGAAAAGCTTCAAGCCTCCATTCTGTCATCCATTCGGGTTCTTCTTTTTTCTTAGAGATTGCACGAACTATATCTTCATTAAGACCAACAGGAAAAGTATCAGATTCTATATCGGTATAAAATCCATACTCGTACTCTTTGGTCTCTAGTTCTTTTTTTAAGTCGTCTTCAGTATACGCCATTTTCTTTATCCTAGAATTAATTCAGGACTTTTTTTATAGATTAAAGGGAAAAACTTTCTCCACAGCCACATGTTCTACTGGCATTCGGATTATTAAACACAAAACCGGTACCATTTAAACCACCAGAATATTCTAGAGTTGTACCAATTAAATAGAGAAAACTTTTTTTATCTACAATGATTTTTACACCATTATCTTCAAATACTTTATCTCCTTCCTGTTGTGCTTTATCAAACTTTAAATCATATGATAAACCAGAGCACCCCCCACTTTTTACACCTACACGCACATAATCGGTAACTGCATTATATCCATCCTCACTCATCAACTCGATGACCTTATTTTTTGCTATGTCTGATACCTTAATCATACTTTTATAATATAGATTAATTCTAAATGAAATGCAAATATACTACATAAGTAGATTTTATACACAAAACCTAACATATATCTGTTATATATTAGAATAGGTAAAAGTTATAATGGTCTATAGAAAAATACTTTAGAATTCTGAAAAACGAGTGTCATTTACATAATCATCATCTGTAAGTGTTTTTAAAAAAGCGATAATTTGCTGTTTTTCTTCAGTTGTCATTGGGATTCCCAAGGTTCCATTTTGATTTTTAAACATTGGATCTAAAGTTTCAGAATCTACCACACCATCACTATAATGATTTAAAACATCATCTAAAGTTTTTAATCGACCATCATGCATGTACGGAAAAGTAAGTTCAATATTTCTTAAACTAGGAACTTTAAATTTTTGCATATCCTCGGTTAATCCTGTAACACGTTTTCTTCCTATGTCATTGTATTGAGGATCAATGGGTAGTCCATTATTACGATACGATTGATCCGTAAATAATGTACCTTTATGACAAGAAGCGCATTTAGCTTTAAAGAGTTCGAAACCAGTAGCTTCTGCTGCTGTAAAAACAGAGCCTTCATTTCTTTCAATTTTGTCGTATTTGGTGTTTGCAGAAATCATCATAATCATAAATTGAGAAATTGCTTTGAGCATATTATCAGAATTTATTTTTTGATCTTCGAATGCTTCTGCAAATAATTTTACATATTCTGGTTGCTCTTCTAGCTTTTTAAGAATACTATTAAAAGTTTCATTCATTTCTACTTCTGCAGTGATGGGTATAATAGGCTGAAGATCCAGGTGCATTGCAGCTCCGTCCCATGTGAACTCTTTCATAAAAGCCATATTGTGTAATGGCTGTGCATTACGAGTTCCTAAGGCACCGCCTACACCATGGCTTACAATATGTGTATGATGGGTAAATGCAAAATCCTGAATATGACAAAAACCACAAGAAATTACACCATCAGAGGCTAGACGACCATCATAAAACAACTTTTTTCCTAATTCGAAACCTTTTTCGGTAGGAGGATTAAGTGCTATATTATAGGTAGGGTCGGGAAAGTTTGAGGGTACAGTAAATTCTAGTTTTGCATTTTCTATAGGAACATAGTTATCCTTATCAGAGCTACATGCAGTTCCGATAAGGATAATTGCTATATATGATAATAATTTCAAAATATTACTTTAATTAGATACGCTAGTTGCAGTAAACATAGCGCTTATATTTTCTGCAATTTTTGGCGCAAACTCTGCATCTACCTGAATACTATTTTTTACTTCTAGTGAATGTGTATTTGTACCATCAAATATCTTTGCAATATCTACATTAATTGCTATTTCTGGTGATTTTGATTCTTCAATAGTTAATGTGCTGGGTAATTCGATTGTGATTTCCTTATAATTGTCTAAAGTAGTACCATGGCTTCCAACATGAATTAAAAAATCCATATTAGCGCCACCATTTACGGTATATGTTCCTTCAAATTTAAGGAATTTATATCCAGCAGACCAACTCCATAACATTCCGCTTTCTTCTGCTGTAGGAATAAAGTTCGCCATTCCGTTAAGTGGATATTTTGATTGGTCGACCCCAAAACCAAACTTGATTTTAGTATATTCTCCTGCACTAATATCGGCAAGGCTCACTTTTTTGCTTTCTAAAACTTCTTCGTTAATTAAGAAATAACTTCGATCTACAGGATATACAAATTCTTGGCCATTAGCTTTAATTAAAACAATATTGCTTATAATATATTTTAATTCTGAAATGGTATAGACTTCATTACTTGCGTTGGTATAGGAATCAGTAGTTAATTCGATGCCATTATTATTGATTGTGTTTTTAAAATCAAGGATAGCATTTCCGAAAGTATTTGTTGCTCCGTCATCATCATTTTTACAGGAGGATACAATTACTAATGTTGCTATGAGGATATATATGATGTTTTTCATTGTGTTTATTTATATTTAATTATTAGTACGTCCTTAGATCCCTTATTGGCGGGGATATCAAAGTCGTTACTTTCAGAGTTGCCTACAACAATTACTTTTTTGTCGCTTGTTTCTATGCAGCCTTCTCCAAATTCTGCTTGGCTACCGCCACTAGTTAGTTTCCATTGAACTTCTCCATTAGTAGTTATGATCATGCTCCAGACATCACTTTGTCCTTTGTTTTGTGCAACATCAATATCATTACTTCTAGAGTTACCTGTAATAACAAAACCACCGTTTTGCATTTTGGCAATAGCTCTACCGGTATCAAAGGCTGTGCCGCCCAATGATTTTTCCCAAAGTAGATTACCATTACCATCAATTTGTATCAACCAAAGATCGGCATTTCCGTTGGCACTAGAAATATCACCATCTGCACTTCTGGAGTCTCCTACAATAAGAAATTTTCCATCACCAGTAGCTGCAATGGCATATCCTACGTCAATTTCTGATCCGCCAAATGATTTTTGCCATAACTTGGTACCTTCTTTATTAATTTTTACAGCCCAAAAATCATAACTTCCTTTACTATTAGTAATATCAAAATCAACACTTTCTGATGAACCGATCATTATAAAGCCGTCGTCTTGAGTTTGTACCACATCGTAACTACTACGATCATTATTGGTGCCGCCAAAAAAACGCCGCCACTCTTTTTCTCCAGCAGAATTAAGTTTGATACCCCAGAATTCTCCAACTCCATGTTTTGAAAAACCACTTTTGTTGTCATTGCCTTCTCCACCACTAGCGGTTACATCTAGAAAACCTGTAATGAAATACCCGCCATCACGAGTTTGTACAACAGAAAAGGCTCTGTCTATTCCAGGAAACCCAAAACTTTTTTCCCATTGAATACCTCCAGAGGCATCTGTTTTTACAATCCAATAATCTTGTAATCCGGCATTTGTACTTACATCTTCATCTGCACTTCTGCTATATCCTACCAATGCATATCCACCATCTGTAGTTTGAATGATTTTTTCTCCTCTTTCATCTCCAGAACCTCCATAAGTTTTACTCCATGAAATTTCTCCTTCTTTGGTTATTTTAAGTAACCAATAGTCACTATCAGGAGCGGTTTTATCGGTAATATCTCCGTCAATGCTTTGGGTATATCCGGCTATTGCATAACCCCCATCAGTAGTTTCGACTACTGATAGGGCATTATCTTCATTACTTCCTCCAAACGTTTTTACCCAGTCTATTTCACCTAAAAATCCTTCTAAAGGAGGAACGGGTGTCACATTATCTTCATCATCGCTACCACAAGCAATCAAAGTTAATGTTGTAATACAGATGATAAGTATATTGAATAAGAATTTAGAGCGGTTCATTTGTTAGTATATTTTATAGACATTATTTTTTTACAAAACGCTTGGTAGTAGTACCTTGGTTTTTGGTGGTAACTTGTAAAAAATAAACTCCTGTTTTCAAATTAGAAACATCAATAGTATTTTTAACGGTTCCTTTGCCTACTAATTGCCCTATAAAATTTTTGATTTCAAAATTTGAAGTCTCATTAGCAGCATTTTTATCGCCCATAAATACATTCATAATTGACCCTTGAACTGGATTTGGAAAGATCGAAAAAGAGATGTCTTCTGTTGAAATCAAAGATGAATTAGTAGCAACACTTGTTGTAAGAGCAATATTATCAATGGCGATATCGGCTTGCCAGGTAGATCCTGTGACTCTGTTAAATCTTAGTCTTAGAGCCTCACCAATATATTGAGAAAGATCAAGATTAATGGTGTTCCAGGAATTTCCTTGATTACCTGTTTTACTCCAAATACTTGTCCATGAAGCACCATCATTTGTTGATGCCTCAACCGCTATACTTCCCATATCAGATGCACCAAACATATGGTATGTAAATGTAAATGCAGGAGAAGCAGTACCACTTAGGTCAAAACAAGGAGATGTTAGTATTGCTCGCTTATTAGGAAATCCTGTTCCATTTCCCGAAGCCTCTACATAGACATAATATGTTCCTTGATTTGCGCTTGATGGTCCTGTATTTCTTGATGGAGTTCCATTAGCATCTACGGTCCAATTGATATCATCTGATGATGATTGTGTCCACAAGCCTAAAGTATTTTCAAAACTTTCATTATATGGAAATGATGATACTCCACCAGCACATACATCACCACTACCTTCGGTAATAGTAACTGTGTAATCTTCAACCTCACCATATTGGAACGATTCACAAGATGTAGGAACACCATTATATTTCATAGAGACACGCATTCTGGTTGATACTGCAGAAGCACTAGATGGGATTGAAAACGTTCCGCTAACCGGGGTAGTTCTCGTTGCATTCTGTGACCATACTTGTTCTCCAGAATCTGCAAAATCACCATCTTGATTAAAGTCGATCCATACACTATACCCTTCACTGTATACTGTACCCGACCATGTTGGAGTGATCGTAATCGTATGTGATGTGCCTTTTGCAAGATTGGTGGATATAGAGGTGTGGTCTGCATAACCACCACTAGATGCACCAGACGTATTATTTATACTTCCGATAGATACATTACTAATGTATTCATCAGAAACACTATTTCCATTAGAATTACAATAATTCACTTGCACATCTGTAGTTGTGAAATTAACAGAACTACTGTAGTTAGATGAAGTCCCGTCCTGACATTTACTTCTTACTTGTGCTTCGTAAGATGTGGTGGCAGACAAGCCAGTTATAGTATTAGACGTTCCATTTACAGCTGTAGTTGTCCAGGAAGAAGTCCCTGTCTGACGATATCTTAAATCGTAAGTAGCATTGGCAACATTTGTCCAATTAATAGTAGCAGAAGTTGCATTTATATTAGAAGATCCAACACCGGTAGGAACGGTTGCCTGGCATACCGCAGGTGCACTTTTTCGTATTAAAAAAAAACCTCCTTCGATATCACTTAGAACAATGTTTCCGCTATTAAAATATGGATATACGTTCCATACTCCGTTAAAGGCAGCTCCATTACTAGAGGTATAGGTATCAAAAGATCCTATTTCGGTCATATTCTTATTTCCTATATCAGAAATATCAATAACTCTAATACCTGCACGATAATTGGCTAGATAAAACTTATTACCTTTTACATAGCCATTATGGTCAATTGCTGCTGTAGGACCTGTATAAGTCATATGTTCTTTTGGGTTGTCTAGATCCAGAAAATCAAAGATTATGGTTCTGGTATTAAATCCAACTCCTTGCTCATCGGTTTCGTCACCTAATATAAAATATCTCATGTCTTCTGTAAACCAACCTTGATGTGTGTATCCAACATCAGAGTATTTAATGGTTGAAATAGTAACAGGGTTTGCTTTATCTGTAATGTCTGCAATCACAACTTCTATCTCGTTACTACCGATTAGTATTTCTTTACCCGAATAATTACTATCAGGACCATTATAGGTTACTACCTGCGCATCATGTGTGTATGCGCGTTGTCCACCAGATAGAAACCCTCCGGCATTGGTCGGGTTTTTTGGATCTTGGATGTTAATAAAAAGAGGGCCTCCTTTATAAGGGCCAGAACTTCTTTGAGCACCTACAACATAAGCATACCCAGAATCTTCATTGATTACAATGTTGTGAGCATTACCGAATTCTGTATACCTTTTATCTGCGGTAAAATTTTGAGGAGGATTTGCTACGTTACGTAATCTTGTAAGATCAAAAACCTGCATTCCATGATTAGCAGCTTCACTTACTATAAAAGCATGATTTTTATACACTTTTACATCTCTCCAATCACTGTTAGAGGTAGCTGTTGGTAATTTACCAAGATAAACGGGATTAGTTGGATTCGAAATATCAATAAATGCGGTTCCGTTATTTAAACCAATAATTGCATATTCATTACCATTTTGTGGATCTGTCCATCCCCAGCTATCATTACCGGCTCCGGCACTCATTTGAGATAGTGTGATGTGAGACATTAAATCGTAATCGTTACAAGGGTAAGAACCTGCCAGCCCGTTTTGACAAGGGGTCTGACCATAAGAGAATACTACTGATAATATCAGTAGAAGAGTAGTTAGATTTTTCATTGAGTTTGTGGTTTAAGAGTTAATTAGAAACTGAAGTTTATGTCATATGCTAATAGTTTAGTTTTTAAATAATTAACTAATTTATCGATTTTATGTGTAGGTATTTGTGAATTTTATATACAGTTTGCATTCTTTTAACTGTTTTTAACATTTTTTCACATAATTATGAGTTAAAAAATGAGAAATTGTATTAAAGTGACATGCATTTTTCAATTTTAAGCAAAATCCAGAAAGATTATTTAAAGATCTCGACTGGGATCATATTTTAATATATTTATGGAGTACTTTTTCGAATCAACAAAAACCCTCCTTGGATATCACTAATTACAATATTTCCACTTTCAAAATATGGGTATACATTCCATACACCATTAAAGCTTGCACTATCACTTGATGGGAAAGTATCAAAAAAGCCTATTTCTGTCATATTTTTATTTCCGATATCAGAAATATCAAGTATTCTAACTCCAGCTCTATAATTTGCCAGATAAAATAGATTTCCTTTTACATATCCATTATGATCTATAGCTGTAGTAGGACCAGTATAATTCATATGAAACTTAGGATTATCAAGATCTTCAAAATCAAAAATTATAGTTCTGGTATTAAACCCAACTCCTTGTTCGTCAGTTTCATCTCCTAATATAAAATATCTCATATCTTCTGTAAACCATCCTTGATGAGTATACCCCACATCTGTATATTTAATAGTAGATATAGTAATAGGATTGTTTTTATCTGTAATATCTGCGATTACAACTTCTATCTCATTACTACCAATTAATATTTCTTTACCTGTATAATCGGTGTCGGGTCCTTGATAATTAATTGCTTGCGCATCATGACTATAGGCCCTGTCTCCTGTAGAAAGAAACCCTCCTGCGGCAATTGGATTTTTAGGATCTTGTATATTAATGAATACAGGACCTCCTCGATACGTTCCGGATCTACTTGTTCCTACTGCATATGCAAATCCAGAGTCTTCGTTAATAACAATATTATGTGCACTTCCAAAATCAGTAAAATGTACATCTGCATTAAAAGTTTGAGGAGGATTTGTTACATTTCGCAGCCTTGTAAGATCGAAAACCTGCATTCCATGATTAGTAGCTTCACTTACAATAAAAGCGTGATTTTGATACACTTTTACATCTCTCCAAGGACTATTTACAGTTGCGGTTGGTAGTTTGCCTAAATAGATTGGACTATTAGGTGTAGAAATATCTATGAAAGCTGTACCGTTGTCTAGTCCTATCAAAGCATATTCTTTACCGCTTTGTGAGTCTGTCCATCCCCAACTATCATTACCTGCACCTGCAGACATTTCTGTGAGTGATATTCTAGTGATCAGATCGTATCCGCTACAAGGATAAAACCCGCCGGCAAGGCCATTTTCACAGGGGCCAGATTTAACATCATTTGTAGCAACAGAAGGATTATTAAAAACGTCATTACCATTATCGTCACCACTACAACCTATAAGAGTTGTAAATAATAACAAATTGCACATAAAATACCTTTTCATATTGTTTTCAATTTTAATAAATGTACTAAACTTTTTTGAGTATTGTTTTAATATCCCAAAGCCATAAGACTTCTACATTAGGTTTAGAAGGCTGAAAAATCAGAAGTTTTTTATGAATTGAAATCACTTTGTTACCTACCTTTGCAAAATGATTGAAGACAAGAATACACCAAGAACACAACTATCTGAATTAGGAGAATTTGGACTTATTAACCATTTGACCAAGAATTTTGATATCAACCAAAAAACAACTTCTCTTGGAATTGGGGACGATGCAGCAGTTTTGGATTTTGAAAATAAAAAGTGCGTATTAACAACAGATTTATTGGTAGAAGGAGTACATTTTGATTTGTCATATGTGCCATTAAAGCATTTAGGGTATAAAGCTGTAATAGTAAACCTTTCTGATGTCTATGCTATGAATGCAACAGCATCACAAATCACGGTTTCTATTGCGGTATCAAACAGATTTCCTTTGGAAGCATTAGAAGAATTATATGCAGGGATTGAAACTGCAGCAAAGATTTATAATGTGGATGTAGTAGGAGGAGATACGACTTCTTCAACAACAGGACTACTTATTAGTATTACAGCTGTTGGATACGCAAATGAAGAAGATTTGGTATATCGTAGTGGAGCTAAGGAAAATGACCTTTTGGTTGTGACCGGTGATTTGGGAGCAGCATATTTGGGACTTCAGGTATTAGAGCGAGAGAAACAAGTTTATGAGGTTAATCCTAATTCGCAACCAGACTTGGATCAATATACTTATATCATTGAGAGGCAACTTAAACCAGAAGCACGAAAAGACATATCAGAACTTCTTAAAGCATTAGATGTAAAACCAACAAGTATGATTGATATAAGTGATGGATTGTCTTCAGAAGTAATACATCTTTGTTCTCAATCTAAAGTTGGCGTAAATTTATATGAGGAAAAAATTCCATTAGATCCTACAGTTATATCTACATGCGAAGAATTTAAAATGAATAGTACAACAGTAGCACTAAATGGCGGTGAGGATTATGAATTATTATTTACCATAAAACAAGAAGATTATCCTAAAATAAAAGCAAATCCCAGTCTTACAGTTATAGGTCATATAACAGATGAGAAAAGTGGAATTGGATTAGTGACCAGAGCAAACGAAAAGATAGCAATACAAGCCCAGGGTTGGAATCCGATTGAGGAATAATTAATAATTACGAAGCTGCCTGAAATGGAGTATCACGATTAGTTCTTGCCTGTTTCTTAGCGTGTACAGAGGCCAAAGCATTATTAATTTCTTTTAACTTAGGCGTCATTGCTTCTAATCGTCCTCTACTATTAGTAGTGGCTTGTTCACCACAGTGTGAACAGGTATATTCTTTAATGTGATGAGTAACATTTTTAGAAAGAAGATAGTCATGGCCAAATAGAGAACAGTAAATTTTTGAAAAAGAAAATGCGGAGGTTGGGGTAGTTTTTTTCATTATTCTTAGGGGGTTAAAAATTCATGGAAAAGGGTTATTGGTTCATTATCAATACAATAATAATATTTTTTTTATTATTATCCGCATTTTTGTAAGAAAAAATCGCCATAAATCATTGATTTTTAGATAAAATACTTCTTTTATAGTGTTTTTTGACCCAAAAAGAAGTATTTCGTCTAAAAAAAATATGAAATCACCTACCTTTTGGAGAAATCAAAAATAAGTTTATTATCTTCTAAGTTTTGTGTTAAAAAGAGCTTAGAAACTGGTGAAGTTCTGCAATATATTCGTCTTTATTCTCCAAGTATGACATATGGCCACCATCAAAACTAACAAGATCGATATTACATTGTTTCGATTCTTTAATACTTTGGTCATATAGTAAAATAGGATCTTTGGTTCCGGCAAAGATGATTTTTGGCTTATTAAAACTGGATAGAAGAGATGTGTGATCTTTTCTTACTTTCATTCCTTCTAAACCAGAAATAATTCCTTGTAAAGAAATCTTTGAGGCTTGATCTTTGATCATATTTATTCTGTCTGCAAATCGCAATCGATTTCCTTCAGCAAAAAGATTTGCAATTGCCATGCTAGTATATGCGTCGGGATTATTCTTGACTATCTCAATAGCTCTACTGCGATTTTGTTTTCTCTCTATACTATCAGGAAACGAAGTAGAATTTAACAATGCTAATCCCGAAACTATATTTGGAAAAAGATCTATACAGGCTAGAGCTACATAGCCACCCATAGAATGACCTACAAAAGAAGCCTTAGAGATGTTTAGGTTATCTAAAACGACTTTGACTGCTTGTGCCATATCCTCCATAGTATGTATATACCCCATACATTCGGTAAGACCGTGACCTAAAAGATCGATAGAAATGCAATGATATGTACTTGATATATGATCGATGGTTTCTTCCCACATGGTAGAATTTTCTAAAAATCCATGCAGAAAGACTACAGGAGTACCTTTTCCCGAAGTATTATAATTTACTTTGATCCCTTTATACGTTATTATCATTTTACTTTTTAATTTAAAGAGCAAAGAAACTAGAAACAATACTCTTTTAAAATGTAAATAAATATTTTTTTATGAATGCACTAAGTTTTTGGCTACAGTTATATATTAATTTTTAACTCGTTATTGCTTTTATATTTACAAATACTATTACGATTATTTTGTATGCTTATTATGGTTTCATTATTATTGCTTATTAAAGGGACATAAATACCTAACCAAATGAGATTTAATAAAGAAACTTTTGTTGCAGGATTTGCATTATTTTCAATGTTTTTTGGTGCAGGAAACCTAATGCTTCCTCCACTTTTGGGGTATAAAGCAGGTGATGCGTGGTTTCTGGTTATTATGGGTTTTGCTATTTCGGCAGTAGTCATTCCTTTATTAGGAATTTTTGCACACGCCCGCTTACAAGGAACTATGCTTGATTTTGCAAAGAAAGTATCTCCCACATTTAGTCTTGTTTATTGTATATTGGTTTATTTGATCTCTATCACATTACCTTCCCCGAGAACCGCATCTGTAACCCATGAGATGGCAATTGAACCTTTTTTTGGCACAAATGCCTGGTTGACTAGTACTATTTATTTTGCATTAGTGTTGCTTTTTGTACTTAATCGATCTAAGATTCTTAGCTTATTAGGTAAATTTCTTTCTCCTATTATATTTATCGTTGTACTTAGCATCATATGTATTAGTATTTTTTCAATGCAAACTCCTGCGATTAATCCTTCAGAATTTGGAACTCCTTTTATTAAAGGGTTGCTAGAAGGCTATCAAACATTTGATGCAATAGGAGCTGTTGTTGTAGGTGGAGTTATTATTGTATCTCTAAAAATTAAAGGAGAAAATAATTTTGACAGAAATCGAAAACTGATTATTGGATCTGGTGTTTTGGCAGGAATAGGTCTTTTTGTTATTTATGCAGGTATGATTTATAGCGGTGCATTATTTGGTGCTGATTTTGACACAACTATTTCCCGAACAGATTTATTATCAGGAATGAGTTTAAAAACACTAGGCAGTATAGGTAAAGTTTTTTTAAGTATTCTGGTTGGGTTAGCTTGTTTTACTACAGCTGTGGGTATTGTAACCGGTACTGCAGATTTTATAAAAGGAATTTGTAATGGATCTCAAAAAGCATACCTTATTACTGCAATTGTAGCTTGTATTCTAGGGGTATTAATGGGACAGTTTGATGTACATTATATCATTGATGTAGCAATACCAGCACTTATGTTTATTTACCCTTTGACTATTGTTTTGATTCTGTTAAATGTTTTGCCTAATAGATTTACTTCTTCATTAGTATTTAGAACTGTAGTTATCGTAACTATTTTATTTAGTATTCCTGATTTTTTAGGGTCTATAGGAATGCAAGACCATGTTGCTCCGATTTTAAAAATCCTCCCTTTAGGAGTGTATAGTTTGGCTTGGTTATTGCCAGCATTGGTAACGCTGGTTGTTATGAATATCTTTTCAAAAACAGAGTGATTTTTCTAAACATAAAAATTAAAGATTTTTAGGGGTAATTTCCCCTTTTGTATTGTGTTAGTTTTTGTTACATTCGCGCCAGAAAACAACGAATTTTAATATTTATATAAAGGGAAATCTATGGGAAAAATAACTACTCTTATACTTATTACATTATTTTTATTTTCTTGTTCTAATGATGATAACTATGTACCTATAGCATCAAGTTTGGATAAAGATTTAAAAACTCTTTTAACCGATATTTCTGAAGATAAAGGTCTTGCTTATTTTACCTTACCGAAAAGTGATGATTACCTTAAAATACCTCAAGATCCACTAAATCCAATTACCAGGGAAAAAGTTGAATTAGGAAAGCTATTATTACATGAAACAGCTCTTGGCAAAAACCCCAAAATAGATGAGATGAAAGCTACATATTCTTGTGCCTCTTGTCATCAAGTTGCTGCGGGGTTTAGCTCTGGATTAAGGCAAGGTATTGGAGAATGTGGTGTAGGTTTTGGAACCAATGGTAATGGTAGAGTAATAAATACTAATGTTCCTGTGGATTCTGTAGACATCCAGCCACTTCGCTCTCCTACTCTTTTAAACGTAGCATACCAAGATGTAATGTTATGGAATGGGCAATTTGGAGGTACAGGAACTAATGCAGGAACAGAAAGTAATTGGGCAAATATTCAAGAGAATTTTCTAGGATTTCAAGGTATAGAAGTTCAAGCGATAAAAGGTCAAGGGGTTCATAGATTGCTAATTGATGAGGATTTTGTAAATACACTAGGATATAAAGAAATGTTTGATAATGCTTTTAGTGATGTTATAGAAAGCGAGCGGTATACTACCAAGAATGCAGGACTTGCCATGGCTGCTTATGAAAGAACATTACTTGCCAATAAATCGCCTTGGCAAGAATGGTTAAAAGGAGATTATGATGCGATGAGTGAGGTAGAAAAGAAAGGAGCAATTGCATTTTTTGGAAACGGAAAATGTTACCAATGTCATACTGGACCAGCACTAAATGATAAAAGCTTTCATGCTTTTGGGATGGGAGATTTTGATAATTCTGATAAAGCATTAGTGTTAGATAATGCAGGTTTTGAAAATGTAAAGAAAGGAAGAGGAGGGTTTACTAAAAATCCAAATGATAATTATAAATTTAAAACACCAACTCTTTATAATCTGACTGATAATAGTTTTTATGGTCATGGAGGCACATTTACATCGGTAAGAGATGTTATCGTTTATAAAAATAAGGGAGTTGCTCAATCTACCGAGGTAACTGCAGAAAATCTGGCAACTCAATTTGGGACAATTGATTTGACAGATCAGGAAATAGATAACCTCACAGCTTTTATTGAAATCAGTTTACGGGATACTGATCTTAATCGATATGTGCCTGAAACGTTGAAATCAGGATTATGCTTTCCGGTTAATGATGTGCAATCTCAACAAGATTTAGGATGTAACTAAATATAGCGTAATCGTTTTTGGTCAAACTTAATTTAATGTAGCAATCCACCAGGTGTTACCAAATGGATCTCGAAAACCAGCTCCTCTGGCACCATAATCTTCGTCCATAGGTTCCATCAAGGATTTGGCTCCTGCATCTATTGCTTCATAATACGTTTGATCAGTATCTTTTACATAGACATACATACAACCGGGATGTGCAGGATTATGTTTTGAAGCTTCTGTAAGAAGAATAGTAGCATCGCCGATTCTAATTTCTGAATGTTGTATTCTATTATCAACATCGAGGCTTCGTATCATTTCCTGTGCCTGAAAGATTTTTCGAATGAAATCAATAAAATCTTCAGCCTTTTCGACTACTATATACGGCATAGCTTGCTGGTGACCAGCAGTGATTTTCATTCGTTGCATAATATAAAAAGAGAGTTTTTGTATTCAACGAAGGAAGTATAGAAAATATTCTATAAATGTGTAAAAATATCAACGAGAAGGCGGATTAATTTTACCATTTTTTTGCTTTTCTAGCTCTTTAATAAAATAAGAAGGATAAATTCCAGTCTTTTTATAGAATGCTTTAGAAAATGCTTCAGAATTATTAAAGCCGATTTCTTGTGCAATGGCTTGCACTGTATATTTTCTAAATATCGAATCCTCGCTTAATTTATCAATTACAAAATCGATTCGTAAATCGTTGATATAATTGCTAAAGCTTTTTTCTTTAAAAGTATTCACCACTTTAGAGAGATAACTAGAGTTTGATTCAAACTTTTTGGCAAGATCTTTTGAGGTTAGAGGCCTTAAAAACTCTTTTTTTTCTTCAAATTGCTTAAGCTTATCAAGCAGGTTGTCTATGGTTTCTTTGTTAATAGATGAAGAGGTAGACTCATCAGTAGATCGATCTTTTTTTTGGTTTTGATCAGAGATTTGATGTAAGAGTTTTAAAAATCTTTTTTTGTAAAGTTGTTGCCGATAATAATAGTAACCAATACCGATTAGACTTAATAACAGAAGTATTGATATGATAATATTTTGAGAGGATATCTTATTGTTTTCTTTTTCTAATGAAGCTATGATTTTCTGTTTTTGTTCAAGAAGCTCCCTGGTGTCAAATTCTCTTAAAAGTTTATCATTAATGATCCAATAATCCTTTATTAAAACACTATCTGCACTTAGTAATTTATTTATATACAGTAATTGATTGGTATGGTCACCAATAGATTTGTAATAATCAACCAGTTGTACATAGGCAGTTCTACTTTCGGGTAAAAAATAATTTAAAGTTTCAGAAATAGAGTCTATTTTCTTGAAATAAGAAATAGATTCTGAGGTTTTACCTAAGCTTTTATTAGAATTTCCTATATATAAATATGCATTAATTAAATCTGTAGTACTTTCATATCCTCTTTTTGGATTAATAATTTTAGGTAATATTGGTTTAATTTTCTTTATGGCCAAACTATATTCCTGGTTGTAATAATCTAGAATACCATCATTTAAATCGAACAGAAATTCAACAGGCTTACCTTTAGATAGTTTAACTCCTTCTTTGTTTAAAATTTTTGCAGAATCTATTTGATTATTTAATCTATATACAGAGACGAGTTCTGTTAGCGTTAGTAGATAAGAGATAGTATCTCGTTTTGTTTTGTTTTTGATGCTTTTTTCATAAATGATACATTCTTTGTATAGCTTTTTTGCCTCACCATATTTTCCTAGCTTCCTCTTTAGATTTGCGATATTATGCTTAAGAAGGTATATATACGGTACATTATTGTTTTTTCTAGAGTGATCTAATGCTGTTAAGTAGTCTTTAAGACTATGATTAAGATCCCCAAACTCCCCATAGGCAATTGCTCTTTTGTTATAGAAAACCTCTGGGTGGTTCTTTTTAACTATATTTTTCCCGAAAAAAACAGCACTGTCTAAAGCTTCTATTTTTCTTTTTTTCGAATCATTATACAATAGACTTTTATAGACATAAGACCAAGCTATACGACTACTGTCTTTGCTGTTTTTTCCTTTGTTGAAATAAGCCTGAGCATATAATCTTGCTGCTGGTATACTACTATCTAAACTTGCATGAAAGTTTTCACTAAGCTGTTTATATGTTTTTTGCATCAAGGAATCGGAAACGTGAAGAGATTGGCCATACCCCATAAACGAGACAGAAAGAATGAAGATGTTTCTAAGCAGTTTTAAATACATACCATACTATTTAGAGTTTCAAATTAAGCATTAAAAGTATTTAAATACTGATATTAAAGTCAACAAAAGAAATACGGTTTTTATCAATTACGAGAAATTCTTCATTCATTTCTATATAATAAGACGAGAGATTTTTACCAGTGATGATAAGGTTTTATGCAAACTATAAATTTAATTGTTTAAAAAAAGAAGGCTATTCATCAATTTTGGTATATTTTTCTTTGCAAGGTTCCATACACTGGGTCGGATAGTCGATGATCAACATGGACTCATTTATTTCAAAATTTATTTTAGAGTCTGAAGATGTACAAGGAACGATAAGTAGAGTATGATTCATGTCATATGTTCCAGACATTCCGATGGTTTTATCATCATCTAATGGGCAGTAAGATACATTTGTTTTTAAAGTGCCATCATCAAAGAATTCGATAATTTTTTCCTGATTCGCTTTTTGGAAGACTCCTTTTCCATTTCCTGGATCTACCAGCACATGTGTTAGCTTCCATTTACCAACTAATGGTGATTTCTTTTTTTTAGTGCAAGCATTGCAAAAAGTAATGATAAAAAAACAAAGAAGAAGTTTTTTCATGATAGAACAGGTTTTAGAGTTGTGTTCGACTAAACTAAAAAAAATAAGAGAGATTACCTTACGGCTTTACCACCGAGTTTTGAGTTGTGTTTAGGAGATAGTAAAAACCCCACACATAAGAATGGGTGGGGTATGTATTTGATTTTATCGAATTCTAATTATTCATTAATTCTTCAATTTCTTCAGCTTCAATAGGAATATTAGCCATGAGGTTAAAAGGTTCTCCTTTTTCCTGTATTACTACATCATCTTCAATACGAATTCCAAAACCTTCATCAGGAATATAAATCCCAGGCTCAACAGTAAACACCATATTTGCTTGCATAGGCTCGGTAAGGATACCATAATCATGGGTGTCTAATCCTATGTGATGAGAAGTACCATGCATAAAGTATTTTTTGTATGCAGGCCATTCTGGATCTTCCTTCTGTACATCGGCCTTATCTATAAGCCCTAATCCTAATAATTCAGAAGTCATAATTTTACCAACTTCGACATGATAATCGGCCCAGATAGTTCCTGGAATCAACATTTTGGTAGCTTCATTTTTAACTCGAAGTACAGCGTCATAAACATCTCGCTGACGTTTAGAGTATTTTCCTGATACCGGAATTGTACGAGACAAATCACTAGAGTAATTTGCATATTCTGCAGCAACATCCATAAGGATTAAATCACCTGCTTTACAGGGTTGATTATTTTCTATATAGTGAAGCACATTGGCATTGTTTCCACTTGCGATTATAGGAGTATATGCAAAACCTTTAGATCTGTTATTGATAAATTCATGCAACAATTCGGCTTCAATATTATATTCCCAAACATCAGGTTTTACAAAGCTTAAAAGTCTTCGAAATCCTTTTTCGGTAATATTACAAGCTGTTTGCATAAGCTCAATTTCGATAGGATCTTTTATTGCTCGTAATCGTTGTAAAATAGGATTGCTTTTTGCTACGGTATGTGCAGGATATTTTGCTTTCCACCATTTGGTAAAACGATCTTCACGAGTTTCTGTTTCTACACTTGATCTGTAGTGCTCATTAGTGTTTACATATACAGTTTCACACTGCGTCATGACTTCAAAGAAAACCTTCTCTAAATCCTGAAGCCAATATACGGTTCTGATTCCCGAAACATCAAAAGCTCGTTCTTTGGTTAGTTTTTCACCTTCCCAAATTGCAATATGCTCATTGGTTTCTTTTAGAAATAAAATCTCACGATGCTTTTCCTTAGGAGCATCGGGAAAAAGCAACAATACACTTTCTTCCTGATCAACGCCACTTAGGTAAAATATATCTCTATGCTGCTCAAAAGGCATAGTACTATCGGCACTAATCGGATATATATCATTACTATTAAATACAGCAATGCTACTAGGTTTCATTTGTGCAGCAAAGTTTTTACGGTTTTTGATGAAGAGATTGCTATCGATCTGGTGATATTTCATTGTATGATATGTTGTTTAATTACAAACCTCATAAGCCCTCTAGACCAAACGAGGATTAAGAATACTGATTTTCTTCAAAAATATGATTATTATTTGCGTAATAAAAAAAGGAACTCATAAGATTTTGAGTTCCTTTTTAAATATTGAATTTACCTTACTTTTTTTATCAATATGAGTGTATTTTTATTTGCTTATTGCATTTTTGATTAAACCTATTATAGCCATTAACACACCACCTCCGACACCACCACCTGCAATGCTTCCTAGTATCCCAGACAAATCCATTCCGCCAGAAGTGCCTATTCCCAGATAATTTAGCAAATATCCACCTAAACCTCCTCCGAGTATTCCCAGAATTGAATTTCCTACTTTACCTAAGGATACATTTTTTAGTAATGAGCCTGCAATATTTCCTCCAACGGCCCCACTGATTAATTGAATAATTAATGGTAAATACTCTTCCATGATTGTGTGTTTAATTGATTAGTACTTAATAAATTAACTAAAAATTTACGAGAAACGCAAAAAATAGACAATATCCTTAGTGGTTTACGATTATTGTTTTAAAACAAATGATTGTTAAACAATATCTAAAAATTTTGAGTTTGTTATAACAATATCTACTTTCAGCGCACTAAACACCCATCAAAATGAAAACATTTACATCATCATTATTTTTCTTCTTTCTTTCTTCTTTTATTTTTTCTCAACAACCAGCTACTAATGCAGAATTGGTACAGAAAGGATTGCTGAATAAAAAGCAAATGGAAAAGTCTTCTTTAGTGAAACATGTCCCTTTTAAAAATATTGGGCCGACTGTAATGAGTGGTCGTGTAGTAGATGTTGATGTGAATCCAGAAAATACTACAGAGTTTTATGTTGGATATGCTTCTGGAGGATTGTGGCATACTGTAAATAATGGAACTACTTTTGAACCTGTTCTTGATTCTGCAGAAACAATTAATGTTGGTGATATTGCAGTAGACTGGAAAAATAATATCATTTGGGTAGGAACTGGCGAAAATAATTCATCTAGGTCATCCTATGCAGGAGTAGGAATTCTAAAATCTACAGATAATGGTAAGACATGGAAAAATGTAGGACTACTCGATTCACATCATATAGGTAGAATCGTTATTAATCCTAATAATCCAGATGAGGTCGTAGTGGGAGTAACCGGGCACTTATATTCTTCTAATCAAGAACGGGGAGTTTATAAAACAACAGATGGAGGAGCTACCTGGAAAAAAACATTATTTATTAACGATCGAACAGGTATTATTGATTTAGCATATGCACCTGAAAACTTTAGTATTATGTATGCAGCTGCATGGGATAAAGATCGTAAAGCCTGGAATTTTGAAGGTAATGGATTAGGGTCAGGGATTTATAAAAGTACTGATGCAGGAACTACCTGGAGTAAAATATCTATAGAAGGAAGTGGTTTTCCTACGGGAGAAGGAGTAGGTAGAATAGGCCTTGCTGTTTTTGATGAAAACACGGTATATGCTGTTCATGATAGCCAGTATAGAAGAAAGGAAAATGATACCAAAAAAAGTAACAGCGGATTAACCAAAGAGGATTTTAAAACGATGTCATCAGAAACTTTTTTAAAATTGGAAAATAAAAAGCTAAATGCATTTTTAAAAACCAATGGGTTTCAAGAAAAGTATAGAGCAGATAATGTAAAACAACTTGTGCGTGGGGGTACGGTAAAACCAATAGATCTTGCTAAATACCTCGAAAATGCTAATGCAATGTTATTTGATACTCCTGTTATAGGAGCAGAAGTATACAGAAGTAATGATGGTGGTAAATCCTGGGCAAAAACCCATAAAGACTATATTGATGATCTATTTTATAGTTATGGATATTACTTTGCTCAGATACAGGTAAGCCCTGCTAATAAGGATCATATATATATTTCTGGAGTCCCCATTTTGAAATCTAAAGATGCCGGAAAAACATTTACCAATATTAATGGAAAAAATGTTCATGCCGATCATCATTCGTTATGGATTAACCCTAAAAACCCGATGCATTTGGTAAATGGTAATGATGGAGGACTAAATATCTCTTATGATGATGGAAAAAACTGGATAAAAGCTAATCAACCTAGTGTGGGACAGTTTTATGCAATTAATATTGATCATGAAAAACCATATAATGTATATGGCGGATTGCAAGATAACGGAGTTTGGGTAGGAGCACATAATGCTAAAGAAGACGATTCCTGGCATCAAAGTGGTCATTATCCTTGGGAAAGTATTATGGGTGGTGATGGTATGCAGGTACAGATTGATGATCGGGATGCAGATATTGTATATACCGGGTTTCAGTTTGGAAATTATTTTAGAATACATCGCGCTACAAATAAACAAATCTATATTCAACCTAAACACGAATTGGGCGAATCTCCTTATCGATTTAATTGGCAAACACCAATCTTATTATCGCCTCACAATCAAGATATTTTGTATTTAGGAGGAAATAAATTAATGAGATCGATGAATCAGGGGGATGACTGGACTGCGATATCTAATGATTTAACAAATGGTGGTAAAAAAGGAAATGTTGCTTATGGAACGTTGACTACAATTGCCGAGTCTATATTTCAATTTGGACTTATCTACACAGGTAGCGATGATGGGTTAGTGTATGTAACCAAAAATTCTGGTGGGAGTTGGAGCAAGATTTCGGATTCTTTTCCTAAAGATCTTTGGGTATCAAGAGTGATTGCTTCTTCTCATAAAAAAGAAAGAGTTTATGTTGCATTAAATGGATATCGATGGGATGACTTTAAACCTTATGTCTATGTAAGTGAAAACTATGGACAGAGTTGGAAAAATATAGGAAATGGCTTACCTGTATCTTCAATAAATGTGATTAAAGAAGATCCTAAAAATGAAAATGTATTATATATAGGAACAGATAATGGTGCCTATGTTTCACTAGATAAAGGAGCAAACTGGCAAGCTTTTTCTAATGGATTACCTAATGTAGCGGTTCACGATATTGTAATCCAACCAGAAGCTAATGATTTATTATTAGGAACACACGGTAGAAGTATATACAAAACAAATATAGAAGCGGTACAGCTTCTTGATGATAAAGTAATAAACAAGGGACTTCATGTTTTTGATATACCTGCAATGCAGTGGTCAGATCGATGGGGTGTTTCGTGGAGCAAATGGTCTACACCATATGAACCAACAATTACCATCAAGTTTTATGCTGGAAAATCAGGAGATTTCTCTATTAAAATTACTACCGAAGAAGGAAAAGTACTTCAGAAATTTTCTACACAAGCTGATAAGGGGCTTAATTATGTAGAATACGATCTTACGATTACTGAAAAAGGAAAAAATATACTCGAAAAAGAATTTCCTGATGAAGAAGTTTCTAAAAGAAAAAACGGGAAATATTACCTTCCTACAGGAAGATATTCAATAGAAATTTCTGATGGAAAGCAAACAGAAAAAGCCTTGTGGGAAATTAAATAAAAGGAACCTCTAACAACTTATATGTATAAACCCCATCAAAATATTTTGATGGGGTTTAAGCAATTCAAACATTTATGATATAAAACAATCATATTTTCTTTAGTATCCTTTATTGGGTATCATATTAGAGTTTGCGTTTAATTCGGCTAAAGGAATAGGAAAGGCATAATTATAGCTACCATATACAGGCCCTGCAGAAACTACATTTAGTTTTGGGATATCTTGTTTTGTTCGTGCTAAATCATCAAACCTAAACCCCTCAAAACATAGTTCTTTTCTTCTTTCTAAAAGAATATTTTCTTTGGTTGCTTCTGTATATAGGTTAGCCCCTCTATTATCAGGAATCATATTTAGCCAGGTTAAAGCATCACCTATAGCCCCTGTTTCTAATAATGCTTCTGCATAAATTAAAATGATTTCTTCATATCTTATTAGGCTAACATTGTCATCAAAAGATTGAGAAGGATATTTACCAACGTTTCTTAATTTATCCCCATCGGTATCTATCATACTGGCAGTTCCTCTAATATCACCAGCATCAAAAATAGAAGTAAAATCATTATAAGCTACAATATCTGCATACCCAAACCGGTAGATATTTGCCAAGCCGTTTATTCCTTGATTATCTACATTATCAAATGCTAATTCAAAAATAGAATTAGGGGCGTTATCAACAGACCAACTATCTACATACGAATCTCTATCTAATATAGAGAATTGCCCAGAATCGATTATAGCCTTTGCTGCATCTCTGGCTGTTATATATTCTTCAAAATACAATGCTACTCTTGCCTTAACTGCTTTTGCAGTATAGCTAGTTACATAGCTAGATGTACCATTAAGAGTTTCTGACATTAAGGATGACGCTTTGTCGAGATCTGCAAGAATTAAATTTTTTACTTCCTCTACAGTTTTTCTACCAGGCAGAAGATCATTATCATCTTTAAACTTATCGATATAAGGAACTCCCAAAGCTCCTAATCCGCCATTATCAACATGTTGTTGGCCATATAAGCGTAGCAAATCAAAATGACCAAGTGCTCTTATGACATAAGCTTGTCCTTTAATATGATTGATTTGATCTTGATCTCCTTCAACACCTTCTATATTAATAGCAATATTTGCTGTAGATATGGTTGTATAGATTACAGACCAGGTATCTAAAGCATATCCATTGGCATCAGTCATATTCATATCACTTACACTAATAAAACGACCAGACTCACCAGTAGAATATGTATTATCTGATCTTGCTTCTCCATATATGATAATGTCCCTACCATAATAGGTAGATTGAGTCATCCAACTATAGGTACCATTTAAAAGATTAGATAAATCTTCTATAGTACTTATATTGCCTTCTAAGTTCTGATTTTGGAGTAAAGTAGGCTCTAAATCATCATTACTACAAGAGGGTATTAATGCTATAAATAAAGCACTATATACGAGGTATATTATTTTTTTTGTCATGATTTAAAATTTTAGGTTAACGCCAAATACAAATGATTTTACAGGTGGTGTAGTTAATCTGGTAAATCCATCGGTTCTTACTTCTGGATCGTGTTTTAATCGATCATCTTTTACCCAGGTAAATAGGTTGGTTCCTCTTAAGGTAAAAGTGATTCCATCTACTCCTATTGTTTCTAAAGTACTATTAGTAAGGTTATATCCTAATACCAATTCTCTTAATCGTATATAATCGCCATCATATAAGAATCGAGTGGAAGTTGAGGAAGATTGATTTCCTGCTCCTGTATTTGATTGTAGAGCTGGATAATCTGTAATATCTCCGGGTTTTTTCCAGCTTTGTAAGAGTTCTTCTGTACCATTAAAATATAAGGTACTGTTTAACCCGTTACTTTTGGTATAATACGACCAGCTTTCGTATACTTTGTTACCACCTGTAAAATATAGATTAGCATCTATAAAGAATCCTTTATAATCTATATGAGTCCCAAAACCACCACTATAAGTTGGGATAGCGCTACTACCTTGAAAAGCTACTTCTGCTTCATTAAAATTATTTGTAGTTTCACCATCTACACCATTAATATACCACAAAGGATCACCATTCTCTGGATCTACACCTGCCCATTTTCTCATATACCACTCATATATTGGATGTCCTACTTCTACTCTTCGCGTTCCTGTGGTAATTACAATATCGTTTCCAGAAGCATCTTTTGCCAGTTTCTTGACTTCGTTATCTACAGTAGCTATGTTTCCAAAAATACTCCAGTTAAAATCTTGCCCGCTTATTATATTATAGTTTAGTTCTATTTCAATACCCTTATTTACAACTTCTCCAATATTTCTGTTAACATCTGCAAATCCAGTGGTTCGGGATAATCCTACTTCTTGTAAAATATCAAAGGTTTTTTTATTGTAATAGGCAACTGACCCCGATATTTTATCGTTGAAAAGCCCAAAATCGATACCCATATCTAGTGTATTATTTTTTTCCCAGGATAAGAATTCGTTTCCATATCCTATGGGATATATCCCCGGATTAGCATTGTAATCTGCGTCGTAAGCCAAAAGGGATTGATATTCATTAATGTCTACTCCTGCACTACCACTAGTTCCATAAGAGGCTCTTAATCTTAAATTACTAAATAAAGTGCTGTCATATAAAAATTCTTCTGAAGTGATGTTCCATGCTGCACCTATTGACCAGAAGTCGCCAAAACGTTGATTTCGTGAAAAACGTGAAGAAGCTTCTCTTCGATAAGTAGCATCTAGTATATATTTATCGTCAAAATTATAGTTTAACATTCCCAGGTAAGAAAGGTTCTTCCAATCACTAAAAGAAGTACTGGCTTCAAAATTAATACTGGCTTCGTCTACAAAGGTTAATCCATCTTTTGGAAATTTTTCGCCTTGAGCACTTATGAAGTTGTATTTATTTTTTTGGAACTCCTGTAGTATAGTAATATCAAAATTATGTCTGTCCAGGCTGGTTTTATAGTTTAAAGAATTTTGAGTGACCCAATTAAAGTTACGACTGGTAGAAGCATAAGAACTACCACCTTCTTCTACAGCGTTCCCATGAACCCTATTAGAAAAATTTTTGTAGTTAGCTAAATTATAATCTATACTAAAATTGGTTTTAAATTTTAAGCCTTTCAGAATTTTCCATTCTAAAGTAGTACTATTCATTGCGCGAGTAACATCATTATTAATGATATCGTTCTCTATTAAATAAAGATAATTAAAGTAGTTGGTAGCGCTTCCAAAGTCAGTAAGATTCAAGGTTCCGTCTGCATTATATGCAGGTAGTGTTGGTGGTACAAAGAATTGAGCAGAAAGTCCACTTGCAAAAAATGCTCCTTGTTCAAACAATCCATTTTGATCGATATTAGAAACACTAAGATTATTTATAAATTTTAGCGAATTAGTCATGTCTTTCGAAAAATTAAATTTTGCAGTGATTCTTTCGTAATCTGTTCCTTTAACGATACCTTCGGTTTTGTTATATCCTAAAGAAGTATAGAAAGTAGAGGTTTCACTACCTCCTGTCGCAGAGAAATCAAATGTTTGCAAAGCAGGATTATCAGTCTTTACAATTTCCTGCCAGTTTGCTTCTGGCCTTCCATTTGTATTCCAGTCGGTATATGAAGTACCCCAGAATCCAGGAAACCGCTCATAAAGATCCTTAGCTTCAGATCTGTCTATACTATATGTTTCTCCATAGGTATTAAATACAGCGTCATAAAAAAGTTCTTCTCGTTGTGCTGCAGTTAACATTTTCGGACCCTTTACTGCTTGCTCCTGATACCCATAAGTAGAAGTAAAATTAAATGTCGTTTTTCTATTTTTTCTACCATTCTTTGTAGTGATTACAATAACCCCGTTAGATCCTCTTGCCCCGTAAGCGGCGGTTGCAGAAGCATCCTTAAGAACGGTAATACTTTCTACGTCTCTGCTATTGATACTGGATAGAGAGCTTAATGAACTGGCAGAACTACTACCAGAAGTATTATAATTAACCATAGGCACCCCATCGATTACAAAAAGTGGAGCATTAGATGAAGTAATAGAGCCTACTCCCCGAATTCGGATTTGTTGTGTTGATCCAGGAGTTCCCGAAGAAGAAGCTATGTTTAAACCCGCGACCTTACCTTGTAATGCCTGATCTACTGTTACTACAGGTACATCATTAATTTCATCGGCAACAACTTGCACAGTACTACCCGTAATTTCATTTTTACCTCTCGTAGTATATCCAAGTACAACGATTTCTTCGAGTTCCTGGGTATCTGATACCATTTCGATATTAATAGTGTTTGATATGGCATCTATTATTCTCTCTTCTGTTTTCATTCCGATATAAGAAAACATCAATATCTCACCAGCTTTGGCATTAATGATATAGTTGCCATCAAAATCTGTTTGAGCACCCAGGTTTGATCCTTTGATAATTACTGCTACTCCAGGTAATGGAATACCACTATCATCTGTTACTTTTCCTTTTATTTCTCTTTCCTGCAGAACATCACCAATTTTATGTGCTTTGTAAGTATTTCCATATGCATTAAACAGCCCCACAGATAAACATAACATAAAAATTGTTGTGGTTGTAAACAGTTGATTTTTAATAATTTCTGCTGAATTCAAAAAATAAGTGTTGATTTTTTTATTCATAATTCGTTTTTCTAAAAATTGATTTTGTTGTTCTTTTCCCCTTGTGTAAGAAGTTTACTCTAATGCTTCGTAGAGTCTGATTTTATTCCATAAAGTGTTGTTTTAAGTTTGTATTAATATTGATTTCGTGCTCTGTTTTTTTCGTATAGGCCGAGCTTGACACATCTATCGATATAGATGTGTCTACCGTTATATTATATTTTCAGTAATGTTGTTAAGTACTTGTTTTCCCTATATTCAGTCTAACATCATCAAAGAGAACTAAATGTTGATATTTCAAATTTTGTAGATAAATTTTGATAATTATTCAGCAAGACTGCTTTATTTTTCATAAAATGAAAACAATTCGAATGGCATTGTGTTTTTTTGTCAAAAACAGAATATTATTCAGTGTAGTAAGAGTGTAAAAAGGAGATAATTTTAAATTTAGTAAGTATTTTATGATATATTAACAAGAAACCTTGTCATATTAATATAATTTTATAATAAATGATAAAAATAACCTGAAATATAGGGTGGGGTCTGTGCGTTATTAAACGTTATAGATAGTGTAGATAGGAATACATTTGCGTAATCAATGAAAATAAACCCATACAATATTATTTTGCTTATAGGGTGTCTGGGTATTGTAATTTTTGCAATTCTTAAATTATGTTGTTGCAAAAAAAAAGAAAAGACATTTAAGTTTTTTTATTATTTTTTGATTACCGCAAATTTGGTAATCATTCAAATACTATTAATAGATTTTGGAATTACCAAGTTATATCCTTGGATTCTTATACTGTATACTCCATTCGAATTTTTGTCACCTGTTTTTTTTACTGCATTTACCTGTTATTATCTTGAGAAAGAGGAAATATATAAAAGGTATCAACGATATCTTTTAATCCCATTTATGGTGTTTTTTGTTGTATATACCTTAATAAAGATTAATATTCTGATTGATTATTCTATTTTTTCAAAAAACACAGCTTCTTTTCTTCTTAATGAAATAGATGAAAATTTCACCGTTATTTTTTGTTTTATGCTTTCTATATGGAATTATCGTATTATACAGAGATATGAGAATTCTTTAGGAAGATTATCTTTTGTTTATGTTAGAAAAAAAACAAAATGGATAAAGAATATTTTTGTTGCATTAGTGATTCTGTCGGTGTTATGGATGCTTACTATTACTTTGTTTTTTATTAAAGAAGAGATAACGGGTCATTCTGCATATTATCCAATTTGGATGCTATATATGATTTTTTGCTACGCTTTTCTCTTTTTGGGGATGAAACATTTAAACAAAGTATCGGGTAGCGTTACTAATTTAGAAGACCCAATACAGAAGAAGATTATTAATTTTCAGCTATCAGGACTAGATCATGTTTTCTCAGAAAGAGAACTTCAATTAGTACACTCTAATCCCATATCTATTACAGGAATATTAAGTTATTTTGCTACTTCTTTGTTTGATAAAAATAAAAGAGATGATGTTTTATCAGATATTGTAGAGAATTGTATTTCTCAATTACAACTACAAGAATGTAGTATCTATATGATATGTAAAGAAAATAAGACATTAATTCCCAAAGCAATATATAGTAACAAAAACAATTGTGAAATCATAAAAAGAAAAAAACAAATACCTATTCCAATCGGAGAAGGAACCTTGGGTAAAGTAGTACAATTAGAGAAATATCAATGTGTAGAAAACTTAAGTGTAATTATAGGTGATAATGAGAAGTACATTACAAGAAGATCAAAACTTTCTGTTCCTATATTTATAAGAAAGAAGGTAGTAGGAGTCTTGGATGCCGAGCACGACGAGAAAGCATATTTTAAGTCACATCATATTGCATTATTTCTATTGATAGCTAAATTAACAGAAATAAAACTTTCTCAAATCAACACCAATACCAATCCAGTAGTACTCACTAATATTACAAATGACAATGCTTACTTTAAAGAGTTGGATTTTTTAATGAAAGAAGAAAAAATTTATGTAGACCCTAATTTAGGTCTAGAAAATATTTCAAAAAGACTACAAATAAGCAGTAACTATCTATCCCAATTGATCAATAAACTAGGAGGCTGTAATTTTTCTGATTATATAAATAGTTATAGGGTCGAAGAAGTAAAATCCAAACTAAAAGATCCAGATTATGATAACTATACCGTACTTGGTATTGCCATGGAATGTGGATTTAATTCGAAATCACCTTTTTATTCTGCATTTAAAAAACACACAGGAGTCTCTCCCAAAGAATATAGACAACAGCAACAAATTATGTCCTGATTTCTTGAAATTCAAACTTTAAGGACACTTATAATTTTTAATGTTATTAGAATTGCATCTCATTTGTATTTTATACAGTTGAGTTTGTGTATAAGGTGAGTAGGTTTTGGGCCCTTAAAATGTACTCACCTTTTTTAAATATCTTAAAATCTAATAATATGAAAAATCTTATCCCTAAAAGAATTACACTAATCGAATACATTTCACTTCTGGCATTTGCTACATTCTCTTGCGAGCGAGTTAATAATGAAACATTACAAGAAAATAATAATGGAGAATTGGCGATTTTTACATTCTCTAATGGAAATACCTTACAATTAATTGAAAGTGAGGAAGAAGGAGATCCAGTTATCCTGGCTATCGAATCTGGCTCAAATAAAAATATAGAATTGATAGACTTTGACTCTAATTCTATATTAGACATATACCTTAAATTAACTCCTGATGACTCTCCTCTCCCAAAAATAATTGCAAATATCTCTGAAGACAATGACCATTTGCATCATAGAAGCGTTGTTAAGGATTTTGATGCTGCACTAAAATTTAGTGTTGAAAAAATCCCTGAAACACTTAAAATGAAGAATAATACTAAAGCAAATTTTTGCGATGATATTCCTGAGAGTTATAATCATTGTTTTAACCGAAAAAAAAGCAAAGTGTCTAATATTACATCAAGTAGTAGATGTAAAGTAATGAAAAATTATACCTCTGTGTTTAAAGAATCATACAATGAAGGGAAGTATATGGAAGTAAGACATAGATATAGAAAAGCATCTGGAGGATGGGCAACACATGTCAAAGGGAAATACAAGGTATATCCCGGAAAATGGAAACGATTGTCGATACCAGGGAAAATGAAAAGATACAGAAGAGCAGCGCGTAGTGGGGTTAATGCAATAACTGGCCTTGGAACAGAATATGTGTATTGGAAAGGATATACTGATTTTCGGAACTAAAAATAAAATTGATATTACCAGAATAATGATTTTATAATAAGAATTTTATTAGTGAGTAATTCAACAGTTTGAAATGATGGTTTGGTAGGCAGCAGGAAGAAAATTTTGATTCTCCTGCTGCTTTTTTATCAAAATGTATATGATTTAAAAAAAGCACATTCAATTTTCCAGAAAGATAATATAAGAGCAAATCCAGAGACATTATTTATGATTCTAAAGGTATTTTATGAGAAGTAAAACTCTTAACAGAACAAAACCATTTCTAGATAAGTTTATCTTAAAAGTATTTTTTATAATAGTCATACTCAATATTGATATCACCTTGTTATCTGCTCAAGGAACATTTGAAGTGGGAGATACCACTGTTTCATATTCGTTTCTTAGAACCGATGTTGAGAAGCCTTGGGAGATTTTGTGGGGTCCAGATGATATGATTTGGTTTACCGAGAGGGATGCAGGAAATGTTTGCAGAGTTGACCCCTACGATTCTTCATCCCCAAAAGAAATCTTGCTTACATTACCATCTAATCAAATACAACAAGGGCCTGGTACAGGAGGGTTGTTAGGCATGGTTATACATCCAGATTTTAATGATGGCAGCCCCCATGTATATTTGGCACACAGCAATATTCAAAACCTACAAACACTTTCAAGATATACCTATAATTTTACCAATCAAAGATTAGAAAATCAGGAAATTTTACTTCAGTCCACTTTGGGACCAGATAATCATGGCTCAAGGTTGTTGATATCAAATGACCAAAAGTTATTGATGACTACAGGAGCAAATGATGAGGAGTATGCTTCCAGACTTGATAATATAGTAGGTAAAGTTTTACGCATAAATTTGGATGGATCAGCACCTATCGATAATCCATTTTATGACTCGGGTAATCCTACATCACCAGCAAGCTATATATACAGCTACGGACATAGAAATCCACAGGGTATTGCACAGGTTCCCGCAGATCATCCTACATATCCCAATGCTATTTATGCATTAGAACATGGTGCACAACTTAATGATGAATTTAACCGTATAGAGCCGGGTAATAGTTATGGGTGGGGCTTTCTGGATATTAATGATAATATTGTATATGAGGGATATTGCGACCCTTCTTCTAATACAAATGAAAACACATGCCCCTTGGTTACCTTTGATCTTGCCCCAACGGGATTGTTGTATTATGACCATCCGGCTATACCTGAATGGGAAGGTACGTTCATAGGAGGATCATCAAAAGGCGCGAGAATTTTTAGGATATTGATGTCTTCAGATGGGCTAAGTGTTATTAATAAAGATACCAGTTTAAATCCTGCCAATAATATAGTATTGACCAATGATGATCAATATGTGGTCTGGGGTGATGATGGGACTCAGGTTTCTCCACGGGATTATTGTATATCCCCTAATGGCGAAGTCTTTATGGCATCTCATAATCAAGATAGAATAGTAGTGCTAAGAAATGAAAATTACTGTTTATCTGCCCCAACGATTGAAAACCCTGATCCCTTATGTAGTAGTGACCCTATACCTGTGTTAACAGCATTGGGTAGTGGCACTATTCGATGGTATTCTGATACTGGATTAACCAATCTGTTACATACAGGAGAACAATTTGAACCCACCGGCATTACAGAGACTACAACATATTATCTTACACAATCAAATACAGATTGTACTTCTGCCTACTCTTCGGTAACCATAACGATTCTTTCTGATCCACAGCCCTTTTCAATTGATCAAAGTGCCAGTATGCAATTGTGTTCTGGAGATACACTAAGTTTTTCACTTAACGGATCAGAGATTGGAGCTACCTATCAAACCTTGTTGGATAATGTTTCTATTGGTGATGTTGTTGAAGGAACAGGAAGTTTGATTACTTTAAATACAATCGGAGGATTAAGTTCTGGGAATATCCAGGTTCGGTCTTCGTTGAATAATTGCACATCTATAATGAATGGTTCTTTTGATATTGAGATATCCGATCCGTTTAATGTTGTATTACAAGCAGTAGATAGTCAACTACAAGCCACTCCCTCGGTAAGCCCTGGAGGGTTGACATTTTCCTGGTATAGAGATCAGGAATTAATCGATGGTGATGATCCGGTATTGCAATTATCAAGATCAGGAACCTATTATGTAATTGTTGATAATGGTAGTTGTAATGTAATTTCTAACACAATAGTATTTATCTGTGCTTCTGTTCCCGAAATGCCAGAAGAATATAGTATCTGTTTCGATTCATTTATACAGTTAGAAGCAGTAGGAGAAAACATCACCTGGTATTCTGATCCCGATCTCGAAAATATTATTGCTACAGGAAATATATTAAATACCGATATATCGACCACTACTACATTTTATGCTACCCAAACTTCAGAAGGTTGCCAGAGTAATCCTGGTACAGTAACCATAACAGTAACTGGGCAATTAAATGCATTTGATCTATCGGGTAACACCTCTATTTGTAGCGGAGAGGATGTAACCATTCAGTTATCAGATTCTGAAAACGGGCTAGAATATGTGGTATTGATAAATACTACAGAAATTGGTATTTCGGCAATGGGATCGGGAGAATCTTTATCGATAGATATTCCTTACTACCATATTCGAAATGATGATGTAGTAACAGTTCGGGCAATGAGTGAAGGGTGTGATCGATTAATGAATGGTAGTATTGTTATAAATCACTCTAATGTTGTAAATGTCTATTTTGTAGATGAAGACCAAACATTAATTGCTACGTCGGGGATTGGATATTTGTATCAATGGACTTTAAATAATACTCCTATTGCAGGAGAGACAGGTAATTCTATAGATATTCAATCTAATATAGAGGATTATGGTCTCCTAGTTACGGTTGCAGGTTGTACACAATTAGCCGAACTAACCGATGATCAAAACTTACTTACTCAAAATATAAGTATTGGAGATACCAGAGGATATGTAAGACTACTTACTAATGATATAGAAGTCCCGTGGTCTATAGAATTAGATAGTAATGGTTTTTTATGGGTGACAGATAGGGATCTTGGAGTGGTAAGTAAAATAAACAGAAATACAGGGGATAAACAAGAAGTACTTAGACTAGGTGAAACACAAGGTTTTGATGCCAATACTTCTCCTAGAGGAGGATTGCTTGGTTTGACTTTGAGTAACGAAGAACTGTTTGTTGCATATACATATAATGATGGTAATCTTAAACTGCGAATAGCAAAATATACTATTGTAGATGGTGATTTAACCAATGAAACTGTACTTTTAGAAAACATTCCTTCGCCTTCAATGCATGGGTGTGATCTCTTACTATCATCAGATGGATTTTTATATATCACAACTGCATCTCCCAATAATAATGCTCAGGATATAAATAGTTTGGAAGGGAAAGTCCTGCGAATCAATACAGATGGTTCTATACCGGTAGACAATCCTATACCTGGTAGTTCTGTATTTACCACGGGGCATAGAAACCCTCAAGGGATCACACAAGCCGGATCATATATTTATATAAGTGAACACGGTGAAGTAGGAGGAGATGAGATCAATCTGATTAATTCTGGAAATAACTATGGATGGCCAGATGTGACTACACCTTGCAATAATCCGGATATTGATTGCTCTTTTATCGATCTGGGGTCTGTTGCTCCCGCTGGATTAGATTATTATGATCATACCGCTTTTCCGCAGCTTAATAATAGTCTTCTTATGGCTACTTTAAGAGGTCAATCTGTTATCAAAATACCTCTGGATAATGCTCTTTTACCAATGCAAAACATAGAACACCTGTTTGGAGGTAATGAACAAGGCGTTTTTGGAAGAATCAGGGATATACACATTTCTGAAGAAGGGACCATTTTTATTGCTTACAGTGGTAATACTATTGTTGAGGCGGGTATTGCAGAAATCAGCCCCGTACGATCAAGTGATAATGAAAACGTAGAAGGCCTTAGTGCTGTATTGTTTCCAAATCCCGCAAGAGACAATGTTGATGTTCTGGTACCAGGATATACCAGTTTTATGGTAAGGGTGTTTGATGTTAACGGAAAACTAATTACTACTTCAAGAATTCTGGATAGTAATACTGTAACAATCAATATCTTGAATTATAGCAGAGGGTTGTATTTTGTTAAGATTAATGTTGAAGATGATGAACAAACCTATAAAATTATTAAGGATTAAATCCAGAGGGTTTTTAAAAATATTCTTGCAAGAGTAGACATAAACCCGAGTGTCTTAAAAAGGTTCGGGTAATTTTTATCACATAAATCTTTAGTATATAAATCTTATGAAACGTATTAAATTCATACAAGTTTTATGCATTATCTGCGTAGTACTTTTTACTACCTCTTGTGAAGATGAAGTAGAAGGTATACAGCCAATTCTAGAGCAAACTAGTAGTGGAGAATTTGCTGTTTTTACTTTTGCCAATGGCAACAAACTACAACTCATCGAAAGTGACGAAGAGGGAGATCCTGTTATCATTGCGATAGAATCAGGATTTGAACAGAACAAAATGTTTATTGATTTTGACAGGCATTCTATGTTGGATGTGTATCTGGCTCTTACTTCAGAAAAAACTCCTATACCTAAGGTATTGATAGATATGTCTAAATCTTTTCAAAATCAGAAATTATTAGAAAAAAGACAGATAGTACCTACTATGAATATTCCCGTTACAATAGGAATGACAAAAATTCCTGAATCATTGTTACAAAAATTCCCGGTTAACCGAGGTTTTTGTGATAAAGAATATGCTGATTATTGTGAGGGAGACGGATGGGATCTTGAAGATGTGTGGAAGTCAGGAAATAAAAAAAAGAAAATAGAAGGGTATACTCATCTTTTTTCCGATAGTGGAACCGGAGTACCTCATATGACAGTTAAGTTTAAGTATAAAAAAGCAAATGGAAGTTGGAAAGAAAATGATAAAGCAACTCATAAAATTTATAAAGGACACGGGAAAAGAATTACCTATATCGGAGGGAAAAAAAGATATAGAGGATCTTGGCGATCAGTGCCAGGAGGTTTTTTAGGTCACTGGAAGGGTTGGACTGATGTTAGAAACTAAAAAATAATAAATCGAATCATTTGATTAAATCCATAGAAAAACCCCTCAAACTATATTTTCCCTTTTTATAGTTTGAGGGGTTTTAATTCTTTATTGGTTTTGTAAATTTTTTAATCCCATTCAAAATTAGTTGGGCAAGTAATAATAGTAAATTTTGGCTTATAGAATAGAGGACATCTAGAAGGGTTTTTACTATCTACGTAACCACCTTTTATAGATGACGGATTCTCTAATTTTGCAATTTTTAGTTTTGCAAGACTTAATTTTTTCCCCTTTGCTTTTCTCATAATTTTTAGTTTTTAAAGATTATTATACATATATCTTCTCTACCAGTATCAGAATATTATTGATACAATTTTTTATTAAAAATCACATAAAGTGATAATAAAAATGCCTAACAGTATAAAAAGTATATGTAAGTTACTTTTTTTGAATTCCAAGAATAAATATAGGGTAAAAAACAGTAAACATGCTATGAATGAGGTGGTTATTAGTCGAAATTCACAGAATTTCGATAAATTACATAGTATCTAAGTCATGTAATTTCTTTATAAAATAAGAAGTTTTGATTCCTGTACTCTTTTTAAATGCAGACGAAAAAGATTCGGCAGTATTAAACCCCATTTCTTCTGCAATACCTTGTATGGTATAGTTCCTAAGCGTTTTGTTTTCTTTTAACTGGGTTACAGCATGTGCAATCCTAAGATCGTTGATATAATTGGCAAAATTCTTTTGTTTATGATGATTAATGACCTTTGACAAATACTTTGTATTGGTTTTAATGTCTTTGGCCAAAGAGGTAGTACTAATATTCTTTTTTAGATAATAATGATTTTGTTCAAATAAAACTAACTTATTCAGGATTTCTTCAACGATATCATTAGATACTCCTATATCATTTTGAGGTTTTTCGTTAGGTGTTTCGACCACCTTGTTTTGAGCAATTAATTGTTCAAATTTTTGCTGATAAGTTTTTCTCTTTTGATATTGGCGATATAAAAAAACAATAGCGACAAGAGTAAGTAATGAGAGAAAAATCACTAATGAATTTAGGTTTTTATTATTGCCTTTCAGTTCATTAATTAAGACCTCTTTTTCTTTTATCAGTAAAGGAGTATCAAACTCTTTAAATAAACGATTAGATAAAGAAGAAGTTTCCTGGTTAATAATGCTATCAAATCGTAGAAGTTTATTGATATATTCGAGCTGTTGTTCTTTTTTGTCATTCTCTTTATAAAAATTGATCATAAACTCATAACCTTCCCGAACTTCAATAGGAGTAATTTTTTCATAGTGAAGAATCGAATCTACAGTAAGAAAATGCTTTTTAGTAGATAAGATGTCTTGTTTTAATAATTGTAGCTTTCCCAAATAAAACTCACCCAAAATATATGCTTTTTTGTTTTCTGATCTGGTTTTATCGAGAACAGACAAACCTTTAGCAATACTATCATATGCATCCTTAAATTTCTCTTTATAAAAGAGATTGATACCCTCATTAATGATAATCCGACTATAAAACCTATTATAATAATGTTCTGATTTTTGTGATCGTTTAATTGCTTTATAATGATATGTTGAAGCAGAATCCAGGAGATTATTATAGCGATAAGATTCTGCTAAAGGAACGGTTGCTTTTAAATATCGGATTGTATCGGTAGTATGTTTTGTTATTATGTGTGTATAATATTCTTTAAAAAGAGGTAAAGCTTCTTCATGCTTTCTTATTTCCGTCTTGATACAAGCAATATTATGCTTGGTGATATAGATGTATTCAACATTTTGAATTTTTTCTGCAAGCATCAAAGCTTGTAAGTAGTTGTCAAGTGCAAGAGTGTAATTACCTTTACGGAAGTAATATCCTCCTTTAAAAGAGTATGATCTAATTATGATATCTTGATCTAAACCTGTACTTAAAGTAATAGAACGATCTAATAAAGCTATTTTTTCTGATTCTTCTTCAATATAATAGGATAATCTACTATATGCATTAGCCATTTTTATCTTATCATTTTCTAGAATAGCTTTTTTTAGATACGTATTAAGATAAATCTTTGCAGACAAAGTATCTCTGTAGACCTTTAGATAAGAATTATATAAATTCTCATAGTCCAATGTTTTTAAAGAATCAGGAATTACAAAATCTTCTTCTTGTCCGGTAGTAATTTGTACACAGCATAGTAAAAAAACAATAGTTATCCTTTTACAAAAGGAAGTGAAAAAGAGATATGTCTTTTTTGCTTTCAAGGGGTTTTTATCTATTTATCTAGCTATAAAGATACTATTTTCTGGTTTTTGTAATGTCTTAATATTAATTTGATATAAAAAACTGATTATAAATAAGTTAATGTTGAAAATGAATCTCGAAATTCTCAGAATATCGAGATATTTCGTTTGTTTTCAAGGGTATTGTCATTATATATTTGGATTGGACAAAAAAATCAATCATCATGAATATCAAAAAAAACATAGGTGATAAACTAGTAGCGAAAATTTCTACAATTTTAATATGTGGGGTTGTATTTTTCTTGATATATGTTGTGTGTTATAAGATGCTAAGTACAGGTTTTGATACAAGACATATGTTTGCAATGCTGATAGTATTAAACATAGTATTGCTCATTACAGTATTTGTTTTTTTCTTTTCGAGTATAGTCCTGAAGAATTTCTCTAATTTCTATTTTAAGATCCCTCTTCTTTTTAATAAAGTATTTGAAGTAGGGTATGATGGTATTTTTACTACTACAGAAGAACTAACACCAAGGTTTGATCAGGCGAAGGCTAAGAAAGATGTGATTCGAAGTTTAGTATCAAATTTTAGTACTCATAATCTGTATCAGATTTTTTCTAAAAAAGACCAGATACAACATCAAAACGCATCAAATGAAACCATAGGAATACTAACCTATTTTGCATCATCGCTGTTCGAAAAAAACAAACTTGAAGAGGTATTGTGGGATATTGTAGAGAATTGTATTTCGAAACTTAAACTAGAGGACTGTGTAATCTACATGTTGGATACCCAAAATAAAGTTTTGATACAAAAAGCAGCATTTGGCCATAAAAATAATGGAGAAAGAAAAGTCATAAGCCCTATCCAAATTCCATTAGGTAAAGGAATTGTTGGTAGAGTAGCTCAATCAGGAACATTTGAGTATGTGCCCGATTTGACCAATGATCCTGGATATATCATAGACGATGATCGTAGAATGTCTGAATTGTCTGTTCCTATTTTAATAGATGATGAGGTAGTAGGTGTTCTGGATTCTGAGCATTCTCAAAAAGATTTTTTCAATAAAGATCATGTGTTCTTATTTCAGTTAATTGCTAAACTAACCGGAAAAAAACTAAAACAAATTCATACAAAAAGTGAATCTCATATTACCGATGATAATGTGTATTTTAAAGAGCTAGATTTTTTGATGAAAGAAGCCAAAATATATCGGGATCCAAATCTAGGGTTAGACAGTATGGCTAAAAAACTAAATATAAGTGGTAACTACCTGTCACAATTGGTTAATAAATTGAGCGGGTATAATTTTACCGATTATATAAATAGATATAGAATAGAGGATGCAAAATTTAAATTAAGAAACCCTAATTTTATAAACTACACTATTATATCGATCGCTTTAGAGTCTGGGTTTAATTCGAAATCTACTTTTTATAGCGCTTTTAAAAAACGAACAGGCATTTCTCCAAAAGAATATAGAAAAACTTCCTAAAAACGTCCGGATTCTTTGAAATTCAAACTTTCTGGACATTCGTACACTTCACCCTAATTAATTTTATCATCTAAGTACTACACTAGTACAAACCAAGTATTTGTTTTTAGCTTAAGCAGTTTGTTGCTCTATAGTAGGCTAAGAATAAGGATAGATTTTTATAAACAAACCATAAAAACATAAACAAATGAAAAAGAAAGAGTTTTTATATCGTTTAATCATCTTTTGCGTGTTGATTGTAGGGTGCAAAGATGATGATGATAGAGTTATACCACCTGTATCAGTCGAGAATCAGGTGCCAGGAGATTTTACCATACAGGTTAACCAGATAACTGATAATAACGCACTATTAGAATGGACTCTCGCAGTTGATCCAGATGATGATGATGTATCGTATACTATTTTTTTGGGAGAGAATTCCATACAATCAGATGTGAAGGTTACAGAATTTTTATTAGAAGGACTTGATGCTCAAACCAGTTACAATGGTAAGATAGTAGCTTCTGATGGAAAAGGAGGAACATCAGAAAACACATTTGCTTTTGATACAGAAGACGAAGTAGTAATTAGTGAAGAAGTATCAATAGCATGGGAAAAATCTTATGGAGGTTCTGAAATTGATGTTGCAAATGCGCTGCAACTAACAGTAGATGGAGGTTATATTATAGTGGGTACGTCAAATTCTGATGATGGAGATGTTGGTGGCAATAACGATGCAGATGGGTATATAGGAGGAGATTACTGGGTGATTAAACTAAGTAGTTCTGGCGATTTGATATGGGAAACAAACCTGGGAGGATCTAGTGATGAAGCAGCAAATAGTATACAACAAACTACAGATGGTGGATATATAATAGCAGGAATGACTGATTCTAATGATCAGGATATTAGTGAGGATACTTCTTTTGCTGATTTTTGGATTGTGAAGTTAGATGGGTTAGGGAATTTGGTTTGGGAAACCAACTATGGAGGAAGTGGAAATGAAGAAGCAACCGATATTGAGCAAGTGTCAGACGGAGGTTTTATTGTAGCAGGTTTTACTAGCTCTTCAAACGGTGATGTAGGAGAAAATTTTGGAAGTATGGACTATTGGGTAATGAAACTAGATGTTATGGGAGTTTTAGTATGGGAAACAAATCTGGGAGGAACTGGGTTTGATATTGCACAATCGGTTGAGCAAACTGTTGATGGAGGTTATATTGTTGGAGGGTATTCAGAGTCCTCAGATGGAGATGTGGGAGGTAATTATGGAGAAAAAGATTATTGGATTGTAAAATTGGATGCTTTAGGAAATTTGGTTTGGGAAACAAACCTTGGAGGAACACAAGATGATTTGGCATATGATGTTCATCAAACAACAGATCAAGGGTATATCGTAGCTGGATATTCAGAATCATCAGATTTTGATGTAAGCAGTAATAATGGAAAAAAAGATTGCTGGATTATAAAATTAAATACTTCGGGAGAATTGGTATGGCAGGTTAACCTTGGTAGTTCAGAGAATGATGTTGCCCGCTCTATTCAACAAACTACAGATGGAGGATATGTCTTTGCTGGTAACTCGGGAGCAAGCGACTTTGATGCAAGTGCTAATAACGGAGGATATGCAGATTTTTGGGCGGTAAAACTAAATCCTCTTGGTGAATTGTCATGGGAAATTAGCTTTGGTGGTCCAGAACCTGATTACGCAAATGCAATTCAACAAACCAATAATGGTTACATCGTAGCCGGTTATGTTTATGCTCCGGGAGGAGATATTAGTGGTGCTGGCAAAGGTAAGTGGGATTACTGGGTAGTAAAACTAGAGTGATTTCAGTAAAATAATAGTTTGTAATGATTAGGTTTTTTTGTCCATGCTTTTCATTACCCGGATCCTCATTACCTAACCTAACAAGATAATGGGGATCCTTTTTTTTCTAACCTACAGGTAAACCCCTTAAAAAATGTCCGAATTCTTTGAAATTCAAACTTTTCGGATACTTCAAACTGTGACTGTAGTTAGGTTTGTGGCATTAGCTTTTTATCATAATAGAAAAACAATAATAGATTTCATAAAGGCCATTGTGAGATACATATTTGGCTATTAATTAACGTAAAAATGAGAGATGAAAAGGATGAAAATAATTCAATATGTAAGTGTAATTTTTTTTGTTATACTAATTTCATGTAGTAAGGATGATAATGTTCTAAATTCTAATTCTGAACCAGATCCTATTACAAATCCAGAAAAAAGAATTTTTGATGACTTTGAAGGTACTGGTCCTCTAGTAGATTATATAACAAACAATGCTACAGTATTGCCAAATGTAAGTAGGGTTTCAGGTAGATATCATGCAGTTTTAGACGATAATACGAATAATCAGACCTTACATTTTAACGAAGAGCAAGGGCGATTAGATGCTAAATTAGTTACGTTTCCTTTTGAGTTTATTGCAAGAAATATTGGTATTGGCACTACTGCCAATTCTCAAACAGGACCAGCTCATAGTGATACTCAATACAACTTTTCGGGGATTCAAGTACATGTAGAAGATTTTAACTCTATAAACTCTTCTCATGTGGTTATAGGTCACAGAGGAACAAGAAGATTTACTATAGAAGGTAAAAACACGGTAAATGGTATTTCTTCTGTAGACGACATAGGTATAGATATGGCTCCTTTAGGACGAGCAGATATCCGTATTGTTGGAGATGAAAATTATGAACTTACTTTTTATTGGCAACAACCAAATTTAACAAGCAATAGTACTTCAGATGAATGGATACTTTATAATGGTACGGGTAAATTACCAGGAACCACCCCTTCATACGATAGTAAAGTTTATATAGGGCTTATTACATATGCTTTTGGTAACGCAGGTATTCCGTTTGTAGGGACTTGTGACGCTATTGAGATAAAATAAATAGTAACAATAAATAAATTACAATGAAAACACAGATATATATAATACTACTAGCATTTGTATCTACGATCTTTTTATCATGTGATACTGAAGAAATCCAGATAGAAAACTTTGAAAAAAGTAATGCCAAATCTTTTACGACCAAAGCAATTAGTTTACATCCTAAGAAGGTTCTTAAAGAAACGCCTTTTGGCGGTAGAGCCAATCATACCTCACTTGTATTTGACAATAAAATGTGGGTAATAGCGGGTAATGGTCCAGGAATATACTATAACGATGCATGGTATAGTAAAGATGGAACTACCTGGATGGCAGCCACAAAAAAGGCTTCTTTTTCAGCAAGAACAGGTCATGCTGCAACTGTCTCTCAAGGTAAAATGTGGATAACAGGTGGTAGGCTTGTTAATGAAATGAATGATGTTTGGTATAGTGCAGATGGGGAGACCTGGAAAGAAGCTACAAGCAATGCTTCTTTTTCACCAAGATCAGGACATACGATGGTCGATTTACAAGGAAGAATGTTTGTAATTGGTGGTCATGAAAATGGAGTCGAAAAAGGTGATATTTGGGTAAGTAGCGATGGAGTTAAATGGAATTTAGTTTCTAACCTCGCACCTTTTGGAGCAAGAAGAGATCATGCCTCTGTAGTGTATGATAATAAAATATGGGTTATAGGCGGTTATGATATCAATAATAACTTTTTAAACGATGTATGGTATTCCCCAAATGGTTTTCAATGGTTTCTTGCTACCCCAGATGCAGATTTTTTACCCAGAAGAAATCATGCAGTAACAGTAGATAAAAAGGGAATGTGGTTAACTGCCGGAACAAGAAATAACGACTTCGAGTATTTTAATGATTTCTGGTATAGTACCAATGGTATAGATTGGAAAAAAACTTATTTAACTAAAAAATTTCAAGAAAGAACGGAGCATACATCTGTGTATTTTGACAAGAAATTGTGGATCATTAATGGGTATGCGTTGGATAACGGAAGTCCAGATGATTTTTATGACGATATCTGGTCTTTTGAATAATAACAATGACATTTCTGATACACGTGACTATTCTAACTATTGAATTTTATATCCAATTTTTAAGCAATGGTATGTGTCAACGTTTGTGATTACTTAAATAAAAACAATAAATAATGAAAAAATTAATTCTAATTCTGCTAATAAGCACTGTTCCTATGTTTGGGCAGCAACAAAATAATACAATAAGTGTAATAGGAGAATGTTCTAAAAAAGTTGATATCGAAAAATATATTATTAATGTCGAATTCAGAGAAGTTATGGCAGATGGATATCAAAATATTGAATCCAAAAGTATATCACAACTTAAAGAGGATTATAAGAACAAATTGAACACTATAGGTGTGGATTTTGAAAAGTTTAAGGAAAATGTTTTATACAAAATTACCTCTACGGGTTATGGAGCACAGGCCTATTATTTTTATGTTACAAAATCCCTTGATGAAGTAAAAAAAATACATGCTCAAAAAATGAAAGGAGTAACAATCACTTGGGTGGATGTTATTGCCAAAGAAAAGACCAATGAAGAAATGATGGTATTAAATAAAAAAGCTATCCAGGATGCTAGAGGTAAAGCCACTCGAATTGCAGGTAGTATCAATAAAAAGGTAGGGAGTATACAAAGCATAAAAGATACCAATTATAAGCAACAATATTATAATGTGAACAAATCACAAGAACTACAAAAGCATTACATAACAGTAACCTTTGTTTTAGAATAGATTTTTGAGAATCAAATAAAACGGTAGAGGTATCTCTAAAAAACGAAACGAAAAATGATTAACTTTAAGCTAAAATTAAGTAAGTAATGAAATGAATGTCAATAATAGTACTATTATTGACATTCTTATTTGGTTGTAAATCAAAAGCTAAAGTAAGAGAGTGAATACAAATTAAATTTAGAAATAGAAATGTACCATATATTGACAAAAGCGATAGTAATTTTTGCTCTTCTTTTTTTTAGTACGAGTTATGCACAAAAAAAAGAAGCAAATACACCATTATATTCATCAGACACCCTTAGGGTGGGATATACATATTGGTGGCCACAATCTGGGCCTTTTATTGGTAATTGTGGCGATACATATGCATTAGTTTTTTTAGGCACTATTCAACATATTGATGATCCGATTAAGAATGATGATATGCTCTATACTTCTCAACGAGGGATTATTGATATCGATGAGGTATTAACCTCAAGAATCCTTAAGAAGAATAGATATGATAAACAAAAGTTCTTTGTTTCAGATTACTTCTATGAGCAAGATGTAAAAGAAGGAGATCGGGTATTGGTTTTTTGCTATGAATACGAAGATAATTATAGTATTCCGGGAGGAAAGTCGATGTTAAAAATAAAAGGAGATAATGATCCTATTTTACTATCCGTTAAAAGATATATTCAGTCTAATCAAAATGCATTAGAACTAAAAAAGGATGTGGCTTTATGGAAAAACTATGGTTTAGAGGCAGAGGTAAAACAAGTTATAGCTTGTAAAGAAACGATGGATTAACATTTTTGGGATAGTATGAAAGAATTTTCTGGATATGAGAAAATACCTAAAAACCTTAAAAATTTAATGATCAATGATCATGATTTTCGCAAACTGGAAAAATTACAATGGGTTGTTACAGAAAAAATACACGGAGCAAATTTTAGTTTTGTATATGAAAATGGACAACTAAAATTTGCTAAAAGAAAAGAGTATTTATCATGGAAGGATGATTTTTTTGGGTTTCAAATGGTTGTACAGCGTATTGAAAATAATGTTCTTCAGCTTTTCGAGAGATTGAGTTTTGATATTAAAGGAGCTAAATATATTTTGTATGGAGAATTATTCGGCGGCGAATATCCTCATCCAAAAGTCACTTCAAATAAGCATGTGCAAGCTATACAAACAGGAGTGTATTATACTCCAGAAATCGAATTTTGTGCTTTTGACATTGCCATAGAAAATAATGAAAAGTATTATGTGTCATATGAGATTGCAATGACATATTTTGAAAAACATGATATATTTTATGCAAGACCTTTGTTTGTTGGTAAGTTTAATGAAGCCTTAAATTTTGATACTCGAATCCAATCTACAATTCCTGAGGTGTTTCATCTTCCCAAATTAGAAAATAATTTGATAGAAGGGATTGTGGTAAAACCCTATAATCAAAAAGGGATAATTGAAAATCAAATCAGACCTATTATTAAACTTAAAAATAAGGAGTTTGATGAAGAAAAGAAATTTCACAAAGCTCAAAAATGGATGTTCACACCAAAGGTATCTTCAAATACAGAAGAGCTTGCCTTTTTAATAGATGAAATACGCAGTTATATTACCAAAAACAGGTTAGATAGTGTAGTATCCAAAATAGGAGCATTAGATAAAAATAATGAATCACGATTAACAGCGATAGAAACCGAATTTTTACACGATGCCATTGCAGATTTTAATGAAGATCATGATCAGGTACTAGAAGAACTCAATGAAGTACAAAAAGAATGGATCAAAATTAGAATTAAGGTAGACATCAAAAGAGTAATGATTTCCCAGTTTTAAATATATACAAAGATAATATATCAGTATTTGATACATAAAATAGAGTTAAACCCCTTAAAAAGTGTCCGAATTCTTTGAAATTCAAACTTTTCGGACAGTACATATTCTTACCCATACTAGGTTTGTGCCATTAACTTTTAAAAATTATAAAAATGAAAGCAATAACAAATTTAGTAAAGGGGATGATGATAGTGATGGTATCGCTATTGATCTTTTCGTGTTCTGATGGGGAAGATGGAGCAATAGGGCCTGCAGGCCAGGATGGAGTTAACGGAGTTGATGGTGCTAATGGAACAGACGGTAATGATGGTGCCGATGGACAAGATGGAGAAGATGGGCAGCCGGGAACTGCCAATGTAATTTATTCTGATTGGATTGCAGAAGATTTTGAAACTAATGTAGCGGCTGAAACTAACGAGCAACTTCTCACTACCTTTAATCTTAGTGAATTCAATCTCAATGAAGATGTAATATTGGTCTATGGGCGACATGAAGTAAACATACTAGTTTCTGAAATCAAACAACTTCCATATATACTTGCTTCGCAAAATGAATACTACGGTTTTGAAGTTGCAAGCTTTGTCGGAGGAAGTTCGTTACGAATTGAAGTAACTACGTTGGATGGAGGAACTAACTTATTTACTTTCTTTGATGACTTTAGGTATGTAATTATTCCTGGTGGAGTTGCGGCATCCACAAGTTCAGCTACAAAATCAGCGATAGACTATACCAAGATGTCGTATGAAGAAATTATAACTTTATTTAATATCCCAGAATAATCTTTATAACCAATCATTAATTTGAATTATGTATAGTGAGCAATACCCTTGTATTGCTCACTTTTTTGTACGAATAAATTCTGAAATTTGAATGACATAAATGGTGATGAGGTATGATTTATCATTTGTTGCTCTATTTTTTTAGTCTAAATTAGTAGCCCAAAATTCTTTTTTATGACGCTAACTATGAGTATTCCAGCTTTGTTATTTCCTGCAATATCATTAACTATGCTGGCCTATAATGCAAGGTATTTAGCTATTGCAGCATTGATACGGCAATTGCATGAGGAATATTTGACTTCACGATCAAAAAATACCGTATTGCAAATCAAAAATTTAAGAAAACGATTATGGTTGATTAGAAATATGCAGGCTATAGCTATTGTTAGTTTTCTCACGAGTGTGATTACCATGTTTTTATTGTATGTAGAAAAGATATCCTGGGCTAATATAGTATTTGGCATCAGTCTTTTCTTACTTATGATTTCACTTTTTTTATCATTTATAGAAGTTCAGATCTCTACCAAAGCACTAGCTATTAGGCTTAATAGAATCGAAGAGAATACCTAAGAAATCCTTATCTTGTTATGATAAATGCTACTGAATGCTTCAAAATGAACTTTTTAATAATGTAATTCAAGATTTCAATGCTGGATATTGGGAGCTGTATGATGATCCGGAAAGAGAGATTTGGTCAGAAAAGTTTTATGCTAGTTTAGGATATACAAAAAATGAACTAGAGTCAAAAATAGATTATTTTTTAGAACACCTGATACATCAAGAAGATGTTGAGTTATTCAGAGATAATTTTTTTAGCTATCGACGTAATGCTGTAAGTTTTAAACAGCATATAAAAATTCTTGATAAAAAAGGAAGTTATAAGCTATATAGATGTGCAACTAATGATGAATTACCAGTAAATATAAAATCTAAGATTAGCCTTGTCTTTTTTATTGAAATCAAACTAGAGCCAGAGCAGGATATTACAAAAGATAATTTCTACTATAAAGAAACTGCCCAAATGACAGCTACGGGGAGCTGGTATGTAGATTTTCAGGAAAGGAAAAGTTTCTGGGATTTTGAGACTAGAAGAATTTTAGAATATGCCGACGACTATATTCCTTCTCTTAAAGATTCTGCCAACTACTACGCAGAAGATTCAAGGCAACAGGCAGCAGATTTATTTTTTAATTGTGCTATGGTAGGGACACCTTTTAATACCGAAATTAAAATGGTAACGGCCAACAAAAGAGAATTTTGGGTACGAGCGATAGGAAAACCAGTATATAATGAAAATAAAGAAATAATTGGGATTAGAGGTGTTTTTCAGGATATAGATGAAATAAAAAAAAAGGAATTAAGTCTGCAAAAATCAATTGATATTATTGCATCTCAGAACTCTAGATTATTCAATTTTGCTCATATCGTATCTCACAACCTTAGATCTCATACCAGTAACCTATCTTTATTAGTACAGTTGATTGAAGATATAGATGATCCTAAGGAAAAGATTGGATTGGTTAAAGAAATTAAACAAATATCGTATAGTTTAAATACAACCATCGAACACCTTAATGAGATTGTAGCAATACACACAAATAAGGACCAGGAAAAAAAACCAGTCAAATTTCAGGATGCTTTTAATTTGGTTGCAAGTGGAATCGGGCAAATGATTTCTATGAGCAAGACCAAAATCAAGACAGATTTTAGCGAATTAAATACAATTAATTATATTCCTGCATATTTAGAAAGTATTCTGTTAAATTTAATAACGAATGCTATAAAATATAAACATCAGGATAGAGATCCAGTAATAAAAATCAAAAGCTATTCTAGAGGTAGTAAAGAGTTTTTAAAGGTTACTGATAATGGTAGGGGGATTGATATGAAACTGTTTAAAGATAAAATATTTGGCATGTATAAAACATTTCATTACAACAAGGATGCAGTAGGAATCGGACTATTTTTAACAAAAAACCAGGTAGAATCACTTGATGGAAAAATTACTGTAGAGAGTGAAGTAGATAAAGGAACAACTTTTATAATTGAATTTTAATAACAAATACCCCCTTTAAATTATGAGTCACAAAATAGGATTAGCTTGTATTATTGACGACGACAATATGTATGTAAATCTTGTAAAAAGGATTGTAGAAGCAAAAAACCTTTGTAATAACTTAATGGTATTTCAAAATGGTAAGGACGCTCTTAATTATTTTGAGGCTATTTTAACTAATTTAAATAAAAAGACAATTCCCGAAATCATATTTCTTGATTTAAACATGCCGGTAATGGATGGATGGGAATTTTTGGATAACTTCACTAAAATCAAAAATAAACTCGGAAAAACTATTACACTATACATTGTAAGTTCCTCAATTAATCCGGTAGATATAGAAAGGGCAAAAAGTATTAATACGGTAAAAGATTATCTTATAAAACCAGTTACCATAGAGGACTTAGAGGCTATCTTTTTAAAGCAAACTTTATAGAAAAAAAGCTTCCCATTTAGAGAAGCTTTTTACTACAATATTCTATTGCAGGAATTCCTTAGATTTGCGAAACCCTAAGTGTGTTTACCATTCCTTTTGCAGTAATTGGCATTGCTGCCAAATTGATCAACATATCTCCTTGTTCTACAAATTTACGCTCTAATGCAATTTTATTAATATCTTCGACAGTTTCGTCAGTACTTACGAACTTATCATAATAAAAAGCTTTTACTCCCCATAAGAGACTAAGCTGAGATAAGATTCTATGATTACTGGTAAAGACCAGAATATGTGCATCAGGTCTCCATGCAGAAATTTGAAATGCTGTATAACCACTATTGGTAAGAGTACAGATTGCTTTGGCATCAATATCATTTGCCATGTGTGCAGCATGATAACAAATAGATTTTGTAATAAACCTATTGGTTCGAATATGAGGAGGGTTTTGAGGAACCGTTATTAAATCAGAATTTTCTACACTTTTAATAATTTTAGACATAGTTTCGATCACCTGTACAGGGTATTTTCCTACAGAAGTTTCTCCAGATAGCATAACGGCATCGGCTCCATCCATTACAGAATTAGCGACATCATTTACCTCGGCACGTGTTGGTGTAAGACTATCGATCATTGTTTCCATCATTTGTGTAGCAATAATCACAGGTATTCGGGCAGTTTTAGCTTTGAGCACCAAGTTTTTCTGAATTAGAGGTACTTCCTGGGCAGGAATTTCTACTCCAAGATCTCCTCTTGCCACCATCAATCCATCACAGTAAGCCACAATCTTATCGATATTTTCTACTCCTTCGGGCTTCTCTATTTTGGCAATAATTGGAATTTTGTGCTCACTATGTTCTTTTATAAGATCTTGTAATTCTATCAAATCCTGAGCATGACGCACAAAAGATAACGCAATCCAATCCACTCCTTGTTCACATGCAAAAATTGCATCCTTTATATCTTTTTCTGTCAGTGCTGGTAAAGAAATACTAGTGTTAGGAAGGTTTACTCCTTTTTTAGATTTTAGAGGACCTCCTTGTATTACTTTGGTCTTAACTGTATCTTTTTTGTTAGAAGAGATAACTTCAAAAATTAATTTTCCATCGTCTAACAGTATTCTTTCACCTGCTTTTACATCTTTTGGAAAACTTTCATAATTCATATAGACCTCTTTAGAGGTGCCTTCAAAAGGTTTGCCGGTCACAAAATTGATCATATCACCATCATTGACAATGATATCTCTTTTCATAACACCTACACGTAGTTTAGGACCCTGTAAATCTCCAAGTATAGATGCATTATAACCATGTTCTTTGCTTAGTTTTCGTATAATTTTAATGCGCTCTTTTACATCATTATAATCAGCATGAGAGAAATTTATTCTGAAAACATTTACTCCTGCTTCCAGCATTTTTTTTAATATCTCTTCACTACTTGTTGCGGGTCCAAGAGTAGCGACTATTTTAGTTCTTTTACGTTTTGGCATTATTCGAATATTAAGTTGTTCTTTGATTTAAGTGTAGCATATTCCAAAGGATATGCTGTTATAATTTGTGAAATGGTAAGCATGTCTATAAGCAAAGACTTACTTGAAAAATTTGATGCTTCGGTCTCAATTTTTAGAAAATAATCTACATTTTTTAATTCAGGAATTAAATATTTTGTAGTATATGTATTCTCTATAGTAGTAAATAGGCCTTCAGAAACCTGATTTTCTGATGTTATTTTGGATTGAAATTTATTTCCGATAAGACTATATGTACTATATTGAAAATGATCATCATACTGATATAATGGAAAATTGGCAGTGAGATCATTATACTCAAAATTGATATCTTCTTTTTTTCTATAGAGTTTTAAGTTCAGGTTTTTATTCAATAAAAAAGCCAACCGATATGAAGCTAATGAACAATGAATGGCAATAAGTTCATAATCATCATCGGCAAAGGCATCTAATACTAACCGCTGAACAGCCACTTTGATTTTTTTTGTTTCCGATTTAACGCGAAATATACAAATAAATTCACCTAACAAGTTTAATTAAAGATAAAGTTATTTTACGAAAACGATTGAGTTAGTATCTTTTAACTATAAAAAAATATAGTTTTTCTAGTATGCGTATATTTTGATTAATTTAATAAGAAAGAATCTAATGATATTTAGATATTTATTTTAGATTGAAATGCAAAATAAGCTCTTTTTGATGCTTTTTCTTCTGCTTTCTTTTTTGAAGTAGCTCTTGCTTTTGCAACTACTTTATCATCTATCCAGAGCTTTACGGCAAAATGTTTCATTTCATCCTTACCTGTATCTTCATATACTTCGTAACTAAATACTTTTTTCTCTTTTTGACACCATTCTATCAATAAGCTTTTATAACTAATGATTTGTCCCTCGAGGCTTTCGATATCAACATATGGATCGATTACAGCCTCTTTGATAAATCGTTCGCAGTATACAAAACCGCGATCTAGGTAAATAGCACCTATTAGTGCTTCAAAAAGGTTTCCGTGTATATTTATTCCAAATTGAGACTTAGGAATATTGGTTCGCACCAGTTCAATTAGTTTAAGATCTTTACCCAATTCATTAAGATGCTTTCTACTTACTACTTTGGCTCTCATTTTGGTTAAATACCCTTCATTACCTTCGGGTACTTCTTTAAATAAGTGAGCTGCGATAACACTGCTTAACATGGCATCACCAAGAAATTCTAACCTTTCAAAATTAACAGCATTTCCTTTTTTGTCTTTTAAATTTAGTGACCTATGGGTAAATGCTTTTTCATAAGGTTTAATGTTTTTGGGCTTAAAATTTACTATTTTCTGAATTTTAGAAAAAAAATTCCCGTTCTTTTCAGAGCGGGAATTTAGTATGTTTCGAATAACATTCATTTATTCGTTCAGTTTTTTAAATAACACACAAGCATTATGACCTCCGAAACCAAAAGTATTACTCATTGCATATGTGATTTCACGCTTTTGAGCTTTGTTTAATGTCAAATTCAATGAAGAATCTATGTTCTCATCCACTGTAGTGTGATTGATAGTAGGAGGTACTGTACTTTTTTGCATAGCCAAAATAGAAGCAATAGCTTCTATAGCTCCGGCTGCACCAAGTAAGTGTCCTGTCATAGATTTTGTTGAATTGATATTGATGTTAGATGCATGATCTCCAAAAACCTTAGTAATAGCTTTCAATTCTGCAACATCTCCTAATGGAGTGGATGTGCCATGAGTGTTTATAGCATCTACTTGTTCTGGTGTTACACCTGCATCTCTTAAACAATTAAGCATCACGCGTTCTACTCCTATTCCATCAGGATGCGGAGCTGTCATGTGATATGCATCACTAGACATTCCGCCACCAACTACTTCGGCATAGATTTTGGCACCTCGTGCTTTTGCGTGTTCATATTCTTCAAGAATAAGAGCTCCACTACCTTCTCCCAGAACGAAACCATCTCTAGTTGCGTCAAATGGTCTGGAGGCAGTCTCTGGACTTTCATTTCTTGTAGACAAAGCGTGCATCGCATTAAATCCTCCCATACCAGCTATAGTAACTGCAGCTTCACTTCCTCCTGTAATGATAATGTCACAATGACCCAAACGAATATAGTTTAGTGCATCGATCATTGCATTTGCAGAAGAAGCGCAAGCAGAAACTGTGGTATAGTTAGGTCCCATAAAGCCATTTCGTATAGAAATATGACCAGGAGCAATATCGGCGATCATTTTTGGGATAAAGAAAGGATTAAAACGTGGTGTTCCATTTCCGTTGGCATAGCCAATTACTTCTTCCTGAAAAGTCTCTATTCCGCCAATTCCTGCACCCCAGATCACACCAACTCTAAATTTATCAACTTTTTCCAGGTCAATAGCAGCATCTTTTATAGCTTCTTCAGAAGATACAATAGCATACTGGGCGAATTTATCAAGTTTTCGTGCTTCTTTTCTATCAAAATAGTCTGTGGGAGAATAATTTTTGACTTCGCAAGCAAATTTAGTCTTGAAATTTTCGGTATCGAAATAGGTAATGGGAGCGCAACCGCTTTTTCCATTTACTAATCCATCCCAATATTCATCAATATTGTTACCTATAGGTGTTAATGCACCTAGTCCTGTGACTACAACTCGCTTAAGATTCATATTTTGTTGTGAGGTTATTACTTTGCGTCTTCAATATAAGATATTGCTTGACCTACTGTTGCAATGTTTTCAGCTTGATCGTCTGGAATCTGAATATCGAATTCTTTTTCGAATTCCATAATCAATTCTACAGTGTCTAATGAATCAGCGCCTAAATCGTTTGTGAAACTAGCTTCATTTACAACTTCGTTTTCGTCTACTCCTAATTTGTCAACGATTATCGCTTTTACTCTTGATGCAATGTCTGACATAATGTTTAATTTTAATTTTTTAATTAGGTGGCAAAAATAAAAAACTTTATTTTAAAACCCCACAATCCCATAAAAATGTATTTGTATTTTATCAAATATAGCGAAGTATTGCCTTTTTGCTACCTAAAATTGAATAATAATTATTTTTTTTGTGCTCTCTAATTAACAACTTTACCATACTATGAAGCGTATTATAATTTTTGCTTCCGGCTCAGGTACCAATGCCGAAAATATAATTAAGTACTTCCACGAGCGAAAAATTGCCGAGGTTACACATGTGTTCTCTAACAACCTGCGTGCCAAAGTATTAAAAAGAGCTCATGCCTTGAAGGTAAAGGCGTTACACTTTGACAAAGAGTCATTTTATGACACAAATGAAGTGCTTAATATCTTAAAAGATGCCAAACCTGACATCATTGTACTAGCTGGGTTCTTATGGATTTTTCCTAAAAAAATCATTGAAGCTTTTCCTGATAAAGTGATAAATGTTCATCCTGCATTATTACCAAAATATGGCGGAAAAGGAATGTATGGTCATCATGTACATGAGGCTGTAGTTAGAAATAAAGAAAAAGAAAGTGGGATTACGATCCATTATGTAAACGAGCATTATGACGAAGGAGCGATTATTTTTCAGGCTAAAACATCAATTTCTAGAGAAGATTCTGCCGAAGATGTAGCGCAGGCCATCCATCAATTAGAATATAAACATTTTCCAATCGTTATAGAAGAACTTCTGTTTGCTGAAAAAAAGTAGTTTGAAAATGTTACGACTAAAGTTGTTTAGTAAGAAAAGTAATTGCCATACTAAGTCTATCGAAGCAAATTTGTAGGACAAAAGTACTTCGACAAGCTCAATGTGGCTTCCGAAATATCGTTAATGATACCAAAACAGACCTTAATAATAAATAACGAGGAACAATCAACGAATAAAAATGGCTAAGAAAGAAAAATTTTATGTGGTTTGGGAAGGACACAGGCCGGGGATTTATACCAAGTGGGATGATTGTAAGGCGGCGGTTAAGGGATATGCTAATGCAAAGTATAAATCGTTTGACTCTTTTGATATTGCAAAAAAAGCATATAATGGTGATTATGAAGATTATAAAGGAAAAAGTAAACCCAAAAAAACACTTACTGCTGCGCAGTTGTCAAAAATTGGAGAACCTAATTTGTATTCAATAGCAGTAGATGCTGCTTCTAGTGGTAATCCTGGTAAGATGGAATATAGAGGAGTAGACACCCAAACCGAAAAACAACTTTTTCACCAGGGCCCTTTTAGACAAGGTACAAATAATATAGGAGAATTTTTGGCACTTGTACATGGTCTTGCGTACCTTAAAAAGAAAAATAGCGACCGTATTATTTATTCTGATTCTAAAATAGCGATAGGATGGGTAAAACAAAAGACATGTAAAACAAAACTGCAACGAACTGCTAAAAACAAAGAAGTTTTTGATTTGGTAGATCGAGCTATGCAGTGGCTCAAGGAAAATACATATACAACTACAATTGTTAAATGGGAAACCAAAGCATGGGGAGAAATACCTGCGGATTTTGGTAGAAAGTAGTTTTAAGAGGTATTCTAGATAATAATAATGTATAATACAAAATGCTCCGGTGTTTTTCCGGAGCATTTTTATATAATGATTTCATTAATCTAATGTAGCAAATAAATTAGATTGTACGATTTCTTTTCTCTTAGTTACCACATGCACCAAGATTATTCCATCCGCTAGCTGTTCTTTGGTATAAAGTTCCTCTATACGTTACTTTATCTCCAACAGAATAAGAAGCGTTACTATTGTATGCTGATACGCCTGCGCAAATATCAGTACTAGGAGTACTATCACATGCACCAAGATTGTTCCATCCGCTAGAAGTTCTTTGATATAAAGTTCCTTGGTAAGTTACTTTATCTCCAACAGAATAAGAAGTATTACTATTATATTCTGCTACACCATCACAGTTACCACCACCAGTATTAGAACCAGGGTATATTCTTGCAATAAAAGATTTATCTGTAGCAGATAATTGAGTATTTCTTCCTACTGCAACACCATCTGTAGTATGTTCTGCAGGGATAGGGTAATGCATTATTGATAATGGATCGTATGCACTATAGTTAGAAATATTTGCTTCATAACGTCTGAATAGATTATGATCTACTTGTGCTCTACTCCAGTTGTTTGGTGGTCCAGCATAGTATGCATAGACTGCCTCTTTATCCCAGTTAATTCCTGCTACAGGATTTTGATGTTCGTGAATTAAACCAAGAGCATGTCCGAATTCGTGAATTGTGGTTCTTCTAAATTCTGTATCAGAAGTGTTATTATTAAACCATCCAAAATGCATACTATGTGCATGATTATTAGAGTCGGTTCCTAAATAAGACCAAGATCCACCTTCGTTTGCAAATTGACCTTCTTTAAAACCAATTTTGATGTTTGCACTGCTGTTTGAAGATACCCATTCAAATTTAATGTTTGCATACTTTTCCCATTCTACAGCATATTGTCTTACTTTAGACTGTACAAAATTATTTCCATTTAAAAACTTTACACGGATAGTTTGACCAGCTTGCCATTCTTTTGATTTAACACTAGCAGCTTTTGAATTATTCTCGCTAGTATCCCATTTTTCGATACATACATGAGCAGCTTTTGCATCTGCATACTGATTAGTTTCAATAATGTCTTCAGAATCTTTTTCGCAATTGAAGAATAAAACCGAAAGCGATGTAGCTAAAACAAGTTTAGCTAAATTTAATTTTTTCATAATTAATTGAAAGTTTGAGTTTGTATTGGTGTAAAGAACGGTATTTTTTTAAGATTATTTTGGCATTTTTTAAATTTTTTTTTCGGAAATTATAATTTTTTTGAAATTTTTGAACTAAAAAATTGCCATTTTCGTAATATTATTAGGTATAATTTTACATTATTTTCAATACATAAAATAAAGAGTTAAAATTTTGATTTAGAGTGTGTTATTGTTAAAGTGGCAAAACCTAAAATCATATACCAATCTGCAAAAAGACGATTATCTGTTTACTATTTCTAAATAAGTAATAAAATTTTAGGTGTTTTAACTTAGATTTATCAAATATCGAACAACATCACAAAGAAAATACTTGTAAATTCTAACAGAAAATAACCTTTGTATTAATCTTCTTACTACTTAAAAGTAAAACGTATATTTGCAAAAAATTATTACGCTAGTTGTATGAGTAAATTACTTATTGTAGGTTCTATTGCCTTTGATGCCATTGAAACGCCTTTTGGTAAAACCGATAAAATATTAGGAGGAGCAGCCCCTTACATTGCGCTTTCTGCCTCGAATTTCAACATTTCTTCATCAATTGTTTCTGTAGTTGGAGAAGATTTTCCTTTGGATTATCTTTCTATGCTTCAGGAAAAAAATATTGACACTTCTGCTGTTGAGATCGTAAAAGGAGGAAAGACTTTTTTCTGGAGTGGTCGATATCATAATGATTTAAATTCTAGAGATACATTAGATACACAACTTAATGTACTTGCTGATTTTAACCCTGTGGTTCCTGATAATTATAAAGATGCAGATATTGTGATGCTAGGAAATCTAAATCCGTTAGTACAGCTAGGTGTAATAGAACAACTTACTACTAAGCCAAAACTTACGATATTAGATACTATGAATTTCTGGATGGAAGATGCCTTTTTGGGAGATCTTCTAAAGGTAATTTCAAAAGTAGATGTAATTACTATCAATGATGAAGAGGCTAGGCAATTAAGTGGAGAATATTCTTTGGTAAAAGCAGCCAGAGCAATCGAAAAGATGGGACCAAAATATGTTGTGATTAAAAAAGGAGAACACGGAGCTTTATTATTTCATGAAGAACAGATCTTCTTTGCTCCTGCACTACCATTAGAAGAAGTTTTTGATCCTACCGGAGCGGGAGATACATTTGCAGGAGGTTTTTCGGGATATCTAACTAAGACAGATGATATTTCATTCGAGAATATGAAAAAAGCAATTATTCATGCTTCAAACCTCGCATCTTTTTGTGTAGAGAAATTTGGTACAGAGCGAATGGAGAATTTGAATCGAGACGAGGTTCAGAGGCGACTTCAGCAGTTTAAAGAGTTAACACAATTCGAGATAGAATTGTCTTGATATAAAGTATAGCCCTAAAGTGATTGTTTAGGGCTTTTTTGATTATGATTAACACAACAACATTTAGAATTGGAATACAATGAGTGATGCGTTAAAACACGAATGCGGTATAGCATTTATTAGATTATTAAAACCATTAGAGTATTATAAGGAGAAATACGGTAGTGCATTTTATGGAGTAAATAAAATGTATCTAATGATGGAAAAACAACATAATCGCGGTCAGGATGGTGCTGGATTTGCAAGTATTAAATTAGATACGGCTCCTGGCGAACGATATATAAGTAGAGTTAGATCTAGTGAATCGCAGCCAATACAAGATATTTTTTCTCAGATTAATGATAGAATTAATAAAGAATTGGTAGAGCATCCAGAATATGCTGACGATGTAGAACTACAGAAAAAAAATATTCCCTACATAGGAGAAGTACTTCTAGGGCATGTACGTTATGGGACATTTGGTAAAAATAGCGTAGAGAGTGTTCATCCTTTTTTAAGACAGAATAATTGGATGCATCGTAATCTTATTGTAGCTGGTAACTTCAATATGACTAATAATGATGTATTGTTTAATAACCTTGTGAGATTAGGACAACATCCAAAAGATAAGGTAGATACCATTACTGTAATGGAAAAAATAGGCCACTTTTTGGATTCTGAAGTAGCCAAGTTATATAAAAAATTAAAGAAAGAAGGGTTTAATAAAAATGAAGCCTCTCCTCAAATTGCAGAACGATTAAATGTTGCCAAAATCCTTAAAAAATCATCAAGAGATTGGGATGGAGGTTATGCCATGGCAGGAATGCTTGGGCATGGTGATGCTTTTGTTTTAAGAGATCCGGCAGGAATTAGACCAGCATACTATTATAAAGATGATGAAGTAGTGGTGGTTGCTTCAGAAAGACCCGTTATTCAAACTGTGTTTAATGTTGCTTTTGATGATGTATTAGAACTTGATCCGGGAAAAGCAATTATCGTCAAAAAGAATGGAGATACATCGATAAATAGAATTATTGATCCATTAGAGAGAAAAGCATGTTCTTTTGAGCGTATTTATTTTTCACGAGGAAGTGATGCCGAAATTTATGAAGAAAGAAAGAGTTTAGGAAGATTGCTTATGCCTCAGGTTTTAGAAGAAATTGATCATGATACAGTAAATACCGTTTTTTCTTTTATTCCGAATACTGCCGAAACCTCTTTTTATGGTATGGTTGAAGCAGCCCAGGATGAATTAAATAAGCAGAAGAACGAAACTATACTTTCAGAAAAAGAGACGTTAACAGATGAACGTCTATCAGAAATTCTCTCATACAGATTAAGAACAGAGAAAATTGCAATCAAAGATGCTAAGCTTCGTACTTTTATTACAGAAGATAGTAGTAGGGATGATTTGGTAGCTCATGTCTATGATGTGACTTATGGTGTAGTAAAACAAGAAGATAATTTAGTCATAATCGATGATAGTATCGTTAGAGGAACGACACTTAAAAAGAGTATTATCAAGATGATGGATAGATTAGGACCAAAGAAAATCGTTGTTGTTTCTTCGGCACCACAAATTCGTTATCCAGATTGTTACGGAATTGATATGGCAAGATTAGAAGGACTAGTGGCATTTCAGGCAGCATTAGAGCTTTTAAAAGAAAATGGAAATTATGACTTGGTAGAGCAGGTTTATGAAAAATGTAAAGCCCAGGAAAATTTAGTAGACTCCGAAGTGCAAAATTTTGTAAAAGAAATCTATAGTGGATTTTCTGATCAGGAGATAAGTGATAAAATATCAGAATTGTTAAGTGATAAATCGGTAAAAGCTGATGTAAAGATTATTTATCAGACTGTCGATAACCTTCATAAAGCCTGTCCTAAGAATCTTGGGGATTGGTATTTCACAGGAGATTATCCAACAATAGGAGGAAATAGGGTTGTAAATAAGGCTTTTATAAACTTCTTTGAAGGTAAAAATGAAAGAGCTTATTAAAAAAACAAAAATGTTTGTTGTTAAAAAGGGTTAATTTGTGTATTTCAACAAGTATTTTGACCTTTCGTCTAAAACATTTTTTCACTATGAAATAACGTTCTATATTAGCAAAGCCATAGCATAAGTAGGTTAAGTTCATGGTAGATTTGGGGCAAAAAAAGGTGGTTCTTCCACCTTTTTTTATTTTCTGACATTTCGTAATACTTTCACATAAAAAAAGAGTCACAATATTGTAACTCTTTTTTAAAAATATATTGATACTTATTTTCCTTGAGCATATCGGCTTGCTACTTCGTTCCAGTCAATTACATTAAAAAATGCTGCGACATAATCTGGACGACGATTTTGGTAGTTTAAATAATATGCATGTTCCCAAACATCTAATGCAAGAATAGGAGTTCCTCCGCATCCAATACCAGGCATTAGGGGATTGTCTTGATTAGGAGTAGAACAAATTTCTACTTTTCCTCCCTGATGTACACATAACCAAGCCCATCCAGATCCAAATCTTGTGCCAGCTGCTTTTGAGAATGCTTCTTTAAAAGCATCAAAAGATCCATACGCTGCATTAATTGCATCTGCAATTTCGCCAGAAGGCTTATCTCCTCCATTGGGTGACATTATCTCCCAAAATAAATTATGATTATAATATCCACCACCGTTATTTCTAACAGCTCCATTAGACATATCTAGATTAATAAGAATATTTTCAATGGTTTTACCCTCAAGATCAGTTCCTTCAATTGCAGCATTTAATTTGCTAGTATATCCAGCATGATGTTTATCATGATGAATTTCCATGGTACGAGCATCTATATGAGGTTCTAACGCATCAAAAGCGTAGTTTAATTTTGGTAATTCGAATGACATATGTTATTATTTTAATTAATAAAAAATAAAAGCGACATCAAATTTAACAATTAGAATGATGAATAAAAATTTATAATTGTTATAAATTGATTAAAACCCGAAGGATAATAAAAACGACCTTTTTTGTTGTAGTAATTTTATAGAAATTGATAGGTATAAGAATTTCGGGTTTTAGTATTTTAGTAAAAAAAAGAATTGAATTCTACTACCGCTTTTATTGTTTACAATGCTGCTGCTGGTGCTGGTAAAACCTATACTTTGGTAAAAGCATATTTGATAGCTCTTTTAAAAGGAGAGTATAGAGATAGTTACAAAAATATTCTGGCAATTACTTTTACAAATAAAGCTGTAGCTGAGATGAAATCCAGAATATTAGAGAACTTAGTTGCTATAAGTGCTCTTGATACTCCATCAAAATATCAAGGTTTGTTAAGTGAATTAAGTACAGAGACCAAAATTCCTGAACTCGAACTTAAACAAAAAGCAAAACGAATTCTTAGAAGTATCCTTCATAATTATGCAGCATTCGATGTTGTTACTATTGATACATTTACACATAGAGTAATCAGGACATTTGCACATGATTTAGAGATTCCTATGAATTTTGAGATCGAAATGGATACAGATGCTTTAATTGAAGAAGCTGTAGATGCTGTAGTTGCCAAAATAGGACTAAACGAAGAACTGACCAGGTTGATTGTTGATTTTGCGATTAGCAAGCTAGAGGATGATAAAAGTTGGGATATCACTATAGAACTTAATAAGATAGCAAGATTGTTATTTAGTGAAAATGACAGAGAACACCTTAATAAACTTTCGCATAAAACAATTACCGATTTTGAGGTTCTAAAAAAACAGTTGAATCAAAAAGTCGCCGAATGTAAGAAAGATATTATTTCTAAGTCGAATACAGTTTTACAACTAATTAAAACCCAAGGATTAGAATATGCAGATTTTACTCGAAGCTCAATTCCTAATCACTTTTTAAAACTTGTAGAAGGAGAGGTAAAAACAGATTTTAAAGCAGCCTGGAAACAGAATATACAAGAAGCCTCTTTCTATAATGCTAAGTTAGACCCTCATAAAAAAGAACTAATCGATAGTATTAGATCTTCTGTAGAAGATGCTTTTCTAGCAACAAAGCAATTGTTAATACAAATTGGTTTTTTTCAGAATATTATCAAAAACCTTACACCTCTTTCGGTATTAAATGCAATTAATAAAGAATTAATCGGAATCAAAAAAGAGAGAAAGATTCTATTGATATCAGAGTTTAATACGATTATAAGTAAAGCGATTAAGGATCAGCCGGCTCCATTTATATACGAACGTTTAGGAGAGCGTTATAGAGATTATTTTATTGATGAATTTCAGGATACTTCAGAATTACAGTGGAATAATTTGATTCCTCTTATTGATAATGCAGTTTCGACAGAAACATTAACAGGTAAAAGAGGGCAGGTTACTATAGTAGGAGATGCAAAACAAGCAATTTATCGATGGAGAGGAGGGAAAGCAGAACAATTTATCAATTTATCATCTGATGAAAACCCTTTTTCAATACAGGAAAAACAAGTTCTTAATCTCCCTAGGAATTATCGTAGTCACGAAGAAATTATTAAATTCAATAATAGTCTATTTACTTTTTTATCGGGTGATTTTAAAAATGAAAAACATCGAGAATTATATGTAGTAGGCAATAAACAAGAAGTTAACTCCAAAAAAAATGGATACGTTAATTTATCATTTGTTGAAGCAAAAAATGTAGCTCAGGAGAATGATTTATATCCCGAGAAAGTGTATGAAACAGTACTCGAACTAAACAAAAAAGGGTATCCTCTTAATGAAATATGTGTTATCGTAAGAAAACAAAAAGAAGGTGCTGTCATAGCAGACCTTCTTACCCAAAAAGGGCTGTCTATAATTTCTTCAGAAACATTATTAATTAATAATGCTCCTCAAGTTGTATTTATTATTGACCTGCTTACCTGGTGCATACAACCTGATCATCTTCAATCAAAAATCAACGTATTACATTTCTTGACCGAGAAGTTCTCAATACAAGAAAAACATTTGTTTCTGGAAAAAATGATCAACAGTACTAAAAATACATTTTCTTCCGAACTTAAAACTCTAGGGCTTGATTTTGATCTTGCCAAAGTAGCTATAAAACCTCTTTATGACGCAGTAGAATATATTATAGCCAGTTTTTCTCTTGCCGATAGTACTACAGCGTATATACAATTTTTTCTAGATGTTGTGTTTGCATTTACCCAAAAACACACAGAAGGTATTGTGGGTTTTTTATCATATTGGCATATCAAAAAAGATAAATTAAGTATTGTTGCTCCAGAAACAGAGCAGGCAATTAAGATCATGACTATACATAAAGCAAAAGGGCTAGAGTTTCCTTGTGTTATTTACCCATATGCTAATATAGATATCTATGAAGAAATAGAGCCCAAAACCTGGCTGGCAGTAGATAGTAAAAAATATGGCAATTTTGAAGAAGTGTTTATTAACTATAATAAAGGGGTATCTGAGTATGGTAAAGATGCAGAAGAAATTGTATTAAACAGGCAGGCTCAATTAGAGTTAGATGCGTTTAATCTATTATATGTTGTACTTACTCGTGCAAAAGAACAACTGTATATTGTTTCTAATTTGAAATTAAATTCTAAAGGAGAAAGTAACCCAAATACTTTTTCTGGAAAATTGATTGCATATCTAAAACATTTAGATCAATGGAATCCTGAAAAAACCGAGTATACTTTTGGCTACCCTTTAAAACCAGAGGTTTTAAATACAGATATAGAAGACAAACCAAAAGGGATTAAACTTTCTCGATTCGAGGACTCCTCGGGAAAATATAAGGTAAATATTGTAACCAATTCTGGTAAACTATGGGATACATCTCAACAGAATGCAATTGAAAAAGGAAATTTGATACATGATCTTATGGCTTCTATCGATACATATAAGGATGTGAAAAGAGTTGTTGAAGAAGCCCACAAAACAGGGGAAATTACTATTTCTGAAAAAGAAATACTTTATGATGAAATAAAAGGTATTGTAGACCATCCAGAGCTTTCTCAATACTTTTCTTTAGATAATGTAGTATATAATGAAAGAGATATAATTTCTAATGGAAGATTATTTCGACCAGATAGAATAGTAGTCGATAAAAATAATCGAACCACTATAATAGATTATAAAACGGGAGTTCATAATGCTTCTCACGCTATGCAAATACAGGGCTATGCATCACTTCTTGAAAAAATAGGGCACACTATAAAAGGTAAAATTCTAATTTATTTTAATGATAATATCACTTTAAAACACGTATAAATAAACTATCATTTTTATAATTACTAAAAGAAATTTAAGGATAAAAGGTATTTTTATCTTATAATTGTAACGTAATTGCTGAGATAGATACTTTAATTTTTCTCTAATAAGGTTAAAATTATTGCTTTTTTTGGGGCTTGAAAACTGTAAGAAAAAACGACTACACTCTCCAAAGCTGCGATATATGCTGGCCTGTTAAGAAAAATTTATTAGATTTATCTTTGACAGTTATTTTTAACATATTACATTTGCTCTAATTAACACTTAAAAATTAAATTATTGAATATGAAACATCTTAGCAGATTTTTAGTGGCTTCGTTACTTGTACTTGGATTTAGTACGGCGAATGCACAAGATGAAAACAATCCTTGGGCGGTTTCTATAGGCATTAATGCCGTTGACATCTTTCCTACTGGGGGAGACCTTACTAGTCAGGGAGAAATTTTCGATGAATATTTTAATGCTAGTGACCACTGGAACATCCTTCCATCTGTTTCCAAATTATCTGTTGGTAGATATATAGGAGATGGTTTTAGTTTTACAGCGGCAGGATCGGTTAACAAAATAGAAAACTGGGGAGAAAATCCTACCACAGGAGAAGATTTAAAAGTTGATGACCTATCTTATTATGCCTTAGATGGTAGAATTAGCTACAGCTTTAAGAAAGCATTTGGTTCAAGTTGGATCGATCCTTACTTAGGTGTAGGTGGAGGTTATACTTGGCTTGATGAAAAAGGAGCTGGAACATTAAACGGTTCTCTTGGATTCAACTTTTGGTTAACTGAAAACTTGGCATTTAACCTTCAAACAACTTACAAGCACGTATTTGAAGATTATGAGACTGGTAGTTACCCACCAACTCATTTCCAACATTCTGCAGGACTTACTTTCGCATTTGGAGGTAAAGATACTGACGGTGACGGAATATATGACAAAGATGATGAGTGTCCAGATGTTCCTGGTTTAGAGGAATTCAACGGATGCCCTGATACTGATGGTGATGGAATCACTGATGCTAAAGATGAATGTCCTGATACTGCAGGTACTGCTGAATTTAATGGATGTCCTGATACTGACGGTGACGGAGTTCCAGATCCTAAAGATGAGTGTCCTACTGAAGCTGGATTACCTGCTCTTAATGGATGTCCTGATGCTGACGGTGATGGTATCGCTGATGGTAAAGATGGTTGTCCTAATGAAGCTGGACCAGCTGCTAATAACGGATGTCCTTACCAAGATAAAGACGGTGACGGTGTATTAGATAAAGATGATAACTGTCCTGACGTTGCTGGTACTGTTGCTAACAATGGTTGTCCAGAAGTAACTGAAGAAGTACAGAAGACTCTTAATGAGTATGCAAAAACTATCTTGTTTGATTCTGGTAAATCTACAATCAAAGAACAATCTCACTCAGTACTTGGAGATATCATTGGTATATTAAAAGAGTATCCTACTGCTAAGTTTACTGTAGAAGGACACACTGATAGTGTAGGAAGTGCTAAACTTAATCAAAGATTATCTGATTCTAGAGCAAATGCTGTTAAGAACTACTTAACAGAAAATGGTATCGATCAGTTCAGATTATCAGCTGTTGGTTATGGTGAAGACAGACCTATCTCTTCTAATAAAACTAGAAAGGGTAGAAAAGAAAACAGACGTGTAGAGATCAACTTAGTAAAATAAGAATAAACCCTCTTAATCATACGAATAAAACGTCCCGAAATTTTCGGGACGTTTTTTATTTTTAGAAAATTAAATAGATATAAAATATCTTAATTTAGCACGATTGATTCTGCTTAGTGGGTTAAGGTTTGTTTAGAGATTTAATATCTTGTGCTTAAAATCATAAATACTTGAAAAGTTTTCTAAAAGAAGTTATACTAGAAGTGCAAGGCACTACAGAAAAAGTAAGTGATCTGATTTTTCTGGTACCTAGTAAAAGAGCAGGGCTTTTTCTTAAAAAAGAACTTTTAGAGGTCTATCCCGATCAAACTCTTTTTGCGCCAATAATCCTTAGTATTGAAGAATTTATTGTTCGATTATCAGGACTGCAACAGATTGATAACGTACAGACGTTATTTGAGTTTTATGAAACATATTTAAACACTCATACTCACCTAGAAAAGGAAGATTTTGAAACATTTGGTAATTGGGCTCAGACCTTAATCTATGATTTTAATGAAATCGACAGGTACTGTATAGATCATAAGAGCTTTTTTGCTTATTTATCAGGAATACAAGACTTAAACCATTGGTATTTACAAAAAGAAAAAACCGAATTGGTTAAAAATTATATTAGGTTTTGGGAAAATCTGATGGATTACTATGATAATTTTAAAAATAAACTACTTTCTAAAAAAATAGGATATCAGGGGTTGCTGTACAGAAAAGCATCAGAAGATATCCAGACGTATATTAATACCGAAAATAGAACACATATCCTGGTAGGGTTTAATGCCTTGAATAATGCAGAGCAGATCATTTTTCAATCACTTTTAGAAGCTAATATTGCTCGGGTGTATTGGGATGCAGATCAGTTTTTTATGGAGAATACCTACCACGAAGCATCGTTATTCTTACGAACATATAAAAATCAATGGGGATATTATAAAAAGAATCCATTTCAATGGGTGCAAAACAATTTTTCTGAAGAAAAAGACATTACTCTGGTAGGAGTACCTAAAAATATAGGGCAAGCAAAATCTATTGGTCAGTTACTTACATCGATACCCAAGTCCGAGGTCGAAAAAACAGCTTTAGTGCTTGCAGACGAAACGCTATTGCAACCCCTACTTAATTCATTACCTAATACAATCGAAGCCCTAAATATTACAATGGGACTACCTCTTAAAGAAGTTCCTATTGCTGCATTTTTTGAGCTGGTATTTAGTCTTCATAAAAATTCTAACCCCAAAGGATTCTATTATAAATTAGTATTAGAAATTTTAAATAGCTTACCTGCATATAGAATATTAGGATTTGAAGCAACACGATTGATCAATACCATTTCTAAAGAAAATATCGTTTACATAACATTAGATAAACTACAGGAAAAAGCTTCGGATAAGGAAAAACAAGTGCTTAAATTAATATTTGAACCTTGGAAAGATGTTACTACAGCCTTAGAAAATTGTAGAAAAATAATACTATTACTCAAGGATAATCTTGATAAGAAAAACGATGAGTTAGAACTAGAATATGTATATCATTTTCATTTAGTTTTTAATAAAGTTTTTACGTTACATAGTAGCTATCAATATTTAGAAACGATAGGATCTTTATATACATTGTATAAAGATATTATGATGTCTGAGACATTAGATTTTTCTGGTGAACCATTTAGTGGATTACAACTTATGGGAATGTTAGAATCCCGATGTCTTGATTTTGAAACTGTTATTATTACTTCAGTTAATGAAGGAGTTTTACCTGCTGGTAAAAGTATGAATTCTTTCATTCCTTATGATCTCAAAAGAGCATACAGCCTTCCTACATATAAAGAAAAAGACGCTATATATACATATCACTTTTATAGATTAATACAAAGAGCTAAAAAAGTATACCTGCTGTATAATACAGAAGATGAAGGAGTAGGTGGTGGAGAAAAGAGTAGGTTTTTGCTTCAGTTAGATATTGATAAAAGACCCAAGCATAAACTTGCAAAATATGTAGTGTCGGCAGAAGTGCCAATGTTAACCAACCAACCATTGCAGATAAAGAAAAATGAAGTGGTTTTGCTAAAATTAAAAGAACTAGGTGCACATGGGTTATCCCCTTCTGCACTTACTGCTTATATAAGAAACCCGATGGATTTCTATTATAAATATGTTTTGGGTGTTACAGAAACCGAACAGGTAGAAGAAACTATTGCTGCAAATACTTTGGGGACAGTTATTCATAATACACTCGAAACTTTTTATAAGCCATTAGAAGGTGAGTTTCTTACTATAGAAGATATCAATAGGATGAGAGGTCAAATTGATATCGAACTTCGAGATCAGTTTAAACAAGAATATACAAAACTCAATATCACGCAGGGTAAAAATCTTTTGATTTTTGAAGTGGCGAAGCAGTATGTATATAATTTCCTGAAAGCCGAAGAGAAACTAATAAAGAGTGGAGCCCGATTAAAGATTTTGGCCATAGAAAGTAATCTAAAAACAAAATTAAAAATTCCTGAGTTGGATTTTCCTATTTATATTAAAGGAAAAGTAGATCGTATTGATGAGCTAGATGGGCAAGTAAGGATAATAGATTATAAGACAGGAAGAGTAGGTCGAAATGATGTTGTTATTATGGATTGGGATATAATTACCGACGACTATAAATATAGCAAAGTAATCCAGGTTTTGGCATATGCATACATGCAGCATAATGAAAATCCAATTTCAGAAGCTTTTCAAGCAGGTATAATTTCATTTAAGAATCTTCAGGAAGGGTTTCTTAAGTTTGGAACAAAAGAAAGCATAAGAGGGAAAGCAAATTACGAAATTACAAATGCAGTGTTTGACGATTATCTGCTACAGTTAAAAAAACTAATCCTGGAAATTTTTAATATTGAAATCCCATTTATTGAAAAAGAAGTGTAGCTGCAATAGCGTAGATACTAAACTCTATACTTAGAATTATGATGATCAAAAACAAAAATATAATAGTAACAGGAAAACATCAAAAACCAATTTTGACAGATGTTTTTTATACGAATAATGAGTTGCAAAAACCTATTGTTATTTTTTGTCATGGGTATAAAGGTTTTAAGGACTGGGGCGCCTGGGATTTGGTGGCAGAAGCTTTTGCCAGAGCTGGGTTTTTCTTTGTGAAATTTAATTTTTCGCATAATGGAGGTACTATAAAACAACCCATAGATTTTCCTGACCTCGAAGCTTTTGGTAATAATAATTATATCAAAGAATTAGATGATTTAGAAACCATTATAAATTGGGTAACCTCTTCAGACTTTAAATTCAAAAATGAAATTAATACTTCAAACATTTCTTTGATAGGCCATTCTCGTGGTGGTGGAATTGTAACTATTAAAGCTGCAGAAGATAAGAGAATCACTACATTAATAACATGGGCAAGTGTTTCTGATTATAAAAACCGGTTTCCAAAAGGAGAAGCCTTTGCATATTGGCAGAAGAAAGGAGTAACGTATATCGAAAACGGAAGAACCAAACAGCAAATGCCACATTATTTTCAGTTTTATACATCTTTTATAGAAAATGAAGATAGATTAACCATCGCTAATGCGGCCAAAAAAATTGAAATTCCACATTTAGTTATTCACGGTACAGAAGATCCAACAGTTGATGTACAGGAAAGTAAAAATATACATGAATGGAGTATTAACAGTGATATTTTCTTGGTAGAAGGAGCTGATCATATATTTGGAGTAAAACATCCTTGGCAAAGCAGTAATTTATCAAAACATTTGGAGGCAATAGCACAAAAAAGTATAGATTTCATACGTCTTTAACACTTTCTTAGCCAAAAAATATAATAAGCAATCATTTTTTTTCGTTTATTTGCTGTTATGAAGTTTAATAGACAAATACTAGCTTCCATATTTTTGGTACTCTTCGGTATCATTCAATTAGCAGACTTGCATATTGTAGGTCATGATGCTGATGATATAGACTGCTCTCTTTGTAAGTTTACTTCTGATCATCATAATGATAATTTTACATCTGCAGACACGGTTACTGTTCCTGAAGCAGTACATGTTCCTGCCGATATTGTTCGAGCAACTTATGTGAATCGATATTTTGATTCATCTGCTGCTTACAATTTTCTAAACAAAGCTCCCCCTGCAGCTTAGTTTTACCTAAACTTTATTACTGAAACTTAACTGTGGTATATCCATACCAATCAGTTTATCCATTATTTATTTTACAAATGAAAAGACACACTTGGTTACTTGTGTTTCTTCTCGGGATTAATCTCCTTTCAGCACAAGAATGTGATAAAACACTTTCTGGCAGAGTCATAGATTTTCATGACGGAGCACCCCTTGAAGGCGCCACAATAACATTTAATAATCGTACAATCGTGACAGACGCTTCTGGTAGATATTCTATTACAGGTTTATGTGCAACAGCATATGCTTTTACTATTTCTCATGAAAAGTGTAATTCGCAGGTAGTAACTCTTGATGTAGGCAAAACGTCCTCAAAAGATTTCTCCTTAGAACATCACCTTAATGAATTAGAAGAAGTAAAAGTTTCGGGAGTCAATGATACTAAAACAACTTCTGCTCAAGAAGAAACTATAGGCTCTGATATCATAGAAAAATACGGCAGTGCCTCTTTGGGAGATGCCCTTAGAGAAATTACAGGTGTTTCGTCTTTAAATACCGGATCTACGATTGTAAAACCGATTATTCAAGGTCTTAGTGGAAGTCGTGTATTGATCATGAATAATGGCGTTCGGATGCAAGATATGGAATGGGGTGACGAACATGCTCCTAATGTAGATATTAACACCGCAGGAAATGTTACTGTTGTTAAAGGAGCTTCTGCATTACAATATGGAGGAGACGCAATTGGTGGCGTTATCATTATGGAACCTCGTAAAGTACCTGCAAAAGATACTTTGTTTGGGAAAACCCGGTTATCGGGAGCTGTAAATGGTAGAGGAGGATCGGTTTCTTCAGAATTGATAAAAGGATATAAAAACGGATGGTTTTTTAAAGTACAAGGAACATTAAAACGCTTTGGAGATGTAGAAGCACCAGACTATGTTCTTTCTAATACAGGAGTATTCGAAAAAGGAGCCTCCCTATCTTTTGGAGTAAATAAATTTACCCACGGCTGGGATGCATATTATTCTTTTTTTGATAATGAAATTGGAGTATTGGCAACATCTCATATTGGTAATGTAGACGATCTTATAGATGCTATTAATGAACAGCGACCTGCAATTGTTAGAGATTTTACCTATGAGATTGATAATCCTAAGCAAGAAGTTACCCACCATCTGGGACGTCTTCGGTATTTTAAACGTTTTGAAGAACTTGGGAAATGGAATACACAATATGATTTTCAATATAATAAACGATTTGAGTTTGATATTCGCAGAACAGAAGAACTTACCAAATTACCTAGTATAGATCTTGAGCTAAAAACACATACGCTAACTTCAGATTTTAGTTTTGATTCGAATCCTGATTTTCTGTGGAATGTAGGAGTGCTATTTAGATATCAGAATAATTTTGCAGACCCCAGTACAGGAGTAAAAAGATTAATTCCCGACTATGATAAGTATGATGCTGGAGTATTTGTTACAGGTGAATATAGCTTAACAAATGATATCATTATAGATGCAGGTATTCGATATGATTATAATCGTATGGATGCTAAGAAGTTTTATTTAAAATCAAGGTGGGAAGAAAGAGGATATGATGTAGGTTTTTCTGACCTCATTATTGAGGATTTTAATACACAATGGTTAACTAATCCAGTTTTTGATTACCATAGTATTTCTGGTACCGCTGGAATACAATATATTTTTAAAGAAGATTACGAATTTAGATTCAATTATGCGCTGGCACAACGTGCTCCTAATCCTTCAGAGTTATTTAGTGACGGTTTACACCACTCGGCTGCCAGAATTGAGTTGGGAGATTTAAGAATGGACCAGGAAACATCACATAAAATATCTGTAACCGCACAAAAGAATACAGAAAAATGGGGGTGGGAAATTGCGCCATATGCCAATTTTATAAATGATTATATTTTGCTAGAACCTGTAGATGTTGAACTATCTATACGAGGAGCATTTCCTGTTTGGGAATATCGACAAACCAATGTTAGGTTATTAGGTGTTGATGCAAAACTTTATGCTAATTGGCATCAGAGCTGGAGAACAGATCATAGTTTTTCTATGGTAAAAGGAAAAGAAAATGAAAAAGATGCTGCATTAATCAATATCCCTGCACCAACTTTTAATAACGGTATTACTTATAGTAACAAAAATTGGTTTGGGCTTAATGTTTCTTTAGAAAGTCAATACTTTTTTAGACAAAATGAGTATCCGTCCAATATATCTGTGTTCTCTCCGCAGCAAAATGAAGATGTATTATTAGAGGTAAATACTCCTCCAGATGCATATCATTTATTAAATGCAGATACTAGTATGGAGTTCTCTTTAGGAGAACGAAATAAACTAAAAGTTGGATTAACAATAAACAACATATTAAATACAAGCTATAGAAATTACTTAAATCGTCAGCGATATTTTGCAGATGATTTGGGTAGGAATTTTTTATTAAGATTATCAATTAACTATTAAATTAAATTTTAGAAATGATGAACACACGCAAACTTTTATCAACGCTTATCGTCGGAGGTATTTTATTCGCATCTTGCTCTAGCGATGATGATAATCCTGTACCGGTTAATGAAGAGGAATTAATAACTAAAATGACAGTATCTCTAGTTGGCGGTGGAGGAACCGTAACTTTAGTTGTTGCCGATGAAGATGGAGCAGATGGACCAGTAGCACCAGTAATAACGGTTTCGGGTAATTTAACCGCCAATACAACATATACTGGATCTGTAGAATTGCTTAATGAATCCGAGAGTCCTGCCGAATTAATTAACGAAGAAATAGAAGCAGAAGCAGATGAGCATCAGTTTTTCTATGAAGCAAGTTCTGCATTAAATATCACGACAGCTTATACTGATAAAGAATCAGATTATAAAAAAGAAGATGGAACCTCTTTTACGACAACGAATCCTGTTGGGCTAACATTTACAGTAACTACAACAGATGCAGGAACCGGAACTCTTACAGTAACATTGAGACACCAACCTAATAAAGCTGCAGATGGAGTAGCTGCTGGAAATATTGCTAATGCTGGAGGTGATACTGATATTACCCAAAGTTTTGATATTACAGTACAATAATTGAAACTCGATTAATTATGTAAGTTGAATTTGTGTAAAATTTCATAATTAGTTTCAATTCTAGCCCTCGGGAGTAGTTACCCGAGGGTTTTAAATCATATTTATTTTTAGAATAAAATAGATTAACTTAAAAATTGGCACGAATTTTGCTATAATAAGGGTCTTCAGTGTTAGGGAAAAAAATTAAAAAACACTGGGAATACAACAATCAATATACCATAATTGGTACATAAAATAGTTTAAAAATTAACTTTTAATTAGTTAGTATTATTGGTTTTATCAATGCATTAAGATACTATTAAGTGTTAATTATCATCAAAAAAACGTTAAAATATTTAAAGGATAGCGCTTATCTTCGTATCATAAGCCTAGACTAACAAAACAATATAATTGAAACTATCATAATTAGTATAAGTTGAGTTTGTGTTAAATACAATTAAGTTTCAATTTAGACCCCTGGGAGTAGTTAACCCGGGGGTCGCTTTTTTGGTCTTGTTTTGAATATAAAACCTTAAAAAACAGACTCCAATTCTTATTGTTTTTTATTTTTAAGAGTAGTATGTGTGCTTTTAAAGAAAATAATTAATAACATTTAGAATCTAGGTAATTTTGCAATACCATTGCATTACAATATTATTATCTTTGTAATGTGAAGATTTTAGCATTCATATTATCAATATATTTTCTGGCACTCGATTTTATGCCTTGTAATGATAGTATACCTATCACAGAGGATTCTCAAATTGAAGCTTTTGCAGATTCTTGCGAAAATCACGATCATAGTATAGAGAATGATTTATGCTCTCCTTTCTGTCAATGTCATTGTTGCCACGTTCATGTTATTGATTTTAGTATTAATACGTATCAATTAATATCTCCAGAAATTTCTACAGAGTTATTTGCCCATTTTGATAGTGTTGGTAAAGAAATCTCTAATACACTATTCCAACCACCGCAAGTTTAATTTAGTTTTATAGGATAACTATGTCTTGTTGCTATCTTTTTAAAAGAAAGTAACAGCTATTTAACATCGAGAAATTCTGTTAAATCAGATTGAATCGAGATGTCTAACTGAATTAAAACTATTATATGCTTAATAAAATAATTAGGTATTCCATAACTCATAAATTGATTATTGGATTACTAACACTAGCATTGATTATTTTGGGAATATATTCATCAAAACAGCTGCCGGTGGATGCTGTTCCCGATATTACAAATAATCAAGTACAGGTGATTACCTCTTCTCCAACATTGGCATCACCAGAAATAGAGCGGCTAATCACTTTTCCTGTAGAAATTACAATGGCTACCATTCCCGAAATTGAAGAAATACGTTCGTTTTCGCGTTTTGGACTATCAGTAGTAACCATTGTTTTTGAAGAAAACGTAGATGTGTATTGGGCAAGACAACAAGTTAGTGAACGTCTTGTCGAAGCACAATCCCAAATCCCTGAAAATATAGGAAAACCAGGGATAGCACCTTTAACTACTGGTCTGGGAGAAATTTACCAATATGTTATTACTACAAAACCAGGTTACGAAGACCAATATGATGCAACAGAATTAAGAACTATTCAGGATTGGATTATAAAACGTCAACTATTAGGTACACCAGGAGTAGCAGATGTAAGTAGTTTTGGAGGATATCTAAAACAATATGAAATTGCAATACGTCCCGAACGATTAAATGCTATGAATATATCTATTTCTGAAATATTTAATGCATTAGAAAGTAATAATCAAAATACAGGTGGTGCCTATATAGAGAAGAATGATAAAGCCTTATTTATACGAAGTGAAGGATTGATAGGTACCATAGAGGATATAAAAAACATTCTTATCAAACAAACATCTGATGGGATACCAGTTTTAATTAGTGATGTAGCCAAAGTACAAACCGGAAAAGCTATTCGTTATGGCGCTACCACTCGTAATGGAGAGGGAGAAGTAGTAAGTGCTATTGTAATGATGCTTAAAGGAGCAAATTCTGCAGAAGTAATTAAAAATGTAAAAGACAAAATAGCATCTATTACCAAAACGCTTCCAGAAGGAGTAATAATCGAACCTTTTTTAGATAGGACCAAATTAGTCAATAATGCAATTGGTACAGTGACTACTAATCTTATAGAAGGAGCATTGATTGTTATTTTTATCCTATTATTATTACTAGGGAATTGGCGTGCAGGGCTTATTACAGCATCGGTAATACCATTGTCACTTTTGTTTGCCTTTAGTATGATGCACCTTTTTGAGGTTTCTGCAAATTTAATGAGTCTTGGGGCAATTGATTTTGGTTTGATAGTAGATGGTGCAGTAATTATTGTAGAAGCTACTTTGTTTCATCTTGGAGCTTTAAAACTTAATAGGAAGTTGACACAGAAAGAGATGGATGAAGAAGTGTATAAATCAGCTAGTAAAATCAGAAATTCTGCTGCTTTCGGTGAAATCATTATTCTTATTGTGTATTTACCCATTTTAGCCCTGGTAGGAACAGAAGGAAAAATGTTTGGTCCAATGGCGAAGACAGTTGGTTTTGCTATCCTGGGAGCTTTCATACTATCACTAACTTATGTTCCTATGATGTCTGCATTGGTGTTGAGTAAAAAAGGAACCCATAAAGAGAATATTTCTGATAAAATCATGAATTTTTTCTATAGACTATATGAACCTATAATTAAATGGTCGATGCGTAGTAGAATATTTATTCTGGCAATTACATCAGGACTTTTTATAATAGCATATTTGGTGTTTAATAACCTTGGAGGAGAATTTATTCCAACACTTGAAGAAGGTGATTTTGCTGTAGAAACCAGAGTACTTACCGGAAGCTCTCTTTCTAATACAATAAAAGCTACAACCAAAGCAGAGAAAATAGTACTCGATAATTTTCCAGAAGTATTACAAGTGGTTTCAAAAATTGGTTCGGGAGAAATACCTACTGATCCTATGCCTGTAGAAGCCGCAGATATGATGATTATTCTTAAAGATAAATCAAAGTGGGTATCTGCTTCCAATCGTTCAGAATTGGCTAATAAAATGGCAGAAGCTTTAGAAGTGCTACCAGGAGTGGCTTTTGGTTTTCAACAACCTATTCAGATGCGATTTAATGAACTAATGACAGGGGTACGCCAGGATGTAGCCATAAAAATATATGGAGAGGATTTAACCCGACTTTCCTCTTATGCCAATCAGATTGGTAAAATTGCAGGAAAAGTTAAAGGAGCAGTCGATGTTTATGTAGAAGAGGTGACAGGAGTACCACAAATAGTAATCGATTATAATAGAGCCCAATTGGCAAAGTATGGCTTGGATATTAAAGCAGTTAATAATACAATTCAGGCAGCTTTTGCAGGGGCATCTACAGGATTGGTGTATGAAGGAGAGAAACGTTTTGACTTGGTAGTACGATTAGATAATAGTAACAGAACCAGTCTTGCAGATGTGCAGAATCTTTATATTAATGGGCGTAATGGAGAGCAAATTCCATTGCAACAACTGGCAACTGTGTCTATCAAAGATGGCCCTTATCAAATACAACGAGATAATACAAGAAGACGTATTATCATCGCTTTCAATGTTCGGGATCGCGATGTCGAGAGTGTTGTAAAAGAAATTAGCGCTAAAATTGATAATCAGGTAAATTTTGAATCAGGATACACCGTTGCTTATGGTGGTCAATTTGAAAATCTGATCAAAGCTAAGCAACGTTTGGCGATAGCAGTTCCTTTAGCATTACTGCTTATTTTCATTCTATTGTATTTTACTTTTGGTTCTTTAAAACAAGGAGTTTTAATATTTACAGCAATCCCTCTTTCTGCTATTGGAGGTGTCTTTGCTCTTTGGCTTAGAGATCTACCATTTAGCATTTCTGCTGGTGTCGGTTTTATAGCCTTATTTGGTGTGGCAGTTTTAAACGGAATTGTACTTATTGCAGAATTTAATCGATTAAAAAAAGAAGGTATTACCGATATTTTTGAACGAATCTATAAAGGAACCAAAACTCGATTACGACCCGTAATTATGACTGCAACTGTTGCTTCATTAGGATTTTTACCAATGGCAATTTCTCAAACTTCGGGAGCAGAGGTACAGCGACCTCTGGCAACAGTAGTTATAGGAGGATTGATTACCGCTACTTTTTTAACTCTGGTAGTATTACCTATTCTCTATTATTATTTTGAAAAAAGAGTACAAATGAAACCAAAAAAAGCAATGCTTTTACTAGTAGTATTTCTTGTAGTAGCAGGAAATATGACTAGCATAAATGCTCAGACTAGTGAAGCAAAAACCATATATCAAAGTATAGAAGAAGTTATGGACGCAGCTTTAAGAAATAATCCAAACCTAAAAGTTGCTGCGCTTCAAACCAAGAAAGAACATGCCTTAAAAGGAACTAGTTTTAACCTGCCCAAAACTGATTTTGATCTGACATATGGACAAACCAATAGCGATTTTGATAATGATACTCGGTTTAGTGTCAGCCAGACGTTTGCCTTTCCTACGCTTTACACCAACCAGAATAAGTTGGCTAAAGCAACAATAAAATCCAGTGAATTGAATCAGGAAGTGGTTCAAAATAAAATAGTAACACAATTAAAAGCAACGTATTATCAATTGTGGTTCCTAAAGAGTAAACAACAATTACTTCAAAAACAAGATAGTATTTATCAGCGATTTGTATATGCTGCAAACCTGCGATTTAAAACAGGAGAAAGTAATGCATTAGAACAAGCAACAGCCAATGCAGAAGTTGCAGATTTACAAATTAAAATACAGGAGAATAATGCAACCATACGAGGATATCAATTGCTTATGCAAAAATTGGTAAATTCTGAAAACAAGGTTGATATTGCTGTAGGAGATTTAAAAGTAAAATCAAATTTACTGCCAGTAGATCAAAATACTACAGCTGTAGAAAAAAATCCTACACTATCTTTTTACAAGGAACAAATAGCGATTGCCGATATTAAGAAATCGGTAGCCGTATCAAAAATGCTTCCCGATATCACATTAGGGTATTTTAATCAATCTTTTAATGGCCCGGGACAAACCGCAAATGGATCCGATGTGATTTTTGATTCTGGAGACAGATTTACCGGGGTAAAGTTAGGTTTGGCTATTCCGATATGGGGCAAACCACATGCAGCAAAAATAAAAGCTGCCAAAATTCGTCAAAAAGAAAGTCAGGCACAGTTAGATGTGGTTGAAAATGAAGTCACTACTCGGTTAAATATGCTTTTGGAACGACTAGAAAAAAACCAAAAGAACTTGTTGTATTATGAGAAAAATGCGCTTTCACAATCCGAACTGTTATTAAAACAATCTCAGCGAGGTTTTACAGAAGGAGCTATAGGATATATAGAATATGTACAAGGACTCAATCGGGCACTAGAAATTCAAACCAAATACTTAGAATTCATAAACGCTTACAATCAAACTCTTATCGAAATTGAAAGTATAAACGCAATTCAATAAAAATGAAAACAAACATATATAAATTAATAGCTATATTCATACTTCTGCTTATCTTAGGGTGTAATAATAAACCAACTACAACTTCTGAGGAAAAACATGAAGAAGGTAACGAAAACCTTATTGAGTTGACCGATGAACAAATGAAGCAAACTCAAATAGAAATAGGTAAAGCTCAGAAACGTAAAATAGGAAATGAGTTAAGTGTAAATGGGATGATCGATGTTCCGCCACAAAGTAATCTGTCTATTACGGTTCCTTATGGAGGGTTTTTGAAATTTACCGATATGTTACCAGGCACACGATTAAGAAAAGGACAACTTGTAGCAAGGGTAGAGAATCCTGATTTTATAGAGTTTCAAAGAGATTACCTCGAAGCAGTTGCAAAAAATGAATACCTGAAAGCAGATTATAAACGTCAGGAAACACTAAATAAAGAAAATGTCTCTTCGACAAAAGTATTTCAAAAGGCAAAAAGTGATTACCTAATTAATAAAGCAAATATTCAGGCGTTAGAAAGTAAATTAAAAATGGTAGGTATCAATCCTTCTAATGTAAACAATGGAAGAGTATCTTCTATGGTAAATGTATATTCTCCTATTAATGGAGTAGTGAGAGAAGTATATGTAAATACCGGAAAATACTTTGGATCAGAAGACGTGTTAATGGATATCACTAATGCCGAAGATTTGCATGTCGAGCTCAAAGTGTATGAAGATGATATCCCATTAATAAAAAATGAGCAACGTATTCGTTTTCGATTAGCAAATGAACCTGATAAATGGATGGAAGCAGAGGTTTTCTTGATAGGTAATAATGTAAGTGATGATAGATCAATAACTATTCATGGGCATTTAAAAGAGAAAAACCAGGAGTTGCTTCCGGGAATGTTTGTAAACGCAAAAATTGAAGTCGGTGCTCGCGAAGCATATGCGGTTCCAGAAGAAGCCATAGTTCGTTTTGATGGAAACCATTATGTTTTTGCAGCAGGAGAAAAAAGAAACGAGGGAGAAACAATGGTTACAGATTTTGAAATGATACCGATCACCAAAGGGACCGAAGAAGAAGGATTCGTAGCGATTACATTAGAGGATAAAAATAAAGATATTAGTATCATTCGATTAGTAATAAAAGATGCTTTTACCATTTTAGGGAAGGCAAAAAATAGTGAAGAAGGAGGTCACGGTCACGGGCATTAATAATGAACACTATTGAAAGTTTTTTAGAATCAAAGAAAGTACGACCAACAGCGATGCGATTATTGGTCTATAAATATATGACTCAGAGTAATGTAGCTAAAACACTTGGAGATATTGAAAATGCTTTTGCAAAAGCAGATAGAACAACGCTGTATAGAACCGTAAAGACATTTGAGGAAAAAGGTATAGTACACCAGGTAGATGATGGAACGGGCACGATAAAATATGCGCTTTGCGAAGCTGGTTGTAATTGTGATATTGACAGAGATTTACATTTACATTTTCGTTGTAATAACTGTAGAGAAACGACATGTCTTACAGAGCATAAAATTCCTCAAATCAATTTACCAGATGGATATATAGCAGAAGACATGAATTTGGTCATAAAAGGTATATGTGAGCATTGTAGCGGTTAATAAATGCACTTCCGTTGCATGACTACTGTACATATTTTTGTATAAAACATGTAATTATATGAAGTTTAATATAACAATACCACCAAAACTTAAAATCGAATATGATAAAGAATTGTCGCTTTATAAAACGGCATTATCCAATAACAATTTGCCAAAAGCCTGGGATCATTTAGAACGCAGCCATATTTTGGGGCAATCATACCCGTGGGAGCATTCTTATACGCATTATTTAATGCTTAAATATGGCGTGCTTACCAGAGATATTAAAGAGATTTTTGGACAAGTTATTCGCTTGATTGTGGGTGGTTGGAAATCTTTTATTAATAAGGTCCCTATTGGTAATACAGGAGGTGCTAATGTACCTCCTTTAAAAACAATGCCTATACCTCATGATTTGAAAATAAAATTAGAATCATACCAAAAGTAATTATGGGACACGACCACTCACATGACCACGCAGGAAAGAATTTAAAAATTGCATTTTTTCTAAATTTGGGCTTTACAATTTTAGAAATTATAGGAGGTCTTTATGTAAATAGCATTGCTATTATTTCTGATGCTATTCATGATTTAGGAGATTCACTTTCTTTAGGTACTGCCTGGTACCTCGAAGGGAAATCTAAAAAAGAAGCCGATGCCAAATTCTCATTTGGTTATAGGCGTTTCTCTCTCTTAGGTGCCCTGATTAATAGCATTGTTTTGATTTTAGGATCCATTTATGTGATTTATGAAGCCATAGGCAGATTATTAGAACCCGAACATTCTGATGCTGGAGGAATGATTGTTTTTGCACTTATAGGAATAGCAGTTAATGGTTATGCAGCATGGAAAGTAAGTAGCGGGAAATCGTTGAATGAGAAAGTGGTTTCCTGGCACTTGTTAGAAGATGTATTGGGTTGGGTTGCTGTACTTTTTGCAGCGATTGCTATATATTTTACAGATGTACAGTACCTCGACCCTGCCCTTTCTCTTTTAATAACCCTGTATATTCTATATAATGTTATTAAGCGATTAAAAGAAACATTATTCGTATTCTTACAGGGAATTCCGAAAGATATTAATATAGAAGAAGTAAAATCAAAAATACTACAAGTACCACGTGTCGATTCTATACACCACCTACATGTATGGTCACTAGAGGGAGAACATCATGTTTTTACAGCACATGTTAAGCTAAAAGACATTACAGAAACCAATCAGATTATTCATATAAAATCAGAAGTTAAAAAGGCCTTAATGATCTATCATTTTAGCCACTGTACTATTGAAACAGAATTGAATGACGAGGAGTGTATATTAACAAAGTAATAGGAGATTATTTATATTCTACCGTATTAAACTTTAATAGTTGATCACCAGTATTTTTTAAATCATGAACAAAATCACCTTTGGTATCATGATCATAATATGATACATCTCCTTTTTGATACTTTATTTCGACAATCCTACCATTTTCATAATGAGATATGGCAACCCCTTGGGTTAAACAAATCCAGGTATAGTTTTTTGTATGTTTATGAAACGGTAATTGATCTCCGGGTTTTAATAGTATAGACCAAACCTTAATACTATCATCTTCAAATAATAGAGTGTTTCCAATGCGATTACTTTTATTGCTGTTTTGTAGTTCTTGCATTTTAGTGCTATCCCAATTTTTAAAACTACCGGCAGGATTAAGTTCTTTTGTGACCATAATTTTATACATCTAAAAATGGATAATCGGTATACCCTCTTGCATCCCCACCGCCAAAAAGAGTATGGGAATCAGAAATATCATTCATTGTAGCATTTAATTGTACTCGTTTCGGATAATCAGGATTAGTTAGAAATTTTCTTCCGAATCCTACCAGGTCAACTAAGTTTTTGCCCAATAGACCATTAGCTTCTTTGGGAGTTTTATTTCCTGTAGCTATAATTGTATGCGTAAAATTAGCTCTCAATTTAATTCTGAAATCTTCTGGAATTATGGGAGCATCATCCCAATCGGCTTCGCATAAATGAATATAGGTTACTCCTATTTCGTTTAATGTTTTGGCAGCAATCATAATGGTTTCTAAAATTTCGGGATCATTCATATCTTTAAAACTTATAAAAGGGGATAATCGTACTCCTGTTTTATCAATACCTATTTCATCTGCCACGGCTTGTGTAATTTCTTTAAGAATACGAATTCTGTTTTCTTTGGTGCCACCGTATTCATCTGTTCTATGGTTGCTATTACTTCGTAAAAACTGATCAATAAGATATCCATTAGCTCCATGAATTTCGACTCCATCAAAGCCGGCTTCGATAGCATTTTTAGCTCCTATCCTAAATTCTTCGATAACCTGAGTAATATCATCTTTGGTCATCTCCCGAGGTTTTTCGACAGGAACAAATGTAGCATCACCATTAGGAGCACCATCAAAAATATATACTTGTGTATCTTTTGCTATTTGAGCAGAGGGAGCAATAGGTTGTAACCCGTTTACTTTTGAAGAGCTAACACGTCCCACATGCCATAGTTGTAAAAAGATTTTACCACCTTTTTTGTGTACTGTCTCTGTAACGAGTTTCCAACCTTCGATTTGTTTCTGAGAATAGATTCCTGGAGTTTTTGCATAACCCATTCCTTGTACAGAAATTTGAGTAGCCTCGGTAATAATAATCCCGGCAGATGCTCTTTGTTCGTAATATTTTGCCATTAAAGCATTAGGTATATTTCCAGGTTCTTCTGCTCTGGAGCGTGTCATAGGGGCCATTAAAAAACGATTTTTTAATAAAATCCCATTCATTTTGTATTTTGTATATAGCGTGGTTTTCATAACTTATTTTTGTAAGAGGTTATCAATTGAAAAAGGGTTGTTTTGTGTTGTATCAATCAAAAGGTAAAAGAACAGTACGTAGACCATTTGAAATCCGACCCATTCCCATTGTTCGACCAAACAAGAACCAAAAATTAGAATAATCATTAGTATTCCTCCAGCGAGGCAGGTACGATAGGTAAATAACCCAAAAATTAGGAAGATACCAATCGTGAGTTCTGCAAAGGGCAATATTTTGGCAAAAGAAGAAATGAATATTTCGGGTAATACTACTTCTTTATAAAGGTTTGTCATCCAGTTGCTAAAGGTTTCTATTTTTGGAATTCGTACCAATCCATGTGCTAAAAGGTTGGCGCCCATTGCTAATCGTAGTAGTAAATAGGCATGATTTTTTGAAGTTGTATTTTTCATTGGTTATACATTAATTCAGAATTATCTCTAGGTGTCTTTGGGTCGTCTTTTATCATTTTTGCAATATCATCTTTACGCATAAATACAACACCTTTATGTTTCTTAGCATACTGTATGAATAGGTCTACCGCACGAACAATTGATGGTGCCCCACCGATTCTGTCGTGTAAACTCACAGACATCATTCTTCTTTTACTTCCTGCTTCATCATATAATTGATCAAACTCCATTTTTAATTGATTTAAAAACTGGCCAGGAGTCCAATTTTTACCTTCAATATTTACGATATCATTATTACGAAGTGTATACGGCATGACTACAAAATCCTTTCCTCTAACCTCTGTGATAAATGGTTCGTCATGGCTTAAATCATCTATATGATATAAGAAATCAAGTTCTTGTAGCACTTTTAGTGTGTTGGGACTACGTCGTAACCAATTCGCATTATAACCTCTGCCCCGTTGTCCGGTAATCGTTTCAACTGTGTCAATACCAGTTTTTATAAATGCTAATTCCTGTTCATATGTCATATCCCATTGGTCACTCCATGCGATACCATGTGCTGCAATTTCATGACCGCGATTTGCTATAGCTTTGGCAACTTCGGGGTATTTGATAGCAGCAGCACCAACGATATGAGAACTAACTTTGATATTGTGTTTATCCCACAAATCAAGCATTCGGTAAATACCTTCTTTGGCACCGTAACGAAACCAACTTTGTGCGGGAAGATCAGGATGTCCCTTTGGTAATGGTTTAGCAGCAAAAGGACTTTCTGCACCTTCTGGTTGTCCGCCAGTTTCAAATTGCATTGAGAATGAGATGACCAGTCGTGCATTATTTGGCCAGAAATGATCTGTTATGCTATCGGTTTCTATTGTGGTGGTCTTTATAAGTTTTTTTTCTGAAGTATGACTAGAAAATAGAACTACACATGCACTTATAGAGAGTATTAAAAAAGATATTTTTATTGGTTTCATTGGATTTTACCATTTGATTTATAATGCAAATTTAGATGAAGGAAGAAATCTGTTTTTGGTACATATTCATTGTATATTTGTAAAAACCTATGCTAGTATACTTGTGTCAAAACGTTTTTTTAGTGCAAAATCTTTAAATGTATTCGAACTGTCACTTGATAAGTGGGAGTATCCAAAGCATTCTCATAATTTTTTCGAATTGATTTTTATTCTCAAGGGGAATGGACAACACATTTTAAATGAGAGTGCTTTTGAATATACAGAAGGGGATATCTTCTTATTAACGCCAAAGGACGAACACGAATTTATCATTAGTGATCATACAGATTTTGGCTTTATTAAATTCACAGAGCAACTTTTTATAGAAAAAACAGAACTTGTTTCTGATTTAAAATGGCGAAAGAATATAGATGCTATTGTATTACATGCTAATAGTATTCCCGAAAATATTATTTCTAATGCTACAGATAGATCGCATGTATTCGAATTGTTTCGAATTATTAAAAAAGAGTACCAAACCCCCTCTTTATATAGCCGCTCAATTTTATTAGAGCTATTAGGTGCATTATTAATTATAATATCAAGAAACCTTAATAAGAATGTTGCTATACCTGCCATTTCTGAAGAAGAAAAGGTGAGTGATGTACTTACATATATTCGGCAGAACGTTTTGGATAAGGATGCTATTAGAATAAAAAAAATTGCTGCAACATTTAATATGTCTCCTAGTTATGTAAGTGTATTTATTAAAAAACATGCGGGTATTTCGATACAGCAATATGTAATTCAGACAAAAATCAAAATGGCAGAACGATTATTGAAACAAACAAATTTGAATATTTCTGAAATAGCTCAAAAAACAGGTTTTACAGACTCTAGTCATTTTAATAAATTATTTAAAAAATATACAGGCAAAAACCCGAGTGACTTTTAATCAATCTAAATAATTTTATAATTAATGTTTTTTTGGAGTCATTATTGTGATAATGTTTAATCTATAAATTTCTATACATTTAGATAATGGAGATAAATTATAATGTTGTATCGCTGATCGACACTCTTGGGTTAATACAAGGGGTTATTCTTGGTCTGTTACTTATTATTATAAATAGAAAAAGGGATAAGTCTACTTTGTTTTTGGGTTTGTTTATAATTGTATATGCTTTAAACCTGCTCCCGGCAATATTAGAAGATTTAAATATTACAACGTATTATCCTCGATACAATTTATTGCCTTTTGATTTTACCTGGTTGATGTTTCCTTTATTTTATATCTACGTTCAGCAGGTTTCAATACTCTCTAAAAACAAACTCAATTATGGGGTGCTAATCCCGGGAGTATTAGAATTTATTATCGGAATAGTTGTGTTTTTTCAGGATAATGACTCGAAAATAATAATAGAAGAGTCTCTTTGGTATAATCTTGTACTTTTAGGAGGAGTTCTTTTTTCTTTCTATATAGGTTTTAAAACTTTAAACTTTATAAAAAAACATACCAAAGAGTTAAAAGATCAATATACGTCTACAGAATACAGAGAGTTACGTTGGGCAAGAGGGTTTGTTGGTTTTGGGCTTCTCCTTACTTTTATTGCAATAGCTTCAGAGTTTTTTGACACTGGTTTTTACTTTCATCTAACTCTTTCTACTATTAATGTTATGTTATTGTATTGGATATCGGTACGAGGTATTCTTCAGCAAAATGTAAAGACTTTAATCCCTATTGAGGATAGTGAAAAAACTGTTGACAAAAATGACAAAAACAATGGTTCTTTAATAAATAATGAAAGTACAATACAATTACTACAAGAAATAAAGAAATATATTCAGGATGAAAAGGTATATACTATACCTGATTTAACTATCATTGATATTGCAGAAAAGATAGGAGCACATCCCAAACGTATTTCTGGTGTAATAAATTCCCAGCTTAATCAAAATTTCAACTCATATATCAATAGTTTTAGAGTTGAAAAAGCAAAAGAACTTCTAAGAAGTGATATTGCAAATAGTTTAAGCGTCGAAGGCATTGGTAACGAAGTTGGTTTCCAAAGTAAAAGTACGTTTTATGATGCTTTTAGAAAATATACAGGCACTACTCCTTCTCGTTTTAAAAACGACGAATAACCTTCTTTTTTTATGTCCGGATTCCTGAAACAGGAATGAAACCTTTGATTTTACTACCATTTCCGTTCGGATTTCTGAAATCCGAACCGCTACTCTATTGGTTTTCTTGGCCGTCTTTTTCCTTTTAACAAATCTTTGTGCAACGTTAAAATAAACTATTCAAAAATGAAACGTGTAGTTATAATATTACTGGTTTTTTTAATTGTGATCTGGTCCAGTTTTATTGTTTGGGAGTTACAGATAACCAAATGGGAAAAAACCATAACTGGTCCGGCAATACGAGTCGATATGGTTCTTATACTCCCCATCCTGATTGGAGTAACTATTTATGTGATTGATCAAATTATTACAATATTAAAAAAGAAATGAAAAAACTAACATACATAATCAATCTCTTATTTTTTATAAGTATTTCTGTATATGGCCAGAAGATTCAAGATTTAGAATATTTATTAGATCGAGAGTGGAAATACGATCCATCGGGAATAGAATCTGTAGTCGAGGATTTATATGTGAAAATATTGACCGAAGTAGAAAAAAAGGGTAATAAAAAAGAAGGCAAAGAACTAAAATCTAATAAAAAGGAAATACTATTATCAATTAAAGAATTGGTATCCAATGCCAGATTCAAATTCAATTCAGACTATACATTAAATACAGAGGTAAATGGAGATGTTACCGAAGAGAAATGGACGTATAATGGTAATAGCAAAACGATAAGTTATGTAAATAGTAAAACTAATGAAATCAATACCAGAACGATTAAAAAACTAACCGAAACTGAGTTTGTTTTTGTTAATCAAGATGGACAGGAGATAGCATTTATACCAGCATCGCCAAGACAACCATTTGATCCTTTAGTATTAAAAGAAGATTTAAAAATCTACCGTAATATTATAGAAACGGCACATAGTGGAATGTATTTGTATACTTCTAAAGAGGTCTTTGACTCAATATTCAAAAAAGCAAATGAAAAACTACCAACACTCAAAAACGCTCGGGAATTTTATAATCTAATTACGGGTATTCATACCAAAATTAATTGTGGACATTCTAGTTTTTATACTTCTGGAGACATTTTTTCAGAAGTAAAGAACAATGCTACCAAAGCCTTTTTCCCTTTTAAAGTGAAATTTTTAAAAGATACGTTAGTCGTTGCTCAGGATTATGAGAAATTAAAGAAGGGAACTCAAATTTTAAGTATTAACGGAAACACAATTAAAAAGATAACTACAGAAACTTTTAAGTTACTGAGTTCAGATGGGTATAATACTACTTTTAAATACAGGCAATTAGAAGATGATTTTTCGACCAACTACTTTTTGGCTTTTGGACCACAAGAGAAATTTACCATAGCATATTTGCATGATTCAGATAAGGAAAGCTGTACTGTAGAATTACCGGGAATTCCGAAATCCGAATTAGAAAATACAGTTACAGAAAGTCATTATGAAAAACCATATTACTTAGAATATGTGGATGATAATACGGCTTTATTAACAGTAAATACATTTTCGACTGAAACCCGAAAGAATCAAAAAAAATTCTTCGGATTCCTTAAAAACGCTTTCAGTGAAATAAATAAAAAAGGAATTAAGAATCTGATTTTAGATATCAGAGAAAACACTGGTGGAGATGATGGAAATGATATGGAATTAGCTTCGTACCTAATTGATACACATTTTAAAGAAAACAAGTATAGAAAATTAAACACCATTGATAATGTACCACCATATCCGCAGTATTTACTACCACAATGGTATGATATGATGGAATTAGATGCCGATAGTAAACCTGAGGCTATCCAAAAAACTATGAAGAAAATGGTGAAAGAAGAAATGATAAAAGGAGATGATGGGGCGTATTATTGGAGAGAAGATAAGGTTATTCATCGTGATCCGGCAAAAAACAAGTTTAAAGGAAATGTATTTGTCTTAACAAGTGGTAGAGTTTTTTCTGGTGGAGGTTTGTTTAGCGCACTAGTGAGGGATAAAAGTAATGCCATTTTTATTGGAGAAGAAACTGGAGGAGGATATTACAGACATACAGGATCTATTCCATTGTTTTATAATCTACCCAATTCTAAATTAATCTTTTCCATCTTCATTGTGATTAATGAGCAAGATGTCGATAAGAAATTATTTCCAGAAGGTAGTGGTACTGTACCACAGTATAAAGTATACCAAACAATTGAAGAGTTTATCGAAGGAAAAGATGCTGTTATAGAGAAAACAAAACAATTGATAAAAGAAATGAAGTAATATTTAGACAGTAAAAAATAGGGTGTTCTAGAAGTTTACTGTTGTGTAAGAAGGAAGAACACTGAAATTAATAATAAATAATAAAAAGTAAGAAAAATGAAAAAAGTAATTCTATTAAGCGCATTTATTATCGCATCAATCGCAACAAGTAGTGCACAAACTTCGACTCCAAAATATGAAGTAAAGGTTATTACCAGTGTAGAATCTATAGTTCCAAGTGGTTTAGGGCGTTCAAGACTTATTTCAGCAAATGCAGAAAGAGATTATAAGGAATTCACTTCTACACAAACAGAAGATGATAATACACGTAATAAATCAAAAAGAAAAGCAATTCGTGTTAAGGATTTTGAGGAAACTAAACTTTTAAACTTTTACAATCTGGTAGGGATTCGTTTTCAGAATATTGCAGCAAACGATGCGGTAATTTCATCAAAGATAACTACAATGTTGGCAGAAGGTTGGGATCTGATTTTTGTAACCAGTGCCGTAGAAAGTGATGCAGGCGAAGGAGATAGCAATGGGATATTTATTACACGTTTCATTTTTAAACGCGCAATACAATAGTGAATTAATTCATAAAAACGAAAACATGAAAAAAACCTATTTAATTGTGCTCTTTTTTGCAGTTAGCTTAGTACAGCTTCATGCACAAAAAACGTCCTCTTTTTATGTTGATATTGGAGGTGGTTTTTCCTCCTTTCAGGACGTAAAATACTCTAATGTAAAGTATAATGGATTTGGTGGTGTATTTGGATTAGGGTATCTAAAAGAAAATGAAAAAGCAATTTGGGGAATTAATTTACAAGGAATAGTAACTACAGAAAAAGCTGCTACTCACGACAATACAGTTAGCACTTATAATCCTATGTTGCAGGCCAAATATCTTCATCGTATTAAAGAAAATCTATTTATTGGTGCAACATGGGACGTGCTGGATTTATATGCAAAAAACTTTGATGGTTTGGGCAATAACAGTGCATATAATGTAACAGGAAGCACATTGTGGGCTTCGGCAATATATGATTATAAAAAGTTTCGTTTTGGCTTAGATTTAGGATTGGTTTCTTATTTCAAAGAAAGTACGGGGTTTGCTTTTTCGGCATCGCAGAATGTACTGGAGAATGGAGATTTTGATTATCAAAATGATAAAATAGATAGCCCTTTTGCCTTTAAGTACTATGAATTGAGAACTATACCCAGACATTTTCAGGTAAGAACAAGCATACGATATCAATTATCAAACCGGTTTTCTGTAGGTTATAAATGGCATCTGAGGAAGTTTTCTGAGGTTAAGAAGTATCCGGTAACGTATGGTATACATTCACTCTCTATTCGATATAACATTTTTAAACGCACTAAGTAAGAGTGATGCATTTTAATTAATTTTTTAATAAAACATTGTAATGAAATATCTAAAAATAAAAATGGGTCTTCTTCTATTTTTGGTAGTGTTCAGTTCTTGCGAAAAAGCGTTGATGGAACCAAATCCAAAAACAGATGCACTTGCTGTATTTGATGAGTACACCACTCTGGTACAGGAGAAATATGCTATGTTGGAATTTAAGAATGTGAATATAAATACGTTGAGAAGTAGCCTTAGAGGAAAGATTAATGCCACTACAACTCAAAAAGAATTTTTTGAAATTCTAGGAGAGGTTACCAAAAGTTTAAGAGACGGTCATTCTAGCCTTATCGAAGATCAAAACAATCCAAATGGCATGTCTATAAGCTTTGATCTTGAAGAAGGGTATCCGGCAGGAATAGACGCAGCGATCTTAGTGAATAATTATATTGGTAATACGGTCAATTCTGAAATAAAGACATTATCAGGTGGGCAGGGATTTAGAGCTGTATGGGGTACTTTACCACAAGATAGAAAAATCGGATACCTATGGATTCCTTCGTGGAATGTTGAGATTTCTGATGATGAAATTGAGCGAATATTCTTGGATTTAAAAGACACCAAAGGTCTCGTTTTTGATATGCGAACTAATACAGGAGGCGATCCGGCTTTGGCAACCAAATTTGCATCTTATTTCACAAATAAACCTATTTATAACGGCTTTGAACGTTTTAAAACCGGTCCGGGTCCAAATGATTTTTCTGATAGTCATATCACGCTTCAACCAGCAGGTAGTGCAAACAAATACCTAAAACCCGTAATGGTACTTACCGATAGAAATGTATACAGTGCTTCTACTACTTTCTTGTATTCTGTAGATCCGGTAGAAAGTATAAAAACAGTAGGACAAAGAACAGGAGGAGGAAGCGGTTCTGTAGCCGATGGATATTTAGCTAATGGATGGTATTGGAGCCTCTCTACAAGTGAATTTATTGATGCCCAGGGAAGACATCTGGATGATGGGGTAGATCCAGATATTCCTGTAGTACTTAATCTTGAAGATACAACAAAAGATGAGGTGATAGAGCGTGCAATAGTAGAATTGCAATAGCGCATAAATCACTATAGATCTAATCTATATAAAAGCATTAAACGCAGTTAGGTTCGGGGGAGTAGTCGCCTGGGGTCGTAGTTAGAAATAGCTAAAACCTCAGGCTTTCTATGTTTTAACAAATAATCCAATTAAATATGTTATAGACAGAATAGAGTGATGACCTGAAGATTAATTTAGATAACTCTAAAACCAAACTCATTACAAAAACACTTCCTTTTTTTCGTTAGGATTGCTTTTTAACATAGTTCTGATAATAGAAAACGATGACTTCTGAATTAAAAATTTAGTTTATGGTTTTCCGTACATATTAAGTGTGGTAAAACCATAATTTTGTTTTCTATTACTGTACCAATAAAGTAAAGAAGATAATCGAATAATCATTATCATTTTTCGCAGTACAGTATGTGTTTTTAATCTATAGCTATGAATTCTATGTTAAAGCAAATACAATTGATAGAACGAATTGATCAGCTTATTCGTTTGCAAGCTACCGGATCTCCTGTAGAACTGGCAGCAAAGTTAGGGATCTCTAAAACCAAATTATATCGTATGCTTTGTATCATGAAAGAATTAGACGCACCTGTAGAATTTGATACACTCACGCAGAGTTTTGTGTACTCCGAACCGGTAGGATTTACTTTTGGGTTCTATAAAAAAGGTCAAAAAACGAATATCATTAACCCTTCTGTTAGGTAAATAAGAGAACAGTTAACCCAAAATCCAAAACCTGATGCCAAATACCTGAACCTCAAAATCTGTAACCAAAAACCCCCTTCAAATTTATTTCTAAAAAAACTTTCACTTTTTTTTCTCAGTCCCGAAAAACGAAACTGGGATGATTTAATATTGCATCGGGAATAACTAACATAACAAAAAAATAAGTTCGTTTAGAGTGTCTTATCTGTGTTTTTAACTCCTCAGCAAAAAGTTAATAAGTAGAGTATAAATAATAAAAACAGAAAAAATGAAAAAAATAGTATTATCAATTACATTATTTGGTGTTATTCTTGGAATTGAAGCTCAAATTACGGAATTACCAAATGGCAATGTTGGGATAGGAGTAACCACTCCTAGTAAAAAACTAGAAATTGATGGAGACATCCTACTCCGTAACCATGCAGGACTTAAACAAATATTTACTTGGCATGCTTCTGATTCAAACTGGAGAATAGGTATGAATGAGAATCCTGGATTTAGTAGAAGTATGCTAACAGCTCATGTTCAGTATCTTACATATGCTCCGGGAACTACACAAGGTTTTGCCGTTGGAGTAAACCAAGGAGATTCTAGTTTAGAAATCCGTGGTTCTGACCATACAGCCTTTTTTAGAGGAAATGTAGGAATAGGGACCACAAATCCCGATATGAAATTAACTGTAAAAGGAAATATTCACACTGAAGAAGTAAAAATAGACCTAAATATAACTGTTCCTGACTACGTTTTCAAAAGTGACTATAATCTTATAAGTATAGAAGAAGTAGAAAAATTTATAAAAATAAATAGCCATCTACCTGAAATTCCATCAGCAAAAGAGTTTAAACAAAATGGACTTATGCTTGCCGAAATGGATATGAATCTTCTTAAAAAAATTGAGGAATTGACGCTGTATACGATTCAACAGCAGAAAGAAATCAAGGAACTAAAGTTGTTAAATAAGAAGCTTATCGAATTACAATCTAGACTCGAAAAATTAGAATCTGAAAAGTAAAAAAGCCTATAACACGAATGTAATGGTACATTCCGAATAACTAACATGACAAAAAAACAAGTTCATTTATAGTGCTTTACCCATGTTTATAAACGTTTACTAAAAAGTTGCAGATCAATACAAAAATATTGATTTGTTATCACATTTAGTTATGGTTGTAATTGTAGGTTTGGCACCAGGAAAAATAAAATCAGTCATTAATTACTTTTTTATGAAACATCTTATCACTACGTTAACGTTCTTGCTTTTAGGATTTACAATTCTTGCTCAAGGAGGACAACCACCCACAGAACCACCAAAGATTTTTCCTACTTCTCCCGAAGCAGCTAGTCTAGGAAAGTATGGAGAGATTCCCGTTAATCTTTCTACCGGAAGAATGAACCATACTATCCCGTTGCATACCATTAATGAAGCAGGGTTTAGTTTGCCGATTTCGCTATCCTATAATTATTCTGGATTGATGGTCGATGTGATTCCCGGAGCTACCGGATTGGGTTGGGATTTTTCTGGTAAAGGAATGGTTACCCGACAAGTTCGTGGTCTTGCTGATGAGTCACAGCTTGGATATATCGGGCCAAATGAAATAGGAAAAAAAGTACATAAGTATCATACCGATTCTCAAAATATGACATCAGAAGAGATTGGATTATTGATACGAGAATCTGCTGCAGGAAAATGGGATACAGAATCTGATAAATATATGATTAGTGTAGGTTCTCTATCTGCTACTTTTTATTTTAACCATAATGGTGAAGCTGTTTTTGCACCATATAAGAATTATAAGATAACTCGTTTGTTTGGGGCTCAAGGTAGTTTTAAAGGTTTTAAGTTGATAGACGATGCAGGAATTAACTACTTTTTCGAACTTCAGGAAACTACCGAGATTGAAACCCTAAGTGCTACAGAACCTACCATAACGACCTACCCTTCTGCCTGGGTAATTACCAAAGTAGAACTTCCTAATACAAAAACGATCACTTTCGAATATCAAAACTATACGGTACGACAAAGAACATATTCTGATGCCTGGACCTTAGTAGATCTTGATTCTCCAGAATATACACGGTGTATACAAGAAAAAGGCTTAAACAGTGTTTCTCACTCTTATTCTGATAATACTACCGAAGGGTTATTATTGAATAAAATCATTACTCCATCAGAAACCGTAACCTTTGATTATACTACCTATACTGCAATTAATATTGATAAAAACCCGACATCACTTGATGCGATAACGATAAAGAATGCTATAGGACAAGATGTAATGACATATACGTTAACGTATACTGATAAAGCTGCTACCCGAAAACTTCTAACTGCAATAGATAGAGGAAGAACAAGTGCCTCACAACAACAAAGTTATTATCGATTCGAATATTATGGTAGTCCTGCAGCAACTATTGCCTATTATAAACAAGATTATTGGGGGTATTACAGTGGCAGCACCAATGATACAGGCAGTCTGATTTCAGAAAACTCAAATCGATCTCCTGATTTTAATAGTACTCGTCAAGGTGCTTTAAGAAAGATACATTATCCTACCAAAGGATACTCAGAATTTATCTATGAGCAAAACCAGGTGTTTGGAAAACTGGACACAGGAGAAATTGGTAGTGAAGCTCGTTTGGATGTAAAGATAGATACCATAATCACTTCAGATAGGTATCCTTTAAATGAAAACATCAATAAAACCATTACCATTCCTTTTACTCCACAAGCACTTCCAGGTGGCGGTGGTATTAAAGTTAGCTTAGGCTATTATTTACACACTTCTATGGGGTATTCTCTGGCTTCGGTAGAACTTAAAAAAGTTGGAGGAGGTGTAGTGTCAAATTGCCCGGGTCAGGGTATATGCAACTATAAATCTGAAATTTCCTCGGCAGAACAAGAACCAGTTACCAAACAACAGGATCCAACATTATATAGCCTAGAAGCCGGAGATTATGAACTGGTTATTCAGTTAGAAAGAATAGCTGCACCATCAAATCCAGATAGAACACCAAGAGCCGTAGCTAATGTACAGCTAAAATACTATTCGGGAACCCCTCCTCCAGAACCAGAAGTGATTAATATCCCTTTTGGAGGACTACGAATCAAAGAAGTAAACTCTTATGACAGTCAGGGAGGGCATACCACCAAACGATATTCGTATATGAAAGAAGATGGGATTACTTCTTCGGGGATCAATCTTTCAAAACCTGTATTTGTAAACAAAGAATCCTATCATTACCTGCCGGATCTTACTCCTCCGGGTAAAGCAAAAATGGATTGTAATCTTACCAAAAGATCATCATCAAGTACGATTCCGTTAAGTACTTATATTGGTAGCCCGGTATTATATACTACTGTAGAAGAGCAATCGATAGGAGATGCAAATGAAATGCTTAAAACCCGTTCTTATTTTTCGGGAACCAAAAATTTGGAAGAAGACTATCCTTATGCTCCTATAGAACAAAGTAACTGGAGAAAAGGACTTGTGAAAAAACAAGAATCCTATGCCAAAAACGGAAATGCATATGAAGTGAATGGAAAAACTACCAATATATACAATAAGTTAGAAAGGCATTTAGGAGCGTTAAGCCATTTAAATTCGTTTAACTTAAAAGCAGGTAAAGTTAGATATATCTTCGATGCCGATGGAAATCTACAAACGTCTACATCTGGGGTTAATAATTCTGAGTGGACCCAATATGTAAACCATTCTGAATTGTATCCTATTACATCATCAAAACAAGAAGAAATTCATCATAGTAAAACCATTACCAAGGAGGTTACCTATACCTATGATGATCCATATGGGCAGTTAAAAACACAGACGACTACAATTAGTAATCAGGCTACCGTTGCCACAAACTATAGTTATCCTTATGATAAGAGTAGTACAGTAAACAATGCTCTGGTGACTCAAAACAGGATTACGACTCCTATAGAAATTCAAAATATAGAAGCAGGTGATGTATTATCTATCCAAATCACAGAATTTACAGATTGGGGTAACGGGATTCTACTACCTGGGATTACTAAAATTGCCAAAGGAACTGATACTCCTGAGCCACGCCTTACCTATCATAAATATGATACCGAAGGAAATCCATTAGAAGTTTCACAGGCTGATGGAAGTCGTATTATGTATATCTGGGGATATAACAATACTCAACCTATTGTAAAAATTGCTAATGCCAGTTATACTGGAATTCCTGCTACGGCTACAGCAATAATTACCCAATTACAAACGGTATCCAATACCGAAGATACAGCTGCAGAAGAGGTAACGATGCGTAATTTGTTTAAAGATCTTAGAGAACACACCTATTTTGCAGATGCTCAGGTGATGGGGTATACCTATGATCCATTAATTGGTGTGAGTAGTATAACTAGCGCAAAAGGAGAAACAGCATACTACCGTTATGACGAAATGAACCGTATGCAATATGCATTAGATGATGATCAACATATCGCACAACAAGTGCGTTATAATTACCAGGGAGAACAAACAGCTACTTTGGGTGATGTGACGATTAGTCCAAGCTTAAGCGCAATACAGCCGAATCAGGTAGCTACTTTTACCGCTAATACCTCAGGAAGTGGCGGTGCCGATCTCTATACCTGGTCTGTAAATGGTACACAAGAACAATGTGATAGTAGTACAAGCTTTACTAAATCTTTTAGTGCAGAAGATACATATACTGTATCTGTAATAGCGTATAATACGCAAACCAAACACCGGGTAAGTAAAACGATGAATGTAGTGGTGGCCTATCCTCCTATTACGATCCCTACAGTAAGTGCAAACTACACTAATATTGTAAAAGGAACCAATGTAACCTTTACTGCCTCAAGTGTAGGAGGCGGTACAGGAGACTTAAGATACGAATGGTATGTAAATACTATAAAACAAGCCAGTACAACAACTACATTGGCATACAACCCGGGTACCGCAGGAACCTATGATGTATATTTTAAAGTTATTGATAATGTAAGTGGTAAATCAGCAAACAGTGCTACCCGAAAACTGTACGCGTATAATCCTTTAAACACACCTACAGTAAGTGCATCAAAAGCCCATATTGTACAAGGAACAACTACAACCTTCACCGCTTCGGGTATAGGAGGCGGTTCGGGATCTCGTAGCTACGAGTGGTATGTTAATGATGTAAAACAAAGTGCAACAGGAACCACGTACTCGTACCATTTTCCTAATGCAGGAACCTATACTATCAAATTTAAGGTGGTTGACTTAACCTTGCAAAATGCTAATTATAAGTGGGGTGCTAATGCTCCTGTTTTAAAATCCTATCCTGGTATGGTGGCGAGCACGAGTCAATCTCATACTTCTATTTCTGGGACTAACCCAAGTGTTACTTTTAATGTAACGAGTCTTACTGGTGGTTCAGGCAATTCTCAGATCACCTGGAAAGCCTATAACAGTATTAACCTCTCTCAGTCCTTAGGATCAGGCAGTGGTACAAGTTTTGGTTTTTCTAACTTTTCAAATGGCACTCATGAATATACCATTAAGGCGACTATAACAGATAATCTTACAGGTCAACAAATCACAAAGACGATGATCGTTGTTGCTACAGTTACTACTGGCGGCGGAGGTGGCGGTGGTAATACAGGAGAACAACATTAATCCCATAAACAATATAATAAGATGAAAAAACAAATTATATATATACTATTAATACTAATGGGATTGAATCTTCAGGCCCAGGTAGTATTATCCGATAAAAACTATGTGCATACGATAGTTCCTCAAACCGCAATGACTATTGCAGAGCTAGAGAATGTAAACTGCTCTAATATCAATGATATCGATAGGGCTATAGAGAGTGTTACTTATTTTGATGGACTGGGTAGACCCATACAACAACGAGCAATCAAAGCCTCACCAGGTGGTAACGATATTGTAACCTATATGGCCTATGATGATTATGGCAGACAGGACAAGCAATACCTGCCTTTTGAAGCCACCAACACTGTGGGGAGTTATAAAGAGATCAATGTCAATACCGATATCAACCAGTATTATAAGGATACCTATGCTAATGATTTCCCTGGGATTACAAATGCTAATCTGGGAGAGGTGAATGCTTATTCAGAAAGTGTGTTTGAAGCTTCTCCTCTTAATCGAGTACTAGAACAGGGAGCCCCGGGTACGGCCTGGAAAGCAGATCGAGGTAGTGATACAGATCATACTATTAAATTTGATTGGGATACCAATATAGCGAATGAAGTAGTCTATTTTAAAGTAACCTTTGCTGATCCAAATGATACTGAAGCTCCTACCTTAACAAAAGATGGTTTTTATGCTGCGAATCAGTTATACATCACCATTACCAAAGATGAAAACTGGATCCCGGCAGATGGTAACAATCATACTACTAGAGAATATAAAGACAAACAAGGTAGAGTGGTGTTAAAAAGAACCTATGCTTCGACAAGCTCAGCAACCCCAGAAGCGCATGATACGCATTATGTATATGACCGATTTGGGAATTTAACATACGTAATCCCACCAAAGGTAAATACTGGTGCTACAAGTATCTCTGCTACTGAGCTTGCCGAACTCTGTTATCAATACAAATATGACAATCGTAATAGACTAATTGAAAAGAAAATCCCTGGTAAAGACAAAGAGTATATTATCTATAACAAGCTAGATCAACCGATCTTAACTCAGGATGCGAATCTAAAAGCAAGTAATGCCTGGCTCTTTACCAAATATGATGCCTTTGGTCGGGTTACCTATACTGGTAAATTCACCGATAATCGAGAAAGAAAAGTCATACAACAAGCTGTGAATACAGAATCTACACTATGGGAAACACGGGATGTTGCTGCCCAGATCGATGGTACTACGATCTATTATAGCAATACAGCATTCCCAAAAACAAATCTGGAGCTATATACCATCAATTACTATGATGATTATGGTTTTGATCTTGCAGGATTAACCAACCCGGGAACAGTATATAACGAAGCTATTACCGATCAAACCAAGACACTGCCTACCGGAAGCAAGGTACGAGTACTAGATACCTTTGATTGGATTACTACGGTTACTTACTATGATAAAAAATCAAGACCCATCTATGTAGCTAGTAAAAACGAATATCTCAATACTACCGATATGGTAGCTACCCAATTGGATTTTGTAGGTAAGGTAGAACAAACCAAAAGTACCCATACCAAAGACAACAATACACCGATTATAACCATAGATAGTTTTACCTATGATCATATGGGGAGAATGCTCACCCAGCGACAATGTATAGAAGATGCTTCTGGGGTAAACTGTACGGGTAATACAGGGGTTACACCAGCAGTAACCTTATCACAACCGATCACCCAAACTACAACTACTGTAGCAGGTAATACCATTACCTTATCTAATGGTTTTCATTTTGCAGCTACGGCTAGTACTTCTTTCTTTGCTAAGATCCAGAACGAGGAATTCCCGGGAGAATTGATTGTATCTAATACTTATGATAAGTTAGGGCAGTTAATTTCTAAAGAAGTTGGGGGTGGATTACAAGATGTACATTATAAATATAATGTACGAGGATGGTTAAAAAACATCAACCAGGATAGTTATGATGATAATGACCTGTTTGATTTTACGATCAATTATAATACCCCACAACATGGGGCTACTGCTTTATATAATGGAAATATTGCAGAGACCCAATGGAAAACTGCCAATGATAATATAGAGCGACATTACAAATACGGTTATGATGCTTTAAACCGAATCACAGAAGGAATCAGTAACGATGGTAACTATAACCTAAGTGGCATTACTTATGATAAAACAGGAAATATCCTTTCCTTAAACCGAAAAGGAAACCTTAATGAAGCAGCTACTTCTTTTGGGGATATGGATATGCTGGCATACACCTATGATAGTGGCAATAAACTCTTAAGAGTGACTGATACCGGGAATACAACTTTTGGTTTTAAAGATGGTACCAATACCAATGATGATTTTGTGTATGATGCCAATGGTAATATGATCCAGGATCAAAACAAAGGGATTACAGGAATCACCTACAATCATTTAAATCTTCCTAAAACAGTTACGGTAAATAATGCTTCTCATAATGGAAATATTACTTATATTTACGATGCCACTGGGGTAAAATTAAAAAAGATTACCACAGAGGGAAGTTCTTTAATTACAGAATATGTTGGGAATTATGTGTATAAAAATGGTACGCTAGAGTTCTTTAACCACGCAGAAGGTATTGTAGAGCATGAAGCTGATGGGTATAAATATGTATATCAGTTTAAAGACCATTTAGGGAATATCAGACTATCCTATAAAGATGCGGATAAAAACGGCAGTATCAGTGCTTCTGAGATCATAGAAACGAAAGATTACTACCCTTTTGGATTAGAAATGGAATATGGGGTAGATCATCCCAACTCTATTGTGAATGGTAGAAAGCATGATTATAAATTCCAAGGTCAAGAATTAAATCAAAGCCTAGGTTATAACATGTATGAGTTTGAACTTAGACATTATGATGCAACAACAGGTAGGTTTGTAACAACTGATCCGTATGAACAATTTATGTCTCCTTATGTTGCAATGGGGAATAATCCTATTACCTCTTTCGATCCAGATGGTGGATATTGTCTTGATGCAAACGGTAATCAAATAGCTTGCCCTGATGATGCAGGAGACCTTTATGACGATGTAAAAGATAGTGAAACGAATCATATTGAAATTTTAGATGAAGCTGTTATTGATGGTTCATCAACTGAATCCAGTTCTAGTACAGAAGTCTCAAATCTTCTTGGAGAAAAAGTAGCTCCTTCAATTTCAGAATTAAGAGGTTTTGATAAATTTGCCTTAGAAGCACAAGCAAACCTTCCTTGGTTATTTGGCCCTAGAATTTCTGACGATGGGGTATATAACCTTGATCTAAGTGGAAATACAATAGGTTTTGCTACTATAGGTGCCCCAATTAGTCTTCCTTTTGGTCCAGGAAAAGTCAAAAGTTTAAAGAATGCGAAAAATATAATCAATCTAAAGAAATTAAAAGTAAAAACTCCCCTTCCTTCTTTAGATGCTACAGGAAAAGTTCATGGAACACTACCCAAAATAAAAGATCTCTCTAAATTTTCTAAGGATGAGTTGAAAATATTACTTAGAGAACTTAAGTTAAGCGTCCAAAGAAGAATTAAAGTTACTTCTCGATTAGGACGAGATCGCGCTCATGGTCAGAGACAGGGAGCTGAACAAGACTTGATAAAATCAATAGAAAAACATCTAGAGAATAGATAAATGAAACGATTAGAAGAAACAGAACTGATGTTAATTACTGAATTACAGAGTAATATAAGTAATGTTAAAAACTTAAAATCAGATTTAGAGTATTACAATGAAATACTAGGTGATAGCTCATTTTTATTAGGTGGTCTTTTGGACGTGTTGTTAAAATCTGATAATGATTGGGATTCAAAAAGATGGATAGATGATAGCTTATTAACAAAGATCAAATTAGAAGGCAATAAGTTGTCTATATCGGGTATCATGATTTGGGGAATAGAAAATATCACTGAACAATGGACGGATCCTTTTTATTTTGAAATTAAATTAAAAGAAAATAATCCTGATTTTGATGAATACACTTTTTTGTTTTGTGATTTAGATAAATCTGAAATCTCTTATGAAGATTTTAGTATGAATCGTAATTATTGGAACCCTATAGAAAGAAACTGGAAATATATAATAAATCAGAAAAACCCAACTCCACAAAGTCTTCTGACTTAGTGGAATGCTTAGATTAATATAAAAAATCCACGGCATTAATGTTGTGGATTTTTTTATGGTATTAATTTTTGAGTAAGGCCCCCCGCTCCCGCTAGGGTCTCGCTAGTGGCGTCAAAGCTTAGAGGATAAGAATATATAAATGATAAGAACCAGTTGCAGTGATGTAGCTGGTTTTTTATTTGGATTAAGATATTCTAGTTTCATTTTTTGAAACTGTACTATTGTATTTTGGCAAAATGAGCAGGAATTATAAATTTTATAATAGATCAGGTTTGTACTTTATAAGTTTTGCTACAGTGTATTGGATCGATGTATTTATACGAGAACAATATTTATCTGTTTTGTCAGAAAGTATTACATATTGCAGATCAGAAAAAGGTATGGAGGTTTATGCGTATTGTTTTATGCCTAGTCATGTACATTTGGTGTTTCGTTCTTCAAATGATGACCCTTCAGGATTGATTAGGGATTTTAAGGGATATACTTCAAAAAAGTTGTTAAAAGAAATAGAGAACAACCCTCAGGAAAGTAGGAAAGAATGGTTGTTATGGATGTTTGAGAAGGCTGGTAAAAAGAATGCTACTGTAAGCAGAATGCAATTTTGGCAGCAGCACAATAAACCTATAGAATTATGGAGTGATAAAGTGATTCAACAAAAAATAGATTATATTCACAATAACCCTGTCGAATCAGGTTTTGTAACCAATTCGGTAGATTGGAAATATAGTAGTGCTAGAAATTATCAGGATGACCATACAGTGCTAGAGATTGATAGCGATGGATATCTATTTGGATTAACAAAACATTGATGCCACTAGCGAGACGCTAGCGGGAGCAGGGCGTAGAAACACCTCATGTTCAAAAATCATATAAAAATACAAATGCAAAAGGAGAAACATTTATAAATAAAGATAGAAAAAATGTACGACCAATGAACCAGCAAGATATAAGAACAGTTAAAAAAGTTTTAGAAAAAAGAAAGCAGAATGGAAGTTAAAGAAATTTGGACTAATGAAGATTTTAGAGAAATGGGTTGGCATGATTCACGTCTGTACCAAATTAAATTTCCTGATGAAGAATGTAATTTTACTCTTTACTTAGATTACATATTTAAGTGGGAAAAACAGGAGAATGATTTTTTTAAATTTTGGGTGTCCCCCTGTGAAATGATTTTTAAAAATGTACTTGACTCAGAAATCAATATTTCTTTTAAAAAAGCAATAGGTATAGATATTATTGAGATCAAAAGAGAGAAAGTTGGGCTGACGCCGAATGGAAAAATGATAGATTGGAAATTTTTAATAGAAACTGATAAAGGAACTATTGAATTAATAGCAACGGATTTTGAGATGAATGTAATATCACAACCCGTACTTAGTGATAGTCAAAGTATAAATAATTGAATGAATAAAAATTATGAAATTTAAGTTGCAAAGGAAAGATTTTGAATTTATTATCAAGATTATAGAATCTTTACCAAAAGACTTAAACTATATCAAAGATGATCAGTTCAATATAACTTTTGAGGCTGATAATAAAACAACTGAGATTCTTCTAGATAGATTATCAGATGTTTTAGCAGACAAAGGTTTTGATAATAATGACAATTTAACTAGTACAGGTATTAGAATTGAAAGAATAATCGATTCAATATCAGAAGTATTTTATGAGTAATATCTCCCCCGCTCATGCTAACGTCTAGCTAGTGACGTCAAAGCTTGGAGGCTAAGAATATATAAATGATATGAATCAGTTACGGCGATGTAGCTGGTTTTTTTATTTGGATTAAAATATTCTAGTTTCCCCCGCTGCTCCTAGCGAGTAATTGATTGCTTCCGCTATGCCTCCGGCTAGTGGCGTTTATGAGTGAGGGGTATGAGTAAGAGATAAATTATATCAAATCCACAGCATTAATGTTGTGGATTTTTTATAGTCAATACCATTAGAAATATTACCTATATTTACGATGCCACTGGGGTAAAACTAAAAAAGATTACCACAGAGGGAAGTTCATTAACAACTGAGTATGCCGGGAATTATGTGTATAAGAATGGTACACTAGAATTCTTTAACCATACAGAAGGAATCGTAGAACATGAAGCTGATGGGTATAAATATGTATATCAGTTTAAAGATCACTTAGGAAATATCAGACTATCATATAAAGATGCTGATAAGAATGGTTCTATCAGTACTTCTGAGATCGTGGAAGTTAAAGATTATTACCCTTTTGGATTAGAAATGGAATATGGGATAGATCATCCCAACTCTAAGGTTAATGGTAGAAAGCATAATTATGACTATTTAGGTCAAGAACGACAAGAAGAACTTGGGTTAAATTGGCTCACTTTTAGATATCGAAATTATATTCCAGAAATAGGTAGATTCTTTGGGGTTGACCCTGTAAGTGAGGATTATATGTCTATTTCTACATATCAATTTGCTCATAATAGTCCTGTATGGAAAATCGAAATCGAGGGGTTAGAAGGAGAACCAACAGCTGGAGTAGATGTAGTTAGTCAAGAACCAGTAAAGAATTCTCCTAGAAAAGGAATGTCTGCTGTAGATGTTGTGAAAAGTGTTGATGTTGGAGTTACTATAGGTTTTGGAGAGACATTTGGGGTAAGTGGAAAAGTATTTGGACTAGAACTAGGTGGAAGTTATGATGGAGGAACTACTTCATATAGCGGAAGCATTCAAGATGGAACATCTGTTCAAGCTACAGAGGGATACTCTGCCAATTTCTTTGTTTTTGGTTATGGAAAAGAAACTTCAACAGATTTAACTAATTCCCCCGCTCCCGCTAGCGTCTCGCTAGTGACGTCAAAGCTTGGAGGCTAAGAATATATAAATGATAAGAACCAGTTACAGTGATGTAGCTGGTTTTTTTATTTGGATTAAAATATTCTAGTTTCATTTTTTGAAACTGTACTATTGTATTTTGGCAAAATGAGCAGGAATTATAAATTTCATAATAGATCAGGTTTGTACTTTATAAGTTTTGCTACAGTGTATTGGATCGATGTATTTATACGAGAACAATATTTATCTGTTTTGTCAGAAAGTATTACATATTGCAGATCAGAAAAAGGTATGGAGGTTTATGCGTATTGTTTTATGCCTAGTCATGTACATTTGGTATTTCGTTCTTCAAATGATGACCCTTCAGGATTGATTAGGGATTTTAAGGGATATACTTCAAAAAAGTTGTTAAAAGAAATAGAGAACAACCCTCAGGAAAGTAGGAAAGAATGGTTGTTATGGATGTTTGAGAAGGCTGGTAAAAAGAATGCTACTGTAAGCAGAATGCAATTTTGGCAGCAGCACAATAAACCTATAGAATTATGGAGTGATAAAGTGATTCAACAAAAAATAGATTATATTCACAATAATCCTGTTGAATCAGGTTTTGTAACCAATTCGGTAAATTGGAAATATAGTAGTGCTAGAAATTATCAGGATGACCATACAGTATTAGAGATTGATAGCGATGGATATCTATTTGGATTAACAAAACATTGATGCCACTAGCGAGACGCTAGCGGGAGCGGGGGTTAACCGAGGATTTAGGGTTAAATACTCATGAGTGGCGTTATCGTATGAGTGATCGTAGTATTGGTAGGTTCTGGCAGATCGATCCATTATCAGAGGATTATACATATAATGCTACCTATGCTTTTCAAGAAAATAAAATGGGTCTAGGTGTTGAATTAGAAGGATTAGAAGTTGGTAGTTGGAATCCTGTTAGCGGTATTGGTGAAGGCATAACAAGAGCTTTTAGTTCAGAGTTTGTTATCCCGGGAGGAAAAGATGAGCAAAAAATAGCAAATATGGACAATGCTATTAATGGTACAAAAAACATTGTTATGGGTACAGTTGGAGCTATTGGATCAGGAGCTTATGCAATTGGATCAGGAGGTATAGGAGTAGCAGCAGGAGGAGCTGCTGCCTTTACATTATCAATAGGTGAAATTAGTATTGGAATTGGACAAATTGGAGATGCTTTGACAAATAATTCTGGAAACACAGTTTTGCAAAATTCTAGTTCTATTCCAGGATTTATTGCAAATAAAAACGATAGTAAATATGCTTCATTAATTGATACTGGAGGACAATTTGTTTCAGGAACGCTTTCAGGAGGTAATCTAAGAACAATTATTACCGAAGGAGGCAGTTTGTTAGTAGGAAAAGGCACATTATTTGGAGCAGCAGAAATGATAGACGCAACAATGGATACATATGAAATGGCTTTAGCTATTGATGATGCAGTTAACACATTTTTTTCAACTGATAATAATACACAAGTGAACAACATTGTTCCAGTAGCTCCACCTGTTTCTTCTGATTTAAAAGGAAATAATCTTTTACAAAATTAATTATGATTACATATAGACCGAAAACAATCAATATTTTTTGGAATATGATACTAGTTATTATGTCGATATTAATAATTTTATTTTTAAGTAATAATACTGTTAAGATAGGTCTCATGATTTTTGTTGTTATGAGTTTTTATGTAATTTCCCTCTTTTTTTCAAAGAAACGAATAATAAGTATTAAGATTCATGAAAAAGAAAAAAGAGTTATGTTACTCTACACAAAATTTTTAATGATAAGAAAAGAAGAAATATATTTATTTAATAATATAAGATGTACTTATAAAAATGAAGTTGGGCCAAGAGGAATTAAACAAAAACAATTTAGAATATATGATATGGATAATATTTTAATTACAAAAATCACCCCTAATTATATGGGGTGGTCTGATAATGATATTGAAGAAATTTATGATAAATTAAAACAATCATAAATGTAAATTTTAAATAGTAGAAAAGCCATCTTTTGAGATGGCCTTTTTATTATAATATCATTTATATTTATAAGAGAATTAAAAACATATAAAAACAATGAATAGAATTTTAGTCGTTATAGTTTTTTTAATTAGTTTATTTTCTTGCTCTTCTCAAAAGTTAGATTGTACAGAAATCAAGGAAGGCAATTTTGTTGTATCAAAAGATACAGCAGGGAACTCTCCTTATAAAGTTATTAGAAATGGAAGATTTCAAAAAGAAATCGTTGAGGGAAGAATAATATATTCTAACATAGAATGGTTAAATGATTGTAATTATATATTACTATTGGATGAAAACAAAATGGTTCTAACTGATTTTCAAAAACAAATTAATAAAGGTGGAGGTATTGTCGTTGAAATCATAAAGGTAGATAAAACTTGTTTTTATTATACTTCTTATATTAAAATAGATCCTAGTGAGAGGATTGACGGAATGATGTGTAAAGAATAATATGGCAATAGACTTTATCAATATAATTTTAGGTTTTTTATTTATAATATGCGGTATTCTTCTTTTAATTTATTATCAAAATTATGTAGAAAAAAGAGGAAGTCTTACTTCAAAAATTGTAGGTGTTGGAATAGCATCTATTATTGGAGGAATTATTATGATAATAAAAGAATTTTAAATAAAATAAAATGAAAAATATATTATTAATACTGTTTATTTCTTGTTTGTCAATTAAGGCGCAAGATTGTAAAGGTTTTATGCATGGCACTTTTGAAATGAAATATCAATATGGCGAAGTCATGGTGGAAAGAAGTGGTAATTGGCAATTAGAAAAAACTAAGGAATACCAAACCGCTAGTCTTAGTAAAATAGAAAAGATAAATGAATGTAAGTATCTTTTAACTCTTTATAAACAGTTAAAATTAGGTAAACTTCCTAAGTTTGATAAGAAACAAAAAATTCTTACACAGATAACCTTTGTTGAAGGAGATAAATATTATTACGAATCATCAATGGTAGGGACTGATATGGTTTTAAAAGGCGTCTTTGTAAAAAAATCTAATGAAATTAGTAATGAGTTTAAAAAGCTAATTGTAGAAGAGGAGAAATCTTTAAACTAGTTTAATAATTAAGATTAATTATAAAAAAACCAGTTACAGTGATGTAGCTGGTTTTTTTATTAGGATTAAAATATTCTGGTTCCATTTTTTGAAACTATACTATTGTATTTTGGCAAAATGAGCAGGAATTATAAATTTCATAATAGATCAGGTTTGTACTTTATAAGTTTTGCTACAGTGTATTGGATCGATGTATTTATACGAGAACAATATTTATCTGTTTTGTCAGAAAGTATTACATATTGCAGATCAGAAAAAGGTATGGAGGTTTATGCGTATTGTTTTATGCCTAGTCATGTACATTTGGTATTTCGTTCTTCAAATGATGACCCTTCAGGATTGATTAGGGATTTTAAGGGATATACTTCAAAAAAGTTGTTAAAAGAAATAGAGAACAACCCTCAGGAAAGTAGGAAAGAATGGTTGTTATGGATGTTTGAGAAGGCTGGTAAAAAGAATGCTACTGTAAGCAGAATGCAATTTTGGCAGCAGCACAATAAACCTATAGAATTATGGAGTGATAAAGTGATTCAACAAAAAATAGATTATATTCACAATAATCCTGTTGAATCAGGTCTTGTAACCAATTCGGTAAATTGGAAATATAGTAGTGCTAGAAATTATCAGGATGACCATACAGTATTAGAGATTGATAGCGATGGATACCTATTTGGATTAACAAAACATTGATGCCACTAGCGAGACGCTAGCGGGAGCGGGGGAAATGGAATACTCACTGATGTTATTCAAAGTGGTGTTGATAAGTTTAATCCATCTGTAATAAGAGGTACTTGGAAAAAAAGCTTTAATGGCGGTGATTCCATTAATTATAAAGTATATCAAGAAAATTTAAAAACTATGTCTCCTTCTCAAGCTGCATTAAATACTCCTACTGGTAAAGCAGCACAAAAAGCAGGATTCACTAATACTAGTATTAATACAAGTCCTGATGGAGTTGTTAGTTTTGATTTCACAAAATAATTTAAAATATTATGAATATAATTTCAGTAGTTTCAACTCCTTCAAAATCATTATATAATAAATTGAACAATTTATTTGAAGGTTATAAAATCATTTATTTTTCTGAATTGATAAGAAATAATGTGTCAAATAAAAGCAGTTTATGGACTTCAATTAACAATGACATATTATCTGGTAAACCTATAAAGGATGAAGATATTTGCAATCTAATTTTGGAACAGTTTGTTGAAAACACTATTGAAAACTATATACTATTAGGTTTTCCTAGAACTGTACAACAATTAGAGTATTTAGAAAACTTATTAGACACCGAAAAAATGAAGTATAAATTAATAGGTGTTTTTAATAAAACAGAAAATAACATTACTCTTGAAGAATCATTTAAAGAGAGAAATGATGTAATTGAAGTGACTAATTTCGATGATTTACTCGCTCTCCAAAGAGCGATTACTCTGCGAATTTCTGTGACTTCATAGCGGTAAATAAGTAATACATATAATAAACAGTTACAGGCCTTTGGTTTGTAGCTGTTTTTTTATACAATATACTTACGAAGAAATCAGGTTTGTAAGATTATCTTTTAGTTTTTTCTTAGAGATAAGGGAATCAATAAGGTTATAGATAGACACTTTTTCTACTTCTTCCAGAGAATCCAGTAACCTGAGCTTCTCCATTAATGTCTTATCATAAGTACCAAGATAGCGCGGATTTAAGGTTGTAATCCGTGAAACATACCGAAATATAAAGACAGTCACTTTAATATGGCTGTTTTTTTTATAGTTAATCATTGATAATATCGCTATAAATAAATTTATTTTTATAGTTTTTAAAAGCACGGATTGTAAATCCGCGTCATCAGTGTCAATGGTAGTGTTTTTGCAGCGCAAAGATGACGGTTTTTGTAATTTTATAAAGGTATACCGAACTTATGTTAGATTAATTCATAAAGCATTGTTGCAGCGGTTTCTGCGGTTATATCTCGTTGGGGCATTCCAAACATTTCATAGCCAACCATAAATTTTTTAACAGTAGCACTTCGTAATAATGGAGGATAAAAACTCATATGCCAATGCCAGTGCGTATGATCAAGATTATGAGTTGGTGCCTGATGAATCCCGCTAGAATAAGGAAAAGAACAATTAAATAATTGATCGTACGCCCGGGTCAATACAGAAATACATGCTGCATAAGCGATTCGCTCATTTCGACTCATTTCTAAAATAGAGGATTGTCTCTTTTTTGGAATAATCATTGTCTCAAATGGCCAAATAGCCCAAAAAGGAACTAATACAACAAAGTGTTCATTTTGAAATACGATACGTTCTTTCTTTTCTAATTCCAGGATCACATAATCTTCTAGTAACGATGTACCATGTTTAGAAAAATAGCGCCGTTGATTATCATCTTTTTTTAAGATCTCATTGGGTAGATGAAACTGGCTCCATATCTGCCCATGAGGATGCGGGTTGCTACATCCCATAACGGCACCTTTATTCTCAAAGATCTGTACGTAATTAATCTCTGGTAACGCACCTAATTTTTGATATTCTTCTTGCCATACTTCAATCACTTTTTCAATAGCGTCTACAGGCATATTGGCTAAGCTTTTAGAATGATCCGGGCTAAAACATATTACTTTGCAGATTCCTGTTTCACTTTTTACTTTAAACAGTTCTTCTTCTATCGCAAAAGAAGGAGATTCGTTTTGCAATGCTGCAAAATCGTTTTCAAAAACAAAAACATCCTGGTAGTCTGGATTTTTCTTTCCTCCTGCTCTCATGTTTCCCGAGCATAAATAACAATCTTTATCGTAAGAAGGTAATGATTGTGCATTGATTTCTTCTTCCTGGCCTTGCCAGGGTCTTTTTGCCCTGTGCGGGGATACCAATACCCACTCTCCTCTAAGTGGATTATAGCGCCTGTGGGAATAGTCTCGTAATGCTGTATCTAACATGAGGAATCTGCTACAATTTTCCAATTACCATTTATTTTTTTGAAAATGATCATAAAAGTACCATCGGCATTGCCTACACTGCGTACTAAATGATATTCTCCCATCACAAAATAAGACTCGTCATCAATTCGAGAAATATCACTAATGACAAAGTTTAATGTACCTGTATGGGCTTTAGTTGGGTATCCTTTTTTATAATTAGCTAATGTATTATCCCAACCATAGGTTAATCCTCTACTCCCGTAAAACTTTAAAGAATCCGATTTCCAATACCCTTGCATATACCCTTCGAGATCATGATTTGACCAGGATTGTTCCTGTGCTTTCAGTACTTTAATAATTTGCTGTTTATCGGCTTTCTCATCTACTGTTATTTCCTGATGACAGCTGGTTAACCCTATTAGTATTCCTAATATATATAGATATCTTGTGATCATATTATGTGATTTTATACGTTCCTTGTGCAATTTGTACATCATATCGGCTTAAAGTTTTGTTGAACTGTTTATGATATAAGGGTGCAATGGTATTCATAAATGCATCAGCAGTTCCTTTTTTAATGATGTTAATAGTACAACCGCCAAATCCACCTCCCATCATTCGTGCACCTAATATATTGGGATTTAGCCTTGCCTGATCAATTAAAAAGTCCAATTCTACACAACTTACGTTATATTGATTTTGTAATCCGTTATGCGACTCAAAAAGTAGTTCACCAAAAGTTGTGTAGTCCTTTTTATCTAGAGCAATAGCAGCTTTTAAAACTCGTTCGTTTTCTTGTATGATAAATAAAGCTTTTTGGTAATGATCTTCGTTGATTTCTTCTTTAATGGCAAATAAGACTTCATATGTAGCATCTCTTAGCGTAGATATTTCTAGGTGTTTTGCTACCGTCTCACATACCGAACGTCTTTCATTATATGCGCTTTCTGCCAGACTATGTTTTACATTGGTATTGATTAAAACAATATCATATTCTTTAAAATCAATAGAAAAATAAGTTGCTTTAAGATCTCTGCAATCTAATAATAAAGCTTTGCCTTCTTTTCCAAACATACTGGCATATTGATCCATAATACCACATTGTACTCCTACATAATTGTGTTCTGCTTGCTGAGAGATATAAATCATTTCTTCTTTGGTCAACCCCAGTTCGAACAATTCATTTAACCCAAAAGCGACACTGTTTTCTAGGGCAGCAGAGGAGGATAGCCCGGCTCCCAGAGGGATATTACCTGCAAAAACCAAATCAAAATTATAGATTGTTTTGTCTCTTTTAAGAATTTCGGCAACGACTCCCAATACATAATTTTTCCATCCTCCATTTTTGATAGGTTGTATGTTTTGCAACGAAAATTCTAAAACCTCATCGGTATCTATAGCATAGACAGAACAATACATAGCGTTATTTTTCTGGATTCCCGAAACGATCCCTTTGTTAATTGCTGCAGGAAAGACAAATCCATCATTATAATCGGTATGTTCCCCAATTAGATTAATCCTGCCGGGAGAAAAAGATAATACCGGTTTAGTATCAAATCGTTTCAGAAAAGTAGATTTTACTTTTTCTAGTAATGATTCATTTGTCATTTATGCAAAGTATATATAGATTCCTAGAACGATCAAACAGATCGTAATTCCTACAGTGTTAAGATGTTTCCAGGGAGTAATATCAACTTGTTCTGTATAGTGTTGCTCGTAAGCTTCTGTTCGGGGTCTAAATTTACCTATAAGTAACATGATAAGTACATTAAGTACAAACAGAATAGCCATTACATGTAAAAAGTGAGGAAATTGCCCAACAAAAACAAATTCATCTAATAAGATATAAGCAACATATAAAACAACCCCAGAAATAATAGCAATTTTTGCGGCAATTGCAGGAACATATTTGGTGAGGTATCCCACTACAATAATAGTTAAAATAGGAATACTATAACACCCGTTTACTTTTTGTAAATACCCAAATAAGCCATCAGGTGCATATGCAATTAACGGCGCAATACACATAGCCAAAATTGCTAATATGATGCCAAAACTTTTTCCGGCCCTTACTGTTTGTCGTTCTGTAGCATCTGGTTTAAAATGGGATTGGTATATATCAATTCCGAATAAGGTAACCGAACTGTTTAAAGCCGAATTAAAAGAACTTAAAATAGCGCCAAACAATACTGCTGCAAAAAAACCTACCCAAGCTGCAGGTAGTACCTTGGTCACTAACATAGGGTATGCTTCATCTGGGTTGTCTAGTGTGTTCCCAAACATATGAAAAGCGATTAACCCCGGTAATACAACGATTAGTGGGCCTAGTATTTTTATAAACGAAGCTAATAGCAATCCTTTTTGTCCTTCTTTTAGACTTTTAGCTCCCAAAGCTCTTTGTATAATTGCCTGATTGGTTCCCCAATAAAACAATTGAACCAGCATCATACCGGTAAATATAGTTCCTATCGGAATTGAAGATTCTGGCCCTCCTAATGCTTTGAATTTTTCGGGATGAGATTGTGTTAGTGTAGTAATTCCTTCAAAAAGACTACCATCACCAATGGCTATCAATCCAAATATTGGTATTAATAATCCCCCGACCAGTAACCCTACTGCATTAATGGTATCGGATACTGCTACTGCTTTTAAACCACCAAAAATGGCATAAATCGATCCTATGATACCGATTCCGAAAACGGTTATCCATAAAGCAGTAGTTTCATTAACATTTAATATGTCAGGAACATCAAACATTGTATTAATGGCCAATGCTCCAGAGTATAAAACGATAGGTAATAACACCACCACATATCCGCTTAGAAATAATGCAGAGGTGATTGTTTTGGTAGTTTTATCGTATCGTCTTTGTAAAAATTGAGGAACGGTGGTTATTCCTCCTTTTAGATATCTGGGTAATAAAAACACTGCGGTAACTACCATGGCGATTGCAGCCAGTGTTTCCCATGCCATAACCAGTATTCCTTCTTTAAAAGCAGCTCCGTTTAACCCTACGATTTGTTCGGTTGATAAATTGGTTAATAATAACGATCCTGCAATAACGATTCCGGTTAAACTTCTTCCTCCCAGAAAATATCCATCAGAAGAAGATTCATCTGTTTTTCTGCTTTTTATATACGCTATTATTGCTACTAATAATGTAAACCCTATAAATGTGATGAACTGCATAGTTTCTTATTTAATTGGTTGTATTGTAAATGAATAGTTGTGTTTTGTTGGTTTTATAGTGTATTCTTCATGTACCAAGCGTCCCCAGGAAGTATCTCCTCCTACTCCCATTTGTTGGTAGTCGATATTCCATTGGATCGTTTCTCCTTTTTTAATATCTGCTCCGTGTTTCTTAGTAACCGGAACTAATCCCGAGGCCGAAGCAGCTCCATCTTTTTCGCTATTAAAATCTAATTCGGTCATAGCAAAAGGCCATACACTACAATTGAGTAATGATGATGAGCTGTTAGCCTTAACAGTTACTGTATTCGAAGCTATTTTCATCCATCTTACATCTGTTTTATTCCCCGTTTCTTGTGGTCTGGAGTAGGTATGAAATTGTGAATCTATAGTACCTGTATAAACCCCTGCTTTTACTCCCGTTTTGCGATCCCAATAACTTTCTTCTGGACCATTACCATACCAGGATACTTTCTGAAATGTGTTGGGTACGGTAAGGTACATTCCTAATCTTGGGATGTTAGGTAAATCACTTTGGTTTGGAGCAAAGCTAAAATCTACCGTCATTTCTCCATTGGCATTAATATGATACGTTACGGCTACATTTGCTTCGTTTGCAGGAAGTGAGTAGGCTACTTTATAAGAAACACCAGAATTTTTTGTTACAGGATTTTCGACAAGTTTTGCTTTATAATTATAAGAAGCATCTTGCCATATTTTGGCCCATTTATCCATACCATTACCTAGATCATTATCTGTAGGAGGGCGCCAAAAGTTAGGTTTAATAGGGTGATTGGTAATCACAATTCCATGATGTTTCCAGGAAATGATTTCACCGGTTTTTTTGTCAATTTTTAGAGCTACTATTTTATTTTGAATACCTATAGATTGATCTTTAGAGGTGATTTTTAAATCATTAGAAACTGAAGGTGTATTTGTAAATCCAGTTCCTTTTTGAATAACAAACTGATCCCACGCGATTTCATGTCCTTTAGGAAGTAATGAGTTTGCCTCTTTCTGAAGCAAGCTTACTTCTAGAATGTATTCTTTGTTTTTGTCTAAAACGTTAGGGAATTTTTCTAGTGTTACTGCTTTTCTCTCTCCAGGTAATATAAATGCCGAAATCTCATTACCTTCTGCTATTTTAGCGCCACCTTCTAATACTTTCCATGAAATACTTTTATCGGTAAAATCCTCAAAGAAGTTTTTGTTTTCTATTTCTATAGCTCCTTTTCCTTTATAATAAAATTGTGCAGGCTCGTATACCTTTTTTACTTCGGATAAGTGGGGGTGCGGATTTCGATACGGATCTACTAACCCATTATTTAAAAAGTTACCATCTGTGGGCAGATCAGGATGATAATCATGCCCGTATGCTAAATAGGGGTTCCCGTTTTCGTCTTTATATTCTAAACTTTGATCTACCCAATCCCAGATAAACCCTCCCTGAAGATTCGGGTATTTTTCAATAATATCCCAATAGTCCTGTAGATTGCCAACAGAATTACCCATAGCATGTGCATATTCGATCATGATCGAAGGTTTATCAGAATCAGATTGGCCATGATGAATCAGGTATTCTGGTTTTGGATACATCGGGCAATACACATCGGTATACTCTTCTTTACCGGCGGGTTCATATTGTACAATTCGGTTATCATCGTGTTCTTTTAACCATCTATAAGTGGTTCTAAAAATTTCTCCTTCTCCCGCTTCATTTCCTAATGACCAGGAATAGATAGATGGGTGGTTTCTATCTCTATAGAACATTCTTTGTGTTCGCATCATATGTGCAGGCAACCAACTCATTTCGTTACCGATTTGAGTTTTTTCGTCTATAGCTAATGGGTGACTTTCTATATTGGCTTCATCAATAACATATAATCCATATTGATCACATAGATCTAACCAATAAGGATCATTAGGGTAATGCGCACTTCGTACTGCATTGATATTATGTTGTTTCATCGACCTGATATCTTGTTCCATAGAAGCTCTGGAGATTACATGCCCTGTAAACGGATCGGTCTCATGTCGATCTACACCACGTATATAAACGGCTTTACCATTAATTAAAACCTGACTGTTTTTAATTTCTACGCGTTTAAACCCAACATGTCGATTAATATATTGATTACTATTATCCTGATCAGGGTTTTCTAAGGTGATCGCCAAATTATATAGATTCGGAATTTCGGCAGACCACTTCTTCACGTTGTCTATTATTTTTTCTGTAGTAAAATCAATTTTTGATTGTGCCGGTATTTTTATCTCTTCTGAAGTAGTATAAATAGTATTTTCTCCATCTAAAACCTTAACAGATACTGTTCTGGTTGCAGCATCTTCAAGGCTGTTGGTGATAGATATAGCTCCTTTAAAAACTCCTTTGGTATAGGATTCATCTAAGTTGGTGTAGGTATAATAATCAGAAACAAATACTTTGGGTTGTGTATATAAATACACATCTCTTTCTATACCACTCATTCTAAGCATATCCTGGCTCTCTACATAGCTGGCATCACTCCATCGAAAAAGTTGTAATGCTATAAGATTTTCACCTTTGCTAAGGTATTGGGTTATATTAAATTCTGCAGGTGTTTTACTTCCTTGAGAATACCCTACATACCGACCATTTACATATACATACATGGCAGATTTAGCTCCTGCAAAATGAAGAATAACATCCTCTAATAGAAAATTTTCATCTAAGTGAATAAATTTTCTGTACGTTCCTACAGGATTATAATCTTCGGGAACATTAGGCCATTTGGTTGTAAAAGGATATCTCTCATCGAGATAGATTGGTTTTCCGTAACCTTGAACTTCCCAATTTGCAGGTACAGGAATTGTACCCCAATCATGATCTATATATTCATTATGTTGAAAAGTTGTTGGGCGCTGCTTAGGATCTTTTACCCAATTAAATTTCCAGTCTCCGTTTAAACTTAAAAACCGTTTTGATTTTTCTTTTTGTTTTATCAATTTGGATTCAAAGCCAAAGAACGTAGCTCTGGGAGGCAGTTTATTTTCTTCGAATACCTTATGATTAAAATGATTGGTCTGTTCTGAAACAGGTTGTAAAGGCTCTTTAGTACAACTATATATCCCTATTATCCCTGCTAATATGATTAGATGTTTTAATTTCATGACTGTGTTATATTTCTTTAATACTCTGCATGTAGTCTTCTGCAAATACTTTATCGAGATAAAAAATTAATTCTTCTGCATTTTCTTTAGTAAAAATAATGGGAGGCTTAATTTTTAATACATTATGATCCGGGCCATCTGTACTCATTAAGATACCGTGACCTTTTATCCTGTTGGCCAAATAATCAGCATGATCTGCCAAAGGATTCATATTATCATCTACAAGCTCAAAACCTAGAAATAACCCTTGTCCCCGAACATCTCCTATGATTGGATATTTTATGGCTAGTTTTTTTAATTCTTCTTTTAAAAATTCTCCAATTTCTAAAGCGTGGGATTGTAGATTTTCACGTTTTACGGTTTTAAGAACTGCTGCTCCTATGGCCGAAGAAACCGGGTTTCCGCCAAAGGTGTTAAAGTACTCCATTCCATTGGCAAATTTGTGTGCTACTTCTTGCGTACAAACAACGGCTGCCAGTGGGTGCCCATTACCTAAAGGCTTTCCTATGGTTACAATATCAGGAGTTACACCATACAATTGAAATCCCCAAAACGTTTTTCCTACTCTTCCGCATCCTACCTGTACTTCATCAGATATACATAGTCCTCCTGCGGCACGGGTATATTCGTAGGCTTTAGGCAAAAAACCGTCTGGTAATTCGATCTGGCCACCACAACTTATAATGGGTTCTATGATAAAAGCACCAATTCCTCTTCCTTTTTTATGTACATCATCAATACAATTCTGAACCTCTAAAGCGTAGTGTTCTCCTGTGTTTTCTCCCCTGTATTTTCCTCTATACGCATCGGGTAAGGGGAATATATGGGTGTGCTCTGGGGCTCCGTGACCACCATTACCATCAAATTTATATGAACTAATATCGATGCACATATTGGCATTTCCATGATACCCAACTTCTGAAGCTATGATATCACGTTCTCCTGTTACAGCTTTAACCATTCTAATGGCTAGTTCATTAGCTTCACTTCCAGAATTAACAAAATGCAATACATTTAGCTCTGGAGGTAAAGTTTCTATCAACTCCTTGGCTAATTGATTAATATTGTCGTGTAGATAGCGAGAATTAGTATTAATCAAGGCCATTTGTTCTTGCCCAGCTTTAACTACATCATAATTTTCATGCCCTACATGAGCTACATTATTTACGGTATCTAAATACTTTTTACCATATTGATCTATTAGATATTGCCCAGATCCACGCACCATTTTAATAGGCACCTTATACTGTAAACTCAGGCTTTTACCAAGGTGTTTTTTTCGGTAAGTGATCAATTCTTCATTAGTGGTATCACTTTGAGAATTCAGACTTTCTAATTTGAATAATGAGTTTGGATCCGGGCATAGGTCTTTCCACACTTCTATTTGATTGTAATAGGCTACTCCAGGAAAATCTACTGTATAATCCAGCATAGAAAGCATAATCTGAAAATGTAGATGTGGAGCCCAATTTCCGTTTTGAGCCGGATCACCAAGATACCCAATACACTCTCCTTTTTTTATACTATCTCCGGGCTGTTTTTGTGTCGTACTATCAACAGTTAAATGCCCATATAGTGTATAGAATTCTAATGAACCAGTTTGATGTTTAAGTATAATTAACCCTCCGTAGTTTTTGTCTCCGGCATGGTTAAATGCGGTTACAACTTCTCCGTCTAATACGGCATGAACCGGAGTATTGGCAGGGAGCCAAAAATCTATCCCAAGATGGACCGTTCTACTTTCTCGTCCGCTATTTCCTGTTTTATCATAGGTGGTTGATGTATATAGTGCTCTGGGTTCTAAATACCCGCCTGCAATAATCTTATCTGTATTTTCCTTTTGAAGGCGATCTACTTTAAACTGAAATATGTCTAAATCATTAAATTCTTGTTGATGCCCAACCCATTTGCTGGATACGCTCAAATCTAAAAGGCACACCTCGTTTTTTTGAACCGTAGGAAATAGTTCTGATAAGGAGTAGTTATTATTTTCTACCCAAACGCTAAAGGCTTTCTCATTAGGATGAGCAGAGTATCCGCAGGTATGCCTAAAACTATAATGAGCATACTCTTCACTAATTAGCCTCCATTTTTTTAGTACTTTCCAGGCCGGTTTTTCACTAATTAATAAGTATGTATTATCGGGTTCCTTGATTTTATTAATAGCTGATTTTGTAACAGAAATTACCAGGCGCATAGCTATTGCTACATATAGATACTTGATTTCATCTTCTTTTAACGGAAAAGTAGCATGGTATCCTTGCAGTATTGGTAAAGCCGCTTCTAGCGGATCGTTATGATTCATTATAGCATACGCACAGGCAATAGCTACATCATTAATGATCTGAGTGTGTATCGCATCTCCATAATCTATTGCTGCTTTAACCTTGGGATGAATCAAGTCTTCTGAAACAATAACATTATTATCGTTAGCATCATTGTGGACTACCGATTTTCTTAGTGTACCATATGAATCCTGAATGTCTTCAAATCTATTTTGAAAGAAAGAAATGATATCCTTTTCTTCTCCTTCAAAGAGGTGTACATGTTCTTTGGTCCATAAAGATTGTGCGATGTCCCAAACAAATTCCCGATATGCTTCGGGGTGATCAAACCCTTGTAAAGCACTTGTAAGTAAGCCACATTGTTCTCCTAAACTGTATCGCAACGTGTCTAATTGCGGATTAACACTGCTCCATACCCTACCACTTATCCAGGATAATAGACGTACTTTTCTAACCGCATTATTTTCATCTATAATTTCGGATATGTCATTGCCTTCTTTATCTCTAATTACTCTTGGTGCTATAAGGTCTTTTCCGTTTTTCTCTACGTATTCTAATAGCTGTTGTTGATACTCCAGATAATGAATATGTTCGTCAGGTCTTGATATTTTTAGAATATAACCATCTCCATGTTCAGTTTTGATTCTAAAATTAAAATCAATTTCTCCAGGAAGAGAAGAGGCTTTTCCTGTAATGCCGAACAATTGTTGTAGTATTTGTTCTGCCTGATTAGTAGTTACCTGTAAGGTCGAATATTTCATCATCTATTCTTTTATTAATAGCATTATAATGTGTGCTGCACTCCAGCTAAAATTTTGTGCATGTAAGCCTTGGCCTGTTAATGGGTGATAATTTTCTCGAATTGCTTTTCCTTTCTCCAATAACCCTTCTGCTCCTTCGATGATTTGCGCAGTAGCCTGATCTGCTTCTTTATCGAATCCATAATTGCGTAATCCTTTTACACCAAAATAAGATTGATCCAGCCAATTAGGGCCTCTCCAATACCCTTTTAAGGGATCAAACTTTGGATGATCTGCAGACATGGTCTGAAAAGGCATTTTGGTATAAAATTTATTGGGGTTCATCATCTTGTTTTTTACGGCTTCTGCTTGTTTTTGGGTTGCTACATTTGCCCAAAGAGGTGTCCATCCTTCGCTACCTTCTCCTTTTATAAATGTTGTTCCGTCTAGGTTTGTATCATAAAACCAACCATCTGCAGGGTCATAGAATTGATTCTGAATTGTTTCTTTTAGTTTTTTTGCTTCTGCCAGATATTGTTTTACATCATCATTTTTTTGAATAGCTTCTGCCAGTTTTTCTAAATACAGTTTTTCTGCATAGAGATATGCATTAAGATCAACACTTTCCTGATCCAAAGAATAGGCTCCTTCTTCGTTTTTAAGAATTTTTGAATCGTCAAAACGAATGGCATTATCCATACCACTTTCCCACTTGGCAGCAACAAGACTTCCATCGGTAGATCCATATTCGCATAGTCCGTCTTTATCATGATCTCGTTTTTGATACCACCAATAATGATATTTTTTAAGCTTAGGATACAATTCTTTTACGAAATCAAGATCATGATCTTTTTCATAAATTTTAACTACCGCCCATGCAGATAATGGTGGTTTTGTATCTCGATAGTTATGATCTTCTATGCTTGTATCTCTGTATACACAATCTGCTACAAAACCATCTTCATTCTGAAACTCGAACATTAACCGCATCTGTTTTTTGGCTAATTCTGTATTGTAATAAGATAATCCAACAGCGTGTTTCCACGAATCCCATGACCAAAACCCGTTAAACCACTTGTAGTGATAACTAGGGAACAATCCTTCGTGTTGTATTTCTCCTGCAGCAATACGCCAATTGTTTTGTAAGGTAAGGTGCGCTTTGGCCATTAATTTGGCATATTTATCCTCTTGATATTTTTCTTTTCTTGCGTCGATCAAAGATGTTAACTGTGTTTCTTTTTCTATACTGCGCTTGCGTAAGGTAGTATCAAAATCAATAGTAGTGATCGTTTTTTGTTCTTCTTCCCAGGAGTATTCGGGAAAAATAAAAGTCTGAGAAACCACAATCTCTTTACTGGTTTTTGGTTTTAATTGTAGTTGTTGATTATTGGTAACATAAGAGCTATCGGTATTTGTGATTTTTGTTTCATCAGGAAATACAATATACCCCATAGCATTTGATTTTGAGGAGCGTATAGTAATTTTATTTTCTGTCGATTCTAACCTTAGGGTTTTTGTTAAAAGCTGCTGGTTTTTCCAATTATACGTCAAGTCGATGGTTCTATCGGTCTTGTTGGTAAGCGTATACTGTATTAATGCCGAGTGTCCAGAGGCAAATACCAGTTTTTGTTTTAATATTAGATCATTGTTTGTAAGGATTTGTTCTAAATGACTGTTATATGCGGTTGTTTTATATGCACTCCATGAAATGCCTTCAATATTTAATTTTACAAGCATTTTGCTGCTCCAAATTCCATTTTGCTGAGTCATTAAAAATGGGCCAGAGAACCCGGGAGAAGGGCTAATAGAATCAGGAAAACTGTAGGCAAACCATGCTCCCTGATCTGAAAACATCAAACCAGACTTATCTATAGAATCTTTTGGAGTAACGCTATAGTTTAGGATGTTTTTACTATACGAGAGGTATTTTTTTGGGGTAACGACGGCTGGTGTTGCTTTTGTTTGTTTTTTACAACCAAAACACGATATGAGAACCGAAATTAGTATAAATAGAGCATTTTTATTCATTGTTCTGAAGTTTAATTTTCCAATTTATCTTATAGGTTTCTTTTGGATTAAGGGTGCTTAATCCAAGTTTGTTATTAAAACTATTAGATGGCCCTGTTTTGGGTTCGAGAGCTATTATATTTCTTTTTTCAGGTGTAAATACTTGCAGATAATTTTCTTCAGAAGAAGACTCAAGCATCAAACAATAGTCTGGAGTATTAAATTTTGCTGAATTAGTGTTAAGAATATAACAATCATCAAAAAGTCTGTCTTTGATCTGGATAGGCCCCTTTATAGTAATATCTTTAATCTTCATAGGAATCATATCCTTGTCGAATACTAATTTTTTATTGCTTTCAACCGTAAGAAAACTCTCGTGTAAATCACTACTTAAAAAATATGGATGCCAGCCAATAGTAAAAGGAAAAGGAGTTTTGTCAGTATTGATTACGGCTACAGAGAGCTCTAAGGCATTGGCAGATAAAGTGTATGTTAAATATATAGTGTATTTAAAAGGAAACCCTTTTACTCTTTTAGTTTCTTCATACCCAATGGTTACGGTGGCATGATCAACACAAGTTTCTTCCTTTATAAATTGAAAGGTTTTATTATATATTAGGCCATGTAAAGCATTGTTTTCTTCTTTTACATTTAAGTCTAAGGTGTACTGTTTGTCTTCAAAACTATATTTTCCATTCTTTACTCTATTGGCAAAAGGAAATAAAACAGCAGAAGCATAGGTAGTATTATAATCTAATAATTCTAATCCAGCTATTATACTTTTGCCTTTAATGGATAGTCTTTGTACGCTTCCTCCTAAATTTAAAGCTATTATAGCGCTTGAACTTTGATCTGCGGTTAAAAGTTCAATATGATGCTTAGGATGTATTTGTTCTTTTATGTGATTTATTTGATACAAAAGCTAAAGAGAGTTTCTTAAGATTAGATTATTTATGTTTTCGATTCTAATTTGTTCTTTATTCATGATCATTTCGGCTAAGCGCTCTCCCATTTTATTGAAATCGGTAGAAATAGTGGTTATACCTCCTTCGACAATTTCTTTAAGAAGTGTATCATTATAGGATATGATACCAATATCTTTTGCAAGAGTAAACTCTACCTCTTTGATTTTTTTTATGATACGAATAAGGCTTCTATCGTCTGGAATTATGTAAACTTCTCCCTTGGTTAATGTTCTTTCTTCGAGAGAATCAATTACTTCACTGTTAAAATGATACGTATTGCAAAACATTTCAAAACCCTCAAACATTCCCGAAGGTTGTTTCTTTTCCTGAAAAAGGAGTACTAATTTTTGATATTTTTTTAAGAGATGAAGTCCCTTTACCAAACCAGTTAGAATGTCTTTCTTAAAATTTTGATGAATAGCAGGGTATTGAGCAAGCTCGGGACGAGTTTGATCCAGTATATACACTTTGTCCTGAGGCAGTATATCTAAGACAGATGGAATATCATTTAGATTGGCAGGCATGATAACATAATAATTATAGTTACCAATATTGTCATAAATCAATTTACTAAATACATCATAATTGAAATGATGAAAATAAATGTCTACCTCTACATTGTTATTTAAGCTTTTTAAAAAAGAATTATACAAATCTTCTTTAAAGGCATTTAATTCATCAAACAGTAAAAAAATCTTTTGGGCGATTTCTATACTTTCACTTTTCACATAGTACCCTTTACCAGGAACAGAATTTACAATTCCTCTTACTTTTAAATCATTGTAGGCGAGTAATACTGTATCTCTCGAAAGGGAGAACCGAAGCTTTACACTGTTAATTGATGGTAGTTTATCTCCACGTTTATACTCCCCAGATAAAATAGCACTTTCAATTGATGAAATGATCTGTTTGTATTTAGGTACACCTATATTATCTACGACATTAATTGTTTTCATGTTACAAATATATCATATTTTTTCTTTTAAAAAACTGGTAGGTACTAGTTGCCTTTTTAAAAACTAAAATTCTATATTGCGTCAATATTTTACGTTAAACCCCTCGTAAAATGGGGGGTTATCACCAAAAAACAATGTGATTATGGAAGCAAAAAAAAAGAAAAACCAATGCTATTCATTTCTTTTAACTCTGCTTGGGCTTACTCTATTTGGATTCGCAAATACTTATGCGCAAAATGCAGTAATAACAGGTAATGTTTCAGAAAATAGTAGCGGTTCTCCTTTACCGGGAGTTACAATTACAATTAAAGGAAACGAAACTCAGGGAACACAAACTGATTTTGATGGAAATTATTCAATTGAAGTTTCCGATTCGCAAACAACATTAGTATATAGATATTTAGGATTTGTAACTAAAGAAGTTCTGGTCGGAAACCAAACAATAATTAACATTAGCCTTGAAGAAGACGCCCAGAGCTTAGGAGAAGTTGTTTTGGTGGGTTATGGGACACAAAAAAAATCAGAATTAACTGCAGCAATTACTTCAGTAAATATTGAAGAGATACAAAAAATACCTACTGCCGATATAGCAACATCTTTGCAGGGGCAAGTAGCTGGGCTTAATGTAGCAATAGCGAGTGGCGCCCCAGGGAGTGCTCCGGTAATTAGGATTCGTGGTATGGGTACTGTAAATAATAATGACCCTTTGTTTGTAATTGATGGAGTTCCGGGAGATTTATCTTATGTAAATCCTGCAGATATCGAAAACATTAGTATTCTTAGGGATGCATCTGCTGCTACCATTTATGGTTCTAGAGCTTCTAATGGAGTAGTTATCGTTACAACAAAAAGAGGAAAAAGAGGAGACCCTCGGGTTGTTGTAAATTCATACATAAGTACACACTCTATTGATGATAATATAAAGGTAGCAAATAGAGCTCAACACGATCAGATAAAATTAGAAGCATACGCTAATGTAGGAGAAACACCTGCTCCATACCTTACCAATGGAGAACAATATGCAGATTCTGATTGGGCTGACGCCTATTACAAAAATGCTTTTGAGCAGAAACATGATATTGGAATTTCTGGAGGTTCTGAAAATACAACTTATAATTTTTCTGCAGGTTATTTTGCCAATTCAGGAACTGTGATTAATACAGATTTCAATAGGTTTAATACCCGATTAAATATGGATATCAAATTGTTGGATAACCGTTTGAAGATTTCTCCTGGTTTGGCCTATGCCAAAGAAAAAAGACGAAGTATTTTTGAACCCCTTGATGGAGGTAACGCTAGCTTTTCTCCATTTCTAAACATCTATTCGCAATTACCTCATAAAGCAATTTATGATGCAAATTCTTTAAATGGATTTGCTACACCAGCAACTGGTTTAGGTTCGGGAAATCCAATAGGTCAGGGAGAATTAACCGATCGTATTGATCGTGATGAATACACTCAATTTAATATTGCAGCCAACTTAAAATTATTTGATGGTTTAAGTTATCAATTTCAATATGGATTAAATGTAGAAAACGAGCACTTCTTTTTCTTTCAGCCAGCATATAATTTTGGACCACAGTCTATTAATGAAGATCCTTTTTTATCTGAAACCAGATCAAGGACTACCAGTTGGACATTAAACAATACGTTAAATTATGTCAAAACATTTGGAGATCATGATTTTGATGTCCTTGTCGGTGGTTCTAAAGAAGAAAATGTGTTTAACTCGGCGGGAGGTAGCAATAATAGATTACCATCTGATGCAATACAAGCGCTAAGCGCCGGGATAGGAGATGCTTCTTCTTTTGGTCGAAATTTTTCCAGTACATTACAATCTATTTTTGGTCGTCTAAGTTATGATTATGCCAATAGATATTATGTGCAGGCCAGTGCCAGAAGAGATGGTTCGTCACGCTTTAGTTCTAAGAATCAATATGGTACTTTCTATTCGGTTTCATTGGGTTGGGCAGTTCATAACGAAAACTTTTTTAAGTCGGATTTGTTTACTCAACTAAAACCTCGTTTTAGCTATGGTACATTAGGAAATCAACTTATCCCTAATCATTTATTTTTGGCAAGGATTGGTTCTGGAGGACAGCAATTAAACTATCCATTTGGAGAGGATGTAACACAAGCGATATTATCTGGTGCAATTGCTACTTCGCTACCAACACCGGATATTAGATGGGAAGAAACGGCAACTACCAATGTCGGTATTGACCTTGGTTTATTAGATAATAGAATCAAGGCTTCTTTTGATTACTTTAATGCCAAGACTACAGACATGTTGGTGTTTACTAAAGTTCCTGGTACTTCAGGAATTACCACAGACCCTTTGACTAATGCAGGAGATTTAGAAAATAAAGGATGGGAGTTTTCTGCTACCTATAGTAGTAAACAATACAAAGATTTTTCTTTTGATGTTACCGCAAACCTAAGTACTTCAAAAAATAAAATTACAAAGCTTGGAGTAGAGGGCGAAGCTCGTACTGATGGTTTTATAGAATTTAATAATTTCCCTACCACTCGTACCGAAGTAGGAGGAGAAATCGGTCGATTTTATTTGTTTGAAGCCAATGGAATATTTCAAAATCAAGCAGAAATTGATGCACATGGAGTTCAACCAGATGCTGCTCCGGGAGATTTACGATTTACCGATGTAAATGGAGATGGTGAATTAAACGATGATGATAAAAAATATATGGGAAGTGGACTTCCTGATTTTGAATATGGATTAACTCTTAATGCGAAATATAAAAACTTTGATATTAGTGTATTCTTTCAGGGAACCCAGGGAAATAAAATCTACAATGGTGTAAAAATGTGGTTGTATAGAACAGATAGGAATAATGTGTCTTCTGATTTAGTTAATGCCTGGACACCACAGAATACAAATACCAATATTCCAAGAAATGCATTTGGTGATCCTAATAATAACATTAGACCTTCTAGTTATTTTCTAGAAGATGGATCATACTTAAGATTAAAGAATTTACAAATAGGATATTCGATTCCAGAATCTGCAATAAGTAAGATTCCTGTTTCGAGAATCAGAGTTTATGCAACTGCCAATAATCTATTTACCATTACAGATTATTCAGGTTTTGATCCAGGTCTGGGAAATGGAGGAACATTTAATAGAGGTGTTGACAGAGGGTTCTACCCACTAACCAGATCCTTTATTTTCGGTATTAACGTATCGATGTAATAGTTAGAAAAAAAATTAAAAAACAGAACAATGAAAAAAATTAGTTATTTATTAATTATAGTTCTAGGTATAGGAATACTACATTCTTGTAGTGATGATTTTTTAGATGTTGCTAATAAGGAGAATTTAACCGATTCTAGTTTTTGGCAGACAGAAGAACATGCGTTACAGGCTCTAACGACTGCTTATGGAGCAATGCATAGCGCGAGTGGGAGTAAATGGGCTTTCTTCGAAGAAGTGTATACTGCAATGGCATACCGAGCCGATGATGTGACCAATAATACAGCAGAAACATATAGCCGATCCCTTGCAAGTTTCTCTAATACCACAGAAGATACGGGTCCATACAATATATGGCAAAGTAGCTATGCAGGTATAGGGCGTACCAATCAGATCATACAAAGAATTCCAGAAATGCAAGCGCTATCTCAGGAAGATAAGAATACGATTGTAGCCGAAGCAAAATTCTTAAGAGCACTATACTATTTTTGGCTGGTAACCGGTTTTGAAAATGTGCCTTTGGTAACCACTTATGAAACAGAATTAGATCGTCTTTTTGTGTCTCAGGTAACTCCAGATAAAATATGGGAGCAGATAGAAAAAGATCTTACAGAAGCAGAACCAAATTTATTGACAGAACATTCATCAGAATGGAAAGGAAGAGCTACACAAGGTGCTGCAAAAGCATTATTGGGTAAAGCATATTTGTTTCAAGAAAAATGGAGCCAGGCAGAAGTCAAATTAGGAGAAGTAACCGGTATGGGATATTCTTTATTAACGAATTATGCAGATAATTTTAATGGGGCTGCCGAAAATGGAAATGAAAGTATATTTGAGATTCAGTTTTCTGGAGATCGTGCTAATGGGAATGACGAACGACAAGTTTTTAACTTTCAGGTTTCTCCTTATGCCTTTGGTGGGTGGGAATTATTCTACCCTTCTGATTGGTTGGTTGAAGAAATGAAAACAGATTTAACTACCGGAGGAGAAATTAGTGAAAGAGTATACGAAAGTATTTTCTTTGACGATCCTAATTCTGAAATGTATAGTAGAGACGCCGATGCAGTTGTTGCATATAGCGCTGTATCTGGTGATCTTAACCACCCTAAATACTTCAAAAAGTATGCTTTTAATCAAGATGTAAGCTTTTATAATGGAACAAACATTGCTTTAATTCGATATGCCGATGTTTTACTAATGTATGCCGAAGCTTTGAATGAAAATGGGAAAACAGATCAAGCGATAGTAGAGATCAATAAAGTTAGAGAACGAGGCAAAGCTGCTCCATTAGGAACAATGACTCAAAGCCAGCTAAGAGATCAAATTCGACATCATGAACGCCCAGTTGAGTTAGCCATGGAATTTGGTATTCGTTGGTTTGATCTTTATAGATGGCAAAGAGGAAGCACAGCCACAGAATCTATAAAAACAACACTAGAAAATCACAACAAACCATTTGCAGAGAATTTTCAGGATAAACATATTTTATACCCCATACCATTACAGGAAATAAATATTAATACAAATCTTAAACCGAATCCTGGATGGTAAAAATCCCCCGAAAGTTGAGTTAGTTATTAGAACTAGTAAACACCTAAAAATTTTATTATTTTTAGGTGTTTATGCTATTATACAATATATGTCATGATCGCAGATAATAAAAGAATAAAAATACTTGGAGTACTATTAAGTATATCCTTAATAATATCATGTCGCAACAATGAAACTACTCAACAAAACCCGCATTCTGAAATAAGTAAACCATTATTTACTTCGGTTTTATCAGATCATTCGGGGATTCATTTCATAAACCAAATACCCGAGAGTAGTGCTATGAATAGTATGGTATATGAATATTTCTATAATGGTGGAGGCGTTGCTATAGGAGATATTAATAATGATGGATTATCCGATATTTATTTTACTTCCAATCTTAAAGAAAATAAGCTCTATATCAATAAGGGTGATTTTAGATTCGAAGACCATACAAAACAAGCAAAAGTAAAAGGTTCTTTTGGATGGACAACAGGAGTGACCATGGTAGATATCAATGCCGATGGTTGGTTAGATATTTATGTGTGCAAATCGGGCAAAGGAAAGGCTGAAAATCGGGAAAATGAGCTTTTTATAAATAATCAAAACGGGACATTTACAGAAGCAGCGGCCCAATATGGGCTTAATTTTTCGGGATATAGTACACAAGCTGCATTTTTTGATTATGATAAAGATGGTGATCTCGACATGTTTTTATTAAATCATAATGTATCCCCTGTTAACACCAATACTCCAGAAGATTATAAAAGTGAAAAGAATGACTTGGTAGGAGATCGATTGTATCAAAATAATTTAGGAAAATTTACCGATGTTTCTGATCAGGTAGGAATCATACAAAATGCTCTAGGTTTTGGTTTAGGAGTTTCTATTGGAGATCTTAATCAAGATGGGTGGCCCGATATATATGTAGCAAACGATTATATCGAACATGATTACCTTTATTTTAATACTGGAAATGGCACGTTTACAGAAAAAATAAAATCATCTATTGGGCATACTTCTAATTTTTCGATGGGAACCGATATTGCAGATTTTAATAATGATGGGCTGTTAGACATCATTTCATTAGATATGGTAGCCGAAGATAATTATGGCATCAAAACCAGTATGAGTGGGATGAACCCAAAAGCATTTAACCATGCTGTCGATAATGGATTTCATTATCAATATATGTTTAATGCATTACAGCTTAACAATTCTGATGAATGTTTTAGTGAAATCGCACACCTTGCAGGAATATCAAATACCGATTGGAGTTGGGCACCACTATTTGCAGATTTTGATAATGATGGATTAAAAGATGTGTTTATTACCAATGGCCTTAAGAGAGATTTTAGAAATAATGATTTTAGAAAATATAAACTAAAACGATTAGAGCAAGCAAAGAAAAATAAAGAAAGCATAAAAAAAGTAATCGAAGAATTAGTTCGTAAAACGCCACAACGAAAAACCCGAAATTATTTTTTTAAAAACAACGGGGATTTAACTTTTTCAAAAACATCAACATCCTGGGGAATTGATAGTCCTACTTTTTCTAATGGTGCAGCTTATGCAGATTTAGATAACGATGGAGATCTAGATCTGGTTATTAATAATATTGATCAGGAAGCTACTATTCTACAAAATAATACCAGGAATAAGAATTATGTTCAGTTTCAGTTTAAAGGAAACTCCCAAAACCCCTTTGGAATAGGTACGCGTATTACAATACAAACAGAAAAAACAACTCAAATATTCGAAAACTATCCCACAAGAGGATATCAATCTGCAGTAGCACCTGTTATACATGTCGGATTGGATAATAATATCGAGGTACAGAAAGTCACGATAACCTGGCCAGATAACAAAGTTGAGGTGATTAACCATCCAGAAATTAATAAAAGAATTATTATTAATCACAACGATGCTACTCTTACAAATAAAAAAAAGAAAGATGCTGTGGCAGCACTATTTACAAATAGTACAAAAGACATAAATATAATCCATAAGCATGTCGAAAATGAGTATGATGACTATGCAAAAGAAAGTTTATTACCACATAAAATGTCTCAGTTTGGTCCTGCACTTGCTGTTGGGGATATAAATATGGATGGATTGGATGATTTTTATATTGGTGGAGCAAAAGATCACCCGGCAGCATTATATACACAACAACCTAATGGTTCTTTTCAATCTTTGGGCAGGACGTTATGGGAAAAAGAAAAAGTTTTTGAAGATGTATCTGCCCAATTTTTTGATGTAGATGGTGATAACGATTTAGATTTATACGTGGTAAGTGGCGGGAATGAATGGCCAGCAAATCATAGGATGTATCAGGATCGTTTATATATAAATACGAATGGAAATTTTGTTAAAGAAAATAATAGATTACCAAAGATAGCATCCAGTGGTAGCTGTATAAAACCATTTGATTATGATCAGGATGGAGACCTGGATCTATTTGTTGGGAGTAGGCATACACCACAAAAATATCCTTATCCTGCAGCAAATTATCTATTAGAAAACAACAATGGTGTTTTTAAAGATATTACCAAAACGATTGCTCCAGAATTGTCTGAAATTGGTATGGTCACAGATGCAACATGGACAGATATTGATCAGGATGGCTTATCTGATTTGGTTATAGTTGGAGAATGGATGCCAATAACGGTGTTTAGAAATACAGATAAGACTTTTAAAAAAGATACCACCTTGTTTGAGCATACTAATGGTTGGTGGAATTCGATTAATAGTGCTGATTTTGATCAGGATGGAGATATGGATTATGTAGTAGGTAACTTAGGATTAAATTATAAATATAAAGCGTCTGCCAAAGAACCTTTCGAGATTTATGCACATGATTTTGATGATAATGGGACCAATGATATTGTATTAGGGTATTATAACAATGGAGATTTGTTTCCGCTTCGTGGTCGAGAATGTACCTCGCTTCAAATGCCATTTATAAAAGAAAAATTTCCAACCTATGAAGGTTTTGGTTCTGCAGACCTAGTTCAGGTATATGGGCAAGAAAAACTAGAGAAGGCTTTACATGCCAAAGCGTATACATTTGCTTCTGTTTTTATAGAAAATTTAGGAGATGGAAAATTCAACATTATAGAACTTCCAAAACAAGCACAACTATCTTCTATAAACGATATTCATATTGATGATTTTGATGATGATGGATTAAAGGATATTCTTGTTGCCGGAAACTTATATCAATCAGAAATTGAAACTCCGAGAAATGATGCCGGTTACGGATTGTTACTTAAAAATAATGGAGGGAATAGTTTTGTTCCTGTTCCGGCAGCTAAAAGTGGCATCTTAATTAAAGGAGATGTAAAAGCAATACGTCCGTTTACATATAAAGGAAAGAAAGTGGTTCTTTTTGGAAGAAACAACGAGAGATTAGATAGTTATTCAATTAAATGAATCATCACCGATAAAACCTATTTTAGAATTCCTGATTCGAGATTTATTTTAAAACCTTTAAAATTATATTCTAATGAAATTAATATTAGGCAATAATGGTAGTACACTTGTTTTAATCACTTTACTTGGTATACTTTCCTGTACTGCTCCTAAAGAAAAGGAAAGAGAAAACCTCCCTGCAAGAGATGTGTTAGAGCGAACTATAGGAAAAGAAAATACTAATCATTTTAAATTTCAGTTAGAAGAGAATGACACGATACCAGATTGGTTTTCATTACAAAAAAAAGAGGATAAAATTCTAATCAAAGGAAATTCGCAGATAGCGCTTTGTCGAGGGGTATACGATTATTTAAAAAGTGAGTGCAAGAGTATCTACAGTTGGTCTGGCTCTAAAATAAATATTCCGGCAGAATTACCTTCGGTAAACAAAAAAGTAGAAAGCCCTTACCAATACCGATATTATTTTAATGTAGTTACTCATGGGTATACGACAGCATATTGGGATTGGAAACGCTGGGAGAAAGAAATCGACTGGATGGCTATCCATGGAATCAATATGCCTTTAATTGGAGGTGCTCATGAAGCGATTTTATCGAGAGTATTTCAAAAACTAGGACTAACTAAGTCCGAAATAGATCAGTATTTTTCTGGTCCGGCTCATTTTCCATGGAACAGAATGGGAAATTTAAATGGATGGGATGGACCACTACCCGATTCTTATTTTCAAAAACAAGTACAACTTACCCATCAGATGTTGGATCGTATGAAAGAATTAGGAATGAGCCCCATAATTCATGCGTTTGCAGGTTTTGTCCCTAAAGATATTACCAGAATATATCCAGATATAGAAGTCCGGGAATTAGGATGGGGAGGTGGATTACCCCTAGAGAATAATGCATTTATATTATCTCCCGATAGTGATCTTTTTATCGAAATTGGTACGCTTTATATACAAGAGTGGGAAAAAGAATTTGGAAAAGGGGAATACTATCTTGCAGATAGTTTTAATGAAATGGATGCACCACTCTCTGAAGATCCAGAAGTGGCTTTAACCGAACTATCCGGATATGGAGCGTCGGTATATAAATCTATAAAAGAAGCCAATCCGGATGCTACATGGGTGATGCAGGGATGGACTTTTCCTTATCATAAAGATGAAAACGGCAAATTATTCTGGACTCCAGAACGATTAGGAGCTTTGGTCTCTAAAGTACCGGATGATAAATTACTGATACTCGATCTGGCTAATGAATACAATCATGTATTTTGGAAAATAGACCCTTCGTGGAAGATGTATGATGGTTTCTTTGGAAAAAAATGGATCTACTCTTTTATCCCAAATATGGGAGGAAAAGTATCTCTTAATGGTAAGCTAGATGTATATGCATCTATTCCTATTGAAGCATTGCAGTATGAAAACAAAAAGAACCTGGTGGGTTTTGGTTTTGCTCCAGAAGGAATAGAGAATAACGAAATCATCTACGAACTCTTATCGGATGTAGCGTGGCGAAAAGAAAAAATTGATTTAGACTCCTGGATAGTAGAATACAACATACAACGATATGGGGCATTTCCCGAGGGGATGAAAAAAGCTTTTGATCTATTAAACGAATCTGCTTTTGGGACATTTACAGATCATCCGATGCATAGATATCAGTTTAGACCTTATAAGAAACCAGAAGGAGTAGAAGATCATGCCACAGTGCATCGCTCTGTAAAATTTAAAGAAGCCGTAGGAGCATTTTTAGATAATGCATCTGAACTAAAAAACAGTGAATTATATACTGTTGATGCCATAGAGATGGTAGTACAATATCTTGGACTTGTAGCTGATCAGCAGCTATTGGATTTTTTGGATGCTAAAGAAGAGGGTGAACCAGTTACTTTAGAGGAGACAATGCAAATACTGTTAACAATGGATAGGCTACTGGCTTCACACCCTAACCATAATCTCCAAAAATGGGTAGATTATGCTAGAAAATGGGGAGATAACCCTAATGAAAAAGACTATTACGAATCTAATGCCAAACGTTTATTAACCACTTGGGGAGGTGATCCGGTAAATGATTATTCTGGTAGAGTCTGGACAGGGCTTATTCGGGATTATTATGTACCCAGATGGGTTAATTATCATCAAGGTGATGGCCAAAGTAAAGAAGATATGCGTCAATGGGAAGAACAATGGATTACAACTCCAGGAGTATCTCAAATTATACCTTTTGATGATCCACTTGCTGTTAGTCTAGAGATATTTAATAAGTATAAAAATAGTATAGATTAATAGATGTAACCAAAGGCTTCATGAGATACATCTCATGAAGCCTTTGGTTACAAGAAAAAATATATAATCTAACTCATGTAGCCTATATCTTTTTTTAGAAAATATATCTGATGAGCTTGCTTTAGATTATTGATTTAATGAGAAAAAGAAGAACTTGTAGATATAAATACATCTGCTCCTGCTATGGTTGGAATGTATCGAAATATATCAGTATCTCCATCTCCATTATAGTCTCCAATATGCCATCCGCCTTTAGAGAAATCTACGCCGGCACCTGTCCAGCTTCCGTTATTGTTGAAGCTACTTCCTGTTGATAGAAATACTTCTGCACCAGATATTCCTGGTCTGTATCTAAAGATATCATCTTTGCCATCGCCATTATAATCACCGATATGCCATCCACCTTTAGAGAAATCTACACCTGCACCTGTCCAGCTTCCGTTATTATTGAAGCTACTTCCTGTTGATAAGAATACTTCTGCACCCGATATTCCCGGTCTGTATCTAAAGATATCATCTTTGCCATCGCCGTTATAATCACCGATATGCCATCCACCTTTAGAGAAATCTACACCTGCACCTGTCCAGCTTCCGTTATTATTGAAGCTACTTCCTGTTGATAAGAATACTTCTGCACCAGATATTCCGGGTCTGTATCTAAAGATATCATCTTTGCCATCACCATTATAATCACCGATATGCCATCCGCCTTTAGAGAAATCTACACCTGCACCTGTCCAGCTTCCATTATTATTGAAGCTACTTCCTGTTGATAAGAATACTTCTGCACCAGATATTCCTGGTCTGTATCTAAAGATATCATCTTTGCCATCTCCATTATAATCACCGATATGCCATCCACCTTTAGAGAAATCTACACCTGCTCCTGTCCAATTTCCCGAATATATAAAATCTACTCCGTTAGAAAGAAATACTTCTGCACCAGATATTCCTGGTCTGTATCTAAAAATATCGTCTTTACCATCACCGTTATAATCACCGATATGCCATCCACCTTTAGAGAAATCTACGCCTGCCCTTGTCCAGGTTGCTTCAGAATACATGATTCGTATCGCCAATATATCATTTGGACTTAATGGTTTTACTTGTCCGCATTCTCCGCCATTCATTAAGGAATCGGGATCTGAACTAGGAGTACCTGGGATATGAATTCCTCCACTGCCCTGATTGGTATGCATCAATCCTACATTATGTCCGAATTCATGTGTAATGGTTCGTAATCTTTTTGCATTTGTATTAATATGAGGAGAATTTGTATTGATAGAAATGACACTTCCCGGGTTGCCATTAGAAGGAAAAGTTCCTCGACCACATACATTAGAGCTCAAATTACGATGACTTACCGGGCAGGCAAGAGATGTGTCTGAATAAATAGTGATGTGCGGGCTTGAGGTTACTACTGTAAAAGACACCATAGAGCCAGCATTATTCCAAGCGGTTAATGCTTGTTGTATTAAACCATTCCAGTTCGAATTAAAATTAGGATCAATACGTACTCTAATATTAGTTACAATATTATCACTTACAAAAAAACTATTACGAAGTTGCTTAGATGTATTAACAGGTGCAAGTGGATTGATTAACTCCTTGGAGATGGTGTTTTTATGGACAATCAAGTCATTATCCACCAAAAAGTAATCTTTATACTCCTCAATTTTATCCTCTTGAAATCCCATCGTAATTAGAATTTCTTTTTTCTCGGGACTGGATAGTGTCTCTTTATCACCTTCTGTGTTTTGAATCTGATTTCGATTTTCAGGTAATTCTTCCTTTGTACAGGAACCTAACGAAAGGATACATACTATAATTAGTATGAGATTTAATTTTTTCATAAAGTTTTAATTTAGTTGTTTGTGCTAAAATTTGTTTCGATACCGATAATATGAGAATATTTAGGGTGAAATTGGATTCTCATTACTGACAAATAGGGGTAAGAAATGAAATGTCAGGTCGTTCTTTTTTTAATTACTTAGGTTGAGTAAGCCCTTAAGTTGTTTTTAATATTTCATACAAATCTACACACAAACTATTGATTGTTGTATACTTAAAACCATTCAAATAATTAGGGTCTTGCCGTAAAATATTGTGCAATATGGTTGGTGAGATAAAGGTGTCGAGTTTTTTTGAATCTGGGTTAAGAAACTCTTTTGGGATAAACAAAAAGAGGCTTCATCGAGTTTATTCCTTGAAGCCTCTTTTATAAGTGGAGAAGATGGGACTCGAACCCACGACCTCTTGACTGCCAGTCAAGCGCTCTAGCCAGCTGAGCTACATCCCCAATTTTTCTCATGGGGATGTAGCGAAGCGCCTGTCCCGATGAGTGTAGCATTTTTGGGAAGCTACATCCCCTGTATTTTTAATCCGATCCTCTTAAAACTAATAAAGGAATCCTACTGTCAAAATCTTTTTTGAGAACAGCATCTTCTTCCCAAAGCTTCGCAAAGAATCCTCGTTTTCGTCTAAAAACACAAATAAGATCTGGATAATTCTCATTAAGATGTTCTAAAACTCCTTGAAATAAGGTAGCATTTTCAGACGATTTATAGGATGAGGTAATCTCTCCTAAATCTTTGTCAAATTTAGAATCTTCAGCTAAGAAATTTGCTGTTTTTACCTGAAGCAATTTTAAATCACCATCAAAAGTACTTAAAATTTCTTTTACGGGAATTAATGCATTTTTCTTTTTTACGATACCTGATTTAACCGCCATTAGTATCTTTTTGATAGGCGAAAAAGTATACATTTGAGGAATGATTAATACCGGGATTTCTGTATTTTTTACAAGACTTCCCGAAATCGAACCAAGAAAATAAGGATCTTTAATATCCTTAACTTCTGCTCCTAAAACGAGTAAATTTATAGAGTGCTGTAAATTAAATTTAGGGATAGCTTCAAGAAGTTCACCTTCTAATGGTAAAGCAATTACTTCTACTCCTTTTTTATCAATTTTTGCAACTTTTTCTTCAATAGAAGAAGCGGTGATTTCCTTTAATGTTTTGTTTACAGAGGGAAGACTACCAGATCTAGGTAATTCTTTAAAAACCTCTACTACATAAACTTTTGCTTTGAGTTCTTTTGCAAAATCAATAGCATATTGAAGTCTGGCCATGCTAATTGAATGCTCAGACAACCCCAAGGGAACCAATATATTCTTCATTAATTATTATGATTTGTGTTTCAGTGTGTAAAATTACAATTTTAGACCTTTTACTAACTCATTTCTTGATATAATATTATTTTTAAAGCTCTTCTGACGATCTAAAACAGCTTTTTTCTTAAAGTTTTTTTAAATATAACCTTTGATTATTAACTGCAATATAAAGTTAGTATTTTTGCTGCTTTCCAAAAAATATGATTCGTAAAGCAGTATTATCTGATCTGGATGCTATTTACACATTGACTAGAGCTTGTGCCAAAGCAATGATAGCTAATGGCATCTATCAATGGAATGAGCATTATCCTACCCAAGAACGTTTTCAAAAAGATGTAGAACTACAAGAATTGTATGTTCTGGAGGAAGAGAACCACATCAAAGGGATTATTGTACTAACAGACCTAATGGATGAAGAATATATTCCTGTAACATGGTTAACGGCCAATACCAATAATCTTTATATACATCGTGTAGCAGTTGATCCAGAATATTGGGGAAAGGGATATGCTCAAAAACTAATGGATTTTGGTGAAGACTATGCTAAAAAAAATCAATATCAATCGGTAAGATTAGACACCTTTAGTCAAAATAAAAGAAACCAGAAATTTTATGAAATCAGAGGGTATCAACGTTTGGATGATATCTATTTCCCGAAACAAAGCGAACACCCATTTCACTGTTATGAACTCATTCTATGAGCAAGGTAATTGGTTTTAAAAATATAAACCGACTGGCAATCCCGGCTATTGTTGCTGGTATTGCAGAGCCATTACTATCGATAACCGATACCGCTATCGTGGGTAATATTCCCGAATATGGTACCGAATCCCTTGCAGCAGTAGGTATTGTAGGGTCGTTTTTGTCTGCATTAATATGGATTCTCGGGCAAACCCGAAGTGCAATATCTGCTATTATTTCTCAATACCTGGGAGCAGGTAAAATAGAAGAAGTAAAAACGTTACCTGCACAAGCTATTTTTTTTAATGTAGCTCTTAGTATTTTTGTTTTGATCTCTACTGTTTTCTTTGTTGAAGAGATTTTTAAATTATACAATGCTTCAGGCTTAATTTTAGAATACTGCGTGGTTTACTATGATATCAGAGTTTGGGGATTTCCTTTAACCTTATTTACATTTGCTGTTTTTGGTATTTTTAGAGGACTGCAAAATACATTTTGGCCAATGATTGTTGCCGTAATTGGTGCAGTAGCTAATATTGTTTTAGATTTTTTCCTGGTATATGGTGTCGAAGGTTTTATTACTCCGATGGGAATTAGCGGGGCAGCATGGGCAAGTTTAATTTCACAATTCTTAATGGCGGTCATCGTTTTTATATTATTGTTGACCAAAACCAATGTAAGTCTTAAGCTACGTTTCCCATTAAATAAGGAATTAGGTAGACTGGTTACAATGAGTCTTAATTTGTTTGTACGATCTATTGCATTAAATACAGCATTATATTTTGCAACATCTAATGCTACAGGATATGGAGATGAATATATAGCAGCATATACGATAGCAATGAATATCTGGATGTTTACTGCATTTTTTATTGATGGTTATGGCGGAGCAGGTAATATCCTTGGCGGAAAACTATTAGGTGCAAAAGATTATAAATCCCTCTGGAAATTAGGAAAACGTGTAAGTACTTATGGTATTGGTGTGAGTTTGATTTTGGCAATATTTGGGTTTATATTTTATGACACAATAGGAAAAGTATTTACAAGTGAAACCATAGTGCTAGAAACATTTTACAGTGTCTTTTTTATTGTTTTGATTGTGCAGCCCATTAACGGTTTGGCTTTTGTTTTTGATGGAATTTTTAAAGGCCTAGGTGAAATGAGGTATTTAAGAAATGTATTGCTGGGAGCAACATTCTTAGGGTTTATACCTACTCTTTATGTATGTAACTTTTTTGATTTAAAGTTATATGGGATATGGATAGCATTTACGGTTTGGGCTCTTTTTAGAGGAGTAGCACTAGTCATAAAGTTTAGAAATAAGTTTTTGCCCTTGATTTCTTAAAAAGGATAAATAAGAACAAATAGTAATGGAGCATAGATAAGAATTAATAAAATCCCTATTCGTAATCTGTTTTTTTCAAAAAACTCTTCTAACATCTTCTTTATATATTTTTTATGAACCATCTCTATAAATATAAACGCGTTATATTTTAGATAATTACAATTAATTTTTACTAAGAAATAAGCCATTTGATTGTATTAAGATTATTTGTTAAACAATTTTAATACAGAGGTCACCAGATGGGTGAATGATACCAACCAAAATAATTATGTGTGGTATTTTAATCTTCAGTTGGTATTAGTTACTTTTACTATAAAAGTTATAACAATAATGATACCAAGATCTAACGGAAGTCTATATACTCATACCGAAAACACCATTGCAACGATAGAATTTGGCCACCATGCCAGTAATTCTTTTCCTTCAGAATTATTAATAAGATTAGCTAAAGCTTTTGATGAATTATCAAAGGATACATCAGTATCTGTAATCATTCTTAAATCAGAAGGAGACCGGGCATTTTGTGCAGGAGCCTCTTTTGATGAACTAATGGCAATAACAAATCTAAAGGAAGGAAAACAATTTTTTTCTGGGTTTGCAAATGTGATTAATGCCATGCGAAAATGTAAAAAACCAATCATAGGAAGAGTACAAGGTAAAACTGTAGGAGGAGGAGTTGGATTAGCATCTGCTTGTGATTACTGCCTGGCTACAGAAGCTGCATCAATTAAATTAAGTGAATTAACCATTGGTATAGGTCCATTTGTAATAGAACCAGTAGTATCAAGAAAAATAGGATTAGCTGCTTTTGAAGCTCTTGCATGGGATGCATCACAGTGGAAAAATGCATATTGGGCAAAAGAACAAGGATTGTATGCCCGTGTTTTTGAAACTATAACAGAGTTGGATAAAGAAATACAACTATTTGCCGAAAAACTGGCTAGTTATAATCCACAAGCAATACAACAAATGAAAAAAGTAAACTGGAGAGGAACAGAGTACTGGGAAGAACTTCTTTTAGAAAGGGCAGCAATTTCTGGAGAGTTAGTACTTTCAGAATTTACTAAAAAAGCATTAGAAAAATTTAAAAAATAACAGAGTCTACGGTAAACCTCAATTTTGCCTTTGTTATTTTCTTTACATTACATCATTACAAATTTAAAACCTTTAATTATGTTAAAAAACATTTTAAACCGTAATGATGTTAAATCATTAAACAAAACAGAACAATCAAGTATTAATGGAGGAAGCAGTTGTTTTCTTGTTTGCAGACAAGACTATGTTAGTTGTCTAAGTAGTGGAGGTTCTAACTGTCTGGCAGATTACATTGCATGTAGATCTGCATGTTAATATTTGTATATTGTGATTTACTTTTTTAAAGATTGTATTTTACTAAATATTGTGAATTATAAAGCGGGTTTTCCCGCTTTTATTAGTTTAGTATAAGAAAACATTCAAAAAGGCGTTGTTTCTTTAGTGTAGATCTGGATTATAAATTAAAAGTCTAAATTAATAATGGATATACTAAACTTTTTAGGAGGCAATGGATTGTTTCTGGTATTAGGAATTGTTCTGGTTGTGGTTTACTTTATAAATAAGAGAAAGAGACGATAATCTTCCGTAACTTTGCCAAAAATCACAAAGTAAACGATGAGTAAAATTCGTATCACGAAACAATTTTCTTTCGAAACCGGACATGCTTTATATGGATATGATGGTAAATGTAGAAATGTTCATGGTCATAGTTATAAACTAAGTGTGACTGTAATCGGGACACCGATTACAGATACTTCGCATGTAAAACTAGGAATGGTAATTGATTTTGGAGACCTTAAAAAAATTGTAAAAGAAGATATCGAAGATGTTTTTGATCATGCAACAGTATTTAACAAAAACACACCACATATAGAACTTGCAAAAGAATTAAAAGACAGAGGGCATAATGTAATTTTGGTAGATTATCAACCTACCAGTGAGAATATGGTAATTGATTTTGCTAAAAAGATTACCTCTCGATTGCCCGAAGGGATTACATTATTTTCTTTAAAACTTCAAGAAACCGAAACATCATTTGCAGAGTGGTATGCATCAGATAATGAATAGATCATTTAAATCTTAGGTCCTTTTCTTACCTTTACCTTTTAAATTATACCTATGAACCTTCCTGAAGGGAAAAAAATATACTTTGCCAGTGATAATCATTTGGGGGCTCCAACATCAGAAAAGAGTTTCCCAAGAGAGCAAAAATTTGTAAAATGGTTAGATGAAGTTAAAAAAGATGCAGGCGCTATCTTCTTGTTAGGAGATCTTTTTGACTTTTGGTTCGAATATAAAACTGTGGTTCCCAAAGGATTTACCAGAACATTGGGGAAATTAGCAGAAATTACAGATTCTGGAATCCCAGTCTATTATTTTGTAGGAAATCATGACTTATGGATGAATGGATATTTTGAAGAAGAATTAAATATTCCCGTGTATCATAAACCTCAGGAGTTCACTTTTAACGACACTACTTTTTTTATCGGCCATGGTGATGGTTTAGGCCCGGGAGACAAGGGGTATAAACGAATGAAAAAAGTGTTTACCAATCCTGTAGCAAAATGGTTTTTTAGATGGCTACATCCAGATCTTGGAGTAAAACTGGCACAATATCTTTCTGTAAAAAATAAATTGATTTCGGGAGATGAAGATGTGACTTTTTTAGGAGAAGATAACGAGTGGTTGGTACAATATTGCAAAAGAAAACTAGAAAGTAAGCACAGGGATTATTTTGTGTTTGGACATAGACACCTTCCTATGGAAATACAATTAAACCAGCAATCTCAATACATAAATCTAGGAGATTGGATTACTCATTATACGTATGGTGTTTTTGACGGAAATAAGCTTGAGTTAGTACACTACAACAACTAAATTGGTTTTCTTTTCTCAATGATTTCTTCAGGAATTGTAATCCCGACCATTTTGGGAGCAGTTAATTTACTATGATGATTAAAAAAAAGAATGGTATTGTCGAGTATAGCTTCAATCAAGTAATACCCTCCATTGAAATACGCATTTTTTACTCGTGCCTTTGTCATAGAATTAGGATTAACTTCGATCTCATGAGGATAGACCAAAATCGTATCCTGGCTATCAGATGTTGTAAATGAAGAAAGTTGTATTTCATTCACTTCGCCAAAAAGAGAAGCAATATAATAATCAGTAGGATTTTGATATAAAGTGATCGTATTTTCTTGAGTTAAAATTTTTCCTTGTCGAATAACAATGGTTTGATCTGCAAAAGAGAGAATATCTGTTTTATCATGTGTAGCGGTGATACTTGTAATTTTATTACGTTTTAGATATCTAAACAGATTTCTTCTTAAAGAACTACGTCTGAAGTTATCAATATTACCAAAAGGCTCATCAAGGAGTAATAATTCTGGTCTTTTGGCCAATGCTTTTGCTAGTGCTACTCTTTGTTTTTGACCACCACTCAGGTTCTCGACTTTGGCATTGGCAAAATCAGTCATTTCTACAATGTCGAGTAACTCATCTACCCGGCCTTGTTTTAATTCTGGCTGAAAATTAGATAAGTATTGCCCGATATTTTCTGCAACACTTCGATAGGATTGCAGCTCAAAGCCTTGCGAGAGGTATTTCATGTTTTCCTCGCCAGGAACAAGGTTAAAATTCGGTCCTAATATTTTAGTACCCTCCCAGGATAGTTCTCCTTCCTGTACATGTAAAAGACCATAAATGATTTTAAGCAAGGTGCTTTTTCCGCAACCACTGGCACCAATTAAGGCAATATGCTGCCCTTTTTCAATAGTAAAACTAACGTTTTTTAAAACGGGAAGTTTATCATACGCGAAGGATATATTGTCTACTTTTAACATTACTCAAATATATTGAACTTTAACAAAAAAATCCGCTTCTTTTCAGAAAACGGATTTTTTATTTTTTTGAGACGAGTTCTAAGTTAAAAAGACTATCCTTTTACTTCGTCGGTAACTTTTTCTGGTAATACTTCATATCCCATATTATACAGTGTAAAACCAAAAATATCGGCATATTGTTCGATAGTTTTGCTTACCGGTGTTCCTGCACCATGCCCTGCTTTGGTTTCAATTCTAATCAATGTAGGATTATCTCCTGATTGTTTGGCCTGTAGCTGTGCTGCAAACTTAAATGAGTGTGCCGGTACTACGCGGTCATCATGATCTCCTGTAGTAACGAGGGTAGCAGGGTACTGTACATTTGCTTTTACATTATGCACAGGAGAATATCCTTTTATGTAATCAAACATTTCCTTACTTTCTTCTGATGTACCATAGTCATAAGCCCATCCTGCTCCTGCTGTAAAAGTATGATAGCGCAACATGTCTAAAACACCAACAGCTGGCAATGCCACTTTCATAAGATCTGGCCGCTGTGTCATCGTAGCACCAACAAGTAATCCTCCATTAGATCCACCGCGAATAGCCAAATAATCACTAGATGTATATTTATTTTCTATAAGATATTCTGCTGCTGCAATAAAATCATCAAATACATTTTGCTTTTGCATTTTTGTTCCAGCAACGTGCCATTTTTTACCATACTCACCACCACCTCTTAGGTTAGGTACTGCATATACTCCACCTTGCTCCATCCATACCGCATTGGCAATACTAAACGCTGGAGTAAGACTAATATTAAACCCTCCGTATCCATATAAGATAGTTGGATTTTTACCATTAAGCTCTATCCCTTTTTTGTAGGTAATAATCATTGGTATTTTTGTGCCATCCTTAGAGGTATAAAAAACTTGTTTACTTTCGTAATTTTCTGGATTAAAATCGATTTTTGGTTTACGATATAATTCTGATGTGCCTTCGGCAATATTATATTTATAAATACTACTAGGTGTTTTGTAGTTGGTGAAGGAGTAATACAATTCTTTTTCTTCCTTTTTAGTGCCAAATCCATTTGCACTTCCTACTCCAGGTAACGCTACTTCACGAATCAATTTACCATCATAATCATATTGCAATACTTTAGAAACAGCATCAACCATATATTCTGCAAAGAAGTATCCTCCTCCTGTATTAGGGCTTAATACATTTTCGGTTTCAGGAATAAAGTCTTTCCAATGCTCTGGGGTCGGGTTAGAGGCGTCTACCGTTACAATTTTCTGGTTAGGCGCATTTAGATTGGTAACAAGATAGAGCTTAGAACCTACATTTTCTATAATATAAGTATCACTATCTGTAGTACCCATAATTGTAACGAGCTTACTATTTGGGTTTGTAAGATCTTTGATAAATAACTTATTTCCAGAAGTAGAAACACTTGCAGAAATAATAAGATATTGATCATCCTCGGTAACACTTGCACCAATATATCTATGTTTTTCTTCTGGAGTACCTCCAAAAATTAGGGCATCGTCTTTTTGAGAAGTACCCAGGGTATGATAGTATACCTTGTGTTGATCTGTTTTGGCAGAAAGCTCACTTCCTTCTGGCTTATCGTAGCTAGAGTAGTAAAACCCTTCGTTGCCTTTCCAGGATATTCCAGAAAACTTAACATCAACAATAGTATCTTCTATGATCTCTTTGGTTTCAGCATTTTTAACGATTACTTTACGCCAGTCACTACCTCCTTCAGAAATAGAATAAGCGATGAGTTTTCCGTTTTTAGAAAAAGATACTCCACCCAAAGATGTTGTACCATCTTTACTAAAGGTGTTAGGATCTAGAAAAACTTCGGGATCATCACCTTCATTCTTAAAACGATAGAGAACATATTGATCTTGAAGTCCGTCATTCTTATAAAAATAGCTATAATCTCCTTCTTTAAAAGGAGCGCCAACTTTCTCATAATTCCAAAGATCGGATAGGCGTTTTTTTTAGATCTTTTCTAAAAGGGATATTTTCTAAATATCCAAAAGTAGTTTTGTTTTGCGTAGCCACCCAGTCTTCGGTTTCTTTGCTGCGATCATCTTCTAGCCAACGATATGGATCTTCTACTTGAGTACCAAAATACGTATCTACTGTATCTACTGTTTTAGTTTCAGGATAGTTCAATGCAATGGTAGTTTTAGAGGTTTCTTCTTTAGTTTCGTTTTTGCAAGCCACCATTACTGTAATGATGGATAATACAAGGATTGCTTTTTTCATGATGTAATGCGTTAGATTCACAAATCTATCAAAAGATGTGGGTATAAATGCTAAAGAAAATATAAAAAAGACTGCTCCGCAATTAACCTGTAAAGAAAGTAAGGTTTCTACCATATTGCTTTGGGGTATAGCACTATGTAGGATTAATATGTAGGAGCAGTCAGAATTTTCTGTAAGAAACGAAAAATTTTGGTTTTAGAAAAGTGTTTTATACTTGTCCCAATATTTAAATATTAAGAAAGCGTTTATAAGGAAGACTAATGCTCCGGGACCAATATTGGCGGGATCTAATGTGGCATGAAATAAAATAATGTTTACAGAAATAGGGGCTAATAATATCAAGGCAAAGGGAATGGCTTTATTTGTAAGAAGCAAAAGTCCAACAATCACTTCGATGATTCCTACTACTTTTAGTACATAACTATTGGCTAATGCACCAAAAAAAATACCAGCATCGGGATTGGCAAATTCAAAAGCAGGCATAAATTCAAAAAATTTATTACTTCCAAAAACGACTAACATCGCTCCCAATAGTATTCTTAAGATTAAAATCAATTTATTCATTTTTAATATTTTTTAAGGGATTAAATTGCTGTATTAGAGGGAGAAATGTTAAAAACCTTACAAATATCAAGGAAAACCAGAGTTAAAAAAATACCTTTCGAGATTATACATTGATCTGTCTCTTTATTATAAGTGACTTCAATTATTTTTATGTGGCTAATCTATTTAATCTAACAACTAATGAAACTAATTAACTTGCTAAAAATCAACTTTTTGGTTTGTGTATTCTCTGTTTTTTCTGCTACTGCGCAGGATTATTTTCTTAAAGACAAAGCACCTTTTAATTCAGAAATCCCTTCACCCGAAGAATTTCTTGGATATCCTATTGGGCAGCAGCATACGCGCCATGATCAAATTGTAGCATATTTTATTAAACTTGCACAAACTTCTGATCGGGCAACGATCACTAGCTATGGAAAAACTCATGAAAACAGAAAATTAGTAATACTTACTGTTTCTAATCCAGAGAACCTAAATAAGCTTTCTGTGCTAAAACAGCAGCATTTGGCATTCACCAATCCTTCTGAGACATCTGCTAACTATGATGCAATACCTATTTTTGTTCAATTAGGATATAACGTACATGGTAATGAACCTTCTAGTTCAGAAGCTGCTATGTTAACAGCATATACACTGGTGGCATCTACTAGTGCAGAAGTGAAAAATTATATAGAAAATGCTGTAATATTTATTGATCCGACAATCAATCCAGATGGGCGTGACAGACATACGCAATGGGCAAACCAATTTAGAGGAACTCCTTTGGTAAGTGATAATTATGATGCAGAGCATAATGAAATGTGGCCTCGGGGACGTACGAATCATTATTGGTTTGATCTTAATCGTGATTGGTTGCTAGGTATTAATCCAGAGAGTCGAGGAAAATTACAATGGTATCATGAGTGGTATCCTAATGTGGTGACCGACTTTCATGAAATGGGAACGAATAGCACCTATTTTTTTGAACCTATGAAACCCATTGGTTCTCAGGACCCTATTATGCCTAAAGAGAATTATGAAGACCTAAACAATTTGTTTGCTCCTTATTTTTCTAAAGCTCTGGATAATATTGGATCATTTTATTTTACCAAAGAAGCTTTTGACGGCACCTATCCTGGATATGGTTCTTCTTATCCTGATTTACAAGGAGCATTAGCACTATTGTTTGAACAAGCTAGTTCTCGCGGACATTTACAGGATACAGATTATGGAACCATATCGTTTCCATTTACGATTCGTAATCAATATGTATCTAGTATCGCCACTATTAAAGCTGCAGTTGATAATAAGAGCAAACTACGTAAATACCAACAAGACTTTTTTAAATCAGCAGTTAGTAATACTTTCAAAAAAGGAAATGAGGCGTATGAGTTTGGGGATGCTTACGATCATAATAGAAATAAAGCTTTTATAGATAAATTATTACTTCATCATATAAAGGTTTATAAAAAAGGATCGCGTTTTGTTGTGCCTGTAAAGCAGCCTCAACAGCGTATGGTACAAACGGTTTTTGAAACCTATAATAAGTATCGTGATAGTGTGTTTTATGATGCTTCGGCCTGGAGTATAGCCAATTTTTATAATATGAAATATAAAGGCATAAAATCTGCTGATATAAGCGAGGAAATTCTCTCAACAGATGGATTGGTGAATGTTTCAAAAGTATCAAAATCTGACTATGCATATATCATGGATTGGGATGATTATAATGCCCCGGCAGCTTTATATTTTATGCAGTCTAAAGGATTAAAAGTAGCTTCAGCATTTAAACCTTTTAGTAGTATAACTTCAGAAGGGAATAAAAGCTTTAATTATGGTAGTGTGATGGTACCGGTAAGTAAGCAGAAGAAAACCAATGACGAGGTTTATGCAATCATTAAAGAAGCACAGGATAAATATGATGTGCCCATATATTCAGTAGATTCTGGTTTTAGCGTATCAGGAATTGATTTAGGAAGCAGAAATTTTCAGAAGTTGGATAAACCAAAAGCATTATTACTAGTTGGTGAAGGCGTTAGTTCTTATGAAGCAGGAGAGGTGTGGCATTTGCTGGATACACGAGTGCATATGCCTATAACAAAATTACAAATGAGTGGTTTTGGCAATGTACCTCTAAAGAAATATAATATGTTGGTTATGGTTTCGGGAAGATATAATACACTAGATTCTCTTCATCAGAAAAAAATAAAAGATTGGGTATCACAAGGAAATACCTTAATTACTATTGCAAGGGCTTCAAAATGGGCGATTGATAAGAAAATTGTAAAGGAGAAACTTATCAAAAAACCAAAGGATACGACAAAGAATAAAGTAATAAAACGATTATCATATGTTGATGCAGGGGAGCATATTGGTCGTGAACGTTTGGGGGGAGCTATTTTTGAAGTTGATCTGGATATCACTCATCCTTTAGGTTTTGGGTATCGTGATACTTCTCTTCCGGTATATAAAAATAATGAAGTGTTTATTGCGCCCAGTAAAAACCCATATTCTACGATTGCAAAATATACAGAAAACGCACATATTGATGGTTATATTTCTGCTGATAACTATGAAAATTACTTAAAACCTTCGGCTTCGCTAATTGTAAGTAAGTTAGGCAGTGGACGTGTAATTCTATTTGCTGATAACCCCAATTTTAGGGGTTCTTGGTATGGCACCAATCGTCTATTTTTGAATGCATTGTTTTTAGGAAATCATATATCTGTGCCTAAAGTGAGAGAATGACGAAATTATTGTAATTAGATAAAAAAACCCTTGCTTACATTAAGAAAGCAAGGGTTTTTTTTTATCATTTTGTTGCGATAGACTACCCTATAAGCTCGTTTTCGACCAGGTATTCTCCTATTTGTACTGCATTAGTAGCAGCTCCTTTACGCAGATTATCTGATACTATCCACATATTAAGAGCATTCTCTCTAGAGTGATCCCTTCTAATTCTGCCTACAAAAACATCGTTTTTGCCTTCGGCATAGATTGGCATAGGATACGTATTGGTATCAGGATTATCCTGTACAGTAACTCCAGATGTTTCGTTTAGAAGTTGTCGTATTTCATTTTCATTGAAATCACTATCAAATTCGATATTAACACTCTCACTATGCCCACCAACTACAGGAATACGAATTGCTGTTGCTGTTACTGCGATAGTGCGGTCATCAAGGATTTTTTGAGTTTCGTTTACCAACTTCATTTCTTCTTTGGTATACCCGTTTTCCTGAAACACATCACAGTGTGGGATGGCATTACGGTGAATAGGATATGGATATGCCATTTCTCCTTTTTCACCAGCATATTCATTTTCTAATTGCTGTACTGCTTTTACTCCAGTACCTGTTATAGATTGGTACGTAGAAATCACAGCACGGTTTATCTTATATTTATCGTGTAATGGACCCAAAGCCATAACCAATTGTATAGTAGAACAATTAGGATTAGCAATAATTTTATCTTCTTTGGTCAGCGATTTAGCATTGATTTCTGGAACAACTAGTTTTTTTGTAGGATCCATTCTCCATGCAGACGAGTTATCGATAACAGTTATTCCTGCTTCTGCAAATTTTGGAGCCCATTCTTGAGAAGTACTTCCTCCAGCAGAGAATAAGGCAACATCTGGTTTCATTTCTATAGCAGTAGCAAGTCCTACTACAGAAAACTCCTTGCCTTTATATGAAATTTGTTTCCCAATAGATCGTTCTGACGCTACAGGAATTAATTCTGTTACCGGAAAATTTCTTTCTTCTAATACTTTTAACATTACGGTTCCTACCAGACCGGTAGCACCTACTACAGCTACTTTCATCAGTTTATATTTGTTTTCATTTTCGCATAGCGAAAGTCATACACTTTTTAATTTCATACAAATTTGAGGAATATTTCCTAGACGACAAGCATTTATATTGAAAATATAAAAATTTGTACCATTTGTTTATTATATAACAATGTGTAAAAAAGAACCGCCCTTAATTTGGGCGGTTTAGTGTGTTAGAATATGTAGTATAGCGGTAGCTATAGATAATTCGTTATACTATTGAGCATTTTATTTTTTTAATAAATCTCGTATCTCTGCTAATAACTCTTCTTGAGTTGGTCCGGCTGGTGCTGCGGGAGCTTCTTCTTCTTTCTTTTTAGATTTTTCATATGCTTTAAGTACCATAAAGATAAATAAACCTACAATAATAAAATTAATTATTGCCTGTATCAGGTTACCATAGGTTATAACGGCAGCTCCTGCTTCTTGGGCAGCAGCAAGAGTAGCGTATTCTCCACCATCGAGAGCAATAAACTTTTGAGTAAAATCTGTTCCACCAGTTATAACACCAACAATAGGCATTATAATATCTGCTACAGCAGAACCAACAATTTTATTAAATGCGCCGCCGATTACAACAGCAGTAGCTAGCGCAACGATGTCTCCTTTTAGTAAGAAAGATTTAAAATCTTTAAAAAACCCCATAATTAATTTTATTTAGATAGTTAGTAATGCACTAATTTAACGAAAAATTAAAATAATTATAAGAATGGTTCTGTCTAATACGTTTCGTTTTTCGTTAAAAATCAATTATCGTCGACAACAACACGTTTTACCCTAGGAGAAATTGCAGTAAGTAGTTCATAAGAGATTGTTCCAGAATTTTCGGCTACTGTGGCTGCACTCGAATCTGCATCAAAAATAACCACTTCATCTCCTTCTTTACAATCAATATAGGTAACGTCTACCATGATCATATCCATACATACATTACCAATAACATAAGCTTTTTTATTATGTATGGTTACAAATCCTTTTTTATTTCCATACTGTCTGCTAATCCCATCGGCGTGCCCGATAGGTATGGTAGCGGTTTTTGTAAATTCTGAAGCAATGAATGCTCGGTTATACCCTAATGATTCTCCAGGTTCTAACTCATGAATTTGCGAGATTACCGATTTTAATCCTGCCACAGGTTTTAATGCAGCATCGTATTTTGCATCGTTTCCGTATCCATACAATCCTATCCCGGCTCTTACCATACCAAAATGTGCTTCGGGATAATTAAGAATCCCAGAGGTATTAGATTGATGAAGTATGGGTGTGTACCCTAACTTATCAATCATATGATTAGCAATTTTATTAAAAGAATTGATCTGTTGTATCGTAAAATCTCTTTCTGAAGCATCTTCACTAGCCGCCAGATGAGAAAGAAGAGCAACTACTTTAATCGCTTCAGTTGTATTGAGATTTTCAATAATATGGTCAATATCATTTTCCCAAAAACCGATTCGGTTTAACCCTGTATTGAATTTGATATGAACCGGATACTCTTTTTGACCCAAAGTAGTAGCTGTTGTTATAAATGTTTTGAGAACTCTTAAGCTATATAGACTAGGCTCTAATTGATATTCGATTAATTTTTGAAAATTTATAGGCTGCGGGTGCAATACCAGAATAGGAGTTTTTATTCCTGATTCTCGAAGTGCAATACCTTCTGAAACATAAGCAACGGCAAAATAATCGGCTCCTATTTTTTCTAAGTGTTTTGCAATTACAGAAGCATCACTGCCATATCCCGAAGCTTTTACTACAGCTAAGATTTTAACATTAGAGTTAACCTTGCTTTTTAAATAATTAAAATTATGAGTAAGATGAGCCAGGTTGATCTGCAAAACGGTTTCTTTTACGCTACTCATCAGTTTTTTCAGTTTTTTTTGATACTTCTTTAGGATCTTTAACCTCCATTTGATTTACTTTTTCTTTCAGCATGGCTTTATAGTATGCAGCTCGACTTAAAGGTTCATACTCGTCTGTTTCTCCTAATAAAACCAAATCATCTTTGGTAGATTTTCTATAACTAAACTGAGCAAGATTTCCTGTCCTGGTACAAACGGCATGTACTTTGGTTACATATTCTGCTGTAGCCATCAATGCGGGCATGGGGCCAAAAGGATTTCCTTTAAAATCCATGTCTAACCCTGCAACGATAACGCGAATTCCTTTATTCGCCAAATCATTGCAGACCGATACAATTTCATCATCAAAGAATTGTGCTTCATCGATACCAACAACATCACAGGTATCGGCCAGAATTCTAATATTAGCTGCTGCAGGAACAGGAGTAGAACGAATCTCATTAGCGTCATGAGAGACTACCATTTCATCGTTATACCTAACATCAATTGCAGGTTTAAAAATTTCAACATTTTGTTTGGCAAATTGTGCACGTTTTAATCTGCGAATCAATTCTTCGGTTTTACCCGAAAACATAGAACCACAGATTACTTCTATCCACCCAAATTGCTCTTTATGATTTACCGTATTTTCGAGAAACATTTTGTATTTTTCAGCATCAATTAAAGAAATCCCTTCTCCTTACTCTAAAGATGAGGTAAATTTATTAAAAAACAAAAAGCAGTATTGTAAACGAATAAGAAAGTTATGAAGAAGAAATTGGAAGCGGAACTTATAAGTATTGCCCATAGAATATTACAACTTAAGGATAAGACTACCTTATCTCAGTTACAGGAAGAAGCCCGTGAGTTATATGAAAAGTTAACTATTCTTAATTTTTCTGAATCTCATTTTGCAGGGCCACAGCCTACTATTGGTCAGATTAAAGAAGCTCTGGATACTAATGAACCAGATGCCTCTGATACATCAAATGAATCAGACGAATTAAAAAAAGTAAGGCAAAAAATCAAAGCAATTATTGATCCCAAACCAATTTCTGACAAAAAGGAAGAATCTATCCCCGAGGAATTTTCTTCGCCAAAGAGTGATCAGGAACAAAAAGAGGCTAGTATTGATACTATAGAAAATAAACCTGAGATTATTATTGAAGAAATTAATGCGAGGGTTACCGAAGATCTTTTTGTACCTGCAAGTACTAAAGTAGCAGAAGAATCGGTTTCTTTTTCAGATTCGATCCCTCCTCAATCGACATATGAAAAAAATGATAAGGAGAATATTACTCCAACTGTAGAAGATATATCAGATGCTAATGATCGGCCTAAATCTCTTAATGATCAATTAAGAAAAGAAATTCATATCGGGCTTAATGATCGTTTAGCATTTATAAAATACCTTTTTGGGGGGAGTGCTCCTGATTATAATCGTGTATTATCCCAATTAAATACATTAAGAGGTAAAAGTGAAGCAGAAGAATTTATCACAACTATGATAAAGCCCGATTATCAAAATTGGGAAGGTAAAGAAGAGTATGAAGAGCGTTTTATGGATATTGTTCTTAGTAAATTTGATCACTAAATAAAGATTATGAAAATTATATATTGGATTGCCACGATTGCTTTATGCGCTATAATGCTGTATTCTGCCCAGATGTATTTTTTTAAAACTGAAATGGTAAAAGGTTTTTTCGAAAGTTTTAATTACCCTACATATATAGTAATTCCCCTGGCAGTGGCTAAAGTGTTAGGGATAACAGCTATTCTAACAAATAAAATAAAATGGCTCAAAGAGTGGGCATATGCAGGTTTCTTCTTTGATTTGGTATTGGCTACTTTAGCACATTATCATGCAGAGCACCCCATAGGGTTATCTGTATATGCAATTTTAATCCTTGTCGTTTCCTACGCTATTGGTAAAAAAATAAGACCTTAATGTCAAAATTATACCTCGTACCTACGCCAATTGGGAATCTTGATGATATGACTTTTAGAGCTATAAAAGTTCTTGAGGGGGCAGATTTGATATTAGCCGAAGATACCCGAACCAGCGGAAAATTGTTGAAACATTTTGAAATAACAACCCCTATGCAAAGTCATCATATGCATAATGAGCATAAAATGGTGGATCGTATTATTCAGAAATTAAATGCTGGAGAAACTATTGCCTTAATAAGTGATGCAGGTACTCCCGCAATAAGTGATCCTGGATTTTTACTCACCAGAGCATGTGTAGAGCAAGGAATAGCGGTAGAATGCCTTCCTGGAGCAACAGCTTTTGTACCTGCTTTGGTTAATAGTGGCTTACCTAATGATAAGTTCATCTTTGAAGGATTTCTACCCGTAAAAAAAGGAAGACAAACCAGGTTAAAATTTTTATCCGAAGAATCTAGAACGATGGTGTTTTATGAATCTCCACATAAACTGATTAAAACTTTGAGAGATTTTGCAACCTATTTTGGTGTAGATCGACAAGTTTCGGTATCACGAGAACTAAGTAAACTTCACGAAGAAACTATACGAGGAAGCACAGCAGAAGTCATAAAGCATTTTGAAAATAAGCCTCCAAAAGGCGAAATTGTAATTATTGTAAAAGGTAAGAAATAGAGCACTTCAATTTTTAGCCATAAAAATCGTTATGTATTTTAAGTGTAAAACTTTGATTGCATGAAAAACTACCCCTTGCTCTCTATACTAGGAATTAGTCTGCTTGTTTTTTTATTATGGCAACTACCTTATTTTGGATTTATACAATACCCGTTATTACTATTAGGTACCTGGTTTCATGAAATGGGCCATGGCTTAACAGCAATATTGGTGGGAGGTAAGTTTATCTACCTCGAAATATACGAAAACGGAGGAGGTGTAGCGTACTCTAATGTTTCGACCAGTTACTTGCCTTTTAGTATCGCCAGAAGTATTACTGCAGCGGGAGGTTTGTTGGGTCCGGCAATTTCGGGAGCTATACTTATAGCTTCGGCCAGAAATAAAATAAGCTCTAAAATTGCACTATGGTCACTAATTATAATAATGGTACTATCATTATGCTTGTGGATTCATGAACTGCTGGCATTAATTATCCTAAGCGTTTTTGCTGCACTTCTCTTTTTTATTGCAATTCTTAGAGTAAGAAAACTCGAAGCTTTTACACTCTTGTTTTTAGGAACTCAATGTGTATTAAGTTCATATCTACAAATAGGGTACCTGTTTACAAAACAATTCGAACGAGACGGGAAAATTCAGTATTCTGACACACAAATGATTGCGGCTTACCTGCCTGGCACTTATTGGATGTGGGCCATATGTATTCTACTAATTTCCATTTACCTGCTGTATAAAAGTTATCGATATTATCTAAGAAAATGATGTTGTGGCAAACATTGTTTTTTGTGTAAATCACTTACGTTTTACAAGTTAGTAGTGTCTTGATGTTTTCTTAAAAAAGACATATAAAAAATCGAAAAAAATCGAGAAATTGAAATACGTGGTAAATACGTGTTTTTATATGGTAATTACCTGTAAATTCCTTTTGCAACAAAGCGTGCAGGTTTTTTTTGATTAACTTTAATACTAATTATTAACTTATAAATATAGTATCACATGGAAAACGTAATCACACAAGAAAACACCCTAATTACAGAAGAAATTTTTAAAGAATCTACCACGCTGTGGAGAAATGCAGATGTACTACAATTAACACATCATTTTCATAAACTAGATCCTGCTATAGGGCAATATGAACGCGTATATTATTTTAGTATGAGCAAAGACGATGTTAAACGTTTTAATGATATACAAGAGATTAAGACTTTTACTATGTACATGGCCTTGAAACGTGGATATAAAGAAAAGTTTACATTTTTTCCAATTTTTAAGATTGTTGATATAGAAGGAAATATACAATACTTTGGCCTGGAAGCTTTTCAAAAACCTAAAATCAAAAAACCACAAATTAAAGAAACCGAACTGGGATCAGAAATTGTCCCCCTTACCTTTAAGCAAATGATTCATGATAATTGGGAAGAGGTAGATATGAGCCTGGTTGATGACTTGTTTACCGTAAAGGAAAAGAAAAAGCCAATGGAGAGAGTACTTTTTTATACGGTAACAGCAGATTTGATCAATCCTTATCTGCCAAATGGTATCGAAAAAATAAAATTTTATCCTGGATTAGATATGAACAAATTTCAGTATAAGGATATGATATCGTTTACTCCTGTTATTGGGATCACACCCAAAGAACCAGTAGAAAACATGATGCAACGAGCCGGGATTATCGAATATGGAGATAATGAAGTGTTTATTGAATATTCTAAACCTTGTCCACCTACCTGTACAGGAGAATGATTTACTTAATTAGAGACTAATGAGTGAAGAGCTTTTTGATATTTTGGGTAATATTTCATCTTTTATAGTGATTGTCCCTTTAATATTATCGGGATATAAATTTAAATCACTAAATATTGTACAGAAAAAATTACTGTACTTATTAATAATAGTATTAATAGTAGAATCTATATCGAATATACTTTGGTACAAAAAAATAAATAATTTACCAGTATATCATTTTTTTACGGTAATTCATTTTTTATTGATTGTTAATATTTATAGGAGAGCGTTATCACAAACATTTTCAAAATATTTCTTTACTAGTTTAAGTATTGGTTTTGTTGTATTTGCTATTGTAAATATTGTATTCTTTCAAGATTTATTAACTTTTAATTCTAATGCAACAACACTTATGGGAGCGATAATTATCTTTTTGTCTCTAAGTTATTTTTATGCATTACTTAAAGAAGTAAAATATAGTACCCTGGAAACGAATCCTATGTTTTGGATCAATTCAGGGTTCTTGATTTATTTTTCCAGTAGTTTAATCTTGTTTTTTATGAATAATACCTTATTTAAAGGAGTTACTGAAGCTAGTCATATTCTTTGGGGACTACATGCTGTGATAAATATTGTATTAACTATTTTTTATACGGTGGCTATATGGGTAAAACCCCAAAAAGAGATTAATGAAAATAATGATTTTTTGATCGAATGATTTTGGTCTTAAGTGCTGGTTTTACTGTTTTTTTGAGCTATATTTATGTAAACTTTTAAAACCTAAAAACATGAAAACAATTCGTTTATTATTTTTAACCTCATCGAATTCATTTATTGCTAGACAAGAAGAAGCACCTCCAGATAATAGAGAACAAAAAACCAATACTTAATTGGAAAAAAGTAGACCCAGAAGTCATGATGTTTGGTTTTTATTAGAATTAGACTAAAATAGGGCCGTTTATTTATGAGCATTCAAAATCTTATACCCCCACTGATAATAGACTAGTCTGGAAAAGATAATTAATTAAAAAGTAAAGAGCTATAGAATATGGCATGTTACTAATAAAAAGCAAGAAGTATAACTATTGTATTTGATGTAACTCTTTACTGTTTTTTATACTATTTATTTTATGGGTGAACCCGAAGAAGCTGTTGCGTTAAAGGTTATAATCATTGGTATGGTGGTGATTTTTTTACTATCGTTATCGGTAATTATATTTTTTATTCTTTATCAGCGCAGGTTGTTGGCACAACAAGAGAAACATCAAAAAATAGAGTCTGATTATCAGAAAGAATTACTAAAAACCTCGATTATTAGTCAGGAAGAAGAACGGAGTAGGATTGCCAAAGAATTGCATGATGATGTGGGAGCCATGCTAACTACAACCAAATTGTATTTTGGGCAAATTACACCAGAATTGCCTCCGGAAGAGCTTAAAGGGATTGCCGAAAAAATGAGCTCTTTTTTTGATGATATGATACAAAGTGTACGTAGCATTTCTCAAGACCTAAGACCAGTGGTTCTGGAAAAGTTAGGGCTGGTAGAGGCAACACAAAGTTTGGTGCAAACCATAAATGACTCGGGAAAGATTAAAGTGCATTTTAAGAATAATACTATAAAAACGATTGCCAAATCAAAAGAACTTAACCTGTATAGAATTATTCAGGAATTAATTACGAATACACTTAAACATGCAGAAGCTTCTGCAATATATGTTGAGTTAAAAAATGAAGGAAATTCGTTAATTATACTCTATGAAGATGATGGGAAGGGTTTGAAACAAAAAAACCTTTTGCATAAAAAAGGGCTAGGACTCAAAAACATAGAAAGTAGATTGTCGGTACTTTCTGGAAAGATACATTTTTTTAAAAAGAGCTCTGGTATGAAAGTGAAAATTGTAATACGAGTTTGACCATAAAAACAGTAAAAAAACCCCTAGATAAAAAGAAGCATTAACAATTTTAATCACAATTAATCATGGAGACTATAAAACTAGGACTGATTGATGATCATAACTTATTTCGTGAAGGTATAAAATCACTGTTAAAAAGAATGACCAATATTTCTTTGGTATTAGAAGCGGTGAGTGGTAAAGACCTATTAGCACAGTTGAATAATGTGGTTCCGGATGTAATCCTTTTGGATTTAGAGATGGGAGATATGAACGGTGTAGATACAACTCTAAAATTACAAGAATTGTATCCCGATCTAAAAATTATTATTCTAACAATGCATACAGAAGAAAGAATGATCTCTTATTTGATGGAAGCGGGAGCGAATGGATATCTATTAAAAGATACTACCCAGCATGAGTTAGAAATAGCAATACGATCTACATACGAAAATGGATTTTATTTTAATTCCTTTGTATCAGAAGCGTTATTAAAAGGGTTGAAACATAAAACCTCAAAACCTCCTGCGATACGAAAAGATTATCATCTTACTTCTAGAGAACTAGAAGTGTTAGAAGGGATTACTCAAGAGTTTACAACTGCAGAAATTGCAGAACAACTTTTTCTAAGCGTAAGAACAATTGAAGGGCATCGCAAAAATTTAATGGGTAAATTAGGTGTGAAAAATACGGCCGGTTTAGTTATTAAAGCAGTTAAAGAGAAAATCATTTCTGTTTAGATCATTTTGGAAAGTAAAAATAAACCTGTCAGGGTTTTAAAATCCTGACAGGTTTTATAGTACGAAATATTCTATTATAATCTCTAGCTCTAGAAAATATTAAATATGCTTTCCTTTCTCCCAACCGTGTTTTCCTAGGTATTTTTCACCAGATTCAATAGCTCCTTCCTCTACCATTGTACCCATAGAATCATTCCAGCGATTTAGATACCCAAATAAAGAAATTACTCCTAACATTTCTACAATTTCTCCTTCATTCCAGTATTTATACAATTCTTCTTTGATAGTATCGTCTACAGCATTTGGGACTACCGATGCAGCAAGAGAAAAATCAAGTGCTGCACGTTCTGCATCACTAAAAGCGGGATGTGTTTTATACTCCCATATATTATCTAATTGCTCTTGTTCTGCACCATATCTTTCGGCTGCACGAATAGCATGTGCCTGGCAATATCTACACCCTGTAGCATTACTACTTACCCAGGCAATCATACGTTTTAATGCAGAGGTTACTCGACCTTCATTTGCCATTACGGCTTTATTAAGATTAATAAATGCTTTAGAAATAGCAGGCCTTCTTTGCATGGTAAGTACAGAATTAGGACAAAATCCTAAAGTTTCATTAAAGAATTCTGCTAATTCTCTGGTTTCCGGATCATGATCAGCCGATAATGGAGTGACTAATGCCATAGTATGTATTTTTTTAGTTTAAACGTATAATTTTTAGCAAAGCAAAATACAAAACTAATGTCAAATCAAGAGAGGTCAGGATGTTTTTTGTACTTTGGATTTTTTAATATAGGAATTTACCACACGAATGAGATGGACACTACAACCAAAGCCTGATATTTCAGCAACAGAAAATTTGGCAAAAACTCTTAATGTAGATACAATAATTGCTTCGTTATTAGTGCAAAGAGGGATAACAACTTTTGATCAGGCCAAAAAGTTTTTTAGACCGTCTTTAGATGATATACATGATCCTTTTTTGATGAAAGATATGGATAAGGCAACTGCCAGAATCCTAAAAGCAATTACTGATGGCGAAAACATAATGGTATACGGGGATTATGATGTAGATGGTACCACATCTGTGGCGTTACTCTCCTCTTATTTAAAAACGTTATCTCATCAAATTGCTACCTATATTCCTGATCGATATAATGAAGGATATGGGATATCGTATATGGGAATTGATTATGCTCATGACAATGATATTTCTCTTATTGTTGCTTTAGATTGTGGAATTAAAGCTATAGAGAAAATTGCATATGCCAAAGAAAAAGGAATCGATTTTATTATTTGTGATCACCATAGACCGGGAGATAAGATTCCTGATGCAGTTGCGGTTTTGGATCCAAAACGTAAAGATTGTGAGTACCCATATAAAGAATTATGCGGTTGTGGAGTAGGATTTAAATTGATCCAGGGATTGGCCGTTCATCAAAATCAAACTATAGAGGATTTATTGCCATATTTAGACCTGGTGGCTACGGCAATTGGTGCAGATATTGTACCAATAACAGGTGAGAATCGTGTATTGGCATATTTTGGCTTACAGGTTATTAATGCAAATCCCAGAATTGGGTTTAGAGCAATGTTGTCTGAAGTAAAAAAGGAAACTTTAACGATAACAGATCTGGTATTTATCATTGCACCAAGGATTAATGCAGCCGGAAGAATGAAACATGGATTACATGCGGTTAATTTGTTAACAGAAGAAAATCTTGATATTGCACTGCAATATGCGGCAGAAATAGAACTTTATAACAGCAATAGAAAAGAGGCAGATAAAAACATAACCCAGGAAGCATTGGGACAGATACTTCAGAATAAAGAAGAGGATAGATATACCACAGTGGTGTATGAAGAAAATTGGCATAAAGGAGTAATAGGTATTGTCGCATCACGATTAACAGAAACGTATTATCGCCCGACTTTGGTTTTTACAAAAAGTGGCTCGAAATTAGCAGCTTCTGCACGATCTGTAAAAGGGTTTGATGTGTATAATGCATTAGAAGCCTGTTCAGAGTATATAGAACAGTTTGGAGGCCATAAATATGCTGCAGGGTTAACATTAGAAGAAGAGCAATACCTGCCGTTTAAGCAAAAGTTTGAAGAAGTAGTATCTGCTACTATCGATAAAAAAATGCTTATCCCCGAAATATCTATTGATGCCTCTCTAGAATTAGATCAAATCACCCCTAAATTCTATCGTATTTTAAAACAATTCGCTCCATATGGCCCAGGAAATATGGCTCCGGTTTTTATGACAGAAGGATTAAATGATACCGGATACGGAAAATGCGTAGGAGCCGATGAGAAACATTTAAAATGTAGAGCGCAAAAAAATGGAGTTGCTATAGGTGCTATTGGCTTTAATCTTGGTTCTAAATACAATTTGATAACCGAAGGGCAATATTTTAAAGCTGCGTATACTATCGATGAAAACGAATGGAATGGAGAAGTATCGCTTCAATTAAAATTGAAAGATATAAATTAACTTATTTTTATTTAGATTTATTATAAATAGTTATTATTTTTGATTCAAATATGTATTCAGGATGAACGCTATAGATAAAATATACAGTAACGAATTAGGTATTTCTTTCTTTTGGAAACAAGAAAAGCATATTTCAATGCCTAGAGTTCAGTTGGTATTTAGAGATATTGGATTTTTACTTACGTTAAATGAATTAAAGGATTTTTCAAATTCTTGTACTACCACTATAGAATCTCAATGCTGTAGACAATGCAAAAATTCGCAACAGTGTAGATCATTATTATTGAGAACACCTTCTGATAAGATTGATTTAGCAGTAAGTAGAGAAGAGGTTCATCAAATTCAGGAACTAATCAAGGGTACTATTTTTAGAGTAGAATTAAAAGACTGGGTAAGGAATCTATCTCTTAATTGAACCTTAAAGTAATTACTTGGATTTATGTATTAGAAAATCTATTTCATGTGAGAAATGGTTTTACTCTTTTTTATACAAAAACTCAACAATTTTATATGTGATTTCTTTTGCTTTTGTTTCTTGTAAAAAATGTTTCTCATCTATAAAATGAATGTCTTCATTTTTAACCTTTAGTGCATTAGCTGCACGCACTTGTTGCGGAGGCCATTGTAACATTGTATCATGTATGCCCCATATAACCGTAACAGGCATATTTACATTTTCGAAAACCTCTGAGTAGTCTGGTAATTCATTACAGGTCTGGCTATAGAAATAATACATAGCATGTGTTTTACCTTCTAATAAAGGAGTTTTGTATCCTTCTACATCAAGAGAATTTAAGACGTTTTCTTTCAATCCTTGGTTAAATAGGCTTTTAAGCAAAGTATTGGTTGTAACACCATTTCTATAGCCCCACATTGCTGTCTTGGCAAGACCTCCTGGTTTCATACGTACAGGAGGGTAAAATCCATCGTCATAAATAATGGTATTTAATACAATAAGTTTTTCAATTTTATCGGGCGCTTGTTTCATAAGCTCCCAGGTCCATAGTCCACCAGCATCATGCATTACATGAGACCAGGTATCGATCCCTAATGCTTGCATAAGCTCTAACAAGCGTTTGGCATGATTTTCTGCATTGTAGATTTCAAAACCTTCGGGAGAATCACTAGAACCATACCCCAACATATCGGGTACAATCACTCTAAATCCATTTGCAACCAAAGGATCGATCATTTTACGATATAACCATCCCGAGGTAGGTACACCATGTAATAATACAATTGCTGGCCCTTTTCCTTTATCTATATATTTTAGTAAACCATCATCTGTAGGATATAATCTTTGATCAGATCTAAAATCTTCGTAAGTAATTTGGTTTTTTCTGATTTTGGTATTCTCGTATGGTTTACACGAAAAGAGCAATACCCCTATTAGGGTAAGCACAAAAAATTTCTTCATGGTAAAAAGATGATTTATGAACTGGCAATTTACTTAAAATCATTTTTGTATGCTATATGCGGTTGAAAATTTAAATGTATACCCGTTGTGTATTTAGATAAAATTCTGTCAATTCGAGTAAATTTTACGATTGAAATGAGTAAAATTTGTATCGAGAATAAGAATTTTAACTTTTAAAAGGTTCTCGATAGCCCTACAGAGCGAAGTCGAAGTACAATTTTTTTATCAAAAAATCACTCGAATAAGACATTTTGAAAACTGTTTTAACTCGAAATGCACAACAGATATGTATATTCTTTTTATATACCCATTGCAAAAAGAATTAAATTATCTTAAAAGTTATTATGAGGTGATAATTTTTTTTTTATATATTAGTATTGATTTTAAGACGATAGAATTATTCCTACCCTATTCTATTGAATTTTCTTACATAAACATAATTTTTTTAGTTAAGCTTTTTTAAAGCGATGCAATACTATTGACTTATATTTTATGGCGGAAACCGAAAAGCCTTGATAGAGTAGGTAATACTAATTAAAATTTTCATAAATGAAAAAACTTAAAGATTTAGATGTACATGTTATTGAAGATAACAGTGCTTTAACTGTTAAAGCTGGGTGTGGTAGAGAAACAAGTCATTGGAAAAGTTCAGCGGGAGACTGGTTGTTTAATCGTCGCGAATATGGTGATTGGGAAGATGATAATTGTTGTTAATAAATAATAAAGTACTAAGAGCTGAATTTTTTGAGATATTTAGTTCTTAGTCTTTATACTATTATGAGAAATAAATATTCAAAAAAATGACCCTTGTTTTTATGTTATCAAAGATTAATATATTTATCGTACTTGTAATTATAACAACGCTATCCTGTAATAAAGAGCCGAGGTTAAAGGTTAATAAACCCGAAATAGAAGATTTAGATTCTTTAATTCTATCATTAGATACTCAAGAAAAGAAAGAACAGTTTCTTATTGATTTACACGATAAAGATCAAGATGTAAGAAATTCTGATAGAGAGCATGAGATTTTGAAGAGGAATAATTATAATACACAATCTCAACAATATCAGGAATTTGTAGAAAGATGTATATATACAGATGCTATCAATTTTAAAAAAATAAAAAAGTATCTGGAAATTCATAGATACCCAATATTTAAACCTAAGCATGATAATTCAATTTCAGCAATTCGACTTATTTGTTTACACCAATCTTTTGATAAACAATTAGAATTGTTTCCCTACCTATATAAGGCTTATAATGATGGCTTTATAAATAGTGAACGTTTTTCTTTTTTACTTAATAAGATGCATATTATGAAATATGGGGAAAGTCACCCACATGCAATTAGCTATGAAGAAAATGTAGAACAGTTGCTAGAAAAGTTACAACTTAAATAAAAGGAGGGAGTTTTACAATCCGAAATTTTATAGTACTACAACTATATATGATATTAATTTGTAAAAATTACAAAGAAGAAAACGAAAGCTATGAAGAAGTAATTGATTGGTTGCTTTATAATAATGCCCAATTTGAATTTTTTTCAGGAGAAAACTTTTATGATTCAGGTAATGATTGGTCTATGCAGTTGGGTAATTCCCAGATTAATTCTTCAAATAAAACAAATACATATAAAAGTGTATGGTTTCGAAGTTTTTTAAAACATAAAACTCAGTTTTCTTCAATATTTGAAGATATTAATTGCACTAATATTAGTCTTATTGAATTACGATGGTGTCTTAGTCAAGAAATAGGAAAAATCAATACACAGATTTTTTATAATTTTAAAAATTCGTATCAACTTCCTAGTCCTGAGGCTATAAAAGTAGATAAGTTTGCGAATCTTCGTTTGGCAAAAAAAATAGGATTAGAGATTCCCGATTCTTTACTTACAAACTCAAAGAAAGAATTACTGTCTTTTGTTGAAAAACATAAAGAAATAATAGCAAAACCACTATATGAGGGTATCTCTTTTCAAGAAAAAGATTGTGTAATTGATTTTCTAACAGAAAAAGTAAATCCTGAACAGTTACAAGAATTACCATCCATTTTTTTTCCATCTTTTTTTCAAGGATATGTAGAAAAAGATATCGAGCTTAGAGTTTTTTATTTAGAAGGTAAGTTTTATACTATGGCTATGTTTTCTCAATTAGACTTGCAAACCAAAACTGATTTTAGAAATTATAATGACGAAAGACCAAACAGAAGAGTTCCTTATTTATTACCAAAGGAGATAGAGGAAAAAATAATAAAATTTATGACCGAGTTGAAGCTAAATACTGGTTCAATCGATTTAATAAAAACACCTGATAAGAAATACGTGTTCTTAGAGGTAAACCCTACAGGACAATTTGGCTTTACATCAAAACCTTGTAATTACTATCTGGAAGACGTAATCGCAAACACATTAATACAACATGACAGATAAAAAAGAGATTTTTTTTAAAGATAAGATGGACAACCTTCCTTTTTTCTTTAGAAATCACAAGATAAAAGAGTTGCAGGTTTCTAAAAACCCTGAAGAAGTAAAAGTTTCGTATTTTGATCATATCTCAGCATATCATTCTGAAACAGTAGAATGCACGTTGCCTTTAAAACCTATTTCAAAACTATTAACATTTGATGAACAAAAAAAGTTTTAAGTTATTTGCTAATTGCATCATTGTTAAAGGGGCTTCTTCGGCAACGATTTGTGATCTTCATCGAGGTAAAGTGTATTCTATTCCACTCCCCTTGGCAGAATTTCTTGAAAAAACTAAGAATAGTGATACCCCAGAAGATATTAAAAAATTCTCGCAGGAAGATCGGGAGACTGTACAGGAATATTTAGAATATCTTGAAAAAAATGAGCTTGGTTTTTGGACAGATGAACCAGATAGATTTCCTGATTTGAATCTACAATGGAAATCACCAGAACATATCAATAATGCTATTATAGAAATGGAGCAGTTGAATAATGATGATTTACAAAAAATAACTACTGCTCTAACCAATTTATTATGCAAATTTGTAGAAATCCGATTTTATAAGACAATAGATTTGGATAAACTGGCATTTTTTGCAGGGCATTGTGCTAAATCTGTGATTAGAAGCATAACTGTTTTTTTACCCTTCACTAGTGAATTAGATACTAAAGAGATCGAGAGATTGTCAATTAAATACCCTAGGATCGTTCTTTTTATAGTACATTCTGTCAAAGAAAAAAACGCCACAATAAAGACTGATAATCCTAAAATCCAGATGATTTCTCGTGTTATAGATCATCAAGATCATTGTGGGATTATTGATCCTAAATTATTTTCAATTAAAATACCTGTTTTTACAGAATCCCTTAAATTTAATTCATGTTTGAATAAAAAATTAAGTATTGATAGTAATGGAAATATCAAAAATTGCCCTTCTATGTCAAATGTTTTTGGAAATATTAAAACGCATGATATAGAAACGATTGCAAAATCATTAAATTTTCAAAAAAGCTGGAATATACATAAGGATTTGATAGACACTTGTAAAGATTGTGAGTATCGTAGGGTTTGTACTGATTGCAGAGCATATGTAGATAATCCAGAAGATCTATATTCCAAACCTTTAAAATGTGGTTATGATCCATATATAAATAAATGGGAAGATTGGAGTCGAAACCCATTAAAACAAGAAGCAATTAAATATTACAGTTTTCAAGAATTTTTAAAAAACTAAATAGTCATACAAAATACCATCATGTTCAAAAGGTATTAGTTAAGAAACTTGTTTGATTACAATTTCATTTTCATTAAAGCTAAAACGATCACCGATGGTTTTTCCTAATAGTAATTTACCAATAGGAGAATTAGCAGCTATGGCAAAATAGGATTTATTTCCTATAGAGAGTTTACCGACAGAGATACTAATAAAGTAATGACCTTGTGAGGTAATCACCAGACTACCAAGGTGAATATGTTCTGAAGGAGAAATATTAATCTTTGCCAAGATTTCCTGCAGTTTCTGTACTTCGGCTAATTGTTTTCCTGCTTTTTCACGCTCTAATTGTAACATAGCTCGCCCAGTTTCGTGTTTATCTCCAGCAGTACTTTTGGTTTCAGAAGTTAAAGATTCTTGAATACCAGCAATAGTATTTTGAATTCTTTGTAGTCTTTGATCTACATAATTTTGGCATTGATTTAGTATTTCTTCTTTGGTTTTCTGTGGATTCATATTTCTCTATTTCTTATCAAATACTAAAGTACCGTAATTACGCATTTGTATCATAATCCATTTTTTTCTTTTTTTGGTGTATGCCGAAGGCGGATTTGCCAAAAAGCGTATGGGATTAGGAAGTATTGCTGCGATAGCTGCGGCCTGGTCTGTATTAAGAGCAGCGGCAGAGGTATTAAACCAAAACTGGGCAGCAGCTTCGGCCCCGTAGATCCCATCTCCCATTTCTATACTATTTAGGTAAATTTCTAGAATACGTTCTTTACTCCAGAAAGTCTCTATCAAAAATGTAAAATAAGTTTCGAACCCTTTTCGTACCCAGCTGCGATGTGGCCATAAAAAAACATTTTTGGCGGTTTGTTGAGAAATCGTACTTGCACCTCGCAATCGTTTCCCAGATTTATAGGCTGCCATTGCTTTTTCGATAGCTTCTTTATCAAAACCATGATGATCGATAAATCGTTGGTCTTCGCTACAAATTACAGCAAGTTGTAAAGCGTTAGAAATCTTGGATAACGGTACCCATTGATGTCGAATTGTATACTCATTTTTGGATTGTAACTTTCGAATTCCCATTAACGGGGTGACAGGAACATTAACCCATATATACATACATACCCACAACACACTTAGTATGATAAATGTGATACTGCTTTTAAGTATAAAATGAAGGTATTTTTTCATCTGTTCTTTTTTATTGTTTTTTTAGTTGTCAGATAGAATTCACCATTGAAGATTTTGTTTGGTGTCAACATTAATTGTTAAAACTCATTTCATAACACCAGGAATGACTTATAAAAGATCAGCTAATTCTGTACCTACCAGACTTCCTATAGCAACGCCCATTCCGCCTTGTCGTACACCACAAAATACGTTTTGAGATAATTGTTTAACGATAGATTGTTTTTGATTTCCTACTCCCATAATTCCGCTCCAGCGATGATTGATTTCAAAATTAATATCGGGTAAAATGACATCCCGTAAAATTTCTTCTAATTTTTGTTGTACCAATTCAGTTTGAGCCAAATCTGTAGTTTCTTCAGCTTTAAAATCTAAATTTCGGCCTCCGCCAAATAGGATTCTGTTATCAATATTTCTAAAATAATAATATCCTTTATCTAGATGAAACGTTCCTTTAATATGTAAATTATCTATGGGTTGGGTAATCAAAACCTGAGCACGGGCGGGTTTTACTTCCCGAATTCCTAATTGAGAAGCAAAACCATTTGTAGCGATCAATACTTTGTGTGTAGAAAACGTAAACCGATTGGTTTTTATTTTTACAGAAGTATGGTCATCATCAATAGCTTCGACTGTACAATTATTTAGAATCTTAATACCAGAATTTCGAACCTTTTTTAGTAATGCTTCCATCATTTTTCCGGTATCGATTTGACCTTCAAATTGATTAACGATGTATTGAGGCTGGATATTCTCAAAATTGAAAATATTAGAACTTGTACTAAAAACATCATCTTCAAAAATTGGTTTTAATAACGTATTTATTTGCTCTCTTTTTGAAAAACAGTCTTCATATAGAGCTTGGTCATTTTTGGTAAAAAGTTCATAACCGCCATTTTGAAAATAGCCGATGGTCTGGTCTCCTAAGTGTTTTCTTAATAACTGAAGTCCATTGTGTCTTTTTTTGACAAGTTGTAATACTTCTTCTTCGCTATGCGAATTTAAGTCGTCTAGAATTTCTGAAAGACTTCCAAAACAAGCAAAACCTGCATTCTTGGTACTAGCTCCGTTTGGTAATATACCACGCTCCAGAATAAGAATTTTAGCTTTCGGAAAATTGTTTTGTAATCTTAATGCACAAGTAAGTCCTACAATTCCACTTCCGATAACAGTAAAATCGATATTAGATAACCAAGTTTTATGCTCCCAATAACTAAAATTCAAAGTACAACAGGTATTATATGTTAGAAAACAAATATAGTTGTTCCTAAAGAGATTTTATGATTTCTTGTATAGTTACTATAGCAGAAAATACATTTTTAAAACAGCTTTCTTAAAAGAGGATTAAGAATATAGCCTATTCGAAGATGCAATTTTGATAGGGAAGTAAAAAGCATAAAAAAAGCCTCATTGCTGAGGCTTAATTGGTTGTTATTCAGTTGGGTCTTCCATTTCAAAATCTTCCATAAACTTAGTGGTATAATTTCCAGAGATATAATCTGGATCATCCATAAGTTGTCTATGAAAGGGAACGGTAGTTTTTATACCTTCTACTACGAATTCATCTAATGCTCTCTTCATTTTATTAATCGCCTCTTCACGTGTTTGTGCAGTGGTTATTAATTTGGCAATCATGGAGTCGTAATTAGGCGGAATAATGTATCCACTATATACATGAGTATCTATTCGTACACCATGACCTCCTGGTATATGCAAATTGGTAATTTTACCAGGTGAAGGTCGAAAATCTTTATATGGATCTTCGGCATTGATTCTACATTCTATAGAATGTAATTGTGGGAAATAATTTTTACCTGAAATTGGTACTCCCGCAGCAACAAGAATTTGTTCTCTAATCAAATCATAGTCAACTACTTGCTCTGTGATAGGGTGTTCTACCTGGATACGAGTATTCATTTCCATAAAGTAGAAATTACGGTGTTTGTCAACCAAAAACTCTACTGTTCCTGCACCTTCATATTTGATATATTCTGAAGCTTTTACTGCAGCTTCTCCCATTTTTTTACGCAACTCATCTGTCATGAATGGCGAAGGAGTTTCTTCTGTAAGCTTTTGGTGTCTACGTTGTACCGAGCAATCTCTTTCAGATAAATGACAAGCTCTTCCGTTGCTATCTCCTACAATCTGAATTTCTATATGGCGTGGTTCTTCGATGAGTTTCTCCATATACATACCGTCATTACCAAATGAGGCTGCTGCTTCCTGGCGGGCACTATCCCATGATTTTCTCAAGTCTTCTTTTGCCCATACAGCGCGCATACCTTTTCCACCACCACCAGCCGTAGCTTTTAGCATTACAGGGTATCCCATTTCATCGGCAAGCTTTTCGGTTTCTTCAAAAGAATCCAAAATACCTTCACTACCAGGGATTGTAGGCACTCCTGCTGCTTTCATAGTTGCTTTTGCAGAAGCTTTATCACCCATCTTATCAATCATTTCGGCACTGGCACCAATAAATTTTATTTCGTGCTCTTCACAAATTTTAGAGAACTTAGCGTTTTCTGAAAGGAAACCATAGCCTGGATGTATTGCATCTGCATTTGTGATTTCTGCAGCAGCAATAATATTAGACATTTTAAGGTAAGATTCATTACTGGGTGCAGGTCCGATACAAACGGCTTCATCTGCGAAACGTACATGTAAACTTTCTGCATCTGCTGTAGAGTATACCGCAACAGATTTTATCCCCATTTCTTTGCAGGTTCTGATTACACGCAATGCAATCTCACCTCTATTTGCAATTAGAATTTTTTTAAACATAACTTCTTAGAAATTACAATATTCAAAACAATAAATTTCAATTCTTGATATTTGATTTGAAATTTAAAGGTTTGAAATTATGAGTTTAATTATGATGGGTCTACTAAGAATAGTGGCTGATCAAATTCTACTGGAGAAGAGTCATCAACTAATACTTTTACAATTTTACCAGAGACTTCACTTTCGATCTCATTAAAGAGTTTCATCGCTTCAATAATACAAAGTACATCTCCTTCTTTTATAGAATCACCAACTTCTACAAATGTAGGTTTGTCTGGTGATGGTTTTCTGTATAAAGTACCTATTATAGGTGATTTGATGGTTATGTATTTTGAATTATCGTCAGAAGCACTTTTTTCTTCTACAACTGCTGCAGGTGTAATTGCAGGAGGTGTTGGTTGTACGGGAGCTACCACTTGAGGAGTTGCTGGTAGTTGTTGTACAATTGTGGTTTCTTTACCATCTTCTGATGCTGTTTTAATGGTGATTTTAATGTCATCCATTTCTAACTTTACTTCGCTAGCTCCTGATTTGGCTACGAATTTAATTAAATTCTGAATTTCTTTTAAATCCATAATGTGGGTATTGTGTGTTTTAGTTGTTTAGGAATTATAGGCCCATTTAAGATAAATGGATCCCCAAGTAAAGCCTCCACCGAATGAGGCAAATACTATGTTGTCTCCTTTTTTGAGTTGTTTCTCGTAATCGTGTAACAATAATGGTAAGGTGGCTGAGGTTGTATTACCATATCGTTGGATATTCATAAGAACTTTACTTTCATCTAGCTCCATTCTTTTGGCTGTAGCGTCGATGATACGTTTATTGGCTTGATGTGCAATAAGCCAGTTTACATCCTGTCCTGTTAAACTATTACGTTCCATAATCTTAGAACTGGCATCTGCCATATTAGAAACTGCATATTTAAATACAGTTTTTCCGTCTTGTTGAACAAAGTGCTGCCTTTTGGCTACAGTTTGTTCTGATGGAGGTAGAATAGATCCTCCGGCTTCAATTTTTAAGAACTCTCTTCCGATACCATCGGTACGTAGGTATTCGTCTTGAAGTCCTAAACCTTCATAATTGGGTTCAAAAAGAGCTGCACCACCACCATCACCAAAAATGATGCAAGTGGTACGATCGGTATAATCAATAATAGAGGACATTTTATCTGCTCCTATTACTAACACTTTTTTATATCTTCCTGATTCTATATAACTGGCAGCAGTAGACATTCCATATAAAAAACTGGAACAAGCTGCCTGTAAATCGTAGGAAAAAGCATTAACGGCCCCTATCTTCGAAGCTGTGTATGCTGCGGTTGCAGCAACTGGAAGATCTGGAGTTGCAGTTGCAAAAATCACCATATCAATCTCTTTAGGGTCGAGATTTTTTTTAGCGATTAGATCTTCTGCCGCTTTTATACCTAAGAAAGATGTTCCCTTATCTTTATCTTTTAGTATCCTGCGTTCTTTGATACCTGTACGACTGGTTATCCATTCGTCGTTAGTTTCGACCATTGTTGCTAATATATCATTAGTTAACACATAGTCTGGCACGTATGCACCTACAGCGGTGATAGCGGCTGTGATTTTACTCATATCTTAGTTTTAGTTTCACAAACTATAGCATAAAAATGCGTTCAAAAAGTTGTCGAAATTACTAAATTATACACAAATATGGCGCAAAATAACGGGATTTTGACACATATTCAACTAAAAACAAAAAAACTCTCACATTTGTGAGAGCTCTCATTAAAATTTTAACAGTATCCTTACGCTACTTCTTCTTCAGTATTGTCGATAACAATCTGACCACGATAGTATAATTTACCTTCATGCCAGTGTGCTCTGTGATATAAATGCGCCTCTCCAGTAGTTGGATCAGTAGCTATTTGTGGTACAGAAGCTTTATAATGCGTTCTTCTTTTATCTCTTCTTGTTTTCGATATTTTTCTCTTAGGATGTGCCATTGCTTAGCTATTGTTTATCGTTTAATAAGTTTTTTAATTTATCCCAGCGAGGATCTGTTTCCTCATTGTTGTTCACTATTGTTTTTTCTTTCGGACTTAATTCTTCTAGTTTTTCAAGTATGTCTGATTGTAATGTTCCGTTCTCAACACCTGGATGAACTCTTTTAGATGGCATAGCCAAAACAATAAGCTCATAAATATATTGCTGAACATTAACTTCATATTCTCCATGAGGAAGAATAAGAAGCTCTTCATTTTCATCATTATATTCATCTCCAAACTTTACTACCAAAAAGAATTCATTTTTAATAGGTAAGTCAAAAGGTTCATTGGTGAGATCACAATTTACATTTACAGTTCCGGTTGCTTTAAATTGAAGTTCTAATAAAGTTGTTTTTTTATTAAACTCCATATCAACTTTTACTGCAGATGAATTAAACTCATCATACTCAAAATGTTCAAAGAACGTATTGTCAATTTGATACTCAAACTGGTGTAATCCTTGCTTCAGTCCAACGAAAGGAATAGTATACTCTTTAAGTTGTATCATTTCATCATCAGTTTCAAGTGCCTATCAATTTGATAAAGGCGGGTGCAAAGATAATAAAAATTCGTTATGAAAGTATTTTTGTAAACAAAATTATATCAGATTGTTAGTGATTAATTAGGTTTAAGGATCAAGGTAATAGGTTTGAGGATCGTTTTTACACCTAATTCCTAACCTCTCATAACTTATTTTGCGGTTTACGAGGTTGTTTTTTTAGAGGGTTTTGAGTTAATTCATTATATTCATTTCTATTTTTAAAAATTTTTAATGCCGCAAAAACAGCTTCTTTAAATGAACTATTATCGGCTAGGTTTTTTCCTGCAATTTCAAAAGCAGTACCATGATCTGGAGAAGTACGAACTTTATGTAGGCCTGCCGTATAATTTACTCCTTTGCCAAAAGAGAGTGTTTTAAAAGGAATTAATCCCTGATCATGATATGAAGCTACAATTGCATCAAAGGCTTTATAATTATTAGAACCAAAAAAACTATCTGCTGCGTAGGGACCGTATACTAATTTACCAGATTCATTAATTTTTTGGATTGTTGGCTTTAATACATCTTCATCTTCTTTACCAATTACACCGTTGTCTCCACTATGTGGATTAATTCCTAGTACTGCAATTTTTGGTTTTGAGATACCAAAATCTTGTTTAAGCGCATGATGAATAGTATCTATTTTTTGTTCAATCAATTCTGGTGTAATGGTATCGGCTATATCCTTAACAGCAACATGATCGGTAAGTAATCCAACTTTTAAATCATCGGTGATCATAAACATAAGACTATTTCCTTCTAACTCCTGATCCAGATAATCGGTATGTCCTGGGAATTTAAATTCGTTAGATTGAATACTATGTTTATTAATAGGTGCGGTAACCAGTACATCAATTTGATTGTTTTTTAAAGCTTCGGTTGCAGATTTAAGTGATTTGATCGCATAGCTTCCTACTTTTTCATCTTCTTTTCCAAAATTAAGACTAACGGCTTCTTTCCAAACATTAAGAACATTTATTTTACCATCCAGAATCTGAGATGTCTTATCTATACCATGAAGGTTTATGTTGCTTTTATATTGTTTTTTTAAGAAAGAAAGAATTTTTACCGAAGCAAAAATTACCGGAGTACAAAAATCTAACATTCGCGAATCTTCAAAAGTTTTAAGGATAACTTCACTTCCTATTCCGTTAAGATCACCAATAGAAATCCCTAATCTTATTTTTTCTTCTTTCTTCATTATATAAACTACTTTATCAGTATTTTTGAAATCTAAAATCAGACTTCAAACTTCAAGGTCACAAATTTAATTAAATAATTCGCATTTATGTTTACAGGAATCATCGAAGAATTAGGAATTGTTACTTCTTTACAAACTAATAAAGAAAATCTGGATATTACTATACGCGCGAATTTTACTTCAGAATTGAAAATCGATCAAAGTATAGCGCATAACGGGGTTTGTTTGACGGTGGTATCTATTAATGAAGATATGTATACAGTTACGGCGATCAAAGAAACGCTGGATAAGACTAATCTTAATACCCTTGTGGTTGATGACATAGTAAACCTGGAAAGAGGAATGAAATTAGGTGATAGGTTAGATGGGCATATTGTACAAGGACATGTAGATCAAACTGCAATTTGCACAGCAATCACAGAGGCTGATGGAAGTTGGTATTTTACTTTTGATTATGATCCTTCACTAAATAATATCACTATAGAAAAAGGATCGGTAACGGTTAATGGAGTTAGTTTGACTGTAGTTAATTCTAAAAAGAACGAATTTAGTGTTGCTATTATTCCATATACTTATGAGCATACAAACTTTAACACTTTTAAAGAAGGAAGTGTTGTTAACCTCGAGTTTGATGTAATTGGTAAATATGTAAAACGAATTACAGAACTAAGATAGCTTAACTTATAAACATCTTAAGGATGTAGTAAAAATAAGTAAGGAAAATATAAAGAAGTAGAATGGCAATTATACCAGTTCTACTTCGTTAAATTTAAAAAGTGAAACCCTGTTTCTTTCGATCTTTAAGAGTACTCCTCCCAGATCGCTTAAAGTGGAGCAGGATTCGAAATCCAATACTTTGCCAAAATACTGGCTTTTTGCATCAATTACTTTATACTGCATAATTCTAGATTTGATTTATTTTCCCAATTTTTCGTTATAGTAGTTCTTTCCCCAAAAAACATACCATATCGTATCAAATTCAAGAGTAAATTTAATAGACATGTTTGATTTTTTAAAATAAACTTATCAGGTTTTATTAACAAAATCTATGAGTGTTTGGTTTTAAAAACCTGTAAAACAATAAGTTATACCTTGGTTTGTCTCCTTTGTGTTTTTGCTTTTTCTAGTAATAAGTTGAAAAATTAAGGCACAAAAACGAAATATCTTTATTGGAATCATTCCAAATTTTGTATTTTTGTATTGGAATTATTCCAAAAAATAAAAATATAAACTATTAATTAAAATTTTAAGATTTACTTAAGCTTTTTGGGTTAATTTTTTAAAGTCCTGGCATGCGTTTTGTAAAAACAGAGATAACTTCAAATCGTATATTTATGAGGATATGAATACTTAACCTGATGTAAATTACTCTTATGTTATGAGTGGTATTAACTACGAAATACAAAACCGAAAATTACAATCGTATAAGCATACTTTTGATTATGACTTTTGCAAAAAAAAGTATGATGAATATGCTCATATGACATTAGACGAATTTAGAGAATGCTTAAAAGATCCTCAAAAGTTGGGGGAGATAGGTCATTTATGTTGTTTTATTTTATGGGTAAAAAATAAGGCCAGATATGAGTATAGGGATAGTTTGGGTGATTATGGATTGATTCATCTACTATTTCATTGCCTAGAAAATCAACACCATGCAGAAGTGCATGCCGAATATATTCATATGTTATTTAAAGAGGATATTAAGTTGGTATAGTTTTATTTCTTCTAAAACGTGAATAAAAAAGTGCTATAGTATATATTAATTGAAGTGCCTGATTATGGGTTTTCCTCAAAAAAAAATGTTTAATTTCCTGTTTTTGAAACATTCACCCGAAACAATATAAGTTAAATATCCCTTTTTACATGATGTTTAGATTTGATTATAATCGGCTCATCCCAGAGAATTTATTGAATATAATATTAATAAAAATTACTTAAGATTAATTTTGCCAATCGTTTGTGCATTATATAAGAAATTTTCCATTTTCATAGATTAATTTTCCATCTGCCAATATCTTGCCTCCTTGTGTCATATCTGTAATCATATCCCAATGAATAATAGATTTGTTTTTGGCACCGGTTTGAAAATACGATTGTCCTACCGCCATATGTATAGTGCCTCCTATTTTTTCATCAAATAAGATGTTTTTTGTAGCTTGCTGTATATTGTAATTGGTCCCGATAGCGACTTCTCCAAAATAATTAGCTCCCGGAACTTTAAATATGTCGTCTAATAATTCTTGTCCTTCTTCTGCTTTCCAATCTATAATTTTACCATCATTAACCGTTAGTGTAATTCCTTTTACAATATGACCTTCAAAGACAGAAGGTAAACTAAAATATACTGTTCCGTTCACGCTATCCTCAATTGGTCCGGTAAATACTTCTCCGCTGGGCATATTTGTTCGTCCATCAGAGTTTATCCATTTTCGTCCTTTAACACTAAACTGTATGTTGGTTCCTTTGGTGATATACTGTATCTTATCTACCTTGTTTAAATAATCAACAATATTTTGTTGTTCTTTTCGTATGTGCAGCCAGGATGTTTTAGGGTCTTCATCAAATAGATGGCAAGCATTAAAGACAAAATGTGAATATTCTTCTAGTGACATGCCTGCCATTTGTGCACCCGCTTGTGTTGGATATAAGCACAAAGTTCGTTTTAAGCTGCCATTGGCGGTTCTTTTATAATAATGTTCTGTTATTGGTTTTAAAGTCTCTTTATGCTTTCGTTGTTTTTGAGCATCTATATTTTGATTTTCGATAAGATTATGGGGAGCCATAATTTTAAGATAAGCATCAAAATGCTCCATCGCATGCGCATACAATACAGGAGGTTGATTTAATTGCTTTTCTTCAGAATTATCAATTTTAATTTTATGAGCTTCACTAAATTCCAATTGGTATTCTACATGTGCTCCGGCTTTGATAGCAGTTCTAAAAACTTCTCGCACTAATGGTTCTGCAAGTGTTGTAGTTTGAATAAATAATTTATCTCCTGGTTGTATATCAAGGGAGTAATGTACCAATAGATCTGCGTATTTTTTTAATATAGATGAATTCATTTTTTTAGTATTAATTATTCGATTATTGCTGCTGTTGTTACGATTTCAATGAGGCAACCGAGATGTAATTCGGTATTGCCAACCACTGCTCGAGCGGGTTTGTGATCTCCAAAAAAATCAGCATATACTTTGTCTACTGTTACCCAATGGGCAACATCATTAATAAAAATCTCATTTCTAATGATATGATTTTTACTGCTTCCAGCTTCTTTTAGCGTGAGTTCTATATTCTGTAGGAGCAATTTTGTTTGTGCTTCAATACCTACAGGAACTTCTTTGGTAATTGGATGTATCGGTAATTGTCCGCTTAAATAAAGAGTCCCTTTATGTTCTACCCACATAGCATAGTGTCCATTACTTTTGGGTATGTGTACTGCTTCATTTGTCTTCATGTTTTTTATTTGAGCCGGTTGTTCAAAATTCTATCTAAATATTCCGGGTACTTCCTGATATTTTTATACTAGATCCGATAACGGAAGTATATTCTACCATTAGTCGTGATGGAGATCCCATATCTTCTCCCTGGATGATTTCGAATTTATTATTTCCTTTCCAATGTATATCACGCAAATAGCCAGCTAGGGCGGCAGCGGCAGCTCCCGTAGCAGGATCTTCATATACTCCTCCTGAAGCAAATGCGTTTCTGGAATGAAATACATTATTGGTGTCTAACCATAGTAAACTTATAGTGACCAGGCCTTCTTTAAGCATAAGAGTTTTGGTCTTTTCGAATTCATACTTCATATCGGCTATTGTTTTTCGATCGTTTACAACAAGAATAAGGTGTTTGGCTCCTGCAAAAGCATATCGAATCGGGAAATCTGTATGAAGTGCCGTAACAGGAAGGTTGAATAAACTAAGAACATCATCTATAACCGATTGCGGTGCTGGTTTTGACCAAGTTTCGGGCGATTGCAATGTTACTTTAAAATCATTTCCTGTAGTTTTTTTAACGGCAACACTAATTTCTCCATTGTTTAAAAACAGTTTGTATGTTCCTTCTCCATGACTTTGCCCCAAACCTGCTCCTGTGGCAATGGTAGCATGACCACAAAAATCAACTTCTATTTCAGGAGAAAAATACCGAATACGCCACCCGTCATCTTTGGGATGTAAAAAAGCAGTTTCAGAGAATCCCACTTCTTTAGCGATGCTAAACATTTCTTCTTCTTTCGGCATTTTATCTGTTATTACAACACCTGCAGGATTTCCTCCTGTATTGTTATAAGAGAAAGCCGCTATTTTTTGAATTTTTGTTGTTTTCATATGGTTATTGTGGTTTTAAATACAACTACTGCATTGCCTGTAATTTGTACTTGTTTTGGTTGATTATGTGCACAGGTCACATGAACATTCATATAACCTGTACGCTTCATTTTTTCACCTTGTTTGATTTTAAAAGTAAATTCTTTACCATTATATGAAACCAATTCATGATGAATCAAATAAGCGCCTAAAGGACCATTAGCATTACCAGTAACGGGGTCTTCATTTATGCCTATAGCCGGAGCAAACATGCGCCCATCGATCAAACAATCCTTATCGGTAGAATCAAACGTAAAAACATAATACCCATTACATCCAATTATTTTACTGAGTTCACTAAGTCTACTATTATTGGGCTTAAGGGCATTAAGTGTTTTATTGTTTTTGATGCCTATCATTACTTTAGAATGCCCTGTAGAAGCAATTTGAATAGGACATTTTTCATCTATATCGGTACTTTTTAGTCCAAGTGCAGCTATAATTTGATGTTGAATTTCTTTACTAAAAGGTGGCTCAAAACTGATAGGGCCCTGTGTCATTTCTATTTTATAATCATCATTTTTTTTATAGATAGTAAATGGTAAAACACCTACTTTGGTTTTCATCCTTAATACGCAAGAATTAAGATTTTCGGATATGGCTTTGGCATACATAGCAGCAATAGTTGCATGACCACAAATAGGAACCTCTACTGTAGGTGTAAAATATCGTATAACACCATCATTGTCTTTGCTATCAGAAGGAAAAATAAATGCTGTTTCAGAGTTGTTTAATTCTCGTGCGATGGCCAGCATTTGAGTATCATCTAATCCTGTTGCGTTAATTACAACTCCTGCAGGATTTCCTTTAAATTTTTCTTTGGTGAAAGCATCTATTTGATATACAGTGAATTTTTTCATGCTCTTATTTTTTTTAAAATCGCTATAAAGTGATCAATGTCTTTTTGAGTAGTATAGAAATTCAAAGAAACTCTTAATCGGTTGCTGTGTTTTCCTACAAATATATTATGCTGTATAAGCTTCTTTTCAATTTGATTGGCATCTTTTACTTTTATTATAACAATTGGAGATCGATATTTTTCTGATGTTGGTGAGGTTATTTCCATTTCGTTTTTAACCAAACAGGATACCAAATAATCAGTAAGTTCTGTTAAACGCTTATGAATAGCTTCTGTAGATATTTCAGTTAGAATATTAAGACCTTGATTTAGGGCAAAGATTCCGGCAAAAGGTGGGTGCCCTGTTTCTAGTGCAGCTGCTCCCTTTTTTATGGCTATACGATCATACCACATCTCTCCATGATCTTCTATATTATGCCAACCAACCTCTGAAATTTCCATGTTGTTTAGAAAAGATCGATTGATATATAAAGCGGCAATTCCATATCCTGCAAGTGCATATTTGTATCCGCTAAACCATAGAATATCAATACAATCGCTTTTTACATCAATAGGTGTAGAGCCAAAAGATTGTGTGGCGTCTAGTATAAGTTTTAGATTATACTCTCTGCAAAATGCCGAAAGTTCTTTTAGGTCATGCCTAAAACCAGTCATGTAATGGGTGTGGCTTGTAACTAGATAATGAGTATCTGGTTGTATTGCTTTTTTTAAATTGGTATATAATTCATCCTGATCATTTGGGAAGTCAACAAAAGTTACCGGATAGTTTTGGTGTAGCCAGGGTAAACTAGTAGATGGAAACTCTTTATGTAACATAAGTACTCCTCCTTTTGGAAGCATTCGGGAAACCAAATTAGCGGCCTGTGTAGCTGTCGAAAGAAATGCAACTTCATCTACATCTGCATTTATAGACAGAGCTAATTTTTGACGCGTTTCCTCTATCTTAACCATCCATTTGTCCCAAGGAGTATCCCCATACTTTTCCATGTCTTTATAAAACTGAATACCAGCATTTTTTACCGATGTTGCCAAAGGACATCCTCCCGCAGTATTTAGATATGTATAGGTGTTTAATGCAGGAAATTCCTGACGATACTTTTCCCAGTTCATTTTTTATGTGTTAGAAATTCTTTAGTCTAGACTACTATAAACTTGATCATTCCCAGAGATCCGTATAAAGCAGTATAAGAACCTTTGGTTAGTGGTACTATTTGTCCAACTGTACCAGTCATAAGGGTATGTTCTGAAGTAATTGGGTATCCTTGATCCAAGGTCTTATTGATTAACCATACTAATGATGTCCATTGATCTCCCATAGCGTCACTTCCTTTTCCTCTGCTAATTTCTTCTTCACCCAATGCTAGGGTTATGATTTCTTCATTAATATCTACATTGGGATTCATTGGTTTGCCTTGGATAATTACTGCACCAGCACCATTGGTAGCTATCATATCTTTCTGAGTTAACCTGGACATATCTGGATGTTTAATATCCGGGATTTCGATCATAGGTATAATTTCTTTTACCAATTCTTTTACGCTACCTAAGGTTACTTTTTTTGTGATTGCTGATTTCATTCGGTAACCGATTTCTGTTTCGAGAATTGGATTTTGAAATTCAGAGAGTTTAATTTCTGTAGTGTCGAAATAAAGTCCAGAAGCAAATCGTGCTGCCGCAAGTGGTTGAGTTGCACCAAATTTTTTCTGAGAACCTTTAGAAGTCATACCTGCTTCGTAAGCAATAATAGCATCATTTTCTGATGCTTCCTGCACCAAATGTTTCTGAATCTGATAGGCTTGATCTGAAGTTAATACTATATCAAAATCCGACAGATATGGTAGTGAGATCTCTTTCTTGTATGCTGCCATCATTTCTGACCTGTATAATAGAGTTTTTGAGCTGTAGATTTTATCTTTCATAAATACTTGTTTCAGTTAAATTTTTTATCAGGATCTCTAAAATATAATGACTCGGCAGATTCATGATCTCTAATTTTTGACCATCTATTTGATCTCTTTTTTTATAAATTAAGATGATTTGTGTGGTCTATTTCATATCATACAGATTATTGAAATAGATGTTATTTAAACCTCGAGGCATCTTCGGCTCCCGGGATACTAAAGGTTTTTAACCAATCAGTAATAGATTGAGTAGAAATTTTGATAGTACTCCTTTCTCTTACTTCTGAACAATCATTTGGTAAACATTCTACATTACAATTCATAACTATAAGTATTTAAAGATTAGTAATAATTTTTAATTCATTTTCCTATAATTAATCCACTATAGCAGTAAATTCTATTTCTACTAGCATATCAGGATTAATTAGTTTGGCTATTTCTACCATTGCGGTAGTGGGTTTTATGGTGCCAAAATATTCTCCATGTGCTTTTCCTATAGCTTCCCATTGAGATATATCTGTAGTATAAATTCTTGTTCGTATAACATTGTCTAAGCTATACCCCATCTCTTCTAGAACATTTTTAGCAGTTTCTATAATTGTTTTGGTCTGAAGATAAGGATTGTCTATACCGATAATATTACCATCTTTACCGGTAGCAGTAGTACCAGAAACCTCGATGATATTCCCTACTTTTACGGCTCTAGAATACCCTACGATATCTTCCCATGGGCTACCAGATGAAACATTTTTTCTGTTTTTCATTTTTATATGGTTTTATACTTTATTTTTTTTACTTTCATAATACTTTCTGGCTTTTACCTCGTTACCACAAGTATCCATATTGCACCATTTTCTACATCTGTTTTTACTAGAATCAAAGTAAATCCATCCGCAATTGCCACACTCTTTTACTCGGTCTATTTCTTCAGACATCAATAGTTCGTGAGCTGCTTTTCCAATTTTTAAGATATAGCTATTTAGATCATTTGGGTCTATCTCCAAGTGTTCTTGAGGCTTATTGTCTACTACAAAAATTTTAGTGGATCTTCTGATTTTTTGTAAAAGTGTGTCAAAACATTTAAGGTCTTTTTCTTTGATTTCTCTTTGAAAAACAAGTCCTTGAAATACACGATGCAAAAATTCTCTTTTCCTTATAACTTCCTTTAGATTAAAACTAGCTTCATCAAAGTTTGATGTTTCATTTTCTAAAATATCAACGTGTTTTAACCAGGTAATCCATTCCTCTTTCCCGGTAAGGTAGTCTATAGGATCTGCAACCAGTCTGTCTTTAATCGTATTGATAAAATTGAGAGATAGATTTCCTCCGTCTAAAAGGCTGTTTTGTATATGTTCTACATTATTCATGGTGCAAAGTAAAATAATTATAACCAGTAAAACAAGTTTTGGTAGTAAAAATATTATCTTATATTTGCACCAGTGTAATTAATTTTAGTAGTATGAATTGTAAATCGAGTATAGTTACAAGAAAATGGCATGGGAAAATTAATGCCGAAGATGCCGAGGAATATTTGCGATACTTAATAGAAAGTGGTGTTGCAGATTATAAATCTGTTGATGGAATACTAGGTGTAGAAATTTTAAGAAGATTTGAAGATGATATCTGCCATTTATGGACAGTGACCAAATGGAAAGATTATGAGAGTATTAAAACTTTCGCTGGAGAAAACTATGCCAAAGCGAAATATTATGATAGAGATAAGGATTTTCTTCTTGAATTTGAAGAAGAAGTGCAACATTTTGAAACGTTTGTTTTTTAAAATAAAGGATGATTTCAGATTAAAAAACTTCTTAATGAACCGAACCATAAATAATATATATCTATAATGACTAAAATAATTACGTTTCTGTTTTTAATACTAACCATGCTTTTTTGGGCAGCTAATTTTCATGTGGTAAAAATAACTTTAGAGTTTTATTCTCCTGTAAGTGTGGCTGCTTTGCGATTTTTCTTTGGAGTTCTCTCGTTATTTCTTCTTGTGTATATAAGGTTTGGTAATTCATTATTCAAACTCAGATTTTCTGCAAAAGAATGGTGGTATATGTTTCTTACTTCCTTTTTCGGAATCTTTTTAACCATATACTTTTTTAATCTAGGCCTAAAAACTACCAGTGCTGTAAATGGATCTCTTATTATTGCAACTAGCCCGGCAATTACTGCTGTTTTCACTTTTTTATTGCAAAGAAAAAAAGTGAAATTAATACAATGGATTGCTATTGCGATTAGCTTTTTTGGAGTGGCCATTATTTTGGTAAAAGGAGATTTTGGGAAGCTGGCAGAATTGCAGTTCGAAATTGGAGATGTTTATATCATGGGTATGGCTATTGTATTTTCGCTTTCTCAGGTCATTGTAAGTAAATACCTTCCTCATGTAGATGCTGTTGTGATGACCACGATTACTTCGCTCATGGCCTTTGTTTTGTTTGCGGTTTTTTCACTACCAGAATTTATAACAACCGATGTTCCTGCCGATATATCTTTTTGGAGTAGTATCTTATTTATGGGGATACTAGGAACCGGAATCGCATATACTGCATTTTATTTCTGTGTCGTTAAATTGGGAGCAACAACCTCGACTTTGTTTATGAATCTTATTCCGTTTTTTACGGTGTTACTTGCATTTCCTTTTGGGGAAACTTTGTATGCCGAGCAACTAATAGGAGGAGGTGTGGTAATTATTGGCCTGTTATTATTTGGGTTTACTAAAAAGAAAAGCTGAACTTTACAAAATAATACTGTTTCTAAATCGATAGACAACAAATATTAAAAGCAAAAAGATGCTAAAAATCTCAGAATTATATGTGTACCCGGTTAAATCACTGGGCAGAATTGAATTACAAAGTGCTACTTTATCCGAAACAGGTTTTGAGTATGACCGGTATTGGATGCTGGCCGATAAAAACGGAAAACATATTACCCAACGAGAAGAACCTAAATTGGCATTGTTTCAGGTAGCATTATCACAGGATTCATTATTGGTTACCTATAAAGAAAGCACTATTGAGATTAAGCTAGAGAATCCAACGTTAAAAGAACCAATTTTGGTTTCTGTTTTTAAAGAAAAAGTAGAGGCTATAAAAGAAGAACAGGTGGTGAATGAATGGTTTTCGGACCTTTTAGGAAAACAAGTATACCTGGTTCGGCAATCGAGTACCGAAAAAAGATGGGTTAAGCAAAATAATGAGGCACGAATTCTTTTTCAGGATGGTGCTCAGTACTTGATTATAGGAGATAGTTCTTTGGATGATTTAAATAGTAAGTTGCCTTCTCCTATTAAAATGAACAGATTTAGACCCAATATTGTTTTTACAGGAGGAAGCCCGTTTATTGAAGATCAATGGAAAAAGATTAAAATTAACGAGACTACTTTCGAAATCACCAAATCATGTGCTCGGTGTACAGTAACAACGGTAAATCAAGAAACGGGAGAAAAAGGTGAAGAACCTTTAAAAACCTTATCACAATATCGATTATCAGAGCGAAAAATCTGGTTTGGAAGATATCTTAAGCTTATTGATAGCAAAGATTATACTATTGCTGTGGGAGATGAAATTAGTGTAATGTGATTTTGATATCGAAATTGGATTAAAATAACGATGTAGTATCTTGAGTGAACAAAAAAAGCTGTTTCTAATACAAGAAACAGCTTTTTAACTAGGTGGTCCCACTTGGGCTCGAACCAAGGACCCCCTGATTATGAGTCAGGTGCTCTAACCAGCTGAGCTATGGGACCTAAAACGGAGGGCAAATTTAAGGATTTGATATAAACGCGCCAACATTTTTTTCTATTATTTTAATTGTCTTTTATTCTTAAGCCGTATAAAGGCTTTGATTCTTCTTTAAAAAAGGAAAAAAGAGCTATAAAAACGATAAAATTTATTTTGTAATAACCTGATCAATAGGTTTTTCCTGGCATAACTCTATTAAGACCCCATTTGTACTTTTAGGATGTAAAAAAGCAACTAATTTATTATCAGCGCCAGGTTTAGGTACCTTATTGATTAATTGAAACCCTTCTTTTTCTAATCGATCCAGTTCTAATTCGATATTATCGACATCAAAAGCGATGTGATGAATACCTTCTCCTTTTTTGGCAATAAATTTTCCGATGGGTCCATCCTCTCGGGTACTGGCCAGTAATTCTATTTTACTATCTCCAACCTTAAAAAAAGAAGTGATTACAGCTTCGCTTTCTACGGCCTCTTGCTTATAAGGAGCAACTCCCAAAAGTTTCTCGTATAATGTATTTGCTTGCTCAATATCTTTGACTGCAATACCCAGGTGTTCTATTTTATTGATGTGGTTCATAATATACTTTTATCACTATGTCGCAAAAATACATATAAATTGTACTTTTGCACCATGGAAACAAACAGACAGAAAAAAATTGGAGGAGTATTACAACGCGATGTAGCCGATGTGATACAACTTGCATTACGTGAAGCGGGAGTACAGGGGATTTTGGTTTCCGTTACCAAAGTAAGCGTAACTACAGATCTTTCTATTGCAAAAGTATATATGAGCGTCTTCCCGCATCAGGAAGGAGAAAGAGTATTAAAAGAAGTAAACCAGGTAAAATCACAAATAAAACATCAGGTAGCGCAGCGCACCAAAAATCAGTTACGCCGTATGCCAGAGTTATCCTATTTTATTGATGATTCTCTTGAGTATATTTCTAATATAGAAGAAGCTGTAAAGGGTAAAGAAGATCCTATAAATAATCCCGAACTTCTCGAAAAACGTAAAAAGAAGTAATCTTTAGCGGTCCTTACAAATAGAAAAATCATAGAAAGTAGAAGAAATAGAATTTTCTTTTCTCTTATCTTTATTGCAGAATTAAAATTTCATACACATCTAATGCTCATCATAAGGATTTGAATTTTTCATACTACATCGCAAAGCGATACTTGTTTTCTCCTGGTAGTAGCAACGCCATTAATATTATTACAATTATTGCTGCAACTGGCGTGGTTATAGGAGCAATGGCATTATTTCTTGTGTTATCAGGATTTGCGGGGCTTAAGGATTTTAGCCTTCAATTTTCTTCATATTTTGATCCCGATCTTAAGATTTTTCCGTCAAGCGGAAAGACATTTACATTCACCGATACTCAAAAAGAAAAGCTAGCTAAACTTGAAGGAGTTGCTCATTTTTCTGAAATAGTAGAAGAACGTGTTTTCTTAGAGTTTGTGGGTAAACAAAAGATGTCCTATATCAAAGGGGTAGATGCTAATTATCACAATGTTATTCATACCGATAGTATACTGGTATTTGGAGATTGGTTAACCGATAATGATTTCCAGATCGTTGCGGGTAATGGAATTAGCAGAGAACTTAATATGGGAGTAGAGCAAGCCTATACAAATCTGCTTAGTATTTATGTGCCAAAGCCAGGTAAAGGTATTCCCAGTGATCCTTCAAAAGCATTTAGATCAGAGAAAGCTGTAAATATTGGGGTGTATAGCGTAAATGAAGAACTTGATAAAAAATACATTTTTGCAACTACAGGATTAGTACGCAAATTGTTGAAATTACCAGAAGATAAAGTGACTCATATAGAGCTTAAACTATTACCACAAGCTAATGAAGAAGTGGTGATAAAAGGATTACAACAGATTTTTGATCATAATGTGATTGTAAAAAACAGGATGCAGCTTAATGATACATTGTATAAAATGTTAAATACCGAGAATTTAGTCTCCTACCTGGTGATCACGTTAATTGCTATTATTGCTTTGTTTAATGTTGCCGGAGCAATTATTATGATGATTATCGATAAGAAAAGCAATGTAAAAACACTCTATAATGTAGGGGCTTCTCTACCGAGTATTAGAAAAATATTTCTGTTTCAAGGTTCGCTTATGACTGTTTTAGGCACGGTATTAGGCTTATTATTAGGGTTCATTGTTATCATATTACAACAGCAATTTGGATTATTAATGATTACGCCCTCATTACCGTATCCGACTCGTATTACTCTAATTAGCTTTGTTGTAGTGTTTTTTACGATTACTATTATTGGTTTTATAGCTTCTTTATTGGCTTCTAGTAGAATTAATCAGAAGTTAGTGAGTTGACTCTTCTTGGGTTTAAAGTAATACGGTTGTATTTTTCTGAATAACTATACTATACAAGTAAACTAAAATATTTCATAAATTAAGTTCGGAGTAACAAAAAAATCATACGAATTCAAATCCAGAAAATGTTGATTGCACTTCATCAAAAGCAGCAAATACATCCTGGGAGAGATCACTGGTTACCATTTTGGTTCGGTATTCTTTAAAATGAGGTATTCCTTTAAAATAATTAGTGTAATGTCTGCGGGTTTCAAAAACACCTAATTTTTCGCCTTTCCAATCGATTGCCATTTGTAAGTGTCTGCGAGCTGCATTTACTCGTTCTTCTATGGTTGGTGGTGGTAAATGCTCGCCGGTTTTAAAGAAGTGTTTTACTGCTGCAAAAAACCAGGGGTAACCAATACTGGCACGACCAATCATAGCACCATCAAGACCGTATTGATCTCTCATTTCCATAGCACGCTCGGGAGTATCTACATCGCCATTACCAAATACAGGAATGTGCATTCTCGGGTTGTTTTTTACTTCGGCAATGGGTTTCCAATCTGCATTACCTTTATACATCTGTGCCCGGGTACGACCATGAATAGAAATAGCTTTGGCTCCTACATCCTGTAGCCGTTCTGCAACTTCTACAATTCTAATAGAGTTATGGTCCCAACCCAATCGTGTCTTTATAGTAACGGGTAATTTGGTGTGTTTAACCATAGCTTCGGTAAGAGAAACCATAAGATCAATATCTTTAAGAATCCCTGCTCCGGCACCTTTGCTTACTACTTTTTTTACAGGGCACCCAAAATTAATATCAATAATATCAGGGCCCGATGCTTCTACAATCTCAACAGATTTAAGCATAGAATCCAGGTTGGCTCCAAAAATCTGAATACCAACCGGACGTTCTTTTTCATAAATATCAAGCTTCATAACACTTTTGGCAGCGTCACGAATTAGCCCTTCACTAGAAATAAATTCTGTATACACTACATCGGCACCTTGCTCTTTGCACAATGCACGAAAAGGAGGATCACTTACATCTTCCATTGGGGCTAATAATAATGGGAATTCTCCTACATCTATATCTCCTATCTTGGCCACGGCGAATCTTTTTTTTGGCAAAAATACAAATTCTTTAATACCTCGCAGATCTCTATGACCTGTGAGGTCTAATTTTTTTTGAAATGAACGAAATCTAAAAATACTGGGAGAGATAGTATAAAGCTTCTAAAATCAATTATATTTGCAAGTCATTAAGAGCATGAAAATTGCGTGAGGGATAGAAGCGAGCTACCGTGTAGCGCGAATAGTCCGACCCATAATGTAATGACGGGTCACGCCCCAAAACGTATTGAAAAAGAAGAATGGAACCCATAATGGGTATTTAAAAATGATTGATATACCTTTATAAATGATTATGTTTGATTTGATGGTATACAAGAGAGAGACTACATGAAAAATATTAGAAATTTTTGCATTATTGCACATATTGATCACGGTAAGAGTACACTGGCAGATCGATTATTGGACTTTACCGGATCAGTAACCGCTCGTGAAGCGCAAGCACAATTACTTGATAGTATGGATTTGGAGCGTGAACGTGGGATTACGATCAAGAGTCATGCGATCCAGATGGAATATAAACACAAAGGAGAGGAGTATATCCTTAATCTTATTGATACTCCTGGTCATGTTGATTTTTCTTATGAAGTTTCTCGTTCTATTGCAGCCTGTGAAGGAGCACTACTAATTGTAGATGCAGCACAAAGTATACAGGCGCAGACAATTTCTAATTTATATCTGGCTCTCGAAAATGATCTGGAAATTATTCCGGTACTCAATAAAGTAGACTTACCAAGTGCTAATCCAGAAGAAGTGACCGATGATATTGTAGATCTTTTGGGATGTGATGCCGAAGAAGTAATTCCTGCAAGTGCTAAAACAGGGATAGGTATAGAAGAAATTCTTACTGCCATTATAGAACGTGTTCCTCCACCAGAAGGAAATCCTGAAGAACCTTTGCAGGCTCTGATTTTTGATTCGGTTTATAACTCGTTTAGAGGTGTAGAAACATATTTTAAGGTAGTTAATGGTGAAATTAAAAAAGGGCAACAGATTAAGTTTGTGGCTACCGGGAAAAACTATTCTGCTGATGAGGTAGGAACATTGAAATTAAATCAGGAACCTAAACAGGTAATCAAAACAGGAGATGTAGGATATCTTATTACAGGTATTAAAGATGCACGCGAAGTAAAAGTAGGAGATACTATTACAGATGCCAAAACACCTACACAAAATGCCATTGAAGGTTTTGAGGATGTAAAACCTATGGTATTTGCTGGGATTTATCCTGTAGATACAGAAGATTATGAAGAGCTTCGTAATTCTATGGAAAAATTACAACTTAATGATGCTTCTTTGGTGTTTGTACCAGAGAGTTCGGCAGCACTAGGTTTTGGTTTTAGATGTGGATTCCTGGGGATGTTACATATGGAGATTATTCAGGAACGATTGGAGCGTGAATTTAACATGACCGTTATCACTACAGTACCCAATGTGTCGTATCATGCGTTTACCAATAAAAATCCTGATGATATTATAATTGTAAATAATCCATCTGATTTACCGGATCCCTCTTCTATGAACAGAGTAGAAGAACCGTATATCAAAGCTTCTATTATTACCAAATCTGATTTTGTAGGATCCGTAATGTCTTTATGTATCGAGAAACGAGGAGAAATAACAAACCAAACCTATTTGACTACAGAGCGAGTAGAGCTTACCTTTGATATGCCATTGGCAGAGATCGTATTTGATTTTTATGATCGCTTAAAAACAGTATCAAAAGGATATGCATCTTTTGATTATACACCTATTGGTATGCGCTCTTCTAAGCTGGTAAAAGTAGATGTTTTACTTAATGGAAATATTGTAGATGCATTATCGGCATTATTACATAAAGATAATGCTTATAATATAGGTAAGAAGATCTGTGAGAAATTAAAAGAACTGATCCCTCGCCAACAATTTGATATCCCAATACAGGCAGCAATTGGAGCAAAATTTATTGCTCGTGAAACCGTAAAAGCTCTTCGTAAAGATGTAACAGCCAAATGTTATGGTGGTGATATTTCTCGTAAACGTAAATTATTAGAAAAGCAGAAAAAAGGAAAGAAACGAATGCGCCAGGTAGGTAATGTAGAGATTCCTCAGGAAGCATTTATGGCGGTATTAAAATTAAATGATTAGAGATTTGATTATTAGTTCCTTATGATAGGTTTAATTTATTTGTTGTGCAATTCAAATAAAGTGCTTATTATAGCGTTGTTTTTTTATAATCTAAGAATATATACCCATGCTAAAGCCCCAATTAAAGCAGAGTCTAAAGGTCTTATCTTTTATAGCTTTCTTTGTTTTTTGTTTTCTTTCTTGTAGCAAAGATGATGATACTACAAATACTACTGATACTGGAGTTGACCCGGATCCCTCGGGAGAACAGACTGTTTTTGCAGAAGATTTTATTTTAGGTAAAGACAGTAAGCTTATAAACTATGTTTTATCGGAAGCAGATTACAATAAGTTTATTGCCGGGAATGGTGATTTTGCTATGGTGTCTAAAAAGGTATATGAGTATTTAAATGACAATTTTGATTTTATTTTTATACTCTCTGTTGAAACCGAACAACCTAATGGTTTGTATTATGGAGTAAATCAGAAAGTTAAAAACGATGTTCAGGGTGTAGGGTCATCTATTTATGATAATACCGCGGCATATGGTTCTAAAGGTGTGTTAAAGAGTGTTATTCACATGCCTAGAGCAGAATATATTAAAAATGGCCCTTTTTTACATGAAATCATGCATTATTGGGCAAATTATGATTTTATCCCAACCACAGTTGGTGGTCACTGGGGGTATTCTAGTGTAGGAGGGCAACTTGGTGGTTTTGATGAGCTTATTGATTTAGGAGGTGGTAATTATCAAGGAAAGATAGATGGTGAAGATGGGTTTGGCACTTTTGCCAATGGAGGAAACACGCTTGCGTATGGTAATTTAGAATTGTACCTTATGGGACTAATAAAAGAAAGTGAACTTAAATCGGTTCAGGTAGCAGAAAACCCGCAGGCAGTTGCAGCCGGAGGTAAGTTTACGGCAGATAAAGTCACAACTTTTACAGCGGCAGATTTAATTACAAAAAATGGAGCTCGTGTACCTTCTGAAGAGAATTCTCAAAAAAGCTTTAAAGGAATTACAGTGGTTATTTCTACTTCGAAATTAGATGATGAAAAGGTTACATCTATCAATAAAGATTTAGATAATTTTACTAAAAAAGGAACTCCTGATTGGGGTAGTTTTTTCTTTAACTTTTGGCAGGCGACAGGAGAAAGAGCTACGCTTGAGATTGAAATCTCGCAGCAAGACATAAAATAGCTAATTTTAACTAGCTTTTTTAGCTTCAATCATCTTGTGTAGCATATATTCTACACCATTATCATTATTACTTTTTGTTGAGTAATTGGCAATTGCTTTTACGTTTGGATGGGCATTTTCCATAGCAAAGCTATACGTTGCTCTGGTCATCATTTCGAGGTCATTGTTGTAATCTCCAAAAACCATAGTCTCTTCTGGTAATATATTATTGTTTTTTTGCAATTGTTGTAGTGCATGGCCTTTATTGGCAAGGTTATGAGAAAGGTCTAGCCAGATTTCTCCAGATACTTTGACTTTCAATTTGTTCTCTAGATGTTTTAAAGCAGGATAGAGGTATTCTTCTGCTCCTTTTTGATTACAAATCGCAATTTTGAGATATTGATCATCGATTACTTCTGCAAGATTTTCTACAATTTCATATCGATAATAATATTCATTAAACATATCGATAAAATCTTGCCCGTAATCTTCAATATACCCTCGTTTTCTTCCACAAACTATTACCTGAGAACCTTGTAATGTTTTAGAGATATCAAGTAATTCCAGATACGTTTCGCGATCGATTTCTGTAGTCTGGAGTTCTTTGTCTTGTTGCATAGTCAAAGCTCCGTTTTCGGCAATGACATAGATATCATCTTTAATTGGTTTTAGTTTGTCAATAATACTATAGTATTGTCTTCCACTAGCAGCAACAAAGGTTACACCCAGGTTATTTAGCTCTTCAAAAAGTTCAAAAAAACGACGGCTAACTTCACCATTAGTATTAAGAAGTGTGCCATCCATATCTGTAGCAACCATTTTGATTTGTGATAGATCCATAGTAATTTATAATTTTAAATTGTAAAGGTATTAGAGTTAGGGTAAATACAAGGTATTATAACTGTAAAATTTGTATTAAATTGCTGGTAAATAAAGAGCTTTGATCGGTTTGATAATACCTTTCAAAACAGATTGAATATTAATTAAAGGAACCCCGAGTTGTACCGGGATAATACCATGAGATTTTTTCAAAAAGAGATACAATTACCGTCATATCCCAGAGGATTTCACTTGATTACGCCTAAAATTCTTGCCGAAATAAATGAAATAAAAGAAATACAGATAGGTCAGTTACAGGTGTTTATTAAGCATACATCTGCTAGTCTTACTATAAATGAGAATGCAGACCCCACGGTACGACAGGATTTTGAAAGTCATATGAATGTTATGGTTCCAGAAAATGCTTCTTATTATATACATACCTATGAGGGTCCTGATGATATGCCTGCTCATATTAAAGCTTCATTGATGGGTACTTCTGTTTTGGTTCCTGTTACTAAGGGAGAATTAAATCTAGGAACATGGCAAGGTATTTATCTCTGTGAGCATAGAGATTACGGAGGCCCGAGAAAACTGGTTTTAACAGTTTATGGAGTATAGAGATTATATAAAAGACGATTTTGCTTTTATACGAATTAAACTTGCCATTCTAGTGCAAACCAGAATGACAAGCATCATAGATTTTATGAGTCTAATCTAGTATTATAACTAAAATACTTTACGATCCTAAAACCATTGTGCCCAAGGTATTCTCGATAGCATAAGAATCCAGGCAATGGTATAGAAAATAGCCAATGTTTTAAATTTAGGTGTAGAAGTAAGTTTCTTTTTATGTTTAGAATATCCCATTGTAATAAAAACAATGGTTAGGATCATCACTGTAGGATGCTCTACATTATACAATCGTAACGTAGCATCTTTCATAATTTCTCCCATTTTGTGAGTTCCTGAGAACCAAACGACCAGAGGAGATACAAAGAAAATAATAATACCTATTAAAAGCTGAATATGAGTAACAATAAGTGCAAATAGAGAGACTCTAAAGTCTTTAGGAGCATATTCTCTTTTGGCAAAAAACCCAGCAAGGGCATTAATAGTTGCTAGTGTAACGATAAGAACAACAAGGTAAGCCCAATACGAATGGACGATTTGAATAGCTTCGTACATAATGATGTGTTTAGTTTATTCAAAGGTACATATAATGCATAAAAAAGCCTCACCCTAGTAGGATAGGAGTCTTTATTTAGACTTATTCTACGAAGTGTATGAGCTATTTGTGCTTATTGTTACTCATAATAAGTTTAGATACATATGATATATCAGTTTTATTCTAAAGCTTCCTGCGGAACCTCTCCTGTTAAGGTTTCTAAAAATAAATGAATCTCGTTAATTTGCTGTGGATTTAATTTTTGATTTAACTGAGTTTCTCCCATAATTGAAATGGCTTTTTTAAGATCTTTAACACTGCCATCATGAAAGTAAGGTGCTGTTTTTTCAATATTAAGTAACGAAGGAACCTTAAAGACATATTTATCGGTTTCATTTTTGGTGAGATCAAATCTACCGTTATCTATTTTTTCACTGTTTGTGTAGTCCCAATAATTTACAGTAAGCCCAAATTTTTGATACATATTACCTCCTAGTAGTGCTCCTGTATGACAGGTAATACAACCAACACTTATAAAAGTTTCCATGCCTTTCTTTTCATATTTATTTAATGCAGAACCATCGCCAGCCATATATTTGTCAAACTTAGAAGGAGTGATTAGCTTTCGTTCAAAAGCACCAATGGCTTTTTCTATGTTTCTGTAGGTTATAGGAGTTTTTTCCTCTGGAAAAGCTTTGGCAAAAAGCTCAACATATTCTTCGATTTTTGATATTCGATCTACTACTACTGTTTCGCTGGGCATTGCCATTTCTATTGGGTTTAATATAGGGCCTCCGGCTTGTGCTTCTACATCGGGTTCTCGCCCATCCCAAAATTGGGCCATATGTAGTGCGGCATTTAGAGTTGTAGGAGAGTTACGTCCTCCTGGTTTACCATCATTACCTATCGAAAAAGGTTGATTGTCAACTCCATATGTTTTTAGATTATGGCAGGTATTGCAACTTTGTGTATTGTCTTTAGAAAGTCGTTTGTCATAATAAAGTGTTTTACCTAGAGTTACTTTCTCATGAGTTATAGGATTTTCTTGATTTTCTGCTATTTTGGGTAATACACCAAAAGTTTTTCGAGCTGTTTTGTCAAGTTCTGATACTGCAACCGCTTTATTTCCGATTGAGGAAACAGGAATGTAATCTTTATCTTTTTGTTTAGAATCGTTTTTACACCCTACGCATATTGCAAGGACTAACCCCCATTGAAGTAAGTTTTTCATAGTATTGTTTTTGTGTTAATATATATATGTTAAAGTTGGATTTTTTACTGTCGTTATCATATAGGGATACTTACAAATAAAACAGTGTTTTTTTTTGAAAAAAATAAGCCGCTGTAATTTCTTAAATATCAGAAATTTACAACGAAGTTTATGATGGTTTATTATTCGTTTAAGTATAGATAATAAAGACCAGAAATTGAGAGCATAAAAAAACCTCATTCGATTTTCGAATGAGGTTTTTGATATTTGTTTTATAAATTCTCTTAATTGAATATATAACGTAATCCTACTTGCATTTGCCATCTAGATGATTGAAGACCATTGTCATCTATTTGTTCAATTCCGTCTTCAAAAGAACTAGCGTCAAAAGTAAACTCAGGATCTGCTGTTCCTCCTCTTACTGTTTCAATTAATGCAATATTTCCAGGGATAAATTTACGTTTTCCCCAATCTTTATTTAAAAGATTAGTAAAGTTGAAAATATCAAGAGAAAGCTGAAGCGTATTTTTCTTATCACCAGTATTGATATAAAAATCCTGTAAGAATTTTAAGTCAATAGCATGACTCCAAGGACCTCTATCTCCATTACGTTCTGCATATCCACCTCTTCTTTTTCTTAAATAATCATTTCCTTCTATAAAAGCATCTAATGAAGCCCACTGTTCTGCAGGAGTAGCTGATCCCGGGATTATGTTTCCGTCGCGATCTCTAAAAGGAACAAGGTTAATTTCACTTGCGTTTGAAGGGATGTAGATAAGAGCATTATCTCTAGAATCATCATTTAAAAGGTCTCTACCTTCTCTGTAAACAAAAGAGTGAGGTGTACCTTGTGTACCTTCATAAAATAATGCAATTGTCGATTTCATAAACCCTAGGTATTCTTTTTCATAACTAACATTAGCAGAAAAACGAGACCCTTGTGAAAAATCAGATCTTGATCTTGGGATGTTAGAGTTCTTACCATTTACCGTTTGAATATTTCTCCACTGTGAACTGTTTTGTGAAGAAGTACCATCAAAAATAGATTCTGATTCACCATAAGAATAGGATACGCTTCCTTGAAATCCGTTATCAAAAGGTTTTCTTAGGGTAAAAGATGTATTATAAGAGAATCCTTCACCAGTATTGGTTCCAAGAATTATTCTTCCATAAGTGTTATCGATTCGATCTCCGAAACTATCACTATAGTATGGTCTGTTATCAGCACCATTTAAAGTTCCTTCTGGTCCGCGAATATTTAAGTTTTGATAATAAATATTGGTAATAACATCTGTGTATAAAAAGTCTGCACTTGCAATTAATCCCCAAAGTGGTAATTTTTGATCAACGGCGATATTATATTTCATTACCTGAGGTAATTTTAGATCAGGAGTAAAAATATCGATATTTCCTGCTGTTTCTCCAGTTCCTGGTGCTACGGCTACAGGTTGTTGATTGATATTTGGGTTAAAAGTTATTGTAGAAGGATCTAGATTAAATCCACCAGTAAATCCACCAGTAATACCATTATTGTTATATGAACCACCTGGCCATACTAATGGGATTCTTGAAGTAAAAATACCAAAACCACCGCGTATTTGAGTAGTCTTATCATTTTTTACATCCCAGTTAAATCCAACACGAGGAGATAAATGTGCAGAAGGTCTTATTTTTTTACCTACTCTTGCACCTTGAAGATCTTTTCCTGCAGCTTCAAGAAGAGGAATAGTTCTATCATTAAAATCAGCATTTTCGGCACCCGCATCAAAAATAGGAACATCAACTCTTAGTCCAGCTGTTAATTTAAAATTATCAGTTACACTTATTTCATCTTGAACATAAAAACTTGGTTGATATAATTTAAATTCAGATGCTCCAGAAGACTCATCACCTACGGCATTACCTCCTACTAGAGAATATCCTTTTTGATATTCATCAATAATACCATTAAAGAAATCACTTAAACTATTAAAGGTGTAATCTCCGTAATTAAAAGCAAAAAATAAGTTTTTAATTTTTGAAAACTCATGTTGAGTACCTATAGTTACTGTGTGTTTACCACTGTAAATCTCAAAATTATCGGCTATATTAACAATATCCTGATCTAATAGGTTTGCAGTAGAAAAAGGTTCTGCTCCAAAAGAAATTGTTCCTCCACCATCACGAATATCAACAGTTGGAAATGGGTTACCAGAAGGATCACGATCATCTCTTACCGATTTATAACCAATAAGTAAGTTGTTAGAAGCCCAACTTCCTATAGAAGAACTAAATTCTAAAGTAGTTTCGTTTTTAGTACTTTCAAAAAGCTCAGAACCATTAATAAAACCAATATTTCTGTTACCACTATTTCTTGCTTCTAAATTTTCAGCTTTTACAAAATTGTGCTTTAGACTTAATTGATGGTTGTCATTAATATTCCAATCTAATTTAACGGTTAATTTATCACTGTCTAATGTTCTTGTATTATTGTCAAACCCACCAGGATTATAACCATATGTTGTCTGTAAGAAATTAGATAGATTTTGGATATCAGCCAAAGTAGCATTTCCTTGGTAGTTGCTAAAATTAAATGGCTGTGGAGTTTCTTGTTCTTCTCTCTCGTAATTAACAAAGTAAAATAATTTGTCTTTTATAATTGGACCACCAATACGAGCTCCATAAATTTTTGCAGAGAAATCAGATAATTTTTCTCTTGATTCACCAGTTCCTACTAAACTTGGAGGAGTTTTTCCTGCAAGACTTTCGTTTCTAAAATAGGTATAGGCAGATCCTTCTATGGTATTTGTTCCTGATCGAGTGATTGCATTTATAGCACCTCCAGAGAATCCTGATTGTCTTACATCAAAAGGAGCTATGTTAATTTGAAAAGTTTCAATCGCATCGATTGAGAATGGATTTACCCCTGTTTGTCCACCATCGGTACCTGATCCGGCAAGACCAAATACATCATTACTTACCCCTCCGTCAATATATAAGGCATTGTATCTGTTATTTTGCCCAGCTAAAGAAACAGAAAAACCATCGTCTCCTTCAGTTATTTGAGCTTGAGGTGTAATTCTTACAAAGTCGGCAACAGATCTTGATACCGAAGGTAAAGAATTAATTTGTCTCTCTGTCACCGTAGTTTCTGTACCTGTTTTACCAGAATCAAAAACACTATTGTTAGTTACTGTAATTATAACTTGTTCAAGAGCACTAGCCTCTTCAATCATTTGAGTGCTGATATTTTGCGAATCTCCTAATTGAAGAAAAGTATTGTCTTTTACATAATCCTTAAAACCAACATAAGAAATAGTAACCTTGTATGGTCCACCAGTTCTCATATTTGCTATTCTGTAAAAGCCATCAAAATCGGTAATTGCACCATATTTTGTTCCAGATGGAGTGTGGATCGCAACTACATTGGCACCAGGAAGAGCTTGTCCTGTATTATCAGTTATCTTACCATTAATGGAAGATTTGGTTACCCCTTGCGCAAACGTTTCCCCAACGACTGCCATAAGGATTACAACAAATAAAAATGTAATCTTTTTCATGAGTGTGTTTTAGTTGTTTTTAATTGTCTCATGAAACTCTTAACGATTAAAATAATAACACTATAAGGTTTAAAAATCATTTAAATCGTATCCAGTTTCGTAAATATTTGATAGAGTTAATAATCTTCGCAAAAGAACGAATCTTTATGCGTGCATAGTTTATTAAAATGTTAAATTTTATACAGATTTGTATTATAGTTTTTAAGATAATTTTTTTTTGTACCAGATTGATTATTAATTAATTGAAGATATTAAAAAGTTATTAACTAAGAAATTGTTAATTAAAAATTGATAGAATCTTGCAACATTGGGTAAAAAAAACGTCCAGAGTATGAAAAATAGATGCTAAATAGATTAATATTAACATATTACTGGCACCAAAAAATAAGTTTCAAATCAATTTGTAATCATAAATTGATTTGAAACTTATTTTTTTATTTTCTGAAAATAGATTTATTATTCAGATTTCTTTAAATACCGTTGTAAAAGCGTATTTGTTGACGAATCATGTTTTTTAACCTCATGAGTATCGATTTCTGATAAGATCGTAGTAGCCAATTGCTTACCTAATTCTACACCCCATTGGTCATAGCTAAAAATATTCCATATGATACCTTGAACAAAAATACGTTGTTCATACATTGATACTAGTGCTCCTAAACTTTTTGGGGTAAGGGTATCAATTAAAATAGTAGTAGTAGGTTTGTTACCTGCAAAAACTTTAAAAGGCAATAGTTTTTTCAGTGTTTCTTCAGAAGTATTTATTGCATTTAATTCCTGAAGCACTTCTTTTTGTGTTTTACCATTCATCAAGGCTTCTGTTTGTGCAAAAAAGTTGGCCATTAATTTATTTTGATGATCCTGATCTCCAAATAAAGAGTGCTTAAAGCCAATAAACTCTGCTGGAATCAATTTTGTCCCTTGATGAATCAATTGAAAAAAGGCATGCTGGGCATTGGTACCTGGTTCGCCCCAGATAATTGTACCTGTTTGATAGTTAATAGGGTTACCATTGCGATCGATACTTTTTCCGTTACTTTCCATAATACCTTGCTGCAGGTATGCCGGTAATCTATGCAAATATTGAGAATATGGGATGATAGCTTCACTTTCTGCATTAAAAAAATTATTATACCATATACTAAGCATTCCTAAAATTACTGGAATATTTTCTTCAAAAGGAGTGTTCTTAAAATGTTCATCCATTTCATGAGCACCTACTAGCAGAGCTTCAAAATTTTCATAACCTATAGATAAACATATAGATAATCCAACTGCGCTCCATAAAGAAAAGCGACCCCCAACCCAATCCCATAGTGGGAAGATATTTTCTTCTGCAATCCCAAAGTTGGTCACATTAGAAATATTACTTGACACGGCTACAAAATGGCTTCCTACAGCTTCTTTTGGTGCATTTTTGGTGAACCAATTTCTTGCTGTTGTAGCATTGGATATCGTTTCTTGAGTAGAAAAAGTTTTAGATACAACTACAAATAAAGTAGTCTCTGGGTTTAAATTTTTTAAGTTTTGATGAACATGATCTCCATCTACATTAGAAATAAAATGTAGGTTAAGATGATTCTTATAATAAGCTAAGGACTCTGTAATCATAGCAGGGCCAAGATCAGACCCTCCAATACCAATATTTACAATATCTGTAAAAGCTTTACCTGTATATCCTTTAAGATTTCCTGAAATAACCTGGTGGCTAAAGGACTTTATTTTTTCTTTTACGTTTGTAACTTCCGAAATTATATTTTTCCCATCAATGGTGACTTGATGTGTTGATGGTGTTCTAAGAGCAGTGTGTAGAACAGCTCTATTTTCTGTTTCATTGATAGTGCTTCCGTCAAAATAACATTGTATGGCTTCATCAAGTTTTACTTCTCTAGCCAGATCTAATAATAATTTTTTTGTAGTCTTATCTATTCTGTTTTTAGAATAATCTACATAAAAATCCTTCCATTCAATCGACAAGTCAGTAGCACGATCTGGATATTGTTCGAAAAGATCTTTAAGATGTGTTTTTTTTATAGTTTCATAATGAGATTGTAATGCTTCCCAGGCTTTTGTGGTGGTTGGGTTAATGGTTGGTAATGTCATGATTTATAAAATTTCCAGTGGTTTTTGTGGTTTAAAAGAAATACTATCTAGTTCGGTCTTTAAAGGTTCGATGTGGTTATAAAATCCTTGTCTAAGACTGTCGGCTAATGGTTTTGAAGCTGGCAAATCTTGTTTGAATGGATCTACTTCTTTTCCGTTTTTCCAGAATCTGTAACATACATGGGGACCTCCTGTATTACCGGTCATTCCAATATACCCTATAACATCTCCTTGCTTTACAAATTCACCTACTTTTACAGCTTGTCTGCTCATGTGTAGATATTGAGTGTCATAAGTGGCATTATGTCTTATTTTTACATATTTACCGTTTCCACCTTTGCGCTCGGATTTGGTTACAATACCGTCTGCGGTGGCTAGTATAGGAGTGCCTATAGGAGCAGCAAAATCAGTACCTCTATGTGGTCTTATTTTGTAGCCATAGTATTTAATTCTACGTTTAAGGTTGTATCGAGAAGAAATTCTACTAAATTTCACAGGAGCAGTAAGAAATGCTCTACGCAAATTATTAGCTTCTTCATCATAGTAGTCTGCAGAATTATTGATAGAATCATCTATAAATCTAAAAGCATAGATTGGTTTACCTCTGTGCTCAAAATATGATGCTTTAATTTGGTCAACTCCAGCAGGAATAGTGTCATCAATAAATTTCTCTGTATAAACTACCTTAAATCTATCTCCGGCTTGTAATCTTGTGAAATCAATAGTCCAGGCATAAATATCTGCCATGTTATATGCAACCAGAAAATTGAGATCCATATCATCAAATGTTTGCATTAAACTGCTGTTTATAGTTCCTGAAGCAGTTTTTTCAACCAGTGTAACCGGTTTTTTGCTTTTTTTAGCAATAATACTATCTCTAAAATCGATCACAGTATAATCGATTTTATTATTTTGATATACAAATACCTGGGCTTTTTCTGTAGTATCTTTTGATTTAAGAAGCATATAAGGTTTTCCTGCCTGAATCCTGGCTACATTAAAAGTGTCTTTAATTGTATTGGTGATCTCGAATACTTTAGTTCTGCTTATGCCATGAGTATCCATAATAGCACCAAAACTATCTCCGGGACGTATGGTGTCTTTCACAACATTAAAATCATTTAGGACATAACCAAATTCGGTTATAATAGGGGGTGCTTTTTCTTCCTCGATAACTTCGGGAACAATAATTTTTGCTTCTTTTGTTTCTTTCTTACATGAAAATAATACTACCGCTATAAGTAGTAAATAACCTATTTGCTTCAACTGACGACTATTTTATTTTGCGGTATTAAATTGATGAGTAACCCATTGTTGACCCCAGTTTTCTTTTTCTTCCTTAGTCCAAAGATTAGGAAAAAACATAATCCTTTGAAAACTTGGAGGCAAGAAACTTTTCCAGTTCGTTCCTCCTGTAGCCAAAACTTCACCTTTCTCTTTATTGAGATACCTATAGGCAGCACCCATGTGCATTAATAACCAATTAACATTCACATTAGTGTCAAAAGTACGTAATGCTTCGATAAGGAGCACATTATTTTGCTCTTTTTCTGGTAGTTCGAGATATTTATGAAAAATAGTGCTGTGTTGTACCTGGTGAGCAATACGCATCATTCTTGGTGTATATCGATATTCGAATTGCTTAAGTGTAAGTGTTTTTTCACCGGTTTCTTTATCGGTAGCACCAGATTTCCAGTATAAATGTTCGAATACATCTTCGAGAACGTCTTTTTCAGAAAACATACTTCTTTCCTTTGTGCTCACTAGATTTGCCAGAGGGGTCGAATATATCTCGATCAACCTGAATTGCACAGATTGAAAACCACTTGCAGGTAGAAGAGACATTCGATATTTAAGAAACTGTTCTCTGTCCATTCCTCTAATCATAACATCAAAAGAATTGATCAGGACTCTAAAATAACGATTTACCCGATCAATTTTAGCAGTAAAAAATGCTGCATTTTGTAATTTATCATCAATAATTTGCTTTAGCTCGTGTATGATTAATTTAAAATAGAGCTCTGTAATTTGATGATAAGTGATGAAAATTTCTTCATCGGGAAAATGTGTTCTAGGGATTTGTAAACTTAATAAAGTGTCTAAATGTATATAATCCCAATAGGTTAAATATCGATCATGAAGCAGGCCATCTAAATATGATCCCAAATCCTGGCCAGAATTTTTAAATTTTTTTTCTAGTTGCTTTATTTTTTCGGCGATCTCTGGTTGTATAGATTCATTCATTAATCTACTATAATTTTAAATGGGTGTTTAAGTCCTTTAAATGCATCTAAATCTGCTTTTATCGAGCCAACTAGGATATCAGCTTTTATTCTTACAGGCATTCGATTGTCATCATCACTAACCCATACAGTCATACTTTCTTCTTCTTTAAAAACTCTATCTGCTTGAACATAGGGTCTAAATTTTAAACATGCAATTTTACCCATTTTGGTTTTAATTACTTCTCGTCCTAAGAACTTTAACTTAAAACGATAGCTTTCATTATCAAAAAACATATTTACATACTGTTCGTCTCCTTTTTTTAGAGAAGATGTATTAATATTATTACGCAAGTAGTAAAAAGAAGACATCATGTCCTGTACATCAGATTGTATAGGGTAAGACTTTTTTGTATTGTGCTTTTTGTTGAAAACTAATGCCTTATTTTCATTATGATCGAAGTTAATTTCTATATTCTTAGTATGTCCTCCTTCATTTATTTTTCGAATAAAACGATAAGGTTTTACTCTATCGATATCAATATAAGTTTCATAATAGTCTTCTACTTTAAAAAAGACGCTTAAAAAACCAGATGATTTACCTGTACCAATTATATGATGTACCGGTTTACCATTTAACTGTTCTTTTTTAATTTCAAGTGTAGCATAACTAGCTGTAAAAAGGCCATAATGAATTCTAAACTTAAACCATTCTCCAGAATCGAATGCTTTATGGCTATCTTGAGCAAAAGCAGGAACTATACTTGTTATCAAAAGCAATATGATAATACACTTTTTCATAGTTTAGGGCATTGTTATTATTTGATATACATATTAATTACAATATCCATTCCAAAAATACTATTTAATATGAAGAGATAAAAATGAATGTTGTTATCTAATCTAAAAATATAAACAAAAAAAGAGAGCCACCACAGCTCTCTTCTTTACTTTTATTAACCAACTAAAAACTTAAATTATGAGAATAATTATTGTTTTAGATATAGGCAGTAACCACTCCACCTATAAATGCAAAAATGAACTTTTTTTGAATAATTATCAAACGAAAACGTTTTTTTATTATGAAATTTAACAAAAGTTTATATCGTTTGCTGTGAAAAATGCATTTTTCTCAAAAATCAAAAAATAGCTTTAATCAATAAAAAAAGTATATTTCGGCTGCTTTTTTAACCAATAACTGTTATACATCTGAAAAAAGATTTGATCTATTTCTCACAGGATAGACTGATTTATTTTTTGATTAAAAATAGTATATCTATAATTTACTTAATTTATAGGCTCGTATTGTTTTACTACCTGATCTATTTTTCCAAAAATAGTCTCTCCTTCTTTATTTTTCATTTCGATTTCTATACGATCATCAAAACTCATAAAAGGAGTAGATGGTTCCCCGTTTTTTATAATTTCTAAACACCTAACTTCTGCCAAACAGCTTGATCCATTAGGACTACCTTGATTTGCAACAGTACCAGACCCTATTACAGATCCGGCCATTAAAGACCTTGATTTGGCTGCATGAGCAATTAATTGACCAAAATCAAAAGTCATATCTATTCCTGCATTAGGTGATCCTATAACTTTAGAGTTTAGTGTAGAGATTAATGGTAGATGTACTTTAGCATTACTCCAGGCATCCTCTAGTTCATCTGGTGTAACTACTACTGGAGAAAATGTAGTCCATGGTTTTGATTGATAAAATCCAAATTGTTTAGCTAACTCGTTAGGAATTAGATTTCTTAATGAAACATCATTAATGATTGCCACAAGTTTAATGTGCTTTTGAGCATTTTTTGCACTTACACCAGCAGGAACATCATCTGTTATTACAGCGACTTCAGATTCAAAATCTATTCCCCATTCTTCTTTTTCAATTTTGATATCTTCATTTGCTCCAATAAATGCATCAGAAGCGCCCATATACATTAAGGGATCAGTCCAGAACGTCTCTGGTAGTTCGGCATTTCTTGCTTTTCTTACTAATTCTACGTGAGTAACATAGGCACTACCATCTGCCCAATGATACGCTCTGGGGATTGCAGCCATGGCTTCTGTAGAATCAAAATCGAAAGTATTTGGTAATGTATTATTTTGTAACTGGTCATACACCTTTTCTAGTTTAGGAGAGATATCATCCCAATTATCCAAAGCTTCCTGCATGGTTTGAGCAATTTCAGGAACTTTTACAGCTTTGGTTAGATCTCTGCTTACTACAACTAGTTGTCCGTCTCGGCTATTATTTTTTATTGTTGCTAATTTCATTGTATTGTTTTTCTTGAAAGTTTATAACTCATAATAATTTACTTTTCAGAAAGCTATTTTTATGAGAAACTTTTGTTTGATTTTTAGAGATATTATACCATACATTATACACCAATTAAAAGATGAGTTCTAAATAATTGGTATATAAATGGCAAGAAAATAATAAGTCTATTTTCTTAAAATGTGATGTTAAAGTATTCTATAGGGTACCTCTTTGCTCTTGTTCTCTCTCGATAGCTTCGAACAATGCTTTAAAATTACCTTTACCAAAGGATTGAGCTCCTTTACGCTGTATAATTTCAAAAAACATTGTTGGGCGATCTAAGACTGGTTTGGTAAAAATCTGAAGCAGATATCCTTCATCATCCCGATCGATAAGAATTCCTAATTCTTTAAGCGGTGCAAGATCTTCATCGATTTCACCAACTCGATCTAAAACAGTTTCATAATAACTGGCAGGAACAGTAAGAAATTCTATTCCTCGACTCTGAAGTGCAGAAACGGTTTCAATAATATTATCGGTAGCTAATGCTATGTGTTGTACTCCGGCACCATTATAAAAATCGATATATTCTTCAATTTGAGATTTTTTTCTTCCTTCGGCAGGTTCGTTTATAGGAAACTTTATACGTCCGTTACCGTTGCTCATTACCTTACTCATTAAGGCTGTATATTCTGTAGAAATATCTTTATCATCAAAAGATACTAATTGTGCAAACCCCATGACTTTGGCGTAAAACTCGCACCATTTGTTCATCTCATTCCATCCTACATTACCTACCATATGATCTATGTATTTAAGACCTGTAGTTTCTGTTTTGTAGGGTTTGTTCCAGGCTATATACCCGGGTAAGAATACTCCGTTATAGTTTTTTCGTTCAACAAAAACGTGTACAGTTTCTCCGTAAGTGTGGATTCCTGAGAATACAACACGACCGTTTTCATCTTCTTCAACGGTGGGTTCCATATAAGATTTAGCACCTCTTTTTACAGTTTCTTGATAGCTTTTGGTAGCATCATCAACCCATAGAGCAACTACTTTTACGGCATCACCATGAGCATTTATATGTTTATTAATATCTCCATCTGGTTGTAGAGGAGAGGTAAGAACCAATCGTATTTTATCTTGTTGTAGTACATAAGAAACGCTATCCTTGCGCCCTGTCTCTAATCCAGAATAGGCTATAATTTGAAAACCCCATGCTGCTTGGTAATAATAGGCAGCTTGTTTGGCATTACCTACATAGAGTTCTACATAATCTGTTCCTAATAGCGGTAAAAAATCTTCTGCTTGAGGAACTACTTTTTCTAAGTTCTGAGGTGTTATATTGGTCGACATAATGTTTTTAAATAATATAGTTAAAAAATAAATCAATGAGAAAAAGGTATTTATAATTTTCTCGAATAGGTTAGTTTAAAAACATTACCACATGGCTCTTAGATGCGCTGTAATATCTTTCCTGTAATTTAGCATAACAAATTATCTTTTTTAAAGCTATTTTGGTTATAAAACATTTTCTAATGGTTACTCAAGCCAGGATTTGTGATAATCTTCGTCGGCTATTTTCATAGCCTCTTCGGTAACCATAAGAGGTTTAAAGGTGTCTACCATAACAGCTAATTCATCGGTTTTGGTTTTTCCAATACTTCGTTCTACTGCCCCGGGATGAGGACCGTGTGGTATCCCGGCAGGATGTAAGGAAATATGCCCTGCATCAATATCATTTCTACTCATAAAATCACCATCTACATAGTATAACACTTCATCACTATCTATATTACTATGATTATAGGGTGCAGGAATACTCTCTGGGTGGTAATCATATAATCTTGGTACGAAAGAACAAATTACAAAAGCATCGGTCTCGAATGTTTGGTGCACTGGTGGTGGTTGATGTATTCTACCAGTAATAGGTTCAAAGTCGTGTATTGAAAAAGCATAAGGAAAATTAAATCCATCATATCCTACTACATCAAATGGATGTGTCGCATAGATCATATCAAAAATTTCGTCCTGCTTTTTTACCTTAATTAGAAAATCTCCTTTTTCATCATTAGTTTCTAATTCATAAGGAGCTCTGATATCACGTTCGCAAAACGGAGAATGTTCTAATAATTGCCCAAACCAGTTACGGTATCTTTTTGGAGTATAAATTGGTCTTCTTGATTCTACAATAAACAAACGATTATCAGAAGTATCAAAATCGAGTTTGTAAATAGTTCCTCTGGGAATTAATATATAATCTCCATATTTAAAATCGAGATTACCTAAATGACTTCGAAACTTTCCACTTCCACGATGAATAAAAATTAATTCGTCGGCATCAGTATTTTTATAAAAATAATCGGTAGTGGATTCCTGCGGAGCAGATAAAATAATGCTTGCATCACTATTGGTTAATACATTTTTTCTACTTTGTAGATAATCCTTTTCTGGGTCCACTTTGAAACCGTGAAATCTATAAGATTTGATATTGTTTTTTATAGCTACTTTGGGAGCTACACTATAACTTCCTTTAATTTCTTTTACTTGTGTTGGTCTATGACAATGGTATAAATTGGTTGACATTCCGTCAAAACCTATTGTTCCAAATAATTGTTCATAATATAAATTACCATCTGGTTTTTTAAAGATGGTGTGACGTTTCGGAGGGATTTCCCCAAGAGTATGATAAAAAGGCATGATGTTGCAAATTTAAAATATTAACTACTTTTTTTAATAAGACAATAATAAACAGCAGATCTACCTTATTCGGGATTACGCTTAATAAGGTAGTGTAGTAGTAATAATAAATCCTGCCAAAACAAGTTCATAACATTACAAATATCGTAAATATTTCTATTCTTTTGCAGTATAATTTTTTAAAACCAAAAACCGATGCTAAAAAACCAGTTACTTTCGTCTAGTTCTGGAGAGTAAGAATATTTGACTTGTATTGGTCCGGCAAAGGTATCCAGGCCGTACCCCAAGGCATATCCAGAAAATTCTGGATCTTCAAACCATTTTCCGGTACTAAATAGTTTATTGCCTACATTTGCAAAGTTGGCAGATGCGTTAATATGGTTCTTTTTAAATATCTCATAATCTACAGATAGTAAAGCTTTTACAAAACTTTGCCCTGTCATTCCGAAAAAATCATATCCATAAAAAGGAATAAAATTATTAATAGTTTTAGCGCCAAAACCTCCAAGTAGAAAATCGAGAGAACTTAGGGAAGTATTTCCAATTTTAGTACCCGCCTCCAGGCTAATATTCATAGAAAGTGTATTATATAAAGGTGTAGCGAACCCTAGTTGCGCTTTGGTAATTGAGAATTCATCAAAACTTTCAGTAAAGTCAGAAGAAAAAAGATAAGTGTGGATATCTCCTTCAAATAAAAATCCTCGCTTCGGAAAATATTTATTGTCATATGTATCTAATTTAATATACCCAAAGGCACTCCAATAATCACTATCATCAAATACAGTTCTTGGAATTTGATTTTCGTCTTCTCCAAATGTTTCAGAAATAATACTAAGGCGTTTATATTCTGCACCCAAGCCAACAGAAAAGGTTTGTTGTAATAAGGTTTCTGCATAGATTTGCGCATTATAGTCGGTATAGTCTACATCAATGGTATTAATATCTAAATCCGGGATTTCTCCAAATCTTCCTATAAAATCAAAATCAATTGCTTTTTTAAAATTAGTATAACGAAATTTTATTCCAGTACTCCAATAAAAACCTTTATCAATATAGTAGTCCAGGTTATAACGAATGTTATCACCTAAAGCTACATCGGCAGAAAATACATCATTGTCAAATAATAGACTTTTTCTGGTAACATTAATTAAGGCTGCGGTTTGATATAGGTCATCATAATGAAGTGCAAAACGTAGTAACATTTTGTTGTCACTCTCTTTTACATTAAGTACTAGATGTTTACCGTCTTTAGTATCAATGAGTTTGTGACTTACACGATCAAAGTTTCCTGTTGCAGATAAGTTGTTAATACCTTCATTTAATTTTTTGTAGGTGGTAATACTAGGGGTTTTTAGTTTTAGCTTCCCTTTGATGTAGGCTCTTGTGTATCTTTCATTTCCCGAAATGGCTAAACTGCTCACCAATATGTTTTCTGAGCTTTTAGCAATTACAGGACTCTTTGGTCCAGGTTTTTGACGCATTGCAATTGCTTTGAGTTTTTCATAGTTTGCAAATGCAGCTTTTTCTCCATTGGCAATGATTTTATCAGCCTGGTCAAAAGATATTACCGAAAAATCTGTTATCGAAGGTTTAATGTATAGATCTGTTTCAGGAACTTTATTTTTCATAGCTTCATAAGTTCTGAAGTTATTTATTTGAAGCATGATATTAGTTACCGAAGTTAGTTGGTCTCTAGACATTAAACTGTCTTGTACATCAATTCCTATAACTATTTCGGCTCCTTTTTCTTTAATTTCTTTAACAGGATAGTTGTTGGTCACTCCTCCATCTGTCATTAAAATTCCATTTAATTCTACTGGGCTAAAAACAGAAGGTAATGCACCACTGGCAGCAACAGCATCGGGCAAGTATCCTTTGTCCAGAAGTACTTGTTCTCCGGTTTCAATATTAGTAGCCATACAGAAAAAAGGGATTGGGAGATTGTTAAAATCGCGTACTTCACTTACATGAGCTGTAAATCGCGAGAATTGGTTATAAAAATTCTGCCCTTTAGATAACCCTTTGGGTAAACCGATTTTAAATTTATCAAAAGGAAGAGTTACTGCATATTTTTCTGAGTCTTCTCGTTCATAAAAAGTTTTGGCACTTCTAGGAAGTTCATCTTGTATAAATGCATCAAAGTCAACAGCTCTAAAGATAGAGTCGAGTTCTGCTGCACGATATCCAGAAGCATATAAACCTCCTACAATAGCTCCCATGCTGGTACCACCAATGTAATCGATACGTACTCCCGCATCTTCTATTATTTTTAGAGCGCCAATATGAGCAAGTCCTTTTGCACCACCTCCGCTTAAGACTAATCCTATTTTTATATCTTCTATAGCGGGATCATCATGAGTCTCTAAGAGTTGTTTTTCTTGCGACCAAATTATATCAGGAATAAGGAACACTAAAAGTAGTATCCCAGATAAAAAAAATCTTAATGTATTGTGTCTGGCCACGCTTATTCTTTTTTAGAAAGATAATAATTGTACACTTTGGTTGCGCGCGAATCTCCAATCACTTCACTTAATTCGTGTTTAGAAGCTTCACTTATTCTTTTTACAGATCTAAAGGTTTTTAATAATTCTATAACGGTTTTTTCTCCAATTCCAGGAATTAAATCTAATTCGGTATCTAAAGCAGCTTTGCTTCTTTTTTGTCTATGGAAGGTGATTCCGAATCGATGTGCTTCATTTCGTAAATGTTGTATAACCTTTAAGGATTCTGATTTTTTATCTAAGTATAGTGGTATAGAATCTCCGGGATAATAAATCTCTTCTAGTCGCTTGGCAATACCAATAATAGTTATTTTTCCTCTTAAACCTAATGTGTCCAGAGCTTTTAATCCTGAAGAAAGCTGCCCTTTTCCTCCGTCTACAATTACTAGTTGTGGTAATGGTTGATCTTCTTCGGTTAATCGTTTATAACGTCGATATACGACTTCTTCCATCGAAGCAAAATCATTAGCACCTTCTACTGTTTTTATATTAAATTTTCTATATTCTTTCTTACTGGGTTTTCCATTTTTAAATACTACACAGGCGGCAACAGGATTAGTTCCCTGAATATTCGAATTATCAAAACATTCGATATGTCTTGGCTCTTCTGGTAGTCTTAAGTCTTTTTTCATTTGTGCCATCAGACGTTTTATATGCCGATCTGGGTCCATGATCTTGATTTGCTTAAAACGTTCTTGTCTATGGTATTTTGCATTTCTTAGAGATAAGTCTACGATCTTTTTTTTATCACCTAATTGTGGGACTGTGATTTTTAGACCTTCTCCTACTTCTACATTAAAAGGAACAAATATTTCTTTAGATGTAGAGTTAAAACGTTGTCTGAGTTCGATAATGGCAAGTTCTAAAAGTTCTTTATCAGATTCGTCCAATTTCTTTTTAACTTCTGTAGTATGAGATCTAATTATAGCACCATAGGACAGTTGAAGAAAATTTATATACCCATAGGATTCATCTGATATGATAGAAAACACATCAACATTACTTATCTTTGGATTCACTACAGTTGATCTTGCCTGATAGTTTTCTAGTATTTGTATTTTTTCCTTAATCCGCTGGGCATCTTCAAACTCCATTTTCTCTGCATGAACCATCATTTGATTCCTAAAACGATTTAGAGAATCTTTAAAATTTCCTTTCACAATTTGACGAATAGCTTCAAGGTTTTCGAGATATTCTTTTTCATCTTGTAATCCTTCGCAAGGCCCTTTGCAATTACCCAGATGATATTCTAAACAAACTTTATATTTTCCATTGTTTATTTTTTCCTGAGATAAATCATAACTGCAAGTTCTAAGCTGGTAAAGTTCCTTGATAAGATCCAAAAGCACATGTACTGTTTTTACCGAAGTATAAGGGCCATAATACTCTGAGCCATCTTTGATAAGATTGCGAGTAAGAAATATCCTTGAGAAACGCTCTTTTTTGATACAAATCCATGGATACGTCTTATCATCTTTGAGCATGACATTAAACCTGGGCAAATATTTTTTAATCAGATTGTTTTCTAGTAACAGAGCATCTGTTTCTGTTTCGACAACAATATGTTTTATGGTATGAATTTTCTTTACAAGAACCTTGGTTTTATAGTTATCATGATTTTTTGTAAAGTAAGAAGAGACTCTTTTTTTTAAGTTCTTTGCTTTTCCTACATAAAGTAATGTGTTGTCTTTATCATAATATTGATACACTCCAGGACTGGTAGGTAATATTTTAATTTGTATGTCTAAAGTAGCTTCTTGCATATTCTAATGGTAAAGTTAAGGGTTTACCTGAATTGTAATGCAAATATTAGGGGTTTAAATTTTTGTTAATTACTGTTCGTGTTATGGTTTTCTATTAAATAGAGAGGATGTAATACAATGCTTATTGATTTTTATTACATTAGTAGCGAATATCAATCATATCTTTTGGAGAAAGAAAAGAAAATAATTGGCAGAACTGATAAAGTGGATTTTCCTCTTTTAGAGCTAAAAGGTATCGATGCCAAAATCGATACAGGAGCATATACTTCGTCTATTCATTGTATCGATATAAGAGAGGTTGATCAAACATTGCAATGCAATCTTCTTGATGCAACGCATTCAGAATATAACGGTAAAAAATTTACATTTAAAAATTACGATATTACTGCAGTAAAAAGTAATATTGGAAAAGTAGAAGTACGATATGCCATTAGAACGCAGATTATTGTATTTGATAAAACATACCCCATAACCCTCACATTATCTTCCCGCGATGATATGCGTTTTCCGGTATTGATTGGACGTAAATTTCTAAGCGGTAAGTTTTTAGTTGACCCCCAATTAGAAAATCAGTCTTATAATCAAAATTTGTAATGAACATTAAAATCTTGTCTCGTGGTACGAGTTTGTATTCTACTAATGCCTTGGTTCAAGCAGCAGTAAAGCGCAAGCATAATGTACAAGTGATAGACCCTCTTAATTGTGATATTATTATTGAAAAACAAAAGCCTGAAATTTATTATCGAGGTAAAAAATTAGATCATGTAGATGCTGTGATTCCCAGAATTGGTGCTTCTATCACTTTTTATGGGACTGCAGTAGTACGCCAGTTTGAGTTAATGAATGTATTTACCACACTTAAGTCACAAGCATTACTGCAATCGAGAGATAAACTAAGAAGTTTACAAATATTATCTAAAGCGGGATTGGGACTCCCCAAAACAGTATTTACCAATTATTCTAAAGATGTTTCTGAGGTGATATCTCACGTAGGGGGAGCCCCTCTAATTATTAAATTACTAGAAGGTACTCAGGGATTAGGAGTTGTATTGGCTGAAACGAAGACAGCTGCAGAATCTGTGTTAGAAGCTTTTAATGGGCTACAAGCTCGTGTAATTGTACAAGAATTTATAAAAGAAGCCAAAGGAGCAGATATTAGAGTTCTTGTTGTTGATGAACAAGTCGTTGGAGCTATGAAAAGACAAGGGAAAGAAGGTGAATTTCGATCTAATTTGCATAGAGGAGGTAGTGCATCAGTGATTACCCTTAGTGAAGAAGAAGAACAGGCAGCTATAAAGGCGGCCAAAGCTTTAAAAATGGGCGTGGCAGGTGTAGATATGCTACAAAGTGATAGAGGACCTCTTATTCTCGAAGTTAATTCTTCTCCCGGATTAGAAGGTATAGAAAACGCTACAGGAAAAGATATAGCAAAAACCATTATTCGTTATATTGAAAGAAGTTTATAACACAATGACCAAAGTAACAGAAAAAAATATACTTAATATTCTTGGCAAAGACGTATTGCCTGGCACGAGTACAACTATAAATTTTAATATCGCCAAGTTATATACTTCTACCAAAGTAGAAATACCAATAATTATAGAAAGATCAAAAAAACCAGGTCCTACAGTACTTATTACGGCAGGAATTCATGGAGATGAGATCAATGGAGTAGAAGTTGTGAGGCAAATCATTGCAAGAAAAATTAATAAGCCCGCAAAAGGTAGTATTATATGTATCCCCGTACTTAATGTATTTGGATTTTTAAGTATGGATCGTTTTTTTCCCGATGGTCGAGATCTTAACAGGGTTTTTCCAGGAACCAAAAATGGGTCTCTAGCAAGTCGTTTTGCTTATCAATTTATAAATGATATTTTACCTGCAGTAGATTTTTGTTTGGATTTTCATACTGGGGGAGCCAGTAGATTTAATGCTCCGCACATTAGAGTGGATCCCAAAAATGAAAGATTGATAGAATTAGCAAAGATTTTTAATGCTCCATTTACTCTTTTTTCTAAGAATCTAGAGGGGTCATATCGAGCTACTTGTGCCAAGAAAGGAAAAGACATATTATTGTTTGAAGGAGGAAAATCTCAAAATAGTAGCAAAGAAATAGCAAGAGAAGGAGTGCAGGGGACCATGCGAATCTTGGACTATCTGGGAATGCTCAAAGCAGAATTCGAAGCTCCAGTTCGCGATTCTGACACTCAGATTGTTATAAAAAGTGTATGGATGCGCGCAAAATATAGTGGTTTATTACATATTAAAGTACCCATTGGTAAACATATAGAAAAAGGAGAGGTTATGGCAACAATTACAGATCCTTATGGTAAGATGAGACATGTGGTTAAAGCAAATAATGAAGGATATATTATAAATGTAAATGAGTCCTCAATTGTGTATAAAGGAGATGCTATTTTTCGTATAACCAAAGAATTAGTAAATGAATAAAAAAGAACTGCGTGCTAAATATAAAGCCCTTAGATCTCATTTAAGTAACGAAGAAGTTGAGAACTTAAGCATTGATATAGCAAACCGATTACTCGAGCTACCTGTTTGGGAAAAGTCGTATTATCATATTTTTCTATCTATTCATCAAAAGAAAGAAATCAATACAGAGTTTTTGTTGAATATTCTTCTGGGAAAGGATAAAAACGTAATCGTGTCAAAAAGTAATTTTAAAGACAATACATTGCAGCATTTTTTACTCACAGATACTACTGCATTAAAAGTAAATTCTTGGGGAATTCCTGAGCCAGTTGATGGCATCCCGATTCCCGAAGATAAAATAGAAGTAGTTTTTGTACCATTACTTGCATTTGATCAAAATGGAAATAGAGTAGGTTACGGAAAAGGGTTTTATGATAAGTTTTTGGCAAAATGTAATCCCAATACTTTAAAAATTGGTCTTTCTTTTTTTTCTGCTGAAGAAGAAATAGAAAATGTAACTACTGCAGATATACCGCTGGATTTTTGTGTTACTCCAACAAAAGTGTATTCGATTAAGAAATAAATAGAGGTTTACTGAATTAAGAAATACTTTTGTATATTTCGATATCTTTAATTTTGTACTCTATAAAAAATGCCCCAAAATATAGAAAGTGTTTGTATCATTGATGATGATCTTATTTATATTAATCTAGTAAGCAAGATCATTGAACTAAAAAAACTATCAGAATCTGTTTTAGTTTTTAACAATGGTAAAGAAGCTTTAGATTTTTTTCTACAATCTTTGCAGCAAGAAGAAAACGAAGATATACCACAGATTATCTTTTTAGACCTTAACATGCCAGTGATGGATGGATGGGAATTTTTGAATGAGTTTTCTAAAATCAAAAATCAAATTAGAAAAAAAATTGACCTTTATGTAGTGAGTTCTTCAATAGACTCTAGAGATATAGAACGTGCCAAATCTATTGATATAGTATCTGATTATCTTACCAAACCTATTAAGCTAAATGACTTCGAGAGGATATTGATCTAATTAGAGTTTAAGATCTGTTTTATTTTTTTGGAAATGCTTTTTTGTTAAAAACAATCAATAAAAATACACCAATACTTATTGCAGAATCGGCAATATTAAATACAGGATCAAAGAATGAAAAATGTTTGCCTCCCATAAACGGAATCCAATCTGGTAAAATATCATCATAGAAAGTAAACTGAATCATATCGACCACTTTACCATAAAAAACACTTTCGTAACCACCGCCTTCTGGTAAGAAAGTTGCAATCTCTACAGGTGTACTTTCACTAAATAAAATACCATAAAATATAGAATCAATAATATTTCCAAAAGCACCGGCAAAAATCAATGCAATACAAAAAGTAAGAATAGTGGGACTGTTTTTACGAACAGAATCATACAACCAATATCCGATACCAGTGATGGCTACCAATCTAAATAGGGTAAGAACCAGTTTGCCATAATTCCCAGGAAGTTCAAATCCCCAGGCCATGCCTTTATTTTCTACAAATATGATACGAAACCAACCAAATACCTCTACATTATCATGAAGAGTAAAATGAGTTTTAATATAAATTTTGGTGATCTGATCAATAAGTAACACTAAAATTATAACTAAAATAGATTTCTTTAAAGACATATAAGTATTAATTTGCTTGGCTGTTAAAAGCGACGGACAAAAATAGTGTTTTATTTTGTTTTATAGATACTTATTGTTTTAGCTACAAGATTTATGAACTTTTGTTCAGTATTAAGATAAAAATTATGACTAGTCTTCTTTTAGTATTTTTTCAACCTATTTGATCCATTGATGTGTCAATACCCTAAATGACCAGATCTAATTTGAAAAGAAACGGAAAGTGTTGTGTGACGTATTTAATCCAATTGTTTAATTAACATTTCTTTGTTTTGCTCGATCGGTACATCTGAATATTTATTTAGAAAAACAATAAGAAAATCTATTTGTTCTTTTGGTAAATACTTTGATTGAAGTATCTCTTTTATTGTTTTCATTTCAGAAGATAAAAGAATTTTCATATTATTTTTTGTAAACCCAGTTTTGTCAGCAATACGAAGTGCTAATATACTTTGATATGGATTTGGGTTGTTTACCAATTTTGTAAGCAAGTCCATCCTACTATTCCAATCAATTTTCCCGTTGTATTTTTTTATGAATGAAGCAAGGAGAGGTTGAACTCCACTGTTTTTTTTTAAAAGTAATGGTAAAAATTCTATTAAATCATTATGGTTTTTAAGATAGTTAGGAGCAATAAACATTGCCGTTTCACGAATAGAATCTTTATTTTTGGAGTGATAAAGTGCAGATAAAACATCTATTTTAGAAAATTGATTTGAATACTTTTTATAGACATCTAGTGATTGAAGGATTTTGGCTTTTTTTAAATCTATTCCATAACTTTTAAATTCAGAATGTAAATTATTAAACAAACTGTCTATTTTCGGTTCATTATTATCTATAAATGAGTTTTTAAAAATAGGTACTTGCTGTCTTTCATAAAATCCAAGTTTTTCATAAACAGACTTGAATTTTTTCCATTTCTTTAATTCTTTATTGTTAATGGGCTTAATATTATTTTTAGAAACATATTTGGGAGTATTTCTAATGGTAATTATTATTTTATTTGAAAATGGAATTGGTAATTTATTACCTTCCATAATCTCCATTTTAATTAAAGATTGTTCACAAATTCCTTCGGGATAAGACATTATTTCTGTTAAAAAGTCTTTTTTTGATTGGTTTTCTAATCCCCAGACTTCTACAAAATCATATTTTTTTTCAATTTCGGATAACTCTTGACCAAATAAAGCAATGTTTTGAATTAAAAGTAAAATTATTAAATGTATTCTGTTCATTTTGTATCTGTTTATGTTGCAGAACGCTTGCTATAGGATTATGTAGTCATCGCGATGGGGTAGCTATTAATCATATAGTTTGTTACAAGTTGGCTTTTATTTTTTTACTTTTATCTGTAACAATTCTAGATTTATAAATAATTTCTCGTATTCTGATTCACCTACTATTTATTTCACCTGCATTTTAATAAATTAGCCTAGTTGAATCAAGTTTCATAGGTTTAAGTTTTACAACAAGAAATAGCTGCCATAGAAGCAAGGCAACTATTTCTATGTTATTTTAAGTACTTAGCTATTGTTTTCTAATAAATATGCTACCACTCACGGTTCCAAGCTTTAGTTCACTTCTTGCATCCCCAAAAGTACCGGTTACTTTGCTCCCTACTATCCTATTTTTACCATGATCAAATTTCATGTCTTTATCAGAATAAATCATTCCAGTAACCGTTTCTGCTTTTAATCTCGATTTTGAAACATTAATATCAATGTCACCACTTACGGTTTTAAGATTAAGATCTCCGTTATAGTTTTTGATATCGATATTTCCGCTAATGATATCTACAATTAGTTCTCCCTGATAATTTTCAGACTCAACATTTCCAGAAATACTTTTTACTCTTAGTGTAGAATTTTTCGGAAGATACATGGTATATGTTGCATCAATGTCTAAATTATTGCAAGGACCCCAATTGTTTTTATCGTTTGATCCTCGTTCTTTCTTCCACTTGTCGAATAGGTCACCATAGTCTGATGATATATCCAGAACCGATGAAGTGTTGTCTATTTTTAAGTTAAAATAGTCGTCAAATTCCCCGCCATTAATACTTACATTGGCTTTTAATGATACGTTGCTTTTATCCCATGTTTTGATAACGATGTCTTGGGCAAATTTAAATTCTACCTTGATTAGATCAGCAGAAGTGGTAAGTTCTTTTTGGATTACTTTTTGCGCTTGTATTTGTAATGAAACAAAACACAGCAGGATGAGTTTTAATACAGTTTTCATGTTCGTTGTTTTTTTTGATTAATTGATGACCTCGATTATTTTTTTCTCAGGTAAATATTTCCTGTAGATGATCTCAGAGTGATATCGACTCCACCATTATTCAGCTTGGTGTTTATAGCTCTTCTACCACTAATTACCTTCATGTTTTTATGTTCAACAGGAAATTTTATATCAAAATCGGTATAGATTTCTCCCATAGAAGTTTTTAATTCTAAGTTTGCCGGAGTACTTGATGGCAGACTTACGTCGATTGCTCCTGTAGCAGATACGATAGAAATAGGTGAACTTTGGCTTACTTTGTCGAATACAATATTAATTTCGCCAGTCGCAGTCTTAGCTACAATGGGGCCAGTAACATTTTTTAATGTAATACCACCTACATTGGTTCTTGCTTCTATTTCGGAAGAAAACCCGCTAAAAGATAGACTCCCCAGATTACTGCTCTCTGTCGTAATGTTGATTTCTTTTGGGAGATAAATCTCTAAAGTCTCACTATGCATACCTTTGAGGTTTCTAATGATAAGTGTTTCTCCCTCTTTTTGAACATAGATTCCTATGCCGGTGTTATCGCTTCCGCCAGAATATACTGCTTTTAATCCTCGGGCTTTTTCAGGAGTTTCTCTTCCTTCTCCTTTGATCAATACTTCGTTTTGGCTGTGAGTTTTTGCTATAACTCCAGATTCTGAGGCTATTTTTACTTTTTTGATTCCTTGTAGGGAGTGTTTATAATCTTGTGCAGCTAGATTTCCTGCTACTATAAATACTAGTAATGCGATTGCTATTTTCTTCATGACTATTTGTTTTTTGATTGAATTTTTAAATTAAATTTGGTAACCCGATTTTTACCTGATCTTTTACATAATCGGGTGTTTCTTCATTCTGAAGTAATTTTTCCATAGAAGGAACTGCGCGTTTTTCCTGAATGGAGACTAATATTTGAATTAATTCAATTTGTATACCTGGATCTTGTTCAATATCCAAGGCATTGATTAATGCTTTACGAACCATCTCAGAATCCGAAAATTTTGCCAGTGCTTCTGCTGCAGCTAATCGCACATTGCTATGATCGTCATAATGCATTTTATTGATTAAAGCATTTAGGATATCATTTCCGGGTTTTTCAAATTCCTCTGCATAGTTTACAGCTTGTAGGCGTTTGCTTGCAGATTCATTTTCTATTAAAGAAATGGTCATCGTTTGCTTCATTTGATATTTTTCTTTTTCTAATACCGCCATTTCCTCAGAAAGTGATGCGGTGTTCTCTAGTTTTCCGTAGAAATATCCTGAAAAAACAAGTGCAATGGTTGCAGCGATCTGTAAAGCTGTTTTCCATGAACTTTTGGTTTTTGGATTTAAGGATACAACCTTAGGATCATTGAGTATTTCTTTTTCTTTTCTCAACATTTCTTCAAAGTTCATTTGTAAACTTTTATCCGGAAGTTCTTGAGAAGAAGTATGGTGTATAGCCTCAAAAACGGTTTGAAGTTCTTGTAAGGCTGTTTTGCACTGTTTACAACTTTTGAGATGTACTTCTACCTTTTTATATGTTTCCTGATCCAGATTATGATCTATATAATCGATCAGTTGATTTTGTATGTCTTTACAGTTCATAACAATTATATGTTTTGTAAATAATAATCTTTTAATTTATGGATAGCCCGATGAACTTTGGTTTTTACAGCTCCTGCTGTAGAGCCTGTAATCTCGGCTATTTCCTGGTATTTTATTCCTTGATATCGATTCATAACAACAAGCTCTTTATCGGTTTTACTAAGTTGATTTAATGCTCGGTATAATTCTTCACTGGTCTCTTTTATTTCAATGTGATCTTGTTCTTTTTGCTCTATTTTATATTCAACATTTTCAAAACGTTGAGCAACTGTTTTTTGACTTTGATAATGATCGCTAAATATATTTCTGGCAATGGTATAGATCCATGATGAAAATTTTCCTTTTTTATAAGAAGCTCTATATTTAATCGCCTTATAGAAAACTTCTTGTGTAATGTCCTGGCTGATCTCTCGATCTCTCGTCATTTTTAATAAGAAATTAAAGATTTTGATATGGTATCTTTCAAAAAGGACACTCATTACATCCAGGTTACCATTGGATACCAGAATCATTAATTCTTCGTCAGTTAGATTTTTCAAGATGTTACTCTTTTGGTTGGTTTCTATTACTAATACCTTGTTTTTTAAAAAAGGTTACATTTAATATCGGATAAATCATAAAATGAAACTAATAGTTAGCTTGCCTTTATACTCTTTCTTCGTTATAACACATAACAATAGCGATGCTATTGTGAAATTTCATGCCTTGAATTAGCGAAAATCAAATCAAATTCTTTTGGTTTCATTTTATGATTTATTTGATATAAGATAAAAAAAAGACCTCACTGGTTTAAAAAACCGGTGAGGTCAAATCTATAATTATAGATTATTTGTTTGTTTTTAACTCTGCATATTTTTTGCTTCGATACTTAATGTAGCATGCGGAACCAGTTTTAATCGATCAGGATTAATTAATTTTCCTGTTACACGACAAATACCATATGTTTTGTTTTCGATACGTAATAAAGCATTCTTTAAATCGCGTACAAATTTTTCTTGTCTAATAGCAAGTTGCGTGTTAGCTTCTTTAGACATCGTTTCACTTCCTTCTTCAAATGCCTTAAACGTTGGTGAAGTGTCGTCTGTACCGTTATTTCCATCATTTTTATAAGCACTTCTAAGCAATTCCAAATCTTTCTGTGCTTTTTCCATTTTCTCTACGATGATTTCCTTAAACATCGCTAAATCAGCGTCGCTGTACCTTACTTTGATATCTTCTGCCATACTTCTTAATGTTTTTTTATTATCAATTGGGTTGCAATGTCGTCAAACGCAATTTCTGTACCATTTATTACATCTGATGCAAATTCAATTGTCTCGGTTAAGGTTTCATTTTTAATATAACTCTCATTAGTAGCGATAGCTTCTTGAATGATTTCATTTTCCTGAAAAACAATTTTTATCTTATCAGTCACCTCAAGACCGCTATCTTTACGAATGTTTTGAATACGATTTATAAGTTCTCTGGCGATTCCTTCTTTTTTAAGCTCAGGACTTATCGTTACATCCAATGCTACAGTCAAAGCTCCAGAATTTGCGACTAACCAACCTTCAATATCCTGAGAGCTTATCTCTACATCATCGGTACCTAATGTAATAATTTTATCATTAATTTCTACATCAAAATGCCCTGTTTGTTCAAGAATTTTTATAGTTTCTTGATCGAAAGACTGTATCTTATTGGCAATCAGCTTCATATCTTTGCCAAAACGAGGGCCTAATGTTTTAAAATTAGGTTTAATTTGTTTTACCAGAATACCTGATGCGTCATCTATAAGCTCTATTTCTTTAACATTAACTTCGCTTTTTATAAGACCCGCAATGTCATTGATTTCATTCTTTTCGGCTTCATTTAACACAGGAATCATAATTCGCTGTAATGGCTGTCGAACTTTGATTTTTTCTTTTTGGCGAAGAGAAAGTGTCAAAGAAGATATGGTCTGGGCTTTTTGCATCTTGTGTTCTAAGGATGTATCTACAAAATCCTGATTATACTCAGGAAAATGTGCCAAATGAACACTTTCAAAAGCTTCTTTTTTGGTTCCTGCTACCAAATCTTTATATAATCGATCCATAAAAAATGGTGCTACCGGTGCTCCTAATTTAGCAATCGTTAGCATACAGGTATATAATGTTTGATAAGCAGAAACTTTATCTTTTTGATAATCGCCTTTCCAGTATCTTCTTCTGCTTAGGCGTACAAACCAGTTACTTAGATTTTCCTGAACAAAATCAGAGATTGCTCTGGTTGCCTTGGTAGGTTCGTAATCATTATAATAGGTATCTACATTTTTGATCAAGGTATGTAGTTCACTTAGAATCCAACGATCAATCTCGGGACGTTCTGCTAATGGAATATCTGCTTCGGCATAAGTGAAATTGTCGATATTAGCATATAAAGTAAAGAATGAATACGTATTATATAGTGTACCGAAAAACTTACGTCGAACCTCTGCAATTCCTTCAGAATCAAATTTCAAGTTATCCCAGGGATTGGCATTACTAATCATATACCATCGGGTAGCGTCTGGTCCAAAAGTTTTTAACGTCTCGAAAGGATCAGCTGCATTACCAAGTCTTTTAGACATTTTCTGGCCATTTTTATCTAATACAAGACCATTAGATACTACATTTTTATAGGCAACATCATCAAAAATCATAGTTCCTATAGCGTGTAGCGTATAGAACCATCCACGAGTTTGATCTACTCCTTCGGCTATAAAATCGGCTTTTCTTCCTCCTGTTTCTACCTTTTCTTTATTCTCAAAAGGATAATGCCATTGTGCATAAGGCATTGATCCAGAGTCAAACCATACATCGATAAGATCGCTCTCACGTTTCATTGGTTTTCCTGAAGAAGATACCAGGGTAATTTTGTCTACTACATTTTTATGAAGATCAATTTTGTCATAATTCTCTTCACTCATATCACCAACAACAAAATCTGAGAATATATCTTTATCGAGTACTCCTGCATCAACAGCCTTGGTCATTTCGGCTTTTAATTCTTCGACAGAGCCAATGATAAGTTCTTCTTTACCATCTTCTGTTCTCCAGATCGGTAATGGAACTCCCCAGAATCTAGATCGAGATAAATTCCAATCATTAGCATTAGCCAACCAGTTCCCAAAACGACCTTCACCAGTTGCTTTAGGTTTCCAGTTAATACCCAAATTAAGCTCATGCATACGATCTTTAAAATCGGTTACTTTGATAAACCACGAGTCCAAAGGATAATATAAGACAGGTTTATCGGTACGCCAGCAATTTGGATAACTGTGTACATATTTTTCGACTTTAAAAGCTTTATTTTCTATTTTTAATTTAATGGCTATTTCTACATCTACAGATTTCTCTGGAGCTTCACCATCATCATAATATTCATTTTTAACATATTTACCACCCAAATCACCCATTTGCGGGATAAATCGTCCTTGTAAATCTACAGTAGGTACAAGATTATCATTTTCATCCATTACCAATAATGCAGGTACTTCTGGCTTTGCTTGTTTAGCGACCAATGCATCATCTGCACCAAAAGTTGGCGAAGTATGTACTATCCCGGTTCCGTCTTCGGTAGTTACAAAATCACCTGCAATGATTCTAAAAGCATTTTCTGGGTTATGGTAAGGTTGCACATAATCTATAAGTTGCTCATATCGAATATCGACCAGATCTGCTCCTTTACATTCTTTTAAGATGAAATAAGGAATTTTTTTGTCTCCTTCTTTAAAAGCGATAAGCTCTTCTTTAGTTTCTGCCTGCACAAATTTGCCAGCAAATTGCTTTCCTACCAAATTTTTTGCAAGAACAACATGAATCGGCTCAAAAGTATATTGATTAAATGTTTTTACAACAACATAATCAATTTTAGGACCTACTGTTAATGCTGTATTCGAAGGAAGAGTCCATGGAGTTGTCGTCCAGGCCAAAAAGTAAATAGCTTCTTCTATCTCCTGCAAAAATGAGGGTAATGTTTCTTTTTTAGCTTTAAATTGAGCTACAACTGTGGTGTCGGTAACATCTTGATATGTACCTGGTTGATTAAGTTCGTGTGAGCTTAGTCCTGTACCTGCTTTGGGAGAGTACGGTTGTATTGTATACCCTTTGTATAATAATCCTTTTTTATAGATCTGAGAAAGCAACCACCATACACTTTCCATATATTTAGACTTATAGGTGATATATGGATCGCTCATATCTACCCAATACCCTATTTTTTGTGTAAGATCATTCCAGATATCGGTATAACGCATTACGGCTTTTTTACAAGCTTCGTTATACTCTTCTACAGTGATTTTTTTACCAATATCTTCTTTGGTAATTCCTAATTCTTTTTCTACACCAAGTTCTATCGGAAGTCCGTGTGTATCCCACCCGGCTTTACGTTGTACCTGATATCCTTTTTGTGTTTTATATCGACAAAAAATATCTTTAATTGCACGAGCCATTACATGATGAATTCCCGGTAGCCCATTTGCAGAAGGAGGGCCTTCAAAAAAGATAAACGGTTTTGCTCCATCTCGTTCACTAATACTTTTTTCAAATATGGTATTCTGTTGCCAGAAATCCAGTATTTCGTCGGCTACTTTAGGTAAGTCAAGTCCTTTATATTCAGGAAACTTCGTGCTCATTTGATCGTTCTTTCTATTAAGTGTGCGAAAATAAGGATTTTCTGGAAAAAAGAAGGGGGAATTTGGAATGTGATATGAAATAATTGTTAGGTAAATATGATTTTTTAACAAAGAATTCAATTTTTCATTGAATTTTATCGAAAATACATCCAATACTACTGAAATTTATTTTGAAATAAACAATTATATAATGTCGAATAATGAGATCTCTTTTTAAAATCATTTGCCAGCGATTAGATTTTAGTATTTTTAGGCGATGAAATAACTCCTTGTGATTTTATACAGATCTATTCAGTACAGGTCTGATCTCTAAATACAGTATAAATAGATGAAAGAAACTCTCGATATCGCATTAATCCAATCTCATCTGGCATGGGAGAACCCAGTACAGAATCGTGCAGCTTTTACTCAAAAAATAAATTCGATATCCCAGGAAGTAGATCTAATTATCTTACCCGAAATGTTTACTACAGGGTTTACAATGAATGCTGCTGAAATAGCAGAAACCATGAGCGGAGATACACTGCGATGGCTTGAGGAAATGTCTAAAGAGAAAGATTGTGCAATTGTAGGAAGTTATGTTGTTGAAGAAAAAGGGAACTATTATAATCGATTGGTTTTTATGCTTCCTGATGGGGCCTGTGAGGTGTATGATAAACACCAGTTATTTACACTAGCTAAAGAACAGGACGTTTTTACTGCAGGGCAAAAAGATGTAATTATAGAATATAAAGGTTGGAAAATTAAACCACTAATTTGTTATGATCTCAGGTTTCCGGTATGGGCGAGGAATACTTCGGGATATGATGTATTATTGTATGTAGCCAGTTGGCCAAAACCTCGTATTGATGCATGGGATGCATTGCTAAAAGCCAGAGCTATCGAAAATATGTGTTATTGTATCGGGGTAAATCGCGTAGGTCTAGATGGTAAAGGATATGAATACAATGGTCATTCTGGAGTATATGATGTTTTGGGAAATTCGGTTTTAGAAGAAAATCCTATCGAGAGAGAAACCATTTTGTATGCAACATTAAGCATTTCTCATGTCAAAAAAATAAGAAATAAATTGCCTTTTCTCGACGATAAAGATGATTTTAAATTAATCTAATATAAAGGTTTGCTTTATTTCCCAATTTGCTCTAACATCAATGGGTTCTGCAAAGTAACGGATTTCTTCGGGTTGTATCCCTTTTAAAAAATTACCGCTGTCCCATTTGCCATTATTATTACTGTCAAAAACGATTCTAATATAATATTTAGACGGGTCGAGGTAATCGAAAACCAAAGTTTCCTGACGTTGCACAACTTTTTCTGAAATCACTTCTTCTTGTTCATTAGTGACTTGAACCAAAATCGGATAAGCTTCTACTTTCTGAAGTGTTAAGAAAATAGTTCCATAATCTGTTAATTTCTTTGTTCTGAAATTGATTTTTATAGTGTCATTAACGTTGCCAGTGAAATCTTTAATAGCATTTGGTAAGAACTGTAAAGTGTAGGCATTACTCTCGGCTTTTTCAAAAGCTAGTTGCGCTTCATTTTTTGCAGTATTTAATTTGATAGAAAAAGGAACTTCGAGTGTATCCTTATCGGTTAGAGAGATTAATTGCTCATTAATGCTATCCAAAGCAGTATTTGCGGTAAAAACAAAATCCTTATTTAGTGGGAGTGTAGCTCCGATATCTGAGGATACTACAAGAGAATCTTTATACTGATCTTTAAACCGGGTAAGGACAGTGTCTCGATATTTTTTGACATTAGTTACTTCAAATATTAATGAATCGGCTTCAAAAAATGGTCTAAACCAGTAATGTAATGTGTCTTTGTCTTTATCAGGAAAGATTCGAGTTTCAAATGTATCTGGTGCTTCACTTAGCAACTTGACTTTCATACTGTCTATTTCACCTTCATATGGAAAAATAAACTTGTTTTTTGAGACTTGTTTAGGGTTTAGTGCCTTAAAATCCAAAACTTCTTTAAATATGTTAAGGTTAAAAACTTTGGCAGTATCTTCAGGAAGTGATATGATCTCTTCATAAAATCCTATTTTATCCTGTTTAGGCTCATAGGTATAGTTATTAGAAATATCTTTTAACGCAATGAGCTTAAATTTTCCTTCTTTCAGATTATGTAAACTAAAAGCTAAACTATCTAAAGTATTAGTGATATATCTGGGAACAGTGTTGTATACTAGTGAATCAGAGTAGTTTTCATCAATTTCGTACAACGCTATCGTAATATAAGAATCTGGCTTTTTTTGAATAGCATCACCAACAGTACCTTTTATGCTTAATGAATCAAGAGAATCTCCTGTAGAAAAAACGTACCTAAAAAAGGGATTAGGGTTTTCTTCGTTATTATCTACTACACTTTCGCCAAAATTAATACTGTAGGTTGTGTTTTCTAATAAGGTATCGAGAAATTTAATTTTTATGTACTTACTAGCTCCTCCCAAAGGAGTAATGGTTGGTTTAGGATCCATAGGAGGAGAAACGATAATTTGCTTTTGAGGATCTTTTAATTTTACATATTCATCAAAATAGATTCTGATCTCTTTTTTGTCGAAATTTGTAGAGAAATTGGGAGGCATAGCTTTTATAAAAACCGGGGGAGTCTCATCTTTAGGACCACCAGTTATAGAACCTTTTTTGGCACAACTAATCACGATGACAAGTGATACCAAGGTAAGCAATATCATATGTATTCTTTTGCTCATATCTCCGCAATAATTTTAGGACACAAAGAAACAACTATATTTAAAAAACAAAAAACTTAATAAAAGTCTATTTAATAGCTAATTTAAAATTGACTTATAAATAGAAGTTTGTTGAATCAAACTCGCTTATATAACGAGGTTTTGAATATAAATTCACTAATATGTTTTATATCAAACCTTATTCTAATTATTCTGTTATAGCCATTGTAGCGACACTTATTTTGATGCCAGGAATAGATTTTAATGCATTTACACAAGATTCTATGGTGGCCCCTGTCGTAACAATATCATCAACCAACAAAACATGCTTATTTATAAGTAAGGACTCATTTTGAATTCCGAATGTTTCAACTGTGTTCATCCATCTGCTAATTCTTCCGCGTTTGGATTGTTTTTTATTGTAGGAAATTTTTTTCAAAACAGAATCAATATATTCGGCATTTAGTTTTTTGGCAATTTCGACTCCGAATTTTCCTACTTGATTATATCCTCTTTCCCGTAATCTTCTTTTGTGTAAAGGAACTGGGATTACAGAATCAATAAACTGGTATTCAGGTGTTTGAATTAGCTCCTGGCCAAGCCATTTACCCAGTTCTTTTCCTATTTCTTCTCTTCCGCGATATTTTAGATTATGAATTAAATTTTGTACTAAGCTATCTTTATGAAATACAAATAAAGCAGTAGCATTTTCAATTTTGACACGACCATAAAATACTTTTTCAATTTTTTTTGCGTTTACGTTATGAAAATTGCCCAAAGGAAGCTCATGTCTACAAGAAGTACACAGTAACCTTTCATTAGTATATAAAGGACTGTCACAGGCAGCACAATATATAGGGTAGAATAAATACGCTAAGTCTCTTAGCATTTTATTAGGGAGATTAACATTAATTATTATATTTAGCTATTAAAATAACCATCAAAAATTATAAATCTTAATTATGACAACTCAAAACAATAACTTAACCCTTAAGATCCTTATCGGTGTTCTAGGAGCACTGTTACTTATTCTAGGGATATTTACGTATAAGTTTTACAACGAAGAGAAGCAAAATAAAGCAATTTTGCAACAAGAAAAGGATCTTATTGAAAGTGAATTAGGAGAATTGATAACAAAGTATGACAATGCTATTGCTCTTAATGAAGTAATGGATGATCATTTACTTAAGGCCAAAGAACGTATCGTAGTTCTATTGGATAGCGTAAAAGATAATGATGCTAACCTGGCTTTGATCTCTCGTTACAGAAGAGAAGTAGGTAAACTTAAGAAAGAACGTGAAAGATTATTTAAGCTTGCAGATAGTTTAACAGTTGCAAATACACAATTAGCTACAGATTTAGATAGTACTTCTGTTGCATTAAATAAAAGAATAATCTTATCAGACTCTTTACAGACTCAAAACAGCAAACTTGCTGATATTGTAGAAAGAGGTTCGGCACTTACGGCAGCAAATATTAAAGCAGAAGGAGTACGTGTACGTAGCAGTGGTAAAATATCAACTACTACTAGAGCAAAAAGAGCCGAAAAAGTAAGAGTTTGTTTTACACTTGCACCAAATAAATTAACCGAAAAAGGAGATAAAAATCTTTATGTACAGGTAGTTAATCCTAGTAATGTTTTGATAGGAGATAAAATAGCTGTAAACTTTGATAGTGCAACACTTACTTATAGTGGGACTAATAAAGTATTCTATGAAAATGAGGCACTAGATGTTTGTGTGTTAGTAGATACGGCAGAAGGAGAATTAGTTAAAGGAAACTATATTGTGAATGTATTCTCTGGACCAAAAATGATCTCAAACACTCAGTTTGAACTAAAATAAATTTTTAGATATATAATTATAACCGTCATATTGCTTAAAATATGGCGGTTTTTTCATGCTTTTGTCAGAAATTACTTTCGATGAGTAATCCCTGCATTAGCAGCAGATGAAGATTTTATAAAAAACAAAATCAGATTCGTTTTCAATTCATTTAAATTCAGTTATTTTTGCGCAATGGCAAAGCAAGAAGATAAATTTAAAAAGGTTATTGCCCACGCTAAGGAGTATGGGTATATTTTTGGTTCTAGTGAAATTTATGATGGATTAAGTGCGGTATATGATTATGGTCAAAATGGAGTAGAGCTTAAAAAAAACATAAGAGAATATTGGTGGAAAAGCATGGTTAATATGCACCAGAATATTGTTGGTCTTGATGCTGCAATATTTATGCATCCTACAACCTGGAAAGCTTCGGGTCATGTAGATGCCTTTAGTGATCCACTTATTGATAATAAAGATTCTAAAAAGAGATATAGAGCCGATGTTCTTATCGAGGATTATGCAGAGAAGCTTTATCAAAAAGCTCAAAAAGAAATCGCTAAAGCCAAAAAACGCTTTGGAGATGATTTTGATGAAGCGCAATTTGTATCTACCAATCCAAGAGTGGTAAAATACCTTTCTAAAAAAGAAGAGGTTTTACAGCGTATGGCAAAATCTTTGGATAACGAAGATCTTGCAGATGTAAAAGCACTGATAGAAGAATTAGAAATTGCTGACCCGGATACTGGTTCTAAAAACTGGACAGAAGTGCGACAATTTAACCTAATGTTTGGTACTAAATTAGGAGCATCTGCAGAGTCTGCTACCGATTTGTTCTTAAGACCAGAGACCGCTCAGGGTATTTTTGTGAATTTCCTGAATGTTCAGAAAACAGGACGAATGAAAATACCGTTTGGGATTGCTCAAACCGGAAAAGCATTTAGAAATGAGATCGTAGCGCGCCAGTTTATTTTTAGAATGCGGGAGTTTGAACAAATGGAAATGCAATTCTTTGTACGCCCCGGCGAAGAAATGAAGTGGTATGAATACTGGAAAGAAACCCGATTACATTGGCATTTATCACTAGGATTAGGTAAAGAGAATTATCGTTTTCATGATCATGATAAACTAGCACACTATGCAAATGCTGCAGCCGATATTGAGTTTAATTTCCCATTTGGATTTAAAGAATTAGAAGGAATTCACTCCAGAACAGATTTTGATCTTAAAGCTCATGAAGAACACTCAGGTAAGAAATTACAGTTTTTTGATCCCGAGTTAAAAGAAAGCTATGTTCCTTATGTTGTTGAAACTTCGGTTGGGTTAGATAGAATGTTCCTGGCTGTATTCTCTACCGCATTACAAGATGAAGAACTAGAAGATGGTTCGAGTAGAGTAGTATTAAAATTACCAGCAGTTGTTGCTCCTGTAAAAGCAGCAATACTTCCTTTGGTTAAAAAAGATGGCCTGCCAGAGATTGCAGAACAGATTGTTGATGACCTAAAATGGAAATTTAATGTTATTTACGACGAAAAAGATGCTATTGGACGTCGATATAGAAGACAAGATGCTAATGGTACTCCATTTTGTATTACAATAGATCACGATACTATAAAAGACAATACAGTTACCATACGAGATCGAGATACTATGGAACAGAAACGAGTGGCGATTACAGAGCTTAAGGCTATCATTTCTGAAAAAACAGATGCCGAGTATTGGTTAAAATAATTTTGGGATAGTTTTTCCCTGGTAAAAGCTGCCTCATTATGAGGCAGCTTTTTTATTTTAATAAACATATGGATAAGATATAATCATTGACAATCATTGATAATTTTTTTTAAAATTAACCGTTTTTTTATCAATACTTAGGATAAAGTGCCTTATGGCTGCCTTATTTTGAAGTTTAGTTGTATTTTAGTCTCTAAGTAAAGAGCCAGGTCTTAATATAAATTGTTGCTTATGCTATTAAAGAGAATTGTAGTAGTTTCCTTTTTGTTTTTTGTTACCATTGGATTTTCACAAAAGAAAGAAACCATGAATGCCAGTATGGTAACTACTGCTGCTTATATGAGGGCAATAGAACCATTGGCAGGAAAAAAATTATTACCTGGTAAACCAAGAGAAGGTAAGATTAATCCTAGAAGAACAGATGCCAACAAAATTGTTCCGGGAAAAGGTCTTCCCAAAGGAATGGATCCTTTACTTGCCAAACAAAAGAGCAATCAGGTGAAGAGAGCTGGTAAAGCTCCTTCTCTTACATTCGAGGCAAATTCTAGCAATAGAGCTCCTTCGGATCCTACAGGGGCCGTTGGCCCTAATCATTATGTAAGTGCCAAAAACTTTGCTTTTGCAATACACGATAGAAGTGGTAATGAGTTAGTAGCTTCCTCGTCATTAGCCAATATATTTCCGGGAGAAACCCTTGGAGATCCAATTGTATTTTATGATAGTTTTGCAGATCGATTTGTAATCACTCAATTCTCTAATACTCCGAACGGATTCCTGGTAGCTGTAGGACAAGGGCCAGATCCTGTAAATGACGGATGGTATACCTATCGATTTAACACAGAAGGATTCCCTGATTACACAAAATTTTCAATTTGGTCTGATGGATATTATGTAACGGCTAATAAAGATCAAAACTCGGTACAAACCAGCGAAATCGTATTTGTAATCGAAAGAGAAAAAATGCTACAGGGAGCAGCACAAGAAAATGTAAAAATGGTAGGATTTCCACTTCCTGGAGCTAGAATAGGTGGGTTTTATAGTCCGGCATCATTTAATGCTTTAGGAAAAACATTACCTCCCGACGGTGATGCCAGAATTATTTATTTTCAGGATGATGAGTGGGAAGGTGTTGATCAGGATATATTAAAACTATGGAAAATTGATGTAGACTGGGTTTCTCCCAGTCAATCTACAATTACAGAAGCAGAAGAACTTACGGTAACAGCATTTGACTCTACTTTTGATGGGGGATCTTTTGGTAACTTACCACAACCGGGTAGCGATCGAAATATCGATGCATTGCAAGGTGCAGTTATGTTTGCCAGTAATTATAGGAGGTTTTGTAATTATAATTCTGTAGTACTTAATCATGTAGTAGATATAGATGCAGATGCAGATGATGTAGCAGGTATACGCTGGTACGAATTACGACAAAGTGGAGATGGTCAACCCTGGACTGTATTTCAGGAAGGAACCTATACTTCTCCCGATGGTAAAAGTGCCTGGTGCGGAAGTATGGCTATGGATATTTATGGTAATATTGGTATGGGCTATACTACAATGGGTACAACAAGTACCGGGGCAAGTGCAGATAGTTTTGCTTCAATTCGATATACCGGTAGACTTGCAGGTGACCCATTAGGAACAATGACCGTAGCAGAACAAGATATCAAAATAGGAACCGATATACAACGCGAAGGAGATCCACAACGATACGGAGATTATGCGCAACTTACCGTAGATCCTGTAGATGATCAAACATTTTGGCATATTGCAGAATATTTTGAAAACACAGGAGACAACTCAAGAAATGTTGTAGGAGTTTTTAAAGTGGCTGGCGCAGTTACAACGGATGTAGGAGTAGTAAGTATAGACACGCCAGGAGGTGATGCCACTTTTACCAATTCTGAAAACATTACCGTAACCGTTAAGAATTTTGGATCTACAGCTCAAAGTAATATCCAGGTTACGTATTCTATTAATGGAGGACCCGTAGTAAATGAGTTATTAGCAGGTCCTATAGCGCCGTTAGGAACGGCTTCTTTTTCATTTGCTACCAATGCAGATCTTAGTACAGAAAGAGTATATACTATAACAGCAGAAACTAATGCAGCGGGAGATACCAATCCCGAAAATGATTGTAGCGAGGTAACACTCAATAATTTATTTTCTGTTGATGTGGGAGTGGCAGAATTAACATCTCCTGCCCTCGATAGTGGTATTACAGCTGCTTCAGAGGCCGTTGTTGTTACGCTATATAATTTTGGTTCTGCTGCGCAAACCAATATTCCGGTTTTTTATACTTTAAATAATGGAGCCAGAGTAGAAGAAGTTTTTACGGGTACCCTGGAACCGCAAACAGAAGCAAGTTATACATTTACCACTCTGGTAGATATTACAGGAACAGGGACTTTCGAGTTTCAATTAGGAACGGCTTTGGCTACAGATGAAAATACAGCTAACGACACAATTACCAGAACAATAGAAAGAGCGTTTTGTAAACCAACAGCAAATTGTACGCGATTTGGAGATGGAATTAAGTCTTTCGAATTGGCAAATGTTACTAATGCTCAAATTACCTGTGATACGGGATATGAGGATTTTACGAATGACTTTACCATCAATTTAAATCGGTCTATAGGCACCTATACACTAACTGTGCAAACTGGATTTGCAGATAATAATGGATCCGAGCGGGTATCTATGTGGATTGATTTTAATGACAATATCGTTTTTGAAGAATCAGAATTGTTGGTTGATAATCAGATTATTGAAGCTGCTAATACCGATCAGGACTTTACAGTTTCAATTGCTACTGATGCTGTGTTAGGAAGTCATTTGCTTAGGATTCGTGCAGGAGATGTTAATACCAATAGTGGAGCTCCCCTTAATAATCCTTGTGGTTCAATGGATTTTGGAACAACTCATGACTATACCGTAGAGATAGGAGAAAATGAAGAGTTAAATACAGGATTGATTGTAATCACAGAACCAGATAACCAATTTTTGATTACCAAATCAGACTCTGGCCCAGAAACCGAAACGAGACTTTATATTTTTAACATTCTGGGGCAAGTCATTGTTTCTAATATAGTGAGAAAAGATGCCAATGGTAGATTTGTATACGATCTGGATATGTCCTATGCGAGATCAGGAGTCTATTTTGCACGATTTGGTAACAAAAGAAAAGCAGATGCTACAAAGTTTATAGTGCAATAAATAATACACTTATTCTTTACGCATCTTGATTTCTGTAATAGAAACAGGGCGGGCATCAGTACATCTACTGGCCATTCTAAGGCTTCCAAATTTTACCCAAACGTATTGAGGAACTTTGGTTTTGAAGAATTCTTCAAGATTAATAGGATCCAGGTTATCTTTATATTCTTCAACATTTAGAATATAAGGACAGCCTTCAGATTTACTACTTACTATAGTACCTTTACTAAATCCTTTTTCTATCATTTCTTTTGATGTCGAGATTTGAATATCATTTTTTGAAGTTGCAGCGCTTTCAGAATTTACCCCTTTGGCGGGAACACAATTATATGCACTAAATAGTAGAAGTAAGCAGGCGGTTTTAAGCATGTTTTTCATGATTTGTGGTTGTTTACTATAAAGATCATAAAAATTTATTAGAATATGATGGGATTTATACGTCAATTTAAATTCATAATTGATGATTAAAATGTATCGATATGACGCTTCATTTTCTTTAATAATTGGTAGATTTGAATTATCAATGTCGTTTAGTTAAGCTTTTAGTTGTCAGTCTGAGCCTGTCGAAGACATTTGAAAATGCAGATTTGAAAGCACTTCGACAGGCTCTGTGTGACAAGAAATTTTAAATCTTATCCCTTAACTAAACGACATTGTTTGAATTATGTAAACCAAATAGTATTTTGAGTATGAAAATCGTCTCCTATAACGTAAACGGAATTAGAGCAGCAATAAACAAGGGGTTTTTAGAATGGTTGAAACAAACCGACCCAGATGTGATTTGTCTTCAGGAAATAAAAGCAAATAAAGAACAGTTGGATCTCGATCTGTTTTCAGAAGCCGGATATCCACATAATTACTGGTATAGTGCTCAGAAAAAGGGATATAGTGGTGTTGCTATTCTTTCTAAAACAAAACCTGATCATGTAGAGTATGGTACTGGGATTGATTATATGGATTTTGAAGGCCGTAATCTAAGAGCTGATTTTAATGGAGTATCGGTAATGAGTTTATACCTCCCTAGTGGTACCAATATAGATCGTTTGGAGCATAAGCTAAAATATATGGCAGATTTTCAGACCTATATTAATGAACTCAAAAAAGAACACCCCAATTTGGTGATATTAGGAGATTATAATATATGTCATAAAGCAATCGATATTCATGATCCGGTGCGTAATAAAAATGTATCAGGATTTTTACCAGTAGAGCGTGAGTGGATCGGTAATTTTATCGATAGCGGTTTTATAGATTCTTTCAGACATTTTAATACAGAACCACATCAATATTCATGGTGGAGTTATAGAGCTAATGCCAGAGCGAATAATAAAGGATGGCGTTTGGATTATGGTATGGTATCTCAGCCTTTACAAGATAATTTAAAAAGAGCCGTTATTCTATCAGAAGCCAAACATAGTGACCACTGCCCTATTGTAGTCGAATTAGATGTATAGATGCGTATAGGATCGTGATATTTTACCTCAATGTAATACTGTTACATCTAAGTAGTCTATAGAATAAAGACTGTCAATTCAAGTGCTGCGCTTTCAGGTGCAGTGTATCGAGAATAAGTTTTTGAATGTGAATATATCGTATTTTGCGCTCATGTTGAAGGTCTGATGAATTTTTATCCATTCGTAATACTGACGTTCCAAAGCGGAGCTTTTGAAAATCTTTTTCACCAGTATAAGATTTGTTTTGCGTTAGAAAATCTTGAAACCTTGGAAAGATTTTAGCAACACTAATCTGGTTTTCAGTACAACTGAAAAATACCTTGAAAAAGAGCCTTTTCTTTTGTTTCGTTTTCTTTTGGGCGAGCAAAGAAAATGAAAAGAAGTTTAAATTGAAGTTATTTAGCTTAAACATAAAATAAAGTTATTTTAATAGTAATTAGTGAATTAAAAACATATTAATAGATAGCTTATGGGACCAAATTTAAACCAAATAGGTTTCAAGCTTCTTAATTTTTTATAATTAAACAACCCCATAAACAACATAAAATGATAAAAAGAATAGTATCTGTTATACTTGTTGGTACTCTTATGACTTCTTGTGTTTCTTCTAAAGTACACAAAGAATTAGAAAGCAAGTATGCTCGTTTGAAGCGAGAAAATCGTAAAACCAAAGACGAATTAGCAGCTTTAGAAAAAACAAGCGATGCCAATAGAAAGGCATTAGAACAATTAGATGCCGAATATCAAAAGGTTAAAGCCGAGAGAGATGATTTGCAAGGAAAATATAATGCAGCACAGGCTAATTATGAAAACTTAAAAGATTCGTATGATGCATTAGAGAAAAACAGTTCGGCAGCGATTGCGGCCAATAGTAAGAAAAACAGAGAACTGCTAAAACAACTGGAGGAAAAAGAAAGAGCGCTGGCCGAAGAACGTAATCGTTTGGATGCATTACAACGAGACCTCGCTTCTCGTTCTAAGAGAGTAGATGAATTAGAAGGGTTAATTGCAGCCAAAGACGCCAAAATGCAGGCACTTAAAAGTGCAATATCCAAAGCACTTCGAAATTTTGAAGGAAAAGGCCTTACTGTAGAAGAGCGCAATGGCAAAGTCTATATCTCTATGGAAAACAAACTACTGTTTGAATCTGGTAGTTGGGCAGTAGGAGCACAAGGACAAAAAGCAGTAAGACAACTCGGTAAAGTATTGGGCGATAATACCGATATTGCTGTTTTGATCGAAGGGCATACCGATAACGTACCTTATACAGGTAACGGACAGCTATCGGGCAACTGGGATTTGTCTACCAAGAGAGCTACTGCAATTGTCAATATTTTGTTACAAAACCAGAAAATTGACCCACAAAACATCACTGCGGCTGGTAGAGGAGAGTTTGCTCCTGTAGCATCTAATGATACCAGTACAGGAAAAAGTAAAAACAGAAGAATCGAAGTGATCCTAACTCCAAAATTGGATGAAATCACTAAACTGTTGAACGATATTTAAGTTTACAGAAATTATAAAACATAAAAAAAGCGACCAAAATGGCCGCTTTTTTTTATATATTGATAGAATTGAAAGTATTTATAAACTCTCAAGTATTTTACGAACTTCAGCATCGTTATTTTCTTTAGCAGTTTCTTTAACTCGTTTAAGAACGTCTAAAAATTTATCTACAACTTTATGGGCTTGCATTTTATCTAAGGTAATCTGTCTTCCAGTAGAAGTAAGTAATTTATAATTAAAATAATCAATAGGAACAGATTTATCTTGCTCTTTCACTAAAGAAGTAGTTCCATTTTCTTTTATAATAGAGATAACATTACTTTGTGCTGTTACATTATTAGTAATTTCAGCAACGTCTTTTGCAAGAGGATATAATTCATCACTAAAAATTTGATTTAACTCGCTCCAATCTTTTTGAGCTTGAACTGATAATCCTGCGCCTAGTACAAATAGAAGTAAAAATAATTTTTTCATAGTTTTGGGTGTTAAAATAATGTATTATAGTTTATAGGTTAATTACACCGGTTATCAGAACGTGATAAAATTTATTTTATTGTTAAAATAACCTTAAAAATTGCCTCAAAATAGGTAATTTATTTGATAAAAACCAAAAAGCGTGCCACAGATTTTAGTAAACAAAAAATAAAATCCTTAATTATGCATATAATGAAAAAGCACACTGTTTTTTATATAAAAACCCGTTGTGCATTTTGAGCTAAAACATTTTTCAAAATGTCAGTTCGAGTGAATTTTTGATAAAAAAGTTGTATCAAGAACCCATTTAAAGGTTAAAATTCTTATTCTCGATACATATTTTACTCATTTTAATCGTAAAATTCACTCGAATTGACAGAATTTTATCAAAATGCACAATGAGTTATAAAAAGTATAAAAATAAGAAAAACAGATAACAAAAGGGCGTTGCCAAACGTTTATTATACCCAAATTAATTTAAAACTATAGAACAAATGAAGAGGCTATCCATTTTTGTAATATTACTAGTATCCGTGTTCAAAGGAGTAAGCCAGGAAAGCGAAGAAGAGTACCAAAATGAAGAAGAAATACAAAGTGAAGAAGAGGTGCAGGAGGATGAAAAAGGAGAAAACAACTACTTTGATATCTATGCATATTTTAATTTCACCAATGATGAATATTCCAATGCCTTGGATAAGGTAAATGATATGGATCCAGAAGATCAAAATGTCCTATATACGTTGGTAGTAGAAGTGCAAAAAGATATAGTATTAAAAGATCGCTTGTTCGGGGAGTTGATCGCAAGACCCAAAAAAAAGAATCCTTTCAAAGGTAAAGACAGCCCAGGATTTACCTGTATCCTACGTGGTCTTATAGAAAACAAAACAGTATATAATGAGGTTATTAAAGGCGGAGGCTCTGAGGATCGTGCCAGAAATGTCGCAGCCCTCGCCGAAAGAACTGTTCGGAGAAAATGCGGTATCGCTAAAAAAAGTGAATAAGGTATAGCACGAACTGTTTCTATATTCCAGTAAATTCGAGTCACAGGTGGTATTATCTCAATATATTGACGAAAAGCATAACCTCGTTCTGCTACTCCAGGTTTAATTTTTTACCATAAGCAGTTCGGCAATACAGGGATAGTAATTTGATTATTAGGAGGTTTAGAATATTATAGTATCTTTAAAATACCTTAAATCATTAAATACCTACATAGTTATGTTTATTATCTTCGGAACAAGAGGACTAAAACACACCGTGAGTGAAAGTCCTGTTTTATCAAATTCATGTCCAAATTGCAATAATGGAAATCTCGTAAATAAGCTCTATCGCAGATGGTTTACCTTATTTTTTATCCCCATGATTCCACTGGATGTAGTAGATCGATTTTATCAATGCGATAGCTGTAAAAGTGCCTATAACGAAAATATAAAAACGATCTTACAACGCTCGCAGGATGAGATTAACGAGAATCAAAAACGAGCAAAATTAGTATTTGCCAAAGCACTTATAGCCTCGATGACACATATGTCGATTATCGATGGAGATTTTGCTGCAGAAGAAGAGCGCGAAATTATGGATGCTATAGAAGGGTTCCTAGAAATGAAGGAAGAATTAATGGCGATACATCAAAATATAAAAGCAACTGGTAACCAGGATAACCAGGTCTTTAATTTTCTTAATGAAGCACGAAATGAGTTATCATCAGAAGCGCTAATTAATATATTAGCACAAGCAGCTGTAGTACTATTGGCCGACGGAGCTATCGAAAAAGAAGAAGAGAACCTTATGAAAGAATATCTTATCGCTTGCGGATTACCAAAAGAGATGTACCAAACATTAATCGATAAACTGATGCAAAAAGATATGACCAAGATTAAAAAAGAACAATTGAATTAAGGCTTGTGATAATTTTTTTACCTAGGGTTGGTATTTGGCGTAAGCTTAATCAATAGAATATTGTCTGATCGAGTGTTTTTTCGAAATGAAAATGAAGCAAAATGTATCGAGAACCAATGTAGATTCAAGTGTTTTTTTGAACAATACAACCCTTCACGACAAGGGAGTACCCCTTATCGACATTGGGTCGAATGTATCAAAAGGTAGTTCGAGCTGATATTTTAATGCTTCGAGCCGATACAATAACGCTTCGAAGCCGTACATTGATCCTTCGAAGCGATAGATTACAGACTAAAAGCGATAACATAAAGGTTTTTTTCGATACATTGATGGGTGGTGATCCAAAAAAAGGTAGCTTGAACTACCTTTTTAATCCTTCGAAGTACCTCGATACCTCTTCGAGCTATGATTTTAATACGTTGATGTATCTAAGCGATCCTTACAAGGGCCTCGATAATGCTTCGATTTCTATGACAAAACCAAACGATTTTGATAAAAAGTTACAAAGACATCGAACTTTTAATTATCTCTACCAGAGAAGAGAGTACCCCCTTGTCGACATGGGGGGTGCCCTATCAAAAGGTGGTTCGAGCTGATATTTTAATGTTTCGAGGGATGATAATAACCCTTCGAAGTGATACATTCAAGCTTCGAGTTGATGTTATATGGCATAAAGGGCTTGAGAGGAGGGATAAAAGTGATGGTTTTTGGGGTTCGAGGCCATAAAGGGAGCCTTCGAAGGACTTCAGTAACGCTTCGAAGGACCTCAGTAACGCTTTGAAAGGTGTTGTAAAGGGGGTATCGTCCTAAGTTTATATATTTTTGTTAATCCTAGCAATGTGAGTCCGATATAACTTTTAAGCTAATCAGAAGCCGTCAAATTGATTTCTATGACGTAACCAAACGATTTTGATAAAAAGTTTGATTTTTGATTAATGCAAAAATGATGTGTATTATTTTGTTTCTTACAGCATTTAATACACTCATTTTGTTTTTTCCTTCATCTACTTTTCTATGGTAATATATGCTTAGATCATTCTCTAATCTAATTGCACTCATAGCTCCTAGATGTAGTAATCTTTTTAGTTCTTTATCTGCAAAATTAGATACTTTCGGTTTTCTAAAGATAGATGTTCCTGACGTATTTTCAAAAGGAGCTACTCCGGCATAACAAGCAAGTTTTCTAGGCTTGGTTATGGTTTTAAACTCATTGGTTTTTACTAACAAGTTCCAAGCTAAAATTTTTCCAACACCTGGAGTAGATACAAGCTGTTTATGTAAAGTTAATAGTTTTTGATCTTGCTTTACAATTTCTTGTATTGATAGCTCAAAATCTTTAATCTGTTTATCCAATTCTTTGATTAACCTATTATTCTTTGTTGTTAATTGCTTACTCATTTTTTTATTAGTTAAGCACAGATATTCCTTGTTCTTTATAACTAATGCTTTTCTTTGTTTAATTCTGTGCTTTCTCTCTGTTAGAAGCACTTGAAGGTCTTTTATTTTTAACCTTTGCGCAGTAAAGGGGGCTACTTCTGCATAATTGCTTTTAATGAATTTAGCAATTCTCAAAGCATCTATCTTATCATTTTTACCTCTAACTAATCCCATACTTTTCTTTAAATGCAGTGGATTAATAACATAAAACAAACACTCTAATTCTGATAATAATTCCATTAAGCTCCAACCATACTTTCCTGTATTTTCCATACAAACATAATTTACAGATTTGCTAGATAAATGTTTACTGAAAAAGCAACGAATGGATTTTGGCGTATTATCTATTTTAAAAGACTCTTGATGCTCTGATAAAACACAGATGTCTAAAGTAGATTTACTCACATCAATTCCAATAAATTTTAAATTGGTTTTCATAACTTTGATTTTAATGAATTATGTTATAACTCAACTCCTTAATAATGGGCTCTAATCCCTAATTTCTATTTGAGTTTATAACTGAACGGAAAAGGTCTGAATCAAATTATAAGCTTTAAAACTTAGAGTGAATAGATAGTGTACCTTTTCCGTTCTTTAAATTATAAAATATCTCAATGCTAATCTAAAGGAGTGGTTTTTCAGAATGAAATGGAGAAAAATTGTATCGAAATTAGGCTTTTGATGAAAAATTCATTTGTCTTCGATAGCTCTGCTAAGCTTGGTCGAAGTACAATTTTCGATCGAAAATCACATATTATAAAGGAGACACTACATCGAATCTGTTGACAAGCAAAGAATAAAAAAATAAGTAATAAGACGATATAAACTTATATCTTTGTTATCAATCCTACCCAAAGATCATCTAAAAAGGAACATACTTTATTGGATGATCTATTTTTTAGCACAGTACATTTCTCTTTAGAGAGATAGAACTATGTATGTGATAAAATATAAAACTATAATTTCGTTTATTGATCAAAGCTCTCTTATGAAAAAATTAGCATCGGTTTTTCTAACCTCCTTTTTCTCTATTATTTTGTGTGTTTTATCGTTACAGGCTACTCATGCACAAGCAACAAATGATACTTTGCTAGCTTTTCAATATTATAAAAAAGCAGATTCTTTATTGGTACATAGGTATTCAGATAGTTCTATCGTTTATTTTAAAAAAGCTTTGTCTATTTATGAAAAAGCCAAAGCCCAGGAACGTGTTGTAGCTTGTTATAACGGATTGTCATCAAACTACATCTTTTTAATTGAAGATGAAAAGGCAATGTCTTCTATGCGACAGGCATTGTCTTTATGTAATACCCATAAATTAGATCAGCAAAAATCAAAAGTTCTGGATAATTTAGGAGATTATTATTATTACATAAAATCCAATAATAAAAAAGCCGAAGAATATTATAAAAAAGCATTAAACATTCGAGAAAAACTAGCTTTTCAATACCCTTCAGATTTATACAATTTCTATATTAATTTGGCCAGGATAAATATTTATAAAGGTAAGTATGAAGATGTAAGAAAAAATGTTGAAAAGGCACTTGCTTTAATTACTAAACATCATGGATCTAGTCATTATAAAATAGCAGATATCTATGATATAAAGGGGCATTATCATCTCCGAAAATGGAATTTCGAACAAGCACGTGATAATTTTGAAAAAAGTCTTAACATCAGGAAAGAATATTTTGGCGAAAACAATTTGCAAACAAGTTCTTCTATTAGTAAATTGGGAATATATCATTATATTAAGGGAGAAATCGATACTGCAATCAAGTATCAAAATAAAGTATTAGCTATTGAAAAATCTTTTTTTGGTGAAGGCCATTTAAAACTAAGAAAAATTAATGTTAATCTGGCCAATTCATACAAAGAACAAGGGTTTTATGACCTGGCGTCAGAAATATTAGTGAAGACTTCGAAAATGATCCGAAAGGAGTTAGGAGAGGATCACTTAGACCTTTATCTTGTTTATTATAATCTTGCCAGTATATATTATTTTACAGGGCGTTTGAATATGGCTCTTGACTTCAATCAGAGAATCATTCGTCTATTAGAAAAAAACAATCAAGACGATAGAGAGTTTGCTTTTATTTATAACAAAATGGGGCTTATTTATATAGAAATGGACAACTATATAAAAGCAATAGAGTGTTTAAAAAAGTCAATTGATTTAAAAGAAAAAGTTTATGGGGAAAGTCATATCGCTATTGCAGATGGTTATAATAACTTAGGAACAGTATATATGCTTAAAGATGAAAAGGATAAAGCGCTTCAATTTTTCATGAAATCCCTAAAGATTAAAAACAAAAGATATAAAGGAAGTCATGTATCTCTTGCCAATAGTTATAAAGAAATAGGTCAATTATATACTAGAGGTAAGAATATAGATCTTGCCTTAAAATACCTTCAAGATGCTTTAGAAATAAGAATTAGTGAATATGGAGAAAATAACCCTAGAGTATCTCATATTTACAACCTAATAGGAAATGCTAATTTGGCTAATGATAACTATGTTTTGGCTATTTCTAACTTCAAAAAAGCAGTTGAATCAAACCAAAGATCTAATTCTTCAACAGAAGTAAAGTTTTCTAATTTTTTGAATCATAATGTTTTATTGAGTTCTTATGAAGGGCAAGCTAAAGCATATTTATTGGCATACAGAAAAAGTTTGAATACGAATAACCTTTTGAAAAGCCAGAAACAATGTAAAATTTCGGATTCTTTGATACGTTTTGCAAGGTTTCATAATACGAATTACAAGGATAAAGTATTTTTTTCTAAAAAGGCTAAAGATATTAATAAGATTGCAATAGAAGGATCAATGTTGCTGTACAATAATGATATTTTAGATTTACAAGATGTTCTTTATTTTTCTGAAAAAAGTAAAGCAAACACTTTAATAGAATTGATTAATAATGATTCTAAAAGGTTTTCAGGATTACCTGAAAAGATAATAAAATTCGAAAAAAAATTAAAAATTGACAGATCCTATTATCAATCAAAAATCCAAAAAGAAAAATCTGAATCAAGTAAATTAATAGAATTCAAAAATAAATTATTTAGTATAAACAGGAAGCAAGATTCATTAAATGAGGTATTAGAAAAGAACTACCCAAAATATTACCATTTAAAGTATAATGACAAAGTAATTTCAATTGTCGATATTCAAAAAAAGATAGATCAAGAAACTACTTTATTAGAATACTTTACTGCAGATAGTATCACCTATGCTTTTACGATTTCTAAACATGATATTAGTGTACAAGAACTATCGACTCCAAAACTTACCGAGCAAATCGAGGCATTTCGTAAAAGTATTATTGCCAAAAACACAGGAGCATATAAACAACAAGCATATGCTTTGTATAATACACTTATAGCACCGGTTAAAGATAAATTAGTTGGGAATCAATTGATCATAATCCCCGATGGACCACTATGGCATCTTAATTTTGATCTACTGTTAACTCAGAATGACGATTCTAATAATCCAGCCCTCTTATCGTATTTGCTTAAAAAGTATGCGGTTACTTATGCCAATTCTGCAAACCTGTTGTTTACTACTTTTAAAAGTGATCTGGATACCAAACCATTACAAGAATGTCTGGCGTTTTCTTTTTCAGATAGTACTCAGACTGCAGAGACACGTACAATAAGTATGGCCACTCTAAGAGATGCTGGTGGTGATCTACCAGGAACCCGTAAAGAAATCAAAGCTATTTCTGATATCATCGATGGGCAATACTATTTTGGATCACAAGCTATAGAAGCTAATTTTAAGAGTAATGCAAGTCAATACAACATCCTACATCTGGCATTACATGGAGAGGTAGATAACGAACGCCCAGAGAACTCTAAACTCTATTTTACCAAGAGTAAAGACACTATAGAAGATAACCTACTCTATAGTCATGAGCTGTTTGCTCTGGATATCCCTGCAGAACTCACTGTACTTAGTGCCTGTAATACCGGTAGTGGTAAGATTGCCAAAGGAGAAGGAATTATGAGTTTAGGGACTGCTTTTCAGTATGCAGGAACCAAAAGTTTGTTGCTCACCAGCTGGGAGGTATCGGATCAAACGACTCCAGAGTTAATGAAATATTTCTACACCAATCTTAAGGCAGGGATGCATAAAGGTAAAGCCTTACAACAGGCAAAACTACAATACCTAAACACCGCTAATATCAATCGTACCGATCCTTTCTATTGGGGAGGATTTTACCTGGTAGGAGATACTACTGCAATGCAGTTTAATGACCACACTCAACTATATTGGATTTTAGGATTGAGTATAGTCGCAGTTATGTTTTTGGTTGTGTTTTTGTATAGGAGGAGAATTAAGAATGGATAATTCAAGTTAAATGCCTACTTTTGTACAAGTTCTTTGGAATTCAATTGGTATAAAACACCATACTCCATAGTTTATGAATTTATGTTTAATTTTTAAAACTATGTATGATGAATTGGAAAATTCAAAAACTATTGAATGGTGAGACTATTGTCTCCAAAGAACCTGGTAATTCTATGTTACCCATCTTAAAATCAAAACAACCTGTAGTACTTGAACCCGTAGATTGGGAAGATTGCGAAGCAGGAGATATTGTTTTTTGTAAAGTGAGAGGGAACTGTTTTACGCATTTGGTCAAAGGAAAAAATGCTAAACGAGGATTGCTGATCGGTAATAACCGAGGACGCCTTAACGGGTGGACCAAAAATGTATACGGTAAGGTAATTGAAATATTACCAATGCCATAGAGATAGCGCTGAGAGCGCTTTTTTTGTTTATATACACCACTTATTTATATACTATTTTTCAAAGTAAACCTAAATGACTACCCGCAATAGAGGAAGAGAAGCTAGTGATGATCGATTGTTTGGAGAGTTGCCGATGCAAGAAAAATTAAAAGCAGCAGCAAAAGATATGTTGTATCTCCTTTCTCACGGCTATGCAGAAAAATCATCTGTACAATTGGTAGGAAATCGCTATACCCTTAATGCACGACAACAAAGAGCTTTGCATGGTATGAGTTGTAGTGAACAACAAATTGCGATTCGTAATAAAAATAGGGTAACGTCAAAAATGTTAAAAGGGCAAACCATAGCGATAGACGGATTTAACTTATTGATTATTCTCGAAAGTGCCTTGTCTGGGGCATATATTTTTAAAGGACTTGATGGGTATTATCGCGATGTATCTGGTGTTCATGGCACCTATAAACGAGTTCAAAAAACAGAAGAAGCTCTTCTAGTAATAGGAAATACACTTGATAAACTTGGAGTAAGTAGAGTACACTGGTATTTTGATGCTCCGGTTTCTAACAGCGGGCGACTAAAAACAACGCTTCGAGAATTAGCAGAACAACACCATTTTTCCTGGACAATAGATTTGGTTAATAACCCAGATAAGGAATTGGCAAGCTCAGCACATATTGTAGTAAGCTCTGATGCCTGGATATTGGATAGGGCACAAAAAAATACGAACCTGGCTGCTTATCTAATTGAGCATTATATCCAGGAAGCAAATATAGTATGTGCAGAATAATACTAAATTAGTGTGAGTTTAATATAAGAAAATTCACGTCAGCCAGAGATATCCAATAAAATTTTATTCAGTGTTTAAACTGACGTTCCAAAGCAGAGCTTTGAAATCTTTTTTCACCAGTATAAGATTTGTTTTGCGTTAAAAAATCTTGAAGCCTTGGAAAGATTTTAGTACAATAAATCTGGTTTTCAGTGAAACAGAAAAATACCTTGAAAAAAGTGCCTTTTCTTTTGGTTCGTTTTCTTTGGGCAAGCAAAGAAAATGAACAGAAAGCCTAATTTAGATATGATTTTTCGTAGTGAAACGGAGAAAAATCACTCCTTTAGATTAGCATTGAGATATTTTATAATTTAAAGAACGGAAAAGGTACACTATCTATTCACTCTAAGTTTTAAAGCTTATAATTTGATTCAGACCTTTTCCGTTCAGTTATAAACTCAAATAGAAATTAGGGATTAGAGCCCATTATTAAGGAGTTGAGTTATAACATAATTCATTAAAATCAAAGTTATGAAAACCAATTTAAAATTTATTGGAATTGATGTGAGTAAATCTACTTTAGACATCAATTTGACGGCTTTTTTAAACTAAATTCTTACATCTAGTTCATGTTAAACTAAGATATTTGTTTGGCATAATACTTCAAAATAAGAGTTCCCTAACTCAAAACTACCGTTCACTCATTCTGTGTTTTGTAAAATGATATTGCGCTTTACTTTTGAGTAAACCAATGAGCATATAAACACTTTATCTAGTATCTAAACTTGGAACAAGGGGTAAAAAAAGTAAAATTCGAAAGGAAGAAGTGTAGTGTTTAGATATAGAGAAAAGATGATATAGGTTCATTCCTAAAATATATTTGATGGATGTTGGAGGAATAATTTTAGGTTGGTTTAGTGTGTGAAACGGATGCGGCAAGGGGTAGTCGTATCCGTTTTGATTAAAAAAAGAGCTTCTTATATAAGAAGCTCTTTTCTGGTTAAAATAAGGAAGAAGTCAGTAATTTGGTATCACCCTTTTTTATTTGGATCAAACCATTCTCCCCTAGCGTTGGTATATACCGTTTTAGTGTCGTTACCTATAGCAAGGATTAATTTGTAATTTCCAATCTTGTCGGTATAGGCCTCAGAAATACTAGCCTCTGGAAAATCTTTTTCTACAGCAGCTTTAATGATTTCAGAAAGCTTGTCTATTTTAACTTCTTTATAATCTTGCTGATTGGTAGAAGCTTCTGTTTTGGTAATGGGTAGAGCTTCTTCGACTTCTTGTGCAGATACGGTTTGGAATGAAAATAGGACAACACAGATAGCAGCTATGATACTTATCTTTTTCATATTTTTTAGAATTAGTTTTGTTATACTTTACTATGTAAAAAGAAATTATCATTCCAGAATATGAAATGATTTAATGTCTATTTAAAACACTGATTACTAGATGTTTGTGTTTTTTGTGTTTTTAACGTATTATTTCAAAACTGTTGATCTGGTATACCGATTGTGGATTTATTTCACATTTAGAAAAGAAAAGATGCAGAAATATAGATTGTGCTTTCATCAGATTTATTATGATAATTTTTACACTAACTAAGAGAAGAGTTTCTACTTTTGGTCATGAATTTGTTTAAACCTTTTTATTCTCAACTTAAAAATTTATAGCCAAAAAGAATGAAGTACACTACATTACCTGGTACAGATATACGAGTAAGTAAAATATGCCTGGGAAGCATGACCTGGGGAGAACAAAATACCGAAGAAGAAGGGCATCAACAGTTAGACTATGCCATTGATAAAGGGATTAATTTTATTGATACGGCAGAGTTATATTCTGTGCCAGCGAATAAGGAAACCCAAGGAAGCACAGAAAGAATTATCGGAACATGGTTAAAAAAAACTAATAAACGTAATGAGGTAGTTATTGCTACAAAAATTGTAGGCCCCAGAGATTTTGTTAATCATATTCGTACAGGAGGTTTTACAAAAGCAGAATTTACCGATGCGATACATAAAAGCTTGCAACGCTTACAAACTGATTATATTGATCTGTATCAATTGCATTGGCCAGAACGAAATACTAATTTCTTTGGAGTTAGAGGCTATACACATGACGAAGCAGAGCGATGGGAGGATAATTTTGGTGAAGTATTAAGTTACCTTCAGGATTTTGTTGCAGCAGGAAAGATACGACAAATAGGCCTTTCTAATGAAACACCTTATGGGGTAATGCGCTATGCTGAAGAAGCTCGAAAAGGAGCACCAAAAATGATTACAGTTCAAAACCCTTATAATTTATTAAACCGAAAAGATGAGGTAGGTCTTACCGAAGTTTTACATCGCGAAAATATTGGGCATTTACCTTACTCTCCTCTTGGTTTTGGGCAATTAACAGGAAAATACCTCGAGGAAACCCCAAAAAATGCAAGAGTAACCTTATTTCCGCAATTTGCTAGATATCATAACGAGAAATCTTTTGAAGCAACAAGGGCGTATAATGAGATAGCAAAAAAACATGGTATAAGCTTAACTCAAATGGCTTTGGCATTTATAAATGACCGTCCTTTTGTAACTAGTAATATTATTGGTGCTACATCACTGGATCAGTTAAAAGAAAATATTGGTAGTATCGATATCACGCTTTCTGATGCAATTTTAGATGAGATAGAGGCAGTACATGAAAATAATCCTAATCCTGCTCCTTAACCAAATAAAAATTCAACTACATCTTCGATTTTGGTAACCATCTGAATTTGAATTTGAGTATTTTGCAGAGATATTTTATTGTATTTAGAAACAAAGATAGTAGAGAAACCTAGTTTCTCTGCTTCTTGTATACGTTGCTCTACTTTGGTTACAGGGCGTATTTCTCCTGCCAGACCGACCTCTGCAGCAAAGCAAAAATCTTTAGGAATAGGAATGTCCTCGCTTGAGGATAATATGGCAGCAACTACTGCCAGATCAATTGCAGGGTCATCTACAGAGATGCCTCCTGTAATATTAAGGAATACATCTTTGGCTCCCAATCTAAAACCAGCACGTTTCTCTAAAACTGCCAGGATCATATTAAGACGTTTAAGGTTATACCCTGTTGCACTACGTTGCGGGGTCCCATATACCGCAGTACTCACTAAAGCTTGTACTTCTATCATAAGAGGCCTCATGCCTTCTACGGTAGAAGCTATAGCGGTGCCACTTAGTTCTTCTTCCTTTTTAGAGATCAGAATCTCACTGGGGTTAGTAACTTCTCGTAAGCCGCTTCCTTGCATCTCGTATATTCCTAACTCAGAGGTAGATCCAAATCTATTTTTTAAAGCACGTAAAATTCTGTATACATGGTTTCGATCTCCTTCAAACTGTAGTACGGTATCAACCATATGCTCCAGGATTTTTGGACCGGCGATATTGCCATCTTTTGTAATATGACCAATTAATACTACAGGCGTTGCCGTTTCTTTGGCAAACTTGATTAATTCTGTAGTACATTCTCTGATCTGGGAAATACTTCCTGCACTACTTTCTATATAATCACTATGTAAAGTTTGGATAGAATCTATAATAACAATATCGGGTTGAGTTTCCTCAATCTGCCTAAAGATATTTTGAGTTTTAGTTTCGGTGAGAATTAAGCAATTGTCTGTTTTAGAATGAATACGTTCTGCACGCATCTTAATTTGCTGCTGGCTTTCTTCACCAGAAACATATAATGTTTTATAAGGTAATTTAAGACTAATCTGTAGTAGCAATGTACTTTTTCCTATTCCTGGTTCACCTCCCAGTAGTGTTAAAGAACCAGGTACCAACCCTCCTCCGAGTACTCGATTTAATTCGGCGTCATCTGTATTATACCGGGCTTCCTGGCTAGTGTCAATTTCTGAAATTCGTAAAGGCTTGGCGGTTCTACTTGTTTTAGGACTAGATGTAGCACTTTTCCAATCACTAGTCGAAGCTTTTTGAACGATTTCTTCGGCAATAGTATTCCACTCTTTACAAGATGTACATTGTCCTTGCCATTTAGAATATTGTGCTCCACAATTCTGACAAAAAAAAACAGTTTTGGTCTTAGCCATAGAAGATTGATAAGAGTGTAAAAATACTATTATTTTAATAATACAGTAAACAAAAATGAACTCTTAAATGAGCATCAAATATTTTTGTTTGGATTTCAAAAATCAATCTTCTTAATCGGAAATGTGGTATCTTTATATAGTATACAGAGGTCTATCTCTGAATATTTTTTATTAACCAATAAAATATATCATTATGAAAATTCTAAAATTAACCGGAGTAAAACTAATTAGTAAAATTGCTCAAAAAGAAATTAATGGAGGCTCTCCCAATTCTGCTTGTTGTAGTTTGGATAAGACTAAGTGCATGGTAGAATGTATAAACGCCGGGAACAGTTCTGGGGTGTGTTACTTACGATGCTTGAGCTGCTGCTAATAAATGTAAATAATCCTTGAGACAGAGTTTCGAGGAATTTTTTAGATTAAAATCTTATGAAGCTTGTCGCTATATAGCGACAAGCTTCCTTTTTATGTGTTATAAAAACTAATTTATTTTTACCAGCCAAAATCTTCTTTAATTTTATTGACTTTATCCAGCATATAATCTTTGGTTAAGAAAGCGACTTCAGAGAGTTGAAAACCACTTTCATAAGCTCTCATAGCTTTTTTGGGTTCTCCTGTTTGTTCATAGAACATACCTAAATAATAATGTCCCAGCATTAAATCAGAATGCTCTTTTATAGCTAGCTTACCTAAAGGTTCTAATTCTGACCAGTTTTCCTTTTTTTCGAGAGCAGTAGATACTGCAATAAAATCGTTAATTCTTATTTTACGTTTAATACCATACAGTTTTTCTGTAGTTTTATACATATCTACAAGATAGTCATAGGGCGAAGTTTCTAGTGTAAGAAGAACTTCTTTATATGTTTTCTTGCTTATAGGGCGATACATTTCAAAAATACCTTCGAGAGCATTAGGAATAGCTTTTCCAACCAAAGTATAATGAGAAGATTCTTCAAAATTATCAAAGAAATAGCTCATTTCAGGATTTTCTATTACAGATAGCTTCTCATCTAGTGCAATGAGACTCTTTTTGATATTATCGGCGTCATTAGTTGCAGTAGCCAGATAATACCAAATATCAGAAGAAGTCTCTAATTTGCTCGAAATTCGATCTCCCATTGGTGGTCCTAATTCTGGGCTAATGCATATATATCCCTGAAAAATAGGATTGTCTTTAAATAAAAAGTAATTTATAAAATTAGCAGTATAATCATGTCCAACAATAATCTTAAGTTGAGCGGTGCGATAATTTTCATTTAGGTAAGGAACTAGCTCTTGTCCTATAAATTCATAGAATTCTGCTCCTTTTAGAGTAGGTAAAAATTCTGCAGTATCATATCTGCAATCATCTTCTCTGGTTTTTCTTTGATTAACACCAACAACAATTGATTCTGGCATATCTTCCCAATAGGAAAAATAATCCACGTTTCCGGCAACGGGTTCGAATAAGTAATCCCCATCAAGAACAATAATCAAGGGATATATTTTGTCTTCATTTTTCTTATAATTACGCGGAAGTTGAATTTTTAACTCTCTACTTTGGTCTAATTTGATAGATCTGAAAGACTCATATATTGTTTGTCCATAGCTGGAAACAACAAAAATACAAGCTATAATAAGAGTCACACTTTTTTTCATAAGTATTAGGATTAAGGTTAAGCAAGGGACAATATATAAATTATTTCGTTATTGTTCTCTGTTTAAAATAGGGAGAAACAAAAAGGATAACGCCCCAATGACTATATTTATTGCGGTCTGTGAGGTCCATAATATCCAACCAAAAGCTTCTCCTGCTGGTTTTTCGATATCAAAAAGTAATAAGATTGCAGCAATGGCGATAGGAAATGCACCAATACCTCCATTGGTAGTAGACATAGCAAATGTTCCTGCTACAAAGGTGGCCAATATAGGACCTATTGATAAAGAAGCAGTTTCGGGAACCGTATATTTAATAACATAAAACATCACTACATAAAGTATCCATATAAGAAAAGTGTGAAACACAAAAGCTCTTTTTTGTTTTACCTTAGAAATACTTTTTACTCCTTCTAGAAGACCATTTCCAAAATTTCGCAATTTAATAAGTATTGGATTGTTAGAAGTTTTTATAATTTTCAGGAACATTATTCCAGCAAGTAATAGTCCAAGTAAAATAGCAAGAGTGATAAAAGGGCTTGCAATTTTTTCTTCTAAGTATGATAAAAGAAGTTCTGATTGAAAAAGTAGTGTGATACCTATCACTAATAAAAGCATAAGCAAATCAATAACTCGTTCTGAGATAATGGTTCCAAAAGCTTTTTTAAAAGGAACACCTTCATACGTTGATATCGTACCGCCACGTAGAATTTCTCCAGATCTTGGGATTCCCAGATTCGCAAGGTATCCCACCATAACAGCCATAAAACTATTTGATAGTTTGATAGGATATCCCAAAGGTTCTAATAAAAACTTCCACCGATATGCTCTTGAGAGATGGGAGATAATTCCCAAAATTATAGAAAGAATAATCCATTTAGGATCTGCTTGTGTAATATACTGAAGCGTTTTTTGTCTTTCTTCTGGGGTTGCTGAAGCGATAGAATACCAAATTAAAAAAACTCCCAATGCTAAAGGGAGTATAATTTTAAGAAACTTTATAAGTTTAGGGTTCACTATCTATTTTAATAAATTATTTTCCTCGTTTGGGAAAAGAAGTCTTGGTTTGAAGTTTTTAGCTTCTTCAATATCCATCATGGCATAGGTGATTAGTATTAATACATCTCCTTTTGCTACTTTTCGAGCAGCAGCACCATTTAATGTGATTTCACCACTGTTTCTAGGTCCTGGGATAGCGTAAGTTTCTAAACGCTCTCCATTATTATTATTTACAATCTGTACCTTTTCTCCTTCAACAATATTAGCAGCATCCATTAGATCTTGATCTATTGTTATACTACCGATATAATTAAGATCGGCACCAGTCACCTTAACGCGATGAATTTTTGATTTTACTACGTGTACAAACATGTTACAAAGTTAGTTATTTTTTAATTTAGGGCAATGTTATCAATGAGTCTTATTTCTCCTGCAAATACAGCTATAAAAGCTCTGTATTTGGTGTCTTTTTGTTTTCGCTTAATGGATTTTAAGTCAGATACCTTTGCAATTTCAAAGTATTCTAATTTTAGCTCATCATTGTTTTTGAATTGTTCTGATACCCATTTGTTTAAGGTATGAACACTTTTTGTGCCAAAGTCTTTTTTTACCTGTTTCAGAGTCGAATAAATCAAAGGAGATTCGCTAAGTTGTTTCTGGTTAAGCCTTTTATTTCGAGAGCTTAAAGCTAACCCACTTTCTTCTCTATAGATAGGGCACCCAATAATTTGAACTGACATTTTTTCAATTTCAACTAATTTTTTAACAATTTGAAGTTGTTGAAAATCTTTTTCGCCAAAGTAGGCTTTATCTGGATTAACAATAGTAAAGAAATGTTTTAAGACTGTCCCGACTCCATCAAAATGACCAGGTCTGTATTTGCCTTCCATTTCATTTTCTAATCCCCTAAAATCATAATTAATGGATAACATTTCATCTCCATACACCTCTTTTGGTGTAGGAGCAAATACAATTATTTCTTTAGATAATTCTGATAAAAGCTCAATATCAGAATCCAAGGTTCGAGGATAATTAACTAAATCTTCGGTAGTATTAAACTGTGTAGGGTTTACAAAAATACTAACTACAACTTTTTGATTTTCCTTGAGAGCTCTTTCTATCAGTGCAAGATGGCCCTTATGCAATGCTCCCATTGTAGGAACAAATCCAATGGTTTTGTTCTGCTTATTAAAAGCTGCAACATCGTCTAGTATATCTCGTCTTTTTCCGTGTACCCGCATTTGGTGTATAACTTAAAGGCGTGCAAAAATAAGATATTACTGGCAGACTGCATAAATTTTCGTAATTTTGCAAAATTAATTCCAAAAGGAGGACGATAAAAGTATCGATTATATGAAAGATAAGAGGATATTGTATGTATCATCAGAAGTAATACCTTACCTGCCAGAGACTGAAATCTCATCTATGTCTTTTGAAGCACCAAGAATGGTAAATAATAAAGGGGGTCAAATAAGAATTTTTATGCCTAGATATGGCAATATCAATGAGAGGAGGCATCAGTTACATGAAGTAATTCGGCTTTCGGGTATGAATTTAGTAATTAATGATCTGGATATGCCCCTTATTATTAAAGTTGCTTCGATTCCAAAAGAACGAATGCAAGTTTATTTTATCGATAATGAGGATTATTTTAAAAGAAAAGCAACGTTAACTGATGAAGAAGGAAAATTATTTCCGGATAATGATGAGCGAGCAATCTTTTTTGCCAAAGGAGTGATTGAAACAGTTAAGAAATTAAACTGGTCACCAGATGTGATTCATGTACATGGATGGTTAGCTTCTCTTTTGCCATTATACTTAAAGAATTATTATGCTAATGAGCCTCTTTTTGGTCAAAGTAAAATTGTTACTTCTGTGTATAATAATGGTTATGACGGGATATTGGATAAGAATATGATGGAAAAAGTGAAGTTTGACGGAATAGATGAAGAAAAAATAAATGATTTAGCTCAACCAACATATAGTAACCTTATGAAGGTGGCTGTTGATAATTCTGATGCTATTATTGTGGGGTCCGAAGAAATTCCATCTGAGCTTGTAGAACATTTAAAAACAATAGACCAACCAGTTTTAGAATATAAAAAACCAGATGAATTTGCTGATGCCTATGAAACCTTCTATCAGACAGAGGTATTGGTATAAGCAAAACGACGAAATTATTTATGAAATTGAAGAATATTTTAATTAGAATAACGGTTATAGTAGCTGTTGTTTTTACCTTTTTGTCTTGTAACGATGATTTTGATTCTGTTGGTAGCGAGGTTGTTGGAGGTGTTAATTTTGAAGACAAACAGTACTCTGCAGTGCCAATAGCATATAGTAAAAAATTCGAAAGAGTACGTACAAATAGTTTGCCGATTGATCAACGAGGAACTATCCATTCTAATTTGTTAGGAGTCTATAATGATCCTATATATGGACAATCAGTATATAGCATTTTATCTCAGATTCAACCCTCAAAATTAAATCCAACTTTCGGGACTAATGCAGTATTAGATAGTGTTGTTTTTAGTTTACCATATTTTAGTACCGCGACAAGCACAGCATCGGTTCAAATAGGTAATGTTACCGAGACAGCAACTACCTATAGATTAGATTCAATTTATGGAAACCAACCTTTTAAACTGTCGTTGTATAAATCCAATTACTTTTTAAGAGATTTTGATCCAGAATCTAATGAAAGACAAGTCTATTATTCTGATGATGTCGAAACTAACTTTGGGGCAGAAGTAGAACAAACATTACTGTATACTAATAATAATTTTGTTCCTTCAGCTAAAGAAGTTATTACAACAACTGAAACTAATACCAATGGAGAGACTACGACCAAAAGGGAGAGGTTGACTCCTAGATTAAGAGTTGAGCTTCCGGATGAAGCAAAAACTCTGTTTTCAACATTGTTCCTGGATAAAGTAGGTAGCCCAGAGCTTAGCAATGTAAATAATTTTAGAAATTATTTTAGAGGAATTTATATTAAGGCAGAACCTGTTAATGATAACGGAAATCTAATATACCTTAACACAAGAAATGCTCAGATAACCCTTCATTATAGTTTTGATGAGACTTCAAATGGTACAACTACTCGTAAACAAGATAAACTGGATTTAAATTTCTCTAATACTTTTATAAACTCTATAAAAACTACTTTAGATCCAACTATCGCTGAAGAGCTAAAAGAGGAAAATCAGGATACGGTAAACGGAGAAGATAATTTGTATCTAAAAGGAGGTGATGGTTCGTATGCGGTAATCGATTTATTTGGAGGCAACGTTACTAATGAAAATGGCGAAGAGGAAAATGAACTTAGTTTCTTAAAAAGACAAGATTGGTTAATTAACGATGCAAGTCTAAAATTCTATATCGATCAGGATAAAGTAACAGGAGGAGATACAGAACCCGAAAGAATTTTTATATTTAATATTGAGACAGGAGCAGTTCTTCTCGATTATTTTTTGGATGGGAGCGTTAATTTAGATACTCCCTTGACTTCTGTCATTAACCATTTGGGAAGAATCAGTCGTGATTCTGATAAGAACGGAGAATTTTATAGAATAAAAATGACACAGCATATCCTAAACATTTTAAAAGGTGAAATTGAAAATGCTAAACTAGGGTTGTCAGTGTCTCAAAACGTAAACATAATAACAAACGCAATAGGTGATACCCCCACAACTAAGAATGAGATAATTCCCTCCTCATCAATAGTTTCCCATGAAGGGACAGTGCTCTACGGAAATGGAGTAAATGTTCCCGAATCAAAACGTTTAAAACTTGATATTTTTTATACATCATCAAAGGAAAACTAACAATATTTTAAAAACTTAAATTATGTGCGGAATTGTAGGGTACATAGGGCATAGAGAAGCCTATCCAATTGTTTTAAAAGGTTTAAAAAGATTAGAATACAGAGGCTATGACTCTGCAGGGATAGCTCTTTACGATGGGAAAGACATCAAATTGTCTAAAACCAAAGGAAAAGTAGCAGATCTGGAAAAGCGATTATCAAAAGAAATTCCTACAAAAGGGAATATAGGAATAGGACACACAAGATGGGCCACACATGGGGTTCCTAATGATGTGAATTCGCATCCGCATTATTCTAACTCGGGTAATCTGGTAATTATTCATAACGGAATCATAGAAAATTATGATGCTCTTCGTAAAGAGCTGATTAATAGAGGGTATACATTTACTTCGGAAACCGATACAGAAGTGTTGGTAAATCTTATAGAAGATGTAAAAACTAAAGAAAATGTAAAATTGGGTAAAGCAGTTCAAATTGCTTTAAATCAAACCATAGGGGCTTATGCAATAGCTATTTTTGATAAGCAAAAACCAGATGAAATTGTTGTCGCAAGATTGGGTAGCCCGCTAGCTATTGGAGTTGGTGAGGATGAGTTTTTTATTGCTTCTGATGCATCTCCTTTCATAGAATATACAAATAATGCAATTTACCTCGAAGATGGCGAAATGGCGGTTGTGAGAAGGAATAAGGGAGTTAAGGTAAGGAATATTAAAGACGATAAACTTGTAGATCCATATTTGCAAGAACTGCAAATTAACCTGGAGCAGATAGAAAAAGGAGGATATGATCATTTTATGCTCAAAGAAATTTATGAGCAGCCTAATGCGATTAGCGATACCTATAGAGGTAGAATACGAGTTGCAGAAGGGATTATAAAAATGGCAGGTATCGATGATAATCTTGCTAAACTATTAAATGCAAAACGTATTATTGTTATTGCTTGTGGTACTTCATGGCATGCTGGTTTAGTAGCAGAATATATTTTTGAAGAATTGGTTCGTATACCTGTCGAGGTAGAGTATGCATCAGAGTTTAGATATCGAAACCCAGTAATACATCAAGATGATGTTGTAATCGCAATATCACAAAGTGGTGAGACAGCAGATACAATGGCTGCAATTAAACTTGCTAAAGAAAATGGAGCTTTTGTTTTTGGAGTCTGTAATGTGGTAGGGTCCTCAATCTCAAGAGAAACTCACGCAGGAGCTTATACCCACGCCGGACCAGAAATAGGAGTTGCTTCTACAAAAGCATTTACTACTCAAATAACAGTACTATCTTTAATAGCATTAAAACTAGCAGAGAGAAAAGGAACAATTTCTAATAGTGATTTTCATTATTACCTGCAGGAATTAGAGCGAATTCCAGAAAAAGTTAAAAAGACTTTAGAGTCTAATGATCATATTAAGTTTATTGCAGATACCTATAAAGACGCAAAAAATTTCCTGTATTTAGGTAGAGGCTATAATTTTCCTGTTGCTTTAGAAGGAGCATTAAAATTAAAGGAAATATCATATATACATGCAGAAGGGTATCCGGCAGCAGAAATGAAACATGGACCAATTGCATTAATTGACGAACAAATGCCAGTTGTTGTAATAGCGACCAAAAAAGGACACTATGATAAAGTGGTAAGTAATATTCAGGAAATTAAATCCAGAAAAGGAAAGATTATCGGGATTGTTACAGAAGGAGATGTTACCGTGAAAGAACTGGCAGATCATGTTATAGAAATACCAGAAACAGAAGAATTTTTAACACCTCTTCTTACAACGATACCGCTGCAATTATTATCGTATTATATTGCTGTAATGTTGGATAAAAATGTAGACCAACCAAGAAACCTTGCAAAGTCTGTAACTGTAGAATAAAGAGTTCTCTTAAATAGAGACCCATTAAAATATGGAAACCCTATCTGAAAATTTTCGGATAGGGTTTTTAGTTTTTAATAGAGGTAGAATAATAGATAAAAACTACTAAATGATGATAATGTTGTATAATGGTTTTTTGAATAATGAAATCACAAAATTTTGGCTATTTTATTGATGGATTGTTAAAAAAACGTATATTGTTGTCATAACTATTAAAACTTAGGGGCATGAAAAAAATTACATTAGTAATAATGATGATGGTATGCATTATTGCTACTGCACAAACAACAATTAGCGGAAAGGTTGTTGATGATGGTAACCAGCCTATTCCTGGAGCTAATATTACATTAAAAAACTCATCTTCGGGAACAGTAACAGATTTTGACGGTATTTTTACTTTAACAGTCCAGGAATCACCCCCTTTTACAATAATAGCCAGTTCTGTAGGGTTTGAATCCTCATCAATAGATATATCTTCACAAACTACAGATTTAACTATTGTCTTGAAAGAAGGTACAGAGCTCGATGAAGTAGTCATTTCAGCTTCCAGAACTCCAGAGCGTATCTTCGAATCCCCAGTGAGTGTTGAACGTTTCGGAATTAAAGAAATTAAAAATACACCTTCAGTAGATTTCTATGATGGATTAGAAAATCTTAAAGGAGTAGATGTTAATACTAACAGTTTAACCTTTAAATCGATTAATACCAGAGGATTTGCAACATTTGCAAATACTCGTTTTGTTCAATTGGTAGATGGGATGGATAATACAGCGCCAGCTCTTAACTTTGTGTTAGGAAATCTGTTAGGGATGACAGAATTAGATGTCAATAGTGTAGAACTATTGCCTGGAGCATCTTCTGCATTGTATGGAGCAAATGCTTTTAACGGAATTCTGTTCATGACGAGTAAAAATCCATTTGACCACCATGGGATTAGTGCGTATTTTAAAGGAGGAATTACTTCGCAAGAAGCGGCAGGAGATAATGAGTTTTATGATTACGGAATTAGGCTTGCGCATAAGTTCTCAGAGAAATTCGCCGCAAAAGCTAATTTCTCGTATCTGCGAGGTACAGATTGGTTTGCAACCAATACCGTTAATGTTTTAAATCCAATTACAGATAGATCAGACCCTAATTATGACGGTCTTAATGTGTATGGTGATGAGGTAAGTACAAATATAAGAGGTGTAGGAGAAGCTCTTGTAAATAGAGGGATTTTACCGGCTGGAGCCGAAAACTTGCTGCCAGACGAAAGTGTTAGTAGAACAGGGTATAATGAGCAAGATTTAAATGCTAATAAAGCAGAAAGTATAAAATTTGATGCAGCATTACACTATAGGCCATTTGCTAATGATTTTGAAGTTATTTATAACGGAAAAGTAGGTAGAGGAACTACAATTTATCAAGGAGCAAATCGATATTCGATTCGTAATTTTTTCTTACAGCAGCATAAATTAGAATTTAAAAATAATAACTTCTTTGTTAGAGGATATTTAACAGATGAAAGTGCAGGAGATTCTTATGATATACGATTTACCGGAATTAATATTAATAGAAAATGGAAAGACGATCAAACTTGGTTTGGTGAATATGCAGGCGCATTTGTTCAAGCAACGTTAGCTGGCCAATTGCCAGAACAGGCCCATCTTATTGCAAGACAAACAGCAGATACAGGTCGGCTTATACCAGGAACACCAGGGTTTGAACAAGCTTTTCAAACCGTAACCAGTGATCCGAATCTATTAACTGGATCAAAATTTCAGGATGCTACTCAGTTAAGACATGTAGATGTTAATTATAATTTGAGTCATATCACGGGAGATTTTGCAGATATTCAGGTAGGGGGATCGTTTAGAGAATATAAATTGAATTCTTCGGGAACAATCTTTACAGATTTTGACAAACCTATTAGGTATTCTGAATACGGAGCATATACACAAATTCAGAAAAAATTTGCAGACGAAAGAGTAAAAGTAACAGGATCTGTGCGATATGATAAATCAGAATTGTTTGATGGTAATTTATCGCCTAGATTATCAATAGGATATACCTTGGGCGCTGAAAGAAACCATAATATCCGAGCTTCTGTGCAAACAGGATTTAGAAACCCAACTACACAGGATTTGTATATTGGTTTAGATGTAGGGCGTGCAATATTAGTTGGATCGGCTAGAGATAATTTAGACAGAGATGTAAGGACATTTAGTGATTTAAGTGGTGCCGGTGAAACCATCGTGGGGTCAAATACTGTTACCGTAACAGGAAGAGCTGCATACGAAAACTCATTTTCGGCAAGCTCTGTAACAAATGGAGCACCAGAAGCTTCTAATGCCAATCTTGTTGAGCCAGAAAAAATTACTGCTTTCGAAGTAGGATATCGTGGTAAAGTAAAGAAATTTATTATTGATCTAAGCGGGTATTATAACCAGTATACAGATTTTATATCAAATGAAAATGTGATTGTACCATTATATGGTCAGGTAGGAGACGGAACATTATCACTTCTTGCATTACAGAATGATGATTTTAAAGTGTATCAAGCCTATACAAATTCAGACGTAGATATAAAATCTTTTGGAGCTACAATTGGTGTAAACACCAGAATTCCTGGAGATTTTGATTTAGGAGTTAATTACACATATGCCGAACAGGATTTTGATAAAGATAAAGATCCTGATTTCATAACTAATTTTAATACTCCAAAACATAAAGTAAAAGCTACTTTTGGACATGCAAATTTGTTTAAAAATTTTGGCTTTAATACGAGTTATCGTTGGAGTGATAGTTACTTCTGGGAAGCATCATTTGGAAATGGAAATATCCCATCTTTCTCGGTTATCGATGCCCAGATAAATTATAAGATTCCAAAATTGAAAACTACTCTTAAAGCGGGTGCAACCAACATTGGAGGGGATGAATACTTTACGGCATTTGGAACTGGATTTATTGGATCCCAGTATTACATAGGCTTGTCAATAAACAATTTGTAGGCAACGATTAAAAAACAATAAAAAAAGAACAAATGAATACTCAATATAAATGGTTAATACTCCTGTTAATTTTTGGATGTATTTCTTGCGAATCAGATGATGATGCTTCTACTACAGGAGGAGAAGTGGTAATTACCTCTGGGAATGCAGATTTTTCAAAATATGTTTCCTTAGGAAATTCTTTGGCTGCCGGATTTACCGATGGAGCCTTGTTTATTGCTGGACAGGAAAATTCGATGCCTAATATTTTAGCAAAGCAATTTGCTCTGGCAGGGGGAGGAGAATTTACACAGCCTTTAATGAATGATAATATAGGAGGAGCCCTGGTAGCAGGAACCCCTACTTTAAACCCGAGGTTTTATTTTTATAGCGATCCAAATCCTGATCCGCCTAATGAATCGGGACCACGATTATTAGGAACCACTCCGGGGGATGATACTCCAGAAATACCTACCACAGAAATAACAAATATAATATCAGGACCTTTTAATAATATGGGAATTCCTGGAGCCAAAAGTTTTCATTTGCCAGCAGCAGGATATGGTAACGTGGCAGGGTTACCAAGTATGGCTAATCCTTATTTTGTGAGAATTGCTTCTGGCCCTACAGCATCTGTACTCGGAGATGCTATGGCTCAGAATCCAACATTTTTCTCATTGTGGATCGGTAATAACGATGTCCTGGGATATGCTTTGTCGGGAGGAGATGGTACAGATCCGATTACAGATGAAACTATATTTACACAGGCTTATAATGCGATAGTTACCACGTTAACTTCTGGTCAAGCAAAAGGAGTAGCGTTTAATATTCCTGATGTAACTTCTATACCGCATTTTACAACTGTACCTTATAACCCTGTTCCTCTAGATGCTGCAACAGCAGGAGCTGTTAATCAGGGATATGCAGCCTATAATGCAGGTTTGTTGCAAATAGAAGGCCTTGGAGGAATTGATGAGGCAGAAAGAAAAGCCAGAACAATCGAATTTGCAGCAGGGCAAAATGCAGTTGTAATCGAAGATGAAAGTCTGACAAATCTAACCGGGTCTGGTTTGCCAAATTACAGGCATGCTACCGCAGAGGATTTATTAATATTACCAAGTTCTTCTTTTATCGGTACTACCGTTGGAGGAAATCCATTATTGATAAACGGAGTTTCAGTTCCTTTAGAAGATAAATGGGTGTTAATACCTGCAGAACAACAGGAAATATCTGCAGCAACTACTACGTTTAATACCATAATAAGTACAGCAATACAGCAAGCTGGTTTAGCATTTGTAGATGCAAATACAATTCTTAAAGAAGCTTCAGAAAACGGAGTTATGTTTGATGATTTTTTATTACAGGATGATTTGGTTTTTGGTGGTGCTTTTTCTTTAGATGGAGTACACCCTACAGCTAGAGGCTATGCTTTTTTAGCAAATAAAGCAATAGAGTCTATAAATGCTACATATGGTTCTAATCTGCCAATGGTAAAAGCAGTAGATTACCCAACTTTTTATTCGGCTTTGTTAAAATAGAACGTGTAATCTAAAATAATAGGACCCACTATAGATACTCTAAAGTGGGTTTTTTTTATGCTGTTTGCCGAATAGAATGAGAATTATAATTTCTTTCTATTAATTGAAAATATATAGAAAGTAAAAAAGATATAAGTATATATCCTAAAACTACAAATGTAGCTCCCTGAAAAATGGTATCAATATCAAACCAACTACCATAGTAAAGTATAAAATACAATCCCATTGCAAGCTTAATACATTCTGCAAACAAAGAAATTATATGTCGGTCCATTAGAGATGTATAAGCAAATATTGATACCCCTAAAAAGATAGAGTAGTTTACAATTTGGATAAACTCCAGATCTCCAACACTAATCAACAAGTAATACATAAGTGCTACTGTAATTACAAGCTGCACCCATGACCACAATTTTAGTACCAATGAACTTTCTGTTTTATATTTTTGTCGGGAATAAGGATTAGTAATAATTTGTATAGGATATTTTTCTTTTACATCCTCTGGTCGCCATCCTGTTGGCATAAACCATATCTTAATTTTATCAAGCCAATTTCGGGTTCTCCAAGCATCTTTTAATATTCCCCAAATGTGCATAAAATTGATAAAAAAAGGATTCCAGGTATTTACTGGCTTTTTTACACCATAAATCGGTGGTTTGTCTGGTAACTCTTCTTGAAAAGTTCCAAAAAGTTTATCCCAGAAAATGAATATTTCAGAATAGTTTTTATCCAGATATTCATCGTTAATAGCATGATGAACCCTGTGATGAGAAGGAGTAACAATAATATGCTCTAAAAACCCCATTTTGTTAATTAGTCGGGTATGATACCAAAATTGAGCAAAGAAATGAATAGGAGCAACAAATGCAACTATATGCGCAGGGATTCCAACTAATGCTAATGGGATATATAGAAAAAAATAAATAGCAACTATTGCCGATACATTTTGACGTAAAGCACATGCTAAATTAAATTCTTCACTACTGTGATGTATAATATGTCGGTTCCAGAATACATTAATAGTATGATTAAAACGGTGAGACCAATAGCCAACAAAATCCAACCCGATAAAGGTTAAGATATATATCAAAATTGTAGATTTAATTTCTATTAAAGCCAGATGTTCAACCATCCATTCGTAGCTTAGAATAATAACAGTAAGGCCTATCAGGCTTTTGAGCGTGTTTGTGATACCAGAACTAATACTCGAAATTGTATCCATACCTTCATTAACTGGTATTTTTTTCCATCTACTAATTAAATATTCGATAAGTATAAGTACAATAAAGCCAGGTATTGCATAGCTTAATGCTGTTGCATAAGTTTCCATTTAATGAGTTTTATCTAAAAATAAGGATAAATATTTATTTCGAAAAACTAATTCATTCAAACAATTCAAACCTGCCATATAACCATAAAAAAAGAGATGTTATGGGAGTAGAAAAAAGAAGTAAAGTACTGCTTAAAAAAAACTAAAGAAATTGAGTTATTTTTTTCATTTTAAAAGACTATATTTGCAGCCTGAAAAAAGCTAGTATTCAGTATGATTGAGTACTTGATTTTTTTAACATAGTTAAATACTAAACATTAAATAGTTATATAATGTCTAAAGTTACAGGTAAAGTATCTCAAATTGTAGGTCCGGTTATCGATGTAGAATTCGCAGCTGGTACTGAATTACCAAAGATTTATGATTCGTTAGAAATTAACAAAACAGACGGTAGTAAACTAGTGTTAGAAGTTCAGTCTCACATTGGTGAAGATACTGTGCGTACTATTGCAATGGATTCCAGTGATGGATTAAGCAGAGGAATTGAAGTAGTTGCAACTGGAGCTCCTATCCAAATGCCAATAGGTGGTGATGTATATGGACGTCTATTTAATGTAATTGGAGATGCGATTGATGGTCTTGGTGATCTTCCTAAAGCAGGAAAAGAAGGACTTCCAATTCACCGTCAAGCTCCTAAATTTGAAGATTTATCAACTTCTACAGAAGTTTTATTTACTGGGATTAAAGTAATTGATCTTATTGAGCCTTACGCAAAGGGAGGTAAGATTGGATTATTTGGTGGTGCTGGTGTAGGTAAAACAGTACTTATCCAGGAGTTGATTAATAATATTGCAAAAGGACATGGTGGTCTTTCTGTATTTGCAGGAGTAGGAGAAAGAACACGTGAAGGTAATGACCTTCTTCGTGAAATGCTAGAATCTGGAATTATCAAATACGGAGATGATTTTATGCACTCTATGGAAAATGGAGGATGGGATCTTTCTAAAGTAGATAAAGAAGTAATGAAAGAATCTAAAGCTACTTTCGTGTTCGGACAAATGAATGAGCCTCCAGGGGCGCGTGCACGTGTAGCATTATCGGGTCTTACTATAGCAGAATATTTCCGTGATGGAGCTGGAGATGGACAAGGAAAAGATGTACTTTTCTTCGTAGATAATATCTTCCGTTTTACACAAGCAGGTTCTGAGGTATCAGCACTTCTAGGACGTATGCCATCTGCGGTAGGGTACCAACCAACATTAGCAACAGAGATGGGTGTGATGCAAGAGCGTATTACCTCTACAAAGAAAGGATCGATTACATCTGTACAGGCAGTTTACGTACCTGCAGATGACCTTACCGATCCTGCACCAGCAACAACATTTGCCCACTTAGATGCAACAACAGTATTATCACGTAAAATTGCTGAGCTAGGGATATACCCAGCGGTAGATCCATTAGATTCTACTTCTAGAATCCTTACTGCAGACATTCTTGGTGATGAGCATTACAATTGTGCACAACGAGTAAAAGAGTTGTTACAACGTTATAAAGAATTACAGGATATTATTGCTATCCTTGGTATGGAAGAACTATCTGAAGAAGATAAATTAGCTGTAGGACGCGCTCGTCGTGTGCAACGTTTCTTATCTCAACCATTCCATGTAGCAGAACAATTTACTGGTATACCAGGATGTTTAGTAGATATTAAAGATACCATTAAGGCATTTACAATGATTATGGATGGTGAATTAGATCACCTGCCAGAAGCAGCATTTAACCTTAAAGGAACAATCGAAGAGGCTATAGAAGCTGGTGAAAAAATGTTAGCAGAGGCATAAAACAGTAGTGAGGAGTTAGTAATTGAGTAGTGAGATTAATTTCTTTCTCATTATTGTCTAAATACTAATTGCTCAATACTCAATACTTAAAAATATGTATTTAGAAATAGTAACTCCAGAAGCAATATTATTTAGCGGTGAAGTAACTTCGGTTGCGGTGCCAGGAATAAATGGAGAGTTTCAGATGTTAGATAATCACGCACCTATTGTTTCTTTACTAGGAAAAGGAGATGTAAAAGTGTATGGTGAGATGAATCTAGAAGAAGAAGTTGCTGATAAATTCACCAAAGGTGGAAATGGAGCAACACTACTTTCTATTACCTCGGGAACTATCGAAATGAAAGATAATAAGGTTATTGTACTTGCAGATTAACACAGTACTTAATTAAGGTTTTTTTATTATATATTTAATCCCTATTAATAATTTAATAGGGATTTTTTATGCTTTTAAATAAATCATGTCCATATTCAATATCGTTTAGATACCACTTTTTGATTGCTGCCATTCTAGGCATAATAGTAGTGTTTATTATTGTTTTTCTACACCCATTAGGATCTAATAATTTTACAAGTCCTTTTAAAACCCTCTACTTTACAGGATATGGAGTTATTATATTTTTCACCTATTTGATTGCTGTAATTTTTTCTAATGGATATTACTTACGTTTCAAAATCTGGAAATGGATAGAAGAACCGATTTTTTGCTTATTTTTTATAATTATCGCCATTATAATTGCTTTTTTCTACACAGAAGTGATTATCAATAAAACACCAGAACGACTTACTTTAATTTTGTTTTTAAACTGGTTTAAAATGGTGTTTCTCGGATTTGGTGTCATTATGTTTGTAGTCACGGTTTTATTGAGAAACTATTACAAATCGATGAATAATGTGATGTCAGAAAAGAGAAAACCTCCTGTCGAACAATCAAAAATTAAGTTGAAAGGCACATTAAAAAAGGAGTTGTTTTCTGTAGAAGAAACATCTATCGTCTATGTTAGATCTGAAGATAATTATGTGTATATATATTATGTAGAAGAAGAATTATTGAAAGAGAAAATGCTTAGAAATACCTTAACAAATATAGAAAAACAGCTTTCATCCTTAATCAAAGCACATAGGTCATATTTAATTAATCCAGATTTTATTATTTTATTAAAAGGAAATGCTCAAAATGCAAAACTTCAGTTAAAAAATATTGAAGACTATATTCCTGTATCAAAAACATACTTTGCATCTGTAAAAAACACTATTAATTAGCCAAGAGTTAATAGTATTTCACCCCAAAATGTATTTGTTTACCACAAAAAATAAGTAGCGATAACTTTCTTTTTTTTCAGAATACCGAGTTCTTTTCATTTGTGTCATTAATTAAAAATTACACTTATGAAAAAAATAGTAAAAACAATAAAATGGTTGGCGGTAACCATTATTTCTATTCTCATTATAACTGTTTTGTGGATTCGATTTTCGAGATTTACTGATACAATGATATATAAAACTAATGGGCTTGCATATGATAGTTTTCAAACCGAGTATGCTCATCAAGAATATTATTATGAGATAGATAAAAATGTAAAGATTCATGCAGTGCTTTTTAAGCCAGATTCCTCTATTCCTCCTATAGGAACAATTATACATTATTCGGGAAAAGGAATGCATTTAATGTCATCTCAGAAATATTATAAATCAATATTAAATAAGGGGTTTCAGGTATTTAATTTTGAGCGAAGAAATTTTGGTAAATCTACAGGAACAGCAGATAATTCTGTACAACTAAAAAAAGATGCTCTTTATGTTTTTGATGAAATAATAAAGCATGAAGATGTTGTAGACACTCCTATCATTATTTGGGGACAATCATTAGGAGGTGCTTTTGCAATCATGAATGCCGCAGAAAGACAAGAGAAAATAGATGGTCTTATTGTAGAAGGCACGTTTAGTTCCTTTCCTGATATCGGAAAAGTATATGCAAATGCATTACATATGGAAAACTTTAAAGCACTTGTACCTTTGTTAATGAATAATGATTTTCCTGCAGAAAAAGAAATCAAAAAAATCAAAAAACCTGTATTGGTAATACACAGTCATAATGATAAACAAGTTCCATATAAATTGGGTGAAAAACTATACGAATCTTCAAATAAAGATAATACCGAATTTTGGAAAGTAAAGGGCAAGCATATTAAAGCACTATTTGATTACGAAAAAGAATATATAGGTAAATTTTTGGAAATGATTAATAATTAAGTGATAGTTAATCTAAATCATTGATTTTTAGATAAAATTATGTTAAACAGCCTTTTTTGGTAAAAAGGTTTTATACTTTTCGAGAGCATATTAATCACTCTAATGTTAAAACCTTACATATGATTCAAAGACTAATCACCTTTGTAGTTATACTAAGCACCTCATTGATTTCTGCTCAGAAAAAAACGTTGACTCATGCTGACTACGATTTATGGAAAAATATTACTGATGTTAAAGTATCAGATAAAGGGAAATTAATTGTATCTACTATTGAAACCAATACCAAAAGAGGAGACGGCTATATAGAGATATACAATACTCAAAATAAAACTAAATTTAAGTACCCTAATGGATATGATACTTCAATATCCTCAGATGAAAACTATGTAGTTTTTAAGAAAAGACCTAAATATCAACTCACCAGAACAGAGAAAAAGAAAGAAATAAAAAAAGAGGATAGAACTAAAGATGGATTGTTTATCTATGATGTAAAAAATAATACTATTTATGATTCTATCTTAAGGGTGAAGAAATATAAAATGCCTAAAAAACAAGAAGGTTGGTTGGTCGTTGAAAATTTTAAAAAAGTAAAAAAGAGAATAGGAAAGAAAAAAAACCTATCCGAACAAAAAAACGATAGTATAGACAACAATGCTCCAATGGCATTTAAACAGAATTATGCCTTGGTTTACAATCTAAAAACAAAACAAAAAGATACGATTCATCAAATAAAAGATTTTATTCTACCCGAGAAAGGAAAAACATTTTATTATACGTTAAAAAATAAAAAGGATAAACAAAAGGATATTGGAGTTTATGAGTATAACTTAACGTCTGGAGCAAAAATAGCTATTGATACTACAAAATATATTTATGATAAACTGGCAGTATATAAAGATGGAAATCAATTTGTCTATCTATCTGCAGTTGATTCTACGGCAATAGACTCCTTAAGGTTTGAGTTGTATTATTATAAAAATAGTAAACTGCAAGAGCTTGTAAATACTCCGGATAAAAACCTTAGAGAGAACTGGGAATTGAGTAAAGATCAAACGCCTTTTTTCTCTGATAATGGAGATAGGTTATATTTTTATTCAAAGCCAAAAGTAGTATACTCAAAAGATACTACATTATTAAAAGATGAAATACCACAGGTAGATGTTTGGAACTGGCAGGATAAATTGATTCAGCCAGAACAGAAATCAAAGTTTGAACAACTTAATAAAAAAGCATTTTTATCATACTATAATACCAAATCTAACCAATATGTTCATATTCAGGATCACACTATCGAAACGCTAAATTTTGATAAAAATAAGGAACAACAATATATAATAGGGGCAACAACATCTCCATATGATATAATGCGGTCGTGGGATTATCCATGGACAAAAGATTATTATGTGATTAATACCAATACAGGAAATAAACATTTGATTCTTAAAAACAAAGGGAGACAGCCTATTCTTTCTCCAGATGGACAATATGCTTTGCATTATGACATGAAAGAAAAACATTGGTTTTCGATTGATTTATCTGCATTGAAAAAAACAAACCTTACCAACGAGTTGGATGTAGCATTTTATGATGAAGATGATGATCATCCTTCTCTACCCTCTCCTTATGGTTTTGGGGGATTTGATTCAAGAGGAAACGCATTGATTTATGATAAATTTGATATTTGGCAAGTTTCTCTTTCTGGAAAAGAAAAACCAATAAATCTTACGCAAAACGGAAGGAAAAACAATGTTGAGTATAGAACAGAAATGTTGGACCCTGAACAAAAAAACAAAGCAACATATTGTAATAAAGAATTACTCATTACGAGTTTTGATAAAGTGACAAAAGCTTCTGGGTTGTATACTTTGCGAAAAGGAAAATTGATTGAAAAAATCAGGCCTTCAGAATTTCGTATTAGCTCTTATAAAAAAGCAAAGAATGCCGAAGTGTATAGCTATAGAAAACAAAACTTCACTACATTTTCTGATCTTTATATAACTACAAATACTTTTCAAAATTCTGAGAGAATAACAGTAGTAAATCCACATCAAAAAGATTTTAAATGGGGAACTGCAGAGTTATTTTCATGGAAAACATACGATGGTAAAAAACTAGAGGGTATTATTTATAAACCCGAAGATTTTGACCCTTCAAGACAATACCCTTTGATCACTTATTTTTATGAAAAACGATCCGATAGCTATCGTAGTTATCATATGCCCAGACCTAGTGCTTCTATTGTAAACCCATCCTATTTGGTAAGTAATGATTATATCATGTTTGTTCCTGATATCGTATATGACGAAGGTAAACCAGGAGCCAGTGCATATAATTGTATAGTTTCGGGAGTAGAAGCATTAGAAGAATTGGGATATATAGATAGAGATAATATAGGAATACAAGGGCAAAGCTGGGGCGGATATCAGGTGGCATATCTGGTAACCGTTACTAATAAGTTTAAGGCAGCAATGGCTGGTGCTCCAGTAAGTAATATGACTTCTGCTTATGGAGGAATCAGATGGAAATCGGGATTGAGTAGAGCATTTCAATACGAAAGAACACAAAGTAGACTAGGTAAAAATCTATGGGATGGATTTGATCTTTATATTGAAAACTCACCACTTTTTGGTATCCCTAAAATAGAAACCCCATTACTAATGATGCATAATGACAACGATGGGGCAGTACCTTATTATCAAGGTATAGAAATGTTTATGGGAATGCGCAGATTACAAAAACCGGTATGGCTACTGGTGTATAATGAGGAAGCCCATAATCTAAAAAAAGTAAAAAACAAGCAGGACCTTTCTATCAGAATGATGCAGTTTTTTGATTATTATTTAAAAGGTGAGCCTGCTCCTAAATGGATGACCAAGGGTATTCCCAGAGTACAAAAAGGAAAAGACTTAGGATATGGTTTAGAGAATACAAGAGCGTCTAGTATCACGCCCAGTTCCAATGAATAAGGTGCCATTCTATACCATCTGATTCATGAGTGATTAATGTTTTAAAACCAATGGCATAATGTGCTTGTAAAGAACGTGAATTATTTGAGGCTACTTCGGTGATTAAGAGATTGTATTTGTCTTGTAATTCAGTTTTCATGGTTTGATACAAACCTCTAAAAATCCCTTGTTTACGATAGGCTTTATCAATACATACTTGTCCCATTATTACATAGGATATCGAAGAATCTAAGTGGTTTTCGATGATAGAAAACATAGGTTTTAGGAGTTCTATATCATCCTTAAAATCTTTTAACATACACAATGCATACCCCACTACTTTATCACCGTCCTTAGCAATGATATGAGGTTGTTTGCTATTCATTTTTCTTAGAATATCAAGATCATGTTGCACAGAAACAAAACCCTCTGCTTCTTTTTCTGTTTGAGAAATTGAAATCGGTAGATTATCACGCTGAAGCACTAAAATCTGTTGCAATTCTACTTCAGAACTAATAACAGTGTACGTTATATTCATTGTATATTATTTAGCTTTTAACCAGTTTTCACGTTTATTTATAGCTTCTTTACTAGCGTTTTGTAGTAATTTGGTTTCAACATCTGGATGTGCAGTAAAAGTCATTTCAGTTTTTACTTCCTTACCTAACCTTTTGTAGGTTATCGTTACTTTTTCGCCAGGGGTATACTTTTTTAGTATCTCAGCTAATTGTTTTTCATCTGTAATAGCATCTTTATCTATCGTTAGAATAACATCATCTTTATCTAATCCCGTTATATAAGCAGGAGACTCCTTTTTGGGATAATCAGAGATAAAAGCATTGTTATTTTCATACTTTATGGGTACTCCTGCAAAGTAGACCTTTTTAGAATTGTTAACCACTGAAATTCCAAAACTAGCAAATAGAGTTTTATAATCAGGGACCTGGCTATTATTGATATATTTAGTAAAGAACTCATTAGCAAACGACTCTCCTGCATATTCCTGTAGTGTAGTTAACAGATGTTCTTCTGTGTATGGGACTTCAGTCTTTCCATATTTTTGCCAAACAAGCTTCATATAGTCATCTAGAGTAAGATGGTCTTTATAGTTTCTTAAAGATAAATCCAGAGCTAACCCTAGCATACTGCCATAGGAATAGTAAGAGATAAATGTATTTCCTCTATTTACAGGATCTACGGATGTTGCAGCATCTACAAAAGGAGCTTGGTAACTCATCTCTGTAGGATTAAAATAGGCTCTGGCAGGAGAATTCCATACATAATTATAAGATCTGGCTAGTCCTTCAATATATTTTTCCTGGCTTATGATACCTGCTCTGCATAAAATTAATCCAGTATAATAACTGGTAAATCCTTCTGCAAACCATAATTCTCCAGACATATTAGCGGCTTCAAAATCGAAAGGCTCTAATGTTTTTGGACGTATACGTTCTACATTCCACGCATGAAAAAATTCATGAGAAACAGTTCCTATATTTCTATCCATTCCCTCTTTGGCAAGACTGCGAGTACTGGTTAGGATAGTAGAGTTTCTATGTTCCATTCCATCGCCAGACACATTGGGCATATAACAAGCCAAAAAAGTATAGGTTCCGTTGTCAAATTTTGGATATTCTCCAAACACTTCTTTCTCTTGTAGTACTATTTTTTTAACTTTTTCAAAATAAGTATTAGCTTCTTCCTCGGTTCCCAAGTGGTGTAATGCAAATTGTATGGTGTATTCTGAACCTTCAGATTTAACAGTAAATGCTTTTAGTGAGTGATTACTAATTTCTACAGGGCTATCCATAAAATACTGTAGATTAGGAGCTGTATATTTATGATTTCCAACAGGAAAAAGTTGCGTGGCAATCTTCCAGTTTAGATCTTTTCTGGGATCAAAAGTTACTTCTACAGCTCTGTCTTTTAGTGCTGGAGCAAACATAAAAGTAGCAGGAATATTAAGATGTGCATGGGTTTCATCAATTTGAGAATATGTCCCATCTCCACGATCTGCAAATAGCGTATAAGATACTTTAATTGTACCGTCATGACCAGAAACATCCCATTGATGAGGATTAGGGCGGGTAACCATAACTTTTTTACCTTGACTGTCTGTAATCTTTACGTCATATATATTCTTGGCAAATTCATGTAGAGCATATCTCCCTGGTGATGTTCTACTCATTCGCAAAGAAATAGTCTCTGTTTTTAGATCAGAAAATGTAGCTTGTATTTTAGCTTCGTGATGAACAGCATTTTCAAAAGATATATGATATAGGTTCTTTGATTGAGAGAAGCCTATTTGAACACATAGTATTGCAATTAATAACTGTATTAATTTCATTATGATTCGTTTTGAAATGATGATGAAACTCAAATATAAGTATTAATTCTAGATATAAATTTATTCTTCTGTGTATTCTAAAATATCAGATGGCTGACAATCCAAAACCTTACAAATGGCTTCTAGCGTCGAAAAGCGTATAGCTTTCGCTTTTCCCGATTTAAGTATCGAAAGATTAGCAGTGGTAATACCAATTTTTTCTGCCAATTCTTTACTCTTCATTTTTCGCTTAACAAGCATCACATCAAGATTTACAAGTATTGGCATAATTATATTGTTAATTCGTTTTCTGACTGAATTTCAATTCCTCGTTTGAAAATCAATGCAATGATGAATATAATTCCTGCCATAAAAAGGAATTCTGAGCTTCCAAAATCGTATTCAAAAACCACCCCTTTTTTTAATAACCTTTTACTATATCTGGTTGCAAAATAGGCTAATAAACCTATCCACAATGAAACGTAACTAATACTGGAAATTAGATGTGCTACAGCAGGAGTAAATGGTTTATCAAAATCAATCTTTGAAAAAATTTTAATTACTAAATAAAACATATAAACCTTAAAGGCCAGTATAGAAATAATTAGTGATAGAAGCATGATATAATACTGAATAGAAAAGCTATAAAGGTTTGATAAATCTAAACCTAAATATAAATTTTCTGCAGCTTCTTCATTTACAAAAAGACTTATTGTACTTGAAATAAGTATTGCTCCCAACTTAATACATAAACCAATGAATATAACCCAGGATATTATTTTCATTGCATTTAAAACTTGTTTTGTTTCCATTTTTATTATCGTTTAACGATAACAAATATATTAAAATTATTGATAAACGATAATTTTTTATTAAAAAACCTATTTTTTAATTTTTGGTTTCTAAAACCTCGTGGTATCTTTGAAACATGATTTCCAGAAAACTAAAGCAAAAACTAGATAATCGTATCAAAAACAACTCTCTTCGGCTATTAACCGATTCTAATGGGTTGATCGATTTCTCGTCTAATGATTACCTGGGATTTGCGTCTTCAAAAACTATTTTTGAAGGAGCACATCGATTACTGATTAAAAAAATAATGCAAAAAAATGGAGCGACGGGTTCTCGTTTACTTTCCGGAAATCATAAATTATACATAGAAACAGAAAAAATGCTTGCAGATTTTCATAATGCTCAAGAGGCTTTAATTTTTAACTCTGGGTATGACGCTAATCTTGGTTTTTTTTCTGCAGTACCGCAACGAGGAGATGTTATTTTTTATGATGAACTAATTCACGCCTCCATTAGAGACGGGATGCATATGAGTAATGCCAAGTCTTATAAATTTAAGCATAATGATATAGAAAATCTAAAGTTTCAGGTTGAACGAAATCGAAATGCGAGCAGTGATCAGGAAATATATATCGTTACAGAGTCGGTTTTTTCAATGGATGGAGATTGTGCAGACTTAAAATCTTTAATAGCATTTTGTCAGAAATACAATTGCCACCTTATTGTAGATGAGGCACATGCAACTGGTGCGTTTGGTGATTATGGCGTAGGGCTACTTCAGAAATTAGGGCTAGAAGACCGGGTTTTTGCAAGAATCAATACCTTTGGTAAGGCTTTAGGTTGTCATGGCGCAGTGATTTTAGGGTCAAAGGATCTAAAGACATACTTAGTAAATTTTTGTAGAAGTTTTATATATACTACCGGATTACCACCACACTCTATTGCAACCATCAAAATGGCGTATGAAGAACTTAAATGTACACCTGAAATTGAAAAACTTATTGAAAATATTACTTTTTTTACCCAAGAGCTTGAATCCAAACATCTAACATCAAGATTTATTAAGAGTAATTCCGCAATACATTGCTGTATTATTTCGGGTAATGAAAATGTAAAAAAAGTTGCAAACCAAATCCAGGAAAAAGGATTTGATGTCAAGCCAATTTTGTCACCTACTGTGCCACAAGGTAAAGAACGATTGCGCTTTTGTTTACATTCTTATAATTCTAAAGAAGAAATCTCGGAAGTCTTAGAACTACTTGCTACTTTTGTACGCATATGAGCGAAACATTTAAAACGGTTGCTGTTTTTCAATATTCGGCAGAAGCTTTGATCATCAAAGGGAGAATAGAATCAGAAGGAATCCAGGTTTTTACTATGGATATGCATACGATCGATACCGATCCTTTGGTTAGTAATGCTATTGGAGGTGTTAAATTGAGAGTGAAAGCAGAAGACGAACAGAAAGCACTTCAGATTATAGAAAGTATACAAAAATATGCTATAGATGATCAAGGAGAATCTATTTCTTGCCCAAAATGTAATGGAGAAAAAATAGTTCTGGATTCGACGATTGACAGTTTTAAAAGTTTGGTTCTTTTTCTTTTGCTTCTATTACCAATTAATCAAAAAACGAAATATAGATGTGAAGAATGTAATCACAAATTTGACTAAAAATGAATAAAAAAATATTCGTTACAGGAATAGGCACAGAAGTAGGTAAAACGATAGCTTCTGCAATTGTGGTCGAGTCGTTGCAGGCAGATTACTTTAAGCCAATACAGGCAGGAGATTTAGAATATTCGGATACCGATAAAGTACAAGAATTGGTGTCTAATTCGAAATCTAAGTTTCATAGCAATAGCTATGCCTTAAAAACGCCGATGAGTCCGCATGCTGCAGCAGAAATTGATCAGATTTCTATTGAAATCGATAAAATAACACTTCCCAAAACCAATAATGATTTGATTATTGAAGGTGCCGGAGGATTATTGGTGCCATTAAATAATAACAATACGATCCTGGATCTAATACAGTCTGATTACCATGTTATCGTAGTTTCAAGGCATTATTTGGGGAGTATTAATCATACCTTAATGACCATCCAGATTTTAAAAGAAAAAGGATATAACGTGTCTGTTATTTTTAATGGGGCAGCACATAAAACTACTGAAAGTATCATAAAAAAAATGACAGGAGTCCCAGTTATAGGAAGAATTGACAATGAACCTTATTTTGATAAAATGGTAGTTTCAGAATATGCAGAACTGTTTAGAGATCAATTAAAATCACTTTAATATTCACTAAAAAATCTTCGCTTTCGCGGAAGCGACACTTGTATGACTTTAAAAGAAAGAGATAAAAAACATCTTTGGCATCCGCTCACCCAGCATAAAATACATCCTGAAGCATTACCAATTATAAAAGCAAAAGGAGCTTTGCTTTATGATGAAGATGAGAATATATATATTGATGGGATTGCATCCTGGTATACTGCTATGTATGGTCATTGTAATGATTATATTTTAGAAAAAGTACAATATCAGATGCAGCAGCTGGATCAGATTGTATTTGCTGGTTTTACACATGAGCCCGCTATAAAATTATCTGAAGAATTAATCAAAATATTACCAGATAATCAAGAAAAGATATTCTTTTCTGATAATGGTTCTACAGCCAATGAAGTAGGAATTAAAATGGCACTACAATACCATTTTAATAGAGGTGAAAAAAGAAATACAATTATCGCTTTTGAAGATGGTTTTCATGGGGATACTTTTGGGGCAATGTCTGCCTCGGGATTATCGGTTTATAATGGTCCTTTTGAAGATTTTTTTATAAATGTTAAACGTATTCCTACTCCAAATTTTGAAAATATTGATAGTGTTATAAAAGAATTACAAGAATGTATTGCAACTCATGAAGTAGCTGCCTTTATATATGAGCCACTGGTACAGGGAGCCAATGCAATGCATATGTACGAAGCGAGATATCTGGATCAAATTCTTGCTATCTGTAAAGACAATACTATTATTACCATTGCAGATGAGGTAATGACAGGTTTCGGAAAAACCGGAAAAACATTTGCTTCTGATCATATAGAAACCAAACCAGATATTATTTCAATGTCTAAATCTTTAACAGCAGGTTTCGTTCCTATGGCAGTAACAAGCTGTACTCAGGAAATCTATGATGTTTTTCTTGATGATTCGATTGGTAAAGCCTTTTTTCATGCGCATACCTATTCTGCCAATCCTATAGCCTGCTCAGTAGCCCTTGCGGCAATAGAGCTTTTACAAAGTGAAGAAATCCAAAATAGTATAAACAGAATAACAATGTCTCATAAGGATTTTGATGCTAAAATCAAAAACCATCCTAAAATTAAAAGAACCAGGCAAACAGGAGTAATTTATGCCCTGGATTTGGATATCGAAATGGACCGTTATGGTAAAAAACGCTATGAAATATTTGACCATTTCATGAAAAATGGTGTAGCATTAAGACCACTGGGAAGCACAGTTTATGTTCTCCCTCCGTATGTAATTACTCAGGAACAGTTACAGAAAGTGTATGATACTATTGTCGAGTTATTAGAAAATGTTTAATCCTTTAACCTGTCTTCTATAGAAGATATAAACCTCTCTTTATCATCAATAAAAAATGCTATCGTTTTATACATTTTTTTCATTCCATAAAGTCCAGAAAACATATTTTCTTTTTTCAAGGTGATTAGCATATTATGACTTTCTAATTCACCAAGTGGAGATAATTTTATAGTCTTAGTATCGAATTCGATTTCTTTGTTTGTAATTTCGATAGATGCAATGTCGTTAATGTTTATTGTAGTTTCACTAAGGATACCATAACGTAGATGTAAAATACTACCTTCTATAGTAACGGGCCTTTTAATAATAGATTTTAGAAAACCAAAGATCTGGATACTAGAGTATACACTTAATACACTTGCAATCCAGGCTGCAATTACACTCCATTTTAATAAAAGAACATGTAGTACATAGGTTTCTACACCAATGATTACGATAAGTGCAGCTAATAAAGAAATGGTTCCGCTATTTTTATGATAAGTAAATTCATTTTCTGCTAGGATTCTCTTTTTCCAGGATACGAATCCATAATAGAATACTGCAAGCTCCATAGCAAGAAATATTGCAATTTTACCAGGCGCAATTTCACCACAAGTTTCCTTTAATGCAGAGAAATAATCTAGTTCTTGTTTTGCATTTACCTTATATCGTTTTATGGTTTGGCGAACTTTATAAAATACAAAAACACCTACACCCAGCTCTACAAAAGGAAAAATCCAGTTTTTTACCCAATTTAGTGTAGACTGATGTTCTTGTGGAATAATATAAGAAGCGATAACCATTCCTAGAATAAAAAAAGGAACGATAGTGGTTTTAGGAATATTTTTCTTTTTGATTAATATAAAATAAACAATGGGTATCGTAAAAAGTAGATCAAGAGTGATACCAATTGATAATGCACCGGTATTTGAAGCAAAAATTTGTGATTTGGTGATCAAAACCACTAACAAAATAAGGAGTACTGGTACTCCGAATACTACTAAATTACTATGGATTTTCGTTGTCATATTCATTTTGTTGATATCCTAATAAATCAATTTGTTCATCGGTTTCATCAATGATTACATACATTTCTTTGTATGTCCATTGGTCATTTTGTTTAGTACCCACAACATATAATTGTGCTTCACCTTTTGGCCCTTTTATAGGAATTGATATATCTGCAGATCCTGTGTTATTTTTATAAGAAAGGCTACCATTCATTATACCATTAGTCTCTATAGGTTCTCCCAGGATACTTACTACATATTCATCTTCATTTACTTTAAAAAGAGCATCCTGATAAGGAGCAGATTCAGTGATTAATTCGCTTACACCAAATACCAGAGAGCCTAAAAAAATAAAAAACAAAACAATTAGAGTAAGACAGCCTCCCACAGGAACTGCCCAGCCCCAATTTCTGGCAAACCAGCTCTTTTGTTGTATATGATCCTCCATAATTTTTATCATTATATCCTATAAAGATAAGTATCTAAAATGTGTTTTTTGTTACTAAAATCTTATGATAAATGATATAACTATTGAACAAGATCGAACAAACCTGTACATTTGCCAAAAATTGAAAATTGCAACAGATAATATCAATAACAGGAATTTCTTCTATATCTCCATTAGGAGTTTCTTCTGACGATATATGGAAAGCATATAAAGATCCATCACATCGTATCTCTTTTAAAGATTTTGAAGGAGAACAAGCCCCAATTGCATTACTTTCTCAAAACGTAAAACAGAAAATAAAAGAACTAAGAGTAGAGAGTTCTCATTATGAGGCATTGGATGACTCGGTTCTTTTTGGTGTTTTTGCAGCCAGACAAGCAGTTAAAAATGCTGGATGGAATGACGATCGCAATTTTGGGATTAATATAGGTTCTTCTCGTGGGGCAACAGGACTTTTTGAAAAATACCACCAGGAATTTCTAAAAAGTGGTAAATCGTCTACATTAAGTTCACCCACAACTACACTCGGAAATATTTCATCATGGATTGCTCATGATTTACAAACCAGCGGGCCAGAAATAAGTCACTCAATTACCTGTTCGACAGCGCTACATGCTATGCTTAATGGTGTTGCCTGGTTACAATCGGGCTTGGCAGACCAATTTTTGGTAGGCGGAAGCGAAGCCCCATTAACACCATTTACGATTGCACAAATGAAAGCCCTTAAGATATATGCATCTAATGATAAAGCAGCATATCCATGCCAGGCAATGAATTGGAATAAAAAAAGAAATTCTATGTTTCTTGGTGAAGGTGCTGCTATTGCATGTATAGAAAAAGGAATAAAAGAAAATGCTTTAGCTTTAATTGGAGGTATTGGCTATGCTACAGAACCATTAAAGCATAATATATCGATATCTACAGAAGCAGATTGTTTTCAAAAATCTATAAAAATGGCTTTAGGAGAAACTTCTGTAAATGAGATAGATGCGATCGTGTTACATGCACCTGGTACGGTAAAAGGAGATCTGGCAGAATATAATGCGATTAAAACTGTTTTTAAAGATGCACTGCCTGCTTTAACAACAAATAAATGGAAAATTGGGCATACCTTTGGGGCTAGCGGGATCTTGAGCCTGGAGCTTGCAGTACTGATGTTAAAACATCAGGAATTTATACCAGTACCTTATGTAACATATGATAAGTTTCCCAAGCAGTTAAATAAAATAATAGTAAATGCTGTTGGTTTTGGGGGTAATGCCGTTAGTATTTTGCTCGAGCGTCTTTAATTTTTTGAGATATGACTTTATTATATTAATTGATACAAATACACCAGATTTTCTTACATTTGACTTTTAGATTTAGATGATTTATGAGCGTTATTAGACACGATTGGACCAAGCAAGAGATTCTTGATATTTACAATACACCTATGATGGATTTACTGTATAAAGCAGCAACTATTCATCGCGAATATCATGATCCTAATGTCGTACAGGTATCTACCCTGTTATCTATTAAAACAGGAGGATGTCCTGAAGATTGTGGGTATTGCCCACAGGCAGCCAGATATCATACTGATATCGAGGGTAATGACCTGATGAGCGTACAACAAGTAAAAGCACAAGCACTTCGTGCAAAATCTTCGGGAAGTTCTAGAGTATGTATGGGAGCTGCCTGGCGTAATGTTAAAGATGGGCCAGAATTTGAAAATGTACTTGAAATGGTTCGTACAATCAATAAACTTGATATGGAGGTATGCTGTACATTAGGTATGATTACCGAAAATCAGGCTCAGCGGTTGGCAGAGGCAGGATTGTATGCCTATAACCATAATTTAGATACTTCAGAAGAATATTATAAAGAAGTAATCTCTACAAGAGGTTATGAAGATCGATTAAAAACAATTGATAATGTTCGTAAAACGAATGTAACTGTCTGTAGTGGTGGTATTATCGGTATGGGAGAAGAAGTGAGTGATAGAGCAGGAATGCTGGCAGCATTGTCAAAATTAAGCCCACAACCCGAATCAGTACCTATAAATGCATTGGTTGCTGTAGAAGGAACTCCAATGGAAGAAGAAAAACCTGTAGCAATATGGGATATGATTAGAATGGTTGCTACTACCAGAATCGTAATGCCAAAAACACAAGTAAGATTATCTGCAGGAAGGACCGAAATGAGTAGAGAAGGACAAGCCATGTGCTTTTTTGCCGGGGCAAATTCTATATTTGCAGGAGATAAGTTACTAACGACTCCTAATCCAGATGTGAATAAGGATATGGAGATGTTTAAAACATTAGGGCTTAATCCGCAAAAACCATTTGTTAAAAAGGCTCAACCTGAAACAGTCGAAGCAGAAGATTCTGTATTTGAACCTTTGGGAGAAAAACCTAAATGGTCCCGACCAGATCATACTATCGAAAGAAACCAAGCAGCAAAAGAAAAAGCTAAAGGAGTGATAGCAGATAAATAAAAATGTGATAAAACCCTTATTGAGGGTTAATAAACATTTACATATTTTTAACTGCATTTTTTTATCATCAGACTACACTTATGTAGATCAGTATAATATTGCCATCACCTACTTTTGGCAGATATCGCCTTAATTTTTAAGGCTTATTTTTAGTAAGTGAAATTAAATTTAGAACAAATACCAAGGGTAAAATCAATTACCAAAGAGGAATTTCTTAAGAAATATGTAACACTACAAAAGCCGGTTGTAATCGAACGGTTAATTGTAGATTGGCCTGCGTATACCAAATGGAATCTTTCTTATATCAATGATATAGCAGGTGATAAGACCGTTCCTTTGTATGATGATCGACCTATTTCGTCTGAGCGTAAATTTAATGAAGCTCACACTAGTATGAGAATGGGAGCATATCTTACTCTACTTGAACAAGAACCTACCAATTATCGTATTTTTTTATATAATTTACTGAAAGAAGTACCTCGGCTTCAACAGGATTTTAGATATCCAGAGGAAATAGGATTAAAATTTATGAAAAAACTACCGTTTTTGTTTTTCGGAGGTAGTGGTTCTAAAGTTTTTATGCATTATGATATAGATTTAGCTAATATTCTTCATTTTCACTTTCATGGAGAAAAACAATGTATATTATTTCCACCTTCAGAAACAAAATATTTATACAAATTACCACATTCATTACTATCTCATCAAGGAATAGATTATGCAAATCCGGATTTTAAAAAATGGCCTGCGTTACAACATGCCAGGGGGTATATTGCAAATTTAAAACATGGCGAAACATTGTATATGCCAGAAGGATATTGGCATCAGATGACGTATTTAACTCCGGGATTTTCTATGAGTATCCGTTCTGCACCCCAGGGAGTTGTTCAGTTTTCAAAAGCTTGTTACAATGTTTTTTTTATGCGATATCTGGATAATTTTATGCGAAAAACCAGAGGAGAGAAGTGGATCGACTATAAAAATAATAAAGCAGTTCTGCGAACGAATAAAAGAAACGGATACACTAAAGAAGAGATATAGTAACCTTAGGATTATATAAAAAACAAAACCTCGACTACCGAGTTTTTACTCATTGCCAAGGTTTTGTTTTCTAAGGATGTTTAATAACAGAGAAGAATCTGATTAAAAATCTCTTAGCATGTTTACAAGGTTGGGGTGAATTTTTTCAAATTCTTAATCACTTCAATAGCAGTTTCTACAACTTCTACTATATCATCGATTAAGTCTCCGATAGGACCTCCTCCTTCTATTTGAGTAGTTTCTTCAAAGCTTAGTTCGCTTACTTTCAATTCATTTAAATTTTTCATAGTTAAATAATTTACAGATTTATGATTCTAATTAGTATTCTAGTGATTAGTTTGCTCAAAAGCTTCTTTCATAAGTTTCTTTAGCTTTTTATCGTTTTCTGGTTCAAACTTAAGCCGTAAGAGTCTCATATTTTGAGACATACTAAAATTTTGTATCTGCTTATCATTTATAATGATTTATGCGATTTGGATTTTGAAAAATATTCAGGATTAATTCTATACAATTCATTAGAATTTCATAAGTATGGTTTATTTGCCATAGGACAAAAATCAGGATTTACTTTTTATACTTCGTTCAAAAAAACTGGATTAACCCCCTGTCAACTTAAATCTAAAAATAAAAAGGTTTCGAATTCTTAAATTTTAATAATATCGGACATCGATTTTATAAGCCCTACCTAGTTTTGGCTATAATTAATTACATATCGGTCTATTTATAAATTGATGTTTGCGAGTACTGCACTGTGATCATTTTTAATGCGACCGATAGGTTTTTTATTTGTCAATGAAATGTAACTTTTAAAAATTTGATTAGTATGAATTTACACAACGGTATTATAAATTTAAAAAGGTGTTTTTTAATCTTATCCGTGATTTTATTTACAGCTTGTAAGTCTGATGATGATCAACCTGAGCCCGAACCAGAAAAAACTATAAATGGCTTTTGGTTAGCCGAAGATAAAGGATATGTCGTAAAGATTACCGACACAACAAAAGTGCTGTATGGCATAAATTCTATTGGATGTACAATTATAGAAAATAATTTTGTGCCAGAAGAATCTTGGGGTGTACCGCTAGATCTAATTGGCCCAGACAAATTGGTAGGGGCTCCAGAGCTTAGTGCATCTAGTATTGAGTTTAAGAGGTTATTAAATCAAAATGAGTTTTGCCTCCCTAATCAGATTGCCAATACTAAAGATCCAAAGATTAATTTTGATCATTTTTGGAACATTTTTAATGATTATTATGCTTTTTTTGAAACAAGAAATGTAAACTGGTCGCAATACAAAAACCTAAGAGAACAAGTAACTTCAGAGAATTTTTATGATATTCTACAAGAGTTAGTTTTTCTTTTAAAGGATGGGCATGTAGGTATTGATGATGAAGCTAATAATATTGCGATCGATGCAGGTTCTCCTGATCTGATTTCTAGATTAAATTCAAGTTTAAGTGGAAACTTACTTATCCAATCTGGAGAAGATTACAATACACTATATAACCAGAAATTACAAACCATAGCAGTAAAGTATTTAGATAACGAATTTAAGGCTGATGAAAAAGGAAAAATCGTGTGGGGGATGATTGGCAATGATATCGCATATATTAATATTTTGGGAATGGAAGGGTATAGTGATACCACAAAAAATGAGATGGAAATATTAAGCTCGGTATTAGACAAAATAATGAATGATCTTAAAGGTGCTGCAGTTTCTAAATTAATAATAGATGTTCGTTTTAATGGTGGGGGATACGACATGGCTTCAGTGAATATAGCTTCGCGATTTTTGGATCATGAACGACTTGCATTTTCTAAAAAAGCAAAATTAGGAAGCGGTTTTACCAAAAGCACATCGGTATCTATGACTCCCAAAGGTGATTTTCAATTTAAGGAGGACATAGTAGTATTAACAAGCCCTTTAACAGCAAGTGCGGCAGAGGTTTTTACACTTTGTATGAAAGATTTACCTTATGTAACATTAGTTGGTGATAATACCAATGGAGTTTTTTCTGATATTTTAGCACACACTTTACCAAACGGAGCTTCAATAGCATTGTCTAATGAGGTGTATAGTGATGTTAATGGAAAGGTTTATGAAGCAATTGGGGTTGGGCCAAGTGAAGGAAATAGAGTTCCACTATTTTCTAACGACGATTTTGTTAATGAAAAAGATAGCGGAATAGAAAGAGCAATCACTCTGTTAAATAAATAGAAATTTTATGAAAGGGGGCAGTGTTTCTAAATTGATATATTGCTCCTTTTTACGTCATAGAATTAACTCATTCACTTTTTCATAAACAAGAGTGGTTTCCCATCCCCGATACAAAAGATAGTCTATAAGTTTTTTACGTTTTTTGTTTTTGTCCTGCTCAGTAATACTGTAGTATTTTTTTTCGGCAAGCTTATGAAAAGTTTCAAAATAATCTTTTTCGGGTATTTCTTTAAGTGCCGTTTTTATATTGTAAGGTGAGATATTACGAAATTTGAGTTCACGTACTATTCGTTGTTTACCCCATTTTTTGATATTAAATTTCCCTCGGGCAAACGCTTTGGCAAAACGTTCTTCATTAAGGAAATTTTGATCCAGAAGATGTAGAATAATTTTTTCTTTAGCCTCTGGAATAAGTTTCATAGTCCTTAATTTATCCTCTACATCTTTATGACAACGTTCCTGGTAGGCACAATAGCGTTCCATTTTTCGTAATGCCTCGGCTACAGTTATAGATGTAATGGGATTTCTATACATGACCACAAATGTACAGTGACTTTTATAATTACCCCAAAAGTTATGCTTCTAAAATTAATAATCTGTTGGTCACTACATCCTTTTTACAAACATTATATTGCTTTAAAAAGGCTCTTACTTTTTCGTCTTCATTTTTTTCTTTTACATCTTGTAACAGATTTTTTTTGGTTAGTTTTTTAAGTTCTAAAGGAGCATATCTTGTTTTAAAATAATAAGTTTCAAAAACAGGCCAATCAGGTAATATCCTCTTGTTTTCTTTGTAAACATGCATCCAATTATTACAACCTACAAACTCACAAAAATTACCATTTGGCAGAATAGTGAAATGAAAAGGATCAATTTCATGATCATGATCCATATCAGAAACTATCAGTTGTTTAAGTTCCTTGGCATTAACTGGATTAGATGCATAAAACAAAAGAGTTTCTAGTTTATGGGTTAGATCATAAGCTTCGATTTTCCCCATTCCATTAAAGTTTTCAAGGATTTTATAGAGTAGTTCTTTTTCGTTTGTCATGGTGTATGTTTTTGAGATATATAGAATTGAATATTCTTTTATAAAGAAAAGCTTAGAAGCATAATTCTCCTATAACCAAATAGATTATAGGAGAAAATGAACTCACTAACTTTACTCATTAGTTTACAAGCTAGTATTTTGACCTCCGGGACCGCTCCCGACCCATCCCCAATCTTTATTAAATTGGTGGTCAAGTCCAGGCAATCCTGGTGTATCAGAGGTAGAAATTGCAGGAAAAAAAGCACCACCTTCTATTGTGATTAGTTCTGATGCATTTAATTCCTGAAAGGATGCAGTTTTATAACTTTTCATGCGATTTCGTTTTAAGATTGATGATATAATGATGATTGATGAAATTAAAGTAGTTTAGAAACTAGAAGTTTCTTTTTTAGGAAAATAGTTATCCCATTCTCTAGGATCACCAAATGGTACAATTGGAAATGTATCCAGATCTCCCAGATTTGGAATAACCAAACCACCATTAATGGTATTTAATTGATCGTTGTTTAATGCTTCGAATGATTTTGAATTTTTCATGATTTTTGTTTTAAGATTGATGATTATTAATGATACTAAAGTGCTTAGAGCACTGCAAGTAGATGTTTTAAATTGTCTAATACTTCTTGTAATAACTCTAATTCTGGACACTCAATGTCCTCTCCTCCGCAACCACCATTAATGGTTGTGATTTCTTTTGATGATAATAATGTGTACTGGCTTATAACTTGATTTTTCATGACACTTAATTTTTGCAATTTGTTATAATTGTTTGATTACTTTTTTTACATTGTGTACAAAGATGATAGCCTCGGTTACTAAGCTTGTGTAAAGTCCCGGGAAAATTATACCTCCCTGTGTTTCTCTGGTTTCAGTAGTACTTAACGATTGAACTCCAAGTTTTTCTAAATTTTTCATTTTTTACGTTTTTATGATTAATAGTTATTTTATGGTAATAAATCTTTTCAATTCCTTTTGATAGTACAATGATAAGAGGTGAATGTCTCATCTTATGAGACGCTATATTTTTTTCTGAAAAAAGTATGGAAAACACTATTAGAATGTGATAAGATCTTCTATGGTATAGTGATTTGATAATTTTCTATTATTAAAAATAGTAAGCGGAGTTTGCAAAATATTATTCTGGGTACACCATTTTTTGTGTTGGGCATAAGTTGTTCTCGATTTTTCAGATATTTCTATGGCATACTTTTCCTTTAGTGTATTTAAATTTTTGTGTTCAAACCACTTACTTAATACGGATAGGAATTCTGATTTTGTCTTTTTATAATACAGCTCAATAAGAAATTGTGAGATTTCATTGCTGTCGGTATCAGAAAAAATCAATGAGAAATTGATCCCCTCAGAAGTTTTATTGATTTCAAGGATTTTTTGAAACTCCTTTGCACAGAGGTGACAATAAGGATTTATGACCAAAGCTGCTCTTTTATCGATGTCCTTAGAATTTTCGAATACAATATGATTTTCAGTAAAAGCAGTATTAATAAGGTTCTCTTTCTCTTGTAGTAGTGTAAAAACTTCGGGATTGTTTTTTAGCCTTACGTATTTGTACATACTTTCTTTAAATTGAAAATATTTATATACAGGGTTTTTTAGATAAGACCATATAATGATGATTAATGAAAAAGAAATACCAGGTATGAGAAATCCATTTATAGATGATTCGAAATTGTTGTTAAAAAGAAAATATGAAGAAAGTAAGGTTTCTATAAAAAATATCCCCTGGATTACCAGGCACAACATGCACCATTTCTTTACTATTTTATATTGATAGTAAATAGAAAAAAATATATATGGAAATGTAAAAAAGGAGAGTATACTTATCAAAAAAGCAACACTTTTAAAATTGGAGGCCATCGAAGCAATGCAAATCGATATAAAACTTCCTGAAAAGTATAATAACCCTAAATCTGACATAGAAAGCCAGGAAAAAATTTTAGAAGCCCCAGAGTTTAAGACACCTTCGCAGCTTATATGATCATTAGATTTACAGAATTTAGATTTATGTATGATGCTAACCTCGGTATATACTATTAGTAAACTAATAAGAGTTCCTGCTAATTTTGTAAGTAAGAACAGATTAAATACTCCATGATAACTTTTTATCGATAAGGTGATAAGAATAACTAATAAAGACAAAGCTCCAAAATGTTTCGTTCTTTTTAGTTTTTCGCGAGCCAGATCTTCTTTAGACATTTCAACAATAGCATCGGTATCAATCAAAAGAACAATACCATTCCATTTCTGTAAGAAGTCCTCAAAACTTTCTATAATAAGGGTATTACTATTACCACTATAATAGCGTATTTCGGCACCCGAAATGTTAGTAACGATTACCAGGCCTTCTTCTATAGAATACGCTAGAAAAATAGGAGATAATTTCAGTAATTGATCCGATGAGATTCTGCCTGCCTTATTTTCGACACCTATTTTTTTTAATGTATCAGAAAAAGAAAAGATACTGGGATAATCCTGATGACTAAGCAAAAGTGATTCTAATTTCTCATTAGGAATTTCTAATGAGAGTTCTCTTTTAAGTTGCAGAAGAATTTTTAATACCGTTTGATCCAAAATAAAATGTTTTTTTCGGTTATACAATAGAGTGAATGCAATACATTTTCAGATAGCCGAACGATCATAGAATTCAAAAGATCATCTGAAAATCAATTCTTTTTATATATAGATTTCTATGTGCATAGAAGATCAGAGAGGTTAGTTTACCGAATAATTGAGTAAATAATCATATCGATTAATATCGGTGGTTAAAACCTCAATGTTTTTTATCACGGTTTTATTTTTAATTCTTTTTCCCTGTACATTAATATTAATATCTGCATAATTGGTGATTTCGTTATTTTCCATATCGATATCTACCAAAGATGATTTGCTTAATAATTTATACGCTCCAAGATTAGCTGTATGTTCAAGGTCAGGAAATTTAGATATTTTTACTTCTCCCGATATGGTTACGATATTGCCTTTACCATCAATACTTATGCTTCGGCTATTTTCTTCTGCTTTATGCTCAACGTCTATTTGAGAAAATAGTTTTTTAAATTGATCAGCTTGTTGTTGCCTTTGATCTAATGAAATAGGTGTTATGTTTTTTGCTATTTTGTTTACAGCATACATTTTATCTTCATCTTTTCTATAGAAAACATCATTATCTTTTTGCTTGGTATACACAAATAAATCGGTAATAAATTCTTCTACCTGTATTGTATTTTCTGTTGTTTCTATTTCTTTTATAATATGTATTAAAACTTTTGATTCCATGATATTAGATTTTTTGAGACTGAAACAAGTTCAGCACGAATTGTGGTGTTTTTTTAATAAAATAAATAACCCTCTTGGCAATATACCAGAGGGTTATTTTAGTGGTCTAGTGTTTAATATGATAGATAAATTTACCTATCGCAACTCCAGCGTTATAGAAAAAGATTACTGCAACGATTGCAAGTACAACATATTCTAAATAAGGAGTAATATCAACACCACTACCTTTTTGAAATATACCCATGATAGTTATATTAGTTAAAAAGGTGGTAAAGTCCTTTTCCTATAGCTTCTCCAGCTTTGTAAAGTCCACCGATAGCTGCAAGTACTACTGCTGCTCCAGCTGCTGTTACAGTGATAGGATCGATAACACCACCTTCTAAAGTTCTTAATTCTTTGCTTGATAATTCTGTTACGTTTAATTCTAAAGTATTCATGTTATTTGTTTTTTTAATTAATTAATGTTTTGTTTTAAATTTTTTCTTATTTCTTTTCGTGCTTGTCTTTTTCATCCTGGTATCCGTTGTATATACCTAGACCTAAAGCACCAACTCCAATTACGATAAGAGCTCCTACACAGAATCCACCACAAACGATACCTCCGTTAATTTCTGTTGCTTCTTGTTTTGATAATTCTTGAAATTCTAAGTTGTTCAAATTTTTCATTTTTTACGATTTAATGATTAATGATTTTTTTAATTTATGCTTACACTATCTATTCCGTCAAATCGATATGTAAACTCTTTTTTGTTGTTGCAACAATCGTGAAAAGCTTTGTTGTTTCCCTTTCACAGTACAATGATACGGTGGGGCTGTCTCATCTTGTGAGACTGATATTTTTTTTTCATTTTTTCATGATTATTTTTAAATAAGACATGATATGTAGGGCAATAACAAAGTATCAATACCATTTCAACATCTATTAAGCGCTTCACTATTCATGTTTCTTAGAGTCTAGTCTGCCCTAGTATTTATTTCGGGATAGTATACTATAGTTGTTAAGTTTTTTTCAGAAATAGAATTGCTGTAACTTCCTTAATACTTTTTCAGGAAAGAAGAGTGCTATTTGGCATAAAGCAAAAAAAGAGCCTTGTTACTACAAGACTCTTTTTTTACAATGCAAACACTGATGTGTTATCAATCCAAATGGTTCGTTTTTTTACAATCTAATTCTTTTGATCTTTTCTTTTTTACTATCAATAATTATGATAGTGTAAATGAAGTAGTCGGAATATTGAAAAAACCGGTGGTAACTTCGCAAATGATTTTACGTGTAGTAGCAGATATTAATAAAGTACCTCCGTTGTTGTTAAAAAGTTCGTTTGATTGAAGTTCCTGAACGTTGTAGTTGTTTAAGTTTTTCATTTTTTTATGTTTTTGTAATTAGTGATTATTTGAATTTGTATGGTTTTCCTTTTCCTCTTTTGGTACACCAAAAAAATAATCTGCTAAAGGCTGTAACCAACTAGGAATAGGAAATGCTGACCCTCCATTGGTTTCTAATGCCTCTTTGTTACTTAAATTTTTCATTTTTTACGATTTAATGATTAATGATTTTGTTGTTACAGCTGTAAATACAGCTACGCTATCTCTTTTATACTACAATGATAGTATGCGATGGTCTCATTTTATGAGATGCTCTTATAAAGTTTATTAAATGATGTGAATAATGGATAAGAGCAAATACGTCACTTCGAGTGAAATTCTATAAGAATTTAATATCGAGAAGTACTTTTTAGCTATAAATTTTCTTGTTTTCGATATACCAAATCAGAGATTTGGCACTCAAACCGACGAAAATTTCTTACCCATTATTCACGTTAAAATGATAAAGTCGATTGGGGGAAATAAAAAAATCCCGGAAAATTGATTTTCCAGGATTTTTATTCAAAAGATTTTTTCATTTTACTCTCCAAATTTAGGTTCGTGTATTTATATAGTTGCGTTAAACATAAGTATGATATACAATTAGTAATAGAATTGATTTCATGATTTTTCTGTTTACCTATATTGAACAATTTATAATTATAGGAAGTATTATAAATAAATGATATAAATCCTTTTGTCTATGGTTGTACTTGTGAGATTTCATTTTATATGCTGGCAGCCAGGTATTGTAATCTTTCAAAAGAATTTCCTCCACTAACAGATCTAATCTCTGTGGCGTCGAGTTCTTTTGTATAAAACCCAAATTTAAAACCTACAGTTTCTTCATATACAAAACTCTGTATTGTAAAATCATAAGTGATAGGAGCATTTAGCTCTTTCATAATATCAATAATCCTATAGGTTTGCGCTCTAGAGATTCCTAGTCTTGATGCTAGCTCTACAGGAGTTCCCGTGGCTTGTAGGCGTATGAGTCGGTCAATTCTCTCGATCATTTCGATTTGCTTGATGATAATATTCATAATTGTTTGTTTTTTGATTAATAAAGCAGTTTAATGATTGGTGTGATTGCATGTTGTAAATCGATGCGTAATCCTTTTACAACATCCAATCGTTCATATCATCATGATCTATATAGATTTCATACTCTTCAGAGTAGGAAATAACATCAGATATCACATGTTTTAGTTCTGGATCATTGATTTCTTGTTGTAAAAAATCGTTTTCTAATTTACGTTCTGTTAGGTTGCTTTCGTTTTTTTGTGGATCATAATTTTTCATAAGTTTATTCTTTAAATGTTATTATACTATTCTTAAGCTTGGGTATTTAAAATCTACTTGCATCATAATACTTTGAGCATTATAAGAAGATACCTCTAGTACTTCTTCTCCATAAAGTTTACGGGTGTAAAAACCATAAGTAAAGTTTACAGATTCTTCATAGACATAACTCTGTAGTGTGATATCAAATACAATAGGAGCATTAAGTTGTTTCATTACTCCAAGAATCTGAAACAAAGATGCTTTTGAGATTTCCAATTTTTCAGATAATTGATCAGGAGTTCCCGTTTTTCCTAATCGTATCAACCGATTTAATCGTTCTATGACTTCAATTTGACGCTCTATTTTTTTCATAACCAAATATTTAGATTAAAAAGTTTTTTAGCATTTTAAAAACATAATTATCAATTAAATTTTACCGAACCATCTTCTAGTTATGCAACAGCATTTATTTTAGGGATATGATCTACTACTGGCATTTGTTTTTGCCATAGTTCATAGTATTTTTCCTGTCGGGCATATAATACTTCATGATTTCCTTCTTCTACTACTTTCCCTTTTTCGAGTACTACAATTTTATCTGCATTAATCACTGTACTTAACCGGTGGGCAATAATGATGATGGTTTTATCCTGATCACGCAAACTTTGTACTGCTCTCTGTATATAATTTTCTGAAGTACTATCTAGTGAAGAGGTAGCTTCGTCCAGGACCAATACTTCAGGATTTTTATACAATGCTCTGGCAATGGCAATACGTTGTTTTTGTCCTCCAGATAAGGTAGCCCCGTTTTCTCCCAGATACGTAGCAAAGCTATTGGGCAGATTTTCTATAAATTCAAGAATACCTATGGCTTTACATACCTCCATAATACGCTCTACATCGGGAGCAAATTCTCCTACTGCAATATTGTCTATCACATTACCTGCGAACAGATCTATTTTTTGTGGCACTACACTTACCAGGTCTCTAAGGCTACCATTCTCGATGTGTTTCAGATCCTGATTTCCTATAGATATTTGCCCTTTCTGGATAGGATAAATATTTTGTAGTAGAGACATCAGAGTAGATTTTCCCGAACCACTCTCCCCGATAATGGCTGTGATTTTTCCTGTCTGAATCTCAAGATTAAAATCCTTAAAAACTTCTACTCTGGATCCATATCTAAACCCTACATTAGAGAAATTGATATCACCAATGCTATCTTTTGTGAGTTTTATTTTCTGCTCACCTTCTTCGCGTTCCAGGTCCATGATCTCAAACAAACGATCTGCAGCAATCAATGCATTTTGGATTTGCTTATTGGCACTAATTAAACTGGCAACAGGGCTGGTAAAATATCCTATAATGGCATAAAAGGCCATAAGTTCTCCGGCAGTAATTTCTTTTTGAATCACAAAAAAAGAGCCACTCCATAATAGGATGATGGTAAATAATTGTGCAATAGTACCGGTACTGGAGTTAGAAAACACACTGTTTAATGCAGATTTGTATCCTGTTTTTAATAACCCAATAAAGCGGGTTTCTGTTTTAATATTGGCAAAGCCTTCAAGACCAAATCTTTTGATAGTTCCTACAGCATTTAGAGATTCTACCAACTGGCTTTCAAGATCTGCAGATTTTTCCATAATCCCTCGTTCTGTGCGCTTATTCAGCTTATTGGTGATTATATATATGATTGCATAAATTGGGATAATTGCCAGCATGATCAGTGCTAGTTTCCAATAGTAGGTAAACATCAATCCAAAAGAGAACACCAGGATTAGGATATTAACCGTTAAGTTTAAAGCTACCCCATTGATAAAGTTTCTGATTTTTACGGCATCATTGATTCGGGAGATGATCTCTCCCACCCGCATGGTATCAAAAAATTGTTGAGGTAGTTTTAACAGGTGTTTATAGTACCCAAGAATCAGTCGCGAATCGATCTGTTGCCCGGTTTTGATCAGGAAAACATCTTTGTATGCTCCTACTATTAGTTTTAGAAGTAATAATGTGACCATAACGATTCCTAACAGATTAAGTAGTTTGGTACTGGTACCCATAAAAACATGATCGGTAAGTTTTTGGATGTATATCGAGGTAGAGAACCCTAATAATGTAAAGATGATCGCTCCAACAAATGCCTGTATCAATACTCCTTTATGAGGTCTTAACAAAAACCAGAATCGTTTATAAACCGATACTTTTTCGTTACCTGTTGTAAAATCTTCTTTTGGTAGTAGTAATACCAATACGCCTGTCCATTCTTTGTTAAACTCTTCATGGTTTTTTTTATGAAACCTGCCATCTCCCGGATCCATTATTTTGATGTGTTCTTTAGTCACTTCGTAGATCACTACATAATGATGTAATTTCTCATTCACGATTACATGAGCGATGGCAGGTTTAGGGATTTTAAACAAACTGTCCAGATCCCCACGTACTCCTTTGGCTTCAAACCCGAGTTTATCGGCAGCTTCGATTAATCCCAATACATTGGTTCCTTTTTTATCGGTACTTGCAAACTGTCGAATACGTGCGATTGGCAGTTGCAATTTATAATGTGCCGAAATTGATGCCAGGCAAGCCGCACCGCAATCAGTGATATCGTGTTGTTTTATTTTTGTTTTAGCCATAATTTATTTAGTATTGAGATAAGAGTAGTGAGTGTTGAGACTTATATATCTTCTGTCTCACTTACAAAACTTTGTTTTTAAAGAGTGTAACAGGTTTTTTTACTTATCATTTCCATATTCATTTTTTCAATATTCAGTAATCATTATTTAGCATATACTGCTTCTGCTATAGTGGGACTCGATGGGTTAAGCCAATCATCTACTTTGTCATAAAGTAATTCATACAGGGTACGTTGCGTAAGTTGAAATCGTGCGCTTAGCGTCATCCCTTTGTTGAAACTTCCTTTAAAACCATTTTTAAGTTCGAGATGGCCTTGGTCGATTGCACAGCGTACTTTAAAAACAGGTCGTTCATTAATGATGTCTACATCTTTACTGATCTCCAGAATTTTTCCGGTAGCTAGTCCCCATTGGTTATAGTTAAAAGCATCGATCTGAAAATTCACCGATTTATTTCGACTCACTAATCCTATATCCGATGGCGAGAGGTAACATTCTGCAACCAGTCCCGTATCGGGAGATATTTCGGCAATAGTTAGTCCTCCTGCGATTAGACTACCTGGCTCGATACCTAAAACATTTTTAAGAATTCCGTCAATTGGTGCTGTAATCAACAGTTCTTTTTGATTCTGTTTTAGTTGTGTTAATCCACCTTTTAATTCTCTTATGGTGTTGTGGTACTCTGTTACTGTAGCCTGCCAGTTATTTTTTTGTTGTTTTCGGTATTGCTGCAGTGTACTCGATGCCAGTTGATGCTCAAAAGCACTGTTCTCATAATCGACTTTGGCGACCACCCCTTTTTTATACAGTTTTTGGTTACGCAGGTAATCGATTTTTGTTTTTTCAAATCGGGTTTTTAGCTCTTGTATTTTTTGAGTGAAGTACAAATATTCTTTTTGGTAACGTGCCGATTGTATGTTGTTAAATTTCGGCTTAGCCGTATTGATCAGATATTCACAATCTGTAATAAACTGCTCGGTCTCTTTAATCTGTGTCGAGGATCGGGTGATTTGTTCCTTTACGACTGACGTATTGGTCATAAGCAAGGTATCCCCTTTATTTACTTTTTGATTATCAATCATATTTACAAAAACAACTTTACCCGATTGAAGCGGAGTAATAGCAATACGTTCTTTACTAGGTCTTAACATTCCTCTTGCTGTGGTATAGATATCGATCTTGATAAATGGCAAAAGGGCTAATGCAATGACAAAAGCAACCAATATTGTTGTGTAGATCATTTTACTTCTGCTACTATGCTCAAACTGATGTACCTCTATGGTGTTTTCTATAATTTCTTTTGGAAATAACTGTTTCATGCTGGATATTCTTTAAACGTTAACAATGGATTGATACATAATGATAAAATGATCCATCAGAAAAGTGGTGAATTGTGAAATGAAATTGATCAGTACATGTATCATAAGTTTTGATTTTTTTGAGTGAAACTAAAGCGACTGCTACGTTTTTTGATTTGATCAAATATACCCTTGATAAAGCCCCAAAAACAAGGGAAAGAAGTCGTGATTCCTGAAAACAAACACGGAATTCGCAGAATGCAGACCTTTAGTTTAAAATGGTAATCGGTTGATTATCATATAGTTTTGTTATAATTATCTAAAAGAAATCTTAAAACAGAAAATAGTATATTTATATCCTGTTAAATAAGTATAGAATAATACCAACACCTCTTGAAACTAAAAAATCCATATACCTTCTTTGATCAGTTTTGTCTAAGAACTCCCCTTTTACCATTAGATTTTTATCATAACCTTACCAAAGAGAAGGACATCCCTGTAGAAATGTTTAAAGATGTCTGGAAAAATGACAGTATTAGAGAAGCTATTTTTCTGGCATCACCAGAGTTATTTTCTGAAATCGAGAAATGGTTGTCGGGGCAACTCGAAGATGTTAAAAAGAAGAAACGATTAGAATCATCTTTGTTAAAATATTTATCCAGGATGAGTTCGCGTTGTACTCCCTTTGGATTATTTGCTGGTTGTAGTATAGGAACCTTTGGTAAGACTACAGCAATAGAATTGTCTAATTATGATACTCATCAAAGACAAACGCGATTTGATATGAACTTTTTGGTAGCATTCTCACAAAAGATGGCCAAAGAAGAAGTCATCAAAAAACAACTATTGTGGTATACTAATAATAGCCTGTATAAAATCGGAGATCAATATCGATATATAGAATATAAGTATAATCAATATAATCGACGAGAACATTCTATTGAGGCAGTGGCCTATGCAGAGTATCTTGAAGCTATAATCGAGAGCGCCAGGACTGGTAAAAAAATAAAAGAATTAGCTTCTCTACTGGTTGATGACGAAATTACACACGAAGAAGCTTCAGAATTTATAGACGAATTGATAGACAATCAAATCCTGGTGAGCGAAATAGAACCCTCTGTAACCGGGGATGATTTTTTAGAACAGTTAGAAACCTGTTTGAGTGAGATAGAAGGTACTGATGCTATACTAACAGAAATTGATTACTATAAAAAATTTCTGGAACAAATAGATCAGAAACTGGGTAATGGATCTGGCGAATACCTAAAACTTAGTGAGCGAGTAGCGAAACTAGAAACGCCTTTTGAGTTAAAATATCTTTTTCAGACCGATATGTATACTCAGGCACAGTCTAATCAATTAAATATACGATGGGGGTATAAGCTAACGCGAGCACTAGAGCTGTTAAACAGAATGAATAGCGCTTCATCAGAAACCCACTTGCAACGGTTTAAAGATGCATTTACAAAGCGATACGAAACTCAGGAAATTCCCCTGGCTACTGCTTTAGATACCGAGGTAGGTATTGGATACCTGCAGCATCAGAGTGCTAATGACTCTACTTCTTTTTTAGACGATCTGTATATCCCTTCCAAACCAGCTTCCAAACAAGAAATGCACTGGACCCCGGTACAGGAAATTCTAAATAAGAAATTACAACATATACATAAAGAAAACCAATATACGCTATCGCTCGAAGATAAGGATGTTGAACATCTCGAATTAGACTGGAACGATTTGCCCGATACCATGTCTACGATTGCTCAAATTGCAAGGGTTGATGGTGAAGAAAAGATGATATTTTCTTCTGTAGGAGGGTCCTCTGCGGCGAATCTGTTAGGACGGTTTTCTACCGGAAATGAGGATATTTTAAAACACGTACAAGGTATTGCAGCTGTAGAACAAGAAATGTATCAAAACCAGATCCTGGCCGAAGTTGTTCATTTACCAGAATCCAGGACGGGTAATGTAATTCGCAGGGCAACCATACGTGAGTATGAAATCCCGTATTTAGGAAAATCTAATGTACCTATAGAGCAGCAGGTTGCCATATCAGATCTAATGATATCGGTGCAATATGGTCGTATTATACTACGCTCTAAAACACTTAATAAAGAAATTATCCCTCGTTTGACCAATGCCCATAATTATAGTGCTAATGCATTGCCGGTATATCATTTCTTATGTGATGTACAAAAGCAAGGCGGTCGACCAGGCCTTGGGTTTTATTGGGGAGAAGCGTTAGAGAAGCATACTTTTTTACCTAGAGTGGTATATAAAGAGTTTATATTGGCAAAAGCCCGATGGAAGATCACTATGGCCGATTTGCCTTTTCTAAAAGAGAATAGTGAAAACGATAGGATCGCAATGATAACCGCCTGGAGGGCAAAACACAATATACCCAAGATGGTACAATTGATCGATGGGGATAATACTTTGCTGATCCATATGGAGAATACGAACTCGATAAATATGTGGTTAGATACCATAAAAAATAAAAAAACATGTGTATTAGAAGAGTTTTTATTTGCAGAAGAAGGACAGTCTAGTGAGCAAAAAGGTATTGTGCAGCAAGAAGGTATGAGTTATACCAACCAGTTTGTAATCTCGTTGTATAATAAAGAAAAATTAGAGCAGGCAAGAAAGAACACCGAAGCATTAAAAGCAGTTGAGGTGTGATTAAGATCATTGTTGTCATCCTAGTAATTTGTCATCCCAGCGTAGGCTGGGATCCATAATTGAGAAAGGATGTTGAAAAGAAAAAGTATAAAGAACAATAATTCAAATGACTTTGTCATCCCAGCGCAGGCTGGGATCCACAATTGAATTGAAATGTTAAAACCAAGACGATCAATACCATTTTATCTTGTATGTCACCCTGAGCTTGTCGAAGGGCTTTTCAGCTATAATTTGCTTCGACAAGCTCAGCATGACAATACGGTTAAAAATTAATGAATTAATGAAATGAGTCAAAGATAATCAGGCGATAGAAGACTGTGTCGAGATGTATTTGGGACAATAGCAAAATAATAAAAACACAAAACAAGGGGGATACTACATGAGTACAAAAAGAACATATATACTGGGGGATGAATGGCTATATTATAAAATATATTGTGGTGCCCGTACGTCTGATGTCATCCTTACCGAAACTATAAAACCACTCACAGCGCAATTATTAGAACAAGGACTAATCGATTCCTGGTTTTTTATACGGTACGGAGACCCCGATTTTCATATCAGGATACGATTTCGTTTACCCGATATACGCGCAATAGGGACCGTGATCCTGCAGATTAATGCTGCGATGCAACATTATGTAGAACAGCGGGTAGTATATAAACTACAAACCGATACCTATATACGAGAATTAGAACGTTATGGTACAAATACTATAGATGCCTCAGAAACCTTGTTTTTTTATGATAGTGCCATGCTGTTGGATGCCATAGCGTTGATCGAAGATGAGGAATTGTACTTTTTATTTGTAGTAAAAGCGATCGATAGGTTATTAAACAGTTTTGGTTATGAGCAACAACAAAAATTAGAGTTGGTAACCCGAAACAGCCTGGGATTTAAACGAGAATTTCATGCTGATAAAGGATTAAATAAACAATTAGATAAAAAATATAGGGGGTTAAAAAGCAAGCTTTCTTCTTTTTTAGAGACAACTTCTATGCAGGAAGACTATAAAATCTTAGATGATTTACTGGATCACAAAGCAAAACAATCGTTAGAAATTGTACAAAAGATTATGGAAGCACAGCAAAATAAGCAATTAGAAATGCCATTAGACGATTTGCTAAGCAGTTATATACATATGCTGGTAAACCGAGCCTTTAGATCCAAACAACGATTTTATGAGTTGGTGTGTTATGATTTTTTAGTACGATATCAAAAAACAAAAGTAAGCTATACTGTATCATGAAAAAACGAGTACTTATCGTTAGTATCTTTTTTTTATATATGATCCCAGGGATTGCCCAGGAGACAACTGCATTTACCATCCCGGATTCGTTAAAGAATAAAACATTTGATGAGGTTGAAGAATTAAGTTATCAATACTATCGCGATACTCTCAAATATGAAATTTATTCGAATACTTTCCTTGCCAAAGCAAAACTGAAAAACGATTCCTTAGCATTGGCGAAAGGGTATCAACTAGTATCTTATAATAATAGTAAGAACTTTCCTGTTAGATTAACGAATTTAGATAGTTCAATTGCATTTAGTAAAAACTTAAATCATAAAAGATTTCCTGCGATTTCTTATTCTATAAAAGGTGGTATATATAAAGAAATAGGAAATTATGATAAGGCACTAGATAATTATTTGGCTGCTTTAAAATATTCCAGCGCATCCAATAATAAAAACTTTTATTATTTAACCAAACACAATATTGGTAGTATAAAAAGAGAAATTGGAGAACTTGATGATGCAGCTAAAATCTTTAAAGAGGTCATAGACTATGAAGAAGGTAATAATATAGGTGGAAAAGGGCATTTAGCAACTATATTACATTTAGCAGATTCGTATAGAAAATTAGAATATAGAGATTCTGCTACTTTTTATAATACTAAAGGAATACAAGAATCACTTAAAGATAGTTTAGATATTTACCCTTTTTTTGTACTGAATGAAGGTATTAATTTATTCTATAAACAACAGTATCAGAGGTCACTAGATAGTATTTATAAAGCACTACCGTTTATTGAGAAATATAAGCCAAGAGTAGAGGAGTCATTGGTTAATGCTTATATACATCTGGCAAAACTCTATAAAGAATTTGGTGAAAACGAAAAGTACCTGGAGTATTTATTAAAAATTAATCAATCTTATGAGCGTTCGGGGTTTGTTTCTATGGAAATGCGAGAGGGGTATGAACTATTGATTGATTATTATAAATCGATAGATGATAAAAATAAGCAGCTATACTATATTGATAAATTATTTACTGTAGATAGTATCCTGGATACCAATTATAAAAACCTGAGTAAAAAGATCGTATTAGAATATGATACTCCAAAACTATTAGAAGAAAAGCAAAATCTAATTGATGCTCTAGAACAAAAGGAGAAAAAGACCAGTATAAAATTTATTATTGCTGTTATTTTTGCTATAGTGCTAATCATTATTGTGGCTGTGATCTATACCAAAAATGTGAGGTATAGAAAACGTTTTAAAGAATTGATGCAGGTACCAATCCTTGATACTGCAATCCAGAAAGAAGTATCGGATAAGCATCCTGCCACACCAGAAGCGATAGGGATTTCTGAGGATATTGTAAACGCAGTCTTAGAGGGCTTGCAAAAGTTTGAAGATAAACAAGGCTATTTATCGACTAATATTACTACCGGGGAATTGGCCAAAAAACTACAGACCAATTCTAAATACTTATCTAAGATCATTAATACCTATAAGCAAAAAAGTTTTAGTGTGTATATTAATGAATTGCGTATTGACTATGTAATCGAAAAACTAAAGCGCGAATCTAAATTTAGATTATATACCATCAAGGCGATTTCTCGCGAAATTGGATTTAATACTACTGAAGCTTTTTCTAAATCTTTCTACAAAAAGACGGGAATTTACCCTTCTTACTTTATCAAGCAGCTTGAAAAGGAAAATAGATAAAGTGTTGGTTTTTAGTTTTTTAAAAGTCTGATTTCTTAGAATACAGACTGGTACTTCCTTTTTTTGCCTTATTTTTTTAAGGTTATCCCTTACATTTGTTTTGAACTCAAAACATAAAAACTCATGAAAAATCAACATCAAACAAAGAAGCTGGGATTAAAAAAACTAAACATTACCTTATTAACATCTCATAAATTATCACAGATAAAAGCTGGTAACATAGAAACAGGAGGTATACATGGGTGTGATCAATCTGGGCCAGGTTGTCGAAGTATATATCCTCCTCAATGCGGTAATCAAACAGATATTAAAGACCTTGTTGCATATAGATAAACATACGTTACAATTGTAATACATTATTACTGATTTTGTTCATCAAGAAGTAGTAAAAAATAATCGTCCTGGCGTATCTAAGCCAGGACGATTATTTTTTTAGAGATTATCTATTATTTCAATACTTTTGGTAGGCGAACCAAAACCGATTATGCGAGCTACATATCTTACCCTGTTTACCTTCTTGTTCTCATTTTTTGGGTATGGTCAAAAATTTCAAATCCCGGATTCGTTACAGGATAAGAGTATTGATGAACTTGAAAATTTAAGTTATAAGTACTATCCCGATACCGTTAAATACGAGATTTACACAAATACATTACTTATTAAAGCGAAACAGAAAAATGATCCTCTTTCTCTAGCTAAAGCGTATAAATCCGCAATGTTTATTTATAAAAATAAATTCCCCGAAAAAATTGCATACCTGGATAGTTCTATTGCAGCAAGTAAAGACTTAAATGACAGGCTATATCCTGCCGTACCTTACTCTATTAAAGGCGGAGAATATAGGGTAGTAGGAGATTTCGATAAATCTCTTGATTGTTATATTGCAGCTCTAAAATATTCTAAAAAAGCAAATAATATGAATTTTTATTATTTGACTAAACATAATATTGCTAGTTTAAAAAAGAGAGCTGGAGAACTTGAAGAGGCAGCAGTAATGTTTAAAGAGGTCATAGATTATGAAGATAAAAATAATATAAGCGGTATAGGGCATTTGGCAACTATATTATATTTAGCCGATTCGTATAGAAAATTAGAGTATAAAGATTCTGCCACTTTTTATAATAAAATAGGTATAAAAGAATCCCTTAAAGATAGCATAGACATTTATGACTATTTTGTTTTGAATGAAGGGATCAACTTATTCTATAAACAACAGTATCAGGCTTCATTAGATAGTATCAATAAAGCATTGGTTTTTTTTGAAGAGCTTAAACCAAGAGATGAAGAAATATTAGTCATTGCGTATTTACATTTGGCTAAACTGTATAAAGAATTTGATAATAAAGAAAAATATTTGGATTTTTTACTCAAAATCAATCAATCATACAAACGTTCAAATTTTGCTTGTAAAGAAATGAGAGAGAGCTATACTATGTTGATTGATTATTATAAATCAATAAATAATAAAAATGAGCAATTATATTATATCAATCAACTAATTAAAGTAGATAGTCTTTTAGATAAAAGATATAAAAGCTTAAATAAAAAAATCACCAAAGATTATGATATCCCGAATCTGCTTCGGGATAAAGAAGAAATTATTGCCTCCTTAGAAGCAGAAAAGAGTAGCAGTGCTACTCAAATTCTGGTTGTATCTTCTTTGTTGATACTAAGCCTTGGAGGAGTGGGGTATTATTACTATAACCAACGCCGTTATAAAAAACGATTTTTGCAACTACTCAACACCAATACACCACAAGAAACTATACCAGTACCCTCACCTAAAGATAAAACCGGGATCACTACCATAAGCCCCGATACCTTAGAGCAACTGCTGGCGCATTTAGAAGAGTTTGAGAAAAACCAGAAATACCTTGCTTCTAATATTAATTCTAAAGACCTGGCCAAAAGCTTTGGGTCTAACTCCAGCTATTTGTCATTGGTGGTTAATACCTATAAGCAAAAGACATTAAGCCAATACATCAACGACCTGCGTATCGATTTTGTAGTAGAGAAACTACAGTCGGATTCAAAATTCAGGAAATATACGATTAAAGCTATTGCGCAAGAGGTCGGTTTTAATACCGCAGAGGCGTTTTCTAAAACGTTCTACAAAAAAACGGGGATATACCCCTCGTATTTCATAAAAAAGCTGGAGGAGTGAGATTTTGGAGTGATCTTGTCATTCCGGACTTGATCCGGAATCTACATTGCGTAGTACGTGATTATGGATTCCAGCCTACGCTGGAATGACACGATAACTTTAATTAAAATGTAATGTCCCTTCGAGTGCCACGCTTTTGGGCGTGGTGTATCGAGAAGTTATTGTGAGTTAGGATGTATTAAATACTTGCCTATTATTTTAATCTACTCTAGAATCCATCATCTTTGTCATTCCGGACTTGATCCGGAATCTATATTGTGTAGTACGTGATTATGGATTCCAGCCTACGCTGGAATGACAGATCGCTATGATAACGACATGATTATCATTTAAAAACAAAAAACCCGGCGCTGTTATCAGGCCGGGTTTAATTTTATTTTATCAATTCACCATTTTTATCGTGAAAATGATATTCTAAATACGTGTAAGCGTCTCTAGGTACAATCTTTACCCATCGTTTATGGTTAAAATACCATTTTGATCGGGTGGATGGAAATCCTTTGGTTAAAAAAGCTGCGATAAAAGGATGCGCACTTAGCGTTATCTTTTTATGCTCTTTTTTAATTAATTTTTCTAATTCGACTTTTATTTTTTCTACCAATACTATAGGCGCCTCAACTTCGCCATTTATTCCGTTGGGATCATCCTCACGGGTTTTGATATTCATTTCTGGTCGAACACGCTGTCGCGTGATTTGAATCAGGCCAAATTTACTTGGCGGTAAAATTTTATGCTTCGCCCTATCGTCTTTCATCTCTTCTCGTAATTGATTGAAGAGGGTTCTACGGTTATCTGCATTATTCATATCGATAAAATCGACTACAATAATACCTCCCATATCTCTAAGACGCAGTTGGCGGGCTACTTCAGCTGCACTAATCAGGTTTACCTCTAGTGCAGTATCTTCTTGGTTTTTGGCTTTATTAGATCGGTTACCGCTATTTACATCGATTACATGCATCGCTTCTGTATGCTCTATAACCAAATAAGCACCCTTACTCATAGACACCGTCTTGCCAAAACTTGTTTTGATTTGCCGTTCAATACCATATTTTTCGAAAATTGGTATTTTGGGATTATGAAGTTTTACAATTGATTCTTTTTTTGGAGCAATTTCTTGCAGATACTCTTTGATTTGGTTGCAGAGATCTTCATCATCTACAACAATAGAAGTAAAAGTGTCATTAAATACATCTCTTAATATAGAAGATGCTCTATTCATTTCACCTAGTACTTTTGAAGGGTGATGAGCTTTGTGCAATTTTTTACACATGCTTTGCCATCGTCCCATTAGATTTTCTAAATCTTTGTCTAGTTCTGCTACTTTTTTGCCTTCTGCTACTGTACGTACAATAATTCCGAAACCTTTTGGCTTAATACTTTTTACAAGCCTTTTTAAACGTTCTTTTTCTTCTGAGGATTCTATTTTTTGAGAAATAGAAATTCGATTCGAAAAAGGAACTAAAACAATATATCTACCAGCAATCGAAAGCTCTGAGCTAATTCGAGGGCCTTTGGTAGATATCGGTTCCTTTACTATCTGTACTAATAGTGATTGATTTGATTTTAACACATTGGTAATAGTACCGTGTTTATCAATATCGTTCTCGAAAGGAAAATCCTTAAGAGAATAATTTTTTAATTTACCTGTGCTTACACGTTTTATGAATTTAAGTAAAGAAGATACTTGAGGGCCAAGGTCGTGGTAATGCAAAAACGCATCTTTTTCATAGCCTACATTAACAAATGCGGCATTTAGACCTGGGACAGATTTACGGATTTTGGCAATAAAAATATCACCCACCGAAAAATCACTGTCGTCTTCTTCCTTATGTAATTCAATTAGTTTTCCATCCTTTAATAAGGCAAAATCCGTAGAGGAACCTGACCTAATGATCAATTCTTTGTTCACTCTGATTAGATTTTTATCCCGATAATTATCGAGATGGATTAAACAATTTTTTCACAGGAATTTTTACAATTCCGTTGAAATAAAACAAAGATACCGGTAGTGGGGTAGTATGTCTTATTTCGATTTCAAAGAACTTAACTTTTTAAATGAAAAAAGTAGTTAGAAACTACTTTTTCTTATGGCGGTTGGCTCTTCTTCTTTTTTTACGCTTGTGCGTAGCTACCTTGTGTCTTTTACGTTTTTTACCACTTGGCATAGTGTGTACTGTTTTATATTTATAAATTATTTATTTTACTTCTACGTTAGTTTTTACACCTTCTACAAATACTTTTGCAGGTTTAAACGCAGGTATATTGTGTGCAGGAATTTTGATCGTAGTATTTTTAGAAATATTACGGCCTGTTTTCTCTGCTCTGGTTTTGATTATAAAACTACCAAATCCTCTAAGGTATACATTATCTCCACTCTCTAGTGAACTTTTTACCTCTTCCATAAAGGTTTCAACCGTTGCCTGAACATCACCTTTTTCTATTCCTAATTTTTCTGAAATTTTTGCTACAATATCTGCTTTAGTCATTATATTACCTATTTAGGGGTTTTTAAATTTTCAAGGGGGCAAATATAAGAATTTAAAATCCAAAATATCAATACTTAAGATGATATTTTCATCTTTAAACGTTTAATTTTGCAAAACTTATAATTTTACTATGATATTTTCTAAAAAACTCATTACGTGGTACTTACAAAATAAAAGGTCGATGCCATGGCGAGAAACTAAAAATCCATATCATATTTGGCTCAGTGAAATTATACTTCAGCAGACCAGAGTGGCGCAAGGATTACCTTATTATATATCGTTTACAGAAACTTTTCCAACGGTATTTGATCTTGCAAATGCAAATGAAGAAGAAGTGTTAAAGTTATGGCAGGGATTAGGATATTATTCCAGGGCCAGAAATCTGCATGCCACTGCAAAATATGTAGCAAACGATTTAAAAGGTGTTTTTCCCGATACATATAAAGGTCTCTTACAATTAAAAGGAGTTGGTGATTATACAGCGAGTGCTATAGCTTCTATATGTTATGCCGAAGCGGTTCCTGTAGTAGACGGAAATGTATATCGGGTATTGTCACGGTATTTTGGAATCGATACTCCTATTAATAGTACAAAAGGAGTAAAAGAATTTAAAGAGCTTGCGATAACCTTAATGGATCATGAAGAACCGGCAGAATATAATCAGGCAATTATGGAGTTTGGAGCATTACAGTGTAAGCCCAAAAGCCCGTATTGTATTGTATGTCCACTACAAGATAGTTGTGAAGCTTTGAAAAATGGAAAAGTAGATATATTACCAGTCAAAATCAAAAAACTAAAAATCAAAAAACGCTACTTTAACTATTTGGTGTTTTTTACAGAAGATAAGAAAACGATCATCCAACAAAGAGTAGGTAGTGGTATATGGAAAGGGTTATATGAGTTTCCTTTAATAGAAAGTGATACTGTAGATGCAGATGCTATTGCATCTCATGCTGTTTTTAGAGAAATGATAAAAGATAAAGAGTATGAGATCATACCACATCAAAAAGAGGCTATTGTGCATAAATTATCTCACCAGCATTTATATACCCGATTTTATATCGTTAAATCAGATATGCCTTCAAAAATAAACCAGAATCAAAAAATTGTGGATTATGAAGAAATACATACTTATCCCGTTCCTATTCTGTTGGGTAATTTTATAGATGCCTTTTTTCAGCAAAACTGATGAATTTAGAGCCCCAAAGTATAACAGGTTAAAAAGATCTAAAACCTAAGTTAAGACCATCGGGAGATCATTTATATATTAATTTTTTTATTACATTTACTATAAACAAAGTTATTTGAAGTTACTTTGAAAAATAAGAAGTATTAGGATAGCGTTATTTAATACAGTTTGTCATTTCTTTGCAATGATGAACCAAAACAACAAACCATAAACTAAAATGTCTGGAACACTAAATAAAGTAATGCTTATAGGGCATACGGGTGATGAGGTAAAGATGCATTATTTTGAAGGAGGTAGTTGCATAGGCAGATTTCCTCTTGCTACTAATGATTCGTATGTGAATAAAAGCACAGGAGAGCGTGTAAACACTACAGAGTGGCACAATATCGTGGTTAGAAATAAAGCTGCAGAAATTTGTGAGAAATACCTTAATAAGGGAGATAAAGTATATATTGAAGGCCGCCTTAAAACCAGAAAGTGGCAAGATGAGCAAGGAAAAGACAGGTATAGTACAGAAATACAATGTACAGATTTTACTTTTCTTACACCTAAGAATGAGAACCAGCCTTCTGAGCATAAACCTCAGAATACGCCTCAAACGAATACACCTGCTACAAGCAATTCGCAGGAAGTTTCATCTAATTCACCAGCAACAGAAGATGATGATCTTCCGTTCTGATATGTCTAACTAAACAAAGATAATTTGGACCCTGATCCTGAACCGTTATTTATTTCACTATTTGTTTTTGATTTTATGCAAACTATTAATGTGGTTGTACTGGTAGTGCTGCTCATTTTTTCTGCATTAATATCGGGTAGCGAAGTAGCTCTGTTTTCTTTAACCCCCACAGATCTTAAGGATGAAGAGAATGCGTCTAAGAATCTTAGGATTGTGTCCAAACTACTAGATAATCCTAAGAAGTTATTGGCTACCATATTAGTGGCAAATAATTTTATCAATATAGCGATAGTGTTGCTCTTTGATACTTTGGGTAAGATATATTTTAGTAATCTTGATTATGTTTGGTTAGGTTGGATTAATGTGAGATTTATAGTAGAGGTGGGAGTCGCAGCATTCTTGATTTTATTGTTTGGTGAAATTTTACCCAAACTATATGCCAGTAGAAATAAGGTGAAGTTCGCCAAATTTATGGCAAGACCTTTGGCAATTATGGATTGGGCCATTTCGCCGGTTAGTATGCCAATGCGTAGCATCACTGTTGGGATTCATAACCGACTAGGAAAACAGAAATCTAATTTAAGTGTAGATCAATTGTCACAGGCATTAGAATTAACCTCAGACAAGGATACTACAGACGAAGAGAAGAAAATATTAGAGGGTATTGTGTCTTTTGGAAACACAGATGCTAAGCAGGTAATGCACCCTCGGATGGATATTTTTGCATTAAATAGTGAAGCTGAGTACCAGGAAATTCTTCCTGAGATTATCGAAAAAGAATACTCCAGGATTCCGGTATATGAAGATAGTATCGATAATGTAATTGGGATTCTGTATGTCAAAGACTTATTGCCATATATTAATACATCATCTTTTGATTGGATATCTCTGTTAAGAGCTCCTTATTTTGTGCCAGAGAATAAGAAACTAGATGATTTACTTAATGATTTTAAGAATAAAAAAAATCACCTGGCTATAGTTGTAGATGAGTATGGAGGAACCAGTGGTTTGATTTCTCTCGAGGATATTATAGAAGAAATTGTAGGAGATATTAGTGATGAGTTTGATGATGAAGATTTGATATTTTCAAAATTAGATGATCAAAACTATGTTTTTGAAGGAAGAACAGCTTTAAAAGATTTTTATAAAGTACTGAAGCTGGAAGATAATGAGGTTTTTGAAGAAAAGAAAGGGGATGCAGAAACTATCGCAGGGTTGTTACTGGAGATCTCTGGAAGTTTCCCAAAACGTGGAGAAATTATTGTAGTAGATCAGTATGCTTTTAAAATAGAATCGTTGGATAACAAGCGAATAAAACAAGTGAAATTAACCATTAATGAAAACGAAAATAGTTAGATTTTTTATAGTGACCAGCGTGTGTATGCTATTTTCTTGCGGGGGCGAAGTACTGCCTAAGCCAGAAGGGATGCTGCGTTTAAGTTACCCTGCTCCCAAGTATAAAGAGCTGGTATTACCTTGTCCTTATTCTTTTGAAAAAAACGAATTTTCGGAACTTCGTAGAGCGAGAAGAAATAAAAATTGCTGGTACAATCTGGAGTATAAAAAACTAAGAGCCACGATGTATATTTCTTATTATGAAATTAACAATAATCTGGATTCGTTACTTAGAGATGCTCAAAACCTTACCCAGGAACATGTAATCAAAGCAGATGGGATCGTACAAACACCATATGCAAATGAAGAAAATAAAGTATATGGTATGTTTTATGAGGTTTCTGGTGATGCAGCTTCTCCATCTCAGTTTTATGTCACAGATAGTATTCGGCATTTTATAGTAGGTTCTATGTATTTTAAAGTGAAACCTAATTATGATTCGATACTTCCTGCTGCGAATTATTTGCGTAATGATATGAGGTATTTTATGGAAACGCTTCGTTGGAAAGAGTAAAAAACTTCAAATACACTTTTTAATAGTTAATTTTCTTCCAAAAGGTATTCTGTGTACTTATAATTTTATCACTTTTGCAACTTACTTCGCAAAAATGCAAAACATAAAACTAAAATGGATATATCTGGCAGTGCTTTCTCTGGTATGGGGTAGTTCATTTATTCTTATCAAAAAATCATTGATCGGACTTACACCACTGCAATTAGGTGCTTTAAGAACATTGTTTGCAGCAACATTTTTGTTCTTGATCGGATTTAGGAGCATGAGAAAAATAGCAGCATCAGACTGGAAATGGGTGATCATATCTGCCTTTGCAGGAACATTTATCCCTGCTTTTTTATTTGCCTTTGCCGAGACAGAAATTGATAGTGGTATAGCATCAATCCTTAATTCTACTACACCGCTAGTTACTTTGATTCTGGGGATGTTGATTTTCTCTATTCGATTTAGTAAAAATCAATTCTTTGGTGTGATTGTGGGGCTAATAGGTTGTGTTGCTCTGATATTAGAAGGAGCTTCGGTAAACCCCAATCAAAACTATTGGTATGCACTATTAGTGCTTTGTGCTTCTGTGTGTTATGCAATAAATGTTAATATCATAAAAAGATATATGCAGCATATACCGCCTATGGCAATTGCTAACGGAAATTTTGTTGTATTAGTGATCCCTGCTTTGGTCGTGTTGTGTTTTTCGGGTTTTTTTAAAGCCGAAGTAGTTACTAGTCCAAAAATGCATATGAGCTTGATATATATATCTATACTTGCGATAGTAGGTACAGGTATTGCTAAAGTATTGTTTAATAAACTGGTGCAGATCAGTACACCTGTATTTGCGACTTCGGTAACCTATACTATTCCTATTGTAGCTATGCTATGGGGGATATTAGATAATGAGAAATTTACATTGTATCAAGTGCTTGCTTCTGGAGTTATTATTCTTGGAGTATATTTGGCTAATAGGAATAGATAGCTTTATATCTTGTTGCTAAACAATAAATTAACAAGCTTTTAAGGTTAAAAAACTCTTAAATTTCTTACTTTTAAGAGACAATCCTAAAGAGTGAAACCATGAAGAAATCAACTATTCCTGTTATATATGGACTCCTTATTGCTGTTGGACTTATTGCATATTTTTTACTCCTTTCTCTGGTTGGTGTGCAAACAAAACCTGTTTTTAGTTTAGGTAATGGTATTATAGTTGCTCTTGGTTTGTACAAAGCCATGAAAAACTACAAGCTGGAAAAGGGAAGTGATTTTGAATATCAGAAAGGATTTATGGCAGGACTTTTTACAGGGTTTAATGCTACAGTCGTTTTTATTATCTTCTTTGCAATATATGTAACTAATATCAATACTAATTTCTTACCAGAAATGCTGGCGAATTGGAGTTCGCATTATCATGTGGGAGTAGGGATAGTTGTGTTTGTTGCAGCAATTATGGGGTTTGCCACTACTTTTGTGCTTACGTTATCTTTTATGCAATTATTTAAAGAAAGCTGGAATCCTAAAAAAAATCACAATTCAAAGCCTGTAGAGGCATAAAATATTTGCCATTTAATTAATTAGCAGTATATTTGCACCCGCCTATTTAGAAATAGGCGCAGTTCTTTATTTATAAAAATAATTAATTAAACGTTACGCTATGTACGCAATTGTAGAGATAGCAGGGCAGCAATTTAAAGTTGCAAAAGACCAAAAAGTGTTTGTACATCGTTTAGCAGGAGAAGAAGGAGATAAAGTCTCTTTTGATAAAGTTCTTCTTGCAGCAGATGGAGATAAAGTTACTTTAGGCGCCCCAGCTATAGATGGAGCTCAAGTAGGAGCAAAAATCACAAGACACCTTAAAGGTGATAAAGTTATTGTTTTCAAGAAAAAGAGACGTAAAGGATACCGTGTTAAAAATGGTCACCGCCAATCTCTTACAGAAATTGTTATCGAAAGTATAGTAACTTCTGGAGCTAAGAAAACTGCAACTAAAAAAGCTGAACCAAAAGCTAAAGCAGAGAAAGAAGTAAAAGCTTCTACTCCAAAAACTGAAACTAAAGCAGCTGCTCCTAAGAAAGAAGCAGCAAAGCCGAAAGCTGATAAAGAAGATTTAAGCGCTAAAACAGTAGCTGAATTAAAAGATATGGCTAAAGCGCAGGGAATCTCTGGGATTTCTTCTATGAAGAAAGCAGAATTAATCGAAGCTTTACAAGGAAAATAAAAAACGGCAGGTAATCCCTGTAAGTATTAACAATATAAAACCGAAAGAAAATGGCTCATAAAAAAGGAGTTGGTAGTTCGAAAAACGGTAGAGAATCAGAATCGAAACGCTTAGGTGTGAAGATATTTGGTGGACAAGCTGCCGTGGCTGGTAACATCATTGTAAGACAAAGAGGTACAGCCCACAAGCCAGGTGAAAACGTATATGCAGGTAAAGATCATACTCTACATGCTAAAGTAGATGGTTTAGTGAAATTTACTAAAAAGAAAGACAATAAATCCTATGTTTCTATAGTTCCATTTGAAGCATAAAGGATCTTTCCTTTGTAATATAAAAAAACCCTTTTCTGTATTAAGAAAAGGGTTTTTTGTTTTTCATAAATTTTCTAATGTCTACTTTAAGTTTAAGGAATTTCTTGTTTTAACCTCCAAGAACCAAGCTGTTAAAGACTTTTTCCCTATTCTTAAAAAAAAGAAATATATTTAACATCAAATTTAAAAACCTAATCATGAAAAAGTTATTATTATTAACATTGTTAATGACTGTTACCCTTTCTTTTAGTCAAAAAAGAAAAGACCAAGAAGGAAGTATTAAAAATTTAAAAGGTATCACAGCGTATAATTTAGTTTTCGATTACGAAAATCTTAAAGTTGACAAATTTGATACTGAAGAAGAGTTTCTGAAAAACAAAATGGAAAAGCGAGAAGCTAAAGAAGCTGGTAGAGGTGAAAGATTTAAAAAATCCTGGTTTGCTGATCGCGAAAACTTATATGAACCAAAATATATAGAATCTTTCAATAAGCGTTTTGATGGTGGAGCTGTTAAAGTTGAAAAAAATCTAGAAGGCGCTACCCATACTATGAAAGTTAAAACAACATGGATTTACCCGGGATATAATGTGGGTGTTATGAAACAACCCTCTAAAGTAAATGCAACGATTATTGTATATGAAACTGGTAATCCTGATAAAATATTATTCTCTACAAAATACTTTAAAGTGCCAGGAAGTAATTTTTATGGAGCCGATTATAATTCTGGATACAGAATAGCCGAAAGTTATGCTAAACTAGCTAAGGAAATGGCAAAATATATCCTTAAAAAAGCAAAGTAATCTCTGACCTATACATTCATAATCAAAAAACAATGATATTGAATGGATATGGAGAATAAAAAATAAGTACACTTTGTATTTTATAGTTAAAATACAAAGTGTACTAAATACATAGAAAAACTATGAGTACTATACTAATCAAAACAGCGTCTTTTATCTTCTTTTTATGTATAACCTTAACTGCTACTTCGCAAAATATTCCTAAATATGATTATCTCGAGGTTATTGTAATTCAAAAAGCAAATAATAGAGGTAAGGTAAAAAGAATTAAGGTAGAGGAGCAAACATCTTTAGTGGGTAAGCAAATAACCATTAAGCAGCTAGAAGATTTAGAGAAAACCTCTGATTTATTAAACTACATGAATGCTGCTAATTGGGAGTTTGTAGATCGACAATCTATTGTTTCTGAAGAGAATGATCCTGTATGGATGAGTTATATCTTTAGAAAAAAGAAGTGACATGATGTTGTTTTCTTAAAAAGAGAGCATAACATAAAAATAATAAATACGTAACAGCAAAAAATTGTGTGCATCATAGATTTGTGAGATTTTGCAAAATCTAGGGGAATTATTTTTTTCACACAAAGTTTTATGAAACGTATACAGGAACCTATCTTCATTTTATATTGGTTAGTGATAACTATTTCTTTTAGTTCATCTGCACAAATCAATCAGGTTCAAGAAGAAGAAAAGAAACAGGTAGATTCTACATTTCTATCTTTGAGAAGAGAATTAGAAATTTCTCAGCAAAATAAAACACCACATATCATTGCCGAAAAACATCTCCAACTTGGTAAGTTTTATCATAAAGCAAGAGTGTATAATGAAGCCATAGAACATTATAATAGTGCACTGGCATTGATTAAAGAGAATGATACTTTGGCCATTCTTCTGAAAAATGAAATCGGTAAAATATATCTATCCTTAAAAAACAGAAGCAAGGCAAAGGTTTATTTTGATCAAAGTAGATCAACATCTTCTGAGTCTGGTTATATAAAAGGAGAGGCTATAGCAAAAGAGTTATTAGGTTCTTGTTATGAAAAAGAAGGAGAGTATTTAGAAGCGCTTAAGTACCAAAAGGAAAGTCTTGAATTGTTTGAAAAATTAAATGATAAGAAAGGTGTAGCGGTTGTAAATGAAAATATAGGAAGTATTTATGAAGATCTTGAGCAGTATGATCTGGCATATAAATATTTTAAAAAAGCAGCTGAATATTTTGAAAATGTTAACGGGAGCGAACGAATAAATGTTCTGAATAATTTGGGAGATATTAATCGAAAAACAGGTAATTATCCCGATGCTCTTGAATATACACTTAAAGCTTATAATCTGGCAATCGAAGCCCAAGATATGTACCAGTTAAAAAGTGCTCATAAAGATTTATCAAAGACATATGAGTTCATGGGGGATCATAAAAATGCATTTGATCATCTTTTAGAATCTGAACGAATTAATGAATCATTAATTTCTTCTCAAAATATAAATCAATTAAATACGCTTCAGGTAGTTTATGAAACGAAACAAAAAGAGGCGCAAATCAATTTGCTTTTACAGCAAAAAGAAATAAGCCAGGCTAATCAGGACCTTTTGCTTGTTAGCTTAGTTGCAACTGTGTTTATTGCAATCATATCGTTTTTATATTTCAGAAGAAAAAGAAAAGAAAACTCGAAAATACAAGAATATAAACAACGAATGCTAAAGGCAGAATTAGAAAAAAAAGCATTCGAAGAAAAGAATTTACAAGATGAAGTAGATGTAAAAACATCTGCTTTGTCTAGATATAGCTTGCATTTATCGCAAAAAAACAAAATATTATCTGATTTGTCTTTTAGGCTTACCAATATTGCAAATCGAAAGAATATAGATGTGAATGCTAATATCAAGAAAATAGTAAAAGAGATTAATTTCGACCTAAAACAGGAACGAGAATGGGATGAATTCAATAACTTTTTTACAGAAATTCATCCAAATTTCATTAAAAAATTATCTTCATTATCTGAAGAAAATTTATCACCGGCAGAGTTACGTCTTGGTATGTTGCTGCGTCTTAATTTATCATCAAAAGAAATTGCATCAATTTTAAGAGTTACACCCGATAGTGTGAGAGTAGCCAGATATCGTCTAAGAAAAAAACTTCCAATAGATCAAAAAGAAGAGCTTGTTAATTTTATGATAGCCTTGTAAAAAAGTTATAAATCTGTCTTTTTTTGTAAATGTTATTGCAATGTAAATAAATCTTAATTGTTGCCTTGTTGTTTCTCTTAATATAGCCAAATGTTTACCCTTTGTTGCTTTACGTTTTATCCTTATATCCTTTTGTACATATAGCTTTGTCTCGACTTTTAAATTTATAAAAATGATACCATCCGGATTTTTAAAATTGACTTTTGTAACGCTAATAATGATTATAAGTTTCAATACATTGTCAGCACAAAGCGGTTCTATAAAAGGAACTATTACAGACGAGTACGGGATTTACATACCCGGAGCCTCAATATTGATAAGTTCAATAAAAAAAGCGACTGTTTCTGATCAAAATGGGATATTTACACTTGTAGATGTTCCCGAAGGAACTTACACTTTGAAAATAGAGTATTTGGGATTTTCAGATATTGAACAAGAAGTTAGTGTACTTGCATCTAAAACAGTGTCTGCTTCTGTTGTATTAAAACCAGAGAGTGTTCAGCTTGAAGATGTCCAAATTATAGGAAGAGCAATTAGTGGGCAAGCCAAGGCGCTAAATACTCAAAAGAATAACATTAATATTACCAATGTAGTGTCTACCGATCAGATAGGAAAGTTTCCTGATGCAAACATAGGCGATGCAGTAAAGCGTATTCCTGGTATAACGATGCAAGTTGATCAGGGAGAAGCTCGTAATATAATTGTTAGAGGTCTTTCTCCACAGTTAAATTCTGTAACGCTTAATGGTAGTAGAATCCCTTCGGCAGAAGGGGATAATCGAAATATTCAGATGGATCTGATTCCTTCAGATATGATACAGACCATAGAGGTTAATAAAGCAGTAACACCCGATATGGAAGCCGATGCATTAGGAGGATCTGTAAACCTGATTACCAGAACTGCTCCGCAGGGGTTTAGACTTTCTGCCACTTTAGGTTCGGGGATCAGTTTTATTACGGATAAAAGAATACTTAATGGATCATTTCTTATTGGAGATAGATCTAAAAACAAAAAATTTGGCTGGATGCTATCGGCCTCTATTACCGATAATGATTTTGGTTCTGATAATATAGAAGCAGAATGGACCAATGAGTTTGAGTATTATACTGGGGTTGATGATGCAGATGGAGAACCAATTCTCGAAGAGATTTCTGTAAATCCTTATGCCAAAGAATTTCAAATACGCACCTATTTAGTGCAACGTATAAGAAGGAGCTTTTCTGCCAATTTTGATTATCAGTTCGATGATAATCATAGCATGTACTTAAAAACCATGTATAACTGGAGAGATGATAGAGAAAATAGATTTCGTTTAGAACATGAAATTTTGGATGGTGAGGATATCGAAATTGATGATTTCACTGTTGTGAATAGAAATCTTACTCGTTTTCCGGTAGAAGTAAAGCGCCAAACCAAAGGTGGGATTGATAATAGCCGAAATAAAAATAGAAGGTTAGAAGATCAACGAATGCAAAATTATAGCTTAGGAGGGGATCATTTATTTGGTAATGTTAAGGTAGATTGGATGGCTTCTTTTGCAAAAGCATCAGAAGAAAGACTCAATGAACGATATGCAGAGTATGAATCTGAATATATTGTGAATAATGATAACTCTAATCCCAAATTTCCGGTTTTCACTCCTGTAAATGGTGCTGATGCCAATAATTTTTCGGGTTTTGAATATGGAGAAATCACAGAAGAAAACCAATATACCGAAGAAGAAGATATAAACTTTTTTGCCAATGTAGAACTCCCTTCTGATTTCTTTGGAAAAGGAAATGGAATTCTGAAATTTGGGGTAAGAAGCCGATTGAAAAAAAAATTAAGAGATAACAGTTTTTTTGAATTTGATTTAGAAGGTAATTTCCCGACACTTGCAGATGTACCTGTACGAAATTATACCGATCCAGGTTTCTCGGCCGGAAGTCAATATCAAGCGGGTTCATATGCGGATGAAAACTGGTTGGGAGGATTAAATCTAGAGAATGGAGAATCTGTTCCTGATGAGTTTTTGAGAGCAAATTTTGATGTAGAAGAAGATGTATTGGCGGGATATGCAATGACGAATCAGAAACTATCTGATAAATTTGGTGTTCTGGCTGGTATTAGAGTAGAACATACTATGATTAATGCTACCGGAAATCAAATTGAAGACGAAGAGAACGTAATAGGTAAAATTACAGAAGAAAAATCATACACTAATGTATTACCGGGTGTTCATTTTAAATATGATCTATCTCCACAAACAATCTTTAGATTTGCCTGGACTAATACTTTGGCCCGGCCTAATTATGTAGATCTGGTGCCTGCTTTGGATATCGTATTAGGTGATGAAGAAATTTTTGTAGGGAATTCTGATCTTGATCCTACCACTTCTATGAATTTTGACTTATTAGCAGAACACTATTTTAAATCTGTTGGGATAGTATCTGGAGGGTTGTTTTATAAAAAAATTGATAACTTTATATATACTTTTAGAGGAGAAACCACCGATGATACTTATGGAGCAGGAACCTCGGGATTTGATATTTTTCAACCGCTTAATGGTGATGATGCTTCTGTTTTTGGAGCAGAAATAGCATTTCAGCGTAAAATGGATTTTTTACCTGGGTTTGCAAAGAATTTAAGTATCTATCTAAATTATACATATCTTACTTCTAGTGCAGATGGAATTCGTAACGAAGACGGTGGAGAACGTTCTGATCTGGATCTTCCAAATACAGCACCTAATATGTTTAACGGATCATTAGGATATAATGATAATAGATTTAGTGTGAGGTTATCTGCCAATTTTTCTGATGCTTATATTGATGAGATTGGAGGAAATATTTTTGAAGATCGTTATTATGACAAGCAATTTTTTCTTGATTTTAATGCAAGTTATGCTATTACAAAAAACCTTAGGGTTTATGCAGATGTAAATAATATCACAAATCAGCCTTTGCGTTTTTATCAAGGAGTTTCACAACGAACAATGCAGGCAGAATATTATGAACGAAGATTTACTTTTGGTTTGAAGTATGATTTGTTCAAAAAATAAAACCACAAACTCTTTTGTTAATTAATTTTTATAAAATTTCAGTAATATTTTAAATACATGAGAAATTCTATTATACTAATTGCAATCATTATATTTTTATCCTGTGATAAGAAACTGCCTCCTATCGATCCTGATATTGTTTCAGAAAAGGTGCAATATGATACCGATGACCCTGCCATTTGGGTTCACCCTACAGATGCTTCAAAAAGCATTGTCTTTGGTACAGATAAGGATACCAATGGAGCAATTTATGCTTTTGATTTAAAAGGAAAAGTAATTACAGAGAAAACGATAAGGAATATTAAATATCCCAATAATATTGATGTAGAATATGGCTTTAGAATTAATGATTCTATTACTGTTGACGTTATTGTTTTTACAGAAAGAGAACGAAATCGAATTCGCTTGTTTTCTGTTCCTGATATGAAACCTTTGGATAATGGTGGTTTTCAGGTTTTTGAAGAAGAAACTGACCTTGAATTAAGAAGACCAATGGGGATAAGTTTGTATAAAGATCCTGTGAGTAAGAATATTTATGCAATCGTAAGTAGAAAATCTGGCCCTGCAGATGATTATTTGCATCAATATCAGTTCTTAAGTGATAGTACAGGCATAAAAACCAAATTGGTAAGAAAGTTTGGAAAGTTTAGTGAAGAAAAGGAAATCGAGGCTATTGCGGTAGACGATGAATTAGGTTTCGTTTATTACTCTGATGAGGGAGTAGGGATTAGAAAATACTATGCGGACCCAGCAAAAGGCAATGAAGAATTGGCAGTGTTTGGAGGAGAATATTTTAAGGATGATATAGAGGGAATTGCTATAGCTGCAAAACCTAACGGGGAAGGAATTCTTATTGTTTCAGATCAACAAAAAGGGCAGTTTAATTTATTTTCGAGAAAAGAAAATAGTTTTATTAAAGCAGTTAATTTAGGAACGATTGCTACAGATGGATGTGATGCAGTTACGGTTTCGCTAAATACTATGTTTACAGAAGGACTTTTTGTTGCTATGAATGAACAACGAGATTTCTATTTTTATAACTTAGAAAAATTAGGGCTTTAATTTTTTTTGAATCAAAAACCCCCTATCAAAAGATAGAGGGTTTCTTATTTTTAACCGCGATAGCGATCTTTTTTTAGTATCTGTAATATTCTGGTTTGTATGGCCCTTCAACAGTTACACCAATATACTCAGCTTGATCTTTGCTAAGATCAGTAAGTTCTACTCCAATTTTAGCCAAGTGTAATTTTGCTACCTTTTCATCTAAGTGCTTCGGAAGCATATATACCTTGTTTTCATAATTTTCGAGATTAGTCCAAAGCTCAATTTGTGCTAAAGTCTGATTGGTAAATGAATTACTCATTACAAAACTTGGGTGACCCGTTGCACAACCTAAATTTACTAAACGACCTTCGGCAAGAAGTATAATATCATTACCTCCAATGTTGTACTTATCTACTTGAGGTTTGATTTCAACTTTCTCGCTTTGCGAATTTAACCAAGCTACATCAATCTCATTATCAAAATGCCCAATATTACAAACAATGGTCTTATCTTTCATTGCTTTAAAATGTTCTCCACGAACAATATCTTTATTTCCGGTAGTGGTAATAACAACATCAGCATTTCCAACAACAGTTTCTAGTTTTTTCACTTCAAAACCATCCATGGCTGCTTGCAAAGCACAAATCGGATCAATTTCGGTAACAGTAACTATAGAACCGGCTCCTCTAAACGATGCAGCGGTACCTTTACCCACATCTCCATATCCGCAAACAACAACACGTTTACCAGCAAGCATTACATCGGTAGCACGACGAATTGCATCTACAGCACTTTCTTTACATCCGTATTTATTGTCAAATTTTGATTTAGTAACACTATCGTTTACATTAATTGCTGGCATTGGAAGTGTTCCATTTGTCATACGCTCATATAATCTATGAACTCCAGTAGTTGTTTCCTCAGATAAACCATTGATTCCTTCTACCAATTCAGGATACTTATCTAAAACCATATTAGTTAAGTCTCCTCCATCATCAAGGATCATATTTAAAGGTTTACGATCTTCGCCAAAAAATAGAGTTTGTTCTATACACCAGTCGAATTCTTCATCATTCATACCTTTCCAGGCATATACAGGAGTACCTGCTTCTGCAATTGCAGCTGCAGCTTGATCCTGAGTAGAAAATATGTTACAAGAACTCCAGGTTACCTCTGCACCAAGAGCCTGAAGTGTTTCTATTAACACTGCAGTTTGGATGGTCATATGAAGACAACCCGCAATACGAGCACCTTTAAGAGGTTGCTCATCTTTGTATTCTTCACGAAGAGACATAAGTCCAGGCATTTCTGCTTCAGCTAATTCAATTTCTTTTCTTCCCCAGGCAGCTAATGAAATATCTTTCACCTTGTAAGGAACATAAGGTACAGTTTTAGTACTCATAGTAGTTAATTTTATGTTTATGAAGTGCTTTCTGGTATTTCGCACTAAATTGTTCTAAATTCGTTTCCCGAAAAATTGAATAATATTCCTTTTTCGGTTTGCAAAGGTACATAATAACTTTAAGAATTTAAATGCCTCTTTACAAAACTATAACAGTAGATGAAAGTACTAATGTGTTGATTTGGAAGATTGAAGAATCTTATGACTCTCTCTGCCAGGGAATAGAATTAACACAACATTGCCAGAATAGAGTAAATAATATGAAATCTGATATGCATCGCAGAGGCTTTATGAGCGTTAGGCATTTGTTGGCTGCATTTGGTTATACCGATCATGATCTGTATTATGATGAATTTGGAAAACCACATCTTAAAGACGGAAAACAAATCTCAATCACTCATTCTTATGAATATGCAGGAATCATAATTAGTGATAAACTTGTAGGAATTGATATCGAAAAACAAAGAGAAAAGATTCATAGAATTGCTCATAAATTTGTGAATGATTTTGAGAATGATGCTCTGGAAAAACAAAATCTGGATAAGACTCGTGCATTAACTATAATTTGGGGAGCCAAAGAATCTTTGTATAAGTTATATGCAACGGCAGGCTTAAGTTTTGAGCAACATATTTATATTTCTCCTTTTACATTAGAATATCCATTTGTTTATGGTGCTGTTAATTATAAGGATGAAATAACTCATTATGATATGGCATTTGTAGAATTTGAGGGATTTACCTGTGTATATGCTTTACCAGCTTCTGAAATATAAATTTTGTAGCTACGAATACATGAATGTTTTATGAGAAATATCATAAAAAAAGATAACATGCAAATATCAATAGAATTAACCCTTACCCCACTTCAAGCTGATTTTGAAGAACATATTATTCGTTTTATAAAACGGTTAAGGGGATCTGAGTTTACAGTTATAGAAAATCCTTTAAGTACTCAAATCTATGGAGAGTATGATGAAGTAATGTCTTTTCTGACTTTAGAAATTAAAAACGCGTTTGGAGATATGGATCACGTTTTGGTGTATATGAAAATGGTAAAAAGTAATAGAAGTGATTATGAACCCCATTTTTGAATTTTTATTTGGGCAGTATTCAGAATACTCCGATTTACATATAACTCTCGAGATTATAGCAGCACTTTTTGGTCTGCTAAGTGTGATCTTTGCTTGGTTTAATAAGATTTGGGTATATCCAACGGGTATTATAAGTACTGCAATTTATGTGTATTTATTATTACAATGGTCATTGTTAGGGGATATGATGATTAATGCGTATTATTTTATAATGAGTATTTATGGATGGTACATCTGGACCCGAAAAATAGATGAGACACATGTTACTCCCATTGCAAGAACAACTATTGAAGAAAAGAATATATCAGCAATAATCTTTGTCATGACCTTGCTTTTTGTGTATGGAGTTTATGTTTTTTTTGATAAGTTAAATGATTGGGCAGCATATATAGATACCTTAACTACAGCGATATTCTTTGTTGGAATGTGGTTAATGGCAAAAAGAAAAATTGAAAATTGGATATTTTGGATTATCGGAGATATTATTTCGGTACCGTTATATTTTTATAAAGGATTTACATTTACCAGTTTGCAATATGTAGTGTTTACGATTATTGCAATTTTTGGATATATCACATGGAAAAAAAGCTTAGACAACGACCCGGCAATTGTGTAAAAATAGTATTGTTTGGTCCAGAATGTACGGGTAAAACTACATTGTCCAGGCAATTGGCAGCATATTATAATACGGAGTGTGTTCCCGAATATATGCGAGAATATTTGCAAAGAAAATGGGACAAATCCAAAGAAGTATGTGTGTATGATGATATGCTTCAGATTGCAGAAGGGCAAATGAAATTAGAAAATGAAATTGCTCAAAAAGTTAACACCCTATTGTTTTGTGATACAAATCTTTTAGAACTCAAAGTATATTCAGAAGCATACTACGATGGGGCTGTTCCCGAAACCTTAAATAAAATTTCATTAGAAAATGTTTATGATTTGTATCTTTTGACTTATATTGACATTCCTTGGATTGCCGATGATCTAAGGGACAAACCCCACGAACGAGAAGAAATGTTTTTAAGATTTAAAGAATGTCTTGATAAACATAATCTTCCATACATCGTCTTAAAAGGAGATAAAACATCTCGTTTTGAAAAAGCATTGACACACATTAGCCAATTAATAGAAGATAAAAGTGAATATAACAGATAAAGATATTAAGTTAATCAAATCAAAAGGATTAACGATTGATAAGGTGCTTACACAAATAGAAACTTTTAAAAATGAAATCCCTTTTGTAGCTTTAAGAAGTGCAGCAACACTGGATAATGGAATCCTTAAATTTTCTGAACACTACCAGTCAGAACTTACCAAGTTATACGATTCTAGAGTGCAGCATCTCGAAACAATAAAATTTGTTCCTGCATCGGGTGCAGCTACACGAATGTTTAAAGATTTATTTCGGTTTCTTGATAATTATGATTTTAAGAAAGAAAGTCTTAATTCTTATACGAATCATGAAAAAGCAGATGCAATACGCCTTTTTTTAATAGGTCTGGAAAAATTTCCATTCTATGACATAGTTATGGAAAAAGTAAAAAGTGCCTATCCTAAATTTGGATCGTTATCCGAAGGGAAACAATTGTATATTTTTGTCGAAATGATGCTAAAAGAGAAAGGATTAAATTATGGAACCTTTCCTAAAGGATTATTTCCTTTTCATAAATATGATGATAGCATAGCAACCTCTTTTGAAGAACATTTATATGAGGCAGCCGGTTATAATACTAATGATAAAAGTGATTCTAAACTGCATTTTACGATTTCTAAAGACCATCTCGAAGCTTTTAAAGGTGAGTTTGAAAGAATTAAGAAAAAAGTTGAAGAGAAGACCAATACCAATTTTAGTATTACCTATTCATTTCAAAAATCAGAAACAGATACTATCGCAGTAACAGAAGATAATGAACCGTTTAGAAAAGAAGATGGATGTTTGTTGTTTAGACCCGGAGGACATGGAGCGTTGATCGAAAACTTAAATGATTTAGATGCAGATATTATTTATATTAAAAATATAGATAATGTAGTGGTACGTAAATATCAAGATGAGGTTTCTGGATATAAAAAAGTATTAGCAGGTAAGCTTATCGAAATTCAGGACGAAGTATTTAGAATATTAAATGCAATTGATGAAAAGAAGCCTTCAGAAGCAGAGTTAAAAGACATCAAGAAGTTTTTGGTACACCAGCTTAATGTAAGATTGCCACTAGATTTTGATAAATTTTCTGATAAATACAAACTTCAATTCTTACGAGAATCCTTAAATCGACCTATTCGGGTTTGTGGTATGGTAATTAATGAAGGAGAACCAGGAGGAGGCCCATTTTGGATAAAGCGCGAAAATGGAAGATTGGTATTACAGATTATCGAAGCACCACAAATTGATAAAAAAGATCGAAGACAAGAAGAGATTCTTGGTAGCGCTACTCATTTTAATCCGGTTGATTTGGTATGTGGCGTAAGAGATTATAACGGTAAGAAATTTAACCTACTTGATTTTGTAGATCCTGATGCAGGATTTATTACCCAAAAAACTTTGAATGGTAAGATTCTTAAAGCACTGGAGCTTCCCGGGTTATGGAATGGCGCAATGGCAAATTGGATTAGTGTATTTGTAGAAGTACCATTAACTACATTTAACCCTGTGAAAACAGTAAATGATTTACTTAAGTCTGCACACCAGGTAACTCTTTTTTCGTGAACACTTCTATAGTCATAAATGAACTAAAATTTAAAGCCATTCGAAGCTCTGGAGCAGGAGGTCAACATGTAAATAAAGTATCTTCAAAAATAGAACTAGCTTTAGATATCATGACATCGACAGGGTTTACCGATGACGAAAAATTACGACTGAGTCAGAAGTTGTCTTCACGATTAACCAAATCTGGTGTTTTATTATTACAATGTGGTGATAGTAGAAGTCAACATAGAAATAAAGAATTGGTGATTAAAAGGCTTTTGGAGATTCTTAAGGCCAATCTCTATATTCCTAAAAAAAGAAAACAAACTAAACCTTCTAGAGCAGCTATCAAAAAACGTCTGGATAGTAAACAAAAGCATGCATTAAAGAAAGCTAATCGTAAAAAGCCTTCTTTATAAGTTAATCTCTTTTTAAAAAGTGTGTAACATTTCTACACTTTTGTGTGGATTCTACATTTTCTACACCGAAACATTTATACATGTAAAAATATCAACTTATTGATAATCAGATGCTTAAATTGTTTTTGCTTATAATTACATCTTTGGAACAATTATTACTATTTATTAACTGTAGAAATAATTCAGTAACCCAAAATGAAAAAGTTACCAATGATAGTAGCGATTGTAGTAAGTATCTTTTCGGCACAGGGTGTTGTTGCTCAGGACGAATTAGCCGTTCTTAGTGATGATCTCGAGTTTAGAGACTATGAGTATGAGCAGCAGGAATATACTGAAATCAATATTGTAGAATTGCCATTATCAATTCAAGAAGCAGCTGCCAAAGATTTTGCAGAGTTAAGGATTGTAAAAGCATATATGTCTAAGGATAATACGTATAAAATTATCCTGCAAAGTAAAGACGATAATACAAAAGTTGTATTTGCAAGCGCTAATGGCGAATGGATAAAGCCAAACGACAATAAATCTTAAATCTAGGGGTAGAAAAGGATATCGTTTTGCAACCAAGGACGATATAAAGTTGTTTAGTGCTAAAAAAGAGACTCAATCCCAAGGGTCTCTTTTTTTATGTTTTTATTCGAACTAAGTATTTTAAATCGTAATTTTATACAATAGCTTTTTTAGGGAATAAATTTTTAAATATGTCTAAGATACTTATCGTAGAAGATGATGTGGCTTTTTGTACAATGCTTAAGACCTTTTTACAAAAAAAGGAATATAAGGTCTTTACAGCATTTTCTGGTAATGAAGCTATTCAAAAAATAAAGAAAGAAACTTTTGATGTTGTACTTTCTGATGTGAGATTACCCGATAGTGATGGTATTACCTTATTAGCCGAAATTTTAAAACATAGCTCGGATACTCAAGTAATTATTATGACGGGTTATGCCGAAATCAATATGGCTGTTAGTGCTATTAAACAAGGAGCTTTTGACTATGTTTCAAAACCATTTAATCCAGATACTATACTACATACTATAGAAAAAGCACTAAATAAACAAGGATTTATATCAGACAAAACGGTTAAAGAAAAGGAAACTAATGTAATACAGCCTAAAATACCAAAAAGGGCTAATGATTCTTTTGTTCGTGGAGTTAGTGATGCTTCCAAAAAACTAAATGAATATGTCGCTCTGGTAGCTCCTACACGCATGTCTGTTTTAGTAATAGGAGATAGTGGTACAGGTAAAGAATACGTGGCCAGCAGTATTCATAAAGCAAGTAAGCGAGCAGATAAACCATTTGTTGCGGTAGATTGCGGAGCTATTCCTAAAGAAATAGCTTCTAGTGAGTTTTTTGGGCATATAAAAGGGTCCTTTACCGGGGCAGTAAATGATAAAGTGGGGCATTTTGAGGCTGCAAATAAAGGAACATTATTTTTAGATGAAATAGGTAATCTAAGTTATGAGCTACAAGTTCAATTGTTAAGAGCACTTCAGGAACGAAAAATCAAGCCAGTAGGTAGTAATAAAGAAATAGAAGTAGATATTAGAGTAATAGTCGCTACTAATGAAGATCTTAGTCATGCCGTAAAGGAAGGGGATTTTCGAGAAGATTTGTATCATAGATTAAATGAATTTTCTATTAAGGTACCGCCTTTGCGAGATAGAATTGAAGATCTGATGCTTTTTGCAAATCACTTTCTCGAAGAATCAAATATCGAATTAGAAAAACATGTAGTTGGATTCACTGATGAAGTATTGGAAGCATTTAAAAAATACAATTGGCCTGGTAACTTAAGAGAATTAAGAAATATGGTAAAACGATCTGTTCTTCTTTCTCAAAGTGATATGATTACATTAGATGTATTACCAAATGATATAGCATATGCTCCTCATAATGCAAAACAAACTTATGGATTGTTTAAAAACCAAAATGAACAGGAATTGATTCTTGATGCGCTAGAAAAAGCAAATGGAAATAAAGCTAAAGCCGCCAGAATGCTTTTGATAGATCGAAAAACACTGTACAATAAATTAAAACAGTACGATATTAGTCTTTAATTTTCTACTTTTAATTTATCAATTAAATCTTCAATTTTTTCGATACCATCATTTGTTAGATTTAATATCGCTTTTTTATTAAGGTGATATTGATCCGGATGTTCTAGCTTTTCTAGAATAGGTACTACTTCTTTTGCTTTGATCTGTTTAAACATAGGAAGCATTTTGTGAGCAATCTTTTTAATATGATAGATGTCTTTTTTTTTTATTGTCATTTTTAGTTCTTTAACATTGTCAATAGTACTTTCATAAAATGTATCTAGAATTGCATATAAAGAATCAGAATCACCTTGCGCAAAAAGCATTAGATCATTAAGAGAATATTGTTCATTAGATAGGTTAAGGCCATTATGAGTTGTCCCATTATAATTGGTTAAATCAACACTAAGTACCTTGGCAATAAGATCAATTAATTCCTTTGGGGCATATGGTTTTCGTAAGCTGGCAGCAAATCCGGCCTCTTGATACTCTGTAAAAGAAGTATCTGTTCTACCAGATAATGCAACAACTGGTATAGTGGATTGATTTGCATTACTTTTTATAGATTGTAAAAGTTCAAAACCACCCATTTTTGGCATTTGAATATCAGTAAGCACAAGATCGTATGTATTGGTCTGTAATAATGAAATCGCTTCAATACCGTTTTTACAAATATCATAAGTCAGACCAGCTAATGTAGCTACCTCACTAGTTAGAGCTAATTGACTAGGATCATCATCAACGATCAAAACCTTCTTATTTGTAAAATTCTGTATTTCTGTGACTTCTGACTCCTCTTCTAGGATTAATGTGCCAGACTGTTTAAAAGGAATATAAAATGTAAATTTACTACCTACATTAAGTTCACTCTCTAATTCGATTTTGCCTTTTAAGAGTTTAATTATTTTTTTGGTAATAGCAAGCCCTAAACCAAAACCACCATACTTTTTCTCGGTATTATCATCTCCTTGAGAAAACTCTTCGAAAATGTAATGCTGCTGTTCTTTTGTAATTCCGATTCCTGTATCTATTACAGATATAACCAATTGTTTTTCCGACAAACCATTTTCGATAACCTTACTATCAATTGTTATAGAGCCTTCATTAGTAAATTTATAAGCATTATTTACCAAATTTGTCAATACCTGTTTTATTCTAAAAGGATCTCCTAAATATTGTTTTTTTAATTGAGGATCTGTTATAATCCTTATATCAAGATTTTTCTTGTCATTTATAGGAATAACACTTGAAATTGTATTTTCTATTAATTTTTGCGGAGAAAACGGAAGCTCTTCAATTACCATTCGACCGGCCTCAAGTTTTGATAAATCAAGAAGGTCATTTACCAGGTGAAGAATATAGTCTGATGATTTTTTTAAGTGGTCCAGATAGTGTTTTTGCTTATTATCCAGCCCCGTTCTTTCTAACAAATCCGAATATCCGATAACCGTATTTAAAGGAGAACGGAGATCATGAGTAACCGTGTTAATCAAAGATTCCCGTGTTTTTAAAAGAGATTCGGTATATGTTTTTTCGGCTTCGAGTTCATTACGGTATTTTTGACTTTTAGAAACATCTTTAGTAATCAAAAACAGAAATATGATTGCTATTAGCAGGCTAATAGCTGCAATTACTACAATAATATCTGCAGTATTATTTAAAACCTGATTTGAAGCTTCTAGACGTGCAAAATATTCATTTCTTTCATTACGTTCAATAGAGGCAAGTAAATCCCTTAACTGTTTTGTAATGATTTGATCTTTTTTGAGAAGATTGTTCTCCTTTAGCGTTATTTCACGCCTATATTTTCTATCCTTTTGCTCAAGCTCAGCAAGTACTTGTTTTACAGAAGTAGCTAATGAATCGACTGTCTGATTGGTAAGTCGTTTTGCATTATCTTGTTTGGTTAACTCTAGAATATTTATCAATGCCCTTCTTGTACGAGGATCATATTTTTTAAATCGGATATCGTATTTGGTATATCCACCAAAGCTTTTGTTTACTTTTTCCAGTTCATCAATAGCAGTCTCGTATAACCCTTTTTGTTTTCGCTGCTCATAAACTTTAATAAGCTCTTCGAGGTTTTTATTTTTACTATCAATAAGATGTTTAATACTATCGATTTTTCGGGTTTGTAGGGTGTCATCAGATATTTCAGAAACCTGATTAATCGTTTTTAAGATAGTATCTATTTTAGCTTTATAAGTAATAAACTTTTTAACATCAGAAGTTTGAATGATATTTCTTGTTAAGCTTTCAGCCTCATATAGTCCTGTTATCGTTTCACCAACAAGAAAGAGTTTTTCATTATTTTGATTTTTGATTTCGGTGATTTGAGTATAATTGCCTAATTGCTGGTAGATAACCCAAAATGCAGTTACGGCAAGTAAACCCGCAAGTAGATAGCCTGCAATAATTTTAAAAGTAACCGATCTTTTCGTATTCTTCATAACCCTTTTATAACTTCAAAAACCCTAAAGCATTGCTTTGTTTTAGTATAGATTCTACATTACATCAAATAAATGTACAATAAATCAATAAAACACAGTATTTTTGCGCCAAAATCTCAAAGGGGTGCTTTTTAAGTTTTAAACGTAAAAGGCTGAGATCATACCCGATGAACCTGGGCGAGTAATGTTGCCAAGGGACTGTGGAACCAAAAAAGGTGCGATGTGCCTCTTTTGTGATAAGCAAGATGACATTATAAGAAAATACCAAAACGTTAGGTAAAATGTGTGTTCTTAATGGTATCAGGCTTTTTTTAAGTACTAATTTTATAACAGAATAATAACCCCTTTTATTCGTAATGAATGTTTACGGATGAAAAACGTATTATTATATCTTACACTCTTATTATTGAACATTAACCTTACAGCTCAGGAGAAATCAACAGACTCTACTCAAACCAAGATAGAAAAACTAGATGAGGTTTTAGTAAAATCTGTACGAGTAGAAGCAGATTCACCTATCACCCATTCTAATTTGTCTAAAGAGGAACTGGCGACACGCAATCTAGGTCAGGATATTCCAATTTTATTAAATTATTTACCAGGAGTCGTTACGACTTCTGATGCAGGAACTGGAGTTGGGTATACATATATTAGAGTAAGAGGTAGCGATGCATCAAGAGTAAATGTTACATTAAATGGGATACCTTTTAATGATGCAGAGAGTCAGGGTACTTTTTGGGTAAACCTTCCGGATTTTGCATCTTCTGTCGAAAATCTTCAACTTCAGCGTGGAGTAGGAACTTCAACTAATGGTTCGGGAGCTTTTGGCGCAAGTTTAAACCTATTAACAGATGCTGTTTCTGAAAAAGCTAATGCAGAAATTTCGAATACTGTAGGATCCTTCGGAACCAGAAAGCATAACCTGAAATTTAGTACAGGGTTAATTAATGAAAAGATAGAAATAGCAGGTCGTTTATCTGCTATTGCATCAGACGGTTATGTCGACCGTGCTTCTTCAGATTTAAAATCGTATTTCGTACAAGGATCTTATGTAAACGATAACACTTTAATAAAAGCAATTACTTTTGGTGGACATGAAATTACATATCAATCGTGGAATGGTATTGATAAGACTACTTTAGAAAATGACAGACGATTTAATCCAATAGGGTTTCAATATGATGCCGAAGGAAATCTTCAAGGATTTTATGAGAATGAAGTAGATAATTATAAACAAGATCATTACCAATTGCATTGGAATCAAAAGTATAATAATAACTGGTCTACAAATTTAGGCTTAAATTATACATATGGTCGAGGATTCTTTGAGCAATATGTAGATGAGTGGCATTATAGTAATGTATTATTTTCTGATCAGGCTACTTTGGCGTTCTTAGGAGTAAACCCTGTTACTGTTAATGGAGAAGAAATTACGCAAACCGATTACCTTCGCAAGAGATGGTTGCAGAACGATTTTTACGTTGCAAATGCTAGTGTGAATTATAAAGATAATAACCTCGATATCGATTTTGGTGGATTCTATAGTTATTACGACGGAGATCATTTTGGTGAAATTATTTGGACAGAGAACCCTATCGGTTTTCAGAGCGGAGACAAATACTATTTTGGAAATGGAAAGAAAACCGAGTACTCGGTTTTTGGTAAAACCACCTATAGAATTAATGATAAGTGGAGTGCATTTTTAGACTTGCAAGGACGTTTTGTAAATTATAAAACCTCGGGGTTAACTTCAAAAAGAGTTGCGCTTCAAGTAGATAAAAACTACGCATTCTTTAACCCAAAAATGGGAGCAACCTTTCATGTAAATGATGCAAATCATCTATATGTATCTTATGCCAGAGCCAATAGGGAACCAAGAAGAGATGACTTTGAAAATGGTATAGATACAGCAGAGAGGCTTAATGATATTGAGCTAGGGTGGCGATTAGCAAAAAACAAAATAATAGTAAATACCAACCTTTATTATATGTGGTATAGAGATCAATTGGTACTAACAGGAGCATTAGATGATGTAGGTGCACCAATTAGGGCAACTAGTGGAGAAAGTTATCGTTTGGGAATCGAAATAGATGCAGATATCACGCTTTCTGATCAATTTGTAATTAAACCCAATGTTTCATTAAGTACGAATAAAAATAAAGATTTTATAACCTCTAGAGATGGTAGTTTCGTCAATTTGGGAGATACAAACATCTCATATTCTCCTAATATTGTAGCAGGTAATATGTTTATGTATCGTCCTATAAAAAACCTTCAATTAGGATTGCTGTCTAAGTTTGTAGGAGAGCAATACATGGGTAATATTGATAGTGAAGTTTCGAAACTTGATAGCTTCTTTATAAATGACCTTAATGTGGTATATGAAATAAAGAATATTCCTGTTTTTAAATCAATAGTATTAACAGGGTTGGTTAATAATGTCTTTGATGAGGAATATGTGTCTAATGGATACTTTTTTACATTTGATGATGATTTTTCTAATCCAGGTATGGTGACTACCATCGAGGGAGCAGGTTTTTATCCGCAGGCAGGGATTAATTTTTTACTTGGAGCAACATTAAAATTTTAAATAAGAGGAGGTTAAAACTTGGCTTTAACCTCCTTTTTTGTATAAGTTTTATTACTTTTATAACATAAACTTTAGGGGTGTCCTTAACTTCGGTTAGGTCTGAGAAATACCCTTTGAACCTGATGCGGTTAGTACCGACGAAGGGAAAAGTAAATATCACATTTTTATACGTGTGATTTTTCTTCTCTATTTAGGCAATTACGACCTAAAGTTTATGGAATTAATATATAAAAAAATGACCATAAACGTTAACAATCAATCTCAATCAATTTCAGAAAACAGTTCAATTAAAAAACTGTTAGAGCAATTAGATATTCTTCCTAACGGAATTGCTATTGCCATTAATAATAAAGTCATTTCTAAAGAAGAATGGGAACAAACAATGATAGAAAACGATGATGATATAGTAATCATAAAAGCTACTCAAGGAGGGTAAGTTAATTACAAATCATTATTACCATAAGAAAAACTAACAGCAAAGGGTATAATCAAAACCTGAAATACAATATTCATGAAGAAAAAAGATACAGCACCACAGGACACCGTAATTAGTACCACACCTTTTCCAAGTTCAAAAAAAATCTATGTACCTGGAGCTATTCATCCACAGGTTAAAGTAGCAATGCGAGAGATCGAGTTAAGTGATACGGTCGATAGCATTACAGGAAAAAGAACCGTTAATCAACCTGTTACTGTTTATGATACAAGTGGTCCATATACCGACCCTTCAAAAGAGATCAATGTACATAATGGGATCGAACCTATTCGGGAGCAATGGGTTTTAGACCGTGGAGATGTAGAAGAATTAGATAGTTTTTCTTCAGAATATTGTAATAAGAGACTAAATGATTCTAGTTTGGATCATCTTCGATTTAATCATCTTCGCAAGCCAAAACGAGCTAAAAAAGGAAAAAATGTTTCCCAGATGTATTATGCGAAACAAGGTATCATTACTCCCGAAATGGAATATGTGGCTATACGCGAAAACCAAAAACTTCAAGAAGTAAAACGCCTTTCTAAACAACATCCCGGTCAAGATTTTGGAGCTAGTATTCCCGAGGTAATTACTCCAGAATTTGTAAGAGAAGAAGTTGCCAGAGGAAGAGCTGTTATACCATCTAATATCAATCACCCAGAAAGTGAACCTATGATTTTGGGGAGAAATTTTTTGGTAAAAATCAATGCCAATATTGGTAATTCTGCAACAACATCAAGTATCGAAGAAGAAGTAGAAAAAGCAGTATGGGCATGCCGCTGGGGAGCAGATAATATTATGGATCTTTCTACAGGAAAAAATATACATGAAACCCGTGAGTGGATTATTCGTAACTCACCTGTACCTATAGGAACTGTACCTATCTATCAAGCATTAGAAAAAGTGAATGGTAAAGCCGAAGATTTAACCTGGGAAATTTTTAAAGATACATTGATCGAACAGGCAGAACAGGGAGTAGATTATTTCACCATTCATGCAGGAGTGCGTTTAGCATATGTGCCTATGACGGCAAAGCGTATCACCGGTATCGTTTCTAGAGGAGGGTCTATTATGGCAAAATGGTGTCTTGCGCATCATAAAGAGAGTTTTTTATATACACATTTTGAAGAAATATGCGAGATCATGAAAGCCTATGATGTGGCATTTTCCTTAGGAGATGGGTTACGCCCGGGTTGTATTGCAGATGCTAATGACGAGGCACAGTTTGCAGAGCTAGAAACACTGGGAGAATTAACAAAAATTGCTTGGAAACACGATGTACAAACCTTTATCGAGGGACCAGGACATGTGCCAATGCATATGATCAAAGCAAATATGGATAAGCAATTAGAAGCTTGTGGAGAAGCGCCTTTTTATACCTTAGGCCCTTTGACCACTGATATTGCTCCCGGATACGACCATATCACTTCGGGAATCGGAGCTGCTATGATAGGTTGGTATGGGACTGCCATGTTATGTTATGTGACCCCAAAAGAACATTTAGGATTACCAAATAAAGAAGATGTACGTACGGGAGTGATTACTTATAAACTGGCAGCGCATGCCGCAGATTTAGCAAAAGGACATCCAGGAGCGCAACATCGAGATGATGCCTTAAGTAAAGCGCGTTTTGAGTTTCGATGGGAAGATCAATTCAATTTATCTCTGGATCCAGAACTGGCAAGAGAATATCACGATGAAACACTACCCGCGGAAGGTGCAAAAATTGCTCATTTCTGTAGTATGTGCGGTCCAAAATTCTGTTCGATGAAAATATCTCAAGAAGTACGCGATTATGCTGCAAAAAAAGAAATTGATGACCGAAAAGCACTCGAAGCAGGGATGCAGGAAAAAGCAGAAGAATTTAAAGAAAAAGGAAGCGAAGTATATTTGTAGGTCTCAAGTATAAGGTGTTAGGCTTTCAGTGAATTACTGATACCTGATCACTGATATCCAATGGCCGATAGCTAAAACCTGATATTTAATCTATGCTAATCATATTAACCTCAGAACAAGAATTAGAAAGTGAAGCCGATAAAATCAATTCACTATTCGATAATGGTTTAGAAATATTACATTTTCGTAAACCAACTATGAATATTGAAGGATACAGAGTTTTGCTCAATCAAATTGACACAAAATACCACAACCGTATTATGATACATCAATTTCATGAGTTATGTGAAGAATTTAATTTGAGAGGAATTCATATTCAGGAACAACCACGATTGGATTTAGAAGAAAAACTAGAAGAATATATTTATGATTATAAAACAAAAGACTATAAAGTAAGTAGTTCCTTTCATTCTAAAGAGGATATAAAAAATTGCCCGGCTACTTTTGAGTATGTGTTATTAAGTCCTGTTTTTAGTTCAATTTCAAAAGTTGGTTATACAGGAAAAGGATTTGATGTTACTGATCTAAATGAATTTGTAATAGGAATGGGAGGGATTAATGAAAGTACATTACAAGCAACATTTGATCTGGGATTTAAAGGAGTAGGTGTTTTAGGAGGAATATGGAATACAGAGGATTCGTTAGAAAGTTTCAAAATGATTTATGATAAGCTTAAAACAATACAAACTACGTAAAGCAACTCTTAGTAGGAATGATAAAAAGACCGTACATACTTACTATAGCAGGTTTTGATCCATCTAACGGAGCCGGGCTTACTGCAGATGTTAAAACAATCGAAGCGTTAAAAGGCTACGGTCTGTCTGTTTGTACCGCAAATACGATCCAGAATGATGTTGAATTTGCATCGTGCCAATGGATGGATTTTGACGTGATTAAAAATCAAATAGATATACTATTTGATCGGTTTGCAATAACGTATGTAAAAATAGGAATCGTTCAAAACTGGGAAGTACTCAATCAAATTATTGATGTTGTATTAGAAAAAAATAATGCAATTAAAATTGTTTTAGATCCAGTATTAACATCTAGTTCTGATTTTAATTTTCATTCTTATAATGACAATTTGGATGATCAGAATAATATTGAAAAACAGTTTGAGGAAATATTAAACAAAATTTACCTTCTAACACCCAATTATAATGAAATAGAAAGGTTGTATACAGGTAAAACTATTGAAGAAACAATCGCTCATATTGCTAATAAAACGAATCTTTTTCTTAAAGGAGGACATAGAAAAGAAGCAATCGGAAAAGATGAGCTGTTTACTAACAATGAGAAACAGTTTGTGTTTAATCCAAAAAGACAAAACATATCAGAAAAACACGGAAGCGGTTGTGTACTTTCTTCTGCAATTACAACATATTTGGCATTAGGGTTTCCTTTGCTCAAAGCTTGTTATAGAGGAAAAAGGTATACCGAAAAAGTACTGAGTTCTAATAGTAGCCTGTTGGGGTATCATAAGATTTAGATTGATTAGTATGATGAATAAAGAAACAATAGTAGAGGCCGATGTTAACGATGCTGAAGAAATAACTAGCTTGACCAAAATATCAAAAGCATTTTGGGGATATGATGACAAGCAAATTAAAAAATGGGAGAAAGATCTTACTATGACAAAGGATTATATTATTGAAAATAAAGTGTATAAAATAACTTGCGGAAATGATCTAAAAGGATATTATTCTTATATAGAGAAAGAAGATAAAGTAGTTGAACTAGATAATATATTTCTCCACCCTGATAGTATTGGGAAAGGATATGGTTCTGTTTTGATAAATGATTTTTTGAAAAAAATGAAAAAAAGTCATTTTGAAAAGATTCAATTATATGCAGAACCTAAAGCCGAAAAGTTCTACATCAAATTTGGGTTTAAAACAGTTAGTAGAATAAAAAGTGATATCCCAAACAGGTTTTTACCTGTTATGGAATTAAATATAAAATAATAAGCAAATTGTTAAACAGTTATTCTAAAGCAATTCTTAACTCCATAACTTCTTAAAACTAATGACTATGCTTCAATATATTTCACAAGGTAAAACTCCACAGGAACATCTTAAAAATATAAAGAATGCTTGCAAAGCTGGTTGCAAATGGATACAACTACGTCTTAAAGATGAAGACATAGCAACGTATCTGGATACGGCAATACAATGCCGTAATATCTGTGATCAATATGATGCTATTATGATTGTTAATGATAATGTAAGTGTGGCAAAAGCTGTTCTGGCAGATGGCATACATTTGGGATTAAATGATATGAACCCAGGAGAGGCAAGAAAAATTCTTGGTGATAATTTTATTATAGGTGGTACTGCAAATACTATAGAAAACTGTTTACAACATATTAAAGATGGTGTAGATTATATAGGTCTTGGCCCTTATAAGCATACAATAACTAAAAAAAAACTAAGTCCGGTGTTAGGAATTGATGGCTGTCAAAATATTCTTAGTCAACTTAAAAATGAAAATGCAGAAATACCTGTTGTTGCAATAGGAGGAATTACAGAAAAGGATATTACCACACTTATGCAGACAGGAATATCAGGAATTGCTGTTTCGGGAGAGTTGACAAACCAGGTAAATCTGGAGAAAAAAATAAAAACTATAAAAAAACTAATGGTTCAAAAGCTACCAGCTAATCGTTAAGAAATGGAAAAATTAAAAATTGCAGATAAAGAATTTTCATCCCGTTTATTTACGGGTACAGGAAAATTTAGCTCTTCTCAGTTAATGAGGGATGCATTACTTATATCAGAAAGTGAATTAATAACAGTAGCATTAAAGAGAGTTGATGTTAATAATGAAAATGATGATATATTAAAACATTTGGATCATCCCAGAATTAATTTACTTCCTAATACGTCTGGAGTTCGTGATGCTAAGGAGGCGGTTTTTGCAGCGCAATTAGCAAGAGAAGCTTTAGAGACAAACTGGATAAAATTAGAAATTCATCCAGATCCAAAATATTTATTGCCAGACCCTATAGAAACCCTAAACGCTGCTTCAGAATTAGTAAAACAAGGATTTGTGGTCATGCCATATATTCATGCAGATCCGGTTTTGTGTAAACGCTTAGAAGAAGTGGGAGTACAATGTGTAATGCCTTTGGGTGCTCCAATAGGAAGCAATAAAGGATTAAAAACATTAGAGTTTTTAGAAATTATCATAGATCAAAGTAATGTTCCTGTAATTGTAGATGCTGGTATCGGAAGCCCTTCTCATGCGGCACAAGCGATGGAGATTGGTGCAGACGCAGTATTAGTAAATACGGCTATTGCAGTGTCTCAACAACCAATAACGATGGCAAAAGCATTTAAAATGGCTGTAGAGGCAGGTCGTATGGCATATGACTCAAAATTAGCTCCTGTTAGACAACATGCAGAGGCGAGCAGCCCGTTAACATCATTTTTAACACAAGGTTAAAAAGAGGTATCAGAATTTGGGTATCAGGTTTCGGGTATTGGGGGTAATGTCGAAAAGTGATACTTAGAAACTGATTAAAATATGTTTATGAGAGATTTTAAAGAATTAAAAGTTTGGAAAGAAAGCCATAAATTATGTTTACTAATTTATGAATTAACTAAGCGGTTTCCTGATGACGAGAGGTTTGGGATTATATCACAACTAAGAAGAGCATCCACTTCTGTTCCAACCAATATATCTGAAGGTTGTGGTCATGATTCCAACAAAGAATTTGCAAGATTCTTACGAATTGCTTCTGGATCTATTTCAGAGGTCGAATATCTTTTGATTTTATCAAAAGATTTAGGCTATTTAGAAAAAGAACAAGCAAATGATCTGTTAAACAAGGTAGTTTTTATCAGAAAGATGTTGTTTAATTTAGTTAAAGCAATTAAGTAATGACAGATGCCCGATACCCGTTACCTGATACCAGTTTCAAAGATATATTCGAGCAATATAATTGGGAAGCAACACTTTCCAGTATTTTTTCTAAGACAGAAGCAGATGTTGTTCATGCTCTTGAAAAACCTAAAAGAGATCTTGAAGATTTTAAGGCATTGATTTCTCCTACTGCAAAACCATATTTAGAACATATGGCGCAAATAAGTAGCTATACTACTAAAAAACGTTTTGGCAATACCATCCAGATGTATACCCCGATGTACTTAAGTAATGAATGCCAAAATATATGTACGTATTGTGGATTTAGTATGACTAATAAAATTCCGAGAAGAACATTAACCGATAAAGAAATTCTAAAAGAAGTAGGTTTTCTAAAGTCCAAAGGCTATGATCACATCCTTTTGGTTACGGGAGAAGCTAATAGGACAGTGGGAGTAGATTATATCAATAATGCCATACAACTCATACAATCAAAATTTGCCAATATTACGATAGAGGTGCAGCCATTAGATCAGTCAGACTATGAACTATTAATTAAAAATGGTTTGTATGCCGTATTGGTGTATCAAGAAACATATCACAAAGAAGAGTATAAAAAACATCATCCAAAAGGAAGGAAATCTAATTTTGATTATCGATTAGAAACTCCGGACCGATTAGGTAAAGCAGGAATTCATAAAATAGGGTTAGGAGCCCTTTTTGGATTAGAGGATTGGAGAGCAGATAGTTTTTTTACAGCATTGCATCTTAACTATTTGCAAAAAACATACTGGAAAACAAAATATTCGATATCCTTTCCGAGACTAAGACCACATAGCGGTGGGCTAGAACCAAAAGTAGCAATGACAGATTCAGATTTGGTGCAGTTGATATGTGCTTTTCGATTGTTAGATGAAGATGTAGAGTTGTCTATGTCTACTCGAGAAAGTGAAGTGTTTAGAGAGCATGTTGTAAATCTCGGAATCACTTCTATAAGCGCCGAGTCTAAAACTAATCCAGGAGGTTATGTAGTAGAACCACAGTCTTTAGAACAGTTCGAAATTTCTGATGAACGCTCTACAGGAGATGTAGTGAAAATGCTTAAAAATAAGGGGTTAGAAGTGGTTTGGAAAGATTGGGCCTATAATTGGAAATAAATTGTAATATATTTAAGGGCTAAAAAACTGTTTTGAATATAGGATGTGTAATTTTATTTTTATGAGTAGGATAATTACTGTAATTTCTCTTTTTCTTTTTTGGAATCATTTAAGTTATGCCCAACAAGAAGAAAATACAGGAACAATACAATATACAAACCCAATACTGGTCGAGCTAAAACCTAATATACCAGTAATGCTTACAGATTCTTTGTCTATTCTATTAACAGGTTATTCTCATAAACGCCCAACACATGGTGCCGGTGGTCCAACAAAGACGGGTGTACAACTATCGCTTTCTAAAGGGAATAGTTGTGGAGAAGTAGAGGTTTGCAGGTACGGTTTACTAGGAAAAACAGAATATACATATACGCCTTCCTTTTGGAACGATGAGTATGAATTTAAGTTAATGGATTTTGATTTTCCGCTTTCTTTTAAAATTGTGATTTCAAAAAAACAAGATGTAGATTAAAAACAAGCTGTTTTTTTCTTTGTACAGTTAGTTAGATATAAATAACGTATTTCCTTCTCGTCGCACATTATATCGCCTTAATCCAAATTGACCATCTCCAGAGGTTTGCTGTCCGGTAATAATATTGTAACTGTTTCCGTCATCGCAATTGCAAGTCGAGGTAATTCCATCAATCGTCTGAGTAGAGCAAGAACTAGGAGAATGATTAGGGTCGCTAAGCTCAAAAGCTGAATATTGAGTGTTATCAATATTATAAATAATGACTCCTTTAATACTCCCGTTTTCTGAGTTATCTACCAAATGATTACTTGGAAATTTAAGTGGGTTAAATTGAGGTAAATTAAGATTGATTTGATAATTAACGCTCGAAGGAGGTAGAAATTGATTATTATCTCCATTATCATCACTACTACATGATAAAATCAAAAGAATACTTGCAAAAAATAAAGTCTTTTTCATAACACTACTATTGTATTGGCAAATTACGTAAATTTGCAGTCTTCAGTAAAATTTTTGTTATCTTTGAATAACAAATCCCATTCTTGTGGGATTTTTTGTATTTATATAAACGATGAAGTTATGAGCAAAGTATCTTATTATACTGCCGAGGGGCTTAAAAAACTAAGAGACGAACTAGGTCAGCTTAAGGATGTAGAGCGCCCAAAAGCTTCTCAAGCGATAGCTGAAGCGCGTGATAAAGGGGATTTAAGTGAAAATGCCGAGTATGATGCCGCAAAAGAAGCACAGGGATTATTAGAGATGAGAATTTCTAAATTAGAAGAGACTCTTTCGAATGCACGTTTAATTGACGAATCTCAATTAGACACATCTAAGGCTCTTATACATTCTACTGTAAAGATCAAAAACCAAACTAATGGTGCCGAAATGACTTATAAACTGGTAGCGCAAAGTGAAGCAGATCTTAAAACTGGAAAGATATCTGTAGATTCTCCTATCGGAAAAGGTCTATTAGGAAAAAGTGTTGGCGAAATAGCTGAAATACAAGTGCCTAACGGGATTATGAAGTTTGATGTTGTAGAGATTACAAGAGAATAAAAGAAACAATTTCTTAAATTTTGTTACAAGCCTTTTTTAATTTTTTAAAAAAGGCTTTTTTATGGTTTTGACTTACAGATAAATAAACTATATTTCGAAAACCGTAACCCAACTAAAATTTAATTAATGTCTACCCTATTTACTAAAATTGTAAATGGCGAAATTCCATCATATACAGTGGCCGAAGATGAGAATTATTACGCCTTTTTGGATATTAGTCCAAATGCAAAAGGACATACACTTTGTATTCCTAAAAAAGAAGAAGATAAAATATTTGATCTGGATGAAGACGAATATCTGGAGTTAATGCGTTTTTCTCGTAAAGTAGCAAAAGCTATAGAGAAAACAGTCTCCTGTAAACGTGTCGGTATTGCCGTCGTAGGTTTAGAAGTCCCGCATGTACACGTACACTTAATTCCGCTAAATGAAATGAAAGAAATGACTTTTCAGCATAAAATTTCTATGTCAGAATCAGAATTTAAAGCACTGGCAAAAGAAATTCAATCGAATTTATAAGTGTATGCAGGAATCAGGTTTTAAACTATCTCTACAACTTCGAATTGATTGGAGTGAGATGGATACGTATCAGCATGTGAACAATGTGAATTTTATGAAATATATGCAAAGTGCACGTGTTCAATTCTGGGAAGTAACCGGTTTGGCAACATTATATGCCGAAACTAAAAAAGGACCTATGCTGGTTTCTACACAATGTGATTTTAAAAACCCGTTGTTTTTTCCGGGAAATGTAATAATCAAAACTAGAGTTGAGTTTATTAAAAACTCTAGTTTTGGGTTACATCATCATTTGTATAATGATGAAGGAGTACTTTGTGCAGAAGGTCATGATGTAGCAGTTTGTTTTGATTTTAATGCAGATAAAACCTTTTTGATTACAGATGAATTACGCCAGATTATGAAACAATATTAGATTCCTAAAAGATCAGATCTGTAAAGATAGATGTATACAAAAGCAGCGATAGCAATCCCAATAAATAATAGAATATAAAACAATTTGGTAAAACGCAGTGATCCAGATTGGCGAGTGATTGTTTTTTTATGGTAATCATATACTCTTTCTATATCTGTAGTCCATTGTCCTGGGAAAATTTGATTTTCGCATTTATTACAGTTAATACTTTCGACAATATTACTTTTGGTTTTGACCAGAAGTTTTGATTTTAGTCTTTGTTGTTTGAAAGAAAGTATCATGCCATCAGTAGAGTAGCATTCTGGACAATTATTGTTAAGAGTTGTTTCTTTTAAAATAATATATTCAGTTTTCACTTTGTTTAGATTTGGCGTTTAATAGGTATTCTATAACGTTGTGAAAAAAATATTGTTATACCTTTTTAAGAAAATTTAATATTAAGAAGTAACTCCAGACTTGCGAAGTGTAATTTGAAAAGTAGTGCCTTTACCAATATCTGATTTAAGAACTTTAATTTTTCCTAAGTGGTATTCTTCTATAATTCTTTTTGATAGGGATAGACCCAGACCCCACCCTCTGCTCTTAGATGTATATCCAGGCTCAAAAATTTTGGTGAATTTACTTTTAGGAATACCCTTACCTGTGTCTTTAATTCGTATAAATACCCGCTTTGCATCATCTATAAGATCAATATTAAGATCTCCTTTCCCTCGCATTGCATCAATAGCGTTTTTTACGAGGTTTTCGATTGTCCAGCTATATAATTGGGAGTTTAATGATACATGAATAGGTTTATCTGGTAAATTAAGTGAGAAATTAATAAGTTTAGAGCTTCTGGATTGAAGATATGTATAGGCATTTCGGGTTTCTTCTACAATATCAACATCTTCGAGATTAGGAATAGAACCAATTTTAGAAAAACGTTCTGTAATTATCTTTAGCCGCTCAATATCCTTTTCTATTTCTACGATATATTCTGGATTTACATTTTCGGTTTTCAGGATTTCATTCCATCCCACCAACGAGGATAATGGTGTGCCTATTTGGTGAGCAGTTTCTTTAGCCATACCTGCCCAAAGTTTGTTTTGCTCACTAGCTTTAGAGGTAGTAAAAAAGAAATAAATTACTCCAATTAATAGAAATATAATGATGGCAATAGTCATTGGGTAATATTTCAATTTATTTAAAATATCAGAATTTCCGTAATAAATATATTGAACGGTATCTTTCAGATCGAGTTCTATTGGGTCGTTTTCTGATTTTAACGTTTTTAAAAATGATTTGAGTTTTTCTTCATCTGTTATCTCATTTTTAGATAAGTTTTTAAAATAACTAGGATCAGGTTTTCCTAAAGAATCTCTAATAAAGTCACCTTTAGAATCTGTAATGATGATAGGAATAGATTTGTTTGTTGTATTGATAACAATAGATAACTCTAGATAGTCATCAGATTGTTCGCTGTCTAATGCTTTCTGGGATTGCACCCATATCTCAACTTTAGTTCGTTCATCATCTTTAAGACGTTGCATGAATAACGATGTATTCCATAAAACTAGGCCAGTTATAACTAAAACAGCTATAATAATAAAATAGCTCGAAAAATTACGCTCATCAGAAAAATTCATACAGACTAGTTAACTAAATCCTAAATATAAACGTTTTAAAACGATTTTATTGTTTATAAAACAGATTCTAAAACCTGTTTTTTTAATGATTCTAAAACCAAACTTTGGTTATATTTGCTCAATATAAAACAAATTATGATTACAATCGATCCATCAGAGGTTACTACAGGAAAATTACATGGCTTAATTCTTGGAGCAATCGGTCCCAGACCTATAGCTTTTGCTAGCACGATGGATGTAAATGGCAATGCTAATTTATCTCCGTTTAGTTTTTTTAATGTATTTAGTGCGAATCCACCGATTCTTATTTTTTCTCCGGCAAGAAGAGTTAGAGATAATACGACTAAACATACATTAGAAAATGCAAAATCTACCAAAGAAGTAGTCATTAATATTGTGAATTATGATATTGTACAGCAGATGTCATTATCAAGTACAGAGTATCCAGAGGGAGTTAACGAGTTTGTAAAATCTGGGCTTACCATGGTTCCTTCAGAAAAAGTCAAAGCGTATCGTGTAGGGGAATCTCCGGTACAGTTTGAATGTAAGGTTAATCAGGTAGTTCCTATGGGTACTGAAGGGGGAGCTGGTAATCTTATTATCTGCGAAGTCGTTCTTATGCATATTAATGAGAATGTTATGGACGAAAATAATAGAATAGATCAGCATAAGATAGATCAGGTTGCTCGTATGGGAGGTAATTGGTATAGTAGAGCCAATATGGGAATGTTTGAAGTGCCTAAACCATTAAGTTCAATAGGAATTGGTGTAGATGCATTGCCAGAAGAAGTAAGAAACAGTACTGTTTTTACAGGAAATGATTTAGGTAAACTAGGAAATGTAGAAGGAATGCCAACAAAATCTGAAGCTTTAGAATTTGTTAATAACCATAATGATATTAAGGATAAAATTCAGGAGGCTAACCTAATAGAAATTCATAAATTTGCAAAGCAGTATCTCGATCAGGATGATATGGATACGGCATGGAACATTTTAGCAGCAAAATAATAATTCAATAAGATGGAAGTACAAGGTAAAGTAAAGATGATCGGTGAGACTCAAACCTTTGGAAGCAATGGTTTTAGAAAGAGAGAAATTGTAGTTACTACTGAAGAGCAATACCCACAGCATATCATGGTAGAGTTTGTTCAGGATAAATGTGACTTATTAAATCCTTTTCAAGTTGGTCAGGATGTGAAAATAAGTATTAATTTACGTGGTCGTGAGTGGGTAAATCCACAAGGAGAAACTAAGTATTTTAATTCTATCCAGGGATGGAGAATTGAGAGCTTGCAACCTGTAGCTCAAAGTGCTCCTCCAACTCCACCGGTAGACGCTTTTGAACCTGCAAAAGATTTTTCTGAAGAAGAACATGATGATTTACCATTCTAAATAGGTTTTAAGTACACTATTTAATAAAAAGAAAAAAGTCCGATATAAGATAATATCGGACTTTTCATTATTGTGGTTTTAGGTTAACCTTTTAATAAAACTCAAAAAAGCAATGATGAACAAAATTTATCTTAAAAGGTCCTAACAAATATTGCGATTTTTTTGGTCAATTCAAACAACTGATTGATATTTAACGTTGTATAAAGGTTTATAAGTATATTTTGTACATTTTAACAGATTCAATACAATTTCCACCGGTTACTCTTGCTGATGCTAATGGTCTTTTGGCTATAGGAGGAGATCTTTCTGTTGATAGATTACTAAAGGCATATCATAATGGGATTTTTCCCTGGTATGATGAGGATCAACCGATCCTATGGTATAGTCCAGATCCCAGAATGGTACTTTTTCCGCCAGAGCTTAGAGTAAGTAAAAGTATGCGTCAACTTATCAGAAAAAATAAGTTTGAAGTAACATTTAATAAGGCCTTTGATAGTGTTGTACAACACTGTGCAACAATCAAACGGCCAGAACAAGAAGGTACCTGGATTACAAATGATATGCAAAAGGCATATACAAAACTTCACCAATTAGGATATGCTATTTCTGTTGAGGTTTGGGAACAATCTGTTTTGGTAGGAGGTTTGTACGGGGTTTTGTTAGAAGATAAAAAAGTATTTTGTGGTGAGAGTATGTTTTCTAAAGTAAGTAATGCTTCTAAATATGGTTTTATTACTTTGGTAGAGTGGTTAATAAAAAAAGAGATACAATTGATCGATTGCCAGGTGTATACTGATCATTTGGCAAGCTTGGGTGCCAGAGAAATTACCAGGACCACGTTTATAAAATATTTGAAATAATATATGATTAGGAAGCTATTCTGATCTTCAATTGATTTCAAAAAGTAACAGGAAATAATAGTTTTAATAACTTCTTAAAATGCAGTATCAATGGTTATTCATAATTTAGGATTAAAAAATTCAATTTTAAATCAATTTGTTTTAGAATTAAGAGATGTTACTATACAGAAAGATGCAATGCGTTTTAGGAAGAATATCGAACGGATAGGCGAAATCCTAAGTTACGAACTAAGTACAGCGCTGGATTATGAAACTAGAACAATTCAAACCCCTTTGGGAACCAAAGAAATTTCTGTGCCTAAAAATGCACTCGTATTGTGTTCTATTCTTAGAGCCGGATTACCATTGCATCAAGGATTATTAAATTATTTTGATACAGCAGAGAACGGATTTATTTCGGCCTATAGAGATCATCAAAATAATGATGATGATTTTGAAATTGTGGTAAAATACCTGGCTTCGCCTTCTTTGAAAGATAAAACCTTGATTTTGGCAGATCCAATGTTGGCAACAGGAAAGACTCTGGAAAATACATTTATTGCGATGAAAAAACATGGTATCCCCGAACAAGTGCATATTGTTTCTGTAATAGGCTCAGAGCAAGGGATATCATATATTAAAAATGTTTTTCCCGAAAATACTCATCTCTGGATTGCTGCGGTTGATCAAAAATTAAATGATAAGAGCTATATTATTCCTGGCCTAGGTGATGCAGGAGATTTATCTTTTGGAATAAAACTGTAAGCTATCCTTTATAATTTTTTGATAGTTTCTTTAACACATTAATTGCTTTATGTTCATCTTTTTTGTCAACGAAAATATGATCATGATAATAGCCGGCAATTACATTGCAGCTAATTTTATGTTTTGCTAATTCTGTCGAAAAAATAGCTGTAAGGCCTACTGCATCCAGCGAAGAATGGATTTCTAAAGTTATCCATGAAGCAATATATTCATAAGAAAGATTAAGATGTTCTGCCTTTTTACGATCAATTATAATAGTTACTCCTTCGGGTTCTTTAAATTCACCAATACTATCTTCTCTGGGAATATGATCTGTATTTTTTACTGTAGAAAAAACAAACTCACCAGCTTGTAATACAGGAGACATGTTTCTGATTAAAGTAGTTAAATTAGTTTCTCCACTCATCTTCTGATGTTTTTAATGGTTTTGTGTGATATGTTAAACTTCTTTGTATCTAAAACAGCCTACTTCGTGATCGTTTACCATACCAATAGCCTGCATAAAAGCATAAATCACGGTAGAACCCACAAACTTAAACCCTCGCTTTTTTAAATCTTTACTTACCATATCAGAAGTTTCTGTAGTCGCAGGGCAATCTTTATAATGAGGCCAACTGTTCTGAACTTGTTTCCCATCTACAAAACTCCAGATGTATGTATTAAAACTGCCAAACTCTTCTTGTATTTTAATAAAATTCTGAGCATTGGTTATTGCAGAATTTACTTTTAGTTTATTGCGAATGATTCCAGCATTTTGTAATAATTCTTCTTTCTTCGTGTCGTTATATTTAGCAACGATTTTATAATCAAAATTATCAAAAGCAACTCTAAAATTTTCTCGTTTTCGTAAAATGGTAATCCAACTCAAACCTGCCTGAAAAGTTTCGAGGATTAAAAATTCGAATAAAAGCTGCTCGTCGTGTAATGGTACTCCCCACTCGGTATCATGATAGGCCTCATATAGAGGGTCGCCAAGGCACCAACCACATCTGTGTTTTTGCATAGTATATTCTTAGTTTGTTTTATAGATCAAATTTCTAAAATACTGTTTATTTTAAAAAGAAATCGAACAATCAGGCAGTAGTTTTTTAATTTTTTCCTTTTCTAGATCAGATAAGTTGTTACCAGATAGATGAATGATTTTTAATTTTTTTAAATCTTTTATAGACTCTGGCAAAGAAGAGAGTTTATTACTATCTAAATAGAGTTGTTTTAAGTTTTTAAGTTTGTATAGGGATTCTGGTAAACTTGCAATACTGTTATAAGACAAGGAAAGAGTTTCTAATTTTTTAAGTTTCTCAAAGGATTTTGGTAATTTCTTAAGTTGATTGCTTATGAGATATAACTTTTGCAAATTTTTAAGCTCTCCTATTGATTCTGGGAGTTCTGTTAATTCACTATCCGAAAGATACAGGATGTCAACATTTTTTTTATTTTCTAAGGCCTTCTGCAAAGAGTAGTAACTGTTTTCAAAATTAATTTCACAATTAGGTAATAATTGTTTGCTTATTTCTTTTTCTGCTTTAGAAAGTCTGTTGCCAGATAGGTTGAGGTCTTTTAAATTGGTAAGATTTTGAAAAGATTTTGGAAGCTTACTTATTTTATTAGCATTTAAGTACAGCAGTTTTAATTTTGAAAGGTTTCCGAAGGTTTCAGGAATACGATCTAGCTTATTTTCTTTACAAATCAACCATTCTAAGCTATTTAGATTTCCAAAAGATTCGGGTAATTCATCAATTTGATTGCCAGATAGATTTAGCGCTTCTATATTGTTTAGATTCCCAAATGTTAATGGTAATTCAGAAAGTCGATTTCCTTCTATAAGAAGTTCTTGTAAGCTGGTAAGATTACTAAAAGTATTAGATAACTCGACAAGTTGATTCTGTCTTAAATCCAATTTTTTTAAACTTGCAAGATTACCAAAGGATTCGGGTAACACCTTGATTTGATTATTTTTTAAGAATAACCATCCTAGTTTTTTTAAATTTCCAATAGACTCGGGGAGTGTAAGGATTTGATTTTCAGATAAAAATAAAACCTCTATATTTTGTAAATCACCAAAAGATCCCGGTAGCTCAACAAGTTTGTTCTTTTTTACATTAAGTGTTCTTAATTTTTTTAAATCCCCAATAGATTCTGGTAATTTACTTATTTCATTTCCTTCAAGGTTAAGGTATTGTAAATGTTTTAGTTGGGCTACAGAATCAGATAGTTTTGTGAGTTTAGTATGGCTAAGGTCTAGCTTGTACACCTGATCTTTATTGACTAATGCTTCTTGCAATGAGGTGTAAATTTTATTTTCCTGACCAATAGCAGTTATATATCCTAGTAATAGAATAATTATAGTAAATGATTTTTTCATGTATTTAAATTTTCTATCGAAAACCCCTTAAAATAATGCTATACGTCTGTAATGTGTAAAGTGTATAATGTCCCTCTTGTAAAGTTATTATTTAAATTCCTGACTGTTAGCTTTAAAATCATATTTTTTTGTTTTTATTTCTGATAAAAATATTTTTCAGTGGTCGATATGTATCCTTTTTTTATTTTTTGCTCAATAAGCTTTTTTCCTTCTTTATGTGCTGTGTTTATATCCTTAAATTCTTTTGTTTTTGATTGTCCTTTCGTACCTATTTTACCATAAGTTATTGTGAAAATTTCTTGGTAATATTTTATTTTCCAAAATTTTGATGATTTCTCGTCTTTATATTCTAAATAAACATTTTGTTCTGCATCTCTTATAAATTCTAGGGCGCTTTCTAAAGCATCATTTATTTCTTCGGTAAGATCATCCATGTCAATAGACATATTTCCAAAACGTTTTTCAATATCTGTACTTTTGTGATGTTCTTTAATCCAGTTTTTTGCTAGTGGATTCTCGCAGTGGTAAATGGTACGGATAGCTTCTGTGCTACCTCCGGGAATTTTGGAATGATTTTTTTCTAAAAACGTAAAGGTATTTTCGAGCATGGTTTCAATTTGCTCTTTATTAAACCTATTAGTAGGGTTTATTTTAGTGCCATATTCTTCAGAAAGTAATTGTGTAAAAATAACTTCTGATAGGTGTGGTATTTTTTGAAGAGTGTCTTCATCAAGTAATAATGTGTTGACGACGAAATTAAAAATATCGGGTAAGTGTAAAACATTCAGGAAAAACATACAGGCAACTCCGGGAGCTTTTTCTGCATTATACCTACTTTCGAATTTACTTTCTGGTAGTGTAAACCATGATTTTACAATTTCGATATTAGGATCGTTCTCATCTTTGATTAAGTGAGGAAATTCTTTTGTGAAAATTTCAGGAATATCATGATGATATAATCCTAAGTTAGAAAACAGTTGTGTAATAGTTTGTTGCTTATTAGGAAGGTCATTTAGATACAAGAAATAAAAGGCTCGTTTTGATAATTCATATTCATTACTGTTTTCTATAACTTGATATAGTAGTTTTTCTTCTAAAGAAGAGAATATAGCGTCTGTTTTTTTATATAAACGTTCTTTTTCGGCTGTGGTCGTTTTAAGATCATCATAATCTTTAAAAATGTCGGCGAGTTTTCTTAAAATCTTTTGAACGGTATCAGAATCTGGAGTAGGTTCTCCTATTACAGTTAATAAATCTGCATATTCTTTGGAGGCAGTATTTCCTTTGAAGTAAAAATTGACCGCCTTTTTAAGAAGATCTTTTTCTGTAAAAAGATCTTTTAAATCCCAAATCATGATTTGTACGAACTTACGTCGTATGTTTTCTTTCCAGATTTTCTTTCCATCGAGTAGTTCTTCTAAAAAACGATTTGCATGTTTTGTTTTGTCTTTTGTATTGGGACTACATGCCAATATATATGGTAGTAAACTGATTTCTTCTATTTTAACCGTTTTGATTATTTCATCAAACTCAATCCATTTATTATGTTTTTTTAAGTTATTTTTTAGCCATCGCATACGTTTGATCATGTTTTTTTCTGCCTGGGGATATATAATTATAGATAACCACCATTGTTGTAAATTATCTTCTTTCCCTCTAAATTCATAAGATTGAGTATTAAATACTAAGTATGCACGTCTTCTTAAGAATAGATTTTCAAAACTATCCTCCTCATCACAATAAGAATATTCATCATGTATCTGTAGATCATAAAAAGCATCGGTTGTATTAAAAAAACCAAGAGTCATTTTAAAATATTCTAGTTGTTCTTCTAATTGATTATCAAGTACTATGTTTTTTACTTCTTCGTATCTATTATCTAAAGAAAACCCAAAATGTAATAACCAGTATAAAGCTAAATGGGGATCATTTACGAATTCGGTTTTTTCATTTTCATAATCTTTGTCTATATCATCGGGGGTATCCCATACGCCATAGGGAGTTACTTCTGTTTGATGAGCCCAGTCTCTAAAAAGCATTGAGAACCAATGGTATCGCTCCATAAGTGCTACCGCATCGACTTTTAGTTTTAATGCTTGTTGTTTATAATCTACTTTGGGATAGTGTTCTGGGTTTTTTAGTTTTACTTTATAGATTCTAGAAGATTCATGATCAATACCATAAGTGCCGCTTTTACCTCTTATGTCATTTACAACCCAATCGCCGCTTTCGGGATAGATGGTATTACCTTTTATCTCTCGATCTTCACCCACATAAATATTTTTGCATCCTGCCCAGTCTGAATAATATTCTCCCCAGTTTTTCATTGCGGATTCAAATTCTATAGCGTAATCTTTATCTGTTTTTGTTTTACTGTTTTTTGATTCGGTATTCTCGAGAGATTCCATATAATTAGATTAGTTATGAGCTACTTTTTATGATATATGTACGTCTGTTTTATATTAAAATCAAAAAAAAAGACTAGAATACAAAGATTCAAATCTAATTGTATACAGAGTACACTATTAACCGTATAAACGTACCCACTGTTTTCAGGGAGTATAGAATATCTGTAAGTTTTAAAGATAACTATCGTCTATGTATAAGAAACCTTCAAAAATTGACAGTTATACGATTTTGATCTATGCGTTTTTGATATAAAAATATTGTTTTACCTATTTTTGAGACCTATAATTATGGAACAACCTACTACAATGACAATACCCGAATTGATAACTCAAGGAATTGATAATTCCTACACATATCAGGAATATAAGAACCTGATTAGTGACTTGTTAACCGAAAATAAATCTACTGGTCACGAACAATCTGAAGCATTAACAAATTATAGTATGCTTAATGATCGTAGAATGAAACGATGGGATAAGACTTTGAAAATAGACGAATCTATTAGTACCTCATTTTCTAATGCCGATCTAAATGTAACCTGGGTAGTATTAACAGAGGGATGGTGTGGAGATGCTGCGCATGTATTACCTGTATTGAATAAACTTGCAGAATTAAATGATGGGATAGATTTAAAAATCATCTCTAGAGATGATCACGATGAGTTGATGAATAATTTTTTAACCAACGGAGGAAAATCAATACCTAAATTAATTGTGTTTGATAATCAAAACAAAGAAGTGTTAAACTCATGGGGTCCCAGGCCTTCTGTAACAACACAAATGGTAAATGATTATAAAGAGCAACACGGCAGTTTAGATCCAGAGTTTAAGCAAGATTTACAAGTTTGGTATAACAAGGACAAAGGTGCGAATATTGCAGAAGATGTGTTGAGATTACTGTAGCTTAAGATCCGTAATTAAAGTAATAAGTAATAGTACCTTCTTGTTCTTCTATATCAGAACGAGAAAATAAAGCTTTTCTGGCATAATCCATAGCATTGTCAAAAAGACATTCGTTTCTGGTAGTAGAATTTCTCTTGTCTATTTTGGTATTAATTACATATCCATTTTTATTGACTTCGATTTTTACTACTACTTTACCATTTCCGTTACATGTGTATACTGGGTTAGGTAGATCTATAGATTTTCTGTTTTTCAAGCTATAAGTAAGAGAACTGTTTCTATTGTTGGTTTCTTTACCTTCTGGTTCTGGTTTTTCCTTTTTTTCAGTTTCACTTTCTTCCTCTTCATCAATAGGAGCCTCTCCTTCTGTTGGTGCAGCTTCTTCACTTTCTTCTGCAGAAGTTTCAGCTTCTGTTAATGATTTCATTCGTTGTTCAAACTCTTCTGGATCTTCAAAATCCTCATTAAAAGCAGCATGTGTTCTTTTGGCAGCAATTAATTGTCGATCTTCCTGAGCGATTAGTTCTTCTTCGGGCTCTTCTTCTTCGGCAAGAAATTCCTCAGGGATTTCCATTAAGATTTCAGATTGTTCTTTTTGCTTATTTATCATATTGATATTGTAAAGACTTAGAACGACGATTCCCATCAACATAGATGTGATAATCAAAGCTTTATGTTTTTCTACAAATTCCATAGGTAATTATAACTACTTTTATTCTACAATATTTTATGTAGTTTCAATTTTTGAGGCTAACTGGTTTTCAAAAGACTCTATTGTAGTCGCATCTTCAACCGAAAATGATCCTATTTTAGTTCTTCTTAAAACAGTTAAGTGAGCCCCGCTATTTAATGCTTTTCCAAAATCATGTGCCAATGATCTAATATATGTCCCTTTGCTACATACAACTCTGAATTCTACTTCCGGAAATTTGATATTAGTGATTTCAAATTCGGTTATAGTAATTTTTCGAGAGTTAATTTCTACAGTTTCTCCTTCTCGTGCATATTCATATAATCGTTTTCCGTCTTTTTTTAAAGCTGAAAAAATCGGAGGGTATTGTTCTATTTCTCCGATAAAAAGGGATGTTGTTTTATGAATAATTTCTTCAGAAATATGATCTACAGGAAAAGTCTGATCAATCTCGGTTTCCAAATCATAAGAAGGTGTTGTGGCTCCAAGTAATATTGTCCCAGTGTATTCTTTGGCTTGTCCTTGAAATTCTTGTATACGCTTAGTATATTTTCCTGTACAGATAAGCAATAGTCCTGTTGCAAGAGGATCGAGCGTTCCTGCATGACCTACTTTAATTTTTTTGATACCAAAATTTTTCCGGATAAGCCAACGAAGTTTATTTACAACTTGGAAAGATGTCCATTGCAGCGGTTTGTCGATTAAAAGAACTTGACCGTCTTTATAATTTTGTTCGGTTAGCATTATAGATGGGGGCTATTTAATAAAACCAAAACTGATGGCTAATAAACCAACAAGTATACAATATACGGCAAAATAAGTTAACTTACTCTTTTTAACCAAAGAAATCATCCAGGTACATGCAAAAAGCCCTGAGACAAATGCAGTCAGAAAGCCAAGTGCCAAAGGAATACTGTTTTCTGATGAAAAAATAAGATCTCCACCAAGTATATCTTTAGCAATTTTTCCTAAAATTAAAGGGATAACCATTAAGAAAGAAAAGCGAGCGGCTTTGGTTTTGTCATTTCCTAACAATACCGAAGTAGATATTGTAGCACCACTTCTCGAAATTCCTGGAAGCATTGCGATTGCCTGAGCAATACCAATTACAAATGCATTTGAGTTGCTAACCGATTTTCGAGTACTTTTAGCTTTATCTGCAAACCATAATAGCGCAGCTGTAATGAGTAACATAAAACCAACAAACATAATATTGCCTCCAAAAAGCTTTTCTAATTGTTCTTCAAAAAATAAACCTACTAAAACAGCAGGAATCATAGAGATAATGATTTTAAAAGAAAAGAGAGTTTCTTCGTTTTTTTCGAATTTCAATATTCCTTTTACAATCTCTACTATATCCTTTCTAAACACTACTATGGTACTAAGCGCAGTTGCAAAATGTAGAACTACAGTAAAAAGTAAAGATTCTTCTGGTACGCTTTGATCACCTAAAATAGCTTTGCCAAGCTCGAGATGACCACTAGAAGAAACAGGTAAGAATTCGGTAAGCCCTTGTACTATGCCTAGAATAATTGCGTCGATGATTTCCATAGAGAATTTTGGGATTTCTTAAATTTGACGCAAAGATATAACTACCGTAAAATAAAATGATAAATTACTGTTTTTTCTTCTTATTGGGATTTAGAAGAATAGCATATATTTCAATACCAAAACCAATTAAAACAATAGTTGGTGCCAATCGAATTCTTCTAAAATTATAGATGTCTGGATTAAAAACATTAGGATCATCACTTCCTCCTCCTGCCATGAGAATAAAGCCAAGAGCAATTACCGCTATCCCTATAGCCATAACGATATAGTTTTTCTTTTCAAAAATAAAGTCAGGTTTTGGCGTATTTTTATTAGATTGTTTTTTCATGCTCATCGTTATCAATTTCGTTAAATATTACAATATCATCAATTATTAATTTTGATATATGTCCCATATTTTTATCACGGGTAAATATAGTCCATCTTTCTATACCATACAAAGTAACTCTTTTATTAAGAATATCAGAGCGTAGTTGTTCTACAGTTAATTGATATTGTAATCCACGATTAATATAGTAGTGGTGTTTATCATTTTTAAGGGTAATTACAATATCAAATCCCGATCCTTCCTGTATGTTGGTTACAATTCCTTCAATCTTCATAACATCATCAGGTTGCACATTACGTACAGGTCGAAATGTTTGTATTACTGCTACCATAAAGGCAATAAAAAGTACAAAAATGATCGAAAGATATATTTTAGCAATTTTACCCATTAATACATCTAGATTAGTAGTTTTAAGTTAATACGTTTAGTTATTCGTGTTAATTAGATTAATAGTATAATTCATCAGTTCTTAAATTTAAGAACCGTTGTGTAGCAAAGAATGTGCTGATCCAGGTGATAAGTATGCCAATCCCAAAAATACCAGCAAATAAAATAATAAGTAAGATTTTGTCATCAAGCAATGCCAGTTCTGGGAATGTTTTATTAAGATAGTATAATACAATCCCAACACCAATTAAGGCTACAATTGCTCCTATCATCCCTAATCGCACACTTTTCCATACAAAAGGCTTGCGAATAAATTTTTTTGTAGCACCAACCATTTGCATGGTTTTAATAATAAACCTTTTTGAATACACCGATAAACGGATAGAACTGTTAATAAGCAATACAGCAATAAAAGTGAAAATACCACTAATGAGAAGTACCCAAAAACTAATACGCTTTATATTATCGTTTAATAATGAGATCAAAGGTTTATCATAAATCACTTCATCTACAAAATCTTTTTTGATGATAGAAGCATTTATTTCTTCAATTTTTGCCTGATCTACAAAATCAGCTTTTAAGTATACGTCGATAGAATTCTGAAGTGGATTGTACCCAAGAAAATCCATAAAATTCTCTCCGATATCCTTACTGTGTTCCTCGGCAGCTTCATCCTTAGAAATAAAAGCAGTCGATTTAGTATATTCTGCCAACGCCAGAGTTTTTTCCAGCTGTTTGATTTCAACATCTTTGGCGGTATCTTTTAAATAAATAGTAAGTGCAATTTTTTCTTTAAAATGATCCGCTACTTTTTTAGTATTTAAAACCAACAAGCCTAATAAGCCCAATAAAAATAATACCAAAGAAATACTAATAACAACAGAAAAATAAGAAGAGATTAGTCGTCGTTTTTGGTATTTTTCAAAAGATGAACTCATAAATAAATTGATTTGTGCGTAAAAATAATAAAGTTAAGGAGACTTTTTATTCTAAAATGCACCTCATTTTAGAATAAATTACTCAAGTTAACCCCATTACAGAACGGGATCTGTTTTTACGATATAGTTTGATTGCATTTGATTTACATATGAATAACGTATACTTTACTACAACCTTGCTTAAATCCATTTTATTGTATTAAAATAAATTTTAAAGATTCAGCACTAAATTCCGGTTGCTTTTTTATTGTAAGCACAAGATGTTGAAACTTGTGATTAAGTTGTTAAGAGAGGTCTTAGTAAATATGAAAAAGATGTTTAAGGATGCTTTGTGTTTTGTTAATGCCAGTATTATGATCTTTGCGGTAAAGGATAAATGTATTAGTTATTAAAATTTACATTTTTTAACACTTTAGTGTTAAAATTCATATTTTTTATTTACGGTTTTGGATTGGGATTATTATGGCTAAACATCATCTCGAAATTCGTCGAGATTTATTTTAATTTGTAAATTATTAAATAAGTATAGTTTACACTTTTTTTCTTCATATCTGTTTCATTTTAGCAAATAAAAAAAATGTTAAATACGAATTGTGATCAATGTCTTAATGCTTTGATTGCCATAGGATAAGATAGTTGCCTGTGTTATATTTGCCGCCAGAATTTAAATAAGATCATATGTGCAATCATATGATATAGAAAGTAATACTAGTTCTCTTTTGAATTTAAATTCTTAAAAAAGGTAAAAGTTTTTAAGCAGTAGATTACATGTTCAAAACTCATAGTGTAGAGGTGTTTTAAAAACAAAAAAAACAGTGTTTTTTATATCTGTGATGGTTTTTAGAGTATGCATAATGACTTATTGTTGCATAACATAAAAAGGCAATTAAACTACTGATTTAACTAAATGATTTAAAATTTTATTTAATGAAATATACAAATATTACTTTATTGGGGCTTTCTTTGGCAATACTAGTATCTTGCCAAAACGATGATAAATTAGATGATCAGGCCGTTACAAAACTAGAATCAAAAGCTCAGTATCTCTATGAGGATATTCCTGATGGTGTTAGCAATTTGGTTATAAAAGAACAAGGCGATAAAAGCAAATCTGCAAAAAGCTTAGTAGAAGAAAATTGTGTTACAAAAGAAGTTTCTTTCAATCAAAGTGATTCAGATTTTTTTCTGTTAGATCCTAATGGTTCTTTGCTTTGGCCGGGTAATCTAATAGCTTCTAGGTCGATACAAGAAGGAGCACCTACATCAATTCCAATTTATGGAGAGAGCCGAAACCCTATAGAGGTAAGGGTAAATGTTTTATCAGGAACATCTGCTTCAACATATAGAAATGTTGATACTCCAACACCAGGAAAGGTACAAGACAACTTAAATGAAATCCTGAATAATTATTATGATAGTAATGCAAGTTTTCCTGCAAGCTTTGAAGTGTCTATAGAGAGAATACATAGTGAAAAACAACTACAATTTGCCTTAAAAGCAGGATATTCTGGACCAAGTATCAATGTGTCAGGACAATTAGGAATTAATTTTAACGAACAAAAAACCAGGTTTGCCGTTACACTTAAGCAACGTTTTTTTACTGCTTCTGTTTCCCCAAAAGAGAATATAATTGGTCAATATGGCTGGTTAAGTAATAGTGTTGCCCCAGAAAGACTTGATCCGTATGTAACCGATTTTAAAGAGGTTGCTGCGGATCAGGCAAACCCATCTTCTTATATAGAGTCAGTAACTTATGGAAGGTTATATACCATGATATATGAGTCTAATGAGAGCGCTTTAGAGGTAGAGGCAGCACTGAAATTTGCTTATAAAGGAGTAGGAACTGTTAATGTTGATGTGTCTGCCCGATATAAAGAAATTTTTCAAAACGCCAATGTAAAGGTTAAACAATTAGGAGGTAATCCTGAAGCAGGGATCTCTTCATCTTTGTCGGCATTAGCTAATGATTTAGAGGGAGTTGTAGGGTTTTTGGCAAAAGGAGCAAATGTATCTCGTCAAAATCCAGGATACCCAATCTCATACAAAGTAAATTATGTTCATGGAAACAGAACTTTTAATGTAGTTCAAAATATAAATTATACGGTTAAAAACTGTGATCTTGTAAACTATGATAAAATCAGGATAGATCCTATAACAGTTGCTTTGTATAAAGCATCAGATCATGGTACCAGTGGAGCAGAGCTTTTTGGTAGATTATATGTAGAGAAATACGATTCAGAATTAGGACAATGGTACCAGGCAGGTAAAAAACTACGTTGGGGGTATGGTATAGAGCATTCTATAAGAGATTATTATCCTTTAACAGGGAAAAAGGAATTTGCAGTGGGTAAAGTAATAGATTTTAATGTGAAGTCAGCCATTGGCGAACGTTTTAGAGTGGTGTCAGAAGTGGGTGAGTGTGATGCAAGTTGCAATCCATATTATGATACTGCAAGTGAAGGAAGACGATATGTTATCTATGAGTATAATGCTAATCTCAAAAAATGGGTAGATGTTGATCGTCACAATCCATATGTTCCAGATTATACGATAGGAGAATCTTTTGATCAACAAACGTGGAATGGCGCTTTTTCTACAGTTGAAGGTGCTCCATTTGTGGCTGATTATGCATCTTATATATTAAAATAAGAATTTGTTCATAATGCTTTATTAGCAGTTTATAAAGGCATTTAATAGATGTCTAGAATAAACTGCCATATAAAAAGAGAGTGTTTGTACTAACACTCTCTTTTTTTTATTGTTTTAAACTTTAGCGGTGAACTAAGGTTAGGAAAATAAAGAATTCATTAGATTTGAGTTTATGTTTTTGAGATCATTAAAATAGTATTATAATATGCATATAGTCATCATTGGAGTTGGTGGAGTTGGAGGGTATTTTGGAGGAAAAATTGCTAATTCTGGTCAAAAAATAACTTTGGTAGCCAGAGGAAAACATCTCGAAGCTATTAAAAATAAAGGATTGCAGGTTAAAAGTATTAATGGGGATTTTGTAACTCACCCATTTTATGCAACAGATCAGATTGATACTGTAGAAAAAGCAGATATAGTACTAATCTGTACCAAATCATGGCAGGTAGCCGAAGCAGCAAAATCAATTCATCCTATTTTAAAAGAAGATACTATTGTTATTCCATTACAAAATGGAGCCGATAATGCAGAAAAAGTATGCTCTGTAGTAGCTGCAAAACATGTATTGGGAGGATTATGTAAAATCTATAGTAAGATAGAAAGCCCTGGTGTCATTTCTCATTTTGGTCATCAACCCGAAGTTGTTTTTGGCGAATTAGACAAAAGTGAAACAGATCGCCTTGAGGTAGTAAAAGAAGTATTTGACAAAGCAGGATTTAACAATGCGATTTCTAAAGATATTGAAGTAGATATCTGGAGCAAATTTATGTTTATTACTACCGTTAGTGGTATTGGTGCACTTACTCGTGCTACAATCGGAGAGGTATATGAAAATCCAGAAACCTATCGTGTTTTAGAACAGACAGCTACCGAAATTTATAAAGTAGGTATCGCTAAAGGGGTTTCGTTACCTGAAGATATCGTATCTCGGATTCTGACTTTTATCGGTAAACAACCCTATGATTCTACTGCTTCTATGCAACGTGATATTATGGAGGGCAGACCTTCAGAATTAGATAATTTTAATGGCTTTATTGTAAAACAAGGAGCGAAATTAGATATTTCAACACCTGCAAATACGTTTATATATAGTTGCTTATTACCTATGGAGACTAAAGCCAGAACTTTAAAAAATAAATAAAAGACCTCTAATATTATTACATTTCTTCAAATTAGACACAATAATATTAGTATATACCATATTTTTGCACTTCTCATAAAAATGGTAATACAGAAATAAACGTAATGAGCTACGATTTTAATACTATTGAAGCCAGGTGGCAAAAATATTGGGCAGAAAAAGGCACTTTTAAAGCAGAAAACAACAGTGATAAACCTAAATATTATGTATTGGATATGTTCCCATATCCATCGGGTGCGGGATTACACGTTGGGCATCCGCTAGGATATATTGCCAGTGATATCTACGCAAGATATAAACGCCATAAAGGATTTAATGTATTACATCCGCAAGGATATGATTCTTTTGGATTACCGGCAGAGCAGTATGCGATCCAGACAGGGCAGCATCCCGCAATAACTACCAAAGAAAATATAGCTCGTTATCGTGAGCAATTAGATAAAATTGGATTTTCTTTTGATTGGAGTCGCGAAGTAAAGACCAGTGATCCTAATTTTTATAAATGGACACAATGGATCTTTATAGAACTTTTTAATTCGTGGTATGATAACGATGCAGATAAAGCAAGAACGATTGATGATCTTGAAACTATTTTTGCTTCAGAAGGAAACACAAAAGTAAATGCAGTTTGTGATGAAGATATAACAGCATTTACGGCTGCAGACTGGAATAATTTTTCTTCAAAAGAAAAACAAGAAGTATTATTAAAATACAGATTAACCTATTTGGCAGAAACCGAAGTAAACTGGTGCCCACAATTAGGAACCGTACTGGCAAATGATGAAATTGTAAACGGAGTTTCTGAGCGAGGAGGATATCCTGTGATTCGTAAAAAGATGACGCAGTGGAGTATGCGAATCTCGGCCTACGCAGAACGATTGTTGCAAGGATTAGAAACTATCGATTGGACAGATTCTCTTAAAGAATCACAACGCAACTGGATCGGAAAATCTGTTGGTGCCAGTGTAACTTTTAAGGTTAAAGAACACGATGAGATCATCGAAGTATTTACCACACGTCCTGATACTATTTTTGGTGCTACATTTATGACATTAGCTCCAGAACATGAATTAGTTGCCAAAATAACAACTCCTGAACAGAAAGCAGATGTAGAAGCCTATATCGAAGCAACGGCCAAACGTAGCGAACGTGAGCGTATGGCAGATGTAAAAACCATTAGTGGAGTATTTACAGGAGCATATGCAGAGCACCCATTTACCAAAGAACCTGTACCCATCTGGATCGGAGATTATGTATTGGCAGGATATGGTACCGGTGCTGTAATGGCAGTACCATGCGGAGACCAGAGAGATTATGATTTTGCAAAGCATTTTAATATCCCTATCACTAATATTTTTGAAGGGGTAGATATCTCTGAAGAAGCTTTTGCCGATAAAGAAAAGACCATCATAGCCAATTCTGATTTCCTTAATGGATTAAACTATAAGAAAGCAACCAAAACTGCTATTTATGAGTTAGAAAAACTAGGTCAGGGGCAAGGAAAAACCAATTATAGATTGCGTGATGCCGTATTTAGTCGTCAACGATATTGGGGAGAGCCGTTTCCGGTGTATTATGTAGACGGGATGCCACAGATGATTGATGTTGCACATTTGCCGTTGGCATTACCCGAAGTAGAAAAGTATTTGCCTACAGAAACAGGTGAGCCACCATTAGGTCGTGCCGATTTTTGGGCATGGGACGTAGAGAAAAATGAGGTGGTGTCTAATGACCTTATAAATGACACTAGTGTGTTTCCTTTAGAATTAAATACGATGCCGGGTTGGGCAGGAAGCTCGTGGTACCCGTTTCGATATATGGATGCTAATAATGATCATGAATTCGCTTCTGCGGAAGCGATGCAATACTGGCAAAATGTAGATTTGTATATAGGAGGAAACGAACATGCAACGGGTCACTTATTATATTCTCGTTTCTGGACCAAATTCTTAAAAGACAGAGCATACCTTACCGTTGATGAGCCGTTTAAAAAACTAATCAACCAGGGAATGATTTTGGGAGAGAGTGCTTTTGTTTTTGAAAGTTATCTGGAAAATAAATCTATAACACCTATTTATTATTCAAAAGATATAATTGATAATACTATTTCCAAAGAACCTGAACGTTTTGATGAAAAAGATGAGTTTTATAGGAATCAGGGTCTTTCCGAAGCGGAATTGAGGGAAATTAAATATAGATATAAACGAATTGATATTTCAAATCTAATTGGAGTTACTGATTTTGTGGATGTAGAAAAGCTTAAATCTGATCCAAAATTTAATTTTTCTAATGATTCTCGGTTTTTTTATAATTCTAAAAATGAATTTTTAACACTTCGCGAAGTAGAAAAAATGTCAAAATCTAAATACAATGTGGTGAATCCGGATGGTATTTGTGAGCAGTATGGAGCAGATAGTTTACGATTATACGAGATGTTCCTGGGGCCATTAGAACAGGCAAAACCCTGGAATACTGCCGGGATTACAGGAGTGCATTCTTTTCTTAAAAGACTATGGAAACTATATCATGATAGGGAGGCGTTTGGTGTAACCGATACCGAACCTACCAAAGAAGATTTAAAGACATTACATAAAACCATCAAAAAGGTAGAAGAAGATATCGAAAACTTCTCGTTTAATACATCGGTAAGTACCTTTATGATTGCAGTAAATGAATTAACAGCTCAGAAATGTACTTCTAGAGCAGTTTTAGAGCCTTTAATCGTGTTAATTTCTCCTTATGCACCTCATATTGCCGAAGAATTATGGCAAAAGCTAGGACATAATGAGTCTATATCGATGGCTGCATTTCCTGTATTTGAGGAGAAACACCTGGTAGAAAGTACTAAGCAATACCCTATTTCGTTTAATGGTAAAATGCGGTTTACGATGGAGTTGTCATTAGAGCTAAGCAAAGATGAGATCGAAGCAGCCGTAATGGCTCATGAAAAAACACAAGAACAACTTGCCGGTAGAGCGCCTAAAAAGGTAATCGTGGTACCTGGTAAAATTGTAAATGTAGTTGGTTAGAAGTTTGATTGTAAGTGTGTTGGTTCCTTAAAATGTTTAAGGATTAAAGTGTAATTGTCAACCTCACTTTATTATGATAATTTCACTGTTATTTGATGTTAATTTGTTGTTTTGATTATATTTCATTCAAAAAAATGACTACTAATACAGAAACAGAAAATATTGATATGTAAATGATTTTTGATTTACACCGAAAAAATTTCAATAAAAATGAAATAAACTGTTGAAAATCTAATTTTTTTAGGAAAATTCGATGATTCTTCAAAATTGTTAAGATTGTATTTTTTGGAGTTTTTTAATTGTGTATTTTGCGAAAAACATATATTTTCGGCACAAAAATTAAAGATATGGTAATTGGTGTTCCCAAAGAAATCAAAAATAACGAGAACAGAGTAGGTGTTACGCCTGCCGGGACTATGGAGCTTGTTAGACATGGTCATACTGTTTTTATACAGCAAAATGCTGGCCTTCAAAGTGGTTTTGAAGATGAAGAATATATCAAAGCAGGTGCTAAAATTTTGCCTACCATAGAAGAGGTATATAGTACTGCTGAAATGATTATTAAGGTCAAGGAACCTATTGAACCAGAATATAAATTGATCAAAAAGGATCAGTTAGTATTTACGTATTTTCATTTTGCCTCAGGAGAAGAATTAACCAATGCAATGATTGCAAGTGGTTCGGTTTGCGTTTCGTATGAAACAGTCGAAGATCCTGATCGTAGCTTACCACTATTAACTCCGATGAGTGAAGTAGCAGGACGTATGTCTATCCAGCAAGGAGCTAAGTTTTTAGAAAAACCATTAAAAGGAAGAGGAGTTCTTCTTGGTGGTGTTCCTGGTGTTCCACCAGCAAAAGTATTAGTACTTGGTGGAGGTGTAGTAGGGACTCAAGCTGCTAAAATGGCTGCAGGAATGGGAGCCGATGTAACGATTTTGGATATTAGTATGAAGAGATTACGTTACTTAGATGATGTAATGGCAGCAAATGTAAAGACAGAATTTTCTAATGAATATAATATTCGTAAACATATAAAAGATTCTGATTTAATTATCGGAGGAGTGTTAATACCAGGTGCCAAAGCACCAAAATTAATTACTCGCGATATGCTTAAAGAAATGAGACCAGGAACTGTGGTTGTAGATGTAGCAGTAGATCAGGGAGGTTGTTTTGAAACAACAAAACCAACAACTCACCAGGATCCGGTATATATTATTGATGATGTAGTGCACTATTCTGTTGCAAATATGCCAGGAGCAGTACCATATACGTCAACTTTGGCATTAACTAATGTCACTTTGCCATATGCAGTACAATTGGCAAATAAAGGCTGGAAAAAAGCTTGTAACGAAAATCTACCACTTAAAAAAGGACTCAATGTGATTAACGGTGATGTCGTGTATCCTGCGATATCAGAAGCGTTTAATCTTCCTTTAAAAGATGTAAATGCATATTTGAATTAAACTCGATTTATTGGCTAACTCAAGTTTATTTAATCAAAAACCTCGTTATTATGGCGAGGTTTTTGTATTTTATATTCCAAATTTAATTACAATAAAAAAAGTGAATAGTTATGATGGGGTATTATATTATTGCGGGAGTCATATTTTTGGTGAGTACCTATGTGAGCAATAAACTTAAAAGTAAATTCAAAAAGTATTCTAATATCAGCTTACAAAATGGCATGAGTGGTGCAGAAATTGCCACAAAAATGCTACAGGATAATGGAATTCGTGATGTGCAAGTCGTTTCTACGGCCGGAATGCTTACAGATCATTATAATCCATTAAATAAGACAGTAAACTTAAGTGAAGGAGTATATAATCAACGTAATGCAGCGGCAGCGGCAGTTGCTGCTCATGAATGTGGGCATGCTGTACAACATGCCACATCGTATAGTTGGTTAACAATGAGATCGAAGATTGTGCCTGCTGTAGGAATCGCAAGTAAACTCTCTAATTTTGTGATTATGGGAGGGCTTGTTCTCTCAGCATCAGGAATGATCTTTGGAAATACCATTTTTCTAATTGGGATAATACTATTTGGAGTAACCACATTATTCGCATTTATTACACTTCCTGTAGAATACGATGCTAGTAATAGAGCATTAGCGTGGTTAGAAAATAATAATATGCTTACTGCACAAGAACATGCAGGCGCTAAAGATGCATTAAAATGGGCTGCACGTACTTATGTAGTTGCTGCTTTAGGTTCTTTGGCAACCTTGCTGTATTTTATTTCTATCTTTATGGGTAGAAGGGATTAAAAGAGTTTTGACTATATTTTTTGGGATATTTAGATTAGGATATATAGCCGAGTATATTTCTTATTATGCTTGCTATATCTTAATCTGTCGATCAATTTGCTGATCTAATGATATAAAAGTCTCTGTACGGGATACACCTTCAATAGCTTGAATATTTTTATTTAATACAACCATTAAATGTTCATTATCTCTACATAATATTTTAATAAAAATAGACCAATTTCCCGTAGTGTAATGACATTCGATTACTTCTGGGATGTCTCGTAATTGTTTTACAGCTTTTGGGTTACTTACGGCTTTGTCTAGATACACACCTACAAAAGCCATTGTTTTATATCCTAGTACTTTGGGATCGATAATAAACTTTGATCCGGCAATAAGCCCCGAAGCTTCTAACTTACGAAGTCTTTGATGGATTGCAGCTCCTGATATTCCTACTTTTCTGGCGATTTCAAGAATTGGTCTTCGGGCATCTTCCATGAGATTACGTAAAATCTCTTTATCGATACCATCAATTTTTAAGGTATGGTTTTGACCTTTCATAAGTCATGAAATTACAATTATTAACTAAAAATACAATTAATGGTTTGTAATTGAAATATAAAAATAGAAATTATTAAAAAATTAAACCAATTAGCTGTTTAATAGGTTTTAGATTGAATTAAAAAGCACTAATTTTTTAATTTATCTATCCTTTTACGCCATCTGGGTTATAGCCAAGATAATCGCATTCTCTTTCCTTAAATACAATACCGTACTCTTCAAGTTCTTTGAGAATAGGAGTGTATACCTCTTCTTGAATAGGAATCTGTACTCCCGGGGTAGTGATTTGCTTGTTCAGAATTCGTAATGTAGCCATTGCGACTGGCAAACCTACAGTTCTTGCCATTGCCGTGTATGTTTGATCTTTGCCAATACTTACCATAGTAGCATCTACCTGTTTGTGTTTGCCATTAATCTCATAACCAAACTTATGGTACATCACGATCATATCCTTATCTCCTTCATCCAAAGTCCATTTGTCCATCAATATTTTCTGAAGAATCTGTGCTGGAGTAGCATTAGGAATACCTACTTTTTTATCTGGGTTAAAAAGATCAAGTTCCAGAAGTTTGTCCCACATAATATCATCTTGATCAATCTTAAGGTAGTGACGAAGTTTCAATTCTACCGAATCTGAAGGAGAATAGGCAAGAAAACTATTTGTGAAATCACGATAACTCATGTCTTCCGAATTTGCAAGGGTATAATCATCTGCAGTCATTCCTAGCTGTACAAAAGTATTCCATGCTCTAGAAAACCCTACTCTTCTTATGGTTCCTCTATATAGGGTTAAGATGTCATCTAACCCATAAATGCTTTGGTATTTTAAAGAATTTCGATTTGCATAGGCTTCAAAACGACCATAATCTTCGACTTCTAAAAACTCAGTTCTTCTAAATAATTTATGATAAGGGATATATTTATATGTTCCTTCCTGTAGAAACTCTGCGGCACCACCTTGTCCGGCAATAACCACATTACGAGGATTCCAGGTAAATTTATAATTCCATAAGTTAGTGTCACTCTCGGGAGCGACCAGGCCACCTGTAAAAGACTCGAACAAAATTATTTTACCACCTTGATTTCTAATCCTGTCAATGACCTGCATTGCACTCATATGATCAATACCAGGATCTACACCAATCTCATTCATAAAGACGAGTCCTTTTTCACGAACTTTTGCATCGAGTTCCTGCATTTCTGGGCTAACATATGATGCAGTAACCATGCATTTACCATACTTTAAGCAATCTTTGGCTACTTCGATATGAAACCGTGCAGGAAGCATTGATACTACAATATCTGCATTTTGAATAGCTTTTTCTCGTGAGTCCTGATCAAAAACATCCAAAAGTACTGCTTCTGTATTGGGATGATCGCTGGCTAGCTTTTTTGCATTTTCAATAGAAATATCACCAATAGTGATATATAAATTTTCTGAACTCGATTTATCCTGAAAATATTTAATGAGAACTGCAGTAGATTTACCTGCACCAATAACTAAGATCTTTCGCATACCTTCTGATATTTTGATAACTTTGATACGAATGTAATAAATACCGTAAAGATTAGGTTCTCTATAACTGCGTATTAATTATATTTTTGAAGAATTTTTGTCTAAAGTTTAAAATTTAATACTTGTTATAGTCAATTATGAATAAATTATCAGCAAACAAAACAATTTTGATTACCGGTGCGGTGATGGCATTACTTGCGGTATTATTAGGAGCCTTTGGAGCTCATGGATTAGAGAAATTGGTAGATCCAGAAAGTATTAATTCTTTTACTACCGGAGTGCGATATCAAATGTATCATGCTATCGTTTGTATTATTTTGGGGAATATGTCTGTTTTACAAGAGGTTACCAGAAAGCGTATTTTTTACTTTTTTATGGGGGGAATAACCCTTTTTTCTGGGTCAATATACCTTTTGGTGATCGATGAAGTTTTAGGGATTTCTCTGTCAAGCATTGGTTTTATTACTCCTTTGGGAGGCCTCCTGCTGATACTTGGATGGGTTTTTTTCGTAATTTCATTGGTAAAGATTAAGTGATTTTTTTATCGGTTGGTGTAATTATTATTTATAATTTTGCACGTACATAACAAACACAACATATTATATATGGAACCACTGTATCCAACTACGAAAACGTTTTCGTTAAAGAATTACGGTATTGAAAATGCTACAATGCGCTACCAATTACCTTCTGAAAATCTTCAAGAAGAAGTAGTGCGAAAAGGTCAAGGGAAAATAACCAAATCAGGTGCATTAACAATTAATACAGGCGAATTTACTGGACGATCCCCTATGGATCGTTTTATTGTTAAAGATCATATCACACAAGATAAAGTCTGGTGGGGGGATATTAATATTCCTTTTGATCAAGATGCATTTGATGCATTGTATGATAAAGTAACGAATTACCTTTCAGGAAAAGAAGTATTTGTGCGTGATAGCTATGCATGCGCCGACCCAGAATATAAATTAAATATTCGGGTACTTAATGAATATCCATGGTCTAATATGTTTGCATATAACATGTTTTTAAGGCCAGAAAAAAAAGAATTAGAGTCTTTTGATCCCGATTGGTTGATCGTTAATGCGCCCGGATTTATGGCAGATCCAAAAGTAGATGGTACACGACAGCATAATTTTGCGATCCTTAATTTTTCTAAAAAAATAGCTTTAATAGGAGGAACAGGATATACAGGTGAGATCAAGAAAGGGATCTTCTCTGCTTTAAATTTTATTCTCCCTGTAGAACGTAATTGTTTACCTATGCATTGCTCTGCTAATGAAGGAGAAGATGGTAAAACTGCTCTGTTTTTTGGATTATCAGGAACTGGTAAAACTACTTTGTCTACAGATCCTAAGAGAAAATTAATAGGAGATGATGAACATGCCTGGACAGAAGAAGATACAGTATTTAATTTTGAAGGAGGATGCTATGCTAAAGTAATAGACCTTTCTTCAGAAAAAGAACCAGAAATTTATAATGCTATTAAAAAAGGAGCATTATTAGAAAATATAATTATAGATGATAGCGGAGTTGTGGATTATACAAACTCTAGTATTACTCAAAATACAAGAGTAAGCTATCCGATTGATCATATAGAAAATATCAAGGTGCCTAGCAGAGGTAAAACGGTAACCAATATCTTTTTCCTTACTGCAGATGCTTTTGGGGTATTACCTCCTATCTCTAAGTTAACCAAAGAGCAAGCTTCTTATCATTTTATTAGTGGATATACAGCTAAGGTTGCAGGAACCGAAGCAGGAGTTAATGAGCCATTACCAAGTTTTTCTGCTTGTTTTGGTGCTCCTTTTATGCCACTACATCCTAAAGAATATGGAGATATGTTAATGGATAAGATCGAAAAAACAGGAGCTAATGTCTGGTTGGTAAATACGGGATGGACCGGTGGAGCATACGGTACAGGGAGCCGAATGAAATTAAAATATACCCGGGCAATGATCAATGCAGCTTTAGAAGGTAAACTTAATGATGTAACCTATGTTACTGATAAACATTTTGATCTTAGTATGCCAGAAAGCTGTCCTGATGTACCTTCAGATATTCTGAATCCAAGAAATACATGGGCAGATAAAGAAGCTTATGATGCTAAAGCTGAAGAACTAGTAAATTCTTTCAAAAAGAATTTTAAACAATTTGAATAAGATTTTTCACTGCAATACTAAAAAAGGGATCGATATTCGATCCCTTTTTTTATACATTGAAAATAAATAAAACTATCTATTTCTTATTTACTTCTTTAATATATTTTTGAAGCGCCATTGTCATTGATGGTGTCTCTGGAGTCGGTGCCTGAATGTTAACAATTAGGTTGTGCTCTTCGGCTGCTTTAACTGTTGAGTTTCCAAACACAGCAATTCTGGTGTCGTTTTGTTTGAAATCAGGAAAATTCTCAAATAAAGATTGTATTCCAGATGGACTAAAAAAGACCAAAATATCATAAAATACATCTCTTAAGTCAGAAAGGTCACTTACCACAGTTCTGTAAAAAACAGCTTGCTTCCATTCTACTTTTAGACTATCCAATGTTTCAGGAATTAGTGGCTTTAACTTATCTGAAGAAGGTAATAAAAACTTCTCGTTTTTATATTTCTTGATCAAAGGAGATAGTTCCTGAAACGTACGCTTTCCAACATATATCTTTCTTTTTCGATATACAACATACTTCTGTAAATAATATGCTACAGCTTCACTTTGACAAAAATACTTAAGTGTGTCAGGTACTTTATAACGCATTTCGTCTGCTATTCTAAAGAAATGATCAACAGAGTTACGGCTAGTAAGGATAATAGCAGTATATAATGATAAATCTACTTTTTGTAACCTTACTTCTTTTGAGTCAACTCCCTCTACATGAATGAAGGGGATAAAGTCAATTTTTACTTTTTCCTTTTCTTCTAAATCAAAATAAGGTGAATTTTCCACTTTAGGTTCCGGCTGTGAAACCAAAATTGTCTTCACTTTCATATATTTTCTTTCTTTTTTGTAAAGATCCTACTAATTAACTAATAAGCTTATACAGTATAAAATAGGGTGCGATTTCAAGTGCGCAAAGATACAAAATAAAATAAAATAAGTGGTTCAAAATAATATTTTCGTTTTTCTTATAAAAAGAAACAAGCATGATTGTATTGAGAATAATTAGTAAAATTAGGAGTATTATGAATACAATTTTAGAGGGTTGTAAAGCATAAATAAATATAATATTAATAGGTAACAATATGACTCCCATAAAATTACGATATGATACTTTGTAAAATAAATATTCATCAATAATAGAATCAATAGAAAAAATAGTTGCAACTATTTTTTCTATAAGTAATTTACAAATAACGATAACGGTATATATGATTGCAATCTTAAAATACAATGTAATTTGATTGGGTACCACTTGCCACTCGAATACACCAAAGCATAAATATAGAAACAAGGATGCCGAAACGACCTGAAACAATAGTAAGATCGCATTAAATAAAGAAGAAAGCTTATTTAACTTTTGATAGGATATAATATATTTACTGTTACTAAAAAGCATCATGAAATCAGTAAAGCGAAGCATATTCACTCCTTTGGCTGTAGCTAGTAGCATCAGGCATACTGTGATTATGATAGTAAGCCAATTTGTTGATGTTATTTCTCGTAAAATAAATTCCATATTCTGTTCTTGGACCAAAATTACGATCAATTAACTCATAAAAACAAGAAAATAACTAGTAATTATTTAGTTATATTTGCCTGAAAAATAGCCTAGATGGTGGATGCCTTAGTTATAATCCCTACCTATAATGAAATTGAAAATGTGGAGCGTATCATTAAAAATGTGCTTTCGCTTCAGCGTGATTTCCATATTCTTATTGTAGATGATAATTCTCAAGATGGAACTGCAGATAAGATAAAGGAGTTACAGTTAGAACACCCAGAATCTCTTTTCTTAATAGAACGAGCAGGGAAATTAGGTTTAGGTACAGCATATATTACTGGTTTCGAATGGGCGCTAGAACGATCTTACGAGTATATTTTTGAAATGGATGCAGATTTCTCTCATAATCCTAATGATCTTATACGGTTGTATAATGCTTGTGCCAAAGGATCTTCTCAGGTTGCTATTGGGTCTAGATATGTGACCGGGGTAAATGTAGTGAACTGGCCAATGAGTAGAGTTTTATTATCCTGGGGAGCTTCAAAATATGTTCGATTTATAACAGGAATGGATATTCATGACACAACCGCAGGATTTGTCTGTTATAAAAGAGAGGTATTAGAAAAAATAAACCTTAAAAAAATTCGATTTGTGGGATATGCCTTTCAAATAGAGATGAAGTTTAAGGCGTATTTATTAAAATTTAAAATAAAAGAAATCCCTGTAATCTTTACCGATAGAACCAGGGGAACATCAAAAATGAGTAAAGGAATTATTTCTGAAGCTGTTTTTGGTGTTATAAAAATGAAATTTAACAGCTTATTTAATCGCTACGAAATATGATTATGGATAATGTGCTTATTAAAAATGCTAACATCGTGAATGAAGGGCAGATTTTTAATGGAGATGTATATATAGAAAATGGTATTTTTAAAGAAATTGCACCGCAGATAAGTGCAAAATCACCAGATGTGCACATTTTTGATGCCGAAGGTAAATACTTATTACCTGGGGTTATTGATGATCAGGTGCATTTTAGAGAACCTGGATTAACACATAAAGCAACTATAGAAACTGAATCTAGGGCTGCTATAGCCGGTGGTATTACTTCTTTTATAGAAATGCCTAATACTGTACCGCAAACAACAACAATAGAAAAACTCGAAGAAAAGTTTGAAATCGCTGCAAAAACAAGCTACGCGAATTATTCTTTTATGTTTGGAGGTACAAACGATAACTTAGAAGAAATTCTAAAAGTAGATCCTAAAAAAGTGGCAGCTCTTAAACTGTTTCTGGGATCATCTACAGGAAATATGCTGGTCGATAATCCAGAAGTATTAGAAAAAATATTCTCATCTACAGACTTGTTAATCGCGGTGCATTGTGAAGATGAAGAAACGATTAAGAATAATACTGCAAAATATAAGGCAGAGTATGGTGATGATATTCCTGTAAAATTTCATCCTATTATAAGGAGTGAAGAAGCATGTTATTTATCTTCATCACAAGCAATAGCACTGGCTAAAAAAACGGGAGCGCGATTACATGTTTTTCATCTTTCGACAGCAAAGGAATTAGAATTGTTTACCAATAAAATTCCGCTTAAGGAAAAGAAAATAACAGCCGAAGTTTGTATTCACCACTTGTGGTTTTCTGATACAGATTATGAAGAAAAAGGGACATTGATTAAATGGAATCCTGCTGTGAAAACAGCAAAAGACAGAGATGCTCTGTTTAAAGCATTGCTAAAGGATAAAATAGATGTAATTGCTACAGATCATGCTCCACATACTAAAGAGGAAAAAGATAATGTGTATACCAAAGCACCATCTGGAGGGCCATTGGTGCAGCATGCACTTCCTGCTATGTTAGAATTTTACCACCAGAATAAAATAAGCTTAGAAAAGATCGTTGAAAAAATGTGTCATAATCCGGCGATATTGTTTCAGATCGAGAAAAGAGGTTTTATAAAAGAAGGGTATTATGCAGATGCTGTATTGGTCGATATAAATGCTCCCTGGACAGTAAATAAAGATAATATTTCATATAAATGTGGATGGTCGCCTTTTGAAGGAACAACCTTTAGATCAAGGATTACGCATACTTTTGTTAATGGAAGTTTGGTATATAAGAACTTTAAATTCTATGATGTGCGACACGCACAACGACTAACTTTTGACAGATGATTAGAAATGTAATATATACTGTAGCTTTTCTGACTATTATTTCTTGTCAGAGTATAGATAAAAGTCCTAAACCAGAATCATTTATAGAAGAAGACCGTATGGTCGAAATTCTAACTGATATTGCTTTTGTAAGAGCAGCAAAAAGCTCTAACAGAAAAATCTTTGAGGAAAAAAGTATTAATCCTGAAGATTTTATTCTGAAAAAACATGGTGTAGATAGTGTTATTTTTGCCAAGAATAATGCCTGGTATTCTGGTCAGATAGAAAAATATGAAGCGATTTTTATTCGTGTAAAGGCTAATCTGGATAAAGAAACAGCAAAATACGAGAAGCTGAAAAAGGAAGAAGATTCTATTAAAAAAATTGAAGATTCTATTGCAAAAAGTAAGGATACAGTTAATCTTAAAGATTTGCCTGTTATTACAGAAGATGTAATCGAAGGCAAGATAGAAGAAGCTAAGAAAAAAAGGACTAATACCCCTCCTCCTTCAAAAAAACAGTAGCAGTTTCTTTTATGCTTCTTTCAATCGGAGTAAAACTGTAAATAAGCTCTTTTTTTATTTTGTCGTTTTCATAGTATTTTGTAGAAAATGCACTTCGTATAGATGATCTAAATATGGATCTGTTTGTTCTAAACAAAATATGACTAACGCGTTGCGCATAATAGGCAATTTTCATCAAAAAGGGAGAAATTCTCTTTTTAGGTAATGGTTTGTGCAGTGCCTGGGCAATCATGCCAAAAGCACTTTTGTAACTTAAATTCTCACCAACCAGAATATACCGTTGATTGCTATAGGGACCTGTAGTAAGTTTATACATAATATCGATAACATCTCCTATAGCTACATAACCGGTGGTTCCGGTAGTATAATATTTCATTCCTTTATAAATTCTTTTAAAGAGATATCCACTACCATTATCAAAAAAACCTGGACCGATAATGATACCAGGGTTTACAATTACTGCGGTAAGCCCTTCATGTATTCCTCTCCAGACTTCCATTTCTGCACCATATTTGGTAATTGAATACACAGAATTAGGAGTTTCAGGATTCCATTCTGCTTTTTCATCAATATGAGAACTGGATAAATTTTCTCCAAGTGTTGCAATTGAACTTACATAGCAGAGCTTAGTTACCTTTTTGAGTAAACAAAGGTTTACAATATTTGCAGTACCATGGATATTGGCTTTTCTTAATTTTTTATAGTGAGATGGATTAAAGCTAATTTTGGCAGCGCAATGATATACGTGAGTAATTCCTTCAAAAGCTTGAGTTAGAACAGGAATATTGTTAATATCAGTATTTACCCATTCTATAGTGTTGAACAAATGTTTTTCCTCACTTGTGAAATAAGAGGAGAACACTTTTCTGGCATGTTCTTTTTTGGCCTCGGTTCTGTATAAGGCACGCACTTGTTGTTTTTCCTGAATGAGTCTAATCAGTAGATGTGTTCCTACTAAACCTGTTGCTCCTGTAACTAATATCATAGTATATTATTCTACGATACTAAAGTAAACAAATAATGCACATTTTTTGGTTAAATAATAAAGACCCCAATATTTAAAAAATTTATTGAGGCCTTTTATATTCTTAATCGCAGTAATCAGTACATCTACATGTTGCAAGATCAGGTTCTTCTGTAGTGGTTGGTGTTTGATTATCACTTTTTCCTAGAGTTGGTGCTCCTCCATAAATAGTATGTAGACCATTTAATTTTGTGATTTCTAATTTTTTAAGATTCAATTTTTTTGAATTACTTGCTTGTTTTTTCATGATATAAATTGATTTTTAATTAATAGAAATGAAAATTATTATTATTTGTAGACTGCATTCCCCCTGTTTTCAGTGAAAAGTCAGAAACGTGTAATTAAATTATAGCCAAGAATTTTTTAAGAGAAAAGAGGAAGGAATATTTTAGTGTAAAAGATGTTTTACAATTGGTAAGAACAATAAATCAATACCATCCAATTTCTATCATATTCATAGCTGGATATTATCCATATTTTTATCTTTGTCGCTCTTAATTGAATTATAGTACAATGACTACAAATTTTATAGAAGAATTACGTTGGAGAGGAATGTTGCACGATGCGATGCCTGGTACCGAAGAATACCTAATGGAGCAAATGAGATCTGCCTATGTGGGATTTGATCCTACAGCAGATTCATTGCATATCGGTAACCTGGTTCCTATCATGTTGCTGGCACATTACCAGAGAGCAGGGCATAAGCCTTTTGCATTGGTTGGTGGTGCTACAGGTATGATCGGTGATCCTTCGGGGAAATCGGCAGAGCGTAATCTACTGGATGAAAAAACACTTCGCCATAACCAGGAGGCTATAAAATCACAACTTAGTAGATTTTTGGATTTTGAAAGCGATACTCCCAATGCAGCTGTATTGGTCAATAACTACGATTGGATGAAAGAGTTCTCATTTCTAGAGTTTATTAGAGATGTGGGTAAGCATATAACAGTAAATTATATGATGGCCAAGGATTCTGTTAAGAATCGAATTTCGTCAGAATCTTCAGAAGGGATGTCATTTACAGAATTTACATACCAACTGGTGCAAGGATATGACTTTTTACATTTGTATAGAGCACATACATGTACTTTGCAAATGGGAGGTAGCGATCAGTGGGGTAATATTACTACAGGAACCGAACTGATCAGAAGAATAGCTGGCGGAAAAGGATATGCCTTAACTTGCCCGTTGATTACGAAGTCTGACGGGTCTAAATTTGGTAAATCTGAAGGCGGAAATGTATGGTTGGATGCAAAGCGAACATCACCATATAAATTTTACCAATACTGGTTAAATACCAGTGATGAAGATGCCGAAAAATACATTAAGATTTTTACGTTTTTAACCGAAGTGGAAATAAAAACCTTGGTGGCTGCTCATAAAGAAGCTCCGCATCAGCGAATTTTACAAAAGAAACTAGCCGATGAGGTTACTGTTATTGTACATTCTCAGGAAGATCTTGATAACGCTATTAAAGCATCTGCAATTCTCTTCGGAAAATCTACATCTGAAGATCTAAAAGGTTTGGATGAAGCTACTTTTTTAGATGTTTTTGATGGAGTGCCACAAGCCGAGATTGCAAAAGATATGATCGCTAATGGTATGGATATGATTGGTGCTCTGGCAGAACACACAGGATTTCTTAAATCGAATGGCGAAGCCAGAAGAGCACTGAAAGAAAATTCTATCTCGGTAAATAAAGAAAAGGTTAGCGATAGTTATTCGATATCTAATAATGACTTGATCAACGATCAGTTTGTTTTATTACAACGTGGTAAGAAAAACTATTTTGTGATCAGGGTAGTATAAAATGTGAGTAGAATCTATTTAAGGATACTACATCAAATTGGTTTAAAAATAGAATATTAAAAAAAGGAGAGGAATATTTAATATTCCTCTCCTTTTCTAATTAATGATTATTCTTTTTACTTATAGTATCGTTTTATAACACTTAGATCTCTACTACTTAATGCTCTACGTTGTACATTAAAAGTACTTCCGTTTTTTCTTACGATTGTAGGCTTTCCATTTTTACTAAAAAAATAAGAACCATACATCATGATAGATCCAATATCAAACGTTGAGGTTCTCACTGAAGAAGAAGATCTTTTATTAAAATTAGAAGCTTTACCACTTTGGATATTGTTAAAATTAACAGTAACATAGTTATCACGCTTAGGATGTTGTTGCTCATGATACATACCAATTGCATGTCCAATTTCATGAATAGTGTTTCCAGTAGAACAACCAGAAGCTAAGGTGATATTTTGTCTACCCCCCGTTCTTCCAACAGAAGAAGAACATCCTGATCCTGATCTAAAACGAATATAAGCTCTTTGGTTTGTTCTTTTTACGAATCGTATTTTGGTTTTACTTTCCCAGTGATTAATCGCGCTAGTTACACGACCTTTGTTTGGTAGATTACTATCAACGGTATAATGAATGTAGTAATAGCTTCCTGATTTAGGCCAATGCCTATTTCTTCGGATCACTCCTTTTTCTAAAATGTTAGTTTCTTCTACCTGTTCGGGAGATAATATCATATCACCAAGGATAAGGTTATTATCTACTTCGTTAAATTCTGTTTCCTCACCAAAAAACATTTTGGTAACTTTTTTTTCATTTCCTGTTAATGGATAAACTTCTGCAGAAGCTTCTGATTTAGAAGATTCCTGATTAATTTCTGTAGTTACAGATTCATCTTCTGTTTGGCAATTGGTAAATAGTAATACAGATAATGTAAGAACCGACAGGCTTAACAATTTACTAGTTTTCATAATGTAAAATTTAAGTTGAATTTGTGTTTATATGTAGAAATTAACGATCAATAGACACTTGATATTGTATTTGAATCGATTTGAAAATTTATTTTTATGTCTGTAAATCAAGTGTTTAGCATAATAGAATTATGGTTGTCTTGTAATGAAGAATTGAATTGTATTAAAAAACAGACACTTACCTGTTTTTGTTATAATCGAAAAAGTTTTATTTGTTTTTCGATAAATTTTAAAGATAAGTATATATAAAACAAAAACAGGTAAGTATGCACCTACCTGTTTTCTTCAAAGAAATTAATTTTATTAATTGGTATACTAGTTCCTAATGTTCAATTTAATTTATTGCTAAATATAATTTACGGACTATTTGCCTAGAAATAGAGTTAATTTCTTTGTTCTGGCTTTGTTACATTTCTATAACAAACCCCATTTCTTTTAACTAAAAATTTAAAGAAATCATTTGTTAACCATTAGCTAAAGTAGCTCTATTAGCATTCATAAAATATGACAAATATCAGTTTTTGAACTTTAGGCTGTTAAATTTTTGATCCCATTTCAGAAATGTAGCGCCTAGATGTATGGCTTCATTTCTTGTTTTCGTTTTTTGAGTTGTCTTTCCAGATCACTAAGCGTTTCTTTAAAAGCAAATTCAAAATTTTTTTCATTAGATGTAGCATATAGTTTTGGTCCTGGTAAACTTAACTCTACATCACAGATTTTACCTTTTCCTTTTGGGTCATTTTCTTTTTTAAAAAACACATCCGATTTAATTATCCAGTCATATTTTTTGAATAATTTATTTAGTTTTTCATGTACATAACCTTCCATAGTTTCACTAGTTGGCATTTGCACAAATTGAATATTGATTTGCATTTTTTTTATATTTTATGGTTCTTAATTGTTAGATCTATACTACTCTGTATTAGTATAAAATTCACATAGTTTCTGAGCTTCATTAGAGCTAGTATTTTGATCTAATCTCTATGCTAAAATAAAGACTAGCATCTTTTTTAAATATGACAAATATCATTCCGAAAATCAGTCTTTTCGACGAAATTCGATAAAAATATGTATATATGTCTAAACATGTATTATGGATGTTTTTTACTACTGTTCTTATATCTTGTGCAGATAAAGAAGAAGAAATTAAATCGGCAACTCTTAAAATGACTAATGACTCTATAAATTATTGCCGTCAGAAAAATCTGTGGAGTCAACAGATAGGTTCTAAAATAGAGTATAATGCTAAAAAACTTGCTTATCAACTTTCTACAAATTCTTTGAGTCTATTAAAAAATAAGTACGATAGAACCCGAGAAGACCTTAAGACCTGGTTACAACTAGCAAAAAACAATTATAAATGATTTTGATTATAATTGGAAGTATACTAATACTGTTAACTGTGATATCTATAGTGGGGATAGTATCGTTTAATGCTTCTATAGAAAAAGAAAAAGTACTATTATTCGATAAAAATAGAGAAATAGATGCAAAAATTACTCTGAAAGACTTGGATGATTTTCCTGATCTAATGAAAAATTACCTTAGCAAAGTCAAAATTGTAGGAAAATCAAAATACTGCAATGCTATTTTCACCCAAAAAGGACAGATCAGAACGAATCCAGAAAAAAAATGGTTACCATTTTTTGCTACGCAATACATGTCTTCTAACAACTTTGGGTTTATATGGAAAGCAAAAGCATTACCTATGCTAATCAGAGATAAATATACTAATGGTAAAGGTGAAGTAAAAGTGAGTGTATTGGGATTGAAAAATATAGTTCTGTTTTCGGGTCAAAAAGTAGATCAAAGTTCATTGGGGCGGTATTTGGGAGAACTTATCTGGTTTCCGATAGGTTTTCTAAACTCTGATATTTCCTGGGAGGCGATAGATTATAGAACGATAAAGGCTACTGTCGTAAAGGAGAATCATACTCTTGAAGGCTTTTTTATATTTAACCAAAATGGGATGATCGATCATTTTAAAACCAAAAGATATCGAGATACAGAATTGGAAGATTTTATTGGAGAATTAGGAGAATATGAAGATTATAATGGATTGTTGATTCCGAATACGATGACTGCAATCTGGGATCTTAAAAAAGGGAAACAGAAGTATTTTAAAGCTACTATTCTTGATTACAAATTAATGAACTAACGGCACATGTCGAAACAAACTATCTAGAATTGGATCAACTTATAGAAAAATAGTTTATAGCTCTATTAAGCTCTCATAAAGATAACAACGAGAATCAAATACAAACAGATATTAAAATACTATATGTTTTTTAGGTAGTCGAGCACAAATAAAATATATAGTATTGTATATTTACTAAAAACGTAGTGTATGTCTTCTCAATCCCGTTTGGATCGTGCTTATAAAAATGCCAAAGTAATTCCGTTTGATGATACGTCTAAGTTCATCTTTTTTAGTGATTGTCATCGGGGAGATAATAGTTTTGCAGATGAGTTTGCTAATAATCGCAATATTTATTTCCATGCTTTGAAACATTATTATACCGAAGGATTTACCTATTGTGAATTAGGTGATGGAGATGAACTGTGGGAGAATTTAAGTTTCGAAACCATATTTAGAGCACATAAAGATATATACGAGTTATTACAATTATTTCACGAAGACTATAGATTAAATTTGATTTGGGGTAATCATGATATGGTATATCGGGATCCAAAATATGTTAAAAAGCATCTTAGTTCTTATTTTGATCAAAAAACAGATACAGATAAAGAAGTTCCTTTGTTTCCTGATATAAAATATAATGAAGCTATTGTGTTGAAACATAAGAATACAGGGCAGGAAGTTTTCCTGATTCATGGTCACCAGGCAGATTTTATGAATTATATAGGCTGGAGAATAAATAGATTTCTTGTACGAGTTTTATGGAAACCGCTTCAGGTAGTAGGAATTGCAGACCCAACCAGTCCTGCAAAAAACTACAAAGAAACGATACGAATAGAACGTAGAATCAAAAAATGGATTGCTAATAACAAGAATTTGTTAACGATTATAGGTCATACTCATCGACCTAGATTTCCGGAAGCAGGAGAACTAGCACTGTTTAATGATGGGAGTTGTGTTCATCCCAGATCTATTACAGGAATAGAAATCGAAAATGGGAGTATCACCTTGATGAAGTGGCAAATTTCGACAACAGAAGACGGGACATTAAAAATCATTAGAGTTCCTCTAGAAGGACCTCAAAAACTTACTGAGTTTATTACAGAATAGATGATCTTATTTGATGCAAAGTATTCAATACATAATTGATAAAATCCCGATACGCCATAATCCGGTATCATATTTTATGTTTTTAGGTGTGTTTTTAGGAATACTACTAAGTTTGGTAATTCTTTTTAGAACCTCAAAAAATACTGCCTTTAGAATATATGGGTGGTCTTTATTGCTGCAATCTATTATTGCAATTGATGTTTTTTTATGCTATACAGGGCTGTTAAAATATGTACCCCATGTAAATGATAGTACCGAGCCACTGGTATTGCTTTTGGGACCATCAATATATTTGTTTATTTATGCACTTCTCGAACGAGATTCAATTACTTTTAAGAAGTATTGGATTCATGTTTTGCCATCTGCAGTATATTTTTTGTCTCAGATAACATATTATATACAGCCTGTTTCTGTAAAGATTAATGCATATTTGGGAGCATATTTTTCAGAAATGCAAAGAGTCCCTGTTCCGGATAATATCAATTATTCTTACCTATGGATAAAAGATGAATTTAGATGGCTCGTATTATCCAGTTTTATCATTTATATCATACTATCTATACGACTTATAGTAAGGCATTTTTATACTAGTAAAACTAAAAATGCAAATAGTATAAAAGTTAATAAATATGATTTTTCTAGAAATACGATTATTGGATTTTTGGCAACATTTATCCTTGTGTTTTTAGTATTTCTAAATTTTGAAGATGATGCAGGAGATCATTATATTTTTATCTTTCTTACCTCACTTATTTTAATTACAACTTTTGTGCTACTTTCAGAATCGAGATTCTTTGAAAACTCGTGGATAGCTGACAAGTATGAGACTTCAAAAATTAAGAATGATCAAAACTCTATAAAAGAAATAAAATCGTATATCAAAGACGAAGGATATTATTTGTTGCCTACAGCTTCATTAAAAGATTTGGCAAAAAGCTTAGGATCCAATTCTAATTATATTTCTCAAATTATAAATGCAAATACGAATCTGAATTTTAATGATTTTATAAATCAATATCGAATTGAAGAATCGAAAAAAAGGTTATTAGATAAAAATTATGATCATCTCACCATTGAAGCTATTGGTAATTCTGTTGGTTTTAAATCAAAGGCCACATTCTATAACGCTTTTAAAAAACATGTAGAAATGTCTCCAAAAGCATTTGTGAAATTTCAAAAATCTGTTTCTTAAGATTAAACACCAGTAAAAAGTGTCTAAAATTATAATTCTAGACGCAATACTCTTTTTTTAATACCTGGTTATAAGCAAAATACTTCACTTTTGGCAAAACAAATTTTATAAGTATTATGGAGAAACAAATTCGTCGATATGATCTCGACTGGTTACGAGTTATTGTATTTGGATTATTGATTTTTTATCATGTAGGAATGTTTTTTGTGCCTTGGGGCTTTCATATTAAAAACAACATAATTTATGATTGGCTTCGCTGGCCTATGCTTTTTTTAAATCAGTGGCGTTTGCCTATTTTATTTGTGATATCGGGTATGGGGACTTATTATGCGCTTTCTTCTCGAAATTTATGGCAATTCAATCTAGAACGTATTAAAAGACTGGCAATTCCATTACTCTTTGGGATGTTATTTATTGTCCCTCCACAGGTATATTTTGAACGTATGGCAAACCATCAGTTTTCTGGTTCGCTAGTAGAATATTTTACTACCATAGCATATGCTGGAATATATCCAGAAGGAAATTTTAGTTGGCACCACCTCTGGTTTTTACCTTATCTTTTGATATTTTCATTAGTGCTTTCACCAGTATTTATCTGGATCAAAAAAAATCCGACCAAACTAATTATTTGGGTCAGGAAAAATGTGCAAAAAAAATATGGATTATATCTTTTTATTATTCCATTATATTTAACGGAAGCATTTTTAGAACCTTTTTTTCCTGTCACTCACGCCTTGATCGATGATTGGTTCAATTTTATAAATAGCTTCATTTTATTTTTCTTTGGATTTGTTCTCATTGCATCTGGAAAAGAATTCTGGAATAGTATAGATCGAATAAAATCTAAAGCACTAACTATAGGGGTTATTACATTTAGTACACAAATATGGATATGGTTACAATTAGAGGATAGTACATTGGTACATTTCTCTGAAGCATTGGTTAAAGTAATTAATTTATGGTCCTGGATTTTGGTACTATTTGGGTATGGAGCAAAATTCTTAAATAGGAAGAGTAAAAAATTAGCATACTGTAACCGTGCAGTGTATCCTTTTTATATTCTACATCAAACGATTATGATTGCGATAGGGTATTATGTTATGAATCTGGATTGGGGATTTTTACCTAAGTTCTCAGTATTAATTTTTGGTACATTTTTAGGCAGTTGGATGATCTATCATTTAATCATTTTAAGAATACCTGTTTTACACCCGTTTTTTGGACTAAAAAAACCCTATGTTTAAGGAGTAAACTCCTTAAACATAGGGTTTTTGTATTATTAAGTAATATACTTATTCTATATTAAGTACCGATTCGATTTGAGGAGCATATTTTTTAATCGTCATTTCTACTCCAGATTTAAGAGTCATTTGATTTACACTGCACCCTACACATGCGCCTTCTAATTGAACCTTAACGATCTTATCATCTTCAATAGAAATTAAAGAAATATTTCCTCCATCACTCTCCAAAAACGGCCTTATTTCATCTAGGGCCTTTTCTACATTAATTTTTAATTCTTCAGAAGTCATTTTCTATTTTTTTACAGCAGAACAGCCTGCCATTGTTGTTATTTTAATTGCTTCGGTTGGAGGTAGATTATCATTTCTGTTCACTACTTCCTGAACCACATTTTTTGTCAATTCTTCAAAGGCTTTTTCTATTGGTGTTGCTGTCTGTAATGCTGCAGGTCTACCTGCATCTCCAGCTTCACGTATACTTTGCACTAATGGAATCTCTCCCAAAAATGGAACATCGAGATCCTCTGCAAGGTATTTAGCTCCTTCTTTACCAAAGATATAATATTTATTGTTAGGAAGCTCTTCTGGTGTAAAATATGCCATATTTTCTATAATCCCGAGGACAGGTACATTAATACTGTCTTGTTGAAACATAGCTACTCCTTTTCTGGCATCTGCTAATGCTACATTTTGAGGAGTACTAACTACTACTGCTCCCGTTATTGGCAGTGACTGCATAATAGACAAATGTATATCTCCTGTACCAGGTGGTAAATCGATTAACATAAAATCGAGCTCTCCCCATGCGGCATCAAAAATCATTTGATTTAATGCTTTTGCTGCCATTGGCCCTCTCCAAACTACCGCCTGATCTGGTTGGGTGAAAAATCCAATAGATAAAATCTTAACTCCATAATTTTCTATGGGCTTCATTTTAGATTTTCCATCCTCTTTTACAGAAAGAGGTCGTTCGCGTTCTACATCAAACATTATAGGAACAGAAGGGCCGTAGATATCTGCATCTAATACACCAACTTTAAATCCCATTTTGGCCAAAGTTGCAGCAAGATTAGAGGTTACTGTAGATTTACCTACACCTCCTTTACCAGAAGCTACTGCAATAATATTAGTAATTCCCGGGATAGGTTTTCCTTTAATCTCGTTGTTTTGTGGTTGAGCAGCAGGCGCTTCGACTTTGAGGTTAACTTTAACCTTTGCTTTCTCATATACTTTCTCATGAATAACTTTCATTACATCTACTTCTGCACGTTTACGAATATGTAATGCTGGGGTGGTTAAAACTAAATCTACAATGACCTCGTCACCAAAAGTAATTACATTTTTTACAGCACCACTTTCTACCATGTTCTTACCTTCGCCAGCCACAGTGATAGTCTCTAATGCTTTTAAGATATCCGATTTCTCTAACTTCATGAGTATTATTTCTTTTTCTAACTAATTTGATCAATTCAGATTGATCCTAAGTACAAAGATAGGTCGAAAAGTTAAGATTATAAAGCCTATAAATTGAAATGATTTATAGCAGTATCGCTATTGATTATATCCTAATATTTGTAAATTTTTGAAAAATTAGGAGATTAGAAGGATTATAACTCTTTCATAGGGTCCCAAAACAGTTTTTCGAAATCTATAATTTGGTTATCTACAACTTCAACACCTTCATTTTCTAGTAACTGTTGCATTAGATTAGTGCCTTGAAAATGATGTTTTCCGGTAAGAATTCCTTTTCTATTTACAACACGGTGGGCAGGAACATCTTCACGGCCTCCGCAGGCATTCATAGCCCAACCTACCATTCGAGCACTACGTGCTGCACCCAAACATTTTGCGATAGCTCCATAAGAAGTGACTCTACCGTATGGAATAAGTTTGGCAACTTCATATACTCTTTCAAAAAAATTTGTGTCAGATTCTGATCCGGTATCTATATCATTTTTCTTTACTCCCATGTATATATAATTCTTGCTAAGGTTATCACTACTAGAATCAACATTAATATTCCCATAAAATAATTAGAGTATTTGGCAATAGATGCAGTTTTCTTTTCGATTTTAAGGAAAGAAAATACATAAAAATAGAGGGTTACAAAGGTTCCTGCTCCAGCCGCTATGATAAAAGCAGTAATTCGCAGGGTATCGTATTCTATTTTTCCACTAACACTCATTCCTGCGGCAATAGCACAGAAATAGGGTATGGGTAATACATTAATTGCAGACATCATAACACCTTTAAAAAAGCTTCTGGTGTCATTATTTCGATATACTTTTATTTTTGTGCTTTTTTGTTTTGCTTTTGCAAAAAAATAGATAGCCATGAAAAAAAAGATCACTGCTCCTGTACGAAGTAATATATTTCTAACATATGGATTGAAGAAAATATACTTGGCCAAAAGAATTGCTATTAATGCCTGAAATATTACAACTATTGATGCACCAATTGCAACTAAAATTCCATTATTTTTACCTCTCTCTAGGCAAGTTCTGGCTACTGTCATATTTACCAATCCAGGAGGAATTACTCCAACTAGTGATGCAAAAAATGTAACTAAAAATAGTTTGGTAGTTTCCAAAATTAATGAGGTAATTACGTGATCTTAAATTGGATGTAAGTTATAGGTTTATTTTGTTCTAAATATTGTTTTTCATAAAAAGTTTGAATCGAAGTTACAACTTCTGGAGACCCTTCATTGTGATACACATTATGATTAGAATAGAGTACATTATGCCCTTCGCCATGCAATAGTCCTAATGTGTATCCATGCATAAATTCGCTATCTGTTTTAAGATGTACAATGCCGTTTGGTTTTAGGATTTTTTTATAACGTTGTAAAAAATCATGATTGGTTAATCGATGTTTTGTACGTTTATATTTGATCTGTGGATCTGGGAAGGTAATCCATATTTCATCAATCTCTTGTTTTTCAAAAATATGATCGATTAATTCTATTTGAGTTCTTATAAACCCTACGTTAGACATCTCATTTTCTATTGCGGTTTTCGCTCCTCGCCAAAAACGTGCCCCTTTAATATCAATACCAATAAAATTTTTATCAGGATATTTTTCTGCTAGCCCTACGGTATACTCTCCTTTACCACAACCTAACTCTAGAACGATTGGATTTTGGTTTTTGAAAAAATTATCATTCCATTTTCCTTTATATCCTAATGTATTATTGATTACATCCTCTCTAGTAGGTTCTACTACATTATGAAAGGTTTTGTTTTCGTTAAATCGTTTTAATTTATTCTTACTACCCACTGATCCTCTTAATTTCTTTACTTACTTGTCTTTTAAATTCGATTTGTGTTACACTAACTCTTTTCGATATTGTCTTTTTCAATACGGTTGATGTAATTTTTTATATAGAATATCTGTATTTGTTATCATTCAGATTCAATTAAATAATCAATACATTCTTGTTTTTGAATATAAAATTTCACTTAAGATAATTTTTTGGTAAAATTAAGGAAATATATGCATAAGAAAATAGGATTACTTTTATTATTAAGAATCAAATTGATAGTTACTATAACAACTTAAATACTAGAACGTTTGAATAAAAAAGTACTTGTTGCTCCTCTTAATTGGGGACTAGGTCATGCAACCCGATGTATTCCTATTATCAATGCATTACTAGCAGAAGGTTTAGAGCCTGTTATTGCTTCTGATGGGGTTGCCTTATCACTATTAAAGAAGGAGTTCCCTATGCTACTTACCAAAGAACTCCCTTCTTATAATATAGAGTATTCTAAAAAAGGGAGTAATTTCAAATTAAAGATGTTGTTAAACAGTCCTAAAATTGCTCATGCAATTAGTGCTGAAAAAAAGGCAATAAAAAAAATCATTGAAGAGGAAAATTTTTGTGGTATTATCTCTGATAACAGAATGGGAGTACGACATAAGAGTATTCCTTCGGTATTTATTACGCATCAACTTACTGTATTAAGCGGAAAAACTACTTCTATTAGTACTAAACTACATAATAAGTATATTAAAAAATTTGATGTGTGTTGGGTTCCTGATATGGCAGATGATCCTAATCTTAGTGGTGAGTTAGGGCATCCTAAGAGAAACAATATTCCTGTGACTTATCTTGGGCCGTTAAGTAGATTTGAGTATCAAATTGTGCCTAAAAAATATGATATTATGGTATTGCTTTCTGGCCCAGAACCACAACGTACGCTATTAGAGCAAAAGCTGTTTTATGAATTTGAACAAAGTGATAAGAGGATTGTATTTGTACGTGGACTTATTGAAGAAACCCAACAGACGTATGTGAAAAATAATATTACTATTCATAATTATTTAACTGGAAAAGATCTGGAAGATACTATTAATAGTAGTAACCTGATTATTTCAAGATCTGGATATACAACAGTAATGGATCTTGCAAAATTGAAGAAAAAAGCTTTCTTTATACCAACTCCCGGACAGTTTGAGCAAGAATATCTTGCAGAGCGTTTAACGGTTAATAAGCTAGTTCCTAGTTGTAATCAGAACGAGTTTACATTAACAAAACTAAGGGATTTAAATGCATACAGAGGGTTAAGTAGTTTTAGTACCGATATTGACTATAGGGAACTTTTTCACTTTTTCCAAAGTAAATGAAAATTCGCTTCCCACTCGATAATCACTTTCTACATAAATGCGCTCATGATGTGCCTCGATAATGTGTTTTACAATAGCTAGCCCAAGACCAGATCCACCTTCTTTACGCGATCCACTTTTGTCTACACGATAAAAACGCTCAAACAATCGTGGAATATGGGCTTGCGCAATTCCTTCACCATTATCTGTAATTCTAACAATGGTTTTATTACGGATTAAATCTTCGATGCTTATTTCTGTAGTGCCATCTTCTTTTCCGTATTTTATTGAATTTACAATCAAATTAGAAAGTACTTGTTGTATACGTTCTTTATCGGCATGTACGAGTATAGGTTCTTCATAATTCATATCAAACGTAAGAGCAATGTTCTTTTTTGCAGCTTTCATTTCATATAAATCAAACACACTTTGTACTAATTCTACAATGTCAAAATTGGTATAATTAAGATTAAGATCACCTACTTCAAGTTTGGTAATCATATCCAGATCATTTACAATATAAATCAAGCGTTCAACTCCTTTGTTTGCACGATTTAAATATTTGTCAAGAATTTCGGGATCATCCATTGCGCCATCGAGGAGGGTAAGAATATACCCCTGAACAGTAAATAAGGGTGTTTTTAGCTCATGAGAAACGTTACCCATAAATTCTTTACGATAAGCTTCTCTAATTTTTAGAGTTTCGATCTCTGTTTTTCGTTGTTGGGCAAACTTTTCAACTTCTTTGATAAGAGTTCTCATATCTGTAGTTACAGGGCCTTCTCCGATAGAATCTACTTCCAGCATTTCGATATCATCATAGATTTTACGTACTCTACGATAAATAAACTTTTCTACCCTGTACTGAATAATGAGAAAACAAATTAGATAACAAAGCACTATAAAACCAATTATAATAAATGGATTAAACAGTGATTGAATGTATAAAAAAACGCTCAATGCGAGCGTTAATAATATGGTTATATATAAAGAAGATAGATATGCAAATCTATACGACTTTTTAAAGTTTTCTGCCATTAAACTACAAACTTATATCCTACTCCTTTAATAGTTTTAAAACTATTATCGCCGATTTTCTCTCTTAATTTTCTAATGTGCACATCAATTGTACGACCGCCTACAATGACCTCATTACCCCAAACCTTATCAAGAATATCTTCTCGCTTAAAAACCTTGCCAGGCTTAGAGGCCAATAAAGATAGTAATTCGAATTCTTTTCTTGGTAATACAATTTCTTTTTTGTCTTTAACAATTTTGTATTCATCTCTGTTAATGACCAAATTTCCTATTTTAACAACATTGTCTGAAGACTCTTCTTCTTTAAGTCTTCTTAATAGCGCTTTTACTTTACTTACTAAAACTTTTGGGCGAATGGGTTTTGTGATATAATCATCTGCTCCGGCATCAAAACCAGCAACTTGAGAATAGTCTTCGCCACGTGCTGTAAGGAAGGTGATGATTGTATTTTGCAAGTCTGGTAATTTTCTTATATGCTCACAGGCTTCTATACCATCCATCTCTGGCATCATTACATCAAGAATAATTAGATGTGGTTTTTTCTTTTTTGCAGCTTTTACAGCTTCAACACCATTTTCTGCAGTTATTACTGTATATCCTTCTGCAGTAAGGTTATACCCAACAATTTCTAAAATATCGGGTTCATCATCAACTAATAGTATCGTAATATCTTTTTTGTTCATTATAGTATAGCATTACATAACATTGGATAAATATACCACTTAATACGAAGTATACATATTTATATAGATTTGGTAACGATAAGCTAACATTAGTTGTGTGAGTAGATAACATTTGCTTAACGTGATGGTTTTTTGTGCCAAATTCATATAGTGAAGTTAAAAATAAAAAAGGCTAAACATCAATATATTTAGCCTTTTTTACAATTTTTATTAGTGGTGAGATCTACTATTTGTGTTCTCTATAGGTCTCTAACAAGTTCATTGTTGCGGTAATAAGATCTTTGGTTTCTAATAGTAATCCAAAATACAAGGTGGTGTTTTTTGGGCTATTTTCTTCAGTTCTCGTTCTAGCAACTTGTTTATCAATTTTTTGATTTACCTTATTAAAGAGTTCTTGTTTTTCATTAATAATGGTATCAATATGATCAAAGTCTCTATCACTAAATGCTTTTTTGATTTGCCCGAACAACTCATTTAATTGTTCTTCGATTTCTTTTAAATCTTTAATCTGATTAAATCGAAGTTTTTTATGATTGTTGTTTACATGTTTGTGACTTGCTTTAGTGATATATTCTAAAGACTGAGACATATCTTGTAGATACCCTAAAATATTAATATAAAAATTACTGGCACCTACACTAGACTCATCCAGATTCTTGATAAAGTAAAAAATATTGTCTCTTAGCTCTTCAACTTCCTCATCTAGTTTAGCAATTCCTTTTTTACTTTTCTTTAAGGCGATTAAATCATATTTCACAAGGCTTTCTATTGTGCTTGTGTAAATTTTATTTCCTCTGTTTACAAAGGATTTGATATTATCTGCACTTTCTTCGATAACTCCTTGAACAGAGCTGCTCTCAGAATTTTTAAGACTATCTTCTGCTTTCTCTGCTTTAACTCTCTTTCTATAATTAATAGTGTTTCTTACCAAAAGCAATACAGCAATAAGTAATAATACTGCAACCATTATAGGGCCACCAAGATTAATCAAAAACGCTACTGTTGCAGCTGCGACAAATGCACTTATAGCGGTAAAGAACCATCCGCCAATTACGTTAAGCACTCCTGCTACACGATATACTGCACTCTCTGTTCCCCAAGCTCTATCTGCTAATGAGGTACCCATTGCAACCATAAAAGTAACATAGGTTGTAGAAAGTGGTAATCCCATAGAAGTTGCAATAGAAATTAAGACTCCGGCAACCATAAGATTTACTGCAGCTCTTACCATATCAAATGCAGGCATTTCGTAGCTTTTATTCTTTGGTAAGTCTATAACGGGTTTAGTAAATCTTTTTTCTATAAACTCCATTGCAGGTTTTGGTGTAATAATACCTAGTCCCTGAGATATCAAAACGGTACTTCTTACAACACCTCTTGATAGAAAATTTGGTTTAAAACGTTCTTTGGCTTCTCCTTCTCTAGAAAGGTTAATTTCGGTATCGGCAACGTATCGAGCTTTTTTTGAAAACCATAATGTAAGTACCATTATTATTCCTGAACCAAATAGTAGTAAAGTTGGAGTGTCTACTTTTTTGGCTAAAACATCCATAGAAAACTCTGTAGCAGGAATACCAGAAGCTACCCAGGCTTCATAAGATTGCCAGCCCGCTATAGGTACACCAATAAAGTTTACCAAATCGTTACCCGAAAAAGCTAATGCTAATCCAAATGTACCTACAATAATGATAAGCTTATAGATATTTACTTTAAAGAAATTAATAAGTAGGTAAGATAATACTGACCACAATACAAAACCGGCAGCTACGATCTGAAATACATAGGTTTCTAAATATCCTCTTAAAGTCATTTTGATTGTTCCTGCATTACCATCTATCTTGAAAAGGTTTTTCTGAGCTTTTGCCAGTTCCTTTACATTTTCATACGTACTACCAAAATAAGTATTGGCCCAATCTAATAGCCCTTCAGGACCTCCATTATATACAACATCAACTATAGCTTTGGCGTAATTGGTTCCTTTAATTCCTTTCATGAAAATGAAATACAATAATGCAGTTAATGCAATTCCTCCGAATAAAGCACCAACCCATTTAGCTTTCTTTTCAAAATTATAGGATAGTAATAAACGAGTTATAAATTGTACAATAGCACCTACCGAGAATGCTATCACTACCGAGAGCAAAATACCACTAATAATTTTTGTTGCTGTCTTGGTGTTAATGTAATTTCCTAAATCAGAAAAAGCTAACCCTTGATCCGCTCCAATTTTAATTAGTGCAATAGATACTGCTGCTCCCAAAAGATTAAATACAATAGATACCGTTGTCGAAGTTGGCATCCCCAGCGTGTTAAAAAAATCGAGAAGGAGAATGTCGGTAATCATAACTGCCATAAAAATGATCATGATTTCATCAAAATAAAATTCACCAGGATTAAAAATTCCTTTTCTCGCTACTTCCATTAATCCACTAGAGAAAACGGCTCCAGCTGCAATACCAATACTGGCAACAATCATTATTGTTCTAAAAGAAACTGCTTTAGAACCAATAGCAGAATTTAAGAAGTTAACAGCATCATTACTAACTCCCACAATAAGGTCGGCAACCGCTAATATTGCTAGCGCGACTACCATTAATAAATAAATATTATCCATACTTTTTGTTTAAGGTGCAAATATTATAATCAATTCTCAGCTTAATGTTACCAAACTGTTATGTATTAGCTTGTGATTTAGAAATGTATATCAAATTGTAATCTATACATTAACCCACTACCATTACCATCTTCAGTGGTATAACTTATATCGGATTGAACTTTTAAGTTATGACCAGCTACATATTTTGATACCCCAAGGGTATATTGTTCTTCAAGATTTTTTCCAACAATTGCATCATAATTAAGATTGGTATAGCGTCCTGCTATTTCCCAATTACTTTTAAACAAATATCCAGCTTGAAGATTTATCGCATTACCAACCTGAACTATATCTCCAGTTGGTGTTCCATCTTCTTCTACTGCAATTGCTTCATCAGCTTCTCTATCGGCAAACTCTCCCATAAAAGAAAACCCTTTGTACTTAAACATAGCATCTACAAATATGGTAGAGATATTAGTCTCGTAAAAACCAGTACTGGTTTGCATATAAGATCCTTGATTACTTCTGTTTTTTACAGCATCGGCATTAAGGTCATAAGTAGCTGCCAGCATTAATTTAGGAGTTTGTTCTCTCTTAAGATCTCCTCCTTTATAATCTCCTTTACTTTTAAATTTGCCAAAAGGTAACAATTCTAGCCTTCCTGTATATTGATGACCGCCTAAATTTCCACTGGTAATATTTCTTCCTTCTCCCTGGGAAACTGCAAAAATTTCTCTAATGATGAATTTATCTGATAATTTAAAATGATGTCTTAACTGTATTCCTAAATCACGATCTATATTAAAACGACTATTTAACCTAGAACGATCTACTAATTGCAAGTTTGCCGAAGAAATAACACGTTCTACGTTCCCTGGCAATTTTGTTTGTCCGGCCCAAAGTGTAAAGTTTTTATAGAAATTCCACTTTATAACGGCATCTAGAATATAACGTGGAGCATTGCTAGTGAATTCTGAAGCTCCAGAAATATCTCTATTAGATACCCCCAATTCTATTTTATATTTAATTTTTGGGCTATAAGCAAAACCGCTAAATTTTAAACGTGCTCTTCTTACGAGGAAGTTGGTTTCTGGCTTGCTATAATTATTATCGTTAATATCCCAACCGGTAGTAGAAAGTAATTGAAATCTGGTTGCAAATTTCATGCTCCACGAGCTATCTTTGGCAACGACATTTAAGATTCCTTTTCCAAATTTGGTCTCAGTAGTTTCTTGAGCATTTACAAAACAAAGCGTAAATAGAACTAACGCTGTTAGTGTATTCTTTAATTTCATAATCGATACTAGTTTTTGTCGCTTGCAAAGAACCTGTACCAATGTTAAGTTAATGTTAACTTAATGTTTTATAATGATTATATTAAAATGTTTTTTTTAAGTATTTATGCAAAAACGAAAAAGGCTAACCGTTTTCGGTTAGCCCTGTATTTCAAAAATCTAAGTCGACAAAAACTAATATGATTTTTTGAAACTACAAATGTCGTCTTACGACTCGCCAAAAATATTTTATTTGGCGAGTTTTTATGTTACCAAAACTTTAAGCTATCGTTAAAAGTGGCTCTATATAAGACTTAACACGTACCCCAAAAGTGATCCTCCAAGTACAATCCACATGGGATTTACTTTCTTAAACCCAAAAATCATAATAACACCTATCAAAGCAATAAGTATTGCTTTCCAGTCGATTAAGGTATCTAAAGACATTGTAAACAATACCGATAACATGATAGAAACTGCAGCAATATTGACAGTGTCGAGAAAATAGCTAAGTATTTTGGATTTTCTCATTTTGGGTACTAATGGATTAAGAAGTAATACAAAAAGAAAAGAAGGAAGAAAGATTCCTAGTGTAGCTGCTATGGCTCCCCAAAATCCAGCTAATTGATAACCAATAAAGGTTGCGGTAGATAAAACAGGACCTGGTGTAAATTGACCAACTGCAATGGCATCTATCAATTCTGATCTGGTTAACCAGCCTTTTGTAACTAATTCTGCATCTAGATATGCAAATAAAACATAACCACTACCATATAATATAGCACCAACTTTAAAAAATGTCCAAAGAACTTTTATAGAAGAAAGTTTAATAAAAGTAAATGTAGAAATTTTAAATATGAAGAATGGGGCAATGGATTTGGGTGAGGTATTTAGTTTAGATTTAGAATAAAAATATAGTGCTCCAAAAAGACCTGCGCTTAATAATGCAATAACTTCATTTACTCCCAATAAACTAATAATTAGTACTAAAACTCCAATTATACCTAGTTCCCAGTTTTTTAATGCTTTTTTTCCTAATTTTAGAATTGCCGATAAAATAATAGCAAGTACGGCGGGTTTGATACCAAAAATAAAAGGAGTTACCTCGGGTAGCTTTCCATAAGAAGTATAAAACCAGGCCAACACTCCTGTAATAACTACTGCGGGAAAAACAAAACAGGCTCCGGCAACAAATAGACCAGCAGTTCCTGCACGCTCATGCCCACAATGCATGGTCATTTCGGTAGAATTGGGACCAGGAATTAGATTAGTGGCTCCGATAAGATCCAGAAAATGTTGTTTATCCATCCATTTTCTTTTATCTACTACTTCATTTTCCATCATGGCAATATGTGCTGCCGGACCACCAAAAGCAAAACAACCTAGTTTAAAAAAAACAATAGCAACCTCAATAAGTCTTTTCTTGTTATTCATTTAAATATAATAAACCTATAAAATGACACAGAATAATTTAACGTCATCAAAAGTATAAATATAATACTGGTCATGATAATAAAAATAAGACTGGATTGATAATTTTAAATATTACAAAGGAGAGTTTTTTAGCAAGCTAAACAAATGAAAATAAGTATATTACGGGATTAATGTTAATTTAATGTTACCGAAATGTTGTTTAAATGTAAAATAAATATTACTTTTATAATATAAGTCGACATCCCAAATAATAATAAAACATTTAAAATCATGAAAAAGATAATAGTAGCAATGGCCATTTTATTTTCGGCGACTGTAATGGCTCAGGATGTAAAACCTACTTTTGAAAAGCAAGGAGATCAGATTAAAGGTACATTTTATTTTGAAGATGGAACAGTAAGACAACAAGGTTTCTATAATAAAGAAGGTAAGCTTCATGGAGAGTGGAAATCATATGATGCTACTGGAAAGAAAATTGCCATGGGGCAATATGATAATGGAGTAAAAACAGGAAAATGGTTTTTCTGGAATGCAGATAAGTTATCAGAAGTAAATTATGATAAAAATCAAATCGCTGATGTAACAACTTGGTCGGGTAAAGACAATGTAGTTGTGAATTATAAAAACTAGATTTTACTACAAAAAATACACAAAAAAGACTTCCAATTTGGAAGTCTTTTTTGTAGGTAAAATCTTCAAAAAATAACAACACTACTTCTACAATTTGACTTTTTACTCTTAGGAAATTTTTAATATTTTTTTACATTCCCTATATAACAGAGGCTTTTCTTAACAATTAAGTAAGTTTTTGTCGAAGAGAGAAATTCTCATTGTTTTTTTATTCTCAATCCTTTACAGTTACCTCTAACAAATTATTAATGTTAAGAAAACATGCTATAAACATGGGATGATAACATTTACCTAACATTAATATGACACATAATTAATTTTTGAATAACACACATTTAACACTACCTGTCGTTCTTTGCCGGGAATTTCAGAACAAGTTAAATGAGAAAAATTGTTACACTTTTTGCGTTATTTTTTGTAGGAATACTCTTCGCGCAAGAAACCGGTTCGATTACCGGAACATTATTAGACAAGGAATCTAATAATCAACCTTTACCTTTTGCTAATGTATTAATTAAAGGAACAACAAAAGGAACGACTACAGATTTTGATGGTTTATATACTATTGAAAACGTAGAACCAGGGACATATGTACTAGAGTTTAGTTTTGTAGGATATGAAACTTTAGACATTAAAGATGTAATCGTAAAGTCAAATGAAGCTACTACTGTTAATACTGCAATGGCAGCAAGTGCAGCTGCACTAGATGAGGTTGTAATTAAAACTACTACTAAAAAGGAATCTGAAGCAGCTATTTTATTAGAACAAAAAAATGCGGTGACTATTCAACAAAAGATAGGAGCGCAAGAACTTTCTAAAAAAGGAGTAAGTGATGTTGCTACAGGTTTAACTAAAGCAACTGGTATTTCTAGACAGAGTGATAAACTATATGTTCGTGGATTAGGAGATCGTTATAACAATGCCTATTTAAATGGACTGCCTATTCCGTCATTAAATCCAAAGTTAAAACTTATTGATCTTGGGATTTTTCCGACCGATATAGTTGAGAATTTAGGAATCTATAAAACATATTCTCCTAATATTTATGGTGATTTTGCTGGAGCAAGTGTAAATATCGATACCAAAGATCGTCCCGGAAAAGGTTTTTTAGAAGTTGGTTTTAGTTCGGGAGTAAATTCTAATGCTGTTAGTAATGATTTTTTCTTACTTAATGGTGGGCAATACGATGAATGGGGATTAGATGATGGATCTAGAAGAGTTCCTGTTTTCTTAGATATTCCGAATTACAATTATAATAGTACAGAAATAGATTACTATCCTTTTGATACTTCCTTTAATCCGGTAAAAAGATTTAATGCTCCCGATGGAGGTATGAGTATAACCGGTGGTAAAACCTTTACAGTTGCAGAAGATCAGAAGTTAGATGTATTGGTTACCGCATCATTTGATCAAAGCCATAGAACTGCTTTGGGAGGTAATCAGGCTGCTTTTAACTCTCAGGGAGAAAGTATTACCGGAATAGGGAATTTTAAAAATGTAGATCGATATGAGTATTTTACGAATACCACAATATTAGGAAGTATAGGATACCGATGGAACAGTAACAATAAGATTCTTGCTACTACTTTATTTGTTAATGATACCGAAGATGAGCTTAGAGAATTTACAGATGGTGTAAGTAGTGAAGATACAGATGTAGGTATTCGTTTAAGAAGAGGAACCTACGAACAAAATAATCTGTTTACACAACAACTTACCGGAGAACATAGATTTAACGAAAGAAAGTATCAGTTAAATTGGGGATTTGCATATAACAAAGCAAAGGGCTTAATACCAGACAGACGTCAATTGGTGTTTACAGAATTACAAAACGGAAACCTTGTTTTAGGAAACCGTACAAGTCCGGATTTAGCAAATAACCAACGTTTTTATCAGGAATTGAATGAAAATGATTATTCTGGAAAAATTGATTTTGATATTAATTTCGGAAAAGATGAAGATGATAACTTTAAAAATAAATTAACTTTTGGAGTAGCAGGAAGATCAAAAGATAGAGATTTTGAATCTAATCAGTTAAACTATAATCTTAATAGCCTGGTAAATCAAAATGTAGATTTTAATAATCCAGATGCATTATTAAATGAAACCAATTTTCTTAACGGAGAATACATCGTTTTAGAAAACCTTAATCCAACAAGAATTTATGAGGCAGATTTATCAACCATTGCAGGGTATGCAAATTTGCAATATGCGTTAACAGAGAAACTAACCTTCAATGGAGGTATTCGTGCAGAATTGTTTGAACAAAATGTATTCTATAGAGAACAACAAGATTTAGAAACATCTCCTTTCAAAACACAAAAGATAGACGAAACTTTTATTCTCCCTAGTATAAGTTTGAAATATGAGTTAAACGAAAAGTCAAACCTTCGTTTTGCAGCTAGTAAAACGGTTACATTACCAAAATTTACAGAAATAGCACCTTTCTTAGATGAAGATGTTACCGAAGCTACTCTGGGAAATACTATTCTTAGTAATTCTGATAATTATAATGTTGATATCAAATGGGAACATTTTCCTGAGCAGACTGGTGAATTAGTAGCAGCTACACTATTTGGGAAATATATCGAAAACCCAATCGAAAAAGTGTTTGTAGCATCAGCTTCAAATGTAAACACATTTATCAATTCTGATAATGCAATCATTTTTGGAGCAGAATTAGAATATAGAAAGAATCTGGGTAATCTCTTTAAGACAGAAGAAACAGTTTGGAACAACCTAAACTTTGGTGTTAATACCACAATAATGTATACAAAGGTAGAAATTGACCCAACGATTACAACTTTTAATGGTTCTAATATTGCACCAACTAATATAGAAAGACAATTACAAGGAGCTTCTCCTTTTCTTGTTAATGCAGATGTAGTATATGCCAAAGAATTTGGTAATCACAAAATTACTTCAGCTTTAGATTTTAACATTTTTGGAGATCGTGTGTATTCTGCCGGTGGAAACGGGGTAGGAGATATTTTCGAAAAAGGATTTGGAGTACTAAACTTTAATTTCAAAGATGAGATCGGAAAGCATGTTGAAATAAGCCTTAAAGCTAAAAACTTATTAAATCCATCTATAGAACGATACCAGGATCAGGAAGACTTAGGTCAGGAGTTTACCACCTATAAATTTGATAACGGAATCAACTTTAGCCTTGGGGTTACTTTTAAACTTTAATTATAAACAGAAAACACAACTAAAATTAATCATTATATAAAATGAAAACTAAAAATTTACTTACGGGAATAGTAATCGGAACAGCAGTTTTATTTAGTGCTTGTACCATACAGGAAGATAATATCGGAGATATCACAATCAACCAGGGAGGTTCTGGTGGTGATACTTCTGGAACCGAAATATTAGAGGGTCAGATTACACAAAATGTTACATTAAAATCTAGTGAGGTATACGAGCTAAGAGGAGGTGTATCGGTGGTAGATGGAGTTACATTAACGATCGAAGCAGGTACAAAAATTATTGCAGGTGATGTAGGAGGAGTGTTCTCATATTTAGCTATCGAGCAAGGAGCAAAAATTATCGCAGAAGGTACTGCAGCACAACCTATAGTGTTTACTTCTAATAAATCTACTCCTAATCCAGGAGATTGGGGAGGATTATTATTAGCAGGTAAAGCTCCTATCAATAGAGGTACTACAGCAACTACAGAAGTTGCAAATCTTACCTATGGAGGAACCGATCCAGCAGATAACTCAGGGATATTACGTTATGTACGTTTAGAATATACAGGAGGAAAAATTAATGATGATGCAGAATATAACGGACTGTCATTATACGGTGTTGGTAATGGAACTACTTTAGAATACATCCAGGCTTTTAACGGAAATGATGACGGAATAGAGTTTTTTGGCGGAACTGTAAACTTAAAGTATGCTATTGTAACTGGTGCTGGGGATGATTCTTTTGACTGGACAGATGGATGGATCGGAAATGGACAATTCTGGATCGCACAGCAAACTTCTGCAGCTGGAGATAAAGGAATCGAAGCAGATAATTTATCTTCTACACCAGATGCAGCACCATTCTCTAATCCTACCTTATCTAATATCACACTAATCGGTGCAGAAGATGGTGATGGAGAAAATAAAGGAATTGAATTTAGAGCAGGAACCAAAGTAACGTTGTACAATGCTATAATTAAAGCATTCCCAGGAAAAGGGATTGAAGTAGACGATGATCAAACATTAATCAACCTTAATAATAATGAGGTAATTGTTAGAAATTCTATCATTGATAATGCAAAGTCATTTGATTTAGATCATGGTGGTGCAACTGTTGATCTCGCAGATTTTGCAACGTTTAATAATTTTACTGTAGATGGTTCTGGTGCTCCTTTTAATAGTGCAGGTACTGCTATACCAACTGGTTTTGAAATTACTGGTTTCAGAGGGACTTATTCGTATACTACTGCTGTAGATGGTGTAGATAATTTTGATCCTTCTACACTAGGAGCATTTTTTGACGCTGCTAACTATGCAGGAGCATTACAAGAGAGTGATACCTGGACATCAGATTGGACTCGTCAATAATATAATATCCCATATTTTAAGTATTTGAATTGTAGAAGCTTGGCTAATCGCCAGGCTTCTTTTTTTTAGCTTATTTCAGAATAGGTCGTTTGTAAAATATTAATAATCAAATTAGAAGATAAAAAACGTAAAGAAAACTCATCTAGGAATCTTATATTTTGTTACCGTATTTTATCTTATTGTTAAGACAGATTCTATGAATTTATCTGGTTTAACATCTTCATAACAATTCTCTAATAATTTATAAAAAACAGATTTTGTATTACTATCGATATTCGAGACTCAAAAAATGGTATAGATAAATGGCTCTCGATTGATGTAAATAAACCTTATAAATCAGTAGTTTGCTAGTGATTTATAGTATAAAAAATCTAGATGCAAATTCTCCTAAAAATCCTACAGGTTTCGCCTTTTTATTCATTTTCCCTACATCACAATCCCTTAAACTAAGCATAATAGTGGGGTAAAGACAATTACTGTAAAACCGTATTTATTTGTATCAGATTTTGAAAACACATAATGAGAAAAACATTTACAGTACTAGCGCTATTTTTTGTAGGGGCTATTTTTGCACAAGAAACCGGGACTATTGCCGGAAAATTATTAGATAAAGAATCAAACAATCAACCTCTTCCTTTTGCTAATGTGATTGTAGGAGGTACTGCCAAAGGAGCGTCTACAGATTTTGATGGATTATATGAGATTACGGGAGTTCCTGTAGGGACATATACGCTACAGTTTAGCTTTACAGGATATCAAACGGTAGAAATACCTAATGTAGTAGTAGAAGCAGATAAAGTAGCGGTGGTAGATGCTACTATGGGAGCTACAGCAGCAGCATTAGAAGAAGTTGTGATAAAAGTAGTTACCAACCGCGAACGCGAAGAAGCTCTTTTGATAGAGCAGAAAAATGCTGTTCAAATTGAACAAAAAATTGGGGCAGAAGAGCTTTCGCGAAAAGGAGTGAGTGATGCGACAGCCGCAGCCGCCAAAATATCAGGAGTAGCAAAACAAGAAGGATCTAATAAGGTATATGTTAGAGGACTTGGTGACAGATATAATAGCACAACCTTAAATAATCTTCCGTTACCGTCAAACGATCCTAGATATAAAAATATTTCTTTAGACTTATTTCCTACAGATATTATACAGAATTTAGGAGTAAGTAAGGCTTTTTCTAATAACCAAAATGGAGACGTTGGAGGCGCGAATATAAATATTAACAGTAAGGTTTTTGAAGGTAAAAGTGGTTTTAAAGTAAGTGTATCCAGCGGAGTAAATTCTCAAGCTGTAGAAAATAAAGACTTTAAAACAATAGATGGTGCTAATTGGATTGGAATAGCCGACCATACAGATCCAAAATTAACAGACTTAACAGTATATGCTTTTGATGATAATCTGGCACCAAATAAATCTGGAATTGTACCCTTAAATCTTGGTGTTTCTTTAGATTGGGGAAAGAAATATAATTTTGGAGACGAAAGTTCATTATCCATGTTCTTAGTAGGTTCTTTTAGTAATGGATATAACTATAAAGATGGTAGTTCAATAAACTTTAATAACGATGGTACTTTTGGAAGTAGCTATACAAGTGCCGAAGAATTTGACTACTCTAATACCAAGGTGGCAATGGGTAATTTTAAGTATAAAATAAATTTATCCAATGATATATCTTACAACACCTTTTTGGTACACTCAAATAGTCAAAAAGTTCAGGATTATTTAGGAACAAAACCTGATGTTGCAGATACAGATGGTGAACTTGCACGAGTAGTACAGCAAACTCAGAATCAAAACCTATTGTATGTTAATCAACTTATTTCAAAACATGAAATAGGGAAATCTTTTGATATTGATTTGGGAGTATCTTATAACTTGGTAAAGAATGATGAACCTAATAGAAAGAGAAATATTTTTATCATTAATACCGATGAGGATATAACTCGTTTGGCGTCTGGTACACCTAGAAATAATAGTCGTTATTATCATAATCTTAAAGAAGATGATCTTAATGCCAATGCAACAATAACAAGGTATTTTGGTGGAAGAGCAAAAGATGAAAATAAAGGAAAAATAACTCTTGCGTATAATTTTAGAAATACAACAAGGGATTTTGAAGCTATCTATTTCGATTATAATTTACCCAGTACTATAGTTATTGATCCTAACAACCTTGAAGCTACTTTAAACCAGGCAGCACTAGATAATGATGTCTTTAGGTTTACAACTGGTTTTGGTTTTGGAGAAAATGCTCTCGACCCATTTACATATGATGCTAATAAGGTTATGAACATTGCTGCGTTAGGTGTCGATTACAAGTTTTCAGAAAAATTTTACGCCAGTGTAGGAGGAAGATTTGAAGATGTAAAAATGGAAGTAGAATGGTTTACCAATCTTACAAATTCTGATAGAGATAATGGAGGGCCATTAGATATAGATGAAACTTATTTTCTTCCTTCTCTTAACTTAAAATATAACATCAACGAAAAAAATATACTTCGTCTCTCGGCGAGTCAGACCTATACATATCCTCAATTTAAAGAAGTAGCCCCATTTGTGTATGAAGGGATTGATTATTTAGAATCTGGAAACCCCGAGTTAAAACCATCAGATAACTATAATATCGATTTAAAATGGGAAATATACCCGCAGAGTGATGAATTGATATCGGCCTCAGTATTTGGTAAACAAGTTAATGATGCGATCAATAGAATAGAACGAATATCTGCAGCCGACAGGAACTTTACATATGCTAATTTAGGAGACGCTACCATAGCAGGAGTTGAAATTGAGGTTAAAAAGAACATATACAAAAATGAAACAGATGATGATAAATCTCAAAAATTAAGTGTTGGAGGAAATGCTACGTATATGTATACGAATTTAGAATTCAAAGACACAGATGAACTTGAAGATCAGGGGATTCTTATTACAGGTGAAGACTCTGAATTAGAAGGAGCAGCGCCTCTTTTGATTAACAGTGATATCACGTATAGAAGTGTTAATGACAAGAAAGAGTTTTTGGCAACCTTGGTATTTGCATATCAAACCGATAAAGTATTTAGTATTGGGTCAAACTTCAATAATAATATTGTTCAAAAAGCTGTAGCCAATCTCGATTTTATTATGGAACGAAAGTTTAATGATCAAATAGGAATTAAATTCAAAGCCACTAACCTCTTAAATCCCAAAATTGAACAAATAAGGGATGTACCTCAAGAATTTGTTATGAGATCTTATCAAAGAGGAATAAATTTTTCACTAGGACTTAACTATAAATTTTAACATATAAAGAGCATTTTACCTTAAGATAAAATTAAAGTAAGATATATAACATATACATAATGAACCCTTTACTCTGAATTTAGATTCTATAGGGTTCTTTGTTAAGAATGAAATAATAACTCAAAAACAAACAAAATGAAAAAATTAAGGTTTTTACCAATATTAGTAATAGCAGCAACAATATTTTCTTGTTCTAGCGATGATGATTCTCCTGCACCGACTCCTTCTGAACCCACAAAAGATGGTACGATAGCTTCTCAGGATGATCCGGATTTAGATGAAGCAGATTTAAAAGGTAATATTACAGGTGATATTACTCTGGCAGCAAGTAAGACTTGGGTTCTTACTGGGTCATTAACTGTGAAATCAGGGCAGACTTTAACAATAGAAGCAGGAACAACTGTAAAAGCAAAAGCAGGAGGCACTGATGTATACTTGGCTGTTGAGCAAGGAGCAAAAATCGAAGCTAAAGGTACTGCGGCTGCTCCTATAAAATTTACTTCAGATGCAGCTAATCCAAGACCAGGAGACTGGGGAGGAATAGTAATTGCAGGAAAAACTCCAACTAACAAAGGAGCAACTGCTGAGTCTGAAGTTGCAGGGCTTAACTATGGAGGTACTGATAACGCAGATAGCTCAGGTACTCTTACTTATGTAATAGCAGAATATACAGGAGCCAAAATTAATGGAGATCAGGAGTTTAATGGAATTTCTTTATATACTGTAGGTACCGGAACAACAATCAATAACATTGCTATTTTTAATGGTGCAGATGATGGTATTGAGTTCTTTGGTGGAACTGTAAGTGTAGAGAATGTTCTTTGTGTAAATATCAAAGATGATATGTTTGATGGTACTCAAGGATATACAGGAACTTTAACCAATCTATTTGGAGTTAGAGAAAACGGATTTAATGACGCTACCGAGGATCCAAGAGGTATAGAATTTGATAGTAATGGTTCTAACAATGCTGCTACTCCGGTTTCTAAACCTACTTTCGAAAAAGTTACTGTGTTAAACCTTTCTGAAATAACTCCATTAAAAGCTGGAGCAGAAATAAGAAGAGGTACAGAAGCTACTATTAATAACGCTTTCTTTGGAACAGTTGGTAAAGCTTCTTTTGGAAACAGAGTAGATACAGATGATAAGAAAGGAAATGGTTCAGTTACTTTTACAAATGCTATACAACAAGGTGATGTAGGTGACGATAAAGTTGGAGGTACGATTACAGGTACCTTTACTACAGATAACGATGCTATTACTGTAGCTGCCGATGGTACTGTAACAGTAAAAGCTGGAGTTGGTGCAGATTTCTCAAAATTTGCTTGGACCAACTATACTGTAAAAGAATAATAATTACAATAGATTAGCCACATTATAAAAACACCCTCAAAACATGAGGGTGTTTTTTTGTGAAAATTTTATTATTTGAAAACTTTAAATGAACTCTTAGATAAAATCTAATACTTAATTGATGAATAAATTAAATATTTGAATGCCAGTGTTATCAAAACTTTTTCTCTGTTAAAAAATAGTAAATTAACAACCAAGTACGTGAAAACCTCAGCATGACCAGCTGAACTTTAAAGTAATTTCGTAATGTAACTTTTAAAATCTAATTATTATGAAAAAAATTATTTTACTTTTATTTTTATCAAACGCATTACTTATAAACGCTCAATTTGACCTGAAAAACTTATCTATTATCTCAAGCGGTAATTCGCTTAATAGATATGACAGAATTTATTTTGATTTTGATTTAAAAGGTAACTTCACGGAAAGAATTTATTATAGATTATATGAAAACTCAGAATCTCGACAAAATTTGGTAACATCAGGAAGAATAAACTCTGAGGATGATACAGTTAATTACCCTAGTTGGACAACTATAAATTTTTGGAGTTTAGTAATTAAAGATAATGGTGTGAATTTGAATAACCCTTTATTTCTTGTCTTAGAATATAACGGGATTAGAAGAGTAGCCTCAAATAGATATAGAATATATAGAACAAATCTTCTTGGTGACGATAGATCAGAAGCTATAACTTCAATTTGCAATGGTATATCAAACCCAAGTACTTTAAGGAACAAAGGCAGATATCCCTTAGAAATTGGTACTATGCAATATACAGTAACAAGTGTGTTTGGTCAAAGTTTTAGAAGATATGACCAAGTAATTTCAGAAGTAACTTCACATAAAACAATTGAGGAATTAAAGAGAGGATCAAAGCCTGCGGCAAAAATTTCTTATTCATGTCCAGGTAGAACAAATATTGCATTAGAAAGCTCTCAACGTTTACCTTACTTGATTCAGATTTGTAAATTTGATGGAACTTTTTACTCTAGACATAATATAAAGAATGAATTTGAAGAAAAAGAAATCATAAATCGATTACCTAAAGGATTCTATATTATCAAAAATGGTACAGAAACCTATAAGGTAGTCAAATAACTTCCAGATTTACTAACAGATAAAGCCCCATAAAATTTGTTTTACGGGGCTTATTCTATAGTTAACTATACTTTCACTTCTTTCCATTTTCCTTTTTTAAACCAGATAATTCCAATCACCGCAATTAAAACTTCGGCAAAGGTAATGGCAAGAAATACTCCCATTGCGCCCCAATTCAACACTAAGGCAGCGAGGTATGCAAAAGGTAGCTGAAATACCCAAAAACAAAAGAAATTAATGACAGTAGGAGTTTTGGTGTCCCCTGCTCCGTTAAAAGATTGTATGATCACCATTCCATAAGCATAGAACACATAGCCAGCAGCAATTACACGTAAACTTAAAGCTCCATATTCTATGATTAACGCTTCATCGCTAAAGATTCTTATAATTGCTTCTGCAAATAAGAGATAAAATATGGATACAATAGCCATAAAATAGGCATTGTATTTTCCTGTTTTCCAAACCGATTGCTCGGCACGTTCTGGCTTTGCAGCACCTAAGTTTTGACCTACTAATGTAGCCGCAGCATTGCTCATTCCCCAAGAAGGCATAAGTGTAAACATTAATACTCTAATAGCTATAGTATACCCCGCCAGTACTTCACTACCAAATTCAGCCATAATTCGCATCAAGAATACCCAGCTAGATGTTCCGATAATAAATTGTCCAATCCCTCCCAAAGAGACCTTAACAAGATTAAGCATAATTCCTGCTCTAAAAACAATATCTTTAAAAGCCACCTTGATCTTACTCCAACCATAAAAAAGAATTAGCAACTGAAATATTACGGCACTACCTCTACCTATAGTTGTAGCAATTGCTGCTCCTTGTACACCAAAAGCAGGAACAGGACCAAACCCGAAAATAAAAACCGGATCTAGAATGATATTTAATAGATTAGAAAAGATTAATACTCGCATTGCTACAGAAGCATCACCTGCACCTCTAAATACGGCATTGATTAAAAACAGAAGCATGATAGTCACGTTTCCGCCTAATAATACTTGAGTGTAGCCATATCCATCTGCGATGAGATCTGGTTCGGCCCCCATAAGTCCAAGTATTTCTTTCGGAAAAATGATACCTATACCACTAATTATAGCGGCAATTACTATCCCTAAAAGGATAGATTGTATTGCTGTCTGAGAGGCACCACTAATATCTTTTTCACCCACTCTGCGAGCAACAATTGCAGTAACCCCCATACTAAGTCCAATAGCAATAGCATATACCAGGGTAAGTACAGATTCTGTTAATCCTACTGTAGCAATAGCATTTGCCCCAAGACTAGAAACATAGTATGCATCTACAAGAAAAAAGATAGATTCCATCATCATTTCCAGAACCATAGGTACAGAAAGCATGAAAACTGCTCTGCGAATACTCCCCGAAGTGAATTCTTGTTCTTTACCAGTTAGTGCAATTTTGAAATATGAAAATATACGGGTAAGTGTAAGTTTTTTTTGAGTCATTATAATAAGAATTACGAATTGAAAATATAAATAAAGAAGTGCTAAAGAAGGAATCCTTAGCTTTTAAATCGAGTGGTCTCTATGCGCACAATTATGTACATAATTCTTTTATAACTTCATAATGAAACAAATATCAGGCATTATTTTTGATTTACAAAATTTAAATTTGAATTCATTTTGATTTTTTTGCTAGTAAGAATTTTAAATTCATCAAATCTATGATGATGTCTTTTTGAAAAAGTATTGTATAGCTGCAGTATAAAAAAGATAAAATTAAGGATAGAAATGATAATTTTGATGGTAAGAATAAAATCAAGATGCTTAGTAAGTGAAAACCGTAACTTGTATACAGAACTACCATTAAATCTGGGTTTTATACACAAGTATGCTAATAATTTGTAATGTTTTTAATTTTTATGTTGTATATTTATTGCCCCAAAATAAATTTTTGTATGAAAAAAATCTACTTGCTGCTTACATGTATTAGTCTCATCTGCTTTTCCTTTGCTCCAGGAATCCAAGCACAGTCTGATATAGCCGAAACACAAGATTCGAAGAGCATAAAAATCGAAGGATTGCGTTTGTTCCCCAATCCAGCACCTGCTGGAAGTGTATTATACATTACCTCTACTAAAAACCTCACAAAAACAGTTTCAATTTTTACAGTTTTAGGAGAAAAAGTGCTTTTTAAAGTTTTAATTGGTAGAGAATTAGATATTACCCATTTAAACCCTGGTGTATATGTAATTAAAGTTACCGAAGGTGATTTAAAAGCTACTAAGAAACTTATTATTAAATAATTTTTGATTAAAATACTTTCTTTTGAGTCCTCTTGTTTTTTATAATCTAAAAAAAACAAGACTAAAAAGGCGCTCTTTTTTATACCTTTGTTCAACAAATTTTGTAGAACAAATCTTATGCAGGCTGATACTATTTTTTCTATTCAAAACAACACAGATTTTGAGAGATCGGCCCTACATGTTTTTAGACATCAATACAGCAACAATTTAACATATCAGAGGTTTTGTAATCTTCTAGGAATAGCAAAAACTTCGGTAAAATGTATTGATGATATTCCATATTTGCCAATCCAATTCTTTAAACAAGAGAAAATTGTAAGCACTAAAGCTTCAATACATAAAGTTTTTACCAGTAGTGGTACAACAGGTAATGTGACTAGCAAACATCATGTTAGTGATCTTACAGTGTATGAAAGAAGTTTTAGAAAAGGGTTTCAACATTTCTATGGTGATATTACGGATTATATAGTATTAGCACTACTACCTTCTTATTTAGAAAGAGATGGCTCTTCTTTGGTATATATGGCCGAAAAATTGATCAATGATAGTAATCATCCCCAAAGTGGATTTTATTTACATGATACTAAAAAATTGGTAGAAACCCTTCGACAACTTATTGCAGAAGATAAAAAAATACTACTTCTGGGAGTTTCATTTGCTTTATTGGATCTTGTTGAGAATTATGATGTACGATTAAACGAGGCATCTATAATTATGGAAACCGGTGGTATGAAAGGTCGCAGAAAAGAAATGATTCGTGAAGAATTACATAAGGTTCTTAAAAATGGTTTTGGAGTTTCTCAAATTCATAGCGAATATGGGATGACAGAATTATTATCGCAAGCCTATTCTAAAAAAGATGGACTTTTTTACTGCCCTCCCTGGATGAAAATTTCCATCAGAAACCCTGAAGATGCTTTAACTCAATTAGAAGTTAATAAAACAGGAGGTATAAATGTTATAGATCTGGCAAATATAAATTCATGTTCTTTTATCGCTACTCAGGATTTAGGTAAAACGTATCCCGATGGAAGTTTCGAAATTATTGGTAGATTTGATCATAGTGATATCAGAGGCTGTAATTTAATGGCACTATAAATATGGCAATTAATAATAAATTAGGTTGTTTTTCGTTTCCAGCGATCATATTAATCTCTTTGGTGTGCAGTAGTGTTGTACAATCTTTTTTCTCTATTTCTTTATTCTGGGCCTTTGCATTAGTGCTATTATTACTTTCGTGGTTATTAGGGAAATTAGATGGTAATCAAAAAAGATTTCAATGGCGTTATGTATTGTACAGTACTTTTGTTTTGGGATCTATACTAGGATTACGACATATGTTGGATGCTATTCCGATATCTATAGAAAACCAAAAATCTGATATTTCAGAATATATTTATCGAGAGAAAGCTCTGGAAGAAGGAGATTCTATAGTACTATTACGACAGAACCGACAATGGACAGATAATTATGGTAACACTTTTAAAGGAAAGTTTTCGATTCGGGAAAAGGATTATTTTTCTTCTAGAAAAGAATATTTTAATACTGTACAAAAACATAAACAGCAATCATGGGGTAAGTTGTATCAATATCTTGCAACTTCTGATACGCCGAGACTAGATTTAATTCTGAAAGAACTTACTGCTATTAAAAACTCAAACAAACTAAATCAATTTGAGTTTGCAGAAATGGTAGTGACTTTTATACAAGATATTCCGTATTCTTTTGTTTTTGAAAATGATTGTGAATCTCCAGAAAAATATGAAGAATCTATTCGGGTGATATTAGAAGAATGCTCTGATTGTTGTATTGGTAATATTCCTTTCGGAATCCAAAACCCTGTAAGTTTTATGGGAAACCTAAAAGGAGATTGTGATACCAGAACTGTAATTATTTATGCTATTCTTAGTCATTTTGGATATGATGTAGCTATTCTTAATAGCGATTATTATAAGCACTCTGTTCTTGGGTTACATATCCCGGCAAAAGGAATATATAAAGTGCAAAATGGGAAACGATATTATTTGTGGGAGACCACAAATAAACATTTTACCATTGGCACATTACCCAAAAATTTTGGTAACATAAATCATTGGTATATTGTATTAACTAACATCTAAAACTCATGCAAACGAAACTATTAACCCTTGCTTTTATAGAAATAGTACTTGCTATTGTCGTTTCTGTACTCATATTGTTTATTTCTTTTAAAATCCTGCAAAGAGTGTTTTTTAAGAATATTTCCTTTAGAGAAGATAATATGGCTTTTTCTGTTTTTGCTGCAGGAATTATTTTGTCGATAGGTATGATTCTGGGGGAGATTATCCCATCGATAACCAATATGATTCGACTATCGATGTCTGGAGAAAATGAAATCATGCTCGGAGAAATTATTCAATATTCTGGCTTGTATCTATGTATCGGATTTATATTTGCCCTGCTTATTAATACTTCGGTTTTTTTACTTTTTTCTGCCCTTACCAAAGGAGTAAATGAGTTTAAAGATATTCAACAAAATAATGTAGCTTCTGCTGTAGTAGTTACTGCTACATTGTTATCCATTACCTTAATAGCAAAAGATAGCATTAGTCTATTGATTAGTGCTCTTATACCATATCCAGAAACTACTAATTTTCTGCTATAATAGCTTAATTACCTTATAATTATGTTAAAAGTGTAATGATTAAGTTTTTTTACGACTTAATGTGTGAGAGTGTAATAAAACGAATACATGAAACCATACATAACCATACTATTCTTTGTTTTTATAGCAACTGTAAGTGCTCAACAAGTAGATTATAATACGAATAAAGATTTTGTAGCAGAGGGATATGATGTAACAGAATACTTTAATAACAAAGCAGTTAAAGGGAATAGTAAATTTATAGCAACTCATGATAAAGTAAACTACAAATTTGCAAATCAGGAAAATCTAAAAAAGTTTAAAAATAATCCAGATAGATATGTTCCACAGTATGGAGGATATTGCGCCTATGCGGTAGCAGTAAATAGTGAAAAAGTAGATATAAACCCTAAAACCTTTGAAGTAAGAGATGGTAAGTTATACCTGTTTTATAATGCATGGGGAATTAACACATTGGATAAATGGATAAAAGAAGATGCTCCAAAGTTGCAAAAGAAAGCAGATATGAATTGGCAAAAAATTAAAATAAAAAAGTAATGCAGTCCTATTGAGCTGCATGTAATGCTAAGTTTTTTCAATAATTGATTGGTTAGTTGACAAAGCCTGCTAGGAGGAGACTCTGGTAGGCTTTGTTGTTTTATACATTTTGGAATTGACCCTATTTATGGTAAATAAAAAATATTCCTAATGAAGAATTGTAAACTTACCTAACGCAAAATATCAAAGTTTTTAAAAAATTGCAAGTCACCTTCTTCAAAAGATATAGCATCCACTTTTGCAAATTCCGGACCTATAGCACACCATTCTAATAAGAGGTTAAGTTGGTTTTTATCTCCTTCGGCTTCTATGTAAACATTTCCGTTAGGAAGATTTCTTACGTTTCCTGCAATTTGCAGCGCTATGGCTTTTTCTTGTGTGCTTTTTCTATACCAGACTCCTTGCACCTTTCCTTTTACTGTAATATTATAATGTTTTTGCATTGTGTGTAGTAATATTTAAAGATACTATAAAAAATATTTTTAAGACATGTTATGTATTGTATTGATATGATAATTATCATTTTAATTAGCATTAACATCGCTTAATTTTGATTGTATAAAAACAGTTAATTATGAAAAAAATTCTTGTACCCATAGACTTTTCAGAATATTCAGAATACGCATTACAGGTTGCAGCACTATTAGCGAAACAACAAAATGCTGAAATCATAGTATTGCATATGCTGGGATTGTCTGAAGCTGTATTGATTAAAAATGAAACTCAGGAGGCAAATGAAGCAATGTATTATATGAAACTTGCCGAAAAAAGGTTTAGCACTTTTCTAGACAAAGAGTACCTAAAAGGTATTCAGGTTACAGAGACTGTACAAAACTATAAGATTTTTAGCGAAATTAATGAAGTTGCCCATGAAAATGAAGCAGACCTAATTGTTATGGGGTCTCATGGTGTTAGCGGTTTACGAGAAGAGGTGTTTATAGGATCAAATACAGAAAAAGTAGTACGTACATCCGACATCCCTGTATTAGTAATAAAGAATCCTGTAGATAATTTTGCTTTAAATGAAGTTGTATTTGCCTGTGATTTTAAGATAGAAAATATTAAAGCATATCATAATGCGATCAAGTTATTTAATGCTCTGGATGCTAATATACATTTGCTATATGTGAATCTACCGGGAGAACAATTTAGAAGTTCGGATCAAATAGAAGAAAGAGTAAAAGAATTTCTTTTTAAAGCAGATTCTGGTAATCTGGATATGTATGATAAGGTAACCTACTTTAATGATTACAGTGTAGAAAGCGGAGTTTTTAATTATAGTAAAAAGATTAATGCAGATATCATTGCGATTCCGACCCATGGTCGTCGTGGTTTGGCACATTTCTTTAATGGAAGTATAGGCGAGGATATAGCAAACCATGCAAACAAGCCTGTGATCACATTTAAAATATAAATCAAAAAAACCTCGCAGGCTTTTAAGCCTGTGGGGTAATTATTACTATATTATAAGGTGTTTTAAAGAGTGCCTAGAGCAATTTCAACCATTTTATTAAAAGTAGTTGCTCTTTCTTCCGAAGAAGTTTTTTCTCCTGTGACTAATGAATCAGATATCGTTAAAATGGCTAAGGCTTTAACATTATGTTTTGCTGCAATAGTATACAATCCGGCTGTTTCCATTTCGACACAAAGCACTCCAAATTCTGCCCAACGCTTATATGAATTAGGATCATCTTCGTAGAATTCATCAGAGGATAATACATTTCCCGCTTTAATAGGAATGTTATTATCTTTTGCATATTGTATTGCTTTCATAAATAATTCAAAATCTACAGTAGGAGAGTAGTCTGAATTTATAAATCGGGCAGTATTGATATTCGAAGTAGAAGAAGCTGCCATTGCAATAACAATATCTTTAAGCTTAATATCTTTTTGATATGAACCTGCAGAGCCTACGCGAATTAAATTCTTAACCCCGTAGTCATTAATAAGCTCATGACTGTAGATAAGAGCAGAGGGAATCCCCATTCCGGTTCCTTGTACAGAGACAGATTTACCTTTGTAACTTCCGGTATACCCTAGCATTCCTCTAACTTCGTTATAACAGATCGGATTGTCGAGAAAGGTTTGTGCAATCCATTTTGCACGCATAGGATCTCCTGGTAATAAGACAGTTTCTGCTATGTTTCCCGGTTGTGCTGCAATATGTAAACTCATCTTGTTTTATTTTGAAGTTACTATAGTGATCCCAGATGAGGTTCCTATTCTGGATACACCTAAATCAATATATTGTTTTGCTGTTTCTGCATCCCTGATTCCTCCAGAAGCTTTTATTTGCATTGCATTTTTTACTTCATTTTTCATAAGTTGTACATCTTCTATAGTGGCACCACCAGTGCCAAAACCTGTTGATGTTTTTATAAAATCTGCCCCAGCATTAAGGGATAATTGGCAGGCGATTTTCTTTTCTTCGTCTGTGAGATAGCAGTTTTCAAAAATTACCTTTAAAACATGCTTTCCAATCGCTTTTTTTATTGCTTTTATTTCTTCTTCTACGATTTTATAATATCCAGATTTTAATAGTCCGATATTAAGTACCATATCAATTTCATTTGCACCCTCATCAATACATTGTTGGGCTTCGTATACTTTTGCTTTGGTGATGGTGGCTCCTAAAGGAAAACCTATTACAGCAGCTATATTAACGTCTGTGTGCATTAATTCACTCTCTGCCAAACCAACATAATAACTGTTCACACAAACTGCATAAAAATGATGTTCTTTTGCTTCTGCACAGAGTTTTTTAATATCGTCAACTGTAGCATTGGCTTTTAATAATGTGTGATCTATATATGTATTGAGTGCCATGGTTATTGGTGTGAATTTATTATGCCAAGCAAATCATTTTTTTGCAATACTCCGGATTGTCTCCAAAGTTGTTTACCATCTTTAAACAAAATCATTGTAGGAACACCACGAACCTGATATTTTGATGCCAAAGGTTGATTTTTATCTACATCTATCTTTACAATCTTGATGGCATCTCCTAGTTCATCTTTAACCTCTTTAAGAATAGGAGCAAGCATTTTACAGGGGCCGCACCAATCTGCAAAAAAATCTACTAATACAGGTGTTTTTGATTCTATGATATTGTTAAAACTACTTTTCATCTATTCTCTTTTACTTGCTAAGTTATAATAATGAGCCGAGAAAATTTTTAATTAAAGAAATTAACTTACTATCGGACGGTCATTATATTTTTTGATAAGATGCATTATGTCTTTAATTGGGATTTCTATAGAATATGTTCCCGTATAGGAAGGACAAATAACGCAATCATCAAAATAAAATTCTACGGTATCATCATTTACCACAAAATTGTTTTTATAAGCTTTAAAATCCCCTTTTGAAAGCTCCCAACAATCATAATACAATTCTCCAGAGCTAATACCGTCCTTTATAATTGTATTTATAGTAGTAAACACTTCTTCTTCTGTGCCAGTTTCAAAGAAATCATCAAAATAAATGAAATTATGTTTCTTAAGGTCAAAGTTTATACAATCAAAGAGATATGTAGAATATAGCATTCCAGAATAATAGTTCTCTTTGTAAAGGACAACACTAATACGATCACTTTTTACACTATAGATTTTATAATCGATAATTCTTTTATCTCTAAACCTATTGATTTTTAAAGTATCACAAAGTAACTCTTTGTCTTCAAGAATTTGATTTTCGGTTTTTTCAATATTCAGATAGTTTTCTGAAATAAAATCATTAAATACCGAATATGAAGGATCAATTTTTTCATTTAGGTAGGGGTATTGATAATCTAAGACATAAAGATCCTCTTCTTTTAAGAAGCTTTTAGAAACTACTAATTCTTGTAATTGAGTTTTATCGTCTCTGGCAGTGATTAATCGTTCTCTTTTTATAGCTTTTGTTTTTTCCTGATCTAGCTCCAGGCTTTCTTCAGAAAAAACAGATACAGTATCTTCTGCTTTTTGTTCTGTATGTTGTTGTTCAGTTTCTTTTTGCTCTGATGGTTTTTGAATAGGCGTTTGTTTTTTACAAGCGATGAAACTTAAAAAAACAATACAAGTGATAAGAGTTTTCATACGAAAGTTTTTAATTCATATAAAAGTAAGATAGCGAACCATTAAAAAATATGATATTGATCAGCTTGGTTGACGAATAAAAAGGCGAGTTTCGAATGAAACCCACCCTTTTGTTATGTAGTGTGTAATTAAAAAACCTGTAATTAAGCTACTTTTTAAAAAAGTCGATCTATACAGATTAAGTTTTTGAACCGCTATGAAAGCTAATTTTCGTATAGTCCTAATTTGTTTTTAAGTATATTCATTTCGTTTTGAATTTGATGAACTCGTTCTAGCAAACGCATAATGACTTCAACACCTTCAAGGTTAATTTCCAATTCTTTATTGAATAGTATAATTTGTTCGATTCTGGGTAATTCATCAGAATTTAAAAATGCAGTTTGCCGAATCGTAATAATTTCAATTAATCCAAACTCATGTAGTGAGTTTACGAAAGAGAATTCTATCTCGTGGCGTGTGCAGAATTCTAATACTGGTATAAGATGTCCTTTGGTCATTATAATACATTTAAAGCTTGGATAATGTTCTAAATAATTCTTTTTGTTGTTCTGACAGGTTTTTTGGGATCTTGATAGTATATGTAATAAAGAGATCTCCAAATTGTCCTTCTTTTTTATATATAGGAAATCCTTTTCCTTTTAGTTTTATTTTGGTACCATTCTGAGTTTCAGGTTTTACATTTAGTTTTACTTTTCTGTCAAGAGTTTCAATCATAATTTCACCCCCTAAGACTGCTGTATATAGATCAATATCAGCATGCAAATAAAGGTCGCCTTTGTCGCGTTTAAAAGGAGTTTTGTTATCGATAACAAAAGTGATATATAGGTCACCATTAGGCCCACCTTGGATTCCTGGGCCTCCATGGTTTTTGATTTTTATAGTTTGTCCGTTTTCAACTCCTGCAGGAATTGTGATTCGAATATTTTTTTTGTTAACAGTTAGCGTTCTTTTATGTGTTTTATAAACGTCGATTAAATTAAGATGTAGCTCTGCATTGTAGTCTTCACCTCTATATCGGGTTCTACCATATGTTGCACTTCTTCTTGAGCCTCCAAACATAGATTCAAAAAAGTCAGAAAAATCACTTTCTGAATAATTTCTGTAATGTTGTTGCCCGGTACTTTTGTGTTGATGCTTTGATTGTTTAGCTTTTTCAAACTCTTCAGCGTGTTTCCAATCTTTACCGTATTGATCGTATTTTTTTCGGTTTTCGGGATTACTTAATACTTCATTGGCTTCATTAATCTCTTTAAACTTTCTTTCAGCTTCTTTATCATTAGGATTTAAATCAGGATGATATTTTCTGGCCAATTTTCTATATGCCTTTTTGATGTCACTATCTGAAGCATTTTTTGAAATCCCTAATATTTTATAGTAATCAATAAACTCCATATGCTAATCAAAAATTAGTTACTGTTTTTCAAAGATTAATTTCAATCGCCCAAGCATCATTAATTCAGATTTATTTTTACCAGAAAACGCGCCCGCAATAGCATTAGCTGTACTCCAGATTAATTGTTTTAGTTTATCGGTAAAACGAGATTGGTGCTCTTTAAAAAAGGTTTCGAATTGAATAAAACACTCTTCTGCACTCAATTCTTCATAATCAAGCCAGTCAAAAACGATTTCAATTTGAAAAGAAGCATCGACACCAAACTCATCTTCAATATCATCTACTTTTAACCATTCTGTTTTTACAATTTTTCGTAAAGAATCATATTCTGATTTACGAACTATTTTATCCGACGCAGCAATTGCATAAAATAGTTTGCCAAGGTTTTGATAAAATGTAATTCCTATATTTTGAGCAGTATTCATATCATAAAAAATTATAGGTTAATGAATATAAATGTAATCAGACTGAGTCATATTTTTTATGACATAAATCAGTTCTGGTAACAAATCAAAATGATTACTTTTGAAGCATGAAAGTTTTCGAAAAAGACAATAACATTTTCAAATTACTTTCTGAGGCCATTTCAGAAGGTATCATTGTGGTGAATGAGAAACAAACAATAGTGGCAACTAACGGATCTGCTAATACTATTTTTGGTTATGAGACCGATGAGTTGATAGGAAAACACCTTAATACACTGATACCAAAAAAATACCATCACGGTCATAAAAAGCATTTTGAAGGCTTTGTAGAACATAGTGAAAAACGTAATATGGGTGCAGGACGAGATCTTTTTGGGATACGAAAAGACGGTTCGGTATTTCCTGTAGAAGCAGGCTTAAACCCATTTGCAATTTATGGTAATAATTATGTAATGGCTCTTGTTATCGATATTACACTTCGAAAACAACAAGAACAGCAAATACAAGATTTAAATGTTAAGCTAGAGCAAAAAATAGAAGAACGTACAGAAGAACTGCATCATACCATACAAGAATTAAAAGAAGAAGTAAAACTTCGTATGGAAGCCGAAGCGCAAACTAAAGAATCTTTAAAAAAGGAAAGAGATTTAAGTGAGTTAAAAACAAAATTTCTTTCACTTGTTTCGCATGAGTTTAAAACACCGCTAAGTGGTATTCTTACTTCGGCCACACTTACCGGAAAATACACTAAAACAGAGCAACAAGAAAAAAGAGAAAAACATCTCGATACCATAAAAAATAAAGTGAAATACCTGGATAATATCCTTAATGATTTTTTATCTATCGAACGTCTCGAAACAGGAAAAGTAACTTATAAGTATAGCCAGTTTCCACTTAGTAAAGTGGTCAATGAAGTGGTTTATGATGCTAATATGCTACTTAAAGATGGACAGAGAATAAATTACCCTAAGGATATTGATGATTATGTTATAGAGTTTGATGAAAAGATTTTAGAACTCGTGCTTACAAATTTAATTAATAATGCTATCAAATATTCTGGAGAACACACTGTAATTGATTTGCAGGTATGTTTCGAGGATGATATCCTTACATTTAAGATTATTGATCAAGGGATTGGTATTCCTAAAAAAGAACAGGACTTTATTTTTAAACGATATTTTAGGGCAGAAAATGCCTTATTAGATCAAGGAACAGGTATTGGGTTAAATATTGTGAAAAGTCATTTGGAAAACCTGGGAGGTAGTATTACTTTTACAAGTAAGGAAAACCAAGGGTCTACATTCATTGTTACCATACCTACAACCAATATCCACGAATCATGAAAACTATTCTTTTAATCGAAGATGATACGGCACTTAGAGAAAATACCGCAGAACTGTTGGAGCTTTCGGATTATAAAGTAATCACATCTCCTAACGGAAAAGTAGGTATTACCAAAGCAAAAGAAGAAAAGCCAGACATCATTGTTTGTGATATTATGATGCCAGAGGTTGATGGATATGGAGTGCTTGAAGCACTATCCTATGATATAGCAACCAATCATATTCCTTTTATATTTTTGTCTGCAAAAACAGAACATAAAGAGATTCGAAAAGGAATGGATCTGGGAGCAGATGATTATCTAACCAAACCTTTTGAAGAGGAAGAACTATTGAGTGCAATCGAAAGCCGTCTTGCAAAAGCAGCATTACTCTCTAAAATTGTTAAAGACCAAGAATTTTCTACATCAGCAACAAATACTTCTGAAGATAGCGGACTTAGAAATTTACACGAGCTTAAGAATTTTTTTGATGATCATGGTGAGATTTCTGAATTTAAAAAAGGAGAAGTAATCTATGAAGAAGGAGAACATTCTAATAACATATATTTGATTTTAAAAGGAGTTGTTAAAAGTCATAAAATGGATGAGAATGGTAAAGAATTAATCACTACTTTATACAAAACCGATGATTTTCTGGGGTTCACTTCGTTTATAGATAATACTCCATATCTAGAATCGGCAACAGCAGTCGAAGATTCAGAATTAGCAGGAATATCAAAAAATAACCTAAAAGAGATATTAGAAAAGAGTAAAAATATTTCTCTTGAATTAATGGAGTTACTTACCGATAATCTTTCTGATATCAAAGAACAATTATTACAAATGGCCTATAGTTCGGTACGTAAAAAAACAGCTCAAACCATACTTCAATTTGCCGATGTATTGAATAAAAAACCTGAAGATAGTATAAAAATATCCAGAAATGATTTGGCTAGTGTTGCTGGGATTGCGACAGAAAGTTTGATACGCACACTGTCCAGTTTTAAAAAAGATGGATTGATTGAAATTGAAGGACGTAACATAAAAATTTTGGATTTACCTGGCCTTCAGTTAGTAGAATAAAAATACAAAAGCACCCAAACTGATTTTTGTCATATTTTTCATGAGTACATCCTAATACATTTGTTGTATTAGAAAGTATTAAAAATGAAGAACATCCTGATCCCTACAGATTTTTCTGAAAATTCGTGGAATGCGATTACATACGCATTATCATTTTTTAAAAGGGTGAAATGTAATTTTTATTTGTTACATGTCTCTCCTTTTGAAGAAATGATAGGAGGAGATTCTTTGTATGGTTCAAAAAAAACAGTCTTAGAAAAAAGTACCCAAAGTGATACAGAGCAAATGCAATTATTGCTTAAGAGAATAGAGAAACTACCTTTAAATACAAAACATAGCTTTTTCACAATTAATGAATATATCTTTTTTGTAGATGCAATTAGAAAACAGGTCAAGGAAAAGAATATTGATTTTATTGTAATGGGAACCAAAGGAGCCTCGGGGATTAAAGAAAAAACCATTGGTAGTAATACAGGAGATGTAATCACAAAAGTAAAGTGCCCTGTCTTGGTAATACCCGAAAAAGCCAAGTATACCAAACCTAAAGAAATTGCATTTCCCACAGATTATAATATGTTATACAAAAGTAGAGTGTTAAATACGATTATGGATACTCTTACGCTAAATGAAGCCGCTTTACGGGTTTTGCATGTTGCCAAAAAAGAACAAGAATTAACCGATCGTCAAAGAAAAAATAAAGACTTTCTAGATGATTCTATTGATGAAATAGAGCATAGCTTTCACTTCCTGTCTAATCCCAATATCGAAGAGGCTATACAATGTTTTGTTGAAAGCAGAGATATCGATATGATTACTATGATTGCCAAAAACCTCAATTTCTTCCAGCGTATTTTATTTCACCCTACAGTCGAAAAAATAAGTTATCACATTACTATTCCTTTTTTGGTATTGCATGAGTGACTTATAAATGAAGAAAGAAGAAATAGTCGGTTTATATAACCAATTAAGTTGAAGCTGACCATCTTGACAACTAAGAATAGTTCAAAAAACAAAAAAAATGTGTGCAAATTTAATTCATAAATATAATATTCCGGGACCTCGATATACAAGTTACCCTACTGTTCCTTATTGGGATATAGATACTTTTTCATTAAAAAAATGGACAACATCTATACAACGATCATTTGTAGAAAGTAATGAAGAAGAAGGGATTAGTTTATATATCCACCTGCCATTTTGTGAAAGTATGTGCACATTTTGCGGATGCAATAAACGTATTACAAAACGGCATGATGTAGAAGAACCTTATATAAATACAATCTTAAAAGAGTGGCAATTGTACCTTAAGATTTTTGAGACTAAACCTAGAATAAAAGAATTACACCTGGGAGGAGGCACACCTACATTTTTTTCACCAGATAATTTACAATATTTAATTAATGGTATTTTCTCAGGAGTAGAACAAGCAAAAGATTGTGAATTAAGTTTTGAAGGGCATCCCAATAATACAACTCGAGAACATTTGCAAGCGCTGTATGATGTTGGTTTTAGAAGAGTAAGTTTTGGAGTTCAGGATTATAATGAAACGGTACAGAGAGCAATTCATAGAATTCAACCTTTTGAGAATGTAAAATATGTGACAGAGACTGCGAGAGAAATTGGTTTTACTTCGGTAGGACATGATATCATTTTTGGGCTGCCTTTTCAAACTCAGGAAGCAGTTGTTCATACTATCCTAAAGACAAAAGAGCTACTGCCCGATCGGTTGGCATTCTACAGTTATGCACATGTGCCATGGCAGAAAGGTAATGGGCAACGTGGTTTTAACGAATCAGACCTCCCAACAGGAGAGCAAAAACGAAAACAATATGAGGTAGGGAAAAAGTTACTATCAGAAGTAGGTTATGTAGAAATCGGAATGGATCATTTTGCCTTAAAAAATGATTCGCTATACCAATCTATGAAAAATCAAACTTTACATCGCAATTTTATGGGGTATACTGCTTCCAAAACACATGCAATGATTGGTTTAGGAGTATCTGCAATTAGTGATAGTTGGTATGGTTTTGCCCAAAATGTAAAAGGAGTAGAAGAATATCAACATTTGGTAAGAGAAGGTATTATTCCTGTCTATCGAGGACATATTTTAACGATAGAAGATCAGATCATACGCAAACATATTCTTAATTTGATGTGTCATTTTTATACCAAATGGGAGGATGATCATATGTATTTTAAAGAACTACCAGAGGTTTTACAGAACTTAAAAGAATTAGAAGCAGATCAATTATTAACAATTAATGATTCTCATATAAGTGTTACAGAAAAAGGCAGACCTTTTGTTCGTAATATTTGCATGGCTTTTGACCTTAGATTACAACGCAAAATACCAGAGACTATGTTGTTTTCGATGACCGTTTAATTATCTTAAGAACTTGAAAAACTATTCTTTTTTCTGTTTTGATGCTCTAAAACCATAGATGATTTGACCAATGAAATTTTTTGGGATTTTTTCATCCCCGGGAAATCCTAATGCTATTGTGCCGCTATCTTCGGGAATATAATTGGTCTTAAAGATATAATCCCAAAGGCTTAAACTAATCCCAAAATTTACACCATAAGAGCCTTTTGGTAATTCATAAGAGTGATGATATAAATGCATGACAGGGTTATTGAGGATGTATTTAAGTGGTCCCCAGGTAATCTTTATATTCGAATGATTAAAATGACCGATTGTAATGGCCAAAAAATGTACAATATAAGCCTGCTCTGGTTCAAAACCACCTAAGATCATTACACCAATAGTTTTAAGCGGTTTATAAAAAATGTTTTCCATCCAGTGATATCTTAGATGGGCTGCAAATCCCATTTCTTTAACAGAGTGATGTATTTTATGAAATTTCCATAGAAAAGGATACTTATGAAGTAGAATATGAGTAAACCATTGTACAAAGTCGAGTACAATAAAAAACAATAGAAGTTGTGCCCACGTAGAAAGATTAGAAACATCAATTATGGTTAATGTTTTTGCAGAAATCCCTATGTCTATAAAAACTACTTCGAGTAGCTTATAAAAACCACTTATGGCAATGGCAAAAAGGAAAAAATTAAAAAACATATAGAAGCCATCTAGCCAAAAATCTTTTCTAAAAATGGATTGATTTTTTCTCCACGGAAAAACAATTTCTAACCCCCATACTACTAGTGATATAATAATAAGGCCCCAGAAATAATTCATGTACCAGGGAACCTCAAATAGTATTGATCTCCAGGTCCATTGTACATTACCTATAAAAGAGTCGGTAAATGCGTTTATATATTTTTCCATAATTAATTCTTTATTGTTGTCGTACTATCTTGCTCAAATGGAAGAACATCAAAATAACTCCATTCTATCCAGGAACCATCATAATTTTTTACATTTTTGTAACCTAATAGCTCTGTTAGTATAAAGGCAGTATGTGCTGAGCGCACTCCACTATGACAATATGCGATGATAGTATCTGTTTTTGAAGCTCTCATTCTACTGTAAATCATATTTAAATTATCATAAGATTTAAATTTATGTGTTCCTTGATGATCTATGGTTTCTGCCCAATCGATTAGTATACTTTTAGGAATTCTTCCAGCTTTAAAAGCTCCTTGTTTTTGTCTTTTACCGCTAAATTCATCAATATTTCTGGTATCTAGAATGACGACTTGTTTACTAGAGTTTAGGGCTTTAATGATTTCTTCTTTTCTAATATATAGTTCAAAAGTATTATTATTAGGAAGTGTAAAAGTTGATGGAGTAATTAATACAGTATGATTATTAATCAAGCCTCCTGCTTTTTTCCAAGAGATTAATCCTCCGTTTAATATTTTCACAGATTTAAAATCATAATTTTTAAGTACCCACCAAAAGCGAGCAGCATCACAAGATCCTCGATCATCATATACTATTAAGGTATCGTTATTTTTAATACCTAATCTACTAAATAATTGCTCAATTCTTTCTTTTTTAGCCATCATCCCTTTATACGGATATGAAGAATCTTCTATATCTGTACGCCAGATATTTATCGCCCCATTAATATGATTTTTGGCATAGTCTTTTGCTTTTCTAAAATCTATTATTTTTATATGTTGTTGTTTAGAAAGAGATACTAATTCTTCGGCCTCTATTAGATGTTTAGAACTATAATACGTTTTTGTATCTATTTTGGTTTCTTTAGAAATCACATCCTTTACTTTATTCTTAGATTTTGTACAGGAAAAAAAAAGTATTCCCAAAATTATGATGTTGCTAATCCTGTAAATCATACCACTCAATATTTGTTAATATTTCACGCCTTCCTTTTTTCTTGGGAGGATAATTAGTAACAAGGTAGTTTATAATGATTTCTTCATTGGTTCCTAAATCCCATAAGTTTTGAGTTTTCTGCATCCACCGTATCGTTGTTACCCATCGTTCTGTAGTCATCCTGTTTTGTATAATGAGCTTAGACGAATGACAATTAGTACAATTATTTATTACTTCCATTAACCCTTTGGCTTCAACTAGGCCGGTTCTTAGGTGAATTCCATTTTCAATTTTATCTTCATTGTCTTCAGTAGTTGTAAGGTATGTCGAATTAGATTCGTTTTTTTTAAAAACAGATAACGTTGGATCAATAAGAAGATAAATCCCTCCAATGGTGATTATACCAACCATAATGAATAGTATCATCATAAGACGATAAATGGCTTTTACATAGTATTTAAACTGTTTTTGTTGCTCCATTTATATGATTTTTACTGCAATACGATGACAAGCATTATTTAAGTATCCCTTAGGATTCCAACCTGGGAGAATCATGGGTTGGCTAACACCTTGTGTATCTGTGGCACGTGCCCAGACTTCATAGTATCCTTTTTTCGGGAAATCAATAGTCGCATAAAAATGTTGCCAGGCAAGTCGATTTACAGGTTTTTCTATTGAACATTTTTCCCATGTTGATCCAAAATCAATCGAATATTCCATTTTACCGACTTCCAATTCGCCGGCCCAGGCATGCCCTCTGATATTTAATTTTTTTCCTTCATTAATCATTGCTCCTGATTTGGGATACGTAATCAGAGATTTTATAGGCATCGATTCTATGATACACATATCTTCATCACTTACTTTTTTGCCAGGTGATACTGGTTCACAAGGTACTCGATATGCAGTCCCTTTCATTTTGGTACCATCATGCACTTTGTTACGTAAACTTATTCTGTTGATCCATTTACCAGAAACAGAAGCGGGCCATCCTCCAGCAATTAAACGTAAAGGATACCCATGAGCCAATGGGATATCTTCTCCGTTCATTTTAAAGGCTAATAATGTTTCATCTTGAAAAGCTTTTGCTACTGGAACTCCTCGGGATATAGGTTCTTTATTGGGGTCCATACTTAAGTGAGTGTCGATAGCATGATAGCCAATATACACTGCATTGTCCTTTATACCGGCATCTTCAAGAAGATCTCGTAACCTAATGCCTGTCCATTTTGCACAAGATACGGCTCCAACAGTCCATTGATTGCCTTTTGCGGGAGGGTCAAATTCACTACGACCGTTACCACCGCATTCTAAAGTTAGTTGGTAAGTATATTGATTAAATTTTGATTTTAATTCGGCAAGTGTATATACTTTCTTTTGGACTACAGATTCTCCATCAATAGTTAATGTCCAATTTTTGGCATTTATAGTATTAGGAATTAGACCATTGTTTCGAATAAACATATATTTATTAGGAGTCACTTTATCATCCAATAAATGAGCTTTAGCCTCAATGTTCCATGGTTTATCATTTAAGATTACCATTTCTTTATCCATTTTGAACATTTTGTAAGGATCTGAACCTTGCAATCCCAGTGGTTTGTATCCCTTGGGCATTATAGCCCCGAAAACAATATCATACCCTATGACTGTTACCATAGAACTTAATACCGCTTTTTTAACAAAGTTTCGTCTTTTCATTTGGCAAACACTTATTGTTTTACCTCATAAATTTAACGTTTTTCATTCTTTGTTTCGGTAACAAAGGTTACAATATGTGTTTTGGCAAGTAGAGAAGGGTATTCTGTTAAGGTCATTGTACTATAAAATACAGATCTTAAATACTATATTATAATTAAAAATATAATCTACTAAAATCTGTAGTTAGTGGCACTCAAAATTTGCAGAAACTATTTCGGTTACAGGTTTGGGAGAAAGATATGGTATGCCTAATCCAAGACCTCGTATGATAAATAATAGCCCAATTATGACTACAAACACCGGAATAACTTTTTGAACGTGTTGTCGGGCTTTTCGGGTTAAAAAATTCCCAGCATATACAGCCATTGTCATTAAGGGTATGGTTCCTAACCCAAAAAAAGTCATGTATAAACTACCTTTAAGGATATGGCCAGAGGCAATAGCTCCAAAAACAGCCATATACACCAAGCCACAGGGCAAAAAACCATTTAAGAAGCCAATAGAAAGAAAAGTATCTGGTGTTTTCTTTTTTAAGGCTACGCCCAGAGCATTTTTGACTTTGGAGATAATTTTATAGATCGGTTTTGAGAAATTATATTTAGAAAAAGTTTGATAAGGGATCATTACAATTATGATCATCAAAACCCCAACTGCAATAGATAATTTTTGCTGTAGCCCGAAAAGATTTAAACTCTTTCCTATGATTCCGAAGAATAACCCAATGATGCTATAGGATAATAATCGCCCAAAATGATATAAAAATACTTGAAAGAATTTTTGAGTAGTATTAGACTTATTTACTGGCAACATAAAGGCAATAGGACCACACATTCCCACACAGTGAAAACTACCTAATAGACCAAGTATGAATGCAGAGATAAGCATTTTTTAATATGTAAATGATTTTTTAAACAAATATGAAATGTTTTCGTATTTCCAATCGACAGTGATGTTCCAACGTCCTTCTAATAGATCCTTATCTTCAATAATTACTTCTGAAGCAGAGAGCGAAATAGGAATTTCGAAATCCAGCTTTTTATTCGATGGTCTGTATAAGGATATGGTTCCAGAAATATCACTATAGTTTTTGTCTTCTGGAAATGAAATTACCAGACCTTTGGCTGTTTTTTCTACGATAACGTCTTTTAGTAGGTTTTTTGAGTTTTCTTCAGCATCGATTTCATTCTGAAAAGCGAGTTCTTGTTTGTAATAATCTTCTGTTACCAAATCGTGCTCATAATTTGTATTGGTATTCATTTTCACAACAAAATATAGGATAAAAGAGATAAACCCTATAAATACTAATACGATGGCGGTTCCCCAGTTTATTTTCATAATATTTTTCTTTAGTTCGATTATGGGTTGGGCCTATGCCAGAATGATAAAAAGGAACAAAATATCAAAATACACTTGTCATTCAGGCAAAGGCTACAATCCACTATAATTTATACTTTTTATTATCTATAACTTCTAGGTCCTAAAAATGCGGTAGTTGTCGTTTCAATTAATTTGTCGTTGCTATATACTCCGATTTTTAATCGGTCACTATCCCCTTTTAGCGCTGCACCGTTAATTTCAATAAATAAAGTACCTTCAGCAATTCCTTGCTTAGGGACATTAAAATTTTTGTGAGTGACCAGTTCTATTTTTCCTTTATGGGACATCAATTCAAAACGAACATCTTCAATTTCTGCCGTAGTTTTATTAACCAACTTATAGGTGTACACGTTACTAATGATATTATTCTCTTTTCTCTCGTATAATTGCCCTGGTAGTCGTAAGATATTTGCTTCTACGTCGTTTCTTAAAAATGACATTCCTAGTAAAACACCGGTTAGAATTATTAAAACAGCACTATATCCTTTTAATCTTGGGGTGAATTTAAATTTTGCTTTTTTGGCAATGTTATCTTCACTGGCATATCGTATTAATCCTTTCGGAAGGTTTACCTTTTCCATCATATGGTCACAGGCATCAATACAGGCAGTACAGTTTACACATTCTAGTTGTGTGCCGTTACGGATATCGATTCCTGTTGGGCAAACATGCACACATTGAAAACAATCAATACAATCTCCTTTTCCGGTAGAAATGCGATCTTCGTTTTTCTTAAACTTAGCTCTTCCTGCTTCTTTTTCTCCACGTTTATAGTCGTATGCAACTACAATTGATTTAGAATCGAGTAGTACTCCTTGCAATCGCCCGTAAGGACAAGCAATAATACAAACCTGTTCTCTAAACCATGCAAATACAAAATAGAAGACAGCAGTAAATATAAGTAAGGAGATTAAGGTACTTATATGTTGTAATGGCCCATCAATGATATATCGTAATAATACATCGCTTCCGATCAAATAGGCTAAAAATATATTAGCAATTAAGAACGAAATGATAAAAAATATAATCCATTTAAGAGTGCGTTTTCGAATCTTTTCTGCATTCCAGGGTTGTTTGTTCAGGCGAATTTGTTTTCCGCGATCACCTTCGATCCAGTATTCTATTCTACGAAAAACCATTTCCATAAAGATAGTTTGCGGGCAAACCCAACCGCAAAATAATCTACCAAAAGCGACTGTAAATAGGGTAATGAATATAACCCCTATTAACATAGAGATGACAAATAAATGAAAATCCTGTGGCCAAAATGGTGCTCCAAAAATATTAAAACGACGTTCGAGGACATTAAATAATAAAAACTGATTGCCGTTAATCTTGACAAAAGGAGCAGCAAATAGAAATATTAGTAAGCCATAACTTACCCATTTACGATAATCGTAATATTTACCACTAGGCTTCTTAGGATACACCCATGCACGTTTACCTTCTTCGTTTATGGTGCCGATAGAATCTCTAAATCTTTCGTTTTCGGGTGTTTCCAATGGTTTTGATTTTATTCGTTCAGTACTACAGTTGTTAAATCCGAAACAGACTCAGGAATTTCTTCCTTCTACTTTTTTATTTCTGCGCATCTGGATCAGTCCAAATTTCTCCCTGTGCTTCTTTTGGTTCGGCGGGAGTTGTGCCTCCTAATGTAATGATGTAACTCGCTACTTGTGCCATTTCAACAGGTTTTAGAGTTTGTTTCCAGGCAACCATTCCTTTTCCATCTCTTCCTCCTTCAGAAATTGTTCTGAATACATTTTTAATTCCGCCTCCCAGAATCCAATACTCATCAGTAAGATTAGGGCCAATACCTCCACCGCCATCTGCCTTATGACAAGCGACACAATTGGTTGTATAGACTGCTTTTCCTGCATTAATATCAGAAGCATCTGTTAGTAATGTAACCGTATTTACATCTACCAAATCTTTAGCCGTTTTTTTGTATTTTTCGATTGCAATTTTAGCTTCGGCTACTTCAGTTTCATATTCTTCTGCCTGAGTATAATCATTGTATACATGAAAGCGTACCAAATAAACTATACCAAATATAATTGTAGCATAAAACATATAAACCCACCATGGTGGTAAATTATTATCGAGCTCTTTAATCCCATCATAGTTGTGATCCAAAATGATTTCTTCTTCACTTTCTACAGGCTTACTATCGAGGAGTTTTAAATAGATGCTTTTAATCCATTTAAATTGTTTTTCTTTTTTAGCTTTTTCTGCCAGAATGTAACGTTCTTGCGCATCAGGTTTTAAAGAACGAAAGAGGATACTTCTTAATGCTTCTAAACTAATTTCTATTGCTATAATAAACAGTAAAACCATTCCTAATACTAACCAGGTGAGAGGTTGTGCTATAAATGCAGATTGTTCTCCTGATTCTACAGTTAATTCTATTAATAGGTATGCTAGGAATAGAAAAGTAATAATTCTTATATAGGATGCAGTACTTCTCATAACACGTTTTCGTTTTCAGTTTCTAATGGAATTTGACTTACTTCTTTTATATGCTCTTTTTTTGCGGTGAAAACCCACCAGAATAATGCAGCAAAGAAGATGAAAAAGATAAGAAGTGAAATCATTGGATAGATTTCAATACCTTCAATACTTTCCATATGGCCTTTTATAAATTTTAGCATGACGTTTATTCTTTAGTTTGAACTACGGTTTCTTTGTTTTTAACTTTTATATCGGTTCCTAACCTTTGGATATAGGCAATTAAGGCTACAACTTCTCTATCTCGCATCTCGATAAAATCCAATCCGTTTTCCTGTGCATATTTTTTATCGGCTTCATAAGTTTTTACAAAATCAGGATCGGTATACAAGTTTTTCTCTATTGTAGTTGCTTGTTCATCCATCCATTGTTGTGCTCTGGCTATTTCTTCTGAAGTATAAGGAACACCTAAAGTCACCATAGCATTCATTTTATCCTCAGTTTGAGAACGATCAAGTTTGTTTTTGATCAACCATTTATAGCTTGGCATAATAGATCCCGATGAGGTTGTTTGCGGATCATAAAAATGATTTAAGTGCCAGTTATCAGAATATTTCCCTCCAATCCTCATTAAATCAGGTCCTGTACGTTTACTTCCCCATAAGAAAGGATGATCATAGACATATTCACCAGCTTTAGAGTATTCGCCATATCGTTCTACTTCACTACGGAAAGGTCTGATCATCTGCGAATGACAGGATACACAACTTTCTCTAATGTAAATATCTCTTCCTTCTAACTCAAGAGGAGTGTATGGTTTTACACTAGTAATCGTAGGGATATTAGATTCTACCATTAAAGTAGGGACTATTTGTACGATACCCCCAATTAAGATGGCGATAGTAGCAAAAATGGTTAGTTTTACAGGTCTTCTTTCTAGCCAGGTGTGATATCCTTCTTTAGCGGTTCTGTGTTTAGTTACCTTGGTAAGCGGAGCAGCTTCTGCAAGCTCGTCTGTCACAGTACTACCATTTTTTATAGTTTTAATAACGTTGTATAACATGATAAACATTCCGAAGATGAATAAACTTCCACCTATGGCGCGCATCCAGTACATTGGGATGATTTCATTTACAGTTTCTAAGAAATTACCGTAAGTAAGTGTTCCGTCTGGATTAAATTGTTTCCACATAGAAGCTTGTACAAATCCGGCAACATACATCGGTAATGCATACATGATGATCCCCAGAGTACCAATCCAGAAATGAGCATTAGCCAATCCTGTTGACCACAATTTGGTTTTGAATAATCTTGGGATTAACCAATACGCCATCCCAAAGGTTAAGAACCCATTCCAGGCTAATGCACCAACATGAACGTGAGCAATAATCCAATCACTAAAATGCGCAATGGCGTTTACATTTTTTAGAGATAGCATTGGTCCTTCAAAAGTGGCCATACCATAACCAGTAATGGCAACTACCATAAATTTTAATACAGGATCGGTACGTACCTTATCCCAGGCACCTCTTAATGTTAATAATCCATTAATCATACCTCCCCAGGATGGAGCAATTAGCATAACAGAAAATGCTACACCAAGATTCTGTGCCCAATCTGGTAAAGACGAATATAAAAGGTGATGAGGTCCTGCCCAGATATAGATAAATATTAAAGACCAAAAGTGAACAATAGATAATCGATAAGAATACACAGGCCTATTAGCAGCTTTTGGAATAAAATAGTACATCAACCCTAAAAAAGGAGTAGTAAGAAAGAATGCAACTGCATTATGACCATACCACCATTGTACTAAAGCATCCTGAACACCTGCATATACCGAATAACTTTTTAAGGCACTTACCGGTAACTCAAGACTATTAAAAATATGAAGAACAGCAACCGTAACAAAAGTGGCCAGGTAAAACCATATTGCAACATACATATGGCGTTGTCTTCTTTTTAAAATGGTTCCAATAAGATTCCATCCAAAAGCTACCCAAACAATAGCTATGGCAATATCAAAAGGCCATTCTAACTCGGCATATTCTTTTGAAGTGGTATACCCTAATGGAAGTGTAATAGCCGCACCAACAATGATCAATTGCCATGCCCAAAAGTTAACGTTACTAAGTGTATCATTAAACATACGGGTTTTTAGCAAACGTTGGGTAGAGTAGTATACTCCTGCAAAAATAGCATTACCAACAAATGCAAAAATAACAGCATTGGTATGCAATGGTCTTAATCTCCCAAAGCTTAACCATGAGATTCCATCTGTTAGATTAGGGAATAAAAATAGAAACGCCAGTAGTAAGCCTACAGACATCCCAACAATACCCCATAATAGAGTGGCATATAAGAATTTTTTTACGATTTTATTATCGTAATAGAATTGTTCCATTTCCATATTAAGATTGTTTAGTTTTAGTGGATTCCGAAGATTTTTCTTTACTTTCCTTTATAAGTTCATCATCAAAAAGCATCCTAACAGAAGGAGTATAGACATCATCATACTGACCATTTCTGACCGATATAATGAAGCTAATAAAAAAGACGATGGCAACGATAATACTAATCGTTAAGAGTATATAGATTACACCCATACTTACTTTTGATTATGAGTCAAAAGTATGCGCGAACATTTTCTAAAAAAATGACATTTATCAGGTTTTATTAATTAAGGCTATTCTTAGCGAGAATATCCAATTTATTAGTGCTTTTATGGTCCTATAATGTTAATAATTGTTAAAATAGTACCTTTTTATACATAGTACTGTAACAAAAATGATTTATCGACGTCTAGTAGGTATACATCAATTATAAAAACAGAAATTATGAGAACTTTAGACAACAATCAAATCACTAAAAAATTAACAGCAACCAAAGGTTATGTTTGGAATTCAAAAAGACGTTACAGATAATTTTAAGTATAACTATTTAAAAAAATCAACAATTTATACATCAATCAAAAAAAAACAGAAATTATGAGAACTATAGACAGTAACAGAATCACAAGAAAATTAAATGCACCAATTGGATATACCTGGAATTCGAAAAGACGATACAGATAATTTTAAATACAACTATTAGAAAAATATAACAATTTATACATCAATCAAAAAACAAAAATCATGAGAACTATAGACAGTAACAGAATCACAAGAAAATTAAATGCACCAATTGGATATACCTGGAATTCGAAAAGACGATACAGATAATTTTAAGCACAACTATTAGAAAAATATAACAATTTATACATCAATCAAAAAACAAAAATCATGAGAACTATAGACAGTAACAGAATCACAAGAAAATTAAACGCTCCTATCGGATATACCTGGAATTCAAAAAGGCGATATAGATAACATATATTTATCAATCCATCCCAATACCTAGGGATCAAAAACTAATCATCATGAGAACTTTACGAAATATTAGAAAACAACTAAAAATAGCAACACAAAAACAAAATATGTTTTTGGATTGTGTACCAAAGCTTTATAATTATGAAGATACTTTGTTCACCGGAGTTAGGCGCTACGCACATTAAACTACGAGTTATTAGATGCTAAAAGGCCGAATTTTTATTAAAATTCGGCCTTATTTATTTTTTCCTAAACTGTAATTTCCCTGTTTCTATTTTGATTGCAGTTTTTGCAAGTATGGTAAAAATGAAAGCTCCTAAAGCCCAAATGCCAAGAGTTACTCCAATTTCTATTCCTGTAGGAGTATATTCCGAAATTTTTCCATAAGGTCCTGGGATAAAACCAGGAACGATCAAACCGAACCCTTTTTCTATCCAGATGGCTATAAAGAGAATAAAACAACAGAAATATAACACCTTTAAATTGTTACGCAGTTTACCAAAAGTTAGCAATACAGTTGCTAAAACATTTAGAGGAATCGCCGTCCATATCCAAGGTAATAATGCTGTTTTACCATGTAAACCAAAGAATAGATAATATGCACTTTCACTATGATGTGTTGGGGCATAAAATTCTTTAAACAACTCAGACACTAACATGATCAGGTTGATTTGGGCTGCTACAGTAACAATCATACCAATTTTTTTGATTGTTTTATCTTCTATTTTAAATTCGGTAAATGTTCTAATGATTGCCAAAACAAGGATAATCAAGGCAGGTCCGGCAGCAAAGGCAGATGCCAGGAATCGAGGCCCTAATAATGCATTATTCCAAAAAGGACGAGCTTGTAAGCCTTGATATAGAAATGCAGTTACCAAATGAATAGCTACCGCCCAAAATACAGACAAAATTGCTCCTGGCACATAGATTTTTGGATTAGGCACTTTTCCTTGATAGCGTGTGAACAAAATGTAAAACGGGATCGAGATATTTAAAAATAAATATCCGTTAAGTACAATAACATCCCAGGTTAACATCGAAGCTGGAAAATTAAAGACTCCGATTCCCGGTATCATATGCCACAATACAGATGGCCCACCCATATCGGCTACAACAAAAGCCAAGCACATAATCAATGCAGCTACGGCCAGTCCCTCGCCAATAAGTACAGCTTGTTTAAAATCAATATCTTTTAGTACGTAAGTTGGCATAACCAGCATTACTGCAGCTGCAGCAACACCAACCAGAAATGTAAAATTAGAAATATACAGCCCCCAACTTACTCTGTCGTTCATTCCTGTGACACTTAGGCCGTGTTCTATTTGTAAAGAATAACAATACATCCCAATGAGCATAACAAAAGTCAAAAATGCCATCCAGATGTGGTATTTTTTTGAGCCTTGAGTAGTAGTATCTAAGCTATCTTTAACTAAACTTCCAAAAACTTTAAGTCGTTTCATGTGTTGTTTTTTTGGCGTGCCCATAGGGTCGGGCTTTTCACTATATCTTTTCTAACTTACTTCTCGTCCTTCGGCAAGCTCCGAATGACAACTCGAAGTAACAGAAAAGGATGCCGTTTCAATCCCTCACGCAATTTTATTAATCCATAAAATACCAGAACTTAGGTTCTGTCCCAAGATCTTCTTTTAGTCTAAATACTTTTTTATTATTGAGAACCCATCGTATTGTGCTGTCGGGGTCTAATAAGTTTCCAAAAATTCGTGCTCCTGTTGGGCAAGCTTCTACACAAGCGGGATTTTTACCAGCTCGTGAACGTTGTACACAGAAAGTACATTTTTCCATAACCCCTTTTTTACGCATACGATTTCCTAAGTAATGTTGATTTTTGTTAATCTCATTTTCGGGAACTTCGGGAGTACTCCAGTTAAATCGTCGACCATCATATGGGCAAGCTGCCATACAATACCTACAGCCCACACACCAGTCATAATCTACAACTACTAATCCATCTTCTTCACGCCATGTAGCTTGCACAGGGCAAACTTCTACACATGGGGGATTGTCACAATGAAAACATTGTGTTCCCATATAAAAATGGCCTTCTGCCGGGACTTCATGGTAATAATTGTCATCGGCTTCATCAAACTTAAGACCTTTTCCGTCTTTCATTTCATGAATTCGAATATACTCCATCTGCGAATTTCGATCCTGATTATTTTCCTCAACGCATGCACTTACACAATCCATGTACCCTTGGCATTTAGAGATGTTAAAAGCATATCCAAAAAGCACATCTTTCTCGGCATTTTTAGAAGACATACTTATATTTTTCCCTTTTCGTAATTGATAGGAACGTACTAATCGGTCAACAGTGGCTTTTTTTTCCTCATCGGTCATTAATTTGTAATTGCCTTTAAACTGTTCTTCCCAATCGATTTGTGCTTTTTCTTTGGTTTCTTCTCCAGAAGTCAGATTACAAGATGTACTTACTGCTCCGGCCCCGATAACTAGACTAGCGGTTAATTTCCTAAAAGCAGTTCGACGATCCATTTGTACATCAAAAACCTGGTCAAAACCATCTTTTTTGCGTTCGTCACCAATAGCTGCATCTACCGCAGCATCAAATTCTTTATCACTAATTTGATCTTTAGTATGAGAGCCGCATCCACCAGATGTTTTTCCACAACCGCAAGAACCTGTATTTTGTTTCTTTTTGCTATTTAGGTTTAGAGAAAACCATTTTTTAGTATTGTCGCTCATTGTTAAATTGTTAAGAGGTATTACATGAAAGTGTGATAGCTAAACTATTCTCGTTCTTTTACTTTTTGAGTATTATACCCTGCAGGCCACCTGGTTTCAAAACCTGGCTTGTGTGGGTTATGGCAATTTACACAGGTCATTGATGCTCTGGGAGGAGCCCATCCTCCTAGTTTTTTACCATGCGCACCACCTTTCCAATCTTTAAACTGTTTGTTATGGCATTGGCTACATAATGTATAACTCCTGTTAAAATCAATGTCTGTACCTGTTAAACTAGTTAAGTTGTCCATATCATTACCGTTATGGCAAGTAATACAGTTCATAGTATTTAGATCTGCATGAGCCAGCTTAATATCCCAATGCGCTTTTTTTGAAGGATTTTCACTTTTTAATTCTTCTAGTGGTTTGGTATGACATTCTGTACAGGCGTATGATTTGATTTCGCTTTTACGTTCAGGAATCAAAAATGTGTGTTCTCCTTCTGTGACTTTGATTGTTTTTATACCTTCTAAATACTGTTCTGAAGAAATAGAAGTACCGTGATAATTTTTGCTCTTGGCTTCTATTTTATCCGTAATATTATGGTATTCACCTTCACCGTGTTTACAAGAAAATAATATAACGGTAAGGAAAGTATACATCAGAATATGTATGTTATTATATCTATTCATTTTCAATACTATTAGCTCTTGTGAAAACTTCAATATCTGTTACTGTTTTATCTTTAGGAACATGACATTGCCTACAATTTATACGCTCGGGATGAGATACTCTGATCTCTTTTGGAGCTGCGGGTCCGGCATGACAAGACAAACAATTTTCTCTCATTTGTATTTGATGCGGAATCATTGGCGGACTCCCAGGTAAAGCATTATTCATCCCAACTTTTGGGGCATGAGCCTTTGCAAAACCATTTTCGGTAAAGAGAGTTTCGGTGTTTTGTACTACATGGCATTGCCTGCAATTAACCATTTCTGGATGGGGTGTAACTGGTGCATATGCATTAAATTTGGTAACGAAACCTCCATTTTCATGACATTGCAAACAGGTATTTGCTCCTAAGCTCATTTCTTCCTTAACAGGATGTGGGATACTGGGTGGTGCCCCAGGATATGCCCTATTATCATAATAAGTGTCTAGTGATCTTTGATGTTCTTCATCGACAGGCATATTTGCATACTCTAATGCCAATCCAGAACGTTTGAACACACCACTCTCTAACGGAATAAATGTTTCGGTCGAGCTTTCCTCAATAGGGATATAACTTTCTTCCAAACCTTCTTGATAACTATAATTCCAAATAGTAATAAAGGCTATGAACAATACTAAAAAAAGTGATATGATTCCGAGTCTCTTTTTCATAGCCTATGCTTTTTCAACTTTAACGGCACATTTTTTATAGTCAGGTTCTTTAGAAATCGGGCAAAAAGCATCCAAAGTAACGTCATTAATTAGCATATTTTCATCAAAAAAGGGCACAAAGACCTGGCCTTTGGTAGGCAACCCTCTTTTATTTATCGATGCAGGTAATATACACGAACCTCTACGTGATGTTACTTTTATATTTTCACCATCCTTAATTCCTAATGCTTTTGCATCTTCTGGATGAAACTCTACATAGGCACTTGGCATCGCTTTATGTAAAACAGGAATCCTGCGTGTCATAGAGCCTGTATGCCAATGCTCAACAACTCTTCCGGTATTTAACCAAAATGGATATTCATTATCGGGTTCTTCTGGAGCTGGTTCATAAGGACGTTGCCATATAATTGCTTTTCCGTCTGGTTTTCCATAAAAATGAAAATCTTCACCATTAGAACAAGCCGGATCATATTTTGAATTGAAACGCCATTGTGTAGATTTTCCGTTTACATATGGCCATATTACACCAGATTCTTTTTTCAGAACTTCTAAAGGCGCCATCCCATGTTTTGCTCCTTCATGAAACTGCCGATATTCATTATAAATTTCCTCGACATGATTTTCTTCACTATACGGAAATAAGTCACCATACCCCAATCGTTTTGCAATTTCAATAGTCATCCATGCATCAGGAGTGGTTTCTCCGGGACCGTTTACCATTTTATCCCAATGTTGCGTTCTTCGTTCAGAGTTTCCATACAATCCACTTTTTTCTATATGCCATGATGCTGGTAGAATTACATCTGCTACATCAGATGTTGGTGTAGGAAAAACATCAGAAACGACAACAAAACAGGAGTCTTTCTCCATACCTGGTCGATACCTGCTTGTTTTTGGCATTGAAACCAATGGATTAGTTACTTGTGTCCAAATAAATTTAATATCCCCACGATCAATTGCTCTAAACATTTCTGTAGCGTGATAGGTTGGTTTAGAAGGTATACGTTCATAAGGCACTTTCCAAATTTTTGCAGCCAGACGTCTATGTTTTTCATTCGTCACGACTCCTTTAGGCAATTTATGAGTAAAAGTACCTACTTCTCTTGCAGTACCACAGGCAGATGGTTGCCCGGTTAGCGAAAATGGGCCATTTCCTGGTTGTGAAATTTTTCCGGTAAGTAAATGGATGTTATAGACTAAGTTGTTCATCCACGTTCCTCTTGTATGCTGGTTCATTCCCATGCACCAATAAGAAACTACCTTTTTATTTGGATCTCCATAAATAGAGGCTAAATACTTAATATCTTTTGCAGATACTTTTGAATACTTAGCTACTTTTTCTGGAGTATAATCGTTCAGGAATTTTTTATAAGCTTCAAAATCTATTTTTTGTGGCTTATCTTTAAATTTGTAATTATCTTCCAGACCATATCCCATATTGGTTAGTCCTTTGCTAAAATTGCAATGTTTTTCTACAAAAGATTTATTTACCCATCCATTATTGATAATTTCATAACAAATCGCATTGGCAACGGCCAAGTCGGTTTGAGGCTCAAATAATATAGATCTATCAGATGCAGTACTAGAACGTGTTGTACGTGTTGCAAAATCAATAATCTTAGCGCCTCTTCTATTTTTTTGTTCTAGCATTCTGGAGAACAATACCGGATGCATTTCTGCCATATTATTACCCCATGTAATAAAATAGTCGGCATGATCGATATCTTCATAACAGCCCATAGGTTCATCAGCACCAAAAGTGGTTAAAAAACCAGCTACTGCACTCGCCATACATAAACGAGCATTACAATCTAAGTTATTTGTGCCAATCGCACCTTTCATTAATTTTGAAGCAACATATCCTTCAGGAATTGTAGATTGACCAGAAGTGTACATGGCTACACTATCTTTACCATGCTTTTTAATAGTGTCCTTCATCTTGTTGGCAACAATGTCTAAAGCTTCATTGATTGGAGTTTTAACGTATTGACCGTTTTTCTTTACCAAAGCATGAGTTAGTCTATCTTTTGATTGAATACACATGATTTGATGATATCCTTTTACACAAAGTAGCCCTTTATTAACACTGCTCTTAGGGTCTCCTTTTACAGCTACAGCTTTTCCGTTTTCTGTTCCTATAAGCACTCCGCATCCTACACCACAAAATCTACATGGAGCCTTTGTCCAATTGATATCACCACTTGGTAACCCTTTTTCCTGTTCGTCTGCAAATAAGATTCCCGGAAACATAGTTGCTGCGGCAGTCATCGCAGACAACATAGCCATCTTTTTTATGAATTTTCTTCTATTTGTGAGAGAGGTATACATAATACTAATTGTTTTGTGGTGTATTAAATCCAGAAACCATAGCCAATAATTTTAGACTTTCTATAGTATCTAGTTTTTCTTTTAGAATTGCTTCTTCGGTTTCATTTTCGGTTTCTGTAATTAAGATGAGTACATCCTTATTATTGGCTGGCATGACTTCACATTGCTCTATTGAAGATAGTGCATTGATAAGCTCATTTTTTTCTCCTTTTTGCGGATGGGCTAAATAACTCTTAATTGGCATAGTTTTATTGTTTGTTGGTTGTGAATAGAGTTGGTTTAATTGTCACCATGACCCATCCCCAATTATTGGTATTCCCATCAAAATTATTTTTCAGTATCTCCATTCCGTCTGAAGCAAAGAGATGAGAATATCCAGCTTTGATATTTACATTTTTTTGTAAATTATATGAATATACCAGGTCTATTTCTGTACCCAGTTGTTTAGATTCATCTGCGGGTAAATCTGCGGCAGCCATAAAATTGTGAGCAGCCACATTTAATGTAGATTTTTGATTAAATTTTACATTAGCTTTTAGATACAAGTCGATTAGCCCTACATTTCCGATATGGTTTCCAACATAGAAATAATCCATTAATCCATTAAACTTGTGATTGGTACCATAAAAAGGAGTAAAAGCTTCATTATCTCCGTTTGCAGGTGCTCCATTATCATTACCACTTTGTAGTTCTCCACCAAGTACTATTTTCCATTGTTCTGATACTTTATAATCTGCCTCTAGTCCTAATAAATATGCGCTTAGGTCATTATCACCCAAATCATTTCCGAATTGATAATAAAGATTAGAGGTAAGACCAAATTTTCCTTTTTTGTATTTTAAATGAGTTCCTACAGTTTGACTGTACCTAGTTTCATTATTATCTGAATTGGTAGCATCTGTATACTGTAATCCGTTGTTAAGAAAAAGAAAGCTTCCCGAAAAATTTTCCCAATCTTTGTGCAACCAGGCGTATTGGATACTTTTATATGTATTGGGCGTTGTAAGTGTATGTCCTGTTAGGGATTCTTCTCCTCGGTTAAATGCAAAACCCAGATCGAATTTGAAGCTGTCTTTATTGTATCTTATAAGTGCAGCATCATGGCTTCTAGCTTGCTGTGCCCAACCTACGTTTCCAAAAATACGTTGATCGTCATATGCAATTTCCTGGCGCCCTAGTTTTAATGAAATATTTGGATTAAAAAGAATTTCTCCCCAAGCCTGTTGAACACTAAAACCATTTTTGTCTGCTGTGTTGAGTTGGGGTACATCTCCCCATACCCTTACATCCTGTAGGCTTACGTAAAAATTTAATTTCTCCATTTTATATCCAGCATTTAATCGTGTGCGCTGAGACACAAATGTTGCTGGATCTGCACCATCTGGGAAAAGAGTTTTAAATCCATGCCTGTATTCGAATCGTGGTCGTACTTCGGCATCGATTTTTAATTGAGCATTAATAGTTGTAATAAATAATGTGAAAAAAATGAGGGTACTAAGTTTAACGAGTTTCATAGTAAGATTTGATTATAAATTAACTACGGTAAATATTGGTTCATTTATTATTGCATGCAATGATATCAATCAGGTTTAGTTTTTTTAACGTAAAAACTGATTAAATACAAGGCTCAAAATCAACCATCATTCTCATTTTTAAATACTCTGAGTAATGCTATTTATTTTTCTAAGATTAGAGAATAAACAAATAGTTAGATGTCTTTTTTCACCTTATAATATACGGATAAAACTATTCTCAAATAGGATCTTAAAGCATGATAATTGTCATAAAGCTTATATATTAATTCAATCTAAATAAGAATAGAATTTAGAGAATGAACTTCTTTCTTTTTTGAAAGCACATCTAATTTGCGGTGAACTAATATTATAGCTAAAAAAATTGTTTAATTATAGATGGTTTTATGTAAAACAGACTTTGTTAGAAAAATTAATTTTGGCATTAGATATTTTCCAAAATAGTGGTTGTATAGATTCAATTTTTCGGAAATTAAAGTGAAACACTCAGAAGTTTATATTTCTAATATGATTATAATGAACGACTACTAATATCTATTTATGAGTGTATCCTATATCCTTAAACCACTTATAATCTGGTAGAAGTTTATATGTTGTGGTATGGATAAACCTTTCTATCTGATTATATTCTGTAAATTCAAACCTATTGGGTCTAATTAAGTATCCTCCCCAATGTTTTGGTCTTGGAATAATTTGATTCTTGAATTTGGTTTCGTAGTGTTTTAGTTGGTCTTCAAGTATTTTGCGCGAAGAAACTACTTTACTTTGATCAGAAGCCCAGGCTCCTAATTTACTACCTTCTGGTCGTGATTCGAAATATCCTTCTGATAAGTTGCTGGCAATTTTTTCTGTTTCTCCTTCAATTAAGACTTTCTTTTTTGCTGCTGTCCAATTAAAGGCGATAGAAACTTTATTGTTTTGCGCTATGGCCTTTCCTTTCTCACTGTTATAGTTAGTAAAAAAGATAAAACCCTCCCAGGTGAAGCGTTTTAATAATACAATTCTACTTTTGGGAAAACCATCTACCCCGATGGTGGAGAGTAACATTGCATTAGCTTCATCCTCGGGATGAGCTTTATCTACCTCATAAAACCATTGCTGAAAATGTTGAATTGGATTATGGTCATCAGAAGTATTCATCATTATTTTGATATTAATTTTCTTCCGGACCAGTTTGTAAGCAAGGTAACATATGCAACAATAGAGATAGAACTTAATGGCATTAGTATTGCTGCTATAACGGGAGAGAGTTGACCGGTAACAGCAAAGTATAGACCTATAATATTATATAAAAATGATAGAACGAAACTTGATTTAATAATCGCAATCGCTTTTTTTGATAGGTTAAGATAAACGGATATAGTATCAAATTTTGAAGCATCAAGAATGGCATCACACGCAGGAGAAAATACATTTACATTTTCTGAAACAGCAATACCTACATCACTTTGGGCTAAAGCTCCGGCATCATTTAATCCATCTCCAACCATGATGACGTTTTGATTATGTTGTTGTAATGATTTGATATAGTTTAGCTTATCGTCTGGTTTTTGATCAAAAAGTAAAGAAGTGTTTTTAGGGAGTAGTTTTTTTAAATACTCTTTTTCTCCTTCATTGTCTCCTGATAAAATAGCGAGTTTGTAATCTTTAGATAATTGATCAAATACTTTTTTAACTCCCTTTCTATATTGATTGTGAAAAACGTAATGGCCTTTATATTGTTCATTAGTACTAATATGAACCGTAGTGTTTGTGATTTCAGAATTAATATCCTGTCCTACAAAATTTGCAGACCCTATTTTGATAGTGTCTTCTTCAAGTTTACCTTCAATTCCTTTTCCGATATGTTCATGATATTCATCTAAGGTTAGAATATCGTGTTCTGCTAATATATTATAAAGTGTTCTGCTAAGAGGGTGATTTGATGCTCGTAAGGTGTTTTTAAGCAAGGATTCTTCTTCGGGTGTTAGTTTCATTCCTTCATAAGTCACTTCGCTTGTAATTGTAGTAGTTATGGTACCGGTTTTGTCAAAAATCATGGTATCTACCCTGGCTAATCGTTCTATAACATCTGCATTTTTAAGATAGAATTTGTTTTTTCCGAAGATGCGAAGGATATTACCCAAGGCAAACGGTCTTGCTAATGCTAATGCACATGGACAAGCGATAATAAGTACAGCTGTGAATACCTGTGCTGCTTTTGAGGGATCAACAAATAACCAAAAAGAAGTAGCGAGTACGGCAATACATAGGATTGTAATCGTGAAATATTTACTTATTGCATCGGTAAGATTGGTAAATGAAGCTGTTTTATCTTTATTAAATACATCATTACTCCATAATTGGGTAAGATAGCTTTGTTCTACAGATTTTAAAACTTCGATTTCTATGGCTCCATAAAGTTGTCTGCCTCCGGCAAAAAGAGTATCGCCCGATTGTTTGGTAACCGATTCACTTTCGCCAGTTACAAAACTGTAATCAATTTGAGCATCACCTTCGATAAGAATTGCATCTACAGGGATTAATTCGCCATTTCTGATTAATAGTCGATCACCTTTTTTAATATCGTAAACTTGTATATTTTCTTCTTTTCTTTCTTTTTTGTGTAGTGTAAAAGCAATTCTTGTTACCGCAATTGGGAAATAAGATTTATAATCTCTTTCGAAAGATAAAAAGGAATAGGTTTTTTGCTGGAAAAATTTTCCTAGCAACAGAAAAAATAACAGTCCGGTGAGGCTGTCAAAGAAACCAGTACCCCAATCAAAAATTATTTCTGTAGTACTTCTTAAAAAAAGAACCAGAATCCCCAAAGCGATGGGAATATCAATATTTAATATTTTAGACCGTAATCCTTTATAGGCAGAAATAAAGTAATCTTGTGCAGCATAAAATACAACGGGCAATGAAAAAGTAAACATTAACCAACGAAAAACGTGTTTGTATTGTTCTAACCAGTATTCTGACACTTCAAAATATTCTGGAAACGATAAAAACATTACATTTCCGAAAGCAAAACCAGCAATACCAAGTTTATAAATCAAACTTCGATTTATTTGTGTCTCTCCTGTAGAGTAGTCATCCAGGCTAATATAGGGTTCATAGCCTATAGAATTAAGTAAAATGACCAATGCCTTGAGGGAAACACGATCACTATTAAAGGTAATACGAACTGTTTTTTTAGGGAAATTAACCTGAGATGCTGTAATCGCTGGTTGAAGCTTATGTAGATTTTCTAATATCCAAATGCAGGAACTACAATGCATGTGCGGAATATATAGTGTGATGATTTGAGTATTACCATCATTAAATTCTATTAGTTTTTCAGCAATAGAAGGAGTGTCGAGATAATCGTATTTTCCTTTAATTTCTTCAGGAATGGCGCCAGGAGCAGACTGTAAGTCATAATAACAGGATAAATCATGAGTCGAAAAAATTTCAAATACAGTTTTGCACCCATTACAGCAGAATGTTTTTTGATCAAATTTGATTACCGTCTTACTACAATCATCTCCACAGTGAAAACAAGTATGCTCTGACATAGAATTTGTTTGCTACAAATATGAAAAAGTATGCATTTATATAATATGACAAATGTCATGATTCTTCAACTGACAAAAATCATAGTTTTTGCATCTGCAATTACCTAGTTTTGAGTATAACATATCAAAAAAAGCAAACGATGAGAAAAATATTGATTCCTACAGATTTTTCAGAAAATGCCATGAATGCTTTACGATATGCTGTTGAACTTTTTAAATATGAGCGGTGTGATTTCTTTATTCTACATGCTTATGCCGATGAGGTATACGATCATAACACCGTAGTTTCTCGCGAAATTTTTGATGAACTAAAAGAAAAAGTATACAAAAGCTCTAACATGGCACTAGAGAAAGTGCTTTCAGAAATAAAGAATATTTCACCTAATCCTAGACATGAGTATAAATTACTACCCATGTTTGGGAGTCTAACCGATGAGGCTAATGATCTGGTAGATAAAGAAAATATGGATATTCTGATTATGGGAACAAGAGGGGAAACTAATGATCGAAAGCTTACCTTTGGGAGCAATACCTTACAGGTTCTTAAATATGTAAAATGTCCTGTATTGGCAATCCCAAGTGATTGTAGTTACAATTCGCCAAAAAATATTCTATTTCCTACAAATTATCAATTGCCATTTAAGCGAAGAGAACTAAAATTGTTTAGTACATTAACTAAAAGCTTCAGATCTATTATTAATTTTTTATATATCTCGAACTTTGACAAACTTTCTATCAGACAAGAAGATAATAAGCATTTCTTAAAAGAATCATTACCTAATGCAGAATTAATATTTCATCAAGAGATAGCAGAGGATCTTACCCATGCTATAAATCAGTTTATAGAACGTAATGAAATAGACTTTTTGGTAATGGTAAACTCAAGGCGCTCTTATTTAGAAAATCTTTTAGATCGATCTACAATTGATAAAATAGGACTACATATTAGGATTCCTTTTTTAGTGATGCAAAACTTACAACGATATTAAAATTATATAGAGATGAAACGAATTTTATTACCTACCGATTTCTCTGATAATGCATTTAATGCGATTAGATATGCTTTAAATTTGTTTAGAGAGGAAGAAACTACTTTTTATTTACTCAATACATTTACGCCAGTATCTTATCACACAGGGTATCTTATCGAGAACCCTGCACCGTATGGCATGGAAGATATTGCAATGATAAATTCTAAACGTGATATCGAACGAACAGAAGAAAAAATCAAAGAAGAATTTAATAACCCGAAACACAGTTTTGTTAGATTATCGGTTTTTAATACTCTGATAGGAGAAATCAAGTCGGTTGTCGAAAAATACAATATTGATCTCATAATAATGGGTACCAAAGGAGCTACTGGTGCCAAAGAAGTTTTTATTGGGACACATACTATGTATACGATAAAAAAAGTGAATTGTCCTGTTATTGCAGTTCCTTCCGGTTTTGAATTTGAAAAACCAAAAGATGTTTTGTTCCCAACAGATTATAATCTTAGTATTGATAATAAATATTTACCTTTAGTAAAAGAAATTTGTGATAAATATATTTGTAGACTTAATATTTTAAATGCTTATTATGGAGTTGCTTTAGGGCTTGAACAACATAAGGTTAAGGAAGAATTGGATAAGTATTTTAAAAATAACACTCATATTTTTCACATTGCAGAAGGAGTGGATGTACTAGAAGCTGTAGAAGATTTTCAGAAAAAGTACAAGATCGATTTATTGATCATGATTCACAATAAACACTCTTTCTTTGAAAATCTTTTATTCAAACCAGTAATTAATCAAGTAGCCTATCATACCAATATTCCTTTTTTGGTAATCCCTTCTATAGAAAGGATAGCGTGATATTAACTCTAGACCTTGCCGGTCTGATAAATATAGACAAATGAAACAAATTCTAATCCCAACAGATTTTTCTGATAATGCTTGGAATACTATATTGTATGCTATAGAATTATATAGAAATGTTCCTTGTGAGTTTTATTTGTTAAACACGTATGATCTAGAACCAATACAACTTATAAGTGTCGTGAGTTCTCAGCGTATTGGTCATCTTTATGAAGCGATTAAGATGGAATCTGAGCAAGGACTGAAAATGACTTTAGAAGATATCCATAACTCTAAACCGGGGTTGCATCATACTTTTAAAACCATAAGTAAGAAAGGATCTTTGGTTCAAAACATGAACAAGCTTTTAGAAGATAGCACTTTTGGAATGATCATTATTGGTACCAAAGGAACAACCGGGAGTAAAAATCTTTTTTTGGGGAGTACCACGCAGAAAGTAGTTAAGAATGTATTACATTGTCCTATCCTTATCATTCCTGATGATTCATATTTTAAAGAAATTTCGGCAATAGCTTTTGCAACAGATTTTGAGCGAATGTATCATAAGGCAGAGATCGCTCCAATACTAGAATTTGCCAAAAGTCAGAATGCAACTGTTAGGATGATTCATATATATGATAAACCCGAATTAGATCCTTCTCAACATTATAATTCTAGTTCATTAGAACATTATTTTAAACGTGTAAAATATGATTTTCATGTCATGCCTGATTTTTCAACTGTAGAACATGCTATTCAGGAATTTATTGAAGAACTAGAAATCGATATTCTGGTAATGATTAATTATGAGCATAGTTTTGTAGAAAGAATAATAAAAGAACCGATCATCAAAAAAATGACATTTAATACTATAATTCCTTTTTTAGTGATCCCGGCTGATACTGCGATTTAAGAGTTTGTACAGACATGAGATTTGTCATAGTATTCTTGCTATTATAAAGCTAGTTTTATGATATAATTTGTAAAACTGAAAAGAAATGAAAAGGATACTTGTTCCCACAGATTTTTCTAATAATGCCTATGGTGCACTTTTTTATGCCACCCGATTATTTCAAGGTCAGGAATGTCAATTCTATATTTTAAATACTTTTGATGTAGATACTCCGGTTTTAACGAGTAGAATTAATACTACCAAAGGAGATTTGTTATATCAGGAATTAAGTAATGAGTCTCAAGAAAAGCTTACCGAAACACTTCATTCTATAGTTAGGGATACAGAAGATTTTAAGCATACGTTTGAAACCATTTCTGTTTCCAAAAAACTTACCGATACCATTAACAAAACCATAAAAAGTAAAAATATCGATCTTGTTGTTATGGGAACTAAGGGAGCCAGTGGTGCTAAAGAAGTTCTTATAGGAAGTAATACGGTTAAAGTCATTAATAATATTAAGGATTGCACGATACTGGTGGTGCCAGATGAATTTGATTTTAAAAAACCTACAGAGATTGCTTTTGCCACAGATTTTAAATGCCTCTATAACATAGAGTCTCTAAAACCTCTTCTAGATATTGTTACGGTATTTTCTTCAAATATTAGAATAATGCATATTCATGAAAAAGAAAAATTAGACGAAATACAAGAACATAATCTTAAGAATCTTAAAGAAAATTTTAAAGACTATAATTATTGTATTCATTGGATTCCTCGATTTACTCAAAAGGCAAAACTTATTAATGAATTTATTGATGAGATGAATGTTGATATGCTATGCATGTCAAAATATAAACATAGTCTTATAGAAAATATCACACACGAACCCGTTATAAAAAAAATAGGATTTCATACAACTATTCCTTTCTTAGTTATTCCTGAGTTAAGCTGATAATTATCATAGTTTTTACAAGGTTATACCCATACATTTATAAGACTAATCCTAAAGACCTAAGTGATGAAAAAAAAGATTTTGTTACCCACGGATTTTTCAAAAAACGCGTGGAATGCTATACTATATGCTATAGAGCTATATAAAAACGAAACATGTGATTTTTATGTACTTAATGTGTTTAATGCAACTGGTTATGCGTTAGAAAGTATGATGATTCCCGAACCAGGAGAACGATTTTATGAAGAGGCCAAAGAGAAATCAGAAAAGGGCTTAAGTAAAATTGAAGAAAGGTTGAGTTTTAGAGATGATAATCCTAATCATAAGTTTTTTATGATATCTCAATTCAATAATGTATTGAGTGCGATCAAAGATACTGTAGAGAAAAAGGATATCGAAATGATCGTTATGGGAACCAAAGGGACGACTAATGCTGGAGATCTGATTTACGGTAGTAATACAGTTTTGGTGATGGAAAAAGTAAGAAATTGCCCCGTTATGGCAATACCAGAAAACACCAATTATAAGGAGCCAAAAGAAATTGTATTTCCAACAGATTATAGAACTCAGATTAAGCGCAGAGAACTTCAATATCTAATTGAAATAGCACGAATCACAAATGCTGAAATAAGAATTCTTCATGTTACTAATGATGATGATCTAGATGAAGAACAAGAAAACAACAAGAGATTGCTCGTAGAATACCTAGATGGTATAAAATATACTTTTCATACACTGCATAATATAGATGTAAAAGGAGGCCTTAGCAGTTTTGTAGAAAGCCGGGAGAGTGATATGATTACTTTTATCAATAGAAAACACAGTTTTTTTGGAAGTATATTTTCAAGACCAATGGTGAAAAATTTGGGACAGCATTCGCAAGTACCTGTACTAGCCTTGCATGATTTAGCAAATTAAGTAGATATACTATAATCAGGCAGTTTACATTTCGTAACTGCTGTGAATACTCTTTAACCATAAAAAATAAACAGATGAAACATATAGGAATTTGGATAGATAAAGAAAAGGCTCATGTCATTTCTGTTAAAGAAGATAGTGAGGATATGACAACCATACTATCAGAAATTGAAAACTTTCGTATTCATGGTGGTTCGGGAACACGACTTAAAGGCGGGCCACAGGATGTAGTTCAGGATAGTAAATATCTCGAACGAGAGAAACACCAATTTAAAGCCTATTTTAAGAAGATTGTCCCTCTTATAAAAGATGCAGATAGGATTGTGATTTATGGGCCTGCAGAGACAGGAGAAAAATTCAATAAAGAATTAATAACCAACTATAAAGATATTGGTGAAAAGGTAAAAGATGTGCTCAAAGCAGATAGTATGACCGATAATCAAACCAAAGCTTTGATAAGATCATATTTCAAAAAAGATTTGTACCCCCATTAAAGCTTTTATTTAAAACCTAGAAAAAATGATGGCAGCAACAGATAATACCTCTGATAAAGAATTAAAAGAGATCCATTTTGATATCCTAAAATGGAAATCAAGTCTTCGATTTATCGAAGGTGAAATACATTTTATCAATCAATTATTAAATTCTTATGTTTTTGAACCCACTACTCCGAATCTTTTTGAACGATTACAAGAGTTTAAACGGCAAATCGTAGATATAGAGAAAGAAATACAAGAGATAAGTCAAGGTATCAGAACACATGAAAGCGAATTGGGAGGTATGCTAGAATGCGATACTATTTCTTGTGACAATTTTTACTATAAAAATCATATTCTGGTAAGGCGCACTTTTGATGACTTCTATAAAAATTTCAGCAGGTTAAAATCTGAAGTTTTTCTGTATGCAGGCGGAGTTTTAAAAAAGAACAAGAAGTAACGTTAAATACAGGTTAAAATGCTAATAAACTGATAATTGTCATTTTAAAATGCCCGTTATCAGTTTAATTTTAATGTAATAATAACTCTAATAAACCTTAACGTTATGTCATTAATTAAATTTAACAAAAACAGATTTCCCTGGATCAATGACCGTGTTTCTACATGGTTAGATACAGATGATTTTTTTGCAGACGATTTTTTTGTAAAAGACAGAAATCTTCCTGCAATGAATGTCAAAGAAAACAAAGATAATTTTGAAATTGAACTCGCAGTTCCTGGTTTTTCAAAGAAAGATATTGAAGTGACTATGGAAGACGATGTGTTACACATTTGTGCTCAAAAAAGTAAAGAAGAAATAGAAGAGGAAAAAGAGTATACACGTAGAGAATTTAGTTATAACGAGTTCGATAGAAAATTACAGTTACCCACAAGCGTAAACCAGAATGAAAAGGTTAAAGCTATCTACAAAAATGGAGTGCTTACTCTCAATCTTCTAAAAAAGGAAGAAGCAAAAGAGCAACCTAAAAAGATAATTGAAATAGATTAATCTATACAAGAAAGACAGAGAATAGATTTGGGACATTATTCTCTGTCTTTTTATCTAAAATGATCACCTTAAAATAGAAATCATGAAAGCAAAGCAACCAAATGTAAAATATGTAGAATGGCGAAGCCCAGAAGAATTACATGAAATTTCTCTAAACTGGGTATCAGAACTTAAATTTGTCAAAGATGAACAACACTTTTTAGATGAACTTATAGAAAATCATACAATACAACTAATTTCAAAAAAGATTTTTGAGAAAAGTAGGAAGATATTACAAGAACTATCTCTTAGCAGGAAAGGTCTCGACCCATTACTAAAAAAAATAATTAATCACCATAATGAACTTACCATATTGTTAGACGGAGTTGATCAACCTGTAGAGGAAAAACAATACAAAGAAGATCATTGGGAATTAACAATGGCAGTAAGTAAATACCTAAACAATTATAAAGAAACAAAAAGAAAGGTTTTTGATTTGATAAAAACCATAATGAAAGAAGGCAAACAAAAACGTCTATTGAATTAAGGTGATATAATAAGAATCAAAAAAAACAATCAATTATAAGTAGATGAAACGTATACTGAAGATTATAGTATTTTCTGTTTTGATACTCTTTGCTGGGTTTTGGGTGTGGTATGAGTATACTTATTCTATGGATACCGTAATCCCTTTTGAAGTTAATGATGCTAATCTGGAAACTAAAGTCTTAATAGCTTCACAAGGAAGCAGATTTAAAGATTCTTTGGTTCAGGGTATCATTAGGCATTATCAAAATGATGTAGTTTATTTTAAGATAATAGATGTGTATACGATGTTTACTGTAGATATCGATAAGTGGGATGCTTTGGTTATTATTAATTCATGGGAGTATGGGAGCCCACCGAGAAACGTAAAAAAATTTATCAAAAATCACCCAAGTCAATTAGATAAGCTCATTATTCTATCAACTGTAGGAAGTAGTAATATAGCCTTAGAAGATGTTGATGTGATATCTGGCGAATCTATTATCGAAAAAGCACCAGAATATACCAGCATAGTAGTAGAACGATTAGATAAAATTATAAAACCGAAAACCTTACATAAATTTTAATAACCTATACCAAGAAAATATGAACAAATTATATATATATCTTTTAATTATTAGTGGATTACTGTACAGTTGTTCATCTAGTGAATTAGTCGAAAACTGGAAAAGCCCTGATATTGATACATTTGAAGCTCAAAAAGTCCTGGTTATCGGAATCACTCCAGATGAAAGCGCCCGAAAAGTATTCGAAAAGAAATTAGCAACAGAACTGAAGAAAAGTGGTGTTAATGCTGTTAGGAGTTTGGATTATTTTGAGAGTTCTTTTACAACTTCTCCAAAAACCGAAAAAGAAATGATGGCTCTTGAGTCTCAGCTTATAGAAAACGGCTTTGATGCAATTTTACTTTCTAAAGTATTAGGAGTCGAAGATAAAGTAACTGTTGTAAAAGCATATAGAAATCTAGATAAAACATTTGACAGTTTTAGAGATGACTATTACGAAAATCAAGATATATATTATGATGAAGATTATTATGAAGAATATCAAATTTTTCATGCAGAATCTTCACTTTATTGCATTTGCCCAGATAAAGAAAGAGAATTAATTTGGAAAGGATCAATAGATATCACAGAGCCCGAAAATATTAAAAAAGCAGTAACCGACTATGTTAAAGTACTGGTTTGGGCACTAAAGGGACAACAATTATTAATTATAGAAGAACTTACTAATGAAGATATTGATATATAGCGCCAAGGACTTTGAAATTCCCTTTCTGGAAAAGGCAAATAATGAAAAGCATCAAATTAAATATGTGCCAGAACGACTAACTTCAAAAACTGCTGGGCTGGCATTAGGTTTTGATGCCATATCTATTTTCTCTGCAGATGATGGATCTTCTATGGTTTTAGAAAGATTAAAAGAGTTTGGAGTTAAATATATAGCACTTCGTTCTACAGGATATGATAATGTCAATATTAATACAGCTAAAAAGTTAGGGATCAAAGTGGCTAATGCAGCTGGATATTCTCCGCAAACCATAGCAGAACATGCAATAGCATTATTGTTAGCACTTAGCCGTAAACTCATATCTTCTAATCATCAAGTAAGCACATATAATTTTTCGTTGAGTCACCTTGTAGGTTTTGATATCAATAAAAAAACTGTTGGTATTATTGGAACCGGTAGAATAGGAAAAACAATTGCCAGAATCATGTACGGGTTTAATTGTGAGATCATAGGCCATGATATATATGAAGATAAAAAATTAGAAGAAAAGTATCAAGTATCATATGCGACTCTTGACAATTTATGTAAGCAATCCGATATTATCTTTTTATGTACGCCACTCAATTCTCAGACGCATCACCTTATAGATATTGATCGAATTCAGCAAATGAAAAAAGAAGCGATACTTATCAATATTGCAAGGGGTGCATTAGTGCATACACAAGATGTATTGCAAGCGTTAACATCAAAAAGTATAGCTGGATATGGCGCAGATGTGTATGAACATGAAAGCGGAATCTTTTTTTATGATCATTCTGAAAACAAACCTAAGGATAAAACACTACAACAACTTCTTGATTTACCTAATGTAATTCTTACACCTCATCAGGCATTTGCTACCAAAGAAGCACTTACTACTATTGCAGAAACAACTATTTATAATATTAATTGCTGGCAACAAAATGAGCCTGGTAAAAACGAATTAACCCTGGAGTTAGTGGGGTAGTTTGTTTTTAACTACTCCGTATAGTAAAGTACCCAGTATAGAAGAGATAAGTACGATTAGAATTGGTAAATAGCCAGCTCCCAAAAGAGCAAACATAGGTCCAGGGCATGCCCCTGCCAGAGCCCATCCTAATCCAAAGAAGATACCACCATATATATATCTTTTGAAACTTCTGTCTTTAGGAGCAAAAGTTATAGGATCACCATAAAACGACTTTATTCTAAATCTTTTTATAGTTTGAGTAATGATAATACCTAATCCTACCGCAGAACCAATGATTCCGTACATATGAAAAGATCCAAACTGAAACATTTCATAGATTCTAAACCACGATGCTGCTTCTGATTTGAATAAAACAATTCCGAAGAAAATACCAATACCTAAATATATAATTGAACGCATATGTTTAAAAAATTAAAGGAAAAATAAAATGTATCATAGTTAGTCCTCCAATAAAAAATCCAATCACAGCAATAAGAGAAGGTAGTTGCAAATTGCTTAATCCAGAGATAGCATGTCCCGAAGTACACCCGCCAGCATATCTGGCTCCAAAACCTACAAATAGTCCACCGATTATGAGTAAAAAGAGTGTTTTAGGATCTGTTAAAGCTTCATTAGAAAATAACATATCGGGCATGTATTCCATTCCGGCACTATTAAACCCCTTGGATTGAAGGTCCGAAACTACTTTTGGATCAATAGATACAGAATTATCTACCGATAAAAAAGTATTGGCAATGAATCCTCCTATAATTACACCTAATACCACAATCAGGTTCCATTGTTGAGCCTTCCAGTCGAATCTAAAAAAATCTGATGTTTTTCCTGCTCCACAGATAGTGCATATCGTTCTTAGATTAGATGACATACCAAATCTTTTTCCAACCATTAGTAATAAAAATAATACTAATGCGATTAGTGGTCCCGATACATACCACGGCCAGGGATTGTAAATCCAATTCATTTATATTAATTTTTTGGCAAAGTAATTAAATTGAAAACGAGTTGTCTGTAACCTTGGTTACAAAACAGTTATATTTTACTTTATGGTAGAGGGGCACACATAATCTGTAGTTTTAATGCCTACTTCTTTTATGTCTTTAAAACCTCCGGCAATATCTATAAGGTTATGAATACCACGACTTTTTAGTATAGACGCTGCAATTACAGAGCGATATCCTCCTGCACAATGTACATAGAAAGTTTTATCGGTAGGAAATTCAGCTAAATAATCATTAATAAAGTCCAATGGTGTATTATGTGCATCATCAATATGTTCTGCAGTAAATTCACTTTCTTTACGTACATCAAAAACAGGAGTACCTTCTTCTTCTAAAGCATTTTTAAATTCTAATGCAGAGATTGAAGTTAAGGTATCATAGTCTTTACTTGCTTTTTTCCAGGCTTCGAAACCACCTTCGAGATATCCCAAGGTATTATCAAACCCTACTCGTGATAACCGAGTAATTGTTTCTTCTACTCTTCCTTCTGGTGTTACTAATAAAATAGGTTGTTGTACATCTGCAATTAAGGCTCCAACCCAAGGTGCAAACCCACCATCAATACCAATAAATATTGATCGGGGGATATGCCCTTTTACATATTCGGTCTGATGCCTTACATCTAGAACTATAGCTCCGGTTTCATTGGCGAGAGCTTCAAAATCATTTGGAGAAAACGGTCTTGTCCCTTTTTGAATTACTTCTTCTATATCAGTATAACCTTCTTTATTCATTTTTACATTAAGTGGAAAATATAAAGGAGGAGGCAGTAACCCATCGGTTACTTCTTTTACGAATTCTTCCTTAGTCATATCTGCTCTAAGCGCATAATTCATTTTCTTTTGATTCCCCAAAGTATCTACTGTCTCTTTCATCATGTTTTTACCACAGGCAGAACCAGCACCGTGTGCAGGATATACGATAACATCATCTGCCAGAGGCATAATTTTGGTGCGTAAACTGTCATAAAGTGTTGCTGCCAACTCTTCCTGAGTCATATGTGCTGCTTTTTGAGCGAGATCGGGGCGACCAACATCACCAAGAAATAAGGTGTCTCCACTAAAAATTGCATGATCTTTACCTGTAGCATCTTTAAGAAGATAAGTCGTACTCTCCATAGTATGCCCTGGAGTATGTAGTGCAATTATGGTAATTTCTCCTAGTCGAAATTCTTGCCCATCTTTAGCAATTGTTGCTTCAAAAGAAGGGTTAGCACTAGGCCCGAATATAATATCAGCACCAGTTTCTTTGGCCAGTGTTACATGACCACTTACAAAATCTGCATGAAAATGAGTTTCAAAAATATACTTGATTTTTGCATTATCTTCATCCGCTTTTTCTATATAAGGTTTAATTTCTCGTAGAGGATCTATAATTGCTACTTCACCGTTACTTTCTATATAATAAGCTCCCTGAGCGAGACATCCTGTATATATTTGTTCTATCTTCATGTATTCTATTTTTTAAGCTTTTCTTGATTTTAGGAAGAGAAGCTATGCATTTATTATTTATTTTTCAAAAATAATGCAATTATTATTGCAATACAGTAACAATTGTTACAAAGCTTGTTTAAAAGGGATTCTTTACTAAGAATACCAACAGCTTACATTTCTAATACTTCGATATTGTTTCTGTTAAGTTTAACAATACTTTTTTTCTCAAGTTTTTTAAGCAACCGGGAAATTACTACTCTAGACGTATGAAGATCATATGCAATTTGCTGATGTGTAGTATTGATAATTTTAGCATGACTGATTTTGGTTTTGTCCTTAAGGTATTTTAATAAACGATCATCCATATTTAGAAAAGCAATACTGTCTATGGTTTCAATGGTTTCTACTAATCGTTTATGATAACTACTAAAAACAAAGGTTCTCCAGGATTTGTATTTTGTTGTCCATTCCTCCATTTTTTCGATAGGAATCATTACTAATTTGGTATCTGTCTCGGCAATGGCTTTAATTTCACTTTTATGATGTCCCAGGCAGCAAGATAATGTCATTGCACAGGTATCTCCTTGTTCTAAAAAATATAATAATAATTCGTCGCCATCATTATCTTCTCTAAGCACTTTTATAGCACCACTAATGATCAAAGGCATAGACTTAATATAGCTTCCGGGTTTGATGAGCTCAAAACCTTCGGGGATTTCTTTAAAAGTTCCTACCTGATTAATTTCTTCGAGCAATTCGTCTTCAAAAAGGTGACCGTATTTATTTTTTATTTCTTTAATCATCCTCCTAGATTTTTTAGGAATAATCCTAATTGTAATTTTGCTTCCTGATATCCAAGATCATATATTTTATCCAAGCTACTACTGCTAAAAATACCGTGATTAACCAATTTCTTAGGTTGAATTATAATATCGCATAGGTTAAACTTAACTTCGGCATTTGGCATAGCTCTAAGGTAATAGGCGCGTTGCATAACGTTGTATGAATGCTTAAAATCAGAAATTTTTGGTTTTCTGATCGGGGATACATCTACACCAATAATCAGGTCACAATGTTTTTTGAGCGATGATACCGGGAAATTATCCAAGATTCCACCATCGGCATATAATTCATTATTAATGGTTACCGGAGTAAAAACACCAGGAAATGCAGCAGATGCCAACAAAGGTTTTATCAACTCTCCTGTGTTAAATACTTTTGTCGTTCCCTCAATAAGATTAGTAGCTGTAACGAATAATTTTTTATGTAGGGATTCAAAGGAGTTTTCGGGAAAATAAGTAAGTAGGTCGTTATAAAATTTTTCAGAATCTAAAAAACCAGCTTTTTTTCGAGAGAACCGATTTAATTTGAATAAAGGGGTTTTGGTAAAGAAGTTTTTTATTTCCTCTGGAGCATAACCACCAGCATATAATGATCCTACAATAGCTCCTGCACTGGCACCCGAAACAAAATCGACAGTCATTCCGGCTTCTTCAAGGGCATGTATAACTCCTATGTGAGCAACACCTTTAAATCCTCCACCAGAGAGTACTATCCCTATGTTTTTAAATGCTTTCATTTTCATCAATAAATTTACAAAACCGGACTAAAGATTTTGGCAAAACCTTCTTTTAATTTTTCACTCCAGGGGCGTTGTATAAAAGTGTTAAAATCTAATTGCTTACTATTTTTAATATCTCTCAAAAAATCATCTCTTAATTCTATAGCAAAATTATCGTCGTAGATTACTGCATTTACCTCATAGTTTTGTTCAAAACTTCTAACATCCAAATTAGTTGTTCCTACAGATGATATGGTACTGTCGGCGACAATGGTTTTACTATGTAAAAAGCCTTCTGAGAATAGGTATATTTTTACTCCCGCCTGTAGCAGATCTTCAAAATAGGAACGAATACACCATTTGACTATAACATTATCCGATTTTTCTGAAAGCAGTACCCTTACATCAATTCCGCTCATTGAAGCTACTTTTAGTGCATCCAGAATGGATTCTCCGGGGATAATATAGGGGTTTGTAATATAGATATAGTCTTTGGCTTCATTAATTATAGAAAAATACATCTGTTGGGTTGCCGAAAAATCAGAATCCGGGCCACTATGTACGATTTGAGCTGTAGAACCTTCTGTCTTTTTATATGTATGAAAATATGAAGTGTCCAGAACTTCATCATTAGCACTTATCATATACCAATCCATTGCAAAAATAGCCTGAAGACTATGAACAACGGGTCCGTTGAGTTGTAAATGCATATCATGCCAAACCCCTAAGTTAGCATCACCTTTTACGTATTTATCAGATACATTGATACCTCCTGTAAATGCAATCTTACCGTCTATTACTATGATCTTACGATGGTTTCTATAGTTTATCGATGATAAAAATTTACCAAATTTTATAGGCAAGAATTTATGGATTTCGACCCCGATGTTTTGTAGTTTTTTGATATACTTTTTACTCAAAGACATACTACCTATACCATCATATAATACACGTACTTTTACTCCGTTTTTTACTTTTTTCTGAAAAAGCTCGAAAAGATCAGATGTTAGTTTACCTTCTTCAAAAATGTAATATTCTAAATGAATAAAATGCTCTGCACTTTCTAAAGCGTCAAATATAGCTTGAAAAGTAGCTTCGCCATTTTTAAGCAATTTCACGTCATTTCCTGTGCAGGGAGCAAAGTAAGAGTTTTTGGTAATTAGAGAAATGATTTTGTGGTGTTCTGCATATTCTTCTTCTGTTATTGAAGAATATTGATCCAATGCTTTTGCGATGTATGAAGTTACTTTTGATGTATGTTTTAATCGGAATAATTTATTTTTTCTACGATTTCTACCAAGCATTAAGTACAAAAAGATCCCACCAACAGGAATCGTAAAAATAGTAAGAAGCCAGGCCAATGTTTTTGTAGGCCGCATTCCATTTAAAAGGAGTCGTATAACAATAAAAATTCCTAACAGGATATAAAGCGTAGTAGCAATATATAATAACATTTTATTGTATGAGTTTTATAAACATATCAACTATGCATAATTAAGAGAGGTACTCGTGTTCCATAACTTATTTTAGACGTTTCTGACCCCTTAAAAAATCGATCTAAAAATGTTTCTCTTTTGATAAACATAGCCGTCATATCAATACCCATGATTTGCACAAAACTATTAATAGCTAAAGCAGTTGGTACATTAATAATAGAGTGAAATGTATGATTTATTTCTTTAAAAAACTCTTTCATGTGTTTTTTGTCATCAAAATCGGCTACAGTTACAGTATCATCTTCTTTAATTTTAAGAACCCGTAAAGAAGATTTATGTTTTATGATAGTATCCATTAAAGGTTCGATACCTTCTGTATTAAAATGATCCCAGTAGTCTATCGCATATAAAATGGTTTTTGGATCTTTAAATTTATGTCCTTGAGGAATGGCAATTATAGGGCAGTCTATTTTGCGAATAACATTAAGTGTATTACTCCCAAACACAACCTCTGATGCTCCTGTAGCACCATTTGTTCCCATAATGATTATATCGATATTCTTAGATTTAACCACTTGTCGTATGGCATCTATAAAGACATCATAATCAGTAATGGTATTAAATGTATAGTTTTCGTCTGGATATTGGTCGGTTAATTCTTCGACTATTTGACTAAGTTTCTTTTTAGCATCGCTAATTACCGATTGGTGTATTGTGGTATTAGCTGGAGCAGCCATAAGATCATCTGTAGTATACTTAGATGCTTTCTGTACATTAAAGAGGTGAAAAGTGCAAAGTTCATTTTTAAAAAACTCTAAAGCATAATGTATTGCATTTCTAGCATTGTCTGAAAAGTCGGTAGGGAGAAGGATATTTTTCATGTGTAAAAGATTTATAGTTCTAAAAATAAAGTAGATAGCATAAAACAACTATGATATCCGTCATGAATATCTATAAGGAAGCCTTCTTAAATATTGAAATAAAATTAGTGTTGAAGCTTCAAAAAGTGTAACAAGTATTTGAATTTAGGGTCTTATTTTTTATGAAGAGAACCCTAGTCGGCATACTATTATATTTTATTAATGTTATTGTAATTTTTGCATACGATAATAAGCCCGAGTTTTTCTCTGAAGATGATAACATCATTTTTTCTAAAGCTGAAATTTTAAACGAATATACAGCAAGGATTCCTTTTAAGCTTGTTGATCACCTAATAGTAGTCGAAGCAGAAATACAAAACAAGAAAGGTAATTTTATTATCGATACGGGATCTGAAGCATTGATCTTAAATAAAGTACATTTTTCTGATCGAGATCAGTATTTTAGTAAAAGAAAACAAACTTCTGGGGTGATTGCAGTTATAGATGATACATTCGAACAGAATGTTAAAGAATTTATACTACAAAACTTAAGTTTAAAGAATAGGGTTTCTGATATAGTTGATTTGGCTCATATAGAGAAAACCAAAAAAATAAATTTATTAGGCATAATTGGATATAGTATTTTAAAAGATTATGAAGTGTTTATTGATATGTACCTTAATCAAATTACATTAACCAAAGTAGATAGGTATGGATCTAGATTTGATAAAAATGTATATGCAGAGAAAATTATAGATAGTATAGGTTTTAGATTAAAAAAACATACTATTCTACTAGATGGGTTTATTGATGAAATCAAGGTTCGATTTGGATTAGATAGTGCTGCAGAGTTTAACCAGATAAATAAAAAGATAGGAAGTAAAGTACTTAAATATTTTTATCCTAAAAAGAGATTACTATTAACCGGCGCAGGTAATCATAGCATAGAGGTTATGGCAGGAAAATTGTTTCGGGTAAAACTAAGTGAAACTATTTATTTTGGTCCTATGAATACAATTTTAACTAATTTAAATAAGATGAACGAAGCTTTTGGAACTGATCTCGACGGAGTTTTGGGATATGAGTTTTTTCGACAAAAAAGAACTATAATTAATTATCAAAAAGAAAAACTGTACTTTGTGAAGTACCCGATTATAAGAAATTGAAAAAAAGTATACTATATATTGTTTTTTTAATTCTTGCTATTGCAGGAGAGAGCTCCTATGCCCAAACCGAACCTTTTAAAGGATATAGAATAGAAGGAGATACATTAATATTTTCTTTTGACAAAAGAGATTATAAAAAAGTAACTACAGACGAATATGGAAGTATACTTGATTTTGATGATCTTGATATAAAAAATGTTGTAGTATCTGGTGAGTTTAATAATTGGTCAAAAAGGAAATGGAGTATGATTCAAATTGATGAGAATCGATACGAACTCAAGAAAAAAATAAGTGATTTTACTGATGAATTCTCATGGGAATTTAAATTTGTAATTAATAATGCATATTGGGCAGAACCTTCGAGAAAAGATGGTAATATAGTTAGAGTAAGAAAAAATGGATATGTTTTACCTTCTTATAATCTAAAAATGTATACAGCTTATCCTAATAAAGAAGGTAATGTAACCTTTACACTTAATGGATATGAAAATGCAAAAAAGATAGTCTTGAGTGGGAGTTTTAATAAATGGAATGAAGATCTGTTTACGATGACAAAAACCGAAGATTGTTGGGAGTTAACATTAAAAATAAAACCAGGGGAGTATCAATATAAATTTATAGTTGACGGAAAATGGATTGTTGATCCCAATAACCCCAAAAAGAAAAGGAACGAATTTAATGGGTTTAATTCGGTAATTAATATTAAAGTTCCTGTAAAATTTACTCTTAATGGGTTTTTAAACGCCAAACAAGTAATCATATCTGGATCATTTAATGATTGGTCAAAAAAGAAGTATAGAATGACCCGAACCAAAAAAGGATGGATAGATACCTTAATGCTTTCGGGAGGTAAGCATCAATACAAGTTTATAGTAGATGGAAAATGGATTATTGACCCCGACAATCCTGTAAAAGAATATGATTTTCATGGAAACATAAACTCTGTTTGTATGGTTAGATAAATACTACCCTCCAATGGCAATCATGCTACGATTATTAGAATGCATATCTGATTGGTTAAATTTCTCCAATGTATCCATCCCATTGCGTACTTTAAATTTGGTTTGTACTGCGTTTTGAATGATAGGGATTATTGATTCTCCTGCTCTTAGTTTGGTCAAAAGATCTGATTCTTTTGAAGAGAATAAACAGTTTTTTATCTGCCCGTTTGCAGTTAGACGAATTCTGTTGCAACCATCACAAAATGGATTGGTCACAGAACTTATGATAGCAAAAGTGCCTTGATATCCTTTTATTTGATAACTTTTTGTGGTGTCATTAGGGGCGTCTTGGAGTTTTACAATATCATTCTTTTCGAAATTAGAATGTACTTTAGAGAGAATCTCTTGTAAGGAAACCAGTCTCTCCATATTCCATTGATTTCCATCAAAAGGCATAAACTCGATAAATCGAACATGTACAGGTAGGTTTTTACTCAAATTAATAAAATCAATAACTTCATCATCATTAAAACCTTTCATCAAGACACAATTCACTTTTACCAGAAAACCTTCTTTAACTAATAAAATGATATTCTGATACACTTTTTCGAAATATGATCTACGGGTAATTTCTTTATTTTTTTGAGTATCGAGAGAATCCAGGCTAACATTAAGAGTTTTAATACCACATTTTTTGAAGTGATCTATAAATTTATCTACAATCACGCCATTAGTAGTTAATGTTAATTGAACAGGAAGCGAGGAGAGTTTTTCCATAATAAGAGCAGCATCTTTGCGTATCAAAGGTTCTCCTCCTGTTAACCGAATTTTGGTAACACCCATACTTACAAATTCTTTGGCGATGGTATAAATTTCCTCATAGGTCATAAGGTGATCTTTAGGGGATAATTGAATGCCATCTGCTGGCATACAGTATGTACATCGAAGATTACATCGCTCTGTGAGCGAAATACGTAGGTAATTGTGTTTTCTGCCAAAGGTATCGGTAAGTATGTTTGACTTAGTCATGTCTCGCTCCTTTTAAAATTCTAAACACATGTAATACTTCAGGAAAAATAGCGTCCATAGACTCTTTTGCTCCATTAGTAGAGCCTGGTAATGCTAATACCAGGGTGTTTTTAATCGTTCCTGCTACACTTCTAGATAACATAGAGTAGGGCATACGATCTTGCCCATATTTGCGTACGGCCTCTTCGATACCAGGAATGGTTCGATCTAAAAGTGGTTTTAATGCATCCGGAGTAACATCTCGTTTAGAGAGGCCGGTACCCCCGGTATAAATAATGAGATCTGCTCCTTGCTGTTGATACTGTTTTGCATTTTCCTGTATGATTTCGGCCTCATCGGGAATGATTACATAATCTAAAATATCAACTTCGCATTGCTCTAATTTTGCAATAATAGCTTTACCAGCTTTGTCCTCTTTCTTTCCTTCAGAAATAGTATCAGAACAAACAATAACAGCAGCTTTAAGATCTCTTCTAAATTTATCTTTATAATCAGATTTCCCTCCTTTTTTATTGAGCAATTTGATATGATGAATCTCGACACCTTTATCAATAGGTTTTAGCATATCGTACATATTTAGAGCTACAATACTTGCTCCATGCATAGCTTCTACCTCTACACCGGTTTTATAAATCGTTTTTATAGTAACCAAAACTGTGATTTCTAATCCTTCAATGGTATACTCAATTCCAGTATATTCAATTGGTAATGGATGACAATCTGGAAGTAAATCAGGAGTTTTTTTTACACCAAGTAATCCAGCTGCCTTACTCATTGCAAATACGTCTCCCTTTGGAACAGTACCTTGTTCTATTGCCTCTATAGTTTCGGGTTTACTAACCTTTACAATTGCTTGAGCTGTTGCAATTCTTAATGTAGATGTTTTATGAGTGATGTCTACCATGTTTTATATTTCAATTTTTATAATTAGCATTTCTATACTAACTATATTGGAATGCCAATCTGGGATACATCAGAATGGCAAACATATTATTTTCTATCTTACTTTGTTATCCCAGCGTAGGCTGGGATCCATAACGTGATCTAATCATGGCAATCAGAAACTAAATCCATTCAATTCTTCTTAATTAGTATGAACCGAAAGAATATTAATCTTTGCGGTTTTAACATTCAGTTTTATTTTGGATTCCAACCTACGCTGGAATGACAAACCATAAGTTATTTTGTTTCATTCGTCATTTCTTTTTCGATTCTTGTTTTTTTAGAATTCATAAAACAGGACTAACTATTCTGTTTCCATTGATGTGTTTGATCTTCAAAAATTTCTTTTCCAAAAACAGGAACATCTGCTTTAATAGCTTCAACCACGTATTCTAGAGCTTTAAAAACTACTTTTCTTCTCGGGGAAGACACAAACACAAAAAGACAAATCTCTCCGGCATTTACTGTCCCTAAGCTATGGTAAATATGCATACAAGTAAGGTCAAATTTTTCGAAAGTGGCCTCTCGTATTTCATAAAACTTTTGATTTGCCATTTCTTCATAAGCAGTATAGTCAATAGCCGTAACGATCTTACCATCAATTTCATCTGCACGAACCTGCCCCAGAAATATGTTATGGGCTCCTATACTGGTTTTAGTTTGATGTTTTGCAATAGATGTTCCTATAAATTCTGACGAAATAGGACCTTGTACAAATACATTTTTTGGTTTCTTTTTTTCCATAGTTATTTTTTAGATCTTTTTAATCCAAATGTCTTTAGACCTCACAGGTCTTAGAGACCTGTGAGGTCTGGTATGATTTCATGTAAAGCAATAGCCCCTCCTTTTATATGAGATATGTTTCTGAATCCATTCTGAAGTAAGACATCTAAAGCTTTTTTACTTCGAATACCGGATTGACAAAAAACTATCGTTTCTTTTTGCTTAGAAATAGTATCTAATTTTTGTTTAAGACTACCTAATGGGATATAAATAGGGTTTAAATATTCAATTTTTGGTTGCTCATGAGTCTCACGAACATCTATAAATTGGGCGTTTTTTACTAAAAAAGCTTCTTGGGCAGTGATTTCTGAAATTTGCTTCACACCACAAAAAAGGTCATAGTCATTAGTTTCAAATCGATTTGCAGAATCGAGTACTTTGAATACTTCTGCTGTAACTCGATTAATAGTAAAAGATGAGAATTGTGTAGTTAAGCAATTGTACATTAACAGTTTTCCGTTAAGTACATCACCCAGGTCTAAAATAATTTTAAGAACCTCGTTGGCTTGCATACTACCAATAATACCTGGTAATACTCCCAGAACTCCTATCTCTGAGCAAGAAGGAACACTTCCTGCTTTTGGAGGTTCAGGGAATAAGCATCGATAAGAAGGACCATTTTGATAATTAAATACGGATACTTGCCCTTCATACTTAAAAATAGCTCCATATACCAACGGTTTATCGGTGATAATACAAGCATCATTAACTAGGTATCGGGTAGAGAAATTATCAGTCCCATCAACAATAATATCATATTCAGAAAAAAGAGATATGGCATTTTTTGGAGTTAGTTTTTCTGTATATGTATTAATAGTTACTGTAGGATTAAGATCTGTAAGGCGCTGTTTTGCTGCTACGGCCTTATTTGTTCCCAAAGAATCGGTGCCATATAGAATCTGGCGATGTAAGTTAGAGATATCTACGGTATCAAAATCAACAATACCAATTGTGCCTACTCCTGCTGCTGTAAGATATTGTAGTACAGGACACCCCAGTCCACCCGCCCCGATAACTAATACTTTTGCAGTATCTAGTTTTTCCTGACCAGCGGTGCCGATCTCGGGCAAGATGATTTGTCTATGATATCTGGGATTAAAAGAATTCATGATCTATATTTTGAATAATTAAATTATCCACCAGCGAATGGCGGCAACAAAGCTACTTCTACTTCTGAGTTAATAATATGACTTTGGTCAACTAATTGTTGATCAATAGCCACTTTAAAATCAGTATTATCTAATTTTGGGTATTGATTTTTTAGCTTTTTTACTAATTGAGAAACCGAACAAACCTCGGTTTGTAAGTATTCTTCATTAGTTGTTGTGGCCTCGGCCAGCATACCAAAATATTTAATGGTCAATTGCATTTGTAATTGTTTTTAAATCCTCAATGGTATTCATATTAGTTACCAAAAGACGCTCTTTTTCAAGTACGGTAATGGTTTTTGTTTTTACTACTGAAATAAGTTTACGTAAACGTCGCTCTCCATTCGCTAGTAATTCTTGACATCGATCTGCACATCGTTTTTTATATAATGCGATTAGTGGAATACTTTTTCCGTCGGCTTCAAATTGAACGATATCGTAATCTTCTTTTTCATAGGATAGCAGCTTTTTTAAGAATTCGGTCGTTACTAAAGGAACATCACAGCTAATAACCAAATTATGTTTTGTATTACTATGCATTAATCCAGAGTGTAGCCCTGCTAACGGCCCAGATTCAACTATAATATCTTCAACTCTTTTGACCCCAAAAGCATCATAATCAGAATTACTACTAACAATAAGTATGGTATTAACCAATGGGCTCAATACATCAATACTATGCTGAATAAAAGGTTTGCCATCGAGTAGGATCAATCCTTTTTCTCGTCCCATTCGAGAACTCTTTCCTCCGGCAAGGATAATTCCTGTTATATTTTTTGGGTCAATCATATAAACGTTAAAATGGTTATAGTGAGATTTGTTTTAGCTCTTTATCCAGAAACTCCCAGCATTTTTGATTAATGTTATCAAATGTTTCAATGACTTTCTTACCATACGGAGTAAGATTGGCTCCGCCACCGCCTTTACCACCAGTAGAAGTAATCACCAAAGGTTCTTTGGTAGATTTGTTCATGCTGTCTAATAAGTTCCAGGCTTTTTTATATGACATTTCTAACGCACTGGCTGCCTTGCTTAATGAACCTGTTTGTGCGATCGCTTTTAATAATTTTACTCTTCCTTCACCTAAAAACACACCGTGCTCAGATTCTATCCAAATTCTACTTTTTATTACATAATCCATATCATAAAACCGTTAGGTTTTCAAAGATACAACGATTTTTTTAGAGTTTTTTTCTTTTAAAAGATTTTTTAGATCAAAAATGGTATAAGCTTAACCAGACCTCACAGGTCTCTAAGACCTGTGAGGTCTAATTCTAATTACCTTATATACTCGAGGATTTTATGGCAAATTAATTACCTGTACTATATCACCAATATTAACTTCTGTTACGTTTTCGGGAAGATAAACCAAGGCATTGGCCTGGGCAAAAGATCGTAGCATAGAAGATGCCTGTCCATCAAGGATAGTTACTTTGTCTTTTTGGGAATATGCTTTTAAAAACTCTGCTCTTTGGCCTTTTTTTATGTATTTGAGATTAGAACTAGCGGTAGTTCGTTTTAAACTATACTCTTTATATCCTGAGATTTTGAGCAATGCAGGTAATACATAGATATAAAAACAACTTAGTGAAGAAGCAGGGTTACCGGGTAACGCAAATATGGTTGTACCTTGTTTTTTGGCAAAATAAAGTGGCTTTCCTGGCTTTTGCTTTACTTTATAAAAAATTTCATCGACATCTAATGCTCTTAGTGCTTTACCTACAAAATCATAATCCCCAACCGATATTCCGCCAGAAATTAAAACCGCATCATAATGAGCTATTGTATTTTCTAAAAGAGCAAGAGTAATATCATATTCATCTTCTACCTTAAAATAAGATATATCGACAAATCCTACTTTAGTCAAAGCAGTCGATAGCATGATCGAATTACTCTCATAGATTTGTCCATATTTAAGAGTTTGCCCTGGTGGTACTAATTCATTTCCTGTAGCGATGATTGCTATAGAAGGTTTTTGATAGACCTGTACATGGGTGATTCCCAAAGACGCGAGATATCCTACACCGGCAGCGGTAATTGTAGTCCCTTCTAAGAGTGCGATATCGTCTTTTTTTATTTGCTCACCAAGAGGGCGAATATTGGCATTAGAAGGCACAACCTCTTGTAGTAATACCTGGTTATTTTGTATTTCTACCTTTTCTTGCATGATAACGGCCTTTGCTCCCGATGGTACAGGGGCACCGGTAAAAATTCTAATCGCTTTACCTTGCTCTAGATTATGATCGGTATCGTCGCCGGCTTTTACTTCACCGATTAGGTCAAATTTTTTCTCTTCGACAGATCCCAATGCATATCCGTCCATTGCAGATTGTCTAAAAGGCGGCATATTGATGGGAGACATAATATCTTTTGCCAGTACATATCCCAATGCTTTTGATATAGGTGTCGTAGTGATAACATCTGTTTTTTTGATGCTATTATTGATGAGTTCAAGGGCTTTTTCTACAGCTATCATAGGTAATTTCGTTGTGTACACAAAGATACAGCGAAATTTGATTAGCAAAACTCTATTTTGAAAAGTTTTGTATAAATATGCTCAAAACAGATAGTTGAATTTATAATGTTGTGTATTGACGTGTTTTGGTATCTGGTAGGATTTTAGACCTCACAGATCTCTAAGACCTGTGAGGTCTGGTTAAATAGGATGTATATACTATACCGATAACCAGTATTCATCATTAAAAAAGACCCCACAGGAATACCGAATCATGTTCAGTATGTACCTATGGGGTCTTACACTTAGGGTTGAGTTGATCCTATTCCTTGAATAAACTCTGTTAAAAAATGTTAGTCAGGGTCTTGTCAATGATTATAAAATCATGTTTTTCCAATTACATTTTGACAGACACCCTATGACTACACTGGTTATTGTTGACTTGTTCGACTTATACTAGACTTGATTTAGTACAAGTTTAACGGGTCTTTTACGGGATTCCTCATCATAAGGATACGATAGTCGTAATCCTAAGCGTGGGATTGATCTGAGAGATAATGGTTATACTCTTATCTGTTTTTTCGATCACTTTGGTCTCAGGAATAATGTCTACAACTTGGTTTTCATTTTTAAGATAGTAGGCATTTTCTTCTTTCTGAAATGACTCACTTAATGTTACTTCATTCTCGGTATTTGATTTTAAGTAAATAGATAAGGGTCTTGGCTTAAAATCGATAAGCCATGCGATTAACTCTAGATTAGCAGGAGTGGTTGATTTTGTTTCTCCTGTTAAAAAATTTACAATGGGTTTAAATTTGTCACCGTGAACACGTTCGATAGCGTATGCTTTGTTTTCTCCTTCTTCAAATTGAAAAAAACGATTTAGAATACTTTCATCATACTTCTCATTTCTACGGTTTAACAGCCATAAGCAGGCTTCTTTAATTTGTTTTCGGGTTGGTTCTTGGAGATAACAGTTCATTTCTCCACCTTTTTCCCTTTTGTACTTTTCAAGAATCTCATTCTTGTACGTCACACTTGTTTTTGTTCTCATAGGCATAGGTTATTGGAATCTTTAGGATTTCAATGGAATCTTTGGAATCCTTGGAATTGTTTACGGAAATAGACTTGGGGTCTTTATAAATTCGCTTCAACAATTAGTTCCAGTTTCATTTTGCTAACATAGTAAATGTATGGATTTAGATGTTACGGAAATCCGTAGCGCGATGGTAAAAGCTCAAAAGGAAAGTGGCTAAACACTACCGCACCGGATTTCAACTTTCCGAAAAAATAAGGGAATATTCCCGCACTATTTGATTGCTATCCCAAATCCCTGGTGTAGAACCAGGCAGCAATCCCCATGTTAAATCTTAAAAAAATAAAATATTATGAGAACTTTTTTATACCTACTTATGACCCTTTTTATCACGGCAAACCTTGCATCTTGTACTGCAGATAATATTAACGATACAGAAGACATCTCTGTTGAGACAGTTGCTACAGGTGATGATGGACAAGTTAATAATGATGAAGATAATGGAGGGAATTAATGATTCCTTATTGAATAATAATTATTAAATTGGGTGTATGTAGTAGATTTTATACTATTGTACACCCAATATATTTAGTATTTTAGGGGAATGAAACTTTGGCGTGTCGATTCCTTCTATATTATAACGATTATACTACTACTTTTATGCAGTAGTATACCTGTTTTTGGCCAGGCAGAAGCAAAAACTTCTTTTTCACAATCTCAGTTAGATAGTCTTGCTCGATATTATAACCTTAGTAAGGCAGATTCTTTATCCATACCAGAACGTTTACAGCATGTTAGTTCATACTTAAAAGGAATACTATTATCTAAACAAGATTCTTTAATTTATGATGGGTTAATGCAAAAAACATGGTTGTTAGGTAAAGTTAGACAGTATGATAGTGCTATTACATATGCCCATCAATTTTATACTATGGCAAAGTATAATCAAGATACTATGTATATAATAAATGCCTTGAATAAACTTAGTATATACTATAAAAATGATAATCAGTTGGCAGAGGCTTTTAACTACTACAATGAAAAATTTAAATTATACAGGATAATAGAGGATACAATTGGAGCTGGTAGAAGTTTATTGAATATGGCAAATATCCAAACCTCTTTAGGAGATCATTCAGGAAGTAAAACGACAGCAGTGGACGGAGTAACTTATTTAGAACGTACCTCAGACTTAAGAAATCTTGCAGGGCTCTATCATATTATTTCAGTAGCGAATAGAGAACAAAAAAACTATAGAGAAGCTATAAAATATAATTCAAAGGCTATGGCTCTTGGGAATGATAGTATATCAGTAAAAACTATAGGAATTAAAAATATTTTAATTTTTAAAAATACAAAAGCCAATATATTGGCTGATCAAGGGAAATATAAACAAGCAATATCGATATTAAAAACATTGGTGAGTAATACTGTAGTACAACAAGATCAAAGAGAACATGCAAGAGTGTTAAGTAATTTAGGATATATACAATGGTTAGAAAATAAAGACAATGAGGGTTCTGAAAAACTCCTCCTCAAGGCTTTAGAAATGCGAAAAGAAATACAAGATGTTCAAGGAGTTATAGCTAATAGTATTTACCTTGCTACATATTATTTGGATAAAGATAAAATACAAGCTTTAAAATATGCAGAAACTGCTTATAAAGACTCAAAACAACAGCATAGTTTAGCATTAATTCTTGAGTCCTTAGGATTTATATTTAAGCTAAAAGAGAAAACCAATGAAGAGGCAAAAGAGTATGATCGAATTCATAAAAAAATACAAGAGGTAAACCAAAGCAACCGGGAGATCTATGCGGTAACCCGCTATGAAAACGATAAACTCACCAACGAAAACCTGATTCTAAAAGCAGAAACGGCCAGAAAAGAACGGCAACAGGTGATTTATGTGTTTAGTACACTGTTTGTTTTTTTAATAGGAGGGCTGTTGTTTTATTTATACAGGCAACGACTACGCCGAGAAAAAATACGGGAGGTATATAATGCAGAAGCACGTATCTCTAAAAAATTGCATGATGAGTTGGCCAATGATGTATACCAGGTGATGATGCAGATGCAAAATGATCAAAATGACCCTGGGGTCTTAGATAAATTAGAAGAAATATACAATACCACCCGGGATATCTCTAGGGAGCATAATAGTTTTAAAACAGGAGAGGAATATGCTACCGAACTTAATGGTATGTTAAGTAGTTATAGTACCAATGGTACCAAGATTATTATTAAAGATATCGATGAGATCAACTGGCAGGCGATAAATCCAGAAAAAAAGATCATTGTACACCGTACTTTGCAAGAATTAATGGTAAATATGAAAAAACATAGTCATGCCGAACTGGTGGCGATCACATTTAAGAAAACACCCAAAGGTGTAGTAATAACGTATGCTGACACCGGTGTTGGCGTAGCTTCAGAAGAAATAATATATAGTAACGGACTCCAAAATACGGAAAACCGTATAAAAACGATCGGAGGATCATTTATCTTTGATTCAGCAAAAGGAAAAGGCTTTAAAGCGAAGATAAATTTTCCGAATTAATTATAATATAGAGCTTATGTTTAAGAAAGTTTTAGTCACAGAAGATCTTGGTAGTATTAGCCATGGTATCGCACATATTCTTCGAGAAAGAACTGGGATTGATGAAATACAACAAGCACAATATTGTGATGATGCTCTTTTAAAATTTAGAAGAGCAATTAGTGATCATGCCCCTTTTGATCTGTTGATCACAGATCTTTCGTTTAAAGAGAGCCACAGAGAACGAAAATTGGCTTCGGGGATTGAACTTGTAGAAGCCATACGAGAGATCCAACCTAATGTTAAAGTTATTATTTATTCTATGGAAGATAGACCCGGTAAAATTAAATCGTTTTTTGCAGAACAGCACATAGATGGTTATGTATGCAAAGGACGCTATGGACTAAACGAATTGGTAAAATCGGTTACCGATGTGTTTAACAACATTCGATACGTATCCCCACAATTAGAAAATGCAATGAGTAAGAATAATGTTTTCGAACTCCAGGATTATGATATTTTGTTATTAAAGCATTTGTCTGATGGCCTTACCCAGGAAGAGATAGGGAATCATTTTAAGAAAAATCAAATTTCTCCTAATAGTACAAGCTCTATAGAGAAGCGACTTAATAAATTAAAATATAATTTTAAAGCAAAAAATGCCATTCACCTGGTGGCAATGACTAAAGATTTAGGGTTGTTGTAGGTAGATCCCTTCGACAAACCTGTCGAAGGGTAAGTCTTCATTTCAATACTTTTTGTCATCCCAGCGTAGGCTGGGATCCATAGCGAAAATGTTATTCCAATCATGGATTCTGGCCTTTAGTTTATCTTGAGCCCTTCGATAAAATCAGGGTGACAGGGGTTTACTTTTACATTTAGAGTTTTATATTTATTATTCGACACTCGTTATTCAGTATTCGATATTCAATACTCTCCCTTCGATAAACTCAGGACAGGCCTGCCGAAAGACTAACCCCTAACTTCAAGCTTCCGACACCCGACTTCAAACTTCCGACACCAGACACCCGACTCCTGACACCCAACATCTGACCCCAACCCCTTACTTTTTCATTTAAAATTTAGTAGTTTAGTACAATGAAACACAGGCTTGTCAATTTTTATAGGTATCCTATACTGGGAGTGGTATTTCTTATGACCACTGCAATATATAGCCAAACCAAAAGCCTGACAAACCCAACCCAAAAACAATTAAAAAATATAACGCAACAATATGCATTAAGTAATGTAGATTCTTTACCTCTATCAATGCGATTATATCATGTTAGTTCTTTTTTAGAAAGTGCATTTTTATTACAAAAAGATTCTCTGATATATAAAGGATTAAGGCAAAAAACATGGTTGCTAGGTAAAGCTAAGCAGTACGATAGTGCCATTGTATATACCCATAAGTTGTATGATTTGGCAAGACATAATCGGGATACGATACATATGGTAAGTGCCTTAACTAAATTAGGATTGTATTATAAGACTAATAACCAATTAATAGAAGCTTTTAAATATCGTAATGAAAACTTTAAAATATTTAGAACCACTAAAGATACTATAGGAGCAGGTAGAAATTTATTGATTATGGCAAATATTCAGGCTTCTTTAGAAGATTATTCTGGATGTAAAACGACGGCAGTAGATGGAGTAAATTATTTAAGGCACGCTTCAGGCCTTAGAAATCTGGCCGGGTTATATCATATCATTTCGGTAGCGAATAGAGGACAAAAAAATTATACCGAAGCGATAAAATATAATACACAAGCTTTAGCTCTTGGGAAGGATAGTTTATCTATACAAACTATAGGACTTAATCATATATTGATGTTTAAAAACACCAAAGCCAATATATTAGCTGATCAGGGTAGATACGACCAGGCAATAACCATATTGAAAGAGCTGGTGACTAACCCAATAGTGCAACAGGATCAAAGAGAATATGCAAGGGTGTTGACTAATTTAGGACGTATTCAATGGTATGAAAATAAAGAGAATAAGAGCTCAGAAGCATTATTACTAAATGGATTAGAAATACGAAAAGAAATAAACGATATTGGAGGATTGATTGCTAGTAATATTGATCTTACTAAATATTATTTTGAAAAAGATAAAAATAAAGCATTAGAGTATGCAGAAGCAGCTTACCTATATGCAAAACAACGACATAGTTTAACCTCTATTCTAGAAGCTTTGGGCTTTATATTTCAATTAAAAGAGGATGTACAAGAAGAGGCTATGGTATATGATCGGGTACATCATAAGATGCAAGAGATCAACCAAAAAAACCGGGAGATCTATGCGGTGACCAAATATGAGAATAAAAAACTCACCCAACAAAATGTAGTCTTACAAAAAGAAAAAAATAAGATCGCTACATGGGGGATCGTGATTTCGGGATTATTGCTCCTAAGTATCGGTGGGATTGTCTACTATTATTATAAACAGTACGTGTATAAAAAACGTTTTTTGCAGTTGTTAGCCACCAATACGCAGCAGGATACTATACCCATAACCCCATCTAGGGATAAAACAACGCTATCGGTAATTAGTGAAGAAGCCTTGCAACATCTGCTTGGCCAGTTACAACAGTTCGAGGAACAACAGGCTTATCTTACTCCTAATATTAATGCCAAAGATTTGGCCAAAAGTTTTGGGCCAAACACCAGTTATTTGTCGATGGTAGTAAACACCTATAAACAAAAGAGTATAAGCCAATATATTAATGACCTGCGTGTTGATTTTGCAATCGAGAAACTACAGGTCGATCCTATATTTAGAAAATATACAATCAAAGCCATAGCCCAGGAGGTAGGGTTTAATTCGTCAGAAATATTTGCCAAAAAGTTTTATAAAAAAACCGGGATCTATCCTTCGTATTTTGTAAAGAAGTTAGAGGGTGAAAAGGATGAGGTGTGAGGTGACGGGGGTCAGGTATCAGGTGTCAGGTGTTGGCCCTTCGACAGGCCTGTCCTTAGTTTATCGAAGGGCTCAGAGTGACAGGTGTCGGAAGCTCAAAGTCGGATGCTAGGTGTATTCTTGTTATTGAGTGTGTTAGTATGTGAGTAGTTGAGTGTTCTATATTCATTATTCACCATTTTTGTCATTCCGGCCCTTCGGCATGGCTCAGGATAAACTAAAGGCTGGGATCCACAGCGAAAACGCCTCTCCAATTGTAGATTCCGGATCAAGTCCGGAATGACAATTGAACACAGATTAAAAAACATCACGATTTGTCATTCCAGCCCATTGGTATTACTCTGAATTTATCGAAGGGCCGTCTCTAAGCCTCTGACTTCGGACTACAAGCTTCCAACTATTTTCATTTTACATTCGACAGTTCGTTATTCAGTATTCAGTGTTCTTTATTCGACATTCATTAAACAGTCTTATTATATAAATTATCACCCCCGTTTTTATAAAACACGAGGTACAGCACTTGTATTATATCACTGCTCCCCTTTACATTTGACCCGAACAAAACCTATCTCCTATGGAAACCAACCCATATCAAAATAAAACCGAATTTATGTCTGATATCCTACAGGCATTACATCTTAAAACCGATGAGTTTATGTATAACCTGGTTCATGATAGCCCCTACGAAATTATACTGTATAATTGGATTAATAAGCTCTATGCGCAGGGTAAATCCAGTGACGATGCGATACAATTGATCTATAAAGCAAGAAATATAGTACTTCTTAAAAACAATAATTTGTGTAATAGCCCAATATTGCCCTAAACTCTTTGATAAAACCAAGACAAACCTGCTTAGAGATCAATCATAAACTGCCTGCTTATGCTTTTTATACGTTACAATCAATTACCTGAAAATCAAAAAAAACTGGTGGACCATAAAATAACAATGAGAACAAAAGCACCCCCAGAGATTGTACATAATGTGCTTACCCAGATCAATCCCCCGGTAAAAATTAACGGTAAAGATGTAATCACAATGTATCATATATTAGACAGCATACAACAAAAAATAAAAGAAGAAGAGAAAAGTAATGAATGATGAATTTCGAATAAAGAACACTGAATACTGAATATTGAAGAATGAGAAATTAGGAATGAATGGTCGAAGTTAGATGTTATTTCTATTCTAGCTCCCAAATCCCAACACCTGTCTTCGGGCTCCTAACTCCCGACTTCGGACATCCAACACCTGTTACCCTGAGCCCTTCGATAAACTCAGGACAGGCCTGTCGAAGTACTAATACTAAATTAAATTATAAAAAAATGAGAAATATTATCGAAGATCAACTTACCAAAGATGAGAAAGAAAAGGCAAAAATGCTGGTTACCCAGTTAGAAGCCATATTTATGGATAAGCTATCGGCATTAACCGAAAGAGAGCGCCAGGATTACAAGGCGATTAATGAAAAAAACAAATTGTTTGTTAATAAGGTTTGGGATTATCGCCAGCATAGCAGCGTATTAAGCTCTCCCGATGTAGATTGGGTAGAGTTTGAGAAAGATTATAATGCTCGTGTATTTACAGAAAGTCTTTTGGGACGTATCGAGAGCCTCGCGTATCGTTTAGAAAGTACCAAAATCTTGCATGATTATGATAATTACCAGGATGCGTTAAATGATTATTCATATTCACAATATAGCAAAGGTGCAGGTAAACCTGGATTTACCGAAAAAGTAGCAGAGCTAAAACAGTTTTTTGCCCGTACCAAAAGTGTTCCTAAGACCGATGAAACAGAAGAATAGCTTTTCTTTTAACCCGGGTTATCAAGCTTTAACCCAAAAGACCTTCTGATGGGCCAAAAAGGCCCTCGGTTTAACTCGGTTCGTGCAATTTTTAACGCATTGGGTTAAAAATTGCACTGCGGAGGTTAAAATTTTAAGATAAAGCCTTAAAATTTTAGAATACCCTTTTAAAAATTGGAGGCAGTGGGTTAAAAACTTCGTCAAAAAGGCCCGTGAGAAGGCCAAAAAGACGCATAGCATGGTCTTGGTGGTTAAAAAGAGAATATACCAGCGTAAAAGTTTAGGTATTGTAGCTAAAAATTTCACGTATAGATTTTATTCTAATCAGACCTCACAGGTTTCTATAACCTGTGAGGTCTGGTGTTTCATACTCCAGATCTTAAACCTTTGATTTTCCTTTAGATAAATATCATTTTTATTTATTCTGGATCAAGTCTAGAATAAACACTTCTTTTTATCCTATATATCTATCAAGATCATCTGTCTTATGCTATTTCATAAGGAAGCGAGCCAAGAAATATATTTTTTTAGAATGAATAAAAACTTTTTTCCCAGTTCCGAAAAATGAAACTGGTATTTTTTATTATCGCGTCATAGTTACAATGTCAACAAATACATTAACCAAAATATAAACAATCACAAATACAGTAACATGATGAAAAACACATTATTATTAACAAGCTTTTTGATTTTTATTTTTTCGTGCAAATCAGATGATGATGGCTCAATTTTAGAACCAGATCCAATAAATTTGGAGTATACTCAAGAAGAAAAAGATGCTGAGATTGCATGGATCAAATCATTTATTGAAGAAAATGAGATACCAGCCATAGAAACAGAATCGGGATTACACTATGTTATAGAACAAGAAGGAAATGGGTTAACTCCTACAGAGGAAGATCTTATTGTTTTTTATTATAAAACGATAAACCCTGCAACCGGAGAAGTATTAGGAGAATTGACCAGGGATGATAGCAAATATGGATTAGTAGGTTCTATGTATGGTATGCTAGAGGGTGTAAGAGAAGGATTTATGTTAATTAATGAAGGTGCTATAATTATGATGATCGTACCATCATACCTGGCATACGGAAAAAGGGGTTCTTTTACAGGTGATGTTGAACCAGAAACAATTATGATGTATACAATGGAACTAAATCTTGTTTTGAAGAAATAGTGTATTAACCAAGTATTTTTGTTTCAATCATAGATTCCGGATGACAGGCTAATTCATATCAAAAAGGTGTCGCAGTATGCTAAAGTAAAAGCTTAGTTACTGTAGTTAACGATTTCACGTATAGATTTTATTCTAATCAGACCTCACAGGTTTCTAAGACCTGTGAGGTCTGGTGTTACTACCTACCAGATAATAAATAAAATGTTTTAAATATAAAAATCTAAAAATCAGATATTTAAATTTTTGAAATACCAGATTCACATTAGTTTAACGCTTTTATTACGGAAATCCACAAGGAATTGTCGTTTATTAGCTTTAAATTTGAGGTAATACTTAAAATAACTGAGATTGTTGACTTAGAAAGAACAGCAATTACAGCTTTGATCAATCGTAAAAAACTACTGAATAGGTAGTTATAAAACAGAAACAACCCCGCAATTGTAAAACTTTGGCGAGCCAACAAAAGCAGGGTCTGAATAACGATTGATTTAATGTAAACCAACCATTATAAGGATATTTTTAGAGTAAATAGCTCAAAAAAGGATATGATTTCTGAATGATTTAACCCTAAATCCTTATATATAATTTCTATTCGATAATTTGTGTCTAAAAAATATAAAACGAACTATTTTATCTTTTTTAGTAGTTCTATTTTCCTAAAGCACAATATAGTAAGAAGCTTTCAAATAATTACGGTTTCCCGTAAGATATTTCTCCTTTTTTTTAAATATTTTTTGCATTATTTCCATATTAAATCCAATAATGCTAGTATAAAAATCTATAATTCAGTGGTTTATATTGTATGTTTTATAATATTGGTTGTAAGAAGTTACGGTATAGAAGTATAAATAAAAATGGCTTGTCGAAATTTGTTTTGAGATCTATTTTAAGGATTTTTGATTAGCATAAAACAAAGATTAAGTTGTATTGATAATGATCTTTTTTTATCAGACCTCACGAGCTTATTTGAACTTGTTTCAGCATCGCTGTGAGGTCCGAAGGTGGGGTAATCGGGTAATCATATATTTTGTTACATGTACCAATAACAAAAAAGCTCTCTGGATATCCTTGTTTTTTATAATCAATTTCGGTAGCAAATGTTTCGGGATTTCTAAATATAACTTTGTGACAACCACACACCTCTTTAATAGCATCACATCTCAATTGTTTTTTTCTACTTAAGTAGTTGCTATAGATCGTAATGCTATTCCCAAAAATGTACAAAATGTCGTTTTCATCATTTGTAGGTTATTTCTGTAATTTAATAACAAAAATAGTTAAGTTTATTTAGAATAAATAAAAATAAATATATATTTGCACTCTATTAAGAAACATTCTAAATAAAAATGAAGTTTGAGAATCTGATAATCTGTGTTTTAGCAGGTTTTGTTGTTGTAAATGGATATACGCAAGAAAAAACTATAGACACTACTTTGGTTAATGAGCTACAAGAAGTAGTTCTTACAGCTACCCGAACAAAAAGACAGCTTTCTTCTCTGCCTTTACCAGTTACTATTGTTTCTCAGGAAACCATTAAGCAATCGGGAACCATTAGACTTAATGAAATCCTAAATGAGCAAACAGGAATTATAACTGTTGCCGATGAAAGCGGTTTCGAAGGAGTACAAATACAAGGTATTGCTTCAGATTATATTTTAATTCTTATAGATGGTGTTCCTCTGGTGGGTAGAAAAGCAGGAAATTTTGATGTAAACAGATTAACCGTTGGTAATATAAAACAAGTAGAAGTGGTTAAAGGGCCATCTAGTAGTCTTTATGGTTCTGAAGCTTTGGGAGGTGTAATTAATATCATTACCGAGAAACCAAAAAGCGATGTGTTATCGGGTAATGCTTCTTATCGAATAGGCAGTTATACCCAGCAGGATATTAATGTAGATATTAAGCAACGTATTAAGAAACTTGGTTATGGTGTTTTTGCAAATCGATTTTCTAGTGAAGGTTATGATCTTACTCCTGATACTGCGGGACAGACTGTAAACCCATTCGAGAATTATACATTTAACGGCAGGTTATATTATGATTTTTCTGATCAGTTTTCGTTATTTCTGTCTGGTCGTTTATATACGCAATACCAGGATGCTGGATTTACCACCAATACTACAAGTTTTGAAGGAGACAGCGAAGAACAGGAATGGAATAGCCACATACGTCTCGATCACAAATGGAGTGATCATCTAACTACTCAATACGAGTTTTATTATACGAATTACAATGCCAAAGAAGAACTGGCAGACTCTAGTTCTGGCGATATAGTAAGTGATAGTGATTTTGATCAACGTTTATTACGTCCAGAAATACGAACTACCTACGCTTTTAAAGATAGAAGTAAACTTACCCTCGGGGTGGGCTTTCAATACGACCAGTTGGATCGTACTTTTTTTGATAAGCAAGTAGATTTTAATTCTCAATATGCGTATGCTCAATATGATTTGCATCTTATTGAGCGATTAAACATCATTGCGGGAGCACGTTTTGATAATCATTCAGAATATAGCAACCAGTTTAGTCCTAAGCTTGCATTACGGTATAAAATCACAGATGCGTTGGCTGCCAAAGCTTCTATAGGATATGGTTTTAAAGCTCCGGATTTTAGACAGCTTTATTTTGACTTTACAAACTCTGCTGTCGGCTATACTGTATTGGGATATAATGTGGCTTTAGAAAAATTAAACGAACTACAGGCGCAGGGTCAAATTCTTGATGTAGTTGTTCCCGAATCATCGCTACAAGATCCCCTTGAAGCAGAGAGTTCTATAGGATATAATGCAGGATTAACTTATAAAGAAAAGCGATGGAATGCAGAACTCAATTTCTTTAGAAACGATTTTAAAAACCTTATCGATACTCGTGTTATTGCTCGTAAAACCAATGGGCAAAACGTGTTTAGCTATTTCAATTTTGATAAAATATACACTACAGGTCTAGAATTTAATACTAATTACAGGATAACTGATAATGTAAGATTGAGTGCAGGTTACCAACTACTCTATGCCTTTGATAAAGAAAAAGAAAAACAAGTGAAAAATGGCGAAGTATTTGCTCGTGATCCCGAAACTAACCAAACAGTTGTAGTCTCGAGATCAGAATATTTTGGACTTGTGAATCGCTCGAGACATAATGCGAACTTTAAAGTTTTTTATGATATCGTTTCCGCGAAAGCGAATATAAACCTAAGGCTTTTATATAGAAGTAAATATGCCTTGTTTGATACTAACGGTAATGATCTTATAGATGATTATGACACCAGCTTTGTTGATGGATTTGTGACAGCAAATATTGCAGCCAGTAAGACCTTTTATGAAAAATTTACACTACAAATAGGTGCAAACAATCTTTTTGATTATACCGAAGATAACATTCCCACTTTACCTGGGATACAATTATATGCAAAACTTAACTATCAATTTTAATATTTTAAATGTCATGACAATGAAAAAATTATCAATATTATTTTTAGTACTTAGTACAGTACTTATTTCATGTAGCAGCGATGATGATGCACCTACTCCAGTACCTGTTAAATCTGAGAAAATTTCTAACCTTGAGGCTATACAAACAGGTGGTCAGGGAACTGGAAACCCTATAGGAGGGGCATTTACCAAATTTGATTTTGAGACAGGAAAAATAACTACCAGTGATACCGATTGGGATGTTGCATTTAGAGGTACTACCATAGCAATTAATGGAGGAACAGTTACTGGTGTTGCAGAAGAACCCGCACGTAATGGTACTGTAGGAGCAGCAGTAGTTACTGGTACATTTGCAGGTGTAACCAGTGCAAAAGATGTAACTTTTAGTCAAGATGCAGATGCTGCATTTGCGATCCCTACAGGAAGTGATAAAGGTTGGTATAATTATGCTGGACCTCCAAGTCATTTGATCTCTCCAATTCCTGGAAAAATACTTGTTTTTAAAACTCGTAACGGTAACTATGCAAAAGTAGAAATACTGAGTTATTATCAGGACGAGGATACTTCTAAAAAGTCACAATATTATACATTTAATTATGTGTATAATCCTAACAAAGGAGAAACATCTTTTGAGTAATGCTATTGATGCAAAAAATTATGAACTAGCCTATTTAAACTAATTCTTTATACTCATGATAAAAACTCCTCAAAACTTGAGGAGTTTTTTTTATATAAAGAAACAATGATTTAAAAACTTAGTCTAAATGTAACATTAGGAGTAATATTAAGAGAAGATTTATTGATTTCTCTTAATTCGTAAGAAATATTATTTTCACTATCGGTTAATTGATAGAGTGGATAACTTCGATCTAAAATATTTTTTCTCCCATATAGGTTTAATAAAGAGAAACCCAGGCGGCTTTTTATTCTATCATTTTTTGATGACCAGTTAAAATCATATACTACAGAAAAATCCAGTCTGTGATAATCGGGTAGTGACTTAGAATTTATAGCACCGTATTGAACAATGGGTTGATTATCTACTATTGTAAACCCTAATGCAGGAGTATATGGGGTACCGGTACGATATTTCCACCCCAACGAAAACTGAAATTTCTTCCACTGATAAGCATGAGACCAAGAAACAGAATGCGTGATATTATTATTTCCCTTAAAAGCTTTACCTTGATTAAGCGTATTAAATATGAACTCGGTATCAGAAAATGAATACCCAAGCCAGGTAGAGTACTTACCTGCTTTCTTTTTAATTAATAGATCTATTCCCGTAGAGATACTTTCTCCTTCAGACAAGTCACCAGAAGTAGACTCAAACCCTCTGGTTAGCGAAGTAAGTCCTTTTATCTTTTTGTAATAGGTGTCTATCTCAATGTTCCAATTTTTTTTATGAAAAAGAGTGCCCAGCGTGTATTGCTGACTTCTCAACAATGGGATATCATCTTCTTGTGCTGCGACCCATAACTGATTTTCGAGACCAAAATTAAAAGTAGCAAACTCAATCACCTGGCTAATAGATTGGTTTTTGACTTCTGCAGATCCTTTAACCCTAAAATGCTTTCCTATTTTTCGTTCTACATAGAATCTGGGTTCGATAAAAGTAGATTGTAATGCAACATAATAATTTCCTCTTACCCCAAGACTAATCAACCATGTTTGGGGAGAACTATATTGTAATTGAGAATAAAAACTATGAGTAGGATTCTCTTGATAATTTCCAACTTCAGCATCATTTTCTTTTAGATAAAATGCTACCTGATTATGGTAGAATTGATATCCATTAGAAAAAGTGAAATGAGGATTAATAGTCCAGTCAGAATGAAATAACACTCCGTATTCTTCAATAGCATTTTCTTTTTCAATAGTTAGATCTTGATTAATAAAGAGATTTCTCCCCTGGTATTCGAGCACATATTCAGAATATGAAAATTGTGTTTTTGTAGAGAATCGAGAACTCCACTTGCTATCCCAGGAAATATTTGTTCCAAAATTTTTAATAGCCAGCTTATCTTGTGACATATCTGCAAATTGAGAATCCTTAAAAGAATAATCAAGTTTGTTTTGAGTAAACAAATTAGAAATAGAGATATCGTGTTTTTTAGAAAGATTGGCAATTAATTTTAGGGTTACATCGGTAAAATAAAATAGCTCTTTATTTTCTGAAGATTCAGGATCAAAAATAGATCTGTTATCAGTAATACTTGTATTCTGAAAAGCCCGGTTAGAGTAAGTGTTAATTGTTGGAGTATCAATAACATCGGTAATAGATCTTCTGGCCGATAGTAAAACAGCAGTTTTTTTAGAAATAGGAAGTTTTAAATACCCATCGGCATGAGTCATATTAATTCCTATACCTCCTTGTGTTGTATCGGGTACAGTTTGATCTGTTTTGATGTCAATAACTCCCGAGACCCGATCTCCATAAATAGGTTGAGTTCCACTTTTGTATATGGTAATATCTTTGGTGATGTATGGATTGAAAGCTGAAATAAGCCCAAAAAAGTGATCAGAATTATACATTTTAATACCGTCCCATAGAATTAGGTTTTGATCGGGAGTACCACCTCTTATATAAATCCCCGAAGCGGTTTCGAGCGGACTTTCGATCCCAGGTAATAGTTGAATATTTTGCAAAATATCGGGCTCGGATAATCCCGAAATTATATTTAAATTATTTGGTTGAATTTTAACCGAGCCATCTCTGGTTTTTACTATTCCAGAGGTTAGATATTCTTTTATTATGACTTCGTTTAACACAAAATCTTCGGGAGACAGAATGTAGGTGTCACATTTTTTGTTGATTACTTTTTTAAGAGGGATAGTAATGGTTTTATATCCAAGATATGAAATAGTTAAAGTATCTGATATGCTATTATCTTTTAAAGAAAAAAAACCTTTATCATCAGATGAGGTTCCTGTTTTTTTTACTTCGTTAAGTATAGTTGCTCCCTCAATAGGGGTGTGGGTTTCATCGGTTAGATATCCACAAAAAGAAGTTGTTTTATTAAGTTTAACAACGTAGTACCGTTCATCAACTTGCGTAAAATTTATGGGAAATTGACTAGATATTATTGCTATAATTTCGTCTAAAGATATAGCATCTTGATCTACGGTGATCGTTATGTCTGTGAATGACGAGGTGTTATAAGAAAATTTTACATCAAAAAGCCCTTCCATTTCGGTTAGAAAACCGTCTAATGAGAGGTCAATATAATGTATGTCTTTCTTTTTTTCTTGAGCATTTGCAGTTAGAAAAAAAAGAAAAATAAGCAATAAAAAGTGGTATTTCATTTATTCTTTAGACAATTCTACAGTATTCTTGTCTATAAAAATAAACTTAATATCCATTGCATCAAAAATAGTATGCAAAGCATTTTGCAAATTATCATGGGCAAACCCACCACTGTATCGCTGATCGATACCAATGCGCTCACTTTTAATAGTAATTTTATATTGTTTTTCGAGAGCAGATATCACCTGTTGTAATGGGGTGTTGACAAAGCTACTTTCTCCTGCAGCCCATGAAGGAGCAGTATCATTTAATTCCCATTCTTCGAATGATGAATCAATACTTCTTACTGCTTGTCCTTTGGTAATAATTTTCGAAGAAATTCCATTTTCTACTTTCACTTTACCTTCGTAACAGATTACCTCAAAAAATTTAGAAGAAGCATTAACGTTAAATTGTGTGCCTAATACCGATACAGAGTTGTTATCAGATTTTACGGTAAATGTATTTCCTTTTTTCACTTTAAAAAAGGCTTCTCCATCTAAAAATACGATTCGTTCTGTATTTTCCCAGCTTCCTTTTTTATAGTATAGTTTTGATTTGGCATTCAAAATTGCTTCAGAACCATCAGGAAGTGTTATTGCTAGTCGTTCGCCAAATCCGGATTGATGTGTAATGTTTTGATTAAAAAATAAAGTGTAGCCCAGAATAAGTGCAATACTTGCAGCAATTGCATATGCCCACCCAGGAATCAAAGAGATTACTTTTTTCTCTTTAGAGATATCTTCTTGAATACGATCAAAAAGTTTTTCTCTATCTACCGTCGGGACTTCGAGTAACTTTGTTCCTTCTAGAATAGTTTCGTATAAAATATAATCCTTAGATTTTTTGAAAGCATTGATTTCTTCTTCGGATAATTCACCACTGGCCCATTTGGCTAAAAAAACATCTATGTTATCTGACTTTTCCATTTTTTTATTCTCTTGTTAAACCGCGCGCCCTAATTTTTCTCTTAATTCTAATAATGCTAAATGCATTCTTCGCTCTACTGCTTTTTGGGTTAACCCAATAATCTCGGCAATTTCTTTATAGGTTTTCTTGTCTTTTCTGCTTAATAGAAAGACTTCTCTTTGCTTTGGCGGGAGTTCAGAAATACTACGTTGTAATTTTACCATGAATTCTTTTTCTTCCATTAAAAACTCGGGACTATAATCATATTGAATAGAAGAGAAGCTTTGCTGATTGTATTTTAGGATTACTTTTTCATGATTCAGCTCATTAAAAAAAGCGTTTTGAGCTACTTTCATTAAAAATGATTTTGCCTTACCAAAAAGTACTTTCTTGCAATTTTTCCAAAGTTTTACAAAAGCATCCTGCGTTATGTCTTCTGCCTGTTTCATATCTCCACACTTATAATAAATGAAATTCAGGATCACTTCAGAATGATTATCAAAAATTATTCTAAAGTTTTTTTCATCACAAACAGACTTTTGTTTTTCTGACATCTTAGAAATACTTAGCTTTTTTTCAAAACTACGGTATTTAAAGAAAAAGTATAGAAAGATGTTGTTTTTTCTTTCTACTAATGCCTTTTACTTAAGCTTTTATTGTAATGATATCTCCATATACTATAACAACAGTATATTTTGCTTTTACCCTATTTCTAAATTTTTTTTAGAAGATTTTAAAAAAAAGTAAATAAAAAAATAGGGTGTTTTAGAAGTTCACTGTTGTGTAAGAAAGGACGTTTAATTTTTAACCCAAAATAAACTATGAAGAACGTAAAAAAATGGAATTATATACTGATCATTTTTCTGAGTATAGCGACAATTTCTATTCAATCCTGTAGCAAAGATGATGATGCAGCCGGCCCACAGCCGAATTCGAATACAGATACCCAAGGTACTACTGGTGGCGATACAGGAACTGACAGTGGGACTAGTGGTGATGGTGGAAGTATAACTCTTTATAAAGTTGATGGCGATAAAATCATAAAAGAAAAAGATTATAAAGTAACTGGGAAACTGTTAGAGTTTCAAAAAGATACTAAAAAGCATGAGGAAATATGGGACTTGGTAAAAAAAATTGTTCCGCCCGATTATAGATCAAAAATGAGTGAATTTGTAATTTTTGCTGGCGAGAATGATGGAACCGCTGGATATGTAGTAGAAAGAACACAGGACCTCTCGAAATGGCAGATGGGTATCGCGATAGATTTTGCATATCAAGGAGGATTTAATGCAAGAGGAGAACTGGCCTATACTATAGTGCACGAATTTGGACATATCATCACTTTGGATAAAGTACAGGTTGATTCTTCTGTATCTCAAGGCGATTGCAAAAATTTCTTTACAGGAGAAGGATGCTCCAGAGATAATTCTAATATCAATAAACTATATCAAAATCATTGGGCCGATATCTGGGAAGAATTTCGAAAAGTGAATAATCAAAATGATGCACAAAAATTTTATGATAAATACAAAGAACGCTATGTAACGCAATATGCTTCTACCAATCCCGGAGAAGATATCGCAGAGATCTTTGCAACGTTTGTGACCAGAGCAGGAGGAGTAAATGGAAGCAGTAGAGCAGAAAAAAAGATCCAGATGATGTATGATAGTGCAGAAATGATAAAACTGCGAAATTATATAAGAGGAAATATCGCAAAAAGTAGTAGAAGCTTCCTACCATTACCCGGATCATGGAAAAATGCAAATACTTTCGGTAATAAAAATAAAACACACTGTAGTATTCACAAGCATTAGAATGATAAAAATTGTAGCAGTGATTTGGTCATTCAAACCACTATTACTTAAAAAAGATAGTGTATGAAATATGTAATGATAATATTAATAATGGTAAGTTTCTCTTGTCAATCCACCAAAAATGCTGCTGTAAATACATCAAAAGATGAAGCGCTGGTATATTATTCAAAAGGATCTTGTATGGGAAAATGCCCGGTGTATGATGTATGGATATATAAAGATGGCTCGGTCTCTTACTCGGGAATACACCACGTTTCTGTAAAAGGAAATATAAAAGCTAAACTAGAAGAACAGGAACTCAGAGCGTTACAAACGATGCTAAATAAAGGTTCATACGAAGATTTGACTTTTAAAAAAGTGAGAGATAAGCCAATTACTACATTGCGTTTTAATGGTAGAGAATATAAATATTATTCTTCCAAAATTGATGGTGCCCTAAAAGAAATTGATACTACATTAAAAAATGCAATAGATAACATCACAATGGGTTACGAAAGTGATGAAAATAAAGAGGGATAGTTTTTTGGGTAGGCCTTGAACTAGATGTCTTTAAAAATAGAGGAAATTAAGGGGTTAATAATAATAAGTAGTAATGATTTGATTTGTAAAGGTTGCCCTTAATTTAGTGTCTATTTATAAACCTGATGAGTTTAACTTGTCAGGTTTTTTTTTGATTAGAATATATTAAGAGTTTTAAAAATTAGTAACAATCCATTTTAAGTTGTCCTTTATTTTGATAATAACTTATTGGTTTATTATTAACTTCTTTACATATTTTGTCTAAGAGATTAACAACTTCTTTTTGCATGGTAACAGACCCACAAATTAGTATAACTCCGTTTTTATCTAATGTTTTTATAATTAGATTACTATTTCTTTTAAGTATATGCTGTACGTATATTTTTCCTGGTTGAGCTCTTGAATAAGCAGGATAAAAAGTAGTTAAATTATTGTTTTTTAAACTGTCCTGAATTATTTCGTTATACAATTCATTAGATTGTTTATTTCTTCCTCCCCAAAATAGATGTGTTTTTATTTTCTTATTGTTTTTACTAATCATTCCTAAAAAAGGAGCTATTCCTGTTCCGTTTGCAATCATAATAACCTCTTTTGCATAGGTTGGGAAATTAAAATCAGGATTTCGCTTTATTGATGCCGTAATGCTATCATTTTTACTAAGCTTACTAAAATAAGTCGAACATATACCAAATTCATGCTTTTTAATACTCAAAAGAATATCGTTATCAATTTTCCCAATAGAGTATAATCGTTCTACAGCATCGTTTTCTGGATAAAAAGCTAGTAAATCTCCTGATGTAAACCGTATTTTTTCTTCTGGACGTAAACGAAGTATGAAGGTGTTATCATTATTGAGTGGCGATCTATGAACAATCGAGAACCGTTTATTGTTTTTAGATTTTGTGGTCTTTTGTAACTGTTTTACCTGTATGGATAAATCAATCTTTTCTCCCCATTTTAAAGACCAATTTTTAAAAGATTCATAAGATTGGTTATGTATAGAGTATAGTTCTGCAATCGATTTAAATTTTGGATGAGATTGTAACATTTTGTCAATGTCTATCGCGTACTTACAAAAATCAGGATACGCTAATGAACCGAAACCGACAACCGAAAATTTCATTTCTTTTTTAGGTTCGATTTTTTTAAAAGATTGCTCAAAGCTCTTTGCATTTGTAGGAGGTTCTCCCTTACCATAAGTTGCTGTAAATACGACTAAATGCTCTGCTTTTTTATAGGAGGAATACTTGTTTAATTCTGAAATAAAGACCGTTTTTCCCAAATCAATTAAAGCATCATAGAAGAGTCTTGCATAATCAAATGTATTTCCGGTTTCTGACCCAACCAAGATGATGTATTCAGATTTGTCTTTATGATAAACATTTTTTAGTACCAGACTTTTCTTTCTTCGTTTTAGAGTCATTAAAAAACCTGAATACATAAAGAACAAAATAGAGCAGCTAGAAATAAGTAGGATGACAGACCATAGGATACTTCCTTGACCTGTATGTAACACCAAGCTCCAATGTGATAGTAATGTATTAAAAGGATACTCTACTTCGCTTAATACATCGCCTGTAAATTGATTAATATTCAATTCTCTATCAGATAGTTTTATATGAAAATAATCCTCGGGATCATCAGAAAAAGGGAATTCTACTTTTCTAACATGTTTTAACTGCATTTGATTAAAAACTTCAAAATCTTTGATTTGCTGTTTTGGGGTTTCTTTTATATTCTCAAAATCTATTTGATGTTTAACGATATTGGATGGTAGCAGTGAAAATTTTTCTAGTGACAAGTATACACCAGTTAGGGCTATTATAATGATAGGAATTAATGTTAATCGGCCTATTTGTATGTGGTAATATTGTTCAAAATTCTCCTTTATAACTTTAGAAAAAAAACGACGTATACCTTGTTGTCTTTTAATAATTAAAAGAACTCCGGTTGTTGCAATTAAAAATAATATAAAAGAAACTAGTCCCACAAAAAAACGACCAGTACTTTTTAGAAATAAAGAACGATGTAGATTGGTCGCAAACTTAAAGACGGGAGCTTTTTCGATAATATCACCTACTTTTTTACCAGTTAGCGGGTCGACATAAAAGGTTTTGTTTTTTCCTTCTTTGGTAATTACCGAGGCTGATACAAAATCATTATTATCAATTTCAATTTCAATTATTTCATCATAATGTTTTTGCAATACTGTTATGGTTTGTGCAAGAGTGAGGTTTTTTGTGTTGTTTGCAGCATAAGCCTCTAGCTGATTCGATATAGGTTCGAATGCTAAAATAATCCCTGTTAAAGAGGCTATAAGTATAAAAGCAAATGAAGATATAGCCAAAGCAAGGTGGCTATATCTCCAAATTGAAATTGTCATTTAATCGTATTGTTATTGTGGCATCATACGAATATATCGTATAAATCCTTTTCCTTCAACTTTACTTTTTACAGTTTCAGATGTTAACTCAAACTCTACATCATCTTTATAATACTCTTGATCTTCTACAGCGGATTCAAAACGTATCTTATAGCCAGAGTCTATCTTATCGTTTTCAATTTCAATAATATTGATAGATCGTCCACCGCCACTTACAGTTGCTCCTGTGATCGCATCAATGTCTTGACGTTTTTTTCCATAGAATTTCCACCAATCTGTAATATCATGGTACCATTCTTCATCATCACCTTGTACAAATAGTGTTTTTTCGTAGTTTCCGTTCGGGTCTAATAAAGAAATAACGATATATGCACCTTCTCCCGTATAATTTGTCATTTGTATCATGCATTTATAAGTATTACTATCTGTAGTACTTTTAAACCCAAATACTGTAAAAATGGCAAATGCTATTATCGGAAACAGTTTAAATGTTACTATTTTTTTCATTTTATTTTAAGAAATTTAAATCTACGTTGTTTCCCTTTAATACTTCATTTTCACTTGCCAAATCAAATACAGATTCTTCAAAATCAGTTTTAATGGTCTTATCGGCTCCAATAGATAATAAATATGTTAAGATTTTATTATTCTTAGCACTCATTGCTGCTTTATGTAAGACTGTAATTCCCTCTTTATTCTTAGCATTGATATCGATATTATAATCAGGAATCATTTTTAATAACTCCAGATCGTTTTTCTCTATAGCTAAATGATATAATGTATTTCCGTTTTTTTGAGGCTTGGCAATATCAAATCCTTTTTTAGTCAAAGCGGCTATTTTCTTTTTGAATTGATCAACCTTGTTGGGATTATACGATTTTAGTGTGTAGTATACCAAATTATTTCCTTTAGAATCGATAACATTTACATCGGCTTTTTGACTAATTAAAAAATCAACTACATCTATTGTGTTGTTTTTTATAGCATTGGTTAACGCAGAATGCCCCTCTTTATTAGTGGTATTTACATCATTTGTCTTTTTTACCAATAATTTCACTACCTCTAAGGTATTGCTATGAGATGCATTTAACAAAGGAGTATTACCTTTATCATCCTTTTGATTACTATTTACCCCTTTATCTAAAAAGTAGTTGAATGTGTTTAAGTCTTTATTACCATAAGCGATGTTATGCAGTGGTGTTATTCCATCTTTATTAGTAATGTTCGGGTTAATGCCTAAACCTTCTAAGTACTTGATAAAACTCAATGGATTATAACCGCTACGTGAGCCTATAGTAGCTGCCAAAATAGCGTTATCCCCGTTGGCACTTGGATTTTTATAAGGCAATCCCTTTTTTATTAATAACTCCAACATGGTTTTGTTGCCCTTATAAGCTGTATAGTTAAAAGCTCCGTTTCCATGGTTGTCTATACTATCAAGATTAAGTCCTTTGCCTACAAAATAATCTACAAGTTCAAAATCTTTTAAATGACCAATTAATAGTAATAAAGCATTGGCTCCTTTTTCATCTAAATCACTTTTAACATCAATCCCGTTTTTTATAAACACATCGTAGATTTCTGTATTAGTTTGTCCTGCGACGGCAGCAAAAGTTAATGGTGAAAAATTGTGTGAATCTTTTAAATCTAATCTGGCATTATTATTAATGAGATGTTTTACCAATTCAAGATTTCCTTTATAAGCTGCCCAAAATACATAGGTTCGTTTATCATGGGTTAACTTGTTAACGCCATTCCCTTTTTTAGAAAGCAAGTGTTTTATTATTGCATTATCTGCGTTTTCTAAAATAGCATATACTACAGCATCAAATCCATTTTTGTTTAATACTGTTGCACTATTACCTTCTGTAATTTTCTGGTCTATAACTTTTATTGAAGGATTAGTCTTCCAGAATTCTCTTTCTAAAAAAACATTTTTTGTCTGAGCTTGTATAACATTAACAAACAAAAGAAATGCGGCTAATAATTTTATAGTATTCATTTTTTTAAATTTAAAATTTATATCGCAATACCGTCCCAAAACTAGCAGGTTGAATCCTGTTAAGATATACAGTACGATACGCATTATATCCAATTTCATTAAAAACATTATTTCCGAAAACATCTAAACTTAATTTACTATTAAATTTATATGATGCTTGTACATTTACCGTAGTATATGCTTTTAAGTCAAAAGGCCTAACACCAGGAACGACTCCGGTATGTGTGTAATTTCTAGACCATACATTATGTGGGCGTTCTCCTAAATAGTAAGCTCCAGCACCTAAAGACAGACCTTTTACATATTTTTGGAAGTTATAACGTACCCAAAAATTTGCTGTATGCCTAGGTGTATTTATAGGACTAGAATTAAAATAATATGATACATGATTTTTATATTTGGCATCTAAATAAGAATAACCCCCTATTATTTCTAAATTGGGCAATACTCTACCTATTAATTCTATTTCAACACCACTTCTGGTATCTTCTCCTCCTTGTAAATAATATCCTAAGAAATTACCTGCCGGGTCAATTGCTTGCAAGTTTAAATTTTTGCTGTAGGTCGAAAAATAAGTTACGTTAAAACGTAAAGCTTTGTCTAACCATACCGATTTAATACCTGTTTCAAATTGATCCCAACGTTCTGTGCCTAACTCTTTACCATTAATATCCCGGTAAAAAGAAGTCATAGGATTAGAGCTACTGGCATAGGAACCAAAAATAATAATATTTTCTGTAGGTTTGATATTTAATCCTACTAAAGGATTAAAGGCATCATCTCGTTTTGCTCCAGTCAAACTTCTTCCTATAAAATTACCTTTGGTTCTTTCTAATGAGGTATATCGTAAACCTAAAAAGAGATCTACCCATTTTGTAACAGAAATCTTATCCTGGACAGTAAATCCATATGACTTTGTTTTAGATCCTGTAGCTCTTGCAGGGTTTGGTGTTACCGTAACCCCATCAGGTAAAATATTATTGATAGGTTGGGTGACATCGATAATATCTATATACGTAGGAGGATCGTTATCGGGGTCATTATCATTATCGGGATAGTTAGCCGTATAAGCCGTATTGTCAAAAGTAGTATTTCTATAATCTATCCCTGCCTGAAATGTATGTGTTAAAAAACCTGTTTTAATGTCTTTACCAACCAAATCTATTTGTAAAACACTATTTTTATCACTTCTTCCCTGAGCATAATACTCTCGATATCTTTGTGTATTAAGTAGCTCTGGTAATCCAGATCTTCCGCCTCCCTGAAAAGCATAAGAAGTCTCTGCATACGTTTCTAAATCTGAAGCAAAATATCCAGCTTTTATGCTTAGGTCATCATTTATTTCTCGCTCAAAACGTACTGCATAAGTGGTGTTTACAGAGTTGTTTCTATCTGATTCGAAACCTAAAAATTTATCATTTGGTAATTTTAAAATGTTATTTGTTGCATAATCTCCTAAATTAATAGTTCCTTGATCCGGAGTTCTACTATCATCCATGTAATCCATTTCGAGAACTATAGAGGTCTTTTCATTAGGTTGCCATGCAAGAGAAGGGTTTATATAAAAACGCTCCGAATTCACTTTTACTCTATAACTATCTGCTCTATCATATGAACCTGCTACTCTAAAAGCAATGGTTTCCTTTTTGTCTAAAGGACCATAAAAATCAAATGTGGGGCGTACTTTGCCAAAACTACCAAGTCTTAAATTTATTTCGCCTCCGCTATAAAACTTAGGAGTTTTGGTTACAACATTTATGACTCCTCCTACAGAACCCAAATCACCTCCTAAACCTTGACTAATTGCAGAAATTCCTTTTAGTACCTGAATATTATCGACACCTGCCATATCGGTAATAACACCAACTCCTCTGAAATCTGAATTAATTCTAACTCCATTTTTTAATAAAGGAATACCTCTATATCCTCTTAAAGACATACTTTCTCTTATATTTCCGTATGTGGCAAATGTATACACACCAGCAACATTTTTGGTAACCTCGCTTAGCGTTAAAGCATTTTGCTGATCAATAAGTTTATGTGACAGTATAGAAATACTCTGTAATTGCTCATTGGGCTGTAAAGGTAGCCTGGTGAGTGTTTCTAATTTTTCTGCTCTTTTATTTCTAGAACCAAAAAGTTCAACCTCTTCTAACTGGGTATCATTTTGCAATACAAAAATAAGATTCGAGATATCTCCTGATACATCTTTCTTTTGACTAAGTTCGGTATATCCAACAGCACTGGCTACTATCTCATGAGTGGCAAAAGGAACATTGGTAATCGTAAAAGTACCATCTTCTTGTGCTTGTGCACCTAGACTAGATCCTTTAATAAAAACATTTGCATAAGGAATCGCTTCATTAGATTCACTTTTTACAACACCTTGTATAGTGGCTTGACTATACATTAAATTTAAACTACATAGAAGTAGCAATAGGGGTAATTTTTTTAAGACTGACATGATTATATTATATATTTATTGTGGTTGTGGTTGCGGTCATGATTATTCTTATTGAACTACAAAAGATTCAATGACTTTATTAATATCTTGTTCTTTTGTGTATTCATCAGAAAATAAATGCTTGTATAGTGGTTTATTATCGACTTTAGCTTCTAATACCAAATTGGCATTTCTACTAAAGACCTTTTCCCATTTATTACGAACCAAAGCCCATTTTTGGTTGTTTTCTTTCCACCAGTTTGCCGCAGCTTTACATCGGCTATCGTCTACTTTTACATAAGTATTATAGCCTTTTTCCTTAGCCAAAATAACATCGGCTTTGCCTGCTTCGCGTATTACTTTATCATTATTTTGATCGTGGATCCAACCGTCTTTAGTAATCTCATGTCTGTTTCCTCTAACAGTTACATTATAATCACTTCTTTTAGTGTATTCTCGTCTTGGTAGTGGAGCGTCTGTTCTGTTTTCCCAAAAACTTTTTCCATCTACATGTACCCAGGTTGCAGAACCTTCATAGCGAGGACTATCGTCTACCTGATATACTTTTTGAGTCCATTGCCCTTTTACCTCAGATTCAGGCTTACTTTCATAGTTCCAGGAATTATTACCGTTAAACATATAGAAATCGGTGTTTTCATATATCCAATCTTGTCGCCAATGTTTTACAATATGAGGTTTTGAAGGATCCCCTACTTGTAATAGATGCTGAATAGAAACTTTGTTTTTATCCTCTTCAACCAATTGAGCCCATTCTAACCCTTTGGCAATTTTTGTTTTTGAAGGCTTATAAAGAGAATCATTACTATATTGAAAGGTTTCTGCAAAATTGAAAGTTACTTCGTAGCAACCACACATTTTTTTTATAGCATTTTTATCTTGCTTTTTCTTACCCTGAGCATTTATAGTACATACTGCAACTAATAATAAAAGAGATGTAAGTGTTAATTGTTTCATTTTTGAATATTTTAAAAAATTATTAATCCTTATTTAGATTGAATTAAAATAAGATATATATTTGTTGCAAATTTATTAAGAACGAATCTAAATAGGAATAGATTTTTGTTTTATTTTTCATTTTTTTGCTACAATTTGATATTCACGCAAAAAAATAATCGATAATAGATTTTTTAAAATATACAGGTACGTATCATAAACCTCGTTTTATAGGGTGTTGATAAGAGTATCTAAAGAGGAAATCAGAAATTAGAGTATACTTTATTAAAATTAATAAAGCGTGTTTTTTGTTTTATGACCATAGTGTTAATGTAAACTCTCCATATCCTTTGGTATGGAGAGTTTTTTTGTCCTTAGGGATACAAATAACAGTAAAAACTTAAGCTGTAGCGCTTATGTAGAGGTAATTATCAATAAATCATATTGTCTGAGTTTTAGCTTAATTTTTATGCCATCATTCGCTTACAAACCGTACACTAGTAATTAGTCCGTTTTTCGCCTCATAAATAGATAAGCATAATTATTCATAATCAAAAAAACTATAAAGTGCTGATAATAATATAAGTGAAAGATTTGGGTAAAAAATAAGAAACCTGTAAATCAATTATTTACAGGTTTCTTATTTATTTTATACGGGCAGAGAGACTCAAACTCTCTCACCTAAGATTTTGTTAGTTATTAACTACTTCGCTGTCTGTCATCTTTATATCGATAAGAATTAAACGTTTTTTGTATTGTTTCACTTGTGTATCCTTGCTTACAATTTCTATGTTATCAATTTCATAAGTAATTATAAACTCTTTTCCTGTAAGTTTTTTTGTACTTAAATCATACTTAGAGATCGCTTTTTTACTTACAAAAGTAAATTCGAGCACCTTTCCTGTATCCTTATTAGTAAAATAATACGCTTTATCAGATTGTCCACTATAGGTTACCTGTGCTTCTACGATATCATTATTATTTATAGAGGTAAAACTAGCTGTTAATACTACCGTTAAAATTAAAAGAATCTTTTTCATTTTATAATATGATTTTGTTGTTGTATATATTGAGACACCAAAAGATAAACAAAGTCACTAATAATTCCAACAAAAAACTCTTTAGGGGTATATTATTAGAATATACCTTTCTGTTAGGAATGCAAGCACTAATTTAAGTTGAAAAAAATAACTTTTTTTTCAAAAAACTGGGTAATGAAATCTTCTTTCTCCCCCTTTAGTATAGAAATACTAAAGAGGCGGAAACCGAAAAGCCTTTAAAAGAGTAGGTATTCTTAAAACACATTAAACTTTTAATTATGAAAACCAATAAACTACTTTTTACATTTTTGTTTGCCTGTATTTCCTTTATGGGTATGAGTAAAAACAACGATTCACTAATAAAAATAGAGGCCGAAGACGATATGTTTGCATGCAATCCACCGGCTATATCAGGTATATCAGTGTCAACTATTACTTGTCCGGGAAATCAAAATACATTTAAATTTAATTGGCCTTCTTCTGCATCAAATAAATTTTATAGATATCATTATTTATTGCTTGATAAAAACGGAAGTATCTTACAACAAGGATATATTTCTCAAGCTTCACAATCAAATGTAACTTTCACAGTCAATAGTTCATTACAAGCTGTTAAATTTAAGGTAAGAGTTATTTATACATGTGGCTATACACCTAAATTAGGATATATTAGGAAATCAGGTAATTGGGGAATTTATCGTCATAGATTTGCTCGTAGAACTATCCCAATTACTTCAGTTACATCAATGGGATCTTATTGCTCCCAGAATACAGTAACATTTACGCCAGCACCAAATTCCTCTATAAATGATGAATATCATTGGAAAATTGATTTTGGAGGAGGTTCACCATTACAGACAGGAATGTCTACTAACTCTGTGCCTGCTTTCCCAGTTACAATACCTGGGCCATATTCTGGGGGTCCTGTAAATGTATATGTAACACCAAAGAATGTTTGTGGATATGGAACTACATATCACCAAATATTTACTCCGGCTGCACCAGCTATATATGATTTAAGTAATACTATAATTAATCTTCCATCGAGCTATTGTCCGGGTACATCAAATACATTCGAAGCTACTCCTTTCATCAATGGAGTAGAATATAAATGGACTTTTGCATTCGTATCTTCAAATCCTTCTGCTTCTCCGATAATTTCTCAGGGTTTTGAAATGAATAAATTTAGTCCAAATTTTGGTTCAGGAAACCCTACGGGTACGGGTGCAGTTACTAGTTACCAAATAACATTACAAGTGCGTAGTGGATGTAAACCATGGTCTGCTCCAATCTCTAAAGGTCCGATTCAGGTTTCTTATAGTAACAACTGCAACAACCCTATTGGTAGCATAAGCAGTTTATCGGGAGGGCAGAGTAAATCTCAGGCTGATTTATTTGATATGAATATATACCCTAACCCTAGTAGCTCGGGTGTATTTAATATAAATACTTTAGGCTTAGAGGGAGCTAAAAAAATACAAGTATATGACATATCCGGAAAATATATTATAGAAAAAACTTTAGAAGCAAATCAATCAAAATTGGATTTATCAAGTTATTCAAGAGGGTTGTATTTTGTTAAGATATCAAATGGAGTTGATCAAAAGACACAGAAAATAATATTTTAGAATATGAAATAATATCAATAAAGCCTATCCTTTTTTGGGTAGGCTTTTCTATTAAAAAAATGGATTTTTTACCATAAAACAAAACACTATAAATAACTATACAATATTAAAATTTCCTTCTTAGATATAGTGTGATCAACAACAATACTCCAGAAAGAAGAATATATATCCACAAAGATGTTTGCGAATTAGCAGATAATTGTATTGAATCTATATTGCCCTGGACTATTAGAGGTCCCCAAAAATAGGGAGAAACCTCAGATCCTTGATGAGTTTTTAGGTAGTCAAGTTTAGCATTGCGTAGTGCAGATGATTTAGATATTCCTTTTTTTAAATAGTTATAGAAATTAAGAATAATTTCATTATTAGATTTTTCATTGGTATTCCATAGGGAAGAAACAACACTTTTAGCTCCTGCATGAAAAAACCCCCTAGTAATACTCATAGTTCCTTCTCCGGGTTGTAATGCTCCGATGCCAGTCTTACATGCATCCAGAATGACTAATTCTGCTTGTGTTTTAATAAAATATAATTCATTGAGATATAATTTTTCATCATAAAAAGCGATCCATGGATCTTGATTACCCATAGAACTCGCATGGGTAGATAGATGGATGGTTTTATAAGTAGAGGATTCTTTTATGAAATTACTTTTAGATGCATTTTTTTTTGTTAACATATTTCCTCCAAATAAACGCTGGATTTTTTTCATTTTCTCCTCACTCTTTTTTAAATCAACAAGTTTGTGTTTCTCAAAATGTATAGGAGCAAAACCAATAAGGTTTTGAGTAGGAGATTTATTAATATGTTCAGCGCTTTTAGATAAGGATATAGAGTATAAATAACTAATTTCGAAATCGTTGATAAAGTAGTTGTCTACAGTATTGGTATTGTCATTATTCATGATTAAGATTTCAAATGGAAGGTATTGAAGTGTATGATCCGGAATAATGATTATTTTTTTATTCTTCTTCTTATACAATTTTAAGGTATCTATAAATGGAAACAATTTTTTAAAAATACTAAAGGATAGTGCTTTATATAAATTTTGGTCCTTAATAGAAAATAAAGGTCGCTGTAGAAGTTTACGTAGATCAAGGATTTCTTTTTGTAAAACTCGAACATTAGGAATCGTAAACAGATGGGTGGTATCAGAAGCGATATACATACCATATCCTTCCTCATCAGAAAGAATATATTGAATTATTACAGTATTAGTTTCAGTAACTTTTTGTTGTGTTTCTTTATAAGAAACTAAGTCGATTTTCTTTTTGTAATTATAATAATTAGGGTATTCTTTTTCTAAAGATTTTAGAAACTCTTCGTAATTTCTTTTTTTCTTAAAAACCAATGATTGTCTGTCTTTTTTGGTGAAAGAAACTTCATCAATTATTTTTTGGCTAGCCAGTAATATTTCGTGTTTTAATACGTGTTCTTTTTCTTGTAATACTTCTGGTAGCCCACCTAATTTCTTAGCTTCTTCATGTGTCAAGTTTTCTAATAATGATAGAGATTTACTTTTTTCTATAAAATAAAAAGCATTTTCTGGTTGATTAAGTTGATAGCTAATAGAAGTAGCTAACATATAAAGATCCACTCCTCTTTTACGCCAAAAGAATTTGGATTGTTGCTCATAGCTTGCAGACCGTATAATGTCAATTAATTCATCTGCTCTGAATATTGTTGTTAGGGCATACTCTAAGTATTCTTTGTTTTTAGTTTTAGTATAGAATTGTAACCAGGCTTTAGCTTTATCTGTTAAATCATTGACTAATTCTATTTTGTTATCAGATTGTTGAAGAACTTCTATAGAAGGGAGTTCATAAAAATTGAGTTTGTCATATTCATAACAATTGAAACTTATAGCTTTTTGATAATGGATTAATGCTTGCTCGAAACTTCCTTGGTTCAAGTAATAATCTCCCAGGTTATCAAATGCCGAAGTGTGGTATGGGTTGTATATTAATGAGTTTTGATAATACTTAAATGCAATTTCAGGTTTATTTATACCAATATAAATGTATCCCAGATTATTATATATTTTAGCAATATTTAATGAGTCTTTTTTTTTGGTTTTCAGGCTTAGAGATAAGGCCTTGCCGTAATAACTTATGGCCTTATTGTATTCTTTTAGTTCATCATAAATACTACCATATCGATTATTGATAATGATTTTTGTTTTGATTAATTTTTGATCTGGTAAATGAGAAATTGTTTTTTCAGTTTTTTTTAGATATTCAATAGCTTTATAATAATGTTCAATTTTGTTGGTTCTGGAATATACATTGGAGAAACTCAAGTATACGCTATACAGTTCTCTATTGAGCAATGAGTTATTTTGTTTCATGATGGTATGTTCTGCTTCTTGCAAATAATCTAATAATGTATAATAATCTCCTCTTTCAATAAGCAGTTTAGCTAAATTTATGGCATATGCTCTAATCGTAAATTTATCCTTGAAAGGCTGTTTGATAAGCGTTTTAAAAGTTTTGATAGCATTGGTTTTATCTTCAGAATACCAGTAGTAGTAAGCAAGATTATTATAAGTGTTATTGATTAATTGCGGGAGAGAATCTGTAAATTCTTTTTGGATTTCCAAAGCTTTTTTACCATGTATAATTGCATGTTTGTAATCTTTATTCCTAAAATTGAGTTTGCTATATCTATGATATAGATCACTTAATGTTAAAGAATCTATACTCATTTTTTCTAATTCTAATAATTGATTAATTCTTTCAATCTTAGATAGATACGAATGATTAGATTTTTCTATTTTTTCATAATGTTCTACGACAAGAGCTTTTGAGGTTTGTGCATTTCCGAAATAACACAACATACATATAAAGCTAAAAATGAAATAATCCGTAGGCCGTAAACATAAGTTGTTATTCATGAATAAAATTGTTAAGTAAAAACTAAAAATAGTTAACTTTTAATATAGAATAGAAAAGCTATCCAGGTAATTTTATAAGAATCACTGAAACCGCTACCGAAAGAAATACACAGATAAAGTATGGCCTATAGAAATTATTTAATTACTCTGTCTTTGAAATAGACAGATAATAGATTTTCGTTATTAAGTATATAAGCATTAATTCTTAATTGATCAATAATCTGTTGTGGTGTTCTATAGCCTTGTATGTAATATTTCATAGCTTTTGCTGCTACAAATGGAGCTGCAAAGGAAGTTCCTTCTACAGTATGATTGTAGAAAGACACCTTTTCGCCTTTTGATAAAAAATCTACACTAAGTATACCATAATTAGAGAAGTTAGATTTTTTAAAATGATCATTGTGTTCATGATAACTTCCTATAGATAATACATTATTATGATAAATTGAAGATGGAAAATGATCTAAATTATCATTGTCATTATCACTATTGCCAGCAGAAGTAAGATGTAAGATATTTGTGTTTGCATCAATGAACTTAGAAAGTAGATCACTTGGGTATTGATACCAGCCAAAACTCATATTAATAACAGAGACTTCGGGTTTGCTAACAGCATATAAATAACTACAAAGAATATCAAAGGTGGTTCCTGCGCCATCCTTATCAAACGCTTTTATAGCAAGTATTTGATAATCATTTATATTATTATCTTTTAATTTTTTCATAATAATATCAGCTACAATAGTTCCATGACCATTATCATCAAACATATTGTTATCATGGTTAACAAAATCCCATCCAGAAATCTCGTAATTGGTATTGCATGAAGATCCATAGGATCCATTATTATATAAGAAAGGTTGTGTATTCTGTAGCATGTTCAAGTCAATTCCTGTATCTATGATGGCTATGGTTACCGGGTTTATATCATTAACAGGTCTGATAGAAGAATTTATTAGCCCTACAGGTTGATTTGTTGCGATAAGGTTAGGAGTTATGTTTTCATTATAATAATAAAATTGATAATCGGTACCTTCTACACCACCTTCTTGGGCAATATCATCTTTTCTTCCTTCAGTATAAGAATTTTGATCAAATACCCATTTTTGCACACGTTTATTATTACAGCTACACGCCTTATAGTCAATAACATTATATTTTTGTCTTAAAGCATCTTGATCTGCTTCAGTCGTTGTATCGGTAAATTCAATGATGAGTTCATTTTTTAATTGTTCAGGTATTTTTATAGGATGTATATTTGATTTGTTTTTATCAATAGCATCTTGATTTTTGCTGGCGTCTTCATATAAAAAAGCTCCATTATCATCCTTGCAACTTGTGATCATGAAACATAGTATTATAAGTTTTAAAAATGATTTAGCGCTTTTCATGGTATTGGGTTTTTAATAGTATATATACTATAGTGTGTAAATTAAGAATTTATTACCCAAATTATATGAACTCTATTTAGCAGGTCATTATGAATGTATACCTATTTGAGAGTAAGTAATATAGGATGTGTTAAGGATAAGGTCGGGTGTATATTCTTTAGTTTTTGTAAGTTTAATATTATATTATCAAATATCAATGGGATGAGTAAACGATTTATTAATGCCTTGTTAGAACAAGATAATAAGATCATATCCGAAATATATGAACGATTTTTTCCGAAGACATTGAGATTTGTTAATCAAAATAAAGGAACAATAGATCAGGCCAAAGATATTTTTCAGGAATCATTATTGTACATTATTGTAGGGGTACAACAGAGAAGGCTAAAGATAGACTGTTTTGAAGCATATTTATTTACAATTAGTAAGAATATGTGGCGAAGAGAACTAGAATTACAAAAAAGACAGGTAATGAATCAACAAGTACATACACTAGTAGATAAAGAAATGAACCCTGTAATGTTCATGCTAGAACAAGAACAAATGGAATTATACAGAGAAAAATTTAACACCTTATCTGAAAATTGTAAAGAGATTCTTTCTCTTTTTTTTAATGATATGTCGTACGAAGAAATTATAAAAGAATTAGAGTATGCTAATGTAAATACTGCCAGACAACGTGTTTTTAAGTGTAGAAGCAAACTTCTGGCAATGATTAAATCAGATAAGCGATTTACTAAAGTAATTAAGAGTTATTATGAAGTTTGATAAAGAAATATATGATCAGATTGATGCTTATGTGAAGGGAGCAATGAATGAAGACGAAAAACTTCTATTTGAAAAAAAGATGCAATCTAATGATCTATTAAAAGAAGAAGTTGAACTTAATAAATCGGTTAAAGCATCAATTAATGCTGAAGAATGGGTTTTAATGAATTCTAAGACATTTCTAAAAGAAGACATTTCTAAAATTAGTTCGTATCGTAGAAGTTCTGAATTTATGACGATGAAAAATACAATTCAGGAATCTGCAGATCAATTTTTTGAAAAAAAGTATTCTAAACCGAAAACAAATAACAGAAAGTGGATCTATTATGCAAGTACTATTGCAGCTGTTTTCTTGATTTTTTTAATTATGAAATTTACAGGAAATCAGGACCTCAAAAAACTATATTCGGTTTATAGTGATTGGGACCAACTACCTTCTTTAATCGTTCAGAGCGATACCGATCAAGAGCTGGCAAAAGCGACATTGTTATTTGAAGATCAAAAATATGAAGAAGCAATTTCTGCATTTAATAGAAGTATAGAACAAACTAAAAGACAAGGTAATACCGAAATGAATCCTTATGTTTTTTCTTATCTAGGAATTTCGCATCTCGAATTAGAAAATTATCAAAAAGCATTAGAGTACTTCGACCAGTTGCAGCAAAGCGGAATGGTTGATTATTCTAGAGCATATTGGTATAAGGCATTGTTGTACATTAAAAAATCAGATGTTGTAAAAGCAAAAGAACAGTTAATATTAATTCTCAAAGATGATAAAAACTATAATTATGAGAAGGCAAAAGAGGTTTTGGAAAAGTTATTATAGAAAGTAAATTTTAAAAGAAATAGCTAATTATTTAATTCAACTAAAAATCATGAGATAATATTTGATTGCAATTCCAATTAAGGGTCAAAAAGCAGCAAAAAAATTGTACTCAAATAAAAAAGCTTCTCGATTAAGAGAAGCTTTTTTTGCTGTGCGGGCGGAGAGACTCGAACTCTCACACCTCGCGGCACTAGATCCTAAGTCTATTATTTTTTGATTTCTAATGATTTCTAATGTGTTTAAATGTCATCATAAGTATTGTGTGTAAAAGGTTTATATGATTTTTGAAAATGTTAAAAATCAACGAAAAACACAAAAAGTATGACCTATGTATGACCTTTTGGTTGAGTTTATTCGTTATATTTGGACTCAATATTCATATTATGGCAACAATTAAAGTACTACTACATCCCAAAAGTGATGGCTTGGGAGGTAAGATATTTAGAGTAGCAATTAGAGTAACTAAAGATCGCAAACAGAATTATTTATACTTGACTAACCTAAATAGTATTGATGAGTGGGATGATCAAGCAAGGGTAGTAACAAGTGAAAATCCGAAACATCATCAATTAAATAGACTTATCAGGAAAAAGTTTGATTCAATAGAGGATCTTATATTAGAGTATGAGGCAACTAAAAAATCATTTACAGCTAGACAAATTATTGATGAGATTAAAGGGGTTACTGAAACTGTAACTTTTTTTCAGGTTGCTGATGAACATGTTAAAAATTTAAGAAAGGCTAAAAAGCACAATCGAGCAATTTCAGACAACAGCAAAGTAAACAGCTTTTTGGAATTTACAGGAAATGAAAATTTAACATTCAATGAGATCGATGAGACTTTATTAAACCGTTTTAAGTATCATCTCCAGGCGAAAGAAACTGTTAGTGAAAGGTCAATAATGAATATTTTGATATTGATTCGATTACTTTACAATAGAGCTATTAAAATGGGAGTTGTAGATAGGAAGTATTATCCATTTGGAACCGATAAAATTAGAATAAACCTTCCTGAGACTTTAAAAATTGGATTAGATGAATCTGAAATACGAAGAATTGAAAATCTTGATTTACAAGAAGGAACAACCATAGCACATACTAGAAATGTATTTCTTTTTTCGTTTTATCTTGCTGGAATACGAATAGCAGATGTTTTAAAAATGAAATGGAGTGATATAAAACAAGATAGGCTGTATTATAAAATGGGTAAAAACAATAAAGTGGTTTCGATTAAATTGCCAGAAAAAGTTATTTCTATTTTAGAAATTTATAGGAAAGATCAGAAAAAGGGTAACGACTATATTTTTCCTGAATTGAAAAATGCAAATGCCAAAGATGCAAGAGATATGTATGCAAAAATAAAAACAGCAACTAAAAAGTTTAATAATAATCTTTCTGATATAGCTGAATTGGCCGAGATTGATAAAAAAATAACGAATCATATTGCAAGGCATAGTTTCGGTAATATAGCTGGGGATAAAGTGCCTCTGCAAATGCTGCAAAAGTTATATAGACATGGACATTTAACGACAACTATTGGGTATCAAGGAAATTTTATTCATAAAGATACAGATGATGCCTTAGAAAAGATCTTAAACTTTTAGGCATCATCTATATTGTTCTAATTTCAGAGAATAACAAATTACTTTACTATTCCTTCGATTCTCGAAGAAACTTTATATTCTTCTATTGCTAACACATATCCGCGTTTGTCATTGTCAAGATAAAATGTATACATTTCTTTCCAGGACTTTGGATATTCAGATTTAAGAAATTTTACAATATCTCTATCTAATTCTATGTCAACAAGAAATTTATAAGTAAGCTTTTGTTTCCCTCTGGGGATAACAGGTATCCCTGTTTTTTTGCACCATTTGATAGCGGTACGAATGTCTTTAAATTTTAGTTTTTCACATACTTCTTTTAACTCGATGAGTTTATCATCTTTTTTTAAATTAAGCATTATTCATTAAGTAACCATAAATCCGATTGTAGCGTCGGTCAATACAGCGGTTTATATTTTGCTCGGCTTGTAGCGGCCGTTTGCCTAAATTTTTCTAATTGCTAAGTTACTATATATTTTTAAAGTTAGCATATAAATTTTGTTGAAGGCGGAATGAATAATCAAGATTGATGTCTGTAATATTCTCTATAAATAGAGATATGCTTAATTGAGAGGGAGCACCTATTAAATTTAAAAGACAATAGTTTTTAGAAGCATAAACCAAAGACAAATCGGTTCTTACTTTTATGAATTGTTCGATCATATATACCTATAAGCTAAATAAGGAACCTAAACTTTCATTCTGTTTCAAAGAGCCTATCATTGTAAAAGACCTATAACTAATGACCCTATATTCTGTTGTTCTGAGTTTCTAGAATATATTCGAATTTGTCATTCTCAAATCTATCGTAGAAACCTGTGCTATTGAACATAGTTTCTATGTAGTTAATATTCAGATATAGCTCTTTTTTTTATTTCTTTAAACCTTCATTATATGACCATTAGATTGAAGTAACCAAACACTCTAAAAAGCAAGAAAACCGTACATGCTTTTAGGAAGCTATCACATTATTTGTAGAAGGAGTGATTTTGTAATCGTGATTATACAGGTAAAATTGCTCATCCCAATGTTTACGGGTTCCCGTAAATAGATAGGGTTGTAAATTTTTTTCAAAAATTATGACTTTATAAAAACCTATATGTCAGTGTTGTAATATTGTTTTACTCTCACAAAATCAGTTATTTACGGTAAAACCGTATTTAAAAAAGCTGCCTTCTTTCTTATATTTGATTGTTTTTAAAAGATAAATATTAAAATAAAATTGGATTGATTCTACTATTTCTATAGTACTTCCCCAAATCAGTCTAAAAAAAATAAACTCAATTATCATTTGGTAAAGGATAATCTCCTTATTTAATAGTATTTTAGGGTAACAAACCTTAAAATATTTATCAGATGAAGAATGTTATAATTTTATTCAGCGTGCTATTTTTAATTTTTTTTATGAGTAGCTGTGAAAGACAAACACTAAATGATGAAATCAGCGAAACAGAATTACAACTCACTGACCCAGGAGACGATGGAACCATTGATGAAGACGATCACAGAGAAGGACAATAATAAAATATTACCATTTATAAAAGGGGTGATGGCTTTTATGCTAGTCACCCTTTCTTTATTCCATGTTTTTTTTAACGCTAAATCTAAATTAGTCCCATTAAATAATCAAAAGTACTCAGTAGAAATAAATCGTAGGAATGATTTACAGAATCAATATTTGGAAGATCTAAAAAATAGGAAAATTGATATTGAACAATATTACGTTTTAGCTACTGACCTAGTTAAAACCTCTAAACAAAATGTTGCTAAAATAAATGCAGAGAAACGTCAAATCAATAGAGATCATTCTTTTCGGGGTAGATCTAGTTTTCATTTCTGGATATTTGTTTTTGGGTTAGTGACTGCTCTTTTCTTTTTTAGCTGTAAATCCTTACACGACGATTTCTCCAGGGGTAGTACTTTCAAATTTCATTTTGTTTCACTTACAGGAATATTGGTTTCAGGATTTTGGTTTATTCATCTCATTTTTCTCACTCAAAAAGATTTTACTCAAAACAAATATGTTTTGATTCTTGTTATAGCTGCTTCGTTATTTGCAGCTTTTACATATTTTCTCGTCAAATATTATACGTATAAAGATCAAATTATTTATAGACAGCTTTCTTTTATTGAAAGGGTTAAAAGAATATATTATAAAGACATGATTTTTAAAGCGATGTATGCTGAGGAATCAGGAAAATCATACAAATCTGGTAAGCTAGTAGATGATTGTATAGATGAATTTCATGAAGATTTAAAAAGAGTAACCGATAATATTTAATAGGATAAATGATGTTAAAAAAATTACTCGAGATATTGAAGCCTAGAAAATATACTACATCTGAACAAAGAAAGTTTTTTGATGATAGTCCAAAGGTTATACGAAAGGAAGTTAAAGAAGAAATCAGGAAGGAAATGAAAAACAATTCTAAGTTACATAACAATGAAAGAAAGCAGCGTATTGAATTGGAAGTGTTGGTAGAAATTTTGAAAGAGAACCCTAATTACTATACCGAAAGTGAATTTAATGAGCTATACCATGAAATTATACATGATTTCTCTTTTTGAAAAAATGTTAATACTACACAATCTACTTAAATTAATTTATAAGAGATGATAATCTAGAATCATTAATATTCTTCTTAAACAACAACCACTATAAAAAAATCAACTTCTTTTCGAATACTTCTTTATAGCAATTTCTTTTAGTTCCTCCAAGGCCTTGTTTTTCTTCTCTCTTTCATCATCTGCCATGATTAACTCCATCACCATTCTTACGTAGTCTTTAAAAGTCTCATCTTGGATGAGTTCATCTTTTCTTTCAAGAAGATGTTTGATTAGTTCTATATTATCAAGTTTACTGTAATTTGTAACCTTTCGGTTTTCTGATACATCATCAAGCATTCTACCTTCACCAGTTATCAGCCAGTTGACATTTATTTCAGGAAAAGCACGTAATAGGTTTTGTACAAAGTCAATTTTCGGAACAGATTTATTTATCATGATATTTCTAGTTTGGCCATCCGAATAATCCAGTAAAATACCTAAAGATCTGTAGTTCATGTTTTTGAACTCCATTACTTTCCTTATTCTATCGCCTATTTTCATAATAAATATTGTGTAAATTATAACAAATACGAAATAAATATTGTATATACGAATTTTATTTCGTATTTTTAACACTGTAAAACAATAACTAAGAAACAAATATATGAAAACAGTATTAACAATTTATGATTTGTATGCTATTGAATTAACATGTAAAATTTTTTTTAAAAGATATGGCAATAAGCAGTCGTACTCCTATAAGTGGTTTACTGTCTAAATTATTAAAAGATACACTAACCGCATCACAGATAAGAGCTATAGCAAAAGAACACAATGTTCATTATAATACAATTGTTAATATAAGAGATAGGAGAAAAAAAGATCCAAATAAGCAAATACTTAAAGATATGATACGAATGGCAATTTCTCACCAAAAACAAACTATTGAAAATAGTAAGGTGTTTTTGCAACAATTAGAGAAAGAGTTAGAAAGATTAATGTAACCCCAAATAAGTAAGTATTATGAAAGAGAATATAAAGCGTGTTTTAGAACCAAATCAATTTAAGTTTTTTGAAGAAAGGGTATTTAACTATTTGTTTATAGACCCAAAACTTTTCAAAACTTGTGTAAAGGAGCATAGAGGCTACGCACTTCTTCTTCGCATCTGGATAAAAGAAAAGTTTTATAATGGAAGTACCCCCTTTGAAGTTGCTGAAATCATTAAAAAATCAAAATTACGTATTGAAACGATAAATACAGGTAGTCCTCTATATATGACTGCAGTTTCATAATGAAAAAGTAAGAACTAGCATATTGTAGCAAAGCTAAATTTTGTATGAGCACTATAGGATATCAGATGTAACACTCATATAAGCATGGTACCGTTTCGTATATCAATTACTAAGGGTAGTCATTTTTTTTATGGAACGGCCATGCTTATTTCTCATATCTGTGCAAAATCCTGATATCAAAATGAATACTGAATAACGAATTATAAATGTAAAAGTCAGAAGCCACAAATCAAAAGACCATGAGATAAATGACCAACTAAAAACCAGCTTTTTATAGCTAAAAACCATTTTTTAAATATCCTTTCCCAAACTTGGGGGTACTTACACTTCTATCGTCATAATTTCAAAAAGTACAAAAGGAATATGGGAGTATGTTCACAATTACATAGTACTCCATTTATGATATGTAGCCGTATAGAAAACTATTGCGTTGTGCTACTCCTGTATTCTTATTGAAAACAATAATCAAAAAACAAGAAGTAAACAACCATCAGTGTATGTGTTGCCTACTTAGATAAAAGGAAAAACAGGAGTAATCCAAATCATAATTAAAGTTGAGTTTTTGTAATACCCCATCTTTTGCGGTTGCTCCTGTATCCATTTTTAATGAAGAAAATATGTTACCAGACGATATAAATGATATCCCACCAGACATGCTCAATGGCATTTTAAAAGCATTGCACATTGATGCTGGTGAGTTTATGTACCAACTTTTAAACGATAATCCAAAACAGGTGATGATCTATGCTAAAATATATGCTTTTGTACATGATATCACAAAAACCATTTGACTTATGAAAAAAGCAGTACAACAAACTGTTATACTATTAGCTCTCTCTACTATAGTTGTAATATCTATCTCTTTAATAATAAAGATGTTGCAAGACAAGCTAATACAAGGTAAGGAACCACGCTATGAAACCAGACATAACTATCCTTTGGGAGTTGACCGTGTCGAATATGATAAGATTTGGTACGGTGATGATGAGTATGAAGAAGATGATGAACTCTATTATGAATGACCTCATTATTGATGTTTCCCCAAAACATCATGCCCCGTTTTCCATAATTTACCAATAGTGGACACCTGCTTATAGCTATAGCAATGATTTTTTAAATAAGTAAGCTTCGGGGCTGTACTAAGCACAGCCCAAGTATTTAAATCCCGATTATCGGGAAAAACTTTAGAGTTATGAAATGCGCCATAATAATTAGGTTAATACCAACCAATATGATCAATGGCAAATTCCATCTGACAACTAAAAAACAATAAAAAAAGAACAGATGAATATCATGTTAAAACAAATCGAATTAATACAACGTATTGATCAATTGATCCGTCTTAATGCTACCGGGTCTCCTATGGAACTGGCAGCAAAGCTAAAGATCTCTAAAACCAAACTATACCGTACCCTTTTTATTATGAAACAGCTTAATGCCCCTGTAGAATTTGATACCTCTTCACAGCAGTATTATTATGCAGAATCGGTAGGGTTTAAATGCGGTTTCTTCTCCAATAAACTTCCGGTTAATGAGATGTATACTATGGTAGAAGACATAAACAAAAAAACTTTTAGCTTTTTTTGCCCAGTCCCGAAAAATGAAACTCACATGGTGTATTATTGCACACGGAGTACTTAAATATTAACTATATAATTATCTAACTATGAAAACAAAAAGACTGCAATTTAACTTATGCGGCTCGTGTCACAACAACAATTCTTAATATCAAATCAATGATCATCTATAGTATTTGCCTTTACTGATTTGTACATCATATACGTATCGGTTCTGCTATAAAAATTCAATCATTACAAAAATTACTTTTTATGAAAAAACAAATCATATACCTATTCTTGTTTCTTTCGGGAATAGGATTTGGACAAGAGCTTAATACCTATAGTCCTGTATCTCCAACAGCAGCAAGCTTGGGGAAATTTGGAGCTTTTCCTGTCAACACCAATTTGGGAACAACAAATATTTCTATCCCTTTATATACTATTAAGCAAGGGGATATAGAAATCCCGATTAGCTTAAGTTATAATGCTACTTCTGGAATTAGAGTGAATGAAGAAGCTTCCTGGGTTGGCCTGGGATGGACATTAAATGCTGGCGGGGCTATTGTAAGGAATGTAAAAGGACAACCTGGTACCGGGGATATTCCTGATCTGGGAAATTTAACATTTGATGCTACTTACAATAGATATTTTAGAGATGTAACCCAGGGATTAGCTGATTCAAACCACGATGAATATATTTTTAATTATTCAGGAAATACGGGTAAGTTTATTTATGATCAGAATGCAGGTAAATTTGTATTTATTGATTATAAACCTGTAACTATAAATGCTACGGCTAGTGAAGGAGACTATACGTTTTCGGCAATTACCGAAAACGGAAGTGTTTTAAATTTTGATGCTCATGAAATTACAGATAACTTTCAGGATGACCAATCGGCATATGCGTATAAAAAATTTACAACCTCTTCGTATCTTACCAAAATTTCTTCTGCCAATCAAACAGATATTGTGACTTTAGAATATGACAGTCACACGTTTAATAAAACAAGAGAAATCACAGGAGATCGAGTATCAATGCCACTATCTTCTGGAAATGGAGGACCTTTACCGGGATGGAAACCCTTGCCTCCCAGACCGTCATTACCTAAAAATTATATAGCTCATGAAAAGACATTAAAAAAAATAAATTTTAAAACAGGATACGTACTTTTTGATTATAGTATGGATAGAATTGATAGTGAGTCTTCTAAGCTAAATCACATCAAAATATATACTACTATTAATGGAGTAGACCAGCTTATTAAACAAATTACTTTTAATTATGATTATTATAACAGATCGGGTGGCGGGTACCATTCAGAGTATCAAAGTTTACTAAAACCTCATTATCGAAATTCTCTACGATTAAAAGGAGTAGATGTATACGCTAATACGAATACCCCACAGCAGTATCATTTTGAATATAATACTACGCCATTACCCTTACGTACTTCTTCTGGTCAGGATTTTTGGGGATATGCTAATAATAACACAGGGAGTTATGTACATAAACACGAAACCGATTTTCATTTTATGATCGAAAATCTTAAAAGTATAACCCATAAAGCAGAAGTTGGAACTGGAGATAGAACACCAGATGAAACAAAAATGAAGGCTGGAATATTAAAAAAAGTCATATATCCTACAGGGGGATATACCGAGTTTGCTTATGAGGCTAATAAATATCAGGTACTTGCCAATGTACCCGAATATGGAAGCGATAGGGTTAGTATTTCTTCACAAGGTATGGGATCCAGAGATGGATATACCTGTACTCCCACTGGATTGGCAACAAAAACATTTAGACCCCAACAGGATAATATTGTCGAGGCACAACTCAATATTTCTTTTACCAATGCACAAGACCCCAACAGTAACAATAATCCTATCCTGAACGGTAGTACTTCTTATGTAAAATTTGATGGAAAAACATATCAAAGAAAAGGAGGATGTAGCCCCCAGTATTGCGATACATCATATGCCGTAGATTTAATAAATTTATCTAACAATTTTGAATACACTCTGGAAGCCAGAGAGGATGGTAATGGAGCTTTAGGAGCTTCACCTTGCCCTTCTGTATATGCTAGTGTAAGCTGGAAATACCTAAAAGGACATAGTCAGGAAACAGTTACGCATCTGGTTGGTGGATTACGCATTAAATCCATCACTAATTATGATGGAACTAATCCAAATTTTACTTCTAAAAAAGAATACGCCTATAACAAACCCAATGTTTTAATTCCTGTTAATCAAGAGGATTATAAAACATTGCACAAGGTTAGAAATTTACCTCAAATACTCAATGTTATTACTTCTTATCCAACATACGCTTTAGATATAAATGGAGGGCCTTCTGCCGAGTATACCCAGGTAACAGAGTATAATTATGATCATTCCGGAAAAGATAATGGTAAAATTGTTTATATCTATGAGCCTACTCCAGCAGATAGGATAATGGATAATGGGGTCGTAGGTTCTCAATTTAATTTTTTTAAGCATCCTGACTATTTAGGAAGTTGCCCTGAAGTTACTATACCGTACAACCAATTATATCTTGGGGCAATACAAACCTTTGGTTATGGTAATTTTATCAATTATTATACAAAGAGCTGGGCTAGTGGAAGTCTAAAAAAACAGGAGTTTTATAAACGTAATCATGATAATGGTTATACCAAAATAAAAAGTATTGAAAATGATTACACACTTTTTGATCAAAGAAGTCTTCCTGTTAATTATATTCACTCAACCGATCCATCTGGTTTACAAGTAGGAGGAGGAGCAAGTGGTTTTGGGCCATGTAGTGGAGCTAATTTTGATTTTCTCTATAACCGAGGTTTTTATTCCTTTGGTAAAAAATTAGTAACGACTACCAAAGAAACGACATTCGATACCAATGGTGGTAATCCTATAGTTACAGAACAAACATATAACTATGATCATCCTAATTATTTCCAGACACAAAACATAGTAAAAAGTAGTAAGGGCAATACCTTAAAAACCAAAATATTTTACCCTAATTCCCGTAACAATCTGGTCGATCTAAGTATTGATGATAAAAATGCATATTTTAAATTAGAACAATTGCATAGGATAGCCATTCCTATACAAACCGAAACCTATACCGATAATACGATTTTATCGACTCAGCGTACTTTATACAAACAGGGAACCGTTACGAATTCTTATTTTCCTAAAAGTATACAGGTTGCTAAAGGAGTAATTAATGCTGTCAACTCTTTAACAGATCGTATACAATATCATAAGTATGATAGTTCAGGAAACCCTATAGAGATATCTAAAGCAGATGGAACTCATATCATATACATATGGGGATATCAAGACACCTATCCCATCGCTAAAATTGAGAATGCAACTTATGTAGATATTACTGCTTATATAGCAGATTTGAAAGCAAAATCTAATGCTGATATCGATCATTGTAAAGAAGCTACTTGTAAAGAACAAATTCTTAGAGAAGCGTTACAAAATCTAAAAGATGCTTTACCTAATGCAATGGTGACGACTTATACTTACGACCCTCTAATTGGAGTAACCAGTATTACCGATCCTAAAGGATATACAATGTATTATGATTATGACGGCTTTAATCGATTACAATACATAGCGGATAATGAGGACAAGATAATTGAAAGAACTAACTATAATTACGAGGGTCAATCTCCAGATGATTATGACGCAATTACGTTTAACATAACAAGTTCAGGGGGAGTAACTCCCGGACAACCTGTAACATTTGCTACTGGAAACCTTGGAAGTAATTACTTATATACTTGGTTTGTTAATGGTAATCAAGAACAATGTAATAACTCTTATTCTTTTACCAGAACTTTTGTTGATGAGGGGAGCTATAGTATTATTTTAGTCGCGTATGATACTGTGAAGAAAAGATTATTAAAAAGTAAGCCTACACCTGTTGTTATAAGATATAGAGATTTAAATGCTCCTTCTGTAAGTGCAAATTACACCAATATTCCAAAAGGAACAGCAACTACCTTTACAGCTTCAAATGTTGGAGGAGGAACAGGAAACCTAAGATATGAATGGTATGTAAATAAAGCAAAGCAAGCTAGTACAGCAACTACATTTGTGTATACTCCTAGCACCACAGGAACACACAACGTACACTTTAAAGTTATTGATAATGTAAGCGGAAGAGCTGTAGAAAGTACCGTAAGACAATTATACGCTTACCACCCCTTAACCGCAGCTAATGTAAGTGCTTCTAGATCAGAGATTGTACGTGGAACAACTACGACATTTTTTGCTTCTGGAATAGCAGGAGGAACAGAATCATATTTATTTCAGTGGTTTATAAATGATGTAAAACAACCTAATACCGGAACGACACTTTCTTATAACTTCCCTAATAAAGGAACGTATACTATTAAATTTAGATTAGTAGATAGAGGATTAGAAAGTGGACAATACCAATGGGGAGGAAATACCAGAGTTGTAAAATCTCATGATCCAATGAGTGTTAATATTACTCCCGGTTATGCTTATCTTAATAATACTAATGGAACAAGACGTTTTACTATCAATAGCGTAAGCGGTGGTTCAGGTCAATATACGAGAACGCAATGGAAATTATGGAAAATGACTAGCCCGTCATGGACGCGTAATATAGGGAATGGATCAAGTTTTCTTGCAGGAATGAGTGAGAACGGAGAATATGAATTAAGCGTGAAATTTACCGATTCAAAAACTGGACAAGTTGTAGAGAAAATCATGCCAATTACAGTAAACAAATCTACTGGTGGTGGAGGCGGTGATCCCATCGATTGCCTAGACTGCGGAGATCAACATTAATTAACTAATAAACATGTAGAATGAAAAAACATATAATATACATAGTAATGCTTCTGATCGGCTGGAATCTTCAGGCTCAAGTGGTGCTATCCGATAAGAACTATATACATACAGTAACTCCTCAAGCTGCTATGACTATTGCAGAGATGGAAAGTGTAAACTGTTCTAATATCAATGATATAGACAGAGCCATAGAAAGTGTTACCTATTTTGATGGACTGGGTAGACCCATACAGCAACGAGCAATCAAAGCCTCACCTACTGGTAGAGATATTGTAACTCATATCTCCTATGATGATTTTGGAAGACAGGACAAGCAATATCTTCCTTTTGAATCGGACAGTCATATTGGAGCTTACAAAGATGTAGACATTGATATTGATATCAACCAATATTACAGAGATAATTACCAAAGTGATTTCCCAGGCGTTTCGCTCCAAAATATTAATGCGTATTCTGAGAGTATTTTTGAACCTTCACCACTTAACCGAGTAACAGAAGTAGGTGCTCCGGGTACAGCTTGGAAAGCTAATAGAAATAGTGATGCAGATCATACTATTAAAACAAATTGGTATACTAATAAGACTAACGAGGTATTATATCATAAGGTAGTCTTTGCAAATCCAAGTGATACAGAGAAACCTAGTTTGGTTCAGGATGGTTATTATGATGCTAATCAGTTATACATTACAATTACTCATGATGAAAATTGGACTACAGCAGATAGTAATAATCGTACTGTTAAAGAATATAAAGATAAGCAGGGTCGAGTTGTTTTAAAAAGAGCTTTTAATGCAGGATCAGGACACGACACTTACTACGTATATGATAGATTTGGAAACCTCACTTATGTAATCCCTCCTAAGGTAAATGTAGCGGATGGTATTGATGAAACTGAGCTAAAAGAACTTTGCTATCAGTATAGATATGATCGCAGAAACCGATTAATCGAAAAGAGAGTTCCGGGTAAAGATTGGGAGTATATTGTATATAATAAGTTGGATCAACCTATCCTTACTCAAGACGCTAGTCTAAGAAAGTCAATAACTGGTAAAACTTTTGATCAGTGGTTGTTTACTAAGTACGATGCTTTTGGAAGGGTATTGTATACAGGAACGGTAATTAATAGCAGCCTTAGAGGAGTAATACAAGGTAGAACTAACAACGCAACATCACAAGATGATACTACACTGCCACAGTTTGAGCACAAACTAACCTCTCCTATTGCTGTTGGTGGGACTACTTTATACTATTCTAATGAGACGTATCCAACAAGTATCTATAAGGTGTTTACTATCAACTATTACGATGATTATAACTTTGATATTGATGGACTAACCAATCCTAATATTGTAGATGGGGAAGCCGTTTCTAATCAGACTAAGACTCTACCGACAGGTAGCAAAGTTCGTGTATTAAATACTAACTATTGGATTACTACTGTTACTTATTATGATAAGAAAGGAAGAGCTATTTATGTAGCTAGTAAGAATGAATATCTGAATACTAGTGATGTTGTAGAAAGTAAGCTAGATTTTGTAGGAAAAGTGGAGAGAATAAAATCTACTCATACCAAAGGAAACAACGCACCTATTGTTACGGTAGATACGTTTACTTATGATCATATGGGTAGACTAAAAGATCAAACCCAAACGATTAATGATCAAACTCCTGAAACTATTGTATCTAATACTTACGATGCTTTAGGTCAATTAATCACTAAAGAAGTTGGAGGAGGATTACAGGACGTAAATTATAAATACAATGTAAGGAGATGGTTAAAGAGTATTAATAACGATAACCAGAATGATAATGATCTGTTTGATTTTAAGATCAATTACAATACACCACAACATGGAGCAACACCACTGTATAATGGGAATATAGCAGAGACCCAATGGAAGACTGCCAATGATAATGTAGAGCGACATTACAAATATGAGTATGACGCTTTAAATAGGATTAATGGAGCAGATTATAATAATCAGAATAATAGTGAGCAAAATTGGTTTAAACTTTCTGATATCACTTATGATAAGAACGGTAATATAGGATCGTTAAAAAGATATAAGAAGGGAGGAGCTAATCAAAGCGTAGTATTAGATCATTTAGCTTATACTTACAACGAAGGAAATAAACTTCTAACTGTTGAAGAGCAGATTGATGGAGCTGGTGGATTTGAAGATGGTACTAATACAGGTAATGATTATTCGTATGATAAGAGTGGTAACATGACTATTGATAATAACAAGAACATTACCGGAATAGTTTATAACCATTTAAACCTACCTACAAGGGTAAATGTTGATGGTGGAGCAAAATATATTTCTTACATTTACGATGCCACTGGAGCAAAACTAAAGAAGATTGTAACAGATGGAAGTTCATCGACAACAGAGTACGCAGGTAATTTCGTCTATAAAAATGGTAATCTGGAGTTCTTTAACCAGCCAGAAGGGATCGTAGAACATGAGGCAGATGGGTATAAGTATATATATCAGTACCAAGACCATTTAGGAAATATCAGATTATCCTATAAAGATGCTGATAAAGACGGCAATATCAGTGCTTCCGAGATTGTAGAAGTTAAAGATTATTACCCTTTTGGAATGAGAATTAACTACGGAGCAAATCATGCTAATTCTATGATTAATGGTAGAAAACATAATTATGGGTATAATGGTATTGAGTTAAATGAAGATTTAAGTATTTATGAAATGGATCTTCGACAATATGATCCTGCAATTGCCAGATGGACTTCCATTGATCCAATAACACACTTCTCTTCTTCCACATATGTGGCATTTGATAATAATCCAGCATTTTGGGCTGATCCTTCTGGAGCTGATTCGGTGTACAATTGGAATTCGGGACGATATGAAGATGAAGAAGGTAATGAGGTTGCTTGGAATGCTGTTAAAAAAGAGTACGGTATTGGTCAAGACTCAAAACCTAATTTCACAGTAAATATAAATAATCCACAAGAAATTAAAGGTACACATGTAAGCCTAAAAGGAGAAGTTACATTTGGAGTACAATTTAGAGAAGGGCAAAAGTTTTTTGGATTTGGAGAGAAAATTGATGCAGGTGTTCATAAGGTTATTGCTGATGCTGAATTATTATGGAGTGTAGATACTGGTTTTATATTAAATGTTAATTTACCCAAAAGTATTCAAGAGTTTATTGAGCAGGATCATGAAGTTAGATTTGGGTATAGCGATATTGGTATAGGAGGAGAAATAGCAGGGTCATATAATGGAGAAGATTTTACACGGACTGAAGGTACAGGTAGCATGGGGCCAATTAACCTAACTTTGTCTCCACAATCAAAACACAATCTTGGTTTAGAAATTTATTCAGGATCACATACAATAGGTCTTCTTAGTTTTTCTGGAGCTTTGTCAGTTCAGAATATTCAGTTAGATTTGAGAACAGGTACTCCAGCTGATGGTATGGCATTAAGCAAAACAGCTAGAGATGGTTATTTACGTATGATGCAACATAATAGATATAGTAACGATGGATCTAATGAAAAACATCGTGCAAGGATGAAATTTTATAGAGCATTACAAAAATTATAACAATGAATATATCCTTATTTAATATTCTGATAGGAAACCAAAGATACGGTTATACTATAAATGCAGAAAAATCATCTGTAATTCAAGAGTTACAATATTTTGTAGATGAAAAGTATACAAATGACCCTTGGTACACAGGAACAATATCAAATGAGACTTTTGCATTAAAAAAAGTAGTGAAAAAAATTAATATCCCCTTAGATTTTTCATATAAAGTTTTTGGTAAATTTGAAGGGAAAGAGATTAAGTGTCACATTAATTATAGGGTTACTTTTTCCAATTATTTTATTAAGCATTTAAGTGTATGCATAGTACCGACACTTATGTTAATTTATATATTTTTGCATTATAATCAATTGTATTTATTAATTCCATTAATTTATTTTTTAATATCAGATCTTGTTTTTAATATCAGGAAATACTTTTTCAATAAACGTAATAACGATCATTTTACATTTTTCCTAAAAACAATTGAAAAAAAACTTCAGGACTAGAGGATGAAATTGATTATACCAGTGCTTTTATTTTTTATATTTTCCCAATCAAATGGACAAAATATTCAGATTAAGATTGACGATGTAAATTTTGATTTTCTCAAAAATAGCATTACCAAAAACGCTTGCTATAGTAATTCTGTAGAATTCCAACCTTTTTACAATGCGGACGGAAATTACAGTCTTTGTCTTCCTTCAATAAAGGATATGTTTAATTATAAAGAAAAAGGAAATGAATCGACAATTTTTCAATTGGAATGGGATCATACACCAGTGATAATAACAATAACTGAGTATCCTAAAATCAAATTTACTTTTAAAGAATTAATTTTTAAAGAATACCTAAGTATTAGTCCATATATCGGCAAAAAGTATGATTTTGGAATTGAAAAAATTAATAGCAAGGACGTATATTGGTTTAAGGAATTAGTCCCAGATTTAGAGTTTGGAGCTTACTCAACCCTATTTTACATATATAACGAAAAAAAGGATAAAATATATTTATTGGATTTTTCAACTTTCAAAGAGTCAAATTGTAAACTAAAAGGGTTAATGATAGATGTTTTAAAATCAATAGTATGGGAAAGTGATTGAATAATTATGCTAAACTAAGGGCTCCGCTAGTGGCGTCAAAGCTTGGAGGGTAAGAATATATAAATGATAAGAAACCAGTTACAGAAATGTAGCTGGTTTTTTTATTTGGATTACAATATTATAGTTTCATTTTTTGAAGCTGTACTATTGTATTTTGGTAAGATGAACAGGAATTATAAATTGTATAATATATCTGGATTATATTTTGTTAGCTTCGCTATGGTCCATCAAAAGCTGCACCTGTAGAAACGACACAAACAATATATAATTTAAATTTAGGTAAACGCTAACATTATGAAGGGAATCACATTATTATTAATCACTTTAACCTCTTGTTATAGTTATCAAGAGGTTAATAAAGAACCTGATATTCTTATTGCTGCTTATAAAAAAGAAGGTGGTGGAATTTATCTTATTAATACTAATAAAAATCAAACTATTCTATTAGATTCAATTAAGATACTACCAAGTGATCTAAAGTTTCTTAATTCAAAACATATAGCATATTTTGGAGATAGAATAATTGATATATTATCAAGTGATAAGCAGATAAAAAAAACTTCTAATTCATTTGTAGAAGCATATACTTCATTAGCTTTAACTGACAATACAATAGTTTTAGATTCACTTCATTATAGTTTTTTTACAGATGCTCAAGTTAAGAATAATAGATATAAACTTTTAGGATATACTCTAAATTTAGATAAGAAATTATTTTCTTTAGACATCGGAGATAAAGATTTTAAGTTTAAGAAATATGATGATATTGGTGACTTGAGATATGTATTTTATCCAGATGTTTTCCCGAAATCTGTTTCAATAAAAAAACATAAAATTCATTTAAAGATTCTTGACCTGAAAGAGCAAAGGATGACTACTTTTGATAGTTTGCCAAAGCCAAGATTTGAAAACAAAAATTTAATTTATTTTGACTCTGGATCTGTAAGAGTGGAAAAAGATCAAAAAATTAGTATGCTAAGTGTTTATTCAGATAAGAATAATAAACGTTTTTGTGTAATAGAAGAATATGATTATGTTAATAACATTAAATCAACGTTAAAAAAGTTTTTTATTGATAAAGAGATAACAGATAATTATAAACATAGAATCCATAACAATAAAGTATTCTTAGCTACTGATAATGCTATCTTTAAAATTGTAAATAATGAGCAAAAAGAAATCTATTCAAATGAAGATTTTAAAATATTAGATTTTTATTTAGAGTAATATACAGATTAAAAAAAATGAGTCGTCCTAATATAGGTTGACAGCTTATAAATATTTAGTTGAATCCAGTAAAGCTAGCTTTACTGGGTTTTTTATTATGTATAAATTAAGGCCCAAATGAGGTCTATGGGTAGGTCTTCAATTTTAGTTCATAATAGGCCATAGACAAAAATGTAATTAAAATTATGGAAAATTATTATTTAAGTACAGGACTAGCAATTTATGATAGATCTTTTTATTGTTGTTTTAAACATACTAGATTATGGTTATGTCCTGCTATTCTATTATCTCTAGTTTTATTTATGATATAAACGATCAAATAGGATATCCTTTGCAGTTTTGTGCCTAATAATGGTGTATGCTTTGAGTGAACAGTTGTTATTTTTCTGGCACTTTGAAGATAACGATAACATCATAACTATTCACATTTATCTGTTTTTCGATCTTCTAAAGTATAGTACAACTCTACACTTGTTTTTATAATACGTACTAAAAGGAAAGCACCAAAAATGACTTTCACAACGGTGGCAACGGTATCAGGTTTTTGAGTATTTTCTACTAATTTATTCATTGTATTGGGGTTCATAAGAGACATTATTGGGTAGTGGGTTATTCTTTACAGGCATTTTTCACTTCTTTAAATGACTTGATCATTTTTGCAGTAGCACTAAAGAAATATTTGGATATATAGAGCGCTCCAAAAATACCTCCGGATATCAGAATGGTTTTAGTGACAGTTTTTACTATTGGTTTGTTTAGAAAATCATCACCTTGTGTTGAGAATTTTCTAAACGTATTATTGTTCTCATTACTCATTCTCGAAGTATACCTCTTCTTCATTTTTTCTCTGTTTCTTTCCATTGGTTGTAACAATTTTATAGATAATAATGAAGCCAAACCCTATACCTAAAGCAAGTATTATCTTTTTAAGCTTTTGATTATCTAATAATAATCGATCTCTATGTTGGGTGAGTAAGTCAAGTTCTAGAGGGATATCCTTGATGAGATCAAGTTTATAACAGTCTATAATATTTGGATGTTTCATGAGATTTTTATGGGCTATATTTTGGTTATTTTTAACCGATCATCTCCTAAATGCAATAGAGCATATTCATACACACAACTCCAAAGCTTTCCTTCTTTGTTCATTTTATGAGTTGTAATTCCAAAATTAAATCCAGCTCCTAATAAAAAGTCATGTGTTTTGACCACTTCTTTTTTATTATCTAAAATTTTTTTAAGAATATTACGGTTAGCATCTAATGCTCTATCGATATCGGCTTTGGCTCTTCGTTTTTGTCGCGCTTTAAGGTTATTATAGCGGATTTGATTTTCTCTGGTAGCAAAACGTTGATCACTACGAGTAGGAGTAAAGAATTCTCCTGTTAGCAGATCTTTTATTTGTTCTATCATCTTCTAATTTTAAACTAAAATAATGATAGAAACAGTTAGAATATAAAGGGTGAAACCAAATTAACCTAAGTTAATATTGTTTAATACGTTTTAGGGTAAATCGATCATAAAAATATATATCTGGAAACCAGAAATGCACGCATATATAGTATTTCCGATTTCTATTGAGTATAAAGTGTTGGAAATTAAAAACTTAATATTAAAAGTTTGCTAAGCTGCTATTTCCAGTTTCCAATGTGTCTTACCCCAAATTAATATAGATTATTTTAAATTGAATTTAGACCAAAATACATTGTATCCCATACAATACGGATTAACATATAACTAATGTGTGTTATCTGTGTATTAACTTGATTTACAATACTTCAGTTTGTCTTTAACATATGTAATTATAAGAAAATGCACATTGGAAATAAGAAAAGCAGGATTTATTTCTTAATGATGGTGAATTCTTGTTTTTCAGAAAGTTAAGGATAACGGAAGTTAGAAATACTATATATGTGCGCATTTCTAACTTCCGTTATTTAGAGGTCATAGTTCTAGAGTCTTTTGTTTTTGTCCTCTTTTAATAGGAGCAAGGCTATAAAACACTTCCTTTCCTTCTTTTTTCTTTTGTAGTACAGAAGGAATACCTTTTCCGTTAGGTATTGGGATTCTTTTATCAATACATTCCTGTAAGCGCTCTCGAATAGTTCGTTCACTACAATCAAAATAAGAGGCAAGTTCTTCTACCAATGTTTTACCTTGAATGGAACTTCTTAACAATCGAGATATCTGTTGTTGAATTTCAAAAAGATCTGCTTTTGTTCTTCTGGATCTTGCAGATTCATCAATAAGATCAGCATCTGCTTCTACAAGTCCGTTGGTTTGTTCACAATACTTTATATAGAAAGGTTCAGGACGTCTTCCACCTCTAAACTTTAATATATTCAAGACAATCAAGTCCGTAGGTCGTCTGTTGCTATCTTTTTCAAATCCAATCTGAATTGCCGTAGTTGCTTTGTTAAGTAATTCTGTACCAAGATGCCCCCTGGCTTTATCTGTACTACCCGGGTTTTCATGAATAAGTGCCAGAAAAGTAACATCTTCAGAGTTGATACTGTCGTTCATTAAATCTATGAGCTGCATACTATCGCTCGACCTGTTAAAGTCTTGTATACAGTCTGTAATTACATCCAGTATTATAATCACGTGACCGGCATACATCTGTTTTACTCTTTTTATGTAGGATGTGAGAGCTGAAAACCGATCCTTTCTAGGAATTTGCAATAATGAAATGTAGTCAAAATCTTCTGGTGTATCTTCTCTTTGATGTCCTGCTTTTTTTAATATTTGTTGTAAAGCATATGGAAATTGCTCTGTAAGGTTACGTTCGGTATCTACATAGCAAATGGTTACTGCTTGTTGTGCGTTTTTTCTAAAGTGTAATAAATCACTATCCCAGGATTCTTTTTTGATCAAAGCACTGCAAATGGTTTCTGCTAATCTGCTTTTATGTACACCCGCTTTTCCTTGTATTACATTAATGGTTCTGGGGTATAGAATTCCTATATCTTTATGAAAGAGTAGAGGAGGTACTTTATGAATTAGTTTCGCTTTGCGCTCGGTAAGCACTTTCTGAGTTTTCAATAATAATGGTATATAGTCGTTTTCTTTTGCAAGTGTTTTTGTAGATAATAGTTGTATTTCTGGGAGTGGTTCTGAAGCTTCTATTTTAATATCAGAAGCATCTAGGTTGTAACCAAGCGCATAGAAATCAGCAATGTCTTTTCCTTTATCCTCCATTAATTTTTCTGGCAGTATCATTCGTTGTAAACCATATTTGTTAGAGAGTTTGATAGACTGTGAGATCCCGGTATGATCTATATCATATAAAACGATAACCTCTTTAAATCGAGCCTTAAGGTTATCAATAATTTTTGGAGGAGGATTGGCTGTTTCACTATTGAAACAAATAGCAGGTTCATTGCGAGCATAAAGCGAGAGCACGTCTTTTTCTCCACCAGTAATAAATACACGATTTCCTGTTTTTGGTAGTTGCTTATACCCAAAGATATACGCTTCTGGTTTATTGCCCAGCCATGCAAAACGAAAGCGGGTTGAAAGCGGACAGTAGATCTTATAACAGTCACTAGAAATTTTATATCCATACATAGGATTTTGTGAGGAAGAATTAAAAGAAATACGCTTACCTTGACTATTTAACCTGCAATATTTTTCTACTGGGTATACGCTAAAATGTTTCAATATTGGGGCAGTAATGCCATAAGTCAACCAATATTCCAAATCAATAGGTTGCCACTGTTGCTTACGTTGAATATCAAAATCGACTTTAGGATTTTCATAAGTAAGGTTCAAACTAAAATCTTTATTGATGATCATAAGAGCTTCCTTAAAATCACATTGTTTTAATCGCATTACCAAATCAAAAATGCTTCCTTCGTCCCCGGTTGCAAAATCTTTAAATCTCCAGTTGTTAGAGCCAGTGTTATAAATATTGAAAGAAGGAGTTTTTTGTTTGTTCGCTAAAAATGGATTAGAGATGTGTTTCCCTTGTTTAAGAATTCCTTTCTCATGATATGGTTGCAAGTAATGATTAAAAGCATCTTGCAAGTTTACCTTATTCAAGATATTTTCTTTTGTTAATATATCTGGGTTCATCTTTTTTGTTTTTAAAGTTTTTGGGATGCCTTAAGATATTCTGGCATATCATTCTAAATACCACATAAGACACCCCGTAGTATTATTTCTTTAACTGTTTATGCCTTTTTAATTCTTGGTTAACTTCATCTATATGATAGTACTTTTTGTTACCATATACATACGGAGTTAATTTTAGAATTCCGCTCTTTTGCCATCTCCATATGGTTACATAGGAAATAGGAGGATTGAATAGCTTTCTGATTTCACTAAGACTATAATAATCAGCTTCAGGATTAATAAGTTCTGTCTCCGTTCTGATAAATGTTTTCATATCATTCTATCATTTAGAGTTAGATTTTATGTTGTTCTAAAAAGGCCAGAATACTCTTTTTGGAGTATAAAATGGTACGCCCATGCTGTGAAGCAACAATATGATTATCATATAGAAGCTTTCTTAATTTACCATTACTCTTTATGCCAAGTAACTTTTTAGCTTCTATTGCACTAACCCAATCCGAGGTCTGTTTGTCTTTATCGGGTTTTTCGGTTTTCTTTACCCTTTGTACAACTTCTTCTACTAGCTTATAAAAAGCTTTTTTCTCGAATACAATGAATTTTCCTTTCATTATGATTTTTGATTTAATGAATACTCTTTTTAGATCATTGTACTTTGCAAAGTCAATTATATGTTTAGATATCTGAAGCAAATTTTAGACAAAAAACTATGAAAAACAATAGGTTACGAGAAGAGTTGAGATGCTCTAAATTTGGAGTGCTGTTTTTAGTATCGTCAAATGTGGGGATATGTTTTCAAATGTTTTTTAATGTCGATATATGCAAGTGAATTTTCGGGCAAAAAATCGAGCACAAAGGCAAACTTTAACGAAACAATAACGTTTTGATAATGCTTTTTTGAGTGTTTTTGAGCTTTAAGAGAGGTGAGTTTTGGTGTAAAAACGTCAAATGAGGTTGGTTGAGGTTTAGAAAGTGTCAGATTTCGAGAATTTTAGAAATCTAGATACGAGCAATTGTTGCGAAGTATTATCAACAATTTTGATTTGAATATTCTAAGGCATATTCAATGATTTTAGATAATTAGTTAAGCTTTGGTTTATTATATCTATTATGTTAAATAAGTATCGCTTAAAATATATAAGCATTGAATTAATCCTTTATCACTTTATCAGTACTAATAAAAGAATCCGGTTTAAAATTATGCTTGGGGACATATTTCTCTATAATATATGGAGTGATTTCATCTAATGTTTTCCCAGTTGTTGGGTGTAATCCAGGTGCCGTAAAATATTCTATTTCACCTTTTTTATTCTTATAATACCATATTAAAGGTTGTTTTTTGGCCTCGTCAGCAAAAAACTTGGTTAGTATAGTCACTTCTACTTTTCTGAAATTAGATAGTTTTTTTGTTTCGAATGGTTCTATTTTTCTTCCTGACTTTGGATGGAAATTCAAGTCACAAGAGATTTTTTCATAATGATCTTCTACCCATGCCATGCATTTATAGTTTGAGTCTTTAATAATAGCTTGATCATTTTTTATTAAAAATAATATCAATAATGGCAATACTATAGCCGTACCTATTTTTGAAATCAAATAAGTGAGTCTTTTAGGTCTAGTTTTCTTAATGAAGTTTCCATAATCATTATATCCTATATACTTACATAATTCATTAATAGTATGCTTACTTGGATTTATGTCAATCTTATCTTTTAAAACATATTTTTTATAAGTTCTTTTTAAGGTTGTACTACTTACTTGATTAAGTTTTCTTGAAACATATTCTGTTAAGGCATTTTCGGTATGTGTTGCATACTCTTCTCTGGCCTTTTTGAATGCTTTTCTAACAATTAGTCTTATTATTCTATGATTCATAGATGAAATGAAAATTTATTCGTCGGTCATATCTCGGTCATACCTCTTGAAACCCTTTGTGTTTAAAGCTATTAGAGATGACCGAAATGTGCTCAATTTATGCTTGACTCTATCCAAAAATCATCATCTAAATTTGTCTTCAACAACTAGTTCTTGTTATGCATTGCTAACATAACAAATGTACAAAACTAGTTATTACGAAAATTCGTATTGCAGTTGGTATTCAGCCAATTGGAAAGTAGCTAAATGCGACTGCTAAGGATTTTCACTTTCCAAAAAACAAAGGAGTACTCCCTTTTTTCTAACGGATGCTGTAAGCATACATATCCGGGCAAAATGCCCGAACAGCATCCACTTTGTTTAATTCGAAAATTTTTAAAAAGATGAAAAATTTATTTTATATACTGATAGCCCTTGTTATGGGTGTGAACTTTACTTCTTGTTCTATTGAAAACCTTGAAGAATCTGAAGAGTTATATACCAATGTATTCGCTACAGAAGGAGATGATGAACAGGTTGTAGATGAACCAGATGGAGATTAATAATAAATTACATTAAATTGAAGAGCTGCATTTTTGTGCAGCTTTTCTTTTTATCTTAATTTTAAATAAAAAATATTGCATATTAGACTCGTCATAATAATTCTAGTACTATCATTTTTATCATGCAGTAAGATAGATAAAGGCAATCTAATACTTAATGAACAAAAATCTGATAGTGCTTTATATCATTATAACCTAGCAAGAGATAAGACTAATTCTATAAATAAACGGTATGAAAGTATTAACAAAGCATTTAGGCTAGTCAAAAAAGGTAAAAATGATACACTTGTTCTAAAAATTTTATTTAGGAAAAACTCTATTCATTCTCGTCTTAAGCAATTTGATAGTTTAAGATACTTTAATGAAGTCTTATTTAATCTAGCAAACTCAAATAATAATGATCGGTATTTAGGGCAACATTATTATCTAAAAGGTTATTATTTTAATATTATAAAAAAGATTCCTGATAGTGCTTTTTATTATTATAATCAGTCTAAAAGTTACTTCACAAAGATTAACGATAGTAGTCAAGTAGGTAGGCGTCTATTAACAATGGCACTTATTCAACAAAATTCAGGAGATTATTTTGGAAGTAAAGAAACTATTACAGAATCCTTACAATATTTACTTCCTTATAAAGATGTCAAATATATAGCTTCCGCATATAGTGTATTAGCAACTAATCATAGAAAGTTATTTAATTTTGATGGTTCGAAAAAGTATTACATTAAAGCAATTCAAACTGCAAGTTCAAGGGAAGATAAGTTAAAGTTTACCAACAATTTAGCTACTGCTTACATCTCAAATAAAGAATATTCAAAAGCTATTAAAAAACTTATTGAAATAAACAATGATACTTTATATATAAGCAAACCCATACAAAAAGCAAGAGTAATTGACAATTTAGCATATGCAAGGTGGTTGAAAAATAAAAACGATATTGAATTTGAGTTACAGACTGCATTAAAAATACGATTAAAAAATAATGACAAGCGTGGTCAAATAGCTAGTTATACGCATCTATGTGAATACTTCTTAGAAAAGAATCAAGAAAAAGCTAAGCTATGGATTAAAAAAGCCCTAGTAGTATCGAAAGAGATTAAAAATCCAAAAGGGGAATTAGATGCTTTAAAATTATTCATGAGAATAGAGCCTAATAATGTAAACTTGAAAAATAGATTTATAAAATTAAGAGATAGTATATACAAATTGGAACTACAGGTTAAAACTCAATTTGCCAAAATTAAATATGATGATAAATTAAAGCAAGAAAAAATACTTAAACTGGATAATGAAAATGCAGAAAAAGAATCTGAAATACTAAAACAGAGAAATCAAAAAACATTTTATTTTTTCGGAATAATAGTTTTATTAATAGTAATTGGTTTTTTGGCCTATTTTTTTAAACAACGTAACAAGCGTAGTAAACAAGAAACAAAAATAAAGTTAGTTGAAAAAGCATATGAAGTAGAGACCCAAATTTCTAAAACGATACATGATGACCTTGGCAATAATGTGTTTCAGGTTATGATGCAATTCAAAAATAATCCTAGTGACCCCATAATTCCTAAAAAATTAAATGAAATCTATAATAAAACAAGAGATATCTCGCGAGAATATAGTGGGTTTGATGTCGAAGGAGAATACAATAAACAACTCTATAGTATGCTTACTAGTTTTACCTCTGATCAAACCAAATTAGTATTAAGAAACTTTGATAATGTTAATTGGCAAAAAATGAGCAAAGCTGTGAAAATTACTTTATATCAAGTTTTACAAGAATTAATGATTAATATGAAGAAACATAGTGAAGCAAAATTTGTAGGCATTACGTTTATTCAACAATCAAATAAACTAAGTATTCAATATTCTGATAATGGTATTGGAGCCTCTAAAAAAAGAATGCTACATAAAAATGGACTTCAGAATACGGAAAAGCGTATTCGAGCCATTAATGGAACAATTATATTTGATCCAGAAAACGAAAATGGCTTTAAAGCTAAAATACAGATTCTGAGTTAAAATGAATATCATATGTTCAAAAAGATATTAATTGCCGAAGATTATGAGTTTGCCAATCAAGGAATAGTTAATCTATTAAAAGAAAAGATGGGTATTGCTGATATATATAATACCCAATATTGTTATGATGCATATCTTAAATTTAGGAAAGCACATCAGGATAATCAACCTTTTGAATTACTAATCACTGATCTTTCTTTTAAGAAAGATCATAGGGAAAGAAATCCAACTTCAGGTATTGAGCTTATTGAAGAGATCAAAAAAATACAGCCAGATATAAAAACTATCGTTTATTCTCAAGAAGATAAGCCTGACAAAGTTAGTATGATATTTGACAAACAACATATAAATGGATATGTATGCAAAGGTCAGAATGCTATAAAACAATTAACTTCTGCCCTTGAGCAGGTGTATTTAGGAAACACTTATATCCCACAGGAATTAGAAGGTAAATTGTATAAGGACAACACGATTAATCTTGATGATTTTGATATTTTAATTCTTAAAGAATTGGCTAATGGGCTTACCAAAAAAGAAATTTCAGAGAAACTAAAAAGGCAAAAAAAGACTCCTAGTAGTGAAAGTACTATAGATAAAAGGGTAGGTAAGCTATTTGATTATTTTAAAGCAAAAAATACAACTCATTTGATTGCAATGGTCAAGGATCTTGGATTTTTATAATGAGAAACTGAAATAGCTATAGTAAACCAAATTTTTTAAAAACCGAATAACACCTCATATAGTAAAATGTGAGGTGTTATTATTTTAATTACATATAATTCTTATAAAATATTGCTTCCTTACGAATATTCGTAAGGAATTGTTTTACAATGGTTTTAGGTTTGAAGTATAATAATTTAAAACTTAAAATTATGGCAAGAGTACCACTAGGAACAACTAGAAAAACAGGAGAAAAATGCCCAGAATCAGGAGTATGGGAATCTCAGGGAACTCCTTCAACTACAATTCCTTTATCTGAGGGAGAAACTTTTCCTCCTTATAATGATGAAGACACCACCTGGAAGTTAATTGCATATGCTTAGGCATAAAATAATCCAAGTAATTTTCTAAGGCTTGTTATTGGGTTAGCTTGTTGTTGTTTTACTTAGTCACTTAAAAACCTCAACAAGCTTAACCTTTTTAAAAACTCTAGAACCTTTCTAATTAAAAACTCGTAACTGAAAAAAATTATATTATTATTATTTATTTTATTTAAAGTCATTTCAATTTTGGCATAAGAACCATTAATTAATTTAGCCAAATCCACTACGAAACCTTCTTTTGATCAAACCGAAGAAGTCTATTATAGTTTTGTTCAAGGGGATGAAATCATTTTTGATTTTACGATGATAAAAAGTAAACATTTTAAAGAAATCGAGGTGGTAGAATTACCAAATCACATGCTCTTTTTAGATTATAAGGTTACCCAATTGAATAAAATCAACTTCATAAAAGACAATATAAAGTTTACACTAACACTACTTGCATTTGTTTTAGTCAGCTATCAAAACGATCCTAAAGTATACATCTGTATGGGGAAAAACAGCAAGCGATATCACTATACAAAACATTGTAGAGGATTATCTCGATGTTCTACCAAGATATACGAAGTTACTTTGTCAAAAGCAAAGGAGATAGGTAGAACTCTTTGTGGTTGGGAAGACTAATACCTCCAGTTAGTTAAGAAAAGAGCAGTTTTTATATCGCTTTTTTTTATGATTACGAATTTACGTAAGGGATTGATTGATGACCTCCTTAGTTTTGAGTATAACAAAAAACAACTATGGAATATAAAGTAATCCCATTTGTAGCATCAGTAACTCAAAATAAAGATGCTTCAAAACAAGTAGCTGAGCAATTAGAAGAAATCATAAAATACCATTCAAATTCTGGATGGAAATATGTGCGGTTAGAAAGTGTAACCACATTTGTGCAACCTGAAAGTGGTTGTTTTGGATTCGGAGGGAAGCCCGGATATACTACTTCTCGACAAATGGTTGTTTTTTCTAAAACAAAAGGATGAAATTTTTCTTATTACTCATCATTCGATTGTATTGGACTTTCATCCCAAAATCAAACCGGAGAAGGTGCATTTTTAAAAAAAGCTGCTCTAATCATGTTTTTGAGATCACTAAAAAGCAAGGGTTTAATAAAGGAATTAGCGCATTGAAATTTAGATATAGAAACTGTAGGACTGGTTACTATATTCTAGATATTGACAACACAAAATTGTTGATTTCTGCTAATAATGAAATGTTCTTACAAGAAGAAATCCATAACAGAATTCTAACAAAATTAGATACTGATGAATAACAAAATTAAAAATTATATGTTTTCAAAATTAATACTATTGTTTGCTTTAGCTATGCTAATGATAAGCTGTACAGAACAGCTTGAATATGAGTTTGTACCCTATCATCAAACAATTCAGGAAACTCCAGCCTTAGAAAGAATTAATTTCTTTTTAGAAACTTCAGTAAGTATGAAAGGCTATGTTAATTCTGATATTGTAGGTCACTATCCGCTTAAAGAAGTAATTCCATTTCTAATTACAGATTTAGATAAAATGTATAATGATATCATACAAATTTATACGATTACTAACAGTCCAAGAAAATACAGGCAAGACAGGCAGAGGTTCGAAGATCAACTGAATAAAGGAACAATTTTAGAGGGAAGATCATCAAAACTTCAAAATGTATTCGGTCATGTGATTGATGCGGTAAAAGAGAATTCAGTAAGCATATTGGTCTCAGATTGTATTCCTGATCTAGGTAAGAGTAATACAAGAGTACATAGCTCTAAAATAACTACAAAAATATATCATCATCTGATCCAAAAAGAAGATTTGGGAGTTGTAGTTTTTCAATACCTCAGTGATTTTAACGGAACTTATTATTATGATCGCTTAAATACAGGAAGTGGGAATCCACGAGAAAGACCTTATTACAATATCGTATTACAGAACCGTCCTTTTTATATCTGGGTTTTTGGAAATAAACATATTGTTAAAGAGCTAGTAAGTAGGGATATATTCGGGAAGTATGCACAATCTCATTCTTATAATATTCCAATGAACAATGCTGCATTCCATCTTCTTAAAAATCCCAGAGAGGGAAAAATAGCAATCAATATAGAAAATAATTTGTTACGAATTAAAGAAATCAGTCAAAACCGACCTGTACAATTTACCATGGGGATCAATTTACATAAGCAGCTTCGAGGTTTTCATAAACAATTTATGGACTCAAATAATTATACGGTCGAGCCTGGATTTCTCAAGGAAACTATTGTATTGAAAACCAAGAACAGAAGTATTCTTTCAGAAAAGAATGTGGACAAACCAACTATTGAACATGAAAAACTATCTCACTTCTTACAACCAATTTTTCATGATTTAAATCCTAATACAGAGAAGATCAAGATCACACTTTTTAATAAGAATCCGTTATGGATCAAACAAACTAGTCTTGATGATGATCTTGGAATAGTTGCGGATTCGTTAACCTACAAAACCTTTGCTTTTAATACCATTACCAAGGCTTTTGATAGAGCATTTAAAAGCCAAAATGACACTTTAGCACATTTTACACTTACTAAAAAACGCCAATAAATATTATGGAAAATTTTTATTTTTTATTCGAAGATCTAAATAATTGGTCGGTATGGGATGAAAGAGGATATACAGTAGGGTTTATGATACTACTATTCTCTTCATTACTATATGGGTCAATATTTTACCTAATGCTAGGAAGAAGAGGAATGCGCTTTTCTACGATGGGAAGCTGGTTTTTATTTGGACTATTTAATGTATTTACTGTTTTTATTACATCCATCGCTTTAGAGGGTTTCTCTGTATTCGAACTAGCAACTTTAGGTGATTTTTATTATGAAATATGGTTATTCGCTATGATCAATGCTCTATATTCCTTTATAGGCTATTTCTTTCTATCAATAGGGCTTAAGCGATTCTCTATTTATTCTAAATATATTCCTGTAAAATTTTAATCTTATGTCTAAACCAAAATTATATCTATTTGCCATTGGCGGTACCGGTTCTAGGGTATTAAAGTCATTAACTATGTTGCTTGCTTCTGGTATCAAAACAAATACAGAAAAAATCATTCCGATGATTATCGATACTGACATTAATAATGGAGATGTAGAAAAATGTAGAAAGCTAATTCAAAACTATAATAAAATCCATACTACTATTTATACAGGAGTTCCAGAAGAAGAAGATCAAGGTCATTTCTTTAGAACTAAAATCATGCCTCCTAAAGAGATGAATATTAGTGGAACAGATTACGGCACATTAAAAGACATGGTTGATTATAATTCGTTGTCTTCAAAAAAGATGGAAAAAACGAAAGCGTTATTTGATCTCTTGTACAGCAATGCTAATAAAGATATGCCTTTGGAAAAAGGATTTCTAGGCAACCCGAATGTGGGTAGTGTAGTGCTAAAAAATGTGGTTGAATCCTCTGAGTTTAAAGAATTCACCCAAGATTTTAAACAAAATGACCGCATCTTTATTATCAGTTCGATTTTTGGAGGAACCGGAGCAGCAGGATTTCCGTTACTTATGAATGTATTTCGTGATGAAAATAGTGGGATGAATAACAAAACCTATATCAATAATGCTATTATTGGTGGAGTATCTGTACTTCCTTATTTTCAAGTTGACGTAGAGAAATTCAACAGTGGTGATAGTGCTATTAACTCTAGTACATTTATTACTAAAACCAAAGCCGCTTTATCGTATTACAATAGAAATTTAAAACAACTCGTAAATACCATGTTTTATGTAGGAGACACTCGACAGAGTAATTATGAAAACTTTGATGGCGGTATTGAACAAAAAAATCCTGCCAACTTTATTGAATTAACGGCAGCTTCTTCTGTTCTGGAATTTCTAGAATACGAACCTAATGCCGGAACAAAGGAGGACCTGTCACAAACTTCTCGTTTTTTTGAGTATGGTGTGAATCAAGATTCTGGAATGTTACATCTTAAACAGCTTAAAGGAGACGAGTATATCAAACAATTTATACACTTTCACTACTACAACATCTACGTATCTAATTATATGAAAGACGCATTGACTAATGATAAACTTGCCTGGAAAAATGAATTGAAACTTTCTAATAACTATGAGAAGCAACCCTTTTTTAAAAACCTAGAATCTTTTACCAATCATTACTATTATCGATGGTTATTAGAACTTGCTTTAGAAAAACATGACCGTAAGTTTTTACCCTTTGATCTTTCGATTATAAGTAATAAAGGGAGTTTGATAAAAGATGTCTCAGGAACATTACCAGCTGAAGTTACATTGGACGAGAAAAAACTATTCACACTTGTAACAGGAATTCATGCTAATAACAACAGTAGTTTTTTTAAAAAGGATAAGATCAAGTATGATGAAGAATTTTCAAAAATCGCAAAAAGTATTGCTGCCCAACCATTAGGTAATAGAGAACGAACTCTGAGTACTTTACTTAATCAGGGAATATCTAACATTATTGATAATCGATTTTCACTATAAATATCCAAAGTAAAATTATCACCAAATAACGACAAGATCATGCCACATAAATTAAGTTTAATAAAAGAACAGGTGATTCCATCTATAGGTTGGAATCAATTTGCGAATAACCCGTATGATGAGGGGAAAATAGGAGATATCACAGATAATATGGGTACATCAGAAGTCCCGGTTACATCTATTCCATCACCTTTTGCGCAGATGCACTTGTTCGAAACCTCATTCTCTTTTATTAATAAGTCCTACATGAGTGCTGGTAAGAGTGTTTCAGCCTTATTAGGCAAAACTACATATCACAAATATATTTCACACTGTTTGGATATATTCGAAATCTTATTTTGTTATGAAACCTTAAAGCTGAAAGGAAGGATTGAAATAGAAGTATGGAAAAAAGAAGAATTACAACGCTTAAAACAAGACCACAACCCTGGGATAAGAACTTTTGCAGAAACACTTAGGATATTCATTGATAATTATAATAAAGATTCTAGATTCACTAATCGAGGGATTACTAATGTTTTTGATGAATTCACTTTGATTTTTTTGGACCATCATATTATAGCCGGGACTTCTCCTTACACAGGTTTCTTTACGATAGGTGATAAGCTCCCGGAAATACTGAAAAGTAATTATAATAATCGCTATTTTTTTACAGGGAATGAGCCGCTTTATAAACGTAGTAGAGATTTTCAAAAATTCATGAATATTTTCTTTATGACCCACCCCAGTATCACTCAATCTTTTAAAGAGGTTTATAGTTATATAGAAAACAACAGAAATCATATTGCGGATCCGGCCATGAAAAATATGATTAGCAGTCTTAATAGAAATCAAGGAGAAGAGTATACTAATAATTATGAAATTCTGGAAATTAGTAATCAAGAAGTAAGTTTTCTAGGCGGGACTGTACCTTTTCTTTGCGAAAAATTTGACCTTGTAGAAGAAGAAAATATAGCCAGACAAAGCGATTTTATAATCCAAACAAGAAAATTATTAGAAAAACCTCCCTTAGCTTTATTAGAAGGTTTAAGTAGAAAACGATGGAACTATCTTAATGGCGAATTCCCTGAAAAAGCAAAACTATCTACAAAAACACCTATCCAGAAAAGAAAACTACCGCAATCTGTTATAGAATATCCTTGGATTACTCGTAATGATTTACTTTCTAAACATCTTATACAACTAGATTATCCAGTAAATACTGCTAAATTCTGGCTTCCTTCGGGAGAAGTTAAGAATATTATTTTACCCGTTACAGAAACCTACTTTAACTATTTTACTCTGGAAGATCTTAAAAAGCAGATTTCCATAGAAAAACTAAAGCTAGGGGCTATTGTTGTTACTCTGGAAATTCCGGTAAAGGCAAACAATGGGAAAGGAACCATCAGTTTTGAAAGAACATATGACAAAGTGCAGCCCGAGACTATCGACAATGATGAGTATGGTGCTCTTATAAAAACATATATGGCATTTGGAATCTATCCGTTTTTTAAAGTCTCAGACACAAAATATAATGATAAATACAAAGTATTATCCTATCATCTAAAAGGAGAAGAAATATCATATAATTTCATAAAAGAAGAATTAACTAAACCTGAAGTCATACGAATTCCTACCAAGGCACATTCCAGAACCAGAAACAATGAAAAATATCCTTGTATAACTAATTATTTGGATGTAACAACAATACATAGGAATGAACAGGGAGAAACCGAACTGAATACTAAAACAAAAGATATAACTTTTGATACTGTACATGTACGCATTCATAATACTGATAAGAATGTAATTTTAGAAGGTATTTTAATTCCCCTTATGGGAGAAGTAATTTCGCTAGCAAATAAAGATGCTTCTATCGCCTTTGATATAGGAACGAGTAATAGTTTTGTCGCTGTTAAGACCTCAAACACCATAGAAAACCTATCCTCATACAAAGGAAAAGACAATACTGCTAATCCAGATATGGTGATGTTACATCTACCAAATAAAGAAACCGAAGTATTCAAAAAATATGATCTGGATTCTATAAATCCAATCTATGGTGCTGCACAGATTGCAGAGTTTTTGCCTGCCCTTGTGGGCCACGATTCAGTTTTTAAGTTTCCGATTCGCTCTATTATTAATATTGATAACGATACAAATCCCGAGCAAACCAATACTATAAATGTATTATCCAGTACCAATATCCCTTTTGGCTTTGGGCAACGGGTATTACGTAGAGATTATGATTTTGTACATTCTAATATCAAATGGGGAGTTACAGATGGGACTAATATCGCTGCTCAAAATAAACTGAAAGCATTTATGGAACAGTTGATTTGGATGGGGAGAAATAAATTATTGAGTGAAGGGGTTAATCCCGGAGCTGCAAATTTATTATGGTTTAAACCTTTAAGTATGGGAAGTAACCAGATGACTGTCTTTACTGATATCTGGAACGAACTATATTCTTGTTATTACAGCAAGTCCTCTAATACCGAAAAACTAACCAGTATCACAGAATCATGGGCACCTTATTATAGTTATGACAGAACCTTTGGAGCTGGTGAAATCTATATGAACCTTGATATTGGTGGAGGGACAACCGATTTGATTGTATTTGAAAACAATAAACCTGCATTAACAACCTCTTTTAGGTTTGCAGGAAATAGTCTTTTTGAATCTCATAGCGGAAATGATCCTTTTGATAATGGCTTTGTCTCTCGATATGAATCTATAATGAGAAAGAGCTTTGGAGAAGATTTTTCTAAAACAGATATTATTGATTATGTAAAAAACTCTAAAGGATTACTATCTACAGATTTGATTAGTTACTTCTTCAGTTATAGCAGCTTTGCTAAAAAATTGATGTTAGATAGCGAATTTAAGCTACTATTCCTGATTCACAATAGTGCTATATTTTACCATTCTTTTCAGATTCTGAAAATGAGTAGTGTTAAAAAACTTCCTTCTTACATTGGAGTCAGCGGAAATGGAGCAAAACTATTAGCAATTAGTAATGGATCCAATGATCTAAATCGTCCCAAAGGTATTGGAAACCTTGTAAACTTAATTATAAAGAAAGTAGTCCAACAAGATGAAATCCAGGTGATAGAGCTTCAAATATTAAATAATCCAAAAGAATCCACTGCAATTGGTGGGATCAAAGGATTAGAACAAATAAAAGCGAATCCAACTGCAGATATTGATAATTTTTATCTCTCTTTAGGAAACAAAAAAGATTTAATCCATGATGCAGATACAGCTCAAAAGAAAACGCTGCAGTATGCAAATTTTGTAAAGGAGTCTGATCCTACAATATCGGAAATAACCCAAAACGTTATTGATTATTTTGATTATTTTTTTGATGAATTATGGTTCGAAGCAGATTTGATCAAAAACTTTGGTCTAGAAAAGTCTTATAATCCAGAAAAACTAAAAATATTCTTTTCTGATCCTTCAAAAATTAGTAATACTATCCGAGAAGTTATCAATTATAAAATAGATGTAGAAAAAGAATCTATGCTAAGTGATTCATTGTTTTTTGAGGCTATAAAATCATACTTGTACGCATTTTCTAAGATCATTATATCAGAAAAACTGAATCAATTTAAAGGTGTGTAATGATGAAAAACACAAAAATGTTTAAAGTAATCGCATTGGTAGGATTGATGATATTAGGGTACAGTTTTACCACAGTTCAAGATGTACATCTCTCTGAAAAAGAAAAAAGTCAAGTATTGAAGGAAAATAAACAATTGATTTATACATTGTTTGATAGTATTTCTTATAAAAGTTTGGATTTGATTATGAGGGATAGAGCATTTAAAAACAATTCAGAAGCGATTCCGGATTTAAGAGATGTTACATTAGATAGTATTCATTTACAGTTTAATTCATTTGATCAATCTGATAAAAACATCGATTCCTTGCAGAACTACACTAAGAGATTTATTAAATTAAGAAATCAATATAGTGTTTCTGTTTTTTACTCAAATGAGCAGTTTGGTGATTCTTTGAACACAATTCTAAAAACCAATTTAATCAGTAAGAGTGTTATTAAACATAAAGGAAATGAAGTTCCTTATATAGAGCTTATCAATAAAATCCAGAGATATATTGAGTTTACTAAAGATAGCTTCAAAATAATAGAAAATAGAAGTGAGCAGTTACAAAACAAAAATAACAAGTCAGCAAATTTACTTGATACTGTTTTAGAAGAAGAAAACAGAGAAAAATCCACCTCTAATTTTGAATCTGTTATAAAGAAATATAATTGGATGTTACTTATCATTTTGATTATTAGTCTTGTCCTTAACGGGCTCTTAGCGTTTCTGTTTTTTAGAGTTAAAAGAAAATCAAATAAGAATAAGGATTTAGCTCATATCGATGATGCTCCTAATACATCAGAAATGAATCAGAAACTGATAGATATACAGAAGATTGAAACTATTATTAACAGAAGGTGTCAGAATTACATTTCGAGATTGAACCACCAATACAATAAGGATTGCGTATCCAGTTTGTCCAATACATGGAAATTTCTAAAAAAAGAATTACTTCAAGAAATCAGGTCGAATCAATTTTCAGATACAGATAAACTTCAAAAATTCCTTGATCACGAGTTAGAAAATCGAGTAATAAACCTTGAAGAAAAATTGAGAACCTGCAATGATAAAGATAATGCCGAAAGAAAAATTAAACAAGAGATAGTAGCTCAAAATTTTATCTTAGAATATGTATCTTATAATGCCGTTTCACCAGAAAAGATATCAAACATAGTAGATCACTCTGTAAGGAATTTAATACAAGAATTACCAGATACAATTACGAATCATGATCTATCTAACAAGATAGAAGATGTCAAAAAACACATTCTAAATAGTATTAATAAAACTATTCGAGAGAATTTAATTCTATACTTTCCTTTTACTGATGATAAAGGACAACTATCTGATGATAAAAAGTCAAAAATTAAGAAACGGGATAGCGCTTTACAATTAATAATGGATCCTAATGATTCTTCTAAAGCTACTTTTCGATTGTTATATGACTATTCAGACATGATGCAAGCGGGCATACAGAGTTATGATATTTTTCTTTTACCTATTTGTAACCTAACTAGTGAAAATTTTAATAGAACTGGTTCGGAAATTAAGCAAATAGGAGAAGACGGACAGATGCAATTAGTAGCAAATCAATGGGAAGTTGTAAAAAAAATAATGATCAAAATAATTTAAAACCTTATGATATATCTAATCATTATACTAATCATTACTCACATTGTAGTGCTCTATCAGTTAAAAAAATATCTAAAAGCTTACAAAGAAAATAATTACAATTATATAACGAGCGAACTAAAAAAGATAAACCAATCTTTCAACCAGGGTATTAATGGAATAAATCTACAGGTGAATACCTTTTCGCAAAATACAGATCAAACTTTTGAAAGCCTAAAGAAGACTACTTCGATTTTTACCAGAAACTATAGTAAGAATTTTAACGAGCTTACTAGTTTTATTAAATCCGATTATAAATCTATGATTGCACTTGTAGAAGGAAATAGTAATTTATTAGGAAATTTATTGCAAAGAACTGAAGAAAACATTGTCAAAAATAAAGAACTAAAACCTGTATTAGTAGATAGCCATAATGAATTAGAAAAAGTCTACAGTAAAATAAAATTGTTGATATCAGGATATGAAAAAAGTCTTAAAAGTATCCAAAATGAAATGGAGGATACCCTTATGATTATAGAAAATAATATGGACGCCAAAATAAAACAACTCTCCGTTAAAGGAGAAAAAACAATTTCAGAATCTTTAGAGGTTAGTAAAAATACGATCCATACGCTTACTGATGAAACAAATGCTAAGCTAAAAACGATATTACATGATAATCAAATACGGCTTTTAACAGATAAAGTTCATGCTATAGAACAGGAGTTAAAAGCTAATCTTTTAGGTATAAACAATACTATTGAAGGATTGGATAACATGTTTATACAAAAACTAAAAGAACATCAAGAAAGTAATAAAGAAAAGAAAGGTTTTTTTGGTTTTTAAATTAAAGCTTTTCTTACCGTTTAAGATTAGATAAAATTTCATGCAAAAATGAAAAAAATATTAAAATATTGGTTGGTTGATGATGAAAACCCTAGAAAATATTTATTTGAAATATTCCTGGGAATAGTTATTATACTATCAATTATTTTGACTTTTCTTCAAAATGAGTATGAAGCATTACCGACTAACTTAGCTCTTGTAGACATAAGTATTGCAGTCTTCTTTATTATAGAATATTTGGCTCGCTTTTATATTTCTTCTGATTTTAGAAGAGATATAAAAAATAAAAATATCGCTTGCGCTATTCATAATAAATTAAAATGGATGGTTAGACCTTCATCTCTGCTTGATTTTTTGGCAATTATCCCTTTTCTAAGTTTTTTCAGAGTATTTCGAGTATTAAGGTTCTTTAAACTTCTTCGATTATTCAGATTGATTCGTGTTTTTAAAATCTTTAGAGATTTTGATAAGTTGAATATTATACTGCAAGGAATGCGAGAAGAAAATAGAATATTTTATGTTTTCTTCAGTATTACTCTTATCCTTATTATATCAATAAGTTTCGTATTCTATGTTGTTGAAAATAAAATTGCTGGTACAGAATTTTCTTCCTTTAAAGATTCTCTTTGGTATACTTTAAAAACAATAGAATTTGTTGATGATACCCCAAATACATGGATTGGAAGAATATTCTCTGGACTTCTATTGATACTTAATATGGCTATTTTCGGTTTTTTCGTTTCAATTATTCTAAATAAAATAAATCAACTTATGGATGCAATAACTACAGGAAAAATCACAAGTCTAAAGATCAAAAATCATATTGTAATTTGTGGATATACCAAATCATCCCAAAATGTCATTGAGGATCTTCTAAAGGACAAAAAAAATTATAATAAAATAGTGCTGGTAAGTACTAGGCCCATAAAAGATATATCAGGTTTAATTTATGTAAATGCAGATTTTACAGATTACAAAACCTTAGCTCTTATTAAGATAAAAAACGCCAAGTTTGCAATTGTCTTTGCAGAATCTAAAGTACATGATACTATAAGAGATGTAGATCTAAGGACTGTAATGACTATATTTAATATAGAAAAAGAGGCTCCACATGTTCATACAATTGCTGAAATTAATGATCGAGTTAATGCAGAAATTATAAAAGATAAAATTGAAGGTGACGAAATTTTGTATAAAGAATTAATAGATGCTAAGATCATTACAGCTTGTATTGGTAATCCTAATATTTCTAATTTGTTTTATGAATTATTTGGCAATAAAAAAGAGCGTATTAAAAGTATTCGTCTTAACGACTTAAATCTTGGAAATCAAATTATCGTTAAGAAACTAAAACTATTCTTTATAGAAAGAAACGAGACATTTCTTGGTCTTATTGATGAGCAAAACCAATCCATCTTATCTCCTGATAATTATATGAAGGTTGATGATAGTTTTCGCCTTATTTATTTAGCTTAACGGTTGGTTCGGTTTAAAATTCATTAATACCTAGTGTTGTACAATGAGCATAAGCTCCTTCTTCCTCTTGGAGAAGGTTAGGATAAGGGTTTTTAGATCAGCCTACCTTTATCTTAAATCGAGGAGATATAAAGACTAATTACGGTGGATTTAGGAAGCATTATAAATGAAGTCAAAACCCCAATATTCAGCATGAGTTTGTCGAAGTTTTTAAACCTATTACTTTCTAATAGCCCTATAGTTGGTCTAAACCTAATGACTAATTTTAAACTCTAAATAAACAGGTAGATGATCAGAAAGTTTTCGTGCCTTCTCTAGATTATCACAAAATTTGACAAAATCAATGACTCCTCCATCGATTTTAGAAACATTTTTAGAATAAAAAATATTATCTATAACATAATTCAGATAGGAGCCACTTTGACAAGATCTTTTTAAGGTTGTTTTTTGATTCACAATCGTAGAAGTAAATCCTTTTTTCTTAATAGGTGAAAATACTTTATCATTCTCATTAGTATTAAAGTCTCCTACCAAAAGTAAAGGAGTTTGTAAAGAATCTGCAACAAATTTTGTCAATGCTTTAATTTCCGGTTTAGGATCTTTACCATATGGACGAGAATGAAAGTTGATAATTGTAAATTTATTATCGTTACTATAGAAATCAATCAATAATGGTTCTCGGTCAATTTCAGTATTTAGTTCTTTTAATAACCTTCCTCTATTTTTAATTTTAATGTTTTTTGTTTTCCAGATGTAGGCATAACGTTCTGTCATATATGCAGGACTATGAGTAGGGTCACTAATCACATAATCCCATTTTCCGCCTTTTCTATTAAGTATATCGTTTAATTTTGCAACAGCTTGAGCACCTCCGTATCCGGCAACTACTTCCTGAATAGCTATAATATCTGCACCTTTTAGTAGATTAGCTATTTGTCTTAACTCATCAATGTTTTTCGTTTGTCCGAAATCTCTAATATTCCATGATACTAATTTGATTGTATTATTCTGGCAAAACACAATATTCTGTACAAAAAGAATAATAATAAAGAGTATTTTTTTTCTCATTAGCTGCATTATTAGAATGGTTACTTTCAAATGTATTAAAAAAGAGTTTTCAGCTATTGAAGATTTCCGTAATTCTCTTAATTAATAAGGTATGTGTTTAAGAGATAAATAAAAAAGTATGACCTATGTATGACCCTAAATAAAAAAGCCGAATCAGATGATTCGGCTTTTCCTTTGCTGTGCGGGCGGAGAGACTCGAACTCTCACACCTCGCGGCACTAGATCCTAAGTCTAGCGTGTCTACCAATTCCACCACGCCCGCATTAAAACTTTTACAATACTTAGGACTTTCTGTAAAAGCGAGTGCAAATATACATATTCCTTATAAATCTCAAAGAACTTAAATTATTTTTTTTGAAGAATATGAAAAGTAATAAGTAACAATTTAAGAAACCAGGATGTTTTCTTTAAAATCTTCTCACTTTTTTGATCTCTACAATTCTGATTTTAGGTAATTGATCAATGCTTTTGATCTTTCGGTATTCATGGTTTTTAATTCTTCGATCATTTTCAATTTAGTTGCTTTAGAATATTGATGAGGTTGATTTTCTGCCGTAAAATCATAACCAGCTTCAGCAAATAATTGATCCGACCATTTATTACGAATGCAATCTATAATTAAATGAATACGATCGGTTGCTCCTTTGTTTTCTACCCGATGTGGTAGATTAAAGTTTCCGTACCAACATTCGCCAACAGCCATAGTTACTTCTTGATGATGTATATAAAAATGAACATCTCGATTTGTTGTGATCGGAATATGAACTCTAAAACTTCTATCTTCATATCCCAAATTATGATCTGTATGTTCTTTTATGTTACTATTAGGTGAAAGATTGAGTAGACGAATAGATTCTTTTTCACACTCAAAAAGCGCAGTTATTTCCTTAAAATAAGGACAATGATCCAATAGAGGAGTGTTTTTGTAATTATGAGCACCAGACGAGTGCGCGTAAATTTGATTCATATTCCCATTAAGAGATCTAAGAGCAATAGATTTCCAATTACCAGAATAATCATCAGTATTGAAATGAGAAGTAAAAGAATAGGATTGACAATGTTTTAAGTCTTTCAGAAGGCGATTTTCAGAAAATAAAAAGGGAAGCTTCAAAAATGCATTCATATTAGCAGATATACTTAAATAGAGAACAACTAATTTACTTCATTTTTACTACTTTTAGGCGAAAATAAACTCAGATTCATGCAAAACATACAATCTTACGTTCAAGAACATAAAGATCGATTTATAAATGAGCTTTTCGAGCTACTTAAAATTCCATCTGTTAGTGCAGATACAGCATATAAAGATGATGTGATCAAAACAGCATCAGAAATTAGCAAAAGCCTTAAAGATGCTGGATGTGATGCTGTAGAAATATGCGAAACTCCTGGATATCCGATAGTGTATGGAGAAAAAATTATAGATAAAAACCTTCCGACAGTATTGGTTTATGGGCATTATGATGTACAACCACCAGACCCGATAGATTTATGGGATAGTCCTCCTTTCGAACCTGTAATTAAAAAGACAGAGATCCATCCCGAGGGAGCCATTTTTGCCAGAGGATCTTGTGATGATAAAGGGCAGATGTATATGCACGTAAAGGCATTAGAAATTATGACCAAGACGAATCAGTTGCCGTGTAATGTAAAATTTATGATCGAAGGAGAAGAAGAAGTAGGAAGTAAAAGTTTAAGTTGGTTTGTAGAACGTAATCAGGATAAACTAGCTAATGATGTAATCTTAATTAGTGATACAGGAATGATCGCCAAAGATGTTCCTTCTATTACTACCGGATTAAGAGGGTTAAGTTATGTCGAAGTCGAAGTAACAGGACCCAATAGAGATTTACATAGTGGTTTATATGGTGGCGCAGTAGCAAATCCAATCAATATATTAACCAAAATGATTGCTTCTTTGCATGATGAAAATAATCATATTACCATTCCTGGCTTTTATGATAAAGTCGAAAATCTTTCTACAGAAGAAAGAGCCGAAATGGCAAAAGCACCTTTTTCTCTTGATGCCTATAAAAAATCATTAGATATCAATGCAGTGTATGGAGAAGAAGGATATACAACCAATGAACGCAATTCTATTCGACCTACATTAGATGTAAACGGAATCTGGGGTGGCTATACAGGAGAAGGAGCAAAGACAGTAATTGCCAGTAAAGCCTATGCCAAAATTTCTATGCGTTTGGTTCCTAATCAAGATTGGGAAGAAATTACAGAATTGTTTAAAAATCATTTTGAAAACATAGCACCAGACGCAGTAACAGTAAAAGTAACTCCGCATCATGGTGGGCAAGGATATGTAACCCCAATAGATAACACTGGATATAAAGCAGCTAGTAAAGCATATCAGGATACCTTTGGTAAAACACCAATACCACAACGTAGCGGGGGTAGTATTCCTATTGTTTCTTTATTCGAAAAAGAATTAAAAAGTAAAACAATCCTAATGGGATTTGGCTTAGATAGTGATGCAATACATTCTCCTAATGAACATTTTGGAGTATGGAATTACCTAAAAGGAATAGAAACGATTCCATATTTCTATAAATATTTTACAGAACTAAGTAAGTAAGGTTCTTGCATATATTAAAATAATGATGGCGTTACCCTGGTTTTTAATCAGGGTCGGGCTATTCGTTATATCTTTTTTGTAATCACTAGAGTGTTTTTTTTAGAGATTTAAGGATAACAAAAAAGGATGCCACTACTATCCCTAACGTGTAAAAGAAGGTCCTGTTAAATCCAAATTATGTAATCTTTGATATTTTGTAAGTTAATGATAATGAATGAAATAACTTACGTAAAAATTATAACCTTCATGTTTTAACACCTTTTGTCGAAAACATAAAATATCTGTTTTTTCTACTTTTTTTTAATCGTAAATTTAAGGTAACAAAATCCCCTTAACTTCTATTTTTAAAGTTTTATCGTAAACATTGATTTGATTAATACAGATTCTTAAAATCAATTTTTAATATTAAAAAATAGTACGATGAAAAAAACAATATTAGGTTTTTCGGCTTTATTAAGTGTAGCATTCACTTTTGCTCAAAACAATGTTATAGATGTCGATCAAACAGGAAAAGGAAATGAAACAGAAATTTCCCAAAAAGGAGTAAACAATACTTTAACAATAGTTCAGGATGGTAATTATAATAGTGCAAGAGTAGAGCAAGGTATAGAAAATGAAATAATGGGTAATGGTATTATTCGTCAAATCCAAACCGGCGATCAAAATAAGGCATATGCTATTGAGCAAGGAGACTTTAATGAAGTGTATCAAAATCAATTAGGGGTATCAAATAATGCAGAAGCAGAAATAGGTAGTTATTCTTCAGAAAGTAGAATCGAACAAATACAGATAGGGAATAATAACATGGTGATCGCATCTATAGGAAAAAATGGATATGGTGTAAACAGTACTATTACTCAATCCCAGAATGGAAACTATAATATAGCACAGGCAAATCAATCTCAAACTGAAGGTGGCCAGATTATACAAGATCAACAAGGGATATTAAATAATGCTATAGCAACTCAAAAAGAAGGTTTTGGTCAAAATAGTATTGAGCAGTACCAATATGGAGAGAATAATAGTGCTATAGCAACTCAAGAAGAAGATTTTAGTCAAAATAGTATTTTTCAAGAACAAATTGGATTAGGAAATACATTGATTGCCAATCACCCATCTTCGAGTTTCAGTTTTGGAGAACGTAAAATCACTCAGTTTCAAAATGGTAATTACAATACAGCCACTGCAATCCAATATAATATATACCGTATTGAGCAAAGCCAAACGGGAGAATTTAATCAAGCTTTTGCTTATCAAGGAAATACAAAACCCACGGTTATTCGTCAACATCAGAATGGGATAGGAAATATAGCACAGGCTTTTAATGATGGAATGCCTGAAGGAGGTGCAATCCCAGGCAGTATTTCTCAGAATCAGGTAGGAGAAAGTAATTATGTTTATGCAAATCTGGAGATTAGAAGCTATGTGAATCAAAGGCAAGAAGGTATAGGAAATGATGCTTCTACTACTATTGTTTATAGTTTTAACACTACCGTATCCCAACGACAAACGGGAAATTATAACAAGTCTACTGCTACCGTATATGGTGAGTATGAATCCAACGTTGAGCAATATCAAGAAGGGGCTTTTAATAGGGGTGAAGTGCTAATAGAAGGAGATGGTATTAGGAGCACCCAAACCCAGAAAGGAGAAGGAAATAGTGTCATAGCTACTGCTAATAATTGGGGAGGTGCTCATGAAATGACGAGTACACAAAATGGTTTTTTTAATACTGTAGAGCAAACTCTGGATGGGGGACACTTTAACAGTGCTATTGCCACTCAAGATGGTGAACAAAATTTCTTATCCCAATTACAACAAGGAAAAGAGAATGGAGTAATTTCTGCTCAGGATGGATCATTTAATACTACATATGCTACTCAGATCGGAAATTCTAATACTCTTAATACAAAACAAATTGGCGATGCTAATAGCTTAACTGCTTCTCAAGAAGGTACTTCGTTATCGGTAACGATAATTCAAGAAGGAAATGGTAATAGCTCGGTTATTTCACAATGATTTATTACAAATTAGATTCAGTTTATCAATAATTAGCAAGCTAATAAAACAAATAGGCACCTTTATTATTGGGTGCCTATTTACATTCTTTTTTTTGTTAAAAATCAACAGTGATTATGCTTTATCCTTGTATTTTTGACAGTATAAATGTTAAAATAGTGTGAAACAGATAACATAGTATAGTGTTTGGTTATAATAGTATAACCCTAAATGCTTCAATAGTTTTAATTTTCGTAATTAACTATAACACAAAATCAATACGATTATGAAAACTAAAATTATTATTTTAGCAGCTATGCTATTTACCTATGTTTCGTCTCTTCTGGCGCAGCAACCAGTAGATGCAAAAAGATGTGAGGCAAGTAATGCCAATGCGTATATTTTTTCGGCAAATCCTAAAGCAAAAGCCGAATATGAAAACTTCAATAAGTTTACCAAAAATTATGTTCAGAGTAAAGCTTTTTCTCAAAAAGCAGCAGAAACGTATACTATACCTGTAGTGGTTCATGTATATGGTACTACTCAACATGGGAAGACCGTTGATTATGATAAGATAAAAGGAGCTCTTGATGCGTTAAATAAAGATTTTAACGGACTCAATGATGATTTTAATTCAATTGACCCCGTTTTTGACGGTCGTAAATCAACACTAAGTATACGATTTGCATTGGCTAAAATTGATCCTGATGGAGGTAGTACCAATGGAGTAATTATTCATCCTGTAGCTTCTGGAATGGGAAATTATAGTAGTCCTGTTGTTGCTTCAGATGGATGGGACAATTATAAATATATGAATGTGTATATCACAGGTGATTTGTATGGTGATGGAGTTTCGAACAATTCTGGGGTAGCATGGTATCCAAATACAACAATGTCTGATGCAAATATTGCAAGAGTAGTTTATAACGGACAATATTTACATGGTAATACTAATAAAGAGTTTGCATCTGTATTTACACATGAGTTTGGGCATTGGCTTAATTTAATACATACTTTTGAAGGTGGATGTGATGACCCTAATGGAGATTATGTTAGTGATACACCAAAAGAAGATACGGATTCTGGGGACGATGGATGCGTTGTCGGAGCCAGTGATTGTGGAAATTTGATTAACTATGAAAATTATATGGGGTATGATGCAGCAGCAGGTTGTGCAAAAATGTATACACAAGGACAGATTGACAGAATGCTCGCGGCATTACAACACCCAACAAGAAAACCATTATGGCAACCAGCTAACCTGACAGCTACAGGGGTAAATCTTACTGGGGCTTCATTAGTGGTAAATAATAATACGGTTGAAGAATCATTATCTAATAATGGAACCTTAGTAGGTGATTCTTATGATATAGATATACAAGGGGGTACTTTTTCATTAAGTTCTGGAACATTAACACAAGGAACGCATTTTACGTCAAGCCTTCCTCAAGGATTTTCAACTAGTATAACGGTAATAAACAATAAGAAATTAAGGGTAAAATACAGTGGGACTACTAATAATCATGGATCTGCTGATAATGCTTCAGGTACAATCACTCTTAAAAATGCGATTATTTCAGGTGGAACAAGTACATTAAATTCTGATAAAGTAATATTTAACTTCTCATTTTATGATCCTTTTAAAGTAGTTTATGTAGATAATAGTGATCTTACAGTTGATGCCACTACGGTATGGAAACCATTTACAGATGCTAATATTCCATCCTTGGGTGGAGGAACAAATTACGGAGGATTATTTTACAATGCTTCTGGGCACCCAAGTGGTCAACCTGCGTTACAATTCGAAACCTATAAAGCTGCAATGATTACTGTAGGAAGTACAAAAAGGGTTGCAAATTTACCAGCAGATACACCAATTAGTACTACTAGTAATTGGGTAGATGGAGGAGCATATCCTGATTTACATGAGATTAGAACAAATTCATATACCAATTGGGATGGGCAAACTGGGTATGCAGGATTTAGATTTATTAAAAATGCTAAAGAATACCACGGTTGGCTTCGATTTCAGGTAAATGCTAGCGGAAACTCATATTCATTATTAGATTATGCATATAGTACAGAGCCTTATGGTACTATTAAGGCAGGAAGTAAAGAATTAGGAGCAACCCCTACCTGTAATGATGGTATCCAAAATGGAGATGAGACGGGAGTAGATTGTGGTGGATCATGTGAGCCTTGTAGTACACCGATAACATACTGTGATTCTAACGGAAAAAGTGTATCAGACGAATATATCAGTAGAGTACAATTAGGAACAATTGATAACTCCTCTACAGGTTCTACAGGAGGATATGGAGATTACACTTCGGTATCTACTACATTATCTAAAGGAGCTTCTAATACCATTACCATTACCCCAACCTGGTCAGGAACCGTATATTCTGAAGGATATAGTGTGTGGATAGATTATAACCAGGATGGAGATTTTGCTGATGCAGACGAACAGGTATGGAGTAAAGCTGCTTCAAAAGACACACCAGTAAGTGGTAGTTTTACAATCCCATCTAGCGCCAAAAACGGGAATACCAGAATGAGAGTATCTATGAAATACAATGGTATCCCAACAGCATGTGAATCTTTTAGCTACGGAGAGGTAGAAGATTATACGATTACCGTAGGAACAGGAGGATCAGATCCTACCTGTACAGATGGTATTCAGAACGGAGATGAAACCGGAGTAGATTGTGGTGGATCGTGTACTCCTTGTGCTAGTAATGACGGAGTGGTTTATGTAGATATAAATGATATCACTGTAAGCTCCTCAAGTACCTGGGATTTCTTTAGAATAGAAGTTGGAGACAACAGCGATTATGGAGCATGGTACACCAATAATTCGGTACGATTGGTTACTTATAATAAAGATGTTGTATGCGAAGGTAGTAGCAAAAATGTAACCATACTTGGTGAAGGAGTAGAAGTTGGAGCTTCTAGTAATTTTGTTGCAGAATCTCATAGTTACATAGTAAGTTCTTCTTCATATACGAATTGGAATGGTAAATCTGGTTATATAGGATTTACCTTTAAAATTAGTGGTAATACACATTACGGATGGTTTTATGCTACTGTAGCAAACGATGGATTATCGTATACTATATTGGATTATGCATATAACACTAATGCAGGTCAGGGATTGTTGACCAAAAGACCAGCACCAGCAGGTCCAGAAAAAGCAGAAAATCTGGTTAAAGTATATCCTAACTCATTTACCGAAATGACTAATATTGACCTAACCAAATTAGGAAAAGAAAGGTTTACTATGAGTGTATATGATCTGTTAGGAAGACGTATTTATCACAAAAACTATGATAGAAACCCTGGAGTACTTCCTTTTGGAAGAACAATAACTGAAAAAGGAAACTATTTCGTGAAAATAACATCCAAAGGAACTTCAGAAATACATACCATTGTAAAGAAATAACCTAATAAACCTGATTGTAAATGGGAAACATAAAGCGGGCGTCAGTTATATACTGCACACCCGCTTTTTTATGTAGAAATAAAATAAATTAGTTATCGTTTGATCAGTAATTTTTTAGAATGTTTTTTACCTTGATTGTCATCAATAATAACATAATAAAGCCCTTCTGGTAATAAATCTACATTAATTTCTGAGTTTTTCGACAGTACTTTTTTGCGTACTTGCAGTACTCCCATTGTATTATAAACTTTAATAGAAACCCCTTCCTTTGGTAGCACACCATTTAATGAAATAGTAAATGTTCTATCTGCCGGATTAGGATGCAACTTAAATAAAGTTTTGTTTCCTATAGCAGAAGAAATTTGAGTATTCTCCAGAACTACTTCTTTTTCAGGAAGTGTTGCTATTTCTGTTCTATTAACATTACAATCTTCTATTTTTGCAGTAAAATGAGATCCGTTTTGAGCTCTGAAACCAGATTTAAGCACTAATTTTTGACCACCAGTATATGTTGCAGTTGCTCCATTGGCAATTGTATTGGTAGCAGTCAAAGTATTTGTAGCTTTTTGAATATCTGTAGCTCCAGATGGAACGTTTTGAGTAACCGTTAAATTTTCTGGACAACTATTACCACAACTTACGACAGCATTTTTAAGATGGGTTAATGTTGCAATTGCATTACGCATACGTTGCCCTTGACCTGCAGTAAAAAGACTCATACAATCAGGATGCGTATAAGCCATAATGATTCGCTCATCAGGATTATAACTGTCCCCATTGGCGTCAGTACCACTAGAAGTCCAGGTACAAGCGGGATGGTTTACATTAAATCTAAGATGAGGATCTGCAGGAGTATCAGCTACATAATCTCCACACGTTGTACTGTTAGATCCGTTTACCAATTCGGCACATTGTCCGGTATCACTTCCTCCTTCATTCACAGTCCCATGATGAGTATGCCATAAAAACAATACATGCCCCATCTCATGCGAGATAACACTAGACCTTACTAATGATCCAAAAGGAGCTTTCCAATAACTTCCGGATACCCAGAATTCTGAAGATTCTCCAACACCATTTGCTCTACCACCAGCACTAGAAGCATCATCAAATATATATACATCGATACCATCAGAATGATTGTTTACGGTATAAATAGTTGTAGTTGGATTACTATAATAGCTATCATTATCTATATAGTTAATAACATTGTCCCAATCAAATGAAACCCCATGAGGGTTAAAATCCTGATTTAAGATATCAATTGCCTGATTGGTTTGAGCAACACTTTGACCTCCAGTACCATTACTTCTTCTAATGACATGAACGTAGATACGTAAGCAATAAGAATCTGCAACTGCCGCACTTCTTAAAGCAGATGCGTATGCGTCTTGATTAAAACTTTCTGATGGGGTAAAACAGAATGTTTGCGCTTGTATTTTCGAAATAGCTAATAATGCTATTACTACTATTAGGTTTTTTATAAATGTTTTCATGTTATTTTTTTAGTAGTTGGTTTTCCTTTTCTAACAGCTCTATTCTCTTATTCATTTGGATGATATATAAGGTAAGTTCTTCTATTTTTTGAAGAAGCTTAGCATCCATTTCTCCTAAGAAAATTCCATTTTCTTGTACTTCCGAAGCACTGGGAATATCCTGTAAGTGTCCCTTTTGGTTGATATGATTTTCAACTTCTTGAAGAGTGGGCAATTTGTAATCGTCATAGAAAACAAAATCAGACCAAGTCGCTGCTTCGACAACTACTTCTCTTGCTCCTATGGATCCTTCTACAGCTAATCTATGCGATCCAGTATTTGAAGTTCCTATTCCAACTTTACCACCACTTTTTATGGTCATCCATTCTTTGGCTATTTGATCGGTTGGAGTATATCCTCTAAAAACAAACCCTCCATCAGTTCCTCCGTTTGAAGAATTACTATCTTGCATTTCAAAGATGATAGCATCGAGGTATTGTCCAAAGTATTCAGTATCTCCGAATAACCTAAATCCTTCACCAATATTCATTTTTAAGTCACCATTTACATGTAGTTTTGATGCTGGGGCAGAAGTTCCTATTCCAACTTTACCACCACTTTTTATGGTCATCCATTCTTTGGCTATTTGATCGGTTGGAGTATATCCTCTAAAAACAAACCCTCCATCGGTCGCTCCGCCTGAAGAGTTGCCATCCTGCATTTCAAAAATGATAGCATCAAGATATTGTCCAAAGTATTCAGTATCTCCGAATAATCTAAATCCTTCGCCAATATTCATTTTCACATCTCCATTTACATGTAATTTAGAAGATGGAGTTGTAGTACCAATGCCAACATTTCCATTGGGAGCTTCAGTGATCTGTGCTTTTGTAGCTAATCCTGTACAAACAAGAATCAAAATAAAAATCCAGTTTTTCATAATTTCATTTAGTTTAATTAGACTTTTATTTTTTAGATTCTATTAGCTTTTCAAGCTGATCTAATCTGTCCTCAATAGATTTTAATCTTTTGATTTCTTTTTCTTGTTGAATGGTGTATAGTGTTAATTCTTCTACTTTCTGAAGAAGCTTAGCATTCATTTCTCCTATCGAAATCCCTTTTTTTAATACTTCTTTTTCTGAAGGAATATTTTTTAGGTGTCCGTTCGTTTTTATATGCTGTTCAACCTCTTCTAAACTTGGTAACCTATAATCAGGTTCGAATACAAAATCTGACCAAACATTTGGTTTTACTATGACTTCTTTGGTTTTTGTGATTCCGTCAATGGCTAAATTTCCTCCAGAAACTCCAAGAGTGTTATTATCTCTTAAAATAAGCCTCATATCATAATCGGTGTTAGGGTCATTAGAGAAATCTAAGTAAGGAACTCCATTACCTCTTAGTTCGATAGAAGCTCCCTGATCTGTATTTATAATAGCTCCTGTATTTCCCCAACTAATGCTCTGACCTGTAGATAGTTTATTGCTCATTTTAACATCGCCACCTTCAATAGAAAGTAAATTGTTATTTCTAAGGATTAACCTCATATCATAATCGGTAATAGGATCATTAGAGAAATCAAAATAAGGAACTCCATTACCTCTTAGTTCAACAGAAGCGCCCTGGTCTGTATTTATAATGGCTCCTGTGCTTCCCCATTTGATTTGTTTGGTCACAGTAAGTTTGCCATTAATAGTCTCATCCTGTGCTGTAAGGTTAAGTACAGCTACAATGCATAGAATTAAACTTGATAATTTTTTCATCGTTTTGGTTTTAAGAGTTATTGAATGAATTTTTTATTTACTGAGATTTTCGACTTTATTTTGAAGAGTAGATATCGTTTTTCTTAAAGTTTTCAGTTCTTCATCCTGTTGAATTGTGTAAAGCATTAATTCCTCTATCTTTTCGAGTAATTTTGCATGCATGCTTCCTATTTGAATACCATTTTCTAAAACTTCTTTTTCGCTCGGTATATTAGGAAGATGTCCTTGAGTTTTAATATGTTTTTTGACTTCATTTAGCGAGGGTAATTTGTAGTCAGAACGAAACACATAGTCAGGCCATGGTGAAGCTTCTACTACAACTTCTTTGGCTCTGATATTACCATTTACAGCAAGTTTATAACCTCTTGTGTTAGTGGTTCCTATACCAACAGTGCCATCGGTATCAATAATTCTTAAACGTTCGACTCCTTTGGTTTTTAGGATTAGATCATTGTTGTAAGAAGAAAACGCATTTGTAGTTGTATATACATCTTTGTTAAAGATAAACTTTGGCATATCGGTGTAGATATGTGCCCAACTACTGTTAAGAGGGCCAATATCGATGTATCCATAAGTTCCGTTAACTCGTAATGCTCCTCCTGCAAGATTTCCTCTAATACTTCCATTAATATGGAGTCTAGTTTGAGGATTAGAAATACCGATTCCCATATATCCGTTTTCATCTTTAATTCTTAAACGTTCAGTTCCTTTGGTTTTTAAGATGAGGTCATTATTGTAAGAAGAAAATGCATTTGTAATAGTGTATACATCTTTATTAAAGATAAACTTTGGCATATCGGTATAGATATGCGCCCATCCGCTGTTAAGAGGACCAACATCTATGTATCCATAAGTTCCGTTAATACGCAGTGCTCCTCCTGCAAGGTTTCCTCTTATGTCTCCGTTGATATGTAGTTTGGCTGCCGGATTGGTGACTCCTACTCCTACATTACCACTTAAGCTGTAAATGGTGTTCTGATTGTCGTAATTGTGTTGTGCATGCAAGCACATGGTGATACAGAGTATCACCAATGAAGATAGTACTTTTTTCATTGTGTATGTATTTAAATGGTTAATGTTATAAAGTTAAAATTTCCCCGTTTTATAACAACATTTTTAATGTGAAATAAATGTTATAATGATACTTTATAGCGTGTTTTTTTTGTAGTTTTAAATTTTTACTCTACATTTGTAGAGTTAATTCTAATAATGTAGAACAATGCAATTATCAAAAACGGAAGAACAATTAATGCAATATCTCTGGAAATTGGAGAAAGCCTTTATGAAGGATTTATTAGATTCTTTTCCAGAACCTAAACCTGCAACTACTACTGTAGCTACACTATTGAAAAGAATGATTGATAAAGGTTTTGTGAATTATACGCTATATGGAAAATCAAGAGAATATTATCCATTAGTAAAAAAGACAGATTATTTTTCTAAACATGTAAATGGACTGATTAAGAATTTTTTTAACGATTCGGCTTCACAGTTTGCATCATTTTTCACATCAGAAACCAACTTATCTACTACAGAATTAGAAGAACTTAAAAAGATAGTAGATAAACAAATCCAAAAACAAAAGCAATGATTATATATATAATAAAGTCATCTCTTTGTTTGGTGCTATTATGGTCTTTTTACAGGCTATTTTTAGAACGAGAGAATATGCATCATTTTAAAAGGTTTTACCTTCTTTTTAGCTTGATTTTTGCATACACGATCCCTCTGGTTACTATTACTTATGAAACAGATACAGTACTTAATCAAGAAAATATTCAACAACCTGTAAATCATCTAATCCTATCAGATAATGTACAGGTAGAAGCCACGTCTTCAGACTATTTTTCGACAATTATATGGATCGTTTATGGTATAGGTGTTTTGATTTTTGCAATTAGATTTATAAAAAATATATACCATTTGATTAAGAAGGTAAGAAGAAATGAAAACCTGAAAGAGTCCTCACATATTAATGTGCTACTCACGAATTCTATTATTCCGCATACATTTTTGCATTACATATTTGTTCCTAAAAAAGAATTTCAGAAAAAAGCTATTCCGCAAGAAGTATTATTACATGAGAAAACTCATGTACAACAAAGACATACTTTAGATATTCTGTTTGTAGAGATTTTTCAAGTGATTTTTTGGTTCAATCCAATATGGTTTTGGTTAAAAAAATCAATTAAGTTAAATCATGAATTTCTTGCAGATCAAAAAGTATTGAAGCAACAGTTTTCAATACATCAATATATGGACCTACTCGTTAATTATCCAAACAGTTCTCATCAAGCTGTATTAGCGAGCCCTATCAATTATTCATTAACCAAAAAACGAATCGTTATGATGTCACAACAATTTTCTAAAACTAAAGCAACAACTCGATTGTTGCTGTTTCTACCTATCCTTTTAGGATGTATTCTTTTGTTTAACAATAAGATGGTAGCTCAACAAAAAAGTACTACAATCAGCACTACCGTAGCACCAACTCACCCTGATAAAAAAATGAAAATCAGAGTTAGTGGAGAGCAAATTAACATTAATGGAATTACCACTGATTTATCTGGTGTGGCTGCCGTTATTGATAATGCTACAAAACAGTGGAAAGACCATGAGTTAACAGAGTTTCAATTTAGTGTCAAACTAGAAAACACGAATGATAAGTTTCTCAAAAAACTCAATAAGGTATACCGAAAAACAAGGTTATATAAAGCTAATCCAGATGGGCATGATCTTATTCCACCTTCACCTCCAGCACCACCAAAAATGAAAACGAGTGTCGTTCCTGGACCTCCGCCTTCTCCTAAAGCACATAAAAAATTAAAAGCTCCAAAGCCTCCAAAACCGCTTAAGGCGCCAAAAGTGTCAAAGCTTCCGAAAGCACCTTCTTATTCTCGGGCAGAACTTGAAGAACTTGAAAGAGAAGCAGAACTTATAAAGGAAGAAGTAGAAAGAGAAAAAACTGAACTCGCAGAACTGGCAGAAATAGATAAAGCTATCGCTATTGAACGAGCAGAGGAGGTAAGATATGAAGCAGAGCAAGTAAAAGAAGAAATAGCTGACTTGGCAATAGAGAGAGCAGAAGCATCAAGATATAAAGCAGAACAAGCAAGAGCTATAGCGATGGAACGAGCAGAGAAAGACAGGTTAATTGCTATGGAAGAATCGAATAGAGCCCGGGAGCAATCTTATAAGATTAGAGAAGAAGCCATGAGAAATGCTGAAAGAGCAAGATTTGAAGCCGAGAAACAAGCAATGATTCATGCAAAAATGAGTAGAGCAGAAGCAAAACAAGTTATGGAGCAAGCCGAGAAAGTAAGAGCTATGGCGAGAGATAATGCAGAGAAATCAAGAAAACAGGCAGAAAAAGCCCGCAGAAAAGCTATGGACGACGCGAAAAGAGCTCGTGATGTGGTAAGAAAAGAGGCTATTAAAGAGAGAAAAGAAGCGAGAAAACGTATACAAGAAGTTAGAAAAGAACAACAAAAAGCTCGGGAAAAACAACAAAAAGAGAATAATTAACGTATCCAGTTTTCCGATAGTTTTAAGAACGAAAACTCCCTACAGGGAGTTTTTTTATGCAACATATCGCTATAAACCAGCGTTATACTTATTATCAATCAAAAAACCCTTAGATGATGTTAAAACGTTTTTTTATTTTATGCTCCGGCGCAGATGCCGATATATTAGCAGATAGTTCTGATGGAGAACAGAATAAATATGCTGGTATTGGGGCAACAGTTTTCTTTACAGCAGTAATGGCTTTTATTGCTGCCAGTTATGCCCTATATACCGTATTTGATACTTATTTTACTGCTATCTTCTTTGGTTTAATCTGGGGGTTACTGATCTTTAATCTGGATCGGTTTATTGTATCCACTATTAAGAAGAAGGATAATTTTATGGATGAACTCCTACAAGCTTCACCAAGAATTATTTTGGCCATAATTATTGCAGTTGTCATTTCTAAACCTTTAGAATTAAAGATTTTTGAGAAAGAAATTGATCGAGTTTTACTCGAGCAAAAGAATGATTTTACTTTAGCGAATAAAGAGCAAATCGCAACACAATATACCCCGGCTATTGCTACAATTGATTCTGATATTAATACACTTAAACAGGAAGTAACAACCAAAGAAACCGAGGTTAACGATCTTTATGAAACTTATATTGCTGAGGCAGAAGGAAGAAAAGGTACAGAGATTATTGGAAAAGGACCTGTATATAAAGAAAAACGCGAGAAACATGATGCAGCTTTGGCAGAATTAGCCCAATTGAAAAAAGCGAATGCAGAGAAAATAGCTGCATTAGAAATTCAAAAAACAGAATTGACTGCCGAGTATGATAATCAAGTGACAACATCTCAACCTATTATTGATAATTTTGATGGATTAATGGCTCGAGTAAATGCTTTAAATGAGTTACCCTGGTTACCTTCATTTTTTATCTTTTTATTATTTCTTGCTATAGAAACCTCACCTATTTTCGCAAAATTATTCTCTCCAAAAGGAGAGTATGACTTTAAATTAGAAGATGTAGAAGGTGAAATAAAAACATGGGTTGCTCAGAAAGAAGATCAGCGAAAAGTACTATTAGAGACAGATCATACGATTAATGATAGAGTATATGGTGATCTTTCTGAAGAAGAGGAATTATATGCATATAAGAAAAAGATTGCCCGAGAAATGATGAAAAAACAGCAAGATGCTTTTTATAAAAAGCAAACGGGCATTTTATAAATTTGGTACTTCTTAAAATAAAAATAGACCTCACAAGCTTATACTATGGCTTGTGAGGTCTGTTCGTTTAACAATGTTTTATATAAGAAAGATAGGCTATACTATCTGTAGAAAAAAAGGTTGTGAATATGTATTCTTCATTTTATGACAGGTGTTTTGTACTTCTAACTCAACCTATTTCCCTGATCATTTACAAATAATAGCGAATAACACAACCTCTTTTCTTTAAGTAGTATAGAGATTTAGTTTTTAATAAATTTAGTTGTTAATAACCCTTTACTAGATTGAAGATGAAGAATATATTGGCCAACAGGTAATCCAGTAACATCAATCAAAACAGAATTAAGACCCATTAATATATCATTTGTGCCTTTTGGAATTGGAGCAGCAAAAGGATCTTCTTTTATAAGTTCGTCTCTAGGATCAACGATAAATTTAACAACTACTTTTTTTACAATTTCTCCAGAAAGCCTTAGTATAGTTACAGTAGCATTACCAGTAGTTAAAGGGTCTTTAGGAGTTATTGCTAAATAGTTACTTGCCGGATTTGGCGAAAGTATAAAGTGATTATCAAAGGCACTTGTTTTGGTAGGTTTACAACTAGTATTAACGTTACATTTAGAGTACCCCAATGTAAATCTTATATAGTTGTTAATCTCGTTTAAAAAAGATACCGAATTAACACAAACAAAATTTAGTTTTGGGCATCCATCTAAGTAAAGACGTCTGGCATGATGAACTACCCCAGAGAAATGCTGGTAACTTTGGTAAAAAGAATGATTTCCTGTTAGATATGCTTCTCTTAGATTTGGATTGTTGCTAATGTTTAACTTATTTACAGATTTACAATTTCTAATATCAATTTTGGATATTAAGTTTCTACTAACATCCACAGTTTCTAAATTAGTATTTGATGTAATATCTAATGTAGTTATTTGGTTATTAGACAATCGTAGTACTTGTAAATCTACACTACTGTTTAGAGATATTTGCAATAATTGGTTGTTATCAAGAGTAAGATAGCGTAGTAGAGTCTTATTGCTAAGATCGATTGAGGTTAGCTTATTATTGGCTAGATCTATGGTGTTTAGTTTATTGTTTTTACTAAGGTTTACAGAAGAAATTTGATTGTTTTTAAGAAGAAGAACTCTTAAGTTAACAAAATATTCAATCCCAATTATATTACTAATGTTTTTATTTTCAAGATTGATAACACCTACCTTTTCTGCTTCGTCTACAGAGATTTGATTATCACCGTCAATATCATACTTTGATACGAGTCCAGCTTTAAAATTAGGGTCATTAAAATTAATGATTTTAGAAGTAGGAGCTAAGCTACAGTCACTACTAATAACACAATTATAACCTAATGCATCAACTCTATTTTGTATGTATGCAGTATCAGAATAATATTTGTGTAAGCAAATAAATTCTAGTTTTGGGCATTTATCGATCTTAATATATTTACTTAGGTATCGATGAGTTAAAAACATGGTTTTTAACTCACTATTGTCACTAACATCCAGGTTAACTATTTTACAGTTTCTGGCATCTAGTTTAGTTATCTTGTTTTTTGAACAATATAGATAAACGAGGTTGATATTTTTAGAAAGATCTATTTCTGTTAAAGCATTAGAGCCTATATCTAACCTTTCTAGATTTGAGTTTCCGGTAAGATTGATAGACGTTAGTTTATTTTTCTCAACGTTTATACGTCTCAATGTTGAAGTTACAGGCAGTTTTAAACTAGTTAACAGACTTTCTCTTACATCTAGATGAGTAAGCATTGTATTTTTAGAAGCGTCTATGGTGGTTAGTAAGTTGTTACCTATATTTAATTCATCTAATTTTGTGTTTTTAGAAACATCTAAGCTTGTTAATTTATTTCCCCACACATATAACCTAGTTAGATTTAGGTTTTTGGTACTATTTAATTCTTCTAATTGGTTAGTCCATGCATGAAGTATTGATAATTTCGTATTACTATCAATATTAATTCTTTTAAATTTATTATTGTATATTTTTAATTCAAATAATATCGCATTTTTAGATACATCCAATTGTGCTAATTGATTGCTATTTGCATCCAATCGTTCTAATTGTGTACACCCCGATATATTTAAATTAGTCAACTGATTTTGACCAACATCCAAGTATTGTAATTTTGTGTTTTTTGTTAGATTTAAAGAGGTTACCTTATTCTTAGGAATAGTAAGGTGTTTTAAATTTATAAAATGTTCTATTCCAGTAAGATTTTGAATATTCTTATTTATAGCTTTTATGGATAAAGCTTTTTCTGCTTCTTGCTTACTTATGTTTGCATCATTATTGGTATTTATTGATGATGCTAGTAAAGCATTTTTAAAATTAGCATCAGGAATATGAATATTTTGCGCATAAGAGGTTAGGGTAAGGCATAGTAGTATACCCAAAAAGATAATTTTTTTCATAAGTACGAATGAGTTAGTTTTAATTTGATAAATAGTTAATAGAATTTGTTTTTTAGGCTTTGTATTGAGGATGTTTTTTTGATTATTTATATCAAATTTTGTGTAGATCTTGCTGGCTTATTTGAAACAAAGATAAAGGTGGAAATTGCACTATAACAACAAGAGTAACTTAGGATTTATAAATCTTGATCAGTATATTTATAAATCTTAACCATTGTTTTTAGCTTCAAAATGCTTTTTATCAGAAGGTTTGTTTTTTTTAAGAAAGTTTCATGATTTGTTATTAAAATCATACTCTATTTATATGGTTATCCCTTATCTTGTCAAGAATTTTTAACTATTCACTTTGAATATAAGAATGAAGAATATTTATAGTATTGTTTTAATTTTTATAAGTTTCACCTTTCTCCATGGTAGAGGAGTAAGTATGATAACGAAAAACAGGATTAATGAAAAACAATATTCAGTTTCGGATTCATTAACACATAAAACATTTGATGAATTACGGTCACTTTTTATTAAACACTATAAAGACTCTGTTTTAGTTAAAAAAATATCGAATACATATCTTACCAGAGCAAAGAAAGACAAGGATAGTATTGAGATAGCAAATGGATATCAAATATTCTTTGAAATGAATATAAATAATCCAAAAGCAGCTTTGGCATACACAGATTCTATGATTGCCGTTACCAAAGTCGTAAAAAATGAATTCTACCCTGCAAGAGGTTATCTTTTAAGAGGCTATCTTTTACAAAAATTAGAACGATATAATGAAGCTTTAACTTCCTATTTAATTTCGAAAAAACATGCAGAGATCAATAATAATATTGGTCATATCATTGCTATAACACATAATATTGCAATACTCAAGACCATCTTAGGAAAAGATGAAGAATCTTTAGAAATCTATAAAAAAAATTTAGACCTCCTATCGACTCAGGATACTATTGGTAAATTTAGGTCACATTATATAGCTACTCTCTGTAAACTGTCGGATAGTTATAATTTGTTTAAAGAATATGATACTGCACATTTCTATTTGAAAAAAGGGATTACATCGACTCTATCAGGAGATATCCCACATTTTTATTCTGAGTTACTTTCATCATACGGAGTCAATAGTTATTATAGAAAAGAATATAACATAGCACAGGATAGTTTAAAAAAGTCTCTATCTCTTTCCAAAAAGACTCCGTATACCAATATACTTATTACCTATTTATATTTAGGAAAAACACTACTAGAACTAAAACAGGAAGAAGAGGCTATTGGGTATTTTAAAAAAATCGACTCTGCGGTACACGTTTCTAATTATATATTAGAAACCAGAGAAGCATTTACATTACTTATAGATCATTATAAGAAGAAAAATGATAAAGCGAATCAGCTAAGAATCATGGAAAAATTGATAAAACTAGATAGTAGTTTTTCTGTAAAGTATAAAAAGCTAAATATAGATATAGTAAAAAAATATGATAACGTACAACTTATCAAAGACAAAGAACGATTAATAGATAGTATTAAAAATCACAGTAGAACAACTATAAACCAGTTATGGATTTTTGGTGTATTAACTATCGTATTGATAAGTCTGGGGTATTTATTTTATTACAAAAAAAGAAAGAAAAGCTATGAGAAAGTATACCAAGAAAAACTTCTAAATGCAGAACATCTAAATAAAAAGAAAACGCAGAAAACAAAAGATATTGAAATCGCACCAGAATTAAGAGATGATATTTTAAAGAATTTAGAAGAGTTTGAGAAAAATAAAACTTTTTTAAAAAATGGTTTAACATTAGCTATAGTTGCCAAAAAACTAAAAACAAATTCTACATATTTATCCAGAATTATCAATATGGATAAACAAAAAAACTTTGCCAACTATATTAATGATTTACGTATTGAATATTGTATACAACAAATAAAAAGTAATAAAAAATTTAGACACTATTCTATAACATCTATGGCAAAAGAAGTAGGCTTTAATAATATTCAGTCTTTTGTTAAGGCTTTTTATAAACAAAATGGATGCAATCCTGCTGAGTATATAAAAGAGTTTGATAGTGAATAGGTTACAAGAATGGCGTGCTTGGTAAAACAACTACATATTTATAAATCTTACCTAGAACATATAAGAAATGTATATAACAATTAATGTTTGTTGGCTACATTTACATTATAACAAATTTCAAATTAACTCATCATGAAAACGAATAAGAAAGTAAAACTAGAATTTAAAAAAATGAATGTAACCAAACTTACCGATTCTAATATTGCCAGAATAAAAGGAGGAAATAAGGATGATCTTGTTAAAGTTGACGGTACAGATGGTAGTTTAATATCTCGTATTATAAATGGCGCGAATCATTCATGCAATAGATAATAAGATCTTATTATTTATAAAAAATAGAGACCTTCTTTGACTATAGAACCATCTTTGATTAAAACTTACGATCGGGATGATAAGCTTCTAAACTCAAAGAAGGTTTTTGATCAGAAATAATTTCTGAAACCAGTTTCCCTGTAGAGGTCCCCATAGTCCAGCCCATCATAGCATGCCCGGTAGCAATAGTAAGATTGTTGCAAGTACTAGACTTACCAATATAGGGTAGCCCATCTGGAGAAACCGGCCTAAGACCAGATGTAGCTGCTTCTTTCTCTGCATTAGAAAGTTTAATATCGGGATAGTATCGCTGCGTGGCATTTGCGATAGTTTCGACCCTCACCTTATTAATCTTATGGTTAATACCCGCTATTTCCATAGTACCGGCAAATCTGGTAAATCCTTGCATTGGGGTTACTGCAATTTTAGCTTCAGTTAGTATAGCCGGCATGGTTATTCCTAAATCTCTTTCAGTATTAATACGATATCCTTTTCCGGCTTCCAGTAACAGTTTGATTCCTAGTTTTTTGCTTAGTAAATTTGACCATGATCCTGCCGCTAGTACAAATTCATCTGCTGTGTATGATGTATTCTTAGTACGTATCGAAGTAATTTTATTGTTTTGTATACTAATATCTTCTACCTTTTCATTTTTGCGAATCGTTACCCCAGAAGCTTCAAGAAAAGCTTTCATTTCATCCATAAAGGTTTGCGGGGTAGTATGCCAATCACATTCATACAGTACAGCTCCTTTTGCTTGCAATTGTACATTGGGTTCCATTTGTTTTAATTCGTCAAATGAAAGCTCTTTTACGGGCAATCCTTCTTTGGTTGCCATCTTGCCGACATGAATTTCTTCTTCGAGCATTTTTTCGGTTTGGCAGACCATTAAAAGCCCTTTTTTTTCTAACTGAAACGTAAAATTTTCATCAGATCTGATTTCAGAATACAAATCTCGACCTAATACTGCGATATCTTTTATGGCAGCAATACCTTGATTTACATTTTTTACCGAGCAAGATTTGTTAAATGCCCATGTCCAACGTAAGAAATCCGAATTGAGACGGGGTTTTATAAATAATGGGCTAGTAGGGTTAAACATCCATTTTAATCCTTTTTTCATTACACCTGGTGCTGCAAGAGGGATGATATGACTTGGCGAAAGATAGCCTGCATTAACGTAAGAAGCACCAGAATCCATAGCAGATTGATCAATTACAGTAACATGATGCCCTTCTTTATGTAAATAATATGCAGAACATAATCCTATGATTCCGCCTCCTATGATAATAACTTCTTTGCTCATAATTGTAATACACTTAGACAAGCTTAGTGTGATATTCTGTTGTGTTTACTTAGTATTTTATTACGTCTTATTTAGTGTTGGCTAAATAACCTGAAAACCATGTGCATATGGATCATCTTCATCATCAATAATGATAGTATTGTATCCATAAACTTTTGCCCAGCCCTGAATACTTGGGATAATGGCTTTTATGTCACCTAATTGTGTTTCTTCTTCGATTCTACCTATGAATGTACTTCCGATAAAACTTTCATGAACGAATTCTTCTCCTTGTTGTAGTTTTCCTTTGGCATATAACTGTGCTATTCTTGCAGAGGTTCCTGTTCCGCAGGGAGAACGATCAATGGCTTTGTCTCCATAAAAAACAGCATTTCTACCCGACGAATCGGGATTGATAGGATCTCCTGTCCAAAGCATATGGCTTACATCTCTAATCGTATCATTTTCTGGGTGAATAAATGCATTAGGATATTTTTTGTTAATACGTTCTCGTACCACTTGAGAATACTGGATTAACTTACTTGCTGTAAAATCATGAACCCCGCTAAAGTTTTTTTGAGGATCTACAATGGCATAAAAATTTCCACCATAGGCAACATCAAAAACGAGTTCACCTAATTCTGGGCATTCTATAGTTAAACCTTCTGCAGCTAGATATGATTTTACATTTTTGAGTTTTACCCAATCTACTTTTTTATTGGTTTGTTGGTATTCTATTTCTACCAATCCTGCTGGAGCTTCCATTCTAATTTTTCCAGGAGTTTTGGGTTGTATCAATCCTTCTTCTATAGCTATGGTGATGGTTCCAATAGTGCCATGACCACACATAGGAAGACACCCAGAGGTTTCTATAAATAGAATAGAAAAATCATTATCGGGATGGTGGGGTTCGAATAAAAAACTACCACTCATCATATCGTGTCCTCGAGGCTCATACATTAGCCCTTTTCTTATCCAATCATAAGTGGTGAGAAAATGTTGCCGTTTTTCACTCATCGTTTTTCCAATTAGATCGGGTCTACCTGTTGTAACTACTCTTACTGGGTTTCCACAGGTATGAGCATCGATACATTTAAAAGTGGTTCTAGCCATTTTTTGTTTTTTCGATATAAGTATTAATTCTATTTTCTAAAATTGAAAGCGTAACTGTACCTTGCTCAAGAACGACTTCATGAAATTCGCGGATATCAAATTTATTTCCCAATGCAGTTTCAGCTTTTTTACGCAATTCTCTAATTTTTAATTCACCAATTTTATAAGACAAAGCCTGGCCTGGCCATGAAATATATCGATCGGTTTCTGTATGTATTTCATGTAATGATAATGCTGTATTCGAAGACATAAAATCTATGACTTGTTCTCGTGTCCATCCTTTTGCATGGATTCCTGTATCTACTACCAAGCGACATGCTCGCCACATTTCATAGGTTAGTTTCCCAAATTGCTCATAAGGAGTAGTATACATTCCCATTTCTTCTGCCAGAAACTCAGCATATAATCCCCAGCCTTCTCCATATGCAGATAGATATAGATCTTTTCTAAATTGTGGTATGCTATCTCCTAATTCATTGTTTAAACTACCTTGCAAATGATGCCCGGGTACAGCTTCATGTACGGTAAGCGACGGTAGTGTATATAGTGTTCTGCTTGGTAAATCATAAGTGTTTACCCAATAATATCCTGGATCGGTACTATTGGCTTCTGTTCCTACATATCGACCACTGGTGTATTTTGGAGCAATAGCATCTGGTACAGGGGCTACCCCATATGGTTTTCTGGGTAATGTTTTAAAAAAACGAGGTAGCTGTTCATCTGCTCGCTTAGCCATATCTCGGGCAATCATAAGTAACTCATCTGGTGTTTTTGCATAGAATTGCTCATCGGTACGAAGAAATTTAAAAAAATCTGAAAAGCTACCCTGAAAATTAAGCTCTTTTATGATGATCTCCATTTGCGCTTTTATTCTGGCAACTTCTTTTAATCCGATATTATGAATCTCATCTGCAGTATATGTAGTGCTTGTAGTATAAAAGTTAATCCTGTTTTGATAATAAGCTTCGCCATTTGGAGTTTGAGATACACCAATAGTAGTTCTTGTCTTAGGTAAATATTCGGTTTCAAAGAATGTCTTTATTTTTTTAAACTGAGGAATAACCTTGTTTTTAATTACTTCTTCGGCTGCATTACGTATTGAATCCTTTTGAGTCTTTGTTAGTATTTCTGGCAAGCTTTTAAAAGGAGAATAAAAATAACTGTTTTTAACACTATCAACGATATGGTCATTATATGTTGATTCATATCCTTTAAAAATGACTCTTGGTTGAGAGACTCCTTTTTCAAGACCTTCTCTTAGGTTTATAAAGTGCTGATCAACAAATTCGGGTATTGCATTAAGTTTATTTAGGTAATTTTTAGCCTGTTTGTAATTGGCCAATGGCCTAACCATATAATTGAGATTGCTATGAAATCCAGAATCAGATAATAAGGGATTGAGATAGGCTTCAAACTCATAAAAATCAACAGTTCTTTGTAAAGTAAATTTTAATAACTCAAGAGATATTTTATCAGTTTCTTTAAGTAATGTAGCATCAATACCATTTAGTTCTTCTATCTTTTTTTGAGCAAAATCAGCTTCTTTTTTGAAATACTCTTTGGTAAAAAGACCTAAAGGATATGCCTTTTCATCATACCCTTCTCTTTCATCAATTTCTGTAATAATTTGATGTAATGAAGCCGATGGGTCTTTCTGTTTTTGTTCTTTACAGCTAAAACAGAAAAACAATGTTAGAATTGCTATGATTTTAAAAAATTTCATGCTAAACGAGTATTATTTTTTTAATATTAATTCTAAAAATTAGATTTTAGAATCTGTATGCTTACCATTAACTAGTCTAGAAATCCCTAGAGGATTTTCATTTTTAAGTTCGTTAGGTAATAAATTATTAGGCCAGCTTTGGTAGCTAAATGGGCGTACCCATCGTTTAATAGAATGAATACCAACTGCTGTAAACCTACTATCTGTTGATGCAGGATATGGACCACCATGTAGCATAGATGGGCATACTTCTACCCCTGTAGGAACGCCATTAAATATGATTCTTCCTACCCTGTTTTGTAATGCATCAATTACTGTATTGTATTGTAGTGCTTCTTCACTTTCTGCAATAATGGTTCCTGTGAGTTGCCCTTCTAAGGTATTAATTATGATTTCTAATTGTTCGATATCCTGGCATTGCACAACCATAGAGAATGGCCCAAATACTTCTTGATGTAAGGTTGTGTTTTCTAAAAATGTTTTTCCTTCTACTGTAGTAACTGTTTGTCTTGCATAATTTACAGCAACATCACTATCAAGCTCTGCGGTGACAGATAGTCCATTTTGTTGTAATGCATTTGTTTTGTTTCTTTCAAAATTTCCAATAATGTTGGGATGCAACATACAGGAAGGTTCAATTTTTACAATTTCTTCAGAAAGTGTCGTTATAAAATTAGTTAAGGCTTCTCCTTTAACACCTATAAGCAAGCCAGGATTTGTGCAAAACTGACCAGCTCCTAGCGTTATTGATTTTGCATAGGTTTTAGCCAAATCAACTCCTTTTGTAATTGTTGCTTCAGGTAATAAGACTACAGGATTTATACTTCCCATTTCTGCAAATACCGGGATTGGCTCTGGTCGTTTTGAAGCTAAATCAAATAAAGCTCTACCTCCTCTAATACTTCCTGTAAAACCAACAGCTTTTACTGCAGGATGTTCTACTAATTGAACACCTACTTCAATTCCTGAGCTATTTAGGTTAGAAAATACTCCATTTGGCATTCCTGTTTTTGTGGCTGCTTTGATAATTGCGGCAGATACTAATTCTCCGGTTCCTGCATGCATAGGGTGTGATTTTACAATAACAGGACATCCTGCAGCAAATGCAGCGGCGGTATCACCTCCGGCTGTAGAGTAGGCTAGAGGAAAATTACTTGCTCCAAAAACAACAACAGGTCCTAGAGGAACGAGCATTTTACGAATATCCTGCTTAGGAATAGGACTGCGATCCAAATTGGCAGTATCTATAGAAGCTTCTACCCATGATCCTTCGGCTACCAAATCAGCAAAAGTTCTTAATTGTCCTATGGTTCTACCTCTTTCACCTTTTGCTCTTCCTTCTGGTAAACCAGTCTCTGATCTGTATGTTTCTATTAGAAGATCATCTAAAGCCAGAATCTCATCAGCAATTGCATTTAAAAATTCTGCTTTTTTAGCGCCAGAAACCTTTCTGAAAATTTCAAAAGCTTCTGAAGCTAATGATACAGCTTTTTCGATTTCTTCTTCTGAAGCTTCAAAAAATGTATGTTCATTTTCAATATTCAACTTAGGGTTAAAAGTCGTGTAGGTTTTACTTCCTATAGCCGAAAGTTGATTTCCTATATAATTTTTGCCTGTTATCATAGTTTCAAAATGATTTAATGTGAAAATAGATCAATTTCTAATGAAAGAATGATGTTGTCTTTATTATTTTTTGATACATCACTTTAAAGACTAATCTATTAATTCAATGTTTTTGTATTTGGGTAATTGTGGTCTTGTTTTTAGGCCGGTTTCAATAATTTCTAATACTTTTTTACGTTCATCTCCAACGAGTGGTAGCCTGGGTGGGCGCACATACTCTGTGCCGATTCCGGTAGCTACTTCTGCCAGTTTTATATTTTGTACTAATTTAGGGTTTATGTCTAACTCCAGCAAAGGTAAAAACCAACGATAGATTGCTATAGCTTCTTTAATCCGACCAGCTTTCTGAAGTTCATAAATAGCTACAGTTTCTTCTGGAAAAGCATCTACTAGTCCTGCAACCCAACCATCTGCACCCATCAGTAAACTTTCGAGAGCTAATGTATCTACTCCACTTAGAATTTTTAATCTATCACCAAAGCGATTTTTAATTCGTGTTATATTAGAAATATCTCTTGTAGATTCTTTTACGGCCTGTATATTATTCAATACTAATAGCTCTTCAAACATATCCAAAGAAACTTCTATCTTATAGTCTACAGGATTATTATAAATCATTATGGGCAGATCTGTACTTTTGGCTACTTCTTTAAAATACACTACAGTTTCTCGATCTCCTGCTTTATATCGCATTGGTGGGAGCATCATCAAACCACTAGCTCCATCTTCTTTTGCTTTTTTAGCAGCTTTAATCGCTCCTTTTGTCGTTTGTTCTGCAATATTAATGATAACCGGAACTTTGTTTTTAACGATATCAACAGTGGTTCTAACCAAAATTCTTTTTTCGTCATCACTTAATGTACTTGCTTCGCCTAAGGTCCCGCCCAGTATAATTCCGTGAACTCCAGCTTTAAGTTGTGCATTGATATTAATTTCAAACATTTCTAAGTCTAGTGTATCGTCTTTTGTGAATTTTGTAGTCACTGCAGGCATTACACCTTTCCAATCTATAGCCATATTTAAATTTTTTCAAAGATATTATGAAAGCGATGAAAGATACATTGAGAAATTATCTATATCTGATACTATATTACCTTTTATTGTTAATATATGCATAATTATGATTAATATTGATTCATAGATGAATTAGAAATGAAAGCGTTACCCTTTAAAATACCGAAATCCTCGACTGACACCTTAATTGTTCAGGAAGATAAGGAAGTTGTCTTTTATGATAAATTTCATCAGCATGAGGAGATACAGATATCGATCATAATATCGGGAGAAGGGAGTTTAATTGTTGGAGATACGATCACCGATTATAAAGCGAATGATATTTTGATTTTTGGGAGTAATGTTCCTCACGTATTAAAGAGTGCTTCTTCTCCTATAAAGTCGTATATGATTTCTCTTTTTTTTACCAAAGAATCCTTTGGGAATTTATTTTTTAAACTTCCTGAGTTTAATGATTTATCGGGGTTTTTTAGAAATTCGGTATATGGGATTAGGGTGTTTTCTAAAAAAGAAAAATTAAAAAAACAGTTTTTGAAAATTGTTGAGAAAAAAGAAAAATTAGATCGTTTTACCATTTTTTTGAAGATCTTAAAAATACTGAAAACATCAAATATCAAAACCATATCATCGTTCATTTCAAAAAGAGCATATACCGATAATGAAGGAAAAAGAATGGCTAAAGTTTTTCAGGTGGTAATGAATGAGTTTAATAGAGATTTTTCGCTAAAAGAGGTTGCTGATCTAGCAAATATGACACCTAATGCTTTTTGTCGATATTTTAAGCAACGAACCAATAAAACCTTCTTTCAGTTTTTGATCGAGGTACGAATTGAGAATGCATGCAGGTTAATATCGAGAGAATTGGATATCACTATTTCTGAAGTTTCTTATCGGAGTGGCTTTAAAAACCTCTCTAATTTTAATAGAAAATTTAAGGAAATAAAAGGGATGACACCTTCTGATTATAAAAAAAGATTACATGAACCGAGTTTTAGTTAATTTTGACTTCTTTCAGGACGAGGGATATTCTGCTATAATATTATTAGTTTTTGAATGTTTAGGGTTACCACATACAGGGATAGAAGGTTCTTTATGTACATTATACGGAATACCACCACTTTTGGTTGGTAATACAGAAGTAGATTCATGTTTAAATATATGAACATCTGATCGAGTATATCTTCCTGCCAAAGCAAGACGCACACGGTCATTAGAAGTATTTGCATACGACGCATGAGTATTTAAAGAAGTAAAAATAATTGCCTCACCTGCTTTCATTTCCAGGTCTCTAATAATAACATTCTCAAAAAGAGATGGCACTTTTTTTTTAATTTTTTCGAATACTAGTTGTGCTTTCTTGAAATTACCTGTAGTATACCAAATTGTTTTTAAGGTTTTGATAATTTCTGAGTAGGGCAGGGACATTAGATAACCAGATAAATCATCTTGGATATTCGTTACAATTCTTTCGAAACGCCCATCCCGAAATGAGCCTTCTATCATACGTAGGCATCCTGTCTCTTTATTGGTATCCCGTAGAGCAATCCATACAGATAGTTGCGCAATTGCAGGGTGTGTAGGGTGAGTGGGTTCTAATTTTGGCTTTTCATCAGATTCTCGAAATGTACCCGTTTGATGCCAAAATGTACCTTCCTGGTCTGGCTTTTTTTCAAAAAACTGGGATCTCCAACATAATAAATCATCACCCAGAATACTTTGAAGAGGTTGTGATAGTTTAGGGTGTACTAATACATCCCAAAGCCTTTTGTATTTTGATCCCTGAAAAAACCCCAGATAATTAATAGAGTAATCACCAGATGCTTTTAACGAGCTCAAAATATCTTCACCAAATAGAGTAGTTTTGTGAAAATGTTTTCTAAATAGGTCATCACTTTCATTCGCAAGATTTTCGGCTTCTATAGTGTCTAATACGCGAAATGGCCCATGAATACCACTATTTATAAACTTGTCTATTTCTGGTTGCGTAAGGTAATGTTGTCCAAATTCTTCTTTTCTTTTATTTCCTAATATGTCAAATTCACCTAAATCCTCATCAATATTAGCGAGTAAATTAAAGTTTTTACCCAATACGAATCTGATAGGTTTAATGATAAATTTAAATATGGTAATTAAAATAGCAGCAGTATGTACTTTTAGTTTCTGCAGCAAATTTAATTTTGTTCTTGCCCAGTAATTATTTAGGCTTTCATAGCCATTCATCATAAAATTATCTTTGGTATTCACTTGCTTTATTACTTTGTTAGCGCTATTATTAATCCAATAATCAGACACAATGGAGAAAAAAGATAGCATCTAATCTACTAAATTTTGCTTGTTTTATTCGTTTAAAAACTTCAACATATTTAAAAATCCCCCTTAAGCTATCAATATAAAAACAGGAGAGATGATCCATTTTTCATATTTCTGGAGCCATTTAGGTAATTCATAAATTATTTTATACTATTAGTTTTGAATTTAGAATAGACTTTTCATGATTCTAGTTGTTGTTCTTTAATATTTTTAGTGATTTCGGAGTTTACTTTTCCTGTATGTGCTGTCGTTTTGTTTTCTATTAGCATGATTTTACATTCCTCTGTCGAAGAAACTCTATGATTAATACCTCGTTTTACAATAAACAAATCTCCTTGATTCATGACAAAAGGGTCTTGCCCTTCTACTTCAAAAAGAAGGCTTCCTTCGATAATGTAGAAGAGTTCGTCTTCATGCTCATGGTTATGCCAGGGTACTTTATCACCTTTTATTTTTGCGAGCTTAACGTAAGTATCATTAACTTCTCCAATTATTTTTGGAGAGAAATAGTCTGTAATATCTTTAAATTTTTCTATAAGTTTCATATCCTCTTTATTTTAAATTATTGAGATTAATCATATTACATTTAAACATTGTGCTGGTATGAATAATCTTTTTCATCTTTTATTTTTGATGTACTTTAAACCCCATCCCTTCTTTAATAGTATTAATTGATATACAACCCATTTCTGCAATTTTGAGTAACTTTTTAAAAACTACTGGATCACTGCATTTTTTATAAGATACATCAAGGCGTATATCTGTAAAACGTTTGGGTAAATCTTCGCTTTTAGTTGCGATAACATCAACCTGAAATCCTTCAATTTCGAAACTTCTGGATTGTGCTGCAGCAAAAAATGTACTACAAAAACAGCCACCAATACCTGTCAATAAGTATTGACCTCCCATTAACCCATTACCGCCACCACCTTGACTTATAGGTCGATCTACAATAACTTTTATAGTGTCATTGTTTAATTGCATTGCTGTATTTGATATTTGTTCTAGTGTTATTCGAATTGCTTCCATTTCATTCATCTAATTAAAAAATTATGCTAACTGCTCTATATAACTTTTTACAGCTATAAGATATTCGTCTAATATTTTATCATTATTATATACTTTTCTAATACCTCTTACCCCTTCAAAAGCACTTATCAGAAAAATGGCTGTTGCCGATGTGTCAACATTTTTTCTAATTTCACCTTTAATTTTGCCTTGCTCTAATAGATTGACCATAATCTCCTGCCAATGATCAATTATATCCCTAAGCATTTCCCTGAATGAATTTTCTGAATACCCAATTTCATTAATCAAGTTATTAGCAGGGCAACCTAAATCTTTTTCCAAATCAGAATACCCCTCGATACGTTTGATAAAGACATCACATAACAATGGTATTACGGGTGCGTCGTCCGGATTTTTGAGAGGCGCAACCATTCTTTCATAGACTCTTTTCCTTACGGTAAGATCAATTACTTTTTCCCCAATATTTTTCTTGCTATTAAAATGATGATAAAAAGCACCTTTAGAAAGCCCTGTGCCCTTTATGATTTCAGGAATACTAGTCTTGTTATAACCATGCTTGTAGAATAGTTCAAAAGCACTATTGATGATCAAATTCTGAGTTTCTTTGGATTTGATTTTTTGGTTCATATGACAAATATACAAAAAACATTCTTATCGGTATGTTTTTAAAACTCATATTGCTTAATTAATGTTGAGAATGGCTGTTATTCTCAATGTTACTTGTATATTCTAAAATAAGTCACAAAAAGAGATAGCGATTTGACTTTATAATCAAATCGCTATCGTTTTTATGAAGTGTTATGAATATTATGTGTACTAAAGACGAGTTATTGATCGATAGGTTTATGAGTGCTTATTGCAATTCTGTTCCATGCATTTATATTTATTATCGCCATTATTATTTGGGATACATACTTTTCATCAAAATTTTCAATAGCTTTTTGATATGTTTTGGTTGTTAATCCCTTATTATGGATCATTGTTACTTCTTCGGTAACTTGTAGAATAACCTTTTCTTCTTCTGTAAATATATCGGTTTCCTGCCAGGCATCAAGTAAAAAAATACGTTGTTGGGTTTCTCCGTTTTCAAGGGCGTCCTTGGTGTGCATATTTATGCAAAAAGCACAGCCGTTTAGTTGCGATACTCTTATGTTTATAAGTTCTTTATGAATATCACTTAACTGGCTTTGTCTTACATAATTTCCAAGGGTATACATGGCTTTATATGCTAAAGGCTCGCTTACATCAATTTGAATTCTTTTTTCCATTGTTTTAGTATTTGAATTTGATGTAAAGGTATTTGCTGTCGTCAAGAAAAAACTTAAACTGGTTTAAGAACGTTTTTTATTTCTGATTTCGCTTACATATTCTGGTGTAAGTCCTAAAAAAGAAGCAATTAAATACTGCGGAACTCTTTGGGCAAATTCGGGAAAATGTTCTGTGAAATGAAAATAGATTTCTTCTTTAGAAAGATCAAGTAAATACTTCGTTTTGATCAGAGATGCTCCGTACGAAATTTGATAAATTACTCTAAAATACTTTTCGAGTTTTGGGAATTCGTATAATAACTCTTCTTGCTTTTTGTAAGAGATAGTAAGGATTTTTGTGTTTTCGACTGCCTGAATATAAAAGCCTGTTATATTTTGGTTATGATAGGCCAAAAAGTCTGTCATCCACCAATTCTCAATGGCAAATTGAATAGTTCGTTCTGTTCCTTTATCGTTGATATAAAACATCTGAAGGCACCCATTTACTACAAAATGATTGAAATTACATGTATCTCCTGCCTTAACAATAATTTCTTTTTTGTTTACGCTACGCAAATCAAAGAAAGTTAGTATTCTTTGGAAATCTTTTTCGTCAATTTTGACAAACTTGTTGATATGTTCAAAAAATTGCGTAGCCATTTTATTTTCAATACTAAGTTTGCTAACTACTTCATTAAAAATGGTAGATTTTTTTCTTATTGGTTAAAGACTAAAAGGTAATTGATTTAGATCAACATTTCCTCCTGAAATAATAATACCTATTTTCTTATTTTTAAAAATGTTTTTCTCTTTTAGCATAGCTGCCAATGCCACAGCAGAAGATGGTTCTGAAACAATTTTTAAGCGTTCCCAAATTAGTCTCATGGCCTCTACAATTTCTTCTTCTGTAACTCGTGTTATCTTTTTTACATATTGCTGGATTATAGGAAAATTTTTATCTCCTAATTGTACCCTAAGCCCATCTGCAATAGTATTTGTAGTCAAATTAGATTCGATAACTCCGCTTTGTAAAGATCGATATGCATCATCAACTTCAAAAGGTTCTCCTCCAATTACAGTACAATCATTTCCAAAATGAAGAGCAGATAAAGCTGTCCCTGCAATTAAGCCTCCGCCACCAACTGGTGTAAATATGTAATCTAAATCAGGTTGTTTTTCTAACAGTTCTTTACAAGCTGTTCCTTGTCCTAGGATAACGTTAATATCATTATAGGGATGCACAAAAGTAGCTCCTTCTTTTTGTGAGATTTCTTTGGCTGTATTTTCTCTTGCTACTAGTGTAGGTTCGCATTCAATGATATTTCCTTGATAACCTTTAACCGCATCTTTTTTAACTTGAGGGGCATTAGAGGGCATTACGATAAATGCTTTGATGCCCAATTTTAGAGCTGCAAGAGAAAGTGCTTGTGCAAAATTCCCTGAAGAATGTGTAACGACACCTTTTTGTTTCTGTTCTTCGGTAAGTTGCATAATTGCATTTGTAGCTCCTCTCATTTTAAACGCTCCTGTTTTTTGAAAGTTTTCACATTTAAAATAAAGAGTTGCTTCTGCTATTTCATCAATTAATTGAGAGCTAAACACGGGTGTTTTATGAATATATGGCTCAATTCTTTGATGAGTTTGAATCAGGTCTTCTTTCTGCATAGGTTTAGTATTGAATCTAGTTGAGAATTAGAAAATTTTACATCAAATACTTATTTTGATGGTTTTATTCTTCAAATCTAAGATTATATTTTATTATCTATAACTATCTAAATTATAGTTGTTTTTCGATTTCAGGATCACACAATCCCCATTTTCTTTAATAAGAATGAAGCATTCATATTCTGGCAAACTCCATCTTTAAATTTATAATCAAAGAATAACTCGTCATTTACAATTTGAGCATCAAAAAAGCGGTTTTCTACTTGATGTAATTCTGATGCAATTTCACAAAGACTTAGATCATGTGTTGCTATAATACCTGTTGCTTTTGCCTTAACTAGTCTTTCTACAAATTTACGAGATCCTGCTGCTTTGTCTTTACTATTAGTGCCTTTTAGGATTTCATCAAGGATAATAAAGTACTCATCTTTTTCTAGGGCATTTACAATTTTTTTAAGCTGTGTTAACTCTGAAAAGAAATAAGAGGCGTCATCACTTAAAGAGTCTGATGTTCTCATGCTACTAATCAATTTAATAGGGCGATATTCGCATGATTTTGCACAAATAGGCAATCCTATGTTTGACATCACAATTTGTAAAGCAACGGTACGCAAAAACGTACTTTTCCCAGCCATATTGGCTCCAGTGATGATTAAAAACTGCTCTTTGTCTATAGTAATGTCATTATCTATTCTTTTATGAGTATTAAGCATTGGGTGCCCCAGTTCTTTGGCTTTGAGTATACTATTGTTTGATGTTATCTTTGGGTATACATAGTTGGGGTGATTAAAGGTAAAATTACCCAGAGAATTATACGCATCAAAAAAGGCAATAACCTCGAACCATTGTGCTACTTTATTATGATTTTTGGCAATCCATCGTTCGATACGATAACTCTGTAGAATATCCCATAATAGTAATCCGTTGGCAAGAACTCCAAACATCATATTATTACGTTGATCAAAGGCATTAAGAATACTGGCAAACTGTTTTAGGGTTTGCGAAGCTTTTTCTTTGTCGCTAATTACCAATTGTTGTTTTTCTTGTAATAGGGCGGCTTCAAAATTCGCATTTTCAATTTTATCTACTAGCTTATAATACTGCTCAAAGGTATCTTTTACTTTATTGGCATTACTATATAGTTTGTTGATTTTTTTAAGCTGTGTCCCGGTTATCCCTAAGCCAATAAAAAACCAAATCAAAAACATAGTAAAAGTAATCATATCCAGAAATAGTAGCGTTAATAATATCAACGAGATGCCAGATACTATTGTAGGGAGTCTACGCATTACCTTAGGGACAAAAGAGGTGTAGTTTTGTAACCATTTTTGTATTAAAGAAACCGAAACTGTTACATTAACCAATGATGCAATGGCACTAAATTCTTGTCGCCATTCGGGGAGTTTTGAGGTGTTTTTTATTGCTTCTTGTTTTTTCTCGATATGATCAATAGCATTAGCACTAAGGATAGTTGCTAATTTGTTTTTTCCGGCAAGGGTAGTTGTGCGATTGGTATATTGAAAAAAAGATTGCTCTCCAAAAAGGTCGATATCATGACTATAAGGATGTGTAGCATCGATATACTCTTTTCCTGGAGTAAGCTTTGTTACATCACCTTCAAAAACATCAAGCTCTAGTGTGTTGATATCGATTAGCTTTTGTAGTTTATTTTTAGAATAAGAGAGATCGGTATGTCGGTTTACTAAAAATATAAAAGCTGTAATTCCTATAATACTACTACCAATGATAATCTGGGTATTGGGATACCCAAAGTATATCCCGGCTACTATTGCCAAAAAAACAAACAGACGTATAGTACTAGAGATGGTAAGTTGTTTTTTTATTTTTTTTAGCGATACAGTATGAAGAGAAATTTGCTCTTTATAAAATTGTTGTGGGTTGTTCATTTTGTACTTATCAAATGAGAATGTCGAATACCTCTCTGTAAAAAGGGTTGGGACTACAAAACTCCCTTATTATCCCTAGAGATGGTTATCAATGATTCTAATGTTTTTTTACTATTAAAGATTTTCTAATTCTTGTTTTACCTTTTTGGTCAGACCACTTACTACTAAGTCATAAGAGTGATTGATCAATTCGAGTATCATATTAGTAGGTAAACTACCAGAAAAGTTAACAGTATTCCAATGTTTTTTACTCATATGATATCCTGGAGTTATTTCTGGGTGATATTCGCGAAGTTCGATAGCACGATCAGGATCACATTTTAAGTTTACACTAAAAGGCATTCGATTTAATCCTGTTAAAGCAAACATTTTACCCATTACTTTAAAAACCAAGGTGCTTTCATCGAAAGGGAATTCTTCTGTAACTCCTTTTTTTGATAAACAATATTCTCTAAATGCTTCGATGTTCATTTTTAAAAGGTTATATATTTAATTTTCCCATCACCCATGAAGGGTTGTCTATACTATCAAATCCAAACTGCTGATACAATTTATGAGCATCTTTTGTAAGTAACATCCATCTTCGAATGGTTTGTAGTTTGGGGTGACCCATAACAGCTTGCATTAATTGCTTAGCATATCCATTTCCTTGTTGTTGTTCTATAATAAATACATCCATTAAGTATGCATATACTACATAATCGGTTAACACCCTTGTAAAACCGATTTGTTTTTCATCGAGATAAATCCCGAAACACATCGAATGTTCGATAGTGGTTTGTATTTGTTCTTTAGTCCTTCCTTTTGCCCAATACGAGCGAGTTAAAAACTCATGGATAAAGTTGATATCTAATTTTTCTTTATCGGTAGAAATAACTATACTCATTGCTCTTTATTCTAACTGTTTTGCGTCTTTATTATTGTTTTCGATTTTTAAAGCAGAATAATCCAATGTCCATCCAATAGATCCTGCAAGAGTTTCCATAAGTGAAATAGCTGTTAGGGCTTCTTTTTTTGCAGATTCCATGAGTCCACTCTGAGGGATTTTATCTTTTATAAATTGCTTAGCTTCTTTGTTAAGATCTGTAAGGTCACCAGAGGTAAAAGGATTTAACCAACCTTCTTTTTTGTCATAGTACTTAAAATCGGTTTCTATAGTTAAGAGTTTTGGCTGCGGAAAATGGGTAAGGATAATTCGTTTATTTTTGGTATCACTCTCTAGTGCTATTTGGGATAAATCAAATCCTACATATGCTTTGGCTTCAATAATAATTAATGCTTTTTTGGTTCCTGAGAGTAATTTGAAAAACTTTTCTTTTACGCTTTCATAATGGTAGATTTCAGCAAAATCGCCTTCAACAGTAACTAACTTGCAAACGCTTTTGATTTTTTCTTTAAGTACAATAGATTGTGTTTGTACAGATGATTTATTTTTTGCGGCACTAAATCTTGCAAAAATAAAATAGGCTAGAATAGCCCCCCCTAAAAGTCCAATAAACAATAACTCCATGGCGTAAAGATATGAAGAATATCGTTTAAGAAAATAAAGGTGTTTATATTAATTAACCATTAGAGAAAACCCTTCTTTAATCAAACGATCAACATGATTTTTGCCTACTTTTATAGTAATTGTAGGGCCAGAACAAACCTCGCAGGCTTCGCACATTGCGATATCTTTTGGAGTAATATTTTCGAAATCTTTAAGCTCGATGTTTAAGTCTTTTAGGTAGTTGTACACTTTATTTTCTAATGTATTTCCTTCTGCATGTAACCACGGTTCTTTGCATTGCTTAGTCGTTATTTTAAGCTTTGCCAAATCGGTATTAGAATCTGTTTTTTTGTTATCATCACCAGAACAGGAGAATGAAAAAGTAGTACATAAAAAAAGAACACTAAAAAATTTCAGTAAGGAAGAAAATGGTATTGTTTTCATGATTTTTGAACTTTGATCTATTACCTAGATGAAATGCTATCAAAAAAGTTGTCTGTAGAGATTGTTATATTTTAGTTAAAAATTTTAATCTAGTCCCTTTTTACCTATTTCGCCCAGATGTGTGAATTTAAACCCTTTTTCATATTTTAGACCATATCCCAGAACCCTGTCGAAAGCAGCGTGCGAAAAAAGAATGATTCCTGAAAGTTGTATTAATTCGTTCGAGAAGTATATTCCTATAACATATATCGAAATTGCTATCCCTTTATGATGAAATATATTATAAGTGAATGCTCCAATTTTATTATTTATAATGTATCCTAACATTCCAATGTCGGGTATAAGGAATAAAGCTAAAAATAACCACCATGAGTAGGGTAATAAACCAAATAAATATACTCCTAATCCGAGCATTGCAATTTCTTCAAGCTGTAGAGTTGTTTTCATTTTTACAACATTTTATACAAAATAGGTTTACTTGGTGAGGCATCATTTACAAAAGATGCTATCTGAAGATTAAGAAGATATTGTCCATCTGGGATTTTGGGATCTACATAAATCATTTCTGTGATGGTGGCATGATGTCGGGTTGCTTTGGGATAGTCCCAGAAGGCCTTGTGGGCTAATAATTTTCCATCATCTTTTTCTTTATCTACCGACGGCAAATCAATGAGAAGATGTTCTATATTCAACTTTCTAATATAGGTAGCAGCTTCTTCTGTAAGATACGGCCAGTTGGTATTAGAGTAGTGTTTATCGCATTTATTCTTTGTATTTGGAAGCGTTCTTATGATAAGTGCTTCGGGCTGTACAGAAGTGATCGCATTTTCAATATGATCTTTGGTGATTATATGATCTTCTTCTTGCTTTTCTGGTAAGATAGAAATGACTTCGGCGATAAAAAAGTAGTGTTTTAATGCATCATTGATATTATAGAATTCGGGAGTGATATGGCCAACACACTCGGTATGAGTACCATGACCATGAGGGTTGAAATAAATATTATTAAAGTTGGTTGAAGCGCCTTCAGATACTTTTCCGATCCATTCTCCATCTCTTACAGGTTCAATTTTTGGGGAATCAATATACCAGGCATTTACATTTTCTTGCGATGCTCTTAAAGGAATGGATATATCTAACGGTTTTGAAAGATCAATTTTGTAAGACTGATTATTGTGTTCTATTGTTGTAATCATATGTTCTTCCAACTATTTTTAAGGAGAAAATTACTCTAAATTTAGTAAGAAAAGATCACTTGCAATACCATCGCTTAAAAACTTTCCTTTTTTGGTTACCAATAATGTATCACCATCTAAGCATAAGAGATGAGTGTCGATATGTTTTTGAGCTTGTTTAAGAATATACTCTTTGTATTTTTCTCCTAAATCCTTTTCTATTCTTTGCAGAGATACACCCCAAATGGTACGTAATCCTGTCATAATATATTCATTGTAAGTATCGGTAACGGTTAAGTTTTCAATCTCTCGGGGTAGTTGATTTTGTTGTAATGCTTTGATATATTTTACATTGTTATTAATGTTCCAACTTCGTTGTTTTCCGTTATAGGAATGTGCAGATGGTCCAATGCCCAAATAGCGTTTCCCTTGCCAATAAGCAGTATTGTTTTTACTAAAATATCCGGGTTTACCAAAATTAGATAATTCATAATGCACAAAGCCTTCTTTTTCTATAGACGCTACGAGGATTTCAAAATGTTTTTGTGCCAAATCATCATCAATCGAAGGAATTTTTCCTTTCTCGATCAATTTTGGTAATGCGGTGTTAGGCTCTACTGTTAAGGCATAGCAAGAGATATGCGGCACTTTAAAATCTAATGCTAATTGGATATTTTGTTTCCATTGATTTATTGACATATTTGGGATACCATAAATCAAATCTATCGAGATGTTATCAAAGTAACGAGTCGCCACAGAGAGGCATTTTTTAGCTTCTTTAGCATTATGAGCACGATTCATCATTTTGAGATCTTCTTCAAAGAACGATTGAATACCTATGCTCAAGCGATTTACATTACTTTTGGTCAATAATTTTATTTTTTCTTCGGTAAGATCATCGGGGTTAGCTTCGATTGTGATTTCTGCATGATCAGCAACACGATAGTATTTATAAATCACATCAATAATACGCTGTAACTCATCTATTGATAGTACAGTTGGTGTACCGCCACCAAAGTATATGGTTTTGATCGTTTCGTTAGTGTCAACTTCTGGTTTTCGCAGTTTAATTTCATTACATAGGGCAGTAATCATTTCATCCTTTTTCTTCATTGAGGTCGAAAAATGAAAATCGCAATAGTGGCAAGCTTGCTTACAGAAAGGAATATGGATATAAATACCGTTGATATTGATAGATTTTAGAATTACGATTTATAGATTTGAAATCATCAAAAATCATAATTTGTAATTATTTTTTTATGCGTTTTTCGTTCTGTTTTACAAAAGCCGCCCAACCTGTATAGCTTTTGCCAACGATGTTGGCTCGGCCCATATTATAAAAATGACATACTGCTGCGGCCAGACCATCGGTAGAATCCAGGTTTTTGGGTAAGGTTTTGAGTTGTAAGAGGCTCTGTAACATTTTTGCAACCTGTTCTTTAGTAGCATTACCATTACCGGTAATTGCCATCTTGATTTTTTTTGGAGAATACTCGGTAATTGGTACTTCGCGACTCAGCCCTGCTGCCATGGCTACTCCTTGAGCTCTCCCAAGTTTAAGCATAGATTGTACGTTTTTACCAAAAAAAGGAGCTTCTATTGCGATTTCATCGGGGTGATAGGTGTCAATAAGTTCTATAGTACGTTCAAAAATAAGTTTTAGTTTTATATAATGATCGTCATACTTACCAAGTTGAAGCTCATTTAATTGTAGAAAAGACATTTTTTTATTTTGAACTTTAATAAGTCCAAACCCCATAATTGTGGTTCCGGGATCAATACCAAGTATAATTTTTTCGTTACTCAAAAGAAAGAATATGTTTTATACTACAAAACTACGCAATTAAGAATAAGTACAGCTTTAATCGATATGTATTACCAAAGGAAGCTTATAGAGTGTAGTGACAGGTGTGCTACGTGTATGAGCAGGTTTAACCTCTGGTAGAGAGCGAATACTTTTTTCTAAACGGTCTTTTAGATCTGGAATTTGCGCTTCTATATCGGGCGGTAAATTAAAATCTTCGAGTATGATTTTCCCCTCATTGGTTATAAGTAAAGGAACCCAGATGGTATCATTAACAGCTTCTTTTACAGTAATCGTATGTTTTATAAGATCGTTATGTATATGTTGTGTGATTGTATTCTGAAAGCATTGTTCTAGCTCTTCTTCAGATTTTCGTTTACAAACTGCAAATAGCGGGGGTTGTTCTACCTCATTCCAATTTAGTTTCTCTAATCCTTCTTTTATGATATCGTCTTTATGTTCTTTTTTAAGCACAAAATCTTTACATGAAAACAACGTAAAAACCAATAGACCTATATACCAATTCCTTACACTCATTATGCGTAGACTATTTCGGATAGCCAAACTACATAAAATTTTTAAGAGAGAGAAGTATTAGTTGTTTTTGGTTTTATTTTGGATTTCTTCTTCCAGTTGAACTATTCTTTTTTTGACAATCATATTAAAATAATCTTTTTTATCGGTGTCAAACTTTTTCAGGTAGGTTTTATAATATTTTAGTTTAATTTCAGGATCCTGATAGTGTGCGTCTGCAAACATTGCTAATTGATAGTGTGCTCTATCATTATTTGGATCTTCTTTAATAGCTAATTTGGCATACTGTATGGCATTTTTCCATTTTTCCTGAAACCGATATATTAATGCGATAGAAAGAAGATCCTCGTCTACGGGTATATCTTTTAATGCAAGTGCTTTTTTGTAATATTCTAATGCATTGTCATATTTTTTGAGCTGTTGATAAGCGTATCCTAGTAATGAATATGTATTCGGAGATTTGTTATTATATTTTAGTACTTCATTAAAATGAGAAATCGCCTTTTCATATGCATAGGTTTTGCTGTAACATAATCCTAATTTAGAATGTATAAATTCACTTTCCTGGTTTAAATCAAACAGTTTTTGAAAATAGGGAAGTGCGGTATCATAATCTTTGCGAAATAAAAAATTCTGCCCCAAAATGCTTATGAGTTCGACATTTTCTGGGTATGAACGCAAACCTATATTTGCTGTTTTCCAGACCATGTCATAATTTTTTTTCTTCAGGTAATTTTTAGAGATTTCAAAACAGCTTTTCTGATGCGTACTGTCTAGACGAAAAGCTTCTTTAAAATAAGAGATTGCCACTGTATCTTTCAATCTTTTTTTGATTACACCTAACCGATATTGAAAATCAGGATTTTTTGGATGCTTCAAAACAAGGTCTGTATACATGCTATCTGCTTTTTTTAGTTTACCCGTGATCATTAATAATTTGGCATATTCTAATTTTACAGAAGTGGTAAGGTTCGTGGTTTTTAATGCTTGTTTGTAATACGATAATGCATCTGTATAAGTTCCTTTGGCTCTATGTGATTTTGCGATTTGTAATAGTATATATTGATCTTTAGGCACTATTTTCTGATACTTTTTAATCGCATTAGAATAATCCCCAAAACTATATAAACTATCGGCTATGGTTAAGGCTGAAGACTGAGCTTTGGCTTGATGAATGATTATGCAGAAGATAAATATTAGAGTTCTACCCATGGTTGTTTTGTATCGGTTTTATATAAGAAAAGTAATGTGGTTAAAAAGACATTACTTTTTTTAGTGTAGCATAAGTTGAATAACCAAACTATGTGAAATTTTTAAGAGAGAAGGATTAATCATTTTTGGTTTTATTATGGATTGGCTAGTGAAATTTATAAACGATAATGATACACTCTAAAAGGCGTTAAAAGTTTTTTTTTTTAATTCTTTTACTCTATCATGAGGACTATAGGTAGCGAATATAAAACCCCTACTTTTTCTCCTTGATGCTCTCCCGGAATCATTTGAGGAAAAGATTGTATTACTCTTTTGGCCTCTTGTTCAAGTTCAGGAACAGGTCCTCTTGCTTGTATATCGACTATTTTACCAGTATTATCAATTTTGAATCGAACATAAATCCTATTAATTCCTGTTAGACCATTAGATTCGGCTATTTTTATATTAAAATTGGTGTTTACAAACTTTTTAATTTCATTAGATACACATTTCTTTCTCTGCCAGTTATCTATCGTACCGTTACAACTTTTGGTGGTAGGTACTTTATCAATTATTGAAAACGGAATTTCAAGAGCACCAAGATGGTTTTTGTATTTTGAAAAATCCTCTCCATCTTTTTTAAGCAATATTTTTAAAGCTTCTTCTTCATCGTCAGTCAATCCACCAGTAACCATAATAGCATCTTTTAGATCTTTAATAAGTTCTATTGGTTTTTTTTGATCTGCTTGCTTTTCAATAATTTTTTCAGGTTCCTGACTGCTTAAATCTTCTGTGCATGAGGTATATACCAATATACTACAAACTATAGGTAATAAGAGTAAATACTTTAGTTTCAGCGTTTTTTTTGATTTTGATTTTTGTAACATAAGAATTCGTTTTTTTATTAATGAATAATTGAAAAATTGATTGATAAATTTTATGTTTTCAGTGGCAAAAACGGTATTTAGTAATTGTTCATAGTACTCTTTTTTACCCAATATTTTAATGCTTTTTGCATCTGCAATGAATTCATGTATAACATTTATTCTTAATTGATATACATATACTAAAGGATTAAACCAAAAAACTATTTTGAGTAACTCGAACCATAAAAGATCTATAGAGTGTTTTTCTTGCAGATGAACAATTTCGTGTGTGATAACCTGTTTTTTCTCGAATTTATTTAATTGGTCGCCAATATATACTGTTTTTAAAAAAGAGAAAGCATCTTTACTATTTCGTATGGTGTAGACTTTATAACCGCGAATGTAATTGTAAGTTGCGTTGTTTTGAATAGCCTTAAGAACTATTATTTTTCTTATGAATAAAATAAGCATAAAAAGAACTCCAATTCCATAACACAGTTGCCACCAATTCATGCCATCTATAGGGTTCGAAATGTATAGCTTAGTGATTGTTTTAAAAAAGTTTTCAGATCCTGTTTGTTGACCTATAAATACTGCTGGTAACTGGATGATGTATTCTTCTGGAATGTTTTCTTGTATACTTTTTATTTTGATAAGAGGAAGGATAAAGGAAAGTATAGAGGTGCTTAATAAATACAACCTATTCCAGTTAAAGAAGGTGTCCTTTTTATGAAAAACATCATAAAGCACTAGAAATAGCACTTGAAAAATAACAGTTTGTAGAAGATAGTAGAGCATGATTTCTATTTTTCTTTATCTAATTCTTTTAAAATCTGTTCGAGATCTTTGATATCCATATCGTTCTTTTTTACAAAAAAAGAGACCATATTTCTAAAAGATCCATTAAAATAATTGTTCATCAACTTGTTGAGAGATTGATTGCTATATTCTTCTTTTTTAACAAGAGGGAAGTAGATATATCCTTTGCCTTTTTTACGATGAGAAACAAATTTTTTGTTTTCCAGAATTCTTATGATGGTAGAAATGGTGTTGTATGCAGGCTTGGGTTCTGGCATTTGCTCAATAATAGAAGCGACATTAGCTTCTTCTAGTTGCCATAACCACTGCATTACTTCTTCTTCTGCTTTTGTGAGTTGTTTCATCTATTTGTTATTAAATTTTGTTTCAGTAAAGTGAAAATAGTTTAACTAAAAACTTAGTTCTATAAAACAAATATAACTAAAAAATTAGTTTAAACTAATTTTTTAGTTAAAAAAATGAGGATAGGATGTGTGTTAAAAAACTAAGATTCAGAATTAATCGTTACCCGTTATTCGTTTTTGTGAAGATAAGTTGACCTCTGTTGTTTGTACTTCAAATACAATAGGTAAGGTATATACGTCTTCAAAAATTTCTTTCTCTTTTGAAGAGGTTTTTTCCGATTTTGGAATTGTATACGGAAAAGATTGTAGAGTTTTTATGGCTTCTAATTCTAGCTCCATAGTTGATGACTTTGCCTGGATATCAACTATTCGACCAATTTGATCGATTTTAAATCGCACGTACACTCTGTTGGTTCCTGGTTTTGCATATGGTGTTATTTCGGCAATATTATAATTGGCATCTACAAATTCTTGTATTACGGTAATAATGCAGTTTTGTCTTATGCGTTCATTGGTCGAATCTTTGCATTTTAGAATTGGATTATTTTGGGAAAAAGATGCCGAAAATATCATCAATCCAAAAAGTAATACTAAAAAAGATCGCATAATTTTGGGGTAGTTTTAAATCAATTATAGGTTTATTTGTATTTGCCGGAGCAAAAAAATAAAATAAAAATGTATTAAAATAGATATGAAAGCATTAATAGATGAAACGCATTGTTAATTGATATTGGCGTAACAAATCAGAAACATTTTCGTCATATAAATAAAGAGTATGGATATAGCGTTAATCATCATAGGATTTTTATTTTGCCTTCTGGGTTTGGTAGGAAGTTTTCTTCCTGTATTACCTGGGCCGTTTACTTCGTGGATAGGGTTGTTGATTATTCATTTTACAGATGCTATCCCACAAAACTGGACTTTTTTAGGAATTACTTTAGGGATATCTATAGTGGTTTGGGTTCTTGATTATATCGTTCCTGCTCTGGGTACAAAACGGTTTGGAGGTACCAAATATGGGATGATAGGTAGTTCTATTGGCCTTATTATTGGGATCATTTTTATGGGGCCTTTTGGTATCATAATAGGTCCTTTTGCAGGAGCTTTTATTGGTGAACTTATAAGAGATAGTAGTGAGTCTTCAAAAGCATTAAAGGCTGCTTTTGGTTCCTTTATTGGTTTTTTGGCTGGTACATTTCTTAAGTTTATCGTATCTGTAGGATTCCTTATATTCTTTTTTGTAAAAGTATGGGAGAATTGGGGAGAACTGTTTTAAGTTCCTGTGCAAATACTATAATTACATTATTTTAGCGTGTAGATAAGTTTTGTGGTAATAGAAGCCGTTTTTTCTCTTGAAGAAGTGTTTAGTGCTCCACCCCAGGAATGATCTTCTCCAGAATATTTACCAGTTATTTGAAAAATACCCATTTTGGCAAGAGTTAGCTCGCCGAGTGTTGATCCAGAATTCTTTGCTATTTTTTCTGCTCTTAATTGCGCATTTTCGGTTGCTTTTGAAATCATTTCGATTTTTAGCTCTGCTAGTTTTGTATAGTAATATCGTGGTTTTTTTGAAGAAAACTGAACTCCTTTGTTTAATAATATTGTGATCTCTCTAGATATTTTTTCAACCTTTTCGATTTCATTAGAGTTTATTTTTATGGTTTGCGATAGTTGATATCCTGTAAAGCTTTCACCAAGATAATTACCAGTACTAGAGTAATTTGATTTTGTAATACGATTGGTTGTCACTGCATCAAAAACTACAGTTTTTATATCGATACTGTTAGCACTTAAATAATCGGTAACCGTTTTTTTATCTTCTTTAAGATCGTTATACGCTTGTTGCAGGTCGGTATTTGCTTTGATGAATTCTCCTTCCCAAACAATAAGATTTGAAGTGAAATTGGTGGTACCATGACCTGTTACTGCAATTGTTCTTTCGGGTTTATTGCGATTCATATACGCATTCCCTAAAACTATAGAAGAAATAACTATGGCTAACGAAAATAAAACAGAACTAATATTGGTTTTCATTTTTTTGAAATTTTATGCAGGTCTAAGGTAAGCATAAAAAAAGCGTTGAAATCCCCAGAATACAGTGAATTTTAGATGATTAATTGTTGAAATTATGATTATGTGTTCTTGTTTTGAACTTGATTAGAAAAAGAGAAATTTTTGTGAATTAAAAAAAGCCTCTCCAAATTTATGGAAAAGCTTCTCATCGGTTTACTACTAAACCATTCTCACATTAAGTGTGAGACAACACAACATTTTCTTGCTAAAAAAAGCCTCAACAAAAATTGAGGCTTTTTTGCAATTTTGCGGTCTGGATCCCGAGGACTCGGGAAACCCGCGATGTCAATTTTTATTTTGAATTAACCTGAGGTAGAAATTTTTATTTTTCTGTTTTTAAGAAAACGTTCTCTTTTGATTGCATCACTTTTTGAAGAAAACTCTTCGGTATATGCTAGTTTCCACGGAATTTTTTTAGAAGTATATCTACTGTTTCCATTATTGTGTTTGTTTATTCTTTCTTCAATATTAGCAGAGTATCCGATATAAAAAGAATCATCTTTCAAACTTTGAATTATGTATACTGTGTATATTGGATTCATTTTATATTGAATTAAAAAAAGCCTCTCCAAATTTATGGAAAAGCTTCTCATCGGTTTACTACTAAACCATTCTCACATTAAACGTGAGACAACACAACATTTTCTTGCTAAAAAAAGCCTCAACAAATATTGAGGCTTTTTTGCAATTTTGCGGTCTGGACGGGACTCGAACCCGCGACCCCCTGCGTGACAGGCAGGTATTCTAACCAGCTGAACTACCAGACCAAAGCCTTATTGCGGATGCAAATATACACCTCATTTTATTACCTGCAAATGTTTTTTTTGTTTTTTTTGTTTTTGAAATAGTTAACTTATATAAATTTCTGTCTTTCAACAAAATAAGTGGTTAATATTTTATCAAAATCTTTTGTGGTATCGGCCTCAACATATTTTATACCATATTGAGCACATTTCATTTTTAAATCATAAAAATAAGAAGATACTGCTTTTTGATAATTATCTTTTATGTTATCGGCATATAAATTGATATGATCACCTGTTTCTACATCTACAAATCGAGTAGGTCGGTTGCTAAAATCAAAATTTAATTCTTTCTCACTATCAAATGTATGAAAAAGAATAACCTCATGTTTGTTGTATTTAAGATGTCTAAGAGCTTCAAATAATTTTTCGGGATTAGAGGTCGCTTGTAGCATATCTGTGAACAAAAAAATCAATGATCGACGATGTATTTTTTCGGCAATCAGATGTAGAAACTTAAACGTATCCGTATTTTTGCTTTTGGAGGTACTCGTTATAGTTTTATTTAATTGGTTAAGTAGCATTTGATGATGTCTCTCACTACCTTTTTCTGGAGCATAATAATCATATTCATCACTATAAATGCTTAATCCAATAGCATCACGTTGTTTTTTAAGAATATTCATTAAACAGGCCGTTGCTAACACCGAAAAACTAATTTTGTTTAATGAGCCCAGGTGATGCTCCTTTACATAAGGGTAATGCATAGAAGAAGAATTGTCGATAATGATATGACATCTTAGATTTGTTTCTTCTTCATACCGCTTGGTAAATAGTTTATCTGTTTTGGCAAAAAGTTTCCAGTCTATGTGTTTAGTGCTTTCTCCGTTATTATACACTTTATGTTCTGCAAACTCTGCAGAAAAACCATGAAAAGGACTCTTATGCATGCCAGAGATAAAACCTTCTACGACTTGCTTTGCAAGTAGCTCCAGGTTAGTAAACCCTCCAGTTTTATTAATCTCTTTTTGAATGTCCATAGGTAATGTTCTTTTATAAAAAGCGAAGATCTATATCCTTAATATATTAATGATAACAATATACGTATTACAAAATTAGTATTCATAAAAAAAAGGTTTGACATATAGCCAAACCTTTTTTATTTTTTAATAATGTTCTTCTACAAAAGAGAGTCTAATGCTTCTGCATATACATTCTTAGGAGAAACTCCTACCTGACGTCCTACTACTTCTCCATTTTGAAAAACCAATACTGTAGGAATATTTCTTACACCGTATTTTGCAGCAAATTCTTGATTTGCATCAACATCTACTTTGCCTACAACGGCTTTTCCATTATACTCTTCACTAATTTGTTCGATGATAGGGCCTACCATTCTACATGGACCACACCAAGCTGCCCAAAAATCAACCAATACAGGTTTGTCACTTTTAAGTACTACCTCGTCAAAAGTAGCGTCTGTTATTTCTAGTGCCATAGTTATTTATTGTTTAAAAATTCTTATTATTTTAAATATTCACAAAATTAGTCAATAATTCTACCAAAGCTTACATCAGTAATATTTGTTTTGACTATAGGGTTATTTGGTTTTCTGATACCAAATATAATATGAAAGTATTACTTTATAGCAAATTACATCTCAAAAATGAGTGATATGAGCTTAATTATTTTAGAATTTTAAGTTGTTTGGATAGATGTTGTATTGAAACCAGATGAGAAAATAATACAATAGGAACTACTACTGATGCTAACCAAACAAATGGAAAATACAACAAAGCAATATTAGGCTGATCAAAACCAAACTGCTGAAATGGGAAAGGAAAGGAAAGTATAGCATTTACAACTATAAATAATAATAAGAATAAGCATACCAAATTCCATCCTAATAGAAATTTGGGAGAGGCGATTTTGTGTATATATCCAAAATAGTATATAAATGGAGCTGTTATTCCTGCAAGAATATCAAAATTTCTACCCGAAAAAGTCATGAGTTCTGGTATAGATTGGTGTAAAAATAACCAGTATAATACGAACTCTATCGGTATTCTTATAGTATGGAGTAATGTGAGTATTTTGATATTAAGCTTACTAATGAATGTCTTTCCTTTTTGTATAAAAAACAAGAGAATGATAAATAGTAGAGGAGGAATAATAGCTAAGCTAAAGCGAGGAGGTAATGAAGTATCTAAATAAAAAGATGAATATCCTAATATCGCCTGTATACTTGCCCATATTATAATAAGAGACAAAACTCTTTTTGAACTATGCGATGCTTTGTAAAATAAAAAAACAGTAATACACGTGGTGATAATAAAAATAATTGAAATATAGGGAGCTAAATTTTCTAACATAACAGAGTTTTATACCTAACAAAATTGCTGCGTATTATATAGTGTTATGAGCAATTGTACTTGGTGTTATTTGAGTACATGTTTTTTGTTACAACATATAATCAAAACAAATGTAGTAGGTTCCCAAATCAAAATTCTTGACTTATGACAAGAAAAGTAATAAGCGATAAGTTTCTGGTAGTTTTCTAGGAATAAGAAAATTATATTCGACTTAACTGTTTTTTCATTACCAGTTTTTTTCATAAATCACAAACTACTTCTGTATATAGATAGTTTAATTTAACTTATAATAGATGGATTCATCCTCAAGAGCTATGAGTAATTCTTGAGAAATGTTTACTTTTTGTTTTCGACTAGGCATGTGCAATTTTAATTGTTCGGCCATTTCGTAGATTACAAAATTAAGTGTATGATTTCCCGAATGTTCTGTTAGTAATTCTTTTAGGTTGTCTATTCTAGAATCAGAAAGCTCATTAATATCCATTTGAATTGTAAGCTTTCTTGCATAGGTTTCCATCACATCGTGTAGTAGTTGGAAACTATTAAATTGTATCCTTGGATCTCCTTTTTTGCCTGTATCACGATTTACCCAGCCTTCTTTAATAAAAGCTTTGGCATATACAAATGTACTTTTAACCAGGAAAGGACGATGTTTTAAATACTCTTCGCCAAAAATTCTGAATTCATGGGCTGTGTTATAATCTTCTATCACAAATGTAGCCCAGCCTTTACCGTTTTTGGATGTGCGATGTTCTACGTTAGAAATTACTCCCCCAAAAGAAATTTCACGATTAATGTTGCTTTCGAGATCTGCAAAATTAAGCAAGGTACCATTACAGAAATATTTCATTTCATATTTAAAATCATCTAGCGGATGACCAGAAAGATATATTCCTACTACTTCTTTTTCTCGGGCTAATTTTTCCATTGTTCCCCATTCTTCACAGGGTGGTACAATGGGTTCTGGGATTTGTACATCGCTCGACTCTCCGAATAAACTAACTTGTGAAGAATTTTCACTTTCCTGAAATTTGGATCCATATCGTACTGCTTTTTCTAAGAAAGTGACACCATCTCCTTCTTCATGAAAATATTGTCCTCTATGGGTTTCAGAAAAGGAATCAAAACCTCCTGCCAAAGCTAAGCTTTCAAATGCTTTTTTGTTAGCTGCCCTAAGATCGATACGTTTAGCGAGGTCAAAGATCGATCTGTATGGTCCGTCTTCTTTTCGGCTTTCTACTATGGTGGCTACAGCGCCAGTTCCTACTCCTTTAATAGCTCCCATTCCAAAGCGAACGGCCCCATCTTTGTTTACCGAAAATTTACGGTAGGATTCATTTACATCGGGTCCAAGAACATCTAGCTTCATGCGTTTACATTCTTCCATAAAGAAAGTAACCTGTTTGATGTCGTTCATGTTATTAGAAAGCACAGCTGCCATATATTCTGCGGGATAATGTGCTTTAAGATATGCTGTCTGATATGCAATCCAGGCATAGCAGGTAGAGTGAGATTTGTTAAATGCGTAAGCAGCAAAAGCTTCCCAGTCTTTCCATATTTTTTCTAGTTTGTCTTCTGCATGGCCTTTTTCTGAAGCTTGTTTTATAAACTTAGGCTTCATCTTATCAAGTACTGCTTTCTGTTTTTTACCCATTGCTTTACGAAGTACATCGGCTTCACCTTTGGTGAAATTTGCTAGCTTTTGCGAAAGCAACATCACTTGCTCTTGATACACTGTAATTCCGTAAGTCTCTTTTAAGTATTCTTCACAAGCTTCGAGGTCATAGATAATTTCCTCTGTACCGTGTTTTCTATTGATAAAACTAGGGATATATTCTAATGGTCCTGGGCGATACAAGGCATTCATTGCAATAAGATCGGCAAAAACAGTAGGCTTAAGTTCCTTCATGTATTTTTGCATCCCGGGAGATTCATATTGGAACACCCCAACAGTTTCTCCTCTTTGGAAAAGAGCATAGGTTTCTTCGTCGTCAAGAGGGAAATTTTCGGGATCTAATTCTACTCCATGTTTTGCTTTTACAATCTTAACAGTATCCTTAATTAAGGTTAATGTTTTTAACCCCAGGAAATCCATTTTTAGCAACCCGGCATTTTCTACCACAGAGTTGTCAAACTGTGTACAATACATATCAGAATCCTTAGCTAATGCTACGGGGACAAATTTGGTAATGTCGTCTGGTGTGATAATAACACCGCAGGCGTGAATCCCAGTGTTTCTAACAGAGCCTTCTAATACTCTTGCCTGGTTAAGTGTTTCTGCTTCAAGGTCACTACCTTCGGCAATATTAAGAAGTTCGTTAACTTTTTCTAACTCATCACTTCTAAATTTTTTCTTTAATATAGCTTCGTCTACACCAAAAATCTTTCCGAGTTTCGACATGTTAGGGATAAGCTTTGCAATACGATCTGCATCACCAAGAGGAAGGTCTAGTACTCGTGCAGTATCTCGTATAGAAGATTTTGCCGCCATTGTACCGTAAGTAATGATCTGTGCTACCTGATTTGCGCCATATTTTTCGATTACATAATCCATAACACGACCTCGACCTTCATCATCAAAATCAATATCAATATCGGGCATACTTACACGATCTGGATTTAAAAAACGCTCAAAAAGTAAATCGTATTTAATAGGGTCGAGATTAGTGATCCATAGACAATAAGCTACTGCTGATCCTGCTGCCGATCCACGACCGGGGCCTACAGAGACTCCCATATCCCGAGCTGCACGAATAAAGTCTTCTACAATCAGGAAATATCCCGGATATCCGGTTTTTTCAATTACTTTTAATTCAAAATCCAGACGTTCATCTATTTCAGGAGTAATTTCATTGTAACGAATCTTTGCGCCCTCATAGGTGATATGTCGTAGATATGCATTTTCCCCTCGCTTGCCACCATCGATTAAATCTTCTTCAGATTGAAATTCTTCTGGGATATCAAAAGCTGGTAACAATACATCTCTGGCAAGCTCAAAAGGTTCTATTTTATCTACAATTTCCTGAATGTTTATGATGGCTTCAGGCAAGTCTTTAAAAAGGCTTTTCATCTCTTTCTGAGACTTAAAATAGTATTCTTGATTGGGTAATCCGTATCGATATCCTCTACCACGACCAATAGGAGTAGCTTGTTTTTCTCCGTCTTTTACACATAAAAGAATATCGTGGGCATTAGCATCTTCTTTTTCACAGTAATATGTGTTGTTAGAGGCAACGAGTTTAATGTTGTGTTTTTTGGCAAATTGAATCAATACCTGATTTACTCTATTTTCATCTTCTTGGTTATGACGCATAATCTCGATATAGAGATCATCTCCGAATTCCTGATGCCACCATAGTAATGCTTCTTCAGCTTGTTTTTCTCCAATATTGAGCACTTTACTAGGAACTTCACCATACAAGTTTCCGGTAAGGACAATAACATCTTCTTTATATTGTTTGATGACTTCTTTGTCAATCCTGGGAACATAATAAAAACCATTAACAAAAGCGGTAGAAGACATTTTGGCCAGATTGTGATACCCATTTTTGTTTTTGGCTAGCAGTACTATTTGATATCCGTTATCTTTTCTGGACTTATCTGTGTGATTTTCGCAAACAAAGAACTCACAGCCTACGATAGGCTTCATTTCTATACCTTCGGGTTCTTGTCCATTTTCTATTGCTTCAGCATTAGCTGCTTTTACAGTTTTATTGTGATTAGAGACTCCCTGAACAAAATGAAAAGCTCCCATCATATTGGCATGGTCTGTCATGGCGACAGCATTCATCTTATGTTGTGCAGCTACTTTTATTAAATCAGGGATACTGGTTGTTGATTGTAATACCGAGAACTGAGTATGATTATGCAGATGGGCAAAGTCAACTTTATCCAGAACAGCAATATTATCATCGATCTCTTGTTGGGATAAGTCAGAATCTCCTTTTTTTGTAAGAGCTTCTTGGATTTTTTGAGAAGCTTTTTTGAGATTTATGTGTTTTAAACCTATTAGCTGAATCGTTTGAGGGTTAGCCTCTACGAAATTTTGAAAATAATCTGGTGCTACATCAAGTTCTTCAATGGTAAAAACTTGTTTACGGATCAATTCAAGAAAACATCGGGTAGTAGCTTCTACATCGGCAGTAGCATTATGTGCTTCGCCAAATGCAGTGCCAAATAGGTGTTGATGAAGTTCTGTAAGTGTAGGGAGTTTAAATTTACCTCCACGACCTCCCGGGATTTGGCATAATTCTGCCGTGACTTCGGTACAGGTATCTAAAACAGGAAGCTCTTGTAAATTATTTTCTAGGCCAAGGCGGTAGAATTCTGCACCCATAATATTAACATCAAATCCAACATTTTGTCCGACAACAAATTTAGTTTTGGATAGGGCAATATTAAATTTATCTAATACTTCTTGTAGTGTAATCCCGTCTTGTGTTGCTAACTCAGTGGAGATACCATGAATTTTTTCTGCATCATATGGGATATTAAATCCATCAGGTTGTACCAGGTAATCCTGATGTTCGATACAGTTTCCCATAGCGTCGTGTAACTGCCATGCGATTTGTATACATCTTGGCCAGTTATCGGTATCGCTAATAGGGGCATCCCATCGTTTGGGTAACCCGGTGGTTTCAGTATCAAAAACTAAGTACATAAAAAGTGGTATTTCAAGAAAATCATCCCTTACAAAGGACTTTCAAAAATAACCAAAATGATACTTCGATTTTCGAAAAGTTATTCAGAATTATTAACTATAGTTTTATGTGTTATCGATACAGGAAGGTAAGTGTATGAAAAAAGCGATCATTTCATTAATGATCGCTTTTTATGAGCAAAGTCGAGTAGGGTAATTATTTAGGGGTAATAAATATTAATAACCAAAATCAAAGGAACCTTGTGATATTTGAGAACCACTTCTGGTTTCAAATTCAAAACTTCCACTAATACATTTGGTTTCGATATCGTGACTCGTAATAATAAGAGTTCCTGACAATGCAGAGGACTTATCATTATTTACTTCGTAAGAAGCACTATAATTTCCAGATCCGGTTAGTGGGTATGTGCCTGGTGCTACATTAGCCATAAACACAATATTTACTTCTTCGGTTTCATTGGTAGCAGTAATGAGAATAGAAGCATCATCTACACCAAATAATTTGGCAGTATGATTATCAGTAATCATTTCTGTATTATTCACCAAAGCAGTTAAAGATGCATTAAGCAAACAAGGGTTAATTTCTTCGGGTACCTCTTCTTCAATTGTACCATTTTCTAATGGTAGTCTATAAAACCATCCATTATTAAAATCTACTGGATTGCCATTGTCATCTTTAAGATCTTTAAAATGAAAATTACCAGAAATTTCATTGTTATATATTTCTGTTATTGACACTTCACCTTCGGTTTCTCCGTCTTTAGAAATGAATTTTGTTTGATTTTTTTGAAAACTAACCTTACTTATAGTTTGAAGAGCAGTCTTATATGTTCCAACATTAGTAGATGTAGTCGTAAAGCTTATAGATTTATCTCCCGAGCTTCCTGATATTACTAATGTACCATCTTCATAAATAACAGCTTTTTTAATAGATGATCTAAATAACTCACCATCAATTTTTGCTTGTAAAGCTGGTGTGTTTATTTCAATATCTGTAGAGCATGAAGTTAAAAAAAGGCAGATTACTGCCATTAGAGGGGTAATTTTTTTAATCATAGGCTTGGGGCTTTAGTATGATTTTCTTACGGAAAAACCGTAAAAATATGTTTACACCTACAAACATATAATGAAAATATTAAGAAAACAACTTTTTTATCGAAAAAAAAGCATATTTCATCGACGAAATACACAAAATGATATTTTTTCCTAATAAAAACCGGGATTGACGAGTGTTTTTTGCCATAAAAACAGAGTTTGTGAACCTGTTTTTTATACATTATTTCTATAAATGATTATTTTACAGAGAATAAACTTTTATTTGTTGATTCGAATTGATTAAAAATAGTTATCTTTGCGCCCTTAATTATGAATAGGGTCGAGTACCCAAAAATTAATTTATATGCCTGTTAAAATTAGATTACAGAGACACGGTAAAAAAGGGAAGCCTTTTTACTGGATCGTAGCAGCAGATGCTAGATCAAAAAGAGATGGTAGATTTCTTGAAAAATTAGGAACTTATAATCCTAATGTAAACCCAGCAAGTATTGACTTAGATGTTGATGGAGCTGTAAAGTGGTTACAGAACGGTGCACAACCTACCGATACTGCAAAAGCTATTTTATCTTATAAAGGAGCTTTACTAAAAAATCACCTTGCTGTTGGAGTAAAGAAAGGTGCTTTAACAGAGGAGCAAGCCGAAGAAAAATACCAAGCTTGGTTATCTGAAAAAGAAGGATCTGTTGATGCAAAGAAAGATGCATTGGCAAAGGCTGAAGCGGCGGCAAAAGCTAAAGCTTTGGAAGCAGAGAAAGAAGTAAATGCTAAACGTGAAGCTGCAGCAAAAGCTGAAGAAGTAGAAGAAACTGCTGCTGAAGCGGAAGAAGCTGCTACAGAAGAAGTTGCTGAAGCAGAGGTAACAGAAAAAGCTAGCAACGAAGAAGAATAGTTGCATTATTGACGATGAAGAAAGAAGAATGCTTCTATCTAGGTAAAATCGTAAGTAAATTTAGTTTTAAGGGCGAGGTATTGGTTAAATTAGATACTGATGAGCCCGAAAGTTATACGAAAATGGAATCAGTATTTGTTAACTATAACAATAATCTGGTTCCATTTTTTATTGAAAAATGTTCACTACATAAAAGTGATTTACTACGTATAAAATTTGAGGATGTAGATTCAGAAGAAGATGCAGACGATCTCATGAAAGCAGAACTATACTTACCACTTACGTTGTTACCAAAACTTGAAGGAACTCAGTTTTATTATCACGAAATAATTGGTTTTACTATTATTGATACTGTTTTTGGAGAAGTAGGAATTATTAAAGCTATTAATGACACAACTGCTCAGGCTTTGTTCGAGGTTGATCGTAATGGTATCGAGATTCTTATTCCTATGAATGATGAATTTATTGATAAAATTGATAGAGAGTCAAAAACGATTACTGTTCGTACTCCCGAAGGACTCATTGATTTGTACCTTTAATCTTATTTTACACCCCGATTATGACTAAGCCTTTTGTATTTAAAGACTTTACGGTTCATCAAGATCGATGTGCCATGAAAATAGGTACAGATGGAGTCCTACTTGCAGCCTGGGCTCCTATTAATGATACCGTAACCTCAATTCTTGATATAGGAGCAGGAACAGGAATAATAGCTTTAATGGCAGCACAACGTTCTCAGGCAGAAGTGATCGACGCTATAGAAATCGATGTAGATGCTTATGAGCAAGCTGTCGAAAATTTTGAGGCATCACCCTGGGGAGATAGACTATTTTGTTATCATGCCTCTTTTCAGGAGTTTGTATCAGAAATTGACGATCAATACGACTTGCTAATCAGTAATCCCCCATTTTATGCAGAGGACTATAAAACGTCGGATATAAAACGAGATATGGCTAGATTCGAAGATGCTCTTCCTTTTGAACATCTTTTAATCGGAGCGTCAAAACTGTTATCAGATAAGGGGAAATTTGCAATGATTATACCATATAAAGAAGAAACACGTGCTATTGATATAGCTGCACAGGTAAATTTGTTTCCGCAAAAGATCACAAGAGTAAAAGGGACACCAGTTTCAGAAATAAAAAGAAGCTTGTTGTTATTTGGTCGGGATCAAATGAATTTTGAAGCTAATGAATTGGTTATAGAAACGAAACGACATCATTATACAGATGAATATATAAACCTTACCAAGGCATTTTATCTAAAAATGTAATTCATAAAAAAAAGGAAGATGTATATCTTCCTTTTTCTAAATTCAATCACTCTACAGTTTAATTTATATCACCAATAAATTAAACCTTTTCTTATATACCATTAAAGGTTTATCCCTTTTTAGAGATCCATTTTCCATCTGCATCACAGAAAACTTCCATTTCCTTATCACCTTGTTTCAATATTAATCTAAATTCTGAAGCATCTTCTTTAGCTCCAGCACTTTTGATAGTCGCACCAGCATAATCTTTTGCAACTGCATCAAGAACAGGTTGAGGTAAGTTTTCTATAGCTAGATCTATATATTTTTCCTGAACAGGAGTAATTACTTCTGTATCATCATTAGAAGCTACTTCCTGAGCATTCATGTTTTGAGTTCCTACTAATAATCCAAAAGCTAATACCGGTAATACAAATAAATTTTTCATTGTTATTATAATTTTAGTTTTAATAAATTTTTAATGCTATTATGTATTTATGTATAGAATAATTATGCCAGAAGAAATAAGAGATATTTTTTTAAACTTAAAAGACTGATAAACAGTTTATTAAATGTTTTTTTTGGAATAATATTTTTTCCTTTAAAAGGCTTTGTTTGTGTAGAAAAAAGAGGTGAACTGCGGAAATTATACACAAATTTTTTGGTAGACGGATATAATGAATTTTAACCTCTGTAAAAAACTAAATTGACTTTGTTATCAAAATGAATGCAATAAAGTAACGTATTTGGATGTCTTTTTGATCAAAAAATATTAAATGCAATAGCAGAATGATCAATCTCTTTAAAAATGTCAAAAAAATTGCTTGCTTTTTTAGCATTACCTACATTTGTTTTGCACTTATATGCAGTAATTTAGAAAATATTTTAAAAAATGAAACCAGATTTATTCCAGGCACCAGATTATTACCAAATTGACGAATTATTGAGTGATGAACATAAAATGGTTCGTGATGCTGCTCGTAGTTGGGTAAAACGCGAAGTATCTCCTATTATAGAAGATTTTGCACAGCGAGCAGAATTCCCTACACAGATTATTAAAGGACTTGCTGAGATAGGAGCATTTGGACCTTATATACCCGAAGAATATGGTGGTGCTGGGTTAGATCAAATTAGCTATGGTTTGATTATGCAGGAGATAGAGAGAGGAGATTCTGGAGTACGATCTACATCCTCTGTACAATCTTCATTGGTGATGTATCCAATTTGGAAATACGGCTCTGAAGAACAACGAAAAAAATACTTACCCAAGTTAGCATCTGGAGAATTTATAGGATGCTTTGGTCTTACAGAACCCGATCATGGATCTAACCCTGGCGGGATGACTACTAATTTTAAAGATAACGGAGATCATTACTTGCTTAATGGGGCTAAACTATGGATTTCTAATGCGCCTTTTGCTGATATTGCAGTGGTTTGGGCCAAAAATGAAGAAGGAAGAATCCATGGGCTTGTCGTAGAACGTGGTATGGAAGGATTTACAACTCCAGAGACACATAATAAATGGTCACTTCGTGCTTCTGCAACCGGAGAGCTAATCTTTGATAATGTAAAAGTGCCAAAAGAAAATATATTACCAGCTAAAAGTGGGCTTGGAGCACCACTGGGATGTTTGGATTCTGCACGATATGGTATTGCCTGGGGAGCGATTGGTGCTGCTATGGATTGCTATGATACCGCTCTAAGATATGCCAAAGAACGCGTTCAGTTTGATAAACCTATTGGAGCAACCCAATTACAACAAAAGAAACTGGCAGAAATGATTACCGAAATCACCAAAGCACAATTATTAGCATGGCGATTAGGAGTGTTGCGTAATGAGGGTAAAGCTACTAGTGCGCAAATCTCTATGGCAAAACGTAATAATGTAGAAATGGCAATTAATATCGCAAGAGAAGCCAGACAAATTCTTGGCGGAATGGGAATTACTGGTGAGTATAGTATCATGCGTCATATGATGAACCTCGAAAGTGTAATTACCTATGAAGGAACACACGATATACATTTATTAATTACAGGAATGGATATTACCGGGATGCCTGCTTTTAAATAAGAAACGCTGAAATTCCTTATATCAAGTTGTCTGAAAATAAATACCTATAACTTATTAATCTGAACCAGTCAAGGACCATTTGGCTACCCACTTTCAAATGGCTTCGACCGGTTCAGTGTTACATAAACTTATACTGCGTTCAGTTTTTTGGTGAAGAATGACTTGGTTTAGTATATCATGATCTTATTATCCAACAGAAGAGTGTAATTCTGTTGTACTTCTTTCCTTAATAAAGAATCCAAATTTAAAACCTACAGATTTTACATAAACATAACTTTGTAGGTCGATATCATATTCTAAAGGAGCATTTAGTTCCTTCATAATGTTGATGATACGATAGAGTTTTGTTTTTGAAATTCCCAATCGCTCTGCTAGTTCTACAGGGTTTCCTGTAGCTTTTAAACGAATTAGTTGGTCGATTCGATTCATAAGCTCAACGTGTTTGATGATAACATTCATAATTATTTCTTTAGAGTGAAGATTGAATTATTAGATTAATCAATATATATGGGGTTCATATATTTATGTCATGACATAAAATTTTGTTACCTCGTATATCCTATTTTTTTAACGGGTAATATTTTTTTAGTTAGATTAGTTATAAATGTTTTGTTTAGAGTACTATAGTTATGAATGTGATGTGCCGAAAAACAAGTGTTTTAACTATAGTATATAGTGAGAGAGAAAAGATATAAGAGATAAGTGCTTTATAGAATTGTGTTGATCTTGTTTCAGAATCTTTTTAGATCTATACAATTTAATATAAGCTGATATGGAGAAAAATATTATTTGTTTTTTTCTAAGGCATTAAGTAGCCTTGTAGCTTTATCTTTATATGCTCCATTATAAGTAATGATTTCTTTAAGAAGTGGAATACTTTTTTTAGGAGTATTTAATTTTAAATAGGTGAGCGATAAATACCACTTGGCAACTTCATAATACTTACCACTACTTTTAATGTCTTTAAATAAAGAAACAGCTTTTTCTTCCTGATCAATATTTAAATAACTATTGCCTAGATATAGCTGTAGTTGATTATCTAAATTTGGGTGTTTTTCTAACACAACAGCGACAGAATCATAAGCACCTTTAGCATAGTTTTTTACAACGCTCTGCATTTCTTCACTATTGGTATTACCTCTCATTGCATCTTCTACAGGAAAAGGCTCATAATAGGTGCCATATAAGTCTTGAGTATTATTATGCTGATTAATATAGGTATACCATAATAGCATTCCTACACCTAATAATATAGCAATAGATGCTGCAATTTTCCAATAAGGAGCAGATGTCGGAGCAGAAGGGTTGTTTTGTTCCTCTTTGATAGTAGTGCTAATCTGCATTAATTTTTCTTTAAAATCTAAAGTATCTTGATCACTTAAGGTTTTATGCAGAACCCTGTGCTTTTCGACTTCTTGTTGCAGTTCTGAATTAGTAGCTAATTCTTTTTCAAAAGCAATTATTTCTTCTTCAGGTAACGTATGTGCAAGGTACCCTTCTATTTTATCGAATATTTCAGGAGTTCTTTCCATACTATAATTCTTTTTCAGGGTTTAGTTGTAATTCTTGAAAGGCGTGATCCTTTTCGATCATTTCTATTAAATATCGTTTACATTCAAATTTTTTCTTTCGGGTATATCCTTCAGAATATCCTGTGATATGTGCAATATCTTTCATGCTATTTCCTTGAAAAAGTAAGCTTAGTACCTCACGACATGTATCACTTAGTTTTAAGAAGTGTCTTCGATATATATGCTCTCGTTCTTTATATTCTATATCTTGGATCACTGTGGGGGTAATTATTTCTGCATCCTCAGGTAATTTTTCTGTAATGATCATTTTTTTGTTTTTTCGTAATCTGTTTCTCCACATATTTTTACAAATCCCATAAAAATAGGTTCGTAGTGAAGAATGTAACTCCAGAGAATCCGTTTTTAATTTCTGATATACCAAAATCAACGCATCTTGAAACACATCTTCGGCATCCTCTTCATTGCCAGAGTTTTGTAGGATGTATTGTCTTATATAGGGCAGGTTTTTTCTATAAAATGTAGTAATGACAACCTCATTTCCGGTGACGATACCTTCCAAAATTTTGTGATCCTCGGTAGTATTCATAGGTTCATGTACTATAATAACAGATTGTTACCTTTGGGTGATGTTAAATTGTTGTAAAAGTAACAATTTTAGTTTCTTTGATATCAATATAATAACATATAATTAAGAATGTAAAATAATAGATATGCCCTACGACAAGCTCTAGAGGGGATCGATGAAAATTATAATTGCCTAAACAAAATATGTCTTGAATCTGTAGAAAGACTGAAACTTAATTAGATAACTCATGAAAATATTCGGACATCGTGGTGCAGCTGGTTTAGTCGCCGAAAATACATTAGAATCGATCACCGAAGCTTTGCATTATAAAGTAGATGGTGTCGAGATTGATATACATTGCTGTAAAAGTGGAGAATTGGTAGTGATTCATGATGAAACTTTGGATAGAACTACTAATGGTACAGGAAATGTATCAGAATATACTTTACAGGAGTTACAACAGTTTGAAACAAAAGAAGGATTTACGATACCTACATTGCGCGGAGTGCTGGATATGATCGATGGGCAATGCGAACTTAACATAGAATTGAAAGGGAAAAACACAGCCTTGCCTACTATTAGATTACTAGAAGAATATATCGAAAATACAGATTGGGAATATGATCATTTTATCATCTCTAGTTTTGATCACCCACAGTTGTTCGAATTGAAAGCTGCTACTTCTAATTTTAAGATAGGAGTATTAACTGAAAAAAATATAACCCGGGCTTTACATGTAGCAGAGAGATTAAAAGCATTTTCTATACATCCTCCAATTTTATCACTGACTCGAGATGAGGTAAATCTTGCCAAGGATCAGGGATATAACATATATGTATGGACCGTAAATACAGCAATGCAAATTGAGCAATCAAAATCATGGAAAGTTGAGGGTATCATCACAGATTTTCCGAATTTTGCATGATGAACTATGATTTAATAATTGTTGGTGGTGGTGCAGCTGGTTTTTTTACAGCTATTAATGTAGCAGAAAATGACCCAAAGCTAAAAATAGCTATTCTGGAACGAGGGAAAGAAGTGTTGTCCAAAGTTCGAGTATCTGGCGGTGGGCGATGTAATGTAACTCATGCAGAATTTATCCCTAACGAATTAAGTAAAAATTACCCTAGGGGAGAAAAAGAACTCAAAGGACCTTTTCATACATTTATGACAGGTGATACGATGGAATGGTTTGATCGCCGTGGAGTAACACTTAAGATAGAGGATGACGGTCGAATATTTCCTGTTTCAAACTCTTCAGAAACGATTATTAATTGTTTTCTGTCGGAAACAAAAAGATATGGTGTCGAAATTTTAAAAAACCATGCCGTTAAAAATTTCTATCAAGAAGGTGAGCAATGGCTAGTAGAAACCAGTCAAGGAGATTTTAAGACTACCATGTTAATGATTGCCACTGGGAGTAATCCTAAAATCTGGAAAATAGTTCAGGATTTAGGGCACCAGACTGTCGATGCGGTTCCTTCGTTGTTTACCTTTAATAGTAAAGATCCAAGAATTGGAAATCTACCAGGTGTGGTAACAAATGCGTCAGTACGAGTCAAACATTCAAAACTATCGAGCGAGGGACCATTGTTGATTACGCATTGGGGGATGAGTGGACCAGCAATTCTAAAACTTTCGGCCTGGGGAGCTATAGAGTTAAATGCATGTCGGTATAATTTTGAAATTATAGTGAATTGGCTTCAGCACTATTCACAGCAAGAGGTTTTAGAGGAACTTAAAGCGCTAAAAAATCAATATCCGAAACAGCAGATAAGTAAATACACTCAATTTGAATTACCAAAAAGACTTTGGCAGAGTTTAATTTCGGCTTCAGAAATAAGAAATGATACACGTTGGGCCGATGTGAGTAAAATTCAGCTTAAAACATTGTCAGAACAGCTTACACAAGGAGTTTTTATGATAAAAGGAAAAAGTACATTTAAAGAAGAATTTGTAACTGCGGGTGGAATTGATCTTAAAGAAGTTAATTTTAAAACTTTTGAAAGCAAAAAGTGTCATAATTTATATTTTGCAGGAGAAGTACTAAACATAGATGCAATTACAGGAGGGTTTAATTTTCAGAATGCATGGACCGGAGCTTTTATTGCAGCAAAAGCAATCACATCTTGATAGTTGTTGAAAAAATGAAATATAATACCATTGTCGAAAACTTTAAAAAAAAACAGTAATTAAGTTATTGTAATTAAGTAATTTGAGATAAAGAATAGTGCGTTAATATTAGCGATTCTGAGTAATTTTTCGTACCTTAATAAGGTTTAACTAATACCCCACCACTATGAAAAAAATTACTTTTATTCTTATCCTTATATTTTTATTTAGTAGTGTTCACCCGGTCAAAGCATTTAATGAGAACGACCCTATAAAAAAGTTATTGGTAGATTATGTCAATAAAATGAATGCATTAACCCAGGGAACCCAAAAAGAAGATGTACTAAATTTGTTTGACGAAAAATATAGAGGAAATACTGTCTATGTTAATCTATCTGGAGCTTTGGTGAGAAAAAACTATACCAAAAAAGATGTTTCTACTCAATTAAGTGATATTGTCAATGATAATAATTATCAATTTAGATTAACCATAGATAAAATCGTTTTTCAAAGTCAAAAAGAAAGAGCAGGAACCATTTCTGCGGTTATCAGTTTTGAATCATTTGTAGACAAAAGACTTGCCGAAAAGGGAACTATGTTAATGGATGTGGTTGCTATACGTATTAATGGCGGATGGAAGATCGTACAAAATAATATGATTCGAGTCTCTGAGGCAAAAGATATAGGAGAATGTGTTTGCTATTTTTATGAGAAAGGTACTACTAAGTTTATTGCCGAAGTATATTTCCCGTCTGGCCTCGAATATAGCCAGAAACTCAATGCTTTTCAAGTAATGATCAAAGATAAAAAACGTATTATTAAATCTGATAGCAAAGAGTATTATTGGAATGAAAATACAGGAAAACTTACCTATAAAGGAGGATTAATCGGGCAAACGAGTAATTCTCGAAAAGCGGTAGAATTCGTGCTTAAGAATCTATATAACGAATCTTGTGTAAATATTGCATTTAATTAAATGTATGAAACAAGTTCTATACTAAGTTGACACATCCTACTGAAAAGTAGGATGTGTTTTTTCGTAACAATTTCTATCTAATTAATGTGTATTAAATAATTGTTTGATCTTTTAGAAAACCTCTCCAGGAAATCTCGATAGCTTGATTGATATGTTTTTCCTGCAGTTTTACTTGTTCATTCTCATGGATCTTTACCAGTGATACCACATTACCAAAGAAGAGTTCTTCCATGATTAGAGTATTATAAGATTTAAAGACCTTTTGTTTTACACCTTTTTTGAAATAGCTTTCGATTTCGCCATAGTATTGCCTTGCTTTATCTTTTAAAGATTGAGGAATTTCTGGAGAACGGGCAATCTGTTCAGAAAATATAAAAGCAAGGGGATTATTGACAAAATAATAGAACAGATTAAGCCACATTACAGTAAATTGTTTCTTTATGTCATCTTCTGGAGTATTACGCATGACAACAGTGCCAAAATCCTGGGTAAGCATTAAATAGAGTTCTGTAATGATCTCTTCTTTGTTTTTAAAATGGTGATATACAGTTCCGTTTGCTACGCCTGATTCTTTAATAATTTGAGAAAGAGATGTGGCATGGATACCTTGTTTAGTTATTAATTCTAGAGTAGTCTGTAAGACTATTGCTTTTTTACTCATAAAAAATCATATTCCTTATTCCTGGTTTAATTTAGTTGCCATATACCAAAATTTAAAGCAGTCGCAAAAGCAACCCAAACAACATAAGGGATAAGTAGGTAGGCAGCGGTAGAATTTACTACGGTAAACCATTTAATGGTAAACAGCAATAGGATAAATAGGGCAATTATATCCAATAGTGCAATCAATGGGTTTTGTAGTCCAAAGAAAAAAATAGACCACGCTGCATTGAGTAACAATTGAAATCCAAAGTGATATAACGCAGTTTTTACCCATTTATGATAAAAGCCTTTGCTCCAAACAATTCCGGCCGCAATCCCCATCATAATATACAACAGAACCCATATTGGTCCAAAGATCCAATTTGGTGGAGTAAAAGAAGGTTTATTTAAAGCAGCATACCACGTATTAATAGAAGTTTGGGTAGCAATACTACTCAAAAATCCGATCAAACCACATACCAATACCGCAATACCAATACGAAATAACTTTTTTTTCATTGAAACAAGTTAGCGCAGTACTAAAATAGCAATTTATTTTTACTACCAATGCGCTTAAACCCGCTTTATGTATTAGAATTTTAAAAGTACAACACATACATGTGCTTTCTTAATTTTGGTATTGCATGATTATTGATAACCCCGAATTAAATTAAAAAATAAAATAAAGCAATAATGTTTCAAATAATTTTAGTCTATACCAGATTTTCTAATACATAAAACAGATTAAAATATAGGATACACTTATCTTTGCTTAAAATCATTGTATACTATGTCGGATTATCCAGAATTTACCTTACCTATAGTTTCAAAATTACCCGAAGAAGGTATCGTGACTTGTACCTCACCCAGTAATATTGCTCTAGTTAAATATTGGGGTAAAAAACCTGTGCAATTACCTGAGAACGCGTCGATTAGCTTTACGTTGGATAATTGTAAAACAACAACAAGTTTAGCATATAAAAGACGAGATGATGCAGGAGAAGATTTTGATTTTGAACTTTTTTTTGAAGGAAAACCTAAACCAGATTTTAAACCTAAGATTCAAAGTTTTTTTGAAAGGATTCAAGAATATCTTCCTTTCCTAAAGCAATATACATTCAGAATAGAAACCAGTAATACATTTCCGCATAGTAGTGGGATTGCATCATCAGCTAGCGGGATGAGTGCACTGGCATATTGCCTGATGCAGTTAGAAAAAAAGATAAACCCGGATATTTCAGATTCAGAATGTCTTCAAAAATCTTCTTTTTTGGCTCGTTTAGGTTCAGGGAGTGCATGTCGAAGTATAGAAGGACCGGTTACCGTTTGGGGAGAACATTCAGATATAAACGAGAGTAGTGATGCATATGCAATACCGTTTCCGTTTCCGGTTCATCAAAATTTTAATGATTATCAGGATACAATCTTATTAATTGATAAAGGAGAAAAACAAGTAAGTAGTAGTGTAGGTCATAATCTAATGTACGGTCATCCTTTTGCAGAAAAACGATTTGAACAAGCAACCGGCAATGTTACTAAATTAAAAGAGATATTAATTTCGGGGGATTTAGACGCCTTTATCAAGATAGTAGAAAGTGAAGCGTTGACATTACATGCAATGATGATGACGTCTTTACCTTATTTTATACTAATGAAACCTAATACGTTATCTGTAATTCATAAAATTTGGGAATATCGCGCAACAACAGGATCAAAAGTTTGTTTTACACTTGATGCAGGAGCAAATGTTCATGTGTTGTATCCAAATACCGAAAAAAATCAAGTTTTAGATTTCATTACCAACGAGTTAGTTGCGTATTGTCAGAATGGACAGTATATTTGTGACAAAATAGGATTAGGTGCAAAAATAGTGTAACTTTATCCTAGTAAGGCGACAAATTAGATATAACTATTTATAGAGATGATGAAATTAACTCGATTAAAAAACTTTAATCATGCAAAATAATGATTATTGTAATCGTCAAAGATTTTATCTAACCTCTAAAACAATATAAATAAATAGATGAAAGGACCGTTATTTTATTCTAAAATACTTCTGTTTGGAGAATATGGTATTATTAAAGATTCTAAAGGTCTTTCTATACCTTATAATTTTTTTAAAGGTGCATTAAAAGTATCAGAAACACCTGATCAAGAGGCCATACAATCCAATGAAAATCTTAAAAATTTTGCAACCTATCTCGAAGAAATTCAGGATAAAGGAGTTGTGAAATTTGATTTCGAAAAACTTCATTCAGATATCAATTCTGGGATGTATTTTGATAGTAGTATTCCTCAGGGATATGGAGTAGGAAGTAGCGGTGCATTAGTAGCGGCGATTTATGATAAATATGCAGCTAATAAAATTACTGTTTTAGAAAACCTTACTCGAGATAAATTATTAAAACTGAAAGAGATTTTTGGACTTATGGAATCTTTCTTTCACGGAAAGAGTTCTGGACTGGATCCTTTAAATAGCTACCTTAGTCTGCCTATTCTCATTCATTCTAAAGATAATATCGAACCTGCAGGAATTCCTTCACAAAGTGTAGAGAATAAAAAAGGAGCTGTTTTCTTATTAGATAGCGGTATTGTTGGGGAAACTGCCCCGATGGTTAGTATTTTTATGGAAAACATGAAGCAGGAAGGCTTTCGTAGTATGCTCAAAAATCAGTTTGTAAAATATACAGACGCTTGTGTAGATGATTTCTTAAAAGGAGATGTTAAATCTCTATTCTTTAATATAAAAGAGCTTTCTCACGTGGTTTTGGATAATTTTAAGCCAATGATACCAAAGCAATTTCATACCTTATGGAAACATGGTATAGAAACCAATGATTATTATCTTAAGTTATGTGGCTCTGGAGGCGGTGGTTATATTTTAGGGTTTACGCAGGATTTTGATAAAGCACAGGCTTCACTTAAGGATTATAAGTTAGAGGTAGTCTACAATTTTTAATAAGCATTATTATGCTTACCAGAAAAAACAAACTCATTTTTCTCAAGTTATTGAGTTTATTTTCTGTAGTTAGAGGGTATAATATTCTGATTATTGTATTTGCACAATATCTTACATCAATATTTATTTTAGCACCTCAGATCAGATTGCGAAATGTTATTCTGGATCCAAATCTATTTGTTATTGTATTGGCTTCTGCCGGTGTGATTGCAGCAGGATACATCATTAATAATTTTTATGATAAAGAAAAAGATTTAATCAATAGGCCACAAAAGACCATGTTGGATCGGTTAGTGAGTCAACGTACAAAACTTACGGGGTATTTTGTCCTTAATTTTCTCTCTGTAGTATGTGCCAGTTATGTTTCTTTTAGAGCAGTTGTTTTTTTCTCTTTATATATTTTCGGGATATGGTTCTATTCTCATAAACTAAAGAAATTTCCTATTATTGGAAATATTATCGCTTCTCTATTAGCAATAACTCCATTTTTCGCTGTATTTATTTATTATAAAAACTTTGACGAAGTTATTTTTGTTCATGCAACATTTTTGTTTTTGATGTTGATCATGAGAGAAATGATTAAAGATTTAGGAAATTTAAGAGGAGATCTTGCCCAGAACTATAAAACGATACCTATTGTGTATGGAGAATTAGTCTCAAAAAGAATAGTAACTATTTTGATTCTGGCTTCTTGCGTTCCTATTTATTTATTGCTCACTAGATATGAGATAGGATTTATGTACCTGTATTTTTATGCGTGTATTATACTCCTTTTTGCATTTTTACTCGGCTTATGGAAATCAAAGGGAAGAACACATTATGTATGGTTACATAACATTTTAAAACTTATTATTGTTGCAGGAACATTTAGTATTATTCTAATTGATGTACATATGATCCTGGATAGAATTCTTTGGTAAAAAAAAAGCAGCTGTAAATACATACAACTGCTTTCTTAATCATGTATAAGCAGAAAGTTTATACTCCTTCTGGCTTTAAAATTTTTAAAGAAATTTTAAATACTTTGTTTCCTATGTTTGATATTTTTGAATCTACTTTTTTGTAGTTCAATCTTGATTTCACGAAACTTTTTACATTAAGATCTTCTGAATCTACGGTTAAAACTACAATCTCTCCTTCACCGTTTAAAGTAAATTCGATATTTGCCTTAAGTTGTTGTTTGTCTAATTTAATTTCTGGACTCTCTAAAAGAGTTGCAATTTGCTTTCTTAATTGCTGTTCTGAATTAATAGGGTTATTTGAAGCAAAAATTTGCGTTGACCCTAATACGAATACTGCGAATAAAATTGTTAACTTTTTCATTTTTTTGTGTTTTAAGATTTGAGCTTGAACTATTATTTTGTTTTAATTGTACAGGGCAAATGTAGATTCGAATACTCCATTATTTTTGTTTTTTATTTTATTAGAATGTATTACAATGATTACGATTATGTTAAAAGGCACATGTTTTAACGTAAATTAAACTTTGCAGAATAAATACTTTTTATATGTTTACTTTTTAAGAATGGATATAAAATTGGTTATAGAATAGTAAATCCTTAACATTTGTATCATAATAATGCCGATTTTTAGGTTTTAAATAGAATTCTAATGTTACCATAAGGTTAAATTAGGGTTTTACCATATCACTTTTATGATGTTTAATGTGTTGCAAATCAATTTTTTATATGTTAACTATTTGTTAATCATATTTTGAAAATCTATTAAAAACACGTGATCATTAGAAATAAATACATACTATTAATACGTTTTCATGAAAGATCAATTACTAACAGTTGCATTGGCTCAAATCTCTCCGGTTTGGTTAGATAAAACAGCTACAATTAAAAAAATTGAAAACTCTATTGCTGAGGCAGCTTCTAAGAAAGCAGAGCTTATCGTTTTTGGAGAGTCACTGTTGCCAGGATATCCGTTCTGGGTATCATTAACAGATGGTGCAAAATTCGACAGTAAGATTCAAAAAGAAATTCATGCACATTATGCTCAGAATTCGATTGTTATCGAAAATGGAGATTTAGATACCATATGTGAACTTGCTGCCGAATGCAATATTGCAATATATTTAGGAATCATTGAACGACCGATAGATCGGGGGGGACATAGTTTATACGCATCATTAGTATACATTGATCAAAAGGGAGAGATTAGATCTGTACACCGTAAATTACAACCTACATACGAAGAACGACTAACCTGGGCACCGGGAGATGGTAATGGATTGCTGGTACATCCATTAAAAGCTTTTACTGTTGGAGGATTAAACTGTTGGGAAAATTGGATGCCCTTACCCAGAGCAGCATTATATGGGCAAGGAGAAAATTTGCACATAGCGGTTTGGCCGGGTAGTGATTATAATACCAAAGACATTACTCGTTTTATTGCCAGAGAATCTCGCTCGTATGTGATTTCGGTCTCTAGTTTGATGCGAACAGAAGATTTTCCTAAAACTACGCCGCACTTGGATGAGATTTTAAAGAAAGCTCCCGATATTTTAGGTAATGGAGGCTCATGTATTGCAGGTCCTGATGGAGAATGGATAATGAAACCTGTATTACATAAAGAAGGACTGTTAATCGAAACATTAGATTTTAGCAGAGTGTTACAAGAGCGCCAGAATTTTGACCCTGTTGGGCACTATTCGAGACCAGATGTGACCCAATTACATATAAACAGAAAGCGCCAAAGTACAGTTCGGTTTGATGAATAATAGTTGTTGTACCTATGCTTTAAACAATTATCTTTGCACAAAATTTAAGATATGAGTCGTGGAGATAATTCTGGTAAAGGGAAAACTAGCAGAAAACAGGAAGGAAAAGGAAAGAGTAAATCGAATACACATGATAAAGGTAAATCCAATTATGGAAATAAACCTTATGTAAGAGGTAAGGCATTAGCAAAAAAAGCTAGTAATGCAGCACCAAAAAAACTCATCGATTCTGATGAAATAAGACTTAATAAATATGTAGCTAATTCTGGTGTTTGCTCCAGAAGAGACGCCGATTTATATATTAAAACGGGAAGCGTATGGGTAAATGGTAAGCCCATTACCGAAATGGGATATAAAGTAAAACTTACCGATGAAGTTAAGTTTGATGGACGACTTATTACCCCTTATAAAAAAGAGTATGTACTACTTAATAAACCTAAAGGTTTTGTAACCAGTACTAGTCCAGAAAAAACTAAAACAGTAATGGATTTAGTAGCAAATGCATCTAAATCTGTATTAAAACCTGTAGGTAGACTAGAAAGAAATACGACCGGGTTATTACTCTTTACTAATGATGTGGATTTAGAAAAAAAACTAACACATCATAAAAGTGGAGTTCGTAAGATATTTCATGTAGAATTAGAACGTAACTTGAAATTTGAAGATCTTCAGAAAATAGAGAATGGAATCAAATTAGAAGAAGGTTTTATAAATGTAGATGAAATCTCTTATATAGAAGGTGCGTCTAAAAACGAAATAGGAATTCAATTGCAATCTGCTAAAAATGGAATTATTCATAAGCTTTTTGAACACCTTAATTATAGTGTAGTCAAATTAGATAGAGTAATCTTTGCAGGATTAACCAAAAAAGATTTACCTCGTGGTCACTGGAGAATACTTACAGAACAAGAAGTGATTAATCTTAGGATGATGTAGGTTTTAAAATAAAAGATATGTTGTAGAGTAATAACTTCTTCAATTTTACAAAACTTGTTTTAAACTAAAGAGTACCTGCCTTGAGATACATCTTTATTAATACCGTTCTAACAAGTTCTTGAGTTCATCATAGTATTGTTTTGTAATATAGATACCATTATGACCAGCACCCTTTATCATTGTATGTTTGATTTTGTCTGGATATAAGGCTTCTAGTCGTTTAGAATTTTCTTCTGGTTTAATTAGAAAATCATGAGTGCCATGAAAAATTCGAATAGGGCAGGTTACTTCTTTTAAAAATTTATAAGAAGGGATTTCATAATTAATAAGCATTTTTGGCACCGGAGCAATACTTGCTATAAAATCATTCCAGGCATAGTAGGGAGCTTCGAGTATAAGGAGTTTAGGATTGTTTTTTGCTGCGGTATAAGCAGCAAACCCTGTTCCCAGAGAAAAGCCTAAAACAATAATGTTTTTTTCGTCATATCGTGTCTTTGCATAATCATAGACTTTTTGCGCATCGTTATATAGTTCTGATTCTTCTTCGTAAAAACTATCACTTTTTCCGTAGCCTCTGTAATCGACAAATAGAATGTCAAACTTGTTTTCGGTATATAAAGAAGCACGTGTTCCCCATTCATGAATTGCCCCGGCATTACCATGAAAATATAGAATAAGACCTTTGCTGGTGGTATTTGTTTTAAAAAGCAAAGCATTAAGAGCAACATCCTTTTCTACATCGATATTGATCTCTTCAAAAGGCTGATCAAAAGAAAAAACGTAATCTTTCTCCAAAATTTTTGGGTTAAAGAAAAAACGCTCTTGCCTTAGATATAAAAACAGGTATCCAGAAAGAATAAGAATAACAATAAATACTATAAATCTTGCAAATCTACGACCTATTTTCCTGAAATTAATTTTCAAAATTGATATGCTTTTATGAGTTGTTTTCTAATGTATTATGGATTCTGTTTTGATAGGCCTTTATAATCTCTTTACTAAAGATAGTAAAAACAAAAAGATACTCTAGCCCTACCATCCATAGGTTTTCTTTAAAATCAGGATGAAGATACGCGGTATAACTAAAAATAACCACAAAAGACCAAATAATAGGAAATCTGTAATTTGTAAATACACAAAGTGATAATGGTACAGCAATATACCAGGGATGCACTGTAGTCGATAAGAAATAGTAGATGCAAATCCCTAAAAGCATACCTGTAATTAGTTGTGGAGTGCTTCTGTTGTTTTTAAAGAAGGTTAACCCTAAAAGAATTACTATAACTACCAGAGGTAAAATTTTACCTGTAGTCTCAATAATATTCCATCCTACAACTTGAAATCCGATCCAGCGAATAATAAAGTAAATACTTGCATTAAATTCGAAAGTCTGAAACCAAAGGGTGATTGTTTTGCTGAAATTGGCTAAGAATTCTCCTGATAAGAAAGGAGCAAAAATTAGAAGACATGTGCCTATAACGATACTATAAAAGCCAACTAATTTTGGCAATCCTATAGTAAGACTGGATGTATTGAAACTCTTTTGTTTATTAAGAATAAATTTCTGAAAAAATAAAGGTAAAAATAATAGAGGGATTAGTTTCACTGAAACAGAAAGTGCCAGAACAACAGCAGCCCAGTACCAATAGCCTTTATGTAAAAGATATAATGACCATATGATGAAAAATACCATCACAGCTTCAAAGTGAAGATTACCTGTAAGTTCTATAATGATAAAAGGATTAAGAATATACCAGAAGATTCTTTTTTCGGGAAGATTAAATGATTGTAATAATCTTCTTCCGAAGAAAAATGTACCGATATCTGCTAAAATGATAAGTATTCTAAATACCATTGCAGATCCCAAAATACTTTTACTGGCAAATAAAGCTGCAATAAAATAGCAAAACTGACTTACGGGAGGGTAATTGGTATAATGGCTTCCGTTAAGTGTGCCCATACCAGTATACAGCTCTTGTGCTTGTGCAATTGGAGCATCTCCTTGCGCTATCCATACCTCGGGAAGAGATAAGTAAGGATTAAAACCTTCGAGGAGCATACGTCCATCCCATATAAATCGATAAAAATCCTGTGATAAATTAGGTATAGCAAACAAAAAAACTATCCGAAATAATAATGCTGTAATGGCCAGTAGTTTCCAATTACAAGGATTGAGTTGAATAATTTTATAAGAAACAAAAAATAAAGCAGCCCAAAGACTGATCATTTTAATAAAATCTGTTCGTTCTAACTGATAAGAAAAACTCCAGTAAAAAAGTAAACCAGCAACAATAAGGAGAATAGAAAATCGATTATGTTTCCATTGCTGAAACATTAAAATTTGGACGTTACAGATTTAAAGAATACAAATCCAAATCCAAGAAATAACATAATGTGAAACAAGAATAACCCAAAATCCTGAAGCTTAAAAGCACTGTATAAAGCAAAACCAAAATATCCCATTAGTAATGCTTCTATAATGGTGTTTCCAGAGATGTTCTTGCTTACATATTTATTTCCTTTCCAGGAATCTTTTAGAGTATTGATATTAAATTTTGGAGTACGTATAAATTCACTCTTTTTCCCAAAATGTCCTTCGAGAACTGCCATAGAATTATGAACAGAGAAGCCCATTGCAATAGAGAAAAAGGTAAAGAACATTTTTATGTATTCCATAAAATTCCAGAATCCTTTACCATGAATCTTTTTAAAAGTAAACCAATAGCAAAAGAAAAATATAACTGTACTTAAGGCAAAAAATGCAATGACATTAAAATACCAGCTAAATAATGGATTACTATTCTTAATATACATTACCGGAACGCTCAATACAGCAACCAATAATACTAATAAGAACATACTACTGTTTAATAGGTGAAAAAAGCTATGAAACTTAGTTTTAAAAGGAACGGTTTTATCTCTAAGCATTTTCCAGTATAACTTCTGGAAGTTCTCTGCGGCACCTTTATTCCATCTAAATTGTTGTGATCTGGCTGCACTAATAACCACGGGTAATTCTGCAGGAGTTTCTACTTCTTCTAAGTATTTAAACTTCCATTTTTTTAATTGTGCCCTATAACTTAGATCAAGGTCTTCGGTTAGTGTATCTCCTTGCCAGTTTCCGGCATCTTCAATACAAGTTTTTCTCCAAACACCGGCTGTACCATTAAAATTAATGAAGTGATCTTTATAATTACGACCTACCTGTTCCATAGTAAAATGAAAATCCAAAGCGAATGCCTGAATTTTGGTAAGCATCGAGTAATCTCTATTAATATGCCCCCATCGGGTTTGTACCACACCTATATTTTGATCTTTAAAATATGGGATAGTTTGCAGTAACCAATTCTTACCAGGTAAAAAATCTGCATCAAAAATAGCTATAAACTCACCTTTGGCAATCTTAAGTCCTTCTTTTAGGGCTCCAGCCTTAAATCCGGTTCGGTCTTTACGACAAATGTGTTTTATATCTAAGCCTGTTTGTTGCAGCTTTTCTATATGTTTTGCTGTAGTAATAACAGACTCATCTGTAGAATCATCCAGTACTTGAATCTCTAATTTATCTTTTGGGTAATCAAGTTCGGCAATGTTATCCAGTAAACGATCCATTACATATAGTTCATTAAATACTGGTAGCTGAACAGTTACATGCGGAATTTCTTCTTTTTTAGAAAAATCAAAAGTTGGCGAAGTATCAGCTTGTTTTCGAGACTTTAGATAGTTGAAAAGCAGATTGAGCTGTGCCAAACTATACATAAATATGATTAGTAAGGCTAGTGTGTAGGTTATGATGATAGCAATATCCATTACGTAAAGCTATATTTAAAAATCCAACTTAAAATCTTAACGCCTGCAAATATAGCACCTTTTATGGTTCCTGAAACTTTTGAGACGCCAATTCTCTTTTTGTAATGCACTGGGACTTCGGTATAATTATAACGTTTCTTTAACACTTTTAATTGCATTTCTACTGTCCAACCATAGGTTTTATCAACCATCTCAAGAGCTAATAGTTTTTCATACTTAATGGCTCTAAAAGGCCCGAGATCTGTGAATTTTGCACCAAAAAAAAGTTTCATTAATCCTGTAGCAAGCCAGTTTCCGAAAATTTGAGGAAATGTCATAGATCCAGATTCTCGTAAGTGTTTGACTCTAGAACCAATAACTAAATCAACATTTTGTTCTATTATAGGGGCAACTATATGAGTAAGCTCTGCAGGATAATCACTATAGTCACCATCTAAAAATACAATGATATCTGGTTTAGCATCTTTTGATGCTATATACTCCATCCCTTTCAGACATGCATAACCATATCCTTTTTGCTTTTCTTGCAGCACTGTTGCTCCTGCTTTTTTTGCAACATTTTCGGTTTGATCTGTAGAGCTATTACTTACCACAATAACTTCAGAAACGATATTAGGTATTTCTTTGATTACATGTGCTATGGAATCTTCTTCGTTAAAAGCAGGTATGATTACGTTTATAATGGGAGGCATTTATAGGGAAGCGTTAGGATTGTCTCTTTTAAAACTAAAAATATCAGTCCATTCACCGGTCTTCTTATCATCGATATAGCGTTCGGCTTTAAAAAGTTTATTGTTTTTGTACAATAGACAGTATCCTTCTTTTTTATTATTTTTATATTGATATTTTCGAGTTATTTCGGCTGCAATATCGTAAATAATCCACCATTTCTCGGCTTTATCGTTTACAAAATGCCCTTCTTTCAATAATTTACTGTTTTCTGAGTAAAAATACCAGTATCCATTTTTTTTATTATTTCTGAAATGCCCTTCTTTTAATACTTTTCCGTTAGGATGATAAAAATGCCAAAAATCTACTTTTTGATCTCCTAATTTCCACCCTTCAGCTTTAAGTACACCATTAGTATAATATTCATAATGATATTCTTTTTGAGCTATGATTTGATTTCCAGAGAAGGAAAACATAACTAAAAGTATACAAAGCTTTTGAATCATGGTTACAGTTTTATATGGACTCTTAGACGAAAACAAATATCCATACTAACATTTTTTTTAAAATTATTTGATAAAAAAAGCCATATCAGAGTTAGATTCTGGATATGACTTTTATTGTGTCTAGTAAATATTCTAGCTCAATTTGATTCGAGAATTATTTTTTATTTACAAAATCCATTAAGTCTACATCATTACCTAATAAAATCTCATTAGAATTGATACGTCCATCTAGTGTATCATTTTCAAGCTTTAGTACTCCGCGTGGGCAAACTGCAGAACAAACCCCACAACCTACACAGCTGGATCGTACTATGTTTTCACCTTTTTGAGCATAGGAACGTACATCAATTCCCATTTCGCAATAGGTAGAGCAATTACCACAAGATATACATTGCCCACCATTGGTGGTAATTCTAAATCTAGAAAATAGACGTTGTTGAAATCCAAGGATTGCCGCCATAGGACAACCAAACCTACACCAGGCGCGGTTACCCAAAATAGGATAGAAACCAGTACCGATAACACCAGAAAATATAGAACCAATGTATAAGCCATAGGCCGATCTAAGACTCCCTGATTTAATAAAGAATACTTCGTTTGTAGTACCGGTATAATGCATCACCAGTAATGAAATTATAATTGCAAAGTATCCGATCGCACCATATCTGGCATCTTTACCGAGCTCTTTTCTTTTAAAAATCATCACTACAGCAAAAACAAGAGTCAGAAAAGTGGCTGCCCCAGCAAGAAAAGTACCTCGGGTTAACCAGTATTTATTAGGATCACTCCCCAGGTATGTATATATCATTGCTATGGTCATCACTACAGAAAAGACTAAAACGGTATGTATTAACCAACGCTCTATTCTCCAGGCGCTCATTTTTTTACTTGATAATTGTCTGAAAGAATCTCCTGCAGTCTCTGCTAATCCACCACAACCGCAAACCCATGAGCAATACCATCTTTTTCCAAATTTGTAGGTTAAAATAGGAGTTATTACAAAGATAGATACCACTCCAAAAATTAACATTCCCAGTCCAAGGTTTTGTGAGGATAAAAGACCATCGATAGACCATCCATCAAATAAATAATAATTAAGTGGCCATACACTTTTTAGATCATAATAAGGAAGGTTATAATCTGGACTTGTGTTTAATCGTGCCATAAACTCTGGAATCAGGAATGCGAATCCAAGTTGAAAAAACATTACCGAAACAGTTCGTATCTGTTGATAACGATTGTGTCTGTATTTTAGAATAAATTTATATCCAAAAGCAATAATTGCTATAGTATAAAGAGTTCCATACACAAACCATTGGCTGGCGGGATTACCACTTAAAATTCTACTTAGAGGATCGAATAAAGCTACTAATCCAGTATTGGCTTCACCATTAGTGCCTAACCCAAGCAATTCTGCTTTAAAATATAATACAATATAAAAAGCAGTTAGTCCTACTCCTGTGAGCCATCCCAAAATACCTCGCGAAGAGATAGATTTAAACCAGACTCCATCATTTTTGATTCCTTCTAGTTTTTTTAAGTATATATCGTTTGCAAACAATATAGTACCTGCTGTAATTAATACTAGGGAAAGGGTTAGAAACACTCCCTGATTTGGGAAATTAGTATTAAAAATGGCAAGAGCCAAAATAAAGAGCCCAACCAAACCTATGGCTAAAGCTATTTTTTGCTGTATTGAAACCCCTTTGGTATTAGGGTTTGCAAGAGACATGCTATGATCTAATTTGTTACTCATCGTATATATTTTAGTCGGACTTCACAGGAGATATTAAAACAAGTTTAGTACAAGCCTGTGAGGTCTATAATTTATTTTTTAAGCGGTTTGAAGCTGTGATTTTTTATAAGCCGAAAGAATATCAGACTCATAGACCGAATAGAATTCTGGATCAAAATTGGCTTCTGCAAGATGTTGCATCACATAATTCACATCTCTTTTTTCTGTAAGCCAGCGATCAAAAACTTCGTGTCTCATTCTGATTCCGAATGTATTGATTCCTAAAAATTCTGCGGTTTCTTTATGATAGGATACCGTAATGCATTTGGTATCATCCTCGTGTATCCAATGAAACTGTTGTTCGTATTCTTTGGGTTTACCAAATACCCAACCATAGGTTTGATATTCGATATCAAGAAATTTTGCGCTATTAAACCAATGTCCTGGTTTGTATTCGGTTTTATTTCCACAAATAGTCTGTGCTAGTGTTTCTCCCATCATACGACCGGTATACCAAACGGCTTCAATAGGGCGTCGATTTCCTATAGCTTCATGTTGTTCTGCACAATCACCAATAGCATAAATGTTGGGGATGTTGGTTTCGAGAAATCTATTCACTTTTACACCTCTGCCCAGTTCTATACCAGAATCTTTTAAGAAATCTACATTGGGAGAGACACCTGGTGTTAACCCAACAACATTACAATCAATAACTTCTCCTGTTTCTTGTACAACTACGGCTTTAACTTTGCCGTTATCATCAGCAACTATTTCTTTTAAGTTTACACCTAATCTAAGATCTATATGATGATTTTGGATATGTCTATTAATCATTCCGCTTTCACCAGCAGGTAAGACTGCATCCCAAAAACTATTTTCGCGTACCAAAAAGGTAACTGGTATATTACGAGAATGAAGCATTTCTGCTAATTCGATACCGATTAATCCTCCTCCAACAATTACGGCACGTTTGCATACTTGATTATTTGGGGCATGTTTTTCTAGATTTTCGAGGTCTTGTTTGTGATACATACCCATCACTCCATCAAGGTCCTGACCTGGCCAACCAAATTTATTGGGTTTAGAACCTACTGCAATAATCAGTTTGTCATAGCTCATAGTTTCTCCACTCACAAATACAAGCTCATTAGCTTGGTGATTAACTTCGGAAACAAAACCATTTTTAAGTTCAATTCTGTTTTTTTCCCAGAACCAGTTTTCGTAAGGTTGCGTATGTTCGAATTTCATATGTCCCATATAAATGTACATAAGAGCAGTACGCGAAAAGAAATATTCGGTCTCGGCAGAAATGATAGTGATTTTTTTGTCAGACATTTTACGTATATGCCTGGCAGCAGTAACTCCCGAAATTCCATTTCCAATAATTGCAATGTGTTCCATAAAAGATAATTGTTGGTTGTCAATAGTTATTGAAGTGATTTAAACTTTTTTCAATTCGCTATAAAAATGCTCTTTTTCACTCAATTTTTGTCTTTTTATTACTCCGTAGCGCTGCTATGAAGTGCAAAAAACACTTCAATTGATTAAAAAACAGCTATTTTTCGCCAGAATCAAAAAAGTTTAAATCACTTCATTAAGAAGTGAACACTTCGGTCAGTAAGTCGTATATAAATATAAGAACTTAAATAGCTGGATTAATTTAGAATGAATCTAAAAACTGATGATTTTGTAAGGGTTGCCACTTTATATCGAACAGGAGGGATGTGTTTTTGATGAAATAAAAAACTGCTTGAGAAAAAGCTTCTCAGGCAGTTTTACTTTTTTTGTTTACCCTGGATTTTATACCAAATGGAGTTTGGTATTAGTACTTCTAGGTATTCTTTTATTGCTTTACTATTTTACGAGTGATCACTCGATCTTTGGTTATCATTTTTATAGTATACAATCCTGTTTTGTAGGCACTCATATCAATAGAAACTACACCTTTGTTATCTGTGATACGTTTTTGGGTACTACTTCTCGCATTGTTTAATGCTGTTAAGGCTATAGTAACAGGTGATTTTTCTACCTGGCCAGTTTGTATATACAGTATATTTTGAACCGGGTTAGGATAGGTTGTTATCTCTTTTTGATGAAGATTTTCTTTTTTTGCTGCTCTGGTTTTTTCTGGGCAAAATTCTGTTTCAGGATCTTTTAACCAATTAGCCCCATTTGCTGGATGTCCTACTATACAATCAATAGAATTGTATCGAGCATTCATATAATCTAATTTACTGTTATTGGATGCTATCAAGCTAGTTAGATTATTACTGCCACATGTTAAAATCTCCAAAGTAGTGTTTTTACTTACATCTAAACTCTTTAGCTTATTACTATGACAACGTAATTGTTTCAATTTAGTATTCTTACTTACATTTAGACTTGTTAGATTATTAAATGCAGGTGTTAAGTAAATTAATTTAGTGCTTTTACTTGTGTTTAAGCTTTTTAATTTATTATAAGAACAATTTAAATGCTCTAATTTAGTACTGTTACTTATATCTAATTGTGTTAGTTTATTATGTTCACAATACAATGTTTTTAATTCTTTTTGTCTGCCTAGTTTTAGTTCGGTTATCTTATTATTACGACAATTCAATTCTTGTACTTTCCTGCTATTTGGCAAAAACAGTTTGCTTAACTTATTGTTACTACAATTTAATTCGATCAAATTACGGCTGAGGATTGTTAGCGATTCTAGGTTGTTTCGGTTACACCTTATACTTTCTAATTTAGTATTCTTGCTAAGATCTAAACGGGTTACTTTATAGTTTTTATAGAAAAATAATGCTAATAATTTTGTGTTTTTGCTAAGATCGATTTCTCTAATACGAGTTTTCCAAATTGATAAACTATTAATATTTTTAAAAGCTTCAATACCAATAAGGTTAGATACTTGACTGCCAGAAACAAATATATGCTGTGTATATGCCTGGGCTTCGCTAACTTCTATTTTGCCATTATTATTGGTGTCAATATTATGATCTTCGAGTAATGCTCTTTTAAATCGGGCATCAGGAATAATAACTTCCTGAGCTTGTAGTGATAGGGTAAGTGTTATTAATGCAATACAACTGCATATCCATTTTTTTTGTGTTAATACGATCATGATTTTGGTTTTTTTGTTGAACGGCGAATTTAGATAGGTGGGTGACGATGTATGTCCTGATTTCTTGATTATAAAAGAATCAGGACACATTCATACCTATAATTAGGAAGTTGTGTAGAAAAATAAAATCTAAAATTGTTTGTAAGTTGATGATTTTCCATTCGACTGAATGCCCATTACCAAGGTAAATTTTAACAATTTAAAATACGATAAATTCAGTTTTTGATAGCACTGATAAAAAGGTAAAGGATGAAAAAAATAACAATTCTATTAGTTCTTCTCTCAATTCAATTTGGGTTTTCGCAAAGTAGTACAGAATTTTTTACTAAAGCAGATAGCTTTTTTAAAACCTATGTATCTAACGGAAGAATTGATTATAAAACCATAAAAAAAGACCCATCTTCGTTAGAAGAGTTATTGAAAATAGCTTCAAATGTAAAGGTTACGACAAGTGACGTTAAAACCTACCAGGCGTTTTATATCAACGCGTATAACTTGGCAGTAATAAAAGGGATAGTAGATAAATATCCGACAAAATCTCCATTAGATATTAAAGGTTTTTTTGATAAAACGACCTATACATTAGGAGGCAAAAAAACAACACTTAATGATCTGGAAAATAAGATCCTTCGCAAAAATTTCCCTAAAGAAGCTCGATTTCACTTTGTGTTAGTTTGTGCAGGTCTGGGTTGCCCTCCGATTATACCTTCGGCTTATAAACCGTCAACATTAGAAGATCAATTACAACGACAAACGGTAAAAGCTTTAAATAACCCCAATTTTATTAAAGTAAAGGGTAATAAAGTACAGTTATCACAAATTTTTGAATGGTATAAGGTAGATTTTACTCAGAATGGATCAGAGGTAGATTTTGTAAATAAATTCCGAAAAGAGAAAATTCCGGCAAAAGCCAAAGTATCATATTACTCCTATGATTGGAGCTTAAATCAAATTAAATAATCACAATTATTTCAAAATAATCTTTAACAATAAATAAGAATTTTTATCAAAGTTTTTTATATCAAAGCTACTTTGAAGGAGGATACTTATGTAAAAAAAAGCAATAATGAAAACCAAAAGAATACTAATAACAACAATAAGCCTTTTTATTCTGACTATAGGATTTGCACAGGACGAGGATTCAGGAAAATCAAATATCCAGGAGTTTACACCTTCAAAACTTTTAAAGAAAGGACAATGGGATATTAAGTTTTTTAATAGCATATATACGCAAACAGAACAAACCGACTCGGGATCTAAATCGGTAACTATAGATAGACAAACTTTTTTTACCAATACTACTGAAATATTTACAGGAATTAGTAAAAATTCGAGAGTGAATGTTGGGCTTATTTTTCAGGTTAGAGCAAATACTTACGGAGGAGCAGGAGCATTGGAAGCATTGAGTTTTAAAGATAATACTACAGATGCCAGAAGTGGACTTACCACAATTGCACCGTCAATAAGAATACAACCTTTTAAAAATGTAGCAAATTTTTCTTTTACCAGTTCGTTTTTTATCCCTGTGTTTGAAGATGTTCCAAATGCACCTTATTTAGATAAAAGAAGTTTTTTCTGGGAGACTAAGTTTTTCTATGATAAAACCTTTGGAGGTAACAAATGGCAGATTTTTACAGAAGCAGATTTCGGATATAATTTTGGAGAAAAGTCAGTAGATGCTGATCCAGCTAGCGAAAATATATCAGAGCGATTTGCAAATAATAGTTTGTTTGTACCATTAAGTGCTTTTTTGAGTTATTTCCCAAGCTCGAAATCTACAGTTTTTGTAAATGCCCAGCAGGCTTTTTTGTTTGATTTAGGAAATGATTTTGATCAGGATTATACACAGTTAGGATTTGGAGGTAAATACCAGCTTACTAAAGTTCTTAACCTGGAAGCGTCTTTTGGTAAGATTGTTAGAGGAAATAATTTTCAGGGATTAGGGCAGACATTTAGTTTAGGTTTAAGAGCATTATTCTAGAATACTAGTATAAAAATTGTATTTTCAGCAGTAAAAAGAGAGCATGAAAAATATTTTTCTACTGTTGTTAGCCTTTATTTTTTGTACGTGTTCTGGACAAGGACCTAAGATTAATGGAGTTAGTTTTGTAGGTGCTCCAGAGGAGATTACTGCTGCAGAGATTGAACCTGTTGTAGAAGTCAATGCCAATTGGGCTGCAGTGATGCCTTTTGGATTTATAAAAAATTTGGAGACCCCGACTGTAGTTTTTAATATCGAGAGACAATGGTGGGGAGAGCGAAGAGATGGAGCCAAAAAAACAATTGAATTATTGCATGATAGAGGGATTAAGGTGATGCTAAAACCTCAAATTTGGGTGTGGAGAGGAGAGTTTACAGGAAATATCAGTATGAAATCTGAAAAAGACTGGAAAACACTCGAAAAATCATACGAAGATTTTATACTGCTTTATGCAGTATTGGCAGAAGAAATGCAGGTTCCTATACTTTGTATCGGTACAGAGTTGCATACGTTTGTTCAGACAAGACCCGAGTTTTGGAATCAATTGATTACTAAAATACGATCGGTTTATAAAGGAGAATTAACCTATGCAGAAAACTGGGATCAGTTTGATAAAGCACCCTTTTGGGAACAATTGGATTATATAGGTGTAGATGCCTATTTCCCAATTTCTCAAAGTAAAACACCAACGGTAGAAGAGCTTAAGGAAGGATGGCAAAAACATAAAAATGATATTATCACAGTACAAACCAAAATGAAGAAACCTGTTTTATTTACAGAATACGGTTATCGAAGTGTTCATTTTACAGGGAAAGAGCCCTGGGATTCTAGCCGTTTTGATGGTAAAGTTGATCTCGAAGGGCAAAATAATGCATTGACCGCTTTGTATCAGGAATTCTGGAATGAACCTTGGTTCGCAGGAGGATTTCTTTGGAAATGGTACCATAATCACAGTAAAGTTGGAGGAGAACGTAATAATCGATTTACGATACAAAATAAACCTTCAGAACAACTAATAAAAGAGTTTTACTCAACAAAAAAATGAATTTTTCTAGACTAGTTTTTTTCATATTTTTTACCACTTGTGTTGCTTTTGGGCAAAACAAAGTGGTTTCCGAAATTCGTATACAAGGAAATAAGAAGACCAGAACCTCGGCTATCACAAAACTCACCAATATTGAGCAAGGAAAAACCCTGGATTCTTTACAGATTGAGGCAGATATTAAAAGACTGAAAAGATTACCTTCTATAGCACATGCCTATTATGAGGTTTATGAGAAGGAAGAAGGCTATGAGGTAGTTTATGGAATAGAAGAGAATTTTACGATCATTCCTTCTGCCAATCTCTATACAACCAATAATGATGAGTTCGCTTTTAGAGTAGGATTATATGAGTTTAATTTATTTGGCCAAAATATAGTTTTGGGAGGATTGTATCAAAATGATATTTATAGCTCTTATGGAGCAAATCTAAGAGCGCCATTTTTATTTAGTAAGAAATTAGGAATAGCCTTTAATTATAGTAATCTTACTACCGAAGAACCCGTGTTTCTAGAAAATGGTACTGCAGATTATAAGTATAACAATACCTCGTATGAAGTATTAGGGTTATATCAATTTAATCTTCAGAATCGTATTGAGTTGGGTGTGAATTACTTTAATGAAGATTATACATACAAACGTGGTGCTACCGAAGTAGGAATACCGCAAGATTTTGATGTTAATAAGCTATTATATAAACTAATATACGAATACGATAACCTGGATTATGATTACCAATATGTATCGGGATTTAAAAGCACATTAAATGCACAATATGTGGTGAGTACCGAAAACGTCTTGCCCGATTTTCTTATTGGGTGGAATGATTTTTTATACCATAAAAGAATAGGTAAAAAAGGAAATTGGTCTTCCAGGTTACGATTAGGATTAGCAAGCAATGATGATTCTCCATTTGCGCCATTTGCGGTAGATAATAATCTTAATATTAGAGGAGTTGGTAACACTATTGATCGAGGAACGGGAGTGATTGTCCTTAATACCGAGTATAGACACACACTGTATGAGAAAGATTGGTTTGTATTGCAAAGCAATGTCTTCGTAGACGGAGGAAGCTGGCGTAATCCCGGAGGAGATTTTGGAGATTTTGGAGATTCTCAAAATTTTAGAATATATCCAGGTGTGGGTTTACGTCTTATGCATAAACGAATTTTTAATGCCATTTTTAGAATTGATTACGGGCATGGAGTTACAGACGACGCTACCAAAGGATTTGTATTTGGTATCGGGCAATATTTTTAACAACCTGGGCTTATCCAATATAATAAAGGGTTTGACTTTAAATAAACCAAACCCTATTGAGTTAATAGTATAAATGATTAAAGAAAATCACTTAAGCATTGATGTACTATAGGAGATCCCTTACAACAACCATTAGGCAATGAACCACCACCACAAAAGGTGCATATTTCGGGAGGATATGTTGGGCAATTTCCTACTCGACGACCCCCATGAACAGATTGTTGCTCATCTTTACTAAGTCTTTGAGCACCGCTTAAATTCAAAATGTTTTTTAACATAATTAAGGTTTTAAAAATATAATTTTCCTGAACAATTAGAGACATTCAGGTTTATGTCTATTCTTGCAAGAATTTTTTTAATGTCATTATTGGCTTAAGGTTATATTTAGCTTTTAAAAGAAGTAAATTCTTTATTCATAATCGCCTTTTTGTACCCATACACACCTATTCGTTAAAAAGAAGTTAATTATTTACCGAACGTTTGGTAAAAAACTATATGTTTCTATATTTGTACTCTCATTAGAAGTTAAATACAAAGTTTAGTCATAGAAAATTATAAACACCAAAACCCGAATTGTTATGGAACAGAAATTTCCACTACCTCCTTTTTCAGAAGAAACAGCAAGACAAAAAGTACAAATGGCAGAAGATGCCTGGAACACAAAAGATCCAGAAAAAGTTAGCCTGGCCTATACTATAGATAGCGAATGGAGAAACAGAGATCAGTTTCTGAAAGGAAGAGATAAAATCGTTGGGTTTCTTACCCAAAAATGGGAAAAAGAACTCACCTATATATTAAAGAAAGAGTATTGGGCACATACAGATAATCGCATAGCGGTAAGATTCGAATATGAGTATGAGAATAAAACAGGAGATTGGTATAGAGCATATGGAAATGAAATGTGGGAATTTGACGTAAATGGTTTAATGAAAAAGAGATATGCAAGTATTAATGATATTGCTATAACCAAAGAGGAGAGAAAGTATATTTAGAAATTATCTCAGCAAGAAACAAAATTTATCTTGGCGGGTTACCTAAACGAACATAGAACTCGTTAAAATACAACAGAAAAGAAAAAAATAGTAACCGTATTATTTTTTTATATAATAAAATTACCGAACGTTCGGTAATTAAATTGAATTACTAACATTACACTTTTTGAAATCATGAGAATAATAAAAATCACATTAGGAATTGCGGTATTTGCAATGATTACACTAACAATGTATTCTTTTACGAAGAATTTAGAAACGGAAAACAAGTATACTAAATCACGACATACATCAACACTATATAAAACTGTTGAAGTACATGGATTGGATATATTTTATAGAGAAGCGGGAACAAAAAATAAACCTACCATTCTATTGTTGCATGGATACCCCACGTCATCCCATATGTTTAGAAATCTAATTGTTGATCTTGCAGATGATTATCATATTTTGGCGCCAGATTACCCAGGATATGGAAGGTCGGAACAACCATTACTATCAGAATTTGACTATACTTTTGATAATATGGCTACTATTATTGAAGGTTTTTTGACTACACTGGAAGTAAAGAAGTTTAGTATCTACCTTATGGACTATGGTGCTCCTGTAGGGTTTAGAATCGCTTCTAAATACCCTAACCGTATAGAGTCACTAATCATTCAGAACGGTAATGCATACAATGAAGGTATTAGAGAGTTTTGGGATCCTCTTAAAACATATTGGAATGACCCATCGATTAAAAATGGTAAAACTTTAGAAGGTTTTCATAGCATAGAGGGATTAAAGTGGCAATATACTCATGGTGTTAAAGAGGTTAATAAGATTAGTCCTGATAACTGGGAAATTGATTTGCAGCATTTAACAAGAAAAGAGAATAATGAGATTCAATTAGCTATGTTTTATGATTACAGAACCAATATTTCGCTATACCCTAAGTGGCAAAAATACTTACGGGATTACCAACCACCCACATTAATTGTTTGGGGTAAAAATGACGATATTTTTCCGGCAGAAGGTGCATATCCCTATAAAAGAGATTTAAAAAATATAGAATTTCATTTATTAGATACTGGGCATTTTGCACTAGAAGAAAAAGGAGATGAAATAGCAGGTTATATTCTTAATTTTTTAAAGAAAAATAACATTAAGTAAAGTGCTTAAATCAATAAACGATGCAAAACGACTTTTATATTAACCTATATAAAAGTCGTTTTTTTCTGTTGTATGTAGTGCTATTTAATTCTAATTTTGGTATTTGGGTATACGCAACCATTTTTTATGTCTGTTATCTACTAAGTATAAAAATATATACAGATGAAATCGTTTTACCTTATTTTAATTTCCTTCACTTTTTTGTTTTTGTCCTGCAATAACGATGATGATACTACAGAAAATACTATTGAATCTTTAGTTTTTGGCAAATATGCTGGAGAATGCCTTGAAAATTGTTTTACTGTATTTAAAATAGATACAGAAAAAATAACAAAAGATACTACTGTAAAGCACTACACCAACGACTTTACATTTAAAAACTCTTTTGTGTATTCTAGAGAAGTATTCGAAAAATATAATTCATTATTATCCAGTATTCCTGATGAATTAAAAAATGGAACTGGCAAGTCATATGGGTGCCCAGATTGCGTAGATCAGGGAGCATTTTATTTAGTAGTACAAATGTCTGATGGAAAAATAAAGAAATATAACATCGATGTAGATAATACAGAAGATCAAAGTACAGAAATCGTAGTGTTTAAAAATAAGATTACCAATACTATTGAAGAACTAAGAGTTATAGATTAACAACCTTTTCTTTATAGTACCGATATAAATCTTCAGAAGAAGCTCCCATCCATTTTCGCATATGAATATTTAAAAAGTGATATTGCAAACGCCAGACACCAATCTCTTCATAACGTCTGGCAGAAGTAATCACGTATTTAGGGATGATTACAAACTGTTTGATGGCAAACAGTCGGTCGACAAGGTCATTATCTTCATAAACGATAAAAGATTCATCATAACCTTCGATTTGTTGAAACAGCGTTGAGGTTATAAATTGACTCTGATCACCACCTCGACATCGCTTACTTTTAAATTGTGTTAACCACCCAAGAAAACGTAACCACCAATGATTAGAGTCAAATTTCATCCTAAAACAACCCGCATTATTTCCTTTTCTTACTTCTGTTATGATATCATTATCAAAACCTTGCGGAGGAAAAGAATCTGCATGAAGAAAATACAGAATATCACCTTTTGCAGCATTACCTCCCGTATTTAATTGTTTGGCACGACCCTTTTTTGATGTAAGAAGCCTAATCAAAGTTGATTCGTTCTTTATTATGGTATTTACAATATCTTGAGAATCATCATCACTACCACCATCTACAATAATAATTTCTTTTATATTTTCTTTAGTATCACAAGATCTAATTAAGTGAGAAATCAAACGACTAATTGTTTCTGCCTCGTTTAAAATGGGGATAATAATAGATATTTTCAATTTTACTAAGAATTCGATTATACTGTAAATTTACTCATTTAAGCTCCAATCATATTCTTTATTCTCTTTTTGTTTTTAATCTAGTACAACTGCCGAAGGATAATCTTTTGACTGTTCATTTAATCCCCAGTTGTATTCTTTATACCCTTTCTTTGGTTGTTTTTCAATTTTTATTGCAGCATATCTGTTAATAAAATCCTTAACATCACCTCCATTTACTTTAAAATCTCTTTTATACCAGCTAAATATTTTCGAAACTATGACTTTGTCTTTTGTAATTGTGTTTCGGGTAGGATCATTAATAAATTTTTCAGTTTGGCTATCCAAAGCACTATTAAGGTTGTCTGCAGTATAAGCTCTGTTCCATACCACAGGGCAAGAAATCGAAGCACAATTAATGGCAAAGTGGATTCTTGGATCCCCAAATTTTCTTAGAATCTTGTGTTCTAACTCACCCAAACTATACCATACTCCATCAATTTTGAAGAATTTTTTACCCCAGGGATCTTCAAGATCTTTGATACTTTTTAATGGGTAACTATCTATAACAAGTTTTATAGTATAAGCATTGTAAGCATTAATCCAATACGCTAATTTCTCTTCTCTTGTCCAATTTTCTTGAGGCGGATTATCAGAAAGTTGTTTAAAATATCGGTATAATTGAGAACTGTCTCTCATAAAACCATTATAATCCACTTTTCCATCATCAGATACATTTAGTAGTAATGCTTGATCCCAAATGGTGTGATCAAAACTGTTTTGTGATTGAATCTGATTTAAAGATAATATTGCGAATAGTATTATTATAATTTTTGGAGCTTTCATTTTTTTAGGTTTTTAGATGGTTATTATTTAATTTTTATCAACTCTTTTTTTAAAATCTATGTTTTTAGTAGAGAATCAGGAAATGAACTTACAGTTAAAATTTAGTTTTAGCTGATTTTTGGGAGAATGATTAGAAGTGTAAAGTATAAAGAGAAGAGGTAGTTTGTGATTTAAAAATAGAATTTAAACACCTGATTATCAGTAATTAATGATAGTGTTGGTTTTTTAAATAACTAGAGTAGCTCTGCCAGTATTAGATTAAGGTTTTTTAGGTAAATTTTAACTTTTTAAAAAGCCAGAATCAACTACTTATTTCCTCTTAAATTTTGGATTGGAATAAGAATTTAGACAATAAATGAGTAAAATATTATAAGTGTTTTACTATTCGTTTAAACTCCAATTGTATTTTTTGAAGCTCTTTTTCGCATTAGAACTAATAGTAATTCTAGAATATTTATTTAAAAAATGAATCAAAGAACCTTCGGTTTTAAAATCTTTTGCAAACCAGGTAAATATTTTAGAAAGTTGAATACTATTAGGAGTTATTGTATTTTGTTTAGTATCATTGATAAAGTTAATCGCTAATTTTTCTAGCTCATGACCTACATTTTGAGCTGTGAACGCTTTGTTTAATAATGGAGGGCAAGAAATCGAGGCACAATTGATACCAAAATGAATCCTGGGATCTCCCATTTTTCGTAAAATTCTATGCTCTACATCATTAAGAGTATACCATTTGTTTCCTAGTTTAAAAAAACGCAAATCCCATGGTTCCTTAATGTCTTTAATACTTTTTATAGGATAATTGTCCAGGATTAATTTTACAGTAAATGCATTATATACATTTATCCAATATGCCAAAACATCAGATTTACTCCAGTTTTCTGCGGGGATATTTTTACTTAATGCTTCTAGATATGATTTCAATACAAGGTAATCTTGTTTAAAACCGATATAACGTACAGTGCCAGTAGGAGAAACATGCTTCTGTAGTAAATCATTCCACGATTGATGATTAAATGCTTCAATGATACCAACTTTTGGATCTTCTTTTGGTGTTACTGTTTGTTTTTGTTGCTGTGAAACTTCTTCAACTTTAACTTCTTCGGGTTCTACTTTTTTAATCGCTGTATCTGGTGCTTTTTCTTCTATTGGAACAGTAACTGTAGGAGAATTTTCCTTTTCTTCAGGTGTAGTATACTCGTTGGGAGTAGTATTTTGAATGGCTTTTTTACTTCCGCCGCAGGCAACAAATACACAAATTAATACGATAAAAAATAGGTTCTTCATTTGGCAATCACTTTTTAATTTAACTAAGATACATTTCCTGTTGGATAAAACTCTGACTACGATGAAGATTCTCTGAAAAACTAAACGGTGACCTACTTTTTGATATTTTTTTATTTTGAAATTCGCCAATTCGAGTGCCTCAACTTTGGGTCAAGTATATCGAGAATAGAGTTTTGTAATAAAAACCCTTTTCTCGATAGTTCTGTTAAGCTTGTCGAAGAACTTTGGTTAGAGTTTGCTTCGACAAGCCTAGAGTGTGATGTAGAAGTGTTATTTTAATTTCATTAGATCGAAGGTTCTGGATGATCAATCTGTATGAATCTCTAAAGGATCGACTAAGTTATCTGAAGTATCATCATTAGGATTAGTTCTAACATAGAACCCAAAATCGGCCTCTACACCATGTACATTCGGAATCTCCATAATACCATTCTTTAATAATCTACCCAATTCTTCGGGATGAAGTCGATACCCGCTAGCCAGGTTAATCATTCCTACAGAAGAACCGTGGGCTCCTTCTATTTCGAATACATCGTGTTCTACATTATCTATTTCATCGCGATTAAGTCCTGAAAAAGCAAGAATACTATGTGTGTAATGTCCATTAAGAACCCAGGAATCTTGTCCAAAATCCATAAAAGGAACTTCATCTTCTCCAGAAAGCCCTCCGACATTACCAATCATGTCCCGAAGTGCTTCACCAACCTCTTCTCTAAAAGCTCCTCGTACAAGATCTGGTGCTTCATCTGCCTCACTAATTTTTGGAGCAATCAAAGTGGCGTCAAGTATCCAGCCAATAGGCCCTAAAACAAATAAAAATGCTCTCAACAATTTTATATACCAAGGGATGTCTACATCAACATCAATTCCACTAGTAAATACATTTACAAATCCATCATGCCAGCGAATAGAGCCTTTTACATTATAAAATTTTCTGAAAAATAGAAGTAAAACCCCATCCCATTCTATGGTTGCTCCCGATTTTTCGGCTTCACCACTTATCTGAATTCCTAAATCATGCATACTCATTTGCATAGCATTTATGGTAGCTCCTTCAATACTTTCTCCTACTTTTTCTTCTGCTTTTTTGGCCAATACAGTATCCATAGCATCTCTGGATATAACAATTTGAATTCCGGTGTTTTCTGGAACTATAGAATGGTTTTCAGGCATTTGAGCAGATTCTCCAGGTAATGCTAATGTGGCGATTAATGCAGGAGTAGTATCCAACATCGTACTATCGTTTACTTGTGGATTTTGTGGCTGTCCCGGTGGAAACCCAACCTGTACATGTTCTATTTGTGAGATAGCTCCTAGATAGAAATCAGTATTCCAGGTGGATCGGTTAGGAATTTCATCTTCTTCAAAAACAGACCCTTCTATTCCTCCGATCAGCGAATTATAAATAGGGATATCCATATTTTGTAAGATATCATCGATTAAACCAGTAGCAAATGTACCTACAAGTCCACCGATATCTTCTGGAGTAGCTTCTTCTACTTCATCAACAGATAATGCTGCAACGGGAGATGAACCAGAAACACTTCTTACAAAAGGTCTAAGTTTCATCCAAATATCAAATGGAGAAGCATCAGAATCTCCATTCTTAAACTCACCAGTAATATGCAAACCTAGCCTGGCATTGTTAGTGGCAGGCTCTCTAACCTCTATTGTTGGTTCATTGATTTGAATTTGAATATCTCCAAATTCAAATGATGAAGGAATAACTTCTGTAGCATATAAATGAGTAACTATCCCCTTAATAATATCTACGTTGATACCAACTGCAATTTTTACTTCTCCTAAGTCCATACTCGTTTTTTTTGTTGTTAATATTGGAACTTAAAATAAAGTATTATACAAATAGTGATCAAGGGGTAAAAGACTAATGTTTAATGGGTTAATAGACTATTTGTAGTGTGTTATGCGATTTGTTTCTTTAAAAATTATGACTTTAAATGTAGGGCCTAATCTGTAATAATATCATATAAATTACTCATAAAGACTGGCTAACGCCTGGGTAAATAGTGTGACCTCTTCGATAGTTCCTGTACTTATTCTACACCAATCAAAGAAAGGAGGAAACGGTCGACCAATTAAGACTCCTTTTTCTAACATTTCTTTATGTAATGTGCGTATATCTTTTCCAGATTTAAAGAAGATGAAGTTGGTATGCGATTTTACATAAGGTAGTTTAAAAGTATCCAGAGTTTTATAAATCATTTCTTTTGCTTCCCGAGTCTTTTGTAGGCTGAAATTATAAAATTCCTTATCATTTAGTGCTTCTTTAGCTGCAGCAATAGCGGGAACATTGCTATAGGCCACCATATTTCTTCGAAGCTTTTCTGCTAAAGCCGGTTTTGCAATAAGATAACCGATACGAAGACCCGCCATACCATATACTTTCGAAAATGTTCTGGATACGATGACATTTTTTTCTTGTTTTACGAGTTCGACCATCGAGGGATAATTAGGATCTTCGATATAGTCATAATAAGCTTCATCACTAAATAAAATAGTCTTATTACTAATAGCATCACAAAAATCTATTAGCTTTTTTGAAGGAAGAATAGTAGAGGTTGGGTTGTTGGGATTACAGAGAAAAACTAGTTTTGTTTTTGAAGAAATTCGTTTTTCGATCTCAGCCATATCGTACCCTTTATCATCACCCACCGGTACCCAGTTTACGGCTGCTCCCCATTGCTTGGCATATGTCATCATAGCCAGAAAAGTAGGCTTTCCTGCAATAATTTCTCCTCCATTTGCAGCAAAAGTAAGCCCCGTGATTTTTAATCCTTCTGTAGAACCACCGCAGATGATAATATGATCTTTGGTTACTCCTTCTTTTTGAGCTAAAATTGTAGCTAATTCATCGGCATAAGCATATGGATATCGACAGCTATGATCAAAAGCAGCTATAATGGCTTTCCTTACCTTTTCTGAAGGGCCATAAGGGTTCTCATTAGAACTTAATCGTATATGTTTTGATAGTGATCTGGGATTAAATGTGTTGATTTCTTCTAATGTTAGCGCATTAGTGATACCTATACCTCCTAATAATGCAAAACTCCCTCCCAACGAAGTAGATTTTAACCATTGTCTTCTATCCATGATATTTTATCTTTAAAATGATTTGCTTTCTAAAGATAACAATTTATTGATTTTAAAGTTCTTATGGATTTAATTAAACTTCGTAAGTTTTGAAATTTGACTATAGTATACTTTGAAGTAACTTAAATAATAATCCACTAGCAATAGCTGCTATCGGAAGTGTGAGCACCCAGGATAATAATATTTTAGAAATCATCTTAGGATTTGCTTTTTTGGTTACGGTACCAATCCCAAATATAGAACCAACAGATACATGTGTTGTAGAAACGGGTAAGCCATGAATACTTGCTGTGGTTACTAATAGACCAGTAATCATATTAGCAGTAAATCCTTGGCCAGAATTCATAGGAGTGATTTTTTTACTCATAATAACACCAACTTTTTTGGCATTTATAAGTCCTCCCAATGCCATTGTAATAGCAACGGCTATCATCCCCCACTTAATATCCAAAGCATTAATAATCAATAATAACCCTACAATTTTAGGAGTATCATTAAGTCCTCGTGCAAAACTAACAATCCCGGCACTTAGGTAATGTAAACTGTCTAATATTTTCTGTGAATTAACACCTAATAATTTTCCATTATAGGTCTCTACTTTGGTGTGGCGGATAGAAGTTGTAATCTTGGTTTCTGCAGCAACTGTATTCATATGATGTGCAGAAACTGGTATGGCCTCTGCTTCTTGTTTTTTATCAATATAGATACCACTGTTTTTTGTGATATTAAGTTTTTTCCTGATATATCTAAACATGATATACAATAATAAACTTAATACGGCTGCCATTAATGGACTTACAATAAGAGGAACTAAAAACGTTTTTCCGAGTTTTGCAAAATTAAACTCGGCACCAATGGCCATTACTCCAGCACCAAAAAGGGCACCTACAAGGCTATGAGTTGTTGATATTGGCATTCCTATTTTTGTAGCGATAAATACGGTAAAAGCAGCTCCAAGGGCAATAGAGATTGCAAAAATTGGCATCTGGATTAATTCATTAGGTACCAGTCCTTTTCCAGAAAAATTTTTTACCAGTTCTTCTGCTAAAAAGATAGCAGCGACAGAACCTGAGAATGTTGTTATTGTAGCCCAATTTATTGCTTTTTTGTAATTCGTAGTTCCACTTCCGAAGAGTGTGGCAACGCCTTTAAAATTATCATTAGCACCATTACTATACGCCAAAAAACAAGCAGCAATAAAAAGAAGAATCAATATCATCGAGATGTATGTAGTTAAGAATTAATTGTTCATAATCCGACGTATTGTTTTGAGTTACCTTACAGTATCGATAAAAGAAAACAAAAAAAGAAGCCGAAGGCAAATACTTGTCTTCGACTTCTCTGGTTATAGTTAATTAGCCTTCGCTTTTAACAGCATCCACCTCCATCATAATGGTAGGTAGATTCGCTAATAAATATATCATCTCTGTTTAAATCAGCTATAGCACTAGCGGTTTTATCGCATATTGCTATTGGTTGATTTTTTAGTAATACGTGCCCTTTTTTATCATCAAAATAATCTTCGTCTCCGTAGTATATTGCTGCTTTTCCTGTAAATACACAAGGGCCATCTTTTGGCATTGGATCTTTGATTGCTGCTACTTCTATAGATTCAATGTAGATCAATTCATCGGTATTATAATGTTTTGGATCCAAAATTCTGTAAGGCTTACGCGCTCTGATTTCTATAGTACCAAAACCTACATCAGTTAGTGCTTTTACATATTCTGCAATAGGTAAACTTCCGCTTAAGCATAAAGCTCTTAGTCGCTCATCGTTACGTAGTGTATCATTCATTGGTTGTTCGCAAGTTGGATCACTCATAACTAATCTTCCATGTGGTTTTAATACACGATACATTTCTTTGATCGCCTTTCGAAGATCATCTGCCTTAAAAATATTAAACAAACAGTTTTGTGCAGCAACATCGATACTATTATCTTCTACAGGAAGATTAAGAGCATCTCCATATCTTAGATCAACGAATTCACTTTTAAACCAGTCATTTTGAGCTTCGGCTTCTTCAAAATTCTTACGAGAAGCATCCAACATTTCATTCACAACATCGATACCTATAACACCACTTTTCTGACGAGAGAAATAAGAGAATTGCAATAATTCCATTCCGCCTCCAACGCCAACATATAAGACTTTGGGAGAATTAGTTAAGTCACGTGCATTTACCGTACTACCACAACCATAGTTCATTTCCTGCATAATTTTAGGAATCTTAAGTCCAGGTAGTTCCCAAATGGGGTTAGTGGTACAGCATAAACCTATATCTGGGGTTAATGCTGCTTCTTTATACACATCGTGAGTGGTATTTAAGTAGCTCATATATTAATTTTTGTCGTTTCCAATTAAGAAGGAAATATAAGTTATTTTGGGTTATAATCAGTTTTGTCGGAAAGTGGAAAAAAAACTTTCACTACCGTTTACAATGATTTTATTAATTCTTTAAATAATAGGATCATTTCTGGCTCTGCTTTTCCTGCCATTGCAATAATTTCATCGATATTGATTGGTTTTAGATCGTCGGGATCACATTCGTCGGTAAGAACAGAAACAGCAGCTACAGACAGATCCAGATGATTAGCGACAATCACTTCGGGAACAGTACTCATTCCTACTGCATCGGCACCGATAATTTTAAGATATCGATACTCTGCACGAGTCTCGAGTTGAGGACCCACTACAGAGGCATATACTCCTTTGTGAAGATTGATGTTATTTTCTTTGGCAATAGATTCGAGTTTTGCATTTATATCTGCATTATAAGGAGCACTCATATCTGTAAAACGACTTCCTAATTGTTCTACACCTTTAAAAGCCAGAGGCGAGCCTCCTTGTAAGTTAATATGATCATCGATAAGCATTAATTCTCCTTTTTTGAAATTGAGATTAACAGCTCCAGAGGCATTAGAAACTAATAAGGTTTTGATTCCCAGTTTATGCATAATACGCACCGGATAGGTCACATCCTGAAGCGAATATCCTTCATAAAGATGAAAACGCCCCTGCATAACGATTACATTTTTGCCTCCTAGTTTTCCATAAATTAGTTTTCCTTTATGAAATTCTACAGTAGCTGTCGGGAAATTAGGAATATGATTATAACTTACTTCTTTAATGACCTCTATTTCATTAATTAATTGTCCTAACCCTGTTCCTAGTATGATTCCTATTTCAGGATTTTCAAAGCCTTTTTTCTGAAGGAATTCTGTGGTTTCTTCGATGTACTTGATCATATTGTTTGTTAGCTTAGAAATTTTTGAAAAACTGCAATGTCTTTAATATCTTCATAATAATCAATATCATTGCGTTCTTCTAATAATTTTAGGTTTTCGTTTTGAATATTTTTTAATGTATCCTTAAGAACAGTTTCTGTTCCCCAGGTTTTGTTTTTAAAAACTTGTGAATTTAAGGATTTCATTCCAAATAAATAGTATCCTCCATCTTCTGCGGGGCCAATTACATACTCATGAGATGCCAAAGCCAGAAACGCATTTTCAATATCTTTTTGGGTTACATCATACAGATCACTTCCGATAATGATAATATTTTGATATCCATTAGCAAAACCTGCTGCAAAAGCATACTCCATTCGCTGCCCCAAATCATCTCCCACCTGTTGTTTTTTGGTATAAATCTCAGGATTCCAAGAGTCATTATCTCTTATTTTTACAGAATAATGAACTTCTTTATGAACATCTAGATTTTTAGTAATTTCAACCGTATGTTGTAGCAGAAATTTATAGATATCCAAAGCTGCCTGATCCCCAATAGTGGCTGCCAGCCGAGTCTTACATTTACCCAATTCTGGATTTCGGGTAAAGATTAGAAGTAGATTTTTTTCTTTCAATTTGAATAGATTTTTTTTCCTTTAAATAGCCATTTACTCCATTCTTCAGAATAGGTATGAACTTCATCTGTTAATTCTTCTTTAGCGTTTAGAATAGGCATGCCTCTATTTTTCCATTCAAAAATACCCCCATACAAATTATAAACATTAGTATATCCAGCTTTTTTAAGCTGTTCTGAGATATCTTCTGATCGAATGCTAATACTGCAATAGACGACTATATGTGAGTCTTTTGGAATATGTTGTTTTGTAATAGAATCTATTTTGAAGTTATCATATCCAACATGAATTGCTTCTTTTAAATGACTGATCTGATATTCTTTTCTCTCTCTTGCATCCAGTACTAGTACTGTATCCTGAATAGTTTTTAATGTTGAAACCGATATATAAGGAATACTTTGGTTATTGTATAGACGTAGTAATTCATCTAATGAACTCTGAGCACTAGCTATAATAGAAAAAAATAATGATATTGAAAGTATAAAAATCCTCATTTTGGGTTTCAAGAAATATTAGGCTACTGTTCCCTGACAACTACTTCCTGCTCCCGCTGTACACCCATAACAATGTTGCGAAATGATAATATTTCTGTCCTGAAGTAATTCTTCGTTATACTCACTTATATGTTTTACTTTACTGGCTACTTTAAGATCTAACATCTGATTAAAATCACAATCATATAACCATCCATCCCAACTTACAGAGATTGTATTAGTACACATTACATTTGCTACAGCATCCGGATTATACGCTTCTACCAAAGCATACATGTAATCTTCATAATTTTCTGAAGCAATTAGGTAATCCAAAAACCTGCTAATGGGTAAATTGGTAATTGCAAAAAGATTATGGAATTGAATATTGAAATCTTCTAACAATGCCTTTTTAAAATCTTTCTCCATTGATGCCTGATCTCCTGGTAAGAATGCTCCCGAAGGATTGTATACCAAATCTAACCTTAAGCTACTACCCGGCATACCATACCCTCTGTCATTAAGCTCCTGAAGTGCTTTTATAGATTTGTCAAAAACACCATTACCACGTTGCTTATCTGTTTTTCCTCTGGTCCAGTGGGGCATAGAAGAGACTACATGTACATTATGTTTTTTGAAAAAATCAGGAAGATCATAATATTTTTTATTTGCTCTAATAATCGTAAGATTACTACGTACAATAAAATCTTTGATTCCTGCTTTACTTGCTTCTTCTACAAACCATCTAAAGTTAGGATTCATTTCGGGAGCTCCTCCTGTTAAATCCAAAGTATGAGCCCCGGTTTTTTTTATAACATCCAGGCATTGCTGCATGGTTTCCCTAGTCATAATTTCTTTACGATCAGGACCCGCATCTACATGGCAATGTTCACAAACCTGATTGCACATATACCCTACATTAATTTGCAAAATTTCTAACTTATTAGGGCGCAAAGTAGAGTGACCGATTTCTGCAATTTTATCAGAAAACCGAGGGAGTTCACCACTAGCAAAAATACCGTTGTTTAGGATTTCTAGTTGTCTGTTTGCATTTGCTAACTGATCATTTCGTTTATGTAAAGATTGTTTTGATTTAACTTCTGACATCTTCTGTTCTTGGGTTATATTTCTTTTGGGGCTAATCTAATTTGGGCGATCTTTTTTGGTTTCACTTCCCTCAATACAAGCTAATATTTAGACTCATAAAGCTTTGCTTCTATACATCCAAATTTACCTACATAGAAAGCTTATCATATTTATTCATCATCTGTACTCCATGAACCAAAGTAGCGCCACTTTCTATAGCAGCACCTGCATGTACTGCTTCCATCATTTCTTCTTTTGTAATCCCTCGTTGTAGTCCGTCCTTGGTATAAGCATCAATGCAATAAGGGCATTTTACAACATGAGAAACAGCAAGTGCAATTAATGATTTTTCTCGAGCACTTAGCGCTCCTTCTTCAAAGACCTTACCGTAGTAATCAAAGAATTTAGTACCTAATTCTTCACTCCACTCAGTGATTTTTCCAAATTTTCTTAAGTCGGCAGGGTCATAATATGTTTTTGACATATGGAATTATTTTTTTTGAGTTACAGACATGCAATATTATGTCGTTGATGGTATGTTATACTTACATTAGAAATTGTTTATTTCTTTAAAAAGTATGCGAATTCTTAAAGATATGTAAGATAAAAAACCCTAATTAATAAATGAACTATTTTTTTGGCAAAAATATAGGAATTACACTACAAACTCATCACTATATTAATATTACGTTAAGAAAAAAGCTTAATTTAGGCGTTGAAGTTCGACAGTTCTTCTTCTAATACTATGAAGTCAAAATTGAAGCTATGAGGAAAAAAGTAACCCTAAAACAACTTGCCAGAGAATTAAATCTTTCTATTTCTACAGTTTCAAAATCGTTAAAAAACGACTCAGAGATTAGTCAAAAGACTATTACCAGAGTGCATGAACTTGCAGATTTTTATAATTATAAACCAAATGCTCTGGCGGTAAGTTTAAAAAGCAATAAAACCAAAACTATAGGAGTAATACTACCCGAAATTCTTAATCATTTTTTTGCAAAAGTACTTTACGGAATTGAACAGGAAGCTTCAGAAAATGGATATAAAATAGTGACCTGCATTACAAACGAATCGTATAAAAAAGAAGTAGAATATGTAGAGATGTTAAACTATAGTAGTGTTGATGGATTTATTGTATCACTGAGTCAGGAAACTCAGGTTCTCAATAAATTCGAACATTTCAAAGAGTTAAAAAGAGATAATGTACCGATTGTAATGTTTGATAGAGTTACAGAAGAGATCGATTGTGATAAAGTGATTGTTGACGATAAACAAGCTTCAAAAACAGCTGTAAAATATCTCATTGATACAGGTTGTAAAAAGATAGCGGTAATTACAACAATTGGTGGTCTAAGTGTCGCCAATTTGCGTTTAGAAGGAGCAAGAGAAGCTATAGGTGTTAATGATCAGGTATCCTTAATAGAATTGGTGGTAAAAGACTCTAATAATAATGAGCAAGAAATAGAAAAATTTCTTAAAAATAATGATATTGATGCGGTTCTTGGATTAGATGAGACGGCTGCTGCTATCACTATAAATATGTCACATAAGTTAGGGTACAAAATCCCTGAAAATATTTCGGTTATTGGGTTTACCGATGGTTTGTTGTCTAAATATTCGTATCCAAAACTTACAACTGTTTCTCAACATGCAGAGGACTTAGGAGTAAAAGCTGCCCAGATTTTAGTAAACCAATTAGATGATTTTGTTGAAAATCACAAAACCAATACCGAAATCGTTAAAACATCTTTAATTTTAAGAGATTCTACCCATTAAAATATTAGCAGAGGTAAACATCTAAACAAGTATAGTGAATAAAGATAAGGGTACTGCAAAAGAAGAAAATTCGATTAGATTTTCGGTTTTAGACCGTGATATGCAGTTGCAAAATGCAAAAAATGAAACGTATGATCTTGTTGTGATCGGAGGAGGAGTTACAGGAGCAGGAACTGCATTAGATGCTGCTTCTAGAGGTTTAAAAGTTTGCCTGGTAGAGAAGAATGATTTTGCCTCGGGTACCAGTAATAAATCTACTAAACTTATTCATGGCGGACTTAGATATCTAAAACAAATGGAAATCGGCCTGGTTAAAGAATCGGGAAGTGAACGGGCAATAGTACATAAGTTAGCACCACATTTGGTAATGCCAGAAAAGATGTTACTTCCTATTATCGAAGGAGGAACATACGGTAAGTTAATGGCATCTGTAGGATTAAAAATTTATGATTTTTTGGCTAATGTAGAAGGTGATGACAAGCGAAAAATGCTTACTGCGCAAGAAACATTAAATAAAGAACCTTTGCTTAGCGAAGAAGGACTTACAGGAGGAGGATACTATGCAGAATACAGGACAGATGATGCACGACTTACTATAGAATTGCTAAAAAAAGCAGCTTTTTTTGGTGCTAATAGTATCAATTATTGTGAAATGACTTCTTTTAATTATAATGAAGAAGGTAAGATCAAAAGTCTAAAATGTATAGATCATAATACAAAGAAAAGCTTTTCAATTCGATCTAGAAGCTATATTTCTGCAGCAGGGCCATGGGTAGATTTGCTAAGAGAAAAAGATCACTCGATGAGTAGTAAACATTTGCATTTGACCAAAGGTGTGCATCTTGTTTTCTCGAGAGTCCGGTTTCCTCTTACACAATCTATTTACTTTGATGTGCCAGATGGTAGAATGATTTTTGCTATTCCCAGAGGAAGAGCAACATATGTAGGAACCACAGATACTAATTATAATGCAAACCTTAATCGGGTAGTCGCTACAAAACAAGATGCAGACTATTTACTGAAAGCAGTAAATCACATGTTTCCCGATTTAAAACTTACCAGAAATGATATTGAGTCGAATTGGGCGGGATTACGTCCCTTAATTCATGAAGATGGTAAAGACCCTTCAGAATTGTCTAGAAAAGACGAAATCTTTGTGTCAAAAACAGGATTAATTTCTATAGCAGGAGGAAAACTTACCGGATATCGTAAAATGGCACAACGTGTAATTGATACCGTACTTAAAACAATGAGTAATAAAACGAGTAGTAAGTTTTCTGAATCACATACACAGAAAATACCACTTACCAGTACACCTCTTAAAGATACCGAAGAAGTACATGCATACCAGTATAAGATTATTCAACAACTCAAAGCTTTAAAACTAGAGGATTTTTATTATGGTTGGTACCTTACTTCGACTTATGGTAAACAAGCAGATATTATTATAGATAATATGAAGCGTTTTTCAAATGATGAAATGATAGAACGATTGATACGGGCAGAACTGTGGTATTGTATTCACTATGAAATGACCAATGGCTTAGCAGATTTCTTTGTAAGAAGAACGGGGAGACTCTATTTCAATATTAATAGTGTTCATAAATATCGAATATTGATTCAAGAAGATATTGTTGAATATTTAAACTGGGATGAAATTCGTATCGAAACCGAAAATAGATATCTTGATTTGTTATTACAGGATGCTACTACTTATTATGAAAAAGAATTTATGTAAATAGGTTAAAACCTACCAACAACGCCTATTTGCCCTACACCTACTCGTAAATTCCATCGAATTTTATGTTTTTTAGAGCCAAAAGCATAACGTTTATCCTTCTTTAGATAATTATCAACACTGTCAACAATAAATACACTCATTACTATTCCAAGTGTTACGTCGGTCAACCAATGTGCACCATCCCACAATCGCGAAACTGGAGTGACCAAGCCTAGAGCATAAATTCCACCTTTTACAAATAAGTTATCAAATTGTTTAGCAAATGCATGTGCTGTAGTAAACGCCAAAATTGCATGCCCAGAGGGAAAAGAATGATATCCAGCTTCATTAGACCAAAAACGGAAACTTAAGTTCCCTTCACCTTCTAATGGTCGTGCACGACCCACAGCAGTTTTACCTAATGTTTGAAGAAGCCCTCCCGCAGTTGCAGATGCAATAAGAAGAACACCAGTTCGTCTGATTTTTTCATTTTTTGTAATAAGTCCTAAAGTATAAACGCTAGTAGTTAAACCATAGTTTAACAATGGTTTTCCAAATCTAAAACCGGCTTCTTTTATAAGGTCGGGAACCCCATCGCCTTGTTTTCTGAAAACATCATTGGCAGGCTCATCTACTGCCAAAAGAATGGCATTCCCGGCAATAACTCCACCAAAAGTTAACCAGTCTTTTCCTTTCCACCTTAATGGACTTGTATAAACATGTTTTACACCACCATATACAGACACACCATCATGTTTTATCATTTGCCAGGTGGTCATTTTGGACTTAGTGTCTAGTGTATCACCAACATTTTGAGAATCTTGCATGTCATGAGAATCCTGAGCGTAAATAGAGAATGTAGAGGCTAATAAAATGCAGATTAGCAGTGATTTAGTGTACTTCATAGTAGGGATTTGCAATGCAAAAATAGTAACTTATTCATAAATAAATCATACGACCGGAAATATTTGAGCAAAAAATCGAAATGTGATGCAAGAATAAAAACTTAAGCTTTTTTTAGATACATTTTTTGAAATTGAGAAGGAGATATACCACTTCTTTGTTTAAATAATTTTGAAAAATGAGAATAATCATCATATCCTAAATCCCAGGCAATCTCTGTTAGATTACTTTCTGAGTATAGAATTTGTCTTTTAGCTTCTAAAATAACTCTTTCCAAAATAAGATCTGTTGTCGTTTTACCGATGGTCTCTTTGCATATTCGATTTAGATGTTTTACACTTATATTCATAGATTCTGCATAGGCAATAGCAGATTTTTGCCTCTTATATTTTTCTTCTATCAATTGTTCAAACTGATGTAGTTTCATCGTAATATTTTTAGAATTTACCAGATCCTCAAAATTGTCCTTTAGAACAAGACGTGATAATTCTATATAAATGAGATCAATAAGATTAACTAGTTTCTGTTTTTTTAATAGTGCATTAGATCGAGATTCATTTAAAATAGAAATAAAAAGAGGCTCAATCAATGTCTGTGTTTTTTTATCCAGATAGATACAGGGAGAGTTTTGATTAGAGAAAAAAAACGGAAAAATAGAAAGATTTTTATTCTGCCCTCTGGTTTCGTAAAATTCCTTAGAATGAAAAATAATATACCCTTTGCCTTTTGTAGTAAATTTCCAAAAATGTGTCTGACCGGGCCTTAAAAGAAAAACACTACCGGGTTTAATTTGATACGATTCAAAATCAACTTCGTGAACTCCTGTTCCTTCAATAAATAAAACAGAAAGATAAAAATTATGCTTGTGGGGATGAGATATGATATCTCTATTATTTGATAGATGAGTAGCAAAGTCATTTGCATAAAAATTTTCAACACTTCCGGTATCGTGAAATTGCGTAATATCTAAAATAGGAAGATTCATAAGATGCAATAAATGTCTTAATTATACAAATAAAAGTGTAAATAATGAAATATAAAAACACTAAAATATCCATATTTTGCAGTAAAAATAATAGTTTTTATGAAAACCGTGATAAATATCCTAAAGGGAAAATGTTCAAAGTGTGAAGAAGGAAATGTTTTTATTAAAAAAGGAGGAGTATTTGCATTACAATTGCCTAAAATGAATGAGAAATGTCCGCATTGTAATCATAAATTTTTGATTGAACCGGGTTACTTTTATGGAGCAATGTATGTGAGTTATGGTCTAACCGTTGCCGAAGGGATTATAATTTATTTGTTAAGTAGTTTTTTTATAACAAGACCAGTTCATTTCTTTATTATTTTATCTGTGAGTGCTGTATTGTTGAGCACTACAAATTATAAGTATGCCAGGATATTTTGGATATATTTGTTTACCAGAAAAGCACAAAATAAACCAGAATTAACTAATTCGTTTATTCGAGAAGGTACAAAAGAAACAGAATTACCGTAACTTACTTTGTATGATATTTTTAGGAAACATAAAGGAGTATCTTCAATTAGAGACCATTAATAATCAAAATAGTAAAATAATAAATGAAACTATAGAAAGTAGCCTAACTATTTTATGGTTTGAATCTGATTACAATGAACTCATAATTGATGGAAAAAAGCAGGCATTTTCTAAGAATGAAATTGTTTTCTTAACAGAGTTTCACAATGTGGTAATCGAAAAAATTGACTGCATTAGATTTTTAAGATTTAATAGACCTTTCTATTGTATTCTTGATCATGATACCGAGGTAGGTTGTAAAGGTATTTTATTCTTTGGGGCATCACAATTACCAATCATTCAAATTCCAGAAGAAGAATTAGTCAAATTCGAGACGTTATGGAAAATGTTTACCATAGAGATGCAATCTAATGATAGTTTGCAAATAGAAATGTTGCAAATGATGCTTAAAAGATATTTGATTCTTTGTGCCAGAATATATAAGTCAAAAGAGAATTATCCCAATGAAAAAGCTGATTCTGATATTGTAAGAGAGTTTAATTTTTTGGTAGAACAACACTTCAAGACAAAGCATCATGTATCTGAGTATGCCGAGTTATTATATAAGTCTCCAAAGACATTGTCTAATATTTTTTCAAAGATGGGCTCTAAAACACCTTTGCAATATATACAAGATCGTAAAATGTTGGAAGCAAGAAGACTTTTACACTATACAAGTATGCAAATAAAAGAAATCGCTTATGAAATTGGGTATGAGGATATCCAGGCATTTAGTAGATTTTTTAAAAATCAGGAAGGGATTTCTCCTTCAGAATTCAAAGAAAAAGTAAGCTAGGAAAAATTGCCAACACTTCGGGAATAGTTACCTAACAAAGACTTGCTTCTCTACACCATCTTTGCATTGTCAAATTAAGTATTAATCTAAAGAATAAGACAATGAAAAATTTAGTAATAACATTAACATTAATCATATCAGGTTTAACAAGTGTATATGCACAGTTGCCTGATCCGGGATTTACTGTAGATCAAAATACAGCCATCGTAATTACAGATCCTCAAAACGATTTTTTAAGTCCTAACGGTGTAACCTGGGGAGTAGTAGGAGAAAGTGTTACAGCAAATAATACTGTTGATAATATCGAAGCATTATTTAAAGTAGCGCAACAAAAAAACATTACCGTTTTTGTTTCTCCACATTATTATTATCCTCATGATCATACCTGGGAAATAGAAGGAGCACTAGAAGCATTAATGCATAAAATTAATATGTTTGATAGAAAAGATGCATTATCTACAGAAGGTTTTGAAGGCTCTGGAGCAGATTGGTTGGATAAGTATAAAAAATATATTAAAAAGGATAATGTAATTGTAACAAGTCCTCACAAAGTATATGGGCCAGAATCTAATGATTTAGCTTTACAATTACGCAAACATGGATATAGTAAAGTAATATTGGCAGGTATGTCTGCGAACCTGTGTACAGAATCACATATGAGAGATCTTGTAGAATCAGGTTTTGATGTAGCTGTAGTAAAAGATGCTACGGCAGGAGCTATTTTACCAGGTTTAAATGCCTATGAGGCAGCAGTGGTAAACTTTCAGATGATCGCTAGTCATGTTTTTACTACCAAAGATATTGTTAAGGAAATCAATAGTTCTAAATAGTAAACTAACAGGATTACAAAAAAATATGAAATGTGATTATTTCATAATTGAGGATTGATTTTTTATGATAGGAACCCTTGCGAATAATTACTCGCAAGGGTTTATTGTTTAAAAATGAATTTTAATAATAGAAAACAAAAGGAGATTCTTTAAAATCTTATTAAATAATTCTTACTTTGGATCTATGGTTATAGAGCTATCTTTTTTCTCAATTTTAGAGCTTCTTACATTTTCTGGAGCCCTTATGTTGGGACTTCTCTTTTTTACAATGAAGTCTGCCAATAAAAAAGCTAATATTTTTTTGGGGCTATTTCTTTGGATTTTTTCGTTTGGTATTTTTATGGATTTATTGGATTACGAAATGGAAGAGGGTGCTCTACTTGATCGTATTTTTTTTCTTATTTCTTTATGTATTGCTCCGCTTTTATACATGTATACCTATCAAACGATAAATAAGCCTTACATAAAAATGTTGAAGTATTTGTTTATCCCTTTATTTGTAACCTATTTGGTTATTCTATTTGTTATAAACTCTGAAGAAATGATTTGGGGTATCGATTTAATCGAATATATAATAGAAATTATATTATACGTATTGATTTTGAAAAAATTACAAGGACTTAAATCAGAATTAAATAATTTCTATTCAGAATTAGAAAATAAGAGATTATCCTGGATAAAAACTATCATTTATATTAGTCTTGCATTTATTGTATTTGATTTTGTAGAAGGTTTTATAGGTTTTGAAGAAGAAGTGGTAGACCCGTACCTAGGTTCGATTTCGATAGTGCTTTCATTTATAATGGTGTATTGGATAGCCTACAATGGGTTTTCTCAATCAGAGATATTTAAAGCATCTCTTTTTATCCATGATTCGCAAGATCTACCTTCAGAATCATTCGGAGCGCATACGATTACTATAGATGAAACTAGTGCTGAAGATCGAAAACTATTTGAAGAAGTTAAGGGTACAATCGAAAAAGAAAAGTTGTATGCAAATTCTGAATTAAATTTGCGAACACTCTCCGAATCTCTTCAAATAAAAGAAAAAGAACTCTCCAGGCTTATAAATATTCATACTAAAACTAATTTTTATCATTTTATAAATGGTTTTCGGGTCACCGAATTCAAAAGATTAGTACAAACCCCAATGGCTCAGCAATTATCGATTTTAGGGATAGCTCAAGAAGCAGGGTTTTCTTCTAAATCAACATTTTATAACACCTTCAAGACCTTAGAAGGTATGACTCCTAAGCAGTATGAACTATCGCTAAAAAAGTCCGAATAGAAGCAGCTGGACTTGTTGAGTGAAACTATGCCTGGATAGGGGCGTTATTTTGTATGTACCTAATTTTTATACATACAATTTATGAAACACCTATTTTTAATTTTTACTTTTTTTTCTGCCTTTTATACGTTACAGGCCCAGTCTCATAGTATCAGTGGGTCTATTAATGATAGCACGACGGGAGAAACACTATTGGGAGCTACAATCTATGATAAGCAATCAGGAAAAGGAGCTGTAACCAATGAATATGGGTTCTTTTCTTTAACCCTTAAAGAAGGAGAACATACATTGATTATTTCTTATCTAGGTTATGAGGATATAATTCAAAATATTGATCTAACGGGAAATAAAAAAATAAACATCGAATTAAAGCCAATCAGCAATAATTTGGATGAAGTTATTATAACCACCAATACAAATAACAAAAGTCAGACAGGAAACATTATTGCAGGTTCTATAAACCTGAAACCTCAGGATATAAAAAAACTACCAGCTTTGCTAGGAGAACCAGATGTAACCAGAGCTATGCTTACACAAGCAGGAGTATCTTCTGTAGGAGAAGGTACATCTGGTTTTAATGTGAGAGGAGGTAATATTGATCAAAATTTGATTCTTCTGGACGAAGCCCCCATTTATAATTCTTCGCATGTTTGGGGATTCTTTTCCATTTTTAATTCGGATGCGATAAAAGATATGAAATTATACAAAGGAGGAATCCCAGCAAGGTATGGCGGTAGAGCTTCTTCGGTATTAGATATTAGACAGCGAGAGGGGAGTAATAAACAATTTAAAGGAGAAGGAGGACTGGGGCTTTTATTTTCTAGATTAACTCTCGAAGGCCCTATTAAAAAAGATAAACTAAGTTATTTAGTCTCTGGTAGGCGTTCTTATTTTGATTTAGCATTTCCGCTCATAAAAAGCTTAAAAGGAAATAAAGTGTATTTCTATGATTTAAATGCTAAACTCTCCTGGGATATCAATGAGAAAAATAAATTATTTGCCTCTGGATATTTTGGAGCCGATGTGATGAAACTAAAATTTGATGATACCGATGAGGATCAGCAGAATACCCAGCAAAATACCAATGAAAGTATAAATTTCTCGTGGAAAAATAGTACAGCTACAGTACGATGGAATCACATTTTTTCTGAAAGATTATTTATGAACTTATCTGGAGTCTTCAGTCGTTATAATTATTCATTGTCATCAGAAAATAGTAGTGGTGGGCCAGCAGGATCAGCTAGTAATTTTACCTGGAAATCGGCCGTAGAAAATTGGATACTTAAACCCGATTTTACATTCTTTCAGAATACAGATACCAAAATTCGTTTTGGAGTTAATAGTACATTATATCGTTTTACTCCTGCAAAGATTACAGGAAACGATACTTCTATAAATACAGTGAACTTTGGTACAGAAAAAGGCCTGGAAATAGCACCTTATGTGTCTTACGAAAAGAAATTAAATAAGTTTTCTGCAAATATTGGCCTCCGATATTCCTGGTTCGGAAACTTAGGACCGAATAAAGTATCCTTTTATGATGCGCAGGTACCACAAACTGTGAGTAGTATTACGGGATCACGTAGTTATAAAAGCAATGAAGTGATTAAAAATTACCATGGTTTTGAGCCCCGATTAGCACTTAAGTATGATCTTAACCAAAGGAAAGCTATAAAATTGGGTTACAATAGGATGTTTCAATATATACACCTGATCTCTAATAGCTATTCTACCCTACCCTTTGATATTTGGAAACCTGCAGGATATCATATAAAACCATTAGAGGTGAACCAGATTTCTGCCGGATATGCTTATGATACTCCTAACAGGAAATATAACTTTTCTGTAGAAGGATATTACAAGACTTTTAAAAACCTGGTAGAATATAAAAATGGGGCAGATTTGTTTTTGAATGAAAACTTAGAAACTCAGCTATTAACTGCAAAAGGATATTCATACGGCTTAGAATTAAGTGGATATAAAACAAAAGGAAAGCTCACAGGAAATGCTAATTATACGTATTCAGTAACCAAAAGAAAAACTACAAGTTCATTTAATTCTGAGAATATTAATAGCGGAAATTATTATCCTTCGAATTACGATCGTCCTCATATTTTTAATATTACTTCTAATTATGAATTGTCTAAAAAATGGAGTGTCGGAGCCTTTTTTACGTATCAAACAGGGAGACCAACAACTTATGCAACAGGCAAGTTTGAAGTGGGTGGCAACCAGTTTTTTACCTACTCAGACAGGAATGCATTTCGCTTAAAACCTACTCACCGATTAGATATCTCTTTTACATATACACCTAAAAAGAAACCAAACAGAAAGTGGAGTGGTAATTGGGTGTTCGGAGTCTATAATGTATACAGTCATAAAAACCCGTTCTCGGTGTATTCTTCTGTGAGAAATAATCAACTAAAAACATTTCAATATTCTGTAATCGGAGCACCAGTACCCTTTATAACCTATAATTTTAAATTTTAAGTAAGATGAAAAGTATATATATAAAAATAATAGCAAGTAGTTTGCTTATCTTTTGTATTACCAGTTGTACCAAAGAAATAAGCCTCGATGTTACTCATGAGCCTCAAACTATCATTTTTGGTTCTATTTCTAATGAAAATGTTCCGGTTTCGATACGTATTCAGCAATCGGTTCCTTTACAAGATTCATCATCTTCAAAACCTGTAAATGATGCTTCGGTATCGTTGTATGCAAAAGATACTTCGGGAAATACAAATCTAGTTACAAATGATTTTGTGATTGATCAAGGCGTTTATACTTCAGTTCAATCTATTTCAACTACAATAGGTTATTCGTATTGGATAGAAGTACGATTAAATGATGGAACTCTATTTAAATCAAAAGAAGAGCTGTTAAAACCTGTTGTTCTTATTAACAATACAAGTATTAAAAATGGAGATATTTTAGAGATAGAGTTTAGTGACCCAGGTGATGATACCAACTTTTATAAGTTTACTGTAGAGTTATTTAGTGAAGGACAATTAGTCTCATCTAATACATCACAATCTAATGATGTAGTATTTAATGGCAAAGAAAGTGCATCTGTAGAAGTTGATTTGTTTAGGTTACAGGATGATGATGATGATATTACAGTTCTTTATGATGAAATAAAAGTTACTTTTTGTAATATCAATTTCGACTCTTACCAATTCTACTTAAATCAAAGTTTACAATTAGAAGCAAATGATAGTGAAAGCTCTGGAGATCCGAGTCAATTGTTTGCAACACCTCCCGTAAATCTCTTGGGAAATATTACAAACTCAGGCTCAAATAAAGTTGTCCTGGGCAATTTTACTGTCAATGCCGTAAGTGCTGTAAATCAAATTGGCAGTAATTAAAAAAAGTCCAGATAGAAGCATTCGGACTTGTTCTGTGGAATAATTTTTAGGGTTTAGCGTCATTTAGATGTTGTAGATATAAACAATAAAATTTTAGAATTATGAAAATGAAAAAAAATCAACTTATCATCCTGTTTTTAATCTCTGTAAGCTTTTTGGCATGTACTAATGATGATGATAACAATGTAGCTCAAGGTGATTTTGGAATTTTTAAATCAATAAATGAAACGACTGCAGAAATGAATGGTACGATTACAAGCGCTACCCCTGCTCATTTTAATAACCTACTGGCAAAATATCCCAAGTTGAAAAAGATAAATATGTTGGATTGCCCTGGTTCTGAAGATGATGATGCTAATTTGATAGTTTCCAAAAAAATGCATAATAGCGGAATAGAATTTCATTTGTCTGCACGTTCTGTTATCGCCTCTGGAGCAGTAGATATGTATGTAGGAGGGGTAAAAAGAACACGCGAACAAGGAAGTCGCATCGGAGTACATTCCTGGGGAGCAGCTCCCGGACAACCAATCGCTACTTCGTATCCTGTAGGTCACGCTGTGCATTTACCATATATCAATTATTACAAGTCGGTTGGATTTACACAGAAAGAAGCAGAAGATTTTTATTATTTCACGATTAATGCTGCTCCTGCAGAAAGGGTTCACTGGATGACTGAAGAAGAAATAACCCAATATAAAATAACAAAATAATAAAGTATGAAAAACCATTTTAGAATAGTAAATGTGATAGTAGTAACCTGCACCATTTTAAGTTGTGTAGCTTGCTCAAATGACGATGATATTGCAACAATACCAACAACAGGAACGATTAATGCAGGTAATGATCCAAATTTTAAAATTGTAGAAAATACAGATACGGGTTTTAGTGCATTTAACAGAAAAGTTATGGTTTTTGATATTCCAATTTATGCTGTAGCTGCGGTAGAAGATGTTAAGCTGTTACATGCAGCTAATTTAATGGCTCAATATTTAGATAATGACGAAGATGGTTCGATTGATAATACAACGATTCACAATTCGATGAAATCTAACAAAGCTTTTTTATTTATGTGGAAAACAGAAGCAGATAGAGATAATTTTAATCCTCCTGCAGGGTTTAAAGTTGGCCAAGATCTAGGAGCAGACGAAACCGTGCCAGCATGGCATACAAACGGGCATACGGGATCATTTGATGCTGCTTTAGAAGAAGTGTGGCATATTATCACTAATGGCGGGCATGAAAGAGCTTATCCCAGAGTCTTTAGTTCTCAATCGGGATCAGAAATAAGTAAAGCAATGGATGTTGCCCGTGGAGGGCACTTTCAATCTCCGCCAGCTAGCTATCCTGCCAATGCCTGGTATACTTATGATGATACTACCTGTGACTACAATTGCCAGGTTGGCGAATATTTATACTGGGTGATGAGTTCTATGCTTGGGGCACAAGAAAATAGATTAAGTGAAATTGACAATGAATGGAGGTTAAACACTAGAGCCAAAGTAGAAGCAACCGATACAAAAGCCTGGGTAATATTTACAAATCCAGCATATAAAATGCCAGCAAAATTGCCAGATGGTACCTATAAAAGATAATAAATAAAATTAACCGAATACATCTGGTTTTTGATTACAACCCAGATAAATTGAAATGTTTAAAAGATGTGTTCGGTTTTTGAACTACTGAAAGAAAATAATGATGAAGAATATATTTAGATTGCCGCTATTAGGTTTTTTGTTGGTATTGATTATTGGTTCTTGTAGTAAAGATGATGATGTAACAATACCAGATGGTAATAGCACTTTAATAGAACAACAAAAGGTGTTTAAAGAATTTTGGGAAATCTATGATAGACATTATCCTTTAATGCACAGAAAAAATATAGACTGGCAGAATGTGTATGATACATATTATCCGAAAATCACTAGTACAACTTCGGATAATCAGTTGTTTGGGATTTTCGAAACGATAATGGGTACTATTGTCAAAGATGGGCATAGTAGTTTAACTTTTAATGCTAATCAAGAAGCAGGGTTTGAACCAGAATTTGATAGGAATATTCAAAATATGATCCAAAACAATACTGCTGGTAAAGTAAGTATCGTCTCGAGCAGTGCCAATAACCCATATTTATCGTATGGTACTGTAACAAGTGATTCTAATATTGGATATATCAATTCCAAAAATTTTGAACCTGTAAATGAAAATGACAGTGAGTTTAATAATTTTAAAGCTATTGTTGACGAAGCATTAACAGCACTACAAAATAAAGCAGGAATTATTATAGATGTTCGTACTAATGGAGGTGGGCAAGGACCATTTGCATATTATTTGGCAGGTAGATTTTTTACAAATAATACCCCGATAGAATTGATACGACAACGAATAAAAACATCTACAGGAAGTACTGTTGCTTCTCTTGGCGAATGGGCAACAAAGGAGTTCGAAGGATATCCTGATGCGAGAGTAGAAGGAGGTTTTGTCGCGGGAGTTTTTCCAGAAGATAATACCATTGTAGCTTCAGGGGCATTTCAATTTACCAAAAAAGTTGCAGTGCTAACTTCAAAAGGAACGGCAAGTGCAGCAGAGTATTTTACAGCTGCAATGAAAACCCAGTCTCATAGTAGAACAATAGGAAGTACGACTTTTGGAATCTTTGCAGGGAGCGACATTTTTACCTTAACTAATGGAGGAGGAAAATGGAAAACCCGGGTTTCAACTCATGATGTAGAAATTAAATATAACAATACGTTTCAATCTTTTGAAGGAATTGGTATAACTCCCGATATATTATCTATACCTACCACTGCCCAAGTTACAGCAGGAGAAGATATTCACATAGTAGAAGCAGTACGTCATATTAAGAATTAATGAGGTATTATGGGCGTTTTCTTTGATCTAGAGATTGTTATTATAATCCAAAAACCACAAAAGAATAATAAATAAAATGAAAAATAAAGTTTTAATGAAGGGTGTGATTTTTGTAGTAAGCATTACTTTTTTTCTTTCTTGCGAAGCAGATGATACTCCAGATACAATACCAACTACAACGAAACCAACCAGTACCATATTACAAGAGATAAAAAAAGATCTTGGGAACCATAAAATTGCCTTTGGTGATACCAGGAAAATATATATGATGGATCCAGATGGTTCTAATGTGGTCGAATTAGCAGATGCCGGTCCGGTATCTGGTTATGTGTCGTGGAGTCCAGATGCCAAATACGTATATTTTGCTAGTGCAAAGGGACCAGCAAAAAGTGCCTGGGAAGCTTTTAGAGTAAATGTAAAAACAAAAGAGTTGTCCAAAATATCAAATTTTGGTTTGGATGTAAGATCTCTAGGAGTTTCCCCTGATGGAAAAACATTAGCAATCTCTGTAATGACCGGTAATTCTAATATTGATGGTAACAATGATGATTTGACGAAATTTTCCACTAATTTGTATACAATCCCAATGGTTACTGTAGAGTCAAAAATTGATTCGGGAACTCAAATAGTAATGAGTGATCTTACGGTTATTCAAAGTTCGCCTAATAAAGATCAATTTTGGTACGAAGAGTTGAGTTGGAATCATGACGCAACTAATCCTGTACTGGCATATACAAAAACCTGGCGTTATGATGAAGACGATGTGTCTTATACTCATGCTTATACTATCAAACCAGACGGAAGTTCTAATACGTTGATTGCTGAGAATAAAGATCAGCCAATCTGGAGTATTGATAATAAGAAATTGTCTTTTCTGGATTTAAGTTATTACAGTTTCTTAGATAGCCGTATAAAACAAATTACTGTTTCTGGGATTTCTAAAGAAGTTTCTGGAGGTTCACTATCACCAGAAGGAGGTAATTATATTGTCTTTGAAATTGGTGATGAAAATAGAAAAGGAGGCATTGCTAAAACCACTGAAACTTCTAATGTCGGATTTCAATTGCAGACTTCTGTAGATGTGTATGAACCTCGATGGTCACCAATACCTCTGAATTAGACAAGAAGTAATTTTTTAAGAATTTAGGAAAAAGTAAAAAATAGGGTATAATTAACTTTAGTTGTTGTTTATATATAACATTTTGTAACATTTAAATGTATTTCAGTCTTTTGAGAGAGGAGGTAGTAGCCGAGGTGTTATTCATAGTAAATGTTGTAATAGAAAATACAGATTAATAAAGTGTTGTGGGGCGTTTCTATATTATAGTAATGTAATTACGCCCCTGCAACCACAAATGATGATATTATGGATAGAAAGAAATTTTTAAAAAATGGAATGGCAGGAATAGGCTCTATTATAGCAATTCCAACGTTAATAACATCTTGTAATAAAGATGATGATGCAGGAGGCGTAGTAGATGCAGGATCATGTGTTGTCTCTCCAGTAGAAACAGCAGGGCCGTTTCCAATAAAAACACCAGCAGATTTGGTAAAAGAAAATATAATTGGTGATCGTACAGGAATTCCTTTAAAAATAACAATACAGGTGCAAAATGTAAATGACAATTGTAAACCATTAGCAGGAGCGTTTGTAGATATCTGGCAATGTGATGCAAAGGGAAATTATTCTGAATATTCTGGTCAGTTAGATGGAGATTTCACAAGTCAAAAATTTTTAAGAGGAAGACAAACTACAGATACCAGTGGTAACGCTTCGTTTATAAGTATATATCCTGGATGGTACCCAGGTAGAGCTCCTCATCTTCACTTAGAAATTTTAAAATCATCGGGGCAATCATTGCTTATTACTCAAGTTGCTTTTCCCGAAGATATTTCTAAAGCAGTCTATGCTACTACGAATTATAAAGGAGATTTTGATACTTCGAATGCTCAGGATGGTATTTTTTCTGGTGATATTAATCGCAGTATAGCGAATTCTGTAACAGGAAATACAACCGATGGATATGTTCTAACAGAGACCATAAAAGTGTCGGGATAAACCTAGAATGTTAGACTTTTGACTCATGTTATAAAAACAAAAAACCCAAACAGATGTTTGGGTTTTTCGTGGTGTAACTCCTTCAGATAAATATCAACATGTATTTTACTCACAAACTCAAAATGATTTTTGAAGGCACCTTTTCTTATCGATTATATTTTTAATACACCCAGCCAGTTACTCCTTCATATTTATATCCGGCGTTAATACCTTCAGAATAATTTTTGGTATACAGGTGATCAGAGTGTTGAGTATTGTAAAAGCGATAGAGTTTTTTTCTTCCGTTACCTGGTTTTTTATGTATTAAAACAAGTCGGGAAACATCTTTCCACCCTTTACTTATTAAAGTTAAAATTTCGGTAGGGCTAGTTGTTAAAACGAAATCTATTTTTCTCGGATGTAACAAAAAGTATAATTCGTTATATGTGTTAAAATCAATTTCTCGACGAGATCTGGCTACGTCGGTCCTAAAGGAAACCCCTTCTCTACGACCTATTCCAATACCTTGACCTCCTTGTGTTTTATAGGTATGAAGAGATGCAGACCCCCCACTATAATATCGATACACATTTTGAGAACTCAAGGCCCTTGATTTGGTGTTGCTACTGTTTTCGGTTGCATTAGAAACTTGTTCTAGAGGTAACTCTTCATTTTCTGATTCACAAGAAGTCAGTAGTAAACATATTACAAAAGTCAAATTTAAAATTGAAACTAAGAATTTGGTTTTTTTCATGGCTTTAAGAGTTTTAAAAATTAGTATTTGATGAAATTAGTTTTAAGATTGGTATGTATTTCACCTTCTACAGAATTCAAAAATATGACGATGAGTACATGAAATACAAAGTAATATTCTTGATATTTATAAATTTAAACTGATACTTTGTGTATGTTGCAAGAGTTTGATTTTTGCTATTGTATACCAAACTATGTATTGAATAAATCATTCACATTGTTTTTTTTGGTAGTTTTATTTCGTATTATTTTTTATGTCATTCACTTATATATTGAATTAATAAGATATGGTTTTCGAATTCTGTTGAGCAGGTTTCAAATACTATAAAAATCACTTTAATGATCAGGAAGTATTCATTTTTAGGTTATCTGCTAATTTTATTTGTTTTTGCGCAGCCATTACGCGGACAAGTTAAAAGGCCTAATGATGCTCAGGTTTTACTAGATTTTGATGAGTTAAAAGAGATAATTGCAGAACAACAAGAAGACTCCCTAAAATTAAAAATAGCACAGGTCTCCCTCGATAAAGCTATATATCAATTAGATACATTGCGTATGGCCGATGCATATTATTTTTTATCCAAACTAAGCCGTTCTAATCAATTACATTATGCAGATAGTCTTATTGCAATTACCAAGAGTAAAAATTATGAAAGATATCCGGCATTGGGTTATTTACGTAAGGGTAATACGCGTTATGAAGAAGGAAACTATAAAGAGGCTTTAGAACTTTATCTCATAGCATCAAAATCTGCTAAAGAAAATGGGAATGAGCTGTTATATCTAAAGCTGAAATTTAATATAGGATTATTAAAAAATACGGCAGGAGAAAGGGAAGAGGCTCAAACTATATTTTTGGAGTATTTAAACTTTTTAGATCAAAACCCTAAATTTAAAACCTCAAGCACGTATAATAGAGTTCTATTTGCTCTTACTGATTCATACATTTATAGTAATCAATTTAAACTGGCCGAAGATTATATTGATAAAGGAATTCGGGAAGCATTAAAAACAAATGATATATCTATCTATTCTAATTTTGTGATGTATTCGGGGATGTATGAATATTTCTCTAAAAACTACAATAAGGCAATTGATAGTCTAAAAAAAGGAAAAAGTTTAATACAAAAATCAGATGAGATAAAGACAAGAGTTGCTATCTGTGATTATTATATTGCTCGTTCATATCAGGATCAGGGTATGGTAGAGAAGGGTATACAATATTTTAGAAATGTAGATCGTATTCTCAAAGAAACTGAAGATGTTATTCCCGAATTAATCGATACATACGATTATTTGATTGCTGATTCTAAAGCAAAAAAAAATCTTGAAAAACAAATTGAATACATCAATACATTATTAAGATTAGATAGCATAAGACATGCTAATCAAATATATTTAACCAAAAACATTAATGAGAGATATGATACTGTAGAATTAATTTCTGAAAAAGAAAAATTAATAGATCAATTGCAGCGCGATAAATTCTTAAAAGAAGAAACGATAACTATTCTAATTGTATTTCTTGTTGTTTTGATCATACTTGCTACATATGGTTTTCGCAAAAGCTATGTAAATAGAAAACGTTTTTTAAGATTACTTGAAGATCAAAAAAATAAAGAACATAATCTACTAGAGTTTGTTGATATCAATACTAATATTTCAAAAAAACAAGATATAGATATCCCAAAAGATGTTGTAGAAACGGTATTAAAAAAGCTTCATAATTTTGAGAATTCGGTTAAATTTTCTAAAAAACATTACACACTTAATTCATTAGCTAAAGAGCTGAATACGAATAGCGCATATTTATCAAAGATTATAAATGTGTATAAAAATGTCAACTTTGCCAATTACCTTAATAATTTAAGGATTGATTTTGCGGTAGATGAGCTTACATCTAATAAATCATTACGTTCTTATACGATAAAGGCCATTGCAGAAGAGGTAGGGTTTAAAAATGCACAATCGTTTTCTTCTGCATTCTATAAAAAAACAGGTATTTATCCATCCTATTTTATCAAGCATTTAGAGATATGAGGTAAAGCCCTGTAGTATCAAATTCAGTGTTTTATGCTTTAAATTTATAAATATCAATTAGTATATTGTATTGGAAGTTAGTTAAAAACTATATTTTTAGTATCGAGAACCTATAAACCGAATTGTTATGAGCACAAATAAGAATATAAAATCATTAGGGTTAGAAAAGATAAAAATCACCAAATTGGTGAACACAAGCGTAGTTAAGGGAGGTAATATACCACCTGCCTCTCAAAGGTTGTGCAATACAGAGAATAAGTGTTTCACGATACCAACAAAAACAGTTCCGGTAGAGGAATAGTATAAACCTTTTAATGATATGTAATAAAAAAACCCGAACATTTGTTCGGGTTTTTTAAGGTGGTGCCTCCAGGAATCGAACCAGGGACACAAGGATTTTCAGTCCTTTGCTCTACCAACTGAGCTAAGGCACCTTGCTGTAAGCGGATGCAAATATAGAACGCTTTTTTTAATACTCAAAAGAAAAAATTAAAAAAATCGTTTTGTATTTTTACGACTTACAAATAAAAGTATGAATCTCATTATTGATGTAGGGAATACATATACCAAAATAGGAGTTTTTGAAGAATCGAAAATTGTCTATAAAAAAAGGATTGAACAATATCATTTTAAAGAAACAATCCAAAATATCAAAGAAGAATACCCTTTGATCACCAATGCCATAATTTCTTCAGTATCTACTATAGAAGAGAATCATATAACACATGTTAAGCGTTTGTATAATACGCTTATGTTAGATCATCAGGTAGAAATGCCATTCAAAAACCTGTATAAGACCCCAACTACACTAGGAATAGATCGATTAGCTTTGGTAGCAGCGGCGGTAGATCAGTTTCCTAATAAGGATGTATTGGTAATTGATGTAGGAACTTGTATAACATATGATTTTAAAAACAAAAAAGAAGAGTATCTTGGTGGCGCAATTGGGCCGGGAGTGCGACTTAGATATGAGAGTCTTCATAATTATACAGCAAAACTACCATTGTTACAGGTAACTGATCCAAAAAATCATATAGGAAACAGTACAGAAGAAGCAATACATTCGGGAGTAGTTTTTGGAATTTTGCATGAAATTGATGGAGTAATTGAAGAATATTGCAACATTTATACTGATTTAACAGTTATTTTAACTGGTGGAGATGCACATTTTTTGTCTAAAAGATTAAAAAATAGCATATTTGCCACTTCTAATTTTTTGTTGGAGGGATTAAACCGCATTTTAGCTTTTAATAATAGTAAATGATAAAGAAGATTTTAGTAATCATATTGGTACACGTTACCATAATATCTTACGCTCAGGAAGGGACTTCGTCTCCGTATTCTTTTTATGGGATAGGGATTCCGAAATTCAAAGGAACAGTAGAAAACAGGTCGATGGGGGGATTGAGTATATATACAGATAGTATCCATTTAAATCTTCAAAATCCTGCGTCTTATGGAGAATTGAGACTCACAACATATACAGTAGGAGCCTCATATCGTAGATATAAGATTAGTAATGCCAATCAATCATCATCTGGAGAAAACGCCTCATTAGATTATTTGGCTATTGGTATTCCTGCTGGCAAATTTGGTTTTGGTTTTGGAGTTATTCCTCTTACTTCTGTAGGGTATGAACTTAATAGTGTTAAAGATGATGGAAGCGAGCTTCGATTCACCGGAAAAGGAGGATTGAATAAGGTCTTTTTGTCTACAGGGTTCAAAGTTAACAAGAATCTAAGCGTAGGTTTAGATTTAAATTATAACTTTGGGAATATTGAAAACAAAACAATATTACGAAGACCAGGTGTTCAATTTGATACAAGAGAAATAAATAGTTCAGATTTATCATCCTTTAGCTTATCTTTTGGAGTGACGTATAAAACTATGATCACAGAAAAACTAGAACTAGTTGCTTCTGCAGTGTCAACACCTTCTTTTGAATTAACAACAGATAGTACGAGGGAACTTGCTACGATTGTAATTGATAATAGTGGTAGAGAAGGAGTTATAGAAAGACAAGATGTTGCTGTAGAAGACAAAGAAATAGATCTTCCTGCCGAATTTAAATTTGGTGCCGGGATTGGGAAACCTAAAAAATGGTTTGTAGGCGCAGAATATATATACATGGATTCTGGAAAATTTACGAATCTTGTATCTAACCAGGATAATGTTGTATACGAGAACGCTTCAAAATTCAAAACGGGAGGATATTATATTCCTAATTATAACTCGTTAACAGGCTATTTTAGCAGGGTTGTATACCGTGCTGGATTTCGTTATGAGGAGACAGGATTAAATATTAATAACGGTTCGATTAATGAGTTTGGCATATCTTTTGGAGTAGGCTTACCAGTTGGTAGATTATTCTCGAATACTAATATAGGTTTTGAGTATGGTCAACGGGGAACAACAAATTTTGGACTTGTTAAAGAAGAGTTTTTTAATATCTCTTTAAGTTTGTCATTAAATGATAAATGGTTCAGAAAAATAAAATTTAATTAAATACAATAATTACTACAGCTATGAATACTAAAGTTTTATTTATAATAGCAACAGGATTAGTTTTAAGTGCTACAAAAGTAAGTGCTCAGGCTACAGACTGTGCAACTACAGCATCCATCGCTTATGAGCATGCTAAGGTAAAGAATTATACTGCTGCAGAGGAACCTCTGTGGAAGGTGAGAAAAGAATGTCCTACATATAGCGTCGCAACATATCAATTTGGACAAAAATTGTTAGCAGCTAAATATAAAAAAGCTTCTGCTGCAGAGAAATCTGCTCTTGCAAATGAAATCATTACATTATGGAAAGAGCGTTTTCAGTACTTCCCGGCAAAAACTAAAATAGGTGATATGCATTCTGATATAGGTCAGTTAATGTATGATAATAAAATTGATAGTAAAGAAAATCAGTTTGTAGAGTTTGATAAAGCATATACAAAAGATAAGAAAAACTTTAAAAGACCTAAGAAATTATATACTTATTTCTCTCTTTTTGTTGATCTTCATGGTGAAGGAAAAAAAGAACTTCAGGGAGTTTTTGATCTATATGATGATATTACAGAAAAGATAGAGAATGAAGAAAGTAGGTTGGCAAAAACAATTGCAGAGCTTACAGAAAAAGAAGAATCAGGAACTACATTATCGTCTAAAGAAAAAAGAAAACTAAAAAATTCTGGTATTAACCTAAATGCCTTTAGTAAAGTAAAAGCAGGGATTAACCAGAAACTTGGAGAGTTAGCCGATTGTAAAAACCTAATACCTCTTTATACTGGACAGTTTGAATCTAAAAAAACAGATGCAGGTTGGTTAAAAGGAGCAGCAGGAAGAATGTCGTCTAAAGATTGTACCGATGATCCATTGTTTTTTAAGTTAGTAGAAGCACTACATAAAACAGAACCATCTGCAAAATCAGCTTATTATTTAGGGATATTAGCATTAAAAGATAAGAAGACAACAACTGCATTAAAGTATTTTAATCAATCTGCAGAATTAGAAACTAAAACGAGAGATAAGGCTAAAGTTTATTTCAAGATTGGTGAAGTGATGAAAAGACAAGGAAGTAAAGGAAAAGCTAGATCATACTATAGAAAAGCACTTAAGCATAGACCATCTATGGGAGTTTGTTATCTTAGAATTGCAAGTATGATAGCAAGTAGTGCAAATAGCTGTGGAGACGATGTGTTTAGTAAAAGAGCAGTATATTGGTTGGCAGAAAACTATGCTCGAAGAGCAGGAAAAGTAGATCCAAGTTTAAAATCTACGGCAAATAAATTTGCAGCTAACTATCATGCTAAAGCACCATCAAAAACTGATATTTTTAACAACCCAGAAAAAAAATCTGTAAGTATTGGATGCTGGATTGGTGAAACGGTTAGAGTGCCAAAGCTATAATGCAAAATAAATATATATATATAATAGTAAACATTGTCACAGCATTTGCTGTGACAATGTTTTTTTCATGTCAATCAACAACAAAAAATGATCTGGGAGGTTTAATCTTAGAAGACGCCCCTATTGCAGAAGGGTATGAGATAAATCTTAAATATACAGACTCAGGAAGGCTTACAGCAATACTTAAAACATCAAAAATATTAGATTATTCTAATAAACCTTTCGTATATCACGAATTCCCAGAAGGTATTGTGTTAGATATTATTGATAAAGAAGGAAAAGTAAGTGTGGTTACCTCAGATTATGCAATTTCTTACCAGCAAACAGGCTTAATCGATATGAGAGGTAATGTAGATATACGAACTGCAGATAGTACCCATTTGCAAGCCAAGCAGTTATATTGGGACCAAAATATTAATTGGATATTTACAGACCAGCCCTATAAAAGTTATTTGCCAGATGGAACAATTAATGAAGCAGATGGTTTTGATGCTAATCAGGATTTTACTATCTTGAATTCAAGAATAAATGATGGGGTAATGTTTATAGAGGAGTAATCCAGTACTATGATGAAAGTATTTAGATTTTTTGAATATGCCTATTTGGCGATCATGTGTTTTTTTATCTACGAAGCATATGCAGAATGGGGACAAGAAGGCGGAAGAAGTATGCTCTATATTTTCTTTGCAATTGCCGCAATTTTTATGTTTTTCTTTAAAAGAAACTTTAGAAAACGATTTGACGCCAATAACAAAGACTAATTCATGGAATTACATATCATTGTTATTATTCTTTCCCTTATTCTTTCAGCTTTTTTTTCAGGAATGGAAATCGCCTATGTTTCTTCTAATAAAATACACATAGAGATTGAGAAAAAACAAGGGGGATTTATCTCAAATATCCTAGCCCGTTTAACAAAAAAACCTTCCAAATTTATTGCAACAATGCTTGTAGGCAATAATATAGCATTAGTTATATATGGGTTTTATATGGGTGAAATACTGATGAAAATAATAGCTGGGTATTTTCCTGAAATAGCAGGTAGTATTACGTTACTATTGCAAACATGTATTTCGACTTTGGTGATTCTAATTACAGCAGAATTTTTACCTAAAGTGTTCTTTCAAATTTATTCTAATACGTTACTCAAAGCCTTTTCATTTCCGGCATATGTTTTCTATGTTGTATTTACACCTATTTCATCATTTGTAATTTGGGTTTCTGATTTTGTGCTCAAAAAATTTCTGAAAACAGATGGGGATCAAGTTCAACTTGCTTTTAGTAAAACAGAATTAGGAGATTATATAAACGAGCAAATGGAAACTATCGAGGAGCATGACGAAATTGATAGTGAAATCCAGATTTTTCAAAATGCATTGGATTTTTCAGACGTTAAGTCGAGAGAAGTAATGGTTCCCAGGACAGAGATAGTGGGCGTAGCGAAATTACAATCAATAGAAGAAGTGAGTACCTTATTTATAGATACAGGTCTGTCAAAAATAATTGTGTATAACAATACTGTAGACGATATCATTGGGTATGTACACTCTTTCGAGTTATTTAAAAAACCTAAATCGTTAAGATCAATTCTTTTGCCAGTAGTTTTTGTGCCAGAAACAATGTTTGTTAAAGATGTGCTTAATCTTCTTACCAAAAAACATAAAAGTATAGCAGTGGTGATCGATGAGTATGGAGGTACCAGTGGTATTATTACAGTAGAAGATATTGTAGAAGAGCTTTTTGGTGAAATTGAAGACGAACATGATTCTGTAGAACTTATCGAAGAACAATTGTCAGAAAATGATTATCGATTTTCTGCACGAATAGAAGTAGACCACATCAACGAGTCCTATAAATTAGACCTTCCAGAAGATGAAAATTATGAAACATTGGGAGGGATGATTGTAAACCATACCGAAGAAATTCCTCAACAAGGAGAAGAAGTGAAAATAGATGGTTTCAAAATTAAAATTATAGAGACTTCTAATACCAAAATTGAGATTGTAGAATTACATGTGATACCAGAGGATTAATAATACTATTGCGATGAGCAAAAAAACACGAAACCAGGGGATTGTAGTATTTGTTGTATTTTATATCATTATTGTGATATGTGATCTGGTTTGTAGTAGTAATGAAGCGTACTCGGATCTTAGAAATATTACGAAACCTTCAATTCTGGGTTCATTAATCATCTTTTTTTTGGCACATAGAAAAGGACTGGGTATTTCTATATTTAGATTAATGATATTGGCCTTGTTGTTTTCTTTGGCCGGAGATATACTACTTTTATTTGTTATACAATCTCAACTTTTCTTTATTGCAGGACTAGTTATGTTTTTGTTGGCACATGTAATGTATATTTTGGTGTTTCTTAAAAAGCATAATAAGCACAAAAAAAACAAGATTTTTCTTATGCTAACCGTTGCTTATGGAGCAGGTTTGTTCTATTTGTTATACCCTGGGCTAGGAGATATGTTAATCCCTGTGATGGTGTATATGATCGTGATTTTGTTAATGTCAAATGCATCATATTTAAGAGAGAAACGAGTCTCTCAAATGAGTTTTCTTATGGTTTTTATAGGTTCCCTGTTTTTTATGATCTCTGATAGCATTTTGGCATTTACAATGTTTTATCAACCTTTGCCTATGAGTAACATATGGATTATGACTACATATGCAACAGCTCAGCTTTTGATTGTTTGTGGTGTTTTAAGACAAAAAAATCAAATTTTTTAAAGTAATAAAAGTACGTAGAAACCACACTATTCTATATTAAAAACCGAAAGAGTTAAAACTTCATAAGACTTTCAGTTTTTTAATTGGTATTATTACAATAAAATGGTATTTTCGCCCACTATATTTTGAATAAATTATAATATACCATGGCAGTTTTAAATAAAATCAGACAGCGTTCGGTTTTTCTAATCGTAATCATTGCATTAGCACTTTTCTCTTTTGTGTTAGCAGATTTGATTCGTAATGGAGGAGCTATTTCCCAGAAAGCTGAAAATACGATTGCAACAATAAACGGAAAAGATATTGATCGAACAGAGTTTGCTAGAAAAGTAGAGCTAGCATCAAGAAGTTTTGGAGGAGGAACATCAAGTATCCAGGCTGTAAATTATGTATGGAATCAAGAATTGAGAGAAACAGTTTTTGAAGAGCAATTCGAAGAACTGAACATTAGAGTAGGAGAAGATCAGGTAAACCAGTTATTAGAAGAGTCATTAGCAAATAACCCAACGTTTTTGAATGAAGCTGGAGTTTTTGATAAAGCCAAAATGCAAGAATATGTTGCTAATGTAAAAGCTACTTCGCCACAAGCATATCAACAATGGTTAGATTTTGAAGTTTCTGTAAGTAAAGGTGCTAGAGAGCAAACTTATCTCAATATGATTAAAGCTGGTGTAGGATCTACACTAAAAGAAGGAGAGCTGGCTTATAAAATGGAAAATGATAATGTAGATATCAAATATATACAGCTTCCATTCTCTAGTATTGAAGATACAGAAGTAGAAGTGACGGATGCAGAAATTAAAGCATATATCGATGCTCATAAAGATCAATATAAGGCAGAAGCTTCGAGAAGTATACGTTATGTGCTATTTAATGAAGTTCCTAGCGAAGAAGATGAGAATCAAATAAAAGCAGAAGTAGCTGCATTATTAGATGATAAAGTAGAGTTTAATGAAGCAACCAAAACGAACGATTCGGTTTTAGGATTCAAAAACATTGATGTAAAAGATGCAGAAGAGTTTGTAAATCAAAATTCTGCTTTAAAATTTGATGGGGGATTCAAGTTTAAAAAAGATTTACCCACTACAGAAGCAGATACAATTTATAATCTAGGTATAGGAGGTGTATATGGGCCATATAAAGATGGAGATTATATTAAAATTTCAAAAGTAGTTGCCCAAAAACAAATGCCAGACTCGGTTAAAGCAAGTCATATTTTGGTTTCTTGGGCTGGATTAGGTACTGCAGGTGATACAAAACGAACTAAAGAAGAAGCAAAGACCTTAGCAGATAGTATTATTGTAGTAACCAAAGCAGATAATACAAAATTCTCGGCGCTGGCAACACAATTCTCTGCAGATACTTCTAGTAAAGATAAAGGAGGAGATCTTGGGTATTTCTCACCAGGTAGAATGGTTCCTGCTTTTAATGATTATTGTTTCGAAAATAAAACTGGAGATCAGGGAATTATTGAAACACAATTTGGATATCATATTATAAATATAGAAGATCAAAAAAATGAGCAAAAAGCTATAAAAGTAGCTACAGTAGCTCAAAAGGTTGAGCCAAGTGAAAAAACGATCAATGCTATTTTTACAGAAACAACCAAGTTTCAGATTTCGGCTAGAGACAAAGATTTTGAGGAAGTTTCTAAAGAAAATGAATTAACAGTACGACCTGTAAATAAAATCAAAGAATTAGATGAGAATATCCCTGGATTAGGAGCTAGAAGAGCAGTTGTGCAATGGGCTTTTAATGAAGAATCTAAAGTAGGTGAAATAAAACGTTTTGATATCCCTGAAGGATATGCGGTAGTTCAATTAACCGAAAAAGAAGATAAGGGATCAATGAAAGTAGAAGATGCAAGTCTAACTATAAAGCCGATCTTGATTAATAAAAAGAAGGCAGAAAAATTAAAAAGTAAAATTTCTGGTAGCGCACTAGATGCAATTGCTCAAAGTCAGGGGCAAACTGTAAAAGTCGCTTCTGCATTAACTATGAAAACTCCAACTATTAGCGGAGCAGGAACAGAGCCAAAAGTAGTGGGAACAGCCTTTGCTTTAGAAGCAGGAAAAGTATCTGGTCCTATTGTTGGTAACAACGGAGTATATGTTATAGAAGTAACTAAGAAAACACCAGCTAGCGGTTTAGATACATATATGAGTTATGCATCACAAGTTTCCAAAGCTCAGACAGGAGCAGTGAATACCAAAGTTTTTGAAGCACTTAAAGAAGCTGCAGAAATAGAAGATAAGAGATCTAAATTCTACTAAAAAGTAGGTTGATATATTAAAATAAAAAACCCTGAAGAGTTATTCTTCAGGGTTTTTTATATACTAGTTCTATTTTTTTGTGTCTAGCTTCTAACCTTTTGTTCCCATTTCCAGGCAGAAGTAAGAGAGTCGTCCAAGCTACTTTTTGCTTTCCAACCTAGTTCACTATTTGCTTTAGTAGTATCTGCATAAGCTGCTGTGATATCACCTTCTCTTCGTTCTACAATTTTGTAGTTTAGTTTTTGCTTAGATACTTTTTCAAAGGATTGTATCACTTCTAGAACAGAACTTCCTGTACCAGTGCCTACATTAAATACTTCGTAATTAGAAGCATTCTTGCCTTCTAATAATCGTTGTAGGGCTACTACATGAGCTTTTGCAAGATCTACGACATGTATGTAGTCTCTAATGCAGGTTCCGTCTGATGTGGGGTAATCATCACCGAATACAGATAATTGCTCTCTTAGCCCTATTGCTGTTTGTGTAATAAAAGGAATCAGGTTTTGAGGAACTCCAATAGGAAGTTCTCCGATTTCTGCCGAAGGATGCGCTCCAATTGGATTAAAATAACGTAATGCAATGGCTTTTAAGGCAGGATATACCTTACAGGTATCTCTTATGATTTCTTCCCCGATCTGTTTTGTGTTTCCGTAAGGAGACTCTGCTGCTTTAACCGGGGCATCTTCTGTAATTGGTAACTCATCTGCCTGACCATATACCGTACAAGAAGAACTAAAAATAAAACTTGCCGATGGTTTATTAGCTAATTGCTGAAGGATATATACCAGAGTCGATAAATTATTCTCGTAGTATAACAAAGGTTTTTCTACGCTTTCACCTACAGCCTTTGATGCTGCAAAATGAATAACCCCCTCTATATCATTATGACGGTTAAAAAAATCTTGAACCTTATCCTTTTCTCTAAGGTCAAATTTTTCGAAAATGAGATCTTTTCCTGTGATTTCACAAATTCCTTTAATCACATCGGGTGATGAATTCGAACAGTTGTCGATAATAACAACTTCATACCCTTTGTTTTGTAACTCTACAACGGTGTGAGAACCAATAAACCCCAATCCCCCCGTGACTAAGATTTTCATATGTAAAATGATTTAATATTTGCACCAACGAAGGAACAATAATTAAAGGATTTTAGCAACTTCTTGATTTACAAATTCTAAAAATCGTTCATCTTTTTCTGTAAAAGGATCTGAGCTCTCAGAGTCAATATCAATCTGCCCAATATTTTCTCCGTTCTTAAATAGAGGGATTACGATTTCTGATTTAACAGTTAGACTACATGCAATATAATTATTTTGTGCCTGCACATCAGGAACCACAAAATTCTCATTAGAAATAGCAACCTGACCACAGATTCCTTTTCCGAAAGGAATAATATCGTGATCTGTTTTTTCACCAACGTATGTACGAAGTTTTAATTCTTCTTTGTCTTCGTTTTTAAAATAAAAACCAACCCAATCATAGTGATCTATATTGTCTTTAAGTAGCTTGCAAATCATGTACAATCTGTCTGTAACAGATTCGTCATTGTCTTTAAGTATATAAGTAATCTGGGGTTTTAAATCTTCAAAAAGCATTCCTAACAATTTTTTCCCGGCAAAAATATCTAAAAAAAATATAAAAGCCTCTTATTTAGAATGGTATTGTTTTGTTAAAAAATCATTTAAAAAGTAAAAATGCATTGGCGATTGTTTTATATATAGAGTATTTTTGACATCTTAATAGTAAAGAAACTAGATTAATTTTTAGTGTATAATTGCATGTGTAGTAGTATTTTGAGAACAACAGGAAGATTTTTTATAGTAATAGTATTTATAACTTTGGCAGGAGTTTCCTGTAATAAAGATAAGAAACCCGAATCGGTTACTGTAGATGATAGTGTAAATGAAATTGCCGATTATAATAAGACCGATTCTAGATCAGAAGTTAAGTTTTCTGATGTAAAAATTCAAGAAATATATGGTTTGTATCTATCTGTAAAAGCAGCTTTAGTAAATTCTGAAAGTAGTATTGTGCAGGGAGAAACAAAAAAATTAGAAGCAGTTATAGAGGATTCAAAAGAAAATGAGCAGCTTAAAGCAGTTTCAAAACTCATTTCACTAACCAAAGACATCAAAAAACAACGTGATTTTTTTGTAACACTAACTAGTGAAGTAGAAAAACTGATAGGTAAAGCAGAAATTACATCGGGTGAAGTGTATAAGCAATTTTGTCCTATGGCATTTGATGGAGAAGGAGGGTATTGGTTATCTGATTCTAAAGAAGTTAGAAATCCATATTATGGAAAAAAAATGCTTGCCTGCGGAAATGTAGAAAAAACCTTTAAGTAACAGGTAAATTCGTGTTATTTAACATAAAATATAAAATATATTTCACTTATAGAGAAGTAAGAAAATACTTATAATGGAAATATTGATTATATTTATAAGGAATCAAGTGCGTAAATAAACTGAATTTTGAGGGAAATTTAAGGCATTAATACGTACTGGATTAGTATTGTAATTGGGATAAAACAAAAAGGATATGATTGAGAAAAAATTAATCTTGTTGATTTTTTCTGTACTCTTTTTTTCCTGTAGTGAAGCAAAAATGACTCCTGGACCTACGGTCCAGACGATTGCTCTTATAGAAAAATCTAAAGCACTACAGTTACGAGGGAAGAAAGTAGAACAGAGTATGCTCAGAAAAAAAGATTCGATAGTAATGCTTATCGGTGGACCGAGTATAGAAGTTTCTTCGAATGATAAGGATTTTGTAAACATAGAAAGCTTGTCTGATGAGTTTATTTTGGATATGAAATATGCTACTTCTGATAATTTTTTAAAAGAAAAAGTATATTCTTGCGCCAAATGCTTTGTTAGAAAAGACGTGGCAGAAGCACTTATAAAGGTAAATAATGATTTGCTTACTCAAGGATACAGAATAAAATTCTTTGATTGCTATCGACCATATAGTGTACAGAAAAAAATGTGGAAGATTTTTCCTAACCCTGGATATGTCGCAGACCCAAAAGGAGGATCTGTACATAATAGAGGAGCAGCTGTAGATATAACTTTGGTTAGATCGGCAGGTGGGCATGTTGATATGGGGACAGGTTTTGATCATTTCGGAAAAGAAGCGCATCATTCGTATAAATCGCTTTCGAAAACGGTACTTGGGCATCGTAAGTTGTTAAAGGAAACTATGGAGAAGCATGGCTTTAAGACCATTAGAACAGAATGGTGGCACTATAATTTTAAAGGAAACACAAAGTATAAAATATCAGATTTTAGGTGGAAATGTGATTAACGTTTGTTGTTTTTAGAGGCGAGTAATGATTAAAAAAACGACACTCACCTTAATGAGTGCCGTTTTAAAGCACAATAATTGTAAAAATCGGAAAAAATCATGCTTTATGTTTAGAACTGCTCGACTTCTGTGCTACCTTCCATAGCTACAGTCGAAGCTTTACCTGCAGTTACTGTATTTTGTACAGCGTCAAAGTATGTGGTGCCTACAAATCCCTGATGTTTTACTGCACGAAATCCGTCTTTTTGTAGCGCAAATTCTCTTTCTTGTAATTCAGAATAGCCAGCCATTCCTCTTTCTTTATATGCTTTAGATAATTCAAACATACTTGTGTTTAATGCATGAAATCCTGCAAGAGTAATGAATTGAAATTTGTACCCCATAGCAGCCAACTCTTCTCTAAATGTTTCCATTTCTGAAACAGAAAGCTTTGCAGCCCAGTTAAAAGAAGGAGAGCAATTGTATGCCAGCATTTGATCTGGATATTTGGCATGGATAGCTTCGGCAAATTCACGAGCCTGTTCTAAGTCGGGATTACTGGTTTCCATCCAAATAAGATCGGCATAAGGAGCATATGATAACCCTCTGTCAATGCCTTGTTCTATCCCGTTCTTAACATAAAAGAAACCTTCATCTGTGCGTTCTCCTGTAACAAACTTTCTATCGCGTTCATCTACATCACTGGTCAATAAATTAGCAGCATCAGCATCGGTACGTGCAATAATAACTGCAGGTACTCCCATTACATCTGCGGCAAGACGAGCGGCAACTAATTTATTAATAGCTTCCTGGGTGGGAACTAATACTTTTCCGCCAAGATGGCCGCATTTTTTTGCAGAACTTAATTGATCTTCAAAATGAACTCCGCTGGCACCCGATTCTATCATAGACTTCATCAATTCAAAAGCATTTAGGTTTCCTCCAAAACCGGCTTCGGCATCTGCAACGATAGGAACCAAATAATCCTTTTTGTTTTCCTCGCCATTTACTACTTGTATTTGATCTGCTCGCAGTAATGCATTATTAATTCTCTTTACAACTTGCGGAACACTATTTACAGGATATAGAGATTGATCTGGATACATTTGTCCGGCAAGATTTGCATCGGCGGCCACTTGCCACCCACTTAAGTATATTGCTTCTAATCCTGCTTCTACTTCCTGTACAGCCTGGTTACCTGTTAGTGCTCCTAATCCCGCTACAAAATTCTGAGTTTTTAGTTTCATCCATAGTTTTTCAGAACCTTGTTTAGCTACACTATGCTCGATTTTGTATGAACCTTGTAACTTTACTACTTCTTGGGCAGTATAAGGACGTTCTACATTTTTCCATCTTGGATTTGTGGTCCAATCGATAATCAATTCTTCTATTCTTTGTTCTGTGTTCATGACTTATTGATTTTACTATATATTGATTTACTTTATATGTATTGATATGCTCTGGTGGTAAGAAATTCTTCAAACTCATCTGAGGTTACCAGTTTTTCGAATATCTGGATGGCATTTTGATAATTTTCGGTTTCGAAGAGTACGTTTCCTACCTGCTTTTTAATTACCTCAAGTTCATCTTTGAAAAGAGTAGTGAATAATGAGTTATTAAGTGTTCTGCCATCTTCTAAAACTACTTCATGTTGTAGCCATTGCCATATTTGAGTTCTGCTAATTTCTGCAGTAGCGGCATCTTCCATAAGATGATATAATGCTACTGCTCCATTCCCTCCCAACCAGGTGGCGATATAATGAATTCCTACGTTAATATTTTGCCGGATTCCTTTTTCGGTAATCGTACCTTTTGGGATGGCTAAAAGATCATTTTCGGTAATGTTTATATCATCACGTTTTACATCCATTTGATTTGGATTTGGCATATGAGTATCAAATACGCGCATTGCCAGTGCTACCAATCCCGGATGTGCTACCCATGTACCGTCATGACCGTTTTTTACTTCTCGCTCTTTATCTGCTTGTACTTTGGCATATGCAATTGCATTTCTGTCTTCGTCATCTTTAATTGGGATTTGTGCAGCCATACCGCCAATTGCCAGGATATTTCTTTTGTGACATCTTTGAATTACCAGCTTGCTATATGCATCCATAAAAGGACTGGTCATTGTTACTTGGGCACGATCAGGAACTACAAAACCTGGGTGATTTCTTAGTTTTTTGATGTAGCTAAAAATATAATCCCATCTTCCGCAATTCAGTCCAACGATGTGATCTTTTAATGCATAGATAATTTCATCGAGTTGAAAACTTGCTGTAATAGTTTCTACTAAAACTGTCACCTTTACTGTTCCGTGTTTGATGCCTAAGTAGTTTTCAGAAAAATCAATTACATCGTTCCACCATATGGCTTCAGTAAAATGCTCTAGTTTAGGGATGTAGTAATAAGGCCCGGTACCGTTTTCTTTAAGCTGTTCATTGTTATGAAACAGGTACAAAGCAAAATCAAATAGAGAAGCAGATACTTCTTCACCTTTTGATAAAAGATGTTTTTCATTAAGATGTAAGCCTCTTGGTCGTACGATTAATGTGGCTGTTTTTTCGTTAAGCCTGTAGGTTTTATCTTTTTTAGGGTTATAAAACGAAATAGTTTTGTTAACCGCATCTTTTAGGTTTTTTTGCCCTTGAAGACAGTTTTCCCAAAGCGGAGCATTGCTGTCCTCGAAGTCGGCCATAAATGTTTTGGCTCCAGAGTTTAGAGCGTTAATTACCATTTTTCTGTCGACAGGCCCTGTGATTTCGACTCTTCGATCTTGTAGATCCATAGGAATTGGTGCAACTGCCCATTCGCTATTGCGAATCTCTTTGGTGTTTTCTGGGAAAGAAGGGTGGGTTCCCAGATCAAATAGTTGTTGCTGGCTTTGGCGATTTTTTAAAAGGACTAATCGTCTTTCGTTAAAACGATTTTGTAAGGCCTCTAAAAAAATCAGGGCTCCATCGGTCAATATTTCTGGATGGTAGTTTTTAACTTCTTTGGTGAAGCTAATTTTCTGATTAAGGTTTGTCTGTGTTTCCATAACTAATATCGTTTGAGTGAACAATATTATAAAAAAGTTTTTTACAAAACAAGCGAACGTTCGCTAAATGTGAACTTTTTGTTTTTTCGTGAATTACGCAAAAATGGTTACTTTTGAACTTATGGCGATAGCAGAAGAATATATTAGGTTGATTTTCGGTCTGAAAATCAAGCAAATACGAACAGAGAAGGATTTGTCTCTTTTCGGATTGTCAAAGTTATGCGGGCTTTCTAAATCGTATTTAAATGAAATAGAAAAAGGAAAAAAATACCCTAAGACAGATAAAATTATCAAACTTGCAGAGACATTTGATGTTCCTTATGATAATTTGGTTTCTCTAAAATTAGATAAAAACCTGGCCCCAATTGGTGAAATTTTACAATCTGGAATACTAGATGAGATTCCGTTAGAATTGTTTGGTATACAGCAAAGCGATTTAATTGATATTATAGCTAATGCACCATCAAAAGTAAATGCGTTTATAAGTACGATTATTGAAATTGCACAGCATTATAACATGAGTCGTGAAGGTTTTTATCTGGCTTCTTTACGATCTTATCAAGAAGCGCATAACAACTTTTTTAAAGATCTAGAGGATAAGGCTTTGCGATGTGCTAACTCATATCAGTTGGACTTAAGTGGAAAAATTACTTCGGCTGATTTAGAAGATATTCTTAAGGAAGAATATGGATATACGATTAATGTTGCCGGGATTCCAAAACAGGAAGAATTGGATAACCTGAGATCGGTATTTGTGCCCTCTACAAAAACACTATTGTTGTCAGATCGAGTAGATGAGGCTCAAAAAACGTTTATTTATGCCAAGGAATTGGGATATCAATACCTGGAAATTACCGAAAGACCTTATACCTTTTCATGGATAAAGTATGATAATTTTGAAGAAGTATTACACAATTTTTATGCGTCGTACTTTGCTGGTGCCTTAATTATTCCTAGAGCTCATTTGAAAGAGCACCTTAAGGAATTATTTTTAATGAAACGATTCTCTGAGAAAGCTTTTCATAAGATTATGAAATTGTATAATGCTTCTCCAGAATCTTTTTACCAACGTCTTACTAATGTACTACCAAAAGATTTTGGTATGCAGAATGTATTCTTTCTTCGGTTTACTCATAAATTAGGGGCAGAGAAATTTAATTTGGTTAAAGAGTTACATATCACGCACCAGCAGCAACCTCATGCTAATGAGGTAAACGAGCATTACTGTAGACGATGGATGGCTATTAAGATTTTGCAGCATACGGCTACTAAAGATTTGGAGTATGCATTTAATATTCAAATCTCTGATTATGTAGATACAGATCAGCAATATTTGGTATTTACTTCGGCGACAAAGGACCCTTTTAAAAAAGACTATTATCGTAGTATAGGGATTGGGTTTTTGAAATCTTCTACTCTAGAGAAAAAAATCAATTTTGTTAATGATGCAAAAATATTAAAAGAAAAAGTGGGGGTCACTTGCGAATCGTGTTCGTTGGTAGATTGTGAAGCTAGGATGGCTCCTCCCAAGCAACTATTAGCTAAGGAAAAACATAAAAAGACAGCAGAGTTGGTAGAGGGTATCATGAAACAATATTCTTAGTGTTAGATAAGTTTAAAGACTGTCTTTTCGATAAAAGAAAACCCCATCCTGAATTTTCAGAATGGGGTTTTGTATTCTTAACAAATTTATATTCGCAAACTTGCTAAATATTTTTGCTGTCGCCAGGCGACTACATCATTCCTGGCATACCTCCGCCCATTGGTGGCATTGCGCCTCCAGCAGGAGCATCCTCTTTAATGTCTATTAGTGCACATTCTGTAGTAAGGATCATACCAGATACAGAAGCTGCATTTTCAAGAGCTATACGTGTTACTTTTTTAGGATCGATAATTCCAGCTTTAAGCATGTCTACGTAATCTTCAGATTTAGCATCGTATCCAAAATTATCTTTACCTTCAAGAACTTTAGAAATTACAACAGATCCTTCACCTCCTGCATTTTCTACAATCGTTCTAAGCGGTGATTCAATTGCACGGTTTACAATTTGTATACCAGTAGCTTCATCAGCGTTTTCCGTTTTTACTTTGTCTAATACAGCTTTAGCTCTTACCAGGGCAACACCACCACCGGCAACAATACCTTCTTCTACAGCAGCACGAGTAGCATGAAGTGCATCGTCTACACGATCTTTCTTTTCTTTCATCTCTACTTCAGAAGCAGCACCAACATATAGTACAGCAACACCACCAGCTAATTTTGCTAAACGCTCCTGTAATTTCTCCTTGTCATAATCAGAAGTAGTAGTTTCTATTTGTGCTTTGATTTGATTTACTCTGTTTTTGATTAAATCTTCTCCACCAGCACCATTAACTACAGTCGTATTATCTTTGTCGATAGCTACTTTTTCAGCAGTACCTAAGTGTTCAATAGTAGTATTTTCTAGTGTAAAACCACGCTCTTCAGAAATTACAGTACCTCCCGTTAGGATGGCAATATCCTCTAGCATTGCTTTGCGTCTGTCTCCAAAACCTGGAGCTTTTACAGCTGCAATTTTAAGAGCTCCACGTAGTTTATTTACTACAAGTGTAGCTAATGCTTCTCCGTCTACATCTTCTGCGATAATTAAAAGTGGTTTTCCGGTTTGAGCAACAGGCTCTAAAACTGGAAGCAGATCTTTCATAGCAGAAATCTTCTTATCGTAAAGTAAGATGTATGGTGTTTCCAGATCAGCTGTCATTTTTTCGCTGTTGGTTACGAAGTATGGAGAAAGATATCCTCTGTCAAACTGCATTCCTTCTACGATATCTACAGTAGTATCAGTTCCTTTTGCTTCTTCTACTGTGATTACTCCTTCTTTACCAACTTTCTCAAAAGCTTTGGCAATAAGGTCTCCAATAGTTTCATCGTTGTTAGCAGAAATAGCAGCTACCTGTTTGATTTTATCAGAAGAGTCACCTACTTCTTTTGTTTGTTTTGAAAGATCTTCTGTGATTGCTTTTACAGCTTTATCGATACCACGCTTAAGATCCATTGGGTTTGCGCCAGCAGCTACATTTTTAAGTCCTTCTTTTACGATAGCTTGAGCTAATACAGTTGCGGTAGTAGTACCGTCTCCTGCAAGATCATTAGTTTTAGAAGCTACTTCTTTTACCATTTGTGCTCCCATATTCTCAAGAGCATCTTCAAGTTCTACTTCTTTAGCTACAGAAACACCATCTTTGGTTACTGTAGGAGCTCCAAAAGATTTACTAATAATTACGTTACGACCTTTAGGTCCTAAAGTTACTTTTACCGCATTAGCTAATGCATCTACACCACGTTTGATACCATCACGTGCTTCTATGTCAAATTTTATGTCTTTTGCCATAATTAATTTTTTAAAAAATTAAAATCCAAATCTCAACATTCAAAACTTCCAGAATATTTTCATAGAATATATTGAATAAAGCAGTGGATTTGTTTTTTGTGATTTTTAAATTGATACTTCTTATACGATAGCAAGGATATCATCCTCACGCATGATTAAATAATCCTTTCCATCTAATTTTAATTCAGTACCAGCGTATTTACCATAAAGTACGGTATCACCAACTTTAACAGTCATATCGTGATCTTTTTTACCGCCACCTACAGCAGCTACTTTACCTTTTTGTTGTTTTTCCTGGGCTGAGTCAGGAATAAATAATCCTGATGCTGTTTGCGTCTCTGCAGGAAGTGGCTCTACAACCACACGGTCTGAAAGAGGTTTGATGTTTACTCCCATTATGATTTGTTGTTTTTTTTGTTAAAATTAAAATGAAATCTTCGATGCTTCTTATTTCAGAAATTATGCCAGTGGGACGATACTGACAAATTGAAACAAAAAATGTCGACTATATGACAAGTCGACATTTTTGTTGTTGTTTTTTTTAATAGATGTTATTCTTTGTCATCATTTTCTGTTGCCGGAGGAGTAACAGGAGTTTCTATCTGAACATCCTCGGTATTAACTTTTGATTCGGGAATAGAGCTTCCGCCCATTAAATCTATATTAGATAGTAGGATTAATACCAGTAATAGTGTCGCTAATGTCCAGGTACTCTTGTCTAAGAAATCTGTAGTCTTTTTTACACCACCTAGTTGTTGTGTTCCGCCACCACCAAAAGAAGAAGATAATCCACCTCCTTTAGGGTTCTGTACCATAATTACTACTACCAGTAAAAAAGATACGATAACGATTAGGATTAAGAATATTGAAAACGTTGTCATTATATTGTTATTTATTTTCTTGTAATTTTTTTATCGCTCGAATTTGGTCTGCAAAGAAACCACTTTTTTCGGGATTTTTCAAAATTAATATGTTATAAGCCTGAATTGCTTTTTTATAGTTTTTCTGAACCAAATATACTCTGGCCAAAGTTTCTGTCATTAATTCGTCTGAAGGAACTAGATTTTCCTTAGCCAGATTACGCGCAGGAGTATTCTTGGCAGCAGGTTGTATCTTAGGATTGTTAGCGATAAACTCATCTATCAAATCGAATTTATGTTTTTGATCTAATGATTTAACAGGTTTTTGTTCTTCAATTTCAGGAATCGGAGCTTTGGTTTCCTGATCAGAATCTCTATCTATTGGGTGTAAAGAGGTTAGTTTTAACCATTCTGCAAAAGAATGTGTTTCTTTTTTATTAAAATCCAGAGGTTTATCAATTTGTAAAGTTTCTTCTGGAGTTTTGTTTTTATCTTGAATATTTTTTGTTTGATCTTTTTCTGTTATATCAGGAGTTGCAGACTTAGCAATTTCGATCTGTTTAAGAGTGCTGTTTTCTTTTCTTTTAGAAAATAATTTGGGATCCAGAACATTTTCTGCTTCTTTCATTTTCATTCTTACAGCATCATCCATAGCTATTCTCGGAAGCATTTTAATCTCTTCTGGATCGATAACTGTTATATCGGACTTATGTTTCTTTTTTACTTCTTCGGTAATGTTACTTTCTTTAAAAAGATCAGAGGTGATAAAATCAAATAATACACTGCGATCTGTAGTGTATGCTGCGGTGGTCTTTAATTCCTGGTTGTACCTAAAACTTTCCTGATCTTTTAAGGATTTTAATGCCAATGCTCTTGCCGACTGAAAATAAGGAAATGTCCTTGTGATTTTTTCAAGGGATTTTGCCTGCTCCTTATTAAGTTGGGCAGGATTTTGAAGCAAATATGAAAACTCTTTAATATTCAACTAGTACTAATTATATATATTATTCAACTCTTTGATAGAGTTTACCATTGTTTTTACCATCTGGCCAGTGTGGCATTAAACATATCTTGTGTGATTCTTTCAAAAATTACATCCAAGGCCTGATCTCTTATCGTATTTTCTGATGAAGACGCGGGATAATCAAAGAAAAAAGAAAAACGTTGTTCTAGGTCTTGAGTTGGATCTTTTGTGTCATAAAACCTCATGTTTATCGCAATCGTTAATCGGTTTTGAGCAGCTGTTATGTTTGATGTTGCTGTATTTGGTGAAACATAATCTTGTACGATTTCTCCTTCGTAGATGATATCTCCTCCAGAAGTAGATAAACTAAGATTAGTTTGATTAAGGATTAAATCTTGTAGCTGATTTGTAAAGGTTTGATCGGCTCCAGGAAAAATTCTTGGGGATTGGTTTTGGAAAAAATTAACCTGAAATGTTTTTGTATCGGGAGAAATATTTGTTCCGGTAAAGGAGTATGCTCCGCATCCTTGAAGCAAGACCATTACGATTAGTGTCGCTGCTATATATATTAATTTTCTCATCAATGTTATAAATCGTATTGTTTTATTTTTCTGTATAAGGTGCGTTCACTAATTCCTAATTCTTCTGCTGCAGCTTTACGTTTGCCTCTATGGCGTTCTAGAGATTTTTTAATCAATTCCAGTTCTTTATCATGCAATGATAATGTTTCTTCTTCTTCAATTTCTTCGGCAAAATGGTATTTATCATCTTCTTGTCGCTGAATTGCAATTTGAGGCGGTATTTCGAGTACTTCAGAGGTTGTTGCTGGTCTCTGAGGTTCTTCAAAATGTGTTTCTTCTTCCTTCTCCTGATAAATTTTTTGAATTAACCTTTCATTATCTTTTTGTACTTGTTGTGTGTTACCACTTTGCATTAGCTCCATGGTTAGTTTTTTGAGATCATTAAGATCACTTTTCATATCAAAAAGCACTTTGTACAATATTTCTCTTTCATTACTGAAATCACTTTCTTTTTTATCTGCAGAAATCACCGCGGGTAAATTACTTCCGATATTTGGTAGATATCCATGTAAGGTGGCTCCTGTTATCGTTCTGTTTTGTTCAAGGACTGAAATTTGCTCTGCAATGTTGCGTAATTGTCTGATATTACCACTCCAGTGGTATTTTTCTAATAAGATAACTGCATCCTCACTTAGCCGAATTGTAGGCATCTTATATTTGGTAGCAAAGTCGGAAGCGAATTTTCTGAATAATAAATGAATATCTTCTTTGCGATCTCTAAGTGGAGGTAAAAGAATTTCTACTGTACTAAGACGGTAGTAAAGATCTTCTCTAAATTTACCTTTCTTAATTGCATCAAACATATTAACATTGGTAGCTGCTACAATACGAACATCTGTTTTTTGAACTTTTGACGATCCTACTTTAATAAATTCACCATTCTCTAATACTCTTAATAAACGTACTTGTGTAGTAAGCGGTAATTCTCCTACTTCATCTAGGAATATCGTTCCGCCATCGGCTACTTCAAAATAACCATTTCGGGTTTGTGTCGCTCCTGTAAAGGCTCCTTTTTCGTGACCAAAAAGCTCACTATCTATTGTGCCTTCGGGTATTGCTCCACAGTTTACGGCAATGTACTTGCCGTGTTTACGATGAGACAGAGAGTGTATAATTTTAGGAATACTTTCTTTACCTACACCACTTTCTCCGGTCACTAAAACCGAAATATCGGTAGGAGCTACCTGGATCGCTTTTTCCACAGCACGGTTTAACTTAGGATCGTTTCCTATGATTCCGAATCGTTGTTTTATGGCTTGAATTGATTCCATTTATGGAGTTTGTTTTTTGTTTTAAATGCGTGCTATAAAGTTATCGTTAATTATTGTCAGAATATCCAATTGCTTCACCAAGTAAAGTCGCACTGGTACACTCATCGATACGAACCATTACAAAATCTCCTATTTGATATTCTCCTTTTGGGAATATGGCTACAATATTTTTTGTAGTTCTCCCGCTCCAATGTTGATCAGATTTTTTAGATTCTTTTTCAATTAATACTTCAAAAGTTTGTCCAATATAACTTTGATGTCTATAGGCACAGTGTGTTCGTTGTAAAGCAATAACTTCTGCGAGTCTTCGCTTTTTTACATCTTCAGGAACATCATCTTCTAATTTACGCTCGGCAAGTGTTCCTGGTCTTTCAGAATAAGCATACATATATCCGTGCTCATATTTTACATATTCTAATAGAGACAATGTATCTTGATGATCTTCTTCTGTTTCTGTAGGAAAACCAATAATCATATCCTGAGTAATTGCGCAATCTGGGATTATTTGTTTAATATTATCAATCAAATCCATATACTCTTGTCGCGTATGTAGGCGATTCATTGCTGCAAGAATACGATCACTACCACTTTGTATAGGGAGGTGAATATGCTTACAGATATTTTTATGTTTTGCCATAATTTCTATCACATCTAATGTCATATCCTGAGGATTAGATGTAGAAAAACGAATACGTAATTTTGGATGTCTCTGGGCTGTCATATCCAATAATTTGGCAAAATCTACTGCTGTAGCTTTTTGAAAATCACTAGCTTTTTGAAAATCTTTTTTTAGGCCACCACCATACCATAAATAACTATCTACATTTTGCCCTAATAAAGTAATTTCTTTAAAATTTTGAGCTACCAGGTCATCGATTTCTTTTAAGATGCTTTGGGGGTCGCGACTACGTTCTCTACCTCTGGTAAATGGTACTACGCAAAACGTACACATGTTATCACAACCCCGGGTAATAGATACAAAAGCAGATACGCCATTGCTTTGTAAACGAACAGGTGCAATATCGCCATAAGTTTCTTCTTTAGAAAGGACAACATTAACCGCATTACGCCCTGCATCTACTTCTTCGATCAGGTTAGGGAGATCTTTATATGCATCTGGCCCAACGACAAGATCGACTATTTTTTCTTCTTCAAGAAATTTACTTTTTAGGCGTTCTGCCATACATCCCAGAACTCCAACTTTCATTCCTGGATTGATTCTTTTTACTGCATTATACTTTTCTAGTCTTTTTCTAACTGTTTGTTCGGCTTTTTCTCTAATAGAACAAGTGTTTACCAATACCAAATCAGCATCTTCAAGATGTTGTGTAGTGTTAAAACCTTCTTTGGCCAGAATGGAAGCAACAATTTCACTATCGCTAAAATTCATCTGGCAACCGTAACTTTCTATAAAAAGCTTACGTTTATTTTCTTTGTTCTGATCAAGAGCAAGCGACTGTCCCTGTATACTTTCGTCAATAATCTTCTCCATAAAATAATTCCTTACCGATTGGGGTCAAATAGTGTGCAAAGATACTTTTTAATACGATTTGTGACAAAGTGGCAGGGATTTATTTTCTAAAAAATCTATATTTGATAACTTTCAACCCATAAATGTAGATGTAATGACAAATACACTCTTTGAGAAAATAGAAAACAGTAAGGCCATTGATTTTGGTGATATTTTTAATAAAAGTATTGAGCTTTTTAAAAAAGTATGGCTTCAGGGGTTTGTACACTTGCTTATTACGATATTGGTTATGCTTCCTTTATTTTTTGTGATGTATATTCCTATTATTGCTCTTGCCGGCATATCAGGATTCGAAAATAGTTATGAAAGTTATGGTGACTACGGATACCCTAGTGAAGAATTGTCTGTGGGTCTAATGTTTTTATTTATTGTGCTGGTTTTGATTATGAGTATGATTGCTTCTGCACTTCAATTTGGGATTACCGCACATTTTTATAGAGTTTGTAAACAGGTAGATTTAGGTTTGCCAGAGACATCTTCATATTTTATGTTTCTTAAAGGAAAATATTTAGGAAAAGTATTTACGTTGGCAATAGCAATATTTGGGATAGCAATTTTAGCTGCACTATTGTGTTACCTTCCGATTCTTTATGTAATGGTTCCTCTGCAGTTGTTAGGTGCTATATTTGCTTTTAATCCAGAGTATAGTGCTTCAGATCTTATAAAAGCTAGCTTTAAATTTGGGAATAAAGTTTGGGGCGTTTGTTTTGGTTTAATACTAGTAGCGTCTATTTTATCTCAATTAGTAGGGATGATTTTGTGTTTTGTGGGGGTGTTTTTTACAGCCTCTTTTGTTTATTTGCCAATCTATTTTATATATAAGGATGCATTGGGTTTTGAAGATGATGAATTTGAAAACAAAGAAACATTATTTGTAAAATAAAAAATAAGAAACCTGCTGATCAGCAGGTTTTTTTTGAACTAATTTTTTTGATAAAGAATCTTGATATCAAAAAATTGATATACTTTTGTCGTCAGAAATTAAAGGACTATGGCTAAGAATTTAGTGATTGTGGAGTCGCCTGCTAAGGCCAAAACGATAGAAAAGTTTCTTGGAAAAGAATATACAGTAGCATCCAGTTTTGGGCATATTGCAGATTTACCTTCCAAAGAATTAGGAGTTGATGTGGATGGGGATTTTAAGCCCAAATACATTGTTTCCAAGGATAAGAAAGATGTTGTGAAAAGACTGAAAGATCTTTCTAAGAATGCTGATATGGTATGGCTGGCAAGTGATGAGGATCGAGAAGGAGAGGCTATTGCATGGCACCTTGCAGAAACTCTTAAATTAGATAAAGACAGAACACGTCGTATTGTTTTTCATGAGATTACTAAAAATGCTATTCTTAAAGCAATAGAGAATCCTCGCTCTATAGATTACAATCTTGTAAATGCGCAGCAGGCCAGACGTGTTTTGGACCGTTTGGTTGGGTATGAGCTGTCTCCTGTATTGTGGAGAAAGGTAAAAGGAGGGTTGTCTGCAGGAAGAGTACAATCTGTTTCGGTACGATTGATCGTAGAACGAGAACGTGATATTTTAGGCTTTAAACCAGAAGCTTCATATAGGATTGATGCAGAATTTTCTAATCAAGCTGGTAAATCTTTTAAAGCTAAGCTTCCTAAAAATTTTAAAACCAAAGAAGAAGCAGAAGCATTTTTAAAGAAAAACCTTGGAGCATCGTTTAAGGTAGCAGATCTTTCTACAAAACCTGCAAAAAAATCACCAGCTCCGCCATTTACAACATCAACATTACAGCAAGAAGCCTCAAGAAAATTGTATTTCTCTGTGAGTAAAACAATGACGATGGCGCAACGGTTGTATGAAGCAGGTTTGATTACTTATATGAGAACAGATAGTGTTAACCTATCTGTAGAAGCTCAAAATGGAGCAAAGGCAGAAATTGATTCGGCTTATGGTAGTGAATATAGCAATCCAAGACAATATAAAGGGAAATCTAAAGGAGCACAAGAAGCTCACGAAGCAATACGTCCTACAGATTTTTCAAGACATAGTGTAAATGTTGATTATGATCAACAACGTTTATACGAATTGATTTGGAAACGAGCTATTGCTTCGCAAATGAGTGATGCCAGATTAGAAAGAACTAATGTAAAGATTGATGCCAACACACATAAAGAGCAATTTACTGCCAATGGAGAGGTGATAAAATTCGAAGGCTTTTTAAAAGTATACTTAGAAGGTAATGATGATGAGGATGAAGAGCAAGAAGGAATCCTTCCTGCAATGAAAGTGCAAGAAAGCTTGTTTAATAAATATATTTCTGCAACAGAAAGATTTACAAGAGCGCCAGGGCGATATACAGAAGCTTCGCTGGTTAAAAAATTAGAAGAACTGGGGATAGGAAGACCATCAACATATGCTCCTACGATTTCTACAATTCAGAATAGAAACTACGTAGAAAAAGGATCTAAAGAAGGAGAGGTTCGTAATTATATTCAAATGATTCTTTCGGGAGATGCTGTGAATGAGAAAAAACTATCTGAGAAAGTAGGTAGCGATAAAGGAAAGTTAATTCCAACCGATGTAGGGATGGTTGTAAATGATTTTTTGGTAAATCATTTTGCTTCAATTCTCGATTATAATTTTACTGCAAAAGTAGAGCAGGATTTTGACGAAATAGCAGAAGGTCAGGAAGATTGGACTCATGTGATGAAAGAATTTTATCAAGAGTTTCATCCAAGAGTAGAGGATGTATCACAGAATGCAGAGCGAGAAGTGGGAGAGCGTATTTTAGGAGAAGATCCGGCTACAGGTAAGGTAGTAAGTGTGCGATTGGGTAAATTTGGACCAATGGTTCAGATTGGTACTGCCGATGATGAGGATAAACCAAAATTTGCTAGTTTGCCTCCTGGACAAACATTAAGTGGTATTACCTATGAAGAAGCAATGGATTTGTTTCAACTGCCAAAAGAACTTGGTGTGTATAAAGGAGAGACTATTGTAGTTAATAATGGCCGTTTTGGGCCCTATGTGCGTTTTGGTGAAAAATTTGTTTCCTTAGAAAAAGGAGAAGATCCATTAAGTACTTCTTTAGATAGGGCTATTGAGTTAATCGACGCTAAAGAAAAAGCTGATGCACCTATATATGTATATGAAAACCTTCCTGTTCAAAAAGGGAAAGGCCGATTTGGCCCCTTTATTAAGTGGAACGGAATGTTTATCAATGTAAATAAGAAGTATGACTTTGATAATCTATCTGATGATGATATCGTGTCACTTATAGAAGAGAAGAAGCAAAAAGAAATTGATAAGGTTATTCATAATTGGGAAGAAGAAGGGATTCGAGTTGAAAAAGCCAGATGGGGTCGTAGTAATATTATAAAAGGTAAAGTTAAAATTGAACTGCCTAAGACCGTTGATGCTTCAAAATTAACGCTGGATAAAGTAAAAGATCTCATAGAGAAAAATGCTCCCAAGAAAAAAACTGCAGCAAAAAAGAAAACTACAAAAAAGACCACTAAAAAGAAATAAACCAATATATGTCTTTCGAATTTCTTATACCAGTTAGTGATTTAGTTACTGCTCATACTAATTTACTTTCTGAACATGCATTAGGAAATCAAATTAAAATTCATACAACAGCTAGCGGAGTACCTGATCTGGAAAAAATAGATGTTGCTATTCTCGGTATTCGGGAGAATAGGAATGATATTAATTTTTTGGGTGAAAACTTAAATTTTGATACCATTCGTAAATCGTTATACGAGCTTTACCCCGGGAACTGGAGTACTAATATGGTAGATCTGGGAGATATCACTCCAGGTAACGAGGTTAGCGATACTTACTATTTGGTGCAGGAAGTATTGTCTGCATTATTGGTGAAAAATATTATCCCCATTATTATAGGGGGGAGTCAAGATTTAGTCTATGCGCAATATAGATCATTCGATATTTTAGAACGAATGGTAAATTTGGTTAATGTAGATAGTAAATTTGACTTAGGAAATTCTTCTAAGCCTATCACGAATACTTCATTTGTAGGTAAAATTATTGTAGAACAACCGTATAATTTGTTTAACTATAGTAATATAGGGTATCAAACGTATTTTAATACTCAAGAAGAAATAGATCTGATAGAAAAATTATATTTTGATGCTTATCGTTTGGGAGAGGTTATTTCGGACGTAACTGTTGTAGAGCCAATTATGCGAGATGCTGATATCGTTTCTATAGATTTGGGAGTTGTTAATTCTACAAGTTTAAGTGGGTATGCTGCTTCTCCTAATGGTTTTGATGGTCGCGAAATTTGTGCGATTTCGAGATATGCAGGAATAAGTGATAAGGTTAAAAGTTTTGGAATTTATGAATTTAAAAACTTTAAAAACGAAGAAACTGCTTCCTTGTTGATTGCACAGATGATATGGTATTTTGTAGAAGGAATCAATTACAGGTCTAACGAAATTGATATTAAAAATTTAAAAAGTACACTACATTATAATGTGCCGATAGAAGACGAAATTTTGTCTTTTTATAAAAGTATTATGACCGGAAGATGGTGGATAGAAATACCATTTATTTCATCTGGTAATAATAAATTGAAAAGACATACGTTATTACCTTGCACATACAACGATTATGAGCGTGCTTGTAATCAGGAAATACCTGAAAGATGGTATAAGGCAAAACAAAAAAACGAAGTTTAACATTTTTATTAGGTCGATTTAAGGTTTTTTTTAGAAAAAAATTGTTTTTCTGGAAATAAATAAATAGGTTTACGTCCTTAAATCTAGAAGATCTTAACCTAAAACACGTTATGAAGAAATTTGTATCACTCTTTGCTATTTTAGCAATGCTCTACAGTTGTGGTGGTGGAAACCGAGGAGAACTGGTAGGAGCACAAGGGAAAAAATGGCACCCGCAAAAACCATATGGTATGGCCCTCATCCCCGGAGGTTCATTTATTATGGGTAAGTCGGATGATGATAAAGCAGCACTTGCAAATGCCCCTACAAGAATGGTTACGGTTCGTTCTTTTTACATGGATGAAACTGAGGTAACTAATAGCGAGTATAGACAATTTGTAAATTGGGTTCGCGATTCTGTTGTTAGGATGAGGCTAGCAATAATGGCTGATGAGCTGGGTAAAACCCCAGGTGATGACGGTATTGGAGAATTTGCATTTCTAGATGCTGATACCGAAAACATGTCCGTCTATGAAAAATATATGTACGATAACTATAGTGGTACAGGAGAAACTGGCTACGAAGGTAGAAAACTTAATAAGGATGTAGATATCGAATGGGATGTAAATGATTATCCCGATGAGTTTTATGCCGAAGTTATGGATACTATGTATATTCCTCTAGAAGAATCTTATAATGGTAGACGTACTTTAGATGTAAGTAAATTTGAATTCAGATTTACATGGATGGATATCCAGGCAGCTGCACGTGCTAGACAAGGAGGAAGAAAAGATTTTGTAAAAGAAGAAGTTATAAAAGTATATCCAGACACTACAGTTTGGATCAAGGATTTTAACTATTCATATAATGAGCCTATGCATAATGACTATTTTTGGCATAGTGCATATGATGACTACCCGGTAGTAGGTGTTTCTTGGGAACAAGCTAGAGCCTTCTGTCGTTGGAGAACTATCGAGAAAAATACCTATCAAAAGAAAAAAGGTAAAGAATTCGTGAATTACTTCAGACTGCCTACAGAGGCAGAATGGGAGTATGCCGCTAGAGGAGGCCTTGAGTCAGCTACGTATCCATGGGGAGGCCCATATGCGTTAAATGATAGAGGTTGCTTCTTAGCAAACTTTAAGCCTCTTAGAGGAAACTACGCAGCAGATAACTTTTTATATACTGTAGAAGCCAAAACATTCGACCCTAATGATTATAACCTATATAACATGGCCGGTAATGTTTCTGAGTGGGTACAGTCGTCTTATGATCCCGCAGCTTACGAGTATGTGTCATCAATGAACCCAAATGTCAATGATGATGAAAACAAACGTAAGGTTGTACGTGGAGGATCCTGGAAAGATGTTGCTTACTTCCTACAGGTAAGTACCAGAGATTACGAATACGCAGATTCTGCGAGGAGTTTTATCGGATTTAGAACAGTTCAGGACTACATGGGTACTGAATCGACTGGAGAAGCTAATACTCAAAATCAAAACTAAGTCCCAAAATTTTCTATCAACTTAATTACTAACCCTTTTTTAAAACTTAAGATTTAAAAAAACAAAACAAATTTATTATGGCAAATTCAAAAGCAAGCAAGAAATTAATGAACATGGTCTACGGTCTGGGAGCAGCCGTTGTAATATTAGGTGCACTTTTTAAAATTATGCACTGGCCATTTGGTAATGAAATGCTTATTGTTGGTTTGATCACAGAAGCATTAGTATTTACTGTTTCTGCATTCGAACCTGTAGACAACGATCTAGATTGGTCTCTAGTGTACCCTGAATTAGCAGGAGGAAACAAAAAAGACAAAAAAGAAAAAGAAACTCCAGAAGGATTATTGTCTCAAAAATTAGACGATATGCTTAAAGAGGCTAGACTTGATACTACTCTTATGAGTAGCCTTGGTGATAGTATCCGTAATTTTGAAGGAGCAGCAAGAAACCTTGGTCCTACAACAGATGCTATAGCAGGAACTAAAAAATATAGTGAAGAGATGGCAAGCGCAGCGTCGCACCTTGAATCTTTAAATAGCTTATACAAAGTTCAGTTAGAATCTTCTGCACGTCAGGCTGAAGCTAACCAGGCTATTGCTGAAAACGCAACTAAGCTTCAAAGTCAAATGGAAAGCCTTGCTAGTAACCTTTCTTCGCTTAATGGAGTATATGGTGGTATGTTAACTGCAATGAACAGAAGTTAACATTTTTTAATTAAATATTTTATAATAACTACCAAAATCTAAAAAGAATATGGCAGGAGGAAAATTATCCCCAAGGCAGAAGATGATTAACCTGATGTACTTGGTTTTCATCGCGATGATGGCATTAAATATGTCAAAAGAAGTATTAACTGCATTTGGTTTAATGTCAGAAAAATTGACAGAATCAAATGAGTTGGCTAGTCAACGAAATACTGGATTTATGGCAGGTCTGGCCGAAAAGGTTTCAGAACAGCCAGAAAAATATACCCCATTAAAAGAAAAAGCAGATCAGATAAGTGTTTTATCTAATGAATTTAACTCGTATCTAGATCAACTTAAAGCTGAATTGGTTGACGATAGAGAAGATCCTACGGATTATGAAACTATGGATAGACCAGATAGATTAGACCAAAAGTTTTTTGAAGGCGGTAAGGTTACTGCCGGGGCTCAGGAATTTTTGGATAAAATCACAAAATATAGAGATGGTGTATCTGCTGCAATCAAAGAAGTAAAAGAAGTAGATGCTTCGGTTGCTGATGATGTGATTAAAACCTTTTCTACAGCTGATGTAAAAGACAGATCCGGAGTAACTAAAAAATGGTTAAACTATAACTTTGAAGGATTTCCTTTGGTTGCTTCTTTAACTAAGCTTACTCAAATGCAAGCCGATGTTAAAACTACAGAAAGTAAAGTGCTTTCAGCTTTATTAGCTGGACAACAAGCGTCTGAACTTTCTTTTAGTAACTATGAAGCGATTGTAGTTGCAGATAAAACAGCTTTCTTTAGTGGAGAGAGTTTTAAAGGTAGAATCGTTCTTGGACGTTTTGATGCTACACTAAAACCAACCAAAGTAATGGTTAATGGTAAAGAGCAAACAGAAGTTACAAACGGACAAATCATGTTAGATTTCCCTGCAGGAAATGTAGGAGAAAGAGATGTGGCTGGAGAACTTCAATTTAAAGAAGGAGATTCTACAGTAACGATTCCAATTAAGAGTTCATATACTGTAATTCCTAGACCAAATTCTGCTGTAATTTCTGCAGATAAAATGAATGTGGTGTATCGTGGAGTTAATAACCCAATGACTATTTCTATTCCTGGTGTGCCAGCTGTAAATGCTTCTGCCCCTGGACTAAGAAAAGTTGGAGGAGCAGGAAAATATATGATGAATGTTACTGCTGTAAAAGCTCGTGAAGTAAATATCAAAGTTAGTGGTAAACTAGCAAATGGTACAACAGTAAGCGACAGTAAGAAATTTAGAATTAAAGGTATACCAAGACCTGTAGGAACAGTACGTGGTGAAGATGGAGCAATCAAAATGGCGAGAAATGCCTTAGAAATTTCATCTGTAGGTGCTATTCTGCCTGATTTTGACTTTGATATTAAATTAAAAGTGACTGGATTTAAATTTAAAGTAGAAGGACAGCCAACAGTAAGTGTTCCTGGAGGAAGGCTTAACGCTAAAGCAAAATCAGCTTTGCGTAAAGCGAAAAGAGGTTCTTCTGTTCAAATTATTGATATAAAAGCACGGTTAGCTAATAGCTCTGGATATAAGTTGAAAAAAATATCTCCGGTTATTATTGAGTTAACGAATTAAAAAATAAACTTACGTAGTTATGAATTTGAGAAATTTTGTATTAGCCGTTTTTGGTCTATTGGTTTCTTCTCTTTCTTTCGGGCAGGCAAATGTTTTAAATGCCAATAATCCTGATGAGATTGGAAAGAAAACTCAAGAACAGATTTTATATGACAATGATCGTCCCTTAGAGTACGGATATGTAGATAAACGTGATGTATTGTGGGCAAAAACCACTTGGGAAACTATTGATCTTGATGAGCGAATAAATTTCCCATTGTACTATCCTATTGATACATTTAATATTGGTGCTAATCGTCGATCTTTATATGATGTATTGGTAACAAATATCAAAAACGGAAAAATCAAGAATATTTATTCAGATTCATATTTTACTGAGACACGTACTTTTGAAGATCTTCAGTCTACAATGTCTAAAATCGATACTACCGATTTAGGATTTGAGCAGTATAATGCTGGAGAAGAAGTAGATCCTCAGTACATTAACAGAAGGGATATTACTTCTGCAGATATATCAGAATACAAAATAAGAGGATATTGGTATTTTGATAAAAGACTAGGGGAATTAAGATACAGATTGCTTGGATTAGCACCTGTAGCACCCGATGTTAACTTTATCGATGATGATGAGCCAGATATGGTAGCATTATTCTGGATATGGTATCCTGATGCCAGAGAAATATTTCATAATGCAATGGCATTTAATAGGAAAAATACATCAATGCCTTTTACGTATGATCATATCCTTAATGCAAGACGCTTTAATTCTGTGATTTATAAAGAAGATAATATTCAAGGTGACCGCGAAATCAAAGATTATGTTATTGATAACGCCTTGATGCAACTACTTGAAAGTGAAAGAATTAAAGAAAGTATCCGAAATTTTGAAATGGATATGTGGAGTTATTAACGACTCTGATATTCCTCAATAAATAATAGATGAAACGCCCAACTATAGTTGGGCGTTTTGTTATTTTTGAACTATGTTAATATGGGTTTGAGATCATAAAACCATTTAATCCAAATGATTTTTACGAATTAGGTTATAATCTCAAACTTACATTTTATGATTATATTATTTATAAATGAGTACTGCTAGTTACATAAATTCAGAAGTTAAATGCTATTAGATTATATTGTTGTAGGGTTAGGGTTATCGGGATTATCTTTTGTAGAAGAATTAGAAAGTCATAACAAATCATATGTAGTTTTCGAAGACGTTTCACAGAAATCATCAAGAGTAGCAGGAGGCCTATATAACCCCGTAATTTTAAAGCGCTTTACGATGGCTTGGCATGCCTCGCAGCAAATTGAAACAGCAGTCTCTTTTTATAAAAATGTAGAAACAAAGCTCCAGAAAACGTTAGTTTCAGAACTTCCGATATTACGTAGATTTAATGCCGTAGAGGAGCAAAATAACTGGTTTGAAGCTTGTGATAAACCCCTTTTAGGAGAATTTCTTTCTTCAGAATTGATCCGAAATACTAATCCGGCGCTAGATATTCCATTTCATTATGGAAAAGTAAAACATACCGGGAAAATTGATATCAGCAATATGCTTTCTGCCTATGCGAAAGAACTTAAAGAAAACAATATTTTAATCGATGAATCCTTTGAGTATGATAAAATCACCGTAACAGAAGATTATATTCAATATAAAGAAATAAAATGCAGACATATTGTATTTGCTGAGGGTTATGGAGTAAAAAACAATCCATTTTTTAATGATCTGCCATTATATGGTAATAAAGGTGAATATATTATTATTAAGTCCGAAGCACTTAAGCAAAAGGAAGCGATAAAATCTTCGATATTTATTATTCCTCTGGGAGAGGATTTGTATAAAGTGGGAGCAACATATAACAATCAGGATAAATCTCCAGAAATAACAACTACTGCCAGGGAAGAATTGCAAAAAAAGCTGGAAAAATTTTTAAAAGTACCCTACAAAGTAGTGGATCAGGTAGCAGGAATACGTCCTACAGTTAAAGATCGAAGACCTTTGATAGGAACGCATACGAGGTATGCTAATATGCATATTTTAAATGGTATGGGGAGTAGAGGCATCCTCTTGGCTCCTACTATGGCAAAAGAGCTATATAACCATATAGAAAAAGGAATTTCTTTAGACAAAGAAATAGATTGTAAACGGTATAGTAACCTATGAAGAATGCTCTTCTTTTTTGTAATGCATAAAAAAGTTGATCCATATATTTCGGGATAACCTTAAAATAACTGGCAAAAAAGCAATCATCGTTATAGAAATTATAATAAAAGTAGCCACTAGATCAAGCTTAAAAATGAGATTACTAATCACAAAAGCCGCAACCGCAAAAGCAATCCCTACAGGATAACTCACATACATAGCTCCGTAAAAAAAAGAAGGTTCTATTTTATATTTGGTGCCACAATGACTACAGCGTTCCTGCATTTTTAAAGTTTGGCTTAATTTATAAGGGTTAGATTCCTTATACATACTTTCTTCCTGGCATACAGGGCAGCTACCAGTTATAATGCTATAAATTTTTGTTCCTTTTAAGAAGTTCATGAGCGTTTTTATTCTAACGCAAAATTAATCATCTTTGCACAAAATATTCAAAAGCAGATGTTAAACATACATAACTTATCGATTTCGTTTGGAGGAGAGTACCTTTTTGAAGAAATAAGCTTCAGATTAAATGCAGGGGATCGAGTTGGATTGATAGGAAAGAATGGTGCAGGAAAATCTACCATGCTTAAGATTTTGTCCAAAGAGCAAGAACCAGATTCTGGTCAAATAGCTATGGATAAAGAAGTGAAGATTGGTTTTTTAAAGCAGGATATAGATTTTGTATTTGGGCGTACAGTTCTAGAAGAAGCCTATGAAGCCTTTGTAGAAATTAAAAAAGCAGAACGAGATATCGATGCAATTAATGCTCAACTAGCAGAACGCACAGATTACGAAAGTGAAAAATATAACCAGCTAATTACCGACTTAAGTGATCTTACACACCATTATGAGATCATGGGTGGGTATAACTACCAAGGAGAAACAGAAAGGGTTTTACAAGGCCTCGGATTTGCTCGTGAAGATTTTAATAAACTTACAGATACCTTCTCTGGCGGGTGGCGAATGAGAATCGAATTGGCAAAACTTCTATTACAGAATAATGATATTTTATTATTAGATGAGCCTACAAACCATCTGGATATAGAATCTATTATCTGGCTAGAGAATTTTTTAAAAAATTATACCGGAGTTGTAGTTATTGTTTCACACGATAAAATGTTTTTGGATAATGTTACCAACAGAACTATAGAAATCTCTTTGGGACGTATCTATGATTATAACAAACCTTATTCTAAATATTTGGTGCTTCGTAAAGAGATTAGAGAACAACAATTAGCCACGCAAAAGAACCAATCTAAGCAGATAGAACAGACCGAAAAACTGATCGAAAAGTTTAGAGCCAAAGCTTCTAAAGCGGCGATGGCACAATCTTTAATTAAAAAATTAGATAAGATTGATAGAATAGAAGTAGATGAAGATGATAATGCAGTAATGAATATTAGTTTTCCTGTAAGTGTACAACCAGGAAAAGTAGTTATTGAAGCTGATAGTGTAGGCAAAAGTTATGGTGATAAAGAAATTCTAAAAGACATTGATCTACTGGTAGAGAGAGGATCTAAAATAGCATTTGTGGGTCAGAATGGTCAGGGTAAATCAACATTGGCTAAGATTATTATTGATGAAATACCGTATACAGGAGAGTTTAAATTAGGTCATAATGTACAGATAGGATATTTTGCTCAGAATCAATCAGAATATCTTGATGGAGAATTAACGGTTCATGATACTATGATCCATGCGGCCGACGAAAAGACGCGGACCAAGGTTCGTGATATGCTCGGAGCTTTCTTATTTAGAGGAGATGAGGTAGATAAGAAGGTAAAAGTGCTTTCTGGAGGAGAGAGAAACCGATTAGCGCTATGTAAGATGCTCTTACAGCCTTTTAATGTATTGGTGATGGATGAACCAACAAACCACCTGGATATCAAATCTAAGAATATATTAAAAGAAGCTTTGAAAAATTTTGATGGAACCCTGATTTTGGTATCGCATGATAGAGATTTTCTTCAAGGATTAAGCAATACAGTGTATGAATTTAAGAATAAAAAAATCAAAGAATATCTTGGTGATATAAATTTCTACTTAGAAGAAAAAAGAATAAATGATCTAAGAGATATAGAAAAGAAAGATAAGCAAGAGAAAACAACTTCTGATACCAAAGAAACAGCAAAACAATCTTATCAGGATCAGAAAAAAGTGAAATCACTTGGAAATAAATTGAGTAATATAGAATCCAAAATCAATAAGCTGGAAAGAGAAATTAAAGAAATTGATGTAGAACTGGCGATCAATTATGATGAAACGATTGCGCAACCCAACTTTTTTGATAATTACCAGGCAAAAAAGGATCTCTTATCCTCACTAATGGAAGATTGGGAAATATTACAAGAAGAAATGGATGCATTAAACAATGTATAAGAAGTTATTTTATATTGTCTTCTAATTTTCTTTTATTATTATATCTCTCTATATCGCTAACCTATTTATAATGTAAAAATCTCTCGTATTAACTTTTATGAGTTCTTTAACTGCATCCCAAGTGTGTGGTTGATAGTTTTGTAGCGATTCTACAAAAAGTTGTGGTTACCGATACACTATGAGAAAAATTATACTTTCAATCCTGGGGATACTTTTGATTGTAGCAGCTTATTTTGCTGCAAATACAATAATAGATAGTAAAAAAAGACTCAGACCCAGACCTGCAAAAGTGATAAAAACCGTTTTTGTAGATACGGTAAAAAACAAAACTATTCCTATTCAAATTGCAGCAAATGGTAATTTAACTGCAAAAAGAAGGTTAGAGTTATATGCCGAAGTTCAGGGGATTTTTAAAGGAGGAACTCACTTATTTAAACCCGGTCAAAAATATCAAAGAGGACAAGCTTTAATAAGAATTGATGCCTCAGAATATTATGCTAGTGTACAATCTGCCAAGAGTAATTTATACAACCTGGTTACTTCAATTATGCCAGATTTGCGATTGGATTATCCAGATATTTATGAAAAATGGCAAGGGTATCTCAATACCTTTGATATGAGTAAAGCCACACCAAAGTTACCAGAAGTTACTTCAGAAAAAGAAAAATATTTTATAACAGGAAGAAATATTTATACTACCTATTATAATGTGAAAAATCTGGAGCAACGATTGGCAAAATATACGATCTCTGCTCCTTTTAATGGAGTGCTTACCGAAGCCCTGGTCACCGAGGGAACTTTAATTCGGCAGGGACAAAAATTAGGAGAGTACATAGATACCAAAGTATATGAAATGCAGGTTGCTATAGGCAAGGAATATGGAGATCTGCTTCGTGTTGGAGAATCGGTAGAACTTTCTAACCTTAATAAAACAAAGACGTTTACAGGAAAGGTGTCCAGGATTAATAGTAGTGTTAATCAGGCCACCCAGACCATTACAACTTTTATCGAAGTAGCAGATCCATCTCTTAGAGAAGGGATGTACCTCGAGGCCAATCTTGATGCTAAGAAAGAAGAAAATGCTATCGAAATCGAAAGAGGATTGCTTCAGGAAGGGGATAAGATATTTGTGGTAAGAGACAGTATTCTTGATATTATAGATGTACAGCCTGTATATTTTTCTGATAAAAAAGTAGTGCTTAAGGGAGTTCCTGAAGAGACCGTAATTTTATCCAAAAGTGTTCCGGGAGCATATGCAGGAATGCTAATAAAGATCTACCAGGGAAAGAAAGAAAATAATAATGTGCATAGTGATAGTTCTGCTAGTACAGCTAAAAAACAATAGTGATGCGTAAAATTATTGCTTTTTTTATTAAATATCACGTAGCGGTAAATGTGATTGTACTTGCATTTTTTGCATTTGGAGTTGTAGGAGCATTATCCTTAAAATCTTCATTTTTTCCACTAATAGATTCCAAAAATATCATTATAAATATTACATACCCGGGAGCTTCTCCATTAGAAGTAGAAGAAGGAATTGTACTTAAGATAGAGGATAACCTAAAAGGGCTGGATGGAGTAGAACGTGTAACTTCAACTTCGAGAGAAAATAACGGGACAATAAATGTTGAAATCGAAAAAGGAAAGAATATCGATTTCATGCTGTTAGAAGTAAAAAATGCTGTAGATCGTGTGCCTTCATTCCCAACAGGTATGGAACCTTTGGTAGTGGCAAAACAAGAAGCGATTCGACCTACAATCAATTTTTCTATAAGCGGAGATAATATACCATTGGTTACCCTTAAAGAGATTGCACGACAGGTAGAAAATGATCTTCGTGGGATAGAAGGGATTTCCCAGATTTCTGTGAGTGGCTATCCTGCAGAGGAGATTGAAATCGCTATAAACGAAAAAAACTTACTTGCATATAACCTTAGTTTTAGTGAAGTAGCACAGGCAGTAAGTAGAGCCAATATTCTAACTACCGGGGGAACCATAAAAACAGATGCCGAAGAATATTTGATCAGGGCAAATAATCGTTCGTATTATGGTAATGAGCTTTCTAACCTCATCGTACGTGCAGATGCTTCAGGAAGTGTAATACGCCTTAAAGATGTAGCCGAGGTACGTGATCGTTTTTCAGAAACCGCAAACGCTACTTATTTTAATGGAAACTTGGCTGTTAATGTCGAAATTACAAGCACAAATACCGAAGACCTTATTTCTTCAGCAGAAAAAACAAAAGAATATATAGCAGAATTTAATCAGAAGTATAATAACGTACAACTTAATGTGATTAGTGACCGATCTATTACACTGGTACAACGTACAGAACTTCTTACAGAAAATGCTATTATCGGAATGTTGCTGGTGCTTACTTTTTTATCCTTATTCCTTAATACACGTTTGGCATTTTGGGTTGCTTTTGGACTTCCCGTAGCTTTTTTGGGAATGTTTATTTTTGCAGGATCATTTGATGTTACTATAAATGTATTATCCCTGTTCGGGATGATCATCGTAATTGGGATTCTGGTGGATGATGGAATTGTAATTGCAGAAAACATCTATCAACATTACGAAAAAGGAAAAACCCCGGTACAAGCAGCTATAGATGGCACTATGGAAGTAATACCACCCATTATTTCTGCTATTATTACTACGATACTAGCTTTTGGTATTTTCTTGTTTTTAGATGGTCGTATAGGAGAGTTTTTTGGAGAAGTTTCTGTAGTTGTCATTCTTACATTAACAGTTTCTCTGATCGAAGCTTTGATTATTCTACCAGCTCATTTAGCACATTCCAAAGCGCTTAAACCACAAGATTCAAAACCTAAAACAGGAATTGGACAACTATTTGCAAAATTACGATATATCAATACATTTGGAGATGCTATTATGAGTTGGCTACGAGACAAAATTTATAGTCCGGCATTGCGTTTTTCATTACAAAATAAACTTTTTACGTTTTCTATTTTTATTGTTCTTCTTTTTCTAACTATAGGAACTGTAGGAGGAGGAATAGTTAGAACTTCTTTTTTCCCTCAGATAGCAAGTGATCAAGTATCAATCAACCTGGCAATGCCCAACGGAACTAATGAAAAAATAACAGACAGTATCATTTCTTTGATAGCAGAAAAAGCCTGGGAAACTAATGAAGAATTAACAGAACAGTATTTAAAAGGGCCCGAATATACAGGTAAGAAATTATTTAAAAATGTGATTACCAATATTGGCCCCGGATCGTCTTCGGCCTCATTAAGAATTAATTTACTACCGGGAGAAGAACGTCCCGATGCAGTAGGATCGGCTATGGTTACAAACCTTATTAGTAAAAAAATGGGAGAAGTAGCTGGTGTAGAAAGCCTTGTATACGGTAGTGGAGGTAATTTTGGGGGAAGACCAGTTTCAGTTTCATTATTAGGAAATAATATAGCAGAGTTGAAAGCAGCTAAAGCAGAGCTAAAAGGAGCATTGGTAAATAATTCATTATTGAAGGATGTTACAGATAATGATCCGGCAGGAATTAAAGAGATTCGTATAGAATTAAAAGAAAATGCATATCTGCTGGGATTAAATCTTCGGGATATTATGACACAGGTTCGTGCAGGTTTTTTTGGGGTACAGGCACAACGTTTTCAGCGCGGGCAGGACGAAATTAGAGTTTGGGTGAGATATGATAGAGATAATCGTTCTTCGATATCTAATCTGGATGATATGCGTATTACTACGATTAGTGGAGAACGAGTACCACTTAATGAGATTGCAACTTATAGCATAGAAAGAGGTGATGTAGCGGTTAACCACCTCGAAGGACGTCGTGAAATACAGATTTCTGCAGATTTAAAAGATGCAGAAAATACCAGTGCTACAGACATATTACAAGAAATTCGTACGGTAACTATGCCAGAGATTATTTCTAAATACCCAACAGTTACACCTTCTTATGAAGGGCAAAATAGAGAAGCAGGTAAACTTTTGGGATCTTTAAAACCCGTAGGGCTTACTGTACTTGCATTAATTTATATAACCATTGCATTTACGTTTAGAAGCTATAGTCAGCCATTACTACTCTTATTACTGATTCCGCTAAGTATACCAGCAGTGGCATTAGGGCATTGGGCGCATAATTTTCCTATCAATATATTATCTATGCTAGGTATTATTGCTCTTATAGGCATTATGGTTAATGATGGTTTGGTACTCATTGGTAAGTTTAATAGTAATCTTCGGGAGGGATTGAGTTTTGATGAATCTATTTATCAGGCTGGGAGATCACGTTTCCGGGCTATTTTTCTTACTTCACTTACTACTATTGCCGGGTTAGCACCTCTATTATTAGAAAAAAGCAGGCAAGCGCAATTTTTAAAACCTATGGCTATTTCTATTGCTTACGGGATTGGTTTTGCGACTGTATTAACTCTATTGCTGTTACCATTATTTTTATCGTTTAGTAACAATGTGAAAGTAGGAACCAAGTGGTTAGTTACCGGAAATAAGATTACCAAAGAAGAAGTAGAACGTGCCATTAAAGAACAAAAAGAAGAGAATGAAGAGCATCATGAATTGCAAGGGTAGCAGTATACTAAAATTAGTGTTCTTTCTGTTTTTGATTTCTGGAAATGTAATCAGTCAGCAATTAACAAAGCAGGAAGCTATACGACTTACCTTAGAAAATAACTTTGGGATATTAATTGCTACCAATACTATAGCCGTGGCAAAAAACAATAAAGGAATTCTTAATTCTGGATATTTGCCTACATTAACCGGTAATGCCGGAGCGAATTATCAATCAGCAACATCGAACACTAATTTTCAGGGAGCAATAGATCAAAACACAGGACAACCACGAGCAGATATCAAGATCGAAGATGCCGAAACGCAACGGTATAATGCAGGGTTAAATCTTAATTATACACTGTTTGATGGTTTGGGACGTTTTTATAATTATAAAAGATTAAAAGAGCAATATAATCTTACCGAATTACAAGCCAGGGAAACTATAGAAAATACAATTTTGCAGTTGTTCTCTGTATACTACGAAGTAGCCAGGCTATCTGAAAATGTAGAGATTCTCGAAGAAACACTTCGTATTTCGAAAGAACGTATTTTAAGGTCTAATTATCAGTTTGAGTATGGCCAGAATACAAAACTTAATGTACTTAATGCAGAGGTTGATGTCGCAAATGATAGTATTAATTTATTAAATACAAGACAACAATTAATAAATACAAAGAGAGATCTAAATGTAATTTTGGATAATGATCTAGCACATGAATTTGAGGTAGATACCATTATAAAATTTATCCCAAAACTGGAACTAGAGGAGTATTTATCAAAATCGACAGAGAATAACATAACACTTTTACAAAATGAAAGTAATATTCGAATTAGTGATTATGATATTAAAGTGAGTAAATCCGGGTACTTACCTTCGATTGGATTAACCGGATCTTATGGCTGGAACCAAAACCGAAATCCACCATCGACATTCTTTCCTGGTAATATTTCAGATACCTACACACTGGGAGCAGGAGTAAGTCTTACCTGGAATCTCTTTGACGGAGGAAATACGATCACAAGAGTAAAAAATGCTAAAATAGCATTGGATAATCAGGAAATTATAAAAAGCCAGATAGAGAAAGAAGTAAATAGAGATATTGCTAATGCATTAGGAAATTATGAAAACCGTTTGAATGTGTTTAAGATTCAGCAGCAGAATGTAATCACAAATCAAAATAATTTTGAGCGTTCGCAAGAGCGTTTTAAACTAGGACAAATCACTTCTATAGAATTCAGGCAGGCGCAGATCAATCTGATTTTGGCAGAAACCAATAAGAATTCGGCAAAATACGATGCTAAAATTGCAGAACTTCAGTTATTGCAGTTAACAGGGCAGTTGTTGAATATTGAATTCTAAAGAACAAAATATCAGATTACACCCTCTGTCTTTTTCTTTTTTTAAGACACCAAAAACATAAGGAAGGCATTTTTAACTATTGTTCTAATATGTGTTTTAAATCTTTTGACCAGTTTGAGTGGTTTGTTACAAATAATTATCCTGCCATTCCGGACTAGATCCGGAATCCCATAATCCATCCCTTAAAAATGAACCCCAGATCAAATCTGGGGTAACTTACTTGGTTAAGCTACATGTCGATACAACCACACCCCAAAGTGGGGTGCTCCTTTAGATTTGCATTTAGATATTTCATTAATTAAACAACCCGTAGTCAAAACGATAAAAGTGCTGAGAAGTAATTATAAACATGAATTTTTCTTATCTATTCATTAAGCGGTAACTAGTGTGTTTATCCAAATATTGGGTTATAACCTCTTCTCTAATGTTAAAAAATTAAGAGTTTTTGATAGGTAGGGGGTACTTCATAAGTACCCCCTACCACTTATAGAAGTGGGGACCCCCTACTTCAAACACAGGATGATCCTATCTCAGAACTCGGTGCCACCTCTCTTTTTACTAGGTTTATCTTCTGTTTGAGGTACCCCCTGGGGACTTCTGAAGTGGGTATACATTGTATGATAACAAGATATATCCACTTGTTGAAGAGGGTGCTGTACTTCAGTTTCTGTGGTACCCCCACTATAGTAAGTACCCCCTCCCCACTTGTATAAGTACCTTTTTGGTGATTTTGTGAGGTTTTTTAACAAGAACTGTTAAAATTAAACTCTTGGCCCCGCAAAAGTATAAGAGGTGTTATATTTAATTTATGTTCGAACACTATTTTCAATGTCCATATTGCTGGGAGGAAATATCGATGCTTCTGGATCCTTCTGTACCGTATCAGGTATATGTTGAAGACTGTGAAGTATGTTGTAACCCTATGGAGTTGCATCCACGATTTGAGGATCAGGAATTAGTATCTTTTGAATCATTGAATATCGAACAATGAGACTAAATAGCTTACTTCAAGGGGGTTATGATATTTTTACTTTTTTTTAATAAAAATAGTGTTGTTTAAATTAAAAATGGTTGTATATTTGCACTCCGATTAGAAGATGAGATATGAACAGGATATAATCGGCAGTTCTTATAAAATAAAATTTACAAATCAGATTTCTGATTTACATAATATACATCGCGGGATAGAGCAGTAGGCAGCTCGTCGGGCTCATAACCCGAAGGTCACAGGTTCGAGTCCTGTTCCCGCTACTAAAGAAAAGCTTCACAAAAATGTGAGGCTTTTTTGTTGTCATAATGTTGGTAAAACTTGACAGGGCGAGAAGTTTATCCTGAGCGAGATACGAGTCGAAGGGAGTCCTGTTTCTACTGCTTTTAATCTCCTGATTTTTAGTATATTATTTTTTTTAAAAGAGATTTCTATAAGATACTTCAAGCACGATTTTTAAGCACGGTTACAGTGCTCATTTTTTGTAAATAGCCTATTGTTAGACGTTTATAATTTAGTAAGAGTCGTATTAGTAGGGTGATAGAGGTTAAAAAGTATCTATTTTTTGTTTTTAAAATATGAGAGCCGCTCTCTCGGGTTTGTTTTTCGAGTAGAAATTGTTTAATAATACTACTATATCAGGCTCAGATTATGATCTTAGTTTAGAAAACTTCAACTTCCAAATATTTTGAGTTTTTTTATAGTTTTGGAGATAAGTCTTTCGTCTATATAATGTCTCCTTAACACTTCGTTAGATGAATGTGATGATAGTAGTTTCGTTTGTCTTTTTATCGTTGCATTTAAGTAAGTTAAATATGTTTTTCTAAGATGTTTGAATCTTATTTCTCTTCCAGTATTTAGTTGTTTGTAAAAATGCGTAAACCCTTTGGATAAATTATCTTTTATTGTAGATGCAGTAGTAATTCTCTCAGGGTGGAGAATATATTCATCTGTGCCAATTTTTTCTTTTAAACCCATTTTATATAATAGTTTTAATAATTTCTTTGTGATTGGGATAATTTTTGGCTGTACATTAGCATTAAAGCCTTCGCCTTTTTGTCTTTCAACTTTAAAGTTTCTTATCTCAATGAAATGAGGTTTTTTATTTTTAAAATGAATCATATTCCATTTCATCTTTACAATTTCTTCCCCTCGACACCCTGTATGTAATCCTAATCTGATACCATTTTTTAGATATGGTCTATATCGTTGTTTATAATATGATCCACTTTTGTTATTAATAAATTGTTTGCCTAATTTTGGGTTAATTAGATCTAATAAAGCTTTATATTCTTCTTTATAAATAATATCCTTTCTTATGATGTCTTCCCTTTTTTTAACTTTATTAAAAGGGGGGGTATGGAATTATGAAATTTACCCAATAGCTTTAGTATTGAAAAATCATGGACTTTTTCACGTTAGGTATAAGTCTATTTGATGAAGATGACAATTTTACTTTTAGTCAGCAACAATTCCATAATTGTAAATACTCCAAGAATTTTAACAATTATATTTGATTCTCAACGCTCACTTGTAGCTTCAGTTTTACTTAATAGTCTTCTAAAATTGGAATCGGAATGCCTCGCGAAAGTGGTGATCTTAATACAGTGCCAGGACTTAATAGGCCTAACCGTTCCCACATCACAGCTGTTTCACGTTCCACAGGCACACCTTCAATACTAATCACTTCTCTCCTAACAACTCCATTTCCATACCTCCTGCGGCGTTCCCATCTGCTGCCAGCTACTGAATTTGCCCAGCCATCTTCTAGAGCAATAAACTTTTGACCTGAAATATGTCTAGTGTGTACATGCCCCATATGAACAGTTATTCTATTCTCAGTTGCACCACTGGAAGGCAGAAAATTTCCTCTTTCTGGGTCTAGTAAAAATTCTAGAGGGTGTCCTCTCCTTCTTAAAATAATTCTCAATGATTCCTCACGTCCCCAATTGACATCGTAGTCATCGAAAGAAAACCGTCCTGCTTGCCATCTCCTATCAGCACTTTCAACTCGCACATTAAAACGCTCCATAAATAAGGCCATTTCTTCATCTGTCAATCGCTGCCTTCTTACTAAACGAGCTATATGCTGACTTGCTGTATTTCTCCTCCTCCTTATTGCATCTTCATCCAATATCCTAGCTCCTTCAGCTGACAAAATACCTGACTCAGAGTCTATATTTCGTCTTCTATTCGCCGGATTAATAGTAGGAGAATTTCTAGGCTCTTCAATAATTCCTTGATTAGCAATGTTAGTTCCTCCTGTTTGTGCTGGACCATTTGGTCTATTATTATGTATGGGATTTCGAAGATTGGGGTTGAGATACCGTGGGTTTGGATTATTCGTCGGTATTGAGTTCACAGAATTTACATTCGGAATGCGCCTTCCAAGATTACCGAGACGAGCTTTAATGTTTTTAAGTTTGGATAGAAGAGATACGAGAGTATTTGGCACCTGGCCTATATTTCTGACGATTGAGATTGTAGCTGTAATTAGTGAAATCAAGCTAAGAATTGTAGTAATAACTTTTGTTATGAATCTACCTTGATAATACCAGGACATGCGATATTGTCCTAATTGATATGCATTTTTTGATGCTTCCAACTCATCCTCATAGGTTCCAAAGGCGATGTTGTGAGTAATCTCTGTTATTTGTTCCCTCACTTCCGGTTGTGCCAGAAAAGTCAAAATTTCACCCTGAAGTTGATTACGTAATGCGGTATTCAGCGAGACCTCAATATATAATCTTCGAATGGCTGGAAAAGCCTCTGTTGTGGCTGCTCTAAATTCAAAAAGCATCTGGCGCATCTCAATAAGTGATTGTGGTATTCGAAAAATGCCTTCAATATTCTCAAGACCAATATCTACTGCTCCTATTAATAGTGCATCAACAGCTTCATCATTCAATTTAAAAGGATTCTCCAATGGAGATAACTGGTCTTGGACGCGAAGGTTGTCAGCTAAAGCCTGTCTTTGAGCGACTAAATCAGAAGCAATAGCCCGTGAACCCAAAACCATATTATCGACTATACCTCGTTCCAAATCTTGTGTGTAATTCTCAGGATCTTCTTCTCTCGTTCTTAAGCGAGTTTCACGGATAGAATCTCCTCTCGTCCGCATTCGTCGTCTTATTGTCGGAGGTATGATATCAAACTCATTTGGATTTGGAGTTCTTGACGCACCCAACCCTCTTGCTGAATTGGGGTTCTCAGAAAAGCGATTTCTTGATGTCACATTGTTGGAAGTGCCATCATGTTCTACCCAAATAACTCCTGAGTTGCTATTGGACAATCGACCGTCACGAAAACGAGCAACGGCTTGCGCGATGTTCGGCGGTAATGGATCACCGGATTCATATCTATGTATAACAACACCATCGAAAGCACGAAACTCAACTATACTACCGCTAGGATAGATATCGATTTGATTTCCATCGCTAACGGTGATAGGTCGATCATTTTCGGGAATTTCAATCATATCAATCTGTATCTACAATAGTTTCATTCCCACCAATAATTTTTACATACTTATCCACGTCAGGATCATCAAAATTGACATCCGGGCCTACCATAAGTCCAGCGCGTCGTATGTTATCAAGTCGCCCTTGACGAACTTCTTCTTGAACTTTTAGAACATCTAGGCCACGATGAGCAAGCTTGAAGTCTTCTAGTAGGGTTGTTTCTCCTTTTAGCGCCTCCATATAAATTTGACCTGTAGGAAGTATAATTTCCTGTGTATCGGGAACAGGAGATGATAAAGATTTAGCGAGAATCTCGCTTAGGGTAGTGCGATCTTCATCACTTAGAGTTTCGTCTTCCCAAACTTCTTTTGCATAGTCGATAAGCTCGGCCGAGGTCACGCCTATGTCAAGAGCTGGATCGCGAACGCCTAAATAATCATCAACAAATTCTCGCATCATGTAGTCAGTTATATGCGTACAGTCCTTCAGTGGAAATACAGCATAATTACCTTTAAACCCGAGCAATTGATCCACATGAGCAATACTACCAAGTGGAACCTTACCCTCTTCGGATAAAATATCAAGATCTGGTGGTAATGGCTTATCACAATGAATTTCATATGGATTGCCTTTCCGCTCAACCCCAGGAGGCATAGGCAAAAGGTTTTTCCAGCGAGATAGCGTACAAGTAACTTCGCCAGCACCAACATGGTAGACCATCTTTTCAGCCCATTCGAAGAACCATTGATCAGGATGCTTCATCTCCCAAATGGCGTGCATATAGTGGAAAATATTTTGACGAATGTGTAGAAGCAATTGTTTTATTTGGGTGTCTTTTTGAGCAATTGCCTTAAGAGCATTAGCATATTGTTGTCCCGCCTCACGTGCTTCGCGTTTTGCAGCCCGTTGCGTAGTGGCGAGCTCTTCGGCTTGTTGGTCAATATGTTTTAGGCGCGATTCGGCAGCCTTGATCATGGACTCATATAACTTTCCTTGATTGGGCTCGTTGTCTCCTCCTCCAAAAATTGAAAATCCGCCCGAAAGAAAGAAATCTTTAACTTTATCACCAGTACTTTCTTTGCCTGCCTGATAATCATCAGCTTGTTTTTGAAAATTGATGATTTGGGAACGAAGTGCGGCACGATCTTTTACAATAGCATCAAACTCAGTAGATATCCCGGACATTGTAGCTTGTTCTCGCTCATAAATTGCTTTCTTAATTTCGATATCAACCGCTTCAGAAGCGCGTCCATTTTCGATAATGTGGATAGCTTCCTCAAAGGCATCATCTAGCAAAGCCCTACGTAAAATCCAAGCATGCTCCAAAACCCAGCCTTCGGTTAATTCATGTGGTGAAGGTAGGTCCAAAGCCAGCATAATAACTGGGGTAACACTTTCCAATCTTTGATGAACTTGATAACGACGCTCCAATTCATACATTAAATAGGTAACAGTTACTTCATTATTTGGGTTATGAATTTTTTGTATGGATTCTAAGTTGGATTCGAAGTCCTGAGTACTTTCAATGCTTACTTCCCGCTCTTGCCGTACTTTTTCAGCAGCTTTACGTGTAACCTCAGATATCTGCTTATGCTGTCGGTTGGATTCTGTTTTTTGATTATGAGAAAACTCACTGGCACTTTCAATAGATCCTATACCAAGAGTAAAAGACCCACTTGCAGACATTTTGAAGTTTGTATCGGTGGCTAGTTTCGCAATAACATCAAGTTCACTTTTTATAGACGACGAACTTTCATAACTATTTTCGGACAAAGCTTTACGCATCTCTTTTTCAGCACGAGTCCGTTTTACCTTCTGAGTGACTTTTAGTTCACGAGTTTCACCTGGTGCTAAAGGAAGTGTTGAGACAAGCCTGCCAACTTGATAATTAAGTGGTTTCCATTCTTGTCGATATTTGATGAGAGTACCATAATTAACGGAATCAGCAGCGTAGTATTTAAATGAGTAGGGTCTGCTTAACCGATCACCGATATCAGAAATAAGCTGTTGCATTCTTCCAATACCATTCAAGCTTGTTGGTGTTTCTTTTAGAAAAACGGCGTAAGTGTTTCGGTGAAGATATTGAGCATTTGTATCATCCGGATATATCACTGTCGCTTGTTCAAACACAGTACCAAATTGCATTTGTAATCTAGGTTTTAACCGATTCCACTCTGCATCAGTAAAGAAATCACTATATGCGGGGGGCACAGATACCCATAATTCTTGGAAGGCTCCTAAATCATTTGAAATAGATAATATAAAATCTTCAAAATCCCTAATATCTCGAAGATCATCGGGGCGAGGAAATGTATTACCGTAGTCGTCATCTATGCGATTAATCTCATCAAAGAGATTCTGAACATCTGTCTCTAGTTCTTTATCAAAAGCTGCCGTCCACACATCTTTGAAGGCCATCTGAAGATTGTGAAAATCACGAAAGGCAGTTACATTGGCAGGACCACTTCCCATTTCTAATTCATTAATGCGCGCCTTAATGGCCTTCAAATCGTCGATAATGGTTTTTTTTTCCGGCGAATTAAATGCAGGCAAAGATTCAATTTGCCCTAGAACCCGCTCCTTGATTGTCTGCATTGCTAAGTCGATATCTGGTGGTGCAGGAGGGGTTTTGGTTTCGCATTTGGGCAACTCTGATTTGCGGAAATCGGCACTTTGTTTTTTCGCACGGGCTTCAGTGACCAATGATCGTACTCGTTTATAACTCACACCAAGACCTTTAAGGTCTAACAAATCGCATGCCGACACGGTTACCGAACTTGTGGTTGTCCCTCCTGGGAAAAAAGGCACAATTTCCAGATCCGTTAAATAAACTATTGCTGGAGGAATTGTTATTTTGCTTAGTGTTTCAATTCCTGATTTGATGACAGTACGTTGCATTAGGTCAGCCTCAGAAGTAGAGAAGGTTTTTGGAATAAATTGAGGATTTTTTGCTAAAGCACGAGGTGTAAGCATGTTTGGAATTTTCTTGGCAATTTCGGCTCGTTGCGTGCGCCGCGCTTGACCTTCATCAGAGGCAAGATTACCAAAAAAATTACCAATATCTAAGGCCTGAACTCCATCATTTTTGACACCAGCTTTTTCAAATAACTCCTCTGACACCTTAATGAAGAAGCTTTCTTGTCGCCCTGCGTTCCAACTCGGAAACATGGCCATATGCACTAACCTCAAAATTTCGAACATTCCAATCGCAAGACCATCGATTACTTGAGTAGTATCCGGTCCAATAACTGTTAATAGAATGTCTGGACGTTTTTCCTTACCGCTGTCATTAAATTCGACATCGTCAAATTCAATTTCAAAATATCCTTTGTCATTTGTCAAAACCGAACCCAATCGGTCACCAGCAGGAGCGAGACCCCGCAAATCTAAATCTTCTTCGTCAGCAGATCCAAATATTGCTCTAAGCACATTAAAAGAAGACCTAGAATCAGGTTCTTTTGGTGTGTTGTAACTCATCATCCCTGAGGCATCACCCATTATATATTTTGTGGTTGCTGAATCGATGTCAAATACAACAACTTTTAGATTTTCAATACCTCTTCCGTTATCTGCTCTAACAATTCGTCCAGTTATTTTGTTTTTAGTCTCCATGTTCGTCTAATGTTGCATTAATACTTTTTAGTAAAAAGGGAGTTAGTTAGTGAAAATCATAAATTAACTCGTAGAAGATTTCGACACTGTTTTTATGATTCACAAATCATAAAAACAGTCCACGAACCTTCGAAATATTGTTTATAAGAGATTGTTTTTTATATTCAGAAAATCTTCAGTGGTTTCGTAACCTCTAAAATCAAAAGGCTTCTGTTAAACTTTTCGATATTATAGAAATATGTAACTAGATAATTCTTTCCATAATCGACTCAAATGTATTTGTCTCCATCCGAGGATTATTTCATGAAATGAAGATAAAAAGAAGAAAGACTAGGTGGGGGGTAAAAAAACGACTAAAATGTAATCTTATCTAAGAATGTTTGAGCAGCCTCGTTCTGAAAACCTAGATAAGAAGCGAGAGTCGTCTGCGTCAACTGTTTGAATTGTTTACGAAAATGAGACTTATCGTGGTACTCGTATTGGCATAGTAGATCGATCAACGAAGAGTTAGCATCATTAAAACCATTTACAATATGATTGATCTTAACAATGGTGGCGTACTGATGAGGGCATAGACCAATACGTTTTTTAAAGGATCGCTGTAAGTGTCGCTCACTTACTTTTAAAGTTTTAGCCAGCGTGTTTGTGGTAATAACGCCTTTTCGTTTAATGATCTCCGCTACCGCCCAATCGGTGAAAACTATATCTTGCCGGGTCTGCCCAATGAAGGAAGCAAACCATTGTTCAAATTGCTGGATACGATCGTTAAATAGAGATCTAGACATTTTTTCATGAAGCTTCCTAAGACCTTTGGAGATATGGTAATCGGCTTCAAATGTCGAATTCCGTAATTCATTAACGGGGATTTTTATTAACCGACTAATGGTCGTAGGGTGCATAACTACTCCAAATAAATCAGTCTTTTTTAAAAAGTTTATAGAATAAAAACTATCATATTGACCACTAAAATAGATTGGAAAATCTATAAGACAAGGAGATTGATTACAGATTTCAAATTCTATTGGATTTGAGAAATTAAACCCGATAAAAGTATAACCTGTAGGTAAGGTGTGCTGTTTATACAGAAAATTACCATCTTGTTCATTATTCAAAATTTTTTGTTGAAAATAAAATGAAATATATGGTTCCAATAATTTAGAAGGCTTATGCGTAATAAACTCTTGAGAAGTCATATTTGAAAATAGAATTTAGAATCGTATTCAAGTTTTGCATGCATTACTGTCCCATATAATGGTCAGCATAGTTTACTATTAATTAAATTGAAGGTTTTCCTTTAAACTTAAAATTATATAGTCCCTAGAAATGATAAATAGAAAATCAAATACTAAAATAATTCTTAAAAATAAAGAATTTTAGCTTCATTATGTCGGGTTGAATATCCCGTATTACATGGGGGATATGCCCTGTTGCTATTTATAATAATAAGTTTTTTAGTTACCTAAAACGTACAATTTAATAAACTATATAATTCCTATTTTTTCAGGCTATTAATAGTGCAGAGCTTATTAATTTTAGGATAGAGTATCCAAGAGAGCTAAATACAAGTACAATATATATTGGATGTTACATCCAAAAAAATCTATACTGCTGTTTCGCGATGTTATAGGCAACGTTTGAAATCGAAGGATGTATGAACCAATGAAAAAGATTACTCATTGTTTTTTTTAATAATGCCAAAAAACTCATTTCGTAGAGAAGGCTCTATAAATTGCCCTCCATACTCAATCGTGGTGGTAAAACTACTTTTATCTTTAATTCCTCTAGAAGAAACACATAGGTGTTTAGCATTAACTACAACAATAACATCTTTGGTTTCTAAGGTTTGTTGTAAGTCATTTAAGATTTGCAGACATAATCTTTCTTGTACCTGAGGGCGATGTGAGTAATAATCGACTAACCTGTTAATTTTTGACAATCCTACTACCTTGTTTTTTGGAATATACCCTACATGCGCAGTACCAATTATGGGTAAAAAATGATGCTCACAAGCAGAATCAATAGTAATATTATGTTCTACCAACATTTTTTGATACCCGTACTTATTATCAAAAGTTGAAATCTTTGGACGGTTTTTAGGATTTAAACCATAAAAAAGTTCTTTTATATACATTTTGGCTACTCTGTATGGAGTTCCCGAAAGACTATCATCTGTTAAATCGAGCCCCAACTCTTTCATTATTTCAGAAAAGTGATGTTGAATATTTTTGATCTTTTCATTATCAGATTTTTCAAAGGCACCCTCTCGTAAAGGAGTTTCTATGCTATTAGAAATATGTGCATCTCCTATCAATTCTATTTTCTTTCTATTCATTTTACTGGGATTAATTGGTTTTACAACATTTTTGTTTGCATTGACAGTATTTTAGATTGTAGAAATGTAAAACCACTAATAATAGAGATGCTACAAAAATGAGTGCTTCTGGTAAAGAAATTAAAAGAAATTTTTCATTTAGAACAATAACGAATAACAGCAGCCAACTTATCCAAAAAGCATACTTCATTTTGGGCTTTGAAGTGGTTTTAACAGATCTGCTAATCGCTATAAAAGAAAAGCCTAAAAAAATAATGTCTAAAGATTTCCACCAGGTAGGATGTACATCTTGTAACATTACTGAACCAGTATTAGCGATAAAAAGAAAAGGAGTAATTAAGCAATGCGCCAAACATAAGCTACTTGCTATAATTCCTAAAGTATCTGAGTTATTACGTATGTGAGATATGTTCAAAAGAAAATGTATTTGTTTATGCTTGGTAAAGATAGTATTATTTTACAAATGCAACTTTGTTGCTTTAGTAATATTTACTTATTTTTGAAAAAATCATTTTATGATACGAACCAAATCTCTTCAGTTTACCTATCGGGATACAAAAAATCGTACCTTTTGTTTTCCAGATATTGATTTGCCCTCGAAAGAAGATATATTGGTTTTGGGGCCTTCAGGTGTTGGTAAAACGACATTATTACATCTTTTGGCAGGTCTTTTACCTCCAAAAGAAGGAGATATTTTTATTGCCAATACTTGTTTGAATACACTTACGCGAAAACAATTAGACCATTTCATAGGACAAAATATTGGGCTAATTTTTCAACGAGCTTATTTTATCAGATCTTTATCTTTATTAGAAAATTTAACGCTACGTGAGCAACTTTCCAAAAAGAAAAGTGATCGTTATCGAAAAGAAGAATTGATCACGCAGTTAGGACTCTCAGATCTTCAAAGCAAAAGAGTGTATCAATTAAGTGAAGGACAACAACAGCGACTTTCGATTGCCTTAGGAGTCATACATAAACCTAAAGTTATATTAGCAGATGAACCTACATCTAACCTAGATGATACCAATTGTGAAAAAGTTATTTCCCTATTAAAAAAAGAGGCTCAAATCTGTAAAAGTAATTTGGTGATCGTAACTCATGATAAAAGAGTGAAATCACATTTTGATAATCATATAAGTTTATAAAATTGTTATACCTGGCTTACAAAAACTTAATTTCTAAACCTTTAAACACTATTTTGAGTGTTTCGCTATTATTGCTAAGTATTTCGCTAACAACTTTTGTTCTGCAAGTAAGAAATCAGCTTAATCAACATTTAGAAAATAATACTAAACCATTTGATATGGTTATTGGTGCTAAAGGAAGTCCGCTACAACTAGTGTTGTCTTCTGTTTTGCACATTGATGATCCTACGGGTAATATACCATTAGATGAAGCTTTAAAAATTGCTAGAAATCCTATGGTTAAAGAAATGATACCCGTTTCTTATGGAGATAATTATAGAGGGTATAGAGTGTTAGGTACGTCAAATGAGTACTTGGATAAGTATGATGCAACCTTGCAAGAAGGGAAGTTATATGAAAAACCTTTTGAAGTAGTTATTGGAAATGAAGTAGCAAAAAAAATTAACCTACAAATAGGAGATACTTTTACCAGTGCACATGGTTTAGCCGAAAATGGATTAGAAACTCATGATGAGAAACCTTTTATCGTTACTGGAGTATTAAAACCAACAGGGGCGATTATTGATCACCTTATCATCACTAATCTACAAAGTATTTGGGAGGTACATGAACATAACGATGAACACAATCATCATGAAGAAGAGCATGAACAACAAAGAGAAATAACCTCTTTACTAGTTAAATTTAGAAACCCCTTTGGGGCTTTGCAAATGTCTAGACGTATTAATGAAAAAACGACCATGCAAGCGGCACTCCCCAAATTTGAAATCGAGCGATTAATGAGATTTTTAGGAATTGGCTTTCGTACAATTAATGGTATTGCTATTGCAATATTGTTGGTAGCAGGTCTTAGTATATTTATTAACCTAATCAAAACGGTAAGAGAAAGAAAACAAGAGTTGGCCTTGTTACGTACCTATGGGGCCAACACTTTTCAGTTGATAAAATTGGTCTTTCTGGAGGCACTTTTTTTATCTCTATTAGGATCTATTTTAGGGTGGGTTTTGGGAAGAATAAGTATCTGGTTTTTTTCAGCTTTTACAGAAAATATATATAGATACCATTTTGTATTTAGCTTTCCCACTAATAAAGAACTACTCATATTGATACTAGTGATTCTAACCACCTTCCTGGCAGCGATTCTGGCCTCATTGCCTTTATTTAAATTAAATGTTTCTAAAACAATATCTGATGTATAAAATAGTCTTCCTAATCCTGTTTTTTATAGTAACTAAATTCAACCTATTTTCTCAAGAAAAATTAACCTGGCACGATTTGGCTGATGTAAAATTTTATAATGTTTACAGTTCAAAATATGATGATATCTTTTTAAAACCAAGATTCGGACCTATTATAAAGTCATACCAAGGTGCTCAAATTCGTATTAAAGGTTACTTTTTAGATTTTTCTATTGAAGAAGATGAATTCTATATGGTATCTAAAAACCCTAGGTCTTCCTGTTTTTTTTGTGGTGCAGCAGGTCCAGAAAGTATTGTTGAAGTTATTTTTAAACAAAAGCCAAAATTTAAAACAGATCAAATTATAGAGGTTACCGGTATTCTTGAACTTAATACAGATGATGTAGATCACTGTAATTATATACTAAAAGAGGCGACAGGAAGGTTGATAAATTAAAAAAATAAGTAACTAAGTAAATATTCAATAAGCGATTACCTCAGATAGTAAGTTGATTATGAAATTATCATAACTTCTATACCTTGTATGCTCAATTTGAGAGCCATTTTTCAGGATATCATCGACACTTTCAAATAATCTCAATACCTCTCAGATAAAATAAGTTGAGTCGTTCTTTTAAAGACAGATTATGTAATCAGTTTTTGACGAAAAATACTTAATTAACTAAATTAATTACTTTTGTTTTCTTTCAAACACAAACTCATGTCTCAACTCATTTCACACATCTTTTTTAAAGCCTTACTAGTATTAAGTATAATTTTTTATCACCCCATTTATGCTCAAAAGGCTGACGACATTGATGAGGCAAATAGGTTTTTCAAAAAAGGAGATTCTTTACTGTATTATAGAAATTTTAAACTAGCGATTCAAAATTATGAAGAAGCTAAACAAATTTATGAAAGGAATCAGGATTGGAATCAGGTTATAGCATCTCATAACAAGCTTTCTGAAAATTATATGTATACATTTAATCTTCCCAAAGCTTTGCATCACACAGAGCAAGCCTTACAAATTATAGAACAAAAAACCGATATTAACCCAAAGCAAAAGGCCAGGGCTTGGGATAATATGGGGGCTTATTATATGAAAGGTAAATCTGATCTGGATCTTTCGTTAGAATATTTTGAAAAAGCATTTCAATTAAGATCCGAAAGCTTTACAGATGAAGATGAGGACTTTGCCAGATCTCATTATAATTTTGGTACTGTCAAAACATATAAAGGGCTTTATGAAGAAGCTATGGATCATTTTAACAAAGCAATTGAGATCAGGAAGAAAAAAGCAAATGAAGATCCGATCGAAATAGCCGAAATTTATAGACAAATGGGCAATGCACTTTTTGAGCAAGGATTATATGACGAAACATTAGTATATCTTAAAAAAGCATTGGCCATAGCAAATAAAATTTACAAACCAGATAACTTTTATTTCGTAGATCTATACAACAATATCGGACTGATGTATAGCTATAAAAAAGAAGAGAATAGAAGTTTGGAGTATTACATAAAATCTCTTCATTTAAGCGAATTGCAATTAGGAGTTGATCATCCTGATCAGGTACGTATGCACTATAATATTGCGAACATATATTATTTTCAGAAAAATAACGATAAAGCGCTGTTTCATGTAGATAAAACCATAACAATAGGGATCAAGGCTTTTGGCGAAGATTTTCCTAACCTTGCATTGCCTTATAGCCTCAAGGGACTGGTGATAAGAGGAGAAGAGGGAATTGTTTATGTCAAAAAAGCGCTTATTCTAGCTAGAAAAGCTTATGGAGAGGATAATGTACGAACAGCCTATTTTCATACATACTTAAGTGAGTTATATCATGAAATCGGTCAATATAAAAGAGCAAATGAATATGCTCAAAAATCACTTGATATTCGATTAAAGGTTTTTGGGGAGCATAGTTTTTATACTGTAGAATCCTATATTATGATGGCAACTTTTGAAATCGATAAAAAGGAATTTAATAATGCATTAAATTATTTAGAAAAAGCAATTACAGCAAATAAACAACTTAAAAGTAGTGGGGTAGGAAATTACGGAGAGTTTGATATGTTTTTAAGTCTAACTCGATTGTTGAAATCGCTGGAGCGGAAAGCATTTACGCTAAAATCAATATACGAAAAAGGAAACGATCCAAAGATTCTTGAGGAAAGCATAAATACATATGAAAAAGCTGGTCGATTGGTAGAAACAATCAGGAGAACTCAATACAATAAAGAAGATAAGCTAACTTTTGCTAAGGATGTAAAAAATGTTTTTTACGGGGGTATTGCTACCCAATTATTATCTGATACAGGAAATGAGGATGAGAAGATAGAAAAAGCTTTTAATTATGCAGAAAGAAGTAAGGCAAACTTGCTTAAAGAATTGTTGAATGATGCTAATGCCAAAGGGTTTTCAGGATTGCCCGAAAAGCTCCTGAATCTGGAACAAAGCTTAAGAAAAGAGTTGGCAGATGCTAAATCTGCTTTTTACGCTACAATCGGAAAAGAAAATACAGATCAAACCAAAGTTTCTGATATCGAAAGTAAGATTACCGATATTTCCCGTCGTCAGGATTCTTTAAAAGAAGTACTCGAAAAGAAATATTCTAAATATTACCAATTAAAGTATGACAATAACACGCTATCCATTAAAGAAATTCAAAAACGATTGCAAGAAAACACTACGCTTTTGGAATATTTTATGGTAGACAGTACATTATATGCTTTTGTAATAACAAAAAATGATGCCGGTATTAAAGAATTATCGATTTCTGAAATTGATAAAAAAATTGAGGCTTTCAGATCAAGTATTTTGCTTAAAAACAAAGTAGAGTATAAACGATTAGGATACGCATTGTTTAATGAACTTTTAGCTCCGATGAAGGATCAAATAATTGGTAACCAGTTAATAATCATTCCAGATGAATCTCTATGGCATCTTAACTTTGATCTTTTGTTGACCTCTGATGTAAAAAAAGAAAATAATAGTAAGTTATCATATCTAATAAAAGAATATGCTGTTAGTTATGCTAATTCAGCTAGTTTGTTGTTTGATGAAGGAATTTATAAATCGATAACAACATCTGAGATTCGTAAAGAATGTTTGGCATTTTCATTTTCAAATGAAGACTCATTATCTGTAGGCAATCAAATGGATCTTGAAGTCCTAAGAGATGCTCATGAGGATTTACCAGGAACAAGAAAAGAGATTAAAAAAATTGCCACTATAGTTAAAGGACGATACTTTTTTGGTTCACAGGCGATCGAACAAAACTTTAAAAATAACCTTTCAGATTATAATGTTTTACATCTGGCGCTTCATGGTGAAGTAGATGATCAAAACCCCGAGAATTCCAGAATTTATTTTACCAAAACTGAAGATTCATTAGAGGATAATATTTTATATAGCCATGAATTGTATGCATTGAATATTCCTGCAGAATTGACTGTGCTAAGCGCCTGTAATACGGGAATGGGTAAAATAGCCAAAGGCGAAGGTGTTTTAAGTCTTGGTACTGCCTTTCAATATGCAGGAACAAAAAGCCTTTTACTAACTGGTTGGGAGGTGTCAGATAAAACCACTCCAGAGATAATGCAGAATTTTTATAGTAATCTAAGTCAGGGGATGAATAAAGCAGAAGCCTTACAACAAGCTAAGCTAAAATTTCTACAAACCACTGATGTGTTTACTCAGGATCCGGTTTATTGGGGAGGTTTTTATCTTGTTGGTAATTATGATGCTATAGAGTTTGAAAAACCTATCCATATGAGTTGGATATTCTATGGATTGATTGGATTAATCACGTTGGGAGTATTTTTTTATATGAAAAGAAAATCAATCAAATCATTGTTTCAATCGTATCTCTGAAGTAAAGTTGTTAGGTATTTTAAGGTATTTTCTGGCAGATTCAAGATCGTTTAGATCAAGATAAATTAATCCTTTATACCATAGAGCTTCATTTAATAATCTTCCTGTTGGATGATTGGTCAAAGAATCCAGAAGCTGTATAGCCTCTTTAGACATACCTGTTTTATGAATGGATAAGGCTCGAATCAATAGGGCATCTTCATAATATAATGAAGAAGGATCGTATTTTTCTAAGGTTTCAATTGCTGATAAATAATCTTTCTTTTTATACAACTTAAAAGCATCGATCACTACTTTTTTTTGGTTGAATTCTTTTGTGTTTCTTACCTGATAATCACTAAAACCTACATTCTTGTTCCAGGCATTTTTGGCTAGTTCATTAAGATTGCTTTCTTGTATAGGGAACATAAAATACCAGGAAGAAATGAGTAATAAAAAGATAGCAGCAATACCCGCAATCCGTTTCCAGGAGGTCTTTTTATTCGAAGCCTGACCTTCAGCAATTAGCTCCTTCCATTTTTTGGTGCGTTGCTTTTGATTCGCATTAGGGTAGTTTTTGTCAATAAGATTAATACTGTGTTGGTACTTTTTAACCTTAGTGGCAAAAATAGGATCGTCCTGAAGCCTTTGATCAAATGATTCCATTTCCTTCTCTGAAAGATCCAGATCAAAATAACGGGTAATCAATACGATGTCTTTATCCTGTATCTCCTTCATCTTAACGTTGTTTGAGAGCCATTAATTGATCAAATATCTCGTAGACTTTTTTAATAAGTCTCTTTTTACAATTATATTTTGCTTGCACTAGTGCTTGATAATTAACATACCCTAGTTGTTCTTGTAAATCTTTTAATTTTGTATCAGAATCTATTTCTGTTTGCATAAGGGTTTTGCATTTTTGAGATAAGCTATCCAACGCTTCTGATAAAGCTCTTTTTTGCAGCCATTCTATTTCCAGGTTTTCTAGAGAATCATTAATGTTATTATTATGATCATTAAATTTTTGATCTTCCGAAATTGTTTCTTTTAATACTACAGAATTCCAGGGATGACGTTTCGAAATAAGCCAATTGTTTTTACACATCACAAAAATATAACCAATGCTATTTTCTGGTAATTTTTCCTGAAGAACTACAAATCGTTCCCAAAATTTTTGCATAGCACCAATAAAAATATCTTCGGTTTCTTGTTGGGATTGGGTTAAGGATAAAAGTTTTGGTTTTAGCTGCTCAAAAAGATCTTTAACAAATCGATCAAAAGGCAATTCGTTTCCTTGTATTGCCTGTTCGACTATCTTTTTCAGCTTACTGCTATTCATCATATCAAAGGATAATTTCTTTTTAAGCAACCTGATCCTATTTTGACCTGTTGATTATAGACCACTTTTATCACTTAATTGTGTCAATTGGGATAAAAATAATCAAAAAGAATTTGAAAAAAATTAAAAAAATGTCTGTTATGTTTTTTGATTCCTGCATTAGTAATATGTAAGCCATTGAGTTTTATGCTTAATGTATTGCAAAACCTGGGGATAACAAATGGAATACGGTGTAAAAGGGAATTGACATAAACCTTGAGTGTCATTAAATGTTCGGGGACTTAATCATTTTTTTAAATTATTATTATTTATGAAAAAATCATTGTTAAACTTAGGAAAAGCACTTAGTAAATCGGAGCAAAAAAATATCCATGGAGGATTGCGAGGAAGTTTTGGAACTTGCGGTTGTTCTTCAGAATATACTTTAGAAGGTGGAAACGGTATAGAGTGTTCATATGAGCCAACTGGAGCCGGTGGTTTTCCTGGAGCAAGATGCTATGGTAGCGTTCAGAATGGAATGTGTTGTCCGTATTAATAACATTTAATGACTTTGAAGTATGAAAAAATCATTGTTAAATTTAGGAAAAGCTTTAAGCAGAGAAGAACTTAAGCAAATCAATGGTAAATCAGGCGGATATTATTGTCCTGGAGGAAATAGTCCTGCAAACGCACCAAGATGTCCTGTTCCTTGTTTTATGGGTAATTGCTTACTGTAAAGCTTATATACAAGAGCTCTGATTTTGAGCTCTTGTTTTTTTACGTTTTCTAAAGATCGATATACAATTAGCGAGATCTTGTATATTTAAAATATGATCACATCTACTACAAAACGATTTTTGGTTTCATTATTTACCTGGATAGGTTTTCTATATAGAAATTGATGTACCCGAAAATATGCATTAATTCTCTAAGACCTTTGATGATAGGAGTGATCTTAAAAGTTACATCTTTATTAAATCTATCTCTTGTAATATCTATAGCATTGTTTTTTAGACTTAGTTAAGTCCTTTCAGCCAAAATTATTACCTAAGCCATGCTATTAATTTATTCAAAAAAGTATCTGGTGGCATATAAAAATTACTCTTAAAAATGACAGATGTTGAAGTAATGGTCTGCTCATTATCCGTAGTTGGTAACCCTCTGATACAATCATAGCTGTGCGAAAATTGTGATGCCAGCCAATAATAAACGGCTTTATAAAAGTTCCCGGGAAATAATTCAAGTATTTTAATATGTTTGTTTTTAGAATATATCATATTCATAAGCCCTGCACCATGTAATCCGATAATATGTGTAGCATTGGAAAATAACTTAACTTGTTCTGCAATGGTAAAGTTCTGCGCGTCGATTATTTTAAAATTATTGTTTTGAGCAATGTTTTCAATTTCCGAGGAGTTTGTTAAACCTCTTCCATAGATTCCTCGACGAGTAATAAATATTTTATCAGGAGAAATAACAGCGTTTTCTTCGTAAGGCAATTCATCAAGCAATGGGCAAAAATTTTCATGTTTGCAACTTATATTTTGAACAAAATAAGTAGCATCTTCAATTTCATAATATTCATTTGTAGCCTGAAACACCCAATTACGATCGAAGAATTTTGGACATAACATGTTAAATTGCTGAAAAAAAATACTTGATCTTAATTTTTCAGATACAATAACAGGAATATCTCGAGATACATTTAAACGATCAAGTAGTGCTAATCGTCCAACAAAATCATTCAGAAAATGAAAGTAGTTGGTGTAATTTTCTGATAACAAAATAGCCTTGTTTAGGGTTACCTTCTTTTGCCGAAAATAATGAGTTTTTGTAATCGTTGGTTTGAACTGGTCAAGCACAAATTGAGCATAAGGGTAAGATTCTGCAATCAACCGAAAATTTTCTGAAAGAGCCCACCCAAAAGTAGGCTCTATAATGCATTTTTCTGTATAAATGTATAGAAATTCTCGTTGTTCAACACTAGCCTCTTTTATCATTTGGGTGTTAATTGCCGATTCAAATTGATCATATTTTAAATCATTAAATGGCTTGGTTAACACTTGATGTTGTATGTATTTGGACATAACATGCTTAGATAGAAATTCAAGAGCTGGGTTTTCCATGTGATTATTTAATTACATTGTTTCACTTTTTGGTAACTGTAAAAAAATAAATGATAACGTTTTTCATTACCATAGATAAGCCGTGTTATTATTCTTTTAATAGTACGGTACGGGTAACTTTATTGAAAGGACCAGGAATCAGCGTTCCGGTTTCATCCAGCAATTCTAGTTGAATACTAACTTCTCCCATTGGAAGCCCTTTGATAACCTGCGGAGCCCATTCTGTAATGATAAATTCTTCACCATTAATAGTAGCACGAACTTTATGTCCATCTTCAGAAAGAGTGGTGTTCAATACAAAAAAATCAAGTAATAAACTCTCAGCATCCTTATCGGCATATTCTCCCTTAGGTCGACTGTAGATAAGCGTCGGAGCTTTCATATCTAACCCTTGAGAATCTTGGGGATTGGCACCAACCATAAGTTTTCTAACTACTACCGAGTTTGTATTTTTGACCGATTCGTGGTATGAACGGCTTAAAAAAGCAACTAAATGATGTACACCATCAGGGATTTCTTTTTTAAAATTAGGTTCGTAATGTGCAGAGTAGGGCTGATTATCCAAAATAAAATGAATATGCTGCCCTTTTCCCGAATTTGCCAACCTTAGAGAATTTGGTCCCTGGGTTTGAGCACCTAATTCATAATTCTTTAAATTAAACGTAAAATCCATATCACCTCCCTGAGAAATTTTAATGGTTTCAGGTAAATCCAAAGTAAGTGCAGCATCTGTATAGGCCGGAGAATTTTCTAACTTTTCTATGGTGATCGATTGTTGAACTTCTATAGATTCTTTAACATGTGGATTTGCAATTTCTTCTTCTGTAACATTTTTCTTTTGTTGTTTACACCCTATTAAAGTAATAGATAAGGACAGGATTACGGTGGTTAAATAATGAGTTTTCATTTTTATATGATTTAAAAGTTATTTTTATGAAGATTATCAAAATTCCATATAGATTCTTTCCCTTTGTTAATAATGGTGACATTTCCCAGATTAGTAACACTATCGTCAGATCTATTTAAATGACATCGTATCTGGGTGATTTGGCTATATTCAACCTCATTAGATGCCGTAATTTTTATGATTATATCTCCTCCATCAATACTAAGCATGTGACCATCTTTTTCTAATAATTTACATCCCAGATGATATAATTCTTGTGTGATACGGATGTAGTCATCAGTAGTACAGGTCATTGCAATCGATTTTATACCGTTAAAAAGCTTTTGGTTTGCGTAGTTCGGCTTTAAAAACGCTTCACGCGAATAAAAAGGATGATGTTTTTGGTAAAGACTATCAAGAAAAATAGGATTATAAAAAGCATACCAGGTGTGTAAAGCAGTACCAGGACTTGGGGTATAAAATGCTTTGAACCAAGTTTCTTTTTGGTTACTTAATTCCATATCTACAGTTTTTGTAGCATTAAGAAATCGAGTGTTTTCTACTTTTAGCTTTGGTTTAACACCTAAATGAAAATGTTCATCATTATTCTCTAGAGTGAAACCTACGCCACTTTTTCCAACAGGTTCGTTGAATACATTGTTAGGCCCTAAAATTTCTATATAATGTTTATGTCCTCTTAGATAACACATAGGTGTATCATTATCTATTGGAGCAAAAGAAGGAAGTCCTTTATCTAATGTTCCATAAGTTTTGCCCCATCCAATATCTTTTGTTAAACTAGAGTATGAGAGACTATCCAGAACTATATATAAATGATTCAACATTATCGCAGAAACATGCTTGCCAAAGGCCGCATCAATCTTTTCTCGATCAATTGCAGATGGGACGTGCTTTTTTTGTACTTGATCTTTACAGGAAACTAAAAGCATCAAAAGAAAAACATAAAGAGCAATTCGGTTAAACATGATTAAAACTGTATTAAAAAGTGAGTTTACTGATAATTTATTTTTTGTCTTAAAATATATTCTCAACCTCTACTGCCTTTAACATAAGATAGTGTAGGTCTTTCGAGGTCATTTTATTTAAGCTTTATTTTCATTGATTTTAAATTTTAGTTTTGGATTTTCTGTTTTCAATGACTTAAGTTCAAAAAATCGGACTTGTTTAATTTCTCATCAACATCCAATACCTACCATCGGAATAATGATAGGTATTTGGAAGGAGGAAGTTGTCTATCTCGTTTTGTACGGCAAAGAGAATCTTTATCTAAAGCAAAAAGACTAAAAACATGAGTTTTTCATTTCATATCGTTTTTTAATTAACCATCATCCCATCAAATAATTTTGCCCTATTTAAAACATCTCCAGTAGTTGTAAAGCTTTTATTAGAAGGTTCATAAACAAGACTATCTACACCTATCCCATTACGTAGCAATCCAATCCCTAGAAGTTTAGTATTAAGAAGACGTTCTCTTTGCTGGTCCAGGTGTTCGCCTATAATCATTCTCGATTTTAAGAAAGAGCCTTTCTGTCGTTCTATCCTTGGAGCAATACCAGTTTTCAATTGCGCCAAAGATCGCTCCACAGGAAGGTGCAATGGCGTCTGCCAATCGAGCAATGCCCCCTGGTAGAAATCCCCATCAGCCTTGGCGACCAATGTGATATAATCTATCCCCTCTTTCTTTATTAGCTTATAAAGATTATACTGGGTGGATTCATCGAACTCAAGAAAAACCCCCAGGGCGGTGTAAAAAAAAGAATTTCCTTTATACCTTTCCCTGATCACGGGTTCCATAAAATCCATAGGACAAACCAGAAAAAGGGTTTTTTCTTGCCGTTTGCCGAAGAAAATCATACCGACGCCTCAGGGTTATAAGGTAGGGAGGAATGATGAACGTCTATCTTTAATTTTCCAGAAGGATCAAGAGTATAGCCAAAGGTATATTCAACTTTGACCTCCTGCCCATCTAGGCCAGTAAAGTAATAGTTACCCATGGCCAAAGCTCTTTTTTCTTCGAGTAGCATAGCCTCGTTTTCAAAACGTACCTTGGTCCAGGGTTGAATAGCAAAACCTCCATCCTCTGGATATTGATCGTTTCCTGCAATAAAATATGAGAGAGCTCCTTCCTTATCAGGCCTAAATTGAATGAGCGATGTTTTGGTGGGCTTAAACAGTACCTTCTTTTTATCAAAAGCATAGCGTTCATCCAGGAACTTGCTTGTAAAACGCTCGCATTCCTCTCTTTGATCTTTTTTAGCACCGATCTCGACAACCCCGTTACCCCATTCTGTTTGTGCTTTTTGTACTTCTTCTTTGGTAATCATTATTGTTTTATTTAAAAATTGAACATTATTTTCTTAATTGAGTATACCTTTTGTTTTTAGATGTTTCGAACTGAAAAATCCAAGGCCAAAAAGTACAATGGATATCAGGTAGAGTGTTAAAGCCACTGGAATCAATTGATATGAGGCCGGGCTATATTGAAACTTTGGTAATGTAGCATAGTCCTTTTGCGCAAACTTTTTATTATTGTAAAGAAGAGGGACAAAATATTCCCGCCAATTTCCTGCAAAGGCGATGACCTGTTTTCGGTAACTTTCGTAGTCTTCTGTAGAAGTTCCTGCCAAGTGGTTGAATGATTCCTGAACAGTGATTGCCGGAGATATCCATTTGAATTTATTCATCCAGTCTTGTTGTTTTCGCAATTGATTCTCAAAAGAGCTTACTACAGGTTCTAATTCTTCTTTGACCAACTGTTGCGAAGCCATATACCTGTGCCAAAAAGACCTCCTTTGAGAAGTATCATTAATCGCATACTCTGGATGGTCACGTAGATAATTATCAAGGATTTCGTCCTGTTTTTTGGTGATTTCTGCTTTCACTTCACGCATCTCATTGACCATAAGGGTACGTGATGGCATAGGATAAAGAGTATTTCCTAATTGGTTCAATACAGAAGGAACCAATAATACAAACAATACCCAAAGCCCTAGCATAGCTACTGCATTCTTGGCAGAACTACCTACCCATAGGTTAACCAAAAAGGCTAGAGTAAACCAAAAGAACATATATCCCAACACCAAAGTAAGTAGTCCTAAAAATAAATTCCTTTGACTTAGGATGTCAATACCGATGATAAGAAAAACAAGTGTTAATGCTGCAATGACCAAAACCGACATCCAGAAGAAACGTAATCCTAGTTTTTGCATGACCCAATTGGGAATACCAATGGGTTGTGCGGCCAGTAATCGGAGTGCACCACTTTCTTTCTCGGCAGAAAGCACGTTATAGGAAAAAGCAATGATCAAAAGAGGTAGTAGATACACAATCACAAATGCCAGGTCAAAACTACCGAACAGCAATTGCACAGGGCTCGTCATTTCGGTAAAATTTAGAGCAAAATCATCGCCTGTTGCCGTTGGTCTTACAAAATGGGTAAAAAGATCTGCTTGGCCCGTTGATACAAATGCCATAGGCTGGGGTTCCATGGTAGCTACCCTGGGATGATAATTTCCTACAGCCATTGGACTTGTGGGTAAAGTCCATCGAGAAGCACTTACTTCCATTCCGCGTTGTACCGAGTCGAGAAGTTTTAACATTTCGGCATCGCTTTCCCGTAATTCTTCTTGTGCCTTTACAATGATATTTTTACGCTTCTCTACTTTTTGTTTTCCATTAAAGGCCGAAAAACCGAAGAGAAGTAATAATATCAAACTCAAGAGCTGTATCCATCGGCTACGGAGCAACAGCTTTAATTCATATTTAAAATTGTAACTAAACATACTTATAAATTTTTAGGAATGAAAAAAAGGAATCCAAAAGAACCTAAGAACCAAAGCCCCATGACCATGAGGTTGGAAGTATTTTGCTCTAGAATGACTCCGAGTTGAGGAGGAGTGTAGTCAAAGTCAGGTAACTGTTTCCAGGTTTCGGCATCTGCTTGATACGACCAATTGCCATATTCTGAGTTTTTAGCAAAATTACCATTCAAAAATTCTTGAGTAGCGATGCGATAGTCCTCTGCAGCGTTGGCAAAATCCCAATGCGTGGCATAGTCGGTCTGGGCAATAGCCATGCTCAAAAATCGAGTAGGAAGATAGGGAGATAGAAGCGCCAAATTCCTGTATACATCTGATTGCTGCTTATATTGATTCTTGAGATGATTATAGTGTTTTAGATAGATCTTTGCCTGGTGTTCCTCACCTTTTTGCATTCTATAGGCATCATAGTTAAAGGGAAGCTGAGATAAGCTATCCACACCGTATTCTTTCAATATTTTTTCTTCTAGAAGTTTAGCCTCCTTGTTCCAGGGATTATGACCATCGAGCCCGGATTTTTTGTCTTTTAAGACATTGGCCGTAAATTCTTGTCGTGTTGGATAGGGATATTTGTTTTCGGCAAAATTACTCGCGGCTTTTGGTGCTGCTAAACAGGCAATGATCCAAATACACAGCGACACTACAAGCGAGATGCCTGATTTTTTAGTTTTGATAGAAATCAACAGTACTAAGTTGATAAAGATAATATAGTAAACTATATATACCACAAACAATGAGAACAATGATTCCCATTTGAACACTCCAAAATCTTGCAAGTTAGACAATAGGATGCCTGCTATAAAGAACAGAATAGCCGTAATCAACAAAATAGGGAAAAAAAGCGCCATCCATTTTCCCCAGATCCATTTCCATTGGGAAATGCCCTGACTCTTGAGCAATGTTAAGGTACCCATTTCACGTTCTTTGGTAAAACCATTATACCCCAGAAGAACAATGAGCAAGGGAATGATGAAGAGCAACATAAAATCTGGTGTCAAATCTCCAAAGCGAGCGAGACCCGTTTGATCTGCCGCTGCGCTAAATTGTGCCTCGTTGCGGTTATGGGCCTCCAGAAAAATGGAAGTACCTGTATATTTATCTACACCTTGATCTACTAACGAAAGAGGATATTTTGGTTTAAAGGCATAAGTACCATAATGCGCTGCAGAATGTGGGTTCTTTTCACCTTGATTGTCCCAAACCTCACGTTCTGCAGTTTTAGCAGCCGAGTACTGTGCGTTCACATTTTGGTATTGTTGAGCACTGATCCACACTGCAACACTTAATAAAATGAATACAATGATTAAGGAGATGCGAACGCGACCGTCACGCAACAATTCCTTGGTTTCCTTAAGAAAAGTTTTTGTTATCATGATAATATTTCTTTATAGTCCATGGTATCGAGATATACCTTTTCTAACTCGGCAAGAGAAATATCGTCTGACACAAATTGTTGCCGTAATTTGCCATCTTTCATGATACCTATATGAGTGGCTACTTCTTTGGCACGAAAAAGGTCATGTGTTGCCATTAGGGTGGCTATACCTTTTGATTTTAATTTGTGCAACAGCAATCCGAACTCATTACTAGCCTTGGGATCAAGACCAGAAGTGGGTTCATCCAATAGCAGGACTTTGGCATCTTTGGCCAAGGCAATAGCAACTCCTACTTTTTGGCGCATACCTTTAGAAAACGTAGTGATACGTTTGTCAAAGGCTTCTGTTTGTAGTCCCGCTTCTTCCAAAAAGCCTTTTAATTCTTTTGTCGAAAGCTTCTTTCCTGCTATTCCAGAAAAATAGTCAAGGTTTTCTAAAGCAGTTAAGCTTGGGTAAAGCATCAGATTCTCTGGTATGTAAGCTAAGAAATGCTTGGTTGCCCTAGGATTTTCCTGTACGTTTATTTGGTTAATAGAGGCATTGCCCGAGGTTGGTGTCGTAAAACCTAGCAAGAGGTTGATTGTTGTAGTCTTTCCGGCACCATTAGCTCCGAGAAGGCAATATATTTCACCTTCTTTGATTTGAAGGCTCAATTGGTTCAGAGCAACGTGTTCGCCGTATTTCTTTGTAAGATTGTTAATATTGATCATAATACTATTATTTATATGTTTGAATCTTGATAGCTTGGGATGGGCCAATTATCGATATTAGAGAACTCTCCTGTTTTCCAATCCAGCACCTCCTCATTGGTAAGCAAACATTTTTCAAGTTGTAGAGTTATCGTGGTAACATCGAGATGCTGCCCAATAAAGACGAGTTCTATCTTTCGATCCCCGAAAGGGTTTATCCAATCTGACTCTATTAATTTTTGGTTATCCAGAAAGGAAGGGTAGCTGATTCGTTCTGCAAATGACATAGATGCCCACCATACCCCAGCGGGGTCAATTTTTGTAGAGCCTCCTGCCGTACTCCAGATTAAGGCTTGATTACTGCGAGAGGCCAACCAAAACAAACCCTTACTTCGAATAATATTTGAAGGAAAATGGTTAGAAACATAGTCGAGGAACCGTTCTGGATGAAACGGTTTTTTATTGCGGAATACGAAGGAACCAATACCATATTCTTCGGTTTCAGGAACATGTTCATTTTCGAGTTCTCGTATCCAACCTGCAGAATTTTCGGCTTCTTCAAAGTTAAACAACCCTGTATTGATAATTTCCTGTAATGCTATTTGTGAATTTTTGGTAGGAAATATTCTGGCTCCCGGATTTAATTTTTGAAGAATATCATATACATTTTTTAATTCTTGTTTGGTAACCAGATCTACTTTATTGAGTAAAATCACGTTTGCAAATTCTATTTGATCGGTAAGTAGATTTACAATCGTACGCTCATCGTTCTCAATATTAGTAAGCTGCCTATCCGAGAGATATTGGGCACTCGAAAAGTCTTTCAAAAAATTATATGCATCTACTACGGTAACCATAGTATCGACATAACTAAAGCGACTTAGGTCGATACTGCCGTCCTCACTTGCAAAACTAAAGGTCTGAGCCACAGGAATAGGTTCTGAAATACCTGTGCTCTCGATAATTAGATAATCAAATCTGTTTTCCTTAGCTAATTTTTCGACTTCTATCATCAGGTCTTCTCGAAGGGTGCAACAAATGCAACCATTGCTCATTTCTACGAGGCATTCCTCTGTTCGAGAAAGGCTGTTTTCATTTTGTATGAGCTGAGTATCTATATTGACCTCACTCATATCATTGACAATCACAGCAACTTTTAACCCTTGTTTATTATGTAAAATATGATTAAGCAATGTGGTCTTGCCTGCACCTAGGAAACCACTCAATACAGTAACTGGTAATTTTTTCATGACTAAAAAAAATTAAATACTAAAAAAGTTGGAAGAAAATTTTCTGACTAACAGAGAAGGGTAATTGATCTATTGTATACACTATGATATGATTTATAAAATCATATCGTTGTAAATATCAACATACAAAAAGAAAATTTTCATAAATAAAATGCAACTACCCTAAATATTTGGGCGGAGGTTTATTATAGATGCTTTTAGGGAGTGTAATACTGTATTGCGATGTTTCGTAACAAAAATTGATTTTGTACTCATGGAAATCTATCGCAGATTTTTGTTCTACTTCTACAAATGTACTATCTGTAAAAGGAGTAAGTTTATATGATACCGCGATAATTTCACACAACTCACAATGTATTTGATCATCGTCATCAGAAAAATGAGAAATAGCATGTACATTAACAATTCTAAGAAATAGAAAAGCGGATAGAAAAAAAAGAGTAATTATATTTTTCCAAATGTTCATTCTCATTTGCCAAATATAGTAATTAATTGGATTCTTAAATCTTAAGATATTTATAAGGAATAAACTTTGGCAAAATTTTTGGATTTATAATCCTGTTCCTAACTATTATAGTGTAAGAACGTTTTCTCTTTTTTTACCTTAATACAAATTCTTTTTTAGTGTTTTTATCAAAATCTACAAAGCAAGATCGAGTAGAATGATTCTCTATTTTTTTGATTTAAAATTTTAATAACCGTTCTTTATTTTATGAAAATAATAAATATACCTATTATTTACTTATTATGCTTCTTGTCTTTTTCTGCAACTGTTTTATCTCAGAATAAAAAAATAGACAGTTTAAAAAAAGAACTAAAAATCTATACCAAAAAAGATACCGTTAGAGTAAAAATCCTTAATCATTTAGCTTATTATCACTATAGAAATAATCCTTCTCAATCATTAGCATATGCCGAACAAGCAGGGAAACTTGCCGATGAAATAAAATCCATAAAAGGAAAAGCTCGTAGTTTTTATATGAAAGGGATTACTCATATGGAACAAGGTAATTTTAAAACTTCTATTGCTAATTATGAAAAAGCAATTGAGTTATATACTTCAATAGGTGATTTAAAAAGTATTGCAGGTTGTAATAATGCCTTGGGAGTTCTAAATAAATATAAGGGGAATCAAAAACTCGCCTTAGAATATTATAAAAAAGCTTTAGCAATTGATCAGAAACTGGGAGTGAAAAAGAATATGCCTAATTACCTCTATAATATTGGTAGTATTTACTCTGATATGGGAAAACATAAAGAAGCTTTAGGTAATTTTAAAAAAGCACTACAAGTATATACAAATAATAAAAATGAATACGGAATACTTAGCTGTTTCAATTCAATAGCTATAGTGTACCTTGATCAAGGTAATTATCCTCTGGCAATAGAATACAACCATAAATCATTAGACATAGCCAAAAAATCTAATGATTCCCTTAGTATTTTCCAATCGTTAAATAATATCGGAAATATTTATAGACAACAACAACTTTATGATAAAGCACTGGATTTTTATAAAAAGGCTTTAGCTATTAAACAGGCTAATCGTAATAGCAAAAGTATCACTGCCATAAAAAATAATATGGGAGGCATCTATATCGATAAAAAGGAATTTGCTAAGGCTGTCTCTTATTTTGAGGAAACAAGTAAGCTTAGTAGCGCAATTCAAGATAATGAACATTTAGCGACTAGTCTTAATGGTTTAGGTTTTGCATATTTGGGAATGAAAAGATATTCTGAAGCTTTAGCTAATTTTCAAGAGGCGAATAAAATTACTTCTGTTAATCAACAGCAATACGAATTAGTAGAATCGTATGTAGGAATGGCATACGTATATTACTATATGAAAAAAGGTAACCTGGCATTAATTAATGCTGAAAAAGCAGCTCAACTAGCCAATACATATAAACTTTTAAAGCATCAGCGTGATGCCTATGAGTTACTTTCTATAATAAACAATGAATTAGGAGAACATCAAAAAGCCCTTTTAAGTAATCAACAACTAAAAATATTAAACGACAGTCTTTTTAATAGAGAGAATATTCAGAAAATTACAGAAGTAGAGTATGAATATAAGTACAAAAACGAGTTAGAATCTGCAGAGAAAAGAGAACTAAGACTTACGCAAACAGTTAAAACGACAACCAATAACTTAGAAAAGTCACAACGAAATTTATTACTTGGGGTGATTGCTTTTTTAACGACAACTTTACTTTTAGGAGCAATAATTTTCTTTTTAAAATTAAGGAACGAAAAATCCAAAACTCAAAATATCATCATCGAACAGAAATTGCTACGCTCACAGATGACTCCTCATTTTATCTTTAATTCACTCTCTGTTTTACAAGGAATGATATTGAATAAAGAAGAAAAAAAATCAGTTGCTTATCTGTCAAAGTTTTCAAAATTACTGCGTATTATATTAGAAAACTCTAGAGACAAAACAGTATCGCTTTCTCAAGAATTAATTGCTATAGAAAACTATTTAGCACTTCAGAATTTAGAAAACAAAACCTATAAATATACTGTTTTTGTAGAGGCTACTATAGACGTATCTGTGTTTGAAATACCTCCTATGCTTATTCAACCATTTGTTGAAAATGCTATAGAGCATGCGTTTGTAAATCAAAAAGAAAATAGAATAATTGATGTTCACCTATCTTATGCTAATAAAAATTTGATATGTACCATTACAGATAATGGTATTGGGGTCGACTCTCAAAAAGAAAATAAAAAGGATAATAAAAAATCATTATCTACAACGATAACTTCTGAACGATTAAAAATATTATCCAAAGATTTCAAAATGAAAAGTTCGGTTACCGTTGAAGATAGAAAGAAATATAACGAGCAAGGAACATTAGTCACTTTAATCATCCCTTATAAAATAAAGGAAGTACAATGAAAACAGTAATAGTAGAAGATAAGGAATACATTAGAAAAGGCTTACTTAATCTATTGCAATTAATAGATGCCGAAATAGAAGTAATAGGGGAATGTGAATCGGTAAAAGATGCTGTTGTTGTAGCAAACGCCTGTAAACCAGAATTAATTTTTTTAGATATAAATCTTACCGATGGTACTGGGTTTGATTTTTTAAAGCAGACAGAAAATCTAAACTTTAAAGTGATTTTTATTACGGCCTATGAAGAACATGCGTTACAAGCCTTAAAAATTGGTGCTGTAGATTATCTATTAAAGCCTGTAGATGTAGATGAATTACAAATAGCATTACAAAAAGTCATAGCATTACCAATAACAGAACAAAAAAAGCAGATAAAAACGGTAAAAGAGGTCTGGAATAATGAAGACTCTACATTAATATTATCGCTTCATGATAGTTTTCAGGTGGTAAATTTAAACGAATTACTATTTTGTGAGTCAGACAAAGGTTATACAACTTTTCATTGTAGTGATAATAAAAAGTATATGGTTTCAAAAACCTTAAAAGAATTTGAAGAACGCCTTTCTAAAGCTAATTTTACACGGCCACACCAATCATTTATGGTTAACTTAAAATTTATAGACAAGTATGATAAATCGGGTGTTATTTATTTAAAAAATGGCAAAAAAATACCAGTATCTTCCCGAAGAAAGGAACACTTCTTAAACGCTTTTTTACATTGGAATAAGAACTAAACTTCTTTCTAATGCGGATATTTTTTGAAGTATCGCACTTATGTATTCTAAAACTACAGAAATAGATTTCCTATTTCCTATCCTAAACATACGATATACTTTTATTGTGTTGAAATGAACTAAAAACACACTAAAAATGAAAGTATTAAAATTTACAGTAATAGTAACAGTATTAATTATGCTAATCTCATGTAGTGGGGGAACTAGTAAGAAACCAGCCAATGCAGAAGGATTTGAAGCCATAGAAAAAGAAATAAAAAGCAAGTTTGGCGAAAATGCCTATTTCACGAATTTGAATATTATTTATAATGAATCTCTAGGAAATTCTATTGGAGTTACCGTTACAGAAGCACCAGAATCTTTACAAATGGGAGAATGGCTTTTATCTCAGGATTCTTGGAGACAAACTTCAGAAATCACTCTTGAAGTTCCTGATGGTAGCAAGGCGGCAAACTTTATGTTTCAGCTAAACGAAAAGATTAATCTCTCAAAATTAGGAGAATTAGTAGAAAAATCTAGTGTACAACTAAAAACCGAAAAGAATATTAAAAACTCAGTTTTGCATATAGCATTTATAAAATTCCCAGAAAATGGAGACATAACCAAAACTGAATATATAGTAATGTTGAAACCAGAAAACGGTGGAACCACTTTTACTTTTAATTATAAGTTAGATGGTAGCCTTATTGAAATGGATTATTAATATTTAGAACTACCTAAAATCAAAAAAAATAAATCAATGGAAAAAATAATTACAGTCCAGAAACAGTACAATTCGTTAGATACACTTTATGACTTTTTAAAAACAACATCTTCTTTTGAATGTTATAAAAACTATGATAACTGGGAAGTTAGAACAGATGCCAACGGGCAAATGGCACAATGTATTGTTCTTAAAAAAAGTGCAATGCATGCAGTAAAACTATATTTTGCAGAAGAAAATACAATAAAAATAAATCATATCATACCAAGTTCGATCATGAATGCTTATTTTGGAAAAAGTGTTAAAGCAAGAAGAAGTATAATTGAAATAATTGCTGGAAAAATAAAGGAAACAGTATTAGCTCCTTCTCAGGAAAAAGCTTTTCAAGAACTAGAAGGAGTGATTAATAAAGCTGCTATGTAAGTATGTTTATTTTTTATACTAACTTACTTAGTATACAAATCTATTGAACTCATTCGAATGAAAATAAAATTAGTAATCTTATTGTTAGTATGTATAGCTTGTAATTCGAATAAAAAGAAAGATACCAATATACCAGTTGTTGACGCTATTAAAATAGATACAAGTAATACTATAGTTACTTCAGGGTTGGATGAAAACCGAAAGGCAACCTTAGCGACAATTGATTCTGTAAGCATAAACGAAATAAAAAGATATATTGATGATGAGCTGCCCACGATTTTCGATTATTACAAACAAGAATTAGTTGAAGAGCATAGTGCCTGGTCTGACAAACTATTTGGGAGGTGTTGCTCAAATGCAGATTTAACTTTTACTGAGAATTTATTTTATAAAATAAATTCTAACGTTAAGAATGAAAAATATCCGATTACAAATATCTCGGATACCGATTATTCAACAGCATATGTTTTTAAACCTAATACCAAAGTCAAAATAAATATACAGTTAGACCCAGATAAATCTTTTTTAAGCGGTAAGTATTCAAACAAAAAATTGCTGAATACAAATGAGGTTATTATGAACCCTATAAAGCTAAGTTTAATCAATGGGTACGTAAAATCAAAAGCGCTTTTTTATGAGAACACTAGAGTTAAAGAAGTAAAAGTATATGTTAATCATAAATACATAGAAACAGTAGTTTTAATGGATACACCTTTAGTGCAAGAATTCAAAGTGAATGCGATTTTTAAAACTAACGATATCATTACATTAGAGCCTGTAAGCGTTTATAAAGGAAGTAAATACGATGACGTTTGTATTTCAGAAATACAAACAAATTTGGGTAAGACCGCACTTCCTGGTTTAAATAAAAAATATAATCTTATGGAGTTATTGAATAAAGAGTAAACCCAAAGTAAAACTATGAAAGCCTTAAAGCAAATTTTTACCTACTTAATATGGATAGCAGTATCGCTTATACTAGGTATAGTTTATATGCGTATTCTTTTAGGTCCCAACAAAGTACCTTCTGAAGGACTATGGTACTTGTTCCATATTTTTTACAATTTAGGCCTACTTCATATAGGTGCAAGAATCGGAGGTGTAATGGCCTTTTTATTTATTATTTTGGATGTTTTTTACCTGAAAAAGAAATTAAAAAACAATATACAAGCAACAATTACCCGGTTTATATTACTTCTTGGTATTGCTATGATTGTTGGGGTAGTACATTATATATTAGAAAAAGTTGTTGATGTTATCTAGAAAAAAGTACTCTTCAAATAATTGAAAAAAATAAAAAAATGAAAAACCTATACATTCTAGTCTTACTTGTATTAACCTCTTGTTCTGAAAAGGCAAAAGGAAAAGAAGAAATCGTTGTAAAAGTGCAAGATGCTGTTGCAGAATCAATCGACCCCGTTAAAGAGGTAGATACTATAAGTTTTAACAAGATCATCAGCGAAATTAAAATCAAATCAACCCCACTAATAGACGCTACAAATTTTGATAGCTTTATTGATGAAGATGATTATAAAAAAGTAGATGTTAAAGCGTTAAAATTAGAAAAAATATATCCTAATTTTAATAAAGAAAGTCATCATTATAGAGCAATAAATTGTTATAGAATAGAACTATCTAAAGCATTCTATTCTGTAGTAGTAACTATTCTTAAAGGCGACCACGAAATGGAGTCGGTACTAATTAATTACGACTCGAATGGAGATCTTATCGACTCTAAAGTTATCTCTTATGATGAAATAGCCGAAGGTCAATCGAGAATTGAATCCAAAATTGAGGAAAACAAGTTAACCGTTAATAACATTCTATGGATTGATGAAAAGAAAGTAGAAACAGCATCATTTCAAATAAAAGCTAACGGAAAAATAGAACCTATTTCTCAAGAAGAAAACCTTATTGATAGCGCAATACAACAACTTAATTTAGAGATTTCTAAGGTTAATACCGATTTATTGGTTACAAAAGTAATGCCTAACAACCCTAAAGAAACTATCATCGTTATTCCAGAATATGTAGATGATCATAATGATGAGTATCATTTTGAGTTAAATAGCCATATAATTGTAGTTAATAATATCACTGGGAAAATAATCTACAAATATTTTGAAAGCTCTGAAACAAATGGCTGGGTTTCTGATGCAGTGGTACTTTCAGAAATTTCAATTGATACCGCCCCATACATCGTTGCCCAAAATACAAGAGCATTTGGGGTACGAGTATTTCATTATGGTATGTCTAAACCAAACCCATATAGTAACAGAACTATTTCTTTGTTTGTAAAGTCGGGAGATACTTTAAAAAAAGTGTTACATAATTATGACGTAGAGGATTATGGTGGAGAATGGGATACCCAATGTGCTGGAGAATCCACAAGTATAAAAAACACACTCATTATGTCTGAAGAAAAGACTAATGCATACTTTGATATTATTGTAAAAAGCACGGTTCTGGAAAGTAAAACTTTTGTAGATGAAAATGGAGAATGTGATGAAGAAAATAAAACCTCCTCTGCAACAACAGTATTACAATTTAATGGAAAAGAATATTTAAAAAAGAATACATGAAAAACAAGGTTTTCTTTTTTGGTATATACTACCTGTTTTTAACTTTATCGGGATATGCTCAAGACAGCAGTTTAAAAACACAATTGCAGTTATTACAAAATCCATCAGAATGTAAATTCCTTTTGGACAATACTGGTTTTCTAGCCATTAAAAATGCTAAATTCTATACCAAAAATGGCGATACAGATGTGTTTGATATCAATAGCAAAAACATACATATAGTAGATGTTAATAATGATGGAGCAAAAGATATCATCTATCAAGATAATCGCCATTATCATGCAACTGTATTGCTCATAAAAAAAGGTAATGATTTTGTTGAAATATGGAATGGTTCAGGAGCATTAGTTAGCCTAAAAGAAGGAGAAAAAACTACTATGTATGTTTTAAGTAGTGCTATAGGTTGCTTTGATATGACGATGTTGTCAGTGCTTGTTATTAATAGCGATAATATCCTTACCGAAAACACGATAGCGCTCTATTCGGATACAAAAATGGGTGTAATTAATAAGACATTCGAACAGAAAATAATTTCAGGAACACTAAGAACGCAACCTGTTACAGATGATAAAAAGAAAACAGATCCTTGTACGGGAGATCTCAAAACAGGAAACCAGATAAGAGTCATAGAAAACAAAGCTGTAACTGTTATAAAAAAACAAAACGAGTGGTTTTTAGTGATTTTAAAAGAAAAAGATCAAAGTATCATTGGTTGGGTAAAAATTTAATTCTAACAATAAACACATGAGACTAAGCAATTCATTTAGCGGTGCACTACGAACCTTTGCCTATTTTATGGCAAGTGGTACACACTATCAGTTAGAAGGGGTTGATTACCTAAAACTGTATGGAAAAGAACCTAGTGCTATAGAGCAAGTCTTTGCCATATTTGCTAATGTGGTTGAGTTAGACGAAAACGGAAACGTATTAAATGCAAAATATGCCGAAAAAAGAGCGGTAGATTACCTTCGCTCGTATTGTGATCCAGAATTTGAAGTAGAACCTCCTTATAAAGATTGGGAAATAGAATTACATTAATTATGTGTAAGAAAAAAAATATAAAATTTACTATCTGTAGTAAAAAGATTATTGTAGTAATGATACTGTTTTGCATATGCTGTTTATCATCTCATGCCCAGGGAATGAAAAATCACTTAAACAAAAAACTCATAGCAAAAGTTGGAGCTGTCTGCGAGGAAACACCCGATGACAATCCTTGCGCAGGTAGTGAAATCTATTTATCGTTGTTTTTTGATAAAAAACAAGTAAAGGTATCAGAAGTAGAAATATCAACCTGTGGTAAAGAATCAGTATACGAGATAGGAAATTATAACTGGGAATTGTTGTACAGTAAGGAAATCAGTATTGATTTTATTCTAGAACAAACAAAAGGTACTTATGCAGAGCATTTGTCTTTAGAGCTAAGGGATAAAAAACTTATTGCAAGCATAACACATTTAAATGGAAAAGTAGTTGAGTATGTTTTTAAGGAGGAAAAGTAGCCATGAAAAAATCAAGAGATAAAAACCTAAAAATGAAACATATTTATTATATAATTTTAGTCATAGTCAGCTCTTGTGCTCAAAACGGAAAAGAAGCTAAAACTAATAGTAATCAAACAATTGAAAAAATAGAAAATTCAAAAGATAGTATATCTATTCAAGAATTGAAGCTTTTAACAAAAGTAGAAGCCATACATAAATACGGTATACCTTCTTCTATAGAACAATTTACTTTACACGACGCCCATGGAGAATTTAGAAATACTATTACCAATAAATACAGCCAAAAAGAAAGGTAAAACGAATCTATTGTAATAGATGAACTTACCTGGGAAAAAGATCAAGAAACCTGGATTACGGTTTGGTATGAAGTTCAACAAAAAAAATCAGTACCTAAAGAAATCTATATATGGAACAAAGGAGATGAGTTTTAAAGTCAAAATCTATTAGAAACATGGAAAACGGATGCACTATTGTAGATGCGATGAACACGTATAACATTGCATTAAGAATTATACTATCTAAAGGATATAAAATTTTCCTTATACCAGACAAAAGAGAAGAATATTTTGGGGATTTCTGTGCAGTTAAAGGCAATCGTAAATTTATTGGTGGTGACCCATTAAGAGTATTAGGCCTTGTATCTATTTGGGAAAATACAGGTGATGATTGGCAAAACAGTCATTTTCCCAAAGAAGATGTATATGATGAGATTTTATCCCGAGCATTACCCGATAGTGTAGAAGATTTTAACAAATTAACAGAAAAGGATTTTACCAATCTTGTAGCTGATTATAGATTACTTTTTGAAGAAGTTTTAGAAAAGGAGTTTCCTCTAAATCCTACCAGACAAGAAATGTTTCATTTAATCGATTCATTTTACAAAGAAGAATAGTAAAAAAACAGGAGCAGTAAAAACGGCTGAACTTACATAAAAATAAAATTTCGAACACTCGTATGTTGAATAACTACAACTCATAAACAATGATAAGACTAGATGAATTACATATTTGGAAAAAATTAAGTAGCCCATATGGGAACTCTGAAGTAATACCATCGCTAATTGACAAGCTTTCAAAAACTTTGGATAAAAAAATTGTAGATGAATTAATCTGGGAACACATTTATCATCAAGGGTCAGTATATGAAAATACACTTGCTACTGTACCTCATTTATTAAAAATAATTGAGAAGTCAGATAACATTGAATTTAATCTCGATATAATAGCTTCTCTGGGAGTTGTTTTAATTGACCTTGACAACATATTATATCTAGAACAAATATTCAAAGAGCATAATCTTGATGAAAAGGAAAAAAATAGCATTCAGATAACATTTATTGATGCTATGGAAAAGTTTAAGAGCTTAGTAAATGATTATGCACGTAATACTGAGGTTTTAGATGAGGAGTCCAAACGATTTTATTTAATAGCATTTTTAGTTTCAATAAAAAGACATAAAGAAGCTGAAATATTTAAAACCTTCAATATAAATGACGAATATATTTTTGTATGTCCTAACTGCGAAGAAGAAACCTTCTTATGGAATGAAGAAAATGTTTTAAATGCGTATAGTAGAGATCCTACTACCAACAAAAACCAAGAAAAGTTAAGAATTGTTTTAAACGAATCTAATGTAAGTCTTAAGTGGTTAGAAAAACCAATTGGCATAATGAATATTAATTCGCTAAAACCATTAATTAAATATTTTAAAGGAGATATAAATTGCCATAGTTGTAATAAAACACACAACGTATTTACAGGAATAATGAATAGTATATAAAGCTATAGTCATCAATTTGATAGTTTATATGTAATCTGTGAGATGCAATCATAAAATACAACAGATGTTAGTATCACTAAAAAAACAAAACTGATCTTGTATCTGGTACGTCAAAAGTCTTAAAAAATGAAAATCATACTATTTATTATCATAGCGCTTTTAGTTTTATTAACCCTTATTTTGGTAAGATACCGACTGGTTCACTCTAAAATAATTAGAGGAGCATCAGAAGTAAAATATAAAATGATTGACCTGGGGCAGAAGGATATTTTTAGACATGGATTAGAATCTATATTAGGAAAAAAAAGAATATTCCTAAGAACACAAAATAAAGATATAGAATGGCTGTATATATCTAAAATAGATTTCAAGAAGCTTCATCCCGAAAGCCCAATAAAAATGAAGGAAAAGAACTACACCATAAAGTTCAACTATGAAACAAAGCGCTTAATTTTTGGTGGTTATGCTTGTGCAAAAATTATTTCTTTCGAAAAAATTGATAAAATTCCCGAAGTATTAAAATGACGAAAAGCAAAATTAAATTAAGATTTATCCTATGGTTCATATCCATGAGCCTAAGCACAATGGGGTTGCTCTTACTCATAGGGTTACTTCTAAAAACACTTTTATATGAAGGCGTTGAAACATTTCTACTTTTCATGGTATTCCTATTGAGTCTAATCGTAATGGTAGTGCTCATTATTTTTAAAGACTTTAAATACATCGTTATAGATCGAGAAGCCCAAACAATCAGGTGGCGTTCGATATATTATCCTTTAGGAAAAACAGTCAGATTACAAGACTTTAAGGGATATATAAAATCTGTAGAATATGGTCGGTATGAAGATTATAGGACAGTTCATCTTGTAGATAAATCATCCAGAACCTCATTTAAAATAAACGGATTGTTCTACGAAAATTTTGACGAAATTTATGAAGCAATCGAGCTAAAAGAAATAAAAAAATACCACTTCGGTTTTTGGAAATATCTAAAACTGATATGTACAGGAAGAATTCAAATAGAATAAACGCGGATGTCAACGCTCTAAAAAACCATAAAAAGTACAGATGAAACTAAAAACACCTATAGAAATTGATTTGTTAGAGTTTTTTAAGATAGGAAAGTTTGACTATCTAAAACTGGGACAAACCAAAGAATGGATTGTAAACAACTTTCCCGACCCAGATTGTTTTGGAGCTGATTTTTTGACAGAAGAGATTAATATCTGGACCTATGGGGGGATTGAACTACATTTTGAAAACAAAAAGCTCTATTTGATATTTTCAGATTATTGGTATGATGGGAAATTAGATAGCAGTAATCAACTAAAATTAAACAAATGGATCTTCGAAGATGTTAGCCAACTCAACCTCTTATTTGTGATAACAAAACTAAACGAACACGATATTGATTATAAAAAGAAAACCGATAACCTGGGGGTTTTATTACGATTAAAAAGTGGTGTTGAATTGACCTTTGAAAATATAAATGACATTGAAGGATTAAGCTCAAATAGTTTTCAATTAACTTCCTTCTCCCTGGTAGAAGAAAATCCATACCGTTGGAAAGAGTAATCCTGTAGTATGAATAGTAGAGATCGCTATACCGAAATAATTAACGGAATGAAATCTGATGATAAACAGGTACAATGGAACATTATGGTCGAATGGTGTATATTATGGATTGAAGTTGAAAAAAAGGAATTAAAACCGCTTCTTGAGTTCATAAAAGAGTGTAAAGAAATTGGTTTCTGGAAGCGTTATTATCCTAGCCAATCACATTATGCATTAGGGCTTTCATTAGGTAAAAATTATGATAAACGATATGATCTGCCAATGGTGTATATTAGATATAATTCAGATAAAAACAACTTTGATATTCAATATCAAAAAGGACAAGGAGGAGAAACCACCAGAGTAGACTGTGGAAGCAAAATTTCTGAAAGCGATTTTAAGAGTATAGCACATTGGTTAGACAATAAAAAGAACAATAGGCAGGAACCTTGAAAATGAGTAACAAAGAAGTATTAATCCAAGAAATAAGTGAAGCTTTTAAAGAGGTGAAACTCGAAGATGGAATAGGTCTATGGGAAGCACAAGGACATGATGATAGAGTAAGTGATTTAGAATGTAAAAAACTAAGAGCTAAAGATGAAAAAGAAGATTGGAATAATATCCCATTAATTCATCTATATCAATGTAGTAGTTCATTAACATTTTTTGATGCCAAAGGAATGCGTTTTCATACGCCCATGTTTTTACTATATGCCATAGGAGTTTTTCAAAAAGAACAACAACAATTGCAAAAGGAAGGACTTTTGAATGGCTGTTCTGACCCTGATATTGAAAATAGGTTACAAACGATTACCGATTACGCTCAAGATTCATTAGGGTACCAACAATTATATACCAAACCATTTTCATTATTTTCTGGCAAGCAATTAAAATGCATTATAAAATTCCTTGAGTTTAAATTGAGTGAATTAGAAATGTATTATAAAAGTAATGATGCAAAAGAACTAGGTTTATTACCTACAGCAGTTAAATACAACAAGGACTATATGCAATTGCAAGAAGCATTAAACTGTTGGATACATAATTTTGAAATCGAATAAGTATTGAAATGATCATAAGTATATTGATTTCGATCAAATGATAACTTCAGATTTAGAACAATCTTCTCGTATTTAATAACAAGAAAACTTTTTAAGAATCGATTTTTTGCAAATATTAATTCTTCCTCTACGAATATAGGTTAACTATAGTACAGTAACATAAATAAGCTTAAATTAGTTACATACTAAAAATGGTATAAACCTTTAAAATCAAAATGAAACTAAAACTACTAACCTTCTTACTTGCAATTTCAACAATACTGCTTGGAGGATTAGCATACTGGTACTATTTGGAAGCAAATTTTAGTGCCAAAGTAATTAAAGATAGAGAATTAACAATTACGAATTACAAAAAAGTAGTTAATGCAATTGGAAGAAGTGGTGGTGTGCATGTCAATAAGCTAAAAACAGAACTAAAAAAGGAGTTTGATCTTAACGAAAAAATTGGCTATAGTGACCATAGTAAAGAATATTATTATGTCCTATATCCAAAGAAATATGAAGTGAATTCTAGAGAAATATGGGATTTTAGGGGGCTTGAATTAACTCTTGACGAACAAAAAGCGTTCAAAACCATACATATGTATAAACCTTAATATGGTCATGAGGTACTGTTTAATATATAGAGTAAATTTTGTCATTACATTACTATTATTTTTTAAATTCAATAGTTATGCGCAGCAAAATGGAATTGTTCGTTTTGAAAACGACACCATAGCCATAAAAAAGCAAAACGATTCTATTTACTTTTATACTAGTTTAGGTGAGTTAAGAAAGATCGTTAATTTAAACAGTAAAAAATCTACTCCTTATGGAGTACCAAAGGAAGTACAAGATATTATCTACGATGGGAAAATTCCGAAGCACATAGAAATTTCAGAAGAAACATTTCCTACCTATTTATATACACATCGATATGTTGATACAGGCATAGTACTTTGCTCTGTAAATTACTTTTATAATGATTTAGGCTTACAAACAGGATATAAAGAAATTTGTCCAAACGATATTGCAGATGGAGATGACTATCATTTTGGAGGTGAAAACCTCTATAAATACAATAAATATGGGTTGTTGATAGAAAAAGAAAATAGTGTATTTAGATATAATAACAAGGGGCAGTTAATTGAAAAGTGTTATCGCAATGCGAAATCCAAAAAAATATCCTGTTCCAGAAAGTACAAGTACCAGGATGATAAATTAATTGCATCTGTAACCGCCTCAGAAGATGGTAAAAACGATCTGGATTATAGATACAATAACAAAGGACTACTATCAGAAATCATAAAAAATAAGCGAAGTAAAATTGTATTAGAATACAATAAGCACAATAAAATAATCAAAGTTAGTGACGTAAAAACATGGCGAAATAAAACATTCAAAAACACGCGTTTAATCTATCACTACAACCCTCAAAATAGAATTATTAAAATTAGTACATACACACATTATCCAGATTTTCCCTTTGAAGACTGGGATTTTGTATATGATACTAATGGAAACTTCATTCAAAAGAAATTGAATGGAGAACTAATAGGCAGTTACCAATATGACGATAAAGGAACTTTAATCTACCTAGAAAGTAATAGACGGTGGGGTGAAGACAAAGGACATATAACCTACTAACTAATTTAAACTAAACAAATGAAACATGCACTGTCTATACTAACTATAATACTAGGGTTAATAACCATTTTCTGTATAGGGATGTTTTTACAAAGAGCCAATATCGAATACAATGCTAATGGCAGGTTTTTATCCCCAGATGGTGTTGTTTATTACGAGCAAGCAAAACAAGTATATGGCATTTTAGCACTTTTAGGAGTGTTTCTTACAGGAACACTCATATATAAACAGATAAAGAAAAACAATTGAAAATAATTACCATCATTTTTACAACTTTTATTTCTCTGAACATATATAGTCAAGAGTATTATTTTATAAATGCTAAAAACGGCTTAAATGTACGTTCTGGCAGTGATTTGTTATCGGCAAAAGTTGCTAAAATTCCATATGGAGTTTTAGTAGAAAAAATATTCGATACCAACAAAAAAATGACCATTAATGATAATGGAAAAATAATCACAGGAAACTGGGTAAAAATAAAATATAACAACTATTTGTATTTAGTATCAAAAGAAACCGAACCATTCGAAAAAGAAGGATATGTATTTGATGGTTATTTAAAAATAATAATAAATGATAGTATCATAAATAGATTTCAAATAAGTAGTTTCGAATTTAATGAATTAAAACAGAAATCATCCAGACAAATTCATAAGCCAAAGAAAATAGGTAGCCTGGATTCTATTAAAAAGATGCTAAAAAATCACATAGAATGGACTACTAAATTTGAAAGTGAAGAACATAAAAGAGATGATTTAATTAAAAGCATTAAAACAAAAAATGGACAAAAACTAAGTGTAAATCAAAATAGTGCAGAGGATTATGTATTTGCTGCAGGTTGGTCAGGATATTATCCAGAATATGATATTTTAGTTTTAGAAGGAGGACATACTATCGATGTCTGTTTTTCAATCCAAACTGGAGAAACTGAATTAACTATAGGCAATCCCGAGTATATAATTCCATCACCCCAAAATACACATCGTTTAAATGGTATTTTTGGAGGGCATGAATGTATTACTTATTTTTTGCAAAAAAAGATAAACGATGAGTTTACGTATTTAACCCAGTTTGATAATAATTACGATATCTGCACCATCAAAGAGTTTTATTGGATAAATGAAACTACATTTATCTATAAGATAATTAATCACAAAGGCGATGATGTTTTTTTTAAAACAGAAATAAAAGACTATCCTGTAGAATTACCTGGGTCAGGCACAAAATTAAGTGATCTTATACCCCAGGGGTGGAAAGTTTTATCTACTTCATCTGGGGATTTAAATAATGATGATATAGATGATATAGTTTTTGCAATACAAAATACATTACCAGAAAATTTAGAATTTAATGATGGTCCCGGAATTGATACACTTGACCTGAACCCAAGAGTCTTGGGGATATATTTTGGAAAATCAGATCATGTTTTTGAAAAAAAACTACAGTCAAATGAATTCATCATATTACGAGATTCACCAACAATGGATGAACCCTTTGATGGTGTAAAAATCCTTGATAATGGAGATTTACAGATTGATTTTCATTTTTGGTACAGCGCGGGTAGTTGGCAAATGTCAGACCATCAATATACATTTAGATATCAAAATGAGGCTTTTGAATTAATAGCTTATGAATCAAGTGAACGGCATAGAGGTTCTGGCGAAGAAACTGATTACAAGGTTAATTTTATCACTAAAAAAATGAATACCTCAAGGATGTATTTCGATGATGAGACGGATGAAAAAAGCGAAGAAGATCTTCAGAAAAAAATTGAAATACAACAACTTAAATCCTTAAAATCATTAGGCAAACCATTCGAATGGGAATTTCAAGGTATAAGGATATAATCATAAAATGCAAAAAGAAGGAAAAATATATATTGATTTCAATGCAATGATAACATGTGATTTGGTACTGTTATCAAAAACCGATTTCAAAAAAGACGCAAACGGAAATACAATAGAACTCAAAGAAGGAATGAAAATCTGCGTATATATGGAAGATGAAGACGAATTTGGAAAACCAGATAATTTAATTGCATGTGGAACAGTAGAACCCAATAACAGCGGTGCATTTACCAGCTGTAAATGGAATATACGTATTGACAAAAAAGGAATTCGTCATGAGTCAGAATTAAATAATAATCAAGGATGCTAGAAGAAGCCAAAAAGGAATTATATCGTAATAAGCACCTGCTAATTATTGGGAGATCTGAAATCGATAGAAGGCTATTTATTAACAATCTGATAGAAGATGTTAATAGAGAAGTGGTTAGAACACCAAGAGGAATAACAAGATTAGACGATTATGCAGATTTTATTAAAAAAGTAAAAATGTATAACCCTGATTACAAAACAGCAGGATACCCGCCTTTTCCAGCATTACAATTGGTGTATTCGCACCACGATATATTACGTAAAGAGGATAATAGTTGTTTGATGATAATAGATGAATTAGATCAAATCAACCCTAAAGAAGTAGGCTATGTAGAAAGAACCATTAAAATTTTAATTGAACGATTGGATGATCTAAAAAAAGGTAAAAAATCAATTCAATTAATCGTTTCGCAAGAAAACGAAAATGATTTAACAGAGAAATTAGCAAAACGGGACAATGTATACGGATCAAATAGGAATGCTAGAAGAACCTACAAACAAATTGTAGAGCAAAATCTTAAAATTATAGATATTTCAGGATACTAATCCATTTATACTATGGCAAGCGGAAAACAAATACTATTGTCTTTATTAAGTGAATATTCTCAAAAAAAGACAACAAAGCAGCAGTTAGAAAAAGTTACAAACCGTATCAAATCAGGTTTGCTCCTGCATGGCTCTACTGCAAAATTTATGTGGCCAACGGTAGAACAATTAACATGGGTAGAACAAAGGCCCGATATAGAACAAGGAGATGATGAAGTAAAAAAGCAAGGGTTAGGCCTAAAAGATTCTGAATTATTGTTATCCGATCTGTTTGGTTTGATAACCGAAAGTGAAGAAATACCAGAAAACATAAAAGAAATATACCCAGAAATCACAAACGAAGCCTATAAAGCAGGAATTCATATCATTTGGTCATTGCTAAAAGCACTAGAATGGTCCAAAACCTATGAAGACGTAGAAAATTGTGGAAAATTAGATGTCATTGAAAAGGAACGATTTTTAAAGAATTATGTACGAAAATTAGTAGAGTACAGAAACGACCCAGATGATTATTCTTAAATAATATAAGATGAAAATAGTAGGACTAATATATCTATCAGCACTATTACTTTTTTTGAATTGTAGGGCTCAATCCACAAATAGTAAAAACAAAATACTACATACTTTTTTTAAAGTTATCGATGCAGATTCACATACCGAAGTTCCTATAGCAGTTATCGTGATTAATTCAGGAAATAAAAGGATTGATGTAATTGATACAGATTATGATGGAATAGGTATTTGGGAAGTATGCTCTAAAAAAATAGTGAACCATAACATTAAGATTAGTGTATTCGGAATGAACTATAAACCTTTTGAAAAATCATATACAATTACTACAGACACAAAACTTACTATTGAATTAAAATCAGGAAAAGGAAAATTTAAAAATAGAGAAGAAAGAGAATACTTTCTTAGAAGAGAGTTAGGGGTTCCTTTCTGTAATGATGCTTTGATTGACGACAAGGAACTAGAAGAAATAGAAACTTTGGAAAATGCAATCTACCAACATTATTGTGATGGTCGTATAAAACGATTTAATGATATTCCTGCAAAAGAATTACATCACTGGAAAAAAATAGAAAGACAGTCAACAAAAAAAGCAAAAGATGAGAATTGAAGAAGCTAAAAAGCATATACATCAAGAATTTGTTTCAGATGACGGTTTAGATGTAGGGAAAGAGTAAAAAGAAACGCTAAACGATATAAAAGAGATATTAGTAGCATTTGAAAAAATCATTAACTAAATTCTATGAAAACCACCCGATTAATCTGTATACTATTTCTTATGAGCTTCATTTCTTGTAAAAACGAAGTAACAGATAAAACCTTTAAAATATTCCATTTAAAACCCGATAGAATTTATATTGATACTGCTGCAGTTAATGGAAAATTCTCTAAAAGAAGAAATGATTTTTTTGTAGTGAAAAATTATGATATAAATAACGAGCATCACAAAATTAAAATAGACAGTTTTGTAGTTAATCATGTAAAGAAGGACTCCTTTTTGATTCAAAACAAAAATGCGAGTTGGAGATTGACTTTTTTTAAATATGGCGACGGAATTGATGAATATACCCAACACGAATACAGTACCGATTATACTATTCATGATTTGTTTTCGTACAAAAAGGAAATAGGTAGTGTTTATTTTGATACGAGAGAAGGTTATCGAGGTTCAAACTATACGATAACTCCTGATAAGCATACGAGTAGCCACCGAAAAATAATCGACGATTATTTTAATACCAATAGTACGTTGCAATACAACATAAAACAAGAGCAAAAAGCTAGAGGTAGTTTTAACCCTTACACTCATAAACAAGATACTATAAAAGTAATTGCTAAATTCATAAAAAGAGTAGGAGGCAGTAAAATACAAATAGTACAATACAAATTTTTAGAACCTATTACAAAGCTCATCACACTAGAAGAAGATACCCTTAATATTGCCTACTCTATAGTTTATGAACCAAAAGAATTTCCAGAAAAATCAATGCTAACCTTGGTAAAAGACAGTGCAAATGTAGGATTAAAGAACTACTATATTTTTCCTGATTACAACCCCGAAAAGGGGATAGAACCTGTTAATGAATAAAGTACTATGCGAAAATACGTGGCAACATACCAAGATAAAAGAGGAGCAGAAACTATCTATATAAAGTCTGATGGTAGTGATATGTCTTTTAATTTGAGAGGTATTGATTTTGAAGGTCCGGATTTTGATCAATTAACAGCAAATAAAATTGATGATACCAAATTTGATTATGAAATGTTTCAAGACGGCTCTGGAGATGTAACCAATTTTAAACTAACCATAACGATCCCAATACAACTCTTTAACACTAAAACAGATAAAATCTTTATAGAAAATCTAACCGCTAATATTGAAGTGGGCGAAACCACGACCATAGATGGTTTAGATAGTGAACTTAACAGTTTGACGCTGATCACTTCTTTTGGTGAATTTATGATTAAAAAGAAACTAGAATGGATCGAAGATGCCTTAATAGCTTTACAGAATCAATTACCAGAAAACATCTATTTAAAAACCTGTTTAAGCTGTAAGTATTCTAATTATAGCCCTTTTGGAAATGGTATGTTTGGTAATATATATTGTTTTAAAAAGGTAAAAGAAAAACTTAAAGAAGTTAAAGATAAACATGATTTGTTGGATTTATGGACACCCGAAGCAGTAGACAAAGGAGACATCTTTTCTGTACAAGAAACCTTTGATTGCTTAGATCATCAACTACCAGCCAAAGACGATTGGTATTATAAAAGCTGGACAAAATTGATTTAGGAATATGGATGATTTAGAAAGTGTAAAAAAAAGTAAATTTTATACAGAACTCAATGCAATTTTAAGTGAACGGTTAACCAAAATAAAACAAAATATAGATCCTGCATACGAGCAAATTTTAAAAGAAAAACAGTTTAACCATCCTTTGCCTATTATTTGCCAGTTTGAATATGCCGCTTGGGGATTAAATAAGCAATGGCGATTAGAATTAGATTTTGATGAGTATCAATGGTCAAACGAAACCGTAAAACCACATTTTTTAAATGCATTGGTTTATTTAAGTGTAGGTACAGAATACATTCATTTTAAGTGCCAATTGTGCAGTTCTTTCAATGAGTTGTTAGAACCAAAGGAAACAGAAACAATAGAAATTAGAAGACTTAATGACGTCGATTTAGTAACAGATAAACTAAACCAGGTAAGACAATTTTTAGAAGATTTACCTAACCATTTTTTACAAGAAATAGAAAAAATAAATTTTGATGAATTAGAATATATGTTGCATCCTAAAATACAAGAAAAATGGAAACAAGGCTATTTGCCAGGTTTTGATTGTATCGTCATGGGAGAGGGAGATTTTGTAATAGGAAATGTATACAGTACCTACGATCCGAATAATGGAAAAACCAAACAATATTGGTCACCTCTATGTGACACAACATTAGAGGGAATTGAAAAATATGATGATGATATCTGGACAGAAGTTAGTATTTTTCATGGAGCTTTTGAATATGAAAATCAAAAATTTGTATTTGGCGATGGCGCTATGGGAAATGAAGGTTATGTCGCATCAACAACAGTAAACGGAGAATTAAATTGGGCCATCTTTTTTACGTTTTCAAACCCAATCCATAAAGTAGAAGTCATAGATACACATTTAGTCTGCTATGGAGATACAGGGACAATTATTGATATAGATCTAAACAACATTACCAAAATAAAAATTACTGATCAAAATATCGGAGCAAGACAATAAAAATTGAAGATCAAACTATGTCAACAATTATTAAACACTATGAGAATAAATTGAATGAAGCCAAGGCAAGACTTAAAAAAGCAAGTATTGCTGTTTCTACAAAAAATACTGGTATTGAATGGCCAGAGTTTGATGAAGCTTCTAAGAACCTCCTCATATGCGAACGCCAACTCGCTGTTTCAAAAAACGAAGAATATGCCGACGTTATTGACTTTCCAGTTGCATGGGATGTAGGAGCTCCACTACCTCATGTATTCCTTAATGATCATAAGGCATATTTATTATTTTATGTAAAATCAGTAGATCCAAACTGGGATGGAACTTACACAACCATAGTCGACACTGCTAGCGATAAAGTTACCTCTTTAGCTTTAGTAGAATTTGAGCATTGCACATCAGCCAAGTTGGGTTCTCCAAATGATGAAGTATTCGAAGGACATCCATTATACGGTAAAGGTCTTGAGTTTTATGCTCCTCTACAAATTATCAACTCGAATTGGATAAAAGAAATTAAGAAAATAAATAGTATACATACCAACCACAATGCAGATAATTGGAAAAGTGCCAAGCACTTCTTTTTTGGTTTTCATGATAGCACTTTCGAATGTATTGCGGATTCATTCAAAGTAGAATTACATCAAACTAGTTTTAAGAGTTTAATGCGTATTGTATGTCAAAAGTTAGTAAACTAAAATTTATGATCATATCAATTAAAAATTTTATTTTAATTGATAGTTCGGAGGTATTTCTATTGAAATAGAGATGAAAAGTTTAGAAATAATTTCACTTTCAAACTTAATAAACAAGAAGGGGTTATAATGAGTAACAATCCATCATTTTCATTCTCCAATCTTGATCTTAGACATAAGTTTGTATGCAGTCACTCCAACTCAATTGAATATAGGCAAGGTCGGTAGAGGTTCTCTCTCTTTTTTTTAAATAACAGAATGGCTAGAAAATCTATTTTTGATGTATAACTGCCGATATTTCTTTAACGGTCTGCCTTGCTGTTTTACCTACACCGTAAATGGTTGCTGATGCAAAACCGGTCCAACTGCCATAACCTACTAACCAAAGCATAGGTTCCTTTATAGAACGTGTGTATTGGGTTTTAATACGATTGTTCTCGATGATATTAAGGGATTGTAAATGATCTAAATTTGCTTTAAAACCTGTACACCAAATCACAGTATCAAACTCTTCTTTGGTTTTATTTTCCCAAATGACTCCTTTTTCATAAAAGGAAGCAAAAGGACGTTTGGCATGTAATACATTCCTGTTTCGGGCTTCTTTTACGCTTTCTACCATAACAATATTTGCTAAAGAGACATTAGTACTTTTGCCTTTTTCTTGGCTAGATTTTCCTAAAAATTGTTGAGTGGCAGCATTAAATAGATAACGCCCATCTATATTATCAGGCAAAAAATGAGGCTCTTCTAATGTTATCCATTGTGTTTGCGCTATTTTTGAAACTTCGGCTAAAATTTGAGCACCAGAATTCCCTCCACCAATGATCAACACCTTTTTACCGATAAGACCTTCAGAATTTTTATAATGTAAAGAGTGTAGTTGTTCTCCTTGAAATAATTCCTGATTTGGGTATTGCGGGATAAAAGGTTGTTGTGCTGTACCTGTTGCACTAACCAAAGTTTTACTGTGAAAAATTCCTTGATTAGTTTCGACTGTGAAAAGATCATTGTTTTTAGCTATCGAAATTACTTGTGTATTTCGCAGAATCGGAAACTCATAACGTTTTTCGTAGGCATCGAGATAATAGATGAACTCTTTTTTGGTTGGATATTCATGTTTACTTTTGGGCATAGCCCAACCAGATAATGAGCTGTATTCTGTTGGTGAAAATAATTTGAGGCTATCCCAGGTTTGTAACCAAGAACCTCCGGGTTTATCTTTATCATCCAGAATTAGATAGTTTAATTTTTGTCTGCGCAAAAAATAAGCTACCGAAAGCCCTGCTTGTCCACCACCAATTACAAGAGTATCGTATATTTTCATTTATAGCTATTTTTATTTGGTAGGATACTTCCCGAATTTTGACACATAGGTATTAACATGCAAAGATTACTCTCAGCAAAGTGATGCACATAATTATTGTGAAGTATATCAAATAAATTCATATAATTAGTTTATTTCTGTAGACGTAGTATGTGAGAAATGATACCAATGGTAATTATTAACAGGATGATTTCTTATTACATCCAGTTTTTGATTCGAAGTCCAAAATACTTCCTTTTCCACCTTGTAAAATAGTACAACAACCTTCAAACAGTTCCTTAAGTTTTTTTCTTCCCCGCTGAATTTTAGAACGCACCGTAACATAGTTTATATTAAGCTGTTCGGCTATTTCTTTTTGTGGTATTTCCTTTATTTCAGATAAGATCATTAATTCTCGATACTCTTCTGGTAATTGATTAACAAAAGAATGTACACATTTACCCAGCTCTATACCAGCATCATTATCGGTGTCATAATCAAAAAATGCATCATCTTTAATGGTATTTGTATGCAATTGTTTTTTACGATAATAATCGGTAATTGTATTCTTGGCAATGGTATACACCCAGCTTTTAAGGTTATCGACACCATTACCATTCGATTTGGATAATTTCAAAAATACATCTTGGGTTAAATCTTCAGCATCTTCCTGATTGCGGACACGCTTTTTAACATAGCCCAATAAAGGATTATATAGTTGAACGACTTGATTTTGCATTTTTTATAGAGAAATTGATGAATAAAATTGTTCCTATTATACACAAAGATAAATATAGGTTTTGTATTCCAAGAAATTCGATGGCGTAGATTCCGATAAATGCACCAACGGCAGCACCTATATCCCACCATGTACTTACACTAGAAATTGCCTGTAAGGAATTATCTTTGTTTTGTGAATTCTTGATGGCAATAAGTGGCGAAAAAGTAACCACAATTGTATTGAATAAAAAAGCTAGAATAATACCCAAAATGGTACTGTCGAATGCAATCAATGCCATTGCTAATAAGCAAATACTAATTGAAATTGAAAATAAGAATAGTGGTCGAAAATGTATGGTGAGCATGCCTCCGATTATAGAAAACAACAAAACAAATAATCGTTTTAATAACAAATAAAACGCTACATAACCAAGTAACTTACTCGAATTGATCATGTTTTCTGATAATAAATATGATAGAGATACGACTAAAATTCCATCTATTGAAACAGATACTATAAATACTAATAAATTGATAGCATTTGGATAAAAAGTAAGATTTGTTTTTACGACATCGTCTTTTGTTTCAGATTCAATTTTTGGTAATGAATACGCTAGAAGTATACCTAACGAACTGATTAATGCTATGCTAAATAACCCATTTTGAATACCAAATTCACTAATGACGATTGGCCCAAACCAAAGTACAAATAAAGCTCCTAATGATTTGATGCTTTGTGATAATCCGAATGCTAAACCAGACTTTTCTTTAGCTTGTGAAGCATAAGATAAAGTAGATATTTTTAATCCAGAATAGCTAAGTCCCCAAAAAATTCTTGCTATTAAAAAAGAAATTAAACCTAATTTCAGTCCATATATAAAAGTAGTTAGTGTAGCCAGTGTTGCGGCGATAATTAACATTTTTCGGATTCCGATTCGATGTATCCAATTTGCAATAGGTGTGTTTGCAATAATTCTTACGAAACGATTTACCGATAATAACATACCAATAAAAAATACAGAAAAACCTAATTCTTTACCATAAATGGGAAGTACAGGGTATAAAACGGCATCCCCTAATCCTGCAAAAGCCATCACTCCACTAGCACGCAAAGCTCCTCGAAATGAGGAGCTTTGTTCTTTGGAGATAGGAGAGCTTTTGGTTAGCAACATCCAGTTTTTTCAATATTAATTTCTTTACTCTCTTCTTTATCACAACACGATGATCCATCTGTAGGTTGCTCACAACAAGAGCTTTGTGCAGATTGTGCTTGTACCGTTGTAGACCCACAGCATACACTACCTTGTTCAGCTATTTCTACCTGCTTATTTGTATTTCTCTTTTTCATAATTATTAATTTTTAATACTTCTATGTTGTTATGTATTGTTTTCACTCTTTAAGACGCAAGACTTTTATAATGATGCATCATTTTTATTTTTTTAATTGCATCCCGACGTTCTGCAACCAGAACTTGTAGTTTCTACTCCTTCTATGGTTAGTTCTGAAGAGCAGCAAGCTACACTGTCACTTTTTTTGTCGGTTGCAAAATCGGTACTACACACTCCTGTTTCTGGTAAATTAAGTTCAACTCGTTCTGCAGCTTCAATATCACCAGCCATATGAGCTACTATAGAGCGTACCTGCTCATATCCTGTGGCCATTAAAAATGTTGGAGCTCTACCATAACTTTTAGAACCCACGATGTAAAAATCTTTTTCGGGATGGCGAAGCTCTTTTTCTCCGTGGGGTCTTACTGTTCCACAACTATGAACATTTGGATCAATTAATTCGGCAAGATCAAAAACCGATTCTAGTGAGGCATCTAAATCTGTTCGTACCTCTCGAATCATTTCCAAATTTGGTCGTGAACCTGTATTACTGATTATTTCATCTATTTGATTGATAGCTTCTATTTCGCCATTTAGGTCACCGATGATTTGGATACCGTCTTCTTTTTTGGTCAGTTTTAAGATATGGAAAGGCGTATAGACATTTAATTTTCCACTATTGACCAATTGCTCAATACGAATACCAAGAGCACCTCTGGCTTCTAGCGCATCTTCTTGTTTCCCGCCATACACCTTGTTCATATTATCTTTTCTTAATACCCAATTAAGTTGTGTTTCTGGGTATTCTTTTTGAATGTTTCCTAAATCTAATAAAGCATTAATCGCAGAATGTCCTCCTCCTACAACAACTACATTTTTGTTTTTATAACGTTCTAGATGTTCTGCTTTTACATTAGGGATACCATAAAAGATATGCTCATTTAGTTCTTGTTCTCCTTCTGCAAACACACCGCCAGAACCAATAGGGTTGGGTTGATTCCAGGTTCCTGTAGCATCAATTACCGCTTTTGCTTCATAATAATTAATGTTTCCATTTTCTTGAACCTTAATAGAGAAAGGTTTACTCTCACGTCCCCAGGTTTTCATTTTATCCAAACCTTTTCTTCCGATAGAAAGAACTTTACTATTCAAATGAATGTGTGGTTTAATCTGAGGTAAATTTGCTAATGGTCGAAAATAGTGTTCTACTAACTCTTGTCCTGTAGGTAATTCATTTTCATCGGGAGCTATCCAATCGGTTTGTTCTAATAATTCTTTTGCAACTCGATCTATATTATATTTCCAGGGAGAAAACACACGAACGTGGCTCCAGGAACGTATATTTTGCCCGACAGAGCTTCCCGATTCAAATACAATGAAAGGGAGGTTTTGTGCTAGTAAATGTGCAGCTGCAGCTAATCCTACTGGGCCAGCACCTATTATTGCTATGGGTAAATTATTGTTTTGCATCATTTTTAAAATTTGTATTCATCTCTTAAGACGACAACTTTAAAAAATGATGCGGGGTACTATAAATAAAATTTCAAGAAATTAAGGTTAGGGTATGAAAAATGACCGTGTTTTACCATTTTATATATGAGATTTAATCAAGTGATTACACCTTAAAAATAACACTTCTTACTTCATTTAAATAGCTTCTTCCAATTGGATATCGATTATTTGCAATTTCTATACTATTACCTTCAATAGATTCTATTTTATCAATTGATATGGTATAAGATCTATGAATTCTAATAAACTTATCAGAGGGTAAGTCATCTGTAAAATTACTTAATGTTTGATGAGCAATATAGTTGCTCGATGACGTATTTACTTTAATATAATCTCCAAGACTTTCGATAGATAATATTTCATCCAGATATATTTTTTGCATCTTTTTTTTGTCGATTTTCAAAAAGATATATGCTCGTTTGTTAGGAGTAGTAAAGTTATCTTTTTGTTGATACTCTTTTATTTTGAAAGCTTTATTTACGGCCATAATAAACCTATGAAAAGAGATAGGTTTTACCAAATAATCTACTACCTCTAACTCATAACTTTCTACTGCAAATTCCTCATGTGCTGTAGTAATTATGGTAAGTGGTTTTTGATGTATACTTTTTAACAGATTCAATCCATCTAAAAGAGGCATATTAATGTCTAAAAAAAGAAGATCGATCTCGTTATTTCTTAAATAATCAATACTCTCGGTTGCGTCGTTGAATGAAGCTAAAAAAGTCAATCCTTTCGTTTGGTCAACATAGTTTTTTATAACATTAATAGCCAATGGTTCATCATCTATTATAACACATTTTAAATCCATTATACTTTAATTTTTAATTCAACAATATATTGATTGTTATTTTCACTAATCGTTAGATTATACTCATCAGGTTTATACCCCAGTTCAAGTCTTTTTTTTACGTTTCCTATCCCAATACCACCAGAAAAAGAATCAATTTTGTTTTTATTGTTTTTAGCAGGAATCGGATTAGTAATCTGAAAATACAGAAAGTCATCTATTATGTTGAAAGAAATATCAATTTCGATTTCTCCAACATTTTTATTCGCCCCATGTTTAAAAGCATTTTCTATAAAGGATAAAAGAAGCATAGGAGCAATTTTTTTACCTTCGATTTCTCCAGAAATATTTACATGTATTTTTAAAGAATCTCCATATCGAATTCTTTCTAAATCCAAATAATTTTGAAGGCACATAATTTCTTTACTAAGACATTGTCTTTTTTGATTAGTCTCATGCAATAAATACCGCATTAATTCGGACAACTTTAATATGGTTTTTGGAGTTTTGTCTGATTTTTCTACAGAAAGAGAGTAAATATTATTTAAGGTATTAAAAAAGAAATGAGGAGACATTTGAGCCCTAAGAAAGCGCAACTCTGTTTCTAATTGTAATTTTTCTACATCAATTAATTTTTTGTGCTCTCTTAACCGATCTAAAGTTACTTTAATAGCAGAAACAAAAGACACCACATAAAGTTCTCCCAACATCATTTCTATAGTATAATTCAGGGACAATTTATTGGTTACTTCTGGACCTTCTGGCCAAACATTTTGGTTAACAAGAAAATAAGTAAAATAAAATTTTGCTAGGACCATTGTAAAAAGAGATGCGAGTAATAAAAATATGTATATCAAGTATTTACGTTTTTCTACAAATTTTGGCATTAAGTAATAGATGTTGAAATAACTTAAAGACATATGTATAATAAACCCTAGAATAGTGGTTTTTAAAGAATAAGCATAATCGTTAAAGTAACTACCCCATTTAAAAGTGGTAAATAGAAAATATACCAGCCAGAATATAACATGATGTTTTACCGTTATAGTATAATTATTCCCAGATGTTATATTAAGTGCATTTTTAATTTTTTGCAGCATATTTCCCCAAATTTTATGACGTTTAACTGAGTTGCTTTGTTATTGATCTAAAATTATTCTTTTAACCATAAGTTTTGTAAATATTTATGTCTTTACTTGCTCTTTCTGTAGAACAATGATAAAAAAATAAATATAAATAGATGAAAATACCTCGTAATATTAAATTATTGATAATAGTAATATTGAGTACTTTTTCGTGTAAGAAAGAGCATAGGAATAAGAGTAGCATAACGCATAAAGATAGTAATGTTATTAAGTATGTAAACCCTTTTATAGGGACAGGAGGTCATGGTCATACCTACCCAGGAGCGACAATGCCATTTGGTATGGTACAAGTAAGTCCGGATAATGGTATTTCAGAATGGGATTGGTGCTCAGGATACCACTATTCTGATTCATTAACTATAGGTTTTAGTCATTTACACCTTAGTGGCACAGGGATTGGAGATCTTAATGATATTAGATTGATGCCAATTAATAAAAAAGTTGATTTATCTACTTCTTTTAAAACAAGAGATGAAATACCTTTTAAATCCAAATATTCCCATAATAAAGAAAAAGCTACACCTGGATATTATAGTGTATTTTTAGAAGATTTTGATATTAATGCCGAATTAACGTCTACCGTTAGAACAGCTTTTCATAGATACGAATATAAAGAGGGAGATACACAATCTGTAGTATTAGATTTAGGATATGCTATTAATTGGGATAAAACCCTAGAATCGCAAATACATATTGAAGATAAATTTACAGTTTCGGGATATAGAAATAGTACCGGATGGGCAAAAAATCAAAAAGTATTTTTTGTAATAAAATTTTCTAAAGCCATTAATAACTATGATTTATATACAGATACCAAAAATGCTGAAGACAGTAATATCATTAAAGGTGTCAAGTCATCTGCACAGTTGTTTTTTAATAAGGGAAATAAAAATCAATTACAAGTTAAGGTTGGAATCTCTTCGGTAAGTGTTGAAAATGCAAAAAATAATATTTCTGCAAATAAAAATAAATTTGAATTTGATAAAATTGCTGAAAATAGCAAGGCATCATGGCAAAATGTATTATCTAAAATAGAAGTAGATACTAAAAATGATTCATTAAAAACCATTTTTTATACCGCATTATACCATGCTCAAGTAGCACCGGTTACGTATAGTGATCAGGATGGTGCATTTAGAAAAGAAAATGATAGTATCGTTTTTGCAAAGAACTTTACTGCATATTCTACACTCTCGCTATGGGATACCTTTAGAGCAGAACACCCATTATTGATATTCTTAGAACCAGATAAAGTTTCTGATATCGTAAATTCTATGTTGGTATATTATGAAAATAGTAAGATTTTACCTGTATGGACTTTATATGCTAATGAAACTAATACGATGACCGGGTATCACTCTGTTTCTGTGATTGCCGAAGCATACTTAAAAGGCATCAAAGGATTCGATATTGAGAAGGCATATGAGGCGATGAAAACCACTATGATGCAAGATGAAAGAGGGTTAGAATATTATAAAAAATATGGATACATTCCATATACTTTACTAGATGAATCGGTTACCATTACATTAGAATATGCCTATAATGACTGGTGTGTTGCACAAGTTGCCAAGGCTCTGGGGAAAGAAGAAGATTATAAGTATTTCCTAGAACGATCCAAAGCATTTGTACATCTCTTTGATACTAAAACAGGATTCATGAGAGGAAAATCTGAAGATGGAAAAAAATGGCATGAGCCATTTGATCCCAAATACTCTGCACATAGAGTGCATGCTGATTATACAGAAGGAAATGCATGGCAACATAGTTGGTTTGTACCTCATGATGTTAAGGGGCTGATACAATTGTTTGGAGATGAAACCACTTTTGTAGCAAAGCTCGAACAGTTATTTACTGAAGATTCTAAAATTACAGGAGATAATATTTCTGCAGATATTACAGGCCTTATAGGGCAATATGCACACGGTAATGAACCCAGTCATCATATTGCCTATATGTTTAATAAAGCTAATGCCCCCTGGAAAACTCAATACTGGGTAAGTCAAATATTAAAAACACAATATAATACAACACCTAATGGATTAAGTGGTAATGAGGATTGCGGACAAATGTCAGCTTGGTATATATTTAGTTCTATAGGGATTTATCCTATGAATCCTGCATCAGGAGAATATCAAATTGGAAGTCCGGTTTTTGAAAAAGCTACTTTAAAACTATCAGACGATCTTAGCTTTAGTATAGAAGCCGAAAACGTTTCAGATAAAAATATATATATCCAATCTGCAACTCTAAACGGAAAAGAATTTAATCGATCATATATTACTCATCAGGAAATAACAGAAGGAGGAACATTACATTTTGTAATGGGAGCATCTCCTAACAAAAACTGGGGTGTACAGAAATAACCAACTCTAAATGAACCTAGCTACCGTAGATATTGTAATAATTCTATGTTATATTATTATTACTCTTCTTTTTGGATTTTATGTTTCTAAAAAGGCATCAAAAGATATAAAATCCTATTTCCTGGGCGGAAATGAAATACCCTGGTATTACCTCGGATTATCAAATGCTTCTGGGATGTTTGATGTTTCTGGTACGATGTGGACAGTTACTATTCTTTTTGTTTACGGGATGAAAAGTGCCTGGCTCCCCTGGTTATGGCCCGTATGGAATCAGGTTTTTATTATGATTTTTATGGCCGCATGGTTACGAAGGTCAAATGTGATAACAGGAGCACAATGGATAACCTATAGATTCGGATCTGCAATGGGAGCAAAACTGTCTCATATCATAGTAACAATCTTTGCTGTTATCAGTACATTAGGGTTTATAGCCTACTTTTTTGAAGGGATTGGCAAATTTGCAATTATATTTTTCCCCTGGGACTTATCTATAGATCTGGGATTATTTACAGTGGCCTCAGAACAATCTTATGCTTTGATAATTATTGGTATAACTACTTTATATACTCTAAAAGGAGGAATGTATAGTGTGGTAGGAACAGAAGTCATCCAGTTTGTAATCATGACCGTTTCATGTTTAGTTATCGGATATATTGCTTTTACCACTGTTACTGCAGAGCAAATCGCAGTCGCTACCCCAGAAAACTGGAATAATTTGTTCTTTGATATGAAATTAGATTTGGATTGGACCGGATATATCGATAGTGTGAACGAAAAGATAGAGAAAGACGGATTCTCTTTGTTTGGTTTCCTATTTATGATGATGATTTTTAAAGGCATTTTTGCCAGCCTGGCGGGCCCTGTTCCTAGCTATGATATGCAGCGTGTTTTATCTACAAAAAATGAAGCCGAAGCCTCAAAAATGAGTGCTTTTACAATTATTGTTCTTTTCGTACCCAGGTATTTAATGATCACAGGTTTTGCCGTACTTGGTTTGGTATATTTAGGACCAGAATTACAACAAGCAGGTATAGATGTAGATTTCGAAACCATATTACCAGTAGCTATTCATCGATTTGTTCCAATAGGTTTTAAAGGGCTATTGTTGGCAGGTTTATTAGCCGCTTTTATGGGAACATTTGCAGCATTTATAAACGCCGCACCGGCATATATAGTTAATGATATTTACAAGAAATATATCAACCCAAAAGCATCAGATAAAACATATATTAAGTATAGTTATTTATCATCTGTTCTTATTGTATTAATAGGAGTGATTGGTGGTTTTTTTGCATCATCTATTAATGAACTAACCATATGGTTAACCTCAGCTTTGTACGGAGGATATGCAGCAGCAAATGTATTAAAGTGGATATGGTGGAGATTTAATTCTTATGGGTATTTTGGAGGAATGCTGGCAGGACTTATTGCAGCAACAATAGTCCCTATAATTTTTCCCGACACAACGGCCATTTACCTATTTCCAGTTATCTTATTGGTGTCTTTTATTGGGTGCTTTATAGGAGTCATATTAGGGAAACAAGATGATATAGAGGTGTTAAAAAACTTTTATAGAACCACCAAGCCCTGGGGATGGTGGCAACCTGTAGTTAATGCAATACAAAAAGAAAATCCTGATTTTTTACCTAATAAAAATTTCTGGAAAGACATGTTTAATTGTTGCATAGGGATTATTTGGCAAATGACTTTTGTTTTGGTTCCGATGTATTTAATAATAAAAGAATATTATAGTATGGCTTTCGCGATAGTATTAATGATTATTACATCGATAATATTAAAAAAAACATGGTATGATAAACTTAAGACAAAATAATACTTTTTGAAAAGTAGTAATATTTATACTAGAAATATGATGAAAAAAGAAATACCATGGCAGGATAAACCTAAAGGATGCACTAATGCTATTTGGAGGTATTCTGCAAATCCCATCATCTCTAGAGATGCTATACCCACTTCTAATAGCATATTCAATAGTGCAGTTGTATCATATAATGATGGGTTTGCCGGAGTATTTAGATGTGATAATAAAGCTGTACAGATGAATATTTTTGCAGGATTTAGTCATAACGGGATTGATTGGCAAATTAATGAAGAGCCCATTGTCATGGAGGCAGGAAATACCAAAATGATAGCTTCTGATTATAAGTATGACCCTCGCGTTACTTTTATTGAAGATAGATATTGGATTACATGGTGTAATGGGTATTATGGACCTACCATAGGAATTGCATATACTTTTGATTTTAAAGAGTTTTTTCAATGCGAAAATGCATTTTTACCTTTCAACAGAAACGGAGTATTATTTCCAGAAAAGATCAATGGCAAGTATGCAATGTTAAGCCGTCCAAGTGATAACGGGCATACTCCCTTTGGTGATATATTTATTAGTTATAGCCCTGATATGAAATATTGGGGAGAACATAGAAATGTAATGCAGGCAACTCCTTTCGAGGAAAGTGCCTGGCAATGTACTAAGATAGGAGCTGGATCCGTTCCTTTTCTTACAGAAGAAGGGTGGTTGATGTTTTATCATGGAGTCATAAATACATGTAATGGATTTAGATATGCTATGGGAGCTGCTATTTTGGATAAGAATAGCCCGGATAAGGTAAAGTACAGGACAAAACCATACCTCTTAACACCTTCTGTGACTTATGAACAAATAGGAGATGTCCCTAATGTGATATTTCCTTGTGCAACTCTACAAGATATAGAGCAGGATAAAGTCGCTATTTATTATGGAGCCGCAGATACTGTAGTTGCATTAGCTTTTGGAAGGATAAGTGAAATTATTAAGTTTACTAAAGAAAATTCATTATAGAAATATTTACAATGAAATTGAAATTTTTTCAAGCTCGAATCAACAAAATATTTTGCGTTATAGTATTTGTGCTTAGTAATGCAATTAGTGTGTATGGGCAAAGTAATGACAGTAAAATTTCTCCAAAATCTTATGTCGCACATTATACCAAAGAATCAATAGATATTGATGGATCTGCCCTAGAATCTTCATGGAGTAAAGCAAAATCTACCGAGTTGTTTATAGATATTGAAGGAAGCAAAATCCCAAAATATAAGACTACAGTAAAAATGCTTTGGGATGACGAGTATTTCTATTTTCTAGCAGAAATGGAAGAACCTCATGTATGGGGAAATCTAAAGCAAAGGGATACTATTATCTTTTATGATAATGACTTCGAAATTTTTATCGATCCAGATAACGACACTCATAATTATTATGAATTTGAAGTTAATGCATTAAATACATTGTGGGATTTGTTTATTACAAAACCATATAGAGAAGGAACCCCGGTATTAAACGATTGGGATGCGAATGGATTTAAATCTTCAGTTAAAATAAACGGAACCATAAATAATCCAAACGATATCGATAAAGGATGGATACTAGAAATAGCTATTCCGTTTAAAGTATTTAGAACCTCATATTATCACAAAAACATTCCTAAAGATAAATTTTGGAGAGTAAATTTTTCCAGAGTGAATTGGGATTTTGAACTTCAGAATAATAAATACTCAAGAAAGCGAGATGATAACGGAAAATTTAAACCAGAATACAATTGGGTGTGGTCTCCTATCGGTGTAATTAATATGCACCAACCCGAAGATTGGGGATATGTATATTTTTCCTCAAAAGAAGTAGAAGAGAATGATGATTTCAGAATTCCTGAAGATGAAAAAGTAAAACGATTGTTGTATCAATTGTATAGAAAACAAAAGGAATATTTTAAAAAGAATACCCGTTGGGCAAAAACCTTTAAAGAACTAGAAGCAGATGATCTGTTGGTTGACGGAAATAAAGTTGTTAAAACCTTAGAAAGTCATCAAACAGGTTGGAATATAACAGTGGTAAGCCCATATACAAAACACCTGTTTATTATTAAAGAAGATGGTAAAATTATCCAAAAAGAAGATTAATATGAAGATGCTCAAAATTATACTCTTATGTAGTATACTAGTCAGTGTTAGTTGTAAAACCGAAACTGAAAAAGAAGAAGTAATTATAAAAGAAGAAGTTTCAGAAGAGAAGACAGCACCATTTAAGTACTGGACCTGGATTACTGCGGATCCTTCAAAATCAAATGATGAATATAGAGAAGAGTTTAAAAAATACAAAGAAAATGGCATAGACGCTGTATTAATAAATACATTGGCTGATCCCGAAGTGTTAAAAAAACTAACACCTATAGCTACAAAAGAAGGATTAGAAGTTCATGCCTGGATGTTTACCATGAATCGACCAGGTGATGAAGCGGCTTTACAACATCCAGAATGGTATGCTGTGAGTAGAGAAGGTAAATCGTGTTACGATACACGACCATATGTAGATTATTATCAGTGGTTATGTCCTACCAGAAAAGAATCTAGAGCACATATTTTGGGGTTAGTAGAACAACTGGCAAAGGTTGAAGGAGTAACCAGTGTACATCTCGATTATATTCGATATCCAGATATCTATCTACCGATTGGGTTATTACCAAAATATAACTTGGTACAAGATGAAGAATTACCAGAGTTCGATTTTTGTTATTGCGATGTATGTATAAAAACATTTGAGCAAGAGCATCATAAAAATCCAAAAGAAGCTAAAAATATTGCAATAGATATGGAGTGGAAACAATTCAGATTAAATCAGATAAAAAGAATAGTAGATGAGGCTTATGAAATTGCTCATAAATATGATAAAAAGTTAACCGCAGCCGTATTTCCATATCCCGAAATGGCAGATCATATGGTTAGACAACGATGGGATAAATGGAATGTAGATGAAGTATTACCCATGATTTATCACAACTTTTATAACGAAGAGGTAGATTGGATTGGTTTTGCTACCAAACAAGGAGTTAATGATCTGCAAGGAAAGCAAACTAAATTGCATACAGGAATATATCTTCCTCCTATGAGTGCAAATGATGTATCAAAAGCCATACAATTGGCAAAAGATAATGGAGCGTCAGGGATTTCATTTTTTGACGGCAATGCAATAACAGAAGAACAACTAGAGGTAATTAAAAAATCAAAAAAATAATCCGATGTGCTAGCTTAATAAGTTTTTAAAATTTGTGAGATCTTATTCATACCAAAAATGAAAAAAATATTCTATTCACATATTGTTCTTTTACTATTGTTTTGGTCATGCAATCAAGAGAAGGTTTCAGTAAATCTACCAAAACAATCATTAACTTCTTATGTAAATACATTTATAGGAACAGATGGTCCTGGTAATACATATCCAGGAGCAACACTTCCATTTGGGATGGTACAGTTAAGTCCGGATATAGGAATTCCTGGATGGGATAGAATTGCAGGATATTACTATAAAGATTCTATCATTAGTGGTTTTTCTCATACACATCTTACCGGGACCGGAGCAGGAGATTTATATGATATTTTGGTAATGCCCACCAATAGCAGGTTTTCAAAAAAAATAAAAGAAAACAATTATAAACCATTCTCTACATATAGTCATGCTAAAGAATTTGCTACACCAGGATATTATACCGTAGATTTATTGGATTATGGGATTAAAGCAGAACTTACAGCAACCAATAGAGTAGGTATACATAGATATACCTTTCCTAAAGATACTGCAACTGCAATACATGTGGATCTGGGATATGCTATAAACTGGGATAAACCTACAGATACTTACATAGAAAAAGTAAATGACAAAACAATTCAGGGATATCGAATGTCTACCGGGTGGGCAAAAGATCAACGAGTCTATTTTGTAATGCAGTTTTCAAAGCCTTTTACAACATATCAGGTATTTAAAGATGAAAAGCTAACTACACTTCCTGTTCAAGGAACAAATACAAAAATTATACTGCATTATAATACAGAAGAAAATGAACAGGTTACTATTAAAACCGGGTTGTCTACAGCTAGTATTAAAGGGGCCCAAGAATCATTAAATACAGAAGCTCCTGACTTCGATTTTGATCACTATGTTAGAAAAGCACAAGCCATTTGGGAACGTGAATTACAAAAGATTCAAATTACAACTGCAGATGATGATAAGAAGAGTATTTTTTATACAATGATGTATCAATCTATGTTGGCCCCAACATTATTAAGTGATCCTAACGGAAATTATAAAGGAGCTAACGATTCTATTGTAAATGCCAAAGGGTTTAATCGCTATGATACATTTTCGTTATGGGACACCTTTAGAGCAGCACATCCTTTATATACAATAATTCAGCAAGAAAGAGTTCCTGATATGATCCAATCTATACTGGCTCATTATAGAGAAACTGGAGTATTACCTGTATGGTCTATGCAAGGAAATGAAACCAATATGATGATAGGGTATCATGCCGTTCCGGTTATAGTTGATGCATATTTTAAAGGTTTTCAATTTGATGCCGAATTTGCTTACAAAGCGTGTAAGGAAAGTGCTATGGTAGAGGATAGGCAAATAGATATTTATAAGCGTTTAGGGTATATCCCGATAGGAGAGCATCATGAAAATTGGTCTGTTTCTAAAACTCTTGAATATGCCTATGATGACTGGTGTATCGCTATGTTTGCAAAAGACCTGGGTAAAGAAGAGGATTATATATATTTTATGAAACGTTCTGAGAACTGGAAAAAATTGTATAACCATAAGAATAACTGGATTCAACCCAAAGACACGCTGGGAGAATTTGTAGTTCCTTTTAAACCAAAAGAATATACACCTTTTTATTGTGAAAGTAATGCCTGGCAATATTACTGGTTTGTACCTCAACATATAGAAGGGTTGATAAAAAATACAGGAGGAAAAGAGCGATTTATCCAAAAATTGGATTCAATGTTTTCTTATGACCCCAAACCAGGAGATAAACTACCTATTTTTAGTACAGGAATGATTGGGCAATATGCACATGGTAATGAACCAAGTCATCATGTAGCATATCTGTATAATTACGTAAATCAACCTTCAAAAACACAAAAATTAACTCACAAAATTTTAGAAGGGCAATACAAAAATGAACCCAATGGACATTGCGGGAATGAAGATTGCGGGCAGATGTCATCCTGGTACATATTTAGTTCTCTTGGGATTTATCCTGTAAACCCGGCGCAAGGAGTATATCATATTACAGCACCAATATTTAAAGAAACCGAAATACATCTATCAGACGGAAAAACATTTTTGATCACGGCTAAAAACCTATCTAAAGAGAATACATATATCAAGAGCATACGATTAAATGGAGAACCACTTAACCGTATGTACATAACACATAAAGAAATTGTAAATGGAGGATTTCTCGAATTTGAAATGAGTAATTCTCCAAATGACGAAGCCTTTAAAAACTCATCATTACCAGAAGTAAATAAAATATATTGATTATGAAATGAGCCATAATTATTAGGTTAATACCAACCGATATGATCAATGGTGAATTCCATCTGACAATTAAAAGAACAATAAAAAAAGAACAGATGAAAATTAACACTAAGTATTGCTACGTATCACTTTTTTTAATACTAACAACTTTTGGTTGTAAAACAAATGAAAAAGAAGAGGTAACAGCTGTTATTAAAGAAGAAAAAGAAATTAAAAAGAGTGTAAAGCCCATTGTTATTTCTACCTGGAATCATGGCATTGCAGCCAATGACGAGGCATGGAAAATATTAAGTAAAGGAGGCAATGCATTGGATGCAGTAGAACAAGGAGTACGAGTAACAGAAGCAGATCCAAAAAATCAAAGTGTTGGGATAGGAGGATTTCCTGATAGAGAAGGTAATGTTACTTTGGATGCTTGTATAATGGATCATAATAGCAATTGCGGAGCCGTATCCTTTTTACAACATATCAAACACCCTATTTCTGTAGCTCGAAAAGTAATGGAGGAAACACCCCATGTTATGTTAACTGGTCAGGGAGCATTGCAATTTGCTTTAAACCAGGGATTTGAAAAAGAAAATTTATTAACTCCAGAAACCAAAAAAGCGTACGAAGAATGGTTACAGAAATCTAATTATAAACCCGTAATAAATATCGAAAACCATGATACGATAAGTATGCTGGCTTTAGATGAGGATGGAAATATATCAGGAGCTTGTACAACCAGCGGTGCAGCCTGGAAAATGCATGGAAGAGTGGGAGATTCTCCAATAATTGGAGCCGGATTATTTCTGGATAATGAGGTTGGAGCAGCAGCAGCGACCGGCTTAGGAGAAGCTGTTATTCGTACAGCAGGAAGTGCCATGGTTGTAGAATTAATGCGTCAGGGAAAATCTCCTGCCGAAGCTTGTAAAGAAATCGTAGAACGAATCTATAATAAACATAAGAACCATAAAGATATGGAATACCTTCAGGTGGGATTCATAGCTTTAAATAAAAATGGAGAATACGGAGGCTATAGCTTAAGATCAGGCTTTAATTATGCTATAAATGATATAGAGAAAGGAAACAGACTAGAAGATGCAGCGTTTAAAATGGCTTGGGAAAACTAGAAATGAAGGTGGTTTTATAGATAATACTAGCTTAGGTCTATCAAAAATAAGTATAACAAGGTGTTCAGATTAAATCAACACAAAAACCATATTATGATGAAACAACTCACAATATTCATCACCATTCTATTGGTATTAGGTTGTAAAACCAATGAAAAGAGAATATATACAGAAGAGGATATTAAAATCATTCCTAAGCCGGAGATGGTTAAAATTAATCCTGGAGTATTCGAATTTAATGAAAATACTAAGTTTTTTATTTCAAATGACATATCCAAAGAACCAATTCATGTCTTAAAAGATAATTTTAAAACAGTAGCAGGATGGGATTTAATAATAACAGAAGAACAGCCAAAAAAGAATTATGTAGCCTTTACGATTGACAAAACCAGTAAACCAGAAACATATGATCTTAAAGTAGATAATAATCATATAGAAATTACGGCAAGTAGCCCATCAGGTTTTTCATATGCAATACAAACAATACGTCAATTGCTACCTCCCAAGATAGACAGCAAAACTAAATTAGAAAATAGAACCTGGGAAATTCCGAATGTAGAAATTAAAGACGGTCCCCGATTTAAGTGGAGGGGCTTAATGTTGGATATTTCTCGTCATTTTTTTGATAAAGAATACATCAAGGAGGTAATTGATGGTTTAGCTATGCATAAGATGAATGTGTTACATCTGCATCTGGTTGATGATCAGGGGTGGCGAATAGAAATAAAAAAATACCCAAAACTTACAAAGGTAGGAGCATGGAGAGTAGATCAGGAGAGCTTACATTGGAATGCCAGACTACCTGTAAAACCAGAAGATAAAGGGACTTATGGAGGTTTTTTAACTCAAGAAGAATTAAAAGAAATAGTTACCTATGCACAATCTAGAAATGTAGAGGTTATACCCGAAATAGAAATGCCCGCTCACATATCTAGTGCGATTGCAGCATACCCACATTTATCATGTTTTGAAAAACCAATAGGAGTGCCTTCTGGTGGAGTTTGGCCAATTACAGATATATACTGCGCAGGAAAAGAAAGTACGTTTACTTTTTTAGAAGATGTATTAGTCGAGGTTATGGAAATATTTCCTTCAAAATATATACATATAGGGGGAGATGAAGCGACCAAAACCAATTGGAAGAAATGCCAGCACTGCCAGAAACGAATAGCAGAAGAAGGATTACAAAATGAAGAAGAATTACAAAGTTATTTTGTAAAACGAATGGAGAAATTTATAAACTCTCATGGAAAAAAATTAGTAGGTTGGGATGAGATTTTAGAAGGAGGATTAGCTCCAGATGCAACTGTGATGAGTTGGAGAGGCGTAAAAGGTGGACTAGAAGCCGCAGCGCAAGGACATGATGTGGTTATGACACCCGGAACTCATTGCTATTTTGATCATTACCAAGGACCACAAAATGAAGAACCTTTGGCAATAGGCGGATATACACCATTAAGTAAAGTATATCAATTTGATCCTATAGTAGATTCAATGACTGCAGAAGAAGCTGAGCATGTGCTTGGTGGACAAGCAAACTTATGGTCAGAGTATATCCCTACAAAAGAACACTCCCAGTATATGATTTACCCAAGATTAGCTGCCTTATCAGAAGCGGTATGGAGCGCCAAAAACCAGAAAGATTGGGATGATTTTTCAAATAGAATGATCAATATGTTTCAACGGTATGAATTTTTAGGAATTAACTATGCAAAAAGCTCGTATCTAATACGACCAGAAGTCGAGACAAATTTAGAAAAGAAATCAGTTTCATTAACACTACAAAGCGAATATACTGATGCAGATATACGATATGCGTTAAACGATAGTAGACTAGAGGATACTCCTGTTAAATATATGGATCCTATTGTATTAGACCAGACCACAATAGTTAAAGCGTCAATATTTAAAGAGAACAAACCGATTGGTAAAGTATTTCAGGACACTATTGTATTTCATAAAGGAGTAGCCAGTACTGTAGCATATACTATTCCTTATAGTGATCGATATACGGGAACAGGAAAATCTACATTAGTAAATACCTTAAGAGGAACCAAAAATTTTCAGGATGGGCAATGGCAAGCATGGTTAAAGGATGATATGGAAATTATCATAGATCTTAAAAAAGAAGATACCATAAATCAGGTAATTGTTGGATCAATGGAACATCAAGGCCCGGGAATATATTTTCCGGTTGCAATAGAAGTATTTACAGGAATAGATAGAAAAGATTTTAAAAAAGTAGGAGAAGTAAAACGATCCTATGCTGATAATGCTACTATTGAATTAAAAGATTTCAAAGTTAATGTTGAAGAGCATACAGCAAGATTTATTAAAGTGAAAATAAGAAACTTAAAAGAAAACCCAAGAGGAGGAGATACCTGGTTATTTGTAGATGAAATTTTAATTAACTGATAGATATTAGTTTAAAATAAATCAGATGAAATACATAAGAACAATTTGCATGCTTGTTTTGTTGAGTATTGGAAATTTGATGGTTGCGCAAAACGAAAAACCGACGGAAGATGAGCGATTATCCTGGTTTGAAGATGCCAAACTGGGTATATTCATCCACTGGGGATATTATGGTGTAAATGGAATAGCAGAATCATGGTCCTTATACCATAAAAAAATCTCCTATGAAGAATATATGAAACAAGGCGAAGGGTTTACTGCAAAACATTATGATCCGATAAAATGGGCTAAACTGTTTAAAAAAATAGGAGCAAAATATGCTGTAATGACGACCAAACATCATGATGGAGTTTCTCTGTGGGACACCCAATACAGTACTCTAAATGTTAAAGAAAAAACACCTGCAAATAGAGATTTGATAGGGCCATATGTCGAAGCACTACGAAAAGAAGGATTAAAAGTAGGATTATACTATTCTTTATGTGATTGGTCGCATCCAGATTATGATGTTGTATTTCCCAGACCAGACACTAAAAATGACTACCCTCAAAAAGGATTGGAGAATTTAACAAGATGGGAACGTTTTGTTAGATTTTATAAAGGACAATTAAAAGAACTCAGTAATCGATATCAACCCGATTTGTATTGGTTTGATGGAGATTGGGAAAAATCAAGTGAAGAATGGAGAGCACAATCCTTAAAAGACTCATTACTATCCTGGAACCCTAAAACCATTGTGAATTCTAGATTAAAAACATATGGAGATTATAGTACTCCAGAACAAGGAATTCCTGTGGTAAGGCCAAAAGGTCCATGGGAATTTTGTATGACCATGAATGATAATTGGGGGTATTTTCCTTCCGATACGAACTACAAGCCATTTTCGCAGATTATCAGAACTTTTGTTGAGGTAATAGCCACAGGAGGAAACTTACTGCTTAATATTGGAATGAAACCAGACGGAACAATTCCTAAAAAACAAGAAGAACGATTAGAAGTACTGGGAAACTGGATTAATACCCATAAAAAAGTTGTTTTTGACACTAAAGCAGGATTGCCATATGGTCATTTTTATGGCCCCACACTCCTAAGTAAGGATACTACAAAATTGTATTTATGTCTGTTTAATGAGCCAAAAAACTATATCTCTTTAAAAGGAATTCAGAATAAAATAAAATCAATTAAAGTAGTCGGAAAAAATCAAGAATTAACTTTTGTTCGAAACGGAGGAGCATCCTGGAACAATATTCCGGGAATTGTAAGAATAGAAGTTCCTAAAAAAGAAAACTTAGATACCTATGTAACTGTTTTGGAAGTAGAATTAGAAGGAGAATTAAAACTGTATCGAGGTCATGGAAATGCTGTAGAGTTAAATTAACAATAGATGATATAGCAGATTAATATATAAAAAAAATAAAAGATGAAAGCTAGACGAATATGGAGTTGCCTGATAGTGATATCAATACTATCTTGTAAAGAACAAAATATAGAAAAGACAGAAAGTAAAGAAACCGTTCTAGTACAGAGTTTGGTAGATTATGTGAACCCATTAATGGGAACTGACTCAGCTTTTGACTTATCTAATGGTAATACCTACCCTGCAATTGCTACTCCTTGGGCAATGAATTTCTGGACACCCATGACTTCAAAAATGGGCGATGGATGGACCTATAAATATGATGAGAATAAATTAAGAGGAATAAAACAGACGCATCAGCCAAGTCCCTGGATCAATGATTATGCAGCATTTTCAGTAATGGCCATAACCGGAGATCTTAAGTATAAAGAAGATGAAAGAGCCTCATGGTTTTCTCATAAAGCAGAAACCGTAAAACCATATTACTATAAGGTATATTTGGCAGATTATGATGTGGTGGCAGAGGTTGCACCTACCGAAAGAGCAGCACATTTTAAATTCACTTTCCCCAAAGCAGATCAATCCTATATTATGTTGGATGCCTTTTTTAAAGGTTCTATGGTAAAAATTATCCCAGAAGAACGTAAGATAATAGGATATTGTAGAAATAATAGTGGAGGGGTTCCAGATAATTTTCATAATTATTTTGTAGCAGAGTTTGATAAAGATTTTAACATCAATCATACCTGGGGAGAGGATTGGAAATTGGTAGAAAATTCAAAAGAAAATGAAGGAGAGCATGTAGGGGCCATCATAGGTTTTGAAACTAAAAAAGGAGAAACGGTACATGTAAAAGTAGCATCATCCTTTATTAGCCCAGAACAAGCACAATTAAATTTAAACAGAGAAGTAGGAAACGATACATTCCAACAAACTCAAATAAAGGCAAAAAAAGCCTGGGAAAAAGAATTACGTAAAATTAAGATCGAAGATGATAATTCTGATCATATCAAAACTTTTTATTCCTGTCTATATAGGGTATTGCTCTTTCCAAGGAAGTTCTATGAATTCAATGAAAAGAATGAAGTAGTACATTATAGCCCATATAATGGGAAAGTGTTGCCAGGTTATATGTTTACAGATAATGGGTTTTGGGATACTTTCAGAGCAGTATTTCCTTTTTTCAACATGATGTATCCCGAATTGAATAGCCAGATAATGGAAGGGTTAGCAAATACCTATAAAGAATCAGGGTGGCTCCCCGAATGGGCTAGTCCGGGACATAGAGATTGCATGATTGGTTCTAACTCTGCACCCATAATAGCAGACGCATTTTTAAAAGAAATTCCTAATATGGATGTAGAAACCTTATTCGAAGCGATCCTCAAAAATGCAACAACATCGGAAGGGCGTCCCTTATCTAATGGTAAAGAAATACGTTCTGTAGGAAGAGAAGGGATTGATTATTATAACAAATTGGGATATGTCCCTTATGATGTTAATATCAACGAAAATGCAGCAAGAACATTAGAATATGCATATGCAGATTTTACCATTGCTAAAATGGCAGAAAAACTAGGAAAAAAAGAGATCGCAAAAACATTCTATGAGCGATCTAAAAACTATAAAAATTTGTTTGACCCTACTACTAAATTAATGAGAGGTAAGAACGAAGATGGTAGTTTTCAATCCCCTTTTAACCCTTTAAAATGGGGAGATGCCTTTACCGAGGGCAATAGTTTGCATTATACATGGTCTGTTTTTCATGATATAGAAGGTCTGATTCAATTGATGGGAGGGAAACCTGAATTCGAAAAGCAATTGGATCATGTGTTTAATATGCCGCCAGAATTCGATGCTTCCTACTATGGATTTACAATCCATGAAATTAGAGAAATGCAAATTGTAAATATGGGAAACTATGCCCACGGAAATCAACCTATCCAGCATATGATTTACCTCTATAATTATGCTAATGTTGCGTATAAAACTCAGGAAAAAATACGAGAAGTATTAACTAAACTGTATTCTGCAACACCAGATGGATACTGTGGAGATGAGGATAATGGTCAAACCTCTGCCTGGTATGTTTTTAGTGCTTTAGGGTTTTATCCGGTTACTCCGGGAGTGAATCAATATGTAATAGGAAGTCCATTGTTTAAGAAAGCTACAATTACATTAGAAAATGGAAATGAATTTGTAATTAATGCTCCAGAAAATAATCAGGAGAATGTTTACATCCAATCAGCTTTGTTAAACGGAGAAACATATCATAATAGTTATTTGGATTATGAAGTAATTCAGCAGGGAGGCCGTTTAGATTTCAAAATGACCAATACTCCAAATAAAGATTGGGCCAACTCAAATGAAGAAGTTCCCTATTCTTTAAGTAAGGAATAGATTAATTTAAAATAGACCTTTAGGTATTACATAAAAATAAGAGAAGATGAATAGTATTATTTTTAAAAAGATATATTTTTTGAAACTATGGATAATAATTACCCTATTGTTTTTCTCTTGTCAAAAGGAAACTAAAGTAGAAAAAACAACAGAAAATAATAGTACTGAAAAACTGTCAATTGATGTGACAAAGTATGTAAACCCGTTTATCGGAACCTCAAATTTTGGAACAACCAATCCGGGGCCAATTGCTGTACGAGGAATGGCAAGTGTATCCCCTTTTAATGTAGCAGGAAAACAAAATCTTCCTTTAGAAAAAGATAGCCGTTGGTTTTCTACACCTTATGTTCACGAAAATAAGTATTTAACAGGTTTTAGTCACGTAAATCTTAGCGGAGTAGGATGCCCTGAATTGGGTGTGATTCTCACAATGCCAACCACAGGAGCAATTAAAACTGATCATTCTTTATATGGTAGTACTTATTCTAATGAAATTGCAGAAGTAGGCTATTATTCTAATATGCTGGATAAGTATACTATTAAAGTAGAGACAACAGCTACGACCAGAACAGGGGTAAGCAAATATACTTTTCCAAAGGGAGAATCTAATATAATACTCAATTTGGGATTAGGGCTTACCAATGAACAAGGTGGAATGATCAAAATAGTATCTTCAACAGAAATAGAAGGAATACGTACTGTAGGGTCATTTTGTTATTATAAACCAGAAGAAGCATATCCAGTGTATTTTGTAGCTCGATTTTCTAGACCAGCAGATGAATTTGGAGTATGGAAAAAACCAAAGAAATACAAGGGGGTTGAAGCGCAGTGGATGGGGTATAATGGAAAAGAAAGAATAAAGAAAGGATACACAAAAGAAGTAGTAGGAGATAGTATTGGAGGGTATATGAAATATCATTTTGAAGCCCCAACACAGATAGAAATGAAAGTAGGAATCTCGTATGTAAGTATAGCGAATGCCAGAGAAAACCTGGAAAAAGAAACTTCAGATAAGACTTTTGATCAAATTAGACAAGAAACCAGGGAAAACTGGAATCAATACTTGTCAAAAATTGAAGTAGAAGGAGGAAAAAAAGAGGATAAAGTAAAATTCTATACAGCCCTATATCATACGCTTATACATCCAAATACTCTGAATGATGTAAATGGAGAATACCCTAAAATGAAAACCAGGGAGACTTTAAAAACAGAAGGAACGCGATATACTGTTTTTTCACTTTGGGATACCTATCGAAATTTACATCAATTGATGAGTCTAGTATATCCAAAACAACAATCAGATATGATCAAGAGCATGTTGCAGATTTATGATGAAACAGGATGGCTGCCTAAGTGGGAGTTAAATGCAACAGAAACAACAACCATGGTTGGAGATCCGGCAGGAATTATTATTGCAGATACTTATCTAAAAGGAATTAAGGATTTTAATATTGAAAAAGCATATGAAGCTATGCTCAAAAGTGCAGATCAATTGGATGATAACCCACTGCGTCCCGGTATCAAAGATTATATCGAAAAGGGATATCTTACCACAAAAACAACGAATAGCGGATCGGTATCTACAACACAAGAATATAATATCACAGATTTTGCCATAGCACAGCTAGCCAAAGAACTGGGAAAAGAAGAAGATTACCTGCGTTTTTCAAAAAGATCATTAACATACAAGAATCTATTTGATAAAGAATTCAATTTATTACGACCTAAAAATGATGATGGAAGCTGGTTAGCGCCTTATAATCCTGATACAGGGGCTAATTTTGTAAAAAACCCTGGGTTTATAGAAGGAAATGCATGGCAATATACTTTTATGGTTCCACACGATATCTCTGGATTAAAAAAACTTATGGGGGGTGATCAACCATTTTTAGAGCAATTACAGAAAGTTTTTGACAATAAGCAATACGACATGGCAAATGAGCCAGATATAGCATACCCTTTTTTGTTTAATTATATAAGAGGAGAAGAATGGAAAACACAAAAAACAGTTAATGAGCTCTTAGAAACGTATTATAAAAATACTCCTGGTGGGTTACCAGGAAATGATGATACAGGTACTATGTCTGCCTGGGCTATATTTTCGATGATAGGGATATACCCAGTTTCACCAGCGCAACCGATATATACGTTTTGTACTCCAAAATTTGATAAAATCACAATTCATTTAAATAGAGAATATTATAACAATGATAAGATCGTAATCACTTCTAATACTCCCAAAAAAGAAGCTTTTATTAATACCATATTGGTGAATGAAAAAGCACATGAGAGTTATTTTATCTCACATCAGGAATTAATTAATCGAGGAAGACTGCAGTTTATTTTGAAATAAATAAGATTGACCATTTATTATAAATTCTAATACATGAAAGATATTAATTCAAGTTTTTTAGTAGTTTGGGTAGTTTTGATTTTTGTACAGAATAGCATGGCTCAAGTGATTTATGAGGAAGAACGTTATGTTCCTGAAACAGATACTGTAGTGCTTAAAAAACTGGAAGAATGGCAAGACCTCAAATTTGGACTGCTAATGCATTGGGGAACATACAGTCAATGGGGAATTGTAGAATCATGGTCGTTATGCCCTGAAGAATATGAATGGTGTGAGCGTAAAAAAGGAACTAATCCCAATAATTACAATAGTTATAAAAAAGAATACGAAGGACTAAAAGAAACATTTAACCCTATTAATTTCGATCCTGAGAAGTGGGCAAAAGCAGCTAAGAATGCGGGGATGAAATATGTGATTTTTACTACAAAACATCATGACGGCTTCTCAATGTTTGACTCGAAGTATACCAATTATAAAATAACAGATTCTAAAACTCCTTTTTGTAAAAACCCTAAAGCTAATATTACCAGGGAGATTTTTGATGCTTTTAGAAAAGAGACATTCTGGACGGGAGCTTATTTTTCAAAACCAGATTGGAACCATGAGAATTATTGGGATCCATATTTTCCGCCAAAAGACAGAAATGTAAATTATGAGCCCGAAGCATATCCCAAAAAATGGAGCAAGTATATTGATTTTACACATAATCAAATTTTAGAATTGCTTACAGACTATGGAAAAGTAGATATTTTGTGGCTAGATGGTGGATGGGTAGCTAAAACCTCAAAATCAGAAATTACAAGTTGGTACGACAAACAATTAGTCAATAAAAAAAATGGCTACTTAAAACATCGTATAGTAAATCAGGATATCAAAATGGACGAACTAGTGGTTAAAGCCAGAAAAAAACAACCTGGATTAATAGTTGTTGATCGGGCTGTTCACGGAAAAAACCAAAATTATTTGACTCCCGAGAATAGAGTTCCTAAAAGTCCACTTCCATACCCATGGGAGTCTTGTATCATATCGGGTGGTGGGTGGTCCTGGACACCAGATGCAAAATATATGACAGGGAGAGAAGCAATACATACATTGGTAAATATTGTAGCAAAAGGAGGAAATCTATTATTAAATATAGCTCCCAATGCTATGGGAGAATGGGATGAAGGTGTTTATACACTACTTGAAGAAATTGGCAAATGGATGAACGTAAATAATGAAGCCATTTACAATACAAGATCTATACCTCCCTACAAATTTGAGAACATTTGCATCACAAAGAAAAGAGATGGAACAGTCTACCTCATCTACCTAATAGAAGAGACTAAAACCGAGATACCTTCCAAAATTATATTCTCTGGATATGTACCTTCAGATAAAGCGAAACTAAAACTACTTGGGTTCGATATTCCTTTAAAATGGATAAGGAAAGGTAATACCATAGAAATAGACATTCCCAAAAAAATGAAAACCAAACTTTTGAATACACTCGCTTTTGTAGTAAAGATTAACGAATAAAGTAACTTGTTTGGCGCTATTATTTTTAAAAAACATGCCGTGTTAAGCCACTTCTTTTATAAATCAATTCGATGTTATTTAACCTTTTTGAGTTGTCATTGATCGAAAAATTTATATAAAAAATTAACATTAGAGTAACATTTGTACTGTCGATATAGAAATAAATTAACTAAAAGAAGATAGTATGATTGATAAATTACTGATTTTTTTAACAATTGTGTTGTGTTTATCAAGTAGTGTAACATTAGCGCAAAATAAAAAAACCGTTTCTGGTATTGTAACGGGTGAAGACGGGATACCTCTGGTTGGGGTGAATGTAATTGAAAAAGGAACATCTAATGGTACATCAACAGATTTTGATGGAAATTATACTGTTGTAGTTTCAGACTCATCGGGTATTCTAATATTTTCTTCTCTTGGATTTGAAGGAAAAGAAATTGCTATAAATGGGAAAGCAAATATAAACGTAACATTAGCCACAGATTCTGAACAACTAGGAGAAGTAGTAGTAACAGCTTTAGGAATAAAGAAAACCACTAAAGCTCTAGGGTATTCTTTAACCGAAGTTGGAGGAGAAGAGTTATCTACAATTAAATTGACCAATGCAGTTAATTCATTACAAGGAAAGGTTGCCGGAGTTAATGTTACTCAAAATTCAACAGGTGCAGCCGGTTCGAGTAGAGTAATCATTCGAGGTTCAAGTTCATTAACTGGAAATAATCAACCTTTATACGTTGTTGATGGTATTCCGATTAGTAATAATAATAATGGATCTGCTGGTTTATGGGGAGGTTCGGATGGAGGAGACGGTATTTCTAGTATCAATCCCGACGATATTGAATCTGTAAGTGTATTAAAAGGAGGAGCTGCTTCAGCTTTATATGGCTCGAGAGCTGCAGGAGGAGTTATTATAGTGACAACAAAATCAGGGAAAGAGCAAAAAGGTTTTGGAGTAGAAATCAGTAGCTCTGTAACATTTGATAAAGTAGATACCTCATTACAGGATTTTCAGACCGAATATGGCCAGGGTAGGCGAGCAACAAAACCAGTAAATCAGGAAGAGGCATTGGATGTAGGTCTATCTTCATGGGGAGAACGATTAGATGGTTCTAGTGTTATACAATGGGATGGTGTATCTAGACCATATTCGTATGTCGGTAGTAATTTGGATCACTTTTACAGAACAGGAACGACATATATTAATTCTGTAGCATTAACAAATGGAGGAGATAATTTCAATTATAGATTTTCTGCTTCTGATCTGTCTAATAATGATATCACTCCAAATTCTGGATTGAATAGAAAAACGTTTTCATTGAATTCTGGTGCGGTTATGGCTGAAAAACTTACGACTCAGGTAAATGTAAAGTATGTTGTAGAGAAAGTAATGAATAGGCCTCGTTTGTCTGATGCCCCAGGAAATGGAAACTTTACAGTATCTAATTTATCTCCAAATGTAGATGTTAGGTTTATGAATCCAGGAGCAAATGAAGATTTAACAGAACGACAATATTCGTCAAATACGTTTTCTCAAAACCCATACTTTGCCGCTTATAATTTTAGAAATGAAGACACAAAAAATAGAATTATAGCTTCTACATCGTTACGATATGATATTCTTGATTGGTTCTATGTTTCTGGTAGAGCAGGAGTAGATCACTACACAATTAGAAGAACTGCAGTAGAGCCTTTCGGAACCGCATATAAACCATTAGGAGGTATAGAAGAGAGAGAAATTAGATATAGTCAAATTGATGCAGATTTAATACTTGGAGTAGAAAAAAATATAACAGACAGGTTAGCTACAAATATTTTTATCGGGGCAAATGGGAATAGTGTCTCTCAGGAAACAAAAATACTTAGAGGTAATGATTTTATAGTACCAGGATTAGAGCAATTTGGGAATACTGTTAATCAATCCTCGGAAAATATTTTTGGGGCCAACAGGGACAATCCTGGTAATGGAAAACGGAAAATAGGATCGTTATATGGATCTGTTGAATTCTCTTACGATAGCTTTGCTTACTTAACTTTTACAGGAAGAAATGATTGGTTTTCTACATTGTCATTTCCAGGAAAAACAACTCCAAATGATGATTTCTATTCTTCTGTAAGTGCAAGTTTTATCTTATCGGAAGCATTAGAGTTACCCGAAAAAATTAATTTCTTAAAGCTAAGAGCAGGGTATTCAAAAGTAGCAGGAGGAGCACAAGATCCATATCAATTGGCCTTGACATATGAGATTTTTGGACAAGGGCATCAGGGACAACCTCTGGGAGCCATAGCAGGAGATCAGGTGCCAAATGCTAATCTGGTAGCATTTAATAAAAGTGAATTTGAAGTAGGTCTAGACGCAAGATTCTTTAATAATAGACTGTCATTTGATATTGCATATTATAATAATAAAACAACTAATGATATAGTTCCGGTAGGTACTTCTGTATTTTCAGGATATTCAAGAGCTTTGGCAAATATTGGAGAAGTAGAAAATAAAGGAATTGAATTTTTAATATCAGGAACACCTATAAAAACGGAAAATTTTAGTTGGGAAACTAGTATCAATGGAGCCCATAACTCAGGAAAAGTAATAGCAACCAACAAGGATGATGGAGAAATTAGCCTGGGAGAACCCAGATCGAGAAATGTCGAAATCAAACAAATCGTAGGAGAAGCATATGGAACCATTTTTGGCGTATCCTATGTGAGAGATGATAATGGAAACATAGTGTATGAAATTGATGGTGATGGTGTTCCACTAGCACAAAGAGGAGAGCGAAAAATTCTTGGAGAAGGAGTTCCTCCTTTAACACTAGGGTTTACAAATACAATTACCTATAAGAATCTAATATTGAACTTTTTGATCGATGGTAAGTTCGGTGGGCAGATTTTTTCCGGAACTAATACAGTTACTTATGGAAACGGATTACATAAAGGTACTCTGGCTGGTAGAGAAAATGGATTGACCGTTACAGGTGTAAATGCAGAAACCGGAGAGCAATTTACCACCACAGTGGCTCCAGAGGATTTACAAACCTATTACGGTAGAATTAGTCAAATAGCAGAAGAATTTGTTGAGGATTCAGATTATATAAAATTCAGACAATTGAGTTTAGGATATAGTTTTCCTGATAAGTTGCTAGATAATACTTTTTTAGATAGTGCTACGATTTCTGTGATAGGTTCTAACCTATTCTATATCATGCGAACAGTAGATAATATAGATCCAGAAAGTGCTTATAATGTAGGTAATGCACAAGGTCTTGAATATTTTGGACTTCCTTCTACCAGAAGCTACGGATTAAATGTGAATTTAAAGTTTTAAAAAAAAGAATCATGAAAAAATCAATTTATATAATATTCTTGACAATACTATTGGGTTCATGTGATCAAGGTTTTGAGGAATTAAATGTTGACCCTACTAAGCCAACACAAGTAAGTGTAGTAAATAAATTATCTGCTACACAACTATACACATCTGGAGAAAGATATGAGAATTGGAGAGCAAACCTAATTTACTGCTCTACCATGATGCAGCATATGTCTACAACTGCGAGTTACTGGGCTGGAGATAAATACACTTTAAACGAAGGGTATGCCTCTTCAATGATTGACAGGATTTATGGGAATGCTGTAAAAACATTAGAAGATATGTTAATCCAATTAGAAGAGGAAGGACATCCCGAAGAGATGAAAGCGATCACCAGGATACAGCGTGTTTTTGTATTTCATCGATTAACAGATTTGCACGGAGATATTCCATATAGTGAAGCTGGTAAAGCTTTTTTAGAAGGAATACTGAAACCAAAATATGATGCGCAAAGTGAAATTTATGCTGATATGTTAAAAGAACTGGAAGAGTCTGCTGCTGCTTTGGGCACTGGTACTTCAGGTTTTGGATCAGGAGATTTAATGTTTAACGGGGATCAGGAAAAGTGGAAAAAATTTGCTTATTCTATGATGTTACGTTTAGGATTACGATTGATTAAAGCAGACCCTGCAGCTTCTCAAGAATGGGTCACAAAGGCTATTGCAGGAGGTGTTATGACATCTAATGCTGATATCGCTTATATTCAGCATACAACAGGTCCCGAAGGTATTAACAAAAATGGAATCGGAGAGGTTTTTACTGCAGATGGAAACCCTCGTTTGAGTAAAACATTTGTAGATTTCTTAACCGGAGACCCGAGATTACCAATTCTTGGAGCACGAAGAAGTGATGAAAGTACAGATCCGGCAGACCAAAAAGGACTACCTAATGGATTAGATGCTAGCTTGCTAATGGCATTAACAGGAGAAGAAGACACAGATGCTTATACAGAACCTAATAGAAATATTATTACAGGAGAAGATGCCCCAATGTTTTTCCAAACTTATGCAGAAGTTGAATTTATGTTAGCAGAAGCAGCACATCGATGGGGTCTTGCAGGAGGTGATCCCGAATCCCATTATAATGCAGGAGTAAGAGCAGCTATGAAAATGTTAGAATTATATGGTACAGCAGGAGCAATTGCAGATGCAGATATAGATCAATATTTAATTGATAATCCTTTTGTTGTGGCCAATGCCTTAGAGCAAATCAATACACAATATTGGGCAGCAACATTTTTAAATGAATATGAAGCATTTGCAAACTGGAGAAGAACAGGGTATCCCGTATTAACTCCGGTTAATTACCCTGGAAATGTTACCAATGGAACAATACCTAGAAGATTAACATACGCTGTTAGTGAACAAAGTAATAATACCGAAAATTACAACGCAGCAATATCAAGACAAGGGCCAGATGTATTAACCACAAGAGTGTGGTGGGATAAAGAATAGTTTATGTGTTTTTTTTGAACCCTTTTGTCGCCCAAAATCGATGAAGGGGAAATTAATTTCCCCTTCATTTTTTGAGAAATATACTTATGATGAAATGAAAAATGGTAATTTATACTTGTATTGTGTACCTGTTATTATAATAGTGTTTCTTCTTTTTTATGGGAAAAAAGAAGTGAAAGATAATAGTATACAGAAAAGATTCTCGATACTAGATTCTTCTCATAGTGGAGTGACTTTTTCAAATACGATAAAAGATACCAAAGAAAGAAATATATTGAAATATGCTAATTTTTATGGAGGTGCTGGAGTTGGAGTTGGCGATTTTAATAATGATGGCTTACAGGATTTATATTTTGCAGGAAATATGGTCCCTGATAAAGTATATTTTAATCAAGGAAATCTTGTTTTTAAAGATGTAACCCAACAAGTAGGAGTAAAAGATGATGGTGGTTGGTCTACAGGAGTAACTATTGCAGATGTTAATAATGATGGATATGTTGATGTTTATGTAAGTAGAGAACTCTATGATGATAAACCAGAATGGAGAACTAATTTATTGTATATTAATAATGGAGATGGAACTTTTATAGAATCTGCGACTAAATATGGTATTGCAGATTCTCAACGAACCAGACACGCTACGTTTTTAGATTATGATAAAGATGGTCTACTAGATTTACTTTTATTAACACAACCTCCTAATCCAGGGAGTTATTCAGATTATTTTGGAACAAAGCTACTTCGACCAGAGTATCATATCAAATTACTAAAGAATACAGGAAAAGAAGCCTTTGTAGAGGTAACAGAAGCGGCAGGACTCATGCGAACAGGTTTCCCCAATGCTGTATCTGCCAGTGATATCAATAATGATGGATGGACAGATATTTACATAGCAAACGATTTTTACGCACCAGATTTTCTTTTTGTAAATAATAAGGATGGCACTTTTACTAATCAGGCTGATTATGCCTTAAATCATATGTCTTATTATAGTATGGGGGTAGATATTGCAGATATTAATAATGATGGTTTATTAGATGTTTTTGTAGTAGATATGGTGTCTGAGGATAATTTTCGATCTAAATCAAATATGAGCGGGATGAATCCAAAAGCTTTTCAGAAAGTAGTAAAAAATGGAGGACACTACCAGTATATGTACAATACTGTTCAACTCAATAACGGGAATTCAACTTTTAGTGATGTTGCTCAGCTAACAAATATGGCAGCTACAGATTGGAGTTGGGCCAATCTTATTGCAGATTTTGATAACGACGGACTAAAAGATGTATATGTTACAAATGGATTGCTACGTGACATTCGTAATACCGATGCAGATAAAAAAGTTGGAGAATTTGTTATTGAAACAGCAAATGAATGGATAAAGAAAAACCCTAATGCAGGAGAAATTAGTATTTGGGAAATACTGGATTTGGATAAGGCACTATCCCTAATACCATCACAACCATTACAAAATTATGTATTTAAAAACTATGGAGATCTAAAATTTAAAAAAGTTATAAATGAATGGGGGCTAGATCAAGAATCTTTTTCAAATGGAGCCGCTTATGCCGATTTTGATAACGATGGTGACTTAGATATTGTGGTGAATAATATCAATGAAGAAGCATTTATATATCGCAATAATTCTGAGAAAATACCAACATCTAATTTCCTTAGAATTCAATTGTCAGACAAAGAAGGAAAACCTGTTTTTGGAACCAGGATACAATTATATTGTGGAGATGATATGCAAACCCAGGAGACCACTAATGTTAGAGGAATTTATTCGACCAGTGATCCTTTAGTGCATTTTGGAGTGGGTAATCATGAAAAAATAGATAGCCTAATTGTTACCTGGCCAAATGGCCGTAAAACGATACAAAAAAATATTTCAGCAAATACAGTATTACAATTAGAAATGAACAATGCTTCTGCTAAGGATATTAGTAGAGTAGATATGCATAAAGAGAATTTTTTATTTACCGAAAACACCTCATCGTTTGGGATTGATTTTAAGCATGAGGAAAATGTATTTAATGATTATGCGAATCAATTACTATTACCACATAAACTATCTCAGTTCGGGCCAGCTATGGCAGTGGGAGATGTTAATAATGATGGTTTAGAAGATGTATTTCTAGGAGGAGCTACAGGGTTTGATGCAGAGCTTTATATTCAAAATAAAGAAAAGATATTTGTTAGAAGTGATAAAAATTTCTGGAAAAAAGAAAATGCTTACGAAGATGTAGATGCAATTTTTGCAGATGTAAATGGAGATAAATTTCTGGATTTATATGTGGTAAGTGGTGGTAATGAATATCCAAAAAGTGATCCTCATTATATAGATCGATTATATCTTAATGACGGAAAAGGAAATTTCTCTAAAGGAGCAATTCTTAATGTAAATCGTCATAGTGGATCAAAAGTAATAGCCGAAGATTATGATAAAGACGGTGATATAGATTTTTTTATAGGAGGAAGAGTTATACCTCATCAATATCCTATGCCAGCCACAAGCATGCTTTTAAATAATGAAAATGGTCAGTTGATAAACGTTACAGATAAGATAGCTCCAGAATTAAAGAACATTGGGATGGTAACAGATGCAGTATGGGCCGATTATGATAATGACAATGATATCGATCTTATACTCGTAGGAGAATGGATGCCCATTACTTTATTAAAAAATGAAGATGGTAAATTTTATAAAGAGACTAATGAGAGTTTAAAAAACTCATCAGGATGGTGGTTTAGTATCGAAAAAGGAGATTTTGATAATGATGGTGATATAGATTTTATAGCAGGTAATATAGGTCTAAATTATAAATATAAAACATCCAAAAAAGCTCCTTTTGATATCTATTATGATGATTTTGATAATAATGGTAGCAATGACATAGTTTTGGGATATTACAATAAAAATAAGCACTATCCATTAAGAGGATTTTCATGTTCGGCAGAACAAATACCTCTTCTTAAAAAGGAGATTGGCAAGTATGATTTATTTGCGTCTTTAGAGATAAACCAAGTTTATGGTGAAAAAAAATTACAAGGGGCATTACACTATAAAACAGAAACTTTTGCTTCTTCTTATATCGAAAACTTAGGTAAAGGAGAATATAAGATTTCACCTTTACCATACCAGGCGCAGTTTTCGAGTATTAATGATATCATGGTTGAAGATTTCAATAAAGATGGTCATCTGGATGCATTAATGGTTGGAAATTTATTTGTGTCAGAAATAGAAACGCCAAGAAATGATGCAGGGACAGGAGTATTAATGTTGGGAGATGGTAAGGGCAATTTTTCTGCTTTATTAGGAAAAGAAAGCGGTTTTTTTACTAGAAAAGATGCTAAAAAAATTGAAATACTTAATGATAAGAATAGTAAGAAAGTATTAATAGCAAATAATGATGGAATACTTCAATCCTTTATTCTAAAAAATAATTAAAAGAACTTAAGAATAATATGTCAGATATAACCAACTCTTTGCTTACAAAGTCAGAAAAGCAAAACAACTACAACAAGCCCTTTTTTGCGATTATCTTTTTGTTTTTTTTATGGGGTTTTATTACGGTTATGAATGATGTGTTAATTCCTCATTTAAAAGCTGTTTTCGAACTTAGTTATTTTCAGGCGGCATTAATACAGTTTGCTTTTTTTGGAGCCTTTTTTATCATTTCTCTTATTTATTTTATCACTTCGATAAGTATAGGAGACCCCATTTCTAAGATAGGATATAAAAATGGAATTATTATAGGGCTTATCTTATGTGGGATTGGCTGTTGCCTTTTTTACCCTGCAGCTATTTATCAACGATACCCTGTGTTTTTGGGAGCTTTGTTTGTTCTTGCTTCTGGAGTAACAATTTTACAAATTACTGCCAATCCATATGCGGCCATATTAGGAAAACCAGAAACTGCATCAAGTAGACTTAATCTCGCACAAGGGTTCAATTCTTTTGGCACTACATTGGCCCCGATTGTAGGAGCAATACTGCTATATAAAGTGTTCTCTGATGGTGAAATTACAGTAGCTTCTTTAAAGATGCCATATCTAATATATGGAAGCCTGTTTTTTATATTAGCTATTATCATAAAATTTGTTAGGCTACCATCTTTTATCAATAACGAAAAAATTGAGAAAGGGCTTGGAGTATTAAAATTCAGGCATGTTGTTTTGGGTATGTTTGCTATCTTTTTTTATGTAGGTGGTGAAGTATCTATTGGTAGTTTTTTGATAAATTTCTTTGGCCTGGAAACCATTATGGGAATGGAAGAAGCAGAGGCAGGAGTATTTTTGTCATATTATTGGGGAGGTGCAATGATTGGTAGGTTTTTGGGATCAGTATCTATGAGCGAAATTACCAGCAAAACGAAAAAATATCTCCTTATGGCTTCGTTATCGATTCTGTTCTTTTTTGTTCTTTATTTTATTACTGCGATAAAGATTGAGGATGGTACATTTTCACTGCAATTTTTATCATTTTCTAAAATTTGGTTATTTGTAGTTTTCTTAATTAGTAACTATTTGTTTTTCCTGATAGGAGGCACCAAACCTTCAAAAGTATTAACCTTATTTGCAGGAATAATTATAGTATTATTATTAATCATGATCTTATATAATGGAGAGCTAGCCTTTTGGAGCGCTATAGCGATTGGAGCATTTAATTCAATCTTGTGGTCAAATATATTTACACTAGCGATAAAAGATTTAGGAAAATATACAAGTCAAGCATCCTCATTATTAGTAATGATGATAGTCGGAGGAGCGCTAATACCCCTATTACAGGGAGTAGTAGCAGATTATATAGGTATTAAACTATCCTTTTTTATACCTCTAGCATGCTATGGGTATTTAATTTTCTATGGTCTGGTTGGATACAAGATAAAACATACACTTTAAAAATATAAAAATGGTTCTAGGAGTAGATATCGGAGGTAGTCATATTTCCGTAGCTATTATAGATGAAAACGTACCAAATCAAGTACAAAACATCTATACAATGAAAATTAGTAATACATCTGATTCAGATCTGATATTAGATAGCTGGATCGGTGTTATAGAAATGGCGATTGATAATTTAGGAAATCAAAAATTAAAGGGAATAGGTATAGCTATGCCAGGCCCTTTTGATTATGTGAAAGGAGTTTTTCCTGGTAAAGGAGAAAATAAGTTTCAGAAGCTAAGTAATCTTAATCTTAAAGATCATATTATCAAAAAATTAAGCCTAAAACCTTCTGTTTCTGTTCGGTTTTATAATGATGCAGCCTGTTTCGGAATAGGAGAAGCCTGGGTAGGAGAGTTGATTTCTTTTAATAAAGCTATTGCAATTACTTTAGGAACAGGTCTGGGAGCTACTTTTTTAGAAAAAGGAATTCCTACATTAGAAGGAAAAGGAGTTCCGTTATACGGAGAGTTGTATCATTTACCATTCGGAAATGACATAGCAGATACTAATTTTTCTACTGTGTGGTTTCAAAAGCGTTATAAAGAAATTACTAATAAAGAAATAAGTGGAGTAAAAGAACTCATTAGGTATGAAAAAGATAATACGGTAACCGTACAAATTTTTAAAGAATTCTCAGAGAATTTAGCAGTTTTTCTAGCTCCCTGGCTACGAGATTTTGAGGCAGAAGCTATAGTAATTGGAGGTAATATTAGTAACGCCTGGACGTTTTTTATTGAAAGCTTAATCCAAACACTTAACAAACTAAATATTACCATACCGATTTATAAAAGTACACTTAGAGAGAGTGCAGCTCTTATAGGTGCGGCCAGATTAATAGATAATGATTTTTTTAATGAGTTATAACGGTAATAAAGTACCGATGTATAAGGGTAGCAGTACATTTTAGAAATATTAAGCAATTTAAAAATTAATACAAATAGATTTCATTACATAAACTATAAGTCATAGTAAACCTGAAGAAGAGTAAGTACAATTACTCTTACCGTGAAATCTAATAGCAATTGAAAATGATTATGATTACTAAAGTTGAATTAAAAGGGTTTGAAGATATTAGTTATAAGGAAGCCGGAATTTATGAAAACACCAAGTTTGAAAAAATTCACAATGTTATATTCAAAAACTCAGATTATGCATCTATAGTAATTGCTCAGGAAATAGCTGCATTAATAAAAGAAAAACAAACAAAAGAGAACTATTGTGTTTTAGGACTAGCAACAGGTTCGTCCCCTATTAAGGTTTACGAAGAATTAGTTCGACTTCATAAAGAAGACAATCTAAGCTTTGCTAATGTTATAGTATTCAATTTAGATGAATACTACCCTATGGAAAAAACAAATGTGCAAAGCTATCATTACTTCATGCATGAACACCTATTTAATCATATAGATATTTTGCCAGAAAATATTCATATACCAGATGGCACGGTGTCACAAAAAGATCTTCATCAATATTGTATAGATTATGAGCTAAAAATAAATGCAGTAGGAGGTTTAGATTTTCAGTTATTAGGAATCGGAAGAACAGGGCATATTGGATTTAATGAACCTGGTTCACATCCAAATTCGGGAACACGAATTATCACGTTAAATCACATAACCCGATCTGATGCTGCTGAAGCTTTTTTGGGCTTAGAAAATGTCCCCAAAAGAGCCATTACTATGGGAATAGGAACCATAAAGAAAGCTAAGCGAATAGTAATCATGGCCTTCGGGCATAAAAAAGCACCTGTCGTAAAAGAAGCAATAGAAGGAGCTATAAAATCTGATATTCCTGCATCGTATCTACAAGAACATAAAAACACCACTTTTGTTTTGGATCAGGAAGCAGCCGGAGAATTAACCAGAATTAAAACCCCTTGGATAGTAGCGTCTTGTATTTGGGATGAAAAAATCAAAAACAAATCAATAGCCTGGTTAAGTCAGAAAGTACAAAAACCAATACTGAAACTTACCGATAAAGATTATAATGACAACGGAATGTCTGGATTATTGGCAGAAAAAGGATCAGCCTATGATCTTAATATCGATATGTTTAATAAATTACAATCTACCATTACAGGGTGGCCAGGTGGTAAGCCAAATGCAGATGACACTAACCGGCCAGAACGTAATACACCTCATAAAAAAAGAGTTTTAATCCTTAGTCCTCATCCAGATGATGATGTAATATCAATGGGAGGTACTTTTCTTCGCTTGATCGAACAAAAACATGAGGTACATGTAGCGTATCAAACCTCGGGGAATATAGCAGTATCTGACGAAGAAGCCATTAAATATGCAGAGGTTGCTAAAAGCATGTCATTAGAAAATGTAGGAAGTGTAAATATTGATGCTATCATTGCCGAACTTAAAAAGAAAAAGGAGAATGCTATTGATGCTATAGCGATTAGAACCCTTAAAGGGCAGATAAGAAGAGTAGAATCATTAGGAGCGACTCGTTTTTTGGGATTACCTGATACTCATGTGAGTTTTTTGGATTTACCATTCTATGAAACCGGAACGGTAAAAAAGAAGCCTTATGATAAGAAAGATATAACCATTCTTACCAACTTAATACGAGACATAAAACCACATCAAATATATGCCGCAGGAGATTTGGCAGATCCTCACGGAACCCATAAAGTCTGTTTGGATATATTGTTTAAAGTAATAGACAATATTAAAGAGGAAGAATTTATGAAAGATTGTTGGGTATGGTTATATCGTGGTGCATGGCAGGAATGGGATATCCATGATATCGAAATGGCCGTTCCTCTAAGTCCTGATGAGGTACTTAAAAAACGAAAAGCAATATTTTTTCATCAATCTCAAAAAGATAATGTGATGTTTCAGGGAGATGATACCAGAGAGTTTTGGGTAAGAGCAGAAGAACGTAATAAAGATACCGCAAAGAAATATCATGAATTGGGGTTAACAGATTATGCTGGGATCGAAGCTTTTAAAAGGTATTATTTTTAAGTAACTAAACAATATATAGATTTTCGTTAATGATAATAAAACAAAAAATGCAAAAAAATATAAAGCTGATCGCTCTATTCGTATTAGTTACTTTAAACCTTAGCGCTCAAAAATCTATAATGTCTTATAACATAAGGTATAACAATCCTAATGATAACGAAAATTGGTGGGAGAATAGAAAGCTAGACGTAGTACAGATGATAAAATATTACTCTCCCGATATTTTAGGAATTCAAGAAGGGTTAAATGACCAGGTAACATATTTAGACAGCCTGTTAACAAATTACAGTTTTGTTGGTGTAGGTAGAGGAGATGGTAACCAAAAAGGAGAATATGCTGCTTTATTTTTTAATACTAATACTATTGAGCTGATAGCAACTAAAACATTTTGGCTTTCAGAAAAAATAGATACAGTATCTATTGGTTGGGATGCCGCAATGGAGCGAATTGTGACCTACGGTAAATTTAAAGATAAATCTACTAATGATACTATTCATGTTTTTAATTGTCATTATGATCACCTTGGAGAAGTAGCAAGAGAAAATTCTTCTACATTAGTACTCAGTCTAATTAAAAAAATGAAAATAGAAGACGAATGCATTGCAGTAATTGGAGATTTAAACTGTTTGCCAAAAGCAAAACCTATTCAAATATTAAAAACCAAGTTAGAAGATTCATTTGAGATTAGTAAAACTCCTCCATACGGTCCAAAGGGAACTTTTAATGGTTTCAATTCAGAAAAAAAGATAACTTCAAGAATAGATTACATCCTGACCAGAAATATAATAGTGAGTAGCTATACCAATGTTGATGATAGAAGAAAGAATAACCTATTGCTTTCAGATCATTTACCGGTCTTAATTAGAATAAAATAAGATACTTTATTAAATTTTGATTATAACCTGGATCGAATTCATATTCAAATACATATATTTGCGCATTAATTTGGAAAATAAGACTAAAATCGTTATTTTTTGTATAACAAAATGAAACAGAATAGTATACATATGGCATTAATATTGCGGCTTAATCAGTGCGATTATCGATGGATTAATGAAGTCTTTCTACAAGAGAGGACGCTATGTGACTATTGTAATTGTTTTTTGAGATGATATAAATTAGAAAACGATATAATATAGCAAGCGTCCAAGAAATTGGACGCTTTTTTTATTCAGGTTTTTTGGTATAAACCAAATTCAAAAGCATAAAACCTGATCGTAATCATAAAACCAATAGAGGGAAATAGTAAAAAACACACTTAAATAGTAATATGTTATAAAACAATTTAAAAGAAAATAAGTAAAATTTTAAAGGAATGCGTAAAAGCTAATTAGTACATAAAGAGTAAGTGATTGGAAAGCAAGTATCAGGTAGTTAGGTGATTGCCAAAATATCCAAAATCTGTTATAAAATGGACAGGGATTTCTTTGCTTAATTTTTATCATAAGTTACTGATTATCAATAAATTAATTCTTAAAAATAATTGCAGAATCCTAAAAATATCCGTATCTTTGTATCTCAATACAAGCATTATATTATTTGTTCAGTTTTAGAAAAAATAATACTAATTGACTACGTAAAAAGAATGCGTATTCATACTGAATATTTATATGCTAATTAATTAACTAAAAAATAAAACAATGAAGTATAATCAAAATTCTAAAAAAGGACAGGAGGACAGAAACCATCTGTTAACCGATGCATTCGGAAGTGTCCTTGGGATGGGTTTATATACTTCGGTTGTTAATCCTCTTCCAAAAGTGATATCCGAATCATTAGATGGCGAAAGATTGGAAGAAACACTTCAATTTATAAGTAAAAACTTCCATGAAGTAGTAATCAAAGGCAGTTATGTTTCTTGTAAAGTATTCGTTTCGTAAACTTTATAAGAGTAATGATAATTCGTATAAGTGATTGAGTTTGCCTCTCGAGGCAAGCCAAGCAATAGTAAGAAAAAAATCGATTTCCATTCGAGCAATGAACACACCGTATTAGCAAGTGCTAATATGAAAAACCGAACAGGATGATCGATCAAGTATCTAACAATGTAAGATCGCTAATACATTAATTACATACTCTAACTGTTACTAACACTACCAACCAGTATTTTCTATAACACTATAGGATTTTTAGGACTATATATAGTTTTTGGTGTAAAAAGCCTGAAAACCAAGTATATCTAAGAAATCAATATCCACAGCGTGTATACTTAACAAATTGTTAGGGTTACAACCTGGATTGCATAGAAAATACAGAAAACTGACCCATCAAAAACATCCAAATTACAGTTTGCTGCTACCCAAAAGGGGAAAGTAGGGTATCGCAACTGTATTGGATTACACTTTCCCAAAAACCAATTGATGATTCCCATAGGTAATGGGTATGTAACAACATACCGATCCGGGGTTGACACCTATGGGCGTACCCTAAACTTTGGAAAACAAAAAATTTAGCAACAATGAAAACTTTAAAATACATACTAATAGCCATACTTTTAGGAGTCAACTTTGCTTCTTGTACGCCAGATGATAGCGTTAAAGAAAACGAAACCCTAAAAACTGAAGTGTTAAGTACTGATGGAGATGATGAAGGAATTGAAGACGATGAGATTTAATCTTAATCATTATAATTTAGTACTTTTGGGGGATGAAACGATATACAGTTTTATCCCTCTTTTTTTTGTGTATATTGATAGGTGTTTTCTTCAATTCCTGTAATCATAATGTTACCGATGATTCGATTTCTCCCTTGGTAATCAAAAAGATTGATTCTTTACATGCCTATTATGATACGGCCTCCAATAATTCGAATGCTGAAAAGAAGCGATTAGAAGCTATAGATCATTTTTTGCAAGGAACTAAGAAACTAGAAATAGATTCGTTGCACCATAAAGGGCTCTCGTTATATATAAAGCTACTTAATAAATATAAAGGTCCTGAAAAAGCGATTGAACAATCTTATTTACTATTACAATTAGCTCAACAAAATAAGGATAGCGTATATATAGGAAATGCATTTTATAAATTAGGGTTTTATAATAAAAAGCTTGATAACTATTTAGAAGCTTTTGGGTATTATAACCAATCGTTTAAGGTTCATAGAGATCTTAAGGATAGTATTAATGCAGGGAGGTGTTTGATGGCGATGTCTAATGTTCAAAGAACATTAGGGGATCATAATGCCTGTAAAACGACAGCTACAGACGGTTTAAAATACGTAGAAAATTCTGATCAATATAAAACTATCTGTGGATTGTACCAAAATATTTCTATAGCATTTAAAGAACTGGGAAACTATAATCAATCTCTTCTATGGAATAATAAAATTATGAATATGGTTAAAGATTCAATTGCTAAAAAGAAGATAGGGATTCACAATTTACCGATTTTTAAAAATACTCGTGCAAATATTTTGGCAGAGCAAAAAAAATACCAGGAAAGTATTGATATTTTACAATCTTTACTAAAAGATCAGAACGTAATAAAAAAACGAACACGTTTTGCTCAAATTTTGAGCAATCTAGGGTATATTAAATTCCATGAGGACTCTTTAAATCCGGAAAGTGAATCTTTATTGTTAAAGGCATTACGAATTAGGAAAGAAAAAGGAATTATATCTGGCTTAGTTTCTAGTAACGTACACCTTACAAAATATTATCGTAATAAGAATTTAACAAAATCACTTCATCATGCTAAAGAAGCTTATCGAAATGCAGTAATTAAGAATAATCAAGAATCGATTTTTGAAGCTTTAGATTTAATCACTGATTTAGATACAAGTTCCATTGAAGATCATCAACGTTTTAAAGAAGCTAGTCTTAGGCTTATGCAGCTTAGAAAAAAGACACGAGAAATCTATGCACCTACACGATTCGAGAATGAAAACTTACTAAAAGAAAACGCAGAAAAAAACAGAAAAATATCTGAGGTTCGTAACGAAAATACAATCTACCTCCTTGGGATGTTGCTATTAATTACAGGTATTGGGTTTATAATCTATTTTTTTAAACAACAAATGCATCATCTCAACCAGCAAAATAAAATAATACAGTTTGAAGCCAGTTACGAAACCGAAACCCGTATTTCTAAACAATTGCATGATGAGCTGGGGAATGATATTTTTCAGGTAATGATGCAATATCAAAACGATCCACACAATCCTCATATTAAAGATAAACTGAATACGACCTATCTCAAAGCACGTGATATCTCACGTGAAAACAATGAGTTCGAAACCGGGGATACTTATCCAGAAGAATTAAATAACATGTTGCAAAACTATAGCCAAAACGGGATTCAACTAATCGCTATAGGATTTGATAGAATTGATTGGGATGAGACGGATAAAACCATAAAAATAACGGTATACAGAGTATTACAGGAATTGATGACCAATATGCAGAAACATAGTCAGGCCAACTTGGTTAAATTGAAGTTTTCTAATGCTAATGATACCCTCACAATTAACTACTCCGATAATGGTGTAGGGGTAACAGAAGAACATGTACAATCCAAAAATGGACTCCGAAATACAGAAAACCGTATTCGGGCTATACAAGGAACTCTTATCTTTGACTCAGAAAAAGGCAAAGGCTTTAAAGCCGAAATACAAATCCCTAATTAAAAAGTCAGCAAGATGTTTTCTAAAGTATTGGTAGCAGAAGACTATGAAATTGCCAATCAAGGCATTATAAAAGTACTAAATGATAAAATTGGAATCCATAATATTGAGGAAGCTAAATATTGTGATGATGCCTATCTAAAATTCAGAAAAGCGCATAATGACAGGGAAGTATTTGAGCTATTGATCACAGATCTTTCGTTTAGAGAAGACCATAAGATCCAAACCAGAACCTCGGGTATCGAACTCATAAAAGATATCAAAAGTATACAACCGGATATTAAAGTGATTGTATATTCTCAGGAAAACAGACCGGATAAAATCAAAATGTTGTTCGAAAAACTTAACATCGATGGATACGTTTGTAAAGGTCAGCATGCCATAAAAGAATTAGTAGCATGCGTAGATGGTGTTTATCAGGGTAATACAGTATGGCCACCAGAATTAACCAATAATTCTGCCGCAAATACTATGATTCATCTAGATGATTTGGATATCATACTGCTAGAAGAATTATCACAAGGATTTACCAAAAAAGAAATCAGAATCAAGCTTAAAAAACAAAATATATCTCCAAACAGTGAGAGTGCGATTGATAAAAGAGTAAGTAAACTTTTTGATGACTTCAAAGCAAAAAACACCACTCATCTGGTAGCTATTGTAAAGGATTTAGGAATATTATGATTTGAGTTTTGAGGTAAGTTAAAATATTTAAAAAGCGTCAATTCGAGTAATTTTTCAGAATGCTCCTCGACTTTAGCCTGCCCTGACCTATGCCGAATCATTCGAATTGAAGTTATTTTCTTATATCAAATTTTGGTTTATTGTCGCATAAAACACTATCCGAATTTCGAACCGATACAGAAAAAGTATTAGATATCTTCAAAAGCAGCGTAATAACTTTTTTTGTAAAAAATAGACCTCATTACAGAAATCTGTAAGGACATCTAATGTAGTCGATTTATGTTTGTATCATAAAGGCAAGTGAGCGATAAATGACAATGAGCTTATACCATTTGTTGTTTGAATTTACCGGAAAAGAAAATTAAGATTTTTTTTGCTTCAGTGATGAATGAAAATCAAGCATAGTTGGGGAACGGTTTATTTTCATTCTGAAACTGAAGTGAAAAAAGAATATTTTATCTAAGTAAATTCAAAAGATAGATGGTATTACCTAAACCCTAAAAGATACAAACTCACAATAATGATGAATAACGATCAAATAATCATAGCGGGAATCATTGATGGGGACGAGAAAATACTAACCTGTTTTTATAAAGAAAATATACGATACATTCAGGGATATATTCTTCGCAATAATGGAAATCTTGAAGATGTAGAAGATGTCTTTCAGGATGCCTTAGTTGTGCTATATCAGAAGTTACGATCAGGTCTTTTAGAGCTACGAGTACCAATAAAAACCTATTTTTATGGGATTTGTAAAAACCTGTGGAGAAATAGATTAAAGAAAAAGAAAAAACTCGTTATCGATGATGGGTGGTATCATTTTGAAGAAGGAACCAATAACTCTTTAGTAGCTGATATCGAAAATCAAGAACGCGAACATCTTTATAGAAAATACTTTCAAAAACTAAGTATAGAGAATAAGAAACTATTATCTCTTTTCTTTGAAGGAAAATCAATGAAAGAAATTTCGAAAATCATAGGACATTCTGAAGGATATACCAGAAAAAAGAAATTTGAAGCCAAAAAGAAACTGTTAAATATGATCGAAAAAGATCCAATGTATAATGAGCTAAAGGCAGTATGTTAGCTTATATCAGAGGGTTATAAATATTATACTTTCATAAAAAATAGTTAAACGACCTCGATTTAATAGTAATACTTTCATATCTTTGCTTTTCTAGATGGAAAGTTTATCAATACATATAACAATTAATCCAGAGTTATACACCAAAAATCCTGAATCCTCTGATTTAGGAAAGAAAATAGTACAGACTAGTATCGAGATGATAAATGATTTAGGCTTTGAATCTTTCACATTTAGGAAACTAGGGGTCGCTATAGGATCTAATGAAAGTTCGATTTATCGTTATTTTGAAAGTAAGCATGCGTTATTGGTATACTTGATCAATTGGTATTGGAGTTGGATTGAGTATAAACTGGTTTTTGCAACGACAAATATTACCTCTGCAAAAGATAAATTGAACATTGCTATCACACTATTTACTCAAGAAGTAAAAGAAGACAACTCTTTTACTTTTATTAATAAAGTACTACTTAATAAAATTATCATTTCAGAATCTGCTAAAGCATATCATACAAAGGATGTAGATGAAGAAAATAAAAAAGGATTCTATAAAACTTATAAAAGAGTTGTACAAAGAGTAAGCGATATGGTTTTGGAGATAAATCCAAAATTTGAGTTTCCGCATATGCTTATCTCAACAGTAATTGAGGGAGCGCACCATCAACGTTATTTTTCTCAACATCTTCCTTCATTAACCGATGTTGAAGAAGGAAAAAATAATATAGTGAGATTTTACACTGATTTAGTACAAAAAACTATTGCGTCATGAAGTTATTTTGTCATAACATATTTAGCTTTATAAAGTATGGTTCATTTATCATTGTGCTTGTAAGTATGTTGTTACAGCCAATAGTGCAGACTATTACACTTTTTACTAATGATGATATCGAATTAGTTGAAGTAGATTGGGAAGAAGATTCTGATGAAGAAGAAAAACAGGAAGATGATTGTAAGTATGAAAAAAATGAATTAAAAATTTTAAATTCTTACGATCGTCATTTTATCTATGCTTCAGAACATTCTTGTTATCAGGTACTACAACCTCATTATGATTTTGATCTCGAAATTCCCATCCCACCTCCCGAACGGGTGTAATCATTAAATTAGGATTCTACTTCTTAATCCGAATCCTTATCATATTTCAATTAGGTTCCATTATTATGGAACTTATCATTTACATAATAACTTATTAATTGCTCAATGTTTTTGTACCTAATGGGTATGGCATTTTCAAATCTAAATAGCTATGAATAATTCAAATTTATTTAAAAATTTAAAGGCCGATATTCCGGCCAGTATTGTCGTCTTTTTTGTGGCGTTACCTCTATGTTTAGGTATCGCTTTAGCCAGTGGAGCTCCTTTGTTTTCTGGTTTGATTGCAGGTATCGTAGGAGGTATCGTAGTGGGAGCCATGAGTGGATCCCAAATTGGTGTTAGTGGCCCAGCAGCTGGGCTAGCAGCAATTGTATTAACCGCTATTGGTGCATTGGGAGGTTATCAAAACTTCCTTTTGGCCGTCGTTTTGGGTGGTGTGATACAATTGGCATTTGGTTTTTTGAAAGCAGGAATTATTGGATATTATTTTCCATCATCAGTAATTAAAGGAATGCTTACAGGAATAGGTATTATCATTATACTTAAACAAATACCGCATTTCTTTGGATATGATGCAGATCCAGAAGGTGATTTTGCATTCTTTCAGGTAGATGGAGAAAATACGTTTTCAGAAATTTTAAATGCAATTAATGCTATTAGCCCTGGAGCTACTTTAATTGCAGTTATCGGCCTTGGAGTTCTTATATTATGGAGTAAAGTACTCTCTAAAAAAGGAAAAATATTTCAACTTATTCAAGGACCTTTGGTAGCAGTTGCTGCCGGTATTATATACTTTATAGTTACCGCAGGAAATAGCACCTGGGGAATCTCTTCAGAACACCTGGTAAGTGTACCTGTACCAGAAGATGCATCTTCGTTCTTAGCGCAATTTAGTTTTCCGAATTTTGGAGCCATTACTAACCCTCAAATATGGGTAACTGCATTTACTATTGCTCTGGTAGCTAGTCTAGAAACTTTATTGTGTGTAGAGGCTACTGATAAGCTAGATCCTCGTAAGCGAGTAACACCAACCAATCGAGAATTACTAGCTCAGGGAACGGGGAATATTATTTCTGGACTTATCGGAGGATTACCTGTTACCCAGGTAATTGTACGTAGTTCGGCAAATATCCAATCAGGAGGTAAGTCCAAAATGGCAGCAATCTTACATGGGTTTTTGTTGTTAATTTCTATAATTTTAATACCAAGACTTTTAAATAAGATTCCGTTATCTGTATTAGCTGCAATTCTTTTTATTGTTGGGTATAAGCTTGCAAAGCCAGGATTATTTAAAACCATGTATCAATTAGGTTGGAAACAATTTGTTCCGTTTATAGTTACAGTTACAGGTATTGTATTTACAGATCTTTTGGTAGGGATAGGACTAGGCCTATTAGTAGGTGTTGTAGTTATTTTGATAAAGAGTTTTCAAAATTCACATTTCTTGCATATCGAAGATAAGAGTAACGGAAAACATAAAATAAAGATGACATTAGCAGAAGAAGTAACATTTTTTAATAAAGGTGCTATTCTTAAAGAATTAGACAGTCTTCCCAGAGATACCTATCTAGAACTTGATGTTCGAAAAACAAGATATTTAGACAATGATATTGTCGAAATTCTTGAAGACTTTTCTGAAAAAGCAAGAAATAGGAATATCGACATTCAACTTATTTCAGAAAGAGGTACTATAGAAAATCCAGACAGTTTTATTAAATTTTTCAGATTACGCCCTAAAAGCGCTTAAAATAAAAACTTATGAAAAAACGTATGTTAAAAACAAAATACAGACTATTAGTATTAATTGATCAAACCAAATCCTCATACACAGCTTTACGCAATGCTGTGAATTTGGCAAAGGTTATAGATGCAGGAATAGAGGTTTTTTATGTAAAATCACCCATGCAGGTTGTTCAGTATGATAACCAAATAGCCGCATTACGAACATTAGACGAAGAAAGAATTGCTTCAAAAAAGGCAATGCAAAAATTGGTCGATACTGTATCAGACAACGAAAATATTCCTATTATTTACAGTTTTGCTTTCGGGAATGTTATTGCCGAAGTACAAAGCCATATTGCTAAAACAAATCCGGATATCGTTGTTATTGGTAAACGAAAACCTAAACGAGTGAACTTTTTGAGAGGTGGATTAACTTCTTATTTATTGAAGAATTATAAAGGAGGAATTCTTATTTCTGGAAATGATAAGCATCTTATTTCTGGCCATAATGTATCTCTTGGTTTTCTTGATGATACCTCTATCCATAATGAAGTCGGGATTGTGCAGGATTTAAAAAAGTGTACTGATATACCTTTTAAATTGTTTAAAATTAAGAAAACAGGATCTCAAATTAAAACACCAACGGCATTTTCACAACCTGAAGAGCAATCTATTGTAGAAAATACAGTAATCTTTGAGTTTGAAGAAGGAATGGATACCAGTAGTGGTCTCTCAAAATATATTGAAAAAAATAAATTAGGATTGCTTTGTGTAAAAAGAGAAGCCAAACAAACACTAAGTAAATCAATTGGTTTTGATACTAAAATTCAACAAACTATAAATAAAACAAATGTGCCAGTTCTTATACTGGATAACTAAAAATGCTGATGATGAGAGGAAATACTAAATAGAGGTAACACCCCTATGCCAGATTTGGATCCGGATATTACCAGAATAAGAATAACCGATCATCAAAATATTAAAAGTAAGCTGTCTGAAAAGTGATTTTTAGACAGCTTTTTTTATTTATAGATTGTCAATAGAAATGAATGTATCTTTAAAGATTAATAATGAGGCAAAATCGCAATAAAACGATCTAATATATTTCTATTAGTAGATCATTATAAAAACATGTGCACAATCTAATATAAACATATCATAATTTGTTTTTTCCTTTAAGCAATAATAGATAGTTTTGCTTAGAATCATTTTTGATAAGAACATATGGCTTTAAACACACAAAAAATACCTGTAACGATTATTACAGGGTTTCTGGGATCTGGAAAAACGACTTTGATACATCAAATTGCTAAAAATGCAAATGGTAGACGATTAGCAATAATTGTTAACGAATTTGGAGAATTAGGAATGGATGGAGAAATTCTAAAAGGTAACGACTGTGGGTGTGAAGAAGAAAATATATTAGAATTGAGTAATGGATGCCTTTGTTGTACAGTACAGGAAGAGTTTTTGCCCACCATGCTTCAATTGATGGAACGTAAACAGGATATTGATCATATTATTATCGAAACTTCGGGATTAGCATTGCCTAAACCGTTATTAAAAGCGTTTAACTGGCCTGATTTGAAACCACAAATCACTGTAGATGCTGTAATTACTGTTGTCGATTGTGTAGGACAGGCCACAGGCGAAATATGCGACCGTGATAAGGTACAATCTCAGCGATTAGACGATGAAAACCTGGATCACGAATCTTCTATCGAAGAGTTATTCGAAGATCAACTTTCTTGTGCAGATTTGATTATAATGACCAAATCAGATTTAATCAATACAGAAGAATATAATCAAGTAAGGGATATTATCCAGAATTGTGTTGGTAGTAACATCAAGTTGATTTCTGCAGTAAAAGGTAATATTCCTGCCGATGTACTATTAGGAATTGATGCTAAAGCCGAAGATCATGTAGATGACAAACATTCTCATCACGAAGAACACCACCACCATGATCATGATGAACATGGTCATCACCATCATGACCACGATCATGATGATTCAATCAATTCTATTGTAATAGAAATTAAAGTACCTCATACTCCAGAAACGTTAATCAAAAATTTAAAAACACTAGTAGCAAAATACCATATTTACAGGATTAAAGGAATTATCCATGTGCCTGGTAAACCAATGCGTATGATTGTTCAGGGAGTGGCAGATCGATTTGAAAACTATTTTGATAGAAAGTGGATTGAAGGAGAAATCAAGGCTACTCGATTAGTAATTATTGGTGAAGAACTTGAAGAGCAAAAGATTCAGGAGGTATTAGAAGAAAAATTGCTGGTAGGAGAAGGAGTATAACCATTCATTGACATAATTTCAGTATTAATTTAAAATTTTTAATCCCTTGAAAATATACACACGTAAAGGAGATACAGGTAAAACTGGAGTCTTTGGAGGAAAAAGAGAATTTAAAGATTCTGCACGTATAGAATGTAATGGAGCTTTGGACGAGGCAAATTCTACTATTGGATTGCTACGTGCAAAGTTAGGTAATGACCACGAGTGGCAGCCAAATCTTCATAAAATTCAAAAAGATCTTATGGATATGATGTCACACCTCGCAAGACCATCAGATTCTAAAAAAGAAAACCCTAATCCCAAACCCAAAGACGGAGCAGATTTTTGTGAACAATGGATGGATGAGATGGAAGCCAATATTAGCTCTCCATCTGACTATTTTTTATTACCAGGTGGAAATGAAATTTCAGCATTATGTCATGTGTGTAGAACACAAATAAGAAGAGGCGAACGCAGATTGGTTACTTTAATGCATGAAGATCCTGAATCTGTAGAAGAATATGTAGTTGCCTATATTAATAGATTATCAGATTTATTCTTCACCATGGCCAGAGCAGAAATGGATAAAGCCGGAGTAGCAGAAGAAAAATGGCAATTGTTTTTGTATAAAAGAAAAAAGAAAAGAACATAACGATTTTGCATACAATTTATGGAATAGCTTTAGGACCTGGAGATCCAGAACTTCTTACACTTAAAGCGTTACGAATATTAAAAGAAGTCGATCTTATCTTTTATCCGGGATCTATTACCAAAGATCAAAAAAAGAGCTTTGTATATCCGATATTACAATATCATGGATTAGAGCATAAAGAGCTAAAAGGGTTTTTCCTAAATATGTCATACGATCGCCAAGAGGCTTCAGAAACATATGCAGCAACGGTAAAAGACATAGAAAAAGCTTATCAGGCAGGAAAAAAAAATAGCGATTGTATGCGAAGGAGATATTAGTTTATATGCTTCTTTTTCGTATATATTAACAGGGCTTCAAGAATTGCAATTACCAGTGTTTTTGGTGCCGGGAATCAATTCTTTTTCGCTGGGAGCATCGCAACACCAAATACCATTAAGTTTACTTAATGATAAAATTGCAATCGTTCCAAGAGTAAAAAATATCGCAGAAATCTCTAAATACTTTTTAGAATTTGATACCGTGATATTAATGAAAATACGCTCTGGTTGGAATGATTTTCACTCAGAATTAGTACAGAAAGATTGGAAATGTTATTATTGTGAACGTTTAGGAACCAATCAAGAATATATAACAACAGATTTAACCACTCTGACCAATAGAGAAATTCCATATTTCTCTTTATTAATTATCAAACAATGATCAAAGTTGTAGGACTAGGTCCCGGGCATTCAGATTATATCATTCCAATGGCTACACAGGCAATTTCAGAAGCCTCAGTAATCATAGGATATCACTATTATTTTCAATTTATTCAACATCTAGTGCGTCCTGATGCTTTATGTATTGGTAAAGAATTAAGTGAAGAAGAAAAAAGAGCAGAAATCGCAATACAACATGCTTTAGAAGGGGAACAGGTTGTCGTTATTGGTTCTGGTGATGCTAGTATATATGCAATGGCATCTATAGTATATCAAAAAGTTGCAGAGCAAAAATTAGATATTCCTGTAGAGACTGTACCAGGCATTTCTGCCTTTGTTACAGCAGGAAGTAAATTAGGAGCTATATTAGGTCATGATTTCTGTTGTATTTCCTTATCTGATTTAATGACTCCATGGACCACAATAGAGAAGCGCATCCATGCTGCGGCAATGGGAGATTTTGTAACAGGGCTGTATAATCCTAAAAGTAAAAAACGGTATTGGCAATTGGGAGCGTTAAAAACTATTTACCTGAAGTATAGACCCAAAACTACACCTGTAGCGATATGCAAACAATTAGGAAGAACAGAAGAAGAGATTAAAATTACCACTTTGGCAGAGTTAGATGTCGATGAGGTAGATATGTTTTGTGTGGTGCTAATAGGAAATAGTCAGACCTTTAGATATAAAGATCATCTAATCACACCAAGAGGGTATTTGAATAGAAAACCTGAAACCGGTGAAGAAATACAACAAGCCAGCTTTAAAGAAATATTAGATAATATCCCATCAAATACATTAGCAAACGATACTTTATGGGCAGCAATACGATGTATACATACCTCTGGTGATTTTGAATATATAAACTATCTGGAGACTTCTAAGCATGCGATTGCTACCTGGCATGATTATCTTAAAAATGGAGGTACAATCGTTACCGATGTAACTATGGTGGCTGCAGGTATTACAAAAGCATATACTGCCAAATATGGTAACCAAGTAGTTTGTTTATTAAACGATAAGGAATCTCTTCAACTTGCAGAAAAAGAAGGGTTAACGCGAACACAGGCGGGAATAAAACTCGCTGCAAAAAAATATCCCAACGCATTATTTGTTATCGGAAATGCACCTACAGCATTAATTGAGATTGCAGATCAGATTCAAGAAGGAATATTATCTCCTACAGGAGTTATTGGAGCGCCAGTAGGATTTATCAATGTAATAGAATCCAAAGAACGACTAAAAACAATATCCCATATTCCGTATGCATTAATTACCAAAAAGCGAGGAGGTAGTAATTTTGCAGCGGCCATTGTTAATGCAGCATTTACGCTAGAAGAAGCTAAATTATAGAATATATGAAAGAGCATCCACAACGTATATTTAACGATAAAGAACAAGCATTGCTTGAAGAGATCATGATCCACCGTAGAGATGTTCGAGGGAATCACTTTTTAGATACTCCTATATCTCAAGAGTCAATTAATAAGATTATAGAAGCGGCATTAGCTGCTCCTTCGGTAGGGTTTTCACAGCCTTGGGAATTTGTATTGATCCGGGACCAAAAAACAAAGCAAGCGGTAAAAGAAACTTTTTCTGAAGAAACGGCACGTGCTGCAATGCAGTTTACAGACGAAAAACAAAAAGAATATATCAAGCTTAAACTAGAAGGGATTTTAGAATCTCCTTTAAATATGGCCGTATTTTATAAACCTGCAGAAGGTCCTGTTTTGGGTCAAACAAGTATGCCTAATATGGGAAAATACAGTGTAGTTTGTGCGATACAAAATATGTGGCTTATGGCACGGTCCTTAAATATAGGAATGGGATGGGTGAGTATTTTGGATCCTGAAAAAGTAAAACAAGTACTTGAGGCTCCAGAACAAAACCAATTGATAGGGTATTTATGCTTTGGGTATACAGACATGTTTTACAACCAACCCGAATTAGAATTAAAAAAATGGGATCGTAAAAAATTTCAAAAAGAGGTGGTGATTGAAGAAAAATATAAATAATCTGGTATGCTACTATTTTTCACTTTTAACAAAATAAATTGCTTTGGTTAAGGTTTATGATTTTTATTACACAAAAATTGCTGTAACCAAATTGTAAAGTAATAGTTTAGTAATGATATTCTATTGTAAAGCTTTATTTTTTCTCTTTTCTTTTTATCCTTCGTCTATTTTTTCTTCTGATGAATTTAATCCCTAATCCAGTTGCCGAAAAACTAAGTACTGCACCTCCTGTTAATAAAATAAAAAGAACGATATCCCATAAGGGCCTGTTCCATGCTAGAAATGAGAAATCTAAACTATGTAAGCCGTTATAAATCCAACGTTGAATTTTGTTTTTTGTAGCACATTTATATACTACCCTAGTTGTTTTTGGGTTGATATAATAGGTTATATTTTTAGTGGTTTTAATTCTAATTATGGGTAAATCTTTATCATTATGTCGACTATAGTAATAATTGTCATATTCTTTTAAGAGAATACTTTCTTTCACTTCATTTTTGGAAGAAAAAGAATTTACAACTTTTTGATAGCTATCTATACTTAAAGAAGAGTTAGCGTTATATAAACTATATAAAGAACTTGTATTTTGAAAAAAAACTTGGGTGTAAACATTATTTTGAAAAAAATTAAAATTTATTTCTTTAAATTTCTTTTGTTTTAACTGATTTAGAAAACTACTCCAACTATCTTCATTATAGTAATATATAGTATGTTTTTGCATTTGCCATTTTAGAGCTTCTTCTTTTTGTAATTGTGTACCAGGAGTCCATCCAAAAGGCGACATACTCATCCACCCACTAAAAATCCAGGTACAGACAAATATCCCAAAAACCAATCCAAAATAATAATGATAATTGTACCATTTGTTTTTGAATCTTTTAAATTTTGCCTTTGGTTTCTTTTTATATCTTACCAATCCAGTTATTATACCTGTAATTACCATGATGAATCCTAATGCGGCTAGCCATGTTACCAGTTGCCTCCATAATGTATTATGAATTCTAATATCCTTAAAATAAATCCAATGAGGAATAGCTCCCACCCACGACCAAAACCTTTCAGAACTCGTATTTATAGCAAGTAACTCTCCCGTTACTGATGAGATATAAACCAACGTATTGTTTTCATCCTCAAATTCAATTTTGAAAATAGGCATATGAGGTATATACTTTGTTCTTGGAATTCACTGGTCTAACTCTGTTAATGCTTGGATAGTAGAACTAGCCGTTATTCTTGTATTTTTTATTGCAATTTTTAGTGCTCTCTCTTTTGTTAAGGTCACTTTTTGACCAGTATCTGCATATTTGGAAAAAAGTTTTCCCTGACCTGTAATCAAATGAAAAACAGGTCTATCGAGAATATAGTTCAGTCTAAGTTGGGATATCTCGCGAATAGTATCGTTTTTAAAAACGGTTTTAGGAGATAATACCTCGGTATTTACTGAATTAGAAAGCATTTCTATTCTTTCAGTTTGATTTAAATGTGGAAAACTTTGATACATCATAACAAAGCCTGATAAAAACCAAATTAAGAATAAGACACAAAAAAAGGTGCCAAGCCAATGATGTAAAGAAATAATCTTTTTCATCTGTTTTTATAATATTTCAGAGTATGTAATTGTAGATTTTATTAAAGTAATGGAAAATGCATCGATAGTTAGATTACATCGATACATTCTCCGTTTAAATTTGTTTAAAACTTATATGCCAAACTTAATTTGTAGTTTCTTCCCTGGCCAGGAAAAAACTGATTTGAATAGATCGCGTCGGTAAAATAAAGTGTATCAGCTATATTATTTATGTTTAATCCTATTCTAACTTTTTTCGCTTGATAATAAAGGGATCCATCTATAGTAGTATACGAAGGTAATGTGTATGTGTTACTCGAATTGGTATAGTTTTTACCAACGTAATTTAGTCCTAAACCGATTCCCAAACCGTGTAAATACCCTTTTTGAAATTCATAATTTCCCCAAAAATTAATAGAATTTTTAGGGGCATATGGTAACCTGTTTCCTGCAGGTACAGTTTGTAGCGTTTTGTTATAATCTCTAATTTTGGCATCTACAAAAGCATATCCTGCTTTAATATAAAATCCTTCAAAAGGTTTTGATTCAATATCTAATTCTATGCCTTTAGAATCTGCAGAGCCTATTTGCTGGTAATCGTCGACACTTGTTTTTTCTACGATATTATTTTTTAACATATAATAAGCCGAAAGTGTAGCAGTAAACAGCTCATTTTTTTGAAACTTGATTCCTAATTCATTTTGAAAACCTGTTTCAGGGTCAAATACTTTTCCATTCGGAGTTACTCTTCTAGATGGTTTAAAATAGTTTGAATATGAAGCAAAAATGCTAATCATATCTTTAACTGGTTGGTAAACAATACCAGCGCGATATGAGAATGAAGATGAAGGAATTTTTGTACGAACTCCAGAAGTAATTAAGGCTCTGTTATTATTAATAATATCTCTATAATAAGTTCCGGTAAATGTATCATAACGTAGTCCTATTAGTGCTTTAAATTTATCTGAAAATTTAATCCAATCTTGCAAATAAAACGCGTATACTACCTCCTTTTTTATATCAACTTTATTATCTATTGTCTCAATGTGCCCTTGGTTTAAAGTAGGGTTTTGAACAGAAATAGTTGTAAAAGTTCCAGGGCCAATTACTTCTCCTCTAAAAGTCTTACGATCTAAAATACTGATAGAATTCCCTAGTAATGCCTTATGTTCTATAGTACTTGTTTTGAATGTATAGCTTAAATCTAATTGATTTTGCAAAGTTTTGGTTTGATGATTAAAATAAAACGGGAAAGCTCTGGTGATAGAATCTTTAGTTGGATTTAACTCTAGAAATTCTGTAGAAAGGTAATCTATATCATCATTCGAATACGATAAGAGATTAGATAACTTTAAATTAGGATCAAAATCATGTGAGTATTTTATTTGATAATCAAGGCGCTTGTGTTTTAGATAATCCTGAGGGTCGTTGTACCTGGTCTCTGGATCCATTCCTGAAATAATAGAGCTATCTTCATCTACAGGAATACCCGTGTCTGTATCATATACATCTTTATTGGTCTGAAAGTAGAAAGCTAACTTGTCATTTGCAGAAGGGGTATAATCTAACATTAAGGATCCGTTATTAGTCGCTATGCCATAATCTCTCCACCCTTGGGTACGTGTCATTCCTATATCTACTCTATAGCGTAATTTATCCGAAACTGGACCACTAACACCGCCTTCAATATTATAAGTGTCATAACTACCATAAGTAGCTTTAAAATTGGCTTTTTGGTTGTATGTAGGTTTTTTACGGACTATATTTATAATTCCTCCTAATGCCGAATGACCATATAGAACCCCTGCTGGGCCTTTGAGTACCTCTATTCTTTCTACATTTACCAGATTCGTAGAAGGTGCACTTGTAGATATGTTGTGCCTTTCATCTCTAACACCATCAACTAACATAACAAAATTATTAAATCCCCTAATTCTAAAAGTTTGGAAACCTCCATACCTGTTTATAGGCCTTACACCGGTAACACTTTTAACTGCATCTCCGATATCAGAAACATTACGTTGTTGCATAATTTCTCCATTAATACTATTTGTGGTTACAGGAATGTCTATGTTTTTGATTCCTAATTTGTTAACACTTAGTATTTTCTTATTGGTTTTATTGTTTCCTCCATTAATAAACACTTCTTCTAATCCAGTAATGTTTTTTTTAAGTGTTACATCCAAAATGAGAGATTCCCTATCCACAATAATATTTTTAATAGTTTGTTGATAGCTAATGGCAGAGAACAAAATATTATAGTTTCCTTTTTCTAATGAGATCGAATATTTTCCTTTTTCATCTGTAATTGTTTCGTGATTTGTCTGTTGTATAAAAACAGAAACATTAGAAATTCCTTTTCCGGAAGTTTGACTTTTTACAGTTCCGGTAATTGTAATGTTTGATTGTGCATAGGTAATGAAACCCCATAACAATAAGACACTGCATAATACTAATTTTTTCATTTTTTAAATTGAGATTAAGCAGGGAAAAATGCAGAAATAAATAAAGACTACCATTATAGGTTAAAGGCAGTTATTATTATTTTCACTCTTTACCCGAGAGTTAATAATTATTTGGATTTTATGGCAGGTCTCCTGACTTAATTCGGTAAATACCTCCTTCCCATAGCCTTTGCTACAGTGGTTTTATGGTACTACTTTTTTGTGAATCTTACAGTTGCGGGAACAGTTTTGGATTCTCACCAAATTCCCTTTTAATTTTCACCATAGGTGAAAAACCATTTATCGGGCGCAAATATAGTTTTTTTGCTGTTGGATTAAGTTGAAAGGTTGTTTTTTCATTTAAAATAACTGAATATATTTTGCTTTAACACTAAACAATTGTAAATGATAGAAAGAAAGGAGCTTTAGAGAGAAGTGATAAATGTTTTCATTTCTATATACTTTAACTTTGTAGCTTTGTTAATACTATCAGAACATATATAATATCAAAAACACTATGACCTTCCATATTATAGGTATCGGAAATAAAACCCCGGATTTCACAACAGAACAACAACAAAGTATTCTGGATACCCTATTTTTTAGTGGAGGAAAACGTCATTATGAATTAGTTAAAGACTACCTTCCAGAAAATCATGAATGGATAACTATTCAATCTCCGATGTCTCAAGTATTCGAGGCATATGAAAAAGCAACAGTACCAATTATTGTTTTTGCTTCTGGCAATCCGCTGTTTTATGGGTTTTCGAATACATTAAAAAATAAATATCCTGATGCAGAAATTATAACAGCACCCTATTTTAGTTCAATTCAATTATTGGCTAATGCCATGAATTTGAACAGTAATCAATTACAAACCATAAGTGTACACGGAAGAAGCTGGAAAGCATTAGATGCTATCTTAATCCAACAAAAAGAAAGTATCGGGGTACTTACAGATGCAGAAAAAACCCCAGCTATCATTGCAAAAAGACTTTTGGAGTATGGATATGATAATTATGTCATGCTAGTAGGAGAGGATATAGAAGGAGAACAGGAAAAGTTTCAGGAACTAGCGTTGCAAAAAGCTTCAATAATGAAGTTTCACTCATTGAATTGTGTTATACTTAAAAAAACAAGACATCGCCACATTGATTTTGGGATAAAGGATGCTGATTTTAAAGGTTTGCCAGGAAGACCTAAGATGATTACCAAAATGCCTGTTCGATTAACAACTCTACATTACTTAAATGTTCTTAATATTGATACATTATGGGATATTGGTTTTTGTACCGGATCTGTTAGTGTCGAGGCTAAATTAAAAAATAGGGATTTAGATATTATTGCTTTTGAAAAGAGACCAGAGTGTAAAGTTATTTTAGAAGAAAACCAAAAACGCTTTGGAGTTCCTGGGATTCAAATTGTAATGGGAGATTTTTTTGAGCAGGATCTTACTCAATTTGTAAAGCCTGAAGCAATTTTTATTGGAGGTCATGGAGGTAGATTAGAAGAACTTTTTCTAAAGATAACTCCGGTTTTAAAACTTGAAACCTGTATAGTAATTAATGCTGTAAAAGAAAGTTCGGTACAAGCGTTTAAAGCGGGCTGCAACAAAATAGGGTATACTGTCATAGAAGAATCCGTATTATCACTTGATGAATACAATCCAATTACGTTACTTAAAGCAATAAAATTAAGATCTAAAACCAAATAGAAATTTAATTTTTTATACAGTATCTGGTTTGCTCGTTTTTAATAAAATTCACGGTTTCCAGTGTGTTCTTCACTTCATATAGTGTATACTTTTGTGTCTAAGTATTAGGAAAAGAACATGATTATGAAAAAAAATAAACTACTTAGTTTACTAATGATAGGTGTTGCTGTTCTATATTCTTATAGAAAGGATGTTGATATGTCCGAACTTGACATCAAAAAGATAGAAATAGAAACAGGGGTAGAAGAAACCAACAATGTTATAAGTACTATTTTTTCTGAAAAATTCCTTACCAATAATCTTATTTTAGAAGATCTAGATACAAAGAACATTCCATTACAGAATGTTGAAATTATTATTGATGAAGCAACAAAAACTAACGATGATAATAGGTGTGTCACTTACGAAAACATTTTATTGAATGAAGGTTATTGCCCAGGATCAAACACAGAAGACTTGATCGAATCACTCACAAATACCCGCATAACACCATTTCTCATATTGGATTATCGTTATAGACTCTAGAATCATTAACGTTTGGTTGTAAAGCCTGTTATATAAGAGTGTAAATAACAGAAAGCTTGTTTCAAGCTCTATAATAGATCTTGAAAATAATTCATTTTAAACAAAATCTGTCCCATATATGATCAATTTATGTAGGTTTGCCAAATGAAACGAGCATTAAAAATTTAAACGTGTGAAAATAACTTCACTTGTAACTGGCGGAGCAGGATTTATAGGTTCGCATGTGGTCAATCATTTACTAAAACAAAATCACCAGGTTATAGTTTTAGATGATCTTTCTGGAGGAGATAAAGAGAATATAAACCCAGCCGCACTATTTTATGAAGGGTCGATACTAGACGTTACTTTAATACATACTCTTTTTGACGAGTATAAGTTCACTTATGTTTATCATTTGGCTGCCTATGCGGCAGAAGGGTTAAGTCATTTTATTAGAAATTTCAATTATCAGAATAATCTGATCGGTAGTGTTAATCTGATTAATGCATCGGTAGCTCATGAGGTAAAATGTTTTGTTTTCACCTCTTCTATTGCAGTCTATGGAACAAATACATTGCCATTGGTAGAAACACAATTTCCGCAACCAGAAGATCCGTACGGAATAGCAAAGTATGCCGTAGAATTAGATTTAATAAATGCACATAAGATGTTTGGTATGGATTATATCATTTTTAGGCCTCATAATGTATACGGAAGACATCAAAATATAGGAGATAAGTATCGTAATGTTGTAGGGATATTTATGAATCAGATTCTGGAAAATAAACCGTTAACTATTTTTGGAGATGGTAAGCAAACCAGAGCTTTTACACATATTGATGATATTGCACCTTATATTGCTAATTCGGTAACAGTACCCGAAGCATATAATACAGTTTTTAATATAGGAAGTGATACAGTTTACTCTGTAAAAGAGCTGGCAATAGCAGTTAGTAATGCAATGCAATCAGAACTGAATATAGAGCAATTAGAAAAACGGGAAGAAGTGACTCATGCCTATGCTAATCATTCAAAATTTGATACTGTTTTTAACCCCAAAAAACATATAGATTTAGAGAAAGGGCTTTTAGAAATGGCCAAATGGGTAAAAACTCATGGGGCGCGTTCTAGTAAAGAATTCCAAAACATTGAAATAACAAAAAAGCTACCGAGTTCCTGGAGAAAACCTTTAAAGCAATGACAGATCAACCACTAGTTACTATTATAATGGCCGTTAAAGATACGGCTCCCTATTTGAGGGATTGCTTAGATTCTATTTTGGCACAAACGTATCAAAATTGGGAACTTATTGCGGTAAATGATCACTCATCTGATGATAGTCCGAAAATTTTGCAGGAATATGCTGAAAAAGACTCCAGAATTCGATTTTTTAATAGTGATAGACCTAAATTAATCCCAACACTACAAGTAGGATATGCAGAAACCAGAGGAACGTTGATTAACAGAATGGATTCTGATGATAAAATGCCAGCGTATAAAATAGAAGTACTTGTAGAAGAATGGAGTAAACACGGAAAAGGCACTGTGATTGCAGGAGGAACTGAGCATTTTGTTGACGAGGGAGTTGTAGGTGATGGGTTTCTTAAATATGAAAAATGGCTTAATGAAGTTGCTAGAACAAGTACTCACTATCAAGAGATTTATAGAGAATGTGTGATCCCATCTCATTGTTGGTTACTACACAAAGAGGATTTTGATGCGGCAGGAGCTTTTGATCCGATTATATATCCAGAAGATTACGACCTCTGTTTTCGATTTTACAGACTGGGTTTAACAGTTGTTGGGATTGATAAAATTCTACATCACTGGAGAGACCGATCTAATAGAATTTCACGTACCTGGGACGAATACAAAGACAATCGATATTTTGATCTTAAGCTACGCTTTTTCTATGAATTAGATAGAGATAAAACACGACCTTTGGTACTATGGGGCGCAGGAAAAAACGGAAAAGATATGGCCAAGCTCTTGCAATCTTATAACGATAAATTTCATTGGGTATGTGATAATGAGAGAAAAATAGGAAAGGATATTTATGGGGTACGATTAGAGCATTATGATGATGTTAAAACACTCGAGGATACACAAATCATTATTGTAGTCGCATCTCCAACAGGGAAAAAAGAAATAGAAGAATTACTCCTCTTATGGAATAAAAAGCCTGTTGTTGATTTTTGGTTTTTTGCATAACAGATATGCATAATCTTAATAAACATTTTTTAAGACGTTAATAACCTAATATCTTTGCGTTGTAGGAGAATTTAATAGCTTTTTCAAAAAAAACACATGTCAGAACACACTATAAAAGTTGCAATACTCTGTTTTACAGATCAGGGATTGTCTATTGCTAAAACCTTGCAAAAAGAATTTTACCGCTCTAAGTTGTTTACAACAAGAACAGTAGAGGTTAATAAAGATATAAAACAAATCAATTCGGTAGCAGAGTTGATAGAAGATTCCTTTCATAACTATGATGCATGGGTTTTTGTAGGTGCATTAGGGATTTGTGTGCGTAGTATCGCCCCACATATCAAGGATAAAGCAAGTGATCCTGCTGTGATTAATGTTGATGATCAGGGAAAATTTGTACAAGCTGTACTTAGCGGTCATATTGGTAAAGCCAATACACTCACAGCCCAAATTAGTAGAATTCTTAATGCTCAAGCCGTATTATCTACATCTAGTGATTTACAAAACCTATGGGCACTGGATACGTTGGCAGAAACCTATGGATGGAAAATGAAAAGCTCTATTCCTATAAATAAGATCATATCATTGTTTGTAAACAGGAAGTCTACCGCATTAATTCTAAAAGTTAAGAATAAAGGAGTTCAATATTTGGAGAAAACCTGTCCGGATTTTGTAGATGTTTATTATGATCAGAAAGATTTTGAACATAGCGACTATGAATTAATACTATATGTGGGTTATGAAATTATGGCTACAGAGACTCCTGTTCTTTCTTTCTACCCTCCTTGTGTGGCATTAGGTAGTGGATGTGCAAAAGATATAGAGCCTCAACTCCTAATGAAAGGATTAGAGTCTGCATTACAAGAACAACATATCGCGATAGAAAGTATCTACGCTATAGGATCTGCAACTATTAAGAATGAGGAACAGGCATATCTTGATTTTGCAGCGTATCATAATATTCCTTTTATTACCTATACCAGTGAAGAACTTAATACTATTACAGTTGCCAATCCTTCAGAAGTTGTAAAGAAAAAAGTAGGTGTTTATGGCGTTTCTGAAGCCGCTGCGGCATTAATAGCAGGTCAATCAACATGGTTGGTCGAAAAAACAAAAGCACTCACATCATCTGGTAAGAAATTTACCTATGCATTAAGTTTGTCGGTCAGATATGAACGCAAAGCAAGTATTGCAATTGTAGGTGCAGGATCGGGAGATCCAGAACTATTAACCTTAAAAGGGCAGTACATTTTGGAAAATGCTGACTGTATTTTATATGCAGGGAGTTTGGTGCCAGAAGCTTTGACACATATGGCAAAAGAAGGCGCATTAGTGCGTAATTCTGCATCGATGACCTTAGAAGAGCAAATAATGATTATTGATCAATATTATGAACAAGGAAAATCTATTGTACGCTTACATTCTGGAGATCCTTCTATATATGGAGCGATACAGGAACAGATGACTATTTTTGATGAAAAAGGATACGACTATTATATCGTTCCGGGAATTTCCTCATTTCAGGCGGCAGCTGCATATCTCAAATCAGAATTTACTATTCCCGAAGTAGCACAGACTATTATTCTTACCCGAGGAGAAGGAAATACACCAATGCCAGAACACGAAAAAATTGCAGATATGGCAAAATTAAGAGCTACCATGTGTATTTTCTTAAGTGTAGGTATCGCTAAAAAAATACAAGCACAACTTCTAGAACATTATCCAGAAAATACACCATTGGCGGTACTATATCGTGTGAGTTGGGAAGATGAAGAAGTATGGACAGGTACCCTCTCAGAACTAACTACTATCATCAAAAAAAATAAGCTAACTCGTACGGTGCTTATTGTAGTTGGCGAAGCTGTAGGCGCTCGTAAAAACAGATCGTGGTTATATGATGATAAATGGCACCATATCTTTAGAAAAAAAGAAAAAGAAATTCAATCTTCATGATACTCGTTTTTGGAGGCACTACGGAAGGAAAAAAAGTTGCCAAAATATTGGATGAACTAGAATATCCGTATTACTATTCAACCAAAACAAAAGTGGATTATGAAGGGAAAGGAATTCCTATAGATGGAGTAATGACAACTTCTCTCTTAGAGAATTTTTGCAAGAAACATGAGATTACACATATTATTAATGCTTCTCATCCTTTTGCGGTGCAATTGCATCAAATGATTGCAGATATTTCGATCGCATTGCCTTTAATACGTTTTCAAAGACAGTTTTCTCCAAGAATACTAGATCAAAACGTATCTTATGTAGATAGCTTTGAAGAAGCGATACGCTATTTTAACAAAAATAAGTATAGTTCATTACTGGCACTTTCGGGAGTGCAAACTATTGCTAAATTACGATCCTACTGGAAGAATCACCTTACCTGGTTTCGTATTTTGGATCGGGATAGCTCTAGAGCGATTGCCGATGAGGCTGGATTTCCAAAAACAAAATTATTATTTGGATATCCACAGTCTAAGACCGCCGAAATGGAGTTGTTTACCAAACTATCTCCAGACATAATTTTTACTAAAGAAAGTGGAAGTAATGGAAAACTGGAAGAAAAAATAGCTGCGGCCCAAGCCTTACATATCCCGATAGTGATTCTTAAAAAACCAAAAATTTCTAATCGATATCTTTGTATCGATACTAAAGCAGCGTTAATTGAAATGATTACTAACGAATAAAGAACCTTTAGACCTCACAGGTCTCTAAGACCTGTGAGGTCTGCGCCTTCATCGAAAATGCAGTTTTATTAAATTTATTAAGTAAAAATATTGAGCGAACTACAAGACATACCAGATAGGCCTTTACGAAGAGGATATACCACAGGAGCTTGTGCCACTGCTTGTGTTAAAGCCGCGTTATGGAGTTTGGTTACCCAACAGGAGATTACCGAAACACAAGTGCAATTACCTATAGGTGAAATCGCTACATTTCGAGTTCAATCCAATACGTTAACACAAAAGGAGGCTGCATATTCGACAATAAAAGATGCAGGCGATGATCCTGATGTAACTCATAATGCAGAGATCATGGCTACTGTATCTCTTAATAATACAGGAGGTATTCTTTTTGAAAGAGGAAAAGGAGTGGGGTTAATTACTTTACCAGGCTTAGAAATACCTGTAGGAGAACCCGCCATTAATCCAGTCCCCAGGGATATGATGCGTATCGTTTGTAAAAAGATAATATCAGATTATCAGCTCGAGAGATACGGAGTAACCATTACAATATCGGTGAAAAACGGAGAAGAGCTTGCTAAAAAAACATTGAATAGTCGCTTAGGGATATTACATGGAATTTCAATATTAGGAACCACGGGTATTGTTACTCCGTTTTCTGCGGCATCTTATATTGCTAGTATTCAACAAGGGATTGATGTTGCTGTTGCAAATGGTATGACAGAATTATTAATAAACTCTGGAGCACGTAGTGAGAAGATGTTGAGGTCTATATTTCCTAATATTTCAGAAGTATCTTGTATACATTACGGAAACTGGATACAGGAAACTTTTGAAAAAATTGATCAATCTCCCCAGATTACCAAGGTGTCTATGGGGATTATGCTAGGAAAAGCAGCAAAATTAGCACAAGGTAGAACGAATACACATAGTGGAAAAGCAACATGGGACAAAGATTTTATATATCAGCTGGCTATATCAGCAGGATATCCAGAGGAAATTGCTAACAAAGTTTTAGCATTAAATATGGCAGGACGTCTCCGGGAAATTTTTACTTTTACAGCCCAAGAAAATTTTTATCAAAAATTAATAGAAGAATGCCATTATCATTGTCAGAAAATAGCACCAAATGTAACAATTGCTATGTATTTGATTAATAATGATGGAACTCACATATCATACACTATATGAACATCATGAATCTTGCTCGCCCTCTGATCGCAGGGGTTTTACATTCTTTTGAACCAGATCACATGTCTGCGGTATCCGTATTGGCAGCAGAAAATGCTATTCAGAAAAAGAAAGTATCTTTTAAAACTGCATTTACAGCGTCTCAATGGGCATTTGGACATTCGGTGACTTTGTTGATGTTTGGAGGGATTGCGTTAGCATTTAGAGCTGCCCTACATACATTTGTAGAGAGTATCTCTTTTTGGGCAGAATTTTCTGTCGGTCCAATTATGATTTGGCTAGGTGTAATGGCTATTCGAAGAAATCATAAGATTAATGAGATGATGGCAGATCATAAAAAAATAGAAGCACATGAACATGCAGCTAATAACCCTATTCATCTACATGGAAAAAGAGGTGAAGAAATTGCGATGAACCCTATTAACAGGTCGTTTTGGATAGGAATGTTACATGGGTTGGCAGGTACAGGAGGTGCACTTACTTCTGCATTAATTATTAGTGCAGACACAATCTCTGATGCTATCCTGATATTAATAGTAGAATCTATCGGGATTATCTTTTCTATGGCAGTATATAGTTATGTGTTGATCTTTACCATGAGTCGTTTTATAGAGCGTAATATATCTATATTTAAATGGATGAATGGTGTTATTGGTGTCATTTCGATAGTAGTGGGGTGCATCGTATTACAAAGTGTACTTTTTTGAATGATTTTGTAACTCTAACCCCTGGCTTAGTATTGAATAAATTAAAGACCAGACTCCATTTAATCCCTAAAAGACTATAAGAATGGCATATAATATTGTACTTGTAGAACCAGAAATCCCCATGAATACGGGTAATATTGGTAGACTTAGTTTAGCATCGGGATCAAATCTACATTTGGTAAAACCATTTGGGTTTGAATTAAGTGATTCGAGATTAAAAAGAGCCGGGTTGGATTATTGGAAACATATCTCGGTACATATGTATGATAGTATAGATGAGTTTTATGCTATACATAAAGGAAAAAACATGGTATACCTATCGAGTCATGCAGAAAAAGACTATTGTTCTATACCTTATGAAGATGATCTATTTTTTGTCTTTGGAAAAGAATCTACCGGTTTGTCAAAAACTATAACAGAAAAATATCCTGATCAACTCTATAAAATCCCAATATACAGTGATAAAGTAAGGAGTTTAAACTTAGCCAATGCAGTGAGTATTGTAGTCTATGAAGGGATAAGAAATATTAGATAACCCTTAGTTATACCTTATAGAGTCAAATTTTTAACTTTTGTTGTACAAATTTTAACTAAGCCGATCCTATAATGGGCCTTTTAGACCTTCTGATGGGTCTTTTTGACGAAGTGTTTAACCATTGACCTTCAATTTTGAGACGAATAGGTCCAAATTTCAATCAATTACCTTAAAATTTGGACTTGATGAGTTAAAATTTGAACGATCACTATCTAAAATTGAACTACTTGAGTTAAACTAAGGATCTTTTTGATCCATCGGAAGGTCTTTTGGGTTAAATAAAGAATCTCTAAAAGTCATTATGTATTGAATTATCCGAATAGTGGATATTTCATTATAATATTATATAATCTACCAGCGTCTAATTCCGTATTTTTACCAATCATACAAAAATACAGATGAAACCAAAATATACCTATCCTTTTACTGCCATCCCCGATCAGGAAGATCTAAAATTATGTTTGTTACTTAATCTGGTAGATCCAAGTATAGGTGGAGTGCTGGCAACAGGAGATAAAGGTACTGCAAAAACCACTATGGTACGAGGATTGAGTCAGTTGATGGGAGAAGATTTTCCATTTGTTAACTTACCTATTGGTGCTACCGAAGATCGGGTATTAGGGAGCATTAATCTAGAGGCATTGATTAACCAGAAAACTACGATTGTAGATAAAGGGTTATTATCGCAGGCGCATCAAGGGTTTTTGTATATCGATGAGGTAAACCTCCTGAATGATTATCTAATGGATATATTATTAGACGCTTCGGCAACAGGAGGATATCACCTAGAGCGTGAAGGAATCTCTCAATGGATGGATAGTCGTTTTTGTCTAGTAGGTACTATGAATCCAGAAGAAGGAGCCCTGCGCCCACAGTTATTAGATCGATTTGGATTAAGTGTTACTATCCAGACTCCCAAAGAAATGAAGACACGTACCAAAATTGCAATGCAACGTCTTAGTTTTGATAGTGATCCGATAGTATTTTATAATCGGTTTCAAGAAGAAGAACAGACAATTAAGAATCAGGTGATTTCTGCCAGACGTACACTTAATGATGTAATTATTCCAGAATCGATACAAGAACAGTGTGCTGTATTAACTATAGCTAATCAGGTAGAAGGAATGCGCGCAGATATCTTACTTTTAAAAACAGCAAGAGCGTATGCAGCATTTTATAATGAGAAACAGATAACTACAGAAATGGTGGATAGTATAGCACCTTTTGTATTGCAACACCGTGCAAAAGAATATACGCCTCCAACAGATCAGAATAAAGAAAACCCTTCTGATACAGAAAATCATACTCCCAAGGAAGAAACGGCACCTCAAAACGAGCAAAATAATACAGCATTTCAATTGCCAAAGGCTGTACAACAAGGATTGAAATTTTCGGCTTCAAAGGCAACTAAAAAACAAGAAGTCCTTTTAGATACTCAGCAGAAATTATATTCGGTATCACATCTGGCAGAACGACAAGAAGAAATATCAGTACTGAAATCTGTACAACAATATCTAAAGACAGGGAAATTTACAACAGTATATAAACAAGCAACACAGAAAGCAGTAGCACGTATTATATTCCTGGTAGATACCAGTGCTTCTATGGCCCTAGATCAGCAAATGGCATATTTAAAGGGAATCATAGAGAAAACAATTATGTCATATCCTCTGCAAAAAATCCAGTATGCTATTGTTGGATTACAGGATACTACAGCCAAAATTATCCAGGAGTTTACATCCAATACAGGACAAATTTCGAATATAAATCATCAATTAAAAACAGGAGGAAAAACGAATTTGGGAGCTGCTTTTTTTAAAGTATATGAACTACTGCGATCTGTAAATACGCAAACTGTACAATTATTTGTCTTTACAGATGGAAAAATAAATGCAGGAGCAGAAAACCCATTTCAATATGCGGTTTCTACCTATAAAAAATATCTGGCTAGGATTCAAAAAACTACTGTTATTGATACAGAAACAGGGTTTGTACGATTAGGTAAAGCCAGGCAATTAGCACAACAACTAAAACTGAAGTACACTACAGTTTCTGATTTTTAATGATGTAAATAATTATGTATATAGAAATATACAAGTATAAAAAAGAATGTCACCCTGAGCTTGTCGAAGGACATTTATACAATAATTTGCTTAGACAAGATCAGTATGACAATGAATCGACCAAATTACACCAATTCAAATTTTATAATCTAACCTCTAACAGCGAAACGATCTAAAACCTCAATTCTTTCTAAACGATATGTCCAAAGCATTTTTAATAGCTGCCCCGTGGAGTAATTCGGGAAAAACGACACTTACCCTAGGAATGTCTCGTTGGTATAGTAACCAGGGAAATACTGTGCAAACTTTTAAATGCGGACCCGACTATATTGATACAATTCACCATAGTACTGCTGCGCGCAAATCAGCTGTAAATTTAGATACTGTAATGATGCCTGAGGAGCATGTAAAAACCGTTTTCGAACGGTATAGTGCATCTGCCGATATTAGTATTGTAGAAGGAGTAATGGGCTTGTTTGATGGAGCAGTAAAAGACCAAGGAAGCTCGGCAGCAATAGCTAAATTGTTAGATATTCCGGTGATTCTGGTGGTTAATGCCAGTGCTATGGCATATACGATTGCCCCAATCTTACACGGGTTAAAAACGTTTGACCCCAAAGTTAAGATCGCTGGTGTTATTTTTAATTTTATAAAAACAGAATCACATTATGCTTTCCTTAAAGAAGCATGCGATACTGTTGGTATTCAATCGTTAGGATACATTCCGCCGAATGATGAAATTGCAATTCCCTCACGCCATTTGGGGTTACATATCGATGGTACTTTTGAAAACGGTATCGAAAAAGCAGCATCACATATTGCAGCTCATGTATCATTACCTACACTTTTAGAATGCGCAAAAATAGTTCCTAAAATAGATCAGGAAACATCAGCTATTATAATTTCTGAAAAAAAATATAAGATAGCTATAGCAAAAGATGAGGCATTTACATTTACCTATCTCCAAAATCTAAAATGGTTAGAAGCTATTGGAGAGCTCATATATTTTAGCCCGATTCATGATCAGGAACTCCCTGAAGCAGATATGATTTATCTGGCAGGAGGATATCCCGAATTGTATCTTGAAATGTTATCTGATAATATAGCAATGCGAAATCAATTAAAAAAAGCTGCAGATCGAGGAGTAAAAATCTTGGCAGAATGTGGTGGGATGATGTACCTGGGAAATACCATTATTGATGAAAAAGGTAAGGAATATGATATGGTAGGAATATTTCCGTTTAATACCTCTATGCAAAACAAAAAATTATCTTTAGGATATCGAAAAGTAGCGTATAACGGATTAGAAATTTGGGGGCATGAATTTCATTATTCCAAAGTGCTAAATGATGATAGCATACCAATAGTAGGTCAAGTGTTCTCGGCAAGAGAAAAAGAAGTTACCACAAAAATATATCAACATAAAAACGTATATGCCAGCTACATTCATTTGTATTGGGCAGCGTTAGAAGAAGCTGTAGACTTATGCATTTAATCGCAACCATACCCGGAGGGTGGAACCCCAATGATGATGGTATTTTTTATATTGATCAGCAACCGGGCGATATTGTATTTCTGAGTGCCGGAGATACCGAAATTCATACTTTAAATGAGGCGTACAAGGAACTATATAAAACCGAAGGTGACAAGTTGCCTAGTCTACGAATGACTAACCTGGTATATCTCAAACAAGAATTGACTATAGATACCTATCTTGAAGAAGTATTAAGTAAGGCCAAAGTCATTGTTTGTAGTATGCTAGGAGGAATCAGCTATTACAAATACTTAGTTGAGTCCCTGGTGAGTTTACAAGAGCAAACGGGTAATACAATATTGTTTTTACCAGCTCATGAACCTGATTTTGAATTGATGCAATTGTCATCGGTCGATATACAGATTGTACATCAGTGCCGACAATATTTACAGGAAGGAGGAAAAGAAAATGCGATTGGATTAATGAACTATTTGCGGACTCAATTTTTTGACACCAAACTTCTCATTACTCCTGCTATATCTATTTCAGAGGTGTTTTTATATACCAAAACATTAGGAATGACGACCCAAGAGGCTTTAGAAAATACTATGGATATTTCTAAACCTAATGTGGCATTACTAGGATATCGTACTCATTTCTTGTCTGATAATATGGAGCCATTGCATGCGATGAGTACAGCGCTTCAGGAACGAGGAATGAATGCTTTTGTGGTTTTTGCAAGTAACTTGCGAGATCCTAAATTATTAGATCAGGTACAAGCATTAATGACTCATGATGGGAAGCGCGTAGTGCACACCATTATCAATACTACGGGGTTTACGATCAAGCCTATGGATGGTTCAGCGTTTATTTTCGAAAAACTTAAAACTCCTGTCCTGCAAGCCATATTTTCTACAGCGAATAAAGAAGTATGGGAAGAAGGGCTCTTTGGTTTACCACCTACAGATATTGCTATGAATATTGCCTTGCCCGAAATTGATGGGCGGATTATCGGTCGAGCGGTTTCGTTTAAAAAAGAAATTAGTAAAGATACACTTACCGATAGTTCTATTTTAAAGTATGAAGCCCATATTCCTGCCTGTGATTTTATGGCAGAATTAGCCCAGCGATGGGCAACATTGCAGTATAAAAAAAATATAGATAAAAAGGTAGCGGTCATTTTACCGAATTACCCTAATAAGGATAGTCGTCTCGCAAATGGAGTAGGCCTCGATACACCCGAAAGCTGCATTGTTTTATTAGATACGCTTAAAGCGGAAGGATATGATGTAGGAGAGCAACTACCAAAAAGTGGTACAGAGTTAATGCATTGGATTACACAGGTAACTACAAATGACGTTACCACCGCGATGACCAGACCACATGCATTAGTTTTTGATCGAGCAGATTTTGATGTATGTTTTTCTGCATTGTCTTCAACACTAAAAAATAAAGTAATAACGCAATGGGGGAAACCAGAAGATGATCCGTATTATACCGGTGATGGATTTATAGTGTCTGGATTTTTATTGGGAAATATTTTTGTAAGTATTCAACCATCCCGAGGATACAATCAGGATCCTCAGGCAATCTATCATTCTCCTGATTTACCGCCTACTTATCAATATCTGGCCTATTATTTTTGGTTACAACAAAACTATCAGGCAGATGCTGTGATTCATTTAGGAAAACATGGGAATCTGGAGTGGTTGCCTGGGAAAAGTGTTTCACTAGATCCCGAAACTTGTTTCCCTGCAGCTGTTTTTGGGGCATTACCGCATTTTTATCCGTTTATCATTAATGACCCGGGAGAAGGAACACAAGCAAAACGACGTAATCAAGCCGTGATCATAGACCATTTAATTCCGCCGATGACCCGAGCAGAAAGTTACGGTAGTCTAATGAAGCTAGAACATCTGGTAGATGAATATTATGAAGCTTCTACCCTAGACCCCAAACGATCGCGAGTATTAGAAAAGGAAATAGCTGATCTGGTTACCCAAACCAAACTCAATGTAGATTTGGGAATCGCTTCAGATGATGTAGATGAGTTATTAGTCAAATTAGATGGGTATTTATGTGAATTAAAAGAAGCACAGATTAGGGATGGACTTCATGTTTTTGGAAAAGCTCCTGTAGATGAACAACTCATAGATTTGTTAATTGCCTTGCATCGCGTACCGGGATATCATCAGGAAGGAATCACACAAGCACTGGCCAAAGATTTGGGAATTACCAAAAATATTCTTGAGGTTGCCTATACAGAATCTATGGAGTTGACTATTGAAGGTGTTTTTTGTAAAACGGCAGGACATGTGATTCAACAATTAGAAAGTATTGCAAAAAGACAACTGATAGCATATATTGAAAACGATGTTATAACCGAAGAATATCCTGTATTAAACCAGATGTTACAGTACATCAAATCTACAACTTTGGTTGCGGTACAACAGACTACAGATGAACTACGGTATTTGTTAGGTGGCCTTAATGGGTGTTATGTTCCTTCAGGCCCCTCGGGAGCACCAACACGCGGTCGATTAGATTTGTTGCCTACAGGAAGGAATTTTTATTCTGTTGATGTACGTACCATTCCAACCGAAACGGCCTACCGTTTGGGAGAGAAAAGTGCACAACTCATTATTGATCGATATTTACAGGAAAACGGGGATTATCCCGAAACTATTGGGATTTCGGTATGGGGAACCTCTACCATGCGTACAGGAGGAGATGATATTGGACAGGCATTTGCATTAATGGGAGTACGCCCGTTATGGAAAAATGCTAATCGAAGAGTTACCGATTTTGAAGTAATCCCTTTACTAAAGTTAGGAAGACCCAGAGTAGATGTTACATTACGGATCTCAGGGTTTTTTAGAGATGCATTTCCCGATGTGATCAATCTGTTTAATGCAGTGGTTACACGTTTAGCGAATCTGGATGAATCCATAGAAGATAATCCCATCAGAAAACGGTTTTTAGCAGAACAATCACAGTGGCAAGAGCAAGGATTACCACAAGAAGAAGCTTCGCAACGCGCTTTGTATCGTGTGTTTGGCTCTAAACCGGGAGCATATGGAGCAGGGTTGCAAGCCGTAATCGATGAAAAAAACTGGCAAACCCAGGAAGATCTTGCCAAAGTATATATCAATTGGAGTGGATATGCCTACAGTAATTCTAAAAAAGGAGTTTCTGCACATGAATCATTTCAGTATCGATTGCAAGCAATGCAGATCGTAATGCAAAACCAGGATAACAGAGAACATGATATTTTGGATAGTGATGATTATTATCAGTTTCACGGGGGATTGGCCAATGCCGTAAAGACAGTAAAAGGTAATGAAGCCGAAATCTATTTTGGAGATCATTCTCGACCAGAAACCCCTAAGGTAAAAACATTAAAAGAAGAATTGCTAAAAGTATATCGATCACGAGTAATCAATCCCAAATGGATTGCAGGAGTACAACGGCATGGATATAAAGGAGCATTCGAAATGGCAGCTACTTTAGATTATCTGTTTGCTTATGATGCCACGACAAATCTGATCGATGATTTTATGTATGAAGGTATTACAGAAAGCTATTTGTTAACTCCCGAGAATAAAGAATTTATAACCCAAAATAATCCCTGGGCACTAAAAGATATGAGTGAACGTTTGTTGGAAGCCATACAGCGAGGGATGTGGGCAAATCCATCTGATGAGGTTAAAAAACAATTAGAGGAACTGTATATGGAAGGTGAAGGATTGGTAGAGTAAGTATAGCTTTGTATAAGCTAACAGGTTAATGTCGTAGATCAGGTAAAAACCAGTAGATTTGTAAATACATATACCCTTTATTCCATTGTTGACAGTAATTAAGAGAATGAAACAAAAAACAGATACAATCAATAAAACCGAATACAAGGAAGTAGTAAATGTTTGGGAATCTTCGGTTAGAGCGACTCATCACTTTTTAAAAGAAGAAGACATCGAATATTTTAAACCTCTAATCTTAGACACATACTTGGATGCAGTTGAATTGCGTTGTATAAGGAACAATAAGAAGAAAATAATTGGTTTTGTCGGTATTGCTGAACAAAACTTAGAAATGCTATTCATTCACCCTGAATATAGAGGAAAAAAAATTGGTAAAACATTATTGGAATATGCAATTGATAACTTAAATGTCACGAAAGTTGATGTGAATGAACAGAATGAACAAGCAGTTGGATTTTACAAACATTTCGGGTTTGAAGTAATAGGGCGCTCTGAATTAGATTCTTCTGGGAAACCTTACCCAATTTTACATATGGAATTAAAAAGATAAAACTACTACCAACAATGTTTAAAATTAATACAGGTTTTGGCTAAGTACTTAACCAAAAGGTTGCTATTTTTAATTTCCTTACTAACCATAACTGAGACATTATGTTTCACCTAAGAAAAACAAACAGTTAATGAACTATCAAACTTTTCAGCCTCATCCAGATTTAGAATCGTTAATTAGTTGTTATTGGACTTTGGAAGTTCCTGTAACAGAGGATACGCAGAGACAACGAATAATTCCTGATGGCACAATCGAAATGGCATTTATACTTGGGGATGATATAAAACGATATACCACCGAGGATAATTTTATTATACAACCTCGTTCAATGGTATTAGGGCAAATTATTGATCCTTTTTATATAGAACCAACAGGATATGTTAACACATTTGCAATCCGTTTTTATCCTTATGGTTTTGCCAATTTTGTAACTACACCAATCAAAACATTGGCAAACAAGGAAACGCCAATTGAAATGTTATTTGAAGAAAAAATCGCCAAAAAATTAGAGCAAGACATAATTCAAGCCACAGATACAAAACAAAGAATAGAGATCATCGAATTTTTTCTTCTTAATAAACTCAGTGAACAGGTCACGGTCGACAATATTGTTAAAACAACTATAGATACTCTCTTATCAACAAAGGGGAGTACATCTATACGTGATATTCTTAAAAAAGATGTATCTAAAAGAAGACAACTTGAAAGAATGTTTGTAAAACAAATAGGAATCAGCCCGAAACAGTTGGGTAGAGTAATTCGGTTACAAGGTGCCCTAAAAATGTTACTTAATGAAGAAGGAGAAAGTCTTACTAACATTGCTTATAAAAGTGAATACTATGACCAGGCACATTTTATTAAAGATTTCAAGGAGTTTACAGGAATTAGCCCGAAAGAGTTTTTAGGAAATGAAAACATGACGCTTTCTTCCATTTTCTACAAATGAAATAGATCTGTCGCATTTTTACAATTTCGTTTCTCATAGATAGTTTAACTTTGCCGCAATATTTTAATCAATAAGCATGAGGAGAATAATATGTAGTCTTTTTATAGTAATATTAATCTTGGGTTCTGCTGCTTGTAATAGCACAGATAAACCCAAATTAGAGAGACAAAAGAGTGATTCAGTCATAAATCAAAGTGCAAAAGACATGAAAAATTATATTTCAATTTTTGAAATTCCGGCAACAGATATTTCGCGAGCAATCGAATTTTATCAGGCAATTTTGGATATTAAAATTGAGAAAATGGAAATGCCAGGTATGGAAATGGGTATATTTCCATATGAAGAACAAATGGTTACTGGTGTTATTATGAAAGGAGAAGATTTTAAACCCTCTGCAGATGGTGTGACTATATATCTAAATGGAGGAGACAACCTTCAGGTAATCCTTGATAAAGTCGAGAAAAATAGCGGAAAAATCATTGTTCCCAAAACACCTCATGCCGATGAAAGTGGATATTTCGCATTGTTTCTTGATTCTGAAGGAAATAAAATGGGGTTACATTCTCCAAATTGATTACAGAAAAAAGCAAACGCAAAACAAGGTATAGTAACAATAGCGGTTCGGGTACAAACTCGAACCGATTTTGTGTTTAAATAGGTATATTGCTACATAAAAGGAAGTACCTTTTACAAACCATTACCAAACATTTAAACAGAAATACCAAACTGAATATGCAAATAACATTAGAATATTGGAATACTTTAGCTAATCAAACTATTCTGATAAGTTCTTTATTGAGCGGATTTTCTATTACAGTAGTTGCTAATCTGTTGGTTTCTGATAAGAAAGATAAACTAACCAATAAAATTTTGAAGTCCGCAACGTTATCTGCTGGTTGTTTTCTCGTTACTGTATTTGCAATGATACAAATCTCAATGATAACTACACCAGGAGGATATGTAAAGAATGTTGTTATAAATGACTTTTTAATGCCTAGGATAATTGGGATGCTGACTTTTATGATTGGACTCTTTTCTCTAACAGTTATGATTTCATTATCAGGATGGACCAAATCAAAAAAAGTGGGAATGTTTACAACTATTGTTGGGATAGTAACATTGCTGCTAATTTTTATTACGATGATAAGAATAAACTTTTAATTAAGGATGATACACTAATACTTCCCTTATTACTGATGTAATTTGTGGTTATCGAGTAGAAGACATCGAAAATTTGTTAACACAACAAGTAAGGTACTTAGACAAACTAGTAGACGAATTGGCAAAAGGGCGTAAGATGGATAAGATTTTGCGAGGTGGGTAAGCTAACTTATCTTGTTGAATTGTAACGTTTTGATGTAATTGTGCTCTTATATTTAGCTAATTAAATATAAAAACCATGCAAGCATCAATCAAAAAAAACAAATCACTATTTTATTCAAGCTTTCTTTTTTTGCTATTTCTATTTTTCTTCTCTAATACTATTTTTGCACAGAAAGAACTGCTTTGGTTTGGGACTTACACAGATGAGAACGGAAAAGTACATCAAGGTAGGTATAACATAATCAAGGAGGGTAGGGCTTTAACTAGCATCATTCTCGCTCCATATGGAAGACCTCCAATGCAATTCACTGTTATCAAAAACGATACAGTTCAAAGGTTTGTAGAGATTTCTTGGCCCGATATGCCTAAACGAATAGCAATTCTTATTCAATATACAGATGGTTATTATGCGGGAAACTTTGAAGACGAGACAAAAATACTCCCTATGGTCATTAAGAAATTTAACTTTCAAGATGCACAATTACAAGGAAACTGGTTTAAGCCTAGTGAAATTGAAGTGAAAATTATAGAAAACACGATTAAACTACTAGATTCTAAGAAAAGTTGGAATAAAAATGATAATAGAGTATGTGAATCAAATGATACTTATAGTTTATTTTGTGCACTCTATGAATCATCTATTGTTATTGATGGAGAATATCGTCATTTAAGGCCTGCGATAAAATATGTTAGAGATGCTATACAAGAAAAATATCCTAAAAAATATGATCATGTTCTAGTTGATTTTAATAATGCAGCAGAAATATCTCTAAAAGAATTACATGAAATTTTAAAGTTAGCGAAAGAAAATCTAATTAATGCTATAAAATAGCTATTGTACAACATCAAGTATGTGACCATAGCGGTAATATGATTAATCAAAGGTTCTTGTATATTTGCGATAGCGCAAAGATTTTATGATGAGAAATCATGTAATCAGTACAGAACTATCTATGGCAAGGTAATTTTACTCTGCTACAGGACATTCTTATAACGTTTGCTGCAATAACTAAAAACCAACAACTAATTTAATGATAAGAACTACTATATTTTTAACCTTAATATTAATGTCAACTAATATACGCTCTCAATCACCAAGGAAAGCCGAATCGGTTTCGGTAAATGGAAAAAACATATATTACGAAATTTATGGAGAAGGAAAACCTTTGTTTCTTTTACATGGTTACACACAGTCTTCTAATTCATGGAAACCATATGTCAAAGACTATGAAAAAGATTATGAAGTGTACTTAGTAGATTTAACCGGCCACGGAAGATCGGAACCCTTTAAGCAAGATCTTAATATAAGATCTGTGGCTGAAGATCTTAATTCTCTAATCAAATATTTAAAATTAGAAAAAATCAAAGCGATAGGATTCAGTTTTGGCGGAGATGTACTTTATCAACTTGCCTTAATCAATCCAACTTTGATAGAATGCATGATAACAATTGGCGCAGTAGGGACTTGGACAATTCTTGACTTTCCCGAATATTTAGAAGCATTTACTTTTGAAAATCGAGCCAATTTTCCTTGGCTCAAGACATCTCATGATGGAGATGAACACATCAAAGCAATAATGGATCAGTTTAAAAATTATATTGTCAAACTAAGTGACAAAGAATTACAAAACATAAAACCAGAAGTATTAATCATGATTGGAGATGATGATGAAGGGATGAATCTAAATGAAGTAGTACGTGTGAAGGAAAACCTACCTAATTCTGATCTTTGGATATTACCTAATGTTTCTCATGGGGCCCATGAGGGTGAAACCAGAGAGGAGTTTATCATAAAATCAAAAATGTTTCTAAATAAAAGATAATGCTACTACTCATAATACCTTTTCAGAACATTGAAGTTTGTTATATTTAGCATTGTATACTACAGCACGAAAAAAATACTGTAAAATTGAATGAACAACCGATCAAAGTAAAAAAAAGAATTGATGTATTAGATGTTTTCCGAGGGTTTGCAATTCTCGGAATTTTTGTAGTCAATATTGTGATAATGAATTCGACTTTTCTTAATCAGGATGAATTTGCAAAGCAATGGACTTCAAGTATTGATCAAATTTCGGGTAAAATCCTGCAACTATTTTTTTACACAAAGTTCTTTCCTATCTTCTCTTTGCTTTTTGGCTTAGGAATTTCAATGCAAGCTTTAAAAATGCTTGATAAAGGCAAACTCTCGTTTTCATTCTTTGCGAGAAGAATGTTCATATTATTTCTTTTTGGAGTTTTGCATATCGTATTTTTATGGTCGGGAGATGTTTTAAATCTTTATGCATTACTAGGACTTATAACCATGGTTATGATAAAAAAGTCTAACAAATTAATTCTCACCTTATCAGTAGTTTTCCTCTTCTTTCCTTTTTATGACCAGCTTTTTGAATATGTATTCAACCTTTTAAATTTTAGACCAGAAATTTATTTGAGTGATTATACAGGAGAAACGGTCAACCAAATCATAAAAAATGGAACTTATGTAGAAGGAATACAGTTGAGATTATTAGAATACCTGTCAAACATTCCTATGCTGTTTGGTTTTTTAGCACCAGTAGCTATTTCGATGTTTCTTCTTGGGCTTTATCTTGGTAAAAATAAAATTTATGATTCTTTAGATACATTCATCCAACGAATAAAAAAACCAATGTTGGTTATTGCAGTTATCACTAATATCTACAGAGTATTATTTTTATTTGTACTACCGGACTATGCAATTTATTCTACAGATACTTTTCGACCTGTATTTATAAAATTAATGGTGTTTTCAGACATAGCAATGGGGCTGTTTTATCTTTGGAGTATAGGTTGGTTTTGGTATAACACACGATATAAATTTATAGTATCGCCCTTAAAATATGTTGGTAGAATGGCACTTACAAATTATATAATGCAAAGCTTTATAGGTTTGATCTTATTTTCTTCAATAGGATTTGGTCTTTATGAGACTTTAAGTCCTTCACAGACATTATTAACAGCGATTGTGGTTTTTGTTTTTCAGGTATTACTGAGCAAAATTTGGTTAACGTATTACCAATTTGGGCCATTAGAGTGGATTTGGAGATGCTTAACATATAAAGAACTATTACCCATAAAAAAGGCTACTATATCTGGTAAGGTATAAAGGATATAGTAGTTAAATAATTAGCTAAGGTTTCTTGTATATTTGTTGTAGAACGAGATTTTAGAAAGAAAAAGATATAATGCTTGTACTCACACCAGGCTTAGTATCAATACAACGCTGTAGATAGAGTCTAATAACATTTGATCTCTTTACGACTTGTATTTATAATGTTGTGCATCATAAAAAGCTTAGATATGAATAAATTATTGTATAGAATATTCCTTTTTTATATGATCATTAGTTGTAAAAGTGAAACAACAAAATTGACTGATATTGATGGGAACCAATATTCGATAACTAAGTATGGAGAAACTTTCTGGATGACTGAAAACCTTAAAGTTAGACGAGATATAAATGGAAATAATATAAAATATTTTTTCCCTGATAATAATTCAGGTAATGTTCAATTGTATGGGTTGTTATATGATTTTGAAACTGCATGCAAGGTATGCCCTCAAGGGTGGAGATTACCAAATAATGAGGATTGGGAAAAACTATTTAATTTTTCAAAAGATAATGTAGCAGGCAATTATAAAGATAAACAGTTTTGGAAAGGAGAAATAAATTCAAACGACAGTGGATTTTCTATAAGACCTTCGGGAATAGGGAATAATGAAGAACATCCAAATAATTTTGGAGAAAACACATTGTTTTGGTCAGATTCTAAAGAAGAGGAACATTTTATTTGGACATATATTTTGGAAAAAGGTAAGAATAAAATCAGAAAAGCTTCACAACATCCAACGTATGCTTTTTCTATACGATGTATTAAATAAATCGAGTAATAAGACAACGACATATGAATTTGTATTTACTAAATTAGGTGTTTAAAACACAGATTCTTATCTTTTAGTCTAAACTCTTTTTTCTACTGCACGACTTATATAGTAGCTAGTAAAAAGAAACACTCCTTCATAAATTTTATTTTTTTTCAAAAAAAATATTAAAAAATGCAATAGATTAAAAAAGTATCGTCTTTTTAATCGAAGACCCTTCATAAAAGGTTTTAATGAATTTGGAATCAGAAAACAGTAAAAAGCTTACCGACTTTTTTGGAAGAGAATATGAGTCTCTCAAATGGTATGTGAAAACTAAAATAAGTGACACAGCCAATCGTGATGCAGAAGATATCATCCAGGATGTCGCTCTAAAATTATTTTCTGGAGCAGATCGATATGCTCCAATAAATAATGTAGCTGGTTTCGTTTACAGATCGATAAAAAACAAAATCATTGATGTGATGCGAACTACAAAAAAAACGAATTCGGTAGATGCTGATGAAGATTTAGTAGAGCTGGCAGAGGTACTACACCAATCAAACGATAATTACACTTCTGATCAGATGATAATAGTATTAAAAAAATGCATCGAACAGTTAAAACCAGCATATAAAGATATTATTATAGCTGTAGATTTTGAAGGGTATACATATAGAGAGATTTCAACTAAAACAGGAATTTCTATAGGAACATTAATGTCTAGAAGACATAGAGCAATTGCAGTATTATATAGAAAAATAGAAGTAGAGATTAATAAAAATAAAAATATATTATGACAAATTTTTTCACTCATAAATTTAGAAAAAAGTCACCAGTAGAGATTGTAGGAATAATCATTTTTGGTGCCATAGCGATAACGGGATTAGCCATTTTATTTGGCTTTGTCATTATGTGGTTGTGGAATTGGCTTATGCCCGAGATTTTTGGACTAACAACGCTTACCTATTGGCAAGCTGTGGGAGTATTTATATTATTCAAAATACTTCTTGGTGGTTGTGGTAGTGGTAGCAGTAAAAAATCATCAAAAGATTCACACGATAACTGTAAAAAAGATTCGAAGACTGATTTCTCAAAATGGAAATACTATGATAAATTTTGGAAAGAAGAAGGTGATGAATATTACAAACAATATATCGAACGACAATCAAACCAAGTGCAAGAAGACACTTCAAAACCAGATTCAGAATAACAATACATTTTAATATGGAATTACTAATATTTCGAACAGATATTAAATCAAAGAAAAAAGTTAGATCATTAAAACCAGTGCTTAACAATCATTCAGATATTATTAAATGGTCAATTGATCTAGAAGATATAGACAATGTACTTAGAATTGAAGCTACCACGAATTTATCAGAGGGAGATGTTATTGACCTGGTAGAAATACAAGGCTTTTATATCAAAACATTGTCGGATTAAAACTCTTGGGAAGAAAGCCCGCTATAACCACCCAAAATTGAATTTTAAAAAGTGAAAATGATACTGCTTAAAGTTCTATTTCTAACTTATAACCTATACCATGAATATTTGTTAATTTAATCGCCTGGTCGTCTTTTAATTTCTTACGGAGTTTAGAAATGTACGTATCCAGGCTTCTCCCTACGATTACACCATTGTCTTCCCATACTTTTTTAATTAATTCATCTCGTTTGACAATTTGATTGGGATGCGCAACAAAAATCTCTAGTAGTTCACATTCTTTTTTTGAAAGACTAATTTCGACAGTTTGTTTAATCAATTTATGTTGCTTGGGATAAAACTGAAAACTACCTATGGATATATAGCTTACATCATTTTCTTTGATACCCCGAAGTCGTTTTTGCCTATATAGAACCAGCAAAAGGAGAGCAAATACAATGAAAAGTATACCATAGATTAATGTCTGATTATTAAAGCTACTTGATGCGGTTTCGGTAAATCGCACTTCAATAATATAGCAGTTTTTTGGTAAAAACCTTCCACCACAAGGAACAATATCTCTTGCAACGTCATTTCTTATTAGGTAACTATACGGAACTTCTTTATTTATACATCGCAAGACTTCAACACGATATTGTTCTGGCAATCCGGCTTTTTGAAAACTTTCTTTTACAATAGAAACCAAATCACTTGGGTCGAATGAAAGTGTATTTTCAAAAGAAAGTTGATACTTTGACTTTTCTAGTTTAACTACTGGCAAAACCAAAGAAGTACTATCTTGATTAGCCAATAGTAATTGATTACCAACATCGCGTAATGCAATTTTTACTACTTCTGAAAACTCTTCTGTTTGCTCTTTTATATCAGAGAAACCTAAAATGAGAAAAATAATTCCTGCCAGAGCTCCTAATGCATATATCTTTTTGTTCTCCATGTGTTACAAATAACATACAATCTTACGAGATTTTACAGTGGTTGACACTTCTTTGACACTTCTTTGACACTTTTTTGACACTTTTAATCACAGTTCGATTTAGTTTTACTAAAAATAAAAAATAATACAAGAAGAATCATAAGAAAGTATATCTCTACTAATCATTAAAACAATCAAAAAATGAACAAATCAATCATCATACTCATAGTACTATTAAGTATTGGTTGTACTAAAAATAATCAAAACGACAAGGTAGTAACAGAAACTGCTCAGACAGATACAGCCAAAACAGCAACTATTAATAAAATGGATAATCCTTATGCGTTAGCGTTAAAAACCGATACTACTGATAAGGGTGAGCAGCGCCTTATTGTTTCGATAGATTTATATGATAAATCCTATTTTGTATCTCCACACTCTAATGGTAATTTCCTGGGACGTTTTAACCTTTCATTAGGCGAAACTAAACATCTTACCATGAAAGATTCGATTATAGAATTTCCGAAGTCGTTAGAAACGTATGATCCTTGGAGCGACGGAAGGGTAAACTTTGTAAAACGTAATACCACCTACACCCAGAAACTTATTATTAACTCGCAAAAAGATTTTGAAGTAACTGGTTTGATCAAATTTGTGATTGAACCACGTTGTACCATGGAAAAAGTAAAATTCGTTATTTCACAACGTTCTGGAGTCTTATCTGTAGAAAAACGACAAGTATCTGCTCACTTTGGGATCTTTGCGGATATGTTATGTGATGTATTTAACGCAGGAAAGGAAAGATGAAGTTTGTGAGGATATGTAAAATATCGTTGTATTAAAAACTAGAGAACAGAGGATTCTTGATACTATTTTCTTAAGCTATATGAACAATAAAAATATAAAACGCCTGATGAAAGTGTAACAAATAAAATGGTTAGTCATCTATAGACTAATTATCATTAAAACTAGGCAAATGAATATTTTTTCAACAGCTATTATTACTATAATCTTATTTACTTCATGTTCTTCAGAAAAATATAAAAGTATTCAGGTAGGACAGAAATCAATAACTTATATAGATAAATCACGGAATCGCCCGTTAGTGACAGAAATATGGTATCCAACTCATGATGCTTTTGTGAAAAAAGATTCAGTTTCTAAAAAAGAAACACTTTTCAAAACTATTGAAACGATTCCGAATGCAAGTTTGCTTGGCGATAAGCGTCCTTTATTGCTAGTGTCACATGGAACTGGAGGTAATAGGTTTTCATTAACTTGGTTTATTGAAAAAATGGTGAAAGAAGGGTATATAGTTGTATCTGTAGATCACTATGGAAATTCTACCGATAACAAATTACCAAGAGAATTTGTAAAATGGTGGGAAAGAGCAATCGATATTCAGTATGTGCTTAATACCGTTTTAGAGGATGAATTTTTTAAAAAAAAGATAGATGTTACAAAAATAGGAGGCGTTGGTTTTTCTTTAGGAGGTTATACTAATATTGCTCTTGCAGGAGGGTATGTCGATAGAAATAAAAGAAAAACAGCTAACACAAGTGATGTTGATAGAAAAGCACCACCAGAATTTCCGAATACAGATGAAGTTATTGATTTTGAAAAAGATAGTCTTATCGTTTCATCTTACATTAAATATAAAGACCAGGTTAAGGATAAAAGAATAAAAGCATTTTTTGTGATGTCTCCAGCTATTGGATTTGGATTTCACTCTAAAAAACAAACGCAATCTATTACGGCCCCTATATGTATAGTTGCAGGTAAAGGAGACACCAATACTCCTGTTAAACAAAATGCTCTTCATTATCATAATTTGATATCGACTAGTGAGGTACATTTGTTTGATGAGAATGTTGATCATTATGTGTTTTTAAACGAGCCTACAGAATTTGGAAAAAAAATTATTCCTGCAATTACAATAGATCACCCCAAAGTAAATAGAAAAGAAATACACAAAAAAACACTAAACCTTGCAGTTAATTTTTTTAAAAAGAATCTATAAAACCATCTAATTATGTTTTATAGAAACGAATTTTAAACATCCTAAAGATTTTTGGCGTGTTATAATTTTTTATTTGAGTGATCTAACGACAAAAAATCTTATGAAACAGTAGTGTAGTATATTTTCTAAATGATGGATAAAATATGAAGATTTTAAGAGCGTTTTAAAATACCTATTATGGCATAAAGAAATGTTGTACTAAGATATTAGAGTTAAAGATTTTTTGAAATTAAAGAAGAAATCATATTATCTTCCCACTAATTTTTAATACTACCTGGCAACTTAAGTCAAAATCTATAATAAAATGTCTAATGTATTAGTCGTAATTTCAGGAATTGGATCTATTCAAAGTATTTTATTTGCGATACTCATTGTATTGAAAAAGAAAAGAAAACTATCAGATCTGATTTTGATGACTTGGTTTTTAGTATTCTCTGTCCATTTATTATTAGGAATAGGTAAAAGTTCATACCTAACTGATGTAACCGGGATATTAATAGCAACAATTAGCTTTTTGCATGGCCCCTTTTTTCTGTTTTATACCAAATCCTTATTTAATCAATATATTGCCAAAACCAATCTTTTACATTTTTTACCATTTGTCATTTTTACCTTTTTCAGTTTTTTTATCAGGCAGGAATCAGAATTGTTATGGGAAATAATAATTCTAATTGCAAAATTGATTTCTCTAACTTTTTATCCATTATACATACTATATTCATATTATAAAACAGATAAGTTTTTTAAGACCTATAAGGCCGATAGTAGTATGCTAGAGCTCTCCTGGGTTAGAGTTATAGCAATTTTATTTCTTATAAGTACAGGAATTAGTCTTGTAAGATTAGCAATAGAACTTTTGGTGGGAGTAGCATATTTTCAAGTTTGGGATGTTTTACGGTATGTTATTCTAGTAACCGTGATCGGGTTTTATGGGTTGAAATATGGAATGGTATACCGCCCTGAAGTACCTTTTGATGCTGTCGCTGATAAAAAGAAATATAAACATAGCCCGCTTAAAAACAATGAGATAATGATGTTTGTAGATTCTATTAATCGGTTTTTTGGGGAAAATAAAACATATTTACATCCCGATTTTTCATTAGCTATTTTGTCAGAATCTGTAAATATTCCTAAACACCATCTTTCGCAGATCATAAATTCTGAAATGAATACTACTTTTTATGATTTGGTCAATTCCAAAAGAGTAGCGTATGCTATAGACAGAATAAAAGAGGGAGATAAATTAAAGTTAACCTTAGAAGGTATAGGCTATGAGTGCGGATTTAACTCTAAATCGGCTTTCTTTCATCATTTCAAAAAACATACAGGGAAAACTCCGGGACAATTCAAAAAAGAAATAAGTACTGATTAATTAAGGAATTCCGTTATTCTCTTACTTGCCCCCATATTTGTATTCTAACATAAGATGAATTATATGAATAAAAGAGATTTTATTAAAACTTTGGGGATTGTTTCAACTGCTACTTTTTTAAGCCCAATAACCGCTTCGGGATTTAAAATATTTGGTAATACCAATAAAAAAGTACTTATCCTGGGAGGCAGAGGATTTTTAGGACCTACTATTGTCGAAACATTTTTAGCATTAGGTTATGAAGTAACATTATTAAACAGAGGAAAAACCAATCCCGCACTTTTTAAATATTTACCTGTTATCATTTGTGACCGGGAGAAAGAAAATAAAGAAGGATTTAAAAATATTGATAAAAAATATAAAGAAATCTATTGGGATATTGTTGTAGATACATGGCAAAAATCTCCAAAAGCTGTTTCAGATTTTCTTGAAGAGTTTAAAGGGCAATTTGGGCATTATCACTACATATCTACCATATCGGTTTATGACAAATGGGATAAAAAGTTTATTGAAGAATCAGAAGTCTTAAACCCTCTGCCAAAATTCCCAAAAACGATAAGCGAAGACTTTAGATATGCCATAAGAAAAACATTTGCTGAAGAAGCCATTAGAGAACGGATAGATAATTTTACGATATACAGGTCTCATGGAATGAAAAGTCTTAGAGTTACTCGCCCAGGTGATCCAAATGCAGAGCCTTTCTGGCCGATTAGATTTTACAGAGGAGGAGAAATACTCTTGCCAAATGTTCATAATCATCACATGCAGGTTACAGATGTAAAAAGTTTGGCAAACTTTATCGTTCATTGTTCAGCATCAAAAATATATGGAGCATTCAATGTCGCTTCTAATCCAACTCCTTTTAAAGATTATGTATCTAGTCTTATTCATGCTACAGATATGCCTAAAAAATTGCATTGGATTGATGGAGATTTTCTTATACAAAATGGTATTCTTCCCTATAAAATAATGCCTTTATGGAGATCAAAACCTGTTGGGGCGTACTATTTTAATGTTCAGAAAGCTATTAGTGCAGGGTTAGTAAATCGTCCTATGGTCGAAACGATATCTGATCAACTAGAAGGATACAAAAGCAGGTATCCCAAAAATGACATCGCCTTTGGAGAAGTAATACAGGGAAAACAAATGAAATACTATAGTGTTGGAAAAGAAGAGGAAATCATAAAAAAATGGGTATCCAGACCAAAATAAACTTTCTGAAAACATAAATAATTCATTTACAAAAAGTGTATATATTAAGAGACCTCACAGGTTTTAAAAACCTGTGAGGTCTATACTAAAAATAGCCCGCTTTAGTAATAATTAATAGCTTTCTATTAATTGTTCTTTTAGTACAGTAAATAATGTTTCCTGTTGTTTTCTATCTCCTCCGTTTTCCTTCACAAAATTTACATAAGCAATGGTAGCTCTTTTTAGTTCTGCTTTAATTTCATCTATGTTTAAGTCGATATTACTGGATAAATGTAAAAGGTAGTAAACAACTCTTTTAAGTGTGTTTTCAGTCTCTTCGTACTGTTTCAATTCCTTATAAGTATTAGCAATGTTATTACAAGAAATGATATATATCTGTATAAATGGAATATTATCCCGAATACAATCCGACTGATTTATGTTTAATATTTCGGCTCGATATAGAGCATCTTTATATCCTAATAATGCTTGGTCGAATTTACCTTTATTAAACAAAGTGTTAGAAGTTGTTATTTTGGCTTTCCAATAATTTTCAATTTGATTAGTGCATAATTCGCTCATCTTATTTTAGATTTTGGTTAGCAAAATTCCAGTTTACAACCTCCCAAAAACTCTCTACAAATCTTGAGCGTGCATTACGATAATCTATATAGTATGCATGCTCCCAGACATCAAGTGTTAGGATAGGAGTTTTATTTTCAATTATGGGTGTTTGAGCATCTTTCAAGGATAGAATTTCTAATTTTCCTTCCTGGTTTTGTACAAGCCATGTCCAGCCTGCGCCAAATAATTTAATGGCACTGGTAGAGAATTGCTTTTTAAATTTTTCGAATGTCTCAAAATCTCTTTCGATAAGTTTTTTGATCTTCCCGTGTGGTTTTTTTCCTTCATCTGGAGATAAACAATGCCAGAAAAAACTATGATTCCAATGTTGAGCAGCATTATTGAAAAGCAAAGTGTCATTATGTTGAAACCCGTATTGAATTATTTCTTGTACTGTGACGTCTACTAATGGAGTATCTTTTATCAATGTATTTAAATTGTTTACATAAGCTGCATGATGTTTTCCATAATGGTAATCAAAAGTTTCTTCGGTGAGTATGGGTTCAAGTGATTTTTTATCATACGGTAGGTCTGGTAATTGTTGTGTGATCTTCATGTTTTAATTTTTGTATTTGTATTTTTTTGATTTTAAAACTTTTATTGCTTTGGTTATTTCTGTGATTTTTGATAATTCTGAAATTCCTTTTCTAATATCTTTCTGCAGAAGATTTTGATTCATGACTTCACGGTTTAACTGCCGTTTCTTCATTTCCAATAGTTCAATAACGTAGTCCATGTGTAAATATATAATTTATTAGTTGTATAAAACTAAAAAAGTTAGCCTTAACTAACAAATTATATTTTATAAATATTTTTATAGCATGTATAACACCATAATTACATATAATGATAAATGCATAAGGGAAGAATATTTTTGTTTATGTTGCTGATAATCAATGTCTAATGAGGTGATAGAGCTTTAGGAAGATATAAAAACGAATGGGATCGTCTCAAAACGATATCAGTGCACATAGAATGGCTTAGTAAAAACGAATTAATACTATTCTGTAAGACTTGTATTGTACGTATGCTAAGTTCGGAATCTTATTTTTACCAGGATTATAGGAATAGAATTTCAAAAATCTAAATCCCCAACATCTTCTTGATTTTGCTACCCAATGAGTTTTTTACTTCACCTGGTTTTTCATCTTCTTCAAAAAGGATACCTTTTACGTTGAGGTGGTGTCCAACTTGTTCTTTACCATAATCCTGCTCAAACCCTACTACTTGCTTTCGATATTTACAAAGTTGGCAATTCATATGGGCAGTACCGCTTTTAGCTTCTTCTAAGCGTTCATCAAAAGCTTTCATCAATAACTCATCGGTACCAAAAGGATCTGTATAGATGTACTCTAGGGTAGAAGATGTATTCATATCGGTAACATGACCATAAATACGCTCTAGTAACACTCCCGTAAAAAAGAAAAAAGGAATAACGATAGTTCGTTTAAATCCTAGTTTTTCGATCATTTGTAGAGATTCGTCAACTTTAGGATAAGCTGTTCCGCTATACGCTGTAGTAGCAAATCCAAATCCCATTCCTTCCCAGAGCATGCTGGTTAGTTTACATACATCGCTATTGGCATCGGGGTCTGTAGTGCCTCTGCCCACAACCACTAGACATGTTTCTTTTCGATCTAGAGTAGATAAAGTAGCTTCTGTCTCTTCGATTCGCTTTACAGCAAGATCTAACAAAAAAGAATTAACACCGATATGCTTTCCCATAGCAATGGTTAAATCCTCATGATAACTTTGAATGGTGTTCAATTCATAAGGGATATCATTTTTGGCATGAGATCCAGCAAATAAAATAACAGGAAGCGCATATATTTTTCGGATTCCGTTCAGGTACATGCGCTCTACTGCAGCTTCGTAAGTAGGGTGATTAAATTCTAAAAATCCATAATCTACTTCATAGTCATTTTCATAACGTTCTTTTAGGATACTTACCAGCCGTTTAAAAGAAGTAATGGCTGCTTCTCTACGGCTTCCGTGTCCACAAAGTAATATTCCTTCTTTCATCTGTTCTTTTTAATTGTCTTTTAGTTGTCAGATAAAATTCGCCATTGAACATCTCGGTTGGTATCAACTCAATTGTTATGGCTCATTTCATTGTTTTTGTTTTATCTACAGTTGTCAATATTATTCTATAAGTAAAAATAGTACTCTAATGTCTCACTAAGCTTGTCGAATTATAATTGAAAAAGAAGGTTTTATTGATCTTCGAGAAGCTCAGGCAGACAACTATTGATTTATCAAATAGGATTGGCTCCAATTAATAACACTACAGGCATTTGCAATGTACTATTTTTAATCTGTTCCTGTATAGTCCCTAGCGTACCGGTTATAATTTTCTGATTAGATCGCGATACATTAGAGGCTGCATTCACTGGGATAGTATCATCCTCACACACTTCTAAAAGTTTTGGAATAATTCTATGCAGGCTTTTAAGCCCCATATATATCGAGATGGTATTTCCTGCTTTAAGCATATGGGCAATACCAGTGAGTTGTTCAAAAGAATAATCTGCCGTATGTGCCGTACATATTAGCATGGCATTAGACTTCTTCCTTTCGGTAATAGGGATATTAAAAATATTAGCAGCTGCCAGTGCTGCAGAAATACCAGGAATCACCTCAAAAGGAACATTTTTTTCTGTCAGATATCGTGCTTCCTCAGCCGCTCTTCCGTAGACATAAGGATCACCAGATTTAAGGCGAACTACTTTTTTACCTTTCTGGTAATGAGCACGAAGTAATTCATTGATCTTTTGCTGGCGTTCTATTTGATCAGATGTATCTCCAAATTTACGCCCTACATATACTTTTTCTCCAGTTGTATTGATCGCTAAAATAGCATCTGAAACGAGATTATCATGAAGGATGACATCTGCTTCTTTGATAAAGCGAGATGCTTTTACAGTTAATAATTCTGGATCTCCGGGACCAGCACCTACTATGGCTACAATATTCATAGTCAAATTAATTTTAAAGGATCGGGATGAATATAAGAATATCCCAAAAGTGTTTTGCTTTTGGTATTAGAGATAATCTTATAAGCTTGTTTTTCTTGTTTGATAAAAGTAGGAGGGGTAAGTCCTATTTTTTGGGCAGCAAGTGTATAATATTCTTTTCGTATCGGGTGTTGGTCTGCACAACCATTTATAATTTCTCCCCAGGCTTCTTTTTCTATAACCGCATTAATTAATCCAATACAATCCTCTCTATGAATTACATTAATGGGAACATCTCCATTCTGCACTTCTTTTTTATTGGCAAGAAATCGACCTGGTAAGCGATCATCACCAATAAGACCCGATAGTCTAATAATACTCACTCGGTTTTCGAATTGTTCTTGCAATAATCGCTCTACAGCGGCAACAGCCTTTCCTGATTCTTTTTCTGGTGCAATATTCAATGTTTCGGTTACCTCTGCATTTGTATTTTGATATACCGAAGTAGAACTGATAAAGATTATTTTTTGAGTATCAGAAATAGATGGAAGTATACTTTTTATTTGATTTTGGTATATTTCTATAATGTTTGGAATTCGTTTAGGAGGAAAATTAATAATGACAATTTCACTTCCTGATAGAAAATCCAAATATTCTTTTTCCGAAGATTTTCCAAGTGTAAAAAGATAAGGTGTAATCCCTTCGGATTTTAGCTTTTCGATTTTACTTTCTGTGGTTGTAGATCCTTTTACCGTATCCTCATTGGCAATTCGATTTATTGCCAATGGTAATCCTAACCATCCACAACCTAGTATGCTTATGTGTTTAGACTTCTTCACTGATTCTAATATGGTTTGGTGACATTCCCAGATAAACCGTAAGGATATGTTCCCACGTGGTTGTATCCTCTTCTTTTATCCAAAATGTGACCAGGTGTTTTCCTTTTTTATTTTTTAGACGTATTGCCTTGGTAAAGATAGTAGATTTTTTAAGCCAGATCACTTCTGCAACACTTACTTTACGATCGGCAATCTCTTCTGAAATGTCTTTCGGGATTCCGGCAATTGTTAATTGTAACTGAAGCTCTTCTCCCGTAATTTTTACCTCATAATCATCAGTATAATCGACATGGTGAGGTAATTTTATTTCAACGGTAGCTGTGTCGTATTGTTGAACCACAATACGTTTTGGTTCTTGAAATAAGTATTTAAATAGAGGATAGAGATGTTGATCTGAAGCAAAAGACCGCGCTACTAACGCTTCTCCGAGTTCTGGATCTATTTTATCTTTAAAAACAATTGGTGCTATAGTTTTCTCATTCTCTGTGGCTAATTCTGGCCATCCTTCTTTATATAGTAAATACTCTTCGACGGGTTGATCTTCTTCTAAATGGGATTTCAGAATTGAAACGGCTTTATCGGGAGTCAGGTTTTTATACCAATAGTTTCCAGGTTGTACAATCCAGGTCGGTGCATCTTCACAACGACCATTGCATCTTGTTTTTATCGTATGTGTAGTATCCCAAAGCCCGTTATTACGCAAATATGCTCTGGCTTCTCGTATAGCGATTTCACTATTTGCTTTTCGGCAGGACCCTCCATCACAAAATTGAAAGGTGGTGTTTACTTTACTTATATTTTTTCCCATAATTAAAAGAAATTAAAAACAGGAAGAGAAGTCAAAAATAGAATTGCTTTAGGTATACTCATAAAGCTATTCAGGACCAACTCTTTACCCGAGAGTTAATATTATATTTTGATTTATGGCAGGTCTCCTGACTTTACACAATTATGATCGCCTTCCCATAGTTGTACTACAGTGGCATATGGATCATAATTTTATATGTGTATTACAGTTGCGGGAACAGTTTTGGATTTTCACCAAATTCCCTTTTCATCTTTTGTTTCCAAAAGAACCGTAAATCAGCAGCGAAGATACTTTTTTTGTTTAAATAAACGATTGGATAACATCTACACGTTTTGTTAAAGTTGTTTTAGGCACTATCTCTATTGTAAAGTTAAGGCTTTGATAGACTCGTATAAGACATTGATGAATATGTAATGCTTCCTGATAAGATTGAGGACGTTGGGGATCGTTGATATAAATTTCTTCCCATAGAGGCATTAAAAATACAGTAGATGCATAATGTGTTTTGAACGGAAAGTCCAGCAGATATTCTGGAATAGGATGAGATTTTGCTTTTAGATAGGCAATAATATCAGGTAATCCTCGATCTACAAATGTATTTTTTTTAATAGGAAGCTGTAGCTCTTTAATCGTTTGTTGATAGACGAGGCTTGCAAAGCAAGGAAGGTCTCCCCACGGAGTTTTATTACTTTTTATCTGTTGTTGTTCAAGTATTATTTTTCTCGAAATTTCAGAAAAACATTGATATCCATTAGCTTGTAAAGCCTGGATTAAACTTGTTTTTCCGGTTCCCGGTGCTCCGGTAATGATATATCTTTTGGGCATATTTTTTTTAGATGTTAGAATTTAGACCGTTTCACTATTAGATTTTAGATCTTTTTCTACTAAATCGAAAAATTATTGTCTTGCTATGTAATAAAGAAAATAGTAAGCCATACAAATTAAAAGAACAAATGTAAAGGTTACTTTTTGATTGATCCTTGCTACTGTTTTTATTTCCTGGTCTTTCAGGATTCGATCATTCGTTCCTATAAACGGTTTATCAACTAATTTTCCGTGATAATAATTAGGTCCGCCAAATTTGCAATCCAGAATCGCAGCCAGCGCAGCTTCGGGATATCCGGCATTAGGGCTAGAGTGTTGTTTACCATATTGTACTACAAAAGAAATTTTATGAAGTTTACCAGTAACCAGTAACATTAGAAATGCCGTAAGTCTAGCCGGGATATAGTTAACCACATCGTCTAGTTTTGCAGCAAACTTGCCAAAATGTATATACCTCTCATTTTTATAACCAATCATAGAATCAAGGGTATTAATCATTTTATATCCCATAGCACCGGCCACACCAAATAATGTATAGTAGAAAAGAGGAGCAATGACTCCATCACTAAGGTTCTCTGATAATGTTTCGAATACTGCCGTTTTTATTTGTTGTGGATTTAATTGATCCGTTTCTCGACCCACAATCCATGACAGTCGTTTTCTACCTTGTGCTATTCCTTCTTGTAAGGCTGTAAAAACGGCTTTGCCTTCATCTATCAAACTTTTATTTGCTAAGGCGTAGAACACGAATATAGAGGTAAATGTATAATAGGCAATTGTATATGAGGAAATGAGTTTTTGAGTATAATAAAAGAATGCAATTGTACCTATGAGTAATCCAATGGTGAGTGCCATTCCCTTTATAAAAGCAAAGGGGTTTGTGTTTAGTTTTTTTTCACCAAAAGCAATACTATTCCCGAATAATCGTATAGGATGAGGAAGCCATCGGGGATCTCCCAATATCAAATCAAGAATATACCCAATTACCAAGGGAATGATTACTGTAGCATGCTCCATTGCTGTAAAGCATTAATTAATAGCTCATTTTTTTCGGGACTCTGACTGGCAATACGAATGTAATGACTATCTAAACCTCTAAAGTTTGATGCATCTCTTATCAATAATTGATGAGTGTGTGCTAAATAATCTTTGAGAATAGGGGCACTGGGTGTTTCTAGTTTTACTACAAAATAATTAGTATTTGATGGGGTAACAGTAAATCCATCTAATGTATCAATTTGTTGTTGTAATTGGCTACTATATCCTAGAAGTGTTGCCATATCTGGATATAAAGCCTTAAAGTTTTTAAATATGTGTTTTCCAGCCTCGATTGCCATGGTGTTGACATTCCATGGTATTTTAGTAGACTGCAGTTTTTCTCCTATTACTGTACTACACAACATGTATCCTAACCGTAATCCTGGTATCGAGAATAATTTGGTTAACGATTTTACGATGATGAGATTGGTGAATTTTTCGAGAAGCTCAACACAAGATTTGATCTTATGAGTAAACTCAATATACGCTTCATCGACAACAAATGTAGTATCGGGGAAATCGGATACTAATTTCTCTATTTCTAAAACCGTATTGCTATACCCATTGGGATTGTTAGGGTTACAAAGAAATACGAGATCCTCTTCAAAAGAAGTATGTAGTACTTCAGAACGATCAAAGTACTTAATTTTCATGCTACTCCTTAAACAAGCATCTTCATATTCAGAAAAGGTAGGAATGCCTATGGCTGCTTTTTTACCAGAAAAAAGAAGAGTTATATTATAAAAAGCTTCTGTAGCTCCGTTAGTTATTATTACCTGTGATGAATTTAATCCATGATGATTTGCTACTTGTTGTGTTAATATATCTGCACTCGGCGTTGGGTAATTCGCAATAAGAGGTAGTTGCTCTCTAAGATATGAAAGTAACAGCTCTGAAGTTCCTTCATGCCAAATATTAGAACTAAAATTTGCTTTAAATGGTATTGCGTAACGATAGCCGTCATCACCGTGTCCGTATATCATGATATAATGTGCATTTCAGAAATAATAGAATCGATATCAATGCTTTTTTCTAATAAAGCAGCTAACTTATCATAATTTTCTTCTTTATAGGCTTTATAATCAAAAGATGTTTTGGTATTGGTAAAATTTTGTAACACATCTTCAATTACAGTAGAGTGATCCAAAATTCCATGAATATAGGTTCCCCAGCAATTTTCGAGTATATATCCTTCAGGTTGACCATCGATATAATTTAGAGGTTGATGATTTTCAACCATAGTTTCTCCCATATGGATTTCGTATCCCGAAATGGTTTCAGGATACTCTTTAAACTTAAAATTACATTGTATAGTTGTTTTTTCTGAAGTCAACTGCGTGGTTATAGGTAAAATACCTAATCCGGGAAGCGTTTTAATATCACTTTCGACTCCCAGAGGATCTTCTATCATTTTTCCTAACATCTGATATCCACCGCAAATACCAATAATGGTTTTTTGTGATTTGTGAGCGTCTAATATCACCTTAGCAATGCCTTTTTCTCTAAGAAATATAAGATCCTGGACAGTGTTTTTACTTCCCGGAAGTATAATAATATCTGCTTCAGATATACTTTTGGGATCATTAGAATAAAAGAGATGTGTTCTTGCATCCTTTTCTAATACATTAAAATCGGTATAATTAGAAATATAAGGTAGTAGAACTACAGCGATATTCACTAATCCGCTCACTACGGTTTTCTCTTTTTTCTGTAAGGCTACAGAGTCTTCTTCTTCAATATAGATGTCACTGGCATAAGGTACAATCCCTAAAACGGGAATTCCGGTTAGTTTTTCTAACATCTTTTTTCCATCTTCAAATAAAGAAATATCTCCTCTAAATTTATTTATAATTACCCCTTTCAAAAGTTTCTTTTCCCAGGGTTCGAGAAGTGCTATTGAACCATATACACTTGCAAAAACACCTCCTTTGTCAATATCGGCAACAAGATATACATCTGCATCGGCTGCTTGTGCCATACGCATATTTACAATATCACGATGTTTTAGATTAAGTTCGCTTATGCTTCCTGCTCCTTCTAAAACGACAGGATTATATTTTTCCTGGAGCCGAAAAAATGCGGTTTTAGCTTCTTCAAAAAGTTGCTGCTTATTATTTCCTAAAAAGTACTCTTTAATGGTTTGATCACCAATAGGTTTTCCATGTAAAACGACCTGGGATTTATTTGCTCCAGAAGGTTTTAATAAGATCGGATTCATATCTGTAGCACAATCAATTTTACATGCTTCGGCCTGTACAGCTTGCGCTCTTCCAATTTCTAATCCATCGGGAGTTACAAAACTATTAAGCGACATATTTTGTGCTTTAAATGGGGCAGGAGCATACCCTTTTTGTTTTAACAATCTACATATACCAGTAACAAGAATGCTCTTTCCAACATCTGATCCTGTTCCTACAAACATAATAGGCCGTAATTTTGTCATTCTTATTTGTGAAATGAATTGGTTTCAAAATTAGTTAATTTGTTTTATTGTTGAATACACCAATGTAAGATTTTAGCAATATTTTTGGCATCATCGACTCCTCTGTGATGTGTTCCTTCTAGGGGGATTTTTAAAATCCCTAATGCACCTTTCATTCCAACCTTTCTTTGTAATCCTTTGGTTTCAGAAAAAAGTGCTTTCACATTAATATGATTTTGTGATAAAGGATACTTCATTTCTCTGTTAGCACATTGTTTCTTCATCATGTTTAGATCATATTGCCCGTAGCTTGCCCAGGTGTATTCATGACCCTTGTATTGAGCTCTTAGCATTTCGCAGGCTGTTTCAAAAGAAACTCCTTCTTGATCTACTAATTCTTGAGTAATTGTAGTGAGCTCGGTACAGAAAGGACTTACTTCTGATTGCTCGGGTGTAATGAGTATCCCTTCACTTTTAGAAATGCTTCCTGTTTGCGTATCCAAAAGGCAGATTCCTATTTCTATGATTTCATTAACCTGACCTGCAGGGATAGGTCCATTCCAGCAGGTAGCTTCTAGGTCTATGATTATAATTGTATTTGTTGTTTTCATTTTTTTTAGTTTCAATACATCATTCCAGTTTTTGCTGGAATGATGTGCTTTATGATTTCTTCGTTTTCTTTTTAGAAGAAGACTTATCCTTAGCTTTTTTTTGCTTTGGCATTTTATTTTTAATTCGCTCTTCCTCTTCTTTTATATCATTAATAAAATGATTATTGTAGGCATTTTCTTTTGCCAACTTCAGACATTTTAATGCTTTTTTATAGTTCTTTTTTTGTTCAAAAAGAATTCCTTTTTTTAGATATAACATTGCCTTATCTGTTCCTTTTACGGTTAGGGCAAAATCGACTAGTTTTTCGGCTTCTTCGTAATCTTCATTCCAAAGCAAGACATTGATATATTTAGGATATACATCTAATGCATACATATCTTCTGCTAAAGCCTGCTGATAGTACTCTTTTGCAACCTCATAGTTTTTCAAACTCTCTGCATATATCTGACCCAAAAGACTTAATGCAATTGGATTTTTTTCATCATAAGACAATGCATAGTTCAAAGATTCTACAGCTTCCTCTAAGTTATAAGGATAAGCGTCTAATGCCTGAAATAAATATTTGTCTAGTAAATTACTCATTTTCTAATTCTTTAATTGATTGTATAAATCAGTTTTTAATTGATTTCGTTTGTTTTTAAAGGTTTTTGTCACTTTTTTCTTTTTGAAATCAGTTCCTTTAAACACTCTAATCGGGTTACCACGTTGAATATTTAAGTGGTTTTCCCATTCATCTGATACCGATTTTTTTAATTGTTCTAATTGCACTTCAAGTACTTTGTTTTTTAATCGTTCGACAGCAATTTTTCGATTTTGATGTTGTGAACGACTATCCATTACCACTACACTTGTAGCCGTAAGTTTATGTGTTGCTCTAACTGCAGAATTTACTTTGTTTACATGCTGGCCACCCGGGCCCGAACTTCGTATCATTTGAAATACAATATCTTTTTCTGCTATTTTTTCTATTGATATAAGGTCTAGTTCGTAGATCCCGATAAACCAGTTTTTTCGTTTATGATATTTACGAAAAGTTGAGGTTCCTATCCACTGTACAGTTCCTAACCAGGAACTTACCAAATCGTTTACTTGATCGCCCTGCAGTTTTAGTGTAGCAGATTGCAATGTGCCGTTTTCTATACCTTTTACTCTCTGTATGATGCTATAGGTTACTCCTATATGTCGTATATCATCCAAAAAATACTTAAGTACCTGGGCTACGACCCAGCAACATTCTGCGGGGCCTCTTCCTGCTGTTATTTGTATAATTTTTTGATTCATTTTATTGTTTTTTACAGACCTCACAGGTTTTAAAACCTGTGAGGTCTTAATTTTGCGTTAGGGATTGAGGCTTTGTTGAAGCTCCTCGCCGAGAGCGACTGCCGAAAGCCCGACCCTTTGGGTAACGCCCTAACTTTTATTTATCCATTCGAACAATTTTTGGTGTAAATGTTCCAACAATTTCTACGAGCTCTTGTTGATTTGCCATTACTTTTTCGATGTTTTTATATGCCATTGGAGCCTCATCAATTCCTCCTCCTATAAGTGTTACATCATGCGCTTTTAACTGCTTTTTGATCTCACTTCTTGTAAATTTCTCTTTGCACTTTCTACGTGAGTGTAAGCGACCAGCGCCATGTGATGCAGATTGTAAACTTGCTTCGTTTCCTAATCCTCTTACGATGTACCCTGGGGCTGTCATAGAACCGGGAATAATCCCTAATTTACCTTTGGCGGCCGGTGTAGCTCCTTTTCGGTGTACAATGCATTCCTCTCCATTTACTTCTTGTTTCCAGGCAAAATTGTGATGATTTTCAATTTTTGCTATGGGTTTTGACCCTAATAACTTTGCTATCCTGGCATGAATATCATCATGACAAGCTTGTGCATAATCACCAGCAAGATTCATCGCCAACCAATATTCCTGGCCATCGTGAGTATTTAAATCTAACCAGGCCAATTGTTGTACATGCTTTGGTAACGGGCATTGCTTGGTAGCTAAATACGTATAGTGTTTGGCGATATTGGCTCCTAACCCTCTTGAGCCGCTATGTGATAACACTCCTAAATATTCGCCAGTCTTCAACCCCCACTCATTAGCTGTATCGGTAATTGTAATTACTCCAAACTCTACAAAGTGATTACCACCACCCGAAGTACCTAACTGCTTATACGCTTTGTCTTTCAATCTTTTGACTAACGGGATGGTTTTAAATTCATCTCGTTCAAAGATCTCATGATCATGCTTTACCTTATGAGTTTCATACATCCCGAACTTGGTATGTTCAGAAAGTATATTCTCTAATTGATGCTTTTTTCCTTTGAGATATGATATTGCTATTGGATAGACCGTTAAACACATTCTACATCCAATATCGACTCCAACTCCATAAGGAATCACAGCATTCTTTGTTGCCAGTACTCCTCCGATAGGAAGACCATATCCGGTATGTGCATCTGGCATTAAAGCTCCTGCAGTTGCAACTGGTAATTTTAAGGCATCAAACAACTGGTATTTTGCCTGTTCATCAATTTCATTCTCACCATAGATTTGGAAAGGAGATCGAGTTGTTTTCAATGCATGCCTTTTGACCTCTACGGGTTTTAATAAACTCTCTGCTATCTTTCCCCAGATACCGTCACCCTGGTAAGCTTCTGGATTAAGCAATACTTTTTTGGCTTCAATTAATATATGTTCTTTTTTTACTCTCTTTTGATATCTATTAATCTGACCCAAAGTCACATTAATACTATTATTCTTTGGAAAACCTAATTTAATTAGATCCTTTCCGCTTAGTTTCTTTCCCATTAGTATAGGTTTTGATATTTGTCAATAATGAGTGATGTAATGAATTTTCATTACTGACATAAACTTGATAAAATGTTTCGAGAGATTTTATTGAGATTTCAATTACACTTTGACAAAGCCTGCCTGCCTGTATCAAAGACTTAGCGTGACAATGCAGTCTGATTAAAAGGAAAAATAAAAAATCCGAAACTTTATGGCTTCGGACTTCTTCTCATATATAATGGAAATTATGTACTGGCGAAGTCCCGAAGCATACTCTTAAAAGAACCTGGTTCTTTTGGAGTGTGGCAATATATGTTTGTAAAAATCATATTACTTCGGTTATTAAAGATTAACTATTATGGTTTTGCAATTTATGAACTGCGGTGCAAATATGTAATCTATTTTTTAATTATACAACTAAAATTTAAAATTTAATTTATTGATAATCAGTATTTTATGTTGATTTTAGACATAAGAATCCCTGTCCGTTTTTTTACGGATATTAGCCTGTTTGGTAACCAATTGCTGTTCTGATAATTATCTCTCAAATACCATTTTTATTTGATAAAATAGGTATACAAAAAAGATGATAAAAAAAGCGTCCAAATTTATTGGACGCTTATGTTTTTTATATCTTATGTATAGTTTGCTACCTATATTCTTGATTTAAAAACGGCTTTACGGCGTCCTTTTTATATGTAAAAAATAATAACATAGGCTTAAAACTTGTTTTTTGGTTCAAAATTATGACGCAAATATGAGGTTATTTTTTAACCCTTCAAAGGATTTATTAGAATTCATAGCTATAATAGGCTTTGTCTTCTAAAAGAAACTCTTCATCTTTTTTTTATCCTGATTTGTCATAATCTGGTTTTTGGTTATTAAAATATGAACACTTTATTTATTGCACATGAGTGAATAGTTTATTTACAATTTTCCAATTGTTATTGATTTTGGCTAATGATAAATAGTCGTAATAATTATAACCTAACATGGGAAGATGTAATTTTGCCATAGCAATTTTACCCATAATATCGATCCCTATAATTTTCATTTTTAGATTCTCGTTTAAATCTTTAGGGCTTTGTCTATTTTTAACTCCTTCAAGATATTCGGTTACACTTTTTAAGTAATCTACACCTTTGATATCTCCGTAGATATATACGTTTTTATGAAAACAAGATTCGAGTTTGGTTACATCTCCATAAAAAATTCCCTCAAAATAATTAGTAATTAAGTTTTCGATTTCTTTAATATGCTCTTTATACATAATTTATTTTTTAGATGGCGTGTCCAACTGTATGTCCTCCTGCCACATTAATCGTTTCTCCGGTTACAAAATTTGATGTAGCCAAATAATATGCTGCTTCTGCAATTTCATTGGCTTCTCCAATTCGGTTTAATAAATGTAATCCTGCTAAGCTATCGGCATTTTCAATTCCGATTTTACTTTGCAATGGACTTCTAATTATTCCTGGAGCTATGGTGTTTACTTTGATGTTATTTTTACCAAATTCGGCGGCTAGTTGTCTGGTTAAGGCATGGATGGCACCTTTACTCGCTAGAGGAGCTGTTGCCGGGAAGCCATCAATAGCATGGTCGACTAAAACGGTTCCGATGTTTATAATCGAACCATTTTGTTGCTTTATCATATGAGGAATTGCAGCTTGCGATGTAAAATAGGTTCCTTTTAAATTTACATTCCAATACTGGTCTAAATCTTTTTCCTCAACATCTAAAAAAGGTTTTGGAGAAAATACGCCTGCATTATTAATTAAAACATCAACCGTGTTGAATTTTTCTATTGCAAGGCTTACGAGTTTTTGTCCTGTTTCTTGTTTGCTGATATCACCGACCAGGTAGATTACGTTAGAAGGAGAACCGAGTTCCTTATAAGCGTTTTTTAAGTTTTCTTCGTTAGAAGAGTTCATAACAACATTACTCTCTTTTGCTATAAAGTATTTTGCAATTTCTTTACCAATTCCTGTAGATGCTCCTGTAATAATTACTGTTTTGTTTTTCATGTTCTTTATTTTTTAGTTCCTAAATACTGTTTTGCGTTCACTCCCCAATTTTCGATAGGAACTTCTTCAATAACAACATGAGTTGTTTTGGGGTTTTTGTTCAGTATGTCAACAACGAGCTGTGTAGCTCCTTCTATTAATTGACGTTTTTGGTCTGTTGTTACCTGTTCATCGGTAACTTTAATGTTAATGTATGGCATGACTTTTTTATTAAATTAATAGTCATACAAAGGTGTTGTAGAATGAAATTATTAAGAAGGAGGATTGTCACTTCTTTGGTGTGATGTATATCACTTTAAGCAATAAACGAGTAAAAATAATTAAGAGTTTAATCTGCTAAGCGTTTCTCTGGAAACCCCTAGATAGGCGGCAATCATTTTTTTGGGAACACGTTGAAAAAGTTTTGGATAGTGCTCGAGTAGTAATTCGTATCGTTCTTTAGACGAATTTTTCAATAATGATAAGATTCTATTCTGAAGCGCAATTCGACCCATTTTACTTTTTTTGGCCCAAAAACGTTCCATTTTATGCATTTTGGCCGTTAGCTTTTCTCTATTTTCAAAAGTTATATAGAGTAACTCGCTATCTTCTATACAGTCTATAGAGGTTTTGGATTTGGTTTGTTTTACAAATGATTCGTAATCTGTAATCCACCAATTCTCCATCCCGAATTGTAGTATATGCTCTTTTCCTGTCTGATCTATAAAATAGCTTTTTAAACATCCTTTTATGATCCAGTATTCTTTATTAACAATTTCTCCTTCCTGAACAATATATTGGTGTTTGCGCCTTTTGATTTGTTCAAAATGACTCAACACAAAATCGAATTCTTCATCGGTAAGGCTGATTATTTCTTCGATATGTTGTCGTAAAGGGTGTGTCATTTTAATTGTTGTAAATCCTAGATACATGAATCAAAGCAAGATAAATATACCCGAATCCATTGGTTTCTGTATTTATTTTACTTCTGGTTAAACTTATAAAAAATTAGTGCTACAACCAATATTTAAGAACCTTTGAAGTTTCACTTACTAATTTTTTTATTCCAATATTCTAACCAATTTAGCGGTTCAGCCAGCTTATGTTTATTTAATTCTAAATGGATTACTCTTCTTTTTTTTCCGTTGGTTGTTCTATTTGATGCATGTAAAGTTAGAGGTTTCATTAACATTATTCCACCTTTTTTAACTTCACAGATATGCTCTTTTTCAATTTTCCAATCTTTCGATTCTATTCGGATTATTCCCTTTAGATGTGATTTTGGAATTACTTTTAATGCTCCATTATTTTTATCAGTATCGTCCAAATGAATTCGGATTGTGATGGTGTCTTGCAAAATTTTAATTGGCGGTTGAACCCCATATTGGCCTTTTTTAAAAGTCCAATTCACATAATTTTTCAAATCTACTTTTTTATCTACCGAGATGCTCAAATCTTGGTGATACCCTACGAACCAATTCGATTCACTTGGTTTGTCAAAATATATGGCTTTAGTTAAGAAATAGTCAGATTCAGAAAGGTCAGAAATTAATCTAGTTAGTTTTGCATTAAACAATAATTTGGTTAATCCAGGAATATTTTTTGTAAGCTGCCGAATTGCAAACAAATCTTTTGTTTTTAGAAAAGAATTCCCTTCTTGTTTAGTACTTTCTATACAAGCTAAAATTTGACTTATTTCATTTTCTGAATATAAGTTGACCAAAACGGAATATCCTTTTTCTTCAAGCTCTATTTTATTTTTTGTATAGTTCATTGTGATTTATGGATACTATCTTTTATAGGTTAGATTTGTTCTTCGAAGGGAAGCGGGTACCTCAATATTTCGTATAAAATTCGTTTTTAATGTTTTATAATTTCGTTCAGATTTTTTATTTCATAATCTTTTGAAATAGGAGTGTAACGACTAATTTTTAAATAATTCCATCCCATATTTTTTGCTCCTACAATATCTGATTTAAAAGAATCTCCAACCATTAATATTTCGTTTGGTTTGTTGCTGGTAAATTTTTCTATTTCTTTAAAAATCTCTTTATTGGGTTTTAGAAATCCATAATCACAGGAAAAAATCATTTTCTCAAAATACTGATCAAGATTATTATAAAAAACAGGCTCTTTATATGGCGATGCTAAATTTGAAATCAAGAAAACTCGAAAATGTTTTTTTAAGTCTTCAAGAACATGTAAAACTTCTTCATAAATAACAATAGAGTCTAATTCCTGTTCTAACTCAGGTAAATTTTTATCGTATAATGTACTAAATTCAGGAGGTAGAATATCCCTCAGTTCACTAAGATCATTTTTCATCACGAGCTGTAGGTATGCCGAAACATCCATATCGAAACCGTTTTGAGAAATTTTAAATAATTTCAAAAAGAAATGATTTGATTCTTTTATTTCAATCAAAGTATTATACAAATCAAAAACTATTGTTTTAATATTATTCATAACGATTACAAAAGGCAATTATCCTTTATATATATTCACAAATCTAGCGGATTTTTGATAAATCGAATAGTTTCATCCCGATGACAGATTTAAGGTGCAAATCTATGCATCTGGCTATATCCAAACCTTATGGGGTATAGAGTAGTACGAAAACAACAGAAATCTATACACAAGTAGCAATAAATAATTTGAGGTGTATCTAAAATCCTCTAGATTTGTGAGTAAAAGAGAAATATATCCAATTATTGTATACCATTGAAAATCAAACGAAATCAGAATAAAAAAAGGACAAATACTTCAAAGAGCAGGAGAAAACAACACTAAGATTTACATAGTAAAATCTGGCTTGCTTCGTAGTTACGTAATAGATGAAAAGGGAAAAGAACATATTTTTCTTTTTGCACCTGAAAATTGGGTTATGACAGATAGCACAGCTAGGAATACCCCTTGTAAACTATTTATTGATGCCATTGAAAATTCAGAAGTATATATTCTTGAAAAAGGAAAAGAAGACAAAATAGAATTACAAAAAATCCTTAATCGTTTAGAAGCACTTCAAAACAGAGTCCTAATGATGATGTGTTCAACAGCGCTTGAACGTTATGAACACTTTATTAAAACTTATCCTAAAATCATTCAAAGAGTTCCACAACGAATGATTGCTTCATATCTAGGCATTACACCCGAGGCACTTAGCAAAGTTAAAGGGAAACCAAAAAAAATGATTTCACCGAAATCTTAATCTAGATTAATGCTTTGAAAATTTATCATCAGTAATTTTGGGTATTATAAATAGTAAAATGATACTGAAACAAAATGAAAAAATGTTCTTGGTCAGTTAAACATAAAATTGAAGAGGATTATCATGATAATGAATGGGGTATTCCAATCTATGATGACCGATTATTATTTGAATTTTTAATTCTTGAAGGTGCTCAAGCCGGATTAAGTTGGTTAACTGTTTTGGTTAAAAGAGAGTATTATCGCAACGTATTTGACAATTTTGAGGCAAACAAAATTGTAACCTATGATCAGAAAAAAATAGATGAATTACTGAATGATTCTGGAATTATTAGAAATAAGCTAAAAATCAATTCTGTAGTAAGCAATGCCAAAGCTTTTCTTGAAATTCAAAAAGAATATGGGAGTTTCTCTAATTTTATTTGGGGTTTTGTAGAAAATAAACCTATTCAAAATAAATGGAAAAAAGCTGAAGATATTCCTGCCAAAACTGAAATCTCAGACATAATGAGTAAAGTATTAAAGAAAAAGGGATTTAAGTTCATAGGGTCAACTATTTGTTATGCTTTTATGCAAGCGGTAGGAATGGTAAATGACCACACAACTGAATGTTTTAGATACAACGAAATTAAAAATATAAAATGAACGTAGTAGAAATTGTAAAATGGAAGGCGAAACCTGATGTTTCGGATAAACAAATGATTGATGCAGTCAATAAAATGGTTCCTGATTTAAAAAACTTAGAAGGGTTTATTAATCAAACTTTATATAAAGACGAAGAAGATACTTGGTTTGACGTATATTATTGGGATACAACAGAAAATGCTCATCTTTCAAATGAAAGAATGGCAGATAAAGAATCATTAAAAAATCTGTTAGAATTGATAGTATTGGGATCTGTATCAATGAAGATATTAATACCTCTACAAAAAGCTCAATCATCTAATTAATATATTGTCAAGAAAAACGGTATACAACAATGTATAAAAAACATAGGGCAGTTTAGACTTATCGAAAAGTCTGAGTTTATTTGCAAAGTCGCCAAATATAAAATTTGGCGTTTATGAGAAAAAAAAGATAACAGCAAAATATTTATATTTGGCTAAGTAATAAACCAAAACCATAGTGCTTATTACCTGCCCTATGTTTCTTATACATTGTTGTAAACAATTATAAATTGACAAATTAATGCCTGAAAAATCAATTGTAACAGATTCTTCCAAATCCAATAATAAAATGGACAATGTAATAAACCAACTAAAAAGTGGTTTATCCAAAATTGGTGATCTTGGAACTAATACTAAGGATAAATTTGTTAATTATGTAAAAGATATTTTTGATGTTTTACCCCTAATTGAAAAAGCCGGATTCAGAACGAACAGGTTAATTGTTGGAATATCAATTCCTCCATCGGTAGAAATCCATTTTAGCAGAGTTACGGAATTTGATGAACATCATATTCAAAAATTAATGGACGAATATTCAAATAAAAAAATGTTCAAATTGATTCTAAAAGGGCTGTTGATGTCAAATGAGTTTCAATCCAAGATTTCAACGGAGGATTTAATTTTTAGCGAAACCTGTATAGAGATTTCAATACCACCAAAAATTAGTATTAAATACCTAAATAAGGATATCGCAAGTTTAAATAAAATCGAAACTGAATTTGATTAAAAACAGTTTACAACACGATATATGTGATCATAGCAACTAAGTGATTAATCGAATGGTTGTTGTATTTTTGGTAAGTCACAATGCTTGCTGAATGGAAAAGTTAGCAGTCAATGCGCGGAAAATGTCGATGACTAGGTAATAATTGCTTAACTACGATACATGTATTAAACGTACCAGCAATACATCTAAGACATATATCAGAACTTTCAACGATAAAATTTGTTATGAATGCAATAAAATTTAAGGACAAAATCCTAGAGAATCACATCAAATCATTTTTCAACAAAAATGAGGATGAAGATATTTATGTTGAAAATATCAATGTATCAGAACTAGATTGCTACAACACAGGAATTACTTCATTGGAAGGCTTAGAACTATGTTCAACTATCAGTAGTTTATACGCTTATAACAATAAAATAAGTAGTATTAAACCTTTAGCATCCATGAAACAATTAGATTTAATTAACTTATCGGATAATGAAATTAATGATATTAGTCCATTAAAAGAATGCATAAAACTAGAAGTACTTAATCTCTCTTCAAATAAGATAATAGATATCTCATCGCTATCAAAACTAAAAGACTTAGAAACACTTTGGCTTGCAGAGAATGAAATTGAAGATATTGAAGCCCTTAAAGGATTGAAAAAATTAAAAGTTTTAGGTCTAAACGATAATAAAATCAAAAATGTTTCTGTTCTAAAACACCTTCCTAATTTAACAGATTTACATCTTTGGAATACAGGAATTAAAGATATCAGTTTCTTAAATGAGCTTAAACATTTAAGTTATGTTAACCTTAAAGATAATCATATCCAGGATATAAGTCCACTTATAAATCACCCATTTTTAAAAGGAATTTCACTTGATGGAAACCCGCTGAAACGGAATGCTATGGACGATATAAAGACCTTAATTGACAGAGGGATTTATGGATTGGAAAGTATTTTAGAACGTACCTAGTAAAATATTGAGATCATTTTATAAACAAATTACAAAGCTGGTAACAATGTATAAACTGTATTAAAACGACTGTTTGCATTAAACGTTACCCAACATTAAAAAATGAATATCAGTTTTGATCTTGACAGCACTTTAATTCCAAATGGGAATGAGTTTGAAACAGAAAAGCGTAACGGAATTGCTAAACTACTCGGAATTGAAAAAATACGAAAAGGGACAAATAAATTAATTTCTGATTTACAAAATCAAGGTCATAAAATCCATATTTATACCACATCATTTAGATCTAAAAGAAAAATAAGACTGACTTTAGGATATTATGGAATAAAAGTGAATCGAATTGTAAACCAAACAGAAAACCGACGAGTTTTGACCTCTCGGAATATTCACTCGTCTAAATTTCCGCCAGCTTTTGGTTTTGATTTACATATTGATGATTTAGAGGGTGTTGGGATTGAAAGTGAGAGGTTTAATTTCAAAGCAATTATTGTTGAACCTGCCGATAAAAATTGGATTGAAAAGATAAAAGGCAGGATAAAAAATGCCGAGTAACAACATATGTAGCTTATTGCATCTGATTTCCTTAAACGGAATTCATTGCAATTTTGTTACCTTGGTACTGATAGGAATTTCCAACGATCTATACACTAAACGTTGTATACAATGCAAAAAATAAGTAATAGATGAAAATGAATAAATTTTGTATTAGAATTTTAGGAATACTAGGAGCGCTTGGCGGGCTAATTTTGTTTTCTGGAGATATGCTTTTTTACTATGATTCTAGTAATACCAATTTAACAGAAAATATGGGGAATGCATCTGATTTCAGAATTATTTCTAGTGCTGTTACTGCTCTGTTGGCAGCTTGGTTTTATATGTTAGGAGTGGTTCAAATATATCATGCCTTTAAACCAACTAAACCTATAATAAAGAATACAATTTTAATTTGTTTTGCTGCTATCTTAATTGCGTATGGAGTTATTCATGGTGCTTATGTTGCTATTGCCACATCGGCGAGATTAGCTACCGAAAATAACCTTAATATAAATGAGGCAGTCTCTTTAGCTACTGAAGCAAATAATGTATTGAGACTATTTGTTTATCCAATTTTTGGACTTTTATCTATTATATTTATCATTCAAGTCTGGAAAAGAAAAACTTTATATCCAAGATGGATTATTCTTTTTTTTCCACTGGTACCTTTTTTAATACAAGGCTATATTTGTAAAAATTTGTCTGGTAATTTTTGGATTATTATTTGTGGCGGTTATTTAAATCTTATATTGGTTATCTTCTTTACGGCATCAACAATTGCATTATGGAATATAAAAAGTCTAAACCTCAATAATGAATAGAGCACTACACACAACAATGGCTCCTAATGTAAAGCTCTTTCTTAAGCCTTAATTAAAAAAAACTTAGTTCGACCTAAGCTAAAATGTCATAAAAAGCGTCAATTCGAGTGGTTTTTCAGAATGAAATGTAGAAAAACTGTATCGAGAATAGCTTTTTTTGGATAGAAAATCACTATTCTCGATACAATCTTCCCGGGCCTGTACAGAGTTATGCCGAAGTATCAGATCACTTAATTTGACAGCTTTTTTAAATTAAATCCTTATATCGAACTCAGGTTGAAAGAAGAAAAACCCCATACGACTAGTCGTATGGAGTTTTTGGTTGGCTCGCCTGTTTTTACATATGTATTACATGTCTGTAATATAATCTAATGATAATGTTAATGTTCTTAATCGAATTAATGGTTTAGGCTGTGCAGTTAGATTAGAAAATATAGTAAGATCAAACCAAAGTGATGCTTCGGTATCATCTACCTGATTTGTACTAAACCATTCTTTAATGCTATTGGCCCAATCAGAAATCATTTGTTTTAATGCTTTATCCGATCCATCGCCCAGTACCTGTATCGATTGTAATGGTTGCATAATTACCGGAAGGAAAATATCACTTAACTTGCTGTTTGCTTGATAGCTATAATTAGCATTCATCAAAATACTAATGGTATCCTGAGAGTTTTCTGCTAATAGTGTATCAAACAAAATGGTAAGCTGTTGCTCTAATGTTCCCACGTTAGGGCTGGACGGATTATTGATCGTCGCAATATTTAGCGGCTCACTACTATCTATAGTTGGGTGAAATGCATTCGAAAATCCAATATTACCTGTCGTATATACAAAATCATCTGCCGATGGTTTACCAGGGACTAATTCTACATTACGCTTTAAGTTTGCAGTAGTATCGGCATCCTGTCTGTTTAGAATATTCATCGTAGGGATAAGTACCATACGATCTGCTATAGATTGCCCAATAGAAGCTTCAAGGATTTTGCCTGTATCTTTAGAAGTATAATAATAACTATAACTAGCTCCATCTTCGGGATCAATACTAATTGCATTGTAATCAGGAATATTCACAACCGGAATACCTATTCCTTCTGGTACTGCACCAAAAATATTAACTAATAATACTCCTGTAGTAGTTTCTATTGTTGTAGAACTTTCTTTGATGTAAAAAGAATACGGATCTGCGGTATAACCTTGCTTTAATAGCTCATTAAAGGCATTAAGAGCAAAGCCATTACTGGTTTCTGCGGCATCTGCCATTCTTGAAACCATCTGGTTATAGGACGATAAGGCTACCGCTGCAGATTCGAACTCAGATGTATCTGTAGTGGTAGCATCGATCTTGATCAATGTATCATTAAATACCTGATTGATATTAGGGAAAACAGAAATAAACTCGGCCATCTGCGCAAATGCATCTTCAAAACTGCCAAGAGCTTTAGCCATATTCTCCTGAGCATTAAACAGAATCTCAAAATTAACCTGATCTTGTGGATAGTGGAAAGATTGAGAATACGTAATCTGGTAGTTCCAGTTCAGGATATCATCTACCGCATTATTAGTACTGGTAGTATAAGGATAAGAACCCTCTTGCTTAACCATTGCTGGTGCAGTAGGGAAGGACCTTAAGATCAAAGGAACTTTAAACACCCCTAATGAAGTTTCTAATGGATTGGTTTTGTTTTTTGAAATAAAACTTAACCATGATGATGCTTTATAATCTTCGATTCCCGGAACCGAACTAATTTGATGTTCGATAGCAAAACCAGCATAGGTAATATCCAGGTCTATATAGGATAGCACTTCATTTTCGGTACCTCTAATAATGTCTGGAGAAGAAAGCAGGAAGGGCAGCTTGGCATCTTTACTTTCACTCAATGCTAATTTTGGCGAACTTAGACTAAAGGATGTGCTAAAGTTACCGCCATCAACGTTTTTCTGTACAGTATGACTTAGCGGAGGTGTAATAACGTTTCCAACTTCATCAAACAATGTATCTACAATAGTTACTACAGTTTTGTCGATTACGGCATCTCCACTTAATTTTAAACGTACAATGCGATTATTTTCACTAAGCAATGAAGCGTTTACAACTTGTATATCATCAGAAACAGTATAATTACTTATTTTTTCGGCTTCTTCTTTACTCATAAAATTAGAGAAGAAAAGATACACTATAGTAGCTTCATCCTGATCTAATTCTACCCCCATAAAGACAAAGTTCTGATTTATATTTCCGTATAGTTGAGGAGTGTCCGCACCTTCCGGAACAGTATCTGCCTGTACTGTCGCGGCAAACTGAATTCCGGCGCGAGTAGTATATGCATTACTAAGTTTTACTAATAATTGCTGTAAAAAGGTTTCCTGAATATCTGATGTATCTGCTGTCTGCCCGGCAAAAACAGGAACCATAGATAGCTTAAGGATTTCTGCCAGTCGTTTTTTATTGGCCAACATATCGGTGAGGAATGTTGTACTTCCGAAATCATCAACTAATTGAATAGCAGCTGTAAATTCTGGGGTTAATACACCATCAATACTCGAAAAGATCTGTTTACCCCAAAGATCCATATCAATATTTTTAAAATCGGTATATGTAGAAGGAGTAGAAAAATCTATACCTGTCTTAGGATTAAAATAATAGATAGGAATGTGATCTTTTGTCTCTAGCTTATTAGATATTGGTTTTGGTGCAAAAATCACCGGATTACTGGTATCATTGATCTCATATCCAATACTGGCAGTCGAATCAACACCTAGTCGAGTAGCCCATATTTCTGTGCCTCCGGCATTACTTAGATTCTCATCGCGGTCTACACCAGAAGTAACTTTAAGTTGATACACATCATTTTTAGATAAAGCAGTCTCAAATCCAGCAGCAAAATCTTCTAAACCTGTAGTTACTCCTGATTCTGCTTTTGATAAAGGAGGAATACTGGTACTTGCAGATTTAATGCCTCCTGTAGTTTCAAAATCACCAGAAATAGAACCTCCGATACGCTCGATGGTAAAACTTAACTCTAATCTGAATATTTGCTCAGTGTTTACCTGTGCAGTGTCTATATCGAAAGATATGGTATGATCACTATCTGGTGTCGCAATAGTAATTTCTCCCATACTGCGATTAGCTAAGAATAGATAGATAGAAGCAATCCATTCCTGAACCAGCTTGCTCACATCATCTTTGCTTAGAACAAAAGGATTAGAGGTTAATGTAGTATCTATTTGAAAAGCGATACCATTAGGATCGGTTAACTGGTACCAAATCTGAGTATAGGTTTGTAGATCCCTGGTGGCTTGTTCTATCACTGTAGAGGTAGCCAGATCTTTATCATTATCGGCGCTAAATTTTGACCAGCCGTTAAAAACAAGAACATTAGTATCTTCAGGATTCGTTATATCGGCTTTAACGTTACTTACGGTAACCGTTATTTCTACATTTTCAGGAATGTTATCTACCGTAATAGTGACTGATTTTTTATCGGCATTAAGAACAATAGACTCGATATTAACATTTTGATCGATTGTATAGTTAGTTTTGTCTACAGCACTGGCCTCATCTACAGTTACAGTATATTGTCCCAGAATGGTAGTACTGCTTTTTGCTGTTGTAGAGATTAGCCCCTGATAATAACTAGGATCAAAATTTAATCCCGTATCTAGTTTGGCTTGCCCTTCTTCTCCGGTAACCATCCAGGAAGAACTAACTGAAGGCCACTGGTTAAGTCCTAGAATAGCATCTGTATATCCTGTTAATACAGGTGGTTCATTTAATGGTTCATTACTGGTTGCCGATGGATCTGATAACTCGCTTATAATACTGTTACCATAAATATCCTGCCATGCAAAATTAACTTGAAGAATATCACCTAATCCTAAATATGGACTGTCGTTTCCATCAGGAAGATCATTTTCTGAAGCTACTACCTCTTTACTAAAACGAGTATAAGGTATGCTTACCTGATAGTTCCAGTTATCATCGGCTGTTAGTGTTTTTGGAACCTGGATTTTATCGATACTCTCTGGATCTTCTGCATCTGTTGTCGGACCAGAAGGTAAACCAATGTTACTACTGTTAAAATAATCATTAGCTACTACCTGATAAGTGAGCGAACTATACACATTTTGTAAGAATAGTTCTCCAAAATCTGCTGTTTTTGGATTATCGGGAACAGGAGCAGGTATAGGTCGTATTGCATCTATAGAAGTAGTGCCTGCAGCAACAGTGGCTGTTCTGATTTTTGGACCACCAGTGATTGTAACGTCTTGACTATCGGCAAATATTCCAATAACATTTTGATTGTAATTGGCTATAGAAGAAATATTTTCTCCATAAAAATCGGATAATGAAGCGAAGGTAGTGCCACCAGGACTGGTACCTACAGTGATGGTAAGCTGCGGTAAGAAAATAGAATCAAATAAGTTCAGCTGATCTGGTAATTCGCTACCTGATTTCTGTTTATTGATTTCCTGTATAGCAGCAACAGTAGTCTCAAAATGACTAGCAATTTCCTGAAGTGTATTACCACCAACTCCAACTTCGTAGATGCCTTCATTGATATTTAATTTAATCCCTGATCTAAGGGTTAGATTTTGATTATCAGTAGCGACATCAGCAATATTTCCGTAGTATGTATAGGCCAGTTCACCTAATGTTTGTGTATTGGCAGATGCTAATTTTATGGTATTTGGATTGGATTGTGCAAAGAGTACAGAGTTATCTTTATTAATGGCCTCTCCATTAGCAAAAACATTCATATACGAAGTTATTGTATTTTGAAGGCTTTCTTCAGAAGGTTTGCTGTACATTACAATAAATGACAATGTAGCCTCCCCGTTATCATCAAAAATACGATCCGGAAGCCCTTGTTTACTATCTGTATTATAGTAGTATAAATAGTATCCTCCGTTTCTGGTAATGCTGGCTTGCCATAGCAATCGTAAGAAGTCTGTTTGCGTATTGAGCAATCGCATTTTTTCTTCTTCAGGAATCGATGCAGTTTTTAGTAATGCATCAAAAGCCATATCAGGCCTGGTTTCCGTAGAAAGATTTACCTGGGCTAATCCCATAGTGAGTGCATTTTGTGCATCGGTCTGGATACCATCGGGAGTACTTCCATTAGAATCAACAGCATAGGCAGGGATCAAACTGGCAATTAGCGAATTGTTATCACCAATTTCACTAACTATTTTTTCAAGAATATTAGCGTTGTTACTATTTGCTCCAACTACTTCATAAGTGGTCTGTGTAGAAGGGCTATCAGAAACTATAGGTACTCTCTTTATAGTAACCTCTACCAGGGATCCTAGTCCATAATATGCAACATCATGATTGATCATCTTTTTAGAGACGTCATCATATTGACCTATTAAAAATTCCATTCTTGGATTAACCGCTCGGGTACTTAGATCCGGTAGTTGAAGTAATGTATCTGGTAACGGCCATAAACTTAATGCCGGTACACCAGAAGGAGTACCTCCGTACGGAAGATTAATAGAAGAAGCGGCATTCCAGACAATCTCTGATGTATATGGATAACTGGCTTCGCTATTGGTAAACAAATCATTAACACCTAAGAAACTAAGGCCAGTATTTAATTTGTTTTTGGTAGCATATTCAGCAACCTTATTTATGCGTATAGCATCATCACTATCGGGTTTAATAGTAATTACCATTTTTGCAGGATCATCACCGTTAAATGATAACCATTTTAATGCATCTGGATCTGGTTTGCTAAAGGTAATTTCAAAATTATTACCTTCTGTAAGAGTGGGGATAGGAAACTGCTGACCATCTAGTGCATATAGCCCTGCAGATTCTAAATCCCCGTATGATAAAACACCTTTATTATCTTCTACCCACATCCCTTTATAGTTTGGAGTAACTCCATCTACCGGAAGTTTAAGACCTGCCAGGTAATATCGAGAAGTCATACCAGACAAGTGCTGGATTCCTTGAGTAGCTTGAATTTCTTTAAGTAATTCGCCTACTTTAAACTGCTCTAGATTTGCCATATCCAGAGTGGCAGAATCAAATAGATCTGTAATCTTATCGTTATTATGATCTTTATCACCAGAATTAGCCAGATCTTCTGGAGTAACATTAAATTTGGAAGCTACACTTCTCAGGTTATCACCTTCGACTGTAGTATATGTAATTAATCCAATGTTTAATGTTGCAACAGGAAGTAATAAATTGGCTATAGAAGCGATACCACCATCAGTAATCAAAATATTGATATCAATTTGATTTCCTTTTGGTACGGTATCATTGATAGCATCAACGACTTCGGTTAGAGATTGAGAAGGTAAAGTGGTGTAATCATATGTATAATTGTTATAGGTAAAACTAATAGCGATACCTTCTTGCAGAATGTTTTGAACTTTTTTATTTAGCATTGCCAGGCTATTTCCATCAAAACTCTTTCCATAAATAGCTTGATTAGCAATACTGTCAAAAGTATCTCCCTGTTGCACGGTATATGTGCTGTTAGAGATATACATGGTTTTCCCAGAATTTAATGCTATACCAGAATTATCGTTAAAAAGTTCTGCAATAGTATACGCCATATCCCCAGAGAGGTCGCCATTATCATTAACCCATTTTACAATACTGTCTGGGCTATCTCCGCTATTGGTGTAATATTTAAAATCTTTTAAGGAATCCTGCGCATTCTGGACCATTTGTTTGGCAATTAGTAAGAAATAGTCACTAAATACAAAGTTACCTACAGAAATATCTTGTCCTTCTGCAAAAGCAGCGAAAGTTGAAGGGTCTTTCTCTTGCATCTGGATTGCTAATTGATCGAAGTATTTTCTAAGATCACTTATATATGTAGAAGAAATAGTGTTATAACTTTCAAAATCATAGGTCACTCCTTTATAATCGGTACCATAATCTGGTGTCGATAATTCTAGTGACAATGCCATTGGGAAAAATGTAGCGTTGACATCTGTTTCTTGCTGTGGTTGTTCCTGAATATGCAGATCAAACTGATCTGTCATAAAAGAATCTATAGCTTCTGTCGGGATTGGACTAGGATTAGAAGGATCACTAAAATACGCTAATAATTGCGTTAATTGCGAACTGGTGACAGGAGTATTATCTACTTGTTCACTAGTGATAGAACCATTCTGTAGTGCAGCGACTGTCCATCTGAAAATTTCTTTACTTAACAACTCAAAAGAAGAATCTGCAGTGTCTTTAAAAGCTTTTTGGTATCCATCTACACGATCCTCTTGTGGCGATGTCATAGATTCTAAGAAAAGCATAGCAATATAACATGCTTGTTGCTCGCTTAGTTCGGTAGCTTTATCACCAGCCATAGTAAGCCCTAGTCCCAGATATCCTGTTAGTGGGGCTACTGTTGCGGCTTTTTCCAGGTTAGACCAATTTGGTGTTACCTGAGTCAATGCTACTGTAAGTGGGTTATGTAAAGCGATACGAAGTTGTTTCGCGTTTTGTAATTCATTCTGCGCATACGCTTTTAAAGCGATACCAGATGGGGCAGTTTGCCAAGGTGGATTGCTTGCTATTGCTTTGATCGTAATACTTTGACTGATGCTAGCAGAGAAACTGAAGTGCATCTTTATTTTGAATAACCCTAGGTTTATACTTACACTTAGTGAAACACTTACCGAGGCTGATAGCTGAATTACAATAGGATCATAAGGAGAAAACGTTAATTGAGCCAATAATCTGATGTCAATATTAAGATCAGCTTTAATGATAGCAAAGTCAATAGTACCATATAGTTTTCCGATGACACCTACTGTACCTCTAAACCAGAAATAATACGCTTCTGCTACCTGGGCATCATTAGATGAAGAGGTTGTTGTTAATTGATACGGATTAAACTTAGCTAGAACTCCTTCTAAAATTGCTACTGCAGTAAGGCTAAATCCTGCTTTCAAAATACCAGCATCAAAATCATAGCCAAATCCAAATTGCATACCGAAACCAAATACCAAAACAGGATTAAAAGTACCATTAGTAGCATCTGGTACTTTATTGGTTGTAGCACTACTAAGTTTACCAAAATAAACTCCGGCCGAACCCATAACAGGGATTGGGATACCTATCGGTGTCCAAATCAGGGTTTGGAAGGTAAATGATCGAGAAAAATCTTCTTTCCAGGGAAATCCTATATCTACCTGAAAATCACCATTGGTGAACAATTCTATACCAAAAATTGGTAATGTAAGGTTAACCTGGCCTAACTGTATTTTTCGCATTACTGTGGGTAAAGCGATTTCTGCCTTATAGAGACCTATTGTATCACTGATCTTTTTGTATAAAATCTGAAAATCCAGACCTTTAAAAATACGAGCGGGCTCTCCTTCGAGAGCTAGGCGTAATGCATATAGATTAGGATCGTTAAAAACAATCTGCATGGTAATAAAGTAATCACTGCTGCTAGTATCAGATCCATTTGCCAACGCCAATGCCGATGTAGATTTTTTATCTTCCTCAAGCTTAAGTACTCCAAAATTCATTCCTACCAGCCAGTTGCTGTTAGGGTCTAAAGTAATACCAGGAATTTCTCCGGGTTCTGTAGGTGGTAGATCAGCCATAATTTTTATAGCATCCTGTACTTTTTCTACATTCTGGAAACCAGGTATTGCAACATGTTGTCCTAATGCCAGTAAGCGTAAATCCAAATATTTGTTACCTTGCCCCGAAGGAGAAGGCGTGGTTTCTGGTTTGGCGGCATCCCAGGTTAAAGGCTCCTTTGGTTTGTCTTGCCATAAGAAACTCCCATCTAAAGTAACCATCACCCCATTATCTTTTGGATCAGGTTGGTTTGATTTGTAAGTAACTCCAATAGATTCTATCGTAGCGAACCCTAGTGAAATAGGGCCTATGCCGAGACTGAAACCAACCTGTTTTGATGTGAAATCATATTTTAGGCTCAGGTTGTTAAGTGGTATCTTATCTAGGAGATTCCAGGGAGCAGCTAGTCCAAATTGAGTTCCTGTTGCCCAGGAAACCATTTTTTCTACCATACTACCGATAGTAGTAGACTCAGTAAAACTTAATTCTGCTATATAATGATGTTTTCCATTGGTGCCAATGTCCTTTACTTCACCTTTTAAGAACTCCCAGATAATCCCAAAGGATTTTACACTGGGATCAAAATCATAGAATGCCTGAAAATTAATACCCAACCAGGTAACATTAGCATTTATATTACCATAGTATCCTACTTCTGTTTCCTCATCTTTTTTACCATATGCTACCATAGCATTACCTTCTACACTAAGATCCAGGAAATCAATCTCCCAGGGTTTAGCAGTTTTACCGCTAAATTCCCAATATTTAGTTTTTGTTTGGATTTTAAAACCAAGACCATCTATTGCATAATCAAATCCATCCTCGGGTTTCCAGGTCGGTGCAATGTAAAAAGTAAGTAACTGCCCAATCTCTAAAGCTCCAGAGGTCTGTGTGCCGGTAAATGTCCAACCACTTCCTGTGGCATAGGTAGATTGTAGTGATAACCCAATTTTCATACTTTCGGGTAATACCACAAATTCACCACCGATACTCACTTCATTGTTACCTGTATTGTGAATGATATTAGCGGTTAGTTTATTAATTGTGAAAAGAGGTCCTATAACTAAGGGTTTGTCTGCTTCGAGAATCGTATTTAATTGATAATATTTTTCATTAGGTTTTAAGTCAAAATCCAATAAGGTTACAGCAGTTTCTAAATCTAAGGGTCCTGTACCAAATAATTCTAGTAAGTCACTAAGCTGGATAACGCCATCACTTAGCCCCCCGTGGACTTTGAAATCAGGATAAGTACCTAAAACACTAACCGTTCCTTTGCCTATTGTAAAATCACCTGTTACCGTAAATTCAATTTTTCTGTTTGCTACGTCCTGTACGTTATAGACTTGTACATCTACACTAGGATTAATTTGAAAAGGAGGATTTGCAGATAATTCCCAGGGTGTATCTGTACTCATTTCATACGACATATAATCAAATGCATGAGTTTGATTGTTATAATGTAGTTGAATGTCTTTTAAACCAAAACCTGCCATTCCATTCAAAGGAGGTTGAAGTACTTGAACCAGATTAATACCTCCGGCCATCTGGAAAAAACTGGATACACTTAGAGGACTGCTAAAACCGCCAGTAATAAGCCAGGTGTTCTCTTCTTCAGGGTATTTAATCATTGTTTCCAGTACTATAGGATCATTATTGGCATCTTTGCCAGACCCAATAATATTCCCTTTCAAACCTCCTTCTACTGCGCTTCCGGCTTCGTTAATTTTTAAACTGAAACCAGGCTTTTCGAAACCTATCCAAGGGATTCCGTCGATATTCCAACTTTGATTTATTTCCGTTTCAATCTCTGTAACAACCGACTCTTCTGGGCTGGTGAAATTTAGCGTAATATTAAAATCAGGACCAAAGGCAGTTGTTGTTCCTTTAGATAAAGTAACTTGTGTTACCGTATCCCCATCTTTTTGTTCTGTAATATCCTCTTTAGCTACAGTAATAAAAAACAAATTACCTGTTACGAGTTTGAAAAAAGAGGATAAGTATGTATTTGGTAATGCATTTAAGATATTTACACCACCATTACTATAATTATTGATAAGTTTATTATATACCCCTTCTAATGTAAGTGCTTCTTCTTCTAAAACCATTAGATCAGTGTCAGAACTGGTTTTGGTACGAGCTTTTGAAGATGCTAATAGCGTAACAATAGGTAAGACCAATTTTACTCCTACCAGACCAAGCATCAGTTTATCATGAATATCTTGTTGATAATAAACTCCCAAATTCGTGAAATAGGTGTGTACATCATTAGATTCGGTATACGAATTTACCATAAACGCTCCCGAAATAGCTAGTGCATTGTAGTACTCTTCGGGTTTACCTGGATTTGTTTTTTTTAGATAAGTATCAAAAGTTTGATTTCTGATGTTTAATGCAGCAGTTTTTGCTGCTTCTGCGACGGGCGAATAATTTACAGCAGATAAAGTCGAAGGGTAATTAGCCCTATCTTCTTCTCCTGTTTTTGGAATTTGTAGAAAGGGTCGTCCTAAACTAATAGGTAAACTAGAAGATCCTTGACCTTCAAAAACTCCGGGTAATCCCGAATTGGCATAGTAATAATTATAAACTTCCTGAGGGACCGGCCCGAGAGTGATAGCCACTATTTCTTTATTTCCTGCCCCGGTAAGTGTACTGGTTAGGTCATCAATTTTTACATAGCTGCCATTTTTATAACCTTCTACTAATGATAATGTATATCCACCATCCATTAATGGTTTAACTTGTTGCCCCAGTTTAAGAATAAAATTATCTAAACTTAATTGAGCATAAGCTCCAAACATATCATTATCGATGTATACTTCTTGAATTTTTGTTTTAAGGGCGGGTAAAGAACTGTTTTTGTTTTTTAGATCCAAAGCAAATGCCGAGGCATAATCAAAAGGCATTTCCTGATACTTTTTTTGTATTTTGGCAATATCACTTAGGATAAAAAGCGCGATGGGTGTATTACTGCTCATTTGTGCGGTAAAAGCAGAAAGGATTAAGTTTAAAGTCATTTCTGCAGGACTAGAAAACTGATGCAAACCATATATGGGCCAGAGTCGAAGCTCTTTTTTAGTAGTATGGGCATTATAAATCGACTCGGCATTTATAGATCTTATTTTTAAATCGGCATTATAGGTTTGATCTTTTGCATACCATGTCCATAAGGTTTCTGGAACAGTTGTTAGGGAATCTGCAGGAAATTTAAACGCTAATTCTGCAAATGAAGCCGATTCTTTTGTTAAATCGTATGGATCTTTACCTTTACGCTCTATTTGATTAGGTGCTTTTTCCCATAAATAGGGCTGTAGTCTTAAAAAATAGGTGACATTAAAAAGATCTGCATAATTTACTTCGCTGTTATCGGCTCCACCAGTAAAACCAAAATCAATTTGTTCCAGGTTTGGTTTTGTGTCTTTATATTCTAAAAAGGTAATGGTGGCTTTACCATAGGTTATACTGGTTGTCAATATATCATTTGGGATAAGATCGGTAAGTAATATAGCCAATTTATCTGGAGTATCTGCTCCAGAATAGATCATTAGAATATTTTTAGAATAGTCTGTAGCATCAACTATTCTTTTCATAATATTTACTGTAGTGGCCTGATGTCCAAAATTTGGAGTCCCATCTACATAGAATCGTAGTTCATCCTTACTTTTTATAAGTGCAAGCATGTCCTTTATTGATGCATCGGTAGTAGACTCACTAGCTTCCTGCCCTTGCATTAATTTGGTTAAAAGATCATTGAAGTCGCCCATCTTAAAATATTTTTATGATTTGTGTAATTCTTTACAGAATTATGATATGTTGATTATAAATGTCATGTCTGTACTACTCTGCTAGTGTCGCTATTTTCTTATTGCTTTTTAAGCTTTTTACAGTGCTTGGATCATCTTTGTTATACATAGCATACCAGCCTAATCCAGATGATTTTCCTCCAGAATTAGGATTGCCAAACAGATAAAATAAAGAAGAACCATTAGGCGGAATTTTAAGTAAGCCTAAAAACTTTAAAGCAATTTGGGTAAACATAAGAAGGAACGATTTCTGACTATCGTCAAAAGCTAATCGAAGCTGTCCTATCGAGAGTTTAAGTACCGATTGTAGGCTAATCAATTTTGCTCCACCGCCAGTACCTGGTAGAGAAATACCAATATTGGCATTATAAGTATCTCCTGTGCTATCAGGTGTCCAGCTTAATAGTAGAAAAGAATCTAAACTTACTTTGCCTGCCAGTTCTCCTGGAGTTCCCATATTTAGTTTAAAATCTAAGCCATACCAGGCAGAGTTATCGACTCCAGATAATCTAACGTCGGGGATTACAGTTAAGAAACCTTTGTCCTGAGGGCTTTTTTCGCTGTTTCCGATAATTAAACCTTTTAGATCCAATGCAAAATTGATAAATAAACTTTCGCTTCTGGCAGTACTGGTAGTGATATCAAAGGTGATTTCTCCTGCATCAAAATTCAGAGATTTATTTTGTTGTGGATGTTCAATTTCATAAATCATAGAAATCCCAAGATTGCTGAAATTAAGGCCGGTTCTTGGAGTGAGGTTATCATTATCCGGGCTTCCGAAAGAGAAAATATCAAAATTGGTTACATTTTTTGCATCACTTGTATTCTCAATGATTTTGTAATCAATGAATCCCTGCATACTAAACCAGGACTCGTCATACCCTTCTTTAGGGGAGTCTCGTGTAGTTAATAATACATTAGTGATTTCTATTTTATTATAGATATTACTGTCAAACAAAAAGATATTATCCTCAACACTACCCATACTATATACTGCATTCCCGTTATTAATTTGAAAACTACCTTTGAGCAAAATATTTTTGAAAATATTCTTGGGATTTCCCATACTCAATACATCACTATCAAAAAGTTTATTGATGGTTAATTGAGAATAGCTTTCAAAGTTTTTTACAGCGGTATTCTCAAATAAAACTTTTAGCGAGAGTAGCCTAAAATCATAAGTGTCTGCAGTGGTGGGAGAGATGGTTTCTGGCGGATTGGTGGTGTCATTAAAGTCTGGATCTACATAATAGATCAAACCAAACATAGTACTGGATTGATCAACAACAGCCCCTGTATTTTTGGCATCTCCTTTTTTTACTGGGCTTATTTCTACTGCAAAATGATGTGCATTAAATGCTTCGGGATTAGTAATCCCAGCCATAATACCTTGAAGATTTGTAGGAATTTCTTTAATATCCATTCGTAGTACCAGAATACCGGTCCAGTTTTCATCGGTAGCAATTTCATTAAACTTAGAGAAATATTCGTTGTCAGACTGTTCGTATGTTTCTTTAAAATAGGATTGCAACCATTGTGATAGTATGATTAATTGATCAGCATCTGGATCTTGTTGCACTCCTTCAGAATTAATGGTAGACGGAGAACCAAATTGATCGCGTTGCGTCCATTTTTTTGGATTAGCAACCAGGCTTTCTTTAGCACTGATTTCTGAGTCAGGATTAGGATCATATAATTTGCCTTTACGCCCTTTAATGATCATAATATTTTTGTAGTTATTGTATTCACTTCCTTGCCCTACATTGGCCTGCAATTCCCAACTATCAATACTCATGATGTTGTTAAATGTAGCTGTTAGAGGGTCTTCTTCGCCTAGTATTCCTAAATATTTTGAATTTGCAGTGACTAAAAAGAGATCACTGGTTTGTAGTGCTTCGACCAGTTCGTTTTCTGGATTTAAAAACTCTAGTTTGTACTCTTCACTATGGTCTGTATTCTGACCTAAGAAAACTTCGTTCCATAGGGTTTGCCCTCCGCTTTGTGTTGTAGTGGCCAAAAGCCCTGACGGAGTAGTAGAAGTAGTGGGAGTTACTCCGTTTTTATTTACCATTTGTTTTGCTGATAGTAATGACGTATTCGTACTTGCTTTTCCGATGTTATTTCTTCGAGTTTGACTAATGATTTGACTTTCAAATGTTTCTGTGTCTGATTCGGAAAAAGAAGTGATTCCGTTTCCTACAGTTAATCCCAGGTATGGAACTATCGGAAATAAGGTTGTATTATCGGCATTATAGGTAAAGCCTAAATTATTATGAATAAATAAGTCCTGATATTTATAGGAAGAGCTCCCTTCTCCAAAAAGAGCAGATCCTTTTGGTTGAGATACATAGGTGACCGTATTACCAGAAGTGTTTAGTATAGTTGCCCAGGCGGTTTCTTTTGTATGAGATAATAAAGGAGCTGTTGGTGATTCTGGTGCTTTTACAGAGGAGGCAGCTTCAAAAGGGAATTTAGGTGCCAATGCTGCATTTTTAGAAATAAAACGAATGGTATCTCCTTTTTGACTTAAGGTGAAAAATTCTGTACCCTGTAGGCCGCACATCATGTAGTATTCACCAGTAGTTGTTTCTTTTTGAAATTCAATTTCAAAATCTCCTTCGGGAGTAAAATGAAATTCTTCTGTATTACTATTATCGTTTATAGCACCTGTAGAAATTACCAGGCGAGCATTGTATATATTGTTAGATTCTTGCTTAGGTAGCAGTATTATTTCATTTCCATAGTTAGAAGTAAAATACGAGTCTAGGGTAGTATCTCTTTGATCACTGTTTTTACCAGTAAAGTTGAAATAGGTTCTTCTTGAGTTGTATGCTGTATTGATATTACATACAGAAGAATCATCATTCGGGCAAGGATCAAAGGCTTCATTCGTAACATCAGAAGGGTCGATTGCAACACTAAAACCAAGATAATCTCCTGCAGGAGTGCTTTGGGCTAATGGTAGCCATTCTGATAATGAATCTTCATCACCTTCTTCTTCTGGAAACAAGTATTGAAATCCCCATTTTAGATCATTTAAAAGGGAAAGTCTATTAATAAAAAAATTAGAAAAGCGTATACAGCCACGTAACTCTCCTGAGAAATCGATATATCCTATTTTGGTAGGAATAGTTTTTGGAGCCGAAGTTCCCGAAAAATTGATAACCAGATTACCTGGGTTGCCATTAAGAGTAATTACACTAGAAGCCTCATCTAAGATGAGTCCCATCCCGTTTTGTATGGTAAGATTTAAGCTCGAGGTAAGAGGTGCCTGTAGTCCTGTGTTTAAATTAGAACCGTCTGCACTAAGCCCCATGAGAGATGTGTTAGATTTGTCGATTTCATTAATATCAATCTGTTCGAGCCATATCATAGCTCTATTGGCAGAGCTAGAGGAGATTAACTCGTTTATGTTTTTTACAAAAATTTCGGCATCTGCTTCATTTTCAATAGAAGGTGCCTGTGCAGAAAACACAAAATTTCCGTTATAATAGGCATTGCTCAGAGCATCTTTTAAGTAAATAGTACCATCGGGAGGATCTATTCCTTCTGGTGTAACAAAAGCAATAAAACCACGGTCATCTGCTGCATTTTCAGCGATATATAACTGATTGATAAACTTCTTAGAGAAAACTGTCATGTCTAACTAATTAAGATGGATAAAAGCGATAAGCTTTTCCTTGTTTTAAGAGAATATAAGAGCACTACTAATTTGTTTTTAGACAAAAAAGCATTGAAAATGACTAGAGTAAAGTTGTTAGCATTCAGGTGAGTAAAGACCTATGTGTATAGGCCTTTACTTATCTGAACACATTAATTAATGCTTACTCCTAATCATAGTGTAAAGGAGATACTAATTATTAACCTGAGTTATTAATTAGTAAACGTATAGGCAGCAGCCATAGTTTCCTGATTACTGTTTCCAGTAGGATTATACCCACTCATGAAAATAGCTATGGTATAGGTAAGACCTCTACCGATATTTACATTATTAAAAGCTCCGCCATTGTTACTGGTGATCTGAACCGCAGACAACGGACGAGCGTAGAAAGAAGGAGCTCCTGCTTGCCAGATAGCTGCCCATGAACCATTACCTTTAAGATCGATTTGATTTGGGAAATTTTCCAAACCAAAAGATACACTAGTTGTACCAGGTTTTACGTTAACGATTGTTCCTTCAAAATTATTAGTAGCACTTGGTTGTCCAGCAGCAGGAATAAATGAAGAAGAACAAATGTTTCCATAGGTCTGTGCAGGGTCGTTTAATGTAGGACCAACCGCATACCCAACAATATAGCTATTGTTGTTAAGATCCAAACCATCAAAGTTTAACGACCCTGCCTGAGTATTACTAGGTATGATCTTGCTTTGAAGTGGTGGTGTACCAAATGGAATCTCGTTACTATTCTGCCATAATACTACTTGGTTTCCAAAAGTATTTGGTTGATTCCCCGAAAGAGTATCATAAGTAATGTCAAGAGAGTTGGCCGTAATGGTAGTAATCTCAATTTTTGTTGTTAATACCGTTGTTGATTTTCCTTGTTTTTCTAATGTTGCAGTACTCATAATTGTTTAGATTTAAATGTTAATTTTAGGTTTTAAAAATGTATCTATTTATCCGATGCCGGATCACTTGTGTTAAAATTTAAGATGGCTGCAGCGGTAGTATTATCTGCCCCCATAAAGTATATTAAGGTATATTCTGTATCTCGACCTAGCGATAGGTTGTTTAACGCTACAATCCCTTGATTAGAGTAACTATCTATTTTTGTTTTAATAAGAGCATCAGGAGGTAGGTTATATGGCGAAGCGTAGCCTTTCCATAATCCAACCCAATTTCCGTTTTTTTTGGGCAGGTAACCTGAAAGAGTTTGATAGAAAACAGATAATGAAGTTTGCCCTAAATTTTCAATTCCAATATGTACATTAGACAGCGGTGCTTTAATACCCCCCGCACCCAGAATCGCACTAGCACAAATATTTCCTGTTCCAGAACCTACCCCGTATCCCACTACATAGCTGTTGTATGTAATAGTAAGGCCATCAATAGTAACAGTGCCACTTTGAGTATTAACTCCTATTTCTATCATTTTTAAGGGCTCTACTGTCCAGGGAATAACAGATGATTCCCAAATAGCTATAAAATTTTTGTATGTTGATGGTTGATTAGCAGGAAGTCCCGAAAAGGCTACAGTAATTGATTCCCCGGTAAAACTAGTAATTTCAATCTTACAAGTATTGAGTTTTGCCGTTTCAATTGCTACAGCAAGAGGTTGAAATTCTTTCAAAGCAATAGGATTAATATTAGAGGTGTTAAATTTCACTACAGGACAGGATGCTAACACGCACGATGATTGATTAGGAAAACATAAAAAGAGTATAACTATATATAAGGATATAATTCTCTTAGTTGTAAATCCATAAAGCCCCGGTTTAAAGAAATAGTTGAAATTTATTGGCATTGCTATTTACTTTTTGATTTGTGTGTGTGAGTTGGTGTATTGAGCATGAATGTACTCTTGTACTAAGATACCTTTAAACTAGAACATTTCCTATAGGTATAAACCCGTGTTTTTTAGGAGTTTACAGTGGTGTTTTTGAAGTTTACAGCAAGGGTTTTACCATAAAAAAGAAGAGAAAAAATGATGGTTGTTGCTTAAAATCAGAAAGTTTACAATTATACTTGATAAGAGAGAGTACTTTTCTTAAAAGTGAAATAATCATGACAGAAATTAACAATCTGTCATCAAAAATTAGGCATTTATAAACTGAAAAAGATAAGTTGAAAAAAATGGGTTTGATTATACATTATTAAAATGTGTCAAAATATGCAATCTATGTGGCCATGAGACTTACTTACCCAAGGATCACATAACTGATGTTAGATGGGATTGGGTATTAGAATTTTGTTCTTTTGAGTAGAACCCGAACTTAAAACCTACGTCTTCTACATATACATAACTTTGTATAGAAACATCATAATTAATAGGCGCATTTAATTCTTTCATGAGATCTATAATACGGTATAGTTTTGTTTTTGAAATCCCCAGACGAGATGCCAATTGTTCTGGTGATCCGGTAGCTTGTAAACGAGTGAGTTGATCTATTCGTTCTATAGTTTTAATGTGTTTAATAATAATACCCATAACTTATTTTTCTTTTATGATTACTGTTTTTAATACACTTTTATTCTGATCTATGATAAGCTTTTAGCTTATCTTAAGATTCAAAATTTTCAACTTCTTTAATAGAATAGTATGGAGTATAATTCAATTTGATAGGACTTAATAGAGGTGAGAATTTCTTTTTGTTCATTTTTTTGTATATTTGTTTGTGAGCAATACAAATATAGTTTAAAATATTGAACTAAACAAATTAAAGGTTTAATATTTTGATTTAATTGAAGTGTATGATATACTTTTAAATTGTAAAGTTTATAATATTAACTTTTTGAATATGGATTTACAAAAGATTAAAGAAATAGCAGACGAAAAAGGTAAGTTAATCAAGGATTTGATTGAAGAAACGGGGATTAAGAAAGGAACTCTTTTCAATTATATGAAAGGAAAAACAGCTATTACTTTAGAAGCTTTTCTAAAAATATCGGATGTTTTAAAAGTTCCGCCTTTAGAATTATTGGCTGTGGTTCAAAATATTAAACTTAACAATGATGCAGCCGAAATGATTCATGGTATGGAGCCTACTAATGATACCGGGCAGGTCCAATCAAACTCTATTAATGTTATGATGGTTCCTTTGGTAAATCAATATGCATATGCAGGGTATTTAAGTGGTTTTGAAAATGAAGGTTATGTAGGAGAATTACCAAAAATGCCTTATCTGGCAGATAGGCAATATAAAGGTAATTATGTGTTTTTTGAGGTAAAAGGAGATTCGATGGATAATGGTAGTTATGAAAGTTATCTTGAAGGTGATCTTATCCTTTGTCGAGACGTGAGACAGGATTTTTGGAGTAGTAAATTGCATATTAATAAATGGGATTTTGTAATCGTGCATAAAGAAGAAGGTATTCTTTTAAAAAGAATTATTGAGCATGATGTTGAAAAAGGAATACTAACCCTTCATTCTTTAAATGATTATTATGATGATATTGAAGTGCATCTAAAAGACGTTGCCAAAATTTTTAATGTTGTCGATGTAAGAAGACATAGAAATCGACGATAATTATAAACTTTTTTAAAGAAGTAGGTATACAAATGTTATATACCTGTAATTTTTAAAACTACTCTGTCTACAAAATATTGATCTTTTACGACAACGTATTCATTCCTCAGTAAAACTTCACCTTTTTTAGCGCTGCACAATTTCAATTAATAACCAAGACTCTTCCTTTAGATTGATTCATACTTCATTCTAAACAGCTATTTTTTTTTGAAGTAATTTTTTAAGAAAGAACACTTCATTCCTTAAAACTAGAAATCGAGGTTAAATTAAGTTAATCTTTTTAACGTTAGGTTTACGATTTGTCATTATTATAGTAATGATTAAATAACGTTTCTATTTTACTAATATTAAAATTTATATACAATTTTGGCTGGTAAATTTAGTATTAGTAAAATTTAAACTTAACAAATGAAAAGTTCATTAACACTTTTTTCAGTATTATTTTACTTTTTTTCTACGGTAGTCAGCGGTCAGGAATCTAGTATTAAGGGAATAATTACAGACGGTCAAACCCCGCTTCCCGGAGCAAATGTTATGCTTCAGGAAACTCAAAAAGGGGTGGTAACAGATTTTGATGGTAATTTTGAAATCATTGGAATTCAGGAAGGACAATACAGTATTGCTATTTCTTATCTTGGTTTTGAAGATAAGATGATTTCAATAACGATACATCCAGGAGAAATTAAAAATTTAGGAAGTATTGAACTCGTTGCTTCTGCAGAAGCACTGGATGAAGTTGTAGTCACAGCTTTGGGTATAGAGAAAGAAAAAAAACGATTAGGGTACTCGGTGCAAGAAGTGCAGGGGGATCAACTTACAACGGCTAGAGAAACGAATGTTACGAACTCATTAGCTGGTCGTGCAGCTGGGGTTCAAATAACAGGAGGAGGATCGGGTGTAGGATCAACCTCATTAATTACAATACGTGGAGAAGGTTCTCTTATTCCGGGAAATAATTCTCCTTTGTTTGTGGTAGATGGTATTCCGATAAGTAATCGTACTATTAGCAATCGAGCCGAAGGAAATCTCGAAACAGATTATGGTAATGGAGCACAGGATATTAATCCCGATGATGTTAAATCTGTCTCTATTCTTAAAGGACCTAATGCAACAGCTCTTTACGGATCTCGTGGATTAAACGGAGTCGTTTTAATTACTACGAAATCTGCCGAAAGAACAAAAGGATTAGGGGTTAGTTTTACTCAAAATGTAACTTTTGAAAATGCATTACGAATACCAAAATATCAAAACCAATACGGTCAGGGAGCAGGAGGAGAATTTGCATTTCTTGATGGATTTGGAGGCGGTGTTAATGATAATATTGATGAGAGCTGGGGACCGCGTTTAAATGGTCAATTAATTCCTCAACATGATAGTCCAACAACTAGTGGTTTTAGAGCAGGAGATTTTGCAGTAAGACCAAGAAATCCCGATGGTACTTTTGCAGATGAAATTATTGCTACACCATGGAAATCTAATCCCAATAATATCGAAGATTTTTTCAGAACAGGATCAACGATAACTACAAACCTGGCTTTAACTGGGGGTAATGAATTTGGGAATTTAAGACTTTCTTTAACCAATTTAGAAAGTGAAGGCATTCTTCCAAATACAGATTATGACAGAAGAACATATGCATTAAATGGCTCTTATAATCTAACAAAATGGTTAAAGGTTTCTTCATCGGTTAACTATGTTAATAGTAAAAGTAATAATAGACCAAATAACTCTTATGGTACAGAGAATATCATGTATTTATGGGTTTGGTTTGGGCGTCAGATAGATATGAATTCTCTTCGAAACTATTGGCAACCCGGCTTAGAAGGGAGACAGCAGTTTAATTATAACTATAACTGGCACGATAATCCATTTTTTACATTGAATGAAAATACTAATGGGTTTGATAAAAATCGAATTTTTGGTAATGCCAGAGTAGATATAGATATCACACCTAGTTTATCTCTTATGTTGCGTACAGGTGTCGATTATTTTAGTGAACTACGCGCCAGTAGACGTGCCTATAGTACGCAACGATTTGCAAAAGGGCAGTATCGTGAAGATGATATTTTCTTTAAAGAGCAGAACACCGATTTTCTCCTGCAGTATAATAAAGCACTAAATGAAGATTTTACAATGGGATTATCATTGGGAGGTAATACCAGAGAAGAAGAAAACCGATATAAACGAATTAGTGCAAACTCGTTATCAGTTCCCGGGATTTATAATTTTGAAAATTCGGCAGAACCATTGTCAAAAACACAATTTAACGATACCCGTAAAATCAATTCATTATATGCATTTGCGAACTTTTCGTATAAAAACTTCCTTTTTCTGGATATCACAGGTAGAAATGATTGGTCCAGTACGTTACCAAAAGACAATAACTCATATTTCTATCCATCAGTAGGTCTTAGTGCTATCGTGTCTGATATGGTAGAGTTGCCAGAGATGTTTTCTTTTGTAAAACTTCGTGGTGGTTGGGCTGTCGTTGGTAATGATACCGATCCCTATGCCCTTAGAAATACATTCTCATTTAATGAGCCTTTTGGGAATTTTCAACGAGTGAGTGCATCGGATATATTGCGCAACGAAAATTTGAAACCAGAAGAAGCTTCATCGACCGAAGTTGGGGCAGATATCCGATTTTTTAATAATCGCCTGGGATTTGATGTAACCTATTATAAATCTATTGTAAAAAATCAAATTCTGACCTTACCTGTATCGAATACATCAGGATTTGGATCAAGGATTATTAATGCAGGTGAAATTGAAAATACAGGATTCGAGGTTGTATTGAATGCCAAACCTATTAAAAGTGAAGGTGGGTTTACATGGGAAACCAATGTTAACTTTACTAGTGCACGTGGTGAAGTAAAATCTTTAATTGATGATTTAGATACTTATGAGATATCCTCTAATTATGTTAATGTATTAGCTCAGGTCGGAGGTAGAATGGGAGATATTTATGGTACAGGTCTGGTAACAGTAGATGATCCTAACAGTCAGTTTTTTGGCCAGGTAGTGCATAATGAAGATGGCTTTTCTGTACGAGATCCAAACTTAAAGAAATTAGGAAATTATAATCCCGATTTTACTGTGGGTTGGCAGAATACTTTTACGTATAAAGGATTTAATTTCGGGTTCTTGTTTGATTGGAGACAGGGAGGAGAAATTATGTCTAGAACAACCCTTATTGGTGGTACTTCGGGAATGATGGATTTTACAGCTGTAGGAAGAGAAACAGGAATTATCTCAGAAGGGGTTATCCAAAATGCAGATGGAAGTTATAGACCAAATGATGTAGTGCTTTCGGGACGAGATTATTATTGGTGGCGCTATAATCGTGGTAACGAAGAAATAGGAATATTTGATGCCTCTTTCTTAAAACTACGAGAAGTGCGTTTGGGATATAATTTCCCTCAAAAAATCCTCAAGAAAACGATAATTAAGAGCTTGTCGTTGTCATTGGTAGGTAGAAATTTAGCATTATGGACAGAAAACCCTCATTTTGACCCAGAGACGATCTCTTTTAATGGAGGAACCATCGTACCAGGAGTTGAAGATATGGCATTACCAAGCTCTAGAAGCTATGGGATTAATCTAAATGTAACTTTCTAAAGCAATAAAGATGAAAAAATATATAATAGTAACACTAGCAATATTAGTATCAGTGCTATCCTGTACTAATGATTTTGAAGAAACGAACGCTAACCCTAATCAACCCGAAGAAGTAAGTTCAGATTTATTAATATCTACAGTTATCTCTACTGTAGCTAATAGAGCAGCACAATCTGGATGGGATAGAGGTAATATTGTAGGTCAGTTAACTGCAAAGATCAATTTTACAGGTTTTGACCGTTATGAATGGGGATCAGAATCTGGATTATGGAATGAATACTACGGGATTCTCCCAGAAATTGACCTTATTTTGAAGACTTCACTACAAAAAGAAACCAGAAATACAAGTTATGAAGGGATGGCATTAATCCTTAGGTCTTATGTCTTTTCTATTCTAACAGATAATTGGGGAAATGTTCCTTTTTCAGAAGCGATAGATGGCCAAAATAATAACTTTACTCCTAAATATGATAGTCAACAAGAGATTTATACTGCAATTCTTCTGGATTTAAAAAAAGCAGAAGAACAATTGGCAATAGGACAGCCTATTCTTGGTGGCGATGTTTTATATGGAGGCGACCTCGAAAAATGGAGAAAGCTGGCAAACTCTTTAAGGCTACGTTATCTATTAAGAATTTCGAACAAAGTAGATGTTTCTTCAGAAATGAAAGAGATAGTAGATAGCGGCATTTTTATAGCTACCAATGCCGATAATGCTGTAGTACCCTATCCAGCGACAACACAAATAGATTCATGGCCTATAAGTACAGGTAGAATTGGGGGATTTGATGAACACCGACTTAGTGAAACCAGTGAGGCCGTTTTGAAACAATTTAATGACCAGCGTCTATCAAAGTGGTTTCAGCCGACAGATAACCCAGATGATGATCCTAATCTTTTTGTAGGGTTAACTAATGGATTAAGTGAAGATAATGCATCAACATTTAATGGTGGAGCCAGTAACGTATCCAGAATAAATCAATCCTTTTTTTATGATTCTCCAAATAGTGTAAAAGCAGCAATCATACAAGCAGCCGAAGTTCATTTCATCATTGCAGAAGCTGCACAACGAGGTTGGATCACTGCAGATGCTAAAACATCATATGAAAATGGTGTGAGATTATCTTTTGAATATTGGGAGGTTAATCAAGATATCAATACTTATCTTGCACAAATTGGTGTGGCATATGATGATAAGTTAGAAACCATAATCACTCAAAAATGGTTAGCATCATTTTTGGTTGGTTTTGAAGCCTGGTATGATTTCAGAAGAACGGGATTACCCTCGGCAATTGTTCCGGGGCCAGACAATGTAAATGGTGATCGTGTACCCGTACGTTTTTTATATCCTGATAGTGAACAAACACTTAATAATGAGAGCTACGAGCAGGCAGTTTCCCAAATGGGAGGCAACGATATTAATATAAAAGGCTGGTGGGAAAACTAATGATCACCAGGTTTTAAGGTAATGATATCATGTTTAAAGCATAGTAAATAAGAAAATAACAGATGGAATAAGCATAACTAAGAGAGGTAATACCAGTCAAAATGATTAGTATGCGATTCCATCTGATTTCTAAAATAATACATATAAACAGATGAAAAAAAATATAATCTTTATAGTTTTTCTTGCTTTGCATTTGTTTGCAGTTAATGGCAATGCGCAAAAAGAAAATTCGCCAAAAGTAATCTTGATCACTTTAGATGGGTTACGTTGGCAAGAACTTTATACAGGTGCCGATTCTCTATTAGTAACAAATAAGACGTATGTAAATGATACTACAAAGTTAAAAGCAGATTTTTGGAGATCAAAAGCAAAAGATCGAAGAGAAGCTCTGATGCCATTTTTTTGGAAAAAAATCACTGCTATGGGTCAACTACACGGAAATAGAAACGCAGGAAGTAAAGTTGATCTAACAAACAATATGTGGTTTTCATATCCGGGATACAATGAGATTTTAACCGGGGTTGCTGATGATAAAAATATCAATAGTAATAAAAAGATAAATAACCCAAATAAAACAGTATTGGAAATAACAAATAATCTACCAAGTTATAAAGGAAAAGTAGCTGCCTTTGGAAGCTGGGATGTATTTCCGTATATCGTAAATGAAGATCGTTCTGGGGTTCCTGTTAATGCAGGTTTTGAAGCTGCAACAGGAAATGATCTTAATCAAAGAGAGGTATTTTTAAACCAGCTGCAGGATCAGATTCCGAGTCCTTGGGGTACGGTTCGTTTAGATGCTTTTACACATCATTATGCAGTAGAGTATATGAAGAAAAACCATCCCGACTTGGTGTATATTGCATATGGTGAAACAGATGATTTTGCTCATGATGGAGATTATGAAGCCTACCTAAAAGCTGCTCATAATACAGATGGTATGATAAAAGAATTATGGGAGTTTACACAGCAGGATGCATATTATAAAGATAATACTGTCTTTATTATCTCTACAGATCATGGTCGAGGAACAGATCCTCTGGATACCTGGAAGAGCCATGGAACAAAGATAAAAGATGCAGGGCAGGTATGGATTGTTGCTTTTGGAAAAGGAATAACAACTCTTGGAGAAGTAAAAAATACCGAACAATTATATAGCAACCAAATAGCAGCTACTGTTGCTGCGGTTATGGGAAATGTATATTCTGTTAAAAATGCAGGGAAACCAATTGAGAGTATCGTGAAATCAAAAAAATAATCACTTCTTAGTCAAAAGAGATAGTAGATAAACTCTCACAAAATGCTCGTTACTTATTCCTATATAAGCAAATGAATAATTATCAATGCATTTTGTGAGAGCTTACTTGTGTTTTAAGGAATATTCAAAATTTTTATTTCAAAAAACAGTCATTGCTTATCATTCTTTGATTGCTATTTATCATTCTTCTCTTTTTTTGTAACAACTTGGGTAAATTAACATCTTTACTATAAACGTGTTACTAATGAATCCTAAAAACCTGTTTTCTGTACTAGTATTCTCTGTTATTTTATCATTTCTGTCATGTGAGAAAACTAAACGATTAGAATCGTCTAAAGAAAAAATAAAATCACCTAGTATTGCTTTATTTGGTACATTCCATTTTGCCACTACTTCAGATTATTCATCGATGGATCTTGATGATTTTAGGTCGACTAAAAGGCAAAAAGAAATTCGTTTGTTAATAGAAGCACTTAAAACATACAGGCCAACAAAAATTATGGTCGAATATCCTTACAGAAAAGAGGATAAACTCAATGATGATTATAAAGAATATCTCAATGGTATATATACGCTAAGTATTAATGAAATTGACCAATTAGGTTTTCGTCTTGCCAAAGAGTTAGGGCACCAAAAGCTTTATTGTATAGATCAAAAAATGTCACTTCCTTTTGGGCCATTGTCGAAATATGCAGAAGAATATGAAAAGCAAAAGTTTGAAACTTTCTTATCAAGTATCAAAGAAAATGATCAAGAAGATTCTAAGCGTTTAAAAAAGTCAACACTATTAGAATACTTTGCGTATAAAAACTCAAATGAAGAAGATTTAAAAAATAAGAATCAATATTTAAAAGGAACTGCCCAGTTTGTTTCCGATTCGACTTATATTGGAGTACAGTTTGTTTCAAAATGGTGGGAACGTAATTTTCATATTATGGCTAATATTGATATGCAAACTCAAAAAGATGATAGACTTTTAGTTATTATAGGAGGAGCTCATCGAGCAGTTTTGAAAGATTTTTATGAGGATAGAGAAGATGTTAGATATGTTGAAATTTCAGACTATTTAAACTAGAGAGTGGCTTAGAATCTAGGTCATTACTACATGTTATATACCGAAATACAGTTTTTAGAATACTTCGATCTAAGCAATGGTATATAGAGACAGGTAAAGTATAAACAATTTTAAAGATTATTTAAACGGTTTAATATCAAAGGTGTAGATTGTGAAAGGTTGAGCTTTTTAGCATTCAAACCATAATTATTTAAGAGTTAAAAATGTTTAAACTGTCTTGGTATTTATTTGAAAAATTTTAAAATAATATAAGATATGTGTTAAGTAACACCTAGTTAAATATTCACGTCATTTTTTATCCAATTTCCGTCATTTAGTTATTTCAATTGATACTTAATTTTGCGTTATAATTTATTTAGATTAAATAAAAATAATAATGTTGGATACTCAAATTACCCTTAAACCTGACCTCGCGATTGACTATCTTTTTGACGCTCATTCTAAACATGAATATGAAGAATATATCCAAAAAGCTGTTCAGTATATTAAAACCTTTTTAGATAATGACTGTTTTTATAGTGGAGAATCTGCAGAAATGCTTAAGTCTCGCAAAGAAGGAATTTCAGTAAATTCACAAACTAATTTATCTTTGGATCAGGCATTGCGAGAGATTAAAGATGTATTTCTTGATCATGCCATTTCTTTTCATCATCCTCATTATGTAGCGCATCTTAATTGCCCCGTTTTATTACCGGCATTGGTAGGAGATTTAATAGCTTCATCTGTTAACACAGCGATTGAAACCTGGGATCAAAGTACGTCTGCTACTTTAATAGAAAAAGAGATGATTCGTTGGATTTGTAATGAAATGAATTTTCCTGCAGAATCAGATGGTGTTTTTACCAGCGGAGGTACACAATCCAATTTTAAGGCACTTTTGATGGCGCGAGATCATTACGCATTTACACATTATGGAATCAACCTAAAAGAGAATGGGTGGTCTGATGAGGTTAGTAAGTTTCGTATTTTTTGTTCAAATAAAGCACATTTCAGTATCAAAAAAAATGCAGCTTTATTAGGTATGGGATATGATGCTGTAATACCTGTAGAAACAGACGATAAGATGAAAATGAAAGTAGATGCTCTGGTACAGGCTATAGAAAAAGAAAAACAACGAGGTAATATACCAATTGCTATAGTCGCTACAGCTGGGACAACAGATTTTGGAAGTTTTGATCCTTTGCAAACGATCTCTAAAATTGCAAATGAGTATAATATCTGGTTTCATGTAGATGGAGCATACGGAGGATGTTATGTGCTAACCGATACCCATAAACATATGTTTAATGGCGTAGAATATGCCGATTCGATGACAGTCGATTTTCATAAAACTTTGTTTCAACCAGTATGCTCTAGTGCCTTCCTGGTTAGAGACACAAAGTATTTTAAATATATTTCTTACTATGCAGATTATCTTAATCCTATAGAAAACAGGGATGAAGAACATCCGGATTTGATTGAAAAATCTATTCAGACTACTCGGCGATTCGATGCTTTAAAGCTATGGTTTACTTTAAAAGTAACCGGAGCTAAAAATTTGGGAGGATTTCTAGAAAGAGTACACCATCTAGCCCGTGAAGTTTATTACATCATTAAGGATGATATCTATTTTGAAGTAGCGCACAAACCAGAACTAAGCACTCTTGTATTTCGGTTTAAGATTCCTGGTGTATCTGATGAAAAAATCTTGGATACTGTGAATCTAGATATTAAAAATACGCTTTTTAATGCGGGTAAAGCTTCTGTAGCCAGCACTAAACTAAATGGTAAAACCTACCTAAAATTCACCTTGTTAAATCCGAGAACGACAAAAGAAGACCTTATAGAGGTTGTTAAAATGATCAAAGAACAAGGGCTAATCTATGCCACAAATAATTAAAATAATACGATGATGAGTGATACTAAAATAATAGATTTTGTAGCGGTAGGAATTGGTCCTTTTAACCTGGGACTAGCTTGTTTAACCGAACCTATTGATGGGTTAGAAGGGGTTTTTTTAGACAAAAGCTCTAAGTTTGACTGGCACCCTGGGATGTTACTTCAAGATACAACATTACAGATTCCGTTTATGGCAGATTTGGTAACTCTGGCAGATCCTACCAGCCCATTTAGTTTTTTGAATTATATCAAAAAACAAGGACGCATGTATTCCTTCTATATAAAAGAAAATTTCTTACTACTTCGTAATGAATACAATCAATATTGCCAGTGGGTAATAGAAAAACTGCCTAACTTGTTTTTTAATACTGAAGTAACTCATATACAATATGATGAAAAAGAAGAGTATTATGTTGTTACCTCAAAATGTACACAGACCGATGACTTAAAAATATACAAAGCAAGAAAACTGGTTTTAGGTACAGGGACTCAACCTTATGTTCCGGGATGTTGCAGGCAATTAGAAGGAAAAGCATTTCACTCTTCATCATATCTAAAGAGTAAAGCAGTAGTACAATCCAAAAAATCTATTACCATTTTAGGTAGCGGGCAAAGTGCAGCAGAGATTTTTTATGACCTTTTACAAGATATTGAAACAAAGGGATATCAATTAAACTGGATTACCAGATCTCCAAGGTTCTTTCCATTAGAGTATTCTAAATTAACTCTAGAGATGACTTCGCCAGAGTATGTAGATTACTTCTATAATCTGCCACAGAATAAAAAGGATCATTTAATTCAAAATCAAAAACATCTCTATAAAGGAATTAATCAAGATCTAATTGCAGATATCTATGATCTAATCTATACCAAGCAGTTGACTAATGATGTTAAGATATCATTGCGTACTAATTCTGAATTGACCACTGCAGCGTATAATGAAAATCACGATACTTTTGATCTCGAATTACACCAAATTGAACAAGATAAACAATACCGACACCAAACAGAGGCATTGATACTAGCAACTGGCTATACCTATCAGAAACCAGAATTTATAGAAGGTATAGCAGATCGGGTTAAGTGGGATGATAAAAACCGATATGATGTACATCGCAATTATAGTATCGATAAGCAAGGTAAGGACATCTACGTACAAAATGTAGAATTGCACACCCATGGGTTCGTAACTCCAGATTTAGGAATGGCTTGCTATCGCAATTCTTTTATCATTAAAGAACTAACAGGAAAAGAGCATTATCCGATAGAAAAACGTATTGCTTTTCAACAATTTGAAGTGACTCGGGAAGAAGAAATTAGTATAGAGGAACCTGTTTTAAGGTAAACCATAATCAGACTTCACAGGTCTTAAAGACCTGTGAGGTCTATAAATTGTAACCCTACAATGACTCTAAAAAAAATCCTTATTCTCATGACTCTGGTAGCGGTAGTAAGCGATTATATGCTACACCCCTTTTATCCACAGTTTTTTGAAGCTCGCTTTGGGGTTACAGACCCCAAATATGTAGGGTATTATTTTGCCGCTATTTGCTTTATGGTGATGATTGCATTTCCGTTTTGGGCATATGTATCCAAAAAAGTAGCTGAGTTAAATATTTTGGTGTATACGCAATGTGTAGCAGGAATATTAGCATTATACTGTTATTGGACCACCTCTTATATTAATTTCTGGATCATATCCTTGGTTATGGTATTATTTAAAGGAAGTTATCTTTTGGTATACCCTTATATCTTAAAAATTATTACCAAAAAAGAGCACACAAGCACGATAGGAGTGCTCTCTGTTGTTGTACATCTAGGAGGGATTTTAGGAGCAGTGATTGGTGGATTGACAGTAGATTTTGTTGATGCCAGTTATATTTTTCTGGCGATGGCCGCTGGAGATTTTATGCAAATGGGAATAAGTATGTATGTACTGCGTAGCAAAAAATATGATACAAATAAAATTATTGAAACTCAATCGACTCTTGATGCTAAGGATAAAATTATTCCCCAAGGTTTTATCCTTAAGATTGGGTTAGTAACGATGATCTTATATTTTAGTGATTTTCTAATCCGCCCTTTTTTCTCATTATACTGGGAAAGCCTCTCTGATTATGATGGTAAATTAATTTCTGGAAGCATATATGCGATACCTGGTTTTGTAGCATTAATTGCACTGTGGATCAATACAAAGTATAGTCCAAAAAATAAAAATAAGAGTATCATATCAGCATTATTTCTAGGAATGATTGGACTCATACTTCAAGGACTTCCTGTTGAGGCCATTGTGATTGTAGGAAGAATTATTTATGGTTGGGCGATTTTTCAGGGAGTAGTGCGTTTTGATGTATTACTGTTTGAGTTTAGTTCACCAAATTCTTATGCTATCGATTACAGTAAGGTCCATTTTTTTCAAAACCTGGGAGTATTACTAGCTTCTTTTTCCGTAGGGATTGTGGTAGATCAACACGGGTTACAAATTCCATTTACAGTAGCATTAGCAGGTTTTTTCATTGCACTAGCAATGTACTATTTCATGTTTATCAGAACAACAATTAGAGCAAGAGCAAAGAATCTAGCAAAAACATAAAGATTTTATATGTCAGTACAAGAACATACAGGTTTAGTAACATCTGCAAAAGAAGGATATGAGTTTTCGTCATCATATAAGAACTTTGGTGATATTCATATACGACATTTTGATGTTGAAACAGACAGTATTGTATTACACGATTGGGTAAATCGAGATTATGCTTTATTCTGGGGTATGCAACAAAGTTCGGTTGAAAAGGTAAAAGCCGAATATGCCAAATTAATACGACCAGATCATTACGATATTTTTGTTGGTGTATATAGAGAACAACCTGTTTTTGTATTAGAACGTTATCATCCACAACAAGATCTTATCGGAAAATATTATTCGGCCCAGAGCAATGACTGCGGGATTCATATTATAGTAGCACCGCCATCCGAAGGTAAAATTGAAAACTTTACATGGTATATGTTTGATACGATCATGAATTTTGTTTTTCAGGATGAAAAAATACATCGAATTATAGTAGAGCCCGATATACGAAATAAAAAGATGTTTTCGATTTGCCAACGTGTAGGTTTTCAGCTTGATACTATTGTCGAACTTCCGCATAAAACAGCACAACTGGCTTTCTTAACCAGACAAAAACATAACCAACTTAAATTATTTCCACAAATCCATAAACGAAGTGCAATGAATACATTAGACAACGCCGTTTCGCCCCAACAATCTGTATCCCATATACAACCAGAATTATGGGTTAAAGTAAATACTTTACTAATCAAAAAAGCAATATGCGAATTTAGCCATGAGTTGCTTATACAGCCCAGAATAGTAGAAAAACTGGGAGATGGTTGGAATAGGTATACTTTGGAAGCCGATAACCCCGAGATTCGATATGAATTTAGAGGAAAACAATTGGCATTACATCATTTATGGATTAGCGAAGTTTCTATTCAGAAATATGAATCCGAAAAATCGGTAAGGCTAGATGCTATTTTATTTATCAAAGAGTTTAGAGAAAAATTAGGGATTGATACTACTACAATGCCTGTATATCTCGAAGAAATTATTAGCACTCTGTACGGAAGCGCTTTTAAACATGTGAAAAAAAATCCTTTGGCTATAGATTTGGTCTCTGCAGATTTTCAGACTATCGAGCAATCAATGATGGAAGGTCATCCTGGTTTTGTAGCTAATAATGGCCGAATAGGATTTGATAGTAGCGACTATAGATCATATGCTCCCGAAGCCGGAAATTCTTTTTACCTCATATGGTTAGCAGGCCATAAGAGTAGTGCCGTATATGCTGCTATCGAGGATTTACCGTATGAAACCTTAATTGAACAAGAATTAGGAGCAGATACTATTTTGTCTTTTAATACCATAATAAAGAATAAAGGTTTTGATCCAGATGAGTATTATTTCATTCCTATGCATCCCTGGCAATGGTTTAATAAATTGGCCAATATATTCTCTCCAGAGGTTGCCAAAGGAAACTTGATTTGTTTGGGTTATGGTCCTGATCAATACCTGGCGCAACAATCGATACGTACATTGTTTAATATTTCGAATCCTCATAAACTGTATACCAAAACGGCCCTTTCTATCTTAAACATGGGATTTATGAGAGGATTACCTTTATACTATTTGGGTACAGCTCCAAAAATGGCAGTTTGGTTAGAAGAATTATTATATAATGATTCTTATATTAAAGAAACAGGATTTAAGATGCTGGGAGAAATAGGTTCTGTTAGTTATGTAAATCCATATTTCAAGGAGTTTGGGCCACATAATGACTATAATAAAATGCTGGCCTCATTATGGAGAGAAAGCCCGATGGGTATGATAGATGATGGCCAAAAACCAATGACAATGGCCGCTTTTCTACATATTGATCAAACCGGAGAAGCATTACTACCCAAAATTATTGCTGCCTCAGGCTTATCTATCTCAGAATGGTTACAGAATTATTTTAAAGCATATCTAAGTCCGCTAATACACTGTTTTTATCATTTCGATTTGGTGTTTATGCCTCACGGCGAAAATATCATTATGGTATTAGAAAATAACATACCGGTGAAAATATTAATGAAAGATATTACCGAAGAAGCCTGCATTCTTAGTCCGGAAGTTAAATTACCCGAGCACTTGAAACGTATGTATGCTCCTGTTCCCGAAGATGTGAAATTGTTATCTATTTTTACAGATATTTTTGATGGATTTTTTAGATTCATGTCCCATATCCTGGTTGAACATGCTGGATATTCTGAAGAGAATTTCTGGGAGTTAGTAGCAGAAAATATACATCAATATCAGCAACGTTATCCAGAAAAAGCAGCCAAATTTAAACAATACGATCTTTTTGCGCCAGAATTTCATCTATCGTGTCTTAACAGGCTACAATTAAACAACAATAAACAGATGATTGATCTGGATGATCCTGTTGCTTTACTTCAGTTTGCAGGGCGATTACAAAACCCTATTGCTGCTTTTAGAAAAGAAAAACCCAGCCCTCTAGTATAAGATCCTTTTTTATGAATAACGCAGCAATCATACCAGCCACAGTTTTTTCTAGAACTATTAAAGAGCTCGGAGATATACATTTACGTCTTTTGGATATAGAAAAAGATATAGAAATTATCCACGATTGGGTTACCAGGTCTTATGCCACTTACTGGGGTATGCAAGAGTATACTTTAGAAGAAGTAAGACTTGCGTATCAAGAAATAATCGAATCAGATCATCATGATGCTTTCATAGGTGTACTAAATAACCAACCTATTTTTTTAATGGAACGCTACCTTGCTGTAAAAGATCCTATTTCAGCATGTTATGAAGCAAAGGAAGGAGACTGTGGGATGCATATTTTGGTTAGCCCCATCAAAAAAAAGATTCCAAATTTTACCTGGCATGTATTTTCTACAATTCTCGAATATCTGTTTAGTGATCCTCAAACCAATCGCATTGTTGTAGAACCAGATGTGAGAAATGAAAAAATTCATGTACTCAATAAACGAGCAGGGTTTCAATATCATAAAGAGATTGAATTACCTCATAAAACAGCAGCATTAGCTTTTTGCAATAAGAAAGATTACAAGAAAGCACTCTTACGAGAAGACAATAAAAATATAGCACATAAAAATAAAATCAATGACTAAGTTAGATATGGTAATCCAACCAGAAGTTAATCTTGATCATCTAAGACTCGATATTTGGAAAAAAGTAAATCGAGCTCTTATTAAAAAAGCAATTAGTGAATTTACACACGAATTACTTTTACAACCAAAACCACAGTATCAGGAAAAATATTGGGGACATTTTGTTTTGGTCTCAGATTTACCAGGAATTACCTATGAGTTTAAAGCCAAAAAACGAAGTCTTGATCATTGGCATATCGATGAGAATAGCCTTGTAAAAAGACGAAATGGAAATCTGGTGACTGTAGATGCCATACATTTTATTTTAGAATTTAGATATACTTTAGGAATTTCTGATGATATGTTGCCCACCTACCTCGAAGAGATTACCAGTACTTTATCCGGAGCAGCATATAAATATCATAATAAAAAATGCTCTTCAAGAGAATTGGTTCAATGTAGTTTTCAGGTAATCGAACATGCAATGACCGAAGGGCATCCCTGTTTTGTAGCTAATAATGGGCGTATAGGTTTTGACGCCGAAGATTACATTAAATATGCTCCCGAAACCGACAATTCGTTTCAAATTATATGGCTGGCAGGCCATCGCGATAAAGCAACATTTACAGCGGTAAAAGGGTTTGAATATAAATTATTAATGAGGCGAGAACTAGGAGTTTCTACTATAGCTAAATTTAATGATGTATTAGAAGATTTAGGATTGGATATGGAGTCTTACATTTTTATACCCGTTCACCCTTGGCAATGGCATAATAAGATCATTCATATTTTTGCAGCCGATATAGCAAACATGGATCTCGTGTTTCTGGGAAAAGGAGAAGATCAATATTCTGCGCAACAATCGATAAGAACATTATACAATAAAACGGCTCCTGATAAATTATACACCAAAACAGCACTATCTATTTTAAATATGGGATTTATGAGGGGGCTTTCTCCATATTATATGCAAAGTACACCCCATATCACTGCTTGGATAACCGAATTGCTTAAAGATGATAAATACCTTAAAAAAACAGGGTTTACCATGCTGGGTGAAGTTGCTACTGTTGGATATAAAAACCTTGATTACGAAGTTTTAGGTAAGACAAATGCTCATAATAAGATGCTTTCTGCTTTATGGAGAGAAGTTCCTGGGTCTAAGATTAAAGAAAGTCAACAGGTAATGACCATGGCAGCCTTTTTACATATAGATAATGATAATACTTCATTGTTAGCAGAATTGATACAAGCTTCTTCATTTGATACCGAAACCTGGTTGAAAAAATATCTACAGTGTTATCTAAGTCCTTTATTGCATTGTTTCTATGCTTATGAGTTGGTTTTTATGCCACATGGCGAAAATCTGATTATGGTCATGGAAAATCATACTCCTGTAAAGGCGCTAATGAAAGATATTACCGAAGAAGTAATCGTTTTTAATTCTGAATTAAACTTACCCGAAGAAGTAAAACGCTTGTATACCGAAACCTCTGATAAAATGAAAATACTTTCAATTTTTACAGATGTGTTTGATTGCTTTTTTAGGTTTATGGGAGATATACTAGAAGAATATTGTGAGTATCCTGAAGGACTATTCTGGGAGTTGGTTGCCGATTGCATTAACACATATCAACAAAAACACCCCGAATTAGAAGCACAATTCAAGAAATATGACCTTTTTGTGCCAGAATTTGATAGATGTTGCCTCAATAGATTACAATTGAAAAATACAAAACAAATGTTGAATCTGGCAGACCCTATAGAGAGTTTACAATTAGTAGGAACCCTTAAAAACCCTATTGCAGAGTATCGTAATAATAAAGTAAGGATTCCGGCTATGAGTAACTCATAAAAGAAGATCAGTTTAACCTATTTATTCTAACAAAGCATGAACGAAACAATTCAAATATGGTTAGATAAGTTTCAGAGTATTTCTGGAATTGTTATTATAACTCTTGTCGTTATAGAATGGGTTATTCTGTTTATAACCAGAAAAATAGAAAGCCATAAAGAAGGTGTAGTAAATATAGTATCCTATATATTAGAATCGATTCCGTACATTTTTTTGGGTAAGATTGTGATTTTGGGGATAATGATGTGGGGATATGAATATCGCTTATTTACCTTAGGATATGAATGGTATATATGGGTGCTGGCCTATTTTTTATATGATTTTATGTTTTATGTATTGCATTTTATAGGGCATAAAATTAGATTCTTTTGGTGTATCCATGGGGTGCATCATACCGCAGAAGAAATGAAGCTAACGGTAGCGGTACGAGGATCATTTCTTATTTTTTTGCACATGCCGCATACCATATTATGGCTTCCTCTATTAGGATTTGACCCCTTTATGATTTTTATCATCGAGTTAATAGCAAATTTGTATGGACTTTATGAACATGTGAGCGAAAAACTAATCGGTAGACAGCCATGGTTAGAGTGGATCCTTATAACTCCTTCTTTGCATAGAGTACATCATGCCAAAAATCATAAATACTTAGATACAAACTACGGAGAGACTTTTTCTATTTGGGATAAAATTTTTGGAACCCTACAAGTAGAACTAGATGACGAAAAACCTGTGTATGGATTAATGGGAGATAGTATAAATAGTGAGAGTTTATGGCAAATTCAATTGCTACTATGGAAAGAACTTTGGGCTGATATGAAAACAGCAAAAAAAGTATCAGACAAATTAAAATACTTGATTATGTATCCCGGTTGGAACCATATTGATGGAGGTAAAAAGGCAAGTGATTATAGATCTGAAGCATGGATACGAGACGAGTTAATGAAGCGAACACAAAAAGAGGCACAAACGTAAATATAGATGAGAAATAATAATAGTAATAGAATTTTAGCAATTGATTTGGCAAGAGGGGTGAGTGTATTGATGGTAATCATAGTACATACCTTATGGATATATGGCGATATACCTACTCAATCAAATACCTGGCTAGGAGGAGTAGTTCATTTTATAGGAAAAGGAACTCCGATGTTTTTAATTGCAATGGGAGTTTCATTTACCTTATCCAGAAATCAAAGCATAGTACTGTCTATAAAACGGGCATTATATATTCTGGCTGCAGGGTATATTATGAATTTTCTAAAATTTGTCTTACCAGTTCTAATTGGGACAATGCCAGATGCTTTTATAGAAGCCTATGGCTGGACAGTTCCTGCTACTATAGATAACATGATCTATATGTTGCTTACTGGTGATATATTACAACTTGCAGGAGTTTCTCTATTATTTATGGGAATTATAAACAAATTTTCAAAAAACAAATATGTACCATTAATTATTGCATTTATAATAGCTGTAGTAACCAAGGAGGTACACGGTTTCCAATTAGGAATAGGAAGTGTGGATTATATCCTGGACCTAATGTGGGGAGCAAAGTGGAATGTATATTTTGCTGTATTTCCTTGGTTTTCTTTTATACTTATTGGGATGTTCTTCGGAATGTGGTATAAAGAGAAAAATAAAAGTAATGCCCATATATTTAAAAGAATGTTTATTGCAGGTGTTTTTTTGATGCTGATCGGTGGCGGATTGTGTTCTTATAATTTTGAGTATCACTTCGGAGATTATTTTCATTTAGGACCAGGAGGAACTATTTATCTGGCAGGATTCAATTTAGTTCTAATGTGGTTAGCGCATATTTTAGTTACCTATATAAAGACAAACAGAGTTTTTGAGTTTCTATATTACTGTAGTAAACGAGTAACTACAATATACATCATTCAATGGGTAATTATTTGTTGGGGAATGGGAGCTTTAGGATACCAGCAATTTGGGATTACAGCAGTTCTGATTTTGATCCCTTTATATATAATGCTAACACTCGGAATCCAAAAATTACTGTTTGATAAACCATTTTGGTCGAAGAAAACAAGAAAACAAAATAGTATCACAAAAAATTCAATATCTCTACAAAAACCTTAATATCATGCGACAATTTAATTGTGTTACTATAGAATATTTCAAAGAGCAAGAACTTTTATTTTGGAAAATCAAAGATACGGGAATGCCAAATTTTTGTCTGGATGGTCTTCGGGAATTTAGGGAGTTCGCAATTTGGGTAAAAGAATATTTTTCACACCCGGATCGTCCTCTTAAATTTATTGTTTCGGCTTCAGAACATGACGGAATCTATAATATGGGTGGAGATCTTCCTTTTTTCTTAAAAAATATTAAAACAAAAAATGTAGAGAACCTAACGACTTATGCGCATTTGTGTATAGATGCGATTTATAATATTTACACTTCTTTTGGTCTGCCTGTAATAAGTGTAGCTTTGGTAGAAGGAAATGCGTATGGAGGCGGGTTTGAATGTGCATTGGCACATGATTTTATAATTACAGAAGAAAAAGTACAGTTTTGTTTACCCGAAAATAAATTTAATTTATTTCCAGGAATGGGAGCCTATAGTTTACTGTATAGAAAATTAAACGCAATAGATGTCAATTCAATAATAAAAAGCGGAAGAATCTATAAAGCAAGATATTTACAGTCATTAGGATTAATTGAAGAATTGGCCGAAAAAGGAACTGCTCTAGTATCTTTACATCTCTTTATTAAAAGAATAACCGAGAACTTCAATTTTGAATACCATCACATACAATGTAAGAAAAGTGTTTTTCCACTAGAAAAAGAAGAACTTTTGAAGGTTACAGATTTATGGGTAGAGGCATGTATGAAAATCAATACATTTGACCTTCGTAAAATGGAAATTCTCATAAATGCACAATCTAGAAAAGCTAAAGTAGAAATCTAAAATAGATTAACTTAAAATGGCTTCTTCTAGTACCAGATAAGGTTTTAATTCTAATTTTAATTGATGAATCCATTTTTCTAAACGTTCATCGCTTAATTGAGATTCGTTATCATGATCTAATGCGAGACCATAAAAATAATCTTCTTTTCCTTCTATGACAGCTACAGAATCTGTAAATCGGTATCCTTCGATGGGCCAATGCCCAATGATTTCTCCTCCATTTTCTAATACGACTTTGGCAAGTATCCCAATACCATCTACAAAGTATTCTCCATACCCGATTTGATCTCCCAAACCATAAATAGCCACTACTTTATCGGTAAAATCAATTTCTTTAAAATCATCAAAGAAAGTCTCCCAGTCACTTTGCAGATCACCATCATACCATGTTGATAATCCTAAAATTAGGATTTTAAATTGATCAAAATCTTCTTTAGATACATCATCAATTTCTCTTACATCTAACTCTTCACTATCCCAAAGAGAAACAAAATCTTTGGTAATATCATCAGTACATCCGGTATCTGATCCATAGAACAAGCCTATTTTCTTCATAATGGTTATCATTAAATATTTCTACAAAAATATATTATTTTTAATTATTCTAAATAAAAATAATACAATAAATTTGAATATCGAAATTTAATAGATATGTATATTTTAGATCCATTATATTGTAATAGTACTGGTGCCGCTTATACGGTAAAAAAAAATGATGAAGACGACGAAGCGCAACAAAAAATACAATTACAAATAGGTGATATTGCTGTTTTGATGAATAATAAAGAAATAAAAACTTTTCTTACTGTTATTCGCTCTGCCCGAAAAGGGTGTCAATGTGAGAATTGCGATAATCAAAACTCTTATAAAACCATAAAATGTAATACTCCTCAAGTAGAAATTAATTTTAAGTTAACTCCAGAAATTTTGGATGGATTAGAAGAATTAGTCTTAGGAGTTTTATTTCATAAAGAATATAAAGATATCCTAGAAAATAATAAGATAAGTTAGTAGGTCAATTTGTTAGGAAACATTAATATGAATAATTAAGTCGTTTTACCGTATGGTCTCTAATCCTCTTTGTCTGTATTTTTTAGGAGTAATACCCTCGAGTTTTTTAAAAGCTGCAGTAAAATGAGTAGAATTTTTATACCCTACTAATTCTGAAATCTCATATATTGGTTTTTTGCCGTGTTGTAATAGTTTTTTTGCTTTACTCATTCTCAAATTCAAAGCATACTCAAAGATTGTTGTACCAAAAACACGTTTAAATTCTTTTTTAAGTATAAAGTCATTGAGCCCAACCATACGGGTTAATTCGTGAACAGAATATTGAATGGTTAAATCAGAGTTTATAATAAATTGGACTTCATATAACTTTTTAATTAGGTGGTTATCAGTGTTTAATATTTCAGTTTTAGAATTCTTTTGTATATCTAATTGTAGAGATAGTAGTTCTAGTACTTTTGATTCGAGAAATAAACGTTTTAATAGGCCTTGTCGAGTATCGGTTAATAGCTCTGCAAGTATTTCCTGAGTTTTGGTACATAGAGGTTTTGTAAACTCTTTATCCTGTTTTTCTAATTCATATTTTTCACGAATTCCATATGCCGAGTCGAGTTTATGTTTTTTGATAAAATCCAGACTCATTCTGATCTTAATCTCTTTAAAATATTTGTTTTTATGATATTTAATAGACCCAGAAGTTTGGGATATATATACGAGATAACTTTCCTGGCTTTCATAAATCAGATCATAATTTTTCTCATTAATTTTAATGATTTGTTCACCATCAATTAGGTAAGAAAGCTCTAGTGCATTTATCGCATACGTACCATGAATATCGAAATCCTTGTTTAAGGATACATCAAAAATTGCTATATGTAATCCATCAAAATGGATATACTCTATATAACCATCTCCATATTCAGGTAGGAATTGAAATTTTTTTGTAAGTATACCACAGTGTTCCTGGGTATTAATTAGTTCTGTAACAGTAAGTAATGTGCATTTTTTTTGATTGTTTGAGTTTGTTGTTTTTGACGACTCTATATTGCGTCTTTTTTTATCCATAATGCGTCATTTTTCTCTTTCCCTAGATACTAATTTTGCAATTAAATTTATTTAGACCAAATATAAATAATAATATAAAGTCTAAACTAAATTGTTTAAAAAAAATTGTAATGTCAGTGATTATTTTAAGAAAAAACAGCGCTCTTTTTTTTCTGTTTTTATACGCAATGGTCTGTAACGCTCAGAGTAAGGTAACAGGCGTGGTTTTGGATCAGAATTCTAATCCGATTCCCGAAGCATCTATACAGGTTTTAGAACATCAAGATAGAGGGACTGTAAGTGATTTTGATGGTAACTTTAGTTTAGAAATACCTCCGGGATCCTATACTCTAAAAGCTAGTTTTGTAGGTTTTAAGAACTACATCAAGAAGATCGTAGTAGATAATTCAACAACTGCATCCTTAACAATTGTTCTACAAGAAGATATTAAGGAGTTAAGTGATGTGATTGTAAAAGCAAAATCTAACGCTCGAAATACAAGAGAAAAGGCATTTGAAGTTGAAGTTGTACAGACCAAAGGACTTAAAAATGTAAGTGTAGATGTCAACTCGATTTTAATGACTATTCCTGGTGTAAATGTAAGGCAGAGAGGTGGTTTAGGCTCTGGTTTTGACTTTTCATTAAACGGTTTATCTGGTAAGCAGGTTAAATTTTTTATCGATGGTATTCCTTTAGAAAATTTTGGGAGCTCATTATCGCTAAATAATTTCCCAGCAACTTTGGTAGAGAGAGCTGAGGTCTATAAAGGTGTTGTTCCTATATATTTAGGAGCAGATGCCTTGGGAGGAGCAGTAAATATTATTACAAACCAACGCAAAAATAATTTCCTGGATGTATCTTATGATACGGGGTCTTTTAATACGCATCGTGCTACAATAAATGGACAATATTATAGCAAAAAAGGCTTTGCTGTAAAAGTTTCTTCGTTTTATAATTATTCTGATAATGATTATAAGATAGATGGTATTGAAATAAGAGATGAACTGGGTAATGATACAGGAATCAGACGTGATAATGTAAGACGATTTCATGACGCATATAATTCACAAATGATCAGTGTTGAAACCGGTTTTGTAGATAAAAAATTTGCAGATAAATTACTGGTTGGGATTACCGCATCAGCCAATAAAAATGAGATTCAGCACCCTATTGATCCTCAGAACCCTTTTGGCGAAGTTTTTACAGAGAATGATGTAACTAAGGCTTTTGTCATTTTTGAAAAAGCAAATCTACTCAAGGAAAAGTTAAAAGTAAAGTTATATGCTTCTATTGGTCAAAATAATGATAAGGTAGTAGATACTTCTGCACGAAAATATGATTGGTTTGGTAATTTTATAGAAAGGGGAGACCAAAACTTAGGAGAACTTGAATTTAGTAAAACTTTATTTGAATTTAAGGATAATACACATTTGATTAATGCTTTTGGAAGGTATAAGATCAATGACTGGAGCAAGTTCAATATTAATTTTACCAAGAATTATATTAAAAGAAGAGGTGAAGATCCTGCCAGGGTGGGAAGAATACCTTTTAATGACCCCCATATTATAGATAAAAATATATTTGGTGTATCCTACGATTTAGGCTTGTTTGATGATACCTGGAATACCACACTATTCGCTAAAGGATATTTATTAAACTCAGAAGGTATTATTGAAGATTCATTTACTACTGTAGAAGCAGATCGTTTTACAAAGATTGAGAATACATTCGAAGAACTGGGATACGGATTTGCATCGACCTATAAATTTTCTGATCACGTTCAGGTAAAAGGCTCGTTTGAGAAAACATTTAGAATTCCTGATGGCTATGAGGTATTTGGAGATGGGTTTCTATTGAAATCAAACCCCGAATTGTTACCAGAAGAAAGCTATAATGCAAATCTTGGAGTTCTTTTAAATACAGATATTAATAAGTTCAAATTGCGTTTTGATACTAACGTTTTCCTTAGAGAATCAGAGAATTTTGTAGCAATTCGATCTGAAGGGATTTTTTCTAGATTTTATAATACTGCAGCAGCAAGAAGTACAGGGGTAGAAGGAGAAATTAGAACATTATATAATGATATTCTATTTCTGGATCTTAATGCAACCTATCAAAATATTATAGATCGTAATGTAGGAGGGAATTCTGGTGTTGATTTTCTAAAAAATCAACGAATTGCTAATATCCCATATCTATTTGGTAATGCCAGAATAGGATGTAATTTAAAAGATATTTTTTCTACAAACGATCAAGTAACATTCTCCTGGGGTTCTTACTACGTACACGATTATCCACTTACCTCTTTTGTAGAAGGAGATCCAAATGAGAGAGATATTATACCAGAACAACTGTCACATAATGTACAGCTAGGATACTCTTTTAAAAAGGGAACCTATAATATATCTGTACAGGCACGAAATATAACAGACGAGAAAGTGTATGACAATTTTGAAATACAACAGCCAGGAAGAGCTTTCTATGTAAAATTAAGATACTATTTAACAAACAAAAACTAGTAATAACTATAAAATCATATCATAATGAAAATAATAAATTGTATTAAATATTTGATGTTGCTAGCAGCAATATCAATACTAGCTACTTCTTGTAGTAGTGACGACGACGGAGGGCCTGTTATAGATCCAACCCCAACTTCTACTTCAAAATATGTAGTTGGTTTTCAGGCACTTCCTGTAGGGGACGCATCTCCGGTAGACTATATCTTAGAATTGCCATCATTGGCATCACTTACAACTGGTGAAATCTCTGTAGAAGGACAAGGAACACCACTAAAAGGTTGGAGGTTTTTTCATAACGTAAAAAATACAGTTTTTACTGCAGGATATTCTGATGATGACAAATGTATTGCCTATGGATTAGACAAAGACGGTAAATTAATAGAAAAAGGAAATTTTGCATTTCAATCAACTTTAGATAACTATTCAGCGATAGATGATAAAACACTATTGGCTGTAGAACTTACTTATAGTGGATTATCTGATAAGAGATTTCATATTATAAATGCAGAAACAGGTAAACTAGAAAAAATTGTTGAGCATCCTATTGATATTGATAAAGGAGATGGTACTGCAAAAAATCCAGGAACGATTCCTTGGGTAACAGGTATGGTTTTAAGAGACGGAAAACTGTTTGTTTCTTATCATAAATGGATGGCCGATGGTTCTTATGTGACACCAGATGTGAATAGAGCTTATGTTGCAGTTTTTAAATATCCCGAATTCGAATTAGAAAAAATAATTTATGATGATAGAACTAGTCCGATAGGAGTTAATGGGCATAGCACAGGGATCGAAAAAACAGAAAATGGAGATATTTATTCGTTTTCTACTTCAGCATTAAGTGCTGGTTTTACTTCTGCTACAAAACCTTCAGGTATTTTAAGAATAAAAAACGGAGCTACAGAATTTGATAAAAGTTATTTCTTTGATGTAGAATCTGCACCTAATGGAGGAAAATTATTCTGGATGGATTATGTGGGAGACGGTAAAGCAATCGCTAGAATAATTATAGACGATACTGTTGGGCCTTGGGGCGTATTTAAAGAAACAGGAGATTTTTTCAAGCTGGTTATTATTGATTTAGAAAATAAAACCGTTACCGATGTACAAGGAATGCCAACCCATGCAAACCGATATACATCACCGATGTATGTAGAAGATGGTAAAGCATACCTTAGTAGTTATGCAGGGACAGAAACACATGTGTATATTGTAGATCCTAAAACAGCTACAGCCACCAAAGGTGCTAAAGTACAAGGATTAGCACTTAAAGGAATTTTTAAAGTAACTAACTAATCTAATCTTTGTGAGAAGAAACACTCCTGAACAATTTGGTTTAGGAGTGTTTTACATTTTTAATCAAAGTATAAAGCAATAAGAAATGAGAAAAATAACAGGATTAGTAATTCTATTATTACTATGTACTACAAAAACTTTTGCGCACTTCTTTTGGATAGAAACCAATCCTAATGGAATGATAAACCAAGAGCACGAAATACGTGTGTATTTTGGAGAATTTGCTAGCGGAGTTGCAGAAAAAACAGATGGTGAAGTATTTCAAAACGCACAACATTTTACACTTTGGGTTGTGGATCAACAAGGGAATAAGATAAAACTAGAGACCAAAGCAAAATCAGCTTATCATGTAGCTAATTTTACTCCAAAATCCGAAGGTACATATTCTATCGTTTTAGATAATAAGAAATATAAGGTTTTAGATTATACTCAATATGATTATGGTATTTTTAGACCACAATACCATTCGGTTGCTAAGGTAGAAGTAGGAAAAAATACGACACATAAAACGGTTGCCATAAATCCTGAAAGTATAGCGATAGTTGATCTTTCTACAACATCTAAACAGGCTAAACTTCAAATACTTTTTAAAGATAAACCTCTGGCAGAAGCAGAAGTTACAGTATTCATAAAAGAGGATTGGTCAAAAAAAGTAAAAACCGATAAGAACGGAATGATAACATTTGGTTTGCCTTTTGAAACCCGATATGTGATTGAAGCAACACACGAAGATAAACAACCAGGAACATATGATAGCGTAGCATATCAATTTACCTGGCATTGTGCAGTATATACTATCAATTAATTTATATTAGAAAAAGCTATGACCGAAAAAGAGTTGAAAGCAATAGCATCCCAATTAAGTTGCCCTAGTGGAGATTCTGGTCTGGAAATAGCAAAAAAAATGAATCAGTCTAATTTAGGGATGATCCTTAATACGATTAAGAGTTTAAAGCTCGAAAAAGAGAATCATGTTTTAGAATTAGGACATGGTAATGCTATTCATCTTACTGAAATTCTAAAGCAAGCAAACGACATATCTTATGTTGGTTTAGAAATATCAGAATCAATGAAATCTGAATCTGAGAAGCTCAACAAAAAGTTTGTGAAAAATAACCAATCTATATTTTCACTTTACGATGGGAATACGATTCCTTTTTTAGATCATTATTTTGATAAAATACTGTCGGTAAACACAATTTACTTTTGGGAAAAACCACTCTTTTTATTAGCAGAAATTTATAGAGTTTTAAAAAAAGATGGGGTGTGTTCTATAGCATTTGCTAGCATGGATTTTATGAAAACACTACCTTTTGTAGATTCAAGGTTTGAATTGTATGATGCTAATAAAGTCAAAACTTTGGCAAATAAAATACCATTCAGATCAATCGAAATTATTGATAAAATAGAAACTGTCGAAAGTAAATCGGGAGATATGGTGAATAGAGAATATACAATCGTAAAATTTACTAAGTAACTATATTAGCCGATGCAAAAAAAGAGAGAACATACTTGTATAAAGTATGTTCTCTTTATTGATAGATATATTTAGGGGCAATTTCGAGTCAAATTTTGTAAGGTATTCTTATACCTTAGGCAGCTAAAGCCGGAGTAGCCATTCCGTATACTTCTATTGTAGGTTCGGTAATTTCTTTAGAAAATGAAACCTGTAAAGATTGAAGTATATTATAGTTAAACCATATCGATAATAATCTGTAAGGAATTTCTAATGAATCTTTTAATCCTAATTTAGAATCTTCCATATGAACCCATCTTTTAAGAGGTTGTTCATAAATCTTATTCATAATTTCGGTTTTACCGAAGTGTTTTTTCATTTTTATAAACATTTCTACATCAAATAACCATCTGCTAAAGAAATTTTTGTTAAAAATCACAGGAACCAGGTCTGCTTTGAACACTTTGGCTCCACATTGTGTATCTTGAATAGATAATCCCAAAATGAATACAATAAGAATATTAATAAGTTTTGAAATCATTGCTCTAATACCATCTTTTTTGATATCATCTGAAGCGTTTTTAGCTCTCGATCCAAAAACAAAACTTAATCTTTTATTTGTTTTTAATGTTTTTAAAAGTCCGTCAAAATCTTCAAAATCTGTAGATAAATCAGCATCAATAAAACCAATAAATTCTATATCACCTCTACTGTGTAAGTATCTGGCACCTGCTCTTACTGCTGCAGCCTTTCCAGAATTTTTTTTGATATCAATAACACTTACTTTAAGAGGGTTGTGAGATTGAATCTTCTTTAATACTTCTACAGTGTTATCCTTACTTCCATCATTTACAAAACATAAGTGGAAATCGTTTTCCTTTTGTATAAAGTTTAAAAAAGCAGTTACATTTAATCTGTTTTCTTCGTTATAGCATGGTATGATAATTCCTGTTTTCATAATGGTAGTATTTTGAGGTTTATACTCCAAAAGTAGCCACGATTTGCGCTGTACGAGAAGGTATTTCGATGAGTAGAATATTGCTGTCGGTGAATGGTTTTTATCGAAAGACATACCATTCGTCTATAGCTATATTAGAATGCTGGGATTCTTGAAAACCAATGTTTTGAGGATTGTGAGATTACTTTGAAAAGGTTGTAGATTTCAATAGAAGTCTGATTTGTAGTCAATCAGAACCGTAAACTGCTAATTTTTAATTTGCATTCTTTTCAGACTTGTTCTAAACCGAAACCTTTATCGTATATTTAAATCGAAAACTATGGCGAGTCTTTATGGATAAAACCACAAATAAGTATTTGATAAGTGCATTACTCATCGGAGTGGTTTTTCATGGTACCACCATTTTTTTTACCCTAGAGTCTACATATGATGCATTAATTCATCTATTTTTTGGAAATCATTATGCCAATAATTGGTTCGAACCCTGGAACTATAGTTGGTATACGGGGTTTACAGTAATGGGATATCCACCATTAGTGCATCAAAGTATTGGATTGTTCTCTTATATTGGTGGGCTTAAATTTGGTTTGTTTACTGTGGCTATTATAGCTATCATTCTTTTTATTACAGGAATATATCGTTTTGCCTTAGTGCTTACCTCTAATAGAAAAGTTGCAGGATACACAGCTATACTTGCAGTGTTCTCTTCCGCTTTTATAGAAACACTACATATTTTTGGACAATTACCCAGTATTATAGGATTGTCTATCCTGTTGCATGCGTTACCCGAAATTTATCTATGGCTTAAAATCGGAAAATATAAATATTTATTAAATGCTTTGAGTCTAATAGCAGTTACAGTGACTTCTCATCATGTAACCCCAATTTTTGGAATGGTGTTCTTTATTTTTCCGTTAATAGGTATGGTAATCATGGATGTTTCTAGAGAAAAGGTAGGTTCATATAAAGAAATTAGATTTTTACTGTTTTTACAAAGTTTTCTTTCACTTTTTAAAAGAATTGTAGGTTTTGGTTTTGGATCGCTACTACTTATCATTGTTTGTATTCTTCCGTATTGGATTAATACTAAGAATAACCCAATTACTCAAGTCCCCATACCGCATGGGTCGAGAGATAATTTTTTAGAGGTCACTTCATCAGGATTAGTGTTCTTTTTGATTCCGTGGGGAGTTTTACTATTCTTATTACCCTATATATGGTATCGATTTTACAGTAAACGATATTTGTTTTTTGGGTTATCGATAACGCTTTTAACAATTTTAGGAACAGGGGGGACAACGCCAATCCCCAGAATGATGTTGGGAGACAATGCGTTTAATATTCTTACATTAGACAGGTTTACCCTATGGGCTTCTATTATGGCTTTACCCATGTTTGGCGAATTTGGTTATCGATTTATAGAAGGTGATTTAAAAGAAAAGATTCAAGAAAAATACGGAGGTGTCTATCATAGGATTTTGGGGGGGCTATTTACCGCAGTTCTTGTTTTTATGACACTTTTTACAATGAGTCTGGGGTATTTTAGACCTTCGCAGCCACAAAAAATCAAAATGTTGCCCATCTTAAATTTTTTAAGCCAGGATCAACACGATCACTGGAGATACCTTCCTTTGGGGTTTGGAGATCAGATGGCGTGGCTTTCTGCTCAAACTAATGCAATGACGGTTGATGGCAATTATCACTCTGCAAGGAGATTACCCGAGCTAACGACCAGGGCAGTAGAACGACTAGAAAATTCAAAATTTAGAGGTGTAGAAGGCATTGGTTCTCTGCAACAATTTCTTACGGTTCCCGAGAAATATAATTTAAAATATGTGTTTTCTAACGATAAGTTTTATGACCCTATTTTGTATTTCTGTGGTTGGCAGAGGTTGCGGCAATTAGAAAATGGGATTATGGTTTGGGAAAAGTTAAATGTTCCTCCGCTATCCAGTATTTTACCCAAAGAGGATGTTCCTATGTTTCAAAAATTAATGTGGAGTTTGATTCCGATATGCACTGTATTACTAGCATTTATTATTAATGTACAGTTGATATGGATACACGCTTTAAAAGCTAAGCATAAGAGTTTTCCTGTATATTTTAAGTTTGGAGTACACTATAAGGAATTTCAAAAATCAGTTTTTAAAGCATCTTACCTATGGGGGTTCCTAATGTTAATTATTATAGGGTATGGTTCTTATTTGATATATATAAAAAATGTAAAACAAATAAGTCCCGTTAATGTAACAGAAGCATATTATGATGCATTAGATTTTAAAGAATTTAAAAGAGCATATTCTTATCTGGATCCAAAAAGTGATAAGACGGTCGATCAATATATGTTAGAGGTTGCCGTAACAGATGGTTTATTGAGTTCGTATGCCAAAATGGATGCAATTAATGTAAGTATTACTACTCAAACAGATAGTACTGCCAGAGTTAAAGCCATTACACATTGGATCACTCCATTAGAAATAATAGATAAAACATTCTATCATGAGTTGGTGAAATATCATAATAAGTGGTATGTAAAACCATTGCCATATGATTTAGATATTCCTCCTGATCAGTTGTTTGCAGAAAACATCACGGCTTTTTATAATCATGGAAGGCGTAGAATTAGTTCAGAACAGACCTATCATGAAGATGTTCTTAAACAACCTGTATTAGAGGTACTATCAGCAAAAATTGTTGAATGTAGTGATCAATATAGCCTGATAGGCGAAATACAAAATGTTGATAATATACCAGCCGATGTTGTAATCACTGGTACATTGTATAATGGTAAAGATGAAAAGTTAGCTAGGTATAATGCCAAACACCAAATGAAACATAAATTAATGCCTAAGGAAATTACGAGTTTCCGTATTAATTTTGAAGGAATTGCCTGGATAAATAAAGAAGATCATAAACCAAAAACGTTTGACCCCGATCAGTTCACAGCAATGAAATTTGATGAAAAGCCTGCTAAATTTAATTTGCAATGTGCAGGAAATGTAACCACAGTAGATTTATATAAAGGCGTTGCCATAAATGAGCTTTCTATAAAAAATGATCATGTAGAAGGAGTCTTGTTTAACTCCGGGCTAGAAGAGGTTACCGTTCCTTTACTATTAGTTTCCTATTACAGTAAAGATCATGAGCTAGTGTGGGTCGATCATCAATATTTACCAGAAGGTATTCGCCCACAACGCAAACAATATTTTGATTATCAGTTATTGGATTTATCAGGCGTACAAACTATTAGTAAAGATTTGAAGAACGTTTTTGTAAATGGGTTATTAAATACTTTAATTAGTAATAAAGTAGTTCCTAGCAGAAAAGTTGAACACCAATCGGTACAATTTATACCAATAGAAGGAAAAGGATTTAGTTATATTAAGTTTGAAATTAATACCTATATCGGAGCACCAAACTAATGAAGCTAAAAAAGAAACATATTATTCTATTGTTTTTGGGAGCATTAATTTGTGCTATAAGTATTGCTTTTACGACTGTTCTAAAAACACAAGATGAAATTTCTGCAGTGTTAGTAACCAAAGAAAGAGTATTTGAAGCAGGAAATCCTATTGTGTTAGATTTTAAGCTTAATACATCTGTTCGAACTCAACTTTTTATACATTCCTCTTTTGGCAGCAATGTGATCGATCCCGATACACATGATACAGCTCGTTTTACCGTTCCAGAGTTTATGGCTAAGAAAAAAGGGTTAGTATCGTATACCTTACTTGGTGAGTCGGGGAGTTTATATGAAGGCGAAATACGTATTATATCTAATACCAAAACAAAAGTACATTTAGAATCCTATATAGGACCTCCTAGTATCATAGCGGGGGGAGAAGATTATACCATGCAAATTATCGTTTCTACAGATTCTTTTGATAATCCATTGCCGGATAGTACTGCAGTATTGATTAGGCATCAATTTTTAGATATAGAAAAAGAAAGGATATTACAGAGCAAAGATATGATCGGTTGGGCAAACATATTTTCTTATGATCAATCAGGGCGAATATTGTTGTTTTCGAAGGTTGGCAAAACAGTTTCTAAGGAATTTTCTGTTGAGGTATATCCTTCACTGCCACAAAATTTTGAGATTAGAAGTAATCGAAAACATGCATATGCAGACGGTAATCAAATTACCGAGCTTATTACATCTATCATAAAGGATGAATATGGTAATATAGTAAGTGATGGTTCTCTTGTAAAATTTGTAATTAAAGATGAAAAAGGGCAGCTATTACATACACAGGGAAGTACAGTTAATGGTCAGGCAGTAGGTAAAATTTTGCATCCCGATCATAAAGATACGTGGCAGATTAAAGCCTATGTGCCGGGCATGGCAGAGAGCAATATACTAACCATAGCGTATACCCAGGTTTTGGATGATTTTGAAGTGAAATTTGACAACGATAATAGAGAGATTACTATTGGACCCCTGATAAGTTTTATGGAACAATTAATCCCCGACGGTACCATAGTAAAGATGGATATTTTTAAGGATAATCAAAAAATAGATACCAAAGTTAAAACTTCTTCACATGGGTTGGTTAGATTCCTGTTACAAGATGGGTTCTATGCTTCAGGAAATTACGATATGCAGATCAAAGCTTTAGGAATACAAAAAGAATTTAAGAATATAACACTAAAATGATGGGTTGGAATAGAAATATATATAGGTCATTCATCATTATTTCCTTTGTTGGAGTTATTATACTAATGCTTTTTGGTATCAGTCAGACATTATCCTATCTTACTACGGGAGCAGATCGAAGTTCGATGCTACATCTGGCTTTGCATAAAGAACAAGTGTATTTACCTAAATTAAAATGGAAAGATACTATCAATCCCGGGCGACCTATAGAAAAACAAACACTACTAGAAATAGAACAAGATTACCTTAATGCATGGTATATACGTAATACAGCATATCAAACTAATACACCAAAAGGAATAGATGATTATTATACCAAAAGTGCACGAAAACACATTTTTGCATCACTAATATCAAACAAAGAAAAAAATATTGCTATACATAGCACAACAACTACTCATAATGTAGCACTAGATTTTTATAGTGCAGATGGCCAATTAGCAGTTATAACAGATACTGGTGTAAAAGAATATCAAAGGGTTTATCATGATCATGAACTGTTATTAGAAACAAAATTACAATCTGACTATCAAGTATTGTTAATGCTAGAAGACGGTTTTTGGCGAATACGCCATATGGTAAAAGAAAAAAATCATTCACCAGATCCAGTAACACAAACCAGTAGGTCGGTTAAAGTTATGGGAGACAAAATATTTGTTGAAGATGAAGAATACCAGATCAAAGGGATTAATTATTACCCACAGAAAACACCATGGGATATGTTTGGTGATGATTATGATATTAATGTGATTGCTACAGATTTCGATATTATTAAGAACGCAGGCTTAAATACGATACGAATTTTTATACCCTATGAAGTTTTTGGCAAAGCTAAAGTAGAGACTGAAAAATTAGAAAAACTTAAACAAGTATTAGATAAGGCAGAAGCCAAAAACCTTAAAGTTATTGTTACACTATTTGACTTTTATGGAGATTACTCTGTATTGGATTGGACATTAACTCATCGTCATGCAGAACAAATTGTAAGTGTTTTTACAAATCATAATGCTATCCTTGCCTGGGATATAAAGAACGAACCTAATCTGGATTTTGATACCAGAGGAAAAGAAAATGTATTGGCCTGGCTAAAAGAAATGATCTACCAGATCAAACAATTTGACCCTAATCATTTGGTAACAATCGGGTGGTCTGATACAGCATCCGCTGGCTTACTACAAAATGAAGTAGATATTATTTCTTTTCATTATTATCTGGATATCGATACCTTTTCTGAAGCGTATACTGCAATGAGTACAAAAATTGAGAAACCTATGGTTTTACAAGAATTTGGATTATCCTCTAATAGAGGGTTTTGGAGCCCTTTCGGTCCCTCAGAAAAAGGGCAAGCTAACTATTATAAACAATTTCAAGAGATTATTAAGCAAGATAATATCCATTATCTCTCCTGGACCTTATATGATTTTGATGAGGTGCCTAGTACTGTGGTAGGCAAGCTGCCCTGGCGAAAACATAAGCAAAAACACTTTGGATTTATAGATCGTGATGGCAACAAGAAACCTGCTTTTGAGTACATAAATAAATAAAAAAACACTTGTACGAGATACAAGTGTTTTTACAGTTATGACAAATCATTAAGTTTGGGGCAATCCTGCCAGTATATCGGCAGAAGTATTTTTATAAAGAAGCCCCTTTGTATGTCTTTTCAATTTTGCGTGCTTTACTTTTTTTGATAGCATTAAACTGCTCTAAATACATTGCTGTGATTTTACTCATTGGTAGGGCAGTTGCTGCCTTATAATTTGCTTGCCCCAAAGCAGTGCGATATGCAGGATCCAATACTATTTTTTCTATAGCATCAGCCAGACTGTCTACACTTTCTGGATTAAAGAACTCTCCCTGGTAGCCTTCGTCTTTTACTAATAAACTTAGATCTCCCAAATCTGGCATAACCACTGCTTTGCCGTAACTTCCTGCCTGATGTAATACTCCAGAACTTCCTGTTGTAGAGGTATAAGGAAATACGACCATTGCACTTTCTGCAAAGATTCGAGGTACATCTGCTTCTTCTACATAACCGGTAAAAGTGAGTTGAGGTACATCTGCATATTTTTCTTTCATCGATTGCAAATACCCAATAACATTAGGATTGTCTGTTCCGGCAATTACAATCTCTAAATCAATATTTGTTCTGGATCGTATTTTTTCTACCGCTTCAATCATGATTTCTACTTTCTTGTAGGTGCCAAATTTACCAAAAGTCATAATCTGCAGTGGGCCTTCGGGAAGCGTGTATTTTGGTTCTTCAGGTAACTCAAACGTCCCATGAGGAATCTGTACTACATTTTCGGTTTTATATTTTGCTTTTAAGATGTGAACATACTTGTCAATGGTAACAGCAACAATATCGGCAGATAAAATAAACCGGGTGAGTGTTGTTCCTATAACATTATAGATTTTTTGTAAGACTTTATTTTTTGTAAACCCAGAGCTTTCAAGATCTACTTGCTCCATAATATTATGTAATAGAACTATTGTGGGTATGTTGTTAAAGACACAACGTTTGGGTAATAATAAACCAAGCGCTGCAGCTATTTTTTTGTCACCAAATTTCATAAACTGAAGATTGAACAATACTGCATCTGGACGCATTTGTTTAATAGCTTTCATAACAGAGAAGATATTACTATAACTATTAAATTTCCAACATTGTTTAACGACTACATTACATCCTTGTTCTTCAAAAACGGTATCGGCATCTTTGGGAGATACATCGGTTAATAAAACAAGCTCAGATACCTCGGCATGTTGTCTAAAATGTTTTACCAGGTGGTATGCATATTCATTTAAAGTCACCTTACTAGGCGGATACGCCGTTACAATTGCTAATTTCATCTGTTGAATTTTGTATTCTTTTTTAGAAACAGACAGAGACGAATTAAAATCGAGTAGAAATCTTGTTGGTTAACAGGTTTCAAGATTTTAGGACGAATGGGGTACGTCTTTACTTTTTTAATATAATAAACTACAATTTATAATAACCTGACAACAAAAACAACTGAAACATAAGAAGAATAACTATAATGTTGTCGATTAGAAAGAGTTTTGTGTGTGTTACAGATACAAAACTTATATAACTAGAGGTTAGTAATTTTCTCTAAAAATATGATCTGCTTTATTTTTTTTGAAAGCGTTTGCTATTACATTATTTTCTTTTCCTAAAACAAAAAGTATTTTACTTCTTCTATTGGCTTTTGCATAGATTTCTTTTAAAACTTTTATTGCTTTTTTGTCGATTTTTTTTACTTTTTTTAAAGACATGACTACTTCTTCATAATGATCTAATAAGTAGTTAAAATGATCTTTTACTAATTCTGTATTATCCAAAGTAAAGTTTCCTACGATTTCAAATGTTCCTGAGGTATGTATTATTTGTAGTTTCATGATATTTTATATTTGGGGGTTATGTTTTATACGAAATCACTTCTTAGTATGTAACTTACTTTACCAAAAGCATTACTTATTTTTTTGTTTTCTTTTCCAATGATGTAAAAAATCTTGTTGCTTTCCATAGCACTTCTAAATAATTTGGTCAATACTCTAACACCTGAAGCATCAATTTTTTTAACCTTATCAATACACAATATCACTTTATCAGAATTGAATAATAACTTCTCAAAATGATGCTGTAGCGATTTGGTATTTTCTGCCACAATACTTCCTTTAATTTCAAAAATCCCTTGGTTTTTAGTAATTTGTAAAGCCATAACTTCTTGTTTTATAGGTTATTATTATTTCAAAGATGGATCATTTTTTTTGCATCTCTACGCTAAATCTGTTGAGTTGCAAGTATCCTTCGATGAATTGATTTAATTGTTCGTTGAGCCTTTTTTAGATATCTTCTGATAGCTTAAAAAAAAGAAGACCTGAAATATGAGAAGAATAGCCATTGCTATTATTTGCATAATAACAATATCAGATAATGTGTCGTGAAAGAATATGATAAGTACCACTTGCGAAACCCCAAGTAACGCAGATAATACAACTGGTATATATTGATCTAAGGATAAAAAATAATAGGCAAAAATGTTAGAAATAGCAAAAAGCGAAGTTGCGATTGCATATTTCCACAGTAGTGGTGCAACACTTAAATATTCTGAGCCAAACATGATATTGATCACGAATTCGGGAAACAGGTAACACCCCAGAACAATTGAAGCCGAAAGCAATGTGATATAGAACACATACTTAAACAAGATAGGAGCATGAGATTCTCCTTCTTTTTGTTTTTCTACCACTTTGGGTAATAGTAACATTACAAACATCCAGGCAACAAAATAAACGACTCTGCCAATCAATGCTAAGGATGCATATAGACCTGCCTCATAAGTTTCAAAATAATGTTTAACCATCAGGATGTCACTATTGTTGATTATGATTTGAGTAAGCTCATAGAAAGCTGTTAGTAAGAAAAACTTAATGATATATTTAGATTCTGCAGATGGTAGTTTATGTTTTTTTGTGATCTCTATATCTTGAGAACGAAAAGGTAACAACCCAAACAAAAAAGAAATTGCAATACCCAAAGCAACTAAAATAGAAGATTGTAAACCTAAGGTGTAAATTAAAATAAGAGTAATAACCAATCTGCTTAGCATCTCTCCCTGGTAGGTAATTGCAAGGCTGTCAAACTTTTTACTGCCCTGAAACACTCCTCTGTTAACACTCATTATAAAATAAATAGGGACACCAATCCCAAAAATGGTAAACATAGCAGAGGATTGAGTATTAAAAAGTAGCTGAAGTTGTTTGGAGAAAATAACTAAGAGTGCACCAAAGACAACCCCGATACTACTTGAATATTTATAAATAATATTGATAAAACTTTTAAATATTGAATCCTCAAAAAGAACAGAGAATTTGGCGGTAGATAGCTGAAATGTCATCGCTATAAACGATAAAACCAAAAGAAAAGTAATTAATAATGCTGCATCTGCAAATTGTTCGGGACCTAAGATTCTTCCTAATATCAGGTTATATAGATAATTCCCTCCATTAACAATGATAACGCTGATCATAAATTTTTGTTCAGCACTCAATTTTTTTAAAGCAGTATTAAGAATCATATTCATAAAGTTAGTTTTTAATTTTCCAACCTTTACATTTTATTCTAAAAAAAATCTCTTTTTTATAAAGCCACTATACCACCTGTTTTTTTAGGTAGTATAGTGGTTTTTATTAACTATTGCTATTGTATTAAAAAACTTCCCTCGTATCTTTTCTTAAAGTCATCTCCTCTAATAATATACTTATACACTCCTTGCTGTAAATTCTTGGCAGTAAACGTAAAAGTATCCGATGGGGCTGCTATACTTCCTAACTCTTCTTTTTGTACAACTCTACCCAGCATATCGATTACAGAAATTGTAATTTTTTGATTTACTGTAGGCATTTTGATCGTTGTTTGTGTCCTGAATGGGTTAGGAGAATTATGTATAACAGTATTATTATCTGTGGTTAGCGCAATGTCCTCGATATAATCATTATTAATAATTGTAGCATCACTACCTTCCTCATCGGTAGTGTCATCGGTATTTTCTTTCTCCTTGGTAAAAGCAAGTTTAGCAACTTCTAGATTAAAAAGAACAAAGCTTTGGTAATCACCCTGAATAGAAAATACCACACTTCTTAATTCATCGATAGAAACACTTTGTTTTGCTTTACTCGAAAACTCTGAAAAAGGAATGGTATATGTTTCTTTTGTATCACTTGCTTTTATGGTATATCTAAGTCTGTCATTCCAGTTTACAAGATCTTTGGTTACTAAAACTACTTCTACATCTCTATCTGTATATAATTCAAACTCAACTGCATCATACTCAGAAACATTTAGGGTTAGATCACCACCAAGAATATTTCTAAACAAGTTCACGGTTTCTTTAAGGTTACCACTTACTTTGGCATCTCGTTCTACTTGATAATGCCCTTCTTGCGTGTCACTGTTTTTATTTTTTATGATTTCAAAATTAAATACAGTAGCTCCCTGCTCAAGAAAATCGATACCCCATGGACCATCTGCCAGGTATAATACATCTGCTGTATTGGGATTATCTCCCGTAATTGCAAATCCAATATCAAATAAGTATCCGGTTTCTACAGTAATAGTTTCTTGATATTTACCAGATAAGGATATCGTTTTGGTAATTAGTTCTTCTTTAGAAAGTTCGGTAACTCTTTTGTTTCCTCTGAAATTGAACTGACTTACTTCTGATTTATTTACAATATCCAGAACAAGTTTACCATCTCTATAAAATCCTTTTTGTACAAATACAGATGGGATATTATTGGGGATAAAAGTTTTACCTAATGATTTTTGTTCGATCAATTTATCGATAATCGTATTTGCGATAGTTGCTACCTGTGGGATAGAACCACCCCAAATCTGGAAGTTAAGGTAGTCGCCTTCTGGATATTGATCGATATTCCATAAGCTATATAATTCATTTTGAAACTCATCTATTCTTACAGAAAAATGTAAGGCTTGTTCGACTTCTCCGGTAACTCTTCTGATTTTGGTATTTACCAAAGTATGATTTCGAATCGTTAATGTTCTTATATCTTCTAATACAGAACCATTAAGTCTATCACAGATCGTTTTAGAATGATCATAAACAGATCCTTTGGTTGCCATTGCCAGGGCAGCTCCAACTCTCTTATTTTGATTGTAGTAGTCTATCGAAAATACCGCTGTAGCATTGGTTATACCAATTAGATCGTCTGGGCTAGAAACAAAAGATGTTTCTGTTCCTGTAGCACCGGTTGTTGGGAAATAAATACTTAAATCTTGGTTATTACCAGACTTGTATGATTTTTGACCCGGAGCGAAACGTTTCTGTAATTTCTTTTGATTGTATACGTTGTTTGTTTTTGATCTTAAAAAATTTCTTTTGGCAATTAAACTAGCCAGGTCACCATTACTTTCTAATCCACCGTCGTTTCCAGAAGTTACAACACCTTCTTCTGTTAATTCTGGGATGTTTGTAGTTTTTAAGGAGGAGTATTGATCAGCTTTGATATGAAAAAGAACATCATTAAAATCGTGATCTGCTCCCGGATAGTCTCTTCTAATATCTTCAAAACCAAGTACGATACTCTCATTTGCCGTATCAGCAAGCAAGATATTATGTGGTCGTAGGGCTTCATCACATTCTGGATTGTAATCAGGATTAGAATAGATTTGCCATAACCCAGAGTCTACGGTGCTACCATTCCAACCGTCTACAAGTAATACCCAGCCAATACCAGTATCTGCTGCAAAACTTCCTATGTTTACAGTGTTACCAGCATTTAATTCACCATTACTACCTGTTTTAGAAGCATTAGGAAATACAATAGTTATATCTTCTGGGCTAGGAGCCGCAGCAGAAGGACTATTGATATCATAGGTATAAAAACCTAGTGTATTTTTATAATTTGTGTTTTCACCAATAAAAGTTACAGAAACATTCGTTGTACTTTCAATAATAACATTGGTGTCATATCCCGAGTAGATATAATTCGGGTTAAGATTTGGTACAGAATTTCCTTCTGGTAATGCGTTATCGATTCGTGTGAGATAATCAGAAGCGAGTGTTTCGTTTGTTCCCAGATAGTCTGGCGTTCCGTTACTATTGTATGTTCCTGGGTATTGGTATCGCTGACCAATACTTAGTACAGGAAAACTGCTTGGAGTTTGGTTTCCGTTATCAGAATCAAATACAGTTTCTTTTAAATCAAAATTATCATCTAAGCCATCCTGATCAAAATCATTTCCTGCGGCAACTGTATCAGCAGTACCATCACTGTTAGTATCATACCCATCTACGGTATCCAAAGTTCCATCATTATTAGAATCGGTATCCATAAAGTCTGGATTATCAGTACCATCAGTATTTACATATCCTTGGGGAGTACCACCATGATCTGGATCAAAAGCATCGTCCATACCATCTCTATCCTGATCAGAACCAGAAAGGGTTACGAAACTTGCGCTGTTTTGCCCTTCGATAAGATCAATAATACCGTCTTGATCTGCATCAATATCGTATGGATCATAAATTAAGTCACCATCGGTATCGGTAGGGTAGAAGGCAACTCCGGTTTGATCAACGTCTACTATGTCTGCAATTCCATCAAGATCAGAATCCACAAAATTATCATCTTCAGAATTAAAAAAACCATCTCCATTGGTGTCATAACTTCCTAGTCCGGCTTCAACGATATCAAATATCCCATCGTTATCACTATCAAGATCCAATGCATTAGGAACTCCGTCACGATCAGTATCAAAAGCCAAAGACACTCCACTATTACAGGTGTTACCAAAATCCGGATCCAGGTAATTAAAAATTCCATCAGAGTCATCGTCTCCATATGGGTCTATTCCACCACCTTCAACAACATCAGGGATTCCGTCACCATCGGTATCTTTATCAAAAGGATCTAATACTTCATCTTTATCAGCGTCTATAGGAGATACTCCAACTGCACATTTAAAGCCATCATTAGAATTTGTTACTTCTGTATTGTTTAATAATGTAGCATAAGGAGTAGCAGACTCATAGTCATTTACTAAATACAATCCACCTTTATTACTAGATACATATAATCGGTTACTGGTGTCGGTATAACACGCACCAAATGTATGACTAGGTAAATCTGTAACAGACTTATAACTAAAAGCAGGTGTAGCTGTTGTAAGATCCCATTTATACACATTTCCTTTGCTACCGCCATATAGATTACCATCTATAAATACGATATCTGCACAAGTACTTGGTGAAGCCTGATCAGATACTACAATCTCAAATGTAGGAGATGAAGAACCATCATAGCTTTGAAGATTGGTAATCTTATGAAAAGATTGTTTGTCGAGTGCGTTTTGAAAAACCCATAGATTTCCTTCGCTATCTACATCGGCAGCATAACCACCACCAAAAGAAACACCTCCGTTTTGGGCCACAGCGCCTAGATCTACTACAATGTCTGTTCCGATACGTAATAAATGCTTATCGCTATTTCTAATCGCATATAAAAAGTTATCTACAGGGTTATATCCTCCCGCATTGTACGCTGTATGCGTATGAAGAGGGTCTGAGTATGTTCCTGTTATCGGGTCGTATGATCGTAATGCTCCAGAAATTACCTGATAAAATTTTCCCTCGTTACAATCAAAAGATTGTTGGGCATACGTAATATTCGCTAGGAGAATTATCAAAAGGATAATGATCTTTTTCATAGTATATACTGGTCGTATGTATTAAAACTAATACAGACGTTTTTTTGATAGTTAAAATAGATTTTGAATTAAATTTTGCTTAAGAAGAAAAGTAGTTATCTTACCATATAGTAGTTTGTTTTAAGGTTGAAAATATCTGAGGCACTTTTGCTATTTGTTTTAATTTTGAAGTAGCTAAACCAAATCATTAATAGATTGATCGGGATAAGAAAAGAATCTTTTAATGTTATTTTAGAGCCTTCTACTTCAATCCAACTATCTAGTGGTTCTTCACTAATACAGTTTAACAGATCTTTTAACCCTACATGTTTTTTTAATCGAAGAAAGATTTCGATATCAAATAGCCATCTGCTTATAAATCGTTGACTATATACATTTTCGATGATACTTTTCTTAAATACTTTTGCACCACACTGTGTATCTTTAATAGGAAGCTGAAGAATAAATCGGATAAAGAATCCAACAAAGTTTGATAAGAGCTTTCTAATTATATTTCTTTCAATATTGTTTGCTTCTGCTGCTTTTCTAGAACCAAAAACCATGGTTAGTTTTGGATCACTATTTAGTTTCTTTACTAAGTTGTCCATTTCTTCTAATGATGTAGAAAGGTCGGCATCAAGAAAAGCAATATTTTCTATAATGTCTATATCTGCTAGGTAGTTTGCTCCGGTTTGTACTGCGGTAGCCTTACCTTGGTTATGTTCGAGATCAAGTACTGCTATCCTTTGTGGATCAAACTCTTTGAGCTCGCACAACATTTTTAAAGTGTCATCAGAACTGCCGTCATTTACAAAACATAAGTGGTAGTTAGAATTTTTGCTTAAGAAATCGCAAAACTTTTTTTGATCCAGTCTATTATATTCATTATAGCATGGGATAATAATTCCGGTAATTTTCGTCATTTTTTTTAGATTTTGGGACATACTTCCGGGGTAGTAGAAGTATTGGTTTTTTAATACTGGTCTTTATTATTTTTTTAGACCTTAATCTTTTAAAACATGTTAAACATTCTTCTGGGGATTTTTGAAGACTATTTTACATTTTGACGAATTTACTGTAATCTCGAATTGATGCTAAGCGCTAGTTATCAATTCGTTGTAAAAGTAATATTGGTTTTTGAAATTTGGTTATGGTAAAACCACAAAATATTTACGCAAATGCCAAAAACAGTGTATTTCGTCGATTAATCGACATTTTTTACTGAAATTTTAACATTTTTTGATTTAAAAAAGAAGGTAAAGTACTACAAGTGTTAAAGAAAAAAATGATTTTTCGATTATTTTAATGTTAAAAAAAGGGGGTTTTTCCCCTGTTTTTCTCCTTAATTATTTAAAATTATGTTAACGTCGATACATTTTTTGTTAAATGAATCCAGGGTAGAGATATTATTTTTATAAAACTTATTAAGTTTTTGACTGCTGTTTTTTTAGTTATTCTTACTTTAACGATGTTAATCAACTATTACACAAAATAATGCACCTAAAGTCATTTTTTATTAGCCTTATATTTTTGTTTTCATTTTCACTTCTATTTGCACAAGATATGCAAGAAGGGTTTACGTATTTAGAAACCGGCAAATATGATAAGGCAAAATCTTTTTTTGATAAAATTCTAAAACAATATCCCGATAACAAAACAGCACGTTTGTGTTACGGAAGAGCAGTGGGGTTACTAGGAGATTCGCAACAGGCGGTATCTATTTTTACAGGGCTAAAAAAAGAATATCCAGATGATTTCGAAATTAAACTAAATTATGCCGAATCACTACTCTGGAATAGCCAGTTTGCCAAAGCTGAAACGTTTTATGAAAAATTGATTAAAGAAGATAGTAAAAGCTTTCCTGCAGTATTGGGGTACGCAAATACACTTTCTAATCTCAAAAAATATGAAAATGCATTAAAGATGGTTAACAATGCATTACAATTACAAGAAGGAAACCCCAATGCTCTGTTATCACGCAAATATATTCGTCTTGGGTATGCCAATACCATTGCACAAGACAAAAAATATAATGAGGCCATTGCATTATTAGATCAAAACCTAATTGATTTTCCTAATGATAAGGATACCCAGTTAAACAAAGCAAACCTGTATCTCATGACTAATGACTTAGATCATGCAGAAAAAGCATATACTGCTTTGGCAGTTAATCCTAAGGATAGTATTATATCGCTAAATGGCCTGGCTCTTGTAGCGCATAAAAGACATAAAGAGAAAAAAGCATTAACTATAGCTGGTATGGCGATGCATAAAGTAAAAAAGTTTAAAGAAGATAAAGAGCTCTACTTATCTACACGAGAACGATATATACAAGCGCTATTATGGAACAGGAAATTTGCCGTAGCAAAAGAAGATATAGCCCGATTACAGCAATTATATCCAGATCATCCAAGAGTACTGGCTTTACAGGCTACTCATGGGATGTATACCAGTAATTTTAAAACCAGTCTTCAAAAATACGATACGATATTAGAAAAAGACAAGGGGTCTTTTGATGGTAATTTAGGAATAGCAAATGCATATAGAGCTGTGGGGGAGGATATGAAGTCCTATACATATGCCTTTAAAACATTAGAATACTACCCAAAGCAACAAGATGCAGAAAAATTGATAAAGACATTAAAGAAATCACATACCCCATTTATCGAAGAGAAAACAGCATTCACTTTTGATAACGGAGATAATGAAGCCGTAAATATTACAGTAAAGACCGAGATTCCTCTGTCTGCCAAATTCAAATCAGAGATTCAATACGATTATAGAACTACAAAAAATACAGTAACCAAAAATGAAGCCACTTCTCACGATTTTTGGCTGGGAGGAGTATATAAATTTAATGGAAAAGTTTCTCTACAATCCAAAATAGGAATCACTAATGCCGATGGATTTACAACCGAATATACAGAATTAGTTGCCGAGGCGATAGTAAAGACAAAACCTTTTAAACTTCAAAACTTAGATGTTGGATATAAAAGAGAGTTGCAAAATTTTAATGCAGATTTATTAAACCGGGAGATTGTAATGAACAATTACTTTTTGAATTATAACCTGGGGACCAATTTTAATTTGGGGTGGTATACCCAGTATATCTATACTTCTCAAACCGATGATAATAGCAGAAATCTACTTTTTACCTCTTTATACTATACGGTACTGCAACGACCTGTTCTAAAAGTAGGTATTAATTATCAATACCTTTCTTTTAAGAATCAGGTGCCTGTAATTTATTTTAGTCCTGCACGGTTTAATTTGGGAGAGCTATTTGCAGAAGTGGTAAGTGACCCACAAAAAAAGTGGTTTTATAATGCAAGTGCAGCTTTGGGTCGACAATTTGTAGAAGACGACCCGGGTTCATCTACTTTTAGAGCAGAAGGAAAATTTGGATATCGGTTTTCAGAACGATTTAAAGCAGATGTCTATGGTAAATATAGTAATATTGCTTCGGCTACGGCAGCAGGTTTTGAGTATGTAGAATTTGGATTTAGATTAAAATGGTATTTCTTAAAAAAACCAATTTTTGATAAAAAGATTATGGAGTTACAAAAATAGCACAGATTTGTACCTTAAATCTGCTGTCAAAGCTACGCAACTTCGCAAGTATTATAATTGATATCTATAGAAGCGCTCGCTAAAAAGTCCGAATTTTTTGAAATTCAAACATTTCGGACATTCAAAAAACATTTTGTTATTAGGTTTATACTATGCTTAGAAATGCAGGTTAAGCGTTCTATAAAAATGTGTAAACAAAAACAAATTGATTATGAACAATCTTAAAAATTTCAAGAAGTTAGATAGAAAAGAATTATCCAAAATCAATGGGGGAGGTGATGACAGACAACCAGAACCCGTTCCGTTTTTTTTTATGCCCGCAATGTTATGTGCTAAATATAATGTATGCAGCAATGGCTATCCATTAATGGTAAAGAATAAGTATACTATATTCTTTAGATAAAAACAGTCACATTATTAAGTGACTGTTTTCATATTTTGGTATGTTTCACGGATTGCAAATCCACCATGAGATGCAAATAATGTAAAAAATACATATTTCATTTTACATTATTTTAATTTTTTAAAAGTTCTCTTACTATTAATCCAAGTCCAATTATAATAAAGCCTATACCACCACTTATAAGATTCATGGTAAGACCTGCATACTTTTTTACATGATTTTGGTAATAAATCAAAATAAGTATACCAAACACGATTAATAAGAAGCCTAAAATTATATTAATAAAATCCATATAGATATAATTTAATTTTTCTCTGTTTCCACTAGCGTCTCGCTAGTGGTACTACAGTTTGTCTCGTCCTAAAAAAAGTTTACATATTTATACTTAATCCTAAAATAGATTTACATCTATATTTACAATATACCATAGCAAAACTAACCACATATAGATGTATTATGAAATATTATAATACCTGTTTATCTGACCAAAATACAATATTAGAGTTTCATTTTTTGATACTGGTATAAGAGATTTCAACTAAAAAAGTCACAATTTTTTTATCAATTGTGACTTCTTTTATTTATTACTCTTGCCCACCAATTTTTGATACCACTAGCGAGACGCTAGCGGGAGCGGGGGTCGTAAATATAGGTAATATTTCCAGAGCTATTCACAATACTAAATCCACAACATTAATGCTGTGGATTTGGTATAATTTATCTCTTACTAGTACCCCTCACTCATAAACGCCACTAGCCGGAGGCATAGCGGGAGCGATCAATTACACGCTAGGAACAGCTGGGGGAAAAAACACTAATAATATTACAAAAGGTTTTACTATATTATTCATGAGCTATTATTCTAATTTCTCTGATAACCATTTTTCTATATTTTTAACTGTATTGGGATTTAGTTCATCTTGATGAAAATTATTATTAGCCAAATGCACTAAAAACTCTTCATTAACTTTATATTCAGGATATTTGTTTAGGTAATAAGGGAAGTATGCTGGCCATACAAATACCCCATCCGTATGATAGCTATCGGGAGTAATTAGCTCTCCATTGTCTAAGTCCTCAGAGTAACCCATCCAAGAAAAGACTAACGTTCCTTTATTTAAATAGTCAATAACCTCAAACAAAGGTTTGTTGTTCTCCAAGGCATCTTTATTTATATCAGCAAAAGAAACAGCTCCTTTTACATCATTATGTTCTTTAATAAATCCTATTAATTTCATATTTAAAATTGTTTCCATGTTCCATTTCCTAAAATTTCATATCCACCACCTTCTAAAACTCGAACTTTGTCAGTTGGAGCAATTACTGGTGATTTCAAATATCTTGATAATTGATATGCAGCTCCATCGGGAAATTTTCCTGTATAACAAGAAATACATCTGATAGGAGTTCCTTTTCTAAATCCAGCACTCAACAATGTTCTAGCAACTTGTTTAGTAGTAGTTATTGAACCATTGATAATAAAATAATCATATCTACCGTGTACTAAAAGTTGATGTACCCCCGCTCCCGCTAGCGTCTCGCTAGTGGCACTACAGTTTTAGATAACCCAAAAAACATCAATCTCTACATGGTATAGTCATTCTTATATTTTTTCACACTACTATATTTACAATACACCATAGGGAAACTAACCACATATAACCAGATGTATTATGAAATATTATAATACTTGTTTATCTGACCAAAATACAATATTAGAGTTTCATTTTTTGATATTGGTATAAGAGATTTCAAGTAAAGAAGTCACAATTTTTTTATCAATTGTGACTTCTTTTATTTATTACTCTTACCTACCAGTTTTTGACGCCACTAGCGAGAGCGGGGAACAATTATTAATAATTTATGATAGAAAAAACATCACATTATAAATGGCTGTTTTCATATTTTGGTATGTTTCACGGATTGCAAATCCGCGCCATCGGGACTACTCACCACCGTTGACCATTTTATCAAAGCTTCTAAAATTAGTATGATATAAAAAAACAGCTACAAACGTAATGCCTGTAACTGTTTCTTATATGTATTACTTAACTATTGCTACGAAGTCAGGAGACATTCGCAGACCAGATTTATATCTATTGCACTAACCTAATAACTTTTCTTTTGCAATTTTTAAAACCTCAGTAAAATCATTATAATTTAAAGAAAGTTTTTTCTCATTAGAATAAATCTCTAACTCTAATCTTTCTTTGTTTTCTTGATTTAATTCAGCGATCATAGTATCGCCCTGCCAAATTTCTGCTACTAACTGTTCTCTATCTGGAGGACTCGTTATTAAAATTTCATAATTTTTCATATTATTATTCTAAAAAGTGAATGAAGGTTTTTCCATCGGCGCTAAATCTTACTCCTTGACCTCCTGGTATTTGAATATCCATTATGTCACCGAATCTTGCGTGATGTCTAACCGTTGTTGTTGCACTTGGATTAGTCAAAATACTTCTTAAAACTGCTTCTCCTTGTGCATTTATGCTCGCAGGATTACCTGTTGCTTTAGGAAAAACACTTCCGGGCCTACTTCCATGTTTTTGTAAAGCTCTACCTACTTTAGTTAAAGCTCCTTTATCTATTTTAGTAGCAGCCTTAATTAAATCATCTAGTCCATTAATAAGGTTTTTACTTCCTCCTGGCCCAAAAGGAAGATTAATAGGTGCACCCATAGGAACTATACCTATACTATTACCACTAGGATCAACAAAAAACCTGCCATCATCGGATGTCCTTCTACCAAAAAGCCAAGGCATGTTTTCTTGAGCTTCCGCAGAAAACTTATCCCAACCGCTTAAATTTCCTATAGAACGAGAAATTTTTCCGCCATAGGGTGCATTTAGATCAATTCGATTTCTTGTAGATTCTGTGTTATCTCCAGAATTTATTACAACTTCTCCTAATGATCCACCTTCTCTTGCCCATTGTCCATCATTATCTACTACATAAGTAACTCCATTAATATCATGGGTATCACCAACATTAAAATCACTAGCATTTGGACACTCTGGACATAATCCCGAAGGGTCATTATACATGATAGGGTTGTTCCAAGCAAAGTTATAAGGAGTTAAATCTAGTTGAAAAGGATGATCCGCTAATGGATCAATGGAAGGAAACCTACCAATGGTTGGATCATAATGTCTCCAATCCATCTCAATTAGGTTTAATCCTAAATTCTCATCAAATTCTTTCCCATTAAAAGAGTAATTATGCTTTCTACCATTAACCATAGAGTTGGGATGATCTACTCCGTAATTGATTCTCATACCAAAAGGATAGTAATCTTTAACTTCAATAACCTCAGAAGTAGTGATACTGCCATTCTTATCAGCATCTTTGTAGGATAATCTGATATTTCCTAAATGGTCTTTGTACTGATATACATATTTATACCCATCGGCTTCATGCTCTACAATCCCTTCTGTATGGTTAAAGAATTCTAGTGTACCATTCTTATACACATAATTACCGGCATACTCAGTTGTTAAAGAACTTCCCTCTGTGGTAATCTTTTTTAATTTTACCCCAGTGGCGTCGTAAATATAGGTAATATTTCCAGAGCTATTCACAATACTAAATCCACAACATTAATGCTGTGGATTTGGTATAATTTATCTCTTACTCGTACCCCTCACTCATAAACGCCACTAGCCGGAGGCATAGCGGGAGCGATCAATTATTCGCTAGGAACAGCGGGGCAATCAATTACACGCTAGGAACAGCTGGGGGTTGTAGTATTCTTTTCCTTCTTTCTGGTATGCTAGAGAGCTGTTTTCTTAGTTCACTTTTATGTATAAAAAAAGAGCTGCATTTCTACAACTCTTTTCTACTTATATAATTTATTTGATAATCAAACTTTATAATGCTCTTTTTCAAAAGCACCAGTTTGGGACATTACCCCTAGATATTTTCATTATACCACCATAAATTTGACTTCCAAGTTTCTATTTTATCTTGAGCTACCATTGAAGCTTTTTTTCTTTCATTTGCAAATCTTTTTCTAACAGAAGTTATAAATTCAGATTTGACACTATTGTCAAAGCTAATTCCAAGTATTTCAAGAGCATATATTTCATCGCATAAAGAAAATAGCTTATGCATTTCTTCATATTCTAAAACTCCTTCTGAGTTAGCTATTCTTATAGCATATCTAAATTGAGTATTTAATATATCATTCAAGCCCCATTCAAATAATCTTTCTTTAAATCTTGAATTCATATTTAAAACTTCTTGACTCTTATCTGATTGATTGTTTAGTAAGAGTAGATCATACGCTAAAGAGCTAGCATGATATGGTAAACCTATATCACTATCTAAACGAGAATCTACTGATTTTATTAAAGTTGTATTTTTCATCTTATTCTATTAATTGGAAAATCCAGGTAGTTTTCTGAGGTTTTCCCAAGTTTCTGCAAAATGAGTCATAATAGTAGGTACACCTCTTGTTTGACTAGTAGCTGTAAACAATCCAGTAGAAGAATTATAATAACCTACACGTCTTGCACCACTTGATCTATCACGATAAGTAAACCTTCTACCATTTTGAATAGTCATTCTAGCACTTATATCATATTGCTTAGTACTAAAAGCACCTACTTGTTCTCCATGTTTAATATAATGATCTCTTAACCCAGGTCCAGTAACTCCCTGTTTTGGTTTAACCCATTTGGCATTTTTAGCTATTCCAGTTAAAGTAGTTGTACCTTTGAACTTAATAGGAAATGTAACAGATAAAACACTTATCATTTCCTGTGATTCAGCATCTGCATTAAAATCTCTATCAAGAATAGCAAATAATCTATGGAACATAGTACTCATTCCTGGTTCGAAACCATTCAAAATAAAATCAATATCTTCCGCTTGCTTACCAGGAATTACATCTTGAGTGTAGTCATAATTTGAAGCAGGTTTTAATCCAGGTTTTTGCCCACAAGTTTCAGGGCATTTACTACAATCATCGCACTCGTTACTTCTTGAGTTCGAGTTATTACTTCCTGAACCTGATTGATTTTGACTACTCTCATCTCCACTATCACTTGCTTGATAGACTGTAATCAAATCATCGTTTGTTACCCCATTTTCTTTCATCCATTCTGCTGTAGAATTAGCTCCAGAAGGATCAGCCCAGAACACAGGGTTATTATCAAAAGCATTATAAGTAGACATGGAATGATGTGTCACAGGATCAATTCCTGTCCATCTTGCAATTGCAGGATCGTACTTGCGTAAATCCATCTCATAGAGATTCAAGTCTAAACCCTCAGTAAGCTCTATACCATTAAACCCATAATTATGATTTCTTCCTCGTAGTGTAGTATTATATCCAGAATGAGTCATCCCAAAAGGATAGTAGTTCTTCTCCTGCACGATCTCATTTTGAGCAATAGTCCCATCTTTATCCGCATCTTTATAGGATAGTCTGATGTTTCCTAAATGATCTTTAAACTGGTATACATATTTATACCCATCAGCTTCATGCTCTACGATTCCTTCTGTATGGTTAAAGAACTCTAGCGTACCATTTTTATAGACGTAATTACCAGCATATTCTGTTGTTAATGAACTTCCCTCTGTTGTAATCTTTTTTAATTTTACCCCAGTGGCGTCGTAAATATAGGTAATATTTCCGGTATGAGAAGCATTATTTACCGTTACTGTTTTAGGTAAATTTAAGTGATTATAGGTAATCCCTGTAATCCCTTTGTTTTGATCCTGGGTCATATTGCCATTAGCATCATAGGTATAATCATTACCCGTATTGCTACCATCTTTAAAACCAAAACTGGTATTGCCGGTATCAGCTACTTTTAAGAGTTTGTTTCCTGCATCATACTCATAGTTGAGAATATCCATACCACCAAAAGCAGTTGAGTTCTGCCAACCACTTCTGTTTAATGATAAGATGTTACCTATCTTATCATAAGTTACTGCTCTCAAAGTATACTTGTTGTCATTGCCAGAAGCACTAATGATTCTGTTGAGTGCATCATACTGGTATCCATATCCTCTTTTGGTATTGTCATTTGCTGTTTTCCAGGAGGTTTCACTAATATTACCATTGTACAAAGCCGTTGCTCCCAGATTCTCTGTAGTGGTGTTGTAATTGATGCCGAATGCAAAAAGCTTGTTGCCAAGAGCTATATCAGGATCATTGATTTTAGTAAGCCAACCCCGTACATTATAGCTGTAATCCACCTCTTGTAATCCTCCTCCTGTTTTCTTATTTTCTAATTGTCCTAAAGCATCATAGGTGTTTTCAACAATAGTTTCAACTGCCTGATCATTGATCTTTTGGGTTTGGGTACGCATCCTACCTATATGATCATAGGTAAAGGTATCTATCGTTACAATAGCTGCACTGCTGTCTTTGGTATGGGTGGTTTTGGTTTGTGTTACCTTACCCACAAAATCCAGCTGGGTTTCTACAATATCGGTAGTGTTAAGATACTCATTCTTACTAGCAATATATATAGGCCTTCCTTTTTTATCATATCCTGTAAGACTGGTGATCCAGTCATTGGTCTCTAATACCCGTACTTTACTACCGGTAGGCAGCCCTTTGGTTTTTATAGGGCTATTGTTATCATGATTGATAATGTCCTGCCCAAAAGCTGTAGTAGCGGGTAGGTTTATAGAAGCCGTATCAAAAGTATAATTGTCATAGTAATTGATGGTATATACTTTATATAACCCTGTTTTTGGGTAGGCATCGAGGCTATAATATGTAGGTGTCCCTGCAATGCTAATGGGGGTATTACTTTTGGTTTCGTACTGTGGGCCGTCAAAATTATTAACTCTACTCTGTAATACGTTTCTGTAACTGCCATTGATTATAGTTCCTGTATACACCACTCTACCAAAGGCATCATACTTGGTAAATAACCATTGATCCCAGGGTTTACCCGAATTCTCTTTTCTTAAACTAGCATCCTGGGTCATGATCGGTTGATCTAGTGTATTGTATACAATATACTCCCAATCTTTGCCAGGAATTTTCTTTTCGATTAATCGATTTTTATAATCATATCGGTATTGATAACAGAGTTCGGCAAGCTCAATATCTGATACGCCATCGCTAGTGGTTACTTTAGGAGGGATTACGTATGTTAAATTACCAAATCTATCATATACATAATACGTATCATGCGCCTCTGGGGTTGCTGAGCTTGTCGAAGCAAAAGTTCTTTTTAAAACTACTCTGCCTTGTTTGTCTTTATATTCCCTGGTCGTACGATTGTTACCATCTGCCAGAGTCCAGTTTTCATCTTTGGTAATAGTTACATATAATTGATCAGGATCGTAATGCGTATCTTTTACCAAACTAGGGTCTTCTGTATTGCCAGGATTGGCAAAATTTACTTTAAAATGTACCACTTCATTAGCTATATTGGTATTCCAATCAAATTTAATAGTATGATCTGTATCACTATCTTTAATAGCTTTCCATGCTGTACCTGGTGCTCCCTGTTCTAGTACGCGATTAAGCGGTGACTTATCAAATACACTTTCTGAGTAGGCATTGATCTGGTTAAGATCAGTTATCCCAGGGAAATCACTGGCATAGGTATCCTTATAATACTGGTTAATATCAGTATTTACATCGATCTCTTTATAACTCCCAATCGTATTACTTGCTTCAAAAGGAAGGTATTGTTTATCCTGTCTGCCATAGGCATCATAGGTGATGTGGGTTACGATGTCTTTACCATCTCTCGAGGCTTTGATCGCTCGTTGTTGTATAGGTCTACCCAAGCCATCAAAATAGGTAACACTTTCTATCGCTCTGTCTATATCATTGATATTAGAGCAGTTTACATTCTCTAACTCGGTAATGACCATTGGAGTTTGAGGAACTACCGTATGTATATAGTTCTTATCGGATAATACTACCTGGGCTTGAAGCTTCAATCCCATAAGCAGTACTATAATACTGTATATAATTTGTTTTTTCATCTTACTATATTGTTTATGGGATTAATGTTGTTCTCCTGTGTTACCATCACCGTTACCGCCACCACCAGAGGATTTACTAACAATCACTGGCATAGTTTTTAGTACCGACTGGTTTGTTCTGGTATCTGTCACAGTAGCCTGAATTTCATACTCCCCGTTGTCTGTAGTACCATAAGAGAATGAAGTTCCTGTTCTATTAGAGGTATAGGTAGACGAAGGATTTGATAATCGCCATACTTTCCAGGTAACGGTACTATAATGCCCCGAACCTGCACTTTTTGTTAAATTAAAAGTTACACTAGGATTAGCATTGGTAAGCGTAGCATTACTCGGGGTTACATTAATCACCATAGGATTATAGGAATTGATAATAACACTACCTTCTTTAAAATGCTCAGAAACGGTATCGTCTATAACAAGAAATTTAATCGTATATTCACCAGCAGTTGGGAAATTATTAGAGTAACTAGTACCTGTAGCACTCTGTATTACATTATTTACATACCATTCGTACCTTCGATGTCCTGATCCCCCTCCAATACCATTGGCGCTAAAGTTAATAGTAGTTCCTTTTACAATATCGGTTGTGGTTGCACTTATTGTAGGGGTGTTTAAAGGATTATACACATGTAATGGCCGCACCGCACTGTTTACAGACTTACCACTTATATTATCGATCACTTTAGAGTATACATTGTATGTTCCTGCAGTACCTGGATTGTATGTAAACGTAGTTGCTGTACTGGCCTGCTTTACATCATTTACATACCATTCGTAGCGTAGATCACCAGTACCACCTCCTATACCCGTAGCACTAAAATTTACATGGGTACCTGTGATCACATGCGTATAATTTGCATTTACCGTAGGGATCGTAATAGGAGGGTAGGCCACCACTACAGTCATCGTGGTATTTACCCTGTGTTTGGTTTGACTATTATAGGCTATTACTGATACAGTGTATGTTCCTTCATTACTAAAAGACCTGGTAAAACTTGTGGTACCATCACATTGTTCTTGTGTACCATCTACAGACCAGGTATACAGGTTCGCGCCACCGCTTCCTGAAGTATTGGCCGTAAAAGTAACCGTTTGATTGGGTTGAACAGATCCAGAAGCCGAGAGCTGAATAGTCACCCCACCCAGAATATCAGATTGTTGCCCTTGATAGTTATAACGTACTTGTTGTGCGATATGCTGATCATCATCCAGAGCATATTGTAATCGATTCATTTCATCATATTTGTAGAAAGTAGTATACCCTTTAAGGTCTGTCATACTCGTCGGCCCAACCAGTGGATCATAGGTATATCCTGTTACCTGCGCATCTGCAAAATAGGCATGCTCTCTAAGATCTTTAAACAGATCACGCATCGTTACCTCTTCTGCTGCTGTATCTTCTGTATTCGATACGGTTTGTAACTGGGTGATTAAGGAACTTGCAGCTGAAGGAATCCCGGTATAAGTAGCATTATCGATCTTTACAATAGGCTGAGTGTTATTATATCCCCAGACATACATAGTATGACGCCCATCGACTTGAGAAACTTCTAAAGGATTTCCCTGGGGATCATAAGCCTGATACTCCAGGCGATCTTGTAGCACATTAACAATGCTTTTTTGTCCTTTTAATGTTTTGATCATCCTGGGGAGTAATATGCCATTACCCCAATCTTTATATTCGGTGTTTTGAAAGGCGACAAACGCACTACTTTCTTTCGTTTGGGTTTCTATAGGCGTGGTGATCCTGTTTTGAGCCACCAAAGCATCATTAACCGTACTACTCTTATCATAGGGATAGGTATATTCGGTAAGTATATTTTTATCATCACTATCTGTATAGGTTTGCGTTTTTAACTGCCCATATAGGTTGTCATACGTATAGGTAATATCCCTGGTAATGGTTTTTCCTGCATGAACTTCTATTTGTTTAGACGATGTAACGGGAAATATCTCTGAGTAGTTGATATATTCTTTTACTCCAAAAAAATTAGGAACATCTGTGTAATTATATTCTGTTACAGATTCTGGATCATAATAAAAGACGATTTGACCTGCTTTTAAATTATACGAGTTTAAATGCTCTAAAGCTCCAAAATTCTTATGTATAACACTATGATAATTGGTAGTACTAGCAATAGAGGCGTATAGATTGTCTTCCTTTTTCAATGCTTTTTGTTTCAGTACTTTCCCTCTTCGCCAGTTGTTTTTTTCGGTTGGAGCAAAAGGAAAAATTTCTTCTATATCGGGACCTCCAGAAAAGAAACGTTGTGTTCGTTGATCTTCTGCATTATTACCTACTTTAATTTCTTCGACAGATTTGTATAAGACAGGGCTCCCAATATAACTACTTAACGGGATATTACTCGAAGACCTGTTTTTTATTACGGCACACTCGTTTTGAGCAACGTACCCGTGTATTTCTCCGGTTCTATATATGGGTTTAGAAAGATTGATTCCTGTAGATTTCCCTGCTTCATCGTCATAAGAATATGTTTTAGCAATACAATTTCCTTCTTTATCACAAGATTTTACCTGTGCTACCCGAATACCTCCAAAGGGGATATTAGCATATGTTGGCGTAGGGGTACTATCGCTAGCTTTATAATACTTTATGTCTACACTGGCTTTAGCATAAGAAGGATCATTAGGTTCTAGGGGCCTATTGATATATACTTCTAGCTCATATTCTCCTGGATCCAGTTTAAATATCGTTTTATCCTTATCTATAGGATCTCTTGGATCAAGTTCTATTACAAGCTGATCATATAGGTAATTACATATGCTACCAGGGGTAACACAACTTACGGTTGATACTACATTTTTCTTTTTAAGTTTTACCAGGGCTTCTGCCCCTCCGCCGGTAGCTCGTAAATTATATGAGATAGAAATATAAGTTCCCTGTCCGGGGATTTCTCCCGGAGTGAAAGTAATCGATTTGGTTTCGGTCACAAATTGACTATCTGGATAATCGGTTGATTTTAAAAGTAACCCATCTGGAGTATTCAATCTGTCTTCTATACCAATTTCTCCGGTATCTAATGCCCCGTATACTTGATTTTGAGCATAGGTAATTTCAGAATATCCTTTGGTAGGGTAATATATTCTTTTTAATGCCCCTAATCTAGTACTATTAAAATCAGGAGATCGATTTGAGTTTGAAGAAACCAGGCTTCCAGAAGTATTGGTGTTTCCATTATAATATCCCCAATAATCCTGTTTATAGTAAGGAATCTCTATATGTGAACCATCAAAATACTCGAATGTGTAATAATTTCTTTGCGTATTGGGTGTGTGTTTACCCTTATGAATTGCGGTAAGTAATTTTCGTTTTATAGTCTTATCATCATAAGCAAACGCATATTGCATAATATCCTGCCCTACGGTGTTTTTGATCTTAATACCATCAAGGGTCACCGGGTTTTGTCCTTCGGGAGCAGAGTTTAGTATCGTATAGTCAAAGGTTACGGTTTCTGATGGAGTAGTAATCGTACTAATACTTAATCCCTGGGTATTCGAAAGTGTTTCACTTTTAAAGAGCCCTATCAGATTAGGTTTGGCCTGGCAATAGTCTGAATCATATGTAGGAGCTGCGGTTACCCAGGTGTCTGAATGTACTTTTTGACGCGTGTGTTGATTTACATAGGTAAATGTAATTTCTTTGGTATTAGGCAGTACAATTTTATTAATCACCCAGGCCGATGTATATATCTGGATATGATCTCCGTTCTCTGTGGTGGTTTCTTCTTTATCATTAAAATAATATTTGATCCCAGAATCATCGATAAGTTCGAAACCGCCATTATTAGGTAAACGGGTAAGCTTGTAATTCTTATATGGTGCAAAAACAGCTTCATCATTATGATTTAGATAAAAGGTAGCCGATAAAGATCCTACACTAATGATGTATTTATCAGATTCGGTATCCCATTTTCCGGATACGGCTCCGCGAACAAGTGCATTTTTATCTGCATTAGACATCCCATCTTTATTGGTATGAAATTGATATACTTTTTGACCAATAGCATTGGGGCCGACATACCCAAGTGGCGATTCATCAGGAAGACCGCGAATCTGTCGGGTGATCATACCTTTTCCTATAAAATCCCAGCCTAATCCAACAGCTCCGGGGATAGCTTCTACTTGCAGGCCGGCATAGTTATAGGATAATGAAATTGGTAAACTAAAACCTGCTTCGTTAATAGTATGCAATGGGATGCCGTGATTGATCCTTCCTGTAGAAAGATTAACAGGAATTTCTCCATATTTCCCCAAACTAGCAGCCTCGGGAGAGGTCGGGAAAATCTGTGGTGGTCGTACGGGTGATGGCTCTGCCTGACCAAGAACGATAAGTCCCAGAAGCAAGAATGCCCCCGTAGTAATAAGATGTTTCATAAAAAAGTAATTAGTGACTGATTTTGTTTTTTTAATCGTATTCCCGATACAATATTAAATCATCCCAGTTTCGTTTTTCGGGACTGAGAAAAAAAAGTGAAAGTTTTTTCAAAAAAAATAAAAACCTGATGTTAAGGAGAGGTAAACACCAGCATATAGGGTAGAACCCATACTAAAAAAATAGAGCAGAAATCAATCTGCTCTATGTTAAGAATTACTGTAATTAATTTGGATTTGGCAGGCTAATTGCCAACGATCACGCGTGCTGCCAGATACCCATTATAAAAAGAAGTATTGGTACGTTTAAAACGTTTCATGACTTTATCAATCTTATTACTAAGTAAAGCCGAGGTTTGATTAAAAAGATCAGACAAGGTAGCTGTGGCTTGTTTTTGAGTAATACGATATTGTCTGGGTTGGCCATTAAGAACCATAAAACTGTCAAAACTATTTTTTAGGTCAGTGATTTGATCCTGGGTCACCCCATAATCTGCAAGAGGAGCTATGTTTTGATCTAATAATGAGATGGTTTCTGTAACGACAGTCACAAAATCCTGATTGCGCAGACTATATAGATCGGTAAAACTTTTTGCTGCTTTTTGTTCTAATACTGTATTACCTTCTACAGCTGCATAAGCCTCTAGTGCGTCATTAAGAATGTCTCCTTTTTCTGATACAAACCGTTTTTGAATAGTTTTATTACTACCCAGATATACTCTAGAGGCTTCCTGAGTATCTTTGTTTTCATTAATTTGTATCAATAACTCATCTAGCTCGTTTTTAAAAGTTACTAATACGGGTACACTGCTCCATATATTGGTATTGGTATCCATAAATGTTTGTACTGCCTGGTACATTTCTAATCGATTGATCTGTCTTTGATCCATAAAAATTGGGTTTTAAGTGTATACTAATTTGTGTGCTATAATGTATTTAAGCATATGCTCTTAGTATATTTACCTAGTTGCTATTTTGTTACCCCTTCCCCTTATTTTTTTAGACAGCATAGTAAGTTATTTTCTATATGTAAAAGGCTATTTATTAAATCGAAGTATACATTTTCTTAATGCAGATGCTTATTTGTAGAATGTAAGGGTACATTTTTTTGATGTAGATGGTCATTTTTTGAATGTAAGGAAATGTTTTTTGAATGTAGAAGAGTATTTGTTGAGTAGTAGTGTATATTTTCTTACTGTAGCTGGATGTTTTTTTAATGATTTACTGTTTTTTTTAAACCCGATGACGCGGATTTGCAATCCGTGTTTTTAAAGCCTCAAAATAAATTTAAAACAACGATGTCTAATTCATGATCTAAATCTGCGTAATTTCTAGCAGAACTAAAAATATAATCCTCAGGATTTAAAACAATCTTATCTATAACTGGATTATTATGAATGTATTTTATTTTTTGTTTTATAAACCAATTTGAACTTGCAATCTCTGCGTGGTATCCGTTTTGCCAAACTTTATAGCCTTGTCCACGTTTTAAATGTTCACAAGCTTTACTAAAATATTTTAACATCCACTCTCGTCTACTTTCAGGGTATTTTTTGATTGTTTCTATAATTTTTTTGGAAGTAAACTTCTTAAAATCACGGATGATATCTGATAATACATACCCTTCTTTTGCTTTGCATAACATATGGATATGACTAGGCATGATACAATACCCATAAACTTCTAAACCCTTCTCTTCTTGACAATATTTTAGGCTATCAATAATTATATATTTCTGTTTCACTCTCGTAAAAACGTCAATCCAACCAACAATCGTTATCGTAATAAAATAACCGACATCTGGCATTGTTGCTTTGTATTTTGTAGACATAATAGAGTTTTATTAAGGTATATGAAACAATAATAAACCATGCCAGTTTCATTTTTCGGGTCTGAACAATTATAAATAATTTACTATAGAAAAAACATCACATTATAAATGGCTATTTTCATATTTTATATGTTTCACGGATTACAAATCCGCGCCATCGGGATCTGAACAATTATAAATAATTTACTATAGAAAAAACATCACATTATAAATGGCTATTTTCATATTTTATATGTTTCGCGGGTTACAAATCCGCGCCATCGGGTTTTTGTATTGTCAGTATGACGTCGTGTTTTTCCTTAACGGAACAGTATTGATCATTCGGGTTAAAAAAAATAGCGAGGACAACCATGACATCATCCTCGCTATTACCCAAATCCTGAACTTAACCTAATACCATTTAGTGTAAACATAAGTGCTAAATGGTATACTTTATTATCGGATTAAAAAACTGCCTTTATATTTTTGTTTGTTATCGCCTCTTAAGATGTAATAGTATACACCAGGGATAAGGTTTTTGGTTTCAAAAGTTATACTGTTATTATGTAAAGCCATACGTTCTTGTCGCACTGTTCTTCCTATCATATCGATAACAACCATTTCTATGGTCTGGTGTGTGTCTGGTACTCTAATCGTAGTTTTGTTTCTAAAAGGATTAGGATAATTAGAAAGTGTAGTCACTGCGATTTGTTCATCGGTTTCTACTTGTGCGATTTGGTCATCATTATCTTCTTCCTCATCTTCTGCTACCACAGCTGGTGTCTCGGGGTCTAATTCTGGATCTATTGTTGTCGTACTGGTGAATGCCAGATCCGATACTTCTAAATGAAATGGAGTAAAGTTTTGGTAATCTCCCTGTACAGAAAATACAATGCTTCTTACTTTTTCGAAAGTTTCATTTTCTTTATTCCCGTTTGTAAAATCAGCAAAAGAAATGGTATGTGTTGTTTTTTTATCGGTGGCAGCAATTCTATATCTAAGTCTGTTACTCCAGTTTGTAAGGCCTTCGGTTACTAATATCACCTCGATATCTCTATCGTTATACATTTCGAACTGTACAGCATCGTAGTCAGATACAGCTAGTGTAAGTTCACCTGCCAATATATTTCTAAAAAGGTTTAGCGTTTCTTTTACTTCGCCCTGTACTAATGCGTTACGTTCTATAGTATATTCATTTTTCTGTACTGCTGCATCATGTGTTGTGACTTCAAAATTCTCGATTACTACTCCTTGTTCCTGGTAATCAATACCCCAGGGACCATCTGCCAGGTATAATGCATCTAATTGAGCAGAGTTTTCTCCTTTGATAGAGAACCCGATATCAAATAAATGTCCTGTCTCTATAGTGATTTGCTCATTGTATGCTCCTGATAGTGCTACGGTTTCAATCATATTGTGTTCTTTTGACTGTTCGGTCGTTCTAATGTTACCATTAAATGTCATATGATGAGCACCTAATTTATTGATGATATTAAGGGTTAGTTTTCCATCTGCATATGATCCTTTTTCTACAAATACTGTAGGTACCCTATGACTCACTTTATGACTACGCATAGGTTTATCGGTCGTAAATGTATCTAAGATGTGATTGGCAATATTGGCTACTTGTGGTACCGATCCACCCCACACTTGGAAATTTAAATAATCTCCATCTGGGTAGTTACCGATATTCCATAAACTATAGATTTCATTTTCAGATTCACCTTTCTTAACCGAAAAGGTTAGTGCATATTCAATTTGACCTGTAGCTCTTTCTATTCTGGTACTTACAAGTGTATGATTTTTGATAGTTACCGTTCGTACATCTAATAATTTAGAGCCGTTTAATCGATCACATATGGTTTTCGAATGATCATAAATAGAACCTTTGGTCGATGTTGCCAGTGCCGCAGCTACTCTTTCATTTCCTTTATAATAATCTACAGAGAATACAGCTTCTGCATTGGTGATACCCAATAGATCTTCTGGGCTGGATACATAAGTAGACTCGGTCCCAAATATTCCTGTGCTAGGGAAATAGATACTTAAATCTTCATTGTTTGCAGATTTGTATGATTTCATACCAGGCTGAAATCTTTTTTGACTCTTTTTGGTATTGAAAACGCTGTTTGTTTTTGTTCTGCTAAAGTTACGTTTAGCGATTAAGTTTGCTAAGTCACCGTTACTTTCTAATCCTCCATTATTGGCAGAAGTAACATCGGTTGCGGTATCGATATCTACGCAATTATCTGTTGAGATTGCTGTATAAGGGCTTGCAGTGATATAGAATAAGGCGTCGTTAAAATCCTGATCACAAGAAGCATAATCTCTTCTAATATCTTCAAAACCTAATATAATTCTTTCGTTATCGGGATCAGATAATAATACATTGTGATATCGTAGGGTAGGATCTGTTTCTGGATTATAATCCGGATTAGAGTGTAGTTGCCAGTGTCCTGTTCCTACACAACCGTCTGACCATGCATTGGCTAGCAATACCCATCCTATTCCTGTATTTGGAGGAAAAGTTCCGATTTTTACTTTATCACCTACTTCTAATTCGCCACCGCTTCCTACAGCAGATACATTAGGGAAAATGATCGTAATATCTTCTGGTGCTGGTATTGAAGGTGATGGGTTATTAATATCATACGTATAGAACCCCAGTGTGTTTTTATATCCTGCTCCTTCTCCTATAAAAGTAACCCATATATCAGCTTGTTCCTGTACTTCAATATCTGTATCATAACCCGAAGAAATATAGTGAGGGTTAAAATCTGGTACCGGGTACCCTTCTGGTAGCGCATTATTTATCAAATCGATAGTTTCCTGGGTAACTACATCCTGCCCGTCTAAATACAGTGGCTTTCCGTTAGAAGAAAAATCACCTAAGTAGTTATATCGGTCACAAATCTCTGGGATAGGAAAACTTGCAGGGGTTTGCCCTCCGTTTTCTGGAGCAAAACTACTTTTTCTTAAATCAAAGCTATCGTCTAAACCATCATTATCATTATCAACTCCGGATAGTGTAGTTTCTGCAACTCCGTCACCATCACTATCATATGCTTCGGTACTATCAGATATACCATTATTATCAGAATCGGTATCCAGGTGATCATAAACATCGGTACCATCGGTATTTACGGTTCCGTTTACAGTTCCTGCATAATCGGGATCAAAGGCATCATCCATACCATCGTTATCTTCATCAATATTAGATAATCCCTGGTAGCTAGCACTATTTTGTCCTTCTATGATATCTACAATCCCATCATTATCAGAATCGATATCGTAGCAATCGTATATCCCATCATTATCTGTATCTAGTAGCGTAACTGTATTTCCTTGATCAGGATCAAAAGCATCTGCTAATCCATCTAAATCGGTATCCTGAAAGTTGTTGTCTGATCCATTGTAGACTCCGTCGTTATTCGTGTCTTTATCGCCTTGCCCTGCTTCTACAATATCATAGATACCATCGTTATCAGAATCGATATCCAGAAAATCGGGATTACCGTCGCTGTCTCTATCAAAAGCATCTTGTACTACATTGTCTCCGTTACCACTGATATCATTATCAAGGTAGTTGTATAAATCATCTCCATCATCGTCTCCGTAAGGGTTCATACCGTTACATTCTGCAATATTTGTAATACCATCACCATCACTATCGGTATCCATAGAATCTAAGGTACCGTCTTGATCTTTATCTAGCGGAGAAATACCGTTGGCACATTTAAAACCGTCATTAGAGTTTGTGGTCTCGGTAAGATTAAGCAATGTAGCTGTTGGGGTAGCACTTTCGTAATCATTGATTAGGTATAAACCTCCGTTGTTAACAGATAAATACAATCTGTTATTAGCATCGGCATATGCTGCACCAAAAGTACCTGTTGGTAAATTGGTTACTGCTTTTTCAGAAAATACGGGTGTTCCCGAAGACAGGTCCCATTTGTATAGTTTTCCTCTGCTTCCTCCATAAAAAGAACCATTTATATAGGCAATATCTGCACAAGTACTGGGCGAAGCCTGATCAGCCTCTACAACCTCGAAAACGGGAGAAGAAGAACCGTCATAGTCTTTTAGGTTTGTTATTTTATGAAATGTTTTTTTATTGTTGTTTTGATACACCCAAAGGTTTCCGTCTGCATCTACATCTGCTGCATACCCACCTCCAAAAACTGTTGTTCCGGCTGGGGTTACAGCACCAAGATCGATCACCATATCTTTAGCAATTCTAAGGAGATGATTGTCACCTTTCTTAATGGCATACAGGTAATTATCTTCGGGATTATATCCTCCCGCATTGTAGGTAGTAGAATAGGTGTGTAGTGCTTCAGAATATGAACCTGTAATGGGATCATATGCTTTTAAAGATCCAGAGATTACCTGGTAGAAATTACCTTCATCACAATCAAAGGGTTGTTGAGCGTTTGCGGATAAGGCTATCAAGAAGGCTATAAGGGTAGTTATTTTTTTCATGTTGATATAGATTTAGGTTTCTGATGTCTAAAATTAATCTATATCAACCCCTTATGTTGGTACTATTCGATCAGTGGTAATTTGCTGTAGATGAATGGGTTTTACGAAGAGATGAGTTTTTAAACCGGATAATCAATGTCTGAGGATAGGATTTAAAACTTCTTGTCAGTCTGAGACATCCAATAAAATTTTATCCAGTGAATGAACTGACGTTCCAAAGCAGAGCTTTGATTATCTTTTTTCACCAGTATAAGATTTGTTTTGCGTTAAAAAATATTGAAGCCTTGGAAAGATTTTAGCACAATAAATCTGGTTTTCAGTGAAACTGAAAAATACCTTACGACATAGCGTAAGCTGTGGGCGAGATGATGTGGTTGAGCGCCTTTTCTTTTGGTTCTGTTTGCTGCAGGGCGAGCAAAGAAATCGTAGATTCATGAACTCAATATTATCAAATAAAAACCTTGTGAACTAAAATGAACAGAAAGCCAAATTGAAGGAAATTATATGAAATTTAAGAACTGTAAATATTTGAAAAACAAATTGTTATAAAATACGTCAATGGTAGCCTGTCGAAGACATTTGAAAATACAAATTTGAAAGCACTTCGACAGGCTCAGTGTGACAAATCAATGAAATGATGCTAATTTAGTTTAAAGCATATTAAGACGCTTCATTAACTCTGGTCGGTTAGAACGGCTTACGGGGATAACATCTTTTGCAATAAGTACACTATTGTCTTCTATATCAATAATTTTTTTGATATTAATAATATAGGATCGATGTACTTTTAAGAAAAGGTCGGTGGGTAGTTTTTCTTCAACTTTTTTTAAGGTAGAATGCACCGTATAATTTTGCTTTTCGGTTTTTATAAGTACATAATCTCCTTTGGCTTCTATTAAATTAATAGTTGGGATATTAATCTTTATTAATCTCCTATCGATATTAATATAAAGTTCATTTTCTTCAGAAGAAGATGTGTTTGATGGTAGTTCTGTAGAAGTCTCTGCAGAGGCTTCTGTTGTTGTAACTGTTGTTGCACTTTCTGCCTTTTGTATTGCTTTAAGAAATCTAGGTAAGGTTATCGGTTTTACCAGGTAATCTACAATACACTCATACTCAAAAGCTTCTAAAGCAAAATTCTTATCAGAAGTTGTTAAAATAATCTTTGGCGGATTTTTTAGGGTATCGATAAAATCAAAACCTGTAAAATCGGGCATATGAATATCCAGAAATATAAGATCTACCTCTTCTTTGTTTAAGAATTTAATAGCCTGAATTGCATTAGGGAAATCCTCAATCACATTGAGTTCATCAACCTGCGAACAAAGTTGTTGAATAATCATTCTTGCGGTTTCTTCATCATCTATAATTATGCAATTCATAGTAAGTTGGTTTTTAAGGATTTTTTAAAGCGTTTTTAGAAAATGCTCTATGGATTCTAAAATTAATATAAATTTTGAATATAGAGAAGTGTTACTGCTTTTTAGCTCTTCTTCAAAATCTATTGCAGTTTGATACCCTTCTTCAAAACCAAACATTCCGATTTTATGTTTTAGTTTATGCACATTTTCTGCTGCTTTAGTATATGCTTTTGAGGTATAATTTTTAAGAAATTCATCTTTTTCATCAGGAAATTCTCGTTTTACAATACCAATTAATTTTTGTTCAAAAGCTTCAGAACCTGCAGCCAATTCTTTTATATATATGAGATTAGGAGTTTCGTTCATCGGTTATTTTTTTAATGTAAAATAAAAAGTAGTTCCTTGCCCTTCTTCAGATTCGATCCAGATTTTACCATTATAAAATTCTACTATTTTTTTTACGATCGATAATCCAATACCTGTTGATTTTTTTTGATCATCAAGCGTTTGAAATATCTGAAATATCTTGTTGTGATATTTTTTAGAAATCCCTCTTCCATTGTCTTTAATACCGAATTTCCAGAAATTGGGGATTTCTTCATACATTATGATAATCTCTCCTTTCTCCTTGTCTATTGCTTGTATCGCATTATTCATTAAATTCTGAAATACTTGTTTAATTCGTGATACATCTGCATATATAACAGGAAGTTTATGGTGTGTACTAATTGTAATATGATCAGGAGGATGTATGAGATGTGTAATATCTTCGATTAAGATATTTACATCAATATCAGATTCTAAATTCCTCGATTTATCGCTAATTATAGAATACTCTAAAATCCCACTGATTAGATTATCCATTTTTTCAATATTTTGATCTATCAAATCCAGGTTCTTTAGTATTGGCGCTTCAAGTTCTCCGTTAGCATCTTCTTTTATCCAGTTAATAAGCGTATTGATACTTCGTAACGGAGATTTTAAATCGTGAGATACTACATGTGCATAATCGTTAAGTTCTTTGTTACTTTTTTCTAAATCCTTGAGGAGCAATTCTCTTTGTTTCTCGATTTCAGAAATTTGAACAGCTTGCTCTTCGATCATTACCGCAAGTTCGATTCCCGAGAGTTCGTTTCCATTTTTGCCTCCTTTCATATTTTTGAACGTTATGGATTGTAGAATCCTGGTGGCATCGGTTAAACTGGCAATCACCTTTTTTTGCTGTTCTGCCTCTTGCTGAAGCTTTTGATTGGCATCAAACAATTCTTTAGAACTTATAGACATTGCCCTTTGTAACATGCCTAGTTGATCTTCAAAATTGTGATAGGATCTATCAATAGCATTTAGAAATTTTTCTGAATACTGAGATTCTTTATGCTCGGTATTCAAATGTTTTTTGATTTGTCTGGTCAATAACGAGTGCATATTATTCACTAAATAAAGTTAGGGTCATGGTTTGATTGTGTAGTTCGCAGTTCGAATTTTTTCCTTCAAAAGGAGAGAGTTCACCATACGAATAAAATCCAGCTACAGTAGCCTGGGTACCAATAGCATCTATAACTTCTTCTACTTCTTCTTCAACACGTTGATCCATGACTAATTTTCTACCGATACAGCTTACCAATACTGCTAATTCGGGTTTGTGTTTTCTGTCTTTCATTCCTATTTCTGCTGCTTGCAATGCTCCATCTATAATATTATCAATATGTCCCATCATTAATTGAACTACAGCCCCCTCTGGTACATCTCCTGCCAGTGTCATGGTATTGGTTTTCTCATCGATAGATAGAATTGTTCTTACAATAGGTTCTTCTTTATCTTTAGATTTAACACTAAGTGGGTATAATAGTGCAGATTGAGGAAGTTCTGCAGCTTTATCACCCAAATATTTTTTGTATAAATCCAGAGCAGGTTGATGATCTAATTCATACAGTACATTCTGATCAGATTTTGTAATAATTCGCTCTGGCCCAAAAGGAGTCCACCCTCCATACTGGGCATAACTAATCTCTAGAGATTCACCATAAAAAGCGATTAATATCACTTCTCCTTCTTTAGGATTCTCATTATATCCCGATATTGTTTTTTCAAACCTAGAATCATCCCCACAGAGTCCTCCTGTAATAGCAATATTGTCGATCCTTGTTTCTAACCCTTCGATTAAGGCCGAACCGTTTACAAAACTGCCTTCAGAAATAATAAAAATATGTTTTAAGCCTTCTTTTGGTACTTTTTGAATCAGTTTGTTTCCTAGTTGTATTGCATCTTTATTATTATCGATACTATTTTCTCGAAATATGGCATAGGTACTTTTTTCAAACTCTATAGCAGTTAATGCTATCGAATCATCAAGAACTTTACTCCCAATAATTTCACCGGCAGTAGAACCGATAACAATTTCTCCATCTGGGAATAGTTTTTTAACGTCGTTATAAACTTCGGGATTCTCTAATTCATATCGATTTCCGAAAACCAGTACTAAAGGGTTTTTTAGTTTTTTTTCTGTCGTGACAACAGCAGTCCAATCTTGATTTTTTTTCTTTTCAAATTGTTGAAATCTCATAGGTCCTATTTTTTTAATGTGAAATAAAATGTTGTACCCTTACCTAATTCACTTTCTAGCCATATATCGCCTTCATATAGATCTATTATTTTTTTTACAATTGCAAGTCCGATTCCAGAAGAGTTTTCGTTGTCTCCTACAGATTGAAACATCTTAAATATCTTCTCGTGATGTTCTTGTTTTATACCAATACCATTGTCCTTAATACTAAAGAGGTGATGTGTTTTTTTATCTTCGTAATCAATTTCTATTTTTCCGATTTCTTTATCGGTATAAATAACGGCATTACCAATTAGGTTTTGAAAAAGCTGTTGAATTCTGGTCATATCACCATTGATTACAGGAAGTTTCTTTTTAATAGAAATTTTTATATGATCAGGAATCAGAATGATCTTTTTTAGATCACCTATAAGTATATTAAGATCTATTTCTTTGGTTTGCAGGTTGTCTTTATTACTTACACTAGAATAACTAAGGATATTATTGATAAGAGTTTCCATTTTTTCGAGTGTATTTTCGATCATGGTAAAATGATGTACCCCGTTTTTATCAAGTGTATCGATATGATCTTCCTTAATCCAGTTTACAAGAGCATTAATACTTCGTAATGGGGATTTTAGATCATGAGAAACGATATGTGCATAATCTTTAAGCTCCTGGTTTGTTTTCTCCAGGTTTTTTACGAGTTGATCCCTTTGTTTTTCTACCTTTAATTGCTCTGTAATATCTTCTATAAATGCGACCTGGTATTTAATGTTTCCATTATGATCTCGTACTGCTGCGATATTGGTTTTGGCCCAAAATGAAGAGCCATTGTGTTTTATATACCTTTTGTTTACAGAAAAGCTATCGATTATTCCTGTATTCATCTTTTCTAAATTTTCTGCTACAGCCTCATATTCATCTTTCATAGAAATATCTTTAACTTCTTTTTTAAGGAGTTCTTCTGCGGTATAGCCTAATAGGTTTTGAAATGCCTTATTGGTTTGAACTATTGTACCAAATTGAGCAAGTACAATTCCTAAAGACGAGTTTTCGACAATAACAGATAGTTGTTTTTTATGTTCTTCGAATATTTGTTTCTGTTTAAGCTCTTCGGTAATATCGGTTACAATACCCTGTGCGCCTATCGGGGTCTTGTTTTTATCATAAATAAGACTGGCATTGATATGAACGGTGCGTATTCCATTTTCCTTTGTATATACCCGGGCCTGGTAATCAGAAAAAGAACCTTTGGTAACCAATTCCTGAAAAGAAGTCATGGCATATTTATAATCTTCTTTATAAATAAGTTTTACGACATTTAGTTTTTCTTCGGCGATATCATATCCAAATAAATTTCTAGCGGCATAGTTCATCTCCAGGACATTACCAAAAATGTCCATTCTAACGTAGGCATCCAGTAAATTATCGAATACACCTTGTAGCTCAGATTCTTTTGTACCTACCTGATCTTCTAGTTTTTCATTGGTTTTTTTTAATTCTTGAGTAATGAGATAAAGCTCTCGGGATTTATCCTCAAGAATTTTTTCTGCTTGTTTTCGAGCTAATTTTTCTCTTTGTATGGCTCTTTTTAGTATTTCGATATCATCACTACTCATTTGTTTTCACGATACTAAATTTTACTTCCGTTCCATCTGATGTGAGTTTTTCTAGAGTGATTTTGGCTGTAGCATCAAAATGCTCAAAAGTTTTACGCATTAGTCCAAGCCCAAAACTATACATGGCTCTACTGGATTTATAAATCATAACCAGTTTAGAAGCTGTTTTTTCTTGTATTTCAAAAGTGGGAAGTTCTGCATCAGGATATATTTTTCGAACTTCGACATGAATATGATTTTCGATAGAAGATAGCATTTCTATTGGATCGTCGTACTTATTAATTAAATCGGGGTAGCTACTAGCTAAAACAGAAAAAAAATGTTCGGCATATGTAAGAAGAAGATCGTCGATACTTAGTTTTGTATGCTCGCTAAGATGCTTTAACAATCCCAGCATTTCAGAAAAGTCATAAGTGCCTATGGCCGTATATGCTCCTTGTGAGGGTAGATTAGATTGTTGAATGATTTTATCAACTACTTCTAATCCGAATTTATCTTCGACTAATTCTAAAAATTCTGTAAATACTATTCCTTTCATTCTTTTAAAAACTTTTTGGTTAGATGTTTTTATACCTCAAAAATGCTATTGTGTTGTAGTTTCGAGTGATTTTGCGTGATCTTGAAAGAAAACCATATAGGGGTAGCTATCAGTATTTGAGTTGTAATTACTTTAACTCGAACTGATGTTTTCTTCTCGGGGTATAAAAAACGGATAAGAACTCCTATAGTGACAATATATTTACATTGAATTCATTAAAATGTATTTATTTCATATCCATATTATTTTTTTGAAGTTTATAAAGATAACCGTTATGCTTTTAAAAGTTCATTAACACTCCAGTATTCGATTAAACATTTTATTTTATGTGTGTATTCTTCATATTTTAATGGTTTTACAATATAACCCGCAGCTCCAATTTCATAGGCCTCTTTAAGATCTTGATGATTATTAGATGTACTTAAAATGATCACCGGTATGTATTGTAATGATGTATCTGATTTTAACTCTTTTAAAAACTCTAAACCATTCATTTTAGGCATGTTTAGATCAAGGAAAATAATATCTGGTTGTTGATCCTTTTGCGCTAAAACATCTAAAGCTTCTTCACCATTTTTGGCCTCTATAATTTTGTGAGGATAATCATTTTTATCCAAAACTCTGGCAAATTTTAGCCGTTCTATTTCATCATCATCTATTAATAAAAAAGTCAAACTCATCGTTTCAGTGTTTTAAGTTAGGTTAAAAAATGTTCTTTAACAACACTAAAGGTCTCCTTTTTAGGGATAATTTTATTGTTACTTTCGTTGAAATGTATTTTTAGTGTAGACGAATGGTAATTTTTTATAGATAAATGGGGGATTGAAAAACATAACAAAATTGAAGTATAGCATGTATATTCTGCAGTTGTACACAATTAAACCCAGCTGCGGGAAACAACTGGGTTGAAGATCATGACTATCATTAAAATTTGAACGTATTAACTCATATTCCAAACAGAATATAACAATAGAGTTTATTTCTGATCTAAATATTTTTTGATCTGATTACCTGCGAAATCAAGCATACTTTGGGTGACCGGTAGATCGGTAAGTACATTAAGTAATCCAAAATCATGAATAGTACCATTAAAACGAACTGTGCTTACCTCTACTCCTGCTTGATCCAATTTTCTTGCATACATCTCAGCTTCATCGCGTAAGATATCATTTTCGGCTACCATTATTACAGCTGGTGCTACCCCCTTAAGCTGATCAATGTTTGCTTGCAAAGGTGAAGCGTAAATTGATGCACGTTCTTTGGAATCCGTTGTATACTGATCCCACATCCATTTCATAATCCGGGTAGTAAGAAATCTGTCTGTTGCATACGATTTATAGGATTCTTGAGAAAAAGTGGCATCCGCTACAGGCCAAAGTAGAATTTGTGCTTTGATATCTAAAGATGAATCATCTTTAGCTCTTAGAGCTGTAACAGCACTCATGTTTCCACCAACACTATTACCAACAACAGCTAACCTTTTCCCATCTACATTGATTTTAGAACCATGTTTCGAGACCCATTTAGTCGCTGCATAGATTTCATTGATAGCAGTTGGATATTGGGCTTCTGGTGACGGTGTATAGTTTACAAATACTGCCACAGCTCCAGAACGAACAACTAAATCCCTAACCAATCGTTGATGTGTTGGGTAATCTCCTAAAATCCATCCTCCTCCATGTATGAACATAAAAACAGGTAGATTTTCTTTTACTCCTTCAGGTCTTACAATGTTAAGTTTGATTTCATATCCATCAGCATTAATTGTCTTTTCTGATTCTTCTATCCCGGATAAATCGACCTTTATTGATGCTTGTGCTCCTATTAACACTTGACGAGCGTCTTCCTTTGATAAGGTTTCTAAAGCAGGACTACCAGAAGTATTCAAAACTTTTAAAAATTCTTTTGTTTCATTATCCAAATTTGGATCTAATGTATAATCTTTTACTTGTGCATTTACATTGATACTCATAATAATTAGAATTAAAAAATTAAATATTGTTTTCATGATTTCTTGTTTTTGAGTTATATCTTGTTTGATGGTTCAAAGGTGGAAATTTGCATTTCATAAATCAAATAAATAATTTTATAACCTAATTGATTTTATTTATAATTATGACAATTCAACAGCTGAAATATGTAATCGCATTAAATGAAGAGAGGCATTTTGCAAAGGCCGCTGAAAAATGTATGGTAAGTCAGCCAGGGTTGACTATTCAATTGAAAAAACTTGAAGAAGAAATAGGAATTAAAATCTTTGACCGTTCAAAGGTTCCATTAAAACCAACAGCATTAGGCGAAGAAATAATTAATAAAGCAAAAAAAGTAATAAAAGAAACGGATGAAATTCGGGATTTTGTTATTTCAAAAAAAAATGAACTAAAAGGTACTATTAAAATAGGAGTGGTTTCTACCTTATCTGCTTATTTAATACCTTTATGTTTAAGTGAATTGCAGAAAACAACTCCAAACATTCACTACATCATAAGTGAAGCACCTACCATCGACTTGATAAAAAACATTGATAATGGTGAATTGGATATTGCAATTATGGCAACACCTACTGGAGAAAAATTTCTTAAGGAGTTTCCAATCTTTGAAGAACCTTTTATGGCTTATCTTAATAAAAAACACCCTCAAGCAAGTAGAGAATGTTACAAAATGGACAATACTGATTCCAATAATTTAATTCTTCTGGAGAGTGAATTTTGTTATAATTCACAACTGTTGAGCATATGTGGCATAGAACATACAAAATTCAAAACTAATTTCTCTTATCAAATCAATTCAATCGAATCTTTAAAAAGCTTGGTTAAAGCAGATTTTGGATTTGCAATTTTGCCTTGGCTATCAACTAATGGTGAAAATAACCTAAATAACACTGTGTCTATCCCATTTAAGTCACCCATACCTGTTAGAGAAATAAGTTTGGTAACATCGGACACCTTTTCAAAAAAACTACTAATTAAAAAAATAAGTGAAGTTGTGTATGATTGCCTTCCTCAAGAATTGAAGCAGAAAACTATACATAAAAAAATAAGATGGAACGACTCACCTTACTTTATAAAATCAACTTCCAAATAGTTTTAATAAAAACTATGTATAACAATTTGCATATTGTATATGCACCCTGTGGGATGCAAACGCGCCATATAATAGATGATAAATACAGTACTCAAGATAAGTTCATTAGTTACTTCTAAAAATATAGTTGTATCATTACAAAACAATTAAAAAGTTAATCCTTTATTTTAGTATAAATAATGCAAGACAACCCTCAAGAAACATCAGACCCAAAATTAAAAGTTGAAAATGAGATAGATACAATTATTGTTGGTTCTGGAGTAGGAGGGTTAGCTTCTGCAATTTGTCTGGCTCGTAGTGGTCAACGTGTATTAGTTCTCGAACAACATGATGTACCTGGAGGATGGTGTCATAGTTTTTATCTAAATGGATATAGGTTTACACCTGGAGTACATTATGTAGGGTTGTTAGATAAAGGACAATCGACAAGCGAACTTTATGAAGGACTTGGGATTGCAAATGATCTCGCTTTTTTTAGAATGAATACAAAGGCATACGAACATTGCTGGATTGGTGATGAACGTTTTGATTTTCCTGCTAATTTTGATGAATTATGCGACTCGTTATCACAACGCTTTCCCGAAGAAAAGAAGGATATTAAAAAATACCTCACTATGGTTCGCACAGTGAGTCGACAAATACAATTGATTCCTAAAATAAAAGGCTTTTGGGATCATGTCACTATTCCTTTTCGAACCAAATACATGGGTAAATATGCATTATTTAGTTTAAAAAGGGTGATTGGTTGGTATCTCAAAAACCCATTACTCAAAACAATACTCAATATACAATATGGTGATCATGGATTACCACCAGGTAAAGCAAGTTTTCCTTTGCATTGCGCAGTAATGGATCATTATTTTGATGGTGGTTTTTATCCTATGGGTGGAGGAGGAGCCATAGTAAAGGCAATGACCAATGCTATTAAAAAACATGGTAGTGAAGTGCGTACCGGGCAAAGTGTAAAACGTATTTTATTAGAAGGAGAAAAGAAAAAACGAGCTATTGGAGTCGAACTCGAAAACGGTGAGCGAATTCTTGCCAAAAGAGTGATCTCTAATGCAGATCCGGGGAAAACCTATTTAGATATGGTAGGTCGGGATAATATAAGCAGTAAATTAATAAAGAAACTAAATAAAACGAAATATTCGTGTACTTCCCTAATGCTGTTTTTGACAGTAGATATGGATCTTCGAAAAGCAGGATTGGATTCTGGTAATATTTGGATGATGCCCAAAAATGCAGATATGGATGAACAGTTTGCAGAAATGCAAAGAATTGATATCGAAGAAGGTGAAGAATTTGCGGGCCTTTTTATAAGCTGCACAACGCTTAAAGACCCTATAAGTTATGATGGTCGATATCATACAATTGAAGTAATTACCTATATTAATTATGAAGCTTTTAAACGATTCGAAAATGAGAATAAAGAACGCTCTCCAGAATACCTGAAATTCAAAGAAAAATTGACTCAAAAGTTTATGAATAGCCTGGAAAAAGTAGTTCCCGGGATTAGTGATCGTGTTGTACAAAAAGAACTAGGAACTCCGATTACCAATGAGTATTATATAAATTCTACTAATGGCTGTGTATATGGTACCGAAAAAAGTTTACGCCATATTGGGCCTTTGGCGTATAAACCAAAAAGTGAAATCGAAAATTTATACCTCTGTGGTGCCAGTATTGCATCTCATGGAGTAGCAGGAGCAAGTTATTCTGGAGTTCAAACGGCGGCGATAATCCTTAAATGTAGACAAGATGATCTTATACAACCAGATGTGGATCTAAATCAGGATGTTCGTATTTATGATGCCGAAGATTCTTCTGATTATCCAGACTGGATGCTACGCAAAATAGAAGTTAAAAAAGCACGTTTGGCCACCGATGATAATAAATTTTCTTCTGTGAAGGAAAAGTAATCCTTACCAGAAATATTAACATTATCCTAATTAAATTATAGAGTCTAATAGGGATAATGCTAATGTTTACTTTCTTTATTTTTACTTCTTATTATAAGGGATATAATTCTCCCAATACCATGGCGTATATGTATCTGCAATCGAAACTTCTAATAGTTCTTTAAAGATACTTTCTCCATTATCACTATTGGTCATTATCATAATACCTTTTTGTGCTTCTGGAAATATAATTGAATAATGCTGAAACCCATTACCATGACACTCTTTAAAAGCTCCAAAACCATATGGAGTTTTCAATACACCCCAACCCAATCCATAACTTAATGCAATAGCATCATTTTGTGTAGAATCTTTTAGAGCAAGTGGTCCAAATTGCTTGATAGAATGAATCCTAAGCTGTGGTTTAAACAGTTCATTCCAAGAATTTTGTGTGATAATTTTATTTTGTAATACGGCTTTAAGAAATTTCGAATAATCTTCTGAAGTAGTTTCTAATGTACTACCTCCTCTCGGTTCATTGTCTTTATCTTTTTTAAAACGCTCACTTGTGACGGTATGACCGTATGCAAAATTATCTTCAAATGATGTTGACCATTGGTAACTGGAGTGACTCATGTTTAATGGTTTGAAAATTATTTCTTGTGCTAATTCTTCTAGATTCTTCCCCATTATTTTTTCTAAGACAACCTGCAGGTAAATAAATCCTTCTCCAGAATAACTATACCTGCTTCCTGGTTCCCGGTGTACACGCAGTTGATAATCTGACTCCATCCATCGGGAATTAGCAAAACCTGTAGTGTGTGTTAAACACATACGAGCCGTTATTTTATGATATAGACTGTCATTTTTTAAGGCAGAAAAATCATCATGCCAACGTGTAAGTGGTTTGTACTCGTATATTTTTTTAGGTAAATAAGACTCTAAAGCTGTATCGAGATCAATAACGCCGTCTTCTACCAATTTCATTACCAGTACTCCAAAAACTGCTTTACTAAAAGAACCTCCGTAGATATTAGTAGAATCATTTAGAGTTAATTTTTTATCATAATCTTTATACCCAAAAGTCTTCTGATATGTAACCTCATTGTCATTAAAAATAGTAACAGCAATCCCAGGTATGTTTGCATTTTTAATAAGTCGATTAATTTGAGTTGTTAATGAATCTTTGGTTATTTCGGTTCCGTCCAAGCGTATAATATTTTGTGCTTTTGCATGAGTACAACTTGTGAAAAACATTGTGCTTATCAATAGTAATACGATCATTTTTTTTGACGCATCGTTTTTATTACTGCTCAAAAACGGAAATGATAATGGGTAATAACACTTTTGAGAATTAACCACTCTTACGATATTAAATAACATACAAATTATACCAAATGGGATTACAGATATAAACAAGAAAAACCCCCACTTTTCAATAGTTACAAGAGCTACTAATGAAAGTATGTACACTATGCTCATCGTTATTTGAAAATTAATAATTTTAATACCATGACGGTTGTATAATTCGTTATCTTCTCGTTTATGAATCCAAATAAATAAAGGGAAAAGTATATTTGCCAGAGGTATTATAAAACCTAAAAAAGGAGTGCTATGTAATAAGATTAACCATTTTTTCTGTATCGTTTCTTCTTTTGGATTTTCTAATATCAATAAATCATTCACCTCAATATCTAATGCCGTAGCTAACAATTTTACAGTTTGAAGATGCGGAGTTACATCTCCTTTTTCTATACGCTGGATAGTACGAATTGTAACTTGTGTTTTTTCTGATAATTCTTCTTGAGTATATCCTTTTAATTTTCGTTGATACACTAAGTTTTTTGCAATTGATTGGGTTTCCATAATTATATTTTTGTTTGATACAAAGCTATGGAGGGCTCCTTGTTTTTGTAACGACATTTAGATGTCACCTATCTGTCATTTTTTATAAAGAATCAAAATACAACACTTGCCTACACAATTATAATTTTATACAGAATGTGTGTAACTAGTACCATTACGAGTATCTTTTTGTTTACCGAAGGTAACTAAAATCAATCTAGAGATTGTAAAGTCTTATATGAGTAATGCGTAAATCAGAAAAATATTATTCTATTTCTCTTTTATCAATAACAATTACAGGTTTTCTGCTTAGTTTAGGGAATTGAAGTTTCTGAATGTCTTTTTTATCATGAAATTCAATTTTTGGAGATACTCTTAACTTTGCTCTAAAATGATCTTTTATATCATGTAATAAATCTTCTGTCGGGGTTTGGGTAACTATTTTAATTAAGATTTCATCTGTACCTATTGAATTGTGAAAAATCTCAATAATATAATTCTCTACCTCATTAAAATCATTAAGTATATTATCCATAGCAGGAGGGTATAAAGTTGTTCCTTTATACTTAATCATTTGCTTTTTTCTTCCTACCACAGGCCCCAAACGCATGGTATTACGCCCACATGCACAACTTGAAGTATGCGCCTTAATCATATCTCCTGTTTTAAATCGTAATAAGGGCATTGCTTCTACCCCCAGAGTAGTAACAGTAAGTTCTCCTACCTCACCAGGAGGAACAGGGCAATTATGATCATCCAGAATTTCTGCAATAATTAGCTCTGGGTGATGATGCCCTCCTTGTTGTTCACTACATTCTGTAAAAGCAGTATTCATTTCTGTAGATGCATAGGTAGAGTATAATGCTATGTTCCAACTGTCTTTTATCTTTTTTGCAAGTGTATTTAACGAAAAATCTTGATTTCTAAGAGATTCTCCTATGCAAATAGCGCCTTTTATTCCCGAAGCATTCAGATCAATATCGTGTTCTTGGGCATATTTAATTAATTTTAATAAAAACGAAGGAACTACGATTAAGTAGGTAGGTTTAAATTTTAAAATAGAGTCCCATTGTAATTCGGGAATCCCAGCTCCTACACGTATAATCCCAGCTCCTAATTCCCGAGCGCCCAGAAAATAGGCTATTCCTGCCATAAAGCGCCTGTCGATAGTTGTCATTAATTGCATTACGTCTTCCTTTTGTACACCCGCACAGGCAAAAGAAATGGCTTCGTTGTACGCTAATCTTTTTAAATCATTATCTGTTAGTGCAAAAGTAACAGGCTCTCCCAAGGTTCCGGAGGTAGTAACATAATCTATGATTTCACTTTTTGGTACACAGATAAAATCATCATTAAACTGTTGTAATTGCTCTTTGGTAGTAACTGGTATTTTTACTAAATCTTCTAGAGTATTAATTGTCGAAGGAAGAATGTTATGTTTTGCAAAAATACCTTGATAATAAGTAGAGTGTGTATCTAAATACGATATTAATTTCTTTAATTCTTGCTCTTGCACTGTTTTGATCTCAGCCAACGATGCTTTTTCTATTTCAGGAATCATTGTTTTAATTTCCTTTTTAATTTTTTAATATACGAATCAATTTCACGTTTGTCGGGAACTGTCGTAATTTCTTTGTTGCTAGCTTCTTCAAAAGCATGCAATGCAGCAGTATAATATTGTTTTTCGTAGTAATACTTACCAATTAAATAATATACTTCCCAATACTCTGGATTGGCCTTCTGAAAGGTCCCAATAAAAGCGGGATCTAACATTTCTTTGTTATCAATTGCTTTTTGAAGATCTTTACGTAACCGTCTGTAGTTTTCGTAATCTTTATATGCCTTAGTAAATTGAAAAGGATCTTTTTCAATATTTAATTCAGATTGAGATAATGTTGTTTTTGTATGTTTTTTATTAAAAATATCATTCAGGTTATAAGCAACAAATTCTCCCAATTGATATGGGTTTGATGACACCCATACCATACGATCTTCTGGTTTAAAAACAATACCATGATGTGCCAATAATTGATTTAAAGCTTTTTCATTACCATACCCTATTTGTTTGTTATTTAATCCTTCTTTGTTTCTTAGGATATCCACAGCAATTTGCGGTGTTACTTTTGGTTGCTGTTGTAATAATTCCTGCATTCTTTTATAGCGATATTGAGAATGGCTTTCTTCGATATGTTTTATATTGTTTTGATCATCAGAATAGGCCTCACTTTGAAAATGATTAGAGCAAATTAATTGATTAGAGTTAGCGGCATCATAAACACCAAAGTTTTTGGGAGATACTTCAATAGTGATTGCCTTTTTATCTTTTGCACTTCCTATAAATATTGATTCAGACACAAAGACTTCTCGTTTTTTTGCTATTGCTATCGCTTCGTCTATTGTCGAGGCGTATTGTAAAATCTCACGAACCAAAATTGAAATTGGTGTTTTTGCTAATAAAGGAATTTTAGATTTTCCTGCATTTATCGTTACCGTAAGTCCATGCTCATTCATTCCCGAAACTACACCAATCATTCCTCCCCAGGTTACAGACATAAATTTATGACCTTTTGTAGGGGCTACAAAAGCAATGATTTTATCTTTGGCAAAGTCATCACCAGCATAAAAATCAAAATTCCTACCAATGATCAAATCGCCATCTACGGTTTTTTCTCCCCAGGCGGCAAATGAAGAACATCCTACTAATGCTAAATCCTGTAAAGCATGTCCTATGTCATGTGCACCATGAAGATACAGTATTCTTAAGTAGTTTTCTGCTATATGGTTATAATCGTTCGATGCATATTTTGAAAGTCCGTATATTTCTGCTTTATACTCTGCGGGAATATGTAAATACATTTTTCTGTTATACCAGGCTACAACTTTTCTTAATAAATATTGTTTTGTTTTTGAAGGCACTAATTCTCCTACCTTAGATAAAAAAGCATGCTCTTGTTTTTTAAATAGTTCTTGTGTCAGGCTTCCGGTTTGTAAACCTATTTGTAAAGGATCTCCTTCTACATAAAGTTCCCATAAACCTTGCTTGTTTTTACTAAGAAAGCTATTTCCGATGGTAAAAACAGAATCAGAAACTTTGATTCTTTTTTCAATAGAAGAAGAATAGCTACTAACGTCCGGGATATCTTTTATTGATTTAGATACACCACATGACATTAACAGAAAAAAGAGTGCAAAAAAGCACAACCATTTTGTAAAACAAGATGTTTTTAAGAACATACTTCTTTGTTTTTTTAGATGCTTGTTATTTTTGTTATTCTCATGGCCTAAATCGTTTTTTGCTCTTTATTGGCTTCTAGTATTTTATCAAGTAAATAATCTTTACCTATTATTTCTGAGCAAGTAGTGACGGCACTAATAGTGACTCCCAAAATGCCATGCATATTTAAACTCTGCCCCGTAAACATTAGGTTTTTGATTTTGGTTTTTGGAGATAAAAAAGAGTGCATTGGTTTATTAACATCTTTAACATAACCATACATCGACCCTTCATTACTACCGATGTAATCTCTGTAGGATAATGGTGTCGAGGTATATGTTTCTTGAATACAATCTCTTATGTTTGGAAATTTTCTCTCTAATTCAATAATGATTTTTTCAGCTTTTTCAGCTTTAAATTCTTCATAGGTTTGCCCTCTTTCATTTTTATTAGCTACTGTATTAAATGTATCCTGCCAGGGTTTAACTTCTTCATAACGCATATAGGTCATTACAGCAATACTATCTCCATATTCATCTGTGTTTTTATTAATCCCCATAGTCATCATATATCCTTCTGGCCAACTTTCGTGGGTATAACTTTGTGTATCCCAAACCCTATCCGGATGATTAAAATGATAGAAATTTTTGTTTTGATAAGCAAAAGTGTTTGGTTTTAGTACAATGTATAGTGTAAAAGCAGCAATTGTGCTTTCGATCTTATGTACTCTATTAGCATATGATTTTCTAAATTTATCTTCTCCTGCTAGCTTTAGAGTTAGTTTTGGCTCAATATTAGAAATAAACAAATCTCCTTTTATTTCTTTACCGTTTTTGCAGGTAACAGAATTGATTTTTTTATCATCAAATCCAAATTTAATAACCTCGTGGTGTTTGTATGTTTCTCCGCCATATTCCTTTAGCCTTTTAATTAAGACTTTTGTAATCTGGCTTCCACCATTTATACATCGGTATGAGCTTTCGATGTAAGAATTGATACATAAGGCATGTACATAAAAAGGAGTACGATCACTGTCTCCAGCATATAAATAATTTGTTCCTGCAAGAACTCCTTGTAGCTTTTTATTATCTGTAAGGGAATTGATATAGGATTTTGCATTGAGTGAAAAAATTTCACTATCATCAAAGTAAGGCTTCCCTTGTTTTAATTGATATAGCGGAAACTTACGACATGTTTCTTTTAATTTATTACAATAGGTGATAATAGCTTCTTCCTCGTCTGGAAATTGGTTAACTAAAATTTTTATAAAATTATCATACCCTTGAGCATGTTTGTATTCTTTTTCATCACCTTCAAAAGTTATGATATCAAAACCGTCTTCATCGAGTTTTTTTAATTTTAAATCATCGATGATACCAATGTATTTAAAATATTGATATAGATTTTGGCCTTCAGAAAGCCCACCGATATAATGTACTCCGGTATCAAAAATAGTTTTGTCTCTTACAAAGGTTTGTAAATTCCCTCCATACTGATTATTTTTTTCTAACACACATACACTATAACCTTCTTTGGCTAAAATGATGGCAGAAACCAAACCACCTAAACCACTTCCAATAATTACAATATCATAACGCTCTTTCATTTTTTAATTTTCTTTATTTTTTAAAATAAACAGATTATTCTTTTGGTGCTTGATCTCGAATCCCAAATTAGTAATTATCTGTGTATGTATATTTTGACTTTCGTTTAGTAAAACTAATAGATTAATTTTACTGCTTAGTATCTTTTCTAATTCATTTTCTGTAATCGTAGCTAAATTTAGAATAAGCACATTTGCATCATATGCTATTGTTTCTTCTATATTATTGGTACAAATAATTTTACTATGATTATTAGTAATATAGCTGTTTTTAACAATATCTCTAGTGTTTTTATTTTCTATATAGTTAATAATCTTTCTGTCTGGACTATCTAAAGATAACAGAAAATCTAATTGACCCGAATCTTTTGAAATATGAAGTATAGTTTCTTTTTTTTCGATTGTGTCTATAATTATTTTGTAAATCTCTTTATTGGCTTTTAAATCTTTTAGTACTTCTCTATAAAGAGGGTCACCTTTGTATCGATATTCTTCGAGAATAATTTTGTTAAAATACTTATCGTGCTCTATCTCATTTCTAAGTTTCTCAAATTCACCTTTAAAATATGCTCCAATTTGTTTTGTTTTTCTAGCATAGTTTTCGCCAAAACTAATATCATTTGCTTTTATCCTATCAAGTATTTTAATGGTTATACTACCGTCTTTAATAATAAAACTTCCTTTAGGGAGTACTTCAGAATTTCCGTGTATAAGTATAGGAATGATGTCTAACCCAAATTGCTCTGCCAGATAAAATGCTCCTTTGTGAAACCGTTTAATTTTGTTGGTATTAGATCTTGTTCCTTCGGGAAAAGCTATAAGTGAATAGCCTTGATCAACTTTTTTCTTTAAATGCTCTAATCCATTCTCTATACCACTAGACACAGGGTAAAAGCCAGCTAATTGTACTGCTTTTCCAAAAACAGGAGAGTTGTATACCCAATCGTTTACCAGAAAAATAATTTTTGGATATAACATTCCTATCGCCAAAATATCTAAGAAAGAAGTATGATTAGCAATAATAACTCCTGGTTTATCAAAGGTTTCATTACTTTGGTTTATAATCTTTTTACGTACAAATGGATTTGTATATAGTACTGATCCCATAAATTTTGACATTATTTTATGAAACCATTTCATTTTCATTTTTTTAGGTAATGGGATAATTTTTATGAAAACTACACTAAATAACGAAAGTAATAAACCTCCTAAACCATAGTAAGCAAAAGAAAGAATGGAATGTAAAAATAACCTAAGTGTTATTGGTCTTTTTGTCTTACTGCCAATAAAAAGCTTAAATAATTGAGGTTGGATGGTGAATGAAATAACAATTGCCGATAGTATACCGATAATAGAAAGTAATGATATTGTATATAGTGCAGGATGTTTGGCAAATATTAAAACACCTACTCCCAAAATAGTAGTAATAACAGATAAAATAATAGATGTTTTATGAGTTGCTACTGCTTTTTCTCCTGTTCTATATTCATGCAACAACCCATTAGTCATAAAAATACTATAGTCAATTCCCAGACCAAAAATAAAGGTCGAAATTATAATATTAAAGATGTTAAACTCTAATGAGAATAATCCCATTATACCAATGGTTAGCAACCAGGTGATCGCTATAGGAATACTTGTTACCAAGGTAAGAGATAAGCTTCTGTAGAAGAATAAAAGAATAAGTAATACAACAATTAATGAGTAACCAACTAGTTTGTTAAAGTCATTTTTTAGATTTCCTAAAAAGGTTTCATTCATATGTTTTCTGTCGATAACTATGGTTTGAGGTTGGTCTTTAAAAAGATCAACTACATGTTGTGCATTTTCATCTTTTACTTTAACGAGCGTTGTTGCTGTGACAAAATCCTCTTTTGTTGTTATATAATCTGCTATAGAAATCGTTTTTAAGGCATTGTAATCTTTGATTTTTAAAGGCTTAAAATTCGATTCCAGGAGCGTATAAAATGCATTAAAACTAGTAGGCTTAAAACCTAATTTGTTTCCGCTTTCAATAAGATTAGCTTTTGTGCTTGCTATTGTGTTGGTGTTCCAAAAAGAATTCCATCTCGAGATTCTTTCTTTTTGAGTTTTTTCTGAATAGATTAAAGATCCGATAGAGCTAAAATCGATTACTTTTCCTTCATTTTTTAGTAGTTGTAGTTTTTCAAAAATCTTATCATTTACCTGTAAAGTACCTTGCTCCGAATTTTCATAGGCCGCCAGATAAATTGATTTTGAGGCAATATTGGTTAAAGCATCTAATCTTAATTGTGCATCTTTTAACTCTTGCGGCTCAAAGTTTAGTTTAGAAATATCATTGTTAAATTGTACTTTGCTATAGGTAAACAAGCTTACTATTAATACCAACGTTAATGTTATAATTACCCATTTGTTTTTATGTAAAGGATATTGAGCGGCATTATCTATGAGTGTTGTTTTTGGCCTTTTTTGAGAAGTGCTTTTATATACTTGAGGGATAAAAATTAATGCAAAAAAGGAAGATCCTACAACACTAATTGCTGCAAAAATACCTAAATCCTGAAGTGCTTGTGATTCTAAAAATAATAAACATAAAAATGCTAAAGCGGTGGTTAAACTACTCATTAAAACCGGAGTAGTAATTTCTTTATAAACTGCTTTTATATTAGTGTTACTTCTTATATGTGTTAGGATATGAAGAGAATAATCCAAAGTAACCCCTAATAGTACAGAACCAATACCCAGAGATATTGCAGAAATTTTTGCACGAATTAGGAACAATAAAGCAATTGCTAATAGTCCTCCAAAAATTGTTGGAACAAATAAAATAATCGGAATAGTAATTTTTCTATAAAAGAAGATAAGTATGATTAATAAAATCGTAATAGCGATACTAATGGTTAGTTGAATATCCCTTTTTATTTGTTTGGCATTTGCTACAGCAATTAAAGTACCTCCAAAATATTCACTTTGTACTTTACCTTTAAAATGATCATTAAGTTGATTGTTTATTTGATAAAGATCTTCTACAAATTTGGCATTCTTGTCTGTTTCGCTAGATTTTAACTTAGGAGTAATAAATAATAAAACATGATTCTGATCTTTACTAAGTAAAAAACCATTGTGCAATGTGAAATCATCTCCAAAACTAAGTTGTTGTAATTTTTTTAAGGCAATAAATGATAATCCCAAAGGATCCTTTAAAATATTATCTCTTGCAATAATTCCTGTAGGAGAAATTAAAGTTTTATAATTACTATTCGTTATAGCTTCGATGCTATCTTTTTGAATTTTGTTTTTAATGTTCTTATAGTCACTTTCTTGTAAAAAAAGAGGAAGGTTTTTGTAGACAAAATCCAAGGTGTTAAAAATATCTTCTTCTTCGACCTTACCTTGAATTTGGGTAATATGCTCACCAGATTTTATTGTAACACTATCAATAAATTGTGATGCATATTGAGTAAGATCATCAACCGATCCTTCGGAGTCGCGTGTAATGTTTACTATGATTTTATCAGCAAAGTTTACTGTTTTTAATACTTTTTGAATCTCAGAAGTCTTATCATTTGTAGGAATTAACTTAGTGATATCCTCTTCAAATTCAATTTTTGAAGCAATAAATAATAGCCCCGTAATGATGAGTGCAAGTATTCCAAAGCTCATTACTTTTTTGGAAACAATAGATGTATATAAACTATAAAAAAAGCTATCCATTATGATGCATTATTTTTTCTATAAAAAATGGTAAGAAATACATATCCTAAAATTCCTAAAGTAATAGCAGAAATTATGGCTAAAGTAAAACTACCTACAATATAGGTTTTAAGGCTTTTTATCATTTCAAAATTTTGACCAATATTGGCGAATGATGGTTGAGGTTCTCCTAAAACAAAACTACCAACTTTTAAGCTCATAAAAATGATAAACGGAATGAAAGGAGGCAAACTTACATTAGAAAAAGCAAAAGCAATTACTTTGTTTAGCTTTAAAACGACAGCAAAAAACAGCACGAGTACTGTGTGAAACCCCCATAGTGGAGATATCCCTATAAAAACTCCCAGAGCTACTGATAACGCTTTTTTTTGCGGAGAATCCTGGCTTTCTAAGAAATCTTCAAAAAAGAAACGTTTTACCCCTTTTTTTTTAACTTTCCGAAATAAGTTTCTAGGCTTTATATATAAAAAAGCTACTGTAACCAACCAAGTATTAAGAATACTTATTCGGGTAAAATCTTTAAAAGGCCTAAAATGTGATACCCGCTCGGTTTCATCATATAATACTTGTATCGGAATATTTTTTACAATTACATCACTCCACGCCGCTTTTACAATAACCTCTATTTCAAATTCAAATTTTGAGGTATAAAAATTCAATTTTGCTAATTCTTCTAGTGGATATAATCTATATCCTGATTGAGTATCCTGAAGTTTTGTACCCGTTTCTACCCAAAACCAGAAATTAGAAAACTTATTTCCGAAGCTACTTTTTTTAGGAACACTTTCCTGACTCATATTTCTTGCGCCAATGAGTAAGATGTTTTTATGTTCTGATTTTTCTAAAGCTGTAATAAATGCAGGAATATCTTCGGGAAAATGCTGACCATCAGAATCTATCGTAATTGCATACTTATAACCCTGTTTTTGTGCAGCTGCAAACCCAACACGCAAAGCATTACCTTTTCCTTTGTTTTTTGGTAGATGGATTTGTTGAATTTGAGGATATTCCTTTAATATCTCCCCAGTAGTATCTGTGGCTCCATCGTTTACAACAATAATATTTTTAGTGTAAAATAATACACCGTCTATAACCCGTCGTAATGTTTTGCAATTATTGTAGGTAGGAATTATTACACATACGTTAAATAGGTCGATTTTTTGTTTTGTAAACTCTTTTATCACTCAATTGAAGTGTTTCAATTTTTAAGGAACTAAAATTACTGCTTTTTCTTCATCACTAAAAGCTTTCGATTGCAAAATATACTCACCGATATGCTTTTTTAAAATTTTCGGTTTTATCGTCTTGTATTGTTTAAGCAGAAATAATTTATCTTCTTTTATATTGGATTTATATTTTAGCAATTTAGGAGTATTTTCTTGGATTCCTATACGTATAAAACGAGGTTCGACAGCATTTGGTGATTTCTCTATAGCAAATTCGATATATGAAACTCCTTCTATAAACAGTCGTTTTTTTTCTTTTATACTTTTTTCATACTTCGCCTGCAGTGTAATAGCAGCTCCTTTATAAGCCACCAAAACAATATCATCTTCTTTATTTACAGGTGCAAGTTGCTCATTAAGTGCAGCTACTTTTGTTTTGTCATGAGCAGCTTCTTTATATGCAATTCGTATGGTATCCAAATCTATCGATAGCATAGTAAAAGATAATAATGATATGAATGCAATCAAAAATTTCACACGTTTAGGTTTTGGTAATTATTTGATAATATATTAATTATAAAATTAAGAACATATGTATGCACTACATTCTCTCATTAAAAAATTAAAATATTTTTAATGTTCGTTTCATGTTTAGATTTATTGTGTTTTAAAATTAGCTGTTAATTTTAAAGCAACTGTATCCTCAAATGTAGTTACATTTTTTACTTTATAAGTATCATCTGTTTGGGTAATATCTAAAGTTAAAATTAAATCTGGGTTTTTTTCCGGATTTATAATAGCCATAAATTTAATATTACTAGAGGATTGCATAAATAGTTTTTTATCTACAATACCTTCTGTTAATTCTTTTATGATTTGCATCATGCAAACACCTGGTGTTACAGGGTTTCCCGGAAAATGCCCTTTGAAAATCTCATGGTTTTTGTTGATGGTAATAGTAGCTGTCGACATATTTTCAACAGTCTCTAATGTATTTGCGGTGTAAAAATCTTTTAGTAACATATGTAATTAGAAATTAAATCTATACGATAGGCCAATTTGAAAAACGCGATTAAATTGATTTTTTTCTTCGTATATAGATTGTGTTGAAAAGTCATGGAAATCACCAGAAAATACATCTAGTGTGCCATGCTTATATCTAGCTTCTATAGCAATTCCGTTTTTAAATTCATAACCAAGACCTGCTGCAATAGAAAGGTCTACAAAGGTAATGTCATTACCTTCTTCTCTGTTTACAAGACTTACCGGGGTATCGTCAAAATCAAAATCAAGACTTGGTGCAATGATCAAATGTAATCCTGTATTTCTAACAAAAAATTTATTAGTAGCAGATATTGAAACGTAATGGATTTCGAGATCATCTCCATTTGAAAATTTGTTATTACCTCCTTGGTTAGAATATCCCACTTCGGGTTGAAGAGCATATAGCTCTGAGAATCTGAAATGTAAAAAAGCTCCGATGTAAACCCCTGCTTTAGGTTCTAAATTAGCATTAGAAAGATCCGAAATATTAGCTCCACCTCTTAATCCAAAAGATGTCTTGTTTTGTGCAGAGGTAGCTCCAAAAACACCAAGAAAGGTTATGATCAATAAAAGATTTCTCATTTTTGAATCGATTTTAAATTAATTTTGAGCTTTAAATTCTTATGCTCAATCGTAATTAGATTTGCAATAGTATCACTAATTTCTGAAAATGTAAAAACTACTTTTTCTTTTCTATTCCCAGTTCTAACAATTTTATGTATTACGTTATTTGTATTGTAATAATAATGTTTATCGTTATTAATTTCAGTTTCAAAAACAACATCGTTTTGATGTGAAAATGTATTTAAAAGGGTAGGAGTTTCTTCAATCAATGCTTTAAAATCTTTTTTTAAAATGTTTATTAAAATCTTTTTATTGAAGTCTTCTAAGATGTAATTTACGGTAAAGCTTTCGTTAATAAATGAAAAGTCAAAAATTTTATTTCCCATTTCTGTAGTAAAGACAATACGGTGATTATTATCTTCAATCTTTTTTACAATAAAAATCCCACCAAAATGTTTTTTGTAAACATCAATATTTGCTTTATACACATAATCTTGCGTCTTATCTGAAAAATATAAACTTCTTACTTCTATATCAGATGCTTCTCCTTTAATGAAATTATTTTTCTTAGGATAGGAAGCACATCCTATACATATAAAACAAAAACTAATGAGCAAATATCTCATCTGCCAAGGGTGTGTTTAAGACTCTATTGCTAAATACTATTCTGGTATAATCATTTGAAGGCTCTATCATTTTTACTTCAATAACATCACCTTTAGAATTAAATGTAATATGAAATGCTTTAATAAATTTTTCAAATTTTTTGTCTTTGGGGTTAAAATGTACTTCGCTATTACCTTTGTTTTTATAATAACTGATACTAAACTCATCATCATTAAACATATCCCCTTTAACACTATTAATAATAAGCTTGTTTAATTGTTTAAACTGCTCGCTAGATCCAATATCAATGTTGCTTTTATTGCCTTCATTATTAATGTATAGTGTTTTGTTTTTAAATAACACAGAATATTTAAAAGGTTCTACATATTCCCACTTTACAATACTAGGTGTTTTAAAAGCCAGTTTTCCTGTTGTGATAATATCATTCGACAAAAAATCCATGTGTTTGTACTGCGTAAAATCACTCGAAATAGTTTTTGTTGTGGTAGCAAGAGCTTTTACTTTTGTTTTTAAAGCTTTGGCTTCTATAGTGCTCATTTTGGTTTGGGCAGATAGCGTAGTAACTATAAATAGTAGTAAATAAACAATTTTAGGCATATGCTTTTATCTTAAATAAAGAATCTATAGTAATCGATTCTATATTTTGTTGTTGTAAAAATAACAATAACTGTTCCAAAACAATAATTGTTTTTAAACTTGTGTCGTGAAGTAAAATAACATCACCTTTAGAAAGCTTTTTTGTTATTCGCCTTAGTACTTTATCCGAACTTCTGGATGTCGTATCCAGGGATCTAACATTCCATCCGATAGATTGTAAACCTGTTACTTTTAATGCTTTTTTAATTCTTGGATTTGTTACTCCAAAAGCAGGTCTGTAAAGCCGCATAGTTAACCCTGTTACTTTTTTTACTACAGCATTGGTTTGTTGTAATTCTGAAATTACATCTTCTGTTTTTAAAAAGCCAAAAGAATTAGGGTGTGAATATGTGTGATTGCCAATAACATGCCCTTGTTTAATACTCTCTTTAACTAATTCGGGATAAGCCTCAATATGCTTGCCAATACAGAAAAAGGTAGCTTTTGCATTATATTGCTTTAAGAGTTTTAAGACTTGAGGTGTAAATTCGGGGTTCGGCCCATCATCAAAAGTAATGGCCACTTGATTACTTTTTATATTCTTATTTGCATTAAGAGATGTAAAATGGTAATTCCACTGTATAAGTCCAGAACCAGCCATTGTAATAAGTAACCATATAAAACCCAATAAGAAATAAAACCATATCGGTATTTCTAATGAGTAATTGGTTATATGTAAAACCAAAAAAATGAGCGCTGTTATTCTATTTACGTATTTAAAATTTAGCATTTACGCAGTAAAGTGAAACTATGATTTTCTCCTCTATATTGATTGTATAATAAAACAGTAGTAAAGTTTGATGTTGATTTTTTATTTAACCGAACTACTTCTGGTAACTCTTGTGTTTTCAGGATTTTTGAAGCTAACCATACTCCAAAAGACGATGCGGTATTAAATTCACCAGATAAATGTTTATAATATACTTGTTGTGTATCTTTAAATAGGTTTGAACTTAACTCATTGTAAAATGTATCGTATTTTACATCTCCATTATTTCCTAATACAATAGCATCTATATCGTCAATACCTAAGTTATTATCCTCTAAAAATAGTTGAGCTGCATGAGAGACTTCGGTTTCAGATAATGTATTATAGGTTTGTACTGCTATAACCTGGGCATAGCTCGAGTCTTGTTTTTGATTTGATACGACAAAGAAATTTGCACCTTCTCCAAATATTGCACCTTCTGTTTTAGAGTCCAATACCTTGGTAGAATCGGTTTTTTCTGATTTAATATGATTAATAAGCTTGTGAATCGTAATAGTATGATCACCATGCTCATCAACACCTCCGATTAGAATAGTATTGGCTTCATCATTTTCTAGTTGTAATTGGGCATCTAATAATGCCGATTCAAAAGATACGCTTGCATGTACATATGTAAAATTGTAACCTTTACACTGAAGCCCCAGAGCGATTTGTCCGCCAACCGTATTATGAGTTGATTGTATAAATGAAGTAGGAGTGAGGTATTGCTCGTTATTATCTATAATTGCACTAACAAATTTTTCAGAATCCCTAACACATCCCATTCCTGTTCCTGTGATAATAGCATCAACATTGTCTATGTTTGCGTCTGCCAATGCGATTCTAGAGGCAACCACTCCCATTTTAATGCCTTTTGCCATTCTACGTGCTGCAGCAGGGGGAATATATTCTTTATAATTGGGATTAACCACAGAAATCACATTATCTGTATAGGTATTGATTTCTTTCAAAAACTCGGTATTGTCATAAGTTTTTTGAGATGAAATAGACCCGATACCGGTTATATAGACTGCACTCATATCTCTTTAATTAAACAGTTTTTTGCATATTGGGTATTACCCTCTTTGTTTACAATTTTGTTATTGTTCTTTTGAAAAAATTATCGTAGAACAATTACCTCCAAAACCTAAGGAATTAGACAACACCGTGTGCAATTCTTTTTCTTTGAGTTCTAATTGTGGTGTAATATCAAACTCTTTCATCTGAGTTTTAAAATTGAGATTAGGATAAATGATATTATGTTGAAGCGCTAATACCGCATAAACAGCTTCGATAGCTCCTGCAGCCGCCAAGGTGTGTCCTGTGTATGCTTTTGTAGAACTAAAATCGGGAATTTCTTCACCAAAAACTCTTAGAATAGCACGTCCTTCAGATAAATCATTATTTCCCGTTGCTGTCCCGTGCGCATTAATGTAATCAATATCATTTGCTGTGTATGCTGCAACTTTTAAAGCTTTTTGCATTGCCAAAGTTGCTCCATCTCCATTTTCTGAAGATGCAGTTTGATGATAGGCATCATTTGCATTGCCATATCCTTTAACATATCCCAGTACTTCTTTTTTTTCTGCAGCAATAACTTTATCAGATTCTAATACTAAGAAAGCCGCAGCTTCACCTAGATTAAGTCCTTTTCTATTTTCATCAAAAGGAGTGTTATACGTGTCAGATAAGATCATTAAAGTTTTAAACCCGTTAATGGTAAACTTAGACAAACAATCAGAACCACCCACAATAACCCTGTCTAGTTTTCCCGACTTAATCAATCGGGCACCAAGCATTATAGCATTTGCAGCAGAAGAACAAGCTGTACTTATTGTAGTTACCAGGCTTTTTTCGATCCCTAACTGTTCTGCAATTTTTTGAGTAGAATCTCCGGCATGGTGGCCTTCGATATATTTTTGAGTGCTTTTATTTTCAAGATAATCATAATAATACGTTTCTGTCATATCCATCCCACCAACACTGGTTGCCGAAACTAATCCTGTTTTAAAGGCATTGATATCAGAAATTCTAGCATCTTGTATTGCCTGCTTAGCAGCAATAGCACCTAATAAAGCCGTTCTTGAGTAATTGTTATCAGGAGTTAGACCCAATTGTTGTTCTAACTCCAGATTTGTAGATGCAATTTCACCAACCATGATATCATCTTTATGAATGGTATTAATTTTAGAAACTCTAGAAATTCCTTTTTTACCATTAATAAGTGATTGGTAATTTTCTGCAACATTGTTTCCGATAGCAGAAATTATTCCCATTCCGGTTATAGCAACACCTTTACTCATTTAAATATAAATAAAATTTATTTTGTTCTATGTTCAGAAATGTATTTTGCCATTACTTCTATAGATGCAAAAATTTCACGTCCTTCTTTAGGGTCGGTTAATTTAATACCGTAGTTTTTATCTAACATTACAATTAATTCTAATGCATCAATTGAGTCTAAACCTAAACCATCACCAAAAAGAATATCGTCATCAGCAATATCTTCAACAGCAATATCTTCAAGATTTAATTGCTCAATAATGTTTTCCTTTAGTTCTTGTTTTAAAACCTCCATATTATGTATTATATAAATTTACTATATTTTGTTTAGTATGTATTGTGGTTCCTTCTCTAGAAACCAGATATAAAAATGCGTCATATGCTACTCCATCAAATTCTACCCAACCACAAAGTGCTTCATTAGCTTTGTTTGCTGATAATAGACTATTGGTATAGTCTGATAAATATTCGGCATTAAAGCTGTCAAAGATAAAAAAACTATTTTCAGAATGAAGTTTATATCTTATACTAATCTCACCAATACAGATATTGGGTAATGTATAAACAAAAACAGCAGGACTTGGATAGTAATTGTCTTTATTTTGGATAGATTCCTGATGTTTTTCATCGGTATCTAAACTAGATGATTTATTTGAAAATACAATAGCAATGTTATTTTCGTCTTCTATATTTAATTTTTCTTCTTGCAGGATAAGATCTGATGCCAAAAAAGCAAGCTTACTTAATCCATCCATTTTAAAGAATTTAGGATATTTAGTATCAAAACTTCTGTACGCTGCTTTTATAAATTCTAAAAATTCTAAAGTATCATTATCGTTGTATATAACGGTTCCGTTTAAAGAAACTTTATTGTCTTTTATATGACAGAATGATTTTATGTAAAATTCAGACTCCATTAATCGACTACTTTTTTTTACAGACAAATATGGTATGGTATTCTCCTACAGCCAAATCTTCTTTTATTGTTAATCCAGCTTCGTTTACCAATTCGATTAATTCGGTAGCTTTATACATTTTACTATTTCCATTTGCCAGCACCGTAAAATACAATGATGTGGCTTCTAGAATAAATTTAGCATTATCAAATTTTTGCCTGTCTGTATATGTTTCCATAATTAATAGCTCGGTGTTATCATCCATAGATTTGACACAAACTTTTAATATTTTTAGGATTTCATCTTTAGAAAAACAATCTAAAAACTGACACATCCATATGGTATCTGCTCCGGTTGGGATTTTTGGATTTTCAGATAGCCAGTCTATTTCATGGCCAGTGACACGGTTTTCAAATTGATTATTTTTTACAGCAGCAAGCGCTTTTTTTAATTGACCAGGTAGATCAATCATTTTTATCGATACATCATCATTATAGTTACAACAGCTAATAGCAAATTTTCCTGTGTTTGCACCAATATCAAATATCAATTTTGGTTTTTTTCTGAAGACTATTTCTAATGCATCCTGAAATATATCATCAGAATAATGATGATCGAACTCAAACCAGGATTTTTGTATTTCTGGATCTAATTGTGATAGACCTTCATATATGGTGTCCCAATTTCCTAATTCTTTTAACCCTTCGGGTTTCCCTTCTTTAATAGAATCGTTTAAATGATATAATCCTTTATAGCAAACATCATTAGTGAAGTTGATATTAACATCAACCGTTTTGTTATAATTTAAAAAATAACCAATATTAGTTAATTCATAAGTGTCATTCTCATTTTTACTAACAATATTAGAGCTTTCGGCAATTTCTAATAAAACACCAATACCATAATTGCTAATAGATAATTCTTTAGAAATATCCTCTAATGTGATTCCTCCTTTTTTCCTTCTATCAAAAATAAGATCTAAAACCCCAAGCTTTCTTAATGAAATTGTTGCTTGAAAAACGAAAGGTGCAAAAGCTATTTTTTGTGCTTCCTGAATTGCGTCTATAGCTTTTATAGTTTGAACTGACATACGTTTATAAATATAAGTTATTTTATTTTTTGGAATACAACTGCTGTATTACAGCCTCCAAATCCAGAGGCGGTTTTTAGGAAAATATCTAATTGTTTTGGGGTGGTTTTTGTAATAATATTTAAAGGCTTTGAGGTACCGGGTTCTTTAAAACCTAATGAGGTGTATAGCGTATTCTTTTGCAATGAATACATTCCTACAATAGTTTCAACTAATCCCGAGGCTCCCAATGTATGACCAAAATAGCCTTTTAAACTATTTAAAGGTACTTTACCTAAATTAAGCCTGTTAAATGCAATTGATTCTGTTTCATCATTAAATAGTGTTGCTGTTCCATGGGCCGAAATGTAATCAATGTCGGTATGAGTAACATTCCCTTCTTTAAAAGCAGATTGTACACTTCGATACAAACCTTCACCAGTTCGGGAAGGTCCAGAAATATGATTCGCATCGTTACACGAGCCTTCACCCAAAATAACAACGGCTTCTTTTGATAATCTTTTTTTAGTATTAGTAATTAAAATACTGGCAGCAACTTCTCCGATATTAACCCCTTTTCTATCTTTATCATAAGGCTTACAAGGCTCATCACTTAGTGCTTGAAACGAATTGAAACCGGTTACTATAAATTCACTTACCATATCTCCGCTAACAATAAAAACATCATCATAGGTGCCATGGTTAATATAGCGTTTTGCAATGGCAATAGATAAGATTCCGGAAACACATGCATTAGAAACAACAATAGCATCATTTTTAAAACCTAAAGTTTCTTTAATTACTTTTCCTAGAGTGCTTAAATAAGCTCGCTCTTTTTGAAATCCATTGTTTTTATTTAAGACATCGATATTGCCTTTGGTTGTAGATATGATAAGTCCAACACGATTTGTTAAGGGGGTTTTAGATGCTTTGATAACCTGGCTTAATGAAGAAATCATCATCTGTTCTAAACGGGTGAACTGCCCTTCATTATTTAATTGCTTAAAACTAGCAGCTAAATCTTCGGTGTTTATAATTGAAGAATAAAATGGACTGGGTAATAGATTTTTGTCATCAACAAGCCGTAAGCCCGAATTCTCGTTATGAATATTCTGTACAACAGTCTCGCTGTCAAAGCCAAGCGATGATATTATATTATTATATGAAGCGTAAATCTTACTCATCCAATTTTATAAGGCCCTCTTTTTGTTTCCATTTGATAAAGAAAGGTGGAATAGTTAGTGATAAGTCACCATTTCCTATATCTTCAACAAACACTTGTACGGTTTCTCCTGTGCAGACTAATTTATGATTTTGGTTGTAAATTTCATATCTAAAAATCATTTTAGCAGCAGGACTATCTACATAAATTGTTTTTATGGTAGCAATATCTCCGTATCGTAAAGGTAGTTTGTGTTCTGTACTAGATTTTACGATTGGTGTTGCATAACCAAATTTTTTTTGATCTAAATAAGAAATACCATGATGTCTTCCAAAAGCTTCCCTACCATCTTCAAAATATTGAATATAATTACCATGCCAAACAATTCCTAAAGGATCAGTTTCTACAAAACGTACTCTAACCTGACTGGTAAAACTTATTTCTTTGTTATTTTTAGACTGCATTTTTCTTTTCATTATAAACAATAGAAATTAAAGCTGTTATTATAAAAAATAATAAAAGTAATATTATTTCTGGAACAATTTCTATAAAGCTGGCATTTCGCAAAAATACATCATAGAAGGCATTTAAACCCCAATTCATTGGCGAAATATTTGACAACAACTGCATGAATTTTGGCATCACAAAAACAGGTACCCAAACACCTCCTAAAGCAGCTAGAATAACCACAAAAGTTGCTCCAAACGGAGCAGATTGTTCTTGCGTTTTTGCAATGGTTCCTAATAATAATCCTAGTCCTATTGCAGCCAAGCCCGCAAAAAAAGCTACAATAAATAGGTTTACTATTCTTCCGGATACATCTAATGTTGGTAAACCTAGTTTAGGAAATAAAAACACCCCTATGGCTAACATTAAAGTAAATTGTATGAGACAAACAACCAGATATACCGTAGTTTTTCCTCCTAATACTATTGCATAGGATACAGGGTTTGTTCTTAATCGTACAAAAGTTCCCTGGTTTTTTTCTTTTACAATATTTATAGATAGAGGTACTATAATAAAAAAGATAGCAAATAATGTCCAGGCAGGTACATTATGCTGTGCAGAATTCGGAATAATCTCTTTGTCTCCTTGTTTTGGGACTATTTCTTTAAAACTGATAAAATTGTCTGTCTCAAAAATAACCTCGGTATCGTCTTCTGCAACTTGTTCACGAAAAGCTTTGTATATAGATTGTGTTTCTATTTTAGAAATCATTTTATCAATACCATTTTTTACAGAACTTTTAAAAGTTAGTTGAGTTGCAGGGTCAAAATATAGCCTAACCTCTTTGTTTAAAATAGTTTCTTCTGGTTCAACTTCTTTTTCTTCTTCTAGACCAAACTTTGATAAAATACCTTCTACATTCTGATTGATTTTTTTCTCTAAGTCTGATGATAACTTTTCTGGAATGATTATGGCTAGTTGATAATTTCCTTTAAATACCTGATCCCTGGCTTCTTGCTCACTATCTTTTTGAATGACCTGAAAAGTATTGGACTCTGTTAAGCTGCTAATTATAGTTTCAGAAACATGACCACTATCATTATTTACAAGAAGTATTGGGATTTTAGTATCACTAATCGTTTTAAAGCTGCTGTCTTGAATTATTGTTATCGTAATGATTAATACAATTGGCATTACAAATAAAATAGCAATACCTCCAATATCCCTGGTAAGCAATAAAAACTCTTTATATGTAGAAGCCCATAATTTATGCATGATCTCTTAATGCTTTCCCGGTTAAGGCTAAAAATACATCTTCAAGGTTATTTGCATTTTCTTGATTAGAAATTAATTCTTGTGGCTGTCCTTGAGATATTATTTTTCCATGATCTATAATAGCTACTTTGGTACAAAAATCTTCAGCTTCATTTAAATGATGTGATGTATAAATAATCGTAGTTCCTTTTTTATTTAACAGTTGTAAGTATTGGATAATTACATTTTTAGATTGCACATCTACCCCAACAGTTGGTTCGTCTAAAAATAATACTTTGGGTTCGTGTAATATACTAGCGATTAAATTAATACGACGTTTCATTCCTCCAGAAAACGTATTCACTTTTTTATTCGCAAACTTTGATAAACCCAATGTTTCAATGGCCTGACTTATTTTAGATTTTAGTAGCTGCCCTTTTAAACCATACATACTGCCAAAATACTTAAGATTTTCACTAGCAGTCAACGAAGGGTATAAAGCATATTCTTGTGGTACGATACCAATTAGTTGTTTTAATTGATTAGGGTTTTTATACGTTAAACCGTCTATAGTAAATGATCCTGATGTAGGTTTTATTAAAGAGCATAACAACGAAATTAGTGTAGTTTTTCCGGCTCCATTTGGACCAAGTAATCCAAAAATTTCTTTTTCATCGATAAACAAATCTAAATCTGATACAGAATATGCATCTGCACCTTTATATTTTTTAGATAATTGTTCAATTTTAATCATGCTTTTTTGCTGTTAAATCGCTTTCTTTAATTTTTTAAAGAAAACTTCTTCTCGATTTGCTATATCTTCTAGTTGCATGGCAACATCGTTATATGCATCATCTTTTGCGCTTCGGTTTTTATATATACGAGAAGCATCTAAAGCAAAATCCCTCCACGAATCACCAATTGAAGTCATTTCTGTAGACAACTCGATTAATGTATCATTCTTTAATACTTTACCGGCTTCTTGTAAGAATGCAGCATAGATATACCTAAAACCACCGCCTCCGGTTCCTATTTCTTCTTGCATTCTAACCACTTGTCCTAAATAGTGATTGGCCACTTTTGTACCTTTCTTTTTTGGCCATTTGCGAATTAATTTAGCCACCGTTCGAATTCCTTTAACTCCAACTATAGGTACTGGAGCAAGCATTTCTCTACAGGTTTGTTTAATTCCTTTTACTATAGCTTTTTCTAAAGCTAACTCCTTAGGGAAATCGATAGGATAATACATATGTCCTTTGGGAGCAAAAGCACCTTTAGCAAAACGTACTTTTTCTAGCTCTTTTGCTGTTAAAGTTGTAACAGTTTCCATTACTGGATCGCTGATTAGATACGAATCTTCTTTTTTTCCGTAAACAACTAAGTTGTGAGCGTTAAAATGAAAACGATATTCATCAGGAAAATACACTAGATTATATACCCCAACTTGAAGCCCTACAGGATTATTTTTGTTAAGATTTTCATCTAAACGTGCTTTAGCATTCTGAGGGTTTTTAAATTTTTCTCGTTTTATTTTTATGCCGACTCTTTTTGCAAATCGCTTAAAGATAAAGCCAGGCATTGCTCTATAAGTTAGAGCAGGAGCATGATTTACCATCAAAAATGGGATGTAACAAAACAATAAACCAGATCCAATACCAAAGACCATGGGTTCGCTAACATTGAAGCCATTATGTTTCATTAAATTAGACACAACACCATTTTCGCAGTGTGCAGATTGATGATGCGTAAAGTTAATTTCCATGTTCAATGTGTTTTAATTGATCAACTGTGATTTCGAAAACGTCAGCGTATTTTTGTAATTTTTTTTGAGATAGTTTTTGAAACACTTTTGGTTTAAAGTGTCTTTTAACGCGCCATTTCCATAGACCGACATAACTAGCTAAAATAGTAACATCCATTTTATGTAGCTCCATATAATATTCTATAGGGCTTGTCTGGTTATTTAAAACTTTAATTTTAGCTTTTTCTACACGTTCGTTTATTTCCTGTAGCGCATTGTTTAATGCAATGGTCTTAGGAGTCCACCCACTACTACCTGCAGTTGTATACTCTCCATTTTCATTAACAGCATAACATAGTTCTTTAAAATTTGCAGACTTTAAACTACCTTTATCTTGTGGAACTTCACTTTTTTTCATAGTACACCTATTTCATTTCTTGAATAAATAAATTCATTTCACAAGATAATAATTCTTTATCTGCTTCATGAATGGTGCACTCTAATGTACACATGCTATATTGCTCAGTGTCAAATCGGGATTTTAAAACAGCTTTAGAGACTATTGTCTCTCCTACGGTAGGACAACTATACACTTGTACTTTTTTTATTGCGCTAATAAAACCAATAAGTTTTGTGCCTTCACCTTCTAGGTCATCGTCTTCAAAATAACTTTTACCAACGATCGAAGAACAGGTTTGAGCGGCATTCTCTACCATACCAATTTCGTTAAAAATAGTATCGCTAACAAAAATGCAGTCTGATTTTATAGTAAACGAAGTTGCTACATGTTCGTCGTCAATAGATAACACTTTGTCTACCATTAAAAAAGGAGTTCGGTGTGGCAGGAATTTAGCAATATCTAATGTTTTGACTTTATCCATTAACTAGCAATAACTGTTTTCATTTGCCCAGAAGCAATTACTTCTTTTTTGGCGTTAAATACTTCGATTTTAACCATGGTAACTCCCATAAATTCGTGTAAAATTTCGGCCTTGGTAGTTATAGTCTCATTTATTTTTGGAAGATAAAAAACTTCTACTTTTTTTATTGACCCAATATAGCCTGTAGGAGCAGGTTCGTTTTTAAGAAAATAATCGTAACCTGTATGTAATGCCACAGTTTGTGCCATATTTTCTATAATTCCAGGTTCTAAAAATAAATTATCTTTTAAAAAAAGGTTGTTTTCTGTAATTTTAAAAGAGGATGCAACACTTGTCTCTGAAAAACCCAGCAAAGTATCTACCATCTCAAAAGGTTCTTTTTGAGGTATTAAGTGTTTAATATTTCTAATAGGAAATTTTGTGTTTTTCATTTTAGCAAACGGTTAAAAGCGCCACCGAATATGAAAAACGGGAGCTTTCTGGTACAGAAAGTAAAATTTTATTTCCTTTTTTTAATTTTCCAGTATTTACTAATTCTTCTAGCACAATATAAATAGAACCAGCGCCAACATTTCCTACTGTACTTAAATTAATAAACCAATTTTCCCAAGGTATTTCTACACCTCTGTTTTTCATGGCTTCATATAAGTCATCTTTAAAATAGTATGAAGAAATATGTGGTAAATAATATGTTATGTCTTCTGGTTTAATATCATCATGTTTTTCAAATACTTTAACTAAGGTTTCTACAGCCTTTTTTAGAATATTTTCAGATAACAATTTAACATCTTGCTTTATCGCAAATAAAGATTTTTGTGCCCATTCTTCTGATGGGTACTCGCTCCACGGTTTAAGTTCTCCATTTTCTAGTTTGTCTCCTCCTGCATACATGCATGCTTCTATCTCATGTGCATAAGAATAAGCATCCATCCATTCAATCTTTAAAGGAAGATTACCATTAGGTTGATCTTCTAAAAGAAAGGCTCCAGCACCATCAGATAACATCCAACGTAAGAAGTCCTTATTAAAAGCTAGAATTGGTGTTTCTTCTAATTTTTTTAGATGCTCTATTTCGTTTTTAAAAACATCTGATTTCATCCACGAAGATGCTCGTTCAGATCCTGTGCAAACGGCATTAGTATTTTGTCCTGATTTAATTGCTAGATAACCAAATTTTAAAGCACTCATACCAGAGCAACAGGCACCCGAAGGGGAGTTAATTTCTACATTTCCGTTTTTTAAAAACCCATGAACCATTGCAGCATGTGATGGTAGTATTTGATCAGGACTCCCTGTACCACAAGATAATAATTCAATATTTTCTGTAGTAAAACTTTCGTCACACAAAAGCTCTATAGCTTCTTTAGTAAGCTGTGCATTATTGTGTGTTATATTTCCATCATTATCAATTGCATAATATCTGGTTTTTATTTGATTATTTCGTAAAACAATTCTTCGGCCTTTTGATACTTTTCCATCTATGATGCCTAATCTCTCTTCCATCTGATCATTGTCGATTGGGTCGTTAGGTAAAAACTTTGATATTCTGGTAATGTATACGTCTTTCATTAATTATTTTTTGTATCAACAGATGAATAATATTTTTTTTCTCTGCTAATTTTTTTATACATAAAAATATAAGCAGTCAAAAATACAATAAAAACTAGTGGTGCTATAATCCAAATTGCAAATAACAAGTAATAATTAAAAAAAACAAGAAGATTTTTACGCCCTGTCTTACTTGTTTTTCCTTTTTTGTAAGCTAAGTTGGCTAATTTTGAAAATATAATATTGCCTCGCTTGTCTACTAAAACTAAAAATGATTTAATTTTTACTGCACCTAATTGTACCAATTTTTTTTGTAATTCTGAAAAATTACTAGTGAGCAATGCATCTTTTATAGGTGGAGCAAATTTCACTACATTCTTTATATCTTTATCAGAAACCCCTGGTTTAGGAAAAAAACCTAAAAACCGACTTTTTTTTCCTTTAAACATCCAGTGTTTTATGGTTATTACACTTATGTGATTAATGTGTCTATCTGCCAAGACAATGTTTCCTACCAGTTTTGCATTACAAGATGCTAGAAGGATCTTCATTTTTTCTTGTGCCTTAATCCACATATTTCTACATCCAATTACGGTAATCACAGGTGTGTTATCTAGTATTTTTTTTGCACTTTCTGACTTTAAAAAAGAATTAATAGGAATAGAAGGTGTTAGATACCAGACTTGATAGCCAAGTAATACTAAATCATATTTTTGATTTGTTATTTCTGAAGGAATTGGTTTGAATTTTTCTGGTATCTGAAGAAATGCTTCTGGGAAAACACCAAAAAAAGCTTTTCTATTCCACGGAAAAGGGTAAGGTTTTTCCATTTCAATTTTGTGATGGGTTACCTTTATTTCTTCAGAAGAGTCCATAGGGTTAACTATGTTGTTGACAATTTCTGTCAACTGTCCAGACTGCGAATAATGTATAGCTAAAACATGTTTCATTTTACTTGCTTATTTACATTCCAAAAGTCGAAATAGTTAAACCATTGTAATGGATATTTGTCTAACATCCATTTTAAGCTTTCTGTGTATTCTTTTAGTAACTCTTTGGCATCCCTATGTTTTGCTTTAGCTTTTCTGGCATAAAGGTGGTAATGTGTATTCGTTTCTTTCATAACATACACAAAAAGTACAGGTACTTTTAATCTAGAGGCTAGCATAAAAGGCCCAGAAGGGAACTTGGCTTCTTGCCCCAATAAATCTTGCGTTAAATATTTAGAACCTTCAAAATAACGATCTCCTGTAATGCATACAATTTCATTTCTAGCCAAAGCAGCATTAATTTGAAAGATATGAGAAAGATCTTCTTTGATGAAAATAAATTTAATATTAGATTTAGAGGTAACGCTATCAAGGTAATTCTTAATTGCAGTATGTTCTATGTCTGTAGTTAAAAGGCTAATTGCAGCATTTTCTTCTAACTCACCAAAAAAATGTTCAGCAATCTCAAAATTACCAAGATGTGCACTAATAAGAATACCTCCTTTTTTTTCCTTTAGGGTTTCGTTTATGAGTTCTACACCATCAAACTCATAAGTAAATTTGTCTCTAAGGCCTGACGATATCGCTACTTTATCAATAATGGTCTGCCCAAAAACATAATAGCTTTGGAATATTTTTAAAATACTCTTAAATCTAGGGTATTTAAGTCTCTTATTTAAATAGTAATATATAGATCTACTACTAGATAAGGCAAAAAAACAAAAATATGCAGCAACAAAGTATAAAATAAAATAGGCAGAGCCTAAGCCAACTTTTTTAATAAAGAAAACAAATATTTTATACCCAAATACTGTACCTCTGGACTTTCCTTTCCATTCAGTAGTCATATATGTTTATAGCGATTTTATTTTATTCTCTATAAGATCGTAAAAATTTTGAAGTGTTACAACATTTATAAAATCTTCGCCTATTAATTTTACACCAAAATTGGATTCTACAGCTACTACAAGATCAACAAAATCTAAGCTATCTAGCTCAAGAGTCTCTTTTAAGTTTGCTTCTGGAGAAATATTTTCCCCTTCTACTTCAAACTCATCAATAAGAAAGTCGTTTATCTTTTCAATAATAACTTCTTTATCCATATTCTATTTATTAAATTTTTTTATTATTAACGCGGAATTTGTTCCCCCAAATCCAAAAGAATTAGACAAAAATACATCAATTTTTTTATCTAGAGTTTTATTAACCAAATTTAGTTTTGCTGCATCATCATCTGGGTGCTCCAAATTTATATTTGGTGCAATAAAAGAATGTTGCATCATGAGCATAGAATAGATCACTTCACTAGCTCCTGCCATCCAACATTCATGCCCTGTCATAGATTTTGTAGAGCTTACATATGGTCCGTTTTTTCCAAAAACATTATAGATAGCTTTTGCTTCATTGGCATCTCCAACAGGAGTCGAGGTTGCATGTGCATTTACATAATCTATGGCCGATGTTTCAATATCTGCTTGCAGGAGTGCTTTTTTCATAGCTCTAGATGGACCATCAACATTAGGAGTAGAGATATGTTCACCGTTTGAAGAAAAACCATACCCTATAATTTCTCCAAGAATTGTTGCTCCTCTTTTGACTGCTGATTCATAACTTTCTACGATAAGAGTAGCAGATCCACCACTAGGGACCAATCCATCGCGATTAGTATCAAATGGTCGAGAGGCTTTTTCTGGATGTTCTGTATTTGTAGAGAATACTCCTAAACCATCAAAACTTCCCATGGCAAGCTGGTTTATTTCCTGAGCTCCTCCACAAACAATACAGTCTTGTAATCCGCTTTTTATAAACTGATATGCCATTCCGATAGCATGAGAGCCACTGGCACATGCCGCACTAATAGTGAAGTTTATTCCCCTAAGTTTAAAAATTGTAGAGAGATTCATGGTTACAGAGGAGTTCATCCCTCTAAAAATGGCCCCCGAACCTACTAATGTGGTATCTTTTTTTTCTCTGATCTTTTCTACAGATTCAATAACCGATTGTGCAGTACTATCATTCCCGTAAAGAATACCAACTTCATTTTGATCGAGGAAAGATTGATCTATATTTGCATTTTTTAAAGCTTCGAGTGTAGCTATATATGCATATGTTCCTTCTTGCCCTAAACTAATGCGTTGTCTTCGGGAAAGTAATTTATTTAATTCTGGTTCTGCTACCATTCCTGTTAAACAAGAACGATATCCGAATTCTTTTCTTTTTTCATCAAAAACAATTCCAGATGTCCCATTGTATAATGATGTTTTTACTTCTTCCAGGTTTTTACCAATACAAGAATATATACCCATTCCTGTGATTACAACTCTTCTCATATATTCAGAATTAATTTACGAGTAAATTCCGCCGTTTATATTAATCACTTCACCTGTAATATATGAAGCTTTTTTGGAGGCTAAAAACGATACGATATGCGCTACTTCTTCGGCTTCTCCAAATCTATTGGCAGGAATTAACTTTTTAAGTTCTTTTTCATCCAACTCATTGGTCATGTCAGTTCTAATAAACCCCGGAGCAACAGCATTTACTGTGATATTTCTTTTTGCTATTTCTTGTGCCAGAGCCTTTGTAGCCCCGATTATAGCACCTTTAGCGGCAGAATAATTAGTTTGCCCAGCTGTCCCCTTAACTCCAGATACAGAAGCAATATTTATAATTCTACCGTATCTGTTTCGTAATAATTTTTGAATTAAATGATTTGTTACATTATAAAAACCATCAAGAGAGGTGTTAATAACATTTTGCCAATCATTTTGGGTCATCCACATGAATAGGTTATCCTTTGTGATTCCCGCATTATTTATGATGACTTCAATAATAGCGTCTTTATTATTCTCTTGCCAGGTATCTAATTTTGTTTTTACTTGATCAGCATCAACTACATTAAATTGAATAATTTCTGCAGTTCCACCATTGGCTTCTATTTCTGTAAGAGTTTGCTTTGCAGCAGTTTCGTTACTATTGTAATTAATTAATATATGATAATCGGTGTCTTTAGCGAGTTGTACGCAAATTGCTTTTCCAATTCCCCTCGAGCCACCTGTTATTAAAGCACACTTCATTTATTTGTAAGATGTAATAGTTATTTCAATCGATTTTAGATAAAGATTAATAAGTATTAATTAAATAATTCTAAATTTTCAAACCACAAGTTTTTAAGTATTTCTCCTTTAGTGTTTAGATAACACCAAGATTTTTTTTGTTTAACTCTTGCTAAGCCATTTACAAAACCTTTTTGTGCATTTTTTTTGAAAATAGAAAAACCACCAGCAGTAATTTCATATTTTTCTTCTATAACGAGTTCTCCTTTAGTATTTACAAACCCCCAAAGTTTTTTAGTTTTAACAGGTGCTAGTCCATCGGCACTAAATATTTCTGCATCTCTAAATTTAAAAGGAATTACAGTTTCGCCACTAATGTTAATATATCCCCATTTACCATCTTTAAACACAGGTGCTAATCCATTATTAAAAGCTCTTACTTTATCATATGCAGGCTCAACTACCCATTCTCCATTTTTGTTGATAAATCCTATTTTGTCATTTTTTTTGGCATAAGTATATTCTGCATTTACAGAGAAATCCCATATTTTTTGAGCTCCTGATACTTCTTTAAATTCTCCGTTAATAATCAATCCATGACGAAGGCCTTGAGTAGCTACAATTGTATTATGGTAGACATTACTTATACCATCATAGGTTGTTTTTACAAAGTAATTACCAGAAGGATCAATTAATCCCCATTTTTCACCCTCTCTTACTTTTGCATATCCATTTCTAAAATTGAATACTTTCGAAAATTTTGGAGCTACTGTAGTTTCTCCTTTGGTATTGATAAAACCTACTTTATCTTCTTTTCTTACGATAGCAAAACCGTCTTTAAAATCATAAATTTTGTCAGAATCAATATTGGTAAGGACTTTCTCTCCTTTGGTGTTGATGTAAAACCATTCTTTATTTTTTAAAACGACAGCTATACCAGAACTAAAAGCTTTAACTTTATCGAAATTAGGTTCAATAACCCATTCTCCTTTTCTGTTTATAAATCCCCATAGTTTACCTTTTCTCGCAGCAGCTAGATCTTCAGAAAAGTTTTTTGCAACATCTAATGTTGCGGGTATTTGCCAGTCACCTGATTTTGTAAGATAACCAAATTTACCTTCAAATTTTGCTAATGCTAGTTCTTGAGCAGATCCTAGTAACGAACAAAGAGAAATTACAAAAATTAAAAAATGTTTAGTTTTCATCACACTTCTATGTTTTCATTATTAATAATAAAATCTTTTACTTGATTCACATAGGGGTACATAACAACATCTTCTGTAAATATAGGAACTATATTTCGTATGGCATCATACATCTTTTTTGTATTCGTAGAAACTTGATCTTTTACGCCTAAATATTCTATTGCCTGAACAACAGTTATTAGTTCTATCGCAACAACTTCAAAAGCATTTTCTATAACCTTTTTTGTGATCAAAGCAGCATTTGTTCCCATACTTACAATATCTTGATTGTCATTGTTATTGGGGATACTATGCACATACATCGGGTTTGATAGCATTTGGTTTTCTGCTGTAGTAGATGTTGCTGTAAATTGTACTCCTTGCATTCCAAAGTTTAAGCCTAGTTTGGCAAGGTTTACAAAAGGAGGAAGTATGTCATTTAATTTAGAGTTTAACAAATAATTTAATTGACGTTCTGCCAACATCGATAATTTTGTAACTACAATTTTTAACTTATCCATTTCTAAAGAAACATAATCCCCATGAAAATTACCTCCATGATATACGTGTTTTTCTTTAACATCGATAATAGGATTGTCATTAGCAGAGTTAACTTCTTCTATTAGGATCTTTTCAATATTGTTTAAAGTATCTAAAACTGGGCCTAATATTTGAGGAACACAACGTAATGAATAGTATTCCTGAACCTTCTCTTTAAAAACAGTTACTTCAGTTTGATCGGTATATAGATACTCTTCTCTTTTCCTAATTAAAGAACTACTTTCTAAATGCTCTCGCATTTGTTTAGCAATTTGTTGCTGTCCTATATGCTTTTTTGCATGATTTAATTCTTGTGATAAATGATCATCATATGCTTTTACAATTTCATTAATTGCACATGAAGCTGTAATCATCCAGTTTAATAGCCTTCTTGTGTAAATAGTATTTACTAATCCCACCCCAGTCATCACAGATGTACCATTCATTAAGCCAAGTCCTTCTCGTAAAGCAATTGTAATGGGGTTGATATTTTCTTGTTCAAAAACTTCTTTTGTGTTTTTTTGTTCTCCTTCATGAAACACTTCTCCCTCTCCAATAAGAGTTAAGGCCAAATGTGCTAATTGAACCAAATCTCCACTAGCACCAACACCACCATGTTCATAAATAAGAGGAGTAATATTTTTATTGATCAAAGATGTCATAACATCTACAACAGATTTATGCACACCAGAATACCCTAGACAAAGCGTATTTAATCGTGCTAACATTGCTGCTTTTACGTACATGGGAGGAATCGGATTTCCTGTCCCCGAAGCATGACTTCTTATTAAGTTATATTGTAGTTGATTTCTTTCTTTGTCGTTTATTTTGTATTGTGCCATTGGCCCAAAACCAGTATTTACACCGTAAATGATTTTATTTTCAGAAAATTCTTTTAAAAAATTAAAACTTTCTTCTACAGTTGCTAGAACACTTTCGTCTATTGCAATCGATTCTTCTTTAAATATAATGTTGAAAAAGTCCTGTATTTCTATCTTCCCTTTTAGTGTTAGCATCTATATTTTGCTCAAAATTTTAATGAATAATATTTTAATAACCAAAAATAAAACAGTTATTTTGGTTTGCAAATTTATAATAATTAAGGAATTAATAAGTACAATAGTGCTATGAATGATGAAAATATTGATGTTTTAGTAGTAGGGGCGGGACCTTCGGGATGTGTTGCAGCTTCTTATTTACATAATAATGGTTATAATGTGAAAGTTGTTGAAAAGAGCCTTTTTCCAAGATTTGTAATCGGAGAAAGTCTTTTGCCAAGATGTATGGATCATTTTGAAGAAGTAGGACTATTAGATTGCCTAAAAGCATGTGAGTTTGAAGTGAAATCAGGAGCACGATTTATTAAAGGAGAGAAGGTTTGTAATTTTGATTTTAGTAAAAAGCATACAGAAGGTTGGGATTGGACATGGCAAGTACCTCGTGCAGATTTTGATTCGGCTCTGGCAAAAGAACTTATTAATAGAGGAGTAGATATCTGTTTTGAAGAAGAAGTGGTTGCTGTAGATTTTGAAGGGAAAATTTCAAAAACGACTATAAAAGATAAAGAAGGGAAACATCGTGTTATTACTGCAAAATATGTTATAGATTCTAGTGGTTATGGAAGAGTACTACCTAGACTTTTAGATTTAGAACAGCCATCTGAATTACCAAAACACTCTTCAATTTTTACACATGTTAAGGATATTAATAGACCTGAAGGGGGCGAAGGGACACTTATTACATTTGATGTGATTGATACAGAAACCTGGTTATGGGTGATTCCTTTTTCTAATGGAGTTACTAGTATAGGATATGTAGGGCCAACAGAATTTCTGGATTCATTCGAAGGTAATGCTACAGAGAAATTAACACAAATGTTACAGCGTTCGGATTATTTCTATGAGCGTTTTAAGAATGTTGATTTTATGTTTGATCCTATATCAATTAAAAATTATTCAAAATCTGTAAAACAATTGTACGGCAAAGGATATGTGTTAACAGGAAATAGCGCAGAGTTTTTAGATCCCGTGTTTTCTTCTGGAGTTACATTTGCTACAGAATCTGCATTGTTAGCAGCAAAACTTGTTGCTAAAGAATTGCAAGATGAAGCTGTAGATTGGGAAGAGGAATATACAGGATATATTAAAGGAGGCGTTAATGTTTTTGCGTCCTATGTAAAAGAATGGTACACCGGAAATCTTCAAAAGTTGTTTTTCCATCAACCAGAGAACCCAGAAATCAAGAGACAAATATGTGCAGTTTTAGCAGGTTACGTATGGGATAAAACAAACCCTTTTGTTACCAAACATAACAGATTGATTAAAACGGTTGCCCATATGATAGATATGGAAACCGAAAAAGAAGCATAGTCGAGTAGAGGTAATAATTTTTGAGATCTCTGTAAGTATTTATCTATGCAAACGATCTAGAATTTCCATTACTTCTATTTTTTTTCGTACCGAAACGGGGATGTTTTCTCCGTTTTTTAGCATAAGATACCCTCCGTCAGTTTTAATAAAGGCGCTAATACATTGTAAATTAACAAGGTGACTTTGGTGTACTCGCAAAAATTGATAGTTCTTAAGCATGTCAGAAAAGTATTTTAATGTCTTGGTTACAAAAATTTTCTGTCCATCCTGAAGGTAGAAAATGGTATTATTACTATCAGATTCGCAACGAATAATATCATCCAAATTTACGATGATAATTTTGTCGAGAGTGTGTAGCGAGATTTTGTCTGGTTTTTGCTCTGGTGCAGATAATGTGTCTTTTAGGATGTTAAGACGTTCTTTGTTGGGTTGAATCTGTTCTTTTGCCCGAGCAATAGCTTGAGCTAATTCTTCATTAGAATATGGTTTTAAGACATAATCAATAGCTGCAAATTTAAAAGCTCTGATAGCAAATTCATCACTGGCTGTAACAAAAATGATCTTTGATTTTAGGTCAGGGAATATTTCTAATATATCAAATCCAGTACCATCGCCGAGCATAATATCTAAAAAGAGAATATCAGGTTGTGTATTGCGTAATGATTTTGCTGCCTCAACTACACTTTGGGCAGTATCAACTACTTTTATTTCTGGATGATTCGCTTTTAAGTCGCTTTTTAAAAGCTGAAGTGCATCGGGCATGTCTTCTACGATAATTGCTGTAAGCATAATTGTTTTAATAGTCGGTTTGTAATGGTATTTTAAATGTAATCTCTGTTCCTGCCACAGAATTGCCGTTTAAGAGGATTTCTTTTATGTGTAAGGAATCCTTCCCTGAAATTGATTCAAGTCGTTCTCGGGTCACTGTAAGTGCCATAGATTGATGATCTGTATTGGTTTTGTTCTTTTGTGATTGGAAAATACCTTGCCCATTATCTAATATAGTGCAATGTAAATGTTCTTCGCTAGTATGAAATAATACTTTTAACTCACCATCTCTGCTTCCTTTTAAAATACCATGTCTAACCGCATTTTCTACAAAGGGTTGGATTAACATAGGCGGAATAAGAATTTCTTCGGGGTCAAAATCAGAATCTATAGAAATATCATATACAAATGGTTTACTGGCCATTAATTGTTCTATTTCGATATAATGTTTTAAGGTCTGTATTTCCTGATCTAGGGTTATATGATCTTTTCTAGAGTTGTATAGAGTTTCTCTTAATAAAGTAGCAAACGTATTTATAGTAGTATTCATGCGATTGGGATTGTTGGTTCCCATCGCTTTTATACCGTTTAACGCATTAAATATGAAATGAGGATTCATTTGTAAACGCAATGCTTTTTGTTCTAATGATAGTAAGTGATTTTGCATTTGTAGACGGTTACGTTCTTCCCGGTTTTTTTGTTTCACTCTTCGGATGTAAGATAATGCATATCCACCTAAAATCAATACGATTATTACTAATACAGTTAATTGAAACCAGGCTTTTTCATAGATAGGACTATCAATAAAAAAACGAAACATAATAGGATCACTTTCTTCCCATCTGTAATTTCGGGATTGTGCAGAAAAGTAATGTGGCCCATATGCTAATCCGGCAAGATTTTGTTTGTGATCTGATGACCAGGGACTCCATTCAGAATTGTTTAACCTCCATCGATATTCTACATCATTAGGATGATCAAGATCAATAGTTTTATAGCTAAATGATAATTCTGTTTGATTTGGTTTTAGTTTAAGAACACGTTTATTGTTTACCCAGGCTCCCAACTGTATAGAATCAACACTGCGATACGCAACTTCTACATCTTCAAAATGTATACTAGGCTTGATTGTAGCTTTAGTAGTTTCTGTTGGTTGATATTTGGTTAGCCCGTATATTGCTCCAAACCATAGATTACCATGATCATCTTTGGTAACAGCATTAAGACAGGTTTCAATCCCTAAGAAACCATCATTTCTTCCAAAATGAAAAACATCTACAATATCATTTGATTGATTTAGCTCAATTCTATCAACTCCTCGTTCACTCCCTGCCCATAGATTGTTTTTGTCATCAAATATCATTTGATAAATATTGTCTGAATAGGGTTTTTTTCTTCCTTTTAATTTTTTAAATGTGATCTTCTGATCAAGATCAGACCACCAAATCCCTCTTCCTGCTGTCCCGAGGTATAATATGTTTTTGTGAAAAAGTAATGTGCTAATTGCCGTCTTTTGATTTAAAACATTGCCTAAGTGCGTAACTTTATTTCTTTCAATATACCCCAGATGCCCATTTTGAGTAGCATACCAGATTTTGCCAAGAGAATCTTTTTTCATGTCTCTTATTTGCAAATCTTCAATACCACTTTTTTGGGTAAATTTCTTTAAAGATCTTATACGTTTCTTTTTTGGGTCGTATATAAATCTGGAGATCCCGGCAGAATACGAGGCAACCCAAACAGTATTATCTATTACTTGTATAGTTCTTATCCAATCTGATAATAAACCTTTGTCTCTGTCAATAATGTGATTTTTACTAACTGTAATGGCAATCGTGTCAGTAGTTATAATTGGATCTTCATCTAATTCTTTGCTATTGATAGTATCTACAACAATACTATCAACTTGCATAATCTCTTTAAAAAGAATTCCCTTACCTTCTGTACCAGCCCATATGTTTCCAGAGTTATCACTGGTTATAGTTTTGATTTTTACATCAGATAAACGTTCTTCCTGAGGTATATGATGAATCCCGGTAGAATCGATTTTTACCATTCCAGCTTCAGAATTGGATGTCCATATACCATTTTTTGCATTATGAACAGCATATACACGATTACCTTTTAGTCCTGTATTTTGGTCATAGTGTGTAAAATTATTCTGAAAATATTTATAAAACCCTCCGCCAGATGTAGCAATCCATATATTAGATTGAAGGTCTAAAATACTTTTTCGGGTGTACGAAACAGACAAGCCGTTTTTTCGATTAATTTTCTTTTTTAGGGTATGCGTTTTAAAATCAAGTATGGTAATTCCGTCATTATCTGTAGCAAACCATAGCTCATTATTGCTATGTATTGAAATATCTGTTACTCGAACTGGTTTTTGAATCCATTGGTTACCATATGTTTTTGCATTGGTGTTTAGTACTAAAATCCCTTGATTAAAAGCAGCAGCAAATACTTTGTTATTATGAAAGATTGCCGCTGTAAAATCATATGCGCTATGTCTTTCTATAATTTTTGCACCTTGTTTAATGTGATTTAGTTTCCAAAGCCCTTTATTGGTAGCAACCCAGAATAGCTTACCATCGAAAACAATATCATTAATAATACTGGTATTGATTTTTGGATTAAGATTAATCTTAATTAACCCCAGGTTTTTTCGATATTCATAAATGCCAATATTGGTGGCCAGATAGGTCTTGTTACCTATTAGGCATATTTTGTTAATTCGAGGTCCTTCAATATTGGTGAATTTATTCTTGACCTTGATACTAAGCCCATTTTTTGTACCGATAAAAAGACTGTCATTTACAAAGGCAAGAGAATGAATGTAGTTTGACTGTAATCCATCATTTTCATTCCAGGTTTTAAACTCTTCGCCATTAAACCTAGAGAGCCCTCCTCCTTGAGTACCTAACCATAAGTATCCTATTTTATCTTGTACAATATCATAGACTTGTGATTGAGGTAGCCCATCTTCTAGAGTATATGCTCTAAGTTGATTGTTTTGTGCTGATAGTGAGCCGATAATATTCAATACCAGGAAAGAAACAAGATAGATGTATTTATAGTTTAAGTTCACAAGAGATTTGTCTGGTTGGTAACAAATATAATCAAACTGCTTTTTTCTGAGATATAATCGATTTAAATGTAAAAAAAACCGACACCACCGGTTAAGGCGGGTCGGTATAATAAACAAAAGTTTCCCCCTTTTTGTTTATTAGATTGAGATTACTGTTAGGATTAATAATTAGTACCCAGTGATAGCAGTTGTTTTTGAATCTCCAACAATGCCATCTTTCCAGGTAAAACTTTGTTTTAGGTTTACATATTTAGTATTAGTTGTTGTTGTTTGGTAAAATGTTTGTGTTTGTAATATGTTATCTTTTATGCCGTATTCCTGATTTGGAAATATGTATTGAAAATCATTATCAGAATTTTCACAATACACATTTTTAAGTTCAGGCAATGCTACAATTGTATTATCTTCTTTAAGCATATAGTAATATGCTTCTACATGAGCACAACATGCTAGATACTCGACCTCCATCTTAATTACCTTAGAGACCCCTTCTAGTCCAGGGTTCTCTAAGGCAGTTATAAAGATATCCTCAAAAAGTTCTGTGTCTTCAATCGTAAGAGTAGATATTATATCTAAATTTTCTTCTCCCGAACGAACCAGATTAATAACATATGAGGGGTGTTTTTCTCCACGGTCCATAATTTCGGTAGTTACCAAAAACTCTTGAGTATCGGCAAAAACTTTTTGTGCGTGGATACCTTGAAAACTTTGAAATAGAATAATGATTATGGCAACATTTTTCATAACAGCTTATTTTGAGGTTGGCTATTTTGTATAAAAGTACTTCCTTATCTTATTCTTGAGGATGTACTTTTAGTATTCGTAATGATTCAACTAGAATTCGTTTTTTGTAAAATAAAACCATCCCTTAGTGATTTTATATTCTAATACTTTATAAGATAAGAGACAAAGGTGTTTTAGTAACCTGTAGGTTAATTGTTTAATGAATTTATCTTTTCAGGTTCTATAAAATTTTTGTTGCTTTTGATCTACATCATTTACTGTAAAATTAGATGTAAGTGTTTGATAATGTGATGAAATGGTGAAGCTAAAATTGGCTTTAGGGCTCTGTTTTTTGTATCTTCATAAGAATTACCCTTACAAAATTTAGATGTAGACATCTCTTATGGTTATACAAAGATGTGCATGTCTATCTATTAATAGCTAGAGAAAATAAAAATCAATATTCCAGATATTCAGTTTTTGCTAAACATATTTAGAGAATTTTGCGTTTAGTTATAGACTATTTTGATACTTACCTTCTGTTTTAATAGAAGTTGATTCAATACAGAAAATCTATAAAATATAAACAAATGAAAACAATACGGTATCGTTCGAACGGACAGGATGTTCATTTTTTGGAAGAAATTCTAACCACACTGGGATATCAAGTATATGTGTCTAATTTTTTTGGAAAAGATACAGATACAGCTGTCAGAGATTTTCAAGCCAAGCATAACCTTGTGATAGATGGTATTGTTGGGCTTAAAACCTGGTCTAAACTTATTGAAGTAAAAAATGACTTTATTGCGTTTAATGATAAACTCTTATCTGAACAAGATATCGAAGATTTTGCAGATCAGTTTGGGTTAGAATTAGCAATGGTGAAAGCGGTTAATGAAATAGAAAGTAATGGAAAAGGCTTTTTGGTATCTGGTAGACCTAGAATTTTGTTTGAAGGCCATATTTTTTGGAAAGAATTAGAGAAACGAGGAGTAACCCCATCTCAATATGTTTCAGAATATACCAAAAATGTATTATATAAGAAATGGACAAAAGTACACTATAAAGGAGGAGCTGGAGAGTATGATCGTTTAGAAAAAGCTGCTGGGATGTCTGATGAGCCAGCTTTCCATGAAGCGGCCTATAGTTCTGCATCATGGGGGGCTTTTCAGATTATGGGATTTCATTATGCGAATTTAGGTTTTTCTTCTGTAGACCATTTTGTTTCAGAGATGTATGATCATGAAAGAGAACATCTTAAAGCTTTTGGTAAATTTATAGAAGCTACATCTTTTAAGGGTAAAAAATTACTAGATTGGATAATAGAAAAGAACTGGGCAAGATTTGCCGAAGGATATAATGGATCTGGTTATAAGAAGAATAAATACGATACTAAACTAAAAAATGCTTACATAAAATATGGTACTAGTTAATGGGGATTGTATAATAGAATTAAATTTGTTTTTAAGTTGTGTTCCCAGAACTATATCTCAGTTTTTCTATTTTTGTCCTATGATTGATAATTTCGAGAATGAATTTTTTGGGATCGGTATTCAAAATGGTAAAACACCAGAGAACCTTGGTGTATTATGGCGTTCTGCACAGAATATGGGAGCTAGTTTTATTTTTACAATAGGTAATCGATATGCAAAACAAGCTAGTGATACTCATAATGCGGTAAAAGCCATGCCGTATTTTCATTACGATACTTTTGAGGATTTTTACCGACACCTGCCTAAAGGAGCAATGTTGGTAGGGGTAGAGCTAACAGATAACGCCCAATCTCTAGAGGCTTTTAGCCACCCAAAACGTTGTGTGTATTTACTAGGAGCCGAGGATCATGGATTATCCAAAATAGCTATCGAAAAATCACAGTTTTTAGTCAAATTTAAATCCGAATTAAGTATTAATGTGGCTGTAGCAGGAAGTATTATTATGTATGATCGTGGCATTGATAAACCTAGATTTATAAGAGCGTAGATTCTGTAATTTTTACATTGAAGGCATCATATCTAATTTTTGTCACTACATTTATAACCACTATCCTTATTGTTTATGTTTAAAATAGTAGAAGATTTTATTGCTGGTTTTAGCTCCTGGGTATGGGACTGGCCTTTATTGGTATTGCTTATTGGTGGAGGAATGTTTTTTCTGATCTATTCTAGATTTACACCTTTTTTCTATTTCAAACATGCGATCGATGTGTTGCGAGGTAAATATGATAATGAGCATGCGCCTGGCCAGCTTAGTCATTTTCAGGCATTATCTTCTGCAATTGCAGCTACAGTAGGTATGGGTAATATAAGCGGGGTTGCAGTAGCAATTGTCGCGGGTGGTCCAGGAGCTGTGTTCTGGATGTGGATCAGTGCTTTAATCGGTATGGCAACCAAGTTTTATACCTGCTCACTAGCGGTAATGTATCGATCAAAAGATGATAAAGGAGCTTTACTTAGTGGTCCTATGTATGTAATCGCCAAAGGTCTTGGGGGTCAATGGAAGCCCTTGGCTATACTTTTTGCCTTGGCAGGATTGGTTGGTACACTACCTGCGTTTACTGCAAATCAGTTAACTCAAACATTAGTAGATGTTTTAGATTGGGATGATGATTATAAATGGTATATCGGGATTGTCTTAGCAGGTTTTGCTTCGCTGGTCATTATGGGAGGAATAAAAAGAATTGGTATTGTGGCCAGTAGATTGGTTCCTTTTATGGTAGTGCTATATTTTATTACTGTGATTACTATTTTGGTATTACAAATAGAAAAAATACCAGATATGTTTATGCTAATTTTTTCTGATGCATTTTCTGGAAAAGCGGCTGCAGGAGGAGCTTTAGGGTATTTGATTAAAACAGGAGTAAAAAGAGCTGCATTTTCTAACGAGGCAGGTATAGGAACCGCTCCTATGATGCATGGTACTGCAAAAACAAATGAGCCAATTAGAGAGGGACTAGTGGCAATGATTGGCCCGGCAATAGATACATTGCTGGTATGCACACTAACTGCTTTGGCAATACTTTCTACAGGAGTATGGCAAAGCTCTAATGATAATGGTATATCTCTTACTTTAGAGGCTTTTAACTCTGTTCTCCCATATGGATTGGGGGATATTGTAGTGGTTATTATGGTTTTGGTGTTTGGGCTTTCGACACTGTTTTCATATTCTCATTATGGTACTACATGTTTAGGCTTTTTAACCAAGCCGAAGTATGGTAAATATTATAATTATTTATACATAGTGTCGATTATAATTGCTGCAGTAGTAAAAATAGAGTTTGCGATTAATCTTATTGATAGTGCTTTTGCTATAATGGCAATCCCTACGGTGATTTCTGGATTATTACTGGCTCCAAGAGTAAATGCCAGAGCTAAAATCTATTTTGAAAAATATAAGGTCTAAACTGTTCTTTATTATGTGTTTTATTAAGCCAGATTTTTACAGTATTATATTTTCATAATAATAAACTCACTTCTTCTGTTTTCCTGATGCTCTTCTTCTGTGCAATCAACTCCATCAGCACATTTATTAATCAATCTTCTTTCTCCATATGCTTTGCCAGGTATGCGCCGCCAATCGATATTGCCTTTTCGTACGATATATCTTATTGTGGCTCTCATTCTTTTTACACTTAACTTTTTGTTGTACCAATGACTGGATCTGCTATCGGTATGTGAGCGAACTTCAATTTTTAATTTGGGATACTTGTTCATCGCCGAAATTATTTTTTGAAGCTCGACTTCGGCTTTTGGGCTAATTTCATAATCATCCAGTCCAAAATAAATAGGTTCTAGTTGTAAAATCTTTCCTAGATCATCACCAACAGTAACCTCTATTGTAGTAGATAATACTTTTTGCGCTCCTGTTTTTTCTAATGCAAAAGGAATATCATGAATAAATTCAAAAACATCTGTAGTTTCTAGTGTAGCCTCTTTTGGGATATATTCATTTAGTGTTGCTTGTATCACATACGATTCATCACAAGGAACTTTGATTTTGTATTTCCCTTTTAAATCAGAAACAGCTTGATGCAATGTGTTTCCATCTTTATCCAACACTATAATGTCTGTTCTTATAAGTGGCTCGCCAGTTGCGCTATCTGTAATTGTGCCTTCTATATATTGCATACAAGAAGTGATCAATTCTTCGACTTGCTTAAAACTGTAGATGTCATCATTACCTTTACCTCCTTTTCTGTTACTGGCAAAATACCCTATTTTGGTATCTTCATTTAATACAAAGGTAAAGTCGTCTTTAGAGCTATTTACAGGTTTGCCAATATTAAAAGCATCAGAAAAACCAGATTCATTAGGTACAGAAACAAAAATATCTAATCCGCCTAGACCTACATGACCATCACTAGAAAAGTATAACCTTCCGCTATCACTTATATAAGGAAAAGTCTCTCTGCCTTCTGTGTTTATTTTGTTTCCTAAGTTTTTTGGTTCGCCATATTTTCCATCTCCTAGTACATCTACCACAAACAAATCAGACTGTCCGAAAGTACCCGGCATATCACTGGCAAAATAGAGTTTAGTTCCATCAGCACTTAATGAAGGATGAGATACAGAATAATCATCACTAGAAAAAGGTAATTCTACGATATCAGTCCATATTCCGTCTTTTAGAGTGGCTTTATATAATTTTAGGAGTACAACCCCCTTTTTACTGGTTCCTAATTTGTTGTTGGTGTAGTTGTTTCTTGAAAAATATACAGTTTCTCCGTCCTTACTAAAACTGGTAGATGACTCATGGAATTTTGTATTTATTTTCCCTTTAAGTTTAATAGGATCTTCTAGAGTAATCTGATCTTCTTTGATATTTGAAGAAAAGATATCTAAAAAAGGCATTTTATTCCATTTATGAAGTTTTGAGTCATTAATGTTTTTACTTCTTGATGAAGCAAAGACAATTTGATTTTTGTTATTGAAACTAGGCGCGTATTCAGAGTTTTTTGAATTAATACTCAAAGGAAATATGTCATATTTACCCGATTGCATTTCGATAAAATCTAAGTAATTTCTTTTTTCTATAAAAGACTTGGCTCGTTTGTCATTTCCTGTAATAGCATAGAATTGATCCATAATCTTATCGGCTTCCTTATAGCGTTCAACACTTTTTAAGCTTTGTGCATATCTAAATAAATATTCGGGATTTAGATCCTCTGGATAGGTTTGAATAAGCTTTTCATACCACCCCACAGAATCTTCAAGATCTCCTGTGAAATAGAACGAATCTCCTAGTTTAGAGTATAGATTTTGAGAAGAATATCCGCGTTGAGCCACATCCATGTAGATTGCTCTGGCATCTATATATGCAAATGCCGTAAAACTTTGATCTGCTTTAGTTATACGTTTATCCTGATCTTGAGAAAAAAGCTGCGATGATGTTATGAAAATGAGTATGCAGAAAGAAATGAGATTTCTTCTTATAAAGATTGAAGTAAAAAATAAGGTGTGATTTTTCAAACGATCCCAGAATTTAATGTTAAAAACTTGTTTTCACGGGGTATTTGAAAACATACTGGAACTAAATTTAAGAAAAATTCAATTAAAAATTCAATTCAACTTCTTTATTTTAATAACTTCTTTTTGTAGGAAAATGTTAATAAAACAGGGATGTATGTAATAATTCTATGATCTGTTGTTTTCTTGCTTAATATTCATCTACCTTTGCATTAAAATCAATTATATGGCTCATAAAGCTGGCTTTGTAAATATTATAGGTAACCCTAATGTAGGTAAATCTACATTAATGAATGCCTTTATAGGTGAGAAGTTATCTATTATTACTTCTAAAGCACAAACCACAAGACATCGTATTTTGGGAATTGTAAACGGTGATGATTTTCAGGCGATTCTGTCAGATACTCCCGGGATTATAAAACCTGCTTATGAGCTTCAGGAATCTATGATGGATTTTGTTAAATCTGCTTTTGAAGATGCAGATGTATTGATATATATGGTAGAGATTGGTGAAAAAGACCTGAAAGATGAGGCTTTTTTTAATAAAATAACAAATGCGAAAATCCCTATTCTTCTACTTATAAATAAAATAGACCAATCCAATCAGGAAAAATTAGAAGAACAGGTTCAGTTTTGGAGTCAAAAAGTACCTAATGCAGAAATATACCCTGTATCTGCTTTAGAAAATTTTAATGTAAAAGAAGTTTTTGGTAGAATAGTCGAATTGTTACCAGATTCACCACCTTTTTATCCAAAAGATCAGTTAACAGATAAACCAGAGCGCTTTTTTGTAAATGAAGCCATTCGCGAAAAAATATTAGTGCATTATAAAAAAGAAATTCCTTATTCTGTAGAGGTAGAGACAGAGGAGTTTGTAGAGGACGATACTATTATTAGAATTCGTTCGGTGATTATGGTAGAACGTGATTCTCAAAAAGGAATCATTATAGGTCATAAAGGATCTGCTCTAAAAAGAGTAGGTACAGAAGCACGTAAAGAACTGGAAAAGTTTTTCGGAAAAAAGATACATATAGAACTGTATGTAAAAATTAATAAAAATTGGCGTAGTAATGAACGTCAATTAAAACGATTTGGATATAATAATTGATTTCGTTTTTAAGCATAATCTTACAAATTTCTTAATAGATATTTATACAATTGATTTGTGTTTTTTTGATTAAGTTTTGAGTAATTCCATATTCTAAATAATAATATTTATTATTTGTCGTTCTTGGTAAGTTTCGATAGTGATTGAAATTAATATATTCAACATTCTTGAAATCAAAAACTTAACCAAAAACGCCCTTAAATAATGAATAAAACTACACTTTCCACGTATTTCGTCAAGCAAAATAAAGACATAAGGTATTTAGCTGATTAACAGTTTTTACAAATGTTTTTTTTCACTTTTATTTTAGTTGTAAACCTAACCTGTTCTTATAGGGGTCATTACTAGGGTTTTATAAGAGCAATAATCAAACTCAAAAATTATTACAATGTTTAGTATTAACAAAAAAAATGTAGCTAAAGCTACAAAACCATTTAATCTATTAAACCTTGCGTCACTTTCTGTTTTCTTAGTTTTGACCAGTTTTACCCGATTAAATAATGAAAAAATAGTTGCACTCCAAGAATGTAAAAACCCATTAAAAGAAGCTTTAGGTTATAATGTATTTGTAAGAGGAGAAGCTCATCTTGGAGGTGGGGATACAGAAGGTCCTGTTGCTGTCGGAGGAGATTTGACAATGAACGGAATCATTACTCTTGCGTCTCATGTAGCTGGAGAGAATTATTTTAATGGAGATAGTCAGGCTTCTTCATTGGTTATTAATGGGAAAATTATATATGATTCTGGCCAGGGAATTCATCTTAATCAGGGATTTGTGAAAGTAGGTAATCTTAGCAATTCTAATGTTTTTGATAAAGATTTTAATAATGCTTCTGTGAATACTAGATTAACTTCGGGGAGGTATGATGGGTTGCCTAGAGTTCAAGTACAAAGGAAACAACCAGAGAATAGCGTAGGACATAAGGGTTTAATTGATTTTGAAACAGCTTTTGCTGGATTCAAATCCACATCTCTTCACCTAAGTACTCTTGATGCTAATTTAACCATAGACCAGTATAACAAAATTGTACTAGTTCAAAACAAAATAAATGTTTTAAATCTTAAAGGGAGTGAGCTTATTAATTTACCTTATTTAACATTTGAGAATGAACCAAATGTTGATACACCAGTTATTATTAATGTAGATGTATCAGGAGATTTTGAGTGGAATGTGTTTAACATAAATAATATAGGAGATCATCATGGGAAGTTTATTCTTTGGAATTTCTTTAACTCTTCAAAAATAACTCTTATTGGAGGAGGTACACTTGTAGGGACCTTATTCGCTCCAGAATCAAATGTAGTTAAAAACTCTTCAGGTAATATTAATGGACAAGTTATAGCAGCAAACTATTATCATAACGAAGGTGAATTACATCATCATGTTTTTGAGCCTTGTATAGATAATCCTGATACAGATTGTAAATTAAGGGTTGATGTAGGTGATGATGTCGAAATTTGTGATAATGAAAATATAACACTTAACGCTTTAGTTTCTGGTGAATCTACATGTGATATTGCCTATTTATGGTCTACTGGAGAAACTACTTCTTCAATTGTCGTTAATAAAGAAGGGATATATACTGTAATTGTAAAAGATTGCGAAAATTGTGAAGATTCAGATGCAGTTGAAGTAAGAGCAAGAAAATCATTATTTGTTACTGTCGGAGAAGATCAAGAAATTTGCGCAGGGCAGGAAATTAATCTTGTTGCAGAAGTAAAAGGAGATTGTGCTACTTCAGGTTTGACGTATTTATGGTCAACAGGAGAAACTACAAAAAACATTATTGTTTCTCCAGAAAAAAATACGAACTATAAAGTAATAGTAAATGGTTGCGATACATGTAAAGAAATAACAGACAAAGTACTTGTTTCTGTTTCTTCTGGTATTACAATTGATCTAGGAGAAGATCAAATGGTATGTTTAGGAGAATCGGTTACTCTTACCTCTCCAATTGAGGCAGATACTTATCTGTGGTCAACAGGAGAAACATCCAGATCTATTACGGTACATCCGATACAGCCTACTAGTTATGCACTAGAGGTTATTATAGATGGATGTGTTGGTAAGGATGATGTAGAACTTATTGCTTATTCGTGCGAAGGAGGTTTTATTCCAAAAAGTAAAATGATAAATGTGTACCCAACATTTTTAAAGTCAACGGATAATTTATTTTTGAATATAAAATCTGAAGACACACAAGAGATCAAGATTTCATTATATAATGTTTCAGGATATATGGTGGAATCAGAAATTGTTAGAAAAATATTTAAAGGAGATAATGCAATTGATATAGACCTTGATCGGTTTGTAAAATTATCTTCAGGGATCTATATGCTTAAAATAGTAGGAAACTATGGAGTTATGGCGGTGAAAAGAATAGTTATAGATTAGTTTTTTTAATACATATTTGTTTAAAGCCTGTTGATATGCTTTTCAACAGGCTTTAATGTTTACCGATATTTTAAAAATTTATTATTAATGATATTTGTGTAGCTCATTTATTAATGTCGATAATTTATCCTTAGCATAACGTTAAGGATATATGTGTTGTTAACATTTGAATTTTTAATCACACAAAACGAGATCAATAATGAAAATTTTTAACAAAACTATTCTTATTTCCGCAGTTGTATTAGGGCTTTTTAGCGCATGTGACCCTGATGATTACCATGGAGGTGGAAACACAGGTAAATTAACATTTAAAAAAATTGGAGGCTTTGTCAATGGAACAGGTGATGAAGGGTTTGCAGAGATTTCTGCTTTTGACCCTCAAACAGGTAAGCTTTTTGTTGTAAATCCAAAAGAATCAGAACTTTCGGTTTGGGATATATCTGATCCAGGCGTACCAGTACAAGGAGTAGATATAGCTTTGGTCGGTATACCTAATAGCGTAGCCGTAAACAACGGGATGGTGGCTGTGGCTTTAGAAAATGCAGCAAATAAACAAGCTAATGGAACTATTGCGATTTATAATTCGGATTCGCAAGAACTGTTACATACTTATCCGGCAGGTGCGCTACCAGATATGGTAACTTTTAGCCCTAACGGGAAATATATTGTAGCAGCAAATGAAGGAGAACCTAATGATTTGTATACAGATGATCCAGAAGGATCAATAACGATCATAGAAGTGGCAACTGGGCAAGTCTCGAATGTAAATTTTACAGCTTTTAATGGCCAGACTATTGGTAATGACTTTCGGGTTTTTGGACCAGGAGCATCTCTGGCACAAGACGTAGAGCCAGAGTATGTAGCTATTTCACATGATTCGAAGACAGCATATGTTACGCTACAGGAAAATAATGGATTGGCAATTGTTAATCTAGAAACCAAGACAATTACGGATATCATCGGACTGGGAGTAAAAAATTATGGGTTACCTAATAATCAAATAGATGCTAGTGATAAAGATGATATTGTAGGAAATTTTCAAAACTGGCCGGTCTTAGGGTTTTATCACCCAGATGCTATTGTATACACTAAGATTAGAGGAGGGCGATATTTAATAACGGCAAACGAAGGAGATGCTAGAGATTATGATGGATTTTCTGAAGAAGAAAGAGTAAAAGATCTAACTCTTGACCCTGTCGTTTTTTCTAATGCAGCTACCTTACAATTAGATGAGAATTTGGGAAGACTTAAAATTACTACCGCAAATGGAGATATTGATGGTGATGGAGATTATGACAGGATTTATGCTTATGGCGCGAGATCATTTACAATATGGTCTACATCTGGAGCAGTTGTTTATGACAGCGGAGACCAAATAGGAAAAACAATTTTTGATTTGGATCCAAGTGCTTTTAATAGTAATGAAGGAAGTGCAGCCGATAAAAGATCTGATGATAAAGGAGCAGAGCCAGAAGCTGTAGCAACTATTAAAGTGGGTAACAAGACACTACTTTTTGTAGGATTAGAGAGAACAGGAGGAGTATTGGTGTATGATGTATCCAATCCGTCTAGCCCAAAGTTTTTAGAATGGTTAAGAGATGAGACAGATATTTCTCCAGAAGGATTGATTGCAGTCGAAGCAAAAGATAGTCCAACAGAAAACGACCTGATTATAGTAACTAATGAAGTATCTAATACAGTTGCTATTTATGAGATACAAAAAAAGAATTAAATCAATATAAAAAGAGAATCCTTGTCATAATGCTGGCAAGCGGCTAAACAACCCTGTTTTTTCACTAATAACAATAAAAACTTTGTTGTTTTACAGTAACCAACTTGACTATAATACGTGGTATATTTGACTAAGTAATTATTTCACTGACTGACTATCAATTATGAAAAGTTCCATCGGCCTGAAACATTGGCCTTTGGGCTTTTTATTTTTACTTTCTTATGTATTGTTAATCAAATCAAAACATTTATAGTATTGCTAAAATAAAAAGTCTAATTTTGCACAAAATTTAGAAAAGATATCAATGAGTGGTATAGTGGCAATTGTAGGAAGACCTAATGTTGGAAAGTCAACGTTCTTTAACCGGTTAATTCAAAGAAGAGAGGCTATTGTAGATGCTGTTAGCGGGGTAACCCGTGATAGACATTATGGAAAGAGTGATTGGAATGGAGTAGAGTTCTCGTTGATTGATACCGGAGGTTATGTTGTGGGGAGTGATGATGTTTTTGAAACCGAAATCGATAAGCAAGTAGAACTGGCTATCGATGAAGCTGATGCTATTATTTTTATGGTTGATGTAGAGTCAGGAATAACAGGAATGGATCAGGATGTCGCTAATCTACTTCGCAGAGTGGATAAACCTGTTTTTTTGGTTGTAAATAAGGTGGATAATGGACAGAGAGCAACAAATGCAGTAGAGTTTTATAATTTGGGCCTTGGCGAATATTATACTATTGCCAGTATTAATGGAAGTGGTACAGGAGAACTTTTGGATGAATTGGTAAAAGTATTGCCCGAAAAAGATGAAGACGAATCAAATGAGTTGCCTCGATTTGCAGTTGTAGGAAGGCCTAATGCAGGTAAATCTTCATTTATTAATGCTTTGATAGGAGAAGATCGGTATATTGTAACAGATATAGCAGGAACTACCCGGGATGCAATTGATACCAAGTATAATCGTTTTGGATTCGAGTTTAATCTGGTAGATACTGCAGGGATACGACGTAAATCTAAGGTAAAAGAAGACCTGGAGTTTTATTCTGTTATGCGATCTGTTCGAGCAATAGAGCATAGTGATGTTTGTTTAATAGTTTTGGATGCAACCAGAGGTTTTGATGGGCAAGTGCAAAATATTTTTTGGTTAGCCGAGCGTAATCGCAAAGGGATTGTAATCCTGGTTAACAAATGGGATCTTGTAGAAAATAAGGAAAGTAATACCTTAAAAGATTTTGAAAAATATATACGTAGAGAAATAGAACCATTTACAGATGTTCCTGTCATATTTATTTCGGCTTTAACAAAGCAACGTATATTTAAAGCTATAGAAACGGCAGTAGAGGTATATAAAAACAGGTCTAAAAAGATCAAAACCAGCGAGCTTAACGATGTTTTATTACCAATAATTGAGCATAATCCACCGCCTGCCTATAAAGGTAAATATGTAAAAATAAAATACATCACACAGTTACCGACACCACAACCGCAATTTGCATTTTTCTGTAATTTACCACAATACATAAGGGATCCATACAAACGATTTCTCGAAAACCAACTTCGTAAAGAGTTTGATTTTCATGGTGTGCCAGTTTCGGTGTATTTGAGAAAGAAGTAGAGGTGTGTTTTTCTGATACTATTTTACTGTTTGAGATGTGATTGACTTTTTATTTTTTATAGTTCACAGTATTCAGTGTTTTCTGGTTTTACATTTAATAATTTGTTATTTATAACAGACCCCACTTATACAAGTGCCCCAGGATACTGTATTTGTTAAAGAACCCCGTGTTTGTCAGTTATGGTGCTTCAAAACTGGGAGTGTCGAGTAGGATTGTCGGTCTACCGACTCACTATAGTGTGATTCTTCACTTGATTACCAGGTAATCGTATCAATTTTGTTGACTAGTTCGCCTTTTTGGTGCTACGACCTATGTTTATGATAATTATTTGTTGCATAACTGCTTTCTTTTTGGTGCGAATTTAATCTTTCAAATGATGTGCTAAATATCTTCTGTTTTTTGGTCATGTTAACCCAGAACTAACTAGAAGTAAAACGATTACCAGCTTCCTCCGGCACCACCGCCACCAAATCCGCCACCGCCAAAACCACCGCCAAAACCACCACTAGATCCTCCGCCAAAGCTTCCTCCACCAAAACTCCCACGTCCCATGTTGCTTAGGATGATTACATCCAGAAGGCTGCTTCCTGATCGATTTCCTCGATTTCCTTTTCCGCCATTTCTATGATTGCTTTTAGAAAAAGCTTTAATGATGATGATAAAAGCTATACCCAAAATAATTAATTCTGTTATAGGTAGCTCTTTTTTGTTTTTTCTAGAACCTTTAAAAGTGCCATCAAGCACTTGAAAAATTGCAGTAGTACCTTTGTCTAAACCAGTATAAAAATTACCTCTTTTAAATTCTGGAGTTATGATCTGATCAATAATAGTTTTTGAGGTAAAATCTGTGAGCTTTTCTTCTACACCATACCCTGTGGCAATCCATATTTTCCTGTCATTTTTGGCTACCAGGATAAAAACACCATTATCTTCTTTACTTTGACCAATTCCCCATTTGTGCGCCCATTCTGCTGCGTATAAACCAATATTTTCACCTTGAAGAGAATTAATAGTAGCTACCACAATCTGTGTTGAGGTAGTATCAGAATATCGAATTAGCTTTTCTTGTAGGTGTTTTGACTCAGAAGTAGTAAGCATAGCGGCTTCGTCATAAACAGCCGTTTGTAATTTAGGTTTTGGCGGAATTTTTCTTTGCGCAGATGTAGTATTAAAAGATAGGAAGGGTATTCCTAGAAACAATAAGAGCAATATGAATTGTTTGATAGTATTCATTTATCCTTTAGAGATTTCATCAGAGAGTTCATTGATATCGGTATGATCCCAGGGGAAGTATTTCTGTAATTGCTCTCCGGCAAGAAGAACTCCGTTAATTAATCCTTGAGTAAAATCACCTTTTTTAAACTGCTCGAGTATAGTATCTTTTGTGCTTTCCCAAAAATCATCTTCAACGACATCATTAATACCTTTATCTCCAAAAATAGCAAAACTACGGTCTTCTACAGCAACATAGATAAGAACCCCATTACGTTGGATGGTATTGTCCATTTTTAACCAATGAAAAACCTCGGTAGCTCTTTCTAAAATTTCTATTTCAGTATGTTTTTCAAGATGTACACGAATCTCTCCCGATGTTGTTTTTTCTGCACTTCTAATTGCAGCTACAACTTGTTGCTCTTGGTCATGAGTAAGAAAATCTTCTACTTTAGACATTATTTAAAATTAAAATCAACATCTGGTGCTTTTTCTGCTCCTCTATCGGCTTCAAACCGTGCCATTTCTTCAAGGCTTCCAAAAATACTTAAAATGATATTATTAGGAAATTTTCTCATAAATTTTGTATAGCCACCTACAGCTTCGTTGTACCTGTTACGCTCTACGTTAATCCTATTTTCTGTTCCTTCTAATTGGGTTTGCAGATTTAGAAAATTTTGATTTGCTTTTAGATCAGGATAACGCTCTACGGTTACTAATAATTTTGATAAGGCAGAGGTTAATCCTCCTTGTGCCTGTTGAAATTGTGCTATTTGATCTGGTGTAATATTACTAGGGTCAATATTTACAGCAGTTGCTTTGGCTCTGGCTTCGATTACTTCTTTTAGAGTATTACGTTCAAAATCTGCAGCTCCCTGAACAGTTTTAACTAAGTTGCCAATAAGGTCACTACGTCTTTGGTAAGCACTTTCTACATTAGACCATGCTGTTTTTGCATCTTCATGTAGTGTAACAGCAGTGTTATAACGACTTCCAAAAAAGAAATACAGAATTACAATGATTCCTACGATTACTAATACTGGTATTAAAAGTTTTTTCATAACTCAAATTATAATAAGATGACTTTTTATAGTTGTTCTTTAATCTTAAGCAATTGTCCTTTGATAGATTCTAGTTTTCTTATGATGTCGAAACTATCTAAGGCTTCTTGTTTCTGCTCTTTAAGGTGAGTTTTAGCACCTTCGAGAGTAAATCCACGTTCTTTTACCAGATGGTAAATTAACTCGAGATTTTTGATATCTTCTGGAGTGAATTTTCTATTGCCTTTAGCATTTTTTTTAGGCTTTATAATATCAAACTCTTTTTCCCAAAAACGAATTAATGAGGCATTTACATCAAAAGCATCGGCTACCTCACCGATACTATAATACATTTTTTTAGGCAAGTCTACATACATACTTATTCTTTTTGTTGTGTAAAACTTCCGTCATCTTCAAAAATGAGCTTACTTTCAGGGAAATCCTCTTCTGTTAGTGATTTGATTTCATTTAACGCTCCCTTTTTCTCATCCATAAATGGATATACTTCATCTATTTGTTTGGCAGAATGAAGTTTTCCTTTAATAAAATTACCATCGGTATCAATATCGATTTCTGCAATAGGAGCATATCCTTTAATTCCTCTTAAATTAAATCGGGAGTAGGTGCAAAAATTGCCTAGGCTATATGCTATAAATTTGTTTTTATATACTTCAAAAGCTCTTGATACATGCGGGCCGTGCCCTAGAATGATATCAGCACCTGCATCAATCATAGTATGTGCAAAACGATATACATCACCGCGATCTTCACCATAAAAACGTTCTGTTTTTCTGGGAACATGAGTGTATTTAAGGCCTTCTGCCCCTCCATGAAAAGAAACGATCACGATATCTACCTTTTGTTTGAGTTCGGTTACGATTTTTTTAGCATTGGTTAAGTTATGAATTTTTATGCAATCCTTGTTAGGGGCAAAAGCACAAAATCCATACGTGATACCATCTTTTTCAAAAATTGTAGAAGGTTGAGCAAATACTCCTGCATAAGCAATATTGTGCTTTTCGAGAGTTTTAGAAGTATTCTTAATTCCGATTTCACCAAAATCACCAATGTGATTATTGGCAATACTCATTACATCAAACCCAGTTTCTTCAAGGTATTTTCCAAAATATTCTGGGGATCTAAAAGAGTAACATTTTGATGGATCAGAACAACGTTTAGCATTCTCTCCCTCATCAGTAAGTGTGCCTTCTAAATTACCAAAAAGCAAATCTGCCTGACTAAGTATAGGATTAACATCATCAAAAGGACCTTTACCTTCAGGAGGTAAGTAACTATCATTAGGGAAATCAGTTCCCATCATGATATCACCAACGGCCATGATTTTGATATACTTTGGTTTTGCTAATTTTTGTTGGGTGTTTTGGACTATTACGTACATCGAATCCAATACTTCTTTTGAATATTTTTGAGCTTGTATTGAAGAACAGAAACCAAAAACGAAGACAATAAAAAGAAGTTTGCGCATTGATGTTTAATCTAAAGTTTCATTAATTAAATTAGAGGCCTTAAGCATTTCACTAAATTCTTCAGAAGTTAAACTTCCGTAGTAAAAATTACGAGGATTGATTCGTTCACCATCTTTAAAAATTTCATAATGTAGATGAGGTGCTACAGATCTTCCTGTGCTTCCTACGTATCCAATAACATCTCCACGATTTACTTTCTGACCTTTCTCTACATTATATTTACTTAAGTGAGCATATAAACTCACATAATTAAAGCCGTGATCAATACGAATATGCTTTCCATAACCAGAAGAATTAGCATCTGCCCGGGTTACTACACCAGTACCCGATGCATAAACTGGTGTCCCTGTATTAGCCGAAAAATCCATTCCGTAATGAAATTTTCGTGCTTTGGTAAAAGGATCACTTCTCCATCCATAACCAGAAGCCATACGTCTTAAATCCGAATTTTGTATGGGCTGTATAGCAGGGATTGTGGCTAATAATTCTTCTTTTTTCTCTGCCAACGATGCGATTTCATCAAGAGATTTTGATTGAACGACAATTTGTTTTGTTAATTTATCGATACGTTCACTGCTTTCAATAATAATATCAGAATTGTCAAAACCTTCTAAGCTTTTATATCTGTTTACACCTCCAAATCCAGCATTACGTAATTCCTCGGGAATAGGATTGGCACCAAAATAAAGGCGATAAATGTTATCGTCACGTTCTGCGATTTCTTTTAGAATATCTTCATCACGCTTCAATCTTTGATTCATTAAATCATACTGAAGCTGCATATTTTCAAGTTCTCTTTTATATGCTTTTTCTTTAGGAGTCTCTAATTGAGGGATATTAAGATAAATAAGAAGAAGGATGAAACCAGCTAAAAAAGCGCTAATAACTCCTAATGCAGCTATACCAAATTTACGACCTTTCTTTTGCTCAATTCTGCGATAAGAAAGCGTCTCACTATCATAGTAATATTTAACCTTTGACATAATCTAAAATATGCTATTTTTGCAGGATATCAACCAAAATGTGGTTTATAAAAAACCAAGACATCGCAACAAATATAATAAATTGTTGCAAAGTCCAGAAAAAACTGACAAATATCGATTTAGAATCTTTTTTTTAAACAACGCAAAATAATGATCGCGATTGTGTTAAGTGTTTTATTTCGAAAAAATAGTAATACATAGAATTCATGAAATCCCAAGAAATACGAAATCAATTTTTAGAGTTTTTTAAATCCAAAAAACATAGCATCGTGCCTTCTGCACCAATGGTGATTAAGGACGATCCTACTTTAATGTTTACTAATGCCGGGATGAACCAGTTTAAAGAATTCTTTTTAGGTAATGGTATTCCAAAAAGTAATCGAATAACAGATACTCAAAAATGTTTACGTGTAAGTGGTAAACATAATGATCTGGAAGAAGTAGGTATGGATACCTATCACCATACTATGTTCGAAATGCTTGGGAATTGGAGTTTTGGAGATTATTTTAAAAAAGAAGCAATTCAATGGGCCTGGGAATTATTGACCCAAGTATATGGTATAGATAAAGATATTCTTTATGTTTCTGTTTTTGAAGGTGCGAAAGATGAAAACCTGGATATGGATCAGGAAGCTTATGATCTTTGGACAGCTATTGTTCCTGAAGAGCGTATCATCATGGGAAATAAGAAAGATAATTTCTGGGAAATGGGAGATCAGGGACCTTGTGGTCCTTGTTCCGAAATTCATGTAGATATTCGTTCTGATGAAGAAAAAGCTAAAACTCCTGGTCGGGACCTGGTAAATATGGATCATCCACAAGTGGTAGAGATCTGGAACCTGGTTTTTATGCAGTATAACCGAAAAGCAGATGGATCATTAGAGAAGTTGCCCGCGCAACATGTAGATACCGGAATGGGTTTCGAACGTTTATGTATGGTGTTACAAGGAGTGAAATCAAATTATGATACCGATGTTTTTACACCTTTAATTCGAGAAATTGAAACGATCACCAATTCTACATATGATAAAAATAGCTTACCAACCAATGATGATGGAAAAGTAAGTGTTGCAATTCGTGTTATTGCCGATCATGTAAGAGCTGTGTCATTTTCTATTGCAGATGGTCAACTACCTAGTAATACAGGAGCAGGATATGTGATACGAAGAATTTTGCGTAGAGCTATTCGATATGGGTTTACTTTTCTGGATACCAAAGAGCCTTTTATATATAAGTTGGTAGAAACACTTAGCAAACAAATGAGTAAAGCTTTCCCCGAATTGAAGGCTCAGAAAAACTTAATCACTAATGTAATTAAAGAAGAAGAACAATCTTTTTTAAGAACATTGGATCAAGGATTAGTATTGCTAGAAAATGTGATCAAGAATACTAAAGGAAATATAATCTCTGGAGAGAAAGCTTTCGAATTGTATGATACTTTTGGTTTTCCGATTGATTTAACAGCTTTAATTTTAAGTGAGCAGGGATATGAATTAGATGAAAAAGCTTTTGAAATAGAACTTCAGAAACAAAAAGATAGATCCAGAGCAGCATCACAAGTAACTGCGGGAGATTGGAAAATATTACTAGATGATACTACTACAGAAAATTTTATTGGATATGATCATCTTAAAACAGATGTAAAAGTAACCCGTTATCGCAAAGTAAATAGTAAGAAAGATGGAGAACTGTTTCAGTTAGTGTTTGATAAAACACCTTTTTATCCCGAAGGAGGGGGACAGGTTGGAGACAAAGGATATCTAGAGGTACCTAATGGTGATGTGGTATACATCATAGATACCAAGAAAGAAAATAATCTGATCATTCACTTTACTAAAAATTTACCTAAGCATATAGACGAGACTTTGACTGCTGTGGTAGATGAAAAACAACGTTCGAGATCTGCTTCTAACCATACAGCAACACATTTGATGCATCAGGCATTGCGTACAATTCTGGGTACTCATGTAGAACAAAAGGGATCGATGGTTCATAGTGGTAATTTACGTTTTGATTTTTCTCATTTTGCTAAAATGACTACTGAAGAATTGAAAGAAGTTGAGCATTTTGTAAATGCGAGAATTCGCGAGCAACTTCCACTAGAAGAGCGACGCAATATTTCTTATGATCAGGCAATAGAAGAAGGAGCAATAGCACTGTTTGGAGAAAAATATGGAGATACAGTAAGAGCAATACGATTTGGGGAATCTATGGAGCTTTGTGGTGGTACTCATGTAAAAAATACCAGTAGCATATGGCATTTTAAAATTGTATCAGAAAGTGCAATTGCAGCAGGGATTCGTAGGATTGAAGCAATTACCGGTGATGCAGCAAAAGAATTCTTTACAACTCAATCTGAAGCGTATGGAGAAGTAAAAGCAGTTCTTAAAACAAAGGATCCTTTAAAAACTATTATATCATTACAAGAAGAAAACTCAAATCTGAAAAAACAAATAGAAACTCTTCTTAAGGATAAAGCTAAAAACCTGAAAGGAGATCTTAAATCAGAATTTGAAGATGTAAATGGGGTTAAATTTCTGGCTAAAAAAGTAGACTTAGATGCAGCCGGAATTAAAGATTTGTCATTCGAATTAGGAGGTGAACTTGAAAATGTTGTAATGCTATTCGGATCAGATCAGAAAGGAAAGGCCTTGTTGTCATGCTATATTTCTAAAAATCTGGTAGAAGAAAAACAGTTAAATGCCGGGCAAATGGTTCGTGAACTTGGTAAGTATATTCAAGGTGGTGGTGGTGGACAACCATTTTTTGCTACAGCAGGAGGAAAGAACCCTGCCGGTATAGAAGAAGCATTAGAGAATGCAAAACAATATTTGAAATAATCTTAAACTATAAAACTCTCCCTCTTCCGCCTAAAGGAAGAGGTTGGAGTAAGGAGACTTATGAACCTACAAACCAAAATAACGCTACAGTCTCAAGAGCCAAAAGTTGATTATAACTCAGAACTTTTACTGTTAGGTTCATGTTTTGCAGAAAACATAGGAGAGAAATTCGAATATTTTAAGTTCAGGAATAAGATCAATCCATTTGGGATATTATTTCACCCTAAAGCAATAGAAACATTTTTGTGGATGGCTACTCAGGGAGAACAATATACCGATACCGATTTGTTTTATATCAATGAACAATGGCATTGTTTTGATGCACACTCCTCTTTAAGCAATGCCAACCAAAATGTAGCATTGTCTAATTTAAATACGGCATTAACGACTACAAGAAAGAATATTAATTCTGCGACACATGTTTTTATCACTTTAGGAACCGCTTGGGTATATCGATTAAAATCTCTGGATATGGTGGTGGCGAACTGTCATAAAATTCCGCAAAGAGAGTTTGAAAAAGAATTATTATCTGTAGATGAGATCAATCAATGCCTTCAGAATTGTATACATCTAATTAGAGGTATTAATCCATTAGTAGAAATTGTATTTACTGTTTCCCCTGTACGGCATAGTAAAGATGGGTTTGTAGAAAACAATAGAAGTAAGTCTCATTTAATCACATCGTTACATCAAACTATTAGTAGCAATAAAAATCTAAATTATTTTCCTTCTTATGAAATCATGATGGATGAACTTAGGGATTATCGGTTTTACAATGTAGATATGATTCACCCTAATACACTGGCGATAGATTATATTTGGGAGCGTTTTTCTGAAGCTTGGATTTCTGAAAAGACAGCCCAGACTATGGGTAGAGTCGAAGAAATCAAAAAAGGAATGATGCATAGACCGTTTAATCCAAAAAGTGAGCAACATGTGTTATTTTTACAGAAGCTTGAATCAAAAAAATATCAACTCTATAAAGAATACCCTCATATGATTTGGGGAGAATGATTATTTATGAGTTCTATGATTAAAATAAAAAGAGGTGACCGTAGTAAATACAGTCACCTCTTTTATTTTTATAACGTGTTGTTTAATTATTAGGGATAAACAGAGGAGATAAAGTAACGGTTGCATTACCTCGGGCACCTACGTGATTGGTATAGGTTTTGTTTTTTTGAATGGTATACAAAGAATCTACATAATCATCGTTATTGGTGTACCATTCATCTGGCATTGCTTGTAAGATAGCTCCTGCCACCTGCCCAAGTACATTTACCCATGGCTGTCCAGAAACTGTACCAACAATTTGAAAAATACCATCAACAATAATGGTGACCAATTGCTTAAAATTATAGTTGTCGTCTTTTTCGAATAATTGGATATTTGCTGCCTGGTATTTATAATCGTCCCAGAAAAGCAAGATTTGGTTAGGGTAATATGTTGTGCCTTCATAATCCAGATAATACATAGGTATGATCTTTACTTCAGCTTCATTACTATTGTTTTTTATTCCAGAAGTGATAGCGTAAACTTCTGCAGCACCACTAATCCAGGGCTCCTCATCGTTATTTAATCGTATTTTGTCTAATTTGGTAGTTTCAAGCCCTGCATTGGCTTTTGAAGAAGGACTTAAGTCCATTTTAGCAGACTTAAAACGATTATTTTGTAATCCAGCAGTTTGTAACTGCTTATTCATATAATCAACTTCTGCTTTTAAGGTTTCATAACCTTTGGTTTCTATAACAAGTACAGGTACACTAGGTATATCTTTAACGTCTAGAAAAACGGTTTCTCCATCAAGCGTATACGCTTCAATTTTTGTCCATGATTTTTCATCACCTTCGGGAGCAAATGATACTAATAGATCAGCGTAGTTTACAGATTTATTATTAGGTTTTTGTAACCATAATTCTGGTATTTCTATATTATCAGGTATTTCATTAGATTTAAGCTGATTATCTGCTTTATCTACTACTTTTTTTAAGGATTGATACGATTCCTGATCTGATAATAAGGAGGCGTTTTCTTTTAATACCTTAGATAACTTAACACCTGGTGTTCGATCTTTGCCTAATACCTCCACAATATTAGTACTAAACTCTGTGTTAGCTAGTAAATCAATTAGGTCAAATGCAATCTTCTTTTTGTCTATTCTATTCTTATTTTGAACGACATTAGTTTCGTTAATGACTACTTCTTCCGTTTCGCAATTAAAAAATAACAAGGAAACGAGAACTACATTTAAAAGTAAAAATGATTTTTTCATAATTTTAATATACTTAAGTTAGTTTTGTCTTTTAAAATTAGGAAAATGATATCTTATTGGCTTGATTTGTAAGGTGTTAAATACTCAAAAAAAATGTGGTTAGGCCATAAAAATTGACAAGTGATTTTTTGTTTTTTACATATTTATTATGCATGCATATAAAACGCGCTTTATATCTAATCTATTGGTAATGAGATTATTAATTGTGTTTAGGTTGTTTTGGTTAAGAATTTTAGAAACACACACACTTATATGGTAGCAAACTAAAAATTCTAGAAGCCATGATTTCTGAAGAAATAATTTAAAAAAAAGAAATAGTATTCTATACCGTAAATTCTGAATTGATCACAGTATCAATACCGCTATTAATTAAATGTTTAATATTAGGTCTTTTAGATTGTATGTTTTTAAGATGTTCTAACACTTGCGAAGCAAATATTGAATCTCTATCATAAACTAATTCATAAATCTCTAAAGAGAGTAACCAATCGCTGGGGTGATCTTTTTCTAAAATTTCGAATACGGCTTCCAGTGAAAACGTAGTATTTTTTCCTTCTCTAATATTTTTAACAGAGGAGTATAAAGAATGTAGATCTTTTTCTTTTTCAGAATATGTTCTTTGTGCAGTAACCGACGAAGGGTTATGAGTCACTAAATCAAATGAGTTATCATCTGCAGGACCAGAGAAAGCAGATACGATTTCTTTTCCGACAGCCAAATCAAAAGTACCCCATTCTGGTTTAAAAAGATATTCGTCTTTGTATTTGATAGTACATTCACTAAATTGAATTAAAATCAATTCACCTTTAATGTTTCTTATCCCGGTAATATTAGTTCCTGCAATAGTAATTCCACTTTCGAATTCGAATTCTATATACTCTCCATCATAGAAATTATAAGCTTTCAGGTCTCTTGGAGACATGTTTTCTATAGCAAGATTGATCCCTTTTAATTTCCCAAGAGGAGATCTAAGCCCATTAGGGTGAGCTTCTATACCATGGCCAATAAGCTCTTTTTCTCTAAAAGAAAGTGCTGTTGGGCCATTAGTTTCAAAATAAATAACTTCGTTATCCTCATTTTTTATCATTCGTGTAAATACTCCCGAGATTTGTAGACCAGTACTTAGCTCTATGGTTCCTAAATTTTCTGATTCGATTAATTTTGCAAGTCCTCTGTGCCCACCTTTTCTTAAAGCCATAGTATCTGCAAATTCTTCTAATACCTGACATAAATAAGCAAAATCTGGCGTTACAAAGAGTTGAGGTTGTGGTTTGGTAATGTCAAAATCCTGAAAAGCAGCATCGGGAGAGTAGGGCAGTTTTTTTACATTGTCTGTCATGCACCATTCGCTTTCTCCAATCGAGGAAAGCAATCCTGCACCATAGATTCTAGGCTCATCTACTGTACCAATTAAACCATATTCAACCGTCCACCAATGTAAGTTACGTATCAAAGCCATTTCCGAAGGGTTCTCTTTTTGATTTTGTAACTCTTCTATTTTTCTTTCTGCTTCTTCTATCTCTTTTGGATTTGTACCATATGCCTCTTTTAGAATAGAAAGTGTACGCACAGCTTCATACATATCATAATCTTTTTTAGAAGAGATTGCTTTGCAACCAATTTTCCCGAAACGTCGTAGGTACTCTGCATAATCAGGATTAGCAATGATAGGAGCATGTCCCGCCGCTTCATGAATTATATCGGGAGCAGGGGTGTATTCAATATTTTCTAATTGCCTGATGTCTGATGCGATAACAAGAATATTATATGCCTGAAACTCCATAAATGCATTAGGAGGGATAAATCCATCGACAGCTACAGCCGCCCAACCAATTTCTTTTAAAATTCGATTCATTCCATACATACTTGGTATCTCATCGATCGAAATTCCTGTCTTTTTAAGGCCATTTAGATAAGAATTATGGGCAACTTTACTAAGAGAAGTGGTGTTTTTGCGCATAACATACCTCCAAACCGCTTGATTTATCGGCGTATACTCTTCATAATTTTGTGGTTTTATGAATTGTTTTAAATGTGCGGGAAGCCTTTCAATTAGGGGGTTAGATACAATATTTAGAGACATATATAGAAATTAATTTTTTATCAAGACAATTTAATTGGAAAATTAATAGTTTTATTTTGATATTGAAGTATTCTTAAATAGTTAAATTTGTTTTATCAATTAAAAAAATAAATGGTTGTGAGAATTAAGCTGATAGTATTAGGATTATTATTATTTACATTAGGTATAAATGCCCAGGTTACATATAGTGAACCAGTAAGTTGGGGTATGCAGGAGAAAAAAAGCATAGTTCCGATGCTTATGAAAAATTTTGATTTGGCTAAAATTGAAGCTGAAGATGCCAAGAATGATTTAGATAAATCAAGACCATGGAGATTTGGTTATGAACTTAAAGTAAACTTAGGTCTTAAAAATTCTGGAGTATGGGACGAATTACCCAATGGAGATAGAATATGGCGTATTAATATTATATCTAAAGGTGCCAAGACATTAAATTTCATTTTTGACACCTATAAAATACCTAGAGGAGCTACCGTGCATCTATATAATAGAGATAAATCTGATCTTTTGGGTGCATATACAAATATCTTTAACAGACCAGACCAGATGCTAGGTACTTGGATGGTAGAAGGAGATAATGTTTGGATAGAATATTTTGAACCTGCTTCTGTTGCTGGTAAAGGGCAATTAAATATTGCTAAAGTAATTCATGGATATCGTTCAATTACAAATACTCAAATTCAGCAAAAAATAGATGAATCGGGAGACTGTAATCAAGATGTGAATTGTCCTGTTGGAGAAGATTTTGATGAATTAAAAGATAGATTAAAACATGCTGTAGCTTTTGTGATTATGCAAGGATTTGTTTGTACAGGGACATTGATTAATAATACGAAGAATGATAAAGCACCATATTTTTTGACAGCTAATCATTGTAATGCTGGTAATGAATCTACTTGGGCATTTCGTTTTAATTGGATTAGTCCTAATCCTTCTTGTGCAACAACTACAGGCAGTACAGATGCAGCAGTAAACCAAACAACGAGTGGAGCTACACGATTAGCTGCGAATGCAGAATCTGATTTCAAACTGTTGAATTTGGATGGAGGTTTAGATGAATCCTGGGATTTAGAATGGGCCGGTTGGGATCGAAGAGATGTAGCAGCAAATTTTGCGATAGGGATTCACCATCCTAGTGGAGATATAATGAAGGTATGTAGAGAAAATACAGCGTTATCACAAATAAAAACTAATATTGGAGGTTTAACGGCTCCTGTTGATTCCTGGCAGGTAATAGATTGGGATCTTGGAGTTACAGAAGGAGGATCTTCTGGTTCTGCTCTTTTTGATCCAAGTGGTAGAATAGTAGGGCAACTTGCGGGAGGAGGAGCAGCCTGTTCTGGAACAAATGATAATGGTCTTTCAGATTTTTATGGTAGGTTTAATATTTCATGGAGTTTTGGTAACTCAGATTCTAACCGACTCTCTAATTGGTTAGATCCCGATAATACTGGAAGAGAAACATTAAATATGCTTTCTCAAGAAAACGATGGAAATCCACCACCGCCACCGCCACCGCCAATTGATCCTGATCCTGAGCCAGAGGAAGAAAAAGTGTTAGCGGTTTCTTTTAACGCATCAGAAGCTATTATTAGTATTACTAATACGGTAGAGGGTAAATTAGAATATTACCTTTATAATATTTCAGGAATGGTTGTAGATTCTGGGAAATTGTCTGAGGAAAAAGGGCAAATTGATATGTCAGATAAATCTACAGGAATGTATTTTATTTATGTTAAAAACACATCTGATGGTACTTCCTTTACCAAAAAGGTAATTGTAAGTAAACAATTCTAGATATAGAATAACAAAATACAAAGAGTTATTCTTTGGATCTTATCCCAAAGAATAACTCTTTATTATTACCATCTTTTAAAATTAGAGTATCTTCTTTCTGGATTCTGGTTTTAACTTCAATAAGAGTTTTAAAAAATTCTTTTTCTATTGCTGCATTTTTTTTACAATACATTTTTGTTGCAATAGGAAAACTAAAAGAAATAGTGTTGCCCTCTTCGGTATACTTAGACGAAAACGTATTACAACCAGAGTGGCCATAAGCAGAGCTTTGTTCTTCGTCAAAAGTGATATGTAACTTCCTGTTAGAAACATCTTTCTCATTAAGACGAGTAATAGAAAAAGTTGTTTTTTTAGTAACCTGATTTTCTTTTTCCTGACTTTTGACTGCTGCATTATTTTTGTTTGCGCAACTATTTGCATTTGAAAATGCCACGAAAAACAAAATGATTAGTAAAGATTTCATAAGTCTAGTTTCTTTTTATGGTTAATATAGTATTATTTATAACATAAATTCATCATAATCATTGTTTTTGGTCACAAAAATATGGGTTATATGAGATTAAAATTTATTTTTGAGTGGAAAACAAAATACCTACCATGAAATGAGTATAGTTAAGGTTTTTGATACCGGCTTCACTTTATTAGTTGAGCCTGTTGAAAAATGATTACTATGTGAATTTTATCTGACCAATAAAAATGATAAATCGAAACAGATGAGACCCGAAAGCAGAAAACAAGAAATTATAAATGCAGCAGCTATTCTTTTTAAAGAAAAAGGGTATAGCGCCGTAACTATGAGAGATTTGGCAAAAGCTATGGGGATTAAAGCAGCAAGCTTGTATAATCATATTCAGTCAAAACAAGAAATATTATCTACTATCATAATTGGACTTGCAGAAGAATTTACTATTGGGATGAATAAAATTGTGAATTCTGATGAAAATACGATCCAAAAGCTGGAAAACATTATTGATTTACATATAGATGTGACATTGCGAAATGCAGATGGTCTAGCTTCACTTAATAATGATTGGATGCATCTTGAAGAAAATAATTTGCAATATTTTGAGAAAATGCGCCAGGAATATGAAGATAATTTTAGAGATATAGTAAAGAAAGGATTAGAAAAAGGAGAGATTAAACCCTATAATGTAGAAATTATGGTGTTTTCTACACTCTCTACCTTAAGAACATTGTATTTATGGTACCCCGAACAAAAAGAGATTGATTCTGATATCTTGAAACGAGATATGATATCAGTATTGTTAAAAGGAGTGGCATGACTAGTATTTTGAGGTAGTCATAAAATTAACAGATAATTATTTGTGTATCAAACTAACAATTGTTAGTTTTGTTTAGCTATAACTATATAGTTAAATTAAGATATGACTGATTTTTATTCTATTCGTGTTTCTGAATTAACTAAAGAAACTAAGGATTGTACATCTATCACTTTTGATATACCAGAAGAGCTTAGAAATACATTTTTGTTTAAGCAAGGCCAGCATCTTACTCTAAAAACATCTATTAATGATGAAGAGGTAAGACGCTCTTATTCTTTGTGTTCAAGTCCTGTTGAAAATAAATGGCAGGTGGCAGTTAAACGAATTGATCAGGGATTGTTCTCTAACTTTGCAAATGATGTGCTTAAAGAAGGAGATGTTCTGGAAGTAATGCCTCCTATGGGAAACTTTTTTGTTGAAGTAGCACCTTCAAAAGCCAAAAATTATATTGTTTTTGCTGCAGGAAGCGGTATTACACCCATATTATCTATACTAAAAACTCATCTTGCGTCTGAGCCAAAAAGTACTTTCAAGCTCTTTTACTTGAATCGGAATGCGAAATCCATTATCTTTAAAGAAGAGATAGAAGCGCTTAGAAACAAGTATTTTGGAAGAGTAGAGATATTTTACTTTTTAACAAAAGAACATCGGGATATACCATTACTTAATGGAAGATTTACAGAAGAAAAGATACAGGAACTTACTGATAAAATAATTGACGTATCCAGTGTAGATGAATGCTTTGTCTGTGGCCCCGAAGAAATGATCTTTTTGATTAGAGATGGATTGGTGAATGCAGGATTGTCAAAAGACAAAATTCATTATGAACTTTTCTTTTCAGGTGTTTCTGAAGAAGATAAGAAAAAAGCAGCAGAAGTAGTTGATCATAAATTTGATGGAACCGTGGTTACTATTATAGATGGAGGAAAAGAGTTTCACTTTGCCATGGATGATGATCATGATAATATATTAGATGGAGCGTTGGCTTCTGGCGCAGATCTGCCTTTTGCCTGTAAAGGTGGAGTGTGCAGTACTTGTAAATGTAAAGTTGTTGAAGGAGCAGTAGAGATGAAGATAAATTACGCATTAGAAGAAGATGAGGTAGCAAAAGGCCTTGTCTTATCTTGCCAGGCTGTTCCTACTACAGAAAAAGTAGTAGTTGATTTTGATGTATAAAACTCTAGGATTATGAGCGAAAAAGAAATAAAAAACCATGGGACTGGGCAGAGTCTAAGTCTAGAAGAAATCTTTGAGCAGAGAATTGCCAGAGATGAAAAGATCGAACCTAAAGATTGGATGCCGGAAAAATACCGAAAAACTCATATTCGGCAAATTTCTCAACACGCACATTCCGAAATTATTGGAATGCTACCAGAAGGAAACTGGATCACCCGTGCACCCTCTCTAAGACGTAAAGTAGCTTTGTTAGCTAAAGTTCAGGATGAGGCAGGACATGGATTATACTTATATAGTGCATGTGAGACTTTAGGAATTTCTAGAGAAGAGCTATACGAGCAATTGCATACAGGTAAAGCAAAATACTCTAGTATATTCAATTACCCTACAATCACCTGGGCAGATATGGGAGCAATTGGCTGGCTGGTAGATGGTGCGGCAATTATTAATCAAGTGCCACTATGCAGTACTTCTTATGGGCCATATGCAAGAGCGATGATTAGAGTATGTAAAGAAGAGAGTTTTCATCAGCGTCAAGGATATGAAATAATGATCACATTGGCGAATGGTACCCCAGAGCAAAAAGAAATGGCGCAAGATGCGTTAAATAGATGGTGGTGGCCATCGTTGATGATGCTGGGACCTACAGATGCAGAATCTGTACATACAGCCCAATCAATGAAGTGGAAATTAAAAAGAAAAACTAATGATGAATTACGTCAGCAGTTTATTGATCAAACAGTTCCGCAAGCAGAATTAATTGGACTTACTATTCCTGATCCGGATTTAAAATGGAATGAAGAAAAAGGGAGTTACGATTTTGGAGAAATAGATTGGGACGAATTCTGGCAAGTAGTAAAAGGTCATGGCCCTTGTAATAAAGAGCGTATGGCAGCTAGAGTTAATGCCTGGGAAAAAGGAGAATGGGTAAGGGATGCAGCGATGGCATATGCCAAAAAACAAGAAGATAAAAAGCTTAAAAAAGCAATATAATAATTCTGAATTCAGAATTTAAAATTCATAATTATGAAAAATAACTGGCCACTTTGGGAAGTGTTTGTAAGAAGTAAAAATGGTTTAGAACATCGTCATTTTGGTAGTATTCATGCGGCCGATGCAGAAATGGCTTTAGAAAATGCCAGAGATGTATATACACGAAGAAATGAAGGAGTAAGTATATGGGTAGTAGAATCTAAACATATCACAGCATCAAACCCCGAAAATAACGGAGAATTATTTGAACCTGCTCAGGATAAAGTGTATAGACACCCTACATTTTATACATTACCAGATGAAGTAAAACATATGTGATTTTTACAATGGTAAAAATTGCAATTCCCGTGAATACGGAAAACTTACTATTTGAAATTAAAGTTATTTAAATAAGATACCCATCATTACGGGCAGTGTTATGAAAAACGAAAATAAAATACAATACATCTACGGTATAGCAGATAATGCTTTGATCCTTGGTCAGCGATTATCAGAATTATGTGGGCATGGACCAAACCTGGAAACAGATATTGCAATGACTAATATGGCATTAGATTTATTAGGCCAAACGCGAAGTTATTACCAATACGTGGCTCAGCTTTCTGGAGATGGAAAAACTGAAGATGATATTGCTTTTTTGAGAATAGAAAGACAGTACAAAAACGTACTTCTTGTCGAACAACCAAACAGACACTTTGGATATGTGATTACAAGACAGTTTTTCTATGACGCTTTTCACTTACTATTGTTAGAAGAATTGCAAAATAGTGATGATGAAACAGTAGCAGCAATTGCAAAGAAAGGAATTAAAGAAGTAAGTTATCATCAAAGATTTTCGTCAGACTGGATGAAAAGATTGGGAGATGGTACAGAAGAAAGTCATCAAAAAGTTCAGGAAGCAGTTGATGATCTGTGGAAGTATACAGACGAACTATTTCATATGACAGAGGATGATAAAATTGCTGTAGAAAATGGAGTTGGTGTTAATACTTCGGCTTTGCGAGAAAAGTACGACCAAAGGATTAGAGACGTATTTGAAGAGGCTAGAATTACCATACCAGAAACAAAATGGTTTCAGAAAGGCGGTAAACAAGGTATTCATAGTGAACATATGGGCTACTTGCTTTCAGATTTGCAATATATGCAACGTACCTATCCTAATATGAAGTGGTGAAATAATACAGAATACCGAATTTAGAATATTGAATGATGAAGAGAAATAAAACTTCAGTCTTGGATATTAAATGTTCGATATTCCATATTTATTATGACAATAGAATTTGAGAAACATATTGATCCTATGCTGATTCCAATTTTGGAAAAAGTTCATGATCCCGAAATTCCGGTATTGTCTATTATGGATATGGGAGTGGTTCGCTCTGCTCAAATGATAGAAACTATTGCTCAGATTACAATTACCCCAACATATAGTGGTTGCCCTGCAATGGATGTGATAGGGGATGATATTATAAGTGCTTTTGCAAAAAAAAATATAGAAGCCAAAGTTTCCTTAGTTTTATCGCCGGCATGGACTACCGATTGGATTACACCAAGAGGTAGAGAAGCTCTAGAAAAATATGGGATTGCCGCACCTTTACATGAAAAAGCAGATAAAGAAGCATTACTTGGAGGTAAAAAAATAGTAAAATGTACCCAATGTGGCTCAACAAACACAAAAATGGTAAGCCAGTTTGGTTCGACAGCGTGTAAAGCACTTTTTCAATGTAATGATTGTTTAGAACCTTTTGATTACTTCAAATGTCTCAAATAATGATGCTCGGATTAAGAACAACAATATATAAAGTTAGTGATCTGGATAAAGCCAGGAAATGGTATTCAGACGCATTTAATACGAAACCCTATTTCGACGAACCTTTTTATATAGGATTCAATATAGGAGGGTATGAACTTGGATTACTTCCAGAAGAAGCCCCTTCAGAAACAAAATCTGATAGCGTACTTTCGTATTGGGGTGTAGAAAAGATAGATGCAACATACCAAAGATTACTCGATTTAGGAGCTACCGAACATGAAAAACCAACAAATGTAGGAGGAGAAATCGTGGTAGCAACAGTTAAATGCCCATGGAATAATATCATCGGAATAATTTATAACCCACAATTCAAAATAGAGAATTAAATATGCCTTCAATCGAATTGCACATTGATAATGGAGTAGCGAGAATAACGCTAAACCGCCCAGATACTTTTAATAGTTTCAATAGAGAAATGGCCTTGTTACTACAAAAAACATTAGACGAGTGTAATGCTAATGATAAAGTAAGAGCCATTATGCTTATCGGAAACGGAAAAGCGTTTTGTGCAGGACAGGACCTTAAAGAAGTAACTTCTCCCGAATTGAACCCTGGTTTCAGAAAAATATTAGAAGAACATTATAATCCAATAATCAGCCGCATTAGAACTATCGAAAAACCTATTGTGGCAGCTGTAAATGGAGTTGCTGCAGGAGCAGGAGCTAATATAGCTTTGGCGTGTGATATTGTTGTAGCTACTGAGGCGGCAAGCTTTATCCAGGCATTTAGTAAGATAGGATTGGTTCCTGATAGTGCCGGAACTTTTTTTCTACCCAGATTAATCGGTTTTCAAAAAGCTTCTGCTTTAATGATGTTAGGTGATAAAGTAAGCGCAAGAGAGGCAGAGCAATTAGGGATGATATATAAAGTGTTTGAAACAGAAACCTTTGAAGAAGAGGTAACTAAGCTAGTTTCAAAATTAGCTCAAATGCCAACCAAAGCTTTAGGATTGACTAAGAGATTATTAAATCAGTCATTGGTAAATACGCTCGATGAGCAATTAGCAATAGAATCGGATCTACAGATAGAATCTGCAGAAAGTGAAGATTATGCAGAAGGTGTAAATGCATTTATTGAAAAAAGAAAACCAATATTTAAAGGTAAATAAGAATGATGATTGTTGGAGTAATAGGATCAGGAACAATGGGAAGTGGTATCGCTCAGGTAGCAGCTACTTCTGGTTGTAAAGTAAAAGTATTTGACACAAAGCAAGAAGCACTAGATAGAAGTAAACAAGCTTTAGAAAAAATTCTTTCCCGCTTGATTGAAAAAGGAAGAATTGATCAAACAGAGAAAACACGTATTCAAGGTAATATTTCTTATGTAGATTCTTTAAAAGACCTTAAAGACGCAAATCTTACTATCGAAGCTATCATAGAGAACCTGGATATTAAAAAGAAAGTATTTTCAGAACTAGAAACATATGTTTCAGAAGATACCATTATTGCATCCAATACCTCCTCTTTATCTATAGCATCTATAGCATCATCATTACAAAAACCAGAGCGATGTATAGGAATTCATTTTTTTAACCCTGCTCCGTTAATGAAATTGGTTGAGGTGATTCCGGCAGTACAAACTTCAACTCAGGTTACCGACAAGGTGGTAGAAATCATTAATGGCTGGAAAAAAGTAGTTGCCTTAGCAAAAGATACTCCCGGGTTTATTGTGAATCGTGTAGCACGACCATTTTATGGAGAATCTTTACGTATTTATGAAGAAGGCTTGGCTGATATTGCTACCATAGATTGGAGTTTAAAAACTTTGGGAGGGTTTAGAATGGGCCCTTTTGAATTAATGGATTTTATAGGAAACGATATCAATTATACGGTTACAGAAACTGTTTTCAAAGCATTTTACTATGATCCCCGATATAAACCTTCTTTTACACAAAAAAGATTGTCTGAAGCAGGATATCTAGGAAGAAAATCAGGTAAAGGATATTATGATTATAGTGATACTGCAGTAAAAGATGCCCCAAAAGAAGATAAAGTACTGGCAGAGTATATTTTTAATAGAGTATTAGTAATGTTAATTAATGAAGCTGCTGATGCATTATTCTGGAATATAGCTTCGGCAGAAGATATTGATAATGCAATGACCAAAGGAGTAAATTACCCTAAGGGATTATTAACCTGGGCAGATGAAAAAGGAATTGACTGGTGTGTTACTATGCTGGATAATCTCTATAATGAATATCATGAAGATCGATATCGATGTAGTCCACTATTAAGAAAAATGGTGAAAGAAAAAAAGAGTTTTTTTTCAATGGCATGAGGTCTGATAAATTAGGTGTTAGTAACTAAATATGGATTCTAAATATAATTTTAAGTTCGAAAATTTAACAGTCTATGTTAAAGCTATGGAATTCGGGGAAATAGTGAATACGTTGACAAAAAAGTTTCCAAAAGAAGAGAGGTTTGAATTGAGCTCTCAGTTTAAAAGAGCAGCAGACTCTATAGCTTTAAATATAGCTGAAGGCTCTTCCGGAACTGATCCTCAGTTTTTAACTACTTGGGAAATGTTTGGCATAGTGCCCATGAATGTGTTTCATGTAGTTCTAAAGCTAGATTAAGAAAGTACATAACTTTTGTAGAAGATGAAGAAAATCGAAGAATATTGACCGAACTTTCTAAAATGATTACAACATTAAGAAATAGAATTTCAGAAAGAATAAAGAATAAGAATTTAAAATGATGAAAAATCTCAAACCTATTCCCTCAAACTTCATACCTAAGCAAATGCTTTCTCAAGACGCCTTTAGCCAATGGTTAGGTATCGAAATTATTGAAGTCGAAAAAGGAAGATGTAAAGTAGGAATGACGATTAGGAAAGAAATGCTCAATAGCATGAGTAAAGCTCACGGAGGAATATCCTATAGCTTAGCTGATACAGCTTTTGGTTTTTCTGCAAACACCCATGGCAAATATGCTGTATCTATAGAAACCTCGATCAATCATATCGAGGCATTAGAAGAGGGGGATTATCTAACAGCAGAAGCTACAGTTGATATTACTAAAACAAAAGTAGGCTTCAATATTGTAGAAGTTAAAAGAGGAGATGATATTGTCGCACTTTTTAAAGGAGTAGTATATAGAACCAGTAAAGACTGGGAGGAATAAATATAAAACCGTAAAATGATAAATATAAAAGTGGTTCAGATATATGAGATTATTACACTTTAGAATTTATGATTTAACATTTAAAATTTAAACTTTTGAAAGAATCGTATATAATAGACGGAGTCCGCACTCCTATAGGAAGCTATAAAGGAACATTATCAGCAGTAAGAACTGATGATTTAGGAGCTTTGGTAATAGAAAAGTTAGTAGAAAATAATCCAAATATTCCAAAAGATGCATATGATGATGTCATTATGGGGTGTGCTAATCAGGCTGGTGAAGATAATCGTAATGTAGCCAGAATGGCTGCGTTATTAGCAGGGCTACCTTATACTGTTCCGGGAGAAACGGTTAATCGTTTGTGTAGCTCAGGGTTATCTGCAATAATACATGCTAATAGAGCAATCAAAGCAGGAGACGGCGATCTATTTATTTCGGGTGGAGTAGAAAATATGACACGTGGGCCATACGTGATCGCAAAACCGTCATCTGCCTTTGGTAATGATTCTAAAATGTATGACTCTAGTTTTGGATGGCGATTTGTAAATCAAAAAATGCATGACCTGTATGGTACAGATGGTATGGGAAATACTGCAGAAAACCTGGTAGAGAAATATAATATATCTAGAGAAGATCAGGATGCATTTGCGTATTGGAGTCAGATGAAAGCAACCAATGCCCAGAAATCGGGGAGATTAGCCAAAGAAATTACTACAGTCGAAATCCCACAGCGCAAAAAAGATCCAATCTTATTTTCTGATGATGAGTTTGTAAAACCAACTACTACCAAAGAGGTATTAGCAAAATTACGCCCAGCTTTTAAAAAAGAAGGTAGTGTAACAGCAGGAAATTCTTCAGGATTAAATGATGGAGCAGCAGCTACCATTATTGCATCAGAAGATGCAGTTAAAAAATACAATCTAAAAACACTAGCTAGAATAGCAAGCTCTGCAGTGGTAGGAGTAGAACCTAGGATTATGGGTATTGGACCTGTTCAGGCTTCTAATAAAGCTTTGGAAAAAGCAGGGATTACAATGGATGATATAGATGTTATTGAGCTTAATGAAGCCTTTGCCTCACAAGCATTAGCGTGTATACGAGAATGGGGATTAGCAGATGATGACCCAAGAATAAACCCTAACGGAGGATCTATTGCAATTGGGCATCCATTAGGAGTAACAGGTACCAGGATTGCGTATTCTGCAGCTTTAGAGTTACAACAACAAAATAAACGATATGCACTAATCACAATGTGTGTTGGAGTAGGTCAAGGCTATGCTTGTGTAATCGAAAATACAAATGTCTGATTTATGAAAAAACTAGAAAGCTACATAAACGGAAAATGGACTTCAGGTTCTGGAGATGGAATCGTAATGCACGATGCCATTACAGGTGAAGTTATTGGGACGTCTACAACTGAAGGATTAGATATCCCCGAAGTATTACAATATGGTAGAACAAAAGGAGGAGAAATACTGAGGGAAATGACTTTTCAGCAACGTGGTAATATGCTTAAAAAATTGGCATTATATCTTACCAAACGCAAAGAAGAGTTTTATGAACTAAGTTATCGTACAGGAGCAACCCGAGTAGATAGCTGGATCGATATCGAAGGTGGTTTTGGTAATCTTTTTGCCAATGCATCATTACGAAAACTATTCCCTAATCAACCATACCATGTAGAAGGAGATCCTATAGATCTGTCTAAAGGAGGACGGTTTATGGCACATCATATTTTAGTACCCAAAAGAGGAGTCGCTGTACATATCAATGCTTTTAATTTTCCTATTTGGGGAATGCTAGAAAAATGTGCTGTTAACTGGATGGCAGGAGTACCAGCAGTGGTATTACCTGCACCACAAACCGCATATTTAACAGAAGCAGTAGTACGAGTAATTATAGATTCTGGAATACTCCCCGAAGGAGCATTACAGTTACTTAGCGGAATGACCAAAACGATTCTGGACACAGTAGAATCTCAGGATGTAGTAACTTTTACAGGTTCTGCGCATACAGGAAGAATGTTGAAAGCACATCCAAGACTTATAGAAGAATCTGTACCTTTTACAATGGAGGCAGATTCATTAAATGCTTCTATATTAGGAAAAGATGCTGTGCCAGGTACACCAGAGTTTGATTTATTTGTTAAAGAAGTTCGAAAAGAAATGACTGTGAAATGTGGTCAGAAATGTACTGCAATTCGTAGAATTATTGTGCCTTCAGAATTGGTTGAAGATGTACAAATTGCTTTAGGTCAACAGTTGGATAAAGTTACTGTAGGAGATCCAAGATTGAAAGAAGTGCGAATGGGAGCACTGGCAAGTAAGCAGCAGGTAGAAAGTTTTAAAAATAATATCTCAGAAATAGCTAAAACTGCTCAGATTGTATATGGTGATTTAGATAAACTTGAAACTGTAGGAGCCGATGCTCAAAAAGGAGCATTCGTAAGTCCAATTTTGATGCGAGAAGATAACCCATTCAAAAATACAAATGCACATACGATTGAAGCATTCGGTCCAGTAGCGACTATTATGCCTTATGATACGCTAGAAGATGCTATTACCTTATCTCAAATGGGTAAAGGATCATTAGTGTCCTCTATTTTTACATACGATGATAAAATAGCCAAAGATTATATCGTAGGTGCAGCTTCTCATCACGGACGTATCTTGGTTGGTAATCGAGAAAATGCGAAACAAAGTACTGGTCATGGTTCTCCATTACCATTACTTACACATGGAGGCCCGGGACGAGCTGGTGGTGGCGAAGAAATGGGAGGAATGCGAGGAATTAAACACTTTATGCAACGTTGTGCCATCCAGGGAACACCAACCACACTTACCGAAGTAACAGGTATATACCAGGCAAATTCTGCGTATAAAGAATCAGAAAATCATCCGTTCTCATATCATTGGGAGGATATAGAACCGGGAATGTCACTAAAAACCCATAAACGTACAGTAACTGATACAGATATCATTGGTTTTGCAAACCTTACCTGGGATCATTTCTATGCGCATACCGACATCACATCTTTAGACGGGAGTATTTTTGAAAAACGAACGGCACATGGGTATTTTATCCTGGCAGCCGCAGCGGGATTATTTGTATATCCAAACAAAGGCCCAGTAGCAGCTAATTATGGATTAGAAGAATGTAGATTCTTGAGACCAATCTATCATAATGATACAATATATGTTAGACTAACCTGTAAAGAAAAAGTAGATCGCGATGTTGCAAGTGCAGAACATCCTAGTGGTATTGTAAAATGGTTTGTAGAAGTATTTGATACCGAAGATGAGTTAGTAGCTATTGCTACCATTTTAACAATGGTACAGAAAAAACAAACCTCTCTTGTAGAAATGACCGAAGCAAAAATTAAGAAATGCTTACTGAAACTATCTGCAGACACCAAACCAAAATGGGGGATTATGACACCCCAGCATATGATAGAACATTTGGAGTATACCTATAAAATTGCTTCAGGAGAAATTCAGGATTTTGAAATTGCAACACCAGAAAAGATTTTGGATAAAGTACATAATAGCTTATATAATTACGAACCTTTTCCTAAAAACACAGATTTTCCATTACTTAAAAAAGGAGAGTTAGAAGATTTAAAACATCCTGACCTAGAAACAGCTGTAATAAAGCTGAACGAAGCAAGAGAAGTATATAAAACATATTTTAAGGAAAATCCAGATGCAATATTAAAAAATATTGTTTTCGGAGAATTGAATAAATATGAATGGTATCTGTTAGAAAGAAAACATTTAAACCATCACTTTGATCAATTTGATCTGTTAGGCTAAGTAGTTTAGAAAATAAAATATAAACCTCACAGGTTTTGAAAACCTGTGAGGTTTTAGAAGAAAAAAAATATATTATAAAAACCGAACAATGTAAAATAGTAAATGATAAAATTTTAAAGCAATGCCATCTACTTTAAACTTTTAGATTTTACATTTAAAATTTGATATTTATTTTGACACAACCATACGTAAACATAAACATAGAAAATCAGGTAGGAATTATTGAATTTTTTCATCCTGCGCATAACTCCTTACCGGGAGATATTTTGACTAAGCTTGCTCAAACAATTACTGATGCGGGTACTAATGATGATATCAAGGTAATTGTATTAAAAAGTGGAAAAGACAGAACATTTTGTGCTGGAGCCAGTTTTAAAGAGTTGATCAATATTAATGATGCCGAAACCGGAAAAGTATTTTTCTCTGGTTTTGCCAATGTAATCAATGCGATGCGTAAATGCCCAAAATTTATTATTGGGCGAGTACAAGGAAAAACTGTTGGAGGAGGAGTTGGATTAGCTTCTGCAACCGATTATTGTATGGCAACAAAATATGCATCCATAAAATTAAGTGAACTTAATGTAGGTATAGGACCATTTGTAGTAGGACCTGCAGTAGAACGTAAAATAGGATTGTCTGCAATGACGCAGATCGCAATTGATGCAAATTCGTTTTATGATGCAGAGTGGGCTAGAGATAAAGGGTTGTTTACCAAAGTTTTTGAAGATGTAGAAACATTAGATGCTGAAGTAAAAGCTTTTGCAGAACATTTATGTACATACAATCCAGAGGCAATGAAGGATATGAAACAAGCATTTTGGAAAGGAACAGAAGATTGGGATACATTTTTGGCAGATAGAGCTGTAATTAGTGGAAGATTGGTGTTAAGTGATTTTACAAAAGAGAAATTAAAAGGATTTAAATAGAATATTGAACACCAAATACTAAACAAAGAGTATCGAGTATCGAAGTTTATATTTTATTAAATAATAATTTGATTTCAGTATTCAATATTAGATATTTATATGATTTACAGCTTTAAAGGATATATACCTGTAGTACACGAAAGTAGTTTTGTACATCCACTGGCGGCAGTGACCGGTAATGTGATCATTGGTAAAAACTGTTATATCGGTCCAGGAGCGGCGATACGTGGAGATTGGGGAGAGATTATCCTTGAAGATGGAGTTAATGTGCAAGAAAATTGTACGGTACATATGTTTCCTGGTAAATCTATTGTGCTCAAAGAAAGTTCGCATGTAGGACACGGAGCGGTGATTCATGGTGCAAATTTGGGACGTAATTGTTTAATTGGAATGAATACTGTGATTATGGATGATGCAGAGATCGGAGATGAATGTATCGTGGGGGCAATGTCTTTTGTGAAAGCAAATACAGTTTTTTCAAAACGAAGTTTGATTGTTGGTAATCCGGCAAAGGTAATTAAAGAGGTAAGTGATGAAATGATAGCCTGGAAAACAAAGGGCACACAGTTATATCAACAATTGCCAGCAGATTGTTATGAGTCACTAAAAGAAGTAGAGCCTCTAAGAGAAGTTCCGGAGGATAGAGGAAGGCAGGAAGCATTTTATAAAACGCTAGAGGAGTTTAAGCGAAAATAGATCATTACGAATGTAGCATTGAGTTGCCACACTAAGCTTGTCGAGGTGTTGCCGAAATGTAACATAAACGAATAAAATTAATATAAATAAACTAACAAACATTTGTTAACCAAGATGTCGACAGTAGAATTAAAAATGCCCAAAATGGGTGAAAGTATATCAGAGGCTACCATTCTTAACTGGTTAAAGAATGTAGGTGATACGGTAGAAGAGGATGAAACAATTTTAGAAGTAGCTACAGATAAAGTAGATTCTGAAGTGCCTTCTCCTTGTAATGGAGTGATTACAGAAATACGATATCAGCCTAATGATGTAGTAGAGATAGGGCAGGTAATTGCTGTTATCAATGCCGATGCAGTATCTGGGTCATCTCATCAAAAATCGGAAGAGACAGAAACTACTATTGAAAGATCACAAAAAAAACCAGAACCATCTGTTCAAATAGAATCAAAAACAACAAGTAATTCTGATTTTAAAAATCTAAACCTAGGCGAAAATGACGGTTTTTTATCTCCTTTGATCATTAGCATTGCTCAAAAAGAAAATATCACTATAGAAGAACTGCAAAGTATTGCAGGTACAGGAGTAGATGGTCGTATACGCAAAAGTGATGTGATGCAATACCTGAAAAACAGGAAATACCCACTGCCTAGCAGGCCACAACCGCAATCACCAAAATCGACTTATAATGCACCTCCGATCTCATTTATAGAAGGCAAAGATCGTATTGTAGAAATGGACCGTATGCGCAAAATGATTGCAGATCATATGGTGTACTCTAAACATACTTCGCCCCATGTAACCAGCTATATCGAAGTTGATGTAACCAATATTGTGAATTGGAGAAATGAAGTAAAGGTGAAGTTTCAGGAAAAACACGGAGAAAAATTAACATTCACTCCAATTTTTGTAGAAGCGGTTGCTAAGGCAATTCAGGAATATCCAATGATTAATGTTTCTGTAGATGACAAGAAGATTGTGGTACATAACGATATTAATGTTGGTATGGCAACTGCACTGCCTAATGGTAATTTAATCGTTCCGGTGGTTAAAAATGCAGATGAAAAAAACCTACTTGGATTGGCTAAACGTGTAAATCATTTGGCGAATAGTGCAAGAAGTAATGCCTTGAAACCAGATGAAATACAAGGAAGTACTTTTACCATTTCTAATGTAGGAACCTTTGGTAGTTTGATGGGAACACCAATTATTAATCAACCCGAAGTTGCTATTCTGGCTTTAGGAATTATTAAGAAAAGACCAGAGGTGATTACTACAGAAAAAGGAGACGAAATCGCAATTAGAAGTATGATGTATTTATCATTGTCTTTTGATCATAGAGTAGTAGACGGGTTTTTAGGAGGGTCATTTTTACGTAAAGTAGGTGATGAACTGGAAGCTTTTGATATAAATAGAGAAATATAATAATCAATACATGCACAAGGGATAGAAGCAAGCTACCATGTAGCGCGAATAGCCCGACCCCGAGAGATACGATTCGGGGATGTGCCCAAAACAAATACTAATGGAGCAGCAAATCAAAATTACAACAACCTCGGATTCAAAATTAAAGGATATTGATTTTGATAATATTCCTTTGGGTAAAGCCTTTACCGATCATATGTTTATCTGTGATTATGAAAATGGAGCGTGGCAAAACCCGCGTATCGAACCATTAGAATTTATTCCTACACATCCTGCAGCGATGGCTTTGCATTATGGACAGGCGATTTTTGAAGGAATGAAAGCTACAGTAGGAAAGGATAATACTCCGTTGTTGTTTAGACCAGAAGAAAATGCAAAACGATTTAATCATAGTGCTGCAAGAATGGGAATGCCTTCTGTACCCGAAGAACTTTTTGTAGAAGCAGTAAAGCAGATTGTAGGCATAGAGTATGGGTGGATACCACCACAAGAAGGAAGTGCATTGTATTTACGACCATTTATGTACGCAGATGAACCTTTTATTGGGATGCGTGCAGCAACAAGTTATAAGTTTATTGTGATCTGCTCTCCTGCCGGACCGTTCTTTACCAAAAAAATAAGATTGTATGCTGAAACCGAATATATAAGGGCTGCAGACGGAGGAACGGGTGAAGCAAAAGCGGCAGGTAATTATGCTGCTGCGATCCTACCTACCGAAAAAGCCAAAGCCAAAGGCTATGATCAGGTATTGTGGTTAGATGCTAATGAGCACAAGTATATTCAGGAAGTAGGAACTATGAATATCTTTTTTAAGGTAGATGGTAAGTTTATTACTCCGAGGACCAATGGATCGATTTTAAAAGGAATTACTCGTGATAGTGTAATCACTTTGCTAAAAGATAAAGGTTTTGAAGTAGAGGAACGCCCAATTACGATTGATGAGGTTATTGAGTTTTCGAAAGAAGGAAAATTAGGAGAGGCTTTTGGAACCGGAACAGCAGTTGCTATTGCCATGATAGAAGCTATTGGATATAATGAAGAATTAATCACTTTACCCGATACAAACCCTGTAAGCCAGGATATGAAAAATACTCTGGATGAGATCAAAGCTCAGAAAAGAGAAGATAAGCATGGTTGGATTATACCTGTGTCTATTAAAGAGAAAGTAAAATAATTAGAATGTTATTTAAGGAAGAATTTTGGTTGTTTCAGTGTTTAACGATGGTTAAAAAAATATCGAGAGCAAGTGAAATTAAAAATCGTAAGTCGTACATCAAAAATTGATTTAAAATGTTAGCTGAAAAAACAATAGCAAAAGAAGTATTAGAAAAAGCATTCATGACGCTCTGTACGGCTAAGTCGATGACAGAGTTGTACGAAGAAAACTTTAAGATTGTTTCTAAATATGTACATGCTACCTCGAGAGGACATGAAGCAATCCAAATAGCTACAGCAATGCAGCTATTACCTCAGGATTATGCGTTTCCCTATTACAGAGATGATTCGATGTTGCTGGGGATAGGAATGCGCCCGTATGATTTGATGTTGCAGTTACTAGCAAAAAAGGAAGATCCATTTTCGGGAGGTAGAACCTATTACTCGCACCCCAGTTTACGAGATGAGGATAAACCAAAAATCCCGCACCAATCATCAGCAACAGGAATGCAGGCCATACCTTCTACGGGAGTAGCATTAGGAATGCAATACAAAGAATTGGTTGGTTTGGATGACAAATCATTAAAAGATAAACCTCTGGTAGTATGTTCTCTTGGAGATGCATCGGTAACAGAGGGAGAGATTGCAGAAGCTTTTCAGATGGCTGCCTTAAAGCAATTACCGATTTTGTATTTGGTACAGGATAACGGATGGGATATTTCTGCAAATGAAGAGGAAACCCGTGCACAAAATGCTTTTGAATATGCAGCAGGATTTAATGGATTAGAAGCTATTTCTATCGACGGGGCTAATTTTACAGAAAGTTATCTGGCGATACAAGAAGTAATCAAAACCATAAGAGAAGAAAGAAGACCAATTCTGGTGCATGCCAAAGTACCTTTACTAAATCATCATACCTCGGGAGTGCGAATGGAATGGTATCGTGATGATCTTGAAGAAGCTCGTTCTCGTGATCCATATCCTGTATTGAGAAACCAATTGCTTTCATCTGGTTTTACCGAAGATGAAGTACTGGCTATAGAAGCAGAAGCAAAAGCAGTAGTGGCCAAAGATTTGGAAGAAGCCATGAAAGCTGAAGATCCAAAACCAGAAGACTTATTTACTCATGATTTTGCTCCTACACCAATTACAGAAGAGAAAGGAGAACGATCCCCTGCTGATAAAGAAGAAGTAGTGATGGTAGATTGTGCTTTGTTTGCTGTAGAAGAATTAATGAAGAAGCATAAAGAATGTTTGTTATATGGACAAGATGTAGGGGGAAGACTAGGAGGAGTATTTAGAGAAGCAGCTACATTAGCTCAAAAATTTGGAGACGAACGTGTGTTTAATACTCCTATCCAGGAAGCTTTTATTGTTGGTTCTACTGTTGGAATGTCTGCTGTTGGTTTAAAGCCTATTGTAGAAGTACAGTTTGCCGATTATATCTGGCCAGGGCTAAATCAATTATTTACAGAAGTAAGCAGGTCATGTTACTTATCTAATGGAAAATGGCCGGTATCGATGATTCTACGAGTTCCGATTGGAGCTTATGGTAGTGGAGGACCATACCATTCTTCCTCTGTTGAATCTGTAGTAACTAATATTCGCGGAATCAAGATTGCATATCCAAGTACCGGAGCAGATCTTAAAGGGTTGATGAAAGCTGCATACCATGATCCAAATCCTGTAGTAATCTTAGAGCACAAAGGCTTGTATTGGTCAAAGGTAAAAGGAACCGATGCTGCCAGGACCATAGAGCCATCAGAGGATTATATATTACCTTTTGGTAAAGCTAATGTTGTACAACGTATATGGCCACAGGATCAAAAAGAAACCATGACGATTATAACCTACGGTATGGGAGTACATTGGGCGCTTAATGCCACAAAAGACATGAAAGATGTAGTTGAGGTTATTGATTTACGTACATTGTATCCTCTGGATGAAGAAACCATTATGGAATCGGTAAAGAAAACAAAGAAATGTCTTGTAGTTACCGAAGAACCTACCAATAATTCTTTTGCAAGAGCATTATCGGGTAAAATCCAGGAAGAGTGTTTTAGATCTCTGGATGCTCCTGTAATGACTATTGGATCAGAGAATATGCCAGCCATTCCTTTGAACAGCACTTTGGAACAAACCATGATTCCTTCTACCGAAAAGGTAAAAGCTAAGATAATGGAATTATTAGCATATTGATTTGTTCAAATAGGTTAGATTAAAAATGAAAAACCTGAATTTAATTTAGAATCCAGGTTTTTCATTTTTTTTTTTTCTATTATTTAGAAACTCTATATGGTTTTAGTTCTTCAAAGAAGATATCATCATTAGGAACATCAAAATCCATACTTTTAACATTTAAGTTATTATCGGTATTAAATTTTACGGTTCCAAAACTAAACCAGGCATGTTTCTTATCCCAAACAATTTCCCAAACGTCATGATGCCAGTGTCGTAGTGTAGCAGATAAATCTGGAGTATGTTCAAATTTCATGCGTAACTGGTCTTTTTCTAACGAGATTTTAATTTTTCCGTAGATATCAGACATATAATCTCCTGCTATTTTAGTTGGTGCGACAGAAGGTTTGGTGTTTAGCTCTCTTTTTTCTTTTCTTTTAGAGATTCGAGTATCTTTTTTGCCATTATTATTTGCCTTTTTCAATAGTTTGGCAGACCAATCGATAGATGCTGTACCTAGAAATTGATCTAAAGCATAATAAGTTGCAGCTCTAATTGGACTTTTCATACCATTGGTAAGTACTACAACCCCTAGATTTTCATCAGGAATTAAAGTAACTGCCGTAATCATCCCATCAAACCCTCCTGTATGAGCAACGCTAAGTCTTCCTTGATAATCACTTAATCCCCATCCTAATCCATAGCCACTAAAATGTTTATTGAAATCATTTTTTGAAGTGTGATCTACTCTATAATTGTTATGAGGTGTCCAGATCATATTTCTGGTGTTTTTGGTAAGTAATGTATCTTTATCGATACGACCATGGTTTAGATTAAAGATCATCCATTTAGAAACATCTTTAACACTAGAAATAAGCCCACCCATAGCTCCTATTTCTTCCCAATCTACCCAGTCGATAGGGATATTTTTATCATTTTCACGACCATGCGGGGTGGCATAATTCTTTTTTGTATCCAGTTTTTTATATGATGTTATGGTTCTATCCATTCCCAGAGGATCTAGAATTCGTTCTTTTACATTTTCTCCCCAACTTTTCCCCGTTACTTTTTTTATAATTTCTCCTGCAGTAATGTACATTACATTAGAGTACCCAAATCCAGATCTGAAATCATGAGTTTTAGGAAGATGTTTAATTCTTTTTATAATTTCTTCTGATGTTAAGTTTGCTTTATACCAGATCACATCACCACTGAATGTGCCAAGTCCAACACGATGACTTAATATATCTCTAATAGTAACTTGATTACTTACCCATGGATCGTAAAGCGCAAAATATGGTAGATGTTTTTTTACTTTATCATCCCAATTAAGCTTTCCTTCCTGAACCAGCATTCCAATAATAGTAGCCGTAAACGCTTTAGAGTTAGATGCAATGGCATACAGCGTATTTTCATCTGGTTTTTCGTCTTTTCCTTTTTCTTTTCCTCCGTAATTACCACTGAAAATCAGTTTTCCATCTTTAACAATTCCAATAGAAACACTAGGTATATCCCAGTCTTTTGCCATTTTTGCATAGTATTCATCTAACTTTTTAAGATCAACTGTAGTGCCTGTTTGACTTAATATATTCGTTGTAGAAATCAGTAATACTGTAAATAACAGCAATAGTTTTTTCATGATATTAATTTTAGATAGTGTTTTGTGTGTTTCGAAAGGTAAATATAATTTATTTAAGATGATAAGAATGCTATATCTCCTTCAAAAGAGGATCAACTATACAATCGATTTTGTCTAACTAATAATTATAGTTAGGTATATGGGATGCTATTTTTTTAACAATTTTCTGAATGCTTCAGCATTTCCATGAAATAGATCATAATCGACATCGCCTCTAATTCCTTTTAAGTTTTTAAGATCTGTACGTTGCCAGATAATCCAGCCTTCACTTTTCCAGGTGTTGGGAACTTTTGGAGTTTTTTTGGTATACTCTGCAATCCACAATTTATATTTGGCAAAATCGGGATGGTCAAGGTATTTAACACCAAAATAAAAATTAGAATAGATAATTGGGGTGACTCCCCATTCTTTTTCTACTGTTTGTAACCAGAGTAAGGTGTTTTTTTGATATTCTTTTTTGGTTACGTGGGCTTGAATCCCTAATTCTTCTAGATCTAAAACAGGAGGTAAATCTCCCGGTTCTAATGTACCTACTGCAGCTATAAAATTTTGAGCTTGCTTTGTAGGATCGTAACCAGTTTCATAAAAATGATATGCACCCCGGTAGATGCACTTACTTTTTGCAGCTGCTCTGTTTGTTTTAAACATTGGATCTTTAAAATCATCACCTTCTGAAGCTTTGATATACACAAAATTAACACCGTCTTTCTTAATATCATCCCATTTAATATCTCCTTGAAAATGAGAGACATCCATCCCTAAGATAGAAGGATCTGTTTCGAGTCTTTGATTTTCTGAACTACACAAATTGTTTTTGTCTGTTGCGCAAGAAAACAGTACTAACGATAGTACAAAAAGTTGAGTGGTAATTTTTTTCATGAATTCTATTGGTTAAGTCTTAAGAATATTTAATTGTTTAATTTTTAGGTTAATGTGGATCATGAGTTAGATCTTTGCCAAGTTTTTTTAAATTTTCGTCTTGAGCTTCTTCAATTTTACTTAATCCAGAAAAATGAAAGAACTTCTTAAGTAAGAAACTCATGAGATAAAAATATAATAGTGGCAGAATAAGAAAAAGAACAATGAGGTTACTAATCATGTTTATGATAAGTTTCATCAATTCTTTTTTACCTTCTTTTAAGATTTGAAAAGCTTCAGAAAACCCTTCTTCTGCGTCAATACTAACATCTTCGACTTTATCAACAACTGCATCTTCAACTTTTTTAAAAATGCCTATACCTTTACGACCTTTTTCTTTGGCTTTCTCTAATTGCCTGTTTTTTCGAGCTTCTTGTTTTGATTTGATGTGCTTTTTCTTTGCTTCATATTTGTTTTTAATAGATGAAAGATGTTTATGTAACGAAGAACCAAGACTTAATTCCATTGTGTCAGATACATAGTGTATTCCATTAACATATAAAGAAAGTCCCGGGTTTATAAGCAATGCTATAATAAGCAGTTTTAAAGCTGTTTTTTTATATTTTTCGAAGAATATACCAATAAGAAAAATTAAAGGAAGTACTTTAAACAGTAACGATTTACCCATATTCACTAATATGGTTTGAACCGCGATTACAATATTTGCAAAGGTTAAGTAATTGATGGCTCGTGTAAAAATATCAGAAAGCTCTGTGGCCAGCCCACCAACTAAAAGGATACCAGAATTGCCAATACCTGCAGTGATACTTTTTAACTCCATGGCAACGCCAAGACCCAGCATCATATCTCCATTTATATTAGATAAAAAATCAATAGCTGGTGCTACTAATATGTTACTAAATCCCAGAACGATAATAATCAAAGAGATGATAATAACCCAGATTTTATCATTTTTAATAAGATTGGATAGTGTTTGGTTAATATCCATAGCAGTAGTAAAGTTGGTTCGTTTTTGTGTAATTTAAAGGTAGAGAATTTTTGAAGTAAATTATATAGGTATTTATACGTAATTATTTTATAAACTGCACCAGGTTTTTGGGCAAAATCATACGCAACTTGGTCTTATAATTTACGATGGTTTTGATATGAATAAAATTAAGTTTTTAGGTATTTAAATGAAAAGTTAATAAATATAGTGTCTATGTTTTTTGAAATAGGCACTCTTTATAAAGAATGTTTAAGAATTAATTATATATCACCAATATGAGAATTAGTACAATTTTTACTATGCTATTAAGTGTAGTTCTGTTATCATCTTGTTCATTTAAAAAACAAGAAGATATTCCTTCTGATCCAATTGAGGCCAAAGTGTCTGCACTATTATCTGGTATGACTTTGGAAGAAAAAATTGGTCAAATGACTCAAATTACAATCACTGCTCTTGAAAAAGAAGGGAATCCAGGAATACTTGATAAAAATAAACTAAAAAAAGCTATTCATAAATATAAGATAGGTTCAATACTTAATACTCCTAATCCAGGAGCTCCAACACCAAAGAGATGGAATGCAATTTTGAACGAAATTCTAGCAGAAACTAATCAAACCGATAAAAAAATTCCGATAATTTATGGAATAGATGCTATTCATGGTGCAAGTTATACTAATGGAGCAGTTTTATTTCCTCAACAAATAGGCCTAGCTGCAACATGGGATGCTGAACTAGTAGAGAAATGCACTGCTATTTCTGCTTATGAGACCAGAGCATCTTCAATACCCTGGGTCTTTTCTCCCGATCTTGATCTACCCCGAAATCCAGCCTGGTCAAGACTTTGGGAATCTTTTGGAGAAGATACCTATCTATCCTCGCAAATGGCGGTTGCTATGGTGAAGGGGTTTCAGGGGAATGACATTGGTAATTCTGATAAAGTAGCAACTTGTATTAAGCATTATATAGGATATGGTAGTCCAACTACAGGGAAAGATAGAACTCCAAGCATTATACCAGAGCGAGTTTTAAGGCAATATGATTTACCTATATATGAGAAAAGCATAAGTGCTGGTGCCAAGAGTGTAATGGTGAGTTCTGGAGAAATTAATGGTACTCCGGTTCATGCCAGTAAAAAAATGATAACTGATATTTTAAAGGGTGAATTAGGATTTAAAGGTTTTGTTGTAACCGATTGGAAAGATATAATTTACTTGCATACGCGCCATAAGGTCGCTTCTACAATGCGTGAAGCAGTTAAAAAATCTGTAATGGCAGGTATAGACATGAGTATGGTTCCCGAGGATTATTCATTTTTTGAAGAGCTATTCTCTTTAGTAAGTGATGGTGAAATACCTATGTCTAGAATTGACGATGCTGTACGTAGAATCCTGAGAGTGAAGTTTGAACTAGACTTATTTAGAACACCAGTTACTGACCCCGAGGATTATCCTAATTTTGGTTCCCCTTCTTCGATAGCAATGTCGTATATCGCAGCATCTGAGTCTATTACTTTACTAAAAAATACAGATAAAATACTTCCTATCTCTAAAGAGAGTAAAGTGTTGATAACTGGCCCTACTGCCAATAGCATGAAGTACCTTAATGGCGGATGGTCATATACTTGGCAAGGAGAAAAAAGTGATGAATATGCAAATGATAAGCTTACTATTTTAGAAGCATTTAAAAATAAAATAGGAGAGCAAAATGTAATATATACGCCTGGTGTATCTATTTTTGAAGAAGTCGATATCGCCAAATCTGTTTCACTTGCCAGTAATGTAGATTACATTGTTTTATGTCTGGGGGAGCATAATTATACAGAAACTCCGGGAGATATTAATGATTTGATAATCACAGAACCCCAGATCAAATTGGCTCAGGCATTAGCTAAACTAAATAAGCCGGTTATACTAATCCTAAATGAAGGAAGACCAAGAATCATAAATCAGTTTGAAAATGATATGGATGCCGTTTTACAATGTTATCTTCCGGGAAATGAAGGAGCACGTGCTTTGATAGATATTGTTTACGGCGATATAAACCCAAGTGGAAAATTGCCTTACAATTATCCCAGATATACAAATTCTCTACAAAAATATAATAGAAAGTATACTGAAAGTTTAGGGGATGAAGAGCAAAATGATGATGCAAATTATCAAAAGAGTTATAATCCACAATATGAGTTTGGTTATGGGTTATCATACACAACTTTTAGCTATAAAAATTTGAAACTAGATAAGATATTTATTAATAAAGAAGATGTTATTCAAATAACTGTAGATGTTCAAAATACCGGAGTAAGAACCGGAAAAGAAGTGGTGCAGCTCTATCTTAGAGATATGTTTGCTAGTATTACACCAGAAGTAAAAAAACTAAAAAGATTTAAAAAAATAGAACTTCAACCAGGAGAAAACAAAACAGTTTCATTTACAATTGGGGTTGACGATTTAAAATTTGTAAATGACAATAATCAATGGGTTACAGAAAGCGGAGAATTCGAAATAATGATCGGATCACTTTCTAAAAAAATTGTACTTGAAAAAGAGTTATAGGTATTTTTGATTATATTTATTTTTATTAATTTAATGTTAGGTCAATTGTCAAAACGTTAAAAATATACCCTATTCTTTTGGGAATTCATAAATGCTTAAAACTATTTTAAATGCAATCCGTTAAAACTAAAGATACTACATTGTGGACAAAAGTTAAATTAGGGGATTTAGATGCTTTTAATCAACTATATGATAAATATATAGATGCACTTTATGAATTTGGTATTCAATATACGAACGATACAGACTATGTTAAAGACTGTATTCATGATCTATTTTTGGATATTTATAAATATCGTAAAAAACTTTCTGATGTAGATAATGTAAAATATTATCTTTTTAAATCTTTGAAAAGAAAGATTAATAGAAAATTTAAATCAAAACTTACTCTATTTTCAACAGAAGAGAAAAAAAATGAAATTAAATCAGAATACAAATCCATAGAAGAAACGATTATTCAATCAGAAAATTCTTCAGAAATTGAGGCTAAACTTTCTGTTGCTTTAACATCTCTTTCTAGTAGACAGCGAAAAGGATTGTCCTTAAAGTTTGAAGAAAAAAAGTCTTATGAAGAAATTGCAGCGATCATGGGTATTTCTATAGAATCAGTACGTACACTTATCTACAGGGCAGTAAAAAAATTGCGAAATAAAATATAAGTTAAATAAAAATTAAAAAAACAATAATTTTTTTGTCTATGTTTTTTGATTTTTATCCTTTAATAGTATGGTGAGGTGCTGAATTTGTTATTTCATCTCTAAATTTTGCCGAATACTATAATATAATAATGTGTTAAATAAAGAACATAAAATAGTATAATTGATATTAAAACCTTCCCAAAATGTTAAATGAAGAAGAAAAAAGGCTTTTAAAAAACAAAATAAATACTTCTATTACTGATTATCGTAATAAAAGAAAAAAACGACGAATAGGGTATTACATAACTGCTGCGGCTGCAGTCACGATTGTATTCTTTTCTGTCAGGTATACAAATAACTATCAAAACTCTTCAGCAATTAAAAACTATGTTGATGCTACAGATATCAGTATTGATAAAGATGGAGATGTGAAACTAGTTTTGAATGACAAAGATGAAGTGAAAATTACTGAAAAGGCATCAAGTATTACTTATTCTAATTCTGGAGGAGAAGTTGATATTAATAACTCTAAAAAAGTTGAACAATCATCAGAGAATACTTTTAACACAATTATTGTTCCTTACGGAAAGAGAACTAAAATTACACTTTCTGAAGGCACAAAAGTTTGGCTCAATTCGGGTTCTAAACTTACATATCCTGTTGTGTTTAATGGGGATAAAAGAGAGGTGCATCTTACGGGTGAAGCTATTTTTGACGTAAAGCATAATAAAAAACAACCTTTTTATGTAGTGACAGAGGATTATGATATTAAAGTTTTGGGTACTGTATTTAATGTAAGTAGTTATAGCGATGATTTTTATACTAGTACAGCTCTAGAAAGAGGAAGTGTAGAGATAAAATATCAAGGGAATTCTATTTTCGGGAAATCGAGTATAAAAATAACTCCGGGAACACTTGCTATATATAATAACAAAACAAAGAAGATACGAAGTAGTAGAGTTGATGTCACCAAATATATGTCATGGAGAGATGGTAAGTTTATATTCAAAAAACAAAGAATGGATATGATAGTTAAAAAACTTTCTCGATACTATAATGTTGCGATTTCAATCGAGAGCGAAGAACTTAAAAAACAAACTTTCTCTGGGCATTTGGATTTAAAAGATAGTGTAGAAAAGGTAATGGAAGTTCTTAAACAGTCAACAGATTTGAAATACAAAATAGAAAATGGAAAATTTGTAATTAACTAAAATCACCAACTATATGATATGAAATAACAAAACAACCGTAATTTATTACAAAAAAGTCAGAAAATGCGGCAACATTTCCTGACCTAAATCAAAATATTGCGATATCGCAATACTTAATGCATAAAAAACAAAATTATGAATAAAAAAGTTAACGGCATTTCTTTTTTGTCTGAAAAGAAGAAATTCAATTTTTTATTAACCCTTATGAGAGTTTTTATTTTATTTCTGTGTTTTGGCTTAACAAGTGTATATGCACATAACTCTTATTCGCAAACTAAGCTGGACATTAATTTAAAAAACGGTACTCTTGAAGAGCTGTTTGATCAAATTCATTCTCAAAGCGAGTTTATATTTTTTTATAAGGATGATATTGTAAAAACCAATACAAAAATCACACTACGTCTTAAACAATCTACTGTAAAAGAGATACTAAATAGGGTATTTAAAAAAACAGACCTCACCTATAAAATAATTGATCGGCAAATAGTTATATCTAGACAAAAAAAAGAGTTAGAAACGAAAACGTTTTCAGAATCAAAAGATCCATTACAAGCAATATTAACGGGTAAAGTTATTACAGGAGATGGTGTTCCATTACCAGGAGCAAGTGTACTAATAAAAGGAACAGATAGAGGAACACAAACCGATTTTGATGGTAATTATACATTAGAAATTTCTAATGGAGAATCTCTGGTGTTTTCTTACGTCGGATTCATAACTAAAGAGGTAGTATTCTCTGGTCAGTCTGCAATAAATATTACCTTGATTGAAGATGCAAGTGAATTGAGTGAAGTAATTGTAACTGGATATACAAAGCAAAGTACTAGAAATATAACTGGTTCGGTAACAATTGTTCAATCAGAATCAATAGCAGCAACAACTCCCTCAAGTATTGAACAAGCATTACAGGGGCAGGCATCTGGTGTTACTGTTGGAGTTGAAGGTGGCCCTGGAGGAAATGCAGCTGTACGTATCAGAGGATTTGGGACTATTAATGGTAATGATCCTTTATATGTAATCGATGGAGTTCAAACGGGACAGGGATTAAATGACCTTAATCCCGATGATATCGCATCTATTCAGATACTTAAAGATGCAGCAGCAGCTTCCATTTATGGTGTTGGAGCAGCAAACGGAGTTATTATTATTACAACTAAAAATGGAACAAGGAATAACAAGGTTACGTTTACGTATAATGGCGTTACTGGAGTTGATTTTATACCAGATTCTGTGTTTCCCGAAATGGCTACACCACAACAAATAGCAGATGCGTATTTTCAAGCACAAAGGAATGATGGGACTGCGGTAGGGCATCAACAATATGGATCTGGCGCAAATCCAGTATTACCGGATTATATTATGCCTCAAGGTGTTGTAGGAAACGTGGATGAAAGTACTTATAGATATCCGTCGAATAGAATTACAAGAGCAAATAAAGCAGGAACAAATTGGTTTAAAGAATTCTTTGATACGGCTTTAGTTCAACAACATAATATAGGGATTAAAGGAGGAAGTGAAAATTCTAAGTTCTATGTTGGTGTAGGACTATTAGATCAAGAGGGCGTTGGTAGAGCTACGTATTTTGATAGATATAACCTTAGAGTAAATTCTGAATTTAATATTACCGATAAATTTCGTATTGGGGAGACATTAAATGTTTCTTTTTCTGAAAAGGTAAGTGTTACAGATCCTTTAAATCAGAATAATAATCAAAATAATGAAAGTCAAATAGCTGCTTTATACAGAATGCATCCCATAATTCCGGTTAGAGATGTTGGAGGGAATTATGCAGGAACAGCAGGCATTGCAGGTGTTGGTAATGGTTATAATGCACTTGCTGTGGCAGACAGAAATAAAGATAATGTAGCAGAAACGTTTAGAGCACTGGGTGCGATATATGCAGAATTTGATATTACAGATGATTTAATGGTAAAAACAACGTATACAGCAGATATCAGCAGTTCGAAATTTTCATTTTTTCAACCTGTAGATTTTGAAAATGCCTCGGCACGATCGGTAAATCAACTTAGAGAAACATCAACAGATATAATCAATACCAACTGGTACAATATATTGCAATACTCAAAAACTATTAATGATGTTCATGATATAGATATTTTTGCCGGAACAGAGTTTAAGAAAAATAGAAATGAATCTTTTTATGGGCAAATTTCAAACTTCCTGTTTATTACCCCAGATGCTACTTTTTTGGGAGCAGGTACAGGAGCACAAGTAGTAGGGAGTAATCAATCAAAAACGTCAAGTTTTTCAGTATTTGGAAAGGCAGATTATGCATATAACGACAAGTATTTATTAAGTGCTACATTAAGACGTGATCAATCTTCTAAGTTTGAAGGAGGTAATCAAGTAGGTACTTTCCCCGCAGTAAGTGTAGGTTGGAGAATTTCTGGAGAAAATTTTTTAAGCGAGTCTTCTATTGTAAATAATTTACTCCTTAAGTTAAGTTGGGGAGAGTTAGGTAATGATAATATACCTGCATCTAGAGCAATTACTGCTTACGGACCAAATCTTAATTATAATAATTATAATGGTCAAACGGGATATTATTTAACGAATGTTGGAGATCCAAATTTATCTTGGGAAACTACAACTACAAAAAATATAGGTATTGCGGGGACATTTTTTGAAAATAAGTTTGATGTAAATCTTGATGTTTATGAATCCGTAACCAAAGATATGTTACTAGCAGTACCAGTGGATCCTACTATTTTTGGAAATACCACAAACACAATATTTAGAAACATAGGTCAGATGACTAATGTAGGTTTCGACTTAGGATTACAGTATTCTAGTAAATCTGAACGTGATTTTAATTATTCTATTGGGGTTAATGTTTCACATTATGATAATAATGTTGACTTTTTGGATAGGGATAACCCTTCTCCAATTGCTAATCCAACTTTAGGGTCGCATACAGGTTTTCAAACTACGAATACTTTGGCTGATTATCCAATATCTTCTTTTGTTGGCCTAACATGGGAAGGAATAGATCAGACTACAGGTAGAGCAATCCTTACAGGAACTCCACAAGATGTTATAGGAAATCCTCATCCAGATTTTACCTATGGAATAAATTTTAGTGCAGATTATAAGAATTTTGATTTCACTATGTTATTTCAGGGGTCGCAAGGAAACGATATCTATAATTTAACAAAATTTTGGACTGATTTTCATAACTTCCAAGGAGGGAAGAGTATTGATTTTGTTGAAAACTCTTGGTCTCCGAGTAATCCTAATGCGGTATTACCTGCACTAACATTAAATGGTACTAACACAAGTGCTGAATCGACAGGATCTTCTTATTATATTGAAGACGGATCATACTTAAGACTTAAAAATGTATCATTAGGGTACTCGTTAGATGAAAAGATTATTTCTAAATTAAAAGTCGATAAAATTAGAATCTTTATACAAGGTAAAAACTTATTGACCTTTACAGATTATAGCGGGATAGATCCAGAAATCAATCTTACAAATTATTCGAATCAACAACAGGCAAATCTGGAAATTGGGGTTGATAGAGGCGCATATCCGATTGCCAGATCTATGAATATTGGTTTAAACGTTACATTCTAAAAGAACAGAAAGATGAAAAAAATATTTAAATACTTAGAGTGGAAAAAAATATTGCTTTTAGTAGCTATTTCAGGAACTACAATTACAGTTTTTCAGTCTTGTCAAAAAGAACTGGAAATTCCATTACAAGGGCAATTTAGCGATGAAGTAATTGTTAATAATAAAGTTTGGGTAAATGGATTGTTAACCGCTGCTTATGGTTCGTTAAACGGGAATCTAGATACAAGTGATCCATGGCGTGCTGCTGCATCAAACTGGATTTATGGAGAAGTAGCATCAGATAATGCATATAAAGGAAGTGATCCTGGTGATCAGCCACAGGTTGATAATGTCGAATTTTACTCACCTAATTCTGGAGAAGGAAGATTTTATGGGTATAAGTGGAATGCTGTTTATGAGGGTGTTGCAAGAAGTAATGAGGTGATAAAAGCGGCTAAAAAAGGTTTGGAAAGCGGAGATCTTATAGAATCTGAGGCGGCTATGTTTGAGGCAGAAGCAAGATTTTTAAGGGCTCATTATCATTTTGAAGCCAAAAAAATGTGGGATAATATACCTTTTGTTGACGAAACGGTCACTGCATCTTTATCTAATGAAAATGTTGATTCTTGGACTCGCATGGAGGAAGATTTTGCATTTGCAGCCGCTAATTTACCAGAAACATCAACACTTGTTACAAATGGAGCTAATAGTTGGGCAGCAAAAGCATATTTGGCAAAAATACATATGTATCAATTAGATTATGCGGCAGCGGCACCAATATTAGATGATGTTATTAATGCCGGCCCTTATGATTTGGCACCAAATTATTCTGACAATTTTAATGCAGCTTCCAAGAATAATATAGAGTCTATATTTGCGGTTCAAAATACAGTAAATGATGGAGCTGCTAATGATGATAACGCCAATTGGGGAGACGCATTAAATTTCCCTAATGGGGCGCCTGTAGGAACTACAGGAAATGCATGTTGTGGGTTTTATCAACCATCGCAAAACCTGGTAAATGCTTATAAGACAGATGCTACTGGGTTACCTATGTTAGATACATTTAATGATGTCGATGTTACTAATGATGATGGAGTGGCATCTACCGATGCTTTTACCCCACATACAGGAGAATTGGATCCCAGACTAGATTGGAAAGTAGGTAGAAGAGGTATTGATTTTAATGGATGGGGTAAAATGCCTGGTCAATCCTGGATAAGAAACCCTTCTAATGGAGGGCCATATCTCCAGAAAATTACAGTGTTTAGAGCTAGTCAATTTAATAATGCTGGTATAGATGCTTCTTCTGCATGGGCACCTGGGGTTAGTGCTATAAATACAAATATTATCAGATTTGCAGAGGTTCTTTTATGGCGAGCTGAGATTATGGCTGCATTGGGAGAAGGGGATCTTGGAGTATCATTAGTAGACAGAGTTAGAACACGTGCTGCAAATCCTAATGATTTTGTTAAAGAGTTAGATGTAGATGGAAACCCAACTGCTACTCCAGCAGCAAACTATGTTGTAGGAACTTACGGTACTTTTACAGGACAAGATCAAGCTATAAAAGCAGTAGCTCATGAATATAGAATAGAAACAGCTTTAGAAGGTCATCGATTTTTTGATTTAGTAAGAAGAGGTAATGCCGCTCAGGTTTTAAATTCTTACTTATCTGTAGAAACTACAAAGCGCTCACATTTATCCAGCGCATCATTTACTCCTGGAGTGAACGAACGTTACCCTATAGCGCAAATCGTGATTGCGGTAAGTAATGGGCAACTTAAACAAAACAATGGATATTAGATTTGTTTATTTGAATTGTTTTTAAAAGAAGACAGCGTGTTTTTACATGCTGTCTTTTACATATGATTTTGTAAAATATGATATATAAGTGCTTTGTTTTTGTTGTTAGTTTGATTGTACTTACCAGTTGTTCGCAAAAGAGTACATCAATTGATGATCGAATATTTACAGACCTAGAATACTCATCAACCGGGATTCATTTTAGTAATGATCTTACCGAGAATGACTCTTTGAATTACTTTACATATTCATATTTATATATGGGTGGAGGTGTTGCGACAGGTGATATTAATAACGATGGACTTATAGATATTTATTTTACAGGAAATCAGGTTTCAAATAAATTATATATCAATAAAGGTAATCTTAAGTTTGAAGATATTACCATAAAAGCCGGTGTTGTTGGAGATGATAGATGGTATACTGGTGTAACCATGACAGATGTTAATGCAGATGGTTTTTTAGATATATATTGCTCTGTTGGTGGAAAATTTGGTTCTAAGATGAATCAGTTATTCATCAATAATGGGGATAATACATTTACAGAAAGAGCTTCTGAGTATGGTATCGATGATATTGGAAATAGTGTTCAGGGAACATTCTTTGACTATGATAATGACGGAGACCTTGATCTTTATGTAGCTAATTACCCTCCCACAAAATTTAATGCTCCTAATTTCTATTATAGGTTTAAGATGAAAAATGTAACCGGTAAAGAAACAGATCATTTATATAGAAATGATGGAGATAGATTTACCGATGTCACAGAAGAAGCAGGAGTAAAGAGTTTTGGGCTTACTCTTAGTGCAACAGTAGGAGATCTAAATAATGATGGGTGGTCAGATATATATGTGTCTAATGATTTTAGTACCCCAGATTATCTATACTTAAATAATCAGGACGGAACTTTCAGGGAAGTAGTTAAACAAGCGACATCACATACTGCTTTTTTTGGTATGGGAGCTGATATTGCAGATTATAACAATGATGGAAACCTGGATATTTTTCAGGTGGATATGGATGCTCAGAAAAACCGGCGTAAAAAAGCAAATATGGCAAGTATGAACCCTAAGTTGTTTTGGAGTACGGTTAATTCTGGTTTTCATTATCAATATATGCATAACTGCTTGCAATTAAATACGGGAGTAGTAGATGACGGAATACCTCATTTTTCTAATGTTTCAAGAATAACAGGAACTTCTTCAACAGATTGGAGCTGGGGACCTCTTTTTGCAGATTTTGATAACGATGGGCGTAAAGATTTATTCATTACCAATGGTACCAGAAGAGAAATAAATAATAACGACTATTTTGAAAATTTAAAGAAATTAAAAAACAAGAAAGATAGTCTTTTGCAAAGAAGCTTAATGATCCCTTCTGAAAAGATAGATAACTTCATGTTTCGTAATGTTGGAGATTATAGCTTTGAAAAAGTAAATAAACGTTGGGGAATACAATATGAAGGCTTCTCTAATGGAGTTGCATATGCAGATTTGGATAATGATGGGGATTTAGAAATTATTACAAATAATATTGATGATTATGCTTCAGTTTTTGAAAATAAGAGCTCGGATAAAAATAACTATATCACTATCCAATTTGATGGAAGTATTAAAAATAAATTTGGATTAGGAAATAGAGTATATCTCAAAACAGGTGATCAAACTCAAATGCAAGAACTCACTTTATCAAGAGGGTTTCAGTCATCAGTTGCTCCAGAATTACATTTTGGAGTTCATCAATCAAAAACTATTGAAGAATTAAAAGTTGTTTGGCCTGATGGGAAACTTCAAAAATTCAAAAACCTTGAAGTAAACCAAAAATTGACAGTAAAATACGAGGATGCAATACCTGAAAATTCAATATCAAAAAAAGAGACTGTCTTATTTGCTTCAGAAAAAAAAGGTGATTTTTCAGAATACAAACACCAGGAAAATAATTATAATGATTTCTCGAAACAAGTTTTACTTCCTCATAAGATGTCAGCTTTTGGACCAGGAATAGCAGTTGGGGATGTAAATAATGATGGCTTAGATGATTTTTTTGTAGGCGGAGCATCAGAACAACCTGGAAGTTTGTTTTTTCAAAATAAAACCGGATTTGAAAAGCAAATTGTAGAGGTATTTGAAGAAGATAAATTAAATGAAGATGTTGGCGCTGTTTTTTTTGATGCAGATCAAGACGGTGATAATGATTTATATGTGGTGAGTGGAGGTTATGAATTTTCTCCAACATCAAACATATTACAAGATAGATTATACATTAATGATGGTAGAGGGCGTTTTACCAAATCAAAAAACAGTCTACCACAAATGTTAACAAGTGGATCGAGAGTATATCCTTTAGATTTTGACAAAGATGGTAAGCAAGATTTACTGGTTTTAGGACGTCAAGTTCCTGAACAATACCCAATTCCTGCACATAGCTATCTGTTAAAAAATAATAGTCAGAACGGGAATATACAATTTGATGATGTTACTGATTCTTATGCAAAAGATTTTATTGATTTGGGTATGGCCACAAGTGCTGTAATTACAGATTATGACAATGATGATTGGTTAGATATTATTGTTGTTGGTGAATGGATGCCTATTCGGGTTTTCAAAAATATTAGAAAAGGATTTAAAGAAGTATCGCAAGAATTGGGATTAACAAAAGATACTACAGGATGGTGGTGGAGTATCGGGCAAGGAGATATTGATAACGATGGTGATATGGATTATATCCTAGGAAATAACGGATTGAATTACAAGTACAAAGCTACAGAAGAAGAAACTTTTGATATTTATGTAAATGATTTTGATAAGGATAGTAATGCTGACATTGTACTTAGTTATTATAATGACGGAGAGCAATTTCCGGTAAGAGGAAGAGAATGCTCATCTGATCAAATATCAATGATCAAACATAAATTTAAAGACTATGAAAGTTTTTCTGAAGCCACATTAGTTGATGTATACACAAAAAAATCACTAGAATCATCACTGCATTATCAAGTAAAATCTTTTGCAAGTGTATATCTCGAAAATAAAGAAGGAAAATTCATCATTCATAAACTACCATTAGAAGCTCAAGTATCATCGATTAATCAAATTTTGGTAGATGATTTTGATGAAGATGGTTATATGGATGCTCTTATTGCAGGAAATTTACATGCTTCAGAAGTTGAAACACCAAGAAATGATGCCGGGCACGGATTATTCTTAAAAGGCGATGGAACAGGAAAATTCAAGCCAATTTCTGCAGCCAAAAGCGGCTTATTCATACAAGGAGATGTAAAAGATTTAGCTATACTACAGGCAGATACTACTAGATATGTTGTAGCAGCAAAAAACAACGATTATTTACAGTTTGTAAGAATTCAAGAAGTGAATAAAAACACTCCTTAGGTTTCGAGATTATAATAATGAAAGAATATAAAAAAGTGTAAAGAATGTTTTGATACACATTGGTAAAATAGTAGCAATTATTCCATTTGCCATAGATATTGAGGTTTGTTAGTGAATTATGTTGCAGTTATAAATGAAGATTAAAATAAAGTTATGAATTATATTGGTATTATTTCTTTTTTAGGGTTTACACTTTTGGTAGGAGTGATTTCTTACTTATCTACATCAAAAACAGATGAAAAATCTTCTGATGGTTACTTTTTGGGAGGAAGAAGTTTAACAGCAGGAGTCATTGCAGGCTCCTTATTACTTACTAATCTATCAACAGAACAAATAGTAGGTCTAAATGGAGCAGCATTTAAAGAAGGTATATTGGTGATGGCATGGGAAACACTTGCAGCCATTGCAATGGTAATTACGGCCATATTTTTATTACCTCGGTATCTAAAAGGAGGGATTACTACGGTACCCCAGTTTTTGCAACGAAGATATGATACAACAACCAAAGCAATAACCTCGGGTTTATTTCTTACAGGTTATGCAGTTATTTTATTGCCCACAGTTTTATATTCGGGAGCATTGGCTATAAATACAATGTTTAATATACCAGAACTTCTAGGAGTATCAGAATCAATAGCATTATGGATTACAGTATGGGGAATAGGAAGTATAGGCTCAATTTATGCAATTTTTGGAGGGTTAAAAGCTGTTGCAGTATCAGATACAATTAATGCCATTGGATTATTAATAGGAGGAGTAATGATCCCTTTATTTGGATTGTGGGATATTGGGAGTGGTAGTATTTCGGAAGGAGTTAATGTTTTATTTGATTTATATCCTGATAAATTTAATGCAATGGGAGATAAAAAAGCATCGGTTCCTTTTACAACTATTTTTACAGGAATGATGTTGGTGCAATTATTTTATTGGGGAACCAATCAAGCAATTATTCAAAGAGCTCTTGGAGCAAAAAACTTAAAAGAAGGTCAAAAAGGTCTATTATTGGGATCATTTATTAAGATTTTAGGGCCAATTATAGTTGTGTTACCGGGTATTATTGCTTTTCATATGTTTGGAGATACACTCAAAAACCCAGATGAAGCTTATCCGATGCTGGTAAGTAAAGTTTTGCCAGTATCCTTGGTAGGTTTTTTTGCTGCAGTATTATTTGGAGCTATTTTAAGTTCATTTAATAGTGCTTTGAATAGTTCTGTAACCCTATTTGGGATAGATATTTATAAAGAATATTTTGATAAAGAAGCGAGTGAAACTACTATTGTAAAAGCAGGAAAACGATTTGGAATTATCTTAGCAATAATATCAATGTTTGTAGCACCACTTCTTGTTTACGCTTCAGATGGATTATTTGGTTACCTGCAAGAGGCAAATGGTATTTATAGTATTCCGATTTTGACAATAATTGTAGTAGGGTATCTAACAAAACATGTTCCGGCAATTGCTGCAAAAATAGGACTTATCTCTGGTTCTATACTGTATATTATTAGCCAGTTTATATTAAAACCATATGTGATTGGAGAAGAAGATTATCCGCATTTCTTACATGTAATGGCATTGCTGTTTATTCTAAATGTAATTATTATGTTACTTATCGGTAAACTATACCCAATGAAAAACGAATATAAGCAAGAATACACGAGACAAGTAAATATAAGTCCATTCAAATATGTTGTACCTATAGGTGCGTCAATTTGTATTATAGTTATTGTTATCTACACGTATTTTTCATAAAATAAGAATTCCCTTTTGATATAATTCTAATTTAAACCCTGTTACCTTCCCCATTTGTAACAGGGCACTACTACAAGCCCTCGTTTATGGTAATCCTATTAAACCTGATGAGGGTTTGTTGTTCACTAAAATTTCAATTTTGTGTAGATTATGTTATCATTTATCAAAAATGCGATGTCTATCATTTTTACTTTGTACTCCTTTTACTTCTGGGGGGTATAAAGTTTTGCTCATAGCTGTAATGTAATTAGAAAGCCATTTTGCTAATATTTTTGATATTTTTCTTTCTTTATTAGTGGTAAGTTGTGTTTTCATATTATTAAATTTTCAATTGTTATTTATGTGCCTGGTAATGATTCAAACTCAGGTGCGTTGATTTTTTCAAAAGAATTTGAATAATTCTCTGTTCGTTTCTTTGCTGTATAGCTCATGTCGCGACAATACCTATCGTGGTTACTCCCGCTAGTTGGTTTGAGGTGAGGAGTAATACTCATAGTTCTAGATTGTACAATGAACTTTCCTGTTTCTGTGGTTTTACGCAAAAACCATTGTGATTCATCATTTTTCATGATTATTGTTTTTAAAGATTAATAGAGCCGATAAGGTTATCTTATCAGTTTTTGCTTTTTTATACTATATGTTAATTATGATATGATCTAAATTGATGGTAATTAGATGCTTGAGGAATACCGTATTCCTTGTGATGTTTTACCAGAATATCCTTCAAAAATTTCTATATTGCTTATTCAATTAGAACTATAAAAGATGGATAGTGTATCGACAATTATTTTAGCTTTATCTCTTATTATTATAATGCTTGGAATGGGATTATCGCTAGTTGTTGATGATTTTAGAAGAATATTTATATATCCTAAAGCAATACTGTTAGGATTGACCAATCAAATACTAATATTACCAGTATTGGGATTTGCATTAGCATCTTTATTTCCTATTCAACCCGAGATTGCAATCGGAATTATGATTTTAACTGCATGTCCAGGTGGGCCAACGTCTAATTTGATATCTCATTTGGCAAAAGGAGATATAGCATTATCTGTTACTCTTACTGCATTAAGTAGCTTTATTACTATTTTAACTATACCTTTTATTATAAATTTTGCACTTCTTCATTTTTTGGAAGAGGGACAAATGATTAAATTGAATGTAGTAACAACTATTGTTCAGATATTGGTAATTACCATTATTCCTGTAGGTATTGGTATGTTAATTAGAAAATATAATGAACGATTTGCTTTAAAAATGGCTAAACCTGTTCGAAGAGCCTCTGGCATTGTACTTATACTTGTAATTGCAGGTATCACAATTAAAGAAAAAGATAATATTGTGTCTTACTTTCAGCAAGCAGGAATTGTTGCCTTATGTTTAAATGTTATTACAATGATTGTGGGGTATTACTCTGCTAAATTATTTAATATTAAAGATAAAAGAGCTATTTCAATCGCAATAGAGTCAGGAATCCAAAATGGAACTCTAGCAATAACTATTGCTGTTGTTTTGCTTAAAAATACTTCGTTTGCAGTTGCTCCGGCAGTGTATAGCTTATTAATGTTTTTTACAGGAGGTATTGCTGTTTATTTGGGTATTAAGAAAAGTAATGCCCAGGAAAATTAGTAGTACCGATCCCGCAGTGCGGGATGTACATCCAAGAGACAGTCGGATATACTAGCATTGTGCTACAGTACATACTATATTATATTGGTTCTGATATTAGAACCTTATACGTTAGTTTTTTCAATATGTCAATGAACCTTATCAACAAAAAAAGACGCCTTATTAGGGCGTCTTTTTTATATCTTGATCTGTTTATAAGTTATACTCTTATAATTATCTTTTGTATATAATAGACACCTTTTATGTTCACTACAGAACAATACCTCGATTGTTTAATAAAAAAACGAGTTAGTATATGTTGTAAGTTACTTGGTGTCATTTTTTAATTTTTTAGTTAAATATGTGCTATTGATAATAATTTAGGTTGATAATTGTTTCGATGCAAAGATCAAAACATTTTTTAAAAAAGCAAATATTTTTTTGATTTATTTTATTGATAATCAGCATGTTAAATTTATTTTTAAGCATAGGAGCTCTTGTCCGTTTTTCAACAGATTTTGGATATTCTTGCAATTGTCTGTCTCCCTGTTGCTTACTTTCCAAATGGTATTTTTTATGTGCTAATTAATTTTTATTCATATGTCTAATTTTTTTACTGAATTTATTCGGATTATTGAGTTATGAGATCAAAATGTATTGTTACTTATATCAAATTCTATTCTTTAGTGAGATTATTTCGACTAGATTTTTGTACTTACTTTGTTTTACATTAAAAAGATTCAATAAAAAAAGCGTCCAATTTCTTGGACGCTTGAGTTATATTTAGGTTTAGTTTTAAATCACTTCAAAAAAAATCAAAAATAGCTATATAGCATCCTATTTTGTGGGGATAATGTATTTACCCTACGATACTCACATTGTTTATACAATGTTTTAGGATTAATATGTAGTCTATTGTTTCTCATTTTGTTATGCAAATATTAATAGTTTCTTTATTGTTTTCCAAATATTTATTGAAATTAACTCTATTTTCACATACCTACTTCTTAATTCCGGGTAATCCATTAGGTTTTTTGGTTTGCCAATGAAAAGTTTCTGCTTTTTGTTTTTTTGGCCATACTTCATCCAATGTATTTGCATTATACACTCTTCCATTTTTGATTACATGAGTTAATGTATTTGTGTTTCTGATATTTTCTAATGGGTTTTTTGATAAAATTAAAATATCGGCTAGTTTTCCGACTTCAATGCTTCCCAAATCATTATCTAATCCCAGTGCTTCGGCTCCAAGTGTTGTAGCAACTCTAAGAGCATCATGATTTTTCATTCCGCCACTACCCACAGACCATAATTCCCAATGAAATCCGAGTCCTTGTAATTGTCCATGACTTCCTATTCCGGCTAAACCACCTGCTTCTATCAATTCTTTCATAAACGCTGCATGTTTTTTAAATACATGTTCCTCTTCCATAAACCAGCCTGGTCTTCTTCTGGATTTTTGTGCTAATTCTTCATAAGGTGTGAAATATTGAATTTTTTGATCGCTCCAAACATTCTCACGTGAGTAATAATAATTTTCTGCCCAAGGCCCGCCATAGGATACTAATAAAGTAGGTGTTACTGCCATTTTTGAATCTGCTACGGTTTTTACAACATCTTTATAGATAGGGTAAATAGGTAAGGAATGTTCATGACCGGGATAGCCGTCTAAAAGCTGAGTCATATTTAGTTTAAAATCTAAGCCTCCTTCAGTAGTAGGCATTAGTTTTAATTCTTTTGCAGCCATCATGATCCATTGTCGGTGTTTGCGATTGCCCACCAAATACATTTTAATACTCTTGGTATTGTAATACTCGCTATACTGCTTTAATACATCTTTGGCATGATCCAGGCTTTCGATTTGATATTTCCAAAATCCAACTCCCGGACCAGTACTATATACACGTGGACCATGAATCATACCAGATTCTACCATATCACTATAGGTAAGAACATCGGTTGTACCGGTCTGCGGATCTCTGGTAGTCGTAACGCCATAGGCCAGATTTGCAGAATACATCCACACCTGGTTTTTATGTACACCCCAATTAGGCCACATATGGGCATGAGTATCAATGAATCCAGGAACTAATGTTTTTCCTGAAACATCAATGGTTTGTGTACCTGCAGGAATTGTTATGCTTCCCGAAATACCAATAGCCTTAATTCTATTGTTCTCTATAAGAATATCTCCCTTTTTGATAACATCATATCCTTTCATAGTAACAATATGACCTCCTTGTAATAATAAAGTTCCTTTAGGAATATCCTTTTTATAATTTACTTTAATTTTAAATTCTTCAGCTTCAAATTTTGGATCTTTCTTTTTTTCTTCATCTTCTTTCTTGTCTGTTTTTGTAGTACCAGATTTTTTCTCTGTTTCCTTAAGTTCTTCTTCTTTTTTCTTGGCCGCAGTTATGCTATCGTTAAACTTTTTTCCTGCTTCTAGATCGTACCTGAAATGACTTGCCCCCAGGGACCAATGTACTTTTTTACTGTTCGAGGACCAGGTAGGAAATTCACCACCCATAACCGTTAATTTCATAGCCGGAAACGCAGCTCCGCTAACTTTGGCGACAGAAACCGAAGGTGTTTTACCATATCGAGGAATAATTACCGTATAAATATCGTTATTAATTAAAGCGAGTGCAGTTTTCCCATCTGGGGAGATTTGTATTTCTGAAGGCTTGGAAGCTTTACTTTTATCACGCCACCCTTCTTCTGCAGATGGTAATGCACTAGAAATATAACTATCAATATTATTTTCATGATGATCTTTACCAAAAACATCCTGAGAACCATGAGTAGTGATTCCGGTTAATTTTAGGTGCTCTTTTTCATCAGATCCATCCCAGCGAATAGAAATTAACCCTTTTTCATTACTACTTAAATAAATGCGATTATCTATTTTGGTAAAATGAGGACTTTGCCTTCCTTTTGTTTTATCAATCATATTGATAATACCTCCATTAGCATTTATCCATACTAAATCTTCTTGGGCTCTATTTGAAAATGGATCAATTGCATCATCATATGTCTGAGCTACTCCTCGATGAAATGCAATTCTATTTGAAGAATAAGACCATGAAGGTTTTGTATAAATACCGGGTTGTTTGGTTAATTGTATAGGCGCAGAGCGACCATCATGACTTACTTTAAATAAATGACCACCTCCTTGTTTCCATGTAGTGAATACGATATGTTTTCCATCGGGAGACCAGGTAGGTTGTGCTTCTGTAAAATTATTTGTAGTTAAACGTCTGGGAGTACCATTTGGTAAATTCATTACATATAACCGATTCAACGCGGTAAATACCAGTTTAGAACCATCTGGTGATGGTTTAGCATCACGAATTTGGGTTGCCAATACATTTTCAGTATCTTTTATAGGGTATTTAAAAGCTAGTTTTGGTCCTAAGTCAAGGTTTACATTAACCTGAAAAGGGATTTCTTTGGCAGTATTATTTTCTACAGAAACAGCATATATTTTTCCACCATACGAAACAATTAAGTTCTTATTGTCAGGAGTAAATGACATAGCCGGAAGCACTCCCAGAGGAGCAATCGATTCTTGCTCATCTCGTTGAACCGGGTATGCTAGCCATCGTTCTTTTCCAGTTTTTAAGTTTCGTAATACAAGTCCGGTTTCTTCTTCAAAACGAGTACCGTACACCAACCAGTTGCCATCATTAGATAAAGTAGGAGTGAAAGCAGAACCATATCGAGAGGTTATTACCGCCATATCACCATCTTCCATGTCATAAGTACCTATTTGGTATTGTGGTAATTGAGCATTGTAGTTCCACGAACCTTTACGCTGAGAGAAATACAATACTTTACCATCTGCACTAAAAGCAGGATCAATGGCTTTGATATCCTTAGGTTTTTCAAACAATTGACCACCAGAACCACCTTCTTTATGATAAATATGTAGTTTAATATTTCTACGGCCTTTACCTCCTATAATATATTCGCCATCGGTAGTCCATTCTGCAGAAAAGAAATTGTGCTTTTCTTCTTTGGTAATCTGTTTATCCTCTTTGGTAGCAAGATCCAGAGTCCAGATATTATCAGAACCACTTTTATCTGAGATAAAAACCAAAGACTTACCATCAGGGCTATATCTGGGGTGTACATCATATGCCATACCACTAGTAATTTGTGTTGCTTTACCACCACTAATTGGAATAGAATAAATATCACCCATAAGATCAAAAACAATAGTTTTTCCATCCGGACTTACATCTAGCGAAATCCAGGTTCCCTGATCGGTTGTAAAAGATATTGTACGTTCAGGCTCTAAAGGAAGTTCCTTAGTTGCTTTTTTGATTGAATCTTTTTCCTTTTTAGCATTTTGAGAAAATGTAGTGAGCGTACATAAAAATAAAAATAGGGAAGTAACCCTTAGAGTGATATGTGAATTCATTGATTGTGAATGTTGAATTATTTTGAAAAGTAAATATAAACAATAAATTAATGGACTCTGCTCTTGTTCAAAACCCTAAATACTAAAGTTTTGTGAAATGTATTTACCTTTTTAAGTTCTCTAACGGTAAATTAGAAAAATCATCTTTAATGAAGCCATTAAACTGACATTTATCAAAAAAACAATTGATAAATATCAGGATTTGGGTTGATTAATTCGAGAATTTGAATGATGATAAGAAAGTATTTTTGAATCATTATTAACCACAAATCTACACAAGCTTATGACAAGCGGAGAAATACCTTCATCTCTAAATTTATATACTATCATTTATTACAATTTTACACTTCTAAATGTAGAAAGAGAAAAAACTGGATTACAGCTTTATAAAAACACATAGCATTTTTATAAAAAAATGAATTCAGTTTAAGAAAAATGATAAACTACCTTCAGGATAGATGTAGTTTGTGGTGGTGGTTTATAATCTATTGATAGTAAAAGCTTTATTTAAATAAAAAAAATAATGAACTAGGGGGTGATTATGATTAATACGTCATAATAAATAGACACAGTCATTTTAATTAGTAACCAAATTAAAACCTATGAATACTCAAAAAACCAGAAGTAACCAAACGAAGATCATGATTCCCCGAACCCAATGTCTTTTTAGACATAAAAGATTTTTCTGATAAAAATCTTAAACTAATTTTTCTATACACACAATCTTAATTAATTAAAACTCAACTCATGAAATCAAGGAAGAGCATATTCCTCCTTATTCCTTTTTTGTTGTTTTCGATATTCGTTAACGCACAAAATCAGAATGACCGAGAGAATATTAAAAAGCAGACCAATTTACAAGCCTTACAAAGCATTGTTGACAGGTCTAATAATGTAAATAATGCCAATAAGGCCAAAATTGCTAACCAAAAAGTTCCTCTTACTAAGACCACTGCAGATGGTCGATTAGGAGTTTTTTATTCTTTTAATGAAAAAGGTGAAGCCATTTATGCATATGATGATAATGTTGATGCTGCTGCTTCGGGACGTACAAATAAAATTTGGGCAGGAGGTTCATCTGGCCTCAATCTTACTGGTGCTGGTATCGAAATAGGTGTCTGGGAAAGTGGTTATGCCAGACCGTCTCATCAGGAATTTGGAGGCAGAGCTTCTAATGGAGGCGATGGGGGATCTGTTACCAGTCACGGGACACATACAGGAGGTACATTAATTGCCAGTGGTACCGATCCTGCTGCCAGAGGAATGGCTTCTGGAGCAACTATAAAAAACTATACAGCTTCTGGGATGGTAACAGAAGCTGCTTCATTTGCAGCTGCCGGAGGAATTTTGGCTAATAACTCTAATACTCCGAGTGGTTCGGCAGGTGTTTATGACGCTACTGCCCGCGATATGGATGAAGTCACTCATAATGCTCCATTTTACCTGCATTGTAAATCTGCGGGAAATAGTGGAAATAATTATGGAGTAGTAAAAACAAACCAGCTCGCAAAGAATTTACTGGTTGTCGGAAATTGTAATGATGTACTAAACTATACAGGACCTTCTTCTGTAAGTATGTCTTCATCTAGTTCCTACGGTCCTTCTGATGATTGGAGAATTAAACCAGATATTACTAATAATGGTACTACGGTATATTCTTCTGATAGTGCTAATAATACAGATTATGGTACTAAGAGCGGTACTTCGATGTCTACTCCGGCAACTGCAGGTACTATTGCTTTGTTACAAGAGCACTATAAAAATATTAATGGAGTGTATATGAGGGCTGCTACAGCTAAAGGATTGATTATTGATACTGCTGATGAAATGGGAGCTAATGATGGTCCAGATTTTGCGAGTGGATGGGGGCTGGTGAATGCAGAAAGAGCTGCCCAGGTGATCACTAATAATGGTAACACATCTATTATGGATGAGTTAACCTTAAATAACGGAAGTACATATACCAGAACTATTATTTCTAATGGATCTACCCCATTAGCTTTGACTATCGTATGGAATGACCCCGCAGGAGCAATAGGTTCAGGAAATACACCTGTATTGGTAAATGACCTGGATGTTCGTGTGACTGGTAACAATACTACTTATTCTCCTTGGGTAATGGTACCTAACGGAAGTTTTAATAACTATACGGATCCTGCTCAAAAAGGTGATAATTTTAGAGATAATGTCGAAAAAATAGATGCTGTTTTAACTGCAGGAACATATACCGTTACAGTTACTCACAAAGGAACTCTAACTAATGGCTCTCAGGATTTTTCATTGATTGTTAACGGGGTTGTAGTAAGCGCAGATACACAGGCACCAAGTGCTCCGGCAAATTTAGCAGCTTCTAATATTGGGGCAACAACAGCAGACTTATCCTGGGCCGCTTCTACAGATAATATAGGAGTTACAGGATATGAGATTTTTCAGGGAGGAAGTAGTATAGGAACATCAACCACAACTAGTTTTAATGTTACGGGTCTTACTGCTTCAACAGCCTATAGTTTTACTGTAAAAGCTAAAGATGCAGCAGGTAATGTATCAGGAAACAGTAATGTTGCCAATATTACTACTACAGCTACTCCAGCCTGTGCTGGTATTAGTAGTTTTCCATACAGTGAGAGTTTCGAATCTGGTTTAGGAGTTTGGACCAATGCTACAGGTGATGATATCGATTGGACCCGAGATTCAGGAGGGACCCCATCTAACGGTACTGGTCCTGCAAGTGGGCAAGATGGTTCATTCTATCTGTATACCGAAGCTTCGACTAATGTTACTCCGGCAGGTAGTCCAAATAAAGTAGCTTTATTAAACAGTCCATGTATAGATTTAACAGGAGTTACAAATACTTCATTAGAATTTGGATATCATATGCAAGGAACTGCTATGGGTAATATGGAAGTTTTGGCAAGTACCGATAATGGAGTTACGTATACTTCTATATGGTCAAAGAATGGTAGTCAGGGAGATGTTTGGAACCAAGCTACTGTTGCACTTACTTCCTATTCTGGATCTGTAATCAAGTTACAATTTAAAGCAACTACAGGATCAGGATGGAGTAGTGATATAGCGATCGATAATATAAAGATCATTTCTACAACACCCGACACCCAAGCACCAAGTGCTCCGGCAAGTTTAGCAGCTTCCAATATTGGAGCAACAACAGCAGATTTATCCTGGACTGCTTCTACAGATAATATAGGAGTTACAGGATATGAGATTTTTCAGGGAGGAAGTAGTATAGGAACATCAACCACAACTAGTTTTAATGTTACGGGTCTTACTGCTTCAACAGCCTATAGTTTTACTGTAAAAGCTAAAGATGCGGCAGGTAATGTATCAGGAAACAGTAATGTTGCCAATATTACTACTACAGCTACTCCAGCCTGTGCTGGGATTAGTAGTTTTCCATACAGTGAGAGTTTCGAATCCGGTATAGGAGTTTGGACCAATGCTACAGGTGATGATATCGATTGGACCCGAGATTCAGGAGGGACCCCATCTAACGGTACTGGTCCTGCAAGTGGACAAGATGGTTCATTCTATCTGTATACCGAAGCTTCGACTAATGTTACTCCAGCGGGTAGTCCGAATAAAGTAGCTTTATTAAACAGTCCATGTATAGATTTAACAGGAGTTACAAATACTTCATTAGAATTTGGATATCATATGCAGGGAACTGCTATGGGTAATATGGAAGTTTTGGCAAGTACCGATGATGGAGTTACATATACTTCTATATGGTCAAAGAATGGTAGTCAGGGAGATGTTTGGAACCAAGCTACTGTTGCACTTACTTCCTATTCTGGATCTGTAATCAAGTTACAATTTAAAGCAACTACAGGATCAGGATGGAGTAGTGATATAGCGATCGATAATATAAAGATCATTTCTACAACACCCGACACCCAAGCACCAAGTGCTCCGGCAAGTTTAGCAGCTTCCAATATTGGAGCAACAACAGCAGATTTATCCTGGACTGCTTCTACAGATAATATAGGAGTTACCGAATATGAGATTTTTCAGGGAGGTAATAGTATTGGAACATCAACCACAACTAGTTTTAATGTTACGGGTCTTACTGCTTCAACAGCCTATAGTTTTACGGTAAAAGCTAAAGATGCGGCAGGTAATGTATCAGGAAACAGTAATGTTGCCAATATTACTACTACAGCTACTCCAGCCTGTGCTGGGATTAGTAGTTTTCCATACAGTGAGAGTTTCGAATCCGGTATAGGAGTTTGGACCAATGCTACAGGTGATGATATCGATTGGACCCGAGATTCAGGAGGGACCCCATCTAACGGTACTGGTCCTGCAAGTGGGCAAGATGGTTCATTCTATCTGTATACCGAAGCTTCGACTAATGTTACTCCGGCAGGTAGCCCTAATAAAGTAGCTATGCTAAACAGTCCATGTGTTGATCTGACAGGAGTTCCTAACGGATCATTAGAATTTGGATATCATATGCAAGGAACTGCCATGGGTAATATGGAAGTTTTGGCAAGTACCGATGATGGAGTTACGTATACTTCTATATGGTCGAGGAATGGTAGCCAGGGAGATGTTTGGAACCAAGCTACTGTATCTCTTGCTACATATTCTGGATCTGTAATCAAGTTACAATTTAAAGCAACTACAGGATCGGGATGGAGTAGTGATATAGCAATAGATAATGTGAAGATCATATCTATTGTTCCTGATACACAAGCCCCAACGGTGCCAACAAATTTAACAGCTTCTAATATTGCAAATACATCAGTAGATCTTAGTTGGGATGCTTCGACAGATAATACAGGAGTCACAGGGTATGATGTATATCAGGATGGAGCAAGTATTGGTTCATCAACCAGTACTACGTATAGTGTTAGTGGTCTTACCGCGAATACTACTTATAGTTTTACGGTAAGAGCCAAAGATGCAGCAGGTAATGTATCTGCAAATAGTACTGCTATAAATGCCACGACAACAAATGTTGTTCAATATACTTTAACTACAAGTACGACAGGACAAGGAACCGTAAGTGGTGGTGGAACCTACAACTCAGGAACCTCGGTTACTGTTACAGCTACTGCTGCATCAGGATGGGATTTTAGCGGGTGGTCAGGTGCTTTATCAGGCAATACTAACCCAGGATCGGTTACAATGAATTCTGATAAAACAGTAACAGCAACCTTTACAGAATCTCCTGTAATCAGTACATCAACAGAAAAGTATCGATTAACCTGGAGAGATAATACTTCCACAACTATGGTTATAGGATGGAATCAGGTACGAGGAACGAATCCAGTTGTGCATTATGGTACAACAGATTTTGGAAGTAATGCTGCGTCATATCCGTTTAGCAAAACTGTAGATAGAGCAGTTTCTAGTAAAGGGATGAATAATAACTATGCTAGATTAACAGGGCTTCAGGCAGATACTGCTTATTATTTTGTGATCAAAGATAGTGAAGGAGTTTCTAAAAGATTTTGGTTTAAAACAGCACCTAGTGATCCCAATACTCGATTATCAATTATTGCAGGAGGAGATTCCCGAAACAATCGTACTCCACGACAAAATGCGAATAGACTTGTTGCCAAGATCAGACCACACGCTGTGCTATTTGGAGGAGATATGACAAGTTCATCATCTAGTTCTCAATGGCAAAACTGGTTTGATGACTGGCAATTAACCATAGGTTCTGATGGAAGAATTATTCCGGTTGTAGCTGCACGAGGTAATCATGAAAGCTCTAATGATATTAGAGATCTTTTTGATATTCCTACTGCTGCAGGAGGAGAATATTATGCGTTGAGTTTTGGAGGTAACCTGATGAGAACCTATACCTTAAATACAGAAGTAACACCAGCAGGTACACAAGGAACCTGGTTAGCTAATGATTTAGCATCCAATTCTGCTAATCACACCTGGGCAGTAGCTCAATATCACAGATCGACAAGACCTCATGAACCTGGTAAATCAGAACAAAACGATCAGTATGATGCTTGGTCCAAACCTTTTTATACTCATGCTGTGCAATTGGTGATGGAGAGTGATTCTCATGTTGTGAAACGTACCTGGCCTATTATCCCATCAACAGGTACAGGAAGTGATGAAGGATTTGTAAGAGCAGATAGTGATCCAAATAGAGCAATCTATGTTGGTGAAGGGTGTTGGGGAGCTCCTTTACGTAATGCTTCAGATACCAAAAACTGGACAAGAGCAGCCGGATCCTTTAACCAGTTTAAGTGGTTATGGATCGATAAAAACAAGATAGAACTTAGAACTATTAAAGTAGATAATGCGAGTAGTGTAGGGCAGTTAAGTGATAACAACTTGTTTGTTTTACCTACCAATATCGATGTTTGGAACCCTGCAGGAGGTAGTCTTGTGACTATTGACAATCCACATACTATCGCAGCTGTTGCTCAAAGAAATGATATTTCATTAGTAGACAAGAACAGTGTTGTAGAGAAAAAACTGGAAATCCATCCAAATCCGATAGAATCTGGTGTATTACACATCAAATATCCTAATTATACTAAGGCCAATAGGTCTGAAGCTATTATCAGAGATATGTTCGGAAGGATGGTTGATAAAGTGTACTTTAAATCAGAAACAACAACCTATGCTATTGATAAATTAAATGCAGGGGTATATTTCATTGTTATCAAAACAAGAAAAGGAGAGGAAAGTAAGAAGTTTATTAAAAGATAAACTATCTTTCTTACTAGTAGTAAGCTGCCTGAACGTATGTTCAGGCAGTTTTTTTATTCTAAGAAGGATTAATACTCCAAGATTTGTTCAACGAATATCGTCGTTTTTTTAAGCTTGATGATTGACCAGATTATGAAGAAAGAAGGTTAGTGTGAAATTCATTTTCCATTTCAAAGTGCTCTATAGCATAACAAAAATTGTAGTTCAACTCATTAAAAATTAAAGTATAGAAAAAGAATATGGCGTATTGTATAAAGATGATTAACTGAACTTATTCTAAATATAATGGCGAATGAGTCATACAGTCTGAGGGGTTTTTCTAAAAGAAAGTTTCTTTAGATAGCGTGCATTAGGACGATCTGCAATCATCACAAACAAGGGGATTAAACCATGAGGCAGTCTAATCAACATTTCCCAGGTCCATTGACTAAATGAATTCCATAGAAAAGCAATGTGAAAATGACCTACCAGTCGGGCTATTGCAGTCAACCCTCCCCATACAAAGGCATAGACTAAGGCAGCATACGATATTCTGGGAATAAAAATAGCAATGGCTACTACAAAATCGAGGATGCCTGCAATTTTTAGCATAGCATGTGCACTAGGCTCACTAATAGGTAAGGTGTTAAGTGTCATGTCGATAAAACTACCTGGTCTGGGATAATATCCGATAGCATACAAACCATGACAACTAAATGTAAGCGCAATAGCAATAAGAGCAATTAAGCGTATTTTTTTAAATTCTATAGAGGTGAATACTACCATATAAAGAAGTACCGGAGTCATAAATTGAATTGTATATTCAAAAAATTGCCCTACATGCAAAAACTTCTCTTTACAATACAAAAGCGCTAAAATAAAAAGGCCAATACTTCCGCCAATTAGAAAGAATTTACCTGTTTTTTTCATGTTGGGTTTTATCATTAAAGTAATGATAGCACAAGTGAGATAAAAGATGCCTATTACTTTTATAGAAAAAGAAATAGAATTAGCAGCAGACAGGCTGGTCACATAATCATTCCAGGTGATACCAAAAATGGTTTCAACACTACTTTTTAGAATACTTTCGTCCCATAAAAAAGTTCTGTAAGGGGCATCCCAAACCATGTGTTGATAGGCTCTGCCCAAAAAAATAAGAAAAGTAGAGAGTTTTAAAATAGTAATTAATTTATGTCGTGGATTAGAGGATTGTGTCATGAGTTTTGTGTGATAGTTAATACTTTAAAAATATCGATTTATTCTGGTTTGAACCATTCAATAGTCAATAAATTAATTGATAAATATCATATTCTTTATTGATGGATATAGCACAAAAAATACTAACAAGCTTATATTTTTGAACACATAAAATTATAAACTCAACTTATTATGAAATCAAATTTTTTTAAGTATTTATTTTGGACTTAATATATGGGTTAGCATCTTGTGAGGGTGAAAAAAATAGCATTATCGACTTATAAAGTTAAAAGAATTCTTTAACGAAGATACAATTATGAATGACGGAATTAGATTATCGAGAAAAGATCATAGCAATATAGTAGGAACATCTATAGAGTCTTTGGTTAGAGTTTTGCATGATTTTAAAGAAGAAGAAGTTATTGAAATCAAAGAGAATGCAATGCTCATTAAAGATATGGAAAAATTGATTGGTATAACTAATGTGATATAATTCTGATTAATTTTATAACAGTGTATACACCTTTCATATTTTCTGAAATCATAATTATAGCTTAATGGTATAATTGTCTAACTAATTTCCCTATACTTAATCCTTGAACGATTATAGAAAATAATACAACCACATATGTTATATATAGAATTATTTCTGAAGAGGGATTATCTGTCAAACTTAATGCCAACGCAATAGAAATTCCTCCTCTTAAACCTCCCCAGGTTAATATGGTCACCGTTTTTATAGGGCTATTTTCTGAATGTTTCAGTAAAGAGTAGGGAATAAATACAGAAATAAATCGCGAAATTAATACAATCAAGATAGCTATACTTCCTAGAATAAGATGACTCAGGTCAAATTTTAATAAATGAATAGCTAACCCTATAAGTACAAATAAAATACCATTAAAAACATCATCAAGTACTTCCCAAATGTCATTAAGCATTTTTCTGGTCGCCCCTTTATTTGTAGCAATATTTAGTTTATTACCGATTATCATTCCTGCAACTACCATGGCTAATGGGCCCGAAACATGAATAAGGGATGCAAATGCATAACCACCCATCACAATTGCCAGGCTAATCATTACTGCCAATTGCGGATTGTCTTTTACAGATTTGATAGATTGATATCCAATAAGCCCTAGTAATCCTCCGTACACTATTCCACCAATAGCTTCTTCAAGAAAGAGTTTACCTATTTCAGAGGTTATAGAACCTTCTATAGGATGTTCTCCCATCCCTGCAAGAATCAATATTGCAGAGAAAACTACTACTCCAATACCATCATTAAAAAGGGATTCTCCTTCAATTTTGATGCCTAGATTTTTAGCGATATTTGCCTTTTTAAGAATCGCCATTACAGCAATTGGATCTGTTGGAGAAATTAATGCACCAAATAGTAGAGCATGCAGAAAAGGAAGTTCGAGGCCAATCAATTGTGCGGCTCCAAAGGTTAATCCACCTACAATTATAGTAGAAATCACTACACCGAGTGTTGCAAATAAAAGGATGGGCCATTTTTCTTTTGCTAATTCGTCAATGTTTACATGTAACGCTCCTGCAAAAAGAAGAAAACTTAAGATCCCATCCAGCAGTAAAGATCTGAAATCAGAATTAGTAACAATATCACAAAAAAACTGATAGAATTCTGGGATAATACTTTTACTAATGGTTATGATTAGAATCGTAGCCAAACTCATCAGCATCAAACCAATTGTAGTAGGTAGTTTAAGCCACTTATAGTTCACAAAGTTGAAGAAAGCAGCGATAGCAAAAATGATGCTGAAAGATTGTAACATGTTTTCTAAGGTTTTATATTAATATATTTTTGAAGGCCTGTTTAAGTCCTTAATGGTATTAACATCTATTTGTAATTGATACCAATCTTCTAATTGTACTATATTACCAGTAAGTAATGATGGCTTTCCTATGTAGGGTAGTATCTTTTTATTGATCGGATTTCCCTTTAGATCTGTAATTAGATAATATTCTGATATATTATTTTCGTCTGTAGTAGCCAATACAGGTGGAATCCCACCAGAAATACACAGCACAGCACAGCTTCTATGAATTTTTCCCTTCCCAGGCTTCATCACTCCAAAATAACATTTTGGATCAATGATTTCTCCTTTAAGTTCCATGTCTTTAACCAGCGATTTTGTTTGAGGTAATCTTTGCGAATTTGCTTTTTCAACCAACGTTATTTTCTCGTCGTTTGTGATTTGTAATAATGTTTTTCCATTATAGTAAATAAGATTCCCTTCAATACTTACCATACTGCCAGATAATTGAGATATTTCATTTCTTATCTTTTTCAGAAATGGATTTGCACTGGATTTTCCAAAACCAAGCAATAGTATATTTTTAAAGGTATTTTCTGCTGTTTTAACTTTTAGCATAGGATAAGGCATCTCGTGGTAGACTCCCATAATTTTGGTATTGGTTGTTAGTTCGAATGTGCTGTTCTTAAAAGTGTTTTGGGTAAAAGCAAAAATAACAGCTATGGTTATTAGAGTGAGTATACCGAAGAATACAAAATTCGTTACCGTTTTTTTAGTTTTAACAGAAATATTATCAACATATCCGATGTAAAAATCATCCTCTTTATTTTCCATAAGTCTAATATTTAAAAGGTGATAGGTTCAACTTCTGTTCCTTCTGCAAGGGCTTCTGGTAGAACGTATATTTTGTTATTGTCATTTTTAAGTCGATAGGTAGCTATTTTTTCGGTAAAAGGAGGAGGCGATTGCCCATTGTGAGGTAGATATTGATACCCATGCCAGGGGCAAGTAACGCATCCGTCTACAACTTTTCCTTCACCGAGAGGACCACCCTGGTGTTTGCATACATTAGAGATAGCAGATAGTTTATTGTCATATTTAAACACAGCAATCCTTTCTTTACCTACAATAAATATTTTGGCTCTGTCTTCTGGTACTTCATCAATATCACATACATATTCCCATCCGTTTTCAATATGTTGAGTTTTAGTTTTATCTGCTTTGGTTTCCTTACTACCAGTAACCAAATGTAAGGTAGCAATAGTTATAAATCCTAAACTCATAATAGCAATAGACCCTATTGAGGGTTGCTGTTGTAAAGCACCAAGGAAAACATGTAGAATTATCAATCCATAGGCGAGATATACCATCATATGCAGGCGTTTCCATGTTTTGGGAGAAAGATTCTTTAGCCAGAAATCATGGCTGGTTGCCGCCATGAGAAACAGAATAACCAATGCAAAAAAGCCTAATACCTGAAAAGGAAAATTTGCCAGGGAACCATAATCCATATTAGATGTAAAAATGGCATAGATAGGGTTCACATTTCCTAAAGAATGAAATTGAAAAACAGAAAACCCACCATGAACTAGTGCCGCCAAAAACATGCTCACTCCCAGATGCCTGCGATTATATAATAAAGGCAAAAACTTAGAATTTAATCTGGCAAGAGGTCCAATAACTAATATGATATGCAATAAAGCAATGGCTAATGTTCCAAAAGCTCGTATAATCAGTGTTTCTACACTTGTTTCGTTATTAGTAATTATAGTGATTCCTATGAAACATAAAAGATAAATAAGCATGCCAATCACGATCCACTTATCATAGATCTTTTTGTTCCTATTCCAAAGTACTGGTTGATAATTTACTCCCATTATAATTCTATATTAACAATGTCACTTTTCTTTATTTCATCATAAATTCTGATACTTCTAATCTGTTTGTCAATTTCAAACATGTATACTCCTTTCTTATCCAAGACTCCTAAATAGGTGTCTTTTTTTTCACTTGGTAGAACTCCATATACAAGTGATGAAGCACTTTTTAAAGGTTTCTTCAAAATGATTTGAAGCGCGTTTAAGGAATTTTGTTCTTTTACACCGATAAAAAAACTATCGTCATCTAAAACTATCCGTTGCCCAGATAGTATAGGAGTTAGCGATAGATCATCATCTGTAAGCAAAGGTTCTTTGATACTTTTAATAGATAAGACGATTAATACTGGCATGATAATGATCAGTACTATCCATATAATTTTATGTGTTTTTCTTAATCCTGAGGTCATGAGTCGATTCTTGATTTATTAATTATTTTTAAAAGAAGAATGGGCCAAAGACCTATTGCTCCAGGAACCAGTAATAAACGAACTGTCCATTTACTTTCTGTAATCAATTCATCTAATTGAAATGCACCTTTGATGAAAAAATAGATTCCAAATAAAAAACCTATTCCAAAGTAAAGCGCTAAAAGACTTACTATAATCTGAACTACGATTATCATAACTATATAAGATTTACATCTGTTATTATTTCGAGTAAAGCAGGACCATTGTGATCTCTTAGTTTTTCCATTGCAGGAGTTAAATCTTCTAATTTCTCTACCCGTATTCCCAAAGCACCACAATTCTCTGCATAAGCAGCAAAACTTGGGTTATGTAATGAAGTTTGCCAAACATCTAATTCTGCGGCACGTTGTTCTTTAGAGATTTTACCAAGTTCAGCATTGTTTAATACGACATGCTTAATATTCATATTGTATTTTACTAATGTAGAAATCTCTGCCAGATACTGCCCTAAACCACCATCTCCCGATACAGACCATATGGGTCTTTCATGCCCTTGTGCTGCCCATGCACCCATTGCTGCGGGTAATGCAAATCCTATGGATCCTAAATATCCAGACATTAAAATAGATTGGTTTTGGGGTTCAAAATATCTACCGAAGGAGTAGGTGTTGTTTCCGACATCTACGGCAATCACAGCATTAGCAGGAGTTATTCTGTTCATTGCATCAAAAACGGCAATAGAGCTTAGCCCTTTACTACTAGAATCTTCGAGGCGACTTTGTTTTTCTTCTTTCCAAAGTTTCCACCGTTCTTCTATTTCAGGTTTTTGATCTATTGTATTTGTTTTTCCTTTTGTCTTTTTGGTAAGAATATCCAGCGTTTCTGAAATTTCTCCCCATAAAGCAGCATCAACTTTATGAAATTTACTTAATGCCATTGGATCAAAATCGACCTGAATGATAGGTTTTTTGGGAGTAATACCGGTATGATTAGAAAAAGAAGCTCCAAAAACGATAAGTAGATCACTTTCATTCATAAACCAGGAAGCAATGGGAGTACCACTTCTTCCTAAAACACCACATCCTAATTCGTGATCATCTGCAATAAGGCCTTTTCCCTTAAATGTGGTGATTACAGGACAATTAAGAGTTTTTGCATAATCAATAATAGGAGCCATGTTAAAACGAGCTCCATGGCCAACAATGATAACAGGTCTTTTTGCCGAGAGGATCATATCACTTGCTTTATTGACCATTTCTTTTGGCGGAGAAATACCAAAAGTGGTAATTCTATTTTCTGGAGTTTGCGACTTTGCTTTATCGGGCTTTTTACTGAAAGCAACTTCATCAGGAAAAGTTAAATGCGAAACATCTCTTTTAATGAGTGCAGTTTTAATGGCTAAGGACATTAGTTCACTATGGTTAGAATTTTGATGAACAGCGTGGTTAAATTCTGCTACAGAATCAAATGCTTTGGTGAGATCTACTTCCTGAAAAGCTCCGGTACCGACCACTTGGGTGTTTACTTGCCCAGATAGTGCTAATAGTGGTGCACGATCTACTTTGGCATCCCACATACCGGTGAACATATTGGTTGCTCCAGGGCCTGCAATTCCAAAACAAGCAGCAGGTTTACCGGTAAGTTTAGCATAGCCCGAAGCAGCAAATGCGGCTGCACCTTCATGACGAATACCAAAGAAACGTAATTTTCCTTCTTTTTCCTGCCTTCGCATAGCATCTGCAACACCAAGATTACTATGGCCTACCATCCCAAAAACTGTATCTATCCCCCAGTTAACCATAGTTTCAATCATAATATCAGAAACGGTCTCTGCGTGAGCAGGTTCTTCGGGAATACCTACATAAATAGCATTACCTTCTTCTTTAACATCAAAGGTGGTTACACCATCATCATAACCTCCAGGAGGAAGTCCTGTGCAAGGATCAAAATCCCAACCATGCCATGGGCAACGAAGCAAGCCATTTTCTATAGACCCTTCTCCCAATGGTCCACCCTGATGAGGGCATCGATTATCTAATGCCGAGAATTTTCCTTCAAAATGTGTTAAGCAAATACCTTGATGACCAGCAGTAACGGTTTGTACCCTTCCTTCGGGAAGTTTGTCTTTATTACCGAGTACTTTATACCATACGATTTCTTTTTCTGAAGCCATGATCGATTATTTTTTGGTGTTAACATTTGTTATTAAATTGGTCTTGCCTGATTTTTACTGCTCTAAATGAATATATGACTAGTGCAATCAAACCTAATAAAGCACTGATAATGCCTGCTATAGTAATGTATATGGCAGAGTCAAAATTGGTTTCTACGCTTCTATATACCCCAGAAACTAATGCAGAAATGACAAAACTGGCCACAGCGACATACAAGAAAACCATAGCACTGTTTAATAATTTAAGCTGCTTAAGTTTACGTGTAATGAGGACTTCTTTGATCGTTACTTCTACAATTAAGGTTTTAATCTCGGTACTGAGATTAACTAATAGGTTAGAAGTAGATAATATCAAAAGCCCAATACCAGGTATTATAGTTGCCGGAATATACCAATGTTCCATAGTGTTTAATTTTTATATGCCGTAAATGCTTCTTCAAAAAAGGCAATAATTGTAGTTTTATCTACTCCAGAAATAGGTAAAACAGCACCTTTAAATCCTTCACTATACCATTTTCCTGTTGTTAACGGTTTGAAATCAGAAGTATTTAGACCATCATGGCCTTGATATCCACTGATGTAGAAATAATAATCATTACACATCGTGTCAGGAATGGCAAGTCCCAGTCCTATGGCGAGACCAGATTCGTCTTCTAATGAAGCAAAAGCACCTGTATCAAAGTGATGAGGCCATATTCTAATTTCAGAACTTAATTGATTGTTTTGTAAAAATTCTTGAATAGCAAACTTGGATAGTTTTCTATATGCTATCAATTGTGACAATCTGTTTATATCTTTCAGTGTGTAGATGTAACTATCTGTTATAGTATATGGTAATTCGTAATGTAGAGCATAGGTATAAGGAGAATCGAGATCACTATCTTTTGCCATACGTCTTATCCATTGCAAAACTTCTACATGCGAAGTACCGTTTAATTGCAATGTCTTTATTGTATTATGACTGGTCCACTCTAATGTGAAAAGGTGGTAATTAAGAGACAGCAAGTCTCCAGATGAATTAAGAGGTCTGGTGTATAAACTTCCTCTATCTGTAGAAAACCCCAGATTAGTGTGGCTATCATCACTTTTATTTTCTAGAAAGCTAATTCCTGCAGCTGCCAGGTATTGCGCTGCTAAATGCATTTGAGTAGTCATACTTTGTTGATTTATTAGTTAGTCTTCGTTAGAATTTTTATTTATTGTTTTAAACTAGGTTCTACATAACACCAGCATAATTGATACCTGCTAATCGGTGTATATCGTGATCAAAAGTTGAAAGGTCATTATGATTAAATTTTGAAATATCATCATATCCACAAGCTCTTGCAATAACCTTTATGAGGTCATTGGTCGCATCAAAATAATTATGTAGTTGCTTAGCAGAAGATTCTATAATCATTCTGCTTCTTAAAGATTCTTTTTGTGTTGCAATCCCTACCGGGCAATTATTACTTCCACAAGCACGCATCCCCAGACACCCAATTGCCTGTAAAGCAGAGTTAGATACAGCAATAGCATCTGCTCCCAGCATCATTGCTTTCGCAAAATCTTCGGCAATACGAAGTCCTCCGGTAATAATTAGCGTTACATCGTTTGCGCCTACTTTATCAAGATACTTTCGTGCTCTTGCGAGTGCAGGTATGGTAGGCACATTAATATTATCGCGCAAAATAGTAGGGGCAGAACCTGTTCCTCCGCCACGACCGTCCAGAATAATGTAATCTACGCCTACATCTAATGCAAACTGTATATCTTTCTCGATATGACTGGCAGCAATCTTAAAACCGACTGGGATACCACCAGTTCGTTCACGTACCTGATCTGCAAAAGCTTTGAAATCCTGTACACCATGAAAATCAGGAAAGGTTGCAGGAGAGATTGCAGTTTGTCCTTCTCGTAATCCTCGAACTTCTGCAATCTCTTTACTTACTTTGCTTCCAGGAAGATGTCCTCCGGTTCCTGTTTTTGCACCTTGGCCTCCTTTAAAATGAAAGGCCTGTACTTTATCTAGTTTATCCCACGAGAATCCAAATTGCGCAGATGCTAATTCATAAAAATATTTGGTGTTACTTTCCTGCTCCTGTGGTAACATTCCACCTTCTCCCGAGCAGATACCAGTCCCTGCCATTTCTGCTCCGCGAGACAATGCTATTTTTGCTTCTCTAGAAAGTGCCCCAAAACTCATATCACTTACAAATAAAGGAATATCAATAGATAAAGGTTTTTGGGCATTGGGGCCAATAATTACTTTGGTTGCTACTTCTTCATGGTCTAACAAAGGTCGGTTGGCTAACTGAGCTGGCAGAAATTGGATATCATTCCATTTTGGTAAGGTGTTTCTATCTACTCCCATGGATGCAGAGAATCCATGATGTCCTAGGTTTTTTAAACCGTTTTTAGCTAATTCTTTAATATAACCTGTATAGGGTTCGGTTTCTTCGGGGTGAGTATCTGCATAAGCACCGAGGTATTCTTCCCGGTTAAATGGTTGTGGGTGATCTGTGATATAAGAGTTGATTTCAATTTCATCTACATAGAGATTGTCTCCTTCTGTTTTTGTGCTAAATTTATGTAAAACCTCGCTGTTGTTATACTCAGAAACACCAGTGTCATAGCGATAATCCCAACCATGTACCCCGCAGATAAGATTATGCCCATCGATATGACCATCCGCCATAAGCGCTCCCCTGTGTAAACATCTTCCGTATAATACAGAAATTTCATCATCATATTTTACAATGACCAAATCTAATCCATTTACCAAGGCGTGTGCAGGTTCTTTATTTTCTAAATTACTAAGTTGAGCTATTAAGATTGGTTGTTTCATCTATTTTTTTATTAGTTTAAGTAGAGCTTATTTTGATCGTAATCAGAATAAATATTGTATTTGGTCTCAAAACTTTAGTAAGACTTTCATTAGCTTACAATAATTGTTTTTATTTTTTAGATAAAACTGACTAATAATCATTTGTTTACAGGTATTGTTGTTTGCAAAAACAAACTCTAGTATAAAAGCAAATAGGCCTTGATTTGTACTATTATACCTTATGTAGGTAATGCAATAGAGTATTCTTCTAGTTTATTAAATAGATTAATTTCTTTAGAAAACTATTGTTAGCACATATATTCAAGAAAATAGGTTATTAGTTAGTATTATTAAAAATACTCAATTCTAACTATACTATCTATCAATTAATTTTTTTATTTATTGATTATCAGTGGTATAAGTTATTCGAGGAATAAAAAAAATAGATTTTTGTATTGTACAGTGATTCGTTTAGAATGATTTCAACCTCTTTTTCAAGATTAAGAATTCGTTATTAATGGCCTTAGTTTTGGAAATATTTTTAATCTGAATTTTACAATTAATCAAAACTATGGTAAATATTTCTTAAACTCTATAATTTTACAAATAGTAAAATATTTTTCATTTTTGAAGCTTAATATTTACTAATTGTAAAAAATTGAGAGAAACTAAATTTTCTAACCTAAAATTTATCTTACATGCTTGTATCGCTTCTTTCGGAGCATATTTTTGTATGTATGCATTTAGAAAGCCATTTAGTGTTGCGACTTTTGAGGGTTTTTCTGTTTTCAATATAGATTACAAAATCATATTGATTATTGCTCAAGTGCTTGGATATACTTTATCAAAGTTTTTTGGGATTAAAATAATTTCAGAATTAAAAACAGGAAAGCGTATATTTTATCTAATTGGGTTGATTCTTTTTGCAGAATTAGCATTACTACTTTTTGCGATCCTTCCTAGACCATACAATGCGGTTTCTTTATTTTTTAATGGCTTACCACTAGGAATGATATGGGGTATTGTGTTCTCATATTTAGAAGGACGAAAGTTTACAGAAATACTTGGAGTAGCTCTATGCTCAAGTTTTATTGTATCTAGCGGAATTGTAAAATCTATTGGTTTATATCTTATGAATACCTGGGAGGTATCTCAGTTTTGGATGCCCGCAACCACAGGGGCATTATTCATAATCCCATTAGTGTTTTTTGCATGGTTGTTAGAAAAGCTACCGGGTACTACTGAAGAAGATAAGAAAATGCGCTCTGCTCGTATGCCAATGTCTTCAATAGATAGAAAAAACCTGTTATACTCCTTTCTTGTACCTATTATAGGAATTGTGGTGTTTTATACGATTTTAACTGCATTTAGAGATTTTAGAGATAATTTTGCTCGAGAACTTTGGGATAGTATCGGTTATCAGGGGGATATATCGGTATATACCACTTCAGAAACTATCATTGCTGTAGTGGTCTTATTACTCTTAGGAAGTACATTCTATATCAAAAACAATGCAAAGGCATTGTATATCTACCATCTTTTGATTTTAACAGGTATCCTGTGTATTGGAATTTCTACGCTACTATTTCAGTTAGAAATATTAAACCCTTTTATCTGGATGGTGATTTGTGGTTTTGGACTCTACATTTGTTATGTTCCTTTTAATTGCTTGTTTTTTGATCGATTTATAGCAACATTTAAAGTAAAAGGTAATGCGGGGTTCTTAATCTATATAGCAGATTCTTTTGGGTATTTAGGCAGCATATCTGCTTTGTTATATAAAAATTTTGGACAAGCAAATTTAACATGGTTAGACTTTTTTATTTATGGAGCATATGGCGTAACAGTATTAGGAGTATTCTCCATACTGGGGTCCTTGCTTTATTTTAAAAATGCATATCAAACTCGATTAAAAACGATACAAACAGAATTACATTATGAAAAAATATGACCTCATTGTTGTAGGAGGTGGAGTGCTAGGTACGTTTCATGCATATCATGCACTGCAAAATGGATTACAGGTAGCCTTACTAGAAAAAAATAGAAGACCACAAGGAGCTACGACTCAAAATTTTGGACAAGTAGTTCCATCTGGGATGAATACCAAATGGCAAACCTATGGTAGGGAAAGTTTAAAAATTTATAAAGAGATTCAGCAACAATTTGATATTACCCTTCGAGAGAATGGATCTGTTTATCTGGCTTCAAATCATGAAGAAGTACAGCTCATCGAAGAACTTCATCAAATTAATAAGAACAACCAATATACCTCAGTACTATTAACAAAGGAAGAATGCTTGAAAAAATATCCGGGATTGCGATCGGATTATATAGAAGCAGGATTATTCTTCCCAGAGGAAGTTACTGTAGAATCCAGAGAAATGATTCATCGATTGCAGGATTTTATGGTGAAACATATGAATCTGGCCTATTTTACTAATCAAAATGTAATCTCTTGTGAGGAAGTAAATACAACAGTAAAAGTTACCTCTTCTTCCGAAGAAGTTTTTGAAGCCGAAAAAGTGATCATCTGTAATGGAAACGAGTTTAAAAATCTGTACCCAAAACTTTTCAGTGAAAGTGATCTCGAAGTAACAAAACTACAAATGCTTCAAACTAAACCTCAATCGGGATATCAATTACCAGGAAATATTCTAACGGGATGGTCGATACGTCGTTATGAAGCATTTACCGAGTGTGCTGCCTTTTCAGGAATTAAATCACAAGAAGACCCAGACTCACTTCAGAAAAAATGGGGAGTACATATTTTGTTTAAACAGGCGCCAGATGGATCTGTAATTGTTGGAGATTCTCATGAATATGCCGATGCAAAACATATAGAAGATTTGGGATATGATTTAGATATGAATATAGATGATTTTATGATTTCTGAGGCACAAAAAATCATTGATTTACCAACTTATGATATTCAAAATCGATGGTATGGGATGTATTCTCAGTGTAAAACGAAGGACGTGTTTCAGGAAACGATAGGTAGTAATATCCATATCATAACCGGGATTGGAGGAAAAGGAATGACAGGAAGTGCTGGCTTTGCAAAAGAGAATATTACAAGAATTTTTAATATATAAGTATGAATAAAAAAATTGAACTGGCTGTTTTTGATATGGCAGGAACCACAGTAAATGAAGATAATATAGTCTATAAAACCGTACAACAAGTCATTAATGACGAGGGGTATAACATTAGCCTGAATGATGTACTTGAGCATGGAGCAGGTAAAGAAAAACATCAGGCTATACAGGATATTTTGACTAGTGTTACTTCTTGTGAAGAAGTAAAAAGTACTGCAAAAAGAGCATTTTCTAATTTCAAGCCCATTTTAAAAAAACTATATGCAGCGTTAGACGTTGTAGCTTTTGAAAGAGTTGAAGAGTTATTTGATGTGTTGAAAAATAATAAAATAAATGTAGTACTTAATACAGGATACGATTCAAAGACAGCAAATCAGCTTATTACAAAATTAGGTTGGAAAAAAGGAGAACATTTTGATGCGTTACTCACAGCAGATGACGTAACTAATGGCCGACCACATAAAGAAATGATTTGTAAGGCAATGCAAATGTTTGATATTACAGATGCTTCTAAAGTATTAAAAGCAGGAGATTCTGCAATAGATATCGAAGAAGGTAAAAATGCGGATTGTGGAATTACCGTCGGCGTTTTAACCGGAGCACAAAATAGAGAACAACTAGAAAAAGCGAAACCAGATTTTATTGTAAATGAGTTAATAGAGTTGATCAATATTATATTTTATTAGATCAACGTTTTAATTGTTTGTTTCTGAAAACCGCCTTTTGGCGGTTTTTTTAATGTTTATTAAGAAGTGTAAAAGTTAACTAATAGTGAAATTTGCTTTATGAAAATAAATGCTCTGTATTAATTTAATTATCAAATGATTAAATGATTATTTGAGTAGTTTTTAATTTTAATATTTGTATAATTTTGAATCAAAATGTTACTAATATTAAAAAAATCAACTTATGAAAACAAATCTCTTTTTTAAACTTACTTTTCTTGTTTTCCTGGTATTTATGACAGGATGTGAAGAAAATCTACCGACCGACCCTAACAATACATCAAAACAAACATCGATGCCCAAAAAAGTATTACTGGTGGGGATCGATGGATTACAATTTGAAAGGATTGCTGCCCTCAATACCCCAAACCTGGATAAACTACATATTTCGAAAGCCTATACTGGTGGGATCAAAGGAAATTTGAGTCAGCAAGCAACATCAAGCGGCCCGGGATGGACATCAATTTTAACAGGAGTCTGGAAAGATAAACACGGTGTGCCTAATAATAGTTCGGGAACATACAAATCTAAAGTCAAAAGCATATACAGACTTATCAAAGAAAATAAAAACAATACATCTATAGCAAGTATTGCAACCTGGAGCCCAATTCACGAATTCTTACAGAATGATATGTCTCTGGTTGATTATCGAAATGAGGGAGGTAGTGATGCTAATTCAACTAATCTGGGAGTACATCAAATATCAAATAGTAATCATGATTTGGTATTTATTCATTTAGATAATGTCGATATTGTAGGGCATGCATCTGGGTTTGGTAGTGCATATGACAATGCAATTATCACTGCCGATCAGCAATTGGGGCGACTAATGGATGCTATTACACAACGCTTAGCAACCAAGAACGAAGATTGGTTGATTATGGTTACTACAGATCACGGCAGAAATTCAAACGGAGGATATAGTCATGGAGGAACTACAGAATCCGAAAAAACAATATTTATCGGAATGAACAAACCCGGAAACGAGGAATTCAAATCTAAAATATCAAATCTTCCAAATACCGATTTTAATGGCTTGTATGGATATCCTGCACAGACATCTATTGTACCTACGATATTAAGACATATGGAAATCAATATTGAAACCAATTGGCAATTAAGTTCAGCTCCATTAATAGGTGCCGATGGGCCAAGAAAGTTGCTGTTTGTTAATAACAATCAAAATGAATTATTCTGGGTATCGAATAGTGGAAGTAATGCAGAGATCTACAAAAACAATCAATTAGTTACCACAGTGCCTGCTTCTCAAGGGAATTATCTAGACACAGCAACAAATGATGGGAAAACAACATACACTATTAGAATCGAAGAATCTACTGCATCGATAGAATCAAGGAATCAGAATTTAAAAATTATAGCATGTTTAGATTGGAATGATATTCTAAACAACAGAGCATATTTCTTTAGAAATGATGGGCAATATATACGTTATAATAAGCTAAAAGATGAAACAGATTCGGGATATCCAAAAGAAACAAGTAATAGTTTGTGGCCTGGATTAGGAGCTTACAAAGAATTGATCACAGCAGCATTTAAATGGAATAATCATAAAGGATATTTCTTTTTATCAGACGGTAGGTACTTGAGATATGATATGAATGCAGATAAAGTAGATAATGGATATCCCGCTTTGATTAATAATAACAACTGGCCAGGCCTTGAAGGTTTGGGAGATAAGATTGTTGGAGCCGTAAACTGGAATAATGATAAAGCTTATTTCTTCTTAAATGATGGGACTTATACTCGCTATAGTATTACGAATGACAGTGCAGACCCTGGCTATCCCAGATCTATAAATAATGGCAACTGGCCTGGATTAGGAAATTATGCCACTTCTATCTCATCGGTTGTAGATTGGAATACGAAGTACGTATATTTCTTTTTAACAGATAATACATATATAAAATATGATAAGCAAAAAGATGCTATGGTTTCAGGGTATCCAAAAAATGTGGATGATACTACATGGCCAGGAATTTTAGACTAAAAAAGACAAACTAAATAAAAGGCTGCCTTTGGTGGCCTTTTTAATTTCCTTTATCTAAAAAGAAATATAAAACAATCATTTTAGAAGATGTTTCTCCACGATTTACAGGCACATGAGGAATCCGTCCATCAAAGAAAATCGAATCTCCCTCTTTCAAAAGAACTTCTTCGTCTCCAATAATATAATGGCATTCTCCGGTTAGGATATATTTAAATTCATAAGCATCAGTTTCTACTTTATTACGTTCAGAACCTGGTTGCACTTCCAAAAAGACAGCTTCAAATCCAATAGAAGAAAGCTGTTTGCCAAAAATGTATTTGTAGCTAAATCCAATAGCATCATCCTCTTTTTCGATAACACTGTACTCAGAAGCTCTGGTAACTAAAAATGTAAAATTAGTCTGACTAGGCATCCCATTAAAAAAAGCAGGAATCTCTATATCGAGCGCATTGATAATATTTAATAAAACCGGTAAAGAAGGTATAGTTCTTCCGTTTTCAATTCGGGAAATAAGCCCATTACTAACTCCAGCTTTAGTGGCAATGTCATTAATGGTTTTTTTATCACTTTTACGGATTTCTTTTAGACGCTTACCAATACCTATTAAATAATCTTCCATTTGTTTGTAAATAGTAAATAATAGTACAACAATATTCTTAAAAGTAAAGACAAAGAAAATGTTTCTGATCGTAAGATCAGGGAAATAATAGGTATTATTTAACAAAATTATGCTTTTTGAAATACTACATATAGTGTTTTTTGGATTTGCTATGTACTTTACCAGAAGAATAAATGTGCTGTAATATGACATTTGTCATGTTTTTTCTAAAACGCAATACTTTTATTAGCGTTGTGAATTCTCAATGGATATACATACTCATCTATTTGCACTTTCTCATTAAGAGAAACCCAGAATAAGGTTTGCCTAACCTTACGCCTATTTATTTCGTATTAATCATTTTAACATTACAATTTATGCCTAGATATCATTCATTGGGAGAGATTCCTCATAAAAGACATATCACTTTTAACAACCCTAAAGGTGGGTTGTATCAAGAAGAATTATTTGGAACAGCAGGTTTTGCAGGAATGTCATCACTTATCTATCATCTATATCCCCCTACAGTTGTTTCAGAAATTAAAAGAGGTAAAGACATCACTCCAAAAATTGCGATCGATAAAAACATGAAAGCGATGAGTTTTCAGGGGTTTTCACTTCCTAAAGGAGAAGAATTTCTGGAAAGCAGAAAAATACTATTTACCAATAATGATCTAAAGATCGGTTTGGCTGCTCCCATAGCATTTTCACAAGATTATTTTTATAGAAATAGTGATGCAGACGAAATGCTGTTTATTCATGTGGGTTCGGGGACATTAAAAACAATGTATGGGAATATTCCTTTTAAATATGGAGATTATTTAATTATACCAAGAGGAACAACATATCAGATAAATTTTGATACCGAAACCAATAGAATATTATTTATCGAATCATCAAGTGCAATAGAATCGCCTAAACGTTATAGAAATAATTATGGGCAGTTTTTAGAACATTCTCCATTTTGTGAACGTGATTTTAGATTACCACAAAATTTAGAAACGCATGATGAACAGGGAGAGTTTAAAATCATTTCTAAAAAACAAGATGTATTATGGGAATATACCTATGCCAATCATCCTTTTGATGTGATTGGTTGGGATGGTTTTAATTACCCATTTGCTTTTTCAATTTTTGATTTCGAACCCATAACAGGGCGTATACATTTGCCCCCACCAATACATCAGCAATGGGAAGCTGCAGGATTTGTGGTCTGCTCTTTTGTGCCAAGATTATATGATTACCACCCTAAAGCGGTTCCTGCACCGTATCATCATAGTAATATTGATTCTGAAGAACTACTGTATTATGTAGATGGCGATTTTATGAGTAGAAATAATATCCAAAAAGGGCAAATTACATTACATCCGGGAGGTATTCCTCACGGGCCTCATCCAGGAGCAATAGAACGAAGCGTTGGTAAAAAATCGACAGAAGAACTTGCAGTTATGATAGACCCCTTTAATCCTATTATGATTACAGAAGAAGCAATGAATTTACAAGTAGATGATTATTATAAATCCTGGAAAACCAAATAGGTTTTTCACTTAAAAATTTAAAGACATGCCAGATTTAAAAAATATAGAAAACTATAAATACAGCTTAGAGAAAATATTTCCTGAAGCCGAAGATTTTTTACCGCTTTTAGGAACAGACTACGTAGAGTATTATGTTGGAAACGCAAAACAGGCAGCTCATTTTTATAAAACAGCACTTGGGTTTCAGTCTTTGGCTTATGCAGGTTTAGAGACAGGTCTAAAAGACAGAACATCCTATGTTGTCGTACAAGATAAAATACGTTTGGTCTTTACCACACCAATGCCAGGTGGAGAAAGTGAAGAAATATATGATCATATTCAAAAACATGGTGATGGAGTTAAAGTTATTGCATTATGGGTCGAAGATGCTCGTAAATCCTGGGAGGAAACTACAAAAAGAGGAGCAAAATCTTATTTTGAACCAAGAGTAGAAAAAGATGAAGATGGAGAAGTAGTGCGATCAGGAATACATACTTATGGAGATACAGTACATGTTTTTGTTGAACGTAAAAACTACAACGGGACATTTCTTCCGAAGTTCGAAAAATGGGAATCTCACTACAATCCAACAAGTTGTGGTTTAAAATATATCGATCATATGGTAGGTAATGTAGATTGGGGTCAAATGAATGTTTGGGCAAAATTCTACAACGAAGTGATGGGGTTTGCAAACCTGATCACCTTTGATGATAAAGATATTTCTACAGAGTATACGGCTTTAATGAGTAAAGTAATGACCAATGGAAATGGAAGAATTAAATTTCCGATAAATGAACCCGCCGAAGGCAAAAAGAAATCTCAAATTGAAGAATACATAGATTTTTATGGTGGAGCAGGATGTCAGCATATAGCCGTTGCTACAGATGATATTGTATTTACGGTTAGCGAAATGAAAAAACGAGGGGTAGAGTTTCTATATGTACCAGGAACGTATTATGATACCGTTGGCGATCGTGTTGGAGAAATAGCAGAAGATATGAAACTTCTTAAAAAACATGGGATTATGGTAGATAGAGATGAAGAAGGGTATTTGCTTCAGATTTTTACTAAACCATTGACCGATAGGCCCACATTGTTTTTTGAAATTATTCAACGCAAAGGAGCACAATCTTTTGGAAAAGGAAATTTTAAAGCCCTGTTTGAATCTATAGAAGCAGAACAGGCAAGACGAGGAACATTGTAGAAATGTACTTATAGAATAGGCTGCCCTTTAAAGAAACGTTACATTATTAAAGATAGGAGGGGTTATACCATCTTTGTTGTAATAATCTTTACTGGGCAAGCTTTTTGAGCCTGTACACAATCATCATAAATAGTGTTATCGGGAGATTTCAGGGTGTGGAAACCTTTTTTATCTGTGGCATGTAGTAGTACTGTTTTTCCATCTTTTTTTGACATCTGAAAATGGGTAGGGGCCATTTCTACACAATAATTACAACCAATACATTTTTCGCGTTGTAGGGTAACTACTACCATTATTCCTGAACGATTTTATAAAGTTTATCAGATGGGCGTATTCTAAAATTAGTAGGAATAGTGCACGAATCTCCTTTTTGTGCAGTATCTAATCGCTCATCGTTTACCATCATCTCTTTAAGTTCGAACTCTTCTACTCCTGTTGTAGGGCCTGTAATTAAAATCGTATCTCCCAGTTTAATATCATAAGCTTCAATTTTAAACTCAGCGATGCTGGGCTTAGGAAAAAAGTGAACACCTTTACCGATGTATACTTTCTTTTGTGTGGCTTTGGATCCAGAAACATCACTCCATTCTCCTAATTTTTGCCCTAGATAATACCCACTCCAAAAGCCTCTGTTGTATACTTTTTCTAATTCTTTCATCCAGTGATCGACTTTGGTTTTGGTAAAGTCTCCATTGGTACAGGCATCTATGGCTTCACGATACGTCTTAATTACTTTGGCTACATATTCGGGAGCTCGCCCACGGCCTTCAATCTTTAATACTTTGGCCCCTGTGTCTATAACCTGATCTAAGAAATCTAATGTGCATAAATCTTTTGGAGACATGATATATTCATTATCCAATTCCATTTCAAAACCAGTTTCCTGATCTACAACACTATATTTTTTTCTACAATTTTGTTTACAGGCACCACGGTTGGCAGAGGAATTATGCGAATGCAAGCTCAGGTAGCACTTACCAGATACAGCCATACAAAGTGCTCCATGACCAAAAATTTCAACTTCAACCAATCTCCCCGAAGGGCCTTTAATTTGTTCTTTCTCTATCTGATCACAAATTTTCTTTACCTGTCGTAAACTTAGTTCCCGACTCATTACCATAGTGTCTGCAAAAAGAGAATAGAACTTTACCGTTTCAATATTGGTGATATTGATTTGAGTAGAAATGTGAACTTCCATATCGATCTGTCTAGCATAAGCTATAACGGCCTGATCCATTGCGATTACCGCAGTTAGATTTGCTGCCTTGGCAGCATCTAATAGGGTTTTTATAATCGATAAATCGTGATCATAAATTATAGTATTAAGTGTAAGGTAAGTACGTACATTTTTTTTGGTACAGCGACGCGCTATTTCAGGTAAATCCGCAATCGTAAAATTTATGCTAGCTCTGGCTCGCATATTTAATTGATCTACTCCAAAATAAACAGAATCTGCTCCATTATCAATAGCAGCTTGTAGAGATTCAAAATTACCTGCTGGTGCCATTAACTCCATTGTTCCTGTTGGGGTCATATTTTCTTCATTAATTCAAGTACAAAAATACATTATTTTTCATCTTTTTTGATGTAAAAATTTAGGGGTTAAGAGTTCTTATTTTTAAAACGCAAATGTATGTTATTTGCTGAATAAAAATGATATTTAAAATCATTCTTTTTTATTCTTTTCAATAGAGATAACGTGTTGGTTTGTAAGCATGTAAAAACAATCGTTTTTGAAGTCAGGGAAGCCTGATTTGAGGAATGATAAAAGTCATATTTAGCCCTTTTTCTTGTCGATATTTTTGTTACATAATTCAAAATTCTTTCAAGATGAAAAATGTAATAATTACTGTGTTGGTTGTACTATTAGGAGTGACTAATTTTGCGTATGCACAAGAAAAATCAAATGATAATGCCGATTTTAGCAAATGGCAAATCAGACTAAGAGGAATCGTTGTATCACCAGATGAAAGTGCTACAATAGATGCTATAGGAGGAGATGTAGATATTTCTACGGCTGTTGTTCCAGAACTGGATATCACTTATTTTTTTACCGAAAACTGGTCTGCAGAGCTAATTTTGGCAACTACAAAACATGATGTAAAAGCTGTGGGCACCGCTGCAGGAAATATAGATCTGGGTGATGTGTGGTTATTGCCTCCTACTTTACTTGGGCAATATCATTTTACTGGTGGTAATTTTGTTCCTTATGTTGGTGCCGGTGTTAATTTAACCCTTTTTTATGGAGTGGACGAAGGACCGGTGGCCGATGATGTAGATTATGATACTGCTGTAGGTTTTGCTTTTCAGGGTGGTTTTGATTTTATGCTTAACGACAAATGGTTTATAAATGTAGATGTCAAAAAAGTATTTTTAAGTACAGATGCTACGGTTAATGCAACGACGGCTTTGGGCGCAACTGTAGGTGCAGATGTAGATATTAATCCATGGATATTTGGAGCCGGAGTAGGTATTAAATTGTAAATAAATACAAGTTAGATACTGTGAAAACCGCTTAACAGATCTGTTAAGCGGTTTTTTGATTGGCTATAATAATACTCAAATAAATTAATTGTTCTTATTTTCCTAACATCAATAGCTCATTACAAACTACCTCTGTGATATATCGTTTTTGACCTTCGTTATCTTCATAGCTTCGAGAGGTAAGTTTACCCTGGATCGCGACTTCTTGTCCTTTGTTTACATATTTATCTACGATATCGGCAATTTTACCCCATGCAATGATATTATGCCACTGGGTATCTGTGATTTTATCTCCTTGTTTGTTATAATAGTGATCATTTGTTGCAATAGAGAATTTAACAAGTTTTTTACCGGATTCCAGATTTACAGTTTCTGGTTCTTGTCCTAAGTTTCCAATCAACTGTACTTTGTTTTTTAGCGTGTTCATAATTTTAATTTTTTCGTGTTAAACAGTTAATACCTATCAAATCAGAGAAGAACTTTTATGGTTTAAGAAAAGCTTACTTCAATTCGACAATGCAAACTTAGAATGGGACCATAACCATATTCGGTTAGGAAGTGTTTATTTTCGTTTGTAATCGTTTGTAGTCGTTTGAAAATGATTAATAGTGTTGATTATTAGAGTATATGAGGAATTTGAATAATTAATGTTTTTTTTGCAAAAAAGTCTATTTTAGTACGATAATATAAGTAGACACTATAGATACGTTTATTTGCTTGTTACCCAACATTAAATGAAACTAATTGAACTCTTAACAAACATTGAGAAAATTGACGAAGAATCCGTTCTTTATGTTAAAAGGATTGACTGTGAATTTTCTAGTGAATCGGAAGTCACAATACTCAATTTAACAGAGGAAGAGTTAGAATGGAAAACTTTTGAAGTAACAGAAAAAAAATGTCCTGGTTTCGAATATTTCATGGAAGCTTTCCTTGTAAAAGAATTTATGGAAGATATATCATTACAATATCCTACTCTTGAAAAAAAATGTGAAAGATTGATACATTATGTAGTATTTGACGCTTAAATAATATTAAATGTTCTGGAAAAGAAAGAAAAATAAATCAACGGAATTTAAATGCTCTGAATGTGGACGGGTTCATTCGGAATGGCCAGCATTAGCTTTTAGTTCACCTGCTAATTATCATAATCTTTCTGGTAATGAAAAATCAGAAATAGGAATACTGGATACAGACTTTTGTGAAATTCGATATGAAGACCAAATTGACCGATTTATAAGAGTAACACTTACTCAAAAAGTAAATGACGCTTGTGAAACACTGGAATACGGACTTTGGGTTTCATTAAGCGAAAAAAGTTATTCTGATTATAAGTCCAATTTTGACAATGAAAACCACGAAACTGGATATTTTGGTTGGTTATGTAGTAATATCCCCGGATATGGAGATACTTCTTCTATTCCTTGTGATGTAATGACAAAAAGCGGAAATGATAGACCTGAGATTTTTCCACACGAAGATTTTGACCATCCATTTGTTAGAGATTACTACGATGGAATTACAAAAGAAGAAGCGGAAAAAAGAATAAATGAAATGATAAAAAACGTTGGGTAACAACACCTATGCGATAATACGGGGTTTAGGTCTAATCGAAAGGTTATTGTCTATTTGGTTTGTCGCCAAAGTATTAAATTTAATATTTTAGAAAAGATAAAAACAAAACATAAACTTTGGCTAAGTGTTAGGTCGAAAAACATTGATTTTCTGCTTCCACATTACGCATAGCTAAACGTTATTTTTAATGAAGAAAAATATGGGGATTTTAAAAAAACTATTTGGAGGAGGTCAGAAAAATGATCCTGAAAAAAAAGAAATCAAGAAAAGTGAATATAATTTACAATGGATTACCCCAGAACAAAACCCTTGGGGCCTGAACATTTTGGATTTACGACCAATTTCTCAAAATATGCTTTCTACTTCAAAGGATCAGAGCATGGCGACCAATGCTATTTCATACAACCAAGAAGATGGAACAACTTTTAAGGATTATTTTCCTAAATCAAGGAAGAGTTTTTCTAGTGATCTAAGTATTCCAATTGACGGTAAACTTGAAGAAGGAGTTTTATTTAACCCCTCAACAATGGAACACAAATGGGCTATTTATTTTATGAATGATCGTCTGATATTTATTAGAAGTTGGTTAAGGGAAGCTTTTGTAGTTGCAAAAACCATTCAAGAGAAAAACCAATTAAGAATAACTGAAATAACAGGAGAATTCACAGATGATGAATCTCGAGAAATGACCGAATCTATCCTAATGTTTCTATTATTTAGTCATTCTTTAAATGAAACTATACCTGCTCCAATTCCAAATGATTTATTTGAAAACACAGATCAGGCTGGAATGTGGGCTTTTTCAACTTATGGAAACATGGCTCATTTAGGATATTTTGAAAACAATTTCAAGTATGAGACTGATTTGAAATTAAGAACTCATTCATTATTACATATTGCAATTGCTAGAGGTGAGATGGATAAAATTATTGATGAGTTAAATAAAGGAGTTAATATAAATTGTTTGGCAGGAGATGGGCTTTCAACTTTACAATGGGCAATGACAACTGATTCAAACATTTTGAATTTCTTACTTGAAAATGGAGCCGATCCAAACTCTAGATCAACTGAAGGAGCAACACCTATAATGAATGCTGTACAATCTGATAAAATTCAGCATTTAGACTTATTAATTAAAAATAATGCTGATGTCAATGCTAAAGATGATAGAGGTTTTACTGCATTACATAGAGCTTCAGAAATGGGACGTGATGAAATGGTCCGCATGTTATTAGCAAATGGGGCTGATAAAAATGTAGAAGCAGAAAATCATACACCGTTATCATTAGCTGTAGTGATGAAAAATGAGGGAATTATAAAACTATTAGAGAATTAAAAAATCTAGTACAATTTGTACAGTTCATTTTTTACCTTTCGGAAAACAAACCATACAAGAAACGTTATAAAACATTAAATGAACTCTTGAATTTTAAAATAAAACTTACCATTGATATTAATAGCCCTTCTTAATATTGCGATATTCCAAGGAGTTGTCTTGGGAATAATTATTTTAAAATCTCCTATATTCAAAAGCAAGGCGAATAAATATTTAGCCTATGCCTTTTTTTCAATTTCAATTTCTCTACTAAATTTCGTTCTTGATGATATTGGAGTATATACTAATATTCCATTACTAAGCTTTATCGACACCATAGATTCGGGGTTTCTTTTTCCTGTTTTTATTTTTTTATATGTTGCTCATCAAATTGATCGTCCGATTAAAAAATCCAGAAAAATAATATGGTTATTTGTACCCTATTTGTATTCTACAATTTTAGATGTTTTTGAGGATCTTACTATAATTACTGATCTTGATACTCCTTATAATTTCGTTCTACTTTTCCTAAATCTCATACAAATTCTAATAATACTTTTTTTCATACCGGGCATTTTAATCTATGCCTTTGTCCTTATCTGTTATTCGAAGAATACTCAGGAAAGAAGATGGCTTACTCATTTGTGGTTGTTAACTGTACTATTATTTGGATCTTGGATTTTGACTATACTTTCTGGTATTTTTTTAGAGTATGATATTACACCTATCATGAAAATTCTTACTGTAGTTGTTGCATTCTTAATACATTGGGTGAGCTATTTTGGTATTTTTAAATTTAGACTAGCAAAAGATCAGGAAGAAATTAGAGCCTTAATACACAAACGAAAAAACGATAGTACTGCAGATGTTGTTACCGATGTTAAACTATCTAAAATACATGAGGCAAAAAAAACAGAATCTTTTACTAAAGAACACTCCTATTTCAAAAAGCTAGAAGACCTTTGTACAAATCATCATATTTATAGAGACAGTACATTAGACAGGGATAAAGTTGCAGAAATGCTAGGTATTAGTACTGGCTATGTTTCTCAGCTTGTAAATACAGCTACAGGAGATAATTTTACTACTTATATTAATCACTATCGTGTTGAGGCGGTTAAAGACTTAATTCTCAATTCAGAATTCGATAACTATAGTCTTTTGGCAATAGGACTAGAATGTGGTTTTTCTTCAAAGTCAACTTTTCATAATGCTTTCAAAAAAATAGCAGGCACTACACCAAATGCTTATCGAAAGAAGTATAAATAAGTACGAATTTGTTCAAATTTAAGGTTTCAATACCTTAAATACCCTTAGTACATATACGTTTGCCACAGAAATCAATTAAATACTAAAATGAATTTAAAACAATATCTAATTATTGCAATTAGTCTTTTATGTGTGGCAGCTATACAAGCTCAGATTACAGAAAAGTATATGGCAAAAAAACTAGTATTAACTACTTTATTTAGTTTTAAGTAACATGAAAATACATACTATTATTTTTCTACTTGTAGCTACTATGCATCTTCAAGCCCAAAATCAAATCAGTGGTTCTTCTTTTTTAGATAGAACAGAATTTAAAATTGGGTATTATGGAAATATTGCTTGGGATAACGGACTTACTATTGGTACCGAATATGTATGGAAAGAATACATCAATATCAAAGAAAGAAAGAGAGGGCAAAAGATCATTACACACCAATTTTTGTTTAATGGAAATCTTGGTTATTCTACAAATTTCTCAACACAAACAGATAATGGGCTATCTACTTATTATGGCCTTATCTGGCGAAGAACAAATCCCAAAGGCAAACAATATAATGTAGAGTTAAATCCACTTGGGTACTATCGATCATTTTTACCCGAAACGTATGAGGTAAAAGGAGATCGTGTTTCTAAAGTTTCCTTGCCTGGCAGGGGATATTATGCTCCCTCTATTGCTGTTGGGATAGGGAAACTTCGTAAAGGGAAAAAACGTTCGGGTTGGTATTTAAACCTTCAATTAACCCTTAGAACCAATTATAATGCCGGTACATTACCCGTTTTATCATTGCACTACGGTCATCGGTTTAATTTTAAAAGAAAAAGATAATGAAAAAAATAACTCTTAGTAACGTAAAAATAGTAGTGCTAATATTAATCGTTTTAAGTATTTTCTCTTGTTCAAAAGACGATGATAACATTAATGACTTAAGCGAAACCATTTTTGTAAGACATAAAAATGCAGATATGGCTGCGTATATTCATGGCAATGCATCTGAAAAAGTATTTCTAATTATACTACATGGTGGTCCCGGTGGATCCGGATGGCAGTATAGAAAAAACACCATTAAAAGTAAAATTGAAAAAAACAATGCCGTTGTTTATTTTGATCAACGTGGCTCTGGCAACTCGCAGGGGAGTTACTCTGAAGCAGATGTGAGTGTGGATATTATGGCAGAAGATGTGTTGGCTCTTGTAAAGGTGTTAAAAGCTAAATATGGTGATGATTCCCGATTATTTTTAATGGGACATAGCTGGGGAGGCACTTTGGGACCTGCTACCTTATTAAAAAATCAAGAAGATTTTTTAGGGTGGATCGATGTAGACGGTGCTCATGATCCTAAAGGATCTTACAACGAATATAAAATAGCTTTAAAGAAGATGGCAGATGAGCAGATTGCTTTAGGAAATAATATTGATTATTGGAAAGCTGTACTTGATCTAGTAAAAAATGTAGGCCCGGATTATAATGAGGATGATTTTTATAAAATGAACAGAGAAGCGTATAGAGCAGAAGAAAAACTTGCTGATGACAAGGTGATTAATAAACCAGTATCTGATGATAATGGTTCACAATATAATTTCTTTACAAATATTTGGAATGCTAACAGAATACAGTCTATTTTGGTTAAAAAAGGGCTTTTTCAGAAGGTGTCATTTACCAATAGATTGCATGAAATTACCATACCATCACTAGTACTTTGGGGTAAATATGACATTGGTGTTCCTACGGTATATGCCCAGGAAGCTTATGACAATTTAGGGTCTAATCAAAAAGAACTCTTCATTTTTGAAAAATCGGCACATAGCCCTATGGATACAGAACCAGATCTTTTTGCCGAAAAAGTAATTGATTTTATCAATTTGCATAAATAGTGAGATAGCAAGTATATGATCTAGTAGTACAGATCTCAAGGTTAACTCCTAACAATGAAGAATCATCTTTTGTTCTTTCCTTTAACTAGTAGTAGAAATTTTAGAGTACATTTGAGTTAAAACTTTTTATCATTGAAATCATCTCAGGAAAAACAAATGAAAATATCGATAAGAAAAGTAACATTAAGTGAGCTAGAGACTATATACAAAATCGAAGAAAAAGTGTTTTCCCCGATGAATTATCCCCTATTTGTGATTAGGCAGTATTATGATTTATTTTCAGATTATTTTTTGGTGGCCGAAAATGAAGAAAAAGAAATAGCAGGATATATTCTTGGAGGAATTAATCCTAAAGAGAAAGATGGCTGGATACTAGCTTTGGCAACCGAAAAAAAGTTTAGAAAACAGGGAATAGGCTTAAAATTAATTTCGACTGTTATAAAAAAAATTAATGAGTTGGATATTACCAGTATTCTTTTGACTACCGAACCTAATACTCCTGCAGTTGATTTTTACAAAAAATTAGGCTTTGAAATTATTAAGAATGAATCAAACTATTTTGGAGATCATTCGGGAAGAGTCATAATGCAATTGAATCAAAAGTTAGATGTGTAGGGTTTGCAAAAGAAAATAAAGCCGAAAAAATTGAATTGATAGTCAACCGGGAAAACCAAAATACAATTGATATCTACCTAAAAAAAGGATTTATAATCAAAGAATTGATTGTAAATTCATTTCTAGACGGATATTCTGTAGAGGATTATAAAATGGAAAAAACAGTAAAAATCTGATTCAGAAAAAATAAATGAAATGTATCAATTAAGAAAAAGTATATTAACTTTATACAACCATATACTTATAAGCTAAGACGAAGTAGGAATTAAACAATAACATAAAACTATAAAAATGGAATCACCAAGTAGCATTACCATCAATGGATATAATCATGTTTCTTACCATTCTGATGTTTTCCCTGAAGAAGAACTAGTTTTAAAAAGTAAATCATTTTACGAGTGGTTAGATAAAAGGAGATCGGTAAGAGATTTCTCTGATAAACATGTTCCCAAAGAGGTTATTGAAAATCTTATCAAAAGTGCTTCTACAGCTCCATCTGGAGCTCATAAACAACCCTGGACATTTTGCGCTATTTCTAATCCGGCCTTAAAAACCCAAATTCGTAAAGAAGCAGAAATCGAAGAAAAAATAAACTATGGGAACAGGATGAGTGAACGCTGGAAAAAGGACCTAGAACCACTAGCTACCGATATGAATAAACCTTTTTTAGAAGTTGCTCCCTGGTTGATTATTGCATTCAAAAAAGCTTATGAATTCGAAGAAAATGGTGATAAACATAATAATTATTATGTGAATGAATCTATAGGAATTGCGTGTGGAATGTTAATCTCTGCAATTCATAATGCTGGGTTGGTGACATTAACTCATACACCTAGTCCCATGAACTTTTTGACAAATATCCTTAAGAGACCGGCCAACGAAAGAGCCTTTTTGTTACTTCCGGTTGGCTATCCTAAATTCCCTACCTATGTACCAGATTTAAAAAGAAAAGGGTTGGATGAAATGACCGTTTTTTATGAATAAAATTGAAAAAATCTAAAGTAGAAATACTCTTTATTGAGCAAAAAAACCAGATCATTTCGTAATCTGTATTGTGAGTCTATGCACTGGTTTTTTCGAAAACACAATAATTTCTGGATTGATCTTTACAATAATATCCCGCATTATTCTTTTTTTTAATTTTTTCGCCTACAGGAGGAAACCCTAAAAAAGTTAACATATTTTCAATATTCGATAAATCATTGACCGAAGTATGATTAAAAGAAATATGAGAGTAATCACTGTGGATATACACATCCGAAATGTTTTGAATCTGCAATATTTTCTTTTTTAGAGCTGCAGCACAATTATTACACTTTAGATTTTGAATAGGAATTGTATTTCTAAACACCATAACCGTTATATTAAAAGACTCGTGATAAATTAAATCCAAAGAAAAAGTCTCCGTCACTCCAATCACCAGATCCCTGGCTCAAGAACCCACTTGCATTCATAGGTTGGGCGTTGGTAAAGTGTAACTGAAATACATGTCCGCCAGTTTCTAAATCAAACCCTATAGAAAGCGGATTTTTAAATGGAGAATTGCTAGCCCTGTTAAGATGAAGTCCATAATCAATATTAACAGACCACCTTTTGGTAAGTTTATGTCGCCCCCCAATTCCTATAACATATTGCGTATTATCTTGATCACTAATTTTTACCAGATTCTCATGTAAAAGTGTTGGCATTAGCTGTAGTGAGAGGTTTTTGTTAAATTTTCTGGCGATTAATAACTGTGATACATAAGCTAACCGATGCTTAAACTCGAGGCCGGGTAAATCTTCTTTGTCCAGATCGGTATTTGCAGTTATACTATGATAACTCACTACTGTAAAAGGGAAACTGCTCTTTTTTTGCCTTAATAACCGGTATTTCAGAGAAACTTCATATGTTTTCTGAAATGAACTACGGGATATACCAATTTGTATTTTATTACTGATACCATACATAAAATTTAACCTGGTAACGGCCTGGTCTAATCCAAAAAAATCTTCAATTCCCGATTTAACAGAACCAAATCTATGAGAAACGACTAAATAAAATAATCCTTTGTCGGCTAGTTTGGTAGATTCGAAATTCACAATTTTTAACCCTTTAAAAACAGTACTCGTATATTGATTGTCATCTTTTTCAGTAGTGATTTCCTGAAGTAAATCATCTTGCGAGAATGACAATAGAGGAATTAAAAACAATAGAAATATTTTTTTCATAATAATACATTTATTGGGTACTTGTAACTGTAGCCTGATCTATTTTTAAGTGTTCTAAGAGGTCGTCAAATCCTACATACCTTCCTTTGATCGTTATTTTTTTGTTGATTTTTAACGCTGTTAGATCACTTTCTAAAGTCACTGCTATTTTTTGATCCAAAACAATACGATTAGACTCTATTGCAGTAATCAAACCTTTTAATTCTACTGCATTGTCAAGATGAATCGCATTAAAAACTGCTTTGTCTTTAATAAATGCCGAATAGAATGCAATAGCCGTAGTGTTGGTATCAACTTTTTCGGTATGTATGGCTCTATGCTCTTTATGTATATAGCTTAATAAAACAATACCTGTAGCTGCTATAAACGCCAGAGTAAGAAAGATAAAGTTCTTGGTTTTCATTGTTGTTGTAATTTAAAATCAACGAACACCTTTACTTGTTTGGCTATTTTATTCCTTACGATTTTTGGAATAGAGATATCAAAATCCTGTGGTGCAACAACAAAGTCCCCACGTATAGAGATGCATTTATCTTTTTTTGATATGTATAGTATCGATTCGATACTTTTTTCTTTGCCATGTAGTTTAAGCCGTCCGTCGATTTTAAACTCTTTTTCTTGTTCGGATAATTCAAAAAAATTAAAAGCTATAATTTTTCCTCTAAAAATAGCTTTAGAGTAGGTGTCTGATTCGATATAATTTTCATTAAAATGCTCTTCCATTAATGCATTTCTAAACCTAAATTCTTTCATCAAAGCCAATGAGGCTATTTCGCCAGTGTTTATATTTAGAATTGCAGTAACAGATGTATTTTTTGCTTTAACAGGTTCAAATGTTTTTTCAGAAGCTTCAAAAGCAATAGTTCCCTTTTTTTCTATATATTTTTCTTGAGAACGAGAAATACCAGAGATCAAAAAGCAAAATATGATTATGAATATTTTCATGTGTTTATAGTATTGTTTTAGAGGTCACATGGAACTCGCCAAATAGTCATTTTTGGTGTGTGTCAAAAATTTTGTCATGACTTGTTTCATCATTCTAATAATCCATCTTCAATCCATTTACCAATATTATCTATTGTTCCCTGTGGTAATCTTCCCGAGGGCGGCATGGCTGCTGATTCTCCTGTTTGTTTAGAAACAGCATTAAGTATAGCAGAGGCTTGGCTACTAACATTTTGAAAAGTGATTAAAGGAAAAGGAGCTCCATTTACAGGAGGGTTTGCATGACACCCTATACAATTAGAATCAATTATACTTTTGATATTTGCGGTATACGTAAGTTTTTCACCCATAGGAGGCGGCGGAGGTGGAGCAATATCGTCTTCGTTGTCACTAGAACAACTATATCCGATTATGACTATAACTACAACCAGAACCTTGTTGATGTTTGATATTGATTTCATAACTTGTGTGTTTGGTTTATATTTATTTTAAATTTTGTTTTATGCTTTTGCCTTTTGATAATTTTTTTAGAAAAAGGTTACAAAATCAGGTAACTTTTTTATGAGTAGCATCTCTATAAAGGGAAAAGTGGTTTGTGATAGTGATAAAAAGGAGTATTCTTATATGTTAATGTGTAATTTGTAGTGCAAAATGATATTGTTTGAGACAAAGAGACTGTTTGTGAGACGCTTAGAGGATAGCGATTTAGAATCTTTTTATGATATGCAGGGTAATCCCAATGTAATGAGATATATCAAAAAAACGATGAATTTTGAAGAGAGTAAACAAGAATTAAATCGTTTTATTAAGTATTATAAAGATGTTGATGTTTTTTTTAAAATTTGGGCAGTAATAGAACGCAATAACAATCAATTTGTAGGTATATGTGGAGTATATGAGAATGATAAATCAGAATTTGAAATAGCCTATCGATTAAGAGAATGTTTCTGGGGTAATGGATTTGGAAGAGAAATAGCAAAAGGATTGTTTAGATACTGTTTTGACCAGATTAAATTAAATGAGTTAACCGCATATGCAAGCACAGATAATGTTGGTTCTATACGTATTCTTGAAAAAGAAATGAATTATGTTGAAGAATTTTATGCTGAAAAAGAAAATACTATAGAACGAAAGTACATGCTAAAAAAATGAAACACCTAATGATTCATTTTATAAACTAAGAATGAAATGAGAAAAATCAAGATGTATATTGCCATGAGTCTTAATGGGAAAATAGCAAAATCAGACGGAAGTGTGCATTGGCTAGAATCTATACCGAACCCTGATAACACAGATCATGGTTACTACGAGTTTTACAAAACAATTGATACTACAATCCAAGGGAACAATACATATGAACAGGTGATGAGTTGGGATATTGATTTTCCGTATTCAGATAAAAAAAACTTTGTGTTAACCAGAAATAAGAAAGTAAAGGATACTAAGCATGTTCAGTTTATATCTGAAAATCATATCGATTTTATTAAAAAATTAAAACAACAGAAAGGGGATGATATTTGGTTAATCGGTGGTGGACAGGTAAATACAATGTTGTTTAATGAAAATCTTATAGATGAGATTCTGATTTTTGTAATGCCGATAATCATTTCTGAAGGGGTTGAACTTTTTGAAGGAATCCCGAATGAAACCCGACTGAAGCTTATTGAGACAAAAGAATACACTACGGGAGCGGTTGAATTAAGGTATCAGATAGATGAAATTGCATAACTTTTTACGAGTAGGGAAATTTTTATTTTTTTATTTTTTGAATAAAGGGGTAGGGTATATAGAAAGTAAAGCGTTATAAAGAAGTAACAAATTTGTAAATCTGTAATAACACTAGAGTTTAAGGGACAAAATGAATTCTGTAATTCAGATTTTTTTAAATTTAAAGATGGGAAGAATTCGTTCTTCCCATTTTTTGATTATAGTTAAGGGTTTTAAAATATAAATTCTTTAATACCTATTTGACTGTCTATCGTGGTATCCTTATATTTTAATGTCCAACCCAGAGAATTAGTAAGAATATATAGTTTCTGCAATTCACTAATGAGTCGATTTTGCGAATTGGTAACGAGTGCAGATTTTTGTACTTTTTTATTTAACCCTTCCATTACTATTTTGCGTATAGCATTATGATCTTCTGGATTAAATTTATTGATGATCCCTTCTTCGATATCATGATATTTTATTTCGGGATTAATATTAACCTCTGCAACAGGGATTTTTGTTATGGTTAGTGTTTTTGTTTCTTGATCAATAATATGCTCAATCTTTCTTAAGTCATAAGAGACTTGCACATTGGCATTAACCATTACAATTATTTTTTTCTTTGATGAGATTACATTAAAATAAGTCTTATCATTTTTATAGGTAATGATATCAGAAAAGTGCCCTTCTGTAACTACCAGTTTACCTACGTTTTTGATTTGATCCAGAATAAGACCAGAAGATGCTACTTCTGTTTTTTGGGTATTAGATTGATCAATAACATATTTGATTCCAAACACCAGGAGTGCTGTTAAAAGTGCACCGAGTAGAAAATTACGCATACATCTATAGTATCAAGTTGAGTATAAATGTACACAAAAAAATAGCCTTCTTATAAAGAAAGGCTATTTGTAATATAAATAAAAGAGTATTTTTTTAATGTTCCTGTGGTGGATATTTTTCTAAGATTGCCGTAACAATCTCATTCATTTTTTCTTGCTTTTTGTTTACATTCTTAGTTAATGCTGCAGAACCCATTCCTTGCCAGACCAATTCCTTTTTAGAAGCATCTATAAGATCTATATAGAGAGTGCCTTCTGTAGTCGTAGAAACAGTATTGTACCCAGTTCCCCAGAACCATGGATTCCATCCCCATCCATAACCCCATCCGAAGTTATTTTGATAGATGTTTACATTTTCCTTAGTTTTTGTAAAAATACTTACGAGTACATCTGGATTTGCTGATTTTGCAAAACCTTTTGAGGTCATATCTGCTTCGATAGCACGCAGGATACGTTTTTTGTCGAGATCGCTAATTTCTGCTTTGTCGATTCCAGGCTTGTAAAATGCAAAGCTTTTATAGGTGTTAAAATCAGCCTGCTTATCATAATCCGAAGCAACACGAACTGTGGAGCAAGAACTAAGAGTTATGATAAGGATTAATGATAAAAGTGAAAAAAGTTTCATAATCCTAGTTTTTTATAATATCAAATATGTCATGATGATCAGAAAATAAAAATACGTTTTTATCAATCATTTTATAAGCATTTGATATTGGTTTAACAATAGCTATTATATACAAATTTAACCACAATAATCATACCATGAGATAGATAGTGAATCTATTTTTTAGAATAACTATTTGTTTTTTTATCATAACCATACGGGCAATGTCTGCAACCACTTTCACAACAATAGCCTCTTCTTAAGTGATATTGTTCTGTAAAACAACGATACCCTTCTGGAGTAATATAATAATCCCCTTCTTTTGGAGTTAATACTTTTTTAGGATTGTCCATAGTTACAAAAATAGTATCTTGCAGTAATATGCCCATTGTTGTTAACAAATATTTGATAGGCCGTCGTTTTGTAGGCATCGCCCTTTGGCCTTTTATTGTGGTTAATAATTCTTTCCTTAAAGAGGATGAAGTCTTTATTAATCACGAAAAAATCCACTTGAGACAGCAGGCAGAACTGTTGGTTATACCTTTTTATGTTTTTTACTTCACAGAATATTTGTTTAGAGTTATCCAATATCGAAATTTACAGCAAGCCTATCGCAATATCTCTTTTGAAAGAGAAGCATATCTTAATGAAGAAGACCTCGATTATCTCAAAACAAGAAAACTCTGGAGTTTTTTTAAATATCGATAAATGCATATCTTTTTTTCTGAAACACAACCTTCAAAAAACCAATCGATTACTCATTCTATTTTGGATAATGCTGGAGTTGTTCTTGATATCAAACGAGAAGACCAGATTCATAGAGACGTTTCGGGTAATAAATTCAGGAAATTAAAATATAACCTTATTGAAGCTAAAAAATCTGGTTATGCTACTATACTAACTTTTGGAGGAGCGTATAGTAACCATATTGCTGCAACAGCAGCAGCGGGAGAAATTATGGGGTTGCAAACCATAGGAATAATTAGAGGAGACGAATTGGCTAAAGACCTTGAGAAGACACTATCAGAAAATGATACTTTACGTTTTGCTCATGCTTCAGGAATGCATTTTAAATTTATTAGTAGAGAGCAATATAGAGAAAAAACATCCTCAGCTTTTTTAGAACAGTTAAAAGATGAGTTTGGTTCGTGCTACATTATTCCCGAAGGAGGGACTAATGATTTGGCTGTTAAAGGTTGCGAAGAAATATTAACTCCACAGGATAATGTCTATGATATTATTTGTTGTGCTGTGGGAACAGGAGGTACAATTTCAGGAGTTATTAATAGCGCTAAAGCTCATCAGACGGTTATGGGATTTCCTGCTTTAAAAGGGGATTTTCTTGACAAAGAGATTAAAAAACATACATCAAAAACCAATTGGAAACTCATTTCTGAATATCATTTTGGGGGATATGGTAAAATAAATCAAGAAGGAGTAGAGTTTATGAATATGTTTAACAATCAGCAACATATTGCGTTAGATCCAGTCTATACAGTTAAGATGGTTTTTGGTATTTTTGACCTGGTGCAAAAAGGTGTTTTTAAGAAAAATACTCGTATTTTAGCCATTCATACTGGTGGTTTGCAAGGGATAGCCGGAATGAACAAAAAATTAAAGAAAAAGAAACTACCCCTTATTACAATTGAATATTAAAATGAGGAAATTTATAGTATTGTTATGTGTTACTATGGTTATGATTTCTTGTGGAGGAAGCAAAAAAGTAACATCTTCAAGACCATCTAAACCAAAGCCAAAACCGGCGGTTATAACCAAGGTTGAACGAAGTCCTGAAAAAATAACAGTTGAAGAGCATACTACCAAAAAACCACTTCCTGTATTGTCATACAAGGATAAAGTACAACGTTATATCGATGAGTTCTCGGGTATTGCCAAAAGTGAAATGAAAACATATGGGATTCCCGCAAGTATAACATTAGCACAAGGAATATTAGAATCGGGAGCAGGATATGGAGACCTTACCCAAAGAGCAAAAAATCATTTTGGGATTAAGTGTCATGATTGGGAAGGAGATCGGGTATATCATGATGATGATCGTTCTCAGGAATGTTTTAGAAAATATAATCGAGCAAGCGAATCATTTAGAGATCATTCTTTATTCTTAAAAGATAGAAAACGGTATTCCAGACTATTTACATTTAGCCAAAAAGATTATAAATCTTGGGCACGTGGATTACGTGAAGCAGGTTATGCTACCGATAAGAAATATCCTCAAAAACTTATTGCTATTATTGAGCGTTATGATTTGGATAAGTTTGATGATGAGGTACTTGGTAAAAAACCGCGAAGAAAAAACGAAAAAAATAAAGCTGTTGCAGTTATAACTTCCATTTCTAATAAGGATGGCTATACAGTAAAAAAAGGAGATACTCTATATTCGATTTCTAAAAGGTATAAAATTTCTGTAGAGGAACTCAAAGCATTTAATAATCTGGTCAATAATAATATCAAGGTCGGGCAAGTTCTTAAAGTAGCAGCTGCCGACGAAGAGGAAGAAGATTTTAATTAAACATGATCTATAAAAGAAGTAGCGCATTATTTACAGCAGCGCAAAAAGTAATCCCAGGAGGGGTTAATTCACCAGTACGAGCCTTCAAAGCTGTAGGAGGAGATCCCATATTTGTTATAGAGGCCAAAGGAGCATATTTGTACGACGAAGATGGTAACCGATTGATAGATTATATCAACTCATGGGGACCGATGATTTTGGGACACGCACATCCACCAGTGGTAAATGCGGTTATCGATAAAGCTAAAAAAGGAACCAGTTTTGGAATGCCAACAGAAATTGAAACTCAAATTGCAGAACTTGCAGTTTCTATGGTACCTAATATCGATAAAATTCGATTTGTGAATTCTGGTACCGAAGCCTGTATGAGTGCTGTACGATTGGCGCGTGGATATACAAACAAAGATAAGATTATCAAATTTGCAGGATGTTATCATGGGCATAGTGATTCTTTTCTGATTCAGGCAGGGAGTGGTGCAGTTACTTTTGGAAGTCCCAATAGTCCTGGAGTAACCAAAGGAACAGCACAAGATACCTTATTAGCCAGATACAATGATTTGGATCATGTAGAGCGTATTATCATGTCTAATCAAGGAGAGATTGCTTGTATTATTATAGAACCAATTGCCGGAAACATGGGGTGTATCCCACCAGTAAAAGGATTTTTAGAAGGACTTAGATCTCTATGTGATACCCATGGTATACTATTGATTTTTGATGAGGTAATGACTGGTTTTAGACTAGCAAAAGGAGGGGCGCAAGAGCTTACAGGTGTAAATGCCGATATCGTTACTTTTGGTAAAGTAATTGGAGGAGGATTACCTGTTGGTGCTTTTGCAGCACGTGCCGAAATTATGAATCATTTAGCACCGCTTGGACCCGTATACCAAGCAGGAACCTTAAGCGGTAATCCACTAGCGATGGCTGCAGGATTGGCAATGCTAAACGAATTAAATAACAATCCTGAGATATTTAAAAACCTTGCCAGTAAGACTGAATACTTGCATCATGGAATTGCTAATGCTCTGGATGAGCATAATATTACTCATACGATTAATAGAATTGGTTCTATGATTTCGGTTCATTTTGCTGAAGATACCGTAGTAGATTTTGATACTGCCGCAAAGGGTAATAACGATACTTTTAAAAAGTTTTTTCATGGAATGCTAGACAACGGTGTTTATATTGCGCCAAGTGCTTTTGAAACCTGGTTTATAACCGAGGCACTTACCTATGAAGACCTGGATGAAACTATTGCTACAGTACAAAAAGTCGCTAAAACACTTTAGAGGATAAACACGATTTTATTGACTGGGATGAGAAATTCGTGGAGTTGTGATTTTTTCAAATTGAATTCCTCCGGTTCCTTGTATCTGAATATTTTTAGAAGTTAATTCCCCTTGATGTGTACGTAATTTAACGGTCAAGTTATTTTCTCCTTTCTTTAAAGGGATTCGAGTATAAAATATCTTGTTAGGTAAACTTTGCCAATTACGGGTGTCGGCACCTTCTGTTAATGCATTAAATATCCCTAATAAAGCTCCTAAATCGTTATTTTGATTTTTTACTATGTATTCTGAAACTTTCTTTGTTCCTAGTCGCAAAGCAATTTTTCCGATCTCTCTAAACGTTCTGTCTTTTAAAGTTTTAAAAGCAATTTCTTCATAATCTTGTGTTAGTTGAAACGGATATGATAGACTGTCCACTTGTATCTCTGCATTATTGTATAGAGATTGCTGACTCACATATTTAGGGAATGCAACGTTAAAAATATCCAGATCAGAAAAATCAGAATTATTATCCCCTCCGGTTGGTATCGGTAATGGTAAATTTAAAGAGAGATCTTCATTGATGATGGTTAGAAAACCGATTTCGTTACCTGGTAAGATGGTAAACGTATAAAAGGTTTGATCTTTATAAGGAGCCAGTCCGTTTTCCCAAAAAATAATTGCTTCTCCGCCTTCATTAGTTTTTTTAGGAATATAGGTAGTGTTTAATAGGTTTTCATAACGTTCTATTTCATCGGTAAATCCCATAACACTTGCTGTATGAAACATATCCTGGCATAGTTGTTCAGGAATATTAACTCCAATATAAGTACCTTGATTTTCTAGATATAAATCTACAGCATTGCGATATGCAATAAATGCATTGTTTATATCTCCCGAGGCTTCGTATAATAGACCTTGCAATATATGAGCAAATGCATCATCATTATATCTATTCTTTTTCTCGGGAGGATAATTTTCATTTATTCTTTGTAGTTGTAATGAAATGCGTTTTGCTTCAACAATAGCTTCATCATATTGGTTTAAAAATATATAATTAAGCGCTTTGTAATAGTGTATTGCAACTTTTTCAAAATCTTCTCCTTTATATGTTTCTTTTTCGGGATTTAAAAGAATACCCAGAACTTGATTTCCTATAGCTCTTTTATTAGATTCGATAAACAGATCTGCTTCGTTTAAAAGCTCATTACTTAAGGTATAATTGCCCGCCAGGTATGCCAATTTCCCTTTTTCTAATAAATATAGAAGATGATTTCTGGGTTTTCCTAAAAACTTATTTTCTTCGATCACCTCCATGGCACCTTCCATATCCCCCTGTTGTATCTTGGATTGAAAAAGTGTGCTCTTGGTATGATAACTGCCACAGTTACTAAGTAATATTGAAAAACAACACAATAGTACAATGCGAAAGATCATTTTTTTATGGACCATATTCAATTATCAAAAAAGCTTTCCTGGGAAAGCTTGGCGTTTTGTGAATTTAGAGTGCTACAGAATTAGTTTTTTACAAACTTTTTTATTTTTTTATCTCCAATCCATACTTTTTCATTGGTTTGAATATTGGTTAACTCCAGGTCGATTTGATAATATACTACTTTGTTTCTTTTATGTGCATCAACTATAGAATTAATATTGCCTTGAAGCATATAATCTGCCCCTGTTTCTAATCCAAATTTCTTAACGGTAGACATAGAGGCATTATCCTGTTGATCAGCGCGTTCTGCTCTTAGCTCTTCGCGCATTTTACCACCTTGTACTACTCTAACTTTTTGTCGTTGAATAAAAGCTTTTTCTATATCTTTAATAAAGGTTTCGCTTTCTATATGCTCATGTGATTTATTGCGTATTAAACCAACTATAACCACAGGTTTTTTGCCTTTTTCCTGAGTGTGATCGGTTATCCAGTTTCCTGTAAGTACTTCTTGCGTTAGTTCTTCTGCTGCAAAGCGTGAATCAGTATCGTTCCATCGTCCGCTAATATCAATTTGTGTATCCGGAGCTACACGTGTAATTTTTCTTGCGCATGAAGAAGTTAAAGATACTACTAGTAATACTGCTATAGCAGCGATTGATTTTCTCATTTTGTAATTTTATTTAATGTATTTTATAATGTGTTTTTTGTGATATTACCAAAGAATGCATGCGCCTAATATGCCAAGTGTTAGCCAATCATATCCACGCGGTCTGTAACTATAATAAGATCCATAATCATAATACCTGGTATTTTCGATACGTTTTAATCTTCGTTCATGTCTCCAGTATGCTCTTTGTGATCGGTATTGTCTTCGTAACGAGCGTAGTTCTCTTTTTTCTTCGAGAGGATCAATAGCTTTATAGGTCTCTTGCACAGTAGTACCTTGTTGTATTGTATATTCCTGACTATTTTTTAAAAATCTATTCATCGCCTTTTTGTAATTAGGATTTTGATCTTGTGCAAGTTGTGTCTCTTGTGCAGACCCGATACATCCTATCATAACAAAAACGAATACTGAAAATATATTTCTCATAATGCTTATAGATTAGTTTCTATATAAATATTACCTAATAGTAAATGACAATATAAAAGCCAAAGGGTTGCATCATATGAAAAAAAATAATCTTAATATCTATGAAGCTGTTTTGACTTCTCAATTTATATACACAACATTTAGTAGTAACATTACCCTATTTTAGAAATGTTAAAATTTATCTAAGTCTTACTTTATTAGAACAGATCAGCTTGTATTCTAATTTTTATATAAAAAAACCTATGAAGTTAACTTCATAGGTTTTTAACCATTCCCAAAAAAATAGAATAATTTAGTTATTGATTTACTGCAGTAGGAGTAAATAAATCAGGAATGGGTCGGGGGATATTTTCATTACTATCTAACTCATCCTGTGGATATAAAAATCGTTGTGGATTGATTGTAGTGGTGGTATTGTTTAAGGGAAAAGGGACAATAACATCACTATCGGATTTGAGTAATCTTCGGGCATCGTTAAATGGCATATAGGTGCTAAACCCTGTCACATAACGTTCTTCGATAATCTCTCTTAAGATAGCTCTATCTACTGCTATATTATCAGTGTTTTCAATTCCTCCTGCTTGAAAATCTGCCAGGACATATGGATCATAATTAAATGTATCTGCTGCATCGATAAGATTAAATGCATTTCCAGAATCCAGATAAGTTCTTAGTTCGTTAAGTTTATCAATAGCTCCCTGATTGTCATTATTAACACGTAAGATACATTCTGCCCAGATCAATAAATTTTCTTCGTAGCTTACTAATTTCATAGGAGTAGATGGTCCATCAATACCATCATCCTGATTTCCATCCCCACTAATGTAAGAATAGTTTCTACGAGCAGTCTCATCTGTCTTGGCATTATTTCTGCCAGAAGAATTAGCAGGATCTATAAGGTCTCGGTAAAAGGCATTATCTCCTGTCATATCACCCGCACGACTACTGTTTACAAAATTAAAAAGAATGTTACTGTTTGTATCGACACTACCAATAGGTTTATATGCCATGGTTCCAGATGCACTGTTAATACCATTTACGACATTGTTTAATGCCAGGTCATACTGTTTGGTTTGTAAATAATACCTAGCTTTTAGAGTGTACGCAGCTGCTGCCCAAGAAGCTCCATTCCCAGAAAAATAAATATCTTCACTACCAACATTAGTCGTGGCATTATTTATTTTAGATATTGCTCCGTCCAGTAAAGTTTGCAAATTGTTATAGATGTCTGTTTGCGAGTCTATTGTGGGATCAGGAGATTCTAAACTGGCATTATCGGGTACTGCATTAGAGTAGGGGATATCTCCAAAAAGAGATGTTCCTGTACCAATAGCTAATGCCTCATTAACATCGATGATCCCTTGTAATAAATCTAGGTTAGGAGAAATTCTTCTAATTTCCTTGTTTTGAACTAATATTCCGTTATAGATCAATTCCCAGACGGCATCAGAATCACCAGGAGTATAATCATAATTATAGAGTGTTTGTTGTACCAGGTTTAGCCCGATAAGTCCACCAGAATAATACATAGATGTTCTAGCAAGTTGTCCTTGTTGTACCTGTGCATTGGCCAAGAGTGTTCCTTTTAATAGGAGATCTCCCGATGGAACTTCAACCAGCTGATTTGGATTTTCGTTAACATCCAGATAATCTTCGCAGGAGAACATCGTGATTACGATACAGGATACTATTAGTTTATATATAGTTTTCATGATTTCGTTTTTTAATAATTAAACTTAATACTAAAAGCATAGGTTCTCACTCCTGGATTCGAGAAATAATCCAGCCCTTTTCCTCTACCGACTCCAAATTGATTTATGTCGGGATCTATACCAACTACATCGGTCCAGATAACCAGGTTTCTTCCAGAGGCTGTAAATTCAATCGAACTTAACCCTGTTGTCTTTTGTAAACCGTCAGAATTAAGTAAATAGGATAATGAAAGTTCTCTAAACCTTGTCCAACTTGCATCTCCAACAGCAAATTCATTTAATTTACCATCTCCAAAACCATATAGGTTTCTATAATAACTCTCGTCTAGTAGTACATTTCCATTTCCGAAGTTACCTATATTAGCTCTTACGCTTGTACCTGCTGGTACCACATCTCCATTAAAATTCACCAAATCTTCATTTAAAGTAATAGTGTTTCCTACATCTCCGTGAGTTCCGAAGTATGAAGTGATGAAACGAGTTCTTTGCGCCATATCATTACCTTGACTGGTGTCAAACAATGCCGATATTGATAGATCTTTATACGATATACTTAATTGTAAACCTCCTAACCAATCTGGATTAGGGTCTCCTACTACTTTGTTACCGCTAGTATCTACTATGGGAAAACCATTAGCATCTAGTACCAGACTTCCATCAGCATTACGTTGAGCACCTTGGGTATACAAAACTCCTAACGGTTCTCCTTCGATAGCTACAGATTGGATAGAACTACCGGGAGTAAAATTAACCACTCCTCCTCCTTCGATCTTAGAAACCAGGTTTTTATTAGTACTAAAATTTATGGCAGCACTAGCTTTCCAATCTCTGTTTTTTATAAAATCATATTTCAATTCGGCTTCAAACCCTTCATTTTCTATAGTAGCTCCATTTCCATAAATTTCAGAAAACCCTAATGTTGGAGGTATTGCTATATTAAGCAATACATCTTTAGTTTCGTTTTTGTAATAGGTAGTTGATAATGAAAACCTATTTTTAAAGAAACGAAGATCTAATCCAACTTCGTATTCTGTTTTTATTTCTGGTTTTAGGTTTGGATTTCCAAGGCGTTCGTCGAATTGAAATCCTCCTCCAAAATCTTCGAGTGCGATAGCATCAGAAAAAGTAGAAAAAGACCCTACTTCAAAAACGGTTTCCTCTCTATGTGCCAGAGGAACATTACCTACCTGACCAAAAGCAAGTCTAAGTTTACCAAAGGATAAAGGATCAAAACCATTAATTAATCGACTAAAAGTCCAGCCTAATTCTGCGCTTGGATAAAAGAATGCATTATCACTTTTTGGGAGTACAGAATGTTTTTCATATGCCCCTCCAAGAGTTAAAAACAATTGATCGGCATAATCAAAATTGGCAGTACCATAGAAGCGAATATTCCTTCTCGAGGTTCTGGTAATCTCTGAGGAGATATTTTCTTTTGCCGAAATTTCTACAGGATCTAATGGTTTTCTAAAATTGGCAATGAAGTTATCTGCTTCAATAAAATCTCGTTTTCTTCTCCTGTCATTAATACCATATCCTATAATAACATTAGTGTTTAACTGTTCTGTTAATGCATATCGAAAAGATGTTAGTATATCCATCGTATACTCTTCATTATTTATGGTTTCGTCATTAAGTAAACCAAACCTTCGGGTAGAACTTGCAGTATAGTATGGAAAGAAATATACCCTGTTATCAGAATAAAAATCTGCACCTCCTCTAAGGATAGAGTTGATATTATCGTTCCATTGATATTTTAATTCTGCTGTACCAATAAAACGATTTACTTTGGCAGTACTTCCTTGCTCATTGATGGTCCAAAGAGGATTATTATAAATTACATTATCACTGTTTCCAAGATATCTTCGATAAGAACGATGACGCGATTGTACAATAGTTCCGGCTCCATTATTATAATCTCCTTTATAATCTGTGATATCAAAATCTGGCGATGTACGCAGTAATCCCAGATATAACCCTGCGGTATTAGAACCTTGCTGAATTCTGTTAGAGCTGGTATGTATGTAATTTCCTTTGATATTAGCAGTAAGCCTATCTGTAAAATTCTGAGAAGTAGATAAGGTGAAATTAGTTTTCTTATAATAACTATTTTTAATCGTTCCGTCCTGATCTACGTGACCTCCACTTAAGAAATAGGTACCTTTTTCACTTCCGGTACTTAAGGTGAAACGATTATCGAGTGTGACCCCGGTACCAAATACTTTGTCAAAATTACTATCTACATACTGATCTGTTCTATTTTTTTGAGTAATCGGATAAATAGTAGTATTGGTTACCAAAGATTCAAAAAATTCTCCTGTAGTATCTACATCATCTGGAGCTCCGCTTCTGTCCGAGATCCTATCCCCCCAAGAGAAGGCAGATGTTGGACTATAGTTACCATTGGTACCTTGTCCAAAAGATCGTTGTAATGGATGCTTATACGAGACTTCATCGATAGAAACACCAGAAGAGAAGGTAACTCTCATTTTACCTTTTTTACCTTTTTTGGTGGTGATTACAATTACACCGTTAAGTGCTCTTGTTCCATACAATGCTCCTGCAGAAGCTCCTTTAAATACTTGAAAAGATTCGATATCATCTGGATTAAGGTCATTAAGCCTGGACTGCTGTGATACTCCTGCAGAGGTATCTCCACTACCAGAACCTTCTATGGTATCATTGTTTAAGGGTACCCCATCTACAATAATTAGAGGTTGGCTAGAACCTCCCAGAGAACTGGTTCCTCTAATTTGAATATTAGAACCAGCTCCGGGGTCTCCAGAAGTGGCATTGATACTTACCCCAGCGGCTTTACCAGCTATACCGTCAATGATTTTATTCTCTACAGGTTGTACTAGCTTGTCTGCATCGATTTTAGAATAAGTAGAAGATAGTTTATCTCTTTTTTCTACAAACCCTAAAGAAGTTACAATAACCTCGCCTAAGGCTTCGGCATCTTCCTGTAAGATAACATCGATTGTAGTTTGATTAGCAATTGGTATTTCTTTCGTGACATATCCCAAATACGAAAAGACTAATGTCTGATCAGAGTTTGCGTCGATAGTATATTTACCGTCAAAATCTGTTGTCGTTCCAGTTCTAGTTCCCTGTACTAGAATTGTTGCCCCAGGTAAGGGACCTGCTATGTCCCGAACAGTACCTGTTATTGTAGTTTGGCTATAACCAATACTTGATAGCAGCACTGCACACATTAAAATTAAGAGTTGTTTTCTCATACAATTGTGATTTGATTAGACATGAATTAAAATGCTATTACATTTTAGTTGGTGAATTATAATTTTGAATATTTTGGGGAGTATATAGAATAGGTAGTGTTTTATGAAATGCCGAAATAAAAAGAAAATGGATCTTTGATATAGAAAGGAATTGGATATATAGAATATCAAAGTGTTTTATTAACATAGAGGGTAATAAAACATGTAGTATATGTATACTAAATGATTTTTTTAGAAGCATTTTTCGTGTTTTTACTAAGATTTATACCAGAGAGATATACTATAAATAGGTAAGTATACCTACAATTACTAGAAATTGGTTAAGCTTGGGCACTACGTTAATTGTTACTTGTATTGATAATGGCGCCTATTATATAAGACGTGTTATTGGGCATTACCCCCCAATTGGAGTTCGTTTTTTTTAAATAAAAAAATGTAGATAATCAGTAAATTTTTAATTTTTTATGATTTACTATGAAGATATTGAAAAAAAATCAAAAAAATATTTAAAGAAGATAAAAAATGGTTAAGCCCATTAATCATATAAGAATTTGATCTCAGGGTTTTGGTAAACGACAAAACTCTGAATAGTAAATCACTTAACTTGTGATATGGTATTTTCTAAGATTTTAGAAACCAAATTAAGATGCTAACCAGGCACCTAGTTCTATGACATCTCCATAAGGGGATTTAACATCATATCCATCTGGATTGATTTCACTTTTTTGAATGTAAGGAAATTTTAGTAAGTACTCGGCACCACCATAATCTGTATAATCTTCTCGTATAGGGAAAATAGCGATATGATCTTTGGGTTTTTGTGTATTGGCGTATCGTAATTCCCATTTACAACGTTTAGAACTAATGGCATTTTCTGTGGCCAGGAATATAAACTTTTTATTATCCTTTATTTTTTCTTCTGTTTTTTGCTGGATCTCTTTGTCGGTTACCTTACTGGGGTTTTCTGTAGTATCTGGATCAAGCAACAAATAATCTGCATAGATAAGTACACCAAACCCTTTTAAAAAATTAATTGCACTATCGAGTTCTTCTAGCTCGTCGTGTTTATAAGAAAAAAACAAAGAAGTTTTAAGAAATTTTGTTTCTTCTCTAAAGAGCTGCAGACTTTCAGTAATAGACTTACTATATATTCTCGCTGCATTTCTAAACTGCAGTAGCCCGTATTTAGGTAATATATTCATGAGTTCTTTAACATGATCGTGTGTGAATATCTTAACGTACTATCCCTGGGTTTTGTTGTTACGAATATTGTTAAATCTTCATAATACCGAGTGTAATAAAAGGTTTCTTTACTATATATTCAGCTTATAAAATATAGAAATGTCCAGGTTTAAAATGATAATAAACCTAGACATTTTTAACACGAGATATTTTTTGGTTATTTCCTTGTGTATGTATTTACAAAAGTATCTGATGAATTTTTGGATGTGAGAATAAGAGTGGCGTTTTCTGGAGTCGAGATTACAAAAGCACTATTGTTGCTAATGGTAAGATTAGTACCGGTAATAGTATAATCATAAGTTGTTTTAGCACCTTCTTCACATACATTGTTTGTGTTAAAAGTGTAAAGGGTAATACTTACTTTATTAGAGTTACTAAAAACATAAGTTTCCATAAGATCACAAGTGTCTAAATCAATAGCAGTTCCATTTTTGGTAGAACTAGATAATTGCCATTGACCAACAATAAATGTTTCATTAATTGTACCGACGACATCATCATCGGTATTACATGAAAAAGTAATATTTAATGTTATTAAAACGAATACAATTAGTTTTTTGCTCATAACTTTTCTTTTTTTGTTTTGAGCAAAATTAGTTGAGTTCAAAAAGTTAGAAGTCTCTAAAAGTTAGAATTGAACAATTATGGACTCTTTTTTTATCATTACATCTGTTCTTTGTGCATTTTTTTAAATGTAGTTGGGGTATGGCCGGTTTCTTTCTTGAAATATTTATAAAAAGCAGATTTAGAATTAAATCCAGCTTCAAGTCCTATTGCTACCATATCATAATTATCAAACTCAGGATCTAAAATCATAGTTTTAGCTTCTTTCACTCTGTACGCGTTTAAATAATCAGAAAAATTCTTTTGAGCGACACTATTAATTATTTGAGAAAGGTAACCAATACTTATATTTAACCGAGTTGCAATATCATCTCTACTCAATTGTTGATTTCTATATAACTTTTCAGTTTCTAGAAGTTGTATAAATTTTTTAAAATATGGGTTGTCTTCTCCTTCTTTAAGTTTTACAGGCTCTTTCTGTTTTTCGTTTGTTTTCTTTTTGTTAATCTCTCTTATTTCGAATCTGTTTTTGGCCAAGGTAAACTTGTATATTCCTTGATAACCGATCCAATAAAAAAGAATATTAAGTAATAGCCATATAATGATAGAATAATCACTGTTATAGTAATAATCTACTACACTTGTTAAAATCCAAAAAAAGATGAGTAAAACATGAAAAGTATAAAATAGACGTATCCATTTAAGATCATAGCCGATATCGGGTTGATTTTTGATATTGTTTTTAAATAACAAGCGAAATTCTACTACAAGTAGACCTAAATTAAATAGAATCGAAAAGTAATATTCTATTGTATAAAAATGGGGTATCCATGCTTTGTTATGAATAGGATATAAATCAAAGTAAAATTGCCCACCAATATATAAGTTTAACCCTACTGATATAATAAAAGGAACAAACAATAACCACTCCTTATTTCTAAGCTTTAGTGAAGGATTTAATAATTTTAAGTAATAAAAATATAAGGTTACCGGAAAAGCCAATACTAATTCAATATCTTCTAGTATTCTAAAATTTTGATACTCTTTATACCAATTATAATGTAAGGCCCAATATTGAATATTGATAAAAACTCCGAGTAAAAGACTTATGCCCAGGTATAAATTGGTCTTGTTTTTAAAAAATTTGGAAAATAAAATTATGATTGCAAAGATAAACCCTTGAGTTACCCCTATTAAAATCAAAAAATCTAATATTTCAAAATTCATACTTAATAAAAATGTATTTGATCTTAATTATGTAGTTTGGTTTAGACATTCGTTTAATTAGAGAAACCAATTGCATTACAATAGGACTGATAATAAAATATAGATATTCTTTTTTACTTAGAAGAGGAACTTTTATTTAACATGGCATAAATAGCTACGCTAACATGTTTTCCGTTTTTGATTTCGCAATCGACCATTGTCCCTTCGTATTCAAAATCTAATTTTGCTAGTCCATTTTTGCAATTCGAATTCTCGGCATCTACAAAACCTTCAATTCTATGCAACCCTAGATTTTCAAATCCGAATTTACAAATGAGAGGCATTACTTCTTTCATGATTCCTTTTCCCCAATGCTCGGGAAGAAGCCAGAATCCGATTTCTGCTTTTTTGTTTTCTTTTTCGATAGCATTAAGTCCTCCTGCGCCATAGAAGGTGTTACCATCTTTTGAGCAAACAGCCCACCATATGCCGGTTTCATTTTTCTCTAATTCTGCAAACCATATCATTTGCTCTTTGGTAGCTTCACGACTATTAAAGCTAACCCCATAGTATTTGATTACATCGGGATTCGATAGACCGAGATATACATTCTCTAAATCATGGTTTGTAAACTGTCGTAGTCGTAATCGTTCTGTTTCTATAATAGGAAATGTAATTGCCATTTATTTTTAGTATGATATTATAATTTGATTTAGGAAGGCTTCTGTATTTCGATATCAAAATGTTCTTTTAGAAGCTCGTTCAATTTTGTTTCTTTTGTAAATTCTATGATCTTAGTATCTGCTCCTTGGGTAATTTTACATTGATTGTCATTTAAAGTAATTCTTCCTGTATCAGTTATCCTGGAGATTACTTTTTTTTGTGTAAAATGAGAATCTTTGCTGGTTTGATGAAATATACACATTTCTTGAAATTCATTAAAATTTCGACCTATAGTTTTAAAAATATATTGTGGAGTCAATACTTCATCTACCACTTCGTTTACTCTTAAATAATCATCATCGAATTTATCAAACTCAAAATAACCAAAATCATCAGATAATTTAACTCCGGGTTTAATTAGTAATGGAGTATATGAGAATTTACCAAATCCTACATCTACCAGATAATCATTGTTATGTATAGAAGTTATTATGGCTAAATGATCATACTCTTTTCCGTACCCTTTTGATGTGTTATAAACCCTACCCGAAATCATTTTTACCTCAAACCCAATTTCTTTTAGTAAATGATAGAATAACCCGTTTAACTCATAGCAAAATCCTCCTCTTTTTTGAACTACTATTTTATTGTAAATAGTATCAACGTTAAGTGTGATTTCGTTATCGTAATGAATGTCTAGATTCTCGAAAGGCACATTTTTTAAGTGAGATTGCTGAAGTTCGAAAAGCACTTTTTTATTAACACTTAAGTCCTTCTTGTACTTTATTCGTTCTAGATAGAGATCAATATCCATTATTGTATTTGATTTATAAAATCCTTCAATTTTGTTTCTACCAAATCAGGAAGGGTATTGTTTTCGACCCAGCAATGTACATCTCCGATATATTTCATTCCCAGATATTTTGATGTTTCTACAAATGGCATATGAAATCCATCTTTTAGTTGTTTATCCGAACCGCAACTAAGTATTGCCATTTCCATTCCTCTTAGTTTTCGACCTGTATCTTTTTCTATTTTTAAACAATCAGAAATTCTATCTAAAAAAGTTTTCAGAATTCCACTCATGGTATACCAATACACAGGAGTTGCAAAAATAATGAGGTCATATTGATTTACGATTTCATGAATTAAAGGGTGAAAATCATCATCTCTATTTTTGAATTCGTAATCAAATTCTGATATATTTTTTGTTTTTAAATCTATTATAGAATAGTTCATTTGCTGGCTAACGAATGAAGCTGCCTTGTATGTATCTCCATTACTATTTGAACTCCCCAGAATTATAATTCCTTTCTTCATCGGGTATGATGTTCTTTTTATATTGTTGATCTGGTTGTTGTTTTCTATAGTTATCTGCTACGATATGCTATGCTGAGACTAAGATAGAAAAAAACCAGCGTGATCATTATGGGTAAACAGCATATGTTTTTGTAATACCAGGTTTTGCGTATTAACTAGATTGATTTCGTTAAGAAGGTTTTAGTAGGATACCGATGGCAGCTTTAATTAGTACATGGTATTTTTATTAGCACTTTTTTCAGGGATTTGCTGGATGGCATCCCAATGCTCTACAATTTTGCCTTTTTCATCAAACCTAAAAAAATCCATAGTTATATATTCATCATTTCCGGGCCAGATTTGATGTGTATGTAATGCTACTAAGTCACCCTCGGCAATACAACGTACAAATTCAATTGATTTCTCGGGGTATTCGATTTGCATTTTTTCGAAGTAATCAATAAACCCCTGGGTACCATCTTTAACATCTGGATTATGTTGAATATACAAATCGCCAACGTAGCATTCTACCGCTTTTTTAGGATTTCCGGTATAGGCAGTTTTGTAGAATGCGATAGCATTCTTTTTGTTTTCTTCTAAGTTCATCATTTTTAGTCTTATTTTACCCTAATTTTACATAGCCGTTACTAAGATAATTTTATTTCTTCGGTATATCATGATGTAGTGATTGTTTAATCCCTGTTTACATGTTAAAACCTCTTGTGTTTATTAACAATTTTAGACTATATATAATAGGGAATAAAGACAAGGATTTATGTGTTCTGAACTAAGGCAATAACATTACTAAAGTCGTTATTTTTTAGATCTTCTTTATCTATACAAAGGTAAAGATGAGCACCGTTTGAACTAAATCCATATCCTTCATGACCTTTCATTTCAAAGGAAATCAAGTTGACATAATTTTGACTCATATCATCATCTTCATGATGTCTTTCGGCCCATTCTTCGGCAATATAATGTTGAACAGAAAAAGGAACACCTAATAACATATTGTGACTAAAAAGCGTGTGTAAATCATTTTTTGGAGTTGGTGGTTTTAAACCAGACTCAAGAGCTATTTTTGTTCGCATTTGGATATTGATAGCTTCGCCCATCATATCGTCTGAAACCTGATCAATTCCGTCAGCATCATCTTCAGAAATATGACCGTCTTCTAGTAATGCAAAATTAAAAGGGTAACGAGGAAGTTGAAAACTATTTTTGAAAGTTATCGTTCTCGTAGCTAGTTTTTGATCATCTGGGATGTTGTTTGGAATATCAACAAGTTCGAGATTTTCTGTATCTGCAAAGAAATAGATTTTAAAAGCATCTTCCAAATCGTCTTCCCACATGATATCGTCTGTTACAGAAGCAAAACATAAAAGAATTCCTTTTTTGGGGAATATGTTCTCTACGTCAAATGGTTTTATTTCTTCAAAATTAAGCTGAAAAAAGAAAGCAAGCGGAGCCTTTTGCCCTAAAGATTGTAAAGGCCACGTAAAACCAGAAGGAGCTGCAGGTTTTCCTCCAAATCTTGAATTTAACAAACTTTGAGTAGATTTGTTCTCATCGACCGAGAAAATAATATTAGGGATAATTGATTTTATAACACCATCGATTTTGTCCCATTCATACTCTTTAATCTCTTCTATAATTAAATTTTTTAAGTCACTCATGTGTCAGGTAGAATTACTATTATTTTGTCTCAAATATAGATTACATTTCTGTTTTTTAGTTCCCTGTTTTCAGTGAAATTGATGAGTTACTTTTTTTCTTCTTTAGATTACTAATTAAGTTTTATTTCGAATAAACTGGCGGGAGCCTTACCATAATGATCGGGTAATCCTTCTGTGTTTTTTAAATCAAAGAATCCTAAAAAGTCAAAACCAGCCTTTTTATAATGTTCTATAAGCTTTACATTGTTGCCTAGTGTATCTAATCGTATATAGTCCTTATTACTTTTTTTGGCATATTCTTTTGACCACTCTACAATGATTGCCACAAAATTTTGACCTCTATAATCGGGATTGGTTGCAATACGATGAATATAGATAGCAGCATCGCCATTTTTTTCTTCCCAAATTTGCTCATCACTAAATGTGATGGTCCATACACAAGCAATCTTGTTATCAATGGTAAGTTTCCATTGCCTGTTTTCTGAGATACTATCTTCTACAAGTTTTCGCTCAAACTCTGGCCAAACAATAACTCCTTCTTTTGATTTTTGATATGCTGAAGCTATTCTGTACAACCTGTATATTTCATCAATATCATCTATTGTGCAATTTTCAATTTTCATACTCTTTTCATTTAGGAAATGTGTATCCAAATGTCTGACTATTTTTAAAGTGCAACAACCCAAAAATTGCTAATGTTTTGTGAATTTTATCAGATATGATTTTACTAAGTGATTTTTGTTTTTTCAATACAAGACGTTACAATCAATTGATTTTTAAAGTACTAATGTGTCATTACTTCTCAATTTCACAATATTTTAATTTTTCCCTTAGATTTTCTATATTAGCAGGATTAATTTTATTTCCATGAACATCTAAATATCTTAATTTGGTCAACTTCTCGATGGATTGAGGTAAATTCGAAATTTTGTTATCGTAGATAGAAATACTTTGTAATGTTTTAAGATTTCCTATAGCATCGGGGAGTCGTTCCAGAGGATTATTTACAATAAAAAGAATTTCTAAATTTTCTAAGTTGATAAAAGAATCCGGAAGCTCTTTAATTGCGTTATTTCTTAAATATATATTTTGTAGTCGTTTAAGATTCCCTATTGAATTAGGTAATTTTCTTATCGGATTGTTTTGTAGATACAAATCGGTTAAGTTGGATAAATTTCCAAGTGATTCGGGTAATTCGGTTAATAAATTTTCTTGCAGGTCTAAGTCTTTTAATTGTTTTAGACATTCTATAGATTTGGGTAGTTTTTCAAGCATATTTAACCGTAAATCCAGACGTTCTAAATTGGTGAGTTGGCATATTTGCCCTGTTATATTAGACAAATTATTACCATAGAGCCTTAGTACTTTTAAGTTTTTAAAACTCCCGATAATTTTAGGAATACTATCTAATTTTCCGTGGGATAAATCCAGTTCTTCAATATTTTCTTTTTTATCGATTAACTCTTCTAGAAACTCGATAACACTTTGATTACCTTTTCTATCATTTACCAGAGTGTATGAAGATTTTTGAGCATGGATAGAAGTGCTGATGAATAGTGTAAAAAGAAAAATTAAGATTATTTTCATAGGGCTCGATTTGGTACTGGCAATAACAGTATTTGTAATAGAATACATATACTTGTTTGTATTTATTTTAAAACTTCACATGGTCAATATGAGCTTATATCAAAAATACGGTTTTACAAAATAGAATGTGTTGTTTTTGATAGGTATTTATAGCATTTTAGTATTGCTGGTGGGTGGAGTTTATTTTTTACTAAGTAATGTATTTATTTCTGTATTCACTCCACCACATACAATTACTAAAACGGTTTCATTTTCTGTTATCAATTTAGGATGAAAATAAGGAACAGAAAGTGCTGCTCCACATGCCGGTTCAACGATTACATTATATTCATCCAAAAAAATAAATGAAGCATCAATAGCTTCTTTATCACTAACGGTGATTGGTTTAACATTGAAATGAGATGCTAGTTCTAATGATTTATCAGCAATTTTTTTTGCTCCTAAACTGGTTGCAATAGAGGATATTTCTTCTAATTCTATAATTTTTTTTGCTTGCCAACTTTTATAAAATGATGCTGCACCTGTAGTTTCGGTTGTAATTACCTGAGTGTTTTCCCATCCATTTTTTTTCATTCCTTCGAGTATTCCGCAAAGTAAGCCTCCGCCACCAACAGATACTATAATTTTGTCGGGTTGTTTTATTTGTCTTGCACATTCATCGATAATAGTCGAATGGCCTTTCCAAAGTAAAGGATCATCAAACGGAGAAACATAAACAGCACCTGTCTCTTCCGAAATTTTCTGGGCGTATCGATGAGCTTCATCCCAAACATTACCATATACTTCGACTTCGGTCCCTAAATTTGCTATTTTGTTAATCATAAATGCAGAAGTTGTTTTAGGAACGACTACTTTAACTTTTACACCTATATGTTTCCCAACGTATGCTAAAGAATATCCTGCATTTCCGCCTGAAGAAGCAATAAAGTTTTTTTTCCCTTTTTCGAAATGAAAGCGGCATAATTCTTCCATACCTCTAATTTTGAAAGAACCGGTTGGTTGATAGCAGTCTAACTTATAATATATATTTTTTTGTTGCTCTCTTTTTAATTTATGTGATCTATAAATTGGGGTTTCTATGTAAAGTTTATGGTCCATCTGTTATTTTAAAATTGCCTAGCGATACTATATATATTGAGTATGCGCATATTAGTTTGAATTTATTTTAAAAACTCATCTAATAGACTGTATAAGTGTATATCAAAAATAAGGTTTTACAATATAGGATATGATATTTTGAATGTCTTTTACCCTAGAGATCATTAATTAAACGACTTTCTAAATTCTAAAGGAGACATTTCTGTTTTATTCTTGAAAAGTTTGCTAAAAGATGCTGGATGCTCAAAACCCAAACTGTAAGCAATTTCGCTTATTGAAAGTGGTGTAGTAGATAGTTGTTCTTTTGCTTTTTCTATTAATTTATTATGAATATGTTGCTGCGTACTTTGCCCTGTAAGTGATTTGAGCATACTACTTAAATAATTTGGAGAAAGATTTAAGCAATTAGCAACCCATAAAACTGTTGGTAAACCTTTGTCATCCATGCTTTCATCGTTAAAATAGTCTAGCAAAACTTTTTCAAATTTATGTAATATTTGATGATTAGGTATTTTACGAGTAATAAACTGCCTTTCATAGAATCGCTCGGCATAATTGAGTAGTAATTCTAACTGCGAAATAATAATCTTCTGACTAAATTTATCAATATTAGATTGGTATTCATGACGTATAGTATTCAAAAGATTTACCATCATTAGCTCTTCTTTTTCAGAAAGAAAAAGGGCTTCATTTATAGTATACCCAAAAAAGCCATAGTGTTTGATTTGATGCGCTAAAGGTGAATTCCATAAAAAATTGGGATGTATCAATAATAGCCAACCAGAAGGTGTATGGTTTTTGATATTTGGATTGTTTCTTAAGCTCATCACTTGATTTGGCGAAACGAAAGTCATTACGCCTTCATCAAAATCATATTCTTGTTGACCGTAAAAAAACTTATGCACCACATTACGTTTTAACCCAATAGTATAATAATCTTGTCTCCATTGCAAATCATTAATGTCTGATGAGTACTTAACATTACTATAGTCTATTAGACTAATTAACGGATGTTCAGGAGGATTGATATGAGCTAGTTTATGATAATCACTAACCTTTTTTAAGTGTATTATGTCTTTCATTATTATAAATTTATGGAAAAGATTTTATACCAACATTCCTCCTGACACTTCAATGCGTTGGCCGTTAATCCAACCTGCTTTATCAGAACATAAAAAAGCAACAGTACCTCCGATATCTTCGGCTTCACCAACACGACCTAATGCTGTAATATTAGCTATAATGGCTCTTTTTTCTTCATTATCCCGATTACTGCCTCCAGCAAAATCGGTTGCTATAGCTCCGGGAGCAATAACATTGGCCGTAATTTTATGTTGCCCCAATTCTTTTGCTAAATAACGTGTAAATACTTCTATGCCACCTTTCATCATAGCATAGGCAGACATCCCAGGTAAACTAAAACGCGTCAATCCACTAGAAATATTAATAATTCGCCCGCCTCTATTAAGATATGGTAATGCTTTTTGTGTTAAAAAATATACACTTTTGAGGTGTACATTCATCATTTCGTCGAATTGTTCTTCAGTAGTATCAGATGTCAAATTGAAAGTTCCTGTTCCAGCATTATTAATTAAAAAATCAAAGTTAGGATTGCCGTTTTGTTGCTTTAGATAATCTGTGGCTTTAACCATAAATTCTTGCCCACTTTTATAGTTATTCGCATCAAAAGGAAAAGCTACTGCTTTTTGCCCAATGGATTCTATTTCTAAAATAACTTCCTTTGCTTTTTTATCGTTGGTATGATAGGAGAAGATAATGTGTATGCCATCCTTTGCAAGATTAAGTGCCATATCTCTTCCTAAACCTCGACTTGCTCCTGTTATAATTGCTGTTTGTTGACTCATTTTTATATTTGTTTTTAATTACAATACAAAGTTGAGTTAATGCAGAAAACTATAATATTCCAAATCTATGGTTGTCTTATCCAAATCTAATGTGTAAAGATCAATTCCTGCCAATAGTACGATATGCATACCAGTACACATATCTCCGATGATTTTTTAAAACTCATATAATATGGGTGAGTTTATCCCAAAAATGAGGTTATTGATGTTTTATGCAGGATGTATATCATTATAAGAGAGGTTTTAGTGATAGCAATTATTTTTATCGTAAAAATTTCTTCTAAAAAGTGTGATGTTTTTACATGTAACGATACTAATAGAGTGTATCTAAAATTACATACTTATGAAACAACCCAGCCATAGTTTTGCTTTTTTTCTACGTAAATTCTTCCAGTTTTATAAACGCGAAGTCAAACAGTTTAATGCTATTTTAGGAATTAAACCTGGTAACTCCTCACGTAAATGTTAATGGCTTAGTATAATGTTATACCTAATATACCTAAGTGTTGTTTTACGTTATTTGGGTATCACTTCTACTTTGTATCCGTATTTTAAAGATTTGAAAAAAGACTGTTGATTCTCGAATACATATCCGTTTGCTATAAATTTCATTTCATATGTATCGGTTTTTAATTCAAGGCTTGTTTCTTCGATAGCCAGATACCAATGCATCAATTTCATCTTTGGTTGGATAACTATTTAGGTTTTTTAGAATACCCCAAATCTCGTTTAACGATTTTTCTTCTGTATTAGAAAATCATAATAGTTTTAAATGCTATCGATTTTTATTTTTTGTTTGCGAATGTCGGTAAGAAGATGTCTTTCATTATTGCAAAAGGTAACTTATCCTCTTGCGAGTTGTATGCACCTCCTGTAAATACAGCAACCATATCCAGTTCAGGAAAAATCATGATATATTGCCCTCCGTTTCCAGTTGCTGTTTTAGAAACCATCATTTTTTCGCCTACTTTAAATGGAATATTCCACCACAAATAGCCGTAATCAATTCCTGTAATTTTTGTTTTTGGAGTAGTCGATTCCTCAATCCATTTTTTAGAAACAATTTGTCTTTCATTCCACTTTCCATTATTGAGTATCAATTGCCCAATTTTAGCCATATTACGAGAGGTCATATATAACCTTTTTCCCGAAGGAATCACTTTTTTATTCGAAGTATGCTCCCAACTTATATTAGTAATGCCTAGTGGATTGAATAGATATTGTTGAGCAAATGTATCGATTGTCATTTTTGAAGCTAGACTTATTATTTCGGCTATTAATACTACGCCCATAGAGCAATAATTAGAGACTGTTCCTGGTTCGTTAACCATTGGTAAATTAAGTGTATATTGAAGCCAGTCCTTTTTTTTATACACTCTATCCTCTTGCCCTGCTGATTTCTTGTCCCAGTCATTACAATCAAATCCAGGAGACATTGTTAATAGATGTCTGATTGTAATTTTATTTTTTCTCTCGTCAAGATTTTTAGTTGGCACCAGATTTTTGAGATACTTTGATATGGGATCGTCGATACTATCAATGAATCCTTTATCAATTGCAATCCCTAATAAAATTGACCTTATGCTTTTTGTTGAAGAGCGGAGGTCGTGTTGTTTATTTACAGAATGGTCGTTGAAATATTCCTCAATAACGATTTGATTATTTTTTACTAATAAAATACTGTGCAACTTGTTTTTACTATTCTGTATTTGGTTAAATAATTGATAGATTCTTGTGGTATCTATATTCTGTGAGTGCAGATTGCTTGTTTCCCATCCATCCTCAAGATTTTTTGGCTGAGAATATTTATATGAATTTTGTCCGTAGCAAAATGTACTAATTATGAGAATAAAAAATGTTTGGGTTGCTATGTTTTTCATAGTAAAGAGTAGCCACAATATACGTACCAATTTTTATTTAAAAGTTCATTTTATACATAAGGGCACATTTCAAAAATACGGTTTTAGAAAACATGATTTGATATCTTGGTAGGATTGATTTTGTTATATAGATACGTTATAACTATAGGGAGAATTAAACTTTTTAACGGTTTTAGTCCAGAGTGAATCGAAAGGATCAGCTCATGGTTTGATTGCGATACGATAAAAAATTGAGTAGAAATGAGTGTTCCTATACCTAGCCACATCAACGCTGGCCCTATATTTTTTCTGAAAATAATTAGGGCTAGACTAATAATTATAATACCTCTAAGAATACTCTGTATCGTTATTATGGCCGAAACAAGAATAGCATCTTGAAATGAGTGTAAGAAATTATTTGAGTTTACCATATCATCTTCAAAATAGATGGTATATAGCTTAGATATGTGATAAAATAATAAAAAGAGGATAGGAACTACTATAGCTATTTTTGAAATTTTTGAAGTCGATTTCATATGGGCTTGTAATTATGTTATAGGTATGTAGATCAATAGACTCAATAGGTATTGTGCTATTTATCATTCTGCTTTATGTTGATTATTCTTTGCTCAAAGCGAAGCGGAGATGGTAACGGATTTTCATATTCACTAAATTTTTCATTTAGATATGCATTATGTTTACTTCTCTTCTGATGAATTAAATCGTAATGCGTAAATGTTGTCCATAATACCGATTTTAATAAGGTCTTTTCTTCGTTCCACATTAGCATTTCTACCAGAATATCGCTGGCATTCCATTCTAATATTGTTGATAGTATGATTACTTTTTCCATTAACTGCGCAGGATTAAAATATGCGATTTGATTTTGAGTCACTAACCAGCTTCTACCTGTTTTTTTCGCATACTGATACACATCAAAATCATAATTATTTGCCAAATGATCTTCTCTAGCATTTATAAAATAATCTATATACCTGGAGTTGTTTAAATGATTGAATGGATCACAATCAGGAAAACGAATCACTGCTATACTTTCTGGGGTTTTGGTTATTTTCATAATGCTTCTGTCATTTTTCCAATATTTACTCCTTCTGCCGTGGTAAATTTTATATCACGAACGTATTCCATATCTCCCCATAGGTATGCATTTCCTTTTAATCCTTTTGTTGTCTTCATCCGTCTGTTTAGTCTTGAGATCTCAATATCGGTAGCTTTTCTTTTCTCTCCTAACACTCCATAGAGTCTAATAGCGGGATAAGAATCAAATTTTAATTTGTAAAGTGCTTTTATCCAAAACCATTTGCTGCTATTCACGCCTAAAACACATACGTTTTTATTTGTTTTTACATTATCGGGTATTTTTTTAGGAAATTTCTCAAAATAGAAACCAGTTTGATCTTTGTTTAAAAAAAATGTTCCTATTGGTGTTACCGTTGGTTTGTTATCATTGTCTACAGAAGCTATAGCAACCGATAAGCTGGTCTTATAGGTAGCATTAAAATGCTTTCTGATAAATCTCCAGTTTGCGATACTATTCATTTTATTCCTTTTACATAATGTAAAAGTCAATATTTGGAAACAGAAATCTTTTGATATAGATCAAATTCGACTATTTCTGTGCTCTAATTCGGCTTAGGGTCTCTTGGGTTATACCGATGTACGAAGCAATATCACCTAATGAAATATGTAATTCTATTTTAGGATATTCTTTTAAAAGAAAGTCATATCGTTCTTTTGCCGTAGAGAACTGAAGATATACGACCCTTTTCTGTAGTTGAAGCATTATTTTGGTAATAGCATTTCTTGTAAATCGTTCAAAATCGTGATATTTATTAGAAAGGATATTGATATGTTTCCGGTTAAACTCTAATAAGATACTATCTTCGGTAAGTTCTATATAATGCTCACTAGGGTGGCCCAAAAAATAACCGGTAATTGCACAGATAAATTCATGCTCAAAAGAAAACCAGTCTGCTATGGCTTTTCCATCTTTTAAATGATATGCCTTTGCACTCCCTTTATAGATATAAAAAAGCTTATTTGTATAACTACCTTCACGTACCAACTGAGTACCTTTTTCTAATTCTAACATTAAAATATCGCTTTTCCACTCTTCAATGATTTCATTTGACAGCGTATCATATTGGCTTGTTATTTTAGCAATAATTTCATCTAACATTGAATTATTTTTTTGACGCATCAGATATACTTAGGACTACATATAGTTATGATTTGACTATGGAAAGATAATGAATTCGAACCATAAAATAGTTTTTCGAAAGGCCTATTCTGAGTTTGTCTAGGGTACAGCATTACATGGTTTTTATAACATTAGGGACTTCTGCAACAGTGATTATTATTTGTTATTTTCTTTTTGCGATTTGACTTTCTTTTCCATTAAAATAAGTCAATTCTTTTCCATCATTCGAAAAAGAGATATATCTGTATGGTACTTGTCCTTTGATATGAAATTTGGTATCAGAAAGCGTAGAGAGCTCAAATATATATGCGCCTTTTCTTCGCAGCATTAATTTCTTATCTTGAAAAATTAGTTCATCAATTTCCTCATTTTTATATTGGTACATTCCTTCGTAATTTTTTGCATTCTCTGGAAGCGGAGTACTAGCATTGTAGTCAACAGAAATTGTTTTTTCAATGGTTTGAGCATGTACGGTATTGTTTCCGCTAAAAGCCAAAGCTAATTTTTTAATTTCTTCATCTTGAGTTATTTCATCCGGAGCTTTACCGGCAAGTGATAGTTCTTTGATTCTTTCGATCCATTGTATTGAATTTTTTCTATACGCATTAAGTTCTGTTTTATCAGAAGATAATTTACCATGACCGGCTACGATAACAGTATTTTCGTTTCCAAGAGATAATGCTTTATCTACAAAATTTATATGACCATTACTACCACCTCCGTAATAAAAATGCGGAAAGAAATTAGTCATATAGGTATCTCCCATAAAAATGGTGTTATTTTTAGTGAAATAAATAAGCACGTCGTCAAAAGTGTGTGAAGTAATATGATAAAGCTCAATTCTTTCATTTTCTAAATCGAGTGTATACTCGTTTTTAAAAGTAAGATCATATTTTGCACCGGTATATTTAATGTTTTCTTGAGAAATGATTGTTGCCCCTAATTCTGCAAAGAATGAATTTGCCCCGGTATGATCTTCATGATCATGTGTGTTGATTACATATTTAATAGGTTTATTAGAAAACTCTTTTATTTTTTCTAATAAGGCCTGGTGATTATTAGAGCCTGTCATAGGATCAATTAAAATTATTTCTTTATTTCCTATAAAAACACCAACGTTTGTATGGTAATTATTAGATTTTATGACATAAAGGTTATCTGTTATCTTCTGTTGTGTAAAATTAGATTCTTGTTCTAATTTTGTTTCATGTCGAACTACTATTTCACTTTTTTCTTTTGTTTTTTGCTCTAAGCAGGAAGTGAAAAATACACAAAGAAAAATTAGCATCAATTGTTTTATATGGGGTAAGCGTATTAATTGAATATTCATGATTTGTTTTATATATGATGTAAAAACTATTAATTAGCAAGAGAATACAAAACCAAAAGTATTATTTTATTTTAATTATTGCGTCTTTGCATTTTTCAATAGTATCATAGATTTCTAATGTTTTATCCTTTAGATTAACGTTTATATACGAACTACATATGGCCTGAAAATGTTTCGGTTCTAGAGCTATGATTTGTTTTTGATTCACTGTTTTATTTTCAATTTTTAAATGATAATTTTTATTGCTACAAGACTGAAATAATGTAACAAAATAGTTAGGGCTCGAAAAATTTTTAAGGCTAAACTCTTCTAAGTTTTGCGAAACATCATACATCGTATGCGATAATAATGTACTATTCTTTTTTTGCTGATAAAAAGAAACAATCCTATTATTACTATCTTTTACAGGAGCATAGGTGCTATCTAATAATTGTATTGCATATTCGTGGTTAGGGTGTATAGATTCTTTTTTCAAAATTAAAATTTTGTGACACATAAAACCCCACCCACAATGTTGTGCTATTGCATATTGAGTTCCCAATAACAATAGTATTAAGAAGAGAATGTTTTTTTTCGTATGTAGCGTAATCATTTGTTATTTACATAAAATTTTCAATTCTAATATTTATTTGATAAACTTCTCTATATGAATTCTTAATTTAGAACAAAGATAAATTTAGGTATATTTTTATCTCTCACTGTTTTCAGTGAAAATGGTTACAAAATGTTTTTTTATTAAATGAACGTGAATTCGATGTAAGGATTTAGTTTTAAAAAGCCGTCAAATTGAGTGATTTTTCTTATGTAGAACTTAGGTTAAATGAGTTCATTTATAAGATATGTCATGATATGATTTGTAGGTTTGTTATACAATTACGTTTAAATATATAACTATGCTTTTATAGTGTATATAGGATCAATAGAGTGTTTATGAAAAAGAAAGAAGATAGAGCCAATAGAATAAAAAAGCCCTGGCCAACTAAAGATGCTATGGAGCAGGTTTATAAAATGAAACTTTGGGGAGGTAATACATCTGATTTTTATTCGGGTGCAGGGTCACATCAACCCGAGATTGTAGATCCATATATAAACGTTGTGACTTCATTTTTAACATCTTTTAAATGCCCTCTTACAGTATGTGATTTAGGTTGTGGAGATTTTAATGTAGGAAAAGAATTGGTAAAGCATACGAAACGGTATGTTGCGGTAGATATAGTAACAGATCTTATAACATATAATAAAGAAAATTTTAAAGCAGAAAATTTAGAATTTCATTGTCTGGATATTGCAGTAGATGATCTGCCTTCTGGGGATTGCGCTATAGTAAGACAAGTGTTACAACATCTATCGAATGCAGAAGTACAAAGTGTAGTGAGTAAGTTAACCGATTTTAAATATGTTATTTTAACAGAGCATTTACCTGAAGGCGATTTTGTACCTAATAAAAATATTATTTCTGGACAAGGGATTAGACTAAAAAAACAAAGTGGTTTAAACATATTAGCACCACCATTTAATGTTAAGGTAAAAGAAGAAAAACAATTGGTATCTATTACTTTAAATGATCATCGAGGGGTTATTACAACTACATTGTATAGTTTTTAAACTATAGCTGTTTTTATACCAAGGGTTACATTCATAAGCACTAATTTTTCAGAAAAAAAACTAATTTAAAGATAAAAGCGGTATAGGCGTCAACCCGAACCGCTTTTATTAGATATGTTTTTGCAGCTAGTATTATTCAGAAACTTTTTTAAGATTGGCTAACCCTTTCTCAAAGACAGATCCTACTTTACCTTCCATCATTAAATTACCCATAATTCTTTTTAAAGGATTGTATCCTAAATTTACTTTAACCGTCCATGTAACTGTGGTTGTGTTATGATCCTTATTAAACAACCAGTTACCATTTGCAAAACCGCCATCTTCAAAAGTAATTAGTGTCTTAATGCGTTTATTCAAATCACTTTCAATGATTTCAACACTTCCATTTCCTTTTCCTTGATTATAAATCAATTTTGAACCAACACCAGCAGTTGCCCCCAGTGTTTTTTTAATTACTTTAGTATAGTCCATTCCTTCTTCGTGCCATGGCCCGCCCCATTTTTTCCAGTTTTCCATAGCATTTACATGATTAAAAACATGTTCTACCGGCGCATGAATTACAGTAGATCTGCTTACTTCTTTTTGTGTAGAAAAGAATAGCGATACCACACTTATCAAAAGAATTAGTAGTAGTATTCCTAAACCTATTTTTTTAAATATCTTCATTACTATAAGTCTTTAGAATTCCAGGCGGTATCTGCCTTTTGGATTCGATTGGGTAATAGTTTGAATAAAAATTTTGCTACACCATTAGAAAAAGCATAATGTTTTCCATTTTTAGTTAAAACATATTTAGTACTTGTCTTAACCGTTGTTTTTCCTGTGCTTACGGCAAATGCACAGTTTCCGTTATATTCTAGATTTTTCATTGCTTTGCATTTTAATTTATACCTTCCATTTGTTTAATAGCTCTAACTTCTATAGTACCTTCTGCGTCTTCAAACATTGGGTTTGCTTTTGCAATTTCGATAGCTTCTTCTAAGTTCTTTGCTACTATATGGAAATAGCCTACAATTACTTCTTTAGACTCATTAAAAGGGCCATCTTTAAAAACGCCTTTGTTTCCATGAATAATAGCACCTTTCATTTCCAAAGGTTGTGCTCCTTTTAATTTTCCAGCTTCCATTAGTCCTCCAATGTACATTCCTATTTTTTGAACATGAGCTTGTTGTTGCTCTGGCGAGAGCCCTTCTAAATGGTCTCCTTTGGTTTTGATAAAAATCATAAATTCTTGCATAGTTTAATTTTTTGACTAATTAATAATTATTGTCTTATACCCTTAAGTCAAACGAAAGGAGGTAAAAGGGACATTGAAACCTTAAAAAAATTAAATTTTTTTAGAATATTCTTTTAATCTGTTGTTAATCAATGCTTTTGAGTTTTTGTTAAGCGGTAGCTTTAAAGCATTGTTTAATAATTCGATAGCGATTTTTGGTTCATTATTTTTAAAATGAAGCTCTGCCTTGGTGGTGTAATACGGTAAATAAGAGAGAAAGATAGAATCACCCTCTATGTTATTGAGTTGCTCAAGCGCTTCTTGACTATTGGTTAATTTGGCAATAACAACAACTCTATTAAGTAGAACAAGTGGCGAATTATCAATATCTACCAGCAAATCATAAAGAGCCAAAATACTTTCCCAGTCTGTAGATTCGTAGGTTTTGGCTGTACAATGATGAGCAGATATGGTAGCAAGTATATGGTAAATAGAAATTTCGTTTTGTTTTGCCGAAAATTCTAGATAATAAAGTCCTTTTTTGATTAAAGCTTTATCCCATTTATTTCTGTCTTGATGTTCTAAGTTTAAGAGATTGTTAGATTTGTCTATTCTAGAATCGAAACGAGATGTGTTTAAAGACATTAAGGCCAATAGGGCATAGGTTTGAGACGAATTTATATTAGCATTAGAGGCAATAATCTCAGCAAGTCTTATGGCTTCTTCACATAATTCAAAACGAATTATAGTATCTCCAGAAGTAGCATTGTAGCCTTCGTTAAACAAAAGATAAATAGTTTCCAGAACACTTGATAACCTGTGCTCTAGTTTTTTTCCAACGGGTACTTCGAATGGGATATTGGCTTCCTTAATCGTTTTTCTTGCTCTAACTAATCTTTTGTTGATATTTTCATTAGTTGTCAGAAATGCTTTTGCGATTTCGGGTATACTAAATCCACATAGTGTTTTTAGGGTTAGCGCTATTTGTGAGTCGGTAGAAATAGAAGGATGACAGCAGGTAAATATCATTCGTAATTGGTCATCTGCAATTTCTTTATCGGTAAATATATGTTTTAGAGCAGCTGCTACCGTCCATTCTGATTGTAAGTGACGGGCAACTTCTGATGCATGTTCTCGCTTGTATTGTTCTCTATTAACAATATTTACAGCTTTATACTTAGCAACTTTATATATCCATCCGGTAGGGTTATCAGGAATTCCTTCATACGACCATTTATTTAGGGCTTCGAGCATAGCCTCCTGTACTACATCTTCGGCAAGCTCTATATTCGAAGTTCCAAATGTTTTTGTGAGTACAGCAACTAATTTACCATATTCATGTCTGAACAGATGATCTATTTTCTTCCTTATATTTGTTTTACTACCGGTCATTTTTATGTTGACTACAATATTGAGTACAAAATACGTTTTACTTTATTTTTTTACTCCACTCACGTTGCCTTATTTTAATCAGAGAATCAATTTCCTTGTTATATTTTAATTCCCAGCCAATCCCATTTATTTCAGTTAAATATTGATTCATTTGGTCATTATACCTGGTTTAGTTCTTCTATACTTTTTATCAGCTTTACAATCTTTCTTTCGTTTTTATTTTCAGCTTTAACCATAATTTTATAAAAAGGAATTGTTATCATCATAGTGATTGGCAAAATTATAAATAACAATTCATTAGGTAAATCAATATATCCAATCCCTAATATGTTTCCTAGGTTTGTGTCTTTGTTATTGAAATAAGTGTAAATGACTAAAGGAGATAACATGAATCCCACACCCAACACAGTATTTCTGAGGTTAATTCTGTTTATAGCTTTGAGTTTGCTATTAATCGACTTTAAATAATCGTAGCAGTTGGTATTATACTCTATTTTTTTTAATGATAAGAATTGCTTCCTACCGGTATAAAAATATAATAGACAGAATAGAGAAGGCGTGATAGACCACCAAAAACTAATATTGACTGATACCATTACAATTGGAATTAAAATACTCAGAATGATTAAAAAATATAAACTATTCTGAAAGTTGCTGAATAGCTTTTCAACAATATGTTTTGATTTTTGATTATATAGTATTGTTATCTGAGGAACTGCAAGTTCAGGTTTTTTGAGAAAACCTTCTTTCCAAGTTGTTTCAATTGTTTTTTCCATCTAATAGTTTTTTTAATCTGTTTTTAATTCGTTTTATCTTTACTCCTATATTATTGGTATTAGTCCCGATTACCTTAGCTATTTCTTGATAAGATAGTTCATCCAAATAGAGTAAGATAATGGCTCGGTCTACTTCTGAGAGTTTTCTGATAGCATCATAAAGTTGATTTAGAGATTTATCAGAAAAGACATTGTTCTCTTCGGTGCTTTCCTGATCTATAGCATTAGGGTAGAAAGATCGTTCCTTTCTTTTCCTTTCTTTTTTTGCCAAGGTCATACAAACATTTAGAGACAGGCGATAAATCCAAGTAGACCAATTAGATTTACCTTTAAAATTATCTTTGCTACGCCAAATCTGTAAACAAACTTCTTGATAGTAATCTTCAAAATCTTCTTGCGAATTACTATATGCCCTGCAAATTTTAATGATGATATTCGCATAAGGAAGAATTGATGTAATATAAAAATCTGTACTCACTAAGAATGTTTTATTTAGTTAGTGATAAAAAATCATATTTATTACACCCTACACATATTTTTATAAAATAACTAAAATAGTAAAGTTTTATCCTTTTAGCTTTTTTATTGATATATAACAACACCGTGATTCATTTTGAGATATGTGATTCTGAGTCATGATATTACTAGAATTGTTTAAGCATTGCTTATAGCTTAGTTTATGGTACATTTTGATGTGTTACATCTTGTTGTAGCATGTTATTTATTCTCCTTTTATTTGTTTTCTAAGATATTTTGCCATCTTATTCATTTCTTTCTCAAACCGATTTTTCACTTCTCTGTTCTGACTAATCCTAAATCTAATTTCATCTTCACCTCCTCCAATTTCATTTAAATGGTCGAAGTCTGTATTTCGCAGTTCAATTAATCTCTGTTTACCAATTTCAAAGTTCTCAAAATCATCTAGGCTACTCATTAGGTTTTTATAATGACTTTCTTCAATTAACAAAGCATTCTTTTCTAACGATTCTCTTGTCGATTTGAGTTGAATCGAAAATTTTTTTAATCTTTCTTTTGAGGCTACTTCCCATAAGTCGGCTCCGTTAAGCTTTAAATCACATAAGCTTTGCCATAAGTCGTTATAGATTTGAAACTGATTTTCTCTATACTTTAGAAACAAGATCTTAGATTTTTCTAATTCGATTTTGGTGGATTCAAGTTCTGATTGATATTTCTGTCTTAAAATTTCTAATTTCTCATTCTGAAAGGCTTTTTGAGTTTCTAATTCGGTTAGAAAATTACTTTTAAGAGTTTCTAGTTCTAGAGAATATTTAGCACTGTCTTTTGCTAAAAGTTTTTTTGCAAATAAATTTCCAAACCATTTAGATAACCCTAAAATAATTGCACCCGCTCCTCCAAGACTTAGGACAGATGCTCCTAAAATTTGTAATATATTTTCCATATTTCACTAGTGCTTTTTACAATGTTTAATGTATGGTTTCGAAGTGGGAAAGCAAAAAGTTATAGTTCACATTGTCCTAAAGATAGCAAACATGTACGAAATCCTGTAGAAATTTTCGCTGTTATGAACTTATACTTGTTGTCGTGGTTTTTGTCTATAGAATAAACTATTGGCTTTACACTTATTCTATAGGAGAAATTGTTGGTGGTGGTTATCAGTAATAATAGCTACAAATCCATGAATCTAGCAAAATTCTTATTATTCAGAATCTCTTCATATACTTGCTTTGCTTTCATATTGGTTTTAAATGGGTCTTGTTGATATATTTTTGAATATATTTCATCAGTAGTAATGGCGGTTTCATCTAATTTACTTTCGACATGCTCAAAAATTTTATTTTTATAATTTGATAGCCATTTTGGATTTTCAGGATTAACGATACCCAACTCAATAAACTTTTTGGTTTTATTTCTGCATCTACAAGGATTATTTTCGTTTACTAAACCACATTTTTTATGCATCCATTGGTGTAAATCTTTACGCGTTCTAGAAAGTTTTTTTCTAAAATTAACTGGGGTAATATCAAAAATTTCGGAAGCTAGATTATGATCTATTTTAAAAATTTCTCCGACTATATATATTAATCGCTGACCTCTATCCAAGCACATAAGCATGCCGGCAGTACAAGCAATTCTTGCCTCTTGAATGGATTGCCCCATAACTTCATTTGTATTCTCTTCCTCGGCAATAAAGATATCTGGGACCGAATCCATAAACCCAAAAAATTTAGTGAATGTTAGCTCTTTTTTTTCTGGAGCACTTTTCTTTAAGTTTAAAATATGATTGAATGTAATTCTATAAAGCCATGTTCTAAAACGAGATTTTGAACTATCGTATTTTGCTAAATTTGTAATCAATTTAATCAATACTTCTTGGGTGGCATCTTCGGCGTCTGTAACATTGTTCAACATTTTTAAAGCAATATTGAAAATGTAATTTTGATGCCTATTTAAAAGTTTATTTAAGCTTTTCTTGTCTCCTTTTTTTGAGTTAGTTATTAATTTTTCATCAGTAGAATCATTATAATTGGCAAGTTTTAAAGGATTTTCCATAAGTAGCGTGTGTGAGTATAAAAATAAGTAAAAGGAGTAAGAATAACTCGCCCCTTTTACCTGTTATTTTATGATGTAGCAACCATTTCTAGTTGTATTAATCCAGATTGTAACAGATCTTTCATTCCATCTTCTAATTCTATATAGAGTTGGTCATCCAATTTTTGTGTAAGATCAAAATTTAGTTTCCAATGCACATAAGTTTCATCGTTTTCGTTTAAAACCTGCATTCTTCCCCATATATTTTTTGTGGGTGTGTCTAAGTTGTGATGGTCTATGATGTATGTAAAGATTTTATCATCTTCGTCGATGGTAATGATAGATTCTGCTATGGTATGTCCTTCTTGAGTTTTGCAGATTCTTTTAGCACCAACACCTTCTCCCGTTAAGTCACAGCTAGCAATAAATGGAAACCATTTGTCCACATTATTTCCAGTTTTTAGAATGTCCCAAATATTGTTGCTGGACGTATTATATTTATGCTTAATTTCTATTGTACAATTCATTTTTATTTATTTTATTGGAAAATACTGTTGAGCAGGAGGTGTAATACGATTTAGACGTAGATATACTAATGTTTGGGCACGATGATGTGCTGTATGTTCTCTCATAAAATCCAAATACGCATATTTAGAATAATCAGGTTTGTTTGGCATAAATATCATGGTTCTCTTTTCTTTCAAGTCATTATCAGACATCCCTTTTACAGTTTTTGTTACGGCGTCAAAAGATGCGCTCACAAACTCTTTTATCTCTGATTTAGTTAATCCTGTTTTTTCAAAATCGGATGGAGGAGCTACTGGTGGCTGATCATTTAAAAAAATACTGTTCATGCCTTGAAGAATACCACCTAGATGTTTAAACTGTTGTGCAAATGTTCTTACACTGTCTACCTTTACAGGTTTGTAATTAAATTTGCTAGAAGGCATAGCATCAATTACTTGCAAAGTATAGGTTTTGGAAACTTGCCATGTAGCAAGAAAATTTTCCTTTCTCTCTGATGATTTTTTTTCACTTACTTCAGTGAAATAGCAATTTTCTTTAGTGTTAGAATTACCTTTTTCTTTTGCGGTAGTAAAAGAGTACATCATAATACTCAAACCTATAAGTAATATTAGAGCAGTTGAAAACCTTAGTTTTACTATTACATTCTTCATTTTTATTTATTTTTAATTAATATATACTGTTTGTACAATTAGAATTGCCATGTGTGACGGTTAACTATTATTTTTTTAATCGAATATGAGTTGTGCCATAGCCATTATCCCAGGTGCCTTGAGCTTCTCCATTTTTTTCAAATATTAAATTTTGCTCTCCATAAAATCGATTATCGTTCGTTTTATAAAAACCATCAAAACGGTTTTTGCTGGCATTGTATTTACCAGTTAACACACCAGAATGATCCCCATCTCCTTCCCAAAAGGATTCATAATGGATAATTAAAGTTCCATCTTGTAAAAGTTTGGCATACAGTACTTTTCCTTTACTTGTGGGTGTACAGGAAAAAGAATAGTTGGTTGGAGCTTTTAAAAATGGATCTATATTTGATTTCTTAATGACTTCGTTCATAATTTTTTGTTGTTGATTAGCCAATAGGTTTGCTTCGTTAATAAAAAAACTCATAACTGTATATCCTAGAGCAATACCTAGAGTAACTTTGATAAGTTTTCTTGTTTGTTTTTTATTCATTTTTATTCTTTTATATAGTTGTTATACAACAAAACCTGTTGGGTGTGACAGGTTTTTTAGATAAACTTTATGACTATTATGGTATGTTGTCTTAGTAGGAATTTTTTATAAGAGGAATAAAAAAGATGTAGAATACGGGCTTCAATTTTAGCAGGAAAAGAATAATTGGGCAAGAAAGTTTTTTGTAGGAAGGAGAAGTAAGATATTAGGAGTGAGATGTGAGTTTTTAAAAGAACCATTACCAGAATTAATTTAGTTTTATTTGGTATGGTTAAACTTCACATCTCATTCCTTTTGAAAATCAGTTAACGAATTAGTGATATCTATTAAAAAGGGGTATGACATCTATATACTCACTTTGTTGGAGAAGAAAAAGAAACCTGTGGCGAAAAATCATACCCACTTCCCTGGTTAGTTATTGTCACGTCTGTTACAATCCCATTAGTGATTTCGGCAGTAGCTGTAGCTGTCATTCCGCCATTTGATGGAGCTTCGATGGTAACTACTGGTGGCTCGGTATATCCACAACCTCCTACCAATACACCAATTTCTACTACCACTCCTGCTACCATGGTTGCATAGCCTTGAGCTATAAAATCCCAGGGATAGTGCGAAAATACATAAGCTTGTCCTGTATTGTTAATTGCCGGATCACCAGAGACTGCTTTTGATGGTAGCTCTGTTACTGCGGTGCTGTGTAATGTATTGTAAATATTAAGAATCCCGTTATTGTATGTAGGATTCGCCTGGGTACCGGCAACAAAACAACGTGATCGATTTGAATCTATTTCTTTACTTACAAAGTCTTTACAATTGGTTACTAAGTTTCCTCCATAAGAAGCGTTTAATTTATGAATAGTAGTACCCAAAATAAATGCATCGGTTAGTCCTAAACCGTAATGATGCATTAAATACCCCGAAGAAATCATACCGGTACGGTCATGCCCACTAGAGCAGTGAATATAATAAATCACAGGGATGGGATTATGGTTCGCATCTTTATACGGCGAATCGGTGTTCATCCAGGTGCTCAGGTTTTTTATCATTTCTACATCTAATGCTGTAGAAGTCTCTGCGGGTTCGACATTCCAATTTGATACTTGTGCTTTCATACCACTTGAGAAGTTTTTTGGGGATGCCGGGTACCATTTTTGATCTACCTGGCTTAATTCTAATGCACCAAAGGTGCCTACTTCGGCAAGTAGTATTGGTAATTCACCATTTATATTATGACCTAAGAATGCAATATCACGAAGAATATATTTTCCCATTTCTGGAAAATTATCTAAGCCCGTTTGTAGTTGATACTTTGTTTTAAGGCAATTATGCAAGGTATGAAAATCAATATCCTGGCACTTTAACCCTGGTTTCAATGGTTCATTCCCACGAAACAACATATTTCCATTTACATTCTTATCGAGTAAAAATACAAGTTCGCTATTTAAATTTGGTAATGTACTGGGCAGGCTAGAAGGATTCTGATCGGTTGGAGATTGAATTGTAATGGTCGAGCCAGTACGTTCACCCTGTCCGCCAGGGAAAATACTGTCGTTATCAGCCGTTTGAGCATCTGTCGACCACAACCAGTTTGTACCACCAGGCTTAAAATAGATGTGGCAATAAGATGGTGGATCAATCGGCTTATGTCCTGTTCTGGTTACCGGTTTATATTGAGTTTCGATTAAAGCATACACAAATTCTCCGTTCGAATAGACGGTAAAATTTTCATTAGGATTCTTATTACCGATTGTACCTGTATTGAATGTTTTGGTGCTTTCGGTGTTACTAAATGAAGCTCCCTTAGAAATAAGTGTGATAGTAACCTGGCTGGTTCCTGGTTTAAGGTCATAGGCTTGTTGGTAAGCATATGAAGTGATGCTGGCAGACTTGTTTTCTTGTGTAATAGACATAGTGATAGTTATTTAAAAATTAAGGTTTTAAGCTGTGCTACGTAATAGTCATAAAACATATTTACGTTAATGCTTGATGCGATCTCGATAGTAGATTCAAGCGGTTCTATATCCGAAATAAACTCAACTTTCATCGTTCCTTGCTTTACGGGGTCGGGGGAGGTATCTACTTCAACAAAAGCATTTTTAAAGGTGAACAGATCGGGCTTGCCAAGAAAAGATGTTGCTGCGGTATCCCAAAAGCTAAACCCATATTGAAAAGCTACTAATGCATACATTTGTGCAGCAAGTGATAGAGCAGGGAAGGTGTTGCTTTCTGGTAAAAAATACTTTCGGATAATTTCTCCGGATAGTGTAACGCTATTGGTAACATTAAGAGGAAACATTTTGATGTTAATACCCGAATTTAGTACTTCTTGAGTTGCTTGTGGATCCCAGTACACATTCCATTCTGCATTAGGGTTTGCTCCTGGAGCTATTCCGGTATCAATATTTCCAAAGGGTGTTTCTTTTGTAATATAAACTCCTCCCATCCAAACTATTTCTGAAACTTTACCTGCAAAATTTGGATCGTTCTTTAGTGCATTGGCGATATCGGTGACCGGAGAAAGGCAAAGCAAGGTTACAGGTGAGTTATTATTTTCGCGATATACTGTATCAACCATAGTCTCCAGAGGAAAGTCCATTTGAGGTTCTGGGACGACTACATTCTCTTTGTATTGATTCACCACAGGGAAAAGATCTACCATTAGAGAGTATTGGCGATATGTCCAGGGAAATGGATTCCACCCTCTTGCACCCGATACAGCTACATGTACATCCTTAATGTTGATGAGGTCGAGAAGTTTACTGCTAACTTTTGCGGTTGGATAGCCCTGGCAGTCGGCATTAAGTACCATGATTCCTTTGATACTAATATTAGGCATTGATGCGGCAAAAAGAATTGACATTAATTCATCTGTAGCTCCGTCGTGAATAATAATTGTGTTTTTAGTTTGTGTCATGTTTCTTCATTTACTGTTGTTAAATCGAAATTTGTATAATTATTCTTAATTCGTTCTGAGCCTTCGATACGTCTATTTTTAGTTTATCGAAGGGCTCAGAATAGGATCTGTGGGGGGATTGCTATAGTTATATAATGAATATATATCCTTTATACTTATTGTATATGTATTTGCACGTTTCTTCGTATTGCGATACTTATGTATGGCAGCACTTTTTTTAGTCTTTTAAAGTTACCACTACCTTTTTTAAATGGGTTACGGGAAACCACATGATAGCAGGAGGAAATTTTTTGTATATAGAAAGTAGGCGTTGGGTGTGAGGTATGAGATGTTGGATTTTAGGTGTGAGGGTTTTAGAAGTGTTATTATTGCAGTTAGTTAGGTGTTGTTATGGGTACTTATTTTGTTAATTAATCCTGTAAAAATGAAACCATGAAACGGGTATACTGCATACCAGTATAATCTACCTGCCAAGCCTAAAGGTCTAAATGTTGCAGTTTGGATCACATCGTTATCTACTATTTTAAATTCGAGCCATGCTTCTCCCGGGAGTTTCATTTCTGCAAAAAGTAACAATCTTCCTTCTTGTTTATTCGCATAAAGCACTCGCCAGAAGTCTAATGAGTCTCCTACAGATATAGTAGATTGATTGGTGCGGCCTCTTCTTAGTCCGACCCCTCCAAATAATTTGTCTAAAAAACCACGAATTCTCCAAAGCCAATTCCCGTAATACCATCCATTCTCGCCTCCAATACTCCAGATTTTCTCTAGTGATGATTCGTAGTTTTTAATTTGTCGAATACGTTTGTCTTTAAAACATCCAAATTCTGGAACTGCTATAAACTCTGATATGTTACTGGTTATCTCGCTACTAGCATAAGAATCTTTCCAGCTAGAAGCAATCTCATTATTCTTAATATTATCAAATGCTCTTAATAGAGCTTCTTTGTAGGATATGGGGTGTATGTTTAGTAGGGTATTGATTTCATGATCTCTACATACAACTTCGACTTTCATGCTATCGACCAGGGATCTAGCCAGTTTGTATGAAGTAGAGGTTACAAAATATAACCAATACGAAGAAAGTCTCGGGGTCATTACAGGAACAGTCCAGATTCTTCTTTTTAAATTTCGAACTTTAGCAAAACCAAGAAGCATTTCTTTATACGATAGAATATCATCACAGCCAATATCAAAATCCCTGTTGTAGGTTTTCTCTTTAAGGATACATTCGATTAAAAAACGTTGTACATCTGCAATCCCTATGGGTTGACATTTGGTAAGAAGCCATTTTGGTGTAATCATAATAGGAAGCTTTTCTACCAAATCACGCATAATCTCAAAGGATGCACTGCCAGAGCCAACAATGATTCCGGCTCTGAAACACGTTAGGTTGTAATTGCCTTTTCCTAGTTCTTCTTCAACGGTTTTTCTTGATAACAGATGTTTAGATAGGTTAGATTCATTAACGATACCACTTAAGTATATCACTTGTTTGACAGTTGTATTAGATAGCGCATTTCTAAAATTGACAGCAGATTTTTGTTCTAATGATTTGTAATTGTCAGATGTCGACATCGAGTGCACCAGATAATAGGCTACATCAATATCATCAGGGATTTTTGAGAGCGAAGGAGCATCTAACAAATCAATTTCTAGTACAGAAATACTTGCGCTTAACGACTGGGGAGGATGAAATCTAGAGGTATCCCTAACGCAACATACCACATGATATCCTTTATTTACTAATAAAGGGAGAATTCGTTTACCGATGTAGCCTGTAGCACCTGTTAGGAGTATTTTCATGTATTTAATAGAACTTCTATTGGTAAATATACTTTTTATACTTGTGTGTATTACGTACTTATTTATAAATCAATACTTCTTTTCTTATACTATCCAGAATGTTGTATTTACAATACAGTGATATACGTGATGTAGGTTAAAAAAAGTAATTGAATAACATTAATAAGTAACGCCATTTTAACGATCAGATGCTTTCTTTTTAAGCCTTTTTCTAAATCATTGATTTGACTTTTGATATCTTGTTTTACATCCTCTTTTTTATGGTTATTCGCGATGCCGTTAAAAAACGAAAAAGATTTTTTAGAAGAATTTAAATGTGGGGTGATGGTGTATACCGTAATAAGTATCGAAAAAATCGAAAAAAGAAGTATTAAACTTGTGATCACTTTTAGCGGAGAAAGATGCAATGGAGAGACTAATGTTGCTAATTCTCCTATGAGGGTTATGATGCTAACAATAATGAATATGTTAAGGACTAAAATAAGTATTCCTTTGATATTAATTTCGGTATCATGCCCATCAAACTGTTCTATAGTTTTTGTTTTTTTTTCGTAGCCCATTTTACAATTTATTAGTTGTGATTAGCTAAATAAGGATGTTTTAAATGCGATTAGATAAAGCTATTAGTGTAACAATATCTTAGTATCTCTTTTATAAAAGTACAACTACCTTTTGTAAAAAAGTTACGGGAAACCTCATGATGAGGGGATTTGTTTTTATCTAGACGGTGAATTCCAGTCCCTGTCTTCAACAGGATAACAAATTGTAGTAGGTAAATTGCTGAATTAACAAGCACAATAAAAAACACCTCAATTAACTAGAGGTAGAGCTTAGTTAGAGTTGTCAGTAATCATAGTAAAGATGTTCTTTTATGATTTTTGAATAATTCGTTACCTCTAATGGTATATGACTTATGGTTTTATACGATTGTTTTATTGTTTAGGTTAAGTTTTTTAAGCTCTTCATTATACCACTTATCAATGTTTAATTTTGCTAAATATGCTTGTTTTTTAGCGATATCATCGAGAAGAGATTCGTTACTTTTTAACTCAGCATCTAGTTTTTGCTGTTCTACTTGTAAAAGCATTTCCCCTTCTAATTTTGATACTTCTTTTATTTTTTCAAGCGTGGTATTAACTTTTGAGTTCATTATAGAAATTGCTTCTTGTTGATTGATAAAATATTCATACTCTATTCGATCTAATATTTCATCATATGGGCCTCTTTTGGTAAGTAATTTCACTATAACAGGGGCAGTTTCTAATGAGATAAAAAGCAATGTAATTAATAAACTTGACCAATAAGCAGAATTTTTCTTTCCTGCTGGTGTTTTTTCTCCGGTGATATTACTCAATGCTTCAAGTCTTGAAAGTAAATCGGTACTAGCACGAACTTTTAATTTCCATTCGGCTAAGTCGCTAGCATAACTGCTATTCTTATTACTTATTTGTTCTAATATTGGTTTTCTATTGGCATCATAAGTAGTAGTTATTTTGTCTATATTGCTTTTAAAATTACCTTCGATCTTTTGCAATTCTTCCTTGATCGTTTTCTTTTCAGAATAAAGCTCTTTTTTCCTTTTATTTAAAAATTTATTTTCTGCTACTTTGATCTTAGCAGTATTATTCTTTGCCCAATATTTGTAAGATTCTCTTTTGGTATATGGTGTGCCGTCGGTATTATATTTGGTTATATTTCGATACCCTGTAGCCAAATATTTATTTTTTTTTATGATGCCTTTATTACGCTCAACAGTACTGTCAATAGTTTTAATTTCAGTGTCTATATTATTATTGGTGTCTAACTTATTTTGATAAATAGGATTGTTTTTATAGACATCTTGTTTTTCTTTGGTTTCATTATTATTTAATTGATTAATTTTTTGATTAAGATCTGTAATTTCATTTTTAAATTTTGTTTCAAATTCTGATATATCATTTGTTTCGATGCTTCCAAGTTCTTTTTCTACAGTTTTATTGAATAGTCTGAGTTCGATGGGTTTTGAAACCGTTAATGCAATGATTAGAGCAATTATGATTCTTGGTAGTGCCATTAGAAATATATTTAGAGAACTACTGATTTTACTATAGATCATGGATTTTCTCGTAACACTGTCAGTTTCTTTAATGATTGCTGATATTTTTTCAGAATTACTCTTCCTTAAACTCATAACGATATACCGATCTAAGTTATAAATAACAATGCCCCAAAATATTCCGAAAACAGTCGAAACAAATATATTGTCAAAAACAAAATTGAAGGCATATCCACCACTCATCGAAGCCAGTAATGCTGTAAGAAGAATTGTTACTCCAATGCTAATAAATTTATTTGTTTCCTCTGGACAGTACTTTAGAATACTAAAATTGGCACCTGAACTAAAAACCAAAAACTTTTTGATTAGGTTTAATTTAAATGTACTATCTGTTAAGTTGTGCGAATCTAGCTTTGATTTTTTCATATATAGATACTAGTTTATATTTTAAAGTTTGTTGATCAAGTTCTTTTTTTATTCTCTTAATTTCTTTAATTGGAAAAACAATATCCTGTGTATATTGAATTGGTGTATGCAATAACTCATCAATATGTATAGAGTTATTGATATTAATAGAACTTTGATTTATCATATTAAATTTGGGAGTATTGATTTGCAAAACAATATTCTGTTTGAAATGAGGACTTGGTACAGTAAGTGATTTAATAACAGGGGTAGGGAATACCGAAATTGTTAACTCTTCACTTATCGAACCAAAATATCCAACAGCGGTTAACTTTAAAACGGTATTGTCACTAAGATTCAATTGTTTTTTCCCATTTAGAGGTACGGGGCCAATTCCATTATTTAGCAAAACCTGGTAAGCATTTCTAACTTCCCATTTAATATGTATAGGAATTCCTTTTATAAGGGTTTTTCGGTCACTTTCGAATATGTCTATTACTGGAGGAGTTTGTACTGATTTTAAAACATTTTCCCATTCATTATAGGTTGTTCGATGAATAGGGTTGTTATAACCATAGTTTATAGTTTTCTCTAATTGATTATAGATTGAATGTTGTAATGTATTTTGAAGCCACTTTTTTACTGGCTGGTAAATAGATTTATTATTATTATTAAAATAGTTCTCTACATCATTAATATCGGGCCATTTATAGTTAGAAAAGTATTGATTGGTAACTCTTGGACTCAGTTCTGTTAAATAAAATAATGGATGTGTTGTTGTCAATATATAGTGAATACCTATAGTTACCGACCATAAATCAGAAAGTAGATTCACTTTTACTTTTTGTAATCCAGTTGAACTTGTTTGCTTTAGTTGTTCCCATATTTCGGGTGCTATCCAATCATTTGGAGATCCCCAAACGTTAGGTTCGTCATTAAGATTTTCTGTGATTGCACCGCTATCAAAATCAATTATTGCACATTCATTTGTAGAAGTATTAATAAATAAAGCTTCTGGTTTTAAATCTGCATGTATGAAAAACATTTTTTGCAAAACTTTGAAACCAGATGCTAGATGATAGGCTATTAGCATTTTCTTATCAATACTTAATTTTTGATAAGAGGAAAGAAGGTTTGGGTTTTCTAGAGTATCAATAAATTCGTTAAAACCTATCTTTTTTAAGTTAGTTGATGAAAAACCTCTTACTTTTTTACCATTTAGGTTACCTATAAAACTAAACTGGGGAATCCCTTTTAAAGAAGGATATTCATCTGTAATTAGATTTTTGAGTGTTGCATTTTCAGATGATAGTTTGTTTTGAAATTTTTGAATTGTTTCAAAATTATGATCTTGTTTATTGTTTTTATCTTCTTTAAAAATTTTTATTACTTGAGGAAGTAAAATAGATCTGTTATTGATCGAGATACATAAATAAACAGCACCAAAAGCTCCTTCAGCAATTGGATTGTTGTCAATTTCAATTGTAGTTACTTGCGAAAATTCGTTATGAATATTTGTAGAAAGAAAACTATGTACTTTGATTTTTTTCATTCTTTAATTTTTGATACTCTACCGCTTTTTTAGAATATAGTATACCATAAGTTGTATCATCATCTAACAATTTCTTCTCTTTAATTAAATCAGTATAAGAATTGAGTGTATTATTCAAATGCTCATTGCTAAGATTCTCACTTTCTGCAAATTCTTTTAAGCTATTAAAGAGGAGCTCTATTTTCTTTTCTCCTCCAATCCACAAGCCACCTTCCCCATCTTTAGCCACAGGGATATGATCATTACTATATAAACCATCTGTTGATGCAATTAGAACATCTCCGAATAGAGAATTATCCTTAATAATAGTTACTACACTTGGTTCTATTTGTTCAGAAGTAGATTCTAAAGCAAAAAACTTATATAAGGCCTCTTTCCCTCCTTCATCAACTGTATGTGGATTTAGCACATTCAAAGCATTCCAAGGAAGGTATCTTTGCTGATTAATAAGTGTTGGGTAGTTTCCTCTTAAATGCCAAACTGAACCATTTCCGATATAAGCAATAACGAATTTATGTTCAAATTCGATGATACAGATAAGAGTTGTTCCATATGCTTTATTTGCATCTATTTCGTGTAACTCATTAGTTTCTAGGTTAAATTCTTTTTTTAGACTATTAGAAACATTGTTGAAGAAAAGATTAAAATCTAAGCCTTGTAGAGATTTACACTCTTCTAATAACCTGGTTAATGTATTAACACAAAATTTTGCACCTAATTCAGGTTTGTAATGAGAACCAATACCATCACCAAGTACAATTCCTTTCATATTTAATGTTTCATTCTGAAAACAAGAAATATAATCTTCATTGACTTTTTTTTCTGTAATGGTATTAATCGATAATAATGAACCGTTACCATCCATATTAACCAATTTTTCCAATTCCAGATGATTGACTAATTGAGCGTTCAAAAAACTTTCTTAGAGTTTCTCCATCATAGACCGTAGCATAATAAGAGACTGGATTTGTTGCGACTTCCTGCATTAAATTTTTAGTCTCATTAGCTTCGTTATCATTGTTTCCAACTTCAGCCAAATATGCACAAGCAATGTCAATATTGTCGCTTTGTTTAATATCTGTTGCTATAGTTTTAGTTATATCTGGTTCAAAACACATCCCGTCTGACATTAATAGTATAACAACACTATGCTTTACTCCATCTATTGGCGCATTATTTAAAAAATCATCTGCAATTTTTTTAGCTTCAGTTAATCCATCAAAAATATGTGTTCCTCCACCTTTCGTATCCATAGGATTAAAATCTTCATTAAAATAGTCTAAATCCTTAAAAAGTGTGGGATGTAATGAAGTTGAAGCAGAAGTGTCGAACTTAATACAGGCAAAAGAGAAATTATTTTTCACTCTACTTGCATCAAACCTAGAAAACATTTCTTTCATTCCTAGTTCTACTTCTTGAGCTTTTGTTAACCCTTGTCTTCCTGTTCCTGCCATTGAACCACTGCCATCCAATACTAAAATCCCAAGTTGATGAAATGTCTGTGGTACTTCTGGTTTGTCAATTATTAACCCTGTCTCTTCCATGATTATATTTTATTTAGTTTTAATTGTTTCTATTCTAGTTACGAATCATACGATCTGTTATGATTGCTTACTTATTACTATTAGGTAAAACATTAAATATAGATTTAGCTTTTTAACTTATTATTGAAATTTTTAATTTTGAGGATTTAAGAGTCAGATAGGTAATAACAACTCCTGTCAAGAGGAAAGTAATTTTGGAGATTAAAAACTTTAATATTTCTTGATTCATTTTGAGTTATTTGTACTTACTGATAATGATATAATGACAATTACTATGGTATTAATTACATGTTTTTAATACTCTAAAACTACCTCTACCTTTTTTAATATAAATGTGGAAAACCGCATGTTAGGAAAAAAGTTTTAATACATGTGAATCCCAGGTCAATTTTGGGGTTATGAATTTTTGAGAAGGTAAGAGTAATCCGTTTTCGACGTAACTGGTTTCCATTATCGTTAAACAAGCCACTCTAACTAACGAATATGTGTAATCAAAAACGTGTTATACTATGGTTATGGAAGAGCTAATTCACAAGAAAATGCTGCATCACAACTTGTCTTGAGGTGGAGGAATTTTTGAAGAGTAGTATAGGAAAAATGCATTTCGAGAAGCTTAGTAGGACTATCAAGATATATTTAAAAAAGAAAGGATGATTGGTTTTTGAGATACCTTAATTTCTTATTTGTGTCAATTCATTTTCTAATACTGTTTTGATTTCTGTTTGATTAGTATTTAAAGTTGTGATTAGCAGGTTATTGTTTTCATACCTATCAGAGGTTAAATCATACATTTCTTGATCTCCGTTAGCATTAACAAACAACTTATATTGACCATCACTTATAGTCCATACATTGGTGATGCCATCATCGACTTCGGCATATTGAAAATCACGATGAGAAGATGTTGCCGATAATAAAGGAGCAAAACTTTTACTATCGTTTATCTCGGTAATAGAGACTCCTGCTATATCTGCAATTGTAGCATACAAATCGGTTCCTGTAATCAAGTTATCATCACTTTCTCCGATTCTACTTATCGTTGCTCCTGATACAAACAGAGGCGTATTGATACCGCCCTGATATAAGGAACCTTTTGCTGTAGTATTCGAAAAAGGAGATTGTGCGACCTGGTTTGGAGTGCCATTATCACCAATAAAAATGATTACTGTATTTTCTATTTCATCTTCAGGAACAGCGTCCAGAAGACGTCCTATTTGATGATCCATAGTTTCTATCGCTGCCAAATAATATGGTAATGCATTCATACCTTGCGTATAATTAGGTAGGATTCCTTGAGAATGCATCTCAGACGGAGGTGTATGGAAAGGAGTATGAGGAGCAGTATAAGCCAACCATAAAAACCAGGGCTTTTTTTGAGAACCTATCCAGTCTATCGATAAGTCCGTGAATTTTTCTGTTATATAATCGGTTTGGTTTATTTGTTGCCCATTTTCGGTAAGCACCCATTGGCTATAACTTTGAACGCCTCCACCAAGCAATCCGGCATAATAGTCCATTCCGAAATTTTCTGGATTAACCCCCAAAGTTCTATTACCAGACAAGTGCCACTTGCCAATAAGTGCAGTAGCATATGTATCATTAGTTTGTTGTTTGATGTAGTTATGCAAAATGGTTTCTGTGCTGCTAAGGTTGTCATTAACCGCTGTAACACCCGTACGATACCCATATTTTCCTGTAATGATAGAAGCTCTGGTAGGCGAACAGGTAGGATATACCCAACAGTTATTAAAGGTTATTCCCGAACTTTTTATGTTGTTTATATGAGGTGTATTGGGTTTGATATTTCCTTCTGAAAATCCAAACGTGGCGTCTTTTCCCATGTCATCTGCTATTATCAACAAAATATTAGGAGAGTTTGAAGAGGGCTGTATTATTTCTTCTATACCTTCTACATCTTGAGAGTCAACCTCATTCTTATCACATCCTGATAATGGGATTAAACAGATCACGATAAAAAAACTAATCTTTTCTATAAAACTCTTCATTATGTATAAATTTTGGTTGACAACTTATTAGACTTACAATTGCGTCGAAAGTTTAATGGATTCAGAATAAATTAACGGCTGGAATCCATTTTCAGAAATGTGATTCTGGATTCTGGATCAAGTCCATAATGACAGGATAATTATAGTACAGTACATTATCTGAACCAAAGAGCATGTACCCTGAGCCCTTCGATAAACTCAGGACAAGCACGCCGAAGGGTACATGAAAGACATTCCTTCTGGATCGAGTCGCACATATCATAATAAACCCCTGCACGAATCATCATACAAGGGTTTTATTATAGGTTTATGGTGTGTTTTATTATGCTTCTTCGGGAGAAATAAATTTGTATACCAGTCCGGCTAAAATAGCTCCTATGATAGGGGCTACCCAAAATAACCATAGTTGCTCTATTGCCCAACCTCCTGCAAATAATGCCTGACTTGTACTTCTGGCAGGATTTACCGAAGTATTGGTTACTGGTATACTTATAAGATGAATAAGGGTTAGTCCTAATCCTATGGCAAGACCTGCAAAACCTTTGGGAGCTTTAGAATGCGTAGCACCCAAAATGATAATCAAAAACATAAATGTCATTACGATTTCGGTTACTAAAGCCGCAAGCATAGAATAGCCACCCGGAGAATGTTCTTCATATCCATTGGCAGCGAATCCACCGATTTCGAATCCTGATTTTCCTGTAGCAATAAGGTATAAAATTCCGGCACCGGCAATACCGCCCAATACCTGAGCAACAATATACGGGAGCAGTTCTTTTTTGTCAAAACGACCGCCTATCCATAACCCAATAGATACTGCAGGATTAAGATGACAACCCGAAATATGTCCAATGGCATAGGCCATGGTTACAACGGTTAAACCAAATGCAAGGGCAACCCCCGCAAATCCAATGCCTAACTCTGGGTATGCTGCCGCTAATACAGCACTTCCACACCCACCTAATACTAACCATAGGGTTCCAATAAATTCTGAAATTAATTTTTTCATGTTGTTTATTCTAGTGTTGATGTTAATAATGAGGGTATGAATTATTACTAAGGTACTTATCTTTCTTTTATGCGTTCTATTCTCGTATGATCTTTTCTTTTAATTTTCGGATTAAATGCAGAATAACAGGATAAGGATACTACAATGACTCGACCGAGGTGCTTATACCGTACCCTTCGATACACTCAGGACAGGCCGGCCGAAGTACTATAGTTTCCATTAGTATTACCACAAACTATTCATTAGATCAGACAAGTACTTATTAAAAGAACCCCTTGCTTGATGATTCAAACAAGGGGTTGTTATAGTACAGGGGTATTATCTTATTTCTTAGGATCAAGAATGGCGGTGATACGTTCTGCGATATCCTGCAGGTGATATTGCGTCATCCTATCTGATGTTCTGCCGATGGCATTTCTAACTGCTCTGCGTAGTGTATTTAATTCTGCACGTACTACTGCTCTGATATCACTTTGCGAGGCATTTACATTAGTTCGTACTACAAAGCGTCTTATATTCTCTGGGATCTTAGGTTGCTCTTTGGTCATTAAAAATTCCAAACGATCGATATACGCTCTCTGTAGATTACGGCGATATACATCGATGATACGACCGCTTCGCAATTCGCTCCATAGACCTGATCGCAGTTCGGTCATCATATCGAGTAGGGTATAAGCTTCTTTATTGTTTAAGGCTTCATTCTCGATTAATCGTGCCATACGCCCGTGATCCAATAGATTGTTTAAGGTTCTCACCTGGAAATTACGAATACGCTCTACATTTCCTGCAGATTCTATTTTATCAAAAATAGTCTTGTCGAGTAACCAATTCGGAGTGGTAAACAATTGTTCGTGTAAAAATTTCATGGCACGCTTCTGATTCGCTTTGGTCACATGAGAATATACCGCTCCTTTTTGATCATAGGTTTTATAGTATTCATATACCCCACCAATATTAGAAGATACATGACCCATATATCGATTAAACTGCCCTAATACCTGTCTGTACATAGTACCCAGATCATCATAGTTTTTACCATCTTCGGCAGTCCATGTGATGAGGTTGGGTACAATTCTTTTTAAGTTTTTGATTCCGTAGGTACTGGCCAGTACGGCATCATCACCAAGATCTTCAGTTTGCGAGCTTGGATCAATAACTCCAAACTGTTGTTTCCCGAATCGATACATAGGATCATTTTGATGTTTGAGTATCCAGCTGTCGAGTGTCTTCTTCTCTTCTTCGGCAGTTGGGGTAAGTATTGGTCGATATCCCCATCGTATAGCATGCTTATCATAGATACCAATATTAGGCATTAAGGCGACATCGCCATCTCCCGGTTGAGCAACATAATTAAATCTTGCATAGTCCATTATCGATGGTGCTGTACCATATTTTTTAGTAAACACAGGATCTCTTAGGGACTCTACAGGATAGGCAACACTGCTTCCCATATTATGTGGTAATCCCAAGGTGTGACCTACCTCATGAGCAGATACAAACCGAATTAATCTTCCCATCACTTCATCCTTAAAGGCCACATTTTGTGCCTCTGGATTGATTGCTGCGGTTTGTACAAAAAACCAATTGCGTAATAAGGTCATTACATTATGATACCAGTTGATATCACTTTCCAGGATCTCTCCCGATCTGGGATCACTCACATGAGGTCCATTGGCATTTGGGATAGGAGAGGCCAGGTAGCGCACTACAGAGTAGCGCACATCCTCTGGGCTCCAATCGGGATCTTCTTCTACTGTGGGAGGGTCTTTGGCGATAATAGCGTCTTTAAACCCAGCCTCTTCGAAGGCAACCTGCCAGTCTTCGATCCCTTGCTTAATATAGGTTCTCCATTTTTTTGGGGTCGCACGGTCGATATAGTATACGATTTGCTTTTTGGGTACTACCAGTTCGCCTCGTTTAAATTTTGCAAGATCTTCATCTTTTACCTCTAACCTCCATCGATCCAGGTAACGTACGGTTTTACTTTCTTGTGCTGCTAATCCATAATCGGTTTGTCCGCGGGCAAACCATCCAACACGCTGGTCAAAATATCGACGTCTCATAGGTGTTTTAGGAAGCAGGATCATAGAATTACTCATTTCTAATGAGATAGATTCTGTACTGGTGTTAGAAGGTGGCTCGGCAGCACTATAGGTTTTTACATGACGAGTTTCAATATTTAATGGGTAACTTCTAATTGTATCGATATACGATCGGGCGGCATCTAACTTTGAAATCTTATACTGCTTTCGTCTACTACCAGGAAATCCTAGAGGTTTTACGTCTGTTTTAAACAGATCGGTAACCTCGATCACTGTTGCATTCTTTACTGCATTAGTAGAATCTTTATAAAATGCTTTAATCGGAAATGCATATAACACCGGTTCGAAATTAGAATTCTCTACAGCTTCATGAATCGGTAAAGAATCTGAAGCAAAGATCTGATGTGATACGACGCGAAGTAATATCTGCTTGTTTTTTCGTTGCCAACGCAATACTTGGGTATTTTGTTTTCCGCCACCAAAACCAATCCCCGTAGCGGTTTTGGCAATACGCGTTACCATAAGCATCTCCCGATTAAACAACGAATCCGGGATCTCATAATAGTATTTACTGTCTATATTATGAACGGTAAATAAACCTTTGTCGGTTTTGGCCTTTTCGGTAATGACTTCGCTATAAGGCTTAATCTTATCTTTGTCTTTGCCAAGTTTTTTGGCATCGGCCGTAGGGGTTTTTCCTTTTTTGGGTTGAAGAACAGAACAACCACTAGTGGTGATTACTACTAAGCATAGAAGCAATCTAAATGTATTTTTGAGCATGTGAAGAATTTTTAATCGGCGGAAGGTAATAAAATAAGCAACCGGCATATGTGAAAGTAAGGTTAAAGGTAGATTGGTAAAGGGTGTAACCTCTGTTAATTGTGAATTTGTTATGAATTTTGTTGTCGTTTATATCTTTAAAAACCTATATCGTACCCTTCGAGAACCTCAGGGTACAGTATAACTTGTCACTCCAGACTTGATCTGGGGTCCACTTTTTGAAATGCGGGATTCTGGATTCCGGATCAAGTTTAGAATTACAGGATATCTATAGTACGGTATATCACATCCGAGCTAATAAACATATACCCTTCGGCGTGCCTGTCCTGAGTTTATCGAAGGGCTCAGGGTACGTTAAAGATATTCTCTCGGGATCGAGTGCGTGTACACTTCGGTACATAGGTCGAAATGCATTTTAAATACTATGCTCAATTAATTAATACTTTATTATGTACTGGTTTTTTAATTCAACAACGCAGGAAGAATATACTTTTCAAATATCTCACGTGATTGATTACCTTTCCTATTCCTATAATTTCCTGCTGTTATCACAACTACGGATTCCAGCGCTGGAACTATAAAAATGAATTGCCCTCCTGCGCCTCGTGCTTCAATAGATATAATTGCTTCTTCATTGATGATATAAGTGTCATGCCACCATAGATAACCATATTCATTTTTATCTCTTCTATCCTGCAATCTTGTATGTTTCTTGAAAGACTCTCTTATCCAATTTTCTGAAATAATTCGTTTGCTATTCCATACACCTTCATTTAGATAAAGTTGCCCAAACTTAAGCATATCCCTTGGGGTTAAATGATACCCACCTCCAAAATAAGGTATGGCTTTTGTATCGTCGGTATTCAATATGTAATTTGTAATTCCCAGAGGTGAGAAAAGCTTATCAGCCATATAAAATTCTAAGGGTACATCTAATCGATTACTTAAATAAACGCCAAGTAAAAATGGGTTTGCAGACCCATAATCGGCATAAGTTCCAGGATCTTTTACCATAGGTGCTTCAAGTACTGTTTTTAACCAATTATTTGATTCTTGGTAGTACTCTTCATATGCTTTGTTATTTACATCTAATCCAGAACTCATCGTCAATAAGTCTTTGATGGTAATTTTGGATTTTAAGGCATCTTTTGTATACTGATATTCTTGAGGGATAAAATCATATAGTTTTTTGTCGACACTCTCTATAATTTTATCATCAATAGCTATACCGATGATGGCAGATGAGATACTCTTTGAGGCAGAACGCATACCATGCGGAATATTAACATTGAAACCTCCAAAATATTTTTCATAAGTGATTTTACCATTTTTTGCAATGAGTACTCCCTCTATTCCGACTAGACTATCGTTACGAATACCTTCTTCCATTTTTTGTAGTACTAATCCATTTTTTGATAACTCCCAGCCGTCATTTATTTGAGAATTCTTATCTATTGAAGCAGTCTTTTTATGCTTTGTGATTTTTTTAAATGATGTTTTTGTAATAAAATTCCCTTCTAGACTAATATTTAATACAACTTCAGAGGGTTTTAATAGCCCTTCAAATTCAAGGCCTGTATTAGAATCTGTAAATGAAATAGAATTATTCTTTTTCTTAAAATTATTGCACCAGAGACTTCCAAGGATTGGATAAGCTCGATATTCATCATCAGATCCACCACCTTCTTTTATCGTTAAACGCAAAGATTGAGGCTGTAGATAATGAATTACTGATAGATTCCATTTCCCTTCAAAGTGGTTTCCTTTTTTATAGAGTTTAGCAGGGTACAAATATCTCTTTGATTTCATAAAACCGTTTATTTCTGATTGCCCGTCATTAACTATTCCACTAAAAATAAGGTTATCACCTAATGCAAGATTGATTCTATTATCAAATTTGAATTTTTTCGTTATAATTTCTTTGTTATTTGAAAGTGTAAAAACGGCATCTTCTTCACTCAGTTTTTTAACGATTATGTCTAGATTAAGGGCGTCTTTGTTCGTTGTTTTTCCTTCCCATTCTCCTATAAAATCTACTATATTTTGTTGAGCACAGCTTGTGAAAAATGAGAAACATAACAAGAGTGATAACGTTAAATTTTTAAACATAATTTAAGTTTTAATTGGGTTCAAAAGTAACATATCGGTATTTACAAAAATTGTATCAGATTAACATTGCTATTTTTTATGTAATTCTTTTCGGTAGAAACTGGGATTCATATTAAAATAGGAGTTAAAGACGCGGTTAAAATGGCTTTGATCAGAAAAACCTGTTTGATATGCAATTTTAGTCAACGAGTTATTTGGGTCGAGCAGTAGAGGTATAGCTTTCTTTAATTTATGTTGCCTTACATACTCTCCAAGACTTGTAGAGAGATATTTTGGGGCTGCCCTTGAGATATGAACGGGATGTACTCCTAGTTGATCCGAAAGGTATTGCAAGCTAAGGTTTGAATTATCGAAATGAAGTAATTCTTTTAGATCATTTATCCAGTTAGGAATATTTTTGAGATTGGTTTCTATTAACCCACTTAATGCTTCACAAATTTGTAATAATAGAACTTCTACTGAAACTTCGCTGTATTGATCAGAGTTTATAAATTCATAATATAATTTTGCAAAAAGAAAATGTACTTGCGGGTTTTGAATTAATAGACTCCCTTCAAGTAAATCCAAATCTATTCCATTAGTATCCAACCATTTTTTTTGAAATTCTAAATGAAAACCATTAGCATTTTTAGAATGTTTAGAGCCATAATGAACTTCTTGCCAATTATTAAACATTAAACTTCCTGATGGGCACAAGGTCTTCACTTTCTTATTACAATCCATCATATGACCATTTAGAACATACCAGAAATATGGGTTTTCGTGGTAGTGCCAGTCTGTTCTATCTTTTTTATAATCGTATTGCGATAGCAGAATCCCACCAAATGATTTTTCAGAATCCTTTATTCCATAATATTTTCCCTTAGTTAATATCTTCATTCTAAGTCGGGCTTGTGCATTACGTTTAATATTTATGTCGTAACAGAGTAAAGTTACAAAACCATAGACAAATCTGTGTTTTTATATAATATAGCGCTCACATTTATCATTTTATGTAGGCGCTGAGTATTGTGTTACACGGATTGCAAATGCACGTTGTCGTTTTTTTTGGTTTGTTATTATTAATGTGAATAGGGGATAGATAGGCGATCCCAATCCAAATTGGTAATTGCATTGAGATTTTCTCTGCTAATAGGTAAAGCATAATTATTCTGAAACCAAACAATTACTAGTGTTGAACTATTTTCTAGATCATTAATTTCTTCATATCTAAACCAACCAATACATACGATTTTGGGTAATTCTTGATGCCTTTCTCCCTTTTTATTGATCCATTCTGATTTGATTTCTTGTTTAGGTTCTATAACATGAACAGGTATTTTTTTCCACCTTTTTCTCAAATCTGTTTTTATCCTTTCTATTTCTCTGTTATTATAACTTTGAGTAGGAACACCTTCTACTAACCTATCATAAATCTCCCACTGCGTTAATCGGAAAAGTCCAGCCTTTCTATTATTTGAGATTTTGAATTTCATAGAGGATATGATATCGCCAAGTATACGAATCGAAGTAATTAAATATATCTAGACATGTATTGCATGAATTACAAATATACGTTGTCTGAATCAAGTAGAATGCTTTTGAGGGTGTATACATCTCGGTATATACAAAACGAGTTGCAATGTATTATACACGTTTTTAACTGCAGTTCTCCTTTACCTTTTCCAGTGCTTTTGGAAATGTGGTTTTCATAAAGTCCAGATGCTCATCAAGGACATCTATTTCAACATTAAGGGTGTTACTGTCTGCTCCACTGGTAAGGGTATAAATTTCTGTAGCGCCCGACCAGGCTTTTGTTTCATCATCAATAGGTTGTTCCTCTCCCTTTATGACATTTCCGATATGCTTAAACCTCATGATTTTATTAGGAATGTGTGTTTCGATGATGCTGTAGATACCATTTTGATCAGGAGAAAGGAATACTACCTTGCTGCCTTCTTTCCAATTATCGGTAATAGCATAAGAACCTTCAAAAAATACACTAGTCCAATCACGGTAGTAGTTATCCTTCCATAATGCGTCCCAAATCTTCGTTTTCTCTGCCTTAATATCTATTGAAAATTGTAATCTGTTTATCTTCATAATGTAAGATTAAGTTTGAAATTAACGATAGCGAAGCACAAATGTTCGCTAAGATATATGGTTTACACAAGTTAAAGATTAAGTGTTTACACTAAAATAGTTTTTAATCTTGTGGTTTGTTTCTTAATTGTTTTTCAATTTTCTAATCAACTCTAATGATGATGCATTTAGCTTAGTATTACCACGATTGTAATTTCTCATCAGGATCACCCCATATTGACTTTCTTTTTCAAATTGAAGTGAGCAAGTGTACCCGGCAACTCCTCCACCATGTCCAACTGTTGAAATTGTATTATCCTGATACAGGAAAAAGCCTAAGCCGTAATTCCCATTTGGAGTGTGGTTTCTTTGCATTATAGCCAAATTTTTTTGGCTTAGTATTTCTACAAGCCCCATATTGCAAGCAATAAATTTTGCCAAATCATTTGGAGTTGAATAAATACCGCCATTGGGTACTTTATATCCTCGACCCTTATGTTCTAATTTGGATTGAGTATTAATTTCACCTATTGATTTATGCTTCATGCCTTTTGCTAGATTAACAATCTTATTTTTGGGTACAATAAAATAGCTGTTGTTCATGTTGAGAGGGTTGAATATTTTATCCTTAACCAATTCGATGAAAGACTTTTTTGCTGCACGGGATAGTGCTAATCCCAATATTCCAAAACCAATATTCGAATAACTATATTTCTCTCCTGGTTTTGATTGAAATGATGTTTTTGGAATAGACTTTAAAACTTTACTTTCCCATTCCTCAATGGGGCCAGAAGCAGCTTTTTCTAAATTGGGTTCTCTAATTAAGCCCGAAGTATGACTAGCTAGTTGTAAGAAAGTGATTTTTGTTGAATCTGAATAACCATTTAATTCACTTATTTCGGGTAAATATTTTTCTATCTGCTCATCTAATTCAATTGTCCCTTCTTGAACCAATTGCATCATAAGAAAGGCAGTAAAAGATTTAGAGATTGAACCTATACGATAAATGGTAGTGGAATCAGCCTTTGTATTAGTATTAATGTCTACTAATCCATAAGCACCAGACCAAATAATTGAATCTCCTTTTACTATTGCAATTGAGATATTCCCCTTAACATTATCATCCTCTAGGTCTTTTTTTATTCTGTCTGTAAATTCGTTAATTATAGTTTGAAGATCATTTCCTTCTCGCAACTGTGCATTTGAAGAGGTATAAAACCCAGCTAAAGCAATTGTCAATATTGTCAATAAAATCTTATTCATAGGATTGTTTTAAGCTGATTTAAATTGAACATAACATTGGTGTATGCACCAGTACATAGATGCCTTGTATTGCGCAGATTGCAAATCTGCGCTGTCGGGTTAGGCCTATGCTTTATAGGTATTGTTGTATCCAGCTTTATATCGATTTTTCATAAGCTTCAGAGATCCAGTTTTTTAATTCTTTGTCAATTTCTGACTCTTCGGATAACCGAACTCTATGCGTGCACATTGTTCCGAATGGCCCAGAGTTTTCAAGTCTATCTGTAGTTGGTTTGTCTTTTAGTTTAAACCCCAAGTCAATTCTTGTTTTGGTAGCCGGCTTAATTAAAACGAATTGTCTTTTTCTAATAATACTAACACTTCCTTTTTTCGGGGTAATGGTTATATCAGAACCTAATGATGTAACATAGTCAATTAGTTTCTTATAAATCGGAATCAGATTTTCTTTCCCTTTATATTGGGCGCCCACTAAATCATCAGGAGAGTTATTTTCTTCTTTGGATAAAGTTACAATTGTATTAGCAAACCCATGCGTCACATTATGTTCTGTCTTTAAAAACTTAACTCCTTCAGAATGTTTAGTAAAGGATTTTTCTTTAAGAATTGCTTTCCATTCATCTAATGACTTACCTGTTTTTTCAGGCATGTTGTCAATCATAGTTTGTAATGCTTTATCCATTTTTAATCTATTAGTTACATGAGTTACAACAAATAGTATGTGTATACCAGTACATGTATACTGGTTTGTGTTTGTTTATCAATTGTTTACAGGTACTTTATTTGTTTAATTACCCAAAGCTACTATTATCTTTTTAATATAGCAATGGTAATGTATATGGCAGGGGAAGAACTTTTTTGTGATATCATTACCGCAATTGGTGAAGTTTTAAGGTTTTTATTTAGATGTTGAGTGTTATATTATACGGATTGCAAATCAGCGCTGTCGGGTTTAGAGCTGGACAGTGATAAAAAATAAAAAAGCGGAACAAAGCCCGCTTTTAAATTAAGTTTAATTACATTCATTAGGATTAGTTGGTATACCACAGAGCCAGCATTGTCCATTATAAAAGGTTGGAGTGGCACTACATGATACCGGTCCTCCAAATCCACCACTGATAGATTGTTGTTCTGATTTTTTTAAGACTACACCTAAACTTGAAATGTTTTTTAACATAATTTTTAATTTAAATTATTAATACTATTAATTGATGTCATTAATTTTAGATGTGTTACTTGTCATTTAGAGAAAACAAGTGATTTTGTGATTTAATTAACGCTTGTAATGATTTAATTATCTAAAAATCAAGCACTCTTATTTTTTGGCTTTCAAGTTTGAACTGGTTGATTACACCCAAGGTATTTGTATATGGTTTCGTTACTTGGAAATAAACTTGTAAAACTCACTCCCTTTGATTTTCTGTGAGGAAAATTAAAGCAATGAGAATACGTTATTGTACTACGTTTTTTTTGTGCCTGATTTGCTAGTTTTCAATTATCAATTCTGTGCTTTAAATTAAGCATTCGTTTTTATCTATTAGATCATTTTATTTTTGATGAAATAGTTGTGGTTTTCTAATATACGATGCAAATATTGTGGCCATAACAATTAGGATGGTAACCTCATACTGTTTCCCTTTATACATATGAATACATACTATACACGTCATATAAAATGCTAAAAGGGTAGTGCCGATAAGAACGGTTTTGTTATATAAAAACAGGACTACCGCAATTAGTAGATATATTCCTGCAATTATCATTACAGCAGTATTCGAAACAATTTTTTCTGTTTGATTCGAATTAAGGATTTTATCTAAAGCGTTCGGGATAAAAAACAATACTATGATTAATGAAGGTAACCAGGTTAGTAGGGTCGAAAGGGTTTTTTTGGTTTTCATATTTTCAATCGGTTTAGATTATTTCTCAAATCTATTGGTTACTGATGTAGTCTCAAATTCTAAATTAGTAAGTGTCCAATTTTAAATATCAAACGTCGACTTTTAATAGGTATACGGTTTTTATCAAATGTGGTATACCAATGCGGTACATACATATCATAAAACTTATACCTGCCAAGATTTTTATTTAGATGATGTGTTATTGTAGTGCACAGATTTCAAATCCACGTTGCCTGGTTTTCTTTTTGCTTATATAATGTTAGCAATTGTTTTCTTAATAAGAATGACCAGGAGCAATAATCCTAAAATCATTGGTTATATTTATATTTTGAGTATATACTTGCTTATTTTTTAATAACCCCTCTATTAGTAGATCTTCTTCGGTTCTATTATCATTTTCTAGTGGCTCCATAAATGAAAAATCTATAGCCACTTTATGGTCTTCTATAGCATTTTCTATTTCTTTTTCAATTTGATGAAAAGAAAAATCTCCAGGGCTATACTTTAAAGAATAGATCTTTTCTTGTTGGCTATAACTAGGAAATTGATCTTGATACGTTTTAAGAGTAGCTTGAAAAGCTTCTTCAGAATTGGCTATTAATTTACCACCATTAATTGCTAAAACGTAAAACGTTTGATCCTTGTGGTTTTTTCCAAAATTTTCTAAGCAAATAGCCCAGGTAGTCAATCGTTTTTTTACTTTATCTTTATCAATGAAATCGAATGGAGATTTTGGCTGACCTTTTAAAAAGGCTTCCATCATACCCAAATATGCGGGTTCATAGTACATTTCCTCTGCAAGTTCTAAAGCAGTTCCATATTCTCCTTTTTTATTAGGATCGGCACCATGAAGTAATAGAAGATGCACCATCTTTACATTACTATTGCCTGTTGCCCTTTGAAGAGCTGATTGATCATTATGTAATACATCGACAAATACTCCACTCTCTAAAAGTATGTTTACTCCTTTCAACCCTTTATCTTCAGAAGCGAGAGCAACTAATACCTCTGCTTGCTCTTCAATATCAGAGTTTTCTATGATTAGTGTAGTGATTTGAGCCAATCCATTATGGTCAATTTGTGATAAAACAGCTAATTCAAGTGGTTTTTTTCCATATCCGTCTGGGGCTTTAAGAGTCATTTTATTAAAATGCCCTCCTTCATTTATATAAGATCTCAAAAATTCTATATCACTAGAAAGGATAGCTTTACTTAACTTTTCTTCCATCTTAATTATTGTTAACTTTTGTGTATGAAACGTAGCAATTTTAAAAGTACTATATTTCAGATAAGCACAGAGCCAAATTTTATGTTTTGATTTACAATTATTAACTATGTTTTATACACCGTGTTAGGCAACATAATTTTCTTTCCAACCATTGGTTTTAGCAATTAATTCTGGATATAAGCAAGATGTTTTTCCGTCTTGTGAAACCAAAATTTTAATTGTATCTCCAATTGATTTGTTATTAGTTAAGGCAAAATTATTAGACCTCGATTTGGAGACATTATTTTTATATTCATAATGTACATCCATCGACATTCCAAATTTTGAAAATGTAAATCCTTTATTGTGGCTTATTGAAATTATTTTACCCTCTTTAATTTTTCCAGTTTTGTAAAGATAAATTTCCTTCTTAATCCGAGAGTATAGAAGATAGCAAAAAACTAACCCGACTAATAAAAATACCAAAGCGACATAATAGACAAAATCGAAACCGAAGGAATATTGTTCGAATTCGGTTGGAATAGATTTTCCATCCAAATGCTTAATTGAAATTATATCACCTTTCTTTAGTTCATTAGTTTTCTCAGGATCGAAAACATTAAACTTAGATTGTTCTTTTTCTCCGTTTAATTCAAATTCATAAGTCAAAATTTGAGGATTATCACCATTAATAGTGATATTATTAACTGACTCTATATTGATTAAAATAGCATTTTCTTTAATCCCATTAGATTCTATTTTCTCTACATTATCAACATAAGGTAAATCACTTTTAAATGAGTTCACAATCAGAGCTAAGGGAATGAAAAGGAACAATGTAAATGCAATTCCTTGAAATGAAATAAGTAATAAAATTGGTCTAATCTTGGCGCGTTGCCATATGGTTTTAAGGTTAGTTTTGCGATATGTCAATGTTCTTTTTTTTATGTTGCCTAACAATACTACATATGTGGCAGTACACATATATCTGTTTATAATTATTAATAGTTGTTTACAAGTGATTTATTTACTCACAAAGCTATCATGCTGTCGGGTTATAGAGCATGTAATTGACCCAAAAAAGAGGATACTATTTATTCTTTCTAATATATTTTTCTACAATATACCTTTTTATGTTGGCTTTTTTTACCTCTTCCAGCCCATGTTGAATAAGAGTATCTCCTTTTATTTCTATGGTAAACGGAAATTTGTGACCTCTTACGGCTTCTACCGCGCAATATTGTAATGTTTCTGTATAGGTATTTCCTTCTAGAGTATAAGTGCCTCCGCCGCCATAAAAACCATCTGGGTTGGTATGATCTTGATTAAAAAATGCAAAATGATCCTTACCGATGATTTTTATAAAATCTGAGGTAGTCATGTCTTTAATTTTTACAGAATCTCCTTCTCTAATCTCTCCATATACCATTTTCCATGCTCCTTCTATTTTTTTGACCTCTTTAGGTTTTGATAGGGTTAGGGCGGTTTCGTTTTTGTTGCAAGCAATAAAAATAAATGAACAAGCTACTAGTATAATTTGGTTTCTCATAAAATGTTGATTGATATCGATAAAGTTAATTTTATTTTATTTTTTTAATGGTTTATATTCCATCGAAGATGTTTTGAACCTGGTTCTCTAATAAAACATCTTCGCTTATTATTTTTAAGAGCGTCGTTTTGGATTTCAAAATTAACTCACCTTCATTTTCACCCTTTTGTATCTTATAACTATTAAGAAAAACCTTTTTCGAAAAATTGAATATCTCATCATTGTAGTTACTATCACTTAATTTGAATTCAATTTCTTGGTTATTTTTGATGTAATCAACATGCATTCTGTCGCTTTTAAATCCCGGAAGGATAACCTCAGAACGATTATTTCGGAATTTGATTTTCTCAGCATTTTCAAATCCTGTTACATTAAATGTTATTTCTATTCCATTAGAGATTGATTCTGGATATATCTTTTTTCCATTAAATTCCATTTCAGTAATAATCCAATTTCCGTCCATTATTTTTGGAATTCCGTTAGAACATGAAATTATTGAACATATAAAAATTATAAATAATAGTTTTTTCATAATTATTATGCATAACGTTTAATATATGTGTCGTAGTAGAGTAAATTGTTACTTTGCGTTGAGTTTTTCTGCGCATTGGTTGCGAATTTTCATTTCTGCAAGCATTGCACCTTACCAAAAATACAACAACCATTCGATTGGTCACTCATCTGCTATGGTCACATATATGGTGTTGGCAACAGTTTTTTATTTTTCGTAAAACTCTTTTAAAATAATATTTTTTCCTTTGGTCAACCTTTTTAATTCTTTTATAAGATAATAACGGTGCATGAACCCATTAGTGACGATAATTCTTTTTCCTTTGTTTAGTTCAGCCATTCTCATAATGTTTTTAGCCATAGTTTGATTTCTTAAATCCCAAAACTCATCAGCTAATTGATATCCATCACGATAACTGATTTTTTGTCCATTTGGTTTAGTATGAAAACGGTTTGCAAACTCATCTCTTGTATTTGTTATTTTTGTCAACATCTTATACTGATAATATTGTCTTTCTGCACAAATACTATCTGTTGTTGGGTTATTAAAATTTTCAGGAGATTTAGAGGCTAGTACTTTTAGCGGTTCTATAAGAGCTTGCCATTTATTAAAAATATTAGCTTCTGAAGCAGATAATAAATTGGCTTTATTTAAACTGTCTAGAAGTTTTGTGGTTAATCCATCAGTGGGACGAGAACCAATATTTATTCTGTGTTGAATTCTACCTTCAAAACCATAGGGCCTTAATTTGGTCATAGGGTATTTTTCAGCATATTTTGTAGATGCCATAGTTTCATTACTATTTAAGGCTTTTTTTAACCTAAAATCAGTGGTGAAAAATGAGGAATCCCCTTCTAGTAATATTAAATCCGGCTTTATGTCTTCTAGTATATCAAAGAGGATTTCTGAATTAAAGTTGGGTTCTGGATTATGTAGAGTTCCAATGAGAATTATTTCAGTCGTTTTTTCTTTTTCACAAGATAGAATCGTTATTAAAGTCAGTAATATTAGTATTGTTTTATTCATTTTTTTTAATTGTTGCCAACAATAGTATATGCAAACCAATTCACTTATACCCACTTATAAGTGTTTGTAATTGCTTACAAGCGTTTTATTTATTTAATCACCCAAAGCTACCATTATCTTTTTGATATGGCAATGGTAATGTATATAGAAGGAGGAGAACTTTTTTGCATGACTATCGTTAACAGATTGTGAATCTGTGTTGTTGGGTTTTGTTGTTGTTTACAAGCAATTTATTTAAATATTACCTCTCCTTTTGGGGTTTTAATGGTTACTTTAAGTTGCGTTGTATCGCTATCTTCCATCTTCATGAATGGAATCGTTGATTTGTTTCTTAATAAAATGTCTGTTATATCTTTCTTATGCGGAGTTTTAATTTGAAATTCTTTTAAAACACAAAGCGTGTTCTTTTGAACCGAAGGATGCGTTGTTTTATCAGACCAACTTATAAAGAAAGGATTAATGTTTACCCCTGGATTACTTATCCGTAATAGCTTCCATTTCAATTCCTCTCCGTTGGGTTTATTTCTTGACCAATTTTCAATTCCTTTGGTTTCAAATTGAGCGTCTACTATTGTTTTTTCCAGAAATTCTATGGTATCGGTAGCTATGGCAAAACCAATAGGTTTTAAAACATTCATGTCTTTAAAAAACTCGGGGATTGTGTCCAATTCATTCTTTGGTGCCAGGATTTCAATATAAATCATATCGCTCATTGGTATTATAGCATTATGCGTATAACTGTTTGGGTGCCCTCCTCCGTATATAGCTTTTACCCCGGTTAATTCCTCAAATTGCTTAATGCCCAAATCAAGGTCATTTATGGCCAGTATAATATGATCTATTTGCATATTGTTGACTTCTTTTTTTGCACATCCTATGGCTATCAATACTACAATGCAAAAAGCAAAATATGGATATTTTCTTTTCATTTTGATCATAATTATTCAGAATAATGATATATGCATACGGGTATACATATATCTGCTTGTTGGGTTTTGTTGTCGTTCATTATTTCTGTGTTCCTTCTAAGGTTTTTTGTAAATCTGAACTTGTTTTTTCGTCAATTATGTCTGTTAATTGGCCACTTTCAAAATCGTAATTTTTGATTAAAGTTGGCTCATTATACTCCTCATATAGGCCATCATTATTTTTATCAATTCCGAATCTGATAATCAAATCTTTACTATTATTAATGAATTTATAATTGTAAACATCCATTCCGTCAATTCCGATTTTTTGCATTTTCTTTTGACTAAATGAATAAACATAAAGTGATTTAAAATCCATTAAATTTATCACTCCATCTTTATAAGTGTCTTTTTCAGATGCTTTTATTAACAATAGTATTTCTTTGTCAAAATATTCCGTTTTAATATCATTGAAGTTTACTCTTTCGTCAAATAATTTGTTGTTTTTTCCATTATTTGGATTGTAAACAATGACATTGTTAAATGCCCCATAAAACTCACCTGAATATCTACTATCTGGTTTTTCATAAAATTCATCAGAGTAAGAAAATGCATTTAGAAGCCCGTTGATGTTTTCTTTTTCATTCAAGGTTTTGTGGGAAACAGGAATAATATAAATAGAATTTAAAGTATCTATTAATTTAGGGGTTTCGTAAGAGATTACTTGTTCTCTTTTATTCTCCTTTTGTAGTTTTTCAATTTTTTCGTTAGATAAGATGCCTGTTTCAGGATCATGATAGTTAGATCTGCTATATTCTTGAATTAGAATTGAAATAAAAGCAATTAAAGCGACCACTAAAAATATCGCTCCAATTGTTCCTAAAACAGCAAGTAATTTTTGATTATAATTTTTTACTTTATCTATTTTCATTATTTAGTTTCTCAAATTAGTTACATCCATAGTATATGCATACTTGTACACATATATCCGTTTGTAGGTATTTATAAGTGTTTGTTTAGTATTTCGTCATAAAGTCTTTTTACCTGTAAGTCTCCAAATCCGTAAATACTTTCTCTTTTGTTAAATTCCCTAAACACAGGGCCAAATTCGGTTGTTCCTATATCTTTCATTATTGCAATAAGAGATTGGGTCGGTCTGCCCATATTCTCATTAGATGGTATTCGTTCTATATGAGCGTTTACTGCAGCAAGTATAAATGGGTAGTTGTCTTTAAGCTGTAGTGCCGTGCTAAGTAGTGCTTTGGTATCATTGTCCTGATAGGATTCCCAAAGGCTTGAGATTTTATCTAATTCTGTTAGCATCACCCTGTCCTCATAAATCGATATAAGTTCGGATTTCTTTAGTCCAGCAAAGCCATATTGTGTATGTGTTCGAGGTCTCACAAGAAAAATTCTAGAACTTTTACCTTCTTTATACAAGAGGTTAATTACAAACCAAAAATTCACCTGGCAAAACAAATCATCCTCGAACCAGAGATTAATATCAGAGTTGCTATTAATGGCTATGATTTTATGAAATTCGGGAACTACCTTTTGATAATATCCCTGTTCGGTTCCGCCATAATTCTGACTAAGAAATTTAGCTCGCGAGTCAAGTAGTTTGTCTAGGGTTTTTCCTTTTACATTTCCATCAACCAGGCACTCTCTGGCTATAATGATGCTTCCCTTAATACTTTCAGGAAATTGTTCTTTAAGGGAGTCTCCGTTTAATATGTGAAATTGTTCTGTCATTCTTTAATTACCGTTAATGTATAGGTCATGATTAGCATAAGAATTAAAAGTACTACATTTTTGATTAAACACAGAGTCGGATTTTTATATTTTGTACCCTTCGACAATAGTATTGAGTGAAACCATACTTTTAATTAGGGAAATCATTTTGATGCATTATAACTACCGTATAAATGCAGTATGCTAAGTTTATACATACCAATTTGTAAAGGCTGTTTTGATACATAACGATCCCCAAATTTCACTGAAAACAGTGTAATAAGAAATAAAATTTATAAGTTATTTTGGACAATCAAGAGAGCACACTAATATTAAATTCAAAAAAGGTACTACTAAAATTATGGAGAATAATCATGCTAATGAAATACATGAGCAATTAAAAAACGAACTTTTGGAATCTTTAAGTTTATTTGGAAATTCAGAATACACTGGATATGATCCTTTACGACCAGTTTCGAAAATTATTTTTTCTGCTCAGGGAGAAATTACCTCTCCTCCTGATTTAGAATTTATGGGATATGGCGGAGGATCAGAAGGGGAGTCATTTAGTGCTTGCGGAGGCATAAATTTAGAATCATTTTTTCCTCTAGATGACAAAGGCGAATATTTTGCCAGTGACGATGAAGAGTATATTGAGAAGTGTATCGAAAAAGCTGGCTCTGCAGTTTTAGCAGCACTTACATCAATTTCCAATAGCGACGAATTTCAAAAGTTACCTAAAGATGGTCCTGTAGTATTTGTTATAAACTTAATTGATCAATTAAGTAAAGTTATTTGTAGGATTCACCCAAACGGAGAAGTCGAACTCCCCCCAAAAAAGAAATAAGAACCAGAACTACTGGCCAGGTAGCCAGGCTACATCATAACGTGTCTCGAATTTTCCTCAGGATCGAGTGATTCGATACTTCGGCAAGGACTCAGCAGACCTATCGAGATGCATTTGAAAAACGATGATATGATGAATTCTCGATAGCTCTGCTAAGCTGGTTCTCGATATAATTTTTCTCCTGTCATCTCGAGCGTAGTCGAGAGGACATTACGAAAAACCACTCGAACAGACGGGCATGTACTCTGAGCCCTTCGATAAACCTGTCCTGAGTTTATCGAAGGGCTCAGGACAGACGTAGATGAAGGGTACTTCACTGTCTTTGCAGACATATTAAAACAGGCTTATTCGAGATTAAAGGTTTCTTTTATGGTTTTTGAAGAAAGTAAATTCTTTATAGATTTTAGCTTGTCGGGGCTTTGTAAAAACGGATGTTCTTGAAACAGGTCTTTATACTGTACTAATACCTCATCATCATAAGTTTCTAGTTTCTTATCAATTACAGTATTGATGGTAGTAATGGTATTTTTCTGAAAATGTAGATGTACGGGATCAACAAATCCCATTTTTATAAACCCTGCCGTTTTTCTCGCACAACGGCATGGATTACTTTTTTTTATAAGCCCACATTTGTTATCCATAAAACTATATAGATTCTTTTTTGCTCTATGTAGTTTAACTCTAAAATTTTCTTTAGAGATTTCCATGATTTCACTACCTATAGTGTCTGTAAATTCAAACAATTCCCCTATGATGTAAATCATTCGTTGCTCACGATCAAGGCATAATAGCATTCCTTTCATGCAACTTATTTTTGCTTCTTTTACCAAAAGTTTGTTTTCGACCTCAAACGAATAGTCAGAAAGGGACTCATTTGGTAATTGATCAAGTCCTTGCCCAAATTCTTCAAATGTGGGAGAATTGATTTCGTATTTTCCTCTTTTCATATTTAAGAAGTGATTTTTTACAATACGATATACCCATGTTTTAAAAAGGCTCTTTTGTTTAAATGAGTCTAATTTTGTCACAATTTTTATTAATACCTCTTGTGTCAAGTCTGCTGCTTCATCTTTATCTCCTACAAATGATAAGGCAACATTATAAATCCAATCCTGATGTTTTTTAATTAGATTTTCGAGGGCGATCTTATGACCAGCAAGTGATTGTGCTATCAACTCAGAATCCGAAGTTTTTATAGTATATGATTTTTTTGTCATTTTGTGTTTTTTGAAAAAAGTTTACACTGCTTTCAATATAAAATGCTGTCCTTGCATTCACAAGGACAGCATTTTATGAGAAATATACTATTTTTCCATTAGATATTGACCGTGCGGATTATCTAATATCATTAACCATTGTCCATCTTTTTGCTTTCTTAAAATAGCAACAGATAATCCACTTTGTTTGATTTCTGTGCCGTCTGGTGCTTTTGCGGTCATTTGCCAGGGAGCAATATGGGTAGCGATATTTCCGGTGATAAAGACCTCGTGTCCACTATACGTAAAAATAGGATTTACCATAGACATTTTGGTAAACATTTCTTGTAAAACCCTTGCATCAGATATGGGAGTCTCGGGCTCAAATACCACTACTGCATTTGGCTCATAACTGGCCATAACTGCGGGGATATCTTTGTTTTGAAAGGCTTCTGTCATTTTTTCGATAGTTTTTACTACATTTTTCTGTGCTGTTGTCATCTTTTTTTCCTTTTTTGTTTGAGCGTTAATAATCGTCGAGGTCATACATACTAGTATGATCATTAGTAATTTGAAATGTGTTTTGTACATGATAAAGTTTCTTTATTTGTTAATAATAGTACCTGCTTTATCATTTGGACACATTAGAAAGGTGACCGTTACAGTAGATGCTTTTTTATTTTTAAGGTTGTACCCTTCGAACTGACAGGTATGTACCCTGAGGTTCTCGAAGAGTACACAACCTCTACCAAGGGAGGTACCCCCTTGTCGACATGGGGTCGAATGTATCAAAAGGTAGTTCGAGTTGATATTGTAATGCTTCGAGTTGATACAATAGCGCTTCGAAGCCGTACATTGATCTTTCGAAGCGATAGATTACAGACTAAAAGCGATACTTTAAGGCTTTTTTTTGATACATCGATGGGTGATGATCCAAAAAAAGGTAGCTCGAACTACCTTTTTAATCCTTCGAAGCACTTCGGTACCTCTTCGAGTCACCTTGTGTGGTAGTTCGAGCTATGATTTTAATACGTTGATGTATCTAAATGATCCTTACAAGCACCTTGATAAGGCTTCGAGTTATACTTCTGTATCGGTTTCTTTAGGAGTCGCTCCGTTTCTCTTAAAAAGTACTTTCATATCCTCGTAAACCGGTTTGGCACCCGGTTCATTTTCACCAGCCAGGTATCGCATCATACGATAAAAACTTAATGCATTAGAGTAGTTATCGTGATCTAGCAAAGTTTTGGTGTCTAGTAGTTGTTGTGCCAGGTATTCTAACTGCTGTACATGCGATTCTATTTGTTTACGAGTGGTATAATCGCGATCAAACTCTTCTTTATCCAAAAAATTAGGAATCCAGGTAGGATGTTGCTCCATATAGTTTTTGGCTTTATCTACGATAAGTTTGTTTTGATTGGCGATACGCCCGTATTGTGCCCGTTGCTCGGGAGTAAGATTTACCGTTTTACCCAAGAGTACCTCTTTTATGGTATGGATCCCCTGGGTTAATTTGTTTAATTCGTCTTCTGTAAAGGTTACACTAATTAAATTTTCTAATGCCATGTTTACTATATTTTATGGTTTATAAATATTTATAACACAAGAATATAGGATGCCAGTTTCATTTTTCGGAACTGGGATTTTTTTAAGAAAGGTTTAGCTAACTTTTTGATTTTGTTAGGATTGTGCCCTTCGGCTACGCTCAGGGCACGGTATGAGTAATCAAAAACACGTACTCACGTACCCTGAGACACTCGAAGGGTACGCTTCGACAGCTTAGTATGATACCTCAGGGTACACCACAACTTGTCATCCCAGCGTAGGCTGGGATCCATTTTTAAAGACGATAATATGATGAGTTCTTGATAGTCCTGCTGAGCTTGCCGAAGTACAATTTTTCTTCATTACATTACGAAAAACCACTCGAACTGACGGGTAAACACGCTACGTCACAACACAAACGCTACGTCATAGTTTATCCCGAATTTTCCTCGGGATCGAGTGTTTTTTTGAAGCATAGCGTATAAAAAATGTATCGAGATGCAATGCTATACGAAAAACCATATATTTATGACAATGAAATTATCTTATGTCTATATCTTAAAATGCTCTGATGGCTCCTATTATACAGGAGTTACATCAAATTTAAATCTACGACTGTTTCAGCACTCATCAGGCTTTTATAAAGATTGTTATACATATAAAAGAAGACCTGTTGAATTAGTTTTTAAATGTGAGTTTACAAATATCACTATGGCAATAGATACAGAAAAACAGATTAAAAAATGGTCAAGAGCAAAGAAAGAAGCTTTAATAAACAATGATTATGATGCTCTTCCTAACCTTGCTAAAAAGAGTTTTTGATTAAAAAGGTTCTCGATAGTTCTGCTGAACTGGTTCTCGATACAATTTTTCTCCATTACATTACGAAAAACCACTCGAACTGACGGGCAAACACGCTACGTCACATCGAGTGCGTGAGGAACGAGCGTGTATCGAGATGCATTTGAAAACGATAATATGATGGGCTCTCGAAGGGTACAATCACACCAATTCTATAAGATACTTTAACCGATGATAACACTGTTTTGCCAGGGGGCGCAGGGATTCTCCCAGAGGGGTGATGTCATAATCGGTAGCCATACTCATAAAAGCGGCATAGGTCTCGGCCAGGTAATCGTTTTTTTTCTCACTGGGGATATGCATAAGCTGGTAAATGATTTCTAATATCTCTAGATGATGTGTATTTGATCCCTCTAATCCCAATTGCGCTAAGCCGTATACCAATTGGCAATGTTTTAGATCTTGTTGTATCAAATCGATGATAAGCTGCTCATTGTTTTGGTGCATGGTATCTGTTTTTATGACAAAACAAATATCAGCCAATCACACCACATTCTTGTCATACAAAAAGTTGACAAGGTGTTTTTATTTAGGTTCAACTAAAGACTTGCGTTTGGTTGACTCCATCCATAATATTTTAAACTATCAATTTTATTTTCATTAATCATTTCTATAATATATTGAGGGTCAGAATTTGATTTTTGGGAAATTTTTAAGGCATCATAAAACTTGTCCGAATTCATTAATTTTATAGGAAATGTTTTTGTTTTGAATACCTCTGATGCTTTAATTGCACCAGGTTGGTAGTCGGATGTTGTTACAAAGATTCCATCTTTATATCCATTAAGTAGTAATGCCCCAGCGAATGCTCTAATCTGTTCTACTTTGATTTTGTTTTTATATCTCTTTACTTGTACGCCAATCATTTTTTCTGAAGAATTACCAAGAACAATATCTATTCCGCCATCATTACTATAACCAGTAACGTGTACATTATATCCTATGCCTTTGAATACATTTCCTACTACATCTTCAAATAATTTAGGATTGATATCAAATCTACTATCATATTTAGCTATTAAGTATTTCGTAGCTTCTTGAATAGGAGTATTTATATCACTAATATCCAGATTTCTTAAAGTTCCACTAGATCCAAAAAACATTGTCCACATTTGATGTGCTTCTGCATTTACTAATAGTTGCTTTAATATTCTCCACCATCCACAAGTATTACAATATTCTAGCCAAGTATAAAATTCTTTTGAAGCTAAGTCTAAATTGTAATGCTCTTCATCTATACCAGTTTCTTTAATAAATTCCACTTTATTGGAATAATGAGAATTCAATATTTCGTTATCATCGATATACCAATAATCTTGTTTTAAATCTATAACTAGTAAATTTTCTTTACAATAAATGCATTGTCTTTGATTTGGGTCATCAAATACATCTTGTGGTTGGCAATGATTTCTATGTTCAAAAATCATATTTAATTTTAGTCAATTTTATTCAAGTAACGGTCGAGTATATGAAAAGTAGCGTAAAAAAAGAGCACTGTCCATTCGATTGAACTCGAGCCGAATTTTTATATTTTGTTTTTAACATATCATTCTTAAAATCCAAATTTAAAAAATTGGCTGTCTTTGCAAATAAGCATAAATCTTTCTATTTAGCAATTACTAGCTATGTTTTATACACATCTTTGTTGTAGAGCGTTATTTTTCGAATAGAACATTTAATTTTCCAATCAATTTCTCTGGCATATTTGCAGAACTCAATTCGTAATCAATTTGAAAATTATTAATGCTAGAATTAGAATCAAAGATGATTGTTAATTCCTCTAACTGCTCTGAATATCCGTGTTTTAAGTTTTTTCTACTAAAATCAACATCATAACTATTCGTCTTTTTTATACTTGGTGAATTTAAATTCAATGATGTGATTGGTGTTATCTGATTGTGAAAAGATGTTGACATCGGAAATGCTGAATGTCCAAAATCAAAAGCATTTTTTGGTTTGTATGGTGGTTCTGGTAAAGATGGGTATTCTTCTTTTTCTGAACTTTCAATTAACTCAAAACCGTCCGGAAAATGAAGATGTAAATCAATATCTTCTGCTGGAATATTTCCAGAATTTTTGATTATTAGTTGAATATTGAAAGACAATAACTCTTTCTTTTCATATTCAAATATTTTGTCTAATGTGTTTTCGTATTCAGAATAGAATTCATCTAGATTATTGTTGTATTCATTAATTTTAGAAGAGAATAAAGGACCTAGTTGAGTTAATAGATTCCCTATATGCTCATTATGTTCCATATAAGGGTTTTCTATCTTGATTTCTTTTAACTTTTGAGTTTTAAAGTCTTCAAAATTTGAATAATCTCTTTTAGGAACTTTTATTTTTTGATATTTATTTTCATTTAAAAATAAAACATCTAGCTTGGGGATTCTTGTTTTTAATATTTGATTTTCTCTTTCAAGTTTCTTAATCTTTTTTTCTTCTTCAGATACTTGATTTGGTATTAAGTATTTAGAATCTAATTTTAACGATTTAATTCCATACATTTTTGCTCTTAATCTTGGACCAATGTCATTTGAGCATAATAGAATTTCCTTTAAATCATTTTCTTGGCTAAACTGAATTAGACTAGCTATAAGTCGATGGTCTTTCTCGTCGAAGTTTAAATTGTTTGTTTCGTAAATTTCGCGATTTGGTTTTGATAAAAGAATTTCAAACTCAATATTTTCTTTGATTTTAACATCTTCTATTTCAGCTAGTTGCTCAAATCGATTGAGTATGTTTCTCGCACGATTTCCGATTTTGTTGGTACCTATTTTTTTTTCGTCTAATTCATCAATTACTACAGGTGGAATAATCAATTTACAGGCTTTAGAAAATGATTCAGATAACCAGTCAATTTTTTCAAAATCTTGAAAATGTAAAAAAATGTTAGTATCTAAAAATATGTATTTCATATGTTTTTTCTAATGCTATACAACGTCAGTTTGTCTAAAAAACGTAGGGCAGGAGATAAGCACTATCGTTTCGGTTTATTACTTAGCTAAATATAAATATTTTGCTTTTATCTTTTCTTTTATAAACGTCAAATTTTATATTTAGCGATCTTAGCAATTAGATAATGGCCTTTCGATTAAACACTAATCGTCCTATAGTGTTAGGCACAGTTATTTTCTTTTTTTTTTCACAGTTTTCTTTCGAACACCTTTCCTTTTATTTATTTCTTTTTGTAACTTTTCTAATTCAGTTTCCTTGTTGTCAAAGAGTTTGCTCAATGAGAAATTCAATAGTTCGTAAGCGTCTAAAAGGTCATTCCGCTCTAACTTTCCAACATGACTACCTGTATTTCCAATCCATTTTATGGCTAAAAGAAAATCGGCAACTTGTTCGTTTTTTTTCTTGTATTCAATAATTCGTTCGTGAAGTTTTAACCTTCTCCTACCTTTTTTAGTAGTGATTATTTTATTCACTTTTTGCTCATTTAATAATAATTCAAGTGAAGTTCTTATTTTATTAGCGCAAGATGGTAAGTCAAACCAAAATAGTTTAAAGGAGTCAATTATTTCATTTTTGACTAATTCCGGACAATTATCCGAAATTCGAAAAACTTTTAAAGTTGGGTGAAAAAAAGTTGGGATAAATTCTTCAATTAAAGCTTCTTCATATTCGTCCGTAACTTGATCATAATAATGGACATGTTCTACGTTTCCATAGCCAGTCATTGTTATAGTTTCACCACAGCTATTACATTTTAAAATTCCGCTAAAAATAAGATGCAACCATTCTATTTCCCAATATTCGTGACTGCGAGAATCTAAAGAATTTGCAGTTTCAGTAGAATGAAATTTATCCTTCTCAATTTTTAATGAGGAACTGTAACAGTTTGGACAAGGCCATTCAATTTTGGATTTTTTTAAAAACTTTATTTTATTCCAATCTCTAATTTTCATCTTGTAAACTAATTGTGCCTAACGGTCTTGTATATGAAACGTAGTGTATAAAAAGACACTAACTTTTCGGATAAACACAGAACCGAATTTTTATATTTTGATTTATCTTTTCTTATTTAAAACCAAATCAACGATTAGTGTAGTTTGTATATAGTACTGAACTTTCATATACCAATTAGCATTCTATTCGTTATATATTATTTAGTTGTTTTTCTATTAAGTTATTTAGATCATCAGAGATATTTGCTATTAATTCTGGATTGAACAAAGATTCAGATAGTAACTGGCAATTCCAAGATTTGTAATCAATGTTATTATTATAATAGTTGCCAAATATTTCTGCATAATCTCTTGTAGATTGGTTTGTTAAATTAGCAATACATAAAGGTTTCTCCTTTTCTTTCCACAATTCATACCAAATACCAAAGAAAAATAATTGCTTGCCCTTTTTATCTCTAACATAAAACCCGTGCTCATATGATGTTTTTGCTTTACTAATTACAATTTCATTATTAGATCCAAGATTACTTTTTACTTGGTCAATAACTTCAAATAATTCAAGGAGTATTTTAGGAACTTCTTTGTTAAACATAGTTTTTATTTCATTATAGGTGAATGATATTTTTTTGTGTTCAAACCAATCTTTCAAAAGTTTATTAAACTCATTAAAAAGTTGACTTGAATTATTTAATTCTTGCTCTTCTATAAGGGTGATAATCTCAGGCCAATATATGATACTTACTTTTTCATTCGAAGATACTAATGCTTTTATCTCATTGATTTTATGGTATTCTTTTGGAATGATAAAACAGAGAGATGTTATCTTGTTTAATTTTTTGATATATTTATGATAATTGTTTGTTTGAGTTTCTTGTAAAGGAGCATCACCAACTTTTATTTCAAAAAATAATTCAACAATATCATTACTCATAATTAAGTCAGGTTGAAAATCTTCAATTCTTGTCTGAGTTTGTAGGTCTTGGTTGCTAACCAAATTCTTATTTATATCAGGTAAAAACTTTTCTAAAAAGGAGTTCCTGAAATTTTTAAAATGCAAAAAATTACAAAGAACCTCTGTTATTTGATTTTCGTTTGTTGCAATATTTTGAAATATGTGAAAATTATTCTCAATCATTTATTTAATTGTTGCAAACGGTCTCGGCTAGGAGTAGTTGCGTGGGTTATAACTTAATTTAACAAATAAATACCTAGTTAAAAATCAGGAAGGGTATTTCATAAGTAGGCTAGAACTAGCTATATTTTATATAGGTCTTTGTTATATGGCGTCTTTATTTTATAGCCAATTCAATTATTTCTAAATTGGAGTCAGACCAAACTTCTAATATAATATATTGATTCATAGCTAAATTAAAAATTTTATGAATTAATCCATCGGTATTTGACTTTATTTGAAACCTTGTCTCAATCATTGTATTTCTATTTTGATCCTTTCTCCACATTTCTGCTTTTGAAATAACTTTATTAAACCTAATTAAAATATCAGTTTGAGGTACGTCATAATTTGTCGGTACCTCAAAACGAAATGTTGTTTTTGTCAATCCATCACTTTCTTTAATAATTTGAGTTTTACTAGGTATTAGTTCAAGTTTTGGTCTAAGAATTTTTAATATTCTATTTTTAGAATCTTTGTCTAATAATTTGATTCTTTCAAAGAGTTGGTCATTAGAGATATTAACCTCTTTTTTTAAATCCTTGAATTGTGGAGAAATAGTATGGTAAAACTCTTTTTTGTTTTCTTTTGAAAGTTGATTAAAATGCATTTTTATTTCTTTAACACTATATCCTATTTCTTTTTTAATTTTTTTAAACTCTGGAGTTAAAATGGTTATTATTTCTGCCTTACTAACCGGATCTAATAAATTTATTTGTTCTAGAACTTGGTCTTTGCTTAAAGTGATGTTATCTATGATATTTTTTGCCCTGTTATCTGCACTTTTCTTAGTTCCTAAATGGATTAAATATCCACTAAAAAGCATTAGAATTAGTCCTAGAATAACTAAATAGTGTATCATATTATTTGGCTTCATTTTGTTTTTTACGGTTCGTTTTGTTTGCCCATAATGATTCGTGGATGGTGCGTGCCCCGTAGGGTATGCACTATATACTTTGTTAAACAAAGCTTTTTATTTTATAAGAATCTAGGTATGAAGTTCTAATTTCATCCTTTTCAATAAGTGAGTTTTGTATTGCTTTTTGAATTAATAAATTAGCAAGAGATTCAGCCGTTTCTTCATCTATTCCAGAGGAGCCGAGAGCTAATAAAAGAAATGGAGAAGCTTTTCTTCTTCGATTTCCATATTCATCAAGGATAAATTCAATCAATTCTTCTTTATTAAATTTGTTATTGGAGTTATAATCTAAAAATCTTTGAAATATCTTGTTCTGAGCCCTTTCAGTTTTTATATATTTTATTAAAGATTTTTCACGTCTTTCCTTTCTCGATATTAGAACCCAAAACATTATTGCATAAAACAATGCTATTACCCATCCTATGAGAAAAAATCCATTTTCAAAACTTATATAGTTCTTTAGAACAGGATGGTCAGCAACTGTTTGTGGAAATAACCAAACAAAAGAAATAAGTCCAGTGATAACTGATAATGAAATTTTCGGAAACCTCATTACATCTTTCCGCTCTTGCAAAAACGAATCTAGTTGGTTTTCAAACTTAGTTTCTTGAGTAATAATTTCATTTTTAGGTAGAATATCCTTTATAACTTTAACCAATTCCGTAACTTGATCAACAGGCACAAGAGAGGAGTTTTCTTTTTTTGAAGTGTCTATAAATTCAATGGCCTCAGTTAAGTTTAGGAATTCATTTTTCAATCCATTATCCCATTCAGTTGAATCAACTTTATCAGGATGGCACTTTTTTATTTTAGATTTTAATTCATTTCTTATTTGGTCTATAGAGTCCAAATTCAAATCAAAATCGGATTTAATTTGTTCTATGGAGGTGTATTTCATTTTTCAAATTTTACCTAATAAGGATATATGTTACCAGCACGCATACACCTGTTTATACATATCGACAAGCATTTATTTTATCATAAAAACTCTCACCTATCAACACTTTTTTATGTTTTAACCCCCTAAAACTACAGCTACCTTTTTTAATACGGTTACGGGAAACCACATGGTGGGTGAGAAAGTTTTTTGTATGTGATTTAGGTATCAGGTGTCAGGTATCAGGTATCAGGTATCAGGTATCAGGTATCAGGTATCAGGTGTCAGGTGTCAGGTGTCAGGTATCAGGTGTCAGGTATGTCCTTCGGCGGGGCTCAGGATACGATATGGAACTAGATTTTGGGTTTTAGGTTTTGGGTGTTAGGTATTAGGTGTACCCTTCGGCTGCTCTCAGGGTACGTGGAGGGATTGCATGGATTATAAATCTGCCTTTACTTTGAGATTAGATAAGAATAGACCGTTTTTATCGATTCTTTGGGTCGGCTCCATATTTATTAGTTCCTTCTGTTCCGTCTGCAAATAGAACATATAGCCCGAAAACTACATTGATGTAAGGAATTAAGAGAATAAAATACCACCAACCACTCATATTAATGTCGTGTAATCTTTTTATTGCTTGAATTGTTAGTATTACCCAACAAACAATCGCTATAATTGAAGAAAAAAACAAAACTACTTCATTACGAGAATTTTCAATAACTGCCATTACAATTCCAGAGAGTAGTCCTAATAAAATTAATCTAATAAGATAATCCTTCCTTCTTAATCTACCTTTTGCCGACCAAAACGTTTCTGGTTTTATGTTATTAGCAGAACTATATGAAGTTGTTTTTTTATAGGTGCCAGAAAATCCACTTTTATGAGTTGATTGTGTTTTAGCATCTCTAAATACATTATTTTCTAGAATAATCTGTTTAGATACATATCTAGAGATATTTGTATTTGTGGCTTTTAGTTCAATCGTTATGAATTGTTTATTAATGTTGTTGAGCTTTAATGTTTTACTGCCATTTGCACTCACTATTCCAAATGGTTTAATTTCAACCAAGTCTGCATTAAAGGTTCTCCATTCAAATCTTATTTCGTCTCCACTATAAAATAAAGTTTTATTAGATTTGAAAAAATCTATTATTGGTTTAAAATCTGAATATGAATTCTCTTGATTAGCCTGATGATTTGTTTTGCTATCATACTCATTTCTTTTTTGAACATCGCTTAAAGTTTCATACGCCTCTTGAATTTGTTTAAACATATTTTCAAAAAATACATCTCCGTTATTTTTATCTGGATGAAACTTTATTGATAATTTTCGGTACGCTTTCTTGATCTCTTCTTGAGAAGCTGATTTTTCAATCCCCAGTGTTTTGTAATAGTCTGTCATTTATTTTAAATGTGTGGCTTTTCTTAAATTATGTAAAAAGAAACAGTTCTGATAGTGATCTATTTCTGACCAAATACTATTTATATTAAAAACTCACGTCTATTATTTAGTTCCCTAAAATTACAGCTACCTTTTTTAATACAATAGCGGGAAACCACATAGTGAAGGAGAAAGTTTTTTGCATGCGATCTAGGTTTTGGGGTGTCAGGTATCAGGTGTCAGGTATCAGGTATCAGATATCGGGTATCAGATATCGGGTATCAGGTATCAGGTATCAGGTTTTAGGTGTTAGGCGTACCCTTCGGCTACGTCTGTCCTGAGCCCTTTGATACACTCAGGACAAGTTTGTCGAAGGGCTCAGGGTACGTGGTGGGCTCAGGGTACAGTATGGGTATGTCACATCGAGTGCGTGAGGAACGAGCGTGTATCGAGATGGATTTGAAAACGATAATATGATGGGTTCTCGATACAATTTTTCTCCATTACATTACGAAAAACCACTCGAACTGACGAGCATTTATTATTTCCAAGAGCCTACTTCTTTAACGGTAAAAAGACCTGGGTAAATACATTTTTTAATTTCACGTTCTATGCAATCTTTAAATGATATTTTGAATGTAGATATAGCCAATGGTAAGTTACCCAATACTACACCAATAACTGCTCCCTTTAATGCCGAACTAAAAGCACAAGCTTTTGCAATATTAAAAGCTGTAACTCCTACATTTTGAGGTACAGAAATATATGCGTAGAATACGATTTCAGATTTTCGTATTCTTAGAACTGGATATGAAATTGTGATTTTTGAACAACCAATTTTAATCCTTTTAGTTTTCCATTCGATTTTAAATTCTGGCCATTCTAGTAATTGCAATAGTTTTTGATTATACCTTTGCATTTTGCCACAATTATTAGTTGGAGGTATGATCCTATTTATTAGTGCCTCTGTAATAGAATCAAGTTCTTGCTTTGATGGAGGAGTATTAGAAGGATATTCTCTTACTTCTAAAGATTCTTCGGGTTGATTACTGCCAAAAAGTAGTTTTTCACCAATTTTTCGGCATGCAATATTTTCTTGATTTGCCCATTTACCATAACCAAGTATTCTTTCTCCATTTTCATCAAAAATCAAACCTCCCTCGTCACTACAATACAGTCGAAATAATGATTCTCTTTGGCTTGCGTCTACTTCGATCCTGTCTGATAGTTTTTCAAAGGTAGGATGAGTGTCAATGATAAACATATCCTTAGTTAAACCATCTCGAAGCTGACTTTCAATCCATTTAATTATATTATCACCGTGTGTAACTCTATTATATTGCTTAAAAAGTGACTTTGCTAGTTTTCCCGCACTGAGTGGAATATTCTTTTTTAAATAAAGTAAATATTCAAGTTTTATATCTAGGTCATGACTATATACGATATTGATTTTGACCGTACCTTGATATTCTATTGTTCCATCTGCTATACATTGTCTTGGGTTATCACCAAGAACTCTGGACTCTCCTTTTTCAATAACATATTCTTCTTCTACAAGAAAAATGACATTGTCTTGTTTTGAATCATCACTTATTCTAGCATCGTTTTCATCAAAATCAAAATCTACAGGAATAGAATGACTTGGCTTAAAAACATTTTTATTTTTAAAAAGATACTGTTGAAATTCTAAAGATTGGTAGTCGAAACTTGTGTTTAAATTTATATCCATGATATGATAATTTGAATTATGATTATTCAGAACATTCTAATTCGGCCAATTGCCTAGCCTCATTACCGGTTCTGTGATGTTACTTTTATTGAACACTCAAAAGTTGTAATTCTTCTAGAGGCATTCAATACCCTGTGTTGGGTATTTTTATAAAAGGGAGATGTGATTGTGGGGGATTAGGTGTGTGAAGTGGTAGGTATCAGGTGTGAGGTGTGAGGTGTTAGGCGTACCCTTCGGCTACGCCTGTCCTGAGCCCTTCGATACACTCAGGACAGGCACGTCGAAGGGTACAGTATGGGTATGTCACATCGAGTGCGTGAGGAACGAGCGTTGTACTTCGGCAAGCTCAGCAGAGCTATCGAGATGGATTTGAAAACGATAATATGATGGGTTCTCGATACAATTTTTCTCCATTACATTACGAAAAATCACTCGAACTGACAGGCATTTTTTACTTCGAACTCATCTTTTTGATCGCATACTCTAGTTGTGTGTCTCTATGGGTAAGGAAATCGGGGTAGGTTTGTACCACTTTATCATCGGGTTGTATGCCATCGCCATGCTGCTCATCGGGTAGTTGTCGAACATCCTGCTCCAGATCGACTATCGAGAATTTAAGTTCTAATTTAGAATGGGGCAACTCATAATGTACAGGGATATGTCCCGTGTGGCCATAGTACCCACCCAGTGTTTCTTCGCCGATTACGGTAGTATTATCATCGCTTTTTACCAAACTGGCAAATAGAGAGCCGGCCGAGGCTACAGCAGGATCGATCAAAAGTACCAGGTTGCCTGTAAAAGCATTTGGTTTGGGTTGCCAGGCAGTATTAAAGGTAGCGTTTTGATAATATTTACCATCCTTAAAAATCGAATGTTCTTCTTTTAATTCCCCGGGTAGTTCGTCGATATCATCATCGAGATAATAATCAGAAAAAGGGATTTCCTGAAAAAGGGTATGTGCCGTTGTGTTTTCTCTAAAACTTCGCTGGGTGAGATAAGAATACAGCAATAAGTCGTTTGGGTCATTACCGCCGCCATTGCCTCTTACATCTACGATAAGTTTTTGAGTATGGTTCTCTTTTATCGCCGTAAATGTCGAATCCAAAAAGGTGGCGTATTGCTTATGGCCTTCAGATTCGGGTCCTCCCATAGCAAAGGTGTTGATGTTTAGATACCCAATACTGTCTTTGTATATAAAGAAATAGTCTTTGGTAATGCGGTTATCATAGGTAGCAGAATGACGCTTTTGATAGGTATTAAAAAAGGTATTATAATCTACACTTTGCACCGTAGCAGATGTAGCCCCTGCTTTATTTTTGTACTGCAATGTAAACTGCTGCTGCTCCCCAAAGACCAGGTACATATAAAAAGCAAACCAGTCAGAATCCAGATCGGCATACTTACCGGTTTGGTTATACCCATCGGTGCTTATAAAATGCCCGCAGCGTTTTGCAACTTCGTCTATAGGCATTTTGTTTATAGATAAAACTTCACTACCCATAGCAATATCGTTATAGGCGTAATTCGTATAAAGCTTTTCATCGATATATTTTAATGGGATAGGAAAGAAAATGTCTTTTTCATTTAATGCCTCGTCCAAAGCCTCGGGATAAGTTAGACCGTTATGGCAACTCCCTGTATAGTCGATTACATTCCATAGCAGGGTGTAAAACTCGCGATACGATGTGGTATCAGAAATCTGAGCTTTATTGGCAGCAAAAGCACTATCTACCTGTTCTTTTTTTCGATATTTATAAAGCCCTGCATTCGCTTTTTCATAGATAGATTGAAAGAGTTGAAAATCTTCTTCCATTTGATCGGGGGTCATAGCAAATAGCGGATCTTTTTTTTCAGCTTTGCATGAAAAAAGAAGAATGATACTAAGGATTGCAATAAGATGCTTCATATATAACTGATTTCTACAAAGAACGAAGGATCTTGTCTAACAGGCTTGTATAATATTGACAATTTTATAATCTGAGTGCGACCGAAGCCAAAATGTTTAAAAAAGCGTCAGTTCGAGACATCCAATAAAATTTTATCCAGTGAATGAACTGACGTTCCAAAGCAGAGCTTTGATTATCTTTTTTCACCAGTATAAGATTTGTTTTGCGTTAAAAAATCTTGAAGCCTTGGAAAGATTTTAGCACAATAAATCTGGTTTTCAGTGAAACTGAAAAATACCTTGAAAAAAGCGCCTTTTCTTTTGGTTCTGTTTGCTGCCGGGCGAGCAAAGAAATCGTAGATTCATGAACACAATATTATCAAATAAAAACCTTGTGAACTAAAATGAACAGAAAGCCAAATCAAAGGAAATTAGATGAAATTTATGAGCATATAAGTTTATGAAAAACAAATCATTATGAAATACGTCAATGGTAGTGGTTTTTCGTAATGTCCTCTCGACTACGCTCGAGATGACAGGAGAAAAATTGTACTTCGACAGGGCCTGTCCTGAGTTTATCGAAGGGCTCAGCAGGACTATCGAGAACCAGCTCAGCAGCGCTATCGAGAATAGTATCTACTCCTATTTTGGATTCCGGCCTACGCCGGAATGACAAGGCTAGAGTATTGTTTTAGCGATTTTTGTCATTCCAACTATTTGTTATTCTTCTGAAGAACGAAGGATCTTGTCTAACAGACTTGTATAATATTGACAATTTTATAATAACCGATCCTGAAATACTTTGGGGGATATACCAATATACCTTTTAAAAGTCCTCGAAAAATGAGCCATATCGGTAAAGTTATACTGGTAAGCAATCTGGGTAAGTTCTGAGTTTTTATGGATAGCTTTTTTGGCAGCCATGATCTTTTTCATTAACAGGTAGTTTATAGGTGTTAAGCCTGTCTCTGTTCTAAATTTTCTGGTAAAACTAAACTTGTTGATATTGGCGATTTTGGCCAAATCTTCTAAAGAGATTTTTTGAGTAAGGTTGTTTTCGATATAACAAGTAATGGTATTAAAATCCCGAATACAATCATCATATTGATAAGCCGAAACAGTAGAGTATAGGCTTAGTTGCAGGATAAAGCTTTTTAAATACTGCTCGGTTATGCTTAGATCGTGTTTTTCCTGGGCTTCTTTTAATTGAAAAAACAATCGAATTAATGTGTTATCATGGATAACCCGTTCTGTAAAATTTAAGGTCTTACCATTAAGAAAGAATTTTACCACATCATTAGAGAGATAAAGCGTATCAAAACTCACCCCAATATCTTTGTCTAAAACGGGGGTGGTATGTACCTCGTAAGGATGTGTAACAGAAATGGCGCCGGCACTACATAATAAAGTTTGGTGCTGTAATTGCGTTTGCTCGATTCCCGAACGAACATAAGAGATACAAAACGTATCGTGATAATGCATCGGGAAATCCTGCGCTTGATCTGTAATGGATAAAAATTCAAGATTATCTAATGGCATGGTATGATCTGATCTCAGGTTAAATTTTTCAGGAAATTAGCAAATTTATGCGATAGACCATACAACTCACCTCTTTTTTTATTGATGTACCAGTTCTAAAGTCGTTTCATACAGCGTACTACCTTCGGCCTTAGTCTTTATCCAGGCATAAAAACTCATGTCAAAAATGTCTTCGTCTTGGGGAGTAGGAGTGGTGAGTGTAGTATACATCTTATCCCTAAATGCTGCTGTAGTGACCACCTCTGGTTTGCGGTAATATATAGTGGCTAGTTTTAAGAATTCTGATGCCCGCGTTTCTCTATTGTTCTTAAGGTACGTACCGTGTTTCTTTTTAAAACTGTTTACTCTGGATTCTACGATATCGATATGATCCAATTCTATACGCAACAGGATCTCGATCAGGTTTTTCTTAATTACCCAGGCCAGGCCCGCTTTTTCGGTATACCAGTGATCACTGTGGTAAAAATCATTAAGAATACCCAGGGCTTCTTTATACTGTTGTTGCTGAAAATAATATACAATATGACTTAGCTTAAGATCCAGGATATATGCGATCTGTTCTTTGTGTTTTTCATAATCAAAGGTATCTAAGATCATAATAGCATCTTTTGCCCGGCCAGTATAATTAAGATTAAGCGAGTGTAGTAAGGTGTATTGCGGAAAAAATCGCTTGTAGTACTTGTCCTGGTGTTTTTTCATCTGCTCATGCATAAGGACCAGGTACTGCTGCGAGGTGGTAAAATCTTTACTTCTAAAATAAGAATTGGCTACATAATACAGAATCTGGATATGGTAGAAGAGGTGCTTGTCGATTACATCCTCTTTGGCATCTATTTGTGTATAGACTTCTTCTACAAAAGGAAGTATAGTGCGATAATCCCTGGTAATATGAGCCGTCTGGTTCGTAATCTCTAGAATCTTAAATAAGGATCGAAACGTAAGGTCTTGTGTGATCGATAACCCAAATTTGGATAAGGTGTTTTTTATAATCGGTACGGCATCTCGTCGTTGTTTCATAAGTTCGTGCTGTACGGTAGCATAAAACAGGTTTAGGTTTTCTTCTTGTTGTAGTGATTTTTTATTACTCCTGAAATTAGCAAATAAAGCCTCTATTGCTATACCACGATTAAGATGAGCGTATTGAATCTGGGTGTAGTAAATCTCGTTTAGGATACTGAAAAGTGCATAGGTTTTGGCCTTTTGCTCTGCTTTGGCAATGGTCTTAAAAGCAATTTTATATTGTTTCTGTTCGAAGAAACTCCTACTGGCTCTAAGGAGCTTAAGAGTTTCCATCTCTTCTGAAGTCTCTTCCTCAAAACTTTTGGCAGCAATAAAATCAATGAGCGTGTCATGCAGCCTTTTGCATAGGGCGTGATACGCACCCTTGGCTCTTTTGCCATAAATCTGGATATCGAGATCTTTAGCAGTTGATGTGGTATCCAAAAGCTTAAACAGCTGTATGTTTTTGGTATCGTTTCTTTTATTCTTTTGCCGCAATATCGCGATGAAATTTCGCTTCGATTCGTCGGATAAGGTGTGGATTATAGAAGAAATAACATGCATTGTATCGTAAGTATAATTTTGATAAATATACTATGAATATTGATATAGTTAGATTATTAACATAAATATATCGTAAGTTTTTGTTGAAAATAGAATTTTATATCAACGCATATCATCGCACATTTGTCCTGTTCGAATGAACAATTGAATCATCAAAATCAATTATTATGAATTACAAATTTAGTAACGATGTATCCGAGGATACCGTAATCGAAAATGTAGAAAAGAAAGAAAACAAAGTATATGATCAAAAGCCAACACCGGCTTTTATATCGGCATCATGGTCTGCACTGTTTATAGGAATGATATCCTATTGCACCGGATTATGGAATGCGAGTATGGTACTTAACGAGAAAGGATACTACTTTACCATCCTGCTATTTGGATTGTTCTCTGCGGTATCTGTGCAAAAAAGTGTTAGAGATAGGCTAGAGGGGATCCCTGTTACCGATATCTATTACGGAATTAGCTGGTTTACCACGCTTACCTCTATTTTATTGCTGATTATCGGCCTGTGGAATGCCGATCTGGAGCTTAGTGAAAAAGGGTTTTATGGGATGTCTTTTACTCTTAGTTTATTTGCTGCCATTGCAGTGCAGAAAAATACCAGGGATAAAAAGTTTATCGAAAACAACGAAGAGTAATTAACAAAGTGAAATCAAAAGAAGGGACCTTAGGGGGGCTTGAGGTCTCTTGTTTTGATGATTAAAGAAGACGGCCGTGTGGCTGCGGCTGTCTTTTTATAATCATTAGTAGGTCTAATAAAGATGAAAGAAATCAAAAATATAGTACTTATAATCAACGCATTGGCTTTTGTAACCACCTTAGGGTGTTACGGAATTATGGGAGAGAAAGATGGGTTATTTGCTCAAATTTTTCTTGGCGGCATTCAGCTTGGTATTGGGCTGGGTTTTTTTATTCAATGGAAAAAACGAAGTGCCAAGGTAAAAAAGAATGTATTGGTATACTGGGGTATAGTTTTGTTATATGGTGTTTTATTTCAGATGGAAACAAATGATCTACATATGAATAGTAACAGAGAGTTGATTTTCTTAGAGATTATACCCATGTGTATCGCCGCGTATTCTGTGTTTATTACATATCTGAATATAAAAGATAAGTAGAGATGAGTGCAAAACTGGTGCATATTATAATTTGTAAGTATTCCTGTATACAGTTTTATCGATTAACATTTTAATACTTTTTAATTCAAAAATGCACAACGGATTAAAAGTCCATTAAACAACAATATATTATGAGTTCAAAATTTAATAAAGAGCTGCAAACACTGGTAGGAGATAAGATTATTTCTCCAGAGCTTGCAGATAAAATAGAGCAATACTATGCTACCAAAGATGTGGGAAAGCCTAATAAGCTATTTATGATCTTTGGGATTTTTGGAGCGTTATTAGTGGGGTCTGGTATTATTTTAATGCTGGCACACAATTGGGATGATTTTTCGCGATTAACAAAAACAATCTTAGCATTTGGTCCCCTGTTATTGGGGCAGATCTTTACAGGATTTTCAATACTAAAAAATAAAAGCGCCACCTGGAAAGAGGCTTCGGGGACTTTTCTGTTTTTTGCAGTGGGTGCCTGTATGGCATTGGTAAGCCAGATCTATAACATCCCGGGAGAATTAGGCTCTTTTTTACTTACCTGGATTATCCTCTGCTTGCCATTGGTATACCTGTTACGATCACATGCAGTGGCCTTGCTTACCATACTACTAAGTACATACTATGCTGTAGAAGTTGGACTATGGAACTATAGAAACACAGAAACTCCCTGGTTATATATTGTGTTTATAGGAGCTATACTACCGTATTACTACAGGCTTATCACAAAGAATACGGCCAGCAATACGGTTACCATTTTTACCTGGATTTTACCGGCAAGTATAGCAATTGCATTAAGTGCATTTATCGGCCGTAGCGAAGATCTTGGTTTTGTGATGTACATCACCATGTTTGGCTTCTTATATACGATAGGAAGACTTCCTGTATTTAAAGAGTTACGAACACTTAGAAATGGTTTTTTGATCATCGGTTCGCTAGGGACAGTAGTATCGTTGATGATTTTTACGTTTCGTTGGATATGGGACGAACTCCCAGAGACATTTACTTATGATACTCAGGAGCTCTATACAGCAGTAGTAGTATTCTTGTTGAGTATCTCTGTGTTGGGGTATACGGTTATAAAAAAGGGTATACGGGCTGTTAATCTGTTTCAGGTAGCTTTTGTAGTCTTCCTTTTAGTGTATTTCTTACTTCAGGATACAGGTGTTTTACCGGTTGTATTAATGAATGCATTAGTGTTTGCCCTGGGGATGTCTGCCATAAAGATCGGAGCAGATAAATTTAACTTCGGGATCCTTAACTATGGATTATTGATCATTTCGATATTGATTATATGTAGGTTTTTTGATACCGGAATGAGCTTTGTTATTAGAGGAATTTTGTTTGTGATGGTAGGAGCAGGGTTCTTTTTAACCAATTATATCATGCTAAAAAAACAACAACGTATTAAGAAGTAATTAAAAATATAGAGATATGAAACCGATTTATTTTATAGTATTTATAGTCTTGGCGGTAGTACAAATTGGGACTCCGCTAAAGATGATTTTTGATAAGGAGGATATCCTGATTTCGGGTACGGCTTATAAATTTAAAACCAGGCCGATTGATCCTACAGATCCGTTTAGAGGAAAATATATTACACTTCAGTTTGAAATGGACTCTTTTAAAACATCAGATACTACTTATGTATACGGAGATAAGGTACGGGTGTATATAGAAAATGATGATGAAGGCTTTGCAAAAGTTGCTGGAGTAAGCAAGGAGCCTCTTGATATTGGTAGCGATTATGTTATGGCCAAAGTAACGAATACGTACAATAATAAAATCATGTTCGAACTCCCGTTTGATAGATTTTATATGGAAGAAACCAAAGCATACGACGCAGAAAAAGCCTATAGGGATATGAATAGAAATAATAAAAAAGATGATGTCTATGCAGTGGTATATGTTAAAGATGGCGCATCGGTTTTAAAAGATGTAATTATAGAAGGGATACCGATACAGGAGTATGTAGAATGAGTTGTTATGCATTAATCCTAATTTGTTTCGGGATCGAGTGTTTTTCATTCCAATAAGTTGTCATCCCAGACTTAATCTGGGATCCACTTTTAGAGATGGATTATGGATTCCGGCTGAAGTCTATGCTGAGCGTAGACGAAGTGCCGGAATGACAAGAAGTGATTATACCACAACAAATCGAATTGACGCTTTTTTCAATGATAAAAAACACATTTTTAATATACACCCATTAAACCTTTTTGTAATTCTAAGGTCTTATAATTAGAAATCAAAATAGTAAGGATATGCAAAGTATAATGAAAATAGTGGTGCCGGTTGTATTGTTTGGATTTTTAATTACGTCTTGTGCTACTACAGTGCAAGTGCGGCCGGCACGAGGAGTTGTGGTTACCAAAGTACATCGCCCTAAAATTATAGTACATAAAAATGTAAACTATTATAGAAGCGCAGGCGTATGGTATGTAAAAAAGAATAGAGTCTATAAACGAGTTAGCGTTCCTGCCGGAGTACGGGTGACTACCCTGCCCAGAGGATATAAGACAGTAAAACTAAGAGGTGTAAAGTATTATACCTGTAAAGGAGTATACTACAAGAGATCAGGTAAAAGATATATTGTAGTACATGTATAGTTGTTGCATTGAGTTGGTTAGTTAGTTTTGATGGGGATACCCCGGCGTGAATACGTCGGGGTATCCGTTATATAAGAACCTGTAATTACCAGGCCTCTTCAATCTGTAGTCGTTCTCCGTTTTGATATGAAGCGATAAAAGCATTTCTAAACCCGAGTCGGACTAATTCTCTACGAAATTTTTTGGCTTCGTTAAGCGTTTCAAAGTTTCCTAAGGCGTATTTATTAAATCCACCACTTTTAATTTGTCTGAAATTCACAAAATTCTCAGAATACATAGACAAATCGATACTTTCAAAAGCTCCGATTTGTACAGCATATACCAATTCATCTTGCAAGGAACGACCATTTCCTACTCCGCCACTACCTGAATCTAACTCCTGATTCATGGATAGGTTTTTAACCGTTTCTGTTAATTCAGCGATTTTAGTATCCCGTGTAGTTACCTCAGATTTATGCTTTTTCTTGGTAACCATGTTTTCCGGAGTATTAAAATTCATGAAATACACAGTCCCTGCAACACCCAGTAATGCAATGATACCTAGTATGATGGTTGCGATCTTAAATTTTCGAGAGTTTTCTTTTTCGTCTTTTACAGCTTTATCGCGTGTATATTCTACAGCACGTTTAGATTCTTCGACTTTTTCTATCTGGTCTTTAAAACCCTGTAATTCTTCGTCTGTTATAAAAGGCATCTGATTTGTGTTTAGATATTCAAATATAATTGTTTATTATAAAACTTCAAGGTTTTGTGAGCTTTAGGAATATTTATATATTGCAAACTGAAAATACTACGGTATAAACGTAAAATTATTAAGGTTATTTAATATGTAGATAACATTTATATATAAAAGTATAGATATCTTTGCTACATATAAATAATTGATCGAAAGGGAATTATTTGATTTTGGATATTAATGATCTGTGATATCCAAATCTTTAAAGTTGAGAATACGTAAGGATAACATTTTCGGCAAGGATTACCCGGATGTACTAGGATGTCATTATTGCATTGTTAGAAAAGTATGTTCGAAGACAACTGGGAAAGTCTTGTGTATTCGGAATTGTTTGAGGGGAAAACGCAACCAGTAAGGTTGCGTTTTTTTTTATCTGTATAAATATAATCCAGAATCAGGTTGTATTATCTTATTTTTTATTTGTTACATACGACCAGTTGGATTCTATTTTATTTCATATTAATCACGTCTACATCTTCCTCCTACATGTTTCCATCCTGGTGGGCAATAATCTGGTGCAGTTCCTCCATTAATTTTAATTTGTGTGTTTTTTGTTAACTTTTTTACTCCTGTTAAACTTTTAATGTTTTTTAACATGTTATTTGTTTTTAATTATATAAATATCTCCCAGGCTTTTTTTTAAGGCATCTGGGATCTATGCCTTATTCTATAGTCATGATTATGATACATATTGATGACTACCTTTTTATTTAGAATAATTACCCTTGTATGTATCATTATTATTCACTTCAAACATAGATTAGATGTTAGAAATGATGCTATAGAAATAAGAGGTTTGTGACGAATTAGGTTTAAATAGTGATAAAAAGAAAAATCTAGGGATGAATTTTTTTTTGATGGTATGACTTATGGTTAAATACTATGTTAACGGTGGGTTTTACATATGTCTGTATTGTCTTTTTTAAACTAAAAAAGTCATTAATCTTGATTAAAATTTAGATGTTCTGTCTTGTATTATCAAAGTTGTCTAAAAAGAAAGAGGTTGAATTCTATGTTTTTAACATAGAATTCAACCTCTTTTATGTAGTGATTTTTAGTTTTTGCTATTAATTTCCGTCTTGAGTAGTTGCTGAACTACTACATTTGGTAAGTTCATTACAAAACTTTAGTAAACTTTCCTGATTGTTTTTGTACTCTTTATTAGCAATTTTTTCGATTACTGTTGGGCAACCTTCAGCATATTTGGTAAGGTTCTTTTTAAAACCAAAAACAAAACCAGCGGCCATAGTTGATTTTCCTTTTTCACTTCCGGCAGGAAGAATAACCATCTCAGATTCATTAAATAGATATAAATTAATCTTATCAGACTCAAAAAGCACTTTACAAAGCTTATCTGTGGCTCCGCCCAATACCATTTGCCCGGCATCTACAGCTCCTGATTTGATAGAAGATTCTTTAAACTTAATATTTCTGTAATGAAGCCCATCGACAAAGACAAGTTCTTTACATTTTTTTGCACTCTTTACTCTGCTTCCGATTGGAGTACCGTTTTGATCATACTCTACTGTTTTTAGCTTATATCCGATTGAAGCAATATCACTGGATTTGATATCAACCATCGTAGTATCATTTTCTTTGGTAATTAAATATGCTTTATTTAATTCTATATTTGTAGCTTCTTCTTTTTCCTCTTCCTCTTCAGGTACATTGCTTAGATCCTCGGTAAGCACTTTCATGTGTCGAGTGTTTGTTTTATTCGTCTCTAAAGATTTGATGAGTTGATCTGCCTTTTTGATAAAATATTTACCATCTTTTTTATCATAATTATTATCGATGATTTTCTGAGCGTACTCTTTTACTTTCTCTGGCATTTCTAGATAGTAGTACAAATTTGCGATGTTGTAATAACTGGCATATCGTACCTTTCTTATTTTACGTTTATCACCAGGGTAGTTTGGGATTACACTATTAAAATATTCGATAATAGGTTCCATCTCTTTTTTGATCTCATCGATAGGCTCATCGTATTTGATTTTATCAAACGAAGCTTTTACCTTATCAAACGCTTCGTGATGTTTTTGAAATTCTGGATGCTTTTTCGAACCTAAAATCCATAAATATTCATATTCGGTTGTATAAGGGATGTATCCATATGCACGATTTGCATAGCTATTGATATTGCTTATAATCGTGTTCTTATGAGCAGTTCTATACTTGTTTCTTAAGTTATGTCGATTATTGTTGTAATAATCTTTTGCTTTGGTATAGCTGCCAAAAGTACTACTCTTATAGGTTGTACTTTCTGAATATGTTTTTTGAAAATTGTCTGCAGTCTCTGCATTGTTAAGCGATAAAGATCCAGAAGAGGAATAGGTAACAACTACCATATATTCGTAGCTTACAGAAATAACTTTTCCTTCTTTATCCTTTTTCTCAATTTTGTTTTTATTGATATTGACTTCTCCTATTTCTGTACCGTTAAACGTGTAATTAAAATCTAGTGTTCCTTCAGATTTTACTTTTGAGAATCCAGAAATTGAAATCCCCCTATGATTAGTTGAATACGTTCTTTTGGTATCATCCAGAATGGGTTTTGTGGGTAATTTTACATAAGAAACTTTAAAGTTTTCTTTATCCAAATCTGCACTTTGCGCAAACGAAATTAGACAAAACAATAGGGTAATAGATGTTAGTAATCCTTGTTTCATAATAGTTGAGGTTATTTATAAAATAGCCGCCAATATAGTTAAAAAAATGTTAACGCGCTATTTTGAAACAAGGACCCTTGTTCTTTGTCTATTCGGTGACTTCTATAATTAAAGCATCATCAGTCTTGGTTACTTTTGTTAATCCTAATTTAGAAAGCCCTTTAATACCTTTATCCCAACCTTTATTACTTAAGCCTGTAGCGCTCTTAAGTTCTGATAGATCCATACTTTTTTCTTTTTTAAGAATCTCAAAGATGGCTTTTTCATTGTCATTAAGCTCTACTTGCTTTTTCTCTGGACGCATCTGCGGGAAAAATAGTACTTCCTGGATAGATTGATTATTGGTCATAAACATGGCCAATCGATCGATACCTATTCCGATCCCCGAGGTTGGAGGCATCCCATACTCCAGAGCACGTAAAAAGTCCTGATCGATAAACATTGCTTCGTCATCACCTTTTTCAGATAATTTAAGCTGATCTTCAAAACGTTCACGTTGATCGATAGGATCATTAAGCTCTGTATAGGCATTTGCTAGTTCTTTACCATTTACCATAAGCTCAAAACGTTCTGTAAGCCCTTCTTTAGAACGGTGTTTTTTGGTAAGTGGACTCATCTCTACAGGATAATCGATAATAAATGTAGGTTGGATATAATTGGCTTCACATTTTTCTCCAAAAATTTCATCTATCATTTTTCCGATCCCCATAGTTTCATCAACTTCGATACCTAATGCCTTAGCTGCTTCACGTACTTCGGTTTCGCTCTTTTTATAAAGATCATATCCAGTATGCTCTTTTATCGCATCAAGAATACCAATACGCTTATAAGGCGCTTTATAATTAATGACGTTATCCCCAAATTGTGCTTCGGGAGTTCCGTGAAGTGCGATGGCTACTTTTTCTAACAACTTTTCGGTCGTATCCATCATCCAATGGTAATCTTTATAAGCAGCATACATTTCCATTACGGTAAATTCTGGATTGTGAGTACGATCCATACCTTCATTTCTAAAATCTTTTGCAAACTCATACACTCCATCAAATCCTCCTACAATTAGACGTTTTAGATATAGTTCGTTGGCAACACGAAGATAAAGAGGAATATCCAGTGCATTGTGATGCGTTATAAACGGGCGTGCTGCTGCACCTCCTGGTATAGGCTGAAGAATAGGAGTCTCGACCTCTAAAAAACCCATTTCGTTATAAAAATTACGAATGGTATTTACAATCTGTGTACGTTTAATAAACGTATCTCTAACTTTTGGATTCACCACTAGATCAGCATAACGCTGACGATATCTTAACTCTGGATCATTAAATTCATCAAAAGTATTTCCTTCTTTATCTGTTTTAGGAAGAGGAAGAGGTTTTAACGATTTACTTAATAGTGTAAAGTTTTTAACCAATACGGTCTTTTCACCAACCTGAGTGGTAAAAAGCTCTCCTTCGATACCTATAAAATCACCTATGTCTAATAGTTTTTTATAGACTTCGTTATATAAAAGTTTATCCTCACCAGGACAAATCTCATCTCTGTTAAAATAGACTTGTATGCGACCATCGGTATCTTGTAATTCTGCAAAAGAAGCTTTACCCTGTATTCTTCTAGACATTAATCTACCTGCAATAATTACCTTTTTACCTTCTTCAAACTTGCTCTTTATCTGTTTCGAGGTATAGTCAACCGGATATAAAGCAGCCGGATAAGGATCGATACCTAGATTGCGTAATGCGTTTAATTTCTCTCTTCTTACAAGTTCTTGTTCTGATAATTGCATAAATTCGTCATTTTAAAGGGACAAAAATAGCCTATTTGAAGAATTTAAAGAAAGGTCTGATTAAAAACTTTTGACCTCAATTTTAAGACTTTGAAAAAAACGTAATCCTGAGTGGTTTTTGGATAAAAAATATAAATAGATCAGGTCGTATTGAATTGGTAACCCAAATTAATTTGATGTAGCGTTTAGCTCTTTAATTTTATCTTGTATTTCTTTATTGTCTTTAAGTTCTAATGATTTTTGGTAGTATTTGATTGCGTTGGCAGTATCCTTTAGATAAAGATATGTATTGGCTAGACTTACATAAGTATTTGCTTCTTTAGGAAACAATGCCGTATTAAAGTCTAATATTGTTATGGCTTCTTCTTTTTTGTCGGCATAGAAAAGAACACTGGCATAGGTGTTTAGTTCGTATAAACTCTGGGTCTTATCTTTAAATTGTTTGACTAATTTTTTGGTGTTCTTAGTGATATAGGAGGCCCCTTTTTTGGTAAGGATGTCATCCATTAGTATTACCGAACTATATTTTGGAGTATAATTTTTAGACAGTATAGCAAGCATATCTTCTTCCAGTGTTTTTCTGGGAGATTCTACAATGCGATTAACTTCTTTACCGTCTTTATAAAAAATTAGAGTAGGCACCCGATGTATATTCAAACCTTCGTGTTCTCCTCCCGGGCTTTGTTTATAGGCCTCCCGGCTTCGATCTACCGCAACAACGGTAAGTCGATCCAAGGGAAAATTACTTTCTTCTAATATTTTGTACATACGAGGAACTTCGCGTTTACTATCTCCGCACCAGGTGCCCATAAAAAGAGTAATTGCATAGGAGGGCAGTTGAGCTTTTAAAGAATCTATACTGCTTTGTTTTGGGATATATTCTTTATGGTTTTTTGAAAACCACTCGTTATATGGTTCTTGTGTTAGTCCCTGGTTATTGATTTTACCAAGAAGCATAGGAGAACTTCCCTCTGTCTTGATCTCATGATTAAAAGATTGAGCAGAAAGTGTCATTATGGATAAAATCATAGATGTAATAAGACATATAATTGTTTTCATTGTGTTGGGTTTAAATTAAGTGGAAATAAGATGTAAATGATGAGGCTGTTTGAAATACATTGTCAGTCTGAGCCTGTCGAAGACGTATTACCTATCAATAGTATAAAAACTTCGACAAGCTCAGTTTGACATTGAGATTCTATTTTTTAGAAAGCTTCATCGTTTTGGGTTAAACCCAAGTGTAACTATAACTCCCTCTATTAGGAGTTGATTAATCGCGAGTTACAAAATCTATTTGTATAGAGTGACTATTTGCTTATTGGAGCCCCACTTACGGCTTTAGCTCTGGGAGTAACCATAGCTTTGATTTTAAGTATTTCTTTACCGTTTTCGGTATTTGCCGTAATCGTTACCTGCTTGTTTTGCAGATTGGGTTTACCATTAGAATTAAAGGTGACCAACATATCTCCCGTAGCTCCCGGAGCAATGGGTTCTTTTGGCCATTTAGAAACCGTACAACCACAACTACCTTTGGCGCTTATAATAACTAATGGTGCTTTACCAGTATTGGTAAAGGTAAATTTGTGTTCTACAATATCACCTTCGTTAATAGTTCCGAAATTGTGATTGGTTTCGGCAAAGTCCATTACCGGAAAATCTGAAATTTTTGCATCTCGACTTTCAGAAACGGCTACGTTTTCTACATTTATCTTTTTGGTAGCATCATCCTTACAAGATACTACAGCCATTACAAGTAGGCTGGCTAAGATTAGGAATTCTTTTTTCATGATTTCGATTTTTTAATTATTTAAAAAGGGTTAAAAACATTGTTTGTTGAGAAGAGGTATTATTCTTCTCGGTTTAATTCTTTTGTAGTGTTGTAGATAGTGCTATCTACAATTATTTAATTTGTTTAATCAGTTTAGCTATATTTTGATTAAAATTATTTTTGGTTATACCGGTTACTTCTTCCAATACAGGAAAATAATCTTCATTTTTTTTACCACAACTCAGTAATTTGAGAATAGGAGAAAAGCCTTTTTCTGCGTTTATTTTTTTTACCAATAAAGCGTTAAGGGTATAATCCACTCTCAAAGCCTTATTAGTTTCGTCTCCATAATTTTTACCTTCGTTATAAAGGGTTATCCAGTCGGCATCTGGGTTTAAAGCTATAAATCGTTTGAATTTTTGAAGAATTTCTTCCCAACTATATCCCCAGCTACCACCAAATAAGAAAGCACAACCTTCATCGACTGGTTTGTATATTTTTTTTGCAGGAAGTATTTTTCGTACTCTACTATGCCATAGATCATGCGGATCAAAACCTTCAGAGTTAGAAGCTAGAATACCATCGATAATTAGATTAGTAGTATTGTCATTGGAAATAAGTGTATTATGACTGTATCCGTTATAATCTACTTTGAAATCTACACCTACTAATCTTAGTACCTCATTAAAATTTTCGGCACAATATAATTTGGTGGACTGTTTAGGAATATTTAGTATGCTATCATATTCTGCAATTTTTGAAGTATATGCTATTGCTTTGGAGATTTCAAAATTGTTTTTAAAATAAAAGGTGTTATTTCCTATTGTTTTTGTTTGCCATGATACTGTATTTTGATGTAGCGGAGAATAGAAATAAAATTGATAATTTCTCTTTTGTGCAAGTATACTATAGTTAGCTCTTAAAATGGGTTCGTTTTGATATGTACCCATATAATAAAATTGAATTAAATATTCGGTATCATTAAGTTTGAGGATATTATTTACATAGCATTTATAAAAATTGTCATCTTTAAATTTGTTACTCTTTTCTATACCTTTTAGCTCATCTAGTAATGCCGAGGTTGCCAAAAGGTTTTGAGGTAAGACAAACGTATTTTGGTTATTAGGTTTCTCTTTTAGGCTAAGAAATCCATCAAATGAATCAATTAACGTTTTGGTTATAGTTGTGTCTTTTGGTAATCTCGCGGTTTGAAGAATTTGCACAGAACTGGTTTGTGCCTTTAGAGTATATAGTGATACAATAGAGAGTATCGAAATAAGAATTGTCTTTACAGGTATTTTATACATTTATTTTGATTTGGATTAGCGTTATCAAAAATCAAAACATAAAGGAATAAAATCAATAAAAACAGGTTTGAAAAGAGGACTAGACCCCGGGTGGATTTTTTATTACTTCTTGATATATAGGGATTTAACTTCGTCTCTTGAGCTTACCTCAAGTTTTTTATACAGATTGTTGATATGAGTTTTTATAGTGCTAATACTTACAAACATGGTAGAAGCAATCTCTTTATTGGTCTTGTCATCAAGAATAAGGTCTAATACTTTTTGCTCTTGTTGTGTAAGATTTTTTTCTGAACTATGAGACGCATTTATCTTTTTTCGATAGTTGAGGAATTGAAAAATGTTAAGTGCTATGGCACATGCTAACACTATCCATAACCACCAATTTTTATATGAAACGTCTTTGGAACTGATTATAAATTTGTCTGAAGCTAATTCTGTTTCATATTGCTTGGTGTATGTGCTATTGGGATATTTTTTTTGTAATCGTTCTAATAGATTATCATAATATGTGTTTTGTTTTAAATCTTCGAGATAATGCGCATACAGATTGTTGGCTTTATCAGATAAAAAAGCATAAACGTAAAGTTCTGTAAGGGGTTCGTTTTGGTTTTTTACGAAACGTTGTAATGTAGTAAACCATTTTTTTTCATTGATCTTACGATTGGTTTCACTTCTATACGAAGCAAAGGCAAAACGCATTTCATCAATGATAGAGTCGACCTTAATAAAAGCATTACTTTTTTCATTATTCGAAACAATTTTACAAAACATTTCATTATCAAAAGAAAAAGGTAAGGTAAGTGTATCTGTATTATTGGCAATAAATAGTATTTCTTTACTATAAGGACAAAATCCATTAAAATGAATTGGTTTTTTTTCATTTTCAGAACATCCTTCTATATGAATCCTATACATGTGATTTTGTAAGGGAAGATTATCTCCCGAAAAGCTAAAATAACCCATTGAATCACTTACCGTTTTCTGAATAATCTGTTCGGGATAGACCCCTGATAACTTTCTGTAATCCTCTATTAGCGATAAATAAATATCTCCCGACCAGTTTTTTTTATCGACATAACCAGAAAATTCATATTGTGCCAAAAGTATTTTGGGACAAATCAATACAATAAAGTATAGTATTAGAAATGGTAATTTCATGCATTTAAACCTTTTTAAAATTTGGTATTGCTCGTTTCATTGTTTTTAATTTTCAAGCCAGGTTAAAAATATAGAAATTAATTTTATAGTAATATTGTAACATAATAAAATTGTCATCTACTTATAAGTATAACATTTAATTTATTTTACATTACAAACTATGAGTATCTGGAGAGTTATATTGGCTATTTTTTTTCCACCGTTATCAATATTAGATAAAGGTTGTGGGTCTGTCGTAATAGTATTGTTGTTAACTATTTGCGGTTGGGTACCTGGAGTGATAGCAGCATTGGTAATACTTAATAATCCAAAATGACAGAAAGCACTTCTGATTTTTCTACAGAAAGCTAATCGATACAGTAAAAAAACAGGATAATTGTGATTAATACATAACTACAATAATTGTGGCATACATTTAGTGGTACACTTTCGGATCCAAAATGAAGTCTTATGATTAGAACGTTATTTTTATATGTATTAGTCCTTTTGTTAACAGCTTGTTCTTCAGTAAAAAAATATAATCAACAAATTAGCGAACTTCATAGCCCAGAAGAAATACGCGATGATATAGATTTTGCATATCGTAAATTACAAAAGCTACACCCGGATCTGTACTGGTATATTAGTAAGGATTCATTAGATAAAAAAATAGATGGATTAAAGAAAAGCATACAACAGCCTGTATCCAGTATTACATTTTATAAACAATTAGCTCCTGTAGTTGCCAGTATACGACAGGGACATACCGCAATTTACCCTCCGTATAAAAAGCAAACAAGAAAAGAGAAAAAAGCAAAAGGAAAAAGGAGTTACCCTTTTAAATCATTAGCTTTTTATAGTGTAGATAATAAGGTGTATGTCGAAAAGAATTATGAAAAAAATGATACCCTCGTAGTGGGTTCGGAGATATTGAGTATAGATGATCAAAAAACAAGTGATCTATTGATATCTTTTCAAAACTTACATACAGGGGATGGTTATAATAGAACATTTATCCCAAAGTATATTGGTCATGGTTTTGGAGCGTTTTATGCCAGAACGCACCAACAAAAAGATAGTGTACTAGTGAAGCTTAAAACCAGGGATAGTACTTATTCTCGTTATGTATACGCAGGGTATAGCAAAAAGAAAAAAAAGATAACAAAGGACACTATAACAGTACCTGTAGAAAAGAAAAGTAAATCAGATAAAAAAATAGCCAGAAAAAAGAATAAAGAGATACGTAAGCACCATAATAAATATGGTTTTGATATGTACAAGAAAGAATACAATAGAAATTTTAAATTTATTACATCAGACAGTACTTCTGCTATTGCTTATATGAAAATAAGAAGTTTTACGAATGGAAATTATAAAGATTTTTATAAAGAAAGCTTCTCAAAGATAGATTCTGCAAGCAGTAAAAACCTTATTATAGATTTAAGAGGAAACCTGGGAGGCAGATTAGCAGAAATAGAAGAACTCTATTCGTATTTGACCGATAAAGAATATGTGTTTATCGAAAAGGCAAAGATGACGAAACGACTAAGTTTCTTATACCCGCTTTTTCATACAAAATCCTGGATTGGAAAAACAGGAGCTATCCTGTTCTCTCCGGTGTTAACAACATACCAGTTTTTTAAAGTTAAAAAAGAAAAAGGAGATCCTTATTTTAAATTTAAGTACAGTAAACTCAGAACACCAAAATCAAATTCATATACCGGTAAACTATATGTTTTAATAGATGGGGAAAGCTTTTCTGCAAGCAGTATTTTATCTACTCACCTAAAAGCGACCAAACGTGCTACTTTTGTAGGAGAAGAAACTGGTGGGGCATATAACGGTACTATTGCAGGCTTTTTTGCCTATGTAGAGCTTCCTAATTCTAAAATAAATATGAGAGTTGGGTTGATGAAAATAAACGCACCTCATACCGTAGAACCCGATGGTTTTGGGATTAAACCAGATGTTTATATCGAAACAAAAAATGGGATAGATAAAAACCTTGAGTGGGTATTGCAAGATGTAAATAAATAAAAAAATGTTCTTTTTTTATAGTATTTATGGGTTCTACATAATAGTTATAACAATTTGATTTATTTTTACATCACCGTAACTATTTAGATAGTATAAGTAGGTTTGTTATGATAGTTACCCTTGTTTAAATAAATAATAAAAGTATATGAAAAGATTTAGTCTTTGTGTGTTAACTATAGTATCATCTATACTTCTTGTAGGATGTCAATTTTCAGAGAATTTGAACTTGAATGAAGATGGAACAGGAAAAATTACGATAAACTTTGATGGATCAGAGCTTATGAAAATGGGAGAAGGACAGGTTACAGAAAAGAAAAAAGAAAATGTTGATTCATTAGTAGTTTTTAAAGATTTTTTAGAGGAACATAAAGATAGTATCTCCAAATTATCAAAAGAGATGCAGGAAAGATTGCAGAGATTAAAAGATTATGAAATGCATATTGTGGTAAATTCTGAAGCTCAAAAAATGAATATGGATATGTATAGGGACTTTAAAGATGTTTCAGAATTAGGAGATGTATTTGGTGATTTTAAAATTTCTATGGCCGTAGGAGAAACAAATAAAGGTTCGGGAGCTGGTAAAATAAATCCAGTAGAAACTATGATGTCTGAAGAAGGAGGGACCAAAGTAAAGTATAGTTTTAAAAACAATAAGTTTAGTAGGATTACAGAGATTATTGATGAAGAGAAGGTGAAAAAAAGCATGGATAGCTTAGAGAAAGCGAGAATGTTTTTAGCGAGTTCTAAATATAAATTGAAGTATACTTTTCCGAGAAAAATAGTAAAAATGTCATCTGATAAAGCCACATTTAGCTTAGATATGAAAAGTTTTGTACTTGAAGTTGGGTTTATCGAACTTATGGAAAACCCTAAGATATTAGATGTCGAAGTAGAGCTTGAAAACTAAAAAAAATATCATTTCACTTTTTTTATGACGTATCTTTGTGAACTATGAATAAAAAAATTCAACTCCAGGATATTGGCCGTAAAGATTATAAAGAAACCTGGGAGTATCAGGAAACTCTTTTTAAAGAGATTTTAGATATAAAAATAAAAAATCGAAGAGAAGATGCAGGGCTTAGTACACCAAATCACTTTCTTTTTGTAGAACACCCACATGTATATACGTTGGGTAAAAGTGGTGATATTAGTAATTTGTTATTATCAGAAGAGCAATTAAAAGAAAAAGAAGCCACATTTTATAAAATTAATAGAGGAGGAGATATCACCTATCATGGCCCCGGGCAGATTGTAGGATATCCAATTCTTGATCTTGATAATTTCTTTACCGATATCCATAAGTATCTTCGTTTTTTAGAAGAAATGGTGATTCTTACTTTGGCAGAATACGATATTAATGCCACAAGAAGTGAAGGTGAGACTGGAGTGTGGATTGATGTGGGTACTCCGTTTGCCCGTAAAATCTGTGCTATGGGAGTTCGAGCCAGTCGCTGGGTTACAATGCATGGCTTTGCCTTAAATATTAATGCTAACCTGGGGTATTTTGATCATATCATTCCTTGTGGAATTAAAGACAAGACCGTTACATCATTGCATGTAGAATTAGGAGTAGATCATGTAGACGTAGATGAGGTTAAAGCAAAGTTACTAAAACATTTTACAGCTCTTTTTGAAGCAGAATTTATACAACAAAAAGCCAAAATTTAAACCTTCGGCGTTTCATCTGTTTATTTTATTTGTAGTATCGGTCAGACAGGAATTTCCTAATACTAATTTTGGTTGATATTAACTATATTATTATGACTCATTTCATACTAAAAAAGTTAATCCCGGGTTTTATATGAAAAGGTGATTTAAACTTTTTTGATTGAAGTGTAAATCCCTTCATAATAACAATCTGATTTTTTTAACAAAAGAAAAGATTAAAAATAATAAACAGATGAAGGTATATACTTTTCTTAGTGCTCTTATATTAGTATGCGCATGCAAAACTCAAAATACAGTTGATTCTTCAAAAGAAATAGCGGTAGTTTCTGAACCTCAAAATAAAAAAGTGTATTGCCCGGAAGGTGGAAATTGTACTGTTAAACTTCATAAAAATTCGTCGCTGGTATTAAAAAAAGATACTACAGATAGATATTATCCTGTTATCGAAAAAGGAGAGGGGATAGTTGTCGAATTTAAATTTTTAATCAAAGGGCCAGAAGGTACTGCAGATGGGGATTATTCTGAAACAATACATTTTGAAATCAATAAAGATACAGAGACTTTAAGTCTAAGAAGTGAGGCATTAGAACAAGTAGATTTGCTTTTTGGGAAACATTGTTTTTGTAGAGGAGAGGCAGGATACTATAAGGTGAAAAAAGGGAATTTGACACTTCAAAAATCAAAAGACGAAATCAATATTGATATATCGCTTAGCATACCTGAAGTTTCTCATAAAATCTTCAACATTAAAGAAAAAATAAGGCTTTAATCTGGGTTTAACTTAAAAAAGTAAGCGATGCATTTCTCAATGCATCGCTTACCATAATTAACTATTATCGAATATTTACTCTTGTACAAATTGAAAAGATTTGTATTTGCCTTTACCTCCCGGATTAAGTTTCAGGATATATAATCCCGATGGTAATGCACTGGTATTGATTGTTTTTTGAACGAGCTTACCTTTCATTACGATTTTTCCAAGAATACTTACAATTTCGTAAGAGGTATCTTTTTTAGAAACGATCACATGTAGTAAACGATCTTTTCCTACAGGATTAGGGAATGCAGATATTTCTACTTGTTTTGTAGTTGTTGTACCATCTACGGTTACTAATGATCTTGCAGAAGGACTGCCGATTGTAAATGTTGTTGCTTCAGAAGATCCAAAAGACCCTCCAGAAGCGATTGTGGTTCCTTCTGAAGTAAGCGTATAGGATCCATTACCATAGGCACAGCAGATACCATCGCCATACGAATCATTAAGTGTAAACGTATAGGTCCCTGGTTCTAAGCACTCTGTAATTGTTAGTGTTGATCCATCGGGTTGAGAGCCATAAGTTCCTCCTGATGCTACAACCTGGCTATTGCTATCTGTAATTTGCCAGCTGGTTTCTTCTGGGTAATTGTCAAAATTAAGCGTTAATACCACATCAGTACAGGTAGTTTGTGACCCTCCTTCGCTTAAACTCACATCATCTATAGCCATATCACCTTGCCAGGTATTACCTGTAACCCCATTAAAACGTAATTGTACTGTACCACCTAAGTACGTACTTAAGTCTACAGTTGCCGATTGCCATGAGTTTCCTTGATTTCCTGACTTAGACCAAACTGAAGTCCATGTAGTACCATTATCATTACTGGCTTCTAATGCCAGACTACCCATAGTCGAAGCACCATACATATGATACTTAAATGAGAAATTAGCTTTTGTCTGACCTGTTAAATCAAAACAAGGAGAGTTAAGAATTGCTCTTTTGGTAGGGTAATTAGGTGTAGACGATTCCATATACACATAGTAAGTTCCTTGTGAAGCACTAGAAGGTCCAGTGTTTCTAGATGGAGTTCCGTTAGCATCTACAGCCCAATCAAAATCATCTCCGGTCGCCTGTTTCCAAGCTCCAAGAGTATTTTCGAACCCTTCGGTATATGGGAATGATGAGATCTCTGCGGTACAAGACGAACCTCCTGTATCTGGAAGCGTCGTAATATTTACAGTATTACTGGCATTAGATTCGTTACCAGAAGCATCTTTTGCTTTTACGCTGAAACCGTAGGCAGTATCTGGTGATAATCCAGTAACTTGATAAGAAGTAGTAGTAACTGTAGAGATTACTGTAGTACCACGATAAACATCATATCCACTAACTCCTACATTATCGGTAGAAGCATCCCAGGAAAGATCAACCGTGGTCTTTGTAATATTAGAAGCTGCTAAATTAGCGGGAGCTGTTGGTGCCTGAGTATCTGGTTGTGAAAGTGTAGTGGCATTAGCAGTGTTACTAAAATTAGATTCATTACCTGCTGCATCTTTTGCTTTTACTCTAAAACTATATGATGTATTAGCCGATAACCCGGTAACCTGGTATGAAGTAGAGGTTACTGTAGTAACTACAGTATTCCCTTGATAGATATCATATCCCGTAACTCCCACATTGTCTGTAGCGGCGTTCCAGTTAAGATCAACAGTAGTTTGTGTGATATTTGAAGCGGCTAAACCATCAGGAGTTGTAGGGGCTTGTGTATCTCCACCACTTCCTCCAGAGATTTCAAAATTGGCATTAGAAATATCATAGAAAATATGTCCGGATCCTCTAACCATTATTCTGTTCTGTGTTCCTACCGCATTTGGTACAGTGATACTATGAGAACCATCATTAGGTACTGCAGAGGCAATTGTTGTTGTATACGTATTTCCTCCGTCGGTAGATAGTAAAATATCTACGTTAGCAGCATTAATACCATTACCAGTTGTTCCTGCAACATCCCAGGTAACGGTTTGTGTTGATCCCGAAGCCCAGTTAACATTGGTGTTTGGTGCATTTACAACAAAAGGTCCAGCTGCACCTGCAACGGTTATTTTTGTATCGTCACTGGCAGTACTTGCTCCACCAGATGCATTATCTCTTACGGTAAGTCTAAAATTCATTGTTCTGCTTACAGAAGGAACAACCTCCCAGGTAGAAGAGGTTTGTCCCGAAATAACTGTCGGTAATGCCGGCATATATCTATCAGGCGAAGCAGCTGGAGTTAAAGATCTAAAAGCAGGTCCGTTGGTCGAAGTGGCAACAGGTGGCATAGTTGCAGGTTGTGCGTCCATTTGCTCCCAGCAATACGTAAGGTTGTTTCCCGAATTAGCATCAGATCCATTACCTTTTAACACAAATGGTGTTGAGGCAGGAATCGTATAATCCTGTCCGGCATTAGCAGTAGGAGCAGCATTACCAGTATTACTTTGATTACCACATGTGCTGTTTCCTTGCGAAATATTCTGCCACATTTCCTGGATGCTAATTGCATGAAAATAAGCATCACTATTGTTTTGTACGTTTGGAGAACAAATACCAGCATATCCCATAATCGTAGAAGCACTTCCTGGCTCTACAGATGCATTAGATCTCTGGCAGCTATTATTTTGAGTATGATTTCCACCGTATTGGTGTCCCATTTCATGAGCAACATAATCTACATCATATGCATCTCCGATAGGACGACCACTTCCTGTGATTCCTCGTGCTTTAGAATTTGTACAAGGAGATCTAAGCTGTGCCAATCCTCCTCCTCCGGTGCTAAATGCATGTCCGATGTCATAATTGTTAAAACCAATAACATTGTCACAAACAGTCTGACTTTCATTGATTAATGCACCGGCATTACTATTACTTAAATTATCGGTATTAGCGTTTAGAAAAATGATGTCTGTATTATTATTTACCAATACCATGGTAAGAGCAAGGTCTCTTTCAAAAATACCATTTACTCGAGTCATAGTAGTATTTACAGCAGAAAGTACAGCTTCTTTTTTTACTTGATCAGAGGCGCCAGAGCTAATTCCCTGATTGTTGATATGAAATTGAGAATATTCTCCTGTACACGCGATAGCTAATCTAAAAGTTCTTAGTTTACCATCATTAGCATTTTTTAACGCATTGAATTGCTGATTAGAAAAGTTTGATTTAACGTTTTCTTCAACCAGACACTCAAAACTATTAGGATCAGCAGGTAGATCTGCTTTAGCATAACAGATATAACTCGTTTTGTCTTTTGTGTAAGGATCAATATAGATGGTCGAATGATTTCCAGAAGTTATCATGGCGTGTAAACCAACTTTAGAGAAACTAAATCTGGCAATAGATGTTGGGTCATCAATCCCGTATCCAACAAAAGATTGGATACTTGGAAATCGTTTTGCGAGTCCTTCTTCAAGAACAGAAGCTTCAAGAATTCTAAATTTTTGTAATACTCCTTTTGCAGTAGGGAGTTGGATTACAACACCAGAACTTTTTTGCTGTACTCTTGATGGTGTACGTTGCAAAATAGATTGTAACGCTGTAGTGTTTAAGTTAAATAGTTGATACTGCGTTGGTGTTGTTTTTCTAAGCTCTTTGGATTTGGCTTGTGCTTTTGCGGGAGATACAGGACTCCATAGTTGTGCATTAACACTAATACTCACGAGTAAGAACGTGAGCACCAGTATTTTGTTAAAAATACTTGTTTTCATAATTGAGTTTGGTTTGTGTTAGTAAATTTGTGTCGTTGGCTGTACAACTCTTAATCATGAGATTTAGTACTTGTAAAATAACATTTAACATAAAATAATAATAATTCGCATAAAATCTTAATTTAATGTTAAATAAAATATATAGGCGTATTTCCTTAAAATAGTAAGATAAAAAGTAGGAAAATGCTCTGTAGTATAGAGTTATGTGTAAAATGAATTCTGGAAAAAGAAAACCTGAAATTTAAATTTCAGGTTTTCTTTTATCGATGTTTTTTAACAATGAATTAATTTATTTGGTAGATAAGTACTCCATTTTCTTCTCCCTGAACTACAAATTCGAGATTAGGATCTTTATCCATATTCCCTAAACTTAAGACAGAATTACCATAAACCGGGAAATTAGGAAATAGCTCAGCATTGCTATCATACAAGTACACTTTTTTGGCTTGTATATCGGTAATAGTAATGTATATCTTATTATTGATAAAATAAAGTTTTGGTTCTGTATACACTCCAAAATCAAGTTCAAGGGTTTTACCTTTTATAGTAAGCTTATTTTCAGAAAAAGTAACCAGGGTTTTATTGGTAGCTACCATTCTATTATCCTCATGCAAACTTAGATTTTGCTCTACAGCATTACCATCGTTTTGTACTTGAATTAATTTTCCACTTTTGGTAGTAGATGTAAATTTGTTCAGGTACTGGTACCATTCATTTTTAGAGAAATCAACTTTTTCTTTTACATTAACTCGCGGTTTACCTATTCGATCCAGGATAGTTAATGTTCCATTTTTTTCAGAAAGTAAAATATAATCTTTGGTTCCGATTCTAATATGTTTTGGCGGTAAAATAAGCTCTGTTTCTGTGTTTTTAAATCTAAAACCAGTTACAGCTTTTGCCTCTGCATCAAACATTTTTATTTCATTGCCCTGGGTAATAACAATACGATAACGCTTGCTTTTGTCATAATCAAATAACGCAAGAGGTTGTGTAATTGGTTTTTCAAATGTCTTAGGGTATGGTTTTACATCTTTTCCATCGCGATCGACCAGGTATAGAGTATTGGCAGTGTTAAATAATAGTTGGTATCTGCCATTTTTGTAGATATCGATTTGTTGAATATCACCTAGTATTTCACCATCGACTTGTTTTTTCCAGAAAATAGCACCTTTATCAGAAATTAGATATACGTTGTTTTCGATATCCTGTACTGCCACATCCATACCTTTGGTTCTGTGGTTTTTAACAAGAACAGGTCTGGTTAGTACTTTATTTTCTAGAGTAGTTGATGCGGTTTGTGTGACAGATGTAGCTGCGCCTTTAGCTTTGCTTTTTTGTAAAATGCTATGCACATGAGCAAAATCGTTTTCTTTTATAATCTGTACTATTCCTATTTGATATCCTTTATCCTTAAGTGCTTCCCATTGTGACGAATATTCTTCTTCAACATTTTGAGAAATGTATTCTTTTGTGTTTTTGATAGTACCTGCTATTAATATCGAAGATTCGTCGGATAAATCTTTTACAGTTGTTTTGTAATACTCTTGATCATAGAGTAATGTTTGATTAAGGATATTGGCAATAATATCTTTAAGAGCCCCGATAGAAGATCCGAAAATGATAAAATCATCCCGAACAAAATAAAACTTAGCGTCAAAATCGTTTACCAAAGGAGTAAGGATTTGCGAAAAAGCAGAGGAGCCTTTATAACTGTATATCGGTGTATTTCTATAGGTGTCTACCTTATCTCCTGCCAGACTTTCCTGGGCCGTTTCGGGGTTTAGAGAATTTAGAACTAATATATTTTCTTTTTCAAGAAAAATCATACCGATTTCAGAAACACCCGATAATATATCGTCTAGATCTCCAGGGATATCTTCTAATTCTCTATCCTGTGCTACAGATAGATTTTTCTTCAATATATCAAAGTCATCATAAGTATAAGAGATAAATCCTCTTGCAGTAACAGGTGTCACTTTTGAAATTTTATTTTCCTGGGCAATTGTATTATCAAAAATCCCAATGGTACTGGATAGTGAATCTTTTTCTATAGCAATACCATCTAGGTACATTGCATCTTGTCCTATAGTAGCATCGGCTGATATCCAACCGCTAAAATTTTGCAAGCTTTTGAGGTCTGTATTAGGCAGTAATGTATTGTGAATGTTTTGTAATTTTTTTCCGTTGACCAGTACAGATAATGTATTTTCGGTACCAGACACTTCATATACTTTTTGTAAATCTTTATCAATAGGAATTGGAGCGGCTTGCATTCGTATTGCATTTTCGATCAATAATTGAGAAGAAGAGGCAATAAGCAGACTATCCTGTCGGGTGGCAAAAAACGATTCTCCTTTTGATGTAACCTTATAAATGGTATTCTCAGAATAATTTATAGTTTCAATCTGCTTTGTATTTAGCGAATCGGCATTGATTACAGAAGGGTCGAATTTTGAAATATAAGTATACTCATAATCGTTTTTTCCTAATGGAGAGAAACATAATATACTTTCAGTTTTATAAGTTTGATCCAGGATAGACAAGTTTTTGAAGTATTCAAAAAAAGCGATCTGATTATTGTTTTTGATAAAATTATTATCTCTTAATTTACTGGCAGCACCTTCAAGGTTATTAATTTTTATAATGACTTGAGTATCTCTTGGGATGTGATCCAGTAAAGAATTTGATTTTTTCGATGTGTCCTCACAAGAAATAGCAATAAAAATTAAAAGAACAGCCGCTATCTTTTTCATTATACCAATGCGTTTTGTATTCCTGAATTTGGTTGTCAAAATAAAAAAGTTCAATTTCCTGGTTTGCAAAATATAAAGTCTAATTTAATAATTTATTTAACTTAAGGTATCTAAAATTCATTTTTCACCTTTACGTTTTTCTATGTCTTTTTTGATTTCTTGTAATTGCTGAACATCAAGCAAATCCTTTGGTCTCTGAGCTTTAATTTTACTGTTGATCAAATCTTCATAAGAGATTACATTCCACTTTAAAAATTCATTATTATTTATGACTACAGATTCACTATCCTTATATACTTCTTCAAAAGTTTTATCAGAAGAGAAATTAGTTATCAATTCAAGGTCTATATCAACAGGTGAAAATTTGATAGAAATATTCTGTTTTTGTTCCTTAACATCATCTGGGAAGTCATTAATTTCATATCCCATTTCTCTAAAAACCCTAATCAAACCATTTAAGTTTTTTTGAGTAACATCTATCCAAAAATCAACATCTGCAGAATGCCTCTGATACCCATGAAAATTAACTGCACCACCTCCAACCATAATCATTCTAACATTATGTTTGTTAGATAGCTTTATAAAAGTATCTATTTTTTCTTTCCATTGAGTTATACTATCCATCTTAAAGGTTAATTACAAAATTATTTCCTTTTTCATTTTTTTTTGAATGAGAAGGGAAACTATTAAAAATATAAGCCAATTCAATAAAAGAATAAATTCTATTGGCAGGAGATAACTCTAAAAATCTATCTCTTTGTATTTGATTACTCTCTTCTTTTGATCTAAAGTTTATTTCCATCTGTTTGTTAAATTCTTTTTTAAACCAAGCTTTTTTCTTTTTTGTATTTTCAAAGATATAATTATTTAAGATCTAGTGTAAGTTGTTCTGGTAATAACCTAAAGCTTTTCCTGTGATATTTGGTAATACCATATTTACGAATGGCATCTCGATGTTCTACTGTTGGGTATCCTTTATTCTTTTTCCAGTTGTACATAGGGAACTCTTCATGTATTTTTTCCATAAACTCATCACGATATGTTTTTGCCAATACAGAGGCTGCTGCAATGTTTAAATATTTTCCGTCTCCCTTAATAACGCAAGTATAGGGTATATTATGATATGGCTTAAATCTGTTTCCATCTACAATGATATGTTCTGGTTGGGGTTTTAATTGCGTTATCGATCTTTGCATAGCCAGAATAGAAGCATTTAAAATATTGATCTCATCAATCTCTTCCATAAAAATATGTGTAACACCGTAGGTCAAAGAGGAGTCTTCTATTATAGGTTTTAGTAGATTTCTTTTGGCTTCGGTAAGTTGTTTAGAATCGTTAAGGATCGAATTATTGAAATCATCGGGTAAGATTACGGCAGCTGCTGTGACAGGACCTGCCAGGCATCCTCGTCCGGCTTCATCGGTACCACATTCGAGAAGATCAGGATTTAGTTTTAATGTAAGCATAATACGAAGATACAGTATGCATAGAATACCAGAAAACTATTTTTATAAATTGATTAAAAAGTTAATTTAAACAAACAATGAGTATCATTTACTTTCGTTAAAAAAGTATATTTTTGCCACAGTTTAGCATTCTAATGAGAAAAAACATAATATTTATAGTTGCACTGTTATCGGTTTCGATGATATGGGCACAAAGAGATCAGGAGAGAGTAGGCGATGCTTCTAATGCAAGAGGAGATGGATCTCAAGAACCCAGAAAATCGTTAAGACAGCCAAAGACTAAAAAAAAGAAGCCACCGGTTACAGAATATAAGATCATTACGATAAAAAATGATACCACGTATCAGGATACAACATTAACGATACTAAAGGATTATAAATTTAATTATCTGCGTAGAGATGATTTTGAGTTGCTTCCTATTCATAATGTTGGGCAAACCTATAATAGTTTGGCAAAGCGAGAAGAGCGAGACCATATATTACCACTTATGGGAGCCAGGGCCAGGCATTTCAATTTTATGGAAGCCGAAGATATAAAGTACTACCAGGTACCTACCCCGCTTACCGAGTTGTATTTTAGAACTACTTTTGAACAAGGGCAGCAACTAGATGCTTTTTTTACGGTAAATACTTCACCAAGACTTAATCTTTCGATTGCCTATAAAGGTGTAAGGTCTTTGGGAAAATATCAACATGCTCTAACGAGTACAGGTAATTTTAGAGCTACAGCTAGTTATTCGACCAAAAATGACCGGTATAGAGTACGTACACATTTTGTATCACAAGATTTGCTTAATGAAGAAAACGGAGGATTATCAGAAGAAGGGCTAAATCAGTATTTGGGTACAGGCAATTTTGTTGGAGAAGAAGATGAATTTGCAGATCGAGGTTCGGTGTCTGTTAATTTTCAAAATGCCGAAAGTATATTACTAGGAAAACGATTTTATCTAAATCACGAATACGCAATACTTAAAAAAACAGATAGTTCTTCTACAGCATTGTCGGTAGGACATATAATGGATCTTACAGATAAGAGATTTAAATATGATCAGGCAGCAATTGCTCCCAATAATCTCTTGGGGGCATCCTATGTAGCTACAAATATTTCTGATAATGTAGCTTTAGAAGATTTTAGTAATCAGGTATTTGTAGATTTTACCAATAAGTGGTTGGGGAATCTGCGTGTACGGGGCGGAAGCTCTAATTATAACTACGGGTATAATGCAATTGTAAATCAGGTAAACAGTTCTGGTGCTCAAATAAATATAACAAATCGTATTAAAGGAGATATATATTCTGTTGGGGGTGAGTATAAGAATACCTATAAAGGATTTAAGCTGTTTGCAGACGGAATGACCATTGTTTCTGGTGATTTTACAGGAAATTATTTTAATGCAGGTGCAGGGTATGACCTTAATGATAGCTATGGTATCCAGGCCAAAGTAAGTTCTACATCTGTTGCTCCCAATTATAATTTTTTACTCTACCAAAGTGATTATGTAAACTATAACTGGCAAAATAATTTTGATAATACCGAAACTCAAAAAATACAGGTTAATATCAAAGCCAGGAAAATTGCCGAAGTAGAAGCGAGCTATGCTACAATTAGTAAGTATACCTATTTTACAAAGAATGCCAATTCTGCAATTGTACCCCTACAAGCTCCAGAAAGTATTGATGTACTGAAGGTAAAACTTTCACAGGGACTTAAATACTGGAAACTAGGTCTTGATAATACCGTAATGTATCAAAACATTCAAGGAGGAGATCAAATATATAATGTACCCGAAATTACCACCAGAAACAGTTTGTATTATCACGATCACTGGTTTAAAAAAGCATTGTATTTACAAACAGGAGTCACTTTTAAATACTTTACAAGCTATAAAGCAGATGCATACGATCCTGTGTTGTCCGAGTTTTATGTTCAAAATACCGAAGAGATTGGTGGTTACCCTCAGTTTGATATCTTTTTTAATGCCAAGGTACGACAGACAAGAATCTTTTTTAAAGTCGAAAACTTTGGCGAAGCCTTTAGACAAAACAACGAGTTTTCTGCACCAGGATATGCAACACGTGATGCTGTATTGCGCTTTGGTTTGGTTTGGAATTTCTTTTTGTAACCGAACCATTATATAATGTGCGAATTCAATTTAAATATTTTCAACCTTATTATAATAGCGTCTATATTTATAGGAATCACATTTGGACTATTACTTATTTTTACTAAGCGAATAAATAAAAAAGCTAATGTACTACTTGGCTTAGTTACTTTTATTATTGTTTTTTGGAATATTTGGATATTAAGTTTGGATTTTCAAATCACTAATTATATACCACATTTTTATTTAATACCATTAAATTACTCTTTAGCTCTCGGACCATTATTATATTTATATGTAAAAAAAATAACCAATTTTGGTTACCGTCTTTCTAAAAAAGACAGCATTCATTTTTTGCCATTAGTACTAGAACTCGCAATACATTTTATGATTAGTCGTGATGCACTTGTTAATAATACTATTGGTATAGAAACGAATACCTATCTTCAATTAATGCCTGTTGTTCAGTTTTTTGCAATCATTTCTATAGTAACCTATTGTTTATATGCTTTAAAAGAAATTAAAGTTTATCATACATGGTTAAATAAAAATTACAGCAATAATGATGCATATAGCTTAAGGTGGTTATATAGGTTGATTATCGTATTTGCTGTACTTTGGTTTTTATGGACACCTTATACTATTATTGATTATGTAGTGTTTAATTTTCAGTTAGGCATAAGTGATTATTACCCAATTTATGCAGTACTGTCTATTATCACTATTTGGATTAGTGCAGAAGCTTTTTTAAGACCAGAAGTAATTTTACTCGAGGCTAATAGAGAAAATAGTATTGATAAAGAAAAGCCATCTGAAGAAATCTACAAAAAAGCATCTTGGTTAAAAGAACAAATGGTAGCTAATCGTTTTTATCTTAACTCAGAATTGACATTAAAGTCTTTAGCAGAAAGTCTTAATATGCACCCCAATATTTTGTCTAAAGTAATAAACGATGGTTTGGATAAAAATTTCTCGGATTTTGTAAATGAATATCGTGTAAATGCTATTATCGAAAAATTACATAGTGGTAATTATGATCACATAACCTTATTAGGTTTGTCTTTTGAGTGTGGTTTTAATTCAAAAACAACTTTTAACAGAGTCTTTAAAAATATTAAGGGCATTACTCCTTTGCATTATAAGAAATCAATAAAAAAAGACTCTCAATAGCGTTAAATGAGTCCCATTCTATAATATGGAGCTTTTGTAAGCCCTGGTAGATCTATGTTTGTTGAATAATTCAATTATCAATCAAACATGAAATCAAAAATGAAATCAAATTGTTTAGTACTTATTGTTTGCTTCATCGTAGCATGCAATACTAGTAAAAGTTCAACACCAAAAAATTCTCAAAAAAATGAAATTGAGAATCTATTTTTTTCAAAGGTTGACTTTAAAAAAAATAAACCTACACCAAATAACTATGTCAATAGTTTTACACTTAATAAAGATGAGTTTCTGAACATTCATTTTACATTAGATAAACCTCTTATTGAAAGCCTTAAATTATTAGCTCCAGGCTTATCACAAGATCAATTATTGAATAAAGGGAATTTTCAATTTTCGTTTTTAGTAGATGGCAAAAAAGTTCATGTAGAAAATTTAAACAAAGGTGCAGGAACTATAGATGCTAAGACAACCAAACTTAAACATATGGTTCCGTTAATGTATCCCGAACAGATTGATTTTTGGGGTTGGTTTATGTGGCTAAAGTTTATGAAATTAAGTGGAGGACAAGATGTTCTCGTAGAAGGTAACCATTCTTTAACTATTGAAGTAAGACCCTATTTAAAAGAAGAAACGCTAAAAGTAGGTGCGATTTTAGCCAAAGGAAATATAACAATCGAAGTGGCCAAAATTGCTATAGACGAAAGTCTAATACCAGTTCAAAAAATACAGCCCGATAGTGGTTGGCAATTATCTAAAGATAGTTTTGATCGTCACAAAATAGAAGCACTAAATAGAAAAATAGCTGAAAAAAGATTCGAAAATATTAATGGAGTTGTCGTTATAAAAGAAAACAAGCTTTTAATAGAAGAATATTTTAATGGTGAAGACAGAAATAGTTTACACAACTCAAGATCTGTAGGGAAATCATTTGCATCTACAGTGCTGGGGATTGCTATTAAAGAAAACCATATCAATAGTGAAAATGCATTTTTAAAAGATTTTTACAAATTAAAATCCTTTAAAAATTATAGCAGTAAGAAAGATTCTGTAACATTAAAATCTCTTCTAACTATGAGTTCGGGATTTCTTGGTGATGATAGTGATTACAATAGTTTAGGAAATGAAGAAAATATGTATCCAACCGATAACTGGGTTAAATTTTCACTTGATTTACCAATGCAAAAAGATAAAACAATAGGAAAAGATTTTACTTATTTTACTGCTGGAGTTGTGATCTTAGGAGATATCATTCATAAATCTGTTCCTGAAGGGTTAATTTCTTATGCAGATAAAAAATTATTTGAACCACTTAATATTACCAATTATAAATGGCAATACACACCACAAAAAATCGGTAATACCGCCGGCGGAATACAGTTAAGAGCCATCGACTTTGCTAAGTATGGGCAATTATACAAAAACAAAGGAAAATGGAATGGCAAACAAATTATAACAGAAAAATGGGTAGAGAAAAGTGTATCAAAACAAGTATCACAAGCCTATGCTGGTATAAAAGATGGCTACTACGGCTACCTTTTCTGGAATAAAATATATACCATTAATGGCAAAGATTACCCAGTTTCTTTTTGTAGTGGTAGAGGTGGGAATAAGATTTTTATCTTTAAAAACATTCCTTTTGTTGTTGTTATTACTTCTTCTGCATATAACAATCCAAATGCTCATGCTAATGCAGACAAAATGATGAAGGAATATATATTACCTGCAATAATAGAGAAAAAATAAAGCCAATAGCCAGCAATGTATAAAAACGTAGGATGGTTTAAGATAGTTTGAAAGGCTTCGAAATTTACTAAGTCGCCAAATCTTTAATTAGACATTTGCAAAAAAATGATAAAAGCGAAATATTTATATTTGATTTAGTGCCAATCTAAAAAATATCGTTAATTAACCGCCCTACGTTTCTTATACAAAACGTTAGTAATAATTTGGTACGTTAAACAAACATCCTTTACAAAGTTAAAGAAACATAGTTTACACTTTTTAAGGTATAATTTGAGGGAAAAATCAAATTATCATGCCTTGGAAAACGACAACAACTATGAAACAAAAAATTGAATTTATCTGTGAATGGCGAACAGGAAAGTATACCATCACAGAATTATGTAAGAGTTTTGGAGTCTCCAGACCAACAGCCTATAAATTGATTCATCGATTCGAAAATCAAGGCTTTGAAGGTCTAAAAGAACTATCCAGAAAGCCTGGAAAACATCCTAATACAACGGATCAAAAAATCATTGAAAGTATTCTTAAGTTAAAAGAAAAATATAAGTTATGGGGGGCGAAGAAAATTAGGGTTTTATTGTTTAAAGAATTTCCAAAAGAGCAAATCCCTTCTGTGGTTACGGTTCATAATATTCTTCGAAAAAACGGTTTGGTATCCCCTCAAAAACGAATGCGTAGAGTAAAGCCTATACACCCTATTTTTGACCCCAAAAACTGTAATGAAGTATGGAGTGCCGATTATAAAGGTAAGTTCTTAATGGGTAATAAAATCTACTGTCATCCACTAACTATAGCGGACTCTAAAAGTCGATTCTTATTCGCCGCCAAAGGACATTACAAAGAAACACTAAAAGCTGCCAAGACAGCATTCACAAAGGTTTTTAGAACCTACGGCATCCCAAAACAAATACATACTGATAATGGAAGCCCCTTTGGATCTGTAAGAGCCATACAACGATTTACACAACTCTCTTATTGGTTTATAGAACTAGGTATTATCCCTGTATTTTCTGACCCAGCACACCCAGAACAAAATGGTAGACATGAACGTATGCATCGCGATTTAAAAGCGGCTTGTGCCAAACCTTCAGCCTTTGATCTAAAAGCACAACAAAGGCGTTTAAACCACTTTGTAAAGGAATATAATCACATAAGACCACACGAAGCTTTAGATATGAAAACACCAGCGGATGTACACGATTTTTCCTGTAGACCATTCCCTGAAAAAATAAAAGATTTTGACTATGATTCTAAGTATAAAATTCTAAAAGTAACGAAGAGCGGAGCTATAAGATGGAAGTCCTATTATTGGGTGTATTTAACTGCAGCATTAAAAGGAAAATATGTAGGAATCCAAGAGCTAGGTAATGGTATTTGGAAAGTCTATTATAGAAATGTATTTTTAGGTTTCTTTGATCAAAGAAATCTAAGACATAAACAACAATCAACAAGGTTAGAAACTAATTTAGTGTAAACACCTAATCTTTAACTTGTGTAAACTATGTATCTTAACGAACATTTATAATAGGATTTCTGTATTCAAGCTCTCAAAAAATAAGAAACAAATAACTTTCTAAGAACGTGAACTCTATCTAATTCATCAAAAAAGATTCACAAGGATTGTGTAACATAAATAAGTTTTTAAACTCTGATATTTAGAATCAATCAATCAATCAAATGAAAAACTTAAGTATTTACTTCCTTACTCTTATTTCAATTTTATTAATAAGTTGTAACTCAAACTCGAAAAAAGAAACTATTTCAGATGATAAAGAAGTAATAAAGAACTCTTCAATCAGTAAAGTTGAAGACACCAGAGTTATAAAGGTTAAATTAGGTGTTAATTCTAATCAGATATCTAATGAATGGAAAAATGTATTAGTAAGCAGGAAGAATGCTGCTATACTTGACTCTCTATCAAATGTGATTAAGCAAATAACAGAAGAAGAACAAGATTGGATCAACTTAATTGAATCCAAAACAACTAAATGGAATACTTTTAGAGACTCACTAAAAGTACCTTTTCAGAATATCAAACTTAAAGACACCATTTCTATCCTTTTAGGATATCAAGGTGGTGATGATGCTTTTACCTATAAAAATAAAACTGTTTGTCTCGATGTAAATGCATTACACAGAGAATACGGATCAGCAAAAAAACCTGCTAATGACAATCGAATTGACCGTATATTTGCACACGAATTTACACATTTACTTCATAAACAATGGGCAAAGGAAAACAACTTAAAACTCGATACATTTAAAGATCAGATTTTGTGGGAATGCGTAATGGAAGGTTTTGGGATGTATCGTTCGATGTCTACTAAATGGTTTCCTGTAGGAGATTCTTTATCCATGACATCAAAAAATACTTTTAAAAATTTGTATCCAATATTTACTGAAAAAATCATTAAAGTATCTACACAGTCAAACCTTACAAGGGAAGAAGAAAACAATTTGCACGCAAACCTATCTAGAGGTCCTATGAAAAAAAAATGGGGTGCTATGCCAGTTGCTGTATGGCTCGCATTAGAGGCAAAAGGGAATGATGAGAATCTGGTGAAATGGGTAAACAAAGGACCAGATGCCATAATTCTATTAGCTAAAAAATATTTAACAGGAGAAAGTAAAACTAGGTTTGAAAAGGCTTTTCCAGATAATCAGGACACAAACGATTAGCTATAACTATATAATGAGTGATGTACTCAATAACTTAAGATAACAAACGTTTTCAACTTAAATCGTTACAAAACAAATGAGTTGGTCTATACCTAAGCAAAAGTTAGTACTTATAACCTTAGTATTCTGTTTATTCAATCTAAATGCTCAAGAAAAGAGTAATATAACTTTTCGGATAGAACCTGGGATTCTCTTATTTTCAGAATCCGGAAATTTAGAATTATTACTTAATGTTGAACCCAAAATTAAAATTTCAGAAAATAAGGTTATCGGATTAAGATTTGGGGTTGCATTAAATTCTCAAAAATTTGAAAATAATGATAGTGCTCAATTTAATATTGATGATCAATCTGATAATGCCGTCATTTCGTTTGTACCGACTTTCGATTATTACTTAAATGAAAATAATTATCGTCCTTATGTAGGTTTAGGGGTAGGATATTATTTGTTGAGCTATATCGATGTTTCCCCAGTTGGCTCTGCAGATGTGTTAGAAGGAAGTGTTAATAACCAGATAGGTTTTCTATTAAGAGGAGGATTTGAATTTGGTAAAACAAGACTTGGATTAGAATATAATCTTATTCCGAAAGCAGATATAGAACTACCGAGTGGCCAAATCATAGGAACAGTAGATAGTGGCTATTTAGGACTGTCTATTGGATTTACAATCGGAGGTAGGAAAAACCAGAATTAATTACGAATTTGGTTATTTTAAACCGATTAAACTGCAACAACACTTATCTTTAATGTATTGTAGTATATAGAAAATAAAAATGAAAGAAGAATATTATAAAACTAAAGATTCTGTTGAAGAATATATCAGATTAGCAAAAGAGGTGAATGGAGGTGAGCTGATTGAAAAACTTAAAGAGTTCTTACCCTCGGATTCTACTCTACTTGAAATTGGAACAGGGCCAGGAACTGATTGGAATATCCTTAATAAAGATTACAAGGTTATTGGCTCAGATAATTCTAATGAATTCCTAAAACACCTTATTTCAAGCTATCCTTCGGGTAGATTTCTTGATTTAGACGCTGTTACGTTAAATACAGATGAAAAATATAATGGAATATATTCTAATAAAGTAATGCATCACTTGAAAGATAGTGAGCTTAAAAATTCAATTAAGAGGCAGCATGATATTTTGAAATCAGGTGGGATTATTTGTCATTCATTTTGGAAAGGAGAAGGTTCAGAAATTTTCAAAGGCCTTTTTGTAAACTATCATACAGAAAAATCATTAAGAGACTTTTTTGAGGATTATTTTGAAATACTCTTGATAATGAATTATACAGAATTTGAGGAAGCAGATTCCCTTTTATTAATTGGAAAGAAAAAATACAACATCACAACAAAACTTAAACGGTAGTTTTTAGACAAACTACCATTGCATATATCGCTTCATTGGAATCACACTAAGAAACATTAAGCAGAATACGAAAGCATAAAAACCGAATTTGATATAAATCAAATGATACGTTATAATTTAGATTGACCTTTGTGAAAAAAATGATGAAACGAATTCATTATATCTCGGGGGTTATAATTACAATTTTTATAAGCTTTCACTTGTTTAACCATAGTTATAGTCTTTTTGGGGTAGAGGAGCACATCCGATTAATGGATAAATTTCGTTGGGTATATAGAAATGTTTTTGCCGAAACTCTTTTGTTGATAGCAGTGTTCATTCAGATTTTTTCTGGGATACGACTATTTTTAAGAAGGAGAAAAAATACCACTGGGTTTTTCGAAAAATTACAAGTATGGAGCGGATTATATCTAGCCGTTTTCTTTGTGTTTCATCTTGGGGCAGTATTCACAGGTAGGTTTTTTTTAGATTTAGATACCAATATTTATTTTGGAGTAGCAGGGTTGAATACTTTTCCGATAAATCTATTTTTCATACCCTATTACGGGCTTGCTATACTTTCGTTTTTTGGTCACATTTCGGCCATTAATTACGTCAAAATGAAAAACAATGTATTGGGACTCACACCTCGAAAACAATCTGTTTTAATACTTGTACTTGGTGTAGTGGTAACGCTGGTACTATTTTATGGATTAACAAATGGATATAGAGGAATTGAAATACCAAAAGAATATCATATTTTGATAGGAAAATAAAGAACGAACACATAATACCGAAGTTAAGATGAGTTCACTAATAATTAAGTAATGAATACATATTTGTGTATAGCAGGAATGCTATGTTTTCTCTTAGGAATTGTTCATTCCATTCTTGGAGAATATTTGATTTTTAATAGCAAAAGAAATAAAGGAAACCTGGTTCCTTCAAAAAAAAGCGAAGCATTAAAAGAAAGGCATTTAAGGATATTATGGGCAACCTGGCATTTGGCTTCAGTATTTGGCTGGTGTATCGGGGCGGTATTGATCAAAATTTCGGTAGAATACAATGAGCTGAAATCAACTAGTATTGATTTTATAATACTGTCTATCATATACACCATGTTCCTGACGTCTCTTTTGGTTTTAGTAGGTACTAAAGGAAAACACCCGGGATGGGTAGTTCTTTTACTAATCGGGATACTATTAGTAATTGGAAACTAATCAAAAACAGCGGGATATTTTAGTATGCTAGATTGTATGATATGGATTTAATTAAGACTTTATAGGATCGTTTTGATATTTTTAGAAACGGTTATTAATATGTGTGCAAGATTACATAATAAGTATATGTGTACTAGTACACATATATCATTGTTACCAAACATTTTGAAATATTAAACAATGAGAAATTAAGACATTTATAATAAGGAAAGGAAACATGAAAACAACGCAATTATTAATATTGACATGTGTTTTATCACTCAACACCGTCTTTGCTCAAGAAAATAATATAAACGATGGGACACAAACGGTAGAAAAGTCTTATTTAGAATTACCTCGGATACAGGTAATCCCAATAAAGGATACTAAAAATGACAGGCAATATGAACTTTACGTTAAGCTACCAGAGGGATATTCAGAAAACGGTGACATCAAATATCCCGTGCTTTATTTTACTGATGCCCTGAAGCACATCGAAATATTATCAGGCTCCGCTGAACACGTGGTGGAAAACACTATTTTGGTTGGCATTTCCTGGCAAAAAGATCTAAAAGGAAAATTAGGTGCATTAGGAGCACATGCAAGTAGATTTCGAGATTACTCAATAATGAAATCAAGTAATCCAGAACATCAAGCTAAATATCAACGTGGGCAGGCCAGTAATCATCTGGATTTCATTCGTAACGATGTTATTAAGTATGTTGAAAACAACTATCAAACTGATTCTGATAACCGCAGCTATTTTGGGTATTCCATGGGCGCAAAATTTGGAGCATACATATTATTTGTACAACCAGACACTTTTAAAAACTACATTCTTGGTAGCCCCGGAGCTTTATTAGACGGATCATACATTTATGAACATGAGCCTATTACCGCCTTGAATCAAAAAGAGCTAAATGCTAATGTTTTTGTGTCAATTGGCGCATTAGAAAAAGAAAGTATGCTTGGACATGCTAAAGGTCTTGTTTCCATATTGAAAAGCAAAAATTACACAGATGTATCATCAAAGCTTGTAGTGATTGAATCTGCTAACCATGGTGGAGCTTTTCCCATGTCGGCAGTTCGTGGTATGTATTGGTTATCAGACTTGACAAAAGAATAGCGTATCAAAGCATAAACCGAATCTAAAAACACAGTATGTTTTATTTTGGTTATTTTTTATTAGTAGAAATTGACAAAAAAACAGGACGATATAGTGTGTTAAGATATATAATCCAGGTTTAATCCAGGATTTTTAAAAACTATTCTTCAAAATCGGGTTTTGTGGGGTGGTTTAGGTATTTTAGAAACTAGTATAGATAAAATACACATAAGTATATAATGATTGTATGTCTACTAGCATATACGGTGTTGTAAGTAGAAATAAAACTCAGTTATGAAGATATCTTTAGCAGAAAAAAAAGATCTTAAATCAATATTAGAATTGCAAAAAGCTTGCTATTTAGAAGAAGCAGAATTATATAACGATTTTTCAATTCCTCCATTAACACAAACCTTAGCATCAATTGAACTTGATTTTGAAAACGAAAAAATCTTAAAAATTGAATCTGATGGAGAAGTAATAGGTTCTGTTCGAGGAAGTTTAGACTCAGATACCTGCAAGATTGGTAGGTTAATTGTAAAAAAAGAATTTCGAAAACAAGGATTAGGAACACGATTAATGAATCAAATAGAGTCTCAGTTTAAGGCTGCAAAGCGTTTCGAACTGTTTACAGGACATAAAAGTGATAGGAACTTAATACTCTATACTAAGCTTGGATATTCAGAATTTAGAAAACAAAGGATAAACAAAAAACTGGAATTAATTTTCCTCGAAAAAAATAATACTAAGAACAGTCACTAAAACTGTGTCCTAAAAAGGCATCAACCCTAAACTTAATCTAATACCTTTTTCATAGAATAGCTTCATGTGATATTCACACGATCCTCGTGCTTTTCACCATTTACCTTTACATAGATAAGTACTTCATAATTAATTTTGATTTTAAAATAAAAATCATGTTATGAAAAAACTATTAATCGCAATAATGATTGTTCTAATTTTTGTAAAAGATGAGTTGTATGGTCAAGAATTGTCAACTTCAACTCTTTATTCGACATACTATGGGAGCAACGGAACCGATGATGCTGATGTTGTTGCTGTCGACTCCGAAGGAAATACATACCTTGGTTGCCACTCAAGCTCTGCAGATTTACCTGGAGCTAATCGATATCCATATACTCTTAGTGGAGGAATGGATGCTTTTGTTGTGAAACTAAACAAAAAAGGAACAGAGGTTGCCTACTTAACTAAATTTGGTGGGGCAAAATGGGATGCTATCCAGGGACTCATATCAGATTCTATAGGAAATATCTATGCAGTAGGAACTACTTATTCGTCTGATTTCCCAATAAACCCTAATGGATTTCAACCAAATTTTGGAGGAAAGAGTGATGCTTTTGTTGTTAAAATTAATCCCAAAGGAAAAGTTGTTTGGTCAACTTTTTTAGGAGGTAGTAAAGATGAAGATGGTAGAGGTATAGCTATTGATCAACAGGGTAATGTTCATGTTATTGGTAGAACTAAGTCTAAAGATTTTCCTACCTCTGAAGGAGCCTTACAATCAAAATCGGCTGGAGGAATAGATGCTTTTATTGCTACTCTTGATCCTAATGGAAAAATGCTGACATCAACTTATATAGGAGGGTCAGGTGACGATATTGGTTTCTCAATCAAATTGGATAGTATGGGGCAACTCTATATTGCTGGGACAACCAACTCAATTAATTTTCCAGTTAAAAACGCTATACAAAGTGAAAACAAAGGAGAAGATGATGCTTTTTTAGCTGTAATTGACCCAACTAGATCGGTCATTAACTTTGCCAGTTATTTGGGAGGGAAAGGAACCGAACGGCTTTACAGTATTGATCTTGACTCTTCGGGTAATGTATTTATGATGGGATTTACAAACTCTGTAGACTACCCAACAACTACAAAGGCGTTTCAAACTGATTTTGGAGGAGTGAGAGACGCCTTTGTCACTAGATTAAATCTTCATAAAAGAGAGATTGTATATTCGACTTATTTGGGTGGAGAGAAAGATGACAACCCCAGAAATCTTGTAGTCAACGAGAAAGGTTATGCATTCATTGTGGGTAATACAGCTTCCAAAAATTTCCCTATAATTAATAGTCAAGAAAACAATCTGCGTGGTGACGATGATGCATTTATAGCTATACTTGATCCAAGCGGATCATTTCTTCGTCATTCCACTTTAATTGGCGGAAAAGGCCAGGATATATTCGAAGGCCTTGCCATAGGAACTGATGGTTCGTTAACTGTCTCAGGAGCATCAAATTCGATTGATTTTCCAACAGTAAACCCAATGCAAACTACTTTTTTAGGTGGTCGATTTGATATGATTGTTGCTCGCTTCTGGACAGATTGAGCGAAATAAATATCATTATTAAATAAATATAGAAGAAGTATCTTTATCATAAATAGGACTTTTAAGTAAAAATGAAATTACTGCTAATCATAAGTTTTTTTTTAAGCACGCAGACAGTCAATAACATTCCCGAATATTCTGGGAATGTTATAGATTTAAGCACATTTGATATAGCTACTTTATATAAAGGAAATACAAAGCAATTTCTTGCAGATAAACTAAATGCCAAAGGTATTTATGAACACGTAAGTAAAGAAGAAGGGCTTTGGTATGTGACTCTGGATTTTAAAGTTACAGAAGAAACAATTAACAATAGCGATATCTGGATACAGTTTCGTACTAACGTTAATGCTGCTAATCTATATTTAAATGACAAATTACTTTTTAGAAATGGAAGAGTTGAGAACATATCTCAATCAAAAATTGGAGGTAAAAACTTAGTAAAAAAAAGAATTCCAAAAGATTATCTGGTAAACGGGTATAACAAAATTGAAATAGAATTTACTAACTATAAAAATAAAACAAATGCAAATTTTAGAGATGTGTCTATCGGTAATTTAGAAGCGTTTCAAAAACACACAGCTGTAATGACAACAGCACCCATTTTGTTTTTTGGGGTATTCATTTTCTTCTTACTGATAAACGTAGTGCTGTATTTTTCTCTAAATAGAAAAAAGGTTTTTCTTCTATTGGCTCTTTTATTTTTAATTAATAGTGTATTAGTCGCTTATGAAGTGCTGTATTGGAACGGTTTTGTTCCATCTGCTTCTTTTATACATAGTTACACCCTTAGAAGTGGGCTAGAACATATCACTTATTTCATATTACTTTTTGTTTTATACTTCGAATATGAATATCAAAAGAAAACTCTTTTTCTTTCAATTCTAGTTTTCATCATAGTTTATGTTCTTGCTGTTTGGACTAACACTAATATTGCAGTTACTCTAAGCTTTATACCTTTTGTCATGAGCATATTTGCCTCGTTAAAAAGAGTGAAAAACAGAACTGTTATTACAATATCACTATTTGTTTTATTTCTTTTTAATTACCTGGACGATAGTAATAGTATTGAAAGTTACACTTTTGTATATAGCAATTTTATAATTACATCTTTAGTCTATAAGTTAGATAGTCTTGGCATGATTATTTTTGCTCTGGTTATGATTTTCATTTCAGCAAAAGGGATATTGCATAAAACAAAATCACTTAATGAAGCAAAACTTAAATTAGAACGCCTTGAATACCAATTTTTACAAAAGCGTATTTTGCCTCATTTTATAATAAACTCTTTAATGTCATTACAACAATTGATATCAAAAGAGCCTGAAACCGCAAGTAAAATGATCGAAGCGTTATCAGAAGAGTTTCATTTATTATCTATAATGAGTAAAAAGAAACTTGTTCCGATACATCAAGAAATTGAAATATGTAAAGCGCATCTTAGAATTATGAGCATTCAACAAAAAGCTAGTTATAAGATGAAGGTAAACGGAATTATTGGTGATGAAATGATTCCTCCCATAGTTATTCATACTCTTGTAGAAAATGGAATTACTCATGGATATTCGGGTAATCAAGATGCTAATTTTGAATTAAGTAAGCAAGAAACATCAAGCTCGATATTGTATCATCTTTTTAATGACAGCGCGATAAAAAAAACAGATTTAATGCATACCTCGGGTACAGGTTTAAAATATGTAGAAGCTAGATTAGAAGAATGTTATCCCGGAAAATGGAAACTACATTCGAATAAAATTAAAAATGGTTGGGAATCTATTATTGAAATAAAACATAACGTATGAGAGTCCTAATTGTAGAAGACGTCACTCTTGTTGCTGACCGCATTTCCGATTTAGCAAAAAAGTATATAGTAGACTGTAAAGTTAAAATATCACATACTTTAGATGACGCGCAGTATTGTATTACCGAGGAAGTATATGATTTACTATTCTTAGACCTTAATTTAAACGGTGAAGATGGTTTTGAACTTCTTAAATTAGTTGCGTCATCATCTTTCCAGACAATTATAATTACAGCAAACAGAGAAAAAGCATCTATAGCTTTTGACTTTGGTGTTTTAGACTTTATAAGCAAACCTATTTTAGAAAAACGATTCAAGATTGCTATTGATCGATTTCTTAATAGTAATGGTATGTATCGTGAAAAACTAAAATATTTAGCTGTTAAATCTAAAAAAGTGATTAGTTTAATTAGTATTGAGAATATTGAATGGATTAAAGCTTCAGGGAACTATTCTGAAATATTTACAGTCGATAAACGTCGCTTTTTACACGACAAAAATTTAGAAAAACTAACAAAAATACTTCCTGACAGTTTTGTTAAAGTTCACCGTTCATATATTGTTGAAAAATCTAAAATTAGTAAAGTTATTAAACATGGCGGAGGGAAATATAGTTTAGAATTATTAAGTGGCGAAATAGTATCATTAAGTCGCACAATGTATAAGAAATTCTTCCTGAATACGTATTGAAATCAAACATGAAACAGCAGGTGTAATTAATCACTTGTTTTGTGTCTATCCAGAAAACTTTACAGATTTACCTTTGGTTCGTTTTCTTTTACTAATTTAGTCCTAACCTACGCAACCAACCATATACAAAGCCGTTAACAAATTATTTAAATCAGATAATATGAGTAGAAGGTATTATTTCTTATTAATGATCGCATTCGTTTTTGTCCTGCAAAATTGTAAACCAATTAGTTCGAATAACTCCTATATAGATGAAAAACTGCCAGGGATAACACCAGAATTATTCGCTCCATCCTTTGTAAATACAGATGCTATAGAAATTAATACAGTATTTAATGCATCGTTTACCGAAATGTTTTTTACCAGAATTATTGATGGTAGTTTTATTATACATCATTCTGATTTTGTTAATGGCAAGTGGACCGCACCGCAACCCATACAAATGTATACCAACCAGGAAAGTGAATCTGTTGCCATTGATCCATCAATAACACAAGATGGTAATACGATGTATTTCCTCGGCGTTAGTCCTGAAGATCGTTTGAAAAAAGGTAAGCCAGACATATATAGAAGTCAAAAAATTGAAGGGAAATGGCAAATTGCATCAAAGGTTGGATACCCCGTATCAACAGAAAAATATGTAGAATCGTATCCGGTAGTTGTTGCAGATGGAAGTATATATTTTACATCAAATCGGCCTGGTGGTCTTGGTAAAGGAGATATTTATAGAGCCCAATATCTGGGAGAAGGAAAATTTGATACCCCAGTGAATATTGGTTCTGAAGTGAATTCTGAAGAAGGCCAACGTGGCACCTATGTTTCTCCCGATGAAAGTTATTTGATTACAGGAAACACATATACAGATGAGAAAGGTTTTGCAATATCATTTAAAGAAAATAACAAATGGCAAGCTCCGGTTCATTTTGATATTGGGGAGCCGCTAAAGAAAGATTGGATTTATTTCTGCCCATATATGTCACCAGACGATAAGTATTTTTTCTTTTCAAAAAGATACAGTAACCCTCCAAAGAGCGGATGGAAAGGAGTGACCAAAGGAGAAGTGTATTGGGTAGATGTTAGTGCTGTTTTTAAAGATTAAAGAAAATAAACATAAAATAAAGTAGTATATGAAAACCTGCTACTTTTCATTCATAGAACCATTACGTATATGATAAAACTACTATGACACAAGAACTATATCAAAAAGCAATCAAATTCGCTGGAGAAAAACATAGCAAACAAAAAGTCCCCGGAACAAATGCTAACTACTTGTTGCATATTTCAAATGTAGCTATGGAAGTTTTATTTGCTTATAATTTTGATCCTTCATTTGATATAGATTTTGCCATACAAACAGCAATTCTTCATGATACAATTGAAGATACAGATACAGATGCTGAAGAAATCAAACAGATATTTAGCGAACCTGTTGCTATAGCCGTACAAGCACTAACAAAAGATGAAGAGTTACCATCAAAAGAAGAAAAAATGATGGATAGCCTGATTCGTATAAATAAATTACAAAAAGAAGTTGGGATTGTTAAAATAGCAGACCGAATCACAAATCTCCAAACCCCACCAGAACATTGGACTAAAAATAAAATAATTAAGTACTGCGAAGAAGCTAAGCTAATTTCGTCTCATCTTAAGAATAAAAATGAGTATTTAAACAAGCGACTAGAATCAAAAATAGAAGAATATGAACAAATGATTAAAACATTATAATCATAGGTAGAAAGTGAATTTAATAGAAAAGATATCGAATAATTAACAGTTAATCATACAAAACAAGCGCTGGTTATGAACTTTAAATTTCTAAATATAATCCCTTTCCTTGTATTAGTGCTAGCTTGCAATACGCAAAAAAATGAAATAGAGTTTCAAAATAAGAAAGTAGCTTTATCTCAAAATGAGACAGAACATGTGATTAATAAATGGTTAAAGTTGTGGGAGACTTATGACTTAAATCTGCTAGACGATATCTTTCTTCAAACTGAAGACCTTACCTATTTTTCATCAGAAAAAGAAGGTTTGATGGTAGGATATAAGCATCTAAAACCACATCACCTGGAATTTGGTTTTATAGAAGGAGGAAAGCAGTCTGAAAAATCACTCTGGTTAGAAGATATTACGACAAAAATTTATGGAGAAACTGCCATGGTAGCTGCGGTATGGTTTTTGGAGATAGAAATGCAGTAAAAGATAGTATTTCAAAAGGGCCCGTTACATTTATTCTTAGTAATGATAAACAAGGTAATGCGAAAATAATACATACTCATTTTGCAAATTATTAAATAGACATTGTTATTTTGGTTTAATCATAAAATAATCCAATACTCACTACATAATTAGAGATAATTTACAGCATTTTTAGTTTATGAATTTAGTAATTACCTTTTTTTTAACCACAGGAATTGTTATTAATGCTATTATACTTTTGTTATTGATAAAATCTAAAACCAAAGAATCACCACAGCAATTACTTCTTTTATTTTTTTCTATAACCCTATTTTACATTATTCATGGGTATGCACAAATTCATAAATTAAAATTCTTATTTCTAAGCACTTTTGTGTTCAATGAAATTATTGAATTTTTTACCGGACCTTTGATATTTGTTTATATAAAATCTCTATTTGAAAATAAAACAAAACTAATAAGGAAATACTACATTCATTTTATTCCTACGGTACTCTATTTACTATGCGTATCAATTCCTTTTTTGGTCTCGATCATTAAGAAAGAGTTTGTGTTTAACTATTTAAAAGTGATCAATGATCATGGGGATCTATTTGGTATTTTGTTGATGTTGTATTTTATTTTCTACACATTGTATTCATTAAAACTATTTAATAGATATAAAGGTGCCATGAAACTCAATTTTTCAAACATTTCTGAAAATGATTTTGGTTGGGTAAAACGAATGCTTATTGGTGTGCTTGTGATTTCTTGCCTTGATGTCATATTTACTTTGTATGAGTCTACTATTAGAGAACTAAATTTTGAAACCTCGTATTTAACATTAGTTTCGGTAATTATATTGATAGTATATTTAGGGTATTATGGAGTTAAACAGTCAAAAATTTTACTTCCGGATTTCTTGATCAATACACCAGAGAAAAAAAATAAAGAGAGTAAAAAAAATGAGTACTTGTCTGGTATAAATGATGAAGAATTGAGTATGCTGAAATTATCACTAGAACGTGTAATGTTTGTTGAGAAAAAGTATTTAGACGAAGACCTTACCTTAAGCACATTAGCAAGTGCAATTTCAATTTCTGACAAAAAACTCTCAGCATTTTTAAATCAATATTTGAAGACTACATTTTATGACTATGTGAATAAGTATCGTGTTGCCTCTGTCAAAGAAAAAATAAAATCACCAGAGTATAATAATATCACACTTCTGGGTATTGCATACGAATCTGGCTTTAAATCTAAGACCAGCTTTAATCGAATATTTAAAAAGGAAACTGGTTTATCTCCTTCTCAATTCAAATCCTCACTTCAGGAAACACTTTAAAAATAGGTGCCAATAGAAGCATTGGGGCGTTTGGGTCTTCATTTTCATATTTATTTGTGTCAAATCTCAACAGAACAATTACCCGATAAGGTAAGCATGTAATGTTTGAGTAGTATGTAGTCTCAAAATGAATATATCAATCAAAAAAACAATGATTATGAAATCTTATTTTACTTTTATTTTAATTACTTTTTTAAGTATCCAGAGTTGTATATCTCAAGACAGAAAATTTACAGGCTATGCTACCGCTGTAGTTAATGGGGATGAGGTTCTAAAAATTGAAACATTTGGATTAGCCAATACAGAAAAAAAGAAGAAGTATTCAAAAAATACAATTCAACCCATTGGATCAGTGAGTAAAACTGTTATCGGAGTTTCTTTAATGATAGCCAAAGAGAAAGGATTACTTGATTTGGATAAGGATATTAATGAATATCTGGATTTTAAAATTGTTAATCCGCATGTCGACGATTCGAACATTATTACATTGAGACATCTGGCAACTCATACCTCAGGAATCATAGATAATAAAAATATATATGAATCTGCCTATGCCTATGAACTTTTCCCAAAAACACCGTTAAAAGCATACCTATATGAGCATCTTAGTCATAATAGAAAGAGTGTAAAGAAAAGTTTCTCGAAAAAGAAAGCAGGAGTACAATATGAGTATTCGAATATTGGAGCAGCATTAGCGGCTTATATAATTGAAAAAGTTAGTGATAAACCTTTTAATGAATTTACCGAAGACTATATATTCAAACCACTAAACATGAATAATACAGCTTGGTTTTATAAGAATATAGACAGTGCACAGCATAGTATACTATACGATGAAAAAGATCAAGCTATACAGCCTTATTCCTGTGTGACGTATCCCGATGGAAGCTTAAAAACAAATATAGAAGACTTGTCTGTTTACTTAATCGAACTCATAAAAGGATATAACGGAAATAGTACATTACTTACTAAAAAATCGTGGAGAGAGTTATATGCTAAGAATTTTGATGAAAGGAAAAACATTCAGAATATTAGCCCAAGAGAACCTAATAGCGGGCTTTTTATGGCGTATTTTAAATCTGGTAAAATAGGGCATACTGGTTCAGATCTAGGAGCATCTGCTTTTATGATGTTTGACCCCAAAACAAATGTTGGGCAAATTCTAATGGCAAACGAAGATCTAACTTCAGATAATTTAGAAGGATTTAAGAAAATCTGGAATAAATTAGGCAAATAAACCGAACCACGTTTTTATCGGTTTAGTTATCTTAGTGGTGCAAAAAAAGTACTAGTGTACTTTTCTGATACAAAGCTTTTGTGTAAGGGGTAAGAAAGGTTCGATGAAATTTAATTTAACATGTGATTTTCTTATCCCTTGTATAAATATAGATTTGTAATAAATGGTGTGATTTTTTTAAAGACTAGTTGAATTTTAAATCCTTGAGTCGTATAATGCAAGAGATTCCGGTAAGAAAAGGTAATGTGAACTCAAACGAGTCTATTTTCGCAATTAAAGATGTTAAGAAGATGTTAGGCGGAAAACGGATGACCCAAAATCTTCACAGGCATGATTTTTTCTTTTTACTCGCACTGGAGCAAGGGTCGGGTTTTCATGAAATAGATTTTATTCCTTATGATGTTTGTGCGTATTCTATATTTGTTCTTCGCCCGGGTCAGGTACATCAGCTTACATTAAATAAGGAGAGCACTGGGTATTTACTTAATTTTAATGCCAATTCTTATGTTGCTCATGATAGGGTAAAGGTAGCATTGCTAAGAAAAATAAGTAATTTGAACTGTTATCAATTTGATAACAATGGTTTTAAAAAATCAATATCTGTTTTAGAAGCCATTTTTCAGGAATTTACAAATAAGGATGAGGGGCACCAGGAAGTAATTAATGCAAACCTAAGTATATTACTTACCGAACTTAGTCGGAAAATAGGAAAAGATCATAGAGGTAACGGTACACCATATTCACAAGAACGACTCGAAGAATTTTTAGAACTTCTAGAAACACATTGCATTACCCATAAACGAGCAGCTCAATATGCAGAAATGATGAACCTTTCTTTATATCAGCTTAATGCCATCACTAAATCTACAATAGGTAAAACATGTTCAGAGTTAATCAATGAACATATAATTTTAGAAGCTAAAAGATATCTTTTGGCTACGTCTAATCAAGTAAGTAGTATAGCTTATGATTTAGGATATGATGATGCATCTTATTTTATCAGGTTCTTTAAAAAACATATGGGGTGTTCACCCAAAGTGTTTAGACATAATTTTAGATAAGTCCTGGTAAACCAAAATTTTGTCCTACTCCAGCATCCTGTATGCGTACTAATTTTGTGTGTGTTAATATAATCTCTTATTACCTCTCTTTATCGTCTAATACTAATCAAGAAAACAGATATAAAATGAATTGGATATTAAAAACAATAATTATTGGTGTTGGTGCTACATTTGCAATGGATATTTGGTCATTTATATTAAGTTTGTTTAACATAAAATCACTTGATTATAGTCTTCTTGGTCGTTGGGTTGGTTATATACCCAAAGGAAAATTCTTTCATGATAAAATCTTTAATTCACCCTCATTAAAAAATGAATTGATAATAGGTTGGTTGTCACATTATATAATAGGAATATCATTTGCATTTTTATTGGTATTTGTTTGTAGTAAAAATTGGTTAGCTAATCCAACTCTTCAACCTGCTATTTTAATAGGCCTTGTTACCATTGTCGCTCCTTTTTTTATTATGCAGCCTGCATTTGGATTAGGAATTGCATTGTCAGATATACCAAATCCAGCTACAGGTAGAATAAAAAGCTTGCTTACGCATACCATTTTTGGGATAGGATTATACCTAAGTGCAACTCTATTAAATAAAATATTGACAATGTAATTCTTTGTTTATACTTAAAATAAACAATTAGTATAGTTAGGTATTGTGCTTCTGTGATGTGAAAAAAGTATGTCTCTGCTTAGATTGTAATACCTCTTAAGATTATCTAATGAAGAGTTTTAAAGCTGTTTTGTGTTGTTGATGCTTTTTGTGTTTATGTAAAGTTTATGATATCAGAGTGTTAAAAAAAAGTTTCAAAATAGTTACTAATTTTTGTTGTTAGAAAGAAAAAGGATTGTATGTTTGCACCCGCAAAACGGGATAATGTTTTGCGAGTTCATTGAGAGTTGTTTTTTTGATTTTATAGTTAAGAAAAAGTTTTAAAAACTTTATTAAAAAAGTCTTGTCAGAATAAAAAAGGGTTGTATGTTTGCGCCCGCAAAACGGGATAATGTTTTGTTAGTTCATTGGGATTGGATTTGAGGTTTTAGTAGGGTTGTTTTTTTTAAAATAATTCAAAAAAAGTTTTGCTAGTAATAAAAGGGGTTGTATATTTGCACCCGCTTAGCGAGACAGCACAAGTTCATAAAAAATACGTAGTAATGGTTTAGGATGTTTTGATAGCATTTTTGGGGTTCGATTCCTTGAATTACGATCTATAATTGATAGCGATGAAGATTGCTTTATTGATTAAAATAAGTTCATAGACATATTGATTGACAGCACGTATTAAACTATTAGTATAGTTTATTACATTTAGAATAAAGACTAGAGACATATTGAGATACGATTATAATTCCGTTGTATTGTTTTAAATAATATTTAAAGACAAACGATGAAGAGTTTGATCCTGGCTCAGGATGAACGCTAGCGGCAGGCTTAACACATGCAAGTCGAGGGGTAACATAGTTGCTTGCAACTGATGACGACCGGCGCACGGGTGCGTAACGCGTATAGTACCTACCTTATAGTAAGGGATAGCCCAGAGAAATTTGGATTAATACCTTATAGTATCCTAAGTGAGCCTTCACTAAGGATTAAAGATTTATCGCTATAAGATGGCTATGCGTTCTATTAGCTAGTTGGTATGGTAACGGCATACCAAGGCTACGATAGATAGGGGTCCTGAGAGGGAGATCCCCCACACTGGTACTGAGACACGGACCAGACTCCTACGGGAGGCAGCAGTGAGGAATATTGGACAATGGAGGCAACTCTGATCCAGCCATGCCGCGTGTAGGAAGACTGCCCTATGGGTTGTAAACTACTTTTATAGAGGAAGAAACCATTTCACGTGTGAAATGCTGACGGTACTCTACGAATAAGGATCGGCTAACTCCGTGCCAGCAGCCGCGGTAATACGGAGGATCCAAGCGTTATCCGGAATCATTGGGTTTAAAGGGTCCGTAGGCGGTTTAGTAAGTCAGTGGTGAAAGTTTTCGGCTCAACCGGAAAATTGCCATTGATACTGCAAGACTTGAATTATTGTGAAGTGGTTAGAATGTGTAGTGTAGCGGTGAAATGCATAGATATTACACAGAATACCGATTGCGAAGGCAGATCACTAACAATTAATTGACGCTAAGGGACGAAAGCGTGGGTAGCGAACAGGATTAGATACCCTGGTAGTCCACGCCGTAAACGATGGTTACTAGCTGTTTGGACTTCGGTCTGAGTGGCTAAGCGAAAGTGATAAGTAACCCACCTGGGGAGTACGTTCGCAAGAATGAAACTCAAAGGAATTGACGGGGGCCCGCACAAGCGGTGGAGCATGTGGTTTAATTCGATGATACGCGAGGAACCTTACCAGGGCTTAAATGTAGATTGACAGGTTTAGAGATAGACTTTTCTTCGGACAATTTACAAGGTGCTGCATGGTTGTCGTCAGCTCGTGCCGTGAGGTGTCAGGTTAAGTCCTATAACGAGCGCAACCCCTGTTGTTAGTTGCCAGCGAGTCATGTCGGGAACTCTAGCAAGACTGCCGGTGCAAACCGCGAGGAAGGTGGGGATGACGTCAAATCATCACGGCCCTTACGTCCTGGGCCACACACGTGCTACAATGGCCGGTACAGAGAGCAGCCACTATGTGAATAGGAGCGAATCTATAAAGCCGGTCACAGTTCGGATCGGAGTCTGCAACTCGACTCCGTGAAGCTGGAATCGCTAGTAATCGGATATCAGCCATGATCCGGTGAATACGTTCCCGGGCCTTGTACACACCGCCCGTCAAGCCATGGAAGCTGGGAGTACCTGAAGTCCGTCACCGTTTAGGAGCGGCCTAGGGTAAAACTGGTAACTGGGGCTAAGTCGTAACAAGGTAGCCGTACCGGAAGGTGCGGCTGGAACACCTCCTTTCTAGAGATTTTCTATTTTATATAGAGAAGCAGAAATGATACGATGGAATGTATCTTAGTTGTTTTTAGTCTTTATGCTGTTAATTAATTATTTAGTTGTTAGTTTTTGGTTGTTAGTTGATTGTTTCAACGATCAACAATTAACCACCAACACACAACTATGAAGAAGTCTCATAGCTCAGCTGGTTAGAGCGCTACACTGATAATGTAGAGGTCGGCAGTTCGAGTCTGCCTGAGACTACAAAGTCGAAAGACAGACGAGAAGTTTATCCTGAGTTTATCGAAGGGAGTCTGCCTGAGACTACGGTTTTTAATTCTGGATTTTTGAATTACGAATTACGGATTAAAAAAAAGTTCATAAAAAAATATTGAAAGGAAATTTTAGAAGTTGAGAATTCATTACTTCATCATTCGAGATTCTGGATTCGACATTTAGGATTTCAAATACTGGGGGATTAGCTCAGCTGGCTAGAGCGCCTGCCTTGCACGCAGGAGGTCATCGGTTCGACTCCGATATTCTCCACGATTCTTTAGATATAAGTATTGATAGATTATAAAGCACAGGATTCATGAGATGAAATAGTCTTTATAGTTGTTAATTTTATATTGTTATTAAGAAAAACGTTCATTGACATATTGATTTAAAAATACGAGCATTAATTGTTTACAATTAATGAACATAAAAGAGGTTGATACTGATTTAGTTACTTTATTGGTATCGACAAAAACTAAAAGAGCAAGTTAAAGCAAGACGCATAAGCTAATTAAGGGCGTATGGGGAATGCCTAGGCTCTCAGAGGCGAAGAAGGACGTGATAAGCTGCGAAAAGCTGCGGGGACAGGCACATACTGATTGATCCGCAGATATCCGAATGGGGCAACCCGGCATATTGAAGATATGTCACCTAGCAATAGGGGCGAACCCGGAGAACTGAAACATCTAAGTACCCGGAGGAGAAGAAAACAAAAGTGATTCCGTTAGTAGTGGCGAGCGAACGCGGATTAGCCCAAACCTGTATTGTTACGGCAATGCAGGGGTTGTAGGACTACGATATAAGATTTGTAATGAATTAGAATCCTTTGGAAAGAGGAGCCATAGACAGTGATAGCCTGGTATAAGTAAAGCGCAAAGATTTAGTAGTATCCTGAGTAGTGCGGGGCACGTGTAACCCTGTATGAATTTGGCGGGACCATCCGTTAAGGCTAAATACTCCTGAGAGACCGATAGTGAACCAGTACCGTGAGGGAAAGGTGAAAAGAACCCTGAATAAGGGAGTGAAAAAGATCCTGAAACCATACGCTTACAAGCGGTCGGAGCCATTATTGGTGACGGCGTGCCTTTTGCATAATGAGCCTACGAGTTACTTTTACTAGCAAGGTTAAGATGTTCAGCATCGGATCCGTAGCGAAAGCGAGTCTGAATAGGGCGCTATAGTTAGTAGTAGTAGACGCGAAACCGTGTGATCTACCCTTGGGCAGGTTGAAGCTTTGTTAACCCAAAGTGGAGGACCGAACCCGTTGACGTTGAAAAGTCTTGGGATGACCTGAGGGTAGGGGTGAAAGGCCAATCAAACTCGGAAATAGCTCGTACTCCCCGAAATGCATTTAGGTGCAGCGTTGGTATAGTTTTATAGAGGTAGAGCTACTGATTGGATGCGGGGGCTTCACCGCCTACCAATTCCTGACAAACTCCGAATGCTATAAAATGTTTACCAGCAGTGAGGGCATGGGTGCTAAGGTCCATGTCCGAGAGGGAAAGAACCCAGACCATCAGCTAAGGTCCCAAAATATATGCTAAGTTGAAAAAACGCGGTTGAACTGCTTAGACAGCTAGGATGTTGGCTTGGAAGCAGCCATTCATTTAAAGAGTGCGTAACAGCTCACTAGTCGAGCGGTTCGGCATGGATAATAATCGGGCATAAGCATATTACCGAAGCTATGGGATAGAAATATCGGTAGGGGAGCATTGTAGTGACGTTGAAGGTGTACTGTGAGGTATGCTGGAGTATCTACAAAAGAAAATGTAGGCATAAGTAACGATAATGCGGGCGAGAAACCCGCACACCGAAAGACTAAGGTTTCCTCAGCTATGCTAATCAGCTGAGGGTTAGTCGGGGCCTAACGCGAACCCGAAAGGGGTAGTGGATGGACAACAGGTTAATATTCCTGTACCTGCTCACACTAAAAGTGACGGAGGCGAGAAGTTAGTGCGCACTGACGGAAATGTGCGTTGAAGCCAGTGGTAACACGGCGATAGTACACTAAGGCTACGGCCGAGGTGATAATCTAGCGGATCGACTTCCAAGAAAACCGAGTGAAGCAGCCCGTACCGTAAACCGACACAGGTAGTTGGGATGAGAATTCTAAGGTGCTCGAGAGATTCATGGCTAAGGAACTAGGCAAAATCGACCCGTAACTTCGGGAGAAGGGTCGCCTCGCTTCGGCGAGGCCGCAGTTAAAAGGTCCAGGCGACTGTTTATCAAAAACACAGGGCTATGCTAAATAGAAATATGATGTATATGGCCTGACACCTGCCCGGTGCCGGAAGGTTAAGAGGAGATGTTAGATTTATCGAAGCATTGAATTGAAGCCCCGGTAAACGGCGGCCGTAACTATAACGGTCCTAAGGTAGCGAAATTCCTTGTCGGGTAAGTTCCGACCTGCACGAATGGTGCAACGATCTGGACACTGTCTCAGCCATGAGCTCGGTGAAATTGTAGTATCGGTGAAGATGCCGGTTACCCGCTGTGGGACGAAAAGACCCCGTGAACCTTTACTATAGCTTAGTATTGACTTTGGATAAGTAATGTGTAGGATAGGTGGGAGACTTTGATCATGCGTCGCCAGGCGTGTGTGAGTCATTGTTGAAATACCACCCTTTGCTTATTCGAAGCCTAACGTCTAGCGACGGACAGTGCTTGGTGGGTAGTTTGACTGGGGTGGTCGCCTCCAAAAGAGTAACGGAGGCTTCTAAAGGTTTGCTCAGTACGGTTGGTAATCGTGCGTAGAGTGCAATGGCATAAGCAAGCTTGACTGAGAGAGATACAGCTCGATCAGGTACGAAAGTAGAGCATAGTGATCCGGTGGTTCCGCATGGAAGGGCCATCGCTCAAAGGATAAAAGGTACTCCGGGGATAACAGGCTGATCTCCCCCAAGAGCTCACATCGACGGGGGGGTTTGGCACCTCGATGTCGGCTCGTCACATCCTGGGGCTGGAGAAGGTCCCAAGGGTTGGGCTGTTCGCCCATTAAAGTGGCACGCGAGCTGGGTTCAGAACGTCGTGAGACAGTTCGGTCTCTATCTACAGTGGGCGTTAGAAATTTGAGTGGATCTGACTTTAGTACGAGAGGACCGAGTTGGACGAACCGCTGGTGTATCTGTTGTTCCGCCAGGAGCATTGCAGAGTAGCTACGTTCGGAAGGGATAAGCGCTGAAAGCATATAAGCGCGAAACCCACCACAAGATGAGATTTCTTTAAAGGGTCGTGGGAGACTACCACGTTGATAGGCTATAGGTGTAAAGGCAGTAATGTCATAGCCGAGTAGTACTAATAACCCATAGGCTTATGCGCACACTCCGATAGGCAACTATCGGAGTGGAGAATTGCTTTGCAAGCTATATTTAGTGTTCTTTTATCGTGTATTAAATCAATATGTCAACAATATTATGTTAGTAGTGAGATATTAGTATAGTGTATATAGAGATATAATCTCTGAATATTCCTTACTGATTACTCAGGTACTAATCAAGATTTAAGGTGGTTATAGCATCGGGGCTCACCTCTTACCATTCCGAACAGAGAAGTTAAGCCCGTTAGCGCCAATGGTACTACAATCGTGGGAGAGTAGGTCACCGCCTTCTTTGAAAACCCTTCATTATTTAATGAAGGGTTTTTTTTATGCTTGAAAACTAACTTAAAATACTTCCGAAAGTATCATATCTATCCAATAACATAACACCAAATAAAAAATAAAAACTTATAGTCTGGAGAGATAGAGAAAAAGAAATGTATAGATTTTTTTAACTATGCGCTTTTCTATTATATTTAAAGAATGTAATAGAAAAACTAAACATCATGAGTACACACAAATCTAGACGAAACTTTATTAAAAAAACAGCAATAGCAGGAGCTGGTATTTCTGTATTGCCTAACTTAACTTTTGGGAATAAGGGATATACTCAAAAAGATAAGCTTAAATTAGGGTTAATTGGTGTTGGTTTAAGAGGGACAAATCATTTAAGAAATGTTCTTTTAAGAGATGATGTGTTAGTAACAGCAATTTGTGATATTGATCAGGCTCGAATAGACCTTTCTTTAGAAGCAATCAATAAAGCAGGGAAAACTAAACCAAAAGTATTTAGCAAAAATGAATATGATTACAGAAATCTGCTAAACCTAGAGGATGTAGATGCAGTGATTATATCTACTCCCTGGTTGTGGCATACCAGGATGGCCAAAGATTCGATGGTGGCTGGTAAATATACTGGTCTTGAAGTTTCTGCTGCTAATACTCTCGAAGAATGCTGGGATTTGGTAAATACCCATGAAGCTACAGGTACACATCTTATGATTTTAGAAAATGTTAACTACAGACGAGATATTTTGGCAGTCTTAAATATGGTTAGACAAAATGTGTTTGGAGAGTTGGTACATTTTAGATGTGGGTATCAACATGATCTGAGATTTGTAAAACTAAATGATGGGAAAACTGCATATGGAAAAGGAGTAGAGTTTGGCGAAAAAGGTATTTCTGAATCAAAATGGAGAACACAGCACTCGGTAGTAAGAAATGCAGATGTATATCCAACCCATGGTGTAGGTCCTATGGCTACAATGTGTAATATTAATAGAGGTAATCGTTTTTCATCAATTACTTCTAATGCAACAAAAAGCATAGGTTTACACAATTATATTGTAAAACATGGAGGAGAAAATCATCCAAATGCAAAAGTTAAGTTTAAACAAGGGGATGTTATTACTTCAACCATTGAGACTACAATGGGAGAAACCATCATAGTTACTCATGATTGTAACTTGCCTCGTCCTTATTCATTAGGGTTTAGAGTTCAAGGAGCTAATGGATTATGGGAGGTCGATGGAAATAGAATATATATAGAAGGAAAATCAGAATCACATAAATGGGATCAGGCAGATGAATGGCTGGCAAAATATGACCACCCTTTATGGAAAAAATATGGAGAACATGCAATGGGTGCTGGTCATGGTGGGATGGATTTTTTTGTGATTAATGCTTTTGTAGAATCTGCAAAACAAAATATAGCACCACCATTAGATGTGTATGATGCCGCTGCATGGAGTGCAATTACACCTCTGTCAGAAGTCTCTATAGAGAATAATGGAGAACCACAGGATTTTCCGGATTTTACAAGAGGATTGTGGGTCAAAAGAAAACCGTACAACTGGATTAAGGATACCTATTAGTTTTAATAGAGATTATTGAGATGAATTATTATAAAACATACATTATTTAAAAGCAATTTTGAAAAAAATAAATATAGTATCTCCGGGAAGAACTTGCTTATTTGGAGATCATCAGGATTATCTTGGGTTACCTGTTATTGCATGTGCGATAGATAAATATATCACACTAAATGCTATTGAAAATGCAGCCGCTCTTTTCAAGATAAAATTACCAGATATTGGAGAAGAGAGAGAGATTCTTATAGGTGAAAAATTTGAGCAGATCGAGCACAGGGATTATTTTGCTTCATCTCTTAGAGTGCTAAGACGATATGGCTGCATCCCAGATCAAGGTTATGATATAGAGATAAAAGGAGATTTACCACTTAATGCAGGAGTTTCCAGTTCTTCTGCACTAATAGTAGCATGGGTAAGGTTTCTGTTGGAAGCATTTGATGCAAACCAGGAAGTAACCCCAATACTGGTTTCTAGAATAGCTTATGAAGCCGAAGTTCTGGAACATAATGAACCAGGAGGATTGATGGATCAATATTCAATTGGCTTGGGAGGAGTTTTGTTTATCGATACCAGTGAGAAAACATCTTATGAAAGGATACAGAATACGGTACCGGGATTAATTGTGGGCGAATCCGGAGTGAAAAAAGAAACCATAGGTACGTTGGGAGATCGAAAAGAAAAAGCACTTAGAGCTATAGAATACGTGACACTAAAAAAACCTGATTTCAATATAAAATCTACTTTACTGGAAGAGTATGACGAATATGAAAAATATATTTCATCTGATTTGAAACCTTATTTCTTTGCGGCCCTAAAAAATCATTCTATAACACTTGAAGCTTTACAAGAATTTAAAAAGGAAGTTCCTAATATGAAGTATTTAGGAGATTTAATGAATCAACACCACCATATTCTAAAAGATATCCTTAAAATAACGGTTCCTGTAATAGATAAAATGGTAGATAGTACAATCGAAGCTGGAGCTTATGGGGTTAAGATTGTTGGATCAGGAGGAGGGGGTAGTATCGTGGCTATAGCTCCAAAAGATAAGGAGCAACAAGTTGTAGAAGCTATTAAACGGGAAGGTAAAACAGCCTATGTTGTAAATGTAGACTCTGGAGCAAGAGTTGTTTAAAGCGAAGAGAAATTATGCATGAAAATTTAATCATTTTGGCAGGAGGTGCATCCTCGCGAATGAAGAAAGCAATGAACACTGGATTGAGCACTGATCTAACAGCGCAAGCTAATACGCGATCAAAATCTCTTATTAGTATAGATACAAGTGGGAGACCTGTGATGGATTATCTTTTGTATAATGCTAAACAGGCAGGGTATAAACATGTATTCATTGTTATCGGAGAAAAAGAAAACCTGATAAAAGAGTTCTACGGAGATAATCTTAAGGGAAATAGCTTTCATGGCCTCACTATTAATTATGCAATACAGTATATCCCAAAAAATAGAGAAAAACCTTTTGGGACTGCAGATGCTTTACATCAGGCGATTACACAATATCCAGAATTGAATACCGAAACCTATACTGTTTGTAACAGTGATAATCTGTATTCTGAGGTTGCCTTAAAGGCTTTACGCTGTACAGATCATGCAAATGCTTTTGTGAGTTATGATAGAGATGCATTACAGTTTAGTTTACAACGTATAGCTCGGTTTGCTCTGGTATCTTTGGATGAAGAAGGGTTTTTGAAGGATATTATTGAAAAACCATCAGTCCAGGACAGTGAACTCTATAAAGATGAATCTGGTAAACTGAGGGTAAGTATGAATATTTTTAAGTTTGATGGAGCAATGTTTCAGGAGTATGTAGTGAATTGCCCGGTTAATGAAAAAAGGAATGAAAAAGAACTTCCCACAGCGCTATTAAATATGGTAAAAGAGCACTCTGCATCGGTAATCGGGATACCAATATCAGAACATGTGCCGGATCTAACATCAAAAGAGGATATTGCTATCCTTAAAGAATATATAGAGAAACACTATGTTGATATGGATTGGAATAGTTAAAGCGTTTTATATGATCTTCAAAAAAAGGTTCATCTACATAAGATGAACCTTTTGATATTTATATGTGCTTGTGCTAATTAAACTTCTACAGCACATAATCCAACACGGCCTCCAATACAGGATAAACCAGGTCCACAGGATAAATGTGGTAATGATGATCCTTGCAGGCATAATTCGCCTACTTGTTTATCGCCGTCACCTGCAAGCTGAAGTGCAGTAGCAGCTCCTCCGTTTATTAACTTTTGTTCTTCTCTGCTAAGTGTGTTGCTTAAAGCTAAGATATTTTTTAACATAATATAAAGTTTGGTTTATTAACGCCATAATTTTTTTTGAGTCGTTCATGGCTTTACGACTTATTCTTAGAACAAAAACAGTATAAAGTTAACTTTGCATCGTTATTTGTTTATTTTTTGATTGAGTTTGATTGAAACAAATATATAGACAGAGCTAGTAGTTTTTCAAGGTGCTCTGGTTAGCATTTATAAATTTTACCTTATCGATTTATAAATTTTAACCTACGTTTTTATACTTAGGTTCTTTTTTTGTAATTGCCAGGATAACTACTTTTTTGAAGTTTTTTATTCTTTGTAAGTTTGTTTATTAAACATACATGCCCTTTTTAATCTACTTATATATGAAATGGATCGGTTTATTGGTAATATTAATATCTTATATCCCTTCATTACACGCAACATCACCATTACAAACTGAACAGAAAATTGTTGATGCAGATTCATTAAAGAATAAAACATTAAGAGAATTAACAATTGAGTTTTGGAAAGGGAAAGGCCTCGATTCTGTTTATAAACGAAAACTTGCAGATACTTATATTTTTAAAGCGAAAAAACAGATTAATAATGAGAGGGTAGCAGATGGATATCAAATGTTTCTTTCTATCTACAAAAAACAACCTGAAATATCATTACAGTATGCAGATTCTATAATTGAAATAACAAAAAAGTTACGAAATAACCATTATCCTTCTACAGGATATATGATAAAGGGAAATATATTAAGTACCATAGAACAGCACGATGAAGCATTAGAAGCATATTTAATTGCTAAAGAATATGCAGAAAAGAATAACAATAAACGACAATTGATTGGTTTAAAACATAATATTGCATTGTTAAAAACCATCCTGGGAAAAGAGAAAGAAGCACTATTGGTGTATAAAGAGAATTATAATTATTTAATGAAACAGGAGAATAGTGTTTTAAGACGCAGTCAGATTTATATAGCTACGTTGTATAAATTGTCTGATAGTTATAATCGACTTAAGCACTATGATTCGGCATACTTTTATCTTAAAAAAGGAATAAAAGCTAGCCTGTCTAATGCTTATAAGCATCATTACCCGAATCTTTTATTTGCTTACGGAATCAATAGTTATTATAGAGAAGAATACCAATCGGCTATCGATAGTTTAGATAAAGCATTAATTTTATCTGAAGAAGATGTCAATGATGTAAATGTAAGAAAAGGATATCTGTATTTGGGGAAAACCTATTTGCAACTAAAAGAAGAGCGAAAAGCATTACAATATTTAAAGAAAGTAGATGAAATTACTAATGAGTCAAATTATAGATTAGAAATAAGAGAAGCGTTTACATTATTGCTTGATCACTATAAAAAGAATAAAGATCAAAGGAATCAGTTAGAAATAATGAAAAAACTGTTACGGTATGAAAACGCCTCTAGTATAAAATATAGCCGATTAAATCATTCTATTGTAAAAAAGTACGATATACCACAGTTGATAAAAGATAAAGATCACTTGATAAGTGAAATTAGAAATAACAATAAAGTTTTAGCTTATAAGTCAATAGCGTTTAGTGTCTTTTTGATCATAATTGTAAGTTCTTTATATATCTATTTTTCTAAGAAAAGAAAAAATAATTATAAAATTCAATTAAATAGAGAGTTAGAGAAGGTTAAAGTTTTAGAGAATAAAGAGAGGAAGATTGTGAAGTCAAGTAAGGATTTTTCAACTAAATTGAAAAAAGAAATACTTGAGAAGTTGAACGATTTTGAAGATAATAAAGGATATTTAAAAAATGATCTTACTTTGAATAAGGTTTCGAAAAACTTAAAAACAAATTCTACCTATTTATCTAAGGTGATCAACATGGAGAAGCAAAAAAACTTCGCAAATTATATTAATGATTTAAGAATTGAATATTGTATACAACAGATAGAGCAAAATAAAAATTTTAAACACTACTCGATCAGATCAATGGCAAAAGAAGTTGGTTTTAATAATCTACAATCTTTTGTCACAGCTTTTTCTAAACGAAAAGGATGTAACCCTACAGAGTTTATGAAAAGATACGCTAATTAGTTTTGGAGGCTTGTATTTGTAATGAAATAAGGTAAAGATTTATAAATTTTGACCTGCAATCATTTTTAATAGACACTACAAGATTGTTTCTTCATTACTTTTGATGCATCCATTAATACAAGAGAAACCATGAAAAGAAAGAACAAAATTAAAATCAATCTTCAAAAAATTAAAATAACAAAATTAGATAACCCGATGAAATATAATGTGAGAGGTGGTGGTTTTCAAGAAAACGATTCCATACTTAATCTTTGTAATAGTGATGGTTGCGATTCTGAGTCTCCTTGTAATGTTGTGGGAACAACAATTTTTGGGGGGAGATAGTTAATTTGAAAATGGTAATGATCAAACTAATCTAAGTTAAAATAAAACACAAAAACCCAAACTATAGATCATAGTTTGGGTTTTCTTATTAGAGAGTTTTAACTAATTAATCTCTAAGAATACTTCTTGAAATTACAATTTTTTGTATTTCACTGGTACCTTCATAAATCTGTGTAATTTTTGCATCCCGCATTAATCGTTCTACGTGATATTCTTTAACAAAACCATTACCACCATGAATTTGTACAGCTTCTATACTAACATCCATTGCAGCTTGAGACGCAGCTAGTTTTGCCATGGCCCCAGATAAATCATAGTTTTCATGGTTATCTTTATCCATTGCTGCTTTATAAACTAACATACGAGCAGCTTCAATCTGTACATGCATGTCGGCAAGCTTAAAAGCAATTGCCTGGTGATTCATGATTTCTGTTCCAAATGCTTTACGAACCTTAGCATATTCTTTTGCCAATTCATACGCTCCCGAAGCGATTCCTAATGCTTGTGCAGCAATTCCTATACGGCCTCCAGCCAATGTTTTCATAGCAAACTTAAATCCGAAACCATCTTCTCCAATTCGATTTTCCTTAGGAACTTTTACATCATTAAATATAAGAGAATGTGTATCACTTCCTCTGATTCCTAGTTTATCTTCTTTTGGTCCAACTTCAAATCCTTCCCATCCTTTTTCAACAATAAAAGCATTGATACCTTTATGCCTTTTTTCTCTATCTGTTTGAGCAATAACCAAATAATAATCAGCAGAATTACCATTGGTAATCCAGTTTTTTGTTCCGTTTAGTACATAGTGATCCCCTTTGTCAATAGCCGTTGTTTTTTGAGAAGTAGCATCACTACCAGCTTCGGGTTCAGATAGACAAAAAGCGCCTATTGATTCTCCTGTAGCTAGCTTAGTTAGATATTTTTCTTTTTGCTCAGCATTTCCATAAGTATCAAGACCCCAACATACCAAAGAATTGTTTACAGATACAATTACAGAACAAGAAGCATCTACTTTAGATAACTCTTCCATTGCCAAAACATAAGAAATAGTATCCATTCCACCACCACCATACTCTGGAGAGGCCATCATCCCTAAAAACCCAAGTTCTCCCATTCTTTTTACCTGTTCTTTAGGAAATTCTTGTTTGTTATCACGTTCGATTACACCTGGTAATAGTTCTGTTTTAGCAAAATCACGAGCTGCGTCGCGTATCATTAACTGCTCTTCGGATAATTTGAAGTCCATAATTTTCTTTATAATTTACTGTGCGTGCATAACACGAAATTTTCACTTTCAATGAAAATAAATCGAGATAATCACGATTTTGTTATTAATTCTACAAATATAAGCTATAATATGATAGTTTTACTGTTTTTTTGATTTTTTGAGATAATCATTTTTTAAGATAAAGTTTAGAAGATTTTTATAAGGGATATAAAAATACCGTAGATTATTTTTTTTGAAGTAAAAAAACTACTATTTAATTACCATAATTTTATTTTTATTTAAGCTTTTGCCATGTTTAGTTTTTTATATTTGTGAAGTCGAATTTTGACTATAGTTCGATTTATTGTAATATCTGGTAATATGACTCAACTCTAACCTCCGTAATGGAGGATTATTTTTAATTAAAAAGATAGGATAAAATAAGTATGTTGTTTTTTGAAATGTTTTTTAAAAACACAATTGGTTATTCAATAAATTGAAATTTTAAGAATGAAAGAGTTATTAAATAAATACGAAAATAAAACACCTGAAATAGTTTTTAATTGGAAAGATGCTGAAACTGAAGCAGAAGGGTGGACAGTTATAAATTCATTGAGAGGTGGTGCTGCAGGAGGAGGAACCAGAATGCGTAAAGGATTAGATATGAATGAGGTCCTTTCTTTAGCAAAAACGATGGAAGTCAAATTTACAGTATCTGGCCCGGCAATAGGAGGAGCAAAGTCGGGTATTAATTTTGATCCCGATGATCCCCGCAAAAAAGGAGTTCTTAAACGATGGTATAAAGCTGTATCTCCTTTGCTAAAAAGTTATTATGGTACAGGAGGAGATCTTAATGTAGATGAGATCCATGAAGTTATACCTATAACCGAAGAATGTGGAGTTTGGCACCCTCAAGAAGGAGTATTTAATGGTCATTTTCAACCTACCGAAGCCGATAAAATAAATAGAATAGGGCAACTGCGCCAGGGTGTTATTAAGGTATTAGAAAATACTATGTTTTCTCCCGATGTTACCAAAAAATATACTGTCGCAGATATGATTACAGGATATGGAGTAGCAGAGGCTGTACGGCACTATTATACTATTTACGGAGGCGAAGTAAAAGGAAAAAAAGCAGTAGTACAAGGTTTTGGTAATGTAGGATCTGCAGCAGCATACTATCTTTCTGAGATGGGAGCAAAGATTGTAGGGATAATTGATCATGCCGGAGGACTCATAAACGAAGATGGCTTTTCGTTTGAAGAAATAAAAGAATTGTACTTAAATAAGAGAGGAAATAAGTTGTATAGCGAACAACGCATTCCTTTTGATGAAATGAATGAAAGAATATGGTCTTTACAAACCGAAATCTTTGCTCCTTGCGCAGCATCCAGATTGATTACCAAAGATCAAATTACCAAAATGATTGATTCTGGTTTAGAAGTTATTTCATGTGGAGCCAATGTACCTTTTGCAGATAGCGAAATATTTTTTGGACCAATAATGGAATATACCGATGAGCGAGTAAGTTTGATCCCGGATTTTATTTCTAACTGTGGAATGGCAAGAGTTTTTGCTTATTTTATGGAGCGAAAAGTGCAAATGACTGATGAAGCTATTTTTAAGGACACTTCAGAAACTATTAAGAAAGCGATTCAGGATACATATAATGAAAAACAAACAGAAACCAATATCAGTAAAACAGCGTTTGAGATAGCTCTCAGACAGCTGATATAATATTAATTGTATTAACCAAGTAAAATTATGTTCAAGTATTTTTTAGGAAGCAGTCCGAAATGGTTTAAAACCATAATGATCGGATTTTTGATTTTTAATGTATTTTCTTATTTCCTTTTAGGACCCACGGTAACCGCGTGGTTGTTTATAGCAGAGTTTATTTTTACCCTAGCCATGGCGCTTAAATGCTATCCGTTACAATCAGGAGGGTTATTAGCGATAGAAATTCTAGCATTAAATCTCACAACGCCAAAAAAAGCGTATCATGAAGTAGATCAGAACTTAGAGGTAGTTTTACTATTGGTTTTTATGGTTGCAGGGATTTATTTTATGAAGCCCTTACTGATGTACATTTTTAGTAAAGTATTTACCAAAATAAAATCCAAGATGGTATTGTCGCTATTATTTGTATTTCTAGCGGCAGTACTTTCAGCATTTCTGGATGCTCTAACAGTAACGGCTGTTTTAATAAGTGTTGCTGTAGGGTTTTATGGAGTATATCATAAAATTCATTCTGGATCTGGAGATTTTGACGAGAGTGGAGTTCTGGATAGAAAAGAGTTGAGTGGAGAAACCTTAGAACAGTTTAGAAGTTTCTTAAGAAGTTTGGTAATGCACGGGGTAGTAGGAACAGCATTAGGAGGCGTATGTACCTTGGTAGGAGAACCACAAAATTTACTTATCGGAGAACGAATGGGGTGGGATTTTATACAATTCTTTTTAAAAATGGCACCAATTTCAATACCTGTTCTGGGAGCAGGATTGGTTACAACAATGGTTTTAGAAAGTACAAAATCATTTGGTTTTGGAGAAAAATTACCAGAAGTAGCCAGAAAAATTATAGAAAGCTATACCGAAGACGAAGATGCAAACAGATCTGATAAATCTAAATATGGACTAATTGTACAAGCAGTATCTGCAATACTTTTGATTATCGGTTTAGCATTGCACCTGGCACCTGTTGGTTTTATAGGCTTGGCATTAATTATTGTTCAGACTGCCTTTATGGGAATTACAGAAGAGCATCAGTTAGGAAAAGCTTTTGAAGAAGCACTTCCGTTTACAGGTTTGATTGTGGTTTTCTTTGTTATAGTAGCCATGATACATGACCAACATCTTTTTAAACCAATTATTGATTGGGCATTATCCTTAGATCCAGGTCAACAACCTTCTATGTTTTATATTGCTAATGGAGTTTTATCGATGATTAGTGATAACGTTTTTGTAGCAACAGTATACATAGGAGAAGTGAAACAAGCTTTTGACAATGGTGCAATATCACGAGAACAGTTTGAGAAATTAGCAATTGCAATTAATACAGGAACAAATTTACCTAGTGTTGCAACACCTAATGGTCAAGCTGCGTTTTTATTTTTACTAACCTCTTCCTTGGCACCGTTAATTGGATTGTCATATACCAAAATGGTAAAGATGGCTTTTCCGTATACAATAGTACTGGGAGGTATTGGTTTATTAGGAATTATATATGTATTATAAGAATAAAGAATATACTTAACCTACAGAAATAACGTTAGTATACTAACACTAAATTAACAAAATCAAAATGACGTATTTATCAATGCTTGGTGCTTTAGCCCAAAATACCCCAGAAATTGATCCGCAAGTAGAAGAAAATACATTATCCATTATGGACCTTTTACTTAGTGGTGGAACAGGAGCAATCGTAATCATATCGATTCTTTTTGTATTACTATTTGTCGCTGTTTATATTTATTTTGAAAGAATTTTTGCCATTAAAGCAGCTTCAAAATATGATGAAAGTTTTATGGATAAAATTAGAGATAGCGTGGTGAATGGTAAAATTGAAGCTGCAAAAATTTTATGTGCGCAGACGAATAATCCTATTGCAAGATTAACCGAAAAAGGAATTTCGAGAATAGGTCATTCGTTAGAAGATATTAATAAAGCGATCGAAAATGCTGGTAGACTTGAAGTATATAAATTAGAAAAAAATGTTAGTATTCTAGCTACAGTAGCAGGAGCTGCTCCTATGATTGGTTTCCTGGGAACAGTAATTGGTATGATTTTGGCATTTCATAATCTGGCATCGAGTTCAGGAACAGCAGATATGGGTGTTTTGGCCGAAGGTATTTATACGGCAATGACAACAACTGTTGGTGGACTAGTAGTTGGGATTGTAGCCTATATAGGGTATAATCATTTGGTGGTTCGAACAGATAAAGTGATTCACAGTATGGAAGCTAATGCTGTAGATTTCTTAGACTTGTTAAACGAACCTGCGTAATATGAATTTAAGAGGAAGAAATAAAGTTAGCCCAGAGTTTAGTATGTCTTCTATGACAGATATTGTATTTCTGTTATTAGTTTTCTTTTTACTAACATCTCCTGCAATTACTCCAGAAGCCTTGGATTTAATATTACCAAAAGCCAAAGGAAAGAGTTCTAATGCACAAAATATATCGGTAAGTATTACTAATAAATTACAATACTATATCGATGAAGAGCGTATAAGCCAAAGTAGTTTAGAATCTACTTTATTATCACGATTACAAGGAAAAAATGAACCTACCATTATTCTAAGAGCTGAAGAAGGAGTTCCTATAGAAAAGGCAGTTGGTGTAATGGATATTGCCAATAGAAATAAATTTAAAGTAATATTAGCCGTTAGGCCCGAATAAAAATGATAAAGCTGGATACAAAACATAAAAAGAAATCCTTTGTGCTTACGATACTAGTACACGTAGCGATTATCTTTTTATTGTTTTATCTGAGCTTAAATTATATGGAGCCTGAAGAGGAAGGTGGTATTGCTGTAAACTTTGGGACCACAGCAACCGGTTCGGGTAAAATCCAGCCTAATAAACCTATTAAATCCTCACCCAGGCAAACTACTCCAGAAACAACATCGTCGACTCCAGAGCCACAAGAAGAATCTCCTCAAATAAAAGATAAAGTGGTTACTCAAGAGCTCGAAGATGCACCTGTGATAGAAAAAAAACCAAAAAAGAAGCCTAAAAAAAAGACAGAGAAGCCTAAAGAAAAACCGAAACCTTCGGACCAGAAGCCTTCAAAAAATACAACAAAAGAAAAGCCCGTTAAAAAGGTAGAAGAAAAAAAACCAGATCCAAAACCAGATAAGTCTACTTTAGATATTCTAAATAGTTTTTCTAACGGCCCAAAGAATGATGGTAAAGCAAAGGGAGGAGAAGGCGATGATAAATCACCAGGAGATAAAGGAAGCCCGGATGGAGATCCTAATGCCAGATCATACTACGGAACTGGTAAAGGATTAGATGGAGACGGTAATTATCGATTAGGCGGTAGAAAAGCTCTTAATAAAGAAAAATTTGTTCAGGATTGTAATGAATCAGGCATTGTGGTGGTAAAAATAGAAGTTAACCAAAGCGGAAAAGTGATTAGAGCCACTCCAGGAGTTAAAGGAACGACCAATAGTGCTTCGTGCTTAATGGGGCCAGCAAAAAGAGCAGCCTTGGCTACACGGTTTAATAGCGATTCTAAAGCTCCGGCAAAACAAGTAGGAACAATTATTTATCAGTTTAAACTTTCTGAATAATATAAAGAATGAACTATAGGGAGACCCTCGATTGGATGTTTACCCAATTACCAATGTATCAGCGCCAGGGTGCCAGTGCATACAAAGTAGATCTTCATAATACAATACAATTAGCAGCATATTTAGGAAATCCCGAAACCAAATTTAAGAGTATACACGTAGCAGGAACAAATGGTAAAGGCTCTACTAGTCATATGCTAGCTTCAATACTGCAGGAAGCAGGTTATAAAGTAGGATTGTATACTTCACCACATCTCAAAGATTTTAGAGAACGCATTCGAATTAACGGAGTTACTATATCTGAAGAATATGTGATTGATTTTATTTCAAAACATCAACCTTATCTCGAATCGAATCAACTTTCTTTTTTTGAAATGACCGTAGGAATGGCATTTCAGTATTTTGCAGAATCTAAGGTAGATATAGCAGTTGTAGAAGTTGGGTTAGGGGGAAGGTTGGATTCTACTAATATTATTACTCCAGAAATTTCTGTAATTACTAATATAGGATTAGATCATACTCGTTTTTTGGGAAATACTTTAGCTGCGATAGCTTCAGAAAAAGCAGGGATCATTAAAGAAGGTGTGCCAGTTGTTATAGGAAGGAATGTAGAAGAGACCTCAAAAGTTTTTATAGAGGCCGCTAACGCATCCCAAAGCCCTCTGTATTTTGCCGAAGACTGTAATGGTACAATATATTCGTCTGATCTAAAAGGAAGTTATCAAAAAGAAAATATAAAGACTGTTTTACAAACTGTAGATTTAATTAAATCAAATGGGTGGAGTATATCTGAAAATGATATTATGAAAGGACTTCAGAATGTAGTAAAAAATACTCATTTGTTAGGAAGATGGCAGATATTACAAGAAAAACCTAAAGTAATATGTGATACTGCTCATAATGAAGATGGATTGAAGGTAGTGATGAAACAATTGATTGAAGAAGAATATGATCATCTTCATATAGTATTAGGAGTGGTTGACGATAAAGATTTAGATACTATTTTGCCATTATTTCCTGAGCAAGCCCGATATTATTTTTCTCAACCTGATATTTTAAGAGGGCTTGATGAAAAAAAATTAAAAAAAGAAGCTTTAAAATTTAACTTAATAGGAGAAGGGTATAGTTCGGTTGCAGAAGCGTATAAAGCTGCGTTACAGCAGGCTACAGAGAAAGATGTTGTTTATGTGGGAGGAAGTACATTTGTTGTTGCAGAAATAATTTAATTTTTCTTTAAAATTCTTTTGGTAGACTATAAAACTGTCTTATATTTGCATCCGCAATCGCAAGATAGCGGGCGCGTAGCTCAGTTGGTTCAGAGCACTTGGTTTACACCCAAGGGGTCAGGGGTTCGAATCCCTTCGCGCCCACCAAAAAGGAATCTTCATTTTTATAATGTTGATTCCTTTTTTTATTTCTTATAAATCATCTATTATTATTTAGGATAACAATATATGGGAAATGGTAATAAGGAGTGATGAAAGAAAAGAATTTGCACTTCGTTAGAAATACCTCTTTTTAGTCCAAATATTTTAATGAACGTTTTTTTAACATTGAAATAAATAAAATGATTTTCTCATTTTTAAAACTATCTCTAATTTTTTGAAAAGCTATTCGCATTTGAGATTCAACAGTTTTTACAGATACATCCAATTTTTCAGCAATTTCTTTATACTTTACCCCATCTCTTTTATTTAGCAATAAAATCTGTTTGCAGCGTGGGGGAAGTTCTTCAATAACTGCTAGAATCTTTTTTACCCTTAATTGCCGTTCTGTAGAATCACTATATTCGATTTGATTTTTTAAAACACTTAGTTTTAATTCATCGATTACCTTGTTTCTTATTTGATCTTTACGGTATTGATCAATATACAATCTGTAGCAAACTGTGAAAAGGTAATTTTTTAAAGAAGACTCTTCAGATAAAATTTCTCGTTTATTCCATAAAATAATAAAAGAATTCTGAACAATATCCTTAGCTTTTTCTGTGTCGTATGTTAAAGTGGTTACGTAAGCTAATAAAGGCTTATACAATTCATTGAAAATTAATTTAAATGCATCTTCATCATTTTTCTTAATTTTTAAAACCAAACTACTGTCATTCATGCTAAATTCAACGTTATTCCTGAAATGTGAATTACAAATATGCAAAAAAAAAAAAGAATTTTCTTTTAAGGGTTTTTGATAGACCATACGTTTAATTAATAAAGAATAGGTAGTTAGTGTTGAAAAAAAAGCAGAAACTTGAAAAAATTAATTGAAAAATATTTGACCAATACAATTAGCTCATCAGAAATGATGGATTTATCTAATTGGTTAAGAAAAGATGAAAATAAAGAAATTTTTAAAGCATATATACTACAATATTATGATCTAAATTATGCGTTACAAGATGTAGATATTGAACACGAATATACGACATTGATGAAATCTATTAGTAAACAAAAAAATAGTTATAAAAAGTGGTATAAATGGGCTGCTATTTTTGTGGGCGTGGTTGGACTTAGTAGTTTATTTATTTTAAACACTTCTAATGAGGTAGTTACAGAAGGTAATGAGATTACTTTAAAGTTAGAAAATGGAGATATAAAAATTATTCGAGAGAATAACAATGAAAAAATAGTAAATAAAGAAGGAACAGTAGTAAGTGTATATCAGGATGATAAACTCGAATATAAGAATACTAAAGTAAATGATAAGAAACTTGTATATAATGAGGTGTCTATTCCTTATGGTAAAAAACTTCAACTTGTTTTATCCGATGGGAGTATGGTTCATTTAAATGCTGGCAGTACATTAAAATATCCAGTGAAGTTTTTAAAAGGTAAAGATCGAAAAGTATTTTTAAGTGGTGAAGCATATTTTGTAATAGCAAAAGATAAACAACATCCCTTTATTGTAAATACCCAAGATGTAAATGTTCAAGCTTTGGGGACTAAATTTAATGTTAATTCTTACAGAGAAGATAATGAAATGAATACTGTTTTGGTAGAAGGATCAGTTGGAGTTTATAAAGTAGATGAGAAATTTGATACAAATACTTCTACTGTATTACAGCCAGGTTATAAATTTACTTTGAATAAATCTCAACAGAGTATTGATGTAAAAGAAGTTGATGTTAGTGAGTACACTGCTTGGACTAAAGGAGAGTTGTTATTTAAAATGAAACCATTTTCTGAAATTATTAAAATATTAGAAAGAAATTATGATGTCGTTATTACAAATAATTATAGTTCACTAAATGAAAAACGTTTTTTAGCAAAATTTGATACAGAAACTATAGAACAAATACTAATATCTTTTCAGAGTAGTGAAGAATTTTCTTTTACAATTGAAGAAAATAGAATAACAATAAACAAATGATAATTTTATTAACCACCAAACCATTAAATCAAAGTAATGCCTATGATATAAATTTTTAATATAAAATTATTAATTGAATAAAAACGTATTGCAAAAAAAATCGAGAAATAGTGACGTATTTCCCGATTATAGAATACGATTTAATCAATACGAATCATTTCGACATGAGTCTTATTATTAACTAAATCATCACAAAAATATGAAAAAATTCTTTACCTCAGGGGCATGTTTATATACCCCCCCTAAATTGAATTTAAAAATGAAACTAACACTGTTATTAACATTCATTTCTCTCTTTAAAATTCAAGCTGAATCATATTCTCAAAATACTAGGATTACTATTAATTTAGAATCTGTAAAAGTTATAAAAGTATTAGAGACTATAGAGTCGTTATCTGAGTTTAAATTTTTGGCAAATGAAAATGTAATAGATCAAAACCGTTTGGTTTCGATTAAAATGAAAAATAAAAAGATCTATAAAATATTAAATCAACTATTTGGTAATCAAGGGGTAACGTATAAGGTTATAGATCGTCAAATTATTTTAGTCAAAAATAAACTAAACAATGAAGCTGTTAAAAAGTTAATTCCAGAACCAGTTAAAAAGACAAAACAGGAAAAAGAAATCAATGGTACTGTAAAAGACCAACAAGGGGTTCCTTTGACAGGTGTAAATATAATCATATCAGGTACGACTAGAGGAGTACAAACAGATTTTGATGGGAGATATACTATAAAGGCTTCAATAGGGGATGTATTAGATTTTTCATTTATAGGAATGAAAACAGTTTCAATTGCAGTAGGAGATTCGTCAACTATTGATGTCGTTATGGAAGATGACACTGCAAGTTTAGAAGAAGTAGTAGTAACTGCTTTAGGAATTAAAAGGGAGGCCAAAAAATTAGGATACTCAATACAAACCGTAGAAGGCGAAGAATTAACAAAAGTAAGAAATGTTAATGTAGTTAATAATCTTGCAGGTAGAGTAACTGGAGTCCAGGTTAATCAAAATGGGACAGGTATAGGAGGATCTGCTTCGGTTACCGTTAGAGGTGTTACTTCATTAGTGCCAGGGCAAAACTCGGCGTTGATTGTTGTAGATGGTGTTGTTTTAGATGGAGGTAGTTTAGGAGAAGGAAGTTTTTCTGGAGGCTTAGATTATGGAAATGCATTATCCGATATAAATTCTGATGATGTAGAAAGTATCAACATTTTAAAAGGAGGGAATGCCACCGCACTTTATGGTTACAGAGGTTCTGCAGGGGTTATTGTAATTACGACAAAGAAAGGTAAAGCGGGTAGAGTTAAAGTTGATCTATCTTCTTCGGTGACTTTTGATAATGTATTAATTGCCCCTAAACTACAAAATAGTTATGGACAAGGTCGTTTTGATGCAGCTACAGGACAGTTGGTTTATGATATTACCAGACCTGGTAGTTGGGGACCTGCATTAGACGGTAGTCAGCAAACACGATTTGACGGTGTAGGTACAGCTCCTTATAGTGGTAATCCTGGTGATTTTAAAGATTTTTACGGAACAGGTTTAACCATGATAAATTCTGTAGGCTTATCTGGAGGATCTGATATTATAGATTATAGATTGTCTTATTCTAATTTATTTAATAAGCCTGTTTTATCGGGTAGTGATTATAAACGTCAATCTTTGTCGTTAAATACAAATACCAATGTGACAGATAAATTAAAAGTACAAGCCAAAATTGCGTATGTAAAAAATACAGCAATTAATAGAGCCGATATAACAGATGGACAGGCAAATACAGTTCGAAGCTTGATCTTAAAACCTAGAAACATTTCTAATGCAGATTTAGAAGCCAATTATATTAATCCCGATGGTACGCCAAATAATTTTGGAGGATCTTCATTTACAATGAACCCATATTATGCAATTAATACTAAGTTGAATGAAGATACCAAAAACAGGTATACAGGATTAATAAGTGCAACATATAAACTTACAGATGGTTTATCTGCCACTGCTAGATATTCTCAGGATCAAAGTAATTATGCGGCTTCTATATTTAAAGGTCGAGGAGTTTTTGATAATGCACCTTCAGGGCAATTAGTAGAAATCACACAGCAAACTACCACATCAAATTATGATTTCTTATTATCATATAATGGTTATTTAACAGAAAAAATATCTGTAAACTCAACTGTAGGATATAGTGGTTTTGAGAACAAAGCAAAATCTACAACTGTGCAAGCATCGGATTTATTAGACCCTTCGCTTTTTTCAGTAAATAATTTTGGAACTAAAGGAGCTAGTACGAGATTAAGTAATCTTAAATCTCAATCTTTATTTGGTTCGGTACAATTTGGATTTAATGATTTTGCATTTGTTGAAGTAACAGGGAGAAATGATTGGAGTTCTACATTACCAGTAGATAGTTTTTCATTTTTTTACCCTTCTGTAGGAACGAGTTTTCTATTGCATGATATTTTTGGTATAGATAGCGATAAGGTTAATCTTATAAAACTTAGAGCAAGTTGGGCAAAAACAGGAAATGCAACACTGCCTTACAGATTGGCTCCAGTATATAATGTATCTTCTGCTCCGTATAATGGACTTACATTATTTTATTTTGGTGACCCTAATTTAACACAAGGACAAGCAGAAGAAGGAGCAGCTCCAGGAACTGTAATCCCTAATAAAGATCTAAAAGCCGAATTGTCATCAGAATATGAGTTGGGTATGGATGTTAAACTATTCAATAATCGATTAGGGTTAGATGTTACATATTATAATAAGGAGACAAAAAACCAAATATTATCAATCTCTTTGCCTTCTACAACGGGAGCGCAGAGCAAAATAATTAATGCAGGTTTGGTTTCTAATAAAGGAGTAGAGATCGCTTTAACAGCAACCCCTATAAAATCGACAAATTTTGAATGGAATACTGCTTTTAATTTTAGTAAGAATGAAAATAGAATAGAAAAACTTGTACCAGAGTTACCAACTGCTATTATAGCAAGACAATTTAATGATGTTATACAATTAACTGCCACCGAAGGGAATGTATATGGGGATTTGGTTGGGCCATCATTTTCTCGGGATGATCAGGGACGTGTGATTTATGATAGTAACGGTTTACCAGTTGTAGGAGAAAATAAAATAATAGGAAATGTTACTCCGGATTTCTTACTGGGAATTAATAATTCATTTTCATATAAAAACATAGAACTTGGATTTTTGATTGATATTAAATCAGGAGGGGATGTGTTCTCATTTACTGATTTTGTAGCCAGTACAAATGGTAACGATATTAGAACCTTAGAAGGAAGAGAATTTTATTCAGGAGGTAATGGTATTATGGTACCAAGTGACGCCGTTGTAGACGGTACATTATCTCCAAGTGTTGCCGCTAGAGGAGTTGATCCAGCAACATATTATCAAAGATTAGGTAATATCTCTGAAAACTGGATTTCTGATGGTAGTTATGTTAAACTAAGACAAGTATCGTTAACGTATAACTTTCCATCTAGTATTTTAGATAGATTTTCGATTGCAAATATGTCTATAAGCTATATCGGGAGAAACTTAGCAATTCTTCATAAGAATACACAGAATTTTGATCCAGAAGTTGGTTTTAATACCTCTATCCAAGGAATTGAAATTTATGATTTCCCTTCTACCTCTAGCCATGGTGTAAAGTTAAACTTGTCATTTTAATACTAAATAATTTAAAATATTATGAAAAACATTAGTCATAAAAATTATTCAAACATTAAAAGACAATTTTTCGCTATTGTGTTAATGTTTGGTTTCTTAACGTCTTCATGTACTAAAGACTTTGAAGAAATAAATACCAATCCCAATTTGCCCGAAGAAAGTGGAGCAGATAACATTATGGGAGGGGTGCAATATTTTACCTTTGCAGAGCCTAGGTTTGTAGCATGGAGAGGTAACTTATTATATTCATCACAATTTTCTCATCAATTTTCAACAAGCGTTGCAGGAAGCTGGTGGGCTGGTGGTGATATATACGATAATGATCAAGGTTGGACCAATGCTGTGTTTGATAAATCATTTACAAAGAGTAGTTTAAATCTACGTAATTTATTAATCAAATTTGGCGAATTAGAAGATGCCAATGGTCAAGCCGCGACTAAAATTATGATGTCTCTTTTTTATCAAAAAATGACTGATATCTTTGGGGATGTCCCTTATACCGAAGTTATACTACCTGAGTTTGAAGTGAATCCTCCAAAATATGACACTCAAAAAGTTATTTATAGAAGCATTTTAGAAGATCTAAAAGCGCAAATGGATGTCATAGGAAACTCAACAACAACTATTAGTGGTGATAACGGGGATTTTATATATGAAGGAGATCCTCAAAAGTGGAAAACTTTGGCAAATACATTACGATTGCGCATGGCTTTACGAAGCAGAGATGCATTTACTGCAGACAGTGATGGCGCTTTTATTGATGGTGTCATAGCAGATTGCTTATTAAATCCACTAATAGACGAAACTAATGAGGCTACATTACTTAGATCTCGTGATCCTCTGGTTAATGGTAACCTAGATGGTGGTTTTGAAGATGTTTATTGGGGATTTGGAACTGGTGCCGGAGGTAATGGAGTTACAGGTTCTAAATGGATTTTAACAGATAGACTTGTAAATCTTATGCAAGATAATAATGATCCAAGATTGCCAGAAATTGCAATTGAGGCAGAAAATGGAGGGTACGTTGGAGGTATGCCTAATGTAAGAGTTTCCCCAGCCTGGGATGATATGTCTAAGCCTGGACCAAAAATAGTAGGAACGTCTTTTTCTGATATTAAAGATCAAGTACCCGTAATGGTATTAACAGCAGCCGAATCCTATTTTTTACAAGCAGAAGCTGCATTGTTAGGATATGGAGGAGATGCTAATAGCTTATATCAGAGCGGTATACTAGCTAGTATTAATTTTTGGGGAGGTCAAGATGCTGGTGATTTTATAACAAATGAAGCTATTGCTACATTAAGTGGCGCTACTCAGGATCAGCTTAATCAGGTGTATAACCAAAGATGGTTAGCATCTTTAACAAACGGATATGAGAGTTGGGCATTGGTAAGAAGGGTAGATATGATACCACAAATAACAGATAATGTTAATTTTTGGGTAAGCCAACCTAATAATGGTAACGTTCCTAAAAGATTACAATATTCTAGTACAGAATTAATCTCTAATAGTGTTAATGTACAAGAAGCAATTAATGCTCAAGGTCCAGATGTAATGTCTACAGCTCTTTGGTGGGATGTAAATTAATTTACCATTTATAATAGAAGTATAAATGAATGCCAGATTAAGTTTTTAAGAATGGCTATTTTTCAGTATTAATTTCAGAAAATAGAAAAGTGTTTTTTGTAGTCATGATTATTGCAAATTTTGTATAAGAATAATGATATAAAAAAATTACGATATACATTGCAACAAACTTAGTCTGGTAATTTATGCTTTAATTCAAGCTTTTAATACATATAGAAGACATCATCGTTTTCACTATTTAATCATCAAACCACAGAAATTTGAAGTAAAATGCAATACTAGTTATGAAAAATATTAAAAAAATTATATTAATTTTTGTTTTTATAGCATCATGTTTTCACATTAACGCGCAGGTTGAGTTGTCAGAGAAATATGATTTAATGCCCTGGCCAAAAGAAATAACAGAGAACGGTCAAAAATTTATCATTAAAGAAGATTTTACGATTGCAGTAAATAAAGACAATATTAATCCCAAAATAGGTAACGCAACAACCAAATTTCTAAGGCGACTATCTGGTAGAACAGGAGTATTTATTGACGAAGGGTTTGCAACAATTGCTTCTAAAAGTAAAGAGCCATCTTTAGTTATAAATTATACCAGAGAAGGTAAACTAGAGTTAAATGAAGATGAGTCTTATGAACTTTCAGTATTAAACAACCAAATAAGCTTAACAGCTATAACAGATATAGGTATAATAAGAGGATTAGAAACTTTATTGCAGCTTAATACTCATACTAAAACCGAATATTTTTTTCATGGAGTTAATATTAAAGACGCACCCAGATTTCCCTGGAGAGGTTTAATGATAGATGTCGCTAGGCATTATGAACCATTAGAAGTGCTAAAAAATAACTTAGATGCCATGGCTGCTGTAAAAATGAATGTTTTTCATTGGCATTTAACCGAAGATCAGGGTTTTAGAGTAGAAGTGAAATCAAGACCTAAATTTCATCAATTAGCATCGGATGGACAATACTATACTCATGAGCAGATAAAAGAGTTAGTAGCGTATGCATCTAATTTAGGAATTAGAGTTGTCCCCGAATTTGATATACCAGGCCATGCTACTTCTTGGTTAGTAGCATACCCAGAAATGGCAAGTAAGGATACCATCTATAAAATAGAAAGATATGCAGGTATTTTTAATCCTACTTTGGATCCTACAAAAGAAGTTACTTACGAGATTATTACTGATGTGTTTTCAGAAATTGCCCCACTTTTTCCTGATAAATATTTTCATATTGGAGGCGACGAAAATGAAGGCAAGCATTGGGATGAAAACGATAAAATCCAAGAATTTAAGAAGAAAAATAATATAAAAGATAACCATGAATTGCAGGCATATTTTAATATTAAAATTCAAGAAATATTAAAAGAGCAAGGAAAAATCATGATGGGATGGGACGAAATTTTGCAACCTACTTTACCCAAAGATGTTGTTATACATTCGTGGAGAGGTAAAGAAGCAATGTTAAAGGCAGCTAAACAAGGCTATAAAACAGTGTTGTCCAAAGGGTATTATATAGATTTACTTAAATCTATTAGACATCATTATGCAAATGAACCTATTTCAAAAGATCATGGCTTAACAGAAGAACAACTAAAAAACATCTTGGGAGGAGAAGCAACAATGTGGGGAGAATTAGTTACTCCGGTATCTATAGATTCTAGAATTTGGCCTAGAACAGCTGCAATTGCAGAAAAACTATGGTCATCTAGTGCAGTTAATGATGCAGATAATATGCTTAAAAGATTAGAGAGTGTTAATTACAGACTAGAAGAATTAGGTATTTCTCATATAAGAAATAGAAATGTAATTTTAAGAAACATTAGTAATAATCAAGAATTAAAATCATTGATTAATCTTACAAAAATTTGTGAACCATTAAAAGCATACCAAAGAAATAAAGGAGGAGTTGAGTATAAATCGTATTCGCCATTTACGCAATTTGTAGATGCGTGTAATACAGATGCTATTGATGCTATACTATTTGATAAAAGTGTAAAAAAATATTTAGAATCTAATAGAGATGCTGATAAACAGGAGATTATAGTTTTACTTAACAAGTGGATAACAAACCATACCGATTTCAGCAAAATAAATAATAATCCAACACTAGCAAAATTAGAACCTCTATCTTCAAAATTAGCAGAACTATCATCCATTCTGAAAAAAGGATTAACCAGAGGAAGCATAAACAAAGCCGAACATCAAAAATCAATAGTTATTATTGATTTTCTTAGCAAACCAATTGCCGACACAGAACTCGTAATAATACCAGCAATTAAAAAGCTAATCTCAGATATAGAAATTAAAAACGTAAAACCCTAATATATTGAAAAATACTATAATTTTCGTGGTAATGCTTTTTGGAGCAATGATTTTTAATTCGTGTAATAAAAAAGAAAAATCTATAGACCGTAGTACAGATTTTACTAAAGAACACGAGTTTACCAAAGGTATCGAAGGTCCGGCAGTAGATAGTAAAGGAAACCTATATGCGGTTAATTTTAAAGAAGAAGGTACAATAGGTATTGTTAATCGTAAAGGAGAAAGCTCTTTATTTGTAAAATTACCTACGGGTAGCATTGGTAACGGAATTCGTTTTGATGCATCTGATAATATGTATATAGCAGATTATACAAATCATAACATATTGTATATAAAAAAAAGTTCAAAAGAAGTTACTGTTTTTGCTCATGACTCTACAATGAACCAACCAAATGATGTTGCTATTTCTTCTAATAGAACCCTGTATGCAAGTGATCCTAACTGGAAAAATGGAACAGGTAATTTATGGATGACTTCTAATCGAAAACTTGTTTTGGTAGAAAAAAATATGGGAACAACCAATGGTATAGAAGTTAGCCCTGATGGAAAGAGATTGTATGTTAATGAATCTATACAACGAAACATTTGGGTATATGATATAACAGATAACGGTAAACCTATTAATAAAAGAATATTCAAGATATTCAAAGATTTTGGCTTAGATGGTATGAGATGTGATGCTAAAGGGAATTTGTATGTGTGTAGATATGATAAAGGAACTGTATTAGTATTATCTCCTGAAGGTAAAGAATTAAGAGAAGTACAACTAAAAGGAAAAAAACCAACTAATATCGCTTTTGGAGGAAAAAATAATACTCAATGTTTTGTAACAATGGCAGATAGAGGGTGTTTTGAGACATTCTTTTCTCAAGAATGATATGCGTTTTTTATAATATAGATCAGTATGGTACATGCTATTATTAAAAAAAAGAGTTACTTGTTTTTATTAACTATTCAATTACTTGTCAATTGTAGCTCAAGTGATAGCGCTATAGATACGAATACAAATGATCTTGTTGAGTTAAATACAATCCCATCAGGTGTGCAGAAGGCATATCCAAAAGGGTCTACAAAATTGCAATATGGATTCTATGCATATGTTCCTTCTGAATATAATATCGCCAATACCGAAAAATATCCTTTATTGATCCACTTACATGGAGGTGGAGCAAGAGGAGATAGTTCTGTAAACTCAAATGATTTAAATTCTATTTTATTTGACGGTCCTCCGTCATTAATACATAAAAATCAATGGAACCCCAAACATCCTATGATTGTTGTATCACCACAATCCCCATCTATTTGGAATACAGAAAACTTGCACAGTTTTATTACTTTTTTGATTGAAAACCTAAAGATAGATACGCAACGAATATACATGACAGGATTTAGTATGGGAGGGAAAGGTTGCTATGATTATGTTTCTTCAAAAGGCAGTAATTCATATGTAGTAGCCATAGTGCCTATAGCAGGGTGGGGAGATACATCTACAGGAAATCAGTTTACTAATATTCCTGTTTGGGCATTTCATGGGGATGCAGATAGGGTTATTTCATATGATAAATCGATTTCAATGGTTAATGCAATTAATGCAGAAAACCCAACAACAAAAGCCAAGATAACTATATACTCTGGTATCGGTCATGACTCTTGGTCCAGAACTTATGATAATACAGGGAGAGGTAGCGGAAACAGTGCTTATGATCCCTTTGATATCAGCATTTATGAATGGATGTATTCATACAAAAAGACTGATTTATAAATAGATATTTCTAATAAAAAATTATAATCTACATAGAGTTAGTTATGGCTTACTTTTTTTGCCTCTAAGAAGAATTCTTTATTACTTATGATAATGCCAAATCGATAAAATATAAAGTAGATTTTGTAAAAAAAAACAACCAACTGGGAGGGGTTATGTTTTGGCAATTTAATGGTGATAACGGAACACTCTTGAATACAATTTTTAATAATTTGTATACTGAAAAATAACAATTTTGGAAAAGCATAGATAAAAATGAAATATAAAAAATTTGGAAAGTTAGATTGGAACGTAAGCCAGGTTGGATATGGTATGTGGGGTATGGCAGGTTGGTCAGAGTCAGATGATAAAATATCTAATAAGTCATTAGATAGAGCTATTGAATTGGGTTGTAATTTTTTTGATACAGCGTGGGGATACGCAGAAGGAAGAAGCGAGCAAATTTTAGCAGGATTATTAAAAAGACACTCGGGAAAAAGATTGTATACAGCAACAAAAATTCCTCCGAAAATTGATGAATGGCCGCCAAATAAATCATCTACTTTAAAAGATATATATCCATCAAATCATATCGTGGAGTATACAGAAAAGAGCTTGAAGAATTTAGGAGTTGAAACCATTGATTTACAACAATTTCATGTATGGGAAGATAGTTGGGCAGAACGGGATGAATGGAAAGAAATGGTATTAAAACTAAAACAAGAAGGAAAAGTACAATCTTTTGGGATTAGTGTAAACCGATGGGAACCTGCCAATTGCTTGAAAGCACTAGAATCTGGGTTAATCGATTCAATACAGGTTATTTATAATATTTTCGATCAATCTCCCGAAGATGTATTATTTCCGTATTGCGAAAAGAATGATATTGCAGTTATAGCCCGTGTTCCATTTGATGAAGGCTCTCTTACCGGAAAACTTTCATTAGAATCTAAATGGGATATAGGGGATTTTAGAAACATTTATTTTGGTCTCGAAAATTTACCGCCTACTATAGAACGTATCGAAAAATTAAAAGAACTGGTTCAGAATGAAATGCCATTAGCAGAATTAGCATTGCGTTTTATTGCAGCACATCCTGCTGTAACTACGATGATTCCTGGTATGCGTCAACTACGTAATGTAGAAGCCAATATGCGTATAGGTGATGGACAAGGACTTTCACAAGAGTGGATAGATAAACTAAGAGATCATCGTTGGGATCGTTTGCCAACAAATTGGTCTTGTTAATCGATAAGAATATGCGCAGAAGAACTTTTGTAAAGAAAACTTCAAACACAGCTTTAGGTATGGGGTTAGCGTTATCATTTCCATCACGTATGATCGTAAAAGAAGACACTTTGTTTTTTAAAATATCACTTGCACAGTGGTCGTTACATAGAAGTTTACGTTCAGGAAAACTTACAACATTCGATTTTCCTGCAAAAGCTAAAAATGATTTTGATATTCATGCTGTAGAATATGTCAATCAGTTTTTTCTGGATAGAGCTAAAGATCAAAGGTTTCTTAGCGAATTAAAACAGCGTACATCAGATCTAAATGTAGAAAACGTTTTGATTATGGTTGATGCAGAAGGTGAATTGGGTGATCAAGATAAAAAAGCAAGATTACAAGCAATAGAAAATCATTATAAATGGGTAGAAGCAGCACAATTTTTAGGATGTAGCTCTATTCGTGTAAATCTGCATGGAGAAGGGAGTAGAGCCGATGTTGCAAAGGCAGGAGTGGATAGTTTAGTACAATTATCTGATTTCGCTAAAGATTATGCTATCAATATAATAGTCGAAAATCATCAAAGCTATTCTACACATGGTGATTGGTTATCCAAAATCATGAAGAATGTTAACTTAAAGAATTGTGGTACTTTACCTGATTTTGGTAATTTTTATGAATATGACCGATATCAAGGTATAAAGGATATGATGCCTTTTGCTAAAGGGATTAGTGCCAAATCCAATGATTTTGATGAACAGGGAAATGAAACGCAAATCGACTATGTCAAAATGCTTCAAATTGTAAAAAATGCTGGTTATACTGGTTACATTGGTATTGAATACGAAGGAACTAATGATGACGAGGATAAAGGTATTCAATTAACAAAAGAGCTATTGATAAAAACTGCAAGAGAGCTAAAATGAAATTAGAAAATCAGGTATTTATCATTACGGGAGCTACAAGCGGCATGGGAAAAGCTATTGCTGTTTTATATGCAAAAGAAGGAGCTAAATTAGTGCTGAGTGGTAGGAACATAGAGAGAGGAAATGCATTAGTAGAAGAGTTAAAATCGATATCTGCAGGTGTTATATTTCATGCAGGTGATGTAGGAATTCCTGAGGTGAATAAAGAACTGGTTTCCAAAGCAATTACCAAATATGGAAAACTTAATGGTATAGTAAGTAATGCAGGAGCTTTAGGGTTGGGAAGTCTTACCGAGATTAGTATTGAAGACTGGCATGAAACCTTGAATATAAATTTTAATTCGTTCTTTTATTTATGTAAATATGCTATTCCATATATCAAAAAAGAGAAAGGAATCATTATTGCTAATGCATCAATAGCTGCATTTAAATGTTTCCCAAACCATGCTGCCTATTGTGCATCAAAAGCAGCGTTAGTCTCTTTGGTTAAGCAAGCAGCATTAGATTATGGCCCCGAAATACGCATTAATGCTATTTGTCCCGGCCCAGTAGATACACCTCTGATTTGGGATTCTGCAAAAGCATTTAAGAACCCTGATGAAGCTGTCGATAATGTAAAAAATGCTACCATATTAAAACGTTTGGGTACACCAGAAGATATTGCTAAACTAGCATTGTTTTTGGCATCAGAAGATTCTTCTTGGATGACAGGTTCTGCTCTAACTATCGATGGAGGAATTATGGCGACCTCTTAAAAGAAAAGAAATATGAAGTTAAATATATCTATTGACATATTGATGATCAATAAGGATTTGTATATTGTTAGTTATAAAGAAAAATACCTACTACCTAAGTATAAAAATAGTTGATCTATGATTTGAAAAGTGTACAAGAGCTATACTTCTCTCTCATTTTAATCAAAACAAATATTAAATTTTCGGATGGCAAAATCATTACTCTTTATACCTGACATTTCTGGTTTTACACACTTTGTTCAGAATACCGAAGTAGAGCATAGTCAACATGTGATTTCTGAGTTGTTAGAGGTTTTGATTAATGCTAATACACAAGATTTAAAACTGGCAGAAATAGAAGGGGATGCATTGTTTTTTTATAAAGAAAATGAAATCCCGTCACAAGAAAAGCTACTGGCTCAGATTGAAACAATGTTTACTTCGTTTTATAGTCATCTTAAACTTTTAGAGAAAAACCGTGTTTGCCCTTGTAATGCATGTGCTACAGCACCTAATTTACAGTTAAAAATAGTAGTGCATTGTGGAGAGTTGCAATTTATTACAGTTCAGGAAAAACGTAAGCCTTTTGGTCAGGTAGTTATTGAGGCTCATAGATTACTAAAAAACTCAATTGTAAGCGATAACTATGCTTTGTTAAGTGATGAAGTGTCTAAAGCTATTGGGCTTCCTGCTAATTACGAGAGTAAATTATACCATTTTAGAGCGGGTAAGGATACTTATGATACTAAGGAAATTACTTATTCGTTTTCCGAAATAAGTAAAAACAAATTGAAGCTTACTCCTTTTGCTACCCCAGAAGTGGTGAGTTTTCAATGTTCCCCGTCCGTAGTTTTAATGAGAGAATTCGAAATTTCTGCAGCACAATTATTAGAATATATTACTAATTATAGCTATAGACATTATTGGGCAAAGGGAGTTGATAAATTCGAGTATAACCCGGGAGAGGTTACTCGATTAGGTACCGAGCATGTCTGTGTAATTGATGGAAAACGACTCAATTTTACAACAGTAACCAAGAGAGCAGGTGTAAATGAAATTGTCTATGGAGAGCGTACTACAGATGCTCCTTTGCATGCATTGTATCAATTTTTTATTATAAAATCATTACCTGGTAATCGATGTTTGCTAACTGTAGAAGTATATCCTGAGGCAAAATCATTATTGCATAAGTTGATGTTGTTTCTTTTGATAAAAAGAGCCATAAGAAAGTCTATAAAAACATCTATAGACAATCTGGAAGCATTTGTAAGAAATGACGCTATAACGAGTTAAAGAAGGTCTAGAATTCTTTCTAGTTTCATGCCTCGGGATCCTTTGATTAGAATTATACCTTTTTGATTTTTTAGAGCCCAATTTGTCTCAAGATCTTCATAAGATTTAAATTTATGAATATGAGGATTAGTACATTTAGTGGCAAAAAAATGAGTCCCGATTAAATATATTTCTTCTGTTTGTGTATTGCTTATCTGGTCTGTTATTTTTTGATGCTCTAGAGCTGCATCATTACCCAATTCAAACATATCTCCCAAAAAGACAATTTTGGTATTATATTGTAATTGAACGAAATTATGGATGGCAGCTTCCATGCTCGATGGATTTGCATTATAGGCGTCCAGAATAATGGTATGATCTCCTTTTTTAATGATTTGCGAACGATTATTTGTAGGAGTATAGGATTCTATTGCATGTTTGATCTTGTCTATACTAATTTTGAAATGAGACCCAATGGCGATAGCAGCTGCAATATTTGTAAAGTTGTACTGGCCTATTAAATTACTATGTATGGTACTATCTTGATAAGAAATAATTACATTAGGATCGGTGCCCGTCAATTTAATAATTACGTCACTGGTGTTAGATTGTGAAAAACTATACGTTTTTATTCCAGAAGATGCATTAACAAGTTTTTTGTCTTCAAGATTAAGAAAAACTAATTTGTTGTGCTTTTTTAGATAATCATAAAGTTCTGTTTTTCCTTTTAAAACACCTTCGATACTTCCAAAACCTTCTAGGTGAGCTTTTCCAATATTTGTAATATATCCATAGTCTGGAGTGGCAATAGAGCACAAAAATGCAATTTCTTCTAGGTGATTGGCTCCCATTTCTACAATTCCTATTTGAGTTTCCTTTGTCATTGATAAAAGTGTAAGAGGAACTCCGATATGGTTATTTAGATTCCCTATCGTTGCAGAGGTCTTAAAAGAAGAAGAAAGCACACTGTTGATTAATTCTTTTGTGGTAGTTTTTCCATTGCTTCCGGTTAGAGCAATAATAGGAATATTTAAGTGTTTACGATGAAACGAAGCTAAATCTTGTAGCGTTTGTAGAACATCATCTACAAGAATATGTTTTTCTGTTGTTTTAAATGCTACTTCATCAATTATTGCATATGCTGCTCCATGTTCTAAGGCTTTTTGTGCATATGTGTTTCCATTAAAATTTTCTCCTTTTAAAGCAAAAAAAATAACATTAGACTCTATTTTTCGGGTATCTGTACATACGCCATTGCTGGCTAGGAATAACTGATGTATTTGGGTGATGGTCATTAATTATATGATATTAAAAAGCCCTGACAAATATGTACAGGGCTTTTGGTATTTATAACGAACTTTAATTAAATTCTTATCCTTTTGGTTTCTGGTGTCTTGGTGTTTTTTTCTTTCTGGCTTTAGTACCAACACGAGACATTGCATTTCTGAAACCAATATAATCGGTAGCCATATCTTGTGGTAAGAACCTTCTTTGTGCTGGATCTAACCAATAGGCTCTGTCTTTCCAGGAACCACCTTTGTACACACGTACTTCATCATCAACAATAGTAGTTCTTTTACTAGACTCATCGTATCTTCTGTCCATTTTTGTGCTATCTTCTGCATCAGGACCTACGTAGTGAATAGGTGCATTATACATTCTTCTGTTAGGAGTAGCCTGATCCTGAAATCCTTCATAATATCTAGAAGAACTTTTATCACCATCTCTATAGTTTCTGTTATCACTATCAGTAAAATTAGTTCTCATGTATGTTTCCTGCTCATCGATAGGAACTTGTAAAATTCCACCAGGTAATACTCGAGCTATAATTTTACCATTACTAAGTGTGTCATATACTATAGAATCTGTCATAACAATTTTTACAGTTCCATCAGGATTGATAGCATTTTTGGTATATACATTTCCTCTATAGTAGTTAAAATCATTATATTCATCATCTACTATAGGTCTGTAAACATCGGCTACCCATTCTGCAACATTTCCTGCCATATCATATAAACCATAATCGTTAGGATTGTAAGATTTTACAGGAGCAGTAATATCTGCACCATCATCACTCCATCCAGCGATTCCACCATAATCACCATCACCTTGCTTAAAGTTAGCTAATTGATCTCCACGAGTTCTTCTTTTTCCAGAACGAGTGTATTTTCCAGTCCATGGATATTTTTTTCTACCTCTATAGATGTTATAACTTCTAATTTCTACTAATCCTAAAGCAGCATATTCCCATTCAGCTTCGGTTGGAAGTCTATATTTAGGTAAAAGTAATCCGTCTTTCCGTTGTATATATAATCCTGTAGAGTCGTTTGTTTTTGCATATCTTTCTGATGCTCTACCACCTCTGATAGCTTCATCATTACCTCCATAAGTTTGTGTAGGAGCGTTTAAATATGTATCTGTGTCAAAAGTGCTTTCTGCAGAAACATCTTCAAAAGGAGCATTCTTTTTAATTACATCTTCTTCTTCAAGAATTCTTTCATTAACGCGGTTAGTCCTCCAATTACTGAATTCTATTGCTTGAATCCAATTTACCCCTACAACAGGATAATTAGCATACGCAGGATGACGTAAGTAATTATTGGTCATCATTTCGTTAAAACCAAGTCGATTTCTCCAAACTAAGGTATCAGGAAGTGCACCATAATATATGTTTCTGTATTTTGGTTCTGTAGGAGGGTATACTCCTTTTAACCAATCAAGATATTCCAGATACATTACATTGGTAACTTCGGTTTCATCCATGTAAAAGGATTGAACGTGTTGCTGAGTTGGGGTGTTGTTCCAATCATGCATTACATCATCTTGTACACGCCCCATAGTGAATGTACCTCCTTCAATGAATACTAAACCAGGGCCAGTTTCTTGCTCTTTGTAATTTGTCTGTACCTGAAATCCACCATCTTTGGAATTGTATTTCCAACCTGTGGCTCTAGAACTGCTCCCATAATCGTTCTTAGAACAACTAAACAGTAAAACACTAATGGAAAGCGCCATTAGCGACTTAAAAATAAACGCGTTTTTCATAATCTTAAGTTCGTTTAAGTAGAAATTAGGGCTTGCAATATAAATAATAAACGTTAAAATTACCCTAATTTTTTCAAAATATTATCAATTCACATTTTTTTATGAATTTATAACGACTCTGGTTTAACGCAATATTTGTGAGTTTATTATTTGAGATGTAATAAAAACAAGAAATTTAAAATATTAAAAAAACATTGCACTTAATTTTTTTTCAAGCAATCATATTTCTTAACAAAATGTTAAATAATATGATTATTTAACATTATTTTCACTTCTTGTGGTAAGCAATCTTATGACGAGATGAGATCGTCAATTGTTTGAAATTTAAAAGCTTACATGGGATTTAAGCGTGCATGTTTGAGGTGTTTTGATAAAAATTAATCACGGAAACTAAAATGAAATATAAGATATCCTTAAAATCAGCGTTTATAAACCATCAACTTAAAAAAATTAAGAACTCACTATTCTTACTAACTAAATAACTATATATTTGTCAAACTCAATTTTTAAAGGATATGAAAAGATTATTAACCCTTAGCCTATTGTGTGTTACAGTTTTCACTTTTAAAACTCAGGCTCAGGAACAAAACAGGGCAATAACAACTGCTACTCCATTTTTATTAATAGCTGCAGATGCAAGAGCGGCTGGTTTAGCAGACCAGGGGGTTGCTACTTCTCCAGATGCATTTTCACAACAATGGAATCCGGCTAAATATGCATTCATAAAAAACAAGCAAGGGGTCGGGGTTAACTATACTCCTTATTTAAGTAATCTGGTTAATGATATATTCTTGGGGAATGTAAATTATTACAATCGTCTTAATGAGCGAAGTGCTGTAGCAGCGAGTTTTAGATATTTTAGTTTAGGAGATATAGAGTTTAGACAAGGACCTAATGATGAGCCTAATGTTCAAAAGCCAAATGAATTAACACTTGATGTTTCATATGCATTAAAACTTAGTGATAGGTTTTCTATGGCTGTAGCGGGGCGTTATTTACGTTCTGATCTTAGATTACAAGGTTTGGGAGCAGATGCTAGTGCAGCAGGGAGTTTTGGTGTAGATATTGCTGGTTTTTATAGAAGTGATGAGATTGCTTTTAATTCTTTTAATGGTAGATGGAGAGCAGGAGCTACAATTTCTAATATAGGACCAAAAATAAAATATGATGATGCAGGTCAAGAAAACTTTATACCTACTAATTTTAGATTAGGAGCTGCATTCGATTTTATTCTTAATGAGGATAATCGAATTACACCTTCGTTAGAGTTTAGTAAATTACTTGTGCCAACTCCTTTGGATAATACTATAGATAGAAATGGAGATGGTGTTGTTGATGGAAACGATACAACTATTGCAAATAACGAATACAATGATATAAGTGAATTTGGAGCTATCTTTTCTTCTTGGGGAGATGCACCAGATGGGTTTAGTGAAGAATTAAAAGAAATTACCTGGGCATTAGGTGCAGAGTATATGTATCGCGATGTATTTGCTTTTAGAGCAGGATACTTTAATGAAGCAGAAGAAAAAGGAGCACGTAAATTCCTGTCTTTAGGTGCAGGTTTCAGATATAATATTGTAAACTTAGATATATCTTATTTATTTTCTACCTCGTCTGTTAGAAGTCCACTTGAAGGAACACTACGTTTTGGTCTTTCCTTTAATTTTGGAGACGAATATTACGACTAGAAAATATCGTATACTAATATAATAAAGTATCAAGCCGAAGGGTTTGATACTTTTTTTGTTTATAGTACATTGTAATACTTTTATTTGTAGTTCAAATTTAGGAATACGGATATGCTTTGTAGAGTGTTTAAAGGCTATGTGAGTTAAACAATACTGTATGAAGAGTTAGAAAGTAATATTAATAACACATGAAACGAGCATTAAGAAATTACTAAAATCTAAACGTGTGAAAGAAATAGAAATAAAATCTGTCTTACAGGTATATGATTCATTTGATGAGTTACCAGGAAATATTCAGGAATTGATGCAGCAATCCATTACTATTAGAGATAAGGCATATGCTCCTTACTCTGAGTTTTTGGTCGGAGCAGCACTTTTATTAGAGAATGGAGAGGTGGTTTTAGGAAATAATCAGGAAAATGCGTGTTATCCCTCGGGATTGTGTGCAGAACGTACAGCTATATATTATGCAGGAGCTAATTTTCCTGAGGTTCCTATTGTTACTATGGCACTTTCTGCTAAATCGTTAAAATATCAATTATTAACCCCGACACCTCCTTGCGGTGCTTGTAGACAGGCAATAGCAGAATATGAGGTAAAACAAAATATGCCAATAGCTATTTATTTTATGGGAGAAACAGGAAAAGTAGTTAAATCATCTTCTTTATCTAATATATTGCCACTTATTTTTGATAATTCATATTTATAACGTTTTCGTTGATTTTATCTGCAAACTCCTTTTTCCTTAATTTCGAATATGTTATTTTTGTTTTTCGTTCTCTTAAAAAATAAGAGAAAAAATTAAATAATGGCTAGTTTTATAGCTAGTTTTTTTTAGACATACATCAGTACAACTAAATGAAAAAGATAACCAAAGATGTTTACCTAAATTGGTACGAAGAAATGCTTTTCTGGAGAAAATTCGAGGATAAGTTAGCTCAAGTTTATATTCAACAAAAAGTAAGAGGTTTTTTACACTTATACAATGGTCAGGAAGCAATTTTGGCGGGGGCTTTGCATGCTATGGATCTTACTAAAGATCGCATGATTACAGCATACCGTAATCACGTGCAGCCTATTGGTATGGGTGTTGATCCAAAACGGGTAATGGCAGAGTTATACGGTAAAGGTACCGGTACTTCTCAAGGTTTAGGAGGGTCAATGCATATTTTTTCTAAAGAACATCGATTCTATGGAGGACATGGAATTGTCGGAGGACAAATCCCTTTGGGAGCAGGTTTAGCATTTGCAGATAAGTATAATAAAAGAGACTCGGTTACACTTACTTTTATGGGTGATGGAGCTACCAGACAGGGATCACTACATGAGACGTTTAACTTAGCAATGCTTTGGAATTTACCAGTAGTATTTTGTGTAGAAAATAACGGTTATGCAATGGGAACATCTGTAGAAAGAACAGCTAATCATCCAGATATATGGAAGTTAGGGTTAGGATACGAAATGCCATGTGGACCAGTAGATGCAATGAATCCAATAAAGGTTGCTGAAGCAATGGATGAAGCGATTACCAGGGCAAGAACAGGTGGTGGACCAACATTTTTAGAACTCAAAACATATAGATATAGAGGGCATTCTATGAGTGATGCACAAAAATATCGTACCAAGGAAGAAGTAGCAGAATATCAAAAAATAGATCCGATCACTCAGGTTTTAGATATTATTAAAGATAAAAAATATGCTACCGATGAAGAAATTGCAGTGATAGACAAACGAGTAAAAGATAGAGTGGCAGAATGTCAAAAGTTTGCCGAAGAATCACCATTCCCTGAGAAGAATGTGATGTATGACGTTGTATACGAACAGGATAATTATCCATTTTTATCACACAAACCACAATAAATTATGGCTACAGTAATTAATATGCCGCGATTGAGCGATACCATGGAAGAAGGAGTGGTTGCGAAGTGGCTTGTTAAAAAAGGAGATAAAATTAGCGAAGGAGATATCCTTGCTGAAATAGAAACAGATAAAGCGACAATGGAGTTTGAGTCTTTTTATGAAGGAACACTACTTCATGTAGGGATCGAGGAAGGTGAGACAGCTCCGGTAGATCAATTACTCGCAATTATCGGAGAAGAAAACGAAGATATTTCTGATTTATTAAACGGAAATACAACACCCGATACAGAATCGGTAAAAGAAGAAAAAGTAGAAGAATCAGCACCCGTTTCAAATCAAACTGCTACAATTCCTGATGGCGTAGAGATTATTACTATGCCACGTCTTAGCGATACAATGGAAGAAGGAACCGTAGCTACCTGGTTAAAAAAAGTAGGAGATACTGTTGAAGAAGGAGATATTCTAGCCGAAATAGAGACAGATAAAGCTACTATGGAGTTTGAGTCATTCTATAACGGAACCTTGTTGCATATTGGGATAGAAGAAGGGCAAACTGCTCCGGTAGATGTTTTATTGGCAATAATTGGCCCTGCAGGAACAGATATATCTGCGCTTAAAGATGGCGTTCCTGTAACAGCAGCAGCAAAAGATGCTGCACCTGCAAAAGAAGAAAAAGCAGAAACAACAGTTGCAACTTCACAAGGAAATGGAACATTGGGAGGGCGAATATTTGCTTCTCCGCTAGCAAAGAAAATAGCAGCAGATAAAGGAATAGACCTTTCTCTGGTAAAAGGAACAGGCGAAAACGGGCGTGTTGTTAAGAAGGATGTAGAGTCATTTACACCTTCTGCAGCTAGTGCTGGTACCTCACAACAAGTTAAAGAAACAACTTCTGCTCCTGTAGTACAAACATATACGCCAGCAGGAGAAGAAAGTTTTGAAGAAGTGAAAAATTCGCAAATGCGTAAAGCTATTGCAAAAAGTCTTTCGGCTTCAAAATTTAATGCACCACACTACTACCTTACTATCGAGGTAAATATGGAAAATGCAATGGCATCGCGTAAGAAGATTAACGAATTACCAGATGTTAAAGTATCTTTTAATGATATGGTGGTCAAAGCATGTGCATTGGCACTTCGTAAACACCCACAGGTTAATACGCAGTGGACAGATGTAGCAACCAGATATGCTAAACATATTAATGTTGGGGTCGCTGTAGCGGTACCAGATGGATTGGTAGTTCCTGTTTTACCTTTTACAGATCATATGTCTCTTACTCAAATAGGAGCTAAGGTTAAAGATTTAGCAGGTAGAGCCCGTAATAAAAAATTAACTCCGCAAGAAATGAGTGGTAGTACATTTACGGTGTCTAATCTAGGGATGTTTGGAATCCAGGAATTTACTTCTATTATTAATCAACCTAATTCAGCTATACTTTCGGTTGGTGCTATTGTAGAAAAACCAGTTGTTAAAGATGGTCAGATTGTAGTTGGTAATACAATGAAAGTGACCTTAGCTTGTGATCACAGAACAGTAGATGGAGCAACAGGAGCTCAGTTTTTACAAACGTTAAAACAATATCTTGAAAATCCGGTTACTATGCTTGCGTAGATGACTGCTATTATAATATTCATATTCAATCCTGCTTCTAATGAAGCGGGATTTTTTATCTTTATCCAAAACATATTTTTATGAAAAAGAACATATTGATCATCCTGATTTCGATTTTATTTATCAATTGTAAGCAAGGAACAATTGCTCAACCACAAGCTAAGACAGCAGAAAATGCTTCTATAGAAAAAACTAAAGTTTCTGATGTTGCGGCTATAATGAATTTTTTAGCTAGCGATGAGTTGAAAGGAAGAGATACCGGAAGCGAAGGTTTAGAAAAAGCCGCAAAATTTATTGAAGAAGAGTTTAAAAAAAATAAGATAGCACCTTATTTTGAAACTTATAGAGATGCTTTTGATGCAAAAGGAACAGCGACATATAATGTTGTTGGATTTCTTAAAGGTACAGATGATAAGTTATCAAAAGAATTTATCATATTGGGAGCACATTTTGATCATATAGGTACAGGAAAAGAAGTTAATGGTGATGTAATTGCTAATGGTGCTAATGATAATGCAGCAGGAAGCAGTGCAGTAATTTCTCTGGCTAAACAATTTGCTCAATTAAAAAATAACAAACGTAGTATTCTTTTTGTGCTGTTTGGCGCAGAAGAAAGAGGATTACTGGGGTCGGCACACCTTGCAGAGGTACTAAAAGAAAAGAATATTAATGTGTATGCTATGGTTAATTTTGAAATGATAGGAGTACCATTAAATGATAAACCATACAAAGCCTATATCACAGGATATGAAATGTCTAATATGGCTCAAAAAATGAATGAATACGCAAGGTCAGAGCTGATAGGGTATTTGCCAAAAGCCAAAGAGTTTCAACTGTTTAGAAGAAGCGATAATTATCCATTCTATGAGCAATTTAAAGTGCCATGCCAGACGATTTCTACCTTTGATTTTACAAACTATGACTATTATCACCATGTAGATGATGAAATATCTGAAATGAATTTTGAGTTTATGGCAGAACTTATTAATAGTTGTTTTCCAGTACTTACAAAAATGGCAAATACATCGGATAAAGAAATTAAGTTAAATTAATAAAAAGAGATGGTCTGAAAAGTCAAAAAAGATATGATTTTTCATGTGACTTTATTTTAGAGAAGAATGAAAAATATCATTATAACAGGTGCAAGTAGAGGTATAGGGTATGAAATGGCAAAGCTATTTGCCGACGAAGGTCACCAGGTGTTGGCATTATCAAGGAATGAAAAGCCTATCGATGCTCTTCAACATAAAAATATACATACATTTTCTTTTGACATCTGTAACCCAAAAGATCTTGAAAAGATGAGTAGCTACATCTCTTCTTCATGGAAACAGGTAGATATTTTGATCAATAACGCCGGTAAATTACTAAATAAACCTTTTGGTGAAATCTCTACTCAGGATTTTGAAGAAGTATATAAAGTAAATGTTTTTGGAGTAGCCGAAATTACACGTTTGACTTTGCCACATATGAAATCAGGTAGTCACGTAGTTACTGTAAGTAGTATGGGGGGTATACAAGGGAGTATGAAATTTCCTGGGTTAGCCGCTTATAGCTCTAGTAAAGGTGCTGTAATTACCTTAAACGAACTATTGGCAGAAGAGTATAAAGAAAGTGGTATTGGTTTTAATGTGCTTGCTCTTGGAGCTGTGCAGACCGAAATGCTGGAAGAAGCATTTCCGGGGTATCAGGCACCTTTAACAGCTGTAGAAATGGCAGAATATATAAAAGGATTCTCTTTAACCGGAAATAAATTCTATAACGGAAAAATCCTTCAGGTGTCTAGTAGTACACCATGATCTCATGAAACCTCACAAGTTTTTAAAACCTGTGAGGTTTCCTTTGTTATGTAGCAACAATCGTTTAAAAGTATGTCGATGAATATGAAAAATACTTTTGCTGCATATTAGTTTGTTTTCCTTCTATTTTTAATATAGACTACAATAATCAACTGCATATAATATTTATTGCCAGAAGTAATAGTTTGATTTTTTAAATAAAACAGATAATGGTTATTCATTAAATAAGTGATGGATAACCATTATCTGTTTTGATGGATATGCATATAATGTGTAAGGTATTCTTTTGTGAAAAAGGGGATATTTCCCCCTTTTTACTCAAAGGAAAAAGAATACATTTACATATGCTATTAAGAGTTTTAAAGGCGCCAAAAATGATTAATAGCACCCTAACCAAAACTATAGGCGAACTCCGAAAAGCCTTAAATAGAGTAGGAATCTTAAAACCATAAAAAATGAAACTAATTATTAAATTCTGTGCAGTGTCAGTTATGATGCTTTTTGTCTTTACAAGTTGTAATAAAGACGAATTAAATATTGAAGAACCTGGTGTAAAATCAACTAAAGATCTTCAGAATAAAGCTTCGGAACAAGGAATTGTAGAAATCGTACACAATTATGATTATTACGGGGAAAAATTTAAAGTCCTTTATGTTTTAGATACCAAGGAATCTGAAGTAGTAAAAGTGGACGGAGATGTACAAATGGCAGAGCGTATTTTTGGAAAAAAAGATTCTCCTCAAGGATTATTTTTTGAAGATCAAAAAGAAGGAGAAACAACCATTAATGTAAAAGTTTTTAATACTAATGATGAGGTAGATGAATATATAGCTAAACTAGCAGGGGATTTTCCTAAAGAAAGATCAGAACAACAAGTTACAAAAGGAGCTTGTGTAGATGGATCGATTAATGGTACCGGAAACTTTTATTTCTACTATCATATAAACTATGTTACAGAAATGACTGGTATACGTAGAACTAATAAATACTATTATAAAGATTGGAATTTGGGAGGATACAATGATCATATGTCCTCTCTTAGACTTACTAAGCCATGGGGGAGAAGAGCGTATGTAAGATTATACCAGCATAGTTGTTATAACGGCAGAACCTTAAATTTTTATTCTCCATATTATCAAACTGTTGCCGGAGCAAATGATTTAAGAAATTATACCTTATCGGGATGGTGGTTCTGGAAAAAATCATGGAATGATAAAACATCATCATATAGAGTTTGGGCTTGGTAAACAGATCCTTGACCATACTATATCTTTGATGTTGTAAATAGATAGAATTAGAGAAGCCATCGATTATGCCTTAATCGATGGCTTTGTTAATTTTGGACACCTTCTGCTTTTTCGAACTCTATTTTATGTGTTTTAAAAACTTCGTTGTCAATAGTAATGATAGATGTTTTGATCAATGTAATAATAGTATCAGTTTGGTGTTCAAGAACAACTTGTGTTGTTACTTTTTTTACAGAATCTGAAACCGTTTCAAAAGGAGTGATAAAATTAATATGTTTAAGTTGGGCTCCTTCCTTTGCAGAGAGGAATTCATTTTTATTTGTATCGATAGTAAAATCGGGATTGGTCTTGGCTAATGTTTTTTTGTCTAGGTATTCCTGAAGTTTTTGAGTAATGATAAGAGTGTAGGCATCATCCTCAGAAAGATCCGATTGCTCCTCTACTTTTTCAAAGCTCTCTGCAGCATCCATTTCCATAGATTTAGACGTATTATTGGCACAGCCTAATAAGAATAAAAGCACTATGATATATATGAGTCTTTTCATGATTTTATCCTGAATTTTAGTTTAACAATCTGTCCATTTAATCTTCGGGATTCTATAATCTCAATATTTTTTAAGCTTTGTGTTGGTGTAGTTAGTTTGTTTATAAATTCATCCTTGGCATACATTTCAATACCTAATCGTTGTGGTAGTACCTGAAAAATAGTGGCATCATTAGCAATTATTCTGGATAACTCTTTTCGTCTGTTTTTCCAATCATTAACTTTTCCGTTAGCATAATAATGAAGCATTAAGGCATAGTCATCTGTTTTAATATGTACATCTTCACGGCGATCAGAAGAAGCAATTCGATATATAGTATCGGTCTTATGGTAAGGAGACTTGACTATAAAGCGAATAAAGTCATCTTTGGTTTTCCAGGTAAAGCAACCTGTGCTATCACTTTTTGAATAAAAAGGAGATTCCTCATCGTTTAGTATAATAATATCAATAGGAATTTTGGTAATAGGTCGATTTCTATCCTGGTCGATAAAACAAAAACTAAAGGTGTTCTGCTTGGGAATTAAGAAATATACTAGAATCAATACACCAAGACTTAAGGGTGCAACCCAAAACCATTTAGGAATATCTATTGTCTTTGCAGGGGTTGAAGAAATGGTGTGATTACTTTTAAAGTCGTTCCAGTTTTTATATTCGCAATATTGTGAGAGTAGATTAAGGATATCAACGCGAGGTAATTTTTCTGAAGAATTTTTAAAATAACTATAGAAAGATTTTTCGCTAATCGAAGCTTTTACTTGTTTTTGTAAATCTTCCTGAAACCATATAATATCCTGCCCTTTCCATTCAGAAATATCATAACTCGAAGCAGTATTCTCCTTTAGGAACCGTTGTGCAACAGTTTTTTTAAGGAGATCGAATAATATTTTTTCTTCAGAAGTTATAATTGTAATATTTTGATAATGAGTTATTTGTGTTTTGTAAAATATTTTACAATCCCTTTACAAGTATTCTACAATAGATAGATAAGGTTAGCTTTTAAGTTTGTTTTCAGTTTAACAAGATAAAAAATATAAAAATGAAAACGAACAAATTTAAAATAAGCAGAATAATAATTTTAATTGGAATTACCGTATTAGGATATTCTTGTGCTAATAGTGAAAACAAATATGCATTAGAATCAGAACATATTATGTTAGAAGATACAGGAGAAACTCCTGTATTGTCAAGTATTGAATCTGGAGAACAAACAAAAGAAGCTACACTACTGGATAGTGATAGAATGAAAACTAAAAAAAACAATGTAGATGCTACCTTAAAGATTATTAAGAATGCTAATTGTAGAATTAAGGTGAAAGATGTTGAAAAAGCAACAGTATTGGCTAAAAAAATTGCATTAAAATACCAAGGATATATTTCTGATGAGCGATTTACAAATACAAATTATACTAAAGAAAATCGTTTTACGATCAGAATTCCTCAAGACCAGTTTGATACTGTTTTGGATAGTGTATGTGGGTTGGCAGAATTCGTGGATTATAAAAATATATCTACAGTAGATGTAACCGAAGAATATATTGATATTACATCACGATTACAAACAAAGTTAGATGTAAAAGAGCGTTATGAAACCATTTTAAGAACAAGAGCTAAAACGGTAGAAGATATTTTAAAGACCGAAGAAAAGCTTAGTTTGCTTCAGGAAGAAATCGAATCTGCTCAGGGAAGATTAAAATATTTAAGTAATAAAGTGTCTTATAGTACGATTCAGGTAGATGTATATCAAACTATAATACCAAAAGATGAGCCTGTAGGATACAAACCTCATTTTTTAGATAAAGCGAAACAAGGATTGTCTTTTGGTTGGTCGATTATAGAAAACCTAACATTACTATTGTTTTATATCTGGCCATTATTAGTATTGGGGAGTGTAATCTTTGTTTATTTTAAATGGATAAGAAAGTAAAAATATTAGATTAAGCGTGCCATTCTGGTGCGCTTAATTTTGTATTTTGCGTAAGTAAAAGGAAGATTAATAATTTTGGGCATTTGAAAGAAATATTGAAGAAATATATTCCAGAACGATCTGTAGATAAAGTGTTTGATCTTATCATAAAATGTAATGTACATCTTAAAATCGTTAATGAAAGAGTTACACGACATGGGGATTATCGCAAAATGCCAGATGGGAGACATCAGATTACTGTAAATGCATCTCTTAATGAGTACCGTTTTCTCATTACCTTGATTCATGAAATAGCACATCTCGTAGCTTTTGAAAAGTATGGGCGTTATATAAAACCACATGGGATAGAATGGAAAAGAACCTTTCAGCAATTAATGTTACCCTATATTAATCCCGAAGTGTTCCCAGCTAAATTATTACCTGTTATAGCACATCATTTTAAAAATCCAAGAGCAAGTAGTGATACCGATGAAAAATTATCATTAGCATTAAAACAATATGATCCTGCTAATGATAAAAATTATATCTTTGAGTTACCCCTCGGAAGTGTTTTCCGTTTGTACAATGGAAAAGTCTTTAAGAAAGGTAATAAGAAAGTAAAACGTTATGAATGCATAGAACTTAATACTGGCAGAATTTACCTTTTTAACCCAAACGCAGAAGTCGAATTATTAAATTGATTATGAACAAAGATTATTATGCAATATTGATGGCGGGAGGAGTAGGGTCAAGGTTTTGGCCTGTGAGTACTTCAGAATTCCCAAAACAGTTTCACGATATGTTAGGAACAGGAGAAACGCTGATCCAACGTACATTTTCACGTTTGGCTAAGATTGTTCCCAAAGAAAATATATTTATTCTTACCAACGAGCGATATAATGATCTGGTTTTAGAGCAGTTACCAGAAGCAGAGCAACGACAGGTAGTAACCGAACCTGCAATGCGTAATACAGCACCATGTATCCTGTATGCAGCATTAAAAATCCAGAAGGATAACCCTGATGCAGTAATGGTAGTTGCGCCTAGTGATCATTGGATCGAGGATGAAGATGCATTTATAACAAATCTAGAATATAGTTTTACGGCATGTTTAGAACATGATATTTTGATGACCTTAGGAATTCAACCCACATTTCCTAATACAGGATATGGTTACATCCAATATGATAAAGAAAGTGAAGAAGCTAAGAAAAAAGTGACCCAATTTACAGAAAAACCAGATTATGATACTGCCAAAAAGTTTTTAGGTGAGGGAAACTATTTATGGAATGCCGGGATTTTTATTTGGAGTGTGCAAAGTATTATAACAGCTTTTGCAGAATTTCAGCAACAAATGATGGCTTTATTCGAAAAAGGGTCAATGGTCTATAATACAATGCAGGAGAACGATTTTATACAAAAAAATTATCCACTGGCAGAGAACATATCTATCGATTATGCTATTTTGGAGAAAGCAGATAATGTATACGTACTTCCGGCAACTTTTGATTGGAATGACTTGGGAACCTGGGGGTCGTTATATGATAAATTAGATAAAACAAAAGCTAATAATGCTGTAGTTAATGCCAGAGTATTACCAGAAGATGCATCTGGTAATATGATTAGAACATCTGATGATAAAATTGTGGTAGTAGATGGACTTAAAGATTATATTATTATAGATAAAAAAGAAGTGCTTTTAATTTATCCCAAAAAGAAAGAACAGGATATTAAAAAGGTACTTAAAAAAGTAAAAGAAACCTACGGAGAACAATACGGATAAAGTACAATGACAGAAAATACAAATCAACCCGTTCCTGATCAGGACGAGATGGCAGAAACAGTAAAGAGAGATGCTAAAGGCCTTTTTGCCAGCGTTAATACATTTGTTAGAGAACTATTAGACATAAGATCAGAGACAGATAAGGATCAAACAATAGAGGATGTTAAAAATGATATCCCTTTTAAAGGACATAACGCCTGGATTCTTATTTTTTCAGTATTTGTAGCATCTATTGGCCTTAATGTAAGTTCTACGGCAGTGGTGATAGGAGCGATGTTAATTTCTCCATTAATGGGACCAATTGTTGGAGTTGGATTATCTATTGCTATTAATGATATTGATACATTAAAAAGATCTCTGGTTAATCTGGGTGTGATGGTAGGACTAAGTGTCCTTGCGGCCACATTATATTTTTGGGCTTCCCCCTTAACAGAATTAACTCCCGAGTTAGAATCCAGAACAGCACCTACTATTCTGGATGTATTAGTTGCAGTTTTTGGAGGTTTGGCATTAATTGTCGCCAAATCTAAAAAAGGAACAATGCCTAATGCTATAGCAGGAGTAGCTATTGCTACTGCGTTAATGCCACCTCTATGTACGGTAGGGTATGGTATTGCAGAGTGGAAATTAGAGTATGCCCTGGGAGCACTGTATTTGTTTTCTATTAATGCCACATTTATTGCATTATCTACATTTATCGTTTCCAAATTATTGCGTTTCCCGATGTTGCGGTATGCTAATTCTGCAAAAAGAAAACGTATAGCACGACTTGCTTCTTTATTAGCAATATTGGTAATGATACCTGCTAGTTATACATTTTATGTAACTCTTAATGAGAGTAATGCAGAACGGGATTATAAGGCATTTAAAGCTAATGAAATTGATGCTAATGAAAACTTGTACCTCAGAAAAGATTTCTATGATTATAATAATGAATCTATAAAATTATATTTTGATGGAGAGATTAATGAGGCTACCGTGAGTGATTTGCAAAATGAAATTAAAAAATATACAAGTATTAGTGATTTTGCATTGGCAATAAATGGTAATAAGTCGAGAGGTATTGATCAGATATCCAAAGCATATGATAGGTCTATAGTGCAGTTAAATCGTGTAGAAAAAGAAAATGATAAGCTTCTGGATGAAATTGAAGATCTTAAGATTAAGATAGCCGGTCTAGAAACTCAACTTAAAGAAGCAAATAAGGTAGTTCCGGTAACTGTAATGCCATATGCCAGTATAGCCAAAGATGCAAAAATACGATTCCCAGACCTGGCAGAGCTAGGATATGGCGAGGTACAAAAATCAAATTTCTTAAAAGTAGATACTGTGCAAGTTATCTTTCCTAGATGGAAATTTCAGGTATCTGATAGTCTTAATGCTATTAGGGTGAATAAACTACAAGAATGGATTACCAAAGAAATGAAAGCAGATACATTGTATGTAGAATAAATTTAGTAGTAAGAATTTTTATACTCTTATAATGCCTGTAATCCCTTAGTATTCTTAATGATCGCATAAAATGTTTTTAAATTTTAATCCTTGTAAAGTGTAAAGAAATATCAAGTAATGTAAAATATTTTTTACATTAAGTAAAAAATTATTACCTTTGTGTTGTATTTTGTTAACTTATATAAAAACATATGACAACACAAGAAAAACGACCAATTGTATTTTTGATCATTGATATTATCACATTTCTAAGTTATTATATCGTGCTTTTAAATGTTTATACTAGCAAGGTTATATCTATGGGAGAATTGCCTTTTTGGGGAGCTTCAATACTGCTGTTTATTCCCATAATGATTATTTCACGAATTGTTTTGTATGTGCTATACAGCATAATGAACTCTGTTATGACTAAAAAAGAAGAGGATAAGTTTCTTACCGATGAGTTTGGTCAATTGATCAAACTTAGGGCAACTCGAAATTTCAATAACACATTTATGATTGGTTTTGTAATAACGATGGGACTTCTCGTTCTGGGAATATCAATTACGACTATGTTCAAGCTTCTATTCCTTTCGATATTTGCTGCTTTTGTAGTCCAGAATCTATCTGAATTTTATTACGCAAAAAAAAGTATTTAAAATGAAAGACATCAAAATCACGAATACCATTAGAACATTGCGCTTTCTCGACAAGGAAATGACACAGCAAGAATTGGCAGAAAAAGTAGGGGTTACAAGGCATACAATAATGGCAATCGAAAAAGGAAAATACTCTCCTACGCTAGAGTTAGCTTTCAAGATAGCCGAAGTTTTTAATAAACCTCTAGAAGAGGTATTTACCTATGAAAAATGAATGAAATGAAAAACATCGAAAATATAAAATCAAAGAAAAACGCATTAGTGGCAGGACTTTTTTATTTAGCACTTATCATAGTAGGGATGTATGGTTTTGTTTATGCTTTACCTCAAATAAAAATAGAAGGAGACATTTCGCAAACCGTAGACAATATTAAAAAGAATCCATTTGTGTTTCGAATAGGGATATTTAGCATTCTTGTCATGAATGTAATTAGTATTTTGCTTGTAACTTATCTCTACAAGCTATTATCACCCCTTAATAAAACAATGGGGTTATCTATGTTACTCTTAATGTTATTTGGAGCAGGAATTTCTCTAGTTAACGAGGTTAATCATTTTGCTATGATAGTAATCAATAGTATAGATGATCTCTCGATAACAGAAAGCCAAAATCTAACAGAACTATTTTCGACCATTTACGAATACGGTGCACATATCGCTGTAATTTTTTGGGGACTATGGCTTTTTCCTCTTGGTTTTTTGATCTTTAAACTAGATACGCGAATCTCTGAGTTTATAGGAGTAATGTTAGTGATTGCAGGTGTTGGTTATACTCTAGATTCAATATTCTTGTTTCTATATCCAAATTTGCAAGTACCTACCCTTTCTGATTATACTTTTTTAGGTGAATTTTTATTAACAATATGGCTTTTGGTAAAAAGTAAGACTATAGAAAAATTAGCCTTAAGCCGAATGTATAAAATTTGACATTTACGAAAAATGATAAGAGAAAAAATATTTATATTTGACTTAGTACCCAGCTTAAAGATATCGTTGTTCACTTATTTTATGTTTCTTACACGAAATGTTTTTAGATAAGCTGGCATTGTACTTTAAAAATGATGAGAATCGAAATAGTAACAGAAAGAACGAAACTAAGATTGATTACGTTATCGGATTTAGATTCGATTCATAAATTACATTCTTTACCCGAGACCGATGAATATAATACCTTGGGAATCCCAATACATATTGAAGAAACTAAATCTATAATAGAGCCTTGGATTGAAGAAAATCAATTGCATGAAATAAAGAAGTATACATTTGCAATTGAAACTAAATCTGATAGAAAATTTATAGGCCTATTTGGATTAAAAATCGGAAATAAAAAATATAATAGAGGAGAAGTTTGGTATAAGATACATTCTGATCATTGGAAAAAAGGATATGCTACAGAATCTTTAAGAGCAGTAATAGATTTTGGATTTGAAACCCTCAAATTACATCGAATAGAAGCTGGATGCGCAGTAGATAATATTGGTTCTATAAAGGTTCTTGAAAAAGTAGGAATGATAAGAGAAGGAAGAGCTAGGCAAATATTGCCTTTAAAATCAGGATGGTCAGACAATTTTGGATATGCAATACTTGAAACTGATAAAAGAAAAAATAACTAAGGCAGTAATAGTAGTCGTTGTATAAGTCTAGATTTGTAATAAAAGATATACTCCAATGTTTAAAAAAATAAATACAAAGCTTAATACCGTTCTTCTTTTGATTATAGGAATCATGATTTCTTGTGCGCAAGAAAGAAAAATGGGTAAAGTAATAAAAGATCAAAACTATACTACTTGTGCTAATTTTGAATGCCTTGAGAAAAATAAAAATAAACGAATAGTTGTTAAGGGAATACTTAGAACATATACTCCTAATACAACAGGAAAAGGAGCAGGTCATATGTTTTGGGACTGGGAAATACTATTGGATAACCAAATAACGATACCCGTAATAAGTAAGGATCAAAGATTAGATCTATCTATATACAATAAAAAGAACGTACTAATTGATGGTAATGTGTTTTATGGTATAGTAATAGGGAGTCCAGAAGGACAAAATGCAACTGGATATAGAATAGATGCTCACTCAGTACAAGAACAAACTATAAGCAGCAAAAAAGAATAGGATTTGGTATGGTAGTCCAATGAATTAATGAGGTTGATTACAAGGGATATTTCTATAGTAGATAAGATGATCAAATGATTATTTTGGCAGGCATTAACTTAATTTTATAACATATTTTTATAGCCGTTTTATACCTTACGCTGATAATAGTTTTTGTTTCAGTAGTCATGACAGATTTTAGAAATATAGAGTATTTAAAATTTGGAAATATTCGACAAAAAAAAGCATATGACACCTTATTAGGTTTGGATATTATGCAAGTATTGAAAGCATATACCCCGATTCTTACAGGAACTATACCTATTAATATTGATGTACCACAAAGTGATCTGGATATCATTTGTGAATGTGAAGACCATGCAAAATTTTCAAACATGATTATTGGATCATTTCAAAAAGAAAAAAACTTTGCGATTTCGACCCGAACATATAGTAAAACAAAAAGAACGATTTGCCGGTTTCGATCCAATGGATTTGATATTGAGATTTTCGGACAAAATATTCCTACAGAACAACAAGATGCGTATAGGCATATGATCATAGAATATAAAATTTTGAAGGAAAAAGGAGTTGAGTTTCGGTCTAAAATAAAGAAGTTGAAATCTAATGGGGTGAAAACCGAACAAGCATTCGCACAACTCTTAGGTTTGAAAGGAGATCCTTATAAGGAACTATTAAATTTGAGATACTAAAAAAACAAGAAGCTATAGTCTTTAAAAACGATAATCTTTACATTTTACAAAACATATGAAAATAAAAGTCCTTGATGGTATATTTATAAGATATAATATTGTAGATAAAGCCAAACAATCGATTTGGTTTTTACATGGATTTGCTGACTCTGGTTTGGCGTATAAAGAGGTTTTTAGCTCTGATCTTGCGTCAGAATTTAATCTTTATGTTGTAGATCTTCCTGGGTTTGGAGTTAGCCCTGTACATTCTAACTATGTGTCGATTAAAGAGCAAGCAGGTTTGCTTTCGCAGATAATAGAAAAAGAAACAGAGAAGAATGTAGAAGTAAATATTGTTGCACATTCGATTGGTGCACTTATAGGAACCTGGGTTTGCCAACAATTAGCAAGTAAGATTAATTATTATATTAATATAGAAGGAAACCTAACAGAGGCAGATAGCTATTTTTCAAGTAAACCTTTACAATATAATACAGCAGAAGAATTTACCCAATACTTTGAAAAAAGGATTTTTGAAAATGCAATAAAAGAAGAACGATATAAAAGATATTATTGCAGCTTTAGGTTCGCCGAACCACAGGGAATGCGTAATTGGGGAATTACAAGTCAGGAATACATTAAGGGTAATCAATGCGGGTTTGAGTTCAAAGACTTAACTTGTAATAAGATATATATATGGGGTGATTTGGATACTCCAAAAGACACCCAGAGATTTATAAAAGAACATAATATCCCAAACAAGCTTTATAAAGGTGTAGGGCACTGGCATATGATAGAAAATTCAAAGCATTTCTATGCAGATGTAAGTAAAATTATAAAAAAAGTATACTTCATATAGCAAATCCCATTTCGAGGATAGTATGAATCAAAATAATGTCAGAACAAGAAATCGAAAAATATCATTTTCTAAAAGATGAACCTCAAAAGAGGCAGTTTGATATTTATGATTTGGCCGAATATCAAAAAACGAATTCTCAACATTCTTCAAAACCACATACACACAGTTTTTATCAAATTATTTGGTTTAAAAGCAATAAAGGAAAGCACTTTATAGATTTTGAAGAGTATGATATTAAAAAAAACAGGATTTTTTTTATTGCTAAAAATCAGGTTCATTTTTTTGAAAAACGCCAGGATTATAGTGGTTTATTATTTCATTTTAATGAATCATTTATTTTAAATAATGAAACTGATATCAACTTTTTTCTTACCTATTCTATATTCAATAATCATCAGGAACCCTTCTATCAGGTTCCTAATGAACAGGAGCACCAGATTTTAAGTTATTTTCAGCAAATAGAAAATGAAACGAAGAATAATGGTGAGTTTGGTAACCAAATGATTTTATCTAACGTACTAAAAGCTTTTTTGCTTCGTATAGAACGTGAGAAGCGAAAAAATGGTAAAACAATCAAAACCGACTTAAGTCGTAATTTTACATATCTCAAGTTTAGAGATCTTTTAGAGCATAATTTTTATCAAAATTGGTCTGTATCCAATTATGCAGATCAGCTTTCCATTTCAACAAAAACACTTAATTCTATTATTAAATCTGAAATGGGGAAAACAACTTCGCAAGTGATTGCCGATAGGATCCTTTTGGAAGCCAAAAGAAAATTGATACATACTAATGCCCGCATAAACCAAATAGGGTATGATTTAGGGTTTCAAGATCCTTATTATTTTATCAAGTATTTTAAAAAACATCTTAAGATCTCTCCCTCAGAGTTTAGGAAAACGATTTCCTAAATTTACTAATTATAGTAGGTTTTGTCCATTTTATTGGGTTTCGTTGCGAGCTACTTTTGTTCTGTAACAAAATTATAAATGCAATGAAATCCAAATTTAAATTTTCGATCAGACTATTGCCAATATTTGCGACAATAGTGTTATTAACTTTAACATCAATGACAATGGACAAAAAAGTAGAAACAAATGCCTATTTACAAATTACCCTGAAAATCAAATCAGAAAATCGAGAACGTGCTGCTGGTATATATCTTAAATACAAAGAGCCATTTTTAAAACAAATCAAAGGAGCAGTATCAAAAGAATTGATCTTAAGAAACCAAGATGTACAGGTGATGCATGGTTTTGAATCAGAAGCTGATGCAAAAACATACCTGTCATCGAACTTATTTGAAAAAGATGTAGTTAGAGAATTAAAACCTTATTTAGAAAGTGCCCCAGATGTTAGAATCTATTCTGTTTTTAGAAATTAGAACCTAATCTCTTTAGAAAAGGAGCTACCTACAGTGGCTATTTTTGTATGCAATGGAAGGCAATTTGAGTTTGGGATCAAATTGTCTTCTGTTTTTTTTGTAACTCAATACTCATACTATTTATAATACAACCGATAATGCTATCTGTACATATATATTATTTTTATTGATTTATTGCTACACTTTATGTAGCTTTGCTATTAAATATGTAGCAATTTATAATATGGCAACACCAAAACCAGGAAAACCAGTTAGAGGATCAAAAACCGGACAACCTATCATGGCTCTTTTTGATCTGTTAGGAAGAAGTTGGGCTATGGGAATAATATGGCATTTGTATAGAGGCCCAAGTACATTTAGGAAGTTACAAGAATATTGCGAATCAATTTCTCCCACTACACTAAATAAGAGATTAAAGGAGTTGACAGAGTCTCATCTTATTGAGCGTTCTATTGATGGATATATGTTAACTAAGCAAGGGAAAGAGTTATTCGAATTATTATCTCCACTAGGTAAATGGGCAAAAACCTGGGCAAATAACTATACCTCGAAATGAAAAAACAATATTATAGTAATCCATTTTTTGATAGAGCAGCTGAAAACAGAAGAACTCCTTCAGCAATTTCTGCAAATGATGTTTTGATTATTTCGTTTCAACATAAATTTTATTTCTTTCAAGAAAAGGAAAGAAAAGAATTGGCCTTATTTCCATTAGAATTATTTAAACAGGTTTCTCTTAACAGTTCTTTTTTAGGAGTACAGAAAGACAAAAAAATATGGACAGCCGACTTAACCGAAACAGATGTAAAAAGTGTTTCAAAAATTTTAAAAGGAGGTTGGTTTTATGATGTTCGGGATTTGGTGGATCAATTAGAAAATGAACAGGCAGCACTTTTAGCTTATGCTTTAGGGATAAATAAGTGGCATCAAATAACTAGGTTTTGTGGTGCTTGTGGAGCAGATACCAAAAGCTGGGAAAATGGACATAGCAAAAAATGTAAAAACCCAAAATGCTCTACTATTTTCTATCCACAAATCTCACCAGCTATTATTGTACTTATTGAGTATAAACCAAAAGAAGGGCAACCATTATGCTTATTGAATAAAAGAAAAATTGATAATGGATATATGTGTTCCACATTTGCAGGATTTGTCGAAATTGGAGAAAGCCTTGAAGATGCTGTGGTAAGAGAAATGAAAGAAGAAGTGAATGTAGATGTAACTAATTTACGCTATGTGGATTCGCAACCATGGTCATTTTCATCTTCTTTAATGATGGGGTTTGTTGCCGAAGTAGAGCATACAGAATTTGAGGTTGATGGCGAAGAAATTAAGGATGCAGCCTGGTTTTCGGCAGAACAAATACATGAGAGTGTATCAAAAGAAGAACTAATACTTTCGAGACCAGATTCTATAGCTAGATTTTTAATAGAAACCTGGGCGAATAACAATCTAAACAAAATGTTATGAGGAAAATTGATAAACCTATTTCTGGTGAGTTTCCTGCTTACTCTAGCATGTACATGGATTTGTTGCAGGATGACGGCAAAATTTTAAATCATTTGTGGGATAATTTCATTACCATCAAAGATTTTATATACAATTTGCCAGAAGAAAAATTGTACTATCGGTATGCTAAGAAGAAGTGGACTATTAAAGAAATCCTGGTGCATATTATTGATGATGAACGTATTTTTTCATATCGGGCATTACGATATGCAAGAAATGATAAAACACCTTTGCCTGGATTCGAAGAAAAGGATTATGCAGTTTATTCTAAAGCTAATGAACGAAGTTTAGAAAGTATATTTGATGAATATGAAATGGTTAGAAAATCAACCATAGCACTTTTTAAATACCTGCCAGATGATTGTTTTATGAGAAGTGGTGCATCTGTCGGAAATATTAATCATAGAACCGTTAGGGGATTAGTATACCATATAGCAGGGCATGAACTAAGGCATTTTAATATCATAAAAGAACGATATTTGGATATAAAACCAGAATAGTGTAGATGTCAAAATTGTAACCAAGAACTAAAAAAATACACGATGTTTATTATCAATTTTAATTTTGTTAAACCAATAGAAGAAGTAAATCGTTTTACTGAAGCTCACCGTAATTATATTTCAGAACAATACAACATAGGGAAATTTATAATAGGAGGACCTAAATCACCTAGAACAGGAGGAATTGTAATTGCAAACTGTGATTCAAAAGAAGAAGTTCATAAAATCTTAGATAAAGATCCGCTAATACAAAAAGAAGTAGCAGAATATAGTGTAATAGAATTCATTCCTGTAATGAGTACGACAGATTTGAATCACTACCATAAATAAGAACATAACGATGAGGTCTGTGTGGTATATCGTTATAATAACTTAGAAAGTGCAATAACTCCTTTTTTTAAATGCTCTTCAGATAATGACGCATACCCTAAACGGAAACCATGTATGGGGTTGATAAAACTAAATTTATTAGGTGTAATAATATCTATACCTTGCATATTTAGTTTTTTGGCAATCTGAAAAACATCTACCTCTTTTTTAGGCACCAGCCAAAAAGCAAGCCCTCCATCTGGTTTACTAAAAGATACTTTTTCTTTTAGATATGTATGAAGTAAGGTTTCGAAATAGTCTCTTTTGGTTTTGTATATCGCAGAAGTCTTTTTTAAATGGCGTTTTACTTCTCCGTCTTTTATTAGTTGTAAAATAGCTTGCTCCATGATATTATCACCCTGTACATCAATAATTTTACGAAGATCTCCTGCTTTTTTTATAAAACTTTGGCTTCCCACCAAGTAACCAATACGCAGAGCAGGTGCAATGATCTTACTTAATGTTCCTATGTAAATAAAATGTTGAACGTTATCAAAACTAGAAATCGGTAAAACAGGTCTGTATCCAAAATGGAATTCATTATCATAATCATCCTCAATGATGGTAAACCCGTATTGATTAGATAATGAGATTAACTCTAAACGTCTTTGCAGGCTCATGGTTACAGTTGTAGGAAATTGATGATGAGGAGTTGTGTATATTGCTTTTATCTTTTTATGCTTTTTTAAATAATACTTTACATCATCGATACTTAGCCCTTGATCATCTACTGAAACAGGAAGAAGATTGGCTCCAATACTTTCAAAAGCTCGCCATGCGGGTTTATAACCAGGGTTTTCTATTAGTACAAAATCATCTTTTTCTAATAAACAATGACTTGTTAAATACATTGCCATTTGGCTACCTCTCGTGATGCATATTTCCTGAATTGAAATATTCATCCCACGCTTAAAATTTAGCATTTGTACCATTGCATTTCTAAACTCAGAATCCCCTAATTCATTACTGTACCCCATCATTTGCCAGCGAGCTTTGCGATTAAAAATTTGCCTGTATGCTCTTGCTAATGCTATGGTAGGAGCAAGTCTACTATCCGGAAACCCATCATCAAAAACAATTAATGGTTTTGATGAATGCTCATCATCAATAGTATTTTGCCTATATATGCTTTTATGTTGGTTCTGTTTAGGAAAAACATTAGCCACAAATGTTCCTTTTCTTTCTTTAGAAACAAGCCACCCTTCTGCGATTAAGACATTTAAACCTTCAACAACCGTATTCCTGTTTACTTTTATTAATTCTGCTAATTGTCTACTTCCTGGCAAGGCCTGGTTTTTATGTAATTGCTCATTTTTGATTGCATTAATAATAGCATCTGCAATTTGTAGATATATAGCTTTCTTACTAGTAAGATCGATTTTAATTTGAAGTTTCCAAGGTCTAAGCATCTGGACTATCTATTTATGTATTTTCTGTGCCATAAAGATAGTCCAAATATGAAATACTTTTACATTGTAATAATACAATGAACAAAAAATTAGAAAACAATGGAAACTAAAGAAAAAAAATTCAGTTCAAAAGATTTTCATGAAACTTTTGCAAGACCAAAATTTGTAATGCCCGATACATTGATACATAAAAATGTAGAAAATGCAGGGGTACACGATCAGTTCTCTACAGAAAGAAAACATCCTGTTTTTTTTATAGATCTACCTAGTAAAAATGTAAGTATGACGATTGGAGGTTTGTTACCAGACCAAATGACAAATAAACATAGGCATACGTATGAAACATTATTGTATGTAATCGAAGGAGAAGGGTATACCGAAATAGAAGGTGTGAGAGTGGATTGGAAAGCAGGAGATGCTGTTTACATTCCCAGTTGGACCTGGCATCGTCATAAAAATTTGAGTAGCACAAAAAATGCAAAATACATTGCCAGCGAAAATGCGCCTCAACTTCAAAACTTAGGTGTAGCACTTCGTGAAGAAGAAGGTAGAGATTTATAGTCATCAAAAAAATATATATTATGAAAAATGTACCATTTAAAGGTGTGATTGCTTATCCAATAACACCATTTGATACTAATGAAAAGGTAGATATTGATTTGTTTAGAAAACTTTTAGAACGATTAATAAGAAATGGATCTCACGGTATTGCTCCTTTAGGAAGTACAGGTGTACTTCCTTATCTTACTGATCAGGAAAAAGAGGCGATAACCGAAGCAACAATTCAGCAAGTGAATAAACGACTTCCTGTTTTAGTTGGAGTTTCGAATCTAACAACAGAAAGAACAGTGCATCATGCTAAGTTTGCAGAAAAAGCTGGTGCTACAGCGGTTATGATCATCCCAATGAGTTATTGGAAATTGACAGATGATGAGATCGTTCGGCACTATGACACGGTAGCAAAACAGATTTCTATTCCAATTATGGCCTATAATAATCCTGCTACAAGTGGAGTAGACATGTCACCTGCATTACTAAAACGTTTGCTAGAAATCCCTAATGTTACCATGATTAAAGAAAGCACAGGCGATGTGCAACGTATGCACTATTTAAGAAAAGAATTGGGAGAAGATGTAGCTTTTTATAATGGTTCGAATCCTTTAGCATTAGCCGCTCTTTCTGCAGGAGCAACAGGTTGGTGTACTGCAGCTCCAAACCTTATTCCCGAACTTAATATTGCTTTGTATGATGCTATTCGGGAAAATGATTTACGATATGCGCAAGACATATTTTATAAGCAGATTAATCTTCTGAAATTTATAGTTAACAAAGGATTACCAAGAGCAGTTAAGGCAGGGTTAACTATTTTAGGAGAAGAAGGAGGAAATTTGAGAAGCCCATTAAAGCCATTAACCGATATAGAAAAGAGTGAACTAAAGAGCATTTTAGAAAAATCGAAGCATGGTATTGAAAAAGTAATAGGCTGAAGTAAAAGAAAAATTGAATAACTTTAAGCAAAATAAACTAAGAAAGAACAATATTGCTTAGACTAAATTGATCCAATAGGTAAGTAGAATATAACCTTATATTCTACTTACCTATTTATTAATAATACTAGTCCTGGATTTGCAAGTGTTATTTTGCTATTTTTAGAATAATTATAAAAAACAATCGATATGAATCTTACACTTTGGATTTCGTTTATAGGAACAGTTTTTATTATTGCAGTTACTCCTGGACCAAGTGTACTACTTGCTTCTGCGAATAGTATGAATTACGGAACAAAAAAAACAGTTGGAACGATATTAGGAGACTTATCGGCAAATGCTATACAGATATTTTTATCCTCGCTGGGATTAGCATCTATTGTTATTTCTTCTGGAGAAATTTTTGGTCTGATAAAATGGATTGGTGTTGGATATTTGATATATATGGGGGTGACAAAAATTATTTCAAAACCAAATGTCGAACAATTCAAAAAAAAGAATAGAGAAAAGAGTTTTTTAAAATTATATAGCGAAGGTTTTTTTATGTCGGCATCAAACCCAAAAGCAATTGTATTTTTCGCTGCATTATTTCCTTTGTTTATTGATGAAAGTCTTGCCTTTGCACCACAAGTATTAGTATTAGGAATAACCTATTTAGTAATTGATGGTATTAGTCTTTTTATGTATGTTAGATTTGCATCCCGATTAAAAAAATATCTTGAAAATAAGGAAAAGATTCACTTGCAAAATAAAATCATAGGAACATTATTAATTTTTAGTGGAGTACTATTATCCATGGTAAGACGAACTAATACTTAGGAAATAATGCTGCTTATTAATACTATGAACTATAGACCTTTTAACTGAGCGTCTCGAACTTTTTTAAACAAATTAGAAGAGTATACAAAATCGGTTACTGCTTTATTATCGGTTTTGAATATTTGGGTTTTGTCACCTTCCCATTCTAAATTACCATTTTTAAGAAAAACGATTTTTTCTCCAATTTCCATTACCGAATTCATATCATGCGTATTGATTACGGTGGTGATATTGTATTCTTCAGTAATTTCTTTAATTAGGTTATCTATAACAATAGCAGTTCTGGGGTCAAGTCCAGAGTTAGGTTCATCACAGAATAGATATTTGGGACGTGTTACTATGGCACGTGCAATAGCGACACGCTTTTGCATACCGCCACTAATTTCTGAAGGTAATTTTTTCTCAGCATTTTCAAGATGTACACGATCTAAAACCTCATGAACTCTTTCTAACATTTCTTCCCTTTTTTGTTTGGTAAACATCATAAGAGGGAACATTACATTTTCTTCTACAGTCATAGAGTCGAATAATGCACTACCTTGAAAAACCATTCCCATCTGTTCTCGTAAATCTCTTTGTTCTTCTTCATTGAGATCAGAATATACACTACCATCATAGCAAATAGAGCCTTGTTCTGGTGTAAAAAGCCCAAGCAGACATTTCAAGAAAACGGTTTTACCACTTCCACTGGTACCGATAATAAGATTAGTCTTACCTCTGTCAAATGTTGTAGTGATTCCTTTTAAAATCTCTTCTCCATTAAAACCTTTATGTAGATTAGTAACTTCTATCATTAGCTTAATAATAATTGAGTGAGAATATAATTAGATATAATAATAGATACTGTAGTCCATACAAAAGCAGAGGTGCTTGCTTTACCAACTTCTAGTGCTCCACCTTTCATATAGTATCCATGAAATGAAGGGATGGTTGCTAGTAAGAAAGAGTATAAAAAAGTCTTTATAAATGCATATACCAGATGATAAGGAATAAACTCTTCTCGTAGTCCGGTTAAAAATTCTGAACTAGAGATAAATCCTCCATACACTCCGGCAATATACGCTCCACATATTCCGGTAAACATAGCGATGGCAATAACAAATGGATAGGTAAGCATCGCAATGATCTTCGGAAAAACTAAATAATTAAGTGAATTGATCCCCATTACCTCTAGCGCATCAATCTGTTCGGTTACTCGCATTGTACCAATACTTGAGGTAATAAAAGAACCTACTTTACCTGCCATAATAACAGAAATAAATGTAGGAGCAAATTCAAGGATTACAGATTGTCTTGAAGCAAAAGCAATAAGCTTTTTGGGAATTAGAGGGTTAGTAAGATTGAGTGCAGTTTGGATAGCTACAACAGCCCCAATAAAAAAGGCTAGAAATACTGTTATTCCTAAAGAACCAATAATTAAATCATCTATCTCTTTAAATATTAGATTCCGTATCACAGAACCTTTAGTCATTCGACTAAAAACGCCTTTTAACATTAAAAAATAGCGACCAATATCGTCTAAGTAAAACATGCATTATAATTAGAAAGGCTAAAATAGAAAAAAAATTATCCATAGCATTTAACCTTCTATTAAAGTTTTACATTTGTAGTAATAGTATTTTAGCTATTTAAATTCAAAATATAATGACAAAAAGAGTATTTTTAATCTTATTAGTTACGTTGTGCTGCATGCCTTGTAGAGCACAGGAAGGTGTTCGAATCAATAGTTCGCCAAAACTGGTAGTTGGTATTGTTGTAGACCAAATGCGATATGATTATTTAACCCGTTTTTATAATCGATTCGGTGATAGGGGGTTTAAGCGTATGATTAATGAAGGTTTTAATTGTAAAAACAATCATTTTAATTACGTGCCTACTTATACAGGTCCTGGTCATGCTTCTGTATATACAGGAACGACACCAAAAAATCATGGAATTATCTCTAATCATTGGTATGATAAGTTTGGTAAAGCAATGGTGTATTGTGCAAATGATTCATTAGTTAAAGCAGTAGGATCTAATAGCGAAATGGAACAAATGTCTCCTCGTCGGATGAAAACATCTACTGTAAGTGATCAAAATAGGTTGCATACACAATTAAAAGGAAAAACAATTGGTATTGCTATAAAGGACCGAGGTGCTATTCTGCCAGCAGGTCATTCTGCCAATGGTGCATATTGGTTTAGAGGTAAAGATGAAGGGAAATGGATAACCAGTACTTATTATCGTAACGAATTACCAGATTGGGTCAAAAAGTTTAATACTTCTAACCAGGCAGAGTCTTACTTAAAAGTATGGAATACCCTTTATGATATTAATACATATACAGAAAGTGGCCCGGATCAAAATCAGTTTGAAGGTGGATATAAAGGTAAAGAAACAGCTACGTTTCCTTATGATCTAGCAAAGTTAAAAGATCAGAATGCAGGATATGATATTATTAAAGCTTCGGCTTATGGAAATAGCTTGACCACCGATTTTGCAATTGCTGCAATCGAAGGGGAGCAACTGGGGGTTGATAAGACTACAGATTTTCTTACAGTAAGTTTTTCCAGTACAGATTATGTTGGGCATAACTTTGGAGTAAATTCTAAAGAAATTCAAGATACATATTTACGATTAGATAAAGATTTAGAACGTTTTTTTGATGCTCTGGATACTAAAGTAGGTAAGGGGCAATATACCGTTTTCCTTACGGCAGATCATGGAGCTGTACATGTACCGTCATATTTAAAATCTGTTAAGATTCCTGCAGGTTATTTTGATAGAGATGCATTTACAACCAAAGTTAAAGCATTTGTAAAAGCACAGTTTAAAGTAGATGGATTGATCGAAAACATTTCAAACAATCAAGTGTTTTTTGATTATAACATGTTAAAAAAACATACAATATCTGCAGAAAAACTTGAGAAAGCGCTCGCTCATTATATGCTTCAGGAAAATCAAATTGATAAAGTATTTACCAGGAACCAATTAGAAACAGGTGAATATGTTACTGGTATTGCAGCGTTGATTCAAAAAGGATTTAATCAAAAAAGAAGTGGTGATGTGGTATATGTGATGGATCCTGCTACGATATCGTATTCTAAAACAGGTTCAACTCATGGGAGTGGTTTAACCTATGATACTCATGCTCCTTTATTGTTTTTTGGACAAGGAATACAAAAGGGGAGTACGACTCAAGAAACATATATCCCGGATATTGCACCTACTATTTCTGCTTTATTAGGAATTACTTTTCCTAACGGAGCTACAGGAAAGGTATTATCCTTTGTATTAGAGTAGGAGTTATTCTTTTAATTTTTGATATATGGATTGTGCACTTTTAACTGCACCTTCCATATATCCTCCAAATTGAGTTGCAGTTTCGGCACCTGCAATAAATAAACTATTGTCAAAAAAAACCTTTTGATATATAGGATGACCATTATTTTGATGAGGAAAGATAAAATGTTCAGAATCGTTAAAGGTATTGGATTCTTGTCTCCAAATCTCTTCCTTATATTGAGAATATTTTAAAACGGCATCACCAAAGAGTTTTTGAAGTTGGTGTATCACTTTAGATTTTCTGTTCTTTTTGGTTTCCAGATACATTTCATTTTGTAAAAAGCCTTTTAAGGCATATTTAGTATTTCTGTGGTTTGAGTGATCATATAGTTCTGTTATCGGCCCCACATTACTAAATACAGTTCCCGAATATTTGTTTTCTTTCCAAAATGGTCTTTTGTAAGCAATTCCAAATTTTATAGAATCTCCCATCCAGGTATGAGTATTGTTAGCTATTTTAATAAGGTTTTTTGGTAAAGAAGGATTAAATTGTATAGTGTTTACAAGAAGCTTTGGCGGTAATGTAGATACTAGTTTATGCGCATGATAGTTGAGGTTAGTAGTATTAATTTCAAATCGATTTTTGATATAACTAATGCTTGTCACTTTTTCATTTAAAATAAGTTCTTCTTTGGTAAGAGATGAAGCCAAAGCATTAAGTAAAGCAATAGTTCCTCCTTGTATTCGATAACTGGGTTGTTGGTTTGGTGGTAAATGTATGTGCTGAGGTGGGGCAGTAGATAGTGGTTCAAACAATGTAGTTCCTTTTATGAATTGTTCAAAAACGGGAAGTTTTAATTCTTCTAATACTTTTAGTAACTCCTGATGCTGGATTCCTATCCAGGTCGCTCCCATTTCTATTGGTGTTTCATCATCAGTAAGAACTGGATGTATTCTTCCGCCAATTCTACTTCTAGCTTCGATAATTTTAAAAGAAATATTGCGCTCTTTTAACCTATATGCAAGTAACAATCCTGTTAATCCGGCACCAATTATAAGTACTTCTGATTTCATTATAGTTAAATGTAAAAAGTAAAGCCTCCTTCTGAGGCCTTACTTTGATATTATTTTTTAATTACGTCCGGCAATTACACCGCCATCAGTATCCCATATCGCACCAGTTACCCAGGAGGCTTTATCAGATAATAGAAAAGTGATACTATTAGCAATATCTTGTGGAGTTCCATTTCTTCCGATAGGGTGAAAATTATTAAACCCTACCAATGCTTTTTTAGCTTCTTCGGCACTGCCAAAAACACTATCATAAACCGGAGTTTCGACTACGGCAGGAGATACTGCATTTACTCTAATTCCGTGATCTGCCAACTCCATTGCCAAGTGTTGAGTAAGAGTATGTAGTCCTGCTTTTTGCATAGAATAAGCAGAAGAAGGAGTCGCTTTTACAGCTTGTTTTGCCCACATCGAACCTACATTTACAATAGCTCCACTATTATTTTCTTTCATTTTCTTAGCGGCAGATTGTGTTATAAAAAAGAAACCTCTATTAAGATCCTGATAAGCATCGTAATCCTCTACCGTATGATCCAGAAATGCTTTTGGCCCAAAGATTCCGGATGCGTTTACCAGATAATCTAAGCGATCTAATCCAGAAATGGTATCGATCAATTCGTTTACACTGGCAGTGTCTGTAATATCTACCTGGTGTTTAATTATGTTATCTGTATCTGGTATTTTGGATATATTTCTCCCTACTACGTGCACAGTAGCACCTCCTTCGATTAAAGTATTTACGGTAGCATTACCAATTCCGCTGGTTCCACCAACGACCAAGGCTGTTTTGTTTTTGAATGTTATCATTTTTAGTTTTTTAAGATGAATAAAATTGAACAGACAAGTCTGTCTTTAATTAATAAAAATTTTTTAATTCAGTATGCTTTTACAAAGAGATAAACCAGTATTTATTGGCCATTGATTTTGGTGTAATTTACTTTCGGAAATAGAGCTTTCGTAAATTAAATAAACTCTTTTGGCCAGTGCTTCATTTGCTGAAGTTGTATTTTGATTACAGTTCTTCTCTACCAGTTCTTTTATAAATTCGATAAATTCTTCTTTTTGTTTTTGAATCTCTTTCCTGATTTTTTCGTTTTCTCTCGGGATTTCGGCAATAGTATTTACACACCAGCATCCATTAAAATCTTTTTCTGCAAAGAATTCTATAAGAAAATGAAACAAAGCATACAATTGATCCTTTCCTTTTTTGGCATTACCCACAAAGGTTTTTATGTTTTTTGTAAACAGATCATTTCTAAATCTAAGATAAGCAAGGCAGATATCTTCTTTTGAAGCAAAATGATTGTATAGTGTTGCTTTTGCAATACCTGCTTCTTTTATGATTTCATTTATACCAGTGCGATTATATCCTTTTTGGTAAAAAAGATCAGAGGCAGTTTCTATAATATGTTGTTTTACTAAAGAGTGTTTCACGACACAAAACTACAAAATAATTTTAAAAACAGACAGACTTGTCTATTTTTAATTTGAGGTTATTACAAAGAGATGTGAAAATGGGAGGTCTATTTTAAAGTAAGTCCGCAAATTCTATAGAATTTGCGGACTTATATTTTTTTAAAGAGTAAGATTTAATCTTAAATACTAAGCTCGTTAAAAACTTCTACAAGTTTAGGGTCGGATGGTCTTGGTGCACTTGCACTTACAATTTTACCTTCGGGATCAATTAAGATAAATCTAGGGATTCCTCTTATTCCATAATCAACAATAAATTGAGATCCCCAATTGTTATCTGCAAATAATTGAACTCCACCTAATTCCTTTTCTTTAACCATTGCTTTCCAAGCATCATGTTGTGGTTTTTTATCAATAGAAATACTTACAAATTCGATATTCTTATCGTGATATTGTTTTTCGATTTTCTTTAGGTGCGGAATTTCGGCCTTACAAGGTCCACACCAGGTAGCCCAAACATCGATGTATACATATTTTCCTTTAAGATCACTAAGTGAAGTTGTTCCTCCTTTGTAATTTTCATAATCATTAAATACGGGCGACACATTACCTTTAACCAATACTTTTATTTTTTCGAATTTATTGGTTAATTCACTTTTAAATTCTTCATCGTCTGAGGCTGCCATTAGCATATCATATAATTCTGCAGCATTATCATTTCTAGGTGATACTTGATATGCTATATTTTTCATAAAAGCATTTCTGATATTTTTACTCTTTAGTTGAGCCAAATTCTCCATCATTGCTTTATCCATAGAGATACTGTCATTCGAAGCTTTTTCTTCAGAAATTCTATAAAAAACATCAGAACTTAATCTTCTATAAGCGTTAGATTTCTCATAATCTTCGCCATTATCAATATTAAAATCTTTTAATTCATCCAAAAGACCTTCTGGAGCTTTATAGTCTTCTTTCTTTGCATAATGGCTATGAGTCGACGGATAATTATTTAACATTGATAAGTATTCATAGCGATTATCCTTAGTTTGAGTAGCTACAAATTCGGGATCTAAATTTTTATATTTTTTAATTGCGTCGTTTTTAGCTTGTTCATTTTGAGATATTAATTTTTTAAACTCATCGACTTCATTCATAAAAAGTTTTTTATACCCTTCTGGACCACCAGCAAAAAGACTTTCTTCTATTAAAGCTTTTTCTGCCAGATAATTGTTGGCATCCGCGGCAGTACCCGTATATTTTATACTTTCATCAAACTGTTTAGTATCTATTGTTAATTCTAATTGATCTCCATGATCTAAATATAGGGATGATCTTTCACGACCAATCACAAAAGTATAGGAACCTTTGGATTCAATTTTTAAAGTATCAGAGAAAGTACCATCTTCATTAATTGGTATGACTTTTTTGAAGCTATCACTATTTCTAAATACGCTAATCTCATTTTCTAGAGTATTACTTACTTTTCCAGAGAAAAGCACATAATCTACTTTTTCTGCTTTGTTTTCCTTATTACAAGCAGCTAAACATAGTACGCAACTTAATGCCCAAAGAAATGGTTTGATTTTCATGAAATTATTTTTTAAAAAAAATTATTGTTTCAATGTAAGAATAATTTATGGTAAAAAAGTTAAAGAAATACTAGTTTTTCCGAATGGAACTATTCGCTATATGAGCTTTTTTTTCATTTTTTTCCAACGAAGTTTACGAATAAAATCTCCTTCTTTTTCGGAAACAAGGAAAGCCTCTTTTTTTGCTTTTGCTTTATAATATCCTGTTAAATAATTATTGATCAGGCGTGGTTGTTTTTTAAGCAATGCCAATTTTACTGAAGCAATTAGCGTAATCCAAAACCCGTATCTCATTTTATACATGGCTTCACCATGCACATATTTTGTGTTTTTATTATAGTTCTTTCCTGTTGGTTTAAGATGTTTTACAATTAAACTATGGCAAGTTTTGGTTTTCCATCCATGATATTGAGCTAATAATACATCTAGGGTATCCCAGCCAATTGATTTTTTAAGCCCATTAATAGCTTCAAAACATTCTTTTCGATATGCTTTTATAGGGCCTCGAACATGATTCTTATCTGCAATATGTTCATATACCCATTTGTTCTTTTTTTCGATATATAGAATGCCAGAAGCGATACCGACTTTTGAATCTGATTCAAAAATATCAGCAATAGTTTTTAAGTAATTTTCTTGAAAAATTAGGTCAGCATCAAATTTGCAAATGATATCATAATTAGTATCCAAAGTTTGAAAACCTTGATAAAAGGCTTTAATAACTTTGCTTCCAGGCATATGCTCCTTAGAAGAATTGTTGATGTTGACCAATGAAATAAAATTATACTTGCTTATAAATTTATGTATAATTGGTACTGTATTATCTGTAGAATTATCATTTACAACCACTATTTTTTTGGGAAGTAACGTTTGTGAAACGAGAGAATCGAGAGTTTCTTCGATAAATCTTTCCTCATTATGAGCAGGTATGATAATAGATATATTCAAAAAGTATATTTTTAGATTTTATTATTCAAAACACACACATTAAGGTTTTTTTACTCGCTCTGCATACACAATATAATATCTGGGAGTAAAAAGTCTTAATAAAGGACGTAACCCGATTTTTTTAACAGGATGTGCCCATTTATTTCTTGCTTTAATTTCCCAACCTGCTTTTTCGAGTAACCAATCAAATTGCCAATCTTCAAATTCGTGATAATGTCTGTCCCAGGGATCAGTTTTGCTACGATATGCCGAAGAAAACCATAATTTTAATGGGATAGAAGCAACCAGCTTATCAGCTTTGATGTCACGTAAAACATTAAAAGGAGCGATAAGGTGCTCAAAAATTTCGAAGGCAGTAACAATTTGAATATCTTCTTTTTGTACCGCTTCTGTGTCGAGGTCCAGATCTTCGCCAGAAGTGTTTGATACTGTATATCCTTCTTTTTCCATAAACTCTACAAATGGATTTCTAACTCCCAAATCCAGAACATTACCTGGAGCAGGCGTATTTTCTCTAAGAAATTCTAAAGTTTTTTGGTATCGTCGGTGAGGAAAATTTCCTTCGTACATAATAGTTAAATCAGTAATTATAGTGTAAAAATAGACAATTACCCAGATTACTATCTGTACATCTAAGAGAATTTTACAAAAGGTTTAAAATTGGTATAAAAGAGTATTAATGTTCATCCCTGCGCCTACACTGGCAAATAGCAAAATATCTCCTTCTTTAATGGATTGGTTTTCTACTTTACCATTTAAAATAAGATCATATAGAGTAGGAACAGTAGCAACACTACTATTTCCTAGCTTTTGAATAGTCATGGGCATAATGCCATCGGGTACTTCCTGGTCATATAGACCATAGAACCTTTTTGCAATAGCTTCATCCATTTTCTCATTAGCTTGATGAATGATAATTTTTTTGATATCTGTGATGTTAATATCAGTTTTATCAAGGCAGATTTTCATGGCTTTAGGTACTTGATTTAAAGCAAACTCATATATTTTTCTCCCATGCATTTTGATGTATCTCGTATCATCATTAGAGATATTATTGTTTGTTTTTCCGAAGAATAAAAAATTACTTTCCTCAAGTGTATAAGAAGCACTTATTGAAGAAATTATCCCTCCAGGTTGTTTTGTTTTTTCTAGTATCACAGCTCCTGACCCATCAGAATAAATCATAGAATCCCGATCATGCTTATCTATAACACGAGATAAAGTTTCTGCCCCAATAACAAGACATTTTTGAGCCATATTACTTTTTATATATGATTGGGCTTGTATGACTCCTTCTATCCAGCCAGGGCACCCAAAAAGCAAATCATATGCGACGCAGTATGGATTTTTTATTTTTAATTTATGTTTTACTCTTGCCGCAAGACTGGGGACAGTATCTGCCTGAGAGGAGCTTTTGTCTACATCGCCAAAATTATGAGCTACAATAATGTAATCAAGGGTTTCAGGATCAATTTTTGAGTCTATAATTGCTTTTTTTGCCGAAAGAAATGCTAAATCAGAAGTGTTTTGATGGGCAGAGGCATATCTACGTTCTTCAATACCAGTGATTTTTTTGAATTTATCAATTATAGCGGTAGTGTTATGTTCGATTAAGACCTTGTTTTCAGTAAAGAATTGATGATTGGTAAAATCGTTGTTTTTCCTAATTTCATTAGGAATATAGCTCCCAGTACCCGTTATTTTGATATTCATTGTACCCAATTATTTATTATAAATGGTAAGGTACATGATAAGAGTTATTTTATTATGCGTACATAACAGATACTACGATGCCCAACTCTTTTATGGATTTGATTAAACTCTGTTGTGCATTAGAAAACTTATTATAGTTTGATACTACTTAGAATATTTCACTGCACTTATTAACCTTCATAATATAGAGTTTTAATGCATAATTCGGGTTTAGAACTAATAGATTATTCTATTTTTAATTGCATAACTGTTACAATAGATAAGGCTCTTGTTTTGATAAGATGTGCTTTTTCTCCTTCAAAATTACGATCTACCGTTTTGTGAAACAGTGATAGCCAAGTATCAAAATGAATTTTTTCTAACTTTTTTTTACTGCTTAAATTTTTATGAATCTGCATCACATTCTTTTTGTAATTTCCTGTTCTAAATAATTGCTGTTCCCAAAAATCTGTGATTTCCGGAATATGTTCTTCGAGATTAATTTTTGCAATTTTGGTAAAAAAGATGCCAATTGTAGGATCTGCAAAAGCGTCTTTATAAAACGCGTTCATTAAGAATTCTATGTCTTGTCTTGAAGTTATATCTTTCATCTGTTCTTTTTATTATTTTTTAGTTGTCAGATGGAATTACTCATCTGTTGATTACTTTTAATCAAGGTATTCGTGAATCTTTGATTTCACCATTGAACATCTCAGTTGGTATCAACTTTAATTGTTATGGTTCATTTCATAGGTTTACTGAGCAGTTTTAAAAATTACACTTATTTTTTGATCATAGTATGGTTAACAAAAAAAGAGGCAACCATAAAGTCACCTCTTCATCATTCATGGGGTAATAGCTTTTTTAAGCTTCTGTTTCCATATACTCTTCAATAGGAGCACAGGTACAAATTAAGTTTCTATCTCCATATGCATCATCTACACGGCGAACAGATGGCCAAAACTTGTTATCAGCTACATATGATAATGGATATGCTGCTTGCTCTCTCGAATATGGGAAATCCCAGGAGTCAGCTGTAAGCATAGCCAGTGTATGAGGTGCATTTTTCATTACATTATTTGGATTATCAGCAGTTGCTTCTGCTATTTCCTTACGTATTGCGATCATTGCATCACAAAAACGATCTAGTTCTGATTTACTTTCACTTTCGGTAGGTTCGATCATAATGGTTCCTGCTACCGGGAAAGAAACTGTTGGAGCATGAAATCCATAATCCATAAGTCGTTTTGCAATATCGGTAACCTCTATACCATTTGCTTTAAATGGTCTACAGTCCAAGATCATTTCATGAGCAGCTCTTCCTTTTTCTCCTACATACAATACGTCATAATGCCCATCTAAACGTTCTTTGATATAATTAGCGTTTAAAATAGCGTATTGAGTAGCTTCTTTTAATCCATTTACTCCAAGCATAGTAATATATCCATAAGATATCAAACATGCTAGGGCAGACCCCCAAGGAGCTGCAGAAATTGCTGTTATTGCCTGATCTCCTCCGGTAGTGATTATTGGGTTACCTGGTAAAAATGGAACCAGCTGTTGTGCAACACAAATTGGCCCAACGCCAGGGCCACCACCACCGTGAGGTATAGCAAAGGTTTTGTGTAAGTTAAGGTGACACACGTCTGCGCCTATTGCACCAGGATTGGTTAAACCAACCTGTGCGTTCATATTGGCACCATCCATATATACTTGTCCACCATTATCATGAATAATTTGAGTGATTTCTCTAATTCCAGATTCATATACACCGTGTGTAGATGGGTATGTAACCATTAAGGCGGCTAGGTTATCTTTATATTTTAGTGCTTTTTCTCTTAGGTCATCTATATCAATATTACCTTCTTCTGTGGCTTTGGTAACAATTACTTTCATTCCTGCCATTACTGCAGAAGCGGGATTTGTGCCATGAGCAGATGAGGGAATCAAACAAATATTACGATGATGATCTCCATTTGACTCATGATATGCTCTAATTACCATTAATCCGGCAAATTCTCCTTGTGCACCAGAGTTTGGTTGTAAAGAGGTAGCTGCAAATCCTGTAATTTCTGTAAGCTGTTCTTCGAGTTTTTTTAGAACTTCTTGATATCCCAGAGCTTGATGTACTGGAGCAAAAGGATGAATGTTCCCCCATTGTGGATCACTAAGTGGTAACATTTCTGAGGCCGCATTAAGTTTCATCGTACAGGATCCTAACGGGATCATCGAGTGATTTAATGACAGATCTTTTCGCTCTAACTTTTTAATATAACGCATTAATTCTGTCTCAGAATGATAAGAATTGAATACTTCATTTGTTAAAAAGTCGGTATTACGTCTTAGGTCTTTATCTATATTATTTGAAGTATCAATTTTCTGAATAGGAGTATATTCTTTTCCTGCAACTTTTGCAAAAATTGATAGAATAGTATTTAGATCTTCAATTGTTGTTGCTTCATTTAAAGAAATTGAAATTGTATCAGAATCCGGATAAAAGAAATTTACTTCATTAGTTTCTGCGATTTCTTTTATTTTGGTTGCATCTCCTTGTATACGAACGGTATCAAAATAGGCAGTATTAAGTTGATTGAAACCTAATTTTTCTAATTCTGTACTTAATGTTACGGCCGATGTGTTAACTTTTGAAGCAATATAACTTAAGCCTTCCGGACCGTGATATACGCTGTACATTCCAGCCATAACAGCCAATAGTACTTGTGCTGTACAGATATTAGAAGTTGCTTTATCTCGTTTAATATGTTGTTCACGAGTTTGTAGTGCCATTCGTAAGGCACGACCTCCGTTTAAATCTTGAGTAACTCCTATGATTCTGCCAGGAATAGTTCTTTTATATGCTTCTCTTGTAGCAAAAAATCCGGCATGTGGTCCACCATATCCAAGAGGGATTCCAAAACGTTGTGTAGTTCCCACTACGACATCTGCATCAAAGCTTCCTGGGGATTTTAATGATACTAAACTTAATATATCTGCAGCTACAGCAACTTTGATTTCTGCCTGGTGAGCTTTTTCAACAAAACCTGCATAATCATGTACCTGACCCGATTTACCTGGGTATTGCAAAATAGCGCCATAAAATTCGGTCGAAAAATCAAATTGCTGATGATCTCCTACTACCAATTGGATATCAAGAGGAATTGCTCTTGTTTGTAGTAAGGAAAGTGTTTGCGGTAATATTTCTTCGGAAACAAAAAACTTGTTTACATTATTTTTTTTCTGATCTCTGGATCGTACAGCAAATAACATAGTCATTGCTTCTGCAGCAGCTGTACTCTCATCTAATAAAGAGGCATTAGCCAACTCCATACCTGTAAGATCACAGACCATGGTTTGATAATTTAGTAATGCTTCTAATCTACCTTGCGCAATTTCTGCTTGGTAGGGGGTATATGCAGTGTACCATCCTGGGTTTTCGAGGATATTACGTTGTATAACTGCGGGTAAACTAGCTTCGTGATATCCTAAACCGATATAAGTTTTGAATACTTTATTTTTTGCTGAAAGCTTTTGTATATGTGCAGAATATTCTTGCTCACTTAAGGCAAAATCTAGATTTAACGATTTTTTTAAAAGAATATCATCAGGAACAGTTTCGTAGATTAATTGTTCTAAAGAATCTGCTTTAATTGTGTTTAACATCTCGCCAAGATCTTTTGTTGATGGACCTATATGACGTAGTTTAAAGGAATCGGTTTTCATAACGAAAAAAAACAGTTGAAATTGAAATTTCAAAAATACATATTTAATTGCTAAAACTTTCACAATTAATTAACCTAGACCTATCAAGTTTTTAACCAAATTCGGGTTTTGTTAACACATAACCCCTAATAAATAACGTGAAAACCTTAAAAAGTATATTCAGATTCTATATTAACGGTAGTATTCATGTCGCTTTAGCTATATGTGCTTTAGTACAAGTTACCTTTATGAAATATGGAATATCAGATCAATATACCTTCCTCCTTTTTTCTTTTTTAGGTGCTATTACGGCGTATAATTTTGTAAAATATTCTAAAGTCTCTAAACTTTACCACAAAAGATTGACCAAATCGATGAAAGGGATTCGTGTTTTAACCATTTTGAGTTGCGTGTCTTTTATCTACCTTTCGTTTAGAGTGTCGATTAATACGTGGCTCTATATGGCACCGTTTATAGCACTTACTGTTTTGTATGTTGTTCCTGTTTTTCCTAACAAAAAGAACTTAAGGAGCCTTGCAGGGGTAAAAATTTTTATTATCGGAATGGTTTGGGCTGGTATGACTGTATTGGTTCCATTAGTACATGTTAAAGGAAATCTGAATTTAAATTTTTTAATAGAAATGATTCAACGGTTTTTATTTATTGTGGTTATGATGTTACCTTTCGAGGTAAGAGACTTGCAGTATGATGATGTAGCTTTAGAAACGATTCCGCAAAAAATTGGAGTGACAAGAACTAAGCTTTTTGGTAGTATTTTATTGGTTATCTTTTTATTATTAACTGCTGTAAAAGATGAATTGTTATCATCGATAGAAATTTTAAGTACTATATTGATAACTACTATAAGTTTATTCTTTTTATGGGGAACAGATAAAAAGCAATCAGAATATTATTGTTCTTTTTGGGTAGAGAGTATTCCTATAATGTGGTTAATAATTCTCGTTATTCTGGAGTCTTTATTTAGTTAATTCTTTTTGTTATTTCTTTTTTCATTGCTTCTTTATCTGAAGCGCTGATTGATTGTGTTTTAGAATTGTTAATGGTTTTTGTAAGTTTTGTGTTTCTTTTGGAATACGCTCGCGTTACTTTACAATAGATCAGGCGAATATTAAGTTTTATTATTTCGAGAAAAGATGCTTCACCATATTGATTTTTATCGCAAATATGTTTTGCTTCTTCACAGGATACAAATACTTTATTCTTATTCGTAGTTTTCATTATGCTATTTGGGTAATTCTTTTATTCGAGGGCATTATACTATAACTATTTAAGGTTACATTCTTTGCTTTAATCGTTCTTTCATTGCTTCTTTATCAGAACGGTTAATACTAATCACTTTTGGGCTCTTTACCAATTTGGTTAACTTCATGTTTTTTGCAGTGTACTTCCTGCATGCTCTACAATATATCAAATGTATGTTCAGCTTTACTTTTTCCCAAAAAGAAGCTTCTTTATACTGATTTTTGTCACAGAAGTGATTTGCTTCTGAACAACTTACTAATATTCCCTTTTTATTACTCATTTTTTCCTAAAACCAATTTTTTTCTAGACATTCGGCCATGGCTGTACGTGCTCTATGGATGATCACCCATAAGTTAGACGCAGTGATATCAAATTCATTACAAATAGCTTCAGTATCGAAACCTTGTATTGTTTTTAATTTAAAAATAACAGCTTGTTTTTGAGGCAATTTCCCCATGCAATCATGTATGGCTAGACCTAATTCTTCGTTTTCGATCTCGCCTTCTGCATTGCCATCAAAAGGATCTGCTACACGTTCTTCTAACCAATCACCTTCAGTTTCAGAATCAGAGGTATAGTTCATTCTTACCTCTGCTTTACCTTTATTACTATTAATTTTACGATAGTGATCGATGATTTTTCTTTTCAGAATAGAAATAAGCCAGGTACGTTCACTAGCTTCGCCTTTAAAATTTTTCATGGATTTAAGTCCGGCAAAGAATGTTTCCTGTACTAAATCTTGAGCAATTTCTTTATCATCAACTCTTACAATGGTATAGTTGAATAGGTAATCACTGTACTTATCCACCCACATATTTGGGTCTATGGTATTTGTTGACATTATATTTCCTGTTGTTATATTCACCAAAAATAGGATAAAAAGTTGAATCTTATAGGCGCTTTAACGAATCAGTATTTTGTGTCTATTAATATTGAATCCTTATAAATAGTTATTATAATGCGATTTTACTGCGTTTTTGGATTCTAAATACAGTTTTATAGATTGATTGCGAGCAGAAAGAAATTGAGTGAGATGCTTTTTTAGGGCTAGATTATCAAATAATTTACCTAAAATACAGTAGGGTGTTTCGTATTCGAGTATATCGATCATTTCTGTTCCAAATGCTGTTTTATAAAAAATATGTTGATGTTTAAAAAACTTAAAACATCCTTTAACCATTTCATCGGTAAAGTTATTTGGGGATTCATACTCGGTAATTATACTTTTATGAATGAGATGAATCCCAAAATGTTGCCCTCTCCAGGTAACGGTTTCTCCTAATTCGATTAATCCCGAAGTTTTTCCTGCTATGGCTTTTTCTTTAGTCTTGTTTGCAGATACCATATGAAAGTCAATACTCCTAGCTAAATCAAATACCTCTTTAACTGGGTTTTTGATTTGAGTTGTTAGTCGTATAGTTGTCATAATTTTCTAGATAAGTGAATTAATGCTGGTTTAAGTTCGGGATATAAGAACTGAAATCCATTATTCATAAGTTTTGAAGGGATTACATTTCTACTCTTGAGTACAAGTTCGGTTTCTGTGTTAATAATTCTTGCTCCAAGTTGAAGTATGGGTTTTGAAATAGGAACTCCGAAGGGAATTCTCATAACTTTTCTAAGTGTTTTCATAAAGACTGAATTGGTTACTGGTTTAGGTGAAACAATATTTATCACACCTTCAATGCTAGGGTTTTTAATAATAAATTCGATACTTCTTGCAAAGTCTATTTCGTGTATCCAACTTAATTTTTGATTCCCATTACCTTGTTTTCCCCCTAACCCAATTTTGGTTAAATTAAGAATTGATGGCAAAGCTCCTCCCTTTTCTCCTAAGACAATAGATGTTCTTAAAGCAATTTTTCTGGTTTTGGTAGTTTGCTGATTAAAAAAAGTTTTTTCCCATGATGTAGCGACATCAACAGAAAAACCAGTCCCTATTTCTCCATCAATTTCGTTCATTTCTTTATCTAAAGAATGCCGATAGATGGTTGCTGTTGATGAGTTTAACCAGATTTTAGGAGGTTTTTTGCATTTGCTTATTACTTCTCCCAAAATAGAGGTTGAGGTTACTCTTGAATTTAAAATAAGATCTTTATTCTTTTGGGTGTATCTACAATCTACTGACTTGCCTGCTAAATTGATTAATATTTCTGCATCCTCTAGTTCTTGTACCCAATCTCCAGAGGTTTTTGCATTCCAATGAATAAATTGAACGTTCTTTTCTATTCTACTTTTTCCACGAGTTAGAATTGTAATAGTTTCTGCTTTCGTTTTAAAATATTCAACAAGTACCTTTCCAAGAAAACCTGTTCCTGCTGCTATGACTATTTTTTTCATATGTTTTCTAATTTCATTTTTCTGCAGTGATTAAATAATATCCAAAACTTTTGGTATGTAGACCAGAAAGTAATGCAAATAGCGATCCTTTTAAGTTTTTTATGCTTTGTGGTTTTAGAATTTCTCTTCTACATAGTTTTTTTAGCATAAATCCTGTAATTGCAAAAGGAACATGAAGAACAGAAGGAGCAACTCTAAATGATACATCTTCGATATTTACATTCTTAAAACCTATGTGTTTTAATGTCTGTTCTATTTTTTTAATACTTCCTAAACCTTCTAAGCTCCATCCTTTGCAAAGTTGTTCGTAGCAATAATTACTACCTATGCATAATTGCTCTTCATCTTTTTTTAAGAATGCATCGGCTATTACTAATTTAGAGCCTGGTTTTAGTATTCTGTATGCTTCCTGTAAAGCTTCTTTACTATGCCCAGAATGACAAAAACTTTCTATAGCATAAGCTCCATCTACACTATTAGTTTTAAAAGATGTATTGCAATAATTTTCTTCTAAAATCAACCCATTCTTATGTTGTAACCTTTTATTTCCCTCCCTTACCTGAAAAGAAGAAAGTGTTACACCAATGATATGTAGTAGAGGGTATTTTCTTAATCCATACTGTATTGCCCCGCCAATACCACATCCCAGGTCTGCTACGAGTGAATTTTGTTTAGGAACTTGTAAACGATTAAAAACCTGCTGATTCATTTCGTTAAGCATTGAATCTCTTTTTAGAATACTGGTTTTGAAAGGGATATAATATCCAAAATGCATATTGAAATCGGTACTCCAGAACTTATAATCTTCTGTTGCTTCATCATAAAACCTGATTATTTTTTCTTTTGTAGCAGATTTTTTAAGTCTTAGTTTGTCTAATATGGTAAGTGTACTCATGATGATATAGTTTTAGGAGAGGTTAAAAAAACCAATACAATTATAGATTAACAATAAAGTATAAACAGTAGCAAAAAGAACGAATAGGCAATTCATAACATAGCTACCTATTTTGAATATCTTTTTCTTTGGAATTTCATACATAGGATAATATGCTATTTGGGTTGCAACTTTACCAACCCAGTAGGCTGCTATTAGTCCGGTTAGTGCAATTGCTAATTCAGATTGTTCCTTAAGTTGGGAGGTAAGTAGGATTGCTATTAATCCAAAAGAAAAATTAAGACCTTGGATGTATCTTCCATACGTTTTTGCGATTTCTTGATTGAGTGGTTTTAGCTGCTTTACATCGGTATACCAATCAAATACTTTATGTCTTATATAAGGATATATTAATGCAGTGAATATTTGACCGATGCCTGCTGTAATAATCAACCAGTTTGGAATATAAAATTTCATATTTTGTTAATTTTAAAGTTTCAGAAAAAATTGAAACTATGATTGAAAATAAAAAGGAGAACGTCTCCTTTTTTGTTTACGGTGCTTTTTTATTTAATTAATTTCACCAACGCTTTTGTGATCCAGTTATGATCCTGACCAATAACTCTATTCATTAAAATATCTAAGGTATCAGCCATTTCATGTAATGCCTTGGTTTGTTTTATTAATTCTTTGGTTTTTGCAGTTCCATCTTCATCAATGTTCGAAACATCTTTTAAGATTTTAATAGTCGGTTGTAATTCTCTTCTACTTCTTTCTTTGGCGATTTGTCTTGCCAGTTCTTGTACATCCTTCTCTGAAGTGAAATATTCTTTTCGTTCTCCCATTTTATTCTCTTTGAAAACAATACCCCAATCCATCAATTGACGTAAATTCATACTGGTGTTGCCTCTAGAGATTTGTAATTGCTCCATAATATCCTCCATAGAAAGAGGTTCTGGAGATATTAATAATAAAGCATGGATCTGTGCCATTGCTTTATTGATGCCCCATAAGGTTCCTAAAGATCCCCAGGTAGAGATAAATTTATTTTTTGCTTCATCATAATTCATATTACAAATATATAAAAAATTTTAAACTTTCAAAAAATATTGAAAGATTAAAAACGATCTATAACCCGAATCAATAGTATTTTGATGTGATGCATTGGCTATAATATAGCCAAAAGGTGTACTAAATTGTGTTTTAGGACATCTTTTCATTGATTTAGGACATACTTATATTGGCTAGGTAGGGCTTTTTTGGTAGTTTAGTTTACTTAAAACACACAAAATCAACTTATGAAACTCAATAACCTACTTAGGAGCATTTGCTATGTGACCTGGGATTCCTTCCGATCTTTGCAATCGATCTATAACATCACTTCACAAAAAGAACTTATTATTACAAGAGGCAAGCTATAGATTTTAGGTATCACTTTAATCTTTGATGGCACGTATATAGTCTGGTAGAGATAGGTTTATTTTTACTATTGATGAGTGAATGGTATCATATATAGATGATAAATTTTAAAGAATATTCACTTTTTACTTTCTTCATAATTGATAGATTATTACGGATTTACCTTGATTATTCTATGATAAAACGTCTTTTGTTCGACTTTGATATTATGTACTTTAGCTACTACACAAACACAAATTATAAACTCAACAAACTAAACTAACGATGAGAAAACTAAATCTATTTTTTTTAGCGGTATCGCTAAGCGTATTAACGTCATGTATTTATGCGCAGGAACGATCAAAAATGTTTCATGCGACGATGGATACTCAGGACGCATTAAAACTAAAAAAGAATCATCCCAATGATGTGAAAATTATTAAATCGGTTAACGAATATAGTGCCGTAATGCTGAATGAACATTCGGCAGAAGAACTACATCATACGGGATTAAGGCATGGACCAGGATATTTTTATGAAACTTCAGAAAAAGCTGCTATAGAAGCAATAGTGAAAGCTAATTCAATTCAAAAATCAAAAAATCAATCCTCAACAAAAGCAGCAGTTGCTTTTGAGATTACTCAGGATCAATTGGTAAATCAAAGTTTAGGGTTGGTAAATAACACTAATATTGATAGACAAATTAAAGAACTTGAGAATTATGGTACCCGTTACCACACAAAAAGTAGTGCAAAAAGAGCTTCTACAGACTTAAAAGCAAAATGGGAGGGACTTGCCGGTAATCGTAGCGATGTATCGGTTAGACTTGTCAACCATTCTGGTTCCCCAATGCCGTCTGTTATTATGACGATTACCGGTACAGAAAAACCAAATGAGTATGTGGTTTTGGGAGGACATTTGGATTCGACATCACCACGTGATCAAAATAATGCTCCGGGAGCAGATGATAATGCTTCTGGTATTGCAACAATTACAGAAGTTGCCAGAGTATTATTTAGCATGAACTACAAACCAAAAAGAACAGTAGAATTTATGGCATTTGCTGCAGAAGAAATCGGTTTGGTAGGGTCTAAAGAAATAGCAAGAGATTATAAAAATCGTAATGTAAATATAGTGAGCTATATGCAATTGGATATGACTAATTATAAAGGTTCTACACAGGATGTCTTTATTACAACAGATTCATATAATAGTACTTCTTTAAATAATTTCTTGAAAAAATTAATGGATCATTATAATGCTTCTGGAACACATAAAATTACGTATAGTAATTCTGCTTGTAACTATGGATGTTCTGATCACCATAGTTTTGCACAACAAGGATATGAAACAGCATTTCCTATAGAAGCAAAATTTAGTGAGAGTAACCCTAATATTCATACGTCAAGGGATACTTCATCTAGATTTCCTACCTCAAATGCAACACATGCTGCCAAATTTGCCAAATTAGCTTTAGAATACCTTATCGAAATTTCTAATGCAGGCTCTGGAGGCAATCCTCCAACAGGATATTGTGCATCTAATGGGCAAAAAACATCAGACGAGTATATTGGTAAAGTTGCTTTAGGAACAATTAATAAAACCTCTACTGCAGGAAGCGGAGGGTATAGCGATTTTACAGCAGAAACTACTAATCTATCTAAAGGAACATCACATACCATTACGGTGACACCAACGTGGTCTGGAAGTACTTATGATGAAGGATATGCAGTATGGATTGATTATAATCAGGATAAAGATTTTGCTGATTCTGGCGAGTTGGTTTGGAGCAAAGCGGCTTCAAAAACAACACCAGTAAGTGGTAGCTTTACTGTACCAGCAGGAGCAAAAAATGGAAGCACAAGAATGAGAGTTTCTATGAAATATAATGCAATTCCTACTGCTTGTGAGTCTTTTGAATATGGAGAAGTAGAAGATTATACTGTTGTTATCGGAGGATCTGGTGGGGGAGATACTCAGGCGCCTTCTGCTCCTTCAGGATTATCCTCATCAAATGTAGCGCAAACTACTTTAACACTATCATGGACATCTTCTACAGATAATGTTGGCGTGACCGGATATGATGTGTATAAAGGAAATACAGTTGAAACTTCTGTTTCTGGAACCACGACTAACATTACAGGCTTAACTGCTAATACTGCATATACATTTAGTGTAAAAGCAAAAGATGCTGCAGGTAATGTATCTGCTGCAAGTAATGTGATAAATGTAACCACCACAGGAGGAAGCAGTGACCCTTGTGCTGGTGTTCCGCCATATAGTTCTTCTGAAACCTATCAGCCTGGTGATCGAGTAACGTACCAGGGGAGTCTATATGAAAGAACCAATACAGGTTGGACTTATATTGGATCTTGTGGAGCACTGTTCGCAAGAAGCTCTACTGTTGATGTATTAGCAGATGATAGTATGTCTTTTGATTTTTATCCTAATCCAGTAACAGAAGATCATATAGAGATTACTGTTAATAATGAGCTGTGGAAATCAGGAAGTGTATTGGTTGTAGATGTAAAAGGAAATATTGTACGAGAGATTAAGCTTAAAAATAAAGTTACTCAAGTCAATACTTCTAAATTTTCTACTGGAGTATACTTTTTGACACTTTTTAATGGATCAAAAAGTGCTACAAAACAGATGATTATAAAATAATTATAACATATCAACTCATCTTAACTTTTTTTCTGTTAGTGAAAATAAAGTTAAGATGAGTTTATTGATAACTACCCAGTATGATAGTTTTGTGAACTTGATTACTATAGAATCAAACTATTATGGCATTTAGAGCCTTGTTAAGGGGAACCTTTTTCTTATGAAACTTTGTTTTACTTATTTTGAGATAGAACAAAAAAGGAAACTACAAATGCACAAAAAATAATAGAAATTACTCAAAACAATATTCTAATCCCAATACAATTGTTTGAGCTTTAATATGGTATACAAACTCGTCATAATTCAGGGAAAAGTATACTTCTCTTGAAAACAAAAAAGCAGATACATTTCACTAATGTATCTGCTTTTTTACTAATTTTTTTATTGTTAAATGTCTCTATTGCTTACCCTAAGAAATCAGAAGCATAGATACCTTACTTATGAACTCTTAAGAAAACAAATGATCGATAGCATTAGCAAAGAACGATCAGAAAGGTATTAACAAAATTGTTTAAAGGCACATATTTCAGTTTTATACAAAGAAAAATAACAGCATGCCATATTATCAGGGCAATCAGAATCAGAATTACATTCTGTATACCTACCACCGTTAATACTTTTTTGCTGAGTTTTACTTAAGACCTTCCCTAAAGTTAAAATTGTTTTTTTCATTTTTACAATAATTTAATTAATATGAATTTGGTATAACACTATTTAATTCTAAAAATTTGTAGTTATTCTTGAGTTTTAATTTTAATGTGCTTTAGTTCAAAAAAAAGAATAATATTCTCATTCCTATACCCTGAAAACAGGGTTTTAGGAATTCTATATGTAAAATGGATTTAAGAGACTTTATTATTACTCAATCACGTAAGCATAAAGACTTATATAGTATTGTATTTATATTTATAAAAAGGAAATATTGCACAAGAGATTAAGCTTAAAAGTGAAGCTGTCTAAACCAAGATTTCAAAATTTTCTGGCGAAGTATACTTTTGGTAGATCAAAAAAAATATACAAAGAAGATGATTATAAAATGATAGCGAAGGATATATTAGATTTACCAAATGGATCTGTTAAAGTTTTTAGCTTCAACAGATCCCATTTGGTATTTTTTATTTAATTAATCCTGCTCGTTTTAATAACGCTTCAGGCTTAGGTTCTTGTCCTCTAAAACGTTTGTAAAGAGTCATAGGGTTTTCTGTACCTCCTTTAGATAACACATGATCTTTAAATTTGGTAGCGATTTCACGATTAAAAATTCCATTTTCTTTAAAATACTCAAAAGCATCAGCATCTAATACTTCTGCCCATTTATAAGAATAATACCCCGCAGAATACCCTCCTTGAAAAATATGCGAAAAAGCTGTACTCATACAGTTTTCGTCTACATTTGGATACAAAGAAGTTGCCGAAAAAGTAGTTTTTTCATGTGCTTTTACGTCTTTTATATCGCTAGGATCTTGTGCATGCCATGACATGTCGAGTAGTCCAAAACTCAATTGACGCAGTGTAGACATACCTTCCATAAAGGTTGCAGATTCTTTAATCTTTTCGACCAATTCCATTGGGATTATTTCACCTGTTTCATAGTGTTTTGCAAAAAGCTCTAAAGCTTCTTTTTCATAACACCAATTTTCCATAACTTGACTAGGTAATTCTACAAAATCCCAGTATACACTAGTTCCCGACAAACCGGGATAGGTAGTATTAGCCAGCATACCATGTAATGCATGACCAAATTCATGAAATAGTGTTGTTACTTCATTAAACGTTAATAAAGATGGTTTACTAGGCGTAGGTTTGGTGAAGTTGCAAACAATAGAAACATGAGGTCTTATGTTTTTATCATTCTTCCTCATTTGTGATTTATAGGATGTCATCCATGCTCCATTACGTTTTCCTGGTCTGGGATGAAAATCGGCATAAAACAATGAAACAAAATTACCTTCAGTATCAGTAACATGATAAGTTTTTACTTCTTCATGGTATTTGTCTACATCATTAACTTCTTTAAACTGAAGACCAAATAATTTATGGGCTACAGTAAAAACCCCTTCAATTACATTTTCTAACTTGAAATAAGGTTTTAGTTTTTCATCATCAAGGTCAAAAAGCTTTTGTTTTAGTTTTTCTGAATAGTAAGCTCCGTCCCATTTTTGTAAGTGATCAATCTCATCTAATTCCTTTGCATAAGATGTTAATTGTTTAAATTCTCTTTCTGCCGCAGGTTTGGCCTTCTCTAAAATTTCATTTAGAAAAGAAAATACAGTATCGGGAGTTTCTGCCATTCGTTCTTCCAGTATATAATTGGCATGAGAGGAATATCCTAAAAGAAGAGCACGTTGATGTCTAAGGTTTGCAATTTTTAAAACAATTTCCTGGTTGTCAAGATCATCGTTGTGAAATCCCTTGGATCCAAAAGCAAGAGCTAGTTTTTTACGCAACTCTCGATTATCGGCATAAGTGATAAAAGGAATATAGCTTGGGTAATCCAGAGTGATTAACCACCCTTTTTTACCTTTTGCTTCTGCCATAGATTTTGCTGCTTCCTTAGCTCCTTCTGGTAAACCAGCTAGATCAGATTCGTTGGTAAGCAACATCTCAAATTTATTAGTCTCGGCCAAGACATTTTCGCCAAACTTTAGGCTTAGCGTAGAAAGCTCTTTATCAACCTCTCTTAGTTTTTCTTTTTTTTCATCAGGAAGATTAGCTCCATTTCTCGAGAACGATTTGTATCTTTTTTCAAGAAGTCTGGATTGTTCCGGATTAAGATCTAATGATTCTTTTTGTGTATACACTACTTCGATTCTCTTAAATAAGTCGAGATTAAGTGCTATGTCATTACTAAATTCTGAAAGTAGAGGAGAGGCTTCTTGTGCTATTTTTTGAATCTCCTCATTAGTCTCAGCACTATTTAAATTAAAAAAGACACTTGTAACTCTATCTAACAACTCTCCGCAATATTCTAATGCCTCTATAGTATTAGAAAATGAAGGTGGTTCGGAATTAGAGACTATGGTATCAACTTGTTTTTTGGCAATAGAAATGCCGTTTTTTATAGCCGGTAAAAAATGATCTGACTTTATTTCTGAAAATGGTGCAGCATCAAATGGTTTTAATAGTGGATTGTTCATTGTGTATTAATGATTTCTTCTTGTTTTTTTATGTTATGTGTTCTTACATCGGAAAAAACAGCCTTTTATCGAAAAACGTTACCAGGTTATGGGTGTTTTTCATTAAACTAAATTTTATACCAATAGATTTGATTAGGTTTATTAGTATGGTCTAGTATTTAGAATAAAAGATTATTTTTATTTGGGGTATGAATATAAATAATTGTTCTAATGCAAAGACCAAATATATCGAAAGAGCTGCATTTTGCAGCTCTTTTGTCTTCTATTTTTTAGTAAAAAACCCATTTTTTACTAAAAAAACTGTTTTACTGTCTGTTTTTTCGATCAAAAAATAGTTAAAAAAATCTTAATTATTGTTTTTTGTCGACGAAATTGGTATTTCATCGAAAACTATGAATATTTTAGCATTACTTTTATTGTGTAATTAAAGTAAGGTTTTACCTTTGTTGTAGGTTTTAAGAGTAATGGTCTTACGATGAATTTTTTGTGTAATATATTTAAGTTGGTTAATAAATATTGTTATATTCTTTTGTAAGGCCTGATATTCAAAAGAGTCACTGAAAAGTGACTCTTTTTTTTGTTATTTTTTTATCTGCTTAGCTCCTTCGATTACTTTTTGCTTTAATCCTTCTTTATAGATTAAGATTTTATCTAAAACACATGTATCATTTGCACCTATAATTTGTGCTGCCAAAATACCAGCATTTAGAGCTCCATCTAAAGCTACAGTAGCTACAGGAACTCCGCCAGGCATTTGTAAAATAGATAAAACAGAGTCCCATCCATCGATAGAGTTACGTGACTTAACAGGAACGCCAATCACTGGTAGAGGAGATAATGAAGCCACCATCCCAGGAAGATGAGCAGCGCCACCAGCACCAGCTACAATAACTTGTATGCCTCTGGTATGAGCATTTTTGGCATAATCAAATAATTTTTCTGGAGTACGATGTGCCGAAACAATGTCTACTTCGACTTCGATATCAAAACCTCGTAATACTTCGATAGCTTTTTCCATTACTGGCATATCACTAGTACTACCCATTATTATTCCTACCTTGCTCATTATATTATTTGTTATTGTTAGTATTTGTTTGTCAAAAATTAGTAATCATAATAGAGTATGAAGGTATATAAAATAAGTTTCTACACCTCTGTTAACTAATTACTTGTATTGTGTTTTTTACTTTTTCAGCTATTTTTCGAGCTTCATCAATGTTTTCATGAACTATAGTAACATGCCCCATTTTTCTATAAGGACGTGTTTGTTTTTTACCATAAATATGTGGTGTAACACCTTTCATTTTCATGATTTCTTCTATGTTTTTATAAATAACATCTCCTGTGTATCCTTCTTGACCTACCAGATTGACCATAATACCACCTACTTTACTTTCTGTAGCTCCTAAAGGCAAATCTAGGATAGCTCTTATGTGTTGTTCAAATTGATTAGTATAGCTTGCTTCGATGCTATAATGTCCACTATTATGTGGTCTTGGTGCAACTTCATTTACAAGAATCTCATCTTCTTGTGTTTGAAACATTTCTACAGCCAGTACTCCTACATGCTCAAAAGCTTTAGACACTTTCTCGGCAATTTTTACTGCTTTTTGAGCAATTTTAGAATCAATTCTGGCTGGGCAAATCACATATTCTACCTGGTTGGCCTCTGGATGAAACTCCATCTCTACCACAGGATAGGTTTTGATTTCTCCACTAGGATTGCGAACAACAATTACAGCTAATTCATTTTTAAAATCAACTAAATGTTCTGCAATGCATTCTGTATCAGGAATTTTTGCTAAATCTGCTCCAGATCTAATAATAGAAACGCCTTTACCATCATATCCTCCCTGTGTACTTTTCCAAACAAATGGAAGTTTGATTCTATTGTTGGTAATTCCTTCAGTAAGGTGAGCCTTGTTAGAAAACCGTGTGAACTCTGCAGTTGGAATTTTGTTTTCCTCGTAAAAAAGCTTCTGTTCTCCTTTGTTTTGTATCTTTTCCAGAGTTTTTGAACTTGGATAGACTTTTTTGCCTTCTTTCTCTAGTTGAACTAAAGCTTCTAGATTTACAGTTTCAATTTCAAAAGTGAGTATATCTACCTTTTTTCCAAAATTATAAACAGTCTCATAATCCATCAAATTACCTTGTTGAAAATGATCACATGCAATTTTACAAGGAGCATCTTGACTTGGGTCAAGGACATATGTTTGGATGTCATATTTTCGGGTGTCATAAAGCATCATCTTACCTAGCTGACCTCCTCCTAGTATTCCTAACTTAAAGTTTGACGAGAAAAAATTTGTCATTTTCGGGGTTTCAAATTTATCTTAAAATGCAAAAATAATTTTTTCAGAAGGAATAACCACAATAATGTAAGGTAAATGCAATAAGTTAACCATAATAAAGCTTATTTGGTTGGTATGCGTTTTTATTTGTTGATGATTAAATCTATACTAATTCTGTATTTGTATAACAATCATTTTGACCTGTTTGTGGTTGTAAGAAGGTTGATGTCGTAATTCTTAGTTATGCTCATTACTAATCACTATCTTTGCGGCTTTAAATTAAAAAATCAAACCAGAACAAGTATAAAATAAGATGGTAAAACTGCACGATTTACAGTTTGTTCCTTTCATTAGTGAAGAAGAAATAAAGACTGCAATAGATAAGGTATCTGCTGGATTAAATCAAGATTTAGCAGATAAAAACCCTTTATTTATAGGAGTATTAAATGGTGCGTTTATGTTTGCTTCAGAGGTTTTGAAACGGTTTGATTATGATTGCGAAATTAGCTTTGTGAAATTAGCATCGTACGAAGGAACCGAAACTACGCACGAGGTTAAAGAGTTAGTAGGTCTAGGTGAAGAGGTTTCAGGAAGAACAGTGGTGATCTTAGAAGATATTGTAGATACGGGTAATACGATCGAAGTGCTAACAAAAATGTTAGTAGAAAAAGGGTGCTTAACATACAAAATAGCTACTCTATTTTATAAACCCGAAGCATATACTAAAAAAATTAATATAAATTATATTGGGATAGAAATCCCAAATCGATTTATTGTAGGATACGGACTTGATTATAATGGATTAGGGCGTAATCTTACAGAAGTTTATCAATTAAAACCAAACAACATGACAAATTTGGTGTTATTCGGACCTCCAGGAGCAGGAAAAGGAACACAAGCAGAAGTTTTAAAACAAAAATATAATCTGATACATATCTCTACAGGAGATGTGTTTAGATACAACATAAAAAATGAAACAGAGTTAGGTACTTTGGCAAAATCATATATCGATAAAGGTCAATTGGTACCTGATGAGGTTACAATTAATATGCTGAATGCCGAAGTTGATAAAAACCCAGAAGCTAAAGGCTTTATTTTTGATGGGTTTCCAAGGACCGAGGCTCAGGCAGATTCGCTAGCTAAATTACTAGAGTCAAAAGGAGCAATGGTTAGTGCAATGGTAGCTCTAGAAGTAGATGATGAAGTATTAGTACAACGATTACTCGAAAGAGGAAAAACATCAGGGCGACCCGATGATGCAGATGAAAAAGTGATACGTAATCGTATTAAAGTATATTATGACGAAACAGCTATCTTAAAGAATTACTACCAAAAACAAGATAAATATTTTGGAGTAGATGGAGTAGGAGGTATCGATGAAATTACAGAGAGGTTAAGTAGTGTAATAGACAAACTTTAGTTTGTGAAAGCTGAATCTAATTCAGTATAGTAAAAGTAAAATTGAAATATCTCTGATTTTTATTAGGGTGATATAGGAAACGAATTATGACAGAAGGGAATTTTGTAGATTATGTAAAATTACATATAACCTCCGGGAACGGAGGGAAAGGATCTGCACATTTACATCGTGAGAAATACATTACCAAAGGAGGACCCGATGGTGGTGATGGAGGCCGTGGTGGTCATGTTATTATTCGCGCAAACCCTAACATGTGGACACTACATCACCTTAAATTTAAACGCCATCTAAGAGCTGGTCACGGAGGGCATGGAAGTAAAAGCAGAAGCACAGGAGCCGATGGAGAAGATGTTTATGTAGATGTACCTCTGGGAACAGTAATTCGGGATACCGAAACACAAGATATTATTAAAGAAATTACAGAGGTAGGACAAGAATATATTGCTGCCGAAGGTGGTATGGGAGGTAGAGGTAACTGGCATTTTAAAAGCCCAACAAACCAAACTCCTCGCTATGCCCAACCAGGTGTAGAAGGACAAGAACATGATGTTACGCTAGAGCTTAAAGTACTGGCAGATGTTGGATTGGTAGGGTTTCCTAATGCAGGAAAATCTACCTTGCTGTCGGTTATAACCGCCGCAAAACCAAAAATTGCAGATTATGAGTTTACTACACTTAAACCAAATCTGGGTATTGTAGAATATAGAGATTTTCAAACTTTTGTGATGGCTGATATTCCTGGTATTATAGAAGGAGCAGCAGAAGGTAAAGGTATAGGTCATCGTTTTTTACGTCATATCGAACGTAATTCTACCTTGTTGTTTTTGATTCCAGCAGATGCTCCCGATATCAAAGAACAATATGAGATCCTTTTGGATGAACTACGACGGTACAATCCAGATTTATTAGATAAAGAACGACTTATAGCAATATCGAAATCTGATATGTTAGATAATGAATTAAAAGAAGAATTGAAGGTAGAGTTAGATCAGCAACTCAACGTTTCTTACCTGTTTATTTCTTCGGTAGCACAACAAGGGTTGCAAGAGTTAAAAGATAAGCTTTGGCAAATGTTGAATGACTAAAACTTTGATTTCTTATTTTGTAATATAGTATTAGTGCTAATTCTACTTTAGCATTAAGATAATATATTAACTTTTTTTGCATAGTTTCATATTTAGTGCACCACTTATTTTTCTAATAAAAAAGACTTACAATTCTTCAATTTCTTTTTCTACAAAGTAGAAACCCAAACATTCTGGAGTCTTCATTGCATTGTTATATGTAGTTCCTTCTCTTGAAATGTAATATTACCATTCAATAAAAGATCTTAACCATAGATCAAAAGCCAAAATTCCCATTATAACCCCAGAAAGGTTCTTTGCTAATTTTTCAAATATCAAATAATACGTATCGAATATCACTAAAAGCAATGCGGATATGAAGTAAAGCTATTTTTGTTTTGACCGATATCTATATTTGAACACTTAAAAAATTCCTTTAATAATATGAATCAATTTAAGAGTATTCTCATTGTCATTTTAGTATTGTTTTCTGTAAAGACAAGTGCTCAAAAAATTCCTGATGGACTCTATTTTGTGAGCGGAAATAAAATAAATCAAATTACTATTCTTAATAGAAGAGATGGAAGTATAAAAGCAACATTCGATACATATCGAGGAACTTCAGAGATGGCTTTTTCATTACTAAAAAACATACCAGGTAGTTATGAAAGTGTTGATACTAAAGAAAGTTACATTTTGACAAAAAAGAATAACCTTTTAACACTTTTGGTATTAGGAGATATGAATCTGGTCGTAAAAAAAGAGGTTTTGGCGATTAGTAAAAAAGAACTAAAAGCGGCAAAAAAACAACTAGGTATTAAGTCCGAATTATCTAAGGAGTTAGGAAGCCTTTGGGGAAAGAAGAAAAAGAAGGAGGAGGAAGAAAAAGGGCCTTTAGAATATTTTGTGAAAGATGCAACGTCAGATTTTCATCAAAAGAATGTTGGGAAAATAGTTTTCTTTTCTAAAGAGCCTACTGTTGGTAACGAAGATGTATCAACAATAAAAACAGATTTTAAAGTTGGAGATGAAATTTGGGGAGTGGCTTACTTTCCTGCAAAAATGAAAGATAGCTATTATTTGAAACGGCTAAGTAATCGTTTTCAAGATAATTTTGGACGAAATCACTATTGGATAACTATAGGAATGGATAAAATGGAGAAAGATCTGTTGCCAAAAGAAAATGAAGTAGTAAATCAATGTACCGTGAAAAGGTTGAAAAAAGCAGATTTAGAGAAAAATTATGCGGTATTTCAAATAGTTCCTTCTTCTCTAGAGAGTATGAAAACAGATAGAGATGGAGCTTCCTTTTTGTTGGGAAGAATGGGCGAGCGCTTAGATCCTTATAAGCATAATTTAAGAATTTCACTTACCGATGGGAAAATGGATCAGGAAGATGAACTCTATTTTGGTACGATAACCTATGATACAACAAAGGGAACAGAAAGTTTAATAATGATGGCTAAAGAAATTGAAGAAGGAGCTTTAAAAGCAAAAAGAGCACCTACACCTGTAAAACATAATGCAAATTTGGAAGCAGAAATGATGCAACAAATTGAGTTATGGGCAAATACTAAAGACTGGCCAGGGGTGAAATTTCATAAAGTTATGATCACATTAGATTGGCAAATCTTAAGGGATGATTATGGAAATATTACGGGAAATTATGTAGAAGGTGATGTGCTATATTCTGATGATGAAGGCTGTGGTTATAGAAATTTTGGATTTTTAAAAGCCTATTTAGGTAATGGGCAATATGATGAAAACATCAAACAGCATACCATTGGTCATAGAGGAGAATTAAGTTGTGATAAAGTGAAATAAACAACAAAATACAGGTACTGATTATAGAAAAGGTTACTTAGCCAGTAAAAAAAATAGTTATGAAAGAAGAGTTAGTAAAAGAAGGAATCCAAAAAGAAGAAAAAGTAGGATATCTTAAATCAAAAGTAAACTTGATGCAGGGAACACTTTATTTAACACCCAATAGACTTGTGTTAGATGCCCATAAGACTGGTGTAAGTGGATTAGGGCTTTTGGGTAGTTTACTCAAAAAACAAGTTGAAAAGAAAAGTTTTGGATTTAATCTTGAGTTTAAGGAAATACAGAAAATAACCCAGGGAAAACATGGTGTAACAAAAAATGTCCTGGAGGTTACAAGTAAACAAAATGAAACATATAGGATCATTGTGAAAAATTATGAAGAGTGGGAAAATGAATTGAATCAAAAAATGTAACCTTTTAATTTGAACAAAAGAAAATCTAACCCTTCTCCTAAAAAGATTTGTTGGTATAAACCAAGAGATGATCAAGGTTGTATTTAAATAAAATAATTATAGAATTGTAGGAAACTAAATATGGCGAGAAAAATTGAAATAACCACAGAGAAAACTCTTAACAAAGAAGTATTAAAAGATTATCTAAACATGATGTTTTCTTCTTTTGGATATGAGGTGTATCTAAGTTCCTTGATAGGAGCAGATGTTGTCATTAAGAAGAATAACTGGATAGGTGCTTCTGTTAAGTTGAAAACTAAATCTGATAAAAACTATATAGTAATAAGTGGGTTTTCGCCATCAACAATGGCAAGAATACTAGTCTCTGGTATTCTTCCCATCTTAATATTATTACCAAAATGGTTACGATTTGAAAAAGAAATAGAAGGCATAATTAAAGAGGATCAAGCAATTTTTAATACATGAATAATAGCAAATGGTTTATAAATTAAATACAGAAAATGTAAATGCAGCAAAAGAAGAAATAAAAGAATTTGTTTCTGGATTAGCAGCTAAGTTAGATAATAATTTTGGAGATGAATATATAATTTCTTTAGGGAAAGATACCGAAATAGAAGACGATTGGAGTTATGACATAAAAATAAGAAAAGGAAATAAAATCGGTGCTTCATTATCTCTAAATTGGAAGAAACAACATTCTGGTGATCTAAATATAGAGGTCTCAGAATCTACAAAGATTGGTAGTTTCTTGATGTATGCTATAGTTTTTCCTTTTATGCTTATAGGTGCCTATATGGGAGCTAATCATATAGCACCATTAGATTTTTTACCAGGTTATAAATTGGCAGGAGCTTTGGGAGGAGTTATAGCTCTTATTCCAGGAATGATTTTGATGACTCTTATTAAATCGATTATACTGAAAAAATATAAAGAGGAGAATGCAAACCTTATGAAAAAAGTACTAAGCACAACGAGTAATACATTTCAGAAAATTTAATATGAAAATAGTTATAAAATTTTTTATCGGATTTGTTATTTTTTTGGTACTAGGAGCAATCATTCTAGGTGTTATAGCAAATGAACAGGATGGAGCAAGACAGCATTTTAGATTGTTTAATACCAGTGAAGAGCAAAAGTCAGTTACTTTTGAGATGATTTATGAAGATGGTACACCAAGTGATGTTTGGGCAATAAACGAAATAATTGATCCAGGAAATACTACAAATGGAAAACTCCTCCCCGGGACTTATTTGGTTAAAATATGGGATCATGAAGAAGTACTGGAAAACGAATTTGAATTTTCATTTAGTTTACCTAATCCAGAAGAATCAAACTATAATTATTACAGGTTTGATATAGCTATGGATAAAGATTTTAGAGTTGTAAATATGGCAGCAGCTTATGAAGGGAGCTCGCTGGCCAATACGATGTCTAAAGCAGTAGGGGCACATCAAGATGAAATTTTGATAGTAGAGACTTACATGGGAAACAGGCCTTTTTTAATTCCAGAAAGTTATACAGATCGCACATTTATTGATGTGTATGAGGATATGCCTAATCGAATTAAATACGGAGAATTAATTTATAGATTAGAAATTGTAGGTATCAATAGTAAAACAGCTAATGAAACAATAAAATAATTATGAGTGAAGAAGTAATCAAACTCATGTTATATTGTTTTGGATGTTAAAAATATAGATGAGCACAGAAGTATAAAAATAGAGTTATACTTTGTAGTTTACCTTCTGTGCTAGATCTTAATGTGTTATGCCGATAGAAATTGTTTTTGATATGCTCTGATACAATTTACTTTTTACTTAATATGTATCATTTCGAGATATTTTTCTTTGATGATGCTAAGCCTAAATCCGGCTGCGGCGGCAGAGAAGACAGAATAATCTAATGGCGCTTTAACACCTATAGTAACACACATGGCAATGCCAAAAAGGGCAATAAGAGTACCACTTAGTTTGGCAGATAATGATGTTTTGAATCCGATAATCAAAAATATAGCCAATACTATTTCTGCAGCTGTAGCTACAATCCCTACAAAATTTATAAGGCTATTAGGAACCCATGGGTTAAGCACTTTGGTGTATTCTATAAAACTACCCCAGTTACCCCAGGCAGAGCTTTCTTCAGGCCACCATCCAAATCGGTCTGCCACTGCAGATAAAAAACCTAAAGCAATACTTACCCTTAGAAAGAGTTAGATATAGATAATCTTCATTGATATAAAAATTTAATTATTTTTAAGAAGGTATTGGAGTCATTAAAGTGGCTCTTCCTATTCTATTCCATACATTGATACAACAAATTGCCATAATAATGTCTGCCACTTTTTTTTCACCAAAAAGATGAATGGCTTTTTGATACAACTCATCACTTAATCCATCTGCAGAAATATGTGTTATTTCTTCTGTCATTTCGAGGATGACTTGTTCCTCTTCAGTAAAAAAAGGAGATTCTCTCCAAAAAGGCAAAGCATGTATGCGATATTGTTTTTCTCCTTGATTAACAGCTTCCTGAATATGCATTTGCACACAGTAGGCACAACCATTAATTTGTGAAGCCCTAATTTCTATCAATAAAAACTCTAAGTCAGATAATGAACTTTTTTTGATATCATCATAAAGTGCCAAAATAGGCTTGTAGGCATTTGGATTAACCTCACTAATATCGATCCGATCTTTTTTCATGTCATTGATTTTATTTGCTTAAGACAAAATTCAATATATAAGATGACTAAAAAAATAATCTAGATTAAGAAATGCATTATGAGTATGACTAAAAACGAATACTAGAAGAAACGTTACGGATAATAAGTTGACGTTTATAATTTTGCTCCCCCTGCTACCTTTATAGAGTAATTGTATAGTAGTGTTCTTTGGCTCTTAAAATTTGTTGAATAATGAATTTAGTGTTTTGTTAAGATTTATTTAACCAAAATTTACCAAAGAAAAATGCTTCTGTGCCGTTTCCATACAAACAAAAAAACGAAAAATCCTTACAATGAAAATTAGAAATGTATTACCAGTTTTTGCTTTATCCGGATTGTTATTACTGACCGCCTGTAGTGAAACGAAAAATGATAGGACTACACAAAACGAAAAATTAATAGCACAGAATGTAACACCTTCGGAAACTATTAAAGAAAAACTACCCACTATACTCGAATTTGCTTCTATGGATAAAGGGTTTTCTACACTCACATCTGCAATTAAAGTGACCGAATTAGCAAAATCACTAGAGGATAAAGGTTCGTTTACCATATTTGCCCCGGTAAATTTAGCTTTCGATAAATTAAACCCTATCACATTAGAAAAATTGCTAAAACCAGAAAATAAAGAGCAATTAAAAGCTATTTTGAATTGTCATATCATACCTAATGTAATTACAAAAGAAGATATTGTTATTGCGATTAATGAAGGTAACGGAAGTGTAAAATTAAAAACAATAGGAGGAACATTATTGACTGCAACAATGAAAGGGGATAGAGTTTTTCTTATCGATGAAATGGGTAATGGAGGTAATCTGGTGACTACAGATGTTAAGGCATCTAATGGACTTATCCATACCATAGATGCAGTAATGATGCCCAAGAAATAAAATTACATCTTTATAATATTTCTAGACCTGTCGGTTTAAAACCAGGCAGGTCTTTTTTTATCTATCAGATTGATTTTTATGCATGCCCAGTAATCCAAAATCAAAGGGTGTCCATAAGCACGCTTTTATATCGCTTTGTTTCAATCCCGTGTTGACCCAGCTATTACAAGTGTTAAAGCATGTATAATTTCCTGTTGCCTCATAAAAGTCATCGTTTTTGTAATACCCTAAACCAGGTAATACTATCTTTTTGTTTTCACTATTTAGTCTAAAAGTAGCAGAGATATATTGGTTTATTTTTGTGAGTTGTTTTTGATTGACTCTTAGAGCTACCCAATCCTCTTGCATAGAAGAATGCCTGGTAACATGTAATAAGGTCGGAGTATTAAGAAATAAAGCTTGAAACCCATTAACAAATGTAAGATCAGCCCATAATGGAGTTTCGACATAAAAGTTTTTATCGCCCCAGCCAAATGAGAAATATTGTGCCTGAGGAGTATCTAACTGATCTTCTAATACACTAGTATTTAGGTCGTTTTTGGCAATGATAATTTCTAAATGAACACCATTAGAGCTCAGGTAAACAGTATGATTTTTTTCTTCGCTATCTTGTTTTCCATTTACTGGAATATAGGTTAATACCAGAGATATGATAAGATATAATACCGGGAGTATTAAAATGATCCCAATGTATTTAAATATCTTTTTGATTATCCTCATAAGATAAAGTCTGAATATTAGTTAGTCTTCTTCAAGAATACCAAACTGTACTCGGTAAACTTGGAGAAGACTAAAATAATTAAAAGAAATGTATTATTCTATTTGATGGTTACTCTGATTCCTTCAGAATGACTAGAGAATTCTGGGGCATACATACTTTGTATCGTGGTGATACCATTAGAAAAATCTCCTTTATTATTGACACGAAGGTCATACTCAAAAACATATACTCCTTTGGGTAAATAGTCAAAGAAAAAGTTTGTAGAAGCATCTTTCGTACTTTCATAATATCCTAAACCATCTTGCCATTTGTATTGTGAGATTACATTGATGGGTTCTAAACCAGATGCTCTCATATCTTTCATATGAACGAACTCCATTGCACGATCAGATCTCAATTCGATACGTACTCTTATCAGATCACCTAATTCTAGCTTAGTTTTTGAAGTAATTTCTGTAATTTCTTCACCCGTATCCGTATTCTTCTTGAGGAACAATTTTTTCTTTAAAGAGAGTGGTGTTTTTGCCGAAGTGATTTTGTCTAGCTCTTCAAAATATTGCCAGTATAAAGCTCCCCAGGCGATACCTTTTCCTTTTTTAGAGATTTTGGCAGTTGCCATATTAGGTTTTATTTCATTACCATTCCAGGAGGTTTTAAAATACCCTGTTCCAGCTTCGACTTTTACATCTTCCATTTTACCCGGATCGATTTTTTGATCTCCTAATACGATATCTACCATATCGGTTACCGATAACCAATCACTACCTTGTAGTAATAATGCATATACAGCATCAGAAGTAGCTTTAGTGGTTTTCCAACGATTGGTTTGTTTGTTTTTAAGTAACCAGATTTTTAGATTATCAACAATTTCGGTTCGTTTAGGTTCTGCTTCCACTTCAGAAAAGACTTCAATCATTAAAGATTGAGTTTCAATTGGAGCCTGATACCAGAACCAACTTGCTGTATTAGATTTCCAATACATTCCTAATTCTTCACTAGATATACTTTTTTCGTCTAGTGATCTTATGATTTTATTAGCTGTTGCACTATCATCGTTTCGGTGTGTTATTAAGGCTAACATTCCCTGCGCATACAAACTCTGATTTAACCAGTATTTTTTGGATTGTCCAAGATAGTAGTTCCAAGCCTCGTTAGTATTTTTTGGCCTTTTGATATTGGTAAAGAAACTACGCATATACAAATAATGAATCTGAGTATAACTTAAATGATTTTTATTAATATCAATCTTGTTTTTTTCACAATACCGTTTAAGTTCTTTGTATTCTTTTACAAATTCTGCATCCAGAAAACGAACTGCATTTTGTAGCATAGTCGAAGTATCTCCATCATATTGAGTAACACCTAATTTTTTTAGATGTCCGAAACCTGTGGCAATATGTTGCGTGATGAATCTGTTTTCTCTTCCTCCCTGAAACCATGGGAACCCACCAGAACCATACTGCATTTGTTTTAATTTGTTTAATGCAGATTGTAGTTCATTATTCATTTTATTAAGATCAAACAGTAAAGCAATTCGTTTCTTTTGTTCGGTTTCGCTTTGTGCATCACGTAACCAAGGTGTTTCCTGAATCATCAGGGATTTTAATTCCTGGTTTTTTTCAAGATTACTTAGTAGGGCATCGCTAGATTTCCATTGATTAAATACTTCCTGAATTCTAGGATTAGAGTTAGCGATATGGCTAGCTAAGGTATTTGCATAATACCTCGAAAATGTTTGCTCTGCACATTCATATGGATACTCCATAAGGTAGGGTAGTGCTTGTACGGCATACCAAGCTGGATTAGAAGTCATCTCCAGAGTAAGCTTATGGTGTTTTAATGTACTAGAGGTGTTATCTTTTAATTTATCTAGTGTAAATGTCTTTGTTTGATCAGAACGAATCCACATTGGTAACGTCTCGGTAACCAACATTCGATTACTTAATACCGGAAGTACATTTTGTTCGCCATCAGAGAAATCTCCTGCTTTTGCTATGATTTTATATTGAACAGTCTGTACATCATCGGGAATCTGAAGCTCCCAGGATACATTAGTGTTTCCTTTGGCTTTTACCATAAAGTCTAGACGAGCATTATTGTTTTGAAGCTTGGTATCTATCACTTTATTGGTTAACGCATCAAATAATTGCAACTCTACAATGCCATTAAGATCTTTGGTAGCAAGATTTGATATTTTAGAACTTAATACAATCTTATCGCCTTCTCGTAAAAATCTGGGTGGATTAGGAAGAATCATTAACTCTTTTTGAGTTACTGTTTCTAAAGTTGTTGTTGCTGCATTTAGCCCCTTGGTATGTGATAGAAGCTGTAATTTCCATTTTGTTAATGCCTCTGGAGCGGTAAAATTAAAACTTACATTACCTTCTGCATCGGTGGTTAATTGCGGAAAGAAAAAAGCAGTTTCTTGTAGGTTTTTTCGAATTTTAACACCTTCAAGAGATTGCTGTTCTTGTTGTTTTTGTTCTTGTTGTTTTCCTGCTCTACTTTCTTCCTTGTCTTTCTCGACAATATCACCAGCAACTCCGGCAACTCCATCATCGGCATTAAATTCTGCTTCTTCCATTACTTCATTGGCAACGGCAGATTTGGCAGCAGATCTTTTCATCATTGGTGCAGGAGCACCACTCTCCATAATATCGTAATTTCTATTTCTTCCAAAATATTGTTGCCCAAAGTATAAACCATACCAGTTTAGTTGATCATACCCCTGGCTACTATAATGATATGATGGATTATTGTGGTTTTGTAATCTAAACGTGAGCACTCCAAAACTCTGCGTAGCATGTCGTTTGCTCTGCGTATAATATGTAGGGCGATTGATGGGATCAAAATACCACTGATGAGGTCTGAACTGATCTAAAGAAGCATCATACATACTTGCTAGTAGTTCTGCACTTACCTTATCACCTTTAGGGCCTTTGATCGTAAAACTCCAGGTTTCCTGTTGACCAGGAAGTAATTTGTCTCTAAAGGTTTTGGTTTCTATACTAAGCTCTGTAGCTTCATAAGGTACAGGAATTATTATTGCTCCGCTCTGGTATCCATTGTAATTTAGGTAGCTGTATCCTATTGAAAACCCTCCCAAATCTTCTTTTGTTACTGGAATTCTAATAGTTTTACTATTCTTCGAGAGCTTAATAATTTTGGTTTCGATAATAGTATGGTTCTTCTCAATGTCTACTGTAATTGTTATATCTTCTGAGGCAGAACTAAACTTAACAATCGCTTCATCTCCGATTTTATAGTTCGATTTATTGGTAGTGATCTCAAACAATTGCTGATCACTAATATTTTTGTCTTCCAGACTATATAGGGTAATGTATTGGATATCCTTTACATCCTGACCGAATCGATCTTTGGTATTTAATTCGATAACATATTTACCAGACTCCCACTTTTTGATGTTACCTAAAGAAAGTTGTTGTGTTCCTGTTTCATTTTCTTTTGTTGATGCAGTATTAAACGGTTTATTCAGTACCATATTTCCTTTATCCCATTTTCGATAATCATGCTCATTTTTAAAAGCATCATGTGGGAATAATTCTTCAAATTTTTCTTTTTTGAAACCTTCATAATCAGGCGCTTTCCATGGGCGAATTCGCATAGGTTTTTTAGGAGCTTTCAATTTGTAAACCTTAATTGTTCCTGCTGTAGCAACAGACTCATTATTTAGGTTAATGGTGGTTATCGTAAGTGTGTTGTCTTTTTGTGTTTTATCAATCTTATCTTTGATCGTAATAGCAGCGGTCAACGCGTGATATCCTACATTAACTATTGTTGTAGTACTACGTGTTTCTCCGTTTATATCGATTACATCTGCTGTAACCTCGTAATTAAAAATTGGTAAATCCTCTTTAGATACCCCTAGATCAGGAAGTGCTTTAAAATTAATATTGTACTCTCCTTTTTCGTCGGTTATGGTTTCTCCATGGGTAATTTCCTGAGGCTCTACTGTATGTCTTGGGTACCAATAGCACCAACGAGGGTATTGTACTTTACGATGTACCCGATACACTACTTTGGCATCGGTAATTGCACTACCAGCATAAGCTGTGGCAACTCCGGTAAGTTTTATTTCATCATTAACTTTATAGGTTTCTTTAACTGGATTAAATTTAGTTTCAAATTTAGGTCGTTTATACTCTTCGACAGAAAAAGAAGTACTGTGGTAATTATTAGTTTGTATAGTATACACTCCAGTAAGTCCAGAAGAAGGAACTATAAACTCACCGCTAAAGGATCCATAATCATTCGTTCTAAAGTTTAACGTTTTTACATCTTGTCCGTTTACATCTTTTAGTGTAGCAAAAGTGGACTGATTGGGTAATACTTTAAATTCTTCTTTGCCATCAGAAGACATCATAATTCCTTTAAAATATACGGTTTGTCCAGGTCTGTAAATACTGCGATCTGTAAATAGAAAAGTGGTAGTATTTGTTTTGGTGCTATAATCTGGTTTATATGATTGATTTAGATAGTACCCTTCAAATCTAGCTACATCTTTCTCATGCGAAACAGTAATACTAACATCATAGTGATATGTATTTACTGTTAAATAAGCCTGACCCTTGGCATCGGTAATTAAGGTCTTATCTAATTTGTTGCCATACCCTCTTTGATTATTTGTTTTTAAATGTATTTTGGCATTGGCAATGGGTGCTCCATTATTACGATCTAAAACCTGAAATATAGATTTTTCTGGAGTTCTGTTTTCTGTTAATGCTAAATTACTAACCTGGGTATTTCCGTAAGAAAACAAACTTTTTTGAGAAAGATCTTTTGATATCGTTGCTAAAATAAGATAAGAGTCTTGTTCTAATTCTGGTAACAATACTTCAGTAGTATGAGTCTGATAATCATGTTCATCGCAAATTTCTGCTTCCCATGTTTTAGTTGCCTTTAAGGAACTCAGGAATTTGATCTGATCTGGAGTTTTGTATAATTTATTTAAGTCTTTTAATTGTTTAGGAGTAATTTTAAAAGCGTTAAAATAAAGTTTATTCAGGTTTTTATATGTGATTAGTAATCTGCCCGGTTTTTGTATTGGAACGTATTTTTCGGTTTTGATGTTTAACTCGGTATGAAGTATCTGGCTTTTTAATGCTTCACATTGGTTGGCTCCTCTCGAATCTGGGAACTTCTTAATTGTAGCATCACATATCTCTAAGGCTTCTTTTAATTTCCAGCGATGGGTTTCGTTTTCTTCTGGGATATACGTATCAGCATATTCTTTATATAAATTTGCAATTTGATAATCGTATAAAGCTGAGGCACTATGAGTTGCAAATTTCTTTTTTTCTGATTGTAAACATTCGAGTAAAACAGTTTTTTTGTCGCCAAAAACAGCATTTTCTGATACAAATTTTATGCGCTCTATATTTACTTCGATCAAAGCATCTGGTGCTTTGTCTCTTGCATGAAATTTTATTAAATCTTGAAATAGCTTTAAAGCATTAAACTGTAGTGATAATGAGTCTTTGGTTTCTATTTTTAATGACGAAAAAACAGTGTGCTCCTGTAAATATTTTTTATCATTTATAGTAAAAGCGTACGAAGGTTTGGTGATATTGGTTTCTGAGGTTTTATAGAAATCTAAAGCATTATGAACTAAAAAATCGTATAGTGTAGGGCGATATTTTTTAGAATCGGTAGCGGTTTGTAAGATTTGATCAAACCTATTAAGATTTGTTTGCTGGGCCAAAACTCCATTTTTAAGAGATTTTTGGTAGTAAAGATGTGTTTCTGCAAATAATGTTTCTAGATCCCAGGTTCTAAAATCTTCGGTATCAACTTTTTCTGAAGTTTGAGTTCTATTGTAGAATTTCCATCGATTTTGTTGAAAATACTGCCAGTATAAGTTGGCAAGAACGCTTTCTAGGATATTTCTTTTAGGAAACTCGCTATTTTCAATATCGCTTTTCAAGTTTTTGATAATGGTAAGTTGTGCGTTTTCTTCTAGAGTAAGCATATACTTTGCCTTATGAAGAAAAGCTTTAATTACCTGGTTATCATTATTTTCTTTTTTCGCTTTAGTATATATAGTTTCAACTACTTCCAAAGCAGATTTTGGTAATCCTTCCTGGTTAAAAGCTTCTACTTTTTTCCAATCACTTTGATAGTCATTTTGACCTTTCATAATATACAGGTTTGATATACAGATTATAATAAGGATGATATGCTTTTTCATCATATATTTTTTAGGTTGTGAAACAAACGTAAATAAGTGTTGTATTATTTTATATGATAACGCTTCATAATTCGTAAATAACATCATAAAACTACGTATTTGAAATGAGTCAGGATAATTTTGTTACTATAAATCAAAATTTCTGCCACATTTTATTTGACGACTAAGAAAGGCTTAAAAAAGAACAGATAAAATGATAAATGAGGGAAGTCTCTGTTTTGTTTAGGAAACCCTACGATTTAATGAGGAAAATAATTAAGACTCGAAATTATTTTTCATTACCTCATTATTTTATTAGCTAATTGTTAATTGTATCTTTACTCTCTGATTTAAGAGTTTACTATGCGTGTACATTTTATAGCTATTGGAGGTAGTGCGATGCATAACCTGGCCATAGCATTACATCAAAAAGGATATCAAATAACAGGAAGTGATGATACTATTTTTGAACCTTCAAAATCAAGATTAGAACGATATGGATTATTACCAACCGAATTTGGTTGGTTTCCAGAAAAAATCACTTCAGATCTTGATGCAATTATTTTGGGGATGCATGCCAAAAAGGATAATGAAGAACTTCTTAAGGCTCAGGAATTGGGACTAAAAATATATTCATATCCAGAATTTTTATACGAACAGTCCAAAAATAAGACTCGTGTGGTAATAGGAGGATCGCATGGCAAAACAACGATTACTTCTATGATTTTGCATGTACTGCATTATCATGATAAGGAAGTAGATTATATGGTAGGAGCACAATTAGAAGGTTTTGATACCATGGTGCACCTTACAGAAGAGAATGATTTTATCGTTTTAGAAGGAGATGAGTATTTATCTTCGCCGATTGACCGCAGGCCAAAATTTCATTTGTATCACCCTAATATTGCTTTGGTAAGTGGGATTGCCTGGGACCATATTAATGTATTTCCGACTTTTGATATGTATGTCGATCAGTTTAGAATTTTTATGAATTCTATTGTTAATGGTGGTGCATTAGTATATAATCAAGAGGATACTGAGGTAAAAAAACTAGCAGAGTTAACAGAAAATCCAATTCGAAAGTTTGAATATGTAACTCCGCAGTATCGCGTAGAGGATGGAGAAACTTTACTAGATACTCCTGAAGGAGAAATGCCTATCGAAATTTTTGGCGCACATAACTTGAATAATCTTGCTGGTGCAAAATGGATTTGCCAGCATATGGGAATTGATGAGGATGATTTTTATGAGGCCATTGCTTCTTTTAAAGGAGCATCAAAACGATTAGAAAAAATTGCAGAGAGCGATAAAGCTGTGGCATATAAAGATTTTGCGCATAGCCCATCTAAAGTAAGAGCAACTACAAAAGCAGTAAAAGAGCAATATCAAAATAGAAATGTGGTGGCCTGTCTCGAGTTACACACCTATAGTAGTCTGGATACTTCGTTTTTAAAAGAATATGAAGGCGCTTTGGATGCAGCCGATGAGGCAGTGGTGTTTTACTCTCCTCATGCAGTAAAGATAAAACAGCTTAAAGAAGTTTCTGCTTCACAAATTGCCGAAGCTTTTAATCGCAATGATCTCATTATTTATACCGATCCAGAAAGTTTTCAGCAGTATTTAAAGCAGAAAGATTTAGATAATTCTGCACTATTGCTTATGAGTAGTGGTAATTATGGGGGATTGGATTTTAGCGAAGTGAAACAATGGATTGAAAACTGAAAATGTTTTCAATAGACTTGATAGTAAATTTTCTATACTTTTTTGGGTTGGATTGATTAACAACTCATGGTTTAGCACTTCTGGATAATGCTTTTTTATACTAGTATTTTAGGAGTTATGTATTAAACTGTTGAAGATGGTGGTCGAGATGTTTATATTGTAACTGTCCCCACTGTTTATTAGTGAATTTTCCGAATATTGGATGAGGTTCCCATTCTTTTTTATCCCTTTGGTTAGAAAATTCGGTTACAAGATGTAAAATTTTTTCTTTCTCGGTTTCAAAATCTTTTTGCTCAACTACTTTTAGTTTTGAATGCGTTGGCAAGTTTTTTCTCCATGGTTTATCATTATACATAGATTTTTTGAAGAGTAGCTTTGCCAATATATTGGGTTTAAGTTTGGGATGATCTTTTTTTAAAGCAATTTTTAATGGAAATTGACAATGATGAAACATTTGCGAAACATTCATTTTTCCCCAGATAGCACTACTGGTAACGGATAATTTGTTTATGCGATTTTCTATCTCATTATGTACGACTGGATCGAGTAGAGATTTCATAATAAGTTTTTTTAGGCGGTGTACTCAAAAATACCATTTTTTAGACTAAAAAAATAAAGGCTAATCATATGATTAGCCTTTATAGAATATTATATATATGTTTTTTTAACTTACCTCATCAAAGAAAAGACTTAGAAACCCATCTAGATCATCATTATTTGCAATATCTTTTGGAGTACCCAAATTGATCATTAACGGTTGATCTTTAATTGTTCCTTTCAAAAAATATTGGAAAGTAGTACCCATCTTAAATTTATATCCTTTTAATTGGGCACCAAAAGAAGTAAAAGTTACTTCTGTTTTTGAACTATTACTTTCTGCAAATGCACTTATTGTAGCATCAAAAACTGCAGATAACATGTCATCATTATAATAATCCCATTTTATAGATGTTCCATCACAAGCTTGCAGCTCATATTCAGATTGTGCTTGGCATCCTTTAGGGACCTGTATGTTATTTCCTACTAAATTAAGAAACGAAATCTTCTTATCCTGCCCATAGAAACTCACAGTTGCAAGAAGTAAAACGAAAGTAAAAATATTCTTCATAAATAGGTTCATTTGAAGGTGTTAAAATATTCATTTTTGGATTAAGGGTGACCAAATATAGTAAAACTTTCATTTTCAAACAAATATATATAGTAAAATAATGCAATTTGACAACAAATGAAGTGTTAATATAGTGATATTAATTCGGGAATAAGTTGTTGTAATTGAGATAAATAGTTTATACTTACAGATAGGATTTACCAACTATTTTTAATTGTTAAACTTGTCATATGAGTAAATTAAATTCTTCATTTTCTATCAAGGAATGGAGTGAAAATGATCGTCCAAGAGAGAAATTAATCGCTAAAGGGAAGAACGCATTAACAGATGCAGAACTGATTGCAATACTCATTGGTTCGGGTAATCGCGAAGAAAGTGCCGTTGCATTAAGTAAGCGTATTTTGGCTAGTGTAGATCATGAAATTAATGCGTTGGGAAAATTATCTGTGAAACAATTGATGAATTTTAAAGGAATTGGTGAAGCTAAAGCGATAACTATTGTTGCCGGTTTAGAGCTAGGAAGAAGACGAAGAGATGAAAATGTAGCTGTAATACCAAAAATTACATGTAGTAAAGATGCATTTCATCTTTTTCACCCTATCATGGGAGACCTTGAGCATGAAGAATTTTGGGTGCTGTTTCTGAATAATGCAAATAAAGTAATTCAGAAAAAGCAAATAAGTGTTGGAGGAAAGACAGGAACTTTGGTAGATGCCCGAATCGTTTTTAGATCTGCTTTAGAATATGGTGCTACTGGAATAATATTAGGACATAATCATCCTAGTGGAGTAGTGATGCCTAGTCAATCAGATAAAATGTTAACCCAAAAACTAAAACAGGCAGGGATAACTTTAGATATCAATCTACTGGATCATCTTGTTATTACAGAAAAAAACTATTTTAGCTTTGCAGACGAATCCATAATATAGAAGTGAGTCTTACGGGATTATAAATCGTAATTCACAATACAACAATATGCTATTAATTCACGTACAAAGAATTACTCCAAGAGTTTCCTATACATTTAAACAAATGTGTAAGCGAATACTAGGTTTGGATATTGATTTAACATCTAAAATAGAACCTTTTATCGCTCATGATGGCCCTAAGCTTTCGTATGGAAGACAACCATTAGGAAAAGAACTTTATTTTCAGAGTGTCGATTTGCTTTTTGAACATGGCTTAAATGATGTAGATGTTCAAGTTTTTGATTGGGAAGAAACAAAATGTTTTTTTGATGTTAAGCATGCCGATTCTGCATTACCGTTTGATATTTTTGCAGCTACTTTTTATCTCTTAACCCGATACGAGGAGTATTTGCCACATGTAAAAGATAATATGGGGCGTTTTCCTGCTACAGAAAGTATAGGATATATCTATGATTTTTTACAAGATCCGGTAATAGATATATGGGCATATAAATTCAAAAAAGTGCTTTTAGAAAAATACCCTGATCTCGAATTTAGGAAAAAGAAATTTACCATTATTCCAGTTTTTTCTGTCGCTCAGACTTTTGTGTATAAAAATAAAGGCATTTTGCGATCAATAGGAGGAGGGATTCGAGATTTGTGGAAACTACAATTTGATAAACTAACAGATAGAATAAAGGTGCTTATTGGATTAAAAAGAGATCCATATGATATATTTGATTTTGTAATTCAACTTCAAAAAAAGAAAAAAAGAAAAGCTAAAGCTCTATTTGGATTGGGAGATTATTCTAAATATGAAAAAAATGTAGGGTATAACCGCCCAAAACACCATACTATTATTAAGCATATTGCAGATTATATTGATGTAGGGCTAAAAGTTTCATATGAAGCTATCTCTGATCTGTCACTTTTGAAAAAGGAAAAATTACGAATAGAGAATATTGTTAATAGAAGACTTCAATACTCACTCTGCTCTTTTTTTAAAATAAAATTACCAGAAGCATATCGCAATTTTATCGAGTTAGAGATAGGAGAGGATTATTCTATGGGCTATCCCAAACAATCTGGTTTTAGAGCGGGAACTTGCTCTCCGTTCATGTTTTATGATCTTGATTATGAGGTGCAAACTCCTTTAGTGGTGTATTCTTTTTGTTTTGCCAGTCAGGGTGATAGAGAAGATATTAATGATCTAATGTCGGCAAGAAAAGAAATTAGCATATATATGGATAAAGTAAAAAAGGTAAATGGGATTTTTATTCCGGTTTTTAGTAACACATTGTTTAGTGATTTGCAAAATGAACCTTTTTGGAAATCGATTTTAGAATTTATTTGGACAACAGAAGATGAATAGTACGGTAAAACATATATTTTTTGATCTAGATCACACCCTTTGGGATTTTGACAGGAACTCTTCTTTAGCATTTAAGATGATTTTCGATAAATTTAATATCAATACGAAAATTGAAGATTTCCTGGCTGTATATCAGCCCATTAATATGAAGTATTGGAAATTATACAGAGAAGAGAAAGTAAGTAAAAAACAACTTCGCAGAAGTAGACTTACAGAAGCCTTTACACATCTTGACATATCATTTTCTCTAGAAATTATAGATGAAATGTCTGATGATTATATCAATTTTCTACCGCTTCATAACTATTTGATTGATGGAACCCAGGATTTATTAGAGTATCTTAATCCAAAATATGATTTACATATCATTACCAATGGTTTTAAAGAAGTACAAAACAGGAAACTATCAAATTCTGGAATACTACATTATTTTAAAACAATAACAGATAGTGAAGAAGCAGGCGTTAAAAAACCCAATCCATTTATTTTTGAACAAGCAATACAAAAATCTGGTGCAAAACTTGATAGTAGTATGATGATAGGTGATAATTATGAAGCAGATATATTGGGAGCAGAGGCAGTAGGCTTAAAAACTATATGCTTTAATTATCATAAAGAAGAATTGCCAGCGCATAATATTCAAGTTTCCGAATTAAAACAGATTAAAAAGTATCTTTAGGAGATAAATATTTGTAATTTATTTCAATTCATGTACAATTCTAGAAATTTTTTAGTAGCTTAAACAGTGATTACTAAGTGCTCTAAATTATATCCTTTAAAACACAAAATAAATTAACAATTTGAAAATAGGGTATTTGTAACTTATACTGTTGTTATAATTGAAGGTCATAAAGTGAATCTTAGAAGTAAAGGAAATTAAGACAAGATAATGATATGAATAATTTAAGAATTTGTCTTAACTTTTTGTAATTCCCTGCAAAATGAAAGTAAAAAAAGTTTATGTATTACTATGCACTATCTGCATATTGATGCCATTAATTTCTTGTGTAAAAGACGTAGATTTTGATCAGGCAGAAAACGTTGTGCTTACTCCGGTCTATGAGGTTGATTTTGTGTATTCTCGATTTGATACAAGCCAATTTATAGATTCTAATATAGATCCTGTGATTGTTATTCCAGAAGTAATTGTAAATGACACTTTGGACTATGACCTTTTAGGAACCGATTTTGTAGTAGATAATTTAGAAAGAGTGGAATTAACTTTTGAGTTTACCAATACTATAGAGCGTGATTTTGAATTTGATTTGGGGTTTTTAAACGATAATAACCAGCGAATTGGCCCTTTATATAGTATGACTGCCAATTCTGGAAACGGAGAAGGTACAGATCCCATTGTTACAAGAGAGGTTATCATTCTCAACACTGCAGACATTGATGTTTTGAGAGATGCTACACGACTTATTTCTTCAATGAGAGTACAAAATATTAATAGTAGTTTACGAGGGATTCTTGAATTACGATCCAAAGGAACTTACTTTTTTAATTACGAACTATGAGAATTATTATATTCTTTATAGGTCTGTGGGGATGCTTGGGGTATTCTCAAAATAAAGAAACCTTATACGATTTCACAGACCTTCCTCAGTCTTTACTTCTTAATCCTGGAGCTGATATAAATTTTGATTACCATGCAGGAGTGCCTTTTTTATCACAGTTTCATATAAATGCAGGGTTAAGAGGAGCCTCTATCTATGATGTTTTTGCAGATGATGGAAGAGATATTAATGATAAAATAGAAAATACACTTAATACGCTTACAAGCAATGATTATTTAACTCTTACGCAGCAATTAGAACTTATTAGTTTTGGATGGGAAAGCAAAAAAAATAAAAAGATGTATTTCTCTGGAGGAATCTATCAGGAATTAGATGTTATAGGGTATTTTCCGAAAGACTTTGTGGTTCTTGCTTATCAAGGGAATCAGGATTTCCTTAATCAACCGTTTCGTTTTTCTACTATAAATGGATCTGTAGAATTGTTAACTACATTTCATTTTGGATACACAAAGAAGGTAAATAAGAAGTTAACTTTTGGAGCCAGAGCCAAATTATATTCCAGTATGTTTCATATTCGTAGTGCTAAAAACAAAGGAACTTTTACCACTGTAGAAACCCCAGCAGGAAATAATGTTTATCAACATGTCATTAGTAATGCAGATGTTACTGTTAGAACATCTGGGTATGCTTCTCTTAAAGATAAAGAAGGAAAAGATATCGTTAATAAACTAATAGGAAGAGCTTTTTTGGGAGGAAACCTGGGACTTGGTGTAGATATAGGGTTTACTCATAAAATAAATGAACAACTGGCTATTACAGGAAGTGCAAATGATTTAGGGATGATATTGTATACTAAAGATGTAGAAACCTATCGAGCACGAGGTAATTATGTTTTTGAAGGCTTTGAAACACCAATTCAGTTTTCTGGTCAGGATGCTCAGAATTTTTTAGATGAACTAGAAGAAGCTGTCCCGCTTGATACATTAAGTACAACTTATATAACGATGCGCCCTTTAAAATTAAACAGCTCTGTTAGATATTCTTTTAACCGATATGATGATGGTACATGTGATTGTTATATTGAGGGAGAAAAACCTCCATACATGGATGCTATAGGGGTACAGTTATTTACTCAATTTAGACCCAAAAGACCTCAATATGCAGCTTCATTGTTTTATTATAAACGTTTTTTTAATTTTTTAAGAACAAAACTTACATATACTATTGATGATTATTCATATTATAATATAGGATTTCTTACATCTATTCATATTAATAAAATTAATTTTTATATTTCGGCTAATAATTTGTTAGAATATACTAACCTTGCAAAAGCAAGAGGTACTTCTGTACAACTAGGTTTTAATGTCATAATGTGATAGATATGTTACGTATTTTGTTTTTAGGGATTGTTTTAATTTCTACGTTAAGTGTAAATGCTCAAAAAAATATCAATGAGTATAAGTATGTCATAGTGCCCAATAGCTATAATTTTTTAAAAGGAGAGGATAGGTATCAGCTTAATTCACTCACTAAATTTTTATTGACAAAGTATGGCTTTGAGGCCTATATAAAAGAAGAAAATTTCCCAGAAGATCTTAAGACTAATGGTTGTAAGGCTCTAAGAGCTCATGTAAAAAAAAGATCCGGTGTGTTTTTAACAAGGCTAACATTAGAATTAACAGATTGTAATGGTAGTGTTGTATTTACATCGGTAGAAGGAAAGAGTAGGAAAAAAGAGTTTAAGGAGGCATATCATGAAGCACTTAGAAATACTTTTACCTCGGTAGAGGCGCTTAACTATACATATAGTGGTGATAAAGAAGAAGAGATTGTAAAAAAAGAAGTTGTTAAAACACCGAGTGTTAAAAAAGAAGAGCCTATACAAACTAAAGAAGAAGTGAAAGAAATTGTAGAGGCTACATCTCCATCAGAAAATTCTATTACATACATTTTTAATGATGTAAGTTTCATGTTCAAAAAACAAGATTATGGATATGAGATATTTAAAAGTGAAGAAAAGCAAACCTCGATAGGGAAAATTTTTAAATCGGGAGGCGGAAAAAATTATATAGTTCAAGCAGGAGATCTAAGTGGTAATGGGTATTTTGATGGGTATGGTAATTTTATATTAGAGCGTATTAATCCAGCAACCAATAAGCTTATTACAGATACTTTTGCTAGACAGTAAAATTTAATCATTCCTTTTTTAAAAGGAAAAATTATACAATGGGGAGATAAAAGAAGAGTTAATACTCATATTTATCTCCCCATCTTGATTTAAGAAATGTTCTAAATGAGTTTTCACGCTGGTTATTTCCCGGGTCATATAATTTTGTGTTGGCAATCTCATCAGGAAGAAATTCTTGTTTTACAAAATTGTCTTTATGATTATGGGCATATTTGTAATCTTCACCATATCCTAATTCTTTCATTAATTTGGTAGGAGCATTTCTTATATGTAATGGAATAGATAAATCTCCTGTTTGTTTTACCAATTGCTGAGCTTTATTTATAGCCATATAAGATGCATTACTTTTAGGTGAAGAAGCAAGATAAACCGTACACTGGCTTAATATAATCCTAGCTTCGGGATAACCAATGGTATTAACGGCCTGAAATGAATTATTTGCTAAAATCAAGGCAGTTGGATTAGCGTTTCCGATATCTTCAGAAGCCAATATAATTAGCCTTCTGGCAATAAATTTAAGATCTTCGCCACCTTCAATCATACGTGCAAGCCAATATACGGCAGCATTAGGGTCGCTTCCTCTAATAGATTTAATAAAAGCAGAGATAATATCATAATGCTGCTCTCCGGTTTTGTCATATCGTACCGTATTTTGTTGTACTAATTTTGAAACCAGGTCATTAGTAATTGTAATAGGTTCCTGATCCTGACTAGAAACTATTAATTCGAAAATATTTAAAAGCTTACGAGCATCTCCACCACTTAACCTTAGTAGAGATTCTGTTTCCTTAAGCACTATTTCTTTAGATTTTAAATGTTCATCTTCTTGCATAGCTCTATTGAGTAATGCTTCTAATTCTTTCTTGCCAAAAGGATTAAGTGTATACACTTGACAACGAGACAAGAGTGCAGGTATGACTTCAAAACTTGGGTTTTCTGTAGTAGCCCCAATAAGGGTAATCCATCCTTTCTCGACTGCACCTAATAAAGAATCTTGTTGTGATTTGCTAAAACGATGAATTTCATCAATAAACAGGATAGGGTTTTTGGCGGTAAACAAACCTCCACTTTGTTTAGCCTTATCTATTACCTCTCTTACTTCTTTAACACCACTGTTAATAGCACTAAGAGTGTAGAAGGGTCTTTCTGATTCGTTAGCGATGATATTGGCTAATGTCGTTTTTCCCACTCCTGGTGGACCCCAAAGTATTAGAGAGGGGATAAGCCCTCTTTTGATTTGCTGGGTCAGAGAACCATCATCACCAATCAGGTGTTCTTGGCTTAGGTACTGTTCTAAGGATGTTGGACGTATTCGTTCTGCAAGTGGTTTGTTCATAAGTGTAAAAATACAAGCTTTTATAGAATTTTGAGCTCAAATATTAGATATGTAATAGATTAAGAAATGTTTTTTCTAAAAACATTTCTTGTAGATAGTATAATTATTATAAATCTACAGACTTAGAATAAAATATAGGATACACCTGACATTTTAACCGAACTTTTTGTTTTGGACTTTTTTTTGATATATTCTTATTACTATGCAAGAAAAAGAGACTCATTTTAAGTTTAATACGGGGGTAGTAGGATATCCATTGTTGTTTGTGTTACTTATTTGGATCGTTTTTTGGTTTGAAATTCGTTTTGACTTAAGTTTCAATCATTTTGGAGTACTTCCTAGAACAATGATTGGATTAAGAGGAATACTATTCTCTCCTTTTATCCATGCCGATATCACCCATTTATGGCATAATACTTTACCATTATTGATTTTATCGGCTGCACTCTTCTTTTTCTATCAAAATAACGCTTGGAAAGTATTATGTATAGGAGTTTTTCTTACGGGCTTTTTAACCTGGTTATTAGGTCGGCCAGCGAATCATATCGGAGCAAGTGGTGTAATTTATATGCTTTTTGGTTTTTTATTTTTTAAAGGGATTTTTGCCAAACACTTTAGATTAATTGCATTATCCTTTGTTGTAGTTTTTATTTACGGAAGCATGGTAATGTATGTACTGCCTATAGACCCTAAAATCTCATGGGAAGGACATTTATCAGGTATACTATCTGGGGCTGTGTTAGCATTTTTTATCAAAAAAGGAGTAGTACGACCAAAAAAATACATCTGGGAATCTGACCATTATGATCCTGAAGAAGATGAATTTCTAAGACATTTTGATGAGAATGGTAATTTTATTGAAAACCTGCCTCAGAAAGATTTGGATGATGAGATTAGTATTATATACGAATATAAACCTAATACAGATAGACCTGAAGAAGAATAATCAGTATTATAGCCTTTGTCTTATAATTTCATATAAAAACACACCACAAGCTACAGATACGTTTAATGAGGCAATATCTCCATACATTGGTAGTTTAGCCTGTTGATCTACCAGTTTTAATACAGATTGAGAAATACCTTTACCTTCACTTCCCATAATGATGGCGGTAGGAATAGTTAGATTTGTATCATAAATAGTGGTGTTGGCTTTTTCTGTAGCAGCTACTATCTGAACACCAGAGCCTTGTAAATAAAACATGGCATCTTTTATATGATCTACCTTGCATATTGGGATCTTGAATACCGCACCAGCAGAAGTTTTTACAGTATCGGCATTAACAGGTGCTCCTCCTTTTTTCTGAATGATAATGCCATGTACACCTGTACATTCTGCAGTTCTGATAATAGCTCCAAAATTACGAACATCAGAAAGTTGATCGAGAATTAAAAATAAAGGAGTTTCTCCAGATTCAATAACATTCATGACAAGATTTTCGAGATCATAAAAATCGATAGGAGAGGTATAGGCAACAGCACCTTGATGATTGCTACGGGTTAATCTGTTCAATTTTTCTACAGGAACATAGTTAATAGTAATATTCTGTTTCCTTACAAGGCTCATTAATTCTTTAGCCAGATCACCATGTAATCCTTTTTGGATAAAAAGCTTATCGATGGTCTTGCCAGACGTTATAGCTTCTATAATTGCTCTGATACCAAAAACTAAGGAATCGTTTTTCATCTGTATATAGTATATTATTGTATAGTAAGGCTATATCTGCCATAACGGTAGATTGGCATTACCTTAATTGTTTGTAGCTTATTTATAGGAGCCAAAGATAGTATAATAGAAATGAGTTTTAGGAATTGTATACAAAAAAAGGATGCGATCAATAGGATCGCATCCTAATATGTAATGTATGGATAAAGAAAGAATTAATCTATGATGCTATTTTCTTTAAATGTTAGAGCAATATCAACATTTGTTCCTGCATTTATCACTGTAATATCACCTACAAGAATAGCTCCATAATGATTTTTTAATACTGGAGTATCTGTGGTTCCGATATTTCTAACAATTTTGTATACATAAATCTCGTCTTTCATAACCTGAACAGAGGTAGAAGGTGTTCCTGCGTCAAAATCAACTTTAGCTTGCTCTACGTCGTTGTATGCGTCATAAAATGATGCACCGGTACCTCCTAGCTTTACATACTGTATGTCTACAGTGTAATTTTCTCCATTAACTGTATTGTTGATAGCTCCAAACCCTTGCGGCCCGACAAAATCAATATCTCCTGCAAAAGTATCATCTTTAGAAATAGAACCAGTTAAGAGGTCAATCTGGTTTTTGGTAAGATCACTATTTAAATTTCCACTTGCACCACCATTAAATGGTTGAGGTGTAATTTCAATTTTAGCTTCTGCTTTATCAGTAAGAGTTCCGCTAGAGACAGTAAAGGAATAAATAAGTACATCTCCTTTTGTAAGGCCATAAGCAATATAATCTTTGTTTTTAAGATCAATTGTCCCTTTGTCAATACTAAAGCCCGTAGAAATATCTGTTTCTGTTCCTGTTTCTCCTTTTCTCCAGGTGACTGTAATGTCATCAATCTTAACTCCAGCGGTAGAAGTAACATATTTGATCAAATTAGTAGACGCACTATCTTTAAATTTTATAGAGGAAACCTTATCGGTTAACGTAATGACTTTTGCTACCGACAGCTTTTGTGCTGTTATTGCAGAGGGAATATTTCCTCCAGAAATATCGTATACCAAATCTAAGTCGAAGCTTCCTGATGAAACTGTTTCTCCTTCTTCTTCGCCCGGAAAAACAAAAGGTAATAGTGATGAAGAATTAAAAGTAGCTGTATTACCCGAAATCACAGCATCTGCAATTTTAGTCGCACCTTTATATACATCAAGATTAGTAACCTGGGCATTTGTAAAACTGTTTATATCAATTTTTAAGTCTTTGTTAATGTCAAATACGGTTATTTCAGTATCAACTAGTTTAACAACCACTCCAGCAGATACCCCTGTAATCCCTCGATCATCATCGCTTGAACACGCTAGCATTGAAATGATAAATAAAGTAATAAGTATGTTTCTTGTTAATGTTTTCATTTAGCTTAATTTTAATTAGAGTTATTTATTTAAAGTATTTGTCTTATAGACTGCCTGCTTCTATATGGTTGCGTAATTTGATGATATAATTGATTTGTTATTTGAATAAAAGTGCTACAAAGAATAAACAAAGCCGACTTTTATAGGTCGGCTTTGTTTGTACAAATACAATGAGTGATTGCTATTCTTTTTTTAGAAATCTAGAATAACTTCTTACCTATTATATACTAATGATTACTTCTATTGCGTATTTTTTTGAAAAGAGTTTATATTCGTAATGAAAGATAATCTTGATTACGTACTATTTGAATCTGTTTTGCTTTTGCATATGAAAATATTTCAAGTATATAAAAGAAGATACTGATAGAGTAAGAGAAGGAGAGGAGATGCTCTAAATATTATGATTGCTATTTTTTCGACAAATAAAAAGAGGCTATCCATTGGATAGCCTCTTTCGAATCTTTATTATTTATTTGACTTAGTTTTTATAAGCCCAAATATCTACGTCTAATAAATGACCTCCTTGCGCAGAAATAGCTGCTTGGAAAGAATCTGGATTAGACACCCTTTCAGAAATTGGATATAACCAACGTCTTGGGATAACACCAGAAGGGTTAAAACCATTTGCTCCATCAGGATTTGCTGTTAAAGCAGGGAATCCAGTTCTTCTATAATCATTCCATACTTCGATAGGAGTGTTACCGTAAAGAGCTTTGTATTTCTCTCCGATAATAGTCTCGATATCAGCATCAAGAGTACCTCCTAATGCTAATGCACCAGTATATGTTGCAATATCAGCTGCAGGTACACCAATAAACTCCATATTTGCAGTTACAGCAGCTACTAATGCAGCTGTACCATCTCCACCTGTACGCTCAAGAGCTTCAGCTTCGATAAATTTTTGTTCTGCATAAGTCATTAACAGACCTGGAGAATCAAATTGTGCCCAGAATAAATCTTCATTAGAACCATCATAAAATAAGAAATCTCCATCATCTTCTGTCATGTATAAATCCTGTCTTGGATCTCCTGTCATAAGTGTAGCAAATTGAGGATCAATGATCATAGTGTTTGGTCTTCCCTGACCAAATAAAGCTAATGCATTACCACCATTTTGAGAATCCTCAAAGTTAAATTGTGCTTGATCTGCATTACTTCCCATCGCATTAGCTATAGCAGCCAATGCCTTTGTTGATGCTTGAGGATCTCTTTTTGTAAGTTGAATAAGGTAACGTGCTTTTAAAGCATTAGCTACTTTAATCCAACCTGCATTACTTAGAGATACTAAACTTCCTTGAATACTTCCAAGAGGATCAGTAGCAGTTAAATCTGTTTCAGCCTCATCTAATAATCTAATTATTTCTGAATATATGAATTCTTGAGTATCATACTTAGGGAATAAATTATCAGCTCCTTGAAAAGCTTCAGAGAAAGGAACGTCACCCCATGAATTGGTTGCCATACCTAAATTCGCTGCAAGATATATTTTTGCAACACCTCTTGTATTTACTCCTTCAGTATCACTAGTTCTGTTTATAATATCTACACAATCTCTCATAGAACCAACATATAGCCCGTTGTTCCAGAAGTTTTCTATATCAGTTTCTCCTATGGCATATGTAGTATATGCTACTTGTTGTGCATCAAAACCGATCCATTGTTGTGTTACGATACCAGACAAACGTCCTAATCCTGCAGTAATATTTCTATGTGATTGTATCTGCATTATAGGCATAACTGCCAATGTAGGTACCGCGTCTCCACTAATTCTTGTAGGATCATCATTTGTGGTACCATACTCACACGAAACCAACATCATCGCTGTTGCCATCATGAGAATAAAAACCTTATTGATTTTATATGTTTTTTTCATTTTTACTTTTTTTAGAAATTAAGTTTAAGTGAAACAGCATAACTTCTTGTATTAGGCTGATTAAAGTAATCTAGACCAATACCATTAGAAGCTCCAGTTAAGTTAGTCTCAGGGTCAACACCAGGATAATCAGTGCTTAACCATAAGTTTCTTCCTGATACAGTAACAGAACCAGAAGAAAGAGGTGTTCCATTTAATAACTTTTCTCCAAAGTTATATGTTAATGAAGCTTCTCTTAGACGAACCCAAGATGCATCATAAACACTATCTTCTCCTACTCCACCAAAACCATATCTTACCCATCTGTTACCACCTAAACCTGCAGCAGGATCTGCTAAAGCAACTTGTTGAGTGTTTGGTTGACCAGTAGATTGTACAACTCCATCAAATACGAAATCAGTAACATTTCTAAGATCAGCAGTCTCTTGACCTACACCAAAGTAATTAACAATACCACAAGTACCACACCATACATCTCCACCTTCTCTAATATCAAATAAGAAACCTAAAGAAAGATTCTTGTAAGAAACAGTGTTCTTAATACCCATTTGCCAATCTGGAATTGGATCACCAATTACACCAGATGTTGGATCAACTATTGGGAAACCATTATCGTCGATAAGTACTTGGCCTGAATCATTTCTTAACCACTTATCTCCAAAGATTGCTCCATAAGATTCTCCAGGAAGTACTCTAGAAGAAACCGAAGTAAATCCAGCTAAAGTAAATGACTCAACTCCAGGAGCAAGTTCAATAACTTTTGACTCATAAGTAGTCCAGTTTACATCAATATTCCAAGAGAAATCATCAGTACGAACAGGTACAAAGTTTGCACCAATTTCAATACCGTTGTTTTCTATTTTACCAGCATTAATATTACGACCATTAAATCCAGCAGACGGAGCTGTATCAACTCCAAATACTTGACCAGTTGTTTCTTTGTCATAATAAGTAATGTCTAATCCTATTCTTGAATTGAAGAATTTTATTTCTCCACCAAATTCTAATTCTGTAGTTTCTTCAGGCTCTATACTAGTACTTCCAGCAGTTCCCGTTCTCTCAAAACCAACAGATCCAAATAATGGGAAATTGTTGTTTCCTATGAAACCATCACCACCAGCAACTCCAGCGTTATAAAAAGTTTGAGTAGCATAGATAGGAGCGTCATTACCAGTTCTACCATAAGAAGCTCTTAATTTTCCATAGTTTACTAGTTCACTTTCAAAAAGCTCACTAAAAACAAAACTAAGACCAGCACTATAAGATAAGAAATCATTGTTATCTTTTGGAAGAGTAGAAGACCAGTCATTTCTAACAGAACCGTTTATAAAAAACATTTCGTTGAAACCAAATTTTGCATCAGCAAAAACTGCGTCTAACTTCTTTCTGAATACAGAGTTAGTTGTAATTTGAGCAGCTGTATTTGATACATCAAAGAATCCAGGTACAGTCATACCATCTCCTTGAACACTTCTTCTTAAGTAATCAGTATTATAATTTTCATATCCAAGTATCGCATTAAACGTAATTGTTTCAGATATGTCTTTATTAAATAATGCCATGAAGTTAGTTGTAATATCTTCATTGAAAATATTATCATCAAATACTCTACCTCCAGGATTGTTAGCAGAATTGATATCTTCTCCAGCTTTTCTTATATCACTATATCTATCATAAGAGTATCTTCCTTGTAAAGTCAACCAATCCAATGGTCTATATTCAAAAGATAATCTACCAGTAAATCTGTTTACATCATCAAATGATGGGTTTTTTGCTACGGTCCAATATGGACTATCGTATACACCAGCTCTATAACTTCTTTGAGTTCCATTAGGTAATTGATAAGCAAGTGGGTTTGAAGCGGCATCTCTACCTGTCAACCCATTACCATTATCAAAAGTAGGAGTAGTTCTTAATAGACCTAACATAATACCAGAGATGTTAGAACCTCTTTGTACTCTTTGTCCACCAGAATTTACAAAAGCACCACTTGCAGAGATTTCAAATTTATCAGAAAGATCTGCTGTTATATCTGCTCTAAAAGATTTTTTTCCAAATTCTTCAGTTGGTGCAACCCCTGTTTGATCTAATTTACCCGCAGATAAATAATATCTTACAGTTTCAGTTCCACCTCTTACAGATACATTCAAGTCAGTTAATAACCCTTTTACAAAAAAGTTATCTACATTATCATACGCTTCTGCCGCACGACCACTTCCTGTTCCTGCAGGTACTAATCTACCAAATCTACTAAAAGAATATGAAGAATCACCATCGAACTCTAAGCTAGAAATTGCTGGACCCCAGCTAAATCCTTCACGAGTCTCAGGTCCTCTGTGAGTAGCAACACCACCTACAGGTCTACCTTGAGCATACTGTTTTTGTAAATCAGGTGTTTGAGTAATCTCACTTACCTGTACAGTTGAGTTGATAGAAACAGTAGGAGCACCACTTTTACCTTTTTTGGTAGTAATTATAACAACACCATTTGCAGCTCTTAAACCATATAATGTTTGTGCAGCAATACCTTTAAGGATAGATATGCTTTCGATATCATTTTGGTTGATATCAATAGCTCTGTTAGAGTTTGCAGTTCCTCCTGTTGCATTACCAACACTTGAATTGTCAATTGGTACACCATCAACAATAAAAAGAGGAGAGTTACTTCTTGTGATAGAAGTATTACCACGAATTCTTATGTTCGCCGATGCTCCAACAGCACCTGAAGACGAAACAACTGAAACCCCAGGAGCTTTCGCTGTTAAGGAACTTACTAAGTTAACCTCTCCAGTGTTTTCAATTTCATCATCTGCAACTGTAGCAATGGCATAACTTAAAGACCTTGGTTTAGCCTTAATACCTCTTGCAGTTACGATAACCTCTTCTAGCTCTGAAGCAGAAGCAGATAATTGAACATTAATTGAGTTACCGTCCCCAATTACTACTTCTTTCGTGTCGAATCCGACATAACTGAAAGAAAGTACTCCTCCCCGATTCGCTTGAAGGGAATAGTTCCCATCAAAATCAGTTTGAGTACCACTTGCTGTATTTTTTACAACAACATTAACCCCAGGAAGAGGTAACCCTTTATCATCGGTCACAGTTCCTGAAACTGTTTTTTCTTGTGCAAAAGTGAATTGCACAACAAACGCTAGTAATAGCGTTAGAATTCCACTAAACTTTGTTCTCATTTTACAATTTATTTGAATTAGCCAGTTCCAAAAATCATAATAATATCTTTATAAAACAACTTTTTGTTATTAAAATTTAAATTGCAGCTATCGTGATGTATCCAAAATTGTTAGGTGTTGCTGTAGGAGGAATGGGAGGTGTTTGTAAGATTTTTATGCTTTTGTTATTATTAAGTATCACATAATGAACAACTTCTTTGGTCGTTTGTAATAAGGAGTTGATATAAGCTTCTTCAGATTTGAACCTTGTTTGAATAGTGATATAAAAATATAAGAGCTTTCTGACATGAGTTCTTGTTTGTGTAAAAAAGCTTTATTTAATTTTGTTTTATAGGGCTAGGTGAGCCGTATGATGTCTTAAAATAGTAGGGGTGTTTTCTATTTGCGATTCTAAAAATAGACAGATATTCTTGTTTTTTAGTGTTTTGAAAAATTATCAAATTCTAAACGCGCATAGTTCTTGGTTTATGTATGCTATAAATTATTTAACGTGTTTTTGGGTGCTAAATAAATAGAATAATGTTGGTTAATTCTCTACTTTCTATTATATATAATGTAGAGGAGTGTTCTTTTGAGTAGCAAACTATAAAAGCTTGGTGTTGTATAGAAGAGTTCTTTTGATTTGGAGGTAATAAGTGTTTAAGTTTGGTTATAGTATATATAAGGATACAAAATATAGGGAGTTTATGTTGCAATTGAATAAGTGTTTTTTTAGACAAAGGATAAGTTGTAGTAATTTAAAGTGTAGCTATTATAAGGTTAGTATGATTAGTTAAATATATACCTTAATATATAATAAGATGTTGTAATCGTATATTATAGTGCTATGTTTGTCTTCAGTTTAAATTAATTCAGAAGTTTTTTGTGGTGGTTTGTTTGGTGAGATTACTGTTTCGCCTTGTTTATTTCGGGTGATATATATAAAGGAATAAAAATTAATCCCTTAGGATTTGATTTGCTCGAAAATATTTCTACCTTTGCAGCCCTTTAAAAGGGATATTTTTTAAATTTTTAATAATAGTGTAAAGCAAATTATGCCAACAATTTCACAATTAGTAAGAAAAGGTAGAGCCAAAATAACTAAGAAGAGTAAATCGGCTGCTTTGGATTCGTGCCCGCAACGCCGCGGTGTTTGTACACGTGTTTATACTACTACACCAAAAAAACCAAATTCAGCTATGCGTAAAGTAGCTCGTGTTAGGTTAACAAATGGTAAAGAAGTAAATGCGTACATCGGTGGTGAAGGTCATAACCTCCAGGAGCACTCGATAGTATTAGTTAGAGGTGGAAGGGTAAAAGATTTACCAGGAGTTAGATATCACATTGTTCGTGGAGCTTTAGACACCGCAGGTGTAGAAGGAAGAACACAACGTAGATCTAAGTACGGTGCTAAACGCCCTAAGAAGTAATCAAAAAACTTTAAGAAGAAGACATGAGAAAAAGAAAGGCTAAAAAAAGACCGATTTTGCCAGATCCACGTTTTAACGATCAATTAGTTACACGTTTTGTGAACATGATGATGTGGGATGGAAAGAAATCGACAGCTTTTAAAATATTCTATGATGCAATTGATATCGTAGAAGAGAAAAAACAAAATGACGAAAAAACGTCTTTAGAAATTTGGAAAGATGCTTTATCTAATGTAATGCCACACGTAGAGGTGCGAAGCCGTCGTGTAGGAGGAGCTACTTTTCAGATTCCTAATCCAATCAGGCCAGATCGTAAAATATCTACTGCTATGAAGTGGTTGATTCAATTTTCACGTAAAAGAAATGAGAAATCTATGGCTCAGAAACTTGCTGCAGAAATTATAGCTGCAGAAAAAGAAGAAGGAGCTGCTGTTAAGAAAAGAGTAGATACTCATAAAATGGCTGAAGCAAATAAAGCATTCTCTCACTTTAGATTTTAATCGTTAAGAAATGGCTAGAGATTTAAAATATACTAGAAATATAGGAATTGCTGCGCATATTGACGCAGGGAAAACTACAACCACCGAACGTATTCTTTATTATACTGGGGTGAGTCATAAAATTGGTGAGGTGCATGATGGTGCAGCCACTATGGACTGGATGGAGCAAGAGCAAGAGCGTGGTATCACGATTACTTCTGCTGCTACAACGTGTGAGTGGAATTTTCCAACAGAAAATGGTAAGCCAGTAGATGATACTAAAGGATATCATTTTAACATAATTGATACTCCGGGTCACGTCGATTTTACCGTAGAGGTAAATCGTTCTTTAAGAGTATTAGATGGATTGGTATTCTTATTTAGTGCTGTTGATGGGGTAGAGCCTCAATCAGAAACAAACTGGAGACTTGCTGATAATTATAAAGTACCAAGAATTGGTTTTGTAAATAAAATGGATCGTCAAGGATCTAACTTTATGGCAGTTTGCCAGCAAGTTAAGGATATGTTAGGATCTAATGCTGTGCCAATTGTAATGAATATTGGTGATGAAGCAGATTTTAAAGGTATTGTAGATTTAGTGAAAAACCGTGCAATTGTATGGCATGATGAAACACAAGGTTCTACATTTGATGTTATTGATATTCCTGAAGATTTAAAGGCTGAAGCTGCAGAATTAAGAGGTAAGCTTATTGAAGAAGTTGCTGCTTATGATGAAAATCTTTTAGAGAAATTCATGGAAGATGAAGATTCAATTACAGAAGAAGAAGTGCATGCTGCGCTTAGAGCTGCTGTAATGGATATGTCTATTATTCCTATGATTTGTGGATCTGCATTTAAAAATAAAGGAGTACAGTTTCTTTTAGATGCTGTATGTCGTTATTTGCCTTCTCCAACAGATAAAGAAGGTATTGTAGGTGTAAATCCTAATACTGATAAGGAAGAATTACGTAAGCCAGATGTAAAAGAACCATTTTCTGCTTTAGCATTTAAAATTGCTACAGATCCTTTTGTAGGACGTTTAGCATTCTTTAGAGCATATTCTGGTCGTTTGGATGCGGGATCATATATCTTGAATAACCGTTCGGGTAAAAAAGAGCGTATTTCTCGTATTTATCAAATGCACTCTAATAAGCAAAATGCAATTGAGTATATCGAAGCAGGAGATATTGGAGCAGCAGTAGGATTTAAAGATATCAAGACTGGTGATACTATGTCTGATGAAAAGAATCCTATCGTTTTAGAATCTATGGATTTCCCTGATCCGGTAATCGGTATTGCAGTTGAGCCTAAGACTAAAGCAGATGTTGATAAATTAGGTATGTCTTTGGCTAAATTAGCAGAAGAAGATCCAACATTTACAGTTAGAACAGATGAGGCTTCAGGACAGACGATTATTTCTGGAATGGGTGAGCTTCACTTAGATATTATTGTTGACCGTTTAAGACGTGAATTCAAAGTTGAAGTAAATCAAGGTCAGCCACAAGTAGAGTACAAAGAGGCTATTACTCAGGCAGCTGACCATAGAGAGGTTTATAAGAAGCAATCTGGAGGTCGAGGTAAATTCGCAGATATTGTATTTACGATTGAGCCAGCAGACGAAGGACAAGTAGGGCTTCAGTTTGAGTCTACGATTAAAGGAGGTAATGTTCCTAAGGAATTTATCCCTTCTATTGAAAAAGGATTCAAAATGGCTATGGTAAATGGTCCATTAGCTGGATATGAGGTTGATGCTATGAAAGTAACATTGAAAGATGGTTCTTATCACGATGTGGATTCTGATCAATTATCTTTCGAATTAGCTGCTAAATTAGGTTTTAAAAATTCAGCGAAAGCTGCTAAAGCCGTAATTATGGAGCCGATTATGAAATTGGAAGTTATTACGCCAGAAGAAAATATGGGTGATATCGTAGGAGATCTTAATCGTCGTAGAGGACAAGTAAGTGATATGGGTGATCGTGCTGGTGCAAAAACTGTAAAAGCAACTGTTCCACTTTCTGAAATGTTTGGATATGTAACTACATTAAGAACATTGTCATCTGGTAGAGCAACATCAACAATGGAATTTTCTCACTATGCTGAAACTCCTTCTAATATCTCGGAAGAAGTAATTGCAGCTGCAAAAGGAGTTAACGCTTAATTATTACAGAAATGAGTCAAAAAATCAGAATAAAACTAAAATCTTACGATCATAACTTAGTAGATAAATCTGCTGAGAAAATCGTAAAGACGGTAAAGAGTACGGGAGCTGTAGTAACTGGGCCAATTCCTTTGCCAACACATAAGAAAATTTTTACGGTGCTTCGTTCTCCACACGTAAACAAAAAATCCAGAGAGCAATTTCAATTAAGTTCTTATAAAAGACTTTTGGATATTTATAGCTCTTCTTCAAAAACGATCGATGCGTTAATGAAGTTGGAATTACCAAGTGGAGTAGAGGTTGAAATCAAAGTGTGATAGAACCTTGGTTTCGTAAGTGCACCTTACGATAAAATGTCCCGAGCTGTATGCGAGGGAAAAACGGCAAAAAAATACATTCAGGGTTGAACGTGTTTTGACCCTGTTTTTTTGCAAAAGAGTAAAAGAATTGAAAGTAATTTCAATATATAATAAGTAAATCATTAATAAATAATTAAATATGTCTGGGTTAATAGGAAAAAAGATCGGCATGACCAGCATCTTCGATGAAAATGGAAAGAATATTCCATGTACAGTAATCGAAGCTGGACCATGTGTGGTTACCCAAGTCAGAACTGAAGAAGTTGACGGTTATGAAGCTGTTCAGCTAGGTTTCGATGACAAAGCAGACAAAAATGCTACTAAAGCGGCGTTAGGTCACTTTAAAAAAGCAGGAACTGTTGCTAAACGTAAAGTTGTCGAATTCAAAGGTTTTGAGGAGGAGTACAAATTAGGAGATACAGTAACTGTTGAGCACTTTGCCGAAGGAGAATTTGTTGATGTATCAGCAACTTCAAAAGGAAAAGGTTTTCAAGGGGTAGTAAAGAGACACAATTTTGGTGGTGTTGGTCAAGCAACTCATGGTCAGCATAACCGTTTAAGAGCCCCGGGTTCTATTGGTGCTGCATCATATCCTGCAAGAGTTTTCAAAGGAATGAAAATGGCAGGTAGAATGGGTGGAGAAAAAGTAAAAGTTCAAAACTTAAGAGTGTTAAAAGTAGTTCCTGAAAAGAATATACTTGTTGTTAAAGGATGTGTTCCTGGACATAAAAACGCTTATGTAACGATTCAGAAGTAATGAAAGTAGCGGTAATTGATATAAACGGAAAAGAAACAGGAAGAAAGGCAGACCTTTCTGATGCTGTTTTTGGTATAGAACCAAATGATCATGCTGTATACTTAGATGTGAAGCAATACTTGGCTAATCAACGTCAAGGTACTCATAAAGCTAAGGAACGTGCAGAAATTGTAGGTAGTACTAGAAAGATAAAGAAGCAAAAAGGGACAGGTACCGCGAGAGCTGGTAGTATAAAGTCTCCTATATTTAAAGGTGGAGGTAGAGTTTTTGGTCCTAGACCACGTAGCTACTCTTTTAAATTAAATAAGAACTTAAAGAGATTAGCACGTAAATCTGCGTTAAGTATTAAGGCGAATGACAAAGCAATAACAGTGATCGAAGACTTTACTTTTGATACTGTAAAAACTAAGAATTTTACTGCAGTTTTAAAGTCTTTAGGACTTGAAAACAAAAAATCTTTGTTTGTGTTGGCAGAGTCGAATAAAAATGTATATTTGTCGTCACGCAATTTGAAAAGTTCAGAAGTTATAACTTCTTCAGAATTAAGTACTTACAAAATACTTAATGCGAATAATGTTGTACTTTTGGAAAGTTCTTTGAAAGGAATTGAAACGAATTTAAGTAAATAGAAGCCATGAGTATCTTAATAAAACCTATTATTACAGAAAAGGCTACTGCAGATAGTGAAGTGTTTAACCGCTATGGTTTTGTAGTAGATAAGAAAGCGAATAAGGTAGAGATCAAGAAAGCAGTTGAAGCTGCTTATGGTGTATCTGTTACTAAAGTTCGAACAATAAATGTCCGTCCAGACCGTAATACTCGTTATACAAAAACAGGTATGGTTACTGGTAAAACAAGTGCTTATAAAAAAGCAATTGTACAGGTGGCGGAAGGTGAAGTAATTGATTTATATAGTAATCTTTAAGACTAGAAAATGTCAGTAAGAAAATTAAAGCCAATTACCCCAGGTCAGCGTTTTAGAGTAGTAAATGGATTTGACGCCATTACTACTGATAAGCCGGAAAAAAGCCTATTGGCTCCGAAAAAAAGATCTGGAGGTAGAAACAGTCAAGGAAAAATGACTATGCGCTACAAAGGTGGTGGTCATAAAAGAAGGTATCGTATCATTGATTTTAAACGTGATAAGCAAGGAATTCCTGCTACCGTAGCAACAATAGAATACGATCCAAACAGAACTGCATTTATAGCGTTGCTAAATTACCAAGATGGTGAGAAGCGCTATGTTATCGCTCAAAATGGTTTACAGGTAGGTCAGAATGTCGTTTCTGGAAGCAATGTAGCTCCAGAAATCGGTAATGCTATGCCACTTAGTGATATTCCACTAGGTACAATCATTTCTTGTATAGAATTACGTCCAGGTCAAGGTGCTGTTATGGCTCGTAGTGCTGGATCATTCGCTCAGCTTATGGCTAGAGATGGTAAATTTGCTACGGTAAAATTGCCTTCTGGTGAAGTGAGAATGATATTGGTTAACTGTATGGCTACTATAGGTGCTATATCTAATAGTGATCATCAATTGATCGTAGGAGGTAAAGCCGGTAGAACAAGATGGTTAGGTCGTCGTCCTCGTACAAGACCAGTAGCGATGAACCCTGTTGATCACCCAATGGGTGGTGGAGAAGGACGCTCTTCTGGAGGTCATCCACGTTCTAGAAAAGGTCTTCCTGCAAAAGGATTTAGAACCCGTTCTAAGACGAAAGCGAGTAATAAGTATATTGTAGAACGTAGAAAGAAATAATAAGATATGGCACGTTCATTAAAAAAAGGACCTTACGTTCACTATAAGTTAGAGAAAAAAGTAGCTGCAAATGTAGAAGCTAATAAAAAGTCTGTTATTAAGACTTGGTCTAGAGCATCTATGATTACTCCTGACTTTGTAGGGCAAACAATTGCAGTTCATAATGGTCGCCAGTTTGTACCGGTATATATTACCGAGAATATGGTAGGTCATAAATTAGGAGAATTTTCGCCAACACGTTCCTTTAGAGGACACGCTGGTGCTAAAAATAAAGGTAAAAAATAATTTAAGTCATGGGAGTTCGTAAAAGAGAAATGGCAGAAAGAATTAAGGAAGAGAAAAAGCAAATCGCTTTTGCTAAACTTAATAACTGCCCTACGTCACCTCGTAAGATGCGTTTAGTAGCGGATTTAGTTCGTGGTGTAAAAGTTGAAAAGGCGCTTCATATTCTTAGATTTAACCCTAAAGAAGCATCACGTCGTTTAGAAAAGTTATTGCTTTCGGCAATAGCAAACTGGCAGGCGAAAAATGAAGACGCTAGCATCGAAGATGCAGATCTTTTTGTAAAAGAGATTCGTGTAGATGGAGGAAGTATGTTAAAAAGACTTCGTCCTGCTCCACAGGGTCGTGCACACAGAATAAGAAAACGCTCTAACCACGTAACAATAGTGGTTGCAGCAAACAATAATACACAAAGCTAATATAAACTATGGGACAGAAGACAAATCCAATCGGAAATCGCCTTGGTATTATCAGAGGATGGGAATCTAACTGGTACGGAGGTAATGACTACGGTGATAAACTTGCCGAAGACGATAAGATTAGAAAGTATGTACACGCACGTTTATCAAAAGCTAGTGTATCTAGAGTAATTATTGAGCGTACGCTTAAACTTGTAACCGTTACTATCACTACTGCTAGACCTGGTATTATTATCGGAAAAGGTGGTCAAGAGGTAGACAAGTTAAAAGAAGAGCTTAAGAAAATTACTGAAAAGGAAGTTCAGATCAATATTTTTGAAATCAAAAGACCAGAACTTGATGCATTTTTGGTAGGATCGAGTGTTGCAAGACAAATCGAAAGCCGTATCTCATATCGTCGTGCTATTAAAATGGCTATCGCGGCAGCAATGAGAATGAATGCAGAAGGTATCAAAATCCAGATTTCAGGACGTTTGAACGGTGCAGAAATGGCACGTACAGAGTCTTATAAAGAAGGTCGTATTCCTTTATCAACATTTAGAGCTGACATAGATTATGCTTTGGTAGAATCACACACTACTTATGGTAGATTGGGTGTTAAAGTATGGATTATGAAAGGCGAAGTATATGGTAAAAGAGAGCTTTCTCCTTTGGTTGGTTTATCCAAAAAACAAGGAAAAGGTGACAGAGGTGGACGAAGTGGAGGTAATAACAAATCACGTCGTAGAAAGTAATTTTTTAAAGTAAATTAACAATGTTACAGCCTAAAAGAACAAAATTCCGTAAGCAACAAAAAGGACGTATGAAAGGTCTTTCTCAAAGAGGACACACACTTTCTAATGGTACTTTCGGAATCAAATCATTAGATTCAAGTTTTGTTACTGCTAGACAAATAGAAGCAGCTCGTATTTCTGCTACTCGTTATATGAAGAGAGAAGGTTCTCTGTGGATTAAAATTTTCCCAGACAAGCCTATAACTAAGAAACCTCTTGAAGTACGTATGGGTAAAGGAAAAGGTGCTGTCGAGTATTGGGCAGCAGTAGTAAAACCAGGAAGAATATTATTTGAAATAAGCGGAGTGCCTTATGACGTAGCTAAAGAAGCTTTACGTCTGGCAGCTCAGAAGCTTCCTGTAAAAACTAAGTTTATAGTAGCTAGAGATTATCAAGCTTAATATTTGAGGATTATGAAACAATCAGAAGTAAAAGAATTATCTACAGCTGAATTACAAGAGGAGCTTGGTAAATCTCAAAAAGCGTATTCAGATTTAAGAATGGCTCACGCTATGTCTCCATTAGAAAACCCTTTACAATTACGTAAAGTAAGAAGATCTATTGCGAGAATGGCTACAGAGCTAACAAAAAGAGAATTAAACGGTTAATTCTGCTGAAAGATGGAAAAAAGAAATTTAAGAAAAGAGCGTATAGGAGTTGTTACTAGTAACAAAATGCAGAAATCCATTGTGGTTGCTGAAGTTAAAAAAGTAAAACATCCTATGTACGGAAAATTCGTGTTAAAAACGAAAAAATACGTTGCACACGACGAGAAAAACGACTGCAATATTGGTGATACTGTAAAGATCATGGAAACAAGACCTTTGAGTAAAACCAAATGCTGGAGATTAGTAGAAGTAATTGAAAGAGCGAAGTAATTATGGTACAACAAGAGTCTAGATTAAAAGTAGCCGATAACACAGGTGGAAAAGAAGTTTTAGTCATTCGTGTTTTAGGTGGTACAAAAAGAAGATACGCCTCTGTAGGAGACAAAATAGTTGTCAGTGTAAAAGAAGCAACTCCAAATGGAAACATTAAAAAAGGAGCAGTTTCTACTGCAGTTGTAGTTCGTACCAAAAAAGAAGTGCGTAGACCAGACGGTTCTTATATCCGTTTTGATGATAACGCGTGTGTTCTATTAACTCCTACGGGAGAAATGAGAGGAACACGTGTATTTGGTCCAGTAGCAAGAGAACTTCGTGATAAGCAATTCATGAAGATTGTTTCACTAGCGCCAGAAGTGCTTTAAAACATTTGTGAAGATGACAAAGCTAAAAATAAAGTCAGGAGATACAGTGCGAGTTATCGCTGGAGACAACAAAGGTCAAGAGGGAACTGTGCAAAAAGTATTGAAAGATAAGAACAAGGCAATTGTAGAAGGTGTGAACTTAGTGTCAAAACACCAAAAGCCTAGTGCTACAAACCCACAAGGTGGTATTGTAAAACAAGAAGCACCTATTCATATTTCTAACTTATCATTGTTAACCGCTAAAGGTGAAACAACAAGAATAGGATATAGAATAGAAGGAGATAAGAAAGTGAGATTTTCTAAAAAATCTAATGAAGTAATATAGTTATGGCTTATATCCCAAGATTAAAACAAGAGTATAAAGACAGAGTAGTGTCTGCTCTTACAGAAGAATTCAGCTATGATAATGTAATGCAAGTACCAAAGCTTAAAAAAATAGTTTTAAGTAGAGGTGTTGGAGCAGCAGTAGCTGATAAAAAGTTAATCGACTATGCAGTAGACGAATTAACAAATATAACAGGTCAGAAAGCTATAGCAACAATTTCTAAAAAGGATGTTGCTTCTTTCAAATTACGTAAAGGAATGCCAATTGGAGCAAAAGTTACGTTAAGAGGAGAAAGAATGTACGAATTTTTAGATCGTCTTATTACTTCAGCTTTACCACGTGTTAGAGATTTTAACGGAATTAAAGCTACAGGTTTTGATGGTAGAGGTAATTACTCATTAGGTGTTCTTGAGCAGATTATTTTTCCTGAGATTGATATCGATAAAGTAAATAAGATTTCAGGAATGAACATTACTTTCGAAACTTCGGCAAAAACCGATAAAGAAGCAAAATCATTGTTAACCGAACTAGGATTACCTTTTAAAAAGAATTAATTATGGCTAAAGAATCAATGAAAGCCCGTGAGGTGAAGAGAGCAAAAACTGTAGCAAAGTATGCTGAAAAACGTAAAGCTTTAAAAGAAGCTGGAGATTATGAAGCATTACAGAAGTTGCCTAAAAATGCTTCGCCAATTCGTAAGCATAATCGTTGTAAGTTAACAGGAAGACCAAAAGGATATATGCGTCAGTTTGGGATTTCTCGTGTAACATTCAGAGAGATGGCGAACAAAGGATTAATTCCGGGAGTAACAAAAGCTAGTTGGTAATAATAAAGTAAATTAATTGGTTTAAGGTTCAATTAAAAATATTGAAAACCAAAACCATAAATTATAAACAATGAATACAGATCCTATAGCAGATTATTTAACCAGAATTCGTAATGCAAATAGTGCTCAACATAGAGTAGTTGAGATTCCTGCATCGAAGGTTAAAAAAGAGATCACTAAAATATTATTCGATCAAGGATATATTTTAAGTTATAAATTTGAAGATAATACAACACAAGGTACTATCAAAATAGCACTTAAATACGATAAAATAACTAAAGAACCAGTTATTAAAGAATTGCAAAGAATCAGTAAGCCAGGTTTACGTAAGTATGCAGGGTCTAATGATATCCCAAGAATTCTTAATGGATTAGGTGTTGCAATAGTCTCTACTTCTCATGGTGTAATGACCGGTAAACGTGCAAAGCAAGAGAATGTAGGTGGTGAAGTACTTTGCTACGTATATTAACAGTATAAAAGACAAAAGAAATGTCAAGAATAGGAAAAAATCCAGTAACTATTCCGTCTGGTGTCACTGTTGAAGTGACAGGTAATGTTGTTACTGTTAAAGGAAAATTAGGAGAGCTTTCTCAGGAAATCGATAGTATCGGTGTGAAAGTCGAAGAGGGCCAGGTAGTTCTAGAAAGACCTAGCGAAGCCAAAGATCATAAAGCAAAGCATGGTTTATATAGAGCTTTGATTAATAATATGGTTAATGGAGTTTCTGAAGGATTTACTAAAGAGTTAGAATTGGTAGGAGTTGGTTATAGAGCTTCTAATCAGGGTCAGAAATTAGATTTGGCTTTGGGATTCTCTCATAATATAGTTTTAGACGTAGCGCCAGAAGTTAAGGTCGAAACTATTTCAGAAAAAGGTAAAAACCCTATCGTAAAATTAACTTCTCATGATAAGCAATTGGTGGGTCAGATAGCAGCTAAAATTAGAGGCTTCCGTAAACCAGAACCTTATAAAGGGAAGGGAATCAAATTCGTAGGAGAACAATTAAGAAGAAAAGCAGGTAAATCTGCATAATAACTAACGTTATGGCATTCTCAAAAGATTTAAGAAGATTAAAGATAAGAAAGCGTATCCGCGGTAATGTAAGCGGTACAGAACAACGTCCTAGATTATCTGTTTTTAGAAGTAATAAAGAAATCTATGCTCAAGTCATAGATGATGTAACTGGTAAAACCATCAGTGCTGCTTCTTCAAGAGATAAAGACATTGCTTCAGCAAAAGGAAGTAAGATAGAAAAAGCAAACTTAGTAGGAAAAGCGCTTGCTGAAAAAGCTAAGAAAGCTGGTGTAGAAACAGTATCCTTTGATAGAGGAGGATATTTGTATCACGGTAGAGTAAAATCATTAGCAGACGGTGCTAGAGAAGCAGGACTTAAATTCTAAGAAAATATGTATCAAAAATATAAAAACGCAGAATTAGTAAAACCAAGCGGACTTGAACTTAAAGATCGTTTAGTTGGTGTACAACGTGTAACTAAGGTAACTAAAGGTGGTAGAGCATTTGGTTTCTCGGCTATAGTTGTTGTAGGTGACGAAAACGGTGTTGTAGGTCACGGTTTAGGTAAGTCTAAAGAGGTAGCAGAAGCTATCGCTAAGGCAGTAGAAGATGCAAAAAAGAATTTGGTTCGTATTCCATTACATAAAGGTACATTACCTCATGAACAAAAAGGTAAGTACGGTGGTGCAAGAGTTTTACTCTTACCTGCTGCTACAGGTACCGGGGTAATTGCTGGTGGAGCAATCCGTGCAGTATTAGAATCTGTAGGGGTGCATGATGTACTTTCTAAAAACCAAGGATCGTCTAACCCACACAATGTGGTGAAAGCAACGTTTGATGCTTTGTTACAATTGCGTAGTGCGCAACAAGTAGCAACTCAACGTGGAGTTTCACTAGAGAAAGTGTTTAAAGGATAAATTCAGGAACGATGGCAAAGATTAAAATTACTAAAGTAAAAAGTGCGATTAACCGTACTCAGAGACAGAAGAGAACCCTAGAGGCTCTAGGTCTTAAAAAGATCGGCCAGGTTGTGGAGCATGAAGATACTCCTAATATCCTTGGGATGGTAAATAAAGTTAAACATTTAGTTTCGATAGAAACAAAATAATAAAAGCACATGGATTTAAGTAACTTAAAACCTGCTGCAGGTTCGGTAAAAAATAATAGCAAACGAGTAGGTCGTGGACAAGGTTCTGGAAAGGGAGGAACTGCTACTCGTGGACATAAAGGAGCAAAATCACGTTCTGGATATTCTAAAAAGATAGGTTTTGAAGGTGGGCAAATGCCACTTCAAAGACGTGTGCCAAAATTTGGTTTTAAAAACATCAACAGAAAAGAGTATCAAGGGATTAATTTAGACACACTACAAAAATTAGTAGATGATGGTAAAATTAAAGATACTGTTGATCTGGATGTGATTTTAACTACACGTTTGGCGGGGAAAAATGATTTGGTTAAAATATTGGGAAGAGGTGAACTGAAAGCAAAATTAAAAGTTTCAGCTCACAAATTTACAGCCACTGCAAAAGCTGCTATAGAAGCAGCAGGTGGTGAAGCAGTAACCTTATAATAGACAATTCATGAAATTTATTGACACAATAAAAAACATTTGGAAAATCGAAGAACTAAAGAATAGAATCTTAGTTACACTTGGATTACTTTTAGTATATCGATTTGGGGCGCAAATAGTACTTCCAGGAATAGATGCTTCAGAATTAGCAAACCTGGGAACACAAACTCAAGATGGTTTGTTGGGATTACTTAACGCGTTTACAGGAGGAGCTTTCGCTAACGCTTCAGTATTTGCATTAGGTATTATGCCATATATATCAGCCTCAATTGTAGTGCAGTTAATGGGAATAGCTATTCCTTATTTACAAAAACTACAAAAAGAAGGAGAAAGTGGTAGAAAAAAGATTAACCAAATTACACGTTGGTTAACTATTGCTATTACTTTGGTTCAAGGACCAGGATATATCTATAATCTGTTTGCAACGCTTCCGGCAGAAGCTTTTGTGATTCCTAATCAAACAGTTTTTGTTGTGTCTTCTGTAATCATTATATCCACAGGTTGTATTTTTGCCATGTGGTTAGGTGAAAAAATTACAGATAAAGGTATAGGTAATGGTATCTCTCTCTTAATTATGGTGGGTATTATTGCTACCCTACCACAATCATTTGTGCAGAACTTTGCATCAAGAACTTCAGGAGATGGAGGAGGAATGATTATGGTATTGATAGAACTGGTTATCTGGTTTGTAATTATATTAGCATCAGTATTGTTGGTAATGGCGGTACGTCAAATACCTGTTCAATATGCTAGAAGAACAGCTGGAGGAGGATACGAGAAGAATGTTTTTGGATCTCGTCAGTATATACCTTTAAAATTAAATGCTTCAGGGGTAATGCCTATCATTTTTGCTCAGGCAATTATGTTTGTGCCTGCCGCTGTAGCTGGTTTGTCAGATTCAGAAACCTCTCAAGGTATTGCTGCAGCATTTAGCGATATTTTTGGGTTTTGGTATAATGTTTTGTTTGCAGTATTGATTATCATCTTTACATATTTTTATACAGCTATCACGGTGCCAACGAATAAAATGGCAGACGATTTGAAACGTAGTGGTGGTTTTATTCCTGGTATTCGCCCAGGAAGTGAAACATCAGAATATTTAGATAAGATCATGTCTCAGATCACATTGCCAGGGTCAATATTCTTGGCGCTAATTGCAGTATTTCCTGCGATAGCAGTTAAATTGTTGAATGTACAACAAGGTTGGGCATTGTTTTTCGGAGGAACTTCTCTACTTATTATGGTAGGTGTAGCTATCGATACAATGCAACAGGTTAATTCATACTTGTTAAATAGACATTATGATGGATTAATGAAAACTGGTAAAAACCGTAAAGCAGTAGCATAATGGCAAAACAACCGGCAATAGAACAAGACGGAAGTATCATCGAAGCATTATCAAATGCAATGTTTCGTGTAGAACTAGAAAATGGTCACGTAGTGACAGCTCATATATCTGGTAAGATGCGTATGCATTACATTAAATTATTACCAGGAGATAAGGTGAAGTTAGAAATGAGTCCTTATGATTTAACTAAGGCTCGTATAACATATAGATACTAAATAATTAAAGAATATTGTAAATTAAGATTTTTTGTGTAATTTTGCAGGCCGAAAAATCTTGTTACTGATATCTTCCAAAAGATATAATTTGTATGTTTTGGAAACTAAAAACAAAGAGATGAAAGTTAGAGCATCAATAAAAAAGAGAAGTGCCGAGTGCAAGATTGTGCGTAGAAAAGGCCGACTTTACGTAATTAATAAAAAGAATCCTAGATTTAAACAAAGACAAGGGTAATTATGGCAAGAATTGCAGGGGTAGATATACCTAAACAAAAGCGAGGAGTTATAGCATTAACCTATATCTTCGGAATTGGTAGAAGTAGAGCTAAAGAAATTTTAGAAACTGCCAAAGTAGATGAAAGTGTAAAAGTTTCAGATTGGGATGATGACCAAATAGGTCGTATCCGTGAAGCTGTTGGAGCCTATACCATTGAAGGAGAATTACGTTCTGAGGTACAGCTAAACATCAAGCGTCTTATGGATATTGGATGTTATAGAGGTATCCGTCATAGAGCTGGTTTACCACTTAGAGGGCAACGCACTAAGAACAATTCTAGAACACGTAAAGGAAGAAGAAAAACAGTTGCTAATAAGAAAAAAGCAACTAAATAATAAGTAGTATGGCAAAGTCAACTTCAAAAAAACGTAAAGTAATTGTTGAATCTGTAGGAGAAGCACACGTAACAGCTTCTTTTAACAACATAATTATTTCGTTAACAAATAAAAAGGGAGACGTTATTTCTTGGTCTTCTGCTGGTAAAATGGGTTTTAGAGGTTCTAAGAAGAATACTCCTTATGCTGCCCAGTTAGCTGCAGAAGATGCTTCTAAAGTAGCTATCGAAGCTGGACTTAAGAAGGTGAAAGTATATGTTAAAGGTCCTGGTAATGGTAGAGAATCAGCAATACGTTCTCTTCATAATTCTGGTATTGAAGTTTCAGAAATTATCGATGTTACTCCAATGCCGCACAATGGATGCCGTCCTCCTAAAAGACGTAGAGTATAAATTTTATCCCGAATTTTAACTTCGGGATCTTTTTATATATAAATAACAATAAGTAAATCTAAATTAGGAATATTGATTATCGAAGGAAAGAGACCTTAATTCATAATCATCCTAAGTAACTAAATTATTAATAATGGCAAGATATACTGGTCCAAAAACTAAAATCGCTCGTAAATTTGGTGAAGCGATCTTCGGAGACGATAAGTCATTCGAAAAAAGAAATTACCCACCGGGACAACACGGAAATAACAGACGTAGAGGAAAGAAAAGTGAGTATGCTATTCAGTTAATGGAAAAGCAAAAAGCGAAGTATACGTATGGAGTATTAGAGCGTCAGTTCCGTAACATGTTCGAAAAAGCAACACGTGCTCAAGGAATTACGGGTGAGGTATTACTTCAACTTTGTGAATCTCGTTTGGATAATGTAGTATTCAGAATGGGATTAGCAAATTCTCGTAGAGGAGCAAGACAATTAGTTTCTCACAGACACATAACTGTTAACGGACAACAAGTTAACATCCCTTCGTACCAATTAAAAGCAGGAGATGTTGTTGGAGTAAGAGAAAAATCAAAATCATTAGAAGTAATTCAAAACTCACTAGCTAATAATAGCAAAGTGTATGAGTGGATTACGTTCAATAATGATACTAAAGAAGGTACTTTTGTATCTGTTCCGGGAAGAATTCAGATTCCGGAAAATATCAATGAACAATTCATCGTCGAATTATACTCTAAGTAATAACTCAAAGAAGAAACAATAACATGGCAATATTAAATTTTCAGAAGCCCGATAAAGTTATCATGATCGACTCCACAGAGTTCGATGGTAAATTTGAATTTAGACCATTAGAACCTGGGTACGGATTAACAGTTGGTAACGCTTTGCGAAGAGTTTTGCTATCTTCTTTAGAGGGATTCGCTATAACTTCTCTTAGAATAGAAGGTGTAGATCATGAGTTCTCTACGATCTCTGGAGTAGTAGAAGATGTTACCGAGATTATCTTAAATCTTAAGCAAGTACGTTTTAAGCGTCAAATAGAAGATATAGATAATGAATCTGTTACAATCTCTATTTCGGGTCAAGAGCAATTAACTGCTGGTGATTTTCAGAAATTTATTTCTGGATTCCAGGTGTTAAATCCTGATCTTGTAATCTGTAACATGGATAAAAAAGTAGCACTTAACCTAGAAATTACTATCGAAAAGGGTAGAGGTTATGTTCCTGCTGAAGAAAATAAGAAAGCTAATGCTCCTATTGGAACCATTTTTACAGATTCTATTTACACTCCAATTAAAAATGTTAAGTATAGCATTGAGAACTATCGTGTAGAGCAAAAAACAGATTACGAAAAATTAGTTTTCGAAATTGTAACAGACGGATCTATTCATCCTAAAGATGCATTAACCGAAGCTGCTAAAATATTAATCCATCACTTCATGCTATTCTCTGATGAGCGTATTACATTAGAAGCTGATGAAATTGCACAAACAGAAACTTATGATGAAGAATCACTTCACATGAGACAGTTGTTAAAAACTAAATTGATCGATATGGATCTTTCTGTACGTGCACTTAATTGTTTAAAGGCTGCAGAGGTAGATACTTTAGGAGATCTGGTATCTTACAATAAAAATGATTTAATGAAGTTCCGTAACTTTGGTAAGAAATCTTTAACAGAACTTGAAGAATTAGTGAATGTTAAAGGACTTAACTTCGGTATGGATCTTTCAAAATACAAATTAGATAAAGACTAACTCATCATAATTTGCTCTCTGCACGAGGCGGATTGAGCAAGATGATGATTAAAATAAAATGTCATGAGACACGGAAAGAAAGTAAATCATTTAGGAAGAAAAACAGCGCATCGTAAAGCAATGCTTGCAAATATGGCTTGTTCCCTAATTGAACATAAAAGAATCAATACTACAGTTGCAAAAGCAAAAGCGCTTAAGCAGTTTGTAGAGCCATTAGTGACAAAATCTAAAGAAGATACTACACATAATCGTCGTATCGTATTCAGTAGATTGCGTAATAAATACGCGGTTACAGAATTATTTAGAGATGTTGCTGCTAAAGTAGGAGATAGACCAGGAGGATATACAAGAATCATAAAACTTGGTAATCGTCTTGGGGATAATGCAGATATGGCTATGATCGAATTGGTAGATTACAATGAGCTGTATAATGCTGGTAAGCCTGCTAAGAAGAAAGCTAGAAGAAGAGGTGGTAAAGGGAAAAAGGCTGAAGCCGCTCCTGTAGCACCGGCAACAGAAACTACTAGCTCTGAAGAAGAATAAATGAAAAATGCGAATTGCACATAATAATAAAAGGATAAACGTTCGTCGTTTATCCTTTTTTTTTGAATAATTCTAAAAAAGTTGATTTCTGTTAAAACAGAAATTGTACAGTCAAATAAAGTTGAAAATGATGAAATAAACATAGTAACTAATCAGAATGAATACTGTGTGAATTTTGTCAGACCATTAAAAATAATAGATATAACAAATGAAATATCAATCTCGAAAAAAAGCAATTCTTTTATTAGCAGATGGTACAATTTTTCATGGCAAAGCTGTGGGAAGAGAAGGTAGCGCTTTTGGTGAAGTGTGTTTTAATACTGGTATGACAGGGTATCAGGAAATTTTTACAGATCCATCGTATTATGGGCAGTTAATGGTGGCTACCAATGCACATATAGGTAATTATGGAACTAATGAAAACGAAATAGAATCAGACTCTATTAAAATTGCAGGTTTGATTGTTAAGAACTTTAGTTACGAATATTCTCGGGATAGGGCCGATAGTTCTTTACAAGAATTTTTAGAAAAACATAATCTCTTAGCAATTTCTGATGTAGATACGAGAGCATTAGTGAGTTATATTAGAGATAATGGAGCAATGAATGCTGTAATCTCTACAGAAGTTGATGATGTAGATAAACTAAAAAAAGAACTTGCAGCGGTTCCTGATATGAATGGTTTAGAACTAGCTTCAAAAGTTTCTACCACAGCACCTTATTTTGTAGGTGATCCTAATGCTACTTATAAGATTTCAGCTTTAGATATAGGAATAAAGAAAAATATACTACGTAACCTTACAAGCCGAGATGCATATGTAAAAGTATTCCCGTATAATGCTACATTCGAAGAAATGAGTGGATGGGAACCAGACGGATACTTTCTTTCTAATGGTCCTGGTGATCCAGAACCGTTAACTCAGGCAATTGCAACAGCAAAAGAGATTCTTGAAAAAGACTTACCACTATTTGGTATCTGTTTAGGGCATCAGGTGATAGCATTAGCTAATGGAATAAGTACTTATAAAATGCATAATGGGCATAGAGGAATAAATCATCCGGTTAAAAATCTGATTACAGGTAAAGGAGAAATCACTTCACAGAATCATGGTTTCGCAATACGTAGAGAAGAAACAGAAGCACATCCTGATGTAGAAATAACTCATGTGCATCTTAATGATGATACCGTTGCAGGAATCAAAATGAAAAATAAGAACTGTTTTTCTGTACAATACCACCCAGAGGCTAGTCCGGGACCTAATGATTCAATCTACTTGTTTGATCAATTTATCGAGAATATTAAAAAAACAAAAATCACAGCATAATATAACGGTAGCTTAGTAACTTTTGATTCTTTTTGATAAAACTTTAATCTATAACGTTATAGTTGATAACTTGATCGTTATATCACGGATTCTGTGGTAAATTATGGTTTTTTTGAAGGGTCTAAAGTATACTGGTTTTGTATATTGCGAAGAATTAAAATTATCCAACAAAATAAATTAAAAACATGAGTGTAATTATTAATATTCACGCTAGACAAATCTTAGATTCACGTGGTAACCCAACTGTAGAAGTAGACGTGATTACCGAAAACGGTATTTTAGGAAGAGCTGCTGTTCCTTCTGGGGCCTCTACTGGAGAACACGAAGCCGTAGAACTACGCGATGGCGGTGCAGCATATATGGGTAAAGGAGTTCTTAAGGCTGTCGAAAATGTAAATACAATAATTGCTGAAGAGTTATTAGGATATTCTGTATTTGATCAAAATTTATTAGATCAGACTATGATCCAGTTAGATGGCACTTCTAACAAATCAAAACTTGGTGCTAATGCAATATTAGGAGTTTCGTTAGCAGCAGCAAAAGCAGCAGCAAACGAATTGGGAATGCCACTATATCGTTATGTTGGAGGAGTAAGTGCTAATACGCTACCAGTGCCAATGATGAATATTATCAATGGAGGTTCGCATAGTGATGCTCCAATAGCATTTCAGGAATTTATGGTTATGCCAGTAAAAGCCAAAAACTTTACACATGCCATGCAAATGGGAACCGAGATCTTTCATAATCTTAAAAAAGTATTACATGACCGAGGTCTGAGTACTGCTGTAGGTGATGAAGGAGGATTTGCTCCAGCATTAGATGGAACAGAAGATGCTTTAGATTCAATTGCCCTTGCAGTAGAGAAAGCTGGATACAAATTTGGAGATGAAATTATGGTTGCACTAGATTGTGCGGCAGCAGAATTTTTTGTTGATGGTAAATATGACTATACAAAATTTGAAGGCGATAAAGGAGTAATACGCACAAGTGAAGAACAAGCTGATTATCTTGCAGAGCTAGCTTCAAAATACCCAATTATTTCTATAGAAGATGGTATGGATGAGAACGATTGGGAAGGATGGAAATATCTTACAGATAAAGTAGGGGATAAAGTTCAATTGGTTGGTGACGATTTGTTTGTTACTAATGTAGAACGACTTTCAAAAGGAATTGAAAATGGTATTGCCAATTCAATACTAATTAAAGTTAATCAAATAGGAACTCTTACCGAAACTATTGCGGCTGTAAACATGGCGCATAATGCAGGGTATACTTCTGTTATGTCACACCGTTCTGGTGAAACAGAAGATAATACTATTGCTGATCTGGCTGTTGCTTTAAATACAGGGCAAATCAAAACAGGGTCAGCCTCTCGTAGTGATAGAATGGCAAAATATAATCAATTACTTCGTATTGAAGAAGAGTTGGGAACCATTGCTTATTTTCCAAAAGAAAATGCGTTTAAGGTAAAGTAATAGAAATTATCAATAGAGTATAAAGCGACTATCTAATTAGGTAGTCGCTTTGTTTTTTATATAATTTTGAAAATGAGTTGTAAGGGTAAAAATGATCTTACGATTAATACTATGTTAACACTATATTTCGTAATTTAGCGATCCTACAATAACAGCAAAATTCTAAAATAATCAAATGTCAAAAATAGCTACGTTAGAAATCGACGGTAATAAATATGAGTTTCCGATAATAGAAGGAACAGAGAACGAATTAGGAATTGATATTAAAACACTAAGAGGGGTAACCGGAGGGATTACAACCATCGATCCTGGGTATAAAAATACCGGAAGTTGTGAGAGTGGTATTACATTTCTTGATGGAGAAAAAGGAATTTTAAGATACCGAGGATATTCTATAGAAGAATTGGCAGAAAAGGCAGATTTTTTAGAAGTGGCTTATTTATTAATTTTTGGAGAATTACCAACACAAGTAGAGCTAGAAAAATTTGATAGAGATATAAAAGAAGAATCTCATGTAGATGAAGATATGAAGAAGATCCTTGATGGATTTCCTAAAAGTGCACACCCAATGGGAGTGCTGTCTTCTTTAACCAATGCATTAATTGCTTTTAATCCAGGATCGGTAGATGTCGACTCGGAAGAAGAAATGTATAATGCTATTGTGAAAATACTGGCAAAATTCCCAGTACTCGCAGCTTGGACAATGAGAAAAAGAAAAAGTCTTCCACTAGATTATGGAGATAATTCTTTGGGATATGTAGAGAATTTACATAAGATGATGTTTGGAAGGCCTAATAAAGCTTATGAACCTAATAAACTTGTGTATGATGCATTGGATAAGTTATTGATACTTCATGCAGATCATGAGCAAAACTGTTCTACTTCTACAGTTAGAATTGTTGGATCTTCTCATGCAGGATTGTTTGCATCATTATCAGCAGGGATATCTGCATTATGGGGACCACTTCATGGAGGAGCAAACCAGGCAGTTATAGAAATGCTAGAGGCAATTAAAGCAGATGGGGGAGATACCGCTAAGTATATTGCTAAAGCCAAAGATAAAAGTGACCCTTTCCGTTTAATGGGATTTGGTCATAGAGTATATAAGAACTTTGATCCAAGAGCTAAGATTATCAAAAAATCAGCAGAAGAAGTATTAGGCGATTTAGGAATTGAAGATCCAGTTCTTGATATTGCTAAAGGACTAGCTAAAGTAGCCCTCGAAGATGAGTACTTTGTAGAAAGAAAACTATATCCTAATGTAGATTTTTACTCAGGTATTATTTATAGAGCTTTAGGTATACCAACAGAAATGTTTACTGTGATGTTTGCTTTAGGGAGATTACCAGGATGGATAGCTCAATGGAAAGAGATGAGACTTCGTAAAGAACCGATTGGAAGACCAAGACAAATATATGTTGGTGAAAACTCCAGACCTTTTGTGGAAGTAGAAAATAGATAAAAGTTTGATATTTTAAAATACAAAGGCCTTACATTATAATTAATAGTAGTAAGGCTTTTTTATTTTATCTTTATACCCCTCTAAAGAGAGATAGATTATTAAAATTAGTTACGAATTCATGACGAATTCAATAAATATATTGAATAAAGATGTTTTAATTGTAGCATATTTCTAAAAGCAATTAAAAACAGTAGCATAAGTAATGAAAGAAATTAAATTAGTTAAAAATAGATCGGATATTGGCGCAGGAACAAGAGGTTCTGATCTGGGAGTTGATGCAATAGAAATTGCAGCTATTAATAAAGATGATGATTATTTTAATCTGTATCCCTATGAAAATGTAGAAACAGAAAATGAAACGATATACAATAAAGTAAACAATTCATTTGCTAAGCGAATAGGGAGTGTGCTTAATGTATGTACCCGACTAAGTAATAGCGTATCAAGAAACCTAAAAGAAGATATATATCCAATTGTATTATCAGGAGATCATTCATCTGCCTTAGGTACAATTAGTGGGATAAAGGCAGCTTTTCCAACCAAAACATTGGGAGTGGTATGGATAGATGCTCATGCCGATGTGCATTCGCCATATACATCACCTTCTGGAAATATTCATGGAATGCCTTTGGCAGCAGCACTTTCTAATGATAATTTGAGTTTTAAGATCAATGAAGTGTCAGAAGAGACAGTTGATTTGTGGAACAAGATGAAAAACATTGGTATCGAAGGGCAAAAGATAGAACACCAAAATATCGTGTATTTTGGCGTGAGAGATACAGAAGAACCAGAAGAAGGAGTAATCGCAGAAAATGGGATTAAAAATTATATGGTAGAAGAAATGCGCTACCGCGGTTTTGAACAATGTTTAGAAGAAGCAATTCAAAGATTAGAATCCTGTGATATGATATATGTCTCTTTTGATGTTGATAGCATGGATTGTGATTTGATTTCTAAAGGAACAGGAACACCTGTTTCTAGAGGATTTGATATTGATGAAGCGATTCGTATTATTCAAGCATTCGTAAAAACAAAGAAAACTGTTTGTTTTGAGGTAGTAGAGGTTAATCCTACACTAGATAATAAAGGAAATAAGATGGCAGAAGCTGCTTTTGATGTGTTAAAAGCAACAACAGCAACTATTACAGAAAAAATGATAAATTAAATTTATTTGAAAAAACAAATAACCAATACGATAGTAATGATTCGCCCTGTTCAATTTAGGATGAATGAACAAACGGCTGTAAATAATTACTATCAGGAAACTACAGGTATAGATACAGAAACTGCTAATATTAAAGCTCAACAAGAGTTTAATCAATTTGTAAAAGTATTAAGAGAGGCTGGGGTACACGTAATTGTAATTGATGATGATCCCCAAAATGATACTCCTGATTCTATTTTTCCTAATAATTGGGTGTCTTTTCATGAAAATGGAGATGTAGGGTTATATCCGATGTTTGCTGTAAATAGAAGAAAAGAACGCAGGCCCGAAGTTTTAGACCAATTAGAAGTGTCTGGTTTTGAGATAAGTAATATTATAGATTATACCGGCGCTGAAGATGAAGGGGTGTTTCTTGAAGGTACAGGTAGCCTGGTATTAGACAGAGTAAATAGGAAAGCATATTGTGCATTATCTCCTCGAGCAGATGAGGATTTGTTTATAGAGTTTTGCGAAGATTTTGAATATACACCCGTTATCTTTACAGCGTATCAAACGGTTAATAAAAAACGATTGCCAATATATCATACCAATGTAATGATGGGAGTAGGAGAAACATTTGCAGTTGTATGTCTGGAATCTATAGATGATAAAAAAGAACGCAAAAACCTTGTTAATCATCTAAAAAATGATGGTAAAGAGATTGTTGCAATTACTGAAAATCAAGTGAATAACTTTGCGGGTAATATGCTCCAAGTTGTTGGTTTGGGAGATAAGCGTTATATTGTCATGTCATCTGCGGCGTTTAAGAGTCTAACTAAAGATCAAATTACCAGGATAGAAAAGCATTGTGCAATTCTTCATAGCGATCTCAATACAATCGAAACGTTAGGCGGAGGGAGTGCACGTTGTATGATGGCAGAAGTTTTTCTTCCGAAAAGTTTGTAGTTCTATAAGCTGTAGTTAAAACTTCAAACTTAACCAGTAACTATAAATTACAGAAATCAATTAAAGTATGCTTTCGAAAAAAACTAAATATGGCTTAAAGGCACTTACTTATATTGCGAAAAAGAGATGTGATGATCCTGTGTTAATCTCAGAGATTGCATCTAATGAGAATATTTCTCAAAAGTTTTTAGAGAGCATTCTATTAACACTAAGAAAAACAGGTTTTTTAGGATCTAAAAAAGGAAAAGGAGGAGGGTATTATTTGATTAAAGAGCCAAAAAATATCACAATGGCGTCTGTAATTAGAGTTTTAGAAGGACCAATTGCTATGGTGCCTTGTGTGAGTCTTAATTTTTATGAAAAATGTGACGATTGCCCCGACGAAGATAAATGTGCGGTGCATAGCGTTATGATTGAAGTGAGAGATAGTACATTAAAAGTTCTGGAAAATAAAACATTAGCAGATTTTGTTAAGTAATTATAAAATGATCTTTACTTACCAATTCTTTTGTATTTATAAGGTCCTTTGATTTTGCCCCATACTTGTTTTCCGCTGTTGTTATATCCTTTGGTCCATATGGATATCTTATCTTTACTAACTACATAGGTACTCATAATGTAGTCGATATAATCAATATTATTGTTGCAAGAACCCTTACCTGTTTTACCAGAATATATTGTCGAAGTTTTTTTCTTAAAATATACTTGACATCCGGTTTTTATTTCTAGACTATCCAAAGTTAATCTATCAAAGAGTTTGGTTGAAGGTCTGCCAGAGAATTCAGCATTAATTAAATCAGCACTATGGTTCTTTACACTAATGATTTTATAACTTGTGCTTTTGATAGTCGAAGAATCTAATCGTTCGTAGTTTAATATCGTCTGATTGTATACATGATGATCTCCTTTAGCGTCTGATACTTCAGAATATACCCAATATCCAGGCTTGTCTTTCCAGATTCTAATATTAATTAAGTTAAGATGGGCAAAACTAGAATCATTTTCTGCTTGTTCTTCATTAGAAAATTCACCAATTAATAATGCTACCAAATTGTGTAATTCGAGATCTTTTACAGGATTAGAATTGCAGGATGAAAATAATGTTGATAGAAAAATAATTAGTAAAAATTGCCTCATATAGTTGTTTTAATAAATATAAAAAAAATACGAAAAAAAATGCAATTAATCGATAAAACTTAGCGTTTTATCCTAGTAAAATTGATTTAGCTTTGCAATTTTGCAGATCGAAACCCTAAATACAAAATAATGAATAGTTAGTATTGATGTCATAAATAATCAATCTATTTATGTTGGTACAACAAGGAAGAACGATTTTGCAATTTGCTTTCTAATTTAACTCAGGGGATTTTTTGTGCGAGTTATTGACTAGTGTTTTTTTATGTACAATATAATGAAATGATGTGAAAACACGTAGTGTCGCTGTGTAATTTCTATTATCTTTGCATCTTAATTTTTTAAGAAGATGAGTTTACAACAAACCATTTCAGAAAAAGTAAAAGAAGCAATACAACAATTGTATAGTGCTGATCTGGAATCTGTAGAATTACAAGCCACCCGAAAAGAATTTGAGGGAGATATTACTGTAGTAGTATTTCCGATGCTTCGAGTAGTTAAAGGAAACCCTGTTCAGATAGGAGAATCCATAGGGAAGTATTTGGTAGAGCATATAAAAGAAATTGATGCCTATAATGTAGTTAAAGGATTTCTAAATCTAGTAATTTCGGATTCATATTATCTTAATTTTTTTGCAAAAATCAAAAATATTGAAGGTTATGGTTTTGTAACACCTTCAGCAGAAGATAAAGCAATTATGGTAGAGTATTCCTCACCTAATACAAATAAGCCTCTGCATTTAGGACATGTTAGAAATAATCTTTTAGGATATGCTGTAGCAGAAATTATCAAAGCTAGCGGTAAAAAAGTATATAAAACCCAAATTATTAATGATAGAGGTATACATATTTGTAAATCTATGTTAGCCTGGCAAAAATATGGAGATGGAAAAACACCAGAATCTACGGGGTTAAAAGGAGATAAATTGGTTGGAAATTATTATGTGAAATTTGATAAAGTCTATAAAGATCAAATTGCTGAGTTAATTTCTGCAGGTAAAACAGAAGAGGACGCAAAAAAGGAAGCTCCGATCTTGGTAGAAGCCCAAGAAATGCTTCGTAAATGGGAAGCAGGAGACGAAGAAGTGGTGAAACTTTGGGAAATGATGAATGGTTGGGTGTATGATGGTTTTGATCAGACCTATAAGACTTTAGGAGTAGATTTTGATAGCTACTACTATGAAAGTAATACATATCTTCTTGGTAAGGATAATATCGAAGATGGATTGGCTACAGGTGTATTTTTCAAAAAAGAAGACGGGTCAGTATGGTGTGATCTAACCGATGAAGGTCTTGACGAAAAAATAGTATTGCGTAGCGATGGTACTGCAGTATATATGACTCAGGATATAGGAACAGCAATACAGCGTGTTAAAGATAACCCTGATATAGGAGGGATGATATATACTGTAGGGAATGAGCAAGATTATCATTTTAAGGTGTTGTTTTTAATTTTGAAAAAATTAGGATATGACTGGGCACAATATTTACATCATCTAAGTTATGGTATGGTTGATTTGCCTAGTGGTAAAATGAAAAGTAGAGAAGGAACGGTAGTAGATGCTGATGATTTAATTACTCAAATGGCAACGACTGCTGGTGAAATTTCTAAAGATCTGGGTAAGTTAGATGGCTATACAGAAGATGAAAAAGCAGAAATTTACCGTACTATAGGTCTTGGGGCATTAAAATATTTTATTTTGAAAGTAGATCCCAAAAAACGTATTCTTTTTAATCCCGAAGAATCGGTAGATTTTCAAGGAAATACAGGGCCATTTATACAATATACCTATGCGCGTATTCAAGCAATTCTACGAAAAGCAGATTTTGATTATGACATCCCTATAGTTGATATAACGTTACATGAAAAGGAGAAGGAACTTATTAAACAATTAGAGCTTTATCCAGAAATTATTCAGAATGCTGCGAATGAACTTAGCCCAGCCATAGTTAGTAATTATACTTATGACTTGGTAAAGAGTTATAATTCGTTTTTTCAAAATGTATCTATATTCGGAGCAGATACAGATCAGGAAAAAATATTTAGAGTTCAAATTTCTAGTCTGGTGGGTAAAACTATTAAATCTGGATTTAAACTTTTAGGGATTAACGTTCCCGAAAGGATGTAGTTTTAGATATAGGTGTAAAACTTTAGGATCGATATTTTTTGCTTTAAAAAGAGAAGGATATCGATTTTTTATTCCTTTTGTCTAAAGTATAAAATAAAAATCAATAGTAAATACTATATTAAATCATCTGTTTTTTTATTTTAGTAAGATGAAGTGCCAAATATCAAGAGCAACAGATCAGGATTTACCGTTGATGCAACATTTGTTTTATCAAACGGTTATTACGTATGGTTCTATGGTATTTACAAAATCAGAAATTAAAATTTACTCTCGATTGGCCATAAACAAAGCATATTGGCAAAATAAATTTAGTAAAGACTTTATTTATAATGCCAAGTTAAATGGTGAAATTGTTGGTTCTTTTTCTATGGACCCAAAAGGAAATATTGAGTATATATTTGTTCATATGAATTATCATGGGCGAGGTATTGCTAGTGAATTGTATCGTACTATCGAAGAAATAGCAAAAGAAACAAATATAAAAACATTAACTACGCAAGTTAATATGTTAACCCGTTCGTTTTTCCAGAAAAATGGCTTCGAAATTATAAAAAATGCTTCAAAAGTCGTTGGAGGAGAGGAAGTAATAAGTTATAGCGGTGTAAAACATCTCTAAAAACTAATATCTAAAACCAAATCATAGTATGTAAATGATTTTTAGTTTTTTAAGGTAAAATAATGTGTGAAATCGTATACTAATCTTGTCTTTGGCGACACAAAATTACATGTGATACTGTATTGTTTGATTGTGATTCTGTAATTCTATAATTCCATCCTTTATTTATACACTTCAAATCCTTAAATTTGCACCGATCTATCGATAAAGGTAGTGTTTTCAAAATACAAGAAAATATATGTTTGATAATTTAAGTGATAAGCTAGATAAAGCTTTACATATTCTAAAAGGTCATGGGCAGATAACAGAAGTAAATGTTGCAGAGACACTTAAGGAAGTGCGAAGAGCATTAGTTGATGCCGATGTAAATTATAAAATTGCTAAAGAATTTACTTCAACAGTAAAAGAAAAAGCATTAGGCCAAAATGTTTTAAAAAGCCTTAAGCCAGGGCAATTGATGGTGAAACTTGTCAAGGATGAATTAACAGAATTGATGGGTGGTGATGTTGTAGAGGTTGATTTATCGGGTAAACCATCTGTTATTTTGATGTCAGGATTACAAGGTTCTGGTAAAACTACTTTTTCGGGAAAACTTGCTAATTTTCTTGCAACTAAAAAAACTAAAAAACCACTTCTTGTTGCTTGTGATGTATATAGACCTGCGGCGATAGATCAATTGCACGTAGTTGGAGAGCAGATTAACGTAGAGGTTTTTAGTGATAGAGGCAATAATGATCCGGTTGCTATTGCCAAAGCTGGTGTAGCACATGCAGAAGCAAATGGATTTAATGTGGTTATTATTGATACCGCAGGGCGTTTGGCTGTAGACGAAGTGATGATGACCGAGATAGCAAATATTCATAAAGCCGTTACTCCTAATGAAACCTTATTTGTTGTTGATTCTATGACAGGGCAGGATGCAGTTAATACTGCAAAAGCTTTTAATGATGTCCTTAACTTTGATGGAGTAATTCTAACTAAGCTTGATGGTGATACCCGAGGTGGAGCAGCAATATCTATAAAATCGGTTGTTGATAAACCTATTAAATTTATTGGTACCGGGGAGAAAATGGAAGCCATCGATGTGTTCTATCCTTCTCGTATGGCAGATCGTATTTTGGGGATGGGAGATGTAGTATCTCTGGTAGAGCGTGCTCAAGAACAGTTTGACGAAGAAGAGGCAAGAAAATTACAAAAGAAAATTGCCAAAAATCAGTTCGGATTTGATGATTTCTTAAAACAAATTCAGCAGATTAAGAAAATGGGTAATATGAAGGATTTGATCGGAATGATCCCTGGAGCGGGGAAAATGATGAAAAATATGGATATCGATGATGATGCGTTTAGACATATTGAAGCGATTATACATTCTATGACACCAGAAGAACGATCAAAACCACAAATTATAAATTCTAGCAGAAAGAAACGTATTGGTAAAGGTTCGGGAACATCGATACAACAAGTAAATCAGTTGTTAAAGCAATTTGATCAAATGAGTAAGATGATGAAGATGATGCAAGGTGGCGGAGGAAAACGAATGATGCAGATGATGGGTAAAATGAAATAATTATAATTTTTTGGGGAATAACAGGTAATTTAGGTACATGGAAATATTAGATGGAAAAAAAGTAAGCAACGATATTAAAGATGAAATAGCTGTTGAGGTTCAGAAAATGAAAGAACGTGGTGAAAAAGTGCCACATCTTGCAGCAGTTTTGGTGGGTAATGATGGTGCTAGTTTAACCTATGTGGGTAGTAAAGTTAAAGCCTGTGAACGAATAGGTTTTGAATCTACTTTGGTAAAGATGCCAGATACTACCAGTGAAATAGAACTGTTAGCTAAGATTAAAGAGCTTAATGAAGATGATGATATCGATGGTTTTATAGTGCAATTGCCATTACCTCCTCAGATTGATGAACAAAAGATACTTTTAGCGGTACACCCTGATAAGGATGTAGATGGTTTTCATCCCATGAATTTTGGAAGAATGGCGCTAGAGATGCCAGCTTTTATTTCTGCTACTCCGTTTGGTATTTTAGAATTATTAGAACGCTACAATGTAGAAACTAAAGGAAAACATACTGTAGTAATTGGTCGAAGTCATATTGTGGGTAGACCAATTAGTATCTTAATGGGAAGAAAAGGTTCTCCTGGTAATTCTACAGTAACATTAACCCATAGTCATACCAAAAATATTGAGCAAATCATTGCTCAGGCAGATATTGTTATTTCTGCTTTGGGAGTTCCTAATTTTTTGAAAGCTGAGATGGTGAAAGAAAATGCGGTTGTTATTGATGTTGGAATTACAAGAGTTTCTGATGAATCCAGCCCAAAAGGATATAGGATTGTTGGGGATGTAGATTTTGAAAATGTAAGTAAAAAAGCATCTTTTATTACTCCCGTTCCTGGGGGAGTAGGGCCAATGACAATAGCGATGTTGCTTAAAAACACATTATTAGCAAGAGAAAGACACCAGAATAACAAATAATTTTGATTTGTTATGATCTCTGAGAAAATAGATATCCAGCATGACAATTATAAAGAGTGTTAAGAAGGACTAGATTCTGTATTAAAAAAGCTTGATATCGATGTGGTTTTTCTATACTATGTTTGAAATCTTCAATTTTAATGCTTTTAATCACTTAAATATTTTAATCTAATATAATACATAATTAGTACCTAAAAAGCCAGTACATATGATCATATGTACTGGCTTTTTAGGTATGTAAGAATTTCCTTCTGAAAAAAAATCCTTATCGTATTTATATATAAACGCCAGAACTCATAAAGTCCTGGCGTTTATTATATATGTTACATTTATATTTTGGTGATTATAAAATGTATGTAATCGTATTCTTAGTTTGCGTTAAATTTCTCTGCAGAGATGTTGTCATCAGCACTACCAGTGCTATATCCACCTCCACTAGGAAGAAGATCTAATGCTAAATTATAAGAAGGAACGTTGATACCTTTAGAAGTTTTAACAGTGTTAAAATCTAAGATTTGCTGACTATGCTCATATAATGCATTCTTAGTAAAAGTTCCGAATTTTTTACCATTCTTAGTAGTTTCTTTCCATTCCTTACCATATGCAATTTTAAGGTAGTATTCTCCTTCTGGAATGTTTCTTATAAACTGAGTAGCATTAGAGTTGATATACGTTATACGTACTAACTGGTCATCAGCTTTGGTTTTACCCATTTTGTACATCTTAATAACAACTTCTGTATTTTTTCCTACTTTAATTTTTAGGTAGTTATCTAACTTATAATCAAACTTACCTTTAAAGTTAAATGATTTTGGAGTTGCACCAGACTTATATGTCTTTTTCTCCCAGCTAGAGTATTTATCTTCTCTAGATACTTCTATAGAAGCAGCTTTAGGAGAGCTCGTATTCGAACTAGAACCATAAGATGGTGTTGTAGATTCGATAGGATTAGAGGCTACATTCGAACCTCTTGCAGCTCTTCTGTTAGCTTCTTCTACCGCTTTTCTTGTTTCTTCTGTGTCTGCAAGAGCTCGTTGTGCAGCAACATCTTTTGATCGTTTTGCTGCTTCTGCATCTGCAATAGCTTTTGCTGCAGCTGCTTCTGCTTCTCTTTTTAGACGTTCTGCGTCAGCAATTGCTTTTCTTGCTGCTTCTTCTGCAGCTTTTTTGGCAGCTTCTGCCTGTGCAATTGCTCGTGCTGCTGCTTGTTTTGCAGCTTCTCTTTTTGCTGCTGCTTCTTGAGCAGCTCTTTCTGCATCTGCAATTCGGCTATCCTCGGTTAATAGCTTACTAAGTACAAATCCGTTCATTTTCTTGAACTGTATTGCACTCCATTCTCCGTAATTAGAGCTCATTACATACACCTGAGTTCCTTGAGGAACCTCGGCGATGGTATTAAATTGTAGGCCTGGACCACTTCGAACTTCTAATTTATTAGAAGACATTAAGTATTGCCCATCCTGAGCATGAGCAGACGAGAAAGTAATCACCAAAAGCAGAATAAATGTAAAAATAGACTTCATATCGCTTGTTTTAAGTAGATTGGGTTATAATTCAAATTTAATATTACTATTTCTTTAATTAAAAATTTATAAAAAAACATAATTTACCGTCAAAAATCGATCTTCAAAAAAGGTGCCAAAAATATTTTAGCTCTAATTTCTTCTTTTAATACAATCTAATAAACATTAAAAGAATTACAATTTTTTAAAGAACAATTTGATCTGTAATGATTTGTTTTTCAATAAGTTAATGTGTTTTTGCTCTAGCAAAACTTCAATACTTTCGATTAAAATACTGAAAAGAAAACCATTAAATCAGACTCAAAAGTAATGTTTTAATATGAAAAACACAACTTGTTTTCATTTTATTTCAATAAAAATAACAATTTATTTCCATCATTTTGTGTTTTTCAACGATTTTTTTTGACAATACAACCGATTTAATTGTGATTTTTAGATAGCATTGTCGGTTTTGTAAGTCATGTGTTATAGATATATGTAAATGTGAAAAATGTTTAATTTGATAAGTACAAGGCTCTATCCTGTTTTAACATAGGTTTAACAAGGGGTTTGCGCGCTTTAATTATAATGTCAAACCCTATACTTAGATTCATATGTGAACAAATTTTAATGTTTTTCTTTAATAAGATTAGGGAATTTTGCTTGAAATCTTTTTAATCTGGGAACAGATATATTACGTATGTAGGGGTTGCCTGGATTTCTTTTTTCATAATCCTGATGATAAGCTTCTCCTTCCCAGAATTTTTGAAATGGCAACACTTCTGCTGCGATTCTTCGGTTTAGTTTTTTACCTAATGCTTCTTTCTTGTCTTCAATTATTTTTTTCTGCTCTTCGTTTTGGTAAAAGATAATCGATCTGTATTGTGAGCCATGATCTGGGCCTTGTCCATTAACTTGAGTTGGATTTTGTGATCCAAAATATACATCTACCAAAGTTGAGAAAGAAACAATTTTTGGGTCATAAATGATTTCTACAGCTTCGGCATGTCCTGTTCGCCCAGTATTACTTGATTGGTATGTTGGGTTTTTGGTATGGCCTCCTGAGTAACCAGAGATAGATTCTTTAACGCCTTTTACGCTTTCGTAAATAGCTTCGACACACCAAAAACATCCACTGGCAAAATAAGCTCTTTCTATACCGTCGACAGGTTTAACTCTCACTGCTGTGATGTTTTCGTTTTTTGTGACTTCTTTTTTATTATTAACTGATTGACTATTACTTTGACAGCTCGAGAATAATAAAACAGCACTCCATATTATATATAGTATATTTTTCATGATATATTAAGTTTTAACACTTGGTCAATTTCTTCTTAGAAAACTTTCAGTTTATTTATTAAAAGTGATAAAATAATATGATAATGCAAAGGCGGCTATCAATTAATATTGATAGCCGCCTTCGATATTTATTATAAATGTATTGTTATCCGTTCATAGAAATAAGGAACTCGTCATTATTTCTTGTTTGCTTAAAACGTTCATTAATAAATTCCATTGCTTCTACTGGGTTCATATCTGCAAGATATTTTCGCATTACCCACATTCTTTGAATAGTAGTTTCGTCTAATAGAATGTCATCTCGACGAGTACTAGAAGATGTAAGGTCAATAGCAGGGAAAATTCTACGATTAGAGATTTTACGATCTAATTGTAGTTCCATGTTACCAGTTCCTTTGAATTCTTCAAAGATTACTTCATCCATTTTAGAACCTGTTTCTGTTAATGCTGTTGCGATAATAGTTAATGAACCTCCATTTTCTATGTTACGTGCAGCACCAAAGAAACGTTTTGGTTTGTGTAAAGCATTAGCATCTACACCACCACTTAATATTTTTCCACTAGCAGGTTGTACTGTGTTGTATGCTCTGGCTAGTCTTGTGATTGAATCTAATAGAATGACTACATCGTGACCACATTCGACTAATCTTTTTGCTTTTTCCAATACGATGTTAGCTACTTTTACATGCTCGTTAGCTTCTTTGTCAAAGGTAGAAGCAATTACTTCTCCTTTTACATTACGCTGCATATCTGTAACTTCTTCAGGTCTTTCATCTATAAGAAGGATCATTTGGTATACTTCGGGATGATTTGCTGCAATAGCATTAGCAACATCCTTAAGTAGCATGGTCTTACCTGTTTTAGGTTGTGATACTATCATACCACGTTGTCCTTTTCCGATAGGAGCAAACAAATCCATTATCCTGGTAGAGATTGTACTTTGTCTTTCTGCAATATTAAATTTTTCTTGCGGAAATAGGGGAGTCAAATGCTCAAAAGAAACTCTATCGCGAACTACTTGCGGATCAAGACCGTTGATTTTATTTACCTTAATAAGAGGGAAATATTTTTCACCTTCTTTAGGAGGTCTTACTTGCCCTAATACAGTATCACCTGTTTTAAGTCCGAAAAGTCTGATTTGCGATTGTGATACATAGATATCATCTGGAGAAGAAAGATAGTTGTAGTCACTAGATCTTAAAAAGCCATATCCATCTTGCATAATGTCTAATACGCCTTCACTTTCGATTATAGCATCAAACTCAAAATCTGGTTCTTTATATCGATTTCTATTGTCTCGATTTCCGTTCTCCTTTTTATTAGCGTTATTAGGATTGTTACTTCGAGATTTATTTTGTTGAGACTTATCATTACCTCTGTTTCGATTGTCCTTTTTATCGTCTCTATTTTGGTGAGGTTTGTTTTTTTTATCGGTGTTTTCTTTCTCTTTAGAAACAGTTTCCTCTGAAGGAAGCGGTTTGGTCACTTCGCTTTTTTGTTCTTTAGGAGCTTTGTTGTCTTTTTTGGCAGGATTTGTAGGTCCGTCTGGTTTGCGAGCACGGGGCCTTCTTTGGCGAGCATTGGGTTTGGGTTTTTCAGAATCTGTTTTTTCTGAAATATCCTCAGCTACGACTTGCTTTACCTTATTAGGATTTGTGGCTTGATAATCTAGTATTTGATATACTAAATCTAATTTTTTTAAGGTACGAAACTTAGGTACATTAAGGTTTTTTGCAATTTCTTGCAATTCAGGAAGCTTTTTTGCTTTTAATTCGGAAATCTCTAACATTTATATTTGTTATATAATTTTACGTTTTAGGTATAAATTTTCTAAAGAAGAAATCTAGGAAAATTTTATTTTCGAAGGTAAGTAACCTTAGTTGAGAAGGTTACAGGTTTTGTGCTGCAAGTATACGACTTTATTTTTAATTTTTTACACATATTTATAAAAAGAAACTCTTATTTTTGCTTTTCTCTAAGGAAAAAAAATAATGTTACAACGAATTCAAACCATATACCTTTTATTAGCTGCTGCAGTTTCTGGAGGGCTTTGTATGTATTTACCTTACGGGATAGATGCTAATGATGTAGCACTTTATGCTAAAGGAGAATTATTTCTTTTAGGAATGTTTTTGGGATCAGCGATTTTATCTCTGATTTCGATTTTTTTATTTAAAAATAGAAAGCTTCAATTTGTATTGGGGCGTATCAATATCTTATTAAACTTTATTTTACTAGGAGTATTTGTTTATTGGTCACTAACGGTATCTGGAGAAACTCAGGTTTCAGAGAAAGGTATTGGGATGATCATTCCTGTTATTTCTATCGTTTTATTAGTAATGGCCAATAAGGCTATTAAGAAGGATGAGAATCTTGTAAAATCTGTAGACCGATTACGATAAACCTAAAATCTTAGTAGTATTAGTGCGTTAAAACCCGGAGTATGCCAACTCCGGGTTTTATTTTTTTCCTAATTCGATTACTTCCAGGTTTTCGATATTACCAGAATCTAGTGTAAACCTAAGCATTGTTCTTACTTTGTGAAACCCATGTTTGCCTGCTGCGCCGGGATTCATATGTAATACCCCATTTTTTTTATCGGGTATTACTTTTAGAATATGTGAATGACCACAGATAAATAATTGAGGAGGGTTTGATTTAATCTCATCTCGAGTGTTTATATTGTATTTTGGGGGATACCCTCCTATGTGAGTGATCCATACAGAGACTCCTTCGCAATTAAATCTTTGGTGTAAGGGATAGGTAGTCCGGGCTTTATCATCATCGATATTTCCGTATACGGCCCTAAGAGGTTTTAAAGCTTCGATAGCATCGGTTACTTTAAGATCACCGATATCTCCGGCATGCCAAATTTCGTCGGCTTCATCAACATAATGCAATATGCGAGAATCGATATAACTATGGGTGTCGCTAAGTAGAAGTATTTTTTTCAAAATCGAATAATAAAATTGAGTTATTGCACAATAGAAAAACAGGAACTAAACCATAAGCCCTATCTCTGTTTTATAAAGTATATTTGCGCTTAGTTTTTATACAAAAATATAATATTGTTGAAATAAGCTACAGAATCTAAGTAAAGAAATTGTATTGAAAATAATAGATGCGAGTAAAATGAAATATTTTTTAGAACTTTCATATAACGGAACTCCATATCATGGATGGCAACGACAACCTAATGCAATTTCTGTGCAGGAAGTTCTTGAGAATTCGTTATCTACTATTTTACGTGATAAAATTGATGTGGTTGGAGCAGGAAGAACAGATACTGGTGTTCATGCAAAACAAATTATGGCTCATTTTGATTATGGAGATATATTAGATACAGATCAATTTAAATATAAACTTAATGCAATTTTACCGGCAGAAATTGCAATCCAGAGTGTATGTCGTGTGCACCAAAATGCTCATGCCAGGTTTGATGCAGTAAGTAGGTCGTATGAGTATCATGTTTCATTAATAAAAGATCCTTTTGGTATTCATAAATCTTATTATTTGAAAAAACCATTGGATGTGGATTTAATGAATGAAGCTGCTAAATTACTGTTAAACTATACTAATTTTAAATGCTTTAGTAAGTCCAAAACCGATGTAAAAACGTATAATTGTACAATCACAAATGCGACCTGGGAAAATCATGGTAATCAATTAGTTTTTAAGATTTCGGCCAATCGTTTTCTTAGAAATATGGTTAGAGCAATTGTGGGGACACTTATCGAGATTGGAGAACATAAATTAAATAATGAGGATTTAATAGCTATTATTAAAAGTGAAGATCGGAGTCAGGCCGGATATTCGGTTCCTGCTCATGGGCTTTACTTAACAGCTGTAGAATACCCTAATAATATATATACAATATAGATGGCAGAAAAGAGTGGTAAAGCTTTTGATTTTAAACTTTTCAGACGGTTGATTACATATACTAATCCTTATCGACTGACTTTTTATTTTGTAGGTTTTTCGGCTATTTTATTGGCTATCTTGTCTATTATTAATCCTTATTTACTTAGAGAGACAATAGACAGAACTATTATTCCTAAAGATGGTGAACTATTGGTTTATTTTATTTGCCTAATGCTTGGAGTTTTGTTTCTGGATGTGATCACTCAATTCTTGTTTATCTACTTTGCTAACTGGTTAGGGCAAGAAGTAATTAGGGATATTAGAGTCAAATTGTTTGAGCATATGCTTGGTTTTAAAAAACAATATTATGATCAGTCTGCTGTAGGTAGATTGGTGACTCGGGCTGTAAGTGATATCGAAACTATAGCCAGTATTTTTAGCCAGGGATTGTTTATGATTATAAGTGATTTGTTAAAAATGCTAGCAATCTTATGTTATATGCTCTACCAGAGTTGGCAACTTGCATTACTGGTATTTGTTGTATTGCCTTTGGTTGTGTATGCTACGCGAATTTTTCAGCAAAAGATGAAAGTAGCTTTTGAGGAAGTAAGAACCCAGGTTTCTAATCTTAATTCATTTGTACAGGAACGAATTACCGGAATGAAGATCGTTCAATTGTTTACAAGAGAAGAAATTGAATATTCTAATTTTAAAGAAATTAATGAAAAACATAAAAAAGGTTGGATAAAAACTGTTTGGTATAACTCTATATTTTTTCCTATTGCAGAGATGTCCAGCTCTATAACCATAGGGTTAATTGTTTGGTTTGGAGGATTAAAAGCTGCACAAGGAGATGAAATCACTCTGGGATTGGTTATTGCATTTATCCAACTCTCTCAAATTTTATTTAGACCCTTACGGCAGATAGCCGATAAATTCAATACACTACAGATGGGAATGGTAGCTGCTAATCGTGTGTTTGCCATTTTGGATACAGATTCTAAAATTGAGAATAGTGGTGTACAGTTATTAGAAAAGATAAAAGGTAAAATTACATTTGATGATGTACGATTTAGTTATATCGAAAATGAAGAAGTATTAAAAGGAATCTCTTTTAATGTTGAAGTAGGGGAGACTGTAGCAATAGTAGGAGCAACAGGAGCGGGAAAATCTACCATTATTAATTTGCTTAGCAGATTTTATGAAATAGATGGCGGAGTGATTTCTATCGATGATATCGATATTAAAACTATTGAGTTAAAATCATTGCGTAGTCATATTGCAGTAGTGCTTCAGGATGTGTTTTTATTTGCAGATACGATTCTTAATAATATTACTTTAAATAATGAAGAGATTCTCGAAGAACAAGTATATCAAGCTGCAAAAGAGATAGGAATTCATGATTTTATTATGAGTCTTCCAGATGGATACCATTATAATGTAAAAGAAAGAGGAGCTATGCTTTCTTCGGGACAAAGGCAGCTTATTTCTTTTTTAAGAGCATATGTTACTAATCCGGGTATTTTAGTGCTAGATGAAGCTACATCATCGATAGATTCACATAGTGAACAGTTGATTCAGAACGCAACAAACAAGATTACCAAAGGAAGAACTTCTATTGTTATTGCCCATCGATTAGCGACCATTAAAAAAGCAGATAAAATTATTGTAATGGATCAGGGTAAAATTGTAGAACAAGGTAATCATAATGAGTTGCTCCAAATCGAAAATGGATATTACAGAAATTTATACGAAGTACAATTTGCAGATGTAACCGAATAAGTGGTTTGTTGTTCTTATTTGGTAGGGATTTCTATGGCTCCTGATATCATCATTAGTGCAACAACTACTATTGCAACAATAAAATAAAGTACTCCTCCATAAATAAGAAATAGTAGTGTTTTGATCAGGATTTTCTTTATGCTAATTTGATAAAGCCTCTTTAAAACATAAGCCATATAAAGTATATATACCGGGAACTGTACTAAACCTACAATCATAAAACTATCTACCATAAATGTTAACGGTAGTAAAACGAGGGTCATAATCCCTACAATATGGGAGTAACCATATAGGTAGATTACAAAATGCTCTGTTAAATTATATTTTTTATAATTCAAAAAAACCAGTCGAGACAATAAAGCTAGTAAAGGAATCATTAAAAAACTTAGCATAGACTGGTATTGGGTAGTGGTGTCAAATATCGAACTTTGTATTTCAGCTTGTTGTGCAGTGAAATTATCCCCAAACTGCATAATTTCTTTTAATCTATCTTTTACTATAAAAGAATAAACTCCTGTAATCGTTATGGTAATAGCAAAATATCCAAAAGCATTTACATATCGCTTTCTAAGTCCATGGATATAGCCATCGATTACTTCCTCTGGTTTTGTGAATAAATGAATAAATGTTTTAATAAATGAATTATCCAAATTAAGAAAACGATCGACAAATTCTGAAATCAGATTTTTAAAAGTAATTCGTTTTGTAATCTTTTTTGCACCGCAATCGGGACAAAAATTATGACTTTCAATTTGTTGCCCACAATTTTTGCAATTGGTAATAGTAATTAAATTATTCATTAAACTAAATCCCTTTTTATTTTTTCTATTAACTCTTCTTCTGTTTTAAATATCACAAATTCCCCATTTTTGATATATGATAATTTGCCAGTCTCTTCACTTACCACTAGAGCTAAAGCATCAGTTTTTTCACTAATACCTACAGCAGCACGATGTCTTAGTCCAAAACGTAAAGGCATGTTATTATCATTGGTAACTGGTAAAATGACTCGGGTGGCTACTATACTATTATCTTCTATAATCATGGCTCCATCATGAAGAGGGCTGTTTTTATAAAAAATACTTTCGATTATGGGAGTATTTACAAGAACATCCATAGCATCTCCCGATGTTTTAACAAAATCCAGAGATGTATTTCTTTTAATAACAATAAGTGCTCCGGTATGAGTTTTTGCCATTTCACTACAAGCAGTTACGATAGCGGTAACATTGGTAACACTATCTTCGGGTGCATCTCTAATAAATTTTAATTGCCTGAGAAATTTACGCCTTCTTCCAAAATTAGTAGAACCAATCATTAAAAGGAATTTTCGTATTTCTTGTTGAAAAACTACAATTAGGGCAAACATTCCAACACCAATAAATTCACCCAAAACGCTACTCAACATTTCCATGGCAAGGAATTGTGTAAGTTTCCATACCAGATAAATCATAACTATTCCTATAAAAATATTGATAGCAGCAGTACCTTTAACTAACTTATAAATATAGTACAATAATAAGGCAACAAGTACAATATCAAGTATATCTAATATTCTTAGGTTTATTAAGTCCAAATGTCTGGTGTTTTTGTAAAAATAGAAAAATTAGTGAAACCTTGTTTTGAAAAGCTGTATAAAACAGCGTATTCAAAATAATGATGAGTTAGATTCATTTGTAGGTAGTTTTTAATTAGAATAAGCACTTACCAGATGAACACACTCTACAGCTTCTTTAACATCATGTACTCTTAAGATAGAGGCCCCGTTAAGCAAGGCAATAGTATTAAGAGATGTAGTGCCATTTAGTGCTTCTTGCGGAGTACTATTTAGTGTTTTGTATATCATTGATTTTCGAGAAACTCCAGCTAGTATAGGTAAATTATGTACCTCTAAGAGTTTTAAGTTTTTTAAAAGATCGAAATTTTGATAGATATCTTTAGCAAAACCAAACCCAGGATCAATAATCATATCATTCACACCATATTTTTTTGCTTCTGCAATTTTTTCTGCAAAATATATATTCATTTCATGAATTAGATTATCATATTGATTTAATGATTTCATGGTTTGAGGAGTTCCTTTCATGTGCATCATGATGTATGGAACTCCTAATATACCAACTGTTGGGATCATGTTTTTATCCAAGTTTCCGGCAGAAATATCATTAATTAATGCGGCTCCGGCTTCAATACATGCTTTTGCAATTTCACTTCTAAATGTATCAATAGATAATAAGATTTCAGGAAATTCATTAAGCAACAATGATACTATAGGTAGGATTCTTTTTTCTTCTTCTTCAATAGAAATATGATCTGCTTCTGGTCTTGAAGAATAGGCACCTAAATCAATAAAAGAAGCACCTTCGATAAGCATTTGTTCTGTTTGTTTTAATATCTCGTTTTCATTTTTATATTTCCCTCCATCATAAAAAGAATCAGGAGTTAGGTTAAGAATACCCATTATTTTTGGAGTAGATAAATCGATTAATGAGCCTTTACAATTTATTGTCATTTTTGAGATTTCATTTGTTATGATTATTGTTTTAAGGGGCAAGCCTATATTTTGGTTGGAATTTATAAAATTGTGAGGTCACATTTCGTGTTTTTTACTTTTAAACTTTAGATATGATTTTTTTAATTCCCATATTAAAGCGAAATTTACGCAAAATTCAACAGTTTTATGCAAGATACATCCACACAATATGATACCATAATTAGTAATTGTCGAGATCTATTTAATCAAAAGATGATAGATTATGGCAGTGCGTGGAGAATTCTAAGATTACCATCCTTAACCGATCAGATTTTTATTAAAGCACAACGCATTAGAAGCCTTCAGGAAAATGAAGTACGTAAGGTAAATGAAGGTGAAGTTTCAGAATTTATAGGGATTATTAATTATTGTTTAATGGCTTTGATACAACTAGAGAAAGGAGTTGCAGAACAACCCGATTTGTCTTCAGAAGAGGCAGTTACGTTGTATGATAAACATATTAGGATTACCAAAGAATTAATGATGAATAAAAATCATGATTATGGAGAAGCCTGGCGTGATTTACGAGTGAGTTCTCTTACAGATCTTATTATTCAGAAATTACTTAGAGTAAAACAGATAGAGGATAATAAAGGAAAAACGTTGGTAAGCGAAGGTATCGATGCAAATTACCAGGATATGATTAATTATGCAGTATTTGCTATGATTCATTTAGGCGAGGCAAATAAATAGATATATAAAATACTGTTAAACTAAAAGGAACAAGAATTAATCATATTATCTTGTGCAAATTATACTAAAATATTATGGTCAGCATATAAAGAATAGGTAATCAAAATAGATGTTACTTTAGTTCTATATCGGCTTTTTGAAAAAATAAAATATACGTAGATGAAAATATTGGTTTCTTTCTCAAGAATATTTGTAGCAGCACTTTTTCTGTTTTCAGGGTTTATAAAGCTTAATGACCCTGTTGGGTTTTCATATAAGCTTCAGGAGTATTTTGGTGAAGGCGTACTGAACCTAGAATTTTTAATTCCCTTTGCTTTATTAATAGCGATTTTTTTGGTGATTTTTGAAATCGTATTAGGTATTACATTGTTATTGGGGTACTTGCCAAAGTTTACAGTATGGTCATTGTTATTAATGATAGCCTTTTTTACGTTTCTTACCTTTTATTCGGCATATTTTAATAAGGTTACAGATTGCGGATGTTTTGGTGATGCATTACCGTTAACTCCCTGGGAATCCTTTACCAAAGATGTGATTTTACTGATTTTAATATTGATATTGTTCTTTGGAAGAAAGTATATAACACCAATTAAACCTCTTGCAACACATAAATGGATTGTTTTTGCAACTTTTACGGCTTGTTTGGCCTTTGCGTATTATGTTTTAATGCATTTACCAGCTTTTGATTTTAGAGCATATAAAGAAGGAGTTAATATTCAGGAAGGGATGGAAGTACCAGAAGGAGCTCCAAAAGCAGAGTTTGCTTATCACTGGAAATTTAATGTTAACGGAGAGGAGAAAATTATTACTACAAGTGGAGATTACCCCAAAGTAGATGGTAAATTTATCGAAGTTGAAACCAAAACAGTAGATGAAGGATATGAACCTCCAATTCATGACTTTGCAATAGAAAAGAATGATGTAGATTATACAGCAGAATTTCTCGAAAGAGAAAATCTGATATTAATAGTAGCGTATAACTTATCTAAAAGTGAAGCAGAAGGCTTTTATGCAGTTAAAGAAATAACCAATAAAGCTATATCTCAAGGATATGATGTGATAGGTCTTACAGCTTCTACACCAAAAGATATAGCGCAGGTACAACAACAACATGATCTTGATTTTGATTTTTATACTACAGACGAAACAGCCTTAAAAACTATATTGCGATCTAACCCGGGGATTGTAAAACTTAAAAAAGGAACTATAGTAAAAAAGTTACACTGGAATGATGCAGAGGAACTTAACCTGGAAAAAGTAGAACCTTCAAAACCAAAGATTAATGTGTTATTAAAAGCACAGTTAGATAGTATTATGAAGCTGGATCAGGACGGAAGAAGTTCTGGAGAAATTTCCTGGGAAAAACAAAAAATAATAGATAGTACCAATACAATATTTATAGAAGAAGTTTTTAAAAAGTATGGGTATCCTGGTAAAACTTTGGTTGGCGAAGGGACACATATAGCGGCTTGGTTAGTAATTCAGCATTCAGATAAGATAGGAGCATATTTGCCTCTTATAAAAGAAGCTGGAGAAAAAGGAGAGCTGGATATGGCATCGGTAGCAATGATGGAAGATAGACATCTAATGCAACAAGGATTAGAACAGATTTATGGTACGCAAGGCACGAGATTAAACTCTAACAGCAAAACACCAATTTCTTTGATATGGCCGATTAAAGATCCAGAATCTGTAAATGAAAGAAGAAAAGAAGTTGGTTTTACCGAAACCATAGAAGAATATAGCGAACGTCTCTTTGGTGTTCCTTACAAAATATATACACTAGAAGAGGTAAAAAAAATTAAAGAAAACTCTAATCAATAATGGGCGGTTATCTCATTAGTAAAATAGGATATGCTTTGCTTACTTTATTGGGAGTGGTGACTGTTATTTTTTTATTATTTACAATTCTTCCCGGTGATCCTGCTCAGATGATGCTCGGGCAAAATGAGACCGAAGAACAGCTAAAAAATGTGAGGAAGAAATACGGTTTTGATAAACCATTATCAAAGCAATATTTATATTATATAAATGATCTTTCGCCTATATCATTTCACAGTATAAACCCTGATGATTTTTCATATTTCGACACTAAAAAGTATAACGGAAACCAGTTATTTAAGATAGGTGATGTTGCTACAATACTTAAATTTCCATATTTAAGAGAATCTTTTCAAAAAAGTGGTAAAAAAGTAAGTGAGGTAATTAAAGAAACGTTACCTAATACAGCGGTCTTGGCAATCTCTGCTATATGTATTGCCATTATTATTGGGGTTTTATTGGGAATTATAGGTGCCTTGACCAAAGATCAGTGGCCAGATAAAATGATTCAGTTGTTAAGTACTTTAGGAATGAGTGTTCCTTCTTTTTTTAGTGCAATTATTTTTGCCTGGTTGTTTGGATATGTGTTACAAGAATTTACCAATTTAAATATGACAGGTAGTTTATATGAAGTAGATGATTTTGGTGAAGGGAGTTATATCCAATGGAAAAACCTAATTCTTCCTGCAATAGTATTGGGGATTCGACCACTTGCTGTTGTTTCTCAACTCATGCGTAATTCATTACTCGAGGTGATGGGGCAGGATTATATTCGAACGGCAAAGGCAAAAGGACTTTCGATGTTTCAGGTGATAAGAAAGCATGCATTAAAAAACTCATTAAACCCAGTTGTTACTGCAATTTCGGGATGGTTTGCATCTATGCTCGCCGGAGCAGTATTTGTAGAATATATATTTGGGTGGAACGGATTAGGTAAAGAGATTGTAGATGCTCTAAACACATTGGATCTTCCTGTAATAATGGGAGCCGTATTGGTCATTGCTACTATGTTTATACTAATCAATATATTTGTCGATATTATCTATGGATGGCTTGACCCCAGAATTAGGGTTTGAGCTATTAATAACTCCTAATATAATATATAACCACACTATTAACCAAAAACATAAATTTTAAATTAATGAGAAAAAAAATTGTAGCCGGAAACTGGAAAATGAATAAGAATCTGGCAGAAACCAAGACATTGCTATCTGAGTTAACAACCAAACTTAAAGCATCGTCTGAAGCAAAAATTATTGTAGCACCTACATTTACCAACCTGTATAGTGCAACTGAAGTTTTAAAATCCTCAGAAATTACCGTTGCCGCACAAAATATGCATGAAGCAGAAAATGGCGCATATACAGGAGAAATTTCTGCAGATATGCTTAAAAATATTGGAGTAGAGACTGTAATTTTGGGACATAGTGAGCGTAGAGCTTATTTTGGAGAAACAGATCAATTACTAGCTCATAAAGTTAATACAGCATTACAACATGAGATGACTATAATTTTCTGTTTTGGAGAAGAATTGCAAGATCGAAAAAGTGATAATCATTTCTCTGTTGTAGAACAGCAATTAAAAAATGGCCTTTTTCATATTGATAAAGCAGATTGGAAAAATGTAATCCTTGCATACGAACCAGTTTGGGCAATAGGAACAGGAGAAACTGCATCTCCAGAACAAGCTCAGGAAATGCACGCGTTTATAAGAAAAACCATAGCGAATACCTATGATCAGGAAACTGCAGATGAGGTTTCTATTTTATATGGTGGAAGTGTAAAACCTAATAATGCTCAGGAAATTTTTGCAAAAACCGATGTAGATGGAGGATTAATAGGAGGAGCTTCATTAGATGCAGAAAATTTTTCTGCAATAGTAAATGCTATTTAAGAATTAACAGAATGCATAAAAGCACCCCATGGTAAGATGGGGTGCTTTTTTTTAAGATTTACTTTTGATACCAACATTAAGGTAAAAGAGTAACTTTGCAAAATAATTAAAGATCAGTATGTCGAATACAAAATACATTGGGTATTATTTTAAGGTTTCACCGCTACAACCAGCTACAGAAATATTAATTGCAGAATTGGGATATGTTGGATTCGAAAGCTTTGTAGAAACCGAAAACGGAGTTAATGCTTTTATTCAAAGTATAGAATGGGAAGAGAGTATTTTGGAAGGTGTTTATGTCTTAAATTCTGGAGAGTTTGATATAGAATATACCATTGAAGAAATAGAGCAAATAAACTGGAACAAAGAATGGGAAAAGAACTTTAATCCAATTGTTGTAGATGGTATTTGTAGTGTAAGAGCGCCTTTTCATGAAAAACCAAATACAAAATATGATATTATTATAGAACCCAAAATGTCTTTTGGTACAGGGCATCATGAGACTACACATATGATGATCCAACATATTTTGAAAACTGACCTAAATGATAAAACAGTATTGGATATGGGATGCGGTACTGGGGTTTTGGCTATTCTTGCTAAAATGAGAGGTGCCGGACCTACAGATGCTATCGATATTGATAATTGGTGTTATTTAAATACCGTAGAAAATGTAGAGCGTAATAATTGTGAAGATATTACTGCGTATGAGGGTGATGCCTCACTTTTATCAGGAAAAAAATATGATGTTATTATTGCTAATATCAATCGCAATATATTACTAAATGACATTCAACAATATGTGAAATCTTTAAGCCCCAAGGGCAAATTATTTTTGAGCGGGTTTTATAAAGAAGATTTAGATATGATTACAGAAGAATGTACAAAGAATCATCTTGATTTTATAGAAAATTTCAATAGAAATAATTGGATAGCAGCGTCTTATGAGTTAAAATAATCTTTTAATTAATGCATATAATACTCTAAGTTATTATATTTGCATAAAACAATTACCCCCTTATGAGTACCCAGGAGAAAGTTTTAGAAGAAGTTTTAGAAAAATCTGTTGACCAAAGCAATAACGAGATTGTTTTGTATAATGATGATGTAAACACATTTGATCATGTTATAGAAACTCTTATTTATACTTGTGAACATACACCGGTACAAGCAGAGCAATGTGCTATGTTAGTGCACTATAAAGGAAAATGTACTGTAAAAACAGGTGTTTACGAAGAATTAGTACCGCGATGTTCCAAATTATTAGATGCAGGTCTTAGCGCAGAGATTGTGTGATCGAATATAGATTAAAGTTTTTCTATTTATAACATTATAAGTCCATATTATGGACTTTTTTTATGCTCTAAATTTTGTCACTAAGAATAGATTAGATACTAAAGTTGTTTCATATGAATATGTTTTTTTAATTTTTGTTAAATATTTAAAATGTAATTTTTTAAAACTTAAACTTTATGATATGTAGGAAAAAACTTTCTACATCTTATGCTTTTGATATTTAATTAAGTTTTCTTTAACATCCCTATTCATCTCTTGCTTTAACACCTTGTTAACATATTATGGTGATATAAGAATTGTGTATTTGATCGATTTTTTGTGTTATTTTAAAATTGCGTTTTTTGCATTTTCTTTAGAAGAATCTTACGGTTTTACCGTATTTACAACAAATAGTTTAAAAAATTAACTAATTTTTACAAAAAAATATCATATCTTCAAACCGCAAAAATTTAGAAAAGTTCAAAGCTTTCTACATAATTGTATTTAAAATAGAGCATAACTACTCTATTTTTAGTTTTTAATAACTACACAAATTCAACTTAATTAAAATGAAAAAAATCAAAGTATTAGCGCTTTGCGCTATCGTTGCAGGATTTACAACATCCTGTGAAAAAAAAGAGGTTTCTAACGAGACACAACCAGAAGCTGTTACAGAACAAGTTTCAAAAGCTCACATTCAAGCATTACATGATGCAGGAGTGAATGCTACTGGAGCAGAATATGTAACGGTAAAACATCCTGATGGGTCAGTAGAAAATGCTATACAATCTAGCGACCTTATTTTAGCAATTAATAAATTGGCAGAACAAAAACTGGCAGAAATAGAAAATGGGAACAAGCAGTACAGAACAAATAACCTTGTATCTAGTGGTAATAGAAACATTAGTATTATCGGGTATACAGGATCTGGATATGCTTTAACCAGTAAAATGCGTACAGGACTTCAGTGGGCTGTTAACAATTATAATGCATTAAATAATACACTAAGTTTCAGTCTATCTTTTGCAGCATCTACCAGTGCTGATATGGTAGTATATAATAATGGTGCTTCGGGTGCAGGAGGATCTGCTGGTTTCCCTAGTGGAGGAAGACCATATAAGTGGATTCAGATTAATGCAGGTAGCAACAGTTTAAGTAATAATGCTATGGAGCATTTGATGGGTCATGAAATGGGACACTGTTTAGGATTCAGACATACTGATTATGCTCGAAGAAGATGTGATAACAGTAATGAAGGATCTGCTGGTATAGGGGCTATCCATATTCCAGGAACTCCAACTGCTAATCGTTGGGGACAAAGTGGTTTAGATACAGATTCTATTATGATTTCTTGCTTCGATGGTGGTGAAGATGGAGAATTTTCGAATTATGACAGAACTGCTTTAAACTATCTGTATTAAGAATTAGTTATAGATAAGCTTTGAACTTTTTATAAAAGCCATCCTGTTAACTAGGGATGGCTTTTTCATTTATACAGTTTTTGTTTTTTTAGAAATATTTAGAAATAGAGATTCTAAAAAAACTATCTTCTCTAAAATTAGATAAGATCAATTCATTATCATCAATTTCATTAAAAATACGGGCTTCAATTGCTGCAGTCCAGCTATTACCAAAACGTCTTGAAGCTTCGAGGCTAAAAATAGTAGTACTAGATTCTAGATCCGTAATTCCCCCGATTAGTATTGATGTATCCTGGGAATCATTAAAAGCAATACGGCTTCCGAAAAACACATCATTTTGTAATGCATTTAGCGCTAGTTCGTCTCGGTCGTCATATAAATACTCTCCTAGAACTCCGATGTCAAGTCCATTTCCATCAATATTAGAAAATGTATATTCGAGGCCAGCTACCATAGCAAAGAAATCCTGAGCATCTGCATGGCGATAAATAGATTCTAGTTTCCATAAAAAAGCGTCATGGGTAATTTGCAAATCTAGACCGGTTTGATGTATTACGGGATAAAAAGCATTGATATTTCCTGTGGTATCAAATATAAAAAGAGGCTCTCTACCGGTTCCATAAAAATGAGAGATACCAATATCGAAAATATCAAAATAGTGTTTCCAGCGAATAGCAACATCCTGTCTCCATTCTTTTGCGCTACTTTCATAATTCAGGTCATCTTTATCAATTACTACCGGGAACCGTAATCTTCCTTTTTTACCAGAGAAAGTGCGTTTACGATGATAAGGGAGATAAAAGAAATCAAAAGTTCCAAATTTTTCGGTTATCCATGTAAACTGAGCCATGGGTTGACCCAATTTTTCTTCTCCATCAAAAGATTCAACAGCATCGGTTTGATTAATGATATCTACCAAATGATTGCTTTCTGCAACACCCCAATAGACCTTTTTGAGTCCAAGATTAAATTCCCAGTTTTTTTTAGCTTTTTGATAATAAAGTTCTCGTATATCCCAATGTGTTCGCTCATTATCAACATCTAGTCTAAAAAAACCTTTAAAATTGATGCTTTCATATCCGGCATTCCATTCGGCTTTATATTCTGGTTGTACTGCCAGAGAAGGAAAATGATCTTCCTGATCTTCAAAAAGAGCATTATTATAGAAATAACGATATTCTCCTTCTAATTCTAACTCAAAATCATGATTTACCTTTTTAGCCGTTTCATTTTGAGCATATATTGTATTACCAATGCATAATAGCAGAATTATGTAATAGATAGATTTAATCTTCATGTATTCGTTTTTTTATTTTCTGGCCTTTAACCAGACTAAGAATTGTGATCAATGTTCTAATATTGATGATAAAAAGTAAAGCAATAAAAAACGGGTTTTGATATGCGTAATACGATCTGATTAAGCAAAAGCTAAAAAAGATTCGTATAGCTATTGTTTATTTTGTATAAGGAAAAACACAAGACCTGGTTGCGATAACAATAAAGATTCAGTAAAGTAACCAAAAGAACTACTATTAGATATCACACAAAATTAGCCTTGTGTTTTTCATTTATTTAAATTTATTGCCCTGCCCGTTTTAGAGCAACTTGAGTAAAATCTTCATCAGCAAGTGCTGCTTCAAAATTATAGTCACTAAATTTTAATACGGTTTCTTTATTACTTTGGTGATTTACCATATGAAGAGTTAATGCTCTCCAGAATTTTCCTTTATACAATTTATAATCACTATAGGTAAGCGTTTTGAGTAGTGAGTTTTTACGATCATAGAATTCGACCTTTTCTATTCGATATCCTTTGTCTTTATTGTAAGTAACAATTCTTCTTGTGTAACCAGATTTTGGATCAACCGGATCCTGCTCTACGATTAATAAATTTCCTTTTTCTTCCAAAAATTTGTAGCTGTACTTTTCTACTTCTTGAGAAGAAAGATCCTCATATGCAAATTCACTACCTACAAATGGGCCTGATTTGTTATTAGAAGATATTCTTTTTACTCTTTTGATCGAAGGTAAGAAAAGCCATTGATCATCTGCTCCAATTTTATGAGTAAAAGTTAATGTCGAGGTTCCTTTTACATCTTTTGGGCTATTAAAAACAATCAAAGATTTGTCACCATCTGTTGTTTGTTCTAAAGTTCGGGTAATTAATAACCGTTCACTGGTTTGTCCATTTTTATTTTTTAGGGTCATTTTTAGGTTTACAATAGAGCTATTGAAACCCTGATCTGCCTGATCTGCTGCTTTAGCAATTTGCAAACCTCGTTCTTCTGCATTTTGTGCTGTTAAAGTTATAGTACTTAGTACTGCAAGTCCAGCTAAAATTAATGTTCTCATAGTAATAGATTCTTTATTGTTTTTATTTATTATTTATCAAGTTGCATTTGTGGTTCTAATTCTTTTACTGGTGTTTCTGTAGTAACCTTATCTTTTTTACTAATAAGAATTAGTAGAGCGGGCAGTAATATAAAGTCGATAATTAAGGCCGACAGAATAATAATAACCGTAATTCTCGCCATATAGCTATTTAAAGCGAATGATGAGGTGGATAGCACAGCAAACCCAGCCAGGAGTACCACTGTAGTAGTTACTAGTGCTTTTCCGACGGTTTCAAACGCATAGATAACTGCTTGCCTGGCATCATAGCCTAATTCTCTTCGAGCTCTTAAGAATTTACTCATAAAATGAACAGTATCATCTACTATTATTCCTAGAGTCATCCCGAAAACGATAACCATTCCTGTATTAATTTGAGCTTTGTACATTGCCCAAAATCCAAACCCGATAAAAACTGGAGTAACATTAGGAATGATACTTAGAAGACCAAGTTTAAAATTTCTTAGTGCGAACATTAATACCAGAGAGATCAGTATTAGCGCAATTATATTTCCTTTAAGCATGCTATCTGCTTGTCTAAAGCCTAATTTAGAAAACATAAGAGTAGGGCTTACTCCAATAGTATGCATAGGTTTTGGAGTATTATCCTGTAACCATTTTTCGGCTCTTTTTGAAAAAGCAATCATCTCGGCACTAGAGATATTCTGCAGTGTTATAGTGACTCGGCTTTCAGATTTATCTACATTAATTTGATTATTAAGATCTAATCCAAATGGTAAAGAAAGCTCATATAGCAATAAATACTGTGCTGCTTCTTCACGACTATTAGGAACCCTATAATAAGATTCATTATCTCCGTGCATTGATCGATTTACTCTTCGGGCAACCTCACTAAATGCGTTTACATGTATCACTTCGGGTTGTTCGTTAAGCCAATCTTCAAAATCATTTAATTTTTTAAGATACTCTGGGTTATTGATCCCTCCGCTTTCTCCACTTCCAACAGAGAATTCAACATTATAAATTCCGGTTAAGTTTTCGCTTATATAATCAGTATCACTTCTAAATTGTACTGTTTCATCAAAATAGTTGATGAACTCATCATTAAATCGATTTTTGGTAGCCAGAAATGTAAAGGCACCAATTACTATTATAGAGATTATTGCAAGTTTTGTAGGTTGTTTTGCTACAAAATGCCCAAGATTAGTATACCAGCTCGATTTTTCTATAAGAATACCTTTCTTTTCTTTAACCTTTACAGGAAGAACTGCCATAAGTGCTGGTAATGCTGTAGTAGAATAGAAAAAGGCCATTGTCATTCCAAAAGCGGTAATATTTCCTAAGTCCCAAAACGGAGGTACATCCCCAAAATTCATGGTTAAGAAACCAATAACCGTAGTTAAACTGGTGATGAAAACCGGCATGAAGTTAAGACGCATAGATTCGACAAGAGCATCCTTTTTTGTATATCCATCTTTACGCATTTTTTGGAGCATAGTAATCAGGATATGAATACTATCTGCCACAGCCAAAGTTAATATCATTGTTGGGAAAACAGAAGATGGCGGAGTGAGCTTAATTCCCATAATCCCTACAAAACCAATTGCACTCATAATAGAAAATAGTACAACAATTAACGTAGCTAGGGTGCTAAAAAAGTTTCTTGTAAGAATGAGTGTAGTTAAGATTACAATAACCAACATAATCAGGGTTAACATCATATCTCTCATTGAAGATTCGAAGAAAGCAGTATTAAGAGGTACCAATCCCGATGAGTGTATCTGAAAATTCGGATATTTTTCTTGAAAATCAGAAATTGATTTTCTAACAAAAGCAGTCACTTCTGGTATCTCCTTGGCACTATCTTTTCCTGGTAGTCGTACAGTTACATTAATTGCAGTAACACTTCCTTTTTCATTAAGCAGACGATTTACCAAAAGAGGTTCTTTCAATGCTTTTTCTTTAATCGATTTAATTTCTGAATCAGTTTTAGAGGCAGATTCATAAGATAGATCGTCTACGTATAAATCGTCACCCTGGGCACTTGTATGCTGAAAATTTGTTACTGCATCTACACGAGAAGAGTAGGGGGTGTTCCAAGCTTCGGCCGTAAGTTCTTCTATAGCAATTAGGTTCTCTTTAGTAAATATATCGCCATTAGAAGGAGAAAGTACAATAACAATATTGTCATCCTTGGTGTATTTATCCTGCAAAGCGTCAAAAGCTTCGAGTTCTGGGTTAGATTCACTGAAAAATACGTGATAATCACCATCAAACTCCATATTACCTTGTGAACCAAGCCCCATCGCAATGACTAATGTGGAAATTAATACAGGCCATTTGAATTTGATTACAAATTCTGCCCATTTCTTTGCAAACGCATTGGTAGCGTTACCTGCTTTTTTTAGTGCATTCATATAATTATTAGTTGTTAGTTGACCAGTCGACTTGTAATACATTACAAGTTGATATGATACAGATTATTATAAGTTTTTATGTTTAGACGATTTGAGTATTGATATTAGGACATGGTCTTTGAAAAAAAATAAAAACATTTAAATTTTATAATTGACCAGTCGACTATTTGTATTGTTTGATTTACTAAATTATGGTTTACATCATACTTTAAGATTATTTAAATGTTAACAATTGACCGGTCGTCTATATATAATTCAAAAAAAATTATTTTAAAAACAACTGCTGGGTCATATTCATTACATTATCCATCGGATAAGCACTTTGGGTCTCTTTCATAGTTGTCATTGCTCCTTTACCAGCATCTTCAATAAAATCTACCATGTTTACTACATCAATCGAAGCATCTATTTCTCCTTGTTTTTGAGCTTCTATGGCAACAGTAATAATTTCTGCTTTTATTGTATCATGTTTTTCTAAGACTGCCTCTCTTATGTTTTCATTATGTTCGGCCATTTCATTACTTAGGTTACAGGCCATACATCCATTTTTGCATTCTAATTCTTTTTTTACTACTTCAATTCTGTACTCATAAAAATTAATCAGACGTTGTTTTGCAGAAAATGATTTGTCACGTAAAATTACTAGAGCAGGAGTAACCTGTGTTGTAAAATATTTGTCCAAAGCCTTAATTGCAAAATCTTCTTTACTATCAAAATAAAAGTAAAAAGAACCTTTAGGAACATCAGCTGCCTTAACAATGTCATTTACACTAGTACCATTGTAACCTTTAGACCAAATGATTTCCATCCCTTTTTCTAAAAGGTAATCAGCTTTGATCTCATGTTTTATGGTTTTCGACATCATTCTCATTTTGGGACGACAAAAATATGACCAGTCGTCTAGTAAAGCAAATTTTTTACTGTTAAAGTTTTCTTTATTTGGTGTAATTTATTGATTATTAATGAATTGAAATATTTTAATGTAAGGTGTATGTACAAAAATACTTTTACAGTTTATCATATAATCAATATTGCAAATTTATACTGTTTGCTATTATAATCTATGAAATTGTATCGATTTTTATCAAATTCTAGTGTATTTACCTCTGGTAAAGGAAAGAAAACAAGCGAAAATATGACCAATCACTTTAAAATTAATGATCTCTAATTGGTAACATATTAGAAGTATCGACAGGAAAACTATCGTATTTGTTATAAAGTTTTAAATATTTTTCTGGGTCAATAGTGTCACTGTTAAGCGTTTCATATAATCCTCTAAAAAAACCTTCTCTTTTTTGTGAAGGATTAAAAAGTAGGGTAAGCCGAACTTCTTCGTCGGTGTCATTTTGAAATCCGTGTGGGGTAAATCTAGGAGCATATGCTACGGTACCGGGGGCAATCAGATGTTTATCGCCTTTAGTTCCTGTAAAAAGAGTGAGTATTCCTTTATTTACTATAAAGGTTTCATCCATAAATCTATGATAATGTAACTTGGCACCAATGGCTCGAGGTGCTAAAACTATTTCATATACCCCTAGTTGGTTATTCGATAATTCACTGGTTAGTTTAAAAGTAAAAGAAATGCCATTCATAGTAAATGCTTCTCCTTCATTGGGTAGGATTAGTACTTCTTTATTTTCTAGCGTATCATTAAAAAAATCTTCTTTCATTGTATATAAATTTGTCATTTACCTATATGACAAATCACAATATGAAAACGTGACACTAACGCATCTTTTTTGCAATATTTTTAAGTTTTTCTGGATCAACCACAGAGCTGATTTTATAAATTTTTTGATCTTGATTAATTGAAAACACCTGACAAGATGATAATATATTATTGTCAAAATATGCAATTGCAGGTTGGTGATTAACTCTAATATATCTAATGTTTTGCCGCAATTGAAATTTATTAAAAACTTCAAGAATCAGCTGGATACAGTTCTGTTTTCCGCGGGTAAAATTTCTAAGAACCTTAATTTTATCACCACCATCAGCAATCATGGTAATATCATTGGCAAAAAGTTGCTCTAACTTTTTGATATCTCTTTCTCGTATTGCAGTACTGTAATTATTAAGATATTCTTCTGTTTTTTTGTTTGTAAAGGTTAGATTCTTTTGACTGGGTTTTTTTAATTTAATCTTAGCTCGACTCAATAATTTTCTCGAATTCTCGGGAGTGCTAGAAAGAACTTCGGCAATATCATTATGAGAATAATTAAATGCTTCTTTTAGCACAAAAACAGCTCTTTCTTTTACAGTTAATTGATCTAATAAAATCAATAATGAGTACGAAACGATATCTTTTAAGTATAAATCATTATCAGCAGTATCGGTAGCAATAGGTTCTGGAAGAGAACTATTTTCTGAAACAAATTTTTTCTGCCGATTTTTTTTATTGATCGAAGTATTAATAACCGATTTGATCAAGTATGCTTTAGGGTTATCTATATTTTTGTTTTGAAGCGAAATAAAAGTGTTTAAAGTATCCTGAATAGCATCTTTTGCATCGTCGGTAGATCCAAGAATGTTATAGGCAAATGGAAATAAAAACTCCTGATATGTGTTGAAATCAAACATTGATTTTTTAATGTATGAATAAATATGTTTCTTTAATATATAAATGTATTATTATATGATGACAACTAAAAGATCAAAAATGTGACAAAAAAGGCCATAATTTTACTTTTTGGTGAAATTTACATGCTATCAAAGTTTGATAGCTTTAATGGTTTACAATTACTACAATACTATGATTATTAAAAGTGAACTTGCTGATTTATCCTTACAACACTTGATAAAAGAATATTATTACTTTTCAAAAAAAATGGATACAGCGGTTAAGTATGTGCCAGTGATCGATGATTGTTGTTATGATTTTGTTTTCTTTAAAGAATGTAATAGTGTGCTAACATATGGAGAGAAACAATCCACTCTTCCTATCCCTTTTAAAGTATTTACTATTCATGATCTTTCCCCTCCTTATACGCTAAAATTTGAAGTATCTCTTACTTTTTTTACAATTAAAGTACAACCGTGGGCAAATGCACATTTTTTTTCATACTTAGATACTTCTGGAATTATTGACCTAAGTATTGAAAAAACGGGCATATTAGGAGTACGAGAGCAATTATTTAATGATGTGCCAATAAATGACATGTGTACTATAGCAAGTGATTTTATAAAAGACCAAAACCTTATACTTAGTTCTTCGGCTCTTTTTGTAAAAGAGGTTTGTGAGTATATATACAGTGTAAAAGGAATGACATCGGTAAATCTATTGAGTGAAAAATATAAAAAAACCCGTCAATATTTAAATAGAATCTTTAAGCAAGAAGTACTTTATAGTTTGAAGAAGTTTATCATTACAGTACGAATTATGGATTTGGTTAAATTTAGAATTAAGAACAAACATATTTCTATGACCGAACTGTGTTATACATATGATTATTTTGATCAATCACATTTTAATCGGGATTTTAAGAAAGTATGCGGTGTAACACCTATGCAATTCTTTAATGATCTACCAGAATTTTTATTCCGTCATTAGACAAGGTTCCATTTTTACAATTTTTAATACGCCAATTGTATTTGCTTTGCAATAAAAAAGAAAATGACTCGTATTTTATTAAAACTGTTAGTATTAGCCATATTTTTAGTAGCATGTTCTAAAAATAAAGAAACAAAAATTTCAAAAGTTAATCATGAAAACAAGCCCAATGATTCGCTATTTCTAAAAAGTGATACGTATTTAACAAAGCTTACCGAGTTAAAGAAATTTAATGGAGTGGTATTACTTAAGAAGGGTAAGAAAACTGTTTTACGAAAAGCATATAATATCTCTTTGGATACGTTGTCTAAATTATATGTAAATGTAGAAAGCCAATTTGATCTTCGTTCTGTTTCTAAATTATTTGCCAAAGTAAGTATACTTCAGCTAGAAAGCGAAGGTAAAATTAATCGTAACGATACCATTGGTAAATATTTGCCCGGTTTTCCTAATGGAGGGCGTATAACTATTCAGCATCTTATGGATAATAGTTCGGGTTTACCCAGAGAATTTGATAGTTCAATATCTAATACATTAGAACTTTCTCCAGATGAAATAGTAACTCTAGCTTCAAAGGAAGAATTAGAGTTTGAGCCAGGTTCTGAGATGCGATATTCTAATGTAGGTTTTCAGTTGTTATACTATATTATAGGCAAAACCAATAAAAGTTCGTATTCTTTATTTTTGAAAGAAAATTTTTTCAAACCGTTAAGAATGAAGAGCTCAGGTGGTAATTTTGATGCAGATCTTAGGCATTTAAAAAGTTATGCCTATGGACATTATGTTGATGATGAAAAAAACATTAAAAGTGTCGATTCTTTTTTACAGGATGAAGTAAGAATGGGTAATTTACATTCGTCTGTTGATGATTTGACTCAATTTCTTACTGCCTTAAACAAAGAAGATCATGCCTCGTTGATTCATGATCATAGTATTTCGCATGCAGGAGGTACAAAAGGTAAACGAGCTTATATTCATAGAAATTTTTCGCAAGATTATAGTATTGTTTTCTTAACAAACTATGATGAAATTCCTTTTGAGCAATTGGTAAGTGATTTAGAAAAGATACTTGAGGGCAAGAAGGTAAAAATGCCAAAAGCAGTACTTCGTAAATCGATCAACCTTTCTCCTCTTGTGCTTAAAAAGTATGAAGGAACTTATGATTTTGTTGATGCCGGACATCTTTTAATTACCCTTAAAGTAGAAAGAGATAGTTTGTTTTTATATCAGAAAGGACAAAATAATGGAGTACTCTATCCAGAAAGCGAAACTATGTTTTTTGGAGATAAGACTTCTGAGGAATCAATAAAATTTGTGGAAAACGAATCAGGAAATTATTACATTTTGATGGATTTTCAGGGAGTGCAGTGGGAAGGTGTAAAGGTCAATAAATAAACTTTTAACATCCATCCTGGTTTACTACTACAAATACTTCAAAACCAATAGTGTTTGATATGATATCATCCTTCAGGTTAACAAGAAAATTTTTGGATTTATAGTTGATTTTCCATAATGTTCTATCGATTACAAATTTAGATTTCATCAGCACTTGGTTATTAATGTTTTCAATAGTAGATTGATACTGTATTATGTGCCTTATACCATTGATGGTTAGATATGCAATTACATCCAAATTTGTAGCATTTATATACCGGGTATTAATAATTTCTAATTTAGCAATTGAATGTTTTTTAACATTAAAAAAATCTTCACTCTTCAAATGGGTGATCAACATTTCATTATATTGACCACCTATATTGATAATAGAATTCATATCAATTTCAAATTCCCCTCCTGTAATAAGAATACCTTTTCTACGTATAACACCGTTTTTAAATTTTACTGTTCCATTATGTGTATTCAAATTTAGAAGATCAGAACCTTGCCAATTAATAATACTTTTACCAGTATCTATTCTTAACTCTTGTTGCGCGTAAGCTGTAGGAATTAAAAAAAATATGACTACTATAATTATTTTTTTCATAGCTGATGTTTTTTTGTAAAACTAAAACAGATACTGGGTAACCGATGAAAAAAAATGTAAAAGAAGTGTCAAAAAATGTAAATTTTTATTCAACATACTTCTTTACATCTTAGCATTGTAATCGCTATGCTTATAGAATATGTATTTAGCCATAATTTACAATAAAAGGAATATCGTAATTGTTATGATACGAATTTGAAAATTGATTTTTTTGATTAGAATAGAGTGTGTATTTTCCTTCTTTAGATAACTTATTTTTTGGGCAAACAAACATCCACTTTAAATCAAAAAAATGTTGCTGTGTTAAATTTACAGACCCAGAAAATACAGTATAGCAACAACAAGATGTCGATAAGCGGTTTTTCCACTCGATAAAAAAGGATAGATGAATAAAATCTGTCTCTTTTAGTGTAATCGAAGAGAAGTAATGTCTTATTTTTTCTGTACGAAACTCTATTTCTATACAGCCCGAAATCAAATCAGGATCATTGTCATCAATTTTTAAATCTAATGAAACCTTTTCTTTAATATTCATTATAGTTGAGGGTGTTTTACGGCCTTAGTATATCAGAATCTTTATATGTTCTTTAGGCCAATAAAATTGTGTTGAGGTATATTTTTCTTGTTTAGAAAAGTTATTTGTTAATTTATTATAACTAAAGAATAAGTGCTGTAAATATAAAATCTGGTATCTATCATTTTTTAGGTTTTAAAAGTTAATTGAAGACTAAAATATAAAGATCAAGATGATTTGTATTGCACTTTTGTGCTACTATTGTTTCACATTTATTGATAACGTAATTATTTTGCGGTTTTTTAGTAACAACAACTTAATGATTATTTTGTAAGAAAAGACTTCGTTCGTTTGTAGGTTAAAGCCTATATCGGATTTGCATGAATTCTGTAATACTTTATGCTGATCACCTCAAAAAGAGATTAGTTTTTAGAGTTGAAATCAAGATTTTATAGCAATAAATAGAATATAACCAATGGTGAATATGGAACAATTAATAGTAAATATGGGATAATCTCTAATTCTATTATATCTTTGTTTTGTACTACATATATAGGTTTATAATTTTGAGTTTTGAAACAGGAATACTTATAATCCTTTATCAATTTCAAAAAATCAAGACTAATCTCGTTATGTAAGGGGAAGCCTGTTTTTTATTTCTGAAACTTGCTAATGTATTGAAATATAGTAGTTAATATTGATGTGAACTTGCTTTTTTTAATATGAATGAATTATGGTTAGTTAGGTCTCGTTAAACAAGATGAAGATATAAACTAAGAACACTTTTTAAATAACTCAAAATAAGAAATGAACAAAGAGAATATTAGAGTTTTAAAAGAATTAGAAGAGTTTATTGTACCATTATCTAAAGAAGAATTTAAACAACTAAAAGAAAATATTCTTTTAGAAGGGTGTAAAGAAGCATTATCGGTTTGGGAGCGAGAAGATGATTTAGTATTAATAGATGGACATAATCGGTATAAAATTTGCCAAGAAAACGAGATAGATTATAGAATAAGCAAGTTTTCTTTTTCTTCGATAGAAGAAGTGAAGTCGTGGATGATAAACCATCAACTAGGACGCAGAAATCTTAACCCCGATCAATTGAGTTATTATAGAGGACTTAAATATCTAAGTGTCAAGAAAAAAAAAGGAGGGTATGCTAATATTCTTTCGAAGGGTCAAATTGAACCTTCAACATCAAAAATACTCGCAGAACAATATAAAGTAAGTGAAAGTACTATCAAAAGAGATTCTAGGTTTGCCAAAGCTATTGACCTTATTGGGATAACCAATAATAAGCTTAAAAACCAGATATTGTCGGGAGAAATAAAAATTAAGAAATCAGATTTATATACTTTACTTAAGGTAAAAGGAATAGAAGACTGGGTTATCATTAACGAATCTGATTTGAGACATAAAATAAAAGTTTCGCAAGAAGACGTCTTGCAAAATATAGAAAACAAATTAGATGAATTAGATAATAATGAAAAAGGAAATATCGAATTTGTTAAAGGAGTAGACCCCTTATTTTTACCAAAAAATGATAGGCTTAAATTAATAAAAGGAAGGATTATATCTGCAATTAATATGGCAATTGATAAAAAAGATATAAATGCTATTCAGGAATTAAAAACCCTTATAGAAAAATTAGAAACCGAAATACTTACAGATATAGATTAAAATATTTTTGTAAGCTGTTATACTATTATAATAGAAAACGAGTTATATTCTGGTAGCAGTCGCAAAAGCGCCAAGAGAATTTTTTATAGTTAAAAATTAGACTATATTTATATCCGAAATGACAGATAAATACATCATATTGAATTATAAAATATAGCATATTTGATTAAAAATATATCCGTTTTGTTATCGGATACTAATCACTAATTAGAAAAATAAAAATCACTAAATATACTCTTGTATACTGATTTTTATAAAAGTTAGATTCAAAAAAGACGACCTTGATAAGACGATCTTATAAGATATGCAACGTTTTAATATTTAATAAATATTGATTTAGATAAATACTCATGCTTTCAATAAAGATGAGTTCAGTACATAAAATTATAGTATGTATACTAAAAAATGTATGGTGTTTAGACAATAGCAGAGGCTTTCTGTTATTAGATTAAATAGTTTAGGAATAAGGTTGCTTTTTTTTATAAAGAAGAGACAACATTTTATCGTTTTGATTTAATTCGAATCGTACGGCTAATGTATGAATTGCAGAAAATATAAAACTGCAATCAAGAATTGCATTTTAAAAAATAACATTGGTGATACTAGATAGTATTTGGTAGTACCAGGAAATAGTAAATATTCTTGAAAATAGCGAAACCACAAAACTCTATTTATAGGAGAAGAAGTCTTTGTTATTATAAAAGAAACTTAAGAAGGATTAGCTATCGTTAAAAAATGATTGCAGAAGGAGAGTATATGGATAAACCTTACTGGTTAGGATAGTAATATCCTTTCTGTATAGAGTTTTATATATACCATAATGAACACAGATTAAAATAATTTATGATGAGAAAAATCGACACGTAAAATAGAAAATTAATTCTTAAAACCTTATTATGAAAATTTTAGATAATGAACTAAGTAAATCTTACACATCATTTAGTCATTCTGACCAAGTTACAGATCAGGCGAGAAATATTTTAACCAAAGTCATGCAATTTCGGCGAATGATGATATCCGAAGATAGCTGTGATTCACCCGCTTGCCTAAGTTGTCATAAACCACACTTGGATAAAGTTTCTATGGCCATTAAGCAAAAAAAGAAAATTAGATTTGTCTTACCGGCATTTCCTGGTAAATCTCCTAATCCGGCAAAAGTTTTAGGATATCTTCCCGACATGGCAGAAAAGCAGGCTCTTACATTTTTAAATGATCTCTGCCAACAAATTCAAAGTATTTACGAACCAGGAGCAGAGTTAATTATATGTTCAGATGGTAGAGTTTTTAGCGATATTGTAGGAATCTCTGAAAAGCATGTAACTTCTTATCAAATTGAAATTGATCGCCTTATCGAAGAGTTAAACCTTAAAGCGCTTTCTACTTTTAATCTCGATGATATAGATATTAACAGTGATTTTGATCAAGCTCGTTATGAACTTGTAAAAAAATATGGACAAGACCTGGATAGTTTAAAAGATAAAGTGAAAAAAGGAGGAACAGGGTCGAACAATGCAGAAGAAAAAGAAGCTAATCGCATGTATCGAGGGCTTACACGCTTTCTTGTTGAAGATTTAATGTTTCCTGGACAAACAAGATCTAAAAGCTCAATCCAAAAAGAATGTAAAGTAAAAGCCTATCAGGCGATTATAAGAAGTAATGCCTGGACCGATTTGATTGCAGAAAAATTTCCAGAAGCAATACGTCTATCGATACACCCGCAGATCTGCGGTTCTAAGAAAATTGGAATTCAACTTCTTGGAAGAGAAACATGGATGACACCCTGGCACGGGGTTGCTGTACAAACTGGAAACGAATTTATACTTATGAAGCACCGGGAAGTTAAAAAGTTAAATGCAAAATTAGTTCAGGACGAAAACGGACACTCTAGCCACTACGAGTTAATGCCTCAAAATTAAGGCGTAGAATGCTAATGTAGAATAACAAAGTTAAAAGAGTAAAATATGAATTTTAGAACCACAAAATTAAATCCATTTGGTTTATTAATTGAACCGATTAACGGAAAGGAAGATATTCGGGATTTAGATATAAACGAATTGAGAAGTGTGCTATCAAATGAACATCTAATTGCTTTGAGAGGATTTCGAAGCTTTGACAGCGCCGAAGATTTCTCTGACTATTGTGAAAAATTTGGAGAAATTTGTTTGTGGCCTTTCGGAAAAGTTCTGGAACTTGTTGTTCAGGATAATCCCGAAGACCATATTTTCGACAATACTTATATCCCTCTTCATTGGGATGGTATGTATCGTAAACAAGTACCTGAAACGCAAGTGTTTCATTGTGTAAGTTCACCCGGAATTGATAATGGAGGAGGCACAACTTTTACCAATACAAAAATGATTTTAGAAGAAATCTCAGAAAATACTAAAGAATCTTGGAGTAAAGTAAGTTGTGTGTATTCACGAAAAATGGAGTTTTATGATAGCAAAACGATTGCTCCGCTTCTTAATAAACACCAAGAAAAAGAATACTCTGTAATTCGCTATTGCGAACCTCCAAATCATAGCGATGAATCGTTTGTTAATCATCCTGGCTTTGAAGTCGAGGGGATTCCAGAACAAGAAGTTGGAGATTTTCTTCAAAACCTTAATAAAACGCTCTACGCTCCAGAATATCTCTATACACATCGGTGGGAAACTGGAGATATTGTATTTTCTGATAATAGCACTTTATTACATGGTCGCGAACCTTTTACCAAAGGCGCTCCCAGACACCTTAGGAGAGTACAATTACTAGGGAAAACTCCAGATAATCCACATCTTATATATACAAAATGATAACAAAAGAAACAGATATTTTTATTGTAGGGGCTGGACCAGTTGGGCTAGCTTGTGCATATCTAGCAGAGCTTTCGGGATTAAAAACAATGATTATAGATAAATCTGAAGGCCCGCTAGAAGTAGGAAGAGCAGATGCTCTTAATGCAAGAACACTACAGCTACTTGAAGTTGCTGATTTATTCAAAGAACTCTACCCTCTGGGTTTACCCTGTAATACAAGTTCAATATGGGAAAAGGGAAAGTTTGTATCACGACAATCGTATTGGTGGGATGAGCTTGAAGGTTGTTTTCATAAACATTTTTTGATGCTGGGACAAGCATTTGTAGAGAAACTCTTAGATGAAAAACTTACATTAATTAATGCGCCTGTAGTAAGACAAACAACATTAGAAGATATTCAGGTTACAGATGAAGGGTGTATCAGTACTCTTTCTAATGGAGATGTAATAAAATCAGATTATCTTATAGGAGCAGATGGCTCTCATTCGTTTGTTCGTAACTACTTTAATATACCTTTCGAGATTACACGCCCTCAAATTGTATGGGCAGTAATTGATGCAGTATTCGAAACTGATTTTACAAAAGTACCCGAAATTATAGTTTTCCAATCAGAAACATCAGATGTTGCCTGGATTCCCAGAGAAGGAAATATTGATAGGTTCTATATTAGAATGGATCGCAAAGATTTTGTCATAGAAGATGCTATGGAAAAAATTAACTTCGCGATGGCACCACATACAGTTAAGATAAAAGAGCTGATCTGGTTTTCTCAATTTTCTGTAAAAGAATCTGTTGCAGAAAACTATCTTATTCAAGATCGCGTAATTCTGGCGGGAGATGCTTGTCATATTCATTCTGTGAATGGAGGACAAGGTTTAAATACCGGTCTGGCAGATTCATTTAACTTAATTTGGAAATTGAATATGATAAAAAATCACGGTGCTGATCAAAGTTTGCTCAATTTATATGAAAGCGAGAGAAAACCAGTTGCTCTTAGTGTAATTCAGAGTTCTGGAGAACTTGTTCGTTCTACAAAATATTCAAGCTCTGGTACCCATGCAAAAGATTATGTTAAGATTGTAGAAAAGAGAGCCGGAAATATTACAGGTATGGGTATTCGCTATAGTGAAAATGGAATGGCAGGAACAAGAGTTTATGATATCGAAGTCAACCAGGGAGAAGAAAAAAGCCAATTATATTCTCTTCTTGATTATACCAAGTTTACGCTTCTCTATTTTGGCAATCAAAAAATAGATTTAGAATTACCAGATTTTGTGAAAGTAATACAAATTCATTCCAATGATTCACAACATGGACTCTGGACAGAAAGTAAATACTATAAAGATCAGACTATTTTGGTAAGACCAGATTCTTATATCGAATCTGTCGGTTCACTAGATCAAACAGATTCTTTAATTAAAGACCTTGTTCGTAAATATTCAAAAAATAGTGTCTCATTAGTGATGTACATAAAAAAACGTCAATTCGAGTGGTTTTCCGGAATAGCCTGTCGATTACGCTCGAATTGACGAATTAAAAAACCTAAAATGTACAACGGGTTAATATATCTCATCATTGCGATATTTTAATTTAACCACATACAAAAATGTAGATCAACTTATAAAGAAAAAGCATATGAACAATAAAGAAAAGGCTAAAGCATATCATACTGCAGTTAGCCAGTACAATGAATCAATAATAGAGAAAATGGTTCATGAAAACTATATCCAACACAATCCAAGGGTTCCGTCGGGAAGAGCAGCTTTTATTTCTATGATACCAAAATTAAAAGAGTATGGTAGTAAAATTGAAAATATTCGCATGCTAGAAGATGATCAGTACATAATTATGCATCACAAATGGATGAATGCTACTCCTTTTGGGTTTAATGAAGCAGTAGCTTTTCATATCATTCGTTTTGATTATAATGGATTAATTGCCGAACACTGGAATGTTATGACAGCAATAACTTCTCCAAACTTATCGGGTAGATCTTTATTTGATGGTGAGACCGAAATAAAAGACCTAAAGAAAACAGAAAGTAATAAATCTATAATCACCGAGCTATTTAATACACTAACACACGAAAATGTAGAAACGATAATAGAGATCATACCTAATTTTTTTCAAACTAATTTCCATCAACATAATATAGGATTTGCCGATGGAATTCAGAATCTTATTCAGGCAATTCAAGATGAATCACTTTTTCCTCGTTATAAAAAACAGCATGCCGTTTTTGGAGAAGGGAACTTTGTTCTATCCATTAGTGAAGGAGCTCTTGCCGGAAAAAATTCTGCAATATATGATCTGTTTAGATTAGAAGAAGAAAAGATCGTAGCACATTGGAGCATTTATCAAGATATTCCAACCCAAAATCTTGCTAATAGCAATACTATGTTTAACTTTAAGATGGTATCATCCCTAAATACGTGTAAGTAAAAATACCAAAAGTTCGACTTTTAATGCCAATCTAAAAACGGGCGGGAAGTGCAAAATAATAAGCAAAGTATAATACGAAAGACAAAATAGAAACTTAATATAAACTGTTTTATTCTAAAAACAAAAATCTAAACAATATGCCATATATATCATTTGAATCAACTAAACTCGAAAAAGAAATTAAGCAGAAACTAATTGAACAATTAACCGAAATATCAGCAGATATTACAGGTGTTCCAAAAAAATTATTTCTAGTTTCAATAAAAGAAATCCCGGATGATGACATGGCCGTTGGAGGGAAGACAGTAAGAGAACTAAAAATAATTAATAAAACCAATAACTAGCAATAGCTTCTATATAAGAATCTTTCTGCAAGGTAGAGACTTACGACTACAAGTTGAATTTTTTTTGAGACTTATACTATATTTTTAAGTGATGAAATTCTAGTTCGACTTCTATAGTAATTTTGTGCACAAAAAGAACTTTATTTATCTGTATCGTGCTATGATATAGGTGAATAGAGTTTTTTTTGAGAAAAATTAAAGTTTATTTGATGTAATATCAAGAAGACAGAATATCACATTCCGAAAAAAATGTGTTAAGGCTGTTTAGATTTGTTTAGAAAATGGTAGGAATTCTATGAGTTCTTTAGGACTTCTTATTATGTAATTAGGAGATAAGGATACCAAGTTTTTTTCATCTCTAAATCCCCATGTTACTGCAATGCTATCAACGCCTGCATTTTTAGCTGTAAGTATATCAACATCTGTATCACCAACAAATACCAATTGGTCTAGAGGGATTTTTAACAATTTCGATAGATCTAAAACCCCACTGGGATCTGGTTTTTTGTATTTCTCAGACTGACCTATAATATGACTGAATTTGATATCTGGGAAAAAATGGCCTGCGCATTTAAGAGTTAAATCATGTAATTTATTAGATAATAGAGCGAGTGTTATTCCGGCAGATTGTAAATCTATTAGTACATCCATTATGCCAGCATATGTTTCAGAATGTTGGGTGTATAAATCTTCATATTGCAAATGGAATTCATGGAGCAAATGCGCTATCAATTCTTCAGTTCTATGCTCAGAAGGGATGGATAAGGTTATAAAATTTTTTGCACCGTTTCCAATAAATTCACGATAGTTTTTCATGGTATGAATCGGAAATTTATTTTTTTCCAAAAGTGCATTCATGATATGGCTATATGTTCCTAATGTATTTAAAAGGGTTCCGTCTAAATCAAAAATAATCCCCTTGTATTGTTTTTTAATTTGCATATTGTGAATGTTGGTTTTTAAGAGTTTTTGTGGATTTAGTGATTTGATAATGAGTTGTTTGTGGTCTAAGTTGGATAGTGTTTTGACCTGTTGTGTGTTTAGAAAAATTATGCAAACCACTAAAAGTTGATTAATTGTAATTAACGCATAACTTTAAAGTAAATTATAATAAAATATTAGAAATTTTAAATTATTATCTGCATATATCGCTAAAACTTTATTTATTATAAATCAATTAATATATTTCAATCCTACAAATAAAATTAACTCTCTCAATGTATTACCCAAAAAGTATAATTTAAAATGATAAAAGAGCTTTGATAACCCAATTTAAGCGTATTAAAATTTGGCGTAATCAAAACGAAGAATATACTAAGATAAGGGAATCATTATTAAAGTATTTACAAGATTTTATCGATCGGGTAATAACATAAAGTTTCGAAAATTTATCGAAAAATGGCACTAAGCCATTAACAATTGAAATTATTTTTTTAACATTTCTTTAAATGCAACATTGTTGCTTCTGAAAAACAGGTTCTCTATATTGCAACACTGTTGCAACAAAGGGCGAGCCGAAAACCTTAAAAAATAGAGTAGGTATAATCTTAATTTATGTAATCATGAAAATTAACAAAGAAGCACTAATCTCTCAGATTCTGGCCGAAAAATCAGCAAATCCAGTTGGAGGTACGCATTGTAGTAACTGTGGACATTGTTCATCTACATTGTAGACATTGTATTGCGGTAGTACGATTTGTCGTACTACCGTTTTAAGGAAACATTTTAACCATGAAAAAATTAGATAAAAAACAACTAGCAAATATTCTTCAGTTTAGAAACGAAGACATTATTTCGAGGTTTAATGATATGTACCAGTTAGAAGTCGAAGAAGTACAGGATATTTTTAATGAAACCCTCAAGTTTCTATTCATAAGTCAGATTCCAGGAGTTTTTATACCAGATGATCTTTTGATTATCGACGAAATGTGGCATAATATGATCCTTTTCACTCCTCAATATCATGAGTTTAGTAAGGAATACTTTAACACAACTTATTTTCATCATGTTCCCGCTTCAAAAAAGGAAAAAGAAGATCGTAAGAAAAATATGATGAAAGACCCAGAAAAAGCTAAAAAAGAGTATTTACAAAAGTTAGAATTTTTACTATCTGTAACCTATGATTATTTAGGCGAAAAAACAGTTGAAAAATGGTTCAGGCAGTATGCAAATCAATATAGTAAAGAACAGCTTAAAGCACTAAGAAAATAGTCATGAGTATTTTTCCAAAAAGAGCTATCCCCGGTAAGACTGTGACTATTCACTGGAACTTTAATGTCTCTGCCTTAAAAAATGTACACGTGTTTCCGTGGGTTAGAATAGGTGTTAAAGATCCTAACGGAAATGTTACTATGCTTTTTGAAGAACATGTTTTGGGATTACCAAACCCTATAAACGAAGTAACACAAGAAGAAGAACGATCACTTAAATATTTAAATAAAAATGTTCCGTTACTGTTATTAGCAGATTATTTGAGTGGAGCTTGTAAGAGAGAACAATTAATACAAATACTCAAGAATATTCAATCCGGAAGACACTATTATTTTACATATACCATCCCTAACAATGCACCTTTAGGGAAATACACACTTATTTCAGAAGTACACAGTTCTGGAGAAATAAGGTATTCTAAAACAGCAGTTGATGATTTCTTTTTTGTTGAAAAAATAACACTGAACAATATTATTGAAGGTGAACAAAAGAAAGCTGTAATTATGAATCATTCACCAGAGAAAACTCCTGTAAAGATTGTTGAATGTTATCAAAATACACAAGAAGAACTAAAAACTAAAGTACGTGTTTTTGAAATCGAACCCCTACAAGAAACAATACTAGAACTTTATTCAGACCAAGAATTTTTATTGTACAATGAAGAAAGAGAAGTGATCTCTCTAACCAATTTATCATCATCTTATCTATTACGAAACCAACAAATACTTGAACTACGTAAAAATAATGGGTTAACCTGTTTGCTAAAAAAGGATAAAGATGAAGCCTATCAATTAACTGCAGAAACAAAACAATTATGGGATAGATCAAATGGGTTACTTCATAAAGATCAAATGTCTGAGAAAGAAAAAGTGATTTTTGAGGAAATGAATTCAGAAGAATTGATTCAGGAAATTACTTTATAACAAATGACATTCTATTCTTAAAAAATCAGAATACATAATTAAATACAATAAATCGTCTACTACTTCTATATGCAATATATCTCATATCTTATAATTGTTTTTTTACTAATCCCAATCATTTCTATAGGTCAGGAAGGGGTAATTTCTGGTACAATAACCAATGAAAAAGGAAACCCTTTATCTACTGCCCATATATATATTCCAGAAATGAATAAAAGTACCGTATCCGATACTTCAGGAGCCTTTAGAATAGAACATTTAAGATCGGGGGATTACCAAATTGTAATATCCCATATAGGATACCAAACACAACAAAAAACGATAACATTACTTAAAAATCAACCCAAAATAAAAGTAACAATTCGCCTTGCTAAACAACTCGATGAATTAGGTGAAGTAACACTATTGAGCACATCAGAAGCAACAAAAATTAAAAATAGTACGACAACAGTATCTGTTATCGAAGCCAGAAAACTTAATAATAGATCTGTTACTACATCTGATCTTTTAGGTACAGTGCCCGGAGTACAAATAAGACAGAGTGGGGGAGTTGGAAATGCCACTGAAGTATCTATTCAAGGGTTAAGCGGCAGGCAAGTAAAACTATTTGTGAATGGAGTTCCTATGGATTTTTTACTTCCAGTAGAAGAATTAGGAATAGGCCCCTCTCTGGCTATGCTTCCTGTTAACCTTATTAAACGAATGGAAGTATATAAAGGTGCGGTTCCTGTAAGTATGGGTGCAGATGCATTAGGAGGCGCTATTAACATAGTTACAAGAAAAGAGAAGTATGATTTTTTTGACACATCTGTAGCATATAGTTCATTTAATACATGGCAGGCAACAGTAAATGCGAGAAAAGTAATGCCCTCTGGTTTAACAGCAGGGTTAACAGGGTATTATACATATTCAGACAATAATTACACACTAAACGATGTAACACTTATTAATGAACAAGGTAATCCAGAATCAATTTCAGCAAAAAAATTTCATGATGCTTTTAGAAGCTATATGATAAAAGGAGATGTAGGGTTGATAGACCAATCCTGGGCAGATTATATAGCACTCAATTTTTCTTATGCAAATTTATATGATGAGATTCAGCATAATTTCGAAATGAGACAACCTTACGGAGAAGCCCTTAACAAAGTATCTGTATATAATAATGCATTACAATATGAAAAAAAAGGCCTTATAAAAAATCTTGATGCTAATCTATACATAGGGTACAATAGAATCATTACCAATTTTAATGATACAACACTTAATATATACAATTGGAGAGGAGAAGTTATTGGGCAGAGAACCTCTGGAGGTGAGATTACACCTTCTCAAAATAAATTAAAACTTACCGGAGATAATATTTCGGGAAGAATTAATCTTCAATATAATGTTAATACTACTTCACGAATTCTCTTTAATGGAGTGACTTCTTTTTTTGAACGATCGGGAGAAGATCCCGTTGCAGCTGCGTTTTACGGAAATGATTACTATAAAAACCCTGTGCATATCAATAAAATTGTTAGTGGGATAGGTCTGGAAAAAGATTTTCTGGATAAAAAAATAGTAAGTCACAGTGCTGTGAAATTCTATCACTATACCGCAAAAGGTTTTGAAATTGAAAATAATGAAATCGATGAGGTAGAACAGCAAAGGACAGAATTTGGAGGAAGTCAATCTTTTTCATGGAGACTTAATCGTAATTTTTTAAGTAAACTATCTTATGAGTATGCCACAAGATTACCAGATAGAATTGAAACTTTAGGAGATTTTAGTATCGCAGTAGCAGCTAATCCGAATTTAAAACCCGAAAGAAGCCATAATATTAATCTTGGTGGGAGTTATAAAGAAAAAACATGGAGTGTAGAAGCTAATGGTTTTTTTAGAGAGATAGAGAATATTATTATACTTCAAGCGGTTCCTCCTCCTGTTTTGAGTACTTATCAAAATTTATTAAAAACAAGAATCATAGGAGTCGAAGGCGAAATTAGTATGCGGCCATTATCATGGTTAAATATTACATTAAATGGCACTTTTCAGGATTTGCGAAACCGATCCAAAAAAGAAGCTTCAGGAGTGTCTAATGATCGCTATTTTGGAGCTCGATTACCAAACAAACCGTATCTATTCGGAAACGGAGAAATTCAAATCACCAAAAATAGTTTAATGAGACCCAATGACCAATTACAAGTATGGTGGTCTACCCGCTATGTAGAAGAATTTTTTAGGTATTGGGAGATTGATGGACGAAAAGAAGATAAACTAGTCGTGCCAACTCAATGGCTTCATAATATAGGAATTGCATACACAGGAAGGCATAAGCAATATACTGTAACTCTCGAAACTCACAACATATTTGATCAACAAGCCTATGATAATTTTGGAGTTCAAAAACCAGGAAGATCATGGCATCTTAAGTTAAAAACCTCACTATTTAAATCATAATACAAAAACTATAGTAATGAACACGAACAAATTAAAAAAAGCAGCACATATACTTTTTACAGGATTCATTTTTGTAACAATAAGTATACTATCAGGATGTAAAAGCGACGATAATTCTATTCCTCCAGAAGAAACGACAGTAAAAATAAACCATGGCCTGGCCATAGTATCGGGTGCAGGAGATGTAAAAACTACATTTTTACAAGGACTTACAGATCTTAATAAACCTTCGATAGACAATGCCAATGGTACAGAGGTAGGACAGTTTTCTTCTATATACTCAGACGGAAAAGCGATGTTTACAGCAGGTTTTGGTGCTCCCGCAACTATGAAAAAATTTGTGTTTGATAAAACTGGCAAAGCTGTTTTGGATCAAGAAATAATAATTCCGGGATCTAATTCTTTTTCTTCTCTCGAGATCCTTAATGAAACTACAGGTTACGCTACAGTTGGAGGAGGGATATCTAAAGTTATTCAATTTAACCCTGCTACGATGAGAATTACAGGAGAAATAAATTTAAAAGATGCTGGCGATGGTCTTTTTTACTCCGATATGATCATAAGAGATACTAATTTATTTATCGCACTTAATGATTTTGGAGGATCAGGTTCTGCTAAGATTGCCGTGGTAGATTTAAATACAAACTCCTTAAGTAAAATTATAACAGATGATCGTACAGCCACACTTTTTAACACACTTACTGCCGAAATTATGACTACCGATGCTCAAGGAAATATTTATGTTCAAGCTTCGGGACTGTTTAGTGGTAAACCTAGTGGTGTTCTTAGAATCAAAGCAGGAGAAACAGAATTTGACGCAGATTATTTTTTCGATCTCAAAGCTGCCACTGGTAATACGTGTTTTGGGTTATATCATTTTAGTGATGGAATGGTATGTACTACCGTTTCCGAAAATGATGATAACTTTTTTGGTACAGATGGAGCTAATCCTGCTTTTAGGTATCGAAAAATTGATCTTTCTAAGGCGCAAGATTTAGGGGATTTAGAAGCCTCTCTACCTAATACATTTGCAGCATCCCGAACATCATTCATGAAACAAGTTTCTGATGATGAGGTTCTTTTTGCCATTGCAGGTACAGAAGAAGATGCCTTGTACAGTTATGAAATTAGTTCGGGTAATGTTTCAAAGAAAATGAAAAGTACCAGTGGTTATATAACAGGGTTAATCACTCTAAAATAATGTGAAAATGCTTGAAGCAATTGATTTAACAAAAAAATATGGGGATTTCACTGCCCTAAAATCTTTAAATCTTACGATAAAAGAAGGAGAAATTTTTTGTCTGTTGGGAGCAAATGGAGCAGGGAAATCGACCACTATTAATCTATTTCTAAATTTTATAGATGCAACTCATGGTAAAGCTATGATCAATAATATGGATGTCACTATGCATGTTAAGGAAACCAAACAATTGCTATCCTATATTCCCGAAAACCTGATGTTATACAAAAATCTGACAGGGCTAGAAAACTTACATTTTTTTTGTGGATTAGGCGGAGGAAATCAAAACAAAAGCGAGCTGGAAGAATTATTAACACAATCTGGCTTGCAGAAAGATTTTATACGTAAAAGAGTAAGTAGTTACTCTAAAGGAATGCGCCAAAAAGTGGGCATTGCACTGGCCCGAGCTCGAGGAGCAAAAGTATTACTTCTAGACGAGCCTACATCTGGATTAGATCCCAAAGCCAGTAATGAATTTTCTGAACTATTATTAAATATGAAAGAAAGAGGAGTAACCACATTAATGGCAACACATGATCTTTTTAGAGCAAAAGACACAGGTACACACATTGGTATAATGAAAGAAGGGGTATTGTTAGAAAAGTTTGAATCCAAAGACGTTAGTTTTCAGGATCTTGAAAAAATGTATTTGAAACACATGCACAATTGATAAGATGAATGCAGTACTACTAATTGCCAAAAAAGAAATACAAATCGCATTGCGGAAAAAGCTAATAGCAGCTCTAGCCATAGTCATTATGGGATTGCTTAGTATTGCCTTATACACAGGTTATGTGGCCTATAATCAACAACGAGCTATTATAGAGCAGGCTAAGCAAGAAAATAGAACAGAATGGTTAGAGCAAGGTGACAAACATCCTCATATAGCCGCTCATTATGGGACTTTTGTATTTAAGCCAAAAACTATATTAAGTTTATTTGATTTTGGATTAGATACCTATACAGGAACTTCTGTATATCTAGAGGCTCATTATCAACATGAATTTATGTTTCGCCCTGCGCAAGATCATAGTAGTATGATTCGGTTTGGAGAACTTAGTGCAGCAATGGTATTTCAAATATTAATTCCTTTACTCATTATATTTTTGGCATTTACTGCATTTACCGAAGAAAGAGAAAATGGAACTCTCAAATTGTTAATAAGTCAGGGAGTATCTTATTCCTCTATAATTAAAGGGAAAATAATAGCATATGTAAGTATTCTCTTTGCTATAGTGATTCCGTTTTTTGTAATCGCTTTTATTTTATCTACCGTAATAACAGATTCTGGCAGTATTCCCGATGTTGGATTACGAGTGTTGTTTCTATTAATAGTATATGCCATATACTTATCGATTTTTGTTGCTTTTTCGGTATGGGTATCTATGCAATCATCAACAGGAAGAAATGCGTTACTTACTCTGTTAACCTGTTGGATTCTTTTTACCATTATTATCCCAAAAACAACGGCTAATTTTGGAGAAAGCTTCTATCCTTTACCTTCTATGAAAATTTATAGAGAAGCTATTCAAAAAGATATTAGAAATGGTTTAGATGGAAAAAATCCAAAAATCGCCCGAGAGCAGCAATTAAAAAAAGAATATTTACAACACTATAAAGTAGATTCAATTCATAAACTACCTTTAAATTTTGAAGGAATACGAATGCAAGCCGGAGAAGATTATGGAAATAAAGTATATGATGTACATTGGGAAAGGTTAATCGATATTTTTAATCATCAGAATCGAATCAGTAGCTTATCCAGTTTTATTACTCCATATTTAGCTGTACGTAATATATCTATGGGGCTTGCTGCTACCGATCTCAATACTTCTATTCATTTTCAAAAAGTAACAGAAAATTACCGTAGAGAATTAGTTCGGAAAATGAATCTTGATATGGCACAAAACTCTAAGTATGGCGAGTTTTATGAATATAAAGCAGATAAAAATTTATGGAAAACGGTTAAAGATTTTCACTATAAAACAATGTCTGCGTACGAGATACTAAGCCAATATTTAATAGAACTATTATCCTTATGTTGTTGGGGGTTGGTTATTTTCTTTCTTCTTAACTATTCATCACATAAAAAGAAACCCGTATTATGAGTAAAGTAACAATAACATTATTGCGTTATGAGTGGATTGCTTTTACCAGAAATACTTTTCAAATAGTAATGCTGGGTTGTACTTTTTTACTTAGTCTTTATTCAATTTATTATGGGCAATCAGAGATAAAAGTACAACGGGATACTATCCAGGATGTAATGGAAATTGAGAAAACCGAGTTCCATCAATATCAGGCAAGTTTTAAAGAAGAATTAGCTTCTGTAACACAAAAAAAGAAACTAGAAATTGCATCAGACCCTGCCTATGCATGGCATAGACATGGTTATCATGCGATTTTACATCCTCATGATTACGCGGCCTTGGCAATTGGACAATGCGATTTACACCCTTATTATTACCGCCTTACAGGAATGAGTTTACACTATCAGCTTTTTGAAAATGAGATAGCAAATCCCGTAAAACTATACGTTGGTAATTTTGATTTATCATTTGTACTAATTTACCTTTTCCCTTTATTGATTATAGCATTTTCCTATGGCTTATATTCTGGCGAAAAAGAGAGTGGAGTACTACCATTACTATATATACAAACTGTAAATATTAGAAGAATTATTATAGTACGACTTGTATTATATTTTTTCCTTATTACAGGGTTAGCACTTCTTATTTCTATAATAGGATTAACCACTTCTGGTAATATGATGAATTCTGAGAATAGCCTGGCAGCTCTTTTTTGGATACTTAGCGTTATCATATACTGTGCATTTTGGTTTGCAGTACTTTTCTTTATTGTAAGTTTTAAAATGAATTCGTCTTTTACAGCGATCACGGCAGCAGGAGTATGGTTGCTTTTTCTTATAATAATCCCTGCAGTGCTTAATGTATGGGTAACTACCAGATACCCATTAGACAGTACATCGCTAGCAGAAATTACTCGTAGAACAAGTCTTGAAAATGAAGAAGATAAAAATGAAGCCAGAGAAGTTATTCATGAATTTTTAGCACATAATCCGAACCTTCAGGGATCTGATAGTCTTATACATAATAACACACTTGCAAAAGCATATGCAGCGCTAACATCCTTAAAAGATATGCATAGTAAAGAAGATGTAGATCAATATAACAATCAGGTATATCAGAGAAATAAATGGATATCAGATTTTCATTGGGTAAATCCTGCGGTAAATATGCAGAGTATATTTATTCATATCGCAAAAACAGACCTTAATACCTTTCATCAGTTTCATACTTCTATAGAATCATTCCATCGCAATATTTCAAACTTCTATTTTCAGAAATTATTTTGGGATAAACCTATACGGCGTGAGGACTATTCGCGATTACCATCCTTCAAAATCAAAACAGATGAAGTAAAATGGAGTACTCTTATTTTATTTGGAATAGCAAAAGTTAGTATGGCAACGATCTTATTTTTCGGAATAGGTTTCATAATCATGAAAAAAAAGAAAATATGAGAAATTTGCTTTGTGTCATAGTAGTTATTATGCAACATATGATCGGTATTGCACAGCATACAAATCAAAATTTTCCACCCCCTAGTGATCCTCCCGAGGTTTTTGCAAAACGCGCAAAGGGTTCCATAAAAATCGATGGCAAATTAAATGAGTCTGACTGGCAGGAAGCTCCTGTTACCAAAGATTTTTTTCGAATGGAACCCCGACAGGGAGGAGTGTATACTTATAAAACTGAAGTACGTGTCTTATTTGATGAGAAACAGTTATACGTAGGAGTGTTTTGTGAAGATTCATTAGGAAAAAAAGGAGTTCGTGTACAAGATTTAAGAAGAGATTTTAGTGATGGTGAGAATGATATTTTTAGTATTCAATTAGATCCTCAAAATCTCAAACAATACTGTGTTTCGTTTCAAACCACTCCGTATGGTAATCAACGAGACTTACAGAATTTTAATGATAACAGTACCGATAATGATTGGAATGCACTATGGTCTGTGCGTACCCATAGAACCGATATAGGGTATTATGCAGAGTTTGCCATACCTTTTACATCTATTCGGTATGACAGTCAGAAAAAAGAAGAAGATGTTGCATGGGGAATTACATTTAGCAGACTGGCAAGAAGAGATTATGAGCGAACCGTTTTTCCTGCTATCCCGCAATCTTTTTCTCCGTATAGGATGACATATGCTGCGCAATTAAAAGGGTTAGAACTTCCCAGTTCTGGAGCAAACCTTAGAATAGAACCTTATTCTTTATATCAATACACTACGACTAATACAGAAGGAGAAAAAAACTCTGATAGTAAACTAAAATTTGGAGGAGATGCAAAATGGGCTATAAGTCCACGATCGGTCTTAGACGTAACTGTTAATACAGATTTTGCACAGGCAGATGTAGATAGAGCAGTTAACAATCTTGACAGGTTTAATATATTTTTTCCAGAGCGAAGGCAATTTTTCTTAGAAAATTCAGGAATTTGGGCTGGTGCCTCTAGTAATTTGGTTCGTCCTTTTTTTAGTAGAAAAATTGGGTTAGAAGGTAAATTTAATGCCGTTCCTGCTCCGATTAATGTCGGAACACGTTTTACCGATAGAAACGATAAAAGAACTCTGGCGGGGCTATATATCCATCAAAGAAATACCGATAATGCGCCCAGTGCCAATTTTGGAATATTTCGGTATCTCCAGAATTACGGAAAAGAAAACAATGTGGGAGTGATGATCAATCATCGCTTAGATGAAAATAGTAAAGTATTAGATATCGAAGAAAACAATAATACAACAGCAACTGTAGATGGTTTAATTCGAATAAAAAATAAATGGACAATTTCTTATCTAATTTCGTCTACATATGATAAACAAACCAATAGGTGGGGAGAAGCAGGAAGTGTTTTTTCTGGATATCGAAGCAATAAGATGTATTGGGGATGGTCTACAAATTTTGTGAGTAAGAATTATAATCCAGGTACAGGTTTTGTCTTTCAGAATGATGTTATAAAACACAATCCTGGGGGGTATTTTATTGTAAGACCTAAAAAACTTCCCTGGATTCGTCGTTGGGATCCAGGTTTTTTTGCAAACTACTATCATGATTTTCAAAATCCTGAAAAGTTTCAACAGGCAAGTCTCTACCTTTTTCCTGTATATGTTTTTTTTAAAGACAACAGTTTTGTAGAATACTCGGTTACGCCATCATGGCAAAATATAAATTTTGATTTCAAACCTCTGGGGTTAGCTATCGAACAAAAAAGATATTTCTATACCCGACAGTTTATTCGATATAATTCTGATCGATCAAGAAAATTGTCGGCTTCTTTTAAATATGAATGGGGAGGTTTCTATAATGGAAACAGAAACACGATTACGGCTGGTATGCGATACGCTCCTTTGCCTCATATTGCTTTAACTGCAGATTATGAATATAATAATCTTAGGAAAATAGGAATACTAAGCGAAAATTTAGAAACCAATTTGTATTCAGCCAGTCTTCGTCTTGCACTCTCCCCCAGAATGCAACTATCCACTTTTTATCAGTATAATTCATTTAATAAACAAGGAAGGTGGAATGCACGATTTAGTTGGGAATATATGCCTTTATCTTTTATTTATCTGGTGTTTAACGATACTCAAATAAAATCATCATTAGATCCTATAGACAGGAATCAACAATTCATTAGTAAAATTACTTTTTTGAAACAGTTTTAGTCGTGAAGAAACAACCAGATATACTAAAAGATAATCTCTGGAAATTGATGCTTAAACTTTCTTTACCAGGAATATTAGGGATGATGGTAATTTCTATTAATTCTCTGGTAGATGCTATCTATGTAAGTTATTTTATTGGTGCAGAAGCATTCGCCGGGATTTCGTTATTATTTCCGCTCACCTTGGTTATTACCAGTGTCACTGTTTTTATTGCAGCTGGATCGTCTTCGGTTTTGAGTAGGGCGATTGGTGCCAATGATATAGAAAAACAACAAAAGGTAATCCCTAATATGATTGCACTTTCTCTTATAAGTTCGATAATATTAATGGTTATAGGTGTGCTTTTTACTCAACAATTAGTAGCTTTTATGGGGGCTACAGGAGCTATGCTGGATTATGGGGTTTCTTATTTTGAAATATCTATTCTGGGAGTATTTTTTACTATCCATGGCCTTTCTGCTAATGGGCTTATTAGATCCGAAGGCAAAATTAGACAGGCAATGACATTTACAATAATGTCTGTTGTAATAAATATTACATTAACCCCTTTATTTATTCATACCTTTTCTATGGATATTGCTGGTGCTGCTTTAAGTAGTATCATATCTATGTTTATATATGCGATTGCAACTTCGCTCTATTTTGTTAAGAAAAAAGCATCGTTTACAACTGGAAAATTTAGTATTAAGATTGAAAAAGACATCATAAAAGATGTAATTAGTGTAGGTACATCTGCTTTTGTTATGCAATTGTCTAATGTTATAAAACAGTTTTTTTTATTTAGAACTTTAGCGTGGTATGGTACTGCTCATGATATTGCTTTTTTTAGTGCTGCATTTAGGTTATTTTCATTTTTGGCAATCCCTGTATTAGGTTTATTACAACCCTTGCAACCTATAATAGGAATCAATTATGGCGCGTCTAATATATCGAGATGTATAGAAGCGATAAAAACATTTAGAATTGGTGGTGTTTTATTTATACTGGTTTTTATGATTCCCGTGTTAATTTTTCCTGAATTCTGTATCCAATTGATGCTTCCGGATATGGTTTTAGACACTCATGAAATCTTTAATCTAAGAAGTATTTTGGCAGTGCTATTTTTATTACCTATTGCCTCGAGTAGTATTATTTTTTTTCAATCGGTAGGAAAAGGAAAACTAGCCAGTATAGTTCCGATAAGTCGACAAATTGTTTTGTTTCTACCTTTAATTTGGGTTTTCCCAAAAATGTTTGGTATTAATGGGATATATTATACGCTTGTTGTAGAAAATATAATCTATGCATTAGTATTATGGATACTATCTTCTATTGAACTTAAAAAATTGTTAAGTTCAACTTCTAAAAGAATGGCGTTTCAGAAATAATAAGTGTAAGGTGTAAATAGCCTACTTTTTCTGAGCTACGATATGAAATACATGCCAATATTTTTCTTTCCCGGATATGGTTTTACCTTGTTTTTCTATTTCTTTACAATGGGTAAGATCAAAACGATTAAACATTGCTTTTATCTGTTTCTCGGTGTGAAAAGTCATTTCGGGATTAGAACTCCAGGCATCATTGGTGCCGAAAAAATGACCACTAAAAATCCCTTTTTTAGATATTGAAGAAGTAATAATATTCCATAATGTATCAAAATGATCGGGGTGACAAAATGGTAAACTAAAAGTGGCATTAATAAGTTGGCAGTTAGGAAGTGTATCTATGTTTTCAAAAGAATTTAAACGAAGCTGAAGCTGTTGTTTGTATGTATCCGGAGTATTTTCCTTAATTCGCAATAAGGCTTCATTTTGTTGGTCTATAGCAAGGACATTCCATTTATCCTGTAGTAAGGCAAAAGTGTCTACACCATTGCCACAACCCAAATCAACAGCTTGCTTGTCTTGTGGATTAATTTGTAGTTTTTGAGAAAGAGCTAGTGCATTACGTAAAGTAGCTGCTGGAGGATGTTTTTTCTGATCAAAATAATGATAATGAGTGTTCCAGGGATTATCCATTAGTTGTTTTTAAACTAGAAAGGCATGCATTACAAACGCCATTAATTGTATAGTTTATTTTTTGCGCCAGAAATTTTTCTAAAACTTTGATTTTTGGAATTTTAATATCTTCCAGGCAATAGGTTTGTGAGCAATTTTCGCAAATAAGATGAACATGTTCATCAGAATGTGTTTCTTCGGGGCATTCATGACTACATAGCGCATACCTGATACCATGACTGTCTTCAGAAGCTTTATGCAGTATCCCGTGCTCTTCAAAAGAGCCTAACGTTCGATATATGGTTACCCGATCATGACTTACCTTCATATGAGAAATAATTTCTTTTGCAGATAATGCGTAATCATAATTTAGAAATATTTTAAGCATTTCTATTCGTGCCGAAGTCTTTTTTAATGAATGTGACTTAAGTAGATCTTCTATATATTTTTGTGTATTCATCAACCGTTAAAATTCCAATAGATTTAAAAAAGATAAAGGGTATAATGCCCTATTATTTTTTTAGTCGTTTTTTGTTTTTATCCCTATCTCAAAGATACTTATTTTATAAAAAAGTAATACACTAAATCTTTGATTATTATTAAGTGTTTCACTATTGTAATTTTGATCAGAATTTAATTTAAACTCAATTTCTTTTTATTCAATTAATAAGAGAAGTTCTTTATTTTCATCATGCCCACCTGTTGCCAAAAAATGAAATGGCGTTGTAATGGGTATTTTTGAAAAGGAATCACTTTGTATGGTATACTCAATTGCTTCAGCCATTAGTTGAAAGGTTTTAAATATTAGCACCCATTTCAAATCATCATAAACATCTATTTCCCATAAATCTTCATTATCTTCTAAAGTATCGTATAATGGGTGTAATAATTTTAAATCGAACCCTCCTGTAGAATCAAATAATTGTCCTTTCTTTTTAATTTCTCCATCATCATATACAAGAGAAGAAAATCCATTCATCCAACAGGTCGAAGGAATAAAAGGAGGAATATCTGAACCAATACATTGAAATAGAAAAGCATTTGCTTTTTCAGATTTGTCTTGTTCTATTAGTGTATGAGCTACCTTAAAAGTAGTAGTTAATTCTTCTTTTATATAATCTCTTATCTTATCCTCTATTGCATTTTCTGGAATTAATTCTTTGACCAGGTGGTAATCCTCACTTTGTTTTAAACTTTCTAGTTTTTGTTTAAACAATTCATTGAAATATGAGCTATTAGAATTTATTTTCATGACATTTTATTAGTTATACAGTAATGTATATCGTTTATTCATATAACTTATTCGTATCGGCATTTGATATTTCTACAAATAAATCTCCTAGTTTTTCGCAAACAGCGTTAAAAAATAGCGCTCCTTTTTCTTTAGTAGAAGCTTTCGGGTTTCCTACTCCTGTATCTTCACTAATCTGAGACCAAGGTCTTTCAGTCCAAACCCACCCTTCATTAAACGCTTTTATTTTGTTCTTTTTTTCTGTTCCTGCACCCCAGTCGTTTTTGGGAAGAACCAATTCTGGAGCTAGATGAAGAATCAAACTTGTTTCCATTTCATCGGCGTGATCTCCGGGGTCATCAAAAAAATCATTTCGATTAACAATTTTTACCCACTCACCAACGCACAAAAACATATCAGGGAATAACAGACCAAGTTCTCTAATTATTGATTTCCAGTTATTCCCTCCGTGGCTGTTCAGAATCATAAACTTATGAACGCCTTGCCGGTTTAATACTTCAATTATGTCTTTTAAAATTGCAAATTGAGTACTTGGGTTTAAGTTCATATCTAAATATATATCCGATTGTCCGGTATTGACTCCAAAAGGGATTGTTGGTAGTATGATTACTTTAGCTCCTTTCTCCCAAGCAATTCTCCCGGCTTCTTCGGCTATTGCAGTTCCTTCAATTACATCTGTTGAATATGGTAAGTGGTAATTATGAGCCTCTGTTGCTCCCCAAGGAAGAACAGCTAATTCAAAATCTACATCTTTTAGATGTTTCCAATTTGTATCTGCCAGTACGTATGGTCTTATCATTTTCTTGCTTTTTTTCAAATTCTATACAACGGTCTCGTATAATTGTTAGTTACAGAATTAAAGTTAATGCTTTTCAGTTAAGCATCACTAGTAATTCGATCAGTGAATTAGTTTTTTCTAATAGATTGACCCCGTACAGGTTCGCCTCTTTCTATTAAGGCATCATTTGCAGAATAGTTTATAAATTGAGCAGGAAGCCCAATTCCGTCGAGATATTCTGGCGTGTTTTGTAAATGATAATGTAAGTGTGGACCGGTAGAATTTCCACTATTTCCGGCTTTACCTACTTCTTGCCCTTTGGTAACCATATCCCCAACAGAAACTAGTATAGTGCCTTTTTTAAAATGTGCCAGCATAGAGTATTCACCATTTAAATGATCTATTATAATATAATTACCAGCAAGATTACTATCATTAATATTATCATTAACGATACCCGATATTCTATTGTCTTCAATATTATTTTCTAAAGCTATTATTTTTCCGTCACCAGGAGCATTTAAACGTTTACCGAAACAATAATGGTTTTCATTTTTACTTCCATCTCCAGAATGACTACTTCCGTCTATCACTATTCCTATATCATAAGCATATCTTTGACCACTACCATGAGTAATAAAATGATGCCCCCCTTCTAAGTGTGTTCTCCCTCCAACATATGTATACCATTCTTCTTCAAAAGGCAATTCTAAATCTGTTTTTGTTTGATAGTTTAGGTAAATGTCTTCATCCAATTTTCCTTCATCACCAATTAGGGCGTCAGTACAAGAAGTTAATATCATAACAAAAATAGAGGCAATTGTGTTTACGTGTTTCATAGCTTCATTAGAATTTGTACTTAATACCTAAGTTTAATTGATATTGAACCTCTCTGAAAGCATTTGAGATTTGTAATCTATCATAATTAAAATCATAACTAAGTTTCATGTCGAGGTGATTAGAAAGTGAATAGTTGTATCCTATATTCCAGAGTACACTTTGATAACGATCTAAAGAATACACATTGGCACTAGAATTTGTAACTCTAAATAATAATACAGGAATTGTTAGCTTAGAAAATAGAGAGTGTTTTTCATTAATTTGATAAGAGAATCGACTGGCTATTCCAAGTTTTTGATCTAATATATATTGATAATTATTAGGTATAGGATACAATGACAAATCACTATTAGACTGTAAACCCAAATGAATCCCAAATTTATTTTTGGTATAAATTGGTTTTAAAGACGAAAAACTTAATCCTATTTTGGTGTACTCTAAATTTAGGGCAGGAATTAGATCTGTTTTTAATTCGGATTGTAAATAATCTAATTGTACCTCAACTATTTTTTTCTTTTTGGTTAAACGCTGGTAATTTAGTTTGTAAATAGGACCATTATAATCATAACGGGACACCGGGGCGATTTCGAGGTTTTTTAATGCACCAAAATTATAGCCTATTGAGAATTCAAGTTTATTTTTTTCGGGAGAAGTTTGAGAATACGAATTTGAGAAAAATAGGATGCAAATTATACCTGGTAAACATTGATTTATTTTCATATAAAGTTAAGATTAGAAAATAGTTCTAAATATGATAAACTTTAATGAAAGACTGTTTGTGTGTTATGAAGTTGCAGTAATCACTTCCTACTAAAGGTTTTAATGTTTTATGATGTTAGGCTACAGTTTTTTATTTCTATTGGTACAATATTACGAAATGGTTCTTGATCGACTTTAAATTCTAATCTATCAAAAGCAATTGCAGATTTGCCATTTTTCAAAAACAGATTTTGGAAGTTTTGCAATGTCATTTGATCTATTGCATTATATACAGCAGAGAGACAAAGAACTGTTTGATGATTTACTAATTTTTCACTTCTGGTTTTAGTATTGAAAAAACTGAAAATGTCATTAGAAAATTGTTTGACTTCAGCACTTCGTGTTTGCGAATTGAAAGGAGATTGTAATGCTCTTAATACCAGATTATCCACGTATACAACTTTTTAAGTTGTACCTAAATTAGTATGGTGATTAAGAAAAAAGAGTCACAATTTATGCCTTTGTGGTTTATTTTAATATTGTAAAAATATATCTATATTAAATGAACCAGTTTAATTGGTTTTAAGCAATTTTTGAGCTTCCACAACTTTACTTTCAATTGCATCTAATGACATAAGTTCAGTAGTCTTAGAGTAAATATCGTGGAATCTATCTTTACTAGCCCTAACATCATGGTCATTCTGAGGTTCTTTAAGTTTTATTGATACGTATGGATTTTCTTTTTTTGTTATTAGATTAGATGGTAACATTGATATATATCGATCTTCCGTTTTATCATATATTATTGCAAAAGGAACTGGAGGTCTGGCATCATCATCATAGTTTTTTGATAAATAAAAATATGTTTGCATATTCCGAGCATCTTCTCTTCGGTTTGCAATTTTTCGTTTTAATTCTTTGATTATTTTTAATAAAGAAGAAAGTTCATCTGAATGAGATTGAGGTGTTTCAATTATTTTTTCATCAATAATTATTATTCTCTTAATTATTACTCCTTTTTTAGCAGCATCGAGATTAGAAGTTACAAAATCAGTTGCACCATATCTATCTTCGGACCAAAAATCTAAATTAGAAAGAGTTATGTATTCATCATCTTTATTTAATAAGCCAATTATATTACCAAAAACATTCCTCAAATATTCATATGTTTTGAGTGCATTCAAGTTCCATTCTCCACCTTTTATTTTATTAGCCTTACTCAATTCAATCTTTAGTCTCCAATTAATCAATAATAATGGGAAGTAAGCATTTTTCTTGTCAAAAGACCTGACTAAACTCTCAATTTCATGTAATGTATTCCTAATTTCATAAGTGAATTTGTTTTTAATATTTTTTTGTCTAATTGTTTCAATAATCACATACAGAATAACTGTAATAATCACACTTACTAGTAGAAAGATATAGTGATTACTTTTAAAATAATTTCCAGTTTCATAATACAACCAGATAATTTCAAGGACAGCGTTTAAAATCCCCCAAAAAGCAAGGATGTTAATCCATTTTATGTTTTTTATTAAAAATTTCATTTCACTCCAGATATTTAAATATTGATCTTATTTTAAGTGTAAAGGAGAAAAAATGCTCTTTAATCATGATGTTAAACATTTAATCTTCAATTATAATTTCGAGCACTTTCACGTTTTGTGTTTTCACCATTGGTCGATAATAATTATATAAAGTATCATTATATTTTTTTTCTAATACACATTTTTATTATTATTTACGTGGGATATTTTAAGTGTTTAAAAAATTAGGAAGGGGGGTAAATTACCATCTAAAATTGTAAATGATAACTATGTTAAAAATAAAAAACCTCATATCAGTATCCATATAGAATTCTGATTAAGAGGTAATTTTGTTTGAAAATACAAAAAAGACAGGAGTGTATTATAAATTTAATTTTTCATTAACATTTTAAAATGATTTGATTTGAATAACGAGAACTTTAGGATTGATTACAACCTTTCCTGACAAAGCTCCGCTTTGAGAATCACAAAAAACTACCTGAAAAATGAATTAAAGTTTGAAGATACTTTTTATAAATTTTCAGGTAGTTATTATCGTAAAAAAACAAGCTTATTTGGTTATTTCTTTATGAATCTTTTGGTTACCGCCAGTCCGTTTTCAACGAATCGTACAAAGTACATTCCTGAAGTAAACTTAGATACATCTATGGATAAAGAATCAATTTCCGGATTAATCTCTTTTACAATTGTACCAGTAGAAGAGAATATGGTGATTCTTTCAAATCTACCTTTTAAAATCTTTATGTTAAGTTGAGCATTTACAGGGTTAGGATGTAATTTAATATTGTTAAGAGAGTTTTCTGTAAACGTTCTTAATAGATCTCCACTATTCTGCTCATTCGAGCGGTTCCCCAGGTTGACCGTATAGTCTTCTACTTCTCCATACGTGAAGGTTTCACATGAAGTGGGAATAGCGTTATATTTCATAGACACTCTCATTCTTACTGAAGTTTGAGCCGTTCCACTTGGTACCGTAAATGATCCAGTATTGTTAGTATCGGTCGAAGCTGCTTTGGACCATACCAATTCTCCAGAGTCTGTAAAGTCACCATTGTTGTTATAATCAATCCAAACAGCATATCCTTCAGCGTATGTAGTTCCTGTCCAGGTTGGAGTTACAGTGATATCATAACTTTGTCCTTCTTTTAAGGTTGTAGAAACCGATGTAAAATCAGAATAAAACTGAGCTCCCGAAGAATTATCAATCGTATTAACCTGTACTTTACCAATATATTCATCATTTACATTGGTACTTGCAGAATCACAATAGGTTACCCCTCCTGTGGTCCCTTGTTCCAGATTGATCGTATAGTCTTCTACTTCTCCATACGTAAAGGTTTCACATGAAGTAGGAATAGCGTTATATTTCATAGACACTCTCATTCTTACTGAAGTTTGAGCCGTTCCACTTGGTATCGTAAATGATCCAGTATTGTTAGTATCGGTCGAAGCTGCTTTAGACCATACCAATTCTCCAGAGTCTGTAAAGTCCCCATTGTTATTATAATCAATCCAAACAGCATACCCTTCAGCGTAAGTAGTTCCTGTCCAGGTTGGGGTTACAGTGATATCATAACTTTGTCCTTCTTTTAAGGTTGTAGAAACCGATGTAAAATCAGAATAAAACTGAGCTCCCGAAGAATTATCAATGGTATTAACCTGTACTTTACCAATATATTCATCATTTACATTAGTACTTGCAGAGTCACAATAAGTTACTCCACTTCCTTCTAAGGTAGTGAAAGAAACGGTAGCACTTCCAGAGATATTTCCTGCTGCATCTTGTGCTGTTACTGATGCATTATAATTGGTCAATGGAGATAGACCAGTAACATTAAAAGTAGGACTTGCAGAAGTTCCTACTGAATTACCACCTATAGAAATGTTGTATTGAGTAACACCAACATTATCTGTAGAAGCTGTCCAATTCAGAGTTGCTCCGCTTGAAGTGATATTGCTAGCTGTCAAATTGCTTGGATTCGTTGGCGCTTGCGTATCAGCAGGTCCTGATTGTATTTGGAATTTTCCAACAACTCCTTTTCTACCATTTTTCATGTATTCGGTTATAAACCAAAATGAAGAATTATCAGATGGATCAACATCTATTTTACTGTAATCTCCATAGCGTAAACTAGGAATATTACCATTTCCGTTAGAAATTAATTGTTCTGTTCCTGTCATCACACCGAGAGGATCCGAACTTAATCTTCCGGTATAATATGAACTTACCCTAACAGTTGATGAGGTACTCGGACCAGACATAGATGTATATCCCATACCTATATTACCTTGTGCATCCATTGCCATACTAGCGTTCCAGGCGTGTCTTCCATCAGGAGCAGTATAGGTGCCTTCCTGGTGTAAAGACCATGGTTGATTATCTCCACTTTGACGGAATTCATACCAGCGTACTCCGGCAAGCTTACCAGATCCACCATCGGTATCTACTACAAAATTGAATATAGCAGAATTATAAGTAGCAAATTTTCTGAATTGCGCCTGATTCATAATCGTTGCTTGTAATGCATCAATAGTATCGCCTCCTCCAGGTTGAGGTAAGTTAGAAAAACTTCCTCCATCAAATACACCAATAAAAGGAGTTGTGTTAATCTGCTGTGGATTGGATATAGTAGAATTATTTGAATTGTTCCAATCTACATTAACAGTCCATAATTTGACATGATCGGTAGAAACTCCTGACCAGGCATTATCCTGCATATATACAATGGTAGCACCGCCAGCTGCTGGTAAATTAGCATCAGTTACGTTTAACGCCTGTGGGCTGTAAAAACCACTAGTAACAATTCCCGGAAGATTGAAACCTACTATTTGTGCATTAGAATCACCTGTTAACATTTTAGATCTCTCTAATGCCCATATTTTGTTATTACTACTAGTATTATCCGTAATATAATATCCATCACTCCATATTGATAATTTTTGGTAGTCACTAATTGATGATATATTGTATACATACCACCCGGCATTTACTGGATCAGGCCCATCAGATATAGCTACCTGTGCTCCGGATCCCAAAAATGACAATACCCACCTATCGGCGGCATTATCATAAGAAACGGTAAGGTCACAGCATCCTCCGGATGGAAAAATTGCAGGGTTAGGAGCTGTCTGCCCCACTAATTGATTACCTGCTTTATCATAAATCATAAACCCTGTGTTGTAAACAACAAACACATGATTTGGCCCAACAGCTAATGATGGATCTGTTGGTTGAGAATTAGATGAATAGGTATCAAATACAAGACTTGGAGCAGCTAGACTCATACTTGCCGATTTCTGATGCCTGTTTTTTACATAATAATCATTAGTAGTTTGTGGATCTTTACCGGATACAACCATGTTTCCTAATGATCTTTTGTCTTTTGCTTCCTTAAAAGAATTATCAGGAGGTAGGAGATCTTGAGGTCTGGAAGACATTGGAGAAACATACTCTACCGAGGATATTTTTCCGTGATAAAAAGCTTTGTTTTCATTTTGTTGCCCATAGGTCATCATAGAGAAGACCAACAGCAAAGCTAGTGTTGCTAAATTAGTTGATTTCATTTGTGTTGATATATTAAAGTTAGTATTCTAAATTAAACAAATGTGATAAACTACTCGTTATCAAGTAGTTGATTTTTTAATGTTTTTTTGTTAGAATTAAAATATTAAAATACTGATAATCAGTATATTACTGTCGATAAGAATAAAACAGTATTAATTTTGTGGTTATCACACATGGTCAAAAACGGCAATTTATATGTGTGTAAACTGTTAATTATTAAATAATTAAAAGAAAATTATGCTAAAAATGAAGTTACTTTTGTTTTGGAGCTTTCTCCTAGTGACCTCGGCAGGATTGATTATAACCTTTCCTGGCAAAGCTCCGTTTTGAGAATCACAAAAAGAATCACTTGGCTTTGTTTCAAAAAAGAAACAACCAAAACCATCCCAAAACCCAAAAAAATTATCTCGATCAACAGTGGTGATTTTGTTATCTTCTTTTTTATCAATTTTGATAATAGAATTATCAGTACGATTTTAAGTGATTTATGAAATCTTAAAATTTATTTCTTCGGGATACAAAACTCCCATAACAATCGAAATAGAATTTTATAAACTTAAAAATGTAGCATATATCTTCGAAAATTGCTCGACTTTTTCTTGCAGGTTCAATAAAAAGAGGTTGTCCAAAGACAAGACAACCTCTTTTGTTAAAAGAAAGGAACAGAATAACTCTGATCATCTTTCTAAAATCGTTTGAATTATTTTAATCAGGATCTTACTTTATAATTAATTTTTGAGAACTACTTACACCGGAAGGGTTTAAAATTCTCACCATATATAATCCTGATTTAATTCCTGAAATATCAATAGTCATATTCATTGTATTTTCCATTATCGTCAGGGATTTTACTTCTTTTCCGGTAAGATCGTAAATAGTAATTACATTGCCTTTTAGATTTGTTTTATTTCGTATTGAAATATTTGTAATTGCAGGGTTCGGGAACATAGCAAAAGAAAGTTCTTTAGTCTTTTTTGTTCTGGTTGTTATAGCCCCACAATCAGGCGTTGTTGACGAACTGTTGAAATAGATAGTATGCGCATCGTCTTTGGAAACCATTGCAAAGTTTCCTTGGTCAATCGTTACATAATAATCTCCATCTAAACCGGGAATACCTGTTCCTGTTAACGAAATTTCCGGATTAGGCCCATTAAAGTTTTGCGTAGCATTTGAAAAATTCATGTACCATGGAGCCGAATTTAAATTGAAAGAAAATAGGTATAAACCATTATTAGCTAAATCCCAATTTATGGTAAACATAGTAATACTATCTAGATTAGGACCATTATCTCCTAATACGTGGACATTTGTATATGTTTGGATTAAAGAAGGTAATGCCGTTGCAATAGGAGTATCAAGAGGACAAATAGGTTCTACACAATCTGGTTCTTCTAATAAGCTAATTGTTTCGACTATACCACTACTGAACTCTCCATCACTTACGGTTAATGTAACCGTTGCGTTATTCATATTAGAATAGCTATGAGAAACTGTAGGACCTTGAGCAGTATTACCATCGCCAAAGTCCCAGGTATAGGTAAGTTCGTCTCCATCAGGATCATAAGAATCAGATGCGTCAAAAGTAACATTAGGACCACCACATCTACCATTATTGCTTTTAAACGAAGGCACGGGAGGTTTATTTGGCCCACCTCCAAAATCAACATCACTTGTTGAGTAAAAAGCTTCTCCAGTAAGTGATCGCTGCCAGATACTATAAATAACATGCTTACCTGTTCTTTCTGGTAATGTAACATCTATATTATCAATTGAAGAAGCAGGTCTTGGTCCGGTACGTACAAGACGCTCCAGACTGTCCCAGGTAAGTGGTTGATCTGGTGTCCAATCTGCTTTTGTTATATACACATCAAAGTATAATGTTTGATGCGGAGCCGAATTAGTCCAGGTTACTGTAAATGGACCAGGAGTAACAGAGGTAGATACCCAATCGTTTCTTACCTGATCCAATCCTCCATATTTATCTGGCCGTCCAGCACTGGCCAGGTTACCATCCGGAATAATTTCTTGATGCATACCATGTGCATCCATTCTTGCAACCTCATTCCAATCGTAGAAAGCTTGTGTTCCGTGAGAGAGAACTGCTGCGATACAAGCTGGTGAATCGGGACTCTCGGGATCTTCTTGATAACAAATCCAAACTCGGCTGGGAGGACTTGTTACTGTACCATGTGTGAAAATGGACTGAAAAGGTGAGAATAATAAGATTATACAGAGTAAAATCTGTAATGACCAATCTTTTAAACGGGGATTTATCCCCGTAAAAATCTCGTTTTTACGGTTATAATTCTTCATGTTAAAAATAAATTTAAGTTAGTTAATAATGCTATTAAGCTAATGCTAATTGTGCGTATATTAACTAGTTAGCCTCTGTATTTGCTAAATTTTAACACAGTTTGTATCAAAAAAAGCAATTTTTTACGGCTAAAACTCAAATGAAGTAAGGCACACTAGTACGATAGAAGTAGGATTGAATATGGATTGATGATTTAAAAACAAAAAGGAAATAAAAATTTCGATCACTTCTATGTCAATAATAGTGTAAATGGTATGGTAAAAAAGTATAATGTTTGCGGGAAAAAGGTGTCTATAAATGCTTGATTAACAGCTTGTTTGTATATAAGACAGTAAGCGAAATCGTTTTTGTTGTTTATTTCAAAAACGACTGAGTTTACCATAAGGTTTATACCAACTTAAAAATACGAATCTCATGAAAAAAATTAGGAAGCTTATTGCAATAGCTTTGTGGTGCTTTTGGTGTACACATTGTATTGCGCAGTTTAATTATGGAGAAGCATTACAAAAATCGCTTTTCTTTTATAAAGCACAACAATCAGGAGCGATACCCGATTGGAATAGGGTAAACTGGAGGGGAAACTTTGCATTGAACGATGGTTCGGATGTAGGTGTTGATCTTACAGGAGGATGGTATGATGCCGGCGATCACGTAAAATTTGGTTTTCCAATGGCTTATTCGGCTACAGTTTTATCCTGGGGAGCGCTAGAATATAAAGATGATGCAGAAAGACATTTTGATTACTGGACTACAGGGGTTAGTGGAGAAAAAATTACTTATAGCCCTGGAGGACAAGCACATTTAACAAATTGGGGGTCTTTAAGACATAGTGCTAATACCGCTTTTCTTGAATTTGTTTATAGTGATAAAATAGCTACACCCAAAGCGAGTACGTATAATAATTTTGCGGTAGATCAAATCAATTACATTTTAGAAATTTTAGACTTTGCCTCTAATCAGGTAATAAGAAGTAAAGTTGTGATTAAATGATGAGTTGAATTCATCTAATTTAATGTAAACGTATAGCAAACTGCCAAAAATCGAAGTTCAATCTTAGTATTCGGCTTCGTTTTGAATGGCAGTAATAGTATTATAATTTATAATCTTCATAACACGTCATGAAAAACATAATTAAACAAATAAAACGAGTATTGGTTACACTATTAATTTTTGGTGCAACTTTAAGTTCTATAGCCCAACAACAAAATTGGCTTTCTGTATCGGGAAATAAATTATTTGATTCTGAAGGAAAAGAAGTACGGTTAACAGGTGTTAACTGGTTTGGTTTTGAAACTTCTTTATATAGTCCTCATGGGATTTGGACCAGAGATATGAAAAGTGTACTTCGGCAAATAAAAGATTTAGGGTTTAATACGATCAGAGTACCTTGGTGCAACGAGATGCTTAATCCCGGATCTACGATCAATATCAATTCATTTGGAACCGATCCATATACAGGAATTTCTCCTATGAATGAAGAAGAATCAAAATTAACGACACCTATAGAACTAATGGATGCTATGGTACAATGGTGTCAGGATAATGATATCAAAATAGTTTTGGATAATCATTCAAGGGCAGCAGATGGTTTTCTTAACGAAGCTCTTTGGTATACAAATGTGTATTCTGAGAATCGTTGGATTAATGATTGGATTTTTATAGCAGAAAGATATAAAGATTTTTCAGCTGTTGTTGCTATGGATTTAAATAATGAACCTCATGGATCTACCTGGGGGAACAGTAATCCGGCAACAGATTGGAATAAAGCTGCAGAACGATGCGGAAATGCTATCTTAGAGGTTAACCCAAATGTATTGATTATTGTAGAAGGAGTTGGAGAATTTGAAGGAAATTCTTACTGGTGGGGCGGCCAGTTGATGGGAGCCAGAAAATATCCAATTCAGCTTTCTAATCAAAATAAACTAATGTATTCTGCTCATGAGTATGGCCCAGAAGTGTTTAATCAAGATTGGTTTGGAGCAGCTAATTTTCCTCAAAATATGCCTGGAATATGGCAGGAAAATTTTCATTACCTGTATGAAGAAGAAATTTCTCCCATATTTGCTGGAGAGTTTGGAATCAGAAACCAAGGAGCTTTTGGAGGAGCTGCCTATACCTGGTTTACAGAGTGGATGAATTTTATGGGAGATATTTATTCCTGGACTTTCTGGACGATGAATCCTAACTCAGGGGATACAGGTGGGATTTTGAAAGATGATTGGTTTTCAGTGAACCAATGGAAGATGGACGTCCTACGACCTCATTTTGCACCATTAATCCCAAATATTGTGGGAGAGAATTTGCCGCCAACAGCTAGATTTACAAATGACGTGTCTTCTGGAGATGCGCCACTAACAGTTCAGTTTGATGCATCCGATTCTTCAGACCCTGAAAATGATCCACTATCGTATTCCTGGGATTTTGGAGACGGAACCACAGCTACAGGGATCGCCACATCGCATACTTTTACTAATGTAGATACTTATTCTGTAACGTTAACTGTTTCGGATACTGCTGGTAATAATAGTATATCAACCGGTATTATTATTGTTACTGAACCAGGAAACGGTGATCTTTGTGATTTTGGAACACCATTAGCAAACCCATTACCTAGTATTACGAATGCAACGTACACCAAGGTTCATATATTAGGAACCAATGGTCCTGACCTAAGCAATATGGCCAGTTTTAGCGTAAATTGGGACCTGCCTAATAATGGCTTATGGCAGTTGTCTATGAATACTACAAACGGGATTCCTAATTGGTGGAATGATTTAAAAAGTAAAATAACAAGCCAAAACTTAAACACTTCAAGCCCTTCAATTACCTTGTCTGACACAGGTTTTCCTAATCTGGATGATTCATATTATGTAACTTTGGATGACCAGAACTTTGTTCTTGTTTCTAAAAGTAGAAACGTTACTATATATTTTAGTAATAGTGATGTAGCACCCATTTGTAAAGAAGAAGTCAATGAAAAAAAAGTACTTAATCAGTTAGAAGTCTATATTTTCCCTAATCCGGTCTTAGACAAAATTATGATTCAGGTACAACCCTCTATGAATGGTTTACCGATCCATATTGTAGATGTTAAAGGAAAAGTTATAAAAAACGGTACTTTAAATCCCATTTTTGGTATGACGACGATAGACATTTCTGAATGCATCCCTGGGTTGTATTTTATGAAAATTCCTTATGAAAAAGGAATAATTACTAAGCAAATTATTAAGAAATAGTACGCTATATAAAATTAATACAATGTATTATTTAGCATGTTAAATCTATAGTTCTATTTAAATCTAGGTATTAGATAAAACTAATGAAAAAAGTGCTAATAGAGTTAGTTAATGCGTAGTGTTTGTTAATCAATGCACAAAGACTGCCTGAGAAATATTTTTTTTGGTGGTCTTTATTTATAATATAATAAGAGTAAGTTATTTTTTTAATTATGGAGATTTGAATTCTCAGATTCATAATTAAAAGGACTGTGATAAGATCACTTAATAATGACAATAAGAGAACTATTTATGTAGGAGGCTCTAAAGAATTTGAATATTTGAAATCAGATCTGAAACTCACTTTGTAATTCACATTTTTTGTGATTCATTCGTGACCTCGGCAGGATTATTTAATAATGATCCTAATTAAAACTCACGGTTGCAAATAAGAAACCACGAGTTGTTACTCTAGTTCTTTATTTTATTCCAAAACTTCAAACTACGTTTGGTTTTTCCATAAAATAAAAAACCACGTCTTTTGGACGTGGTTTCTTGCTTGTTGTGACCTCGGCAGGATTCAAACCTGCAACCTCTTGAGCCGTAATCAAGTGCACTATTCAGTTATGCTACGAGGCCTTTTTGCGGGTGCAAATATAGTTGTTTTTTATATTGCTGGCAAAATTTATATAGACTTTTTCGCAAACAGAAAAAAGCTACTCGACAGGTTTTAGATAAATAAGATCTAAAAACAAGATTCGAGTAGCTTGATAGTATGTGTGTTAAAACACAGTTATGCTATATGCAAGTTAATTTATTGACTTTTTCTGGTCATCATTTTTTTTGCAAGATCTGCACCAATTAGTGATTGTAATAAATTTCCATTAGCATCTTGTTTGCCACCATCCTGTATATAAATCTCTGGTAGTTTTAGTTCTTTAAGCTCTCTGGCTATATTTACAGAAGTCTTATATTCCCACTCGGCACGTTCTTGTGGAGTAAGACCTGCACTTACCAGTTTAGCATTTTCATAAGACTGTGCATCTGCCATGGTTTTTTGTGTTTTGGCTTTAAACTGGGCAACTTCATAATTCTTACGCTCTTCGATAAGATTAAATTCTGCTACTTTGGCCTTTGTTTCGGCTTCGATAGTTTTTTGAATTTGCTCTTTTTCTAGTCGGGCACGTTCTGTTGCTTTCTCAGCTTCACCCTTTGCTGTTTCTTTTTGAGCACGATAGAATTCACGCTCTGCTTGTTGTTTTTCTAATTGTGTTTGTGCTACCTCTTCTTTTTGTAATTGTAATCGTTTATCAAAGGTGCTTTCCCAATCAATTTCGGTAACCACAGCTTGTACCACGGTAAGACCATAAGCTTTTAAAGAGTTTCCTTTTTCTCGTACAGGCTCTCCATTTACGTATTTGATCTTAAAACGTTTTTGTTTAGATTCTTTATTTACGATAGTTCTCACTACACTGCTATCGCCAATCAATTCTCTGTTTTCGTTGGCTATGTATTCTTCTAGTACATACATGCCGTTTTCTAACTGATCTTTAAAATATCGATCAAAATCAGAAGCTTGTCCAGAGATATAATCCTGAGCATCCATTAATTTACATGTATTCTTAATAGATTGATCTATATTAGGGATGATACGTGATCGAATAAGGTTTTTTTCGGTTTTATTACGGTCTGCAACAGATAAGAATTGTGATTCATCTGTAGTATTAATACTAATTACTACCGAAGTTGCAATTCTTGCTTTTACAGCATCGCTAAATGCCCAGTATTTTGCCACATCAACATTGGCATATTTACTTTGTTCTCCGAGCTCACCACTATCTTTATTTGGAATTACATATTTGATAGGAAGTTCGAATTGTATAGGGATCAAACGTCCCCACATTTTGGTATTGATACCTTGATGTACAACAGCTTTTTGGGTACCCCAAGGATATTGTACTGCATAGGCAGTACCAGGTTCTGCATAAAAAAACATACCAGAGATCACACTTAGCACAAAACCGAATCCAATTAATTTAAAATTACGCGACTTGGTGAACCAATTTATAATTTTTGAATTTGAAAAAAGAGGTTTGATTATGAGCATTATGATTCCTGTAAGAATCATCACGATTCCTATAAATGTTAGCATATTAAATGGTTTTAGAAATGATTAATTGATTTAATTTTTAGGTACAGAAGAAAGTAGTTTTGTTTACATGATTTCTAGATTTTTATAGTTAAAATTAATGGTATTTCTATATTGTCTTTTTAATATATCTGAAAGAAAATTATGGGCAAAATATTTTTATTGAAATCTGTGAAAGTGATTATGATTTTGTAACTAAAAAAAACGATAACTGTTTTAGGGTGTAATCACATTTGCTTGATATTGGTTGATAAATGTAATTAAAAAATGCTTTTATTGTTATAAAATGAAACTTTTGTAGAGCGATTTTGCATCGTATTTTCGTTTTGTAGGCGATTTTCATCTTTTTTTAGCCTCTTTTTTTTATTTTCATTATTTTCGGCCAATGAATTTACAAGATTATATCAGGGATATTTCTGACTTTCCCAAACCTGGAATTTTATTTAAAGACATTACTCCTTTATTAGCAAATCACAAAGCTTTGGTAAGTTGCGCAGATCAATTAGTTGGTTTATGTCCAGACGGTATTAAGATTGATAAGGTAATTGGTATAGAAGCCAGAGGATTTATTATTGGAAGTATGATTGCAGAACGTTTACAAGCAGGATTTATACCTGTTCGAAAAAAAGGAAAGTTGCCCTATGATGTAAAATCAAAGAGTTACGGCTTAGAATATGGAGAAGATACATTAGAAATCCATATCGATGCTATCAAAGCCGGGGAACATGTGTTGATTCATGATGATGTACTGGCTACCGGAGGAACTGCTAAAGCTGTATGTGATCTGGTTAAAGAACTGGGTGGAGTAGTAGTACAATGCAATTTTATTATGGAGCTGGAATTTCTTAACGGAAAAGATAAACTAGATGTTCCCAGATCTGCTCTTTTAAAATATTAATGATAAAAAAAAGCCTTCAAAAAAGATGAAGGCTTATATTGTTTTTTATAAGAAATTTATTCTTTGGTAGTGGCTATAATAGCACCATCTTTGGCTTTGTCACCATAAATACTAATGGCAGTTTCTGGTTTAAGAAAATCTACTTCGGCTAACTTATCCGACTTTGCAAGCGTATCCAGAGTGTTAAAATCAGCTTCCTTTCCGTCAATAATAATTAGCTTTTCAATATCAGGATTGTCTACAAAATTATATCTTTTGGATTTAAAGTTTTGAAAATGCGGCATTTGCTGTCCGTTAAAAAAGAAGTTTCCATCCTCGTCTTCTTCAAAAGTAAAAGATTTCATGATTTGATCCTTTAGTTTTTGTGCATCAAAATGCCCTTTATAAAATAAAGAGTCATTCTCTTTATCAAAATCAAAAACGAAATTATGCTTCTTCATAATGCTATCCATATCAATTTGTATGTGACTAAAGCCCGACTGATTTTTCCAGGCGGCAATGTCAAACATACCAGAGTTTGAGATATACAAATTACCATCTTTATAACCCAATTCTATTTTAGAAATAGGTGTCTTAGAAGATGAAGAGTATTGACTTTTCGAATTTCCTTTTTTAAGAACAATACTTAGACTGGTAATCTCTTTTTTGTCATTAAATTCTATTTTTTTGATAAGCAATTCGATACCATTTTCTAAAAAGAATGCTTTTAAATCCTCTAATTCTTTTTCTGAGGTGTCTTTGTTTATTACCGCAGTTATTTCGTTAGGTTGAACGTTATCAATTATCAAATCCTTACTAGAATTTGTTGTAAATGCGGTTAAGGAGAGCATACCTAGCATGCTGATTCCCATAATGATCCATTTTTTCATACTACATATTTTTGGTTATTTATAGATGATATTACTTCTTCTTTAATTACGAAAAAGAGTTGCTAGTGTTGCAAAAAGAAGTATTTTTTTATGGATAAGACTATGGTGTTACCCCAAAGCTCTTTTGGTAACATATAGTCGCCATCCAAATATGAGAAGTTGTAATTTGGATGCTTTAGCAAGATCCAGGCGCTTTTTGGTAAAACTCGGTAGAATTACTTTATTAAGTTTGGCGATAAACGAAAAGAAATGTTTTTGCATGGTCAAAAATACAAAAAACTCACTTGAAGGAAGTGAGTTTTTTAAAGATTTATGTCTGGATTGAGTTAGTTCTTTTTGGTAGTAATTTCGATTACTCCATTTTTTGCTTTATCACCATATTTTTTAATAGCAGATTTTCCTTTAAGGACATTCATCATTTCTATGGTATCAGAATCTAATTTTTCCATTTCTTTTTTGGTCGTTTTTTTCCCATCTATATAAATTAATGGTTCACCGTCTCTATCACCAGTAATGTAAGCAAAGGTTTTGTTGTCATTGGTGTGTATCTCATAAATATCTTTTTGATCTCCATCGCTAAAAATGAACTCATTTTTCTTATCACCAGAATGGATTTTCATTGTTTTTCCTTTTTTGGTTTTACCATCCTTATCAACCACCCACACGTAATTTGAGCTATTTCCGGATTGTCCAATTTCGATTTTACCAGTTTCACTATTGTATATAATGGCAAAAGAATTAATTGGGGTGTCATTTGATATGGCGTAGTTGGTCGTTCCTTTTTTAGAGGATATGTCTACTTTAATGCTCGTAATTTCATTAGCATCATTTCGCTTAATACCAGAAAATTTAACTTCAAGGCTGTAGTCATTTTTTAGAGTGTTTTTGACTTTATTGAGATCTTCTTTTGAAGAGCTTTTGTCGACTATAAATTCAATAATCTTTTTTCCTCTTTCTTGAATGACAATATTTTCTGAAGCTTTTTGGTTTGTTTTTGTATCCTGTTTGATTCTAACAACTTCCCGGGTGTTAAAACTCCATAAAAATAGACTTAATAAGGGAAGAATAACAGTGATTTTCCATAATTTCTTACTTTGAGAACTTTGTTTGTTTAGCATAATAATTCGTTTTTTGATTAATGATTGATAAAAATTATTAGTAATGGTAGAGTAATTATTTGATGATACTTTTAGTAAAGTTAATTGATACTCTTTTCTAGATGTCATTTGGTTTATAGCTTCTCGATCGGCGATAAATTCTAGGTTCTGCTCCAGGTTTTTTTTGTATAACCAGGCAAAAGGATTTACCCATTGAAATATGAGAAGAAGGTTCACTAGTATTAAATCAAGAGTATGAAATTGCTGAACATGTATTTTTTCATGTTTTAGAATCATATCTAATTCTTCTCGAGAATGTAATACTGGATTGTATACGATCGTATTAAAAAAAGAAAAAGGAGCGATATCCTGAGTAACTTCAATAAAGTTGAAACCGTCTTTTTTTCTGCCTTGATGATGTGCTAGTAATTTCTTTAAGGATAACAGTTGCAGGCCAAAACGAGATAGAAATATAAGGGCTCCCAGGCCATAAAGTATAGATCCAATTAACCACCAGTTTATAGTTTCGGGAATTGCATTTTCTGAAGCAGATAGATGTGTTCCTGTTACATAAAAATCCGGATTTTCAATAAACTTAATAGTTGTAAATTCTATGAATGGTAATAGTATAGATGTGATGATACCAACCAATAGAAAATGCCTGTTTATTGTGAAAAAGGTGTCTTTTCTAAGTAGTAAAAAATAAACTCCGTAAAATGTCGAAAGTAAAATACTGGCTTTTAAAAGATAAATTAAGAAGGTTTCCATAGCTTATTTTTCTTTTTCTATTACTTTTAAAATCTCTCTTAACTCATCTGCAGTTATTTTCTCTTCTTTAGCAAAAAAGGAAACCATGTTTTTATACGAGTCGTTAAAATATTGTTTCATGGCTTTACTTACAAAATTGCTGCGATATTCTTCTTTTGTAATAATAGGGAAGTACTGATGTGTTTTCCCATATGCTTGATGACCTACATATTTTTTATCCTCAAGATTACGTATAATCGTGGATACGGTGTTGTAATGTACGGCATGATTTAATTCGGCCTGAACCTCTTTTGCGAAAGCTTTTTTTAGCTTCCATAATGCCTGCATGATTTCTTCTTCTTTATTAGTAAGTTTTTCCATAAGAGAGTATTAATAATGATCAAAAGTATAACTATAATTCTAGTTTTACAACTATTTTTATAGTTATTTAACTATTTACGTAGTTATTAAAGAAGAAAAGAGGTGATAATTTTACACTTATAGAGTATAGAAATGCTTTTTTGAAGCGACTTTTTTGTTTTGTGTAAACTACTGTATTACAGTAAGAAAAATGTGACTTATCATCAATTTGTTAATAAAAAAATTTTTCGTTATGTAAATGGAATGTTAAATTTATCACAATAAAATAACACAAACTTAACTTTTATTTAGAATGAGAAGAATCAAATCTTTAGTGATAGCCACTGCAATGGCTATTACACTAACGCTGGTGTCTTGCGATAAAGACCATGTTAATACTCCCGTTGAAGAATCCTCTTTGGTTGTTGAAAAAGATGTTTTAAACAAAATCACAACATTACATTTTAATCCTAACGGCATAGAAAAAGTAATGGTTAATGATATTGACGGCACTAAAAAAACAATGTATCGTATTGAAGATGATATCATGTTGTCAAAGTCTCAAATAATGGATATGGGGCTTCACGGTGGGATTCAAAATAAGCAGTATAGAACTAATAATTTGGTAACATCAACTAATGTTATTCGTGTAGTGGGGTATACGGGTAATAATCAATATGGATTAAGTTCTACTGCACGAACAGGTCTGCAGTATGCTGTTAATAATTACAATAATGAAAACCTTAGTATTAGGTTTATCGTATCTTTTGGAACAAACTGGGGACCTAATGATATCTTGGTGTATGTAGATAATAGCATAAATCCAGATCCAAACAGATCTGCAGGGATTGCAGGTTTTCCTAGTAATGGATATCCTTTTACAAGAGTTAGAATTAATAACGGAGCTAATTTAACACAAACAAATCAGCAACTAGAACATTTATTAGCGCACGAAATTGGGCACTGTATAGGATTTAGACATACAGATTGGGATACCAGAAAAACGTGTGGAGAAAATAGTAATGAAGGAGTAAGTAATGTTGGTCTTGTATATATTCCGGGAACAGCTGGTCCTGGTGGTGACCCAAATTCTATAATGAATGCTTGTTACCCTGCAAATACCGATGGAGAGTGGAGTAATCTGGATAGGGTAGCATTAAACTACCTTTACTAATTTGCCGGTCGAAAGTATATTTAGATATAGATAAAAGACTGCCTTTTGGTAGTCTTTTATTATTTTATAATAATACAGTACGATATAAATAACAGGAGTGTTTTTAGATGCGTTTAAGAAGTTCTCGTTTCTTATCTCTGGAGATAGATAATGTTTTTCCGTCACTCATTACAATATGCCCTCCATCATCATTACTTAATAATTTGAGGTAATGGATATTGATAAGATTAGATTTATGGATCCTGAAAAAGTTAGGTTGTGTTAGCTTTTCCTCAAAAAACTTAAGATTTTTTGATACTACCATCTGTGGTTGATTATTAAGAATTATAGAAGTGTAGTTGCCCTCTGCAATACAATACATAATATCTTCAATTTTGATAACATGTAACCCTCTGGCATCTGATAATGTGATCTGTGGAGATTCTCTTAAATTATACAGGTTTTTTAAGTTTTCTTCTACACTGCTCTTAGAAGCTGCTTCTTTACTTATATATTGAGTTACCTTGTTAACAGCTTCTTTTAGTTTTATTGGGTCTACTGGCTTTAAAAGATAATCAATAGCATCATACTTGTACCCTTTTAATGCATATTCATCATGCGCAGATATGAAAATTATTTTGAAATCCATAAGCTCATGACTAGGGATCATATCAAAAATAGTACTGTTTCCTAACTGAATGTCTAAAAACACAATATCGGGATTAAATTCTTTGAAGAGTTTTCTCATTGATGTTTTGTCCCACCCTTCGCCAATCACTTCTACTTCTGGGCAATAGTTTTGTAATAGAACTTTTAAGCTATTTCTTGCCATTTTTTCATCATCTATAATGACGCATTTAAGTGATGTACTCATAAACTATTAATTTATAATTGGTAGATTAACGGTAACCCTGGTGCCTCTTGATTTTTTATTATCATCCAACAAATCTGTAATTTTCATAGACGTTTTTTTATATCCTACCTTTCTAAGAAGCTTTATCCTTTCTGCTGTATTTCCTGATGCAATTGATAAATTGGTAGTGTTTTTTGATTTTTTATTTAATTTGGCAGATTTTTTTCTGCCAATACCATTATCCTCGATAATGCATTGTATACTATTTTTCTTTTTTTGAAATGAAAGCTTTAGTATTTTTTTATTTTTAGAACTTAACCCGTGTATAACAGCATTTTCGAGATGTGGTTGAATAATCATAGAAGGTATTTTAGGGTTAAGCTCTATTAAATTCTCATCAATTGTTAGGTTTAACTCAAATTGATCCTCAAATCGTTTGTTTTCTAGAGTTATATAGGTCTTGATAATCTCTAATTCTTCCTTAAAACTAATGTATAGACTATCTGAGTTAGATAGTATTTTTCGAATTAATTGAGAAAGTTCTCTCATATGTTCACTGGCTTCGAATTTATCTTTTTGAAGAATATAACTTTGCAATGTATTGAATGAGTTAAACAAGAAATGTGGATTCATTATTGATCGTAATGATTTTAATCTAACCAAACTTATTTCTTCGTTGAGTTGTGATATTTTTAACCTGCTTTTTTGATAAATAGTTAAAAAAAACAAGATGCATATTATAGTGATAACTCCCGAACTTAAGGCGAGAATTTTACTATTGTAAACTTGTTTATTTGTTTTTTGATTTTTCTTCTCCAAATTAGTAATTAGTTTGTTTTTTTCGGCTAGTATTTTATTATACTCTGATCGGGCAATCTCTTTTTTAAGATTATGTTCATTAAATTTTTGAAGATAGTTTTCTTTAGCTTTTAAGTATTGAATAGCCTTTTTTAATTCTCCTTTGATTTCATAAATTTCTGCCAAATCATTTAAACTCATTAGATTAGAAGGAGGATAGGCGTTCTCTGTATAACTTATAGATTTCTTGTAATAATCAATAGCCTTGTCTAGATGACCTAGCTTATAATTTAATTCTCCTACTGTGTTGAAGAAAAATGATCCAAACTGTTCTTTTTTACTATCTGTAATATTATTTAGATCAATATATTTATCAATAACTCTCGACGCTTCTTTTAGTTTATTCTGCTTGATATAACCATAAGCAACATTATTTGCAGCTATTTCCAGGGAATTGTCTCCCTTTGGATTTTTTTCAAGAATTCGTATGGCCTTATTAGAAAAATAAGCCATCGAATCAGGATTTGTTTTTTCGAATGTAGAAGAAATATTTAGAAGCGAAATAGCCATCCTGTGCTCTTCATTTGGTTTAATATACTTAAACGAAATCTTAAAATTTTCCCTGGCAAGCTCTGGTTCTAATAACTCATTGAATAGTGTTCCCTGATTAATTAGAATGTGCCATTTAAAAGGTTCTTTTTCAGTAGCGTTAGAAAGATCAATAGCTTTGTTGTAATATTCTAAAGCTTGCGAATATTGATCTTTTTTTTGCATTTGCCAGGCTAGCATAGCGCATACTTCTATACGACAATTAATATTGTCGTTATCTGTGCAATACTCTAATAAATCAAATAGCTTACCTGTGTCCGTATTTTTAGATTGATTATATGTGTAGAATCTTAATAATGATAGGTCATTTTTGATAATGCTATCTTTATGATTTAACTGCCTTGCCTGTTCTCGTTTTTGTTTAAGATTGATTAGAATTGAATCCTGAGCTCTTTTTTTTGGATCAATCACTGTTGTGTCTTTTGCATAAATTGATACAACAGAGAGCAATTCGAATAGAAAAAACAATACGATAATATACCTGTTTGTTGTCATATCTGTGATATATGGTAAGTAAAATTACGAAACTAATAAAGTTATACAGTATGTATTGCAATTTTGTTGTTTACAAAAAATGAATTGTGATTGGTGTAAATAAATCTATTATTAATGAAATAAGTTGTAGAGCATATCTTGTGAATACCAGATAAAACCACACATATTAAAGTGTTATTGCGCTTTTAACGTTAAAGAAATACGGGTTTGTTACTGTTTATTGTCAAAAAATAGCAGTTTATGTAAAGAAATCGACGGTTTGTGTATTATGATTAAGTTTTAAGAAAATTTAAGAATATATTGTTAAAGTTTTAACATAATAATACAAACTCAATGAAAAATTTTAAAACCCTTGCAGTAGTGTTCATTACTGCTACATTATCAGTTTTTACATCATGTGAAAAAGAATCTCCAGAAGTTGTGGCAGATCAATCTTCTCAAGAAATTTCAAAAGATGTGTTAAACAAAATAACAGAATTACATTTTAACCCTAATGGTGTCGAAAAAATTACTTTAAACGATATCGATGGAACCCAAAAAACCGCATATAAGATTGAAGATGATATTCTTTTTACCGAAGATCAACTAATGAATATGCAGCTTCATGGTGGTATTCAAAACAAACAATATAGAACAAACAATACAGTAACTGCCACTAATGTTATTCGTGTTGTTGGGTATACAGGAAATAATCAATTTGGGTTAAGTGCTACAGCACAAACAGGTCTTCGATATGCGGTTGACAATTATAATAATGAAAACCTTAGCATTAGATTCGAATTATCCTTCGGAACAAACTGGGGTGCTAGAGATATATTAGTGTATGTAGATAATAGTATAAACCCAGATCCAAACAGATCAGCAGGGATTGCAGGTTTTCCTAGTAACGGATACCCTTTTACAAGAGTAAGAATTAATAACGGAGCAAATTTAACACAAACAAATCAACAACTAGAACACTTATTAGCTCATGAAATTGGTCACTGTATAGGATTTAGACATACAGACTGGGATACCAGAAAAACATGTGGCGAAAATAGTAATGAAGGAGTAGGTAACGATGGTTTAGTGTTTATTCCAGGAACAGCAGGTCCGGGAGGAGATGCTAATTCTATAATGAACGCTTGTTATCCTGCAAATACCGACGGAGAATGGAGTAATTTGGATAGAGTAGCTCTTAATTTTCTGTATTAGAAAATTTAGCAAGAATAGTTGTAATACCCCTTAACTTACTTGCTAATATATAGAGTTATATTATCAAATAGCATCCTGAAATATGGATGCTATTTTTTTTTGAGAAAAGTTTCTATATAATAGTATCTTCGCAAACAAAATTAAAATTTATGGTTGCCAGTATATTGTACGTTATTATAGGGCTTATACTTCTTGTTGTGGGAGGAGAATTTTTGGTAAGATCCTCTGTTGCCTTGTCTTTTAGACTTAAATTGTCTCGTATGGTTATTGGGTTAACTGTAGTTTCTTTTGCTACCTCTGCTCCAGAATTATTAGTAAGCATTCAAGCGGCATTAGACGGATTGTCGGATATATCTTTAGGTAATGTGGTTGGGTCTAATATTGCTAATATCGGTTTGGTATTGGGTATTACTGCTATAATAGGTCCTTTGGCTATCGATAAGGATTTTTACAAATTCAATTGGCCGGTAATGGTATTGTTATCGTTTGTTTTATATCTCTTTTTAGAAAATGATGCAATTTTAACTCAGTTAGAAGGACTTTTGTTATTAATATCTTTAATTGTTTATCTGTTCCTCTTGATTCGAAGAGCTAGAAAATCTTCTGAAACTGCAACAGAAGAGGTCGATGATTCTCTTCAGAAAACATCTAATTTTAAAATTATAATTTGGCTATTTATAGGGGGGAGTGCATTATATTTTGGTTCAGAATTATTGGTGAGCGGGGCAGAAACCATTGCCAAAAAAATGGGCGTTAGTGAAGGTGTAATAGCAGTTACCCTTATTGCAATAGGGACTAGTGTACCAGAATTAGCTGCTTCTGTTATTGCAGCTCTTAAACAAGAGAAAGCAATTTCATTAGGAAATCTTATCGGATCCAACATTTTTAATATCGCTTCAGTATTAGGAATAACTTCATTAATTCAGCCTATCGCAGTAAAAGATGAAACACTAATGAATGTAAATATTTATTGGATGCTTGGTTTTGCTATGATTTTACTTCCATTGGCTTTTATACCTAAAAAAATGATCCTGGGACGCCCAAAAGGATTATTGATTTTTGCAGCATATTGCATTTTTATTGCAATGGTTTTTATAGAATAAACTACACATGTAGACAGAAGTTATATCTATTGAGAAAAGCAGATATATAATGATTTCATCATTACCATCTATCCTGCATATTTACCATTCGTCATAATTTGAACTATTATATATAGAGATTCATATATTTTTGATCATGAATCAAAAAGAAACTAATTATGATGTCATTGGTTAAATGGATAATTGGATTGTTACTAGCTTTTCTTTCTCAAATTATAAATGCGCAGGAGATTGTCGGGATTTGGAATGGAGCAATTAAGGTTCAGGGAACCGAACTTCCTGTCATTTTTAAAATTAAAAAAGAAGGCAATACCTATATATCTACTTTAAAAAGCCCAAAACAATCAGATCAAGAGCTTCCGGCAGAAAAAACAACATATGTAAATCAGAAGCTTACTATCGAGGTTAAAGCTTTTAAGGTTATGTATGAAGGAGTATTAGAAAATCATGAAGTAAAAGGGGTTTTTGATCAGGCAGGGAATAAATTTCCGTTAAACCTTAAAAAAGGGGATGTTGTTACTAAGGGTAGACCGCAAGACCCCAAAAAACCATATCCATATAAGTCAATCGATATTGTTTTTAAGAATACAGAAGCCAGTGGTATTAAGCTATCGGGAACGCTAACTTTGCCAAAAGATAAAAAAAAACCTCCAGTTGTTGTTTTAATTTCGGGATCCGGTCCACAGGACAGAAATGAAGAAATTAAGGCAGCTAATCATAGACCTTTTTTAGTGCTTTCAGACTTCTTAACTCGTCAGGGTATAGCCGTATTGCGATACGACGAAAGAGGTGTGGCAAAAAGTGAAGGTGTTTTTAAAGGAGCAACCTCTGTTGATTTTGCGTCTGATGTCGAAGCCGCAATTAAATTTCTTAAAACCAGAGATGATGTTGATGTAAATAAGATTGGCTTGGTAGGACATAGTGAAGGAGGTTTTATTGCTCCTATAGTGGCTTCTAAAAATAAAAAGGTAGCATTTGTTGTGCTTTTGGCAGGAACTGGCGTTGATGGGAAAGAAGTATTATTGTCACAAATGAAACTTGACGCCGAATTAAAAGGCGTTTCACCAAAAATAATAGAAATCAATAACAGGTTTACCGATATTGTATTAACATCAATTCAAAAAGAAAAGGATGTAGCTGTAATGAAGATGATGTCTAGAGAAAATATGACTGCATACCATAATACTTTAGATGATAGCATGAAAAAAGTATACTCTTTGGGGATGTTAGAGCAGCAACTTTTTGAGTTTATTAAAGATCCTTGGATGCGTTATTTTGTAAGAACAGATCCAAAGCAGTTTTTGTCGAAAGTAAAAACTCCTATATTAGCAATTAGCGGAAGTAAAGATTGCCAGGTGATACCTGATCTTAACTTAACAAGAATCGAGAGCATTCTGAAAAAATCTGGAAATAAGGATGTAACGATAAGTGAAATTGAAGGCTTAAATCATTTATTTCAGACAGCAAAGACTGGTTCAGAATCAGAGTATCCCAATATTGAAGAAACTTTTGCTCCAGAAGCAATGCAAATAATTAGTAAATGGATTCTGAAACGATTCTAATTTTTTAAAATTAGATAATCGATAGATATTTAGGTAATTATGATAAACGATATCACAATTTGAATACATTAAAGATTTCAAAAAAGAACTGGTTTTGGATTTTACAACTTTTAGGTTGGGGGATACCTGGTTGTCTTATTGTGTATACAAAGTTTAACTATGAAAAAACATTATCTCAAACCTATATTGTTTCAGAAGCAGTCTTATTTACTAGTGCAGGAATATTGTTTTCTTCGTTTTTATGGCTATTAATTAGAAATAAAATTTTCATAGAAACTATAAGTATTAAGATAGTCATTAGAATACTTTTGATCTACCTGTTAATGTGCTTGGCAATGACAATATTTGTAGAGGTTTTGGTTTATTTATTATATGTAAATATCGAAAATAAAGAGTTAGATAGATCTTTTAATGATTATATCCTCAATTTTATCAATATCTCTGTAATCTTATTTTTTTGGCTCATTCTTTATTTCTCAATCAATTCGATTCTAAGAGCTCAAAAAGGAAAAGTAGAAGGCCTGCAATTAAAGAGTATATTAAGGGAATCTCAACTCAACACACTTAAAGGTCAAATTAATCCTCATTTTATGTTCAATAGCCTTAATAATATTAGAGCATTAATGTTAGAAGATGTGAATAAATCACGAGAGATGATTACTAAGTTGTCAGAGTTGTTAAGGTATTCATTAAATAGTAATAAAGTAGATAAAATAACTCTTGGAGAAGAAATTGAGGTTGTTAATAATTATATCGAATTGTCAAAGATTCAATTAGAAAAACGATTGCGATATCATGAAGAAATCGAAGCAGGTATATTGGATATAAAAATTCCTCCTATGCTAATTCAGATGTTGGTAGAAAATGCTATAAAACATGGAATCTCTAATCAAATAGGGGGTGGAGTAGTATCTTTAAAAATAAGAACAGGAAATAATGACTTGCAAATCGAGGTGTATAATACGGGAATGCTAAAAGAAAGTAGATCTACTACAAAAATTGGGCTTCAGAATATTTCAGAAAGACTACGATTATTGTATGGTACGACCTCTTCCTTTGAATTGAAAGAAGAGGACCAAGAAGTAGTTGCCAGAATAAAAATACCGTTAGATGAGTAATACTGCTGTTATTGTCGAAGATTCGCGTTTAGCACGTAATGAATTAAAAGAGTTACTTAAAAAGTATCCTTTGGTAGAGATCATTGGTGAAGCCGAAAATGTGGATCAGGGATACGAGCTTATAACAAGTACAAATCCGGATATTTTATTCCTGGATATTAATATGCCAGAAAAAAATGGTTTTGATTTATTAGAAATGTTAGATCAAGTGCCTTTGGTTGTTTTTACAACTGCTTATGATGAGTATGCTATTAAGTCGTTTGAATATAATGCGTTTGATTATTTATTAAAACCAATTAATGAAGAAAGATTTTCTAAGACAATAGAAAAAATACAGAAAACTATTGAAGAAAAGAAAACCTCTGAGTCAAAAGAAAAATTGTCAGAAACCAGTCAGATTTTTATTAAAGAAGGAGAAAAATGTTGGTTAGTAACGATATCAGATATAAAACTGTTTGAAGTGGTCGGAAACTATACGAGAGTATACTTTGATCAAGAAGCTCCATTAATTTATAAATCTCTAAATCAAATAGAGCAAAAACTTCCTGTAAAGACCTTTTTTAGAGCCAGCAGACAGCAAATCATTAATCTCAACTTTATAGAAAAGGTTGTTCCGTGGTTTAATGGTAAGTTAAAAGTCACTATGGGTTCTGGTTTAGAAATAGAAATATCCAGAAGGCAATCCATAAAATTTAGAGAACAATTAGGATTGTAGTCTGTATAAACAATAAAAAAAACACCTTTAGAAAATTCCTAAAGGTGTTTTGGTGTTTAACCAACTTAGTTAGTTAAGTTACATACAATAAATTATTATGCCATTACAGATGCAACATCTGCAGTTTTAACCGTGGTTACAATTCTTGCGGCAATTTTATATGGATCACCATTAGATGCAGGTCTGCGATCTTCTAGCCAACCTTTCCATCCTTTTTCTACGGTGATAATAGGAATTCTTATAGATGCTCCTCTATCTGATACTCCATAAGAGAATTCGTGTATAGATTGTGTTTCGTGCTCACCGGTTAATCGTTGATCATTAAACTCGCCATATACAGCAATATGTTCTTTGGTAACAGGTCTAAATGCTTCACAAATAGTTTCATAAACTTCTTTAGAACCGCATGTTCTTAATACTTCGTTAGAAAAGTTTGCATGCATACCAGAACCATTCCAGTCTCCTTTAATAGGTTTTGGGTGATATTCAATATAATATCCATAATGTTCGGTAAGACGATCTAATAAATAACGAGCTACCCATATTTCATCTCCGGCTTTTTTAGCTCCTTTGGCAAATAATTGAAACTCCCATTGTCCACTCGCAACTTCTTGGTTAATTCCTTCAAAATTAAGTCCTGCAGCGATACATAGATCAGCATGTTCTTCAACAAAATCTCTTCCATGTGTGTTTCTACCTCCTACAGAGCAATAATACATACCTTGTGGACCAGGGTAACCACCAACAGGAAATCCTAGAGGTAATTGTGTTTTAGAATCCATAATAAAGTATTCTTGCTCAAAACCAAACCAAAAATCATTATCATCATCATCGATTGTTGCTCTTGCATTAGATTCGTGAGGAGTTCCATCAGAATTTAAAACTTCTGTCATTACCAGGTATCCATTTTTTCTTGCAGGATCAGGATATATAGCAACAGGTTTTAATAAACAGTCAGAAGAACCACCTTCTGCTTGTCTTGTAGAACTACCATCAAAAGACCACATAGGGCAATCTTCAAGCTTTCCGCTAAAATTTTCTTCAATTTTTGTTTTACTTCTTAAGTTAGCAGTTGGTTTGTAACCATCTAGCCAAATGTATTCTAATTTAGCTTTACTCATAATTAACACTTTATAAATTGAATTGTTATAAGGTTCAAAATTAATTTTTATTTTGGTATTACCAAAAAAATAGGGGGTGTATAATCATATTTGTAATAAGTTTTATTAATACCCTGTTTTTTTAGGGGGTATTTTAAATAATTATTAATTTTGAAAGAAAATATTTTTTATATTATCAATAGAAACTTCTTTTATCTTTGTATAAAACTCACTTAATTATGTCAACACTCAGATTTCAAGCTCTAAAAGAGACCTTACATCGTAAACCTGTTATAGTTACAGAAACAGAACGTCGATCCGTATTATTTGGTAACAATGTATTTAATCAAACAACCATGCTTCAGTATCTTACCAAAGATGCTTATAGTAGTGTAATGGATGCCATAGAACATGGTTCTAAGATTGATCGCAAGATTGCTGATCAAATTTCATCTGCGATGAAAGAATGGGCACTTTCTAAAGGTGTAACACATTATACACATTGGTTTCAGCCATTAACAGGAGCAACAGCAGAAAAACATGACGCATTTTTTGAAACCATAGGTAATGGACAGTCAATCGAAAAATTTGGAGGAGGACAACTGGTACAACAGGAGCCAGACGCATCTTCTTTTCCTAATGGAGGGATTCGTAATACCTTTGAAGCTAGAGGATATACTGCATGGGATCCTACTTCTCCTGCTTTTATTTATGGGACTACATTATGTATTCCTACCGTTTTTGTCGCCTATACAGGGGAGGCTCTTGATTATAAAACGCCATTGTTAAGAGCTTTACAGGCTGTCGATAATGCAGCAACAGCGGTTGCCAAGTATTTTGACAAGAATGTTAAAAAAGTGAATGCATCTTTAGGTTGGGAACAAGAGTATTTTTTGATTGATAGTGCATTGGCATATTCCAGACCAGATATAGTAATGACTGGTAGAACACTTCTTGGTCATTCTGCAGCAAAAGGACAACAACTAGATGATCACTATTTCGGAAGCATTCCTACGAGAGCTTTGGATTATATGAGGGATTTAGAAACAGAATGTATGCTGTTGGGTATTCCGGTAAAAACACGTCATAATGAAGTAGCTCCTAATCAATTTGAGCTGGCTCCTATATTTGAAGAAACAAATCTTGCCGTAGATCACAACTCCTTACTTATGGATGTTATGGATAAAGTAGCTGCAAGACATCACCTAACTGTACTTTTGCACGAGAAACCTTTTGCAGGTGTAAATGGATCAGGAAAACATAATAACTGGTCTTTGGCAACAAATACTGGTGTAAATTTATTAGGTCCGGGAAAAACACCAATGAGTAATCTTCAATTTTTAACATTTTTCATTAATACTATTAAAGCTATTAATGAAAATGAAGAATTAATGAGAGCAGGGATTGCTTCGGCTAGTAATGATCACCGTCTAGGGGCTAATGAAGCACCACCAGCTATTATGTCTGTATTTATAGGAGAACAATTAACAGCTGTACTTAAAGAATTGGAAGGAGTTACTAATGGAAAATTATCTCCACAAGAAAAAACAGATCTTAAATTAAATGTAGTAGGAAAAATACCAGAGATTTTATTAGACAATACAGATCGTAATAGAACTTCTCCTTTTGCTTTTACAGGAAATAAATTTGAATTTAGAGCCGTAGGATCTAAAGCAAACTGTGCAAACCCAATGACAATTCTTAATACTATCGTAGCAAAACAGCTGGTAGATTTTAAGAAAGAAGTTGACGCATTGATTGATAAAAAAGGACTCAAAAAAGATGAGGCAATATTTAATGTGCTAAGAGAGTATATAAAGCAGTCCAAAAATATTCTTTTTGAAGGAAACGGATATGGCGAGGAATGGGAAAAAGAAGCTAAGAAGAGAGGGTTAAGTAATAATAAAACTACTCCCGAAGCGCTAAAAGCTAAGGTTTCTAAGAAAAACCTAGAGCTTTTTGAGAAAATGGGGGTAATGAATAAGATTGAAGCCGAAGCTCGTTATGAAATTGAAGTAGAAGAATATGTATTAAGAATTCAAATAGAGGGTAGGGTGCTTGGAGATATTGCTCGAAACCATGTGATTCCGACCGCTATACGATATCAAAATATGTTAATCAATAATGTATCTGGATTAAAAGAACTATATGGTAAAGATTTCAAGAAATATGCTAAGGAGCAGATGGAAATCATAGAAGAGATTTCGGGACATATTGGTAAGATCAATACTAAGGTTAATGAAATGACCGAAGCACGTAAAAAGGCAAATAAACTTGAAGATCTAGAGAAAAAAGCTTCAAGTTATTGTGATAAAGTAAAACCTATGTTTGATGAAATTAGATATAGTTGCGATAAATTAGAGTTGCTTGTAGATGATGAACTATGGCCGTTAACAAAATATAGAGAACTGCTCTTTACAAGATAGGTAAGAATTGTCTCACAAGTATTGTTCTTGATGATTAGTTAACTAAAAATTAACAATTTTAAGAACTCTTTAAAAACCATAGAAATATATATTTCTATGGTTTTTCCGTATGCATTTCATCGAATGTAAAGCAAGTGTGTTATAAATAGACTTAATATTTTCTTAAATTTGAATACTATCATAATGATTGTAACTCATTTTGATACTACCTCCCTAACCCCAAGCACATATTTTCATGTTAGTCAAAATGGAGATTAGATTTTTCTAATATTCCTTTATCGTGCAATAGTTTTTATATAAAAATCATATTAACCACTTAAATTTATATTATACATGAAAAAAACAGTTTTTAGCTTGGTAGCTTTATTAGGTACCACGGCAATGATCGCACAATCGAACAATAGTTCTGTTACGCAGACAGGAGAAAAAAATTTTACTAATGTTACTCAAATAGGGGTTTCTAATTCTTCTTTAACTATTCAAAATGGGATAAGCAATAATGCAGAAACTATACAAGGGAGTAAGGAGTTTAACTCTAGTAACGGGGTTGTAAAACAAATTCAAACAGGAAATAGGAACTCTGCCTATGCCCAACATGAAGAAAAGAATAATCGAGTAAACCAGGTACAAATAGGTAATCGTAACTCGTCAAATACTAAACAAAATTTAAAATATGAAGGGGGGAATAATATAGCAAGACAACGTCAAAAAGGAAATAAGAATGATGCTATAATATCTCAGGAAGGAGTATCTAATTCTGCGTTTCAGGTGCAAATAGGTAAAAGTAATTCTGCTTCTTCGGTGCAATTAGGAAGCAATGACCTTAGTAGGCTTATGCAGGTAGGGAACTTTAATACCGCCTCGGTTTTTCAAGAGGGTGACAAAAATAATTCTTTACAAAGGCAAGCCGGAAATTCTAATATGGTTAAGGCTGAACAATTGGGTAATGGTAATCTTATACGCCAAATCCAACGAGGAGATGGAAATACAGGGACTTCTATGCAAGGAAGTAGTCTTTTTGATTCTAGAGAAGGTAGAATTGAGCAAGTGCAATATGGAAATGAGAATTCAGCTTTTGCAAATCATGAAGAAGATGAAAATACTATTCTTCAAGGGCAGGGGGGAGATGGAAATAATGCCAGGGCTGAGCAAAATTTAACTCGTTTTGGAGGTAAGAATTTTGCAATGCAAATACAGAATGGTTATGGTAATTCGGCTATAGCAGCACAAGATGGAAATGAAAATCGTCTAAACCAGTCACAATCCGGTAACGGAAATAGAGTCTCGGCAACGCAATTTGGGGGAAATAATGTGCTTTTTCAAAACCAAACAGGAGTAGATAATGAAGCAATTTCTAAACAAGGAGGATTTTTATTTGCCTCTAGAGGTGGGATGGTAAATCAATTTCAGTATGGTAATAGTAACAAAGCATTCGCTCAGCAAGAGGAAGATAAAAATTCAGTACTACAAGCTCAGGTTGGAAACAGGAATAGTGCTTCTGCAACTCAAAATATTCTATTTTTTGGTGGAAAAAATACTGTTAAACAGGCTCAAGTTGGAAATGGAAATATTGTTGAAGCTTATCAGGAAGGAAACTCGGATTTGAATTTAGTAGGAGAGAATAATCTAATTAATCAAATTCAAATTGGAAGTCAAAATAAAGTTACTTCATCTCAAAATGGAATAAATAATGTAAACGATATTTTACAGTCTGGAAACATGAATATAGCAGAGGATACTCAATTTGGTATAGGTAATGATATATCACTGAATCAGGTAGGAAATATGCATATGAGCACAATTCTTCAGACAGGAACTAATAATACTACTAATGTGACTCAAGGAGGGGCTAATTAGGTAAGGAGGTGATTACTTCTTTACTTGGTTTTTAAACTTGAAAAGGTAATCAAATCTTTTTGCCTTAGAAATGGTGTTGGTTTTTATAAACAAGTAAGAATTAACCTACGATTTGTTTTTCAATGAAATTTTAGCAAAAAAATCATATTTGATAAACCCTTTAAAAACCATAGAAATTCAAATTTCTATGGTTTTTTTTGCATGTATTTCGTCGAATAGTTGGGAAATTGATAATAATAGCTTTAATATTTTCCTAAATTTGATAATGTCAAAATGGTCGTCATACTTTTGATTATACCCCCCCAGGTCCCAAAATATATTTGTTTTTATTGAATAATAATGGAGATTAGATTTTTCTGATCTTTATTGTTCTTGTGCTGTAAAATTTTAAGGAGAGTAACTCAATTTAATCACTTTTAATATATATTACGTATGAAAAAATTAATTTTTAGCCTAGCAGCTTTATTAAGTGCTACGGCAATGATCGCACAGTCAAACAACAGTAATGTTACTCAAACCGGGGATGATAATATCGCTAATATTTCTCAGGTAGGGGCAACTAATTCTTCTTTAACAACTCAAGAAGGAAAGGCTAACAATGCAGAAGCTATTCAAGGTACTGCTGCATTTAATTCAACTAATGGAGTTGTAGAACAATCTCAAACCGGAGATAAGAATTCGGCTTTTGCTCATCATGAAGAAGCTGATAATCAAGTGTATCAAGTACAAGTAGGTAATGGTAATTCTGCTAGAGCTACTCAAAACTTAGCATTTGAAGGGGGCGGCAATGTAGCTAATCAACTTCAGGAAGGAGATAGAAACGAAGCAACAATATCTCAGGAAGGATTAACCAATACTGCTATTCAGGTTCAATTTGGAGATGGTAACTCTGGATCTTCAAGCCAAGAAGGGATAGATAATTTTAGTGAACTTAATCAAGAAGGAAACTTTAACACAGCATCTATTACACAAGTAGGGCAGAACAATCTTTCTTCACAATCACAAATAGGAGATGCTAATATTGCTACTGCGGGACAGTGGGGTAATAATAACTCTGTGAGCCAAGACCAAGAAGGTGGAGGTAACACTGCAAATTCTGTACAAGGTAGTACTCTTTTTGATTCTAGAGGAGGAAGAGTAGAGCAAGTACAAGCAGGTGATGAAAATAATGCATTTGCGAATCATGAAGAAGATAATAATACAATTCTTCAAAGCCAGACAGGAGACTCTAATGATGCAAGTGCAGAACAAAATTTAGGATCTTTTGGAGGAGATAACTTGGCTACTCAAGTACAGGAAGGTAATAGTAATGCAGCTACAGCGTCTCAAAACGGAAGTACTAATATTTCTGATCAATCACAATCTGGTGATGAGAATGTTGCTTCTACAACACAATCAGGAACAAATAATACAGCTATCCAAAGTCAGACAGGAGTTGGTAACAATGCGACTTCTGTACAAGGAGGAGCGTTCTTTACTTCTAGAGGTGGTCTTGTAGATCAATTTCAATCTGGTAATGGTAACGAAGCTTTTGCAAGACACGAAGAAGATAATAATGTTGTAGTACAAACTCAGTTAGGAGATAGAAACAACGCTTCTGCTACTCAGAACCTTATAAACTTTGGAGGAGAAAATACTACAAGACAACTTCAACTAGGTAATGGTAACGTTGCTGAAGCTTCTCAAGAAGGAAGTTCAGATTTAAATTTAGCTGGAGAAAATAACCTTGTTAGCCAAATTCAGTTTGGTGATGAAAATAGAGCTACTTCAACTCAAAATGGAGCAAGCAATACAAGTGATATTTTCCAATTTGGAAATATGAATGTCGCTACAGATACTCAGGTAGGAACAGGTAACAATACTTTTGTAACTCAGATAGGAGATATGAACACTAGTGTGATCCTTCAAACAGGAGTAAACAATGGTGCTACTGTAACTCAAAATGGTTCGAATTAATTAAATTCGAATAAACTTTAATTTCTTTATAAGAGTTATGCTCAATTTGAGCATAACTCTTATCTTGATTTTTTTAAATTCTGAAAAAGATGAACAAAACCATTCTTATACAGACATTGGTGTTTTTTATTTTCTTTACTTTTTCTAATGGGTATGCTCAAAATTTAAAAGGTGAAAGCGAGCTTTCTGTTACTGATCAAGATAAGTTTATTACCCTGTCTCAGGTTAATAATGTGTTATCTACAGGAGCAGAATCGTCACCTCTTTCTAATGGAGTAAATGCAGTTTTTATTCAGCAAATAGGAACAAGTAATGCTGTGCTTTCTACTATTATTGCAGAATCTTCAGATATTAAAATACTTCAGAAAGGGGATCAAAATCTAGTAGAGATAAATGAATCTGCCAGAGAAATAGAGAAATCAATTATACAAACAGGAAATAATAATTCTGTGACTGATTTTTCTTTTAATCCTGATATATCAACTAATTTAGAACTTATACAAGAAGGTAATAACTTGATTTTTGAACGATTTGGTAGTAATGAACTGTCAAAGAATTTGAAATTTAAAATGTCTGGCGATGCCAGAACTATAATTGTTAGAAGTTTTTAATAATATACATATAAGAGTATGAAGTGTAAACTTATCATACTTGCGACTTTGTGTTTTCAGGTTTCAATTGCACAGTTCACAAATACCGATGTAGTTGCAAAAGTTAAAACAGTAACTATAGATGATATGATTTCTGTGGTTGCTACTGCTACTAATACTACAGAAGTATACAAAAGTTTGCAATACACTATTACTGTTTTTCGAACAGATGCAAATAACAATGTATCTAAAAATAATCAGGAAGGAAGATTTACGCTAGAAGCAAACGAAAGTAAAGAACTCTCAAGAGGGGCAATTAGTGTAGATGAGAGTGATAAAATAGTATTACTTTTATTGATCTATGAAGAAGATAAGATTATAGGTAAAGATAGACTTGGTTTTAATGAAGAAGCTAATCAGAAGCCTAATTCAACAGAAGATGATATCTCCTCTGATGATGGAGTTGAATTAAAAGGAATAGTAATAGAAGAGACTAAGACCAAACCAGGAAGAGATTTCTATGAATTTTTCTATGCCTCCTATACATTAAACCAAATAAATGGTAATAAAGTAGTTGGGGTATATGAAAAATTAAGCTTTGGCCGTAGCACTATTATTCAAGTAAAAATAGAGGATAATGTCATTCATGAATTTATAGGAAAACCAGATTTGGAATATTTAGAACAAATGTCGAAAATTGCAATTCGAAAAGTGTATAAATATTTTAAGGATCTAAAAAAACAGAAGAACGATATTTTTCAGTATTAAAACAGTTAAGATGAAATCAATTTTAATAACGCTTTTTCTTGTTTTCTCGATATGTAGCTTTTCTTTTGGACAAGATTTGGTGTATAAGCCTGTAAATCCTGCTTTTGGAGGAGATACCTTTAATTATCAGTGGCTCCTTAGCTCTGCCGAAGCTCAGAATAAATTTACAGACCCTACCGATTCAAGAGATCAAAGGTCTGATGTAGAAAGATTTACAGAGAATCTAAATAACCAGTTATTAAGTCAGATATCAAGAACACTATTTACCGAACAATTTGGAGAAGGAGGTCTTACCGAAGGAACGTATAATTTTGGATCATTATTCATAGAAATCTTTCCTTCTGGAGAAGGGTTGGTAATCAATATTTTAGATACAAGCACCGGAGATCAGTCCCAAGTAATAATTCCTAATTAATTTTTAATGTATCATAAGTTTTATAAAGTAATCGCGGTAATTTCTTGCGTATTTTTATTACACGGATGTGGGACGTATTTTAATCAACCTATAACTATCGAAAATGCCAGAATAGGAGAAGATACAGAAGTTACAAAAACATTAAGGGATTTTCCGTCACCGGTAGAACCTGTTGTTGTTGGGGTGTATAAATTTAGAGATCAAACAGGGCAATATAAACCCACAGAAAATGGAAGCACTTTTAGTACAGCCGTTACTCAGGGAGCAACAACAATTTTGATCAAAGCACTCGAAGATTCTAAGTGGTTTGTGCCTATCGAAAGAGAAAATCTAAGCAACTTACTCAATGAACGTAATATTATACGTTCTACAAGAAAAGAATATAGAAAAACCAAAAACACCAACGAGCCACAATTACCACCATTACTATATGCAGGGATTATCCTCGAAGGAGGGATTGTATCTTATGATTCTAATATCATCACAGGTGGATTGGGAGCAAGGTATTTTGGTGTAGGGGCTTCTACTCAATATAGACAAGATAGAATTACAATTTATTTAAGAGCCGTTTCTACTTCGAGTGGTAAAATCTTAAAAACAGTGTATGTGTCTAAAACTATTTTGTCACAAGCACTAGATGCAAATTTCTTTAGATATATAAAGTTTAAAAGATTGCTCGAGGCTGAAACTGGTTTTACTAAGAATGAACCTGCTCAAATGGCAGTATCAGAAGCAATAGAGAAAGCCGTAGAATCTCTAATTGTAGAAGGAATCGAAGATAAGTTGTGGGCTGTTAAAGCAGAACCAGAAGTTGTAAATACATTGATAGAAAATTACAAAGCAGAAAAATATGAAGCACAAAATACGGCATTGTACGATCGGTATTTTAAAGAAAGAAGAACTAAGCTTTCTGCATTTTTAAAAGGAGGAACCGCTTTAGTGAGTGGAGATTATAATAATCCAGAGCTTACCTACTCTGCAAAGATTGGTGCGAGATGGTATTTTAACCCATATCTTAATGTTAATGGAAGTATTAATAAATTTGAACTCACTAATCAAAACGCATTTTCTAAAGGATTTAACGCTTTTGATCTTAATACAGAGTTAAGCCTTTTGCCCTTTGATAGGTTGTCACCCTTTTTATTTGGAGGAGTAGGAATTGTGAATGATGATGATTTTGATACTACATTGTTTAAGTTTCAATATGGAGGTGGTGTAGAATATTTAATTTCTGATAAAATAGGTATTTCTGTTGGAGCTACTCATAATCTGATTCTTAGTGACGAATTGGATGGTGTAGTTCAGGGAAAACGAGATGATCAATATTTTAATTTTTCTTTTGGACTTAATTGGTATTTTGGAAACCCTGCAAAGGCGAGTAAAAAATCAAGATTACAGAAACAAGAGAAAAATGTAGAATTACGTGAGCTAAGAAAAAGAAATAGAAGAATTAGAAAAGAAGGTATAATCCGAGAGGATAAAAACGAATAGGTTGTGAGAAAAATTATCATAAGAATAATAAGTGTTTTTGTAATTTTGGCTACGGCTTCTTGTAGTGAGGATACTATTGATTCAGAAGGTTTAGGATCTGTTAAAGGGAAAGTAGTTAAAAAAGGAACTAACGAACCTTTAGAGAATGTGAAAATATCAACAAATCCTGCTTCAAGTACTGTTTTTACAGATAAAGATGGTGTCTATCATTTAAAGAATGTGCCTTCAGGAGATTATTCTCTTTCGGGTCAACGAGAGGGACTATTAGCAGTTTTTGAAGCAATTACAGTATTAGCAGATAAAGAACTTGAAATAGTTCTTGAAATGGATATTGCAACAGCTACCAATCGCCCACCAGAAGCTGCAACTTTAGTGACACCAGTAGATAATGCTGTCGATCAGCCATTAGAAGTTAAATTGGTGTGGAGTGCCAAGGATCCTGATAAAGATAAACTTACTTACAAGGTAAGTTTAAGGAACGAAGAAAATTCTAATGTAGAAGTTTTTGAAAATATTGCAGATACAACATATACCGTATCTGGACTTTCTTTTGCTACCAAATATTTTTGGCAAGTAAGCTCTAGTGATGATATTAATGATCCGGTTAATAGTACAACTTTTGCCTTTACGACTGCGGGACCACCAAACAATAGAATTGTGTATACAAAACTAGTTGGCGGCAACAGTGTTATTTATTCTGCAGATGAGAGTGGGGGAACAGAAATAGCGCTTACTTCGGTATCAAAAAATAGTTTTAGACCTAGAAGAAATGCTACTACTAAGAAAATTGCTTTTTTACAATCGGTTGGTTCACAAACTCATTTATTTATAATGAACCAAGATGGTTCGCAAATAAAACAAATTACTTCTACAGTTGGAGTTTCTGGATTTAACCTTGAAGAAGTAGATTTTTCATGGGATGCCAATGGAGCAAAATTGTTATTTCCTAATCAGAATAAATTGTATTCTATTAATATAGATGGAAGCGGCTTGAGTTTAATATATCAAACCACTGGTGACTTGATTACCGAAGTAGATAAAAATGAAAGTACAGGTATAACGGCCATAAAAACGAATAATTTAGATGGATACGGAGTGCAAATTTTTACAATTGATGGTGCTGGAGCAGTCCAAAATACAGTTCTTACAGGTCAAAATGGTGCTGCGGGTAGTATCAATTTGTCTGTAGACGGTACCAAATTGTTGTATAGTCGAGATATGTCTGGGGCAGAAAATCCAAATTATCGTCAATTAGATTCTCGTGTGTTTACCTATGATTTTGGTACAATGGTAAGTACAGATCTGTCTACAGATAAAACAGCAGGGACTAATGACCTGGATGCCAGATTTTCGCCAAATGAAGCTAGTATCATTTTTGTAAACACTTCGAATGATGGGATTTCTGAAAAAAATATTTTAACCGTGCCCATAGCTGATTTAGATGGAAGAACTACAATATTACAAAAAGCAGCAATGCCCGATTGGGAATAGCATTATTTTTGATTTTTGACTTGCGAATTATGATGCCTGTATAATGTTAAGCTTAGTAATTTAGACTTTATAATTCGTACATCGTAATTCGCAATTCGTAATTAATTAAATTATCTTTGCGCTTTAATTTTCAATATAATGAGTCAAGAAGTAAGTAAACGTTATGCGCAACGTGGTGTTTCTGCGTCTAAAGAAGATGTACATAGTGCGATTAAAAACATTGATAAAGGACTTTTTCCAAAAGCGTTTTGCAAAATTGTACCAGATCATTTAACCGGTGATCGAGAGTATTGTTTGATCATGCATGCCGATGGGGCAGGAACCAAATCTTCTCTGGCATATATGTATTGGAAAGAAACAGGTGATGTTTCTGTATGGAAAGGAATTGCCCAGGATGCATTAATCATGAATATCGATGATTTATTATGTGTGGGAGCAACCGATAATATAATGTTGTCTTCTACTATCGGAAGAAATAAAAACCTGATTCCGGGTGAAGTGATATCTGCAATCATTAACGGAACCGAAGAGTTACTTAAAGAACTTAAAGATTTTGGAGTTGAAATTCATTCTACAGGTGGAGAAACTGCTGATGTTGGGGATCTGGTACGAACAATTATTGTAGACTCTACAGTAACTGCTCGTATGAAACGTAAAGATGTAATTGATAATGCAAATATAAAAGCAGGTGATGTAATTGTAGGATTGGCTTCTTTTGGACAAGCAAGCTATGAAAAAGAATATAATGGTGGTATGGGAAGCAATGGTTTAACATCTGCCCGCCATGATGTGTTTAGTAAGACGCTGGCAGAAAAATATCCAGAAAGCTTTGACCCTTCTGTACCTTCAGATTTAGTATACTCGGGTAAGACAAGTTTAACCGATGCTGTGAAAGATGCACCTATCGATGCTGGTAAATTAGTATTGTCACCTACCAGAACATATGCTCCGATTATCAAAAAAATCTTAGCAAACTTTGATAAAGAAACCATTCACGGGATGGTACATTGCAGTGGTGGTGCTCAAACCAAGATTCTGCATTTTATAGATAATTTACATGTCGTAAAAGATAACCTATTCGATGTACCTCCATTATTTAAATTGATTCAGGAAAACTCTGGAACAGATTGGAAAGAAATGTATCAAGTATTTAATATGGGACATCGTATGGAGTTATATGTTGCTCCAGAAGTAGCAGAAGAAATCATATCAATTTCAAAAAGTTTTAACGTAGATGCCCAAATAGTTGGTCGTGTCGAGGCTTCTGAAGAGAAGAAACTTACCATCAAAAGTGAGTTTGGAACTTATGTTTACTAAATTTTGCCGGTAATTATAAAAACTCGTTACAATTTAAATTTCAGTTCAACGATAAACAGTTTTAAATGAATAAACAATACTTAATGCTATTGTTCTTAGTTTTAATTACAAGCTGTAAACAGCAAGATAAAGAAAGAAAAACTACAAGTAATCCTAATAAAATTACTTTTGAAGTAAATGAAGGAACTGAATTTTTATTAACAGCATTCAATTTGGCAGTAGAAAAAGAAATGTCAGATGAATATAAACCTTGCGAAACAAGTTATGTAAAACGCCTGAATAATTACTTTGCAGAGTATAAAGAACATCCTTTTTTAAAATATATTTTTGATGAAGTAAATTCAGGGACTGATTTTTCAAGTGTTGGCTTAGTTATAACAAACCTTGAAACCATGGAATTAAATTCTGATATTGATATAGAGTTGATAAAAAGAAAAATTTATACCAATGATATCAATAATTTCAGAAAGTTAGCAGCAGATTTTTATAGAGTAACTAAATTTAATTCATTTTTTAAGAGTAATAAAGAGTACTACGCAACATCTAATTCAAAAATTAAAAGACAAGTTGAAGCAGAAAATTTGTTAGGAAAAATACAAGAATTTTATCAAGATGATAGAGATGGTTTAGAATTTAAAGTATTTGTAGAATTAACAAATAATAGCGAAAGTCAAGCGGTTGATTTTTACGATAATTACAATCCGAATATAAGAGCGATTACATTAGGTAATTTCTGTGATTTAAGTTCTGAAAGTAAGCCACAAAATGAGGTGTTAGATATAGAAAACTATCAAGGAGTATTTTGCCATGAAATATCACATTTATATACGACCAGTATTTTTCTCGACAAATATATTGGGGATGTAGAAGATTTTAGGGTTTTGTTTGATGATAAACTAACAAAACTGCAAATTAAAGATAGAGTAGACCACATGATTATTAGACCGCTACAAGCGGTATTAACAAAAAGGATTTTCAATGACTTAGCAGGTAGTAATTTTTATAAAAAACAACCTAATAGTATCGAAAAAAATATTTACCTTCTTTTTTCAGAGTATAAACCAAATGGAAATAAAACGTTTGAAAGTTATTATAAAGAGGCTATTAAAATCATAAGAAATAGAGGGTGATTTTTTAACCAGTTGAAAAAGCTTAAACGAGTTCTATGATAGATATTTCAAAAATCGAAGAAAAAGAGATAATGGAGGGCTTTAAAGGTAAATTTATTCATACCGAATATTCAACCCTTGCCTTTTGGGAAATAAAAAAAGGATCGGTCTTACCATTACATTCTCATATTCATGAACAAACAACACAAGTTTTAGAAGGAAAACTAGAGTTAACCGTAGGTGAGGAAACAAATGTTTATGAAAATGGATTTGTTGCTGTAATCCCTGCAAATGTGCCCCATAGCGGAGTTGCATTGACAGATTGTAGAGTTTTAGATACTTTTAGTCCGGTAAGAGAAGATTATAAAAATTTTGGGAGAGAATAAATTTCTACTACATACTTTTTCGATAAAGTCTATGTTGTACTGCACGTAGTCAAAATACTCCAGATGATATTTTAGAGATAGTATTTCAAATACATAGATCAACTAATACTATAAAAATTAAATCATTATCTTTTACTGAACAATTAATCTGGATGTCAAATGAAAAAAATAAATTGGCAGTACACCTTAGGAGAAATTCTAATAGTTATTGTTGGTATCACTATTGCCTTTAATCTTAATCAATGTGCAGAGGAGAAAAAAGATAAAAATCTTAGAGCTACGTATCTCGAAAATTTAAAGATAGATATACTTGCCGATAAAGAAGAATTAACAAAGAACCTAAAGACATTAGTAAAATATAAGAAAGAAGCCGAAACTATTGCAAAAGTGCTTAATGATACTACTATAGAAAATTATACAATTACTAAGAAAGTGTTTAGTATTTCTCCGCTGGTAGAGTTTACTCCTCAAGACATCACTTATAAAACCCTGGTCAATTCTGGAGATTTTACTCTTTTTAATGACATATCTTTAAAGTCGGCTATTCAGAAACATTATTCTTCAGATTTACAGAAAGTAACTAAAGCTTATGAACGACAGGAAATTATTCACCGTGAGTATTTGGGAAAGTATTATATATATAACTCAGATTTTGATAAAATGAAAAAAAGGGAGTTCCCTTTTGAAGATGTTCGTTTATTAAAAAGAATTGTTCAAAGTCTCGGAGGAGCATACACTATTCAGATCAGTGCTACCGAAATGGCTATTGCACATTGTGATGGTATTTTAAAACTAGTAAGTCCATAAAATAGAGTGTATATAAATGTTTGAGAACGTATTGAAACCTTATGAGATGATTTCACAATAACTACATATTTCTAATCAGTAATACTATATTATTTGATTGTCATATCAAAAGATAAATAGTCTTGTTTTAAATCGAATATGTAATTACCTTTATCGTTCAGATAATCAGATATGTCAGATATTACTAAGTTTTATAGCCTGGCACATATATGTATCGCCTTGATAGGAGGGATATTGTTATTGGCTATATGGTATAATATAAGGAAACGTTTCAGACAGTTTTTAGAAGAAGATGATTCTCAAAAAAGAATAGATAAAGGCTTATTGTATTTAAGTCTGGCCCTTTTTGTATGGGTGTTTTCTGGAGGTTGGATTTATATGGGTAATCTTTTCTTATTTACAGATACGATTATCTACGATATAGGATATAGTTTTTTTTCGGTGCTGAATACTCTGGTTTTAATAATGGCATTGTTTTACTTTGATTTTGCACCTCAGTTTTTGTCAAAAAATAAGAGAAATACCCTTATTCTTATTGGTATAGCAGTAGTGGTGTCTATTGTAACTTTTGTTTTGATTCAAGCATTTAAAAATACTCCTGTGATAAACGGAATACGAATAAGCAGTGTGCCGGATTTGATATTTTCTTGTTTACTCACCTGGTTACTTATTGTTTCGTTTTATAGAACTTTCATGAATCGAGGACTAAGACTGGTAGCCATTATCTCTGTATTAGCTTTTTTATTAATGCTAATCTCACAAATGCCAGATGTTTTTGTGGTAATGAGCAATGAATTATACGGTCATTTAATAAAAATTATTGCTAAAACAACATTCATTTCTGTTTTTCTGGTATTAGCTACAAGCTGGGTTATTCAATTAGCATTAACACCTAAACCTAGTGAAATGACTATTAAATTTATGGATTGGGCATTGGTCAAAATAACAATCCCATCTAAGGAGATTTATGATAAAACCATAGATTTCGGTTCCAAAACTACACAATACAAAAACTTATTAAAGTTTGCTGTAAAACGGAAATATGAAGCAGGAGACAGGCAATATTTAGTAGTGAACTCTGGAGGCGAAATAAAGAGCCAAACCTACTTGAGTAGAATTATAGAAAATATCAATACAATACTTCAATTACAGTCTATATCACAACTAGAAAGAAAAGATTTGTTCACATTTATGGGGCAGGGAAAATATAGGCTTCGAGTTATACCAGAAAATATAATTATTGATCAAACACTATTAGAAGAGTTTAATAAAACTTCGTAAACCATAGATTGTAATTATTTGTAACTACTTGTAAGAGAATAACAATTTGATATAAATTACTATTTTTTAGAACTTTCCTTTTAGTTGTTCGTAAACTATTGATGCTTTGTGTTTAAAATAATTTTAAACACATAACATGAACTCAGATCAAACTGAAGTAAATAGGCAGGAAGTATTCGGACACCCCAAGGGATTATTATATCTATTTTTTGCAGAATTATGGGAACGATTTTCTTTTTATGGCATGAAAGCACTTTTGGTGTTGTACATGACCAAACATCTTTTATATTCTGATGACAAATCGTTTGGAGTAATGGCGGCATATATGTCTCTAGTATATGTCACTCCTATGATTGGTGGTATTATAGCAGATAGATATATTGGGTATAGAAAATCAATCATACTGGGAGGCGTTTTGATGGCAGCAGGCCATTTTTTTCTAACTATTGAGACTCCTGTTTTTTTCTACGGATCACTGGCTTTAATAATCGTTGGTAATGGTTTTTTTAAACCCAATATTTCAACAATGGTGGGTACATTGTATAAAGAAGGGGATAGAAGGAGAGATTCTGGATTTACAATTTTTTATCTGGGAATTAACTTGGGAGGAGCTATAGCACCCTTAATGTGTGCCTGGCTAGCCGAACTATACGGGTGGCATTATGGATTTCTATTAGCAGGAATAGGAATGCTGGTTGGGCTTTTAGTTTTTAAACGAGGAACACAACTAGCAGTTTTTGGGGATAAAGGACTAGTACCCGATATCAAGAATTATGAAAAGAAAATATATGGTCTCAATAAAGGGGATCGAGTATGGTTTCTGGCATGGTTATCAGTTCCGGTATTTGCGTTAATTGTTAGATTTAATGAATTTGAACATTACCTGGTCTGGATTGCAACCTTTTTTTTAATAGGATATATAACCTATATTTTAACAAAAGTATCAATCAAAGAACGAAAACGGTTATTGGTTGCAGTATATTTTACTAGTCTATATGCTTTGTTTGCAGCAGTATTTGAGCAAGCCGGAAGCTCACTTACATTATTTGCAGATAGAAATGTAAATCTTATAGGGATTAATGCGGCGCAAACTAATAGTATAAACTCTACCTGGATAGTGGTATTGGCGATTCCTTTTGCGTTGCTATGGACATTTTTGAGTAAGAAGAAAGCAAACCCTAATTCGGCTATTAAATTTGGCTTAGGTATGTTGTTTCTAGGGTTAGGATTTTTAATTTTTGGGATGTCTGCTCAAGAAGTTGATGAATATGCTAGGACCCCAATGTTTTATTTGATTTTTGGATATCTAGTATTAACCGTTGGAGAATTGTTCTTATCCCCTATAGGGCTTTCTAAAATAACCGAACTATCACCCATAAAATATGTTACCTTCATCATGGGGGTTTGGTTTTCGGCAAATTTCTATGGCCATTTTTTTGCAGGAAAAATAGCAAAGCTTACAACAGTAAAAGAAGGAGAAGCCAGTATTTTTTCAGAAGGTCTCTCGGGAACCATTAGCGAGGCAATCACGGGATTATCCAGTACATTGGTAGATGGTAATAATACAGAAGCTTTTCAGCAATTATATTCTTATGTGTCTGTATATGCCAATTTTGGGGTTATTACTATGGGAATAGGAATAGTTGCTATTTTAATTTCACCAATTATTAAAAAATTAATGACAGGAATACATTAGTAGTTCTGCATTAAGTTTTGTTTCTAAATTCGCGGAAGTTGTTGTGTTGGAAATATGAAGACCTTCAGGATCATGATCCCGAAGGTCTGTTTCGTTATAAAAACATAAATCATTATGATTTAAATGTAGTGGTGACTTTTGTTTCTGCCTCTGTGTCATCTTCTTTTACATCTACATGCTCAATGATGTGATCGTCATCAAACTTTCCATCTTTTTTCTGAAATAATATAGGAACAGGAAGTAAAGAAGCCATTATAATGAATATGATCAAGATTATACGCCTAAGTGTCTTTTTAAATTTTTTCATTTCAGAGAATTAATAATACCCGTTTATTTCTATTGGTAAGAAATAAATAAGTTGTTAATAGATTATTTATAAACGAATAGGTGGGATAAGGTTTTATCCTATAAAACTGAAATGAAAAGCATCTTCTTTATCGTTATAAGAAGAAGTGTACGAAGTACTAATTATTTTATGTTTGTTATACAAACTAACAAAAACAGATTGATTTTTTTTGAATACCCTACTAAGCTTAGTATGATTTAATGATAATAAAACCAAATACTTATGCTCGATGTATAGAAAATCACTGCTTTTTTCTGAATCGATAACATCGCTATAAAGAATACTATTTTGAGGTGAAGAGAACTCTTCAGGCGAAATCAATACTTCAATAGTTTCTTTAAAATCAACAGGCTGTGTGTAATTAGAATATCCTCCAATAGAGATTAAAAGAATAAGTACTCCTAACCATTTAGGGGTGAGAGAACTAAAATATGTACCTGTACGATCTTGCATATCAATACAAATTTACGGTTTTTTAATTAGGGTAAGATAATACGATATTACAATGATGATTATGTATAATTGTCAATATAGGACAATACCATAACTTGCTATATTTCATAAATTTGCAATGTGAATAAAAAGGATGTTTATATAAAAAGAATGCAAAGTACAGCTTTGTATTTGCGAAATAATTTCAATACAACTTTTGAGATTAAGAAGCTTGAAGAAGTCTCTAATTTTTCATATCGAAACTTACAATGCATCTTTAAAGGATATTATAAAGAAACCATTGGAGCTTATATTACCAGGCTTAAGGTAGAAAGCGGAGCAAAAATGCTTTTGTATCAAAACCAGACGATATCACAAATAGCAATAAAAGTTGGGTATTCTGATTTACAAGCGTTTAGTAAGGCTTTTAAAAAACATTTTGGTATTTCTCCTCAGGAGTATAAAAGTAAAAAAGAAGACATCTTAACGTCGGTAGTAAAGAATACGAAAATAGTAATGAGTTTTTATGAAGAAAAAATAATCAACCTGCCAGAACAAAAGGTTTTTTATAAAACGATTATGGCAGATTATTATAGTGATAAGATTGAAGAGGTTTGGGATGAATTACATGAAGAAGCTGTAGGACTAGAGGTAAATATATCTGCATCAGAAAGTATAGGGATTATTTGGGATGAACCATTAATATCAGAGGCAATTCGATGTAACTATGATGCTTGCTTTACACTACCTCAAAATTGTGATTTTAAAAATAAATTCAGCGTGAAAATTTTACCAGAACAAACATATGCAGTTTTTACACATTATGGGGCTTATGGTTTATTACAACATACTTACGATAAAATTTTTGGGAATTGGATATTAAATACACAACATGAGGTATCTGAATCCCCTTTTTTAGAATTGTATAAAGTAAATAGTATGCATAGCGATGACCCCAAAGAGTATGTAACCGAAATATATATCCCCATAAAATGATAATATCAAATATTAAAAACAATCAAATGAAACTTATAGCCTTTATTATAACATTAATAGTAAGTGCAAATTCTTGTAATAAAGATGATAATTCTATATCTAATCAAGAGCAAAAAGTTAAAGTAGCTTATATCAACGGTGCAATTTTTACGGTAAACCCAGAGCAGGTATGGGCAGAGGCTATAATTGTTGAAGGAAATAAGATAATCTATGTGGGAAATACAGATAAAGCGCTGGCGCAGATAGGTGAAGATACAGAAGTAATAGATCTTAAAGGAGCTACAGTAATACCAGGGATACACGATGTACATATGCATCCGTTAGAAGCCTCATCAGAAAATTTTAAATTTATTTTAAAAGAAGATAATGATCCCGAAAATTATGTTCCCACAATTCGTAAAGCTTTACGTGATTTTCCTAATGAAGAATGGCTTTTGGGTTGGGGTGTAGATTTGTATGCACTTCTTGAAACCAAACGTTCTCCTATAGATATTTTGGATGATATTAGTAGTACTAGGCCTATTGCAATTATGGAACGTACTTCTCATTCGATCTGGGTAAATTCTAAAGCGCTAGAAATAGCAGGGATAGATAGTAATTCTAAAGATCCATCAGGAGGAATTTATATGAAGGATGAAAACGGTAACCTTAATGGAATTCTTATTGATAATGCAGGAAACCTCATTTTAGATTTGGCATTGGCTCCAACTAGTCAAACTAAAGCAAATGATTATAATGGTTTAGTAAATTTTGCATTACCAGAACTGGCTAAAAATGGAATAACCTCTATTTGTGATGCGCGAACCTATTGGAAAAGAGATCATCATATCATATGGAAACGAGTAGAAAAAGAAGGAAAACTTACTGCTCGGGTTAATTTAGGACTATGGGCATATCCCATGCAGGATGATGAGTCGCAAATATCATTACTAAAATCATTATATGAGAATGATGATAATCGTCTTTTAAAAATAAACCAAATCAAGCTATATAGTGATGGGATAGTACATAATACAACTGCGGCAATGCAAGAAGAATATCTAATAGATCTTTTTCAGAAACCGAATAATAACGGATTGAATTATTTTACCCAAAACCGAATAACAAGCTATATTCAACAATTAGAAAATGTAGGGTTTGATTTTCATATTCATGCTATTGGAAATAGGGGAATCCAGGAGTCTTTAAATGCGATAGAAACAGCAAGTACTGGTTCGGGAAGGCATAGAATTACACATGTCGAAATAGTAACCCCATCAGATTTGTCACGTTTTTCTCAATTAAATGTTACTGCAGATTGCCAGGTAGCAGGTGATTTTACACAACCAGATCATTGGAGTGAGAATGCAGAACTTATAGGAAAGGAAAATTCACAAAACCTGGTTCCTATTAAGAGTTTAAAAGAAGCTAATGCCAGAATTACATTAAGTAGTGATTGGGATGTAAGCAGTATCAATCCATTTGTAGGGATGCAAAATGCGATAACACGTTTTCCGCAAAATATAACCATAGAAGAAGCTGTAAAAGCATATACACTCAATGGAGCTTATGTTATGAGACAGGAGACAGAAGTAGGATCTCTTGAAATAGGAAAAAAAGCAGATTTTGTAGTATTAAGTCAAAATATTTTTTCTGTAGATCCTAATAAAATTGCCAATACCAAAGTAGATATGACTGTATTTGATGGAGAAGTAATTTTTGAAAGAAAATAAAAGCCAAAAACAATAGATGTTGTCAGGTTAGGTAACTTCAAATCTGGTTTGTAAATAAAATTGATTTGTAATCTTATCATGCTGTATGAGCTTTTGACAAAAAAGCTTACTTTTGTAAATTCTACAGAATAGGAAGAATACACTATGATTGATAAATTAAATATTGTAAAGCAACGATTTGATGAAGTGAGTGATTTAATCATTCAACCGGATATTATTGCAGATCAAAAAAAGTACATACAGCTTAATAAAGAATATAAGGATCTTAATGCACTTATGGATGAAAGAGAGCGATATATAGAGCTCACTGATAATCTAAAGGAAGCCGAGGAAATTATTGCTGATGGTAGTGATGCAGAGATGGTAGAAATGGCCAAAATGCAGCTAGAAGAAGCTAAAGAAGAATTACCAGGTTTGGAAGAAAAAATTCGCTTTATGCTTGTGCCAAAAGATCCCGAAGATGCTAAGAACTGTGTAGTAGAAATTCGCGCAGGAACAGGAGGGGACGAAGCGAGTATTTTTGCAGGAGATTTATTTAGAATGTATACTAAATATTGTGAAGGTAGAGGATGGAGTACTAGTGTTGTAGATCTTAATGAAGGAACCAGTGGTGGTTATAAAGAGATTATTTTCGAAGTTAATGGTGAAGATGTTTATGGGACATTAAAGTTTGAAGCAGGTGTACATCGTGTACAACGAGTTCCTCAAACCGAAACACAAGGTCGTGTACATACCAGTGCTGCCACCGTAATGGTTTTACCTGAAGCAGAAGAATTTGATATCGAACTCGATATGCAAGAAGTGCGTATAGAACGTACTACTTCTACAGGACCAGGAGGGCAGTCTGTAAATACTACATATTCGGCAATTAAATTACATCATGAGCCAACAGGAATGATTGTAAGTTGCCAGGATCAGAAATCATCACATAAAAACCTCGAAAAAGCATTGAAAGTATTGCGTTCTCGATTGTATGATTTAGAACTGGAAAAGAAGCAAGCAGCAGATTCTGAGAAACGTAAAAGTATGGTTTCATCCGGAGATCGTTCTGCAAAAATTAGAACCTATAACTATCCACAAGGTAGGGTGACTGATCACCGTATTGGTTTAACCTTATATGACTTAGGTAATATTATAGATGGAGATATTCAGAAAATTATCGATGAACTTCAATTGGTGGCGAATACAGAAAAACTAAAAGAATCTAACGAGATTTTTTAAAATAAAACTAAACGCATAAAAAAAGCCGATGTATCTTACATCGGCTTTTTTTATGCTATTTTCTATTTAATTAACTTCTGTTTTCTTTCGGGATCGTATTACAAAATACAAGCCAACAATAATAAAAGGAATACTAAGCCATTGGCCTGTTGATAGCAAACCTAAGGCGCTTTCAAAACCTCCCTGGCTTGATTTAACGTACTCTACAATAAAACGTACCGTAAATATTAGAATTAAATACATTCCGAAAAGAAACCCACTGTTTTTTCGTTTATCAGTTTTCCAATAGATTAACCATAGGATAATAGATACAAATATATATCCAAAAGCTTCATATAATTGAGCTGGATGACGATATGGAATAGCTTCTAGTAAGTTAGAGAATTTAGGATTTTCTACGATTGCAGAATATGCTTTATTAACGCTATCCATTCCGGTTTCTTTTAAAGCCTCTCTTTTACTTATACCATCACGTATAAACTTTACTCCAAAAAAAGAATCTCCAGATTCTTTTCCAATAATCTCAGAGTTAAAGAAATTACCTAATCGAACAAAAATACCTCCAAATGCTGCAGGAATAGTAACTCTATCTAAAACCCAAAGCGGATGTTTATGTAGGACTTTTTTAGAGTAATAATACATTGCAATTATAAAAGCAATAGCAGCTCCATGACTCGCTAATCCCTGAAAACCTATAAACTCAAACGCTGGCTTAAACCTGAAAGGTAAAAGAATTTCTAAAAGATTGTTTTTGTAATAATCCCAGTCATAAAAAAATACATGTCCTAACCTGGCGCCTAATAATGTACCGATAACGGCATATATAAATACAGAATCTAGTTTTTCCATAGAGACATTCTCTCGGATATAGATTTTTTTCATTAGGTACCATCCTAGTGTAAAGGCAATTACAAACATTAAGCTGTAAAAACGAATAACAAAAAAGCCGAGATCTATTCCCTCAACCGGATTCCAGGTAATTTTTGTAAATATCATGCGTGAGTTTTATTTTTCAAAAGTAAATATAGGTATTTATATGAGAAACGTATTACATATTCATATATTGAAAAAATGACCATACGTTTTATAAATACAATTATTATGAAAGGATCTTTATTGTTCACTTTTCACAGATTCATTCTCGACATCAGGAACTGGATCATATCCACTACCTCCCCAGGGGTGACAACTAAAAATACGCTTAATTGAAAGCATTCCTCCTTTAAAAAGCCCATGTTTTTGTAACGCTTCAAGAGTATAATGCGAACAAGTAGGCTGATAACGGCAGGTAGCAGGAGTTAATGGTGATATTAGGTTTTGATACAGCTTAACCAATACCACAAATGGAAATATTAAAATTTGTTTTATGGTCGTCTTAAAAGCCAAAATGGTTAATTTAATGAAAAGCTAGTGCCATCCCTGCCATCCTTAAGTTGAATGCCAATTTCTATAAGTTCATCTCTAATTTTATCACTAGTGGCAAAATCTTTATTAGCTCTTGCTTCTGCTCTTAAGTTAATCAATAATTCTACCGCTCCAGAAAGCTTATCGCTTATGTCTGATGCAGTTTCATTTATGTTCACCAATCCAAGAACGTCAAAAACAAAATCATGCATGGTTTTACGTAATAATTCGAGATCAGTTGCAGAAATTGTAGCCTTTTGTTCTTTAACGGTATTAACAAACTTAACGGCATCAAATAACTTAGCAATTAGAATAGGACTGTTAAAATCATCATTCATTGCATCATAGCATTCTTGCCTCCAGTTTTGAACATTAAACCCTTTGGTGGTCGAGTTAGCTGATAGCGTATCGATAGTTTGTATTGCATCTATCAATTTATAAAACCCTTTTTCTGAAGCTTCTAATGCATCGTTAGAAAAATCCAAAATACTTCTGTAATGTGCCTGAAGCATAAAAAACCGAACAATGCTAGGGTCAAATGGTTTGCTTAAAAAGTTATTATTGCCCGAAAATAATTCTCCCGGGGATATGGTATTCCCGGTTGATTTAGACATTTTTTTGCCATTAAGAGTAAGCATATTGGCATGCATCCAATAATTTACAGGGGTTTGACCACAAGCGGCTTCTCCCTGTGCAATTTCACATTCGTGATGAGGGAATTTTAAATCCATTCCTCCTCCATGAATATCGAATCGCTCACCTAAATATTTGGTGCTCATTACAGTACACTCCAGGTGCCAACCTGGGAAACCATCACTCCATGGAGATGGCCAGCGCATAATATGCTGAGGTTCTGCTTTTTTCCAAAGCGCAAAATCCTGGGGGTTCTTTTTATCACTTTGAGCAGATAACTCCCGGGTATTTGCAATCATATCCTCGAGATTACGCCCGCTTAACTTTCCGTAATGATTAGTTTTATTAAATTTCTGAACATCAAAATAGATAGAACCATTTGATTCGTATGCAAAACCATTATCGATAATCGTTTTGATAATTTCAATTTGTTCTACGATATGTCCAGTAGCCGTAGGTTCTATACTTGGTGATATTGCATTAAATTTAGACATAACATGATGAAAGTCTAAAGTATATCGCTGTACGATTTCCATAGGTTCTAGCTCTTCTAATCGTGCTTTTTTGGCCACTTTATCTTCGCCTTCGTCTGCATCGTTTTCAAGATGACCGGCATCGGTAATATTTCTAACATAGCGAACTTTATACTCCAGATGTCTTAGGTATCTAAATACCAGGTCAAAAGAAATAAATGTACGACAGTTTCCTAAGTGTACATTGCTATAAACCGTAGGGCCGCACACATACATTCCTATATTACCTTCTGTAATAGATTTAAATGTTTCTTTTTGACCTGAAATGGAATTATAAATTTTTAATTCCTGAGTTTTATACAACGAAGTTGCTGCCATGATGTAGAGTGATGCTTATGATTTTGTTGAAAATAAAATTAAAAGGTAGTATCTAATTTGATGTAATCCAAAAATTCTCTTTTTACAGATTGCTCTTTAAATTTACCGCCAAACTCGCTAGTAACCGTACTGCTTTCTATGTCTCTGATTCCTCGAGAATTAACACATAAATGCTTTGCATCGATAACACAAGCTACATCCTTTGTTCCCAGAACTACTTGTAAATCTTGAACGATTTGCATGGTTAGACGTTCCTGTACTTGTGGACGTTTTGCATAATAATCAACAATACGATTCATTTTGGATAGTCCAACTACGGTACCATTAGAGATATATGCCACATGAGCCCGACCAACAATTGGAAGTAAATGATGCTCACAAGTAGAATATACAGTAATGTTTTTCTCTACCAGCATCTCTCCATATTTATAATGATTGTCAAATGTAGAGGCATCTGGTTTTCTTTGAGGATGAAGGCCCGAAAAAATCTCATTTACAAACATTTTTGCTACACGTTGAGGAGTACCTTTAAGACTGTCATCTGTTAGATCTAGTCCCAAAGTTTCCATAATATGTTTTACATCTTCTTTAATCAAAGCAATTTTTTCGGCATCGCTAAGTTTAAAGGCATCTTCTCTAAGAGGAGTGGTAGCGCTAGTAGCTACATGATTATCACCTAGCGCTTCAATAGCTTCGAGGGCCTTGTCAATTTTCACACTTCAAAATTTTATAATTTATCAAAATTCTCACTTTTTTGTTTTTTGTAACATAAATAGAATCGTATTAATGAATACCTTCTATATTATGGTGTGCAAAGATACGATTTTGTTGTTTTACTTAGTAAAAGCTATGTTAAACAATTGTAGATATTAGTTTTCTTGGAGAAGTTCTGTATATTTAAGTCCCAAATTGAACTGTAACACACGAAAAATAAAGTTTTAACGTTATATGAAAATGGCAAAAGGATTACCTCAAATTTTGTTACTTTTTAGCATTCTTGTTTTTAAAAGTACGCTTTTTTATGCTCAGGACTTTGATGTAGCTTGTAGAGCTGCTCAACCTTTTTGTTCTGATGCTTCTTTAGAATTGACTTTCCCTAATGTAACTGGTGATATGGATGGTCTTGGTGAAGTGGGTTGTTTAAATACTACTCCTAATCCAGCATGGTACTTTATTCGTATTGATCAACCAGGAGAATTGATTTTTGATATTCAGCAATGGGTCGATAGTAATGATAATAGTAATTTAGACAGAGGAGAAAGGCAACTTGATGTAGATTTTATTGCCTGGGGACCTTTTCCTACTTCATTTGTGAATTGTGATATTCTTTCTCAGGGATGTGATAATAATGGGGACGGAGATAATATACGTCCTGCAGAATGTGTAAATAATGTCGATGATCCTGATTATTATATTAATAATATGGATAATACTAATATTATAGATTGTAGTTATGCAAGAACACCAGATGATGATATCTATATAGAAACACTAACAATACCTAATGCGCAATCTGGCGAGTATTATATTATTCTAATTACTAATTTTGCAGATGAGGCAGGGGTTATTCAACTTCAGCAAACCAATCTTAACGAAGATAATGCAGGAACTACAGATTGTAGTATTTTAGAACCAGGTGTAGGACCTGATATTGCTACATGTGGTGAATTTCCGATTACTATAGAAGGAAGGTTTCCTAGAGCTGTAACGTATCAATGGGCAAGAGCAGATGTAGGAACTACTAATTTTGTGAATGTTCCGGGACCTCCTGGAGTAATACCATTTTTAGAAGTTACTACAGAAGGAGTATATCAATTAAGAGGTTTTGATGAAACAGGAGCAGAGGTTCCTGATTCTCCTGATGATTTAGTAGTTCTGGATGTTTCGGATGCTGTTGTTTCTGTAGGATATTCTATTGCAGAAGAGTCTTTTGCAGGGGGGTATACTATTACGGCAGAAGTAGTTGCTGCTCCTGATGTAGAAGCTGCAGGGTTTGATGATTTTGAGTATAGGCTCGACCGGGATATAGGAAATGGCTTTTTAGAATATAGGCCTTTTCAGTCTTCGCCAATATTTACTAATGTTCCGCCAGGAGATTATTTTATTACAGCCAGATATGCAAACTGTCCTGCTAGTGAAGAAATATCTGATGTTATTATGATTTTAGGATACCCTAAATATTTTACACCTAATGGGGATGGCTTTCATGATACCTGGAGCCTGATTAATATCGAAGGCCAACCTGCGGCACTAATCTATATATTTGATAGATATGGTAAGTTGTTAAAACAACTAAGGGCAGGTGGACCAGGATGGGATGGTACCTATAACGGAAAAAATATGCCTTCTTCAGATTATTGGTTTAGAGTAGAATTTAATGAACCCAGAGATCCGAATATGCGAAGGAGAGTTTTTGCAGGTAATTTTTCATTAATACGATAAAATACTTTTATACAAAAAAACCGAGATCATAGCATCTCGGTTTTTTTGTATGATAAATACTATTCTAGAAATTCATGCCAAAAGTAAATGTAAGATTTTGCATTTGACTATCTACAAGAGCTGCATTGTTAAAACCAGAATTAGGATAAAATTGCTCGGTACGTTCTTGTTCGCTGTAATCATAAGCAATATCAATTTTAAATTTTCCAAAAGAGTACCCTGTTCCAAGAGAATACCCTATTTTTTCTCCAAGGATCAAATCATTTTTATATGGGCTTTCTTCAAAACGATATCCACCTCTAATGCTCCAGTTTTCAACTCTCCATTCGGTACCAATTCTTATGCTAGAAGCACCTTGTAAATTGTCGTTAATTTCCCTGTTAAGATTAGAGAAGCTAATGTTTTCGTCAGAGCTTAGTTTTGTTGTAGAATAATCTTTGTAAGAGTAATCGACACTGATTAATCCATGTTGTTTAAATAATACAGCAATACTACCTGTGGCTTTTGCGGGTGTGCGTAATTTATATTCTGGGAAAATATTAATAACATCGGGATCAACAATAGATCTTCCGTCTATATCGCTAAATGTTTCTAGGCGCTGAGTGGTCTCTTCTTCAATATAGTACCAGGTAGGAGATTCAAAAGAAGCTCCTAAGCGAATCATTTCAGATACCTTGGCAATACCCCCAACTTGAGCAGAAAACCCTCCACCAGTAGTAGATAATTTATTGGTAAATGTTACTTCATTAACATTGCTGCCTGCATTGTTATTTCCTTCAAAAAACTCAGTAACTCTATCGTAATTAATAAAATGAGAGTTGATATTAAATCCTACATAAAAAACTTGATTAATTTGTGCACCTCCATTTAAGGTGAATTTTCCATTTAAACCTGTGCTTTCATAATAGTATTCCTGATCAAAAACACCAGGTGCAATATTCGAGAAATAAGAAGTGTTATTAGGATTGTCAATATCAGTTGCTTCTATAACAAAAGCTTCACGACCTAGGAATGCTTGTTGAGCAGCATAGCCTTCAGATTCTCCAAGAAAACTATAAAGCTGGTCTATAGATTCTCCCGATCTTCTCGAAATCAAATCCAGAGGCAGCCCTTGGGCTTCGGCAAGAAAAAAGTTGTCGATAGAATTAGAACTTCTCCCAAAAGCAGCAAATTCATTGGCGTTATTTGCAGTCTGATCATACGCTAATCCTAATGAAAGCTTATTAATAATCGCATCATCACTGTAATGATCGAAAACAAAAACGGCTCCTACTTGATTAAAATTTAAATTTCTAGAATCACGATTAGTTAAACGATTAGAGTAGTTTATGTCGTTATCAATATGACTAGTTGAAAGGGTAACCGATCCATGAGGATTTAAAAAAACGGCTGATCCTGCAGGGTTAATTTGCAGTGCAGATAAATCCCCGCCCAAGGCGCCAAAAGCACCACTCATAGCTCTGTAGCGTGCGGTACCAAGGATATCTTGTTGTGAATAACGTAATGCATCGGTAATATCTTGAGCACTCAAAAAAGACATAGATAGTATACCTATGAATAAGAATAGCTTTTTCATCAATTTTTTAAATTTTGAATTACAGAATACCTCAAAAATAAGTAAGATATTCGGGAAAGTTATCTAACAATTGGTTTATAAGTTTGAATTAAGTTTTTTAATTTCTTCCGCGACTTCTGCTTCTGCTACCACCACGACTTCCGCTACTTCTAGACCTGCTACTACTTCCTGATCGTGAATACCCACTGCTACGAGGCGCACTACTTCTTGAATACCCAGAACTTCTACTTCTTGAAGAATTATTCGACGAAGGAGAGTATCCTCTGCTTCTTGTTGAATTACTTCTGGATCTTGTCGTTGTTGCTGGTCTAGTGTATCTTGTCGAATTACTTCTGCCTACCGAAGATGATCTTGAACGAGAATACGTATTATTTGAAGATCCGGATCTGTTATAATAGTTGTTTGATGAAGATCGTGTTCTTCTGGCAGCATCAACTCTTCTGTTGCTATATCCTTGTCTGCTTCTGCTGTAAGTTGAAGATCTTCGTGACCTTGTGCTGTATTTTGAATTATTATATGCTCTGCGACTTCTGGTAGAGTAAGCATAAGAGTTTCTTGCACTCCTGTTGTATGCTCTGTAACGAGATCTTCCATAATATGGATACCTGTTATAGTAAGGGCGATAATATCCTCTGTAATATCCCGCATAACCTCCATAATAAGGAGGGCAATAGTAACCACCATACCAATAAGGGTTACCCCAGCCAAATCCCCATCCAGGACCATTCCATCCCCATCCGGTGTTCCATCCCCATCCTGCATTCCATCCCCATCCATTACCGTACCATCCATTCCATCCCCATCCAGGACCCCAGTTATTCCAACCAGTATTGTAAAGGTTAACGCTGATTTCTGTAGGGTTGCTGCCCCATGCTGGTTGTCCAACTTCATAGTTTAATGCAGTAGCAGTAGTATCTGCAGCATCATAACCTTCGCTAGAATAAGAATCAATATCGGTAAAAATTGCATCTTCCTCAATTGCGGTATCGATTTGTGCAGATTTTTCAGAAAAATAGCTAGAATAATAATTAGATTTTTTATCTGTATTATTAGGTTGGGTCTCAATGTTTTTTTGGCTTGCCGCGTCGCCATAAATACCATCTCTATAAGGAGTGTATTCATACGAACCACAAGACGTCAACATAAGGATGGCTGCTAAAAGTAAAAAACCTAAAGCTCCACTTCTCTGAAAATAATTTTTAAGTCGCATATCTTCTTATTTTATTGTTGAACATTACAAATTTAGTTAGTTTTGCGCTAACTAAATTATATTTAACAGAGCCACAACATTTGTGCCAAATAGAAGTTTATGAGTAAGAATTTAACAAAGCGTAGTGAAGATTATTCAAAATGGTATAACGAATTGGTCGTTAAGGCCGACCTGGCCGAGAATTCGGCAGTAAGAGGGTGTATGGTGATTAAGCCGTATGGGTATGCTATTTGGGAAAAAATGCAGGCAGAATTAGATAAAAAATTTAAAGAAACAGGGCATCAAAATGCTTATTTTCCATTATTTGTGCCTAAAAGCTTATTCGAAGCAGAAGAAAAAAATGCAGAAGGGTTTGCTAAAGAATGCGCAGTAGTTACTCATTATAGATTAAAAACTGACCCAGAAGATAGTTCTAAGCTTATTGTAGATCCTAAAGCTAAGTTAGAAGAAGAGTTGATTGTACGTCCAACTTCTGAAGCTATTATTTGGAATACATATAAAGGATGGATACAATCATATAGAGATTTGCCTTTGTTGGTGAATCAGTGGGCTAATGTAGTGCGGTGGGAAATGCGTACTAGGCTATTTCTTCGAACTGCAGAGTTTTTATGGCAAGAAGGGCATACAGCTCATGCTACAAGGCAGGAAGCAATTGCAGAAACAGAGCAAATGAATAATGTATATGCGGATTTTGCAGAGCAATTTATGGCTATTCCTGTAATAAGAGGAAGAAAAACAGAGAGTGAGCGTTTTGCTGGAGCAGAAGATACATATTGTATTGAAGCGCTAATGCAAGATGGAAAAGCTTTACAGGCAGGTACTTCGCACTTCTTAGGGCAGAATTTTGCAAAAGCATTTGATGTAAAATTTACGTCAAAAGAAGGCAAGTTAGATTATGTATGGGCTACTTCATGGGGAGTTTCGACTCGTTTGATGGGTGCTTTAATTATGACTCATAGCGATGATAATGGTTTGGTTTTACCACCTAATTTGGCTCCTGTTCAAGTAGTAATTGTTCCTATATATAAGGGAGAAGAGCAGTTAAATCAAATTTCTGAAGTTGCTAATGCATTGGTCACTGACTTACGATCTAAAGGAATTTCTGTTAAGTTTGACAATAGAGATACGCATAGGCCAGGAGCTAAATTTGCTCAGTATGAATTACAAGGAGTTCCTCTTAGGATTGCAATTGGACCTAAGGATTTAGAAAAAGGAACTGTAGAACTTGCTCGCCGTGATACATTAACAAAACAATTTGTTGCTAAAGATGAAGTTGTTGAAACAATAGAGTCGTTGCTTGTAGAGATTCAGGAAAGTTTACATCAAAAAGCAACTCAATATAGGGATGAACATATTACAGAAGTAAATTCTTTTGATGAGTTTAAAGATGTTTTGGAGAATAAAGGAGGGTTTATTTCGGCACATTGGGATGGTTCTGCAGAGACAGAGCAAAAGATAAAGGAGCTTACTAAAGCTACAATACGATGTATTCCTTTTGATGCAAAAGAAGAGGAAGGGAGCTGTGTTTATAGTGATAAGCCATCAAAAATGAGAGTGTTATTTGCTAAGGCTTATTAAGGGTTTTAGAAAAAAATAAAATAACACTTGCAGCATTAAAAAATAGTTGTATTTTTGCATCCGCAATTAGACAACATGGCCCGTTCGTCTATCGGCTAGGACGCCAGGTTTTCATCCTGGTAAGAGGGGTTCGATTCCCCTACGGGCTACAATAATGAAATTAATTGCAAATTTAAAGTGAAAGCTATAAATTTGCAATCCTTGAAAAGGGAAAATGGCCCGTTCGTCTATCGGCTAGGACGCCAGGTTTTCATCCTGGTAAGAGGGGTTCGATTCCCCTACGGGCTACAAATTTTATAGTAAGAAATTTAATAGAAGAGAGATGGCAAATCATAAGTCAGCATTAAAAAGAATCAGAAGTAACGAGACAAAACGTCTTAGAAACAGGTATCAGCATAAAACTACACGTAATGCTATAAAAAAATTACGTGAGTCTGATAAGAAAGAAGCAGAGACTTTGTTTCCTACAGTTGTTTCTATGCTTGATAAGTTAGCTAAGAATAATGTTATTCATAAGAATAAAGCTGCTAACTTGAAATCACAATTAGCAAAACACGTAGCTGCACTTTAAGTAGCGGTACTTTTATTATAATATTAAAATCAGGAGTGATATGTTATGGTGTCACTCCTGATTTTTTATTTATTTTCAGAATTGCTGTTTTTTTAGAAGTTTAGAGAATAATTATAATAACAAGTCCATTAGAACAGACAATAATGATGATTATTGTTACTCTTTTGCCTTCATGTGTAACTCCTTCAAAAACAGTTACAGGTTCGTTTTTGTATTCGTGATGTACCTGAATTACTTCCCCGTTTATTCGATGTTCAGCTAGTCCAATTCCAGAAAATTGTCTTTCGGTGATTCTGTAATCGGCAAAATCATCTTTTTTGAGATTTGCTTTTTCTAAAAATGTTTCTAAGGTGATTTCTGTACCTCTACGCTCCATAGGGTATTCATCTGCTCGTATAACACCATATTTTTCGTGATAATCGAGTTTAATGTCATCAGGTATTTCGGATCTCTTGATTCCAATGATATCTTCCTGGGTAATTACTTCCTGAGTTTCGATTGTAGTGTTAACTTCTTTTTCACAAGATGAGAATAATAGTAACATAAAACTCGCCAAGATGGTTAGTGTGAATTTTTTCATAAGGTTTTAAGATTTATACTAGTTTCGATCAAATTTATATAGTAATAGAAACCAGTACTAGTTGTTCGTACTCTGTTAAAGGGTTTTCTGATTCCTCCTAAAATTAATTTTGTTGGTAAAGTAAAATTAGAGATATTTTTATTCTAATAAAAGGGGGATTTCCCCTGTTTTTCAATTTTATTAATTGATTTACAATAAGTTACAGGGAGGAGGGGGTAGTGTTGTTTTGTAATGCGAGCTCACTAAGCTTTGTTTTTTTCTTCTATCCATCTAGACATGAATTCGGTGCTTCGTAGTGTATGATGCTGTAGTATGCTACCGATAAAGTTTTTGGTACGATGTTTATTAAGGTTTTTTTGAAGTTTAGAAACCTGATTGAGAAACGGGGTACAGAACTTTTTTTTCTGAAACCGTGTATTTGTAATCTCTATTCCGTTTTGTTGTGATTGTTGCCAGAGGCTTTCGTTATTATATAATCTTATGGCTGCTTTGGCAAATTTTGAAGGGTCATCGATAACAAAACCGTTCCAATCGGCTTCTTCATCGAGCATTCCTTCTGCCCCTATAAAGGTGGTTACGCTTGGTGTGCCACAAAGCATGGCCTCTGCGAGTTTTCCTTTAATTCCTGCTCCAAATTGCAAAGGGGCAAGGCAAACGCGGGCTTGCGACATTATTTCTGTTGCACTTTTTGCCCATCCTTTAATATGAAACCCTTCTTCTGGATTGTGTAGTTGTGTTGCTTTAGGAGGAGGGTATGATCCATAGATATGCAGTTCTGTTTCTGGAAGCTCTTTTCTGATTAATGGCCAAATAACTTCTTTAAGGTATAACACACTATTCCAATTTGGTTCATGGCGAAAATTTCCTATAGTAACAAAGTGTTTTCTGTTTTTATACTCTGGCCATATTTTTTTTATCTCTGTAGTGATGGAGTCAAACAGAAAAGGTAAATAGAATAATAAGTCTTCATTTATTTTAAAGATCTCTTTAAGAAGTTTTATTTCAAAATCAGAAATAATTAGGGATAGATCGCATCGATATATGCTTGCAATCTCTCGTTTTGTAATGTCACTAGATAAAAGAGCGTCGTTGTTAAAAGTTGCATTGCTTTTAAATAATTCTTGCCGGGTTTTTCTAAGACTATGTAGGTCTTCTGTGTTTAATATTTTTAATGCATTAGGGCAATATTTTGTGACTCTCCATCCGAACTGTTCTTCAGTCATAAATCGATCAAACATCACTATGTCTGGTTGTTGTTTTTTGATAAAATCATCAAAACTAGAATTGTTAAGCTCTATTGTTGCTTTAGTGATGTTTGTGTTTTCGAGATTTACCATGCGCTCTGTTTCTGCTGCGGGGCTGGCAAAGGTGATTTTCCAGTTTTGAGCTTCGAATAGTGCTATAAGCTGCATCATTCTGCTTCCTGCTGCCGAAGAATTGGGTTCTGGCCAAACAAAGCCTATGATGAGGATATGATTCATTGTTTGTGCAATCAAAAAAGCCTCAGTAAAACTGAGGCTATATGTTGTTAAACTAGTATTTATTATAGTTTTGCAAAAAGTGCATTCATTTTTTCTTTTTCTTCTTTTGCAAGTTCTTGGTCAACTAAAATTCGACCACTGTGTTCATCTGTGATGATTTTCTTGCGAGAAGCAATTTCCATCTGTACTTGCGGCGGAATGGTAAAGAACGACCCTCCAGAAGCACCACGTTCAATTGGCACAACAGCAAGTCCGTTTTTTACATTACTACGTATTCTTTTGTAAGCATTGATTAAACGTTCTTCGATCTCTTTTTGGTAATCTTCAGATTTAGAGATTAAAGCTTGTTCTTCTTTTTCAGTTTCAGCTAAAATAGCATCAAGCTCTCCTTTTTTGTGAGAAAGATGAGAGTTACGTTCTCCAAGTTTTGTTTTGGTCTGATCGATGATCTCATTTTTTTGAACAATCTGAGCTTTGTGTTCCTTGATATGCTTTTCTGCTAATTGAATTTCTAATTCCTGGAATTCAATTTCTTTACTAAGTGAATTGTACTCGCGATTATTGCGAACATTTTTTTGTTGCTCTCCGTATTTTTTGATTAATGCTTTAGCTTCTTCAATTAGATTTTTCTTGTTACTAATACCTTCGGCGATAGTTTCAAGATCATTGTTTAGCTTTTCTAATCTTTTGTTTAATCCGGCTACTTCATCTTCAAGATCTTCAACCTCTAAAGGTAATTCTCCGCGTACGTTTCTGATCTCATCAACTCTAGAGTCTATTAATTGCAAGTCATATAGTGCTCTTAATTTTTGCTCAACAGTAACTTCTTTCTTTGCCATATTTTATATGTATTGAATAGGATTGGTGTTTTTATCCGATAAAATGATTGCAAAATTACTGATTTTTTTTCTAAGATAACTAACAATTAGGTTTTTTGTGTATTGTTCGCTCTCATAGTGGCCAATATCGGCTAATATTAGCCTTCCTTCGGCTTCATAAAATTGATGATATTTTAGATCTGAAGTGATAAAAATATCTGCACCTGCTCGATGTGCATTGGCAATAGCAAAACTACCACTACCGCCAAGAACAGCTACTTTTTTGATAGGCTTGTTTAGTAATGCTGAGTGTCGTACACATCCGGTTTTAAAAATATTTTTGATGTGTTTTAAAAAATCGAGCTCTTCTACCGGGTTTGGAAGCTCCCCAATCATACCCATCCCAATATTTTGATTTTTATTTTCAAGAGTGGTAATTTCATAGGCTACTTCTTCATAAGAATGATTTTCAAAAAGAGTTTTAAGGATTTTACCTTCACAATGTTTGGGGTATGTAATTTGAATCTGAGTTTCTTTTTCGCGATGTGTTTTTCCGATTTCACCAATTGATGGGTTTGCAGTATCAGAAGCTCTAAATGTTCCTGTTCCTTCAGAAGAAAAACTACAATTATCATAATTACCAATGCTTCCTGCTCCGGCTTCAAATAGCTTGTTGCGTAATACTTCGGCTTCAGTAGTAGGAGCAAAGGTGATTAATTTCTTTATATTTCCGCTTTGCGGGATAAGAATTTTGCGATTTAGAAGTCCTAATTGCTCGCATATCATATTATTTACTCCGTGTATCGCATTGTCTAGTGCTGTATGAATAGCAAAAATGGCAATGTCATTTTTAATAGCTTTCATTACTACTCGCTCTACATAGTTACTGCCATTAAATTTTTTGAGTCCTTTAAATACGATAGGGTGAAAACTTATAATGAGATTACAGTCGTTTTCTATTGCTTCATCTACTATGTTTTCGAGAGTATCCAGGGTTACCAAAATCCCTGTTACTACAGTTTCACGACTACCAACCAATAAACCAACATTATCAAAATCCTCTGCGTATGTGATTGGAGCTAAAGTTTCAAGATGCTGTATAACCTCTTTTATTTGCATTATAATATGTTTTTGAATAAAAATTGAATGTAAAAAAATTTTTATCAATAATCAAAGTTTCGTTTTATACTTTTGTTGCACTGATATATTGAAAATTTTAAACGTGTGAATTTACTGCGAAAAATACTTTTACCTTTTGTTCCTTTTTATTATTTGATTACTTGGTTGAGAAATAAATTGTATGATCTGGGGATTAAAAAATCTACGACATATACCTTTCCGATAATAGCAGTAGGGAATCTTAGTGTAGGAGGAACAGGTAAATCACCGATGGTAGAATATTTAATTACTTTGCTTAAAGATAAGGTGTCATTAGCAACACTTAGTCGGGGATATAAAAGAGAAACCAAAGGATTTAAGCTGGTTGCTACTTCTTCTACGGCAAAACAAGTAGGAGATGAACCACTTCAGTTTAAAAGAAAATTTACAGATGTTGTTGTAGCGGTAGATGCAGATCGGCGTAGTGGAATTTCTAATTTAAGATCATTAACACCCGAACCGGAAGTAATTTTATTAGATGATGCTTATCAACATCGTAAGGTAAAAGCAGGATTCTATATTTTGCTTACTGCATATTATGATCTTTACTGTAATGATATTGTTTTGCCTACAGGAAATTTAAGGGAACCAAAAAAAGGGGCTGATCGAGCTGATATTGTTGTAGTTACAAAATGTCCTAATCCATTGTCTTTTGAAGAAAGAAAAAGAATTACAGATAAACTTGCGATAAAACCCAATCAAGATTTGTTTTTTACTACTATCGATTATGGAAATGATATCGTAAATATTTCTGGAACAAAACCAATCGGTTCCTTACAAACTATTCATTTTACTTTGGTGACTGGTATAGCTAATCCTACTCCTTTATTAGATTATTATACTTCTTTAGGGTTAACATTTGATCATATTAGTTTTCCTGATCATCATAATTTTACCGATACTGAATTAGATAAATTAAATGGTCTTGAATTTATTATTACGACAGAAAAAGATTATGTGAGATTAGCTTCGAATATTTCTGAAGAGAAATTATGGTACCAGCCGATAGGAGTAAGGTTTGTAGAAGGAGCTTCTTCTTTTGATGATAAAATATTGAAGTTTATTGAAAAAAAATAAGATCCTATAGTAGGATCTTGTTTTTTAATTCTGGCTAACTCAAATAAGTTTATTTATAAACTCGGTTAACCTTTGTTTCTCAAAAGCCATGCCAAATCACTAAGCAGTGGCTTGTTTTTTTACCAATGCTTTGTGGAGTTTTGTGAAAAACTCTTCAGTTTTATATGGTTTTGGTATGATGTCATTAAATCCATTATCGTAGAACTCATCCAGATTATCATCTAGGGTAACGGCTGTTAATGCTATAATTGGAATTTCTTTATTAAATTTTCTAATTTGTTTGGTGGCTTCAATTCCACTGATTCCTGGCATATGGATATCCATAAGAATAAGATCAAAAGCGTTTTCTTTTGTTTTATTTACTGCAATATCACCATTATCGGCAACATCACATTTTATCTCATTCTTTTCTAAGATTTTTCTCGTAATTAGTTGATTGATTTTATTGTCTTCGACCACCAGTATATGTTTGTCGATCATTATGCTGTAATCAATTTTCTTAGCTTCTTCAGTATAGTTGGTGCTTTTGTCTTCAAAAACTTCGAATTTAAGATCAAATAAAAATTTTGATCCCTTGCCTAATTCACTTTCTAGTTTGATCTCACTATCCATTAAGGATAATAAATTCTTTACTATTGATAGTCCTAAGCCCGTACCACCAAATTTTCTATTAATTTGTACAGAACCTTGAGTAAAGTTTTCAAAAATACTAAGTTGCTTTTTTTCTGATATTCCTACTCCGTTATCTTCGATTTCAAAACTAAGCGAGACTTTATTATCGGTTCGATTAATTGGTTTTACTCGTATCCAAATATCTCCGTTTTGTGTAAACTTTATAGAGTTTCCGATAAGGTTAATTAAGACTTGAGAAACTTTAAGTGGGTCTCCTTTAAGTTTAGCTGGGATAGACTCATCAAATTCGTAATGTAAATTATTATTTCTGTCTTTAGCAGATTTGCCCAGCGCTATTAATACATCGTTTATTCGTTTTTTTAAATTGAATGATGTGTTTTCTAGTTCTACTTTGTTAGCTTCAAGTTTATTGAGATCCAGAATATTATTAATTAGTGACAAAAGATATTCTCCAGAGAATTTGAGAGAATTAAGATGCTCTTTTTGATTAGGTGTAGGGCTTTCTTCGAGTAACAAATGCGTTAATCCTGTGACAGCATATAATGGTGTTCTTAACTCGTGTGTTATTGTAGAAAGGAATTGAACTTTGGCTTCACTAGCTCTTTCTGCATTCTCTTTTGCCAGTATAAGTTCTGTATTTTTATTTTGTAATAATTCATTTGCTCTGGCTCTTAGGTTATTATTTTTATAAAGAGAAAGCGTTAAAAGAGATAATATTGTTATTAAAGCAATACTTAGTATGGTAGTAAGTCGTCCTAATTTTAATGACCTTTGTTGTTGTATGTTTTCTTCTGTTAACTCTTCTATTAGAACATTGTTTTCATTTAGATTTAGTTTTGCACCTGCTTCCTGAGCTATAATTTCTTTATTGGTGTTAAAAAGAGCATCTTTTATTTTTTCGTGCGCTCTAAGATTCTTAAGAGAAGCAGGATAATCTTCTTTTCGTTCATATATCTGGCTATACAGTTCGAAACATTCTGACTGTATTTCTGCATATCCCATATCTTCACCAATTTGCATAGCCAAATCATTGGTTTTCATGGCTTCATCAGGTTGGTTCATTGATAACTGTGCTCTAGCTTTATTTGTATAGAGTTTTGCTTTGAAATAATACTGATCAAATGAATTGATGATAGGAAGCCCGCTGTTAAAGTGTTGTATAGCCAATTTGGGTTTTTCTTGAGCGAGAGCTAAAAGTCCAAGATTTAATTTTATAGGTCCTTCCTGATTTTTGTAATCATTTTTTTTGGCTATTGCTAACGCGTTTTGAAGGGATTTTAATGCTGTTTTAAATTTTCCAAGCTTTGTGGCAATTGATCCATATATACTATATGAGGAAACAAGCATAAATTCGTCATTGGTTTCATTCTGAAAAGCAATAGCATCTAGGATTTGCTCTTCAGCTTTTTTTAGATCCCCCAATTCGCGGTATAGCTTAGCAAGCACCATATTGGTCTTTGCTATATAGGTTTTATTTTGTTGTTGTAAAGCAAGTTCTTTTGCGTTGATAATATTAGAAAGTGCAGTTTCTAATCTAGTTTGATCAATAGATTGTGAAGCATTCATCAAATAGCTCTCAATAGAGTCTTTCATTTGATTGTTTTCTGAAAGCTCAGTCGTTTGTGCAGAACCAAAAAAACAACAAATAAGTAAAAATTGCGCTATAAAATATTTGATTTGGGTTGGCATTTTCCTCTGAAATATCTCAACTAAGATAGTTATTTCTTACAAATGTTAATAATTAAATCAATTATTCTATTACTATATCCTATTTCATTGTCATACCAACCTATGATTTTTACCATTTTTCCTATCACAGAAGTCATTAAAGAATCAAACGTACAAGAGTACGGATTGCCAAGTATATCAACAGATACGATTGGATCTTCTGTGTATGACAAGATGCCTTTTAAGCTGGTTTGAGAGGCCTTTTTAAATTCGTTATTAATTTCTTCAATAGAAGTTTGTCTTTTAACATTAAAGGTAATATCTGTGAGTGATCCATTTGGGACAGGGACTCTTATACCACATCCTCCTATTACATCACTTAGTTCGGGAAAAATTTTTGTTAGTGCTTTTGCTGCGCCAGTTGTTGTAGGTACTATAGATTGACTTGCGGCTCGTGCCCGTCTTAAATCCCTATGTGGTTGATCATGTAAACTTTGATCAGTAGTATAACTATGTACTGTGGTGATGTAAGCTTGTTCAATTCCGCATAAATCATTAATTACCTTGATCATTGGTGCTGCATTGTTTGTGGTACAAGAAGCATTAGATAAGATAGTCTCTGACCCATCAAGTATATGATCATTTACGCCTATGACGATAGTTTTTATACTATCTTCTATAGAAGGAGCAGATAGGATAGCTCTTTTTGCTCCAGCCTTAAGATGTTTTTCTGCATCAGGCCTGGTTTTAAATTTTCCCGTTGATTCGATAACAATGTCTACATCATATTTTTTCCAGTTGCAATGTTCGGGATCTTTTTCATTAAGTAATGGTATTGATACATCTTGTACTATAATATGATCTTTGGTATGTGATACCTCATAAGATAAAATACCATGTATACTATCATACTTAAGAAGGTGACTTAAGGTTTTTGAGTCGGCGAGATCGTTTATTGCTACAACTTGTATACTAGGATGATTAATTAATAATCTAAACAAGTTACGGCCTATTCTTCCAAAACCGTTGATGGCAATTCTAATAGGTGTATTCATTAAATCCTTACTACTGTTTTTGGATTAAGTTAAATGCTTTTGAGCTTTATATGAAGATCTTACCAAGGCACTACTTTCTACATGCCTAAATCCCATTTCTAAACCTATTTCTTCATATTTTTTAAACTGATCCGGAGTTATAAATTGTTTTACAGGAAGATGTTTTTTACTTGGTTGCAGATATTGCCCTATTGTAACGATATCTAAACCTACTGTTCTAAGGTCGCTTAGTGTTCGTATCACTTCTTCTTCTTTTTCACCAAGTCCTAACATGATTCCACTTTTTGTACGTTCAATACCATTTTCTTTAAGGTATTTTAATACTTGTAAGCTTTGCTCATATTTGGCCTGGATGCGAACCTCCCGAGTTAATCTCTTTACAGTTTCCATATTATGAGAAACAACCTCTGGTTTTACTGTAATGATTCTATCTATATTTTTTGTTTTTCCTTGAAAATCCGGAATTAGTGTTTCTAGTGTAGTTTCTGGATTCATTCTGCGAATAGCTTGAATAGTTTCTGCCCAGATAATTGACCCACCATCTAACAAATCATCTCTATCTACAGATGTAATAACAGCATGTTTTATCTTCATCAATTTTATAGATCGAGCTACCTTTTCGGGTTCTTCCCAATCTACAGTTTCTGGTCTTCCGGTTTTAACGCCACAAAAACCACAGGAACGGGTGCATATATTACCTAATATCATAAAGGTAGCAGTTCCTTCACTCCAGCATTCCCCCATATTAGGACAGCTTCCTGAGGTGCAAATAGTATGTAAGTTATATTTATCTACTAATCCCCGAAGCTCTGTGTATTTCTTTCCCGTAGGAAGTTTAACACGTAACCATTTTGGTTTTCCTTTAGGAGGTGCTACACTAGCAACATTGTTATTCATACAAGCAACATTTTTAGCAAAAATACAAAGAAAGCTTAGATTAAGATGAAGTTTTGAATAAAGTTAATACATCGTTATAAAAGGCATCTTGATTTTGAAAAAGAAGTACATTGTTAAACTACGTGATATTAAAGGAGAACAAGAGCTATAGTTTCTGTAGATTTCTCCTTACAGTAAAACCATATCCATACAAAGTCTTAACATCAGGTTAAAATTAAGTTAACGTAAAATTTTTTTTGAATTTGACAGTTATCTCATGTGATAAAGAGAAAAAATCATGCCCGAAGAATTGATAAGTCTTAAAAAAACAAAAAACAATCGAAAGCGTGTAGAAAAATGGTTGCTTAATAACCAGAAGTATATTAATATCACTGCTATAGAAAAAGAGATTTCTGCGCCAAAAGGATTGATACAAAAGTTTGTGAAATACGATAAAAAGATCAACGACAAATGGATTGATCCATTATATAGTGTTATCAAAAGGTTTACTTCTTTTACCTTGCGATAGTTTTTCGTTTATAAATTAGTGTTTTGCATTGGTAATTATTTCAGAAAGTAGTTTTCTGGCCCTCAATAACTTTACTTTAACATTGTTTATAGGTTCATTGAGATGATCAGCAATTTCTTTATAACTCAATTCCTGAAAATATCTTAGATTAATTACTTTTTGGTAATTAGGTTTTAATTGTTTAATGTAGAGTAGTAATTGAGCTAAATTTTGCTCGGTAATTAGCTTATCTTCTGGGGTTGGGTTATGGTCGATAATTTTATATACGGCATCATCTACTTGTGTTGTGGTTTTGGACTGTATTGAAGCATTTTTTTTTCGCAATAGATCTATATGTATGTTTTTTGAGATCTGAATCAGCCATGTTTTAAAGTTGTATTCTTCTTTAAACGTGTTAATTTTATCAAATGCTCGAGAAAAACTTTGTATAGTAATGTCCTCAGCTTCGTACTCATCCTGAGTTTTTTTTAACTGAAAATTGTAAACATCATTCCAAAAAGTATCAAGAAGATAATTAAAAGATATTTGTTTCCCTTCTTTAGCTTTTTTAATATGATCTTCTAAAAGGATAGAGTCTTCTTTTTTCAATACATTATTTTTGAGTGAAATAGATAATCGATAAGAAACTATTTAGTGTGTTTTTCTTCGTTACAACTTGAGTATTGATCCGGAGTCTTACCACAAAGAGAACATGATTCACCATCTTTATTTAAAAACGGACTTTGACTTGCACATGTACCAGCAAATTTACCATCTTTTTTCGCCCATAGTTTAATTGCGATACCACCAAATGCTAATAGTAATAAAACAATTGTAAGTAATAAAAGCTTCATAATAATATAAAAAATCAAAATTGATTACAAAGATACAAAGAATGTATGGCTAAGAAGCTATTAAACAAAAAATTAAGAATAATGTGTCAATTCTTGATTAATATTAGCTTTTTTTGATTAGATATCTTTATTAATATCTCAATATTGTATTATATAATATTAACTTCAGTTTCCAGAAGAATATCAAATTTTTCTTTTATGCTGGTTAAAATTCTTTTAGATACATTCAAAATTTCATTTCCAGAGGCATTATCGTAGTTTACTAAAACCAAAGCTTGTTTTTTATGCACTCCTGCATCACCCCAACGTTTTCCTTTAAAACCAGATTGTTCGATCAGCCAGCCTGCCGGAATTTTAATATGTTCTTCATCTATTTTATAAAAAGGAATGTTAGGATATGTCTTTTGAAGCCTGGTAAAATGTTTAACATCAACAACAGGATTCTTAAAAAAACTACCACTGTTTCCTATTTGTGAGGGATCCGGAAGTTTGCTTTTTCGTATAGCAATCACTGCTTCAGAAACGTCTTTAATTGTGGGTTGGGTAATTCCCCCATTTATCAAGGCATTTTCTATAGCACCATAACTTGTATTAAGAGTATGTTCTTTTTTTGTTAATCTAAAAGTGACTTTGGTGATTATATATTCACCTTTTACCTCGTTTTTAAAAATAGAATTACGATATCCAAATTTGCAATCTTTATTTGAAAAGATATGTTTCTTTCTGGTATTGATATTGATTGCTTCACAACTTGTCATTGTGTCTTTAAGTTCTACACCATAAGCACCAATATTTTGAATAGGAGCACTACCAACATACCCGGGAATTAGAGATAAATTTTCTAAGCCTCCATAATTATTTTTGATACAGTATTGTACAAAATCATGCCAGTTTTCTCCTGCATTTACAGATACAGATACATACTTGTCTGATTCTTCTATAACTGTAATTCCTTTTATGGCAATATGCAACACTAACATATCTAGATTTTTTGTCAACAGCATATTGCTCCCGCCGCTCAAAATAAAAAGTGGATTTTTATTATTTTTTAAGAGCATTGTATCAAGTTCGGCTTCTGATGTAATAGCTGCAAATTCTGCTGCAACGACATCAATCCCGAAAGTATTGTATTTTTTTAAGGATTTATTATATTCAATTTTCACACATTTAAATTTTAGTAATTATTTGATGATAAATTAATTATAAAATTGAGAACATGTGCAAATCACTACGTTCTCTCATTAAAAATCTTAAACATTTCCTTTTGGGAAAATAGGTTTAATTTTTTAATGTTCGCTTCATTGATTATTGTATTTTTCAAGAGCTATTTTTAATATTTCAATTGCCTTTTTAAGATCTCTTCGATTTAGAACATATGCTATTCTTACTTGATTTTTCCCCTTGTTAGGTCCCGAATAAAATCCAGAAGCTGGTGCCACCATAATAGTTTGTTTATCTAAATCAAATTCATCTAGAAGCCATTGTGCAAAATGATCAGCATCTTCGATTGGTAATTCGGCAATACAGTAAAAAGCACCTTTGGGAACTCCTACTTTTACTCCTGGGATTTCTCTAAGTCCTGCAACCAAGGTATCTCTCCTTAATTTGTATTTTTCAACTGTTTCTGTATAATAGGATTCTGGCGCTTCTAAAGCTGCTTCACTAGCAATTTGCGCAAGAGTAGGAGGGCTTAGTCGTGCTTGTGCAAATTTCATAGCAGTTTCCATTACACTTTTGTTTTTACTTATCATACATCCAATACGGGCTCCACACATACTGTATCGTTTAGAGACAGAATCTACAATAATGGCATATTCATCAAGACCTTTTTCTTGTAAAATAGAGTAATGCTCTGAGTCGTCATATACAAATTCTCGATACACTTCATCAGAAATCAAAAATAAGTCATACTTGATAGCAAGTTCTGCTAATTGTTTTATTTCTTCTTTGCTGTAAAGGTAACCTGTTGGATTACCGGGGTTACAGATCAGTATGGCTTTGGTTTTTTTCGTAATCAATTTTTCGAACTCTGCAATTGATGGTAATGCGAATCCGTTTTCTATCTTAGATATAACAGGAACTACCTTAACAGTAGATTGTGTCGAAAAACTATAATAATTTGCATAAAAAGGCTCGGGAACTATAATCTCATCACCAGGATCTGTAATACTACCCATAGTAAAAATTAATGCTTCACTACCTCCGGTAGTGACCAAAATTTCATCAGAAGATACCGTAATATTGTGTTTTGCATAATAGTCGGCTAATTTATTTCTAAAACTTTCAAATCCGGCAGAGTGGCTATACGCTAAAATGTCTAATTTGTGGTTTCGTATGGCATCCATGGCTTCAATCGGTGTTTTTATATCTGGTTGACCGATATTTAAATGGTAAATATGCTTACCTTCTTTTGCAGCTTTTTCTGCAAAAGGCACCAATTTTCGAATTGGTGATTCGGGCATAGCTTTGCCTTTATGCGATATTATTGGCATCTGATCTGATTTAAAAAAATAAAATAGCGGTAAATTTCTTAAATATTTTAGGAATAGGGGTGTAATTGAGATGTTTTTTTAACTATTTTTTTATATTTAATGCGATCAAGCTTCTATGACTTAATTTTGTTGTTTTATGAAAGGTAGGCTTTTAATGATATTTTTACTTTTCAATTTTGTTCTTCATGCTCAAAATGATTTCAGATTACCTTTTAAACAGAACAGCACTAAGATTAAGTTTCAATTAATCAATAATCTAATTGTTATTCCTGTTGTTGTAAACGATACCAGGCTTTCTTTTATTCTAGATACTGGTATTGGTTCTACAATTGTTTTTAGTGTTGATGATACTATTTCTCTGAAACATAAAAATATTTCAAAGATTCAGCTTAGAGGATTAGGTAATGATGACCCGGTAGAAGCGATGCGAACGGTTAATAATGTTATCACGATTGGTGATGCGCTAAGTATTAATCATACCATTTATAAGGTTTTGGATAAATCAATTAATTTTTCGCCCAGAATGGGGATTATTATACATGGAGTTATCGGTTATGATTTTTTTAAAGATTTTGTTTTTGATGTTAATTATACCAAAGAATACATAAAAATATATAAACCAGAATTTTATGTGTATAAAAAATGTAGAAAATGCTATCAGGCTAAACTTGATTTAAGAGATGGAAATAAAAAACCATTTGTAGTTGCAAAATACATGTCTGAAAATCGATTGATTGATGTTGATCTTTTGCTGGACTCAGGTTCTGGGTCTTCTTTATGGTTGTTTAAAGATGTTAAAAAAGGTATTCGAATAACCAGAAAGTCGTTTAGAGATTTTTTGGGTAAAGGATTTAATGGAGATGTATATGGTCAAAAAACTAAAATCAAAGAGTTTTATATTGGTAATTTTAAAATGAAAGAAGTAAAAGCTTCTTTTCCAGATTCTATTTACACCCAGAGAATGTCTCTCGATGACAGAGAAGGATCGTTAGGCGGTGATGTTTTACATAGATTTAACCTTATTATAGATTATCCTGGTCAGAAAATATCGTTTAAAAAGAATAGCTTTTATAGTAAACCATTTTATTACAATATGAGCGGAATTACTATTCAGCATAGAGGTTATACTACCATAAATGATTATGATATTAATGGTATAAAAAAAGAATCTTATACAGAAAAAAATGAAGCTTATTTAGGAGTAAATAATATTGTAAGTGAACAAAAATTGGTGATTTCAAATAATCTTGTACTTAAGCCCAGATATGAGATTTCAAATATAAGACTTGGTTCACCGGCTGATCTTGCTGGTTTAAAAAAAGGAGATATTCTTTTACAGGTGAATGGAATAAATGCCTATAAATATAAACTTTCGGATCTTAATAATTTATTTTCTTCTGAAGAAGGTAAAAAGATTAAGATAAAAATAAAACGATTAGGAGTAGAAATAAAGTGCAAATTCTATTTAAAAAAGGTTATCTAACAGAAGAATAACGTATTCGAATTTGTAAATCCCTATTTAGTTTGTAGGTTTTTCAAGTATATTTTTTATATTTAGAGTAATGAAGATTTTATCACTAGATTTTTGTCATTTTTTTAAAAGTAAGATTTTAGTATTATTTCTGATCTTTAGTACAGCTCTTTTTGCCCAAGAAAGCTTCCAATTACCTATTGGGAAAAAAAGTGATAAGATTAAATTTGAATTATCAAACAACCTCATTGTTGTTCCTGTTGTTGTAAATGGTGTCGAACTTTCCTTTATTTTAGATACTGGCGTAGGGTCAACAATTATATTTAGCGTAGATAATAAAAGCTCCTTAGAACTTAAGAATGCATCAAAAATTTACCTTAGAGGGTTAGGCGATAATGAACCCGTAGAGGCAATAAAATCTATTAATAACGAAGTAAGGATAGGTGATGCTGTTAGTACTAATCACAAGATTTACCTGGTTTTGGATGAGTCAATTAATTTTTCTCCCAGAATGGGATTTCCTGTACATGGGATTATAGGTCATGATTTTATTAAAAACTTTGTTTTGGATATTAATTATTCAAAGCAGTATATAAAAATGTATAATCCAGGGTCGTATACTTACAAAAAGTGTAAAAAGTGCTACCAAACCAAAATTGATTTTAGAGAAAAAAAGAAAAGACCCTTTATTACGGCTCAATATGAATCTGCTAAGGGGTTGATCGATATCAATCTTTTGTTAGATTCGGGTTCTGGTTCTTCTTTATGGTTATTTGAGAATAAAGAAAAAGGGATATATGCTGGTGAGAATTCCTTTAGAGATTTTTTGGGTAAAGGTTTTAGTGGAGATATTTATGGTGAAAAAACTAAAATTAAAGAACTCCATATTGGTGATTTTAAAATGAAGGAGGTAACAGCCTCATTTCCGGATTCTATCTATATACAAGGGATATCTTTAAATAACAGGCAAGGGTCATTAGGAGGAAATATTCTAAGGAGGTTTAATCTTATTTTAGATTATACCCGTCAGAAAATATCTTTTAAAAAGAATAGTTTTTTTAATAAACCTTTTCATTATAATATGAGTGGGCTTACTATTCAGCATACAGGTTTTACAGCAGTAAAAAATTATAAAGAAGAAGATAGAGTGTATTTGGGATTAAATAAATTGGTAAACCAAAAAACAATTGAGTTGACAAATAACTTTATTCTTCAGCCCAAGTACGAAATTTTGGATGTTAGACCTAATTCGCCAGCTGATCTTGCTGGTTTAAAAAAAGGAGATGTTATTTTGCAAGTGAACGGTAAAAACGCATATAGGTATAAACTTTCTGATCTCAATGATATGTTTTATTTTGAAGAAGGAAGGAGAATTAAGATGAAAATAGAACGATTAGGGATAGAAATAAGTTATAATTTCTCACTTAAAAAAGTAATTTAAAAATAAAAAAGGATACTCTAGAGTATCCTTTTTTAATACGATTAATTATACGAGTTCTAGTTTTTCTTTTCTAAAACACTTTTATCAAGGACAGTTCCTTTAATTTTTATAGCCATTGTAGGAGTATCTCCTGCATTAGATGTTACTGTAATAGTTTTACGAATTGGTCCCACTCTTTTGGTATCGTATTTAACTTCGATAACACCAGATGCTCCAGGAGCAATTGGTTGCTCTGGTTTTTTAGGAATGGTACATCCACAGCTTGAATATACTCTGGAGATAACTAAAGGAGCATTTCCTGTATTTGTAAATTCAAATTGACGAACACCGTCACTACCTTTGGCGATTTCGCCATAGTCAACAACTTCGGATTTAAATTTTATTTGCGCTTTATTAGTATCCTGTGCATATAAGGTTGTGCCAAGAAAACCAATAAATAAAATTATCATTATTTTTTTCATGATGTAGGTTTTTGTTAAACGTAAAAGTACTTACTTTTTATTCAACTGCAAAATGATACCCAAAAGTAAGAGGTCAGAAGCTAGAGGTGTGAGGTTAGAAAATTTCATATAGTGTATGATATAAACTATTATATTTTTATAGCCACAATATTTAATTTCATTACTCAGGTTTTTTTTAAATTTTCATATTTCTAACTTCGTACTTCATACTTTAATAAGTACTTTTGCACTTCTTAATTCAAAAATCAGACCAAAGTATGTCTTTAGCAGGAAAATACGATGCAAAATCGATAGAAGAAAAGTGGTATGCCTACTGGATGGAAAATAACTATTTTCACTCAGAGGTTGATGAAAGAGAAGCGTATACTATTGTTATTCCACCGCCAAATGTTACTGGTGTTTTGCATATGGGACATATGCTTAACAATACAATTCAGGATGTGTTAATCCGTAGAGCTCGTTTAAAAGGGTATAATGCGTGTTGGGTACCGGGAACAGACCATGCTTCGATAGCAACAGAGGCTAAAGTTGTTGCTAAGCTAAAAGATGAAGGGGTTGATAAAAACGATCTTACCAGAGAAGAGTTTTTAGAACATGCCTGGGAATGGACCCATAAGCATGGAGGAATTATCCTGGAACAGTTAAAAAAACTAGGAGCTTCTTGTGATTGGGAACGTACTGCTTTTACAATGGATGACAACTTGTCGGCATCTGTAATTAAGGTTTTTGTAGATCTGTATAATAAAGGATTGATTTATCGTGGGTATAGAATGGTAAATTGGGATCCCCAAGCTAAGACCACCTTGTCTGATGAAGAAGTGATCTATGAAGAAAAACAAGGTAATTTATACTACCTCAATTATGCAATAGAAGGTACAGAAGATATACTAACCATTGCAACTACCCGTCCAGAGACAATTATGGGAGATACTGCAATCTGTATTAACCCAAATGATGATCGATTTACGCATCTTAAAGGTAAAAAAGCCATTGTGCCTATTGCTAATCGTGTTATACCAATAATCGAAGATGAATATGTAGATATGGAGTTTGGTACCGGGTGCCTTAAAGTAACACCTGCTCATGATCCTAACGATAAGACATTGGGAGATAAACATAATCTAGAAGTTATAGATATTTTTAATGATGATGCTACCTTAAACTCTTATGGGTTACAGTATGAAGGAAAAGATCGTTTTGTAGTTCGTAAAGAGATTGTAAAGGAGTTAGAACATATTGGAGCACTTGCAAAAACAGAAACACACCTTAATAAAGTAGGGACTAGTGAGCGTACCAAAGCTGTGATCGAACCAAAATTAAGTGATCAGTGGTTCTTAAAAATGAAAGACCTGGCTAAACCAGCCTTAGATTCTGTTTTGAATAAAGAGGTAAACCTAGTTCCCGAAAAATTTATAAATACCTATCGTTACTGGATGGAAAATGTTAGAGATTGGAACATTTCACGCCAGTTATGGTGGGGACATCAAATTCCGGCATATTTCTATGGAGATGGTAAGGAAGATTTTGTGGTAGCAGAAAGTAAAGAAGAGGCTTTGATTTTGGCCAAAGAAAAAACAGGGAATACAGAGTTAACTAATGCAGATCTTACTCAGGATCCTGATGCTTTGGATACCTGGTTTTCTTCCTGGTTGTGGCCTATGAGTGTTTTTAACGGTATTTTGGAGCCAGATAATAAAGAGATTAATTACTATTATCCTACTAATGACTTGGTTACTGCCCCAGAAATCTTATTCTTTTGGGTGGCACGTATGATTATTGCTGGATATGAATATCGAGGAGAAAAACCTTTTACCAATGTATACCTTACTGGTATTGTAAGAGATAAAAAACGCCGTAAGATGTCTAAATCTTTAGGTAATTCTCCAAATCCATTAGATTTAATTGACCAATATGGAGCAGATGGTATTAGAGTAGGAATGTTGTTAAGTTCTCCTGCAGGAAATGATTTAATGTTTGATGAAGACTTGTGTAAGCAAGGTAGTGCCTTTGTTAATAAAATATTTAATGCCTCTAAACTTATTCTTGGTTGGGAGGTTGATAATACTATAGATCAACCAGAAGCTTCGGCTATGGCAATAGCATGGTATGCCTCAAAATTTCAAAAAGCATTGTTAGAGCTAGAAGATAGCTATGCAAAATATCGTATTAGTGATGCCTTAATGACAACCTATAAATTAGTATGGGATGATTTCTGTAGCTGGTTGTTAGAGATGGTTAAACCTGCTTATGGTAGTCCTATTGATGGTAAAACTTACCGGGAGATAATCAAAATCTTAGAAGACAATTTAAAGATTTTACACCCTTTTGTTCCTTTTATTTCTGAAGAAATATGGCAACAGATCACAGATAGAACACCAGAAGAAGCATTAATTATTGCCAATTGGCCAGCATCACAAGTTGTTAATGAAAGTTTGATTGCAGAATTTGAGATTGCAGCAGATGTGGTTTCTGGAATTAGAACAATACGAAAGGAGAAAAATATAGCGTTTAAAGAAACCATCGAATTATCTGTATTGAATAGCGAAAACAATAGTTCTACTTTTGATCCGGTAATTAGTAAGCTCGGAAACCTGTCGACATTAAATTATGTAGATCAAAAGGTTGAAGGAGCACTTTCTTTTAGAGTGAAATCTAATGAATATTTTATTCCGATTTCTGGAGCAATAAATGTAGAGGAAGAAATTAAAAAGTTGACCGATGAGTTATCGTATACAGAAGGTTTCTTGAAATCTGTTCAGAAAAAATTACAAAATGAGCGTTTTGTAAACAATGCACCAGAGCAGGTTATTGCTAATGAAAAAAAGAAACAAGCTGATGCTGAAGCTAAAATTGCTACTATAAAATCAAGTCTAAAGAGCTTACATAATTAGATAGATAGTTTGATTCATAAAAAAGGCCTTGATCAAATCAAGGCCTTTTTTATTAGTCGATAATATATTTATTTACCAATTCTATGTATTTTTCTTTAGCTTCTTTTGGGGTAAGGTTTTTTGCTTGAAAAAATGCATTTAATTTAAATGCATTTCTAAGCTCACTGTCTCCTGATGGGGTAAAAAAACCTTCTGTATGCGTTGCTCTTTTGTAATATGCATAGAAATGAAGCATGATATCGGGAGGCAATTGTATTTTAGTATTGCAGGCGCGCTCATATGCGTTATCGAAGGCGATATTTAATTCTTCTTCGGTCATGATTAAAGATTAGCAATAACACTTTCTCCTCCTTTTACTTTTTGATTTAAAGTAACATTTACATCGGTTCCTATAGGTAAATATACATCTACTCTTGATCCAAACTTAATAAAACCGCTATCAGAACCTTGAACTACCTTTTCTCCTTCCTTAGCATAATTTACAATTCTTTTTGCAAGTGCTCCTGCTATTTGTCGATAAAGTACTTCTATACTATTATTTTTTACGACAACGGTAGTTCTTTCATTTTCTTCAGAAGCTTTAGGGTGCCAGGCTACAAGGTATTTACCAGGATGGTATTTGCTAAAAATAACTTCGCCATTTATTGGATGACGTGTTACATGAACATTTACCGGAGACATAAAAATTGAAACCTGTAAACGATTGTCTTTAAAATGCTCTTTTTCGAATACTTCTTCGATAACTACTACTTTTCCATCAACAGGTGCAACTACAGTACTATCATTTACTGTTGTATGCCTTTTAGGATTTCTGAAAAATTGCAAAATTAAGATCAGAAATACTAATGTAACCGAAAATATAGCGATTTGCCATTCATCGATCTGAATAGCTACGTATGAGGCCAAATTAATGCCTAGAAATAATACAAGTGCTACCGATATTATTTTATATCCTTCTTTATGAAACATGCTTTAATATTTGTAAAAATGCATATAAAAATGGGCTGGCAAATATAACACTATCTAATCTGTCATATATGCCGCCGTGACCTGGCATTATAGTGCCACTGTCTTTAACTCCAGCCTGTCTTTTGAACTTAGATTGGATTAAGTCTCCCAGAGTTCCAAAAATACTCATAATTATGCTTATAATCAACCAAATGCCTATGGATAAAGTATTGGTGAATATGGCGATTAAATATCCCGCTAATAATGAGAAAATAAACCCTCCGATAAACCCTTCTATAGTCTTTTTTGGAGATATTCGTTCTAATAATTTATGTTTTCCAAAATTTTTACCCACCAAATAAGCAAAAGTGTCATTGACCCAAGTGATTAAAAATGCTCCCGCAATAATGAAAGGTTGATACTCTCCTGTATAATAAGGTACAAGAGTTAAAAACACGATAGAAGTGATTAGATAAAAAATACTGGTATGATATTTTCGTTTCTCGAACATTGGGATAATACGAATCGTAACTAAATCTTTTACCAAAAACAATTCTGTGATAATGGTAAGAGTTAAAACAGGGAGAATAAGATAAAAATATAGCTTATCCTGAAATATGTTTAACACCGCCAAGAGGATAATAAATATTACATACAATCTTTTATTTCTAAGATAAATTAATTTTTGAAATTCATATATAGCAATTACTCCAAAAACCAAAAAGATCCCAATAAAGGTATATCTATTGATACATATACATAGTAGTAAAATAGAGACATATAAAAGCCCCGATAAAGATCTTGTAAGCAGTTCCTTCATATTATAAATCTTCCAGCAGCAGCAAATATAAATTTTTTGAACTATTTCCATAGCTTAAGAAATCCTTTTCTTTTTGCGGTTCAAAATCTTTGATTGTAGTAATGTTAGAAGGAATAGAATTTTTGTTTTTATTTTTTATACCTTTTAATCCCTCGCCAATACTTTTAACTAGTTGACTGGTAGCAGCTAAGATTACAAAATTATCAGGAAGCTCGGTAAGTTTTTTCTCTCTAAGTTGGTTCGAGGATACTAATATAGATCCGTTATCTGCAATTAAATATTCACAAGTAGCAAAAAAGAAAGAAGCAGAAAAGCTTTTAACATAATTTAGATTGAAACCAGAGAATTTATGTTCTAAAGCAATATCAAAACAACATACGTCTTTCTCATACCAATCATTTTCCAAAAGAATCTTGTCAAAAGAATCAGAGACTTCATTTTCATCATCACAATAAAGAAACTTACCACCGTTTCTTTTAAAATTTATCATAAAGCTTTCATCAATCGGTAGATCGATTTCTGGCATATATTTACTGCGATCATCTAAGTGACGTTCTTTACTCTTTTGGTCTGATTTAGATTTTGAGGAAAATATTCTTCTAAATAGACTCATTTTTTAGATTGGGATTGGGAAATTACGGTTTTACATTACCTCCAAAGATAAAAAAAATCTTAACCTAATATTCCGTTAGGTTAAGATTTTTCAATTTACAAGTAAAAATAATATGTTTAAGAAGGTTCTTTAATGATTTCTTCTTCTTTTTTGCCGAATGGTCTTTCGCCAAAAATTTTCTCTAAGTTATCTTTAAAAATCACTTCTTTTTCTAATAAGACCTCTGCTAATTCTGTTAGCTTGTCCTTATTTTTTTCTAATAATTTAATTGCACGTTGATACTGCTCTTCAATTATATTCGAAATTTCTTTATCAATAAGTTCACTGGTTTGTTCACTATATGGTTTTGTAAAATTATATTCACTTTGTCCTGAAGAATCGTAGTAGGTAAGATTTCCTACTTTATCATTTAATCCATATACAGTAACCATAGCTCTTGCCTGCTTAGTCACTTTTTCTAAGTCACTTAGGGCACCTGTAGAGATTTCATTAAATATAACTTTTTCTGCAGCACGACCTCCTAATGCGGCACACATTTCATCAAGCATTTGATTTGGTCGTACAATTAGCCTTTCTTCTGGTAAATACCATGCAGCACCTAGAGATTGTCCTCTGGGTACAATAGTAACTTTTACCAGTGGAGCAGCATGTTCTAACATCCAACTTACAGTTGCGTGACCTGCTTCATGAAAAGCGATAGCTCGTTTTTCTTCTGGAGTAATAATTTTATTCTTTTTCTCTAATCCTCCTACAATTCTATCTACTGCATCAAGAAAATCTTGTTTCCCAACTGCTTTATTACCTTTTCTTGCGGCAATCAAGGCAGCTTCGTTACATACGTTTGCAATATCAGCACCAGAGAACCCTGGAGTTTGTTTTGCCATGAATTCGGTGTCGAGTTCATTTTCAACTTTCTTTAATGGCTTTAAATGAACATCAAATATTTCTTTACGCTCACGAATATCCGGAAGATCTACATATATCTGACGATCAAAACGACCGGCACGTAATAATGCTTTATCAAGTACATCTGCACGGTTGGTAGCAGCTATAACAATTACATTGGTATTTGTACCAAAACCATCCATTTCTGTAAGTAGCTGGTTTAATGTGTTTTCTCTTTCATCATTAGATCCCGAAAAATTACTTTTACCTCTGGCTCTACCCACAGCATCAATTTCATCGATAAAAATAATAGCAGGAGATTTCTCTTTTGCTTGTTTAAACAAATCTCGAACACGAGAGGCTCCAACACCAACAAACATTTCTACAAAATCTGATCCTGACAGAGAAAAGAATGGCACTTTTGCCTCGCCAGCTACAGCTTTTGCTAATAATGTTTTACCAGTTCCCGGAGGTCCTACTAGTAAAGCTCCTTTAGGGATTTTACCTCCCAAAGAGGTATATTTTTCTGGGTTTTTAAGAAAATCTACAATTTCTTGTACTTCTTCTTTGGCACCTTCTAATCCAGCTACATTTTCAAAAGAAACTTTAACTTCGGTATTTTGGTCAAAAAGCTTAGCTTTAGATTTACCAATATTAAATATTTGCCCTCCGGCACCACCACCAGAACCACCACTCATTCTTCGCATGATGAATATCCATACTCCGATTATAAGGGCAAACGGTAAGAGGGTGATAAAAATTTCTCCCCATACATTACTTTCAGTATCATAATTTACCTGGGTTGATAATCCATTCTCTTTTTTTATTGTGGCAATTTTATTTTCAAAATTCTGTAAGTCACCAAATTCAAATTGATAATCAGGGTCATTGGGACTTGCTGGCAATAGGGATTTGCTCTTGTTTTTTTGATGCTTATCTAATGATTTAGCTTCACCGGTAAGAAAGACCTTAGCATTTCGGCGATTTACAATCACTACTTTTTCTACTTCTCCGTTACTTAAAAACTCCTGGAATTCAGAAGGAGAAGTAGTGGGAGCAGATCCTAGTCCGCTTCCACCCATAAAATTCAATATTAAAAAACCAACAATAATAATTGCATAAATCCAATATGCACTAAACTTTGGTTTTTTATTCGGTTCTGTTTTTTTATTTTCTTTCGCCATTTACGGTGTTCTTTTAATAATTCGTTTCGATAACTGTAGTTTTTGCATCTCCCCAAAGTCCTTCTATATCATAGAATTCTCTGATGTGTTTTTGAAAAACATGCACAACAACATTAACATAATCAATTAATACCCATTCTGCATTTTCACTACCTTCGATATGCCAAGGTTTATCTTTGAGTTCTTTACTTACCGTTTTTTGGATAGAGCTTACAATTGCATTTACTTGCGTATTAGAAGTTCCGTTACAGATTACAAAGTAGTTACATACTGTATTTTCGATATCTCTGAGATCTAAAATATTAATATCCTTACCTTTTACTTCTTCAATACCTTTTAATATTTGAGTAATTAATTGATCGTTACCGATTTCTTTTTTAGTCATGCATTTTTTTAATTTGTGTAAAGTTATTACTTTTTATGATTTTAATGTCTGTATTAGTCGGACATTTGTAAAACTTTTACACCTTATACATGCATATAATCAAAGTTGATGCCATTGACTCTACAAATACTTTTCTAAGAGACTTGAATCGTGAAAAGCATTTTACAACTCCAGTTTGCGTAATAGCAAGAAAGCAACTATTGGGTAAGGGACAGATGGGTACAATTTGGCAAAGTAACCCAGGTGAAAACCTTACATGTAGTGTGTTTATGCCTATTGAGAGATTACCGTTAACAGATCAGTTTTATGTTTCTATAGCTACATCATTGGCTGTTTGTGATACTTTAAATCGTCTTATGGTACCTAAATTATCTATAAAATGGCCTAACGACATTCTGTCAGATAGGCAGAAATTGTGTGGTATTTTGATAGAAAACGTGGTAAAGAATGGCAGTATGATCGGAGCTATTATTGGGATTGGAATTAATATTAATCAAATAGAATTCGATAACTTACCTCAAGCAGGATCTTTAAAACAAGTTTTAGGCCAGAATTTAAATATCGAAGAAGTTTTACAATCTTTATTAGTCCAGTTAGAAAAACGATTTTCTGAGTTATGTGTTTCTAATTTTGTAAACCTCAAAAAAGAATACGAAGCAGTACTTTTTAGAAAAAACAAACCCTCTACATTTTTAGATGTAGAAGGCGAATCTTTTGTTGGAATTATCAAAACTATTACCAACGAAGGTAAGCTTCAAGTCTTAATTGAGGATGAAATCATTTCGGATTTTGATCTCAAAGAGATTAAACTATTATACTAATTACAGTTTACCTATATTTTCTATTAGAGTATTGATAAAATTCTGGATGGGGTTTTTAATCATCATCGACATCATAGCATTAAACTGCCCATCAAAAGTAAGTTTTGCTGTGCTTTTTCCATCTCCAGAATCAACAATATCTGCAGTTAATGTAAAAGGAAGCTTATCACTAGCAGCTCCAAGAACAACCTGACTTGGGCTCGTACTTTCTTTTTGATCTAATACTAATTCTGGCATTCCTTTTAATTGGAAAAGAAATCTGGAATCACTTATTTTTTCAAATTTTTGCTTACTTTCTGGCATAAGCTGTTCAAAGTTTTCAACTTTAGTCAAAAAATTAAATACATCTTCTGCCGTCTTATTTACAGTAACAGTAGGGCTTTCTAAGTTCATAATGTTATTAAATTGTTATATGTTCCACTCGGCAGGATTTGTTTTCCAGCTTTGTAGTGTTTGTTGTTGTTGTTTTGTAATGTATTCAGTATCAACTGCCTGTTCCAAAAGATTCTCATAGTTACTTAATGTATGCAAAGACAATGCCGCTTCTTTAAAATTCTGCACTGCAATATCAAAACCATAATTAAATATAGCTACCATTCCTTTTACGTTAGCATCGGCCTCTTTTAGTGCTTTTACAGCGTTAAGACTACTTTTTCCTGTGCTAATTAAATCTTCGACAACCACAACATTTTTATGGGTAGGAACGATACCTTCAATTTGGTTTTTTCTACCGTGTTTCTTCGCCTCAGGGCGTACATAAATAAAAGGAAGGTCTAATTGTTCTGCAACCAGAATACCAATACCAATAGCGCCTGTAGCAACTCCCGCAATTACATCGGGTTTACCATATTCTTTTTCTATAAACTCAGCAAGATGCTTACTCAGGAAATTCCGAATTTCTGGATAAGAAAGTGTAATTCGATTATCACAATAGATAGGAGATTTCCATCCAGATGCCCAAGTAAATGGTTCTTGTGGTTTTAATTTAATTGCATTAATTTGCAGTAGTAGTTCAGCAGTTTTTTTTGCTGTATCTTTATCAAAAATCATAGTTGCAAATGTATAAAGTTTTTGTGAATAATACCCCTATTATTCTGTCTACAAAAAAGTCGATCGAGGATTATGAAATGATCCCGATAAAAGAAGCTAGCTTTCCAACAATTATAAGAGATATTCTAAGTAAGGAGGCAATACATGAAGAAGCAAAATATCATCTCTATCATAAAAAAGAAGACAAACTAATAGAACATTTATATTCGAAATTACCAGTAGTGGTTGCTGGAGGGGGAAAGGTGTATAATGAAAATAAAGAAATTTTGTTTATTCGCCGTAATGGAAAATGGGATCTGCCAAAGGGTAAAGTTGAAAAAAAGGAAGATATGGAAACCGCTGCAATGAGAGAGGTAGAGGAAGAAACAGGGGTTTCGGGATTAGAGATTACCAAATTCTTGTATCGAAGCTATCATATCTTTAAAAGAAATGGAGAGTTTAGACTAAAGGTTACGTATTGGTTTGAGATGAAAACCAAGTATAGTGGAGAGTTAGTACCACAAAAAAATGAAGGGATTACCAAGGTAAGATGGAAAAATACTAAAAAAGCTAAAAAAGCTTTGCAGGATTCTTATTCGAATATTAAGCTATTGTTTTCACATGATTATTTGTCATAATGTTGTTTTTTAATTTTATTAAAAATATTTTTACTATATAATCAATTACTAACTAAAACAAAACATTATGGGTTTATTTTCATTTATTAAAGGAGCAGGAAAAAAGCTGTTTGGTATTAAAGATGAGGCAGTTAAAGAAGAAGCGGTAACGCCAAAAAGTAAGACCGATTTATTAAAAGCCGAAATTGATCGGCTAGGTATACCTGTTTCTGGTCTTGATGTATCTGTTTCTGAAATGATAACAGTATCAGGGCAAACAGAAACTAATGCAGATAGAGAAAAGATTATTCTGGCAATGGGTAATATTGATTGTGTCGGTTGTGTAGAGGATAATATTACTGTGACTAATCCAGAGCCTGAGGCTAAATTTCATGTGGTTAAGAGTGGAGATACACTTTCAAAAATATCTAAGGAAGTTTATGGAGACCCTATGAAATACAATGTTATTTTTGAAGCAAACAGACCAATGCTCGAACATCCCGATAAAATTTATCCAGGGCAAACATTACGAATTCCTGTAATGAGTTAATATAACAACTAGATATAATATAGAATGAAAAAGGGAGGTATGTTATCTCCCTTTTTTATATGATAAGGAGTAATTAGTTCTAAAATTTAATACTCGATAATAAAAATGAAAATTCATATATTCTCAGTTCTTTTTCTAATTCTTTTTTTTGCTGTTGCCTGTAATACTAAAGAAGGTAAAGAAAAAATCATATCTAGTGATCCGGATTCTACGAACACATATATAGGTCCCAATCATTCACATTATACACAATTTTCTGACTATAATTTTACAACAGAACAACAATGGGATAGTCTTAATAATGTCACTCATCATTTTAAGCCTGCGTCTGGGTATAATATTCATAAAGATTATAAAACTTTTGGGTGGCACATATTTTCTAGAGGATCTGCCTATAAGAGTTATAATTTCTCATTATTATGGGGAGTTTCTTATTTTTCGTATATGGTTAATGCCGAGACAGGAAGCTATGATAATATCCATCAATGGAAAACGACTGCTTTGGTCGATAGCGCAAAAGTGAATAATTGTAAGGTGTTTCTTACGGTTTCTAATTTTGGTGAAAAAAGAAATGCTCAATTTTTAAAGAATCCAAAAGCCCAAAAAACTCTTGCAGATAGTTTAAGTGTATTGTTGGATCTTAGAAAAGCAAATGGTATAAACATAGATTTTGAAGGAATCTCATCAAAAGATAAAAAAGAATTTAATCAATTTATTGTTACATTATCAGATCGATTACATAAGATAAATCCTGATTATATGGTTTCGGTGGCATTATATGCAGTTGATTATCATAAAATATTCGATATAAAAACAATTGATTCTTCCATCGATTTTTATACACTTATGGGGTATGATTATTATGGAGGGTTTAGCGAACATGCAGGACCAGTTTCTCCATTAAAAAGCAGTAAAATTTGGGGGGTACACAGTGTTGAATCTTCTGTAGATTATTATATGAATGAGGGTGTTAAGCCAGACAAGTTAATAGTAGGGTTACCTTATTATGGAGATAAGTGGAAAACCCAAAATACTCCTATACCAAGCAAAGCCGAAAAATTTCTTTCTCACGATATGTATAGCACAACTCGAGAATTGCTTGATACAAAAAAATATAAGATTAGTTTTGATACCATTAGTTCTACACAGTATGGCATATATGAAGAAAAAGGAGTGACAAAACAACTTTGGTTCGATGATAGCCTTTCGTTATCCTATAAATATGATTGGATTAAACATAAAAAACTAGCTGGAGTAGGAATATGGGCTTTGGGCTATGATCATGGTTATACCGAATTATGGGAACTTATGGCTGACAAGTTTGGACAAAAACAATAGATAGAGTCCCTATTTGCTTTGTCTTAGTTTATTTCAAAATTCGATATATAGGATATCTCATGTGTGCTTCTTCATAATTATTAGATTGTTTATGTATCCAATCTAGTTGCGCATACCAGTTATTAGCAAAAGCTGTATCATTTTTCTTGTCCTGAAACAGCACTCTTAGCTCGTTATTGTTTCTTAATAATTCTGCAGCTTTATCCTCCCATACATAAGGAGAAAACCCTTCTTTCTGTTGTAGAATAGTATCAAAAAAATTCCAATTAAAGAAAGAATCCGGAGCTTCTGGCTCTAAAGTTTCCATAAGATATCTAAAAGCTTTTTGATCTGTTTTAACAATGAGATCTCCTTTTTTTAAAGTGACTTTCTCAATATTTTTGTTAATCGAAACCCGGTAATGTAGATAGTGCCCTTCATAAGGCGATGTTCTGGTCTTATAATCTTTAATATGATATACTTCGGCAGTAATTGTAGAATCTTTTTCTAGCGGCTTAAACTCTACTTGATTGAGCGTTAATAACTCAATTACTCTCCACCTACCCTGAGGAATAATATACGCTTTTGGGATACTTATCTCGGTGGTTGGAGTAAAGTAGTTTTTATAGGTTATTTCTTTTGTATATGGTTTGTTCTGGTGATATTTTAATCGTTTTGCTCCTGTGATCTCGCTATCCACATATTCTCCTTCGTATCCTTTAAAATCAAAACTAGTAATCTTGGTAGTATCTACTTTCCAGTGTGTTGGATATGTTTTTTGTTTAGCTTGTTTGGCAAAGGTTTTTTCTCGTAATGAACGAATTTTAGCACCATCTTTTTCTGTGATTTCAATCATAGATTTCATAAGTTCATAAGTACCTTCAACTCTTGGTTTGTAGGGCTTTAACATATGTGTCTCTACCATCATTCCCAAAGTATTCCAAAGGGTTGTATATCCCGTAGAATACCGAGGAGAGTCCATAAACTGAGTCCAGCCTTTTTCGGGAGTAGTTCCCCATACATTCACATAGGGCGTAATATCCCATTTTTTAACTTCGAGTGATGCTTCTAGTTGTGGGTGCATTTCTTTATGTAAATAATTTCCTAATTCACCACCTAATTTATTGTGTTGAGTAAACAAATGAGTGAGCGTATATTGGTAATCTGCACCGTTACTTACATGATTATCAATAAAAACATCAGGTTTTGTTAAATGAAATACTTTAGCAAAAGTCTGTGCATTTTTGGTATCATTTTTTATAAAATCTCGATTCAAATCATAGTTGCGCGCATTGCCTCTAAAACCATATGTTTTGGGACCATTTTGATTGGTTCTCGTTCCCGAATTTCGATTTAAGGCTCCTCCAATATTATATATAGGGATAGTTGCCAAAACTGTAGTTGAAGGAGCATTAATTTTGCCCTGAGCAATATCTCTAAACAACAACATTGTAGCATCAATACCGTCACTCTCACCAGGATGAATCCCATTATTAATTAAAAGTACACGTTTTGTTTCTCTAATTTTTTCAAAATCAAAAACAGCATCAGGATTTAGTGTCACAATATGCAAGGGATTACCACTATCGGTCATTCCGATTTCCTGTATATGAATTGAAGAATAGGTTTCTGCCAAATTTTTATAATATGTAATAACTTCTGGATATGTTGGGGTTTCGGTTCCATTACTTTTTTCGAAAATAGTAGTGAAGTCAAAATCTTGAGAATTTTGCTTTTCAGAGGTATTACAAGAAATAATGCTTAGAAAGCTAACAATGAGAGTAATTTTTCGCATCCGTATTGTATATAAGAAGGCTAAATATACTAAAGATTTCAAGTTTTAAAATTCTATGTAAGGATTTAATATAATTTTATGAGATATATGATTATGAAGCTTGTTTTACTTGTAGAGCTATAAAATAACTGTATTTTTGCAGCCTCAAAATATCACAACTATGACTGAGTTTGTAAGAAAAAGAGTAGCGAATGCTAAAAATGATATTTTATCCGGGTTAACGGTAGCATTGGCCCTGGTTCCCGAAGCGGTTGCCTTTGCCTTTGTGGCTGGGGTAGATCCGTTAGTAGGGTTGTATGCCGCATTTATGATCGGATTGATCACTTCTGTTTTTGGAGGTCGACCAGGTATGATCTCTGGTGCTACAGGAGCATTAGCAGTTGTTATGGTTACCTTGGTTGCAGAAGGAAATGAAATGGGTGCCCCCGGAGAAGAGTTAGGATTATATTACCTTTTTGCAACTGTTATCCTTATGGGGATTATACAAATGTTTGCCGGAGCGTTTAAGCTGGGTAAATTCGTACGTTTGATTCCGCATCCTGTAATGATGGGGTTTGTAAATGGTTTGGCAATTGTGATTTTCCTTTCGCAATTAGGGATGTTTAAAGAAGTTGAGAAAGATGTATTTAATAATAACAAATACGTTACAGAATCTCTTGAGGAAAAATTTGAAATTAGAGAAGATAACATTGTATATGATATAACGACAAATAAAGCTTTGTTTAGTTTTGAAAACAATAGATTGTCTGATATCGATTCTAAGGAAGGAAAATATATAGTGTATGAGGGACAGGTTTTTGATCTGAATACCAAAGAGGTAATCTTTAATTATAAAGATAATGTGATTTATAGTATTGCAAAAAAAGGAAAAGCAAAATCCTGGCTACCTACAAATCAATTATTGTTAATGCTAGGACTGGTATTGCTTACGATATTAATCATGTGGGGATTACCCAAATTAACAAATAAACTTCCAGAAGCATTATTGGCTATTATTGTAGTTTCTGCTATAGTGATTATAGGAAAGTTGGACGTGGCTACCGTAGGTAGTTTTATTAGAGATGGAGGAGGAGAAGGCCTTAAAGGAGGTTTGCCACAGTTTCAGATCGATATTTTTAAGAAAATCCCGTTTACCTGGGAGACATTTCGTTTTATAGCGCCCTATTCGATCATTCTTGCTGCAATTGGATTGATAGAGTCATTAATGACTTTAAATCTGATTGATGAATTAACCGAAACCAGGGGTAATTCGAACAGAGAATGTATGGCCCAGGGAGGCGCCAATATCATTACAGGACTTTTTGGCGGAATGGGAGGTTGTGCAATGATCGGTCAATCAATTATTAATATTAAAGGTGGTGGGCGAACCCGGCTTTCTGGTATTGTGGCTGCTGTAACATTATTGTTGTTTATCCTATTCGCTTCGGGATTAATTGAGCAAGTTCCTATTGCTGCACTGGTTGGGGTAATGTTTATGGTTGTCATAGGGACCTTTGCGTGGTCTAGTTTTAGAATCCTTAATAAAATTCCTTTGGCAGATGCTATTGTATTGATAGCGGTGTCTTCATTAACTGTATTCTTTGATTTGGCAATAGCAGTAATCGCAGGTGTTATTATGTCTGCCTTGGTATTTGCATGGGAAAATGCAAGACGTATTCGTGCAAGAAAACATATCCTCGAAGATGGTACCAAAGTTTATGAAATATGGGGACCCCTTTTCTTCGGAAGTATCCAGGCATTCAATAATAAATTTGATGTTGCAAATGATCCTGAAAATGTAGAGATCGATTTTATAGAATCACGTGTTAGTGATCATTCGGCATTAGAAGCTATTTTTAATCTTGTAGGAAAATATGAAGATGCAGGAAAGAAAGTAAAAATTAAACACCTTAGTGAAGAGTGTCAGGCTCTTATGATAAAGGCTTCTCCTCGATTGGCTAGTGTTATAGAACACGATATCGATGATCCAAGGTATCACGTAATGGCAGAAACAATGGAGTAAAATGTTGGTTTCTTACTAACAAGAGAAAAAAGATAAATTAATAAATGAAAACAGGGGTATGATTTTTAAATCATACCCCTGTTTTTTTACTCATATACAAGTTAGTGTCTTTATAGACACAACAGTCTATGTTTTTTAATTACTTGGAGTAATTTCTGCTTTGCTATCTAACCAGATGTTTGCTCCTGTAAGCTTATCAATTTCAAAACTATATGAAGTAGTAGCAGTATCGAATTGTTGAGAATAATTGTTTGGAGTGTTAAACTTAGTAGTACCATAGTTAAAACTTAATCCACACATTTCATAGCCAGTACTTAGTTGGTATTCTATTTTTAATTTAGTTTCACTTATTGAAGAGATGTTTATATGACCTACTTCTTCACTATTAGTAATATCACATCCATTAGGGTTAATAATTAGTTCTATGTCAACTCCTGCCTCACCTCTACTATCAAGGAAAGTATAGGCAAAGAAAGTGTTAAAAATGTCGTTTTCACATTTTCCACACTCTTCATGGTACCCATATGCTTGAACACACTCAGGCTTACATTCTTGTTTGCAATATCCAAAAGATCTTACCCAATCACCATAGTAAACACAACTCCACCATCCATAGTAACTATATTGTTGATCTAAAGTTTTGTCATAAGCAAAAGATGTATAATAACAATGACTGTCTTTGTTATATACTTTAGAATACGCTACAATTTCAAAACAATCAAGATCTATTGATGATAATGGAATAACATAAGTAGCTTTTTTCATCCCTCCGTAGTAATAAGGGAAAGCTTTGTAATTAAATTTACGAAGGTTAGGAAATCCATTAGAGTAAAAAGGTATATTTTCTTTTGCCCCAATATAGATGTATACCTTTTTCATAAGGTTACGATCGTTGGCCTCAAAATTTAAGTATAAATTTTCACCATCATTAGATACGGTAACACTACCAACCTCTAGTTTTCTAGATCCAACTAATAGTGGCATAGTTGTAGTTTCACCACAAGCTTCAATGTCAACATCTGATGGTGTAAGTAACGTGTAGTTACAATGTCTGTAGCTTTTTGAATTAATGTCTGTTGTAAGGATAGGTTCTTCTTCTTCTAATTGTAATTCATCTTCTATTCCTTCAGAACCATCATTTTTAATAAAATCTGGCTCAATAGCAGTTTTTTCAGATTCAACAATAACTTCATTTTCATCTTTGCTACAAGAAGAGAAAATTAAAAATAAAGCAATGAACCAATACCCCAATGCGTAATTTGTTTTCATATAAAGTGTTTTTAATTAATTAGTGCGGCAAAACTAACAAAAAAGTGCATTTCTGGTACTAAAAAAATTAAATAAATAAATAGAATTTTTGTTGTATATTACTGGAAATTAAATAAATAGGTTTATTCTTACAAGTGGCCTTATAGATTTTGATGAAGTGCGAAATTAATCGTTAGAAGTATGCGTTTTAGGGGAGATTTCTCCTAAATATTTTTGTTACATGCGAAAAATTTATTGTTTAGAATAGATTTTAATTATTCAAATTCTATAAATAAACTTATATTTCGGTTATAAAATCGAATTAAATACTGCATGGATATCCCTTTTGAACCTATTGTCTTTGGCTATAAAGTGAATATCCATTTGATTTTAGAATACACAGCTTTCTTTATTGGATTTCGATATTATGTATATCTTAAAAAACGCACTCTGGATCCTATTTCATCATCAAACAGATTATCTATAATCATTGGAGCGGTATTTGGGGCATTTTTTGGATCTCGTTTTTTTGGTTTTTTAGAACATCCGACTTTTTCTTTCGATCTAGAATATGTGGTTCGACTATTAAGTATAAAAACTATAATGGGAGGTCTTTTTGGTGGTTTGCTAGGAGTAGAGTTGGCTAAAAAGATAATTGGCGAGAAACATTCTTCGGGTGATTTATTTACGTTTCCCATTATATTAGGAATTATCATAGGAAGAATAGGCTGTTTTTTAGCTGGAGTTAAAGAGTTTACCTATGGTAAGCAAACCACTTCATTTCTAGGAATGGATTTGGGAGATGGTCTTTATAGATACCCGATAGCATTATTTGAGGTTGTTTTTCTATTGGTTTTATGGGGAGTTCTGAAACGCTTTCAAACAAAATCCAAAACGGAAAGTGGATTGCTGTTTAAGTATTTCATGATTTCTTATTTTCTATTTAGATTTTGTATTGAATTCCTGAAACCTAATACTTTTTTTCTACTCGGCCTTAGTAGTATTCAGTATTTATGTATCTTATGCATGATTTATTATCGAAAAACTTTACGACAAATAGTTTTCAAATGAGCAAAATCAGGATAATCATAATTATATGGTTTTTAACCTGCCTAAATGTTATAAATCTATCTGCTCAGGATATATCTGATGCTTTGCGATTAAAAGAACTATCATATATGAAATATGCTAAAAGAGCAGATTGTAATAGTACTATGGGAACCACTCTTGAGGACAGAATTTGTTTGAATCTAAAGTTTCAACAGACTGATTCTATTATGAATGTGAAACTCAAAAAAATGTTGCATACTATTACTAATGACACGATAAAAACCACCATCAAAACTTATCAAAATGCTTGGGTACATCATAGAAGAATGAAAAGTGAAATTGTTTCAGAAGGATACAGAGGTCACATGCTTGGGATTATATACCTTGGGTGTATGGTAGAAACAACAATGCAGCGTATTAAAGAAATAGAGGAGTTATCGGATAAAATGATTGATCATGATACAGATAATTAAAATAATTCTTCAATATCCATTTGTTTCGGTATATGAATTTCAAAAAAAACAGATAAATGCCCACTAGAAATTATACGTATTACGATTTTACATTAAGTTTATGTCCTACTTGTTTAAAAAGGATTGAAGCCAAAATTGTTTTTGAAGAAGATAAGGTATTTATGCTCAAGCGATGCCCAGAGCATGGTAGATCTAAAGTTTTGATTGCAGATGATATAGCCTATTATAAGAACATTAGAAATTATAATAAACCTTCTGAGTTTCCTTATAAATTTAATACCACTACAGATTACGGGTGTCCTTATGATTGTGGATTATGCCCTGATCATGAGCAGCATTCGTGTTTGTCGATTATCGAAGTAACAGACCGGTGTAATTTAACTTGTCCTACCTGTTATGCTTCTTCATCTCCGCATTACGGAAGGCATCGATCATTAGATGAAATAAAGAAGATGCTGGATACAATAGTTAAAAATGAAAAAGAACCAGATGTGGTACAAATAAGTGGGGGAGAGCCTACAATACACCCTCAGTTTTTTGAAATTCTGGACTATGCCAAACAATTACCGATCCGACATCTAATGGTAAATACAAATGGAATACGTATTGCAAAGGATATTAAATTTACCCAACAGTTAGCAAGCTATATGCCAGATTTTGAAATCTACCTACAGTTTGATGCATTGGATGCCGAAGTATTGCAAAAATTGAGAGGAGAGGATCTTACCAAAATTAGAAAACAAGCGATTGAGAACTTAAATAGTGTAAATTTATCGACTACCCTGGTCGTGACTTTAGAAAAAGGATTAAATGATACTTTAATTGGCGATATACTAACATTTGCAACACAGCAAAAATGTGTGAGAGGTGTTACATTTCAACCTACTCAAATAGCAGGACGATTAGAAGATTTTGATACACAAACCGATAGAATCACATTGACCGAGGTGCGAAGAAAAATTTTAGAACAATTTCCGGTTTTTGAATCCGATGATCTTATCCCGGTGCCTTGTAATCCAGATGCTTTGGTTATGGGATACGCTTTAAAAAATGAAGATGGAATCCTACCTCTTACCCGATATATTAATCCGGCAGATCTGTTGGATAATGGTAAAAATACGATTGTATATGAGCAGGACGAAGCGCTACATGGTAAAGTCCTGGAGTTATTTAGTACCGGAAATTCTGTAGAAACAGCTTCAGAAAACCTAAAATCTATAATGTGCTGTTTACCAGAGATCGATGCTCCGGATTTAGGATATGATAATCTGTTTAGAATTATAATTATGCAATTTATTGATGCCTATAATTTTGATGTACGAGCGATTAAAAAGTCTTGTGTACATATTGTAAATAAGGATTATAAAATCATTCCTTTTGAAACGATGAACTTATTCTATAGGGATGATAAGCAGGAGTATTTAGAACAATTAAGAAAAGAAACGATATGATTGTAAATACCATTTTTTTGGAAGTAGGTAACCTCGATGGATTAGTGTATTTAATTCTTTTAATCCTCTTAGGTCCTCCGATATTTCTCTCGATTATAGGCCTAATCTTATTCAAAACTAAAAATCGAAAAGCAGGGAAAATTTTCTTTATCCTTGCCGGGATATACCTTGTTGTTGGATTAGGAATCTGCGGAGCTCTTATGGTTGGGTTTTAAGATCAAACCATTACAAGTAATTGTATTGTAAAACAATCTATAGTAAATCAAGCCTTATGTTTGGTTATAAAAACGATTTCTTAAAGTATATTAAATCACTTCGTTTATAGAAACACTATATCATATATGGTAAAGAATTAAGAGATTTGTTTTTACATTAGTTTACTAATTTTTATTAATGTTTCTATCTTATCATTACAATGATAAAATAGAAATCATACTAAAAACGACTTCTTCTTTTTCCAAAATAGCCTCCTTTTATTTTTTCGGTATATGTTTTTGTAGATTGAGCTGCGTCTGTAGAATTGTTAGCACCCGATTTTTTTTTCTTTTTAGAGGAAATTTCTGCCTCCTTTTTAGTTAATCGTTCTATTACTTCAGAAATATCCTCGGTAGAAACATCTTCGGTTTTTTTAGAAACTTGTTTTTTTCCAACTCTGTAGGAATTAAACTTTTCTTTTCGAGTTTTTAAAATTGCCTTTAATTCAGGATTTGGTAGATTAATTAGCGTCATAGTTTAGACCTCATTTTATATTGTTAGGTTTTCTTTTAAATCAATTTAATAATTTGTAGGAATTTTTTTACAAAAAATATTTAGTACAAGATACAAATAATCGTTTAAAAGTGAAAAAAAACGATGAAAGAATTTTTTTAAAAGATTAATGTTTCTATATTTACCAAACAAAGAACAAAAAACATCCTAATTTTAGCCCATGATTGATCTGAAAAAGATTAAAGAAGATACCGAAGTTGATAGCATTGTTATTGCCGATAAAAGTGGTAATGTAATAGATGCACTAGGTACAAAACATGATACTAATATTGCCTTGATGACAGAAACAGCCTTTTCGATGTGTGATGATATGGTCAAAGATTTACTTAAAGGAGACCTTGATCAATTGATGGCTAAATCTTCAAAAGGTTTTCTTATCGCAAATAGGATTAAATCTGATTCAATCATATTAGTGGTATCAAAAAAAATGTCAAAACTTGGATTACTACTTAAGTATATGAGCTCTTTAGAAAAATAATTTTATAGAAAATATTATTAATAATTAAATTAAATTAAACTATGTCAAATTTTTTAGAACAATTCATCGAAGATATTAAATCTAATGTGCCGGGCTATATTGCTGTTACCGTTACAGAAGTAGGTACAGGGGTATGTTATGCTTCTAATTCTGATAAAAAAGATTTTGATCCAGAAATCGCTTCTGCTTATAATTTGGAGGTTGTAAAAGCTAAGAAAAATGCTATCGAGGCGTTAGGTTTGAAATCTAAAGTTCAGGATATTATAATTACTCTTGATGGTCAAATTCATATGATCGATGTATCTGAAAACGGTGAATATTTTATTTATTTGGCGGTTGACTCTACAAAAGCAAATCTCGGGATGACACGTGCACTCTTGAAAAAATATAAGAAAGATGTTGTTTCGCAACTATAATCAAAGGACTTTTTATGTAAAAATATTACTTTAAAAGACTTCACAATGTTAACATTGTGAAGTCTTTTTTTATGATAATTTATTCAATTGCTACAAAAATATCTACTTCGGCATCTGTAGGGTTTACAGCATCTTCACCATATATTTCAAAATCGGTAGTGTATGTTCTATCCAGGTCTATTTCCCATATATCGACCCATTTATCATAGATGACACCTTTGGTAATATCTCCTTTGACCGTAAATCGAGAGTAGATACTTTTTTCGATTTGTACACTGGTCATTCCTGGTGGGATAGTGTCTAAATTTGCAACTTTACACCCTATAATTGTAGTATATCCTTCGGTATGGTCACTTTCATAATCTGTGTATACGGCATAGATAGAATCTTCAAGTTTATTCGGGATCTTATGCATTGTACCTTCAGACATAAAGGTATTCCATAAATTAGGAATGTCTTCTGCAAATTGTTCATTTTTTTTAGTTGTACGTACCGAAATCCCAACGATCCAGAAAGGTTCGATTTTTGTTTTTATCATAATTATTTGATGTTAGAAATTAATAGTACAGCAAAACTAAATGCAGATAGTGACAAAGGTATGTCAGGAAGGATTTATAATTTGCATTATTTTAACTCAAGCAAGTCCCATTTGGTACCATATAAGTCTTCAAAAACAACAACGGTTCCGTAGGGTTCTTCTCGTGGTTGTTCCAGAAATAAAACTCCTTTAGATTTCATGGCATGGTAATCTCTCCAAAAATCATCGGTATGAAGAAATAGAAAAACCCGACCACCTGTTTGATTTCCAATTGCTTTTTCCTGTTCGGGAGTAGCTGCCCGAGCTAAAAGAATAGTAGTCTCGGTTTGATTGTTAGGAGCAATAAGAACCCATCGTTTTTTGTCATCAAGTCTGGTATCTTCTATAAGTTTAAAATTGAGCTTTTCTGTGTAAAACCGAATCGCTTCGTCATAATCCTTTACAATCAAAGCAATAGCTCCTATTTTTCTTTCCATAGTAGCGTGTTATTTTACACGAACTGTATCTGGGACTAGTTCTGAAACATCTCCACCATTACGAATTACATCACGAACAATAGAAGAAGAGATATAACTTTTACCAGAAGAGGTTAATAAAAATACTGTTTCGATATCCGACATTTTTCTGTTGGTGTGCGCGATGGCTTTCTCAAACTCAAAATCACCTGGATTACGAAGGCCTCTTAATATGAATTCGGCATTTTGTTGTTTACAAAAATCAATGGTTAGCCCTTTGTAAGTCATTACTTTAATTTTTGGCTCATCCTTAAAAGCTTCTTCAATAAATTGTTTTCGCTCTTCAAGAGAAAACATGTATTTTTTCTCAGAATTTACGCCTATGGCAAGGATAACTTCATCAAATAGGGTAAGGCCTCTTTCGATAATGTCATAATGTCCTAATGTAATGGGGTCAAATGATCCGGGAAAAACAGCTCTTCTCATTGGTGATTATTAATTATTGCATTTACAAAGATACTCCAAATTATAAATTTATAGATGGCACTTCTGTTTTTGTAAACGTATACTGGATTCTATGGCATTAGAAAATAATTCTTTTAAGCTAATTCCAGCTTTTTCTGCTTGTTGCGGTAAGATACTGGCTTCACTTAATCCGGGATTAGTGTTCATTTCTACAAAATAAGGTTCTCCGTGATGAAAAATATATTCGCTTCTTGAAAACCCTTTCATTTTTAAAACCTGATATACTTTTAAGGCCAGATCTTTAACTTTTTGAGTATCCTCATCAGATAAACGGGCAGGAGTGATTTCTTCAGACTTACCCATGTATTTGGCTTCGTAGTCAAAAAACTCATTTTCAGATACAATTTCAGTTATTGGTAATACTGTATCTTTTCCATTATGTTGAATAACTCCTACAGAAACTTCGGTTCCGCTTAAAAAAGATTCTATAATAATCTCATCATCTTCTTTGTAAGCTACTTCTATTGCGGGTAGAAGATCTTCTATAGTTTTAACTTTAGAAACACCATAACTACTACCAGCTTTATTCGCTTTTACAAAGCAGGGTAATCCTACAGTATCTATAATTGCTTTAGTATCTATGGTATCACCTTTATTTAAAAAATAGTTAGTAGCAGTGGGTATTCCATAAGGTTTTAAAGCACTAATACAATCTCGTTTGTTAAAAGTAAGCGCTGCAGGGTAAAAATCACAAGCCGTCTGCGGAATCTCAATTAATTCAAAATATGCCTGTAGCAAACCATCTTCACCAGGAGTGCCATGAACAGTGTTAAAAGCAGCATCAAAAGTAATTTTAGAGCCTTCTAGGGTTAGTGAAAAATCGTTTTTGTCAATACGATACTTCTGATCATTATCATCTATATAATACCAACCATCTTTGGTTATATGAACACGAAACGGAACATATAAATCTTTATCCAGATACTTATATACTACATTTCCACTTTGAATCGAGATTTCAAACTCGCTAGAATACCCGCCCATTAAAACGGCAATATTTTTCTTCATAAAGTGACTTTTGAAAACAAAAATATCATTTATCTTATAAGAAAAGCTTAAAACTTTCCGTTTTTATATATTTGTCCAAATTATCAAATAAGCCATTACAATAAAGTTAATGCTAATAATTAGAGTGATTATTGGTAAATTTTGTTTCCATAATCAGGAAGATTGTGTTTGACTATAACAATAACAGGTATATAACAGATGAGTGCATTTATAAATTTCTTCAGAGGTCTATTCAAATTTATTTACAGTAAAATATTTTTGATACAATTGGTTATAGCGGTAGCAATGCTTGCTATCTTATCTTATGTTGCGCTAGAGTGGCTAGAAAGTACAACAAATCATCATCAACGTATTGTAGTACCCAGCTTAAGTAAAAAAACATTAGATGAGGTAGGGAAGATACTAGAAGAAAAAGAATTGAGATACGAAGTTCAGGATTCTGCAAACTTTAATCCTGATTATCCAAGATATTCTGTATTAGAACAGAACCCTGTTGCAGGTAGCGAGGTAAAAGAAAATCGTAAAATATATGTTACTTTAAATCCGTCGGGTTACCGTAAGATCGAAGTTCCTAATGTAGTACAAAGAACCAGAAGACAGGCAGAACCAAAACTGGTTGCTCTTGGCTTTAAAATTGGTTCTGTTACCTATCAACCTAATATTGCGAGAGATATGGTATTAGAATTAAGACATAATGGTAAACGGTTAAAACCAGGAACGAAATTAATGAAAACCTCTGTTATAGATTTGGTTCTAGGGAATGGAGAAGGAGGAACTATAAATCTATCTAATTAATTTTGAAAGAAAACGAAGATACAAGAGATTTTGATGCTAACGAGGATGACCTCTATGAGCATCATCGGTTTGTGGCTGGAGCAGGGCAGGTACCGTTAAGGGTGGATAAGTTTTTAATGAATTTTGTAGAGAACGCAACCCGTAACAAAATACAACAGGCTGCAAAAAATGGAAGTGTTTTTGTAAATGATATTCCCGTAAAATCAAATCATAAGGTAAAACCAAATGATATTGTACGGGTATTATTCTCTCATCCTCCTTATGAAAATTTACTAACTCCAGAGAACATTTCTTTAGATATTGTATACGAAGACGATGTGTTATTGGTTGTTAACAAACCAGCAGGGATGGTGGTACATCCCGGTCATGGTAACTATTCGGGAACCTTAATTAATGCACTGATTTATCATTTTGATAACCTTCCGAATAATAGCAGTAATCGACCAGGATTAGTACATCGAATTGATAAGGATACCAGCGGACTGTTAGTAATAGCCAAAACAGAAGAAGCTATGACACATCTGGCGAAACAGTTTTTTGATAAAACCAGTCAACGCGAATATGTAGCGATTGTTTGGGGCAATGTAACAGAGGATGAAAGTACAATAGAAGGTAATATAGGACGACATCCTAAAAATAGATTACAAAATACTGTTTTTGAAGATGATGAAGCCGATAAAGGAAAACCAGCAATCACACATTATAAAGTTATAGAACGATTAGGATATGTTACATTAGTTTCTTGCAGATTAGAAACAGGAAGAACGCATCAGATTCGGGTACATATGAAATATATAGGTCATACTTTATTTAATGATGAACGTTATGGCGGAGAGAAAATATTAAAAGGAACTACGTTTACCAAATACAAGCAATTTGTAGAAAACTGTTTTAAGATTTTACCCCGACAAGCTTTACATGCCAGAACTCTTGGTTTTGAACACCCGGTAACTAATGAGCATATGCATTTTGAAACCCCGATTCCTGAAGATATGCAACAATGTATAGAGCGCTGGAAAAAATATGCTAAAAATCAATTATCAGGGGAGTAAAGGTGTAATCCCTGTATTTGATATATTCAAATAAAAATTTAGCTTTTAAAATATCCAGATAATGGAAATTTCTTTTTTAGAAATCTTTATTCTTATAGGAGTTATTCATGGTTTTGTCCTGGGAGTAATAATCCTGTTTTCGAGGTTTTTTAAAAATGAAGACAACGCATATTTAGCATATACTCTAATTATATTATCTATTATAGGATTAAATAATTGGTTTTGGGATTTAGGAAAAAACCCAGTGCTGATTTCAATATTGGATCTGTTTTTATGGCAATTCTTGTATCCAGTTACTTTATTGGTGTTTTTTATAAGAAAAATAAAGCACCCTTTGGCAAAAAGCAATACAGTTTTTTTTCTCTACATTCCTTTTTTCATCTTAAGCCTACTTAATGGTATTATATCTCTAGATACGATTTTTGGTCTTTATGAAATCATGATACCTAATAAAAAAGAAATCATCTTTTTCTTTTATAAAACAGTAAGTATAGTATCCGTTGTTTTTCCAATCATTTTTATGGCAATATCATTTAGATATTTGTTCTATTCAAACACAGCGTTTAGTATAAAATGGATAAAGAGGATCTGGATTTTTATTTCTCTTTTAGAAATTTATGGAGTTATTTTAGAAGTGTATAGATTTATGTATGATTATAAGATGCCATTGACATATTTGTGGGTAGGGGTTTCTGTTTTTATGTATTGGCTTATCTATAAAGGACTTTATCAGTTTAAACTATCTAATGACCAGTATGAAATTAGAAATCAACTACAACGGTCTAAAATCAACAAAAAAGCACATAAAAATGAAGTTAATTCCTATATGCAACAATTGTTGGTATTGATAGAGCGCGAAAATATTCATCATAACCCAGACATTAGCCGGGATAGTATTGCTCAAAAGCTTGGGATAAGTAGTGGGTATCTTTCAGAACAAATCAAAAAATCAAGTAATAAAAATTTTTCAGAATTTATAAATAGTTACCGGGTAAAAGATATACAACAAATGATTCTGGATCCTGAGTTCGATAAATATAGTATTCTCGCCATTGGTCTTGAAGCAGGATTTAATTCTAAAACTACTTTTTATACGGCTTTTAAAAAGGAGACAGGACTATCCCCCAACGAGTTTAAAAAACAAAATCAATAGGTTCGAATTTCTCATATTCTGACAATATGGAACGATAAAAATATACCATCTAGATAGGTTTGCAGCATATAAATTAAAACAAATAAGTATGTGTAAATCAAATAATCATAGGATATTTTTTCTAATGTGTTGCCTTTTCTTTGCTGTTGTAGGCAAAGCTCAAACCGAAACGATCTCTTTTGAAAATGTAAATGTAATCCCAATGCATAAAGAGATTGTTTTGTTTAATCAAAGAGTAATTATTGCAGATGGGAAAATAGCTGCAATCGAACCAGCTTCTCAAAAACCTTCAGAAAACATCAATATAACCATTAATGCTAAAGGTAAATATTTGATTCCTGGTTTAGCAGAAATGCACTTTCACCTTGAAAACAATGCGAAAAATGAGTTCAAACTTTTAATAGCTAATGGAGTAACAACAGCGCGAAATATGACAGAGTATGAAGGGCAGGACCAAATTGCTATTCGTAAAAAAGCGAATAATGATGAAATATTAGCACCCTATTATGTTACTACCGGGCCTTATCTAAAAGCCAATCATTTGCAAACTGTTGAAGATGTAATTAGTATGGTAAAAAAACATCATGACAAAGGATATGATTTTTTAAAAGTTGCAGATAATTTTCCTAAAGAGATATACCTAAAATTGCTAGAAGAGACTCATAAATATAATATTCCTGTTATTGGTCACGGTCAAAGAAAACTTCCATTAGAATATTCTCTTAGAATGAAATCTATAGCTCATATAGAAGAGTTTATGAATATATTCGACACCTCACAAAGAGCAGATACAGATTATCTAAGACAAGCAGCCATGCAGATCAAAACAAGCGGAGTATATGTGTCTCCAACTTTGGGAGTTTTTGAAATGATTAGTCGATATGCAGATGATAAAAAATTCGAAATACTTAAAAAAAGCGATGAGTTAAAATATCTTCCCGAGGCATATGCAGCATATTGTACTTCAGATAGTATTCATTATCGTACCAATACCTGGTTTACTGCACCAGAATCGCTTATTCGTCTTGATAAAGAATTACAGTGGCAGAAGAAATTTACAAAAATATTAAATGATGAAAAAGTGTTTTTACTAGCCGGAAGTGATACTTACGGTCTTTTTTTACCAGGGTTTTCATTACATCGAGAATTAGAATTAATCTGTAGTGCCGGACTTTCACCTTACGAAACCCTAAAGACAGCCACAGTGAACCCCGCCCGATATTTGAATCGAATAGCTGTAAGTGGTACAATTACTGAAGGTAAAAAAGCAGATTTGGTGCTACTTAATAAAAACCCTTTAGAAGATATTCGAAATACAAGAACTATTGAAGGTGTGATGATTAAAGGGAAATGGTTGGCAAGAAACAAATTAAATACCATATTGAAAGAAGTAGAAAATGAGTATAATTCTAAAAAGAAAAAAGAAAAATAGTCTCTTGTATTTTAATTAAAAAATGATGTATAATGTAGTTATTTGGTTCATTATCATCATATTTAGAGAACATTAAATAAAGGTTACTAAAAACTTTATTTTGAAATTAATAAGGATTACTGATCAAATAATAGTACCTTCGCGTTTTAATAAATTATAATGAACAAAGGAACAGTAAAATTTTTTAATGACTCCAAAGGATTTGGATTCATAACAGAAGAAGGATCAAACAAAGATCATTTTGTACACATTTCAGGTTTAATCGACGAAGTGCGTGAAGGTGATGAAGTAGAATTTGATCTACAAGAAGGTAAAAAAGGATTGAACGCGGTAAACGTGAAAGTATTATAATATACATTTGACTTTTTTAAAACACAAGCCTGTCGATTAGACAGGCTTTTTCCATTTTAAAACATACCAATCGTTAATAAAATCGCTTAACAGCTTTTAAAATCTTATCGGCACGTTGTAGTCGTAGTTTTTTTATGTACTTATAAGATCGATTCAAAATCTTCTGTACGAACGCATTTTGTTTATATTTTTTTCTGATATGATACAGATCCAAGGCTACCTGCAGATCATTAGGAGAAAAAGAAACTCCGGTGTATTGTTGTAAGAGTTGTAAGTAGGTAAAACCAAACTCTTGTGTGGGTTCAATCATAGTGCCTTCGCCAAAATCATTCCAGGTAATGATTTGAATAAAATCTGAAAGTTCGTGATGTGTATAATTAAGAGTTTCTGCAAAAGTATGACCAGAATTAAGATCAATAGTCCAATCATTACGGCCATCAGACCATCCTCCTTCTGTATAAAAACTCCTAAAACCGGGATAAGAAGATCCCACAGTTATTGCATTAGATGCTTGATAAGTGTCATAATAATTTTGATGAGCAAGTAAATGGTCTTTATCTACCCATAAAAACTCTCCAGAAGCATTCACTCCAACACGATCACTTGCTGCCCATAGTGTTAAAAAGTTTGGGCGATTTTCTGTAGGGAGTACATCAAATACCTGATTCCATTGGGTTTCTGTGGTTATATGATGGGGACCAAATACGAATAACATATTTTTACCATTATATTGCATGTATTTGGGGCTAGAGAAATAGGTGTCGTTAATGTATGTAAAATCTTCTTGCGCAGCTTCTATGATATCTGTAGTAAGAGATTGTTCTGCAGCTTGAGCAGCAACACGATCCTCATACATAATCGAAAATTCAAGACCTAAATCTTCCAGGGTATTAATAAAGGTCTCTGTTGATTTTTTTATCAATCCATAATCGTGTACATCTCTACTACCGTACCAATCAAAAATTACTCCATCAACTCCCGAGAGTTTCATCATTAAAAAGTGATATTCATGTAAATCGGGATCACTAGAAGAATATGGGCCAATAAGAGGATAATAATACGAGGCGATTTGCGAATTACCATTTTCATCTTTTATTTCGGGATCTTGATTACTCATTGTCCAGTGTTGACCCCAATATCCATCAAAATCTTTATTTTGAAACCATGGCAAATAATGTACATATACTTTTTTTGGATTTTCTTTAACGACATCCATACCAGAAATATCAACAATATATCCTTCCTTCTCAAGTTCTAAAAATTCTATTTCTTCCTCCAGAACTTTTAGTAATTCGGCATCAGTATATGTAGTGTCCTGAACAATTTCTGCTTCAGATTGTTCTTCAATCTGTTGTCGCTCAATTAAAGTAATATCTTCTTTTTCACAAGAATAAAAGAAAATAATAAAAAGAAAAATGAAAAAAATAAAGGTACTCGAAGATCTTAACATATCACAAATATTAAATTAAACGTTAAACAAAATGTCTAAAGAGTTTTTATGTTTAGAAGAAAATTTGTGGATAATTAGACAATGTGTTCTAATGTTTAATACATCAGAGTTCATGCTTTTGTGACGAAAGTGAGGGTTTCCCCTCTTTGTAATACGTTATTTGCATTAAAATTAGTTAAATTCTTTTTTTCTAAAAAGGAATATGGTGTTTTTTTGTTTTTTGTTAACTGAAAATCAGTTATTTATATTTGTTTCAAATAAAAATTAATAACTGCTATTGATGCTTCACCTCAGTGATGACAACCTATAGATAGAGATCATCAATAATTCAATAGATAAGAAATACTATGATTGATTTATGGTTTCATGATACCATCGTATTTTAACCATAAAACCTCTTAGAATGAAAATTAAAAGAACCGGAATTATTTTATATGTTAAAAAATATGAGGAATCTATTGTATTTTATGAAACTATTTTAGAGTTGCCTATTTTATTTCAAAATAATGAATTAACGTGTTTTGATTTGTATGGCACCTATTTAATGGTTGAAAAAGAAGACAGAGAAGATTACCTGAAAATGACTGAAATGAATGCAAAGACATTTAGCTGCATACGGATGAATGTAGATAATGTGCAAAGAGTAGCAAACCATTTAAAGAGAAAAGGAGTAGTCGTTGATTATCAGGAACACTATTGGGGAAAAGTAGCAAAATTTTACGATCCCGATAGCAATCTGATTGCATTTAAAGATGAAGAAACGTTTATTAAACAGATAGAAGAATATATTCTGAAATCAAAATAACTTTTGCAAATACCTAAATAGAGAATAAATACAGGTATAGATTTTAATTGTCCATAGACAATTGTATTTTTGAAGAACAAAAAAGTCACCTACATGAAAATTGTAATATCTCCCGCTAAATCATTAGATTTTGAAACTACATTACCAACTAAGCAGCATACGACTCCGACTTTTCTTACAGAAATAGAAAAGTTAAATGGTGTATTAAAGAAAAAAACACCCAAAAAATTGTCTGAGCTAATGAGTATAAGTGATAAGTTGGCACAACTTAATTGGCAACGTAATCAGGAGTTTCACCTTCCGTTTACAAAAGAAAATGCAAGACCTGCGGTATATTCGTTTAACGGAGATGTATATATCGGATTAGATGCGTATACTATTCCCGAAAAAAAATTAGATACATTACAAGATCAATTAAGAATACTTTCTGGATTGTACGGAGTTCTAAAACCTTTAGACCTAATGCAACCCTACCGTCTTGAGATGGGGACTAAATTAAAAGTAGGGCGAAAAAATAATTTATACGAGTTTTGGAAAAAAACAATTACCCAGTATTTTAATGATGAATTACAGGATGATGAATTATTTATTAACCTGGCAAGTAATGAATATTTTAGTGTAATCGATAAAAAAGCATTAAAAGTACCTGTGATTACTCCACAATTTAAAGATTGGAAAGGAGACAAACTTAAAATGATAAGCTTCTTTGCCAAAAAAGCCAGAGGAATGATGGTTCGTTATATTATAGATACTGGTGCAGAAACTATTGAAGATTTAAAAGGGTTTAATTACGAAGGGTATGGGTTTAGTGAAGAATATACAACTAAGCCTAATGAATTGGTTTTTGTACGATAACTTTAAGGTAATTTTAATACATATGTTAGTATCGAAAATCTTCGATACGTTATTTAACAATGAACTCATCCTGAGTAGTGGTTTTAAGCCGAAAAGTTTGGCTTTTGTGCCATAATGAAGTTATTTTTTTCAGCATAGCCTTAGCTACGTTGAAAAAAAATAACAAAATTAGAGTGCAAAATGTGGATTTTGTAGGCAAAAGTATTACTCAGGATGAGTTCAATTACTAACTTCCGTTTTCAAATGCATCTAATTTTAGTATCTTCAACCCAGATATTAGTAACACAAATCATTAGATGCAAAAAATTATCAATTTTCTCGACAGAGTTGGTGAGAAAATAGGAGTACTGGTTAGTTGGGTAGCAGCGTTACTGGCGATAGTCATTGGTCTTGATGTAATTATTCGCTATATCTTCAAGTTTACATATGTCTGGATGATCGAAATAGAGATTTATCTCTTCGGGATGATATTTCTTTTAGCGTCTGGATATACCTTTAAATACGAGAAACATGTACGGGTAGATGTTTTTTTATACCAAACTTTCTAGAAAAGGAAAAGCCTGGGTAGATCTTTTAGGAGGAGCTCTTTTGCTTATTCCCTGGTGCTACGTAGTTATTGTTTCTTCTTGGTATTATGGGTTGTCTTCTTTTATGATAGGAGAAGGTTCTCCTCAACCAGGAGGCTTACCTGCCCTATACATACTTAAATTTTGTATTACCCTGGGGTTTGTTTTTTTGTTACTTCAAGGAATATCCCATATGTTGAAATCAATTCAAATTATTTTTAATAAGAATTAGAAATGGAATACCTGGCAATACTACTATTTGTAATTATCTTCATTCTGATTCTAAGAGGATATCCGGTTGCTTTTACATTAGGAGGGATTTCGGTAGCCTTTGCTTTTGGGGTATCTATTTTTGCTCCAGAAGTGTTCCAGATGTCTACATTTTATTTGCTTCCTGCAAGAATAATGGGCGTAGTTAATAACTATGTATTAATGGCAGTTCCTCTGTTTATTTTTATGGGAATTATGCTAGAAAAATCGGGCCTGGCAGAGAGTTTGTTAGAAACTATGGCAATGATGTTTGGACGTGTACGTGGTGGTTTGGCAATTTCTGTAGTGATTGTTGGCGCTTTACTTGCCGCATCTACCGGGATTGTGGGAGCAACAGTTGTAACAATGGGATTAATAAGCCTGCCTACAATGCTTAAGCGAGGATACAAAACAGAACTTGCAACCGGAGTGATAGCATCGTCGGGAACATTAGGACAAATCATTCCACCATCGATTGTATTGGTGTTATTAGCAGACACAATCAATAGTTCATCACGAGGATCGGCCTCTGTAGATGTAGGAGCATTATTTTCTGCAGCACTACTACCAGGCTTGATATTGGTAGGATTATATATTGCCTATATTTTAATAAAGTCTTTTATTCATAAAGAAGATGCACCCAGTATTCCTGCAGAAGAGATTGCAGCATTTAGAGGGGCTAATTTTACTTCAAAAATTCTAAAAGTACTCTTCTTGCCAATACTCTTAATAGTATTAGTATTGGGTTCTATTTTTACAGGAATAGCTTCTCCAACAGAAGCTTCTGCTATCGGAGCTATTGGTGCAACCCTATTAACTGTAATTCAAAAAAAGTTTTCGTTTAAAATTCTAAAAGAAGTAGCTCAGGAAACTACAAAACTAACATCGATGGTGTTTTTTATTCTTTTAGGAGCAACGACATTTACCTTAGTGTTCAGAACGTTAGGAGGGGATGCATATCTACAAGAATTGATTATGTCATCTAATTTAACACCTCTTATGTTTTTGCTATTAGTGATGGTAGTGATTTTTATTGCAGGCTTTTTTATTGATTTTATTGAAATCGTTTTTATTATAGTGCCAGTAGTAACTCCTATTTTTAATGCTTTTGGTATGGATATGTTGTGGGTCGGGATTTTAATAGCACTAAATCTGCAAACGTCGTTTTTAACACCACCATTTGGCTTTGCTTTATTTTATCTTAAAGGAGTGGCACCGGATCATGTAAAAACCAGTCAGATTTATAAAGGAATTATACCATTTATCATCATTCAATTAATTATTGTTGGTGTAGTTGTATTTTTTCCTGAAATTATTTTTATATCAAAATAGAATACTAACATAGATCCTTTAGAAACGATAAAAGAATATCCTTTTTCTATTTCTAAAGATGTTTAATAATATAGTACTAAGTCTTATGAAATTTGTTATCATCCAAAAACATAAAATGTTAAGGTATTTGACCTTAGTAGCCACTGTAGTGTTATTTCTTTCTTGTTTGGGAGATCCGCCTGCAAGTATGCGTACCACTTCGTATGATGTGACTAAGCCAGACAAAGTGTTTTATTGGAAAATGACGACTACCTGGCCACCAAATTTTCCTGTAGTAGGTGAAGTTGCAGAGAAATACTCAGAATGGGTAGACGAATTGTCTAATGGGCAGATAAAAATAAAAGTATATGGTGGAGGAGAATTAGTACCTCCGCTAGAAGCTTTTGATGTAGTATCCCAAGGAACTATTGAAATGGGGTGTGGAGCAGCGTATTATTGGGCAGGAAAGACCCCCGCAGCACAGTTTTTTGCAGCCGTACCATTTGGGATGAATAGCCAACAGATTACCTCCTGGCTAGAAACAGGAGGAGGGTATGAATTATGGAAAAAGACATACGCCAAATTTAACCTTGTACCATTTATGGGAGGAAATACGGGAGTACAGATGGGAGGATGGTTTAACCGGGAAATCAATTCTGTAGAAGATTTTAAAGGATTAAAAATGCGCTTACCAGGAATTGGAGGAAAAGTACTAGAAAAAGCTGGTGGAGCAGCAGTTTTGGTTGCAGGTAGCGAGGTGTATACAAGCTTAGAAAGGGGAGTTATCGATGCTACCGAATGGATTGGCCCGTATCACGATTATAAAATGGGATTTCATAAAATTGCAAAATATTATTATACACCAGGATGGCATGAGACTGGTTCGCAACTTGAGTTTTTTATTAATAAGAACCTATACGATGGTTTGCCACCACATCTACAAGCCGTTTTAGAAGCGGCTTCTAAACGGGCACAAGTATGGGTTTTGGCAGAGTTTGATAGACAAAACGGTATTTATCTCGATAAGTTAATACATGAAGAAGGTGTTGAGATTCGTGAATTTTCTAAAGAAACTTTGGATGCTTTGCGAGGATTTACCGATGAAGCCATCCAGGAAATGATAGGAGATGATCCGCTTTCTAAAGAAGTATATGAGAGCTATTCTAGTTTTCAAAAAAAGATCTCCAAATGGTCCGAAGTAACAGAAAAAGCGTATTATAATAAAATACAGAAGTAATCAAAAAACCGTTTCAGAGAAATTTCTCTGAAACGGTTTTCCTTATCAATTATGATGGTAATTATTAAAGCGTGAAGTTTTCTTCTACATCCAAGTCTATAGTTGTAACATTTCCTTCAGAATCAGTTTGTGTTGCTACATTGTCGCAGGTTCCATCACCGTAATTTAAGGTAATGGTTGATGCATTTTCACTCGTTACAAGAATACCACTTACAACATATTTACAGTCATTTTCTACTCTCATAGGAGTGGTAGTTTTAGAAGTATATAATTCTCCACTACTAAACTCAGCTTTAGTGTCCATATTAATAAGAGTATATGATTCGGCAGATTCTTCATTAATTACGATTTCAACCGAAGTCGTATTCTTACTTACTACAGAAAGCCCATCATCCCAGATAAACTTATAATCAGAATCGGTAACAAATTTTTTGTCTAGTATATTGTATGTGGCAATAGAGCTTCCACTTACCGTTATACCATTAAAAGAAAAGTTCTCTAAGGTGTATGTTATATCAAATGCTAATTCCCCAGAAGCTTCTTTCATTTTATAGCTTAATAAAATTGTACCCGAAATAGCTTTTCCATCAGGAGACGTACAATTTTCACCAAAAGTGATAGTAGCAGTTCCTCCGGTTTCTGTTAACTCAGAGGTAAGGGTGACACAATCATTAGAACTATTCTTTAGACTACGACTAGCATTAGACGGATCATTCATGGTACCTTGTACCGCAGCGTTAATTTCTCGATTCGCAGACCTCACATCTTTATATTTGGCCGAGGTGGTAACCAGATTTGTTTCATTTGCGTTGTCATCGTCACTGCTACAACTAAACAAAAAAGCAGTAGCTACCAAAATACTTGCGAAAGCAATAATTCTGTTTTTCATAAGAAAATAATTAAAAAATAAAAGGTTTATATATAAATTTACTGAGGGGTATTGGGCGGCAAACTTAACCAATACAAGTAATGAGAGGTACTAATCCTATGTTAAAGTTTTTTTTAGATCCTTTTCGTGATATAACAAAAAAAACGTTTTAGAAATTTTCTAAAACGTTTTAATTCTTTTTGTGGGGTCTTACTATAATTCTATAGTAGTTTCATTGCCATCTGCATCAGTCTGGATAGCAATATTGTCACATTCTCCATCACCATAATTCAACGTAATAACCGCACTATTTTCTGTAGTTACCATCACACCACTCACAGTATATTGGCATGAACTTTCGTCGCGTAAAGGAGTTGTAATCTCTACAGCAAATCGATCACCATTACTAAACTGAGTGATGCTACTACCTGTAGTTAAGCTATAAAAAATTAGATTAGGTGGTGTATCCGGATTACTATTTCCTGGGAAAGATTCTGTCTCAAAATTTGTTTTACTAGTTGCAGAAAGCCCATCTTTCCATGCAAATGTAAAATCAGAATTTGTAGTAAATTTGGTGTTTCCTGTATCACTGTTAAAAGAAAATATAGTAGTTGCAGTCCCGCTCACAGTAATATCTTTATAGACGATCTTATCCAGGGTATAACTAATTTCTATTTTACTCTCTGCATCGAGTTGAAGACTAAAACTCATCTGAATACTACCAGAAATTACTTCACCATTAGGTAATTCACAATTATCACCAAAATCGATAGTAACAGTTTTCTTTTCATCTGTTACTTCAGAAGTAATTGTTGCACACTCAGGTGTTTTTATATTAGAAAAAGATTTATTACCAATATTAGTTTCGGTGTTGAAAACATTTTCTACCACAGAGTTGATTTCATCATTAGCAGCCGTGATGTCTTTGTATTGTTTAGAAGTCGTAACCGCAGTAGTTGGTATTTGTGTCTCGTCGTCGTCATTACTACAGCTAAGTAAGAAGCTACAGGTTATGAATAACAGGCCTGCATAGGCAAAAACTCTTTTTTTCATTGTTAAAGGCTTTAATTAATAAATTGAAAAATTGTTTTGGGACGTATGATCAGTAAACGATTATAACTTACAGAATCTTATAAAGAGTGTAGTTAATTTGTGTTAAGGTTATGTTATAAGATGTTATATAAGATGCTGAATTGGAGACAGAAGATTGTTAAGCATATCACAGATTGGTTTTATTTATATCAATTTTAACATTACTGTTGCACAGCATTTTTCTTATGAATATCTTCGTAGCGAATGTTCGCTAAAAATGGTTTTAACTCATAATTTATATCATGCAAATCAAAAAAGTTTTAGTAGCTAATCGAGGGGAAATTGCAATCCGTATTTTTAGAGCTTGTACAGAAATTGGATTAGAAACAGTAGGAGTGTATACCTACGAAGATCGATATTCTTTACACAGGTATAAGGCAGATGAGGCATATCAGATTGGTGAAAATAATGAACCATTAAAGCCCTATTTAAATGTAGAGGCTATTATAAAGGTTGCCAAAAGCAATAATGTAGATGCAATTCATCCTGGGTATGGATTTCTTTCTGAGAATGCAGAATTTGCACAACAATGTTTAGAAAATGATATTATATTCATCGGGCCCAAAGTATCGGTTTTACGTTCTCTGGGGGATAAGATTACCGCTAAAAAAGTGGCGATCGAGAATGATATTCCTATCATAGAAAGTAACAAAGAGGATCTTACAGATGTAAAAATAGCATTAAAAGAAGCTAAACGAATTGGGTATCCGGTAATGCTTAAAGCTGCTTCTGGAGGTGGTGGCCGAGGGATGCGAGTGATTCGAAATGATGAAGAGCTCGAAAAAGCATACCCAGAATCACGAAGAGAAGCCTTAAATGCTTTTGGAGATGATACCGTATTTCTAGAGAAGTTTGTAGAGAACCCAAAACATATCGAAATACAAATCGTGGCAGATCATCATGGTAATATGGTACATCTTTTTGAACGTGATTGTTCGGTACAACGACGCTATCAAAAAGTAATCGAATATGCTCCTTCTTTTGGAGTATCCGAATCTATAAAACAGGATTTGTATAGGTATGCTCTTGCAATATGTAAAGCAGTAGATTATAATAATATCGGTACTGTAGAATTTTTGGTTGATGAAGATCAAAGTATTTATTTTATTGAAGTAAATCCTCGTGTACAGGTAGAACACACGGTGACAGAAATTGTAACAGGAATAGACCTGATCAAAGCTCAGGTATTTATTGCAGGAGGATATAAATTATCTGATAAGCAGATTAAAATTGAAAGTCAGGAGAGCATAAAAACAACAGGATTTGCACTACAATGTAGGATTACAACAGAAGATCCCGAGAATGATTTTAAACCCGATTATGGGACTATTACAACTTATCGTAGTGCTTCTGGATTTGGGATTCGGTTAGATGCTGGTAGTGTGTATCAGGGAGTAACTATTTCACCATTCTTTGACTCGATGTTGGTTAAAATTTCGGCAAATAGTAGAACTCTTGATGGCGCATGTAGAAAAATGTTGAGAGCGCTGTCTGAGTTTAGAATACGTGGTGTAAAAACCAATATGCCGTTTTTAGCAAATATCCTAAGACACGAAACCTTCAGAAAAGGAGAGGTAACCGTTAATTTTATTCAGAATACTAAATCATTATTCACGATTAAAGAACCTCGTAATCGAGCAACCAAATTAGCTAATTTCTTAGGAGATATTATCGTAAATGGTAATCCCGATGTTAAAAAGATTGACCATACCAAAACTTTTGTAGTACCTACGGTTCCAAAATTTGATGAAACCTCGGGATATATAAAAGGAACCAAAGATTTACTTACCGAATTAGGACCAGAGAAGTTTGCAGCATGGCTCAAGAATGAAAAGAAAATTCATTTTACAGATACTACAATGCGTGATGCGCATCAAAGTTTATTGGCAACCAGAATGCGTACCTATGATATGATTAAAGTGGCAGAAGGATTTGCTAAAAATCATCCCGAAATCTTTAGTATGGAAGTTTGGGGAGGAGCTACTTTTGATGTCTGCCTTCGTTTCCTTAAAGAAAATCCGTGGGAAAGACTTCGTTCGCTACGAGAAGCAATGCCCAATCTATTGCTTCAAATGTTGATTCGTGGCTCTAATGGAGTAGGATATACAGCATATCCCGATAATTTGATAGGGAAGTTTGTAGAACAATCCTGGGAGAATGGAGTAGATGTATTTCGAATTTTTGATTCCTTAAACTGGATGAAATCCATAGCACCCTGTATCGAACATGTACGTACCAGAACACAGGGCCTTGCCGAAGGTTCCTTATGTTATACAGGAGATATTTTAGACCCAAATCGAACGAAGTATACTCTCGATTATTATATTCGACTGGCCAAAGATATCGAAAATGCAGGAGCACATATTCTGGGAATCAAAGATATGGCAGGATTGCTAAAACCATATGCCGCTTATGAATTGGTTTCGGCATTAAAATCCGAAATTAATATCCCTATACATCTGCATACTCATGATACTTCTTCGGTACAATCTGCAACATATCTCAAAGCAATTGAAGCAGGTGTAGATGTTGTAGATGTTGCTTTAGGAGGATTATCAGGGCTAACAGCACAACCTAATTTTAATGCAATAACAGAAATGATGAGATTTCATGAGCGCGAGAACGTCATGGATATCTCTAAATTAAATGAGTATTCTAACTACTGGGAGGCTGTACGCGAATATTATTATGTTTTCGAATCTGGATTAAAAGCAGGAACAGGAGAGGTATATCAACATGAAATCCCAGGAGGACAATACTCTAACTTAAAACCACAAGCACAGGGATTAGGATTAGCAGATCGCTTTCATGAAATTACTAAAATGTACGGAGAGGTAAATGAGCTTTTCGGAGATATTGTGAAGGTAACACCAAGCTCTAAAGTAGTGGGGGATATGGCGCAATACCTGGTGAGTAATAACCTAACGATAGAAGATGTAAAGGAACGGGGAGATACTATTTCATATCCACAATCGGTGGTTAGTTTGTTTAAAGGAGAATTAGGGCAGCCCGTTGGCGAATTCCCAAAAGAACTTCAGAAATCAATTCTAAAAGATCAAAAACCGTTTACAAACAGACCCAATGCACATCTGGAACCTGTTGATTTTGAAACCGAATTTACAGAGTTTGTCAAAATATTCAAAAAAGGTATGGGAAGAGAACTGGATATTACAGATTTCCTTTCTTATAAATTATACCCAAAAGTTTTTACAGGAGCCTACAATCATCACTTAAAATATGGTAATGTGATGACCATCCCAACCAAAAACTTTTTTTATGGAATGACACCCGGAGAAGAAATTATTATAAAACTTGATAGGGGAAAAATACTGTTAGTAGAATTAATATCGGTAGGGAAACCTAATGATGATGGTAAAGTAACTGTATTTTTTAAAGTAAATGGTCAAACCAGAAATGTAGAGATACAAGATCATTCGATTAAGGTAGATAAGGTAATACATGCCAAAATTGATAAGGCCGATGCTAAACAGATAGGTGCCCCTTTACAAGGATCATTATCCTCTGTATTGGTCAAAATTGGTCAGGACGTAAAGAAGAATGATCCACTATTTATCATCGAAGCCATGAAAATGGAAACCACCATCACAGCCAATGAAGATGCCGTGATTAAGAAAATTGTTCTTAAATCTGGTACGATGGTAAATGCAGATGATTTGGTGATTGTATTGAAATAATTGGGAGAGAATTAGAAGTTTTATGATCAGGTAAATAGGTTTAGTGTTCATTGTTATTTAGTTATATAAAAAAAAGAAATAGTTTTTCATCCAAATTTTTATGGTATAGGAGTAATTGATTTTGTTAAGAAATTGATTATCAATTTCTTATTTTATGGTTTTTTGCAAACCACAATTGTGATCGTTGTCCCAATGTCCCATGCATCACATTTTTTTAGCATTTATGTTTTTACTTTTAACACAATTAGTCCGGAGTGCACATCCGATTATTTAATTGTATAATTTTTAATCGTAATCCAATGAAATCAATATTTAGATTTAGCATAAAAATGTTATCGGTTGTTATATTAATGGCGATAACCATTACGGGATGTCAAAAAGATGATATAGAAGCCGTTGAAGAAGAATTAATTGAAATAGAACAACAGGAAAACTCTAGTGTCTGCAGACATAGCGCTAAAGCAGATCGCTTTACAAGATTTGCTTCTCTGGCGAGAGCTGGGAATGTGAGGTATTATATAGCTCCAAGTGTTTCTGCTGATTGGGCTTCTGCAACAAGGAGAGCTGCAAGAGCTTGGTCTCGCACTACTAATGCTATTACAATGACACGTGTTTTTAATAGAGCAACTGCCGATTTAGTGATCAGAGAAGCACCAGATCCAGGTTGGGATACTTCAGCAGCGATTGCGCAGTTTCCAGAGGCTGACGGACGAGTTGGTAATGACATTCATTTAAATGAAACCTATGTTAACCCCGGGAATGCAGCATTAACCAGAGCTTCAAGGTATTATATTATGCTTCATGAAATTGGTCACACATTTGGTTTTCAACATCATGATGCGGTGAGTTTTATGCCAGCCCGTTTTACTGACCCGGTTGTTGCTGCTTGGGGAGGAATAACTGGAGCCGACAGAAGAACAATAAGAACTCAATTTCCGAATTAATTAGTTTTATAGAACTTATCATAAACATAATTGGTAATGAAAAAAGCTGACTTTATAAGTCGGCTTTTTTTGTAGTATTTATACGATGTTTTTGATGATTATTTTATGTAATGTCATTACTGGTAGGTTTTTTACTCGTAACCCTAGCTTGAACTTGTAAAACTATCATAGTCAATATGACTTAGAATAAACAAGTAACAACTTTTTTGACTCTTGTATCACAATGATTTTGAAGTTTTCAAAACCTGTGAGAATATAAAGTATAATGTACTACGATACTATGAGTTGCTTTTTGATCACTCTCTTAAAACTTTCTTTTGAACGTAAATTTCCTTACGTCGAATTTACTTTTTGAAGAAAAAACGATTATTGTGAATCGGTAATCTCAAAAGTCTCAATACGCTCTTTTTCCTTTGTTATTGTAATTCCTTTTTCTTGAAGAAGTAATCTAATTTCGTGTATGGGGTCGGTAGCTTTTTTGATTTCGTTTAATTTCATGCCGTAGGTGTAGACTAATTTATCTTTTAAGTCCATATCAGAAGTAAAAAACTCTTTAGATGTGTTTTCGAGAAGTGGTATAAGACGTTTAATAGGAGTATAAAGTGTTGAGGTTCCTTCTTCTAATTCACCTTTTGTAATAATATATTGATTAGGAAGAGTAACCGTTAATTTGTTCACTAAATGTATACAATTAGATTCATCTTTATATATCTATCACCTTGGTAGTTTCTAAAATCTTTCTATTTTTACTAAAAAGTAGAAATATCCCCGGGAAACATTGAGAGTCAGGCCTATTCAAATATCATTATTTATCCTATTCGTATTAGGAGCATTATTTGGGCTCATGTTTTTAAGTCAAAAAGGGGGTGTTCAAAAAGCTCAAACACAGGATGATGGATTCTCGTATGAAGGGATTTCGGTTAAATACCCCACGCATACTACATTTTTGGGGTTAGAAAAAGATTCATCACTTACAAGGCAAGATATTCTAGAGGTTACTCAGATCGTAACTCCTCTGGATATCGAAACCGATGAAAGTAAAAAAGATATAGCCTTAACAGAGGAAATCAAAAAGCTTCCTGACTTCTCAAAAATTGATACAACTCGTATTGTTAGGATCAAATACCCCGAGAGTAATCCCGATTTTGCAAATGAGTTGAGAGAAAAGCTATCTTCTAGATCATGTAGGATTATACATTATGGTGATTCTCAGATCGAAGGAGATCGTATTACAGGATATCTTCGTAACAGACTTCAGGGGATGTACGGGGGTAGTGGCCCTGGGTTTCTTCCTGTGTTACCTGTGTACAACCAAATAAGTGCTATTATAGAACCAAGCGAAAATTGGCAACGTTATGCGCTTTTTGATCCAACCCAAAAAAAGTTTTCACATCGAAAATATGGAGCATATTTATCTGTTTCTCGTTTTACAGGATATCAAAAAGAGCTTCCGGATAGTACTATGGTTGATTCTTTACCAATCATCAAAGCTTCTTTAAAAATAGGGAAGTCTAAGAAAGCATATGCAAAATTCAGGTATTTTACCAATATTGGTTTGCATTATGGTAATTGTAACTTTCCGATCAAGGTATCGGTATATAATGATGGAGTTTTAATTCAGCAAGATGATTTGATTGCAGATGGCAAATACCATCAATATAAAATAAGAACAGCGACTGCACCTACAGATCTTAAAATTGAATTGGAAGGTAAAGTTAGCGCCGATTTTTATGGATTAACATTGGATGGAGGGTCTAGAGTGCAAATCGATAATGTAGCGATGCGGGGAGCTTCGGGAACCGTTTTTGCAAACTCTAATGCGACTATCTATAGCCAGATGATGAGGCAATTAAGACCCAAAATTGTTATTATGCAATATGGAGGTAATACGATGCCATATCTTAAAGATTCTACCGATGTAACCAAGTATACTAAGCGAATTGCCAGACAGATAAATTGGATTAGAAGACGAGCAAAAAATACTAGCGTTTTATTTATAGGGCCTACAGATATGTGTCTTCCGGTAAATGGTAAAATGGAAACCTACCCATTATTACCGTATCTTAATGCTGAATTAATGAAAACTTGCCTGGAAAATAATGTAGCCTACTGGAGTATGTATGATGCTATGGGCGGAAAAGGAGCGATGAAATTGTGGGTAGACGAAAAATTAACCGCCAAAGATTATATGCATTTTACCTGGAAAGGAACCAAAATAATTTCAGAACTATTTTTTACAGCCCTATACCTTGACCTCAAAGAACCTAATAACCATGATGACACGTAACAAATTATTCTTTTATGTATGGCTTTTAACATTGCCTTTGATGGCACAAACCTATGTTATAGATACCATACAGCATAAATACCCTTTTGTGAATTGGAAAGCTAATACCATAAAAATGGCAGAAAATTCACCGGCATTTAAAACACTTTTTCGCAAATTAGACACAATTGCAAAAGGTGGAAAAGAAAATTTGCACGTTTTTCATATTGGGGGATCTCATATACAAGCAGATATTTATTCGAATCGCCTACGATCATATCTTCAGATGATGAGCCCCACTGCAAAAGGACAACGGGGATTTATTTATCCGTTTAGTATAGCCAAAACGAATAACCCTGGTAATTATAGAGTAAAATATGATGGCGAATGGAAAGGATATCGATGTTCGGTTCGAAAAGACAGTGTTGCCTGGGGGTTATCGGGAGTAACAGCAGTTTTTAAAGACAGTATATCGAATGTGAAAATAATAGCGAATGGAAATAATTATCATGAAAAGATGTACGATTTTAATAAAATCAGAATTTTTTATGATAATTGGAGTGATGACTATGAGATATCTTTCAAACAAGATTCGCTGGTATCAGTAATTAAAGAAAATAAAGAAGCACATTTTATAGAATATACATTACATAAAAGTGTTGAAGAAATTGAGTTTTGTATTCGCAAAATTAAAGATGAAGAAAAGGCCGAGTTTTTGATGATGGGTATCGAATTGATGAACGATAATAATGGGATTCAATATACTTCTATTGGGGTAAATGGAGGTAGTTTTTCGTATTATAAAAGATGTCGCTTTTTTGATGATCAGTTATTGCTATACAAGCCAGATTTATTTATAGTATCCATTGGTACTAATGATGCATATCACCCCGATTTTAATCCGGATGAGTATAAAGCATACTATACAGATTTAATCAAATTAATACAAAAGGCCAATCCTGATTGTGCTGTATTGCTTACTGTACCTAATGATTCGTATTATAAAAAGAAATTTCCGAACCCGAGAACCAGAATTGCTCAAAAGATTATCTATGAAGTGGCAAAAGAGCAAAAAATGGCAGTTTGGGATTTTTATGAAATTATGGGAGGTTTTAATTCTTCAAAAGATTGGTATGCAAATAAACTAATGCCTAGAGATCGTATTCATTTTACGGTTATGGGATATCGTATAAAAGCAGATCTTTTGTTACAGGCACTGGCGCATTCATGGGAAAACGAATTGCAATTAGAGCCAAACTCTATTTTGAATCAAGTAATTAATGAATAGACTTATTGACATATTTTCTTTTTCAGAAGATTTTCCGTTAATCTTTACACAGGCGAACTTCTGGATTTTCTTTGCAGTAATATATTTTATTTATGCTATAGTGTATAGCAAAAAAAGTTTACGAAGCGCTTATCTCTTTGCCATAAGTTTACTTTTTTATTATAAAACCAGCGGCCTTTTTATTGGGATTTTACTATTTAGTACAGTAAATGATTTCTTTTTGGGTAGGGCTATTTATAAAAGTAGATCGGTACTGGTTCAAAAAACATTGGTTGCTATAAGTGTGATTATTAACCTGGGGACACTCTGTTATTTTAAATATGCCTATTTCTTTACAGAATCATATAATTTCCTTTTTCAGACCGATTACGAAGTTATTAATTACCTCGCGCAATGGACCAATACCTGGAGCGGAGTGGATTACTTTACAGTAGATAAAATTATTCTTCCTGTAGGGATTTCTTTTTACACGTTTCAAACGATTAGTTATAGTGTAGATATTTATAGAAAACAAATCAAACCATTAACATCTATTATTGATTTTGGATTTTTTGTTAGCTTTTTTCCGCAGTTGGTTGCTGGACCAATAGTAAGGGCTGCTGATTTTGTGCCTCAGATCAGAAAGGAGATAGCGATTACCAAAAGAGAATTTGGCCAGGCAACTTTTATGATCCTAAAGGGCTTGATCAAAAAAATGTTATTTGCCGATTATATTGCAGCCAATTTTATGGATCGGGTATTTGATGTCCCCGAGATGTTTTCTGGTTTTACCAATATCATGGCGATGTTTGGGTATTCGCTACAAATCTATGGTGATTTTTCTGGGTATACCGATATTGCTATTGGGTTGGCATTGCTTATGGGGTATAAACTACCGGTTAATTTTAATTCACCGTATAAAGCGATTCACTGTGGTGATTTCTGGAGACGTTGGCATATTTCGCTATCCAGCTGGCTTAAAGATTATTTATATATACCTATTGGGGGTAATCGTAATGGCTCTATTTTTTCCTATACATTTATACTGGTTTTTACATTTTTAGGAGTTTTTGCGATATCTGATTATTCGATAGCACTGTTGGCAGCTTCGGGAATAGGGGCTATGCTTATTGTTACACTGTTCTCACCCAGATTAGCCTGGCATTTTAATAGAAATGTAAATATTATGATTACCATGTTGGTCGGTGGATTATGGCACGGTGCCTCATGGAAATTTGTAATCTGGGGCGGACTTAATGGTATCGGAATTGTAGCGTACAAATATTGGCGTAAGATAAGTCCATACGAAGAATCTAAGGCCTGGTATGTCTTGCTATGGAGAATTGCACTAACTTTTGTGTTTATTACGTTTACCCGTATCTATTTTAGAGGAAACAGTATGGATCATATTGATCGCTTTTATCAGCAAGTGGTCACTAATATGGATTGGCAGAATGCCCTGGCTGTACTGTGGGAGTATCGCACTGTATTTATCGTTATGCTTTTGGGGTATATTACTCACTGGTTACCGTATCGTACCAAAGGTTGGATAGAAAACGCATTTATTAAAAGCAATATGCTTGTTAAAGCTGTAGTCGTGATAGCGGTAGCAATTGTCTGTTACCAAACCTATGCGGCCGATTTTCAACCCTTTATTTATTTCCAGTTTTAGGTAGTAAAGCGTTAGAGTAGGGGGAGGATTTGATTTTTCATTCCTATATTCTTTGAACTATTACTCATACCCGGCACAGAAAGCATTTCTGCAACATCTTAATAAACGTAAAATATTAGGTTAAGCCATCTTATTATAGAATAAGATTTAAACTAGAGAAGGATACAAGGGGGGACTTGCGAAGTACCCTCTCCCCACTGCAGAAGTACCTCTCCCTCTGTTCAAACACAGGCCAATCCTATGTTCAACAGAGGCAGCACTTCTGTTAAACACAAGTGCTGCCTCTGTTTTTAGTACCCCACCCCTCTGAAGGAAGTACCCCTAACCGAGATCATAGCGAACTATACCCACTACCATAAGTACCCCCTATGGCATGTATACCATCACCATACCTACTTATATAAGTACCCACCCCCACTTGTGTAAGTGGGTATCTGGCAATAATGTTAGTGGTTATTTTTTTCTCACATCAATTTATTGGTTGATGTAAGGCAATTCTATTTCCTTCGCTATCTTCAAATTCTGCAACAAAACCTAAGTCTCCATTTGATGTTTTTGGATACAACATTTGCCCACCACTTTCAATCGCTATTTTTAAGGTCTTGTCTATGTTTTCTGTATTGAAGTAAATTACAACTCCGTCATTTGTTGGTTTGTAGATTTCTCCCTTTGCTAATGCTCCCGAAATTCCGGTGTTTTCTTCTTCAAAAGGAAACAAAGCCATTTCATTTTTATCAATGATTTCTCTTTCAAATGTGAAGTTAAATACAGATTTATAAAATTGAATGGCTCTATCAATATCTGTAACGGGAATCTCAAAATAAACAACTGGATTACATTTCTTTGTCATCTTATTATTTTATAATTGGTTAACGATATCTTTTGATTTATCAGAATAAGAAGTTATCGTTAGTACAAAAGTAATACATAGAATACGCTATCAGGTTTTTATCATTTGTATATTCTTATCCTTCAAGCTTTGACACCACTAGCGAGACGCTAGCGGCAGCAACCTTATCAAAAAGTTGCTGCCTGATATTTTTAACGTTTTTTACTTGACTTTACCATGGAAATCGGGGCGAAATTAATCTTTTGGATAATTAATAAAATTCTTATCATCTAAAACTTTATCCCATTCTACGATTTGCTGTTTTGGATTATCTTTGTTTATAATTATTTTAAATTTTAAACCAACACAATTATTTTTGTTTCTACACCAGCCTGCAAACATAAAATCAGTTCTGGATCGAGCTTTATATTTCTTACCTTCATATTTGTACTCATAATAAATACATCTTCCATTTTTAGAACATTTTTCAAGGCTAGTAATCGTAGCTGTTGTTTCAAAAGGACTTTCTCTAACCGCAGCTTCTTCCATTGTATTATGTGCAACAACATAAGCTACTATTCCAAATATTATAATGAAAAATACTGTTCTATAATATAATTGATTCGAATTCATTTATTGATTATTTTGAACTGCTCCCGTTAGCGTCTCGCTAGTGGCACTACAGTTTAGATAACTCAAAAAACATCAATCTCTACACTGTATTATAGTTATCCTAATAATTTTTATCCTACTATAATTTATAATATACTATAGGGAAACTAAACACATATAACCAGATGTATTATAAAAATTTATAACTCCTGTTCATCTGACCAAAATACAATATTAGAGTTTCATTTTTTGATATTAGAATAAAGGATTTCAACTAAAAAAGCCACAATCTTTTTATCAATTGTGACTTCTTTTTATTTATTACTCTTACCAACCAATTTTTAAAACCACTAGCGAGACGCTAGCGGGAGCGGGGGTTTTACTTTACTTTTTGATTTAAGCTAAGATTATAAACCCAAGCTATAAGTTTTTAATTAGATTGATCTTCTATTGATATTAATAACCAACAGTTCTCTTGTTTCTCAAACTTAAATTCAACATAGATACCATTATCAATACCTAATTTTTTATAAATAGTAGTTTCTTTATTTTCGACTATTTCTACTTTGTATTTATCTGTATCTCTATTAATAGCATCTTTGTCATTACTAAAATCTATAAAAGAATAATCTTTCAAACTAAGGTTTTCAATTGAAGGATTTTCACTGTCGTAAGCATCCATTGTTGACATTTTTAGAGGAAACTGTATTCTGTTTTTCTGAAAAGCACTATCAGTAGAAAATCTAGTAAAAAAAGATTCAAAATTTAGTCCGCAATCTTTAGGAGAGTCATTTTTTTCAGATATCCTATTTGGAATATTTTGAATTACCTTTTTTTCAACGATTGTTTCTTCTTGTAAATCTGAAGTTTTATTCTCTTCTTTTTTATTATTAACACATCCTGTAAAAACAGCTAATGCTATAATCAATAATACTATTTTGTTCTTCATATTTAAATTTGTTAATTAATCTAAAATAGGTTTAGGAGGAATTATTACAGGATTAGGTGTCGGTGCTGGAACAGGTATAGTTCCTCCTCCAGGTGTTATAGGAGGTGCTGGTGTTGGCACTATTCCTCCTGATGGTAAAGGGCCTATCGGAGTTACTGTTGGTCTTGGCTCTTGTGCAGGTGTTGGAGTAGGTGTCCCTATTGGTGCTTCTACTGACAAAATAGAAAAATTAGCTCCAGCTATATTGTCATAGTAAGAAGCTTCCCAAGGACCATAACCAATCCAACTTTGAGGATCTACAATATTAGCTGTGTTATTAGCATTACCTCCCGTAGGATTATACCAATCATACCCACCTGAATTATTTTGTCTTTTAATTGCATAATGTAAATGAACTGCATATCCTCTTTCTTCTCCTCTACCAGAACCTCCTATTGCACCCACTTGTTGACCTTCTTCAACATAACTTCCTAATAGCACATCAATACGGCTCATATGAAAATACTGTGTTTGAAAAGTTCCATCAGGTGATTGAATCAAAACATTTCTACCTGCCCCACTTAAAGTTGTTTTTATTGAAACTACCTTACCTGTGTGAGTTGCCAATACAGGAGCTCCAAAATCAGTAGCTCCACCTCCTGAAAAATTAATATCTAAACCTCTATGAAAAGAGCTACAACCTGTACAAGTTCTTGGACCATACCAAGAGTCGACTCTACGTGTCCATTGATGAAAAAATTCATGAACTGGCCAAGGCATCATCCCATTAGAATCTATGAAAAAAACGGGATTATTAAAAGCATAACTATATGGAGAATCCATTTCCATGATTTCTGCAAGTGGATCAATATTCATCCATCTTCCAATAGATGCATCATAGCTTCTAGCACCAAAATCTAACCATTTTAGACCAAGCTCATTATTTTCTTCTTTATTACCAAAACCATAGTTATGATTTCTCCCTCGTAGTGTATTGTTATATCCAGAATGAGTCATGCCGAAGGGGTAGTAGTTTTTCTCTTCAATAATCTCAGAAGTAGTGATTGTACCATTCTTATCCGCATCTTTATAGGATAATCGTATATTTCCTAAATGGTCTTTATACTGGTATACATATTTATACCCATCCGCTTCATGTTCTACGATCCCTTCTACATGGTTAAAGAACTCCAGGTCGCCATTCTTATACACATAATTCCCGGCTTTCCTCCACGCCAGCTGGCCTGTTCGCTAAAAATACCCGTTGGGTATTTTCTTTACGCTCCATCCTGTTGATGAACTTCCCTCTGTGGTAATCTTTTTTAGTTTTACCCCAGTGGCGTCGTAAATATAACATATTATTAAGCGAAAGAAGTCACAATCTTTTTATCAATTGTGACTTCTTTTTATTTATTACTCTTACCTGCCAATCTTTGACGCCACTAGCGAGACGCTAGCGGGAGCGGGGGCTAAGTCAGGAGACTTTGCATAACTGGAATTAATTACATTTCCATATTCTCTTAGCAGATATACTATAAGAATCATTTTCAATATTTATCATCCAATGAGAGAAATCCTCAAAAACTATAACTGATTTATTTACATAATCACTCAAATCAATTACAAAACCTGTATCAGAAAAAAACTTCTCTTTATCGTTTGCTAGTATAAACACAACTTTATTGTTTATTAATGTTGTATAAATTTCTCTACTCTCAGAATCTGTTAATTCTATTAAGTTAGCGATTCTTCCTTGAGAAACAGTTGCAGAACTAGGTTCTTTTAAATCTATATACCAGTTAACAATATTTGAAGTTCCGCAAGTGTTTTTCGTTGTTACGATGCTCTCTAATAACCCTACTAAATCAGAACTATTAAAAACAACTAGTTTTGAATCATATTTAGCGTTATCATTTTGTGCAGCAGTAGTTAAACTAAATAGCAATACAAAGATTGGGAGCACTATATTTTGTCTTAATTGAATCATTATTTTTTAATTTTTCTTCTTCTTTGGAGCAGTTATAATTACTTCTTCCAATGAAAAACTAGGTGAATTTTGATTATAATCTTGGTATTCATTGATTGCAGGTCCATATATTTCTAAACGTGTATTATGACCTTTTCTATGCAAAAGTCTTGCCGCAGATACATCTCCTGGCGAAGGCGCAAGAAAACCTTGGAAAGGGTGAGAATGAACATGATGGTTTAACTTTCCATTCCTTTGTATGAGGGTAGTAGCACTTAATTCAGCATTTGAAAGAAAAGATGTACTTATAAACTTGTTTCCATTCGCAAAACTTGCAAAGGAAAATTCACTATTACTATTGTTAGCTGAAAATTCAAAGATGGATTTAATATCCTTAGTACTTGCATTACTTACATCCATAATTTGTAAATTTTGCTTTGTTCCATCTGATTCCGTATGAGTAGTATTTTCAATATTATTCAAAATACCTTTCTCTACTGTAACAGAATCGCCATTCCCTACATCTCCATCTCCATTAGTATCATTCTTTACAATTTCACCATTTCCATCTTTAACAATATTACCACTATCATCTCGTGTTACAGAATATAATGTATCTGTCTTATCATCTGTTTTTTTGATCAATTCTATTTTACCATTTTGATCAATTCCATAATCATCTAGTAAACCACTAGGATCAACCCTTATGATTGGATTATTCTGAACAAAGTTATAAGGTGTTAACCAATCTCTTTCTTCTGCAAGTGGATCAATAGAAATAAATCTACCTATTGTAGGATCATATTGTCTCCATTCCATTTCATATAGATTTAATCCTAAGTCTTTGGAGTGTTCCTTTCCATTATACGTATGGTGGTCATTTTTAGCACCATTCACGTCAAAATTATACCCTTCATGTTGCAATCCAAAGGGGTAATAATTTTTCTCTTGTACAATCTCAGAAGTAGTGATTGTACCGTCTTTATCGGCATCTTTATAGGAGAGTCTGATATTTCCTAAATGGTCTTGGTTTACGCAAAAAAATTAACGGTATACCCTTTTTTTGTATGGATACCTGCTCAAAAGCAAAAAATAAGAACGTTCTATCGGTCATCTATCTCTCTGCTATGCTAAAATAATAATTTAGAGTATACCCACATTACAGGATTCTGTATTTGTGCAATATAACTTCTAAAGCCAGCCGCATAATCAAAGCTATCTTTACATAATCCTTATTATACCCTCACTTCCTGTCGTCAGGGGCTATAACAGGGTTTATATAAAATAGCCGCGCACGGAAGGTTACGCGGTCGTTCAATCGGCACTATGCCTACCACTTCTAAAGCGGAAGAACCCGGCAGCATTTGCCCTCGCTGTTATTCCGCTTTAGAAGCGTTTACTTATATTTACAGTCATACGTGATTTGATTTTTAATCCTACTCACGTTGCGCAACAATAAAGCGAGGTGTTTCATCTCGCTTTTTCCGTATGAGTAAGATCGATTAATCTTGAAGTTGGAGTGCGCAAAGGCTGCAAGCGTAGTGCTTCAGCTTCAAGATTGATCATAGCCTAGTGGCGATTGAACGAAGCTGCGTTGCACGCAAAAACAAAGGCGTAGCCATAGCGGAGAGGAGCAACCGACGTAGACCGGGAGTGTAACGAAGGGATGCGCCAGACGATTTTTATGTGTTCTTATTTATCAAAATATAAACTTCCACATAAATAATCGGCTAGGTTGCGACCAAGCGGCGTAGCCCATGAAGCAGCGGTTTTGCTTAATTTACTATTCAGCGTTAGCGTACCTTATTGTTTTTAAGCAAAAAGAGAGCTGCGGGTGATAGAGGAACAGAGCAAGGCTATTTGTTTGTAGTGGAGACTGACGACCGAAGGCGAGGAAGTTGTAACGGTATGGAACAAGTGTTTTTTTCTGCACTTGTGGAATAACAAAAAATAGCTTGCGGCGTGACGAAGGAACACCTTATAACAGCTTATGGGCAAAGACTTTTTTGTCTGCGCCCATAATAATATGCCGACCGTAGGGAGTCACTTGGCTATTATACTACTTGTAAGATAAAAGTAAGATTTGTGATAACCAGTAAATACTATCTTCATGGCTTTTGTCTGATAGGGTCAGTTGATGTATTGCTGCGGCTAAGGAACTTTGTAAATAATTTAATTCTTCTTTGTCGGTGATGATAAGTTCTATTTTCATAAGGATGGGTTTTTGTAGTTTAATGTATTGGATGGAACTGGTTAATAGCTTCGTGTAAACTTTCAAGATTGTTTTGTTTATAAGATTCTGTAGAACCGATGTGTTTATGTCCTGCCAGATATTGAACTTTACGGATATTGTATTGACCTAACCAATTACAGATCACAGAGGCTCGTAACTGATTTACATTAATGACTTTATGATTGATCTTTTTTAACCTTTTTAAAATCCCTACTCGTAGCAGATCATTAAAACACTTTTGTGGGATTAATAATTCTTGATTGTGCAGATCATTGTTTTTGGCTATTTGTGGTCGGGTTTGGTCTAGGTATTCGATAAAATCAATGATTTGCCAAGGTTTTAACTCTATTTCTCTGGCATTGCTCCTACGGGTTGCAGGAACATAGATTTTACCTTTTTTTAGTTGTAGACCTTCTAAGTTCAGGCTTTTTAGATGGGTAGCGTTTAAGCCTTGATATACGATTAACCCAACAATAATTTTATTACGTTTTGCTGCATATCTAGCAAAGCCGTTAGCGTTCCTGTTAAACTTCTCGGTTTCATAACTGTAGTATAAATCTTCGAGTTCGTCTGGCTCTAAAAGATTGTGCAACATCTTTTTTACTGTACCTTTTACAGATACATCTTCTAATGGGTTTTCGCTTCGCTCTGCTCGCTCTATCAGGTAGTCAAAGTAATTTCTAATGGCTACCAGGTGATTATTGATGGTTTGGGGTTTGATCTTTTTTTGCTGTAGGTATTTGATGTATTTCATACAGGTTTTGTAATCAATCTCACTTGCTGTAACCTTATGTTTTTTAAGCCACTTTGTAAACTCTGTAATTCTATTTGTATAGTGCACTATAGTAGTAGTACTATAATTTTCGTGGTGTAAATATTCGGTATAATTCATTAGTTGTGTTTTAAAATATGTGTATAGATTTGTGTACTTTCTAAGCTACTATGCCCTAAAAACTGTTGTATATCCTCGATTTTCATACCTGCTTGTAAAAAGTGGGTGGCAATACTGTGACGTAAGGCGTGTGGTGTAATATTTCTTTCGATTAAGCTTCTATCTTCTGTAGCTTTAATGATTTGTTTTAGATCGGTTTCTAATGTACCACCGCTCATTTTGCTGCTATGTTCGGTAATAAAAACATAGTTACTTTCACTGGATTTTTTAAAGTTCATTCTTGTGTCATAGATATAATCTTCCAGTATTTGCAGGTTGTGTAGATTAATTGGGATAAAGCGTTCTTTATAGTTTTTACCTTTTCTAACATAGATCCGTTCTTTATCAAAAAGGATATCCGATATTTCTAAGTTCAGCACTTCATTTCTACGCATACCACAACTGTACAAACAGACTAATAATGCTTTTTGTCTTGCTCTAAACCTTGGTAATGGATTACTGTATCCTGTTGCCATAAATAAGTCTTTGATTTCTTCTGGTGACAGTACATTTAGCTTTTCTACTATAGTTTCCTTTTCTCTTTTAATGGGTAGATTAAAGGGTTTTGCATTATGTTTTTTTAAGTATTCTCTAAACTTGTGTAAGGATTGTAAATGGTTATTGAGATAGGTATTGCTTAATGCACCACCTCTGGTTTTATTGGGGCGTTGTTTTAAATGATTATAGTAGTTTCTAATGTGATGATCCTTGATATAATTGATATGGGTAATCTCTTGCCCTTCTAACCAGTAGAAGAACTCACAGAGCTGTGCAGGATAGTTTTTTTGCATCGCATCACTATAGCCCAAGATATCTAACCAGTCGCTAAAATTGGTCAATAGGGTGCTATAGCTAGCATTTTGTAGCTTACTTTTTTTCATACGGTATGTGTTTTTTAGGATTTTGCGGAACGAGCTGTAAAAAGCAGTTTAACTTGCTCTCTTTGTTTTAGTTACCTGTTCCATTTTAGGAGTGGAACACTCTGGAACACCGGAACGGTCGGAGTCCGAGAGACTATTTATTTTTAATACGCATTCTTGTAATGCTTTGGTAATCTGTTGTTCCAGTTCTTTATATTCATTAGGGTTAGTGATTTGGTAACGTATCACAGTTTCACCTTTTTTCTTTTTCTGCTTTTTGATGTAGTAACTCTCGATCAGTTGTTTATGATACCGCCATTGGGTCGTTTTCTTTACTTTTAAACGCCTACGGATTTCTAAGGCTGTAAAAGTAGTTTGATTATTAGTGTGTAAATATTTCTTGAGTTCCTCTAAGTAATTACGGCAAGCCCCTGTGATTTCATCGCTTTTACGCAAGAGAACCTCTATGATTAATTGGTTAGCAGCTTTAATATCTTCGATGGTGGTTTCTATATATTCTTCTCCTGTTTGCTCATCATACTTTTTGGGTCGTTGCCACTGGCAGTAAAAGGTAACAGCTTCTATAAACTGTAGATAGTGAGCGTTTGTTCTACGTGGTTTAAAAACGGATTGTGGTAACTCTAAGTATTCTGCAAAAGGGTTAATAACTTTTATAGGTTTAAGCATTCGTTGTACATCACGTAAAAATCTGGCTGCTATAAATTCATCATCATTATTTACTTTACCTGCCGATAGTAAACGTTGGTACTGCATAATCTTTTTATCCTGTTCCTCCGATTCATCGATATAGAGTAAGAAGCTTCGGTTACTGTTATCTTCATAAACACTTTCTTGCGTAGTACAACCTGCAACAGATATAGGGCCTTCTACGGTTAGGTGTATGGTTTTGGTAGTTCCTTTTTTGTCTTTATGGACCACCGTTTTGGTAATCCGTTTTTTAGATTGTAGTTCCCGTAAAGGGTAGAGTACAGATTCTGCACCATCTAAATCCTCTATTAAGATTAGTTTGTTACGTAGTTCTGTACGGTTAAAGTAGTAAAAAGCATTGGCAGAGAGTACCGTAATTTCTACTTTATCTTCGTCGGGTATAAGTTCTGCAACTTTAGATTGTAGGTGTGTTTTACCAACTCCCGAACTTCCTAAACTTATGCAATGTAGAGGATTGTTAGTTTTTCTACTGGTAAAGATCAGGTACATTAATAAGCGGTTGGTTTCTTCTCCTATTACACCAGATTGACCAATTAGATCATTGGTTTTACTTAATAAATCTTTAGACTTTAAGAACTTGATAGCAGCTTTTTCTTCATCTGCTGTGAGTTCTTTTACCAGTATTTCATCGGTTTGGTTGGCTGCTGCAAGTTCATCGATTCTATATTGTTCTAAGGCGGATGTTAATTCTTGCAGGGTTTTACGGGCGATACTTGTACCTATCTCGATACGTTCTGCAATCTTTCGTACAAATTTCTCTACCATATTATCATTATACAGATCGATACTATGACGCAAGATATTGTGACTTTTTGGTTTACAAATACTCATAGTAACTCGCATACGATCTAGATTATTGAGCTTAATACCGCCTAAGATGTGGATTTGTAAGTGTTTGGTGATATAATGATAGTTATGTGGGTTGGTCGTGTCTAACATAGCCTAAAAAAGTTTTATAGAACAAATACGTTTCAAAGGTAACGGATACGATTTAATTAACAAAATTATTTTGATTTGTATTGAACGTTTACGTTCTGTAACTTTGTGAATAAGTAGTAAAAAACGATTTATTTAGATAGTATGAGTTTCGGTTCACGATTATTACAAGCACGCAAGAACAAAGGAATAAGCCAAGAAGAACTGGCTAAAGAGTTGGGTACAAAAGGGCCAGCTATTGGCCGTTATGAACGTGATGAGATGAAGCCCTCTATCGAAGCTGCTGCTAAAATGGCTGAACTTTTAAATGTCTCTCTTGACTGGCTTGTTGGGCATACCGATTTGGAACTCGATAAAAAAATGATTGAGCGCATACAAGAAGTTACCAAGATGAAACCAAAAGACAAGGAACATGTCTTTGCTATGCTTGATGCATTCATAAAACAAACCAAATTACAAAACGTACTGCAATAAAAAAACCAGCTACATTTCTGTAACTGGTTTCTATCATTTATAACTCATCCCGCTAAGTCAGGAGACTTTGCGCAGCGAGGGTTTTTGTTTAATCACTCTTCGCGTAGTGAGGAAGTTAATTCTAATCTAACATCATTATCAAAATAATCTTTGTAAGCCTTAGAGTTAATCAATAATAATGTTGTTGTTTTTATACTCAAAATGCCCTTTTTAGATTTATTCTCAATAATTACATTTACTAATTCTCTAGGCACTGCAACTTCTTCCTCTGGCACATGTAAATATGAATAAATCAATCCTACTATATCGTCTGACATATCTTTACTAACAGATTCCGATAATTGTAATTTAGACATAGCTAATAACTCCTGAAGTTTTAAACTTTGCCATAATTGATTCCTTTCTTCAAAAAAAGAAAAATCTAAAAAATTCAAGAGATCTATTACTTTTTTATAATATTTATTATCATAATAATAGTAAGCTAAATAAGCTTTAGAAAATAGATATTCAGGTTTTTTACTTATTGATTCTTTTAAGTTATGTTCAACTTCCTTATCTCTATTTGTATTTTCAAAAGGCATATTATACCATAGGTATCCCTTCAAGTAATATTTATAAAAATCGTCTAATTCATAAGAATCCAAAATTTTTAATATTTTTAGAATTTCAAGCTCTTTTAATTGATCATTATCTATTAGTGATAAATTGATAATCATATCATTTAACTCTTTATTAATTGTCATCACATTTTATGATTTATACTTTTACCTTTTTCAATTAATCTTTGCCCAGCAGTTTTTAAAGCTTTTACCATATCGGGTAAATGACCTGCGTTCTTATTATTAGCTTGTCTAATTAACTCTTGACCTGCTTTTATAAATGCTCTTCCATGTTCACCACTTCTAGCACCTGTATCTACTGAATTTTTAAATTTTTTCACTAATGCACCTCCCATTTTCTCAGCTGCTTTTGCTGCTGAAATTCCAGGTTTACTAGAAGTAGTCCACCATGCCATTTTTTGTTCATTAGTAAACTTAACTACTAAACTACTTGCTTTTTTGCCACTCCCTGGTCCAAAAGGTAAATTAATGGGTGCACCCATAGGAGTTATACCTATACTATTACCACTAGGATCAACAAAAAACCTGCCATCATCGGATTTCCTTCTACCAAAAAGCCAAGGCATATTTTCTTGCGCTTCCGCAGAAAACTTATCCCAACCGCTTAATTCTCCTATAGAACGAGAAATTTTTCCTCCATAGGGTGCATTTAGATCAATTCTATTTCTTGTAGATTCTGTGTTATCTCCAGAATTTATTATAACTTCTCCTAATGATCCACCTTCTCTTGCCCATTGCCCATCATTATCTACTACATAAGTAACTCCATTAATATCATGGGTGTCACCAACATTAAAATCACTAGCATTTGGACACTCTGGACATAATCCCGAAGGGTCATTATACATGATAGGGTTGTTCCAAGCAAAGTTGTAAGGAGTTAAATCTAGTTGAAAAGGATGATCTGCTAATGGATCAATGGAAGGAAACCTACCAATGGTTGGATTATAATGTCTCCATTCCATTTCATATAGATTTAATCCTAAGTCTTTGGAGTGTTCCTTTCCATTATACGTATGGTGGTCATTTTTAGCACCATTCACGTCAAAATTATACCCTTCATGTTGCAATCCAAAGGGGTAATAATTTTTCTCTTGTACAATCTCAGAAGTAGTGATTGTACCGTCTTTATCGGCATCTTTATAGGAGAGTCTGATATTTCCTAAATGGTCTTGGTTTACGCAAAAAAATTAACGGTATACCCTTTTTTTGTATGGATACCTGCTCAAAAGCAAAAAATAAGAACGTTCTATCGGTCATCTATCTCTCTGCTATGCTAAAATAATAATTTAGAGTATACCCACATTACAGGATTCTGTATTTGTGCAATATAACTTCTAAAGCCAGCCGCATAATCAAAGCTATCTTTACATAATCCTTATTATACCCTCACTTCCTGTCGTCAGGGGCTATAACAGGGTTTATATAAAATAGCCGCGCACGGAAGGTTACGCGGTCGTTCAATCGGCACTATGCCTACCACTTCTAAAGCGGAAGAACCCGGCAGCATTTGCCCTCGCTGTTATTCCGCTTTAGAAGCGTTTACTTATATTTACAGTCATACGTGATTTGATTTTTAATCCTACTCACGTTGCGCAACAATAAAGCGAGGTGTTTCATCTCGCTTTTTCCGTATGAGTAAGATCGATTAATCTTGAAGTTGGAGTGCGCAAAGGCTGCAAGCGTAGTGCTTCAGCTTCAAGATTGATCATAGCCTAGTGGCGATTGAACGAAGCTGCGTTGCACGCAAAAACAAAGGCGTAGCCATAGCGGAGAGGAGCAACCGACGTAGACCGGGAGTGTAACGAAGGGATGCGCCAGACGATTTTTATGTGTTCTTATTTATCAAAATATAAACTTCCACATAAATAATCGGCTAGGTTGCGACCAAGCGGCGTAGCCCATGAAGCAGCGGTTTTGCTTAATTTACTATTCAGCGTTAGCGTACCTTATTGTTTTTAAGCAAAAAGAGAGCTGCGGGTGATAGAGGAACAGAGCAAGGCTATTTGTTTGTAGTGGAGACTGACGACCGAAGGCGAGGAAGTTGTAACGGTATGGAACAAGTGTTTTTTTCTGCACTTGTGGAATAACAAAAAATAGCTTGCGGCGTGACGAAGGAACACCTTATAACAGCTTATGGGCAAAGACTTTTTTGTCTGCGCCCATAATAATATGCCGACCGTAGGGAGTCACTTGGCTATTATACTACTTGTAAGATAAAAGTAAGATTTGTGATAACCAGTAAATACTATCTTCATGGCTTTTGTCTGATAGGGTCAGTTGATGTATTGCTGCGGCTAAGGAACTTTGTAAATAATTTAATTCTTCTTTGTCGGTGATGATAAGTTCTATTTTCATAAGGATGGGTTTTTGTAGTTTAATGTATTGGATGGAACTGGTTAATAGCTTCGTGTAAACTTTCAAGATTGTTTTGTTTATAAGATTCTGTAGAACCGATGTGTTTATGTCCTGCCAGATATTGAACTTTACGGATATTGTATTGACCTAACCAATTACAGATCACAGAGGCTCGTAACTGATTTACATTAATGACTTTATGATTGATCTTTTTTAACCTTTTTAAAATCCCTACTCGTAGCAGATCATTAAAACACTTTTGTGGGATTAATAATTCTTGATTGTGCAGATCATTGTTTTTGGCTATTTGTGGTCGGGTTTGGTCTAGGTATTCGATAAAATCAATGATTTGCCAAGGTTTTAACTCTATTTCTCTGGCATTGCTCCTACGGGTTGCAGGAACATAGATTTTACCTTTTTTTAGTTGTAGACCTTCTAAGTTCAGGCTTTTTAGATGGGTAGCGTTTAAGCCTTGATATACGATTAACCCAACAATAATTTTATTACGTTTTGCTGCATATCTAGCAAAGCCGTTAGCGTTCCTGTTAAACTTCTCGGTTTCATAACTGTAGTATAAATCTTCGAGTTCGTCTGGCTCTAAAAGATTGTGCAACATCTTTTTTACTGTACCTTTTACAGATACATCTTCTAATGGGTTTTCGCTTCGCTCTGCTCGCTCTATCAGGTAGTCAAAGTAATTTCTAATGGCTACCAGGTGATTATTGATGGTTTGGGGTTTGATCTTTTTTTTGCTGTAGGTATTTGATGTATTTCATACAGGTTTTGTAATCAATCTCACTTGCTGTAACCTTATGTTTTTTAAGCCACTTTGTAAACTCTGTAATTCTATTTGTATAGTGCACTATAGTAGTAGTACTATAATTTTCGTGGTGTAAATATTCGGTATAATTCATTAGTTGTGTTTTAAAATATGTGTATAGATTTGTGTACTTTCTAAGCTACTATGCCCTAAAAACTGTTGTATATCCTCGATTTTCATACCTGCTTGTAAAAAGTGGGTGGCAATACTGTGACGTAAGGCGTGTGGTGTAATATTTCTTTCGATTAAGCTTCTATCTTCTGTAGCTTTAATGATTTGTTTTAGATCGGTTTCTAATGTACCACCGCTCATTTTGCTGCTATGTTCGGTAATAAAAACATAGTTACTTTCACTGGATTTTTTAAAGTTCATTCTTGTGTCATAGATATAATCTTCCAGTATTTGCAGGTTGTGTAGATTAATTGGGATAAAGCGTTCTTTATAGTTTTTACCTTTTCTAACATAGATCCGTTCTTTATCAAAAAGGATATCCGATATTTCTAAGTTCAGCACTTCATTTCTACGCATACCACAACTGTACAAACAGACTAATAATGCTTTTTGTCTTGCTCTAAACCTTGGTAATGGATTACTGTATCCTGTTGCCATAAATAAGTCTTTGATTTCTTCTGGTGACAGTACATTTAGCTTTTCTACTATAGTTTTCCTTTTCTCTTTTAATGGGTAGATTAAAGGGTTTTGCATTATGTTTTTTTTAAGTATTCTCTAAACTTGTTGTAAGGATTGTAAATGGTTATTGAGATAGGTATTGCCTTAATGCACCACCTCTGGTTTTATTGGGGCGTTGTTTTAAATGATTATAGTAGTTTCTAATGTGATGATCCTTGATATAATTGATATGGGGTAATCTCTTGCCCTTCTAACCAGTAGAAGAAACTCACAGAGCTGTGCAGGATAGTTTTTTTTGCATCGCATCACTATAGCCCAAGATATCTAACCAGTCGCTAAAATTGGTCAATAGGGTGCTATAGCTAGCATTTTGTAGCTTACTTTTTTTTCATACGGTATGTGTTTTTTAGGATTTTGCGGAACGAGCTGTAAAAAGCAGTTTAACTTGCTCTCTTTGTTTTAGTTACACTGTTCCATTTTAGGAGTGGAAACACTCTGGAACACCGGGAACGGTCGGAGTCGAGAGGACTATTTATTTTTAATACGCATTCTTGTAATGCTTTGGTAATCTGTTTGTTCCCAGTTCTTTATATTCATTAGGGTTAGTGATTTGGTAAACGTATCACAGTTTTCACCTTTTTTCTTTTTCTGCTTTTTGATGTAGTAACTCTCGATCAGTTGTTATGATACCGCCATTGGGTCGTTTTCTTTACTTTTAAACGCCTACGGATTCTAAGGCTGTAAAGTAGTTTGCTTATTAGTTAGGGTAAATTAGTTCTTGAGTTCCTCTACAGTACTTACAGGGCAGAGCCACCGTGGAGTTCATCGCTTTTACGCAAGAGAACCTCTTATGATTTAATTGGTTAGCAGCTTGAAATAGTATCTTCGGATTGGTGGTTTTTCTATATATTCTTCTCCTGTTTGCTCATACATACTTTTGGTAGTCGTGCCACTGGCAGTAAAAGGTAACAGCTTCTATAACTGTAGAATAGTGAGCGTTTGTTCTACGTGGTTTAAAAACGGATTGTGGTATACTCTAAGTATTCTGCAAAGGGTTTAATAACTTTTATAGGTTTAAGCATCGTTGTGTACATCACGTAAAAATCTGGCTTGCTTATAAATTCATCATCATTATTTACTTTACCTGCCGATAGTAAACGTTGGTACTGAGCATAATCTTTTTTATCCTGTCTCTCCGATTCTATCGATATAGAGTAGAAGCTTCGGTTACTGTTATCTTCATAAACACTTTCTTGCGTAGTACAACCTGCAACAGATAGGGGCCTTCTACGGTTAGGTGTATGGTTTTGGTAGTTCCTTTTTTGCTCTATATGACCACCGTTTTGGTAATCCGTTTTTTTAGGATTGTAGTTCCGTAAAGGGTAGAGTACAGATTCTGCACCATCTAAAATCCTCTCATTAAGATTAGTTTGTTACGCATAGTTCTGTACGGTTAAAGTAGTAAAAAGCATTGGCAGAGAGTACCGTAATTTTCTACTTTATCTTTACGTCGGGTATATAGTTTCTGCCCAACTTTAGATTGTAGGTGTGTTGTACCAACTCCCGAACTTCCTAAACTTATGCAATGTAGAGGATTGTTAGTTTTTCTACTGGTAAAGATCAGGTACATTAATAAGCGGTTGGTTTCTTCTCCTATTACACCAGATTGACCAATTAGATCATTGGTTTTACTTAATAAATCTTTAGACTTTAAGAACTTGATAGCAGCTTTTTCTTCATCTGCTGTGAGTTCTTTTACCAGTATTTCATCGGTTTGGTTGGCTGCTGCAAGTTCATCGATTCTATATTGTTCTAAGGCGGATGTTAATTCTTGCAGGGTTTTACGGGCGATACTTGTACCTATCTCGATACGTTCTGCAATCTTTCGTACAAATTTCTCTACCATATTATCATTATACAGATCGATACTATGACGCAAGATATTGTGACTTTTTGGTTTACAAATACTCATAGTAACTCGCATACGATCTAGATTATTGAGCTTAATACCGCCTAAGATGTGGATTTGTAAGTGTTTGGTGATATAATGATAGTTATGTGGGTTGGTCGTGTCTAACATAGCCTAAAAAAGTTTTATAGAACAAATACGTTTCAAAGGTAACGGATACGATTTAATTAACAAAATTATTTTGATTTGTATTGAACGTTTACGTTCTGTAACTTTGTGAATAAGTAGTAAAAAACGATTTATTTAGATAGTATGAGTTTCGGTTCACGATTATTACAAGCACGCAAGAACAAAGGAATAAGCCAAGAAGAACTGGCTAAAGAGTTGGGTACAAAAGGGCCAGCTATTGGCCGTTATGAACGTGATGAGATGAAGCCCTCTATCGAAGCTGCTGCTAAAATGGCTGAACTTTTAAATGTCTCTCTTGACTGGCTTGTTGGGCATACCGATTTGGAACTCGATAAAAAAATGATTGAGCGCATACAAGAAGTTACCAAGATGAAACCAAAAGACAAGGAACATGTCTTTGCTATGCTTGATGCATTCATAAAACAAACCAAATTACAAAACGTACTGCAATAAAAAAACCAGCTACATTTCTGTAACTGGTTTCTATCATTTATAACTCATCCCGCTAAGTCAGGAGACTTTGCGCAGCGAGGGTTTTTGTTTAATCACTCTTCGCGTAGTGAGGAAGTTAATTCTAATCTAACATCATTATCAAAATAATCTTTGTAAGCCTTAGAGTTAATCAATAATAATGTTGTTGTTTTTATACTCAAAATGCCCTTTTTAGATTTATTCTCAATAATTACATTTACTAATTCTCTAGGCACTGCAACTTCTTCCTCTGGCACATGTAAATATGAATAAATCAATCCTACTATATCGTCTGACATATCTTTACTAACAGATTCCGATAATTGTAATTTAGACATAGCTAATAACTCCTGAAGTTTTAAACTTTGCCATAATTGATTCCTTTCTTCAAAAAAAGAAAAATCTAAAAAATTCAAGAGATCTATTACTTTTTTATAATATTTATTATCATAATAATAGTAAGCTAAATAAGCTTTAGAAAATAGATATTCAGGTTTTTTACTTATTGATTCTTTTAAGTTATGTTCAACTTCCTTATCTCTATTTGTATTTTCAAAAGGCATATTATACCATAGGTATCCCTTCAAGTAATATTTATAAAAATCGTCTAATTCATAAGAATCCAAAATTTTTAATATTTTTAGAATTTCAAGCTCTTTTAATTGATCATTATCTATTAGTGATAAATTGATAATCATATCATTTAACTCTTTATTAATTGTCATCACATTTTATGATTTATACTTTTACCTTTTTCAATTAATCTTTGCCCAGCAGTTTTTAAAGCTTTTACCATATCGGGTAAATGACCTGCGTTCTTATTATTAGCTTGTCTAATTAACTCTTGACCTGCTTTTATAAATGCTCTTCCATGTTCACC